>CAVPSQ010000001.1:0-215238 GCA_963708455.1 uncultured Pseudomonadota bacterium
TGCCGTTTAGCTACGAAAACTATCGCTAAGATATTATACGCCTAATTTATACGTCTAATTTGTCGATTTGTTCGGGTTGGTGGCGGAGAAGTCATATGTCCCGTTGACAATGATATGGTCAAACAGCAGAGGCGGGACGTGGGCGATAACCTCGGCGAGAACACCCGACCGGCCGCTTGAGCCTGCTCCAAAATATGGCCGATGTGAACGGTGTTGTAGAGCAGGATGGCGTTCGACAGCAGGCTCAGGCAGCTGGCTTTATTCATGATTTCGAAATAGTCGCCCGACCGGAACTCGCCCTGATTGGCAAAGAAGGTATGGCGGGCAAGCTTCTGGCGGAATTCGCCTCGATTCAGCTGTAACCCGACCAAGCCGCGCAGTTCCCGATCGTCGATAAAGCGCAGCAGGTAGGTCGTTTTGACCAACCGCCCCAGCTGCGTCAGCGCCTTAGCGAGACGGTTGCCACTGCCAGCGCTGACCAGGCGCTTGGCAATGACATGGGCGGGCACGATGCGGTTCTTCAGCGACGCGGCCACCCGGACCAAGCCATCCCATTGCTCCTTGATCAGTTCCAGATCCACGGTGCCGGTGAAGAGCGGCCGGATGCCCTCGGGCGCCTCCAGACCCGCGGGCCGGTAGAGTTGCTGCGAAGCCACGTCTTTCAGCCGCGGCATAAAGGCAAAGCCGAGTAAAAAACAGAGACCAAAAATCTGCTCGGTAAAGCCGTGCGTATCGGTCGTATGGGTCTGGATATTGAGTTCGGTATCATTCATCAGCAGCCCATCCAGCACGTAGGGTGCTTCGCGCTCGGCGCAGGAGATCGCTTCGGTGGCAAATACGCTGAACTGGTTCGACAGGTGGGTATAGACCGTGACCGCGCGGTCGTAGTAGCCGAAATAACGGGGATACAACGCCGTTAACAGGGAACTGCGCTGGACGCCAAAACGCTGCCCGTCGGACGACGATAGCCGACCATCGCCGTAGCAGGTACTCAAGGGCAGGGCGCGCACCGCGTTGACCAGGATCGCATTGGCCGCGTGGATCGTCTCCGGGCGCAGGCAGGCGCGGCTCACCGCCTGCAGCCGAGCCACCGTCATCCCTTCGGCGCTGTCGGCCATCGCCCAGATGCCGAGGTTGGTCCCGTGAGCGGTCAGCGCCGCCAGCAACACGGGCTCGTGGCGGCGCGGATTGGCTGAAGTGCGGCCGAGCGGTTTCAGGGCGGCAGTGAACTGACAGCGCGCATCGACCTCCCGCAACAGGTGTTCGATGCGTACCTTGGGCAGACGGTGGGCGAGGAGTTGCCGCAGCAGCGGCGCTTGGGCCGGTTCCTCCAGCGCCGGATCGCGCTTGAGGCGTAGCTCGCCGGCGACCAGCTCGGCGAAAGGGTTGGCGGGCAGGTTGAGCGCCGTACCCGCGGCCGTCACCCGGAACTCCTCTACCAGTGGGGCCAGGGCGGCCTCCGCTTCCACGGGCAGGCCCAGCGCTTGATACGCGGCGGGCTTTTGGCTTTCCCAGGTCACGGGGTCGTAGCAGAGGTCCCAGAATGCCACGTGACGGCGGCTGTCGGGTAGATAGATCTCGCCGGCGCGCAGGGCATCGCGCAGCGCCAGCGCCAGCGCGATCTCCCAGGTCCGGCGGTCGATGCCGCGCGGATCCGCGGTGAGCCGACCGCGCCAAGCCACGGGGACAAAGGTGACATCGACCGTGGCCGGCAGCGCCTTGAGCGTGCCGGCATCGAGCTGGCGCAGCAGTTCGATCACCTGCAACAGCCCCTGGCTACCGGGCTCGGCATGAAACTCCAGATGAATGAAGTGGCGAAAATAACGTCGGAAATTGCCGTAGCGGGCCCGCAGTCGATTGACGTAGCCGTGGGCCTGCAGCTGTTCGAAGGCTTCGCAGTCTTGCACAGCGGCCGTGATCGTGGCGGCATTCACGTGCTCGAACAGCCGGCTTAAGGGCGTCTCCGGCTCGCGGCCTAGCGTCAGCACCACGGTGGCCAGGTTCCGCAGCGAGGCCACCCCGCGCTGCACCTGGTGGCGTAGCCGTCGGTGCTCTTCCTCCCAGGCCCAGCGGGAATGCCGCTCCATGGTGGTCATGAACTGGGCGTGCATAGCGACCAGATCATCCAGCAGGGTTTTCTTCGCCTCATACAGAAAGCAGACCGCCAAGGCATAGCGTTTGTCGGGCTCGAAGTGACGAATTTGCCAGGACTGATAGGTGCGCACCGCGGCTGCCAGGCGCTGGAGCAGTTCGCGGCCCACGCCCATAAACCGCACCTGGTCGAGGCCGAGCGCGGCCAGCAGCCGATAGCGTTCGAAAAAGCGGACGATGTGTTTGGCCTTGGCTTCCGGCGGGTATTCGGCAAAGCGCATGAAATCGGTCTTGCCACCAGGATCGTCGACCCTCAACAAGGGGTCGATGGCTTGGCGAACGGCGGGCGGAATTTGCGCGGCGATGTGCCGAAACACGATGCTTTCGGCGTGGCGGTAGGCCGCGTTCACCTCGCGCTCGAACACCACGGGTCCGGGAATAACGATGCGGTTCTCGCGCAGCCAGTTCTCGGCTTTTTTTACCAGGTGATCGACGTAGAGATACTGGGCAACCTGCTCGGCGATCCACGTCCGCAGCCGAGTGGCCACGCTCGCATCGTAGGATTGCCAACCGAGATAGGTGGCGATCTCGCGCTGGTAGTCACCCTCGGTATTGTCGCGGCCGCGGCCGGTGAGGGCGGCCAGCGGCTCGATCTCCAGTTGCCGGGCCAGGTAGCCCAGCACCGCCGCTGGCACCTGCGTATAATCGCTCAGAAACCGCCCATGCTTTTTCAATACACAGAGCTGCACGGCAAACCGCAGCACGTTCTCTTGGCCGCGGTGGGTCAGCACCAGACGGAGGTCCTTGGGCGACAGCGTCCAATCGAAGGCGAGCTCGTCGGGAGTGGGCTGTGAGGTGATCGAGACCGCTGGCGGCGTCGCCTTGTAGATCAGCACCGCCGCCGGCCCGCCGGGCGGGTCATTCGCCGAGGACATTGAGTGGGCTCCGTTCTAGGTCGTCGGCCAGGTCGTCGGATGACGGGCGGGCGTAGATCGCGGTGGTATCCAGCGATTCGTGGCCCAGGAGGCCGGCGAGCTCGATCAATTTACCGGGATTGCTCTTGAGGTAGTTGACGGCGAACGAATGCCGAAGCGTGTGGGCGGACACCGGAATGCGGGTTATTCCGGCGTGCCGCACGAGTTCTGCCATCACGTTTTGAATGGCGCGTATCGACAGCGGGGTCTGACGCTTGCTCAGGAAGAACGGCGTCTGCGGCCTAGCTTCGAGCAGCGTCTCCCGATAGCGCTGCAGCGCCCGGCGGGCGGTGGCGTTGAGCGGTAGTTGGCGACCTTTCAGCCCCTTTCCCGCGCGGACCCGTACCGAACCGGCGCGCACCCCCAGCTGGATATCCTCACGCCAGAGGGCGGCCACCTCGCCGACCCGCAGCCCCGTTTGCAGCATGAGTTGCACGAGGGCAAGGTTGCGCTTCGCCAGGCCATGCGGTGAAGCGGCCGCGGCCTGCAACAACGCCAATACCTCGCTCCGATTCAGCGCTGCCGGCTGCTGCTGCCGGCCTTCGCGCAGGTAGCGCAGATGCTCGGCCGGGTTCTCCGCGGCGCCGCGGTGCTGCGTGAGCCAGCGGTAAAACAGCCGCAGCGATTGCAGCCGGCGGTTGATCGTCGTCGCACGTTGTGCCTTCTCGTGCAGCAGATGTTGGCGAAAGCTCGCCAAATCCGCCGTCCCTGCCTGTGCCAACGATACCATCGGGCTCTCGTAGATCCAGGCGAGCCAGTCTCGGAATAGTTTGAGGTCGTGCAGATAAACCCGCACGGTAGCTGGCGCCAGATCGCGTTTGATCAAGCCAGCTTGGAACGCCTGGAGCAGCGCAGCATCATCGGCGGCTGGCTCGGATAAGCTTATACGCATAATCCCAGTCCCGTTAACCCCTCTCGATTAGGCGTATAATACTCCAATATGGGCTTAAATATGGCATATATAATCAATTATATGCCAAATATTTAGCGTATAAATTAAGCGTATAATACCTTAGCGATAGTTTCCGTAGCTAAATGGCGTGTGATCCGGTTCGAGCTATCTGATCGTTGCTGACATGCCGCGGGCGCCGGCCTGTCCAGTCTGTGCACTGGCGGCACGGGCAACAGCGCGACTGCCGAAACTCAGAAGGAAGCGGGATGACGTCGGCATGACTGCCAGGCTTGACATCACCTTTGAGGAATGGGCCGGTGGTCGCTAGGGCTGTTGCTGCAGCCAGGCGGTCAAGTCCGCCGCCGTCTGAAAATCCAGCAGGGCTTCACCCAGGTTTTCCAACTCGGTCACGGGTAGGGCCTGGATGCGGGCTTCCTGGGTAGGAGCCAATGGGCCAAGACGGCGGCGCAACAGACGCAGTACCAGCAGCGCCGCTTCGCGTTGCCGAGTGTCCTCTTCGGTTTCGGCGAGCACGTCCTGGTAGAAGCGGGTTTGTTTCAGATCGACATCGGGCAGGTGCAGCATGGCTTGAATCTCCTGACGGCTGAGTTGCGGTAATTTGTAGACCAGAATGGTTTCGAGTAGGTCAAGGAATACCGGGGTTTGGGGGTCGTCCGGCGGTAAAGAGAAAGCGCGTTGGGTGGCTTGGGCACGGGGGATCGCCTCTGACAGGGGTGCAATGATCAACTGCAAGAGTTGCAAACCCCAGTGTGTGGTTGGGGTGTTGGCCAGGTCTTCCAGGTAAACGCGGCGGACACACGGCAATTGCAGCAGCACCTCGAACGAGGGGGATGGACCCTTGTCGGTGGCGCGGTCGGGAAAAATGGCGATGGCCCGCCACGGGCGTTGCAGCGGCTGGCGATAGAGGTAGATGAACAGTTCGGTGAACCAGCGTCCGTAGAAATGGGTGTCGGGTTGGAACTGCGCTTCCAGGAATCCCACCGGCAGGGTCGGGTCGTCGGTGGTGGGGACCAACACGCCGTCCAGTTGAAAGCGGGTTTCCTTGACCTCTTCCGCGCGCAGGGTATACGTACCGGCTGCCGGCACGGGCCAGTCGGCCAGTTTGAACGGCAGGTCAGGGCAGGCTTTGAACAGCTTGTAGAGCAGATGGTCGGTTTTCATCTTCAACACTCGCAAGGCGCCGTTATTGCGATTCGGCCGGGCTGTTTTTTCAGGTGTGATTGGATCAGGTTAAGGAGTAGCACAATGCCCTGAATTTTTTACTGCAATCAGGTAGTTCAGGTCGCAGAGTCTGTAGCGAAAGGATAGCACATTCTCCCAAGCGCACTCCTTGAGGCCCATTTATCGGCAACCCGGAAGGCCCACCCCGGCGCTACAGTCGGGCAGGTCATCTCAACCTGTTGAGGATAGGGTCGTGAAGTCGCTACTCCGAAATCTCGTGCTGCTGGGCCTGCTGTTGCCGGGACTGGCGAACGCTGAACTGCTCCAGTACCGTTACACCGATACCCAGGGCCAGGAAAAGATACAACCCTCTTCCCAGATTTACGGCAATCCGCAGGGCGGCAACGTCGAGATCGCGCTGTCCGGTGGACTGGATCGGAAGGTCCGGGTGGAGGTGTGGAAGGGTGGCCGGCTGGTCACGGCTGCCGAGAGCGACACTCTCAACAGCACCGACCGTATCACCGTCGCCAGTCAGGATTACTACGGCGCCTTTCTGACGGTCGCCACGCCGCCGGATGGGGACTACCAGGTCAAGGCGCTGATCCTGGATACGTTGGGAAAAACCGTCCAGGCGGATGAGTATCGCTGGATGGTGGACACCACTCCGCCGCAACTGGGCGCCTTCCAGTATGTGGGAACCCCCTCGGAAGGCTCCCTGGAACTCTTCGGTGACGTATTCACCAACGCCATCGTCGTGGATAAGGTCAGCGACGCCAACGGCATTGCCCGCGTGGAAGCCGAGACGGTTTATCTGGAAGGTAGCAGGCCGGTCAGGTCGCCGTCCATGGGGTCGGCGGACTACGACGGCACCAAGCATCAGATCAGCATTCTCAAACCCATGAGTCAGTGGTATCCGGTACAGCGCCAGCGCTACCGGCTGACCTTCACCGTTGATGACCGGGCCGGCAATCGCTCGACAACCAGCCTGGAGCATCGCTACGGCAGCACCTGCGGCGAGTTGCCGGAACCGGTCGCCGCGCACCGACCGGGATCGACCGCCCAATTCCTCGGTCAGGCCGTGTTTGCCGGCTTCGAGCCCTGGTCCAACGGCAGTGTGCTCTACGAAAACCCGGTCACCCTGGTCTGGCGGCTGCCCCGCCACAACTGGTACAACGAGAATCCTTACGGCATCGAGTTCACCCCGGTCTATCAGGATGAGACTTACGTCTACATGAAGGTGAAGAAACCTCTGTTGCCGGCGCCCAACTCCAACGATGGCAACTGGAGCACCAAAACCACCTGGGGCTGCAAAGCCTACAACGATTTCCAGGGCACGCTGGCGGAGGGAGTAGGCGCCACCCCGAAGCTGGTCAGCGGCGACATCGCTCTGGACGGGCAATGGATCGGTGGGCGCTCGACCTGGAACCAGAAAATCCACGTACCGACCACCGTCACCCGGTTGCGGGCCGAGGTGGAGGCACGTCCCTACGTGCAGGTCGTGAAGGTGCTCTCAACGTTAGGGACGCTCACCTGTCAGGCGCCGGTCGGCGCCACCCGCTGCGAGATCGAACTGGCCTGGCAACCACCGCCCGAACGGGATTATTACGCCTGGCAGATCCGGCTCGATAACGAAGCCGGTGAATTCTATGCTTATGCAGACTACTACTACTTTCTATTGGGACTATGTCGCTCCGCTGATCGATACGATGACGCTGGATAAGGCCGTCAACAGGTCAGCATCGCGGTTACCGACCCCCATACCACCGCCGATTGGCGGAATCCCTGGTGGCAACCACAGACGGTGCAGCTGCTGGCCGACCCGGCCGTGGCGGCAACACCGTGACCCTCAACCCGACGCGCCTCCCGTAATCCCACCACCAACGCCTATTTCTACGATTTCAATCTCGGGCAGCTCGAGAGGGGCGTATACCCTGACCGCCAGGGTCGTGGATACCTTCAACAACGAACGGACACGCCAGTGGGGTGACTACGGGGTGGATCACACCGGTCCTACCGTTACCCTGACCGTCGCCCCCGACGACCGACCCTTGCAGGGCGAGGTCGAAGTGGAGGTCCTGGAAGACATCCGCATCCGCCTGAGCGATGCCGGCGATTCCAATCCGGCGATCACCGACATCACCCTCAGCGGTGGCCCGCAACACGATACCGTCCATTTGGCCTGGCGGCAGGAGGGCGACAACTGGTATCTGGAATATCCCGTCATGTTCCCCTCTCTGGAAACCGGCGATTACCAGTTGCGGGTGACGGCCCGCGATGCCAGCGGCAATCGGAGTGAAAAGACGGCCGCGTTCAGCTACCAGCCTCACCGGATCAATCTGATCGGTGGCAATACCCTGACCCTGCCGGTCTCGGACAGGCCTTCTCCCGCCGCAACGGCCTGCCTGCGCTCGCCACCGAGATGGTGGCCCTGCGGGATGGGACCCTGCTGGAGGGACGCTACGATATCTACGGGACGATGTCCACCGACGGCATAGCGGTGGTCGTCAACAGCGTGCGGGTGGAGCCTGGGCAGACGGTAAAAGTCGCCGACGGTTACCTGTTGGGCAATGGCAATGAATATCTCCGCTTGCCGCTGTCGGCGCCGCAACCTGGCAAAGGTCAGTTACTGCTGACGATGCCCGGCGCCCCCCGCAGTCCGGTCATCCAGGCGCAACTCACTGTCTGGCAGGCAGCGGTAGAGTTGACCGCGCCGCGCTGGACGGTGGAACAGGTGCTCGATCCGCTCGACATCAGCGCTGGCGCCGCTACCGGCGTGCCCTGCGAGGTGACCTCCGACCTTGCCAGAGCCCGGGACGCCGACGTGTTCAGCAGCCCGGTCTGCTATCTGGAGTGGACCGCCCTGCCGGACGAAGGTGTCGCCGTGGTCGGTACGCCGCCCAGAATCACCGGCCAGGCCGTGGCTCTGGGCGAGCAGCGCATCGCCTACACGCTCAGTCTGTTCGATAACGGCAGCCCGGTCGTGGTGGGTGGCGGGGAACAGCGCCTGACCGTGGTGGAGCCGGCGTTGCCATTCCAGCCGGACAAACCGATTGACAAGGTCTACCGGGCGGTGCAGGAACTGTCGTTCGGCCTGCTGGCCGAGGGCGGCCGGTGCGACCCCTATGTGGACGAGACCGCGGCGCGTACCCGTGGCGCGGCCAACCGCCCCGGCTGTCTGCTCACCTGGCAGGCGTTGCCGGCAGGACTGAAGCAAGACACCATGGCGATCCGGCCGCTGCTGGAGGGCTATCTGGATAGCGCCGGCCCACACACGCTCGGCTGGCAGGCGAGCCTGTTCAGTCAGCGGGGGACGCGGGTGAACCTGACGCCGCAGCAGTACACCCTGACCACCGTCGAGCCGCCGGCGCCGACGATAGACATCATCGGTGAGCAGCCTCTGGACAAAACGCTGTTGGCCGTCCCGCAAGCCGGTGGCAAGCTGGGCGCCGTGCAGGTGAAGGCGCCGACCGGCGGTCTGACGCTGACGGTCGCCGTGCCCGGCCAGGAGCCGAAACAGGAGCGGTACGAGCCGACCGGTTCCAGCGCCGAGAGCCGGATGGCCCGCACGGTCGAGGTTCCTGCCGGCACGCTGTGGAGCAAAAAACCAATCACGCTGACGGCGGCCTACACTCGACTGCCCGACGTACAGACCCGGCAGACAATCGATGCCCTGTATGTGCCCTCGATGAGCATTCAGGCCACCCTGGAAGCGCCCAGGGAAATGCTGGATACGCAGCAACTGCCACTCGTGCTGACGGTGGGCGTACCGCAGCCGGATGGCGCGCTGAGTTATGACAGTCCGATCGATGGGGGAATGGCAGGGTTTTGTCGGCTACAAGGACAAGCAGAAAGGGCTGGTGCCGTTGACGGGCAGCGTGCCGCTGGCTGACGGTCGGCGCACGTTTCAGGTCGATGTGGCGGGCCGCGACAGCCTGGTGTTGTACGGTGTGGTGACGCTGAACTCGCCGGACCGCCGCTATCAGAAGACGGAAACCACGCTGCCGGTGTACGTCACGCTGCTCAAGGGCACGCCGATCACCGGCAGCATCGTCACCCGGCGGGCCTTGACCGGGCCGGCGCCCTACAAGGCGGCGTTGAGTCTGGCGCTGGATCGACCCTCGCAGCAGGCGCTCGGCGAGGTCCACTGGCAGGTCAGCCGCGACAGCGGCGCCACTTGGCAGGCCCTGTCGGAACGGCTCGACCAGACGGCCGTCAACACCACCTTCGACGTGGGCCGTTATCAGCTACGGGCGCGGTTGCTTAACAAGAACACCGGCGCTGAAGGGTTTTCGGAAACCATTGCAATTCACGTCTACGACGTGCCCAAGCTGGCCGTCGTGGGCACCCGCACCGCCTTTACCGGTGCGCCCATCCAGTTGACTGCCCAACTGCGGGTACGGGATCAGCCGGTAGCCGGGGTGGTGGAATGGTGGCTGGCGAAAGAGAAACAGAAAGTCGCCGAGGGGCTCACTTACACCTTTGCCAAGGACAAACCGACCGCCGTGCCGCTGGAGGTCAGGGCGCGGCTGGAGAGTGCGCCGGCGGACGATCCAGCCGCCTGGGTGACCGCCCGCTACACGGTGGATGTCAAGGAGCCAGCGCCGCCCAGCGTCCAGATCAGCGGTCCCAGTTACATCGAGGTGGGCGCCGGTTACCGGTTCACGGCAGCCATGCAGTTACCGTCGCCGTGGATGTTGCCGGCCGAGTATCCGCTGCGAGGCGAATGGCAGTTGCCGGATGGCCACACCGTAGCGGGCATGAGCGTGGACTATACGCCCACCACAGAGGATGCCGAAGCCGGTCGGGTGGAACTGGTATTCACCGGCTGGATCGAGGGCTACCGCGACACCGGTGGCAGCCGGCAGGTCACCCAGCGGGTGACGGTGGGGCGTTACCTCTGGCCGGCGTTCGAGCTGAGCGTCAGGCAAAGAATCGCCTATGCGCCGTCCCAGGTGACGCTGGAGGTGATCACCCCCGGCTTTACCGGCCGGCTGGAGAAACCGGTCTACACCTGGTCGATGCCGCCGAACGCGCGGGTGGTGCAGCAGCAAGGTCCGACAGGCGACACTGGAACTGGCCACCGCCGGTACTTATCCGGTCGAGGTGGAGATCACCGACAGCCGGGGTAACCGCAGTCAGGTGCAGACCACGCTGACGGCGCTGGAGCCGATACCCTACGAGTTGACCCTGGATGTCAGGCCCTCCAATACCCACAACCGGGCGCCGTTGGATGTGACGCTGTATGTGGACGCCACCGGCGGCCATCCCAGCGATCGCCCCCGCCAGTACCATTTCTATCAGGACGAAAAGCTGATCACAGAGGGGACGGGCAACTACGCGCGGTTTATCGGCCTGCCGGTCGGCGAGCACATCCTACGGGCGGAGATCGAGTCAACCTATGGCGCCAGAGCGAGCAAAGAAACTCGGTTGACGGTGGTGGCCAACCAGCCGCCAGCCTGCACGCTGGACGCGGAGCCGCGCAGTGGCGGCAAGTACTACCGGCTGACCGCCGCCTGCAAAGATCCCGATGGGCAGATGGTGGGGTATCGTTGGGTGGTCAACGGGACACCGGTGGGATTGAGCGGCACTACGCTGTCGGTGACGCCGGTGGCAGGGCAGGCGCTGGTGGTGGAACTGACGGCGGTGGATGATTCCGAGGGGCAGACTACGGTGAACCCGAACGTTGCCCTGAACCGATCGCCCTCAACGCAAATCGTTTAAAGCTGTCGATTACACGCAAGCTGCTAATCTATTGAATGGTCATGATCATCGTTTCGGCCAGCACCCTCCTTTGCATCGCTATCAATTTTGGCAGGCTGGCTCTCCTGTAGATTGCTATGGCCGAAACGATGATCATGGCCGGCATATCGGCGGACATAAGCCGAAGCACCTATTCACCGACCGTCACCAGCGCCGTCGCAATCAGACGATTATCCGCAAACATGCCTACCTCCCGTAACTGTTCAAGCCACGGTTTGGCCTGCGCGATGATTCCGGCTTTTTTGGCGCGCAGCACCACACCGACACTACCCACTACCGCCAAACCATGCGCCTGCGCACACCGCCGGGCCGCCGCATCGTCCAGAACGGCGCGACACTTCAGAGTGATGGCATGAGCAATAACTTGCGATTCGCCCGGATCGATGTCCCAAATCTGTACGCTCCCCGGTAATGGGATATCGGCGATACGGCGCAGTGCAGCCCAGTCAATCGCCACATTGGCAGACGAATCCTTGTCTTTACCGGCTTCGACTTCCCGAATCACCGTTGCCGGCACCCACACAACCTGTGCCAACTGTTCCAACCAGGCGAGTTGACCGATTCGCGCGAGCAAAATGAGCGGTGAGGCGTTGACTACCCAGGTTTCAGCCATACACTTCCTGCCAGAGTTCTTCGGGCCGAATCTGCACCACAGGGATCTTCCGCCGGGCCAGTTCGTCGATAAACTCGGCCCGCGACAAACCGGCGATTTCGGCGCCCTTGCCCTGGGAAATGCGCTCTTGGGCGTACCATTCCACGGCGGCGGCAAGGCGCATTTCCCGGATTATTTCCTGGGGGGAACGGCGCAAAGCGGAATACACATCATCCGGCAGTTCGATGGTCACGGTCGTCATGGAAATTTCCTCACGTACTGTTTTTGCAGCGGCAACCCCAACTCAATCGGGCTGAAACAAATCAGGCAGGATCGCCGGGATGGCGCCTTTAGCGAAGTCGCTCACATTGCGGGTCACGATAACCACCGCATTGACTTCCTCGGCAGCGGCGTGACAGACAGCGTCTTCAAAGTCCGTCAGCGGGCTTGCCAGTGCACGGCGTATCACGGCGTCTGTCATTGGCGCTACCTGTAGCCGGGATAAGAGATCGCTCAAAATCAGCCTTGCGCGTGCTGCACCTACGGCTTTTTGCAGAATATAGGCGATGGTCGTAATCGCATGGCCTGCCAGATACCCTTCAACCTGGCCACATCCTGCGGCATCCAGCGCCCTGGCGGATGCCTGAAAATGAGGGTCGCGTTGCAGCAGAACGTCGAGCGCGACGTTGGTATCGTAGACAACGCGTTTCACCGGTATTTTTCTTCAAGATAGCGATGATAATCACGCTGGACGTCGGCATCCGTCATTTCGCCAGCCGTTTTCGCCACCCCGATCAGGCGCTGAGTCCACGGGCTCAGCGCCGGCGAGCTGACCTCATCGGGGAGCTGCGCAAACACTTCGGCTACCAATTGCGACACCGATATCTGACGCGCGTGCGCCCAGAACTTCGCTTTATCTATCAGGCTCTTGTCGAGCCTTACCGTGAGTTTGATCTGCATAACCGTACTCTGCCATGCCTTTAAAGGTTGCACCCTACAACCATTATAGCCAGCGGTAGTACCGTTGTATTCCTCCGGTGGTTCTTCCTCTCCGCTGAGACGGTAAGGAAAAAACGAAACCCAGCCGCTAAGCCGCATTTTTCCCCACCCCACCGACTCCCTGCCCGCGCCACAATCCCTCTCCCGATTCCCTGTCGATGGTGAGGTAGCCGCTGTGGAGCCGATAGAACTGCCGCGAGGTCTCGACGACGCCCATCAGATTCTGCTGGCCAGCACCGAGGAAATGGTCCCCTTTTTCGGGATGCTGATCGCCGGCGTCCTGCTGGAGCAATTGCTGATCTGCCTGCTGCTGAGTTTCCTGCTGATCAAACTCTTCCGACGCTTCCGGGACAACCGGCCGGATGGTTATCTCTACCACCGGCTGTACTGGTTCGGGCTGATGCCCTTGAAGGGCTACAGCGTCATCAATCCCTACCGGCGGTTGTTTCTGCCATGAACCTGGGCCAGTACCTGCAAACCTGGCAGGGCGCCCGGCAGGAGAACCACTGGGGACGGGTCATCATTCTGCTGCTGGTCGTCAGCAATGTCATCGCCTGGCTCGATGCCCGCCGGGAAGACACCACGGTGATATTGACGCCGCCCACCCTCAACGAGGCGGTGACCGTGGCCCGGCAGGCGGCGGACGCCAATTACAAGATGGCGTGGGGGCTGTTCGTGGCGCAACTGCTGGGCAATGTCACTCCCGGCAGTACCGACCTGATCCTCAGCGCCCTGGATCCGCTGCTGGCGCCCGCCATCTACCAGCCGGTGCATGACGCGGTGGCCGAGCAACTCGGCAGCCTGCGGAAGGAACAGGTCACCCTCGCCTTCAGTCCCCGCCAGACCCAGTACGATCCGGCCACCGACCGGGTCTACGTGAGCGGAACCCTGACCACCACCGGCGTCTCCGGCGCCGCCCAGCGCAGCGAGCGGACCTACGAGATGCGGTTCACCATCAAGGATTACCGCCCCCAGTTGACCCAACTGACCGCCTACAGCGGACCGCCCAAAAAAGCAGGCGGTGAGCCAGCAGCGCCGCCTGCCTCGTAAGCCGAGCCGCCTCTGTGGAGACCGCATGAACCGCTACCTGATTGCTGTGTTGCTGCTGCTGAGCAGTGGCGTCGTACTGGCCAACGGCCGGGAACCGGCGCCGCCGCTGACCCGCGAAGGGGTATGCGGCAGCGCCCTGACGGGAAACACGCTGACCGTCCGGCCGGGGGTGACCGAAGTCATCCCGGTCGCGCGGGGACACACCAACCGGATCGTCACCCCGTTCCAACAGCCCAACGTCACTACCATGGATAAAACCGCCACCGTCAAGGTGACCGATCGGGTGGTGTACTTCGCCACCGAGGGCGAACAGCCGGTGTCGCTGTTCATCACCCCGGAAAACAGCGAAGCCGTGGCCCTGTCGGTGACGCTGGTGCCCTGCGGCATGCCGCCACGGGAACTGGAGCTGCGGCTGGAAGGCGGCCGTTACCCCTTCACCCCGGTGAGCACCGGGCAGGCCCGGCCAGGGGAGGAACAGCAGCCCTACGTGGACGCGCTGCTCCGGGTCATGCGGGCGCTGGCGCTGGAAGAAATACCCCAGGGCTTCAACCTGCGCCGCTTCGGCGCCGGCGATCCCGTGCCCGAGTGCGCCCTGGCGGGCATCGAACTGCGGCCGGCCCAGGTGGTGGAGGGCCATCAACTGCTGATCGTCATCGCCCTGGCCCGCAACGTCGGCGCCGGCGTCACCGAGCTCAGCGAAACCGGTTGCGCCGGACCGCGCACCGCCGCCGTGGCCGCCTGGCCGCGGGTGCGGCTGGAAGCCGGTCAGGAAACCGAACTGTACGTCGCCCTGCGGCGCCAGTTACCGGAGGACAAAGCCGCCCTGACGCCAAGACCGTCGCTGGTAAAGCGCTGAGCCGCGCCCATGTCGGACTGGTGGACCCGCCTCGATCCCAAATGGCAACGGCTGCTGGTCGTGGCCGGCGTGGTGATCGTGCTGATCGCGGTCATCTATCCCTTCGTCAGCCAGGACCCGGTCCAGCGACGCCGTGGCGCCCGCGATGAGACGATCAAGCAGATTCTGACGGACAAGGATGTACGCTCGCTGGGGATCGACGGCGTGGTGGCGGAGTTGCGGACCCTGGCGCAGCGGATGGATAGCCTGAACAAGGACATCCAGCAGATCCAGACCGGCAAATCCACCTCGATGGAAGAAAACCTGCGCCGGATCCAGGCCGAGGTCGAAGGCCGGCTGAACGAACTCCGGGAGTTGAAAGAAGACGTCAGACGGCTGGCCAGCCGGGCGGAAAGCGCTACGGCGCTACCCACTGAAGCCAAGGAACCCAGGGAATCCAGGGAACAACCGCCCAAAGGCGGGGACGGCGCCAAACCGGCGGAAGGTGAACCCCCTGCCGCCACGCCGCCGCCCAGGGCCACACCGCCGGAGCGGCAATCACCGCCCAAACCGGGAACCGTGGATCGCGGAACCCTGGCGCCGGGAACCCTGTTTCAGCCGCCCGGCCTGGCGGGAGCCGGTCCGAACAAAATCGGCGAACCGCCGCCAGCAGCGCCATCGCCCGGCCTGCTGCCGGCGGCGGCCAAAGCGCCGGCATCACCGCCGGAAATCCGGGTGCTGCGACAGACAACGGCCAACTCCGAGGGAGAAAAAGCCCCGGTGAGGCCGCCAAAGGTAGCCGGGACAAAGGCGGACCGGCAGGCGCCCTCGAACTTCGTCGAAAGAGGAAGACGGTTTCCTGCCGGTCAGTATCATCAGCGGTACCCTGCTGACCGGCATGGATGCCGCCACCGGCAAAGGCGCTCGCGCCGATCCGATCCCGATTCTGCTGCGGGTCAAGCACGAGGCCATCCTGCCCAACCGCTTCACCGTGGATATCCGCGAATGTTTCCTGATCGCCTCCGGTTATGGCGACCTGAGTTCCGAGCGGGCCTACCTGCGCGCCGAAAATCTGAGCTGTGTTCGCGACGACGGCGGCGTGATCGAGACGACTCTGGAAGCCTATGCCGTGGGCGAGGATGGCAAGGCGGGGATACGGGGGCGGCTGGTGAGCAAACAGGGCGCGGTGCTGGCGCGCGCCATGCAGGCGGGCTTTCTGGAAGCGTTCGCCTCGATGTTCCGGCAGCAGCCGGTCGCCACCATTTCCACCGGGCGGGTGGAGCGGGACGTGCAGTATCAGAGCAATCTCACGCCCCAGGCCGTCGGCTCGGCGGCGCTGGCCGGCGTCGGCAGCGCCCTGGACCGGCTGGCGCAGTTCTATCTGGACATGGCCGAGGACATGTTCCCGGTCATCGAGGTGGATGCCGGCCGGCAGATCGACTTCATCGTCCACCGCGGCCAGCGGCTGCGGCTGACCGAGCGGGCGCATTGAAACTCACCGTCACAGCCCATTTATCGACCCTCTGCATAGTGACTCACCGGACTATTCTGATGAAGACCCAGTACCTGCTCCTGTTGTTAACCGTCCACCTCGGCATGACCGGCTGCGCCGTATTCGACGCCGTCTCGGGCAGCGATGCATTCGGCTGTGCGGGGATGCCGGAAGGCGTCCAGTGTCTGTCGGCCAGGGAGGTATACCAGGCGACCGAAACCACGGACACGGTCCGGGGTGGCGGCCAGCGCCAGGAAAAGGCACGGGTGGAACCGGGCGGCGCCAGCCCGGCCGGGGAGCGTATCCAGGGACCGGCGCCCGCTCTGCGGGTGAGCAATCCGCTGCCGATCCGGACCCAGTCCCAGGTGATGCGGGTGTGGATCGCGCCCTGGGAGGACGGAACGGGGAACCTGCACTCGACCAGCTTCATTTTCACCGAAATCGAGCCGCGCCGCTGGCAGTTGGGCATGGCGGCCACCGGGCCGGAGGTGACACTCCGGCCGCTGCACGTGGTGCGGCGTGACGAAGAGCAACCCAGAGGAGACAAACTGACCCTGAACGAGAGATCGCCACGAGTCCAACGCCGTAACCAGTAAACCCACTTCTCACTACCTGCATCAGGAGATTAACTGCGATGCTGACACCATTGCCTTCTTGTTCTTCTTCCTCTTCTTCCCCTTCTTCTCTACTGAACAGTCGCCTGTTGACGGCCTGCCTGCTGGCGGTGCTGGCGACGACCGTCATCGCGCCCGAGGCCTGCGCCGGCGTCGGTGGCGCCGAGTTCGATGATATCTATGACAAGCTGGTCGGTTACATGCAGGGAACGCCCGGCCGGATCGTGATGATTCTGGCCTTTATCGTCGCCGCCATCGCCGCGGTCGTTACCCAGAGTCTGGCCGGTTTCGCTGTCGGTCTGGGCATCGGCATCACCGTCTACTATGCGCAGGGACTGGTGGATGGCGTCATCGTCGCCACCCTGCCGATCACGCCGCCCGCCCTGACGGTCTTTACGCCACTCGACGCCCTGAATGCGGTCGGCGCCTTGCCGCTGCTCGTGTCCTGAGGGCGGCTTCCCAGTTCCAGGGGGCAGGCACAGAAGCCAACCGGGAGATGCCGCTGGCGGTCCTGCCCCCTGGGACTCCGCCGACAACGCTTGCCTGACCGCAAACCGATGAAAGGTCTACCCACCGCCATTACCCTTCCCGCCAGCCGGGATCGGGCCAGCGAGCTGTTCCCGGCGCTGGCCTTCGAGCCGGAGCGAAAACTGTTCCTGCTGGCCGACAACAGCATCGGCTTCGGCTTTCTCTGCCAGCCGGCCGTCAGCACGGAGAATCTGCAGGAAAACCTCAATGTGCTGTTGAACCTGAACTGGCCGACCGGCACGCTGCTGCAATTTACGCTGTGGACCTCGCCCGACATCGAGCCGTTCCTGGCCGCCTATAACAACCGGCGGTTCCGCTTGCCGCCGGGCGAGGCGCGCGAGCGGGTCGCCGCCCGCGCCCGGTTTATCCGAGAGGGCGCCCGTGAACCGCTGGAACCCTATACCGGCGCCCGGGTGCGGGATATTCAACTGCTGATCACGGCCAAGCTGCCACTGGCCGGCGTCGAACCCACCGAGCGGGAACTCGGCGAGGCCGACGATCGGCGCAACAGCGTGGAACCCAATCTGCGCACGGCGGGATTCGGACCGGTTCCGCTGGAGCCGGAGCAGTACCTGCGGTTCATGGCCTCCCTCCTGAACTGGGGAGCGGACGCCGGCTGGCGGGAACCGGGCATTCCGCTGTACCGCCCGGACCAGTTGCTGTGCGAGCAGCTCCTGGACTTCGACACCGCCCTGCGGGTCGATCAGGACGGTCTGTGGCTCGGCGACCGGCGGGTGACGGTGCTGTCGGTCAAGCAATACCCGGAACGGGTATTCCTCGGTAACGCCCTGCGCTACCTCGGCGATATGACGACCGGCACCCGCGGGGTGCGCGAGAACCTGCTGATCACCGCCACCGTGTTGATCCCGGATGCGGTCAACAGCCGCGCCGCCCTGGAGCGCAGCGGTCAGTGGGTGGCCCACCAGACCTACAGCCCGCTGCTGAAATTCGTCCCCAAACTGGCGAAGCGCAAACAGGGCTTCGACCTGATGCGGGACGCCATGGACAACGGCGACCGCCCGGTCAGGCTGTACCTGGGCTTTGTCCTGTTCACGGCCGCCGGGAGGAGGCGGTCACCGCCGTTTCCAATCTGCAAACGTTCTACCGGGAAAACGGGTTGCAGGTGCTGCCGGACCGCTATTTCTGCCTGCCGCTGTTCCTGCACTGCCTGCCGTTCGGCGCCGACCGGCAGGCGCTCAAGGAAACGCACCGCTACCGCACCTGGGCGACCCGCCATGTGGTGCCGCTGCTGCCGGTGCTGGGTGACTGGAAAGGCACCGGCGCGCCGGTGCTGACCCTGTTTTCCCGTAACGGCCAGGCGATGGGCCTCGATCTGTTTCAGTCGCGCAGCAATTACAACTGTGTCATCGCCGCCGCCAGCGGCAAGGGAAAAAGCTTTCTCGCCAACCAACTGATCGAGTCCTATCTGGAAACCGGCGGGCGGGTCTGGGTGATCGATGTGGGCCGGTCCTACCAGAAGCTGGCGCGGGTGCTGCACGGCGAATTCCTGGAGTTCAAGAACGATGGCAGTCTGCGCATCAACCCCTTCGAACTGGTGCGGGACTACAGCGAAGAGGAAGACATGCTGGTGGGGCTGCTGTCGGCCATGATCGCCCCGACCCGGCCGCTGGCCGATCTGCAAACCGCCGAACTGAAGCGCCTCCTGAAGCAGGCGTGGGATAGCCAGGGACACGACCTGACTCTCGATGACATGGCGGCGGCGCTGCTGGCGGAGCAGGACCCGCGGGTCAGCGACATGGGACGGCAGTTGTATGCCTTTACCCGCGAGGGCCAGTACGGCCGCTTCTTCAGCGGCGCCAGCAATGTCCGCCTGGAGGCGGATTTCATCGTGATCGAACTGACCGAACTCAAGGGGCGCAAACACCTGCAGCAGGTGGTGCTGCTGCTGATCATCTATCAGATTCAGCAGGTGATGTACCAGCGGACGGATGAGCTGGAACGGCGCAAGCTCGTGCTCATCGATGAGGCGTGGGATCTGCTGGGCGCCGGCGACGTGGGCCTGTTTATCGAAACCGGCTATCGGCGGTTCCGCAAGCAGAACGGCGCCGCCGTCACCATCACCCAGGGCTTGCAGGACCTCTACGACAGCCCTGGCGGTCGGGCGATCATCGACAACTCGGCCAACCGGCTGCTGCTGGGGCAGAGTCCGGACGCCATCACGGCCCTGGAGAAAGCCGGCCGGCTGGCCTCCCTGGGCGGCGGCGGTTATCTGCTGTTGCGGACCGTGCACACCCAACCGGGGGCCTATGCCGAGGTGCTGTGCCTGACCGAATTCGGCGCCGGCGTCGGCCGGGTCATCGTCGATCCCTACACCCAACTGCTCTACTCCACCAAGCCCGCCGATGTCAGCGCCCTGCAGGAACTGATGGCGCAGGGCCTGACGCAGGACCAGGCGATCAGAACGCTGCTGGAACGGCGGAGAGCGGCGCCATGAAGCTCGTCACCGCCGGGCTGGTCGGGGTGCTCGCGGGCGCCGTGGGCGGTTTCTCCGCCGGCGTCTGGTCGCTCAGGGAGTTGCGCGCGGACCTCGCCAGCCGTCCCCCGGTCGCCATTCTGGACGTGGCGAAGGTGGTGCAGGAGACACCCGGCGCGACCGGCGAGGCTGCAGAGGCGCATTCCAGGCGCATCCTGGAAAAAGTGGGCGGCCAGGTGAAAACGCTGAGCGACGCCGGTTATGTCGTGCTGGACAGCAAAGCCGTCCTGGGAGCGCCGGAGGATCTGTATGTGCCTACGGAGTAAATCACGACGTTTCGCTGTCGGCGCGCTGCTGATCGCGCTGGTGTTCGTCGGCCTGGGACAGTGGGTCAGCGACGCGCTTTCGCCTCGGCATCGGCGTGCAGAACGCCCTGTGTCTGCCCTATCGGGTGTTTCTGATCGATACCTACCAGCCGCACCCGGCCCGCGATGAGTATCTCGCCTTTCGAGGGGACGAGCGCCTGGCGCCTTACTTCCAGGCTGGCGTCACGCTGATCAAGGCCGTGCGGGGGCTGCCGGGCGACCGGGTCCAGATCGGCGACCGGATCGCGGTGAACGGCAATACCCTGGCGACCCCGCTGCCGGGCCTGGGAGTGACTCCGCTGGCGTTTACGCTGGGCCGGCAACCAACCGCCTTCCAGCGCGACGAGCCGGTGCCGGCCGCAAGCTATTTTGTGATGGGGACTACCGCGGACAGTTACGATTCCCGCTACTGGGGTTATGTCCGGCAGGCGCAGGTGCTGGGACGCGCCTATCCGCTGTGGTAGCGACGGTATGGACGCGGCCTATTGCCAGGCGGTTGATGACTTTCTGGCGCCCCTCTACGCGGCGCTCCCGTTGCCGCTGCGGTGGGATCAGTACGACGCCTGCCGGCTGCTCGACCAGGCGCTGCCCTGGGGACTGCCCGCGCTGTTGGCGCTGGTCGCCTTGAGACTCATCTACACCACCCGCCTCCGGTATGCCCTGAAACGCCGCGCCAACCGGCTGCTCGGCTGGATAGCGATGGGCCTGCTGACGGCGGCCGGCCTCTGGCTGCTGCTGGCGCTGGTCGGGCAGGTGCAGGCCGAGGGGCTGTCGGAACCGGACAGACAGCTTCTCGACCGGTCGCAGCAGATCATCGAGAAGTCATTGCAGGGACAGATACCGCCCTGGCTCCAGAGCAATCCGGCGGCAGCGCCCGCCTCTCAGCCGCCACCGGCAGAACCGGGCTTGCCGACCCGGGACGGAGGGGTTCAGCGACCCGCAGGCGCTCAGCAGCTAACGGTATTCGTCTCGCGCTCGCTGGCTGACAGTGAGCTGCGTTCGCTGTTCGAGCAGGCCGCCGGCCGTGACCAGGTGCGGATCGTATTCCGGGGCGTGCTGCCCGGTGAGCGCATCGACACGGCCCTGCGTCATATTCACCGGCTGCTGCGGGGGATCGAGCCGCCTCCCGTCGTGGAACTGGACCCAATAGCCTTTCGGGAGGCCGGCGTAACCGCGGTGCCGGTGCTACTTCTGAAGCAGGACGGCAACCGCGTGGCCAGGGTCAGGGGAACGCTGGCGATAGACTGGTTCAGGGCGCGGGTGCAGGCGGGAGAAAGCGGCGATCTGGGGACCTATGGGCCGGTCGAGGCCATCGCCGAAACCGATCTGCTGGAAGAGATTCAGCGACGACTGGCGAACCTGGACGGCGAGACCCTGAAAAGCAAGGCGCTGCAACGGTTCTGGGAGCGGGCGCGCTTCGTGGAACTGCCGCCGGCCACTGAGGACCGGGTACGCCGGGTGGATCCCTCCATCGTCGTGGCCAGAGACATTCCGGCGCCGGATGGCCGCTACGTGGCGCGCGCCGGCGATCGCCTCAATCCGCTGGAGATCCTGCCCTTCGACCGCCGTCTGGTGATTTTCGACGGCAGCCTGCCAGCACAGGTGGCGGCGGCACAGCGGCTGGGCGCGGCGGCTGACCGGCCGGTTATCTATGTCACCACCCGGATAGACCGGGTGGACGGTTGGGAGGCCATGCAGCGGTTGGAAGGAGCGCTGGCGCAGCCTGTTTACCTGCTGACCGTGGAGATGAAACAACGCTTGCAACTGGAGCGGGCGCCCGCCGTGGTGGAAGCGGAAGGTCATGACCTGATCGTTCGGGAGGTCAGGCCGTGATGCCGCCGGTAAATCCATCCTATCTGGCCCGAATCGGGTTGTTTCTCCTGCTGTGCGGCGGGCTGATGACGGCGTCTCTGGTACCCGGGCGGATGGCGTCAGCCTCAAGCCGGGGTGTCCCAATGCCGAGGTGTTCAGCAGCAAGCTGATCACCGAGATCTGCTGGTCCTGCCTGTTGCCGTTCCGGATCGCGGGCATGACGCTGGGCAGCGGCCCGGCGCGGGCGCCCGCCAGCGCCGCCAACGATGCCTTCTGCACCTGCCCGGACCCATTGGGCGTGCCTGAGCCAGGCATGGTGCTGGGCGCCTGGACCCCGGCCCGGCTGATCGAGGTGGTGCGGATTCCCTACTGTGCGCCGGTGCTGGGCGGCATCCTGCTGCGGAATAATCCCCGGCTGCTGGGCGGCTATCGCAATGTCACCCAGGACACCTCGGATGCGATTTTCTACCATTTTCACTACTACGCTTTCCCGCTGCTGATCATGCTGGATTTGTTCGTGGAGCCGGACTGCAACGCGGACGGCTACATGGACTTCGATCTGATGTATCTGTCGGAACTGGATCCGACCTGGAACAGCGATGAACTGGCGTTCCTCCTCAATCCCGAAGCCGCGCTGTTCGCCAACCCGGTGGCGCTGGCGGCCTGTCTGGTGGATGCCGGGATGGCGACCGCGCACGAACCGCTCGAGAGTCTGTTCTGGTGCGCCGGCAGTTGGGGCAACCTGTATCCGCTCACCGGGACCATCAACTGGCAGGGGTCGCCGCCGCGCGATACCAGTCTGATCGCCACCCGGGCGGTGGCGGCGTTGCACCGCCGGGGGCTGGCCTGGAAGACGATGGGGAAAGAGGCGTTGTGCCGGGGCTATATCCATCCCACCCTGCCGAAAAACCAGTATCGACTGGAGCAGTTCTACCCGGTCGCCGAAGCCAACAGCAATCACTGGATCGGCCAGAGCACCTTCACCTGGGGAGAATGGCGCAATGTCCCGGCGGTGGGGGAAGATTTCGTGCACCTGCTGTGGCGTTGGGTGGACTGCTGTCTGCGGTTTTAGGCGGGGAATACCGTGAACCGACAGCGCCGCCTGCGGCAGGTCCATCGCCCTGGTGCTGTGCGTCACCGTCGCCTGGCTGCCCTGTGCAGTGGTCTGGAGCGATCCCATGACGGAGGCCGCCGGGCAGGGGCAGGCCGCCGGCACCGGCGCGCGGGGTACTGTCCTGTTGCCGGAGGTCAGGCAGGATGGAACTCTGGTCCTGTTCCCCGGCACGCCGAACCGCCTGGAGATCCAGTCCAGTCAGTTATTTCCGGGTCCCCGCGTCGGTACCCAACAGGATCTGCAAGCGTTGTATGGCGACAGCAACGCCGTCAGGGACGCCACGGCGACGACCACGATCCGGCTGGGGACGGAAGCCTCCGCCCACGGGGAGGCTTACCGGACCTTGACCCAATCCCTCAATAAAGTCCCGCCGGATCTGACCCATGATCCGATCTGGGGCACGACCGACGCCACCCTGGGCAACCTGGACGTGATCGCCCGGCAGTTTGCCGATTGTTCGGTCGATACCACGGTTCAGCCGGGCTCGTTCGGCGCCCATGTGCCCGACTACCGCACCTGCGAACGGGTCAAGCGCCTGGGGACGGAGCGCTGCGAGTTGAGCCGGCCCGCGCCGACCGTGATCGATGTGTACGTGGCCGCCCACGGGGTGGAGAAAAACACCTTCCAGTTCGATCTGACAACCGGCGCCTGGCATACCGTGGCGCCCACCGACGGTAACCAGTTCGCCGCCGTCGTGCCGGTGGTCGATTTCAATCAGCTCTGTCCCGCCGGGGCGGGAACCCAGGTGGTGCAGGCCGGCGCCTGGGACTGGCCAAGCGGACCGGTGGCCGGCGAACTGGACAGCAGTACCTGTTATCGCGTCCTCCAGGCGCCGAGTTGCGCCAACGGCCTGGTCGGTAGCGTACAGTTGGACGATAACTGCGACGAGGTAGGGACCCAATGGTACAAGTATGCGGCGCAGTACCAGTTCTGGGCGGTTAACCCCACACAGGGCTGGGGGCCACGGACTGCCTGCAAACCTGGGAAAGCGTCGCCGATGGTTTTTGTACCGGCACGGCCACCTGCACCCAACCGCCGGATAATGCCGGTTGCATTGTAGTGGGCAATGTCCGCGTCTGCGAAGGCGATTCGCTGAGTGATCTGTTCCCGCCGCCACCGCTGCCGGGAATTCCCCGACTCTGCGGCGCGATCCGGCTCGAGACCCAGTGTGGCTATAACCTGGGCGCGCTGGAGTGCTGGACCGATCCCCAGGGGGTGCAGCACTGTCCGCTCAATGACGCCGGCAATACGACCGCCGATACCTGCGGCGCGCTGGAAACCGATCCCCACTGCGGCTTCATCAAGTCGGAGTGCGTGGCCGGCGCCCAGGGCGCTTCCGGCACCTGTTACGTCTTCACCGATACCTATGACTGTGGCTTCGACAGTCAGGTGGCCACCCTCACCACCCGCTCGACCTATCGCTGTCCCGGCCCGGTGCGCTGCATGGGCGGCGAGTGTGTAGTGCAGCAACCGGAACAGAATCCCGATTTCGCCAGGGCGGCCGGCGGCGTTGCAGGCGGCGCAGGCCATCGCCGCCGATATGAGCTGCGGCGATTTGAGCGGCCATAGCGGTGTGACCGAAGCCTGCCGGATCTTTACCGGTGAGGCGATGGAATGCAAGAAAGCGGTCGGCGGTATCGTCAACTGCTGCGAGCGGCCGAGCGGCGTATCGCTGGCCGATTACATTACCCTGGTGATGGCGACGCTCAAGCTGGATGGCGCCATCACCTCCTGGAACGCCACCAGCGCGGCCGGCCAGGCCATCAAGGGCGCCTGGGAGACGCTGCGCCAGCCGATCGCGCAGACCTGGGATACGGTTACTCAGCCGTTTACCTCGGCGGCGGAGTCGATCACCGGTGAGGCCAGCCTGATGCAGGCCATGATCAACGGCGCGGCCAAGGCGGTCGGGGAGTTGTTCGGCGCCGGCGCGCAGAGCGCGCTGTTTACCTGCACCGCCAACTGTGTGGCCGGCCCCAGCGGCGCCTATGTCAGCGGCACCTTTCAGTTGGCCGGCTGGGCGGCGGCGGCCATGACCGTGCTCCAGGTCATTCTATGGGCCTACATGATCTATCAGATCGCGATGATTCTGATTCAGATCATCTGGAAGTGTGAGAAGGACGAGTTTGCGCTGGGCGCCAAACGCGAATTGAAGACCTGTCACGCGGTGGGGTCCTATTGCGCCACCCAGGTGGTGGGGCAGTGTATTGAAAAGCGGGAGGCCTATTGCTGCTTCTCGTCGCCGTTATCGCGGATATTACAGGAGCAGATCCGGCCGCAACTGGGGCGGGGCTGGGGCGAGGCGGAAGACCCCGACTGCGAGGGGATTGCGGTGGGCGATCTGGAAAAAGTGGATTGGAACCGGGTGAATCTGGACGAGTGGCTGGGCATTCTGGCGGCGACCGGTCATCTGCCGACCACCCGCGATCTGTCGGTGGACGGGCTGACCGGCAGCGGCAACGTTCTGGATACCACGGGGCAGCGGCCCAACAGTCAGGAGCGGCTGCAAAACCGGATCGATCCGATCGATGTTGACGGCGTGCGCCGGCAGGTCGGTCAGGATCTGTGGGGGAATTAGCCAGCAGGCAGAGGTGAAAAGAGCATGGCGAACGTTCTTGGTAAAACAATCCTTACGGGCTTACTGTTGTTGGCGCTGGGTGGCTGCGCGAGCGGGCCGGTGGCGCCCAGGACCACGGTGATCGAGCCGCCACCGCCGTATGACCCGACCCTGAGCCGGGCCATGAATATCGTCATCGCCGGTGGCCTGGTCAGTCGGCCGGGGGGTCCTATTCTCAACGATGTGCCTGCTGCGCGCACCTCGATGCCGGGCGGGACGGGAGAATCGGAACCCGCACGGCAACCGATCTGGGCTATGCGGCAGTCAATGTGCTCAATCCGCCGCCCGGTGTGAGCTGGCAGGCCGCCGGCGCGATGAGCGCACTCTCGCTGCTGATTCCCCCGGCTGTCGTGCCGGGCCAAGCGGACGATATCCTGCTGTGGATACCGACCTCGGTCGGCGCCAGTTCCGCCGAGGCCGTGGCAAAGGCCGGGGCGATCCTGCGGCGCGCCTATCTGGACACCATCGGGCGGGGTTATAACGCCGTGGATGCCGGCAACGGGCGGCTTTGGCTGGAAGGTCCCGACTGTCCGCCGCAGACCTGTCGGTTCACATGTCGGCGCGGGACATCCGGCCAGCCTGCCGCTGCCGGTGGTGCAAAGCGCCGGCGTTCCTGCGGCAGTACGACACCGTGTACGGCAAGATCGGCGGCGGGTTTCAGGCAGGGACCGGCAGCGCCTTGAAACTCAACCAGGTCCGGCTGGATAACCCCAGCCTGGCGGAAATAACGGCGTTCAGTAAGGCGCTGCCGGACTGGGTGTTCATCTATCTGGCGCCGAAAAGCGGTCGCAATTCGGTCCCGCTGGTGCTCAATCAAGGAGCGCAGGAGGGGTTCGTAACACCGGCAGGGGCAGCCGAATGAAAGCCGGGCGCAGAGCGATCATGGCGGTGTTATTGATCGCTGTAGCGTGCGCGGTGGTATTCAGTGCCGGCATGGTGGGTTATCTCCGCCATGACACCCGCCGGTACGCTGACCAGGCGATAGCGCTCTTGAGGCCCTACGCCGGGATAAGCTATAGCCATGTCAGTGTGTCGCTGTCGGGATCGGTGGGCATCGACGGGATCAGGATTCGATGGCAACAGGGAGAGGAGATCCGCATCGGCTCGATCCAGCTTCACGTCTTCCGCCATTTTTCCGCTGTCGGCAATCAAGCGGGCACTGCAAACAGGCCGATTGCCTCGCTCGGTATCGGTGTCTGATCAGCGACCTGGAGTTACCTGTACGGAGCCGCCTGTTACAGCAGTGGCTGGGCGCCGCGACGAAGGAGGGAGAGACAACATTCAGGTACACCCGCTGCGGCGGTATCAAGGCATTTGGCCCCGAGGCACTGCAAGCGATGGGGTATCAGACTCTCTCCATGGACCTGCACGTGGGATACGATCTGGGCAAAGCGCCAGGCGAGGTGATGCTGAGGATAGCTCTCAAGGACATGCTGTCGGCAGAAGTCGTGATCGATCTGGTCCTCGCCGCCAATCCCCTCCTCCCGCAGGAACTGCTCAGCACACCGCCGCGCTTATCGAACGCCGTGCTGACGCTGGCCGATGACTCGCTGAACGCGCGCACCAACCACCTGTGCGCCGCCAGCAGCGGCCTGACGGTCGAGCACTATATCGATGCGCAGGTGCAGTTCTTTGCGGAATCGCTGCGCCGACAGGGGCTGTATGCAGGACCGGCACTGCTGGCGGCCTACCGGCGCTATCTGACCGCCGGCGAACGGATAGAGTTGAGTGTTCAACCTGATCGGCCTATCAGCAGTCATGAGCTACGGGTTCTCACGCCGACCGCAATCTTCCAATTGCTCAAGGTCCAGTTCAAGGTGAATGGGACGGCGGTAAAGGATCTGGCTGTGGAATAAGAGGTTAATAAGAGCTTCCTGGCTTCGTCCGGGCTACGGGTTATCCCTCTTATTTTTTGTAGACACAGAATTATGTGTTACCCTGTTTCCAGTGTTTCTGGGAGGGTCAATCATGGCCGGTACGACGGTTAACTTTACCGGCGCCATCGACCGCGACCTGCTCAAGCGGGCCAAGATTGTGGCTGCCAAGAGTGATACTTCGGTGAATGCGCTGTTGAATGCGCAACTCCGCTATCTGGTGGAAACCTACGAGGCGGGCGAGGCTGCCCGTAACGAGAACTATGCCGCGCTGCTGGCGTTCTCGCTGGGTCGGCTGGATGACCAAGCCGTCATGAAGAAGCTGGGCATCGACAGCGAAGAAGACCTGTTCCTGCTGATGGTACAGGCTCACCTGCCGATGCCACGCCTGCCGGAGGCGGAAACCCGCAAGATGGTGGATGCCTTGCATCAGTTGGCCGGATAGGCGCCGTGCCGATTCTGGCGCCAGATGCCGGGCCGCTGATCACCCTGGCCTACGCCGGCCGGTTGGACTTGCTGCAACGGCCGGGCTGGCCGGTACATGCAGTGGACATGGTGCTGCATGAGGTGACCCGCAACCAGACGCCCACCAGCGAGGCGATTGCCGCTTTTGTCAAGGAGCAAGCCTTGACGGTGGTGACCACCGAGGTCTGGCGGCGTTACCAGCAGCGTCTGGCCGATGCCGCTGCCGGCAAGGGTGCGCCACCGCGCAAGGCGGGTTTGGGCGAACTGGCCATTCAGGAATACATGACCCGGCTCGGGCTGGAAGAACCTGCTGTGCCTGCCGTATTCCTGTTTGAGGATCACAAGATTGCGCGGGCGAGTTTTCATCTGCCCGACAGCGCGCGCCGAGTCTCCACCCGCGCTTATCTCTATTTTCTGGAGGAAAGGGGCTGGATTGCCTCGGCGGAGGAGATCGAGCGCCGCGCTATCCAGAATGGCCGCCGCTTTTCGCGGATTCGCTTTCCGTAACCAGCCAACATAGCCCGTAGCCTGAACGAAGCGGAGCTTGCGGGGGGTAATTCAGGTTAAGCTGGCTTCGAGACGTCCTTCATTTGGTCGTCTATCCGGCAGAACAAGTCGATGATCAAGTCTTCGGTAGTCATGAACTACGGGTTCTCACGCCGACCGAAATCTTCCAAGTGCTGAATGTCCAGTTCAAGGTGAATGGGAAGGCGGTAAAGGATCTGGCTGTGGGATAAGAGGTTAATAACAGCTTCCCAATATCATCATCAGCAACACTGTGCTCTACGGCGCCACCGGCAGCGGCGACACCAGCGCCGACTGTGTCGGCATGGCGGTGTGGCAGGGTACCCGCTCGGTGGTGCAACTGGAACTGTTGCCCAAGCTGCCGGTACGGGAGAACAAGTGGCTGACTTGGACGCACTGGCCGCTGAAACTCAGGACCTCGACCTCGCACCAAGAGGACTACGAACGTGACTGAGCCATCGGTACCAAAGTCTTCCTAGAGCGTTAACCGGTTTGAATAAAGGCAGCCAAATTGGTCCACCTGGGAGACAAATGCTCCCAAAATGACCGTCCTGGGAGCGCTGGCGTCCTCGCCGGCTAACGGAAGTGCCTGGTCGCGTGTCTCTCAGGCTGGTCGTCGCGGGTCGCTGCGACCGAAGCTGGCGAGGATGCCGACGCTTGGACGGCAATCGCTGTTTATCAACGCGCTGCTGGCCGATCTGGCAGCGGCGCTGCTGTACGAGTTATTCACCAGCGGTGTGCTGGAGCATCACGGTTATCTGGTTGACCTGAAAAGTGGGGTCGTACCGCTCAAGATCGATGCGGCGGCCTGGGCGTTCATGGGCTATGGAGACGCGCTGATTCCGCCTGACGAGCCGTCCAACCTTCAGCCAGCACGCAGTTAATCACGGTCCGGGATCCGCTCGGCCCGCACGAACTCCGCCGCTGGCAGCAGCCATGCCAGGCGCGTCCGCCACGTGCCCTCATCGTCCGGTTCGGTCTGGCAGTGAAAAGTCGCCTGACGATCCTGCCCGTTCAGCCGGAAATGAACGACTGTCCTGGCCGCGTTGGCGGTCTGAGGGGCAATGTCTTCACAGCCACAGCGGGCGTGATGGCCGAGGCCTTCGATGCGATACCGCTGGCCGGACCGGGGTAGATTGGTTCTGGCCCACTCGAGCAGCGGCTGTTTATCGTCGCACAGCAACAGTCTGCTTCCATACCCATTGATGGGACGTCGCCTGCGCCCGTCGCTCGTAGGTATAGGGTCGCTTAATGACCTGGTAGGAACCGACCAGCAGCGCAAACATGGCTTTCTCCCGAGTTATTTATCTCCTTGCTATTGTCGGCCCATTTGGAAAGATGCAACCGTGCTCAGCATGGCGTGTAACATCAGTCTTCCAGGTGAACTATCCTGATCGGATTAGTCATCAACCGCAGAAAACTGTTATGGGCCGCAACCCATGTAAATCCGGACTGAACGATGGCTTGTGCCAGTTGCTCCTCGTCGCTTTTCCTGACGGCTTGATGCAGCTTTTTCAATAAATTGTTGTCTATCCTCTCTCAATTGTGTAACAGCAGCACGCCGGGATTACCTGCCAAGGGATGGATGATCTCCATATCGAGACCTTTCACTGTGAAAAGCATTTCGGTGCTGAGTCGAAGAGCATCTGTTCAGGGTGGAGTACTCATGACTGCTGCCTGCCCTTAAAACACCGGAAGGTGACGGAAAAGGCAAGGCGAATCCATCCCATCGATACCTACCGTTCATGTATCCGTCCGATCAAAGACTTAGGAAAAATGAGTATCAGGAGACCACGTTGATTTGTAAGTGAGGTCGAACCATGCCGAGTGAGAACCTGTTCGAACTGTTCAGAAGCCGTTTTCCTCATGATCTTGACGCTCCTTTCATCGAGACTCCCGATGGACACCGCTGGTCTTACCGGGATCTGGAAACCGAATCCGCCCGCCTGGCCCGGTTATTCAGCGCCCAGGGCGTCCAGCCCGGCGACCGCGTCATGGTGCAGGTGGATAAATCCCCGCACGTCCTGTTTCTCTACCTGGCCTGCCTGCGCGCCGGTTTCATCTATCTGCCGCTGAATACCGGCTACCGGCAACGGGAACTGGAATACTTCTTCGCCAATGCGACGCCCCGGGTCATCGTCTGCGATCCGGAAAGTTACGATCGGTGGCGGACGCTGGACCCAGCAAGCGCCTGTACCATCTTTACGCTCGACAGTCAGGGACAAGGCACCCTGATCGAGCAGAGCCGGCTGCAGGCGCCGGATTTCCCGGTGGTGGACTGTCGGGCCGACGATATTGCCGCCATCCTCTACACTTCCGGCACTACCGGTCGCCCGAAGGGCGCCATGATCACCCACCGCAATCTGGCGGCCAACGGGCTTGGCGCTGCATCAGTCCTGGGGCTGGCAACCCGGCGATGTGCTGCTGCATGCCCTGCCGATCTATCATGCCCACGGGCTGTTCGTCGCCTACCACTGTGTCCTGCTGAACGGCAGTAACATACTGTTCCTGCACTCCTTCGATGCCACCACCGTCATGCAACTGCTGCCCCGCGCCACGGTCTTCATGGGCGTGCCGACTCATTACACCCGCCTGCTGGCCCAGCCGGAACTCGACCGGCAGACCTGCCGCAATATGCGGCTGTTCATCTCGGGGTCGGCGCCGTTACTGGAACGGACCTTTAACGAGTTCCGCGACCGAACCGGCCATACCATTCTGGAACGCTATGGCATGACCGAAACCGAAATGAACACCTCCAATCCCCTGCACGGCGAACGCATCGCGGGCACGGTGGGCCAACCGCTGCCGGGCGTATCCCTGCGGATCGTCGATGACGCGGGCCATGAGGTTCAGGTCGGTGAGGTCGGTCAGTTGCTGGTCAAGGGAGACAATGTGTTCAAGGGCTACTGGCAGATGCCGGAACAGACCGCCCAGGAATTCACCGCGGACGGCTTTTTCAAAACCGGCGATCTGGCCCGGATCGACGCCAACGGCTACGTCACCCTCGTCGGTCGCGCCAAGGATCTGATCATCACGGGCGGACTCAACGTCTATCCCAAAGAAGTGGAGGCCGTCATCGATGAAATCGACGGCGTCGCCGAATCCGCCGTCATCGGCCTTTCCGATCCGGATTTCGGGGAAGCGGTCGCCGCCGTGGTGGTCAGGAAACCCGGACGGGAGGATATCACCGAAGCGGTGATTATCAGTACGCTGAAGGCCGCCATCGCCGGCTTCAAGGTTCCCAAGCGCGTGTTCTTCACCGGGCAACTGCCCGTTAATACGATGGGCAAAGTGCAAAAGAACGTGCTGCGGGAGCAGTATGCCGACAGCCCCAGGGAACCCTGATCTCTCAGACGCAGAGAATCAGGGCGATGGCGCCCAACGTGCTGGGCTTTAAAGTCTTTCCCAGAGTCTTGCTGGCCATGCTGCTGGTGGCCAGCATCCCCATGCTGGGTCTGTGGTACCTCAGCATTTACAAAGCCCAACAGGAATGGCAGCGCACGGTAGACCTGAATCTCAGTCGGGCGGCCCAGGCGTTGCAGGACAGACTCGATACCTGGGTCACCATGCATTATTACCTGCTCAAGGAAAACGCCGCGCTGGCCGACATCATCTCGATGGATCCGGTGAGGCAGAAACCGATCCTGCAGGCCATGAAAAACACCTATTACTGGACCTATCTGGCCTTCACCATTACCCCGGACGGCCGCAATGTCAGCCGCAGCGACGACAAACCGCCCATTTACTATGGCGATCGTCGCTACGTCCAGCAAGTCGTTCAGGGAAAACCCATGAGCCACGAAGTCGTGATCAGCCGAACCACGGGCAAGCCGGCTTTTGCGCTTTCCGTGCCCATCCATGACAGCCGCCAGAACCTGGTGGGGGTGATGGCGCTCTCCTCGGCGCTCGATGAGGTTTCTAAAGCGACGGCCGCTATCCCGATCGGCAACACGGGGTTCGCGATTGTGCTGGATGACGCCAGCAAGGTCATTGCCCATGGCAAGCCCGAACGGGTGCAGGAGACGCTCCAGGATTTCAGCAACCATCCTCTCCTTAAACAGGGTATCAAGGATACCTCGATCGTCTTCGAAGAGAATGGCAAACGGATGATCGGCTACCTGAAAAGCACCCCCCAAGGCTGGTCCATCCTGGTGCAGCAGGAATACAACGATGCGTTCAGCGCTCTGCGTGAAGCGGAATGGCAAGCCCTGTTGCTACTGGCCTGCACGCTGCTGCTGGTCACCCTCACCGCGCTGTTGCTGGCGCACCGCCTGGTCAAGCCCATCCAGACGCTGACTGCGGTTGCCGAGGACATCAGCCAGGGTAAGGTGGGCTTGGGAACCGCGATCGAGGAAGCCCGACGTAAAGACGAGATCGGCGACCTGGCCCGGGCCATCGAGCGCTTGAGCATCAGTCTCAGGATGACCTTCGAGAGCCGTGCTTCCCAGTAGCCCGTGGCAACCGGGCCAATGCCGCCTGCAACCGACCCACATTCCCGTGAAGTCATCCGCCTCCGGGTTTTCTTACGGATTTTTTGAGTCTACCGGCATCGCCGTTCAGGCGCTGCTCCGGCTCACGTCCGCACTGATTATCCTGCTGTATATCTTTGCTTCGGATACGGCTGACACCGGCGTAGCGGATGCCATCTTGCCCATAGGCGCTTTCGGTTGCCTGTTGCTGGCCAGCGCCCTGATCGCTGCCGGCAGCACGTCCGTCCTCCGGTTTGTCTGTCTCTGCGCCGACGTCACCGCCCTTTCGCTCCTGCTGTGTTATTCACCCCACGCCCTGGCTCCGCTCTACCTGCTGTATCTGGTGATAACGACAGCGTACGGCTTTCGCTACGGGGAAGCCGGCCTGCTGCTGGCGGCCGGTCTTAGTGCGATTGGCTTTGCCTTGGTGATCGCAACGACGGCCTTCTGGCAGGACCTGGCGCCGCTGTCAGTCGGTCTGTTGATCGGTTTGCTGGGTGTGCCGCTGTACAACCTGCGGTTTATCCGTAAAGTCAGCCAGGAGAAGTCGGCCACGGAACACGACAATGCGATCAAAAGCGAATTTATGGCCAACCTGAGCCATGGGTTACGGACACCGGTCAATACCCTGATAGGGCTATCCTACCTGCTGCAAGGCCGTGGCTTAACCCCGGAGCACAGCCGCTACCTGAGCCTGATCAAAAAAACCGCTGAGGAATTGGAAAAAGCGGTCTCCCAGGCGTTGCACTGGTTCCGTCTGGAGGCCGGCAGCGTGGTCTTGTTCAATGAACCGTTCGATCTCTACCAGGCCGTCACCGACAGCGTGCAGATTCTGCTCCCCCAGGCCGATGCCAAAGGGATTCGGCTGTCGCTACGGATCAATCCGGCCACGCCGGTCTGGGTTGAGGGCGATTCCCATAAACTGGGTCAGGTGCTCATCAACCTGATCGCCAATGCCGTCAAGTTCACTGCCCGGGGGTATATCCGGGTCGATCTGAGCCTGCTGGAGCAGCGTCGCGGGCAGGCGGTGATCGGCATCGCCGTCGAGGATACCGGTATCGGCATAGCGGATAGCCAGAAACGGCGGATTCTGGAGCCTTACTGCCAGGCGACGGCGATCATCGAGCGTGACTACGGCGGCAGTGGTCTCGGGACGGCGATAGCCCGGAAGATCATTGCATTGATGGGCGGTGACCTGTGGTTTCAAAGCGTGCCTGACCAGGGCACTACCTTCTGGTTTAAAGTACCCGTGGGAACGCCAAACCCGACACTTGAGACGGAAATGCCGGCTATCGGTCGGTTGCGGGTGCTGGCAATCGTGCAGGAGCCTGGACAACCCTGGCTGGAGCCACTCCGCCGGTGGCTGGAAACCCCGCTTGACGTTGTCCAGGCCGATGACACCCGACTCTATCGAATGGCTGCCCTTGATCCCCCCTACGAAGTGATTATTGTCGAGGCTTTTCCTGGGTATCGAGAACGGCTGGCGCGTTTGCAACAACTGCCTTTCAGCCAACAACCCGAGTGGCTGATCCTCAACCCCTCCCTGCAAGCCGATCAGCCTGCCGACGTTCCCACTGCCGAAATCCGAGAGCTGCCTGTACTGCGCCGCGCCCTGTATGCGCGGGCGTTGTGGGAACACAGCCACGAGAGCGGGGAAAGTCCTGCCACCGGCTTCAGTGGCAGAGCGCTGCGCCTGCTGGTGGCCGAAGATAATTCGCCGCATCAACTGATTATGCGCGCCGTGCTGGAAGGGGCTGGCCATCAGGTCGATATGGTCGACAACGGTCTGAAGGCGCTGACCAAACTGCACGCGGGCGCCTATGACGTCGCCATCTTCGATTCGCAGATGCACCCGGTGAGCGGGCTGGAAACCTTGCAGCGCTACCACGCGGCAACACCCCGGGAACGAGTCCCGGTGATTATCATCTCCGCTGATGCGGCGCCGGAATCGGCGCAGCAATTCCAACAGGCAGGGGCGGCGCATTATCTGACGAAGCCTCTGAGACCCGCCATGCTCCTGTGGGTGATCGCGCAGACCCTGGAGGCGACCGCCACCCGCTCCTTTCCGCACAACCCGGCACCTTCGCCCACGGCTCGGCTCAAACCAATGGATAGCATCAAGGCGGGGGCCTTCAACGTGTCCTATTTGAGAAAGCTGGCCGTGCAAACCGCGCCGGGATTTCTGGAAAACCTGGTGCGGAGTTTTCTGGTCTCCAGCGCCACCAATCTGGAGACGCTGGCACAGGCGATCGACAGCGGAGATAGCGAAGCCTACCGGAGCGCGCTGCATAGCCTGGCCAATTCCGCCCTGGCGTTAGGAGCCGACGCCTTGGGGCAGCGCTGCCAGCAGACACTCAGCCTGACAGCGCAGGAATTCCCGCTCCGCTCGCTGGAGCGACTGGAGGAACTGAAGCAGGCGCACGCGGCGGTCGAAGACACGCTGGAGGATTTTCTCTACGACCACGCCGCTTTGAACTGATTGAGGCAATCGTAGGCGGCAATGACCTCCGGCGTCATTTTGACACCTTTTCCAAGCGCCTGCCGATACTGGCTGACACCGTTGCAGGCGGCAATAACCTCGTCCGCCAGTTCCGCCACCCGCTGTCGCTGGGAAGAAGCATGAGAAAACAGCGTGGCGCGGGCCTCCTCCTCCGTCAGGCCAAAGTAAGCCATCAACACCCCCATCGCCTTGGCGATAGACTGCGTTTCCCGAATACCTCGGCGCAGATTCAGATTCTCCCGGCCGCGGGCCAGCGCCGCGCGCACTTGCAGCACGAAGGTGTCAGGGTCGGGCGGTTTGAGCAGATAACCCAACGCGCCTTTATCCAGGCACACTTGAATATTCTGATCTTCCCGGTCGACGGTAACGACGAGGAATGGCATCCACCCTTGAAACTGCTCGGCCAGCTCAAAACCCGACATGCCGGGCAGGTGAAGATCCACTATGGCGAGCTGGGGTAAATTTTCCTTGGCCAGAACCAGGGCGCTGACCCCGTCCACAGCCTCGATCACCCCATACCCCTGCCTGGCCAGCATTTCCTTGATCACCATGCGCATGGGATCGTTGTCCTCGACCACCAGAATGGTCGGCTGTTCTGGTTTGCTCATTCGGATTCCGTTAATAGCCGCTTGACTCAACGTGGCGAAATATACTACTTTTTCGCCCGTTCGTGCGTTCCTCATCGTCGAGACTGCACGCACCCTGCTGCCCGAAAACCAGGCCGGTAGGCACATCTTGATCAGGGCAAGCCTTGCAGAGGCTCTGTCCGGGCCTCACCAAAAAAGCGGTGATGTCTTTGTGATTCTGACAAAGGCGGCTGAACCTGCGTTTACAGTGGGTTCGGCAAGTTGCACCGTTTTCCGAGGTGGGGTTATGTCTTCCTTGAACTTCCGTTTTCCGTTGGTTCTGCTGTTCCTGTTGTTCGTCCTGTGGTTCCGCAACCAGGGGGCGGCGATTGCCTGCGTCCTTGAGACTTCATCTGCCGGGCGCCCTGCCAAACTTGCTTATCGCATCGCCGTAGCTGTCGTAGTTGACGGTTCACCGCCAGTACCGATTGCCACGGCTTATCAGCCATCGAGCCTGGATGATTATGGCCGGGCGGAATCGGTTGCATCTCCTGTCCGCTGCCGTTAAGTCAGGTAAGAGGGTCTTGGCTATGAATATCGTGGCGGGAAATGTCGTCAGGAACTACGTGAACTGGCTACAGCAGCATACGGAGATTGAAACCATGGAAGACGGCTGGGAACGAATTACCCTCCCCTTCACCGACCGGCAGGGTGATTTCCTTCAGTTTTACGTGACTCAGAAGGCGGACGGCAGCTATGTGATCACGGATGATGGCTATGTGCTCAGTGATCCCGTCCTGCGGGCGAGGATCGCACGAAGGCCGGAGGAATGGCAGGACGTGCTGGCCTCCTACGACGTGCAGTGGGTCGATGGCGAAAGGCTGGAGCGGATTGCACCGGCAGGTGCGCCGGCGATCGGCCTTAACAGTTTCGTGCAGGTGATGCTGGCCATTAACGGGCTATGAAAATTACAGAGTCTTGCCCCGACAACGGTGCACAGTCAGTCCATTGCTGCGGTGAACGGAACCTGGCCGATGGACAGCGGTTATCAGCAGACCTGGCGCTCATCAACCGAGGTAGGGTGAACCCTGCTCGATAGGTAAAACGAGGAGAGTAAAGATGCTCAAGTGGATACTGATCGGCCTGGTCGTGTTGTGCGTCGAGGTGGTGGTGATCGTTGCGCTGGTCGCGGACGGCGCTATCGGACGGGCCATCCAGAAAGAGAAAGCAGGGGCAACGGCCTGGTTGGGCATAACGGTAGCGGCTCGGCTGGATGAACGCGCGCAGCACTGGTTCGGCCAGAATTTCGTCCATAACGGCGTTGTCGGCGCCACTTATGATTACCTGATTCCGGATGAAAAAGTCCGGCAGCAGTCCGGTACGCTGGCTGATGTCGGGCGACATGACGTGTTCCCCTACATGGAGAGGCGCCTTAACGTGCTGTGGGATGCCGTGCGCCAGGTGACTTACCGACTGGCGATGTTGACATTGTGGACGCCCTATCTGCTGCCGATTGCCGCCATCGCCACCCTGGACGGCCTTATGCGGCGGCGGGTCAAGCTGGCCGAGTTCGGCAACTCCAGCCCTTCTGTCCACCGTTACAGCCTGTACACTATCCTTGCCCTGCTGTATCTACTGCTGCTCGGTCTGCTGCTGCCGTTGCCGCTGTCGCCGCTGGCAGCGCCTCTGGCCCTGGGGATTTTGATTATCTGTATCAACCTGTTGTTGGCGAATACGCCGAAACGGGTGTAGCTGGTGCCGACTGTATTGGGCTATTTCTGTTATGGTGCTGCGAGCAACGCACGTTGTTCCCCACACCTGGAGGTTGGTGAGTTTGCGACAAGCCCCAGCGATTGTTCCCAGGGCTGCCAAAGTCCTCGACCGAGATACAAATCAAGGGAATAATACCGCAAGAGCTGTTTATCCTACTGGCCCGACTCAAGACTCACTCTTATCACTACATCGCGAGGCTCCCCATGACCACCGACTTCGACGCCGCCGAATTCGCGAGCAACCCCGAACCCCGCTGCCCCTGTGTTCTGCTGCTGGACACCTCAGGCTCCATGAACGGCGAGCGCATTGCCGCCCTTAACGCCGGCCTCGTCACCTTCCGCGAAGAGCTGGGTAAGGATGAACTCGCCCTGCTCCGGGTCGAGGTCGCTGTAGTCTCTTTCGGCGACCGCGCCCAAGTGGTCCAGAATTTTGTCACCGCCGACCAGTTTGTCCCGCCGACCCTGATCGCCTCCGGTCAGACACCGATGGGCAAGGGCATCGAGCTGGCCCTGGATCTGATCGAGCAGCGCAAGCGGGACTACAAGACCAACGGCGTCGCTTACTACCGACCCTGGGTCTTCCTTATCACCGACGGCGCACCTACCGATGGCAATCTGTGGCAGCAGGCGGCCGAGCGCGTCCACGCCATGGAGGCCAGCAAGAAGGTCGCCTTCTTCGCTGTGGGGGTCGCCGGGGCCAACATGGGCATCCTCGCCCAGATTGCTCCACCCTCACGCCAGCCCGTGGCCCTTGATGGGCTCAGGTTCCGTGACATGTTCCAATGGCTGTCATCCAGCATGAGCAGCGTCTCCCGCGCCGAGGTCGATGCCGAGGTCCCGCTCCAGGCCCCGATCGGCTGGGCCAAGGTATGACCTGGCGCGCCTACGGGGCCTCGGTGCGTGGCACCAGCCACACCGGCACTGGGCTCCCCTGTCAGGACGCCCACGGCTGGCGCTTCCTGTCCAGCGGCATCGCCTGCGCCGTAGCCGACGGGCTTGGCTCGGCGGCGCGGGCGGACGCGGGGGCGCAGATCGTGGTGGCGGCGGCCCTGAACAGCTTGGCCGCGGCCCCCGCCAGCGACATCTCGGCGGCTGAGGGACAATGCGCGCCGCTTTCGCGTCCACCCGCGAGACCTTGGTGAAGGCCTCCGCGGACGCTCTCCTGCGCGACTTCGCCACTACCCTGCTGCTGGCCGTCGCCACTGCGGACTGGATCGCGGTAGGCCAGATCGGCGACGGGGCCGTGGTCGGGCGCTGGCCCGACGGGCGCCTGGAGACTCTGAGCCTGCCTCAGCGCGGCGAGTATGCCAACGAGGTCACCCCGCTGACCGCCGATGACGCCCTGGAATGCCTGCGCGTCGCCGTCTGGCCGGCGCCGGTGGCGGCCCTGGCGCTGTTCAGCGACGGGCTCCAGGCCCTGGCCCTGGACCTCGGCAGCGGCGCACCCTTCGAGCCGTTCTTCGCCCCCTTCCTTCAGGCCCTCGCCGATCCCTTCGACCCCGCCGCCACCGGCGAGCGCCTGGCCGCCTTCCTCGACTCCCCACGGGTCTGCGCCCGCACCGACGACGACAAGACCCTGCTGGTGGCGGGGGTCTCGCCCATCGCCTGATCATGACCCGCCTCGTCGGCTCGGACGGCCAGACCTACCAGACCCAGAACGAGCTTGCCAGCGGTGGGGAAGGGCGCATCGTCGTCCTGCAGGGGCGCGGCAACGTCGTCGCCAAGCTCTATCGCCCAGGACAGGCCACCGCTGCCCGCAAGGCCAAGCTGCGCGCCATGCTCGCCGACCCGCCCCGGGACGAAATGCGCAAGCACTTCAACCACGCGGCCATCGCCTGGCCGCTGGCCCTGCTATCGGAGGGGAAACGCTTCGTCGGCTTTGTCATGCCGCGCATCGACGCTGCCCGCCCCCTCATCAACGCCTACAACCCCCGCGCCAGGGATGCCCTGAGTTTCGACTGGAGTGGTCAGCACCAGATCGCCGCGAACCTGTGCGCCGCCGTCAACGCCCTGCATGTGAAGGACTACGTCGTGGGAGACCTCAACCCGCGCAACATCCTGGTCACCGCTCAGGGCCTGGTGACCCTGGTGGACACCGACTCCTTCCAGGTGCGCGTCGGTAGTGTCGTCCACCGCTGCCCGGTCGGGACTCCCGAGTACACTCCGCGGGAACTGCAAGGGCAACACTTCGACCAGATTGACCGTGCCCCGGAGCACGACCGGTTTGGGCTTGCCGTGCTGGTCTTCCAGTTGCTCATGGGCGGGTTTCATCCCTTCGCCGGGGCCCTCAAGGATCTAGGGGACTCGCTCCCCGGCAACGCTTACGAGTGGTGCATTCAAAACGGCGTCTTCCCTTGGCGCGACCACCCGCGCCTGTGCCGGCCCCTGGCCGCCCGGCCCCTGGAGGATCTGGACTCGGCCCTGCGCCACCTCTTTCTGCGCTGTTTCGTCAGCGGCCACGCGGCGCCTGATCAGCGTCCTGCTGCCCTGAAATGGTACCGCGAGCTGCTCGCGGCCCAGCAGCGCCTGGTCTGTTGCCGGGCCGGGACCCACTGGCGCTACCCAGGTGCCGGTCCCTGCCACGCCTGCCAGTGGCCGGCGGCGGCGCCGCAGGCAGCTCGGTCACGCCCGCCGCCCCAGCCAACACCGTCACCCCAGCCGCGCCCGCCGCCCCAGCCAACACCGTCACCCCAGCCGCGCCCGCCGCCCCAGCCAACACCGTCACCCCAGCCGCGCCCGCCGCCCCATCCGCCACCACCGCCCCCGCCAGTTCCCCAGTGGACGGGCGGTAAAATCGCCGATGTCTTCGTTGCCCTGGCGGTCGTACTGCTCTTGGTCATCTATAACAATTGGTCAACGCAGAGTCCCGAGGCGCCGGCCACCCCCTCCTATCTCGACCAGGCCCGCGCTGCCCTCGCCCGCGGCGACACCGCTGCCGCCGACCAGGCTCTCAAGCAGGCCGTCGGCCCTGCGCCGGCTCTGGTGGCGGACTTTGCCCGCGACCAGGCGGCTCTGTACCGCGAGCTGGCCCAGCGCGCGCTTAAGGGTGGCGATGCCGTCAAATCGGAACTGGCGGAGGCGGAGGCCAAGCAGTGGGACGTGCGAGAAGCCAAAGCAAAAGCGGTCCAAGCCAAACTGGAAGCGGAGGCCCGAGCCAAGGCCGAGGTGGAGGCCCAAGCCAAGGCCGAGGCGGAGGCCCAAGCCAAGGCCGAGGCGGAGGCCCAAGCCAAATCGAAGCCCTCGCGTCAAGGCCCCGTCGGCGCTATTGAATCGGAGATGGTCACCATCCCCAACGGCGAGTTCCGGATGGGTTGCAGCCCCGGCGACAACGAGTGCTTCGACGGCGAAAAACCGCCTCACCGGGTCAAAGTCAAATCCTTCCGCATCGGCAAATACGAGGTGACCCAGTCCCAATGGCAGGCGGTGATGGGCGCCAACCCCGCGTACTTCAAGGGCGACGACCGCCCGGTGGAGAACGCCTCCTGGAACGACATCCAGGACTTTTTCAAGCGCCTGAACGCCGGCAACACGGGTAAGCCCTACCGGCTGCCCACCGAGGCCGAATGGGAATATGCCGCCCGCGCCGGAACTCAGACCCGTTACTGGTGGGGCCAGGACATCGGCAAGGGCAACGCCAACTGCGACGGTTGCGGCAGCCGCTGGGACAACAGGGAGACCGCCCCGGTAGGCTCCTTCCGGGCCAACCCCGTTGGGCTGTACGACACGGTCGGCAACGTCTGGGAATGGGTGGCGGACTGCCGGCACGACAGCTACCAGGGCGCCCCGGCGGACGGCTCGGAATGGCGCGATAATTGCCAAGACGCACGCCGGGTGCTGCGCGGCGGCTCCTGGTACGACTACCCGAGGAACGCGCGCGCGTCGTACCGCTACAGGCTCGACTCCGCCAACCGCGGCGTCATCACCGGCCTGCGTCTCGCCCAGGACCTTTGACCTTTTACTTTTGCCTCTTTTACCCTTTTTCCGGTATTTTGAAGGGGTAGGTGGGCGCCGGCTCGCCGGCGCAATTCCGCAAAATCCGAATCAACTCCAAGATGCCAGACCCAGAACGACCCCAAACCCGCATCGCAACCGCCGCGGTGGTGGAGAGCTGCCACGAGCTGTTGAAGTGGCTGATCCCGCGCCTGGATGACTTCCCGCGCAGCCGCCGTTTCACCCTGGGTGTGCAACTCGAACAGGGAGTGCTGGATCTGTTGCGCCTGCTGGTGGAGGCCGCCTACAGCCGTGACAAGGTTCCCCTCTTGCAACGTGCCAACCGTGATCTGGAAGTCCTGCGCCACCTGTGGCGCGCCGCCCATGAGCTTCAAGTCGTCGGTACCCGCCAGTACGAGTACGGGGCGCGGCTGCGGGGAGCGTGGTGCGCGGGTGTCCATGAGCCTGCCTCCGGTCCGGTCAGGGAGGAGTGGACGAATAGTCTTGCCAGGGTGGCGGGGGCGGCGCGAGTAGCGTCATGCGAAAGGGCCGCTCCCAATTTCTTAAGAGGCTGTGAAAAAAATTCCCTCCCCCATTGTGAAGGAGGTGTATGGACCGGAGAGATAGGTAACAGGTGTTCGGAGACATCGGTAACACCTGTTCGGAGAGATGGGTAACACTGTTCGGAGACATCGGTAACACCTGTTCGGAGACATCGGTAACATTCTTTTAAGCTGACCAGCATTTTCCTAGAGGAGAATGTTGATGTCGCAACAGAGAGTGTCGCTGGCAGTACGGCAAGAGTTTGTCCTGTTGGCCAACCAAGCGCAGATCGAGATGAGAACCTTGTGCCACCGGTATGGCATCAGTACCAAGACCGGTTACCAATGGCTGAAGCGGTTTCGTGCCGGGGGTCTGGAAGCGTTGGTCGAGCGTGACCACCGGCCATACCGGTCGCCGCGTCAAACGGTGGCGGCGCTCGAGCAGATGATCGTAGCGGTGCGGGATGCCCATCCCGCCTGGGGTGGGCGCAAACTCCGCGCCTACCTGCAGGCCCAGGGGCAGACGGCCTTGCCCAGTGCGAGCACCATGACGGCTATTTTGCGGCGCCATCAGCGGTTGAGTGCAGCAGACGGGCGTAAGCATCAGCCGTGGCATCGCTTTGAACAGGTAGCCCCCAATCGCTTGTGGCAGATGGACTTCAAAGGCCACTTTGCCATTGCCCAAGGCCGCTGCCATCCCTTGACGGTGTTGGATGACCATTCCCGCTTCGCGGTCTGCCTGCAGGCGTGTGGGGACGAACAGGGCGCCACGGTGCAAGCGGCCCTGACCGCGACCTTTCGGCGCTATGGCTTGCCGGAACGGATGCTCATGGATAATGGCCCACCCTGGGGGGGCGAGGGCCAGCAAACCCTGTCGGCCCTGGTCCTGTGGCTGATCCGCTTGGGGGTTCGCATCAGTCATAGTCATCCCTATCATCCGCAGACCCAGGGAAAGGATGAGCGGTTTCATCGTACCCTCAAGGCAGAGGTGTTGCGTGACCAGTACTTTGCGTCGTTGTCGGTGTGTCAAGGGGCCTTTGATCGGTGGCGGGAGGTGTACAACCGGGAGCGCCCCCATCAGGCTCTGGACATGGCTGTCCCGATCAGCCGCTATCAACCCCAGTCCCTGTTCCTTTCCTGAAACCCTGCCGCCAATTGAGTACGGTCCGGATGATCGGGTCCGCAGGGTGCAAAACAAAGGGGTGGTGCACTTCCAAGGGCGGTTGTTTACCGTCAGTAGCGCCTTGCAAGGTTACCCGGTGGCATTGCGGCCCGTTAACACCGAGGGCCAGTTTGATATCTACTTCTGTCACCATAAGGTCACTCGGATTGATCTTAGGACACCGGCATGAAGTCAATACACATCATCTCATGATAGTTTTTCAGTGTTACCTATGTCTCCGAACAGGTGTTACCGATGTCTCCGAACACCTGTTACCTATCTCTCCGGTCCATACAGGAGGGTTGGATGGGGGGTTGAAAATTCCATGAGCAACAGGATCGGACTCTGCCTCGCCCTCGCCCTGTCCCTGCCGCCCGCCCTGTCCTTAGCCTGGACGGAGGAGGACCTGCGCGCCGCCGAGCGCATCCTCGACCGTAAGCTGGAGGAGCGGCGGGTGGCGGAGGCTAAAGCCAAGGCGGAAGCAGAGGCCAAAGCCAAGGCGGAAGCGGAGGCCAAAGCCAAGGCGGAAGCAGACGCTAAAGCCAAGGCGGAAGCAGACGCTAAAGCCAAGGCCGCCCTGGAGACCATCGCCGCCGGGATGGTCAAGATCCCCGCCGGCGAGTTCCAAATGGGTTGCAGCCCCGGTGACACCGAGTGCTACAGCTTCGAAAACCCGCCTCACCGGGTCAAGATCCAGTCCTTCCGCATCGGCAAATACGAAGTGAGCCAGGCCCAATGGCAGGCGGTGATGGGCGCCAACCCCGCGCGCTTCAAAGGGGATGATCGCCCGGTGGATACCATCTCCTGGAACGACATCCAGGACTTTCTCAAGCGCCTGAACGCCGGCAACACGGGTAAGCCCTACCGGCTGCCCACCGAGGCTGAATGGGAATATGCCGCCCGCGCCGGAACTCAGACGCGCTATTGGTGGGGCCAGGACCTCGGCAAGGGCAACGCCAACTGCGACGGTTGCGGCAGCCGCTGGGACAACAGGGAGACCGCCCCGGTAGGCTCCTTCAAGGCCAACCCCTTTGGGCTGTACGACACGGTCGGCAACGTCTGGGAATGGGTGGCGGACTGCTGGCACGACAGCTACCAGGACGCACCGGCGGGCGGCTCGGAATGGCGCGATAATTGCCAAGACGCACGCCGGGTGCTGCGCGGCGGCTCCTGGTACAGCTACCCGGGGCTCGCGCGCGCGTCGTACCGCTTCAGGATCGGCTCCGCCTACCGCTACGCCAGCTACGGCCTGCGTCTCGCCCAGGACCTTTAACCTTTTACTTTTGCCCCTTTTATCCTTAAGCCAGCAGAAAGGAGATCATAAGCTTGTTTGTAGGATGGGCTCAGAATTTTTCCGTGGAAAAATAATTCCGAGCTTGTTTCCGGAGAACCTTCAAGATTTTTCCACGGAAAAATCTTGAAGGTTCTGAAGCCGCTCTTCTACACGCTGTTGGATCTCTTCCCATAGACTCTCATCCAGAACCTGAGCGATAGCCTTGCTGAACCGTAGCACGGGGCCGCTCTCGCCACTGTTCCGAAGAGAAAAGAGCGGAGTGCCATCCGCGCTGGTATAGCGAACAGCTTGGGACACACTGCGGTTAGTGAGGAGCCTGGGTGCTGCCGCCTCTTCCTCGACTTGAGTCCAGATGGCGGGAATCTGATCCCGCGAAATCAAGCCGGCCTCGATTTCAGAGAGATGTTCAAGTACGTGATCAAGGAACCCTTGCTCGATAGCGCGATGCAGCGCATAGCCGAGACGGACCGAAATATGGGTGATATCCTTAAACCCGCTCACCACCTCCTGGGGCAGTTCCGCGAATCCAAGGTAGTAAGATAACTGGGCTGCTGACAGACCGGTGTCTTGGGCGAGAGTGGTTCGGTCCCGATACAGATCCTCGGTAATCACCCGCCGTAACCGCAACGCGGTGGCGTAGTCGGACAGTCCCCGTCTTAACTCGTTTTCCTTCACCATCAGCCGAAATGCGGCCCGATCATCGAGTTCCCGGATGTCGATTTCCAGGTCCATGGTTGCCGCCAGAGCGGCTCGCCACCGCACATGCCCACAGATGATTTCGTAGCGAATAGCCGGCTGTTCCGGATCGTGAACACAGCGGACAATCACCGCCGCTATCTGCCCATCTTCGGTAAATGACTCCGCCATCTCGGTAGCATGTACGGCCTCGGCCTCGGGTCGATCGGCATAGCGCCAGAGCCGGCAGACTTGAGGCGGTACTTTGGCGCGACCTTTCGTTGGGTAATAGCGGCCCGGTGAAGGCGCTGTTCCTGAAACGGGAACCTGTCCCAGAGAAGAAGAAGGTTCTCTATCGCTCTTTTCGATCTGCTCTTCCGCCAGTATTTGCGCCAAGGCGCCGGTACGGGCCGCGCGACTGCGACGGGTATTATCCGACATGAGCCACCTCCCCAACTGATCGAGACTGCTCGGCCTGCCACGAATGACTCCAAGGATGGAGGAAGACCCCGCCGGTCGAAGAAGGCGTTGCGTCGGGGGAAGCCGTCGCAATGCACCTCGCGTTCGTGGCGGTACCAGAGCACGCCGGCCGGCGGTGCTTGATGAGGTTGTCCCCGGCGGTTTTCTTTTCAGGCGTAGGTGTAGGCATAGCCATCACCTCGCTGTAACAGCGTGTATTGGGTAAAAGCGGCGGTGATGGTGCCCACCGGGGCGGCTACATCGAACCGGCCATCGGCGCGAATACCAGCCAACCGGCCGGTATGTCGTCCCGCATACCGGCCCCGGGGTTGATCGAGCCTCACCCAATCGCCGGTTTGGAACCCGTGGACGCGCTTGACCCGACCCGCTGCTCCACGCGGGAAGCCATACTTATCGGTGCGCCTGACTCGATACGTCCCTCGACCGGTCGCGCGAATCTGCAGTGGCATAATCCCATCAAGGGAAACTGCGGCCCCGGCTGCGCCTATACAGGCGGCGTCGATCCAGTGGGCTTTCGGGTAGCCTTGCCGAAGCCGGTTATGTTTGGTTCGCCCGCCCGTCCAGAAGGCCGTCGGTAAACCCAGGGCGCGGATGACAGTGCCGATGGCAAAGCGGATCGAGTTCACTGCCGCCGCGTCCTTCAAGGGTGCAGCGGCCTTGGCTTGCAGTTCAGGGTGGCCGAACTCAGCAGCAGTGCGATTGCCTTTCTTCTGATTGCAGGGAGTGCAGGCCAGGGTCAGATTGGACACCCGGTCGCTCCCCCCGCGGGAGCGGGGCGTGAGATGCTCGATTTCAAGAGGGACACCTTCTTGGCCGCAATAGGCGCAGCGCCGACGCCACTTTTCCAGCAGATACTCCCGCACTTCGTAACCGGCCAGCTCACCCTGCTGGTAGTCCACCCCGCTGATTTCCGGGTGCTGCAGCGCCTGCGTATCGAAGCGCGCCGTCTCGATGTGGCACTCGCTGAGCGGCGCCAGGGAGGCCAGGCGCTTAAACCAGGTGGCCACATTATCGACCCGGCTTTGCAACGAGGGTGGCAACCAACCCGCCGGGCGGGTGCGGTTGTCGAAGCGGGATTCGCGGTAAGGTGTTTTGCGCTGGCGTCGTCCCCGGCGCCGGGTGCGGCGATCTGCCAGGCGCTTTCGAATGACCTCGCCGCGGTGGTGCAGATGGGCGCCGAACAGCACCACCCGGCCCTGCTTTGGAAACGCCCCCACCAAGGCAATCCCCGTGGTTTTACTACCCGGATCGAACTGGGCGGCAACCGCTTGCACCTCACCCTCGGCCCGATCGTTCAAGATGATGGTGAACGGCACCGTGCGATACACGGCGGCTCGACCTGCCGTCAGCAATTGCCGCGCCCGTGCCGGATGGCAGGGCATCAGCGGTTGGTGGGTGCTGCTTAATACAAAAACTCGATTCATGCGATTACTCGCGCTCTGTAACAACAGGTAAAGGTCCCCTCGACAACGTTAGTGAGCAGCACCCCCAAACCGCACTGCCCGTGGTCCCGGCCCGTGCTGTTTAACGATCTGGTTACAGGGTCCGGGACTGAGGAAGCATCCCGGAGTGTGTTCTTGAACTCTCTCACTAACGTAGCCCCGTCACCTCGCGGTGGTGGCTGAGTCTGGTTGAGTCTGCTCTCGGGCCTGCACCTGAAAGCGAAAATGAAAAATGAACCAGCAAAGGATGGTGCAGTTCATTTTTCAAGCCGGGGACTCAACTGCCAGATGCGCTTGAAGGTGGCGATCAATTCGCCATTGACGGCTTCCAGCGCCGCGAAGGCGCGGCGGTAGGCTTCGGTGGAGCCGCGAGGTTGTTGAATTTCGTACACCGTGCCAAAGTCATTGCCGGCGCGCTCGATCTCGACCGTTTGCAACATCACGCTCTCGATCACGTGTCCCCCGAACGCCAGCCGGATCATTGCTTCCGTTTGCTTGGCCTCCGCGCTGCCGGTATGCCGGGTAATCAGTACTTTCAGAAAATCCAGCGGCTTCTTGAAGCGGGGTGACTCCATTAAGGTCGCCATGGTCTGCCAGAAAAGTACGACCGAACCAAAGTCAGCCATGGCGGGTTGCATCGGGATAATCATCCCGGTCGCGGCATGCACGGCGTTGAGCGTCAGAATGCCGAGATTAGGGCCACAATCCAATAAAATGACGTCGTATCCCTGTTCCACCGTCTTCAGCGCTTCATCAAGGCGCTGAATCACGCTGAGCCCGAGCTGTGCCTGCTGGCTGGTCTGGGGATTAGCCAATGCGATCTCGGCGTCCTGCAAGGACAGATTGGCGGGAATCAAGTCGATCCCCGTGAAGTAGGTGTGACGGATGATGTCCTGCAACATCTGGGGATTGCTGATCAGCACATCGGTGATCGTCTGGTCGCGTTCAATATCGAGATCGGGAATCAAGCCGAACAGCAGCGTTGTGGTCGCCTGGGGGTCCAGATCCACCATGAGCACGGAGAGACCCTCCAGGGCGCATTTCTGCGCCAGATGAACACAACTGGTCGTTTTCCCGGCCCCTCCCTTAAAGTTCGTGACGGCGCCTCGAATCGGACGGGAGCCCGGAGGACGGCGATAGCGACAGCCGAGCAGGTCACGGTACTGATTGATCCGCGCCAGCGTGTAATACCTGTGTCCCCGGCTGTCCCGTGGCGGCTCCCCCAGTTCCTTGCCGATCTTTCCCTCCGGGGATTCGAGTTGACGCAGGTTCTGAGGAGTACGGCCAACCATTCGGGCGGCATCCTGGATGCCCCAGGTGCGGAGCCGTTTGATGCGCTCCGGTGCGGTGACGCGGTCCCGCACCCTGCCCAACAGCCGCCCTCCTTCGTCGGCAAAGCGCTGGAAGCGTTCAGCCGGATTCGGTACAAGCTCCTGCATGTTCTGTGCCCTTGGTTAACCGGTTGAGTCAGCATGTAACAAGTGCTTTTTGCGTATCCTAACAATTTTTCCACAAATTCAGCAAAATTAACACTTATGCAGAAAATTCTCGTGATGCATTCAACTTCACCATCAGGGGTTTCTGCTTGCAGGAAAATTTTTCCACGGAAAAATGTATCCGTTCTCTCTTTGCCAGGGGCGTAACCAGTTGTCCGCTCTCATGTAGGAGCGAGCTGGCTTGCGAAGGGGATGGGGTAGCAAACTGGTGCTGTTCGCGAGCCAGCTCGCTCCTACAGGCGCTTTGAAGCCAGTGAACTGGTACGGAGTAGAATGCCCGATGAATCCAACGGCAACCCCCGAATTCACGATCTGGAATCAAAATGTGACACGTGACACGATTGGCCTATCGATTGGCTCATTCAGTCGATGTCATGTCGATAACCCAGACGATCAAGAAGACCGTCGAGTACCTCCAGGTCACTGAACGCGATGGTCAAGCATCCGGAACCATCATCGCTATAATCCAGGCTGACGGGGGAGCCAATCAGTGCAGATAACTCGGTTTCCAGCCGCTCGACATCGGCATTCCTGGCGCGGTGGTTCACCGTTGCGTTGATGGCGTTAGCCGCGGCGTCAGGTTGATTTTGGCGAATACCCCGCACCAGCGCTTCCGTTTGCCTGACGGTGAGTTGTTGGCGTCGAATTCGGTTCGCCAGTTCGATTTGTACTGCCGGCGCTAATCCAACCAGGACTTTGGCGTGACCGACGGAGAGTACGCCATCGCTGATCAACTGCTGTACTGCCGGCTCAAGCTGTAGCAGGCGCAGGAGGTGGGAAGCCATAGTCCGTGAGCGCCCCGTGGCTGAACCGACACGGGTGACGCTGGCGCCGTGTTGGACTTGGTGTTGCAACGCGCGGGCTTCCTGAATCGGGTCATTCTTTTCCGCACGGGCTTGCAATACCTGCATGCGTTTTGCCGTTTCATCATCGGCCTCGGCAAGAACCATGACGGGTATCCTGGTCAGTCCCGCTTTCTGTGCCGCCAACCAGTTTTTTTCACCCGATAAAATCTCATACTGGGGCGGATCGGTATGGGGGATAGGGCGCGCGGTGACCGGATCGACGAAACCGAGTTCCTGGATGAGTTCGATTTCCTCGGCACGGGGCCAGGGTAGCGGCCGCCGCTTCCTGTAAGGGCTTAAGAATAACCGGTGCAATTCAAGCTGAAGTAACATCACGCCGCTCTCATCGGCCTATCCGCCTGTCGGCGCGCCGACGCTGGGATGAGGATGGGTTCCAGTCCAGGTCGAGCGATGCTTGGCGGTCAATAAGTTGCTGCTCTGTCCAGCACGCTATGTGCGCTTTGCCGCCTCAAACCTACTCGAAATAGGTATAGCCTTCAATAGCAAACCGTGTGTTCCCGCCGATGTCGACCAGAGCAGAGCTATCCAACACCCTTACGGCCACTTTCAGGCTCCGGTAGCGGTGTTACAGCTTTTCCAGCGCCGGGGGCGGCGCCGGATCGGGCGGAGGGTCAGGCAGATCGAGGACAGGCAGGCGGGCCTTGATGATCCGCCCCCCGCCCAGGGTGCCGATGTATTCCAGATTCGGCATGAGGCCCAGCCATTCGGGCGCAAACAGCGCGGCCTCGGTTTCCTGGACGGCTTCCTGATAGCCGCCGCTGAACAGCACTGGATGGGAGGCATCGGAAGTGGCGCCTTGTGATGGCTGCACCACCCGGACCCGGGTTTTGGGCAAGCCCTCGGCGATATACTGCTGGGTCTTGGCATCCCGCACCCGGCCCGCGATCAGGCTGTTGACGTTGCCCAGTACCTGCCGGGCTTTGGCTTCACTGCCCAGCCGAGCCTCCAGGTCACCCAGGGTCTGGGTGGCCAGCACCAGCCGGGCGCCACCGCCGCCGGCCTTGTTGAGCATGGCGATCAGCGGCTCGTTCAGGGCCTCGGCGGCCTCGTCGATGACGATCGTGACCGGGCGGAACTGGCTGGCGAAGTTATAACGGGTGCCGAACGCCGCGGTCAGATCGGCGGTCAACAGCGAGCCGATGGCGCTGCCCACCGTGGCGTTGGTCAGGGAATCCAGGCCGATGTAGGCCACCTGATTGGTTTCGATCAGCCGCGCGGTATCCGTCAGTGGGCGCGGATCGTCCGCATCGGTCGGGTCCGGCGACAGCAGCGCGTCCAGCGGCGGCGAGGTGAGCATGCCCAGCATGGGGATCAGGGAAGCCACCATTTTGCTGAAATGCACCCGGTCGTGCTGAACCATGGTGATCAGACCCTCCAGGGTGGGCGAGGGCCGGGTTTTGGCAATAACGTCGGTGTAGAATCGCAGCCAGGCCGTCAAGAGCGCGTCGGGATTCTGGTTCCTGCCTTTCGGCAGATAGGAGGCCAGCCGGCCGTTACCGTCAGGCAGATAACGCTCGCTGTAGCGGCGCAGCGCCCGGATCAACAGGTCGTTGACGCCGCCCTCGACGTAGTGACGGAGCTTGAGCAGATTGGGGCGTTCGCCCACTGCCAGCAGACCGTTCACGATATTGTTCAGTGCATTCCAGGCAAACGCCTTGAACGGATCGCTGCCCTCGCTTTCACTGGGGATCAGGGCGGACACCCGGCTGGCGATTTCGGTGGCGTTGCTGAAGTTCTTCAGCGGATCGATCCGGGTGCTGCGATCAGGGAAGGCGGGATGAAAGTAGACAAAGGCCTGGGGTCGTCCCGCCAGTCGGCAGGCGGCCTGCATCGTCCGGCGGACCTCGCGGTCGCCTTTGGGATCGATCACGATCACCGGCTCGCCGCGCAGCACCGCCTGCACGATGATCAGAAGCAGCAGCTTGGTCTTGAAGGAACGGGTGGTGCCGACCAGCAGGATATGGCCGGCCTGGTGCTCGATCGGCAGCAGGATAGGCTCGGCGTGCGCGCCGACGCCATGCAGCCAGGGAACGCCGATCGTGCCGCGGGTGGCTTCACCGGGTGAGCCGACCTGCCCGGATTGCAGCGCCATGATTTCATAGACCCGCTGCGCATGACGCGCCGTCCATTCGAAGCCGGCGCCCAGCCAGACCTTGCCTGGATGCTGGCGCCGCAGCCGTTGCAGTTGCTCGAGGGTGATGAAGTCGATCGCGCGGGGGCGGAGATGGCGTTTCCAGCGCCACAGCCGATAGGCTGGAATAGCGCGGGCCAGCGCCAGGCCGGCGCTGATGGCGGCCATCACCAGAAAGGGGCCGGCGGGCAGTTCGGTGACGGCCGCCAGCCCCAACGAGATGCCGACCCCGACCGCCCAGGCGAGCGCGGCGTAGCCCTCATAGAGGGGACGCCAGGGCATCCAATACTCATTAGGCATCGCTCATCTCCTCTGAATGCGGCTTACCCCGTCCGAAATCGTGGCTGCACGACCAGCGTCATGGTCTGGTGTTGACCGCGGCGGATTTCGACGGCGCCGGTGGGCGCGCGCATGAGCGCGCCGACCAGCGCCGAACGACTGATCCGGGCGCCGGGTTGGGCGATGTACCAGTCCAGGGCTTCCCGGTAGGGCAGGTGCAGGCGACCTTCTTCCTCGGTGAGGGGAAACGGTAGCGACTGCTGCGCCAACGCTGTTTCCAGCCGGCGGATGAAGTCGGTCACGATAGCCAACGGTGTAGCAGGGGTTGCGGTGAGGGTTGAAGGTGAGTCAGCCGCGGTTTCCCGTTCTGCCTCGAGAGCGGCAACGGCGGTGGGCGGCGTCGGCACAACGGCCGTCTCAGGCTCGGTATCCAGCACGCGCGCCGATACGGGGGGCGGGACGCCCGACTCGAATAACCATTCCGGCGAAGCCAGGCGCAGCGTATAGAACCTGGGTGGTCTGCTGGCGTCCTGCCGCCAGCCATCAGGGGCGATGAGCCAGTAGCGATAGGAGACGCCGTTCAGTTCACGGGCCGTGGCAACGCCACGCTCGATCAGAATATCCGCCAGCGTATCGGGATCGCGCGGGATGCCAGGAATGGGATCCTGCGCCAGCAGATCGGTAATTTCCTCAGCAGCCAGTCGCCAGACGATATGCACCCCTTCCGGCAACACCCATACCCGGGCGCCCGGTGCATTGACCGTCCAGGTTTGGCTTCGCAGCAACCGCCGCATGGCTTCCAGGAGATACTGTTCCACCGGTATCCCCACCGCCGCTGCGCCGGTCAACGACCGCCAGGCGTGCAGATCTTTGTCGACGCTGGTGCGGTCGGCGTTCAGCAGGATCTCAACCAGCGGGTTGGCGTCATCCTGGACCCCGGCCAGCGCTTCCAGCAGCGCCTGGACGATCCGCGGATCGACCGCCGCCAGTCGCGCCAGACTCGGGGGGGTCAGAATGCGGTGGACGACCAGCACCGTGGCGAGTTCGTGCTGACCCCGTCGGCCATCGCGCCAGTGCAGGAAATAGCGCCGTAGCGATTGTTGCTGCAGCCACTCGCTGAGCGGCTGCAAGTAGGGATTCCAGGCCGACCCGTCGTTGCCGGTCACGGTCAGGTCGGTCAACGGTTTGCCGAGGTCATGACACAGGCCGGCATACAGCGCGCCCAACTGCCAGGCCGGTTCCAACTGGCGGCGCTGAGCCGGCGGCTGATCGTAGCCGAAGACTTTGCTCTGGGCGGCCTGCGTGGCCAGCCAGGCGACTTCCAGGCCGTGGCGCAGCAGCCCGCCGGCGCCCCGGTGGTGATGCGCTTCGCTGGCGGGCAGCAGGTGGACGAACGCGGCATAGCGCTCCAGAACGGGATGAACCTGGGCATCGAATTCGGCATCGCCCAGCCCCAGCGTGGCGCGAATCCGCTCGATCAGCGCCGCCTGATCGGCCAGCAGTCGAGTCACCGGCGCCGCCGGGATGCCTTGCAGGAACGGTGGATAGCGGGGAATGGCCTCCGGTAGCGGTGCGGCAAGAGCCTCTTCAGGTGGTGGCGATCGGGGGCGGCGGCGGAAGGGGAACATGGTGACCCAGGATACGGTGAATACCGTACCGCCGGGTGGCGAAAAGTGGCGTTTACCAGGCGCTTTTCACATCACCGGTTGGCGCCTGGTGCCGGTAGGCTGAAGCGCATTGCCAACAGTCAACAGGTGTTGCCATGCGTATCCGCTTGCTCTTCGTCATCGTGCTGTCCGCCGGCTGCGCCAGTCATCCTGAAAAACCACCGGCACCACCGCCAGTCGTCGTGATTCCGGCGGCGCCGCCAGCCGTCATGTACTACCGCCCGGCGGAAATGTGGTTAAGCGGCAACCTGGGTGGAGCCGCCTGGCAGGACTCCGGCTATGCCCATGTGTTATGGCGGGAAGAACCGCTTTCCTTGAAGACCTCGGGGAAGGAACCCGCTGCGCTCGCCGCGAATCCGCCGATGGCACCGGCGAAACCGGCCGTCGAACTGCCGGCGGTCGAACTGATTGCCACCCAACCAAGGTCGTGTCCGCAATAAAGGAGGAATACGGTCAGCGTCTCCTACTCGTCTCAGCGGATGAATTCTCAAACCACAAACCACAAACCACAAGCCACTAATGTGGCGTCAATCTTCGATTGACGGGTAGAGTTTCCGAAGCTTCTGTCGTGCGACGGCCAAGGTGAAGGTCCAATGGATGCGTGCCTCCAAAGCGCTTCGCTGGTTTTCCCAACCTGCTACCTCGGTCGCGATCTTCTCCAGGGTGTCCAGACGCCGATCCAGGCATTGCCGGTTCATGATGCCGATCTCGGTCTCCGCCATGTCCAGCCAACTGCCATGCCTGGGCGTGTAGTGGAACTCGATCCGGTCCAACAACTCCCGAGGGTATTGTCAACTTGACCGGAGGCGGGCTCACCGGGCATTATCGCGGCCCATGAACAGAGCGACGAACCCCTACGCCGGCTACCGCTATCCCGCTGAGATCATCAGCCAGGCGGTCTGGCTGTATTTCCGCTTTACCCTCAGCTTTCGTGACATTGAGGAAATACTGGCTACCCGCGGCATCTTCGTGACCTACGAGACGATCCGGCAGTGGTGTCTAAAATTCGGCCAACCGTTCGCGAACGCGGTGCGGCGGCGGTTGCCTCGCCCTGGTGATAAGGGGCACTTGGACGAGATGTATCTGAAGATTAATGGCAAGCTGCATTACCTCTGGCGGGCCGTCGATCAGGACGGGCAGGTGTTGGATATCCTCCTGCAGACCCGCCGCGATAAGCACGCGGCGAAGCGATTTTTCAAGAAGCTGCTGAAGGGCTTACGCTACGTGCCGCAGGTGGTGGTGACGGATAAACTCCGCAGTTACGGGGCGGCGCTCAAGGAGGTCATGCCCAGTGTCGAGCATCGCCAGCATAAAGGGTTAAATAACCGGGCCGAGCTCTCGCATCAGCCAACGCGCCAGCAGGAACGGCAAATGCGGCGGTTCAAGTCCGCCGGGCAAGCCCAGCGATTCCTGTCGGCACACTTTCCCATCAATAATCTGTTTCGCTTTCGTCGGCATCTTCTGACCGCCGCCGACGCCCGGATGGTCCGCGTGCAGGCCTTCGATACCTGGCAGCAGGTGACGTGCGTCCAAAAGCGGCCTAACCCCCCTCAAACCCCTCGTATCACGGGTGAATTGCGTCTACAGTTCAACAAGTTGACAATACCCATTCGACCCCAATTTTGTGCTTGCATAAGGGGCGCCAAGACGGTATCTACCCGGCTGATTTTACCCTGCCGACTCGCTGGATGGCGGTTCGCTGAACACGTCCGTCAATCGTTGTGCCGATAATACCCGTTCACCCCATAACAGCAAAGTGTCGGCATCGGCAGCGGTGATACGGGTTTGGTAAGTTTTCGGCACTTTGCCGAAACGTCGTTCCAGCAAGCGGAGCAACATCCGTTTTTCACCGGTCTGGATGCCCTCGACATGCAGTGTATCCCTGGGAGCGCCGCTCCCAGGGCGCAAAAATCGGTGGCTTCCTGCAAACTCTAGTATCTCGAAATGGATGTGGCTTAATTGCTCTCTAAGGTTTCATCAGGATATTCGATAACTCCGGATATCGCTCGAACTGGCCGTCTATGCTGGCGAATCTGGCGCTGTTCTCCACAGTGGTGGCAATGATCAGGCGATCGAACGGATCACGGTGAATCTCCGATAGCGCCACCGCACGACAGGCGATTGGCGGAGTTACCGGTAAAAGGTCAATGCCGGCGGGCTGCAGAGCTTCGGCGAACCAATCGATCGGGTCACAAGGTAGTTGTAACCGCCCCCGCTTTTGTGCCAAGGCCAGTTCATAACAGGAAACGGCAGATACTCCGACCCTGCCAGCCTGCTCAATCTGTGGCCGCCAGCTTTTCGGAAATCGCTCGAACTCGAGATTGATCCACCAAAACCAAATGTGGCTATCAAGAACAATCACTGGAAGCAGTTCCAGTCCGCTTCATCGACCAGGGGACTCACCAGATCACCGAGCGTTTTGCCCTTGCCTGCAAGGGATGCCGGTGGGACCCGCCGGATCGCACCTGCTTCGGCAGCATCGCACAAAGCACGATGCAGAATCGCCCGGGCCTCCGCTCCCATGCTCACTCCATGATGGGCAGCGCGCAGACGGAGCGCCTCGTGGTCTTCGTCAGGCAAGTTACGGATGCTCAGTGTGGCCATAACACTCACTTCCAGATTGAATCGGCGCTGACATTATAAGTCACGCCTCTTTCTTTCCAACCGGTACTCACGCCGCATCCCTCTCACGCGACCTTATCCCGTAGCAGAGTCACCTCACCCGCTGCCTGATCCGGGGTCGACGCCGCCAGCCCGCTGAAGCTCTTTGGTTCAACCAGTCCGGTCAGCAATGATTTGTGCTCACTCGCCAGCCGCAGCCGTTGCCGGCGACCGATACCCGCCGTAAACAGAAAATGGCCGCTGACCGTACTGTTCAGGATTACGACGCGCACTGTCGGGGCCAGTTCGGCGATCCGGCTGTGGCGCTCACCGGTGCCGGCTTCGAGCCAGCCGTTGCCGGCGAACGCCCTGACCAGATTGTCGGGATCGCTGTCGACAGCCGCCAGCGCCTGGGGAAACCGTAAAGCCACCAGCCGCTGGTAAAGATAGCCGTCGATGCCCCACTGCAACTGCTCGTCGCGGAACTGATCCGCCAGCCGCTTCAGCCGCAGCGCCTCGTCACCCTGCCGATAGAACCAGGCCAGCGCCTGGGATTGCGCGCCCACATAGGTGATTTCAGCGGCCACTCGCAGCACCTGCCGTTGCCATTGCGTCATTTCGTTGGCGTGTTCCTTATCGTTCTGCAGACCGTACAGCCACAGGGAGTCGGCCGCCTGAAGCAACTGATCCAGCAGGATGATCAGTCCCAGGAACTGCCCCAGCCGCGGCGAGGTCACGTTGATGTCGTACTGGAGGGGATGGTCATACGCCGGGTAGTCCTGAATCTCGTGCGCTTCCCGCCACGCCTCCAGTTCCGTTTTCCTGGCCAGCAACGCCTCGCGGGTCTCCTGCAGCAACTGGTCGATAGGCGCGGTGTACCGGTCCGCCAGCGTGGTCCGTTGGCGTGGCGCCGCGGGCGCTGTTGCCTTCCCCGTATCAGAGGCGTCGGTATTCACGAATTGCAGGCTGACGCTGAGGGAATACAGATCCCGGCTGACCCGCTCCAGATAGCGGTCGTAGACCTTCTGCGCGGCTGCCGAGTCCAGTTGGCCCCGCCGTAGAAAACCGGGGCGGCTGAGTGCGGTGCTTCGGGGTACAGGGACCGGGGTGTTGGCGGCGGTCATCGATCTCTCCAGGTAACGAGGGTGGCGACGAAGGTCGGCGGCTGACCGCCGGTTGGCGCCGGGGTGAGCCAGTCGCCTGTCACCTTACCTGGGCGCATGGCTCCCTGGAGTCGGGAAAAACGCCGTTTCGCGGGCGCCTTGGGTTAAACCACCGTGTTTTTCCTTGACACTGCCTACGCCACGTAGTAAAAAATGACGCAGCGAGGGGGGCCGCCCTCCCTAAACAAGTGGCCTTATTCACTCAGCATTCCCGCCTGTCCCGTCCTGGAGACAGACGCTCTCCGCCTCATCGCCCGCTTCGGCGCCACACCGCCGAGGTTTCTCCTGCTATTGCCTTGGCGCTGCCTCACCCGCCTGCCGGCGGCGTGACGCCTTTCCCTTTCTGTTTTCCCGGTACCGTCGTTGACGGTGAGCTTGCTTCAGGACCTGGTCGATCCGGGTGCTGTGGCAAGATTTTGCTGATCGCCGTCCGTCTGGATGGGATCGACAACCGGGGGGCCGCCCGCGAAACGGCCATTTCATAACGCCAGCCTACCCTTAACGGGCATTCTGCCCGATTCATACCACCCTTTTCATCCACCCCGGTGGGGACCGTGTGCCCTATGGGGGCGTGCTGTGTTTCCAGCCGGTTTTTTTCACCCTGTGCCGGCTAAGCCGGCGGAGGAATACCGAATGAGCAGCGTCAACAAAGTCATCCTGATCGGCCACGCCGGTAAGGCCCCCGAAGTCCGGTATACCGCCAGCGGTGGCGCGGTGGCCAATGTGTCTATCGCCACCAACGACGTCTGGAAGGACAAGCAAACTGGTGAGTCGCAGGAACGCACCGAGTGGCATACCGTGGTGTTCTACGGCCGGCTGGCGGAGATCGCCGGCGAGTATCTGCGCAAAGGCCGCCAGGTCTATGTCGAGGGTCGGTTGCAGACCCGCAAGTGGCAGGACAAGAACGGCCAGGACCGTTACACCACCGAGATTATCGCTGCCGAGATGAAGCTGCTCGGCAGTCGCGACGGTTCCGGCAACAGCACCGGTTCAGCCACGGCGACACCGGCCCGACCGGCCGCTGTCGCGGCAACGCCAAAGCCACCCGCTCCGGCCCCGGCCGGCGAGAAGTTCGACGATGATATTCCGTTCTAGCCACGCCCGGCGCGGGCGGAGCACCGCTTAACCATCCACCCCACCGCGGGGAGAGACGCTCTCCCCGCCGGGGACATGCGTCTTCTCCCCGACTCACTTGAGGAGACACCATGAAAGTCATCGATATCTTCAACAGCGACGGCACGGTATCACCTTACCGGCTGTTATCCGACCGGCTGCCGGATTTTCTCAACCGGTACGGTCCCGAGCAGGGCTATGCCATCGTGATCGAGGCACAGGACCCGTTGTCGTTGCGGCCCGGTCTGCTCCGGCTGTACGAAGCGGCCATTGCCGCCGGCCATTCCCCGGAAGCGGTCGGACTGCCGCCGCCCAAGGACATCTCGATGGTGTTCCAGGCCAAACTGCTGGATCGGGAGGGCCGGATGGTGTGCAACGCCTCGGCGCTGAAACCGATTCGCGAGTACAAGGAATGGGAATGCGCGGAAACGGCGGCACGGCAACGGCTGCTGGCGGCCTTGGGCTTTGGCGGCGATATGTTGGATGCCGATGAATCCCAGGACATGAACGACCAGAGACTGAAGACCGGCCCGACTGGGACTGATCCGGCGGCTGCCGCTGTTACCACGGCGCCACCGGCGCCGGCCGTAACGACACCGCCGAAACCACCGGCGCCCGCCGCGAAGGTCACGGCGTCACCGGTCTCACCGCCCGTTCCACCAGCAGTAGCGCCGGCAGCAACCGTCGCTCCGGCGCCGGTCCGCACCGACACCACGGCAGCGACGGGCAAAGCTATTCCCGCCTCGGTGCTGCGGCAACTGGAACATCAGGCCAAGCTGAAAGGCGTGCCGACGCCGACCGCTAACTCACTGGAGGAGGCCAAGGCCGCCCTCCAGCGGCTGTTCAAGCTGCAACCCGTCGCGGTCACCTCCTCGGCGGCGTAATTCATCTACCCCAACCGGGGAGGTTCTCCTCCCTGCCGGGATCGTGAGCCTCCCCGTCTTTTTCCGGAGGCTTCATGACGACGAAGATTGCCTTGCGCGCTACCACCGTGTTGCGCTACGACGACTGCCCGCGCTCGTACTGGTACCAGTATGTGCAGGGTATCCAGCCCGCTGCCGCCAGCGCCAATCTGGTGTTCGGCACGGCGGTGCACAACGCCTGCACCGGCTGGCTGAAGGCCCAGGCCGAAGGCCGTGCGTTTGACCCGGTGACCGCGTTCCTCAATGCTTGGGAGCAAACCACCGCCACCCGAACCGTCGCCTATACCAGCAAGCTGGGACCGGACGACCTCCAGGCGATGGGCGAAGCGCTGGTACGGCAGTTCCCCGCGGCCTGGACAGCAACCGGTTTGGTTCCACTGATTGGCCCGGACGGTCAGCCGCTGATCGAGACCCGGTTCGAGGCCGACCTCGGCCCCGACCTGATCCTGTCCGGCAGTCCCGACGTGGTGGCGATGGACGCGGAGGGGAACATCGTGATCCCTGACCTGAAAACCGCCAGCCAGTCGGCGACAGAAGGCTTTACCCGCGTGGCCGATCAGTTAACCAGCTATCAGGTCCTGCTCGAAGCCCACGCCGAGGCGCTCGGCATCGAGCGGGTTCACGCCCTGGGCTTCCTTGAGTTCCTCAAGCGTAAACCCAACGGCCGGACCGGGCCGACGATTCAGCCCCTGGTGCTGACGCCGGCGCGGTCGGCAGAAGCCCTGGCGGAGTTCCGCCAGAAGCTGCTCTGGCTGGCCGAAGACCTCGCCCGGGGCCGTTTCCCTAAACGCCCACGCATGGCCTGGAACTCGCCGTGCAGCTTCTGTGACTTCGCCGGCCTGTGCCAGCGGGGTGACTGGGATGGATTGATCAAACCGTCCGCACCGGACGGCGTGCTGTAAACCATTGGCGTCGGCCTGTTGGCCGGCTTTCCTTAACCCCGGCGGGGACACGGTGCCCCGACCCGGGTGCAGCGTGCCCTGCCTTGCTTTCTGGAGGCACGATGAACACGCTGTTAATCATCGTACTGGGCATAGCCGGATTCATTCTGGTGAAGGCGGCGCTTTACGCTGCTATCCGGCAAACCGTCGCCACTTACCGCTGGATCACCACGCGCTACCGGGCTTTCTGCGCCCGCTGGCGGCAACGCCGACCCCCACCGCCACCCGCGCTTACGGCGCCACTGACCCGGTGGGATGAACACGACATCCCGACCTGGCGACGCCGCGGGCAAACCCCGCCAGCGCTCGACATCCCGGCGCCCGGTGCGGTCACCACCGCCACCGGCGGGAACCACGCCACCCGGTCGGGTGGTGTTCTGAGGAGGCGCCGTCGATGACGGGTCAGCTTCTTCTTCTGTATCCATCCGACCCGCTGCGCTGGCCTACCCGGCAGGTGACGGCTGCCCAGGCGACCCAGCTTGCCGGCCACGCCTTGCGGGTGTTGCGGCGCCTGGAACCGTCACCCCAGACCCGGGACACCGTCCTGTCCTGGGCGGACACGCTCATGGCTGAGGGTCGCTTGCGACCCTGCCCGCATCCGCTGCGGCGCTCCTCCCGCTACGGCTTGGAGGACCTGCAGATCGAGCTGGACCTGTGGCTCGATGACGAGATCATCGACCTGCATGAGTTCCTGCTCGACCACAGCCTGCATACGCTGGGCGATGGCCGCGCCAGTCAAGCCAGCGTCGCCGACGTGTGGGCCTGGCTCGGCGCCGCGCCGACCCAGCCACCCCGGCTGTTTTCTTTTCACCTGTGTTGCCGGCTGGCCGGGCTGAACCCGGACACGCTGTACGAGCACCTGACTGACCTGGCGCGGCGCGGACGCCTGCGCGGGACCTGAGCTGACACTTCAACCCCTGCCGGGGAGGTACACAGCCTCCCGCCAGGGGAGCGTGTGCCTCCCCCCTTTCTTCTGGAGGCACTGAATGACGATGCAACCTTTTGTCGTGCGCGACACCTTCGGCGTGGAGGTACCCGCCGAGATCACTGTGGCGGGCTTTGTCGAGCGCGGCCCGTTTGTACCGGAACCCGATCCGGAGTATCTGTTCCGGCGGGACCTCTTATCCGATGTGCTGGCCTGGTGGACACTCGGCCGGCAGGATGGGCTGTACCTGACCGGTCCCACCGGGTCGGGCAAGTCCTCGCTGATTCTGCAGGTGGCCGCCCGGCTGAACATTGCTGTGCAGCGGGTCACCGCCCATGGCCGGCTGGAACTGCCGGAACTGATCGGTCATCACACCGTCCTCGGCGGCGATCTGCTGTACGTGGACGGTCCGTTGACTACCGCCCTGCGGCTGGGCCATCTGCTGCTGCTGGACGAGTTGGATGTGCTGGACCCGGCCACGGCCGCCGGTCTGAACGGCATCGTGGAAGGCGCGCCACTCACCATTGCGGAGAATGGTGGTGAACTGGTGTCGCGGCATCCGCAGTTCCGCTTTGTCGCTACCGGCAACACCGCCGGCAGCGGCGACGCCACCGGCCTGTATCAGGGTACCTTGCGGCAGAACCTGGCGTTTCTGGATCGGTTCTGGCTGGTGGCGGTGGATTACCCCTCGCCCCCGGAGGAACGGCAGATCCTGGCGCGGGCGGCGCCGCAGTTGCCCGAGTTGGTGCGGGACAAACTGGTCGAGGTGGCCGGCGAGGTTCGCCGGCTGTTTCTCGGTCAGGCCGATGCCGGCGCCGGCATCGAGGTAACGCTGAGCACCCGGACCCTGGTGCGGTGGGCGCAGTTGACCTGGTTCTTCGCCGGCCTGGCGACGCAGGGCATCTCCCCGCTGCATCACGCCTTGGACCGGGCGCTGGGCTTCCGGGCCGAACCGGAAACCCGCACCGCTCTGCACGGCCTGGTGCAGCGGGTGTTCGGCGAGGAGGCCACGCCCGCATGACCGCTACGCCGACCGTTTTCGGGCCGCTGCGCGCGGCCAGTAGCGCCGTTGCCGGCCAGACCAAGGACTGGGTGGCCGTCGCCCTGCCGGACCGGCTGGTGATCGGCTATGGCCGGACCGGCCACCGGCTGCGCTGCACGGTGGCGCCGCAGGCGCGCTGCCAGCAGCAGGACCCCCAGTTGGAAGGCCAGCGGCGGCAGCACGACAAGCAGGCCGAAGGCTACCAGGTGGTGACCGGCGGACTCGATCCCTGGGTGGCGACCTTCCTCCGCCAGGCGGGCGCTATGCCCTCGCCCCAGGTATCGACCACGACTACCGCCGCGACTGATCCACCCGCCGACAGCGGTAGTCTATGGTGGGAACTGCTTCCCACCACCGATCTGACCAGCGTAGAACTGCTGGAGACCCTGAACGGGGTCGGGCAGGCGCTGGCCACGCACCTGCCGGCGCGGGCGCCGGCCGATGCCCTAGTCTGGAGTCCCAGCCGGGAGAACGAACTGGTGGTTATGGTGGAAGGCGAAACGCTGACCCTGCCACTCAAACCACCCGGCCGCAGCGGCGGCTGGGTCCAGTCCCTGGGCGCTCAGGCGCTGCTGCTGACACTTTATAGTCATTTGCCCGCGGGCTGTCTGCGGCTGGCGGACGAGCGTGGTAACGCACTCATGCCAACTGACTTTCTCAGGAAGGCAGGTTGGCTGCAAGACCCCTGCCTGCGGGTACTGACCGAGCATCTCGGCCTGACCCTGGGCGCGGCGGTTTTCGCCGACCTGGGCAGCCCGCGCTGGTTTATCTGATCCATCTTGTTTTATCCCCTGGGGGAGACGGTGTCCCCCAAAGGGGATGGTCTCCTCCAGGGAACGTTGGAGATGACCTTATGAGCATTCAAGTTCTGGAACAGGTGGTGTTCATCCACCTGGACTTTCATCTCTGGTCCGGCCGCAAGAAGCTGCGGACCGAGGATCTGAAAAATCTCACGCAGGAGCAGATGCCGCCCGCCACCCTGGCCTCACTGGGAAGCAAGCGGCTGTGCGCACCGGACGATCTGGCGCCGGGTGTCCGCTGCCGGAAGCAGGCGGAACGGGTCTGCCAACTGTACGGCTTCCGTTTTCTCGGCCATTTCGCCGTGCCCGAACAGCGACTGGAGGCGCTGCAGCGGGGCCTCGAGGTGGCGGTGGCCGATTTCAACGCCTGGCGAAGCGACTTTCTCAGCCGTTACGAGGCGGTGATCGACCACTGGGTGCAGCAGCATTCCGGCTGGGAAGCGATCATCCGCCGCGCGGTGGAACCAGTAGACGCCGTGGCCGCCCGCTTGTCGGCCGGTTATCAGGTGTTCCGCATCGGGCCGGCGACCGATCGGGCCGATGATACCGCCAATGCCGGCCTGGCGGCTCAGGCCGCCACGCTGGGCGATCGGCTATTGCTGTCGGTCGCGCAGGAGGCTCAGACCCTCTGGCGCGAGTCCCTGCACGGGCGCGACCAGGTGGGCCGACGGGTGTTGCGCCCGGTGCAGGCCATCCTGGACAAGCTGCAAGGTTGGGCGTTGATCGATCCCACGGTCGCGCCGATCGTCCAGCGGATCGAACTGGCGCTGGCGGCCCTGCCGGGCCGTGGTCCGCTGCAGGGCAACGATCTCAATGCCCTGGCGGGCCTGGTGTTTCTGCTGTCCGAGCCGGATCGGCTGAAACAGCACGGCCAGGCCAGCAATTCCCGCTCTAATGCAGCGGCGCCAGTAGTTAATTGATCAGTAATTACACAAGAATCATAACGACAAAAACCACCCTGACTTCCTCGGAAGCCATAATGAACGACTCTCATTTTAACCACTTTCTTTCAACACACTCATTCATCAAAACAACTATGGACTTTATCAGAAATTATGATGTATCAGGTTCCAATACCCCACCCTTATGCCCATAAATTATCGCTAACCATAAGCTCTCCCAACTGGTAATAAAATACTCCTTAAATAATCCCTTTAACTTGCTCCATAACGAGGTTCTGGAACGGAATTGTTGCCGCGCCACTTGAAATAAACTACAGCACAGCTCTTGCACTTGATCGACGAAAAAGGCTAGCATCATCAGCATCCCAAACACCGTCGTCAAATGCTTTTGCCCATGTCCATAGTTGTGCTCTAACTCATAGCCCTGATTTTTGAGTGTGTTGAACGTCTCGTTTTCAATCTTCCACCAACCCCGACCTCCTCTCATCACCTGGTAGACATTATCTCGCCGTAGTTCCAGATCCGTTATCCACGAAAAATTGTACTCTTTACCCTCCCGCATTTCCCAATAATCCAGGTAATTCACCAGAATATCAGGATGAGATTTATTCAAAGGCAACCCCTTCATCCAGCGATAGCCCCGTAAAACGCCATCCTCTCCCAGTTCCTCAAATTCTTCATACTCAGCGCTATTTAATCGCTTCCGCACCTCCTCGAACAGCGACGGCTGGTCGCTCGGCTTCGCCACCAGGATGTAATGATACTTTAATTTTTTCAATAACTTAATGTGAGGACCGTCGGCCGACAAGCTGTCCTCCACCACAATCATGGGCCATTGCGGAAACGCTTCACGTAGTGCCAGTAACAGCCGTTTACTGGCATTACTTTCACAATCATTCTTGCTCGCCCCATCTTGGCGCGTAATGGCCTCAGGAAATAAAGGTAAGACTTGACTTTTATCCGGATGAACTATCACCGCTCCTACTAATTGATGATAATACTCGACCGTGCCATTTCGATGATGCTTTTCACAGCAATCGGCACAACGGATATTGGAAGAAGAAAAATGACCGGTCCCATCCAGGTTAACTAGAAATCCTCCTAAATACCGATACGCTTTCAATATCCCGTGCGATTGCAAGTGCTGATGAATATGAATAAAGGGGGCTCGTAACTCAGTGGGTGACACCTCATCCAACACTTTCCGCATCTGGGTATCACAGGGGGCTTGTGAAACACCATAAAGACTTTTTAAATTGGCTCGAACCCGCTCTTCATGACGTTGCTCATCAAACTTTAATAACGACGGATATTTCAGTCCAAAGACCGCCAAGCCTGACATCAAGACATCCGGTAAGGAAAACTGCTGACCGCCATGACGAGGGTCAGTGATCTTCCCAAAATCCTCTCTGATTTGACCTAACAAGGCCGGCGCTGAACAGTGTTTATTTAATTGCGGCCGCTGAGGGCGAAGTGGAATACAGTTTGCTTTTACCATCATGACCACCCAAATCGATTGAATTTGAAGCCCAAATACCTTGCCAGACCTACCGAAGCATCGTATATAATATACTGATTATACTAAAATTTCTAGAGCAGCGGGAATTGCTGCGGCCAGGCCGTCTTGCATAGCCTGCCGCTGACGGAGACCGAACGGGTGGATAGGGATGCTGATATTGCCGAAACGGGTGAGGTAGTCGAGGCACCGATGACGGTGCCTCCCGAACCGGTAATACCCGTTCGTGGAGTCTTGGTACCGCCCGAACCGCCAGTGAGCGTTCAAGCGGGCTGGTTCTTCTGAAGTTTATCCCCCGGCCGGGGTGTGTCGATGCTGCGCACCCTCCGGCCGGGGAGGCGTGCGCCTGGAGCAACCGATGCGTAATCCGTTACTGGGAGCACTGCCCCTGCTGGCCCAGGCACTGGGCGATCAGTACGGCGTCCAGGTCGATATCGGCGGTCACGGCGCGTGGACCGATGGCGACACCATCCATCTGCCGGCCCTGCCGCTGGAGGACGATGGCAAACTGTGGGTACTGGCGAACGGCTATCTCGATCATGAAGCCAGCCACGTTCGACACACGGATTTCACCGTCGCGCGTGGCGCCACACCGCTGCACCAGACGATCAGTAACATCCTGGAAGATATCCGGGTCGATGCCCGCCTGGGTGAGCGTTATCCCGGCTGCCTGAGCAATACCCGCCGGCTGGATACCCAACTGGTGACCGAGGGCGATTATCGGGTACCGGACCGGCAGGCGCATCCCGCCCAGGTGCTGGCAGAGTTATCTGCTGCAGCGGGGACGGGCTCTGCTACTCGAGAGTGAGGCGCTGACCCCGCTGGCGGACCAGACCGAAGCCGTGTTCCGGCAGGTTTTTTCGCCGGGGCTGGCGACCCGGCTGAGCGCGGCGCTGTATGGCGCCCGTGACCTGGCGTCTACCCAGGCCGCTGTGGACCTGGCGGCCCGGCTGGTGGCATTGCTGGAGGACGAGACTCAGGCGCCGCCACCACCGCCGCCAAATCCCTCGGAGCCGTTATCACCCGCCGCCAAGCCTACTCCGGGCGATTCAGGTCCAGGAGGGTCAGGTCCAGGAGGGCAAGACGCAGCATCCGCCACCGCCACGGCGGCGCAAACAGCGGTACAGCAGGCGCTGAACGCTACCGCAGACGACCTGTTGCCGGACCGCACCCATCTGGTCGCTGACCGCCTGACGGCGGCGGCTACCCAGACTCCCTGTCAGAACGGACGGGTGGCCGTGGCCCACACGGGTGGCCACGGCGCGGGCGCGCTGCTTTTCGGCCCGCCGCCCGATCTGGCCGCCGTGCGCCGAGCCAGCGTGGCCTTGCGGGCGCGGCTGGCCGGACTGGTGCAGGCCTCACGTTTGCGTCGACCGCACCTCAGCCGTACCGGCCATCGACTGGATACCCGGCAATTGCACCGGCTGGCGGTGCGTGATACCCGCCTGTTCCCGCAGCGACGGGAACAGCGGGCGGTGAATACCGCCGTGCTGCTCCTGCTGGATCGGTCGGATTCCATGGCAGGAGCCAAAATCCAGATCGCCCGTGAAGCGTTGCTGGCTACCGCACTGGCGCTGGAAACCGTTGCCGGCGTCCAACTGGCGACGGCGGCGTTTCCGCTGGGACACAAAGACGTGTGGCCGCTGACCGGGTTCGGCCAGCGGGTGCCGGCGACACTGCCGCGTTATGGCCTCACCGCCGATGGCGGCACGCCGCTGGCCGAAGCGCTGTGGTGGCTCGCCTGGCAACTGCTGCGGCGACCGGAGCCGCGCAAGCTGGCGCTGATCGCCACCGATGGCGCGCCGAACGACGGGGCGGCAGCCCAGGCGATCATCACGCGGCTGACCGCTGCCGGCATCGAACTGGTGGGGATCGGCATCAAAACCGGTCTGGTCCAGATGCTGTTTCCCACCAGCGTAACGATCTGGCGGCTGGAAGAATTGGCGCCGGCCTTGTTCACCCTGTTGCAGGAGCGACTCAGGGTCCGGTAGGCCGGCCTGTCACCTGTAGGGTTTCATTCCACGACCAACCAGGCTGCCGCGCCCCAGGGTGCGGCAGTCGCACTCTCTTTCATCCCTCGCGGGGACACACTGCCCCGCCGGGGGAGGGGTGTCTCCGCTTACCCCAGGAGACACCGATGAATAATTTTCTACGTGAAGCCGCCTCGAGCTATCTCAGCGATGCGGCGATTCTGGCCACCCTTATCCGCAGCGGCAGCGAAACGCCCGCCGAGGCGCTCGCTCGCGCTACCCGCCTGCTCGCCGCCGCTGGCGGCAGCCTGCGGACGGTGGTCGAAGCCGACACCAACGCCCTGAGCGCGACCGCACATGATCGCTTGCAGGCCGCCTTCGAGTTGGTGCGACGGCTGATGGAAGAAACCCTGCGGCGGGAGGACTGCCTGAGTTCGCCCCAGGACGTCAAACGCTATCTGGCCACCCGCCTGCGGGATGCTCAGCGTGAGATCTTCGCGGTGCTGTTTCTGGATAACCGCCACCGGCTGATGGTCTTCGAGGAACTGTGCTACGGCACGATCGACGGCGCCACGGTGCCGCCACGGGTGGTGGTGCAGCGGGCGCTGCGGCACAACGCCGCGGCGGTGATCTGTAGTCATAATCACCCCTCCGGGCACGCCGAACCGAGCCAGGCCGACCTCCAGCTGACCCGGCGCCTGCGGGAAGCGCTGGCGCTGGTGGAGGTCCGTCTGCTCGATCATATCGTGGTCGGCGACGGGGAGCACGTGTCCTTCGCCGAACGGGGGCTGCTGCCCTGAGACGGCGCCAGCCTGAGCGGCAGGGCGCCTTCCCTTCTCAAGCCACCCTGGCCGGGAACGCCTTCCCGGTCAGGGTGGCGTCATCCCGGCTGATTACTTCCAATTCTGCCGGAGCAAGGCGCTTCTCCCCTACTGGAGAGGAGCGCCTTGCTCGGGGCGTAACCCGGTCTGCTGGGGTTTTTCCCAGCGTCCCGGTGACGGCGTCTCCGCCAGGGAGGGGGGCAAAGATGCCCTCAGCGGGCTTCAAGAGGAACGATTACTGATGAAACTGATGCCACAATCATGGTACGGGTCTGTCGAGGCGATCAGAACCCACACGGCCGGCCGCTGGGAAGGGCTGCTGGCGCGGTTGGCGCCGGTCTTGCGACCGGCGCTGGAGCGCCCCGGCCATCATACCTACTGCCCGGTGCACGGCGGCAAGCATGGTGACGCCTTTCGGGTTTTCCGCGATGTGGCCCAGACCGGCGGCGGAATCTGCAACACCTGTGGTGACTTCCCCGATGGATTGGCGCTGCTGCAGTGGGTCAACGGCTGGGATTTTCGGACCACATTGCGCGAAGTCGCCCTTGAACTGGGTATGCCGGGCGGTACCGACGCCAGGGCGCTGGTTCGACCGGCGCTCCGGCCAATCTCGACACCGGCGCCCGATCCGGTTGAAAACGAACGTCGCCGGCAGCGTCTGCAACAGACCTGGGACCGTGCCCTGCCCCTGACTGAGCGGGACGCCGCCCTGGCCCGGCAGTATCTGGCCAACCGTGGTTTGAAACTGCCGGTGTATCCTACGGTGCTGCGGTTTCATCCGAGCTTACCCTATTACACTGCCGAGCGGCAGCGTCTGGGCGAGTTTCCCGCACTGCTGGCGCTCATGGTGGCGGCGGACGGGCAAGCGGTAACCCTGCATCGCACCTACCTGACGCCGGCGGGCGGCAAGCTGGAACTGCCGGCGCCCCATAAAGCCAAGAAGATGATGGCCTACCCGGCCGATCGCACCCTGTCGGGCGGCGCTATCCGCCTGTTCCCTGCTCAGGGACCGCTGCTCAGCGTCGCCGAGGGTATCGAAACCGCCCTGGCGGTGCAGCAAAGTGTGCCGTGGATTCCGGTCTGGGCAGCGGGGTCCGCCACGCTGTTGCGCCATCTGCAACCATCGGTGGGTGTGCAGGGTGTGCTCATCTGGGCCGACCGGGATCCGCTCGCCGCCAATGGCAAACAGGCCGGCCAGGAGGCTGCCGACGAACTCAGGCGACGCCTGCTGCCAAAAGGCTTTCGGGTTTTCATCCTCACCCCACCTGCCCGTAGGGTAACCCGCTCGGGCAAAGTGGACTGGCTGGATGTCCTCAACCACGCCGGAGCGGTAGCGCTCCGTAGCGCTGTCCAGGCCAGTGGTCTGGCTGTGCCATAGGAGGGGAACAAGTGAGGTGGGATGGCCTCCCATGCCTGATTGTTCTTCTTAAGGTGTACTGAATGGAAACGATTGCAAAGCCCCCACCCTGGGGGCTTTTTTCGTGCCCTGCGGTCGGCCCCATCAGCCAACAATACCCGTCTATCTTCTGATTGCGACCATGCATCCATCAGGGAAGCACGCGCCGGCTGTTGCGCTGGACACGACCTGACGCTGACGGGTGCCCGGACGGTTGCATCTTTTCTGAACCGTGGAGAATGGAAGGTACGCCTTATCGCTTTGATTGGGTCACTGGCTGATCCGCCTGAACAGGAGTGCTGAACCATGACAACGCTCTATGCTATTCGACCCCGTGATCGAACCACCCCCTCAGCGGGCCAACCGGATTTTCCCGGTCTGCCTATCCAACCGCAGTTGCGGGATGTCAATCGCTGTCTTCAGTTTCTCGAGTTGCCGCTACTGACCGCCAGCGCCATGCAGGCGCTGCTGTCGCAGCAGCCGCGTGATCGGGTACTCAGGGCCATCCGGCTGGCAGGTCGTGGCGATGCCGGCTCGCTCGCGTTCTTGCGCCACCGGATTACGGCGATCTGTCAATCGCCAGCGGCGCCGCGGCAATCAATTCCACTATCGTCCACCGTGGCTGCCGCGCGCACTCCCCCTATGGGACAAGATAGAATCGCTGCCGCTGCTGCCAATCCGTCGGCGACGCTGACGTCTGCGGACGCTGCCGTGTTCTCGGACAAGGACCTACCGACCAACTCGTCCCCCAATTCTGCTGCTGAATCCGCCAGATGGCAATCGGTGCATATCTACGGCCAATCCGGCGCTCTCTGTTTCGAGGCCGATCGGACCCGCCGTGGCTGTCACACTGTCGCGCTCGATGCGGCGCTGGCGACCGCACCGCGTCAGTATGGGTGGGATAAAAAAATCCGGTTGCAACTGACACGCGCTGAACTGCCCCAGGTCCTGGCCGTATTGCTCGGTCTGCTGCCCCGATGCGAATTCAAGCATCACGGCGAAGGGAACCACAAAGGGTTTTCCGTAGAACATCAGGTTGACAGAGTCTGTGTGCGGGTATTTGCCAAAGGACAGGCGCTGCGCACCGTGCCGATAACGCTGCCGGATGCTTACCGGGTCGCCGCGCTGTTTATCCGGCAGATGCAGCAGAATGAACCCGGGTTGCAGGGCAGTGAACTCCTGACACTGGTCAAGCTGACGGTCGGCCGTTTACGCCCGTCACCGGCAGTCCTGATCGGGCAACAACCCGCGTGACGGTAGCGGGTGGGTACCCCGTCAGTTTGTCTTACCGTGACGGCATTTTTATATCATCATCCAATTACCACACTCAATCAGCCAGAACTCAGCCATCCTCACCCTGTCTTTCCCAATAACTAGGTTCTGGCTCAGATTTTATCACTTTCGATAATAGAGAGTTATCGACAGTAAGCAGTTAAGTTACCTGTATGCTTATAGGGGTTCTTTGAAGGTGGGGGTGTTTGTCCTTATTGAGTTGGGAGGATCAAAAATATGATGGTATAAAAATATGGCAGGATTAAAGTTGCTCCCACTTACCCAAGTTGCCTTGATTACGCTAGGCTATACGTATTTCTGGTTACCCGATGGCCCCTTCTAAACCACCGATGCATGAGGTAGAGATTATCAGGTCATCCATGCCTGTACCGCTGGATCCGCGGGTGGCGGCGTTCGTGCATGCCGCCAGTGCCGCCAATACCCGCCTGGCCTACCAGAAGGATTTGCAGCGCTTTCTGGCCTGGGGTGGGGTAGTTCCCGCTACGCCAGCGCAGGTGGCGGCTTACCTGGCGGCGCATGCCGCCAGTCATGCCCCGGCGTCACTGGGTCGCTGGCTGGTGAGTCTGGGGCGGGCCCATACCACCCAGGGGCTGGTGAATCCCTGCCAGAGCGAGTTGGTGCGCACCACCCTGCGGGGCATCCGCCGGCAGCGGGGGATGAGGCAGCGGCAGGTGGCGCCAGCGGTGCGCGACGAGGTACTGTTGATGGTCGCCCAGTTGGGCGACAGTCTGCGCGACTGCCGTGATCGGGCGCTGCTGCTGGTGGGTTTCGCCGGGGCGTTGCGGCGGTCGGAACTGGTAGCCTTGACCACGGCCGATGTCGCCTTTGTCGATCACGGCATGACGCTGACGGTGCGCCGTTCCAAGACCGACCAACAGGGGCAGGGCCGCACCCTCGGGGTGCCGTGGGCGCGCGGCAAGGTCTGCCCCACCGCAGCGCTGCGCGCGTGGCTGGAGCGGTCCGGCGGTCTGCCGCCGGGGGCGCCTGCGCCTATCTTCCGAGCGATCGATCAACACGGTCATCTGGCCTCCAGGGCGCTAACGCCCGGCGCGGTGGCGTTGATCGTCAAGCGCTGCGCAGCGGCAATCGGGCTGCTACCCGATTGCTATTCCGGCCATTCGCTGCGGGCCGGTTTTTGCACCACCGCCGCCATTCAGGGCGCACCCCATTGGAAAATCAAGAAAGTCTCCGGCCACCGGTCCAACGCGGTGCTGGACCGCTATATCCGCGCGGCCCGGTTGTTCGAGGACAGTCCGCTGGAGGGGATGTTTTAATTTGGTATTGACTCAACCGGCGTGGTCCAGAGTAATGTTACGACGGAGATGGTCTACTTTGTGCGACCAGGACAAGTCGATGCAGGGCGCGGTGCTGCTCAAAGGTAAGTCTCCTTGAAAGCACATTAAGTGGCTGTCTAAGAAACTCCGTAACCCGTCGGGATCGGGTGAGTAATACTTCCATGAGTTGGGCGAATACCTGATCAGCCGCTGATGGAGATTGCTCGCGGTTGGCCAATAAATAGCTCCAATTAATGAGTCTGATTCATGAAATGTTCAGTGGTGTTCTCCGGAGCAATGGATTGGTAAGACGCTGGAGGATAAGATCTGTTATCAATACCGGCAGCCCACTGTGAAAGAGTAGCCTGAATACGCTCCGTCTGAGTTAAATGTGGGATGGTCAGGTTCAAACAGTCAATGAGTATTGCTGGGCTACGTTCCAGAAAAATATCCAGATCGAGGCGACCAAAAATTGATTCGAGTCGTGCTGCCTGCTCGGCAGGTAGCCGCCCGGTTCCGACAAAAGTGCTCAATAAAAACCAGGTTGACTCATTCAGAGGATCTTGGGTCACTTCATCAAGGCAGTGGTCGACAGATTGGCTAATATTCACAGGCGAAAACCGGGCGGCGATCTCAAGAGGCGCCAACGGCATCAAGGCATCTTCACGAGAGCCGTCCCACAAACAGCCGAGTCGATCGGTATGATAGAGTGGGTTTCTAAGCAGGGTCAGGTCAGCATTCTGCATGGGCTTACCAACCAGGATTGCCTCAATACGCTGATGAACAGTGTTTATTCCTTTTAAATTGGCAATAGCCGAGGGATGGTGACTCAGAATCCGGCCCAGGCTATGGAAGAGCAGATCAGCCGGGACAACATTGGCTGGCCAGAGTAAATCCTGGTCTATCTGACCAGCGGGTTTATAAAATTCGAATACTCGGGTTGGCATTCGTTCGCGTAGCCACCGTGCCAAGTCTGCTGTATTGCCTGGATCGCGAAGCAGAATCTGGCTTATCCTGGCGGCATGAATCCAGGCGGCCAATAAACGCATCGACCCAGGGAAATGATCGTGTTCCGGTTGGTTGGCCAGGTGGTAGCCAGCGAAGGTGGCCATGTCCTTGAGCAGGGCAAACTCTTCCGTGGCCCGTTCGGACAGAAGATATTCGATGTTTTCCTCCGCCAAGGCGAATGCGCCCGGCCATGCAGAGCTACCGGTAAGGGCCAAATCGATGAGATGAAGTCGGCTCAAAGGTCCGGCGAGCCGGGGCTGAATTCGCTGGAATAGCTCCTTCAGTTCCTGTGCATTCTGTTTTTCAATAGCTGATCTCAGGGCAATAGGTACAGGTAACGGCAAACAGGTCGCTCTGAGGATGGTCTTATCGAGGTTCAACGTAGCCAAGAGAGCATAGCCGGCAACCTGCCAGAGGCTGTCAATCGTAACTTCGGTCGCAGTGAGCGCACCGTCCAGGCGCACGTATCGCAAGATAGCGGCGAGCGCTGGCGGCTGAAGATCATTCAGACTGATATTTCCAGTTTGATATAGGTTATTTTCGGCATGCTTGTAACAAGCGGCCGCCGACCGTTCTTTCATGCGCTCCAAAGCCTCGATTCGCTCTGCAGGAATGTCGATGCTAGCGAATTCTTGCTCAATAGCTTCCAGGTTCCTGTCTTCTCCATCCCACCATTCGGGATGTCGACGTAAGGCAGAGAGCCGTTGCTGTTTCAAGGGGAACAGTATATCACTAAACTCCATATAACCTACTGCTTTGACTTTGCCTTTTGCACCAACCCATTCAATTTGAGGTAGGTTTTCCAGGCTTGGCTCTGTCACCTTCAGCGTTAATTTAATGCCATCAATTGTTTTAATATTTGCCGTTTTACCACTCAGAGTCTGCGCTACAACTGCCCAAAAGGAGGTATTGTGAAATTGATATTCAGGTTGATTATTTATCGTGATCAATCTCTGGGGCAATAAACCCAGCCGATTCATTAAAATACTATCTTTGTGTATCTCAGCACGTATAGATACTGGAAGTGCTTGAAGAAGACTGAGCGCAAAGGCCCCGATACCTCGCACAGCTTGCTCAGGCGTGGCTACGGCCTCTTCTAGCAAATCCGACAGGACATTCTTCAGGATTAAGGCGGCGGTAACGGCTGCCTGGGGATCGGCCTTGAGACGGGGTTCGATAATCTGCTCATTCAGCCAGTTAGAACAGAGGGTAAGGACGGATTCTTTGGTTTTACCGGCTGTTGATTTTTTTAAATCGAGCTTGAAACAGATCATTAATAAGCTGGCGATTTCCATACCTGGAATATCGGGACGGTGCTCAATCACTTGGTCAGGTACCAAGTGATTCAGGTTAATAAAGCTCGTATATAAATGATCCAAAATCCACTGAGCACGCCGACTTTTGCGTCGAACCCCCAACCGGCTATCCGACCAGATAGCAGCGATAGCTTCAGAAATGGCGAGCCTGGAAGTAACGATAAAGTCGAGTTCTCCCCGTCTGGTGGCGCCTTCAGGTGGACGTTGCAGCACACTCCCACGATGCAGGCAAGCAGCCCAATATTGCTTCAATATCTTGAGTTCCGGTAGGGCGTAACCAGTCAAGCGCGCCCGATCAAGCCGCTTTAAGTAGGGGCCATTCTGCTTTCTCGACCAGATGGGCATGTGGATAGAGTCGTATCGATTCCTGATCGATATAGTGTTTCATGAACGCCTCCCAGTCACCGTTGAGGGCCACACAGCGCAATTGCAGTAGCGCCTGGGCGCCGGGAACCGTCCAGTGCATGCCGGTGCGCTCCAGGCGATCTTTGATCACATGCCGGCAGGCGCCTTCGATCACGCCCGAGGCGATGGGATAACCGGCTGCCAGGTACTGATCGTAGTGCAGACGCGCTTGGTTATGGTGAAAATACTGGCTAATCTGGTTCAGCCGTTCCCGATCAGCCGCAGTTAAATCGATGGACTCGGCTTGGTCAGTGAGCCACGGAATCAGCGCGGCCCCCACGCCACTCAACAGTCCCAGGACCAGTAGTTTCATCAGTTGCAGCGCCAAGTCACTGCTGGCAGGATGGAACAGATGCACGGCCTCCCACAGATAGCTGGTGGCATGTAACAAATCCAGGATCTCGATGCGGGGGGTGTTGCCCAAGGCTTGGTTGACTGCCTCCCACAGGGAGGGTTGTCCATCCATTAACACTACCCAGGGATGCTGCTGCTCGGGATCCCGCTGGTGGGCTTCGGCGACCAGCCACGGAAAAATCTCGTCGGCGGCGCGCACCGGAGTCGTGCCTTCCGGCCGGTTGAGACTGGCCTGCAGCCGTTTGTGCTGCGGCGCGGGGCGGCGAGTGGGCGGGTGCAGCGCCGCCGCCGCGGGGTCGTGGAACAGGGCCTCGACCACCTCGTGGGGCGTGCGTGGATAGGGATCGATCTGGTAAACGGCTCCGACCAAGGCCATCTTCTTGCGGTCCGGTTTTGGACCTGGCTGATGGTCATGTGCGCTAATGGGGGGCGCCGTTGCCGGTTTGCGGATGGGCACCCCTTTCCCATCGCCACTGAGCACGATCAACTGCGGCGCCTCGGCCACGGGCGCTGGCGGCTGCGTCGCCCGGTAGTCATCGACCGCCGTCGCCACGGTGCGCGTCATCTGCTCCAGACTGGCCACCGATTGTTCCAAACCCAGGATCCGCGACAGCACCTGGTTAACCTGCTGGTACGGATTTTCCACCACCAGCGCCTGATCCCAGTCTTGCAACAGATAGGAAAATTTACTCGCTGGCAGGCCCAGGCGGGCGTCTAACGGCACGAACTCGATCGACTGGCTTTCCCGCGTGCCGTAGACCACCCGGTCGAGCTCGAAACTCCCAAACACCGACTGATACGGCCGACCATGGTGCTCCGGCAACCGCCGCACCACCTGTCCCTCGGCCAAGGTCACGGTTTCCCCCTGATCACCATCCCCCACCAAGGCGAAAAACTGACCCTGCAACTGATACCCCAACTGCAACAGCCGGCGCCATAAGCCGCGCTCAACCTCGTGAACCGGCGTGCCAGCGCCCGCCGCCGACCGCACGAACGTCTGTAACTCATCCAGACAACCTTGTAGGTCAAAACGCTTGTCTTCAACCAGCGTAGGCTTCATCATCTGCATCGGTGGGTTCCTCGGGAGGGTGGATTCACACTCTCATCCTACCCAGGTCCACTCAAACTGGACAGCGGAACCCACCACCTCTTACCACCACCGCGCTCGACTGGTTACGCCCGTTCCGGTAATTCGACAAGCTTGTCAGCTTGGATCGGCGCTTGGCTAAGCCAGTAGAGTATTTCATTTTTTTCCAGAGGGATATAACGATAGTTGCCAGCTCGCAATTTATTTATCAAGCGATAATATTCCTGCTCGGTCAGATTTCCAGTGGCGCGGAGCAGGTCCAGGATTTCCACCGTACTGACGAGAGCGCACTGACCACTGCGCTGATAAGCGTTCATATAATGATCATCCACCCAAATCCAATCACCAGGTTTTCTATCCAATTGCAGAAAATCTGTCAGCCCGAATGCATTCGGGTTCTCAGAAGCGCCAGGGGGGGATTTCACCGCGGAGAGGGTCTGGTAAGTATTCCCCGCCAACCCTTTCTGAATTCGATCTATGAGCTGCTGTAGCCAATCAGCCAGACGATCTTCAGTCTCCCAACGTTGCAGTTCATCCTCGTATTGCCGCCATTCGTCGGCAGGCATTTCCAACTTGAAATTGATGGTTAAAATTTGCAGTAACTCGCATTGTTGAAACAATACGGCGATCGTAGGGGATAACAGTAATACCTGATGATCTTGTGGAGTCACAACGGGCTCTTCGCCGTTTTCCTGCAATAAAGTGGTGGCTCGCTTGTACTGTGCTTCATCGATTCGTCCAGCGTCACTCAACGCTTTGGCTACGGCCCGAGGGCTTATCACTTCTCGATTCCAGGGTGTAGGCAGGACAATGGGATCGAGATTGAGGTCGGGACTTCGCAGCGGGAGGAATTCTACGAATAGGCCCGTTGCCTCCTTAACGTAGTGGAATTTTGCTGCATTGTGCTCGCCGGTGAGTTGCACCAATCCCTGGTCTACATTCGCACTCTTGGCATTGATTCCTACCAACTGAATACCCCCGGCACGTATTATTTTTTTGACTTCCTGTCTGGCTTGAAGCTCTTCAAGGTTATGCGGTCGTAATTTTCGTAATTCTTCAATCAGGTAAGCTTGAACATGTAACGGAATGTAAAGCGGGAAACACACACGCTCTACACGGTCGAGAATCTCCAAGTCGGCCGCGATGAGTAATCCTGTGATATCCACATAGAGTCTGCCATCCAACCGCTGGCGTCTACTTAAATGCTGGATGGAGCGGGAGCCATGCCGCGCAAGCACGGGAGCTTGCAGCAAGGGATCGGGGTTTTCTCGATTCTGCTGTGGAATCTGGTGAAACAGGATTGATAGAGGACGCCGCGTACCTTCGGGGACTACATGTACGGGAACAGTGCCCTGCTCATACAGTTGGATATGCCGATTAGTTTGTTCGTGCCATTGGCGTATCTGCTCTATAGCCTCGGCAAACTCGACGAGAAACAACCCGCCCTTACCCTGCTCGGCCAGTTCAATGGCTCGCTTAAAATGCGGCGCCACCTCATTACCGAGGCCGAGCGCCTGACCTGTTAGATAAGCCTGTATTGGAAACTCGGGTTCGTCGGACCCCACTGCAGAAGCTTTATACCATAGAGTTATCGCTAGATTGCGATCTACCAGACGCACGATCTCCGCTACGTGCAGGAAGGTATCACCCGGTATATCTCCCATTCCTAGCAACCGTTGTGCTGAGGCGACAATGCCGTTCAAATCCCCTTGCTGGGCCTGAACATCGATTAACTCCAGCAGTGCATAAGGTTCGGGATGTGCCTCAAAATTCGCGCGGGCGGCCTCGATGGCTTCGTTCAACTGGCCTAGCGCCCGCTGGCAACGTACCCGTAGCGCATCGAGATGCAGTGGTAAATGGCCTGCTGGAAATACTGAGCGATGACAGTCGAGAAGCTCCAGGCATTCTGGATAGTGCCCTCGATGCCATTGAGCCTGTGCGACCAGCGACACAACCTCTGGGGTTGGAATGGTTGCCAGTAGCTCTTCCTTGTGGTTTACTACAAAACTCCAATTTCGGTTTCGTGCATGGGCGCGACAGGCTGCTAAAAGTGATAATGGATCACCTCGCTGGCAATAAATCTCTTCGGCTGCCGTTAACCGGCGAGGATTATGGGGGTCCGACGCTTCCCAGATCGCTATCTGAGTTGTTAAGGCAGATTCTAAACCTGGATTATTTAATGCGCGTACTTCAGATTGGGCCTCGTCCAGACGTTCCAGGGTGAGGAGAGCTTGGATACGCCAGTGATACCAGGCATGCAATTGATCATGGCTCTCATATAAAATACGAGTGCGCTCCAAATCCTCGAGTACTTCTTCAGAATCACCTTCTTCAAGAGTCAATTCATAGTACAATCCTCTGTAGTTCGGAAAATTCTTGTTTTCCTTCGGGACGGCGGCCAAAGCGGCCTTGACTTTGGGACGGTCAAACTCTATTTCATACACGGCGGCCCAGGAGAGAACCCATAGATCCGTTGGATCGGAGTCGAGAAGCCGTTGGAGGAGGGAACGTACCTCTTCCAGGCATTCCCCGGATGCAAGCAAGCAGAGGAATTGCCAGGTCCGATAACGCTGTACTTCAGGATCCGGGGTACCCTCCTGTTGAGCCAAACGCGCAAATTCCTGGCTGGATTCCAGAAGATAGGTTTTGGCCGTATCATCCGCTCGAACCAATCCTCTTGAAAAAGGGGATGGCGCTAAAGGATGACTGGTTATTTGTAAAGCCGCCGGGGTACAGGCACGCCAGAAATTGACCACTGCTCGTGTTTCCAGCACGGAGCACCACTCAGGCGCTAATGCATAAGCCTGCTCGATAGCATCCAGGGCATTTGGAATGTCTCTTTTAATGAGCCACGCCAGTGCCCGCAACCTGTGAGTCTCAGCATTAGGGCTGAGATCCGGAGGTAGGGAATGTAAACTGACAAATGCCGTGTCGAATTGCCCTGCATTCAGTTCTATGACGACCCTGAAATGAAAAGCGTCAAGCGTATTGCTTCCATTATGGAGTAAGGCGATTGCCTGTTCCTGGTTACCCGCTGTATAAGCGAGCTGAGCATCCAGAATGGTATTATCCCCTTGAGGATCAATTGCTCTTGCCTTCTGAGCCAACTGGGAAGCCTGCTCGATGTTCCGCTCTGATTGTAGAATATAGGTCGCAGCGATACGGAGAATCCGTCCTTTCAGGTTGGGCAGAAAATCATCCCAACAAGCATGCCTCATCAGAGCGCCTATCTCGTCCAGCGCCTTCCTGTAACCGCCTCTTCGATAGGCATCACGGATTTTCTCTACTTGGTTTTCGATTTCCCTCGAAAGTCCCTGTACAAGCTTCTGACCACGTTGAACCAAAGACTCCATCATGAAATCACAGGTCGTATTGGAACCTGCTATTTGTTGGGGCGCAATCGCTAGAGTATTGGTAAAAGCGGCTTGGGCTTCTATTAAGGGATTCCGTATCGATACGTTGCTCGACAGGTGTTCACTTATGCGCTCTATGAGCTTTACGTAAACCTTGTTTCGACTATTTGGCCGCATATCCGCCAAAGGTTTTTTCGGATCGTTCACGAATTGAAAGCAAGTCAGTTCTGGCGGTAGAAGACACATTCCGACTGATAAGGGTAATACGAGAAGCCCTTCTTTTTGAGCTGCTTCCAGCAAGGGGGGCAACTCATGCTGAGCAATGAAGTCGGAAGCTCTAAAGTTGGGACCTACCAGCAGGATGGCAAAACTGGCTGATTGTAGAGCCTGCTCAATTTTCCTTCGCCAGTCTTCACCGGGTTTGATATGACTATCGTTCCAGGGGTCGAGTTTACCTTCTCTGACCAGGGGGCGAAGATGAACTTCCAATTCCTCCAAGAAATTGATCTGTTCTATGTCAGCACGAGCGTAGCTGATAAATCCGTTGTTACGGTTGCGCATGATGTAAACGATCTAATCTCGAGTCACCCTAACGGTCATTTGGTCAGATCAGTTCCTTCCCGATTTATTCCTCGTTGGATCTACCAGCGTATAGGCACTGCTCTTACTCGGTGTCGGAGGCAGCGGTTCACCTTTCGTCACAGTCACCTCCTTCCCCTGACCGCCATCAGGTCCAAGTTGTTGATACTGGCCCGATTGGGGGGCAGTCTGTCCAGGGCGAAGACCCGAAGTTTTTGCCACTGATCGATCCTCTTAAGAAATAAGGTTAGTTTATGGTAATGTTTTATTAAAGAACGATCAAGGAAATTTTTTACAAACTAGTTTATATACAGTACAATCGAGAAGCTTGCCTGAGGATTGGTAAGCTCGTATCGCTGCATGGGACCAAACACCTATACCCATGGTGGACCCCTTGGGAGAAACGATCACCGTGACCGAGAGAGAGACATCTTATGACCTTCGACCAACCGACTTTAGGAAGGAGGCTACGCGAAGCCCGAGGGAGCCGTGGCTTGAGCCAGCAGGCCGCCGCTGATACCCTGGGCTTGCCCCGGACGGCGATGACCCAGATCGAGGCCGGTAACCGGTCGGTGTCCACCCTCGAGCTGGCCCAGTTGGCTGAACTCTACAGGCGACCTGTAGCTGGATTTTTCCAGGAAGAGCCTCTACAGGAAGATGAATTACTGATCGCTCTGCATCGACTCGCCCCCGACCTGAATATCAACTCCTATATAAAGGACCAAGTAGAACAATGCCTGAGCATTGTTCAGGAAGGTTGTGCACTGGAGCGATTGCTGGGTCGGCCACCACGCAGTGGGCCACCGGCTTACCCCACGCCGGCGCCACGGACTGTCGGTGAAGCCATCACTCAGGGGGAACAGGTGGCTACCCAGGAGCGTAAGCGGCTTGGGCTGGGCCATGCGCCATTGGCCGATATGGCGGAATTAATCGCCGACCAGGGTATTTGGGCGGCGGCTGTCAGCTTGCCGGATGCCATGTCCGGTTTATTTCTCCGCCACGTCGCTATTGGGATGGCCATCCTGGTCAACCTGAGCCATGTTCGGGCGCGTCAGCGCTTCTCGTATGCGCATGAGTACGCGCATGCGTTGCTTGACCGTGAACAGCCGGTCACCATCTCCACGTCCGATAACGCCTCGGAATTGATCGAGAAGCGGGCCAATGCGTTTGCCGCCGCTTTTCTCCTGCCGGGGGGCGGTGTGATGGACCTGTTGCGGGCGCTGGATAAAGGCCAGCCTAGCCGACAAGAGCAAGCGGTCTTCGATGTGGCGACCCAGGGCCGGATCGAGGCCTACCTCCGGCCAGTCCCTGGTTCTCAAGCGATTACCTACCAGGATGTCGCTTTGCTGGCCCATCACTTCGGCGTGAGCTATCAGGCGGCTACCTATCGGCTACGTAGTCTTAATCTCGTTTCCCAACAGGAAGGGAATGCACTGTTGAACCGCGAACAAGCGGGTAAGGATCTGCTGGGGTTGCTAAAAATGTTGGATGATCTGGAAAAAACGGAGAACCAGGAACGGCAGGACCGTGAACTCAAGACTCAAGTGGTCCATCTGGCGCTGGAAGCCTACCGTCGCGAGGAGATTTCCAGAGGAAAGTTGCTCGAACTCAGCACGACACTGGGATTGCCTGGGCCTAAGCTCGTCGAATTGGCGGAAGCGGCCAAGCCCAACTGATCCCTGGGGCCTGTCGTGGCGGACGCTTCTTCACCTATCATTCTGGCCGATACCTCCGTGCTGATCAATTTTCTGGCGGTCGATCGCCTGGATCTGATCGAGCGGCATGGAAGCCGGTTTATGATTACCGATCATGTCGGCCAGGAAGTGCTGGCGCATTATGCAGAGCAGTTTGCCCGTCTCCAGAACGCGCTGACCCAGGGCATTCTGGAGCCAATTTCCGTTACTGCTCGGGAAGAGGTTGAAACCTTTGCCCAGCTGACAGGTACCGGCCGCCTCGGCCATGGTGAATGCTCAGCTATCGCGGTAGCCGCCCATCGCGGTTATACCTTGGCCATCGATGACAAACGCGCCCGCAAGCAAGCGCTGGCTCTCCGTTCCACCCTTCAGGTCATCGCCACCCAGGACCTGATGCTGTCGATGATTAAAACCGGTCTTCTCAGCGCGAACGATGCCGATACCATCAAAAACGAGTGGGAAACACGGTACCGATTCAAGCTCGCGTTCAATAGCTTTGACGACCTTCTCTAGGGTCTATGGATCTCAGTCCGCTATGGTAGGAGCACTGTCAACAGTAAAGTTACCCTGATAACGGGTCGGTTTCCAGGCGGCATCGACCAGCTCGGCGACGCGCTGGACTTGCTCCAGGCGTCGTTGGGGTTTCGGTAGCAGCGGTACGAAAAATGGTACTAAGACGTCCAGTTTACTGGACGGCCTGGCGGGCAATAAGATAGCCTATGGTGCATGGAAACCCCTGAAGAGCTAATACCAAATATTAGTAAAATATTACTTTAAGTAGTATCTTGTTTCATACCAATTTTTTGAAGGGCATCGAAGATAAACTTCCTGCTAGTTAATGAGGCAAAGAACGCTTTTGACTTGGATGAAAAAAGCTGTTTTAGCTTCTCTTTTAAGACATCCAGATTAGGAAAAATCTGATTAGCAATTTCCCCTTTAGCCCATTCCCATAACTGCTCAGATGAGTTTACTTGGGGGCTGTACGGAGGTTGATAAAGTAGCATCACATTATCCGGCATCACCAAGTCATTCGAACAGTGGAAGCGCGCATTATCGGTTTGAAGGATGTGAAAATCGTCCGGGTACTGTTGTGAAAAATTATTGAGAAATTGCTGAAAATTTTCAGTATTAACCCGATCATACTCTTGAATCATGCACTCACCAGTCAACGGTTCCACCGCGCCGTATAGATAGAACGCTTTAAAGAGCCATTGCACCTTAACCAGTGGTTTGACTTTCTTCAGGGTAATCCGCCGCCGCGTGATGGTCTTCAGGCCAAACCGACTTTCGTCCTGGGTCCAATAACGAATCTTTGAATATCTTTCTAAACAAATGCTTGCAATTTCATTTAGGCTAGCCGGCACGATTTTTTTTTAAAGTCATCAACAGCGTCCGGATCGTAATCAACCGCATACGGTCGAGGCACTTTGAGGTCGGCCTTGAGCCGGTATTTGACGGTCCCGAAAACAGTTGAATAAGGTACATCCAATCCATGCGTTTCTTTGAGCCAAACTTGGATAGCTTTGTAACTGGCAAACCCCTCGGGTTGGGCAAGTTTTTCTTTTAATTGCCATTTGATTTCCACCGGTATAGAGGGTGCTAAATTGCCACCTCGATAATTTAGATGGAGTAAACTGTTTAATCCTCGGGTACGGTAGATGTTGATCCATTGCCCGATAGCAACCTGACTCCGGTTCAACAATTTCCCCAACGCTTGCCGAGTCTTGGCTTGGCCTGTTTTGTACCAGTATAGAAACTGTAATCGTTCACGTTTGCGGACATCTTTCTCTTGCTTGAGTAAAGCTTCTAGGGTTTCTGGTGACTCTATCACTTCAAATTTAAACACTCGGCATATGTTTTTTCCTCCACATTAAATAATTTTATAATACACTATTTTAGTAGTATTTGGTATAAAAAAGTAATTGACATTCGCATTTTGTGCGACAGAGCACAGTGCAGTTGCGCTGTAGACATTGCGGCACCCAAAAAGAGAGTGCCTGTATTGGGCAGGCGCTGATCTGATTGTAACCGTTTAGCCCCCTACTACATGTACCCACCCTGGAGGGGTTGCCAGCAGGGGGCGGTTTGGCTATCTTATCGCACCCGTGAACTGGTTATCGTGTTCGTGAGTTGAGTTAGTGTACCTGAGCGACTTTGATCTTCAGCAGTTCGATGCGCACAAGCTGACGGCGTTACCGGCAAGGCAGAAAGATGCCCTGCTGGTGAAGTTGCTGTGGGATTTAAAAGACGCGCGGGAGCGGCTCAAGGCGAACTCCCAGACCCGTTCCCGGCCTCCTCGCAGTGACCCGCCGTGGCACCGCCACGACCTCGCCGGTGAGGAATTGGAAGCGGCCAAGGAAGAGGGCGGTGAGATGGAGTCTGAAGCGGAAGTCAGCGCCGCGAGCCCGGCGGCGGAGGCGGAGCCCAGCGAGGTCGCAGCGCCAGCCGTGAGGACGACACCGGCGAGCACAGCAGACGCGATGCCCAAGAAAGCGGGGCGTCAGGTCGGCGCGCCGGGCCAGAGCCGGCAGGTGAGTTTACCGGTGAGTGCGACGATGAACCCTGCGCCGGAGAGTTGCGCCTGCTGTGGTCAGGCGCTGGAACCTACCGAGTTTATCGCCCGCGGCGGGTTGTATGTCCTGGAGATTGAGACGGATCCGGGGGCGGGCTTGCGCGGCCTACAGGTGCGCCATGAGAAGCATCGCTACGGTGAGATTACCTGTAGTTGCGGGCATATCAACCGCCGCGAGCCCGGCCGTTGCCCTACCGATCCCTTGTGGACCGTCGGACTGACGGAATGGCATCTGGTGGGACCGCTGTGGGTGAGCCTGCGGGTGTGCTTATCGCACCGCCTGCACCTGTCACGGCGGCGAATTCAAGAATTGCTGCGGGATTGGCTGGGGATCGAGCTCAGCACCCGCACGATTAATCAATGTCTTCATGAAGCCGGTCGGGCCGTTGAGCCGATCGAAGAGCAGTTAGTGGAAGAACTGCAGCAGGCCACGCTGGCCTACGCCGACGAGACGCCGTGGAAAGAATGGGGTCGGTTACTGTGGCTGTGGGTGATTATCACCCCGACGATCTGCCTGTACTTCATTGGTTATCGCAGCAACGAGATCCTGGTCAATGTCTTTGGCGAGGGCTTGGTCGGCTGGCTGATGAGTGATGGCTACCAGGTCTACCGCCGGTTCCGGCAGCGGTTGCGCTGTTGGGCGCACCTGCTGCGCAAGGCAGAGGGACTCAAACAAAGCCTCAATGCCGAGGCGCGGGCCTTTGGGCAGGCCACCCACGAGTTGCTCAGCGACCTGATGACCGCGATTTACCAGGCGCGCGAAGGTCCACCGGTGGACCTGACCCCGCTCTTCCACGACCGGTTGGATGCCTTCCGCCGATTATGCGAACAGCATCGGGACTCGGCCCATGAGAAGACCCGCGCGCTAGCGCGCGAGTTTCTCAACAACTGGGAGGCGGTCTGGATCGTCGTGGCCCATCCCTATCTGCCGTTGACCAACAACGAAGCCGAGCGGGCCTTGCGGCACTGGGTCATCGCCCGCCTCGTCAGCCAAGGGACCCGCACTGAGCAGGGGAGCCGTGCCTTCGCCTTGTTGGCCAGTGTCATCGACACCTGCCGCCGCCGCCACCTGCTGCCCTGGCCCTATTTGGCGCAAGTCATCGCCGAGCGGCGCAAAGGCAACCCCGCGCCCCCATTACCGGCTGCTGCCTAATTTGGGATGATGGCAATCGAGGGGGCTAAACGGTTACATCTGATTTGCTCTGGGGGAGTCGAGCTGCCATGAACGAAATCCGTATCGCAATCGTTGGAGTGGGCAACTGCGCGTCCGCCCTTGTCCAGGGAATAGAGTACTACCGGCGGAACCCGGACGATTCACTTGGCCTCATGTATCGGGATGTGGGAGGGTATCGGGTTTCGGACATCTGGGTCGTCGCCGCCTTCGACGTGGATCGCCGAAAGGTAGGCTATCCCCTTGAGGAGGCGATTCTAGCTCCGCCTAACTGCATCCGTCCCATCTGTCCAGATCTCGACCCCACGGGGGTGACGGTCAGGATGGGGCCGGTTCTCGACGGCTGTGCCTCCCATATGGAGGGCTACCCCGAGAATCGCGCTTTTCGCGTGGCCTCACTCCCGCCCGTCGATGTGGCGCAGGTCCTCCTGGAAACGCGCGCCGAGATCCTTGTAAGCTACCTTCCCGTGGGCAGCGAAGAGGCGAGCCGCCACTATGCTCAGTGCTGTCTGGAGGCCGGTGTTTCTCTCGTTAACTGTATGCCCGCCTTCATCGTGTCGGACCCATCCTGGGCTGAGCGGTTTCGCGTGGCCCGAATTCCCTGCGTTGGCGACGATGTTAAGAGCCAAGTAGGCGCAACTATCCTTCACCGAGTTCTCGCACGCCTTTTCGAGGAACGGGGTGCTCGGTTGGGGCGCACCTACCAGCTCAACACCGGCGGCAACACCGATTTCCTAAACATGCTGGACAGGAGCCGCCTGATCTCCAAGAAGGTCAGCAAGACCGAGGCGGTTCAGGTTGCCCTGCTGGAGCGGCTAGAGGACGGGAACATTCACATCGGTCCCTCCGACTACATTCCCTGGCTGCAGGACAACAAGATCTGTTTCCTTCGGCTCGAGGCCAAGGGGTTCGGCGGAGCGCCCATCGAATTCGAAGCGAGGCTGTCCGTTCAGGACTCGCCTAACTCGGCCGGGGTGGCCGTGGACGCAATTCGGGTGTGTAAAATCGCTCGGGATCGCTCCGACGGCGGCCCGTTGCTGCCGATCTCCGCGTACGCGATGAAGCATCCGCCCGTGCAGATGCACGAAGCCGAAGCCCGTGCTGCCATCCAGGCCTACCTCTCGGGCCAGCCCTGATGCTTCCAGGCAAGAGGCGCTGAAGCGACATGTCCTGGCCGTCGCGGATGCGGCCTCCGGGGATGGGGCTCAATTATTGGGGTTATCGCAGACTCATGTCGTGGTTGCAATCCAACTGAACCAGTTGGTACGACGTGCCGAATAACCATATAGTGGACCCCAATTTCCAGACAATCATTTAAGATGGGAGCCGGTGAGAAATCGGGGTTTATTGTGAGTGAGAAGAAACGCAAAATTTTCAGTGGTGAGTTCAAGGCAAAGATTGCGCTTGAGGCGATTCGGGGCCTCAAGACGGTCAATGAAATTGCCCAGAATTTTGGCGTACATCCGACGCAAGTCGGGCTGTGGAAGAAGGAGTTGCAAGAGCAGGCGGCCAGCCTGTTCGAAGTCAAGCGTGGCGCCCAGCCGGTGGATCCGTCCGCCACCCCGGAGAGGCTCTACTCTGAGATAGGGCGGCTGAAGATGGAATTAGACTGGTTGAAAAAAAAGTCCGGGATCAGCCCCTAGACGACCGCAAGCGCTGGGTCGACGAGCAAGACCCGTTGGCGCTGAGTCGGCGATGCGCACTGGCGGGCATGGCCCGTTCCACGATCTACGCGCCCCGCCGCGGGGCGGAGCTGGGCCCGGACCCAGAGGAACTGGCGCGGCTGGATCTGATTGATGCCGAATACACGCGGCGTCCGTTCTACGGCAGCCGTAAGATAACGGTCTATCTGCGTGGCCTGGGCTATCCGGTCAACCGCAAGCGGGTCCAGCGACTGATGGGAATACTGGGGTTGGCGGGCATGGCGCCAGGGTCGAACACCAGCCGCCCGCACCCCCAACACCAGGTCTATCCGTACCGGCTGCGAGGGGTGGAGATGGAGCGCCCGAACCAGGTCTAGAGCACCGACATCACGTACCTCCGGCTGGCACGCGGGTTCGTGTACCTGGTAGCCGTGATCGACGGGTACTCGCGCCAAGTGCTGGCTTGGCGGGTCTCCAATACGCTGGACAGCGGGTTCTGCGTGGATTGCTTGGAGCAGGCCTTACAGGTTTACGGTACCCCTGAAATCTTCAACAGCGATCAAGGGTGCCAGTTTACCTCAGAGACCTTCACTGAGATTCTCAAGGTGCAGGGCATCGCCATCAGCAGGGACGGGCGTGGGCGGGCGTTGGACAAGGCGTATGTTTCATACTGCACCTCTATCGTACACTCGAACACAACTGGGTGGAGGAGCCGACAACCTCGGGCGCCGGGGGCGCTGAGACGGTGGCGGACGCCGGGTCCGGTTTTTGGCGATGGCGCTGATTCTGGTACTTCAGTGGCGTGTTCTCGCCGGGATCTGCGTAGAGGAATTCGGGTTTATCCGAGTAGCGATAGGCGACCAGCCGGCCCTGGCGGCGCCAGCGCTGGACGGTGGCGGGGTGAATACCCAATCGCTCGGCGAGTTCATCCTGGGTGAGCAAGCCCCGCTGGCGCAGCCGCCGATAGCGGCTTGGCAGCCCATACGCTCGGCGAAGGCGGGCAACCATCTGGGCATGCAACGCACGGCCCGTGCCGGAGTGGTGGTGTTGCGCATTGAGCCGCTCGGCCACCTGGGCATCGGTGTAGTCCTCCAGCAGGCGGTCAATCTCAATGATGAGCGCCGGATCCGGTGAGGTGCAGCTGCCAGTTATTTTTTGGCAACGGCAAGCTCAGCGTCTGGGTCCGACCGGTCTTGAAGCGCAGCTGGACGTTGACCTGGCGATCCTTGAGCAAGGTGACATCCTCGATCAGCAGCCGCACCAAGCGCTTACGCTCCCGCGCCGGGGTGTGAGGATCCTGCCACAGGCGAGGAAAGTCCTGGGCCAAGGCCCGAATGCGGACTCGTTGCTCCTCATCCAGACAGCGCCGGTCGGCCTGGCGATAGCGCTCGTAGTCCTGCTGGGCCGCCTCCAGGGCGCGCAGCTTATCGTTCCAATCGGCCTCCAGGGTATCGGCCACCAAGCGATGGTCGGGATCGACCCGTAGATAGCGCCGCCGGGCCAAGTCGGCCTCGTAACGCGCCCGCTCGACCTGTTGATGGCGCAGCGCGTCGGCTTCGTCCAAGCGCGCCTGGAGCTCCTGCTCGACCGCCAGGGTCACTTCCAGACTCATCGGTGTCAGACTCGCCAACAACGCGTGTCCGACCGCCGCGTCGATGGCTGCCCCGGCCAGGGACTGACAAATCGGCTGGGCGTGCTCGATGCCCTCAGCCTGGCAGACATAATGCGGTACTTGCTCCTGGCCCAAGGTCTTGTAGCGCACGGTCATCCGCCGTCCGCACCGGGCGCACAGCACGATCCCCTGCAACAGGGCCGGTCCCTCTCGTGCCGGTCCATGGCGACGGTCCTGGCCGTGGGCGGCGGCGTTGTCCAGCAGCCGCTGTTGGTTGGCCTCGAAGGTCTCCCAATCGAGGTAGCCCCCATGGTGATTCGGGATCAGCACCTGCCACTGCTCGCGCGGCAGCCGCGCGGACAGCGTCTGTCCGTCGGGGGTGTGGCGGGTCCGAGACCGGCCGAAAGCAAACGCCCCGGCATAGCGCGGATTGTGCAGTGCCCGCAGCACCTGGGAATGCTCCAGTTCGGTCCAGACCACCTCGCCCTGACCGGGTCCCGGCAGATGGCGTCGACGCGGGAACTTCAGCCCTTGGCGGCGGAAGGCCTTGACCGTGGCGGTAGCCGAGCCGCTGCGGGCGAAGGTGTCGAACACCGTCCGCAACGCGGCCTGGACCTGCCGATCCGGATCGAGTGCGACCGTGCCCTGCTCGTCGTAGACCAGCCCGATTGGCAGCCGCATCGCCAGTTCGCCCCGCCGGGCCTTGTTACGGATACCGCCCTGCAGGCGCGCATGCAAGACATGCAGCTCCGCCTCGCTCATGGTGCCCTTCAAGCCCAGCAACAGACGGTCGTTGAAGTGACTCGGATCGTAGATTCCGTCTTCGTCCAGGATCAGCGTGTCGGTCAGCGCACAGATCTCCAGTAGCCGGTGCCAATCGGTGGAGTTACGCGCCAAGCGCGAGACCTCCAAGCCCATCACGATCCCCGCCCGTCCCATGCCGACCTCGGCCACCAACTGCTGAAAGCCGCTGCGGTCGCGCTCGGCACCGGATTTACCCAGATCGCTGTCGATCACTTGAATCCGCTCCAGTGGCCACCCCAACGCCACCGCGCGATGGCGCAGCGCGTACTGGCGCTCGGTGCTCTCGGTGTTCTCCATGACTTGGCGGAGCGTCGATTGACGGATGTACAAATAGGCATCCCGCTTGAGATGGGCTGGCGTAATCTTCTGGGCCGTTTCAGTCGTCATGATCGACCTCCTGCTGTGCCGCCAGCACCAGGCTGGCTAGAACTTGGATCAGCTGGGCATCGGCCGTAGTCGACCGCCGTGGCGGCGTGCCGGCGGACGTCGCGTGAACCGCCCGGCGCGGTTCGCCACCGGCTTGGCACCACGCCCACATGCCGCCGCGTAGGAACAGCGCCCAACCCCATCCCCGCAGTGGCGAAGCGCCCAAGACGCCGGCCCGCAGCCGCTCGTAGTGCTGCACGAGGTCCTCGGCCAGCGGAGCCGCTAGCGGGTTGGCCCCCCTTTTTGGGGTCGGCGCGCCAGAGTCCGCTCGATGCTGCGCGGATGGACCGACACCTGTAACCGCTGCGCCAAGCGCTCGGCCAGGGTCTGCGAGGACAACTGCGGCTCCTCGGCCAGCCACCCCTGGATCGCCGCCATCACGGCCGGCGTCAATTTGTGGCCCCGCTTGGGACCCCGCTTGCGCGCCACCAGTCCGCTCAAGCCGTGTTGCTCGAAGGCCCGTTGGGCGTGGTAAAACGACAGCCGCGAAAACCCAAACACCGCCGCCGCCTGCACCACCGTCCAGCCCTCGACCTGGACGCGGCGCAACATTTCGTACTTGACCTGGAGCTGGTCGTGCGGATCGAAAAACGCCTGCTGTTGAAACAGCGTGTCGCGCACCCGCTGAGGGTGATGATGGAACGTGCCGTTGGCTTTCAGCGTCTGCGCCTTGAGGCAACTCGGCTTGGACATGGACTGACTCCTGTGTTAACTCTATTTTGCTAATAGAGTGACTGGCGCAACCACTCAATAACGCTAAGTATATGTTGTGAAATTGAATTATCAAGTCGTCAAGCCAAGATCGCCGCGAGCCCTGCTGGCCGTTTGGCAGAATAAAGTTAACACAGACGACATAATTCCCTTTACAGCTCGCGGCCCTCGTCCGGCTCGCGCCGGCCCGGCCATTCATCGCTCCAACCCCTGGATCAGTTGCACTACCGCCCACAAATCGGCCGGGCGAAAATAGGCCCGACCCGCGCCGATCACGACAAACGGGTCCGGTTCAGCCAAATCAGTCCAGCCAGCCGGTAGCGACTTCAGTTCACCGGCCGCGGTGTGGTAGTAAACTCGGTCTTCGCCCCAGGTTCGGTAACGGTCTACGAGTTCGAAACGTTGGCCGGCCAGCGGATGGAAAGGATGGGTGACTTGAAAGACTTGTGTCTGAACGTCCCCTACGGGTGTAGTTGACGACTTTTGCCAACATCTTCGTGGAGCGTCTCTGGCGAAGCGTCAAACACGAGGACGTGTACCTGAAAGGCTATGCCGACGTGCCGGAGTTGCTGCTGGGCCTGACGAACTATTTTGTGTTCTACAACACGGAAAGAAGCCACCAGTCGCTGAACTACCGGACATCTGATGAGGTCTACCGGGCAGGCCATGGGGGTGGAGCCCGGATTGTGGATAAATTCAGCGAGAGAGAAGCATCTCGTACGGAAACCGAAGCAATATCGGGGCAGCGTCGTTCCGCTGCATGTGATCCGCTACCCTCTTAAACTCGACTCAAAATTGTCTTGACTAAGGGGTCCACTTAAGACCGTCAACGAGTTGGCTGGCGCCTATGACGTGCATCCAAACCAAGTCTCGAACTGGAAACGCGAAGCCCAGGCGGGTTTGGTGGAGATCTTTTCCACCCAACGCGGGCGTCAAGCGGCACACGAACTGGCCGAGCAGGAGCGGTTATACAGCCAGATCGGGCGGCTGCAGGTGGAGCTGGACTGGTTGAAAAAAAAGTCTGGGCTGAGCCGCTAGCGCAGCGCCAGGCTTGGCTGGAGCGGGAAGCAGCGGTGCTGCCGGTGAGTCGCCAGTGTGAACTGCTCGGGATAGCGCGCAGTACGGTCTATTACCGGCCGGTCGCGCCGCCCGCCTTAGACGAGGTGCTGAAACGGCGGTTGGATGAACTGTACACCGCCCATCCGTTCTATGGCAGCCGGCGGATGACGGCGGTGCTCCGGCGCGAGGGGTACGCCGTTAACCGCAAGCGGGTTCGGCGGCTGCTGCAGGAGTTAGGCTTACAGACGATTTACCCCACGGCTAACCTGAGTGAGCCGCATCCGACGCATCGGCTGTATCCTTACTTGCTGCGGGACGTGCCTATCGTGCGCCCGAACCAAGTCTGGAGCAGCGACATTACCTATGTCCGCCTGGCCCATGGATTTGCTTACCTGGTGGCGGTCATCGACTGGTACAGCCGCAAGGTGGTAGCCTTTCGCTTGTCGAACACCTTGGATGGGGCGTTTTGTCAGGAGTGCTTGGACGCGGCGCTGGCCGTGGGCCAGCCGGAGATCTTTAATACGGACCAAGGCAGCCAGTTTACCAGTTTGGCTTTCACCGGCCGATTGGCAACGGCGGGCATCCGTATCAGCATGGATGGCCGCGGGCGAGCCCTGGACAACGTCTTCGTCGAGCGGCTGTGGCGGTCGGTGAAGTACGAGGATATCTACCCCAATGGCTATGCGACCCTGATGGACGCTAAACAAGGGCTGACCCGTTATTTTGCCTTTTATAATGACGAACGCCCACACCAGGCATTGAAGTATTGCACGCCGGCCGAAGTTCATGCCGACGTGCTACATCTGAACCAGGGTATCCTGGTTCACTAACGGCAGGAGGCCACCTTAATTTCATCGAAAAATTGTCTTGACAAGAGGGTCCACTTCAGCGTTCCCCAATCGCTTGCTCGGCGCCGCCACCCTGGATCGATTGCGGCATAACGCCTACCGCCTCATTCTTTGGACTTTGGACAAAATACCATGTCTTTGAATTATGCTGTTATATGTGTGGTTTAGATTCAACTTAAATCATATCAACAAGTTATAATCTTTTTGAAAATCAATGCCCTATATGTGCCGGAATTAATCGGCAGTTTGAGCAATTTACTGTTTATGCTCAAACTGCCGATTAATTCTCCAGATACACAAGTGTGGGTGCTGAAGTCATAATCTCTTCAAGCACTTGATATTTATACGGTTGCTGTGGAAACAGCCAGATTTGTCCAAAGTCCAACATTCTCGAAGGGCAGAGTTATCGCGCGCCTAAACCCCTTCCCAACGAGGCTCACGCCGGGTTGGAGACGTCGAGTAAACCACCTACCAAAGGGAAAGTGGTAAAATCCTAACCCAGTTTGAGCATCCTTCTGGAGCACCCATAAGTGGCTCCATTAAGCCGATAATGGGTGGCTCCATTAGGGTGATAATTGACAGGAGTTTGAACCCGTAGAACCAGCCCATCGAGGTTTTGCCGCGACGGGCGATTGTTTTGAACACTTTGTGGCTATGGATGCGGCGGTTGTGGCAGACCACCAGGGAGGTGGAATCGATGAAGGCGATCCCCGTCTGCGCGCCGGTGCGGGTCTGCAGGTACACACATAATGGCATCAAGACGGTCGGGATCAGTGCCACAAAGCGATTGTAGCTCAATAAGTTAGGAAATTCACCCTGAGGGTATCGGCAGAGGTGCAGGAGGTAATACGCTTTAAAGTTGCGGTATGGCGACTGATGAAAATAAACCAGGATCGTCATGATTTCGCTGAGGGCTAAGCGGCAGGCCCGAAACCGGCGGCGCTCACCGTTGGTCAGGAGACTGGTGTTGCCAATCGGGAAGAAAGAGACGGCAGAAGTCATCGAATATCGCAGAACAAATCGTCTACGCCCATGAGGGAGCTCCTGGATAGGGCAATGATCTCGCAGAACGGCAGCACTGTAGCCAAGACTCTAACCCAATCCTACCCCAAGAGATAGCCCATCCTTATCCGGAACTCACGTTGAGGTACCGTTGCCGATCCTCGTGTCCTGATGGAATTCGTGCGCATCCACGTCCTTATCAGCCTCGCAGTCTCGGCGGAGCCGGCTTTTGTACAAATCAGGTTCTCGGGAATGCAGAACTGGTTTTTCATGCCATCACCGTGAGGTTCACTCTTCGCAACTTGTGGTGGGAGGTACTCGGCTGTGGCGACCGGGAGGTCGCGGGTGGATCGATCGTGAGGAGAGGCCGGTGGGCCGGGCCGCGTCCGACTCAGGCCTTGATCAAGGCCCCCTTCGCCGGATCGTACGGCTGGCCGGTGGTCATCACGACATACACGATCCGGGCGATCTTGTTGGCCAGCGCCACGGCCGCTACGTTGGTATGGCGGCGTGGCGGCGTCCTTTTAACCCCATGGCCCAGCGACTCGTCGGGTCGTCTTTGCGCTCGACCCAGCGCAGCACCGCGCGGGCGCCGTGAATCAGCAGTTGGCGCAGATAGACATCGCCGCGTTTGCTGATGCCGAGCAGCCGCTCCCGCCCACCGGTGGAATGCTGGCGAGGCACAAGGCCGAGCCAAGCCGCCAAGCCGCGACCGTTCTTAAAGAGTCGCGGATCCTCGCCGACTGCCGCGACCAGGGCCGTCGCGCCCTTGGCGCCCAGACCCGGGATCGTCATCAGCACCTGCGCCTGTGGGTGGCTTTCGGCGATCGCTTCGATCTGCGCGTCGTAATAGGCGACTCGTTCGTCAAGGTGGCGCAGTTCCTCGGCCAGTTCGCGCAATTCCGCCCGGAAGCGCGCGCTCAGCCCGTTGTCACCGTCCTCGAGGATCTCCGGCACGCGCTGGCTGACTGCGGCCCGCCCCTGCGGGATCTCGATGCCGTATTCCAGCAGCAGGCCACCAATCTGATTGACTTGGGCCGTGCGGCGTTCCACGACTAAACTGCGCATCCGGTGAATTGCCTGGATCTCTTGCTGCTCCACGCTCTCGACCGCCACGAACCGCATGCTGGGGCGCTGCGCCGCCTCGCAGATGGCCTCGGCATCGGTCGTGTCGTTTTTGTTGGACTGCACGAAGGGCTTGACGAACTGCGGCGCGATAAGCCGTACCTCATGGCCAAACGTGCGAAACGTCCGCGCCCAGTAGTGGGCACTGCCACAGGCTTCCATCGCTACTGTGCAGGCCGGCAGGTTGGCCATGAACTCACGCAGGCGGGTCCGGGTGAAGGTCTTGCTGATCACGCGCTGTCCGCGCTCGTCCGCGCCGTACACATGAAAACTCCGCTTGGCCAGGTCGATCTCGATGACCTTAACGACACGCTCGTTGCTGCTATACTCTTTCATGGGTCCGCTCCGCGATCTCGGTTGACGATGTTTGACGATATCGCTCATTGTGCCCACGTTGGGCTCGTTGGAGGAGCGGGGCGGACCATCCCATTAGCCTCTAATACGGTTTCGGTAGAACCGACGGTGCCGTGTGGCGGAAGCATCCTGCCGGTGGTAAGTGAATACGGTTATGGTATGATTTATTGGAGAGGCGGCGGTTCGGAAGTGGTAGGTTGCTTGAAACCACATCAGCCCTAACGAAGTGTTGCAGCCGATCGCGCTGACGCCAAGCGGCTGAACTTAAGGCGTTAGCGCGCGTTCCCTTAAACGAAAAGGCATAAGTCAATGGTAACCGTTCAGACCCCCCACCCCAACCCTCCCCCACAAAGGGGGAGGGAATTGTTGTAAAACAGCAGCTTAACCTATTTCCCCTCCCCTTGTGGGAGGGGGTTAGGGGGCTGTCCATTACACACATCTCTAACCGGTTGATTGGGAATGGAGATCAGACGCCAATTGCATACCCCAGGCAAGGTCGCGAGCTCCGCTGCAAGCCGATCCAGAGGGCTTTGGGACCGGGTGGCCCATCATGCTTGCGCCCCAAATGGCCGCCCAGTTGGGCGATCCAACGGAGCATGACGGGCAGCGACGGTGGGGTCACCGGCGGCGGCCGGCGGTGAATTGCGACGTAGACGGCCTGCCATTCGGCCGGGTCCAGGACTGCATCACAAGGCAGGTCGGGGGTGGCCCGCCCCAGCAAGGTCAAATACTGAATCCGCCACGCGATGATCAGATACAAGGCTAAGGCCGGTTGCAGCCGCTCCAGGGTGCTCAGTTGCAACGCTTCCACGCGGCAGCCGGTTTTGAAAATTCTGAAAAAAACCTCGATGCTCCAACGAGTTGCGTACCATTGGAGCAACTCGGCCGCTGGGGCGAGAGTGTCGGCCGGGCGGTTGGTGAGCAGCCGCCAGTCGAGCGGCTCGACATCCGCTGGTGGGGCTTCTTCCCGCGCCCGTAACGCGGTCACGGTGACCGCTTCGCCACCCGTCGGTTGCAGGGTCACGCGTTCCGCGCGGACGGTCAGCACCACCGGCAGGCTGGGCCGTCCCGGCCGGGCGGGCAGGATGAAACGGACTTCACCCAACACCGCGCTTTTCGCCAGCCGGTCCCAGAGTTTATCACCCTCCGCCAGGCAGCGGTTGTGGGTGGCCCGAACCAGCCAGTCGATGCCCGGCCAGCGGCCGGCACGCACCATGAATTCATGAATATCGCATTCCCGATCGGCGATATAGACCAACCGGGTGTCCGGCAATGTGGCGGCCAGTTCCGCGCACCGCTCAAATCCTTCCAGCCAGCGCATGCTCTCTTTGGCCTCGATGGGCCAGTGGCGTTTGTCGTCGCCAAAGGTCTTCCGGTCGCGTGCCCACAACCACGCATCCAGCACTCCCAACGGCACCCCGTCCGGGGTCACCGCCAGGGTAGGATGCACGGTAGTGTTCTAGATGTGGAGATTCGCTCTCTCTGGATATTGTAAATCAATAGGTTGCATGTCATTACCTCCATATCTGGAATACTACCGTCACCTTTTATACCTGGACGTCTGATCAATTCTCGCAGTATGGCAGTAAAGTCATTCCAGCCACGGTGCGCGATGCCACCTATGTGCTCGACGACATCCTGGATAACGAGACCGAACTGTCGATTGTTGAACACACGACGGATACGGCCGGCTACACCGAGATCGTTTTCGCCCTGTTTGATTTGCTGGGTTTGCAATTCTCACCCCGCATCCGGGATTTGGGCGATCAGCAGCTGTATCGGCTGGGCAACACACCTCACTACCAGTACCTGGATACCCGTTTAAAGGGCAGACTCAACCATCCCCTGATCCTGAGTTATTGGGAAGATCTGCTACGCGTGGCCGGTTCACTGAAGCGCGGCTGGGTGACCGCATCGTTGCTGATCGGTAAGCTGCAGGCCTATCCGCGTCAGAATCCACTGGCACGCGCCCTACAAGAATAGGGGCGGTTGATCAAAACTCTGTTCATTTTGCGTTACCTGGAAAGCGAAGAGTTGCGTCGCCGGATTCAGGTGCAACTCAACAAGGGTGAGGCGTTGCATGCCCTACGACGCTTTCTGGTCATCGCCCCTGAAGGCAAAATTCGGCGTAAGGACGAAGAGCAACAAAACCATCAGGCAGGTTGCTTGAATCTACTCACGAACGCCGTGGTGGTCTGGAATACCGTGTATATGCAAGCGGTGATTGAGCAACTCCGTCGCGAAGGTATCCCGGTCAACGATGCAAATGTGATGCACTGATCGCCAGCACGCTACGAGCACATCAATCCGTACGGAAAATATTCGTTTGAACTGGAGTTGGCACCCAATGAACTACGTCCGCTACGACAGGGCTGACTGGCGGATCGTTGGATTTTTCGCCAACTCTAAACAAACCCCTATAACCGCTTCTTAGGTATTATTATGTCAACAGGACAATTACATTGGTTTCTTTCACATATCATCGGTTCTGTAGGCCATGCTATATTATAAGGTTCTTCTATATTGCCTATTGGTTTTACACCACAAACCGTTGTTCGAATTTCACCAAAATATGATATATGGAGGTTACTGAAGCCAGCGTAACAGTGCCACCCGTTAAACTTTGCCTGATTCAACAAAAGCAATTCTCCTGGTTGAAATTCTACACAATCGCCATTCTCTGAAACCTTCAGAAATTTCATAGGACTTTTACTTCGTGTTTCTTCTACCACTTTATATTCGTTCTGTCGGAACCACTCAAGTTGTTCTGGAGAGTATTTATAGAGTAGAAACTGCCCTTTAGGATGAACTAATAACGGTTTTGCCCATACACATATTCCATGAATATTAATAAGTTTTTTGCGGGCTTCTATACAATCATTCCAATAACGAGGATCCATCACAATATTAATATTCAATACGCCTTCATCTGCTAAGAATTGGGCAACTTTGAGAAATTCTTCCATCTTTGCTTGGGCAACATGATATGTAAGCACAACATAATCATACCAATTTCGGTTACTTTTCCACCAATTCAGTTTTCTACTACCATTACTACATAAACTTATACGCCCTTCAGGATCTTGCCTTATGGACTTTGCCACGATACCAAGATTGGGATTAAGTGTAGGCTCACCACCAGCTAAGTTAAGGTAGAGGTGTTTTCCAGAACTAAGGAAATGCTTGTGAATTGTTTCGGTGAATTCCCAGGCTTGTTCGTCACTCAGTATTTTCGCACTACCTAAATGAGCCTCAGGGAGACAATACCTGCAAGAGTAATTACAAACATTTCCGAAGTCCCATGTTACAAGAGCGTATGCTCCATTTAGCCGGATTTCAACAAGTTGATTCATATATTACCTGTCTCCATTGGTTGTGAATAGCCACCGATTGTATAAAAAAGGGTGGCTTTTTCGGTACATTTGAAACGAGAACCTACTAAGTATGCACGCTCAATAAAGTCGTGATCCTCTGAGTAGTCACCAGTCATTTTCCTCCATGGATACTTTACTGTAAAGGGAATTTTCTCCTGAACTGTTTTTGAAATGAGGAATTCGCCTGTATCAACGGTAAAAAGTGGTTGCCCATCATATCCTATAACAGTATCCCTTGCTAAATTCGACCCAGGAACACGCACTCCATATCGCACAAGTTCTTCGTAAATATAACGAGAAAGCTTATTTTTGCTGGTTGCTAAGCGGGGTACAGGAGTCCAGGGGTATTCCTCCTCAACCCATGGAGTACCATCTTCTCTTACGAGCCATCGCCAGCAATAGGCTACATCGATGCCAGTTTCTGATTCTAATGTATAAACCAAGCTTTCAATGTGGTTGGTTGCGATCCAATTATCGTCATCAAGATAACAAATATATTCTCCATCACAAAGTGTGACAGCATAATTTCTCATAAATGCTAAACGCGAAGGGATGTAGAAAGGAATGACATCCTTACTTTTGGGGATAGTATCAGCAGCTATCAACTTAACATTCTTTCCTATTTCAATCAGACGGTCAGCTTCCTGTGCAACAAACTGGGATGAATCATGGATAATAACATGCTCAATTGATCCAAAGTAAGTTTGTTCATATACAGAATTAATACATTTAAGTAATTGTTTTTCTCGACCTTTAGTCAGAGTAATTATAGAAACAGTCTTCATTTACATCTACCCCCCATTAGCAAAGTTGCACGCTGTGATGTTGTGGCAAAGGCGTGAGTAGTTCTTAAAGGGCCAAGGTCTTTCACAAATACTAAATCTACTTGAGCTAAGGCATTATCTAATGGTCGGTAAAGCTGACCAACAATGTCATAGAGTGCAAAAACGTTGCTTTCCATATATTCTAATATTTCCCGGATCGTCGGAGATCCTTTATAGAAATGAAACAATGATACCTCTGCAATAACCAGATCAGTTTTCTTTAACATATTAGAGGCACCTATGAGAACTTCTAATTCGAATCCCTGTACGTCAACCTTTATGGCTAAAGGTAGTTCAATAATCATTTCAGCACAGATTTGGTCTATCGTTGTTATTTCGATAGCGTACTGAGATCCATCGCAATGTGGACCTTCTTCCTCAGGCAAAAGAGATGAACTCACAAGATCCTGATGCAGATTTAGGATGCCAGAGGCGACTTTGCTTGCTGCTGCTGCAACAATGTAGTCAACCTGCCTATGTGACGGTCTTGTTCGTACATCCGTTAAATTGATAAGCGGATCTACGAGAATTAATCGTGCCTCTGGAAAAGCTTCATACAATTCTGGAGTTCCATAAGCTACTCCGACATCTATAATTGTCTTTGCTGCAAAACCAAGGCTCTTAATATGGCACAGTACATCTTTAATATTAGAACGTATTTGAGATGACACGAAAGCTCCTTCTCAGTTAAGCGATATTGGTACCAATTTCTATCAAGCTTGATATTATAGTTGCAGCATTTTCAATGGCTTTTTCCTTGATGGACGAAAACAATTTCTGTGAAGCACCTGCCACGAAAATAGCATCTTGAAGAAAATCTTCAATTTTGGGGGAATCATTAAATGAATAATAGTGATTTTGCCACTCGTTGATAACTGGGTCTAAATCTGGTAAATATTTTTTCCCAAGATAAATACAATGGGCAAGTTCCATTCGAACAAAGTGAGAGAGCTTTTTGTGCTTAGCACCAAAGTTAACAAGTGCATTTTTCATCGCATATCCTATAGTGACTAAGACATTTTGACAAACCATCCAATCTGAAAATATTTTTATAGGAGATTCACCTGCAACCTGAATTCCATTCATCGTCGCCCAAAGAATAGTATTAATTGTATCGTGGCTCAGCGTCCCATTGCAAAGTGCTCCCAACCCATAGATGGCTATATCAAGTTCATCAGTTAAAGGTCTAAAATCATAAGGGAACAAATCAGCGATACCAGCACAAACAATATTAGGTCTGCTACCTCCTGTCTCCGCTATGTAACATTCCAAATCATCTATCACTAATAGAAGGTCAAGATCGTTAGTTCTTTCGTCTCCCCACACGATTTTTCCATAGATATTTACACTGATTGGAGTCCGAGAGTTGATTCCAAAGAAGCTACGAAGATGTCTCTCTACTATTGTGCCAACTACCCTCCAGTTGATCATCTTTAGCTTAGATTGAATGTTTTGAAGGGACTGAACGGTAAATACAGCAGCATTTGGAGAGCTTTTCAAGTATGAGAAAATTTCTGCCGGTAAACCCCATGCAGTAGTATCATCACCTTGTTCCTTGGGAATTTCTCGAATACCTAATAGTGGTACCCTGAGATTGATATTGTAATTCTGAATAGCCTGAAGCATTTTTTCATGGTCGTTCTTATATATATACTGATAAGTAGTCAGGACATTTTGCCCGCGTTGATAGCGTTTTAGCAATTTTGGCGACAGATCAGATCTCCCAATCGCAGCAAGCACAATAGCCGCCACTTCATTTATGAGATTTTCTGGTCCGTATGCCTCTGCTATAGGAATGCTACTACCCGCAAGGGAAATAAGTGAATTTTGGTTACTAACAAATGACGCCATTTTGACTCCTTTTAAGTTTTTTGTCTTATTATAATTTCCTTTGCAAAACAGCAAACATTCTTTCATAAAATCTAATAATTGATGTAATTAAAATCTCATCAGATAGGTATGACGACGAAAAAGGGGGAGAAAAACCAAATCGGGAATATTCTTCCCATTTTTTTGAAATTGTTATGGAATAGGTTTCAGGTCTTCTATATGGATCGGTACCTGGATATGGAATGAATATTTTAGGAAAGAAAAACGAAATACATTCTTCTTCCAAAAGGTTGATAAATTTATCTTGAGTTTCATTTAGAGTATCTGCCGTTTCTCCTGGAAAACCCAACATTAAATATGGAATTATTATCTTTATGTTATTTTGATTTAAAAGCTCAATCGTCCTCAGAAAATCAGAAAAAGTTGATTTTCGCCCCATCAAATCCAGCATGTAATCAGACCCTGATTCAACCCCAACAAAAAAACCAACAAAACCTAAATCGTTCATGCGAGTAAGTATGGTGGAATTTATTCTTTTATATGCATCAGGCCGGAGATTGACAGTGTATCGACAATCGATTTTTTTATCATCAATCGCATCCAATAATTCTGTAAGACGTTTGTGAGAAACATCAATTTCACTATCCGCAATATGAATGAAATCTTGTTTGAAATTCTGTTTTATGTGTAATAGTTCCTCCGCTACTATTCGCGGATTGCGAAATCTTATCTGATTTTTCCAGATTTCACTTTCAGCGCAAAAGTTGCATCCAAATGGGCAACCGCGAGAGTACATATCAATTAAAAGGATCTTATACTCTTTTGGTAACATATCAAAATCTGGCGAGGGGATTTCTGTTGTGGATAAAAGTGGTCGCTCAGTCGCTCTTTTTGCAATCCCGTTAGATCGATAAGTTGTTCCTGGTATTTCCATTTTTGATTTGGCTATTTGGTCTGAATTCTTGATAATTTCATAAAGTGTCTCTTCTCCTTCCCCTCGAACCACAAAATCAACGTATGGATATTGATTAATCGTTTCAATATCAACGCATGTTACATGGGGACCGCCTAACACAAGAATGATCTTAGAGTTTTTGAGTTTGATTGCCTGAGCGATTTGCAAAGCATAGTTGATCATCGGAGTGGTTGAATAGATCCCACAGACATTTGATTTATTTGTTTCTTGGGCGATAAATTCCAATAAGTTATTCCACGTTAGCCTTTTTTTATTTAGCCAATAGTCACAGTGGATATAATGAACATTAACATCTCGCTTTTTTAGATACGTGCATAAACTTAAAAGTCCCAGCGAGATAGCATCTGTTGTTGATGAGAGAACTTTATGCAAATCTGACGAAGGACCAAATTTTTTTTGGATGTAGGAAAGCCAAAGGTTATATGCTTTTAACTTAAGAGCATTTTCTAATGCTTCGTTTTCCGTTCCATAAATATGAGAAACAGGGGGAAAGATTAATGTGACTTCCTTCATACTATTACCTATCAACTGTATCGCTTGTGGTTGATTTATCTATAAGAAATAAGGGGAGAATCATATCAGTCCGAAACCGATCCTTAAGACTGTCTGCACCATAGTCCTCCGCTTCTGTCTGTAGATCACAAGAGCGGCTATGAGGTATATTTCTTCCAAGAGTTCCGAGACAGAATGAGCAGGCTCTGAGGGGAGTACGTCGTTCAATGAAGTTACCCAATTTGTCGGTGAAGTCATCATCATTGATATTGATACTGTCTGATTCGAAGCCAGAATGCAAATATGCCATGCTCTTTCAACCGGCGCTCCATCCAAACGGATGAAGGGCACTTGAAGTAACGCCCTTTTCTGAGAACGTGACAGTGGTAATGAGCCATTAAGCATTTTCGATAAATATGCTCCACAAGCGATTTGTTTATATTTTCCTTTTCAAGATAAAGATCAATAAAAGTATCGGTTGTCTTCTTCCATATCCAAACGTCATGTTGTGTTGCCTTTTGAGCAAGGGTTTCCATGGATATTGGCAGGGTTACTCCTGGGTAGATACTTAACCAAAGTCCATCAATTATCTCCCAACTTGTCATTGAGAGTCGATTAAGTAACACACCGTTGGTGATTAGCACGATTTCTTCAGCAAGATTAACTTCTCTAGCAACTTTCAGAATACCATCGAGATCAGGGTGGAGTAGTGGTTCTCCGCCAAGAATTCGTAGCTCACCCACATTTGCAACTAGTGCAAGACGCTCTATGTCATGTTTGAACTCCTCCCCATTTACTATAGATGGCTTGGCTAAGTCAGCGCCGTGATCGCAGTTCCGACACTTGAGATTACAATGATCCACTATTATGTATTGTACTGCAGGTAGCCAAACCTTCTTCATAATTTAGGACAGTGAGTAGTAGTGGATGTTCACCTGGACGCAGAGTACTTCCATCACCACTCGCGGCCATCCTATTGTTCAAATAAACAGTTCTTTACACTACCTTGTTGTATGAATGTTTCGGGGAATTCATCAGCTATCCACTCATATATCTTGGAAGCTGCCTCTTTTGGTGTCATATCACTCACATCGAGACGCAGGCACGAGGAAACTCCGGAGTCAATCAGTGGCCGCCTACGCAACTTGGAAACCAAGATCTCTGGATCGGTCAGCTTGCCAGGGTATGACCTTTCTGGCTGTTGCACTCGCATCACATTGGCGGCCTCACTACAGCGAAGTATGATAGCACCGACTGGTCTGCCCAATTGCCGTCCACGTTCAATTACGTTTTGCCATCGGACCATTGCCCATTCAGAATCCTTGAAGAGCGCATTCGTCACAATGATTGGCAAATTGGCCCGGACATGCCTCATGGCTGAAAGGGCAACTGTTTCTACCTCTTCCACAACACGTTTGAACTCAGGGCTCCCAAACTCCAAAAGGGCAAACGCGACATTATAGATACTGTGATTATCCAAGACTTTTGCACCACTTATATTCTGGAGTGCCTTGGCGATTGTCAGCTTACCCGTGCCTGGATAACCGTTGATATAGATGATCGGAGCCTTCATTGACTGTAAGCGTTCACACCCCTCCCCCTAACCCTGTCCATTACACACATCTTGTAGAACGAACCGCCGCCTCCATCTAAGGGAGGTAGATGCAGACGACTGAGGTACAAGTGATGACGGACACGGCGGCGGGAAGTTGGGCAGCGGCGGAACTGGCGGGAGCGGACTTGGGCGATGCCCGGCTGAACCGGCGGCTGGTGCAGGTAGCGCAACAACTGGGCGCGCAGCCTGGCGCGAGCATTCCGGTGGCGTGCGGGGGCTGGGCGGAGACGCAAGCGGCGTATCGATTGCTGGCGCACGAGAACGTCGACTGGGAATCGGTGCTGGCGCCGCACTGGGACGGTAGCGTCGAGCGGATGCGGGCGCATCGGGTGGTGCTGTGCGTACAGGACACGACCGAGTTGGATTTCACGTCCCAGCCGGGAATTGGCGGTCTGGGACCGCTGAGCTATTTGCGACAGCACGGAGTGTATGTGCATCCGGTAGTATTCCAGATATGGAGGTAATGACATGCAACCTATTGATTTACAATATCCAGAGAGAGCGAATCTCCACATCTAGAACACTACCCACGCTGCGCTCGTTCAACTCCGGTTCGATCGGGTGCCAATACGTCGGCTGGCTCAGATACCTCAGTAACACCGCCAACCGATCATCACTAAAGTCTAACGGGTCGATAGCCTGACCCGTCACTTGGCGCAGCGTCTGCTTCATCTCCCTCACATAGGTTTCCATCGACACTTTACGGTGGTCCCCTTCGGTAAGGATATAGGCCAGCCAAATCACCGCCGTCCAGCCCCAACTTAAACCCCGTTGCTTCCAGTGCTGGGGCAGGTGGTTATCCAACACCTCCACCATCTCCATCTTGATGATATGCCCCAGCAGTAACACCACATCATCCACTCGCTCCGTGGTGATCACCAGGTCAGCCGTGCTCAGCACGGTCTGGGTGGGTTCATCAAGTTCGGTTATCATGACGCTATCCTCATCGTGGGAATGCCGTTAAGGATAGCAACTCATTGTTTGAAAATACATTCCCAGGCAAATCTCAGAGGCCCTTCCGAAAATTCAGTTTTCAGAGTCCTTATTGAGCGAATGAAGAGCTATAAAAAGGCCAAAAACTCCTGGTAGTGCTCATGGTATCTTCCTTGGTGGATGCCACTTTCGCAGTAGTTCGAGCGTCATCTTGTCACCAAAGCCGGTCATACCGGCAGCGGTTTGTGCATTATGGTCATCAGGGTGTGGAGCTTCACTGAGGCTGCCGTTCTTGAGTACGTACTGCTTGTCGCAGCCCGAATGCCCATACCGGAGCACGACATTACGGAACTTGCTTCGCTCCGTCAATGTCTTCGCCGTCTCTTCAACCGTAGTGTTGTCGATCTTTTCGTTACGGTCCCCGAGTCCCAAGAAACGCCGTATTGTCGCGACCTCCGAGATCAAGAATATCGACACTCATCGTCAGTTCCAGAAACTCCTCGAGTGTGTACGTCTCGTAGATCCGGTGAGGCACAACATCAAACACCAGCTTTGCGTGATTGCTCTCACCTGCGATCCGCATGAATGTCTTGGTAGCCTGGAAGAGGGAGCTGTCGCGTTGGCGAATCGAGTACCCCGAGATGTATGCAATGTCTGCGGCACGGATTTGGGCCTCATATTTGCTTACGTCCTCCAGATGAAGAACCTGATTCGCGTTTGGGGCGTTGTCCACAAGCAGCCGAATATTGTCGGCGTCCCGGATAATCACCGCATGGCCGGTTTGTGCCTTCATATCAGTCGCCACGCCGCATCCGATGCCTTTACGTTTGATCCAGTCCATCAAGAATTTACCTGCTTGATCCGAACCCACCTTGCCCAGCAGAAACGGCGTGTAACCGTAGTCCGCCGCGTAGCGCGCAAAGTTGAGCCCCGTTCCGCCGGGATTCTCAACGATTTCCTCCCATTGCACCACACCGTTGCTCACGAGTTCACGGAACCTGATTTTCGTGAGATCTTTTACACAGGTATCCAGGTTTATATCTCCTAGTACCACGAGATCGTAAGTCGCGGTGCATTCCATTGAGTGACCCTGTTGCATTTTATCCCGGCGAAGGCGTTCAAGATGAGGTGTGCTGTAATTCTCCAGCAGGACTGGCCTACATTCAGTGACATGAATGCCGTGTTTCTTCAAGGATGTGGATTTATCCGGATTATTGGAGAGCAGAACGATGGATGCCGGGCCGAGTTCCTTAAGTACCGCGGCGGCCAGCGTGTACGTCCGGGCGTCACCCTTGCCGCAGAGCTTTTCATACGCCTGTGTTTGAAGCATTCCCTTGTCCTTGAGGGCAGGGCAATCGCGCTATGTGGGGGGTTGACAGCGGGCTAATCGCTAGGGTAATAGGGTAATAGGAAAGGGTTGACATTGTGATTGTGGAGAGAATTGATGCTGCCCAAATTGCTCGACCCGCGCCCGTATTTTGCCGACCTGCCGGATCCCCGCCGCGAGACCCGGAACAAGCTACATCCACTCCATGATATTTTGATGATTGTGCTGTGCGCGGTGCTCAGCGGGGTGGAGGATTGGGTAGGGATGGCGGACTTTGCTCAGGAGAAGGAAGCCTGGTTGCGGGGGTTTTTGGAACTGCCCAACGGGATTCCCTCGCACGATACCTTGAGCGATGTGATGGGGCGGATCGATCCGGTTGCCTTCAGGATGGCCTTCACCGCCTGGGCAACAGCGGCCTTGCCGGAGTTGGTGGACGAGCAGGTATGCGTGGATGGCAAGGCGGTGCGTGGTAGTCGGGACGGTGCGACCGGGGCGATCCAGTTGGTGAGTGCCTTTGCCGGTCAGGCGCGCTGGGTATTGGCACAGCAGGCGGTGGCGGAGAAGTCCAATGAGATCACGGCGATCCCGGACCTGCTGGCACTGCTGGACCTGCAGGGGGCCGTGGTGTCGATCGACGCGATGGGCTGCCAGAAAGCTATTGCCGACCAGATCGTGGAGGCCGGGGCCGATTACGTGCTGGCGCTTAAGGACAATCATCCGACCTTGTGCGAAGACGTGCAGTTGTGGCTCGATACCGAAGTCGCTGGCGGCCGGCTGCCGGTCCAGGAAACGGTGGAGAAGGATCACGGCCGGATCGAAATCCGTCGCTACGCGCTCAGCGATCAGATCGACTGGTTGGAGGCGAAACCGGACTGGACCGGGCTTCAGGCGGTCGGGCGGGTCGAGTCCACCCGAATCATCGGCGACCAGATCAGCACGGAATGTCGCTATTTCCTATGCTCGTTCCCTCATCTGGACCGGTTCGCGGCCACCGTCCGGGGCCATTGGGGGATCGAAAACCAACAGCACTGGGTCTTGGACGTACAATTTGGCGAGGATGTCTGCCGGACCCGGAAGAACCACTCTGCCGAAAACCTGGCCCTGGTGCGTCGCATGGTCCTCAACCTGCTAAGCCACAATGGTTTACCCCGCGATAGCATCCGCCGTCGCAAACGCCGCGCCACCCTTAACGATGAGTACCGGTTGCGCCTCCTGTTTGGTACCCCAACCCCGGTTACCATATAGCGCGATTGCCCTGCCTGAACTACTGTTACCCTTCACTATCGTATGCCGCGTTGCCGCAAATACCGTTGTTGCCGTCCCTTGAGCGCTGCCCGGGTGCTCAAACCCAGAGGCATACCACTACCCGAGGTGACGGTACATTGGCTGGCGCTAGACGAATTCGAGGCGATGCGCCTGTGTGATCTGGAGGGGCTGTCCCAGATCGAGGCAGGTGAGCGGATGCAGATCAGTCGGGGTACGGTGCAGCGCCTGCTGGAATCCGGGCGCCGCAAGGTGGTGCAGGCGTTGCTGGCCAATCAGGGACTCGGACTGGGCAGCGCTCCCGATCACTCCTTTGAAAGGATTCCGTTGCATGAGGAGGAAATCCCATGAAAGTTTGTATTCCTTGTACCGATGCCACGGGCGAGCAAGCCCGTCTCTCTATCCCCTATGGTCAGGCGCCGTTCTTTGGTCTCTGGGACGCACCTTCGTCGGGGGTGAACACCTGCACCGTCTATGGAGGTCTGCATATCGCGCCTTTCGAGGACTGGAACGCGGACAAGGACCGGCTGATCGAAGCCCTGGCCGCCTACCGGATCGAGCACTTCGGCTGCAATCACTGCACTGGCGAGAAGGCTGTGCAGAAGATGCTGGCTGCCGGATTACCGGTAGTCCGGGGCAGCGCCCAACACGGTTCCAAGACCGATCTGTTTCTCGGTAACGGCGATGTCCTGGAACTGTCGGCGGAGGAAGCCGCATAGCTTGTTTCCTCCCGGCACTCAGGCCAGCCCATGACTTTATCGCTGCACACCCGGCTGTTTCTGACGCTGGTGGCCGTCTGCACCCTGGTGGCGGTGGGCCTACTGCTGTTTGTCCGCTGGTCGTTCGAGCAGGGTTTCGTGGAGTTCGTGACCGCGCGCCAGGAGGAACGTCTGGCTGGTATGATCGAGCACCTTGCCGAGCGCTATCGCCAGGATGTCGGCTGGCAGCGGTTGCGCGCCGATAAGGGACTCTGGCTCGCCGTCTTGCTGGATCGCGACGAGCCCCTCCGCCTCGGGAGAGAGCCGCCGGGGGGATACCCGCTTCCCCGCGGCTGGTTGCGTCATGCCCTGCAAGACGATTCTTCCAACTGGCCGCCGGAACGTTTGCCACGCCGGATGGAGCAGGAGCCGCTGCCACGTCCGCTGGAACTGCGGTTGATGCTCCTGGATGCCAATGGCGCGATCATTTACGGGCGCCCGGAACTGCTGGCGGACAGCCGGCGCGTGCCTGTCGAAGTGGATGGCGCCCTGGTGGGGTATCTGGCCCTGCTGCCCGGCCCGAGCCTCGCCGACCTGGGCGAGATCCAATTTCTGGAACATCAGACCAGCGCCTTGCTTTTGATTGCGCTGGCCATGGTCGACCTCTCGGCGGCCCTGTCTTTTCTCCTCGCCAAACGGCTGGTGCGGCCGGCGCGGGCGTTTCAGGACACCGCGCGGGCGTTGGCGGCGGGCCGGTACACCGCCCGGGTCGCCGTTCACAGCCATGACGAGCTGGGGCGGCTGGGACGTGACCTCAACGCCTTGGCGGCAGCGCTGGAACGCAACGAACAGGCGCGCCGGCGCTGGGTAGCGGATATTGCCCATGAACTGCGCACTCCGCTCGCGGTGCTGCGCGCGGAACTCGAAGCCCTGCAGGATGGCATCCGGCCCTTGGAGTCGACGGCGGTGGACTCCTTGCACGCCGATGTGCTACGCCTTGGCCACCTGGTGGACGATCTGTACGAACTGTCCATGACCGACCTGGGGGCGCTCAGCTACCACCTGGCCGAGACCGACCCGGCGGCGGTACTGGCGGCGGATGTGGAATCCTTCAGCCAGAGTTTCACCGAGGCCGGGCTTACACTCACACTGGAGAACCGGCTGCCGACAGCCGTGCATTGTCAGGCTGACGCCCAGCGCCTCTCCCAGTTGTTCCGTAACTTGCTGCGCAACAGCCTGCGGTACACCGATCCTGGGGGCGGCCTGAGCATCGCTCTCAGTACAGAGAAGGGCCGCCTGATCGTCGATTTTCAGGACACCGCGCCGGGAGTTCCACTCGAGTCACTGCCCAAATTATTCGACCGGCTCTACCGGGTGGAGAGTTCGCGCCATCGAGATACCGGCGGCGCCGGACTGGGGCTGGCCATCTGCCGCAATATCACCGAGGCTCATGGGGGCACGATCAGCGCCCAGCCCTCGCCCCGCGGCGGCCTGTGGATACGGCTGGAATTGCCCTTATGATGCCATGACTGACACCGAACTGATCTTAATCGTGGAGGACGAGGTCAAGCTCGCCCGGATTTTCGCTGATTACCTCGCCGCCGCCGGTTACTCGACCCATCAGCTCGCCGATGGTCGGGCGGTGGCGCCCTGGGTGCGGGCGCACGCGCCGGCCCTGATTCTGCTGGATTTGCTGCTGCCGGGCCGCGACGGGCTCGATATCTGCCGCGAGATCCGCGGTTTCAGCCGGGTTCCTATCATCATGGTCACCGCCCGGGTGGAGGAAATCGACCGCCTGCTGGGTCTGGAACTTGGCGCCGACGACTATATCTGCAAGCCCTACAGCCCGCGGGAGGTGGTGGCGCGGGTCAAGGCGGTACTGCGGCGCACGGCGCCGGTCAGCGAGCCGCTACGGGGATCGCTGACACTGGACGCAGGAAGCCTGCGGGTGCGCGCCGACGAACGGGAAATAGAGTTAACCGCGGTAGAATTCGCCCTGCTGCAAACCCTGTATACAGCGCCTGGGCGGATATTCTCCCGTGGCTGGCTCATGGAGCGGATCTACCCCGATAACCGGGTCGTCTCGGACCGTACTATCGACAGCCACGTGAAGAAGCTCCGGCACAAACTGGCGGAACTGGTCCCCGACCGCGAGCTGATCCATTCTGTCTATGGGGTCGGCTACCGCTATGAGGATGCCGGCGTCCGCCGTGGGCCGGGCGGACGCTGAGGCGCCGTCACTCTCGATCAGTTTCACCGTTTTTGCACAGTTTCTGCACAGGCACTGCACACTGAACGGTTATCCTGACATTGTAGGCAAGGCATACCGCCCACCTGCATGACAGTGACGAGAAACCAGAGGTAACCGACCATGAAGAAGCTATTCACCGCTCTCGCTTTCAGCGTTTTGACCGCGACGGCCATTACGGCTGCCGCCCAGTCCTCCGACTGCGGCGTAGGCCGCGGGCTGAGTCCCTGTTACCAGCAGGGTCCTGGCGCCGGCTACGGACCCGGCCGCCAGGGTGGCCAAGTCAGCGTCGAGGACCGGATTGACCGCCGGGTCGGGCGCCTGACGGCCCGCCTCAACCTCAGCAATGAGCAGCAGGCTCAAGTGAGAACCATCCTGCAAGAGCAATCCGGCAAGGGCGCTGCCTCCTGGGAGGAGACTCATAACCGTGTCGCCGGGGTATTGACCGACGAACAGCGCGCCCAATTCGAACAGTGGCGCGCCCAACGGGGTGGGGGCGGCAGAGGCATGGGACGCGGGCCGGGTTACGGGCCGGGTGCCGGCTACGGCCGGGGTCCGGGCGTCGGACCGCAGAACTGAGCCACGCCGGCTGACCTTGGAGGCGTGGGTGAACCGATACTGTACGTCTGAGGTAAACTGTAACCAGAGGCTCTTATGCTCTCGTTTCCAGCCTGACTGGGAACGGGGGCAATGAGACTATGCCGTAACCCCAGGGTGGCAACTTCGGGCAGCGTCATTATAAAAAGCAGAGTCACTGAGTGGTCTGTTGGGTGAGTAAAATAGGTCTTTTTGCAGGGGCGAGAGTCCTGCTCTATCTCGTTATCTGGCTGTGGCTCCAGACCGGTTTGGCGATGGGAGCCACGCCACCAGCCAGCGAGTGGGTCAGTTGGAACGTGCAGGGCGAACCGCAGATTCAGTTGTATTTCTTCTGGACTGGTACCTGCCCTCACTGCCGCCAGGCGCGACCGTTCGTACAAGCACTCGCCCAGCAATACCCCTGGTTACAGGTGCACAGTTTTCAGATCGACCACGATCTGGCGGGCCGACTGCGCTATCAACAGATGGCGGCGGCACTGGGCCAGGAAGCCCGGTCGGTACCGGCATTTCTGGCCTGCGGCGCCCTGCGAGTGGGGTATGATCACGCCGACGGCATGGGGCGCGAACTGCGTGAATGGTTGCTGGCGTGTCGCCAACACTACAGCGAACAGGCCACGCCACCGCCTATCGAGCCAGCCACGGCAACGCTGTCACTGCCCTGGCTGGGCTCAATCGATCCACAAGACCTATCGCTGCCGCTACTGACGCTGGCGCTCGCCGGTCTGGACGCATTCAATCCCTGCGCCTTTTTCGTCCTGCTGTTTCTGCTCAGCCTGCTGGTTCATGCCCGTCGTCGCCGCCGCATGCTGCTGATCGGCGGAGTTTTCATCCTCACTTCAGGGATCGTCTACTTGCTGTTCATGGCCGCCTGGCTGAATGCCTTCCGCCTGCTCGGCGAACTGAATTGGGTTACCGGGCTGGCCGGCGCGCTGGCCGTCGTCATCGGCCTGCTCAACGTCAAGGATTATTTCTGGTTCAAGCAGGGACCATCGTTGAGTATTCCGGCATCCGCCAAGCCCCATCTATTTCGCCGCATGCACGGCTTGCTCAGCGCCGACAGCTTACCGACACTGCTCGCCGGTACGGTAACCCTGGCGCTGGCTGCCAACAGCTATGAACTGCTCTGTACGGTTGGCTTTCCCCTGGTCTATACCCGGACATTGACACTGAACGGTTTATCCAGCGGCGGCTACTATTTTTACCTGACGCTATACAACCTGATCTACATTGTCCCGCTGCTGCTTATTCTGCTGGTGTTTGTCTGGACCTTGGGTGCGCGCAAGTTGCAGGAAGGAGAGGGGCGGGTGCTGAAACTGGGGTCCGGCAATATGATGTGGTTGTTGGGGGCGGTGTTGCTGCTCTATCCCCAGGGCCTGAGCCACGTCGGGATAGCGCTGCTGCTGTTGCTGGTCGCCCTGGTGTTGACGGGACTCATCGTATGGGTCGAGCAACGCTGGGCGGGAGCAGGATCAGGTTAAGGCTATCGTGCCCGAGGAACCTATTAACCCAGCGTCGTATCCAGCACCATTATCAGGGCAAAGCCGGCCATCAGACCGAGCGTAGCCGGGGTCTGGTGACCATTGCGATGGGTTTCCGGAATGACTTCATGCGAGACGACGAAGAGCATCGCCCCGGCTGCCAGCCCCAGCCCGGTCGGGTAAGCCAGGGCCAACCCGCTCGACAGGCCCACGCCGAGCAGCGCGCCCAAGGGTTCCCCCACTTCGCCGTAACTGCGTTAGGCTATAGCGATTATAGGCTAATTGAAATGCCTTCCTGGACCCGCGATGTATGAGATAGCACTGATCGAGCCGGCGGCGCCGGCGCCGCTGGATCCGCGGGTGGCGGCGTTCGTGCATGCCGCCAGTGCCGCCAATACCCGCCTGGCCTACCAGAAGGATTTGCAGCGCTTTCTGGCCTGGGGTGGGGTAGTTCCCGCTACGCCAGCGCAGGTGGCGGCTTACCTGGCGGCGCATGCCGCCAGCCATGCGCCGGCATCGCTGGGTCGGTGGCTGGTGAGCCTGGGTCGGGCCCATACCACCCAGGGGTTGGTCAATCCCTGCCAGAGTGAGTTGGTGCGCACCACCCTGCGGGGCATCCGCCGGCAGCGGGGGATGAGGCAGCGGCAGGTGGCGCCAGCGGTGCGCGACGAGGTGCTGTTGATGGTTAGCCAGTTGGGCGACAGTCTGCGCGACTGCCGTGATCGGGCGCTGCTGTTGGTGGGCTTCGCCGGGGCATTGCGGCGGTCGGAACTGGTGGCTCTGACCACGGCCAATATCGCCTTTGTCGATCACGGCATGACGCTGACGGTACGCCGCTCCAAGACCGATCAACAGGGACAGGGCCGCACCCTCGGGGTGCCGTGGGCGCGCGGCAAGGTCTGCCCCACCACAGCGCTGCGCGCGTGGCTGGAGCGGTCCGGCGGTCTGCCGCCGGGGGCGCCTGCGCCCATCTTCCGAGCGATCGATCAACACGGTCATCTGGCCTCCAGGGCGCTAACGCCCGGCGCGGTGGCGTTGATCGTCAAGCGCTGCGCAGCGGCGATTGGGCTGCTACCCGATTGCTATTCCGGCCATTCGCTGCGAGCCGGTTTTTGCACCACCGCCGCCATTCAGGGCGCACCCCACTGGAAAATCAAGAAAGTCTCCGGCCACAAGTCCAACGCGGTGCTGGACCGCTATATCCGCGCGGCCCGGTTGTTCGAGGACAGCCCGCTGGAGGGGATGTTTTGAGCCGGTCGTTCCACCAGCGGCGCCGAGACGGGTACATGAGAGACCAACCCTTGCAGCAAGGATTTCACAGCAACCGGCCTTCCTTGCATTGGAAGGTCTTGCGGACTCTGACGCGGAGCACGCCATGCTCCGCCTGGCCGCAGCGCGGGCAACGGAAGCCTTGCGGCCAGCGCTCCTTTTCCAGCGCCGCCTCGGATTGCGCCTCGGCGCCGAACTGCTTGAGAAACTCGGGCAGCGACAGGCCCGGTTGGCATTGGATGCGATTCATCGCCATGACATGATCCTCCTTGGTGGGTAGGCGACCAGTATGCGCCTTCTAACCGAAAACAACGGGGGTTGCCTGGGGTTGGCTGAAGAATCTTGCTAATCAGGTGCCTTTTTATCAACTTAAAAACGGGGGTGCCGCGTGCCTGCTCGAGTTCCTGTAATAAATCCGGATATTGAATCTGTATTTCATCGGCCATGATAGCTGCTCACCTTGAATTACTGGATAACTGCGGGCTCGGTCGGTCTTTCTCTACCTGAAAATCTGAAGACTGATCCCGCAACAGCAATTCAGCGTTTTCCAGACAGGCCATTAGGTCCTGATTCACCTCTGAAGCATGAGCCACTGCAGCAAGGCGAAACCGCTGGATAGCGAGCAGCAGCTTGTTCGTCGCCTGTTGCAACTCGAAAACTTGCCCATTTGGGCATGTTTTTGTCGTATCGTTGAGTACGCCCAACCAGCGCCGTACCGTATTGGAGGATTTACCCAGAATGATCGAGAGAGCAGGGCGCAAGGCTTTTTCACTCGCTCGCGGTCGGCCTTCGCGTTCCACATAGCCGGCAGCCCGCAGGCGCTGCACCAGCAGCAGGAGTTCTTCTTTCGTGTAGTCGCGTCGTTGTGTGTTGGCGCTGGTTTCTATGGCTAGCGCCCGATCCAGTTCCGCCATCGCATCGAAGGATAGTCGCATAACCGGTACTGGCTCGACCGGCAAGGCAGGCAAGCTTTGTAACCGCTCGATGCAGGCTGTCTGTTTCGCGCTGAGGCGGGTGGATTCCCAGCCGGCCAGATTCAGCCACTGTTGCGCGCGTGTTGTTGGATCGATCATGGTCAGTAGCCGTAATGCCGCGACTCGATGACCACCGTCCAGCAACCGGCCATTACTGTCTACTACGGGCGGCTCGATCAGTCCGATGGCAGCAATGGATTCCGCCAGATCGATGAGATAGTAGGGTTTGAGCGTCCGGCTATCGCCAGCGGGGCGAGGTTGAATCGCATCGAGCGCTAAGGTTCCCCGTTCGGCCTGTTCGCGCTCCAGCCAGTCCTGGGCCTGTTTTGCCTGAGCCCGTCCTGCTTCGGCAGCCCCACTCTGTAATAATCGGTTACTCGCGCGTTTAGCCATGTTTTAGCCACTCCACCAGCGCTAGCAGGTCTGCCGCACCACGGCAATTCGGCGCTGCTGTCATCACGGGAGTGCGTTCCGTGGTGGCCAGCGCTAACGCTACATCTTGCCTTACCAGCAGGCGCTTGATACCGGGAAATGAAGCGGCCAGCGCGGAGTCGAGTTCTTTGTCCAAAGCTCGACGGGAATCGACCCGGCTCATGACCAGTGCCCAGCGCTGAGCGCCTTGCCTTTTCTTTTGCCGCCGGGCGTTCAGGTCTTCGATGACACGAGCGGCGCCCTGAATGGCAAAGGGGTGGGCATCGACCACGATTAAAGCGATATTGGCAGCGACTAGGAGTTTGTCTGACTTGCCCAGCATAATGAGGTAAGATGACCTAACGTACCTGATGAGCCTGGCGATGAGCAACCAATTTATCCCCATAGAACGTGACCAGCCGGTGGTGATCCCGGTGCAGGAGTGGCTGGCAGAGGATCATCTGGCGCGCTTCATTGTCGAGATCGTGGAGAGTCTGGATGTCACCCCGCTGGAAGCGGCGTACAGTGGTGGCGGCTCGGCGCCCTATCCACCGAAGATGATGCTGGCACTGTTGTTTTATGGCTATGCCACTGGCATTTTTTCCAGTCGGGCGTTGGAGCGAGCCACCTATGAGCTGATCCCGGTGATTTATATCACGGGTAACACGCACCCGGATCACAACAGCATCAATACGTTCCGGAAGCGGTTTCTGGGGGAACTGAAGGGTCTGTTGGTGCAGATTTTGCTACGGGCGTATGCGCTGGGGGTGTTGCAGTTAGGCAACGTGAGTTTGGATGGGAGCAAAGTGCACGCCAACGCCAGCAAACATAAGGCGATGAGCTGGGACTATGCCAACCGGTTGGAGGAGCAGTTGCAGGCGGAGGTAGAGGCGTTATTACAGCAGGCCGAGGCGAGTCACACCGAGCCGGTCCCCGGGCTGAAGGTGGCCGACGAAGTGGCGCTCCGGCAGGCCCGGTTGCAGCAGATCGGGGAGGTGAAAGCGGAACTGGAGGCTCGTGCCCAAGCCCGGTATGCGCAGGAGCAAGCGGCCTATGAAGCGAAGCTGGCCGAGCGGCGGGCGAAGGAACAGGCCCGTGGTCGCAAGTTAGGGGGCCGTCCCCCCAAGCCGCCGGAACCGGGTCCACAGGACAAGGATCAAGTCAATTTTACCGACCCGGAGTCGCGCATTATGCCGGTGAGCGGCGGCGGGTTTGAGCAGAGCTACAATGCGCAGGCCGGGGTGGATCATGGCAGTCGCCTGATCGTGGAAAACCACGTCAGCCCGAACCCGAACGATAAACAGGAACTGCAACCGGCGCTGGACAACTTCAGCCAGTTACCGGAGGAACTCGGTCAGGTCGACCATCTGCTGGCGGACACTGGCTATTTCAGTGAGGCCAACGTCAAGGCTTGTGAACACGCTACCATTACCCCGCTGCTCGCCACGGGTCGTGCGGAGCATCATCCCACCCTGGAAGAACGCTTTGCTGACCCGGGTAAAGCCCCAGACACCGCTGATCCGGTAGTCCGGATGGAACACCGATTGCAAACCCCCGAAGGCAAGGCACTGTATGCCAAACGCAAGTCCACCGTCGAGCCGGTGTTTGGCATCATCAAGCACGTGATGGGGTTTCGGCAATTTCTGTTACGGGGTTTGCAAGCCGTGCAGGGCGAGTGGAATTTGGTGTGCATCGCCTACAATTTAAAACGGCTGCAAGTATTGGTGGCAGGATAGGTCTGCCTGCAGGGAGGATAAAGGCGCTCTGAGGGCGATAAATGCCCTCGGAAAGGGCGATAGAAACGCAAAATGTGCGTTTTTTCGGCCTCGTGATAGGAAAATTGAAGTTCCGACCCTAAGTCAGACAAACTCCTAGGCCAAGCCGCTCCAGATGATCCCAGCCGGGGGGACAGTCGAAAATGACGGCATCATAGGCACTGGGTTCTGCATTGTATGCGGCTACCGCATCGGCCAGCGCCTCCGGATCCAGACGGGTCACCTCATGGCCCTTCAATCCTGGATCGCCTGGCAGTACCCATAAATGTGCGGTTGCCTGGACAGGTGCAGGATTGTGACCCAGCAGCAGTTCTGCCGAGCCTGGACAGGTGGGGTCCGCTCCTAAGCCCCAGGCTGCATTGCTCTGTGGATCCAGGTCGATCAGCAGAACTCGATTTCCCTGATCAGCCAGGACAGAGGCGATGCCACAGGCGATGGTGGTTTTGCCTACCCCACCCTTGCCGGCGGCCACTGCGATTCGTAATTGCGCCATAAAAATTGTCTCCCTAATAAATGGTTCTCTGGTCAGTCGTCCCAATCACGGCGATCTTCCGCGGCGAAAATCTTTTCGGACTGTCTGGTTAGAAGCATGGTCTCCCGTTCGACGGCCTCGATATCGCCCCGAGACACGCGGTCGACGAAGTCGTCGGCAAGCCAAACAACGGCATCAACGTCGTTGGGTTTGGGTTTCGTTTGGCGGAACCCAGATTGCGCTCCGAAAACTCCGCTCCATTCAGGCTAAGCTGGCTGCTTTTCTAGAGATCACCATCCTCTCTCCGTATTTCCGCCAATCAGATCATCCCAGACATCTTCATAAATGGCGTGCAGAGGCAGCAGCAACAAGGGTTGAGCGAGTTCTATCACCGCCTCGCCGCCCCACAGTTCGTAGCGTAAGCCGTCCCGGTCTTCCAAGTCTTCCAACTCGTCGAACGTCAAGGGCTTGACAGCAGGTTCTGCCATTGTGTAACTCTCTAGATCAAATGGTCGGTAATTTTACGTGGTTAAGATGAAACATTCAGCCGGTTGAATCGAGCAAAGATCAGCCTGGATACGCCGCTTCCGCAAGCGCAACGGCGCGGCCGTCATCATCACCCAGGGCATCGACGATATCTACCGCAGCGAGAGCGGGCAGGCGATTATCAGTAACTCCGCCAATGTGTTCCTGCTGGAGCAGATTAGGGAGCAAACACCTCCTCCAAACGCCGGGCTTCCAATAACCGCTCTGCCCAGCGATCCAAGTCTTCCCGGCTGGCGTCTGCCAGCCGGGTCTCTACTCATTCCGGCAGTTCTCCAAAGCGCCGGTTAAGTTGCTTCTTCAAGAGTTCATCGTTGTAGTCGCTGGGCCGCCAACTGGGATCGTCATCCGCCAACACCGCCATACTCACCACCGACCCCTCCCAAAAAAATCGCGGAAAAGACGGGCCGCTACCGCGGCCAACAGAGTTCAGAGTTTTCATCGTTCAGAGAAGAATGGGGACACCACCACCCGAAAACCGCAGTCGCCGTCGCGAGCGCCGGGGCCGCCGACGCTGACGGCGCGCGCGGCGCAGCGGACGGACCTGAAGTAGCCGAACGAGCCGCCCCGCCCCATCCGGCGGTCACCGTTCTTCGGTCCCGGCGGATCCTCACGTGGACTCACAGCGTAATAGTTCGGATCATACCAATCAGCGACCCATTCCCAAACATTTCCCGCCATATCCTGACAGCCATAAGGACTGGCGCCGTCCGGATAAGCGCCCACCGGCGTCGTCCCACGACCGGAGACATTGCACTTATTGCCATCCCAGTTGTTGCCCCAGGGATAGCGGCGTCCGTCCACGCCCCGCGCCGCCTTTTCCCACTGCGCCTCGGTCGGCAGGCGCTTCCCGCACCATTCGCCATAGGCGCAGACATCGTTCCAGGTCACACAGACTACCGGGTGGCGCTCCTTACCGGGCTGGAAGGCGCTGCGCCACTCCCCCTGCGCCCGATAGCCCGTCGCCTGCACGAACTGCGCGAACTGGGCGTTCGTTACCGGAAACGGGTCGATCCAGTACGCCGACAGAAAAACCCGGTGCGCCGGGCGTTCATGAGCCCAACCTGTATCGTCGCTGCCCATAATGAACTCGCCCGCCGGCACGTAGACCAGAGGATGGCCCAGCGAATCGAGCAGGGCGAGAATTCGGGCGCGCAATGCTGAAGCGACCTGAGGCAGTTGCCCGTGAAGCAGGCGTAGGATAGGGCCCACATCGGCAAAAAGCGTATCCAGCATGGCTTTGTCCGCCATCCGCGCCAAAGCAAGCACGGCCGCCAGTGCGACCGCCGGCTGCGTTTCAGCCGCCGTCACCGCCGCGGTCAGGACCGGCGTGGCGCCCCACGCCGCCAACTCCGCCAGGGCGTCGGCGGCAACCTGACGCTGCGCCTTGTCCTGCAACCGCTGTTGCAGATCGCCGACAATCCCTGCCGCCAGTTCGCTAAAGGCTTCCGTCGCCAACGGCGAGCTATCGGCCAGACAGCCGGCGGCCAGCAACAGGTCGCGCTCACGCAGTTGCTGTAGCAGCGCCGTGGCGTTCCGCTCCAGCCCCGTATAAAGGCGGATGACTTCCCGCCACCAGGCATCGCCGGCTTTGTCCAGCAGACGGGCTCCTCCGCCCTGCGCTTGATAAGCACGCGCGGCGAGGAATTCTTGAAAGGTCAGATGCACGAAGTCGTAGGACGATCGGGATTTCCGTCGCAGCAGACCGGTATGCACCATGAGTTCGTCCAGGACCGCGTCCGGTTCAGGCAGATAACCGCCGCAGCCGGGCAATACCGCGGTCAGATACTCCCGCAACGGCTCGTATTCGACGACTCGCACATGGGCGGCATGGAAACAGGCCGCCAACTGGGTCAGAATTTGTTGCTTTTGTTCCGGCAGTAAGCGGGGTTGGCGGTCAATTTGGCGTAGGTTGTCCCAGTCGGTAATCAGTAAATCCACCGCTTCCTCGTACAGTTCCACCCGTCGCTCGGGCAGGCGCCAGTTGCGCTCATACAGCAGCACTATCAGTGAGAGCAGCAGCGGGTTACTCGCCAGCAGCCGCATGCCGGGACTGCGCCCCAACCCTTGCAGCAGTCCGTCGATCCGGCGTTCCCGTTCCAGCGGGTCGGTGGTACCGGCAAACCAGTTGTGTACGAACCGCGTGATCTGCTTTTCTGTCAACGCCTGCACTTCCAACTGGAGGTAGCCGTTCAAGGTACGCGGAAAGCCTGCAATCCGGCAGGTCACAATGATCTGATTGCCTTCTCCGTAAGCGGCCCGCAGGCGATTGATCTCCGCCACGACCCGGCGTTGCGCCTGGGGGTCGGCCACTTCGTCCAGTGCATCCAGCAACAGCATGCACTCGCCTCGCGCCAACCGTCGGACCAGCCAGCGTCGGGCGTTTGGAAAACCGAGTTCCGCCAGCGCTTCGACCAGATGATCCTCGATCGGCCGGCTATCGCGTCCCAGGTTATTCAAGGTCAGGAACACCGGCAGCGGGTAGCGGGTTCGCCAATAGAGCAGTCGCCGCAGAGGCCAGAGCAGTCCCTGAACCCAGAAGGGATAGAGCCAGACAACCAGACTGCCGCCCATCAGCCACCAGGCCCAGGGGCCGACCAGTGCCTGCCAACGGGCGACGAGCAGTAGACCGATCCCCAAGCAGGCGCCGAAAGTCGTGAATGAACGGGAGAACTTTGCCAACAATAGGAACAGCGCCACGAAAAGACCGAACCCCGCGCCCGCAGCGAAAAAGGGATGGTCCGAACGGAACACTTCGACCATCCAACCCAGCAGAGCCACCAGGCTTAAGAAAAAGCCTGCCATAAAAACAGTTAACCCCGACAGGAAACGGCAGGCCGGCTCCAGCCAGCGGGTCAGGCGGGTGGGGATGAGGGTGCGGGCGAACGGGGCCAGCCGTGGGTCACGCTGAATCAGTTGCAGGATGAGATACTTCAGCAGGGTCGTCTTTCCCGCTCCAGGATCACCGAGCACCACCAGGCGACGGGACAGCAACAGCGCTTCCGGGATATCCACTGTGCGCCCTTCGCCCACCGGGGCGGGGGTTTCCTCAGCCGAGTCGGTGTCAGGCGCATCGGGCCGTAACGCCGCGGATGTGTATTCCCCGACTTTCAGGCTGACATAAATGTTCTCCAACCGTAACGGCTTGGCCCGACCGAGGAAGGTGAACTCGCGATGCTGCGCCAGCAGGTTGCGCAGATAACGCTGGGTGCGGCGGCGCGTGAACAGCGGCGCGGTGAGTTCCGCCCACCAATCTCTCCAGCCCGCCGGTTGGTGGACCGGTTTTGGCTGCGATTGCTCCCAGTCCCGGACTGCAAGGCTCACCAGGCTGGCGAGGTGGTCAGGATTCCTGAAATAGCTGACGACATGTTCTCGCTCCAGTTCGCGGCGCAGTTCCTGGATGCACCGGCGGTCCTCTGACGCCTCAGCGCCTGCCTCCGGCGGGGCGGATGCCTCATTCTCCTCCGCCAGAAACAGCAGGCAGGTCTTGCTCGTTTGCCGAGCCTGCCGGTATTCCAGCTCCGTGATGGATTGACGCTGCGGGTTACGATGCGGCGGCCGGTAGCCGTAGCGCCAGGCAAAGATACCCACATACAGGTCGCAGGCGGCCACATCGGCAAGGCACTTGTCCACCGGGCGCTGGTCCGTGGCAACATAATCCTCCATGGCGATCACCGCATGCCCCATCCGCTGAAGCGTGCGGTAGACGGCGGTGCGGTGTTTCTCAAGGTCGCTGTAGGTGGATGAAATATAGATTTTTGCCATTGGAACGGTTCGCGTCCTTTATTATGCTTGTCGCGGTAGCTCTGTGCTGAGCGCGCGGTTGCAGGCGCAGGTAGCCTGTTGTTGCCGGTCCTGGTCCCGGAACGGATTAGTTTGAACCCACACCAGCAGAGTCTGGACGAGTCGTTCCCGTGAGCGCTGGCAATGCCTTCATGACACGAAGCGATTGCGTAGGACACCGATCTTCTCGATGTCCAGTTCGACGATATCACCAGCCTTCAAGTAGCGGCCCAGTTCCAGGCCGCAGCCGGTGCCGACGGTGCCGGAACCGATGATTTCGCCGGCGTGCAGGGTCTCCGACTGCGAGATAAAGGCGATGATGTCCTCGAACCGATGATACATGGCGCCGGAATGACCACCGCCCCAGACCTCACCGTTGACTCGGGCGGTCATGTTGAGGTCATAAGGATCACCGATCTCGTCAGCCGTAACGATCCAGGGGCCGAACACATTGCCGGTATCGAAGTCCTTGCCCTTGGCAGGACCGAGTTGGCCGGCCATTTCTTTGAATTGCGCGTCGCGGGCGGAACAGTCGTTGAAGATGGTGAAACCGAAGATGTAGTGTGCGGCTTCGGCGCGAGGGATATCGACGCCGGTGCGGCCGAGGATGCAGGCCAGTTCCAGTTCGAAGTCCATCACCTTGGAATAGGCCGGCCAGCGGACGTCCTGCTCCGGGCCGATCACCGAGAACCGATTGGCTTTGTAGTAAAGCGGCTGTTCGTACCAGACCGGGGGAATGGTGTAATGGCGGCCGGTGAGTTGTTCCGCTTGGGCGAAGGCGTTTTTCAAGTGCTCCTCGAACACCATGCAGTCGCGAATCTGGCGCGGCTCCGGCAGTGGCGCCAGCAGTCGCACGGCGCTCAGGGGAGTGATCGCTGTCGTCACAGGCGCCGCCAGACAGGCCTGCGCCAGTCTCAGCGCTGCCGGACCCCCATCGATCAGGGCCAGCATGTCGGTCAGGTAGGGGCTGCGGGTACCGGTGGCCGCCCGATGCGCGGCCGCCAGATCGAGCAGACTGGCGCCCCCGTCCAGCACCGCCCCAATGCGGCGTTGACCATCCTGCTCGAACGTTGCCAGTTTCATGCGGCCTCCGAGTCCAGAATCGCGACGGCCCGGGTCCAGCCGGCGGAAGCGCCGCGGAGCTTGACCGGGAAACAGGCAAGGGTGAAGCCGTAGGGCGGCAGGGCTTCCAGGTTGTGCAATTTTTCCAGATGACAATAGCCGATCTTCCGGCTCGCTTTATGGCCTTCCCAGATGATGCGGGGATCGCCGGCGGCGGCGTAGCGCGCGGCGGTGTAGACGAACGGCGCATCCCAGGACCAGCCGTCGGTGCCGGTTAACCGCACCCCGCGCTCCAGCAGGTAGAGCGTAGCCTCGGCACCCATGCCACAGCCGGCATTAACATAATCGGGCTGGCCGTAGGCCGCGCCGGCACGGGTATTGATGACCACGATGTCGAGCGGTTGCAGGCGATAGCCAATCCGGTCCAGCTCCGCTTCGACCTCGGCGGCGGTGACCACATGGCCATCCGGCAACTGGCGGAAGTCGAGCTTGACGCCGGGCTGGAAACACCAGTCCAGCGGCACTTCATCGATGGTCAGGGCGCGCTCCCCCTCATTCATGGTCGAGGCAAAGTGATACGGCGCGTCCAGATGGGTGCCATTGTGGGTAATCAGTTCGACCTTCTCGATGGCCCAGGCTTCGCCGTCGGGCAGGTCCTCCGGCTTCAGGCCGGGGAAAAAGGCGCACAGTTGCGCCACCGACATTCTGATGATCGAAATAACTGATACGGGGCATGAACGGGACGGGATCGGAAATGATTTCATTTTCCAGAGGAATCGAAAGATCGATAATTTGGCGCGGCATGGCAGGACTTCGGTAGCATCGGGAGGCTGTCATTATGCCACTGCGACAGAACCGATGGCCGTTTGTTCTGCCGGATGCGGCCGCTTGCGCCCGGTGACATTCCCTCAACCAAGACTGACAATGGCGCTCTCCAAACACCGACTGTGGTTTTTCATCATCGGCTTGGCAATGATGGCGGGATGTTCCAGGATCCAGGACAGCTTATTGTATTTCCCCGCGAAGGCGGCGGTGGCGGACGTGGTTTCCAGCCGACTCCACGCCTGGCCGGCGGCGGAGGATTTTCGTGGGCTGATTGCCGAGCCCGCCCCGCCCGCGCGAGGTACCGTCATCGTGTTTCACGGCAATGCAGGCCATGTCGGTCACCGCGAATTCTACGCCGCCGTCCTCACTCGGCTTGGGTGGCGGGTGATCCTCGCCGAATACCCCGGTTATGGCCCGCGCGGCGGCCAGTTGGGAGAGCGCCCTCTGGTCGAGGATGCGGAACAGACCGTCCTTCTCGCACGGCAGCTTTACGGAGCACCTCTATTGGTCATCGGCGAGTCCTTGGGCGCCGGGGTCGCCGCGGCCGCCAGCGCCCGCCAACCCGGCCGGACCGACGGACTGTTGCTCATCACGCCCTGGGACCGGCTCGAAAGCGTTGCCGTCCATCACTATGGCGGATTGCCCGTCCGTTGGTTCCTGCGCGACCGCTACGATAGCGTCTCTAACCTCGCCTCGTACGACCGGCCCGTAGTGGTGGCCATCGCCGAGCGGGATGACATCGTTCCGGCACGCTTCGGCCTGGCCCTGTACGAATCCTTGGCCGCGCCCAAGCAACTGAAGCTCATGAACGGGGTAGGACATAACGATTGGGTTCAGGCGATCGACGAGGCCTGGTGGCGCGAGGTGACCGGATTCCTGCTCGGCGGCAGTGAGTTTGCAAAAAAACCTTGAGGTTTAGAGATCTCGGCTCACGATAGGATCGTTGAGAAATTCTCCAATTCTCCAAAAACCCCAGGTACGATGATGATACCGGTCGCATTACCGAGGTCTGCGGAACATCGGAAAGAGGGGCGGCGATGTCCCCACCTGAATGCGAGTACCATAGCAGCGATAGTCGGCTCTACATCGGTGGCCATTGTGGTCCTGATCGTCGGGGTCGTCATGGTTTCTCTCCTCGGGCAGTCGAGTGCTTTCGTTCAACGGCGCGCCGCTGGCGGTGCGGCCGCGGCAATGGATGATGGGCAGCCGGTGCCCGGCAACCTACCGGGTAATGAACGAGGTACCCGTAGGTCCCACACCGGCTTCTTGATACATTGCCTCGCCGTCCTTGGCCCAAACATAATGAGGAACGTTGGCGGGTGCAACGTACACCGCGCCGGTTGGAATGGTAACGACCTTCGTTTCGTCGAAGGTCTCACCAAACCCGACGTAGAGAGTGCCCGCCAACACAGCACACCCGACTCAATATGAACGTGAAGTGCGAGCCTTGCAGTCTTTCGGGTCTGGGCAAATTGCCTAAGCGCTCGTCACTTCGATCCGGCTCTGCCCGCCCGACTGGCGCCGCACCTGAATCTGAATCCCGATCCGTTCGGTCATCTCCTGCACATGGGAGATGACCCCCACTTTGCGGCCCTGGGCCTGCAAGTTATCCAGGGCGTCCATCGCCACCCGCAGCGTGTCGGCGTCGAGGCTGCCGAAACCCTCGTCGATGAACAGCGATTCCACCTGCACCCGGTTGGAGGAGAGCGAAGCCAGCCCAAGGGCCAGAGCCAGCGAGACCAGGAAGGATTCGCCGCCGGACAGGGAATGCACCGAACGGTATTCGTCGCCCATGTCCTGATCCACCACCATCAGCGCCAGCGTGTCCTTGACCCGCTCCAGCCGGTAGCGGCGGGAGAGGTCGGCAAGATGACGGTTGGCGTAGCCGAGCAACACGTCGAGGGTGAACTGCTGGGCGTAGTTGCGAAATTTCTTACCGTCGGCGGAACCGATCAGTTCGCTTAGCTGATTCCAAATTCGGGTTTTCGCCTCCTGTGCGTCGATGTTCCCTTTCAGCTCCGCGGTCTTGGCTTGGCGTTCGTCATCCTGACGCAAGGCCAGTTCTGCCTCGATGGCGCGCTGTCGGACCTGTTCCAGATCGGTGGCGACTTGAGCCCGCGCGGTCTGAATCACATCCGCCGGGTCTTGCGTGGCGCGTTGCCCGTCGTGCGCTTCCCGCCGCGACTGGCGTTCCTGGAGGATCATCTCGGCATTGCCGACGTCGTCAGCGAGTTGCTGCAGCGCCTGGCGTTCGGCCGCGATCCAGTTGCTATCATGGGCGAGCAGGGCGCGGAGTTGGGTCGGATCCAGCGGCTCTTCGGGATGCTTGGCGTTGAACGCGGCGATCCAGGCGTTCAACCTCGCGTCGGCCTGTTCCGCCGCCTGCCGGCCGGTGGCGAGGGTTTGCCGGGCCTGGCCGAGCACCGCCTCGGCGCTGGCCTGGGCTTGTGCCGCCTTCCGCGCCGCTTGGTCGTGGCGCTGGCGCCCGGTCTCGGCGTCCTTGATCGCCCGGGCGAGCGCCGCTTCCACCTCGGCCACCGGCCGTCCCGCGAACAGGGCTTGCCGTTGCCGACGTTTGTCCTGGAGATCGCGATCGACCTTCTCGAAGCTTGCGACGGCGTTCTGGAGTTGCGCAGTTTTTTCGGTGGCGGCTTCGGCGAGCGCCTTGCACTCGATGTCGATCTGGCCCAGACCGGTTTGCCGCTGGTTGACGGTTTCGGTCTGGGCGTTCCACCGCATGGCCTGTTCCCGCCGGGCGCGATGGAAGGCGGCGGGATCGGCCTGCCAGGTAGGACGCCAGTCCTGTCCGGCGAAGGCGGCGTCCAGCGCGTCCAGCCGTTCGTTCAACTGGCGCGCGGCCTCCGCCTGCCGGTCGCCGGCGGTCTGTACCGCCCGAACCGCCTGATCGAGCGCGGCCTGCGCGGCGTTCAGGGCATCCCGCGCCGCCGCGTGCCGGCGCTGGGCGGCATCGCGCGCCTGTTGCGCCTCGTCCCGGGCCTTGCCAGCCTGCCGCTGGGCGTCTTCTTCCCTGGCGATGGCGGCCAACCGTTCCCGCGCCGACCGATTCTCTGTGGCGAACCAGGCTGGACGGTCGGCGAGCGCCACGGCGGCCAGTTCCGCCGCGACCGGTTGGGCGTTCCAGGCGTCGGTATCGCGCTGCATGGCGGCGGTCAACGGTTCCCGTTCCCCGGCGATGGCGGCCAGCCGCTGGCGGCCGGTTTCGACGGCGGCCTGTTGCGTGGCTTCCTGCTGGACCAGCGCATCCAGCCCCTTCCGACATGCATCCACCTCGGCTTTGAGACCGGCCAGCATGGCGCGGGAAGGCGCGTCGCCGGCGGCGTAGGGATGTTCGGTCGCTCCGCAGACCGGGCAGGGCGAGCCGGTTTTCAGGGCGGCGCGTAGGGTTTCGACGTTTTTGGCGCAGGCGGCCTCGGCGGTTTTGAGCGATCGTTCCGCCTGTTCCAGCCGGGTCGCCGCCGCTGGTTTGCCGGCGAGAAGTTGCATCAAGGCGGTTTCCGCCCGGGCGATTTTTTTCTGAAGCGCGCTGGCTTCGGTGTCCAGTTTCTGCTGGCAGGCGAGCGAACCGGCCAGCGCGGTCCACCGTCGTTCGCCGTTGGTCAATTGCTCGCGGCGGGTTTCGGCGGCGGCGCGACCGGTCGCCAACCCTTCGGAATCGAAACCGGCCAGTGCCTGGATGGCGGCCTGGAGTTGGGTTTCCGCGCTCTGAAGCCCTGTTTCAGCCTGGGCGAGAGCGGCGGCGGCCTGGTCCCCCGCCTGCTGGTGTTTCCGTTCGTCCCGCCGTAGGGCGGCGATGGCTTGATCGGCCTCGCGCAAGCCGGTTTGCGCCTTGGCGGCCTCGTCGAACAGCAAGTCCCAACGCGACCAGTCCTCGGCCAGGATGCGCGACGGCTCGTTCGCCGCCAGCCAGTCCCGGGCAATCTTCAGTTCCTGGCCAATCCGGTCGCGTTCGGCCTGCTTGCCGGCCAGGTTCTTTTGCACCGGCACCTCGGCCTTGCGAGCCTCGGCCAAGGCGCCGGCGGCGTCGGCATGGCGAGGGGCCAGCATCTCGATTGCGGCGTCGAGCGCCTTGGCCTGGTCGAGATAGGAGCCGGCCACGGTTTTGGCCTGTTCAGCGGCGGCGACCGCCCGCGCGGCCTGCGTCAAGGCCTCATCCGCCTGCTGCCGAGTGCGCCGGGTTTCGGCCAGATCGCTCTCGGCGGCGGTGACCGCCTGGCGATGTTGCGCGATTTCCCCGGCGATGCGGTCCACTTCAGTCAGGCAGGGGCGGGCGTCCTGGACGGCTTCGACCCGAGCGAAACCGGCCTGCCGGGGAGCGGCGGCCTCCCGGACGGCGCGGGCTTTTTGCGCTTCATCCCGCGCCTGTTGCTCGGCTTGCTTGAGTTTTTCCCAGGCGTCGTGCCACTGTAACCGCCGGTCTAGTTCGGTCTTGCGTTGTTCCAGCGCCGTCGTTTCGGTCTGGGCGGCGGCGAGCCCCTGTTCCAGTCGGGCGCGGGCGTCGGCATCCAGCGGTTGCTGGCCGGCCAGTTGGTTCTTCAGGTCGTCCAGCGCCTGTTGTTCCGCCTTGGCACACTCGAAGGCGCGGCTGGAAATGCCGGTGTAGATATCCAGCCCGGTCAGGGTTTCCAGCAGCTCCGCTCGTTCATTATCGTTGGCCTTGAGGAAGGTCGCGAACTCGTTCTGGGCCAGCAGCACGGCACGGGTGAACTGCGGGAACGACAGCCCCAGCCGCTCCCGGATCGCCTGCTGGACTTCGTTCTTCACTGCGCCGATGCGCTGGCCGCCGTCGAGGGTTTCCAACAGCATCTCGGTGTTTTGCAGCTTGCCGTCCGCCTTGCCATGGGCGCGGCGCACGCTCCAGCGGGCGCGGTATGCAATCCCGTCGTTGCCGACGAAATCCACCTCGGCGAAACCCTCGCCCGCTCGGCGGCGCAGCAGGTTGCGGGGGTCCTGCGGAGTGATGGTTTCGTCGCCGACATCCGGCAGGCTGACCCCCTTGACGGTAGCGCGGGTCAGGCGTGGAGTTTCGTCGTAAAGCGCCAGGCACAGCGCGTCGAGCAGGGTGCTCTTGCCGGACCCGGTCGGGCCGCAAATGGCGAACAGGCCGGTCGTGGCGAGCGGACCCTGATGGAAATGAAGTTCGAATTCCCCGGCCAGCGAAGCCAGGTTCTTGCCGCGAATGGCCAGGATTTTCATGGGGCGCCTTCTCCGCTGGATTCCAGCAGCAGCTTGGCAAAGGCGGCGAGCAGGGCGGAGGAGGGCTCCGCGCCGTATTTCCGCCAGTGGAGTTTCCTGAAGATCTCGTCCGGTTGCAGTCGCCCCAGATCGTCCAGCGACTGCGGACCGTGGTCAGCGCTGTCGTCGGAACGGGTGTCGTAACAGGTCTCGATCTTGGCCAGTCGCACCGGCTTCCGGTCCAGAACCGCGTCGATGCGGGCGCGCAATCCCGGCTCCGGAGCGTTCAACCGCACCCGCACTTCCAGGTAGGGCTGGGCTGCCAGCATCACATCGGGGAGATCAAGGGCCGCCAGCACGTCCAGCGCTTCGTCGGCCGGCGCCGGCTGCGCGGGTACCCGCAGCAGTTCGACCGGGCGCGGAATGCGAATCTCGGCGATATCTCGAACCGCACCGCCGTCGAGGTCGATGCGGACTACCTGGTGGGGGTAGTGAATTTCTGCGAACGACATCGGCAGCGGACTGCCGGAATAGCGCAGCCGGTTCTGTCCGCCCACGGTCTGGGCGCGGTGCAGATGGCCCAGCGCGGCATAGGCGATGGCCGGATCGAAGATATCCACTGGCAGCGCCTCGGCGCCGCCGACGATAATACGCCGCTCAGAATCCTCAGAGGTCTGCCCGCCGTTCATGTGGCAGTGGCCCAGCGCGACGATGGCCTGGCTGTGCTCGCGGTGGTTCAGGGCCAGGTCCAGTACCTGCCGGTAGAGCAGGGCGACGCCTTCCAGATACGGATCGCCGTCCGCTTCCACCTTGGGCACATCGCCCGGCCGCAGGAACGGAATCGCCATACACCAGGCAGCGATATTGCCGTCGCGGTTTCTGAGCGGGGCCACCAGCCGGTCGAGTTCGATACCACCCCCCGCGTCGCGGGTGACGTGGCCGACCACAGTGGCGTCGAAGGCTTCGAGCAGCGGCGCGGGCGCTTCCAGCCGGCCCGGCGAGTCGTGGTTGCCGGCGATGATGACGATGTCGAGTTGGGGAACGCGGCGCTTGGCATTGGTCAGGAAGCAGTAGAATTGTCGCTGAGCGGCGGCGGATGGATTGGCGTTATCGAAGATGTCGCCGGCGATCAGCAGGGCATCGGTCTGTTCCGTTTCGAGGGTATCCAGCAACCAGTCGAGAAAGCGTTGATGTTCGTAAATGCGGTCGTAATTGTGCAGGGTTTGGCCGAGATGCCAGTCCGAAGTATGCAATAGGCGCACGGTGTGGTCCTCACCAGTTTTTCAGGTTATGGCGTCGAAAAACAAGGTTGTGAGCTACCCCTCTGTGTCAGGATAGTTGTCGCCTCACAGTAAGAGGCTGTGCAAAAACTCAATTACCTAGGCAGGCTCTAAAGCAGCTTCTTTTAATAATGCTCTCCGCTTGCAAATTTGTCGCAGCATTAATCGACTTGAAGCGGCATAAACATGACTGGCACTAGATGTCGGTTTTCGCTCATAATCTTTGCTCAATCGTCGGGATCGACCAAGCCAAGCAAAAGTTCTTTCCACAATCCATCGCTGCGGTAAAACTTGAAATCCTTCATCCGTTTTTTTCTTTTCAACAATTTCAAAATCACAGTCAAATTGTTTTTTCATCCATTGAATGAATTCCTCGCCCTTATAAGGGCCATCTGCCCAAATCTTTTTGATGGTATCGATCAGCAAGAATAAGGCAGACAATACCTTGCGAGCGGCACGACCATCGTAGATATGGCTCTCTGGTAATTCGCATTGCTGGTTACCAGCTTTATGCTCTTGATAATTAAGCATATTTTTCATAGACTGTCAGATCGATAAAGAGGCGCTGAAACAAATGACCCACATTGAAAATCCCATAGCAACGTCTTTTGAGCACCTTGATCTTATTATTCAACCCTTCGACCAATCCACTGTTCTTTCGAGCCACAAAATAATTCGTAATCTCATCCAGCCGTTTGTCTAACGTTGACAAGAAACTATCAAAACAGTCTAAATCACTCTCCTGAACCAGCGGCTTCCGTGCCCGTAAGCGTCGCTTCGGTTTCGCTTTAGTCTGGGGGAGTTCAAAAATACTCGTTAACGTATAGCAAAAGACATAGGCTGACCCTAACAGTGGGGTATGCTTGAACAAACGACTGAGGACTTCTAACTCTTCTGGCTTTAACTCCGCCGGATTTTTACGGAGCAGCCACATTACCCCCTTGAATTCTTTATAATCCGCTTCAGGAAGCTCTTTCTTTAAGCGTTTTAATTCTTTCGTGCGCAGCTTGTCAAACCCTTTCCGATACAGCTTAGCTACATGAAAACGATCCACGACCACCTGCACCTTTTGGCCTAGAACCTCCTTCACCGCATTAATATAAACCTCCTACATGTCACTACAAACCACGCGAATAGTTTTACGTAACTTCTTGGGAATACTAGAAAAAAATTTCTTTACCGTCGCTTTCTCGCACCCTTCCAACACCCCTAGCACCCGCAGCGATCCTGTCGCTAACCGGGTCGTCACAATCGTGAAAAAATCTTTATGACCTTTCTTGCCAGCGATTTCATCTATCCCGATCTGCTCTAATTCTTTAAACTCAGTCCAATCCACTTTCTCACTCACCCGCCGATCAATGATCGCCTCTACCGCTTCATAACCCAACCCCTCTTTAATACTCACATCCACCACCGTACTATTCACTAAATTCAGTAACACATGAGTTTCATACGCCTTCGTATGCGGACTCCGCGCATCATACCATGATACCTGCTGGGTGGTGGTGGGATGATCCCCACAATAAGAACATTGATACCTTTTAGGCTTAATCCATTGGTCACAAGTTAAGGATTCTCTAACAATGTCAAGGCCCATGAGCACAGGTCGGTTGCTGCTGACGAGTGGGCTTACGGGGACGCTTGAGAATCCCCAATAGTTTAGCGTTAGCGGCCAGGTAGACGACGACATCGGTGGCTTCGCCCCGGTGGTAGGCTTGGGTAAAGAAATACAGACTGCGATAGACCCTCTCCAGGGAGATATGGGCAAAGGGCTGTTCCAGCGCTTCAGCCACGGCGTCGGTCAGTTCCACCAACACGGCATAGAGCAGCCAGGTTGCCCACAGTTGCAGCTCCACGGCGTTCTGGGCCCCGCACCAGCAATAGGCCAGTCCCAGCAGCCGTTTCACGATCGCGTAGGCGTCTTCAATCCGCCACCGTTGCCGGTAGAGCGCCACGATAGACTCGACCGGGAGGCGCTGCGGGTCGAGTTCGTTGGTCAGGTAGCGATACCACACGCCCTGATACAGGACCTCAATCAGGCGCACCCGTTCTAATGCCGATTATGTTGATGGAATTGCCGTTGAGATCCAGTTCCCGAATTAGCAAGCGGAAGAGTTAGCCTACGTGCAGATGACAGCCCAAGCGGACTACCCCGATCTGGAGTCAGCCCGGCAGCGGGCAATCGGGACGCCTTGGGACAGTTGCTGCAGTTGGTCCATGGACTCTTCGCGCAAGGCCACCCTTGTGAGCAGGTGCTGGAGCGATTGATGCCAGCTTGAATCGACTACCTTGCCACCTCATTTCCAGGAGTCACTTTGCTTAACTTTCCAAGTCGTGTAACCGGATATCTTGATAGCGCACAGTGAAAAGCCTGAAAATGCTCTATGCTTTGGATACTCATTTCGACCGGTTGGAACAGGCTCTGCAAGCCGATGCGCCGTCATGAACATGGATCCTCTAGTTCCTGGGGTCGGGCAAGGTGCAGACCCCAATCCATGAGCTTCTATGATGAAAATTTATCTCTCCGCCACCTATGCCGATCTCAAGCCCTGCCGGGACGCCGTGTATCGTATTCTGCGAATGCTCCGCCACGATGTCATTTCGATGGAAGACTACGTCGCCAGCGACGCCTATCCCCTGCACCCATGTCTGGCCGATGTCGCGGCCTGTGATATTTACGTGGGGGTGGTGGGTTGGCGTTACGGATATATTCCCGAGCAGGACAACCCGGAACGCAAATCCATCACTGAACTGGAATACCGGCAGGCGGGCGCGTCGGGTTTGCCACGGCTACTGTTCCTGACTGACCAAGACGCGCTCTGGCCGGATGAATTCCGCGATTCCAGCACGGGCGAAGGTGACGGCGGCCAACGAATCGCCGATTTCCGGGCTGCGCTGGAGCAGGCTAAGTTGGTCAGTTACTTCCGCACCCCGGATCATCTCGCCGGTCTGGTCAGCGTGGCGGTGCAGCGCTGTCTCGAGGCAAGGACGGTTGTACGGCCGAGCGCACGGTCGCGAGTGCAGGAGGTAAAATACCGGGCGCTGGAGCAGCGAATAAACGCATTGGTGGAGGATTATCAGGCGGCGACAGAGGGGCTCGCTTATGAAATGGATGGGGTTAATCGAACCCGGATCGAGCGCCGGATCAAGAGCCTGGAGCGAGACATGGAGCAGGTGGAGAGCGAACTTGACAAGAGTGGTTGTTCATAAAAACTCAGAAGGAGCGTTGTAACATGATTCGGGAAAAGCGACGCGAAGGACTCGAACAACGTCGGGATGCGTTGATAACAGATTACCAGAATTTGAATAGTGTGCTAATAGACGAAGGCGACCCGGTAAGAAAAGGACAATTTCAACGCCGGTTAAAGCGCATTGAAATTGAAATGGATGAGATTGAAAAAGAATTAGGCTCGGGAAGCAGCCCGCTTGAAGCCAGGCTGCACGAAATTGACTTTAAGCAGCTCGAGCAAATACTTCGTAGCATTCTACAGCCGCAGGCGGGAGAGGCGTGCGCTGCTTTACTGTTATTTCAGCAGAGCACCCGCATGGGGGGCGAATGGTGTGCGGCGCGAATCCGGGAGATCCTGCGGCCGATGACCCGTCCAGGGCAGTTTCGTCACATTCCGGTGGAGTTCCAACCGGGTGGCAGGGCGGATAACCTGACCTTGTTGAGACGGCTGGGGGAGGACTTGGGTGTTGACTCCATCGGCCAGAACGCGCCGGTTCTCTGCCAAAATATCGTGCAAACGCTGTGTAACTCCCTGCAGAGCGGCAGCATTTACATGATCGAGTGCCGGCAATGTGATTATCTTAAACACGATCCGAATCTGTTCCGTTGGGTGTTGGAAGATTTCTGGGGTCGAGTGGTCCAGGGGCTGGCGACCGTCGCACAGGACTACGATGAAATCAAGGTCATCATGTTGTTATTCGTCGATGGAGTGCTCCCCCAGAACTGTCTTCCGACGCAGTACTGCTGCCAGCATGACCAGTTCCAGAAACACCGGCTAATCGAAATTCTTCTTGAGCCGTGGAAACAGTCGGATATCAGAGAATGGATAGCGCGTTATTCTGAACGCACGCTACGGCGCGCTGAGATCGACATTATGGCCGATCAAATTTATAAATCGACGGATGGCGATCCCACCCTGGTCGCGCATGCCCTGTTGCGACAATGCTGACCGGCGATCACCGGCTGAATCAGGAATTAACCACCATGACCGAGACCCTGTTGAACCTGCCGGAGAACCAGCGGCCGCCCGGCGATCGCCACCTCGACGCGCCGCCAACCCCGGAGCCTTATGTCGCGGCGGATGAACTGACGACGGCGATGAATCTGGCGATTCATCTGCGCCGCCCGCTGTTGCTGGAGGGCGACGCCGGCTGCGGCAAGAGCCGCCTGGCGCGACACGTGGCCTACGAACTCGGCCTGCCGCTCTACGAGTGGTTTGTCCGCTCCACCAGTCGGGCGCAGGAGGGGCTGTATACCTACGACGCGATTCTGCGGCTGCATGACGTGCATTTGCGGCAATCGCAGGGTTACTCGACCGGGCGGCGCAATCCGGAGCAGCCGCTGGATTACGTGACCTTCGGCGCGCTCGGCAAAGCGTTCCGCTTGCAGGACTGCCCGGCGGTGGTGCTGATCGATGAAATCGACAAGGCGGACATCGATTTTCCCAACGACCTGCTGACCGTGCTGGACGAGCCCTGGAAATTCACCATCCGTGAAGCCGACGAGCCTGACGTCATCGCCCAGCATCCACCGATTGTCATCATCACCAGCAATAAGGAAAAAGGTAATCTACCGGCGCCATTTTTGCGACGCTGTGTTTACTTTTATATCGACTTTCCCGCCAACGCGCAGCAACTGCAAGCGATTGTCGATGCCCATTATCAGCAAGCTAAGGGCGTCAAGCCGCCGGACGCCGCGCTGATCGAGGCGGCCTGCGGCCGTTTTCTCCAGGTGCGCGGCAAGGGTGACCTGTACAAAAAACCCGGCACCAGCGAATTGCTGGACTGGCTGAAAGCGTTGCACCAATTCCGGACCTTGCCCGACCTGGCGCAGACCTTGAAACAGGATGACGCCAAGCTGCCGTATCCCGAACTGCTGTTCAAAATTCGGGAAGATTGGCGGCGCTACGCCCGGTCATGAGCGCGCCCGAGCCGAAGGCGTTATTACAGGATGTTTTTTTGCGGCTGCATGGCCGCGGCGTTGTCCTGGGCGTCGGCGAACTGCTGGCCGCCTGTCAGGCGGTGGACAGCGGTTGGGGAATCCAGGACATAGACAGCCTGCGCCAGTTAGGCCGGCTGCTGTGGAGCCATTCACTGGAAGAAGCGGTGGACTTCGAGGAATGCTTCGAAGCCGCCCTCGCTGCACTGACGCCGCCGGACAGTTCGCCAGTCGCGGAGCCGCCGTCACCGGAACCGCCCCCGCTGTTGCCGGTGGAGCCTCCGATTGAATTTCCCTCGCCGCCCGCGCCGGCAACCGGGTTGACGCCGGGGCCGCCCGAACCGGTGCCGCTGCCGGTGCGACCGCCGGTGCGACCGCCGTCCGGCGAGCCGGGTCCCGAACTGCGTGCCTACTGGCCGGTGTCGCGTCGGTCCATGATCTATACCTGGCGCTATCTGCGGCGACCGGTCAAGGACGGCCCGCGGGACGTGCTCGATGTCGACGCGACGGTCGAGCAGACGGCCCGACAGGGTTTTTTCTTGCGCCCGTTCTATAACCGGCGGGAGAAAAATGACGCCCATCTGGTCCTGCTGGTCGATCAAGGCGGCTCCATGATTCCCTTTCACCGCTTCACACGGGATCTGGTGGAGACCGCTACTGATCAAGAGGAAAGCCAAATCCAGCAGGTGGAGGTGCTGTATTTTCATAATGTCCTGCCGGCGTATGTATTTTTGGACCCGCATCTGACCCGACCGGCGCCGTTGGCGCAGGCGTTTGCCCACGTGACGCCGGACGCCAGCGTGCTGCTGGTCAGCGATGCGGGCGCCGCCCGTGGCGCTCGCAGCCTGCCACGCATTCGTGCCACCACGGAGTTTCTGGTCCGGCTCAAGCGGCTGACGCGGCTGATCGCCTGGCTGAACCCGATGCCGCAATCCCGCTGGGCGGGCACGTCGGCGCAGTACATCGCCGGGCTGGCGCCCATGTTCCAGATGGACCGTGACGGCTTTGCTCACGCCGTGGATGCGCTGCGCGGCCAGTTGTCGCATTCGCGTCCATAAGCCTGCCTCTCATATGAGCGCCACGCCTACTGATATTGCGGCCCAGAAAGTCGACCGGTTCGTCGGGCGTTTCGATGAGTCCTACCGATTGCTGGCTTACTATGCCGCGCTGCCGTTGGTGCTCACGCCGGAACTGCTCAATTACCTGCGCAATCACTTTCTGCGCGGTCAGACACCCTGGGTCGCCGAAGCTGATCTGCTGCTGTCCGAGTTGTGTCGTCCGGTCGGCTACGAGCAATTCGTCATGACGCCGGAGGTGCGCGCCTATCTGGTCGACGACATGCGGGAACAACTGGGCGAGGCCAAGATGCGGGAAGCAGCCTGGCTGCTGATCCGCCATGTTCAGCAGTTGAGTCGGATGAATGCACCTTTCAGCCGAGAGGAACTGGAGGCGGAGCAATGGTCGGCCATGCTCTATCTGGCGGAGCAACGGGATCAAGCCGCCCAGCAGATCGCCCACGCTTTTCGGGATCAGCTTCTGGGCGATGCGGAACGCCCGTTGGAGGTAATGAAACATATTCCCGCTGCCGAACTGGAGCGGCTGGTCCGCATTACCGAACAATTGTCACCCCAACTGCAACAGTACCCGACGCTGCTGCAGTACGCGCAGGAGGTGGGCCGGCTGTTGACCGACCCGGCGGGCAGGGCGAGGTTGGCGGCGGTTCAGCGGGCGGGTGGCGTGACTCAGGAAATTCAGGTTGCGGGTGTGGCTCTAGCTGCTTTCGGTACGGTGACAGTCGAAGTGGCACCCCGAGAACCGACTCCCTTCCGCGACCGCTTCCGCGACAGCCAGATGGACGGCCCCGAGATGGTCTGGCTGCCGGGCGGAACGTTTACGATGGGTGACGACAAACACGATCGGGATAACGAAAAACCGGCCCACTCGGTCACCCTGAACCACTTTGCGGTAGGCAAGTATCCGGTCACCTTCGACGAATATGACGTCTTCTGCGAGGCCACCGGCAGGAAAAAACCGGATGACCGCGGTTGGGGTCGGGACCGCCGGCCAGTGATTTATGTCACTTGGGACGACGCGCAGGCGTACTGCCAGTGGCTGAGTCAACAGACGGGGCAGGATTACCGGCTGCTGACCGAGGCGCAGTGGGAGTATGCCTGTCGGGCGGGGAGCGAAACCGCTTGGTGCTTTGGCGATGATGAACGTCAACTCAGCCAGTACGCTTGGTACGGTGAAGACTGGGAAAACGGTTCCACACATCTGGTCGGTGAGAAGCGAGCCAATGCTTGGGGGCTACACGATCTGCATGGCAACGTCTGGGAATGGGTGCAGGACGGGTATGGAAGCTATTCGAGCGAGCGCCAGAATGATCTGAGCGACCCTGATTCGGGCTCCCGCCGGGTCTTCCGCGGCGGCGGTTGGCGCAACTCTGCCGGCCTCTGCCGGTCGGCGTATCGCAGCCTGGGGCGGCCCCGGTTACCGCGACAACGGCCTGGGCTTCCGCCTCGCGAGGACTGGCCCTTTGCTCTCTTACCCTTTTACCCTTCCGCCGTCGAAACCAGAACCGCTATTGGAACCTGAAGAGCCGATAGCCGGCTTACGGGATACGCTCAAGGATAAAACGCCAGGACCGGTAATGGCCTGGCTGCCGGGTGGGGTATTCCAGATGGGTCAGGATGACAATTCCTGGGACGATGAAAAACCGGCGCACGAGGTAGAGGTAAGTGCCTTCTCCATCGGCCAATATCCAGTGACCTTCGAGGAGTATGACAAATTCTGTGAGGATACTCATAGAGAGAAACCGAGTGACTCGAGCTGGGGCAGAGGGACTCGACCGGTTATCAATCTATCCTGGGAGGATGCTGCAGCGTACTGCAAGTGGCTCTCGGAGCAGACTGGAGAACACTACAGGCTGCTTATGGAAGCGGAGTGGGAATATGCGTGTCGTGCTACGAGCAGTACTTGTTACTGCTACGGTGATGATGAGCAGCGCCTTGGAGAGTATGCCTGGTACTCGAAGAATTCCGAGGGGAAAACGCATCCGGTTCGAGAGAAACTACCGAATACCTGGCAGTTGTACGACATGCACGGGAATGTGTGGGAGTGGGTGCAGGATTGGTATGACCAGAATTACTACAAGGTGAGTCCGAGAGAGAATCCGAGTGGCCCCGAGTCGGGCGCCATCCGGGTCGTCCGCGGCGGCAGTTGGCTCAGCGTCGCCGGCGACTGCCGTTCGGCGTATCGCGGCTACTGGCGCGGCCCCGCCGACCGCAGCTACGACCTGGGCTTCCGCCTCGCGAGGACTGGCGCTTGGCCCTTGGACGCTCTTACCCTTGCGCGGCAACAGGCTAAGGAGAAGCCCGTTCCGGTGCCGAGCGAACCAGAACCGCGTTACCAGCCTTACCAACGTTTCCAGGATCATCTGAAGGATGGTATGGCTGCGCCGGAAATGGTTTATCTACCCGACGGAACGTTCAAGATGGGGGATAGTCAAGGAGAAGGCCAAAGTAATGAGAGGCCGGTGCACGAAGTGACTCTCGATGCCTTCGCGATCGGGCGGTATCCGGTGACGGTGGGTGAATACCTGCAATTCGTGCAAGCCACCCGGAGTCATTATCCCGAGTGGTTGGAGGAAGGCAGTCAGTACCATATTGAAACCGATAAAGAGGATTATTACCGCCGTGCAGGGATGAGTCCGGAGAACTTTAGGCAGCCCATCGTCGGTATTTCCTGGAATGACGCTGTGGCGTACTGCGAATGGCTCTCCGAGCAGACGGGTGAGCGTTACTCGCTGCCTACCGAGGCGGAGTGGGAGTATGCTTGCCGGGCGTCTAGCGAGACCACGTATTTCTTCGGAGATGACGAGAAGCAGCTCGAAGAGTATGCGTGGTACTCGAAGAATTCCGAAGGGAGAACGCATCCTGTGGGAGAGAAACGACCGAATCCATGGGGCCTTCACGATATATCCGGAAATGTCTGGGAGTGGGTAAAAGACTGGTACGGAGCTTACTCGAGCAAGCCACAGCGTAATCCGAGTGGTCCCGAGTCGGGCGCTAGCCGGGTCTACCGCGGTGGCAGTTGGGACTCCGGCGCCGGCCGCTGCCGTTCGGCGTATCGCCACTACTGGCGCGACCCCGCCGACCGCCGCAGCGCCCTGGGCTTCCGCCTCGCGAGGCGGGTATAACTTGGCGCTGTTACCCTTTTACCCTTGGCCGCGCGTCAGCTCGGCCGCCGCCATTTTTGGGGTTTGTTGTTAATTTACAACACCTGCTGTGCCTCTACAAGAGCCCATGCATCTGCGTATTTTTACCCTGCGGTTCAGTCCATCAACAGAGCGGTTCGACGACAGCGACGTAGTCGGCTTTCTGGCCGACAAGGAGGTGCTGTCCATCCGCGATCATTTCTTTGTCACGGACGACGTGCCCTATCTGACGCTGGTGGTCCGTTACCGTATCGCTGCTCCACCGGCGCTCGCCGTCAGCGATAAAGCAAAATCGCAACGCGACGACTCCTGGCGGGAGAAACTGGTCGAAGCCGACTGGCCGCTGTTCAACGCCGGCTGCTGCAAGGTTCGCTGGATCTGGGCTGACAGGAAAACGGGCGCCGCCCGGGTCAGCCGCGGCGGCAGTTGGAACTCCGACGCCGACAACTGCCGTTCGGCGTATCGCAACAACTGGAACGACCCCGCCGACCGCAACAACAACCTGGGCTTCCGCCTCGCGAGTACAAGCTATCCGCCCGATAGACGTCGTTTACGGATGGCGCATCTGTGCAACAGGCTTGTCCAGTCTTGTCGTGCCTGCGCCGGCGTGGTCCGGCCAAACCGATCCCAGCCCCTGGCGTCTGGTAGCACGAGCGACGGCCGTCGGGGGCTTTCCTGACACCCTGATTTTGACCCCATGAGCCGATTCCGAAAATGGAGTGAGGTCGGGTTCTACGGCAGGTTTGAACAATAAGTTTCTGACTCTACTACGGTCAGGGTTTCCTTTGAACGCTGTCGAGTCTGTGCGACCTTGAGCCGTCCCACCGTGGCCCGTAGCGCCACCAGAACCTCTGTCGCGGTTCAACCAGGGGGTGTTCGCAGTTGGCGCAAAGCCAGCGCCATGACGTAATAGGCATCCTGGGCGCCGATCGGCACGGCAATCACCCGTCCCTTAGTAGTTGTAAATAAATAACTGGCCGTTTTAGAAAGATAATTTGCGCTTAAGGCTAATTTATACGCCAAATTTGATGAAAATTTTATGTGGCTGTAATGGCTTAAAAAGCTCAATTTGGATTATGCGTATAATACCTTAACGATAGTTTCCGCAGCTAAGTGACGTGTGATCCAAATACAGCAAGCCCGCCAGCAGCCGGGGACTGGTGTGGCCGAGCAGTAACTTGGCCACCGGCGTGCCCGCGCCGAACAGCAGCGCCGCTGCGAGGGCGGCGAGCACGCCGGGGTTGCACCAGATGCTCATATCGTCTCCAACATGCGCTGTTTCAGGGCGCCGTCGCAGGACGCGTGAGCTTGAGTACCTGAAACCAGGCCACGCTGGCCAGCCCCAGCCCGAAGGCGACGGCCAGTTCCGCAAGCGGCAAGGGTGCGAAGCGAAATACACCGGAAAGGCTCGGCAGGTAGAGCGACAAGGCGAGAAATCCCAAGGTCACGGCGGTCACGATCCAGAGGATGGGATTGGGTGCGCGCAGCGACGCCAACAGCGAACGCGTGCGCGAGCGGTTGGAAAAGATCAGCGCCAGATTGGCGATCACCAGCGTGGTGAAGGCGAAAGCGCGGGCTTCGGTCTCGGAGAGCCGTCCATCCGCCCAGCCATAGGCGCCCATGACCACCCCCAGCACGCCGATGCCCTGCAGCAGCGCCAGCCAGAGCGTGGCGCCGCCGAACAGCGGCGCGTCCGGATCGCGCGGCGGGCGCTGCATGCTGTCCGCTTCGGCTGGCTCGTTCTCGAAGGCCAGCGAGCAGGCCGGGTCGATGATGAGTTCGAGGAACGCGATGTGCATGGGGAAGAGCAAGGCCGGGAAACCCAGCAGCACCGGCAGTAGCGCCATGCCGGCAATAGGCACGTGCACTGCCAGGATGTAGGACATGGACTTCTGCATGTTGTCGAAGATGCGCCGCCCCAGACGCACGGCGCGCACGATGGAAGCAAAGTTGTCGTCCAGCAGCACCAGCGCGGCGGACTCGCGCGCGACATCGGTGCCGCGCCCGCCCATGGCGATGCCAACGTGGGCAGCCTTGAGCGCCGGGGCGTCGTTGACGCCGTCGCCAGTCATGGCGGCGATTTCGCCGTCGGCCTTCAGGGCCTGGACGATGCGCAGTTTCTGTTCCGGGGCGATGCGGGCGCACACGCTCACGGCCTTCATGCGCGCCTGCAATTCGGTGTCGCTCATCGCGGCCAGGGTGTCGCCCGAGAGGACTTCATCCACGTCGAGTCCTGCCTGTTGGGCAATCGCGCGTGCCGTGGCGGGATAGTCGCCGGTGATCATCACCACCCGGATACCCGCTTCGCGGCACTGGCGTACGGCGTCCGGAATTTCCGCGCGCAATGGATCAGCCAGCCCCACCAAGCCGACGAATTCAAACTCGAAATCGTGCTCGACGGTGGGGAAATCCTCGCCCTCGAAGCGTGCCCTGGCCACCGCCAGCACGCGCAGTCCATCGGTCGCCATGGCATCCAGCGCCGCAGCAATGGTGGCTTGCGCGGCCGCACCGAGATGGCACAGATCGACGATCGCCTCCGGCGCGCCCTTGGCGGCGACCACGTAGGCTGCGCTGTCCACCGCTTTCCAGACATGGGACATAGCGCGTAACTCCGGCGTCAGGCCGTATTCGTGCGCCAGCGTCCAGTCGCGGTGGAGATGTTCGGTTTTTTCCAGGAAGTGCTGGCCGAGGCGCTGAAACGCCTGTTCCATCGGATCGAACGGGTCGGCTGCGCTGGCCAGAATGGAGAACTCCACGAGGGCATGGAAGTTTTCGGGCAGTTCGGCCGCTGCCTCAGCGTTCACCACCCGGTTGTCGCCTCCGGCATACAACCGGGCGACTGTCATCCGGTTTTCCGTGAGCGTGCCGGTCTTGTCCACGCACAACACCGAGGTGGCGCCCAGGGTTTCGATGGCATTGACGCGCCGCGTCAGCACCTTTTCTTTCGACAACCGCCAGGCGCCCAGGGCGGGGAAGACGGTGAGCACCACCGGGTATTCCTCCGGCAGCATGGCCATGGCCAGCGCGATGCCGGCCAGCACGGCGGCCAGCCAGTCGCCACGCATGAGGCCGTGGACGAGCACCAACAACAAACTCATGCCGAGCGCCAGCAATGCCAGGGTGCGGATCAACTTCGCTGTCTGTTTTTGCAGCGGCGAGCGTTCCGTTTCCAGCGCCCCCAAGGCCGTGCCGATGCGGCCGATCTCGCTTCTCGGCCCGGTGGCGGTGACCCGCGCCGTGCCCTGTCCCGCCACTACCAGGCTGCCGGAATAGACGAACGGCGTGTCATCACCGCCGGGCCGCACCGGCGCCGGCTCGCCCGCCGCCACGATCTTGCTCACCGGCACCGCCTCGCCGGTGAGCAGTGATTCGTCCACCTGCAAATTGCTGCCTGCGACCATCACGCCGTCGGCCGGCACCCGGTCGCCTTCCGCTAGCACCACCCAATCGTCGCGCACCACATCACGCCCGGCGATGCGCTCACGCTTACCGTCGCGAATCACCAGTGCGCGCGGGCTGGTTAGATCGCGAAGGGCGTCGATCGCCCGTTCGGTCTTGCCCTCCTGGTAGAGCGTGAGGCCGAGCGTGACCAGCACGAAGCCGAACAGAATCAGCCCTTCCTGCAACTCACCGAACACGAGATAGAGGGTGCCGGCGGCGAGCAGCAACAGAAACATCGGCTCGCGCGCGGTCTCCCAGACGATGGTCAGCCAGGTGCGGCGCTGTCCGCCGGGCAACGCATTGGGGCCGTCCTCGGCCAGGCGCCGGGCGGCTTCGGTGGCGCTCAATCCAGTTTCGGGAAGTGGGTGATTCATCGAGTCTTCATTCATGGTCGTGAAACGGATAGTGCTTCAGACGTGGATACAACCCCCATCAAGCGTTTTATAACGGATATTCCATTTTAAACCTTGCCATAAAATAACAGTAAGCTGCTGAAATTAAAAAAATTTTCTCTCAGAAACCAACTTTTTCCTAGTGTCTACAGTCACCCCGTGGTGGGGAATGGCATCGGGTAAGGTAACGCCGGCTTTGTCCAACAACAGTTGGCCCAATGGCCGGGGCGTGGGGATCAGGTGGCACGGGGCTCGGTGCGGGAGGTCGAGGGACACCGTGCAGAGGGAAGCTAATTCCGCCACCCCTTCCGCTACCGTGACCTCCACGGTTTGCCAACAGCGCCGCAGTTCATGGGCCAGCAGGTAGGCCAGCATGATGATAAACACGGGTGCCTGCGTCCGAGCCGCCTTGCGGACGAAAATCCCCCGCATTTCCAGGAGGGTGGTTTTCATGGTGCGGAATGCCCATTCAACCTCCGCCAGTTCTTTGTAACGAGCGTGGATGCTGGCGGCAGCGGCCAGCGCCGGGGCCAGATCCGTTTTGAGGACATAACACCCATCTAACCGGGTCGCTTGGCGGTATTCCGCTTCCTTGACCGTGAGCACCAATTGCCGCTCGTGGGTAGTGACTTCGGTCCAATTATCTACCCCCTAGCTGCTGTGCCTGTCGCTGAACCGTTCGCCACGCGGTGGCCGGTTGCGCTCGGGGATGGGTAGCCAAATAACTATTGCGCCCCGCAAGGAGAGCTTGTAGCATCCGGTTTTGCAAGTCATCAATATAATTTTATTGTGTCTACAAAATCACCCCCTCTTCATACTTATCCTACTGATAAATAAGATATTACATCACTTTTAACTCTGGAGAATCAAATATATCCATTTGATTGAGCAATTCAACCAAGTAGATAAGTTGGTTATTTTCTGCGCACGGGGTTAAGTGCCGTTATCGCCACGAGATAGCAGGTAAAGGGTGGGGAGTTATCCACAGAAATTGTGGATAACTCTACCCCTCTAAAAAAGCGGAAAAGAACGGGGGCTTCGCCCCCGAAAAGAAGGCAAAGGGAAAAAGCAAAAAGTTCAAAGAGTTAGGTCCTGGCCAGGCGAAAACCCCAGTTGTCGGACCAGAGGCGCGGGGTCCTGAAGTTGCGCGCAGCCCCGCGCAGCCTCCCCGGTTCGCTGAACCACGAGCCGCCCCGCAACACACACGGGCGATCAACCGAGTGATTGGTATTCAGCACAGACTGATGCGCCTTCGAGTAATCCTTCGTGTACTCCGACGCGGTCCACTCCCAGACATTGCCGGCCAGATCGTGCACAACCTCACTATCCGGCTGGAGCAGCCGCCACCAGTCACCGGCGCCACCGGGAAAACAACCCACAGCGCTGGTACAGTCAAGCCCCGCTTCCAAACTGTTACAGCGCCGAGTATCCCACTCCTCTCCCCAAGGATAGCATCGTCCTTCCGGCCCACGGGCCGCCCACTCCCACTCCGCCTCAGTCGGCAGTCGAAGGGTTCCCCGCGGTAGCTGTAATTGCTCATTCAGCCAGTTGCAGTAGGCTTGCACGGCATACCAGGTTACCCCGATCACCGGCTGATTCGGCAGGGTCCACGTCTTGTTCTTCCACCAGCCAGGCCCATCACCTCGATAAAGCCAACCCGTCTTGCTCCAATAGCGCTCCTTCCGATAACCATCCTGCTCCACGAACGGCCGGAATTGAGCCACCGTCACCGGATAGAGAACCAGTTGAAAAGCCGCGATCTCCAGAGAAGCGGCTTCTTCAGGCCAAGCTTCATTATCGTCTGCAGCCGGGTCCGGGCCTGGTAGTGCTCCACTCCCCAAGCAAAAGCTACTGAAGTTCGGAAACCGCCCACTGGCTCGTACCATTGCTGTGCCGGGGATCGATGCCCAGCGGAAGTCGGGTAGATTATCTGCTCCCAAACCGACACCGGGCCGGGTATCGCCGAGCAGCGCCAGCCGGATACCGATGGTACCGCGCAGTTTAGCGGGGGTATCCAAATCATCCACCTGCACCCTCATCTGCTTAGGGTCAATTGGGCCGAGGAAGTCCCGCTCCAGTTCACTGGGCTGATAACCCAGGCGTTCCAGCATCCCCCTCGTTGCCACGACTCGCTCATCAGTCCAGCAGTAATTATCATCACAGTTATGCGCTTGCCAGGTAACGGCGTCTCGCTGCAACTGACTCCGCAAATGCAGATCATCCCGAACCGACACGATCCACTCGACCAGCCGGGGCCAACCCCGCAGCAGCGCTTCATGCGCCACCTCGACCGTAGGTTCGTCCTTGCCACTGGTGACCAGCAACCGAGCATCGGCTTTGGCGAAGCGGTTGATGAACCGCTCCGATGCGGGTGAACGAGTGACCTGATGCCGTGCGGCCCGGCGCCGCGTGGCTACGCCCCCCTCATCCACCTCGACCAGTTCACGGAAAACATCACCTAAAGCGGCTTGAGCATCCGCATCCAGTGTGTTGAAAATATCCTCCGCCCGCTTGGCAATGGCACCTTGTACCCGGTTGAAACCCTCATAAGCCGCCCACGTCAGACGACCCTCGGCAGTTTTGGCCTTGTACAGTTCGGCCAGGGCAAAAGCCAGCAGCGCCAGTGCCCCTGGTTCAGCGCCGGTGTCAGTGAGAATCTGGTCTATCAAACCGGCTTCGAAGGTCAATCCGGCCCGCTCTGCGGGACGGGTGATCATTTCATGCAGCGCCTCGGGTCCCGGCGCCGCCAGTGGATAGGAACCGGTGCGCAGCAGTTCAGCCAGCGCCGGCTGTTCCACGCAGCGGTGATAAAAATCCGCTCGCAGTGTCGCCACCACCCGAACCCGCTCGGTTTGCGCCACCTGACGGAGCCAGTCGACGAACGGGCCAACATAGCGCGGCGCCACCAGCGTGAACAGTTCCTCGAACTGATCGAGGAACAGCAGCAGTTCAGCCCAGGCCGGCTTGCCGGCCAGCGCCAGATCGCGCAACTCGGTCAGCGTCGTAACAGAATTCTTTTCAAGCCTGTCGGCCACGTCGCGTGGTTGTTGGCCCTGCTGTTGCAAATCATCCTTGAACACCAAGGCCAACGCTATGAAAGGATTATCACCGACCTCGCCCGGTGTGAACCGCACCCAGGTCCAATCCTGACTGCCGACAATTGCGCCTGCCAGCAGGCGGGGAATCAGGCCAGCGGCTACCAGCGAGGATTTACCCGAACCGGATGCACCCACCACGGTGAGAAAACGCACGGTAGGATTATCCAGCCGACTGACCAGGCCATCAGTTTCCCGACCGCGGCCGAAGAAGATTGGTGCATCATCAGGGGTAAAAGCGCGCAGACCAGGGAAGGGGGAACCTGGCCACAGTGGAGGGGCAGTGACCGGTGGCGATACCGGTGTCACCGGCTGAACGGTGGTGACAGGCGCCTCGCTCTCCAGTAACTTCCGCACCAGTGCGCGTAGATGCAGGTTCAACTGCTCTCTGAATGCGTCCGGCGTGGGGTACGAGTTATAACCGCGTCGCAGGGAGCCATCGGGGTTCTCGAACTCGTGGAAAAACTGCTTGACCAGCCGCCATTGCTTCCGCTTTTCATCGAACTGAAGATCATCCTGGTCAAGCGTCTGTTTCTCAGTCCGGCGATACACCAACACTTCTGGCTTACCCTGCTTTTCAGCCGCTTCCAAGGCATTCAGATACTCCCACTCAGTGCCGGACCGATAACCACTGCCATCCGGCTTTTTCCAGTCTGCCGGCAACGGCGTACCCATCCGTGACCAGAAGATGACGACGACAATATCGCATTCCGCCGGCGTTGGCAGACCTTGCTTGATGGCTTCCTGCGGGGTCATCGTGGCCAGCATCGGCGTACCCGCACCGGCTTTATCCCAAGCCACCGTCTCGATGGTAATCCTGCCCGGTAGCAGTGGGTCGTATTGCAGTTCCTCCAGTACCTTTAATGCTAAACCCCGTTCATCCGCCACGTCCCCCGGCGAGGCCAGAAATACTCTCAAGTGCCGTGGGCTGTGAGAGGTACTGTCGGTTGTGTTCATTTGGATAGCTCCCCCTAATCCTTCCAGAAAAAACCCACATTGCTTTAGTGTCAAGCGGATCTACGCCAAGATCGCCGTCACGCACGCTGTCCACTCCAGCCCGCCCGCTTCAAGGAGTCATTCAGGGTGCCGCGCGGAATGCCGAAGGTGCGGCACACCGCTGCCTTGCTAGCGCCATTCTTCAGGGAAGTGATCACCGCGTCCAGTTTTTCACTATCCAGCGCCCGGGGGCGTCCACCCTGGCGTCCGCGGCGGCGCGCCGCCGCTAATCCCGCCAGCACCCGCTCGCGGGTCAGTGCCCGTTCGTACTGCGCCAGCGCCCCGAACAGATGAAACAGCAGTTCACCGTGCGGGGTGGTGGTGTCCATCTGCTCGGTGAGCGAACGGAACCCCACCCCCTTCTCCCGCAGGTCGGTGATGATCTGCAGCAAATGCGGCAGCGACCGCCCCAACCGGTCCAGCTTCCACACCACCAGCGTATCGCCCGGCCGTAGGTACGCCAGACAGGCCTGCAAGCCGGGCCGATCATCGCGGGCGCCACTGGCCTTATCCTCGAACAGGTGGCGGGCATCGACGCCAGCGGCGAGCAGCGCATCGCGTTGCAGGTCTGGGTTCTGGCGATCCGTGTCCGATGAGATGCGCAGATAACCGATCAGCATGTAGGAAAAACCTCGTTACCGGACTTCCCGTTAAGTGTAACAATCCGTAGTGGTTTTTCATACAAAAAAATGACCGCACAGTGACGGCTAAAGCGGGGGGGCTGAAGGACTGTCTGGAAAACATGTGTTTTCCGTTACCCCCTTCGGGCAAGCGGCACAGCATAGGGATCGTGCCGTCATCTGGACGCCACCCCGTCGATAGCCCTGCCCTCGCCGGCGAACCGGGTTCCGGTGACCCCACCGGCCCGGTGATCCTCGCAGCAAACTGCCGTAGCTTACTACTATAATACTTATACGTATAAGTGTTGAAGGAGCCGAACCATGCACAAGAAAATAACCATTACCCTCGATGAAGCCGTTTATGACGGCCTCTTTCGCGTCGTAGGACGCCGCAAGATCAGTCAGTTTTTAGAAGACTTGGCACGACCTCACGTGCTCCAAGATGACCTGACAGCGGCCTATCAGGCCATGGCAGCGGACACTACGCGCGAGCGCGAGGCGTTGGAATGGAGCCATGCTTTGATTGGGGATGTCGCCGATGCAGCGCGGTGAAGTGTGGTGGGTGGATTTCGAGCCAACCTTGGGCGGCGAAATCCGTAAAACGCGACCCGCTGTTATCGTGAGCAATGGCGCAGCCAATGCCGCTCTGAACCGAATTCAGGTCGTGCCCTTGACCAGCAACACCGGACGGCTCTATCCGAGTGAAGCGGTAGTCACGGTAGCCGGTAAGCAGAGCAAGGCCATGGCTGACCAGTTGACCACCGCCGCCAAGGAGCGCCTTAAAAGCGTGCTGGGAAAGCTCTCACCGCAGGACATGAAAGCGGTTGAGCGTGTCATCAAAATCCAATTGGGGATGCAGCTATAGTTCGGAAAACCACAACGAGTTAAACGGTCACGGTGCGCCCGAATCAGCGTCTTACACCGTGTCCAATTTGCAACCTGAAGTTTTTGGAACGGCCTGGGAGCGCCGGCGTCCCCGCCGGCTCCGACAGGACCACCGCGACGGCTGGGTTTGCCTGGCGCGGACGGAGGTCCAGTCCATGTCCTGGCCGGCGAGGACGCCGGCGCTCCCAGGACTCAGTCCCGCTCTCGCGACGATGCCGGAAGCGGGCTGCGGCCTTATTCTGGCTGATGACTTGCCCCACAAACCGGTCAGCGCTCTAGGGCGCAGCGGCATCCTCCATCAGGGCGCGAGGGGTCGCCTCTCAATAAACCCCAAGCTGGAGCGGCAAAAGGTCACAGCGCTGGCGTGAACTACGTCACTGCCGAGGGCCTGTGCAAGGGATAAAGTAGCCCGTGCCGCGTCGCGCGAACACGGGATTGACCGCGTGATCCTTCCCGAACCGCCGGCGCACGGCGGCGCCGAGTGGAGCGCCATTACGCCCCTGCGCGAGGTCGCCATGACCGACTCCCGCACCGGCTTACTGGCGCTTGCAAGAGGCGCTCTCAAATGGACGGGCTGGAGCGCCTACGTTACCGCCGTCTTCTCTTATCACCAAAGCGCTATCCGGGGAGGAACTAAGTCCCATGTTCAGAAAAATCGGGATTCTGTTATTCATACTGGCCAATCTGGGTGGAGCGGCGTGGGGTCAGGACCTCACCCCACCCACGATCACCGCGTTGACGTTTCCCAAGAGCACGTTAGGAAACAAAATCGGCGGCCTCGTGCCGTTCACGGTGACCGCCACCGACAATGTCGGAGTGACGCAGGTACGGTTCTATAAGAACGGCGTCCTGGCGGTCACCGACACCGCAGCCCCCTGGGGCGCGACGCTCAACTTCAACAACGCCTCAGTCAATACCGATTACACCGTCACCGCCCAGGCTTACGACGCCGCCGGTAACGTCTCAACCTCGACGGTCACGGTCAACAAGCCGGATTGGAACCTGCGTGGGACCGGCGCCACGCTGGCGGAGAACGGTTGCTTCTTCAGCGTGTGGGCGCCGCATGCGGACCAAGTCCAACTGGTAGGGAACTTCACTGCCGCCTACCGCAGCGGCGCCCTGGGCGTCCATTATTTGACGAAGGACAGCCGCGGCTATTGGTTCGGGTTTGCGTCAGGGTGCGCCGCCGGCCACCGGTACAAATACGTCATCCACAATCCGGGCGGTTCGGACAACGTTGCCGGCTGGTACTGGCGGCTTGATCCCTCTGCCCGGGACTCGAATCATTCCTTCAATGGCGCCAACGGCGACGAAAAAAAGCTCGCTTATAACGCCAGCATTATTGTAGATCCCACCTACCGGTGGGCGCCCTTCAAGTCGCCGGCGTTCAAGGATTACCTCATCTACCAGCTCCACGTCGGTTCCTTCGCCGGCATGAATGACGGCATCGACATGACCAACCACGGCGCCGACGGGACTATCGCCTGGTTCAGCGACGTCGAGACGAAGTTCCAGTACCTCAAGGACCTGGGGTTCAACGCGATCGAGTTACTCCCCGTCAACGAGTTCGCGGGGGACCGCTCGTGGGGTTATAACCCGGCCCTCTTTTTCGCCCCCGAATCGGCGTACGGCTCCCCCGCCCAGTTCCGCCATTTCGTAAACGAAGCCCATAAACGCGGCCTGGCCGTTATCGTGGACGTGGTCTACAACCACGCCGGCCCGGCGGACAACTCGCTGTGGCAATTCGACGGTAACATCAAAGAGGGCGGCGGTGTCTACTTCGACGGCGGTTGGAATACCGAATGGGGCCAGGGACCGGCCTGGTGGAAGCAGGAGGTACAGGACTTTTTCTTCGACAACGCCAAGATGTATCTCACCGAGTACAAGGTGGACGGCATCCGCTTCGACGCCACCACCCGGATCGACGGGACCCAGCTGAAGGAGGTCCTCTGGCGGCTCGTCTCGGCGTATCCTGACAAGTACCTGATCGCCGAGCATCTGCCCGATCATCCGTGGATCACGACGACTGGCAATTTCCGTGCGACGTGGAGCGCCCGCTCGCACCATGAATTCCAGCGGGCGGCCGCCGGGAACGATCCCGTCAACAAGGTGGCGGGCATCCTCGGCTGGGACGGGTATGATCACGCCTGGAACCTGGTGAAATACGCGCTGGGTTCCCAAGACGACGTCGGCGACCAGAACAACGGCAACGCCGAAGACGGCTTGACCAACTGGGACACGCGGCACCGCTACTTCACGGATCTGTTCGGCGGCCGAGATAACTGGACCGCGCGGGCCAAGGCCCGGATGGGCTGGGCGTTGACGGCCACCATGCCGGGCACGCCCATGATGTTCATGGGCACGGAGTTCCACTTCAACCCGCCCTGGGGGTACTGGCATGACGGGAAGGATATCAACGGTGACCACCGCCTCGACTGGTCATACGCAGCCGACGCGACGGCCATGCCGATGCGCGGCCTGGTGGCGGCGATCAACGCCGTGCGACGGAACAACCCGGCGCTGAGAAGCGATACCCTGAGCATCTCCCATAAAGACTACACGAATAACGTGATCGCCTTTAAGCGTTGGGACGGCAGCAATGTGATCCTGACGGTGGTTAACTTGGGCGCCACCAATTTCACCAACCATAGCTATGGGGTGGCGGTTGACTCGAACGGACAGTGGACCCAGCAGTTCTGCAGCCAGGATGCGGCGTTCGGTGGCTGGGATGGCGCCGGCAATGCCTTCTACGAGCCCTGGACGCAGGGTGACGGCAAAATCTACATCAATTTGCCCCAATACAGCGTCTTGGTGTTCAAGCTGAAATAACGGACCGTAGCGCCGCTGCCTGGAGCGGCTCAATAGGGCTCAATAGGGGACCGTGCGGTGCGGCAATGCCGAGTCGCACGGTCCCCTAATTTCCTCCGTATGCTATTTTGATACGGAGGGCAGGGAGTAACCTTCCCTGGAAAGATACAGGAGGGTGGTAAAACTTCTGTCGTCACGGGCGGACGTCTGGCTATACGCCTTGGTTTGCCATCCCAGCGAGGGAAAAATCTCGCCCATAAACCGGTCACGGCTCTCCTCATCACGATGCCGTACTTCCAATCGACACAGGGTCGTGGCGCATACCAGATTGGCCAGTGTGGTCCCGCTAAGGGCGTCGTTATTCAAGACGTGGGTGATGTGGTCTACTGCCTGGGGACTCCAGCGCGGATCCGTGGCTTGTGCGGTGAACTCCGTCTCCAGCGTCGTGATCCGTTCCTGGACCGCGGCCCGCTCCACGGCGAGCGCGTCGTTGTCCGCCTCGGGAACCGCGTCTCCTATCCTATCAACTGCCAAACTGACGCCCGGCAGCGTCTCCTTTTCACTTAACCGGTCCCACCGTTCCATCAAGGTGTGATGCTGCTCGGCGAGCATTCTGAACTTGCTGCTCAAGCCGGGCAATTCGGGCCTCGAGCGGAGCAAGGCGTGTCTGTACCAGATGCCTCTCGCGGTCGGCGGTGACCGGCTCGGATACCAGGGAGTCGGTCGCGGCGGGCGGGGGTGACGCCCGGGCGTCTCCCGCAACGGCGACGACGGCGCCCTGCGCCCCCTCACCGAGGGGGGGTGATGGCTCTCGGCCCCCCTCACGCACGACGCCCAACCCCAGCAGGGCAAGCACGAGCACGCCGACACTCCCGTAACACCACCGGCTCATGCCCTGCGCTTCCGGGGGGATCCCGCGTTGACGCGGTAAGTCATCAATCTTCGCCCACGTTTTCGGTGACCCGATAGGAGACTACGCCCGACCGATTCCCATTGTTCGTGCGTGGAATCCGGCAATCAAAATAGTAATACCCCCCCGCCACACTCGTGACCGTATTCGCGTCGCCGGCGCCAAACGTGAGTGTAACCGTTCCTGGCGTGCCGCTGGTGGTCCGCGACTCGCTGTCGTAGAAGGCGCCGGTGTTGGTTCTTGAATAGAGCGTGCACGTCACCTCCGAGTCAGGGGTGTTGTCAATCACGATGACCTGCGCATATTCGATCGACCCGGCGGCATAACTATCTCGGACGATCGGGCAGGTCCAGGATTGATTATCACTGCTGCTCGTATTGAACATCGATCCGGACGAGTTCCGCGCAATCAGGTTGAGATTAGATGACGATTGGCATAAAGCGCCTGGATACATCTTATCATCCTCACTGGCCATAGCGGATGGCTGAAAGAGGATGAGCGCTAGTGCTAGTCCAACGAGTGGATAACGTGTAACTATCTTCATGGTAATTCTCCTTAAATGGGTTTTAATCATGCAAATTCAGGGCTAACCTGGATGAAGGGAGTTGAACCCAATCCACTGATGGCCGAAGCGGTGGGGTGAGCTACCAATCCAACACTTGGGGAGATATGCGGTGGATTGAGAATTACAGTTAAACGCTTTATGAGTTCTTTGGCAAGCACTATCGTGAGCAGTTAGGGGTGTTTACTGTCAGCGCTTCAGCAGGAGTTCCACACAGCCAGCGTAGCCCGGATGGAGCGGAGCTTGCAGAGCGCAATCCGGGTTCCTTCTGGGGAGTGCAGCACGGGAACAGTAGTCGAAAACAGCCTTTCCTGCTCGACGCTGTCCTTGGCGGCGGTCATAGGCTTATCTCGACCTCGGCGGGGAGGTGGCGACGATCGCGGACAGGGCGATCATTTTGTCCAATGTTGCTGCCGTGCTAGTCTAGGCAAAACAAGGGGTTACGGGTGGTAGCCCGGCCAACAGTAGACACTTGAACTCAAATTGTCCAATCTTCCGCCCGGCTTCCGCTATTTCCTACTGAATCACTCAGTTGATATTATTTTAGCCTGCGTTCTAATGACAACGCTTGATTATCTTTTCGTTACCTTGGAGGACATTATGAAAAAATACTTCTTGATAGCCGTCTTTGGTGTCACGATGTTTGGAGCAATTGAACAGGCTTGGGCCGTTACCATCAATCTCGACGCCGGTCCAGATAATTGGTCCATTCGGTCAACTGATGTAGTTGTTTCCCGCACTAGTCCTAGTAATATTCTGACACCATCTATGTGGGTTTGCTCTCAAGTCGAAGCCGAAGCCGGGGCATGCGGAGACGCAACAAAAGGTCCTGATACTGCACAGTTCTTAAATAGTTTCTTTTTTAGCTCTCATACGAAACATGTTAATGGAGATTTTCATATCATCGCAGATGATCTGGTAGAGGTCGCTTTCAATAACAGATTTATCTTTGCCGCGAATTTTGAGGAGAACGGAGGCATCCCTCTGGAGTTCAGTATTAGTGATGATATAAATCATAACATTAATCTCAATCTGATAAGCGGGAAGATGGTATCGCAAGGCGACTTTGATAAAGTCCTGAGCATAAATGGTGTGAACTCCATCAAGATTTTTGGTTTCGACGGCTATTTTGCGGATGACCCTCGAAAACCAGCGAGTTGTTCTGAGATTCGAAACATCCCGAACTCCAGCCGTCAGTGGTGTGTGACTAATAGGCTCAACAGTTATGTCTACGTCACAGGGGCTATTGAGACGACAGTTCCGGAACCGTCGACTATTATTCTTCTCGCCATTGGTCTCTCCGGGTTAACTGTCCTGCGTCGACTCTCGGCCTAGAGAACGCGGCAAATAGTTGGTATGCGTGGCCCAGAACTGCCCGTATTCCGCAAGCTTCAATGGGCTGCACTGTTAAGTTTTCTGGTTCCAATGCGTAGACGGTTATGTAACGCTTTCCATAACCGTCCCATTGCTACTCAGACCATAAGTAGATGAGCGGCAATGATTTTGGTATCAAATTGGATTCCTTGAGCAGGGAAATAGGGGACAGACCACGTTTTATTCTTGGCTCGGCCAACACACGTAACCGTTCACAATTATACGGGGTCTGTCCCCGATTGTTTTTCGCCGATTGTTTTTTGTGGTCTGTCCCCGATTGTTTTTTAAATGGAGTAACTTTTGTTGCTAAGACGAGTTTCAGTAAATCATGGTATTCTCCTAGCTTGCGTTCGAGTTATAGCTTCAAATCCTGTAGTAAGCATTCGAATGCCTGTTGATAAGAATTATGACTATCCCAGTTAGAGAAATCTGGAATTTGATACTCCCGGATATCCTTGGCTAAGTCCTTTCCAATATCGGCGTCAAAGCACTTCCACTGCTTGATGGTATCGAAATCCATCAGGCGAATCGGAAATAATACTTTTGACTTCGCATGTACTTCGCGTTGCCGGGCTTCGGCAATTTCAGTCTTAACCCATTCGCTGTTTATACTGTGCTTTGAGAGCACCAGCAATAATCTGTCACGACGCCAGATAGCTTCAGTAATTTGCTCATGAATCTTCTTACCTCCTTGAATATCTTTAGGTGCAAACCAACAATCTATACCATTTTCCTGGCTCTCTGGTAACTTGCGTTGCTAGTTACTGGCTTTAAGCTCTTGATAATTTAGCAAATTTTTCATAGCCTGTCAGATCGATAAAGAGGCGCTGGAATAAGTGACCGACATTGAAAATCCCATAGCAACGTCTTTTGATCACTTTGATTTTATTGTTCAACCCTTCTACAAATCCACTGTTCTTGCGTGCCACAAAATAATTTGTAATCTCATCCAGCCGCTTACCTAACGTTGACAAGAAACTATTAAAACAAGTTAACTCACTCTCTTGGACCAACTGCTTCCACGCCTGTAAGCGTTGCTTCGCTTCCGCTTTAGTTAGGGGGAGTTCAAAAATACTCGTTAAAGCACCAGCAATGGAATAGGGGACAGACCACGTTTTCCGGCAAACGGAAATGATAACCGTGGTCTGTCCCCGATTTCCCGCCCGATTTCCCGGTGCTCAACCTCGGCGGAGGTCAGGTGGCGGCGGTCGCTCACTCGGCGTGCGTGCGGTGAGCGTCCACGTAAGCCTTGAGAACGGCCTGCATCCGCGAGATATGCCCCTTGCCCTGGGCCTTGAAAAACTCGATGACGCCCCCCTCAAGACGAAGGTGCACATCCCGCCTAGCCTCCGGCAAGACCAGTTCCGCTCGCGTCCAGTCGGGGCGCACGTCGCGTTCGTCCTCGTCCTCGGCAAGCAGGCGCTCCAAAGCCTCATCCGTCAAGGCATCCGCCTTGTGCCAATCCGTGCGGCTCTCGGCGCGCCTGGCCTTAAGTTCCGCCGCTGAGTGCGTCCTGATATCTTCGCCTTTCTTCATGTCGTGCCCTCCGAAAGGAGATAACCCTGATGGCGTCGCCACGTAGGGTGTAAACAACGGTGACGGCGCGGTCTTCCCAAGTGCCAATAGCAAGAAAGCGTGCTTCCTCGCCGCCCTGGGTCGAAGGGACAACAAGGTGCGCGCTCTCGAACACGGCCCAAGCATCCCAAAAGTCGAGGCCGTGCTTGACCAGATTGGAAAGCCGCTTCTGCTCGTCCCATTCAAACTGCATGGGTTATCTTGTACATGATTTGTGTACAAAAGACAAGCGCACCCTTCCTGCAGACGCCAGCACATCGTTTTGTCTACTGTTGGGGGCATCGGGGTGCGCCTAACCCCATTGGTCACAAGTTAAGGATTCTCTAAAAATGTCAAGGCCCATGAGCACAGGCCGGTTGCTGCTGGCGAGGGGGCTTACGGGAACGCTTCAGAATCCCTAAGAGTTTGGCGTTCGCGGCCAGGTAGACCACGACATCGGTGGCTTCGCCCCGGTGATAAGCTTGGGTAAAGAAATACAGACTGCGATAGACCATCTCCAGGGAAACCTTGGCAAAGGGCTGTTCCAGCGCTTCGGCTACCGCGTCGGTGAGGTCCACTAACACGGCATAGAGGAGCCAGGTCGCCCACAGTTGCAGCTCGACGGCGTTCTGGGCGCCACACCAGAAATAGGCCAGTCCCAGCAAGCGTTTCACGATCGCGTAGGCGTCCTCAATCCGCCAGCGTTGCTGGTAGAGGGCCACCACGTACTCGACAGGAAGGCGTTGCGGGTCGAGTTCGTTGGTCAGGTAGCGATACCACACCCCGTGGTAAAGAACCTCAATCAGGCGTACTTGTTGGCGATCGGCCCCGCGCCCGATCCAGACGAGCAGATCATGGACGGGGGCGCGGCGCTGCAGCGCCGTTTCGAGCTGATAAGCCAAGTTACTCTTGGCCCGGGTGATGAACGTGACCCGCGCTTGGGTCAGCTGCAGAAACACCGTGAAGTTGGTGTACCCCAAATCAAACAGGAGTAACGCCCCGGCCGGGAGCACCGCGAGAATCTGGGACCAACACCGCTGGTCATTGGCATTGGGATCGGATTCGTACCAGAGTTTCCACGGTAACCGCGAGGCCAGATCGAGCAAGGCGGTCATGCGGCCCGCTAGGGGGTGGGTGGTAAGCTCGCGCAGTAAGCCCACCTTCCGGATCAGGGCATCTAGCGTAGAACCATCACAGATCAGGAGGCGGCGGTAGTGGGTACGGGCCCAGGCGATGACCGGCGGGACGGGACGCTGACGGGCTTGCCAGCGGGCCTGGAAGACGGGCAGGAGAGTGCACAACAGGCGTAAAAACAACTCGGCTGGGAGGGTGCGCAACCGTTGGTCGAGAGCCTGTTGACTGAGCTTCTGCAGAGGCGGGACCCAGAGCAGCGTTTCGGTGCGGATGACCCGCACCAACTCACTGACTCCACTGAACTGCCGCCAGATCAGACTGAGAACCAGGGCCACCATCACCGGCAAGGTGAGGAGGCGTTCGCGCAACCCCAACTGATGATAGTAGCGCACCAAGTCGAGGGTCGCCGGATGAATCACCTCGGTCAGCCGTGCTGTAAGCTGTTCATCGGACGGGGCGCTGAGCGGGCGTTTGGTCCGGTCGCGCTGGACCGCACGGGTGTGGCGCACGGAACTCGCTTTTTTCTTCGTGGTGGTGGACATGAGGGGACACCGTTACTCAGAGAAATTATCCTACCACAGGGATCAGGTCAAACTAGGGCTTGACAAGGCGAGAAAAACCTTAACTTGTGACCAATGGCCTAACCCCTTGAATCTCAAGGGGAGCGCTTGCAAAGAGTAGACAAAAGAACTCATTATGTCTAATGTTTAATGTTTGTTATGTCGCGCTTCCCTTCCCTTGCCCACGGATTTTATGATTAAATTATTTAGTTTTTATTGCGGCTATGTTGTGCTGCATATAGCCAAAGCGCTGGCGCTTCTGTCAGCGGATGGAGGGAGCCGCGTGGAAGGGATCAGGAGGAACCAGGATTGCGCTCCGCAAGCTCCGCTCCATCCAGGCTACGCTGGCTAAATGTACTCTGACCCCGTTTCTGCGGCTGACCCGGCTCCTTGACGCAGCGGCGGGCATCGGGAACCGGGGAGCGCGGGGCGGAAACATTAGACATAGATGGTCGCCCCCGGTTTGCCAAGCGTTCAATCGGTGACGGCGAGCAGGAAGAGATTGCGGCCATAGATCCGGACTTTATTGAGGCCGTGGCCTCTGTCCCTGATGGAATGCGCTGACCGAATCCTCAACACTTCGGCGCACTCAAGGTGCCCTGTCTAATGCAGGATAATTCGGTCACGGTCTGACCTGTCTTGCCATCACGTCATGATTGCCTGAGCAATCGGTAGAGTTGATCCTCTCTGTTCGGTGTGCCGCGGTTGCCCAACCGGTTCGATTACGCGCCAGCTACTGCCAGTAGGTAATCGGGCCGGAACTCTCTGTCGTGTGCCAATAGCGCCCAAACGATGCGAGCATTCTTGTTCGCCAACGCCACGGCGGCTACATTCTTGTTTCGCCTGCCTATGATCCGAGTGAGCCAGCTATCGGCTTTTTCCAGCTTACGTTCCGACACCCGGATTACCGCTCGCGCGCCATGGATCAGCAGCGTCCTCAGATAGCTATCGCCCCGCTTGCTGATTCCCAGCAAGGTCTGCTTACCACCCGTGGAGTGCTGTCGGGGTACCAATCCTAGCCAAGCTGCCAACTGTCGTCCATTCTCGAAATTCTTGGCGTCACCAATGGAAGCCACCAAGGCGCTGGCGGTGAGCGGGCCGATTCCTGGAATCTCGGCCAGCTTACGGCTGGCAGCGTTCTCCCGGTGCCAGAGCTGAATCTGGGCATCCAGTTCGTCCACCTGTCGGTCCAACTCTTTCAGATGTTCACCCAACCGTTGCACCAGTTGGCGGAATACCCCGGGCAGCTCGTTCTCGCCGTCTTCGAGAATGTCCGGCAACCGCTGGGCGATATGGCCGATGCCTTGAGGTAGGACCATGCCGTACTCAGCCAACAGCCCCCGAATCTGGTTCGCCTGCGCGGTACGCGCCTTGACAAAGCCCTGCCGGGCTCGATGTAACGCCAATACAGCCTGTTGCTCGCCGGTCTTGATCGGCACGAAGCGCATCGAGGGCCGGCTTACCGCTTCACAGATCGCCTCGGCATCCGCTGCGTCATTCTTGTTCGTCTTCACGTAGGGCTTCACGAACTGCGGCGCCATCAGCTTGACCGTGTGCCCCAGCTGCTCAAGCTTCCTTGCCCAGTCATGCGCGCTGCCACAGGCTTCCATCCCGATCAGGCACGGCGGGAGGTTGGCGAAAAACGGCAGCACCTGGGCACGCTTCATCTGCTTCTTCAGCCCTGCCTTCCCTCGTTCATCGACACCGTGTACCTGAAACACTTTTTTTGCCAGATCGATCCCAACTGTCGTAATGTTCATCTCGGTCGCCTCTTCATCTTTTGTGGAACTTCGTAAATCTCCACTTTGGCACTTTTGATGCCGTTTAGGGAGGGGCGACCATCCCATTACTTAGGCCCTATTTGTCTAATGTTCCCGTTCTGCGCTTCCCAGAAGGAACTCGGATTGCGTTCCGCAAGCTCCGCTCCATCTGGGTTACACTGGCTAGACCTGTAGCCAAGCGCCTTATTTGTTGTAAAAAAGAAAAAGCCGGCTCTAATGTCGGCTTTTTCATTGTTGACTCTTGTGAGAGGCTCTCCGTGTCATTTTAAGATTTATCTATAATAAAATATTTACATTATTAAATGCTTGGCTGATTCAGTGGCAACTTTATTAATGCTGTTTTCTCAATATCTTCTTCTCTGTAAATCTTTTACATCATCCACAAACGCTTTTGCTTTGTTACGATCGATAAAAATAGATTTTGCGTAGTTACTTAAAATATTGTAGTGGACGTCTTTTCTGACTTTTATGTGGTTGTTTAACTTAACCCCATAATCTCTCGCCACCTTCTTAATAATATCTCTTGAGTATATCGTCATTAGTTCTCCTTCGGAGAACTTCTGCTCAAGAGTCAACAAAATATAGTATACTGGATTATCGCCTGATTGTCAATAATCACGTGCCTTCAACTAAGGTGATAGGGAATGGAAGGAGACACACCCCAACAGTGGACAATTTGAGTTAAGTGTCTACTGTTGGCCGAGCTATCACCCGTAACCCCTTGTTTTGCCTAGACCAGCAAGGCGACAACATGAGACAAAATGATCGACCTACCCGCAATCCTTACCACCTGACTGTCGCTGAGGTCGAGATAAGCCCATGACCGCCACCAAGGACAGCGTCGAGTAGGAAAGGCTGTTTTGATGATCAGGTGATAGTATTCTCGCTGCGTCAACCATCACAAAGCAGAAACCCACCTATGCGCGACGGCCTGACTCAGCCGCAGGACTAGGACGCCTGAGTGGGTCAATGACGGTTTGACAAAAGGCTGGATTCTCTGTGGGCGTTCCGTTATAGTTTTTATGGTATTGTCAACTTGACCGGAGGGGGGCTCACCGGGCATCATCGCGGCCCATGAACAGAGCGACGAACCCCTACGCCGGCTACCGCTATCCCGCTGAGATCATCAGCCAGGCGGTCTGGCTGTATTTCCGCTTTACCCTCAGCTTTCGTGACATTGAGGAAATACTGGCTACCCGCGGCATCTTCGTGACCTACGAGACGATCCGGCAGTGGTGTCTAAAATTCGGCCAACCGTTCGCGAACGCGGTGCGGCGGCGGTTGCCTCGCCCTGGTGATAAGGGGCACTTGGACGAGATGTATCTGAAGATTAATGGCAAGCTGCATTACCTCTGGCGGGCCGTCGATCAGGACGGGCAGGTGTTGGATATCCTCCTGCAGACCCGCCGCGATAAGCACGCGGCGAAGCGATTTTTCAAGAAGCTGCTGAAGGGCTTACGCTACGTGCCGCAGGTGGTGGTGACGGATAAACTCCGCAGTTACGGGGCGGCGCTCAAGGAGGTCATGCCCAGTGTCGAGCATCGCCAGCATAAAGGGTTAAATAACCGGGCCGAGCTCTCGCATCAGCCAACGCGCCAGCAGGAACGGCAAATGCGGCGGTTCAAGTCCGCCGGGCAAGCCCAGCGATTCCTGTCGGCACACTTTCCCATTAATAATCTGTTTCGCTTTCGTCGGCATCTTCTGACCGCCGCCGACGCCCGGATGGTCCGCGCGCAGGCCTTCGATACCTGGCAGCAGGTGACGTGCGTCCAAAAAGCGGCCTAACCCCCCTCAAACCCCTCGTATCACGGGTGAATTGCGTCTACAGTTCAACAAGTTGACAATACCCATAGGAACTCTTCCCCTTCAACCGCTGTACCAGCCGGCTGATCGTCACTTGGGGCGGGATCGACAGCATCACGTGAACATGATCGGCCGAGATATGCCCCTGCAAGATATCGACGCTTTGCCGTCGGCATTCTTCCCGTACCACGTCGCGAACCCGCTCGGCAATCGCACCCCGGAGCACTTTATGACGATACTTGGTGATCCAGACTACATGCAGATGGATGGAAAACACCGTGTGGGAACCATGACGATAGTCGCTCATCTTCCAAGCATAGCAAAAAAGCTGCTAAAGCTTCCGCCTAAAGGCGGGGGTTTTAACCCACCCGATTACCCACAACTGCCAACTAATTGTATAATATAAGTTTTTATAACCTTGTGGGGTGGTGGGATGAGCTGGGCGCAACAAGAGTTTGAGACCCTGGAGATAGGAGATGCGCGACGGACCCAACGCTTGATCAAGCTGGTGGACGATCTGTCGGCTCAACCGACAGGGAGCATTCCGTTGGCCTGCGGCGGCTGGGCGGAGACCAAGGCGGCTTATCGGTTGCTGAATAACCCGGCGTTGGAGTGGCGCGAGATCCTGGAGGTGCATACCGAGCGGACGGTCGAGCGGATGCAGGGCCAGGCGGTCTTGTTGTGCATTCAAGATACCACTGAGTTGGATTTCACCTCGCAACCGGGGATTGCCGGGCTGGGGCGGTTGAGCTACGAGGCTCAGCATGGCCTGTACGTGCATCCGACCCTGGTGGTGACGCCGGCGGGGATGGCCTTGGGGGTGGTGGATGCCTGGATCTGGGCCCGCCCACCCAAGGACGTACCGCAGGTCAAGGAAAGTACGCGCTGGCTGGAAGGCTACGCGATCGTCGCCGAGTTGGCCGAGCGGGTGCCCGCGAGCCGGCTGGTCTACGTCACCGACCGGGAAGGCGATATCCGGGCGTTGATGGACCTGGCCGCCGAGCGCGGCCACCCGGCGGACTGGCTGGTGCGAGCCCAGCACAACCGCAACACGACCACAGGCGAGAAGCTGTGGGATCGGCTGGCGCGGGATGAACCGCTGGGGGAAGTGGAATTCCTGCTGCCGGCGGCACCGGACCGCCCGGCCCGTCTCGTGCGGCAAACGCTGTACCGGCAAGCGGTGACGCTGCCGGCGCATCACGGCACATCGGCGGTGACCGTGACGGCTGTCCTGGCCCGCGAGGAACACCCGCCGGCGGGCGAGAAGGCAATCGAATGGCGACTGCTGACGAATCGGACGGCGGAGACGCTCGAAGCCGTAGTGGAACTCATTGATGGGTATCGTCGCCGCTGGCTGGTGGAAATTTTTTTCAGGATTTTGAAATCGGGTTGCCGGGTCGAGGCGCTGCAACTGGGTACCCTGGAGCGGTTGGAACGGGCCTTGGTCATTTACCTCATTATCGCCTGGCGGATTCTGCACTTGGTGACCTGGGGGCGCGACTGCCCGAACTTGCCGTGTGACGTCGTCTTTGATCCCGAGGAATGGCAGGCGGCCTGGATCGTGGCCCATCGCTGCCCGCCACCGGAAACGCCCCCACCCCTGGGCCAGATGGTGCGGCTGATCGCGGGCTTTGGCGGGTTTCTCGGCCGCAAGCACGACGGTCACCCCGGTCCCAAGGCGATCTGGGAAGGCCTACAGAAGGTCAGAGCGTTTGCCATCGCCTTTGAGTCTCACCAATTGGCTTACGCCGAGGATGGATAAAATTGTGGGTAAACGGGTGGGTTTTAACCCTCCCCATTGGAGACAATAAAAAGCCGGTGTTCTGTACCCGGATGTTCAGTTCCTGCACCACATACCGCCGACATCCTTTGAACCGGGCTCCCGCCGGGACCTCCGCCAAGGGGACCCGTTCGGTCACGTGAATCGTTAACTCGGCCGTCTTCTGGCGCTGCGGACCCCGGCCGGGCCGTCCTTTGCCGGCCGCCGTCCCCGCCTCCGCTGAGGCCTGATCCCCGCCCGGTTCCAATGAACTCGGCTTCAACTGGGGCCGCTGGGGCCCACCTTTCAACCGCCGGATTTCATCTGCCAGTCGCTGGATCTGCTCCTGTTGTTGCACAATAATCTGCAACAGACTCCGTACTAGCGGCGTTTGCTCCGCGTCGGGAATCACTGGCAACTTCGGGGTGAAAGATGGGATGTCCATCGCTTCAAGTGTAAACTTATGTTAAGGCTTACTGCAGCTACCTGCCTGCACTTAATGAGCATTTACCTCCTTCGCCGTGTACCATCACGACTGTGCCGACATCACCGGCCTTAAGATCATACTCCGCCACGTCTTCTGTCAGCACTATGCGGTTCAGTTCTTCGATCATGTCATCTCCTCCTTTTCGATCTCGACAATGGCTTAAAACGCTGCTCTCTGGCTGCCCTCGATGGCGCATGCCGTTACCCTCTGCCGGCATTAATAGCGGCTCGCCAGCGTATTTTCCTGCTGTGGCGAAACGGTCGCCATGCCTGCGTAGCGATTCAGCAGTTCATTCACCCGCCGGACATAGTGGCGGGTTTCCAGGGGCGCTTTCCGCTCCAGCCGTTCCCAGACCTCGGCGACCGTCGCCGGCGGCTGATTCCCCACCACCTGACGTCGCACCCGATCATGTCCCCAATTATAGGCCGCTAGCGCCAGGTCTTTACGCACCTCCCAGGGCGCCATATCGGCAAACGGCTCATCCAGCAGCCAGCGCAAATACGCCGTACCCAGCAGGATATTGAAGTCGGGATCATACAGTTGGTGTCGGCTGGGCGGCGGAGCCAACGCATCACCCGTCACATAGCGCAGGGCCTCGGCGCCACCTTTGTCAGGCACCAGTTGCATCAAGCCGACAGCCTCTTTCGGGCTGACGGCGGTTGGCTGAAAACTCGATTCCGTCTGGATCACGGCCAAAATCAGCGCCGGTGGCAAACCAAAACGGGCGGCGTGAGCGGTGACGAGTGCCCGGTAGCGCTCGGCATTCACAGGTGTCGGCCGGCGTAGACTGGGCCTCGGACGCGGTTCAGTGGTCAGCGCAGGACGACTGTTAAACGGCCAGCGGTCCGCGACCGTCACTGTCGGCGCCGCTTCAACCCTGTCGGGTGACGGGGTGGCAGCCCTATAGGGTTCATTCCAGAGCGTGGGCCGTTCCGACAGCCGTTTACCCATTCGGCTGAAAACCGCTGCACGGTGCACAGCGGACGCGGCGGGCGGCATCTCCCAGAGCGAGTGAACAGGCCGACCGTGCTTACCCCGTGCGGCTGCCAGCGGGGAAAACAGCAGGGCGTATACCAGGGCGATACTCAGCCAACGACCTCGGCGCCGCATCAGTCAACCTCCGGCGGCTCAAGCGGGGTTTTCTCCGCCGCTGGCTGCAGTCGCCGCGCCAACGCGCGCACCTTGACCCACAACGCGCCCTGTCGGCGCAATTCCGCAAAACGCGCTTCACACGTTTCGATCAGCGGCAGTTCCCAGTCCCGGGCATAGGGTTTGAAGGCGGAGAGGGGATAGCGGTAGCCCCGCCCCTTACGCAAATGCTCGGAAAAGACCCGCCGGCGCCCGGAGGTCGCGTCAATGGCGCGGCTGGTCCGCTGGATGAACCACTCAATCGCGATGTTGCCGTGATGCAAGCGGGCCCGAACCAGTACCCGCCCCCAAGCGCTGCGCGGACGGTGACGGTTTTCCTGCAAGTGCGTGGCCCAGACCGAATCCGTCAGTTGTCGAGCCTGCTGCACCAGGTCGGCAAGGCACAGGTCCACCAGTCGGATGATCAGTTCCGCGATCAAGGGAGCCAGCGCGCTACCTTTATCTTCGCCGGTCGTGGTGGTGGCGGGATTCAGTACCGCGGCGAGTCGATGCAGCTGCTGGATCAGGTCGGTAACACCGGTCGCCTCAACCGGCGCCGGGGGTGAAGGTGCTGACATGCGATTTCCCCAAATACTTATCTATTTGGGCAATCCCTGGCGTTGACAGGTCTCCCGACGGGATTGGTGCCCGTGTCATCGGTTTCCCCAGATAAGGTGGATGCAAGGTCGGCGTTCCCAAAAATAATTTTGGGAAACCGATAAACCATCCTCGGTACCACTTCCCTGGCTGACAGTCCGGTGCTTTCCCAAAAACTGTTTTTGGGAAACGCGCCGCGCTCTCCCCCACCGGCAGCAAGCCTCGACAAACAGGGGTAGCGGATGAGCCAAAACCCGGTTGGGGGAAGACTTCACCATGAAGCTAACCGGTCTGTCCCAGGCACCGGCTCAGCGTAGCGCCAGGGCGCTACCGGTGGAGTTACGAAAAATGCCCTGTATGAGCCACTTTTCGATATACCGGACGGTCATCGCGGGGGTTAAGGTTATCGCCTACACGTATTCACCGTGTCAGTCGTGGCGGCGGGCGACCTTGATTCGCCGCCGCCGGTTCAACTGGTGTACTTACTGGAGACCTTCAGGAGACTTTTATGCCTTTCGGTATGGGTATCGATATCGGTTATTCGAATGTGAAGCTGGTGATGGGCGAGGTGGAGGCGACGCCGCGGTTGCAGTTGCGGCCCGCGGGCGCGGCGCCGGTGGATCGTCTGCCGGAGCGGATGAACGCGGGGGATGACGATACCCTGCGGGTACTGGCGAACAACGAGCACTACGCCGCCTGCGTCAGCCCGGAGCGGTTACAGAACTGGAACCGGGTTCTGCATGAGAACTATCCCGGCACGGCTTCCTACCAGGCGCTGTACCATGCGGCCTTACTGCTGTCCGAACAGCAGCAGGTGGACTGGGTCGTCACCGGCCTGCCGGTCGCCCAGTGGCTCGATCCAAAGCGGCGCACGGCGCTGGCTGAGCAGCTGCGGGGCGAACATGCCGTCACACCGAAACGGACTGTAGTAGTCGAACAGGTCAGGGTGATTCCCCAGCCGGGCGGTGGTTATCTGGATCTGCTGGCCCAACATCCCAATCCCGAACTGCTGAATGACAGCCGGGTGCTGGTGATCGATCCCGGTTTCTTCTCGGTGGACTGGATGTTCGTGGTGGACGGCGAGATCCGCCACCAGTCCTCCGGCACCAGCCATCAGGCGACCTCGGTGCTGCTGGAACAGGCCAGCCGCCTGATCACCGCCGACCACGGTGGCAAGGTGGGCCGGGAACGGCTTGAAAATGCCCTCCGCCTGGGCAAGGATCACGTCGTGCTGTTCGGGCAACCCATCGATACGCGGCCTTATCTGGAACGCGCCGGTCAGCACACCGTCGGCGTTGCCCTCACGGCCTTGCAGGAATCGCTGCGTAACGAGACGCAGGGAGTGGATGTGGTGCTGCTGGTGGGTGGCGGCGCCCGCTTCTTCGAAGCCGCGGTTCGCCACCTGTTTCCTGGCAGTCAGGTGCTGGTGCTTCAGGAACCGGTGTTCGCCAACGCCCGTGGTTTCTGGTACTTCGGCCAACCCGGCCGGCAGCCCTGAACGACGATGCGGGTTATCGTCTATATCGCCCCGAATACGTACCGGGAACTGGCAGCCGAGCTCGAGCCGATCAACCCGCGTGGTCGGGCAGAACGGCTGCGGCTGTTGGCGACACTGGGACTGACCCTGTTAAAGGAGGGGAGCGTGACGCCGGTAGAACCGCCAACTGGAAAACCAGCGCCGGCTCTCGAACAGGAACGTGACCGTATCCGGGAAAAGTTCGGGGTCAGTCTTACTGGGTAACGCTGTAGACAGTTTTGGGATACCTATATCTTGGGTCTATTAATCCTATGACATACTACTGGTAGTTGTTTCAAACTGTCTAGCAGAACCTTGCTTGATATTAATTTTTTTATTTAAGCTATTGATTTTTAAAAATTTATTTACCTAAAGACGACTTTTTTGGTGTTAGAGGAAAGTGTAAAAAGTGTCTGTAGTTCTGTAGCCTCCTTTGTGGCTACGGTTATGGCACAGTACTACTTTTTACCGGTTTTTTTCCTCAAAAAAGCACACAAAAAAGTTTTCAAGGGGAGATATTTCTTCCGTGTTCTGCTGTTGTGCTTGTTTTAACTTGTTTTAACCTGTTTTAACCTGTTTTAGAGTGGCATAAGTATTTGATTTTATTGAATAAAATTCAAGCAAAAACGACTTTTTTGGTGTCAAAAACGACTTTTTTGGTGTCAAAAACGACTTTTTTGGTGTCAAAAACGACTTTTTTGGTGTCAAAAACGACTTTTTTGGTGTCAAAAACGACTTTTTTGGTGTCAAAAACGACCTATTATTTTTAGGTCGTTTTAAGTATTATTATCTCTATCCGTTCATCCAGCAGAAGTAGCCAGCTGATGGAAATCAACAAGCAGTCCGTTGTAACCCAATCCAACAAGCTCATCGAGGCAAAGTTTGCGCTCACCATCCAGGAGCAGCGGCTCGTGCTGGTGATGGTTTCAATGATCAGTCTGGAGGATAAGGACTTTAAAGATTACATCATTCACTTGGGAGAGCTTTCCGAGTTCTTGGGTCTGAAGACTCAGAGCATGTATGTGGAAGCGAAAAAAATTACCAGGCGGCTGCGGGAACGGGAAATAATTATCCAGGAGCCTACCGGTGAACTGCAAATTGGATGGATTTCTTCAGCCAAATATTTAGAGAGCGAAGGTTCTGTTCGACTACGGTTCGATCCAGCGCTGAAGTGCTATTTGCTTGCACTCAAGAGCCAATTTACCAGCTTTCATTTGGATATTATCATTCATTTTAAGAGTTCCTATTCCATCCGCATTTACCAACTTCTTAAGCAGTACGAGAGTATCGGTAAGCGGAAATTTCGAGTTGTCGATCTGCGGGAAATACTCGGAATACAGCCTGATGAATATACACGTTACAATGATTTTAAGCGCAAGGTAATTAATCCCGCCTTCAAGGAAATCAATAGCAAATCTGATATATCTTTCAAGTTTGAGGAGCTTAAAGAAGGAAAACGGATTGTTTCCCTATTGTTTTTGATTAAAAGGAATTCAAAAGGCATCTCTACCGTGGAGACAACACCGTTGCCGCCGGCGCACGAAGAACTGGTAGCATTGCTCACCCAACATGGTATTACCAAAAAGGATGCTCTTAAGGTAATAGGGGAACAAGGAGCGGAAGTTGTACGAGAAATCTTTGATAAAGTCATGAGTGATGTTGATAGGCGGGTGAACAGTAAACCAATTCTTGATGTGGGAGCATACCTTGCCAAGTGCCTCAAGGAAGGTTACGGAAAATTAACAGTAGAACAGAGAGAAGTGAAAAAGAAGAAAAAAGAGCAGGCAGTTATTCTGAAAAAACAGGAAGAAAACCGTCTATTATTAAAAGCTATCCAGCAGGAAGCGCGTGAGAGACGAAAGGCATCAACTATCCTGCTAATTGAGAATCTCACACCTGAAGAAATGGAATCTTATTCGAGCCGCCTACGAACAGACTCCTGATTTTCCAGGTTGGAATGCGCCACTGATTAAACGACTTTTTGAAATTTTCCTCAAAAATACCTTTTTGGGTACGGAAGAGAGCTTCTACCGGGAGATTGCCAGAGAAAAGGGTGTTAATGATTACGATGAACTGGTTAGGTCGCTCGAACAGTAGCGGTACAGCGACTCCAGCCCTTTGCAGCAGCCTCTGGCATGAGCACGCCCCTTAGGGTTGCTCTAGCCTACTCAAATTCGTCTATTGTTTCCAACTTTCCTTTCCAATCTAAGAGGCTGTAACTAAAATAACCTGTTGATTGTATGTGCTTATTTGTGAACAGCAGCAAAAATCATTCTCCGCAAGCTAGAGAACTATTACGCATAACCTGCTAATTTTAAAAGCAATATTCTTTACACCATCTAAGCTGAAGGTTATCACCTCTCGGATCTCATTGGCCTGCCCAAGTTCCAAACGATAACGAAATACCCTATAAATAGCCTTTAAAGTAAACCCAGCCGCGAGCCTCCGTGTATAATCCCGACGAGCATGTTGCACCACCGTCCTCAGTGGACATCGAGTCGAGAGGGTTACCAGTATGGAGAGATCATGTAAACTACTGGGGTATTTCAAGACAGCCTTCATCTGAATTACGACTGGGTTGGGATTCTTCCTGCTGACCAGACGCCAGCCCTATGACTGGGTAGGGTTGCTACTGCTGTGCTTGGTGGCTACGCTAGCCGCTAAGCTGGGCTATCTACCGGCGGCCATGCGTGCTATCAGCGCTGCGCTGAGATTTGCAGCGGTTATAGTGTGGAGCATAGCGGTAACTTTGCTATGCCTGATGGTGGGTTTGCTACTTTACGTCATGTTCAGACCGGATGCTGGTGTGGGTACTGTACTGGTGGGACTGGTAGCCACACTGGTGGGTACAGTGCTGATCATCTACTGTACTGGTAATTACCAAGCCAGACAGAAGCGGCCTCGGCGGCAGGGTGTCACTAAAGCTGCGCTACCGGTAGTGGAACCTGTGCTGTTCGTCGATGGGGAAAACAATCTTATGGCGCGTAAAGCTAAGGGATTGTATACGCCGCTGCCTGAACTGCCACGGCGTTTTGGTGGATAGAGCATTGGGAAGAGTGGCATAGTGGGCCGAGGTTTCTGCAATAAATCGCTGCTCCTCTCACCCCCGCATCAGTCTGATTACCCTGGGCACATAACCCTGAGTTTCCTTGAAGGGGGGAATACCACCGTAAGTATCGACGTTTTTTTCACCCGCGTTATAGCCAGCCAGGGCCAACTGCAAATTGCCATCGTAACGATCGTACAGCCAGTTGAGATAATCAGCGGCTCCCTTGGCGGCTTCCCAGGGATTGAACGGGTTATCGACACTAAAGCGCCTGGCCGTGTCCGGCATCAGTTGGAACATTCCCTGTGCCCCTTTGTTAGAGACCGCGTTCGGGTCGGGCATCTTCTCACCGCTCTCCGCGCGGGCCATGGCGCAGAGCACGCCGGGGGGTAGTCCGCGCTCCTGCTCCAACCGGCCGAGGTAGGTTTGAAAACCCGTGGCGCCAGGCGCCGTGGCGGCACTGCCATCCTGCCAGAACGGCCGACTGTTATCGAGGGCTCTGTTGAAATTCCCGATCTGCCGCAGATAGTCGTCATTGCCCGTGCGGGCGGCGCGCTCGATGGCATCCACCACCCGCTGGGCGTCGGGATCCCCCGGCAACTCGTGTTTCACGGCCTGGATATCGGCTGGCCGATCCATCGGACCGGCCAGCAGTTTTTGCACGGCGCCGCCGAGGTCTGGCGCTACGTCTTCCAGACCGACCAGGGCCTGCAACGAGGCAGAAGCGTACAACTTGGCCTGGGCTTCCGTCAGCGGGAGACCGCTCGTTTCGCCCACGCGGCGGGCATGGTCCAGGCGATCCTGATACCATCCCTGCACCACAGCGTCGGCGCCTTCAGGAGCGGCTTGCACCGCCCGGCCCAGGGCTTCCCAAAATCCCGCGCCCTGCGCCCGTTCCCTCTCGAAGGTGGTCATCACAGCCGCCGCGCTGGCGCCCAGGGTGCTGCCCACCGAGCCGACTCCTTGCAAGGCCCGGTTCAGCAAACCACCAAACTCCTCGACAATCACCCGTCCCGTGGGGCGGGTTTCGTCGGTCGTGGAGCGCAACTGCTGGCGGGCCTGCTCCAAGGCCTGGGCGCTTTCCGCCGCCGCGGCCGCGTCACGGGCCTGGGTTACCCGTTGCTGGCCGGCGGCATAGGTCTCGGTCACTTCCCGTTCACCGCCGGCCAGGGCACTCTCCGTGCCAGCATAATGCTGTGGTACGGCGCCCTTCAGCCCGGCAGCCAGCGGGCGCGGATCGACCCACTCGGCATCGATGGCTTGCCGCGTGGCCGCACCAGGAGCCACGATATCCGCAACACCCTGGTTGACACCGGCCTGGGTGAAAGCCAAGCGGGGACCGTCGACAGAGTCGGCCAGCAGCTGCAAGCCGGCGTCGCGGGCCACCCCTTCGTCGATGGGATGGAGCAGGCGGCCGGGCTCGGCGTACCCTAACAGCAGTGACAAGCCGGCGGCGGCCAAGGCCTGCTGGCGATCCGGTAACAGTTGGCCATAAACTCCCATCGGCCCAGCCAGGCGCTGGGTGGCCTGCGTCAACCCGAGCGTGTCCAAGGTCTGCTCCAGCCGGGTCATAAGGTGGGAATTGGCGGCAATGCGGGCGCCGGCGGCGCCAGACCAGATCGCTCCAACGGTCTGGAGACGATCGCTGAAAGCCCTGGATTCCTGATACTCACGGCTCTTGCTGGCTACGTCAGACCCGGCCCGTTCCAGCCTGGACTGGTTTTCCGTAGCCAGCCGGTCCGCCAGGGCCGTGCGCGTGCCGGTTGCCACATCGGAACGTACATTGCTGGACAGGGCAGCATCGAGTCCGGTCTGACCGCTGACCTCACGGCTGAAGCTCTGCTGGATCTGATCGGATTGAGTCTTGGAGAGGCCGAACGCATTTTGCAGAGTCGCCGACAGGCCGGCCAGATTATTGCCGGACATTTGCAAGGCTTGAACCAACTGGCCTGGACTCATACTGACATTGCCGCCCGTGGCTCCCGTCGTAGATTCTTCTGCAGACCTGATGGAAGTCACTGCTTGCAAAGCAGACTGCGATTTCGAGTAGAGATACTTATCGACCGCGCTCTGACTGGCGGCCAGATCGCGATTGAGCGCATGGCCGTCGAACGACTCCCGGTGGCGGCTGAACGCCTGACTGACGCCACTGGCCAGCACGTTGCCGTAGGTTAGCGTGGCTTGGGTCAGTTCGCTGGCATTATCGGTCAGACTGGCCGAGGCCTCTCTGCCCAGATTGAAACTGGGAAGCACTTCCTCCGCCCCGGTCTGGTAAGTTCCACGGGTCGGATCGCCGGTGTACTGGGGTTGCAGCTGGACGAAGGGCGCCGGCTCCAGGACATCCGGCGCGGCGATCTTCTCGTTGATGTAATCGCCCGACTGGAGCCGGCTGGCCAGGTTGGTGGCGGTGATGGAGGAGCCATAGACCAGCATCAGCGAGATGGCCGGCACTGAGGAAGCCAGCATGCCGGCGGTGGCCAGCCAATCGGCGAACCGGGCGTAGGCTTCGGCGAGTCCCAACTGTGAGGTCGGATCGATCCCCTGGATAAAGGCCAGAGCTTCCATGCCGTGAGTGGCCACCAGATTGGTATACAGATGGATGATGGCCATCACCGGCATCCAGAGCTGGATCCAGAAGGCCAGCAGCAGATAACGTCCCGCCATGCGGATGCCCATTGATCCCAGGACGATCAGAAAAGCCATCAACGGCGATACGGCATAGACCAGTCCTTCGATGGCGGTCAGCAGAGGCCGCACGGCCCGCTGAAACAGCGTTTCCTCGGCCGCCCATTGCACCTGGCGCTGAGCAATCGCCGATTCGGTGATCAGCGCGGCGGCGACATCGCCATCGAACGTGTGCTTGGCGCGCACTCCCTCCAGATAGAGGCCCGCCAGCACGGTATTGAACAGGGTGGTGCGGGCGTCATGGCCGATACCCACCATCGTATCGAGCGCCTGCTGCGCCCGGTTGAACGGATGGGGTCCCAGCAGGCCGGCCAACTGCGTTTCCCAGGCCGTCAGAAAGGCAGCGTCGTTGACATGCTGGCTGATGCGGGTGAAGGCGGCGGTGCAATCGCGTTCGGCGCCAATGGCCGGATCGCCGGGCAACCGGGTCACCGTGCCGTACAGCGTGGAGTCGAAGCGCAGCGCGGTGAGGGTATTGGCGGCCGTCAGGATGGCGCTCTCCTGCACCAGGCCCAGATCCACGCCGACGAGGGTGCAATCACGAATATAGTTGACCAGCGTTTTCTGTAGATCGTCGCTGGCCTGCAAGGAATTGGCGCGGCCAAAGGTCGCTTTGCGGGTATCCAGCAGCAACGCCAGCGCGCTGGTGAAACCTTCTTCGGTCATCTTGGGCGTCGCGAACGCCTGCTCGAACAGCACGGTCAGCCGGTAACCGATGGCAGAGACGATAGAACCGGTCGCCGCCACGCCGAACGGCACGTTATCCACGACCCGCACCGCGCCGCTGTACGCATCCTCGATAGCGACCCTGGCCTGCGGGCCGTACATCAGCATGTAGACGACAGCCGCCACGAAAACATGCTGATAGGGAAAGCGGGGGCCATTTTCCGCCATCAACCCCTGGAACGCCGTGAGCAGGATCGCCAGCAGAAAACCGATGCCGGCCAGTTGGCCGATAGCGCCGGTGCCGGCGATCATCGCCACGCTGTTCAGCACCGCCGCCAGAAACGCCGAGTCGCCAATGGAATAGATCTCCCACATTGCCAACCACCTGTATTATTCCGTGGGCGGCTGCGAGACGGACGGCGTCAGGGCGCGGGTCGCCTGATAGGTCCGGTTCTGCAGGGAAAGGCGCAGATTGCTGTAGAAAGCCATCAAATCAGCCAGACGTGAGCGGCTGTCATGCAGCGCTTTGCGTTCTTCCGCCAGCAGGCGGTGGGCGTCCTCCAGTTTCTTACGCATGGCCGGTTCCAGGTGGTACTGGTTCAGGGCCGCCGCCTGCCTGACCGCCCGGGTCATGTCCTCGACCAGTTCGTAAGTCATTTCCAGGGCGATCACCGGAATGGCCTCCTTGGCCAGCAGCATCGCCAGACCGCCGTCATTGACCGCGAGGTTGCGGATCATCGCCACCACCGAGCCGGGCGCCAGTTCCATGAACGCCTTTTCTGCCGCCGTGGGCGGGCCGACATTGAAACGGAACTTCGCCACCAGTCCCTGGTGGTTGGCGTCGCCCAGCAGAACCGCCTCGACGCGCTCGGTCATGCCCTTCAGATCGATCTGATCCTGGTGGGGTTGCAGGCAGCCGTCCGGGTCATGGTCGTCGCAGGTCCAGACGCTGATCCGACGCTGATTGCCGGAACCGGAACCCACCAGAATATCCTGGAGGGTCAGAATCGGTTCGATTTCTCTGATTTCGTGCTCTTCCTGGCCGTTGGGGATATCCCCGACGATGATCGAGCCGGTCAGACTCATGATGGCTTCCAGGAACGGGTCATCACCGAACTGAAACCAGGCGCCGGCGTTGCGTTCCTTCAGGGCGCGCCACACCACGTTGCCCTTGATCTCCCGCTTGACCTGGGCCGGATCAGCGTCCTGCGCGGTCTTGGTGGGACTCTTATTGTCGCTCGGCCGCAGACCCTGCAGAAAATCGCTGGCGGCGCCGGACAGCGTGGCGATCAGTCCGGACTGCTGCTGTTGCTTGCCGGTCAGGGCGGAGAAGGCGTCGGTGACCAGCCCCTGCGCCAACTGGCAGGAATTGCCCAGCATCTGATTCAGTTCCCGCACCACGTTCGACAGCCGGGCCATTTCCTGCTGGCAGGTCGGGCACATCGCATTCATCGCCAGTTCGAAGGCGTAGCCGGGGGCATTGGCCGCCACCGCCCGCAGCAGTTGCATGAATTCATCGGCGCTGATGAACGAGAACGAACCGGCGTACAGATCGATGCCGCCGCAGCCGCTTTTCCAGGACGGTGGCGTGAGGGTGATCAGGTTGGGATTCATGATCCGGTTGCGCAGATACAGCGAGCCGCCGCTCAGCACCCCCCGGCGTTGTCCCTGATAGGCGGTCGGATTATTGAAGTTGAGCATCGACCCGAACATATCGTCCATCTGTTCCTGCAGATCGGCGCGGGCCTGGCCGAGGGTCGCCAGCAGGGCCAGCGTAAGAATCCACGGGTAGTAGCGGCGGCGCATGTCAGCGTGCTCCAGGGGATGGAGCCGGGTTATCGCCACCGGCCCGCAGGTACTGGATGAGTTGCTCCGGGTTCTGCAGCATCGCGGCCGTGAGCTGTCGGCCATCGGTACGCAGTGTCCAGTCCAGATTGACCGGGCGGGTCCGGTTGAAGTCGGTCTTGTGGATCCAGCCCGCCTCCGCGGCAACAGTCAGCATACGGCTGAGCAGCTGATCGAGGGACAGGGCGCCGTAGCCGATCGGTAACAGCTCATCGGGCGGCCGCGCCAGGAACAGCGCCGGGACCGTGGTGACACCCAGCAGACGGGCCTGGCCCTGGTCGGGGGTGTAGTGGGGATAGAGGTGATCGGGCAGCGGCGCCCCGTCGAGGGCGATGGGATAGACCTGGAAGCCGTACAAGCGCTCCAGCGCCTGCAACACAGTGGCCTGCAGGTGGCAGTGTGGGCAGTCCGAGCGGTAGAAAAACCAGATGCCGGTCATGGCGGCCAGGGACCGGGTTACGGCTTGTCTGGCTTCGCCGGCCTGCTGTGACTGTTGCGCGGCGGCGAAAGACGCCAGCGGACGGCGCACGCCTTCATCGAGAAAGGGATCTTGGTAAGCGGCCAGTTGGACCGCATCGGCGAAACGACTGGCTTTGTCCATCGCCACCCGCTGCAGATACAGGTAAGTCCTGATGTTCTCCGCCGTGGGATGGTCGATGGCCGCATCCCGGTAATGCTCCAGGTTCTGCCGAAACCACGGGGCCGACAGCGGCGCCACGTCCGACGCCGCCGCGGCGCTAGGCGGGTCAGTGGCCACGGCTGGCGGCGCCGGTGGCGTTTCCACGGCAAGCTCTGAGGTCCCAGGTTCCAGGACAGTTTCCTGCGGGACGGGTACAGGCAGCGGCTCCTGGTACCAGAACCAGCCCTCGGCATGCTCCTTGAAAAAGTGTTGCGCACTGACAAGGGGTGGGAGTGCCAGTAAGGCGATCAGCCATACGATGCGACCGTTCATAACCGCTCCGGGGGGTGGTATAAGGGAGTTAGCGCCTGTCTCAGCCCGTCAGGGATGGAAACCGATGATAGCGCCAGGCGTGAAGCGTCAGCGGGCGAAAGATGCCGCATGGCGGGCAGCTTGCGTTAGCGGCGACGGCAGGAGCGGGGTGGCGGCGGGAGCGGTTCAAATTAACGTTGAACCCTACTATCTGTAGTCAGTAAACTACGCGCTGTTAGTTTATGCCGATCAGAGAGACGCTATACTTTTGAACCTGGACCTCCCCTGGCACCGACACAAGAATGACAGAGCCATCCTCCATGACTGATGATGAAGTTGACGACACCGGTATCAGCGGCTGGCGCGAGCGGTTCGCCCAGCGGTTTGCGGCGCTCGGGCTGACGCAGGAGCAGCTCAGCGAGAAATTGGGCGTTTCGCCCGGGACCATCGGACACTGGTTGTCGGGCCGAAGAACGCCGGCTAATCTTAAGACTTATCAGCGGCTTGCGGAAGCGATGGGGCTATCGACCGAAGGGTTGCTGTTTGGCATCGCGCCGGAACAGGTGGTCGGTCGGGACGCCGCGGAACTGGCGGCCGCCTGGGAACAGCTACCTCCTTATGCCAAAGCATCGCTGAAACTTACCGTGCAGTTGCTGTTGGAACACTATCTCAAGGAGCAACAGGGCGACCGTGCCGCGGCCGGTTCGCCGTAATTTTTCCTGTTTTTTCATCCCCTTGCCTCCCCCACCGGTAAAGGAGATTTTACCCCCTTTGACCTGAATCTATACGCCGTGTATGATTAGCTTACTTCTATGTAGGCTAACTGTCATTCTCAAAGGGGGTAAACCTGATGACACTTCCTGCTGTTGCTTTGCTGGAGGACATGGCAACCATGAATACGCAGTACCTGGCGATCGTGCGGCAGTTGGGGCAGATAGACCTCAACGAGGCCCAGTTGCGAACCGGCGTCGATCCGGGTACGGTGGCGCGCCTGGTGGAAGCGCCCAGTGGCGTATTGCATGCCGTTGCGAAAAGTAACGTGCTGCTGTTTACACCGCGCTTTACCACCCAGTGGTGGCGGTCGGTGACCGAGGCGGCGTTAAACCAGGACACGCACCGCCTCGGTCTGCTCAACGCCCAGGCGGTCCTGCTGGCTGCCAGCCGCCTGCAGGAGAGACAACAGTGAGCGCCCGAGGCATCCGGCTCGGCCTCGACCATGCGACCCTGACCCTGGCGGAGAACCTGATCCGCCTGGGGGCGCGGACCGGGGTCACCCAGGGGGCCACCCAGTTGCCGCGGGCGACAGTCAACGCGCTGTACCGCGACATCCACGGCCGGAGTCCGTCGTCAGGACCGCCGTTGCAACGGGCCATTTCCCTGGCCCGGTTTCCCTGGAAACACCTGCAGGCGGCGCTCTATGCCACGATCTACAGCCACGGCTATGGTGGACAAGACGCCCTCGAGCTCGAGGCTGACAGGGTTATCGCGGCATTCCAGACCTATCAGCGCCTGCAACCGCTCAGCGCCATCGAAACCGACCGGCTTGATATCAACGCCGCCTGGGTCATTGCGCGTGATCTGCAGGCGCGGGGGGTGGAATTGCAGTTCTGTCCTCACTGCTCGACGCCTTACCTGGTGGCGTCCGATCGGCCCGCGTTATCGACCTGCCCGTTCTGCCGGCTGCTGGAGCACCCTCCATCCCTGGTGACGGCGCAACGCTCCCCCGTTCGTCTGCCGCAGCGCCGGTCGAACCCGGTCAGCAAGGACCAGCGCGCCAGCCTCAAGAGTATCCGCACGTTGAGTGACCGCCGCCGGCTGGCGTTGGCAGTCAGGCTGCTCCAACACGAGGCGAGGACCTCCCTGGTGCAGGCAGCGACCGGGTTACCGAATTGTATCGTCAGGGGGCTGCACCATCATCTGCACGGAACCCGGCCGGCGTCGGGCCAGTTGCCCTTCGCCGCCGGTTATCTGACCCGTCCTTTCCGCCGCCATCTGCATGCGATGCTGTTCGCGGTGATCTACCAGCAGTTGGGCGGACAGACGGTGCGGACCACCGTCGACGCAAACCTCCTGGTCGCTGCTTACGAGCTGTATCTAAAGATCAGGCCGACCGATGGCGATCGCTATGGCATCGGCTTCACCGATGCCTGGGTCTTGGCCCGCGATCTGCGCACCGGCCTGGCGCGCCTGAAAGCCTGTTGCCGCTGTGGTTCAAGCTATCTGATCGCTGCCGACATGCCGCGGGCGCCGGCCTGTCCAGTCTGTACGCTGGCGGCACGGGCAACAGCGCGACTGCCGAAACCCAGAAGGAAGCGGGATAACGTCGGCATGACTGCCAGGCTTGGCATCACCTTGGAGGAATGGGCAGGCGGTCGCTAGGGCTGTTGCTGCAGCCAGGCGGTCAAGTCAGTGATCGTTTGGAAATCCAGCAGGGCTTCACCGAGGTTTTCCAACTCGGTCAGGGGCAGGGCCTGGATACGGTCTTCCTGGGTGGGCGCCAGTGGACCGAGACGGCGGCGCAGCATGCGCAGTATCAGCGCCGCTTCGCGTTGCCGACCGTCCTCTTGGGTTTCGGCGAGCACGTCCTGGTAGAAGCGGGTTTGTTTCAGATCGACATCGGGCAGGTGTAGCATGGCTTGAATCTCCTGACGGCTGAGTTGCGGTAACTTGTAGACCAAGATGGTTTCGAGTAGGTCGAGGAATACCGGGGTCTGGGGGTCGTCGGGTGGCAACGAGAAAGCGCGTTGGGTGGCCTGGGCACGGGGGATCGCGTCCGGCAGGGGCGCAATGATCAACTGCAAGAGTTGCAGACCCCAATGCGTGGTAGGGATGTCGGCCAGGTCTTCCAGGTAAACGCGGCGGACACACGGCAGTTGCAACAACACCTCGAATGAGGCGGAAGGACCCTTGTCGGTGGCGCGGTCGGGAAAAATGGCGATGGCCCGCCACGGGCGTTGTACCGGCTGGCGATAGAGGTAGATGAACAGTTCGGTGAACCAGCGCCCATAGAAATTAGTGTCGGGCTGGAACTGTGCTTCCAGGAATCCCACCGGCAGGGTCGGGTCGTCAGCGGTGGGGACCAGTACGCCGTCCAGTTGAAAGCGGGTTTCCTTGACCTCTTCCGCGCGCAGAGTGTACGTACCGGCCGCCGGCACGGGCCAGTCGGCCAGTTTGAACGGCAGGTCAGGGCAAGCTTTGAACAGCTTGTAGAGTAGATGGTCGGTTTTCATCTTCAACACTCGCAAGGCGCCGTTATTGCGATTCGGCCGGGCTGTTTTTTTCAGGTGTGGCTGAATCAGGTTTAAGGAGTAGCACAGCGCCCTGAATTTTTCCTGCAATCAAGCGCTTCAGGTCGTAGAGTCGGTAGCGAAAGGATAGCACATTCTCCCAAGCGCACTCTTGAGGCCCATTTATCGGCAACCCGGAAGCTCTCTCCCGGCGCTACAGTCGGGCAGGTAATCTCAGCCTGTTGAGGTAGGGTCGTGAAGTCGCTACTCCGAAATCTCGTGCTGCTGGGCCTGCTGTTGCCGGGATGGGCGAACGCCGAACTGCTCCAGTACCGTTACACCGATACCCAGGGCCAGGAAAAGATACAACCCGCTTCCCAGATTTACGGCAACCCCGCTGGCGGCAACGTTGAGATCGCGCTGTCCGGCGGACTGGATCGGAAAGTCCGGGTGGAGCTGTGGAAGGGTGGTCGGCGGGTCACGTCTGCCGAGAGCGGCATTCTCAACAGCACCCACCGCATCACCGTCGCCAGTCAGGATTACTACGGCGCCTTTCTGATGGTCGCCACGCCGCCGGATGGAGAATACCAGGTCAAGGCGCTGCTCATCGATACGTTGGGAAAAACTGTCCAGGCGGATGAGTATCGCTGGATCGTAGATACCACTCCGTCACCACTGGGCGCCTTCCAGTATGTGGGCACCACCTCGGAAGGTTCCCTGGAACTCTTCGGCGACGAATACACCAACGCCATCGTCGTGGATAAGGTCAGTGACGCTAACGGCATCGCTCGCGTGGAGGCAGAGACAATTTACCTGGAGGGAGATAAAACCGGTCAGGTCGCCGCCCGCGGTTCAGCCTATTACGACAGCACCCAGGGACAGATCAGCATTCTCAAACCGATGCGTAACTGGTATCCGGTCCATCGCCAGCGTTACCGGCTGACCTTCACCGTCCATGACCCCGCGGGTAATCGCGCCACCACCAGCCTGGAGCATCGCTACGGCAGCACCTGTGGTGACTTACCGGAACCGGTCGCCGCACACCGACCGGGATCGACTGCCCAATTCCTCGGTCAGGCCGTGTTTGCCGACTTCGAACTCTGGTCCAACGGCAGTGTGCTCTACGAAAACCCCGTCACTCTGGTCTGGCGGCTGCCCCGCCACAACTGGTACAACGAAAATCCCTACGGGATCGAGTTCACGCCCGTCTATCAGGATGAGACCTACGTCTACATGACAGTGAAAAAACCCCTGTTGTCAGCGCCCAATCCCAACGATGGCAACTGGAGCACCCAAACCACCTGGGGCTGTAAAGCCTACAACGATTTCCAGGGCACGTTGGCCGACGGCGTGGGCGCCACGCCGAAGCTGGTCAGTGGCGACATTGCGCTGGCGGGTCAATGGATCGGTGGGCGCTCGACCTGGGATCAGAAAATCCACGCGCCGACCACCGTCACCCGCTTGCGGGCCGAGGTGGAAGCCCGTCCCTATGTGCAGGTGGTGAAAGTGCTGTCTGCTTTAGGGACACTCACCTGTCAGGTGCCGGTCGGGGCCACTCACTGCGAGATCGAACTGGCCTGGCAACCGCCACCCGAGCGGGATAACCACCACTGGCCGATTCGGCTGGACAACCTGACAGGCGATTTCTACGCCTATGCCGACCATTACTATTTCCACTGGGATTACACGGCGCCACGGATCGATACCGTCACGCTCGATGCGGCGGCCAAGACCGCGACCGTCGCCATCACCGATCCCCATACCACCGCCGACTGGCGGAATCCCTGGTGGCAACCGCAGACCGTGCAGCTGCTTGCCGAGCCTCGCAGTGGCAACACGGTGACCCTGAATCCGACGGCTTCCCGCAACCCCACCACCAACTCCTACTTCTACGATTTCAGTCTGCGGCGACTGCCTGAAGGCGCGTACACCCTGACGGTACGGGTGGTCGATACCTTCAACAACGAACGAACGCTGCAGTGGGGTAACTACGGAGTGGATCACACCGGTCCCACCGTCACCCTGACCGTCGCTCCCGACGACCGGCCCTTGCAGGGCGAGGTCGAAGTGGAAGTGCTGGAAGATATCCGGATTCAACTCACCGATGCGGGCGATGCCAAGCCGGCGATCACCGACATCACCCTCAGCGGCGGCCCGCAACACGATACCGTCCATCTGGCCTGGCGGCAGGAGGGCAACATCTGGTATCTGGAATATCCGGTTATGTTCCCTTCCCTGGAAACCGGCGATTACCAGTTGCGGGTGACGGCTCGTGACGCCAGTGGTAACCAGAGTGAAAAGACGGCTTCCTTCAGCTACCAGCCGCACCGGATCAATCTAATCGGCGGCAATACCCTTACCCTGCCCGCCTCGGACAGACCTTTCTCAAGAAGCAACGGCCTGCCCGCGCTCGCCACCGAGATGGTGGCCCTGCGGGATGGGACACTGCTGGAGGGCCGCTACGACATCTACGGGACGATGTCCACCGACGGCATAGCGGTGGTCGTCAACAGCGTGCGGGTGGAGCCTGGGCAGACGGTAAAAGTCGCCGACGGTTACCTGTTGGGCAATGGCAATGAATATCTCCGCTTGCCGCTGTCGGCGCCGCAACCTGGCAAAGGTCAGTTGCTGCTGACGCTGCCCGGCGCCCCCCGCAGTCCGGTCATCCAGGCGCAACTCACCGTCTGGCAGGCAGCGGTAGAGTTGACCGCGCCGCGCTGGACGGTGAAACAGGTGCTCGATCCTCTCGACATCAGCGCCGCCGCCGGGACCGGCGTGCCCTGCGAGGTGACGTCGGACCTTGCCAAAGCCCGCGACGCCGATGTGTTCAGCAGCCCGGTCTGTTATCTGGAATGGACCGCCTTGCCGGACGAAGGGGTCGCCTTGGTCGGTACGCCGCCCAAAATCACCGGCCAGGCCGTGGCTCTGGGCGAGCAGCGCATCGCCTATACGCTCAGTTTGTTCGATAACGGCAGCCCGGTCGTGGTAGATGGCGGGGAACAGCGCCTGACCGTGGTGGAGCCGGCGTTGCCATTCCAGCCGGACAAACCGGTTGATAAGGTCTACCGGGCGGTGCAGGAACTGTCGTTCGGCCTGCTGGCCGAGGGTGGCCGTTGCGACCCCTATGTGGACGAGACCGCGGCGCGTACCCGTGGCGCGGCCAACCGCCCCGGCTGTCTCCTCGCCTGGCAGGCATTGCCGGCAGGACTGAAGCAAAACAACATGGCGATCCGGCCGCTGCTGGAGGGCTATCTGGATAGCGCCGGCCCACACACGCTTGGCTGGCAGGCGAGCCTGTTCAGTCAGCGGGGGACGCGGGTGAACCTCACGCCGCAGCAGTACATCCTGACCACCGTCGAGCCGCCGGCGCCGACGATAGACATCATCGGTGAGCAGCCTCTGGACAAAACGCTGTTGGCCGTCCCGCAAGCCGGTGGCAAGCTGGGCGCCGTGCAGGTGAAGGCGCCGACCGGCGGCTTGACGCTGACGGTCGCCGTGCCCGGCCAGGAGTCGAAACAGGAGCGGTACGAGCCGACCGGTTCCAGCGCCGAGAGCCGGATGGCCCGCACGGTCGAGGTTCCTGCCGGCACGCTGTGGAGCAAAAAACCAATCACGCTGACGGCGGCCTACAATCGACTGCCCGACGTACAGACCCGGCAGACGGTCGAGGCCCTGTATGTGCCCTCGATGAGCATTCAGGCCACCCTGGAAGCGTCCAGGGAAATGCTGGATACGCAGCAACTGCCGCTCGTGCTGACGGTGGGCGTACCACAGCCGGATGGTGCGCTGAGTTATGACGTCCGCTCTATGGGGGAATGGCAGGGCTTTGTCGGCTACAAGGACAAGAAGAAAGGGCTGGTTCCGTTGACGGGCGTCGTGCCGCTGGCCGACGGTCGGCGCACGTTCCAGGTCGATGTAGCGGGCCGCGACAGCTTGGTGTTGTATGGTGTGGTAACCCTGAGCTCGCCGGACCGCCGCTATCAGAAGACGGAAACCACGCTGCCGGTGTACGTCACGCTGCTCAAGGGCACGCCGATCACCGGCAACATCGTCACCCGGCGGGCCTTGACCGGGCCGGCGCCCTACAAGGCGGCGTTGAGTTTGGCGTTGGACCGACCCTCGCAGCAGGCGCTCGGCGAGGTCCACTGGCAGGTCAGCCGCGACAGCGGCGCCACTTGGCAGGCCCTGTCGGAACGGCTCGACCAGACGGCCGTCAACACCACCTTCGACGTGGGCCGTTACCAGATACGGGCGCGGTTGCTCAACAAGAACACCGGCGCCGAAGGGTTTTCGGAAACCATTGTCATTCACGTCTACGCCGTGCCCAAGCTGGCCGTCGTGGGCACCCGCACCGCTTTTACCAGTGCGCCCATCCAGTTGACCGCCCAACTGCGGGTGCGGGATCAGCCGGTAGCCGGGGTGGTGGAATGGTGGCTGGCGAAAGAGAAACAGAAAGTCGCCGACGGACTCACCTACAGCTTTGCCAAGGACAAACCGACCGCCGTGCCGCTGGAGGTCAGGGCGCGGCTGGAGAGTGCGCCGGCAGACGATCCAGCCGCCTGGGTGACCGCCCGCTACACGGTGGATGTCAAGGAGCCGGCGCCGCCCAGCGTCCAGATCAGCGGTCCTACTTACATCGAGGTAGGCGCCGGTTATCGGTTCACGGCGGCCATGCAGTTGCCCTCGCCGTGGATGTCGCCGGCCGAGTATCCGCTGCGAGGCGAATGGCAGTTGCCGGATGGCCGCACCGTAGCGGGCATGAGCGTGGACTATACTCCCACCGCGGCGGCTGCCGACGCCGGTCGGGTGGAACTGGTATTCACCGGCTGGATCGAGGGCTACCGCGACACCGGTGGCAGCCGGCAGGTCACCCAGCGGGTGACGGTGGGGCGCTACCTCTGGCCGGCGTTCGAACTGAGCGTCAGGCAAAGAATCGCCTATGCGCCGTCCCAGGTCACGCTGGAGGTGATCGCTCCCGGCTTTACCGGACGGCTGGAGAAGCCGGTCTACACCTGGTTGATGCCGCCGAACGCGCGGGTGGTGCAGCAGCAAGGTCCGCAGGCGACGCTGGAACTGGCCACCGCCGGCGCTTATCCGGTCCACGTGGAGATCACCGACAGCCGGGGTAACCGCAGCCAGGTGCAGACCACGCTGACGGCGCTGGAGCCGGTACCTTACGAATTGACTCTGGATGCCAGGCCCTCCAATACTCACCACCGGGCGCCGTTGGATGTGACGTTGTATGTGGACGTCACCGGCGGTCATCCCAGCGATCGCCCCCGCCAGTACCGCTTCTATCAGAACGAACGGCTGGCCACGGAGGGGACGGGCAACTACGCGCGGTTTATCGGCCTGCCGGTCGGCGAGCACATCCTACGGGCGGAGATCGAGTCAACCTATGGCGCCAGAGCGAGCAAAGAAACTCGGTTGACGGTGGTGGCCAACCAGCCGCCGGTCTGCACGCTGGACGCGGAGCCGCGCAGTGGCGGCAAGTACTACCGGCTGACCGCTGCCTGCAAAGATCCCGATGGGCAGATGGTGGGGTATCGTTGGGTGGTCAACGGGACACCGGTGGGATTGAGCGGCGCCACGCTGTCGGTGACCCCAGTGGCAGGGCAGGCGCTGGTGGTGGAACTGACAGCCGTGGATGATGCTGAGGGGGAGACGACCGTATCCCGAACGATACCCTGATCGGCTTGCTCTGGGGAAAGTCGGTTAGAGAGCTTGTTCGGCCTCGTTGCCAGCGCTTCTGCTGCAGGCTCCTGGTTTCACGAAACATAAGACATGTAGTCCAACGTTGTGTATCACGATTGCTCCGTACCCTCAGATACCTTCACCGGCATCCGAGAGGATTTGTCGATAGAGGTCGGGGGCAATACGGAAATCGTAGCGCAGCAAGGCGTCGAGACTCGGTTGTACCGCTGGTAGGAGAAGGTGTCGCTTGGCGGCCAGTAAAATACCCAGTGTGCCGATGACGGGTAAGTGCAGCGCCTGGGCCAGTCTTCGTGCCGGACGGTCGTCCAGGATCACCCGCTGAGCCCCTATTTCAAGCGCCAAGCTGATGGCCTCGCTTTCCCCTGCACCCAGAGCGGCGCCCAGAATCAGTGGCCCGATAGCTTGCGTCAAACTGTGTTGCTCGACCCAGGCGGGTAACGTTACCGTGGGAGCAACCTCACGGGCTACGGCGGGTGGAACCAGGATTTTCGCAAACAGCTGCCCCAACAGATGGAGACAACCCATTTGCTCCAGTGCAATCAAGGGACTCGCATTGGAACAATGGTAGCCGCTGTCATAGCGTCTCTGCCTGCATCCGTTCAGCCGCCCATTCATCTTCGGTCAAGTCAAAAAAAGCAATACCCAAGACGTGAGGCGTGACGCACAAACTCCCAGCGTGGCATGTTCAGCAGTTGCGCCGCTTTACCACTGGAAATCGTACCGCGCCAATACAGCTCCAGCACGATGAATTCGCGAGCAGCCTGTTGCACAGGCTGATTTAATGCTTGTAGCAGAGCTGCTATATCTTCTTCCAGCGCAATACTGATGGTATTCATCGAAGTCATTCCTCTATACGCACTGTCGTTGCAGCGGCAACCCCCAATTCAATCGAGCTGAAACAAATCAGGTAGGATCGCCGGGATGGCACCCTTCGCAAAGTCGCTCACATTACGGGTCACGATAACCACCGCATTGACTTCCTCGGCAGCGGCGTGACAGACAGCATCTTCAAAGTCCGTCAGCGGGCTTGCCAGTGCACGGCGTATCACGGCGTCTGTAATTGGCGCTACCTGTAGCCGGGATAAGAGATCGCTCAAAATCAGCCTTGCGCGTGCTGCGCCTACCGCTTTTTGCAGAATGTAGGCGATGGTCGTAATCGCATGGCCTGCCAGATACCCTTCAACCTGGCCGCATCCCGCGGCATCCAGCGCCCTGGCGGATGCCTGAAAATGAGGGTCGCGTTGCAGCAGAACGTCGAGCGCGACGTTGGTATCGTAGACAACGCGTTTCACCGGTATTTTTCTTCAAGATAGCGATGATAATCACGCTGGACGTCGGCATCCGTCATTTCGCCAGCCGTTTTCGCCACCCCGATCAGGCGCTGAGTCCACGGGCTCAGCGCCGGCGAGCTGACCTCATCGGGGAGCTGCGAAAACACTTCGGCTACCAATTGCGACACCAATATCTGACGTGCGTGCGCCCAGAACTTCGCTTTGTCTATCAGGCTCTTGTCGAGCCTTACCGTGAGTTTGATCTGCATAACCGTACTCTGCCATGCCTTTAAAGGTTGCACCCTACAACCATTATAGCCAGCGGTAGTACCGTTGTATTCCTCCAGTGGTTTTATCCTAACCGCTGAGACGGTAAGGGAAAAAACGAAACCCCTCTGCTAAGCCGCATTTTTCCCCACCCCACCAACTCCCTGCCCGCGCCACAATCCCCTCCCGATCCCCTGTCGATGGTGAGGTAGCCGCTGTGGAGCCGATAGAACTGCCGCGAGGTCTCGACGACGCCCATCAGATTCTGCTGGCGAGCACCGAGGAAATGGTCCCCTTTTTCGGGATGCTGATCGCCGGTGTCCTGCTGGAGCAATTGCTGGTCTGCCTGCTGCTGAGTTTCCTGCTGATCAAACTCTTCCGGCGCTTCCGCGACAACCGCCCGGATGGCTATCTCTACCACCGGCTGTACTGGTTCGGGTTGATGCCCTTGAAGGGCTACAGCGTCCTCAATCCCTACCGGCGGTTATTCCTGCCATGAACCTGAATCAGTACCTGCAGACCTGGCAGGGCACCCGGCAGGAGAATCACTGGGGACGGATCATCATCCTGCTGCTGGTCGTCAGCAATGTCATCGCCTGGCTCGATGCCCGCCGGGAAGACACCACGGTGATATTGACGCCGCCTACCCTCAACGAGGCGGTGACCGTGGCCCGGCAGGCGGCAGACGCCAATTACAAGATGGCGTGGGGGCTGTTCGTGGCGCAACTGCTGGGCAACGTCACCCCCGGCAGTACCGACCTGATCCTCAGCGCCTTGGAGCCGCTGCTGGCGCCCACCATCTACCAGCCGGTGCATGACGCGGTGGCCGAGCAACTCGGCAGCCTGCGGAAGGAACAGGTCACGCTGGCCTTCAGTCCCCGCCAGACCCAGTACGATCCGGCCACCGACCGGGTGTACGTGAGCGGAACCCTGACCACCACCGGCGTCGCCGGCGCCGCCCAGCGCAGCGAGCGGACCTACGAGATGCGGTTCACCATCAAGGATTACCGCCCCCAGTTGACCCAACTGACCGCCTACAGCGGACCACCCAAAAAAGCCGGCGGTGAGCCAGCAGCGCCGCCTGCCTCGTAAGCCGAGCCACCTCTGTGGAGACTGCATGAACCGCTACCTGATCGCTGTCCTGCTGCTGCTGAGCAGTGGAGCCGTACTGGCCAACGGCCGGGAACCGGCGCCGCCGCTGACCCGCGAAGGGGTCTGCGGCAGCGCCCTGACGGGAAACACGCTGACCGTCCGGCCGGGGGTGACCGAAGTGATCCCGGTCGCGCGGGGACACACCAACCGGATCGTCACCCCGTTCCAACAACCCAACGTCACCACCATGGATAAAACCGCCACCGTCAAGGTGACCGATCGGGTAGTGTACTTCGCCACCGAGGGCGAACAGCCGGTGTCGCTGTTCATCACCCCGGAAAACAGCGAAGCCGTGGCCCTCGCGGTGACACTGGTGCCCTGCGGCATGCCGCCGCGGGAACTGGAACTGCGGCTGGAAGGCGGCCGTTACCCCTTCACCCCGGTGAGCACCGGCCAGGCCCGGCCAGGGGAGGAACAGCAGCCCTACGTGGACGCGCTGCTCCGGGTCATGCGGGCGCTGGCACTGGAAGAAATACCCCGGGCTTCAACCTGCGCCGCTTCGGCGCCGGCGATCCCGTGCCCGAGTGCGCCCTGGCCGGCATCGAGCTCGGCCGGCCCAGGTGGTGGAGGGCCATCAACTGCTAATCGTCATCGCCCTGGCCCGCAACGTCGGCGCCGGCGTCACCGAGCTCAGCGAAACCGGTTGCGCCGGACCGCGCACCGCCGCCGTGGCGGCCTGGCCGCGGGTGCGACTGGAGGCCGGTCAGGAAGCTGAATTGTACGTCGCCCTGCGGCGCCAGTTACCAGAGGACAAGGCCGCCCTGACGCCAAGACCGTCGTTGGTAAAGCGCTGAGCCGCGCCCATGCCGGACTGGTGGACCCGCCTCGATCCCAAATGGCAACGGCTGCTGGTCGTGGCCAGCGTGGTGATCGTGCTGATCGCGGTCATCTACCCCTTCGTCAGCCAGGACCCGGTCCAGCGACGCCGCGGCGCCCGCGATGAGACGATCAAGCAGATTCTGACCGACAAGGACGTGCGCTCGCTGGGCATCGACGGGATGGTGGCGGAGTTACGGACCCTGGCGCAGCGGATGGATGGCCTGAACAAGGACATCCAACAGCTGCAGACCGGCAAATCCACCTCGATGGAAGAAAACCTGCGCCGGATCCAGGCCGAGGTCGAAGGCCGGCTGAACGAACTCCGGGAGTTGAAAGAAGACGTCAGACGGCTGGCCAGCCGGGCGGAAACTGCCGCGGCGCCACCCGCTGAAGCCAAAGAACCCAGGGAACGACTACCCAGAGACCGGGATGGCGCCCAACCGGCAGAAGGTGAACCCCCGGCTGCCACCCTACCGCTACCCAGGGCAACGCTATCACCGGAGCGACAGCCACCGCCCAAACCGGGAACCGTGGATCGCAGCACCCTGGCGCCGGGAACCCTGTTTCAGCCACTCGGCCTGGCGGGAGCCGGTCCGAACAAAATCGGCGAGCTGCCGCCAGCAGCACCATCGCCCGGCCTGCTGCCGGCGGCGGCCAAAGCGCCGGCGTCACCTCCAGAAATCCGGGTCCTGCGGCAGACAGCGGCCCCTCGCGAGGGAGAACAGCCGCCGGCGAGGCCGCCAAAGGCAATCAGGGAAAAGGTGGACCGGCAGGCGCCCGCGCCACGAAAGAGGAAGACCGTTTCCTACCGGTCAGCATCATCAGCGGCACCCTGCTGACCGGCATGGATGCCGCCACCGGCAAGGGCGCCCGCGCCGATCCGATCCCGATTCTGCTGCGGGTCAAGCACGAAGCCATCCTGCCCAACCGCTTCACCGTGGATATCCGCGAATGTTTCCTGATCGCCTCCGGTTATGGTGACTTGAGTTCCGAGCGGGCCTACCTGCGTGCTGAAAACCTGAGCTGTGTGCGCGACGACGGTGGCGTGATCGAGACGACACTGGAAGCCTATGCTGTGGGCGAGGACGGCAAAGCGGGGATACGGGGGCGGCTGGTGAGCAAACAGGGCGCGGTGCTGGCGCGCGCCATGCAGGCGGGCTTTCTGGAAGCGTTCGCCTCGATGTTCCGGCAGCAGCCGGTCGCCACCATTTCCACCGGGCGGGTGGAGCGGGACGTGCAGTATCAGAGCAATCTCACCCCCCAGGCCGTCGGCTCGGCGGCGCTGGCCGGCGTCGGCAGCGCCCTGGACCGGCTGGCGCAGTTCTATCTGGACATGGCCGAGGACATGTTCCCGGTCATCGAGGTGGATGCCGGCCGGCAGATCGACTTCATCGTCCACCGCGGCCAGCGGCTGCGGCTGACCGAGCGGGCGCATTGAAACTCACCGTCACAGCCCATTTATCGACCCTCTGCAGAGTGACTCACCGGACTATTCTGATGAAGACCCAGTACCTGCTCCTGTTGTTAACCGTCCACCTCGGCCTGAGCGGCTGCGCCGTGTTCGACGCCGTCTCGGGCAGCGATGCATTCGGCTGTGCGGGGATGCCGGAAGGCGTCCAGTGTCTGTCGGCCAGGGAGGTATACCAGGCGACCGAAACCACGGACACGGTCCGGGGTGGCGGCCAGCGCCAGGAAAAGACACCGGTGGAACCGAGCGGCGCCAGCCCGGCCGGGGAGCGTATCCAGGGACCGGCGCCCGTTCTGCGGGTGAGCAATCCGCTGCCGATCCGGACCCAGTCCCAGGTGATGCGGGTGTGGATCGCGCCCTGGGAGGACGGAACGGGGAACCTGCACTCGACCAGCTTCATTTTCACCGAAATCGAGCCGCGCCGCTGGCAGTTGGGCATGGCGGCCACCGGGCCGGAGGTGACGCTCCGGCCGCTGCACGTGGTGCGGCGTGACGAAGAGCAACCCAGAGGAGACAAACTGACCCTGAACGAGCGATCGCCACGAGTACAACGCCGTAACCCGTAAATCCACTTCTCACTACCTGCATCAGGAGATTCACTGCGATGCTGACACCATTGCCTTCTTGTGCTTCTTCCCCTCATTCCCCTTCTTTCCTACAGAACAGTCGCCTGTGGCTGGCCTGCCTGCTGGCGGTGCTGGCGACGACCGTCATCGCGCCCGAGGCCTGCGCCGGCGTCGGTGGCGCCGAGTTCGACGATATCTATGACAAGCTGGTCGGCTACATGCAGGGAACGCCCGGCCGGATCGTGATGATTCTGGCCTTTATCGTCGCCGCCATCGCCGCGGTCGTCACCCAGAGTCTGGCCGGTTTCGCCGTCGGTCTGGGCATCGGCATCACCGTCTACTATGCACAGGGACTGGTGGATGGCGTCATCGTCGCCACTCTGCCGATCACGCCGCCCGCCCTGACGGTCTTCACGCCACTCGACGCCCTGAATGCAGTCGGCGCCTTGCCGCTGCTCGTGTCCTGAGGGCGACTGCCCAGTTCCAGGGGGCAGGCACAGAAGCCAACCGGGAGATGCCGCTGGCGGTCCTGTCCCCTGGGACTCCGCCGACAACGCTTACCTGACCGTAAACCGATGAAAGGTCTATCCGCCGCCATGACCCTTCCCGCCCGCCGGGATCGGGCCAGCGAGCTGTTCCCGGCGCTGGCCTTCGAGCCGGAGCGAAAACTGTTCCTGCTGGCCGACAACAGCATCGGCTTCGGCTTTCTCTGCCAGCCGGCCGTCAGCACGGAGAATCTGCAGGAAAACCTCAATGTGCTATTGAACCTGAACTGGCCGACCGGCACGCTGCTGCAATTTACGCTGTGGACCTCGCCCGATATCGAGCCGTTCCTGGCTGCCTATCACAACCGGCGGTTCCGCTTGCCGCCGGGCGAGGCGCGCGAGCGGGTCGCCGCCCGCGCCCGGTTTATCCGAGAGGGCGCCCGTGAACCGCTGGAACCCTATACCGGCGCCCGCGTGCGGGATATTCAACTGCTGATCACGGCCAAGCTGCCGCTGGCCGGCGTCGAGCCGACCGAGCGGGAACTCGGCGAGGCCCAAGATCGGCGCAACAGCGTGGAACCCACTCTGCGCACAGCGGGATTCGGACCGGTTCCGCTGGAGCCGGAACCGTACCTGCGGTTCATGGCGTCGATCCTGAATTGGGGAGCCGACGCTGGCTGGCGCGAGCCGGGCATTCCACTGTACCGCCCGGACCAGTTGCTGTGCGAGCAGATCTTAGACTTCGACACCGCCCTGCGGGTCGATCAAGATGGTCTGTGGCTCGGTACCGGCGGGTGACGGTGCTGTCGGTCAAGCAATACCCGGAACGGGTGTTCCTCGGCAACGCCCTGCGCTACCTCGGCGATGTGACGACCGGCACCCGCGGGGTGCGCGAGAACCTGCTGATCACCGCCACCGTGCTGATCCCGGATGCAGTCAACAGCCGCGCCGCCCTGGAGCGCAGCGGCCAGTGGGTGGCCCACCAGACCTACAGCCCGCTGCTGAAATTCGTCCCTAAACTGGCGAAGCGTAAACAGGGCTTCGACCTGATGCGGGACGCCATGGACAACGGCGACCGCCCGGTCAGGCTGTACCTGGGCTTTGTCCTGTTCACAGCCGCCGGGAGGAGGCGGTTACCGCCGTCTCCAATCTGCAAACGTTCTACCGGGAAAACGGGTTGCAGGTGCTGCCGGATCGCTATTTCTGCCTGCCGCTGTTCCTGCACTGCCTGCCGTTCGGCGCCGACCGGCAGGCGCTCAAGGAAACGCACCGCTACCGCACCTGGGCGACCCGCCATGTGGTTCCCCTGCTGCCGGTGCTGGGTGACTGGAAAGGCACCGGCGCGCCAGTGCTGACCCTGTTTTCCCGTAACGGCCAGGCGATGGGCCTCGACCTGTTTCAATCGCGCAGCAACTACAACGGTGTCATCGCCGCCGCCAGCGGCAAGGGGAAAAGCTTTCTTGCCAACCAACTGATCGAGTCCTATCTGGAAACCGGCGGGCGCGTCTGGGTGATCGATGTCGGCCGGTCCTACCAGAAGCTGGCGCGGGTGCTGCACGGCGAATTCCTGGAGTTCAAGAACGATGGCAGTCTGCGCATCAATCCGTTCGAACTGGTGCGGGACTACAGCGACGAGGAAGACATGCTGGTGGGCCTGCTGGCGGCCATGATCGCCCCGACCCGGCCGCTGGACGATCTGCAAACCGCCGAACTGAAGCGCCTCCTGAAGCAGGCGTGGGATAGCCAGGGACACGACCTGACTCTCGATGACATGGCGGCGGCGCTGCTGGCGGAGCAGGACCCCCGGGTCAGCGACATGGGACGGCAGTTGTATGCGTTTACCCGCGAGGGCCAGTACGGCCGCTTCTTCAGCGGCGCCAGCAATGTCCGCCTGGAGGCGGATTTTATCGTGATCGAACTGACCGAACTCAAGGGGCGCAAACACTTGCAGCAGGTGGTGCTGCTGCTGATCATCTATCAGATTCAGCAGGTGATGTACCAGCGGACGGATGAGCTGGAACGGCGCAAGCTCGTGCTCATCAATGAAGCGTGGGATCTGCTGGGCGCCGGCGACGTGGGCCTGTTTATCGAAACCGGCTACCGCCGGTTCCGCAAGCAGAACGGCGCCGCCGTCACCATCACCCAGGGCTTGCAGGACCTCTACGACAGTCCCGGCGGTCGGGCGATCCTCGACAACTCGGCCAACCGGCTGCTGCTGGGGCAGAGTCCGGACGCCATCACGGCCCTGGAGAAAGCCGGCCGACTGGCCTCCCTGGGCGGCGGGGGTTATCTGCTGTTGCGAACCGTGCACACCCAACCGGGGGCCTATGCCGAGGTGCTGTGCCTGACCGAATTCGGCGCCGGCGTCGGCCGGGTCATCGTCGATCCCTACACCCAACTGCTCTACTCCACCAAGCCCGCCGATGTCAGCGCCCTGCAGGAACTGATGGCGCAGGGCCTGACGCAGGACCAGGCGATCAGAACGCTGCTGGAACGGCGGAGAACGGCGCCATGAAGCTCGTCACCGCCGGGCTGGTCGGGGTGCTCGCGGGCGCCGTGGGCGGTTTCTCCGCCGGCGTCTGGTCGCTCAGGGAGTTGCGCGCGGACCTCGCCAGCCGTCCCTCGGTCGCTATTCTGGATGTGGCGAAGGTGGTGCAGGAAACGCCCGGCACGACCGGCGAGACGGCAGAGGCGCATTCCAGGCGTATCCTGGACAAAGTGGGCGGCCAGGTGAAAACGCTGAGCGACGCCGGTTATGTCGTGCTGGACAGCAAAGCTGTCCTGGGAGCGCCGGAGGATCTGTATGTGCCTACGGAGTAAATCACGGCGTTTCGCTGTCGGCGCGCTGCTCATTACCCTGGTTTTCGTCGGCCTGGGGCAGTGGATCAGCGGCCGTTTTCGCCTCGGCATCGGGGTGCAGAACGCCCTGTGTCTGCCCTATCGGGTGTTTCTGATCGATACCTACTACAAGCACCCGGCCCGCGATGAGTATCTCGCCTTTCGAGGGGACGAGCGCCTGGCGCCTTACTTCCAGGCTGGCGTCACGCTGATCAAGGCCGTGCGGGGGCTGCCGGGCGACCGGGTCCAGATCGGCGACCGGATCGCGGTGAACGACAGGACCCTGGTCACCCCGCTGCCGGGCCTGGGCGTGACGCCCCTGGTGTTCACCCTGGGCCGGCAACCGACCGATTTCCAGCGCGACAAGCCGGTGCCGGCTGCAAGCTATTTCGTGATGGGGACCAGTGCGGACAGCTACGATTCCCGCTACTGGGGTTATGTCCGGCAGGCGCAGGTGCTGGGACGCGCCTATCCGCTGTGGTAGCGACGACATGTACGCGGCCTATTGCCAGGCGGTTGACGACTTTCTGGCGCCCCTCTACGCGGCGCTCCCGTTGCCGCTGCGGTGGGATCAGTACGATGCCTGCCGGCTGCTCGACCAGGCGCTGCCCTGGGGACTGCCCGCGCTGTTGGCGCTGGTCGCCTTGAGACTCATCTACACCACCCGCCTCCGGTATGCCTTGAAACGCCGCGCCAACCGGCTGCTCGGCTGGATAGCGATGGGTCTGCTGACGGCGGCCGGCCTCTGGCTGCTGCTGGCGCTGGCCGGGCAGGTGCAGGCCGAGGGGCTGTCGGAACCGGACAGACAGCTTCTCGACCGGTCGCAGCAGATCATCGAGAAGTCATTGCAGGGACAGATACCGCCCTGGCTCCAGCGCAATCCGGCGGCAGTGCCCGCCTCTCAGCCGCCACCGGCAGAACCGGGCTTGCCGACCCGGGACGCAGGAGTTCAGCGACCCGCAGGCGCTCAGCAGCTAACGGTATTCGTCTCGCGCTCGCTGGCTGACAGCGAGCTGCGCACGCTCTTCGAGCAGGCCGCCGGCCGTGACCCGGTGCGGATCGTATTCCGGGGCGTGCTGCCCGGCGAGCGCATCGACACGGCCCTGCGTCATATTCACCGGCTGCTGCGGAGAATTGAGCCGCCTCCCATTGTGGAACTGGACCCGGTTGCTTTTCGGGAGGCCGGCGTAACCGTGGTGCCCGTACTGCTTCTGAAGCAGGACGGCAACCGCGTGGCCTGGGTCAGGGGAACGCTGGCGTTAGACTGGTTCAGGGCGCGGGTGCAGGCGGGAGAAAGCGGCGATCTGGGAACCTGGGGGCCGGTCGAGGCCATCGCCGAAACCGATCTGCTGGAAGAAATACAGCGCCGACTGGCGAACCTGGACGGCGAGACCCTGAAGAGCAAGGCGCTGCAACGGTTCTGGGAGCGGGCGCGCTTTGTGGAACTGCCGCCGGCCGCTGAAGACCGGGTACGCCGGGTGGATCCCTCTATCGTCGTGGCCAGAGACATTCCGGCGCCGGATGGCCGCTACGTGGCGCGCGCCGGCGATCGCCTCAATCCGCTGGAGATCCTGCCTTTCGACCGCCGCTTGGTGATTTTCGACGGCAGTCAGCCGGTTCAGGTGGCCGCCGCCCGGCGGCTGGGCGCAGCGGCTGACCGGCCGGTCATCTATGTCACCACCCGACTGGATCGGGCGGACGGCTGGGAGGCGTTGCAGCGGCTGGAAGGAACGCTGGCACAGCCGGTTTACCTGCTGACGGCGGAGATCAAAGACCGCTTCCACCTGGAGCGGACGCCCACCGTGGTGGAAGCCGACGGCCAGCAGTTGGTAGTGCGGGAGGTCAGGCCGTGATGTCACCGCTAAACTTCACCTGGCTGGCCCGCATCGGACGGGCTCTCCTGCTGTGCAGTGGGTTGGCGGTAGCTCCTGTGACTCAGGCGGATGGCGTCAGCCTCAAGCCGGGGTGTCCCAATGCCGAGGTGTTCAGCAGCAAGCTGATCACCGAGATCTGCTGGTCCTGCCTGCTGCCATTCCGAATCGCGGGCATGACGCTGGGCAGCGGCCCGGCGCGAGCGCCCGCCAGCGCCGCCAATGACGCCTTCTGCACCTGCCCCGATCCGCTGGGTGTGCCTGAGCCGGGTATGGTGCTGGGCGCCTGGACCCCGGCCCGGCTGATCGAGGTGGTGCGGATTCCCTACTGCGCGCCGGTGCTGGGCGGCATCCGGCTGCGGAATAATCCACGGCTGCTGGGCGGCTACCGCAATGTCACCCAGGATACCTCGGATGCGATCTTCTACCATTTTCACTACTATGCTTTCCCGCTGCTGATCATGCTGGATCTGTTCGTGGAGCCGGACTGCAACGCCGACGGTTACATGGACTTCGATCTGATGTATCTGTCGGAGCTGGATCCGACCTGGAACAGCGACGAACTGGCGTTCCTCCTCAATCCCGAAGCGGCGCTGTTCGCCAACCCGGTGGCGCTGGCGGCCTGTCTGGTGGATGCCGGGATGGCGACCGCGCAGGAACCGCTCGAGAGTCTGTTCTGGTGCGCCGGCAGTTGGGGCAACCTGTATCCGCTCACCGGGACGATCAACTGGCAGGGGTCGCCGCCGCGCGATACCAGTCTGATCGCCACCCGGGCGGTGGCGGCGTTGCACCGCCGGGGGCTGGCCTGGAAGACGATGGGCAAAGAAGCATTGTGCCGGGGCTATATCCATCCCACCCTGCCGAAAAACCAGTATCGACTGGAGCAGTTCTACCCGGTCGCCGAAGCCAACAGCACTCACTGGATCGGCCAGAGCACCTTCACCTGGGGAGAATGGCGCAATGTGCCGGCGGTGGGCGAAGATTTCGTGCACCTGCTGTGGCGCTGGGTGGACTGCTGTCTGCGGTTTTAGGGGGGGCCCGTGACCCGGTATCGTCCCCTGCAACAGGTCCTCGCCCTGGTGCTGTGCGTCACCGTCGCCTGCCTCCCCAGTGGCATGGCCTGGAGCGATCCCATGACGGAGGCCGCCGGGCAGGGGCAGGCCGCCGGCGCCGGCGCGCGGGATACTGTCCTGTTGCCGGAGGTCAGGCAGGACGGGACGCTGGTCCTGTTCCCCGGCACGCCGAACCGCCTGGAGATTCCGTCCGGTCAGTTATTTCCCGGCCCCCGCGTCGGTACTCAACAGGATCTGCAAGCGTTGTATGGCGACAGCAACGCCGTCAGGGACGCCACGGCGACGACCACGGTCCGGCTGGGGACGGAAGCCTCCGCCCACGGGGAGGCTTACCGAACCTTGATCCAATCCCTCAATAAAGTCCCGCCGGATCTGACCCAGGATCCGATCTGGGGCACGACCGACGCCACCCTGGGCAACCTGGACGTGATCGCCCGGCAGTTTGCCGATTGCTCGGTCGAGACCACGGTTCAGCCGGGTTCGTTCGGCGCCCATGTGCCCGACTACCGCACCTGCGAACGGGTCAAGCGTCTGGGGACGGAGCGCTGTGAGCTGACCCGGCCGCTGCCGACCGTGATCGATGTGTACGTAGCGGCCCATGGAGTGGAGAAGAACACCTTCCAGTTCGATCTGACCACCGGCGCCTGGCATACCGTGGCGCCCACCGACGGTAATCAGTTTGCCGCCGTCGTGCCGGTGTTCGATTTCAATCAACTCTGTCCCGCCGGGGCGGGAACCCGGGTGCAGTTTGTCGGCGCCTGGGACTGGCCGGGCGGACCAGTGGCCGGCGAACTGGACAGCAGTACCTGTTATCGCGTCCTCCAGGCGCCGAGTTGCGCCAACGGCCTGGTCGGTAGCGTACAGTTGGACGATAACTGCGACGAGGTAGGCACCCAATGGTACAAGTATGCGGCGCAGTACCAGTTCTGGGCGGTTAACCCCACACAGGGCTGGGGGCCATCGGACTGCCTGCAAACCTGGGAAAGTGTCGCCGATGGTTTTTGTACCGGCACGGCCACCTGCACGCAACCGCCCGATAATGCCGGCTGCATCGTCGTGGGCAATGTCCGCGTCTGCGAAGGCGATCCCCTGAGTGACCTGTTCCCGCCCCCGCCACTGCCGGCAATACCGCGACTCTGCGGCGCGATCCGGCTCGAGACCCAGTGTGGCTATAACCTGGGCGCGCTGGACTGCTGGACCGATCCCCAGGGGGGGCAGCACTGTCCGGTCAATAACGCCGGCACTACCGCCGCCAGCACCTGCAGGGCGCTGGAAACCGATCCCCACTGCGGCTTCATCAAATCGGAGTGTGTGGCCGGCGCCCAGGGCGCTTCCGGCACCTGCTATGTCTTCACCGATACCTATGACTGTGGCTTCGACAGTCAGGTGGCCACCCTCACCACCCGCTCGACCTATCGCTGTCCCGGCCCGGTGCGCTGCATGGGCGGCGAGTGTGTGGTGCAGCAACCGGAACAGAATCCCGATTTTGCCAGAGCGGCGGCGGCGTTGCAGGCGGCGCAGGCCATCGCCGCCGATATGAACTGCGGCGATTTGAGCGGCCATAACGGCGTGACCGAAGCCTGCCGGATTTTTACCGGCGAGGCGATGGAATGCAAGAAAGCGGTTGGCGGCATCGTCAACTGCTGCGAGCGGCCGAGCGGCGTATCGCTGGCCGATTACATCACTCTGGTGATGGCGACGCTCAAGCTGGATGGCGCCATCACTTCCTGGAACGCCACCAGTACGGCCGGCCAGGCCCTCAAGGGCGCCTGGGAGACGCTGCGCCAGCCGATCGCCCAGACCTGGGATACGGTTACCCAGCCGTTTACCTCGGCGGCGGAGTCGATCACCGGTGAGGCCAGCCTGATGCAGGCGATGATCAACAGTGCAGCCGAGGCGGTCGGGGAGTTGTTCGGCGCCGGCGCGCAGAGCGCGCTGTTTACCTGCACCGCCAACTGCGTGGCCGGTCCCAGCGGCGCCTACGTCAGCGGCACCTTTCAGTTGGCCGGCTGGGCGGCGGCCGCCATGACCGTGCTGCAGGTCATTCTATGGGCCTACATGATCTATCAGATCGCGATGATTCTGATTCAGATCATCTGGAAGTGTGAGAAGGACGAGTTTGCGCTGGGCGCCAAACGGGAATTGAAGACCTGTCACGCGGTGGGGTCCTATTGCGCCACCCAGGTGGTGGGGCAGTGTATTGAAAAGCGGGAGGCCTATTGCTGCTTCTCGTCGCCGTTATCGCGGATATTACAGGAGCAGATCCGGCCGCAACTGGGCCGGGGCTGGGGGGATGCGGAAGATCCTGACTGCGAGGGGATTGCGGTGGGCGATCTGGAAAAAGTGGATTGGAATCGGGTGAATCTGGACGAGTGGCTGGGCATCCTGGCGGCGACCGGTCATCTGCCGACCACCCGCGATCTGTCGGTGGACGGGTTGACCGGCAGCGGCAACGTGCTGGATACCACGAGGCAGCGGCCCAACAGTCAGGAGCGGCTGCAAAACCGGATCGATCCGATCGACGTTGACGGCGTGCGCCGACAGGTCGGTCAGGATCTGTGGGGGAATTAGCCAGCAGGCAGAGGTGAAAAGAGCATGGCGAACGTTCTTGGTAAAACAATCCTTATGGGCTTGCTGTTGTTGACGCTGGGTGGCTGCGCGACTGGGCCGGTGGCGCCCAGGACCACGGTGATCGAGCCGCCGCCGCCGTATGATTCGACTCTGAGTCGGGCCATGAATATCGTCATCGCCGGTGGCCTGGTCAGTCAGCCTGGGGGTCCTATTCTCAACGATGTGCCTGCCGCGCTGCTCGACGCCGGGCGGAACGGGAGAAGCGGAACCCGCACGGCAACCGATCTGGGCTATGCGGCGGTCAATGTGCTCAATCCGCCGCCTGGCGTGCGCTGGCAAGCCGCCGGGGCGATGAGCGCGCTGTCGCTGCTGCTACCCCCGGCTGTCGCGCCGGGACAAGCGGACGATATCCTGCTGTGGATACCGACCTCGGTCGGCGCCAGTTCCGCCGAGGCCGTGGCAAAGGCCGGGGCGATCCTGCGGCGCGCCTATCTGGACACCATCGGCCGGGGTTATAACGCCGTGGATGCCGGCAACGGGCGGCTTTGGCTGGAAGGTCCCGACTGTCCGCCGCAGACCTGTCGGTTCCATGTCGGCGCGGGACATCCGGCCAGCCTGCCGCTGCCGGTGGTGCAAGCGCCGGCATTCCTGAAACAGTACGACACCGTGTACGGCAAGATCGGCGGCGGGTTTCAGGCCGGGACCGGCAGCGCCTTGAAACTCAACCAGGTCCGGCTGGATAACCCCAGCCTGGCGGAAATAACGGCGTTCAGTAAGGCGCTGCCGGACTGGGTGTTCATCTATCTGGCGCCGAAAAGCGGTCGCAATTCGGTCCCGCTGGTGCTCAATCAAGGAGCGCAGGAGGGGTTCGTAACACCGGCAGGGGCAGCCGAATGAAAGCCGGGCGCCACTCGATCATGGCGGTGTTATTGCTCGCTGTAGCGTGTGCGGTGGTATTCAGTGCCGGCCTGGTGGGGTATCTCCGCCATGACACCCGCCGGTTCGCTGACCAGGCGATAGCGCTCTTGAGGCCCTACGCCGGGATAAGCTATAGCCATGTCAGTGTGTCGCTGTCGGGATCGGTGGGCATCGACGGGATCAGGATTCGATGGCAACAGGGAGAGGAGATCCGCATCGGCTCGATCCAGCTTCATTCTTCCGCCATTTTTCCGCTGTCGGCAATCAAGCGGGCACTGCAAACAGGTCGATTGCCCCGCTCGGTATCGGTGTCTATCAGCGACCTTGAGTTACCTGTACGGAGCCGCCTGTTACAGCAGTGGTTGGGCGCCGCGACGAAGGAGGGAGAGACAACATTCAGGTACACCCGCTGCGGCGGTATCAAGGTATTTGGCCCCGAAGCACTGCAAGCGATGGGGTATCGGACCCTCTCCATGGACCTGCACGTGGGATACGATCTGGGCAAAGCCCCGGGCGAGGTGATGCTGAGGATAGCTCTCAAGGACATGCTGTCGGCAGAAGTCGTGATCGATCTGGTCCTCGCCGCCAATCCCCTCCTCCCGCAGGAACTGCTCAGCACACCGCCGCGCTTATCGAACGCCGTGCTGACGCTGGCCGATGACTCGCTGAACGCGCGCACCAACCGCCTGTGCGCCGCCAGCAGCGGCCTGACGGTCGAGCACTATATCGATGCGCAGGTGCAGTTCTTTGCGGAATCGCTGCGCCGACAGGGGCTGTATGCAGGACCGGCACTGCTGGCAGCCTACCGGCGCTATCTGACCGCCGGCGAACGGATAGAGTTGAGTGTTCAACCTGATCGGCCTATCAGCAGTCATGAGCTACGGGTTCTCACGCCTAACGAAATCTTCCAAGTGCTCAAGGTCCAGTTCAAGGTGAATGGGACGGCGGTAAAGGATCTGGCTGTGGAATAAGAGGTTAATAATTGGACTTTGGACAAACCTCACTCTTTCCGCTTTGAAAAAGCGGTTATTCCGGAGGAACCGGAGAGGATTTCCGAGTGCCTCAAGCCGCCTTTTTAAGGGAAGACTGGCGTTTGAACACCACCGGTTGGCGCGGACGAGGAGCGGGACACTGTCCCGGTGCTCGCCCGGGGGAATTACCCCGCCGTTTGGGCAACTGGGCCGGTGTCCCAAGCTGCCGAATAATTCGCTCGAACTGCCGCTGCACCTGCCCTGGCCCCGGCACTGCCCGTGCGGACGTGGTGGCCGCGTAGCGCTCCCACGGTCTGGGTAACCAGACCGCCAAGGGAGCGGCCAGCCATAGCTGGATGTAGGCCAGACAGACCCACTGCCACCAGTGCTCCTCGTGCTCGACACACGGCGTCTGATACCGGTCCAACAGTAGCTTGGTCTTGCCAAACCGGAAGAAGTGTTCCAGATCATAGCGCTGACAGTACGCCTGATACGCCTGCACCAGGGAGATCTCCCGCCGCCGCGAACCCAGCACCAGCAACCACAGCGGCCGTTGAAACCGCGGCTTACCCTGCGCATCCGTCACCGTGGCGCGGATCAAGTCGAACGGCCGGTTATGCATCGGTGCGTCGTGCTTGCCACTCATCCGCAGATCATACCAGCGGTGCAGCTGGACCCGCCAGCGTCGCCCCGGCCGGCTGTACCCGTCGAGTTCCGCCGTGTCGTCCGGGGGACCCAAGGTCGCTGCTTGTGACAGTTTGACCGGCTCACCATACCACCACGGATGACCCGGTCCCGAGTGGGTGCCGGGAGGGGGCGCCCGGTACAGCGTCCGGTTGGCTGCCAACCGCGCGATCACCACATGCGGCTCATAGCCGCCGACTGGACTCAGGTAGCCGGCTTGGCTGTAGTACGAGTCGACCACTTCTACGCTTAGCTCCTGACTCAACGGCAGCAGTGGGTGGGTCAACACCCCCACCATCGGCGCTACCGCTACCTCCCGTGCCTTCTTCGCGGTGGGCACTCGCTCACAGCGGAGGGGCACGACCCAGGGCGCCTCCCGCGGACCCCGTTCCGGCAACAGGGCCAACACCGAGTAGCGGTGTCCTACCCCAATCGGCTTATTGCCCGGCGCCGGGTTCGGGTAATAGACCACGCCGCGGTCCATCAACGTCTCGGCAAAAGGTCGCACCGCTGGCGTGGTATCGAGCCCCAGCAGCCAGAAGGGACGCGCGGCTGGACGCGGCAGCGCCTCCGCGATTAACCCCACCCAGTCCACCGGGGTCGCACCCGTAGCCGCGGGCACCATCTCCGCATTGGCCCCCCTCAGCTGCAGGTTATCCACCCCATCATGCAGGCTGCTATACTGCCGGGTAAAGGGGGCGTTAAGACTCGACTCCACCACCGACTGAGCGGTCGTGTTCCCACTCAGACTGTCCAGCAGGTTGAAAAGGGCATCTGCCCGGTAAACCAACGCGTCATACAGCCGTTGCCGGAAGTTCACCAGAGACTCCAGCAACTGCTTCGGTGAGTTGTTTTAATATCGTTCAGTCTCCTTGCTTTGGTTGATAACATTCTCACTTTATGAGACTGAACGATTTTTTCCTGTCAGTTAAGTTTGTCCAAAGTCCAATTAATAAGAGCTTTCTGGCTTCGTCCGGGCTACGGGTTATCCCTCTTATTTTTTGTAGACACAGAATTATGTGTTACCCTTTTTCCAGTGTTTCTGGGAGGGTCAATCATGGCCGGCACGACGGTTAACTTTACCGGCGCCATCGACCGCGACCTGCTCAAGCGGGCTAAGATTGTGGCTGCCAAGAGTGATACTTCGGTGAATGCGCTGTTGAATGCGCAACTCCGCTATCTGGTGGAAACCTACGAGGCGGGCGAGGCGGCCCGTAACGAGAACTATGCCGCGCTGCTGGCGTTCTCGCTGGGTCGGCTGGATGACCAAGCCGTCATGAAGAAGCTGGGCATCGACAGCGAAGAAGACCTGTTTCTGCTGATGGTACAGGCTCATCTGCCGATGCCACGCCTGCCGGAGGCGGAAACCCGCAAGATGGTGGATGCCTTGCATCAGTTGGCTGGATAGGTGCCGTGCCGATTCTGGCGCCAGATGCCGGGCCGCTGATCACCCTAGCCTACGCCGGCCGGTTGGACTTGCTGCAACGGCCGGGCTGGCCGGTACATGCAGTGGACATGGTGCTGCATGAGGTGACCCGCAACCAGACGCCCACCAGCGAGGCGATTGCCGCTTTTGTCAAGGAGCAAGCCTTGACGGTGGTGACCACCGAGGTCTGGCGGCGTTACCAGCAGCGTCTGGCCGATGCCGCTGCCGGCAAGGGTGCGCCACCGCGCAAGGCGGGTTTGGGCGAACTGGCCATTCAGGAATACATGACCCGGCTCGGGCTGGAAGAACCTGCTGTGCCTGCCGTATTCCTGTTTGAGGATCACAAGATTGCGCGGGCGAGTTTTGATCTGCCCGACAGCGCGCGCCGAGTCTCCACCCGCGCTTATCTCTATTTTCTGGAGGAAAGGGGCTGGATTGCCTCGGCAGAGGAGATCGAGCGCCGCGCTATCCAGAATGGCCGCCGCTTTTCGCGGATTCGCTTTCCGTAACCAGCCAACATAGCCCGTAGCCTGAACGAAGCGGAGCTTGCGGGGGGTAATTCAGGTTAAGCTGGCTTCGAGACGTCCTTCATTTGGTCGTCTATCCGGCAGAACAAGTCGATGATCAAGTCTTCGGTAGTCATGAACTACGGGTTCTCACACCGACCGAAATCTTCCAAGTGCTGAATGTCCAGTTCAAGGTGAATGGGAAGGCGGTAAAGGATCTGGCTGTGGGGTAAGAGGTTAATAACAGCTTCCCAATATCATCATCAGCAACACTGTGCTCTACGGCGCCACCGGCAGCGGCGACACCAGCGCCGACTGTGTCGGCATGGCGGTGTGGCAGGGTACCCGCTCGGTGGTGCAACTGGAACTGTTGCCCAAGCTGCCGGTACGGGAGAACAAGTGGCTGACTTGGACGCACTGGCCGCTGAAACTCAGGACCTCGACCTCGCACCAAGAGGACTACGAACGTGACTGAGCCATCGGTACCAAAGTCTTCCTAGAGCGTTAACCGGTTTGAATAAAGGCAGCCAAATTGGTCCACCTGGGAGACAAATGCTCCCAAAATGACCGTCCTGGGAGCGCTGGCGTCCTCGCCGGCTAACGGAAGTGCCTGGTCGCGTGTCTCTCAGGCTGGTCGTCGCGGGTCGCTGCGACCGAAGCTGGCGAGGATGCCGACGCTTGGACGGCAATCGCTGTTTATCAACGCGCTGCTGGCCGATCTGGCAGCGGCGCTGCTGTACGAGTTATTCACCAGCGGTGTGCTGGAGCATCACGGTTATCTGGTTGACCTGAAAAGTGGGGTCGTACCGCTCAAGATCGATGCGGCGGCCTGGGCGTTCATGGGCTATGGAGACGCGCTGATTCCGCCTGACGAGCCGTCCAACCTTCAGCCAGCACGCAGTTAATCACGGTCCGGGATCCGCTCGGCCCGCACGAACTCCGCCGCTGGCAGCAGCCATGCCAGGCGCGTCCGCCACGTGCCCTCATCGTCCGGTTCGGTCTGGCAGTGAAAAGTCGCCTGACGATCCTGCCCGTTCAGCCGGAAATGAACGACTGTCCTGGCCGCGTTGGCGGTCTGAGGGGCAATGTCTTCACAGCCACAGCGGGCGTGATGGCCGAGGCCTTCGATGCGATACCGCTGGCCGGACCGGGGTAGATTGGTTCTGGCCCACTCGAGCAGCGGCTGTTTATCGTCGCACAGCAACAGTCTGCTTCCATACCCATTGATGGGACGTCGCCTGCGCCCGTCGCTCGTAGGTATAGGGTCGCTTAATGACCTGGTAGGAACCGACCAGCAGCGCAAACATGGCTTTCTCCCGAGTTATTTATCTCCTTGCTATTGTCGGCCCATTTGGAAAGATGCAACCCTCCCGCCAGTTGAACATATTGCCTGAAGCGATGCAAACTACTGCCGGTCAATCTCTCGCCTGACCCGCCTTCAGGTGCTATGATGTAACTCGATGTTTTTATTATGATGTGCTTAAAAAATCGAGACATCATCTGGCAACCAGCGGACTTTGCACCCCCAGCGGTAGGTAATGCCTCAGGCTGGCGCGCCGCCTGGCGTGGGACCGACTGCCAGCACCGTCGCCCTGAAATTCGAGAACATTCTGCATGACGAAGTCACATATAAGGAAACCAATCAGATGAAACGCCTCCTGTTCCTTGAGCTTGATCTGTCTTTCTAAGAGCACACTGAACAGGCCGCCTCACCTGAGAGGGATGTCCAATAACACCCGCCATAACAAGACCGTCTCTGGCCAGTACTGAACCGTCGCGCCTTGGCACGCCGAGAGTAAGCCGGCCCCGACTGGGAACAGGGGCGGGGTTGATTTCTGGCGGCGGTCGTCCTACTCCTGTTCCCGGTGACGCCGGTCGCCGCAGAACCGATTCCCCGACAGGTGATTGTTCTGCTCAACCCCGCCGACAACGCCCAGCAGCGCTGTTTCCAAGCCTTCCAGAGCCGACTGGTCACGCTGAGTAAGCCTGTCGAGATCATCCAGCAAGGGAGTGCTACCGCTCCCCCGACGGGCGAGCTGGTCGTGGCGGTCGGTACACGAGCCTGTTTGAGTACATTGGATAGCCAGCCCAAGGTTCCGGTCGTCTGTACCCTGGTCCCGCGTCTGGCCATCGCCGAGGCCCTGTCGAAGTCTCCCGGCCAGGCCACCGCTCTGTACCTGGATCAGCCGTTCGAGCGGCAATTGGAACTGCTCAAGCGGGTGTTGCCCTACGCCAGGGAGGTGGGTTTCATCGCCGGACCGACTTCCCAGGGGGTGGAGCCGGAACTGGCCCAAGCGCTGCGGGACAAAGGACTGCGCCTGCACAGCCAGCCGTACCACAGCGGCGACAATATCGTCAGCGTGCTGCAGCGCTTCGATCACATCGATGTCGTGCTGACCTATCCCGATCCGGTGGTGTTCAGCCCTGAGAACATCTATCCTCTCCTGCTGACGACCTATCACCAGAACATCCCGACGCTGGGTTTTTCCAGCGCCTTCGTGGACGCCGGCGCCCTGACTGCCGTATTTTCCACCCCGGAGCAACTGGGCGTTCAGACCGCCGAGACCGTTGCCCAGTGGTTATCGCCACCGGGCAATGGCCCCGCCCGCAATATCCCCGGCAGTTCACTGTGCGAACCAACGCTCAGGTGGCCAAGTCGCTGCGGCTGACGCTACCGTCCGAGCAGGACCTGCAACGCCAGTTGACGGTGCTGGAGAAACACCCATGAGACACCTTGGAATTCGCGCCAAGGTGCTGTTACTGGCGCTGATACCCGCCACCGTCAGCGCGTTGCTGCTGGGCGGTTATCAACTGCTGACAGCGACGCAGGCGCTGCAACAGGCGCTGGACGAGCGGGGCCAGGCGATCGTGGATCAACTGGCGCCAGCCGCGGAATACGCCGTCTTTTCCGGCCATACGCCGGTGCTCGAGCAACTGGCCCAGGCCGTCTTGCAGCGAACAGGACGTCATCGGCGTGACGATTCGCGCAGACCGATAACCAAGTGCTGGTGCAGCGCACCCAGGCCGAGTGCGGGCCAGGCGGAGGACGCGGCCTTCCAGGGACGCACTTTTACCGCCCTCATTCGCCGCACGGCGATTCCCGTGACGGAGGCGTTTGCCACGGAAGCCGCCGCCACCAGCCCGTCGATCCTCGGCCGGGTCGACGTCGTGCTGTCCACCCAGGCCACCGCACAGCGCCAGCAGAGAGTCATCCGCACCAGCCTGCTGCTCTTGCTGGGCTGTCTGGGGATCGCCGGCGCGGTCGGCGGAGCGCTGGGCCGCCAGATCACGACCCCGATTCTGCGGCTGGAAACCACGGTTCACCGCCTGCAGGAAGGCGATCTGGCGACCCGGCTGGAGGTTCGCTCGACCGGGGAGTTGGGAAATCTGGAAACCGGCGTTAATGCCATGGCTGCCGCCCTGCAAGCTTCGCATCGGGATCTGGAGCAACGCATCGCCCTGGCCACGCAGGAACTGCGCGCCGCGCTGGCGGAACGGGCCAGCCGTCACCGTGAACTGGAGGAAGCCCATCGCCAGGCCGAGCAGGCGGCTCGCGTCAAAGCCGAGTTTCTGGCGAACATGAGCCATGAGATCCGCACCCCGCTTCATGGGGTGATCGGTTTTATCTCGCTGCTGACGCAGACGGCGTTATCGGCGACCCAAGCCACCTATGTCAATGCCTTGCAGACCGCGGCCAACAGCCTGCTGGTCACCATCAACAGCATTCTGGACTTTTCCAAGCTGGAAGCCGGTAAGGTGACCCTGGCGCAGCAGCCGTTCGCTCTGCGCGAGACCCTCACCGCCGCCGTCCACCTGTTCATCCCCCTGGCAGAGGCCAAGGGGTTGGCGCTGTCTCTGGACCTGCCCCCGGATCTGCCCTCGCCCGTGAGCGGCGATGCCCAGCGTCTCACCCAGATCGTCGGCAACCTCGTCAGCAATGCCATCAAATTTACCTATCGCGGCGAAGTGAGTGTCGCCGCGCAACGGCGGGATGCCGCACCCGGCAAGGTCGGCTTGCGTCTGACCGTCCGCGATACCGGTATCGGCATTGCGCCGGAAGATCAGCCAACGCTGTTCGAAGCCTTCAATCAGATCGATGCCTCCACCACCCGGCAGCAAGGCGGGACCGGCCTGGGGCTGGCCATCTGCCAGCAGTTGGTCGCCCTGATGGGAGGACAGATCACCGTGGAGAGCCAGGCCGGGGTCGGTACGGCTTTTCACGTCACGCTGGATTTCCAGACGCCGGAGCAGCAGGAACCGAACCCATCCCCGGTGGACGCTGCCGGTACAATCCCCACCGTCCTGCCCGCTGCCGTGAACCAAAGAACTGGCCTCGGGTGGAGAGAACAGGAAAGAAATACGGTCTCACGATCAGGCGCCGCCGCCGCTGCTTCCCATCGCCAGCCACTGACCGGCGGGGCGGCTCAGCCAGGACCACGGGTCCTGGTGGTCGATGACCAGGAATTAAACCAATTGCTGGCGCAACTGGTGCTCGAAGACCTGGATGCTGTCGTCGATCTCGCCAGCAACGGCTGGGAGGCGCTGGCCGCCTGCCAGCGCACTCGCTATGACCTGATCCTGATGGATGTGCGCCTGCCGGGCATGGACGGCCTGGAAACGACCCGTGCCATCCGGCAACTGGCCGGCAATCCCAACCAGCGGATTCCGATCATCGCTCTGACCGCCGATGTGCTGCACGAAACGCCGGAAGCGCTGCGGGCGGCCGGCATGACTGACATTCTCTACAAACCTATCCAAGCCGAGGATTTGAAAACCCGGTTTCAGCACTGGTGTGAGTGACCTTCTGCATGATGACATCTGACCTTTCCAAGACAATGACCTTCAACCCGCCTCATGGCGCGGTGCTCGATACGGCCTACCTGGCGCGGCTCAATCTCGCCGCCCGGCCGGAGCGCCTGCGTCGTCTGATCGCCACTTTTGAAGCTTCCAGCGACCAACAGTTGCAAGGACTTGAACAGGCCATCGCGACAGAGGATCATGACGCCTACGCCCAGTGGCTGCACGATCTGCGCGCCTCCTCACTCAATCTGGGCGCATTGCGCTTGAAACAGGCCAGCGCGCAGGCAGAGACAGCCACCGATCGAGTGACACGACGGCGGCAATTGGCCGACATCCAGCAGGCGCTCCAGCAAACGCGGGCCGCACTGCTTGATTACGAGCGCTCGCTCGGGGAGCAGGCCAGATGAAACGGATTCTGCTGGTGGAAGACAATGGCCTGACCCAGGACCTGGTCCGGGATATCCTGACCGGGTATGACTTACAGATTGCCGCCAGCGGCGCCGAGGCGCTGCGCCTGTGCCGCGAAGTCGCTCCCCGATCTACTGATACTCGATTTGAATCTGGTCACTCCACCCGATCGCACCGAGAAGAAGCTATCGGGCCTGGAACTGCTGCGCCGACTACCGGTGGCCATACCCTTCATCGTCCTGACCGCCGACCCCTCCCCCGATACCCGCCAGGCGGCGATCAAGGCGGGCGCGCTGGCGTATTGCGTCAAGCCGCCGGATCCCGACAATCTGGTCAATACCGTCGAGGTGGCGCTGGCGCTCGCGGCGGAGAGAAGCAATCAGGCGCGGGAAGCGGTGGTTCACCGCGCCGTCGGCATCCTGATGGCGCTGCATCAACTGGACGAAGCCGGCGCGCGGGAAGCGCTGCGTGACCTGGCCTCCACGGAACGGCGGAAACTCTATGAGATCGCGCAGCAGGTGGTGGCAGCGCAGACATTGCTGAATCGGCTGTCGCGGCGCACTGGCTGAGTAGAGAGGGTGATTAGCCGTGATCGTAACCCCGGACAGATCGATCTAGTTATACCATCATCTTTTTATCAATAATACCCCCAGCCACCCCCAACCCAGCTACTCCCCCAACCACCCGTCTACAGGAAGCAACAACCCACACGATGGACGGCCCTCACACCGCCAGATACAGCGCCGAGCTGTCACTGGGACGGGCGTGCAGATAGACGCCGGTGGTAGCTACCGAGGCATGCCCCAGGGTCTGCTGCACCAGATGGATGGCCGCCCCCCGCTCCAGCGCATGCGAGGCATGCGCATGCCGCAGCCAATGGGGGGACACCGCTACGGTGAGGCCGGCCCGGCGGGCCGCTGCCTGCACGATCCGATGCACCTGACTGCGGTCCAGGTGACTACCACCCTTGCGGCTGACGAACAGCGGCTGATCGGGACCGCCGCGCTCTCCCAGCAATGCCGCCGCCCGCGCCGGAATCAAGCACGGTGCGGGTCTTCCCACCCTTGCCCTGCACCGTAATTTGGGCCTGACCGTCGGCGCGCGGCTGCACGTCCCGCCATTTGAGCGCGCACAGTTCCGACACCCGCAAACCGGCCACATATAATAAGGTGAGCAAGGCGCGGTTGCGGGGCTGCGGCTCCAGCGCCAGCAGCCGATGTACATCACCTTCGGCCAGAATCCGCTCGGCCAGGGTACGCTTCACCTTGGGCAGCTTCACCACCCCGGCGGGATTGAAAGGGATATAACCCAGACTGTGGGCGGTGCCGAACAGCGACTTCACCGCCGCCAACCGGTTGGCGCGGGTGGCCGGCGCCTGCGCCCGCAGCGTCTCCGCCCAGGTTTGAATATCGCCGACCGTCACCTGCGCCAGCGGCTTGCCGACAAAGTGTAGAAAGACCGCGGCGGTGCGCCGATAGGTGCGGCGGGTGTGGGGACTCTCATGGCGCTGCACCCAGAGTTGAATCAATTGCTCATCGGTGTCCGCCTGGCGGGGCACTACTGTCGTTGAACCTGCGCTTACCACTAAATTCTGCATGGGATTGGTTCACCTTGGCTGGATGCACGATAATGTATTGTTATGTTGCATTCAGCTTAGCCGATTTTCCGGATTGGAGCATCTGTTTTCTTTGGTGCTGTTTGAGGATCTGGGCTGTTGCTTGGGTGGTTTGAATGGACAAAAAGATGATGATATAAATTGATGTAATTCCACCCTACTCCTCTGGTTTGACGAACCACATCGAGGATCACGTTGGCTGAAGCGCCAAGTTAGGCGGCGCTCTTACTCTGTGGTGGCTGTGAACGAAAGGAGACGATGCGCTCAACATGTTGCTTTTCCAGTTCCTGGAAGTACTTCACCAATTGCCTGGGATCATGCCCGAATTTGGCAGATAGCTCATGTCGGACACGGCGGATTTCTGCAATGATGGGATCATCTTTCATGACTACTCCAACTCATCTAACAGTTCTAGCGGAGTGACAAGCGAAGGGCAGTAGATACCCAAGAGCGCGTTGACCCGACGAATATGGGCGAACTTGTTGGCATTCGCAAGGTGCTTGCAATTCCAGGTCAGCAAGAAATCGCACCCATGATACGACGCAACCGCCAGCACGACGAAAAATGGGGTGGTGGCTACCGCGAACACGTTCTTCAAAACCGAGACTTTTCAATAATGACCGTAGTTCCTCAAAGCCGATGCCAGCATCCGAGCGGCCTTGGAGGATTTTTTGAATCAGCTTATTGGTCTTTGCCATAAACAAATTTTAACGGACAGCGACTGCTTGGTGCTGATAGCCTTTATATTGCATCATAATTACACCCCCTTATGAGAAAAACCTCGTCGGATGCGAATCATGCCTGGCGAAATGACACTGAACGCCTGTTCCATTTCTGAACCATGCTGGGCGAACACATTTACAACAATTTCAGCTTTTACCGACTGAGACAAGCCCGCTAACCGTAACAAGACAACTCCCTTAGCATACAAACCCTGCCGAAATACCAACTCTCCAAAGTCCTTATCACAAGTCACGAGCAAAACCCCTATTCCCTGCGCTTTTTCAAGTACCACTTGATCAGAAATTCCGGGGTCCATCTCAGCAATATAAAGAACTTCATGACCTGCTTCACGGAGCTTATCGACGATCATACGATCTACTCCTTCATCGGCCAGACATTTCATGCAACTTTCTCGGCAATAGGATAAATCACATCGGCGCGTAGCGCTTGAGCGGCAAAATCAAGAGCTGCCAGTATAGCTTCCTTGGTGAGCCGTGGATGGGCTTCCAGAATTTGTTCGATTGTCTCCCCAGCGGCCAGTTTCTCCAATATCGACTCTACCGTAATCCGAGTGCCCTTAATAACGGGTTTTCCCATCATTATCGTAGGGGTTGATTCAATCAATCCACTCATTAGTTTGTACCTCAATAATGGAGCGTTCAGTTAAGACAGACAGGCTCACCAGGGAGAATGCCCTTCCAAGCCGCAACCCGCAATCTCTGCATAGCACAATCTACCTAACTTGCCATATCGTAACTTCTCAATAAGTCCTGGCAGCAACAAAAACAATGACTTAGTGGGCCGAAAATCGGCTTTTTACCCCTCCGCGTAATCAATGCTCTGCGTAAGTCATTAATTGTCGTGGGCGAGACTTCAGAATGGCTCTGAAGTCGCAATTTCGCCATTGCAAGCCATTGATTTCAAAGGCGCCAGACTATTGAGAAGTTACACCATATCTACTATGCTCTACGATAACACTGCTACAATGCTAGACTTGCCACCTTCCCCGCGATTGTTAGGTCATTCATCTTACCATTGCATAACCGTTTTCTACCAACCAACGCACGTCAGATAAAAATGTTGGAGAATGGCTGAAATCATCGGCAAACGCAGGTGCTATCTCAATTGCAATTTTCGCAATATCATCAATAGACACACCGATAAACGCCGATTTCCACGAAGCGAAACGCTGCAACATTATGGGATAAGGTTTCACAGTTTTTGTCCGAGAAACTGCAAGACTTGGCTACCAACTCAAGGCGGGACAAGCCGACCCTGGGAGCGCCGGCGTCCTCGCCGGCCTCAGGGCATCGACGCCAGTCAACAGCCAGCAAGCTGCCGGCGCTCCCAGGAAAACCCCTCTGCGGTCAGCCTGTAAAGCGTCCTGGCTTAAGTGGATACCCCAAGTCTTGCCGATAAGATGTTGATCGATTTATCCGCTCAAAGGTAGTTTTGACCAACGTTATTTGGAGAGGTGGTGTGTCGACCGGTCACCGCACACCGGCGTTTCTGGTCTGAAACCGGGTCTTTCCGCACCGGTAGCCCATGGTTCGCTCAATTTCCCTCTAAGTTGATGATTTTTAAAGGGTATAGTGTATGCTATAGCCGCTGTTAGGGCCACATCACTGGTTGAATAATACAGCAAACAGGCGGTGAGCGAATCAGGGGAGTAGCTGCCGGTGGCGCTCTGCGGGCGGGATCATTTAGAGTCGCTGAAATCCCGTCATCTCGACCAAAATTGATCAACCTTATGGAGGCTCCCATGGATAACACCCGCTGTCGCCAGTTCTTTCTCGAACCGGCTGAAACCTATCACCGCCAGTACGAAGCCCTGCGTGCCTTCTTTGTCGAAGGACGGCGACTCAAGGACATCGCTCAGCAGTTTGGGTATCAAGAGTCGTCGTTACGCACGCCTGGTGTGTCGGTTTCGGAACCACGTGAAGACGGATGCGGTTCCCCCCTTTTTGTGCAGCCACTGGTCGGGCGGCCGGCGGGTCGCCCCGATCTGAAAGCGCCGGTCTGTCCGGAGATACCCGCGATCGCCGACCGCCGCGGCTTGAGCCTGACTCCAGGGCGCTGTTGGCGCACCCGCGTGGCCGGCCTGTTTCTCTTCCTGCCTCTGCTGGCGCGCGTCCAGTTCGATCAACTGGTGAGCCGGGCTGGTTATCCGGGCTCGGAGAGGATTCCTGCCACCAGCGCCCTCTTGAGCTTGTTGACCCTCAAGCTGTTGGACAAGGAACGTCGCAGTCATATCAATGACTTCAACTTCGACGAGGCGGTCGGCTTGTTTGCCGGCCTCAATATACCGCCGAAGAAGTCCTATGCCACCGAATACTCCTATCGCACGGGGCGGGATCATCAGCAACAGTTACTCTCTGGTTGGGTCGGCGCGTTGGCTCCCCTGTTGTTCCCCCAAGCCAAGGGCTTCGCGCTCGATTTTCATCCGATCCCGTTTCGTGGCGAGGCGACGGCACTGGAACAACACTATCTGCCCATGCGTGGCAAAGCCGGTACCAGCGTGTTGAGCTTCTTCGCCCAGGAACAGGAGAGCCGCGTCTTGTGCTATGCCAACGCCAACTTGACCCGGCGCGATCAGGCCGGAGAAGCGCTGCGCTTTGTCGAGTTCTGGCACGAGATCACAGGCACTGATCCCGAGTGGCTCTATTTGGATTCCAAGGTGGCACCCTATCAGGAACTGTCGAAACTAAACCAACGCGGCATCTGGTTCATCACCATCCGGCGCCGTGGCGCGGCGATCCTGCGCCGTTTGCAAGCGCTGCCCCCCAACCAATGGCAACATGCCGTGCTCGATACCCCCCAGCGTCGCCATCAACGCATCCGCTATGTTGACGAGACCGTGTCATTACCAGGTTACCTGGGTGGGATGCGCCAACTGGCTGTCACCGGTTTAGGGCGCGAGCAACCCACCCTGTTTTTGTCCAACCACACCCAAGAGAGTGCGCGGTCGCTGATCGTGCGCTACGCCGGACGCAACCGGGTTGAGGACGCACTCGGTATCAGCGTCAACTTCTTCCATCTCGATTGTCTCGCCAGTGAGGTCAGGCTCAATGTCGATCTGGATGCCATGCTGACCGTTCTGGCTAACGGCTGCTACCGCTGGTTAGCCAAGCAATTGCAGGGTTTTGAAACCGCCGCGCCTAAACAACTGTATCGCAAATTCGTGGAAACCAGTGGCGTCATCGAGATTGAGCCGGAGCGGATCGTGGTGCGCTTTGACAAACGCAGCCACAACCCTATCCTGCGGGAAGCCGCTCTTGACCAGCCAAGCCAAACGATTCCGTGGTTGCAAAATCTTCCCGTGGTCTTCCGGTACCCCTGAGCTTCACGGAGGCTAAAATGTTGATTGATTACCCTCCG
>CAVPSQ010000002.1:0-11371 GCA_963708455.1 uncultured Pseudomonadota bacterium
GAGTTTGTTTAGAGTTGGCGAAAAATCCAACGATCCGCCAGTCAGCCCTGTCGTAGCGGACGTAGTTGATTGGGTGCCAACTCCAGTTCAAACGAATATTTTCCGTACGGATTGATGTGCTCGTAGCGTGCTGGCGATAAGTGCATCACATCTGCATCGTTGACCGGGATACCTTCGCGACGGAGTTGCTCAATCGCCGCTTGCATATACACGGTATTCCAGACCACCACGGCGTTCGTGAGTAGATTCAAGCAACCTGCCTGATGGTTTTGTTGCTCTTCGTCCTTACGCCGAATTTTGCCTTCATGGGCGATGACCAGAAAGCGTCGTAGGGCATGCAACGCCTCACCCTTGTTGAGTTGCACCTGAATCCGGCGACGCAACTCTTCGCTTTCCAGGTAACGCAAAATGAACAGGGTTTTGATCAACCGCCCATATTCTTGTAGGGCGCGTGCCAGTGGATTCTGACGCGGATAGGCCTGCAGCTTACCGATCAGCAACGATGCGGTCACCCAGCCGCGCTTCAGTGAACCGGCCACGCGTAGCAGATCTTCCCAATGGCTCAGGATCAGGGGATGGTTGAGTCTGCCCTTTAAACGGGTATCCAGGTACTGGTAGTGAGGCGTGTTGCCCAGCCAATACAGCTGCTGATCGCCCAAATCCCGGATGCGGGGTGAGAATTGCAAACCCAGCAAATCAAACAGGGCGAAAACGATCTCGGTGTAGCCGGCCGTATCCGTCGTGTGTTCAACAATCGACAGTTCGGTCTCGTTATCCAGGATGTCGTCGAGCACATAGGTGGCATCGCGCACCGTGGCTGGAATGACTTTACTGCCATACTGCGAGAACTGATCAAACGTCCAGGTATAAAAGGTGACCCCTCGACCGTAGCCAAAGTAACGTGGTAACGCGGTCGCGTTAGTGCTCCTGCCTGCCACCGGAAAACGTTGCCCATCCGACGAAGACAAGGTACCGCCACCCCAGTGTCGGCTCAGCGGCTGCTGATACTGATAATTGACTCACCGGGTAATTGCCGCCTTCAGGGTGTCATCGCGGCTATACCAGGTGGTGGTCCACGCCAGTTGCCGGTAGTCCAGCGCGGCGATAGGGGCCATGCGCGTCATCCCCAGATTGCAGCCCTGCGCCATCAGCGCCGCATACATATAAGGCAAGTGCTCACGACGACGCGCGGTGTAGCCACCGGCGTGTTCGAAGCATTGACTGAAACCGGTCCAGCGATCGACCTCGATGAGCAGCTCGCTGAGTTCAACGGTGGGTAAGCGCTGACTGATCGCCTGTTCTAACGCGCCCACACTGGCCGGACGCTCCTCGGCAGCCAGTGGCGTCAAGACCAGCGCGCCGTCCTCTACCCGCACCGGACTGTCCCGTCGGGCTAATAGCTGGTCCACCTGGGTCAAGCGCGCGGTTAACTCGGTTTCCCGGTCCTCCAAGCGCTGTTCCGGTGTGGCTGGCATACTGAGTCTGTTGACACACCTCGGCCCGGAGAGAAGGCCATTGGGATTTGGGAATGAGATAAGTTTCGGGGTCCGCATAGCGACGGCTGCCGCTGACCCAGACTTCACCCGACCGGAGCGCCGCCCGCAATGGCCATAACGTACAGAGTTCATAATAACACCGGTCGATTTTCTGGGTACTGCGATCAATGACATAGGGCCGCCACTTCGCCGGCACAAACTCGAGCGGCGTTTCCCGTGGTACCTGCCGACGTTGCGTGGTATTCAGTTGACGGAGCCGCTGCACCGCGTCCAACAGCGGATGCGGCTGGTGGTGGGTACGGAATTCCAGCATCTCCAGGAAGCGGGGCGCGAACTGGCGCACATAGCTATAACGCCGTGCCAAGAAATCCAGGGCGTGGTCGTCCAACGGGCGAATGATCCGTTCCGTATCGGCGAGCGCTTCCTGCAGTACCTCCGGTGGAATCTGCTGGTAGATGGCGGGGCGCAACGCGCTATCCTCAATGCGGCTATCCAGCACGACCTGCCCCAAGCTGCGAAACAACCATCCTTTCTCATTGGTGGCGTCGGCGACTGCTTGCCGAAACGTGTCCCGGTCACGCCGGGCGCGCGCTTCGGTTTCACCCAGGCAACGGTCGAACAAGTCCAGCACCTCGTCAATGGCATCACGCAAGGTGTGCGACAGAAACGCGACCAGGGTGGGATAGCGCCGGCTGGGCGCCATCCGCTGGAGACCCTGGTTAGTCGTGCGCCGGGCCAACTGGGCCAGATAATTCAGCCGGTTCGGGTTAATCGTGCTGACATCCCACTGGGCAACCCCATAGTCGCGGCAGCGGGTCAGCTTAGCCAACGCCATCAGGATGGCGGCGGGTGAGTTCGCCGTAGCCGTACGGCGTAACTCCGCTAACGGTGTGCGGCCAGTGGCTTCATCCACCTGCAGGAGGGCGTCGAGTTGCGTCGTGGTGTGATCATCCAGCAGGGGCTTCAGGCGCGCATAGGTTTCCTGTTGGGCCTGTTGTCGGGCGGCGCTGACCCAGCGCTCCAAGCGGGTGACACCCGGTCGAACGAGGTGGTGATGGCGTAGCCACTCGCACAGCAGCTGCAATAACAGCGTCGGCCGATCATGTTCCAGGGCCCGCTCTAGCAGCCACGTCTGGAGCAGGGGGTAGTCGGCGGCGGTGAAGCTACGAAAGCCCACATAAGCCTGAATCTGGCGACAATGATCACTGCGGGTTTGGCCACGCCGCCCATACTCCGTCAAAACCGCGGGTGAGACGGCCAGTTGCTGGGCAACAAACTGCACCACGTCGTCCGGGGCGGTGGTCAAATCCGCTGGGAAATAGCCCAGTAATCGCAAGACGCCCAGTTGCAGCGCCACGCCCAGCCGATTAGCAGCCGCACTCCAAGTCGGGATAAAGTCCAGATCTTCCGGCGTCAGCGTGAAGTACTGAATCAGGTCAGTCGGCGAAATCGTCGGCGGGAAGTGGGTCAGACGCGCCCGTTCGGCTTCACTTAAAAAGCCAATCGACATACTCTCTCTGCCTCCTTGGTTAAGGCCCCCTCTTCTCAATAGCGAGGGATTTCAAGAACGTGACAACGTGGCGGCCGTTACTCTGGCTTAACAATGACTTGGCGTTCTCAAAAACCATTCTCGATAAATGTTCTCGAAACTATACAATGAGGTTGGCTTTTAAGAAAGAAGGAAAGGTACCTACTGATGTTGATCGGCTATGCACGGGTCTCTACCGAGGCACAGTCCCTGGCGTTACAACTCGATGCCCTGGCGCAAGCCCATTGTCAGCGCGTATTTACGGATAAAGCCTCGGGCACCAACAGCAACCGTCCTGGTTTAACGGAAGCGCTGTCACACCTGCGTGAGGGTGATGTTCTGGTGATCTGGAAATTAGACCGGCTTGGGCGAACCGTGAAGGGGCTGGTTGATTTTGTGAGTGAACTGGCTGACCGCGGCGTTCAGTTCCGCAGCTTGACTGACGGTATTGATACTGCGACGCCGACGGGGCGGTTTTTCTTTCATGTCATGGCATCGCTGGCACAGATGGAGCGCGAACTGCTGGTGGAGCGGACCAATGCCGGGTTGGAGGCGGCGCGGCAACGTGGCCGGCTCGTGGGCCGCAAGCGCCGGATGACACCCAGCAAGATCGATGCGGCGAAAAAGTTGCTGGCAAGTGGGGTGTCACCGCGTGAAGTGGCTCAGAATCTAGGCGTGTCAGTACCGACCCTCTATCGGTGGATACCCGCCTCAAGCCGCTGATCAGAATAAGGATAGTGACGGATCGTTGGATTTTTCGCCAACTCTAAACAAACCCCTAATTCGGCGATCAGAGCGCGGAGGTCTTCCAGCGTGGTGCCCTGCGGCTGGCTGATGACGTTGCCACTGCCGGTTACGATGGCGCCGCCGGTGACATTGCCTCCCACGGCTACACCGCCGGCGCCGGCAGTGACTACTTTGTCCCGGCCGACGAAATCGCCGCCGACTTTGACGCGCCCGCCAATGTAGGCGCCGCCGCCGGTGTTGAGGGTGTCTGGTTTGTCTGGATTGGAGGTCATTGGTGCTTTCTCCGGTTATTGAAGTCTTTATTCGTTTAGCTCTTCGATCATCTGGGTCCCTGCCTGGGTCAGTAGCTTTTTATCGAAGGTTAATAATGGTAAGTGATGTTGCCGACTATTGACCAGAATGAGCGCATCCGAAAAATCGATGGCCGTTTCACGGTAAACAGCCAGCGCCTGTTCGAACCCTTCAGCATTTTCCAGTTGAAACGCTTGATTGGCCCACCAGTGCTCGAGCACTTGCAGAATATCTGGTTTAGTAAAACCGTAGGCGCTTTTCAAGACCCACACGGTTTCAACCTGCACAATTTGCGAGAGGTACAGTGTCTGATAGCGGCTGACTGCCCGTCGGGCATGCTCGACCTGAGCCGCATTAGTCGGATCATCGACCAGGACTCTGATCAACACATTGGTATCAACACTGATCATGGAGCGCCCGTGCCTGCGCCTCGATAGCCTGTTCCATTTCCTCCAGGGATACACCCTTGGCTGCTTTCAGCAAACCGAAGGCAGCGCTGATGTCGTGTTGTGCCGGCTGCATGACGATACCCTGTTCCAGCCGGGAAAAAACCACCTGTTGCCCGGGTTTAAGACCTAAGGATTGGCGCAATTCCGCTGGAATGGTGACTTGGCCTTTACTGTTGATAGCCGCAATATGCATTTTCATCCTCCATACTTGAGTGTAGATTGAGTATAGCTGATAAAACCCCTGGGGAAGGGGGCTGGCGCCCCCTTCCCCAGACCCCATCCCCCCAGAAATTCAGCGCCTTCAGCAACCAGAAGCTCAGAATTCAGAATTCGCCAGGGACAACACCACCCGAAAACCGCTGTCGGAATTCCAGTAGACGGTGGGATTCCCGTTACGCGACGCGGCGCGCGCCCTCCTCCGATCGTAGTACCAGGAGCCGCCCCGCACGACGGGCATATCTGGGCCAGACAGCGCTTCCCGACCATCATGAGGATCATAGGGATAGCCGTAATCAGGTTGGTAAATACTGGTCCGTCCCCAACCACTGCGGGTCCATTCCCAAACATTACCGGCCATGTCCTGCAAACCATAAGGACTGGCGCCAGCAGGAAACAGCCCCACTGAACTGGTTTCCTTTAATTCCACCTCTGCGGTATTGGCATGGTCTGCCCACCAGTCATTGCCCCACGGCCAGCGATACCCCTGCGGTCCCCGCGCCGCTTTCTCCCATTCGGCTTCGCTCGGCAGTTGCACCGTGCTACCCCGGCAGCCTATCGGCTTCTCTCAGACGGGCTTCCAGCCAGCGACAATAGGCCAGGGCTTCATGCCAGGTGATGCCGACAACGGGGCGGGTGGGCGCATTCCACGGTGGTTCATCCCACCAGAACGGCCAATCACGCTTTTCTGTCGGCCGCTGGGCAAGCCATTCTATAAATCGCTTTTTCCATTCCTCATTGTCGATGGCCGACAGATCGGCCTCCGCGCCCTGCCGCCAGGCCCAACCGGCTTCCGTCCACCACTGCCGCTCCTTATAACCATCGGTGTCGATAAAGGGCCGATACTGGGCGTTGGTGATGGGATAGCGGCTGATGTGGAACGTCGGCAGGGTCAGTTCATGGGCGGGCTTTTCGTCGTCGTAGGCCTCTTTGTCATCCGCTTCACTGCCCATGGTGAAGGATCCCGCCGGAATCTCTACCCAGTCGATAGCGGGTACGATCAGGCCGGTTTCCTTGATGACGATCACGCCGACGCCGGGGCGGGGGTCACCCAATCGGCCCAGGACGTCGCCGGCGCTCAGCCGTTCGCGCGGCGCGAGTTGACCGGTGTCGAGGAGTTGCCGCAGCCAGTGTTGCAGCCGCTTCAGAATCGCCTGGTAGTGAGGCTGGTCGGCCTCTTTGACGGGCACCCGCAGTTCCAGCAGGGCTTCGCCGGCCAGGACTGCGGTCTGCCAGTGGCGGGTTTCGATGGGGTCGGTGTCCGCCGGCGCTTGTGGGAGCAGGATGTTGAGGACGTTGATGGCGTCGCTTAAGCCGCCCTGCCGTTTCTTGCCGACCCCCAGCAGGAAGACTTCCCGCCACCAGGTGAGATCCTGCCAGACCAGTTCCTTCAGCTTGACGGCGAACTCCGGCTCGGTGTTGGCCAGGTGGCAGGCGGCCAGATATTCCTGGAAGGAGCGATGCGGAAAGGCGTAGACGCCTTCCCGCCGGCCCAGCAGCAGGCCAGCCCGGTGCTCCAGGTAGCGTAGCAGGACGTCGGGACTGAGGTCGTCGGGCAGCAGCGGTGTGAACACCGCCAGGACGTCGCCATAGTAATGTCCGCCGGCGCTTCGACCCACTCCGCTTCGCCGCCCTGGCGCTGATGCATCTGGAAGGCCAGTCGCTCCAGGGCGCTGCGGATCACCCGTTCGCCCAGGCTGAGGGCGCGGGCAATGCCCGGTTCCTGTACCAGTTGACCGTCGGCGCCTCTAACCTCGCGATTCTGTTGCCAGCGGGACAGCAGCAGTTTGACCGATTCTTCGTACAGATCCGCTCGATCGTCGGGTAACTGGCCCCAACTGGAGTCCAGCGTGGCCATCAGCGTCAACAGCAGCGGCCGGGAGGCGAGATCGGCCAGGTAGGGTTTCTGGAACAGGGCCTGGGACAGATGGCGGGCGCGGGCGTCAGCCGTGAAGCTATCCCAGCCTAAAGAGGCGCGCACCGCCTGATGCCAGTGGGTGATAAATTGCTCCACCTGTTCCCGTCGGAAGGGCGCGAGCGCCAGCAGTTGAAAGCCGGGCAACTGCCAGCGCGGATCGGCATAGGCGTAGGGCCGGGCGGTGAGCAGCAATCGGCTTTGCGGCGGCAGGCCGGCGGCCAGGTCCTGGATGCTTTCCACAGGCACTGCCGCCGGTGGGCGGCTTCCGGCACTTCGTCCAGCCCGTCCAGCAGGATCAGGCCGCCTTCCTGTAGCAGCCGCTGTTGCAGATACTCCAACAGCCGGTCGGCGGCGGCCTGACCGAGCCGTTCGCTCATATCCAGCCGAGGGCGTCCCACAGGACGCAGGCGCTGCCCTGGGTGGCGTCGAGGGGCAGACAGCGGACGACATTACGCAGCACCAGCCGCACCAGTAGGCTCTGCCGCAACGCCGCCGGCAGCGGTGGGGCTCGGCGGTGATGATGCCCTGGGCCAATCGGTAGCTCAGATAATTGACGAAGGTGGTCTTGCCGGAGCCGGCGTCGCCGAGCAGCGTCACGCGGGTGGCGTTATCGGCGCGGCGAGGGCGTCCAGGAGTGGCAGCCGCTCGCCGCCCTCGCCGCGCGCCAGCCGCAAGCCCCAGCGGTGTTGGGCTTCGTCGTCGCTGCGGATCGCCGCCACCACATCCAGGTCGGTGTAGACCTCGGCCAGCGAGACTTCGCCGGTCTGACCGGGCTGGACAAAGCGGGGATCGACCGATGCCCAGCGGCAGGCGGCGGCATTCCTCGGCCAGCGAGCGGTAGTAACTGTGCAGCAGCGCCAGTGGGTCGACTTGGCCGGCGGACACGCTGATTTTATTGCCGTCACCGGTGAGAATGGTGACACCGCTCGCATTGCCGCCGATCACGACGCCACGGTCGGAAGCTTGTGCAGTCCGATCCCGACCGGTGAAGTCGCCGCCGCCGAGGGTAACACTGCCGCCAATGTAAGCGCCGCCGCCGGTGTCGATGTGGGTGATCGTCTGGTGGTGGCTGACAGATCCGGCCGCTGTCGTGGCGGCGATCGCGGCGCCGGCCACCGGTTCCTCGGTTAACAACGCCTGGACCAGCGCCCGCAGATGCAGCGTCAGCGCGTCCTTGAACTGGAGCGGGGTGGCGTACTCGTTACAGCCTCCGCGGATCGAGCCATCGGGGTTACGTAGGGCCGCGAAGAAGGCTTTCACCCGCCGCCACTGGTTGGCATTCTCCTCGAACGCGGGATCATCCGGATCGAGTAAGACTTTCTCGGTCCGGCGATAGAGCAGGAGTTTCGGTTTGCCGTGCTGTTCCGCCGCTTCCAGGGCGTTGCGGTATTCCCATTCGGTTCCGGAGTGATAAGGACTGCCGTCGGGTTTCTTCCAGTCCGCCGGCAGGGGCGTTCCCAGGCGGGACCAGAGAATGACAATGACAATGTCGCAGTCGCTGGGTGGTGTTAAGCCCTTCGCTATCGCGTCCTGTGGCGTCACCGTCGCCAGCAGCGGGGTTCCGGCGCCGGGTTTGTCCCAGGCAATGGTCCTGAGCGTGATCTTGTCTCTGAACACCGGATCATCGGGAAGCCGGTCCAGGATCTCCAGCGCCAGCCGACGTTCCTCCGCGACATCGCCCGGTGAAGCCAGGAACACCCGCAGGTGCCGCGGCGGCTGAACTGGATTGGAGGTGGTACTCATGAGGATACTCCGCTGACCCATCGAGCTTTTTCTTATTATGCGCTGGTTTGTCGAAGCTTGTCTGTGAGCGATTCACTCTTCCCGATAGTGACTCCGGCTCTCGGGTCGAACCCGCTGGACGGCGGGTCCGGGTGGCCGTTACCGGATTCTTGGCAACCTGTAGTTTTCGGAGGTTGTACAGGTTGCTCGGCAGGCGGGTATCACGCCCCACGCGCGGGTGAGCGTGCAACCGCCACGTCCCCTCCAGCGTCGGTGGGGAAGTGACGGGGCGGCGGGCGTCGAGGCTGGCGTTAATACCCGACGGGGTGTCCTAACTGACGCATGCAACTCCATAAGGCGGTTTGATACTGCTGATCGCCTTGATAGGCGCCATACGCGCCCCCGGCTAAGGCGCCCAGGGCGCCGCCCAGCGCGGCCCCTTTGCCCATCGGGACCTTCTTGGACATCGAGCCCGTGATCGCGCCACCGGCGGCCCCGACCGCCCCGCCGGCCAGGGCGCCTTGGGCCGCTTGCGCGCCGGTTTGCGCCGTCTGACTGGCTTGCCCCTTACAATACTCCAAATCCTGCTCATACGAGGCCGCGCGGGGATCGGCCTGGGGAGTCGCCAGCGGTTGGTAGCCGCGCGTTTGGGCACAGGCCCCGAGCGTAAGACCCAAGGCCACACTCAGGGCCAGCCAGAAAGAAATCAATTTAAAGCGGGTTTTCATCTTCACTGCCTCTCCACGTAAATGTAAGAATGGTTTTTTACCACCCGTAGGGACTACCGGTGGCTCGTCCGCCCGACAGCGCACCGCCGTCTGTATTGATGCCTGGATCGAGTTTCGACGACGCGGCCGGCGTGGCGCTTAACCCGCCGCCGGGCCCGCCTTCGCGCCGCCGCCCGCCGGCGTGATCGCCTTCCCAGGGCTTCCTTACCTCGGTCAGAACCACAGGTTGACCCAACGGCGTCCGGGTCAGGGCGCCGGACGGCGCCGTCGCTCGAGCATCCGCTGCTTGAAGGCCTCGCGCGTACTGAACGCCGGGTCTTCTGAGCCGTCGTCGGCTGAGGGCGCGCCAGAACGGCGTTGAACCGTGATATCGGTACTGTTCCCGTCTCGGGTAATGAGGGTCTGGCCATCTTGATCCCGGATCACCTGCGAATGGCTCGGGCCCCGACCCCCGCTCTGCTCGATGGTGGTGGTGGAGCCATCGGATTGAAAGGTCTCCGCGCCCACGCCGACGGCTACCGCCACCAAGACTACACGGGTGACTCGCCAACCCGTCTTTGTTATCGCCACGTTTGAAATCTTCATGTCACTGCGCCTGCTGTTGGAACGACGGTCGAACCGACACACCGGATGCCGCGTCGACCCGAGGCGGGCCGTATCGGGCGCTCCGGGTCACTGCGGCGGGCGGTGACTGCCGCCACCCGCCGGCAAAGCGGGTTCCGGTTCGTCACGGCCCGACTCGCCCGCGCCAGCGCCGGCGCTGACGGACGGCTACTCGCCCCCGTGGCGCCGGTTGAAGCCTGCCGGCGCGTCGTACGGGTATTGCCGGACTTTGTTGTTGTTGACCTGGCCGGTTTGGGTCGTCTGCGCCTGATTCCGCGCCCCGGCCTGCACGGTGCGATTAAAGTTGCGCTCGCAGTTCTGCTGCACGGTCGAGTCGTTGACCCGCTCGTTCTGGATAGTGACCCGGAAACCGGGTCTGTCGGTCTGAGCGGACCCCGACTCGGCATCCGCCAGGGGCAGGGCGGCCAGGAGCGCCACCCCGATTGACCCGGGTAAAGTCTTCATGGGTTTATGCCTCGCTGTGAAGTCAGTGGGGAGGCCGACGCCCAGGGGGTGGGCGTCGGCGTGGGGCGGAGCCATCCGAACCCGGCTGCTGACGCTTCTGGCGGGGGCGATCGCCGGGCTGGTGCTGGTGGGTTTCGTTGTAGTTGGACCGTGCCGAACTGCCCGGTCTGGTTCCAGTTGTCCGCGCCATACTGCCGGGTGCGGTTGGCGTTGTCCTGGCCTTCCTGATAGGTGGCGTTGTCGTTGACGCGGCCCCGCTGGTCGGTATCGTTGGTGTTCATCCGGCCTTCCTGGATCGTGGTGTTGGTGTTGCCCTCGGCCCAGACCGGGCCACCCAGGGCGGCCAGCAGAGCGGCCACGGCGAACAGGGACAGCTTCGGGGTTACGGTTTTCGTTACGGGTTTCATTCACATCACCTTTATCGGGTTGAATCACGTTAACAGACGAATACAGTCGATACGCGGGAGCGCGGCGCGGCGCGGCCTCCCTGGACGGATTCCCCGGGCATGCCCCCAGGCGGGGAAACGCCGCCTGGAGGGACGCGAGGGGGTCGATCCCGTCGTTGAGAGCAGAATAATCAAGCTGAACTGAACGAAGGCTGAACCTAACGCGCGCCTGGAAAAGCCGAACCGGCCCGCCGTATCGTCACCTGCCAATCGCCGTTATCGGCCTCAACCTTGGACTCGATACAGAATCCTGAGAACCGCCGACCCTTGCGGTGGAGAGATCGAGGAGAAGAACCCTGGCGACACCCGTCAGGTCTCCAGGGCGGCACACGCGCTGACGAAGGGGGAGCTTCAGAAGGCGTGAAGGCGCGGCGGGGTGGAGCCCGGTTTATCCGCTTGGGTGGCGACTCTGAGCGCGCCAACCGCTGGGTTTTCCGAACCCTGAGCCGACAGGATGAGCGCGGTTAGAGCCGCCTTCCCAACGCAACCCCCGTGACCCCGAGCCGATTCGGGCGGTTCCTGCCGGCGGGGGCGGTCGCGGGTTGCTCGGCGTTACCAGGCAATCGGCCGGCCATCCCGGAAGAATCCCCGCTCGGACCGTCCTCGCCCAGTAGAGCCGCCCAGACAATACCGCGGGCGCCCGCTTTCGACGCGGCGGGGAGCGCTCGGTCCGCCCCTGTCGGTCCGGACCCAGCCAGGACACACGGCGTTGACCCGAATCGCGGTCTGGGCCAGTTCTTTGGCGAAGAGTCGGTAAAGGTA
>CAVPSQ010000003.1:0-416044 GCA_963708455.1 uncultured Pseudomonadota bacterium
CGTCTCGCAAGACTCGATGCTAACAAAAAACCAGTTATCCGCAAGGTGACGCTGGAGTCGGTCAGCGGCATGGCACCCAAGTGCAAGCTCGTGAGTCTCAAGGTGCTCGATGAGTTTGGCCAGGGGAAAGCGAGCAACGTGATCGCGGCGATCGCGCACGTGCAATCGCTCAACGGCCACGGGCGCGACCTTAAGATTCACGGCGTCAATCTCAGTCTCGGTCATCCGTTCGATCCCAAGTGGTTCGCCTGCGGCCACAGCCCGCTGTGCGTCGAGGTCAACCGCCTGGTCAAATCCGGCGTCGTCGTCGTGGTCGCCGCGGGCAACACAGGCTACGGCAGCCTGCAAACCAAGGAAGGCACCAGCGACGCTTGCCTCGACCTGACCATTAACGACCCTGGGAATGCCGAATGCGCGATCACCGTCGGCTCCACCCACCGCGACATGCCGCACATGTATGGGGTCTCCTACTTCTCTTCGAAAGGCCCGACCGGCGACGGCCGCTACAAGCCCGACCTGCTCGCGCCCGGCGAAAAAATCATCTCCTGCGCCGCGGCGAACAGCAAGCTGGTCGCGACAAGGAACCGACAGCGACGAATGCTCCTACTTTGAAAACAGCGGCACCAGCATGGCCGCGCCGCACGTCAGCGGCGCGATCGCTGCGTTCCTCTCCATTCGCGGCGAATTCAAAGGAGAAGCCGAGAAGGTCAAACAAATCTTCACCTCCACGGCGACCGACCTTGGCCGCGACCGCTATTTCCAGGGCGCAGGGCTAGTGGACCTCATGCGCGCCATTCAATCCGTCTGATTTTCCCGATGACCAAAACCCGGAGGCAGACCCATGAACGACAACATCCAAGGCATTCCCTACAGCACCGCTGAATTTGACAAAGAGGGCAAGCCCCGATCCCAGCCGACAGTTCCGGCCGGCACCACCGACCTGATCGTCATCTCCCACGGCTGGAACAACGACCGCCATGACGCCGAGGCAGCTCTACACGAAACTCTTCGGGAATTTCGTCGATGTCACGGCCGGCGACCCCGCGATCAAACAACGCAAAATCGCCATCATCGGCGTCATCTGGCCATCCAAGAAATTCGACGAATTCATGACGCAGCCGACCGCGGGCACCAAAGTCGCCGGCGGCGCCGCGTCGGTCGGTGAAGCCGTGGACACCGCCGCCTCGGAGGAGGCCATGCATGCCGCGATCGACCTCGCCGCACCGCTCTTTGATGATGCCGGCGACAACGAGCGCATCGGCTATGCTGCGCAAGCTCGTCTCGAAGCTCGACGGCAACACGCAGGCACAACAGGAGTTTGTAGAACGCTCCGCGCCCTGCTCGACCCAGACGGCTCGAAAACGGGCGAGCAGATGCGAAGAGGACGCCTCTGACGTCTTCTTCCGGGCCCCGGCTGATAGTGTCTTCGAAAGTGCTGCCAAAGCGCCCGACCCCGTACGCTGTCGCCCCCACCGCGGACAACACCGGCCCGGTGGATGCCGAGGGCCGCGCCGCCGGTATCGTCGGCGATCTCGTTTTCCAGGTGCTGCCACTGCCGTCGCCAACTTGCTCAATCTCACCACCTATTTTGAGATGAAGCAGCGTGCCGGCACCGTCGGCAAAAATGGCGTCGCACCGCTGATCGACAAGTTCGCGGATCAAGTCGAGCGGATCCATCTCGTCGGACATAGCTTCGGCGGGCGCTTGGTCACGGCTGCGGCTGCCAATTCCACGACGAACAAGCTTCACAGCTTGGCACTCTTGCAGGCCGCTTTCTCACACAATGGCTTCTCGCAGAAGCAGAAGCGGCTTTTTCCGGAGCGTCGTGAAGAACAAGCGCGTCACCGGCCCGATCCTGATCACGCACACCAAGAACGACACCGCGGTCGGCATGGCCTATCCGGCCGCGTCGCGCATCAGCCGCGACAACGCCTCCGGCTTTGGCGACGCCGATGACGAGTTCGGCGGTATTGGCAGCAACGGCGCGCAGCAGATGGAACGAGGGCGAAATCTTCGCCGAAACCAAAGAGTTGCTGCCGACCGGTCAGCCCTACCAGTGGCAGCAGGGCAAGTTTCACAACCTCGAGAGCAGCAAATTCATTGTTGATCCGAAAGGCGGCGACGCGCATGGCTGGGTGTTCGTCCCCCAAGTCGCCTGGGCGATCAGCCGCGCCATCGTGTCGTAGCACGCGGGACAGATAAAGAGAGATCGCGGGAAACAGGGAAGAGCGGTCAGACTGGTATTAACTATAAGCCCATGGCACGGACTGCCTAATTTCACGGTTCAGCGGACGGCGCAAAAAGACGCGCCGCCGCTGACCTTGGACGTTAGTGCGTCAAGCGAAGCTTGACGCTTCTGGCGGGGTGAAAGTCCCCGTCGGGTAAGGGCTAACCACCCACCCGTATCGAGTCTTGCGCCTCTGGCGGAGCGGAAGCGGCGGAAAGGAATCGGCGGCCTCAAGCGAACAAAAGAGGTGAAGCGTAGACAGAGCAACCGATAGGCCAGAGGGGTGTCCGCACCACTCTGAAGCGATTCCAGCCTCGTCAAAAGCAATCAAGCAGGTGGCGACGTTGTTAACGTGACGGAAGCCCACACGAAGGCGTCGGTAGGGTGAGAGGCGCCGAGGGCCTGCCGGGGTCCGAGCGCCTGGCATGTCGGCAGAGAAGCGTCAGGAACTTGAGAGGCCTCATGGGTTCCTGAAAAGACCAACGGTATACGGTTATTGAGACACTGAAGGGGAAACCCGGAAACGGAATTAGACCGGAACCGGAATGGCTTTTATGCAGGTAAGTTATGCCAACTGAAAGAAGGCGGACTGAAAACTTATGGGGAGTCAGACTGACTCATAGTACTCGGAGCGCGGGAAAGCCGCGTACAGGGGGAAGGGGTCAGCAAAGTGATGTAGCCCGCAAAGGAAACACGTACCGGACTTGTCGAGCCGGAGATACGATGCCAACCTCACTGCGGGGAATAACGAAGCGACCGCGCAAGTGGTCGAGTGCGAAGTGAATCACTTTGAAGAGCCCGGTGCGGTAATTCCGCACGCCGGGATCCGCGAGGGGGCAGTCGGGTAACCGGCTGTCCTACCTCGATGGCGCCGGGTCCAATAAGTCTTCCATAATTTCCGAGGCTTCGGGTGTCCACTACTCCGTCAGCGGCAGAAATCCTTAGATTTGCCAATTGGTTCTGCGGCGACCGCATCACAACTTTCCGAAAGGACATGAGCATTTGCATGACTCCAAATAAAGATAGGAGCCACGCCTATATGCCGGCAGTTATGGGGTGCGCGAGCTTCATTGAACTATTTGCCGGCTTGTATGCTGGAAACATCGAAGAATCAGTAGGAATTAAAAACATCCTCACGTTTACCAACATATTTTTGGATAATCTCGAATTCACAGAAGAGCGGATTTGTCTGTTCTTTGCTATGTTTCGGCACAAAGTGGCTCATGTGAGCAAGCCATATAGTGTTTTTGATTCTCACGATGTCCGCAAAAATAATCCGCTAAAGAGCTATCCGCAGCGGCGTTTTACGTGGAAGATAACCGCCACCTTCGGGAAGCCCGCAATCCAAATTATTACTAAGGCGGGGGACATAAAAAGAACCAGGCGGCCGTCTTGGAAAACAGCGCCATATTCGCACGTTTGCCAAATCAACTTAAAACGTTTGATTCGGAAACTACCGGAAGCGATTTCCGGACAACACGGATACCTGGCGGAGCTTTCCGCCGACCAAAATGTAAGGAACAACTTTGTAAAATGCATGGATTTATTCTACCCATAGCCGCGCATAACAAAGCGCTGGTTCTGACCGTCACTCCGCTGGAGAAAGAGCGCTGGAGAAATAGGGGACAGACCACGTTTTATCGTCTATAGTGGCTATGTATTGTAGTCTGGGGGGAAAAAGAGGCCAGGCGCGATTTATTCCGATAGCCCTAACAAAAGCATGCAGCCGACGTGCTACACGCGCGGCTGCTACCGGTCGCTAGCCGGAACCGTCGCTGTCTTGGGTTTCTTGAGAAGCGACTTTATGATGGTTATACTTTCGGTATGAAAACAGCTATCTCACTGCCTGACGACGTCTTTCTTGCTGCGGAGCGGCAAGCGAAGTGGATGCGGAAATCCCGCAGCCAGCTCTATGCCGAAGCCCTGACCGAATACCTCTCACGACATGCACCGGATGGGGTTACAGAGGCTATGAATAGAGTTATCGAACAACTCGGTGAATCTCAGCCCGATCCATTTCTGACGAGTTCGGCGCGGCGAGTGTTCGAGTGCTCCGAGTGGTAGAGGTCAGGCAGGGGGAGATTTGGCGGGGAAATAGCGGGGAAATAGGGGACAGACCACGATTTTCTCGCTTGCAGCCTGCACGCAAGCGAGTACAACCGGAGAACTGGATGCGAGAAAACTGTGCATGTCCGGGTCCGTACGGAGGCGCTGAGTAACTGACGTGCCTACCGCGGAGGCATTCCGCTTCAGCCATTGCAACTACACCGAGTCTATGAAGGTTTACGCTGATACATCCGTATTCGGAGGAGTGTTCGATGAAAAATTCGCCCAAGATAGCCGGCAATTTTTCGAAGATATCCTGGCTGGCAAGTTCACTCTTGTTGTTTCTGCCCTGATTGAGGAAGAGATCGAGTCCGCACCTGAATTTGTGAGAGATCATTTCAAGCGGTTCGCTGCTTCATCTGAGCTTGCAGAGATTAGTCCGGCAGTTCTGCATCTTAGAGATGCCTATCTTATTGCAGACATTGTCACACCTAAATCTATAGATGATGCAACGCATGTAGCTATTGCTACCATTTCGCAATGCGAAATCATCATAAGTTGGAATTTCAAACACATCGTGCATTTCCAAAAAATTCCAAAATATAATGCGATAAATGCATTGCATGGATACCGTTCGATCAACATCTACTCGCCAGCGGAGGTAATTAGCTATGACGAATCCTGAACCCAAATGCATTCAATGGAAACGACAAGGCGCAGAAAGGGTTGCCGCCCAGACCGCCAATATGTCGCGTGAGCAGGAACTTGAATTCTGGCGCAAAAAAACCGAGCAACTTCGCGCGCGCCAAGTTCAGCAACGTCAAGCGGATATTTTGGCGTTGAATGCCTAACAAATCGCTCCAGCCGATGCCGCTGACGCGGCGCGGCTGAGCTTCACTGTTAGAAGCCAATGAGACGAGGGGAGCTCGACGCGAATAATGTGTCTTTGCTCACCTGCCTGTCATCAGGTATCGTTATCCACCAACCCATTCGGGAACCCGCCATAATTCTGTTAACCAATGCTTGATCTTTTCGCCACCACCCCCAAGGGCATCGAACCCCTGCTGGCCCGGGAATTACAGGACCTGAACGCGGCGGCGGTACAGATCCAACGGGGCGGCGTCGCGTTCCAGGGAACGCTCGCCACGGCCTATCGGGCTTGTCTATGGTCGCGTACCGCCAACCGGATTCTGCTGCCGCTGGCCGTTTTCCCGGCCGCTGCCCCGACCCGCTGTACCGGGGGGTCTACGCTATTGCCTGGGAAGAGCATTTGGCGCCTGACGGCACGCTGGTGGTGGATTTCACCAGCAGCGGTTCACACATCACCCATACCCAGTTCGGCGCGCAGAAAGTCAAGGACGCCGTCGTGGACCGCCTGCGCGAACGTTATGGCTGCCGTCCGTCGGTGGCGCGCGAACGTCCGGATGTGCGTATCAACTGCCATCTGCACGACGACCAGGCCACAATCTATGTGGACCTGTCCGGCGACAGCTTGCACCGGCGCGGCTACCGGGAGGCTACGGTGATTGCGCCGCTCAAGGAAAATCTGGCAGCCGCTCTGCTGCTCAAAGCCGACTGGCCGGCCATCGCCGCGGCAGGCGGTGCTCTGCTCGATCCCTTGTGTGGTTCCGGCACCCTCCCTATCGAGGCTGCTCTGCTGGCCGCCGACTGCGCGCCGGGACTGGGGCGGGAGTACTGGGGTTTTCTGCGCTGGCGTGGCCACGCCCCGGCCCTGTGGCGAGAGCTGCTGGATGAAGCCAGGCAACGGCGGGAACAGGGTCTGCCTGGGGTTCCGCCGATTTACGGCTACGACCGCGATCCCCGCGCCGTGCGCAGCGCGCTCGCCAATGCCGGCCGCGCCGGGGTGCAGAGCCTGATTGCTTTCGGCTGTCGGGAATTGGGCGACGCCGGACCGCCGCCGGGCGTCGCGCCGGGTCTGGTGATCGTCAATCCGCCCTACGGCGAGCGGTTGGGCGACGCGGATGAAATGGAGGCGCTGTACGCCCGGCTGGGCGATTGGCTTAAAACCCATTGTCAGGGCTGGCAGGCGGCGGTGTTTACCGGCGACCCCGAACTCGGCAAACGCATGGGTCTGCGGGCGCGCAAGGTGAACGCCTTCTACAACGGTGCTTTGCCCTGCAAACTGCTCGGCTTTGCGGTGGAGCCAGCCTATTTCGTGGACCGGGAAAGAGCCGACGCCCGCGCTCGTGAAACGGCGCTGCACGCAGCTTTGGAGGGCGGCGCAGACATGTTCGCCAACCGGTTGCGCAAGAACTTGCAGCGCCTGGGCCGCTGGGCGCGGCGGGAAGGGATCGGGTGCTATCGGCTGTACGACGCCGATATTCCGGAATATGCGGTAGCGATAGATCTATACGAGCAATGGGTGCATATACAGGAATATGAAGCGCCCGCTACAGTAGACTCCGACAAAGCCCGTCAGCGTCTGGAACAGGTGCTGGCAGTGGTTCCAGCCGTGCTGGACACGCCCGCCAAGCAGGTTTTTCTCAAGATTCGCCGCCGACAGCGGGGCGCCGATCAGTATCGGCAACAAGACTCTCAAGCGCGCTTTCACGAAGTCCACGAGGGTCCCTGCCGGTTGCTGGTGAATTGCAGCGATTACCTGGATACCGGGCTGTTTCTGGATCATCGCCTGACCCGGAAACTGATCGGCGAACTGGCTGATGGCAAGCGGTTTCTGAACCTGTTCGGCTACACCGGCGTGGCGACGGTTTATGCCGCGCTGGGCGGGGCGCAATCCACCACCACGGTGGAGTTGTCGCCGACCTATCTGCAATGGGCGCAGCGCAATCTCAAGTTGAACGGTAGCCACGATGGGCGGCATCGACTGATCCAGGCCGATTGCCTGCACTGGCTGGACGGCTGCCGGGAACAGTTCGATCTGATTTTTCTCGATCCGCCCACGTTTTCCAATTCCAAGAGAATGCAGCAGACCTTCGATGTGCAGCGGGATCATGTCGGGCTGATCCGCCAGACCGTGCAGCGGCTGGACCGGGGCGGCGTGCTGATTTTTTCCACCAATAACCGCCGCTTCAAGCTGGACCGGCAAGCGCTGGCGGACTTGCGCCTCGAGGACATCACCCGCCAGACTATCCCCAGAGATTTCGAGCGCAATCCCAGGATTCATCAGTGCTGGCGCATCGAATCTGTATAAGTATTTGATTTATAATTATAAAACTGATGTCGCACTGGCTGCAACTGACGCTGGAATCTGCCCACCACCGCCCGGAACGGCTGGAAGACGCCCTGCTGCAGGCCGGCGCGCTGGCGGTCACCTTGCAGGACGCGGGTGACCGGCCGGTGCTGGAGCCGTTGCCGGGCGCAACGCCGTTGTGGCCGCAGACGCGGGTCACCGGTCTGTTCAATCCGCACACCGATCTGCAGACGGTGAGGGAAAAGTTGCGGCGGGCCTTGGGCACGGTGAATTTGCCTCACTGCCATAGCGCATCGCTGCCGGACAGGGATTGGGTGCGGGCCTGGCTGGATGATTTCCATCCCTTGCGTTTCGGGCGGCGGCTGTGGGTTTGCCCGACCGGGCAGACCCCGCCGGATCAAGCCGCCGTCACGGTCGTGCTGGACCCCGGTCTGGCTTTCGGCACCGGAACCCATCCGAGCACGGCGCTGTGCCTGGAGTGGTTGGACGGCGCCGCGCCCGCCGGCAAAACCGTGCTCGACTACGGCTGCGGTTCAGGGATTCTCGCCATCGCCGCCGCCCGGCTCGGTGCCCGCCGGGTGTGGGCGGTGGATATCGATCCACAAGCGCTGCTGGCTGCCGCCGATAACGCCGCCCGCAACGGCGTGGACGCTGTTATTGCGGTGGAAAATCCTACTGATCTTGGCGGCTTGACGGCGGATATTCTACTGGCCAATATCCTGGCCGGAACCCTGATCGAACTGGCGCCGCGTATCACCCCTCTGCTAAAACCGGGGGGTCAGCTCGTGCTGTCCGGCATCCTGACGGATCAGGCCGCCGCCGTGCAGTCCGCCTATACACCCTGGTTCGAGTTCAGCCTGTTACGGCAGCGCGAGGACTGGGTGCTGTTACAGGCCGTCCGTCATTGCTGAATTCTCAATACTCATCGGCATCCTGAGCCAGTGCAGCCAACCGCAAAACCACTCTTGGCGTAGCCCTGTTCACAAGAGTATTATGGTCAGCCCATCGCTCTTCACGCCACCTGGAGGACCAAAACGGGTTATGCAGATTGGCCCGTATCAATTCAACAATACACCCCTGGCGCTGGCGCCGATGGCGGGCGTAACCGACCGCCCCTTTCGGCAGCTATGCAGCAGCTTGGGCGCTTCTCTGACGGTTTCGGAAATGGTCACCGCCAATCCCCGTCTATGGCGCAGTCTAAAAACCCGCCGCCGCTTCGATCATAGCGGCGAAGTGGGTCCCTGCAGCGTGCAACTGGTCGGTTTCGATCCCGACATGCTGGCGGACGCTGCCCGCTTCCAGGTGGAGCGGGGCGCCCAGATCATCGATATCAATATGGGTTGCCCGGCCAGAAAAGTCTGCAATGTGCTGGCCGGCTCCGCTCTGCTGCGGGACGAGCGGCAGGTAAGCCGTATTCTGACCACCGTGGTCAAGGCCGTCCCGACCACGCCCGTGACGCTGAAAATCCGCACCGGCTGGGACCCGGCCAACCGCAATGGCGTTCGCATCGCCCAGATCGCCGCACAGGCCGGCGTTCAGGCGTTGGCTGTACACGGCCGCACCCGCGCCTGTGGTTATCAGAACGCGGCGGAGTATGCCACCATCGGCGCCATCAAAGCGGCGGTCGCCATCCCGGTTATTGCCAACGGCGACATCGACAGTCCGGAAAAAGCCCGTTACGTGCTCGACTACACTGGCGCCGATGGGCTGATGATCGGTCGTGCCGCCCAGGGTAGGCCCTGGATTTTTCGGGAAATGGCTCATTATCTCGCCACTGGCCGGCGGCTGCCGTCGCCGGCCGCCACCGAGATCCGCTACATCATCCAGCGCCATCTGGAAAATCTGTACACGTTTTATGGCGAGCCCCTGGGGGTGAGGCTGGCTCGCAAGCATCTGTCCTGGTATTGCCAGGACCGGCTCGCCGCAGCGGCTTTTCGCGCTGTGGTAAACCGCGTGGAGACTGCCCGGGAACAACTGGCTCTCGTCGGAGCCTTTTTCGACCGAGTAAATGACAAGGAGCTTTTAGCAGCATGACGTTAATCGATCATGACAATTACCTGACGAATTTGCAGCCCGTGCCATTGCGCCTGCAGGTGCGGGCCGCCCTGGAAAATTACTTTTGCAATCTGGAGGGGGAAACGCCGGTCAATCTTTACAAACTGGTGCTGGGCGAGGTGGAACTTCCCCTGCTGGAGATGGTAATGCGCTACACGCGCGGCAACCAGACCAAAGCGGCGGATATCCTGGGCATCAACCGCAGCACGCTGCGGAAGAAGCTGAAACAGTACGACATGGAATAAGATTTATCATGGGGGTTCACATCAAGTACTTCGCCAGTCTGCGCGACCGGCTAGGTCGCAGCGAAGACCAGTTGCCGACCTGCGAGGGATTGACGGTGGCCGGCGTCTGGGCGCGGCTGTGGCCGGACCGGCCGTTGCCGCCCATGATCCTGACGGCCGTCAATCAGCACTACCAGGGTCTGGATCATCCTGTGCAGGATGGCGATGAAGTCGCTTTCTTTCCACCGGTGACCGGAGGTTGAGGTGAAGCTCGCTATCTGTGAGGCGCCGTTCGATCCGTTGCAGGCCCTGGCGCGCTATCAGCAGGAGCTTGCCGAATGGCGCGGCCAATATGGCGCCACGGCTATCTTCATCGGCGTCATGCGCGACTTCAACGAGGGTGACACCGTCCACAGCATGACGCTGGAGCATTATCCCGGCATGACCGAGCGACGCCTGCAAGAGCTCATGCAGGAAGTTCGGCAGCGTTGGGAGGTGTTAGACATCCTGCTCATCCACCGCGTCGGCCAGATCCATCCCAATGATCCCATCGTGCTGGTCGCTATCTGGTCGGCCCATCGGGCGGCCGCCTTTGAGGCCTGTCGCCATATCGTGGAAGTCCTCAAAGCACAGGCACCGTTCTGGAAGCAGGAAACACTGGCGGATAGTACCCACCGCTGGGTGGATAAAAACACCCCCGGTTGATGTTTGGCAACTTTGTTTTTGGTAGCCGCTACCCATGCAGGAATTAAATCTCTATTTCAGCCAGATCGACGATCTTCAGGAGCGCACCGACGCCCTGAGGAGGTATCTTTGACTTCGCCGACAAGCGCGTCCGCCTGAGCGAGATCCACCGCGAACTGGAGCGTCCTGAGGTCTGGAACGACCCGGAGCAAGTCCAGACCCTGGGGCGGGAGCGCGCGCAACTGGAAGTGGTCGTGGAGTCCCTGGAAAAGCTCGGCAAGGGACTGGATGAGGTCCAGGAACTGCTGACCCTGGCTGCCGAGGAGGGCGACGAGGCGACCGCAACGGCCGTCATCAAGGAGGTGCAACAGTACCAACGGCGGGTGGCCGAACTGGAATTCCAGCGCATGTTTTCCGGCGAGACCGACCCCTGCAATGCCTTCGTCGATATTCAGGCCGGCTCCGGCGGCACCGAGGCGCAGGACTGGGCGGAGATGCTGTTGCGCATGTATCTGCGCTGGGGCGAACGGCGCGGCTTCAAGACCGAGTTGATCGAAGTCTCTCCCGGCGAAGTGGCCGGCATCAAGAGCGCTACAGTGCGTTTCGAAGCGCCCTATGCGTTTGGCTGGCTGCGCACCGAAACCGGCATACACCGGCTGGTGCGCAAATCCCCCTTCGATTCCGGCAACCGCCGCCATACTTCGTTCGCCTCGGTATTCGTGTCGCCCGAAATCGACGACAGTATCGATATCGAGATCAATCCGGCGGAACTGCGGATCGATGTTTATCGCGCTTCCGGCGCCGGCGGCCAGCATGTGAACCGGACCGAATCAGCGGTGCGCATCACCCATCTGCCCAGCGGCATCGTGACCCAGTGCCAGAACGACCGCTCGCAGCACAAGAACAAGGCCACCGCTATGAAGCAGCTCAAGGCCAAGCTGTACGAGTCGGCAATGCGGAAGCGCAACGCTGCCAGCCAGGCGCTGGAAGACACCAAATCCGACATCGGCTGGGGCAACCAGATCCGTTCCTATGTGCTGGATCAGTCCCGCATCAAGGATCTGCGCACCGGCGTGGAAGTGGGCAACACCCAGGCCGTGCTGGACGGCAATCTGGATATGTTCATCGAAGCCAGCCTGAAAGCCGGCGTTTAGGTTTTTCATCACTCATTAAGTTTTCTATGTCCGAATCCGACAACGAAGTCCCCCTTGCCGAACCCTCCGATGATAACAAGCTGATTGCGCAACGCCGCGCCAAATTGCAGCACTTGCGCATGCGAGGTGAGGATTTGGCGGCTTTTGGGAATTTTTCTATCCGCGAGTCGCCTTTTCCTACCGATTTCCGGCGCACGGCGCTGGCCGGCGAACTGCACGCGCAATTCGACACCAGCGACCATGAAGCTCTGGAAAGTAACCCCATAACGGTCAGTGTGGCGGGCCGGATGATGGCCAAGCGGCTGATGGGCAAGGCCAGTTTCGCCCGCCTGCAGGATATGTCCGGCGCGATCCAGTTGTTCTTACAGCGCAATGTCCTGGGCGAGGCGGTTTACGAAGTACTTCAAAAACTGGGATATAGGCGATCTGATCGGCGCCGAGGGCGTGGTGTTCAAGACCAAGACGGGGGAATTGTCCGTCAAGGTCGATACGCTGCGGCTGTTGACCAAAGCGCTGCGGCCGCTGCCGGAAAAATTCCACGGTCTGAGCGATCAGGAAATCCGTTACCGCCAGCGCTATCTGGACTTGATTATGAACGAATCCAGCCGGCGGATTTTTCAGCTACGCTCCGCTGTCATTGCCCATATCCGGCAGTTTTTCAATCAACGGGGTTTCCTGGAAGTGGAAACACCGATGATGCAGCCCATTCCCGGCGGTGCCACCGCCAAACCTTTCATCACCCACCACAACGCACTGGGGATGGACCTGTACCTGCGCATCGCTCCGGAACTGTATCTGAAGCGGCTGGTGGTCGGTGGTTTTGAAAAGGTCTATGAAATCAATCGCAATTTCCGCAATGAAGGCGTCTCGACCCGCCATAATCCCGAATTCACCATGCTGGAGTTTTATCAGGCGTACGCCGAATATCAGGATTTGATGGATCTCACCGAAAAATTGCTGCGGGGAATGGCGCAGGCGTTGCTCGGGACGCGCAATTGACGTGTCAGGGCCAGGGCTGTGATTTGGGCCGGCCCTTCGAGCGCATGACGGTTAAAGAAGCGGTATTGCGCTATAACCCGTCCATCAGCGAACAGCAGTTGAATGACCGCGCCGCCGCCCGCCGCATTGCCGAAGAACTGCGGCTGATCGTCAAAGACGATTACGGTCCGGGGCGCATTCTGCTGGACATCTTCGAGGAGACTGTCGAGGACAAGCTGATTCAGCCGACCTTTATTACCGCCTATCCGACCGAGGTGTCGCCGTTGGCCCGCCGTAACGACCACAACCCCGACGTAGTGGATCGGTTCGAACTGTTTATCGGTGGGCGGGAAATCGCCAACGGCTTTTCCGAGTTGAACGACTCCGAAGATCAGGCCGAACGTTTCCGCCAGCAGGTGGAAGCCAAGGAGGCGGGCGACGAAGAGGCGATGTATTACGACGCTGATTATATCCGCGCCTTGGAATACGGTCTGCCGCCCACTGCCGGGGAAGGCATCGGCATCGACCGACTGGTGATGCTGTTCACCGACTCGCCTTCCATTCGGGATGTTCTGTTGTTTCCGGCGATGCGGCCGGAATAAGCGACCGCCCGCAACGCAGGCCGCGTTTGAGCCAGGACAAGAGGCTACAGTAATACTCGGCTACTCTGACTTGATGCTGATAAATCTGCTTCTTAATGCCTAAGTCGCCATCGGGGCGGCATTGCCACAGTAGTAATAAGACCATTTGCCCCTGAACAGTGCGTAAAAACGGTCGCTGCACTGTCTTGAGCAGCGCCGGGACAGATGCGCACAGTCGCCGGCTGCCGCCACGGTCTACAGCGGCGGCCTGCAAAATTTAATCCCAAATCCAGACCTGGAATGGTTGACGAGATGACTGCCATACGAACAAACTGAATGGCGCTCATACGAACAACCGGCATAGCAACTGCATAATGCGACCATCAACCCAGAGGCATCCCATGAAAAAACTCCCCATGCTTACAACCGCCGCTTTGGCGCTGTTGACCGCCAGCCTGACCGCACAGGCCGGCACCACCCTCGATGCGGTCAAGAAAAAAGGCTTTATTCAGTGCGGCGTCAGCGACGGCCTGCCCGGCTTTTCCACCGTCGATGACAAGGGCAATTTCAAAGGGATCGATGTGGATTACTGTCGTGCCCTGGCGGCGGCCGTGTTCGGCGACGCCACCAAGCTGAAATTCACTCCTCTGACCGCCAAGGAACGCTTCACCGCCCTGCAATCCGGCGAAATCGATATCCTGTCGCGCAACACCACTTGGACTTTGAATCGTGATACTGCGCAGGGCTTTAACTTCATCGGTGTGGTCTACTACGACGGTCAGGGCTTTCTGGTCAACAAGAAACTGGGCGTCAAGAGCTCCAGGGAACTGGACGGCGCCACGGTGTGCATCCAGGCGGGCACGACCACGGAGTTGAATCTGAGCGATTATTTCCGTGCCAATAACATGAAATACACGCCTGTCACCTACGACAAATCCGACGAGAGCGCCAAGGCGCTGGAAGCCGGCCGCTGCGATGTGCTGACCAGCGACCAGTCGCAGTTGTACGCGCAGCGCGTCAAACTGGCCAAACCGGACGAGTTCGTGGTGCTGCCCGAAGTGATCTCCAAGGAGCCGCTAGCGCCGCTGGTACGGCACGGCGATGACGAATGGTTCGATGTCGCTAAATGGACGCTGTACGCCATGATCAACGCCGAGGATCTGGGGATCAACTCCAAAAATGTGGATGAGCAGAAGAAATCCGCCAATCCCAATATCAAGCGACTACTGGGTGTGGAAGGCGACAAGGGCAAGGATATCGGCCTGAGCAACGACTGGGCTTACTACATCGTCAAACAGGTGGGTAATTACGGCGAAATCTTCGAGCGCAACGTCGGCAAGGACAGCCCGCTCAAGATCGAGCGTGGCCTGAATGCGCTGTGGAGCCAGGGCGGCATCCAGTACGCGCCGCCGGTCCGCTAACTGTCAACCTCCATTCCGAACCCCTTCTCCGCCTGGAGAGGGGTTCTACGCGATAACGATTCATGACAACGGCGCCATCCAGTCAAGCTCCATCCACCGGGTTTTCCCTGAACGATCCCGGCGTGCGCGCCGTCGTGTTCCAGCTCATCGCGCTGGTGGCGGTGGTCGCTTTCGGACTCTACCTGTTCCACAACACCCAGGCCAATCTGCAACAGCGCGGCATCGCCTCCGGCTTCGGTTTTCTCAACTCGTCGTCCGGCTTCGGCATCATCCAGAGCCTGATACCGTATTCCGAAACCTCGACTTATGGCCGGGTATTTCTGGTGGGGCTGATGAACACCCTGCTGGTGTCGGCGTTGGGCATCGTCTTCGCCACCCTGCTCGGTTTCCTCATCGGCGTCGCCCGCCTGTCCGGCAACTGGCTGATCGCCCGGCTGGCCACCGTCTATATCGAAATCTTCCGTAATATGCCGCTGTTGTTGCAGATTTTTTTCTGGTATTTCGCGGTACTGCGGGCCATGCCGGCGCCCCGACAAAGCCTGTCGCTCGGCACTGTGGCTTATCTGAATATCCGCGGATTGTTCCTGCCCAGGCCCGTTTTCGAATCCGGCTTCTGGCTGGAGCCGGTCGCGCTGCTCATAGGCATCCTCGCCGCCGTGTTGCTGGCGCGCTGGGCCCGCCGCCGGCAGGCGGCCACCGGCCAGCGCTTTCCCACGTTGACGGCGTCGCTGGGGCTGATCCTCGGTCTGCCGCTGGCGGCTTTCCTGATCGCGGGTCAGCCGCTGCATTGGGAGTATCCGGAACTGCAAGGCTTCAATTTCCGCGGCGGCATGATCGTGATTCCGGAACTGGCCTCGCTGGTGCTGGCACTGACCATCTACACGGCGGCGTTCATCGCCGAAATCGTGCGCGCCGGCATCCAGTCGGTCAGCCACGGTCAGGTCGAAGCCGCCTCTGCGCTGGGTCTGCGGTCGGGCCTGACCCTGCGGCTGGTGGTGATTCCCCAGGCGCTGCGGGTGATCATCCCGCCGCTGACCAGTCAGTATCTGAACCTGGCCAAGAACTCGTCGCTGGCGGCGGCCATCGGCTATCCGGATCTGGTGGCCGTGTTCGCCGGCACGGTGCTGAACCAGACCGGCCAGGCCATCGAAGTGATTACCATCACCATGACCGTCTACCTCACCATCAGCCTGACGATTTCCCTGCTGATGAACTGGTACAACCGGACCCTCGCCCTGGTGGAGCGTTGACATGGTCGAAACGCACACGCCGCGTCCCTCGTTGCCGCCGCCGCTCACGGCGATCGGTCCGCTGGGGTGGCTGCGGCGCAATCTATTCTCCTCGCCGGCGAATGCGCTGTTAACCCTGCTGGGCCTGTATCTGCTCTATCTCCTCATTCCCCCTGTGCTCCGCTGGGTCTTGTTCGACGCCGACTGGGTCGGGGACAGCCGCACGGCGTGCACCGGCCAGGGCGCCTGCTGGGTATTCATCAAGGCCCGCTTCGGCCAGTTCATGTATGGACGCTATCCGGAAGCTGAACGCTGGCGGGTCAAGCTGACGCTGCTGCTGGCCGTGCTGCCGGCGCTCCTGTTGTTCATCAAAGCGTTGCCTTACAAGCGCTGGATCGGCGTTTATCTGCTGCTGGTCTACCCCGTCATCGCCTATTTTCTGCTGACGGGCGGGGCCTTCGGTCTGACGCCTGTGGAAACCAGCGTCTGGGGCGGACTGATGCTGACCCTGGTGATCGCCAGCGTTGGCATAACCGCCGCCCTGCCGCTAGGCATTCTGCTGGCGCTGGGACGGCGTTCGGAGCTGCCCATTGTGCGGGCGATCTGCGTCACCTTCATCGAATTCTGGCGGGGGGTACCGCTGATCACCGTGCTGTTCATGTCGTCGGTGATGCTGCCCCTGTTCCTGCCGGAAGGGATGAACTTCGACAAGCTGCTGCGGGCGCTGATCGGCGTGGTTCTGTTCCAGTCGGCGTATATGGCCGAAGTGGTGCGCGGCGGCTTGCAGGCCATCCTCAAGGGTCAGTACGAAGCCGCCGCGGCCCTGGGTCTGGGCTACTGGAGAACGATGGGGCTGATTATCCTGCCGCAGGCGCTGAAACTGGTGATTCCCGGCATCGTCAATACTTTCATCGCCCTGTTCAAGGACACTACCCTGGTCATCATCATTGGACTGTTCGATCTGCTGGGCAGCGTGCAGACGGCGGTCCACGACGCCCGCTGGCTGGGCTACGCCACCGAAGGCTATGTGTTCGCCGCCTTCACCTTCTGGATATTCTGTTTCGGCATGTCGCGCTACAGTCAGGCCCTGGAACAGCGTCTGCACACCGGCCATAAACGCTAGGAGAACTGCATGTCCGCCACGCCTCCCCAGCTCACCGTTTCCTCCGCCGTGATGATTGAGATGATCGACGTGAACAAATGGTACGGCCAGTTCCACGTCCTCAAAGACATTAATCTGACGGTGCGGAAAGGAGAGCGCATCGTCATCTGCGGGCCTTCCGGCTCCGGCAAGTCCACCCTCATCCGCTGTATCAACCGGCTGGAGGAACACCAGCGCGGCCGCATCATCGTGGACGGCACGGAACTGACCGGCAATCTCAAGCGCATCGAACATATCCGCCGCGAAGTCGGCATGGTGTTCCAGCATTTCAATCTGTTTCCCCATCTCACCGTGCTGGAGAACTGTGCCCTGGCGCCGATCTGGGTGCGCAAAATGTCCCGCGCTAAAGCCGAGGACATCGCCATGCACTATTTGCAGCGGGTGAAAATTCCGGACCAGGCCCATAAATATCCGGGGCAACTGTCCGGCGGCCAGCAACAGCGGGTGGCCATCGCCCGCAGCCTGTGCATGAGTCCCCGCATCATGCTGTTCGACGAACCCACCTCGGCGCTGGACCCGGAAATGATCAAGGAGGTGCTGGACACGATGGTCGGTCTGGCGGAAGAAGGCATGACCATGCTGTGCGTGACCCATGAGATGGGCTTCGCCCGCACTGTCGCCAACCGGGTGATCTTTATGGACGGTGGCGAAATCATCGAGCAAAACGCGCCGCAGGAGTTCTTCAACCAGCCGCGTTCGGAGCGCACCCGGCTGTTCCTGAGCCAGATTCTGCATCACTGAACGGCTGCTCACCCCTCTCTCCGGTGGGCCGGTGGGCACGCCGGCGCTCCCCCAGGGCCTGCCCTGGAATCCATCCTGCAGCGCGTTTTTACATCCTGCAACAGCGCCTGCATGGTAGCATAGGCGCCTTGCGATTCTATGGTTCTTCGGAGTTTGCTCATGACCGAGCCCAATTCCCCTTTCTTTGCCCGCCTGCTGCTGGCCTTCCAGGCATTCCGGCGGACGCTGACCGATCCTCACTTCGCCGCGCACGTCGCCCGCCTGGGCCGGGGCGAACTGCCGGCACCGCCGGCTGCAGTCAAGCCGGGTCTCAAGGAAACCGCGCCCGAATCCGCCCTGCAATTGCTGAGCCTGTTGCAGCAGGAAGGGCGGTTCGTGGATTTTCTGGAAGAGAACGTCAGTACTTATTCCGACGCCGAAATCGGCGGCGCGGCGCGGGTGGTGCACGAAGGCTGCCGCAAGGCCCTGCGCGCCCACCTGAGCGTGCAGCCGGTGCGCACCGAGCCGGAAGGCAGCCGGCTGACGCTCCAGACCGGATTCGATCCGGCCAGCGTGCGGCTGACCGGCAATGTCGTCGGCCAGCCACCGTTCACCGGCACACTGATGCATCGCGGCTGGCAGGTGGTCGACGTGCAACTGCCCAAGCTGGCTGAAGGGCACGATGTGCGCATTCTGGCCCCGGCCGAGGTGGAGCTATGAGCGCAGCGCGTTATGCAGTAGGCATCGACCTGGGCACTACCCACTGCGTCATGTCTTATGTGGATCTCTCGCAAGCCCAGGGTGAGGACGTGGAGCAGCAGATGGCGGCGGTGCCCCAATTGACCGGACCGGGAGCCGTGGAAGAACTGCTGCTGTTGCCCTCGTTTCTGTATCTGCCCCATCCCGACGAACTGGCGGCCACCGATCTGACCCTCCCCTGGGGGGCACAACCGCCGTTCGTGGTGGGAGAACTGGCCCGCAATCTGGGCAGCCGCACCCCGATCCGGCTGGTGTCCAGCGCCAAAAGCTGGCTGTGCCATCCCGGTGTGGACCGCCGCGCTCCCATTCTGCCGGTGGAAGCGCCGTCCGAAGTGCAGCAGTTGTCGCCGCTGCAAGCCTCCATTCACTATCTGGAACATCTGCGCAACGCCTGGGATTACCGGCATCCGGACGCGCCGCTGGTGGCACAGGAAGTCACCATCACCGTGCCGGCCTCGTTCGATCCGGCGGCCCGCGAACTCACCGACGAGGCGGCCACCGCCGTGGGCTTCGGTCATCGCATCCTGCTGGAGGAGCCACAGGCGGCCCTGTACAGTTGGATTCTGGCCAGCCGGGGCGACTGGCGCAAGCAGGTCAAGGTAGGCGATATCATCCTGGTGATCGACCTCGGCGGTGGCACCACCGATCTGTCGCTGATTGCGGTGACCGAGCGCGACGGGTCGCTGGAACTGGTCCGGGTGGCAGTCGGCGATCATATTTTATTGGGCGGCGATAACATGGACCTGGCGCTGGCCCACGTGGTCAGGAGCAAACTGGCGGCGCAGAACATCAATCTGGATCTGTGGCAACTCCAGGCGCTGACGCACGGCTGCCGCAACGCCAAGGAAGCCATGCTGACCGATCCCAGCATCGCCGCCATGCCGGTGGTCGTGCCCAGCCGGGGCTCCAAGCTGATCGGCGGCACCATCCGCACCGAACTGAACCGCGACGAGGTCGACCCAGACGCTGGTGGAAGGTTTCTTCCCCTGGGTGGAGGCTGCGGCCCGGCCGGCGACCCGCGCCCGCACCGCGCTCACCAAGCTGGGTCTGCCCTATGCCCAGGATGCCGGCATCAGCCGCCATCTGGCCGCTTTTCTGGGGCGCCAAGCCCATGCCACCGAGGCGCTGGCCGGCTTCGCCGCGCCACCGCCGAACGCCAGTTTCCTCCATCCCACGGCGGTGCTGTTCAACGGCGGCGTGTTCAAGGCCCCCCTGCTGGCCGAGCGCACCCTGAACATGCTCAATGCCTGGTTGCAGGCGGAAGACGCGCCGCCGGCCCGGCCGCTGGAAGGCGCCGATCTGGATCTGGCCGTGGCCCGTGGCGCCGCCTATTACGGTTACGTGCGGCACGGCCGCGGCGTGCGCATCCGTGGCGGCGCCGCCAAGTCCTATTACGTCGGCATCGAAAGCGCCATGCCGGCGGTGCCAGGGATGGAGCCGCCGCTCCAGGCGCTGTGCATCGCCCCCTTCGGCATGGAGGAAGGCACTGGCGCCGAATTGCCACCCCAGGAGGTGGGGCTGGTGGTAGGCGAGCCGGTGCGCTTCCGCTTCTTCGGCTCGTCAGTGCGGCGGGAGGATCAGGTTGGCTCCGTGCTGGAGCAGTGGTCGCCGGAGGAGGTGGAGGAACTGGAGGAGATCGAAGCCAATCTCCCGGCCGAAGGGCGCACGCCCGGCGAAGTGGTGCCAGTGCGGCTGCATGCGGCGGTCACCGAGGTCGGCACGCTGCGGCTGGAGGCCGTGCCGCGCAGCGGCGGCGAAGCCTGGAAAGTGGAATTCGATATGCGCGGGCAGGAGTGAAGCCATCGCCAGCAAATCCAAGCCCGCGCGCTATCTGGTCGGCATTGATCTGGGCACCACCCATACGGTGGTCGCTTATGCCGATACGGTCGCCGAGGCCGAACCGTCGGTCCAGTTGTTCCCCATCGAGCAACTGGTGGCGCCGGGCGAAGTCGCTCCCCGCCCGCTGCTGCCGTCGCTGCGCTACCACCCGGCACCGGAGGAGTTGGCCGAGAGCGCCATCCGCCTGCCCTGGGTCGAGCCCGATCCAGGCGCCGTGCCCAACGTGGTGTTGGGCGAACTGGCCCGGGAACTGGGCGCCCGCGTGCCGGGGCGGCTGGTGGCGAGCGCCAAAAGCTGGCTGTCGCACCCTGCCGTGGACCGCACCGCGCCCATCCTGCCCTGGGGCGGCGTCGAGGGTATTCCCAAGGTATCTCCGGTAGACGCCAGCGCCAGTTATCTGGCCCATGTGCGCGCCGCCTGGAACTATCGTTTTCCCGACCATCCGCTGGAGCAGCAGGAGGTGGTGCTGACCGTGCCCGCCTCCTTCGACGAAGCCGCCCGCATGCTGACGCTGACGGCGGCGCGGCGCGCCGGCCTGGAGCAGGTCCGTCTGGTGGAAGAACCGCAGGCGGCCTGTTACGACTGGCTGCACCGCCATCGCCGTGATCTGGTCGAGGCGCTGGACGATATCCGCCTGTTGCTGGTGTGCGACGTGGGCGGCGGCACCACCGATCTGACCCTGATTCAAATCGCGCCCGCCGAGGACGGTCCGCGCTTCACCCGCATCGGCGTGGGTGACCATCTGATGCTCGGTGGGGATAACATGGATCTGACCCTGGCCCATCGGATCGAGCAGCGGCTGGACGGTGAACGGCTGAGCGCTGCGGCGCTGTCGCAATTGATCCAGCAATGCCGCTCCGCCAAGGAGCGCCTGCTGGCCCTGGATGCGCCGGAGCGGGCCACCGTGACGGTGCTCGGCGCCGGCGCCCGGCTGATCGGCGGCGCCCGCGTGGCGGAATTGACCCGCGACGAGGTGCGCGAACGGGTGGTGGACGGCTTCCTGCCCCGCACCGGTCCTGACGAGCGGCCGCAGAGGCGGCGCGCCGCCATCGTCGAATTCGGTCTGCCCTATGCTGCCGACGCGGCGATCAGCCGCCATCTGGCGGCGTTTCTGGCGCAGCATGCCGCCGTTTGCCAAGCCGCGCTGGGCGAGCGCGCCTCGCCGCCGGCGCCGCCCTTGCCGGATGCGGTGCTGCTCAACGGCGGCGTATTCCAGAGTCAGGCATTGAGTCAGCGACTGCTGGAGGTCCTGACCGACTGGCGGGGCGCCGCTGTGCAACGGCTGGACAATCCCGAACCCATGCTGGCCGTGGCGCGTGGCGCGGTCGCCTACGGCATGGCCCGACGCGGCCAGGGGCTGCGCATCGGCGGCGGTTCGGCGCGTGGCTATTTCCTGATCGTCGAAGGCGAAGCCGGGCGGAAGCGCGGCGTCTGTCTGCTGCCCAAAGGTACCGAGGAGGACCGGGAAATCCGGTTGCACGAGCGCACCTTTTCGCTGCGACTGGGCGAGCCGGTGCGCTTCCATCTGGTGTCGTCCAGCGGCGATGCGCTCTACCGCCCCGGCGAACTGGTGGATATCGATTATGACAGCTTCACCACTTTACCGCCCATCGCCACGGTATTAGAGGGTGGCAACGGAACCGCACCGGTGCAACTGGTGACCACGCTCACTGAGGTCGGCACGTTGGAATTGGGCTGCGTGGCCGTGGACGATCCCGCCGGTCGCTGGCAACTCGCGTTTGAACTGCGGGGTGAAGGCGCAGTGCTGGCGGCGACCACCCATCCCCGCTTCCGCGAAGCGGTCGAGTCGATTGAGCGCTTTTACGGCGCCCGCTCCAAAGAGGTGGAGCCCAGAGCCAGCAGGAACCTGCGCATCGATCTGGAAAGAATCCTGGGCAAACGCGACAGTTGGGACAGTGCGCTGCTGCGGGCGTTGTTCGATGTACTGTGGGAAGGAGCGCGGCGGCGGCGCCGCTCCGCCGATCACGAGCGCGTCTGGTGCAGTCTGGCCGGTTATTGTCTGCGTCCTGGTTACGGCTATCCGCTGGACGACTGGCGCATCCGCCGGCTGTGGTCGATCTACCCGCAGGGCGTGCAGTATGGCGGCGAGGCGCAGGTCTGGTCCGAATGGTGGACCTTGTGGCGCCGGGTCGCCGGCGGTCTGGATGAAGCCGCGCAGGCGCACCTACTGGCGGATGTGGAGGTAGTTCTCAAGCCGGTGGCGGAGCGCTTGCAGAAAGGAGCCAAAGGCAAGGGAGGCGGCCGGCCGGGTTATGACGACATCGTGCGGCTGGTGGCGTCGCTGGAGCGCTTGCCGGCGGCGCGCAAGGTGGACGTGGGGAACTGGCTGCTGACGCGCTTAAGCAAAAAAGGGGAGTCGCCGCAAAGCTGGTGGGCTGTGGGGCGGCTGGGCTGTCGGGCGCCCTTATATGGCAGCGCTCATAATGTGATAGCGCGTGATACGGCGGTGGCGTGGCTGGAACAGATATTGGATCTGGACTGGAAAGCGGTGGAGCCGGCGGCATTCGCGGCCACCCTGCTGGCGCGGCTGAGCGGCGACCGGGAGCGGGATTTAGCGGAGCCATTACGTAAACGGGTGGCGCACAAATTGAGAACAATTAAAGCGCCGGAAACCTGGATACGCATGGTGGAGACGGTGGTCGAACTGGACGAAGCCGATGAGAAACGGGTGTTCGGAGAGTCGTTGCCGCCGGGATTGCGGCTAGTGCATTAATCGTTGCTGATGCTCCAACCGGGCGGGTGACGAAAAGCTAAGGCAAAATTCGAGCCTGACCCTATTTTTCGGCTACCCACTTAAGGCGGGACAATCGCGTCGGTGTCCTCGCCGACTTTCCGCGGTCAGGTCTGCCCAACCCTGGGAGCGCTGGCGTCCTCGCCGGCCCTTTGCGGTCAACCTGCGCAGTGTCCCGGCTTAAGTGGATACCCTATTTTTCAAAGCCCGCCGCAGCGGGCTTTGTCAGTTAAAAAATCGTTCAAGCCGCCGCCCGCAGTCTCGTGCGGAGCAGCAAACTGCCGCTCTGCGCGTCCACTTCGACGGCGTCGCCCCAGGCGAACTCGCCGGCCAGACTCCGCTGTGCCGGCAGATGTCGTCTCTGGTAACGTCGCTGCCCCTGGGGAGCAGAATAAAGTTACTGTCCGCCTCCTTCTCTGAGGAAGGGATTGACGGTAGAGTCAGCGTCGCCGCCGTTTTCCTGCGGATTGAGGAATTCCTGCCAGTCGTAACTGCTGGCCGCGCTGCGCCGGTTAAAGGTGGCGGTGACCCCCCGCGTCTTGCTCAGCGTGACCTGACAGGTGGCCGACCTGCCACTGCACGATCCTTTCCAGCCGGCGAACACCGAGCCGCTCTTGGCCTTGGCGGTAAGCTTCACTTTCGTGCCGTTGCGGTAGGAGTGATTACAATCCGACCCGCAGTTGATTCCTGAAGGGCTGCTGGTCACCGTGCCGCTGCCGCTGCCCGCCTTGCTCACCGTCAACAGGTAATACCCCTTCTTGGTGAAGGCCGCTGTGACGGTTTTGGCCTGATTCATCGTCACCGTGCAGGTAGAAGAGGTACCGCTGCACGCCCCGCTCCAGCCGGCAAATACCGAGCCGCTCTTGGCCTTGGCGGTGAATTTCACTTTCTTACCGCTGGTATAACTCTCGCTACAGTCGCTGCCGCAGTTGATGCCGGCCGGACTGCTGCTAACCACGCCACTGCCGTTGCCGGCTTTTCTGACCATCAGGGCATAGGTCTTCACGGCGAAGGTGGCGGTGACTGACCGTGCCTGCGTCATGCTCACCTCACAGGTGCCCTTGCCACTGCAAGTGCCACTCCAGCCGGTAAACGTCGAGTTGCTGGCCGGGCTGGCGGTGAGCGTTACGCTGTCGCCGCTGAGGTAGTTCTCGGTGCAGTCACTACCGCAGTTGATGCCGCTGGGACTGCTGCTGACGGTGCCGCTGCCGTTGCCGCGCTTGGTGACTTTGAGCAGGTAAGTTACCATCTGAGTGGTGACTTGGGCCTGATTGTTAGCGAGGTCGTTGTCGATCACGGTAGCGCTGGTTACAGTCGCCGTGTTTTGGATCGTGCTGGGGCTTTGCGCGGTGGGCTTGACCGTCAGAGTCACGCCGGTACTGACCTTCACCGTCAGCACGCCCACGGCGCAGGTCACTTTCCGACTACTATCTTCGTAGGTGCAACCTGTCGAGGCGTTACTGAAGTCCACTCCCACCGGCAGGGTATCTGTCACCACCACATCCGGTACGTCCTGCGGTCCGTTGTTGCTAACGGTAAGCGTGTAGCTCAGCGACTGACCCACGGACACGGGGTTAGGCGCCGCGCTCATGCTCAACGCCAGATCGGTGTCGGTCAGCTTGGCTACAAAGGCATCTGCCGCATAACTGCCGTTATAGGTGAGATCCGGCCCGCCGCGCACTGGGAAGCTGGTTTCCGGCGACTCGGTATCCCCGACCACATACGCCTGCCCCAATTGGTTTACGGCGATGCCTACGCCATAATCACTTTGATTACCCCCGATATAGCCGGCATAGATGAGCTGACTGCCATCGGCACTGACCTTCGCCACAAAGGCATCCTGCCCCCAGTCGCCGTTACGGGTGAGATCCGGCCCGCCGCGCACTGGGAAGGTGGCTTCTGTCGATTGGGTAGTCCCGACCACATAGGCCTGCCCCAGTTCATCTACAGCGATGCCCTGGCTGTGGTCCCAATAGTCGCCCCCGATATAGCCGGCATAGAGCAGTTGGGCGCCGTCGGCGCTGACTTTCGCCACAAAGGAATCATCGTCGCCGTTATGGGTAAGATCCGGCCCGCCGCGCACCGGGAAAGTGGCTTGGGTTGAGTTAGTCCACCCAATCACATACGCCTGCCCCAAGTTGTCAACGGCAATATGGCTACCAGTCTCACTACCGCTGCCCCCGATATAGCCGGCATAGATCAGTTGGGCGCCATCGGCGCTGACCTTCGCCACAAAGGCATCCTGCTCCCAATCGTCGTTACGGGTAAGATCCGGCCCGCCGCGTACTGGGAAGGTGGCTGGTCTCGACGCAGTATCCCCCACCACATACGCCTGCCCTAGGCCATCCACGGCGATGCCCCGACCGTAGTCTTCATGATCGCCTCCGATGTAGCCCGCATAAATCAATTGGCTGCCATCGGCGCTGACCTTCGCTACAAAGGCATCCTGCCTCCAGCTGTTGTCGTTATAGGTGAGATCCGGCCCGTTGCGCACCGGGAAGGTGGCTTCTGACGAGTCGGTATCCCCAACCACATACGCCTGTCCTAGCCCGTCCACGGCGATACCCCCACCGTAATCCCCACCTTCGCCCCCGATGTAGCCAGCATAGAGCAGTTGGCTGCCATCGGCGCTAACCTTGGCTACAAAGGCATCTATATAGCCGTTATAGGTGAGATCCGGCCCGCCGCGCACTGGGAAGCTGGTTTCCGGCGACCAGGTATCCCCGACCACATACGCCTGCCCCATTTCATCTACAGCGATGCCCCGACCGTAGTCGTCATAGTGGTCACCCCCCCCGATATAGCCGGCATAAATCAGTTGGCTACCGTCGGCGCTGATTTTCGCCACAAAAGCATCCTTACCCATCCAGTAGTCGTTAAAGGTGAGATCCGGTCCGCCACGCACCGGAAAGGTGGCTTCCGTCGATTCGGTGGTTCCAACCACATACACCTGTCCCATGCTGTCTACAGCAATTCCCTTGCCGGTGTCACTACTGGCGCCCCCGATATAGCCGCAGTAGACCAAGATGGCGGGATCGATCACCAGCGGGCGGCTGGGATCGTAGGCGCCCAAGCTAAAGCCATAGCGCCAGTCGCCGGTCTCGGTTTGGGCAAGGGTATAGCGCGCCTCCACCGGAATCCGCCGGCCGTCGATCTCCTGATAGACCACCGGACGCTCTTCCTCGAACCCGCCCACCGGCGTCTGGATGGCCAGCCGGCCGGCGTCGGTCAGAGTGACGTTGGTCGCTCCTTGGTAGGCCAGTTGAATCTGACGGGGATCAGCGCCCGGTTGGACGTGGAAGGTAGTCTTGAGCCGGCCGCCGTCGCCGCTGTAGACCACCTCGATGCCCGGCCAAACATTGGAGTAGGCCACCTCGGTATAGGTCGGCAGGCCGGTTTTCCAATTGGTTTGCGGACCTTTGAAGTAGCTGACGATGGTGGCGGTTTTGCTCCGGCCCTGGGGTTTAACCGGTTCCGCCCCCACGAACTGGACCTTCACGGCCCAGCGTTGCCGCACCGTCTCCGCGGTGGCCGGCTCAGGTCGAGCCAGCCGATGCAACGGCTGGACGGCGTCTTTCTCAACCGCCGGCGCCGGTTCCTGCAGCGCCAGGGTAATCCCGTCGGCGGTGAAGTACACGCTGGCGTCGCGGCCCTGAAGGTAATAGGCCACCTGCTCATCGCTCTGGCCTCGATTCTCGATGAAATACAGCGGCAGCTTGCTCAGATTGACGTTAGCGGTGGTGGGAGTTGCTGGCGCCGCCACCGTGAGCGGCGGCATACGGTGGTAATGAGCAAGCACAACCAGCGCCGTCATGACAATCAACGTGAGCAGTGCGCCGATAGTGTATCGGTCACGTCGAGAGCGGACCGTAAAAAGCGTCGAATCCTGAATGTTCATGATCTTTATCTCCAACTTGATTTGTACAATTTTTTTATTCCTTTTCTCGTGACAAATGTTTGACTTGGATCAAAGAAAATATTATTGAGAAAGTTCAAAGAGGCTGGACACGCTTGATGATCTGTATCTTGTTGAAATTCAATAAAAAAGCCCGCAGAAGCGGGCTTTTACCGTTAACGAAAGAGGCTGTTTTAAGCCACCACCCGCAATCCTTTACGGAATACTAAGCGGCCGCCCTCGACGTCCACGGCGATGGCGTCGCCCGGCGCAAACTCGCCGGCCAGGGTGCGCTGCGCCAACGGGTTTTCCAACGGCTGCCGGATCGCTCGCTTCAAGGATTCCCCCGTTCACGGTGGCGCATGTCGAGCACGTCCTATGCCCAATCTACCGGGCGGCCTGTCGCAGTGCTGCCCGAAACGCTGCGAGATCAGCGCAGCAAATCACCTGCTCTAACAATGATTGCAAGGTTTCCTTAACCTCGATGGCATTGACTACCTGGACCACATCATTCGGCTTCTCGCCAAACCGGACTGCTACGGCATGCAGCAGCATATCGCGCGCTGCTTGCAGCGCACCCTGCTGCAAGCCCTGCTGCAAGCCCTGCTGCAAGCCCTGCTGCAAGCCCTTCTCAATGCCGATACGCTCAACGCTGGTAACATAAGGCATACGCTGTTCCTCCTCGAATTCACTCAGTTCAGCCCAAAATGTCTTGTCCAGTCCCGGCGGCAAGACCAGCAGCCAGTCAATGAAGCGGAATAACTCCAGCACCTGCTGACGGGTGTAGCCACGCCGGTACAACAATTTGACCAGATACAACTTCCACTGCTTCCGTTCTTCGCCCTGCTTCACCGCTTTTGCCTTGAGATGGGCCATGACCACCACGGCAAAAGAATTCGGGTTGGCTTCCAGCGCCGCCCAGTCCCGTCCATAGTCCAGCACCTTGGCTGTGGGAAACCGGAACGTCAGTTCACAACCCCAGCGACCGGTGCGATAGACCTTCGGGCGATAGCGGGCATCGGCATCGCTCAGTACCGCCAGACTGACGATTTCCACCCGGTAACGGTCGAACAGCCGGTAATGGTAGATGTACATGCGCTCCGGGAAATCCCGGTCCCGGTCGTTCTGGATTTCGATGTGGATCAGCAACCAGGTCTCCCGGCCTTCCTTGAGGAATACCTGGACCAGCTTGTCCACGTAGCGACGCCCCGATTGGGCATCGCGCACCACTTTTTCCAGTTCCTTGTCGAGAAACTGATACTCCTTCGACCAGTCAATCTCAGCGTCAATCGCCGGGAAGAAAAAAGACATAAAAGCGGGAAAGAACATCTCTACCGCCTCTTTCCAGGGACTGTCGAAATCACTGCGGGTGTCTGTTTTCATTGACCTGATCGCCAACACAACCGTGCCTTTATCGCCGCCTCGCCTGTAACACCTACCGGCCGGCAGCGCTAGGCCACCGCTCCCTTGAGCAGGGGAATCATCGGGCCATGGGGTATGCTGTCAGGCACGTCCTATACCCCATCTACCGGGCGGCCTGTCGCAGTGCTGCCCGAAACGCCGCGAGATCAGCGCAGCAAATCACCTGCTCTAACAATGATTGCAAGGTTTCCTTCACCTCGATGGCATTGACTACCTGGACCACATCATTTGGCTTCTCGCCAAACCGAACTGCTATGGCATGCAGCAGCATATCGCGCGCTGCTTGCAGCGCACCCTGCTGCAAGCCCTGCTGCAAGCCCTTCTCAATGCCGATACGCTCAACGCTGGTAACATAAGGCATACGCTGTTCCTCCTCGAATTTACTCAGTTCAGCCCAAAACGTCTTGTCCAGTCCCGGCGGCAAGACCAGCAGCCAGTCAATGAAGCGGAATAACTCCAGCACCTGCTGACGGGTGTAGCCACGCTGGTACAACAATTTGACCAGATACAACTTCCACTGCTTCCGTTCTTCGCCCTGCTTCACCGCTTTTGCCTTGAGATGGGCCATGACCACCACGGCAAAAGAATTCGGGTTGGCTTCCAGCGCCGCCCAGTCCCGTCCATAGTCGAGCACCTTGGCTATTGGAAACTGAAACGTCAGCTTGCAGCCCCAGCGGCCCGTGCGATAGACCTTCGGGCGATAGCGGGCATCGGCATCGCTCAGTACCGCCAGGCTGACGATGTCCACCCGGTAACGGTCGAACAGCCGGTAATGGTAGATGTACATGCGCTCCGGGAAATCCCGGTCCCGGTCGTTCTGGATTTCAATGTGGATCAGCAACCAGGTCTCCCGGCCTTCCTTGAGGAATACCTGGACCAGCTTGTCCACGTAGCGACGCCCCGATTGGGCATCGCGCACCACTTTTTCCAGTTCCTTGTCGAGAAACTGATACCCCTTCGACCAGTCAATCTCAGCGTCAATCGCCGGGAAGAAAAAAGACATAAAAGCGGGAAAGAAGATCTCTACCGCCTCTTTCCAGGGACTGTCGAAATCACTGCGGGTGTCTGTTTTCATGGCTACGATTTTCCACTGACTCAAGCGACATCCGCCGCGACTCGGTCGCCCTTGCGCAACCCCCATCGTCCGGCCGCCGCAGCTACCGCGATAGTATCACCCAGCCCGAACTCGCCGGCCAGACTCCGCTGCGCCGGCAGATGTCGTCTCTGGTAACGTCGCTGCCCCTGGGGAGCATAAAGTTACTGCCCGCTTCCTTCTCTGAGGAAGAGATTGACGGCAGAGTCAGCGTCGCCGCCGTTCTCCTGCGGATTGAGGAATTCCTGCCAGTCGTAACTGCTGGCCGCGCTGCGCCGATTGAAGGTGGCGGTGACCGCCCGCGTCTTGCTCAGCGTGACCTGACAGGTGGCCGACCTGCCACTGCACGATCCCTTCCAGCCGGCGAATACCGAACCGCTCTTGGCCTTGGCAGTGAGCTTCACTTTCGTGCCGTTGCGGTAGGAATGGTCGCAATCCGACCCGCAGTTAATTCCTGAAGGGCTACTGGTCACCGTGCCGCTGCCGCTGCCCGCCTTGCTCACCGTCAACAGGTAATACCCCTTCTTGGTGAAGGCCGCTGTGACTGTTTTGGCTTGATTCATCGTCACGGTGCAGCTAGAAGAGGTACCGCTGCATGCCCCGCTCCAACCGGCGAACACCGAGTCAATCCGGGCCTTGGCGGTGAGTTTCACCACCTTACCGCTGGAATAACTTTCGCTACAGTCACTGCCGCAGTTGATGCCGCTGGGACTGCTGGTTACTGTGCCGCTGCCGTTGCCCGCCTTGCTCACCGTCAATAGGTAATAGCCCTTTTTGGTGAAGGCCGCCGTGACCGTTCTGGCCTGATTCATCGTCACGGTGCAGGCAGAAGAGGTACCGCTGCATGCTCCGCTCCAGCCGGTGAACACCGAGCCGCTCTTGGCCTTGGCGGTGAGTTTCACTACCTTACCGCTGGAATAACTCTCGCTACAGTCACTGCCACAGTTGATGCCGCTGGGACTGCTGCTGACGGTACCGCTGCCGTTGCCGGCCTTTCTGACCGTCAGGGCATAGGTCTTCACGGCGAAGGTGGCCATGACTGACCGCGACTGCGTCATGCTCACTTCACAGACGCCCACGCCGCTGCAGGCGCCACTCCAGCCGGTAAAGATCGAGCCGCTGATCGGGGTAGCGGTCAGCCTTACCAGGGTATTGACCGGGTAGTTCTCGGAACAGTCATTGCCGCAGTCGATGCCGGCCGGGTCGCTGGTGACACGGCCACTCCCCCTCTTAACCACCACCAGGGAGAACTCCCTGTTAAAGGTCGCTGTCACCGCTCTATCCTGATCCATCGTTACCTGACAGGTGCCGGTGCCGCTGCATGCCCCGCTCCAGCCGGCAAACTTCCATCCACTGTCTGGTGTCGCCGTCAGTGTTACTGTCTTACCGCTGGGATAGGCTTCCCTACAGTCCCTGCCGCAGTCGATCCCTGCAGGGGCGCTGGTCACTGTGCCTGATCCGCTCGTGGTCACTGTTAACAGATGGTTCTCAAGCCGAGCGATCCACGCCTCCCCATAAGAAGAAGGATTTCTCCCAAACCCGACAATCGTGCGCCCGTCGGCGGAAATATCCATAGCTGCATACAACACCCAACCCGTCAGATCGAGCCCATAGTCGTTCACCAACACGTCCTTAAGACTACGTATGCCATGAGTCACATCCCAAATGAATGCCCCTCCACTGATTCCGATTATCACTGAACCGTCGGCGGACACAGCGGTGGCGCCGCTAAAGAATATCCCGCCGGGCAAGTCGCCCAGGCCGACCATACCGCCTGCTTGCGTCCAGCGGAAGGCCTCGTCCCCAAAACTGGAGTTACCTCTTCCGACCACTACCGAACCGTCGGCAGACACGGCGGTAGCAACGCTGGAGAAGCTTCCACCGGGCAAATCGCCCAGACCCAACGTGCTGTCCGTCTGGGTCCAGCGGAACGCCTCGTCCCCCAGCGTACCCCCGACTACCACCAAACCGTCAGGGGACACGGCGTTGGCATACCCGCCGGGCAGGGCCACCATGCCGCTTGCCTGCGTCCAGTGAAAGGCCGTACGTCCTGTCACCAAGATAGAGGAACTCGTCCCGACTACTACCGAACCATCGGCGGACACATCCTTGGCCATACTAAGAAAGCTGTCATTAGGAAGGGCGCCAAGCAGCCCCCCCAGACCCACCATGCCGCCCGCCTGGGTCCAGTGGAAGGCCTCATACCTACTTTGGTTGTCTAAGGTAGAGCAACTCTGACCAACCACCACTGAGCCGTCGGTGGAAACGGCAGCGGCCTCGCTGAACGGGAGGCCCCAGCTACAATGATCCGCCAAGTGGCCCAGGCCCACCATGCCACCCGCCTGGGTCCAGCGGAACGCCTCGATTCCAAAAGGAGAGTCACATCGTCCAACTACTACGGAGCCGTCGGCGGACACACCGTTGGCCTGACTGCTGTAGCAAGTTCCGCCGGGCAGATAGCCCAAACCCATAAATGAAGACGCCGCCTGAGCCAGAGTCGGCAGTCCCATCAGCCCCAAGACTGCTGTCAGTACCAGCGCTGTTTTCTTCATGTGGATACTCCTTGTTGAGCTAAGCAAGAAAAATAAAGCTCAACTACCTTGTGTGACCTTAACGATGTCACATCCGGCAGTCCGCTAAGGTGGGTACGGCTCACCTTAAACGACCGGACCGCTGCGAATGGTGGGCGATGCTCACCCTACTGCTACTTCTCCCGTCGGCGCTGCCAACTATTTAGAAATTAGCGCTCGGTTTCCCAGGGGAAAAGAGGGGCGGCGAATTCAGCGTCGCCACCGCTTTCCTGCGAATTGAGGAGCTCCAGCAATTCATCAGCCGCCGCCGCGCTGCGCCGATTGAAGGTGGCGGTGACCGCCCGCGTCTTGCTCAGTGTGATCTGACAGGTGGCCGACCTGCCACTGCACGATCCCTTCCAGCCGGCGAATACCGAACCGCTCTTGGCCTTGGCGGTGAGCTTCACTTTCGTTCCGTTGCGATAGGAGTGATTACAATCCGACCCACAGTTGATTCCTGAAGGGGTACTGGTCACCGTGCCGCTACCGCTGCCCGCCTTGCTCACCGTCAACAGGTAATAGCCCTTTGCGGTGAAGGCCGCCGTGACTGTTTTGGCTTGATTCATCGTCACCGTGCAGGTAGAAGATGTACCGCTGCACGCCCCACTCCAACCGGCAAATACCGAGCCGCTCTTGGCCTTGGCGGTGAGTTTCACTTTCTTACCGCTGGTATAACTCTGGTTACAGTCACTGCCGCAGTTGATGCCGGCCGGACTGCTGCTGACCACGCCACTGCCGTTGCCGTGCTTGGTGACTTTGAGCAGGTAAGTCACCATCTGAGTGGTGACTTGGGCCTGATTGTTGGCGAGGTTGTTGTCAATGACCGTGGCGCTGGTCACACTCGCCGTGTTTCGGATCGTGCTAGCGCTTTGCGCGGTGGGCTTGACGGTTACGGTCACGCCGGTGCTGGCTCTCACGGTGAGCACGCCGATTGTGCAAGTCACTTTCCGACTACTACTGTCATAGGCGCAACCCGCCGAGGCATTGTCGAAGCTCACCCCCGCCGGCAGGGTATCCGTCACCACCACATCTGGCACATCCTGCGGTCCATTGTTGCTGACCGTGAGGGCGTAGGTCAGCGACTGACCTACGCGCACCGGATTGGGCGCCGCGCTTATGCTCAGCGCCAGATCGGTATCTGCTAATTTGGCCACAAAGGCGTCGCTGGCGCGGTTATAGGCGAGACCCGGTCCACCGCGCACCGGGAAGCTGGCTTCCGACGAGTTGGTCTGCCCGACTACATAGGCCCGCCCCAGCCTATCCACGGCGATGCCCCGGCCGTATTCATGACTCTCGCCCCCGATGTAGCCGGCATAGATCATTTGATTGCCGTTGGCGCTGACCTTCGCCACAAAGGCGCCGCTGAGGTCGTTGGTGAGACCCGGTCCGCCATGCACCGGGAAGCTGGCTTCAGATGACCAGGTTTGCCCGGTTACGTACGCCTGCCCCAGTTCGTCTACGGCGATGCCGGCGCCGTCGTCGTCACCGTCGCCCCCGATGTAGCCGGCATAGATCAGCCGCGTCCCGTCGGCGCTGACTTTCGCCACAAAGGCGTCGTTGGCGCGGTTATAGGTGAGATCCGGTCCACCACGCACCGGGAAGGTGACTTCCGACGAGTTGGTGCGCCCGACCACATACGCCTGCCCCAGTTCGTCTACGGCGATGCCCTGGCCGTAATCCCAATAGTCCCCTCCAATATAGCCCGCATAGATCAGTTGGCTGCCATCCGCGCTGACCTTCGCCACAAAGGCGTCGTCGAAACCGTTGTAGCTGAGATCCGGCCCGCCGCGCACAGGGAAGCTCGCTTCTGACGAAGTGGTCATCCCGACCACATACGCCTGCCCCAAGTTATCCACGGCAATGCCATAACCTCGGTCATAACGGCGGCCCCCGATATAACCGGCATAGACCAGTCGGCCGCCGTCGGCGCTCACCTTCGCTACAAAAGCGTCATACTCGCCGTGATAGCTGAGATCCGACCCGCCGCGCACCGGGAAGGCATCTTGTTCCCGTTGGGTAGTCCCGACCACATACGCCTGCCCCAAGCTATCCACGGCGATACTGTGGCCGTCGTGCCAACCACCCCCCCCGATATAGCCGGCATAGATCAGTTGGCTGCCGTCAGCGCTGATTTTCGCTACAAAGGCATTACTGGAGCCGTTCTGAGTAAGGTCCGGCCCGCCGCGCACCGGGAAGCTGGCTTCCGACGAATTGGTGTTCCCGACCACATACGCCTGCTCCAGTTCGTCTACGGCGATGCCGGTGCCGTCGTCGTCACCGTCGCCCCCGATGTAGCCGGCATAGACCAGTTGGCTGCCGTCAGCGCTGACTTTCGCCACGAAGGCATCTCTTTCCTCAATCGGTTCGCTATTAAAGGTGAGATCCGGCCCACTGCGTACCGGGAAGCTGGCTTCCGACGATTGGGTCTCCCCGACCACATACGCCTGCCCCAAACCGTCTACGGCAATACCCCTGCCAATGTCCTGACCGCTGCCCCCGATATAGCCGCAGTAGACCAGAATGGTCGGATCGATCACCAGCGGGCGGCTGGGATCGTAGTCGCCCAGGGCGAAGCCATAGCGCCAGTCGCCGGTCTCGGTTTGGGCAAGGGTATAGCGCGCCTCCACCGGAATCCGCCGGCCGTCGATCTCCTGATACACCAGCGGCCGCTCTTCCTCAAAGCCGCCCACCGGCGTCTGAATGGCCAGTCGGCCGGCGTCGGTCAGGGTGACCGTTGTAGCTCCCTGGTAGGCCAGTTGAATCTGACGGGGATCAGCGCCCGGTTGGACGTGGAAGGTGGTCTTGAGATGGCCGCCGTCGCCGCTGTAGACCACCTCGATGCCCGGCCAAACATTGGAGTAGGCCACCTCGGTATAGGTCGGCAGGCCGGTTTTCCAATTGGTTTGCGGACCTTTGAAGTAGCTGACGATGGTGGCGGTTTTGCTCCGGCCCTGGGGTTTAACCGGTTCCGCCCCCACGAACTGGACCTTCGCGGCCCAGCGTTGCCGCACCGTCTCCGCGGTGGCCGGCTCAGGTCGAGCCAGCCGATGCAACGGCTGGACGGCGTCTTTCTCAGCCGCCGGCGCCGGTTCCTGCAGGGCCAGGGTGATCCCGTCGGCGGTGAAGTACACGCCGGTGTCGCGGCCCTGAAGGTAATAGGCTACCTGCGGATCGCTCTGCCCTTGATTTTCGATAAAGTACAGCGGCAGCTTGCCCAGATTGACTTTGGCGGCAGCGGAAGTTGGCGGCGCCGCCACCGTGAGCGGCGGCATACGGTGGTAATGAGCAAGCACAACCAGCGCCGTCATGACAACCAACGTGAGCAGTGCGCCGATGGCATACCTGTCGCGCCGGGAGAGGAAAGTAGAAAGAGGCGAATCCTGATTGTCCATGATCTTTAACTCCAACTTTGTTTATACGGTTCTTTTATTCCTTTCTTCCTTACAAATTATTGACTTGGATCAAAGAAGATATTGATGAGAATGTTTATCGAAGATAAACGCGCCCGGTGACCGGGGTCTCCCTGAATTTCAATAAAAAGCCCGCCGAAGCGGGCTTTGTCAGGTAAAACGACTGCTCAGGCCGCCACCCGCATGCCCTTGCGGAAGACCAGCCTGCCGCTCTCGGCATCCACCTCGATGGCGTCGCCCGGCGCAAACTCGCCGGCCAAATGTGCTGCACCAGTGGGCTTGCCGGCTGCCGGATCGCCCGCTTCAAGGATTCCCCCGTTCACGGTGGCGCCTGTCGAGCACGTCCTATGCCCAATCTACAGGGCGGCCTGTCGCAGTGCTGCCCGAAACGCCGCGAGATCAGCACACAAAATCGCCTGTCGCAACAGCGACCGCAAAATTTCGTCGGCCTCGATGGCATTCACCGCCTGTACCACATCGTCTGGCAGTTCACCAAAGCGGGCGGATACCGCTTCCAACAGCATATCACGAGCTCCTCGCAACGAACCTTTTTGCAAACCCTGCTGCAAACCCTGCTGCAAGCCCTGTTGTAAGCCCTGCTGCAAGCCCTTCTCAATGCCGATACGCTCAACGCTGGTAACATAAGGCATACGCTGTTCCTCCTCGAATTCACTCAGTTCAGCCCAAAACGTCTTGTCCAGTCCCGGCGGCAAGACCAGCAGCCAGTCAATGAAGCGAAATAACTCCAGCACCTGCTGACGGGTGTAGCCACGCCGGTACAACAATTTGACCAGATACAACTTCCACCGCTTCCGTTCTTCGCCCTGCTTCACCGCTTTTGCCTTGAGATGGGCCATGACCACCACGGCAAAAGAATTCGGGTTGGCTTCCAGCGCCGCCCAGTCCCGTCCATAGTCGAGCACCTTGGCTATTGGAAACTGAAACGTCAGCTTGCAGCCCCAGCGGCCCGTGCGATAGACCTTCGGGCGATAGCGGGCATCGGCATCGCTCAGTACCGCCAGGCTGACGATGTCCACCCGGTAACGGTCGAACAGCCGGTAATGGTAGATGTACATGCGCTCCGGGAAATCCCGGTCCCGGTCGTTCTGGATTTCAATGTGGATCAGCAACCAGGTCTCCCGGCCTTCCTTGAGGAATACCTGGACCAGCTTGTCCACGTAGCGACGCCCCGATTGGGCATCGCGCACCACTTTTTCCAGTTCCTTGTCGAGAAACTGATACTCCTTCGACCAGTCAATCTCAGCGTCAATCGCCGGGAAGAAAAAAGACATAAAAGCGGGAAAGAAGATCTCTACCGCCTCTTTCCAGGGACTGTCGAAATCACTGCGGGTGTTTGTTTTCATGGCTACGATTTTCCACTGACTCAAGCGACACCCACCGCGGCTCGGTCGCCCTTGCGCAACCCCCATCGTCCGGCCGCCACAGCTACCGCGATAGTATCACCCGGCCCGAACTCGCCGGCCAGACTCCGCTGTGCCGGCAGATGTCGTCTCTGGTAACGTCGCTGCCCCTGGGGAGCATAAAGTTACTGCCCGCTTCCTTCTCTGAGGAAGAGATTGACGGCAGAGTCAGCGTCGCCGCCGTTCTCCTGCGGATTGAGGAATTCCTGGAATTCATCAACCGCCGCACCGCGCCGGTTGAAGGTGGCGGTGACCGCCCGCGTCTTGCTCAGCGTGACCTGACAGGTGGCCGACCTGCCACTGCACGATCCTTTCCAGCCGGCGAACACCGAGCCGCTCTTGGCCTTGGCGGTAAGCTTCACTTTCGTGCCGTTGCGGTAGGAGTGATTACAATCCGACCCGCAGTTGATTCCTGAAGGGCTGCTGGTCACCGTGCCGCTGCCGCTGCCCGCTTTGCTCACCGTCAACAGGTAATAGCCCTTTGTGGTGAAGGCCGCCGTGACTGTTTTGGCTTGATTCATCGTCACCATGCAGCTAGAAGAGGTACCGCTGCATGCTCCGCTCCAACCGGCAAATACCGAGCCGCTTTTGGCCTTGGCGGTGAGTTTCACTACCTTACCGCTGGAATAACTCTCGCTACAGTCACTGCCGCAGTTGATGCCGCTAGGACTGCTGCTGACGGTGCCGCTGCCGTTGCCGATTTTTCTGACCGTCAGGGTATAGGTCGGCACGGTGAAGGTGGCGGTGACTGACCGCGTCTTGGGTCATACTCACCTGGCAGGCGCCCGTGCCGCTGCAGGCGCCACTCCAGCCGGCAAAGACCGAGCCGCTGGCCGGCGTCGCCGTCAAGATTACCATCGTACCGCTCGGATAATCTTGCTGACAGTCGCTGCCACAGTTAATGCCGGGCGGGCTGCTGCTGACCGTGCCGGGACCGGTTTTGGCGACCGTCAGCGTGTAGTTAGGCAGGGTGAAGGCAGCCGTTACCGCTTGGGCCTGATCCATCGTGACTTGGCACCCGCCCGTGCCGCTGCAAGCCCCACTCCAGCCAATAAAGCTGGAGCCACCGGTCGGCACGGCTGTCAGAGTAACGGACGTGCCGCTGGCATAGTCTTCGGTACAATCATCGCCACAGTCGATTCCCGGGGGGCTGCTGACCACCGAGCCTACACCGTTCCTGGTTACTGTCAGCAGGTAACTCGACTGGAGTGCAAGATGTAATACGATGCTGCCCGTATTCCCTCCATAACCATCTACGGCAAGGTAATAAACCGTACCCGCCGTAACCCGGAACGCTACCAGGCTTTGCATTCCGCCCGTGTCGTCATCGCTGGCTATCGGCGTCAAATCCGCCACCTCGGTCCCTGTATAAATTCCCAGCAGGGTATCGAAGCTACTGCCAAAGGTATCGATGGTGGCGATTCCCGCAACCGGCGCCGTCCATTTCCACCAGACCGAGTGGCCGCCGCGGGAACCGGCATGATCCGGCTCGCCCGTCTCCTTGCTGGCGTTCTGGTTGCTGGCATTCACCGTGGCGCTGGTTCCTTCCAACAACGCGGCAGCGGCGAAGTCGTCGTTGGGCTGTATGGCGACCACAGTCAGATCAAGATTCAAGGTGATGCTGCCCATTGCCCCGTTATAACCATCCACGGCGATAGTGTAAGTTCTGCCCGCCACAGCCTGGAACGTTACCCGGCTTTGCCGTCCATCGGTGTCATCATTGCTCGCGACCAGCGTCAGGGCTGTCACTGGTGAGCCCGTATAAACTCCCAGCAGGGTATCGAAGCTGCTGCCAAAGGTATCGAGCGTGGCGGTTCCCGCCGCCGGCGCCGTCCATTTCCACCAGACCGAGTGGCCACCGCTTTTGCCCGCATGATTGGGTTCGTCTGCCTCTTTACTGGCGTTCTGATTGCTGGCGGTCACCGTCGTCTTTGCGCCTTGCAACAGGGCAGCATTGGCGAAATCATCATTGGACTGGCCGCTAATCGGGGTCAGTGTAAGATGCAATACGATACTGCCCGTATTGCCATTCCAACCATCCACGGCGATGGTATAAGTCCTGCCCGCCACAGCCTGGAACGCCACCCGGCTTTGCCGTCCAGCGGTGTCATCATTGCTCGCGACCAGCGTCAGGGCTGTCACTGGTGAGCCCGTATAAACTCCCAGCAGGGTATCGAAGCTGCTGCCGAACGTATCGATGGCCACTGCTCCTGCCGCCGGTGCCGTCCATTTCCACCAGACGGAATGGCCACCGCTATTGCCGGCATGATTAGGCTCGTCTGTCTCCTTGCTGGCGTTCTGGTTGCTGGCATTAACCGTGACGCTGGTTCCTTCCAACAATGCGGCATTGGCAAAATCATCGTTGAGCTGGCTGGCGGCTGGCGTCAACGCCAGATTCAAGACGATACTGCCCGACCGGCCACCCCAACCATCCACAGCGATATAGTAAGTCTCACCTGCCCTGGCCGGGAACGAAACCCGGCTCTGCACTCCGCTCGTATCGTCATTGCTTGCCACCTGTGTCAAGGCGGTGACCTGGCTCCCTGTATACACTCCCAGCAGAGTGTCGAAATTGCTGCCGAAGGTATCGATGGTGGCGACTCCCGCGGCCGGCGCTGTCCACTTCCACCAGACCGAGTGGCCGCCGCTGTTGCCGGCATGCTCCGGCTCGCCGCTTTCCTTGCCGGCGCCGACATTGGAGGCCGTCACCTGCGCGGCAGTGCCATTCAATACGGTCGCCGAACTGAAATTATCATTAGGAATATTCTCGATGGAGCTGACCTGCAAGGTCACCGCTCGCGCTAGGGTGTTGAACAGCACGGCGCCGGTGTACTGGCCGGGCTGCAGCGTACTGGCTACCGCCGCATTGATAGACAGTGTGACTTGCGTACTACCGCCGGGGGGCAGGGTACCGCTGGTGGTAGAGGCCGTAAGCCAGGCTGGAACCTCTTGCACTGTGAACGATGCGGCGGCGGTGCTGACATTGGTAAGCGTATAGGCAATGGAGGCCGGGTTGAATGGGCCACCCTGAGGACCTGTGGCGGCGTAATTGTCCTGGGGACTGACCGCTATCCCTCCCGGCGGCAGCGCGTCCGGAGTGAACTGCCAATTCAACACGATATTACCCGTAACGCCGTTATAGCCATCGACGGCAATGTAATAGGTGGTATTGGCAGAGGTGCGGAACCGGATCCGGCTTTGTCTGCCGCCGCCGTCGTCGTCATTGCCGGCAATGGGGGTGAGCGCGGCGATGTTCGATCCCGTGTAGGCTCCCAGCAGAGTATCGAAACTGCTGCCGAAGGTATCGAACGTCACTTCACCGGTCAACGGCGCTACCCAGCGCCACCACACCGAGCGCCCGCCCGTTAGGCCGGCATGATTGGGCTCACCACTCTCTTTGCTGGCGCCGTCGTTCGAGCCGGTGGTGGAGCCGCTGCCGCCATTCAATAGAATCGCGTTCTCAAATTTATCGTTGCTACTGGCCGGCGCCGTGATCGACAGAGCGAGCGTCCTGCTGGTGCTGCCGACATTGTTGGTGGTGTTGGTGAAGTTCACCGCACTGGCATAGTCGCCTGCCGGTAGGGTGTTGGCGCCCGCCGTGATGGCGATCACGACGCTGGCGCTGGCGCCGGGATCGAGGGAACCGCTGGCCAGCGAGACGCTGGCCCACTCGACGCTTTCACTGACTTCGAAATTGATCGCGGTGGAGCCGGAGTTGGTCAACTGGTAAGTCTGGCTGGTGGGGCTGAAAGGACCACTCGCCGGGCCGGACGCGCTCAAGCCGGTCGCCGGGGTGACCCGCAAACTGCCGGCGCCGCCTGAATCCAGGGCATTGAGGGCCGCGTCCACCTGAATGCGCGGCTTGCGCAGGCCGTTGGCCGCATCCGTGACGGTAACGCCCGTGTTCCGCAGGGCGTTCAGGAGCGTATCGACGGAAGCCGTAGGGGCTTTGGAACGCAGCACGGCGAAGGCGCCGACGACATGCGGGGTGGCCATCGAGGTGCCGTTGAGATGCTCGAAACCACCGTCCGGCACGGAGGAGTTGATACTGACGCCCGGCGCCAGGAGGTTCAATATCGGCGCGCTGTTGGAGAAGTTCGCTACACTGTCCTGCTTGCTTGTAGCGCCGACGCTGATCGCCGACGAAATACAGGCGGGCGCGCTGACGCTATCTTTGTAGCTCTCATTGCCGGAAGCAATGACGGTGGCGATGCCCACCGAACGCAACAGATCGATAAACGGTTTAAGGGGGGTGCTGGAGTCGCAATAGCCGGTATATCTGCCGCCGCCCAGGCTCATGTTGACGGCAGCGATGTTGAACCGTCCTCTTTGCTCATAGACGTGTTCCAGCCCCAACGCTATATCGCTGAAAAACGCACTGACAGAGTCATCAGTCGCTGAAAAAACCTGAACAGCGATGATTTTGGCGTCGCGCGCCACACCTGAAAAGGCCGCGCCGCGACCCGCCGCGATGCCGGCCACGTGAGTGCCGTGTTCACAGTCGTCGGCCTGACAGGGTGCGCCGGCGCCAGCCCCGGTCTGTCTCGATTGCCCGTTTGGGCATACAGTCTGGACACCGTATTGGGTGTTGGTCGTGGAAAAACAGGCTTCATCGACCACTTTGCCGGTCAAAAAAGGATGGTTTTTATCCACGCCCGTATCCAGAATGGCGACCACCTGACCGTTGCCCGCAAATCCCTGCTGCCAAGCGGTTGTCGCTCCGATCAACGGCGTGCTTTCCGCCAGGCTGGGCCGTACCAGCCTATCCTCGTACACCGCCTCTACTTTGGAGTCGGCTAGCGTGGCGCGCAGCCCCACGGCGTCCAGACGCATGGCCAGTAAGGGCAAGTATTTGTATTGCTTGACTTGTTTGATATCGTAGGCGCTCAGTTGAGCCAGCATTCGGGTTTGTGTCTGACTGATGTCAGCCCGCTGGCCGGCGACCGCGGCGGTGCTGGGCAGCGCTCCTTCAGGTGCATAGGCAGGCAATCGTAGTTTGATGATGACCGGGACGCTGCCTTCCTGATAGGCGCGCTCCAATAGCATTTGTCCGGTTAACAGATGATCTTGCGGCGAATCCGTCTCCTGACCCAGGACGGATGACGCTATTCCCCAAGCGATAATTACTGCTATCCAGTACAACTTATGCCAGCTATGTTCCGATAACATGGTGACTCCTCCTGATAATGCCAAACCGAGGCTGCCGACCGGGCAGCGTTGCTTTTAACGATCCGCAGGCAAGGTACCGGAACGCTGCGGGAAAACGGTTCTGTCGATCTGTATGGTTTTCACGGCGGGTGAGGCCAGCAAATAACCCAACGCCACCGGCTCGACGCTGCACGCCAGCATAGGCAGATGGCGATAGGTTTTAATGTTTTCGATATGGAAGGGAGCCAGCTCGGCCAGCAGTCGCTGTTGGGCGGCAGCGATGGTGCCAGGATCAGGTGGCGCGGCGCCCTCTATCGCCAGAGTGACAATCACCAGCACCTGACGTTGGGTTCGGGCCTGGGCCAGGAGTTCCTCGAACTCGGGGGCTTTGGTTGCTACCGGGGTTGCCGCCAGCGCCGCGGGGATCGCCAACAGCGCGCCCAGGCATAAGGCCATGCCGCTGGAACGCATCCAGCGTAGCGGCATGGATAATTCATGGCGAATATTGTTCACGCTGATGGCGACCCGAACGCATCGTTATTGGTTGCGAGGGTTGCCACCCCGTGGACGGATGGGCCGGCCTGGACCCTATTACTTCAGTCGCTTCCCCGGCCATCATCCACGGCGCGGTTCGTGATTACGGCAGTAAAGGAGTCGTATACTCGTCCGGCAAAATACTGTCGTCGTCCCAGTTGGCATGATCCGGTTCAGATGTCGCCTTGAACACTGCCGATTTGACGCGGGAAAATGTCACCTTGACTGCTTTCGTACCGTTCATGGTCACCCGACAACTAGCCTTGCCCCTACAAGCCCCGCTCCAGCCAGTGAAGCGATAACCACTGCTGGCTTTGGCTTTCAGCGTTACTACTTTGCCGCTGGTATAACTCTCGGTACAGTCGCTGCCGCAGTTGATTCCAGAAGGACTACTGGTCACTGTGCCCCTGCCGGTCTTGCTGACCGTCAGTCGGTAAACTTTGACGAAAGTCGCCGTGACTGTTCTAGCCTGGTTCATGGTCACCCAGCAAGTTTTGCTGGCGCCGCTACAGGCGCCGTTCCAGCCGGTAAAGCGGGAGCCGCTGCTGGCTATGGCGGTTAGCGCGACCACCACGCCATTGACGTAACTTTCCCTGCAATCGCCGCCGCAGCCGATGCCCGGTGGGTTGCTGGTTACGACGCCTTGACCGGAACCGGTCTTCGACACCGCCAGAGTAAATACCGAGACGCCTATTCCATTCAGGCCCACCATATGCGGGCTGCCATCAGCGTCGCTGGTGACAGTCAGTTGGCCGATGTAACTCCCTGCCCTGCTGGGCAGGGAGTCGACATTGATGCTGCAGCTCGCGCCTGGACCAAGGCTGGGACCACAGGTGTTGGTCTGGGTAAAGCCGTCAGACGTGCTGATGCCGCTGATGGTCAGCGGCGCTGCGCCGCTGTTGGTCAGAGTGACCACCTGCGGCGCACTGGTGACGCCAACCTGCTGGTTGCCGAAGGCCAAACCGCCGGGGTTGAACGTGACCGCCGGGTTACGCTCCAGCGAAGCCTTGATCGTGAAATAAGTTATTCCGGGAGCATATCCTATAACACCGATGTACCAAGTGTTGTTGCCGTAGTTAGGCCGAGAGCATGCTTCAGGAGAAGTGTTGAAATTCAAGGACTTGCAATTATTCTGCACCGTAGTAGCGCGCATGCCTCTACGAACGAATAAGTCAGCATCCTGGCTCAAATTGTAGAGTTCAACTTTAAGAGTGTTATCGCTGGGCACATTAATTTTAAACTCCTGCCATCTTCCTTGTGACAACGAAGAAGCCAGGGCGACGCCTTTTTTCAATACTGTTGCTCCCGTGCTAAGCCATTGGCTGACAGAGGGGTAAATCTGATCGAAACGCCCATACCAATCGGGCTCGTTTGAAGCGCTACAAGAAGAAAGGCCGGTAGACAGGATGCCACGGAAGTTGCCTTCGGTATCGAACAATCCTGAACCTAGACTGCCATACTCCGTAACCCCATCTGACCAGGTGACACGGATATAGCCACCCGCATTATTAACAGCGCCACCACGTGGAGAAAAACCGGCTGCGGTTCCTTGACTCCATTTCTTTAGATCACCCATTGGATGATGAATGCCGAGCACATAGGAGCCCGGAGTGATAGGCGCCGAAGTCCACCCTGCAAAGTAGGCTCCATTGGGAACATCGGTATTCAACTGGAGAAGCGTGAAGTCGAGATTCGTATCTCTAGCCAGCCAATCGGCACCGCCGCTCTGATGCTCCATTGTGTATTGAGTGCCGCTACAGCTTGTCTTTTGAAAAAACCAATAACTCTCCATGGTACGCGCCTCGGACTGTGACGTGATACACCAGCCAGATGTCATGAAAAAAGGAATCTTGCTATCGGAATCGGAATCCTGCAGCAGAGTGCCGGTACACAGATAGGTGGTCCCACCAACAGTAGAAGTAATTTTAACGGTGGCGTCTGGTAAGTTAGGCGGGTTGGTCTGCAGGTCGCAAGCAACATCCTTGTTACAGGCGCCGGCCCTGCCAATGTCGCTCGCGCGTGAGGGTAAAACCATGCCGCTATCAGCAGCACTCTCATCATTGGGATGCAGCATCGAATACACTAGATGAGATATTTGGGGCGCTTCCAGAGAAAACCCGGGCGCTTGTGTAAATGAGGGTAAATAAAGTTCTATGCCGACGCTCTCGCCTTCTATAATCGGAGACCAAAAAATAGAATTATCCCCTCCATCTTCGGACGATTCAGCAGCTCTGATCAAAGGTTGTAAATCCTTAGCTGTATAAGGACCAAAAATCTGATCCTTATCCTGCAAGCTGAAGAAGCGGATTTCAAGCGCTTTGGTAAAATCTGTTGCTTTGAGCGCTGCTCGGATCGCTTTAGCGCCGGGCGAGACGATTTTGAACACCGCCGTCTGGCCGCCGCTACTAGTAGGCTGCCACTGTAACAGCGGCAGAATATTACCCTGATATAACGATGGCATTGTACGACCAAAGCCTATCTTCAAAGCTCCCTTACGGTCATCATTAACCAGCGTTGCTTTTTCCTCGGCGGTCGGTGGATCGAGGATGATATTCAGCGGTATAGCAATCTGCCCATAGTCCTGCATGAGTTGCGGCGTTGCTGTTAATTCCGCTGTCTGTACGTTTACCGAATCGCCGCCTTTGACGGCACCTTGCACCTGATAAAAAGATTCCTGATCAAGCTGCGGTTGTTGTGCTGTAATCTTCTCGGATGAGCCAAGCATTACAGTAGCGAGCAGGATAAACAATAAAATTTTCACATTAGCATTCACGGGAGTTCTCCATCATTTTCTAAATTTCATTCTTCACTCTGGATTTTAGCCATTTGAGTGATTCTTGAAGGAAGAAGCAGAAGCGACCATGGGATAAGCTAACGGGGTTCTCACATCAACCGGAGCATCCCATGCCCCCTCCTAAAATAAGTATAGCAGTTTTGGCCCCATTTGCCGGGATGTTTTCCGCCCGGATTTTTTCAGGATCGCGCCGCGATACTGGCGCCAATTCTGCGACCGGCCGGCCATGTCGGGTAATCACGAACCGTTCGCCTTACTCCACCCGCTCCAGCAGTTTCGGCAGATGGGTCTTAGCTTCATAAGCACCGATTTCAGGCATGGCTGCATCTCAATAATCAGACTGGTTGTAGACGGGCGTAACCAGTCGAGCGCTCTGGCTCGAAAATCAAAAGGTTACGAACGCCATAAAACGCCTGATTCCGGAATCAAAATGCATAGTCCAAGTATTTTCAATCACTCAGAGGCGTGCTCGACTGGTTACGCTCCTTCTCATGTGATACGAAGCACTAACATGAGCACGACCTCAATATAGCGGAATAAATAGATTTCGGCTGTGAAAAATTGCACACTTATTTTGCGAAAGATATCACAGGATGGCTCTGCTCAGAGATTGTAGCCCGGATGAAGCGCAGCGAAATCCGGAAAAACCCTGGATTCCGGCCTATCGGCCTGTATCCAGGCTACAAAAGTTTTTGTACAGCCTCTAAGTTGACAGAACAAACAAGTCAATTCACCCAGGCAGTAGAGTAGGTTGCCGTGAAAATCACGATTGACTTTGCAGCGGACGGATTTTCATCCATAGGGGTGCCGAGGTGAATCGGCATGACCGTTGGGGTGGGCAGCTTGCTGTCCACGCGGGCTGTCTGGGTAGAATCAAGGTGGGCAGGCAAGCTGCCTGCCCACCTTGATTCTACGTGGGCAATGATCCAATCGACTTGTTTAAAACCATTCCAAATAGTATTTTTATACCATGAAAACTACCATTGATAAGGCAGGTCGAGTGGTCATTCCGGCAGCAATCCGCGCTAAAGCCGGGCTTAGGGCCAGTATGGAATTGGAGATCATCCTGGAAGATGACGGTATTCATTTGGTGCCCAGAATACCGGGTCCCAAACTGGTGCAGGTAGGCAAGCAGTTGGTAGCGCGCCCGACGGCCGATTCAGAAGATCGCGTGCCGGTCGATGTTGCCAAACTGATCGAGCAAGAGCGCGACCGGTGGCCGTAGTGGATCTGGTTTTCTTCGATACCAGTGTCTTGGTGGCCGGGTTGATCGAACTGGGTCCAACGGGGGAACCGGCGCAACAGATTATGACCGCGCTTGCCGAAGGGCGCATCGACCCTCCCTGCACAGCCTGGCATTGCTGTCTGGAGTTTTTTTCTGTCGTCACCCGGTTACCTCCCGCTTTCCGGCTCGCACCCGCGGATGCCTTACGGCTGCTTGAGGAAGAAGTCCTGGCGCGGTTTCAGATCTGGCAACTGCCGGAAAACGCTCAGCACGCCTTCCTCCGCTTCGTAGCGCAGCAAGGGATCACAGCAGGGCGGGTGTATGATGCCTATAGCGGTGAGATTGCCCGCCAGGGTGGCGCCAGGATAGTCGTGACCGATAACCGCCGCCACTTCGGGCCACTGCTCAGTCATGCTATCGAGGTTCTAAGCACCGTTGAGTGCTGCGAACGGCTGAAGCTGCGCTGAACGGATTCTGCTGCCCGGCTCCAACACGACGAAGCCCGCCGAAGCGGGCTTCGTCAGGTAAAGCGCCTGCTCAAGCCGTCGCCCGCACGCCCTTGCGGAAGACCAGCCTGCCGCTCTCGACGTCCACCTCGATGGCGTCGCCCGGCGCAAACTCGCCGGCCAGGATGCGCTGCGCCAGTGGGTTTTCCAACTGCTGCTGGATCGCCCGCTTCAAGGGCCGGGCGCCGTACACCGGATCGAAACCGGCCTGACCCAGATGATCCAGCGCGGCGTCGCTGACTACCAACGCCATGTCGCGCTCCACCAGCCGCTGCCGCAGGTAGCCGAGTTGGATGCCGGCGATCGCCCGGATCTGTTCGCGCGCTAGCGGATGGAACACCACCACCTCGTCGATACGGTTGACGAATTCTGGTCGGAACTGCGTGCCGACGATCTCCATCACCGCCTGCTTCATCTGCTCGTAGTGCTCCTCGCCGGCCATTTCCTGGATCACCTGCGAGCCCAGGTTCGAGGTCATGGCAATGACCGTATTGCGGAAATCCACCGTGCGGCCCGTGGCCGTCGGTCAGACGACCGTCGTCCAGCACCTGCAACAGAATATTGAACACATCCGGATGCGCCTTCTCTACTTCGTCCAGCAGGATTACCGAGTAGGGCCGGCGGCGCACGGCTTCGGTGAGATGGCCGCCTTCCTCGTAGCCGATATAGCCCGGCGGCGCGCCGATCAGCCGCGACACCGTATGCTTCTCCATGAACTCGGACATGTCGATGCGCACCATCGCTTCCTGGGTGTCGAATAGAAACTCCGCCAGCGCCTTGCACAGTTCGGTCTTGCCCACCCCGGTGGGCCCCAGGAACAGGAAGGAACCGGTCGGGCGGTTGGGGTCGGACAGGCCGGCCCGCGCGCGGCGGATGGCATTGCTGATGGCCTTGATCGCCTCGTCCTGGCCGATGACGCGCTTATGCAGCGCCTCTTCCATGTGCAGCAACTTCTCGCGTTCGCCTTCCAGCATCCTGGACACCGGAATACCGGTCCACTTGGAGACCACTTCAGCGATTTCCTCGTCCGTGACCTTATTGCGCAGCAACTGGAAACCGTGCTTTTCGGTTTCGGCCGCCTGCGACAATTGCTTTTCCAGCGTCGGAATCCGGCCGTATTGCAGCTCGGACATGCGCGCCAGATCGCCGGCCCGCCGAGCCGTGTCCATCTCCAGCCGGGTCCGCTCCAATTCTTCCTTGATGTGAGCTTCGCCCTGCAAGGTCGATTTTTCAGCTTTCCAAATCTCCTCCAGATCGGCGAATTCCTTCTCCAGCTTGGCGATTTCCTGTTCCAGATGCTCCAGCCGCTTGCGGGACGCCTCGTCGGGCTCTTTCCTGACCGCTTCGCGCTCGATTTTCAACTGGATCAACCGCCGCTCCAGCCGGTCCATTTCCTCCGGCTTGGAGTCGATCTCCATGCGGATGCGGCTGGCCGCTTCATCGACCAGATCGATGGCCTTGTCGGGCAGATTACGGTCGGTGATATAGCGGTGCGACAGAGTGGTGGCGGCGACGATGGCCGGATCGGTGATCTCCACCCCGTGATGCACCTCGTAACGCTGCTTCAGGCCGCGCAGAATGGCGATGGTGTCCTCGACGCTGGGCTCGTCCACCAGGATTTTCTGAAAGCGCCGCTCCAGCGCGGCGTCCTTTTCGAGGTACTGGCGATACTCGTCCAGGGTGGTGGCGCCGATGCAGTGTAATTCGCCGCGCGCCAGCGCCGGTTTGAGCATATTGCCAGCGTCCATCGCCCCTTCGGCCTTGCCGGCGCCGACCATGGTATGCAGCTCGTCGATGAACAGGATGATCCGTCCTTCCTGCTTGGCGAGATCGCTTAACACCGCCTTGAGCCGCTCCTCGAATTCGCCGCGGAACTTGGCGCCGGCGATCAACGCGCCCATATCCAGCGACAGCAGGCGCTTGTCCTTCATGCCTTCCGGCACTTCGCCGTTGATAATGCGTTGCGCCAACCCTTCCACGATGGCGGTCTTGCCTACACCAGCCTCACCGATCAGCACGGGGTTGTTCTTGGTGCGCCGCTGCAACACCTGGATGGTGCGGCGGATTTCGTCGTCGCGGCCGATCACCGGGTCGAGTTTGCCCTGTTCGGCCCGTTCGGTCAGGTCGATGGTGTATTTCTCCAGCGCCTGACGCTGCTCTTCGGCGTTGGGGTCTTCCACCTTCTGCCCGCCACGCAGCGACTCGATGGCCTGTTCGATAGTGCCTTTGGCCGCGCCGGCCTTGCGCAGCAGATTGCCCAGTTCGCCCTTGTCCTCCAGCGCGGCCAGCACAAACAGCTCAGACGAGATATAAGCATCTTTGCGCTGCTGCGCCAGCTTATCCGTCAGATTCAGCAGCCGGGCCAAGGCATTGGATATCTGCACATCGCCGCCCGTCCCCTCGACCTTGGGCAGGCGGTCCAGCGCCTCGCCCAACTGGGAGCGCAGCAGATTGACATTGACGTCGGCCTTAGCCAGCAGCGGCCGCACGGCGCCACCCTGCTGCTCCAGCAAAGCGATCATCACGTGCGCCGGCTCGATAAACTGGTTGTCATGGCCCACCGCCAGGCTCTGCGCATCGGAGAGGGCCATCTGAAATTTGGTTGTCAATTTGTCCATTCGCATGGATGAGGTTCCCCCGAAAAATGGAATGATCTGACCTTGTAAATAGAGGTATTTTCAGGTAGTTCAAGGGCGGGTGGCTAAATTTAGTCCTGTAAATTGCGTCGTTGCTCGAGCCATCATTTAAAGTTATGCGCATCAGCATAGAGAGGCGAGAGCGATGCCGCCACCCGCGGAGGAGTAAAAAGCCGATTGTTGGTCCACTAAGTCATTGTTTTTGTTGCTGCCAGGACTTATTGAGAAGTTACCTGTATAATAACTAAGCCTATGACAATATTGATTAATTTTGCAGCAATGCGGCTCCTCCCTCACAAGGGGTGAGGGAGTTTTTGTACCAGCTCTAAGCTCAATCAGAACAGTGAGAGGATAGATATGTTCTATAACAGCAAGCCTATTACCGGGATGTTAAGCGCTCTGGCAATGATCGCCATGCTGATCCAACCAGCAATACGGGGTTTCGCGCAAACGGAGGATCTGCTTTTCGATGTCACTGCATTCGGAGCAGTGGAGCCTGCCGCTACAGCTCAACCGAAGATCGAGAAAGCTATTCTGGAAGACTGGTCCGATATGGTCACCAAATTGGATATGGGGATCAACGACTTTTTCGGTAACTCCGGCGCTATCAACAAAAATGGCAAACCTTACATCGTCTGTAAGGTGCTTCACAGCGCTACCGAATCTCAGGGCCTGCGCTGCGATTGGAAATTCACTATTTCGAATGATAAAGAGGCTTACACGGGTTGGTTCTTCTGCCTGTTCGGTCTGTGTGAAACCAAGGCGAGGTTTGCCGACAGCCCTTATGAGCGCGATGCTGTCTGGCTTAAATTTCCAGAGCATAGCCTGAACCTCGACCGGATCGACGGCATCGTAACGGAACCCAGTGGTCCTCGTCGCTTCGAAAAACTTAACATTTCAGTGGATTACACCGGCTCCAGCCCGCTCTGGCTCCGCGTCGAACTCAAGGACACCAAGGACAAGGTCAGGTACACCCGCTTTAAGCTACAAAAATCGGATCAACCCACTAAAAGGATTACCTGGGATTTCCGCAAGTCCTATAAGAAGATGCCAGGCGGCGACCTTGATTTGAGCCGGGTGAAAACCCTGAGCTTGGTCGTCGAGCGCGAAAACGTGGCTGATAAAATCAAAAATCCTGCCACCGGCAGGTTCGACTTGAAGCAGGTCTGGTTTACGCCGAATCGTGTCGCCGTTAAACCCGCCAACACCACCGATTATTTGAATCTGGTGGAACGCCGGACCTTCCAATACTTCATCGACTGGAGCAGTCGGAAAACAGCCAGTTATGGCATTCCTCAAGACCGCTCCAGCTTTGGAGATTTACTGACGGTCGGCGGCGTCGGTTTTGCCCTGCCTGCTTATATCATCGGCGTTGAGCGCGGCTGGATAAAACGGGAGGAGGCCCGCAGCCGGACGGTAAAGGCGCTGCGCACCTTGAGCAAAACCAGCGCTTTTGGTTCCGCCTCGACCGGAAAGATTGGCTATAAGGGATGGTTCTATCATTTCCTGGGAGTAGACGGTTGTCGCAAGCTCAACTTTGACTTCGTTGGTACTCCTGATAGAGATGAATCGAAGAATACCGTCGAACTATCCACCATCGACACAGGACTGGCGTTGCTGGGCGTGCTGGCCGCACAGAGCTATTTCACGGGCGGCCACACCGAAGAACAGGAAATCCGCAGGCTGGCGCAACAGATTTACAATAACGTGGATTGGCCGTTCATGCTCGAACCGCAATTGTTGCAATTCTATCTGGGTTGGAAACCTAAGGAGACACGTGACGAAAATCCCTCTCAAGGCTTTTTCGCAATTCCCGATGGTGATGGCAAAGGGGACTATTCAGGCACACTCGCGGACCCGGCCACCCTGGATTATTACACCGATGAAGCATTGCTACTCATCCTGCTGGCTGCCGGCTCCGAGACGCATCCGTTGCCGCTTCCCAAAACCACGTATTGCGAGCTGGTGACCCGCCCGGACCCACAGGGATTGATCCGCAGCTATCCAGGAGCGCTCTTTACCTATCAATTCTTCCAGGCTTTTCTCGACAGCCGTCCGGTCAATGGCAAACCGCCGCATTTCCCGCGTTGCCTCGATGAGCAGCAGGCAGTCGATTGGTTCGCCAATTCCAAACGGGCGATACAGTCAACCATTGACTACGCCACCAGTTCACCGCCATTCAAGACCTATAGCTCCAGCGCCTGGGGCCTGTCCGCGGCGGAGGGGCCTCAGAATCTGTATGGGGCTTACGGAGCGCCGACGGCGGCGCTCAATCCCAGACCGGATCAAGACGGCACGGTAACGTACTACGGGATGGGTAGCGCTCTGGGATTTGCCCGGAAAAGTGGCGATATCCGGGATAAAACCCTAAACGACTACATCATGAAAGGACTTGATGCCGCCTGGTCCCGTGGTCACTGGCATTACCGCTTTGGCCTGCCGGATGCATTCAATGCCGACATCACTCCTGCGGTAGCGTTGGCGGCGGAGCGCCAAGCGAGTGTCACCTGGTTACGCAAGCAAGGTAAATGGGTGCAGCGGGCCTTGTTCGCCATCGACCAGGGGCCGATGCTGCTGCATCTGGAAAATGCCCGCAGTGGGCGGATCTGGAAGTTGCTGGCGGCCAATCCAAATATCACGCGGGCAGTCGCCAGGCTGCAAGCTCAACTCCCCGAACAATTCCGGCTGGAGGGCGAAAATGGTCAAGGGAACGGCTCGATCAACTGGCGCAGCAATGCTTCAGCCCTTAAAACCGTCTGGTTACACGCCGGTGAGATGCGCAACTGGCAATTCCCGTTCGATGGCCAGGGACAGTATGTGGTGAGCCTCCACTACAGCAACGACGGCCCCGCCGATACCGTGGCCGTATTCCTGGACAATACTCAGGTGGGACAGTGCGTTACCCAGAGCACCGGTGGTTATGGCTACGGCTGGAACCAGTTCGCGGAGTGTTTCATCGGTAATGTCACGCTATCGCCCGGCAGTCATACCCTGACCGTCAAGGCCGTCAGTACTGATTTCTACGGCGTAGAAATCGATTACGTTGGTTTTAAACCTGATGCGGTGATCGTGGCGCCGTAAGCCTATCAGGGCGGGCCTTGCGCCCGCCCTAACCTACCCCGGGGCGTCCTTCGGGCTAAGCGCCGCAGCGCCCCTGCAAATAGCGGTAAACCGCCCGTAAGCCCATCGCCTCACCGCCTTCGGGGCGGCCGGGACGTGCCTTGGTGTTCCAGGCCATCAGATCGAGATGCGCCCAGGGGATGTTCTCTGGTACGAATTCCTTTAAAAACAAAGCGGCGGTTACCGCTCCGGCGAAGGTGGAATCGGTAGCATTGGCAATATCGGCAATTCGGCTGTCCAACATCTGCCGATAGGGCTGATGCAGCGGCAACCGCCACAGCAGATCTTTCTCCTCTTCGGCAGCCTGCAGCAGACCGGCGGCCAGTTCCTCGTTATTGCAAAACAGGGCCGGCAACTCGGGTCCCAGGGCCACCCGCGCGGCACCGGTCAGGGTGGCGCAATCGAGCAGGAGCGCCGGATTGTCGGAGGTCGCCTCGGTCAGAGCATCGCCCAGAATCAGCCGGCCTTCGGCATCGGTGTTATGAATTTCAACGGTCAGCCCCTTCCGCGATTTGATCACATCGCCGGGACGCAAGGCGTTACCGGCCACGGCATTCTCCACGGCGGCCACCAATACCCGCAGGCGGACCGGCAGACCGGTACCCATGATCAGGCGCGCCAATCCCAGCACATGAGCGGCGCCGCCCATATCCTTCTTCATCAGCCGCATGCCGCTGGCGTTTTTCAGGTCCAGGCCGCCACTGTCGAAGCAGACCCCCTTGCCGACCAGCGTCACTTTGAGATGTTGTGCATCGCCCCAGCGCAGGTCCAGCAGCCGGGGAGAATGGGTGCTGGCCCGGCCCACCGCATGGATCAACGGATAATTCTGCACCAGCAACTCATCCCCTATTTTCTGTTCGACCTGGGCGCCGAACTCCTGACCCAGCAACAGCATGGCGTTGGCCAACTGTTCCGGCATCATGTCTTCCGCCGGGGTGTTGACCAGGTCTCGAACGAGAGTAATGGCTTGCAGCGACTGGCGAATCTGTTGGCTATTCCAGGCAGGATCGAGCGCCAGACGGGCGGTAGGCTGATTGTTTTCCTTGTAACGGCTGAAGCGGTAGGCGCCCAGTCCCCAGCCGAGCGCCAGCCGTTCCAGCACCGCCGGCTCCCAAGCGGTCGCGAAATGGTAATCGGCGGGCGGCAGGATGAGGGGCAAAGCACCGCAGGCCCAGGGATCGTCGGCCGCGGTAATACCGGTGATGGCCGAACCCAGCGCGCCGTCCGCCAGGGGCAGCAGACAGAGACTGTTAGGTTGGGCTTTGAAGCCGGTGGCGATGATCCAGCGCCGCACGGTTTCCGGCTGACCTTCCAGCCACGGCTGAAAACTCTTTTCGGGCACCAAAATAAGCGGAATCGAAGACGTGCCACCGCCGTCGAGGAAGCAATCTTGCATGACTCGGTCTCTCTTGCGTGGTTACAAAACAGTTTATCAGGTCTATCTTTAAGGGCGAGCCTTGCCCGCCGCGTTCCGGAGCGGCCTTACTTTGTGGAGATCGACGATGCGCCCATCCCCTGTCCTTATCGACCTCAGCCATACCGTGGAGCACGGCATGATCACCTACCGGGGTCTGCCGGCCCCCATTATCTGCGATTACTTGAGTCGGCAGCAGTCCCGCCGGCATTACAGCGAGGGCACTGAATTCCACATTGGCAGAATCGACATGGTCGCCAACACCGGCACTTATCTGGACAGCCCCTTTCACCGCTATGCACACGGCAAGGATCTTGCCGAACTGGAGCTGACAGTGCTGGCGGAACTGGACGGTGTGGTGGCGCGGGCAACCGGGCGCGCCGGGCGGGCCCTCGACCGCACCACGTTTGACACGCTCGAGGTGCGGGATAAGGCCGTGCTGGTGCACACCGGTTGGGACCGGCACTGGTGCACCGACGCCTACTTCGAAGGTCATCCTTTCCTGACAGAGGATGCAGCGCAGTGGCTGGCCGAGGCGGGCGCCAGACTGGTCGGCATCGATTCTTATAACATCGACGACACCGCTGACGGACGCCGACCCGTGCACAGCATTCTGCTTGGCGCCGGTATTCCTATCGTCGAGCATCTATGCGGCTTGCAGCAGCTTCCCGACCGGGGTTTCCGTTTCTTCGCGGTGCCGGTCAAGGTCAAGGGAATGGGCACGTTTCCAGTGCGAGCGTTCGCGCGACTCGCCGGCTGAGGAATGGTTTCCAGGTGGAGATTACTCGACTTCGGATTATTCCTCGAGCGGCCCGCGGTAGTCATGACGGTCGGGCTCTGTTAAGGTGACCAGGCGTATCTGAACAACAGGGTCCCCGCTTACCTCCCTTGAAGACGGCATGAGCAATACAACAACCATCTGCCAACCCGCCATGAACATTATCAACCCTGTCCCGGTGCCGACCCCGCCGGCGCTGTGCATCCGCAATTTGCGCAAGACCTACGCCAACGGCCTGGAGGCGCTCAAGGGTATCGACCTGGAAGTGCAGCAAGGCGATTTCTTCGCTCTGCTCGGCCCCAACGGAGCGGGCAAGTCCACCGCTATCGGCATTATCTGTTCACTGGTGCGCAAGACCGCCGGCACGGTGGAGGTATTCGGCAAGGATCTGGATAGCGAACCGGCAACGGCCAAAAGCTATATCGGCCTGGTGCCGCAGGAGTTCAATTTCAACCAGTTCGAACCGGTGGTGGAAATCCTGGTCAATCAGGCCGGCTACTACGGCATCGACCGGCCGCTGGCCTATCACCGGGCCGAAGTCTATCTGCAGCAGTTGGGGCTGTGGGGAAAGCGCCTCGAGCAGGCCCGTCAGTTGTCAGGGGGGATGAAACGGCGGTTGATGATCGCCCGGGCGCTGGTCCACGAACCCCGCCTGCTGATTCTGGACGAGCCAACCGCCGGGGTCAATATCGAAATCCGTCGCTCGATGTGGAGCTTCCTGCGCGAGACCAACGCCCGCGGCACGACCATCATTCTCACCACCCACTATCTGGAAGAGGCGGAAAATCTCTGTCGCCACATCGCCATTATCGACCAGGGCCGGATCGTCCAACACAGCCGCATGCAGACGCTGCTGAACCGGCTGCATGTCGAAACTTTCGTGCTCAATCTGGCGCAACCGCTGGCGGCGGCGCCGCAACTGCCCGGCTACGCCCTGCGACAGATGGACGAGTGCACGCTGGAAGTCGATGTCTCCAGGGAACAGGGACTCAACCGACTGTTCCGGCAACTGGCCGAATGCGGCATCGAAGTCCTGAGCCTGCGCAACAAGACCAACCGGCTGGAGGAATTGTTCCTGCGGCTGGTGGACAAAAACGGCGGCAAGGCCGCGCTGAACTGAAACGCCATGGGTATCCGCACTAATTTTATTGCCTTAAAGACCATCCTGATCAAGGAAATCCTGCGCTTCCTGCGCATCTGGATTCAGACCATTCTGCCGGCGGCGATCACCATGAGCCTGTATTTCATCATCTTCGGCAAACTGATCGGCGTCCAGATCGGCCCCATCGCCGGGTTCTCCTACATGCAGTATATCGTGCCGGGGCTTATCATGATGGCGGTGATTACCAATTCCTACGCCAACGTGGTGTCGTCCTTCTACAGCGCCAAGTTCCAGCGCCATATCGAGGAAATGCTGGTTTCGCCGTTGCCCAACCATATCATCCTGCTGGGTTTCATGGCGGGCGGCGTGGCGCGCGGGCTGATCGTGGGGACGGTGGTCACGCTGGTGTCGCTGTTCTTCACCCAGCTGCACATCCACACGTTCTCCGTCATGTTCGCTGTGTCCCTGCTGACCGCCATGCTGTTTTCCCTGGGTGGCTTCGTGAACGCCATTTACGCCAACAGCTTCGACGATATTGCTATCGTGCCCACCTTCGTGCTGACGCCGCTGACCTATCTGGGAGGCGTGTTCTATTCCATTGACATGCTGCCGCCCTTCTGGCGCCAGGTCTCTCTGCTCAATCCGATTCTGTATATCGTTAACGCCTTCCGTTACAGCATTCTGGGCGTTTCCGATGTTGACCTGTACACGGCGTTTGCGCTCATCCTGCTAGTCGTCAGCGTCCTGTTCGGCTTCAGCCTGTGGCTGTTGCACAAAGGCGTGGGCATCCGCCAGTAGCTCCCACCGGGCGCACAGTTAACCTAATCTTCACGCTTTTCCAGATTGCCGTTGACCTTGAGCGTAAAGTTGCCGGACACGTTCTGCACGAAATTCGCCTGCTTGGTATGGGTCTTGTCCTTGGTCACCGTCAACTGGCGCTCGCCCCCCACCTGATGGGTTTGGTTGCCCTGGCTGGTAGTATTCCAGATATGGAGGTAATGACATGCAACCTATTGATTTACAATATCCCGAGAGAGCGAATCTCCATATCTAGAACACTACCGGCGTGTCTAACCAGGATCTGGCCAATATTATCTCGCCGTCTCACCGCCCTGCGCCACGTTAATAGGGGTGTATCTAGGAGTTGGGGGAGGGGAAGTTCAGCAGCGTGACAAGGGGTGGTAGACTTCTTGGAGGTCAGACCAAGAAGAGGATACGCTCTTGTCACGCTTAAGCAATATCCTATGGGACTAAGGCCGGTACTTACAACACCAGGAACAATGCACGGAAGCAAAAATCTCTCGACAAGCAACTTAGTGGATAGCTGCATCAATCAGTATAATAAGGAGATTCTCTTCCTATAGGGGAAGAGGCGTGTAAAAACTTTCAAAAAAATTCTTTGCTGAGGACTAGTTTCCTAATAAATAAGTGGTGACAATTAAAAAGTCAATTAATCAACTTGGAGTTTTTGAATTGAATGCCCGAAAAGTGGGTAATTTTTTCTTGCGACAATTAGGTTTTCGGTCAGGCACTAGCTACGCAAATTACCAGAGAGCCAAAATGAGTGGGAGAGTGCCGACGGGTTGGTTCCTCCGGCAGGCAACAACCGGGAGCGGAAAATAGGGGACAGACCACGTTTTAACTAAAACCGCGAACTGGCTTAACTATAAATCCCAGCCGACCGCTAACGCGGCGGCTGAATTTAGCTTGGCTCTCGGTGCCTGTAAAACATTTAGATATTTCGGCACGGTCTGTCTAATCGCGGATTCCGCTTTCCCGCCTGTCCCGCGCCGCGCTAGACTGTCCGGGCGGTACAGGCTGGAGAGCCGGTAACCGTCAAGGAAATGGAGCCGGTGAGTGCACCGGAATGACGCACCGAAAAAGGGGTAGACCCAACCACCACGCGGGGTTTAAATTCCCTGCTCCGGCCCCGCCAACTCGTGATCGATCACCGCGCGCAAGGGCGGCAAGTCGATCTGCAAAGGCCGCGTGGCTGACGCCCCGCGCGCGCAAGGCCGACTCGTTTTCCCGAAGCTTGGCGAGAATTTCCTGACCATTCATATTCTTACAATAGCACCAGAAGTTGTCGTTCGCCGGACAACGTGGTCTGTCCACGATTTGGCCCGATTTGGTACGTACAACCTCACCGTGTCCCATGGGGTGGTAGCTAATCACCACAGCGCTTAAGAGGCTGTACAAAAACTTTTGTAGCCTGGATGCAGGCCGATAGGCCGGAATCCAGGGTTTTCCCGGATTTCGCTGCGCTTCATCCGGGCTACAATCTAGTTAAATCAGAGGCTTAGTTTTTGTACAGCCTCTTAGTTGCAGAAGCTGCTGGCGAAGGATGCCAAGGTAGTGTGCCAATGTCTGGGAATGGTATTGCCGGGCTATTTTTCGCATTGCTAAGCCACCACCCGCAGCGGATGTCCCATCAGAAAGGCGTTAATATTCTCCGCCAATTGTTGCACCAGGCGCTGGCGGGATTCGCGGCTGCCCCAGGCGCTGTGCGGCGTGACAATCAGATTGGGAATATCCGGGTCCAGCAGCGGATTGCCGTGCGCTGGCGGTTCCTCGCTGAGCACATCCACGCCGGCTCCGCCCAGCGCGCCCAGCCGCAGGGCTTTGGCCAGTGCGGCTTCGTCCACGATGCCGCCGCGTGCCGTGTTAATGAGAATGGCGTTGCGACGCAGCAGCGCCAGCTCCCATTCGCCGATCAGATGGCGGGTGTCCGGTGTCAGCGGACAATGCAGAGTGAGAACGTCCACTTGCGGCAACAGCGTGTGCAACGGTAGGCGCCCATCCTCGGGTTCCATCGTGCCCGGTCGCTGGGCGATTAATAGAGTCATCCCGAACGCCTCGGCGATGCGCGCCACGGACTGTCCCAGCTCGCCGTAACCCACGATGCCGAGCGTTTTGCCAGCCAGTTCCCGAATGGGAAAATCCAGCAGGCAGAATTGCGAGGCGGTTTGCCAGCGGCCCTCCCGTACGGCATGCCGATAGTCGGGAAGGCGGGTGAACAAGGCCAGCATCAGCATGAACGCATGCTGGACCACGGACGGCGTGCCGTAACGCTGGCAGTTGCAGACGGTGATGCCCAGGTCGGCGGCGGTTTGCAGATCGATATTATTAACGCCGGTGGCGGCCACGCAGATCAGCTTGAGTTGCGGCGCCTGTCGCAGCACGTCGCCGTGCAGAACCACTTTGTTGGTGATCGCCACGCTGGCGGTGCGGATACGCTCGGCTACCTTGTCCGGGCGGGTGGCGGGAAAGTAGCTGAGTTCGGGCAAGCTGTGCTCCAGATCGCTGCAGTCGATGTCGCCCGGATCCACCGAGTCCTTGTCGAGAAAAACGCCGCGCATAGAGTTGTGCTCCTGGCCGTGATTGAGGAAAGTGGAAAGCCGCTCAATTATAGTCGGTCGAAGAGGTTGAACTTAGCCGTATTCACGGCAACCCAATATTAGGGTTGTATACAGATTAACGCATTCCAATCCGGAGTTTACATGCCAACCGAGGATACCTTCAGCCACCAGCAGGAATCCTGCACCGGGGTTCTGTTGACCAATCTGGGAACGCCCACCGCGCCTACGGCGAGGGCAGTGCGCCGCTATCTGGCGGAATTTCTGTGGGATCCGCGCGTGGTAGAACTGCCCCGGCCGCTGTGGTGGCTGATTCTGCATGGGATTATTCTACGTATCCGACCCCGCCGATCCGCCGCCAAGTATCGCCAGATCTGGGGCGAAGACGGCTCGCCGCTATTAGCCATTACCCGCCGGCAGGCTGACGCCGTCGCCGACCGCCTGCGCCGGCTCTGTCCGGGCAAGGTCATAGTCGCCGAGGGTATGCGTTATGGACAGCCGTCCCTTAGCGGCGCCCTGCGCCAACTGCGCGCCGCTGGCGCCCGGCGGATATTGATTTTTCCGCTCTATCCACAATATTCCGCCACGACCACCGCCTCCACCTTCGATGCCGTGGCACGGGAACTGCGGACCTGGCGCTGGCTGCCGGAATTGCGGATGATCGCGCATTATCATGACGATCCGGAATACATCGGCGCCGTGGCCGACAGCGTTCGCGGCTATTGGGATCAGCATGGCCTGGCGGAGCGGCTGCTGTTTTCCTTTCACGGTCTGCCGAAGCGCAATCTGCTGGCGGGAGATCCCTATCATTGCGAATGCCAGAAGACGGCGCGACTGGTGGCCGAGCGACTCGACCTGACGCCCGACCGTTGGGCAGTTTCCTTTCAATCCCGTTTCGGCGCCGCCGAATGGCTACAACCCTATACCAGCGAATTGTTAATAGAATGGGCCAAGGCCGGCGTGAAGAAGGCGGATGTCATCTGTCCCGGTTTTCCGGCCGATTGCCTGGAGACGTTGGAGGAAATCGGCATGGAAAACCGTGACCTGTTCCTCCAGGCAGGCGGCGAATGCTTCCGCTATATTCCGGCGCTCAATGACAGCGACCGCCATATCGAAATATTAGTCCGACTGATTTTGAAACATGGCGGTGGCTGGCCTGAACTGGCAACGGATTTTGATCACGAGAGTGCAACCCAGGCGCGAGCGGCGGCCCGGCAAAGAGCGCTGGCGTTGGGCGCCGAACGCTGATTGGTTTGCGGAGAGCGTTAATGAAGAAACCGTATGAGAGCAACAGTTACCAAGTAGCACGCAAGCGGGCCGCCGGGTACGCCAACGATCCCGATAGACTGCGGGTTTTACTGGACCAGGCTTGGGATAAGCTAGCCCGGCGAGGCAGGGCGCTGGCCGAGGTTCGGGATACGTTGAAGACCATGCTGCGCCTGTTGCGGGCCTATGCCGCTGGGCAATATCGGGAAATACCGTGGCGCAGTCTGCTGACGCTGATCGGCGCCGTGGTGTATTTTGTGATGCCGTTCGATGTGATACCCGATTTTATCCTGGGCATCGGGTTGCTGGACAATATCGCCGTAATAGGCTGGACGCTGACCGCTATCAAGTCCGATATCGATCGCTTCACTACTTGGGAAAAGACCCAAAGCGGAAGCAACCCGAGTTGAATCAGGCGGCACGGGAACGACCTTCAGGCTGAACAGGAACGGGTTGTTCTACCCAACCTGGATTTGATGGATGTCGGTTTACGCTGCGCTAATCTGACCTGCTGTGCTCTACCCATCCTGCGGATCGATTGGCGGAAGTGGCGAATTGCCGTAAATACGCCAAGCCCGCGATAGCCCGGCTGCCATACCAGGAAGTCATTTCGCCGTCGATCAACAGTGTCCGTTCGGCGGGATAGTCGTATTGCCGGGCGAACGCCGCCAACTGTTCCGACTTGAACGGGTAAGGCTCGCTGCTGAAGAGCGTGAAATCAGCCGCGCTCAGCAAGGCCGCATCCAGTGTCAGCTCGGGATAACGCTGCTCCGCCTCCGCTGGCAGAGTGTCCCAGTTCACCAGCGCCAGGGTGCGTGCAATATAGGTATCGCGGCCCACCGTCATCCACGGCTTGCGCCAGATTAGATACAGCACCCGGCGGCGCGGCCAAGCGCGGGCGGCTTCGCTTAGCAACTGGAAGGCTCGCTCGAAGTGCCGGCAGAGAGTTTCCGCTTCAATCTCCCGACCAAAGATCCCGCCCAGCAAGCGATACAGCGGTGGATTATCGCCAGGCCCCAGCGGATGGGTCACAATTACCGCAGGGACGTAAGCGGCGATTTCCTCCACCAGTTCGCGGGGATTTTCGTCGATATTGACAATAACGTGGGTGGGCCGCAGTTCTCTGAGTCGCCGCGGCTTGATTTTCTTGGTGCCGCCCACCTCCGGTACGGCCGCGACCTGGGCGGCGGGATGGATGCAATAGCGGGTGCGGCCCACGATCTGAGCGCCCAGACTCAAATCGAACAGCAGTTCGGTGATGCTGGGCACCAGCGAGACGATCCGGGCCGGGCCGGCGACCGGCTCATGCGGTGCGCCGACGGCGTCGATCAAAGGAGATAATGGCATAACGATTCGGGACAAGGGCGGTGGACAAGGCTAACTCTAGGAGTTTGTCTGACTTGCCCAGCATAATGAGGTAAGATGACCTAACGTACCTGATGAGCCTGGCGATGAGCAACCAATTTATCCCCATAGAACGTGACCAGCCGGTGGTGATCCCGGTGCAGGAGTGGCTGGCAGAGGATCATCTGGCGCGCTTCATTGTCGAGATCGTGGAGAGTCTGGATGTCACCCCGCTGGAAGCGGCGTACAGTGGTGGCGGCTCGGCGCCCTATCCACCGAAGATGATGCTGGCACTGTTGTTTTATGGCTATGCCACTGGCATTTTTTCCAGTCGGGCGTTGGAGCGAGCCACCTATGAGCTGATCCCGGTGATTTATATCACGGGTAACACGCACCCGGATCACAACAGCATCAATACGTTCCGGAAGCGGTTTCTGGGGGAACTGAAGGGTCTGTTGGTGCAGATTTTGCTACGGGCGTATGCGCTGGGGGTGTTGCAGTTAGGCAACGTGAGTTTGGATGGGAGCAAAGTGCACGCCAACGCCAGCAAACATAAGGCGATGAGTGGGACTATGCCAACCGGTTGGAGGAGCAGTTGCAGGCGGAGGTAGAGGCGTTATTACAGCAGGCCGAGGCGAGTCACACCGAGCCGGTCCCCGGGCTGAAGGTGGCCGACGAAGTGGCGCTCCGGCAGGCCCGGTTGCAGCAGATCGGGGAGGTGAAAGCGGAACTGGAGGCTCGTGCCCAAGCCCGGTATGCGCAGGAGCAAGCGGCCTATGAAGCGAAGCTGGCCGAGCGGCGGGCGAAGGAACAGGCCCGTGGTCGCAAGTTAGGGGGCCGTCCCCCCAAGCCGCCGGAACCGGGTCCACAGGACAAGGATCAAGTCAATTTTACCGACCCGGAGTCGCGCATTATGCCGGTGAGCGGCGGCGGGTTTGAGCAGAGCTACAATGCGCAGGCCGGGGTGGATCATGGCAGTCGCCTGATCGTGGAAAACCACGTCAGCCCGAACCCGAACGATAAACAGGAACTGCAACCGGCGCTGGACAACTTCAGCCAGTTACCGGAGGAACTCGGTCAGGTCGACCATCTGCTGGCGGACACTGGCTATTTCAGTGAGGCCAACGTCAAGGCTTGTGAACACGCTACCATTACCCCGCTGCTCGCCACGGGTCGTGCGGAGCATCATCCCACCCTGGAAGAACGCTTTGCTGACCCGGGTAAAGCCCCAGACACCGCTGATCCGGTAGTCCGGATGGAACACCGATTGCAAACCCCCGAAGGCAAGGCACTGTATGCCAAACGCAAGTCCACCGTCGAGCCGGTGTTTGGCATCATCAAGCACGTGATGGGGTTTCGGCAATTTCTGTTACGGGGTTTGCAAGCCGTGCAGGGCGAGTGGAATTTGGTGTGCATCGCCTACAATTTAAAACGGCTGCAAGTATTGGTGGCAGGATAGGTCTGCCTGCAGGGAGGATAAAGGCGCTCTGAGGGCGATAAATGCCCTCGGAAAGGGCGATAGAAACGCAAAATGTGCGTTTTTTCGGCCTCGTGATAGGAAAATTGAAGTTCCGACCCTAAGTCAGACAAACTCCTAGGAAATTTGACTACGCGCAACAACGCGGCTTATTGGCAATTGATGTTTATCCTAAGCTCGTTTAGTGTAGCGTGTCACATAAACCACATGGGGGAAAAGCCTATGACCGCTTTAGAATCTTTTGTACAGGCGCGCGATTTTCTACTGACCCACCGGGAAGACTACGCTACCGCGTATCGGGGATTCCAGCCACCCAAACTGCAACAATTCAACTGGGCGCTCGATTATTTCGACGCCATCGCCCAGGGTAATAACAACACCGCCCTGTGGGTGGTCAACGAGGATGGCGGCGAAACCCGGCTATCCTTCGCTGAGTTGGCGGAACGTTCCAACCGCATGGCGAATCATTTGCGCGGCCTGGGCGTCAACCGCGGCGATTCGGTGCTGCTGATGCTGAACAATGTCGTGCCTCTGTGGGAGACCATGCTGGCCTGCATCAAATTGGGCGCGGTGATCATCCCGGCCACGACCCTGCTGGCGCCGGACGATCTGGCCGACCGACTGGAGCGCGGCAAGGTACGGCATGTGGTCGTGGGGACGCAGGAAACCGGCAAGTTCGCCGGCCTCGCCGGCGACTACACCCGCATCAGCGTGGGCGGTGCCGTGCCGGGCTGGGCTGCACTGGAGGACGGCTACAGCGCCCCGGCGGAATTCAAACCCGACGGTCCGACTCAGGCCACCGATCCGCTGCTGCTGTATTTCACCTCCGGCACCACGTCCAAACCCAAACTGGTGGAGCACACTCAGCAAAGCTATCCGGTGGGGCATCTGTCCACCATGTACTGGATCGGCCTGAAGCCTGGCGACATCCACTGGAACATCAGTTCCCCCGGTTGGGCCAAGCACGCCTGGAGCTGCTTCTTCGCGCCCTGGAACGCCGGCGCCACGATTTTCGTTTACAACTACGCCCGCTTCGACGCCAAAGCCGTGCTGGATACGCTGGTGCGCTATCAGGTCAACACGCTGTGCGCGCCGCCCACCGTCTGGCGCATGCTGATTCAGGAAAATCTGCCCTCGTTCCCGGTAAAGGTGCGCGAACTGTGCAGCGCCGGCGAGCCGTTGAACCCGGAAGTGATCGAGCGGGTGCAGCACGCTTGGGGGATCACCATCCGCGACGGCTACGGCCAGACTGAAACCACCGCGCAACTGGGCAACACGCCGGGCCAGCCGGTCAAGCTGGGGTCGATGGGGATGGCCGCTGCCGGGCTATGGCATCGTGCTGTTGGATTTGGAAGACAAGGAAGCGCCGGAAGGTGAAATCGGCTTTTATATGGAGCCGCGCCCGATTGGATTGATGGTCGCCTACAAGGATTCGCCGCAAAAGACCAACGAGGTCATGCGTAACGGCTATTACCATACCGGTGACGTAGCAATGCGTGACGCCGACGGCTATTACACCTATATCGGCCGGGCCGACGATGTCTTCAAAGCCTCCGATTACCGCATCAGTCCGTTCGAGCTGGAAAGCGTGCTGATCGAGCACGAAGCCGTGGCCGAGGCGGCGGTGGTGCCGAGTCCCGACCCGGTGCGGCTGGCGGTGCCCAAAGCCTTCGTGCTGCTGCGGGCCGGCTACGAGCCGAGTCCGGAACTGGCCAAATCCATCCTGCGCTACGTGCGCGAGCATGTGGCGCCTTACAAGCGCATCCGCCGACTGGAATTCGCCGACCTGCCCAAGACCATTTCCGGCAAGATTCGCCGCGTCGAACTGCGCAAGATGGAAAACGAACGCCAGCCAAAGGGCGAAGAACCCCGCCGTAAGCTGGAGTTCTGGGAAGAGGATTTTACTGATTTGAAGGGTTAGCTATTGCCGCCGGACTTGTAGGTTACGTCCTACGCACCCTTTACCAATAACGCCAGGGTAAAGCTGCGTAGGACGCACCTGAGGGTGAGCGATTATCACAAAATGGCAGAGGCTGGCATTCTGATCGCGCTCGACCGGGTGGAACTGATCGAAGGAGAATTAAGCGACCTAGCGCCGATTGGCAGTATCCATGCAACAGCAGTCAACGCATTGTTCCAACTATGAGGAAACTGTTCTACTCCGTTCAACGATGCTCGAATGTGATGACGCTCACCCGCTCCGCCTGTCGGACGGTTTCGGGCTGGTTGGATACAATTTTCGCTAATCCGCGTGTTTTTAGGCTGTCCGTCAGTTGCTCCTGCAATTGGCTGACCAGGCTGGCTCTCTGCTCCTGCCTGGCCTGGGACAAGACTTCATATTGCCGTTCAAGCGTCTGATCGGGTTGCCGGGAGGCCATGAAATAGATGATTTCCCGCCCGGTCTGATTATCCAATACGAAACTGTTATTTCGGGCAGGCAAAAGATAAGTCACGCCAGCCCGCACTGGATTGCGATTGTTGAGCGTTTTACCTTTGAAACTCTCCATGGGAAATAATTGATAGACTCCCTGATTGCTGTCGATTTGGAAGATATAGACATAGCTGTCTTCACTGGGCGTAAATTGAATAATGTAACGATCGTCGGAATGCAGCACGGCTCCATCGGAGAAGGATTCAAACATGCCTTGATTTTCACTCCAGTACCGGTAGCTCACTTGAAAATTCAACCGCTTCGAGGCGCTAGGATCGTAAGCGATGCCGGGGAGACCACGGCTGGGAGCGGCGCAGCCAGCGCTGAGCGCGCAAATCATTAGCAAGGCTGGATAACGCAAATCACCGATACATTGCATGGCGGGTTACTTCTTTTCCAGATGAATGAACGTAAACACAGAAACAGCAGGTGTCTCTTGCTGTAACCGGGTGAGCAGCATATATTGCCGGTCTGCAATTTGAGTGATGTTTTGTTGCTGGCGGGCTTGTTCAAGCGCATTGTATAATTGTTCCAGCACCGTATTGGGTTCTTTAAACGCCAGCACATAAATCTTTTCCTGCCCCAGCCGGTCATCCGGGAGCACGAATGCCTTATCGTCGGCCGGTAATTGATACTGACGTCCCGCCTTCACCGGATTGGTTTGATTAAGAGCGATTCCTTGCAGGCTTTCCCGTGGAAACAGGCAATAAATGTCCTGATTGCTGTCGATTTGAAAAATGTAGACATAGCTGTCCTGCTCTGGCGTAAACCAGATTTTGTAGTGATCACCGGAACGCAACTCGCTACCCGGTGGGAGCGTGCGTAACTCACTTTGGCCGGCGGGACGATGGTAATAGCTGACCTGGATGCGCGGCGGAGCAGGGTTCATCCAAGTCATGATGAAGCCGATCAAAGCGACGGCGCTCAGGCCAATCGCCGCAATGATGTTTCTACTTTGGCCTTTCAGGACCGTGCGGTTATCTTGCAAGACATCGACCAGGTCTTCCCGCTGAATGTAGGGCAGCGCTGCCGGCAGGTCCTGTAGACGGTTACGATTTTCCAGCCATTCCCAAATGTCGCGGGCTTCGTCGCCACGCTCGAAGCGAGACTGGTCGGCAGGGTGAATCCCCAGATAATCGGCCAACGCCTTCCAGTCGTCCCCCAGACGGTTACAAAATTTGATTTTGCTTGGACCGGAATAGATCATGAAAGAATCAACTTCCTTGGGGTATATTGGGTTTATTCAGAGTAATTGGCTATATTTAATGCATCCTACCGACTAACAGTTAAAGCTATACCTGAAGGAGTGAATACATGACAAGCCTACTGTCGATAGGCCGCTTTGGCAATGTACACAGACATATTCTGATCCTGTGGTTGTCGTTGCTTGCCGCCTTACCGGCCTTCGCCGCCGGACGGGTGGCCCTGGTGATCGGCAATGGAGATTATAAAAGCGCTCCCGAGTGGACAATCCGGTGAGGGATGCCCGCGCGGTGGCGGCGGCGCTGCGACGCCTGAGCTTTACCGTGCTGGAAAAGGTCAATCTGGATCGGTTGGCTATGGAAGACATCCTGGGCCAGTTCGGTGATCAGGCGAGGGCCGCCGAAGTGGCGCTGGTGTTCTATGCCGGCCACGGCATTCAGGTGGACGGGCGCAATTATCTGTTGCCGGTGGATGCCCGGCTGGAGCAGGAGCGGGATCTACGACGCCTGATTCCCCTGGACGATATGCTGAAAGAGGCCAGTCAAGCCAGCCGCTTTGGATTGGTGATTCTGGATTCCTGCCGGGATAATCCCTTGACGCAAACGCTGGCGCGCAGTCTGGGGCCGACCCGCTCGGTGGCGGTCGGGCGGGGGCTGGCGCGCATCGAGAGAACGCCGTCCGAGACTCTGGTAGCGTTTGCGACGCGGGATAATGCGGTGGCGTCGGATGGCTTCGGTGAGCACAGTCCCTTCACTACGGCCTTGTTGAAGCATCTGGAAACGCCCGGCCTGGAAGTGCGGCTGTTGTTCGGTCAGGTGCGGGATACGGTGCTGGCGATGACGAATCGAAACCAGGAACCCTACATCTATGGTTCTCTGGGCGGGACGCCGATTTACCTGGCGCCATCGGTAGTCGTGCCGGTGGCGATCACTCCACCGGCAGGAGCTTCTCCTGTTACGCGGCCACCCGTTGCAGTGGCTTCCAACCCGCCAGCAGGCGGATCTGTGACACTGCCAAGCCCGTTTAGGCGACCGCCAGAACCAGTATCGCAACCAGGGCGGGTGTTCCGGGACTTTTTGAAAGATGGTTCGCCAGGACCAGAGATGGTGGCAATTCCAGGGGGAACCTTTCTCATGGGATCGCCGGCAAGTGAGGTAGGCCGAGGCTTCGATGAGCGCCAGCACTCGGTGAGCGTCAAGAGTTTTGCCATCGGCAAGTTTGAAGTCACCGTGGGGCAGTTTAAGCAGTTTGTAAAAGCGGCTGATTACCAGACGGAGGCGGAAAAAAGTGGCGGCTGTTATTACTGGACCGGCAGCGAATGGCAGCAGGAGGCCGGTAAGAATTGGAGGACTCCGGGATTTACGCAAACTGATGAGCATCCGGTGGTGTGCGTCAGTTGGAATGATGCCGTTGCTTATACGGAGTGGCTATCGAACCAGACCGGCCAGCGCTACCGTCTGCCGACGGAAGCGGAATGGGAATACGCGGCACGGGCAAGAACAACGACAGCGTACTATTGGGGCGATAATGCTGATGAGGGTTGTCGCTTTGCCAATGGCGCCGATCAGACGGCAAAGGCACAGTTTAACTGGACTGGAATAATGGAATGCCAGGATGGTTATGTTTATACAGCGCCGACCGGTCGTTTTCAGCCAAATGCCTGGAATCTTTATGATATGTCAGGGAATGTCTGGGAATGGACTTGTTCGGAGTATGACAAGGACTATAGCGGCGCTGAGCAGCGCTGCATTACTGATAAAAATTCCAATAATATCAGTGTGTTGCGGGGCGGCTCATGGAGCAACGGACCGGTGTGGCTGCGCGGGGCTGCGCGCGACTGGTACGACCCGCGCAGCAGGAACTACGGCCACGGCGGTTTTCGCCTGGCCAGGACCTAACCCTTTGAACTTTTTGCTTTTTCCCTTTGCCGGGGGGTCCAGGGGGGCGAAGCCCCCCTGGTCGCCGCGGGGTTGCGGAGTCGGGCGCAAACGGCTTCATCGGTCGCCGGCGGGGGTGCAATAGAAAACAGACCACGGTTTCCCACCCTTTTCTTCGGCTATAATCTTTTCCAATCTACTTGGGTGGATTTCTGCCCATGCCTACAATTAGCATGTTCTATGGCATCTTGGTTGCGATGTATGTACTGACTCACCGCACATCCATGTTCGCTACAACGAATTCAGCATTGTGCTTGGCATTCCTGAGGGTGATGTACTGGATGGAGAGCTCCCGGCACGTCAGATGAAGTTAGTGCAGGCGTGGATTGAACTGCATCGTGACGATCTCATGGCTGACTGGATATTGGCATCCAGCGGACAAACCCCCTTCAAGATTGAACCCTTGCGATAAGAGGTTGGCAATGACTCCTGATGTCGTTTTAGTAAAACCATTGCAAGATTATTGCCTTGAGACCGAGTTTTCTACGGGTGAGCGACGCTGGTTCGATATGAAACCGTATCTGGGCTATCCAGCTTTCGCACCCTTGGCCGAAGAGGGGCTATTCATGAGGGCACATGTCGCTTACGGCACCGTAACCTGGAATGACGAGATTGATCTCTCTCCCGATACGCTATATCTGCGGGGTAAGCCGTTGTGAAAAAAAGGGTCAGGCTCGATTTATTCCGATAGCCCTAACAAAAGCATGCAGCCGACGCACTACGCGCGCGGCTGATGAATGCTTAAACCATCTTTTTATAGGCCATGATCATCGGTTGGGCCATAGGGTCCCGATAATGGTTATCCAGACATTCGTTACCGCTGGCGCCCTGGGAGCGCCGCACCCCAGTGCGGCTCTTGCCATTGCCACTGGCGTCATTACAATGCCGCACTGGGGTGCGGCGCTCCCAGGGGTGTTATTTGCGCGGCTACCCACCACCCTGCAATGTCTGGATAATTATTAGCGGAGCTATAGCAATCTACAGGAGAGCCAGCTTGCCAAGGTTGATAGCGATGCAAAGAAGGGTGCTGGCCGAAACGATGATCAAGGCCCTTTTATATCGTTTTCAGTGATCCTATCTAAAGCTATTTTTAAAGGTGCGCAGGACGCACCTTACAACTGATCATGCCTTGTTGAAAAAAGATGGCCCGGCGATATTATTGAAAGGGATTCTCTATTTTCAATTTTCCTATCGTTTGGCCGGGTTGCAGATTCTCTGTCCACAGCCGGGTGCTATCCGCCTCAAGCGCAGTTTCGATGATCAGGCTGTCCCAAAAAGAGTATCCCGTTTGTTCCAACCGTTCGGTCGCCGAATAGACGAGCGGCAAGGATATCATCCTAATCTCTGCAATAGCCTCAAAGTTCTGCATTGCCCTGCGAGCCTGTGCTATCGGTAATCCTTGCTTTGCCGCTTTGGTGACTGTCACAAAGAATTCCTGCAAAACCTGGGTGCTGATTACCGGTGTTGCCTCATCAATCGCCCGCTCCCACAGGTTTTGTGCCAGTTGGCGTTTGTCAGGGGCTTTATGATCGAACAGATAAACCAAAACGTTCGTATCGAAGAACCAACGCTCACCGCTCATAGAGATCAGCTCGCTTCCAGACGCCTTCGCCGCGGTCAATGGTATGCTCTGCGGCAATGCTCAACAGAGATTGCAGGGCTTGCTTGCGTTGCTGTTGCAACGCGGTTGTGCCGGCATACTCTTGCAGAAACTTTCCGAGCAGGGCGTTTACCGAGGTATCTTCCTGCAACGCCCGGATACGCGCCCGTTGGAGCGTTTCACTGTCTACGCTGATAGTCAGATTGGCCATAATATAGCTTTAGTACAGTGGCACGATTACATGAAATGATAGTGTAACACAGGCATCGGATGCCGGAAACGCTCCGCTTAACGCTGCTAGCCTTATAGGGCAATCTACTTAAGCTGAGATGCCTGAAGGTGCGTAGGACGCACCCTTTTTCAGAAATGGCCTTACGTTGTGGCCGGAAAATACTTATTAAATGCTCGATCTATGTACACCCACCGGCATCGAATCAGCAGCCCGCATGCCCGCCGATTGCAGCAATGTCGAATCTTTAAGATAGGCTTTAAGAAAGTCGAGTGAATCGAAGCCCCAAAAGATTTGGTTATCTACAATAAAAGTCGGCACGCCGAAAACGCCCCGCTTGATAGCCGCTTCTGTATTTTCTCTTAATTGGCTCTTAATTTCCGGCTCGGCAATGCGCTGGTCCGCGTCCGCTATGCCCAATTCTTCGATCAATGCTCGCCAGTCATCGGGATTGTCGGATGATTTGCCTTCCGCCCACACGAATCTAAACAAGCGTTGCGCGCTCTCGACCGTGGAGCCGAGCACGATGCACAGCCGCAGTAATTTAAGCGGATTGAAGGGATGGCCTGGCGGAAAATGTAATGGAATGCCGTTTTTATCGGCCAGCCATTGAATATGACGGAAAGTAAACTGACGCATCGACGGTATTTCCGCCGGTCCACGGGTTTGCCAGTGCTCCAGCAGACCGGCGAATAATAGCGGGTGACAACATAATTGGGTGCCAGCCGGCAACTGGTCCAGCTTCTGGCTGGCCAGATAGGCGAAGGGAGAAATAAAATCGAAATACCAGTCGATTTGCTTCATGTGGTTGACCGTTTAATAATTGTGTCCCGTTCGATCTTACGATCCCGGAAGAATCTCAAAACCTTCGCGCTGAAAGTCCGCATCCAAAGAATAAGCAAACCAGGCGCTGGTATCCACAAAAATTTTTTCCATTATGAATGCCGTTGAGCATCATAGAGAAACTGATCATGTTCCTGACCCGATGCTTCTAAATCATTTCCCAAACCTTCGATGTCTATGATGCTGAACTTAGGATTAAGGCTTTGATTATTAAGATACTCCGCTAAAATCCGGCGCAGCAATTCGGAAATGCTGCGTCCCTGTTGAGTTGCTTCGGACTTTAGCGCCTCATACTGCCACTCTTCAAGAGAAACGTGGGTTTTATGCATAGAAAAGTCGTTGCGAAAATTGTTTATCGAACAAGGCTTGTGGCTGGGTTGGAGCTCAGCAGCTTTTCCAATATCCGCTCGTAAATCCGGCTCAGCCGCTCCAAATCCTCCACGGCGACGCATTCATCGATTTTGTGAATGGTGGCGCTGACCGGACCGAGTTCGATCACCGGAACGCCCAGCGGGGCGATAAAACGACCGTCGGAGGTGCCACCGCCGGTGGAAGGCTGGGGGTCGATGCCCAATTCCTCCCGAATCGCCGCGCTCGCCACGCTCAGCAGTTGGCCGGGCGGGGTCAGAAACGGTTGACCGGACAACTGCCATTCCAGACGATACTGGAATACCTGACCGCTCCTGATTTCTTGATTGAGTATCTGAGTCTCGATCAATTGTTGGATCCGCGCCTGTAGATCGTCCACCGTCACCACCGGGGAAAAGCGCAGATTGAACAGCAGTTCGACCTCGCCGGGCGCGACGTTCACCGTGCCGGTGCCGGCGTGGATGTTGGAAATCTGAAAAGAAGTCGGCGGGAAGAACTCGTCGCCCTGGTCCCAGACCTCGGCGGTCAGAACAGAGATAATCGGCCCACAAGCGTGGATAGGATTCTGCACCCGCTGGGGATAGGCGACATGCCCGCCCACGCCTTGCACCAGTAACTTGCCGTTCAGCGAACCGCGCCGGCCGTTTTTAATCTCGTCGCCCAGGCGGTTCCGGCTGGACGGCTCACCGAGCAAACAGTAATTCAGCCGCTCGCCGCGAGTCTGCAGCAATTCGACGACCTTGACCGTACCGTTCTCGGCCAGCCCTTCCTCGTCGCTAGTGATCAGCAAGCCGATAGAGCCGTGCGGCTCGGGTTGGGCGGCCAGAAACCGCTCACAGGCGGTGATCATCGCCGCCAGGCCGCCTTTCATGTCCGCCGCGCCGCGCCCATATAGATAACCATCCCTGAGGGTCGGCGTAAACGGAGCGGAACTCCATTGCTCCAGCGGGCCGGGCGGAACGACATCGGTGTGCCCGGCGAATACGAACAGCGGTCCCGCCTGGCCCCGCCGCGCCCAGAAGTTATCCACTTCGCCGTAGCGCAGGCGTTCGATGTGAAAGCCCAGCGGCACCAGTCGCTCGATCATGATTTGCTGACAACCCGCGTCATCCGGGGTTACTGAAGGACAACGGATAAGTTCCTTCGCCAGCGCCAGCGTGTCGGACATGGTCGCCCCCGTTTGCAAACAGCCTTCCCGCACTAATCCCGTAACAGCTCGTTCAGGCTGACCTTGCCGCGGGTCTTTTCATCCACCTGCTTGATAATCACTGCGCAGTACAGGCTGTGGCTGCCGTCAGCGGCAGGCAGGGCGCCCGGCACTACTACGGAGCCGGCGGGAACGCGACCGTAGAGAATTTCGCCGCTGGCCCGGTTGTAGATTTTGGTGCTCTGGCCGATGTACACGCCCATCGCGATCACCGCGCCTTGCTCCACGATCACCCCTTCCACAATTTCCGAACGGGCACCGATAAAGCAGTTGTCCTCGATGATGGTGGGGCTGGCCTGCAAGGGCTCCAGCACGCCGCCGATGCCGACGCCGCCGGAAAGGTGGACATCCTTGCCGATCTGCGCGCACGAGCCTACGGTCGCCCAGGTGTCGACCATCGTGCCACTGTCCACATAGGCGCCGATGTTGACGTAGGACGGCATGAGCACCACGTTGGCAGCGATATAAGCGCCCCGCCGCACCGTGGCGGGCGGCACCACGCGCACGCCGGCGCCGCTGAAGTCGTTCTCGTCGTGGTCGGCGTACTTGAGCGGGATCTTATCGAAGAAATTGCTGTAGCCGCCGCGAATCAGCACGTTGTCGCGAACACGGAAATACAACAGGACGGCTTTCTTAAGCCACGGGTTGACCGTCCAGACGCCGTCGCGCTTTTCCGCCACCCGGGCCTGGCCCAGTTCCAACAGGTTGATCGCCTCTTTGACGGCTTCCGCCACGACGCCGGGGACATTGGCGGCGGTGAATTCTTTGCGCTGCTCGAACGCCTCGTCGATGATGCTGGCCAGTTCGGTCATGGTAGTAAAGTCCTGTCAGCGGGTGGGAGCCACGTAGCCTTCGGGTGGCGTGGAACCGGCGCCGAAAAAGAATTCTTCCATGCGTTCCTCCAGAAACTTGCGGGCCTGGGGCTCGATGGGCGTCAGACGGTATTCGTTGATCAGCATGGTCTGGTGGCGCAACCATAATTGCCAGGCTTCTTTGGATACGTTGGCGTAAATCCGTTTGCCCAGTTCGCCGGGATAGGTGGGCCGGTCCAGACCTTCCGCCTCTCTGCCCAATTTCACGCAATTCACCATTCGAGCCATGACGCACTCCTTAATCAGTCGTTAGCCAAGATCTGCAATAAGCGCTGCACCGGCGCCGCCAGACCCCGGTCGTCGGGTTGGCGGATGTTATACCAGACAAAGCGTTCCGCTTCCATGATCGCCGGGCTGCTGTCGTACACGCGCCCGTATACCGGGGTGATGTCGAGATGGAAGTGACTGAAGCTATGCCGCAGCGCCGCCCAGTTGCGTACATCGCTTACCTGTACGGCCAGACGCTGGGCGCACCAGTCGGCAACGGTGGCTTCCGGCGGACATTCGGGGAAACTCCACAGGCCACCCCAGACGCCAGCGGGCGGGCGCTTTTCCAGCAGCACCTCGCCTGTCGGCGTGCACAGCAACAGCATACGGGTAGCGCGCACCGGCAGTTCCCGCGCTGGACGGGGAGCGGGGAAATCCAGTTCGCGCTGCTGGCTATGCGCCTGACAGCCCGCCGCCACCGGGCACAACTGGCAGCGGGGCCGGCTGCGGGTGCAGATCAGGGCACCCAGATCCATGATCGCCTGCGTGTAATTCGCCACCCGTTCGGCAGGGGTATGATGCTCGGCCAGAACCCACAACGTGGCCAGCACATCGGCGCGTCCTGGCCAGCCGTCCACCGCGTGAAAGCGGGCCAGCACGCGCTTGACGTTGCCGTCCAGAATGGGATGGCAGCGGTTACACGCTAGCGCCAGGATGGCCCCGGCGGTAGAGCGGCCGATGCCCGGCAGTGCGGCCAGGGCGGCGAAATCTCGCGGCAGTTCGCCACCCTGGTGCTCCTGGATAATCCTGGCCGTCTGATGCAAATTGCGGGCGCGGGCATAGTAGCCCAGCCCTGACCAGAGATGCAGCACCTCATCCAGAGCCGCGGCGGCCAGCGTGTTTACGTCGGGAAAACGCGCCATAAAACGTTCATAATAGGGAATAACCGTGGCCACCTGGGTCTGCTGAAGCATGATTTCCGACACCCAGACCCGGTAAGGCGTCGGCTGACGCTGCCAGGGCAGGCACCTGCGGCCGTGCACATTGAACCAGGCCAGCAGCCGCTGGCTGAATTCATCGGGATGCATGTACAGGTGTTAGCATGGTCGAACAGTGAATATAGGGGCTGGCCTTGCGCCCACCCCAATCCGAGGGTGTTACGGGAGTATCTGACACTATGGCTCGCATTTTGATCGCCGGCTGCGGCGACGTGGGCGCTGTGCTCGGCAGCAATCTGAGCGCGGCGGGCCACGTGGTCTGGGGCTTGAAACGCCGGCCCGTCACGCTACCGGCCAGTATTCGCGGAGTGGCCGCCGATCTGTCCGACCCGGCGAGTCTGAACGGGCTGCCGCCGGCTCTGGATTATGTGTTTTACACGGCTGCCGCCGACGGTTTCAGCGAGGCCGCGTACCGGCGCGCCTATGTGGACGGCGTCGCCAATCTGTTGCGCGCTCTGGAAAAGGCCGGACAGCAGCCGCGTCGGCTGTTGTTCACCTCCAGCACCTCGGTGTACGCCCAGTGCCGGGGCGAGTGGGTGGATGAGGACTCTCCGGCGGAGTCCCCAAGCTTCGCCGGCCGCTGCCTGCGCCAGGGAGAACAGTTGCTGTGGGACGGACCCTATCCCGCCACGGTGATCCGCTTCGGCGGCATCTATGGACCGGGTCGCACCCGCCTGCTCGACAGCTTGCGACGGGGCCACGCCACCTGCGTGGAGCAGCCGCCCGTTTACACCAACCGCATCCATCGGGACGACTGCGCCGCCGCCTTGCAGCATCTGGTGCAATTGCCGCAGCCGTATTCCCTGTATCTGGGAGTAGACGATGATCCAGCGCCGCAGTGCGAAGTGTTGCGCTGGCTGGCGGAGCGGCTGGGTGCACCGGGACCTACCATGGTCGATGCAGCGGCGGCGGAGGAAGCCGTGTTGCGCGCCAACAAACGGTGCAGCAACGCCCGTCTGCGGGCCAGCGGATTTCGCTTCCGCTATCCCACCTACCGCGAAGGCTACGCCGCCCTGTTAGGTTAAATAGCCGTAATTACTGTTGCTGTACCAGTCCGGCTTTGCAAAAATACCGCTAGTGGTCTGATGCATTGATTTTGACAGGTTATTGACTAGGTTAGATTACCGTGCAAATCGCCGTAGGATTGGGTTAGGCGCGCCCGGTGCTGAGTCAACCAAGCAGGAAGGTACGCGTGCGCCGTAACCCAACAAGGCCGGAGCAAGCCCGACAGGTCGGGTTACGCTGCACTAATCCGACCTGCCAACAGTTGGAACATAGGCCCCACCTGTCAAAATTTCTGCGCTTATCTGCTAGCATCACTGCGTATGAAAAATAACGTCATTGCCAAGTTGAGGAAAACATGCGAACCACTACTTTCTTGAAACTCGCCATCACGGGCGCAGGTTGTGTGCTGTTGGGAACCGCTCAAGCAGCCGGCGATCCCGAGGCTGGCAAATTCAAGTTCTCTACCTGTACGGGCTGCCACAGCATTCCCAGTTATACCAACGCCTATCCCACCTATCACGTGCCTCGCCTGGGCGGCCAGCATGTGGAGTACCTCACCGTTGCGCTCAAGGAGTATCAGAGCGGTGATCGCAAACACCCCACCATGCACGCCAACTCCTATAGCCTGAGCGACCAGGACATCGCCGACATCACCGCCTACCTGGTTGCCGTCAAGCCGGTCGATGAAACGCATCCGGTCAAGGGGAATGTGGAAACAGGCAAGCAGAAAGCGGCCAGTTGCGCCGCCTGCCACGGCCCGGACGGCAACAGTGCCACGCCGACTTTCCCACGTCTGGCCGGCCAGCACCAGGATTACATGGTCAAAGCCTTGCAGGATTACAAATCAGGCGCGCGCAAGAACGCCATCATGAACCCCATGGCGGCGCCACTGTCCGACCAGGATATGCTGGATCTGGCGGCTTATTTCGCCACTCAGCCGAATGGCGTGTCGGTGGTGCCTAAGGCAGAGTGATGCCCCGCCCTTACTGCCGGCGTTGCGCCGGATAGCGCACCTCTGTTCCCGCTCTCTTTGGCGTAGCGCTCATCCCGCTATCCCTTTCCTGTGCAGGAGAGGGATAGTCTGCGACCACCGTGAGCGTCGTCTATGTTGCTGTATGAACTTGAACTGGCCAAGCCGCCGGCGCAGTGGGAAAGCGCCGGCCGGCCTGTGACCGCTTTGCGTTTGAGCGCCGAGCCACCTTACAAGCTGTTCCTGCAAGCCGCTCAGGAGGAGCCGCTGGAATTTGCCTCGCTGGCGGACGTCAAGGAATGGTTGCAGCACCAGGGAATCAAATGCCGCCATGTGTTCGCCACCGAATGCGCCTACGGCATGGGTCTGGATGAAGCGGTGTTCAGGGAACTGCTGAGCGATTGATGGAGCAGCGGACGGCAGGCGCCAACCTGGCGCATACCGAAATTGACGCTGCAAGTGAGCTTGATGACACTTTTAGAGGCTGTACAAAAACTCCCCCCCCCCAACGGCATCCACTTAAACCGGGACACTTTAGCCAGTTATAGGATGGGCAAGTGTCTTTTTGCTTGCCCATCCATTATGCCAAGTTCCGCGTGGGCAAACGATAGAGCCGTTTGCCCATGCTGTCGGGTTGTGCTATTCCGCCTTACGCGGGCTGCCGTTCAGCCTATGTCGCGAGGTCCCAGGCGGTCTTGTAGTGACCGACGGCTTCCTCAAACTTGCCGTCCGCACGATCGGCATCGCCTTTGGTGAGTTCCTGCTGCGCCTTTTGGATGTCGGCCGGTTTCTTGGTTGATTCGGCGATCGCCACCGTGGCGAGCGTCCGATCGACGGCGACCAACGAACTAATCGCGTTGGTGGTGACCACGAGCGGAGGATTGACGTCCTCGAGTTCATGCACCGTCTTCTTTTCCTCGTCGAAGACCGTCTTGCCATAGCTTATGGAAAGGTGCACGCCATCCACCCAGAACTTCGGGTTCAGGCTTTTGGTCAGGTGGTCGATAGCGTTCTTCACCTTGTCGGACGCGGGCTTCGCCAGGGCGGGTAATAATGCCTGCAGCTCCGCGAGGACCTGTTGCTTGACCTGGTTCATCGAGTCGACCTGGTAGGTGCAGGTTTGCGCCTCGGTGTTGCCGGCCCAGTCCTTGGCGGTGAACGTCACCAAGTTGGCGCCCAAGTTGTTCGTATCAACGCTGCCGGTCAGCGTGCTCCCCGCGGCATCCAATCCCGATAGCGCGTCGCTGGCGGTTACACTGACCGTTTGTGCGCCGCTACCGTACGGGAACGAATCGCCCGAGCAAGCTCCGAACACCGGTGGCGTCTGATCGATTTGGATTGCGTTAATGCTCACCGCGTCGGCCGTGTTATCAGCCTTGTCGACGCAGGGATCGCTGTCGAACGGCCCGAAAGACCCGTCAGTGTTGAAGGTTTCGCTCGAAGATCCATCCTGCGCCAGACCAGACAGGGCGTCTGTGCACGAGAATGCCACAGTGACCGCCGTTGTGTACCAGCCGTTGCTGCCGTTTGGCGACTCGGGTGTCACCGAAGAAGTGATGATCGGCTGCGTTTTATCGATGTTAATGCCACTCACCGTCGCAGGAGCCGCTTCGTTGCCGACATTGTCCTTGCAAGTGCCGGTATTGGTCACCGCCTGGTTGGCGCCCTCGCCGGTCAGCGTGCTACCGGCAACGGTGTTGATGGCAATCCCCGAGCTGGGCTCGCTGTCGGTGCACGTGAAGCTCGCCGTCACGTCGGTATTATTCCACCCCGCGCTGTTGGCTGGCGGCGAGGCCGAACCGGTAATCGTCGGCGCAGTCGTGTCGTCGATCTCGAAGTTGACGGTTGCCACCGAACCGTTGCTAAGCTCGATCCTGAAGCCGTCGATCTGTCCGGTGAAACCCGCCGCCCAGGCGCTGCCTGTTTGTAACGAGAAGGTCAGGATCGGCTGGGTCGCATAGGGAACTCCGGGGCCACGCGCGCCGGCTAGGCTCACGCCACCAATGAACGCGTCCCAGTGCGGGTCGCCATAGCCACCGAAATAACCATAGGTGGACTCGAAAAAGCGCAGCCAATTGTTGTAGTAGGCCAAGCCGTCGCCGGTGGTCCACTGATTCCAGGTGTCGATCGGGTCGGCGAGGTTCTCCGAAAAGTACGGTTCGCTGCCGATGCGCGTGCCATACCAACCTCCACCTGATTGACCCGGGTATGGTTTGGTATAAATGGCGAGGAACCAGTCGCGCGGATCGGTCACGTGCTCTGTCCCCTTCTTGGTCCAGTAGCTCATGCTCTTTACTTCGCCCAAGGCGACATCACGGTCGAACAGCACCGACGGCGTAAAGTACATGTCAGTTTTGGCAATCCCGTTGGATGCAAAGCTGCCGCCTGCGAATCCGGGTGCAGAATCCCCGGCAACACCGTTAACATTCTTACTGTCGAACACCGGCGAGGACGGCGTCACCACCAATGCATTTCCGGTTACCACAGGCGCCGTGGGTTCGAAGTCGTAAGTCTTGGTGCCGGCAGTTGTCCGGATCGTCAGCCCGTCGGCGTAGCCGGTGAACTGCCCGACCCAACCCGAGCCGATGTTAAAGCCCAGTATCGTTTTAACCTTGGCATTCGGGTTGTTAGTAAGGATCGTGTTCCACGACACGTAGCAACTGAAAGCGCAGACACCCGGAATCGCCGCGCTCGACCACCACACGGCATTTCCGCCCTTGATGGCGTCCCAAGACTGCCAGGTGTTCGAAACCAGCGCTCCGACGCCACCGGATTGATAAACGGGCTCGAACACCAGCGTTGTGAAACTCGATCCGTTGCCGACGTAATCCACGCCGATATTGAGGCCGATACGCTGACTGTGCTTGTCGTCGAGGCCGATGTGCGGTAGTCCATGTAATTGAGAGCCGTGATACCGCTCAGATTCGTGCCCACATAATTACCGGTGACGAACTGCGCTTTCGCCTGGCTACCGCCGGCGATGGTTGAATCGGACGTCATCTGCAGGCTGCCGCTGCCAAGAATCCCAGGCCCTCCTGGTCCATTGCCGATCGTCGCCGTGCCGCCCGTCCGAGTATCGGCGTTCGGCGCAGCGTTCCACCAACTGACGCCAATGTCCGGTGGTGTTACGAATGAATAATCGGCAAGCGCACTCCCAGCGTTTGCCAGCATCGCCAGCGCAGTTGCTAGCGTGGAAATACAAGTACTTTTATTGATTTTCATGAGCTCCGACTAAAACATTTAATGTTGAGGATAGGGATTTCAAGGGGCGTTGCCGCCCCTGGCAGCAAGAGCATGTGCATGTTGAGGTAGGTTGTCAAGCGTGAGCCATTTGCCCCCTTGCCCCCTATCAGTTTCTCATGACCCTACCACTCGAAACCGCGTCTATTTCGAAATCTGAAGTTCCTGCGCTGTGGGAGCGGCGCCCTCGCCGCGATCACTGGTTGCTCAGCAATTCCCGCTCTAATGCAGCGGCGCCAATAGCTAATTGATCAGTAATTACACAAGAATCATAACAACAAAAACTACCCTGACTTTCTCAGAAGCCATAATAGACATTATCGGAAACAAAAAAATGTGATATAAATATGAAAAACTTGTAAGCGTTCACCCCCCTCCCCCTAACCCCCTCCCACCAAGGGGAGGGGGAATACACTAAGTAGCTGTTTTGCAATAACTCCCTCCCCCCTTGTGGGGGAGGGTTGGGGTGGGGGGTCTGAACGATTACCAGCGGCCGAGGCACGACAGCCGTTGCCGGCGACGGCGCCGCCATCTGGAGCCTTAAAGGCATCACGCTGGTCTCGCTTTTGTGGCGAAAGCGCTCAGGAAACGGTAGTGCTACACAGGTAATCTCTCTGGCATCGAGCTGATGCACATGATCAAGAAGGGCCAGCTGCACTCCTCCGTCCACTGCCAGACCGCCGCTGAGCAGTTCTATTCCCTCGTCGTGTAATTTACATAGTCCCTTAAAAATTTTTCGCCTACCCTCAAAATTTACGACAGAACCATTGAAAGGAGAAGGAAATGAATATTCAGCCACTACAGAATAGCCGATTGATTATTTGTAGACGTCGGGGCAAGTCATTGCCCCGGCACGAGGTTATGCACAGACGATGGTTTTTGTGTCTGACCATGCTTGCACTACTCGCCGTCCTGATCGTATCGCTAGCTATCGCCAAGCCCGCCTTGGCTCTGGATGGTGTTTACCACAATCCGTATGGGGCGGAAGATCTCTACAATCCGGATGCAGGAAGTAAAACTGAGCGTTTCCCACACGATCCTAGTCCCAATAATCCAGTCTACATCAAGGCCAGCACCTGGCCCATTGAGCCAGGCCAGAGGGTCTGGCTCACCTGGAGCAAAAACGGTGAAACTAAAGACCAAACAATCAATGCAGCCTGGAAATACAACGACGGCAACAATTCTTATTGGGAAGTTGCCATGGGTAAGTTTGATCAGGGCGATAGCATTTCATACACCGTCCATGCCGATATCAACGGTACCAACCAGACCAGCAGTGGGCCGTTCTCTTTCAAGGCTACCTCTTGGAGCTGGAGCAATGTCACAAACGTGACCGGCTACACCGACAACGGCGACTCCGTGGACATCACCACCGGCGATAGCGCCGGTAGTTTCAAGCCTAAGCTTCGCTTCGCATTCCCGACACTCGATAGCTTCCGACTACAGCTTGCGCCCAGTGGCAACGGAGTGACCAGCAGCGGCTCGCGCAGTTACACCGTTAGCGATAGCCCCGACACATTAACGATCTCGACTTCTGCCCTGGTCCTGAAGATCCAGAAAAGCCCCTATCGGCTCTCGGTCTACAAAGGCGACGGAACCACGCTGATCGCTCAGGAGTACGATCCGGCGAAATTTCGCAATCTGGGCTGGTTCAGCGATGGTAGCAGCACCATCACCCGTATTGAAGAGCACTATCTAACCCCAGGCGGGGAGCGATTCAGTGGTTTCGGCGAACGCTACGACTTCCTTGACCAATCTAAGCATGATGTCAACAATTATGTCTATAACCAGTACCGGAACCAGGGAGGGACAGGTCGGACCTACCTCTCGGTCCCGTTCTTCTTGAACTCAGGTGGCTATGGCATCTATCTCCCCAGCACCTACTACTCAATCTTCAACATTGGCACCTATCGCGGCGATATGGCCGGCTTTACCGTTAACACCGGCGGCCAACCGAACTCGATCTTGGACTATTACTTTTTTACTGGTACACCCAAGAATATTCTGAACCACTACACCGGCATTACCACCCACCCGCAACTGCCGCCGAAGTGGGCCTTTGGGCTATGGATGTCGGCGAACGAGTGGAACACTCAGGATAAAGTGACCGACGCGATGGACAAGGCGTCCGCTAATAACATTCCCGCCACAGTAGTGGTGCTGGAACAGTGGAGCGATGAGGCGACTTTCTACATCTGGCACGGAGCGCAGTACAATGCCAAGCCCGGCAGTCAGAAACACAGCTACGCCGACTTTAAATTCAACGACAGCAGGTGGAAAGACCCCAAGGCCATGGTCGACGACGCGCACAGCCGTGGCTACAAGGTCATCCTGTGGCAGATTCCGGTCTTCAAGCAGGATTTTGATCAGAACCCGCAGACGGCACCGCCGCAACATATCAACGACCGTGACTACGCCGCCGCTCAACACTACGTGGTCGATGATGGCAGCGGCAAGCCCTACCGCATCCCAGCCGGGTGGTTTGGCAACAGCATGGTTCCGGATTTCACTAACCCCGCTGCGACAGCGTGGTGGATGAGCAAGCGCGACTACCTGATGGACGAGGTCGGCATCGACGGCTTCAAGACCGACGGCAGTGAGTCCATCTTTGGTCGCTACCTCACCTTCGCCGATGGGCGCAAGGGTGACGAGATGCACAACGCCTACCCCCTCAGCTATACCGGGGTGTATAACGCTTACATCCACTCCAAAAAGAACGGCAACGGCGCAATCTTCGCCCGGGCTGGCACGAGCGGGGCCCAAAGTAACGCCATCTACTGGGCCGGCGATCAGGAATCAACATTCGCCGGGTTCCAGGAGGCGTTGCGCGCCGGACTCAGCGCCGGGCAGTCAGGCATCCCCTTCTGGACCTGGGACTTGGCCGGCTTTACCGGCGATCTCCCCAGCGCCGAACTGTATTTACGAGCGACGGCCATGTCTACCTTCGCGCCGGTGATGCAGTTTCATTCAGAGAACAGCAATTCCGATGCCCGTGCGGCACGCACGCCGTGGAACATCCAGGACCGTACCGGCAATTCCAACGTTATTCCCATTTTTCGCAAGTTCGCCAACGTGCGCATGAACTTGCTCCCGTACATCTACACTGAAGCCAAACGCAGCGCCGACACCGGCGTACCTATGATGCGGGCCATGAGCATGGAGTTCCCCAACGACACAACTATGGTCGGGCTTGAGCAGCAGTATATGTTCGGCGAACAATTGCTGGTTGCGCCGGTTATAACGGAAGGGATGATGACCAAGGACGTGTTCGTCCCGGAGGGTGAGTGGTACGACTTCTGGAACAGCGGCCGCTTCAGTGGGCCGGGGACCAAGAACTATGGCACACCTTGGCCTTGGGATAGCATCCCGGTGTATGTCCGTCCTGGGGCCATCATCCCCCTCAACTTGAACGCCGATTATGAGTTAGGGGGCAACATCAGCAACTCCGTCACAAACTACCCTAACCTGGTATTCCGCATCTACCCGGAAGGTAGTTCCGCCTATGACTACTACGACGACGCGCCCGGCCTCACCCGTACTATTCAAGTCACTGCGGCGTGGGATCGTCATCAGGTGAGCATAACTGTACCGGCGCTCACCACCGCGGCCACTCTCCAGGTGATCGCTACCAAACCAACCAGAGTGACGAGCGACGGCACGGTGTCGTCGCCCTTCGATAGCTTGACCGCCCTAAAAGCCGCCAGCGCGGGCTGGTACTGGGATCCGGGCTTGCAGGCAACGCTGATCAAGCTGCCAGCGAACGCTGTCACGCGGACGGTGATCCTCGACGGCGTGAACAAGGCTGCTTATGAGGCCGAGTTTGCTGACCGTGTTAATTAATCTCGGTAAACCCCCGGCTTTGCCGGGGGACTCATCAAGGTTTGACCGTTCCCACGGTCGTTACCAGCCAATCTGTGAGGCGCTCTCATAAGAGAACCTCTACGAGGAGTTTACCTCCAGAACCCGTTTAAACGAAGGGCTCATAAAATGCCTATGCACGAGAACTTGGAAAGCTTTATGGATTTACTGAGGGTGCCTGCTGGGAACCAGGTGGACTGTGGCTTTAGCCGCCTTGGGCGGCCCATGGTTTTAAGGCCCCTTTGAGGGGCTCACCCAATAAGCCCCCGGCTTTGCCGGGGGTCATTTAACACGAGTGTCAACACCAATCATTCGGGCTACACCGGCCCCGGCTTCGTTGATAAGTTTGACACGGCCGGTACATCAGTCATATTCAACGTAAACGTGACGACAAAAGGTAGTTATAACCTAGGCTGGCGCTATGCCAATGCCGGCAACGTCACTGCCACCCGCAACGTCTATGTCGACGGGACACTGCTCGGTAAACTCGACCTACGAAGCTTGCCCGACTGGAACAGTTGGGCTACGGTCAACATCAACGCGCCCTTGAGCGCTGGTAAGCACACCATCAAGATCGCCTATGATGATGGCAACACCACGCCCATCAATCTTGACAACCTGACAGTTACCCAACCGTAAACGTAACCGTTCACCCCCCCACCCCAACCCTCCCCCACAAGGGGGGAGGGAGTTTTTGCAAAACAGTGGCTTAACCTATTCCCCCTTAAGGGAGGGGGTTAGGGGGAGGGGTGTGAACACTTACCCATAAACTTTTCATTCAAGAACAATTGATGAAAGGATAGAACCATGACTACTACCGTCAAGTCGCGCTTTTTTTTCCTTATCATTGCTGCCCTCTTTCTAAGTATCTTCGCCTTTTCGGCACAAGAGGCGATGGCAGCCGTTCAGCGTTTCAAGTTTACATCAGGCAGCAGTTACCTGATCGTTGAGTTCCTTGATGATGACTTGGTTCACTTTGAACTCTCGGCGCTAGGCCCCGGCCCTGACCCGGCCAATCCTATCTTCACCACGCCCCAGGTAAGCAAGACCGACTATCCCGGCCCAACCAACCTCAACCGCTCCGGTAACACCATCGAGACATCTGCTATCCGCGTGGAGGTCGATCCGAATAGTCTCTGCGTGACCACAACCGATAAGACCCGCAGCCCGGCCCTCCGGCTCAACCAGATCTGCCCGCTGCGCCTGACGGAGCCTTGGAAGGGGTTGACGATAACAAAGGAGGCCATGCAGGACGTCTACGGCCTCGGTGAGCAGTTCTTCCAGAACACCAATGCTGATGGTGACTGGCTTGTCCATCAGAGGCGCTACCCCAGCGGGCCAGGAAATTGCGGCGATTTTGGCAACGCGGCCGTCTGGGATGACCAAAACGGCATGGTTGGCAATGCTCAGATCCCGGTGATGTACGCGGTCGGTCCAAATAATGCCAACTATGGCTTATTCCTTGACCACATCTACAAACAGGTCTGGACTTTCAACAACACCCCCTGGCAAGTCGAGACTTGGGGCGACCAGATTCGTTGGTACCTGATGACCGGGCCGAATCTGCCGGATTTGCGTCAAGATTATATGGAATTAACCGGCCGGCCGCCGGTGCTGCCCAAGAAGATATTGGGGCTATGGGTTTCTCAGTATCCCTACCACAACTGGAATGAGATCGATGACAGGTTGGGTACCCTACGCAACAATAAATTCCCGGTCGACGGCTTTATGCTTGACCTAAATTGGTTTGGTGGCGTTACAGGTGGATCGGACGACAGTCCCATGGGAGGTCTCACCTGGGATCTCAAAAATTTTCCCAACCCGGCCGCTACCATCGCCAACTACAAAAATAATCAGGGCATTGGCCTCATGACCATTGAGGAATCGTACATCGCCAAGAACCGGGCTGAACACAAGAGCATGCAAGACCATTGCTATTTGATCCAGACCAAAGATCATAATTGCACGCCCATTTACCTAATAAATATTAACAGTGACTGGTGGGGCAGAGGCGGCATGATTGACTGGACCAACGACGCAGCCGGCGACTACTGGCACGACCAGAAACGCAAACCGCTGATCAAGGATGGCATCATCGGTCACTGGCTGGATCTGGGCGAGCCGGAGATGTGCAAGCCCGATGACTGGGTCACCGGGGTGCTGCCGGACAAACACAACCATGGTGACTACCACAATATCTACAACTTAAAGTGGATCGAGAGCGTGGCACGCGGTTACGCTCGTAACGGTGAACAACAACGACCCTTTGTTCTGACCCGTTCCGGGGCCGCCGGTATGCAGCGCTTCGGCGTGGCGATGTGGTCGGGTGACATCGCTGCAGAGCTTATGGCCCTCACCCATCACCACAATGCCCAGATGCACATGTCCATGTCGGGGATCGATTACTTTGGGGCTGACATCGGTGGATTCCGCCGCGAGAAGTTGAACTCCGACCTCAAAGAACTGTACACGCAGTGGTTCGCGAACGGGGCCTGGTTTGACACGCCCGTTCGGCCGCACGTTGACACCTCGCAAGGATGTTCTGCTTACTGCCAGACTAATACTTGTTACAAAGATACCGGCAAAACCGTTTCCTGCGAGACTGCGCCGGACCGGGTCGGTGATCCCGCCAGCAATCAGGCGAATCTGCGCCAACGCTACGAGTTGGCCCCGTACCTGTACTCGCTGGCCCATCGAGCCTACCTCTATGGCGAAGCGGTGATGCCGCCACTGGTCTATTACTATCAGAACGATGACAACGTGCGCGACATGGGCAATGAGAAGTTAGTGGGTCGTGATTTGCTCGTCGCGGTCGTCACCACTGCTGGCGAGCGGCAGCGCAACGTTTACCTGCCTGCCGGCGACTGGATCAATTACCATACCCATGAGTGGTTCCATAATAACCAGGGGCAGTGGTACAACAATCAACCGATATACGTCAACGGTCTGTTTCGGCTGCCTGCCTACGCTCGCGCCGGTGCCATCATCCCCAAGATGTACGTAGACGACGCGACCATGAATGTGATGGGCAAGCGTACTGATAGCAGCACCCGCAACGAGCTGATCGCCCGCGTGTACGCCTCGCCTGTGGCAAGCCGTTTCACGCTTTACGAAGACGATGGCGAGACGATTGCCTACCAGCGCGGCGCAGTTCGCACAACGGACATCTCCCAGCAAAAGGCCGATACGACAGCAACGGTGACAATTAGCGCATCGAACGGTGTCTACATCAACGCACCTGTCAGCCGCGTCAATGTGGTCGAGCTAGTCGTTGAGAACACCCAGGCCACGACTGTCACGCTCAATGGCACGAGCTTGCCCCAGCACGCCAACAAGGCCGCCTTCGACGCGGCCAGCAAAGGCTGGTACAACGCCGGCGGCAACCTGATTGTAGCCAAGTCCGACAGTATTAGCGTTGATAGCATCAAGACGTTTGTATTTACGCTGGGCCAAACCCCGACTGCGGTCAATTTTGTCTGCAATAACGGCACAACCATATGGGGACAATCAGTCTATGTGGTCGGCAATATGTCTCAGCTCGGTAACTGGGCCCCGAGCAGCGCAGTCAAACTGGATGCGAAGAATTACCCAACCTGGACAGGGACTATCAGCAATCTACCGCCTCAGACGACGTTTGAGTGGAAGTGTATCAAGCGTCAAGAGACGAACTTTCCGCCGAATGCCGATCAATGGCAGCCAGACTCGAATAACTCCTTTACCACCTCTGGATCGGGGAATAATGGAACGACCTCAGGAGCATTTTAGTGCACGACGGCGAAGGTTCCCCCCGGATTTACCGTCGCAAAAAGATGAAAAACTATAATGGACCTCGATTTTCGGACAGGAATTTAGCGTTGCCGCGCTCAGGGCTCCAGGCGTTCGAGCAGCCAGCGGCCGTCTGCCTCTAAGCTATAACGCAGGCGGTCGTGCAGGCGGCTGGGTCGGCCCTGCCAGAATTCCAGCAGCGTCGGAACCAGCCGATAGCCACCCCAGTGCTCCGGCAGAGGCACTGCGCAGTCGGCGTAACGCTCCCCAAGTGCGGCGAAGCGCTGTTCCAGAATGGGCCGGCTGGCCACTACCCGGCTCTGCTGCGAGGCCAGCGCGCCCAACTGACTGGCGCGGGGACGAGTACGGAAATACGCCTCCGACTCTGCTCGGGAGACCTTATCGACGCGGCCTGCTACCCGCACCTGCCGCTCCAGTTCGAGCCACAGAAACACCAGGGCGGCGCGGGGATTGTGCGCCAGTTCCCGACCCTTGTCGCTGAGGTAATTGGTGAAGAACACGAAGCCGTTGGCATCCATACCCTTGAGCAGCACCACCCGGGCGGCGGGGGAGCCGTCCGCTCTCACCGTGGCCAGGGTCATGGCATTGGGTTCGGGTAGCTCCGCCTCGAGCGCCTCGTGCAGCCAGTGCTGGAACTGCTTGAAGGGGTCGGGATCGACGCTATCTTTGCTCAGCTCGCTGCGGGTATAGTCGGCGCGCAGTTCCGCCAGCGGTTTCTTCATGGGCTCAATCCATGCCTGGCACTTTGACATAAGAACCCGGGGCATCTTCGAGCGGCTGGAGCTCGCCGTCGCCGGGCGTGCGTGCCCGCACCTGCGGGCCGGCGTACTGCCGGATCCATTCCCGCCAGTAAGGCCACCAGGAACCCCCGTGACGAGTGGCGTCGGCGAACCATTCTTCAGGCGTTGGCGGCAACTGCGGGTTGGTCCAGTAGCCGTATTTTCGGCCGCCGGCGGATTGACCACGCCAGCGATATGGCCGGATTCGCCCAGCACGAAGGTCACCGGCCCGCCCGGCAGGCGGACGCCGGCGTAGGTCCCTTTCCAGGGGGCGATGTGATCTTCCTTGGCGGATAGGAAAAAGGTCGGCGTCTTGATCTTGCCGACTCCAGCGGCACGCCCAGAAAGCTCACTCCGCCCGGGTCTTTCAGCCGATTGTTCAGGTACATGTTGCGCAGATAGAAGGAATGCATCGCCTTGGGCATGCGGGTGTTGTCGGCGTTCCAGTACAACAGATCGAAGGGGAACGGTTCCTGCCCCAGCAGATAATTCCTCACCATAAAGGACCAGATCAGATCGTTGGCGCGCATCAGGTTGAATACTCCGGACATGTGGTAGCCCTCCAGGTAGCCTTTGCGGGTCATGCCCTTGTCCAGGTGCGCGAACTGCTCTTCGTCGATGAACACCGCCATCTCGCCCACGTAGGAGAAGTTCAGCATGGTGGTTAACGCGGTGGCGCTGTGGATGCGCTGGTCGCGTTTGGCCGCCATATAGGCCAGGGTGCAGAACAGCAATGTGCCGCCGATGCAATAACCGATGGCGTTGATCTCGCTCTCGCCGGTGGCTTGGCGGATCGCCTCCAGGGCGGCCAGCGTGCCATGGGACATATAGTGCTCGAAATCGATTTCCGCTAGTTTCTCGTCCGGGTTGACCCAGGAAATGACGAACACCGTAAAGCCCTGCTCGACCAGCCATTTGACCAGAGAATTCTTGGGTTGCAGGTCGAGGATATAGAATTTGTTGATCCACGGCGGAATGATCAGCAGCGGCCGCTGATGGACCTGCTCGGTAACGGGACTGTATTGCAGCAGTTGGATCAACTGGGTCTGAAAGATGACCTTGCCCGGTGTGATCGCCAGATTCCTGCCCGGCTCGAAAGCGTTCATGTCAGTCTGCTTGAGTCGCAACCGGCCCTTGCCCCGGTCCAGATCCTCGAGCATGTTGGCCAGTCCTCTGACCAGATTCTCGCCGCCGGATTCCAGGGTGGTGCGGATGACTTCGGGATTGGTCAAGGCGAAATTGGTGGGCGACATGGCGTCCACGAACTGGCGGGTGTAGAAATCAATCTTTTGAGCGCTTTTGGTGTCCAGACCCTCCACGCTGGTGAACAGGCGGTAAATGCTGTGGGCGGTCAGCAGATAGGACTGTCTGATGAAGTCGAAGACCGTGTTTTCCATCCACAGCTTGTCCTTGAAGCGCTTGTCGACGGTAGCCGTTTTGGCTGCGGTTTCGGTAGCTTCGCCCAGCAGTCGCCGCGAGGTGGTCTGCCACAGGTTGAGATAATCCTGCCACAGGCTGAGTTGCGCCTGCATGATCTTGCCGGGATCGGTCAGCAGCTTGGGAAACATCTCCAGAAAGACTTTGGCGATGTGGGCGGGGTCAGGAAAGCGGAACGAAACCTCGCGCTGCGCCTGCTTGCGCAGATACTCCTGCAACAGGCTCTGGCTGTGTTTGAAGATCCGGGCGAAGTCCGTCATCAGCTTGTGCACGTCCGGCAGATGAACACTGGTCGGTTTGAAGGCATAAGGTTGCCCGGAGGTGTTCATAGCGCCCTCCAGCAGCTTCATCTCGGCCTCCAGGGCACCTTCCAACAGTTTCATTTCGGTCGCCAACGTTTCTTCCAGCAGCTTTGCCTCCGGCAAATCCGGAAGAAACGGGTATTGGGTCTGCTCGCTCATAATGGGGTTCTCCTCCGAATTTTAGTCTGGCTACAGTATTAGGTATGGCATCGACAGGGTGCAGCAATTGAAGGACGAGTTGACTAAAATCGAGCCGGTAACATCGGTTATTCCAGCCAGTAGGGCACATGCGTGCCTGACCTACTTGGCGGTGTCCGATCTACCGGGCTACCCGACTCATGCCTGCATCACTCGCAGCGGACTTAATCTCAATCCTGAGGTGAATCCGCTGGTCCAGGCGTTTCAGAATCCGGGCCAGCCGATCAATGGTGAACCGATCCAAATCGGCTTTACGAATGCGGCAAATATCCGCTGCCTGAACGCCAGCAAGTTTGGCCGCCTCTGTGCCGGTGAGTTCACGTTCCCGCAGGATACGAACAATCTCAGCCGCCAGGTCGGTTTTCATCAGCTCGGTATCGGCGTTAGCGATACCCGCATCCCGAAAGGGATTATCACTACCCTTGACCAACTCGATTTCATTGTTCATCACAGTCGTTCTTTCAGCCTCTTGATGCGTTCAATGATCAGATCTATCTTTAGGCGTCTCGATGCCTGTTTTGGATTTCTTCTGGAAGGCATGTATCACCCAGAATGTCCTCTCCCAACCACACCGCATACACGGTCCTGAAAGCGTCACCCCGATGCGCCACAACAATCTCATAAATGCCGGAGCCGAGCCCCTTCATCGGATTGGCGGTTTCGGCTTTTTCTCCCTTGGCGGCAAAACGGAGTGCGGCGACGATCTTGCGTTGCACGGGCTCGGGAAATTCCCCGAAATCTTTTAATGCCGCTTTGACCCAAGAGATGTTACGTTCCATCTAATCATATTGTCATATTTGACAAGAATAATCCAATTTTATTCATTCATGGCAGCGCAAGTTGGGTACAGACGCGCCCCGCCTACCCAGTTTCGTAGATGGGGCAAAAGCGCAAGCATTGCTCGACAGTTTCCCCAGTTCGGCGCGGTACGTCCAGTTTGAGCGACGGACGGAGGCTAGCCTTCGGACACCTCCTCCGACCCGACAGTGCATCAGCAACGACGACAGCGACATCCGCCGGAAGGAAGGGTGGATACGCCTTCATATGCGCAAGTTCTTCTGGCAACGGTGGCATAACCGGCGGGGTCGGGCGAATGCCCTGCGACGCCTGGGAGCGAAGGGTCGGCAACAGCAACTGGCCAGCAGTGCCGTCCTTACCACCTATCAGTTTCTCATGACCTCACCGGGGAAAGCAGGTAAAGGCTGATCGGTTTGCAGCCGTCGCTGCAATAAACGCAGGCCGCGTTTGAACCAGGACAGCAGGCTACGCCCAACCTTTGTGACGCTTCCATGGTTAGGATCGGTCTGCGCCCGGGCTTTTTTCCAGCGGGGTGGGGTGGTAGAGCGCATCGTGTCGGCCGACACGCACACACCCATACATCGCCAGCGTCATGATCAGAATCCAGCCAACCCTCCTTCAGACTCCCTTGGTGGAGGAAATACCCAACTATCCCGTCTCGATAAAAAACTTCAATATGCGTAGTTATGAAAATGATAAGTGCGTCGATCAAATATATGCAGATGAATTGAAAATCAGTCTTAGAAAGTTTTTTATATTCAATATCAAACCTTTTAATGAGATGTCTCTTATCAATGCAACTTTCACTTTATATGTTTACGACGGTTTATTAATTGCTAATGGCTTTAATAGAATCAAGATAATATTGTCTTCAGATGCCAATAACTTATTTAACAGCCCACTGCTGAAGGTTAATACAGGGTTGGTTACAAGGGGGGTAATTACTAATTTCAATTTACATATCTTGAGAAAAAATAAGCCATCCATTATCGCCAGATCGGAGAAAGCGATTCTTAACTTCAAGAAAAATCAAGTAACAATGGAATATGGCGAAGTTGCAGATATGCGTTCTGGCAATATACTGCAAAGCGACTTGATTGAATGGAGCAATAAAACAAATACATTCCAAATCCCGGGAGGTTATTCTCTTTTATCTGGCTTCGCTAGAAAGGCCGGAAAAAGCGCGCAACTGGATTTGGAATTCAACCTGCATGATTAACAAGCGCTCCCTTGCCTGTCAACGGTTCAGCCTCAGCCCAACCACAAATCCCCACCGCCTTCATAAGCCATTTCCCAGAAAAGTTTCTCCAATTCCAGCACCCGCCGCGCCGCGTCTTCGGCGCTGGTCCGCTCTGCCCTACGCGCCGCACTCAACGCTTCGTCCGCCTGCCGTTCCAGCAACTCCACATAGGCCGTGAACTTGGGATTTCCCCAACGTTCGGCAAATTCCCGATAGGGTTCGGCCACGGGCTCCGGCAATTGCCAGGCTCGGTTGTAGACCGCCTCGATGGCCCAGAACGCTGTCGCCTGGACGGCATAGGTTTCGCCTGCCAGATTGCTCATGAACTCGCAATAGGACCGGCAGATAGGCTGGCGGCCGACATCCAGGCTCAACCAGCGTTCGGCGGCTTTGGCGCGGAACCAGTTCAGCTCGTCCCGCAACGCTGCCAGCCCACCAAGAATGCCATCCAGATGGGCCGCCGGGGCCTGCGCCGTCAGGCGGGCGGTCATACGGGTAAATTCCAGTACAAACAGATAATCCTGCACCAGCCAGGTATTAAATTGCTCGGTCTTGATGGCGCCCGTCTGGCAGGCATCGAGAAAGGGATGATGGATGGCGGCATCCCAGGCCGACTGGTGTTTGCCAAACAGCAGTTTGCAGGTCATGCTCATACGTGCCCCCTGGTTTGCAAGGAATGCTCCAGCAAGCTGGAAAGTGGTTCACCGGCCCGGATGTCCAGGCCCGGCGGGGTGGGTCCAGGCGCGACCCACGCCGCCTGTGGAATAGAAAACGACACTCAAGAGAACGGCAGCTTGGCTGCTTCCAACTCAAATTCAGTCGCTGACAGCTCGCCGGCCAGCCGGCCGGTGCGCCGTTCCAGATCGTCAATAAACTCTTTCCAGCTCTTTTCCCGGTGGGAGATGTCTTCCGGATCGCGCACCTGGCCGAAATGCTGTACGTAGCGATTGTGCCTGCACAGCATGCGGAAGGCATACTCCATGTCGGGACGCGGTCCCTGTAATTTCAGGACCTCGATATCCTTGCGCACTTCATGGATCGGCTGCTCCCACTCGCTGTAACCTCCAAACAGGGTGGCCAGTTTGCCCAGGGCGTTGGCCTGCTTGCCCTGCCTGAAGATGTTCAACAGGCGGATGAATACTGGCAACAGCAGATTGCGGAACAAAGTCGGTTCGATCAGGTGAACTTTCAGGCCCAGTTCTTCCTCGAAAATCCGCCCCATCGCTAGCGGAGTCAGGCGTTTATCAGCCGCCAGATGAATGCGCTCTCCTACTGCTTCGGGATGATGCAGCGCCGCCATAATGCCGTGCACCACCCAATCGACGGTGATCAGATTGAGCTGCGCGCCGGGATCGCCCGGAAACACGCAGGCCAGACGCGCCACCAAGCCGGCGACCGACCGCTCTGCCAAGCTGGTTTGTGGATCCGCCAGGGTTTCATGCATACGGCCAAACATATTAATGGGCGCATTGACCACCTTGGCGTCGCCCCGGTTATTGCCGGTGCGCAATTTGCCGATCACGATGGCCGGGCATAACTGCAACACCTGCAGTCCCTGCTCGAACATGCACTTTTCGGTCTCGATGGAGGCCATTGCCTTGGTCAGTTCGTAATAGTTGTTGTAATAATTACGGGGAAACACCAGGGCGTCTTCCTGCGCGGGCTCGCGCATCTGTCGGCCATGAATATAGGACGTTTCAATGCCGATATGCGTGACGAACGGACTGGCCGGCGCATTCTGCAAGTGCAGCGAGAACGCCAGGGCGTTCAAAGTGCCAGAGACGTTACTCCGATAGGTTTCTTCGTAGGTTTCATCGAAGGCGACACTGGCCGCACTGTGGATCACATGAGTGATGGTCTGCTCCAGTCGTGCCAGTTCAGCGGGCGCCACGCCCAGGAGGGGCTGCTCAATATCGCCGGCGATAAAGCGAAATTTGGCCTGCTGCTCCGGGGTTTCCAGCCACAGCCGGCGCAGCAGTTCGGCGCCGCGCTCGGGCGGCGAGATGGTGCGCACCTTCTGGCCGGTCTTGCGGTCGATGATATCCTTGGGTCGGATCAGTATCACCATCTCGGCGACGGCGTCATCGTGTGCCGCCTGCCAGATGATTTCCTGGCCGATGAAACCGGTGCCGCCGGTGAGCAGCACCTGCAATGCTGGCTTGCCATCGACCACCGCTCTGGCGAATTGCGCCTGCGCCTGGTGGCGCAACTGCTGTATGCGCTGTTCCGCGGCGGCGCCGGTCAGCGACAGGGGTTTGAAACGGTAGTAATAGTCGGGATGTTTGAGCCCGAACAGCACTTTAGCCACTTTCGCCGCCCGTTCCTCACCAATAAGGTGGGCCAGTTTATTCGTTAAACTGTAACCCCGCAGCCGCATGCGGCGCATGGCGGCCCGCGCCTGTTCCTGATCGCCGGTGGTGCGCACGATACGGCTCATCATCCGGCGCGCTTCGTAATCCATGAAATGAAAATCGCGGTGCGAATGGATGAGTAGATGTTCGGGGCGGATGTCGTCGTTCAGTACCTTGCCCGTTTGTAGACTCACCTTCTCGATATAGTGAGATGGGGCAATAGCTGGATCCAGTTCGTCGATATCTCGGCATCACTTAACCTTCAAAATGAGTGTGTTATGTTGGTGGCTTGTAGTCGGTGCGCAGCCGGGTGACCCGTTTGCGCCGCCAATTCTCCAGCCCCGCTGCTGTGCCCGGTGAAACTTCCCTGGCCAAGCATTAATCAGGGTGGAAGTATCTGCATGGCGTCCGGTCATGCAATCACGATATTTTTCTAGTTATTACGTCCGACTGAAAGCGGGCGCAGGCAGATACCCCGAATGGGCCGCCTGCCAGCGGCCATACAGTTGCCGGCCGTCTGGCCGTCCGCGGCTAGCGGCTGGCCAGACGGCCGGCCCTGGGAAGAGCCTTGAGCGAGTTGACGGTCGCCCGGCCCGCTTCAAAGGCCCGTTCGTTCAGTTCGATCAGTTCCGGCTTACGCGCCCGGAATCCTCTCACGATGCTCTCCTTGAGCACGTCCACCGAAAACGGCAGATCGGCGGCGATAGCGCCCAGCATGATGGTGTTCACCAGCTTCATGTTACCCAGTTCCTCAGCGATAGCGGCGGCGTCGAACGCATGCACTTCGATGCCCGCCGCCCGCATGGCGCCGATGGGATCCTTAGGATACGCATAAAGACCGATGGATACCACCGGCGGCTTGATGCGCAGGCTGTTGACCAGGGCGATGCCCGTGGGCCGCAGATAATGGCTCCAGCGCAACGCCTCGGCAGCCTCGAAGCCCAGCAGAATATCCGCTTGGCCGGTGCTGATCTGGGGAGAATAGACGCGGGATCCGAAGCGGATGTGGGACGACACCACTCCGCCGCGCTGAGCCATGCCGGCCACTTCGGTCTTCTTTACATCATGGCCTTGCGACAGAGCGGCGCGCGCCAGCACTTCGGCGGCCGTCATGACTCCCAGACCACCGATGCCGACCACCAGAATATTAGTAATATCGCTCAAGATTTAACCATCCGTAAGGGCCGGGCCTGGGGCCGGGCGATGACAATGGCTTGCGGGGCACACGTGTCCACGCACATGCGACAGCCCGTGCAGGCGTTGGTATCGATGTGCACGAAGCTGAGTTCTTTTTCCTTGCCGCTGCGCTTGACCACGGTTTGGCGGCGGACGACCGCGATGGCTGGACAGCCTAGCGTCAGGCAATTGCCGCAACCGGTGCACACATCCTCCCGTACTTCGTAGGGCTTGTGGCTCTCGAAGCGGTCGGTGAGCGAGCATGGCCGGCTGGTGATGATGACCGACGGCTCGTTTATCTTGATCTCTTCCCGGATAGTTCGCACCACGGTGGGCAACTCGTAGGGGTCCACCACGCGGATGCGCTCCGGCCGCACACCCAGGGCTTCCACCAATTTGGCGAAATCCACGCGCGGCGCCTCCTCACCGTGGATATCGCGGCCGGTGCCGGCATGCTCCTGTCCACCGGTCATGCCGACGGAGCGGTTGTCCAGCAGCATAACGGTGACGTTGCCGCGGTTGTAGACGATGTTCAGTAGGCCCGGCATGCCCATATGCAGAAAGGTCGAATCGCCGATCACGGCAACGATATGCTTGTGGGCGTCGCCTTCGCCGTGCGCCTTTTCCATGCCGAGCGCCATGCCCATCGAAGCGCCCATGCTGATGCAGGTATCCAGCGCGTTCCAGGGATGGCCGGCGCCCAGCGTGTAACAGCCAATATCGCCGACGATGTTGAGGTTACGGATATGGGACAAGGCGTAATAAGGCCCCAGATGCGGGCAGGAAGCGCACAGCGTCGGTGGACGGGGAAAGACCGTGGGCGGTGCGGCAGCGGACCGTTTCATGGTTTCCCCCAGCAAGCTCTTGATGGCGGGCAGCAATATGTCGGGAGACAGCTCGCCGATGCGCGGCAGGATATCCTTGCCCTGTGCGGCAACGCCGGCGGCGCGGATTTCCGTTTCCAGCAGCGGCTCAGTCTCTTCCACCACCACCACCCGCTGCACGCGCTCGGCCAGTAGCCGCACCTTGGCGAGCGGTGGCGGATAGCTCAGACCCAGTTTCAATACCGGTGCGTCCGGAAAAGCTTCCCGTACATGCTGAAAAGCGGGGCCGGAAGTCACGAACCCAATCCTGGAGTCCGGCCCATCCAGCAGCACATTGAGGTCGGTCGTCTCGGTCAGCGTGCGCAGCTGCTCGTCGCGGGCCAGCATGAACGGCTGGCGGGTGCGGGCCACCGCCGGGACCATTACCCAACGGCCGGGATTCTTCTGGAAGCCGGCGACCCGATGCTCCTGCCGCCGCCCGGCCACCCTGACTGAAGCTTTGACGTGACAGATACGGGTGGTCAGGCGCAGGATGACTGGCGTCTCGAATTCCTCGGAAAGCTGGAAGGCGCGCTGCACCAGCTCGTAGGTTTCCTGGGAATCCGCCGGCTCCAGAATCGGCATATGTCCGAAGCGGCCCCAATAGCGCGAATCCTGCTCGTTCTGCGACGAGGAAAAACCCACGTCGTCGGCCACGGCGATCACCAGACCACCGATCACGCCGGTCAGTGACTGTGTCATGAAGGCGTCCGATGCCACGTTCATGCCGACGTGTTTCATGGCGCACAGCGCCCGCGCGCCGGCCAGCGAGGCGCCGATAGCCACCTCGGTGGCAACCTTCTCGTTAACCGACCATTCGGAATAGACATCGGGATAGCGAGCAAGGCTTTCCAGGATTTCCGTCGCCGGCGTACCAGGGTAGGCAGCGGCGACTTTGACGCCAGCTTCCCAGGCACCCTGCGCCACCGCCTCGTTACCGGACAGTAGATAGCGGCCGGCGGTCTGGGCTTGCACTAAATAATGAGTCATGCAGATCGATATCCTTGTTATTTTCCCCGTGAGCGCCTCCCCTGCGGGAGGTTTGGGCTGAAATTGTAAGTGCAACGCTGATAAAGCTCAATGGAATCAGTGTGCAATGCCTGACCGCCAGCGGCGTCACAAGTCAGGGTGGTGTTGCAAACGTGGACAGGATCCGTTCTCTAAGTGGGAAGTGTTAGTATTTATAGAGACGTAAAAATTAAAGTTCATTAATCATGTGATAAAAGATTATGAATAGAAATTCGGCGTATTAACCAAACAATTGCATAACCGGCAAAAATAAAAAGAAATGGTTCCATGCTCATTCGGTAACGAGCATGCACGGCATAGAAACATGTTACAAAGGATTGGGCAGCAAAGAGAGTAAAAATCATAATATATTCAGGCTTTTTCCAGCCTGGATACGTCAGAATTAATCCTGCGATGGTAAGGATAAAGATTGGAATAAATGCAAGCAAATATTCTTTACGTAGAGTAACATCAGGATCGTAGATATCCATAAACCAGTACAAAAATAATTTTTTAAGGGGCAAAACTAAAAAAGCTTGGATTGGTTCTTCCTTCATGAATTTAACGGCATATGATTTAAATATTTGATCACGTATAGCTTCAATATTTTTATCAAATGACGGTACATTTGCTAACTGATCACCTAATAAGATTTTTGCAGCACCAATTTTTTCTACGTGGTCTCCTGAACCACTTGCAAGTGGATTAAAGCCTTTAAACAAATTATATCCAGTCGATTGGGCAATCAGAACGAATTTATCCAATACTATATAATTTCTAACGGTCCATGGAAGAATGACTATTACCATTACTATGATAGAAGTAAAAAATAGCTTTAAGTTACGATTAATAAATAAAGCTGCAATAAGTAATACCCCGGCAAAAAAACCAAACTCAACTCTCCACAATGCATTAAGACCACCCAATAGGCCAATGAATAGTGCAAGTTGATAACTAGGCTTTCTTAAAAATCGACATAGTAAAATCATAAATAGCAACAACAACACCATATATGTTCCAATAACATGATAGGTGGCGGCAGAAAATACAAAAGTGGGATATAGCGCGACAATCAGTGCTGTTGTTAAAGAGATAGAGTGGTCGTCTGTGGTTTCTAAAGCAAATTGGTAAGTAAGATAAACAAGAAAAACTCCTGTCAAGATGTTGATAACCAACATTCCTGTTAGTGCATTTGATGTAACACCAAAAATTTTAAACAAACCAATCCATAGAAAAACAGGACCTGGTGGCATATAAGCTGTTGGCGCTAAGAAATCTACTCCAGAAGCACTAAAATTCCGACTAATTGTTCCTGTTTTTATATAATTAATTGCAAACGTACCATACTCCCAAATCTTAGTGCCATTCTTACCATCAAAAACAGTGGCGTTAGTTATATCAGTATCACCAAAAAAAATAACACATAGCGTCCTTGCCAGAAAAGCAATAAGTAAAACCAACATAATTTGTATTTTGGGTTCGCTCAGAAATGATGCTTTATAAGATTTGGTGACAGTAGCAATCATTTCAATTACCTATGGTTAACCTATGGTGCCAGTTATCTGGAACCATTACAAATCAGTGACTTGGGATGTTGTGGTATCCTGCGCCAGAAGAGCAACCACTAATAAAATTAGGCTTAGGTAAATCTTAGGATATCCACCCAAACCGGGACACTGCGTATAGAGTGACCGCAAAGGGCCGGCGAAGATACCGGCGCTCCCAGGGTCGAGATTGTCCTGCCTTAAGTGGGTGGCCATAAACTAGCACCAAAGGTTACTAGACCATCAGCCGATAAATCCCTTTAACAATATTCAACAGATAATGATCCACCATCAGCGCGGTGAACAGGCCGAATAAGTAGATGATGGAAAATCCGAAGACGGGCATTGCCAGGCGATCGTCAGCAGTGACGTATAAACGGACGACGTATTTCAGGAACCAACCTCCCAACACCACAGCACCCGCCAGATACAATCCACCGGACATGCCAATTAGATAGGGCAGTAAGGTGACTAGCAATAAAATGATCGTATACAGAAGGATATGCAACCGGGTGAATTCCACGCCGTGTGTCACCGGCAGCATGGGAATATCCACCTTGGCATATTCATGGCGACGGTGTATGGCCAGCGCCCAGAAATGTGGCGGCGTCCAGACGAAGATAATCAAAAACAGCAGTAGAGCTTCCGGTTGCACTTGGCCGGTCACCGCCGTCCAGCCCAGCAGCGGCGGGGCTGCGCCGGCGGCTCCGCCGATAACGATATTCTGCGGTGTGGCACGCTTCAAAAACATAGTGTAGATCACCGCATAACCGATCAGCGAGCAGAAGGTCAGTACCGCGGTCAAGGGATTGGCGAACAGCACCAGCAGGGCCATCCCAATCGCGCCTAGTATGCAGGCGAAGGGCAGCACCTGGCGGGTATCCAGATGGCCAGTAGGCAGCGGCCGGTTACGGGTGCGGGCCATCACCCCGTCGATCCGGCGATCCACCAGTTGATTGATAGTAGCGGCGGACGCGGCGGACAAGGCGATACCCAGGGATCCGCAGATGAGCACATCCCAGGGCACCATGGCCGGCGTGGCCAGAAACATGCCGACCATCGCCGTGAAAGTGATCAGAGCGACCACCTTCGGCTTGGTCAGCTCCAGATAGTCCCGCCAAGACTGACGAATACGCGTGGGTAAGGTCTGGGTGTCGGTGCTCAGATAGTTGTTGCTCATGCAGTCGTTGTCCTCGGGCGCAAGAATGAACTAAACGTCACGGGTGCAAACGGCACTAGTTTCAAGGTGCGCTATGATAAGCCAAGAGAAAATTTAAAAGTAGTAAAATCAGGCTAATTCGATGCGGGTGCCTTATCCGATAGTCGAATAGCGCAGCACGCGCTGTAAATCGTTCATGATATCCTTGGGATTGGTGTCGCAGCGGTAACGCATGAACAAATTGCCTAGAGGATCAATCAGATAAATCCATTCCCCAGGAGCCTGAGCGGGGCCAGGGAAAGCCCTGGAAAAGAAGTTCAAGGTCTGAGGATCGGCGACGCCGTAAGTCAGCTTGGGGTGCTCCTGTTTCAACCACGGCAACAAGTCAGGTTCCGCTGCGCCGGTCATCATGAACAGGGTCTGCGCCCGCTGCATGTCCTTGCCGAGCGCCAGGCGTATCTGCCGGATCTTGTAAAGCGTCTGTTGACACAGCGCGGCGCAGGGCGGACCTAGATACGCCAGGGTCCAGTGACCGCGCAGATAGCTTGCATTGATATCCTCACCATCGGGTTGGTGGAGCTGCAAGTGGACGACAGGTATGGCTGGGCTGAGCAATTCGCCATGATGGACTGTGCCGGCCGGCCGCCATTTATCCACCAATACCCAAGCCAGGGTCAATGGCACGATGAACAGGGCCATGATGGTCAGCAAAAAAATCCGGTTGCGGGTCCGAACTTGGGTCATAGTCGAGGTGGTCATGAGTTACTGTTTCGGGCCTTTCCAGGGTGACGGCGTGTATTCACCCCGATATAGATGATCGCCAGGGCGGCGGCCAGAGAAAACCATTGCACGGCATAAGCTCGATGGCGTTCCGGCCCGAATTCGTCGAAGCGGGGCTGCCATTCCCGGCGATAACCGTGCGCCGCTTCAGGATCGAGCAGAATCACCGCCGGAGCCAGGGGATAGCCCAATACGGCCGACAACTGCGCGTAGTCGATATATTGCGCCACGCGCGGCCAGTGGCGCGCGTCCACCGCCGGTTCCATCAGGCGCAAGCCGGGATTGGGCGGCTGCGAAATCCGGCCTGTAACGCTCACGGGGGCCGCGGTTACCGCTATCTCCGGCAGTACCTGACGGGAGACGCCCAGCGGAACCCAGCCACGCTCCACCAGAATCGCCTGTTCCTGTGCATCGAGCCGCAGCGGAGTGAACACCTGATAACCCGGCTGACCATTCTGAATCTGATTGTCCAACAGGATTTGCTGCCCGCTATCGTAGCGACCCTGGGCGATAACCCGGCGATAGCGGGACTCCGGACGCGTCGGATCAACAGTGGCGAGAGGAGCATAGGGCAAGTCGATGGACGCCTCAAAGCGGGCCTGTAACGTTGCTTTCTGCCGGGCGCGGTCCAATTGCCAGAAACCCAGTGACAACAGCAGCGGCAGCAGCACAAACGCGATCAGACTGGGCGCCAGGGCCGGTTGAAAACTGAACTTGCCTATACGCATAGGTGGATTAGGCAGACGCCTTGCGCTGAGTTACGATAAACTGGATGTGACAAAATCATTGCCGACCTGAGAACCTTACATGATCTTAAAAATCGTGGTCATCGCTATTCTATTGACTATTCTGTTCAGTCTGGGCTCCGGCCTGATCTTTCTGGTCCAGGACAAAGGACGCAGTAATCGTACTGTCAAAGCGCTCACTGTGCGAATCGCCCTGTCCGTGGCGTTATTTATTCTGCTAATGATCGCTTATGCCACCGGCCTTATTGCTCCGCACGGGGTTTTGCCGCCGGTGGGCCAATAAGATTCCTGCCCACTGCTTAGCGCAGTCCTTGGTAAATTTCCTATTACGCACCTCCCTCATTCGGAAATCGCCGGGAACAGCCTGCGGACTCATCTCGGCCTACTGGGATAAGCTGCAAATAACAGGGCGCACTAAGGTGCGCCCCATAAAATGCTTATTCTGGAAATGCGCCGTTTACATCCAGTAAACGACGATAAACAGCCCCAGCCACACCACGTCGACGAAGTGCCAGTACCAGGCCGCTGCCTCGAAGGCGAAGTGCCGTTCGGGGGTAAAGTGGCCCCTGAGGCAGCGGAGCAGAATCACCAGCAGGATGGTGGCCCCCAGGGTCACATGCAATCCATGAAATCCGGTCAGCATAAAGAAGATGGAGCCGTAGATGCCGCTGCTTAGCGTCAGATTCATCTCGGTGTAGGCATGGGCGTATTCCTTGCCTTGCAGGAAAACGAACAGGAACCCCAGAAAGACGGTGGCGGCCAGCCCCAGGATCAACTGCATCCGCTTGTTCTCTTTCAAGGCCCAGTGCGCCCAGGTGATCGTCATGCCGCTGCTCAGCAGGATAACGGTATTGATGGCGGGCAGACCCCAGGCTTCCATGGGTTGAAAGGCGCCTCCCAAAGCTTGAGGTCCATTGGTGGGCCATACCTTGCGGAAATCGGGCCAGAGCATTTCATGGGTAAGCACCTTGTCGCCGGCGCCTCCCAGCCAGGGCACCGAATAATCCCGGGCATACCACAAAGTACCGAAAAAGGCGGCGAAGAACATGACTTCGGAAAAGATGAACCAATACATCCCCCAACGAAAAGATTGATCCACCTGGTCGTTATAAAGCCCGCGTTCGCTCTCGCTGATGACGGTGCCAAACCAACCAAACAGCATGACTATGAGGATGGTGACACCGACCATCATCAGGGGCAAGGTGCCGCCGTTGAGAAAATTGGCGAAGCCGACCATCGTAGTGAACAGACCTACCGAAGCAACGATAGGCCAGGGACTGCTGTGCGGCACGTAGTAGCCGCCGTGGGCCTGAGCCATAGAACACTCTCCCCGAGGTGTGGACTTTTGGGTTAAATGGATAAACGTTTGTTTTAGCTGCCCTTATCGTCCACCTTGAAAAAAGTGTACGACAGGGTAACCGTCGAAATATCAGCGGCGACCGTAGGGTCAAGCCGAAATACCACCGGCATCTCCTTGCCCTCGTGCGGTTTGAAGTCCTGTCTGGCAAAACAGAAGCACTCAACTTTCTGGAAATGCGAGGCCGCTGGTCCCGGCGTGACGCTGGGTATCGCCTGGCCGATCAGCGGTGCGCCAGTCAGGTTCTGTGCGAAAAAGCTGGTCCGGTAGAACTCGCCGGGATGAATCTCCATTTTGGCTACCTTGGGCCTGAATTCCCAGGGCGCCGATTCGTTGACGTTGGCGACGAACTCCACAGTAATGGTGCGGGAGTTGTCCACTTCCCCTTGTATAGCGGCAACCGCCTTGTTGCTCGTTTTTCCGTTCAACCCCGTGATACTGCAAAGCACGTCGTAGAGAGGCACCATGGCGAAGCCAAAGCCAAACATGCTCACTACCACCAGCAAGAGCCAGCGTAGCAAGCGGCGATTGGCCTGTGCAAGCGATTGTTCAGTCATTTCAATACCAAAGCGACCATGATTCCGATATAGAACGCCAGTGCGACCAGCGCCAAAACGATAACCGTTCTACGATTGGCGGCACGGCGTGGGGCGTCATCATCATACGGGCCCGGTTTTTCCCGATCCATTTTCGAACTCACTGAATATTCCCTGACCCGGCTTCCTGACAATCAGGCCTAAGCCGGGTCGGGGAGAAAAGCACGATTAATGGACTTGGGGCGCCGTCGAAAAGCTGTGATACGGCGGTGGCGAACTCAAGGTCCATTCCAGTCCTTTAGCGCCTTCCCAGACCTGATCGGTCGCCTGCATGCCACCACGAATGGTCTTGATGACGATGTAGGCCCAGAGCAGTTGGGAAAATCCAAATATAAAGGCGCCGACTGAGGATATGGCATTGAACCCGCTGAACTGCAAGGCGTAATCCGGAATCCGCCGTGGCATCCCGGCCAGCCCCAGAAAATGCTGCGGGAAGAACAGGATATTGACGCTGATGGTGGACAGCCAGAAATGCACTTGGCCCAGCTTCTCGTCATACATATGACCGGTCCATTTGGGCAGCCAGTAGTAGGTCGCCGCCATCAGCCCGAACACTGCACCCGTCACCAGCACATAGTGGAAGTGGGCTACCACGAAATAAGTATCGTGATACTGGAAGTCCGCCGGGGCGATCGCCAGCATCAGTCCGGAGAAACCACCAATAGTGAACAGCACCACGAAGGCGATGGCGAACAGCATGGGGGTCTCGAAGGTCATCGATCCCTGCCACATGGTGGACACCCAGTTGAACACCTTCACGCCGGTCGGCACGGCGATCAGCATGGTGGCGTACATGAAGAACAACTCGCCCGCCAGCGGCATGCCTACCGTAAACATGTGATGAGCCCACACGATGAAAGACAGAAAAGCGATCGAAGCGGTGGCGTACACCATGGAACTGTAGCCGAACAGCGGTTTGCGGGCAAAGGTCGGAATGATCTGGGAGACCACGCCGAAAGCCGGCAGGATCATGATGTAGACTTCAGGGTGCCCGAAGAACCAGAAGATATGCTGGAACAGCACCGGATCGCCGCCACCGCCGGCATTGAAGAACGAGGTGCCGAAGAACTTGTCGGTGAGCAGCATAGTCACGCCGCCGGCCAGCACCGGCATCACCGCGATCAACAGATAGGCAGTGATCAGCCAGGTCCACACGAACAGAGGCATTTTCATCAGCGACATGCCTGGCGCCCGCATGTTCAGGATGGTGGCGATGACGTTAATCGCTCCCATGATGGAGGAAATACCCATCATGTGCACGGACAGGATCACAAAGGGAAAGGCATCACCGGTCTGCAGCACTAGCGGCGGATAGAGCGTCCAGCCGGAGGCCGGGCCGCCGCCCTGCATGAACAGGGTGGACAGCAGCAGGGTAAAGGCGAACGGCAGAATCCAGAAACTCCAGTTGTTCATGCGCGGCAAAGCCATATCTGGCGCACCAACCATCAGCGGAATCATCCAGTTGGCCAGCCCTGTGAAGGCGGGCATCACGGCGCCGAACACCATGATCAACGCATGCAGCGTGGTCATCTCGGTTGAAAAATTGCGGCGTGACGAACTGCAGGCCCGGTTGGAACAGCTCCAGCCGAATCACCAGGGCCATGGTGCCGCCGATCAAGAACATGATCAAGGCGAACACCAGGTATAGCGTGCCGATGTCCTTGTGGTTAGTGGTGGCCAGCCACCGCCAGATACCGCGGGGCGGCTCGTCATGATGCTCGACGTGTACCTCAGTTGCTGTGCTCATAAGCTATAGCAATCTCCTGACAAGGGTGAGTGAAAGAAATCAGTTTGCCGAGGTCACGGCCACGGGCTGGACGGGGACGCTGGTATTGCCTGGATCGCTGGTGGGCAAAGCGGGCGCGGTCCCGGCGGTCTTGCCGCTCTTCATGCCGGCCACCCATTGCCGATATTCTTCCTCGGTCTTGGCGACCACTACGACCGGCATGTAGCCATGATCCTTGCCGCACAATTCAGCGCACTGGCCACGGTAGACGCCGGGTTTTTCGATCAGCGTCCAGCTTTCGTTGATAAAGCCGGGGATAGCGTCGCGCTTCCAACCCAGGCTGGGCACCCACCATGAGTGAATCACATCAGCAGCGGTGGTCAAAATGCGGATTTTTTTACCGACCGGCACCACCATCGGGTTATCCACTTCCAGCAGATAGTTTTCTCCTTTCTGCTCATATCCCTGAATCTGGGCGGCGGGGGTGGACAAGGTGCTGAAGAAGTTGATGCCGTCGTTCAGATAATCGTAATGCCATTTCCATTGGTAACCGGTCACCTTAATCGTCATGTCGGGCTTGCTGGTGTCGTTGAGCATGATCAGCGTCCGGGTGGCCGGGATCGCCATGATAATCAGAATCAGCATCGGTATCACCGTCCATACAATCTCCACTCTGGTGCTCTCATGGAAATGCGCCGCCACGGCGCCCTGCGATTTGCGGTGGTAGTAAATGGAATAGAACATCACTGCAAATACCACAACCCCGATAGCGACGCAAATCCACAGGATCCGCATGTGCAGATGGTAGACTTGTTGGCTGACCTGAGTGACACCCTCAGTCATGTTCAACTTAAAATCGGCCGCGGCGGTCAAACTCCATAGCAGCAGCCCGAGACCAGTGATCGAGTAACCCAGTCGTGCGAAAAGGTTAGCTAACATGCGATTTATTCTCTCCCGATGAAATGGCGATCAGAATTATTTAGGTGTTTAATGCTTAACTAATGACCCGGCCAGGTAGAGGTGCGTAAACTCCGGGTCAATTCGTCGGCCAGACGTTCCCGTTCCTGCTCTTCCAGGAACCGCCCGACTTCTACAGCGCGTCCATGAGAGCGGATCAAAAGGCGGCTAGGGTACCATGCTTTGGGACAGCGTTCCAACACCACGCGCGCCCAGCCGCGCCCCACAGTCCAGTGCTGGTGGGGATGTCCTCTACCCCTCTCGATATGTATCGAATCCTCGCTGATGGAGATCACCTCACACTCGTAGCAGCGGCAGGCGACTACGTACAAACCGCTGCCGAGCGCGAGCAGCTCCAGCCCAGCAAACGGTAATATTAGCCAGAAACCCAGTAAAGTCAGCCCGATGGCGACACAACCAGAGATGAACGCCAAGCTGAAGAAGAACCATAACGACCCCCGCCAGGACAGGGAGCGGTTAGGGCGCAGGACGAAACGGCACTGGTAATCATCAGAAGTACGCTCAATGTCGACCATCACAGCCTCTCAAGCCCGGGTATTCATGAGTGTTTTACTAATAAATTTATCCTGATATAACTCAATAGAATTTGTCAACAAAGATTTTGATATAAATTTTCAGACAGGCGGACGCAGCAGCGGATCCAGCCGCTCTGGATGCAGGCAGGCGGCCAGGTGTTCCGGGGCAAAATCCGACAGCAACGGGGTAACACCCAAACAGGGAGCAGCCACGCCACGTTGCAGCGTGTCCAGGATAGCGCTCACCCGTTCGGTGTGCGGATCAATCAGATTGGCCACCCAACCGGCCAGGGGAAGCCCCGTGGACTCGATCGCGGTGGCGCTGAGGAAAGCATGATTGAGACAGCCCAGCCGTATGCCGACCACCAGAACGACCGGCAACTGCAGGACAGTGGCCAGGGCGCCGACATCGCCATCCTGACCCAACGGCACTTTCCAGCCGCCTGCGCCCTCCACGATCAAGCAATCGGCTTGCCCAGCCAGTGCTTCAGCCAGCGTGCGGATGCGGGCGAACGTGATATCGACACCGGCCTCCCCGGCGGCAATATGAGGAGAGATAGCGGGTTCGAAGGCGTATGGGTTGATCGAGTCGTAAGGAACCTCGACAGTGGAGACTCTCTGCAGACGCACAGCGTCATCGTTGCGCAAACCCTGCGGGGTACGGGCGCAGCCGCTGGCGACGGGTTTCATGCCGATGACGCGCAGGCCGCGTCGCTGCAGGGCAGTGATCAGACCGCAAGCCACCCATGTCTTGCCGATGCCGGTATCGGTGCCGGTGATAAAAAATCCTTTCAACGGGTTCATCGGAAATTGCGTTCGCAGATAGATAGAGGTTGGCGCATTCTAGAAGGCGGGTGGTGAAAAAATAAAGGCGGCCCCGGGCCGCCTTTGCGCTGTGCGGCGTGCTGCCTATGAGCCAGCACGCTCAGGCGGGAATCAATATTCTTCTTTGCTGAACAGCCAGCGATAGGTACCACCCGCCAGCAGAGCGCCCAGAATCGGGCCTACCCAAAACAGCCAGAGTTGCTGCAGAGCCCAGCCACCCACGAAGATGGCTTGGCTGGTACTGCGCGCCGGATTGACCGAGGCGTTGGTGACAGGAACGCTGATCAGGTGAATTAGGGTCAGCGCCAGACCGATAGCCAATCCCGCGAACCCTGCCGGGGCGCGCGCATCGGTGGCGCCCATGATGATCAGCAGGAATACATAAGTCATCACCACTTCGCAGATCAAAGCAGCTTGCATATTGTACTTGCCAGGTGAATGCTCGCCATAACCATTAGCGGCGAAATCACCGATGCCGCTGAAACTGGCTTTGCCGGTGACTATCGCATAGATAATGGCGGCGCCGGCGATGCCGCCTAATACTTGAGCAATAATATAGGGAATCAATTCAGCGGTCGAAAACCGGCCACCGGCCCATAGACCGATCGAGACCGCAGGATTGATGTGACAGCCAGAGATAGGACCGATGGTGTAAACCATGGTCAACAAAGTCAAACCAAACGCAAAGGATACGCCGGTAAGGCCGATGCCCAGCGGAAAGTTGACCGGAGGGCCACCCATGAAAGCCGCCGCCAGCACAGCGCTGCCGCAGCCGCCAAGGACAAGCCAAGCGGTACCGATAAATTCGGCTACCAGTTTTTTTGCAAGCATTTAGGGTTTCTCCGTTAGAAAAAAATATCAAGGTAAAATTATCAACTTTGGGTCAGTCAGCCCTTCCAAAAGAGGGTCGAATAAGGCAGCGGCTTTGTATAATAGCTTTGCAGACTTTGTCAAGCTGGAACGGTCCGATCAGGGAGGCGGCATTAGCCAGCAACTAGGTATGAGCTTTAATCAAGAAGAAAGGCTGGTGGGCGGGGCAAACACGGCCTCTCAGCATGGACAGCAGGCTAAGCGGAGTAAATGCCGAAGCGGTGATGGCGAAGTAAAGATAACGATGGGATTTTCTGATGGTGCCGAGGAGAGGACTTGAACCTCCACTGGGGTTACCCAACTAACACCTGAAGCTAGCGCGTCTACCAATTCCGCCACCTCGGCACAGTCGCGCTGCGCACAGCGACGACGAGGGCGGACTATACTGTCCCGCCGAGGTCTTGTCAATCGTCAGTAAGCGTGAGGGCTGCGGCATAATACCCGCTACAGCAAACGGTTAATCTATCATTGTATTGACTTGCCCGGCGATACGGCAGCCGGGAGTCGCCTTTTAAGGAAAACCCTATGGTTTCGCATAAACACCAACGCGCCTGGCGCCAGCTCGATCCCCATTACCAGGAGGAACTGGAGAAGTACGGGAACGCTATCCCCAGCCGCGAATATATTCTGAGCTATCTGACAGGTTGCGGCATGCCGCTTACGCTGGCGGAACTGGGCAGCGGGCTCGGCATCGATACAGACTCGGAACTAGAGGCCCTGCGCCGACGCTTGAACGCCATGGAGCGGGACGCTCAATTGATCCGCAATCGGCGTGGCGGCTACGGGGTGGTCGCCAAGATGGATCTGCTTGCCGGCCGGGTCATCGGTCACCCGGAAGGTTATGGTTTTCTGGCGCCCGACGACGGCGGCGAACAGCTTTATATTTCCCCGCGGGAGATGCGCCAACTGTTGCACGGCGACCGGGTGGTGATGCGGGTGGCCGGCATCGATCAACGGGGACGGCGGGAAGCCGCTCTGGTCGAAGTGCTGCAACGCAACACCTCTCAGGTGGTGGGCCGCTTTATTCAGGAACGCGGCATCGGCCTGGTGGCACCGGATAACAAGCGCATCCATCACGATATCATAGTGCCGCCCGAATATCAGGACGGCGCCCGCGACGGTCAGATCGTGGTGGTGGAACTCATCGAACAGCCCAGCAAAACCAGTCGTCCACTGGGGAGAATCAAGGAAGTGCTGGGTGATCACCTGGCGCCGGGGATGGAAATACAGATCGCCATCGCCAGCCACGAGATTCCAACCGAATGGCCCGCCGCCGCGCTTGAGGAAGCGGATCGTTTCTCCGACGAGATTCCCGCCGCCGCCATACAGGGACGTCTGGACCTGCGGCGGCTGCCGCTGGTGACGATCGACGGCATCAGCGCTCGCGATTTCGATGACGCCGTCTATTGCGAAGCGCGTGGCGCCAACTGGCGGCTCATCGTGGCGATTGCCGATGTATCCTGGTACGTGCGGCCGGACACGGGCCTGGATCGGGAAGCCCGGCGGCGCGGCAATTCGGTTTATTTTCCGGACCGGGCTATACCGATGCTGCCGGAAGCTCTGTCCAACGGCCTGTGTTCGCTCAATCCACAGGTCGACCGCCTGTGCATGGCGTGCGAAATGACGATCACGCCCGATGGCCGCCTCCTGCGCTCGCGCTTTGTGGAAGGCGTGATGCGTTCGGCGGCGCGGCTGACCTACGATGCCGTGGCTGCATTGCTGGTGGAACGGGACAAGCGCCTGCGCCAGGATTATCTCGATCTGGCACCGCACCTGGAGAACCTGTATGCCGTCTACAAGGTGTTGCGGGCGGCGCGCGAGCGGCGCGGGGGTATCGATCTGGACACGCAGGAAACCATCATCGAATACGGCCCGGATCGCAAGATCGAGCGCATCGTGCCGACGGAACGCAACGATGCCCACCGACTGATCGAGGAATGCATGATCGCTGCTAATGTCGCAGCCGCCCGCTTCCTGCAGCGCCGTCGCCTGCCGGTGTTGTATCGCATCCATGCCAGACCCAGCTTGGAGAGGCTCGAAAAGTTGCGCGGTTTTCTGGGAGAGTTGGGGCTCAATCTAGGCGGACGCGACCACCCGCAACCCAGCGATTACGCTGCTTTGCTGGAGCGGGTGCAGGAGCGACCGGATCGCCATCTGATCCAGACGGTCATGCTGCGCTCGCTGGCCCAGGCGGTGTACAGTCCTGACAATATCGGTCATTTCGGTCTGGCGCTGGAAGCTTACGCCCACTTCACCTCGCCCATCCGCCGCTATCCCGATCTGCTGACCCATCGCGCCATCCGCCATGCCTTGCACGGCGGCGAAGCCGACGATTTTATTTACGACCACACTGCCATGATTAACCTGGGCGAACACTGCTCGATGACCGAACGCCGCGCTGACGAGGCCGTCTGGGACGCCGTGGAGTGGCTGAAGTGCGAGTTCATGCAAGACAAAGTCGGCGATATATTCGATGGCGTCATCACGACGGTGACCGCCTTCGGCCTGTTCGTGGAACTGAAGGAGGTCTATGTCGAAGGATTGGTGCATGTGACGGCCCTACGCAATGATTACTACCACTTCGATCCCGTCGGCCACCGTCTGCAGGGAGAGCACAGCGGTCGGATCTATCGCCTGGGCGATTCCCTGCGAGTACGGGTGGCACGGGTGGATCTGGATGAGCGCAAGATCGATTTCGAACTGCTGGACGCGGAGGAAATGCAGACCGGACGGCGGCGGCGGCGGCGCAGATAGGCATGGCGCCAAGCGAGTGGATTTTCGGGCTGCATGCGGTGGCGGCGGCCCTCGAGCACCAGCCTGCTAAAGTGCAGGAATTATGGGTGGAGCGCAAGCGCCCTGATGCCCGCCTGGAGGCTGTGCTGCAAGTCGCCGCAGAGAAAGGGATTACGGTGCGGCTAAAGGAGCGGACGGAACTGGACCGGCGCAGCGGCCATGCTCGCCATCAGGGAGTGGTAGCGCAGTGCGCGGCTAGTGCAAAGATCAGGACGGAAAACGATCTGCCTGCACTCCTGCAGGCTGTGCGGGGACCGCCTCTACTGCTGGTGCTCGACGGGGTGCAGGACCCGCATAACCTGGGCGCCTGTCTGCGCAGCGCCGACGCCGCCGGCGTCCATGCCGTGCTCGCCCCTACCGATCGAGCCGCGGGCTTGACGCCGGTGGCGCGTAAGGTGGCCAGCGGCGCGGCGGAGACGACGCCTTTTATCCAGGTGACCAATCTGGCGCGCACGCTGGACAGTCTCAAGGAACAAGGCGTCTGGCTGACCGGCGCCGCCGCCGAGGCGGAGGAAACCTTGTACGATCTGGATTTTGCTGGACCGACGGCATTCGTACTGGGGGCTGAAGAGAAAGGACTGCGGCGCTTGACTCGCGAGCAGTGCGACTATCTGGCGCGGATTCCCATGGCGGGCAGCGTGGCGAGCCTGAACGTATCGGTGGCCGCCGGGGTGTTGCTGTTCGAGGCGGTGCGGCAGCGGATGAAAATAAACCCATGAGGTAGTACTTCAGACATCGCTATGATGTTTAACGAATACTTTTTTATCAACAAGTTGGGCAGCTTTATCTGCACCTCCATACGCATCAATTTAACGGGATTTGGAGCGAAACCAGGCAGATGCCGGTAAGATGGGAGGCCAACTTCGATTGGCAAACCCAGATGAACCGTGATGAATATTTGTTCAACAGTCGCCCTTGCGTTGCAAACCATTTTGACCGTCCGGGCTGAGGTCCTGGCCAAGACCAGTGGGTTCATCCGGCGCCAGCGCAAGGTCAGCGGCGCGAACTTCATCAGGACGCTGGTCTTCGGATGGATGCAAAACAGCCCGCCGTCGGCGGAGGGGCTTGCCAGGGCGGGCTTCAGCCACGGCCTGAAGGTGTCCGCGCAGGGCTTGGACCAGCGCTTCACGGAGCCGGCTTGCGCGTTTGTGAAAAGCGTCCTGGAAGAGGCCATGGCGCAGGCCGTCACGGCCGGCCGCCCGGTAGACGTGGCGATCCTCAATCGCTTCGAGGCGGTCCACATCGCCGATTGTAGCGTCGTCCCGCTGCCCGCCGAATGGGAGCACCTTTGGCGCGGGACTGGCGGTGCCGGAGAGGCCGGCAAGGCCGCGCTGAAACTGGACGCCGACCTTGAACTGCGGACGGGGCGGCTGAGCCTGGGGCTGTTACCGGGGCGACACTCGGACAGCCGCAGCCCGCTGGCCGAGGCGGTTCACGCGAAAGGGGTTCTGCGCATCCAGGATCTCGGCTACTTCAACCTGGCCCGGATGCGGGCGCAGGGCGCGCGCGGCGAGTACTGGATCAGCCGCCTGCAGCCGCGGACCGTGGCGTTCCATCTGGACGGGGCATGCATCGACTGGCCGCGCTGGCTGGGGATGCTGGCCCGGCAAGACGTGGTCAGGCACGAAGTGGCGGTGGAAATCGGAGCCGAGGAGCGCCTGCCCGTGCGCCTGCTGTTGTGGCGGCTACCCGAGGAGGCCGCCGCGCGGCGGCGGGCCAAGATGAAGGACAACGCGCGGAAGCAATGCCGCACCGCCACCGCCGAGAGCCTGGCCCTGTGCGACTGGAACCTGCTGGTCACGAACGTGGAAGGCGACCAGTTGAGCCTGCCGGAGTGCTTCTTGCTCTACGCGGTCCGCTGGCAAATCGAGTTGCTGTTCAAGCTTTGGAAAAGCCATGCGAACCTGGGGCGTTCGCGCAGCGCCAACCCGCATCACCTGCTGTGCGAACTGTACGCCAAGCTGCTGGGCGTGCTAATCCAGCATTGGCTGATCCTGACAGGGCTTTGGCATGTGCCGCAACGCAGCCTGGTCAAGGGCTGCCAAATGATCAAGGAGCAGTCCGCGCGCCTGGCCTGCTGCATCGACGACCTGCCCGCCCTGGTCCGGTTGCTGGAGGAACTGGCCGGACGCTTCCAGCATGGCTGCTCATTGAACACCCGGAAAAAGAAACCCAACACCTGTCAGCAACTGAAAAACGGTTACAAATTCGCTTAAATTGATGCGTATGGGGCAGCTTTATCTGCACCTCAGGAATACCACCCACCGCCACTCTACCCGCACTGGCGTGGCTGGCAGAGGCTGCCAGCAGCAGCGCTGGCCGCGCCGCTGACCGACTACCGACGACTGTTGCCGCGAAATGACGTGGCAATTGTGTGTCACCTGCCCAAATTTATCGATCGTATGTATCCGCATGGATTTTCATATCCAGAAAAATCAGATTGTTAAGTTTTTTTAAAGGGATGGCATATGAGTTGCTTATTTGATAGAAAAGAATTCGGTGTTCTGAAGAGATTACATTGATGAACGTACAGACATCGTTGAATACGGGTTGCTGGTCGGACGATCATGATGGCGAGTGGCATTCCCGGCCTGTAACCACCACGACTTTGCGGCGGCAGAACCTGGCTTTTCGCGGCACGGGCGGGGTCAGCACCGGCAACTGCGCCTGCGGTTTCGCGCCCGCTTTTCTGGACGGAGATACCGGCGTCGTTTATCTCGCCTGTTTTGCAGACGGCCGGCGGCTCCCATGCATCTGCTTGAGGGGCTGCCTGCGGACTTGGTTATCGCCCGCGATGCCGCCGGCAGGTGCCTTGCCGTCAAAGCCTCGTTGGTCGCTGGTTTTATCAGAGCCGGGCTGTTCTATAGCCGTGAGCAGGCGGCTCAGTGCGTAGAATAGGTTCCCGGTGGTGAACACCGATACCATCATGAAAACCATTGCTTGGGAAGACTTCGAGCAGGTCGAGTTGCGGGTCGGGACTGTGATCGAAGTCAGCGACTTTCCGCAAGCCAGAAAAGCGGCTTATATCGTCAAGGCCGATTTCGGTCCAGATATCGGCATTAAGAAATCCAGTGCCCGCATTACCGAGCTGTACACCAAAAAATATCTGCTGGGCAGGCAGATCATCGGTGTCGTCAATTTTCCCGCGAAACAAATCGGCCCGCTGCAATCGGAATTTCTGCTGACCGGTTTCTACAGAGAGGATGAGGCCGTGGTGCTGGCCATCCCCGAAAGAGCCGTGCCGGACGGCGCGAAACTGGTCTGAGATCGCATTCGCCTGCCGGCGACCGTCCGTTCCGTAACCACCGTCAACGCTATCGCTGCTGCAGTCCGGCGCCGCTGGAACTGGCGCAACTCAGTGGAATTCCTTAGTCAATTCCTATATATTTTGGATTCCCCTAAACCAGCCCCTCAATTGCCGAGGGATAATATTGCGCACTATCAGGAGAATCCTAGCTTGAAAATTCTGCGACTTACCTCGGGTATCCTAACCCTTTGTTTGATCCTGGTGGGCTTTTCCAGCAACGTCTCCGCCCAAACACGGCCAGTGACCCAACTGCCGGAGCTGACGGGTGAGCACTGGTCCAAGGCCTCGGATGACGAAAAGAAAGCTTATCTGTTCGGTTTCGGGACCATGCTGTCGGCGGAGCATCATGTGCAAGGCGATAAATTACCTACCGGCTTCAAAAGCCTGACGCCGACGTTTTACAAGGGGTTCAGCGGCATGACGTTCACGGATTTGCAGAACGCCATCGAAGCCTACTACAAGCAGAACCCCAATCAACTGAAACGCCCGATAATCGAAGTCATGTGGTTCGAGATCGCCGTCCCGAATGCACAAAAGAAATGAGGAGTCACTGACATGCGAGCTGTCAACAAATTCATGCTGATGCTGGCCCTGGCCGGCCTAGTTTCCTGCACTTCGATGTCGTCTCAGCAGCAAGGTACGCTGAGCGGCGCAGCCATGGGCGCAGCCGCCGGCGCCGGCATCGCCGCTCTGGCGGGCGGCAAAGCCGGCGTAGGCGCTGTCGCGGGCGGCGCCATAGGCGCTATCGGCGGCTACCTAGAGGGAAATCGATGAACCAGGCTCAAGGATAATGCTGGAAGGGGGATGACATCCCCCCTTTTTTTTGCTCGCAGGGAACGGCGGGAGTCTGACCCGAACCCATGCAACAGCACCTGTGGCGTCCATGTCCGAATGGAAAGCACATCATGAGCGATACTCAAGGGTTCCAACCGGGCTGCTGGACGGATGGCGAACCGCCGCCGACCGTCCAACTGGGTCCGGACACCCTCATCACCGGTGAGCTTGCGTTCAAGCGTTTCCGTAGCCGCCAGGATAAGGCGCTCACGGTCGGCGCTCACTGCACTCTGGACGGGGTGCGCTTCGCTCTGGGCGAGACAGCGCGGCTGTCCATCGGCGACTACTGCTACTTCTGCAACGCCGTCCTGCTGTGTGAACTGGAAATCCGCATCGGCAGCTACGTCGTTATCGGCTGGAATGCTACGCTCGCCGACACCGATTTCCATCCGCTCGCGCCCGCCGAGCGCATCGCCGACGCCATCGCCTGTTCCCCCTTAGGAAAAGGGCGGCCGCGCCCCGCGATCCTGCGTCAACCCGTGATTATCGAGGACGATGTTCTGGATCGGTCCTAACGCTACCATTCTGAAAGGGGTTCGTGTCGGAGCCGGCGCTTTCGTGGAGCCGGGCGCACTGGTAACCCAGGATGTGCCGGCCCGCGCCCGGGTGCTGGGCAATCCAGCCCGGATTATCGGGCCGGTATGACGCCAGTGACTCCTGTACGTTCGCTGCCCTGGGACTGGTATCCAGGGACTATTCCCGACAATGTCCGCATCGATGTGACCGCCTTTGTCGAAACCACCTATAGTTTTCATCTCTACCGCAGTGAAGCTGCCGTGGGGGTCACGATAGGTCGTGGCGCTGCAACGTATCTGGGCACGATGTTCGATGTGGGACAGTGTGGACAGGTGCATCTGGGGGACTATGCGCTGGTTCACGGCGCCTGGATTATCTGTGAAGGCGAAGTCGAAATAGGCGACTATGCTCTGATTTCCTGGAACGTGGTTATCATGGACAGCTATCGGGCGTCGTTCGATCCGGCGGAGCGGCGCCGTTGGCTGGAACGCGTGCCTTCCAGCCAGCCACGGCGCCTGCTCGGTCAGGAGTCGGCGCGGCCGGTGCGGATTGGCCCCAATGTCTGGATCGGTTTCGACACCTGTGTGCTGCCCGGCGTCGCTATCGGCGCCGGCGCGGTCGTGGGAGCCCGCTCGGTGGTGCTAGAAGATGTGGCCCCGTACACCGTTGTCGCCGGCAATCCGGCGCGGTTTATCCGTCGCTTGAGTTAGTGGTTAGTGGTTAGTGGTTAGTGGTTAGGAAAGCAACCCTTATGCAAGCTGATCGGTTCGGCAAGGGCAAGATCATTGTTGCTGGCATCTTGTTCTGGTTTCCGCTGGGGGGCGTCACCTATCAGTTTTTGCATTATCTGATCGGGTTACGCCGGCTGGGTTACGATCCTTATTACATCGAGGATTCCGGGCGCTGGGTTTACGATCCCCGGAGCGACGACCTGTCCGGCGATGCTTCTGCCAACATCGCCACCCTAGCGCCTATTCTCGAAGCATACGGTTTCGCCGACCGTTGGGCCTTTCGCGGCAATTACCCGGAGGGCCGCTGCTACGGCATGACGGAAGCACAGATTTTACAGTTATATCGAGAGGCGGATGCCCTGCTGAACGTCACCGGCGCCCAGGAACTGCGCGACGAGCACATGGTCTGTCCACGCCGCATCTACGTTGAGACCGATCCGGTCGCCGCACAGATAAAGGTAGCGCTGCGGAGTGAGGAAACACTCGCCGCGCTGCTGGCTCACGATACGTATTTCAGCTTCGGCGAGAATCTGGGCGCGCCCGATTGCGGCGTGCCGGTCGAGCGCTTTCATTGGCTGCCGACACGCCAGCCGGTGATTTTAGATCTCTGGGATAATCCCTTCAGCATGACTCGGGAAGGGGCTTACAACACCATTGCCAGTTGGAGCAACAAAGGCAAGGATATCCGGTATCAGGGCGAAACCTATTACTGGTCAAAGGATCGCGAATTTATCAAGATCATCAACTTGCCGCACCGGTATCCGGCGGCGCCGTTCGAGCTGGCTACTGGTGTGGACGAGACATTGCAGCACCTGCTCGACAGGCATGGCTGGCGCCACGTCGATTCGATTTATATTTCCTCTGACCTGGAGCGTTATCGCTGCTATATCCAGCGCGCTCGCGGCGAGTTTACGGTCGCCAAGGATCAGAACATCCGGCTGCGTAGCGGCTGGTTCAGCGACCGCAGCGCCTGTTATCTGGCGGCGGGGCGCCCGGTGATCACTCAGGACACCGGTTTCGGCAATGTGCTCCCCACTGGCAAGGGATTGTTCGCCTGGACGACGCTGGAAGATATTATTGCGGCCATAGACCGGATTGAAAGTGATTACGCAGGGAATTGTCGCGCCGCGCGGGAAATCGCAGAGCATTATTTTGCGGCTGAAAAAGTGCTGAGCAGCCTGCTGGCAAGGGCCGGACTGTCATAACCGGGCAGAAGCGGTCTCGACCCCGGCCGGGCTTTATGCCTAAGGAAACCCTTATGAGTGCAGCGCCTCTGGCAAGTATTATCATCAGCAGCTATAACTACGGCAGCTTCGTCGGCCACGCCATTGAGAGCGCCTTAAATCAAACTTATCGCAATACGGAAGTTATTGTAGTCGATGACGGCTCTACCGATAATTCGGGTGACATTATCGCCAGCTATGGCGACCGGATTATTCCAATCCTGAAAGACAATGGAGGTCAGGCTTCGGCGCTCAATGCAGGATTTAAAAGCAGCCGTGGCGAAGTCATCCTGTTTATGGACTCGGATGATATGCTGCTTCCTGGCGCAGTGGCAAAAGCGGTTGAATTACTGCACGAGCCTGGCGTCGCTAAAGTCCACTGGCCGCTGCTGGTAATCGACCGGCATGGCCGCGAGACAGGCAGGTTGATCGTAGCCTCGCCTCCCCGCGGGAATTTGCAGGAGCAGGTGGTCAATGGGGGCCCGTTTGGATATACCTGGTCCTATACGACGGGCAATGCCTGGGCGCGGCGTTTTATTGAACAAGTTTTTCCCATCCCGGAAAAAGAGTACCAGACCTCGCCGGATCTTTACCTGTGTGGACTGGCGCCACTCTATGGAATCGTCGAAAGCACGGCTGTCCCGCAGGGCCGGTGGCGCAAGCACGGAGAGAACAGTAGCTACCGGGAACCGTTCGATGAGAGACTGCAAATCAATGTCTGGCGGGAGAATCAATGTCTGCAAACCCTGGCCGAGCATTGCCGCGCACTGGCTATAGCCGTTAATTGGGATGAATGGAAAAAGAATTGCTGGTGGAATCGGATTGATCTGGTAATGCAGGATATAAAAATAGGTATTCCACCAGGAGAGACACTGATTCTGGTCGATGAAGATGAATGGGCTACGGATGAAATTATCGCGGGCCGGCGCCGTATTCCTTTTCTCGAGCGCGATGGAATGTATTGGGGACCGCCGCCGGATGACGATACCGCGCTCCGGGAACTGGAGCGACTGCGCCGATCCGGGGCTGGTTTTATTGTTTTTGGATGGCAGGCATTCTGGTGGCTCGATTATTATTCCTGCTTTCACCGTGAGTTGGGCACGCGCTTTCGTCGCATCCTGGCAAATGATCGCTGCATGATTTTCGATTTGCGGTAGTGTTCCGGATAATCGGATGCAATACCTGATTTTCAACGCCGATGACTTCGGCGCCTCCACGGGCGTGAACCGGGGCATCCTGGAATGCCATACCCGCGGCGTCGTGACCAGCGCCAGCCTGATGGTGACCGGTCGCGCCGTGCAGGAGGCGATAGCCATGAGCCGGGAGCATCCTGCCTTGTCTATCGGTCTGCACTGGGATGTGTGGGGCGAGGATGAGCGGTACTTTGATCTGGCCGATTCGCAGGCGGTCCGGGATGAGTTTCAGCGCCAGTTGGACCTGTTTCACCGGCTGCTGGGACGTCTGCCCACGCATGTGGACTCCCATCGGCACGCCCACCGTAATCCGCGGGTGCTGCCGCTGTTCCGCGAACTGGTGGCGCCGCTGGGCGCGCCGTTGCGGGCTGACGGACCGGTTCGCTGCGTCAGCAAGTTTTACGCTCAGTGGGAATGGCGGGTGACGGACCTGGAGCATGTCAGCGTACCCGCCCTGCAGCGCTATTTGCGGGAAGATGTGGTCGCAGGCTGGACCGAATTCTTATGCCATCCTGGCTATGTTTCCTCCGACTACCGCTCCATTTATTACGCCGAGCGGGAAGCGGAACTGCGCACGCTGACGGATCCGCGCATCCGCCAGACCATCGAGGCGCTCGGCATCCGCCTGGCGAGCTATGCCGATTATCGGGCGGCCGGCGGCCGGTAATAGCGGTCCAGATCCGGTAACTGCTCGTAGGTGCCGGTGGCGACGATGCGGCCGTGGTCGAGGACGGCGATACGGTCGGCATGGCGGATGGTGGACAGGCGATGGGCGATGATGAAGGCAGTGCGCCCGACCCTGAGCCGCTCCAGAGCCGCCAGCAGCAGCGCCTCGGTGTGGGCATCGAGCGCGGCGGTGGGCTCGTCCAGAATCAGCATCGGGGCGTCTTTCAGTAACGCCCGGGCGATAGCCAGCCGCTGCCGCTGGCCGCCGGACAGCGTGGCCCCACGCTCACCGATGACCGTGTCGTAACCTTGCGGCAGGCGGTGGATGAACTCGGCGGCGTTGGCGGCCACAGCGGCGGCGATGATCTCCTCCCGCCCAGCGTCGGGGCGGCTGTAGGCGATGTTGTCGGCGATGGTCAAGGGCAGCAGGAACGGCTCCTGCAATACCAGCGCGATGTGGGCGCGCAGGCTGGCCAGTTGCAGGGTGCGTACGTCCACGCCGTTGACCAGCACCTGACCCTGCCAGGGATCGAAAAAGCGGGGAATAAGAGCCACCAGGGTGCTTTTGCCGGCGCCGGTGGCGCCGACCAGAGCGATGGTTTCGCCGCAGCGGACCTCCAGGCTGAGGTCATGCAGGACCGGGCGATCGGGGTCGTAGCCGAAGGCGACCCGGTCGAAGCGCACGGCGACCCCCTGGCCGGCGAGCCGGGCGGGCAGCGGTTGGGCGTCCGGCGCTTGCGTCACGGTTTCGTTAGCATCCAACACTTCCAGCACCCGGCGGCTGCGTCCTGTCGCAGCGGCATAATTCGAGCCTACGTAAGCGAGCATCTCCAGCGGCTGATACAGGGAAGCCAGATAGCTCAGAAAGACCAGCAGGGCGCCGATACTCAGTGAACCGTCCAGCACATGCCAGCCGCCCAGAACCATCATGGCTGCCGTGCCGAGCGCCGTCGCCACGCCCACGCCGATTTTGTACTGCAACTGCGACACGATGGTGCGCAGATAGGCGCGAATCGCGTGCGCCGACACGCCACGAAAACGGCGGTCTTCGTGGGGCTCGCGACCGAAGGCCTGCACCACCGGCAGGGCGCTCATGGTCTGCTCGGCGAGCGCCATCAACTGGCCTTCGGCCAGAGACTGCTCATACGAGTGACGCATCATGGGCACGGCGAGCCGGCGCACCAGCAGCGGGAGTGGCGCCGCCGCCAGCAGGGCAATGACGGCCAGGGAACGGTCCAGCCGCCACATGACTGCGAACATCACCAGCAGTGTGATCAGCGCACTGCCTACCGGCAGGATAACGCCGGTGACCAACTGACCGAGGCAATCCGTATCGGCCGTCACGCGCCGCACTAGATCGCCGCTATGATGGCTGGCATGGTAGCGCAGCGAAAGCTTTTGCAAATGCTCGAACAGACCGCTCGCCAGGCTGACCTGGATGCGTCCGCTGATTCCTCTCTCCAGCCAGGCGTTGGCGATCTCCACTGTCTGTTGCAGCACAAACAGCAGCAGCGTTCCGAACGCCAGCCAGGCCAGCAGGCCGCTGCCGGCGGCGGCGCCTGGCAAGGCGTTCAGCCAGGCGGCGGCCGCCGGCAGCGGCTTTCCCGTCAGGACGTTATCGACGATCAGTTTAAGCGGCCAGGGGGTCAACGCCGCCAGCGCCACACCGGTCAGCATCAGTCCGATCACCGGCGGCAGGCTCATCCAATGGCGCAGCGCGAAAGGCCTCAGTTGGCGCCAGCCGGTATTCATCCGGCGGTCTCCTGGACTGGTGCGGACGATTGTAGCTGGTAATACTGGTGGTAGCGCCCCCGAGCCGCCAGCAAATCCTCATGAGCGCCCAGTTCGACGATGCGGCCGTGGTCGAGGACGGCGATACGGTCGGCGTGGCGGATGGTGGACAGGCGATGGGCGATGATGAAGGCAGTGCGCCCGACCAGGAGCCGCTCCAGAGCCGCCAGCAGCAGCGCCTCGGTGTGGGCGTCGAGCGCGGCGGTGGGCTCGTCCAGAATCAGCATCGGGGCGTCTTTCAGTAAGGCCCGGGCGATAGCCAGCCGCTGCCGCTGGCCGCCGGACAGCGTGGCCCCACGCTCACCGATGACCGTGTCGTAACCTTGCGGCAGGCGGTGGATGAACTCGGCGGCGTTGGCGGCCACGGCGGCGGCGATGATCTCCTCGCGCCCAGCGTCGGGGCGGCTGTAGGCGATGTTGTCGGCGATGGTCAAGGGCAGCAGGAACGGCTCCTGCAATACCAGCGCGATGTGGGCGCGCAGGCTGGCCAGTTGCAGGGTGCGTACGTCCACGCCGTTGACCAGCACCTGACCCTGCCAGGGATCGAAAAAGCGGGGAATAAGAGCCACCAGGGTGCTTTTGCCGGCGCCGGTGGCGCCGACCAGAGCGATGGTTTCGCCGCAGCGGACCTCCAGGCTGAGGTCATGCAGGACCGGGCGATCGGGGTCGTAGCCAAAGGTGACCCGGTCGAAGCGCACGGCGACCCCCTGGCCGGCGAGCCGGGCGGGCAGCGGTTGGGCGTCCGGCGCTTGCGTCACGGTTTCCCCAGCATCCAGCACCTCCAGCACCCGTTCGACGCTCGCCTCCGTGCTCTTGAGGTTGCCGTAAGTGTGCAGCAGCCCGCCGAAGGCATCCCGCAGAGTCTGCGCATAGGCGATGAACACCAGCAGGCTGCCGACGGACAGGGCGCCCGCCAGTACCCGCCGCCCGCCGCAGTACAACACCAGCGCTGTGCCGACGGTCAGGGCGAAACCGTTGGCGAGATGGTAGCTACGGTTGAGCAATACGCTGTACTGGGAACGGGAGACCACTCGCTGCGCCAATTCCCGGAAGTGATTGTTATTGCGCTGTTCGCTGTTGAAGGACTGCACCAGGGGCAGCGCCGTCAGGGTTTGATGGACGAAACCCGTCAGGCCGGCCTGCGCCTCCCGCTCCAGGCGGGAGCGTCCTTGCAGGCGCTGACCGAAATAAAGGGCCGATAGCGCCAGCAGCGGGGCAACGGCCAGTATCAAGCCGGTGAGCACCGGGTCCAGCGTCCAGGCCACCCCGCCCACCAGGGCTACGGTAAACACCTGTTGCGCCGGCGCAATCAGGATTTCCGCAGCGAGACTATAGGTGCACCAGGTGTCTCCGGTCAGGCGGCTCAACAAATCGCCGACGCTGCGCTGGTTATGGAACAGCAGCGACAGCCGTTGCAACCGGGCGAACAGGTCGGCGGCCAGATCGTAGACCATGCGTTGCCCATAGGCCGACCAGATCCAGGTCAAGCCGGCATCCAGCGCGCTGTTCAGGATAAATAAACCGAAGCTCGCCGCCGCAGCCGCACAGATCAGCCACAGGGTGGTCGCCTGAGGCGTCCTGCCGGCCAGCAGCGACTGCAGGAAAGCCGGCGGCTGGCCGGGGCCGAGCGCGTAGTCCACCAGTATTTTCAAAGGCCAGGGCTGCAGGGCGCTCACGCCAGCCACCACGGTGCTGAGCAGGAGAATCAGGACGAGTCCGCGCCACTGCCGCCAAATGTCGGGCAGCATGCGCGCATACCGCTGCCTGGTGGAGCGCTCCGGCATGCCCGACGATTACCCGCATTCAAGCTGTTGCAGGGCAGCTTGCAGCGCCGTCATGGCGGCGCCGGCGTCCGCCAGCATCCGGGTCGCCAGCAGCAGCGCCAGACCGCCGGTCGGGACGGCAGCCAGCCAGGCCCCGTCACAGCCCGCCGCGACAGTGACAGCGGCCAGCGCCGCGACCACGATTAACGCAACTTTGTTAAAGCGCGGCCACAGGCGAAAGCGGAACAGTTGCCGGCCGGCCCCGTGTTCTTCCACAGCCGTCAGCAGCCGGGCGCCGCCAAGCAGCCCGCCACGCAGTTCCAGATCCCAGCGGTCATAATCGCCGCCGCGTTGCGCCACTGCGCCACCCTCATGCAGACGTTGCCACAGACTCTGTAGCAAAGCCACCGGCTCGATCCACTGCTCCCGCCAGAGCGTGGTCTTGAGCGGCAGGCAGCGCCACGCCGCGCGCACGCCGCGCCGCCGCCAGGGACTCAGCCCGTGGCGCAGCCGCCCGATGAGCCGCGCCAACGGTTGCAGCAGGTGGAGCAGTGCCGTGAGCGCGCGCAGTTTAAGCCGCTCGGCGCGGCGCGGTCGGGGCGTGGGAAAATCCGCCCGGGCGGCGCTTAATACTGCTTGCGCCAGCGGCGCGGCCAGCGCGACGCTGCACACCGGCACAGCCAGCAGTAGCGGCGACCAGGTAAGTCCCAGTAGGGACAGAAAAGCCAGCAGGCCGATGACCAGATACCATTCCGGCATCAACGGCAGGGAAACCAGCAGCCCGGTGGCCGGCTGATAGAGGGACTGGAACAGGGCTGCGCCCCACGGTCCCTGGTAGACCCGCCAGCGGCCGCTCGGCAGCACGGCGGTCAGACCCTTGCCGTACAGACGCCCGCTCCAGGTCAGATGCCCGAGGACGTTGTACTTATCCGGCCATTTTTCTTCCAGCAGTGCCTCGGCCTTGCCGTAACCCTGCTGCTGCCGCCAGTACATCTTGACGGAATTGCGGCGGTGGTGCCAATCCATCGCCCCGGCGTGAAAACCGATTTTTCCCCCTTGCACCTGCAAGCGCCAACACACATCCACGTCGTCGCCGGCGGCCCGGTAGCGCGGATCGAAGCCGTCGATGGCCGCCAGCGCTTCCCGCCGGAAGGCCATATTGCAGCCCGGAATATGCTCGGCCTCGCGGTCGGAGATCAGCACCTGCACGGGACCGCCCGGTGCATTGGCGATGCAATCGGCGATGGGACCGTCGCCGGGTGGGGCCAGATTGGGGCCGCCCACGCCGACATAGTCGGTGGTCATGAAGGTGTAGGCCAGGTAATGCAGCCAGTGCGGGTCGGGATAGGCGTCGTCGTCGATATAAGCGATGATGGCGCCGTCCGCCGCCTGCCAGCCGGTGTTGCGGGCATTGCTCAGACCCCGATTCTCGGTGCTGATCAGGCGGCAGGGGTATTCGCCGGCAATCTGCGGCGTGCGGTCGGTAGAGCCGTCATTGACGACGATCACGTCGTAGTTGGGGTAAGCGAGCTGTGTCAGCCCTGCCAGCGTATCGCGGAGGGTGCGCTCGCCGTTATAGCTGCACACCACCACCGAGATGCGCGGCCATGGCGTGTCCGCCGCAAAGGGCGCGTCGGCGAACGCCCTGCTGACCGCGTGCAGCGCCGGCTTAGCCTGCCGGTCGCGGGTGGTGAGACCAAAATCCCAAGCGTCGATGTCGTAACCGCCACGCCACCATTCATCCGTCCAGGCAAACACGCAAGCCCCGGCGCAGCCGGCGGCGAAGGCGGCGTGCACCTGCCACGCCAGGCTTTCGGCCTGGGCCTGCTCGCCGTGGCGGCGGCTGTCGAGGCCGATTTCAGCCAGCAGCAGCGGCCGTTCGCCGGCCAGATTCTGGAGACGGGCCAGATAGGCGTCGAGCCGCTCTCTGGATTCCAGATAGACGTTCCAGCCGTACAAATCCAGAAAAGGCAGTTGCAGATATTCCGTGCTTGGAAAATTGATGTAGGTGACCAGCCCCTCCGGTATCTTCAGTTTTGGCGATGCGGTAGAGGTGCTCGATGAAGCGTTCGATCGACTGGCGGCCATGCCAGCGCACGATGGGGGAGGGGATTTCGTTGCCAACGGCGTAGCACAGCAGCGCCGGATGGCCGGCGCAGGCGCGCACTCCGCTGCGCACCCGCTCCACGAGAGTCTTGATCAGCCGGGGCTCGTCCAGAAAGGCGACATGCTGTTCCCAGGCCAGCCCCACCATGACCCGCAGCCCGTGCCGCTGCGCGCAGTCCAGCAACCAGCGGGGCGGCGCGCTGTAAGTCCTGACCACGTTCAGACCGCTGGCCGCGATGGTGCCGAAATCCTGTTCCACCTGTGCGGGGGTGCCGTACTCGTCGCCGCGACTGTCCGGGCGAAACGTGCCGTAGGTCACGCCCTTGACCCACAGCTTGGCATTGCCCACATACAGAAATTTACCCCGCACGACCGGCCGGACACTTGCCGTGATCGAGCGATGCGCCGCTAAGTCGGGTGCGCCGACTGTCACCGTCGCCGCCGGCACCGCTCAGCTTCCGCTCGGAGTCGAGGTGGGTCGCAACGCCGCAAGGGCCGCCGCGGGTTGCTCATTGTCTGCCGGTTGGGCCGTGCTGTGCCAGCGCCAGGCAGTCGTCACGATGGTGGGCAGATCGGAGCGGGTGGGACGCCATTCGAGCAGTTGGCGGGCGCGAGCCGGATCGGCTACCAGCGCCGGTGGATCGCCGGGACGGCGGGGTGCCTCGTGCACCGGCACGGGACCGCCGGCTGCCCGTTCTACTGCCGCAATGACTTCCCGCACCGAGTAGCCCTGACCGGTTCCCAGATTAAGCGCCGTACTGGGTCCTCCAGCGCGCAGATAATTCAGGGCGCGGACATGGGCATCGGCCAGATCGGTGACATGGATATAGTCGCGAATGGCCGTGCCGTCCGGCGTGGCGTAGTCCGTGCCGAACAGCTCCAGGTGATCGCGGCGGCCAAGCGCCGCCTGGACCGCCAACGGGATCAGATGAGTTTCGGGATCGTGTTCTTCGCCAAGCTCGCCCTCCGGGTCGGCGCCGGCGGCGTTGAAATAGCGCAAGGCAACCGCCCGCAAGCCGTGCGCAACGCCATGCCAATGCAGAGCGCGTTCGACAAACAGTTTGGATTCACCATAGGGATTGGTCGGCCGTTGCGATTGGTCTTCGCTGATAGGAAGTCGCTCCGGCAAGCCGTAGGTGGCGCAGGTGGATGAGAACACGATATGCCGGACGTCGCTGGCGACCAGCGCATCCAGCAAGTTGAGCGTATTGACGACATTGTTGCGGAAATATTTGCCGGGGTCCTGCATGGACTCTCCGACGTAGGCATACGCGGCAAAATGCACCACCGCCTGGATCGCATACGTTGCGATTGTGGCGCGCAGCAGGGTGGCGTCGGCGATATCCCCTTCCACCAGAGGACCCCATTGGACGGCCCAGCGGTGGCCATAAACCAGGTTGTCCAGCGTGACCGGCTGGTAACCGGCGCTGGCCAGCATTTTGCAGGTGTGACTGCCGATGTAACCGGCGCCGCCGGTCACCAATACGGGAATGCGCATGGATTGGTTCATGAAAGATAAAGATTCAGGTTCGAGGCTTGCGGACGATAGCTGCCCTTGTTTACACATCCAGCGTGAGGGAGGCGCCCGCTTTGCTTTTAGGCAGTTTATGCAGCAAGTCGTCGAAATAAGTGATGGTTTTCACCAGTCCGTCGTGCAGGCTGGTCCGGGGCTCCCAGCCGAGTCGCTCCCGGGCGAGGGAAATATCCGGCCGCCGCTGTTTCGGATCATCCTGGGGCAAGGGCTTAAAGCTCAGTTCGGAGTGAGAGCCGCTCAGGTCGATGATTTTTTCGGCCAGTTCCAGTACGGTCGCCTCGACCGGATTGCCGAGGTTGACAGGTCCGGTCAGCTCGTCAGGGCTGTTCATGAAGCGCACCAGCGATTCGATCAGATCGTCCACGTAACAGAAGGAGCGGGTCTGGGCGCCGTCGCCGTAAAGGGTCAGGGGTTCATCGTTGAGCGCCTGCATGATGAAATTCGACACCACCCGCCCGTCGTTGGGATTCATCCGTGGGCCGTAGGTATTGAAAATACGCCCGATCTTGATCGACAGGTCGTGCTGGCGGTGATAATCGAAAAACAGAGTTTCAGCGCAGCGTTTGCCCTCGTCGTAGCAGGAGCGGTAGCCGATGGGATTCACATGCCCCCAATAGCTTTCGTGTTGCGGATGGACCTGCGGGTCGCCGTACACCTCGCTGGTCGATGCCTGCAAGATTCTGATGCGCAGGCGTTTGGCGAGCCCCAGCATGTTGATGGAGCCCAGCACGCAGGTTTTCATGGTTTGTATCGGGTCGTGCTGGTAGTGAACCGGCGATGCCGGGCAGGCCAGGTTATAGATTTCATTTACCTGCAGGTAGAGCGGTAAGGAAATGTCGTGATTCAACACCTCGAAGTAGGGATTATCCATCAAATGCACGATATTAGCTTTGGCGCCCGTGTAAAAATTATCGACGCAGAGCACATCGTGGCCTTCCAGCAGCAGGCGTTCGCACAAATGCGATCCAAGAAAACCGGCGCCCCCGGTTATTAGTGTCCGTCTCAGGTTGAATCGTGACATTATTACCTCATCAATCAATAACTTGGAATTTGCTGTAAGCTAAATTGCTACCATTTTATTAAATTGGAGTATAGAGCAAACTGGGGTGTTTTTACTATGTCGCCAGCAAGCCTCCCCGCGTGGTTTCAGGGATAGGGATAGCAACCCACCCTGTTCAGGCTGATCCGGTCAGTCCGCCTTGACCGGTGCCCTTTCTTCAGACTGTAGCGCAACAGCCGTGCGGGTCGGTGTTGCCTCTCCAGCGGGTGCGCTGAGAACGAGACAGGGGCGGATCTTAGCTGCCAGTCCAAGATCGACCAACCACACCTCACCGCGTCGGGGTGCTTTCACCCTTGAGCCTCACGCTGATCAAGCTCTTGAAAGACTTGATTTGCTGCGAGCAGTAGTTCTTCGTCCGACAGTGCTGAGTAGGAGGACTCAAACGTGTGGCGAAGAAGTTCAACCAGAACCTCGCGCTGGTCTGACTCAGGTAACGCCTCAAAAGATTCAATCAATTGACGGGCTGCTGTGCTCATAAGCTGATTATAACTGGTGAAATTGGTCAGGCCCTTAACAGGGAAGTTAGGCCATATCAGACTCATACTCGTATACAGGAACTTCGACAGTTTTTATGGGTTCCTTTTCTTCTTGAAGAATCCGATCAATAGCTTTTGATACGTCCGGCTTCAAGAATTTTTCTCCACACTTCTGGCACATCCCGACAGGGACATTCTCCAACACAAATAACTTCCCTTTCCACCTGAATTCACGAGGCATTAATTGCTCTCTTACCTCACCTCCACAATAGAAACAATCACTATATTTCTTTGGCATAACTTGGAAACTCCTTCATCGATTCCCGATATGCGGATCTTTCCACTTCGGCATCGTTGGAACATACCCTGTTATGAGAATCAAATGCCCTGTAGAATTTCGACTACACACAATATGGACTGGGATACCATCTAGGCTGTTGAATTTGTAGCAATTCCTCTGGATTTTCTTCATGCAACTTTGCTGTACTGATCAAGCAGGCTTTGGTGCGTAGGACGCACCCTACATTATAGTTCGGCTAATTGAGAACCAGACCTATGCAGTGATATCCCTGGGAGCGCCAACGGCAACGAATGTCTGGATAACCATTAGCGAGACTATAAAATGATTTATGCATGAACAGATGCTGATTAAAATTAGCCAGATTCAACAGCCTAGATACCATCCGGTGTGAAACCTAAGACCAAACAGCTTTCTCCTCGAGGATCATCAGGATATTCTTCTATTACCTCACCCTCTGATAAAGCCACTTCGAGTTGAGAAGTCGTTAAACCATCTGCAAGATGTTCATTATCCGCATGAATCGATATTTCATAACTCTGTTGCTCAATTTCAGTATGAATGAAATCGGACGTGATACTCATTCCTATCTATCCAGATGTTACCCAACGATCGAGTTCACAGGGCGCGCGCAGTGCTTTTTTCTGCAGACTCAGCCTGTAGCCCGTAGTTGGGGGCCAACGAATCCTTAAGTGTCCCGGCCTCAACAATAGGCCGGCAACGGCCTGCGGCCTTATTCCAATCTATTGTCTTACCCTGCAAACTGGTCAATGCTCTAGGATTGTCCTTGAACATCTGACCCTGACTGCCATGATCACAACCTGACCAGCCCACTCCCTATCGCGAGCCAACTCGCTCCTACGGCCGGCTCACCACGTAAACCGTGCGGCCGTTACTGATGTAGGGCCGGTAGTAGGCACCGTTGACTACGTGATAGCGGACGCCACCGATGGTAGTGACCGTCGCTCCCGCCGGGAGCACGGCAACCGTCGTGCCCACTGGCCCACTGGGCGGTGGCGCCACGACCACGTAACTGTTGCCGCTCGGTTGATAATAGGTGCCGCCGCAATTCCGGTAAGCGACCCCGTTGGAATAGACGGTCGTACAGCCTTTCGGTAGCGACGCCACCGCCGCGCCTACCGCCATGCCAGCGGCAACAGCTCCCGGCGCAGGATAACCGGGCCGGTAGTAATAGTTATTGCCGCCATAGCCGCAATTACGGTTATCACAGTAATCCTGCCAGTCTTCACGAGTATCTTCACGGTAGTCCTGGCGGTTTTGCTGCCATTCGTTGGCCGCATTCGCCCGATTCTGCTGCGCCTGCTGAGCAGTCTGCGTGCGATTCTGCTGCGCCTGCTGAGCAGTCTGCGTGCGATTCTGCTGCGCTTGACCAGTCATGTTTCGCGGATTTTGCTGGAGTTGCTGGCGGTTGGCCGGCAGGTTCCGGGCATTATTAAAGCGCACGCTGCCGCCGCCCATACTACCAGAGCGGTCGGCGTTAAGGCTGCGACCACCGCCGCCACCGCCGCCACCGCCGCGACCGCCGCGCTCGAAAGCGGCAGCTTCTTCACTGACCATCCCCACCAGGCCCAGCATGAACAGCACTGCCACGGCAGGCATGAAAGACGTCATCCAACTACACTTCATCGCATCACCTCACCTGGTCTTCTTTGCAGTGGCTGGCGGCTTAGGCAGAAAGTCGATTTTCTCGGCCTTCTCCGGCGGCGTAAAGCTGAATTGATTCGCACTGAATTCTGGCATGAAATTCCATTGCGAATACAAGCCGGTATATTGCGGTACCTGCTTGATCTGCTTGTAGGTGATCACCAGCTTTCTGGGCACCGGCTTATCGCCCTCTTCGATCCAGATCTGCCAATCGATATCCGGCTGGCTGAAGGCCAGATGATGACAGGGAACCCCCTGTACCTTGTGCAAGCCCACATAAAAGCCGGATATCACTTTTTCCGTCAGCACCTGATACGGGTCATTCATCACGAAATCCGCCGCGGGCAGATCCAGACCGTAGCGTTCCTGGATATGATTCAGCACCGTATCGAGATCGCCGGCTATGGCCGCCGTAGCGTAGTTATTGTTGTCAATATCCAGCAGGGTGATGGATGCGCCGTCGTACCAGAATTGTCTCTGCAAGGTGTCCCCTTCGACGGTGACCTGCAGGCGATCGGGCCGTTGCACCGCGACCTGGGTGCTGGCCGACAGTTGCAGCTTCTGGCCGCGCTCCAGGGCTTCGAAGCTGGCGTCGATATGGAAGCTGAAACGTGGCTGGGCTTTAAGAAAGTCGCTCATCTGGCGCAGGCTGCGCTCGGCTTGCGGTTCGATTTTAGGTGGTGCTTCCTTGCCGGCGCCAAGACCCGCATAAGTAAACGGCAGAACAGCCGTCAGTAGTAACAACAGGATTCTTCGGCATCGCATCGATAACGTCCTCTCAGATTGGTGCATAAAAGCTTGGGTCGACGGCAACCAGTTTATCAGGATGTCGCCACGCCTACTTGTCGCAGTAGCGCCCGCATCAATCGCGAACGATGCGCTTCCCTTCGGTCCGTGCATCCTACGTGCTCCGCTGGCTGACTGATCCGGTAGCCCGGATGGCAGGCCGGAGGTCGGAATCCGGGGTTTAGCGGGGTGATCCCGGATTGCGCAAGGAGTCATGATTCCATGTCGCTGAACGGGTTCAACAGACCGATGCCACAGCCCTCGAAATCCTTCGTGTTGCGGGTCGCCAGGGTAAGTTGATGAACCTGGGCAGTCGCGGCGATCAACATATCAGGCTGACTACGGATGGCGCCGCGTAGGGAAAACTGGCCCCGTAAAGTTCCGGCACAACGAGCAATAACCTCGGTCACCGGAAAAACGTGGCATTGCTCAGCGACAAAGGCTTCAAAGACCTCCAGCAAACGACGGTTAGCCTTGCGGGTTAGACCGTAGATGGCTTCCTCCACAGTGACGGCGGAAATAGCGACCATAGATTGCACCGCGGCCCACGCCAATACACCAGGGTTTGGCATGGGCCGCAGCAGTTCACTAATAACATTGGTATCAATCAGATAATTCATCGAGCACGTCCAGGAAGGCGTTAGGACGATCCCGACGCTCGGCAACCGGCAGCGGATTCTCGTCACCAGCGGTCAGTGCCCGTAACTCCACAAAGGCTTCCCCCACTGTTTTAACTCTTTGACGCTGGCGCCAAGCTTGAAAAGCTTCGAAATCCTCCGCATCGATCACGGCTGCAACCAGACGGCCCCGGTTGTAAATACGCTGAGGTTCTTCAGCGGTTTGTCTGATGACTTCTGAGAAGCGCTGTTTAGCTTGGGCAATATTCCAGGGCATGACGGCCTCCTGATGTCTACATTTGGAAGCCATTATAGACACAATTATTGGTAAATATTTTTTAATCCGAATTTGTAAAACCCTTTTGCTTAGTCTATACATTTAACTGTCCAGCGCTCGCTCGCATCAGTCGAACCGCATGACCAAGCCACAGCCTGAGTGAGCGGGCCTCTAAACTCTTTAGATCAAGGCATTGGAGGAAACCGAGATGCCCGATGTGATTCTGCCAGGCATTTACATCACCGTGCGCGATGAAGGACTGATTACCGTTGGAGGCGTCAGCACCGGCAACATAGGGATCGTGGGCGCCGCTGTCGAGGGGGATGCCGACAAGGTCTATACCCTCAGCAGCTTGACGGAGGCCAGAGATCTTTGGCCCCAAACCCGATAAAACTTACCCATCCACCGGCGACCAGACGCTCCTGAAAGCCGTCGAACTGGTCTTCGGCAATGGCGGCAATACGATCTACGCCGTGCGCGCCGCCGATGACACCGCCGAAAAGTACGATGTAGCGCTGGCGCTGCTGGAAAATGAAATCGTCAACATCGTTCTTCTGGCCGGCCAGGATGTTACTAACAGCGATATGGTCGCCAAACTTAAAGGCCACTTGGCGACAACCGAAAATATCCACCGCGAACGCATCGGCATTATCGGCTGTAACGGTTCTACCGATGTGAAAGCCATCACCGATAATGCCACGGGCCGCCGTGAACGACACGGGACGTATGATCTATGTCGCGCCGGGCGTCAGCTTGAAGAAACGTAACCCCGCCACCGGCCAGGTGAGCGAAAAACACTGTCAGGCGCTTATATGGCGGCCGCCGTCGCCGGGCTGCTGTCTTCTCTCCCGGTCCAGTCCAGCCCGACCAACAAGACCTTGAATGTCACCGGACTCGCGGCCAACTTCAACTACGGTCAACTCGAAAAGCTCGTCCAGAATCAAATTTTGGCGATCGAGAAACGCGAAGGCTACCGGGTGGTCAAGGGTGTCACCACCTCCACCAACACCGCCTGGTCGCAGATCACCACCCGCCGCATCGTGGACTATGCAATTTACGGGGTACGCTCGGCTTGCAACCCCTACATCGGCAAGCTCAACAATGCCCGCGTGCGCAGCGCCATGAAGGCCACCCTGGACGGTTTCCTCAGTCGCATGGTGGAAAGCGAGGCCCTGGTCGGCTATACCCTGGATGTCAGTGCCACCCGTGCGCAGGAAATCGCCGGACAGGCCATCGTCACCATGGCCATCCAGCCGACCTTCAGCATCGACTACATCATGGTCACCATGACCCTCGGCTAGTGGCGACCCAGAGGAGTGATTTTTCATGCCTAACAACAACGTTTTTCGCGGCTCCGACGCCACTCTGGTGTTAGCGGTTGACGATAACTCGACCGTGGAAGGCAAACTGGCCGATGGTCTGATCGGTGAGTATGAACTGGCCAGCATCGTCGGCCGCCTGCAACAGGTCACCGTCAAGGTCGATAACGATGTCCGTCCCTATCATGAGATCGGCAAACGTTTCGCCAGCGAACTGCGTCCCGGCAATATCACCATCTCCGGTACGGCCGCCCGCGCCCATATCAACGGCGCGCTGATTCGGCTGCTGCTCGGCGACGGGGCCAGGGGGCCGGCCGATGCGCTGGCTCAGCCGACCTTCAATCTGGTGATCAACATCCAAAACCCGGCGCTGCCCACCAACGGCAGCAAGGTGGTCCTGTTCGGCGTCAAGTTCGACAGTTGGACCTTCACCCTGCCGGAGGATGATTTCGTGATGGAAGCGGTCACCTTCAAGGCGTTACGCCTCGGCAGTGAAGAGACCCGTGGTTGAGCTGAATCTCACGCCGGAAGAGCTGCTGGCGGGCGCGGCGGTCACCCATGCCGTGACCGTCCCGCCCGAGGTTATGTGGCTCGCCAAAAACGACGCTGCCAGAGAACTCGTCGTCACGCTCAAGCCGCTGACTATCGGGACTTTCCAGCTCATCATGAAAGCGTCCAGGCAGGATGTCAGTCTGATTCCGCTACTGATGATCAAGGAAGCGCTGGTGCAACCGGTGCTCACGCTGGAGCAGGTCAAGGGCCTGCCTCTGGGATTGGTCAATTTTCTGATCGGCCGCATCCGTGAAATCAGTGGTCTGGCGGAAAAAAAAAGCCCATTGCCGGGCTAGAAGATTCAGCCCTGGTCCAGTCCAGCTATCTGCTGGCGCGCGCCTTTGGCTGGACACCGGGGCAGGTTCAGGACTTGACCATGGCACAAGTATCCATCTACCTGCAACTGCTGGAGCAGGAAGCGGCGCTGCTGCGGGACAGTGGATTTTTCCATGACCGATGAGCCTTTAATCGCCCTCGGCAAAAGTCTGCAAGCCGGCTATCAGGACTGGCTGGTGCGGTGGGTGCCGTCCTGGCCCGATGAATTCCGGCTGGCGGTGCATGACTGGGAAACGCTAAACCAGGTCGATGCGGAAGTTGGCCGGTTGCTGCGTTATATTCAGGACTGCCTGGAACTGGATGCCTGGTTCGGCTCGGGATTTTTCCCTATACCGGCAGGTGATGCTGGCTTCGACCCAACCGTTGCGGGTGGCTCTCCTGGCGTCCCTCCCGTTCAGGCGGAAGCCACCCAAGCGACCGCCCCCCGCCCGGCGCCGCCATCCCGTGCCGCAGTCTTCACGCCGCCCCGCGCCGAGCCGCGGCCATCGCCTGGTACGGACGATCGTGGCGCCGCCCCGCGCCAGTTAACTCCCCTGCCTGCCGACAGCGCCGATACCGCCGCCATTGCCGGTTCCGAATCACCCGTATTGCCAGCAACGACAGGTTCAAACTCCGGTCTCTCCGGAGGCGGCTTGCGGGACCTGGCTCGTCTGCTCCAGGCCACACCTCATAGCGATATCGGCGTTGGGAACGATGACAACAGCCTTACAGAACCAGCCCCTTTCCGTGCGGCAACAGCTTGGCCGGAATCGGCAAGAGCGGCGGAACCAGCCTGGCCGGTGTTGACGGACACCGACCTGCAGGCCGGCGCCCAGCTTCGTGTCCCTCGCTTGGTCAGGGCAGTAACCGAACTTCCCGAAGTCGGTTCGGGGGAACACGCTATGCAGGCATTCTCAGTTCAGGAATCGGGTGGAGTCTCTCAACCGGCCGGCAGCGGGGCAAGCCCGCCTCCGGCGAAGCGTCGGCTCCCGTTGTCGACTGGCGCAAGCTGTTGTCGATACTGCCCCTGCGGCGAGACAGCTACATGGCGCCACCGGCCACGCCTGGGAGCGCCGGCGTCGCTGCCGGCCCTAGCCGACCTGCGGCGAGACAGCTTCTGGCGCCGCCGGCCACGCCTGGGAGCGCCGGCGTTCCCGCCGGCCCTACCGACCTGCGGCGAGACAGATTCATGGCGCCACCGGCCACGCCTGGGAGCGCCGGCGTCCCCGCCGGCCATACCGACCTGCGGAGAGAGAGGTTCATGGCGCCACCGGCCACGCCTGGGAGCGCCGGCGTCCTCGCCGGCCATACCGACCTGCGGCGGGAGAGTATTCATGGCGCCACCGGCCACGCCTGGGAGCGCCGGCGTCCCCGCCGGCCATACCGACCTGCGGCGGGAAGTATTCATGGCGCCACCGGCCACGCCTGGGAGCGCCGGCGTCCCCGCCGGCATGACCGTGGGGGACGACGATCTCTACGGAACCATGCCCGAGGTCGTACAACGCAACATCGCCACCACCGTGACGGCGGCGCCGGACAGTGCAGCCGCCGCGCCACCGGATCTGCACGATCTGCTCGAAGCCCTCAGCCAGGAAATCTGGCGCGAGTATCAACGCTTCTACGGTGCCGGGTAACGCGCCATGCCGATCGAACTAGCCGGAATCAAGATCAGCCGTATTCATAAAATCACGACCCTGGAACAGGCCGTGTTCGTACATCACCGGGTGCCCGGCCAGGAGGGCAACACCGTCCAGAATCTGGGCCGTGACTCGGTCAATCTGCAAATCGAGGGCATCTTCTTCGGTCCCAAGGCCAAGGAAGCACTGGAACAACTGCGCGCGAAATACCTCGAGCGCCAGCCGGTGGATTTCATCGCTGACCTGATGGGGCAGTACTACACCGGCAAAGTGGTGCTGACGCGCTTCGAGGTCATGGAAGCGGCGCAGGAGCCACAGCAGTTCAACTACACCCTCATTGTCACGGAGTACGTCCAACCGCCCAAGCCGGCCGGGGCGGCAATGCAGGCGGTGGCCGATAAAGCCAAACTCGAAGCCAAGCTCGCCCTCAATATCGCCAGCCTGCCCGACGCCCTGGCGCTGGGTTCCATGCCGGAAATCGGCAACCCCTTCGTACCACTGAAGGATGCGCTCGAACCGGCCCGCCAGGCCACCGCCGGGCTGATGCAGTCGGTAGGCGGTTTAAAGAAGTTATTCGGACTTTAACTATAGGCCGTGGAGAATTGAATCATGCCAGGCATCGTAGACCAGCTTCCCAATCCGTCTCAGTTGAAACAACTCATCACTTTCGATCCCAAGGCGATGGGTTTTCAACCGTTCGATCTGGCCGGCCTGACTGCCTCGCTGCGCGATATTCACGTTGGCGATAAATTGAGCGGTCTGTCACTGCCGCAACTCCCTACCGCACTCTCCAAAGACGGCTTCCTGCAAACGCTTAACCAGCCGCTGGACAAGCTCAAGTCGTTCGATGCGAAAAGCGTGCTGGGCGACATTGGCAGTGGTTCCCTGCCGGTCGATCTGCCCGCGCCCGAATTCGATCTGAACGGCGCCATCGCTGGGATCACCTCCAGGATTCTGCCCGGCGCCGGCACGGTTACCGCGCCCGCCTTCAACGTCAATATACCGGGACTGGATTTCTCGGGCATGGTCGAGCCGTTGAATCGCCTGGCCCGCGCCGGAGCGGCAACGCCGCTGCGCCTGTTGCATCTACTCCTGCGGCTGGCGGATGCCTTTGTCGCCACCGTGACCGACACCGACCAGTTGCTCGGACTCACTATCCAATCGCTGCGAGAGATCTACAGCCAGCAGATCGTGGAGTTGCAAGCCGGTCTGCCCGTCTACGCCCTGGATCAGGCCATTCGTTCCCTGGGTGAGAGTGATACTGCATTCAGCCGCCGCTACCGGCTACTGCTGGACCAGATCGAGACCCTCGGCGCTACCGACATCGACCGGCTGAAACAGATTCTGAGCACCGGCCGCAATGACCTTATCCCCACGCTGAATGCATTCCATCGTTTTCGCGGCACGCTCGCGGTCCTGCCAGCAAACGATACCGCTGCCCTGAAAGCCAAGCTCGACAATGTGCTGGACCTGACCGCCGCGGACGAGGTCTTGCTGCAACCGTACTTCGATAAGGTGGGCGCCCAGGCGCACGAGGTGCTGGCGGCGATCGCCAACCCGGTCAAACAGATCGGCGACATGGCCGAGCAGGTGTCGGCTTACCTGAAGCAGGCCGCTGACCAGGCCGAAACCACGGCGCAGACTGTGGCCACGCAGATCGAGTCCAATCTGCACCAGGTCGAGGAGTTGTTACAGCGGGTCCGCGCCACCGTCGAGGACATCGAACAACAGATCCAGTCTTTTATCGGGAAGCTGGATGTCGGTCCCCTGGTCGGCAAAGCCAAGGCAGGCTGCCAGCAGATCGGCGCAGCGGTGGAACAGTTCTTTACCCAGATCGAAACCCTGAAGCTCAAACTGGACGAGATGGTAAAGCAGGTCGAAGGGAACACCGATCAGCAGCTCGCCCAGGCATTCAAAGACGCGGAGGTAAAGCTTCGGCAACTGCTGGGCCAGATCTCCGGCGTGCTCGAACGGCCCGAGGTCAAGGATGCGCTCGAACAGGCCCGCCAGGGCATCGACCAATTCAAGACGACCATCGATCAGGCCTCGCTCAAGCCCGTTTTCGACCTGGTGATCGGCAACACCGGCCGGCTGGAGACCAGCGTCAAGAGCCTGGACGTGGCGCGCATGAGCACGCCGCAGAAAACCGCCCTCAAGGTCGGTGTCAAGATCATCGGACAGGTCAAGGTCGATGAGGTCATCAAACCCGAATTGCTGGACGCCTTCGAGCAAATCCGCGCCCCGCTGGCCGAACTGATCACCCTGCTCAAGGAGAAGGCACTGGAGATCGAGAAGATCATCTACGCCTTCAACCCCGGCACGGTCGTCAACCAGTTCATCGTCACGGCGGAACCGTATCGGCAGTTGCTGAGCCTGCTCGATGAGTTCCTGCCGTCCAAACTGCTGGCGCCGCTCAAGGACGCCAACGAGGCGCTGACCGGGATCGTCCGTCAGCTCGATCCAAATATCCTGATCGACGCGGTGCAACAGCTTTACGACCAACTGGCCGGGTTGCTGGAAATCGTCAATCCCGCTCCGCTCAATCGATTGATCGGCGACGCCACCGAGGTGGCTGTCTCCAGACTGGGCCGCCTGCGCGACCAGGAATTGGACACCGTCATCGCGACGATCAAAAAGACTATCTCGCTGGCGCGGCTGCTGGAAGCGAGCGGCTTGAGCGAGATCGCCAATGCCGATTTCTGGACGCTGCTGCAAAATATCCTGGGCGGCGCCTATCTTGACGAGATCGGCACGGCGATCACCACCGTCGAGCAAAAACTGGAAACGCTGGCGGTGACCCTGGACTTCGGCGGCCCGCAAGCGCTGCTGGCGGAGACGGTAAAATCCATCGATCAGCAACTGGCAGTGTCTACCGCCTTCATCGCGACCCGCGTCGGGGAACTGAATACCCGCTTCAACCGTGAAGGCGAAACACTGACGCAATTGGAACAGCGGCGTAAGGCGCTGCTGAAAAAGTCACCGGTTTTTCCGGAGATTACCGCCCTGCTCGGCGAACTGGACTTGGCGCCGGTGCTGCAATTACAAACGACTACGGTTGCCGTCGTCGGCATAGACTCAGCCTCCCTGAATACGGCGCTGCAAGCCGTCAACGGCGTGCTGCGGCCAAAAGTGGATACGCTGCGAGGGCTGAGCGCTAAAACCTTCCAGGACGGCGCTGCACTCATCTTCCGCCGGCAACTCAGCGATCCCATCAGTCAATTGATCACCGGCATCAGGACCGATCTGCAGCCGTTTACCGACGCCCTGAATAACATCAAGGGCATCCTGAACACCGTGATCGAGCTTCCCCCGCAGATCGATGCGGCCGTAGTGACAGTGCTGGATAGCGGTCGCGACGGCATCAAGCAGGTGATCACCGCAGTGGTCACCACCCTCCAGACCTTTCAGCAGGCGCTGCTCGATACGCTCAATCTGATCTATGGCCGGGTCAAGGCGCTGGTCGATGACCTGAGCCCCTACTGGCTGCTGAACTCGTTCGCCGAGAGCGATTTCGTCGTCGACAACAGTGTGCCAAAGGGCATGCTGGCGATTGCCCGACGCATTGTCAGTGGCAGCGATCCGGCGGGCCTGCGGGTGGCGGCGCTGTTGCAGACCAAACTCTCGGCCAGCCAGCTCGAACTGCTGCAAAGCGAAAGCAGCGAAAACTCCACGGCCTTGCAGTCCGGCAACCGCAGCAATGTCCTGCTGGCGGTGAACGCGGCAGTGCGCGACCGCAACCTGGGCTCGCGTGAGAACGTGGCTGCGCTCAAGGCCGGATTGGACAGCCAGATCAGGGATTTGCAGGGTAAACCACAACCGACGCCGGCCGATGTCGCCCGAATTCACCGCTGCAGTGCGTTGCGCCGGCAGCTTACGGACGCCTGGGTGAACTACGACAGCGGCGAAAACAAGAGCAACGCCCTGATCCGCCTGAATCGGATTATTCTGGAAGCCGCCTATCCCGCCGACATCACGATGAGCCTGCAATCCCTGCAACCGTTCATCGTCGAAAACGTGGCGCAGTTGTATCCCGCCACCACCGTGCAGCGGCTGGATACGATCTATCTCAAGGTGGTGGCCAAGATCAAGTTACTGCCGGATCAGCTCATCCGGGCGCCGTTGGACGATGAGTTCAACAAGATCAAAGCTATTCTGAAACAGAATTTCGATATCTCAGGCATTTTCGCCGTGCTGGAAATCAAGCTGGAGGGGTTGGATGACGATCTGGCGCAAGGTTTGGAAAGGCTGAGCAGCGCCTATAACAACCTGCTGCGAACCTTCGATCAGCGTTTGGCCGCCTGAGCCTGATGGCGTAACCCATAATGCTCAACGTCGCCTACAAGCTCGTTCTCGGCAGCGCCAGCCAGCAATCCGGCAAGACCAGCGATCTGCTGGCGCTGGAAACCTGCGCCGCGCTGGGCATCCCGGTGAATACCTGTCGGCTCGTGCTCGCCGGCCCGGCGTCGGTCAGCCTGAATCCAGCGGATGCCGTGAGCGTCGAACTGGGCTATGACACGGCGCTGACCCAGGTCTTCACCGGCAAGGTGGCTACGGTGGAACGGGGCATCGAACGCATCACCGTTAACGCCGCCAGCGCCTTCAGTGCCCTGACGGCCGCCCGCTACCATTGCCTGTATGAAAAACAGAATGCCAGTGACATTGCCAGCGATCTGCTCGGCCGCTTGAAGATCGATACAGGCACCGTGGCGACGGGTGAAAAATTCGCCAGCTTCAGCGTAAGCGGCCAGCAACCGGTCTGGGATGTGCTGTTCGAGCTGGCGCGGCGCTGCGGCTTCGATTTCTATGCCGATGTCGAGGATAAAGCCGTCTTTAAACCATACGCTGCCCGCAAGACCCACGGTTTGGAGTATGGGGTACACCTACTGGATTTCGTCCAGGACAACGTTGCTCCCACATTGGACGGCGTCGAGGTCTACGGTGAAAGCCCGGTAGGGCAGGGGCAGGGTGAGGACGCCAGTTCCTGGCTGACCAAGAAAGCAGTCAAGGGCGCCGCCGGCAAGACTAGCGGTAACATTCTACGCCTGGCCGATGCAACAGCCCGGACCCAGGATCTGGTGCGCGCCATTGCCGGGAATATCCTGCAAGTCCATCAGACCCAGCGGCGCGGTCGGCTGCGCGTATTGGGCAATCCGGAGGTTCAGTTGGGCGATGCGGTAACAGTTTCCAAACTGCCCGATTCAGCCCAAAACGGCACGTACAAGGTAACCGGCGTGCGCCATCGCCTGAACGCCCGGGTCGGCTTCGTGACCGAAATCGGGTGGGAAAAAACGGTAGATTAATGCGGAGATTGGCGTGGAAAGCATCGTCGGCGTTATGAAAAAAGTGGCGCAGCAGGAAGCGCAGCGCATCCACACCACCGAACTCGGTGTGGTGACGGCAGTTTTCCCACACGCCGATGATGGCGATAAGGATAATTATCAGTGTTCGGTCAAGTTGAAAAACAGGAAACAACCCGATGGAGCGGATTTCGAGCTACGCCAAGTTCCAGTGGCGACACCTTATATCGGTCTGGCGGCCATCCCTAATGTCGGCGATCTGGTGCTGATCAGTTTCATCGGCGGCAATATCAATGCCCCGATTATCATCGGCCGGCTCTATAACGACGAGGACCGTCCGCCGGCCAATAAGAGCAAGGAATTCCTGCTGCAGCACACCCTCAAGGAAGGCGGCAGCCTCAAGCTGGACGAAGACGGCAGGATTATCGTCACCAGTAAAAACCAGAAGAACGTGTTGACGGTGGAGGATGACCAGATGTCGATCGTGAATGAGAAATTCAGCCTGGTGATCGATATTGCCGGAGAGAAGATCTCGATCACTTCGGATAAGGACCTGGAGCTGACGGCCCCCAAAGGCAAGTTTATGGTGAGCGCCAAAGAAGTCGAAATCACCGCCTCGGCGGCGATGAAGCTCAAGGGCGCCACGATCGATCTGAATTGATGAGGCAATCCTGACTGGAGGCCAAGTGTCCACCGACCTGTTCCTCACCCGCCGCGCCTTCGACCAGATGACTTCCGACCGTCTGGGGGTCGATCTCGCCATTGAACGGGGGATCTCAAAGTGGTGAGTGGGCGCGCCGACCTGGCGCAGGCCGTCGTCAACCGGCTGTTGACCCGACAGGGCGAATTGACCGATCTCGGCCACCCCGACTATGGTTCCCGCCTGTACCAGTTGATCGGTGAACCGAACAGCCGCCGTACCTATGCCGTCGCCGAACTGTATATCCGCGAGGCACTGGCCGGAGAGCCGCGCATTCAGGAGATAGTGGCGATCAGCTTCGCGCCGCCATCGCCGCGCCCGGACAAGCGCAGTCTGCTTGAAGTGACCCTCGTGATTCAGCCGGTGGAAGCGGCGGAATCCCTGACGATCACGACGCAAATCCCGCTATGACCCGCTAACCCGGCCTGGAGACCGACATGTCCTTCGACAAGAAAAACTTCAGCGATATTTTCGGGAGCATGCTGGCCGATACGCGCCGCCGTATCCCCGACCTGACCGACTTCGAGGAAGGCAGCGTCGTGCGTTCTCTGTACGAGTCCTTCTCCTACGAGCTGGCCCTGCTCTACGAACAGCTCGACCTGGTCTACCAGGCCGGGTTCGTCGATACTGCCGAGAGCGCCCATCTCGACCGGGTCGTGGCCGTGCTGGGCCTCAAACGCAATGAGCCGGATTTCGCCACCGGGGTGGTGACCTTTAGCCGTGACAAGGGCCTGAACGAGGAATTGATCATTCCCATCGGCACGCTGGTCACCACAGAAGAAAACAAGAACCAGGACCCGCCGAAGAAGGCTTATCTCACCAGCGAGGAAGGGCGGATTGCGGCTGGCCAGACGGCGGTGGACGTGCGCCTCCAGGCCGAAGCCCGCGGCAAGCAGATGGTGGCGGACGCCGAGACCGTGACTGTGATGCCGCTGCCCGTACCTGGAGTCAAAGCGATAACCAACAAGAAGCCGGTCCGCTTCCTGGGGCGCGACCGGGAGACCGACGATGAGCTGCGGCAGCGCGCCAAACAGGCCCTGCTGGCCTCGGGCCGGGCCTCCGTCACCGCTATCGAAACGGCTCTGCTGGGTATAACGGGCGTGCGAGGGGTAAAGGTCAAAGAGGATTTCCCGAAGGAAGGAGAGCACCCGGAGAACTCCAGGCTGGGCACTATCGAGGTTTATGTGGACGGCTTGAACGAGCAGAACGCCCCGCGCTTGCGCGAACGCCTTGACCAGGTGCGCGCCGCTGGCGTGTATGTCGTCCTCAAACCCGCCATCGCCATCCATCTGGAAGCCATTTTACAGATCGAGGTCGATCCCCGGATCGCGGCGGATGAACGCCTGCAACTGGAAGCCGAAGTCGCCACCGCCGTCGCCGCGCTGATCGACGCTCTCGGCATGGGCCAGCCCTTACTCTTTACCCAGTTGAACAACGCCGTTCTCAAAGTCAACGGCGTGAAGGACATTCCTGATTTCCGCCTCACTACCTATCGAGAAGACGACAGTGACGCCAGCCGGGCGAGGGGCAAGGTTGTGCTGTCGCGCACCGTGAAGCTCGATAACACCATCAGAGTCCCGGTAAACACGCTGGTGCGAACGACGCTGGGCCAGCAATTTCTACTGGCCGCCGATAACCAGTTCGAGGAACAGCAGCAGGAAATCGCAGTGGAGGTAAAGGCCGTTCGGGCGGGGCGCGACGGGGAACTGCTGCGCACCGGCGACGCCACCGCCTGGGACAAGATCAAGGCTGGCGGCATCAACATCACCGTTCGCAACGACAAGCCTATCCTGATCGAGCGCCAGCAATTCGTCCTGGCGGATCGACGGATCAACGTGCAAATCCTGGAACGGTTGGCGCCCGAAAGCATTCGCGTGGCCGCCGGGCAAAAACCCTTACGGGTGCGGGTACAGATCAAGCTGGCCCAGCCTGCTGAAGATCGCTCCAAGCAACGCCAGGCTATTGAAAGCGCCGTGAGCGCTTTCTTTAACGGGTTGCAAGTGGGGCAATCGTTTATCAAGACAGAGTTAGAAGAGAAGATCAAAGAGCTGGCCGGTGGCGACATCAAACTGCGCCTGATCGCCTTTCCCTTCCAAAGCCAGGCGCCGCAGGACGATTACCAGATCGAAGCCAGTTTCGTGGAGAAGCCCGAAGCAGAAATTATCTTTGTTTACAGCGACCGCCTGGAATTGGCCGGGCAGATGCAACTGGTTCTGCCTCTGACCGCCAACGACGAGGAAAAGCGGGTCGCCAGAGGCGCGGTGCACCAGGCCATCGCGGATTATCTGGACGGATTGGCTCCCGAGGAAGACGCGGATCTGGAGAAAATCCAGGCGGCGGCGCAAGTGGACAAGGTTCTGCGAATCGAGTTTAAGCCCGAGGATTGCAAGGTGCTGGATGCTGCCGGTCAGGAGATCAAAGATCGAATCAAGAACCGGGCTGTCGGCGTGGATCTCTTTGAGAAACTTTTTCTCTCGAAAGAGAGGTTCCAGATCAATGCCTAATAACCTGTATGAAAACTCCCTCCCCTCTGGTGGGGGAGGGTTGGGGTGGGGGGGTTGCACACGAGCGCCGGAACCTAACGCATGGCAACGATGACTGGCCAAACGATCACGGGAAAAACCGTCGGCATCCTGGCACGCCTGCCCCATTTCTGCCACATTGAGCAGGCGGGCGGCCTGTTGGCGGCTGTCGTAGACATCTTCGGGCGGCGGCTGGAACGCGCTGAGGCCGACCTGTACCGTGTGCTGCACGCTCATCATGTAGAGACCGCCGACAACGAAGGCTTTCAGGGCTACACCGCCCCGCCGGCCAAGCGTGGCGACCTGGATAAAATCTTCGCGCTGTATCTGGAAGCACTCGGCGGCACAGCCCTGCTCGTCAGGGTCAATCCGTATTTCACCGCGCGCTCGATCGATGTCCGGCGACTGGCCGGTTTGCTGATCGAAGAGAACCATCCACTCATCGCTTATTGCCGCCAGAAGTTCCGGTTCAGCACCTGGAAGTTGCTGTTGCGCTACGACGCCCAGCGCATGCAGTTCGATTCCAGGGATATCCAACCGGGTTTTGTGCTGGCCCTGCTGCTGGGTCGGACGGGTATCGCCCGCCATGTACGCGACAGACTGGACCCCGCCACGAGGCAACTGCTGTCGGCCTATAACGGCGGTGATCGCCTCGATCCCCGCCTGCAAGCGGCGCTGGCTACCGATCTGAACGAGCGCCTGTTGCGCGATCCCAGCCTGTTCCGTAATAACCTGGATGAGTTCAGTCGCCTGAAGCTGCCGCCGCCGGCCATCGCGCTGAGCAACAGCCTCTATCTGGATTATCTGCGCGAGCGCTATCAAGCCGAAAAAGATCCGTTGCTGGCGTCGCTTGAGCAGGTCGAACCCGCCGCAATTCCGGCCGGTGACGATCAAATCCGTCTGAACCGTCTGCTGCTCGAAGCGGCTTTTCCCTACAGCGCGCAACAGCCCTGGGGATTCCGGCCGCGAGGCGTCCCTGCGTTGGACGAGATTCGCGCGGCGCTGACCGGCCGCAGCGGCGACCCTGAACAGGGCGGCGAGTTGAATCGCTTACTGACCGATCCGGCGCTCTATACCGAGGAACGCTTCCCCGATCTGGTGGAAGACTATCCTTATCTGCAAAAGCGTTATAGCGGTGAACCGATCTGGCTGAATCGCATGCTGCTGGAATCGGCCTTCCCCAACGACATCGAGCGCAGCTATGCCCCCTACCGTGAACGCCTGCTGGGCCTGATCGCCGTCCTGCGGCGGGGCGCTTCCACCCTCCAGGGCATTATCGATATCGTGGCCGCCAATCTGGGCATCGTGGGTGACGATCCCCAGGTACGCGCCGCCAAAGCGCTGATCAATGTTGCGGAATTCGATCCCGAACGCACCCGTTTTTCCGACGGGGGGTTGAGCTTGTACCAGGAGTTTGCAGTCAACAACAGCAATCCTGGCGAGGCAACGCCGGAGATCTGGCTGAAGATGCTCCCCGGCGAGACGAGGACCTTATGCAATGTCAGTTTCGAGGATGTGACCACGCGCCAGTCCATCCGCGTGGCGACGCGCATAAAGCCTGAAGACACGTTGACCTTCAGCAACGGTTCCGTCCTGTTGAACGGCATCACTCCGAAAGATCTGCCGGTCGGCCAGATTCCCAGCCTCAAGTCCGGGATTACCCATTGGCGCTTCGTGGCGGACCTGGTCGCGGTGGAGGATGACAGCGTTCAGCCGGCCGGACGCTTCGACGAGGCGAACTTTGGTGAATCGGTCTGGGTCACCGCCGATCCGGTGGTCCATGGGGAAGTGCTGTCGTACCGCTATACGCCCGGCACATTCACCGTCGTCATCCCCTGGCACATTCCCGGCTTCACGGACAAGTTCGCCGAGACCGAGCAGCATCCGCGCCATCAGATTCTGACGCTGGTGAACCGGGTAAAAGCCGCCGGCATCCAGGCCAGCGTGGCCTATCAGCAGGTCTTCCGCGAAGATCACGATCAGTCCGCGGGATTGATCCTGGCTGTCAGCGGTGCATTGCTGGCCGACTATTACGATACTCAGGATAAACTCATGGCCAGCAATACCCAGCAAACCCGCGAAGATCAGGATATTGTCGATACCTTCAGCCTGTCGGGACATTTCGATCTGACCGGATGGGACAGTTTGAACAGCTTCTCTGGCTAATTAACTGATTGGGAGAACCCTGCTATGCTTACGAGAGAGGATTTACATATCGCCGGTAAACTGACTCTGCGCAAAATCACGCTGGATGACCGACTGGTGGAGGAGGTAACCGTCAATAACGATATTACCCTGGCAGGCCGCGATTTGATCGCGCGGTTATTTAACAAAGACAACAAGGATGTGCAGATCGGGCGGGTATCGAAGATTCAGGTAGGGCGCTCGCAAACGGCATTCGACCCCAAGCAAACGGCTTTACTTGACAGGGTCGGTGAGACGCCCATCAGCCGGGTCGAAATCAGCGAGGTAGTTGACGCCACCGGACGGCCCAGGAAAATGTTAAGGTTGGTTGGCGAATTGGGCGAGAACGACTGCAACGATGCCTTACGGGAGGCGGGCTTATTCACCGATGACAACGTGATATACAACCGGGTGACGTTCGATACCGTGACCAAGTCAACGCAGTTCAAGCTGACGCTGGTTTGGGAAATTATGTTCTGATCTTTTGGGGCTGTGCTTGTTGATGAAATAGCCTTTATCAGCCTTTAAAATCAGGTGACTCGATTATGAAGTGGCAAGATTACATTACGTCCGATCCTCCTATCTGTCATGGTAAAACCTGTTTCAAAGGTACGCGCATTATGGTTTCAGTAATATTAGATAATCTTGCGGCTGGTGTAGAAATAGAGGAGATACTACGGAGTTATCCTTCCCTGAACCATGAATCGATCCAGGCGGCGATTGCGTATGCAGCCGATCTGGCTCGAGAGCGGGTTATTGATTTACCAGCAGCTTGATTCATTATGCTTCGTTTTAAAGTGGATGAAAATTTGCCGGTGGAAGTGGCTACCTTGCTGCAACAAGCTGGTCACGATGCGTTGACCGTAATCGACCAGCAGCTTGCTGGAGAACCTGATACCAATCTAGCACAAGTCTGTAAGACGGAGGATCGTATCCTAGTCACATTGGATACGGATTTTACCAACATCCGAATGTATCCGCCTCAGACTTATCCAGGCATTATTGTTTTACGATTGCGACAACAAGATAAACTGAATATCCTGACGGTCATGTTACGCATGTTACCTATTCTTACAGTGGAGTTGTTATCCAACCAATTGTGGATCGTAAACGAGAACAGAATCCGAATCAGAAGCGGTTGATTATTTTATCAACCCTAGTAAATGATTACGCAAAAACCGAGGAATCCTACTATGCCATACAAACATGACGACAAATCCAGCGGTCAACTGATCCGCTCGGCGGATTGGAATACGATGGGACATGAGATCGAACGGCTGGAAGCCGATAAAGTCAACCGTGCCGGGGATACGATCAAGGGTGATCTGACGGTTGCGGGCAAGGCGCAACTCGGTCCCCTTGCGGTTACCGGCGATGCCAGTGTCAGTGGCAAGGCTCAACTCGGTCCCCTTACAGTTACCGGCGATGCCAGCGTCAGCGGTAAGGCTCAATTCAGTTCCCTGGTGGTTACTGGGGATGCCAGCGTTGCAGGATTGTTGCTCGGGGCGAAATCCTCGTACTGGAGTCATAACCCCTATGCCGATGCGATTGGCCTACCTGTCGCATCAGTTGGGCGGCTTGAGGTCGGTGGGTACGACGATGGATCTGGAACAGTACCGGCGATATTTCGAATTCACCAGTGTGGCAGTGGCGCAGCCGAATTCTACAAACCGCAGGGACAGACCCTTTATTTACGCGAAACTCCAGGTGGCGGCGGAAGCTGGTTCAATACATTAGAAGTGAGTGGCGCCATTCGCGCCGGGAACTCGGACCTTTACTTCTCAAAAACAGACCATGATCACACGGGAATTGGAAATACCGATGGTTGGGCTGCCATTGAAAATGCAAAAAACTACGATGCGTTGATAATTCAAGGGCGGGCACATACGGGTGGCAGGCGTGTCGTCAGGCTGTGGGATTATCTTGAGGTCAATGGTGATTTGAGGGTTACCGGCCAGGCTCAATTGGGTTCCCTGGCAGTTGCTGGCGATGCCAGCGTTGCAGGATTGTTGATCGGGGCGAAATCCTCATACTGGGGTCATAACCCCTATGCCGATGCGATTGGCCCACCTGTCGCGTCAATTGGGCGGCTTGAGGTCGGTGGGTACAACCACGACGGGTCTGGAACAGTACCGGCGATATTGCGAATTCACCAGTGGGGCAGTGGCGCAGCCGAATTCTACAAACCGCAGGGACAGACCCTTTATTTACGCGAAACTCCAGGTGGCGGCGGAAGCTGGTTCAACACATTGGAAGTGAATGGTGCCATTCGTGCCGGGAACTCGGATCTTTACTTCTCAAAAACAGACCATGATCACATTGGACTTGGAAATACCGATGGTTGGGCTGCCATTGAGAATGCAAGAAACTACGATGCACTGATGATTCTCGGGCGGGCACATACGGGTGGCAGGCGTGTCGTCAAGCTGTGGGATGATCTTGACGTCAATGGTGATTTGAGGGTTGTCGGCCAGACTCAACTCGGCTCCCTGGCAGTTGCTGGCGATGCCAGCATTGCAGGATTGTTGATCGGGGCGAAATCCTCGTACTGGGGTCATAACCCCTATGCCGATGCGATTGGCCCACCTGTCGCGTCAATTGGGCGGCTTGAGGTCGGTGGGTACAACCACGACGGGTCTGGAACAGTACCGGCGATATTGCGAATTCACCAGTCGGGCAGTGGCGCAGCCGAATTCTACAAACCGCAGGGACAGACCCTTTATTTACGCGAAACTCCAGGTGGCGGCGGAAGCTGGTTCAATACATTGGAAGTGAGTGGTGCCTTGAGGGTTACCGGCAATACCAGCATCACAGGTGGCGTTCTTCAGGTTGGTTCACTTCAATTGGGTGGTTTTACCGGTGCTGATCAGGATGAATGGCCTAATGCGGTTTGGTACCGGGATCCTGGTAAAAACTGGGACGAAGGGTTGATCAAACATTCTTCTGCGAGAGGAAAATTTGGGCGGGCTGGATTTGGCGTACACTTTCACCAAGCTCGAGAATTTGGCCTATGGTCTACAGGTTGGGATCCGCTGTTCGCGGTAGCTGGCGCAAGTGGTGATACCTTTATCAAAGGTAATCTGGAGGTCACTGGTACCTTTATGGAAAAGTTAGATCTAGTCGACTGTAATAATAGAGACGATTGGACCGCACAGAACCATCCGATCGTGTTGTATTTCAAAGCCAAATTATCTGACAAACCTATTGGAACAATGATGCGGGTCATTCAAAATAATCCACGTTGGCGCGGCCATTATTGGCAAGGATGGGTCGATGCAGATAGAAGAATCAGAGTGATCCACAATTATCACAATACGGGTTGTGTCATATAACGTCTGTAGAAAAAGAAAGCTTTAAGTCATTTCACAATCATTCAAGCCAGGAAATGAACTAATATGCGCAAACAACTCGAGAAACGTCTCAGCAAACTCAAATCTGAATTCGAAGCCGGCCAAAAAATGTTGGCCGAACTGGAAACCAAGAAGAGCGAGCTACAGACCACGCTACTGCGCATCAGCGGTGCGATTCAGGTGCTGGAAGAACTGCTGGCTCAAGACAAGGAAGAGGTCGAAAACCCGGAAGTGAAAGCGCAGACATGATCCATAATCTAACAGCGGCTATTGTCGCGCTTCTCCAGGAACAGTTGGACGGATTGAAAGTACAGGCGAGCCTGTTTACTTCCCCGCCGTCCGGTTCGGTATCTGCCGGCGGTCGGCGTCTATCCGGGCAAATTCGCTATCCAGCAGACAGCCCGCGAAGTTCTGCCGACCCCGCATGAGGAAGGAAGCCAACAAACGCTGACCTTGCAATGCGAATTCCAGCAGGAACTGCTGCTGGATGCTTATGGCGCGGACGCGGGCGAGGCTGAAAAATGGGCTTCACTGGCCTGCAACGTGATTCTCAGCAGCGCCGAAGAAACCCTGCATTCAATCAATACCGACAACCCCGGTTATCGCAGCGGCTCGTTCAATTCGGTCCATCTGCCGAAGCAGCTAAAACTCATCGAAGGCGCTTCGTTCGTTGCCGATAACGTCTGGAGCTATCGCCTGAAATTCAGCGTATTGGGTGAACTGCGCCTGATCCGTCTGTTCCCCGAAAGCCCGGCGGTGATCTCCGAAGTGGTCATCGAACAAAAGCTTGGCTAAGCAGCAATGAAGATAGGGTCTGTGGAGTCAGCAGAATATCTGGAAAAGCATTCAGCAAGTGAGAGCCCACTTACACCTAGCATTATCCATGCTGACTTTCGCCCATCAATGAGCCACGGTTCTCAGTTTGTTGAGCAAGCCAACAATCTCCCGATAGCATTTGTCGAAAGAATTCGCCCGTCTCGCGGCCTGCATATCGAACCATTGGGTGAGCGCAGGCTGGTCGGTCGTTTCTGCATACGGCCGATTGCGGGGCATTCGGCTGCTGAGCCACTCTTTGGCGCCTCTGATTCCTTCCGAATCGGCGACCACTTCCAGGGTTTCGGCCAACCCACGTCTACCTTGAATGGATTCAGCGGCGGCAATGAACCAAGCCTCATATTCTCTGTAAGCAAGGACCACCGAAACCGGCATGTCGGGACGCGCAGATTGAGCACGCTGGAGCAGATCTGGCCCATCCCACTTTGGGCAGCCGTTGTCCCAATCACAATCGATCAGGATAAGAATGCCGCCAGCTCCACCCAATTTTCTGGCAGCCAATTCTACTGTTCTTTCCAGTTCGCCCGACTTTCGCAACCGGTTTGCCGGCATCCGGATGGGTGGCTCGATAGTAACTGTGAGATTAACATCTATTTCAGCGGCAATACGGCGGATCAATATGGGTACTGCTTGAACTTCCCCATGGCCTTCAACAATAGGAGCGATGCGGACACAACTCATTCCGATCCTGCTCCAAACAACTTCAATTGTGTTGGTGGTATCTGCTCAATTTGCCTTGTGTCTGGCGTCAATTGATTGAGCCGCAGCAATTCACCTGCTGTGAACAGCCTGTCACGGATTGCGCTCCGTCCCGCCTGATCGATGGGACCGATCCTGGTCTCACCCTTATCGTTTGCCACACCGAGAATCCAATCATCCTGAATGGATTTGTCATCCAGCAGATCGGGGCTGTGGCTGGTCACAACGATCTGAACCGTTGCCGCAGCGGCCTGCAAGGCATCACGCAGGATACCTGCGGCGCCGGGGTGCACCGCTACCTCGGGTTCCTCGATACCAATAAATGGAACTCGCCGTCCACTACTGTCAAACGATTGGTATAGCGCGGTCAGGATACCCAACGCCCGCAGCGTTCCGTCCGACATATTCTCAGCCGGAAAGCGCCACGGCGCTCCGTTCGTACCTACCACCTGCCGAAATTCGAGTGTTTCCTTTTTGCCCAGGTGCTTGACTGTGACACCTTGAACACCGGGCACGACTTTGGAAAGGAAATCCATGACTTGCTTGTGCGCTGCGGGGCGCTCCCTGGCCATGACATTCAATACGCTGGCCAGATTGCCGCCATCGCGACGCAACAATTCACCGGCATCCGGCGTCTGCAATTCCCGGATCTCGTCAGGATTCAGATTGTAGAAACCCATCCTGGAGAGAGCGTCGTATACAGGACGAAAAGCCGGCAACCCGGCGGCGGCTACCAGATATAAACGGTCGGACACCGTCGGAGGCATGACTTTCTCGCTGCTGTCTTTAAGGTCGCCACGCTCCACGCTGTAAAAGTTTTCACTTCCTAAAATGGAATCCAACACATGGCACTCCTCCTGCTGGACCTCGAATTGCCCTTTCGGTAGCGCGCCAACACGAAAAGAAAACCATCCCGTGGTTTCTTCCGATAGCACAAATTCCAAGCGAATTCCGAAATGCGTGGGATGGCCGGAAGAGCGCCTCCTTACCTCGTTAATTCCACCTCGTTCCCTAAGCGCGTGCTCCAGACTGGTATTGAGCGATTCCGTCACCAAACGCAATGCATCCAGAAAATTACTCTTGCCGGCTCCATTGGGCCCCACCAGGAACGTTAAGGGTCCGAGGTTCACGGAGCAAACGGCTATGCTCTTGTAGTTATGCAAAACCACACGCTTCAGGAAAACAGGATCAGTCATAAGAATCTCTCGGTCAGCCATGATCATCATTTCGGCCAGTTGGGGGAACCTGGATTACGCTTCGCAAGCTCCGCTCCATCCAGGCTACGCCACTAATTAAGCTTATAATCTACGAACTCTAATTTTCTGATTATCAATGATGATTAGACTATTGAGCCACTCCTTGGAAGGCAATTGCCGCAGAAGTCGTTGCAACGCTTCAATAGTTTTCTCAGTAGTCGTGGGCCAGACACGTAGACGAATCACCCCATGATGTTGCCCGAGTGGATAATAACGGGCATCCGCGAAATCCTCATCGTAAGTGATAACGATGGCGCCTTCACTCTGCGCCCACTGGTACAGGAACTCATCACTACGACCAGCAAAGCCAAGTTCCTTAACGTGTTGAATCGACCATGCTGGCTCCTGCGATCGCAACCAGTCGGCAGTCGCAAGGGGAATATTCTGATCCAACAAAATTTTTAACGGCGCTTTAGCCATGAGCCAACACTTGCTCTTCGTCAATCACGGTAGCTGCATACTCCAGGGCCGCTGCAACCATATCCTGCGTCAATTCCGGATAAGCCTGTAGGATCTGTCTCAGGGTATAACCGCCGGCAATCATTCCAAGGATATTTTTTACCATAATACGAGTGCCACGGATGATCGGTTTTCCGCCACAAACAGCAGGATCGACAATAATCCAGTCTTGCATGACTCACCTCTTCACAGAAAACGTATTAATAGTCGTAGGATGGGCAAAGGCTGCCGTCATTCGCCTGGGAGCGCCAGTGTCCTCGCCAGCTTGCCGGCCAGAGGCCGGCGCTCCCAGGGTCGGGGATGCAGCGAGCGGCGCGGGGAGTTCCTGTGGATCGCCGGGATAAGGCCATTTCCAGGTCTGTATAGTGACCGCGACCGGCTGCATGGCGATGCAATCCACCGGACAGACGGGAAGGCACAACTCGCAGCCGGTGCATTCCTGGGCGATGACCGTGTGCATCTGCTTGGCGGCGCCCACAATGGCGTCCACCGGGCAGGCACGGATGCACAAGGTGCAACCGATGCAGGCAGGTTCGTCGATCACCGCCACTTGAGCGGGTTTGCTGAACCCGTGTGCGGTATTCAAAGGCTTGGCGGCGCGGCCCAACAGTTCGGCCAGCGCCGCAATACCCGCATCCCCACCCGGTGGACACTGATTGATATCGGCTGTGCCGGCGGCGATGGCTGCGGCGTAAGGCCGACAGCCGGCAAAGCCGCATTGCCGGCATTGGGTCTGCGGCAACAGCGCATCGATCCGCTCCACCAGGGGTTCGCTCAGCATTCTGGAACCCCAGGCGACGCCGGCAACAGACCTGAAGCGCCTGCTTTCATCAGACTGCCCACGAGTCAGGCCCCCGCCCCCGCCTCCGCCTCCATCTGCAATTGCGCCTGCACCACTGCCATCGCACTCATGTTCAACAGACCGCGCACCGTAATAGCGTGAGTGACCACGTGCACCGGCAGGGCGGCACCGATCAAAATCGGTCCGATCGCCACGCCGCCGCCCACCATCCGCAGCAGATTGTAGGCGATATGGGCGGCGTCGACGTTGGGCATGATCAGCAGATTCGCCTGACCCTTGAGCCGCGATGCCGGGAACGCGCTGCTGCGAATTTCTTCCGACAAGGCCGCATCGGCGTTGATCTCGCCCTCCACCTCCAGGTTGGGGAAACGTTCGTGCAGGATGCGCGCCGCCTCCCGCATTTTGACCGCCGAGGGCGTATCGTAAGTGCCGAAGTTGGAACGTGACAGCAGCGCCACTTTGGGCTTCAGACCGAAGGCTTGCACCTCCTCCACCGCCAGCAGCGTCATTTCCACCAGTTCGTCGACGGTCGGCTCCGGGGTTACGTGGGAATCACAGATGAAGAACGTGCCGTTCGATAGAATCAGCGCGCTGATGGTGGACAGATCCTGCACGCCCTGGCGCTTGCCGATGATATGGATGATATCGTGCACATGTTTTTTGAAGCGGCCGCCGGCGCCGCACAGCATGGTGTCGGCTTCGCCCAGCTTCACCGCCAGCGCGGCGACCACGGTAGGATCGGTGCGGACGGACATCTTGGCGCTTTCCGGGGATACGCCGTGGCGACCCATCAAGCGGTGGTATTCCTGCCAGTAACGCTCGAAGCGAGGATCATTCAAAATATTGATCACGTCGGTATCGACGTCGAGTTGCAGACGCAGGCCCAGCTCGCGGATCCGCTGTTCGATCACCTGCGGCCGGCCCACCAGAATCGGGCGCGCCATGCCTTCATCGATAACCTGCTGCACGGCCTGCAGCACCCGCCGATCCTCGCCTTCGGCGTACACCAGCCGCTTGGGATGCTGTTTGGCGCGGGAAAAAATCGGTTTCATCACCAGACCCGATTTGAAAACGAACTCGGTCAGGTGGTCGCGGTAAGCGTCCAGATTCTCGATAGGCCGGGTGGCCACGCCAGTAGCCATCGCCGCTGCGGCGACGGCTGCCGCCAGTTGGGCAATCAGGCGGGGATCGAAGGGTTTGGGAATCAGATATTCCGGTCCGAACCGGGTCGGCTGACCGCCGTAGGCGCGGGTCACCACCTCGGACGGTTCCGCCAGGGCCAACTCCGCCAGCGCCTGCACGCAGGCCAGCTTCATCTCCTCGTTGATGGTGGTGGCGCCGACATCCAGCGCACCCCGGAAAATGAAGGGGAAACACAATACATTGTTGACCTGATTGGGGTAATCCGAACGGCCGGTGGCGATGACGGCGTCGGCCCGCACCGCCTTGGCTTCTTCAGGCATGATTTCCGGGTCGGGATTGGCCAGCGCCAGGATCAACGGCCGGTCCGCCATGCGCTGGACCATGTCCGGTTTTAACACTCCACCCGCCGACAGCCCCAGGAAGATATCAGCGCCTTCGATGACCTCTGCCAGGGTGCGGGCGCGGGTATCCTGGGCGAAAGCGGCTTTCCAGGGATCCATATCTTCTGTCCTGCCCTGGTAGACGACGCCGATCTTATCGGTGAGGGTGATGTTGTCTCGCGACAGTCCGAGCCTGACCAGCAGGTTCAGGCAGGCCAGCGCGGCGGCACCGGCGCCGGATGACACCAGCTTGACCTCCCGAATGTCCTTGCCCACGACCTGCAAACCGTTCATCACGGCGGCGCCGACGATGATCGCAGTGCCGTGCTGGTCGTCGTGGAACACCGGGATGTTCATCCGTTTCCGCAGCGCCTGTTCGACGACGAAGCATTCCGGCGCCTTGATGTCTTCAAGGTTGATGGCGCCGAAAGTGGGCTCCAGGCTGGCGATGATATCGATCAGTCTGTCCGGGTCGGATTGATCGATCTCGATATCGAAGACGTCGATATTGGCGAACTTCTTGAACAGAACGGCTTTACCCTCCATGACCGGTTTGGCCGCCAGGGGACCGATATTGCCGAGGCCCAGCACGGCGGTGCCGTTGCTGATGACCGCCACCAGATTGCCCCGAGCGGTGACGGAGGCGACCTCGTGTGGGTCCTGGACGATGGCTTCGCAGGCGGCGGCCACGCCGGGCGAATAGGCCAGGGCGAGATCGCGTTGAGTAGCCAGCGGCTTGGTGGCGACGATAGCCAGCTTGCCAGGTTGGGGAATGCGGTGGTATTGCAGTGCAGACTCTTTGAGTTTTTCGGGCATGAAATATACCTGTCAGCGGATTGTAGTAGTGGACTCCTCCTGCTCCGGTTTCCCCGACGCGCCGGGATTGAGTGGACCTGGTCCGTTGCCGCGCCCGCCTGGGGAAGTCTGCATTAGATAACGCATTCCATAGGGAATTGCCAGAGTTTGAGAGCAAGAACCTGAGTACCTGTCAGTTTGCTTCCAACCCTGGGATCACCGTATTTGAGAGGCTGTACAAAAACTCCCTCCCCCACAAGGGGGGAGGGGACGCATTTTTTGAAAAATTTATTAATATCATCATAGCTTTAGTTTTTGTACAGCCTCTTAGAGTCGGTAGTCAGGAGTGCAATACCGCGTTGGTGCTGTGGATAGCCCTTCTTTAAAACCCAGGCACTGTCATGCCGGGTAAAACCGATCTTCGGGTAATAATCCACGGCTTTGGGTGCAGCCAGCAGCACGATCATGGCATCGGGTCCCATCCGTTCGCGGGTTTTGCGAATCAGCATTTTACCTATACCCCTTTTCTGATGGCTGATTCTGACCGCCAGATCGGCCAGATAACCCACATAAGAAAAATCCGTCAGGGTCCGGGCGATGCCGACCAATAGCTCTCCATCCCACGCAGTGATCACCAGATTGGCGTGGGTCAGCATGTCATTCATGGTCGCTCGGTTGGCGACCGGCCGGCGTTCTCCTAAAGAAGACGCTTTATACAATTCGATGACCTGGTCCAGATCCGGCGCGTTACCATAGCGATACACGATTCTGCTCATTAGGTTTTCATTGATCCGATCGATACTGTTCCACGGCGGCAACCGCGTCGCAGGTAGGTTTGAACGTAGCGCACCCCAATTCTTATCCCGCGGGCGCTGGCCTGATTTTCTCCAACACAGTCTGCACCTCGTTGACTCGCGCTGCCGCATCCGGCAGTTGCTTGGCTATCCGCAGTTTTTCCTGCCCGTCCAATTTATAAACCGTGGGCTGCTGTTGCAGCAACTCGATCAGCCTGAGCGTGTCGATCCGTGGTTCCGGTCCGAACACAATCCGTCCACCCTTGGGGCCCGTCTCGATCTTGCGGATGCCGAGCGGCGCGGCCAGCAGCTTCAGTGCGGTGATCCGGAACAGAGTCTTGACCGGTGGCGGCAACAGGCCGAACCGGTCGATCATTTCCACCTGTAATTCGCGCAATTCCTCGGTACCCGGCGCGCTGGCGATGCGCTTGTACAGAATCAGACGGGTGTGCACGTCGGGCAGATAATCGTCCGGAATCAGCGCCGGACTGTGCAGATCGATTTCCGGGCCGTACTCCAGCGGCTGGTCCAGCGCTGGCGTCTTGCCGGCCTGCAAGGCCTTGACGGCCCGCTCCAGCAATTCCATATACAGGCTGAAACCGATCTCCTGAATCTGGCCGCTCTGCTCCTCGCCCAGCAGTTCGCCGGCACCGCGTATCTCCAGGTCGTGACTGGCCAGCATGAAACCCGCGCCCAGGTCCTGCAGCGCTGCGATGGCTTCGATCCGCTTGACGGCATCCGCTGTCATCACCGGGCGCGGTGGCACGAGCAGATAGGCGTAGGCGCGATGGTGCGAACGCCCGACCCGTCCGCGCAATTGATGCAACTGCGCCAGTCCCAGTTTGTCCGCCCGGTTGATGACGATGGTGTTGGCGTTGGGTACATCGATGCCGCTTTCGATAATCGTGGTGCACACCAGCAGATTGCAGCGGCGGTGATAGAAATCCAGCATCACCTGCTCCAGCTCGCGCTCCCGCAACTGACCGTGCGCTACGGCGATCCGCGCCGTCGGCGCCAGTTCCTGGAGCTCGCGGGCCTGGCGGGCGATAGTCTCCACCTCGTTGTGGAGAAAATAAATCTGGCCGCCGCGCTTCAATTCACGTTGACAGGCTTCCTCAATCAGCGCCTTGTTCCACTCGCTAACGAAGGTTTTGACCGCCAGCCGCTGCGCTGGCGGGGTGGCGATGATAGAGAGGTCCCGCAGACCGGCCAGCGCCATGTTCAAGGTGCGCGGGATCGGGGTGGCAGTCAAGGTCAGCACATCGACTTGCGCGCGCAGCGCCTTCAGCCGTTCCTTCTGGCGTACGCCGAAGCGGTGTTCCTCGTCGATAATCACCAGCCCCAGGTGCTTGAAGGCGATGCCGTCCTGCAACAGCTTGTGGGTGCCGATCACGATATCGACTACGCCTGTTTGCAGCTCTGCCAGAATCCGGGTCTGTTCCTTTTTGATCTTGAAGCGCGACAGCACCTCTATCCGCACCGGCCAGTCGGCGAAGCGATCCAGAAAATTCTGGTAATGCTGCTGCGCCAGCAGGGTCGTGGGTGCCAGCACCGCCGTCTGGCGGCTGTCCTGAACGGCTAGAAAAGCGGCCCGCATCGCCACTTCGGTTTTGCCGAAACCGACATCGCCACAGATCACCCGGTCCATCGGCCTACCGGAACGCATATCCGCGATCACCGCCTCGATGGCGGTCTGCTGATCGGGTGTCTCTTCGAAGGGAAAGGCGGCGGCGAACGCGGCATAGTCGGCTGCGCTGAAGCGAAAACCATGGCCCGGCCGCGCCTGTCGGCGGGCGTAGATATCCAGCAGTTCCGCCGCCACGTCGGTAACCCGCTCCGCCGCCTTGCGCCGGGCACGCGCCCACTGCTCGCTGCCCAGCCGGTGCAAGGGCGCGTTTTCGGGAGCGCAACCGGCGTAGCGGCTGAGCAGATGCAGCGTCGCCACCGGCACATACAGCTTGCCGTTGTCGGCGTATTCCAGCACCACGAATTCGGCTTCGATGCCCGCCGTCGTCAGCCGCTGCAGGCCGGCATAGCGGCCTACGCCATGATCCTGATGGACGACCGGATCACCCGGGCTCAGGTCGGTGAGATTGCGGACGATAGTTTCCGGATCACGGCCGGGCGCGCGCCGCCGCAGTTGCCGGACACGCTCCCCGACCAACTGCGGCTCAGCGATGACCGCCAGCGCCGGTTGTTGCAGCACCAGACCCTGTTCGAGCGGCGCAATGACGATGGCCTGGCGGTGTGCCGAGTCCAGAAAATCGCCCCAGGTTGCCACTGCCTGGGGACGCAGGCCGGCGTGCGCTAGAGTCTCCAGCAGGCTTTCGCGGCGCCCGGCGGATGCGGCGGTAAACAGCACCCGCCCCGGAAAATTTTCCAGAAATGCTTCCAGGGCGGCGGTGGGCTGCTCGGTGCGCGGCTGGAAATACAGCGGCGGCGGTTCAGCGGTGGCGAAATTGACGCCACCTGTAACCGGCTGCCGGAACAGTTCCAGCAAACGCTGCGCCTGCAACCGTGGCCGCAACTGGGCGGCGTCCAGATACAACTGCGACGGTGGCAGCAGGGGCCGTTCGATATCGTGGCGGCGTTGTTCATAGCGGTTCTGCAACTGTTCCTGAAAGGCCGCTGCGGCTTCCTCCATGCCTTCCAGGATGATCGTCAGCGTGTGCGTCGGCAGATAATCGAACAACGTTGCGGTGTGCTCGAAGAACAGCGGCAGATAGTACTCGATGCCACCGGGCGCGCAGCCGTTGCTGACTTCGCGATATAGCGGGCAACGTTGCGGATCACCGGCGAAGCGGTTGCGAAACGCCTGGCGGAAACGCGCAATCGCCTCTTTGTTCAAGGGAAATTCGCGGGCCGGCAGCAGTTCGATAGCAGACGCCTTGGCGCTGGAGCGCTGCGTTTCCGGATCGAAGGTGCGGATGCTTTCCACCTCGTCATCGAGCAGATCGATGCGGTAAGGCAGGGCGCTGCCCATCGGGAACAGATCGAGCAGGGAGCCGCGCACGGCGAATTCGCCATGCTCCATGACCTGGGAGACGCAACTGTAACCGGCGCCTTCCAGGCGTTGGCGCATGCTGTGCGGGTCCAGCCGTTCGCCGACGTTGAGCAGCAGCATCTGCTGATCCAGATAGCTGCGTGGCGGCAGCCGTTGCAGCAGGGTGGCTACCGGCACGAGCAGAATGCCGCGCGTTTGCGCAGGCAGCCGGTACAGAGTGGCCAGACGCTGCGAGACGATGTCCTGATGCGGCGAGAATACGTCGTAAGGCAAGGTTTCCCAGTCCGGGAACAGCAGGATGTCCGACTCGCCGCCGCGGGTGAAAAACTGTAGCTCGGCCGCCAGCGCCAGTGCCGTCTGGCTGTCCGGCGTGATGACCAGCACCAGGCCCCGCCGCTGTTGTGCCAGTGTGGCCAGCAACAGGGCGGAAGCGCCGCCAAAAAGCTGTCCGCAACGAACTATATCAGTAGTTTCAAAGGACAGCGGAAGATGAAGGGGGCTTATGGGCATTTTGAACTAAATTTCAGTCATTTATCCAAAAAGCTTGGACTTTTGAATAGAAACATGGCTATTATTGTCCCGGATAGTTTGCCGGAATGCAGCTATCAGCCCTTGAAAATCAGGGCCTTCCACTACCTTCTGTTGCGAAATCAAGGTTTCCAAGACACCAGGCATGAAGTTAACCGATTTAGGAGATTTCCTTATGTCCAACAATTCCTTCCGACGCACCGCTCTGTCATTGGCCGGGTTGGGCGTACTGTTAACCAGCCAGTCCGCCATCCGCCCCGCCGCCGCCGATGAACTGCGGCAATACCAGCAGGGAAAGGCAACTTACTATGCCAACAAGTTTCATGGCAGGCGCGCCGCCAACGGCGAACGCTTCAGCCAGAACGAGTTGGTGGCCGCCCATCCCTCCCTGCCGTTCGGCAGCGTGGTGCGGGTAACCAACCTGCGCAACAGCCGCACGACCAATGTCCGTATTATCGACCGGGGCCCGGCTCGAGGGCCGCAGCGTAGCGGCGTGATCATCGACCTCTCCCGCAATGCCGCCCAACAGTTGGGTTTCATCGCCCAGGGCAGAACGCCCGTCAAGCTCGACATTGTCAGGCAGGGAACCAAGAGAGGCAAAATCATTAATGGCAATCGGGAGGAATCTTTCTTCTCCATGTACTAGGCTTTAACTAGACGCTTGTTCTAGGAGAAGCCTGTCATGATCGAACCAAGGGAGGCTGAAAAACTGGTTTACGAGTGGTGCACCTGCGAATCGCGGGGCACCACTTCTGCCCGGGCGCTGGCGACCGTTTACGCCAGCAGTTATCTGGATCATGTGCCGTTGCTGCGCTTTATGGAGTCTGCGCACACTGGACGATATCCGGCTGGAGTGGGCCCTGGCATTGATCCGAGGTTATGTGGAAGGGCAACTGCACGTTCCCTGGCCACGGGCCGTGGCGCTGGTGGCGCTCTATGATCTGATTCCCCCTGATGACGCCGACGCCTGACGGACGGCGGCTGCCATCTTTGCAGGAGCGGGGCCTGCGCCAGGCTTCTGTTGCCTGTCGCTGCCGCCGTCAGTGGTTCGCCAGGCGCTGTTAGGTCCGCAAGGCCGGATAGAGCCAGTCGATCTGTCCCAACGGCAATCCCCGGCCCGGTGGGGAAAAAATCCGGTACTCTGCCAGCGCCGTAGGGGCCAGATGACCGGCGCGCTGCTCCAGTTCGGTCAAGCGCGCTCCCTGACGGACCAGAAACGCCAGATACGTATGCCGTAAGCGCTGCGGACTCAGTTCGTCGGGATCGGCGAGACCGGCATCGTGCGCCAGGCAGGACAGCAACACCGTCGCTTCCCGGGCATCCAGGGGATGGTCGTGCTGCCGCAGCACGGACGTGGCAGGAGTCGGCTGCCGGGCCGCCTGACCGCCCAGTTCGGCAAGTAAGCGTCCCGCCAGCGGAATGGACCGGGGACTTGATCCCATCACGTACAGCCGCCGGCCGCCAGATCCACCTGCTCCCAGTGTAATTCGATGATTTCCTCCAGGCTCAGACCGCTGAGCAGCAGCATGATGAGCAGCCGTCCGGCCGGATCGGCGACTGCCAGCAGCGCCTCGACGGCGGCTGCCGACAGCTCACGCGGCGGCGGGCGCGGTAAGGCCGGCGGTCCGGCGGGAGGCAAGGCTTCGGCATTGAACGGCGCCTTCTGCTGCTGTTCGGGAATGGCGTAAAAATAGGATTTCGATTCCGGGCGGGGTACCGGCTGGGGAGAGCGATTGAGCAGCTCGTACAGACCGACCCCCAGGATGCCGCACAGCAGGGCGCCTACCAGGCTGATGCCGGCATCCTGCATATAGTTTGGATAGAGCGGCAGCTCCGGCAGGCTGGGCCGGCTGAGCACGGTCAGTTGGGGAAAGTTCTGCCGCTGCGCCACCTCCTGCTCTGCCAGCCGGGTCTGGGTTTGCTGGTAGAGCTGTTCGAGCCGGCCCAATTGCTCCTGCAACGCTTTGTGTTCGGCGAAGCGGGCGGTGAACGCCTGCGCCGTCTGCCTCTGGACGGCCAGTTGCTGCTGTATATTGGCGATGGTGCGCCGCGCATTCGCCCATTCCTGCTCCGCTTCGGCGATGGCGACCCGCTGGCTGGTCCGCCGGCCGTCGACGATTTGTTTTTCCAACTCGTTCAGGGTCCTGGTCATGGTCCCGATCTCGGGATCGAGGGCCAGGTATTGGGGCGTGTAGCGTTCCTGAAGCTGTTTCAGATAGCCCTGCAACTGGCTGGCCTTGGCCTCCATCTGCTCGATTCTGGCTTGATCCTGCGAGCGGATAACCGGCGTTCCCTGCGCCACCGCTTCCTTGAGCGCGGCCAGTTGGGCTCTGGCGGACGCTTCTTTTTCACTGGCTCTGTTGAACGCGTCCTGTAAGCCGCGCAGTTGCGCCGGTGCCGGGTTGTCGCCGCCTTCCAGCGAGATGATGCCGTACTGCTGCCGGAACTGTTCCAGTTCCCGCCGCTTGGTCACAACTTTGGGCGCAATTTCCTGCAATTGCCCCTGCAAGGTGGCGACGCTGGAGGCTGCGCCGGTCTGCTCGGCTGCGGCCTGAGCCGCCATGTAGACGTCGATCCAGGTGGACAGCAGTTCGGGCAAGCGCTCCCGTTGCGGTCCCCGGGCACGCAGTTCGATGATATTGGTCTGGCCCACCTGAACGGCTTCCAGGTAGCGGTACAGTCCGCCCGGCGTGGTCGGTAGACCGTCTCGTGGGCCGTCGGCCTCGAGACGGTCGTACAAGCGGCTCAACAGATCCGGACTGGTAAGCACCTGCAACTGCGCCGCCACGTACTGCGGATCGCTGCTCTCGCCGGCGCGGTCGATGACCACGGTAGACGAACCCGGGGCGGCAGTCGCCGTAGACGCACCCGGCTCGGCGGGTCCCACCTGTAAGGTCGCCATGCTCTGATAGACCGGCGGGCGGATGAAGGTGTAACTCAATCCCGCCAGCGCGCCCACAGCGAATACGCCGAGGAAGATGAGCAGGCGGTAACGGTTGCGCCGGGCCGTCAGCCGCTCGGGCTCGCGTTCGTGCGCGGCCAGCGGATCGTACTGTTGTAGTGCGTCGCCGTAAGTATCGGGCATGGATAACCAGGTCTCTTGCAGCTATGAAATCGCCAAGGGTCGCAACTTTAGCATCCCGGACCAGCGGCTGCACAGCCGCGTCGGGAGTTTTATCATGGTCTTAAGCTTTTGCCGCCAGTCGGCGATCCTTCCAGACCCACCGGCGGCAGGCACGTCAACTTTCCGTGTCGGCCATCCGGCTGAACACGGTCGCCCCACATCGGGGACAGGCGGGAATGGTGGAAGTGGCATGGAAAGCGAGCTGTTCGCCGCAACTGTCGCATTGCAGCGTGCCGGGACCGGTGATTTCGCCGCTCTGATACCGGGCGGCTTCTTCGAGGGTTTCCCGCAGCTCCAATAACTCCAGACTGGTCTTGTCGGCGGCGCTGCGGAACAGCTCCAGCAGCCGGTTTTCGACCAGTTCCACGTCAAAGCGCAGCCAGTCGCCAATATCGCTGCCGGTTTGCGCCAGATAGTGGCCGGCGTCCTGCAGATCCCGCTTGACATAAGCGCCGATCAAATGCGCCTCTTTGCGGGTCAGTTCTTGCAGTTCGACTGCGGTTTCGGTGGCGTGCTCGATGCTTTTTTGCAGCCTGGGCAGAACCTCCTTTTCAGCCTCCTCCAGCTCTTCGAGCCGGAGGTGGACGCGCTCCATCGTGCGGTTGTAAGCCTGGGTTAGTTTATTAGTGGATTCGCTCATGGTCGGTGGTCTCCAGCGCGTTGATGGAAAGGGTTAATCGTCGTTCTGGCGGATGACGATTTGCTCAATGACGCTCATCGGCAGCGGCGCTCCCAGCGTCAGGGTCAGTTCCAGTTGCCCGTTCAACTGCAGTCGCGCCAGACTGCGCAGGTAACGCGCCTGCGCCACCTGCTCGACGCTGCGCTCGATGCTGTGCATGCCGAGCAAGGGCTTGCACAACCGCACCCGAATGCCGGTCTGGTCATTCTGGGCAAGTTCCAGCACATCCCGCTCGACAAAGCAGCTCAGCGCTGCTGCTACCGAAGGAAGCAATAGATTATCCGCCTGTTGGGCCGTTTCCGCCCAGGCCGCCAGTTCGATAGCGATTCGACAGGGCAGCGTTTCCTGGTAGCCTCGCGCCCGCTCGCCGCGCATCTGCACTATCACTTGCTGCGCAGGGGCGCGATAGAACTTGAGTGTATTCCCCTCCAGGCGATAATCGTCTCCGGGTCGGGCGATTTTTCCGGGGGGTGATTCCACGGCGGCAAGCTGGCCGCTTGCCCCGGTGGGCAGGCTGAAATCGACCTGCCTGCCGTCGGTGGTCAGTTCGAAGCGCTGGCTGAAAAAGGCCGGTTCGCGTCGGTCGTTATTTTCCTCCCCCGCGTCGAGCTGAGAAAGTTGCAGGGTAACCGCCGCGATGGTAAGCAGTTGCCTGTCGGTCGTTGCCGGCGGGCTTGGCGGGCCGGCCCGGATCGTCAATTCCTTTGGGTGGAGCTGCCGTAAGGCGGTCAGTAAATAGTCTTCGAGTGTGTTTAGCATGGGATCACTATCAAAAAGCCTGAGAGAGACGTTTTGCTAACGAGCCTGCTCTTTAAAAAAACCGGTCATGCGGATTGCTGAGGTCAGTGGTCATACTCCGATTCCGGTAAGGAGGTAATTGCTTGTCTCAATTTATCATCCTGCGGATAGTATTCGCAGATGGTGGAGTGAAGGGCATGATCATCATTTCGGCTAGCTGGAAGAACCTGGATTACGCTTCGCAAGCTCCGCTCCATCCAGGCTACGCTAGCTCACTATCGATTCGCACAGTGGTACGCATAAGTCGCATCCTCATAGTTTCATAATAAAACAAAGAGCATACCACTTGGGTCTATTAAGTCCTGAATTTGGATTACTGGTGAATTTTGAGTGATTAACTAATTTAAGCTATGGCTATGATCTTCAACCTTCAGAAGTATTACCTGGGTTACCAAACGAAAGACCGCCGCTATGTCCTCCACGTAGAGCCAACAATATGATAGTGATTCCCTGCTGGATTCGTCATAACATTATAAGGGTGGAATATTCAATATTATGAATATGACTATCCGGTTCACCGTGATCACCAGACTGATAGTCTGCATTTTCGCCCCCAGCGCCGGCAATAAACCTTCCTCTCAAATCCGGTGTTCCATATTGGCCATCGCAGAGTACCCATCCGGGCGGAATTTCGTTTTCCTTTCCAGACCACATGACAATCACTCCTTTAGGAACAGCGCCATTCCCTACGAGATTTCCAGCTTTGACTGTGCCATTAACTTCTAAATTATCTTGAAGAATAGCGCTATTTGCAGCGAAGCTTTTCGCGCTGGCTGTGCCGGTAACTTTCAAATCATCCTGAACGGTATCGGTTACCTTCAAAGTTTTTAGCGTGACTGCGGATTCGGGGTCGATCCGACTACCATCAATCGCTTTCTCCTCAATGCCCTCACGGGTTATCAAGGCGCCCTCTTCACCGCCTTGGTGAGTATGGCTACGGATTTCCTCCCGGGTTCTAACCTGCAATTCGTTCCAGGCGCCGCTTTGAATAACATCGCCGGGCTTTTTGGGCACATACGGATCAGGTCTGTCAGCCATTATACTATTTCCCAATTCACTGTTCGTTATCAAGCCACGGGCGGCGCCTAGGCTGTTGAATTTGTACCAATTCCTCTGGATTTTCTTCATGCAACTTTGCTGCACTGATCAAGCAGGCTTTGGTGCGTAGGACGCACCCTAGATTATAGTTCGGCTAATTGAGAACCGGACCTATGCAGTGATATCCCTGGGAGCGCCGCACCCCAGTGCGGCATTTAAAAGCCGCACTGGGGTGCGGCGCTCCCAGGGTGCCAACGGCAACGAATGTCTGGATAACCATTAGCGAGACTATAACATGATTTATGCATGAACAGATGCTGATTAAAATTAGCCAGATTCAACAGCCTAGGCGGCGCCACATCGGGCTGGTTAGTCTCGGACTGTCGCTCTTCAGCAAGCAATTCTTCCAATACCTGGATAGCTCCACTGATGCGTAACAATGTTTCCTGGAGATTCTCCTGTTTTTTACGTAATTCAGTCATGACTGTCTGGCCGGTGGCATATTCACTCTTAAGTTGTTGCAGACGATTTTGTAATAACTCTTTCATTAGCTTGCAGCTTCTCAGCCCCACGGGATATCCAGATCATGGGTGCCAATCTCGCGAAAGTAGATACTATCAATCTGAGTACTCATATCGATTCGGATACTGAGCCATCGGGCATCGGCAGGAATCAGGTTGGCCGGAATACGGGCAGCGATGTACCGTTCATATGACTTGCTGTTCCAGTGACGAGCAAACGGATTGTCGTAGGTAGCCGTAAACCGTTCGATCGGCTGGTTATTGACGGTGATGCCCGCGTGCATGCAACCATTCCAGACACTATTATACTCAATAAGATAAAGCAGCTTATCGCGTCCAGACGGGATTACCGGTACTTTCAATTCACAGTTAGTTTTCTGAACAATCATCCCAAGGACATCATGATTCGATGAATCGCTGTACCAATTCACATTATTTCCACCATTCAGAACCCAGTGGTATGTGATTGCCGATTGCGTGGCATGCGCCCACGGGTTCTTACTGAATGCCAGTCCGGACAACCAGAAATCACTATTGGTATTGGGTTTGGAAATCAACGCCAGCAATCCGGCGCGCCGCGTAGGGATAGGCAGCCATTGATGAAATGCTGCCTCGCTGTTGCCATCAGACAGGGATCCATCCGGACAGTAGCAATTTAATCCCCTAAATCCCCCTACCCAAAGACCGATATCCTCCCGGGCGCCATCCAGAAAATAGGTCTTTACAGCATTCCAACTGTTACCCAGCACCCGTATCCAGACAGTATCATAGCCAGCAGGAATAGTGACCCGCGCTCCGTTATCGTCCGTTTCGTTGTTACTCCCAAACCTGATAATGCGGCGCCCATTCCATGTTTTTGTAGTACTACTATAGGTCGTCTCGTCGTACTGCGGATTACCCAGTTTGGCAATTGCTCCCTTTGTTTTTGCCTCGAAGATGTCTTGATAGACCAGCGGATCAGCCGGGTACATGCGATGCCGCAGCGGATTGGTGGACTCGAAGGTTCGCGCCCTGACAACGCCTGCCACCTCGAGCTTGGTCTGTGGTTCCTGCGTCCCGATACCGACATTGCCGGTAGGATTCAAGACGATATGGTCATCCCCATCAGGAGCAATGCCGATTTCGAGCGTGCCTTTGGCGCCGCCCCGCGCGTTGTGATGCCTGATCCAGGCTGTATCACTGCCACTACCGAACGAATCTGTGGGAAACAGGATACCGCTATCCCCGGTATTACCCGGAGCCGGCATAATGGCGCCGTCCATAATCTGCAACTTGGCCTGTGGTTCCGCCACGCCAATGCCGACCTTCCCACTGACCGAAAGGGAGCCTAGTTGCGCCTTACCGGTGACCTCCAAAGAACTCGTCAGGGTTCCTTTTATGCGGTCCAGCCATTCATCCACTTCTCCCAGAATTGCCTGGCCGTTCACCTTCAGTTCTTCCGTGATGGTCAAGGTTTTTAAAGTGACCTCAGCCTCCGGGTCGATCCGACTGCCGTCGATGGCTTCCGGCTCAATTCCCGTGCGGGGTATCAGTGACCCATCGCTATCGCCGGTATGCTGATGAGTTTGAATTTCTTCCTGTGCTCTTATCTGCAGCTCGTTCCAGTCATCGGCGCGAATAATGTCGCCGGCGTCTTTGGGCACATAGGGATAAGGTCTGGCCATTAGAACAATACCTCCCAAGTCAGCGTCATTTCCAGATTGTTGGTTCGAGTAATCACCGGAAAGGTGACCCGGTTGTAGAGCACCGGCTTTTGATTGGGCAGTTCGATCAGGATGCCGGCCTCGCTCAATTCCTGGTTGGGCGCCTCGACAGCCAGCATCGGCAAGGTCGCTGTAATGGTGGCGACTGCTTTCTGCTGCCCTTCTGTTTCCACCAGCCGAATCGCCGGTGTAATAGCCGGCGCCCGGTCAAGCTGTCGCTCCAACTGAGTATCGCCGGGAACAGCGATCTTGGCACCATTTCCCACGGCAATAGAAAACTCCGGTTTGCCCTGCAAAGCGCCGGTGAACAATTCGGCGACCAGGGTTTTTCCCGCCGTAGTGATCAGATTGTTCACCCGCTGTTGCAGTACTACCTGCCCGTGACAGTCTCGCAACACGATGGTCAGATGGCCGGTCATGCCATGCCGCTCTGTTATTGCCATTGTTGTGTACTCCGCCTATTTATCGAGCCGACAGGGACGCCGGGCTCTAACCCAGATGGGTCCAGTTCAACCGGGTTGTATCAAACACCCCGAGTAGCGAAAACATGTCTTTAAGTTCATGATCTTCCTGCTGTTTAGCCTGAACTGACATAATCAACTCGCTTTCCTGGAGCCTAACCTCGATCTGTTGACGGTGGTGCGCATGCAACCGCCCCACCTCGGAGAAGAACTGTAACTCCCGGTGTGCGGGTTCGGGAAAATCCACCAGCCCCCGTACACCCACCGCCCGCGCCTGTTCTACGCTGTCCCGCAGCAGGGTTACGGCTCCCCGTCTGCCGGCATCGATCACCCAGGGGTTGCGAGGTATCCGCAAGCGGAAAGTCGCCGGCGGCCGTCGCCACCATGACAACGTCAAGGCCACATTGGCGGCCGTCGCCTGCTCGGGGGCCTGCTCCCACAAGTCGCCGCCCTCCCGACCAGTGATCGCGCTAATGTCGCTTTTGGTAAGTATCTGATAGCTCCAGCGGCTTGCGTCGGCTATTAACCGCGGGGTACGCACCTGCGGCTCGGAGGTCGCAAAGCAGGTTTCTTCGAACAGGGCAGCGGAATTATCGAAAAACGTTCCTCGAATTAACCCGGCAAACCGCACGCCCTCGCTGGCGTTCGGACCGGCAAACACCACCTCGGTCTGATCGAAAGCCGCACCCTGCAAATAGTAAACACGGCGGCTGACATCAGCCAGACGCCCCTGGCGGTCGATGATGACCGCGCTGCCTGCAGGATACTGACGCCACCAGGCATGGTGGTCGGTCGCCTCATAACTGTCGAAGGGATTCCATTCTTCCTGTCTTATCTGGGGCCAGATGCTGAGCCACTCGCCAGCCTTTAGCGCGCCTGCAAACAGACAGATTTCATGAGTGGCATGGTTCTGTACAGCCGGATAGCGAACCTCCCGATCCAGCGCCCGCACAGTAAGCGCTGGAATATCGGGCACCAGGCTGGCGTTGTCGACAATGAAATCGACGGCGCCGCCTCCCCGCTGATCCAGTTGCAAATCAATATGCTGTTCGCACCGCTGCCGCGTCGGCGGATTATCGGTAATCCATGCTTCCATCACCCGCCGAGCGGCGTTAGGACAGGGACCTGTCTGCCTGCCCTGACAGACCGGACAGCGGCTACAGACGCCGAGCGGCATACCCCAACCGCGCGTGGCGTCGCCGTCTGCTTGAACCTGGGAACAGAATTCCGCACCCAGCGTGATCATGGTCAGAGCCAGCAGGGCACGGGGTGTGGTCAGACCCTGTGTCAGGATGTCCGCCGTAAGCAACAGGCGCTGCCGAAAAGCCTCGGTTGCCTCCGTCTTTTCTTCTCCCTCCGTTCCCGGTTCGCGCCAGCGCAGCGGGTGGACGCCCAGCAGATGACCCAGCAACTCCAGAGCGCTGGCCTCGGCGGACTGGGAAGACGCGCCGCTGGCCAGCGTCACCCAGTGATCCCGCAGGGCGCGTTCCAGCGCATCGTCGAGTTCGGCCAAAACCGCCGCCATCGCCTCGATCAATAGTCCTATTGCGCTGTCGTCCGGTTGCGCAGCGTAAATCCGCGGCAGCAAGGCCAGCAGACGTTCCCGCCGCAGCCTGGCTTTAGACACGGTCATCTCTCGTCACGGTGATTTTGCCCAGTTTGAGTTGTTCCAGGCTGAGACGAAGTGGCAACACCCGGACATCCAGTATGGCCCGCTCGGTGGCGCCAATCCGGATGTCGTTGTTAATGGTGACATAATCCGATGCCTTGTTTTGTAACTGCCCTGGCGTTCCCCGATAGGGCTCCAGATAGTGACGGTCATGCATCGAATGTAACTGGATCACTTCGGTAGGGCTGGTAAGGATGGTCTGCACTTTGGCCCAACGCACCGGAGCGCCGATCTTCAGACCGGAAAAATAGGGTAGTAGCGCCTGTTCGATACTGTTCTGGATAAGTTTTTTCCGAGAGTCAGGATAGTTATCATCCAGCTCCACAATCGCATTAATCTGAATCCAGATCGGGGTGGTTGTCTGGACTGTGACCTGAATCCCTGCTGGCCGCGCCTTTTCCACTTCTTCCTTGGCCTGTTGCAGCAAGTCCTCGGAGATATCGAGATCGCCCAGAATGACCTCGACCTGGCCCGGTTTTTCCTCCCGTACCGTAACCTGGACGATCCCCAGCGATTTCACCGCCTGTTCCAGCGCCGCGGGCGTCCCCCGGTTGGCGCGTTGCAGGGCATGGCGCGTCCGTTCCCGCAATTCCTCATCGCTTTCTTCCCGCTGGCGCAGAATGAGTTCGCCAGGGTTGGTCACCGTCTCTATCCCCAGAATGGGCCGGGGCATGACCGTGATTTTACCGGCGCCTACTTTCACCGTCTCCCCGCTCGGTTCCACCGAGCGGACTGCCACCAGGGTCTCTCGATCATCCTTGCGCAACAGCACCGCGCCGACCGTCTCGAACAGCGGGATGTCGCGGCCCGCCACCAGCGTGCCGGCGGGAATGGGAATATCCTCCGGCGCCGGCTGCTGCCGGCTGAAGGTCACATTCCCCTCCAGATGCCCGGCCCGTCGCCGACTGACGCCCAACAAAGCCACCACGTTATCCAGCGCCACGCCTGCCGCCGTATCCAAATAGCCATAGCGATAGACGAGATGCAACTGTTCATAACAGACCGCCAACTCGCGAGCGAAGGCTTCCACCAAGGTACGTGCCACACTGCCCTCGGTAATATCGGTCAGCGCCGTCCTGCCGCCGCCGGGAGATTGCAGATGGCCCAGCAAATCCTGCACCAGGGTGGCGAAATCCTTGCTGTAATAAGGTGCTTCAGCCGACATAAACGTTTACTCCGACTTCGGCCTGTTCGCCGCCGACCGCCGTCACCTGCGCCCACACCTCTACCGTGTCGAGCGCATCCTGGCGTAGTTGCACGATGACTTGAGTCACTACCTCGACCCTGGGGTCCGCCAGCAGGGTCTGGCGCACATAACGGCGCAACAATTCCAGATTGGCCCGATCCAGGGTGGCGCCGACCAGGTCCCGAATCCGGCTGCCGTACAGCGGATGCCCCAGACCACGCAGTTCCCCCTGATCCACCAGCAGCCGCAGGGTCAAAGCCTGCACCAGGTTATCCACCCCGCTGACGGTTTCCAGATCTGTCGCCCCTACCGCCAGATCGGCCGCGTCCGGACAGGGAAACACCAGTCGTAAATCCGTCTTGAATAGGTCGGTCATTACTTTAAGCTCCCCGGTCCCACCGTAGCGCTCGTCGAGCAGGGGATGCCGGGGACGACTTTCGCCTGAGTCGCCAGCAGGTTCAGCGCCTGGGCGATGAGATCAGCGATAGCGCCCGCCAGCGCCGGCGCTCCCTGACCACGCAATTCATTTTGCTGCATCAAGCCTGCTACGAACGGCTGTAACTGCGCTTGGGTCGGCGCTGGCATCAGTGCAGATTTCCCGGACTGGTGGTAACGAAACTGCTGATGGTTATCCCTGACTTCACTTGCATCTGAGCAGTAAACAGAGCAATGCCTTGGGCCAGACTGGCGGCGATAACCTTGGCCAGCGCGCTCGCCTTTTCGCCCTGGATGTGTTGCGCCGTCAATGCCGCCTGCGCCAATCCCTCAAGCTGGACGGCGTCGGGACCACCCGCCGGCGGCGGCAGCAGGCGGCCCGGTCCCACGGTGGCGCCGCTGCCTGATTCGGACGAGACCACCGCTGGAATGCCGGACAATACCTGCGCCTGACCGATAAACAATGTCAGCGCCTGCGCCGTGGCGTCGGCCAGCGCCCTGGCCAGACCTGCCGCGCCTTGGCCGCGAATACCGGCGGACTGCAGGGCATTGCTGGCGATGGCTTCGAGTTGGGGTACAGTCGGCGCCGGCATCGAGCTATCCCTTGGCGGTCACATTTTTAGAACTCACCAGCGGCGCGCCGGTGAAATAACATTTATGGCTGGCTTCGGTGATCACCCCCGTACCGCCGCTGCCCAGCTCGATTTTACCGGAAGCATCGATTTTGCAGTCAGCACACTTCAAATTGACGTTGCCCTTGATTTCCACTTTCAGTATCCTCGTCGCCGGTGATTTCCACCTTGCCGTCTTTGTTGACCTTCACCACTGTCTTACCCGCCGTTATCACCACCGCCCCTTTTTCGTCGATGGCCAGCGAGGTCTGGCTCTGTAACGGCGCTTCCAGCCGCCATTCGTTGTCCTTATGCAGCGGCGGTCGGGACTTGTCCGAGTACAGCCGTCCGCTCACGATGGCCCGGTTGGGATCGCCGTTGACATAGGAAAGCAGCACCAGCTCACCCACCCGTGGAGCGCTGACCATGCCTACGTGAGAGGTGGCGATGGGTACTTTGCGCAGTTCCAGCGTCCCTTCCCGCAACCTGACATTACACTCGTAATTATTACCGTCGCCGGCGTCGGTATGGGGAAATACGCTGGTCACAACGGCAATGTCGCCCAACCGAACCGATTTCAGTTCGTCCTGGACGATGGCGCGGATGATAGCGACGATGTCGGCGCTCATGGCTCAGGCGGACTGCTCCCGCAATTCATAAAACAGCTCGACATTGTCGAAATAAGCGTCGATATCCCAGCCCGACTGATGCTTTCCTTCCAAGGCTAACAACAAGCCGGTGGCTTTTTCAGGGACTTCCAGCCAACCCGTTAGCCGTCGTGTCCAGTTGCGATTGCGCACCACCGCTTCCAAGGTGAGCGCAGCAGTCACGGTCGTATGATCCGGGAACCAGTCGGTGTCGGTCTCCATGCCGTCCAGACGCTTATTTGCTGTGGTGGGAGGTCTACGGGTGCCCAGATCCCCCTGGAATACATCTGCACCATAGAACTCCAATCGTATCCGTCCTTGATCCGGCATCTTGGTTTTAAGGGCGCGATCGGTATAGAGGGAACGTTGCAGAACGCTAGCCTGGATGAACAACACTTTGCCTGATTGCAACTTTTTGAGGCTGTCCAAGGAAACCCATTGGTAGAGACGAGAAATCGATTCTGGCGACACGATACCTGTCGGCTGGTCGGCGCCGAACAGAGCGCCGCTTTGGGGGACGCCTCTCCGCCCCGCCTTCCAGGGCTCCACATGGCGGGCGGCGAAAAACATTCGGCCGCTGGCCGCTTCCCCTTCCGACAGAATGGCGCCGGCATACTCGAACTGTCCTTCTTCTTTCCTGCGGATGGCGCGGGATTCCAAGGCGACGAAGCCAATAACGGCGCCATCGTCACGGTCGCTGATCCAACCGCCGCTCGCCGGCATGGCCACCGGTCCCTGCTCGGGCGCGGTGCGAAACTCATAATAGGCATAAGGACCGGATGGCGAATTCCACTTGAGCACAAGACCCTCCGCTGCGGGGTCATCCGCCAGCGGATTGACCAGCGGTATTGCGCCGCTGAGGACGCTGGTATCTTCCGCCCGCTGGATGAGTTGCGTGTTCGTGCTGTCGAAGCTCCTGGCGCGAACCACATTCTTGGCGCCGTAATCCAGATTCAGCAGACGGTTAAGGGTGGCGTTGTCCAGTTTGCCGGTGACTGGCAGCTCGTTGAAAACCTGGAAATAACGGAGACGTTGAGTAAGTTCCGGCCCGAATTCCCTTGGCTTGCTCAAGGATGGCTTGGTATATCCCAGTTGCTCCAAAACCCGATTGATTTCATAGAGATCATCGGAATTCTCGAAGGAGAATTCCACCAGGGTCTCCACCTTGTTATCGGCCTGCCAGACGACCTGACTTTTGCCGGGTAGGGGACCGGCGTCGATTTGCCATACCCGGCGACTGCCCATACAGGCTAACTGCAGCGGCTCTTGCTGGGAGTTCCGGCGGTAGAGCGGCGCAGGCAAGCCAAATGCCCACGGCAGCAGCCGCGCCTTGCCGCTGGTCAGCACGTTCAGATGGTCTACGGCATCCCGTGAAACAGCGCCCTCCAGTTGCTCCACACACAGCAGGCGATAGAGTTCATGACCCAGGTTAGCCACATCTTCAGGGCTTGGGACCAGCTTCAGAATGCCCTTGAGAACATCGTCTGTCTGATCCTTGAATCGGGTGAATTGGTTCGGCAGCTCGAAATTTTTAAGCTGCTTTAGATCCAGACTTTCTCCCACCAGCGTGGAGCCCCTGGTCACCAGCGTGTCGGTGTTCTGGATGAAGTCCCAGACCAGTTCAATGAACGCCTCGGTGGCGTCGGTCTCGGCGAGGATATCGCGCAGAGTCACGGCGAGCTCCACCGAAAAGGACAGCGCCGTGGCCAGGCCCTCTACGCCGCTCTTGACGCCTTTGCCAAGGGCGTGCCCCTGTGCGTTCCGGGCGCGGGCGATCCGCACCCACCGTGGCGGACGCCCCGGTTTTTCTAAGTCTTCCAGCGAGCGCCGCATGATAAACAGCAAGCGGGCAAACAAATCGAACACATTTTGCGGGTTTTCCGCCATGTGACTTACCTCGTTCTAAAATAGCTGTGGCCTGAGCATCGATCTTAGCAGCGCTTCACGGCGGCGATATCCAACAGCAGTTGCTCCAACGAACCGGGCAGCGTCAGTCGGGGATCGACTCGCTTTCCCAACAACCTTTCCAGTTCCCCGCGCGCTTGCGCCAATTCTTCGGGCCGGGGCAACAGCGCGCCGATTTTCAGCCCATAATCCAATACCTCGTCAGCCTTGATCAGCGCCGCGCTAAGCTGTTCAAAGGGTTCGGCAGGTAAACCGAGCAGCGCAGGCGTATCACCGAATTTCAGGCTCCTGCCCAGAGCGCCGATACTGTCGATGACTTCCAAGGCGGCGAGCACGGCGTCGGCGCTGGTCGATTGCTGTTCACTCTTCACCACCAGCTCATGTAGCCATGCCAGCGCCTGCGCCTGCACCGTCAATACGCTCCGCACCAGTTCCGGTAGGGGGCCTTTGCTGCCGCCCATGGCGCGTATCTTCCGACCGGCGGCGCCCTCCACCTCGCTCCGAAATTCCGTCAGGCTGGCGGCGATGCCGCCGAAAAGGGTGTCATTGCCACCCATGTCGCTCATCTCAGGCCGTCACTTTGAGATTGTTCAGGGCTTTGTTCAGGTCTTCCAATTGCTGCCGCAACCCATCCATATCCGTCACGGAAGGCGCCTGTCGCAACCAATCCTGACCACGCGTCAGCGTCTGAGCGCCCCGTTCCACGCGTTGAACGACGACATCAAAAGCTGGACCGGTTTGCGCCAAACCCAACTGGCCCAGATCGCCTTTGACGCTGTCCACCAACCGGGCCAGACAGGGTTGCAACGGCCGCAATAGGCTTACCAGACCCTCCAGCGCATCGATGTGCAACAGCGGCTCGTGCAGTTTTTCCAGACCAGCGCCGAGTTGTTGTAACTGTTCGCCTAACAACCCAATCGCCTGATTGAACTGAACCTGCGCGCCCAGCGCCTGCGCCAGTTCCGGTGCAGCGTTGGCGGTGTCGGTTCGCAGCAGCTCGTCCAGCCTGTGCGCCAGTTCAGCTACGGCCTGGACGATGTCTCGAAGCGTGCTCATTCAACCGCCTTGCTTTAACAGTGGCCGCAGCGGCTCCAGCGGGTCGCAACCCTCGATGCTGGATACCAGCTTTTCCGCGGACTCGGCAACTGCTTTCAATTGCAGCAAAAACTCCGGTCCACCCTTGAGCGCCTTGAGAAAATCCGGATTTATTTTACTCACTGCATTGAGGATATTGCCGAGGTCGGCGCTGCTGAGCTCCATTACCTGCCGCAGAATGCTGCTTCCCAGATCGGTGGCGCTCAGGTGGTCCAGCAGGCTGGGCATCGCCGCCAGCATGGCAGGCAGGCCGGCTGGGTTCTGCAAAACTTTGGCCGCCGCCAGCGCGCCGGTTCCCCAGGCGTCGGCATCGGTCCGAATGCCGGCCTTGACCGTGACCAGATCGGCCAGCGCCGGGTGCGGCGGCGCCACGTACTCCCGCAGGCGCAGGGTGAACCGGTAACGCTGCTGGTAACCGGCCACCTGGCGGATGCGCAGATCTTCGATGAGGACATCGGTCAGCTCGGCGCCGACCGCGATATCGGCGGCGAACGGCAACGGTTTGGCCTTGCTCTGCGCCTGGCGCAGTTCCTCCAGCCCGGTCAGCGCCTCCTCACCGAACAGCAAGCCTTCCAGCACGAGGGTCAGCGGCTCCCGCCCCAGGTCCTGGAACACGCTGCCCTGCTGTTCGGGCACGCGCTGTTCCACCAGCGTGCGGGCTTCCTCCGTGTAGAGATCCTGCACGCCGGGCAAGTCGACTTTACCGATCCGCACTGCCATGTCAGAAATCCAGCCGGGTGAGCAGGCCCCGTTGTCGGTCCAGCCGGTGCTGTAGCCGCCGTATCCGGGGGGGAGGGCCGCCGGACAAAGCGGCGGTGGCGCGGTGGCTGGCGGGCAGTCCCGTTATTCGGACCCGGTCGCCCAGCGCTGCGCCTGGCGTCCCATACACTTCCATAGAGCCGCGCAGCCGCCGGGCGGCCAGCGCCTTGATTTGGGCTTCGGCGACGCTACGGGCCGCTTCACCGCTACGTACCGCTCCCTGGCGGATCTGGCGAGGCTGCTTGCCCAGGCGGCCTGGATTCAACTGGCCGTCGGGGGCGAGCGCGGCCTTGCCATTGACGCCAGTCAGGTCGGTGACCAGCCAGTAATATTTGTCGACGCCCTGGCTGCTGGCAGCGCCTTCGCCCCACACCTCGACGCTGTCACAGACCGGCGGCGTGAGGTGCAGGTCCAGAGTGAGAATGTTTTCGCCATAACGAAAGGTCTGTTCGGTGGTTCCTCCGCTGCGGGGAACGGCGCAATGCGCCCGGCCCTGACCGTCGGTATACAGGTCCGCGCTGCACAGTTCCGCCAGCGTTTGCAGATGGCGCAGGGCGCGCGGTCCCCGGTGCAGCACGTAGGCGGGTAATGGTGGACCGTCGACGACTTCGCCGGCGGTCACTCCCGCTTTCTGCAAGATGTCCTTAATGATAAAGCCCGCCTTGACATCTTGATAAGCCGCCTCCAGGTCCAACCGGGCGAGCGCCGCCAGACTGTCGTCGGCCAGCAGCCATTGCGACGATGAACCCAGGCGCACCTGGTCCAATTGGCCGGTAAATACAGCAAGCAGGCCGTCGCCCGCGTCCAGTTCGACCTTGACGGTGGCACCGGGCTGCACGGCGATAGTGGAGCCGCCCAATTGGATGGCGCAGCGTCCGCCGCCATCCATGCTCAGTTCGACCCGCAGCGTCAGCAACTGGCAATCGCTTTCCTGCGCCCGGCTGGCGGCGGTGTGGCTGCCGATTTTGACGCGATAAGCGATATCCTGGGCCATGCCTCAGACCTCCAGTCCCTGGCGGCGGGCCGCGGTGCGCAGGAGTTCGATCAGCGCCTCTTGCAGCTCTTCCCGATCCACGCCGGCAGCCGTCTCGGATGGATTCAGCGAGACCGCCACGTTGAACGTGTTGTGCACCTGTCCTACCGGTTTTTCCTGCACCGTCAGCGGTTCTGACGCCGACGCGTTCAGCACCGATTGCGTGAGCCGGTAGGCTCGCTCCACTACAGGCTCGACCCCGTTCGCCAGGCGCGCCGCCGCCTGCTGTACCGGGCGCGGGATCAGGAGAATACCCTGCCGGCTGAGGGGCGCCGTGGCCGGGGAAGTTGCAGGCGGAGGCGACTGCGAGGCATCACTGAGTACGGCTTGGCGCTCGTTGGCTACGGCGGCGCTTTCCCACCGGCCGGCGGGGATGCCGGCGCTCCCAGGTGTGCGGTGCTGCTGCAGGCCGGCGGGGACGCCGGCGCTCCCAGGCATTGCCCGCTGTGCGCCGGAGATGGTATCGCCGGGAACCGGTGAGGGCACTGTGCTGACGTTCATTGACCGTGAATCCGGTGCGGCGCTGGCAAACGCGGTCGCCGGTCGAGACGCTGGTACGACGGAAGTCCGTGGCGTCAGGCGGATAGTGGGACGGTGGTGATAGCGGGAGAATTCAGGAACAGCGGCAGCCGTTGGCGGACCAGCCACTGCATCGTCATGCCGCGACATGCCCGGCACAATGGAAGGCGTGGCGCCAGCGAACTGACGCTCGACCGTCGGAACGAACGCGGAATTGTTATACGACGCTGGTTGCAGTGGCAATGCACCCCGGTTCGGCGACGGGGCCGCCGCGCCATGAACCGCCGTCGCGCTCGGACCCGGCGCAACGGTCATCGTCTTCGCGACCGCCGGGTCGTGCAGCGCTGGCGGATGCAGTTCCGCCGCCTGCTCCTCGGCCACCGTTGCGTGCAGCAACCGCTGCGCCTCCTCCAACAGCGGCGGGAATGGCGCCAGCAGCCGTGTGCACAAATCTGCCCGGCGAACGTTGCGCGGCATTAGTCGTCCTCCACGCGAATCACGACGGCATCCGGATAAGCTGCCAGCCCCGGCGATCCGATATTAGATGGCGGCGCGCCTTCGACCCGATCCAGCAGTGCCAGTAACCGATCCATTTCCTGCGCCGGCAGCGCCCAGATCTGCGAAGGGGTCCATTGCAGCGCGCGGCACAGACGCAGGGTGAGCCGGGCGGCTTGAGGCGATTCCAGCACACCCTGCTCGACCGCTCCAGCGGGCACGATATTCAAGGTGATGACCGCATCCAGCAGGGCGGTGGTGGAGGCAGCATCCAGTTCAGCCAGTGGAATGGGCGGATCGATAGCCAGCACGCTGGTGGTGATCATGGCATCCAGATAGCCAGCCATATCCAGTGCCAGGTCCGTTTCATTCTGATGCAGGTTGGCGGCCAGGGCGGCAAAGCGTTCGCCGCTGCTCCAGGGACGCAGCCGCACGCGCACTGCGCCGAGTGTATGCCACTCTCCATCCGCTGTGACGACCGGGGCTTCCCCGCCGCCCGCCGCCCACCACAGCGCCAAAGATGTCAATTCAGCGTGCAGCGCCGCCGGTATTTGGGAATGGTGGAGCACCCGTTGCGCGAAGGCCCCACTGTCGAGCTGTACGCCACCCTTCCCCGGCAGCACACAGTCCCGCAAGGCATCGATATGCGCCTGATAAGGCCAGGGCGCCAGGCTGACCCTGGTCCCATCCGACACCATGGCTTCCAGCGGGAAATTAAAACCCTTGAAGTCGACGGCGTAGCCAACTCCGTCCACGACCACCTGATCCATCGGAGCAGCTATTCTTCACGCACTCGGGTAGCGCTGAAGCCGTAGGTGGTCATGGCGCTGCCGCCAGCGTCCATACCGAAGGCCTTGGTCTCCATATAACAATCGTCGAAGGATAAGGTACGCTTGGGCGCTTCCTGGCTGTCGTCTTTCTTGAGGTTGGCAACCAGTTGAAAGCGACTCTGGTCTTGCAAATGGGTCTCCAGCGCGTAGTTGGCCGACTTAACGATCAGTTCGCCCTGCACCGTGCGCAGCCCGAAACTGACATCGACCCGCTCGTTGCTGCCCACGGCGCGGATGTCCTCGCGCTCGGTCACCACCCGGAAGACCAGCGATTGCAATCCGTCTACGGCCGCGCCATCGATCAGTACGCTGCTGCGGTTTGCGGAAAATACCGTTGCCATGATGTCCCCTCGTCAACTCAGACCTGAACCAGAATAGTGGCGTAGATGAAGTCGATAGCGCGCACCGGCCTGACGGCGATATCGACCCGGACGATGCCCTGGGCGAAATCCGCCTGCGACGAGTACACATCGACCTTGAAAGCCGGATCCTTGCCGTCGGTGGAGGGCACGATAGCGCCGTCTTTTTCCATCTGTACCAGAAATTCCGTTAGTTTCTGTTTCAGGGCACCGCGTCCGTCCTCATTATTCAGGCGGCCGATGAACAGTTCGCCGATGGCCTTGACGCCGCGTACCGCCCGGTCAGCCACCCGGCGGACACTGATCTGATCGCCGTCGGTGGTCAGCCCGCGCAGGATGATGATACCCCTGCCGCGCTGGTTGATGATGGGAACCACATTGCCTTTGAGCAGCGTCTGCTGTTCCTCGATGGTCAGGGCACGGCTCAAGGTGCTCGAGCCGGCCAGTTGCTTGAAGGTCGGCGATTGAAAATAGCTGAGGTTGCCGACCCGGCCGGCCACCGCACCGGCCACGCCGTGCGGCGCCGCCAGCACGAACCGGTCAGACAGCAGGGTGCTGGCCATATCGGTAAAGTCCTTGACCGGAGCGCTGCCGGGTGGCGTCTGGCCGAAACCGATGCGGCCCTTGCTGTCCTCGCTCATGCGCTGGCAATGACTGATGACCTCGCTGTAGATTTTGGTCACGTTGGCGACGGTGCTGAAATCCTGCACGGCCGCCAGCACCAGATCCACATCCGGCTCATCTTCCAGACGCTTGAGAGCGTCGATGTAATCCGCAGGCGTGGCGTCTTTGCCGTCTGCCAGCGGGTAATCACCGTCTTTGGGAAGAGCCCCTGCCGTGGCGTCGGTCACCCGCACGATGCCGGATTGCAGTTCCTTGCCGATGCTGTCCAGGACCAGATTGCGCTGTACTTCGAGCGGCTCGGTGGCGGCTGAAGCGCGTACTTCCAGGTCGAACTTGCCGGCTCGGTGAATGACGCGGACGACGAAACCGTTCGCCCAGGAACCGGGCGCGCGGGCCTCCAGGGTCAGGACCGTATCGTTGCCGGTTGCGGCAGGTAGGGTGACGACGGCGGCCTGGGCCACGGTGGATTTAACCGGTGCGATGACCAGTTCGAACACGCCGTTGGCGAGCACCTGCCGCGCCTCGGGCAGGCTGTAAGCGGCGCTGGACCCGCAGACTGCGATGAAACGGCTCCAACTGGCGGCGCGCTCGACCTGATCGAGCTTTTCAGTCAGCCCGATCAGTCCCAATACGCCGGAAGGCGCCAGTTGGGGAGGGATGACTTCTTTGACGACGGTTACTTGTACACCGGGAATGATACGTGCCATCCAGCATCCTCCTTAAAACAGGTTATTGAGAGAAAAGCCCCTGGAGTTGTGTGTATCTTCTAAGAAACTTAGCACCTGTCTGGCGTTTGTCAAATCAAGCCACGGTGAAGGGATCTGCGGTGGGTGGGGTCGTAGACCTGGATACGGTTTTTAACCAGGCGTCGATTTAGGGTCCTGCGAGAGGCAGTCCTATCCACGTTTGGAACGCTACCCCTTATTCGTAGTGGCTCCACAGGCGCAGAATCTTGACTATCCGGTTTTCTTCCAGCACTTGGTAGACTAACCGATGCTGGATATTGATTCGCCGAGAATAGGCTCCTGCAAGATCCCCTACGAGCTGTTCAAAAGGAGGTGGTTTCCGGAAGGGGTCTTCAGCAAGCAGGGTCAGCAACGCCTGGGCCTTGAGTTGCAACCCGCTTGAAGCCAGTTTCTCCGCGTCTTTTTGTGCTTGTTTCGTATAAATCAGCTTGCAACTCACCAATCCAGGTCCTCGCGACACTCCTCAACAGGCGTAGCCATTCCTGCCCGGATTGATTCGCGCATGCCGGGGACAGATAGCAAAAAAAGCGTCTCCTGAATCGCCTCCCAATCTTCCTCGGAAATTAACACCGCTTTGTTTCTCTTTCCCAATATCAGCAACGGCTGATGAGAGGATGCGGCCTCGTCGATCAGACGATACAGGTTAGCGCGGGCTTCGCTGGCCGTCATTGCAGTCATGACACACCTCCACTAGGCTATTCGGGAGTATGGTACGCCATGTGGTACGTACTTGAAGCGGTACGTCCGTCAGCAACGCAGTCTGCGCTTCAGCCTGCTGCTCGGTAAAGCCGGCTTCCTTCAGCTTCTTGACAGCCGCATAGGTATCGAAAGCTAATGCACTCATTAGGGGCGTCTCTGTAGTGCTATGAATGGCTCGAACGGCGAAATCATCATCCAACACAAGACCAACAACCCGCAACCGCGATCAATGCGTTATTTAGTCGTGGTTGAAGAGGAGCTGAACAAGTTTTGGGGCCTATGTTCCAGATCTTCCGGGCTGCATTGCCGCCCGAGAATCCCGCAAGGAGGTATTGCAGTTAATTCAAGGGTAGTGTTCTAGATATGGAGATTCGCTCTCTCGGGATATTGTAAATCAATAGGTTGCATGTCATTACCTCCATATCTGGAATACTACCGTTTGAGGGATCACCCACCACGGCATGAAGCCGTGATCCGCCAACACGATCATGCGTGACTTGACCATCTCGACCAAGGGATGAAACAGGGTATCGTAGACATGGGCTGATCCATAGGATCACCGTGCTGCTCTGCCGCTACGGCATCAGCGCCGTGGACGCCGGCGCTGCCGAACATCGGCCTGTATCATAAATGGCGCCTCGGCAAACCGCTTTATTCATTTTGGCAACGGTATTATGCTAGCTCGCTGCCGTTAAGCACCTGATTATGGCAACCTTGCAGCCAGCGGCAGGCTGGCCCCTCGATTCTTGCAATGGGAGGAAATAGATGAAAATGCGTCCCCGTCGTTCCATTCTGTACATGCCGGGCGCCAACGCCCGCGCGCTGGAAAAAGCCCGCACCCTGTCCGCCGACGGGCTGATCCTGGACATGGAAGATGCCGTCTCGCCGGATTCCAAGGAACTGGCCCGGCAACAGATCGTCGAGAGCGTGACCCAGGGGGGTTATGGTTCGCGCGAAATCATCGTCCGGGTCAACAGCCTGAGCACCCCTTGGGGCAAGGCTGACGTGGCGGCGGTGGCCACCATCGGCGCCGACGCCATTCTGTTCCCCAAGGTGGAATCGTCGGACGAAGTCCGCGCCGCGGTGGAGGCGCTGGACCAGGCCGGCGCCCCGAATGATCTGCCAGTCTGGATCATGGCGGAAACGCCGCGCGGTATCCTGCGCATCGACGCCATTGCCGGCTCCAGCCCCCGCCTCGGCGGCATCGTCATGGGCACCTCGGATCTGGCCAAGGAAATGCGGGTGCGTCATACCCCGGATCGCATCGGTTTCATCGCCGCTCTGGGCTTGTGCGTGATGGCCGCCCGCGCCCACGGTCTGGATATTCTCGATGGCGTGTATCTGGATCTGAACGACGACGCCGGTTTCCGCGCCGCCTGCGAGCAGGGACGGGATATGGGCTTCGACGGTAAGACTCTGATCCATCCTAAGCAACTGGCGGCGACCAACGAAGTTTTCGCCCCGGCCGAGAAGGATGTGGAAAATGCCCGCACCATCATCGCCGCCTGGGAACAGGCCACGCGCGAAGGCAAGGGGGTAGCCGTGGTGAACGGCAAGCTGGTGGAGAATCTGCACGTGGAAGAAGCGCGCCGCGCCCTGGCGGTAACCGCAGCCATCAAAGCGCTGGCCGACTGATGCTGTCCGCCGCCAGGGGCGGGCGCCAAGCCTGCCCCTGGCGCACAGAACTCTTGGGTGGCTTGCCGTTACTGCTGGTGACGGTGTTGACGGTGCCGCTGTTCTTTGCCTCTGTAGCGACGGCGGGGCAGGCCTGTCGCTCAGCGATCCGCCACCGGAGCAGTCGCCGCCGATTCACGCTTGAGCAGCGGCTCCAGCACCGTCCAGACATTGTCCAGAATCCGCCTTTGCCCTTCCGCACGCGGGTGCACGCCGTCACTCTGCATCAAGGCGGGATCGCCGGCCACGCCCTCCAGCAGAAAAGGAATCAGCGCTGTCTGATAGCGCTGCGCCAGTTCCTCGAAGACCGCCATGAACTGGCGGGTGTAACGGGGACCGTAGTTGGGCGGAATCCGCATGCCGGTGAGCACCACCCGGGCGCCGGCCTGCTGGCTGAGTTCGATCATCCCGGCCAAATTGTTTTGCAGTTGCGGCGTGGGCAGGCCCCGCAGGCCGTCGTTGCCGCCCAGTTCGAGTAAAACGAGGACCGGGCGGTAACGCTCCAGCGCCTCCGGCAGGCGGATCAGACCGCCCCGGCTGGTCTCGCCGCTGATGCTGATGTTGGCAACCCGATGCGGCAATCCCTGTTCCGCCAGGCGTTGCTCCAACAGGTTTACCCAGCTTTGGGACAGTTCGATGCCGTAAGCGGCGCTCAGGCTGTCGCCGGCGATCAGAATAACCGGCGAGGTGGCCCCGGCCGGATTCCAGCCAGGACTGAACCAGATCAGCAAAATAACTACCAAGTAGCTGCGGACAGTAGGTTTCGTTAACATGCGGTGACTGCAAACTCGATGATAACAGCAATGAACCCCGCCACGATCATGGTGCAGGCGGACCGGTTGAGCAAACGGGTGAGCAGCCCGGAAGGCGAACTGGTCATCCTGGACACCGTCGATCTCGCTGTCGCCCGTGGCGAGAGCGTGGCTATCGTAGGCGCGTCGGGTTCCGGCAAGTCCACTCTGTTGGGTCTGCTCGCCGGTCTGGATACCCCCACCAGCGGGCAGGTATGGCTGGCCGGCGTGGATATCAACAGTTTAGACGAGGATGGCCGCGCCCGGTTGCGGGCCAGCCGGGTAGGCTTCGTGTTCCAGTCATTTCAATTGCTGTCTGGCCTGACGGCGCTGGAAAACGTCATGCTGCCACTGGAACTGGTGGGACACCCCGACCCGCGCGGCGCGGCGCGGGCCGTGCTGGCGCGGGTGGGCTTGGATTCCCGGTTGCGCCACTATCCTTCCCAGTTGTCCGGCGGCGAACAGCAACGGGTGGCTATCGCGCGGGCCTTTGCCGGTGGGCCGGAATTGCTGTTCGCCGACGAGCCGACCGGCAATCTGGACCGACGCACCGGCCAGCGCATCATCGATCTGCTGTTCGCGCTCAACCGCCAGCAAGGCGCTACGCTGATGCTGGTCACCCACGATGCGGAGTTGGCGCGCCATTGCGACCGCCGCCTGGAACTGGATGGCGGCCGGCTGCTGGCGGTAGACCGTGCGGCCCTGCTCACACCGGACGTCGGGCTGCCAGTGCCGGCCTGAATGCAAAGCGGCCCGCCGGCGCTCCCGGGTACACCCTTCATGCATGCCAAAGCCCTTGTACTCATGGCGTTGCGCGCCCTGCGCCGCGACTGGCGCTCCGGGGAAGTGCGGGTGCTGGCCGCCGCCCTGCTGATCGCGGTAGCCAGCGTGGCGGCGGTGGGCTTCTCCATTGACCGCATCCAGGTAACGCTGGAGCGCAAGAGCAATGAACTGCAAGGCGCCGATCTGGTCATTGTCTCACCCGAACCGCTCCAGGACGACCTGCTGCGGGAAGCGCGTACTCGGGGTCTGCAAACGGCGCTCACCCTGAGCTTTCGCAGCGTGGCGCTGGCCGGCGAGCAAGCCACGCTGGCGGAAGTCAAGGCGGTCGGTTCCGGTTATCCACTGCGCGGCGTCTTGCAGGTAAGCGCGGCGCCTTTCGGTCCTGCCGCAGTCACCCGCACCATTCCCACTCCCGGCCAGGTCTGGCTGGACGAACGTCTGTTGCAGTCGCTCAAGCTGAGCATCGGGGATTCCCTGGAACTGGGCGCCGCCCGGTTCATGGTGACCCAGGTGCTGGCGTATGAACCGGACCGGGGTGGCGATTTGTTCAGCATCGCGCCGCGCCTGATGATGAATCTGGCCGACGTGCCGGCGACTGAACTGGTGCAGACCGGTAGCCGGGTCGAATACCGCTTGCTGCTTGCCGGCACAGCGGCAGCGCTGCAAGCCTACCGCGCCTGGGCGCAACCCCGCCTGAATCCGGTGGAACGGCTGCAAGGCGTGCGCGAGGCCCGCCCGGAACTGCGCGCCGCTCTGGAGCGGGCGCAGCGCTTTCTGGGACTGGCGGCGCTGGTCAGCGTGATTCTGGCCGGTGTCGGCATTGCCATCGCTGCCCGCCGCTTCGCCTTGCGCCACTGGGACAGCGTCGCCATTATGCGGTGCGTAGGCGCCAGCCAGGGCGTGGTAGTACGGCTGTTTTTGCTGGAAATGCTACTGCTGGCACTGCTGGCCGGGCTGGCCGGGGTGCTGGCCGGCTATATCGCCCAGGAAGGTATGACCCGGCTGCTGGCGGCGCTGGCGACCGGAGAACCACTGCCCCCGCCGTCCTGGCGACCCATTGCGCCGGCGCTGGCGACGGGTTTGATTACCCTGCTTGGCTTCGGCCTGCCGCCCTTGCTGCGCTTGCGCAACGTGTCGCCGCTGCGGGTGCTGCGCCGCGATCTGGGGCCGCTGGAGCAGCGTTCGCTGCTGCTGTACGGGCCGGCTGTCCTTAGCGTCACATTGCTGCTGCTCTGGCAGGCGGGTGATGTCCGGCTGGCGCTGTATGTGCTCGCCGGCGTGGCGGGCACCCTGCTGACACTGAGCCTGGCGGCGCTGGCGCTGGTCAAGAGCCTGACCTTGCTGCGCAACCGGGTTGGCGTGGCCTGGCGTTTCGGTCTGGCTAATATTGCCCGGCGCGGCGGCAGCAGCGTGGCGCAGGTGGCCGCTCTGGGACTGGGCATTATGGCCCTGCTGCTGTTGACGCTGGTGCGCAATGATCTGCTGGCTGGCTGGCAGGCTACGCTGCCCGCCAGTGCGCCGAATCGCTTCCTGATCAATATTCAGCCGACCGAAGTCGCCGGCATCCAGGATTTTCTGCACGTTAACGGACTGGCCGAAACCCGGTTGTTTCCGATGGTGCGCGGCCGGCTGATGACCCTCAACGACCGTCCGGTCGGACCGGAAAATTACACCAGTTCGCGGGCGCAGCGACTGGTGGAGCGCGAATTCAATCTTTCCTGGGCAGACGCCTTGCAGGAGGATAATCGCATCGTCGCCGGCCGTTGGTGGCAAGATGGCGACCGGGGAGAGGCGCTGATCTCGGTCGAACAGGGAGTAGCCGAGGAACTTGGCATCCACTTGGGCGACCGCGTCAGTTTCCGCATCGCCGGCCAGATGCAGGCAGCGCGCGTCAGCAGCCTGCGCAGCGTGGAATGGGACTCGTTCCGCGTTAATTTCTTCCTGCTTTTCCCGCCGGGCGTTATCGACAACCAGCCGGCCACCTGGATCACCAGTTTCCATCTGCCCCGGGAGCGCACAGCTCTACTGTCCGAACTGATCCGGGCTTACCCGTCGGTGACGGTGCTGGATGTGGAAGCTCTGCTCGGTAAAGTGCGGGAAATCATGAATCGGGTCGTGCTCGCGGTGGAATACGTCTTTCTGTTCACCCTGGCGGCGGGTCTGGTGGTGTTGTACGCCGCGATCCAGGCCACCCAGGACAAGCGCCTATACGAAAGCGCCATGCTGCGCACGCTCGGCGCCCGCAAGAGCGTCATCCTTAAGAGTCTGCTGGCGGAATTCGCCACGCTGGGGCTGCTGGCCGGTCTGCTGGCGGCGTTAGGAGCTACCATCCTCGGTTATGTGCTGGCGCAGCAGCTATTTGGCTTTATCTATGCGCCGAACGTTTGGCTTTGGCTGACGGGAGCCGCCGTGGGTGTCATCGGCGTGGGGGCGGCGGGCTTGCTGGGGGCCCGTGCGGTGCTGACGCAGCCGCCGTTGCGCAGTCTGCGGCAAGGAGCGGCATGAGCGGCGCAAGGGCCAAGCTTTGGGACTGACGCCAGCCCTCGTCCTGCTCGCCGCGGCGCTGCTCTTGCTGAGCACCGCCAGCGCCTGCTGCAAGCGGTATCGCCGGCGCCGACTGCTTGACCTCCAGACCGGATTGCACAGCCTGCGCGCCCTGTCCTGGGAGGCATTCGAGCGGCTGGTCGGCGAGTTGTTCCGGCGACAGGGCTATCGCGTCAAGCAGCGGGGCGGGGCGGCACCCGACGGCGGCATCGATCTGGTGCTGCGCCAGGACAAGCGGAAAACTATCGTGCAATGCAAGCACTGGCGCAACCAAGCGGTCGGCGTATCTCTGGTGCGCGAATTGTTCGGCGTCATGCATGGCGAACGGGCCCAGCACTGCATCTTCGTCAGCACCAGTTCCTACACCGACGAGGCTCAAGCTTTCGCTCGTGGCAAACCCATCCGTCTGATCGATGGGGTAGAACTGCTGCAACTGCTCGAGGCGGTGCGCACGCAGCGGCAGGGTAATGCAGCCGCCCGGACTCCGGTTTGTCCGCAGTGTGGCCGCACGATGGTGCGCCGGGTCGCCAGACAGGGGCCTTATGCAGGACAGGATTTCTGGGGCTGTTCCCGCTATCCCGCCTGCCGTGGCAGGCGCCCGCTGGATTGACGCCGCCGCCGCCGTCCCGGCGCGACCGAGCAACCTGCTTCAGGTCTGCTCCACCCAGACAGGCACATGTCGCCAGCCCTGCCGGGCTTCCGCGTGCAGCGCCTGGCTGGCAGGCTCCAGTCTTTCCAGATGCGCCCAGAACTGGCGCGAATGATTCATGACCACCGTGTGACACAATTCGTGCAGCAGCACGTAGCGGACCAGCGGCGCCGGCAGGAATAACAGCTTGTAATTGATGCTGATGGTCCGCCGGCGCGTACAACTGCCCCAGCGGGTTTTCTGGCCTTTGATCAGCACCCGGTCGAAGGGATGCCCTGTCTCGACGCTCAGGCGCCGCAACCAGGGTGCGAGATGCTGCTGCGCTATGCGCGCCAGCCAGCGATGCAGCGCCCGGCGACAACCCGGCTGGTTATCAATGGAGCCCTGTAGGATCAGCCGGCGGCCGGGATGGATGACGACCTGAATCCGGGTCGCGGCCTGTCGCCGGTATTCCACGGTCCACTGTTCGCCAATCGCCTGGAGCGTAATCCGCTCTGGCAGATCGGCGGCATCGTCCTGCGCCGCACGCCATTCCTGCAGCCGCTGCAAGTGCTTTTGCAGCCAGTGCCGGCGGTGTTCCACCAGCGCCGGAATCCGGGCGTGGTCGAAGTCGCGCGGCACGACCACGACCACGCCATCGTGAATCGACACCTGTAGGCGCACCTGCCGGGCGCGGGCCGAAACGCGCACGCTATAGGTCGGCAGCTGCTGCGCGGGAGAGGATGGCGTCATGGCCTGGAGCGGTTTATTCATGGATTGCTTATACTAAACTGATAATGCCATTCAACCACCAGGCTTGCACGTCAAGCCTCTCAGGGGACGCTGTCATGAACACGCTGAAGTATCGGGCCGAAGGACGCATCGGCTATCTTACCCTTAACCGCCCGGCGCACTACAACGCCATCGATCTGGCAATGGCTCAAGATTTACATCAGTTCTGGAGCGAGCGCCAGTACGACGACACGGTGGGCGTCATTATCCTGGAGGGCGGTGAGTCCAAAGGCTTCTGCGCCGGGCTGGATATGCATAGCTATGGCCCGGACATCTTCAAGATGTCCGCCGTCGACGCCTACAACGCCCAGGCGCACCTGTCCCGCATCCTGTTAGCCATGCGCCGCGCCCCGCAACCGATCATCTGCTGCGTGCACGGGGCGGCAGCCGGTCTGGGATTCTCGCTGGTTATGGCGTCCGATGTGCGGATTCTCACCGAGGACGCACGCTTCAGCGCGGCTTATATCAATATCGGTCTGGGGGGCGCCGACATGGCGTCCAGCTATTTCCTGCCGCGACTGATCGGCAGCGGCCGCGCCAATGAGTTCCTGCTCACCGGCAATTGGCTGAGCGCCGCCGAAGCCCTGAGTCTGGGCTTCGCCAGCCGGCTGGCGGCGCGACACCAGTTGCTGGCGACCGCTGAGGAAATCGCCGCCGTTATGGTCAGCAAAGATCCGCTCGGCCTGCGGATGACCAAAGAAGCGATCAACGTCAACCTGGATGCGGGTGGTCTGGAGGCGTGCCTGCAACTGGAGGACCGCAATCAGATGATGGTCCTGTTCGCCAAAGACCGGCGCGGCTGAGCGGCGGGAACGCGTCCGCCCGGCGCTCTCAGCTCGTCCGTTGCAGCAATACCAGGGTTTCCACATGATAGGTCTGCGGGAAAAAATCATAGGGCGTAATCCGTTCCACCCGATACACAGCGGCGGTCAATACTTCCAGATCGCGCTTTAAGGTACCCGCGCTGCAGGAAAGGTAAGCGATGCGCTCCGGGCGGTAGTTGGCGACGGTCCAGCGCAGCACCTCCGGTTCAACCCCGGTGCGCGGCGGATTGAGGTAAAGCAACCGCCGGGCTGCTCCGGCAGGCCGGTTCAGCCACTCTTCCAATTGCGCAATGCGGTCGGCGCATTTGCCCCGCAGTAGCAGCGCTCCCGGCGCATTGCGCTGCGCGCACTCGACTGCTTCGCCGCCGAGCTCGACGCCGACCGTCCGCACGCCGCGCCGCGTCCAGCGCGTCAGGCTGGCGCCGTTGCCGCAGTACAGATCGACCATGACGGCGTCTGCCGAAGGCTGCACAAAGGTTTCAGCCTCGACCAGCGCCCGACGATACAGCGCCGGCAGCACCTGCTGGAAAGCCGTCGGCCCATACCACAAGCCATCGCTGTCCCGGGAACGGGCTTGTCCCCATAACAACCGCCAACCGTTTTTGGTGAACAGCCGCCGGCCGGCGGCGGGATGGAGATGCAACCACAAGCCTTCCATCCCGATTTCCGCCAGGCGCCGCGTCAGCTCGGCGTCGACCCATTCCAGGCCGGGTGGCGCGGCGGTCTTCAGCACCAGGGTCAGTTGCGCGCCTGCTTGAACGATAAAAGCCAGCGGGAAAACCGGCCCCGGCGGCAACGCCGGTCCCAATAACTGCAATGCCGCCCGCACCCGGTGCGAATGAATCGGGCAGTCGGGAATTGCGATCAGCTCCCGGCGCGCCAGCAATCCGAAGCGCCAGGCGTTTTCCCGCCACCGGGCCGCAAGGCGCACCCGGTCCCGGTAATTCCAGCGCGCTTCGCCGGTCACCGCGTGCAGCGGCGCGAGTGTATCCCGCCAGGAAGCCAGCCGCCGGTGCAGCCAACCCTCTTTCTGGGCGGCGCTGTCCCCGGCGCTCAAGGCGCGCTGCGCACAGCCGGGACAGCGTGGCTCGCAACCCTCGCGCAACGGCAGCGTCATGCCTCAACCACTGGAACCCCACCGCGGTGGCAGCTCGCCGCCAGCGAAATTGGCCGGCGCCAGCACAGTATTGCGCGGCAAGGCGGTTGCGTTGGGCACGGGATAATCCAGGGTGTAATGCAGTCCCCGGCTTTCCTTGCGCGCCAGCGCGCAGCGGATGATCAAATCCGCCGCCAGCGCCAGATTGCGCAGTTCGATCAGATTGTTGCTGATGCGGAAATTACCGTAGTATTCGTCGATCTCCCGCAACAGCAGATCGACCCGGCTGCTGGCGCGCTGCAACCGTTTGTTGGTGCGCACGATGCCCACGTAGTCCCACATGAACTGCCGCAGTTCCGCCCAGTTGTGGCTGACCACCACTTCCTCGTCGGAATTGGTGACCCGGCTCTCGTCCCAGGTCGGCAGAGGCGGCGGCGGCGGCATGCTCTGCAGCCGGGTGTGCAGGTCCTTGCTGACGGCGGCAGCGAACACCAGACACTCCAGCAGAGAATTGCTGGCCATGCGGTTGGCGCCGTGCAGACCGGTAAAAGCGACTTCACCCGCCGCATACAGATGCTCCAGATCGGTGCGACCGCTGAGATCAGTGACCACGCCGCCGCAGGTATAGTGCGCCGCCGGCACCACCGGCAGTGGCTCACGGGTCATGTCGAAGCCGAATTCCAGACATTTGGCGTACACCGTGGGAAAGTGCGACTTGATGAACTCCGTCGGCTTGTAGCTGATGTCCAGATAGACGCAGGGAATGCCCAGGCGCTTCATCTCGTGGTCGATGGCGCGGGCGACGATATCGCGCGGCGCCAGCTCCAGGCGCGGGTCGAAATGCTGCATGAACCGGGTGCCATCCGGTAACAGCAGATAGCCACCCTCTCCCCGCACCGCTTCGGTGATCAAAAAGGATTTGGCCCTGGGATGGTACAGACAGGTGGGATGGAACTGCATGAACTCCATATTCGCCACCCGGCAACCGGCCCGCCAGGCCATCGCGATGCCGTCCCCGGTGGAGCCGTCCGGATTACTGGAATAGAGATACACCCGGCTGGCTCCGCCGCTCGCCAGCACCACGCAGCGGGCGGCGATGGCCTGCACTGTGCCGCTGTGCCGGCTCAACACATAAGCACCTAAACAACGGTTGCCGGGTAGACCCAGCTTGCGGGTCACGATCAGATCCACCGCGATGCAATGATCGATCACCTCGATATTGGGATGGCTGCGCACCTGTTCTTCCAGCGTGGTCTGAATGGCGCGGCCGGTAGCGTCGGCGGCATGGACCACGCGGCGGTGGCTGTGTCCGCCTTCGCGAGTCAGATGGTAATCCACCGAACCGTTGGCCTTGGTTTCGATGGTGAAGGGTACTCCCTGGCGGCTGAGCCAGTCGATCACCTCGCGCCCGTGTTCCACCGTAAACCGCACCACCTCCGGATTGCACAACCCGGCGCCGGCGACCAGCGTATCCTGGATATGCGACTCGATGGAATCACTAACGTCCAGCACCGCCGATACCCCTCCCTGGGCATAGTAGGTGCTGCCTTCGGAAACCGGTCCCTTGGCCAATGCGGTAATATGGGCGCCATCGGCCAAGCGCAGCGCCAGGCTCAGGCCTGCCGCGCCGCAGCCGAGAATCAATACGTCGGTGGACACAGGTATGGATGTCATCGCTTGAGAGTGACTCCGTGAATGAGGTATCGTGGCAGGCAGAAATTGCGCTGCGTCAAGTCGATGAATGGTAACCAATCAGTAAACTTTACGCGAAAAATATAATCACACTACCGGCATGCATGCGAACTAACGGGTAAGACGCTTGTCTACCCTGTTGGTCGTATGGACATTGCCACTGAGTGGAAAGAGTCTGTCCGCATGGGCGAACGTAATGTAGACCGCGAGCTGGTCCAACGGGTACAACAAGGCGATAGAAATGCTTTTGATGTGCTGGTCCGCAAGTATCAATTTAAAATCATTAAATTGATATCCCGCTATGTACACGATCCCAACGAAGCTCTGGATGTCGCTCAGGAAGCCTTTCTCAAGGCGTATCGAGCGCTGCCGGGTTTTCGGGGCGAAAGCGCTTTCTATACCTGGCTGTACCGGATTGCAATCAATACAGCCAAAAACTACCTGGTGGCCCAGGGCCGGCGTCCACCCGGTTCCGACATCGATGTCCAGGATGCCGAACAGTACGAGGGACAATCCTTCCTCAAGGAATACGAGACGCCGGAGCGTATTCTCCTCAAGGATGAAATCGAGGCGACGGTATTCAAAGCCATCGAGGAACTGCCCGAAGACCTGCGTACAGCAATCACCCTGCGTGAACTCGAAGGCATGAGTTACGAAGAAATCGCGCAAGCCATGGGCTGTCCGATCGGCACCGTACGCTCCCGTATCTTCCGGGCGCGCGAGTCGATCGACACCAAATTGCGCCCCCTCTTGAGTTAACCTTTTTACCGGATAGAGTCATGGCGGATACAACGGCTGAACAACTATCTGTAGTGGTGGACGGTGAATGTGAAGCAAGGGAACTGGACTTCGCCCTGCGCCGTCTGGCCAGCGACAACGATCTGAAAATGCGCTGGCAATCCTATCACCTGATCAGCGATGCGCTGCGCAACAATCTCCCCGAACAGTTCGACCCCCGCTTCGCCGAGCGCATCAAAGCGGCAATTGCGGCGGAACACTCTACGTATCCTCTTTCCCGGTCTGTCCGATCGTCCTGGTCCCAACCCGTCACCGGCTTGGCTGTCGCCGCTTCGGTAGGCCTGCTGGCTGTCACCCTCTGGTCGCTGCAACCGGGTGAACTACGCAACACGGCGGGTACCCAGCAACTGGCTGCCAATCCAGCATCCGTCTACCAAGTTCCGTCTCCAGCGGTTGTGGAAACAGACCGCGCCTTGCAGTCCCGACTCAATACCTATCTGGTCAATCACAACGAGTATGCGTCGATGAACAGCGTCAACGGCGTGCTGCCCTACGTTCGTATGGTTGGCTACGAAAACAGGCACTGACGGGCAATGGTTTTCAGAGTTCTACATCTGGCGGCGGCGCTGCTGTTGGCGCTGCCGCTGGCGGCTTCTTTTGCGACGGAAAACCCGGGCGACGCCAGGCAGTGGCTGGAACGGATGATTCAGGCCTCCCACAACCTGAACTACGAAGGGATTTTCGTCTACGTTCGCGGTCAGCAGTTGGAGGCCATGCATGTCATTCACCAGAGCAGTCAGGACGGCGAACGGCAACGCCTGTTTTCGCTCAACGGCTCCTTTCGGGAAGTCGTGGTAGACAACGATCGGGTCATCTGCCTGGCGCCGGAGCAGCAGGCGTCGCTGGGACCGGGTTACCGCCGTATGCCGTTTCCCAACCTGCCCGGCAAGCTGGACGAACTGACCCGGTATTACGAATTAACCCTGCTGGGTGAAGATCGGGTGGCCGGTATGAACACCCGCATCATCGCCATCCGGCCGCGCGATAAATTGCGTTTCGGCTATCGCCTGTGGCTCGAACAGGATAGCGGCATGGTGCTGCGATCGGCCCTGTTCGACGACGCCGATAACATCCTCGAGCAGATGATGTTCACCAGCGCGCAATTCAATCCGGTGATCGACCCCGCCCTGCTGGCGCCTCCGTCCCCGGCTGGCGCTACCGCCCCCCCGGCGCCCAGGCCGGCACTCGAACAGATCGAGCGGTCCGACTGGATTTTTACTGATGGCGCTCTCCCCCAAGGCTTTAGCCGCGTTATGCACAATCGTCTCGCCGGCGACCGCGGCAAACCGACCGCGGAACACATCGTGCTGACCGACGGTCTGGCGACCGTGTCGGTATTTCTGGAGCCGTTGAAGGAATCCAAGCCACTGCTGGAGGGACCCGCGCAGATGGGCGCCATGAACGCGTATGGCAGAGTCATTGATAATTATCAGATATTGACAGTCGGGGAAGTGCCGCAGGCGACCGTGCAGTTGATCGCGGGTGCTTTGCAGCCGGCGCGCGCCGCTGCCAAATGAAAAAGACTGGCTGATCACTGACGACGCAGCATCCTTCTTCTTCGATGAAGGTGCTGTCTGGAGTTCTCTGACAGAGGTCCGCTTGAATGATGCAAACGGCAAGTCTGCCAGAAATATCGACATGATGACACAACAGTCGCTCTTTCCGGATCTTGCCGATGTGATTGCTCCCCCCAAACCCATCAATGTCGCGTCAGTTCCGCATAGAAGCCCCTTTCGATATCCCGGTGGAAAAACGTGGTTCGTGCCGACATTCAGACATTGGCTCGCCAATTGTTACCCTAAGCCCGATGTCTTGATTGAGCCATTTGCCGGTGGTGGAATCATAAGCCTGACTGCTCTATTTGAGAACTTTGCCAAAAAGGTGATCATGGTCGAAATCGACGATGACATTGCCGCTGTTTGGAAGGCGGTCGTTGGTGGACATGCAAAATGGCTTGCACAACGGATACTCAGTTTTGACCTTAGCAAAGACTCAGTAATAAAAGAAATATCTAAAACAGCAACCGACATCGGGGAAAAGGCTTTTCAGACCATTTTGAAAAACCGAACATTGCATGGTGGTATTCTGGCCGAGGGATCTGGCTTTTTAAAATACGGAGAAAACGGGAAAGGTATTCGCTCGCGCTGGTATCCCGATACGCTGGCGCGTCGATTCACTGATTTGGGTCTGATTGCAGATCGTATCTGTTTCCGTCAAGAAGATGGCTTGGAGGTAATTCGTGAGTACTCCAACCGTAAGGACGCGATTTTTTTTATTGACCCGCCTTATACTGCCGGTGGCAAGAGAGCTGGCAAGCGACTTTACCGGCATTACCATCTTGACCACGACCGCCTTTTTTCACTGTGTGAGAAAATAAAGGGCGATTTTCTAATGACTTACGATAATGCCGATGAGGTCAAAATAATGGCTCGCAGGCATGGCTTTCAGATGAGGTTGATCCCCATGAACAACACGCATCATGCCACCATGGAAGAGTTAGTAATCGGCAAAGCCTTGTCGTGGATGGATCGGTATCCAGCGGTTCATGAACCGAAGGTTGATTATCAAAATACGTGAAGAAGATCACTCCAGGTGGGCAACCGGACCCAATTCAGCCGCCAATCCTTCCATCACTACGGCATGCGGGTTCACAGTGGACCGTTCATGCCAAGGAAGCCCGCCAACCGCCGCAAGGCTTCCGCCTTCAGCCAGGCCCGAAAGTCGAAGGTTTCTGCCCAGTTGGCAAAGAACAAGCGCGAAGAACTCCGGCAGGAAGGTCTTGACGGAGGGTTTTGAAACGTTGATCGTGGTGGTGCATGGGGCGCGCATCGAACAGGCTGCCGTCCAGTCACAGGCCGAAAATGTTGCCGGCGGGCGCAGATAGCGTCATACCCGATAGTAGTCCCGATACCAGGCCACGAAACGAGCCACTCCCTCCTCGATAGGCGTGGCGGGCTGATAACCGACATCGCGGATCAGATCCGCCACGTCGGCATAAGTATCCGGCACATCGCCGGGCTGCAAGGGTAGGAGATTCAGTTGCGCCTTGCGCCCCAGACATTGTTCCAATACCTCGATATAGCGCAACAGCTCCACCGGCCGGTGACAGCCGATATTGTAGAGCCGATAGGGAGCGCGGCTGCTGGCGGGGTCGGGAGCGGCGCCCGACCAGCCGGGATCGGCTGCAGGGATCTTATCCAATACCCGCACGATACCCTCCACGATATCGTCGATATAGGTGAAATCGCGCCGGTGATTGCCGTAGTTATAAACGTCGATGGGACGGTCTGCCAGGATGTTGCGGGTAAATTGGAACAGCGCCATATCGGGCCGTCCCCAAGGGCCGTAGACGGTGAAAAAGCGCAGCCCCGTCACCGGCAGGCCATACAGGTGGCTATAGGCGTGCGCCATCAGTTCGTTGGCTTTCTTGGTGGCTGCGTACAGACTGAGCGGATGGTCGGCGCCGTCGTGCACCGAAAAGGGCATCCGGCTGTTGGCTCCGTAAACCGAGCTGGTGGAGGCGTATACCAGGCTTTCCACCGGCTGGTGGCGACAGGCTTCGAGGATGTGCACAAAACCGACCAGATTGCTGTCCACGTAGGCATACGGATTCTGCAGGGAGTAACGCACCCCGGCCTGGGCGGCGAGATGAACTACCCGCTGCGGCCGGTGGGTGTGGAACAGCGCGGTGACCGCCGCACGTTCCTCCAGGCTGATGCGGGCTTCGCTGAAACAGGGATATTGCTGCAAACGCGCCAACCGAGCCAGCTTCAGGTTGACATCGTAGTAATCATTGAGGTTGTCCAGGCCGATGACGGTATCGCCACGGGTCAACAGACGTAAAGTCAGCGCCGCTCCTATGAAGCCGGCGCTGCCGGTAACCAGCACTTTCATCGTTTATTGCTCACTTGGTTGCGCTGTTTGCAAAGCGACCGGCAGGCCGCGCCCTGAAGATTTAGAGTCTGCCATCCACCGCCGTGGCAGGCAGGACGTATTTGATATCGAACAGCACTGACTGCGGCTTGCCCAGCGCCCGGATCCGCTCCGGTCCCCAGGCTTTGAACTGCTCGTGGGCGACCGCCACGATGACGGCGTCATAGCTACCGGGCTGCAGCTCCACGATGGGCCGAATGCCGTATTCATGCAGAGCTTCTTCCGCATTGGCCCAGGGGTCATATACATCGACCTTGGCGTTGTAACTCTTGAATTCGTCAATGATATCGATAACCCGGGTATTGCGCAGATCAGGACAGTTTTCCTTGAAGGTCAAGCCGAGCACCAGTATGCGGGCGTCCACCACGTGGATGCGCCGCTGCGTCATCAGCTTGGCCACCCGCTGCGCCACATACAACCCCATATTGTCATTGATACGGCGTCCGGCCAGAATGATTTCCGGATGATAGCCGATGGCCTGGGCCTTATGGGTCAGATAATAGGGATCCACGCCGATACAATGACCGCCGACCAGGCCGGGACGGAACGGCAGGAAATTCCACTTGGTACCGGCCGCCTCCAGAACTTCCTCGGTGCCAATTCCCAGGCGGTTGAAGATCAGGGCCAGTTCGTTGATCAGCGCGATATTGACATCCCGCTGGGTATTTTCGATGACCTTGGCCGCTTCTGCCACCGCAATGCTGGATGCCCGATAAGTGCCGGCGGTAATAATCCGGGCATAGATAGCGTCCACCAGCCCGGCCACCGCCGCCGTGGAGCCGGAGGTTACTTTGCGGATGGTGGTCAGACGGTGTTCCTTATCGCCCGGATTGATGCGCTCCGGACTGTAACCGACGAAGAAATCCTCGTTGTAACGCAAGCCGGACTCCCGCTCGAGAATCGGCACGCAGATCTCCTCGGTGGCACCGGGATAGACGGTGGACTCGTACACTACGATGGCGCCCGCGGACAGCACCTTGCCGACAGTTTCGCTGGCTGCCACCAACGGCCTAAAATCGGGGCGTTTATGCTCATCGATGGGGGTGGGTACGGTAACGATAATAAAATTGCATTCCCGCAAGTCCTGGGGATCGCTGCTATAGCGCAGATAGGTCGCCTGCTTGAGGGTCGCGCTGTCCACTTCCAAGGTGTTGTCGACACCGGAGCGCAGTTCCCGGATGCGGGTCTCGTTGATATCCAGCCCCAGGGTGGGGAACTGCCGGCCGAATTCGGCGGCCAGCGGCAGGCCCACATACCCTAAACCAATGATGCCGATGCGGGCGTGATTAATATCGAACATGGACAGTAGACTCCTTAAAAGGTAGAAGCGATTGGTAAACAAATGCTGGCGAACGCGGGCTTGCTGTCAGGACCAGGCCGCGAGCGTCCGGCCTGGCCGACGCACATGCAGGCCGCCGTTCCAAGCCAGTGAACAGGCAAAACCGGGATAATGGTAATGGATAGCAACCAGTCATGCTAATGTGTAACAGAAATTTTACAATCGTTTTAACCCAGGCTGTTAAGCTGTTAACCGTCGCGTCCCGCCTGCCGGGTCCGCAGGTTCGGGCAGCGATGTCGATCCTGTTATTAGCGAACAAAGGTTTGCGATGATACGTTTGTTCAGACACTATGTGCCGCGCGCAATGCTGATTCTGGCGATAGTGGAAGCCGTACTATTGATGAGCGCCATCTATTGCGGCAGGTCGTTGCGGGTGCTCGAGTGGGATATGCCACCGCCGCCGTGGCGGGATATGTTCTCCAGGGCGGTGGTCTTTACCGTGGTGATGATCGCGATCATGGCCGCTATGGGTTTGTACGAGCGCCATTTCTGGAACGGCAAAATGGATATGATACTGCGGGTTACGGTGAGCTTCCTGCTGGGGCTGTTCGTGATGACCCTGCTTTACTATATGTTTCCGGATCTTTACCTGAACCGGGGAGAGTTCGGCCTTGCCTTTGCCATGGCTTTTATAGGCATTGTTCTGGTCCGCTATCTATTTCTGCTGGCCGATCGTGAGTACCTCAAACGCCGGGTGCTGGTGCTGGGCGCCGGCGCCAAGGCAGCGCAAATCGAACGGATGGCTGGCAACAGCTTGAGTAGCGTCAGAATCATCGGCTTTGTGTGCCTCCCTGACGAACAGCCCGCCGTCACCCCCGACAAGATAATCCCACTCAACGGTACGCTGTTCGAACTGACCGAGCAATACCAGATCGATGAGTTGCTGCTGACCATAGACGACAAGCATAAGGATTTTCCGGTGGAGCAGATTCTGGAATGCAAGATCAGCGGGGTGCAGGTTAGCGCGCTGTTGACCTTCTTTGAGCGAGAGACCGGCAAAATCCGGCTGGATGACCTGCAACCGAGCAGCCTGATTTTTTCCGACGGCTTTCATCAGGCTGTACTGAAAACCACCGGCAAGCGTTTATTCGATATTCTGAACGCTGCGTTGCTGCTGGTGCTCACCTGGCCTATTATGGCGCTGACCGGGCTGGCTATCTGGTTGGAATCGGGCCGACCGGTGTTCTATTTGCAGGAGCGTGTGGGCAAGAACGAGTCTCTGTTCCGGGTAATTAAATTCCGCAGTATGCACGTCGATGCCGAGCAGGACGGCGTCGCTCGTTGGGCGGAGGCCAATGACAGCCGCATTACGCGGGTGGGCTCATTTATCCGCAAGACGCGGATTGACGAGCTACCGCAGTTATTCAATGTATTGCTGGGGCAAATGAGTTTCGTCGGACCCCGACCCGAGCGGCCGGAGTTCGTGCGGGGACTCAACCGGTCCATTCCTTTTTATTCCATCCGCCATCGGGTTAATCCCGGCATTACGGGATGGGCGCAGATATGCTATTCCTACGGCGCCTCGGAAGAGGATGCCCGCGAGAAATTACAGTATGATTTATACTATATTAAAAACTACAGCCTTTTTCTGGATTTTATGGTGTTGCTGCAAACAGCTCATGTCATTTTATGGGGCAGGGGCGCGCGTTAGACCATGCATTTCGGCGTAATCAGTTATAGCGTGGGGGCCGCCTGCTTTGCGGCCCTTTTCCTACTGCTGCTGACCAGCTGGCGCGGCCGTCTGCAAGGCGCTCTGCTGGTGAATGCAGTGCTCATCAACCTGTGCTGGGCCCTGGCGGCAGTGTATTTTATGAGCACCGGTTCCCGCCTGAGCGCGTACAGCTATTATGGATTGGAAATCGCGCGCAATATCGCCTGGTTCGCTTTTCTGCTGCAGTTGCTCGCGCCCCTGATTCCAGCGGGAGGACTGCCGGGTGCGGCGCTCCGACGGCGCTACTCGCTGCTGTCTTTGCTCGCTGCACTGGTGCTGGCGGTGGAATGGCTAGCGGAATCGTTGGGTCAGTGGTTGGGCGTCGATCTCGGCATGATTGCCCATGTCAGCCTGGCGGTTGCCGGTCTTACCCTGATCGAACAGTTGTTTCGCAATACCCGGCCCGAACAACGCTGGGCGACTAAGTTCTTATATTTGGGAATCGGCACGCTGTTCGCCTATGATTTTTTCCTCTATTCGGACGCCTTGCTGTTTCGCCATATCGATGCGCAAATATGGTACGCCAGAGGCCTGGTGAACAGCATGGTGGCGCCGCTGATCGCCGTAGCCGCCGCCCGCAATCCTGCCTGGTCGCTGGAGGTATTCGTCTCCCGCCGCATCATCGTCCACTCTGTTTCCATCCTGGGCACGGGTCTGTATCTGTTGCTGATGGCAGGTGTCGGTTATTACATCCGTTTCTATGGCGGCGGCTGGGGCTCCGCTTTGCAGTTGATTTTCCTGGTGGGTGCCGGTGTATTATTGCTCACGCTGCTGTTTTCGGGGCAGTTGCGGGCCGCCACCAAACTCTTTCTGAGCAAACATTTTTTCAACTATAAATACGATTACCGCGAGGAGTGGTTGCGCTTCAGCAATACGCTGTCCACCAGCGAATCGGGCGGACCACTGCGGGAACGCGCCATTGTCGCTGTCGCAGGGCTGGTGCACAGCAATGGCGGAATGCTCTGGACACGGGGAGAAAACGATCAATACTATCGGACTGGGATACTGGAATATGGGCGAGCAGGGTTCCTATGCGGAACCGGATGATTCGCCGTTTATCCATTTTCTGGAGCGCCGGCAGACGATCGTCGAACTGGATTGCTGCGAGAGTGAACCTGAACTGTACGTGGGTTTGACGCTGCCGCCCTGGCTACAGGAAATCCCGCAAGCCTGGATCGCCATACCGTTGCTGCTAGGCGAGCGCCTGCACGGGTTTATGCTGCTAGCCCGGCCGCGAGCCAGACACCAGCTCAACTGGGAAGACCGCGATCTGCTGTTGACGGCGGGCAGGCAGGCGGCCAGCTATCTGGCCTTGCTGGACGCGACCGATGCACTGATGGACGCCCGTCAGTTCGAGGCGTTCAACCGACTGTCCGCTTACGTTGTGCACGATCTCAAGAATATCGTCGCCCAGTTGTCCCTCGTGGTCGCCAACGCGGTGCGTCACAAGAATAATCCCGCCTTCGTGGACGACGCTGTCCGCACGGTGGAAAACGCCTGCGCCAGAATGCAGCAGTTGCTGGCGCAACTGCGCAAAAATAAGCCAGCGCAGCGTGAGGCCAGCGTATTCAAGCTGTTGGAGGCGGTGCGTGAGGCGGTGCACAGGCGCTTGCTGCGCCAGCCAGCGCCTGTGCTGACGGACGTGCCCGCCGCCGATCTCTACCTGTGCGCCAGTCGGGAGAGCTTTATCGCCGTTCTGGAACACCTGTTGCAGAACGCCCAGGAAGCCACTACCAGAGAGGGCAAAGTGGAGGTGAGAGTCTATCGCGCCGGATTCACCGCGGTCATCGAAATCGCCGACGACGGCTGCGGTATGGATGCACGCTTCATCCGCGATCAGTTATTCCGGCCTTTCATGACTACCAAAGGCAATGCCGGTATGGGAATCGGTGTTTACGAGAGCCGCGAATTCGTGCATGCCATGAGAGGCAAAATGGAGGTCGTCAGCAAGCCGGGCGCAGGTACCACCTTTTTCCTGCGTCTGCCGGTGGCGGAAGCGGCGGCCGTCAATCAGGAAACCGGCCGGCGCATCGAGGCTGTGCTTTGAAAAATGCAACCCGTAAATTGTTGATCGTTGAGGACGATCCGGGGCTGCAAAGCCAGTTGCGATGGTGCTTCGAGGGCTACGAGGTACTACTCGCTGGCGACCGGGAAACGGCACTCACCCAGGTCATTCAACAGGCGCCACCGGTAATTACCCTGGATCTCGGTTTGCCACCGGACCCCGCTAATGCCTCGGAAGGTTTAGCCACTCTGGAGGCGATTCTGACCACGACGCCGGGCGTCAAAGTGATCGTCGTCACTGGCAACGACGAACGGGACAATGCACTGCGGGCGATTGCCCTCGGCGCCTACGACTTTTATCAGAAGCCGGTGGACGCCGATATCCTCAAACTGATCGTCGATCGCGCTTACAATCTCTACCAACTGGAGCAGGAGAACCGCAAACTGGCGCAGCGCCAGCCGGAGGGTTCGCCTCTGCAAGGGGTAATCACCGTCAATCCGGTCATGGTAGGCATCTGCCGCACCATCGAAAAAATTGCGCCTACCAATGTCAGCGTACTGTTGTTGGGCGAAAGCGGGACCGGCAAAGAACTGCTGGCGCGGGCTCTGCACCAGCTCAGCCCGCGTAGCCAGGGTGCCTTTGTGGCGATCAACTGCGCTGCCATTCCCGAGACCTTGCTGGAAAGCGAATTGTTTGGCTACGAGAAAGGCGCCTTCACCGGCGCGGTCAAGCAGACCAAAGGCAAAATTGAATATGCCGACGGCGGCACTTTTTTATTGGATGAAGTCGGCGACTTGCCGGGACCTTTGCAGGCCAAATTGTTGCGCTTTTTGCAGGAGCGCGTCATCGAGCGGATCGGCGGACGGGAATTGATTCCGGTCGATGTACGTGTTGTCTGCGCCACCCACCGCGATCTGCCGGCGCTGAGCAGGGACGGGTTGTTCCGGGAAGATCTGTATTACCGCATCAGTGAAATTACCATCCAGATTCCGCCCCTGCGGGAACGCCAGGAGGATATCGTGGTCCTGGCCCGGGGACTGCTGGATTCCTATTGCCGCAAGCTGCGGCGTCCGTCGCGCGGTTTCAGCAGAGAAGCTATTGCCGCCATGGAAGCCTATGGCTGGCCCGGCAATGTCCGCGAACTCGAAAACAAGATCAAGCGGGCGATTATCATGAACGAAGGCACCCATATCGCCGCCGGCGATATGGAACTGGACGAGGCGGCTGCCGCCAGCCTGTCGCTGAGTCTGCGCGATGCGCGGGAACGGGCGGAACGTCAGGCTATCCTGAAAGCGCTCAACTACGCGGAAGGCAATCTGTCGCAGAGTGCAGATCTGCTCGGCGTCACCCGACCCACCCTGTACACCCTGCTGAACAAATACCATCTTAAAACTCAGGATTAACCTGGTTACGGTAGTAGCACATTATTGGCATACCGACTATTACGGAGGCATACAGATCATGCAAGGCACCCAACGAAATCGACTGCGCTCCCTGTTCCTGCTGGCGGGGATGCTATTAAGTGCGGCCGCGCGGCTGGCGACCGGCGCCGATATCCAGGCTTACCTCGAGGAAGCCCGCGCCTATCTGAAACAGGGCAAAGTCAATGCGGCGATCATTCAGCTCAAGAATGCGCTGCAACAGGATCCCCGGCACGCCCAGGTCCGGCTGTTGCTGGGGCAGGCTTATGTGCGCAGCGGCGACGGTGCCTCCGCGGAAAAAGAATTGCAACAGGCCAGGGATCTGGGGCTGGCAAGGCAGGAATGGCTGGTGCCGCTGGCGCGAGCTTATCTCTTGCAGGGGCAGTTCGAGCGGCTGCTTAAGGACATCAACCCGGATCCCGGCGATTCTTTGGAGTTGCGCAGCGATATACAAAGTCTGCGCGGTTCCGCCAGCGCCGCCCTTCAACGCCCCGCCGACGCCAATAGTAGTTTCGCTCAGGCGCTGGCGCTGAATCCGGCCAACAGCATGGCCCTGCTGGGCACGGCCCAATTGGCGCTGCAAGCCAATAATCTAAAGGAGGCCGGCGAGGCTGTCGATCAAGCGCTCGTCGCCCACCCTGACAACTCCGAAGCCTGGTTGATGAAAGGCGAATTGCAGCGCCTGCAAAAGAACTATCCCGATTCGATCGCCGCCTTTGAGAAGGCGCTGGAGTTGCAACCCGGCAATTGGCTGGCGCGGATCGGCCGGGCGCAGAGCTGGCTGGCCCAGGGGCAGCCGGATAAGGCGCTACCCGATGTGGAGGCGCTCAGGAATGCCCAGCCCAATGCACCGCTGGGCAATTATCTGTATGGATTTATCATGCTGCAGAAAAATAACCTGGAGGCCGCGCAGGACGCCCTGCAGCAGGTCATGAAAGTGGCGCCGGACCATCTGCCCAGCCAGTTTCTGCTGGGCGTGTTGAACTATCAACAAGGCAATCTGCAGCAGGCGCAGGATTATCTCGGCCGTGTCCTCAAACGTCAGCCGGACAATCTGCCGGCCCGCAAACTGCTCGCCACCACCGAGATGAAGCTTAACAACCCGCAGCAGGCCATCGATCTGCTTAGCTCCGCTGTGGCGCAAGCCCCGCAAGACGCCGGTTTGCTGGCCCTGCTGGGCAGTGCTTATATGCAGACCCGCGACTTCGACAAAGGCTCCGAGTATCTGCAAAAGGCGGCGGAACTGGCTCCCGACGTGTCCGCCATCCACACCCAACTGGCGCTCTCGCACCTGGCCACGGGCGAATTGGAGCAGGCTTCGGTCCAACTGGAAAAAGCCGTCGATCTGGGGCAGGGCCTGTTTCAGGCTGACGTGCTGTTGATCTATACACAACTGCGGCAACGGGAGTTTGATAAAGCGCTCGACACCGCCAAAAACCTGGCCGCAAAGCGCCCCGACGATCCCCTATCCTATAATTTATTGGGAGCCGCCTATATGGCCAAAGGGGACGAACCGCAAGCCCGGCAGGCGTTCGAGCAGGCGCTCAAGCTCAAACCGGATTTCGCGGGAGCCGTGGTCAATCTCGCCCAGTTGGATCTTAAAGCCGGCGATAAAGAGGCGGCGCGCCGCCGTTACCAGGGATTGCTTGATAAAGACCCGGCCAATACCGCCGCCTTGCAGGGACTGGTCAGGCTGGCCGCTCAGGAAGGCCATCCTGAAGAGGTGCTGTCCTTGCTGGAAAAGAGCTGGGAGCGCAATCCCAATACGCCGGCGGTCGGTCTGGCGCTGGCCGAGCAGTATCTACGGCGCGGGGATAGCCTCAAGGGATTCAACGTACTGCGCAGTCTCGAGACCGCCAATCCCAACAATCCCGCGGTCGTGCGCGCCTTGGGTCAGGCCTCGCTGGCGACGGGCAAGCCGGAAGACGCTTTGGCGAATTTCCGCAAACTGACTGGTTTGCAGCCGCAGGCGCCCGAACCCTGGCTATGGGTGGCGCAAGCGCAACAGCAATTGAAAAATGACAAGGCAGCCACCGAGGCGGTCGACAAGAGTCTGGCCATCAAAAGCGACTTCGGGCCTGCTTTGGAGGCCAAGACCCGCTTGTTGCTGGCCGCCAACCGGTTCGAAGAAGCCCTGGCCAGCGCCCGCGCTATTCAAAAGCAGTTTCCTGACCAGCCTAGCGGTTACCAACTGGAAGGCGCAGTGTACCTGCAACAGAAGAATTACCCCAAAGCGGTAGCCGCCTATCAGACCGCCTATAGCAAGGCACCCGGTGCGCCGCTTGCGTTGGTCCTGGCGGGGGCCCAATGGGACGCCGGCCAGCAGGAAGCGGCGCTGGCTACTTTAAGACAGCGGCTGACCGCCAATCCACAGGAACTGCCGCTCAGAGCGCAACTTGGCGTCTATCTGGAACTGCTGAAGCGTCCGCAGGAAGCCATTGCGGAATACGAGCAAGTGCTGCAACAGGCGCCGGACAATGTGATCGTACTGAACAATCTGGCCGGATTGTACGGCAATAGCGGCGATCCCCGTAGCATTCAGTACGCCGAAAAAGCAGTCGATCTGGCGCAGCGCAACCCCGCTCTGGCCGCGCGCCTGCCGGAAATCCAGGATACCTTGGGGTGGGTACTGGTGCAGAACAATCAGGTGCAGCGCGGCCTGGATATCCTCAAGCAGGCGGCGGTTCAAGCCCCCCAGTCCGCGGAAATCCGTTACCATCTGGCGGCTGCTTATAACAAGGCCGGCCAGCCGCAGGAAGCCCGCAAGGAATTGGAAAAGTTGCTCAAGAGCAATAAGGATTTCCCCAGCGTCAAGGAAGCCCAGGAATTGCTGAAGAGCCTGCAATAAGACTGGCCGTCCGCCGCCAGTTCAGCCGAACTGGCGGCGGAAACGCCATAAACCAAAAGCAAACAGCAGGCTGCCGAGCAACGCCATAGCCAATACGGACTTCCACAGTACATCCAGACCGGCTCCCCGCAGCAAAATGCCGAAGGTGATATCGACAAAGTGCCGCAGAGGAAAGATATTGGTAAGATAGCGCAACCATTCCGGCATGCTCTCCAGCGGTGTCCGGATACCCGATAGGATTGCCATAGGAATTACGATTAGCAGGATGAGCATTCCGGCTTGGGCCGAGTTGCGGGCAAAGGTAGCGGCCACCAGCCCGAGCCCGGCCGTGGTAAACGCATACAGCGCCGTTAGCGCAAAAAACAGTAATATGCTGCCCCTGATGGGCACCGCGAAAGCCGGCTGCATAATGCCGAACAGACTGACCGCGGTACCGGCAAGAGTCACCAGAATCATCGCCAGCAATTTAGAGAACATGACTTGAAAGGGTGTGAGCGGCGATACCAGCAACTGCTCAACGGTGCCCCGCTCCTTCTCACGAACCAGCGCCGCAGCCGGCAATAGAATACACGCTACCGTGGTCATGGTTAACAATTCGGCAATGGTGCTGTACCAGGCTTCGTTCAGGGTGGGGTTATACCAAAGCCGGCGCTGATTTTCGATAACGGGCAATGAGCCCTGATCCAAACCAGCGCGCCGTAGCTTTTGCTCCACCCACCCCTGACTGACATCGGCCACAATACGTGCGCTGTAGCCGGAGGCGAGAAATCCCGAGTGTGCTTTGCTGGTATCGATGAGTAGCTGTACCGTGGCCGTTTTTTCCCCCCGGCCCAGTGTTTCGGCAAACCGTTCCGGTATATCCAGAACCATCATCGCGTCTCCCTGGTCGAGCCGTTGCAAACTCTGATCGGCAGACACCGTGCCAGCTAGAGTGAAATAAGGCGGTTGAAACCGATAGATCAACTCGCGTGACGCCATACTATGGTCGGCGTCATGGACCAGTATCACTGCCCGGTTCAGTTCGGTATTAATGGCGCCGGCGGCCACATAAATATCAAGCGTAAAAAGATAAATTACATAAATGAGCAACGCCCGGTCGCGTCCGAGTTGACGCAGTTCTTTGAAAGTCATCACTCGCAGTTGACGCAGCCATAGCGAGCTAAGCGCAAAGGTAGAATTATGGCTCATGTGCGCGTTCTCTTGTGAAACAGCAAATAACATATTCCTAGTAATCCGGACGCATAAGCGATAAATATCACGACCTCTCGCCACAAGGCCGCTACTCCCAACCCCTTGAGGAACGTGCCTTGAATGATGGTGTTATAGTACATCGCGGGAAAAAGATGGGCCATTACATAATTAGGCCCCACCAGGGACGCAATCGGCGTCATCAAACCGGAAAATTGAACTCCAATGATAAAACCGAGAACCACGGTAATCATTAACGCCGCCACTTGAGTGCGTACCAGTATAGAAATCAGTAAGCCCATACTGCTGATGCAGATCACATAAAACAGGGTAGCGACCAGAAAAAATGGCACGCTGCCTTTGAACGGAGCACCAAAGTAAACGGTTGCCAGCAGCCAGAGGATGATTGCGTTGATACAGGAAATCAGCACATTAGGCAACAGTTTACCAGCCAGAAATTCAGCAGTGCTGATGGTGGATACATAAATATTATAAATAGCACCCGTTTCCTTTTCCCGCACGACGCTAAGGGCGGTCAGCATGGGCGTGGTCAGCATCAGGATAAACATGATCAGCGAGGGTGCTATGTCCCATAGAGTGCGTATTTCCTGATTATAAAGGTAACGCACTTCTAGTTTGAGTGGTTGTAACAAAACCAGGGCGCGCTCCAAAGGAATGCCGAGCTGACGAACTAGATAGCCTACTTGCAGTTCGACGTTGGCGGCGCTGTTGATGCCGTCGATATAGCCCTGAATAGTGCGGGTTGGACCGGTGTTAGAGCCATCCAGCAGAGTTTGAATGGCGACTGTCCGACCCTGCATAAGATCTTCCTGAAAGCGATCCGGAATAATAATGGCTACTCGAATTCGCCCCTCGATCATCGATCTTTCCACGTCCCGCAGACCGGTTTGGTATCCTTTAAAGTCAAAATAACGGGATTTGATATAGTGCTGTGTGTAATCGCGGCTCAGCGTGCTGTGGTCATAATCTACCACTGCCAAGGGTACGTTCTCCACGTCCGGGGTAATGCCGTAACCAAACACCAGCATGAACAGGATTGGTAGAACAAAGGCTAGCAAAAAGAAAATGCGGTCGCGCAGGATCTCGCGCCATTCCTTGTAAGCTACCGCCAGTAGTCGTTTAAGATTCATCAGGCTTCGCCTGCAGCGGCCGTAGATTTCTGCTGCTCCAGCGTAGTTACCCGGTAGACAAACACATCTTCCATAGAAAGGGGACGGAGTGCAACAGTGTTGATTCGGATGCCGGCTCGGGCAAGCAAGGCTGGAATACGGCGCATATCCATATTCGGCTGATGAGAAAACAGGTGAATGCGCCGACCGAACAGGACGGTTTCCGGGAAACCCTGCCGCGCCAAGTGCTGCACGGCGGGAATCGGCTGGTCGGTGGTAAGTTCCAGCAATTGCCCAACTTCCACCTCCATCTGGCGTTTTAATTCGGCAGGCGAAGCGTCAGCCACAACTCTTCCAGCGAACATGAGTGCCAGGTGATCGCAGTGCTCCGCTTCTGACATATAATGTGTCGTGATCAGAATAGCTACCCCTTCGTGGCGCGATAAAGTGAATAAAATATCCCAGAACTGCCGCCGACCAATAGGATCGACGCCCGAGGTGGGTTCATCCAGAAACAGCACCTGGGGCTGGTGCACCAGGGCGCAACCCAACGCCAGCCTCTGCCTGAGTCCCATGGGTAGGCTTCCGGCCAGTGCATATTCGTAGCCTTGCAGTCCTCCCAAGGTCATAACCCACTCGACGCGCCGGCGGGTCTCGGCGGCGTTTAAACCATAAATACCGGCATACAGGCGGATGTTTTCCAGCGCCTTCAGATCCTGATAGAGAGAAAAAGCCTGCGACATGTAGCCGATGCGTCGCTTGATAGCGATGCCTGCCTGGCGCATGTCGGCGCCGGCCACTTGGCCCGCTCCCTGCGAGGGAGACAGGATACCGGTCAGCATTTTAATGACCGTAGTCTTGCCGGCGCCGTTGGCGCCCAACAGGCCGAAAGATCTCTCCTTGACGCACCTGGAAACTGACCTTGTCAACTGCCCGGAACGGGCCGAAATCCCGCGTTAATTCCTGCGCCTCGATAACAATTGCGGAGCTGTCTGGTATAGGCGGAATTTCAATAATGACTGGAGCACCAGAATCCTGGGGTCTACCGCCGGGCTGGTCCTGTTTCTCGCGGCGCAACAAGGCGATGAATACATCTTCGAGTTCCGGTTCATCAGCGTAAATCTCCTGCACTGGCAGACCAGCCAGCGCTCTTTGGATATGCTTGACCGCCGCTATCGGCTCAGCGTTATCGACAAAGACGCGCAGCCAGGTTCCCTGCGCGGCTGCTTGCGGAAAATGCTTTTGCAGCGTCGCCAGTGCCTTCATTTGTTGCCGCGTCTGCAAGATTACTAAACTGCCCGGCGCCAGAGCCTGCATTTTATCCGGTTCACCCGCTGCCAATACGCGGCCTTCGTGCAGCAAGGATAGCCGATGAAAGCGGCTCGCTTCATCCAGGTAAGCGGTCGAAATCAGGGCGGTGATGCCGCGTTCATGCAGCAGGCTCCACCAGAATCGCCCAGAAGTCACGACGGGAGACCGGGTCGACGCCAGTCGTGGGTTCATCCAGGATAACCAGTTGGGGTTCGTGAATCAGCGTACAGATCAGACCAAGCTTCTGCTTCATGCCGCCCGACAAATTTTTCGTGGGCCGGTTGCGGTATGGCAACAATCGAGTGGCGGCGAGCAGACGCTGTTTGCGCTGGCTCAAATCGGCCGCCGGAACCAGGCGCAGGCGGGCAAAGAAATCGATGTTTTCTTCTATCGAGAGTTCGGGATACAGGTTCAATCCCAACCCCTGGGGCAGAAAACCGAGCTGGCCTTTGATACGTTCCGCTGTCGCTTCGGAGTCGACCCTGACTCCGAGCACATCGACCGTCCCGCTATTGAAGGTCAGCACCCCGGCCAAGGCCTTCATTAAACTACTCTTGCCGGCCCCGTCCGGACCGATCAGACCGTAAATCTCGCCAGGGTAAACGGTCAGATTAACCCCTTGAACGGCGGACCGCTTGCCGTACCGCTTATGGAAATCGACAACATGGATAACCGGTTCCGGGCCACCCTGGGTTACCAGCGCGGCTTGGTCCATGCTGCGTCCTCTTGCCAGCGGATAATGGCGTCACCCGGCAAACCGGGAGTCAGGCGATGCTCTGGATTACGATCAAGATACAACTTCATTGCGTACACCAGCTTGATCCGTTCATCAGGTGTTTGCACTTCCTTCGGTGTAAATTCCGCTCGCGCCGCGATGTAGCGTAAGGTGGCGGGAAAAGGCGCCTCCGGAAAGGCGTCAGTATAGATCTGTGCCGGCAGACCCAGACGCACCTTGCCAATGTGCACCTCTGCGACATAGACCTTGAGGTACAGTTTATCCAGATCCACCAGTTCAAACAGCGGCATACCGGTATTGACCACTTCACCCAGATCGGCGAACCGGATAGTAATCGTGCCGGCCGCAGGACTGACGATCGTCAATTCGTCCAGTGCGGTTTGCACTTCATTCACCCGCGCCTGCGCTTCCTGCGCCGCCGCAATCAGCGCCGCCGTGTCGGCCTCCTGCACCTTGATCCGCTCCGGTCCCAGGCGGGCTTGAATAAGAGCCTGTTGTGCCTGCATTAACCCTGCCCGGACGGCCTCGGAGTCTTTTTGGGCCAGTTTCCAGTTCAGTTCAGCCTGTTCGGCGGTTTTTAAATCCACGGTGCGATCCTGCGCCAGCTTGCGGAACCGTTGCGCATCCCGACTGGCCTGTTCTTTGGTCGCCTCGGATTTTTCCAGTGTCGATTCCAACGAGCGGATGCCGGCTTGCGCCGAGGCGATATCGACCAGCACTTTCTGGCGTAGGATCGAGAGCTCGATTCGGGCGGATTCCAGCCGCGCCATGGCGGCATCTCGGGCCGCGCGCGCCTGCTCCAGACGGCTCTGGGCGGTTTCATCATCCAGGCGGGCCAGCATCTGGCCGGCAGTAATCACATCTCCTTCCCGCGCCAGCAGCGTAATAATACGCCCCGGCGCTTTGCTGGCGACAATCACCTTATCTCCCTCCAGACGACCGTTCGCCTGGATTAGACCGGCGGGCAATACACTTGCCTGGGCAAGATAACGCTGGGCGAACACCCCGGCGGCCCCTAGGATCGCCAGGGTCAGCAACACAGCATAAAATCCTTTCCTGGAAGATTTCATGGCTAATTTATCTGACGCGGATTAGAACAAGATGGTAAATGATAGCGCGCTCCTTCATGCCTTTATCTCACCCTCATGCCGGGTTTGGCGCCGGTATCCACGTCCAGTAGGTAAACACCACTGTCGCTGTTGGCGGCCAGCACCATGCCTTGGGACAGGCCAAAACGCATTTTGCGCGGAGCCAGATTGGCGACCATCACTGTCAGACGTCCCTGCAATTGCTCCGGCCGATAGGCCGACTTGATACCGGCGAATACCTGCCGAGTTTCTCCGCCGAGTATCCAGGGTCAACCGTAACAGTTTGTCAGCACCCTCCACCGGAGCCGCGGCGACGATGCGCACCACCCGCAGGTCCACTTTCATGAAATCGTCCAGAGTAATCTGCGGTGCCAGCAGCGGGTTGGCAGTCAGCAGATTGGCGGGCGGAGCGCCGACCCCGACAGCGGTCAGATCCTGTTGCGAGGCCGCCAGCATAACCGCAACCTGACCGGCTTCCACCCGCTGTATCAGGGGCTGAAAGGGAGCAATGACGTGATCCAGCAGCGGCTGCTGCCGATCGGCCCAGCACAACGGTGGAATACACAGAAAAGCTTCGACCTGTGCAGCGACCTGAGGTAATACCGGCTTCAGGTAGATCATCAGGACCCGAAACAGGTTCAAGCCCATGCTGCACACTGCTTGCACCTGCGCGTCCTGCTCGATCTGCTTAGCCAATAACCAGGGTTTCTGCTCGTCGATGTATTGATTGGCGCGGTCGGCCAGCGCCATGATTTCCCGCATGGCGCGGCTGAATTCGCGATTCTCGTAAGCCTGCGCAATGACTTCGCCGGCATTGACGCAGGCTTCCCATAGTGCGGGGGCCGCCACATTGCCCGCCAGCCGACCGGCGCAAAGCCGGGTGATAAAACCGGCGCAGCGGCTGGCGATATTCACCAGCTTGCCTACCAGATCGCTATTGACCCGTTGCTGGAAATCCTCCAGGTTCAAATCCAGGTCGTCGATGCGGTCGTTCAGTTTGGTGGCGAAATAATAGCGTAACCACTCCGGGCGCAGATGGTCGAGATAGGTGCGCGCTTTGATGAATGTGCCGCGCGATTTGGACATTTTCTGGCCATCGATGGTCAGGAAACCGTGGCAGAACACGGCGATCGGCTTGCGAAAGCCTGCGCCATCGAGCATGGCGGGCCAGAACAGCGTATGGAAATAGGCGATATCCTTGCCGATGAAATGGTACAGCTCCGCCGCGCTGTCGTAGCGCCAGAACGCCTCGAAGTCCAGGCCGGAGCGCAGGCAATAGTTTTTAAAGCTGGCCATGTAGCCGATCGGCGCATCGAGCCAGACGTAAAAATACTTGCCCGGAGCGTCCGGAATCTCGAAACCCCAGTAGGGCGCGTCCCGGGAAATATCCCACTCCTGTAAGCCTGCATTGAACCACTCGGCCAGTTTGTTGGCCATTTGCTCCTGCACATGCCCGCCCTGAACCCAGGCTTTGAGCATATCCGCAAAATGGTCCAGTTTGAAAAAATAGTGCAGGGATTCTTTTTCGATCGGCACGGCTCCGGACAGCACCGAGCGGGGATTTTTCAGATCCGTAGGCGAATAGGTAGCGCCGCAGACCTCGCAACTGTCGCCGTACTGGTCTGCCGCCCCGCAGCGGGGACACTCGCCTTTAATAAACCGGTCCGGTAGGAACATCTGCTTGACCGGGTCATACGCCTGGACGATGACGCGCTGCACGATATGGCCTTTTTCTTTAAGGCGCTGGTAGATCAGTTCAGCGAAATGGCGGTTTTCCGGGGAATGGGTGGTATAGTAATTATCGAAAGCCACCAGAAAATCGGCGAAGTCGGCGCGGTGCTCGACGCCGATGCGTTCGATCAATTGCTCTGGCGTAACGCCATCCTGCTGCGCGCGCAGCATGATGGGGGTGCCGTGAGCGTCGTCGGCGCAGACATAAATACACTGATGGCCGCACAATCGCTGGAAGCGCACCCAGATGTCGGTCTGGATGTACTCGACCAGGTGACCCAGATGGAGAGGACCGTTAGCATAGGGCAGCGCGCTGGTGACTAGAATTTTGCGTGAGTGAATTGGCATACTGTGGGTGACTTTGGGAACTCTTGATACAAGCTATGTTACCTTACTGTTTTCTGTTTAGGGCAATTAAACTCGTTAGCCTGCAGGGATGGTCTTGTCAAGAGACTATGCGGTTGCCGCTACAGTGGGTTACCGTGACAATCCCCGTAGGTTGGGTTAGGTGCGCCCTGCACCGAGTCAACAGCCAGCAGTGGCGGTATACGCGCACCGTAACCCAACAGGGGAGCCAAATTTTCATCCCGCGGTGTGCTCTTTTTCCTCCAGAGCATGACCAGTTAGATTGTGCTTACAGCACTACCCGATGAGCATCTTGCCGACCCTAGTGAGACCAGAATTGAAGAAGAGGATTAGTGTAGTTTGTTGTAAGCTGCTGGCGTTGGCGCTGGCGTTAGGCTCCGTGAATCTGCTGCATGGCTGCGGTGAAAAGCTGACAGAGGCGCAGTATGTGGAACGGGCCAGAGAATCTATGGATAAAGGCGAATTGCACAACAGCGTCATTAACCTTAAGAATGCCCTGCAAGAAAATCCCGCCAACGCGGAGGCCCGCGCTCTATTAGGTCAGGTCTATGTCGAGATAGGCGATGGCGCAGCAGCGGAGAAGCAACTGCGCCAGGCTCTGGAGCATGGCATGGCCGCTGAATCGGTGGCGGTACCGCTGGCTAGAGCTTTCCTGATGCAAGGTAAATTTGCCGATTTGCTGAATATCAACGTAGATCCGGCCCTGTTGAACGCGGATGCCGGAGCGGAAATTCTCGCTCTTAAAGGACGTGCCTACCTGTCCCAGAATAACTTGGACGAGGCGGCTAAGGCATTCAATCTGGCGTTGGCGACCAAACAGGATTCGGCCCCGGGTCTGCTGGGACAGGCATGGTTAAGCGTCCGGCAGCGACAATGGGATGAAGCACGGCGTTGGAACGGACAGGCCCTGGCGGCGGCGCCGGCTCTTGCCGAAGCCTGGAGCCTGCAGGGAGATTTGGATTATGAAGCAGGCAATTTACAGCAGGCTGAGGCTGCCTATTCCAAGGCTATACCGCAGCGGATGATCGCTCATGATGATTACCTCAAACGGGCGCTGATACGTATAGCTCTCAAAAATTATCAAGGCGCCCAGGATGACGTTCAGGCAGTCGCCAAAGGGGCTCCTCGCTACCCAGGGGTTCACTATGTAGCCGGACGCATCCACTTCGAGCAGCAGCGCTTTGCGGATGCGCAGACAGCTTTCGAACAGGAATTGAACAACAACGCTAATCATATTGAAGCTTTGTACTATCTGGGCTTGTCCCATCTTGCCTTGAATCATCCTCAGCAAGCCGAAGATGCATTCAAGCGCCTTGCCAATCTGTTACCGGATTCGTCTCAGGCCAGCAAGTTATTAGCCGAGGCGTATGTGCGCAATAAACAATTCACCAATGCCGAAGCGGTGTTGCAGTCTATCTTACAGCGCACGCCCAGTGATTCCGATGCACTCAGTCTGATAGGTAGGATGCGTGTAGCCCAGGGCGAGGCCGGCCAGGGCATCGATTATCTGAAGAGAGTAACCCGTTCACAACCAGATTCCGCCGATGCCCGGTTGCAGCTGGGCATCAGCCTGATAGAGAAAGGCGACCAGGAAGAAGGCATCAGGGAATTGCAGAAAGCAATTGAACTTAACCCCCGGTTACAGGCGGCGGACGTGACACTGATTCTCAGTGAACTGCGGGCCCAAGCCTTCGATAAGGCGCAGCAGGCGGCTGCCCGGTTGGTTGCCAAGCAGCCGGATGAACCGCTGTCGCATACTCTACTAGGCCAGGTCTATCAATCCCAGGGTCAGTTGCAGCAGGCCCGCGAGCGCTTCGAGCAGGCTCTCAAGCTAAACCCAGACTTTGCCGAGGCCGCCGTGAGTTTAGCCCGCCTGGATGTTGCTGCAGGCAATTATGCTGCCGCCGAAACCCGCTACCGCAAGATCCTGCAAACTAACTCCACTAGCCTGGAGGCGATGCTGGGTTTGGCCGATCTTGCCCGGCAAAAGGGTGACACCAGGCAGGTGCTGGACTGGCTGGAAAAGGCGCGCGGGCAATATCCGGATGACTGGCAGGTCGGTCTTGGGCTGGTGCAGAATTCGCTTGACCGCAATGAGCAACGTAATGCGCTTGAACAAGCCACAAACCTATATAAAGCCAATCCTGCCAATCCGGCCGTGTTACGGGGTCTTGGTTTAACCCAGTTGGCAAACCGTAACAGTAGCGAGGCGCAGTCGAGTTTCAGCCGGTTGGCCGAACTGCAGCCCCGCTCCCCGGAAGCTCAGTATCTACTGGCGCTGACGCAACAGCAGGCCAACAACCCACAAGCTGCCGTTGCCGCTTTGGACAAAGCCCTGAGCTTACAAAATAATTATCTGCCTGCTTTGGTGGCCAGAAGCACCCTGTATTTACAGGAGCAGCGCTTCGATAAGGCTCTGGCCGACGCGCGCACCGTACAGACCTTATATCCCGACCAGGCGGTTGGTTACCAGCTGGAAGGCGACAGCTATCTTCAACAAAAGAATTATACGCAGTCGATTGCCGCTTACCGTAAGGCTTATGAGAAAGAGCCTGATAGCCGTTTGCTGCAGCAACTTGGTAACGCCCAATGGTTGAGCGGTGATCGAGAACAAGCCTTGGCGACATTACGTGAGTGGCTGCAAACACACCCCCAGGATATCCCGGTCGCAACGCAGCTTGCCGATTACTTTAATCAGTGGGAACGCCAAGCTGAAGCTATCGGAGTTTACGAGCAACTTGCCGAACGTGCGGCCAACCAGCCGGAAAGTGCCGGGCGCCAACAAGGCGTCACCCCGGCCGATAACCTGTTAAATCAGACCTACCTGCAGCGAGGGGAATATGATAAGGCGCTTGCGGCCGCCTCTAAACTGAGCAAGCAATGGCCTGATGAACCAGGGCCTTATAACCTGCTCGGTGCGGCCTATATGGCTAAAGGCGCTTTGAACGAAGCGCGCGAAGCCTTCCAACAGGTGCTTAAGTTGGAGCCGAATTCTGTTCCCGCACAGCTAAACCTGGCGCAGCTGGATTTGAGAGTCGGCGACAAAAACGCAGCCGAGCAACGTTATCGCCAAATCCTGGGCCGAGACCAGGGCAATCCGGTCGCCACTGTAAAATTGGTCCAGCTGCTGGGCGACCGTGCTGAAGCTTTGCCATTACTTGAAAAAGCATGGGAACGACAGCCACCTTTGAACCTCGATATCGGTCTTATGCTGGCCCAGGCTTATCTGGACGGCAAACAGCAAGCGCAAGCTCTGCCTTTGATAAAGCAATTGCGGGCAGCTTATCCGAGTGAGGCTCGCGTCGTACGGGCGCTAGGATTGGCGCAAACGGCCACTGGGGACAACGCCAGTGCGCTGATCAGTTTTCAAAAACTTACCCAACTGGAGCCTCAAGCTGCCGAGCCTTGGTACTGGGTTGCGATGGCCCAGGGCGCGCTAAAGAATTACCAGGCGACGGATGAGGCGCTGAACAAGGCCCTGCAACTGCAAAATAAGTACTTGCCTGCGTTGGAAGCCAAGGCCAGGCTGCAACAGCAAAACAACCGCTTAAAAGAGGCTCTGGAAACGGCGAGCCGCATTCAAGCGCTCTATCCCGCCTTGGGCAACGGCTATGTCCTGGAAGGCGATATTCGTTTGCAACAGAAAGATTATGCCAACGCCACCGTCGCCTACCAGTCCGCCTACGCCAAAGTTCCCAGCAGACGCTTGGCGTTTGCGGTCAGCTCTGCACAGTTCTGGGCCGGCGACGGGAATGCTGCCATAACCACCTTGAAGAAGTGGCTGGAGACCAACCCTGCCGACCTTGAGACCAGAAAGCAGATGGCGGAGTACTTGTTGTCTCTTGACCGTCGGCACGAAGCGTTGCAAGAGTACGCACAGCTTGCCCAAAAGCTGCCAGACGATGCGGTCATGTTCAATAACCTGGCCATCCTGTATCAAAAGGAAGGCGATCAACGCGCACTCGATCATGCTGAACGGGCGCTGCAACTGGCACCAGACGATCCGCAAATCAAAGATACACTCGGTTGGATCCTAGTGCAGATCGGCCAAGTGCAGCGGGGACTAGAATTATTGCAACAAGCAGTCACCAAAGCACCCGGACTGGCTACGCTACGCTACCATCTGGCTGTTGCCCATGATAGAGCAGGGCGTCCGGCTGAAGCGCGCCGGCAATTAGAGCAGGTACTGAAAAATGATGCCTCGTTTCCAGAACGGCAAGCAGCCAGAGAATTGCTGGATCGCTTGAGTAAGACTAAGGCGCAGTAAGCAACTATAACGATCCTGTCAAACAACACTGGGATGCGTCAAACAACACTGGGATGCGATTGTCGTGATCGCGCTCACCCATCTGAGCAAGAAGACGCCGCTGGCGATAGCGGCTAAAGGTACTTATCAACAACGTTTTTTACGGCCTTGTTTCCAGCCAGACTGGTGGTGCGGACGGTCGGGCGAATGTTCCAGCCACCCGATAAAGCCGATCGCTAGAATTCGCCGTTACGCAATCGGGCCAAGGTCTTTTATTTTCCTGGCCGGTGTGCCGCCCCACATTTCATTCGCCGGAATGAGGGTGCCTACCACTGCTACAGAGCCGGCAACCAGTATGGCGTTTTCACCCAGCGTTACTCCCGGCATGACGGTGCAGTTAATGCCTACCACCGCATTTTTACCGATCTTCACCGGTTGCAAGAAGATTTCGTCATGAGTAATAAGATGGGCGACGATCACGGAGTTCTGTCCGATGGTGCACAAATCAGCAAAGCATAGCAAGGGTAAGTCGCGCAGCACGCCTCCAAAGGCCACCTGTTTGCCCACATCGGCACCTAGCAGCGCATGAATCAGCGCCTGCGTAAACACCGTAGTAAAAGGCATTAAAGCTTTCATCGCCAGGTCGGTCAACACCGCATAGAGTTTCCAGCGGGTGAATTCGGTGGAATGCATGCTGAAGCGGCCTATAGGATAGGGCTGGATTTTCTGCAACACCGCCAGTAACAATCCACTGTAAAGTCCATAAGCCAATAAAAAAACGGCTACGTCCAGTACGACATGGTAGGGGTGATCGAGTGACAGCAGCCAAACGGTGGCGACACTCGCGCATAGCAGGATGGCGATGCACAGCGTGGATAGTAGGAAATCAAGAGGACCTGTTTTCATGGGCCTGAAGATAAAAAAGCCTGCGGGTAAACCCCCGCAGGCTTTAGGGAACACGTAGTCGCGGTTTAGCTGGAGAGCTTACGACGCCGCAAGGAAGCAAGCCCCATACCCAGGGCGCCGATTCCCAACAAAGCCACCGAATCAGGTTCAGGAACTGTGAAACTGTTGCTGGCGTCGGCCTGGAACATGACGCGGTCGGGCATCGTACCGCCCTCAGCAGCGGTACAACCATTGCAAGGCCCTACCGACGGTGCGCCAGAACCAGGGACAGGCGCCACTCCGCCCGGTCCAAACACAAATGCCGCCGACGGATTGGTCGCGATGAAGTTCAATGTCTGTTGTGTGCTGAAGTTCATATTAAATCTGGAACCTACCAGTGCTGCGCCGCCCAGGAAGAAAGCGGGATCGACACTCTTTACCTCAATCGTGAGCCTGGTTGAACCATTACCGTTGATGCTGCCTACGCCGAAATAATTATCAATACCAAAAGCATCCAGAGGATTGGTCAAACCACCAGCGTTGGCGCCTGAACTTCTGGTGAAACCGCCGACCGAGGCGACACCACTGGGCAGGATTACACCAGTCAGGATAGGTGCGCCGCTCCCGAGATTAGTGTCGTTGAAACCTGTGCCGGCGAGCATATCGGAATTTCTGGGCGATTGATACCAAATCTCAAAGAAGTTGGTTCCTCCAGTAATGGAGGCAAACTCGGCGGTGCCGCCGGCTGTTCCGCCACCCGTGACGCTGGTGAACTGTTCCCGGAATCCCACTACAAACGTCCATTCGCATGTGCCAAGGCAGGTGCCAGTAATGCTGTCACCGTTGGCATCGTTGAAACTTCCCAAGGAGGCCTGTGCATAGGTTTGGAAAGTCATACCCACTGTTGGTGGCCCGTTTACGTTGCTGCCAGGGTCGGCGACCGACAGGGCATTTCCAACGTTCCAGTCGAGTACCGAAACGCTGTATGGGTTAATGCCACCGACGATACCGTTCGGATCGATTTGCACAATGCTGTCGGCCTGTGCTCCGGCGCCCCAGCTTAAACCTGCGGCAGCGACGATGGCAGTGCATAATGAAGTTTTTTTCATGAATCTATGTCTCCTGGTTCGGTTTGAACTTGACAAGGTTAGAGATGAAAACTCTCCCAATCGAAACTAATGCACACAACATACCAATTTTTTAAAAACATTTAATTTCATTAAGTTAGCATCTTCAATCGAGCGACAGTGATTTTTAGAGAGCGTAAACTGTAAAAAAAACTGACAGTATTAACTCGTCTCAATCTGTTCAAAAAATCGCGAAATCTTAATTTTTAATTAAAAATCAATAGCTTAGATTTAATTATCGAGTGTAAAATTTTCTGACACTATTAAACTTCCTTTATGTTAGAAATCCATTTATTATAATAAAAACAGCGACTTAAATAACTTAGTTACTGTAAAATTTATTGACAGTTGATGATGCGCGACTTATTTTTCACAATGATCATGGCCTGGATCAACTAGTTCATAGAATTTCAATATTGCTTTAACTAGAGCTGGCAATCAAGCAAAATCGCTGCGGCAGGGAAAGCGGGGTCGTGCGGCCGGTGGGCTTGCGTCACAGCCGCCAGGCAGCTATTCGGCCTGTTGCGAAAATTGCGCCGCCACCCGCTTGATCCATACCTGCTGAGTATCGTGATCCCGTATCAGCTGCATTAACTTTTCCGCCTGCTGCCTATAGCTGTTATCGTGCAGCAACCGGTCTGCAGTAAGCCGCAACCGTTGCGCCGTAAGCTGTCCCGCTCGCAGGCGCACACCCGCCCCCGCCTTTTCCAGGCAAATCATATTCAAATGCTGGTCCATATTGCCGGCGATGCCGATGACGGGCACGCCCGCCGCCAATGCCTGCTGAGTGGTCGGACTGCCGCCGTTGCAGATTACCAGAGCCGAGCGTGTCGCCGCTTCAATGCCGGGCAGAAAAGCGGCCACCCTGGCGTTGGCAGGCACGACGGTCGGCGTATACTGGCCGGCGGTAGCGGCAATCACCGTTACCGGTAAATCCGCCAGGCCTTGCAAAACCCGCGGCAATAACCGTTCGCCTTCACCGGAGCTGCCCAACGTAACGTAGATCACCGGTTTGCCTGTGGGCAAAGTTGACCACCAGTCAGGCAGATCAACGACGGGCGACCACAGGATAGGACCCAGCCAGCGATGATGTGACGGTAGGGGAGCCGTGGGAACCAGGTTGGGGATATCGGTGTACAGCGTCAGATCGGCATGGGTGTAGATTTCACGCAGGTCGTAGCCCAGGCCAGGCAGCCCGTACTCGCGGCGGACCCGATTGAACGGCAGCGTATGGTAGGCGAAAGCGAGCGGGCGGGCCAGCTTGAACAAAACTTGCGCTACAGCCACGCCGAAAACTTTGGTCATGGGGTGCTCTGGCAGCGGGAAGGGTAGCTTGGAGTAGGGGCTCCAATAAGCGTTAGTGATGGTGAAATAAGGTATCTCAGCTACTCTGGCGCTCACTCCCAGGGAGATGCGAAAATCGCCCACCACCAAATCAGGTTTGACTGTCTCGATCAGTTTCAGGTCAGCGCGCACATAAGCCCGCAAGGTGGCTGTGTCGTAGACCGGTCTCCCTTTAGCCAGGTTGTCGGTAAACTGGGCACTGGGAATCGTATCAATCGAGCGCAATTCGAACGGCAGATTAGCGAACAGCTTATGGTAGCGGGGATTGCTGGCGAATGTGATGGCATAACGTTGCGGGTCCAGTGATTGCGCCAGAACCGCCGGCCGGGCTACGTGTGCCAGCGTAACGGCCTCGCCGACGAATAAAATGCGTCTGCGTCGAGTGGGCTGAACAGTAGCGTTCATCAGCGACCTGCTACCAGCAGGTCTTGCAGGGGCAGGCGGATAGAGCGGGCCGCAGGCGACGGTCCGAATCCGACTCGTCCCATGAATACGGCGCATTCACTTGCTTCGCGGCCAAGCAACTGCTGCAACTGCTGACTCAATGTACGAGCCTTGTCCAGTGACTGCTGGTGGCGGGTGAATGCTACCCCTTCGCGCACATAGGACGCGAAAATCAGCGGCGTCATTTCCGGTTGGAGCTGCAAACCCAGCCGGGTGGCCGTTAGCCAGAAACGCTGCATCGCGCGTCCTCCCTGCAGATAGTCATCTATCGACTGTGGCGCTTGCCGTGCAACGATAACGAAATGCGCTGCGCAATACAAAGCGGGCAACACATCCAGTTGCAAGCGGGGCAATACCGTGCCACCTGCAAAGGTATTCATGAAAACCACGCGCCGCCAGCTTTGCAAGGTCCAGCGCATCAGGCGGGTAGTCAATGGATTTGCGCCAAGCGCCTGAGCAGGAATCCGATCCAGGCTGAACTGTGTATCCCATTCGATGACATCCCGATGTACCGGATAGGCTTCAGGCGTGGTCAAACGGATGTAGGCGTTGTGAAACAGCAGGTGAGCAACCCGTCTTAAGTTCTTTCCGCCTTCCAGCCAGATGATTTGGTAACTGGGACCTGTAGCTGCTTCCAGAGAGCAGTGTTCCCGGTCTCCCAAGGGGCGCCGGCTCAACGGCCGTCGCTGGGTGCAACGGGCGCGGATAACGCGCTCCAAAGGATGAGTTGCGGCTGGCGCCTCACTGAGATCGATATCGAATGTCGGTCGGTTGGCGGGCAGATCGGTGCGGCGGCGGATGTCGCACTGCAAGCCCCGGCCCTGCGCAGCAATCTCGATGGTTTCCAGTAACCCCCCCAACGCCAACTGGCTGGCGCGTCCTTGCAAGTCATAAATGACATGGTCGCGGGTATCAAAGCCATGTACGATCAGTCGCTTGTCATGATGGATCTCAAAACGCCAAGGCTGGGTATTGTCCCCACTGGGAGCCCAGCGGGCCAGTTCCAGTATTTGCCGAATAGCGTTTTGTGGCGCCGCCGGTTGTTGGTATAGCGGCGTACGGGTCTTGGCCTTGGCAAACAGGCGACGAGCGATATACAGCTTGCACCGCTGCCAGGGATTACGGTTTCCCCAGGGTATCCAGGTATGTGCCACCTGGTTGCGGTACGCGTCGAAATGCAGCCCGTGGGGAGCTGCCAGTATTTTGCCGCGGTTTAACAATATCTTCAGGGCTTGGCTGGCCGCCACGCCGGCGCACAACTCGCAAGCCATAGCGGTGGAGGGAGCGCGATGATCCTCCAGATTGACTGCGGACGGAACAATCAGATAGCGTTGCTGCACCATGGCGGGGGAAAGTCCCAACACGAAGCGTAGCAACTGCTCTTCTTCGGATTGACCTGCTAGTTGAAAGTAGTCCTCGAAGGTCATTTTTCCCGGCAGAAAATTCAGTACCGCCGCCCCCATGCCCAGTGGAGCAGCGGTAATCGCCGGGATGCTCCGTTCGGCACAGGCAGCGAATACCTGACGGCGTGCCTCGACAGCAAAAAAATCCAGACTGTCTACATACAAGTCTACGTCTTCCAGGAAGTCTGCCAGGTTGGCAGCGTTGATGCCCTGCGGGAAAGCCTGGATCGTCAGTTCCGGATTGATGGCTTTGGCCATCGCGGTAAGCGCATCGACCTTGCTGCTACCAATGCTGGTCAAATTGGCGCCTGCTTGGCGGTTAAAATTAGGCAGTTCAAAAACATCAAAATCGGCCAGATTAAAAGCACCAATGCCAAGCCTGGTCAATGTCAGAAGATGGCTGCCGCCCACACCGCCCAAGCCGGCGATGGCTACCCGCTTGATACGCAACAAATCTTGCTCGATAGCTGTGACCCAGCCGATATTCCTGGAGAAAGCGGTATCGTAATCAAAGCGAGTCATGATGTATCCCTTTATAGTTATCTGGTTATTATTTTCCAACCGGAGCAGCGTGCTCAGTTGCTGAGATCGAAGCCTGTTTGCATGGCATCTGCCTTGAGACTGTCGTAGACATAGGAATAAAGTTCACGCAGTTCCCCGTGCATGCCGTTCAGGATTTGCTGGATAGTGACATAATGAGCAGCCCGCGGTCCATGATAATCCAACAAGTCGCCTATCTGTACGAACGGTAAGCCAGTAGCTTGCAGACGCTTGGCTAGACGGGGCTCCACCATGACAAACAGGTTCTGCCGCTGAGTCAGAATCAATAAGACAGCGCCGGCTGCGAATAAGGCCAAACTGATCAAAGGAAAGGTGCGTCGTTCAGCCTCCGGGAAATCCAAGCTGCTCAGCCGGCCCAGGGGTGACTCTGACTCCCCCGGACGTCTACGGAAGGTGGTGTGGACGGCCAAGCGGGATACTTCGACAATACTCGTGCGTGCCAGGTAACGGGGGTGCAGGGTCGGATGCGTCAGGCTGTAGCCACAATATTTTTCCAGCGGCAGGAGTAAATCAGGGTTATCGCGCGGGGCCCTGATAAGACGTACGCACCCAGCTGGCGTATCGGTGGGGGTGTGTACGACTATACAGTGGACGGAATACTGATCGTATTCGTCTTTTTCAAGACCACCGGGACAGTTATCTTCATGTTCATAGTGGAACTCCTGACAGTAGACATCGTACCGGATACGTTGCGCTCGCTCTATGAGTTCGGGTGAATCAGCGAGTACCACCCGGAAATAAGATTGAAAATGCGTGCTCAACGGGATGCTGTTCATCTGGGTAGCCACTGGTAGTTAGTGTCTGGCCGAAAACCTTGCAAACCCGTAGGATGGGTAGAGCGGAGCGAAACCCATCGGTTTCGCATGACCCCACGGATGATGGGTTTCGCTCCGCTTACGCTCCGCTCTACCCATCCTACAACAATACAGAACAGGGGTTTTCGGTCAGACACTAGTTAGATCGCCGGGTAAAATGTTATTAGTCTCAAAATCTTCCATAACGAAAGCTGAGCGTTCAGCTGCACTTACCTTACAGTAGATTAAAACATGGCTTGAACACAAGTTATAAAAATTATATATATTTGCGTCAGTCGTCGATTAATTTTAGACCAGCTTAATGCAGTTTACTGCACTTTAGCTTCTGTCTCACCACTGTAACACCTACTTCGAGTGCATCCATCTATGGTAACCAAGGGCATCATTCTAGCTGGCGGCTCAGGAACCCGCCTGTATCCATTGACCATTCCTGTCAGTAAACAACTGCTGCCAGTCTACGATAAGCCCATGATTTACTATCCCATATCGACGCTGATGTTGGCGCGGATCCGGGATATCTTGATCATCACTACCCCTCGTGATCTGGTTGTTTTTCAACACCTGCTGGGCGACGGTAGCCAATGGGGGTTGTCCCTCAGTTATGCGGTGCAGCCCAGTCCTGAGGGCTTGGCCCAGGCTTTCCTCATCGGCGAAGCATTCATCGGTCAAGATGCTGTCTGCCTTACGCTGGGTGATAATATTTTCTATGGCCAGGGTTTGTCGGCGTTGTTGCAACGGGCTGCCAACCGTACCCGGGGCGCCACGGTGTTCGGCTACTATGTCCGGGATACCGAACGCTATGGAGTCGTCAGCTTTGATGCCCAAGACAGGGTGAATGCTATCGAGGAGAAACCACAGTATCCCAGATCCCATTATGCCGTCACCGGTTTGTATTTCTACGACAACGAGGTAGTCGCTACCGCCAAAACTATCAAACCCTCGGCGCGAGGCGAACTGGAAATTACCGACATCAACAAGGCGTACCTGACCAGAGGTGACTTGGCAGTGGAGCTAATGGGACGTGGCTTTGCCTGGTTGGATATGGGGACACACGAATCGCTGCTGGCCGCTGCCAATTTTATCCAGGCGGTGGAACAACGCCAGGGGCAGAAGATATCTTGTCCCGAGGAGATTGCATTCAGGTTAGGATATATCGATGCAGCGCAATTAGAGAACCTGGCGGAGCCGTTGTGCAAGAACACCTATGGGAAATACCTGCGGGAACTGCTGCATCAATAACGTCCCCACCCCGCCCTGGACAGGAATAACATGACCGCGAAGTTTTAATTTTTCCAACGGTCGTTTCCAAGGTATTGTAGAAATCAGTCTATCCTCATGGTGATACCGGTCTCGAAGGTTTCCAGCGAATACGATTGGAAACAGGCTTTCAAATAGGGGTAGTTTTATTTTGCAGGCAGGTGCGAATCACGGTCGGAATAAAATTAGTTTTACTGATGATCAATATATTTTGGGAACAGTATTCTATGATAGTGATTCGTGAAGTGGGGTAAGAGAAATAATGATAATATAATTATTACTACCTGGTAAATAAAAAGCATACTGCCTTAATTGGTCATCAGTGTCGTTTCAGCCAAGGCTTGATGGGCAATGTCCACTCTACAGATTCAAGCTGTTGATTTCCTGACTCTTGTCGAATAGGCAGTGCCGAACATGCCGTATCGATTGGCGCAATCGCTCAAACGACGATCAAAGCCCCTTGGTTTAATTTGAATGTGGCATCCACAAAGTCAGAACCGATATGATCCTAAAAACAGGAACAGATTCCAGTTACGACTGGTTCCATAAGGATCGGGATTATCAAGGGTAGGCAGCCAGCTGGTGCCGTTAATATGATGATACTCGGCGCGCAGAAGAAATTGAGGGGTCACTGTCCAATTTAATCCCGTTGTCCAATCTTTGGCATAACGGCTATAAGCGGGACGACCAAGCGGGTCCGAAGCAACGTACTTTTTTCCATTTTTATCATTTATATCAATATATTCAACATCATAACGTAATATAGCTTCCCACTGCGGGAATAACCTATAACTGCCTTGAATATAGTAATCTTGTCCAGTCGTGGTGTTATTGGGTTGCCCAAAACCACGGAAAGTCACCTTCCGTAATGAATACTCCGAAGTTAAACTCCATATTTCCTTGTTATATTGCAGAGAGAAAATCCATGGCTCGATACGTAGTGAGCCATCTGGGATAGGAAAAGTGGAAGCGGTCGCTGAATTATAGTCCAAATTAGCCTGAAAATACGTGATAGCGGTTTTTAACAAACCACTATTCCATTCATAGAGTAAACGGCCTATATATGATGTGTCACTATTAAATCCTCCAGGTGTTCTGCGCCCGAAAACGATTCCTTCCAGTTCCCGATCTACTGTTTGTGGATATCCCAACCCACTCTGTAAAAAAAAGTCACCATAATCAGTACGACGTTCGCCATAAATTGCCAAACCATCAGAAGATAATGCGAGACTACGCACATCATCTGGATAAATTGACTGTGGCAAAAGAATGCTAGGTCTAGTAAAAGCAACATCACGAGTTTCATTATAAAACCCTGTAGGATTTTTAATTCTGCCTAATCTAAATCCCCAGCGATTAGTTTCTGTTGATAAAAAACTATAATCTATCAACCCATAATCGAGTCGTAATTTTCCGGGATCTGTTTCTCCAGCACGTCTGTATAGGAGTTGGCCACTCAATTGTAGATTTGTAAACGGAAGCCAGGACCCGTTCACGCCTAATTCTCTGTATTCGAAACTACCGTTATCTTGGGAATTACCGAAAAAGTTATTTTCAGTTGTCAGACTGTATCCCTGGCTGGCAAAGCCATGGAATTGTACACCCTCAGGTAATTCTAAACCATGCACTGGCATGGTATAGAATATCATCCAGCAAACTAGACAACGAGCTGTGACAAAATCAGACAATCGATTACTGAATTTTGAGCACACGGACATTATCATTGACCATGGACCTCGGTAAATAACCAATTGCGCCGGCGGTTGTAGCCACTTTGTTGCGCATTTCCTCTTCCGAGGCTACCTCGGTGGGTGCTTGACCGGTTCCGGAAAAAACCAGACGGTCCCAGGCCAGGCGCAACTGGTGCGGATAGATATTCAAAGCCTGCTTGGTGAAGGCATTGTGCGTAGGATTATCATCCCGAAGGGCGTATACATGAATCGGCGTTTGATCGGGCCAATTACGCAGACGCATACCGAAGATAGCGCGCAAGGCATTTATGGAGACGGACTGCGGCGTCTGCTGGGGGGATACGATCACGACTGGAGCGTCGGCTTCTTGAATCTGGGGAACGCCCGCCGTTTGCACGCAAAGCATGATCATGCAGACCAGACACCGCAGTGCCCAGCGCTTCATAAAGCAGATACCATTGACGGGAAATCGGTAAGGACCATAAAAGTCCTTGTTCGTCATTGTCCTAGAGGGGCATTATTTTGATTACCATAGTTGAAACAAGCCGCTATAGCAAGCCAAACGATCATTGGCAGGGTAAGTTTGTCTGAGGCCAGCAGTAGGTTACTATTGACCTGCCATGCAGCCTACCTGGATCGTTCAATGTCTGTAGCCGTCTGTCCCGCTGTGCTTATCAGCGCCCCCGCGTCCGGCCAGGGCAAGACCACCCTGACGGCGGCGCTTGCCCACTATCACCGCACTCAAGGACGGCGGGTTCGGGTGTTCAAAACCGGACCGGATTTTTTGGATCCGATGATACTGGAGCGCGCTTCCGGTCATCCGGTCTATCAACTCGACCTGTGGATGGTGGGCGAACAGGGCTGCCGGCAGTTGCTGGCCGAGGCCGCCGCCCGGGCGGATTTGCTACTGATCGAAGGAGTGATGGGATTGTTCGACGGCACGCCTTCCAGCGCCGACCTGGCGCAGTTCTTCGGCGTGCCGGTGGTGGCACTGATTCAGGCCAACGCGATGGCACAGACTTTCGGCGCTATCGTTTACGGCTTGGCCCATTATCGGGCGAACCTACCGTTCGCCGGGGTAGTAGCTAATGGCGTGGCGGGTCCCGGTCATGTCGCTATGCTTGCCGAGAGTCTGCCTGAGGGCGTGACGCTGTGGGGCGCCCTGCCGCGCGATCCCGCTATCGCGCTGCCGGACCGCCACCTGGGGCTGGTGCAGGCCGCGGAAATCGCCGATCTGGACACGCGCCTGGCGGCGGCGGCGGCGGCGGTCGGCCAGACTCAATTGGCTGTCTTGCCCACTCCAGTCAGTTTTCAGGGCTTGGATCTGCCGCTACCACCGCCTTTGCTGGCCGGGCTGCGGATCGGTATCGCCCGCGATCTGGCGTTTGCTTTTCTCTACCCGGCCAATCTGGATTTACTGCGCGCCTTGGGCGCCGAACTGGTGTTCTTTTCTCCGGTGCGTGACAGCGAACTGCCCCCGGTCGACAGTATTTATCTACCGGGTGGTTATCCCGAACTGCATCTGGACGCGCTGGTCGGCAATCCCGCTATGTTGCAGGCGCTGTGCCGCCATCACCAGGAGGGCAAACCGTTATACGCTGAATGCGGCGGCATGCTGTATGCCTTGGAAACGCTGACCGACCAGACCGGCCGGCGGGCCAAACTGCTGGGATTGCTGCCCGGTGAGGCCGTATTGCAGCCCAAACTGGTCGGTCTGGGTATGCAGTCGGCCCCCTTGCCGGAGGGGGAACTGCGCGGCCATACGTTCCATCACTCACGTCTGGCAATGCGCCTGCAACCGCTGGTGTATGGCAAACGGCAACGCGATGGATCGCCCGGCGAAGCGATTTACCGCAGCGGTCGCCTTACCGCGTCCTATTTGCATCTGTATTTTCCCAGCAATCCACCCGCGGCCGCCCGCCTGTTCCTGCCTTAGTCCAGGTTGAATTTCGCCACCACGGGGGCATGGTTAGACGGTCGTTGCAGGGTGCGGATTCAGCTTAAAGGCATTTTGCCTGCACCTGCCTTGCCGGTGTCGCTCGAAGCCATGCAGGAAGCAATCCAGCAGCGGGCAGGCCGATGCAGGGTCTCGACATCCCTGCCGATGAAATGCTAGGGTTCGTTCCTCACCGCATCCTATGCGCTGAACGCCAAGGTTGGAACCCAAGTAGCAATAGCGCGATGATCAATCGCTGGCAAGCCATTGCACCATCCCAATTTCCCTGGGAGCAGGATGCGCTCGACTTTGTGCAGCGCGCCCTGCCCAATCGCGAACCGTTCCGCGCCTACAGCAATTTCGAGTTCGTCGCCGACGACGGCAGTATCAACGAGGTCGATCTGCTGGTCGTTTCCCGCTACACCCTCTATCTGGTCGAGATCAAGAGTCGCCCCGGCGCGGTGAGCGGCGATGCCCATACCTGGATCTGGCGCGACGGGAGTAGGGACTATTTCAATGACAACCCGCTGCTGCTGGCGCATCGCAAGGCGAAGAAGCTGGCGGCGCTGCTGCGCCGGCAGTTGACCCTGCAGAAACGCCGCACGCCTTACATTCAGGCGCTGGTGTTTTTGTCGGATCCCGCCCAGCGCTGCACCCTCACCGGGCCGGCGCGCGAAAACGTCCATCTGCGGGCCGACATCGCCCGCAAACTGTTCGCTGAGACACCGCCGACCGCCGGGTCGCAACCCATCGAGCGCGAATTGGCGACGGCCGTCCATAAGGCGCTGGAGATAATCGGGATTCGGCCGCCGCAGCGGAGCCGGCGCGTAGGCGACTATCAGCTCGAGCGAGTGCTGGCCGAAACCGATTTTCATCAGGACTGGCTGGCCCGACACGTGTCGCTGCCCGAGGTGAAGCGGCGGGTCCGCCTGTACCCGGTGAAACGGACCCTGAGCGCCAGGCAACGGGACCTGCTGGTGGATGCCGCCCGGCGCGAGTTTCAACTGTTGGAAGGCATCCGCCATCCGGCCATCTTGCGCGCCGCCGATTTTATCGACAGCGAACAGGGGCCGGCGCTGCTGTTCGACTATGACGACGGGTTGCAGCGACTCGATCATTTTATCCGCGCCCAAGGCGAACAGATGGATCTATGGCAGCGCCTGCAACTGGTCCGCGCCATCGCCGAGGCGCTGGACGCCGCCCATCGGCAACGGCTGTACCATCGGGGACTGGCGCCGCAAACCATCCTGGTGCGGACACCGGCTCTGACTGCGTTCGAGGTCACGCTGTTCGACTGGCAGCTCGCCACGCGGCGCTTGCCGGAGGCGGAAGGCGAGACCAGCGGCACGCTGCATGTCGAGATGCTATCCGAGCGGAGTGCGCAGGAAATCTACCTGGCGCCCGAGGCGCGCACCGCCCCCAGGCCCTCCGCTATCAAACTCGATCTATTTGCGCTGGGCGCCGTCGCTTATTTCGTGCTTGCCGGCGAGCCACCCGCCGTCAGCGTGGATGAGCTGGTCGCCCAGTGCGATCGCGGGCCGGGCCTGACCCTGTCTGCCGTGGTCAACGGTTGTCCGGCCGAGATCGAAGAACTGATTCAGTTCGCGACCTGGCCGGCGCCGGAGATCGGTTCAACTCCACCGGTGAATTTCTGGCGGCGCTCGATAAGGCGGAAGCAGCGCTGGAGGAGGCGCTGACCGCGCCGCCGGCGCCGTTATCATCTCCACTGGAGGCGAACGCCGGCGCCGAACTGAACGGCTTCGAGGTAATTCGCCGCCTGGGCAAGGGTGGCGTCAGTCTGGCGCTGGAAGTGCAGCGCAAGCAGGCCGGCCAGCCGCGCCAGGGCGTGCTGAAGATTGCGCTGGAGCCGGAATACAACGAGCGGCTACGGCAGGAGGCCGCAACCCTGCTGCAATTACAGCCGCATCAGCATATCGTGCAGTATTACGAGCAGTTCGAGTTAGGGGGACTGATGGCGCTGCTGCTGTCGTCCGCCGGCGAGGAAACCCTGGGCGACCGGCTGCGACAGGAAGGCCGGCTGGGTCTGGATCTGCTGCAACGCTTCGGCGAGGAACTGCTCGGCGTCATGGAGTATCTGGAGCGCGAAGGCGTGCTGCATCGCGACATCAAGCCGGACAACATCGGCATCCGTCCGGGCGCGGGCAAGCGCTTGACGCTGACCTTGTTCGATTTTTCCCTGGCCGGCGTGCCCGCCAGCGATTTGCATGCCGGCACTCAGGCGTATATCGATCCGTTGCTGCGCAAGCGCGGCCTTTGGGACGGTTACGCGGAGCGTTATGCCTGCGCCCTGACGCTGCATGAAATGGCGACGGGCACGCTGCCGCAATGGGGCGACGGCAGCGCCGATCCGGCGACGCTGACCACGGAAGTGACCCTCGACCCCGAGCGCTTCGACGCCGCCATCCGGCAACAAGCGCTGGCTTTTTTCAGCAAGGCGCTGGCGCGGGATCACCGCCGGCGCTTCGATAACGCCGAGCAGATGCTGCGCGCCTGGCGGCAGGTATTCGAGCACGCCAACCGCCCGGTGACCACCGCCCATACCACCCCGCCGCCGCCGCTTCAGCTCGTCCTTGGCGAACCGGCCGGCGAGGTTCGAGCCGCCATCGCGCCGGATACGCCTATCGAATCGCTGGCGCTCGATCCACGCCAACTCGATCTGCTGGAGCGGATTGGCCGCGATGAACTGGTGACCGCGGGCGATCTGGCGGAGTTGCCCAGAAACCGCTTGTATCGGCATCGTGGCATTGCGCTCGCCGTGGCGCGGGAACTGCACCAGTTCGCCGACCGGCTGCGCCAGCAGTTCAGCGGCGGCGCGGCCAGGGAAGAGCTGCCGGTCGATGCGACTGTTTTCCGGCTTTCCGTCGATGCGGCCGCCGCCTTGCTCGTTCCCAAAAAGGGAGACCCGGCGCTGCTTCAGGCCTGGGAACGCTGGTTGGGACTGGCCGGCGACGCCGAGAACGCCGCGCTGGCCGCAGAATCGCTTCAGGTCATGGTGGAGCGGCTCTCGCGCCAGTCGGAGATAACTCACTTGCGGGACGAGGTGGCGCTGGTGCTGGCGGACCTGGCCGGCATCGCCACGGTGACCGAACTCGCCACGGCGCTCCTCGGCCGGCGCGGCAGCGTGAAGGAAGGCTCGGCGCGGCAGGACGAAGCCCTGGCGCTGACCCGAGCGCTGATCGCCGTCGAGCGCAGTAAACAATCCGCCCGCTGGCACGTGGTGGGGCGGGATCAACGCCGGCGACCGGAGATCGAACCGCCGCGCAGTGACGATTTGCTCGTCATCGTCGCGGCTGGCGGGTCCTCTGCGTCCGAGAAGCGGGCCAGCTATGCGCTGCTGCTGGGCGAGGCGGCCGATCGGTTGGCGCAGCAGGACCCGCTGCCGTCGCCGCAACAGGTAGCGGAAACGCTGCTGCGGATTCCGCCTCCGCGCGGTGACGCCGGGTTGAGCGTCGAGCGCATGATCCGCCTGGCTGCCGCCTGCGCCCACAGCGCGGCTTTATCTTCCCGTCTGGAGTTTTACCCGATGCAGTTGCCGGCGGCCCGCGCGGTCAAGCTGGCCGCCAGCTCGCTGCTGGGGTTGCGGCAGTTCGATCTGGAAACCATCCGGCGGCGGATTTTTGCCCGCTATCCGCAAGCCGCGCCGCTGCCGGCCCCGACCGAGTTGGAGCGGCTGTTGCAGGACGCCGGGCTGGAGGTGAAGTGGGATGATGTCAAGCGGGCGTTCATCGCGCATTTTCCGGCGGAGACGCTGTCGGGCGCCACCCAGACGACCCGGTTTTCGTCCCAGCAGCGCGTAACGACCGCGCCGGCGGTGCAGGCGGCGCAGCAGATCGACGAGCGGATCCGGCAGGCGCTGACCAGCGGCAAGCTGCTGACCCTGTCGGTGGAGCCGAAATTTTTATCCAGCGCTCAGCGCGAGTTGGCGCAGCGGTTTGGCTTGCAGGTGATCGATCTGGATGAGGTGGTGCTGCAACGGCTCGAACAGCAGGCGCAGGCCTGGGAGATCGATTGGCAGGTGCTGCTGGCGGCAGACGCGGCCCCGGCGGGTTCGGTCGATGCGCAGCATTTCGCCACGGTGCTGAACGAAGTCTGGCCCAACGTGGAGGCCGATTTGCTTCAAGGGGACCGGCCGGGGTTGCTGGTGAACGTGGGTCTGGCGGCGCGCTGGAAGCGGATGGCGTTATTTGCCAAGCTGGCCGAGGCCTGCATGTTCGGCCAGCGCGCGCCGTTGATTGCGCTGATCGCCAGCCCGATGACGCCGGACAACCGGCCGGTGCTGGATGGCGAGGCGGTGCCGGTCACGATCAACACCACCGATTACGGCCGCATTCCCCGCGCCTGGCTGGAGAATGCTCCGCCGCGCCTCTGCTAGGCAAGCCAGTCGAGCGGTACTCGGTTCGTTGGCATGGTTCAAGACTTATGTAACTCCTTGACCATCGCTTCGCGTAAGATCGCATTGATGCGCGTCTGGTAACCCTTGCCCTTGGACTTGAGCCATAGCACCACGTCGGTATCCAGACGAACCGTAACCGATGATTTGCTGGGCCGGTAGAACGGGTTGGGTACCGCATCCTTCCAGAATTCATCCGTCAGCGGCGGAATATCGCTATAGTCGATGTCGCTGTCTGGCATGCCCTCGAGTGCTTCAAGCTCGGCATTCTGCTGCTGGGTCAGCGGTGGCAAACGATCAAGATCAAGCTCGTATTTAACGGGTTTCCTGCTCATAACGTTTTCTTATCTTTCGGGTCGGCACGGCGTGCCGAGATGATGCGTAGGACTTCGGCACCGTCCTGGTCATCGTGCACAGTGTGGGCGACCAACAGTAGCCACTGGTTCTCGACCAAGCCCAAGGTTTGCCAGCGAAGTTCGCCTTTCTCGATCCGGTCTTGCACCGTCAACGCAAAGGGGTCGGCAAAGACGCGGGTGGCCGTCTCGAAGCTCACCCGACGCTTTTGAAAGTTGCTCTCAGCCTTCGCAGCATCCCAGTCGAATCTGATTTTCATACGCTAATGTTACTATAAACAGGCAGCACTTAAGTTTTTTAAGGAATATCCCGCCATGATCGAACGCGGCAAACTATTGGCTGGTCTCAAGCCGCTGGTGCGGAATCTGGAAGCGGATTTGCGCGCCCGCTGCGACAGTGACGCGGCTTACCGGCAGCGTCTTACAACCGACTGGCAAGCGGCGCGGGAAGCCGGTAGAACGGCCGAGGCGCTGGAAACCTGGGCCGAAGGTCAATTCACCCAGTCGGCGGTCGCCTGGATCCTGGCCTGCGTATTCGTCCGTTTCTGCGAGGATAACGCTCTGCTCGAGGCGCCGCTGCTGGCGGGCGCGGACAGGCGGGGACAGTCGGCGGTGGCGCGACAGGAGGCGTTTTACCTTAAGCAGCCACTGGCCTCCGATAACGATTATCTGCGCGATGTGTTTGCGGCGGCGGCGCGATTGCCGGGGCTGGCCGATGTGTTCAAAGTCCAACGGGCCTTGCTGGAAGCCCCGGTGTCGGCGGACATGGCCAAGCAACTGGTGCGCTTCTTTCGGGCGACCGACGCCGATAGCGGCGCTTTGCTTCATGACTTTGCGGATACGGAGTGGGCTACGCGCTTTCTCGGCGATCTGTATCAGGATCTGTCCGAGGCGGCGCGCGAACGCTATGCCCTGCTGCAAACGCCGGAGTTCATCGAGTCGTTTATCCTGGAGCGGACGCTGACCCCGGCGCTCGATAGTTATACGTTGGAGGAGGTGAATGTCATCGATCCGACCTGCGGTTCCGGGCATTTTCTCTTGGGCGCGTTCGAGCGATTGGCGCCGCGCTGGCTGCGGCATCGGCCCGACAACGCCAACCTGGCCTTGCAGGAGGCGCTCGACCGTATCGCCGGCATCGATCTCAACCCGTTCGCCGTCGCGATTGCCCGTTTTCGCCTGTTGATCGCCGTGCTCAAGTTGGCCGAGGTCGATAAGCTGCGGCTGGCGCCGGATTTCCATCTGTCTATCGAAACAGGCGACAGCTTGCTGCATGGCTTCGATCAGCGTGATTACAGCCGCGCTCAGGCGGCCTTGGCGCTGGATTCTCCGCAGGAAAATCTGAATGCGGCGGATCATCTTTATCGGCATGCGTTTGCGGCGGAAGACCTGGAGGCGACTAATGCGATTCTGGCGCGCAAGTATGCCGTCGTGGTGGGGAATCCGCCTTACATTACCGTTAAGGATCGCGCTGTTTCGGGGCTTTATCGGGAACGTTATGAAAGTTGCCATCGCAAATTATGCGCTGGTTTCACCCTTCTGCGAACGTTTCTGGGCTTTGGCGAAACCTCTCGATAATACCCAGCGGGCTGGCTTTATTGGTTTGATCGTTGCCAATTCGTTTATGAAGCGGGAATTTGGAAAGAAGTTAGTTGAAGATTTTTTTCCGAAGAGTCGATTTAACAACGATTGTCGATACATCCGGCGCCTACATTCCGGGTCATGGCACGCCCACAGTGATTTTATTTGGCCGGGCAACGCTCGCCGGCTAATGTCGAGCCAAGTCCGGGCGGTGATGGGAATTAAAGGCGAGCCGTCGACGCCTAGATGATCCAGCACAAGGCATTGTCTGGCAGGCAATTTTGAACCAGATCGACCAAAGGGATTCGGAGTCGGAGTGGGTAAGTGTCACCGACATGGCGCGGACGACACTGGCCAAACATCCTTGGAGTATTGGTGGTGGTGGAGCGACTGAATTGAAAGAATTAATAGAAAACTCTGCTCAGAAGCTAAGCGAAATTAACAACTGAAATTGGCAGGACTACGGTGGTCGGAGAGGATGATATTTGGATTGAACCGATAGATTTTTTTCGGCGATTACAATAGAGCATCTTTTATTCCTCTTGTAGATTGGGGAGAACGTTCGAGATTGGTCATTTAAACGCTACGCCAGCGGTATTATATCCGTATGAATGCAATAGATGGAGCGCCACTAACATTAATATTATCGGTAACGCATTTTCCGCTATCTCTTGGTCCATTTCGAACGCTTGTTAGAAATGCGAACAATGTTTTGGAAAAAGTATGAGCGATGCAGGAAAATATTGGTACGAGCACCTGGAGCGATATACTGTCATAACTGCACCCACCTCGCTCAATTACATTGCGCTGATGTAGCGACCCACAACCATTTCGTCCTCGACCGTGGCGGCAAAGTATTTAAACAGAACTGCGCCAGTTATCAAGCTACCTGCCAATGCAACCGAAGACGACCACTTCGGCTTACTTGGCTTGCTGAATTCATCGACTGCTTGCTTTTGGTTAAAGCAAGTTTGCTTTCCAAAAGGGGAGATCATGGAAATGAAGGCGCCCGAGTGAGAAGATCGCTTTGGACGAGCGATTTGCCTTCAATGGCGCTAACGTCGGCCAGTTCCCAGTAGTCGCTCAACGTCCCACCGCCCTGGCAAAACGACTCGACCAACTGGCCACCGAGCGCGCCTCCTGGCTGCCATCGGCGCTGTTAAGCCGAACCGTACCCACCCGCGCCGAACTCGATCAAGCCCGCAGCAAGGTGGAATCCCTCCGCGCCCAGATGATCGCCTGGCAGGAAGAACTCGACTGGCAGGTCTATCAATACTATGGCGTACTGGACGAGGCTATCTGCTACGACGGCGAGCCGCCGGAAGTGCGATTCGGCGAACGCGCTTTTGAAATCGTGCTGGCGCAGGATTGCGCGGCGGGCAAGACCACGACCACCTGGTTCGAGCGCCACAACGCCCAGCCAGTAACCACGATTCCCGCCCATTGGCCGGCTGACTACCGCGAACTGATCGAAAAACGCATGGCCGCCATCCGCCGCTCGCGTGATCTCGCGCTGATCGAACGGCCGGAATGCAAGCGCCGTTGGGCCGGTCCCGCCTGGGAAAGCCTGGAAAGAGCCGCGCTCGAAAACTGGCTGCTCGACCGGCTGGAGGCGGAAGACCTCTGGCCGCGCGACCCGCATCCCGCGCCCAGGCTGCAATCGGTGCGGGAACTGGTGGATGCGCTCGCCGGCGACGAAGATTTCCGCCGCGCCCTCGATCTGTACGCCGGCAGCGGCAGCGCCGCCCATGCGACGGTCGTCGCCCTCGTTCAGCAGGCTTCCGTACCCTATCTGGATGCGCTGCGCTACAGCGACAGCGGACTGCGCAAACGCGCCATCTGGCAACACACCTGGGAACTGCAACGGCGCGAGGACGCCATCGACGCCGAGGTCGCCCGGCAATGGGCCGGCGAGAGTCCGGAGCGCATTGCGGACGAACAGAAACGTCGTAAAGCGGCGGACGTGGGCGTCATTCCGGCGCCGCCCAAATACCGGCAGGAAGACTTCCGCGACGGCGTCTACTGGAAATTGCGCGGCGCGCTGGACGTGCCCAAGGAGCGCTTTGTCAGCTTCCCAGGACTGGAGCGCGCCAGCGACATCATGAGTCCGATGCTGCTGTGGGCCGGCTACGACGCCAAGGCGCGCGCGTTGGCGCTCATGGGCTACCTCTACGACCTGCAACGGCGCGAAGGCATGGACGCCGCCCGGCTCGCCCCGGTCCTGGCGGGACTGGACCAACTGCTGCCCTGGGTCCACCAATGGCATGCCGCGATCGACGACGATCTCGGCATGACCACTGGTGACTACCTGCAAGGTCTGCTCGAGGCGCAGTTGGCCCAGCACGGGCTGACTCTGGCGGAGGTGCGCGCCTGGCAACCGCCCGCCCCGATGCGCCGCCGGCGCAGAGGCTAAACCACATCCATTTTGAGATATGGAGTTTGTTGGAAGCAACCGATTTTTACGCTGTAGGAGCAGGTGCCCTGGGAGCGCCGCACCCCAGTGCGGCTCAAATGCCGCACTGGGGTGCGGCGCCCCAGGGATATCGCCGGCAACCAACGGTGATAAAGCGTTGTCGATAAGAAATTTCATGCAGCTTTGATCAAGGGTAATTCCCGCTCCCGAACCGCTTCAGCCGCATAACGGAGCGCCTCGCTGATATCTTCATTTTTCGAGGTCAGGATAAGCCGAGAGAATTTCTGTCTCGCTCATGCCGTCAGCGAGCATACCGACAACCGTAGCGACCGGAATGCGCAGGCCACGCAGGCAAGGCATACCGTTCATCTGCTTGGGATCGATCGTAATTCGATTGAAGTTCATAAGACGTTCTCCTTGCATTCATTTTGTGCTAACCAACACAAACCCCAACAATGGCGCCCTTAGCGGCGATTATCGGGAATGTCCTGTGCCCGACCTATCGGGCTGACGGGCTTAACTTAAGTGTAGTTCTTCCCGTAGGATACGCCGTAGTAGGTCGGCAGTGAGCAGAGCATGATCATCACCCAAATAAGCTCTGAGCGCTTCGTTAATGAGGGTTTGGTAGCCGCATCCCTGTTTCTCGGCCCGATCGCGGAATATCGCCAGAATATCGTTATCCAGCATGATGGTGATGCGGGTTTTGCCTTTGCCTAACGCCGCTTGCGTTTCCGGGCGCAGTTCATTCAGAGGACGCAGGCTGTCCAGTTGTGCCTTGGAGAGCGAAGGAATATCGAATTCATCCGCCTTGATGTTTGGCGTACTCTCGCCAGTAGTGCCGTGCTTCATGAGGTTCAGCCTTGCGTGCCGAGATAATATGGATATGATCCGGTTCCAGGAGATGCGCCACCACCAATACCGTGGCTCCACATCCCAGACCGATGCTGATAAATCGCTGTTCACCATAGGTGGCTCGATCATCTTCCCGACTGATCACAAAGCCCTCGAAAATCAAGGCGGCATCCGCAAAAGATACCTTATGTTTTTTAAAGTTAGTTTTTGTTTTGATAGGGTCGAAAGAGATGCGCATGGCTTAGATTATACATATTTCATGCACGGGGCGCAGCGCCGTAGGGCAGGTTTGCTTCCTCCCGACTTTAAATATCAAAAGTATTCACCAGACAAGACGATATGCCAAAACTACGCGATATCTTCGATCTGCCCGAACAGGTGCACCAGGGGGATTTCGTCCTCCGGTTGACGGACGGACTGAACGCCCCCGCCGAAACGGTGCGGAACTACATCGCCACCCCGCAACTGGTGAAATGCTTCGATCAGGCTTTGGGTGTCGTCAAGAGCGCCATCGACAGCGGGATAAGCAAGGGCGCTTATCTGCATGGCAGCTTCGGCGCCGGCAAAAGCCATTTCATGGCGATCCTGTCCCTGCTGCTGCGCGGCGACCCGACCGCGCGCGGCAAGCCCGAACTCGCCCCCGTCGTTTCCAAACATAACCCCTGGACCCAGGGCAGAAAATTCCTGGTCGTGCCGTACCACATGATCAATGCCGAAACGCTGGAAGCGGCGCTGTTCTCCGGCTACGCCGAACTCACCGCCAGACTCCACCCCGACGCGCCCAGTCCCGGTTTCTATCAAAGCGAGGGCATGCTGCAAGATGCCCGGACGCTGCGCGCCAGCATGGGTGATGACGCCTTTTTCCAGCGCTTGAACGCAGTGACAGGCAGCGCGCCGGGTGGCGGCTGGGGCCGGATCGCCCAAGCCTGGACCGTGCCCCGGTTTGAAACGGTGTTACAGGCACCTCCCGGCAGCCCCGAGCGGTTCCAACTGGTGGGCGCACTGACCCGGGCGTTCTTCAGCACCATCAGCCACCTGTCCGCCGCGCAACGGGAACTCTATACCTCGCTCGACGAGGGCCTGGCGGCGCTGTCGCAGCATGCCCGCGACCTCGGCTACGACGCCGTTATCCTGTTCCTGGATGAATTCATCCTCTGGCTGGCGAGCCGGGCCGCCGATGCCGCCTGGATCACCCGCGAAGGGCAGAAAGTGGCCAAGCTGGTGGAATCGGGCAACGCCGACCGCCCTGTGCCGATCGTCAGCTTCATGGCGCGGCAGCGCGACTTGCGCGAGCTGGTGGGCGAACACCTGCCCGGCGCAGAGCAGTTGTCCTTCGCCGACACCCTGCAATGGTGGGAAGCCCGCTTCGACAAGGTCAACCTGGAAGACCGCAACCTGCCCGAAATCGCCAAAAAGCGACTGCTGCGGACCCGCGGTCCCGCCCAGGACGTGCAACTCAAGAGTGCTATCGACAAGCTGCTGAGCAGTCAGCCGGAAGTCCTGCAAACCCTGCTGACCCGCGAAGGCGACCAGCAGATGCTGCGGGATCTTTATCCTTTCACCCCGGCCCTGGTGCAGACCCTGATCGCGGTCTCCTCGATGTTGCAGCGTGAACGCACCGCGCTCAAGCTGATGCAGCAGATGCTGGTGGATAAAGCAGACCGGCTGGAGCTCGGCGATATGATTCCAGTCGGCGATTTGTTCGACGTGATTGCCCAGGGCGACGAACCGTTCACCCACGGCATCAAGCTGTTTTTCGAACAGGCCAGGCAACTCTGGCGCCGCCGGCTGTTGCCGATCCTGGAACTGCAGCACGGTGTCAGTTGGGAGGACGTCGAAGCCGGCACCGCCGATCCCAGGAAAGCCACGGCGCTGCAAAACGACGCCCGCCTGCTGAAGACATTGGTGCTGGCCGCTCTGGTGCCGGAAGTGGAGGCGCTGAATAACCTCACGCCGACCCGACTGGCCGCCCTGAATCACGGCACCATTCGCACACCGGTTCCCGGCAGCGAGGGCAGCGCCGTCCTGATCCGGTTGAAGCGCTGGGCCGGTCAGGCCGGCGAAATCAAGATCGCCGACGATTCGCCCAATCCCATCGTGACGGTAGAGGTCGCCCGGGTCGATACCGACGCCATTCTGGCCAATGCGATGGCCTTCGACACCCAGGGCAATCGCCAGGCCGAGGTGCGGCAACTGCTTACCGATGGGGTGGGGCTGACCGATACTGCGTCGAGCCTGTTGCCGCCGGAACTGGAAATGACCTGGCGCGGCTCGCGCCGTCGCGCCGAAATTCTGTTCGGCAACATGCGCGAACAGTCCGACGACACCCTCAAGGGGCGCGAGGGTATCTGGCGAATTCTGGTCGATTTTCCATTCGACCAGCCCCCGCATGGGCCGAAGGACGACGACGCCAGAATCGACGCCTTTCTCAATGAGGGCCTTGTCGGCCGGTCGCTGGCCTGGCTGCCGTCTTTCCTGGCGCCGAATACTCAGGATCAACTGGGCCGTCTGGTCGTGATCAACTTCGTGCTGCGCGGCAATAATCTGGATCAGTACGCGGCGCATCTGTCGCAAGCCGACCGGGAACAGGCGCGCATGCTGCTGACCAACCAGCGGGATCAACTGCGCCAGTTCATGCGCAATTGCCTTTATACCGCTTACGGACTGAACAGCATCGCCCAGGAGACGCTCGATCCCGTGCACACGGTGAAGGAGCACTTCCGCAGTCTCGATCCGTCGCTGAACCTGCGTCCGCCCGTGGCGGCCGGCTTCAAGGACGCCTTCGAGAAACTGCTGGAGCAGGCCCTCGACTGCGAGTTTCCGGCCCACCCTCACTTCGAGGCGGAGCCGCGCCCCAGCGCCGTCAAGCGTCTGGCCGGCTGGCTGGTGCTGGCCGCCCAGCAGCCGGCGCAGCGGGTCGAACTGGACGCGGCGCTGCGGGATGACGCCCGGCGGATTGCGCCGAAGCTGGAACTGGCCGAAGTCGGCGAGGCCGCCCTGCAACTGCGCAATGACTGGTCGCAGCATTTTGCCCGCCAACTGGCGCAACAGGCGGCGCGTGACCCTACGGTGGGCGACTTGCGCCGCTGGCTCGATATGCCGACGCCACGGGGTCTGCGCGAGGATCTGCAAGACCTGGTGATTCTGACCTGGCTTGCCATCACCAACCGCGCGCTGTACCGCTTCGGCCAGCCGTTCCAGGGGGAGGTGGGCAAACTGCCCAATGAGTGCGAGGCGCGGGAGCAACCCTTGCCGACCGCCGAAATCTGGGAGCGGGCGACCCGCTTGGCTGGCGATCTGCTCGATCCGGCGATGGTGGGACTTTACCGCTCGGCCCCTGGGCTGGGAGAGTTTGCGCGGGTCACCCGCAAGCGCATCACCGAGATGACGCCGCACCTGTTGAGCTATCTGCGTGCCATCGAACCACTGCTGAGCCTGGTGCGCACCGCTGAGGTGGCGCCAGCGGAGCCGCCGCTGCGGCTGGACAGCGCCAAACGCCTGCGCGACTGGCTGGTCGGAATGGAAGCTTGTAAGGCGGAGATCGAACTGGTCAATCGGGTGGCAGCGCTCGACCTGACGACGGAGGAAGTCGCGGAGGCCAAGGCGGTGCTCGGCGCCGTGCAGTCGCTCGCGCGGGTGGAAGCCGAGCACCACCTCGTGAACAGTCTGCAAACGATTGCCGATGGCGGCGGCGAGTTCGCTCTGCAGGCCAACCAGATTCTGGAGAAACTGGCGCATGCCGTGCTGCGCTACGAGTATGTCGCTGCGTTGCAGCCGGCGATGGCGCAATTCAAGCGGGATGCCGGCGAGTTTATTGCTACAGTCGCCAATCGGTCCAAGCCCAAATCTATTCACTCTTCCGATAAACCAAAGCCCGTGTACCAGATCGAACGGACGCGGCTGTCGCAGACCGACGCGCTGCAAGCGCTCGATGAAGCACGGCAGTCGCTCGAAGGGCTGAAGAACGCCAGCGTGGACCTTCAGATCGTGATCCGGCCGCAACCATGAAAATTCCTGCGCAGCAGATCGGCCTGCGCGCCAAACAGGTGCATGCAGCAGACAGCACGGCCAAGTTCATTCTGCTGCGGCTGCCATCGGACGCCTTCGATGAGGATACCGTCGCCGTCGAGGCAGCGCGCTGGCCGGTGGTCCGGTGCAGTTCGCCCCTGGCCGTTCGCGCCGCCATGCGCCGCCATGCCGACAGCGCGACTCCGATCGTGCTCCTGTTCGCTGGTTCGGAAAACGAACTGGGCGCAGACGTGCTGGCCCGTTGCGCCAAACGGCGCCTGTTCACTCATGATGTCTGGCAGACCGTATCGGCCCTGTTCCGGGCCGCCCAGATCGACCCCCGGCTGGCCCGGCATCGCTGGCTCGCCGAACTGCTGCTGCAGTTTATGCCGGCTGAAGGTTATGCGCCGGTCCGTTCCCTGGCGCTCGACGAGGAGCGCGCCTGGAAGGAATTGTTCCGAGTCGTGCTGGGGTTCGAATCCTATCCTCCCTCCGTGCTGGAGCTGTTGCAGTGGGCCGGTGACGCCCAGCGGCGCGCATCGTTGCAACGGCTCGAGCCGGCAGCGCGAGAGGAAATCGTCCAACAGTTGCGGCGCTCGCTCGGCGACCTGGTGAGCCTGGTGGTCGCGACTATCGACGCGCAGCGTGCGGATGATCTGCTTGCTTTGGTTCTGCTGTGTCAGTCGCTGGAGAAGGAGGATGTGTCTCTGGTGGCCATTCAGGCCCAGGTGGCGGCACGGCTGGAAGTGCTGTCCGGCGGATTAACGCTGACGTCTACGCTGATTGCGCAACTTGCCACGGCGGCGGATGACTGGTTCGAGCGAGCCTCCGCAGCGGCCAGGGAACGCCAGCTCGATCGGTTCGAGAGCCTGGTCGCTCAGGTAAAAGCCGAACCCCTTACCGTGCAGGCGCGCTATGGCGCGGCGGCATTCGGCGAAAAATTAAAGCGCTTCGCCGCCGCGCTGCGGGAGAGTGACTGGCCCGGTGCTCAAGGGTGGCTGCAGGCGGTGGCGGCGCATCGGGGTCCGACCTTGAGCGAACCGCGCCGGGTTCGCTGCAACATGGCGCTCAGGCTGCTGGGCTGGCTGACGTCAACCAGCGGCGACTATCCTGCGTCCCTGTCCTTGCTGGCTGGCCAGTATCGCACCGAAATCGCCTGGGTGGACTGGGCGCAGACCGTGCTGCTCGAAGGCGACGATTCGCCAGAACTCGCCACCGCCTTCGCCCGGTTGCGTGACGCGGTCCGGCAGCGCCGGGACGACTTCGATCGGCGGTTTGCGGAACGGCTGCGCACCGATAGCCCCGATGGACATACCCTGATCGGCGTCGAACAGGCGCTGGACCGGTGCGTGGCTCCGGCAGCGGCGGCCGGTCGCATTCTGTTGCTGGTGATCGACGGCATGAGTCTGTCGGTGTTTCTGGAATTGCATCACAGCCTCGAGGCGCACGGCTGGCGCCAGTACGAGCGCGCTGCGAATCCTTACCCGACGCTGCTGGCGATGCTGCCCTCGATCACGGCAGCGTCGAGAGCGTCACTGCTGTCCGGTAAAGCCTGCGCCGGTCCGGCGGCTGCAGAGCGGGCAGCGTTTAGAACGCATGCCGCTTTGGTGAAAGCGTCGGTCGCGGGGAAGCCACCGCTGCTGTTTCATAAAAAGGACCTGCTCGACAGTTCCGGCCTGACCTTGACGGCTGACCTGCGCGCCGCCATGAGCGATACCCGGCAGCGGGTGGTCGCCGTGGTCATCAACGCGGTGGACGACCATTTGCTGAAAGCGGACCAGCTCCGGCTGCGCTGGGATCTTGATCAGTTCAAGGGGCTGGACGCCCTGCTGGCCGAGGCCGACTCGGCCGGGCGCACCGTGATCTTCACCAGCGATCATGGCCATATTCTGGATCAGGATACGGAGTTAGGCGGGTCGAGCCCCAATGCCCGCTGGCGCGCACCCGATCCGGAGTCGCATCCGGGAGAAATCCGGCTGAGCGGTCCACGGGTGAAAGCGGCCAGCGGTCTGGACGAGGTTATCCTGGCTTGGCATGTCCGACTGCGTTACGCCACCCGCCGCAATGGCTACCACGGCGGCTGCTCGCCCGCGGAGGCGCTGGTCCCCATCGCGCTGTACAGGTACGGGAGCAGGGCAGGGGGGGAATGGCGGGTTAGGGAAGAGATTTGCCCCGCCTGGTGGCCTGTCTGACATCGTTTATTCCCCCTGTACGGTCAGCGTCAGCCGGCGGCGGTGCGGGGCCAGACGATGCTCCCAGAGATAGACGCCCTGCCAGGTGCCCAGCGTACAGCGTCCGTTGGCCAGCGGCAGCGTCAGGCTGTTCTGGGTCAGAATGGCGCGCACATGGGCGGGCATGTCGTCGGGTCCTTCGTTGTCGTGCAGAAACCAGGCGGCGCCGTCGGGAACCAGGCGGGCCATGAACGTTTCCAGATCCTGGCGCACCGCCGGATCGGCGTTCTCACATAGAATCAGCGAGGCGCTGGTATGGTGCAGAAAGAGATGCACCAGACCGGTGCGCAGGCCGGCGGCGCGAACGCTGTCCTGCACCTGCGCGGTGATGTCGTAAGTTCCCCGACCCTGGGTGGCGACCGTGAAGCTGTGCTGGCTGATCATAAGCAGGGATTGGGTTGACTGCGGTGGATGGTTTCGATTCGTTCCAATGCCGGCGGCGGCAGCCGCGCTGTTTAAGCCACTCGCCGATATAGCGCTCGGTCAATCCCTGGGTCTGGGCGCGTGGCGGCACCGGGTATCTCGGCGGTGTCGATGAAATTAATGCCCTGCTCCAACGCATAATCCAGTTGGGCGTGGGCTTCGGCTGCGCTGTTCTGTTCACCCCAGGTCATCGTGCCCAGGCAGATGCGACTGACCTTGAGATCGGTATGGGTGATAAGCTGGTAGTGCATGCAATGTCCTCGAAGCAATCTGGAAACAGTCCCGTTCATACGGAACCCGATTATAATCCGGCGGTCGATTTGCAAGACCCTGACAATTACCGCCGTTTACCGAGATCGAACCACATCATGATCAACAAACCCTCGTTAACCGCTTTACTGGCGCTCACCCTGACCAGCTTCTGCTATGCGCCTGCCGGCTTTGCGCAGCAGGGCGCTGAACTGGACAGCCTGCGCAAGGACGTCGAAACGCTCAAAGAGAGTCAGCAAGGCGTCCAGAAAGATCTGCAAGAAATCAAGCAGTTGCTTCAGCAGGCCCGGCAGGCGCCAGCGCGCATGCCACCGCCGGTCGAGGCCATCAACGTCTCCCTCAGCATCGCCGGCAGCCCACTGAAGGGTGACAAAAACGCCAAACTCACCCTGATCGAGTTTTCCGACTATCAGTGTCCCTACTGCAAGCGGCACGAGCAGGCTACTATGCCGCAGCTCGAGAAGGATTACATCGAATCCGGCAAACTGCGTTACGTGTTCCGCGACTTCCCTCTGGAGGCCCTCCACCCCGACGCCTTCAAGGCGCATGAAGCCGCTCATTGTGCCGGCGACCAGGGTAAATACTGGGAGATGCACAATCAGTTGTTCAACGGCTCGCCGGCTTTGCAGTTGGACAAACTGCCCGGTTACGCCGCACAACTGGGTTTGCAGGCGGACCCGTTCCGGCAGTGCCTGGAGTCCGGCAAATATGCCGAACAGGTGCGTAAGGATCTGGATGAAGGCCAGAAACTCGGCGTGCGCGGCACCCCCACGTTTTTCCTGGGCGTGACTGAGGGCGACGAGGTAAAGCAGGTCAAAGCGATACGGGGTGCGCACCCCTTCACCGTCTTCAAGCAGGAAATCGACGCTCTGTCGGCCGCCAAGCCCTGAGGCGCTGCGCAGCGTTCAGCCGGCATCTCAGGTGAACAGACTCAGCACGCCCGTGTAGCCATACAGTCGGTTGTGGCAAATTTCGCCGTTGGCGAAGAAGCCCACCAGCGGAATATCGCCCAATTCGGCGCGGATCAGCCGCAGCTCCTGGGAATCGGGTCCGAACAGGTGGCGGCCTCGTCCCAGGCAGGAGTAATATACGCCTCCTCTGGCCGGACCGGGCAATTGCCGGCGCAGTTCCCGCACCATGTGCAGCAGATCGTTGCGGGCAGTGTTGCCGTCGCGCCGGCAGAACAGCAGCCTCTGGCCGGCGGCAACCTGCTCGCCGATGGCGATGCGGCCCGTGCGCAGATCCAGCCCCAACAGATTGCGCACCAGATAATCGCCGTCTTCGGCGACCGGCAGGCCGGCGAAAATATAGCCGGCGATCCGTTTCGGGTCGCGCGCCAGAATTTCGCCGATATCCTCGTACAACACCTCCAGGGCTGGCCGGTCGTCGATGCGGCGGATGATATTCAGGCGGCAGTCGGTAATCCGCCGCACCGGACCGAGCGGCGCACAGCCCTGGGTCAGGCCGGTTGTGATGCGCACGCTGGGGGCGAACAGCACGCCGGATACGCTGCCCTCGGTGAGCGTATCGGCCACCTGAGCATAGACGCCCTCGGAGGACGTCAACCCGCCGGTGAAAGCAGCGCCCGGCACTTCCCTGGCGAGTTGCGCCAACAGCGCCATAAAGGCCGGATTGCGGGGGTCTGCATGGAGGATGCCGGCATGATAGCGATGGCGCAGATACCAGCCGCTGCAAGCGGCGCTGAGCGGCTCCAGGCTGTCGTACAGGTCGGGAATGATGCAAAAGCCGTCCTGCGGAAATTCACCCAGCAGGACCGCCAAGGCCGGCGTTGCATAATATTCCTGCCCGGTGCAGTTGATGCCCACGCCCACACTGCCGACCCAGTGATCGACGGCCGTGGCCTGTTTCAGCTTGGCCAGGATGCCGCCCAGATGGCGCGCCAGGGCGGTCGTAACATAGATGAAACCCAGGTTGGCGCCGCCGACCTCGCCGAGTTGCCGCAGACAGGCGTCGCTGAGGCTCAGCCAGTCCCTGCCGCTGGCGTGGGCCATGATAAACCGCTGCATGTTTAACCTCGCTTCAGCTTCAATCCCGTCAGCATCTGCTGAAAATCAGACTCCCGGACACGGTGCCCCAGGTGCTCGCCCCGTCGCTCGAACCGGGTGATGGGCCGGCCGGCGAGCCGGTCCGCAAGCCGGCCGCTGCCAGCGGCGTTGCGGAAATGGCTGTCGGCCTCCACCACCGCCAGGATATGCGCGGCATAGTGCTCCCAGTCGGTGGCCAGATGCAGACAGCCGCCCGGCCTGAGCGCGCGGGCCAGCAGCCCGACGAAAGCCGGCTGGATCAGGCGGCGCTTGTGATGGCGACGCTTGGGCCAGGGGTCCGGAAAAAATATCTGCACCCGCTCCAGGCAGGCCTCGGGCAGATGCCTGTCCAGCGCCTCCACGGCGTCCATGCACAACACCCGCACATTGTGCAGCGCCAGCCGCTCGGCCGTCAGCAGCAGATGGCCCACGCCGGGGCGATGGGTTTCCATGCCCAGAAAATCCGCCTCCGGTTGCGCCTGCGCCATGAGCGCCAAGGCTTCGCCGTCGCCGCAGCCGATCTCCAGAATGCGCGCCGCCGGGCGGCCGAACACAGCGTCCAGATCTAACCAGCCCGGTGGCGGGTCGATGCCATACTGTCCCCACAGAGTGGTCAAGGCCCGTTGCTGTCCTGCGGTCAGGCGGCCTTCCCGGCGGACGAAGCTGCGAATGCGGCGTGGCGTCAATCCAGACCTCTTGTGGGCTGAAGTAAAGCGCTGCGGAATAGCGTAATATGATGATTGACTATACCCAAGCGGCTTGATTCCCTACCTCTGTGAATGAGCAACCATGACTGAACTTGTTGAGCAGTTGGACCTCACTGTCTATTCTATACAAGAGCTGAAAGCCCTGGTGGAAAGGGCGGAAAGACAAATCATCCTGAAAGAGCGCACGCGACTGGATGATGTCCGCAGCCAGATCGACAAACTGGCCGGCGGTTTGAACATGTCGGCCGAGGAATTCATCCACTACGGCGGCGCGCGTGGCCGTCCGTCCGGCTTGGACGGTGACGCCAAATATCGCAATCCCGCCGATCCGACCCAGACCTGGAGCGGGCGCGGCAAGCGGCCACGCTGGCTGCAACAGGCGCTGGCGCAGGGCGCCCGGCTGGAGGATTTCGCCGTAAACCGTTAGCCCGACATGGCGTCGGCTCTAGCATCGGGCGCTGCTTGGGCTATAATTGTTTTTATGGTAGTGAGGAAGCACGAGCAAGCGGGTGTAGTTCAATGGTAGAACTTCAGCTTCCCAAGCTGATAGCGTGGGTTCGATTCCCATCACCCGCTCCAATCACCGGTTGCGTTACGGCGCAACCTTTTTTTTGCCCTGTCCAGGGAGTCCCCTATGACGAGAATCGCAGTGGCCGGCGCCGCCGGCCGCATGGGTCGTAACGCCATCGCCGCCTGCGAGCAGGCCGGCGACGTACGCTGCACGGCAGCGTTGGAACATCCCGATCATCCGCTGCTGGGCGCCGATGCGGGTGAACTGGCCGGCGTCGGCAGGCTGGGAATCGCCGTCACTGCTGCAGTGGACGACATCCTGCAGGAATTCGACGTGCTGGTCGATTTCACCCGCCCCGAGGCGACCTTAAGCCGGCTGGAGTCCTGCCGCAAAGCTGGCAAGCGCATGGTGATCGGGACCACCGGATTTACGGCGGCGCAGCAGAGCGAAATCGGCGCCGCCGCCCGCGATATAGCCATCGTCCTGGCCCCCAACATGAGCGTCGGCGTCAATCTGTGTTTCAAGCTGTTGGATCTCAGCCGCCCGGGTGCTGAGCGAAGACATGGACGTCGATATCCTGGAAGCTCACCATCGCCACAAGGTGGATGCGCCGTCCGGCACCGCCGTGCGCATGGGGGAAATCATTGCCCAGGCGCGGGGCTGGAATCTGGCCGACTGCGCCGTGTACGATCGTCACGGCATCACCGAGGCGCGCGGTCCCCGCAGCATTGGCTTCGCCAGCGTGCGGGCCGGCAATATCGTCGGCGAGCATACGGTGTTATTCGCCGATGTGGGCGAGCGCCTGGAAGTCACCCATAAAGCCTCCAGCCGCATGACCTTCGCCAAGGGCGCCGTGCGCGCCGCCACCTGGGTGATGCAACGTCAGCCTGGCCGGTACGATATGCAGGACGTGCTGGGGTTACGTTAGACAGCGTGCGGTGGCTACAGTACAATCCGGCGCGCTTCAATCAATCCATGCGGGCGGGAACGGCTCAACGCCGTTCCCGCTGTCTGTCTGCCAGGAGAGTCCTTTGCGGAAACCAGCACTCTTAGCCCTGCAGGACGGCAGCCTGTTCTGGGGCAAGGCCATCGGCAGCGAGGGCGCAACCCACGGTGAAGTCGTTTTCAATACCGCCATCACGGGCTATCAGGAAATATTGACCGATCCTTCCTACTGCCGGCAGATCGTCACGCTGACCTACCCGCATATCGGCAACGTAGGCGCCAACCGGGGCGACGAGGAAGCACCCGCCATCCACGCCAGCGGACTGGTTATCAGAGATTGTCCACCGCTGGCCAGTAACTGGCGCAAGGAACAGCCGCTGGACGTCTATCTGCGCGAGCGCAAGGTGGTGGCCATCGCTGGCATCGACACCCGCCGGTTGACCCGGTTGCTGCGTGAGCAGGGCGCCCAGAACGGCTGCATCATGGCCGGTGACGGCATCGACGTGGCGGCCGCGGTGGCCTCGGCCCGCGCCTTTCCCGGCCTCAAGGGCATGGATCTGGCCAAAGTGGTCAGCGTCACCGCGCCTTACGAATGGACCGAGGGTGCCTGGCAGATAGCGCACAACGGCTACGCGCGGCCGTCCAGTCTCAGCTATCATGTGGTTGCCTACGATTACGGCGTCAAGCGCAATATCCTGCGACTGCTGGTCGAGCATGGGGCCCGGGTGACGGTGGTTCCGGCCCAGACCCCGGCGGCGCAAGTGCTGGCGCTGGAGCCGGATGGCGTGTTTCTCTCCAACGGTCCGGGCGATCCGGAGCCGTGTGATTATGCCATTCGGGCGATCGCCGAACTGCTCGACGCCGACCTGCCGCTGTTCGGTATCTGTCTGGGCCATCAATTGCTGGGGCTGGCCAGCGGCGCCCGCACTGTCAAAATGAAATTCGGCCATCACGGTGCCAACCATCCGGTGCAGGAGTTGGCTACCGGGCGGGTGCTGATCAGCAGCCAGAATCACGGCTTCGCCGTGGATGAAGCCAGTCTGCCCGGCTGTCTGCGGCCGACTCACCGCTCGCTGTTCGACGGTTCCCTGCAAGGCATCGCCCACACCGACCGTCCGGCGTTCAGTTTTCAGGGACATCCGGAAGCCAGTCCCGGTCCGCACGATGTCGCGCCTTTGTTCGCACGCTTCGCCGCGCTGCTGGCGGCTCGGCGGCGCGCCTGACCGCAGGCGGCGCGGGCGGCGCCGGCTTCCCCGCTTAGGTAGAGATATGCCGAAACGTACCGATCTTAAGAGTATTCTCCTCATCGGCGCCGGTCCGATCGTTATCGGCCAGGCCTGTGAATTCGACTACTCTGGCGCCCAGGCCTGCAAGGCGCTGCGCGAGGAAGGCTATCGGGTTATCCTGGCCAACTCCAACCCGGCCACCATCATGACCGACCCGAATATGGCCGACGCCGTCTACATCGAACCGCTGACCTGGCAGACGCTGGCCCGGATCATCGAGCACGAGCGTCCGGACGCGCTGCTGCCCACGATGGGCGGCCAGACCGCGCTGAACTGCGCCCTGGAACTGGTCACTGAAGGCGTGTTGCACCGCTTCGGGGTGGAGTTGATCGGCGCCTCCCAGGACGCCATCGATATGGCGGAGAACCGCGAGCGTTTCCGCCAGGCCATGCACGCCATCGGTCTGGAAACGCCGCGTTCGCTGATCGCCTACAGTCTGCACGAGGCCATGGCAGCCCAGCAGCAGATCGGTTTTCCGATTATCATCCGGCCCTCGTTCACGCTGGGCGGCAGCGGCGGCGGCATCGCCTATAACCACGACGAGTTCGCCGAAATCGTCGAGCGGGGCCTGGATCTGTCCCCGATTCACGAGGTGCTGCTGGAGGAATCGGTGCTGGGGTGGAAGGAATTCGAGATGGAGGTGGTGCGGGATCATAACGACAACTGCATTATCGTCTGTTCTATCGAGAACCTGGACCCGATGGGCGTGCACACCGGCGATTCGATCACGGTCGCGCCGGCGCAGACGCTGACCGACAAGGAATATCAGCGGATGCGCGACGCCTCCATCGCCGTGCTGCGCAAGATCGGCGTCGATACCGGCGGCTCCAACGTGCAGTTCGCCATCGATCCGCATAACGGTCGCATGGTCATCATCGAGATGAATCCCCGCGTCTCCCGCTCCTCGGCGCTGGCTTCCAAGGCGACCGGCTTTCCCATCGCCAAGGTGGCCGCCAAGCTGGCGGTCGGCTACACGCTGGACGAACTGCGCAACGAAATCACCGGCGGCGCCACTCCGGCCTCCTTCGAGCCGACCATCGACTATGTGGTCGCCAAGGTGCCGCGCTTCAATTTCGAAAAATTCCCCCAGGCCAACAACCGCCTGACCACGCAGATGAAATCGGTGGGGGAGGTGATGGCCATAGGCCGCACCTTGCAGGAAGCCTTGCAGAAAGCCTTGCGCGGTCTGGAAATCGGCACGGACGGTTTTAACGAAATCCTGGCCGGACATCCCGACGCTCAGGCGGCGCTCAAGCACGAGCTGGGCCTACCAGGTCCGCAGCGCCTCTGGTATGTAGCCGAGGCGTTTCGGCTGGGCTACTCGCTGGAGGCGCTGTACGAGCGTACCTGGATCGATCCCTGGTTCCTGGCGCAGATCGAGGAGCTGGTCACTCTCGCCGAGCAGGTCCGCGGGCAGGAACTCGCGGCCCTCGATCGGGAGCGGCTGTATTTCCTGAAACGCAAAGGCTTTGCCGACAGCCGGCTGGCGACGCTGCTGGAGACCACGGAAAGCGCTATCCGCGACCTGCGCTGGCAATGGCATATCCATCCGGTGTACAAGCGGGTGGATTCCTGCGCTGCCGAGTTCGCCACCTCCACGGCCTATATGTATTCCACTTATGAAGAGGAATGCGAAGCCGCTCCAACCGACCGGCGCAAAATCATGGTGCTGGGCGGCGGCCCCAACCGCATCGGCCAGGGCATCGAATTCGATTACTGCTGCGTGCATGCGGCGCTGGCGCTGCGCGAGGATGGTTACGAGACCATCATGGTCAACTGCAATCCGGAAACGGTATCCACCGATTTCGATACCTCCGATCGGCTGTATTTCGAACCGCTGACGCTGGAGGACGTGCTGGAAATCATCGCCAAGGAGCAGCCCGAAGGCGTAGTGGTGCAATACGGCGGGCAAACGCCGTTGAAGCTGGCCAGACCGTTGGCGGCGGCCGGCGCGCCTATTATCGGTACGTCGCCCGACGCCATTGACCGGGCCGAGGACCGCGAGCGGTTTCAGGTAATGATCGAGCAACTGGCGCTACGCCAGCCGCCCAACCGCACGGCGCGGGACGCCGACAGCGCGGTGCGGCTGGCGGCCGAGATCGGCTATCCACTGGTGGTGCGGCCTTCCTATGTGCTCGGCGGGCGGGCGATGGAAATCGTGCATAACGAGCAGGATCTGCGCCGTTATATGCACGAGGCGGTGCAGGTGTCCAACGATTCGCCGGTGCTGCTGGACCGGTTTCTGAGCGACGCCGTGGAAGTGGATGTGGACGCGGTCTGCGACGGCACGGCCGTGGTGATCGGCGGCATCATGGAGCATATCGAAGAGGCCGGCATCCATTCGGGCGATTCCGCCTGTTCGTTGCCGCCCCATTCCCTCAATGCGGACGTGCAGGACCGGCTGCGCGAGCAGGTGACGCGGATGGCCCTGGAACTGGGCGTGGTGGGACTGATGAACACCCAGTTCGCCATCCAGAATGGCGAGATTTACGTACTGGAAGTCAATCCCCGCGCCTCCCGCACCGTACCCTATGTCTCCAAAGCTACCGGCCGGCCGCTGGCCAAGATCGCCGCCCGCTGCATGGTGGGACGCCGCCTGGCTGAACAGGGCATCAGCGGAGAGATCGTACCCGGCTACTATGCCGTCAAGGAGTCGGTGTTTCCCTTCGTGAAATTTCCCGGCGTCGATCCGCTACTCGGTCCCGAAATGAAATCCACTGGCGAGGTGATGGGCGTCGGTCGCTGCTTCGGCGAAGCCTTCGCCAAGGCGCAGCTTGCGGCGGGTAATCCTGTGCCCACCGAAGGCAGAGCCTTCCTCAGCGTGCGCGATGTCGATAAGGGTAAAATTATCGCCATCGCCCGCACCCTGCGGCAGCACGGCTTCGCGCTGGTCGCCACGCGCGGCACCGCAGCCGCACTGCAAACCGCCGGACTGGATTGCCAGACGGTGCACAAAGTCGGCGAAGGCCGTCCCCACATCGTGGACATGATCAAGAACAACGAAATCGTCCTGATCATCAACACCACGGAAGGCAGGCAGGCGATCGCCGATTCGTTTTCCATCCGGCGGGAAGCCCTCATGCGTAAGGTAAGCTATACGACTACGCTGGCCGGGGCCAAGGCCACTTGTCTAGCGCTCGACTATCTGGAGGACGGCAAATCCGTCTACTCTCTTCAGGCATTGCATCAGGAGTTGCCGGCATGACTCAACAGCGGGTGCCGATGACTGCTGCCGGTGCCGCCAAGTTGCGGACCGAATTGCAGCAACTCAAGAACGTAGCCAGACCACAGGTTATCACGGCCATCGCCGAAGCTCGGGCGCATGGCGATTTGCGGGAAAACGCCGAGTACCATGCGGCGCGCGAGCAGCAGAGCTTCATCGAAGGTCGTATCGCCGATCTGGAGTACAAGCTGTCGCATGCTCATATCATCGATGTGAGCAGCCTGTCGCCTTCCGATAAAGTGGTGTTCGGCGCCAAGGTCTGTCTGGCCGACGAAGACAGTGGTGAGGAGTTGCAATATCAGATCGTTGGCGAGGACGAGGCCGATATCAAAGCCGGTCTGATCTCGGTCAATTCGCCTATCGCCCGCGCGCTGATCGGCAAATTCGAGGGCGATCAGGTCGATGTGCAAACCCCCGGTGGCACCAAGACCTACGAAATCGTGCAAGTTTCCTATGTGTAGGACGCAGGGCTGAGCGGTGATAGGACCCTGGATGCGGATCGTTCTGCTGGTTATCGGCCTGCTCACCGGGTTGGGTGGCGGACTGGCGCGGGCGGATTTGCCCGACGTGGTCGCGAAAGTACGCCCGGCGGTGATCGGCGTAGGTACTGTGCTGCCCAGTCGCCGGCCGCCGGCCATATTCAGGGCGACCGGTTTCGCGGTGGCGGACGGCCGTTATGTGCTGACCAACGCCCATGCCGTTGCCACTGATCTGAACGTCCAGCAGAATGAATCGCTGGCGATCTTCAGCGGTCGTGGACAGCAGTTCCAGGTCCATCCGGCGACGGTGGTCGCCACCGATCCCGAACATGATCTGGCCCTGCTCAGAATTGAGGGTAATCCCCTGCCCGTTTTGGGTCTGGACTGGTCGTCCCGGGTGCGGGAAGGGCAGGCGGTGGCGTTCACCGGTTTTCCCATCGGACTGATACTGGGCCTGTATCCGGTCACCAATCTGGGCATTGTATCGGCGCTCACGCCGATTGCGATTCCGCAGCTTTCCTCCGGCCAGCTCAATCCGACCTTGATCAACCGGCTCAAAGATCCGTTCGAGGTCATCCAACTGGACGCCATCGCCTATCCCGGCAATAGCGGCAGTCCGCTGTACGATCCCCGCAGCGGACGGGTGCTGGGGGTGGTCAACAGCGTCTTTGTCAAGGAAAGCAAGGAGGCGGTGTTGCAGAATCCCAGCGCCATCACCTATGCGATTCCCATCGAGTACGCGAAGGCGCTGTTGCAGAAGGCCGGCGCCGGCCTGCGTCAAGCCGATTGACGGCGGCGCCGTCAATCATTACCATACTGCGTCCATCGGGCGATTAGCTCAGCGGGAGAGCACTGCCTTCACACGGCAGGGGTCGCTGGTTCGATCCCAGCATCGCCCACCATCGAATCAAGCACTTAGCCTGTCCAGGTGGGTCTTGTCTGTATCCAGCGTGATCCGATCGTGGCGATCCAGCACCTGCACGATGACTTTCAATTGGTCCGGCAACCAGTGCGCGTAGACCCGTTCTCCGTCACCCGTAGGTCGGCATGGCGGAACAGTTTGGCAACTTCTCAACCCCCTGACGCACCCAGTCCGCAACAGAACACCCCTGGGCTGTGGCCAATTCCCGCAGTTGCCTGGCTTGGTCGTCGGTCAGTCGAATCTGCGCCTGTTGCATAGGTTTTACCTAGGCTGTTGAATCTGGCTAATTTTAATCAGCATTTGTTCATGCATAAATCATGTTATAGTCTCGCTAATGGTTATCCAGACATTCGTTGCCGTTGGCACCCTGGGAGCGCCGCACCCCAGTGCGGCTTTTAAATGCCGCACTGGGGTGCGGCGCTCCCAGGGGTATCACTGCATAGGTCCGGTTCTCAATTAGCCGAACTATAATCTAGGGTGCGTCCTACGCACCAAAGCCTGCTTGATCAGTGCAGCAAAGTTGCATGAAGAAAATCCAGAGGAATTGGTACAAATTCAACAGCCTAGGTTTTACCTCATTGTATCTGGATATAGGTAGATGAGGGAAAATGCTCAGGAATCGGGTCAAACGGCTTATATTTCTCAGAGGACAGCCCATTTACATCCGCTTGAGGATTGTATTCTGGGAACACTTCCCGCAATACATTCTTACATTCATAATGTAAATGACTTAGGCAAACCAAAATCTTTACCTTTTCGTTGAAAATAAGGAATGCACGTAAGAGCGAGGTTTCTGCCCAATGGAGGAACGTTCGACAAACATCGCGTTGATAATCATATGGTAAATAAATGTCATGGAAATGCACAATCACGCCTTTACGCAAACGAGGAAGCACTTCTAGAATGAGATAATTTACATCGCTTCCTACTTTGACAGTATGCGATGAGTCAATGAATAGTAGGTCATTCTCTTCCAACTCGGTGAATACTTCAAATGGTACGGTTTGGACTTGTTGAATTATGAGTTCAATCCCTGGCAAAGTCTTGAGTCTATTGGAAGGATATGGCTCGATGGAAATGATTTTGGAGTTTTGTCCTGTTTCCTTGCCATTCATCTCGGAAGCCTTCATCATACAATAAGTAGACACTCCGCTTCCTACTTCCACTATCCGTTTGGGTTTGTAGTGTCTGATGAAACCATGCAGGGCTTGGGCTTCGATGTAACCATATCCTGGGCCAAAATGGTCTGCTACGGCTTCCTTGTAAAATTTATTGCCTGCGTACTCGCTTTGGTGTGGCATACAGATGACTCGCAGATTGGCGGCCTGCTCATCTAAGTTAACTGAAACTCCTGGCAGTTCTGATTTCTTAGCCCAGACATCACGGGTTCTTTGCAATCCAAGGATATTCGGGACAGGCGAATAGTAGTGGACTGGAAGAATATGAATCCCGAATCTAATCCCCAGTTTGTGAACACCCAGTATGGCACGTTTGATCGCGTTTCTATTGACTTTCATAACTACTCTCCTGCGGGCACATTTGAACCTGACAGAGCGGGCTACGGTTACTCATCCTGGTTTTGTTGAATGTTTAAACTGTCGATGGCTACCTTGAGTAGCAACCAAGTACCAACCATTCGCCTTAAGTATTTTGAGCATCTCACTAACTTTCATAAAAACAGAATAAATCTCTCTGTCGCTAAAGTCAAAGCTGAGAGCGCCTAATCGGGATAGCAAAAGACCTCACGGGCTCCCGCTCCCACACCTCGCCGATCGGGGTTTTCATCGAAATAGGTCCCTTGGCGATCTTCATAACTTTACGCACTTTATCTTCCGGCATCTCCATCCCCTGTACAGCCCGCCTAGAGCGCAATAGCGTCAACATATTGCGCCGCATGAAACCCGCAGGGGATGTCTGCCGGCGTAGCTTGGTGGACCGGCCACGGCTGTACCCAACGTGCACCGGAGCAAAGCAGCGTAGCGTTCCCACGGGCTGGACAGCCAGACCGCCAGGGGAGCAGCCTGCCCTAGCTGAATATAGGCCAGACAGACCAACACCCGGCGGGCGCGCTCCGGCGAACAATTATGACCAGCCCGCCATTAGCTAGTAAACTACAACCAAGAACAAATTATGGCTTCCGAAGGAGGCGCTTATGAAAATCTGCCTGGCGTTAGCGCATTGCTCTCCCGTTACGTTGTCCCACCGCGGCGGACTGTGCCTGTTGCTGTGGCTGCTGGCCGCCGCTACCTGGGCGGATGCGCCGACGCCGATCACGGCCGACGCCGTGGTGCTGATGAACCTGCAGGACGGGCAGGTTATTTTTTCCAAGCAACCCAACGAACCCCACGCGCCGGCCAGCACCACCAAAATATTGACCGCGCTGATCGCCCTGGAGCACTTGAACCTCAACGCCAAGGTGCCGGTCAGCGCCAGGGCTGCCAATGTTGAGCCGAGCCGGGTCGGACTGCAGGCCGGCGAGAATCTGTACGCCGCGGATCTGCTTTACGGTCTGTTGCTCAAGTCCGGCAACGACGCCGCCGCAGCGCTGGCCGAGGCCGTCGCCGGCTCGGTCGAGAACTTCGCCGGATTGATGAACGCCAAAGCCTGGGAACTGGGTGCACGCGACAGCCACTTCACCAATCCGCACGGCCTGCCCGACAAGCAACACGTCAGCAGCGCCTACGACATGGCGCTGATCTTCCGCCAGGCCATGCATAATCCGGTGTTCGCCGAAATCGTGCGCACCCACAACGCCGATCTGCGGGTCGAGCCTCAGGACGCCAGCGGCGGCTGGCGGCTGATTTCCGTTCAAAACAGCAACCGGCTGCTCAAAGGCTACCAGGGAGCGGTGGGGGGTAAGACCGGCTTTACCCGCGCGGCCAAGAACTGTTTCGTGGGGGAGGCCAGCCGGGCTGGCGTGCAACTGCTGGTGTCGGTGCTGGGCAGCGCGGGCAAGGTGGCCTTGTGGCGGGATGTGCGAGCGTTGCTGGATTATGGATTTTCACGCTACGGTCTGGCCCCGCCGACTGACATCACCACGGTGCTGACTGCCCATGCGGAGCCGCAAGGCGACGACCGGGGGGATTGAAAGCGCCAACGGCCTGGACCGCCGCGGCGTGGATGCCGACAGCAAACCGGCCTGAACGTCGCCTGCAACGGCTTCGTCCAGGCCGGTTACATGCACAAGCCACTAATCACAAGCCACTAATCACAAGCCACTATCCACTAAGGAAAAGCGGGGATGGTCGGCTCAGTGCCCTCTACATGGGCTTCGGGATGATGCGACTTGACCAGTTCGGTGATTTCTTCCGCCCGGGTCTTGGGCACATCGATCATCATGAGCAGTTCCCCCTTCTCGATGGCGTCGTGGAACCGGTCCAACTGCCGGTTGGGCACCGACGCCCCTACCATGCTCGAGGCCCATGCGCCCAACCCGGCGCCCAGCAAACTGGTGGCCAGGATGGCGCCGCCGCCCAGCACCAGCCCGGCGGGCGGGAATGTGACCGCTGCGATGCCGGCCAGCAGGCCGGTGACGCCACCCGCCGCCAGACCGCGCTCCAGCGCTGGCACAAAATCGCTTTCCTCGAACAGCCCCGCTTCCGGCAGATGCTCTTTTTCCAGTGGGGCATGGTCCTTGGCGACAATATGGATATGCCGCTCTTCGATGCGCGCCAGCAGCAGCTCATCGACGATCTTTTTGGCGCACTCCGCGTCGGGAAGTAGAAAGTAAAGTCTTCTCATGAAATGTTCACCTCCAATGGGTGCCTGTGACTGTCAACGTGGACCTAGACTATAAAATGCATAATTAAATCCGCCGCGCTCTCCGTAGCGCCTCTCCATCCCATCTTCCCTGGCCGGATCGAGCACCATGAGTCACTTGAAACAGCGCCCATCCCCCTATCTGCTGCTGGTGCTGACGACCCTGTTCTGGTCGGGCAATTTCGTGCTCGGCCGGGCCGTGCGGACGGTTATGCCGCCGCTCGCTCTGTCCTTCTGGCGCTGGGCCGTGGCCCTGTTTATCCTGCTGCCGTTCGCCTGGGGTCGGTTGCGCCGGCAATGGCCGCTGCTGGCCCGTCATTGGCGAAGTCTTACCCTACTCAGTATCCTGGGCGTCGTCAACTTTAATACCTTGGTCTACACCGGTTTGCAGTCCACTACGGCCCTTAACGCCGTGATGATGGTGTCGACCACGCCGGTTTTTATCGTAGCGTTATCGTTTCTGCTGCTACGCCAGCAAGTGACCCTGCGGCAAGCGCTGGGGATCGGCGTTTCTCTGCTGGGCATGGTCGCCATTGTGACCCGTGGCCAGCTCGGCGTCTTGCTGGAGCAGCGCCTGAATCACGGCGACCTGTGGGTGCTGGGCGCGGTGTTGAGTTGGGCCTTGTATTCGGTCTGTCTTAAATGGCGGCCCGCCGAGCTGGATTCCTTAAGCTTTATGACCGCCACGGTCGGCATCGGCGTGGTTTTTCTGCTGCTCCTCTATGGCTGGGAGTTCAGCCGGGGGAGTCGGTTTCAGCCGAACGCCGCAACGCTCGGCAGCATCGCCTATGTCGCCGTATTTCCTTCGGTGCTCGCCTATATCTTCTGGAATCGGGCGGTGGCCGAACTGGGAGCCAATCGCGCCGGCCATTTCATGCATCTGATGCCGGCCTTCGGCGCCGTGCTGTCACTGCTGCTGCTGGACGAACGGCTGTACCCTTTTCATGCCGCGGGAATCGCCTTGATCGCGGCGGGCCTTTATCTGGCTACGGTGCGCCACCGGCCCGGGCAGAACTAATCCGCCAGCAGCCAATCCCGCACCACGGTGATCTGCGCCGCGTCCAGGAGCATCGGCGCATGCCCTATGCCGGGAAATTCGAGCAGTTCGGCCCTGGGACCCCGCGCCTGCATTGCCCGGGCATCGGCGTGGTTCAGCACATCCGATTCCGCCCCCCGCAATACCAGTACAGGACAGCGGACCGCATCCCACACCGGCCATAAATCCACATCGTCCAACTGGGCCTTAAAGGGTTCAGCAATGCCGGGGTCGTAGGCGAATTCGTAGCGTCCATCCTCCCGTTGGCGGGCGCTGTGTACGGTCAGGTGGCGCCATTGCTCGTCCGTCAGCGGACCGAAAGTCGTGGCGATCAGCCGCATATAGCGTTCCATCGCGTCCAGAGCGGCGAAATCCACCGGCCTGCCGATATAGGCAGCGATACGCTGCAAACCAGCCTTGGGAACGAACGGCCCCACGTCATTCATCAGCAGCTTGCGGATGGGCGTGCCCGGTTGCGCGGCCAGCAACATGCCGATGAGTCCTCCCATCGACGTCCCCACCCAATCCACCTGCGCGGCACCGCTGCGCGCGATCAGCGTCGTCATGTCGGCCAGATACTGGGGATAACTGTAGTCGCTCTTATGGACCAGCCACTGGCTCCGACCCCGTCCCACCACATCGGGACACAGAATCCGATACTCCTGTTGCAGCGCCGCCGCCAGATAGTCGAAATCCCGCCCGCTGCGGGTCAGTCCGTGCACGCAGATCAATACCTTGTCATTGGCAGGATCGCCCCATTCGGTGTAATGCAGGCGGTGAAAGCCGTGGGGTCCGAGTCCCAGCAGATAATTCGATCTCAGGGTCATAAGCGGTCTCGTGCGGCTGGCGATGGAAAGCGGCGGCGGATCACGTGCCGGACCCACGCACGGCAGCGACTATAATGGCGGGCATTCAAGCTGACAAGGGCGGTTGCTATGAGCATTCTGCATTACACCGAAACCGGCCAGGGCGAAGCCCTGATTCTGCTGCACAGCGGCGGGATGAGCGGCCAGGAATGGCAACCGCAGCTCGTGGCGCTGTCCAGGCATTTCCGAGTCATCATCCCGGATCAGCTGGGGCACGGTGAAACCCCAATGATCGCGGAGAAGTTGACCATCGGTGACATCGCCCGCGAAGTGGTCGAACTGCTGGATACGCTGAATATCCAGCAGGCTCACCTGGTCGGTTCGTCAATGGGCGGAGCGGTGGCGTTGTGGATGACGGTGCATTATCCACAGCGGGTCAACAAGCTCGTGCTGTTCCGAGTCGGCTACCGCAAGAACGCCGACACCTACACGGTCAGCCGGGGCATGGCCGACCCGGACTACTGGCGCAAGGTCGGCCTGCATGGCTGGTTAAGCGACATCCATCATCCCCAGGGCGGGCCGGAGGCGTGGAAAACGGTGATTCAACGGGTGACGGATGCGATGAATCCGGCGACCTCGGACCATGCCCACGACCTGGAGATACTGAGTCGTATCGCTCAGCCGACGCTGCTTATCGTCGGTGACCGCGACCCGGTCGTGCCGTTGGAACAGGCGCTGGAAATGTTCACCCATATCCCAGATTCCAGCCTGTGGGTGTTGCCTTATGCGTCGCACGTCACGGCCACCAACACCTGGCGTGCCGAGTGTTTCGCCCTGGAAATCACCCGTTTTCTGCAACGGCGCCGACCAGACGCCGTCTCGAAAAAGATTAAACCCACTTCGCCGTCAGGCTGATCCAGCATAAAGCCAAAAAAAACCCCGCCAAATGGCGGGGCCAGGGATTGCAGCGAGTGCTGAGAGCAGCGTTATCAGATATCTTCCGGAATCATCTTAATGGCACCGCAGGGGCATTCGCTCTCGCACAGGCCGCAACCCTTGCAGTAATCGTACTTGAACTCGAAGCCCAGGCTCGGACCCAGCTTGTTGATGGCGTTGTCCGGGCAGACGCCGTAACAGTTATCGCATTCGAAACAGTTGCCGCAGGACATGCAGCGGCGCGCCTCGTAAGCGGCGGTCTCATCGTCCAGATTGCCGACGATTTCGGCAAAGCCGGTGGCGCGCCGCACCACGTCCAGGCGCGGCCGGTGTGAACGTGGCGCATCCGAGTAGTACCACGGCTCCAGCAACTCGAACCGGGCGAGTTCGTCCTTGGCCGGCGGGTTGTAAGTCGCGCCCTGCAGATAGGCGTCGATGCAGCGGGCCGCCTTCTTGCCATGACCAATCGAAGTAGTGACGGTGCGGATGGAAGGCGCCATATCGCCGCCGGCGAACACGCCTTCGGTGCCCGTGTTCATAGTGTCATCCACCTGCACCACGCCGTCCTTGAGCTCTACGCCGGGGAGCATCTTGAGCAAATCCTGCTCCACGCTCTGACCGACGGCATGCACCACGACATCGGCTTCCAGCGTCTCGAACTCACCCGTGGCGCGCGGCCAGCGCTCGTTGGTGGGCGCCATCTTCTCCAGCTTAAGGGTATGGCCGTCCAACCGGCGGATGGCGCGCAGATTGAGGATTTCGGCGCCTTCCTCCACTGCCTCGCGGACTTCAAACTTGTGGGCCGGCATGTGTTCGTGCGCTTCGACCACGACCACGGTCGCCTTGCGGACGCCATAGCGGATCGCCGTGCGGGCCACGTCCATCGCCGTGTTGCCGCCGCCATAAACCACCACCCGGCCATGCAGCTTGGTGGGATTGTCGAGTTCGGCGTCCCGCAGCACCTGCAAGGCGTCCAGCAACGGCACGCTGCCGGCGCTCACCTCGAAGTCCGCAAAGCGTGGCAGTTGCGCACCGACGGCCAGGAACACCGCATCGAAATGGCCCGCCTTTTGGGTGGCCAGCACGTCGCTGACCCGGGTGTTGCATTTGATTTCGACCCCCATGGCCTGAATGCGGGCGATTTCAGCGGTCAGCTTCTCGCGCGGCATGCGGTATTTGGGAATCCCGTAGCGGATCATGCCACCCGCCTTGGGGGCGGCTTCGTACACGCTGACCTCATGGCCCAGGCGACGCAGATGGTAGGCGCAGGCCAGACCGCCGGGACCGGCGCCGACGATCAGCACGCGTTTGCCGGTGAAAGCCCCAGGCTCCATCTTCCATTCGTGTATCAAGGCCTGATCGCCCAGAAAGCGCTCCACGGAATTGATGCCGACCGATTCGTCCAGATACTGCCGGTTACAGGAGGACTCGCACGGATGGTAGCAGGCCCGCCCCATGACCGCCGGGAAGGGGTTGTCGTCCATGATCTGCCGCCAGGCGGCCTCGTATTTGCCTTCCTCGGCCAGCGCCAGCCACGCCTGAATATTCTCGCCGGCCGGACAGGCGTTGTTGCAGGGAGGCAGTCGACGGACATAGACAGGCCGTTCGTTGCGCCAGGAGCCGGTGTGGTTGATCAGACTGGTAGCGGGATCCAGGGTAACGGCAAAAGGTTTCTGTTGCTGCATGGTGCGACTATCCCCTTAGATGAGGCCGTATTTGCGGATGTTGCGGTCGGCGAGTGCCTGGATTTGTTCCAGTTGCCACTCGTTGCCCGGCCGCAGCACATGGGCGAAACGGCGCTGCAATTTGAGGTAATCCTCTACCGGCTGTTTGCGGCGAATCTTGGTGACCCCGGTGATATTGCCGTATTCCGCCTCGAACAACGGATAGATACCCGTTTCCACCGCCAGCCGGGCGATCTTGATCGTATCCGCCGAGCGCGAGCCCCAGCCCAGCGGGCAGGTGACGAACACTTCGATATAGCGGGCGCCGCGGTAGCCCATGGCTTTGGTGACCTTGTATTCCAGATCGCGCAGATCGTGGATGGAGGCCGTGGCGGTGTAGGGAATGTTGTGTGCCATGGCGATGGCCGGCACCGATTTGCCTATTCCGAACGGATTGCCGGGCTCCTTGCCGACCGGCATGGTGGTGGCGGTACGGGCTGCCCCCGGTGTCTGGCTGGAGCGCTGCACGCCGGTGTTCATATAGGCCTGGTTGTTGTAACAGATGTACAGTACGTCGTCGTTGCGTTCGAACATACCGGACAGGCAACCGAAGCCGATATTGGTGGTGCCGCCGTCACCGCCTTGCGCGATGACCCGGACATCGTTGCGTCCCTTGGCTTTGAAAGCGGCGGTGATGCCGGAGGCCACCGCGGGGGCGTTGCCGAACAACGAGTGTATCCAGGGCAACTGCCAGGCAGTTTCCGGGTAGGGCGTGGTGAACACTTCCAGGCAACCGGTGGCGTTGGCGGCGACCAGTTGCTTATCAGTGGCCCGCATGGCCGCATCGAGCGCGTAGCGGGCGCCCAGCGCTTCACCGCAACCTTGGCAGGCGCGGTGGCCGGAGGTAATGGCGTTGGTCCGTTCCTGCGTGGCCTGCACGGAGCGCTGCGCCTCGTCCAGCAGCCGGTTGCCGACCGTAAACGTGCCGGTTTGATAAAACTTGACCCGTTGAATGCTTTCGCGAATTTCAGGCATGTCGCACTGCTCCTAAGCGGTTTTGGCGGCGCGCACGGCGCCGATGTCACGCAGAATATTTTCGGCAGCGGGTCCGGAACCGCTGCGTGCCCGTTCCCGCTCCACCTGGCGTTTGACCAGGTCGATGTTGAGGTCGAGGAAATGAGTCTCTTCCAGTTGATCCTTGACCCCCTGTTCGAACAACCGGCGCAGCGATGGCCGGATGATGGGCCGACCGCCCAGACCGCCGATGACGGAATAGACCGGAATGGGCAGGCCGCGCAGTGCCCAGCGCACGTTGCTGGACAGGATGCCGCCCAGCCCCACGGCCAGCGACTTCTCGAACACGATCACCCGTTTGGCGTCTTGTAGCAGTTCGCGCAACTGGTCCTTGGGGAAGGGCCGGAAGGAGCGGATGGTGGCGGCGCCGATGGAGGTTCCCTCAGCCTGCATGCCGGCCAGCACTTCCTTCATGGTGCCGATCACCGAACCCATGGTCACTACCACGGTAGCGGCGTCTTCAGCGCCATAGGATTGCAGCAGGCCGCCGGAATTACGCCCGGTCATGGCGTTGTACTCGGCCGCCAGCTTGGGAATCAGCTCCAGCGCCTCCATCTGCTTGTAGTGTGCCAGATAGCGCACCTCGGTGAAGGCTTCCGGACCGACCATCGCCCCCATCGATACCGGATCGGCCGGGTCGAGCACCTGGCGCGCCTGGAAAGGCGGCAGAAATTGATCCACTTCTTCCTGGCCGGGCATGTCAATGCGGGTGTAGGAATGGGTCAGGATAAAGCCGTCCATGCAGACCATCACCGGCAGGCTGAGGATTTCGGCCAGCTTGAACGCCTGGATGTGCACGTCCACGGCTTCCTGGTTGCTCTCGACGAACAGTTGAATCCAGCCGGCGTCGCGCGCCGACATGGCGTCGCTATGGTCGTTCCAGATATTGATCGGCGCGCCGATGGCGCGGTTGCCCAGGGTCATTACGATGGGCAGGCCCATGCCGGACGCGTTGTAGACGGCTTCCATCATGAACAGCAGCCCTTGACTGGCGGTCGCCGTGTAGGTGCGCGCGCCGGCCGCCGACGAGCCGATGCAGACGCTCATCGCGGCGAACTCCGATTCCACATTAAGGAACTCGCAGTTCTGCAGCTCGCCGCCTTTAACCAGTTCGCCCAGGTGCTCCACGATATGGGTCTGCGGGGTAATGGGGTAGCAGGCGATCACTTCCGGCCGGCACAGGGCGATTGCTTCCGCCACCGCGAAGGAGCCATCGATTTGTCTCAACATTGAATTTACCTCCGCGAGTTAGTGCGCTTTGGCCAGAGACGCCTTGGCTGCTTCATACGCCGCGCTGGCCGCCGCCACATTCATCTGGCCGACTTTGCCGGGAAAAATCTGCATGATGGCTTTCTCGACCCCCGCCATGTCGAACAGGTCGCCACGCATAGCGGTGAAGGCGCCGAGCAGGACCGTGTTGGGGGTGGGCCGTTTGAGATGCTTCATGGCCAGTTCGGTAGCCGGCACGTTGACTACATGGCCCAGCGGCAGATGCTTGACGGCGTCTTCTATGCCCAGTTCCTCGGCACTCTTGGAACTGTTGATGAGCACGTAGCCATCCGGCTTCAGGCCGGAGAACACGTCGATGGCATGGAACAGAGTGGGGTCCTGAATAATCAGCACATCCGGGTCCAGCACCGGCTCACTCAATTCGATTTCCCGGTTGTCGATGCGCACGAACGCCATGACGGGGGCACCGTTGCGCTCCGAGCCGAAGCTGGGAAACGACATGGAATAGCGGTCATTGAAAAAGGCCGCCACCGCCATCATTTCCGAGGCGGAAACCACCCCCTGGCCGCCACGGCCGTGGATGCGTATTTGAATCATTGCTTTCCTCCTTCAGTGCCTGTAGCACAAACAGGCGGGTTGGACTAGACGCGAAGTATAGATAGGCATGAAAAATGCCGATTTGATTTATCTCAACATATTCATTCAGGCTGTCGGTCTTAGGTCCGATTCCCCATCGACGGAGGAATCGGACCGGTGGGAGATCAGTGCGCCGGAATCATCCAGGACAGGTAGTACGCCTGAATATAGGTAATGATACCGATCAGAGTGGCGAAGAACAGGCTGTGCTTTACGGTGAAGCGGAACAGGTCGGATTCCTTGCCTACCAGGCCCACAGCAGCGCAAGCCACGGCAATCGATTGCGGCGAAATCATCTTGCCGGTCACGCCGCCGGTGGTATTGGCCGCGATAGTCAGGATGGGATCCACGCCGATCTGCTGAGCGGTTACCTTTTGCAGGTTGGAGAACAGGGCATTACTGGAGGTATCGGAGCCGGTCAGGAATACCCCGAGCCAGCCCAGAAACGGCGAGAAGAAGGGGAACAGGGCGCCGGTGGCGGCAAAGGCCAGACCCAGGGTGGAAGACATGCCGGAGTAATTGGCGATGAAGGCGAAGCCCAGCACCAGGCCGATGGTGAGGATGGGCAGGCTCAGTTCCACCAGGGTTTCCCCCAAGGTCTTGAAGAAAGTCCCGATACTCACCCGCAGGATAAAGGCGCTGATGACCGCGGCCAGCAGGATGGAGGTGCCGGTCGCCGAGAGAATGTCGAATTTATAGACGGCTGGGTACGGTGTAGGGGCGGTGACGATAGGCACGTCCCGGATCACCAGCTTATCCAAATAAGGGATGGACAGCGAAATCACCCAGGCATGCAGTGGTCCGTCTTTGGCGAACAGGGCTTTGAATTCCGGCAGGGTCCAGAGAGTGACCATGATGGTCAAAATGATGAACGGCGACCAGGCTTTAAGAATCTGCCCGGGGCTGTAGCTCTTGTCGGCACTACTCGACACCTTGGCAGTTGCCTGTGCGCCCGCGCTCTGGAAAGAGAAAGCGTGCTTGGGTTGCCAGACATATTTCAGAAAGACGGCCAGGGCAATCAGACTGACCAGGGCGGAGGTGATGTCGGGCAATTCATAAGCCCAGTGATTGGCGGTGTAGTACTGGGTTCCGGCAAACGCGGCGCCGGCCACCAGCACCGCCGGCCAGGTCTCCCGAATGCCGCGCCAGCCGTCCATGATGAACACCAGCCAGAAGGGCACGAACAGGGACAGCAGCGGCAGTTGCCGGCCCGCCATCTGGCCGATCAGAAACGGATCGATCTGGGTGGTGTCGCCGGCGACCTTGATCGGGATGCCCAAGGCGCCGAAGGCCACCGGTGCGGTATTGGCGATCAGGCACAGACCGGCGGCGTACAGCGGATTGAAGCCCAGCCCCACCAGCAGCGCCGCGGTGATGGCCACCGGCGCGCCGAATCCCGCTGCTCCTTCGAGAAAGGCGCCGAAGGAGAAACCGACCAGCACCACCAGTAAACGTTGGTCGGCGGTGATCGACAGCACTGAGGAACGGATGACCTCGAATTGACCGGTCTTGACCGTGAGCTTGTAGAGAAACACGGCGGCCACGATGATCCAGGAAATCGGCCACAGGCCGTAGAGAAAGCCGTAACCGGTCGCCGCCAGCGCCATCGAGACGGGCATTTTGTACGCCAGTACGGCGACCAGGACCGCCAGGACAACGGTGATAATGGCGGCAAGATACCCCTTCATCCGCAGCACGGCCAGCGCGACGAAGAAGAAGATGATGGGAATCAGGGCGGCCGCAGCGGATAGCCACAGGTTATCTGCCAGCGGTGAGTAGACCTGGGTCCAGGTTGGCATCAGCGGTGATCCTCCTCAGGAGTGATTGGTATAGTGGTTAAACCTGAACCCGGTGCAGGCATGCTCCGGGTCGGGTTATCGAATGGGGTAAAGATAGCCCGGTTGCAGGCTGGCGCCATTTTAAGGTAAATCGGCGGAAAAACCGACTGCTGCGACTGATCTACCAGGACGGCCTGTCGGTGACCGAGGCAGGGCGTTTGTTGGGGCTGAGAACCGATCAGATGCATGGCCGTTTGCGACGGTTGTTGCAGCGCATTCGTCAGGATATGGAAGACAGCGGCCTGGCGCAGGAACTGAAAGGGTTGTTACAGGAAGAGCACGATGTTTGAGCCGGATGTTCGGGAGCACCGGCGTCCCCGCCGGCCTGCACCTGGGAGCGCCGGCGTCCCCGCCGGCCCGTACCTGGGAGCGCCGGCGTCCCCGCCGGCCCGTACCTGGGAGCGCCGGCGTCCCCGCCGGCCCGTACCTGGGAGCGCCGGCGTCCCCGCCGGCCCGTTCGAGGGTATCCACTTAAGATGGGACACTTTGCAGGCCGACCGCAAAGTGCCGGCGAGGACGCCGGCGCTCCCAGGGTCGGATCGCCCCGCCTTAAGTGAGTAGCCTAATTCGACAAAGTAAACAGCATGATCCGTCTAAATAAACAGGCTATCCCTTCACCAGCCGCTGAGTTCACAGGCGATGAAACCGTCCGCTTCCGATGAATCCACCCCACAAGACCGGCTGGCCGTGCTGGCCGCGCTGGCAGTACAGCCGCGTACCACACTCGATCCCTGTCCGCCGCCGGAGGAACTGGCAGCCTTCAGTGACGACCGGTTGCCGCCTGAAGCATGTGCCCGTGTGCTCGCCCATCTGGACGCCTGTCCGGACTGTTATCGCGAGTGGCTGGCGGTGCAGCGTGTCATGGCTGAGCAACCCGCTGCTGCGATGACGCCGTTGACGCGGCAGGCGCCACGCCGGCGACCTGCCATCGGCTGGCGGTCTGGGATAGGGATAGCGCTGGCCGCCGGTCTGCTGATAGCGCTGGTGTGGTGGTGGCCGCTTGTCAGGGAACCGACCCCGGCTGAACAGGTAGCTCAGGCTTATACCACGGTGCTGCAAGCCTCGTCCGGTTTGCCGGTGGAAGCGATAGCAGCAAGGCGTCTACCGTGGGAAGACGCGCCGGCGGGGTATGGGTTTGCAGCCGGCGGCGCCGCGGAACTGGCGACCCGCGCCTTCGGCGCCGGTCTCTGGAGCGGCAGAGCCGTCCTGCGCAACCGTGATCCACAGGCCCTGCCGACGCTGCCGCCAGAGTTGACTCCGCCGGTGGGGCAGGGAGCGTGGGAGGCGACCGAATGGGCGCCCTACACGGTGCTGGGCCGCTGGCTGGTGCTGTTGCAAGTGCTCTGTGCCTCACCGCAGGAGGTTTCCGCTGCACTGTGGAAACAGCAGCAGGCAATCGACCGGCGGTTACAGGCGGCCTTCCGCGAACGCCTGACGAATGAGGCTGATGCCCAGACGGTGCTGAAGGCGCTGGCAGAACTGGCCGCCGGCTTCGACAGCCGATACGCCGGCACCAGTCCGCGGCGGCTTTGCCAGCAGATCGAGCCGGTATGGACCGGCCTGGAAGCCCGCTTGCTGCCTTCAGTACCATGAACGCCTGGACCGATCGTATTCTATTGTTGACCGGGCTTGAGCCAGACCCAGACCCGGCTGGACCCCTCCCATCCGGACCCGGCGGAGCGGGCTACGCTGCTGCGGGTGCAGTTGGGCCGGTTGCAGGAGCAACTGGAGTTCTTCCACACCGGCGTGCGGCTGACCCATTTCGGCGCCTACGCCGACGCCGAGTATTTCCTGCGCGAGTTTCAGACGGTGTTTCCCGGTCGCGAGGTGCATAACAATCTGGGCTACGGCTATCTGCAACGGGCACGCCGGGAACTGCCGCCCAATCTGGCCTACCGTTATTGTCTGCCCACCCTGCTCGATACCACCACCCGCGCCGCCGCTATCGTCCAGCGAGGCGGTGGCGAAGAGACGGCGGCGATCACGGCGGAAGCCCGCACCCTGCTCTTGCAGGCGGTGGATGCGCTCAACCGCGCGGTCGCGGCGGATTCCGCCTATCTGCCGGCCCGGCTCAATCTGGCGGCAGCGTATTTTTACCTCAATGAAATCTACCAGGCCCGCGCCGTCATCGAGGCCGCGCGAAAGTTGGCGCCGGACGACCGGGAGGTGCAGAACCTGCGCGCCCTGATTCTCTATCGGGAAGGGGTGGACGCCGACACTTGGCCCAGCGCCCTGAAGCTGCTCGAAGACTTGGCGGCTCAACCGCAAGCCTCGGCGTGTCTGACCTACAACCTGGCGCAACTGCTGGAAGAACGGCAGCGTAGCGCCAAAGCCCGAACGGTCTGGACCGCACTGGCCAGGCGCCTGCCGGAATTACCGTTACCCTACCGGCAGACAGTGTGTGAACACGCCGCGACGGAGGCCGCCTGCCGGACGCTGACCACCGCCCCGATCAAGGTCGCAGCGCCACCCTGGCCACTGCCGGCGCCGCTGGGACTGGATTTGCTTCAGGAACCGAACCGCGCCAAGCGGTATCTGGCGGGCTGGACACCCACCGCATTCGACTGGCAGCAACCGGGCCTGACAGCGTCTGATTCGGGAACCATCGTCATGGAGATGGGGACGGCGACCGCGTTCGACTGGCAACAACCGGGCCTGAAGGGGCATCTGTACCGCAGTCCGCCAGGGGCCTCGGTGCTGGAACTGGACGGTTATGTGGAGCTGGTGGTGTTGTGGGGTGAGGGACTGGGGACAGAGGACACCCTGCGTACCTGTTGTGGTCAGCCGACCCTGCAACAGCCGGTAGTCGGCGGCACGCTCTGGTCCTATGGCAATCAGTGGGCCGCGCTGGTGCGGGAAGGGCAGGTGGCGGAAGTGTGGGTCAAGCGGCAGCCGGTCCGCCTGTGAGTGGGGGTAAAGCGACACGAGAAGACAAACGATCAGGTTGTGTCCGTCTATTGAGGACAGTAACCGTTGAGGAGAAAGTGATGAGTTACCGAAAAGGTTTACAAAGCTTGATGATAGCGGTGCTGTTAGTGGGTACAGGAGTGTTCAGCGCAGAGGCTCAGGAACCTACATTAAATGGTTTTTTGTACTGGAGATTCCTACAAGATCAGTTCGATGTACGCTATCGGGCTGGGGATTACAAGAGTGCCGAGCGGCTTGCACAAGAGGCGTTGGAAATCGCAGGGCGTACTTTCCCTTTTGAACATCCCGCCACGGCTACCAGTCTCAACTCCCTGGCTTTGGTGCGGCGGGCCCAGGGTCGCTACGAGGAGGCCGAGCAAATCTGCCGCCGCGCCCTGGCGATTAACGAGAAGGTGCAGGTATCACCCCAAGATCTCATCACCGCCCACATTCTAACCACTTTGGCTTTAGTGCTACATGATCAGGGCCGCTACGGGGAGGCTGAACCGCTCTACCGCCGTGCTCTGGCGATTCGGGAGAAGGTGCTGGGGGCCGAGCATCCCAGCACCGCCGATACTCGCAACAGCCTGGCCTTGATGCTGGAGCACCAAAACCGGGACAGGAAGGCCGAGCCGCTTTACCGCCGCGCCCCGGCGATTGAGGAGAAAGCGCAGGGCGCTGAGCATCCCGACACCGCCGCCAGTCTCAATAACTTGGCCTCGTTGCTGAATGCCCAGGACCGCTACGAAAAAGCCGAGCCGCTCTACCGCCGCGCCCTGGCTATCTACCAGCAGACTGAAACGCCAGCCAACCTTCTCGTTTCCAGCCGCAACTTGGGTCACTTTCTGGTAGCACGGGGCCGTCTCCAAGACGCCGTTCCCCACTACCGCACCGCCATCGATACCCTGGACCACCTGTTTGCCTACACTCAGGGTTTGTCCGAAGAAGCCCGCCAGACCTTCCTGGAGCAGTATGCCTACGTTTACCGCGAATTCATCGACTTGCTGCTGAAGCTGCACGAACAAGATCCCAAGGCCGGTTACGACTGGGAGATGCTCGCCGTCGCCTCCCGCAACCAGAGCCGGATCTTCAGCAAACTGCTGCGCCAGGCGGACGTGCAGAAATTCTCGGCCAAGCCGGCCTTCGTCGAACTCAAGCGCCATCAAGGTCAGCACTTCAACCCAGGTCGGTAGCACGACCGGATGACCGGCGGCGGCGCCAGCGTTGATCTCTTCAGCCACCTGCGGCGGCGCGATGAAACGGATGGGTAACTGCTCGATCACCGCCAAGGCGTTGGCACGACCGAGCGTGATCAGGGGGCCGGTGTTGACGACTACCCGCTCAACTTCGTTGGGCAAAGGCCACCTCGTCAGCGGCGTCTTCCGGCCGCAGGTTACTGATGGATATGCCAACCCGCGGCAGCGAAAGCAGAAAATCCACCCGCCCTTTACCGCAAAGGTCAGCCGCCTTGCCGGACGATAACCGACCCAACTCATACAACTTGGCGGCGAGGATAAAGACCGCCTCACGCTCGAATTCTTCGCGCGTCAGGCTCGCTTCGAGCAGTACGGCATCACCGTAGGGTATAGTCAGAATGTGAGTCATGAATAGCCCAGTCCTCACCCGATTCAGCCCAGGAACCGAAACCAGCGACAAATCGATCAATGGGGTCCGTCTATTTTGATCGACTACAACAGACAGGTACTTATCCTAACATCAGTGAAGAGCCATCACCTGAACCCACGGCAACGTCGCGCCTGGCTTGGTTGATCGGACTGCCAGCCCGAACCGGGATAGCTTCCCGACATCTTGGACAGAGATTGTCGAGCGCGATACAGCGCGTGCAACACGAGTGGCAGGCGCGGAGCGCTTTCCAGCGACATCTTCTAATCGGTTTGCTGGCGGGCGTTATCATCGAAATCGCCCTCCATTTCCTGCACCATCACCTGACTTTGCTTCAGGAACTCGAAGACATGGCTATCGACGTGATCATGAATCTTCAGCAGGCCACCACGATCGACAAACCGGCCATACCCTTCGTGATACTGGACATCGACGAGCCGACCTATCGCGCCTGGGACGAGCCTTTTCACGTTCCGCGCGACCGCTTGCTCAAGCTGATCGACTACGCGGTGCAGGGTGGGGCGGCGCTGGTGATCGTGGATGTCGACCTGAGCCAGCGCGGGCATGATCCGCTGGCCGATCAAGCGCTGCAGGACTATCTGGCCAACTATGGCGCCGCCGGTAAGCCGCCACTGCTGCTGGCGCGCGCCTTCCGCCCACCGTTGCCGGGGCAGCATGCTCTACCGACCGAGCGGCGCTCTTTTCTGGAGCAGGAGACCCGCCTTGCCGCTGCGCCCCTGATCCAGTGGGGATCGACCCTGTTCGAACTGGACCAGGGGCAACTGCTGCGACGCTGGCGCCTGTGGCAGATCACCTGCGATGAACAGACCCAGCAGCCGGTGGTGATCCCTTCTCTGCAACTGCTGGCGGTCGCTTTGCTGCGTCAACCCCATGAGGACCCTGGAACAGTGGCCGGGCAGGTGCACACGGCCTTGCAGACGCTGGCGCCGGCGCAGTGTGACGGGCGTCCTTCCCATCATCACGAGGAAACGCTTGTCATTGCCGGTATGAAACTGAGCGCCCAGCCGCAAGGGATAGCCCAACGCATCCTCTATGAATTGCCCTGGCAACTGCATTCCGGCGAGGCTTATCCCACCCTGCCTCGACCGGATGGAACCTCGGCGCCTCTCTTATCGGTCTTCAGCGCTCTGCCCATTACCGCTGGAACCAAGCCGGTGGTCAGCGATGCCGTCACCGGGCGGGTGGTAGTTATCGGCGGCAGCTTCTGGGAAAGCCGTGATCTGTACCTGACGCCACTGGGCCAGATGCCGGGTTTTCTGGTGCTGGTCAACGCCATTCATTCCCTGCACCAGCATGAAGAAATCAAACCGCCGTCCCTGTATCTCAAGTTGCTGATCACCGTGGTATTGATCGTCCTGAGCAGCCTGATTTTTGCCAGCCTACGCTCGTTCCGAGCGATGCTCGTCGCCAGTCTGGTTATCATCATCGTCCTGCTGCCGGTCAGCTATTGCTGGTTCAAGGCCGGAGTCTGGCTGGATTTCGTGATTCCTTTTTGCGCCGTGGCGCTGCACTGGATGGCTGCTCGCTTCGAGGAACAGCGGCATGATCGGCACAGCATCACAACCCATTGAATTCAAGACTCGTTCTTTTGGAGGTGATTATGAATCGCTCTGTGACATCGCTCGGTAGCCTGCTGCTCCTGGCCGCCAGCATCACGGCGTCGGCGGCGACCTGGATCGTAGACTTCACCGGTAAACCCGATGACTTTCGCCTGGAGCGTGGTAACCAGACGCTGCCGGTTGAAATCTACCGGCAATTACAGCCGAATGACCGGCTGTTCGTACTCGTGGATGGTAGTGTCATTTCGCTGAAGCAGGACGATGGCCGCCGGATTGAGATTCAGAAAAACAACTCGCCTTACCTTATCCGGGACCAGGGCAAACCACCGGCAGCGCTGGATAATTTTCTGCATGAATGCTGTGCCTGGCTTACCCGGCAACGGCTGGAAGAGGTAGATCGACCGGTGATCGGTATCTATACGCGGGGCGAGCCTGTCCCGCCCATCAGTTTGCCGTTGGCGCCGGGAGCAAAAATTCGGCTGGGCGCCGGTACTCGCTCACTGTATCTGGCCTGGCAAGGCGGCGAACCACCTTATCAGGTTCGCTTGACCAACAACGCCGGCAAGGAACTCATGAAACAGTCGGATATTGCCGCGCCCGGCGGTAACACCCAACCGTTCAAAACCACGCCCGTACCGCTGAAGCCGGGGCAGTATCGGCTGACCATCCGCGACGCTCAACGCCAAGCGGCAGTGGCAGTCGAGGTCGTGCCGGCTATCTCCCTGCCGCTACCGGCAACATTAGCAGGCATCACAGATGCCGATATCCGGCAAACTCTGGAAGCGCTGTGGCTGGCGAGCCAGGGCGAAGTCTGGTGGCTGGAAGCCTATCAACGAGTGATGCCGCTGGAAGGGCAACACCGGCCGGCACGGTTACTGCGCTACAGTCTGGAGAAGGGGCAGGCGCCACCACCGGTCAAGGCGGACTGAGCGGATAGGTCTGAGCAAGAGAGGTTGTTATCTCTGTCGCTGGAGCCACGCCATGAGTTCGGCCGGGGTATGCCAATCCAGCAAGGCCTCCCCCAGCGCCTCCAATTCCGCCACCGGCAAGGTTTCGATCAAATCCAGCCATCAATGCCACGCTCAGTAAAAACCAGTCAGACCGTATAATAATATGCTTAAAGCAAGCTCTGTACGGCTGACCGGCTGTGGCGTTCAGGGGGCTGGAGAATGGAACAAAACGACGACAATACCTATAAGGACCAACTTTTCGCACATTGGAAATGGCTGCAACGGTTGGCACAGCGCCGCTTTAAGAATAGCGTGCTGGCCGACCAGGCCCTCGATTTTGTCCTGGAAAAGTTGCAGGAAGACGATGGGTCCCGATTGCGAGCCTATCGAGGCGAAGCGCGTTTTTCCACCTATCTTGCGCATGTCGTGCAGCGGCTACTGGAAGATTTCGCTCGCCATCGGTTCGGGCGGCAGCGAACACCCGACTGGATTCAGGCGCAAGGTCCGCTCTGGGAACAGGTTTACCGGTTGCTGTGCCTGGAGCGGCTGTCGGCTACGGATGTCATTGAAACCTTGCGTGATGCCGTGCCGGGTGGCCGACCGCCCCAGATCATCCGGGAAGCCATCACCGTGATCCGAAAGCGGATCGTGAACTGTGGCGCCCCTTCCCCTGCGACCGCCGAACAGCCGCTGGTTGAACAGGAAGAACACCGCCATCGACCGTTGGCGGACGACTATCAGGTGCATCAGTTATCCCCCGAAGCGCTACAGGCCGCCGAGGAACGCACGCGGTTATTGACCCTCCTCTATGGCAGTGTGCTGGAACCGGCAGCCGACTCATCCCCGCCGGATGCCTGGCAACAGGCGGTGCAACGGCTGCGTGCGGCGTTGTCTCTCAGTTCCGAAGAGCGGTTACTGCTGCGATTGATCTACCAGGATGGCCTGTCGGTGGTGGAGGCAGGGCGTTTGTTGGGGCTGAGAACCGATCAGGTGCATGGCCGTTTGCGACGATTGTTGCAGCGCATTCGTCAACACGTGGAAGACAGCAGCCTGGCGCAGGAACTGAAAGGCTTATTACAGGAAGAGCACGATGGTTGAGCCGAGTACCTGGGAGCGCCGGCGTCCCCGCCGGCCCGTACCTGGGAGCGCTGGCGTCCCCGCCGGCCCGTACCTGGGAGCGCTGGCGTCCCCGCCGGCCCGACCCTGGGAGCGCTGGCGTCCCCGCCGGCCCGACCCTGGGAGCGCTGGCGTCCCCGCCGGCCCGTTCGAAGGTATCCACTTAAGATGGGACACTTTGCAGGCCGACCGCAAAGTGCCGGCGAGGACGCCGGCGCTCCCAGGGTCGGATCGCCCTGCCTTAAGTGAGTAGCCTAATTCGACAAAGTAAACAGCATGATCCGTCTAAATAAACAGGCTATCCCTTCACCAGCCGCTGAGTTCACAGGCGATGAAACCGTCCGCTTCCGATGAATCCACCCCACAAGATCGGCTGGCCGTGCTGGCCGCGCTGGCGATCCAGCCGCGTACCACGCCCGGTCCGTGTCCGCCGCCGGAGGAACTAGCAGCCTTCAGTAACGATCGGCTGCCCCCGGAAGCGCGTGCCCATATGCTCGCTCATCTGGATGCCTGCCCGGACTGTTATCGCGACTGGCTGGCGGTGCAGCGCGTAGTGGCCGAGCAACCCACCGCTGTAGTGACGCCGTTGACGCGGCAGACGCCACGCCGGCGACCTGCCATCGGCTGGCGGTCCGGGCTAGGGATAGCGCTGGCCGCTGGTCTGCTGATAGCACTGGTGTGGTGGTGGCCGCTCGTCAGGGAACCGACACCGGCTGAACAGGTGGATCAGGCTTATGAAACGGTGTTGCAAGCATTGCCCGGTTCGCCAGTCGAGGCGATAGCGGCACGGCGTCTGCCGTGGGAAGAGGAGCCAGCGGGGTATGGGTTTGCGGCTGGCGGCGCCACGGAACCGGCGAATCGCGCCTTCGGCGCCGGTCTCTGGAGCGGCAGAGCCATGCTGCGCAGTCGCGATCCGCAAGCCATGCCGACGCTGCCGCCAGAATTGATTCCGCCGGCGGGGCAGGGGACGTGGGAGGCGACCGAATGGGCGCCCTATACGGTGCTGGGTCGCTGGCTGGTGCTGTTGCAGGTGCTCTGCGCCTCCCCGCAGGACGTTTCCGCCGCGCTCTGGGAACAGCAGCAGGCAATCGACCGGCGGTTACAGGCCGCCTTCCGCGAACGTCCAGCGAATGAGGCTGCTGCCGCAGTGGTAATGAAGGCGCTGGCAGAACTCGCCGCCGGTTTCGACAGCCATCACGCCGGTAGCCGTCCGCAGCGACTTTGTCAGCAGGTCGAGCCGATACGGACCGGCCTGGAAGCCCGCTTGCTGCCGTCGGCGCCATGAACGCCTGGACCAATCGTATCCTACGGCTGCTAATCGGACTGCTGCTATGGAGTGGGTTGGCTTCCGGCGATACGGATACCCCGCTCAACCCCCGTGCCCAGGTGCAGTTTTACATCACCACCTACAGCCTCGTGGACCCGCGTGAACAGCCGCTGGTGGCGCGGGCCTATCGGATTTTCGAGGAACTGCGGCGGGTGGCCGAGCAGCCGGCCCGTCGTCAGCCGCAGTTGAAAATCGTCAACAGTCCGGGCGATCCCTGGGCGATTGCGTTGCCCGACGGCTTTATCGTGCTGTCCCGACGGGCGGTCGAGCTGGCCTATCAGGGGGTCGGTCAGCCGGAGGGCGATGCCCGGCTGGCGTTCATTCTGGGTCACGAATTGGCTCATTTGGCCAAGGACGATTTCTGGCACCTGGAGGTCTATCAGGCGCTGGCCGGTGATCCCGAGCCGGCGGCGGTGACGTTGCGCCGGTTGCTGGAGCAGCAGGCCGATGTTCAGGGCGCCGAGGTCGAGCCGCGCTGGCGAGCGCTGCGTCTGAAAGAAGCCGAAGCCGATGATCGCGGCTTTCTGTACGCCGGATTGGCCGGCTATCGGGTGGATACGCTGCTGGGAGAACCCGGCGCGGGGAAAGCGGATTTTTTCCAATACTGGCTGAGCCAGACCCAGGCTCGGCTGGACCCCTCCCATCCCGATCCGGCGGAGCGGGCCACGCTGCTGCGCGTGCAGTTGGGCCGGTTGCAGGAGAAACTGGAGTTCTTCCACACCGGCGTGCGGCTGACCCATTTCGGCGCGTATGCCGACGCCGAGTATTTCCTGCGCGAGTTTCAGACGGTGTTTCCCGGTCGCGAGGTGCATAACAATCTGGGTTACGGCTATCTGCAACGGGCACGGCGGGAACTGCCGCCCAGTCTGGCCTACCGTTATTGTCTGCCCACCCTGCTCGATACCACGACCCGCGCCGCCGCTATCGTCCAGCGGGGCGGCGGCGAAGAGACGGCGGCGATCACGGCGGAAGCCCGCACCCTGCTCATGCAGGCGGTGGATGCGCTCAACCGCGCGGTCGCAGCGGATTCGACCTATCTGCCGGCCCGGCTCAATCTGGCGGCGGCGTATTTTTATCTGAATGAAATCTACCAGGCCCGCGCCGTCATCGAGGCGGCGCGAAAGTTGGCGCCGGACGACCGGGAGGTGCAGAACCTGCGCGCCCTGATTCTCTATCGGGAAGGGGTGGACGCCGACACCTGGCCCAGCGCCCTCAAGTTGCTCGAAGACCTGGCGGCCCAACCACAAGCCTCGGCGTGCATGACCTACAACCTGGCGCAACTGCTGGAAGAACGGCAGCGTAGCGCCAAAGCCAGAGCGGTCTGGACCACGCTGGCCAAGCGCCTGCCGGAATTACCGCTACCTTACCGGCAGACGGTGTGCGAACACGCCGCGACGGAGGCCGTCTGCCGAGCGCTGACCACTGCTCCGGCCAAGGTCGCGGCGCCACCCTGGCCGCTGCCGGCGCCGCTGGGACTGGATTTGCTCCAGGAACCAGACCGCGTCAAACGGTATCTGACCGGCTGGACGGCAACCGCGTTCGACTGGCAACAACCGGGCCTGAAGGGGCATCTGTACCGCGGACCGCAAGGAGCGTCGGTGCTGGAACTGGACGGTTATGTGGAACTGGTGGTGCTGCGGGGCGAAGGGCTGGGAACAGAGGACACCTTGCGCAACGGCTGTGGTCAGCCGACTCTGCAACAGCCGGTGGTCGGCGGCACGCTCTGGTCGTATGGCAACCAGTGGGCCGCGCTGGTGCGGGATAGGCAGGTGGCGGAAGTGTGGGTCAAACGGCAGCCGGTCCGCCCGTGAGTCGGGGGTAAAGCGACACGAGAAGACAAAGGTTCAAGTTGTGTCCGTCTATTGAGGGCAGCAACCGTTTGAGGAGAGCATGATGAATTACCGCAAAGGTTTACAAATCTTGATGATGGTGGTGGTGTTGGTGGGTATAGGGGTGCTGAGCGCAGAGGCTCAGGAGCCGACATCCAATCCGGCTTGGCAACAGTGGAACGCCCTGCAAGATCAGGTTGCTGCGCGCTATCAAGCTAGGGATTATGCCGGCGCCGAGCGGCTTGCACGACAGGCGCTGGCGGTGGCGGAGCGTGCAGTTGGTTCCGAGCATCCCGCCACCGCCACCAGTCTCAGCAACCTGGCCGTGGTGCTGGGTAAGCAGGGCCGGTATGGGGAGGCCGAGCCGCTCCACCGCCGCGCCCTGGCGATTTGGGAGAAGGTGCTGGGCGCCGAGCATCCCAACACCGCCACCAGTCTCAACAACCTGGCCGAAGTGCTGCGGGTCCAGGGCCGCTACGGGGAAGCCGAGCCACTGTGCCGTCGCGCCCTGGCGATTGACGAGAAAGTGCAGGGGGCCGAGCATCCCGACACCGCTCTCAGTCTCAACAACCTGGCCGCGGTGCTGCAGGTCCAGGGCCGGTACGGGGAGGCCGAGCCGCTCTACCGCCGCGCCTTGGCGATTGCCGAGAAGGTACTGGGGGTTGAGCATCCCAACACCGCCATCAGTCTCAGCAACCTGGCCGTGGTGCTGGGTAAGCAGGGCCGGTACGGGGAGGCCGAACTACTCCACCGCCGCGTCCTGGCGATTCGGGAGAAAGTGCTGGGGGTCGAGCATCCCGCCACCGCCACCAGTCTCAACAACCTAGCCGCGGTGCTGAAGGATCAGGGCCACTACGGGGAAGCCGAGCCGCTCCTCCGCCGCGCACTGGCGATTTGGGAGAAAGTGCTGGGGGCCGAGCATCCCGATACCGCCCTCAGTTTAAACAACCTGGCCGCGGTGCTGAAGGATCAGGGCCACTACGGAGAGGCTGAGTCGCTCCTCCGCCGCGCCCTGGCGATTAACGAGAAAGCGCTGGGGGCCGAGCATCCCGACACCGCCACCAGTCTCAACAACCTGGCCGCGGTGCTGGACCACCAGGGCCGCTACGGGGAGGCCGAGCCGCTTTACCGTCGCGCTCTGGCGATTCAAGAGAAAGCGATGGGGGCCGAGCATCCCGACACCGCTCTCAGTATCAACAACCTGGCCGTGGTGCTGGGTAAGCAGGGCCGGTATGGGGAGGCCGAGCCGCTCTACCGCCGCGCCCTAGCGATTCGGGAGAAAGCGCTGGGGGCCGAGCATCCCGACACCGCCACCAGTCTCAACAACCTGGCTATGGTGCTGAAGGATCAGGGCCACTACGGAGAGGCTGAGTCGCTCCTCCGCCGCGCCCTGGCGATTAACGAGAAAGCGCTGGGGGCCGAGCATCCCGACACCGCCACCAGTCTCAACAACCTGGCCGCGGTGCTGGACCACCAGGGCCGCTACGGGGAGGCCGAGCCGCTCTACCGCCGCGCCCTAGCGATTCGGGAGAAAGCGCTGGGGGCCGAGCATCCCGACACCGCCACCAGTCTCAACAACCTGGCCTTGGTGCTGGGTGCCCAGAGCCGGCCTGGGGAGGCCGAGCCACTTTTCCGGCGCGCCGTGGCCATTGATCAGCAGGCTGAAGAACCGGCCATGCTTCTCCTTCACAGTCGCAACTTGGGTTTCTTCCTGGTAAAACGGGGTCGTCTCCAAGACGCCGCCCCCCACTACCGTACCGCCATCGACACCCTGGACCGGCTGTTTGCCTACACCCAAGGTCTGCCCGAGGAAGCCCGCCAGACCTTCCTGGGGCAGTATGCCTACGTTTACCGCGAATTCATCGACCTGCTGCTGAAGCTGCACGAGCAAGACTCCAAGGCCGGCTACGACCGGGAGGTGCTCGCCGTCGCCTCCCGTAACCAGAGCCGGATCTTCAGCGAACTGCTGCGGCAGGCGGATGTACAGAAATTCTCGGCTGAGCCAGCCTTCGTCACTATCCAGCAACGCTGGCAAGACCTGCAAACTCAACTCGCCACTCTGCGCGGGAAACGGGCCACCATCCCCATCAGCGAACCGGAGGCGGAAACCCGTAAAGCTAATCTCACCCAGGAAATCGCCAAAGCTGACGCTGAGCTGAACAAGGTTACGGAACAATTGCAGCGCGACTATCCGCGTTTCCTGGAACTCCAGCAACCGGCGCCGGTGACGCTAGTGCAACTGCAACAGACCCTTTTGCGCCCCGATGAAGTCCTGCTCAGCTTTGTTCTGCTCAAGGACCGCACCGTGCTGCTGGCCGTCACCCCGAAGAACTTTACCCTCCACACGGTCGCCGTGTCTGAAAAAGCCATGACCGAGCGTGTCGACAAAATCCGCCAGCCGCTGGAACAGGTCGCTCAACTCAACAAACTGGACCCGGAGGAGTTGTATAAGCTGTATCAAGACCTCATCGCCCCGGTCGAGGACACCCTGCACGGTGCCCAGCGGGTGCTGGTGGTAGCCGATGGCGCCCTCTACAACCTGCCGCTGGAACTGCTGGTGACAGCCTACGGCGAACCGGAACAGCGGGCGTTCCGGCAGGCCCAACGGGATGCCGATGGCAGCAGCGCCGAGCACCCCCAGCTGGGCGAATACGCCACCCTCCCGTACCTGGCCGACCGCTACCGCTTCAGCTATCTGCCCAGCCTGGCGGCGCTGGTCTCGCAGCGCAACTACCAGAAACCGTCGGTACCGCTGACCCGCAATCTGGTCGCCTTTGCCGATCCGATCTTCGAGCCGGAACAGGGTAAGTCCCCGGCCAAGCCGACCTCGGCAGCCACCAAAGGCTATTCCGCCGCCACCCAGGCCACCTTGCAGTTGCTGGCTCGCAGCGGGATGGACAGTCAGTTGCCCCGATTACCGGAAACCGCCGACGAAGTCCGCGCCATGGCCAAGCTCGTGGGCGCCAACTCCCAGCTTTACCTGCGCGACAAAGCCCAGGAATACACCGCCAAAGACTTGGCCAAGAAGGGCGACCTGAACGGATTACGGTATCTGGTATTCTCCACCCACGGTCTGCTCGGTGGCAAGTTCCGGCCAGAGCAGCAGGCGCAAACATCCCCGTCAACCCTGAGCCTGGACCGGCCCCTCCCGGCCACTCCTATCGAAAAGCTCGGCCAACCGGCGCTGGCGCTGACCCTGGTCGGTGACCTCCACGACGAAGACGGCTTACTGACCATGAGCGAAGTGCTCGGTCTGGACATCAACACCGACTTGGTCGTGCTATCCGCTTGCAACACGGCGGGCGAGAAACCCAACCAGGGTGAAGGTTTCGTCGGCCTGACCCGTTCGTTCCTGTATGCCGGCGCCCGCCGCCTGCTGGTCAGCCACTGGAAGGTCGCCAGCGAGTCCACCCGCGACCTGATGGTCGCCACCTTTACCCAACTGCAAGCCGGCCAGACCCCGCTCGACGCCCTGACCGAGGCCCGCCGCCAGTTGCGGGGCCGGACCTGGAGCACCACATCCGGCCACGTTTCCCTTGCCCATCCTTACTTCTGGGCGCCGTTCGTGGTGGTGGGGGATTAAGTGATTGACGGCTATCCCTGGCGCTGGAGCCACGCCATAAGTTCGGCAGGGGTGCGCCAATCCAGCAGAGCCTCCCCCAGCGCCTCCAACTCCGCCACCGGCAAGGTCCGAATCCGGCTCTCCACTTCCGTCGGCACCGCTCCCAGCCGGCGGTGCAAGAGCCGTAGCACCAGCGCCGCTGCTTCTTGCTGCTGGCCCTCGGTGCGGCCTTCGGCGTGCCCTTCGGTGCGCCCTTCGGCGAACACGTCTTGATAGAAGCGGGTTTGTTTCAACTCGACATCAGGTAAGTGCAACATGCGTTGAATCTCCTCGCGCGATAAATGCGGCAGCTTGTACACCACAATCGTTTCGATCAAATCCAGCCACCCTGTCCAGTCGGGGTCCGCTGTTGGACCACCCCGGACCTGCAACAGCGCTTGCGCCTGACTCACCGCTTCTTCCGGTTCGGCGACGATCAATTGGATCAGTTGCAAGCCTGGCGTCAGATCGGCGCGTCCCTTCAAGTCTTCGAGATAAACCCGCTTGACCCAGGGACTGTCCAGCAGCGGCTGGTAGGCTGTCGGCGGCTGAGGGTCTGCCTTCCGACTCGGAAAAATCACCACCGCCCGCCACGGTCCCTGCCACCGTCGCCGGTACAGAAACAGAAAAATCTGGGTAAACCAACGACTGTAGAAGTCGTTATTCAGTTGAAACTGCGTCTCGACAAACACCCCTGGCAGGTGGGGCAGTTCCGGCGGTGGCAGTAGCAACCCATCGAGCCGGAAGCTGGTCTGTTTCACCTCTTCGGCATGCAGCGTGTAGACCGCCCCGGCAGGCGCCGGCCAATCAGCGAGTTCAAACACCAACCCCGGCAGTTCTTGAAACAAGCGGTAGAACAGACTATCAGTTTTCATAAAATTGCCTGAGAGTAGAGGCACATTATTCGGCCCAGGAACCGAAACCAGCGACAAAGCAATCAACGCGGTCCGTCTATTCTGATCGACTAGAACATACAGGCACTTATCCTAACATGCGTGAAGAGCCATCACCTGAACCCGCTGCAACGTCGCGCCTGGCTTGGTTGATCGGACTGCCAGCCCGAATCGGGATCGCTTTCCGACATCTTGGACAGAGATTGTCGAGCGTGAAACAGCGCGTGCAGCACGAGTGGCAGGCGCGGAGCGCTTTCCAGCGACATCTTCTAATCGGTTTGCTGGCGGGCGTTATCATCGAAATCGCCCTCCATTTCCTGCACCATCACCTGACTTTGCTTCAGGAACTCGAAGACATGGCTATCGACGTGATCATGAATCTTCAGCAGGCCACCACGATCGACAAACCGGCCATACCCTTCGTGATACTGGACATCGACGAGCCGACCTATCGCGCCTGGGACGAGCCTTTTCACGTTCCGCGCGACCGCTTGCTCAAGCTGATCGACTACGCGGTGCAGGGTGGGGCGGCGCTGGTGATCGTGGATGTCGACCTGAGCCAGCGCGGGCATGATCCGCTGGCCGATCAAGCGCTGCAGGACTATCTGGCCAACTATGGCGCCGCCGGTAAGCCGCCACTGCTGCTGGCGCGCGCCTTCCGCCCACCGTTGCCGGGGCAGCATGCTCTACCGACCGAGCGGCGCTCTTTTCTGGAGCAGGAGACCCGCCTTGCCGCTGCGCCCCTGATCCAGTGGGGATCGACCCTGTTCGAACTGGACCAGGGGCAACTGCTGCGACGCTGGCGCCTGTGGCAGATCACCTGCGATGAACAGACCCAGCAGCCGGTGGTGATCCCTTCCCTGCAACTGCTGGCGGTCGCTTTGCTGCGTCAACCCCATGAGGACCCTGGAACAGTGGCCGGGCAGGTGCACACGGCCTTGCAGACGCTGGCGCCGGCCCAGTGTGACGGGCGTCCTTCCCATCATCACGAGGAAACGCTTGTCATTGCCGGTATGAAACTGAGCGCCCAGCCGCAAGGGATAGCCCAACGCATCCTCTATGAATTGCCCTGGCAACTGCATTCCGGCGAGGCTTATCCAACCCTGCCTCGACCGGATGGAACCTTGGCGCCTCTCTTATCGGTCTTCAGCGCTCTGCCCATTACCGCTGGAACCAAGCCGGTGGCCAGCGATGCCGTCACCGGGCGGGTGGTAGTTATCGGCGGCAGCTTCTGGGAGAGCCGCGATCTGTACCTGACGCCACTGGGCCAGATGCCGGGTTTTCTGGTGCTGGTCAACGCCATTCATTCCCTGCACCAGCATGAAGAAATCAAACCGCCGTCCCTGTATCTCAAGTTGCTGATCACCGTGGTATTGATCGTCCTGAGCAGCCTGATTTTTGCCAGCCTACGCTCGTTCCGAGCGATGCTGGCCGCCAGTCTGGTCATCATCGTCGCCCTGCTGCCGGTCAGCTATTGCTGGTTCAAGGCCGGAGTCTGGCTGGATTTCGTGATTCCTTTTTGCGCCGTGGCGCTGCACTGGATGGCCGCTCGTTTCGAGGAACATCGGCATGCCCGGCACGGCATCACGACCCATTGAATTCAAAACTTGTTCTGGCTAATCATCAGCGACGCTCAACGCCAGGCAACGGTAGCTATCGAGGTCGTGCCGGCCATCCCGTTGCTACCTCCGGCGACATTAGCAGGCATCACAGATGCCGACATCCGGCAAACTCTGGAAGCGCTGTGGCTGGCGAGCCAGGGCGAAGTCTGGCGGCTGGAAGCCTATCAACGAGTGATGCCGCTGGAAGGGCAACACCGGCCGGCACGGTTACTGCGCTACAGTCTGGAGAAGGGGCAGGCGCCACCACCGGTCAAGGCGGACTGAGCGGATAGGTCTGAGCAAGGGGGGTTACTATCTCTGTCGCTGGAGCCACGCCATGAGTTCGGCAGGGGTATGCCAATCCAGCAGGGCTTCCCCCAGCGCTTCCAATTCCGCCACCGGCAAGGCCCGAATCTGGTTCTCCACTTCCGCTGATACCGTGCCGAGCCGGCGGTGCAAGAGCCGGAGCACCAGCGCCGCCGCCTCTTGCTGTTGGCCTTCGGTGCGCCCTTCGGCACGGCCTTCAGTACGCCCTTCGACACGACCTTCAGTACGCCCTTCGGCGAACACGTCTTGATAGAAGCGGGTTTGTTTCAACTCGACCTCGGGTAAGTGCAACATACGTTGAATCTCCTCGCGTGATAAATGCGGCAGCTTGTAAACCACAATCGTTTCGATCAAATCCAGCCACCCCGGCCAATCGGGGTCCGCTGTTGGACCACCCCGGACCTGCAACAGCGCCTGCGCCTGACTCACCGCCTCGTCCGGTTCGGCGACGATCAATTGCATCAATTGCAAGCCCGGCGTCAGGTCGGCGCGTCCCTTCAAGTCTTCGAGATAAACCCGCTTGACCCAGGGACTGTCCAGCAGCGGCCGGTAGGCTGTCGGCGGCTGAGGGTCTGCCTTCCGACTCGGAAAAATCACTACCGCCCGCCACGGTCCCTGCCACCGTCGCCGGTAGAGAAACAGAAAAATCTGGGTAAACCAACGACTGTAGAAGTCGTTATTCAGTTGAAACTGCGTCTCGACAAACACCCCGGGCAGATCGGGTGATTCCGGCGGTGGCAGTAACAGCCCATCGAGCCGGAAGCTGGTCTGTTTCACCTCTTCGGCATGCAGGGTATAAACCGCCCCGGCCGGTACCGGCCAATCAGCAAGTTCAAACACCAATCCCGGTTGTTCCTGAAACAGCCGGTAGAACAGGCTATCGGTTTTCATAAAATTGCCGAGAGTAAAGGCGAACCATTCAGATCTGGAGCGGTGGAGATACGTTGGTCATTATGCCACGCTCAGCGGGCATTGAGAGGAACAGGAAAAGGCGCATGATGAGGATGGTAAACTTAAAAGACAGAGGACACGCTGCGTACCTGCTGTGGTCAGCCGACCCTGCAACAGACGGTGGTCGGCGGCACGCTCTGGTCGTATGGCGCCCAGTGGGCCGCGCTGGTGCGGGAGGGGCAGGTGGCGGAGCCTCGCCCAGCGCTTCCAATTCCGCCACCGGCAAGGCCCGAATCTGGTTCTCTACTTGCGCTGATAAAGCGCCCAGGTGGCGGCGCAACAAGCGCAGTACCAGCGCTGCTTCTCCTTGCTGCGCTGGCAACTTGAACAGACTGTGCTATGGTTCAAAGTAGGGCGACGGTTCGGAACGGTCGGTTTCAGGAAGCCGCGTCAGTCCTAACTGAATGCCCCAGCCGACCGTGCTACGCCGGTGGCTGAGCTTGAGGCGTTGGGCGGACGAGATGAATTTTTGCTCTCCTCGGAGATATAGACCATGTTTGCGTTCGATCGAAAGCCACGTCCGTCTGCAATGCACTCTACTGCCCCGAAGCCCACCTCGCAGCATGCTGCCAAGAGACCCGCCGGTGAATCCACACTGGATGCGGCCATGGCGACCAACGCTCAAGCGGCTACCTTGCCTGAGATGACTGACGAGAGTCGGCGCTACAGGGAGGCGCGCTTCGGACACGACTTCAGCCAAGTGCGCGTGCATGCTGACAGCGAGGCAGCGAACGCGGAACCGGCGTCGGCCCGCTCCAAGCCCACCGGGGTCCAGCGCAAGTGCACGGAGGGCGACGAAGCAAAGGGGAAGACAGCTCCTACCGTCCAGCGCTCGGCCGCTGCCGACGCCTCAGAGACGAACTTCATCCATACACCGGTGGTCCAGGTCAAGGCGAGGACCACCGGGAGCTTGCTGCAGGACAGCTTCCAATCCAAGCAGGGAGACGCGACCGGGCAGACCAGCGCGCCGGTGGCTCGAGTCCACGCGACAGCGCTGGCGGGCATGCAGGGCGGGGCGCAGCCGCTGCCCTACCTGGACACCATTCAACGTGCCTTCCGCCGCCACGATGTCAGCCGGATCCAGGCCCATGTGGGCGGTTCGGCGAGCGCCGCGGCGGAGGCCATCGGCGCGGTCGCCTATACCGTCGGAGAGGCGGTCGCCTTCCACAGCGCCCCGGACCTGCACACGGCGGCGCACGAAGCGGCGCACGTCGTGCAGCAGCGCGCCGGCGTCGAGCTGTCGCACGGGCTCGGTCGAACCGGGGATCGCTATGAGCGGCACGCTGACGCCGTGGCCGATCGAGTGGTGCACGGGCAGGCAGCCGAGGGACTGCTCAGCGAGGTCGCGGACCCGGCCGGAGGTGCCCGCAAAGACGGCGATCTTGCCTTCGTGCAGCGGCAGATCGTGTCGGACTCGTCCACGAAGACACCGACCACCTCAAACCCGAAGGCGCTCATCCCGCTCGCGCAGTTCATCCAGTACGTCGAGGCGGTGGAGAAGGCTTATCCGTCCGACACGCCGACGGACATCATCACACGCATCCGCGTCCAGTACTACAGCGGCGCCGCCTTCGAGAGCCTGATCCCGGACGCGCATTACGAGGACACTTACTGGGTACTGCACCCCGACATTACCTTCTCCGTTTCGCGAACGATGGACAAGGACAAGATCGACAAGGTCAATCCGGACGCCTATGAGCACCTGACCGCGCACGCCGACGAGAACAAGATCGGCGACAATCCCTCTCCCTACGTGGTGATGCCGAGTGGCGACAGGGTCGACGTCGGGCACCTCCTGCTCGGGCTCGACGCGCTCATTCACCCTCGTGCTGGCGACCCCTATGCCACGCTCGGGGTGCCCAACATCGATCCGGCGTCGTGGGTCGCGGATATTGGCATCGCCGCGGTGTGGATGACCCAGCACGAGGAGGCCGGCAGCCCACCGAGCGACGCGCCCAAGAAGTTGTCCAGTCCGGACCTCAATGCCTACTACCAGATGTCCGCGCCCAAGGAGGATCTGCTCAGCGACGTGGATTCGTTCGGCCTTCACGTCCAATTCGCCTCCAAGGCCAACCAGACGCTGTCGCAGGCGCTGCGCGCGTATTACATCGGCAGCGCGACGCAGAGTGCCGGGGTGAAGCAGCGCTGGCAGACCTTCTGCAGCAAGAACGGGCTCGGCTATGCCCGCTCGGGCAACTCCATCACCTGGAATGCGGGGACGCGGGCGGCGGTGATTAAGCGCGTCGATACGTTCAACGATCTGTACGGCGCAGGGAAGTTCGGCTCGATCTGGAACATGTTGAAGCAGAAGTCGGGCGCCACGATCGCGCGCCGGAGTTGGCCGCACACGCCAACGGTCGTCGACAAGTTCCTCAACTGGGTCAAGACGAACCTGGAGGCCGAGCTGAGCGCCGGCGGCACCAAGCCGTGAGCGGGCGCGGCAGGTTGGCACGGAAGGTGGTGATTGGTACGGCGAGCGTTCTGATCGTGCCGCTGGCGGCGGTGAGCGGGGTGGGGGCAGCCAGGGTCGTCGCCGGCGGCAACGTGTCGGACGTGGGCGTCGCGATGTATGAGCATGGCCAGGCCGCCATCGTCGTCGGTGCGGCGGTCTACATCGTAAGTGTCGCCGCACTGCTCGCCCTCCTCTCCAGAGCAGCAGGCGAGCACCGCCGCACACCCTATGTCGTGGGCCTCCCCCTGGCGCTCTGCGGCCTGGTTCTAACGACAGCACTGCTGCGCTTCACCTACGGATGACGGGCACGCGGCCGTCACGTGGGTTCTTTCTCGGCCTTCCGATCATTCCCCTCGTGCGGCTGGTCTCCCTGCCGCTCTTCGAGGACCACAAGAATCCGTTGGGAGGCAAAAAGGAACGTTACTACGACTGCCCTCTGGTACTGGTCGAGGTGAGTTCGCCGAGCACCCAGTATCTCGACCGCGCCAAGAAAAAGCAGGATTACATGCAGCTTCCCTCGTTGTCGCTGTATCTGATCATCGATTCCATCCGCAATCACGTGGCGGGTATCTATCGGCAAAGCGGCAATACCTGGGAGGAATTCGCTGTTACCAACGAGAGCACGATCGACCTGCCGGTGATTGGCGGACTGCCGGAGATCGCATTCACCGCAGCCCAACTTTATGAGAAAACGGGGGTAAAACAGAAGCTCATAGATTGAGCAACCGGCGTATTTCCCGAACTCGCTGCCTATTTTGGCAACCGCTTCCCCGATTTTCAGCACCAGCTCCAGGACACCGGCAGTCAAGGATTGGGCATAACGTCGGGAGCGCCTTTTGGCGATGCTGCCAATCTCAGCGAAAGCCCCATCACCGCGCTGGATCAGACAGCCAGGAATCAGTTATTCCAAATGATCTAACCGCAATATCGGCTGGGATGCTCTGAACAATCATTACGCCCCTCCCCCAGTCTGGATGTGAACCTCGTTTTTTACCTACCGTATTCGCTTCCTGGCACGACTTCTCGCTCATTCAAGTTCCCTGCTATGCTTATAAAAGTTCTGTCCTGCAGCGCTCAGCACAGAGCTACCGCGACAAGCATAATGAAGGACGCGACCTCATTCCGATGGCAAAGATCTATATTTCTTCCACTTACAGTGACCTTGAGAAACACCGCACCGCCGTCTACCGCACGCTCCAGCAGATGAGGCATGAGGTGATCGCCATGGAGGATTATGTCGCCACCGATCAACTCCCAGTGGACAAGTGTCTGGCTGATGTCGCCGCCGGTGATCTGTACGTGGGCATCTTTGCCTGGCGCTATGGTTACCGGCCACCGCATGCAAACCCGACCCACAAGTCCATTACCGAGCTGGAATACCGGCAGGCCCGGCAAACGGGCAAACCCTGCCTACTGTTTCTGACGGAGGAGAAAGAGGCAGCCGCCCCGCCGGAGGCAGATGCTGATGACTCGGAAGACTATCGGTGCATCCGGGCACTGCGCCGCGAACTGGAGCGAGGACATGTCGTCAGCTATTTCAGGAATTCTGACCACCTCGCCAGCCTGGTGAGCCTTGCAGTCCGGGACTGGGAGCAGTCGCAGACAAAACCGGTCTACCAGCCGGGAGTCTGGGGACGTTGGTGGGCGGAACTCACCGCGGCGCTGTTCGCACGCCGCCGCACCCAACGTTATCTGCGCAACCTGCTGGTGCAGCATCGTGAGTTCACCTTCCTTGGCCGGGCCAAGCCATTAAAGTTGGAGAACATCTATGTCAGCCTGAAGGTGGGAGAATACACATCCGCGGCGTTGCAGCCGGATGCGCCTGACGCCAGAGTTGCTGAAGAACCCCCCGCCCCGGTGGGCGAAGTGTATGGACCGGAGAGATAGGTAACAGGTGTTCGGAGACATCGGTAACACCTGTTCGGAGACATAGGTAACACTGAAAAACTATCATGAGATGATGTGTATTGACTTCATGCCGGTGTCCTAATACCAAATATTAGTAAAATATTACTTTAATTAGTATCTGGTGCCATACCAATTTTTTGAAGGGCATCGAAGATAAACTTCCTGCTAGTTAATGAGGCAAAGAACGCTTTTGATTTGGATGAAAAAAGCTGTTTTACCTTCTCTTTCAAGACATCCAGATTAGGAAAAATCTGATTAGCAATTTCACCTTTAGCCCATTCCCATAACTGCTCGGATGAGTTTACTTGGGGGCTGTGCGGGGGTTGATAAAGTAGCATTACATTATCCGGCATCACCAAGTCATTCGAACAGTGAAAGCGCGCATTATCGGTTTGAAGGATGTGAAAATCGTTCGGGTACTGTTGTGAAAAATCATTGAGAAATTGCTGAAAATTTTCAGTATTCACCTGATCATAATCTTGAATCATGCACTCACCAGTCAAGGGTTTCACCGCACCATACAGATAGAACGCTTTAAAGAGCCATTGCACCTTGACCAGTGGTTTGACTTTTTTCAGGGTAATCCGCCGCCGCGTGATGGTCTTCAGGCCAAACCGACTTTCGTCCTGGGTCCAATAACGAATCTTTGAATATCTTTCTAAACAAGGACTTGCAATTTCATTTAGGCTGGCCGGCACGATTTTTTTTTAAAGTCTTCAACAGCGTCCGGATCGTAACCAGTCGCATACGGTCGAGGCACTTTGAGGCAGGCCTTGAGCCTGTCCATTACACACATCTTGTAGAACGAACCGCCGCCTCCATCTAAGGGAGGTAGATGCAGACGACTGAGGTACAAGTGATGACGGACACGGCGGCGGGAAGTTGGGCAGCGGCGGAACTGGCGGGAGCGGACTTGGGCGATGCCCGGCTGAACCGGCGGCTGGTGCAGGTAGCGCAACAACTGGGCGCGCAGCCTGGCGCGAGCATTCCGGTGGCGTGCGGGGGCTGGGCGGAGACGCAAGCGGCGTATCGATTGCTGGCGCACGAGAACGTCGACTGGGAATCGGTGCTGGCGCCGCACTGGGACGGTAGCGTCGAGCGGATGCGGGCGCATCGGGTGGTGCTGTGCGTACAGGACACGACCGAGTTGGATTTCACGTCCCAGCCGGGAATTGGCGGTCTGGGACCGCTGAGCTATTTGCGACAGCACGGAGTGTATGTGCATCCTACCCTGGCGGTGACCCCGGACGGGGTGCCGTTGGGAGTGCTGGATGCGTGGTTGTGGGCACGCGACCAGAAGACCTTTGGCGACGACAAACGCCACTGGCCCATCGAGGCCAAAGAGAGCATGCGCTGGCTGGAAGGATTTGAGCGGTGCGCGGAACTGGCCGCCACATTGCCGGACACCCGGTTGGTCTATGTCGCCGATCGGGAATGCGATATTCATGAATTCATGGTGCGTGCCGGCCGCTGGCCGGGCATCGACTGGCTGGTTCGGGCCACCCACAACCGCTGCCTGGCGGAGGGTGATAAACTCTGGGACCGGCTGGCGAAAAGCGCGGTGTTGGGTGAAGTCCGTTTCATCCTGCCCGCCCGGCCGGGACGGCCCAGCCGGCCGGTGGTGCTGACCGTCCGCGCGGAACGCGTGACCCTGCAACCGACGGGTGGCGAAGCGGTCACCGTGACCGCGTTACGGGCGCGGGAAGAAGCCCCGCCAGCGGATGTCGAGCCGCTCGACTGGCGGCTGCTCACCAACCGCCCGGCCGACACTCTCGCCCACGCGGCCGAGTTGCTCCAATGGTACGCAACTCGTTGGAGCATCGAGGTTTTTTTCAGAATTTTCAAAACCGGCTGCCGCGTGGAAGCGTTGCAACTGAGCACCCTGGAGCGGCTGCAACCGGCCTTAGCCTTGTATCTGATCATCGCGTGGCGGATTCAGTATTTGACCTTGCTGGGGCGGGCCACCCCCGACCTGCCTTGTGATGCAGTCCTGGACCCGGCCGAATGGCAGGCCGTCTACGTCGCAATTCACCGCCGGCCGCCGCCGGTGACCCCACCGTCGCTGCCCGTCATGCTCCGTTGGATCGCCCAACTGGGCGGCCATTTGGGGCGCAAGCATGATGGGCCACCCGGTCCCAAAGCCCTCTGGATCGGCTTGCAGCGAGCTCGCGACCTTGCCTGGGGTATGCAATTGGCGTCTGATCTCCATTCCCAATCAACCGGTTAGAGATGTGTGTAATGGACAGGGCCTTGAGCCGGTATTTGACGGTTCCAAAAACGGTTGAATAAGGTACCTCTAAGCCATGCGTTTCTTTGAGCCAAACTTGGATAGCTTTGTAACTGGCAAACCCCTCGGGTTGGGCAAGTTTTTCTTTTAATTGCCATTGGATTTCCACCGGTATAGAGGGTGCTAAATTGCCACCTCGATAATTTAGATGGAGTAAACTGTTTAATCCTCGGGTACGGTAGATGTTGATCCATTGCCCGATGGCAACCTGACTCCGGTTCAACAATTTCCCCAACGCTTGCCGAGTCTTGGCTTGGCCTGTTTTGTACCAGTATAGAAACTGTAATCGTTCACGCTTGCGAACATCTTTCTCTTGCTTGAGTAAAGCTTCTAGGGTTTCTGGTGACTCTATCACTTCAAATTTAAACACTCGGCACATGTTTTTTCCTCCACATTAAATGCTTATATAATACACTATTTTAGTAGTATTTGGTATAAGATCAATCCGAGTGACCTTATGGTGACAGAAGTAGATATCAAACTGGCCCTCGGTGTTAACGGGCCGCAATGCCACCGGGTAACCTTGCAAGGCGCTACTGACGGTAAACAACCGCCCTTGGAAGTGCACCACCCCTTTGTTTTGCACCCTGCGGACCCGATCATCCGGACCGTACTCAATTGGCGGCAGGGTTTCAGGAAAGGAACAGGGACTGGGTTGATAGCGGCTGATCGGGACAGCCATGTCCAGAGCCTGATGGGGGCGCTCCCGGTTGTACACCTCCCGCCACCGATCAAAGGCCCCTTGACACACCGACAACGACGCAAAGTACTGGTCACGCAACACCTCTGCCTTGAGGGTACGATGAAACCGCTCATCCTTTCCCTGGGTCTGCGGATGATAGGGATGACTATGACTGATGCGAACCCCCAAGCGGATCAGCCACAGGACCAGGGCCGACAGGGTTTGCTGGCCCTCGCCCCCCCAGGGTGGGCCATTATCCATGAGCATCCGTTCCGCAAGCCATAGCGCCGAAAGGTCGCGGTCAGGGCCGCTTGCACCGTGGCGCCCTGTTCGTCCCCACACGCCTGCAGGCAGACCGCGAAGCGGGAATGGTCATCCAACACCGTCAAGGGATGGCAGCGGCCTTGGGCAATGGCAAAGTGGCCTTTGAAGTCCATCTGCCACAAGCGATTGGGGGCTACCTGTTCAAAGCGATGCCACGGCTGATGCTTACGCCCGTCTGCTGCACTCAACCGCTGATGGCGCCGCAAAATAGCCGTCATGGTGCTCGCACTGGGCAAGGCCGTCTGCCCCTGGGCCTGCAGGTAGGCGCGGAGTTTGCGCCCACCCCAGGCGGGATGGGCATCCCGCACCGCTACGATCATCTGCTCGAGCGCCGCCACCGTTTGACGCGGCGACCGGTATGGCCGGTGGTCACGCTCGACCAACGCTTCCAGACCCCCGGCACGAAACCGCTTCAGCCATTGGTAACCGGTCTTGGTACTGATGCCATACCGGTGGCACAAGGTTCTCATCTCGATCTGCGCTTGGTTGGCCAACAGGACAAACTCTTGCCGTACTGCCAGCGACACTCTCTGTTGCGACATCAACATTCTCCTCTAGGAAAATGCTGGTCAGCTTAAAAGAATGTTACCGATGTCTCCGAACAGGTGTTACCGATGTCTCCGAACAGTGTTACCCATCTCTCCGAACAGGTGTTACCGATGTCTCCGAACACCTGTTACCTATCTCTCCGGTCCATACACGCCGCACCCCAGTGCGGCATTGTAATGACGCCAGTGGCAATGGCGAGAGCCGCACTGTGGGGTGCGGCGCTCCCAGGGTGCCAGCGGCAACGAATGTCTGGACATGAGCCATTAATTCGACTGATGCGATTGGCTGAGTGTGCTGCCCAGCGATTCCAGATAATCGCGGAATTGGGTGCCGAGTTCAGGGTGCTTGAGACCGTACTCGATATTGGCGATCAGATAGCCCAGCTTGTTACCGCAGTCGTAGCGCCTTCCTTCAAACTCATAGGCTAATACCTGCTCTTCCTGGAGTAAAGCAGCGATGCCATCGGTCAGTTGGATTTCGTTACCGGCTCCCTTGGGTGTGGTCGCCAATAAATCGAAAATCCGCGGTGTCAGGATATAGCGGCCTACCACCGCCAGATTGGAGGGAGCGTCTGCCGGTTTCGGTTTCTCCACAATGCTATCCACATTGCTTAAGTTCTGGGCGAATGCCAGGGGATGGACGATGCCATATTTGTAAGTTTCCTCCTCGGGCACTCGTTCCACGCCCAGGATGGAGCACTGATATTTATGGAAATGAGTAGCCATCTGCGCCAGAGCACCGCCTCGGGGTGCATCGATCAAGTCATCCGCAAGCAGGATGGCAAAGGGTTCATCGCCGACCACCGCGCTGGCGCACAGCACGGCATGGCCCAGACCCAGCGCCTCCGGCTGCCGGATATAGACGCAGGTGACGCCGGAGGGAACGACCGCGCGTACCAACTTAAGCAAATCCTCCTTGCTCCTGGCTTCCAGTTCCGCTTCCAGTTCATAGGCTTTGTCGAAGTGATCCATGATGGAATTTTTGGTGCGACCGGTGATAAAAACCAAAGTATCCACCCCGGCCGCCATCGCCTCCTCGACGCCGTACTGGATCAGGGGTTTGTCCACAACGGTCAGCATTTCCTTCGGATTGGCTTTGGTAGCCGGCAGAAACCGGGTTCCCAGACCAGCCACTGGGAAAACTGCTTTACGAACTCTCCGTTTCACGGAATCGACCTCGTTGGTTTTGATGGATTAGGATAGGGGTCACACCCAATGTAGTGAGATTGCTACACATTGCCGGTGATCTTTAGTGGAAAATAGAGCTTGACATTTCTTTAAAATGAGCTATAAATACTACACAACAACTTTCAAGCTACTTACAGAGGAGCAGTTCCCATGTTGTTCTCTCTAAGCTCAACCCTATCGGCCGCTACCCAGGAAGAGTTCGAGCAAAGCAAAGCGATATTCGAAACTATTCTGCAGAGACAACTCAAGGAAGATCTGAATACACTCATCCAAGCGAAACAACCCGTTGACTTACCGTGGGTGATCGGGCCGATCGCCGTGGTCAACGAAGACACCCGCATCAATCTCATTGAACGCATCCTGAATTCCCTGGGGTGGTTCTATCAGCAGTTGTTTCCTGAACCTCCCCGACAACCCCGTCTGCCTTTCGCACAGCTCTTGGAGCCTATCTACCATCCACAAACCAGAGAGATAACCAGTTTAGCATATCTGGTCGTTCATGCTCTGACCCGCAGTTATCTGGCCTTCACCCAACCGCACTATCATGACTTCCTATCCGCCGTGCTGGCCCGTGAGGATCTGGTCAGCAATAATGTCTACTCGGCCCCGTTGGCCAACCACGTTGCGACCTTAATAGAATTTCAAAATGGCGTGCGCACGGCGTTGCTAGGCAAACAGGAAAGCGAGGTCGGCGTATGGACCGGGACCGGATTCAAACTGGATCCGGACAGCGTCGCGCCCATCCTGTGGCGGGAGATTTTACAAGAATGGCAAGGCGGTGCCGCGATCAGCAGAGAGGCAGTGATCCTGGCTCACCTTGCGGTTGCGCTGAGCTATGAAAATCGTTGGACCAAGTCCGCCGCCGAAGCAGCGCCCGACGGCAGCGCCTTGCCTCGTATCGAACGGCAGATCGCTGAGGCGCAACGTGTTCTCAAGCAGCTGGGCGAGCTTGGCGAAGATGCGCTGGCAGCGGAAGGCGTATTGTGCATTTTCGAATTCGCCAGCTATGCCGTCGGTAAGGGGGGGCTGGAAAAATTTGCGCAGACCTCCTTAGCGCCACTGTTGCAGGCGCCCTTACCGCAACGGGCCTGGCTGAGTTTTGGCCGCTTCTGGTCCAACAATGAAGCCGCACGGCTGAGAGACTGGCTGGCCAGACAGCAAGCGCCGGTCAGGTTTGCGGAGGACAAGCACCACCGGCTGGCGACCTTGCGGCCACAACCCTACGAGCAGCTAAGAACCCTGTTTGCTTATCTCGACCCGACGCCGGCAGACCGCTTTGAAATTTTATTTGGCGAAAAGCCCGCGAGTTCTTCTTCTATCTGGGACTTGTTGTCAACAGCGTTTGGCTGGTTTCAGCAGCGCCGTTCTCTGGATGGACAGACAACATTGCCGGTTCCCGCTGTCAGCAGCATTTTGAAAATGCTGGAAGTGATCTATCCCGATCACTTCTGCTGCGTGCGCATCAATCAGGCGCATCCGCAGTTACCCGATGTGCAGCTTAAAAGCCGCGTCATCGTGCTCCCGGGCGATTATCCTCAACCGGATGAATTGGAGCAGTTGGTCGGCCAGGCGGAACAGGACGCGCAACAGTGGCTGGCTCCAAGACTGGTGGTGACCCGTTATGCAGCCGCTGAACTCCTGAACCAACGGCTGGCGTTTGGTTCGGGTCCTTTACAGTTGCAATTTCAGTTGAATACAACCGATCAATCCTCTGTCTCTACAATCACCAAGGGTTGGTTACAGGCCATCGAGTGGCTGGAGAATCGCAATCACCACGCCACTTTATTGCATTACACTGAGCAGGCCGCCAGTCCGCGTGAAGACGCCGCCACCGATTTGTTACAGGAAGAAGGTTTTGCCTTGCCAGACCTCAGCGATGAGGCGTGGGCTTTATGTATAGACATCGGTGGAACGGGCATTAAAGGTGGGCTGTATCCTCTGCTGCAACAAGAGCGCGGCTATCAACTGGGAGACGCGCCGGAGCTGATCTTTGCTTTTGCCACCGAGCCTGAGAAAGATTATGGTGAAATAACCGGTGAAGGACGGTATCTGAATGGCCGACAATTTGCCGCGCGGTTACATAGCAAGTTGCTGGATACTTGCCAAGAGGCGATTGGAAAAGGCGAGACCACGGCGGAAAAAATTTACAAACCTATCGCCATCATCGGCTTGACCTGGCCTGGCGCTGTTTCAGGCGAGAGAGGGCGTGAGTACGTCTCGGCGACTTCAAAAATCCTCAGCCGGTTTTCCGGTCTGACTGATGAGATTGCTCGCAACTCACCGATACAAATACATCTGTTGCGAATCCGTGAAAATATCGCCGATGTATTCCGTGAATCTGAACAATTCGGATATCAGCAACAGCCGCAACGGGCGCCATTGGTCACCCTGCTGAATGACGGGGAAGCGCATACCCTGGCTTCCTTGGATCAATTCGACGCCAGCGATTTGCCGCCCGGCTGCGCCATTGTGCTCACGGCCGGGACGGGGACTGCGCTGGGCGTGCTGCGCGATGGGGAACCTTTACCCCTATTGGCGGAAGCAGGCAAATTCGTCATGGATCTGGCGGTGCCGTTTACGAAGCAGGGCAATTTCCCCGTCGGCGCTGGTAACAAGATGTTTTCGACCAATACCTTCCCGGAACTGGCTGCACAGATTATCCACGCCTATGAGCAAGCGAGGCGGCGACAATCTCTGCCAGCGGAGCCGTCGGCAATACCGATGCTGCCGGTCAAAGCGGTCGAGCTTGGCTATTATTGTGCCGAGTTGCTCGAGGATTCGGCTGGCGCCGAACAGTGCGCGAAAGAGTGGTATAAGAGTTATGCCGAGGAGCAATTGAGAAATCCGGTGCTGCCGTTTGAAGGCAGGCAGGATTATCGTGAAATCATGACCAAACGACAGCAAGTGCTCAGAAATGCACTGCGCTACTATGGCGATCCTAATGTCGCCTCTATAGGCAGTCCAAACTACGCTGTCTTGCAACAGGTCATTGCTCCTATATGGGATAACATTAAGGCTGAAAGCCGAGGTCTGGACGGTCTTTTGACATTTGTGGCAGAAACCGCTTATCGCGCTGGGTGTCTGCTGGCCGATTTAATTGCAGGAGCCGATGGTTTGTTCGGCATCAACATCGCATTGACTACCGGCGGTCCGATGTCAGGCGCCATGGGCCAGATCGTCAGAGCGTTCGCCCGCTATGAGTTGCGGGAAGCCTACGGTTATAACGTGGTCGAAGTTTTTAAGGAACGCCGTGACCGCTACCGCCCGCTGCGTTTGCGTGGCATTTATTTCCCTGAACCGAGTCGTGAAACGTTGACCTCCGCCGCCTGGGGGGCCGGCAAAGCGGCGCTGGAACTGTATAAAGATAAATATAAGCAGAGCGAGTTGTTGCGACTGGAAGAGTGGTTACGCGCCCGCCACCCCGGCGCCAAAGTCAGGTTAGATAAAACCCGCGCTGAGCAAGGCGTCAACCGGTTGGTCAGCGAAGACGCTGCTATCGATATTCATGTGAGCGATGTGGCGGCTTATTTGAATCGATATAAGGCGCATCTGGGTCTTTGTGTAACGCAGGGTTCTGTGGATGAGTTCATCAAATTGGATAATCTGGATATCCACATTTTGTAGTGTCAGTTGCGCCAGATAATGGCCGGCGCTGAGAGGTGCGTGCTACCCATGCGACGAGGGCCAATGTGAGCCGGTCCAACATGAGCCTGTCGCTGGCTGACATGAAGAATGTGGTCAGCATGGTGGACAACCAAGTGGACAGCGTGGCGGCTGCTGCTGAATTGCTGGGGACCGACCGCGCTTATGTCTATCGGCTGATTCAGCGGGTCAACGACACCATCGGTCGCGATGCGCCGCCATGGCGGGACGGCGCGCGGCTGGTCATTCCGGCGGAGATTCATCGCCTGGCGATGCGGATGCGGAATCTGGCTGCCGCCTTCGATGAGGCGACCCGTTTTCCCCGGATTGCCGCCGGCAGCACGATCGCGATTTTGGTCCACGAAGTGTTGCATGAGTTGGGCTGGGAACACAGTGCCTATCAGATATTGCGCTCCACCGGAGCGGTGCAGGCTGTGTGCGATAAAGAGGTCGATATCGCCCTGTTGCACGAAAGTTCCTTGGAGCATGGCAAGGGCGGTCAGGAATTACCGGCGGAATTGGCAATGGTGAAGTTGTTGGAGTGGCGGGCGGTTATGGTGGAGCCGCCTCACCCCCCGGAGCGACAAGAAACGGAAACTCGCTGGCTGCTTTCCTGGCCGCCGGCTACCCATGCCGCCCGATTGAACGCCAGGGCGTTGGGCGCAGCATGGGAACAGTCCAAAGCAAACCCTGGGCCGCACCTGGGCTCGTATGTCGCGGCACTGGAGGCGATCCGCATCGGACTGCCTTTCAAGACGGTTATCCCGGATATTTATTTGATGCCGGCGGATTGGCAAAACTTGAAGGTTACTGATTTGTCGTCTATGGTTAAGGAGTGGTTGGTTGGGTTGTATCGGGGTTGTGATCGGCAGCGGTTGCAGAGTTTACTGAGCCCTCATGAATGGGAAAAAATAGGGATAAGACGGCGCGGGGTAAACCTGAAGATAATTTGAGATATTTGGGGAGAGCAACATGTCTAACTTAGCTAAATTTGAGTCTGATTTACTATCTATCGTGTTATCACGCAATACTATAGAGTTGACAGAAGAGAAAATAGATGAAAATCAAAAAACTTCATTAGAGAAGCGATTGAAAAATCGACTCAAAACAGAATTAGATTTTTTTTTTAAAAATCCCGAAATAAAACAGGCAATTATTAACTCTATTTTAAAATATCAATCAGATTGGGGGATTCGCAATCAGATTTGGCCTCGTATTCAGAATAGCTTGAGAAAATTTCATGATTTTTGTTTTTCAGAAAAATTTAATGCAACTTGGGAACTCTCTCGTAAAGACCTTTTCAAGCTTATTTCTGATAATAGCAATTCAAAATGCTGTGTAACAACGCCAGCGATGCTGGTATTGGAAGCAATTCTATACAGCCATCAAGAATGGGCTCGACCTTTTTACCATGATATATGGTCAGCGGGCCAAGCTCGTGCTGACATATTACGTAGAATTACCAAAATGGATACTGAAAAAAGAGGGGTTCGAGATAGCTTCATAAATAAAATTGTGACTATGATCTCATTTCAGAATATTTTCCGTAATGGATTGCTGGACCCAATGGAAGTAGGGGTGTGGGATGGAAAGAATACGTGTATAACAGAAGATGTTCGAGTAAGAAAGGCGTTGATCCGAGAGGTTTTCAGACTCTGGGCCCCAGAAGGATTGGAGGATAAGAAAATAGCTTTGAGTGCAATAGCAGCTTGTTCTCTTAGCCATGAGGGACGTATCAGTTTAGGCCACAATTTTTTGAAAAAATGCGATGTATTCAAACAACTATATGATTGTATTTGTATTGACGGCAACTGGTATTCTGATGAAGAAGCTATACTTTATTATTTTGAGTATGCAAATTATATGTTTATTCGGGGAGGAAGTGATCAATCAACACAGCAGCAAAGAGAAGAATTTCAACAATTTGCTGAAGAAGTGCTGGAAAAGAATATCCCGGTTCAAGGTGTCAGTGAGCAACCATCAATGATTTTCCTTAGCTTCGGGCGTTTTTGGTCAAATCGAGAGATAGACAATTTTTATAAAAATAGAATGAATTTTGCAAAATCTTTCGAGGTAGAAAAAAACGCGCAGCTTAAAACTTTACAAAAGGCTTTACTTGACACAAGTGGTAAAACCAGATTTGCTCATTTAAAGATTGATCCAAAAGAAGCTTTTAAACTATTCTTTGATGGATTAGAATGTTCCCCATCTTTAGTTGTAGATAACGATCCGAAAAAAATATGGCCCTGGATAGACAGCGCTATCCAGTGGATTCAAAGATACCGACCGTGGCGGTTTGATGGTGCTGATTACATACCTTTTAGTGCGGTGGACCGAGTATTACGTGTTCTTGAAAAAATTATACCGGATGCTTTTATTGTTGGTCGCATCATCTGGGTCGAGTCGTCGGCAGCTACTGTTACAAGTCATGGATATACTATTACCTTACCGCGTGATTGTAAGTCTATTAAAAACACACTTGAAGAATTTGATAAGCTTGAAAAAAAATTGAGAGATATTAATAATATATTGGAGATAATTAAGGATTCTAATCAAATAAAATCTCTTATTGAAGAAAAAATATTGCTTGAGGAACGTCTTAATCGATTTAATACTAATTCAATTATGATTGTCGCTCGATATGCAGTCTGTTGCAATTCTTAACCAACGAATGGCATATGGATCTGGCTCATTGAATCTTACTTTTGATATGGATCAAGAAACAGCTAAAGCGTGGTACGAAATTATCGACTGGATTAATAAAAAGAATCAACATGAAATATTGCGATATTACTTGGATCAAATATCAAGTCCTTATTATGCCGAATTAGCAAAAAGATCTAGAACTCCACTTTGGATTCCGTCCTCAGAATGCACAAGCCCTATGTGTTGATGTTGGAGCTACAAATGTCAAAGTGGAATTATGGTCAATAAACCTTGAACATAAAAATGAAAAACTAGACCACAAACAAGGATATTGGAGTTATCCCACAGATCCTGGGCCAGGTAAGAGCTATGCTAATGGTGAAGATTTCGCTAAGAGGCTGGAAGCCGAGGTTACTAATCATCTTAAGGGCATCTTTCAACGCGATCAAATCACATTTGTTGGGGTTGCTTGGCCTGGTGCTGTCAATGGAGAATCGGGTACAGAATACGTAGCGAGTACATCAGGCATCCTGCGTTATTTTCGAGGAGTTAATACTCAGATTCTAAAAAATGCACCTGATCAAATACACAACCTAAAAATCAGAGAAGGCTTTGAGAAGGTTTTTTACAGAGTCACTGGACATCCAGTTTTTGTGCAGCTTATCAATGATGGCGAAGCGCACACGCGTGCTTCGTTAGCACAGCTTCCAAAGGATGTGAAGGATAAAGAACAATCTTTCCAGGAACAACTTCCAACAGACCGAAGCAGCGGCTGTAGAGTGACTCTCACAGCCGGTACGGGAACAGCACTCGGTGTTATTCCTAGTGACCAATCCGATCCTGATGCCGGTTATCTTACTGAAGTTGGTAAATTTATACTTAATTTATCAGCGCCCTTTCCCAAAGAGCCAGAGAACTTTCCAAAAGGAGTAGCTAATAAAGCTTATTCATTACAAACCACTTGCGCGATTGCTACGGAAATTGTTAAAGGTGAGAGTCCCATCAAATTGAAGAATAATTGTTATTGGTTTGATAAGAAAGCACAAGATATACTACCATTTGATCCTATTGAAATTTCCTATCTGCTCTCTACTATTATTGTGGTAGAGCAATCTGACAATCAACGGACAAAAGAATTACTGCAGAAATTGTATGAGAAACTATTACGCAGGTTACTCGGGCCGTCTGGATTGCTTGATAGCGAAACTATCATAAGAGCGCGTATGGTGCGAATAAAAAATGCTACTAGGGGACTCACAAATGACTATTCCAATATCTCAGAACTTCTAAATATAGAGACATTAAGAGGGGGGCTAAAAGAACTGGAATTAGATCTGCCGTCGCACCCTAGTTCATCAGAAGTTTTCGGCCTTGTCATTGCACATCGTGCTGGATGTCTACTTGCTGATTTAGCAGCAATTTGTATTGACCTGTTCCAGGCAGACAGTTTCTTCTGTACAGCATCTGGACCAATGTCAGGAATGGAAGGAAAATTGATTCGAGCCTTTGCCCGTAAAGAACTTGAGGAGCTTTACGGATTCGATATCATTGAAAAATTTGATTTCGGTTTACGGCAACATCGCCCTCATGTGGTAAAAGCTCTGAGATTTTTAAGACCTAATGGAGGTGATACTTATAGTGGTGCATGGGGCGCTGGTTCTGCGGCGCTTAAACAATACTTAAAACTTCTGAAGGAAAGCGAATTACAAAATCTTGAAGATAACCTGCGCGACTACCTCGAACGGTGTAAAACTATAATAATAAGGATGGAGGAGAATATCGTGATTGAGAAGGTGGACAAAAAACTAAAAAAACTTGAGACACATGAATTAGAAAACCTTGAAGATAATCTGCGCGGCTGTCTTGAACAGCATAAAATCATAACAAAGGGCGAGCAAATAAAAATAACAAGGATAGACGAGAATCTCGTGATCGAGAAGGTGGGTGAAAAACTAAAAGGACTTGAGACGCATGAATTAAAAAACCTTGAAGATAATCTGCGCAAGCACTTCGAATGCCAAAAAGTCGAGCAAGGTGAAAAAATAAAAATAAGCCTAGAAAATGAGATTCTTGTGATTGAGAAACTAGGTAAAGATTCAAATTTATTGCTTGGTAGACTTGACAGAAATAAAGGATGGTATGGTGTCAACAATATTGAAGAGATTGCTGATTACTTGGAAACTCATAGGGTAAAGCGCGGTTTGTACGCTGGCAAGTTAGAAGACGATATCTATACCTGTATCTTTGTCGGTCCTCCTGATTCCATTCTGCGTCACTGAATTTATGAGCACTACATTCTCCCATTACTCCATCCTACAATTCACCGCCGACATGCCCGGAAACCTGCTGTTTCCGGGCCATGCCAACATCCCCGCGGATACCCTCGGCTACATCCGCTCCGAACCGCGCGCCCGCCTTGCGGCCGCGCGTGACCAGCGGGATCAAGCGACATCCCCTGCCCTGCCTTGGCGTGACTATCCAAAATCCGTCTTGAGCGATTCCACTAAACTCTTCGACGCAGCCGACACTGCCAAGCGCATCACCGTGAGCGCCCGCAACGTGCTCAACGAGTTCGGTTATCGCGTCCGTATCGACGGGACTTGGTGGGGCCGTTCTGGTGATCCTCCCCTGGACCCGGCTTGGCCGGTACTGTTGCTCGCTGCCGACGGTCTGCGGATGCGCCCACTGGTTGAAGCGGAACAAAGCGATGGCGCTATTCTGACCGGCGTTCCACTGGTGCGAGCAGGAACACCTGCAGATCGCAGGTTCCTGCTTGCCGCCTGCTCCGATGTGGCGCACAGCTACGAAGTCCATCCCCAGGGATTGATCGGGCCTTCTGCCGAAGCCTGGCTGGCGCTCTCCAATACCTGGGAGGAAGGCAAGCAGCAGGGGTTGCCTGACGACGAACTGGCTGAGCGCATGGAACAGATAGCGGCCCCTTACGGCGCTTCACCCAGCCGTAATCTGCTGCACTCGGTGCTGGGCCAGCGTCCTGATGGCACCCTGGTGATCGTCGCCCTGACCGGATCACTCGACGGTATCGCTCAGACGCTCGTTCGGGACTTGGGCATCCACAACGCCATCCTGCTCGACAACGGCGGCAGCGTCGGCTGGCTGTATTGGCCCGGCAAGGGCGCCGAACCGATGCTGCTGGTCGCCGGGCCGAATCATCGACCTGCGGGGACGGTTTTTCTGGACTTTTCTACCGGCGGTTTCCCGCAACCGCTTGCCCATTGTGGGCTATAGTGAACGCTCACTGGACTTTGGTTATTCTTTAAAATTCAACAACTTAAAGAAACAGATCAAAAACTAGTGAATCCAATAAAATCAATCACTTATGGTGAGTACCACCTGCCCGGGAACCCAACATGGCCAAAGTCGAGTCCCTTGCGTCAAGCTCTTTTGCTACTTCGTCGCCCCCGGCCAGGGCATGATCGGCACTGCCGTTACGGAATTTTTCGGCGATCCTTCCACCAGTTTGTCACTGTAGACCAGATAGATCAGGGCGTTGCGCGCTTTGTCGAAAAAGCGCACGACGTGCAGTTCCTTGAACAGGATAGAACGCCGCTCGCTGAACACCTCCTCGCCTTCCTCGAAGGTCTCCTTGATGGCGATCGGCCCCACCTGGCGGCAGGCGATGGAGGCCTCCGAGGTATCTTCGGCCAGCCCCAAAGCGCCTTTGAAGCCGCCAGTCCGCGAACGGCTGAGGTAGCAGGTTACCCCCGCGACTTTGGGATCGTCGAAAGCGTCGATCACGATCTTGTGATTGGGACTTAACAGTTTGAATACCGTGCTGACGCTGCCGATTTCCTCGGCATGGGCGCCGCCAGCCCACGTTACAAGACCCATAACCCCTAGCAACAGAAGATAGCGCATCGTCTTTTCTCTCCAGATTCAGCCAGGCGGCAACGCTTGATAAGCCTCAACGGTTCAGATAGGACTGCTCATCGAAAGTCACCAGCCAGTCAGGACGCAGACCGACCAGTGCCGTAATCAGCATGCCGTTCAGCAGACCTTCCGGCAACAGATACAGCGGCAGGAAAGGCAGATAGGACGTGGCGATGTATTCGTAGCTATAGACATCGCTGCCAACCAGCACGGCCACCACCGAGAGCACTGCAATACAGGCGGCCAGGATGGCGCCCAGAAAGGCACACAGGAAAATATAGATGAACACATGGTGGGGCAAATGGCGCTGCACCCAATAATAGACCGCATAACTGACGGACACCGGCGCTATCCCGAACAGCAGGGCGTTCAGGGAAAAGGCCGCCAGCGCCGACTCCCGCCAGGCCAGCCCCAGCCAAGCCAGACCGACGCCGAGCGCCGCCAGTGGCCAGCCGAACATCAGGGTGAATACCGTCACGCCCATAAAATGAAAGCCCAGTCCCGGTTTCAGACCGGCATGCAAGCTCCACAGCAAAGCCAGCGCCACCACCGTTCCCAGGAACAGATGCTGCCGCGTCCTGGCGGCGCGCAACTGTCGCCAGGGCGCCCGGCGGGCGGCCTGCCACAGAATCACCGCGCCGACAAAGTGGGCGAAGAACAGCAGGTCCGACGGTAGCAACTGCACGGGAATGGGCATCATGGCTGTCAATCGGGCTTACCCGGAATTAGAATGCAGCAATCGCCTGTCATTGTCCCATATTTGACTGCTTTTGCTCGCCCCGCTTGTCCACGAGTGTCCACCATGAACCAGCCCACTGCTGCGCAACCCGACATCACCAGTCTGCCGTTGATCTATCGCGGCAAAGTGCGCGACATCTATGAGATCAATTCCAGGCATTGGCTCATCGTAGCCAGCGACCGGCTGTCGGCCTTCGACGTGGTGCTGCCCACCGGCGTGCCCGGCAAGGGAGCGATACTCACCGCACTGTCCAATTTCTGGTTTGCCCGCACCCGCCACATCATTCCCAACCATCTCCAACTGGCCGAAAAGACGCTGGCGCAGGCGCTGCCCGATCCCATCGAGCGTGCCCGGGTGGCGGAACGGGCGGTGGTGGCGCGGCGGCTTGATCCGTTGCCGGTGGAGGCCATCGTGCGCGGCTATCTGATCGGTTCCGGCTGGCAGGATTACCAGCGCAGCGGCGCCGTGTGCGGCGTGCGCCTGCCGCCCCAGCTCAAGCTGGCCGACAGGCTGCCCGCGCCCATTTATACGCCTTCCACCAAGGCCGCCCTGGGTGCTCACGATGAGAACGTGCCGTTCGAGCGCACGGTGGACCTGCTGGGGCGGGAGCGGGCGGAACAGGTGCGGGACGTCAGTATCCGCCTGTACGAAGAGGCGGCCGCGTATGCCCTGCAGCGCGGCATCATCATCGCTGACACCAAATTTGAATTCGGCCTGGACGAGCAGGGCCGGCTGGTGCTGATGGATGAAATCCTTACCCCCGATTCTTCCCGCTTCTGGCCGGTGGACGATTACCGACCCGGCGTCAATCCACCCAGTTTCGACAAGCAGTTCGTGCGCGATTATCTGGAAACATTGGATTGGAACAAACAGGCGCCCGGCCCGCAACTGCCGCCGGATATTGTAGAAAAGACTGCCGCCAAATACCGCGAGGCGCTACGGCGGCTGACCGCCGAGCCTGTCTCGGATCAGGCGGGATAAGACGCTACTAAATTAAAAATTGATGTCCGCCGCACGCCGGCAGACAGGTTGTCACTGTGCTCAATTATGAATAAGCGAGGATTCATGCAATCGTTAAGAAGAATAACGGCTCTCAGCGCCGTCTGTTGGTTATTGACAGCGTTTTCCTTAAGTCTTGCTGCCGAACCGCCGCCGGTGGCTGAAACGTATGGTGACGGCGCCAATCCCTTTTTGCTCGCCACCGGCAGCCCCGGTGAACTGGGCCTGCTGGGCGCACTGGCCGCCGGCTTCGCCAAACAGACGCCGGCGACGCTTCAACTGGGTCAAGGCGGGCAGCGGCGAATCGCTGGACCTGCTGAAGGCCCGCCAGGTTGATGTGATCTTCGTGCATGCGCCGGCTGCGGAGAAGCAGGCGCTGGAACAGGGTTGGGGGACCGGGCGCGTGTTGGTCGGCTCGAACGAGTTCTTCATCGTTGGACCTGCGGATGACCCGGCGGGTGTCCGGCAGGCAACCAGCGCCATCGGTGCTTATCGGCGCATTGCCGAGAAACAAGCCAGATTTATTACTCGCGCCGATGATTCTGGCACCCACAAAAAGGAAATGACGATCTGGAAGCAGGCCGGCATCATGCCCCAGGGCGATTGGTATATCCCTACCCGCGCTTTTATGACGGCCAGCTTGCGGAAGGCTAATGAAGTGGGGGGGTATTTCATGACCGACAGCAGCACCTGGGTGGCGGAGCGCGGCAATATGCCCAAGTTGACTGTGCTGTTCCGGGGCGACAAGGCGCTGGTCAATACCTATCATGCCCTGCTGGCCCCGGTGGGCGCCACGTCTGGCCGGGGGACTGCCGCCCGGTTCGTGGATTTCGTCGTGTCCGAGCAGGGGCAGCAAATCATGCGCGACTATGGTAGAGACCGCTACGGGGAGGCGCTCTATCAGGATGCCGCTTATGCGAAGCAGTATGCCGATTAGGCGCGCATGGCTGTGGCTGCTGGCTGCGCTGCTGGCCGGCGCGCCGTCGGTCCAGGCGCAGCGCACCGTGACCGATTCCGCCGGTCGGAGCGTTACACTACCTCCGGAAATCCGACGGGTGTTCGCCGCCGGCCCGCCGGCGGCCATTGCGTTGTACGTACTCGCGCCCGAACGGTTGATCGGTTGGCCGCGCGCCCTGCATCCGGAGGAGCGCCTCTATATCGCCGCGCCTTATCGCGATCTGCCCACGCTCGGCAGGCTTACCGGGCGCGACAATACCGCCAACGTCGAGGTAGTGTTGCAGGCGCGGCCCGATCTGATCGTTGATTATGGGGCCATCAACCCGACTTATGTTTCCCTGGCTGAGCGCGTGCAGCAGCAGACCGGTATTCCCTATCTGCTGATTGATGGCGCGTTCGCCAATACCGCCGCCTCCCTACGGCTGTTGGGCAAAATTCTGGCGGTAGAGGAACGCGCCGAACGGCTCGCCCGCTATACCGAGGAAACCTGGCAGGAGCTTGACCGGGCGCTGGCCGCCATTCCATCGGCGCAGCGTCCCCATGTCTATTTCGCCCGCGGTCCGAGCGGTCTGGAGACTGGGACACGGGGCTCTATCAATACCGAAATCATCGACCGCGTCGGCGCCGTCAATGTCGCTGTAGCGTCCGGTCGACAGGGGCTTGCCACGGTTTCCCCGGAACAGTTGTTGCAGTGGAATCCCGACACCATCATCACGCTGGAAGACAGTTTTTACACATCGGTCTGGGACGATCCTTTATGGCAGTCTAGCGACGCGGTCAAGCGCAAGCGGGTTTTTCTGGCCCCGCGCTGGCCTTTCGGTTGGGTGGATCAGCCGCCCTCGCTGAACCGGTTGATCGGCGTTAAATGGCTTTCCCGCCTATTTTATCCGCAGCAGTTCAAGGACGATTGGCGTGCGCTGACGCGGGATTTCTACCGCTTGTTCTATCAGGCGGAACTAGACGATGCCCAACTCGATGCGCTGCTGGCGAAAGCCGGGGAGTCGGCTCGTTGAATGATTCATCCGGGCGCAGTCCGACAGCCGCCGCCGCCGGCGACCGCTTCTGGCTGGGCGGACTCACGCTGCTGCTGCTGGCCCTGATGGTCGGCTCTCTCGGCTTCGGCCCGTTTCCGGTGCGCTGGAGTGAACTGGTCGGACTCATGCTCGATGGCCCGTCGCGCCAGGCTGCAACCCCCATTGCGACGGTGGTCTGGCAAATTCGATTGCCACGCATCCTCGGAGCGGTATTAGCGGGCGCGACCCTGGCGGCGGCGGGCGCGGCCTACCAAGGCATGTTCCGCAACCCGCTGGTTTCGCCCGATATCCTCGGTGTCTCCACGGGCGCCGGTCTGGGGGCGGTATTAGGTATTTTCCTGGCGCTGCCGGTGGCCGGCATTCAGGCGCTCGCTTTTGCCGGCGGGCTACTGACCGTGGCGCTAGTGTATACACTGGCTGTCATGGTGCGCGGCCATGACCCGCTGCTGGTGCTGGTGCTGGCGGGCGTCGTCGTGGGCACGCTGGCCAGTTCCGCTATTTCGCTGCTGAAAATCCTGGCCGACCCCTACAACCAGTTGCCGGCGATCACCTTCTGGCTGCTCGGCAGCTTGGCCGCCTTAAATCTGACGGATCTGAAGAACCTGCTGCCGGCGGTCGCGGTCGGGCTGCTGCCGCTCTATCTGCTGCGCTGGCGCATGAACCTGCTCTCTCTGGACGACGAGGAGGCCCGCGCGCTCGGCGTCCCAACCGGCAAACTCAGGGTCGTATTCATCACCGCCGCCACCCTGATGACGGCGGCAGTGGTTTCGGTCAGCGGCGTGATCGGCTGGATCGGCTTGATTATGCCGCATATTGCACGGCTGCTGGTGGGGCCTAATTTTGTCCGGCTGCTACCGGTATCCATGCTGCTGGGCGCAAACTTTCTGCTGCTGGTGGACAATCTGGCGCGTTCGCTCTCCACCCTGGAGATACCGCTGGGCATTGTGACCGCGTTGTTGGGTGCTCCTTTCTTTCTGTGGTTGCTGGCGCACGGCCAGCGGAGTTGGCGGTGAAACTGGTCACCTGTGGACTGGCGTTCGGCTATGCCGGTGAACCGGTCGGTCGGGATGTCGATCTGGCTTTGGAGGGGGGCGAAGTGCTCTGCCTGCTGGGCCCCAATGGCAGCGGCAAGACCACGTTGTTCAAGACGCTGCTCGGCTTGCTTAAAGTGCAGGCTGGCGAAATTACTCTGGATAGCGTCCCTCTCGCTGATTGGTCCAGGCGCCGACTGGCGCAGGTCATGGCCTATGTGCCGCAGGCGGCGGCCGGCTACTTTCCGTTTACTGTGCTGGAAACCGTGCTGATGGGGCGCACCGCCCGGCTGGGATTGTTCGCCACACCTTCACGCCGCGACCGGCTGGTGGCTGAGGCGGCGCTGGCCGCTGTGGGGATCGAGCACCTTGAAAATCATATTTTTACCCGGCTCAGCGGTGGTCAGCGACAACTGACGCTGATCGCCCGGGCGCTGGCGCAGGAACCCCGGATTCTGGTCATGGATGAGCCGACGGCCAGCCTCGATTTCGGCAATCAGATACCGGGTGCTGGACCATGTCCGGGCGCTAGCCCGGCGCAATATCGGCATCGTTCTGGCTACTCACGATCCCGATCACGCCCTGGCCTGCGCCGACCGGGTGGCGCTACTGCGGCAGGGACATCTCATCGGTTATGGCCCGCCGGCGGAAGTCATCACCAGCGCCAGCCTGTGGGCGCTGTACGGGATCGCTGTTGAAGTAGTGACGCTGCCGGGATCGCAACGAAGAATATGCGTAGCGGGGCTGCCAGCTTTCCCGACCACGGGGTTGACACCCGCCGGGCCTGTCAGTAAAGTGCACGCTTCTTTTACCAATCCCCGGTAGCTCAGTCGGTAGAGCAGCTGGCTGTTAACCAGCGGGTCGGCGGTTCGAGCCCGTCCCGGGGAGCCAGACCCGATGCCAAACCCGCCGCGCTTGCTTGAGTAGCGGCGGGTTTGTGTTGTTCCCTCATATCAATCCCTCGAACGGCTGCACATCCACCAGACTGCCCACCTCCACGTTGCCGCAGTCCTCCGGCAGGAGTATGAAGCAGTTGGCCCGGCTCATGGTGCTTAGAATGCCTGAACCCTGATCGCCGGTGCCGTGCACCACCATGCCGCCGTCCGACAGTCGCTCCAGAATGCCGCGCTGAAATTCCATCCGTCCGGGGCGTTTCTTCAGGCGCGTGGCACAGGGTACTTGCACGGTCACCGGTAGCGACTCCTGCCGGCCCATCATGCGCTTCAGGGCCGACTGCACGAATTCGTAGAAGGTCACCATCACCGACACCGGATTGCCGGGCAGGCCGAAAAAGACCGCGTCGCCGATCTTGCCGAAGGCCATCGGCCGGCCTGGTTTCATGGCGATTTTCCAGAAATTCACTTCCCCCAGCGAATGCAGGATGTCCTTGACGAAATCCGCCTCGCCGACGGACACGCCGCCGGAGGTAATCACCGCATCGGCATTGGCGGCGGCAGTCTGGAAAGCGGCGCGCAGCTCGTCCTGCCGGTCGCAGACTACGCCCATGTCGATGCTATCGACACCCAGTCGGACAAGCATGCCGTACAAGGTATAGCGGTTGCTGTCGTAGATCTGACCCTCGGCTAGCGGTTCACCGATGGAGCGCAGTTCGTCGCCGGTGGAGAAGAAAGCCACCCGCAAGCGGCGCCATACCCGCACTTCGGCAACGCCCAATGAGGCTAGTATGCCGAGATCGGACGGGGTGATGCAGCGGCCTGCTGGCAGGACAGGATCGCCTTTAGCGAGATCTTCGCCAGCCTGGCGGATGTTCTGGCCGGCTTGGTGGCCGGCCCCGATGCGCACCTGGTCACCGTCGCGCTCGGCCCGTTCCTGCATCACCACGCAGTCAGCGCCCACCGGCAGCACGGCGCCGGTCATGATGCGCACCGCCGTCCCCGGCGTCACCGCGCCCGCGAACGGTGCGCCAGCCAGTGCCGTACCGGTCACAGTGAGTTCGCACACGCCGTCTTGGCCAGGCAAATCGGCGGCGCGCACGGCGTAACCGTCCATCGCCGAGTTGGTGCTGGACGGCACGGCGATAGGCGAAACGATGGTTTCGGCCAGCACCCGCCCCAGGGCGCTGCGCAGCGCCACTTTCTCGAAACCGCTGATGGGGATGACAACCTGATTGATACGTTGTAAAGCTTCCGCTACCGACAGGGAATCGGGATCGAAATCGTCGGCACAACTGGGTTGAACGTGGAGTTGGGTCATGGCTCGCTCTCGGAAACAGGGGTTGCTGCGTGGCAGTTTAAGACCCTGAACGGGAAGTGTGAATAGTTCACACTCCCACTGCGGCAAACGTCACTGCCGGAAAAATGGTTGACCGCTACACTAGGTTTAACGGTTGAACCTCAATCGTTTCATCACTTAACCGAATTAACTGTAGAGGAATCACACCATGAAAAAGACTGCTATCACCCTGTTGTTCACTCTGGGTTCGGGCCTGGTTCTGGGTACTGCCGCTAATGCGGAGCCGTTCAATGACCAGAGCGTGATCGTCGGCGCAACCCAAGCTAACTCTGACGGCCAGTCGTCAACCAGCATCAGCGGCTACAGCTTCAACGATCGCAGCCAGGAGTTCATCGTGGCTGAACCGGCCGGCGTAGATCAGCCTCGCATGGGTTCGATGGTTACGCGCAGCTACGAGACGGAGTCCCCGGGAAACAGCTAAACGACGCCTGATAGGGTCTCAGCCTCTTTAGCTCTCTGTCGCTCTAACCCACCCGCCATGCTGTTTCCCAGGATGGCGGGTTATTTATTCATCCCTGACAATCGATTCCAGCGATATTAAATATCCCGATACATCATCTTGTCAAGAGCCCCTGCTCTTAATAAAAGGCGAATAATCTGCGCCGACAGCGCAGCTTCTTGTGCAGGTGAAAAATTCACCTCACCTGCCTGTTTGTGTCGTAAAAATTTATTGAAAACAGGTATTATTCCTTTTTCTAATACTTGCTTATTCGAAACTGGCAAAAACGTCCCGGTAGTCATGTAAAAATCTTCTACAGGTACGATTCTTCCTGCAAATACTAATCCTGGTACTGCGCTTTGTCCTATCCCGATATCCATTAATAAAATTTCTTTATTCTTAATAACATCCAGTAAGGTTGCTCCTTTTCCTTTGCGCACTTCTTTAACTGAAAACACTGAATAATACGATTTGAGTTTACCTTGCAGAACAAGCATTTCGTCCGACGATGCCGGCGGTGGAGAAGTTTCCAGATAACGTTCGATTATGTTTTTGTCAGCACGCCGATAATTATGCAGGCAATAATCGAATAATACAGTTAATTCATCCTCGTTATCCAGCACCAGCATTTTACCTTGGATCAAACCCAGCTTTTTTGCCACATTCCTGAATCGCGGCTTTGGGAACCAGTTTGACCAGTTCGTTGTTTAGCTGATTTCCTATCTGTCGCAGTTGCTTGTAACGATCGAGAAGTTCATCACTTTTAAAAAGGGAGGGTATGTGCATTTAGAAATTCCTCTCTACAGTATTTAATATGATGCGCCCGCAGCCAACACTGGTTGCCATAGGCGTCGATTCGCTCCCTCCGTTGAGGCTGTTCCTGTTCCAGACCTTGCAGGACAGCCGCCACCCGTTGATCGACCTACCCGCTGGCATTCCGGCTTAACTTCAACTGATGAATTTTATCGATATATTAGACATTATCAGAAACCTAATTCTTAATAACGAATTTCGTTTAGTTTTATACCCTCTTCGAGCACTTTTAAGCTCTATCAACAATTACAGAAAATTAACCTCTTAACCCCCTTAAAGTCGGGTCAATAGTTAAAACATAACTGTTGTATCTAATCCTTTAAAAATTTTTTAACCGCGTATGGCTTTCTGATCAAAAAACAAATTTTAATAACATAATAATCGTTTTTCACTTCGGAAATTATGTAAACCACAGGCCAACTCTATCACCATATCATCATACGCTTCTTTCGTGTTTCTAAAAATATCTTTAACAATCCGACACCGCTTCACACCGGCAATGATATGTTTTACTACCACCCGGATACTGGAAATCAACCGATTCTCTACTTTGTCTACCAAACTGAGTTCTCCACCGCGTGGTTTTTTCTTGGGTTGGTGAATAGTAACACCCGGTAAGTCATGACCCTGAAAACCACTGTCACGATATAGGTTGCTCTCCTCAGGGACCGTGATGCCCTCTTCATCACAGATCTTCTTATCATGCTTCTTACCTTCATGAGTTTTACCTAAGTATTTGATTTGTCTATCATCGAGATCTACTACTAAGTTGTTCTTGAGCGTATGAGCTTTTTTTTCCACTATAATACTGTTTTTGATAGACGGAGTCTTTGGGCCTCTCTATCCTTCTTTCGGTACCATCTATGCCAAAATCTTGATCGTCTTCTTGAGCGAGTTTCGCTAACATCTCTTCCGGCATTCTAGCTGGTAGGTTATCCGTTTTTTCCAGCGTTTTTTGCAACACCGTACTGAGTTCATAAATCTGAAAATTAGCTTGCCCTTGACTCATGCTAAACAGATGTGCCAAGATTTCTTGTAAGGGATAAACTTTGAGATAGAACAAAATAAAAAACAGTCTATCTTGTATCGTTTTCAAAATTGGTTTCCGGCCACCCTTGGTGGGATCCTTATCATGCTGATGGGTATGTTCGTTCCAGACTTCACCAAACACATCACACAAATCCTCAAATTCAGACCGGTCTAAACTGGTCATCGCTCTAAGCGTCTTTGGCTTGTCTTTAATACTTTCATAATCTAACATCATCAGATTAATCTCCTATATAAAAAATTTTTCATATTATATCACATTTTTTTGTTTCCGATAATGTCTAATCAAGCTAATAGGAGCGCAAATCGACCGCTCTCAAAAAAACCTACCCCAGAAAGGTGTCCGAAGGGGGGGTGTCCGAAGGGGGGGTAGTCCGCAAGATCAAACTACCCCGGTGCTGCGCGCCACCCCTCCTTATCCAAGCAGGGGAATCCATACCCACCCATGCCCGACTTTTCGGTATAGCCTTTGCCAGAAATCACCTAAGTTCAGTCGCCGCGCCGTTCAGGTGCGGTCGGCTGCATGCTTTTGTTAGCTGTCGGTTGCTTTAGGGTCATGGAAAGTACCGGTAAATCTCGCGGCGAGGAAGACAGCGCACAAATTCGACTTCAGATCCCTCAACTGCTATGCCGATCCGATACTTTCCGACCCGGATACGGTAAAAGCTACCTACACCGCTGAGCTTTTTTACTCCATTTACTTCGTGCAAGCTGGCCGCCGCTTCAATCTCTTCTATAACGTGTTTAGCTTGTTCCAGAACAGAGCGATCCTTGATTCTCTTCAGATCCCGTTCAAAGCTCTTGCGGAATATCGTCTTCACCCTTGATCCTCAAGAATCCTGAAAATATCCTCTCGTGCGACCTTTTCAGTTTGCTGACCTTCCCGAATAGCCTCCGCTAGTGCAATGTCCTCTAGTATCTCAGCGAACACTTCGTGCAACAGATCACGTTGCTCCTGAAGCATCTCAGTAAACGCCTCTTTAAGTAGTTTTTTTAAAGCGGCTTCGCTCAACTCAGCCTGTGCCATGATGATTTCGCTCTAATTATATCAAATGTTAGTAAAATACTACTTTAAGTAGTATCCGGTACCATACCTATTTTTTGAAGGGCATCGAAGATAAACTTCCTGCCGGTTAATAAGGCAAAGAACGCTTTTGACTTGGATGAAAAAAGCTGTTTTAGCCTCTCTTTCAAGACATTCAGATTAGGAAAAATCTGATTAGCAATTTCGCCTTTAGCCCATTCCCATAACTGCTCAGATGAGTTTACTTGGGGGCTGTGTGGAGGTTGATAAAGTAGCATCACATTATCCAGTATCACCAAGTCATTCGAACAGTGAAAGCGCGCATTATCGGTTTGAAGGATGTGAAAATTGTTCAGGTACTGTTGTGAAAAATCATTGAGAAATTGCTGAAAATTTTCAGTATTCACCCGATCATAATCTTGAATCATGCACTCACCAGTCAAGGGTTCTACCGCGCCGTACAGATAGAACGCTTTAAAGAGCCATTGCACCTTGACCAGTGGTTTGACTTTTTTCAGGGTAATCCGCCGCCGCGTGATGGTTTTCAGGCCAAACCGACTTTCGTCCTGGGTCCAATAACGAATCTTTGAATATCTTTTTAAACAAGGACTTGCAATTTCATTTAGGCTGGCCGGTACGATTTTTTTAAAGTCCTCAACAGCGTCCGCATCGTAACCAGTCGCATACGGTCGAGGCACTTTGAGGCAGGCCTTGAGACGGTATTTGACGGTTCCAAAAACGGTTGAATAAGGTACCTCTAAGCCATGTGTTTCTTTGAGCCAAACTTGGATAGCTTTGTAACTGGCAAACCCCTCAGGTTGGGCAAGTTTTTCTTTTAATTGCCATTGGATTTCGACCGGTATAGAGGGTGCTAAATTGCCACCTCGATAATTTAGATGCAGTAAACTGTTTAATCCTTGGGTACGGTAGATGTTGATCCATTGCCCGATGGCAACCTGACTTCGGTTCAACAATTTCCCCAACGCTTGCCGAGTCTTGGCTTGGCCTGTTTTGTACCAGTATAGAAACTGTAATCGTTCACGCTTGCGAACATCTTTCTCTTGCTTGAGTAAAGCTTCTAGGGTTTCTGGTGACTCTATCACTTCAAATTTAAACACTCGGCACATCTTTTTTACTCCACATTAAATGCTTTTATAATACACTATTTTAGTAGTATTTAGTATTAGTTCCGTTTCCGAGTTTCCTCTTCGGTGCCTCACTAGCTGTCTATCATTACCGTGCTATCCCCACGTCAGGAGTCCCTTGGGGCTTCCCGAGTTCTCTGACGCTTCTCTTCCTGCATGCCACGGCCTGTGGACTCCGGCGGACCTCCACCTCCTCGCCTTGTCGGAGGCTTCTGTGTTGCCTTCGGTGTACGTTAAAACCCTCGGCGTCCGCAACCACTCATTTCGAAACTGGACCAGCACTTCAGGGCGCGCGTCGCCCCTACGGCCTACCGGATTCTCTGTCTACGCTTCGCCCGTCTTGTTCGCCGCCTTGCAGCGACCTCCGCCACGGACGCAAGACTCGATACGGGTGGGTGGCTAGCCCTTACCCGACGGGGACTCGCACCCCGCAAGAAGCGCCGAGCTTATCTCGGCGCGATAACGCCCCAAGCTCAGCCGCCGCGCGGTAGCGCGGTCGGCTGCAGCGATGGGTTAGGCTCTTCAGCCTCTTAACTGAGACGGACGACGTGCTGGCGTACCATACAGCATACCTTCCACACTAATATCCTCATCTATATCGGGCCAGTGAATTCCTTGACCATTCCCCAGAATCTCAAAGTTCTGGCGTTGTTCAGGGGTTGCTTCTGTTAAACGCCATGACCAAACCAGTGGTACGCCGATAGTACGTCCATCAGCAAGATAGCCAATAATCTCATCTTCAGTGATACGAATCTTTAATAATCGTGGCTCTACGATATTAACCACAGTGTTCATGCCACGCCTCCAAGATATTGCTTCGGTTAGATTTAATAACTTGTCGAATCGAATTAAGCTCTTTTGAAGAGAAACCATGATTGTTACTTAAAGAGATCGGTTCTAACCAAAACTTGCAGATAGATTTATCTCGCTGAACATGGATATGTTTGGGTTCATTACAATCAAAGCTGTAAAAGAAAAAGCGATAAGGACCGGGAATGCTTTTTACTGTGGGCATCAACAATTAGTCTCATTTGATTCGCAGGTATTCGTTTTCTGGAATAATTGCCCTAACGCCTCAAGCTCAGCCGCCGGCGTAGCACGGTCGGCTGGAGCGTTGAGTTAGGCTTGGTGTTAAGTAAAATATGGTGCAATACGCTACCGCTATTGCGCCTTACCGCGTTGATTAAGCAGCCTGGATGTTAGAGGCTTGTTTGCCTTTGGCTCCATTGGTGATCTCGAAAGAGACGCGTTGGCCTTCTTTCAGGATTTTGAAGCCAGGCATGTTGATTGCCGAGAAATGAGCGAAAATATCTTCGCCGCCTTCATCGGGCGTGATAAAACCGAAGCCTTTGCTATCATTGAACCACTTTACAGTACCCAGACTCATTTTTACCTCCTATCAAATAAATTAAACACGAACCACGCAGAACAATCTAAGCTCAGCCGCCGGCGTAGCACGGTCGGCTGGAGCGCTCAGTTAGGCGATCTCGCCTTCCAAAGTCGCTAATTCGACGCTTTCGGATGATCCCGGACTACCCGCTTGGTCCGAGTATCGAGCGAATAGCTCACTGAGAATATCTTTCCCGTAAATCTCGCCGTTACTAGTGAATTTTTCTATCTCCACAGACCCATCACCCAAAAATTCAATTTCCCACCGTTCGCCAGGTATCGCCACAAACACCGTGATCGCTTCATCCCGATTATGCGCCAAGGTATAGCTTATGCTCTTTTGTTCTAACTTATTTAAAAACGTAGTTAAGCTGTTAAATATCGCACTTTTCATCTATCAAATCTCTTATCGGTGAGCAGCTTGCGGACAACTTTGAACCCAGGTTTGTCCGCTCCTGCTCCAACTTCAATTTGCTCCCAAGTCATTTGACTGAACTCGTCCCAACTTGGTGAGCCGCTAGGAAGAGGAGCTTGTTTAATGCCTCCTTTTTTCTGTCTGAGAATCTCAGATGCTTTTTGCCCTGAAAATTTATGCGCGATTTTCTGCTCTCCTTCCAAATTACTTAGGTTCTGTGTCCGCGCCGCCTCGCCTCTTACGGTAGGAACGTCTGTTACCAGACGCCCCCCGCACAGACCCGGACGTGCAGTTTTCCCGCATCCGGTTCCTCGGTTGTACTCGCTTTCGCGCAGGCCAATGGCCTGATTGCTATTCCCCGCAGTGAGGTTGGCTTGCGTTGATCCAGCCCAACATGTCCGGCGCAAGTTTCCTTTGCAGGCTACGTACTTCCGTCAGGTCCTTCCCCCTGTGGCGGGCTTTCCCCGCTTCCGAGTACTATGCCTGATAAGACACCCCAAGAACGTCTAGCGGTTTCCCACCCACCTGGGTCGTGGTTCTCTGACAGGGCGTTAGATTCCAGTTTAGCGTTGTTTCCGAGTTTCCCCGTCATTGCCTCAATACCTGTAGATCATAACCTTGTCGTCCCCACAGTTTTAGATTCCAGCTTAGTTCCGTTTCCGAGTTTCCTCTTCGGTGCCTCACTAGCTGTCTATCATTACCGTGCTGTCCCCACGTCAGGAGCCCCTTGGGGCTTCCCGAGTTCTCTGACGCTTCTCTTCCTGCATGCCACGGCCTGTGGACTCCGGCGGACCTCCACCTCCTCGCCTTTTCGGAGGCTTCTGTGTTGCCTTCGGTGTACGTTAAAACCCTCGGCGTCCGCAACAAACTTATCTCGAAGCTGTACCAGCACTTCAGGGCGCGCGTCGCCGCTACGGCCTACCGGATTCTCTGTCTACGCTTCGCCCGTCTTGTTCGCCGCCTTTCGGCGACTCCGCCACGGACGCAAGACTCGATACGGGTGGGTGGCTGGCCCTTACCCGACAGGGACTCTCACCCTGCAAGAAACGCCGAGCTTATCTCGGCGCGATAACGCCTCAAGCTCAGCCGCCGGCGTAGCACGGTCGGCTGCAGCGCTGGGTTAGGTCAAGTCGCTATGTCATGCTAACTACTTCAACGCTGATCTGCCTTTTCACATCATGTTTTACAGCAAGATAGCAGTCAATATTGTCAAGGGTAGTGGCATGAAAGTACCGCTCTCCGCATTCTTTGCATACTTCCGCCTCCACGTTTTCAACAATGTAGAGTTGGCCTTGCAACCAATGCTGTCGTTTAACCTTCTTTGTTCGAGTTTCACCACCACAGAATTCACAAATCATAAGTTCTCCAATAAAGCGTATACTGTGATTATGATGAGATTGGTGTCTTCCCTGAACCTACAAATTACCTGAATCAACCTTCTATCTTTAGCTGGCCCTTCGATGCGATACCTTATACCTCGAATATCCTCTGATAATTTTTTCTCAATTCGCCCCTTAAGTATGGTATTTTCGACATCATCACGCCTCAACTCGTCATCGAGCATTTCTTCTTCCGCATGAGACGAAAGGTAATAAGCACGATCGATAATTTTCTGTCTAATTCTCTGGATTCTTGCCATCAAAAGCCATCATCGGACCTAACGCCTCAAGCTCAGCCGCCGCGCGTAGCGCGGTCGGCTGGAGCGTTCAGTTAGGGCGAACGGGGCTTCCAGAAACTCACCGTTTCCGAACCGCCGCCCTGCCCTGAAACAGCGCACAGCGGGTTCACGTGGCTACCGATCGGGCGCTCTTATCGCACCTCACCCACCAGTTCTTACCACCCCAACAATCGGTCGGGATGGAGAGAAATCCCATCCGCCCTAACGCCCCGCCTGAACCTCGCGTCGCTTCGCCGCGTAGTGTTCGAGGCGGTTGTTCGCATCATTCTTCTCTTGCGCTTCAACGGTTCGACAGCCTGCACTATGGTGATTGCAGGGCTTCGATCCCCGTCGTGTCTTTGGCCTCGATCCATGCCTTCAGGCCAGCGTCGTTAATGAAGACGAAGTATGCGACGAAGCTGAGTGGGTAGACTGTCCTTGGAAGTTTGCCCTGCACCGTCTTCCCGTTTTGAAGGACGACGCGAATATCCGCCTGGTCTTCGTCCCACTTCTGGTCTTGCGAAGGTTTCGGCCAGTGGATTTCTGCTTTCGCAATTGCCGAGAATGGCACCCGCAGCTCACTCTTGCCCTGTAACACAGGCATGCTTTCGGCCAAACCGTCACCCGATCCCCATTGAAGTTCTTTCACCTCGATCGTCTTCCCGTCGGAGTCCGTGAGCTTCCATGCCTGCACTGATACTGGGTTCTTCGGCGTGGGTGCCTGTTGTGGTATCAGCGGGCCACTACGATCAGCGGCCTCTTGTCCCAGTGCTTCACGACATCCTATGGCAACCAATAGTGCAAGAACTGCCCAACGTATTTCGTTTCTCATCGTTCTCCTTTCCCTTCTTGTCTGAGTGTTGTCTGCCTGTTGCGAACGCCTCAAGCTCAGCCGCCGCGCGTAAGCGCGGTCGGCTGGAGCGTTCAGTTAGGGCGAACGTGGTTTCCAGAAACTCGCCGTTTCCGAACCGCCGCCCTACCCAAAACCATAGCACACCTTTTTCAACTTGCCACCCGCCGGGTGCTTTCGCCCCACAAGGTCACCGCCAGGAGACGCCCGAAGAGAGACCCGTTTAAGCAAAGACGGAGGGGCACTGAGCAGTCCAGTTGGTTGGTTGGGAGGAGGGAAATCCCACCCGCCCTAACGGCCGGAGTTGAGCGTCACCCCGCGCGGAGCGGTCAAGCCGCCGAAGAATGTCCCCCCAGAGTCCACGCACCTGGGCAGCGGCTTGAGCGCGAGCACGGGACGACGGCGTCGCCGCGTAGCGGTGACGCTCCAACGCAGGATGGGCGGCGCTGTGCGCCGCGCGTCCTGCGTTGGACTCAACTCCGGCCGATGGGCGGCGCGCAGCGCCGCCCATCATGAATTAGACACCCTAAATGGTGTCTTAAATTACACCCAAAATGGTATCTAACCTGGCAAGCTTGATCGAAATTATTGTTGCGACTATCTTGTATCCATGAAAAGACACCACTTTATAAAAAAACATACACCCTCCCATCATGCCTGACAAGCCCCGTCTGCTCGAGCCTTACCCCCTATCAGTTTGCTCCAACCCTGGGATCGCGGCGTTTCAGCGGATTTCATGGACTCGAAAATCAAGCACTTAATGTCACTTTCCGGGGTATCCACTTAAGCCGGGACACTGCGCAGGTTGACCGCAAAGGGCCGGCGAGGACGCCGGCGCTCCCAGGATCGGGCAGACTGACCGCAGCAGGCCGGCAAGGACACCGACGCGATGGTTCCGCCTTAAGTGGGTAGCCACTTTCCGAAGCGTTAACTCCGCGATTTCCCAAACTGATAGGTGGTAAGATCGCAACCCCTCAAACGATGACGGGTCGCCGTAAACCTCTTACAATGCCAAGCTTTCCAGCACTGCTGACAGGAACTCATCCATGAAGCTCGAAACTCTGGCCATTCACGGCGGCTACAAGCCGGAACCGACCACCAAAGCCGTCGCCGTACCCATCTATCAGACCACTTCCTACGCCTTCGACAGCACCCAGCACGGCGCCGATCTGTTCGATCTCAAGGTCGAGGGGAATATCTACACCCGTATCATGAACCCCACCACCGCGGTGCTGGAGCAGCGCGTGGCGGCTCTGGAAGGCGGCGTGGGCGCCCTGGCCTTCGGTTCCGGCATGGCGGCGATCACCGCCGGCCTCATGACCATCGCCGCAACCGGCGACAACATCGTCGCCACCAGCACGCTGTACGGCGGCACCTACAATCTGTTCGCCCACACCCTGCCGCAGTTCGGCATCGAGGTGCGCTTTGTCGACTACCGCGACCTCGAAGGCATGGCCCGGCTGATCGACGCCCGCACCAAGCTGCTGTTCTGCGAATCGCTCGGCAATCCGGCGCTCAACGTGGTGGACCTGCAAGCTGTGGCGGCTATGGCCCACGCCCACGGCGTCCCGGTGATGGTGGATAACACCGTGCCCACCCCCTATCTGTGCCGCCCCTTCGAACATGGCGTCAATATCGTGATGCATTCGCTCACCAAGTATATGGGCGGCCACGGCACCAGCATCGGCGGCATTCTGGTGGATTCAGGCAAATTCCCCTGGGACACGCAGAAAGACCGCTATCCGCGCCTCAACCAACCCGATCCCTCCTATCACGGCGTGGTCTTTACCGAGGCGATGGGAGCCGCCGCCTTCATCGCCCGCGCCCGGGTCGTGGCTTTGCGCAACACCGGCGCCGCGCTGTCCCCGTTCAACAGCTTCCTGATCCTCCAGGGCCTGGAAACGCTGCCGGTGCGCATGGAGCGGCATTGCGACAACGCCCTGGCGGTGGCCCGCTATCTGCAAAACCATCCGCAGATCGCCTGGGTGAAATACCCCGCTCTGCCAACCAATCCGGACAAGCCGCTGGTCGATAAGTATCTGCACGGACGCGGCTCCGGCATCATGAGCTTCGGCATCCAGGGCGGCCGCGAGCAGGGCGCCAGATTCATCGACGCCCTGCAGCTGATCACCCGCCTGGTCAATATCGGCGACGCCAAATCGCTGGCCTGCCATCCGGCCACTACCACCCACCGGCAGTTGTCCAAAGACGAACTAGCGCAGGCCGGTGTGACCGAAGATCTGGTGCGGCTGTCCATCGGTCTGGAGCATATCGACGATCTCTGCGCCGATCTCGAACAGGCGCTCGCCGCGGGCCGTTGAGCACCGCCGCAGGCAAGGCATCGTGAATCGCGAGTTTCTAAAATTGCTGCAACGCCTGCTGCGCGACCAGCTCAACCACGCGCGCCGGCGGAAAAGCACCACACCGCTGTTGCTCGCCGTATTGGTCATCGCGGTGTTCGCCGTCAATTACTGGCTGACCGAGCCCAACGCCCCCACGCCGGGCAAAGGCGCCAGCGTGAACTGCCAGATTAGCGTAGTCTCCGACGGCGACACAGTTATGGCGAGTTGCCCCAACGGTCGCCTGAAGGTGCGCGTGTACGGCATTGATGCGCCGGAAACGGGACAGCAACCGTGGGGCCAGCAGTCGCGCGAGCTGCTGCGCAGCCTGTTGCCGGCCGGGCCGGTACGACTCGAGGTGATGGATGTGGACCGTTACGACCGGGTTGTGGCCCGACTGTTCAACGGCAATCAGGACATCGGCATCGAAATGGTGCGCCAAGGGGGGGCGGCGGTCTACAGCCAGTACAACGAGTATCGGGTTTACACCGTAGCGCAGCAACAGGCGCAACGCGACCGGCTGGGAATCTGGTCGCAACCCGGCGCGCAGCAGACGCCCTGGGAATGGCGCAAGCTGAATCCCCGTTAAGCGCGCATGCACCGTAAGCTGTCCGATACCCGGGCCGCCACGCCGGCGGCTATCCAGCCGGGCGAGGGAATGTTCCACTGCGTCGGCGACTGGACCCTGGATGGCATCGCCGCGCTGGAGCAACGGCTGGCGCAGACGCCCTGGCCAGCGGGTGACGTCGCGCTGGATGGCTCCGGGATCGAAGCCTGCGACACCACCGGCGCCATGTTGCTGGCCGATACGCTCGACGGCTTGCGCCGGGCGGGTCGCCAGGCGCGGCTGACCGGTCTGCAACCGGAATTCCAGGCGCTGCTGGATCTGGTGGTCGAGCGGCGCAAGGAAGCCCTGCACGCCGCCGCCCCGCCGCGCCGGCGGTTGCCACCGCTGGCCCAACTCGGCCGCCAGGTCTTGATCAGGCTGACCCGTATGCAGGGTCTGCTGGCTTTCCTGGGCGAAACCAGCGTGGTGCTGGCGCGCTCTCTGCTGCAGCCGACCCGGATCCGCTGGCGCGCCCTGTTCGCCAACATTGAGCGCGCCGGTCTGGACGCCATCCCCATCGTCGGCTTGCTGTCGTTCCTGATCGGTCTGGTCATCGCCTATCAGGGCAGCAATCAGCTGCAGACCTATGGCGCCAATATCTATATCGTCGAACTGGTGTGCCTGATCATGGTGCGGGAACTGGCGCCCCTGCTCACCGCGATCATCGTGGCCGGCCGCACCGGCTCGGCGTTCACCGCGCAGATCGGCACGATGCAAGTCACCGAAGAAATCGACGCCCTGCGCATCATCGGCATCAACCCCATCGCCATGCTGGTGGTTCCCAAGCTGCTCGGCCTGTGCATTGCACTGCCGCTGCTGTCCCTGCTCGCTGACGCCGCCAGCATCTGCGGCGGGATGGTGGTGGCGCGCTCGATGCTGGATATCAATTTCGTGGATTTTATCCAGCGCATTCCTCGCGCCGTCACGCCGTTTTCGTTTCTGTTCGGCCTCGGCAAGGCCCCGGTCTTCGCCCTGGTCATCGCCCTGGTAGGCTGCTATCAGGGCTTTCAGGTGCGCGGCGGGGCCGACAGCGTGGGGCGGCAGACCACGGAAAGCGTGATGCAGGCGATCTTTCTGGTGATCGTCATCGACGCTCTGTTCGCCGTGCTGATCGGCGCCAAGGGCATCCAGCGGTGAGCGAGACGGTCATTGAGATTCGCGGCCTGAAGACCCAGTTCGGCGCTCAGGTGATCCATGAGAATCTGGATCTGGATATCTATCGCGGCGAGGTGGTCGGCATTGTCGGCAGCAGCGGGGCCGGCAAGAGCGTACTGGTGCGGGAAATTCTGACGCTGGTCAAGCCCAAAGCCGGCTCCATCCGGGTGTTCGGGGTGAATATTCTGGAAGCGTCGCCGCGGCAATTGAACCGACTGAGCGAATGTCTCGGCATGCTGTTCCAGCAGGGCGCCCTGTTCACTTCGCTCACCATCCGGGAAAACGTGGCCGTGCCGCTGCTGGAACACACCCGACTGGAGCGCAGGCTGATCGAGGCCATCGCCGAACTCAAGATCGCCCTGGCCGGCCTGCCCGCCGATGCGGCCGATAAATACCCTGCCCAGTTGAGCGGCGGCATGATCAAACGCGCCGCCCTCGCCCGCGCTCTGGCGCTGGACCCGGATTTGCTGTTCCTGGATGAACCCTCGGCGGGGCTGGATCCGGTGAGCGCCAACGAACTGGATGAACTGATCCTGCAACTCAAGGAATCGCTGCGCTTGACCGTGGTGCTGATCACCCACGACCTGGATTCGCTGTGGCGGGTCACCGACCGGGTCGCGTTTCTGGGCGAGCGGCGGGTGCTCGGCTACGATACGATGGAGGCCCTCAGCCGTTCCGACCAGCCTCTTATCAAAGCCTATTTCGGCGGACCGCGCGGGCGGGCCGTACAGGCTGCACGGGAGCAGGCATGGAATCGTCAGTCAACTACACCTTAGTCGGTCTGTTCGTGCTGCTGTTGGGCGCGGCTCTGGCGGGCATCATCATGTGGTTGGCCGCCGGCACCGAGGATAAGGTCTACGATTACTATCGGGTGTACACCACCGAGTCGGTGGCCGGGCTGAACCGCAATGCGCCGGTCGCTTACAAGGGCGTACAGGTCGGTCAGGTGACCGGCATCAGTCTGGATCGCAATACTCCCGATCTGGTGGAGCTGACCTTGCGGATCGAACGCGGCGCGCCGATCCGCGAGGACACCACCGCCCGACTGGTGTCACGCGGCATCACCGGGCTGGTCAACATGGAGCTGAGCGGCGGCGGCGGCTCAGCGCCGCTGCGGCCGACGCCGCACAACCCGATACCGGTCATCAAGAGCGCACCCTCCCTGGTGGCGCGGCTGGAAGAAGCCTTCAACAATCTGTACTTCCGCCTGGACGCGCTATTCAGCGAGCACAATCTCGACGCCATCGGCCAGACGCTGGCCCACAGCCGCACCATCACCGCCACCGTTGCCGACAGCAGCGGACCGCCTGGAGCAACTGCTGGCCAATCTGGATGCACTGACCGGACGCCTGTCCGCTAATGCCGACGCCCTCGGCAAAGTGATGGCGGGGGCCAACGCAACCTTCGCCAATACGGCCAAGCTAAGCGACCAGTTGCGCAAAGATATCCAGCCGTTGCTGGTCCAGGCCAGCAACACTCTGGCGACGACGGAGACCGCCGTCAAAGCGCTCGGTACTACCGGCCGGGATATCGGTCAGGCTGTGGACGACACCCGCCAGGAACTCCAGCAGGTGACCCGCAAGACCACCCCGGAGCTGAATCGGCTGCTGGTGCAGTTAGGTCGTCTGGCGGATACTATGGAGCGGTTTATCAGCACCGTCGAGCGCAACCCCCGCATGTTCCTGCTCGGCAGACCGACCAGTCCACCGGGACCAGGTGAATGACCCCCAAGGCTGACCATAACCAACCGATGAACGCCGCCAGACTGCTGTTGCTGGCCTGTTGCAGCGCAGCCGCGCTGCTGTGCGCCGTGCTGGCCACAACCTCTGGATGCGCTCCCCGGCAGGTCGTCACCACGTATGTGCTGGATGCCCAGGCCCCACCGCGGACGCCGCGGGCGGCCGCTCCCCGCTGGATACTGCTGGTGGCCGAACCTCGCGCCGAGGCCGGTTGCGATACGCCCCGCATGGCTTACACCAAAACCCCGTTGGCGCTGGAGTATTACACCCAGAGCGCCTGGGTCGATACCCCGGCCCGGCTGCTCACTCCGCTGCTGGTGGATGCACTGGAGCGCAGCCGGGGTTTCGACGTAGTGTTGCCGACGCCGACCTCGGTGGATGGCAATATCCGTCTGGAAACCACGCTGATCCGCTTGCAGCAGGAGTTCCAGCCGCAACCACCGAGCCGGGCGCGGCTGACCGTGCGCGTCAAGCTGATCGACATTGCCACCAATCATGTGCTCGGCACGGAGTTGCTCGAAGTCGTCGAGGTTGCCCCCAGTGAGGATGCGTATGGCGGCGTGCAGGCCGCCAACCGGGCGGTGCAGCGGCTGTTGCAAAATATCCAGGCATTCACGCTGCGGTATGCGCCCGAAAAAGACCGCTTCGGCGAGGCCCTGCCGGGCACGGGGACGCCGCTGCCGGAGCCCGTCGGCAATCGTCCTGCGGCGCCGCCGCCCCGGGCGGCGGTCGCCGCTCCGCCGCCCGTGCGGACGACGGTTAAAACCCGGCCGGTGGTCGCCCCTTCCCCGGCCGCCGACCCAGGCGACCACCAAACCCCGCTCGGTGGACGCCCAATCCCGCGCCGCGGCGCGGGCGGAGCGGCGGCAGCGATGAAGGTCGCAACCCAGCTTCAAGACGCTGGGGACTCACTCAATGAAGGCACTTGAGACAGCTTGCGCCGCTATCCGCCAAGTGGTCGGCGCATCCGGCTGGCTGGACGATCCGGCGACCATGAGTCCCTATCTCAGCGAAACACGCGGCCTGTTCCAGGGTCAGGCGCGGGCCGTGGTCAGTCCGGCTGCTACCGCCCAGACAGCCGCAGTAGTCCGGCTGTGCAACCAGCACCACATCGGCATCGTGCCTCAGGGCGGCCACACCGGCCGCTGCGGCGGCGCCCTGCCGGACGCCACCGGCAACCAGATCGTGTTGAGCTTACGACGCCTGCAGCGCATCCGCGCCCTCGATCCCGCCAATTACACCATGACGGTGGAGGCCGGCTGCATTCTGGCGGATATTCAGGCGGCGGCGGCTCAGGCGGAGCGGCTGTTTCCCCTCAGCCTGGGGGCCGAAGGCAGTTGCCAGATCGGTGGCAATCTGGCGACCAATGCCGGCGGCGTCAATGTACTGCGCTACGGTAACGCCCGCGAACTTACCCTGGGACTGGAAGTGGTGTTGCCCACAGGTGAAATCTGGGACGGCTTGAACAGCCTGCGCAAGAACAACACGGGCTACGATCTCAAGGATCTGTTCATCGGCGCTGAGGGTACGTTGGGTATTATCACCGCCGCGGTGCTCAAGCTGTTTCCGCTGCCGCGCGACGTGCAGACTGCGCTGGTGGCGCTGCGTGACCTGGACGCCTGCATCGAACTGCTGGCTGAGGCCCGTAACGCTGGCGGTGACGCCGTCACTGCCTTCGAGCTGATGCCCAGAATCGGGCTGGAATTCGCGCTGGCTCATATCCCCGGCTGCCGTGATCCCTTCGCCGCACCTTATGAATGGTACGTGCTGCTGGTTTTCAGCGGCATCCGTCCCGACAGCGGCATGCGCGCCGCTGTGGAGCAGTTGCTGGCAGACAGTTGGCGCACCGGCCTGATTCAGGATGCCACGCTCGCCGCCAGCGTAGCCCAGGCCGATGCCCTGTGGCGACTGCGCGCAGGCCTGGTGGAAGGGCAGCGCTTCGAAGGCGGCAGTATCAAGCATGATATTGCCGTGCCCGTGGCGCGGGCGCCGGAATTTATCCGCCGCGCCAGCGACCGGGTAACCCAGGAACTGCCCAGCGTGCGCGTGTGCGCCTTCGGCCACGTGGGCGACGGCAACATCCACTATAACCTGACCCAGCCTAAAGACATGGACCGTAAGGCGTTTCTGGCGATGTGGCCGCGCTTCAATCGCATTGTCCACGATATCGCCGTGGACATGCACGGCTCCTTCAGCGCCGAGCACGGCATCGGCCGCCTGAAGGTGGAGGAGATGGCCCGCTACAAGTCGGCTACGGAACTCGCGCTGATGCGCACCATCAAGACAGCGCTCGATCCCAACGGCATCATGAACCCCGGCAAAGTGCTGCCGCAAGGTAGAGAGGCGGGTCTTGCACCTCGTCCTTAAGACTGAACCTCCCTCCCATCTCAGGGTCGATGGTAGCGATTAGCCCATCCCCTGCATGAGGAGCGTCTTATGGCTCGCGCAATCTGGAACGGCGCCGTGCTCGCCGACTCCGCCGCCTTTGAGCAAGTCGAAGGCAACGTCTATTTCCCGCCCCAGAGCCTGCGCTGGGAGCACTTTCAGCCTGTTGACAAGACCACCGTCTGTCCCTGGAAGGGCACGGCCAGTTACTACACCCTCACCGTTGCGGACAAAGTCAACGAGGCGGCCGCCTGGACCTACCACGAACCCAAGGAGGCCGCCCGCCAGATCAAAGACCATGTGGCGTTCTGGAAGGGGGTGGTGGTGGAGAACTGAGCTGCTGCAACTCCCAGGCTCGCTTGAAATCCTCCTTGGCTCTGGCGGCCTGGCCCAGGGCTTCGTAAGCGAGGCCGCGATTGTAATAGACCGCGGCGGCGTAGGGATCCAGTTGCAAGGCGCGGTCGTAATCGGCGACGGCTTTGCGCCACTGCCTTAAAGCGCTGTAGGCATTGCCGCGGTTGTTATAGACGCCGGGTTGCAGCGGGTCCAGTTGCAAGGCGCGCTCGTAATCGGCGATGGCCTGCTGTGACTGCTCCAACGCCCGGTAGGCGATACCCCGATTGTTGTACGCCATCACATACTGCGGATTCAGGCGCACCGTCCGATCGTAATCCGCTATCGCCTGGCGCCATTGCTGCTGCATGAAGTACACATTGCCGCGATTGTAGTAGGCCTCGACGTTGTCGGGCTGCAATTGGATCGCCCGATCGTAGTCCAGCAGAGCCTGCGGCAATTCCTCCAGGCCGACATGCGCATTGCCGCGATTGTAATAGCCGTCGGCCGCATTGGGATCCAGCTGCAGGGCCCGGTCGAATTCGGCCATCGCCCGCGGATATTCACCCAGCGCGTTATACATGCCGCCGCGCGCGACATAGGCGGCGGTCAGATCCGGATTGAGGCGCAGTGCTCGATCGATATCCGCCAGCGCCTGGTCGAATTCCCCCTGGGCGGCGTAGACGACGCTCCGATTCAGGTAAGCTTCGGCCAGTTGCGCCGGCGCCAGTTTGCCGGAAGCGATGGCCCGTCCCAGATACTGGACCGCCAAAGGATAGTCGCCGGCTGCGAACACCCCCTGGGCGAACTGCATGTCTCCCTGGGCGATGGGATCGTTGACCGACGTCGCACTACAGGCGGACAGGGCCAGCACGAGCAGCAGAACCGGGCGAAACGCATGACGATACATTGGCAATGGAACTTGCGGGCTGATTTGAAATGGGCGAACGAGCTGAAGTAGATTGTAGGCTACTCTCTTCCTCTAAGGGGAAGGACAATGACCTTAAACTGTTTTGAGGGCAGGGCGATGATCAAAGTTTTCGGTTGTCCGAACACCCGTTCGGCGCGTGCGGTGTGGGCTTTGGAAGAGGCCGGCGTCAGTTATGAATATGGGAAGATCGATCTGTTTAAGGGAGAAGGCCGCAAACCACCCTATATCGAATTGAATCCCGGCGGCAAAGTACCCGCTTTGCAGGACGACGGTTTCGTGCTGACTGAATCGGCCGCGATCGTCACCTATATCGGCGACCAATTCCCTGCCTCCGGCCTGGTTCCCGCCATCGGCGCGCCGGAGCGTGGCCACTATTACCAATGGTGCTGCTTCGTGATCGCGGAATTGGAGCAACCCCTGTGGACCATCGCCAAACACCGCTTTGCACTGCCGGAAAAGCGGCGTGTGCCGGCGGTGATCGAAACGGCTGCGTGGGAATTCGGGGTCGCCGCAAACGTGCTGAACACCGGCCTGGGCGACCGTGAATTCATCGTCGGCGAGCACTTTACGGCAGCCGATATCCTGATCGCCCACACCTTGGGCTGGGCCAGAGCCTTCGAACTGCCGCTTGGACATGCCGCATTGGACGCTTACGCCGACCGCCTGCTCGCCCGACCCGCGCTGGCGCGCGCCCGGGCACGGGAACAGGCGGCGTAGACCGCAGCCGTTATTCCCTCAACTTCATGATCAGGAGATTCACCATGCAGACACGACGCTTGGGCAATTCCGATATGTCTATTACCCCCGTGGGCATCGGCTCCTGGGCCATCGGCGGCGCGGGTTGGGATTACGCCTGGGGGGCGCAGGATGATGCCGCCTCTATCGCCGCCATTCACCGCGCGCTGGAACTCGGCGTCAACTGGATCGATACGGCGGCGGTCTACGGTCTGGGCCATTCCGAGGAGATCGTCGCCCGCGCTCTGGCGGACTGGCCCGGCGTCCGGCCCTATGTGTTCACCAAATGCGGTCTTCGCTGGGATGTGGACGGCCATATCCGGCGGACGCTGGCAGCCGCTTCTATCCGTAGCGAATGCGAGGACAGCCTGCGCCGCCTGCGGGTCGAGACCATCGACCTGTACCAGATTCACTGGTCGGTGGACAACCCGGCGGAACTTGAGCAGGGCTGGAGCGTGCTGGCGCAGTTGCAGCGCGCCGGCAAGTTGCGCTGGATCGGCGTGTCCAACTTCGACGTCGAGCAGTTGCAGCGTGCTCAGGCCATTGCGCCTGTCACCTCGTTGCAGCCGCCGTATTCTCTGGTTCGGCGCGGCATCGAGGCGGAACTATTACCTTTCTGTGAGCGCGAGGGGATTGGGGTGATCGCTTATGCGCCGATGGGTTCTGGCCTGCTGACCGGCGCCATGACGCGCGAGCGGGCAGCCGCCCTGCCGGCGGACGACTGGCGCCGCCGCGACGAGAATTTCAACGAGCCCAAGCTGGCGCAGAACCTGGCTCTGGTCGAACGTCTGCGGGCGGTGGGCGCCCGCCACGGGCGTTCCCCTGGCGAGGTGGCGATTGCCTGGACCTTGCGCCATCTGGCGGTGACCGGGGCCATTGTCGGCATACGCTCGGCGGCGCAGGTGGATGGCGTGATGCGCACCGGAGCATGGCGGCTCAGTGCGGCTGAGATTGCGGAGATCGAAGGGGGCTAGGGTGAAGGTCGGGTTATCGACCCTGCTGTCGGGTTACGCTGCGCTAACCGGACAGCAGGGATGTTGACCCTGTCAGCGGCTATCCCGGTCCTGGTAGCCGTAGTCCACCTGGACAACTTCGTCGCCCTGAAAAAGCCACTCCTGAGCGGGATGCGGGCCCAGGGCCCGAAATTTACCAACCCGAACCAGGGGCTCGTAGCCGCCCCAGGAAAAAACCGAACCGGGTACAGGTTTGCGAACGTCTTTGGAAATGGGCAAGTCACAAAAGCGCATGGGTATCTCGCTCCCTTGCAACATCGAACTCTCTGTTATTACGGCGCCCGCCAAGCAGCAGACTTCGCGCAGCATCATGAAGCTCGTGGAGAATGGAGTCACGCAGACAGCAGCCCCGGACAGAGACCGCTTGGTTAGGATGTTGGAATGCGTCTAAAGTTCCATAATGAATACGGTTATCGGAATTGCGCAGTACCTGATCGACCCGGCGCAGCTCGCCGCTGCCCAACAGCTTATCCTGGTCGCGAAGGACACCGCCGGCGTAACCGCCACCCGGGAGATGGCGTTAGCCATTGAGCTGACCAAAATTGTCAACGCTTACCGGCTTTTGTCACTGCTGCCTTCATCCCCGCGCCCCGTGGTTTTCTGCAAGCTTCCTGCGTCTTCTCCAAAATCCTCGAATTTCTAATTACTTATAGCTTTTATCCCCATGCTCGCCAGATGCTGGCACGAGTTCTGCTTTATACGACTCGACAGCTTAATTTACTGAAGTTTTTTTCATCAACCGGCATTGCGCCAGACCTGACTTGAGGAGTACCTCCATGAACATGCAAAACATCAATATGCGCCAAGCCCAGCAGGGTTTCACCTTGATCGAACTGATGATCGTGGTGGCCATTATCGGTATTCTGGCGGCGATTGCACTGCCGGCTTATCGCGATTACACCGCGCGTGCCCAGGTTACTGAAGGCTTAAGCCTGGCTTCAGCGGCCAAGGCGACCGTAGCAGAGAATTTGTCCAACGGCATCGCCGATCGGGGGCAAGGCTGGATTGCGCCGGGCGCAACCCGGTACGTCGCTGGTGTCGCGGTAAATGCAGGTACAGGCGCTATCACGATTACTTACCAGGTGCCACCCGCGCAGGCGGCTAACCAAACCATCATCATGGTGCCTACCCAGGTTGCTGCTACAGGAGAAATCACCTGGACTTGCAACACCGGCACTTTGCCTGCTCAGTTGCGCCCCGCCACCTGTCGCTGACGCCTGACGCGGCTTAGCGGTCCGCTACAGCCAGCCCCATGCCCTCCGGCATGGGGCTGTTACTTTATTTTTCATCTACTTCCCTTTTTCTTGCTGCTTCCAGAGGGACCTGCTGCGCCGCTCGGTGGCAGGCGAACTGGCGGCTGTATTCGGCGCAAGCGCCCTGCCCCAGCCACGGCGACACCATGACAAATCAGCCGCTATTTGCTATGGTTGCGTACCGCGATTCAATCCCCGATCCGGCCTGCCGGGTCCGGCCCGGTGCCACCGGATCGACGTTCCTGTCGTGCTCCAGCGCGAGCACCTATCCAACTAAAGGATAACAGCTATGCCCACTTATACCGCTCCTGTACGTGATATGCAGTTCATCATGTATGACGTTCTCAACATGGACGCCTACAGCAATCTGGAAGGCTTCGGCGAGGCGACGCCGGACGTGGTGGCGGCGATCCTGGACGAGGGCGCCAAATTGACCCAGGAAGTGTTGCAGCCCATCAACCTGAGCGGGGACGAAGAGGGCTGCCATCTGACCAACGGCGTAGTGACCACGCCCAAAGGCTTCAAGGAAGCCTATCAGCAATACACCGACGGTGGCTGGGGCGGATTGACCGGCGACCCCGAATACGGCGGCCAGGGCTTACCCTATGTGCTGGGCGTCGCCATGAACGAAATGTGCTGCTCCGCCAACTTCGGCTTCTCCATGTATCCCGGTCTGACTCACGGCGCCATCGACGCTCTCGAACAGCACGGCTCGAAAGAACTGCAGGAGACGTATCTGACCAAGCTGATCAGCGGCGAGTGGACCGGCACCATGAATCTAACCGAGGCCCACGCCGGCACCGACCTGGGACTGATTCGCACCAGGGCGGTTCCCCAGGCGGACGGCACCTACCAGGTCAGCGGTTCCAAGATCTTTATCTCCGCCGGCGAGCACGATCTGGCCGAGAATATCATTCACCTGGTGCTGGCCCGTCTGCCCGATGCGCCTGCCGGCACCCAGGGTATCAGTTTGTTCATCGTACCTAAGTTGCTGGTCAATGCGGACGGCAGCCTGGGCGCGCGCAACAAGGTGGTCTGCGGCCGCCTCGAAGAAAAGATGGGCATTCACAGCAACTCGACCTGTGTGATGAACTTCGAGGAGGCGATAGGCTATTTGGTGGGCGCACCGAACAAAGGCCTGCGCGCCATGTTCACCATGATGAACGCAGCCCGTCTGGGCGTGGCGGTGCAGGGTTACAGCATGTCGGAAGTGGCCTATCAGAACGCGGTGGCCTACTCGAAGGAACGCTTGCAAATGCGTTCCCTGACCGGCCCCAAAGCGCCCGACAAGCCGGCCGATCCGATCATCGTCCATCCTGACATCCGCCGCAACCTGCTGACCACCCGCGCCTTCAACGAGGGTGCCCGCGCGGTGGCCTACTGGACGGCGCTGCAGGTGGACATCGCCCGTAAACATCCGGATGCGCTGGAACGGCAAAAGGCGGAGGATCTGCTGGGGCTGTTGACGCCGGTAGCCAAAGCCTACTTCACGGATATGGGCTTTCTCACCTCCAGCATGTGCCTGCAATGCTTCGGTGGCCACGGCTATATCCGTGAATGGGGCATGGAGCAGTTTGTGCGCGACGCCCGCATCGCCATGATCTATGAAGGTGCCAACGGCATTCAGGCCTTGGATCTGGTGGGCCGCAAGCTGCCGGCCAACAACGGTCGGGCGTTGATGGAAGTGTATTTCCCCGAAATCGGCGGCTTCTGCGAGCAGGCAGCGGCCGATGCGGAACTGGCACCGCTGGCCAAGTCCGTGATGAGTGCGCTGGAGCATCTGGTGGATGCCGGCCAGTGGATGATGGAGAACGGCATGCAGAACCGCGACAATGCGGGCGCGGCGGCCACGGATTATCTGTATATCATGGCGCTGGCGACCCTGGGTTACATGTGGTTGCGGATGGCCAAGGCGGCCAGCGCCAAACTGGCGGCCGGCGAAGGCGATCCACAGTTTCTCAACAGCAAACTGGTGCTGGCCCGGTTCTTCATGGAGCGCATGCTGCCCGATACAGCCGCGCATCTGGCCAAGCTCAAGGGCGGTGCCGACACCCTGATGGCTTTGCCGGCGGAGGCTTTCTAAGCCCTTGCCGGACGGTCGGACCAGGCGGTGCATTGGCCCGACCTACTTTTAACGCAGGGGCGCGGCGCGCCGCGCCCCTTGTTTTTGCCATTCGGATTGTTCTCTAAGCTATTGACCGAACAGCGCGGCTGGATTGTAAACCGCAGTCGGGCTAGCTTTAGTCAGCGCGTCCTGATGCGCCTGCCGTCAAGTCACACTCATGACCCATCCGGATAGAGCGGAATCTGTACAGGGGGTGCGCCTGCTCGAGGTCACTGCCGCACAGTCCGGGCAGCGCATCGATAACTTTCTGTTGCGCACTCTCAAGGGAGCGCCCAGGAGTCTGGTCTATCGGCTGATGCGTAAAGGCCAGGTGCGCGTGAACAGTGGCCGCATCCGTCCCGATTACCGGCTGCAAGCCGGCGACCACGTGCGGCTTCCGCCGCTACGCCTGTCCCAACCGGACACGCCGGCGCCGCCTCCCGCGTTCCTGCTGGAACGCCTTAAAGACAGCATCCTATGGGAGGATCACGACCTGCTGGTGCTCAACAAGCCCGCCGGACTCGCCGTCCACAAGGGCAGCGGTCTGGAGTACGGACTGATCGAATTGCTGCGCGCGCAGCGTCCCGAGCTGTCTTTTCTGGAACTGGCCCATCGACTCGACCGCGAAACCAGCGGCTGTCTGGCGCTGGCCAAGAATCCACCGGCGCTGCGCGCCATCCATGACGCCCTGCGGACCGGCGCCATAGACAAACGCTATCTGGTTCTGGTCGCAGGCCGCTGGCGCCATGGCGTCAAAGACATCGCCGCCCCGCTGCGCAAGATTAGGCGTGGTGGCGAGCATCTGATGGAGGTGGGTGAAGGAAAGTCGGCTCGCACCCGCTTCCAGCCCCTCAGCCTGTTCCGCCAAGCTTCGCTGCTGCAAGCGCTGCTGCTGACCGGCCGCACCCATCAAATCCGCGTCCATGCGGCCTATTGTCAGCATCCCGTCGCTGGCGATGAGAAATACGGCGACGCCGGTTTCAACCGCGGCATGCAGGCGTATGGTCTGCGCCGCCTGTTCCTCCATGCCCACCGCATTACCATCGCGTTAGGCGGACGGGAAATCAGCGTCAGCGCCCCCTTGGATCAGACGTTGAAAAACGTTTTGGAACGCCTGGAAGATCCGGCGCACGCTCCCTGCAACGGGTAGGCGTATAGACCTATAACACCATCATGCTTCAGGTTTTAGATCATATCGATAATGACCTTTGATATTCTTGTAATCGGCTCGGCCAGCATGGATGTGTTCGTCAAAACCGAGGCCAGAATCATCCATATCCAGGGCGTCTCTCACGGTCAGACGACCGACGAACAATTGCTGGCCTATCCGCTGGGCAGTAAATTGCTGATCGAGCAACTGGCATTCCATCCCGGCGGCGCCGGTACCAACGCCTGTGCCACCTTCGCCCGGCTGGGCTTAGCCACGGGGTTCATAGGCAGGCTCGGCACCGACCTCCACGGCCAGACCCTGCTGAACTGGTTAAGCGAGAATCACATCGCCTTTCTGGGAGAAAGCAAAGGCCAGACCGGCTATAGCCTGATACTGGCCAGCCAGGCGAGCGACCGTACTATTCTTTCCTTCAAGGGCTGCAACGACGAACTGGAGTGGACGGATGCGCTGACGGAGCGACTGCACACGCGCTGGGTCTACGGCACATCCATGCTGGAGCGCAGTTTTCAGACCCAGGAACGGCTGTTCGTGCGGGCGCACCAACGGGGCATCCGCACGGCCTACAATCCTAACCCCTATATCTGCTGCAAGGGACCGGACCCTCTGCGGACCATGCTGCGGCACACCGACGTGCTGATGTTGAATCGGGAGGAAGCCGGTCTGCTGGTGGGCGACGGCGAGCCGCTGCAACTGGCCGCCGGTTTGCTCAAGCATGGACCCGGCATAGTTGCCGTCACCGACGGCGCGCGCGGCGTCACGGTGTGCGCCGGCCCGACCTGGGGTGGGGAAGCCTGGTCAATCGGGCCGGCGGCGGATTTGCGCATTGTCGACACCACCGGCGCAGGGGATGCCTTCGGGTCCGGCTTCATCGCCGGGCTGAATTGGAGCAAACCCATCCGCGAGGCGGCACTGCTGGGCGTGTTGAACGCGGAAGATGTTATTCAGGCGTGTGGACCCAAGGGTCATCTCATGGACCGCCAGGGAATGGAGCAGCGGTTGCGGGCGGAAGCGCAACGTTCCCGCCATAAGGTGGTGAAGTTATAGTTTATCGCGCCCGATAGCATCGCCAAGGATTTCACACCAACAGCGTCATTCAAGCGCCAACCAAACTCGTCTACTGGCTTCCCTACGCGAACGCTGCGATTCTTTCCTAGCTGCACCCTGCGCGGGCTTCAATGCCGATTTCCACGGAGCAAAACTCTGCAACTCCTAATGGATGACACCCGCCAGTGGTCTTCCAGTACTCCTGAACTTCAGGGGGACTCAATGTTGATTGATTTCACTCCGTGGAAATCAGCGTTGAATGCTTATATGGCGGCTCATGACAGCTTCGCTCTTATTGGGCCTACTAGCAATGTGCCGATCATAATTAGCGGCTCTATATCCTGCCTGCACTTAATGAGCATTTACAAAAGCACGTAGCTGGATGATGCAGCGAGAATTAACACGATCACTGTTTTTATCAGCGCGGCTGGTGCCTTCTTCTGCAACTTGACGCCGAACGGACCGGCGAGCACACCGGAAGCAATAAGAATAGCTTTACCTACTGTGTCGATGGTGCTTGTACTCGTCGCGACATGGCTTGCTGATGCAACGGCGACATATCCGTAGTATCCGACCAACGACATCATCCCGATGAAGATACCCACAAAGTTTGCCGTGAGAGTGCAGTCCTTGACTTCTCTGCCGTGCGTCATGAAATAGAAGATGGTGTATGTGCCGCCGCCGACACCGATCAAAGTACTAATACCGCCGACGATTGCCCCCACGATAGTATCCTTCCACTTGCTGTGCTTGATACGGGCTTTTTCATACCAACCCCTTGGAATCAACATGCAAACAGCTAATAGCAGCTGCAGAGATGCGAGCAATTCCTTGGGGATAGCGTCTTTGTGCTGACCGAGCAGAACAGCAACAATGAACGCAGCGATGATTGCACCATAGGTGTACCACTTTGCATCACGAATCAGTGCCCAAAAAATGTCCGCGCCTTTTGTTTTAAGGTTTGCACGACTGGTTGATAAACTATTAAACAACACTGCGAAAAACGACACAACGATGGCGTCCCCCATGCCTTGGATTCCATACATAGCGACAAGAGCGGGGACAATAAAAATGCCGCCTGCTAGTCCGACAAGACCGGAGATTAAGCCGCCGCCTGCACCGATGAGTGCAAGCCATTCATAAGTGTAAATACTCATTATAGTACCGCTAATTCCTACTGAGAAATAAACATTAGGTTCCAACTTGTTCTGTCCTATCATGGGCATCGCCTTCTCCCCATAGCTTCTAATGCTCACGAGTGGGGGCATTAGCCAAGAAGTATTTGATACCAAACACGGTGATGTGGTTTTTCTTGATGACTGCAAGATTCATTTTATCTTCCAGAGGGTCATCGGGGTGGTGAAGAAGGGTCCGATCAGGGCCATGATCATCGTTTGGGCCAAAACCGGTGTAGCCTGGATGGAGCGGAGCTTGCGAAGCGTAATCCAGGTTCTTCTGGCCGAAAGGATGATCATGGCCTCCGATCAGTAGCTCCGGACTTCGACATCTGGCTAGGAGGAACTCTGTTGCCTAGCAGCTACTGATAACCCAGTCTACCAGTCAACAATTAAGGTCCTCAGTGATTTTTTTCATTGAGACGCTGTGAAAAATTCACTTTCAGGTCTGGCCCTGCATTAGCCTGTGTAGGGGTTTGTGGAGAATCGGAGAAACGGGTTTTTTGTCTAGGGGGAGGTTTGCTGTGTGGTTAGGGCTTAGAGCCTGTACAAAAACTCCCTCCCCCCTTGTGGGGGAGGGTGTATGGACCGGAGAGATAGGTAACAGGTGTTCGGAGACATCGGTAACACCTGTTCGGAGAGATGGGTAACACTGTTCGGAGACATCGGTAACACCTGTTCGGAGACATCGGTAACATTCTTTTAAGCTGACCAGCATTTTCCTAGAGGAGAATGTTGATGTCGCAAAAGAGAGTGTCGCTGGCAGTACGGCAAGAGTTTGTCCTGTTGGCCAACCAAGCGCAGATCGAGATGAGAACCTTGTGCCACCGGTATGGCATCAGTACCAAGACCGGTTACCAATGGCTGAAGCGGTTTCGTGCCGGGGGTCTGGAAGCGTTGGTCGAGCGTGACCACCGGCCATACCGGTCGCCGCGTCAAACGGTGGCGGCGCTCGAGCAGATGATCGTAGCGGTGCGGGATGCCCATCCCGCCTGGGGTGGGCGCAAACTCCGCGCCTACCTGCAGGCCCAGGGGCAGACGGCCTTGCCCAGTGCGAGCACCATGACGGCTATTTTGCGGCGCCATCAGCGGTTGAGTGCAGCAGACGGGCGTAAGCATCAGCCGTGGCATCGCTTTGAACAGGTAGCCCCCAATCGCTTGTGGCAGATGGACTTCAAAGGCCACTTTGCCATTGCCCAAGGCCGCTGCCATCCCTTGACGGTGTTGGATGACCATTCCCGCTTCGCGGTCTGCCTGCAGGCGTGTGGGGACGAACAGGGCGCCACGGTGCAAGCGGCCCTGACCGCGACCTTTCGGCGCTATGGCTTGCGGAACGGATGCTCATGGATAATGGCCCACCCTGGGGGGGCGAGGGCCAGCAAACCCTGTCGGCCCTGGTCCTGTGGCTGATCCGCTTGGGGGTTCGCATCAGTCATAGTCATCCCTATCATCCGCAGACCCAGGGAAAGGATGAGCGGTTTCATCGTACCCTCAAGGCAGAGGTGTTGCGTGACCAGTACTTTGCGTCGTTGTCGGTGTGTCAAGGGGCCTTTGATCGGTGGCGGGAGGTGTACAACCGGGAGCGCCCCCATCAGGCTCTGGACATGGCTGTCCCGATCAGCCGCTATCAACCCAGTCCCTGTTCCTTTCCTGAAACCCTGCCGCCAATTGAGTACGGTCCGGATGATCGGGTCCGCAGGGTGCAAAACAAAGGGGTGGTGCACTTCCAAGGGCGGTTGTTTACCGTCAGTAGCGCCTTGCAAGGTTACCCGGTGACATTGCGGCCCGTTAACACCGAGGGCCAGTTTGATATCTACTTCTGTCACCATAAGGTCACTCGGATTGATCTTAGGACACCGGCATGAAGTCAATACACATCATCTCATGATAGTTTTTCAGTGTTACCTATGTCTCCGAACAGGTGTTACCGATGTCTCCGAACACCTGTTACCTATCTCTCCGGTCCATACAGTTCCAGTGGGCCGGTGACTGGCCGGGCGGCGGGGTCTGACCCAACGGCGGCAGGCCGGGGCACTGGTTGGCGCGAATCCATTCCACCAGCTTGAAGACCCGCGCATCGGGCCGGTAGCGGTGCTGTTCGGCCAGTTCCGTCATCTGCTCCAGCAACCGCTGTTCGGCGGCAAAGGCTTCCTGGTCACCCGGTGTGGCCGGAGGGTGACTCGCGGCCAGCGTGGCGGCGGCGATCTGCGCTTCTTCTTCAGCCGCCAGTTCTGCTTCGGCCAAGGTGGCCCGATCATCGTCGTTGCCGACCGGTTGGCTGAGCAGATCGAAGCGTTCCTCGGGCGGCGCCGCTGGGTGCTCCGCCTGGGCCGCCTCTCGCTGTCGCTGCACGGTGCGGCGATGCACCCGCAAGGTACGGGCGAAGGCCTCGATAGAGGACAGCAGGCGTTGCTGCAAGCCGCAGAGCAGTAACCCGGCGGCGGCCTGCTGGCGGCGGGTGGCGTGACGCAGGCGCTGTTCCCGCCGCTGCCGGTACTCGTTCAACAGCCGCGACAGCACCAGTTCCGGGGCAGCGTCGGGCAGGCCGGTAATGTCGATCTGCCTGACCACTCGCTGGCAGAAACCGCTGGCGACGGCCCGCAGGTCTTCCTTCAGCCGCCGCACCATCACCTCGTCCAGCCGCTTGCGGCTGCGTACCGGCACCCCGCGGCAGAAACGCTGCGGATCGAGGATCTCCAGCAGCGCCGAGAAGCTATTGGAATGGCCGTTATGAGGCGTGACGGACAGGAACAGCCGATGTTCGAAGCGCGGCGCCAGATCGCGGATGGCGCGGGTGATCTTGGAGTCGATGGCGTAGCGCGCCCCGCTGGCCGGGGCGGCGTGGTGGGCTTCGTCCAGGATGAGCAAAGCGCCAGGGCGGAACTCGCCCAGCCAGTCGCGCAATGGCGCGGTGTAGGCCTCGTCGATCAACAGCCGCTGCGATACCAGCAGGCGGGGATGGGTGGTCCAGGGGTTGACGCCGTAGCCACGTTCCTGCCGCACCCGCGCCACATAGACCTTATCGAGAATCTCGAAGGTGAGACCGAAACGGGTATCCATCTCCTCCTGCCATTGCAGCAACATCGAGGGCGGACAGGCGACCACGATCTCCCGCACCTTTTTCCGCAGCAGCAGTTCGCGGGCGATAAGGCCCGCTTCGATGGTTTTGCCCAGACCGACATCGTCGGCGATGAACAGATTGACGCGCGGCAGCAGCAGGGCCTTGCGCAGCGGTTCCAGTTGGTAGGCGTCCAGGCGGATGCCGGCGCGGAATGGCGCCTGGAACAGGCTGGGATCGGTGGCGGTCAGGCAGTTCCAGCGCAGCGTATGCAGATAGGCGGCGAACAGGGGTGCCGAATCGAAGCCGCGCGCCGCGATGGCTTCCCAACGCTCGGCGGTGAGCAGTTCGGCATCCACTTCCCGCTCCCAAAGTACCTCCAGCGGCTGTCCCTGGGCATCGTCATCGAGACACGACAAGCTGACCAGCGTAGCTTCGCCGTCGTCGGGCGGGAGCGTGATGTCCTCGACCAAGTATTGCCGCTGGCGGACCCGGACCAGTTGGCCGGGTTGGGGGAGGGGGTTGCTTTCCATGACGCTGGAGGGAGCTATGTCAGGTTGATGGGGGTGGGTTTGATGTGGGTTCACTTATCTGTTCGTCATGCTGCGTATCTTCGGGGATGAGCAGATTTTTTACTCCCTTCAAATGGGCGCCATCGAGTCTGGCTTTCCATAGGTCTGCGCCCGCCAGATCAGGAGCCAGGCCAGTTCTGCCGCTTTGTCCTTCTGCAGGCCCAACGAGGTAGCGACCTCCGACAGGTCGATGGATACGTCGTCCCACTTCCCTCCGACACCGTACACAACCCCCTTGGTCAGGTTCTTGAATAAGCTCTTGAAATCGACCTTAAGCTTTTTATTCCAGATGGAAATCGGCTGTTTGATTTCAAATCCCGGCATGGTTATTTCCTCCCACCTGCTCATTCATTCGGTCTGTATAAGACTTGAGCTACGCCAAGATAGCGGCTATCGGTGAATAGGGTCTGGTAATCTTGGATTACCATTTCTCGTTTGTCCTCTCTTGTCGTATGGTGAACAGCGGTTAACTTATGTGTTGTGTCGTCAGAACTTACGAGGGGCTTTGTCAAGTTTTACCTGTAAAATCCTTGGCCAGGCGAAAACCCCAACGCTCGGCCCAGCCATGCGAACTGCTGTAGATGCGCGCAGCCCCGCGCAACCAGCAAGCCTCGCTGGCCCACGAGCCGCCCCGCAGCGCACACGGGCGATCATCAGGGTGATTGGTGTCCAGCACTGACTGATGGGCAGTGGAATAATCTTGGCTGTATTCCGAAGCGATCCATTCCCACACATTGCCAGCCAAGTCATGTACTACCTCGCTGCCCGGCTGGAGTTCCAACCACCAATTTGCTGCGCCACCCGGAAAACAGCCCACGGCGCTGGTACACCCAAGATCCGCTTCCAGGCTATGACAGCGCCGGGTGTCCCATCCCTCTCCCCACGGATAACGTCTACCCGCCGGTCCCCGTGCCGCCCATTCCCACTCGGCCTCAGTCGGCAACCTGATGGTTCCTCGTGGTAGCTGCAATTGCTCATTCAGCCAGTTGCAATAGGCTTCCACGGCATACCAATTCACCCCGATCACGGGCCGATTCCGTAGAGTCCAGGCTTTAGTCTTCCACCATCCAGGCTCTTCACCTCGACAAAGCCAACCCGTCTCGCTCCAATAACGAGCATTTTGATAGCCGCCCTGCTCCACGAACGGCCGGAATTGGGCTACGGTTACCGGATAAATGGCCAGTTCGAAAGCCTTGATTTCCAGAGGAGCGGCTTCTTTAGGCCAGTTTTCATCACTCGCTGCATCCGAGTCCGGGTCCGGTCGGGCTCCGTTCCCCAGACGAAAAACAGTGAAGTTCGGAAACCGCCCGCTGGCCTGTACAGCTTCGGTGCCGGGGATCAACACCCAGCGGAAATCGGGTAGACCTTCTGCTCCCAAACCGATACCAGGCCTTGTATCGCCGAGCAGCGCCAGCCGGATGCCGATGGTCTCGCGCAGCTCAGTGGGGGTATCCAAATCATCGACCAACGCTATCATCTTCTCAGGATCAATAGGGCCGAGGAAGTCCTGCTCCAGTTTGCTGGGCTGGTAACACAGGCGTTCCAGCATCCCTTTCGTTGCCACTACCCGCTCATTGGTCCAGCGATAATTGTCGTCACAGCCGTGTGCTTGCCAGTTAACAGCGTCTCTCTGCAACTGGCTACGCAGATGCAGGTCATCGCGGACGGACTCGATCCAGTTTGCCAGCCGTGGCCAGCTTTTCAGCAGGGCCTCATGGGCCACTTCGACAAAGCATTGTTCTTCCTTGCCGCTGGCGACCAGCAGCCGGGCATTGGTGAAGCGATCGATCAGCGTCTCTGCCACCGTTGAGCGGCTTAGCTGACTTCGCCGGGCGCGCCGGCGGGTGGCAACACCGCGGTCGTCCACCTCGACCAACTCCTGGAAAACCGCATTCAAGGTTTGCTGAGCGTCCGGGTCCAGTGACTTCAGTGACTTGAAAGTTTCCTCCGCCCGTTGGGCAATCGCCCCTTTCACGCCACCGAAACTGTCGTAGGTGGCATGCGTCAGTCGTCTGTCCGCCGTCTGCCCTTCGTAAAGTTCATGCAGGGCAAAGGCCAGCAAGGCCATGGCGCCGGGTTCCATGCCGGTGTCATCGAGCAGGCGTTGCGGCAAATCTTCCTCGAAGGTCAGTCCAGCGCGCGCCGCCGGTTGGGTGATCATTTCGTACAGGGCGCCGGGTCCAGGGGCTTCCAGTGGATAGGAACCGTTGCGCAGCAGATCTGCCAGTGGAGGCCGTACACAGGCAGCATAGAAATCTGCCCGCAGAGTGGCCACGATATGCACTCGTGGCGTCTTGGCCGCTGCCGCCAGCAGAGCAATGAATGACTCTTGATACGGCTTATCAGCAACCAGCGTAAAAAGTTCTTCAAACTGGTCGATGAATAACAACAGTTCGGTCCGTTCTGGCTTATCTGCCAGCACCATTCGGATCAATTCATCCCATCTGCCGACATCCTGGTACAGTTCCGCGGCGACCTCCCGCGCCTGCCGGCCATGCGCCTCAAGGGTCTGTTTGAAACTGGCTGCCAGCGCCATGAAGGGATTATCGCCGACCTCCCCCGGCGTAAAACGCACCCAGGTCCAATGTAGATTCGCTTCGATGGCCCCCGCCAGCAGGCGTGGTATCAAACCCGCCCAGACCAGCGAGGATTTACCCGATCCCGAGGCGCCCACTACCGCGATAAACTGAATATCCGGATCGGCCAGCTTGCGAATCAGCCCATCGACCTCGTAGCCGCGTCCGAAGAAGATGGGAGCATCTTTGTCGGTGAATGCCCGCAAGCCGGGGAAGGGGGAGACTGGCCATAACGGCGGTTCAGCAGATGAAGCTGGTAGCATAACTGCCGGCGTGTGCGACGCCAGCAACTGGCGAATGATTTCCTTGAGGTGCTGCTCCAGCGCGTGCTCAAATTCACTGGGTTTTTCGTAGGCGGCAGGGAATGAACCATCACGTGCGTGGCAGGCATCAAAAAATTCCTTCACGCGCTGGATCTGTTCACAGCGCTGGCGAATGGCGTCCAGGTTGGCGGGATCAATCTCAGCGAGCGGTTTGGCTGTGCGGCGATACAACAAGATACGCGGTCGGTCGCGGGTTTTCCGAAATGCTTGCCAGGCATCCTCATACTCCCATTCGGTACCGGTGAAGTACCCACTGCCATCTGGTTTAGCATAGGAGGCGTCTTGCAGCGGCGTACCCAGCCGCGACCACAGGATCACCACCACGATATCGCATTCAGAAGGCTTGCCCAGGCTCAAAATGACCGAGTCCTGAGCCGCTATCCCGGCCTGGAGCGGAACGCCAGCACCGGGATGATCCCAAGCCACCGCTTCCAGTGTCACCGTGCCGCGCAAGAAAGGATCATATTGCAATCGGCCCAGCACCCGCAACGCCAAGCCGCGTTCGTACAGCACATCCCCCGGCGAGGCCAGGAAGACGCGCAGGTGTTTGGGTCGATCAGATTGTAGGGTGGTCATGACAGCGCACTGCTCCTGTTTGAGTTCTATTGCCGGCTTGCTTATGCACAGGTGTTATCGTTGAGCTTGTATAGCTCGACGACTGCTGCGTTATTCGCTTGTTAACCATCGGTGCACGTTTAATGGTCCGCATGGACGCCCGTATCAACACGGTCACCATAGCGGGTACACTGATAAATAATGTATGGAAAACCCGATTTTATTTTCATCTTCCCCTTGCATTTTTCGCATTGAGGATGGTTTATTGTTACAAAAATGATAATAGGAATACAGCCAATGGTTATGGCGACCCAAGGTGTTAACTCACTGTTCGGCGCCATCTCCATGGCTATTAAAACTAAAGGCAACCAAGGCAGCGGAAACCCATGAGATTGTGGCTATCCACCGTAATTTGCGAAGGTATTGGATGGCATTCATCTGGAATCTCAAGATGTTAAACACCCGCCATGCAGCGTCAGACTGGATCGTTGGTTACCGGATTGCACTTTGTTCCAGCCGACTACGCTGGCTCAAAGCTCTCTGGGTCAAGAGAATACGATACCAGCTTTTTCTGATCATTATCCCTGACAAAAACGACGATTTTCTGCTCAGCCAGCGCCCTTTCATATTGTTGCTCTAATAGGTTCTGCGACTTCTCACTTAATTCTGCCTTAAAACCATCATAAGGATAGACGTATAACCGCTGTTCTTGAATATCGAACAGCATAATAGGCTGTTTATCTTCAAACTCTTGATAGTGCATAACAATATGTGGCCAGAACTCTCGAACCACGGCAAAATAGGGATCGGTCATGGGTTGCTGTCTTTTGCTTTTTTTTCCACTAGCTTTGTTTCTTACTATGGTGGTTTTCACCGCTTACTCCTGGGGACTAACGCCTCGCTTCAGGGGCACGCCGCTTGAGGCGCGTCCCCTGCAAGCGGTTGTTGGGTGTCATCGCCGTTGACCCCGCACACCATGCTTGATCGCAACCATGCGTAAACCTCAACGACCAGCAACTGCGGCCTCAGCAGCAGCAAGAACGCCAAAAAGCGCGTTCAGGAGTTGCTCGTTGGAGGCTGTCGGATCCCCGAGTATTTCAAGCTCATCAGGCACCGCTAGGCCGGGTAGGTACTGATTTGGGTTCTTCACGGCACGTTTCCACACTTCCTGGGCCGCGTGCCCGGTCGCGCCAATAGGAATTATGAATTTCCCGAGTCGTTTGGCGATGTCGACTTCCTCAAACACTCCCGGGGAGTTGGTAACTCCTCCAATGCCATCCTCTCGGTTCCCAGACATTACGATCACACTTCCAGCTCGAGACAGCAAATCTTCTCGATGGCGGGAGTTCTGCAACGGCTGATCGGTTGGTTGGGGAGCCCGTGGAAACGGCCTAACAACTAGACGATCTGCCTCTGCGCCTTTGACGGTTGAATACAGGGCACCGAGAGCTCCGAGTACGCATTGTTCGCCCAAACCATACCCGAAGCCAGAGATAAGCCTGTAACCGTCGCGGATAATTCGAGCACCTAGCTCGCGGGCCAAGGTCTCTAATCGAGGTGAACCTAACGGCTCGCTCACCCTAGCCGCACCCGACACAAAAATGCTCTTTCGGTGCGCGAAAGCAGCAAGTGAATACAACAGTGGTTCCAGATGCTGGAACTTGTCAATCCAGACAGTCTCAATCCCGAAACGAAGTAAGTCGGCCTGCCTAAGTTCCGTCTTTCTCTGTTCGTACTCGAAGTCCGCCTTCTTTTTTCCCACAAGACGTGTGGGGCGCGGAGGGCTTCGCATGATGCAGAAATGCTCCCGCTGGTTCGCTCCTAGTAGAGTTCGCACCCGACTCAAAATGTAATCGACGTTTGGATCCGTAAAGCTAAAACCAACAAAGAGAAAGGTCTTGCTAATCAGGTCGCCCTTAAGGCTCTCGACAAAGAGCGGCTTCTTGCGTTCATACTGTTCATAGTCGTCTTTTGTAACAACTGCCTCATGCGGCGCGGTCACACAACCGTGCATCTTGTAAAGAATAACATCTCGGCCACGTCGCGTTTGTGCAAGATTCTCCTGGCTAATCTTGATATCGACCACCTTTCCTGCTTCCTCGAATGTCCGCTCCAATAGCTGGTCATAGTTCGTAGTCCAGACGGTTGGGATCGGTAGGCGAGCGAGTAACGCATGGTTAGGCGTGCGAGCCGCGGTTCTTGTGAGTTCATCGATGAGCACTTGATTGATTCGTGCGCGGTTCTTCTTTGCGTTGACGTGATACTGCGCAATGGCTATGAGATCGCTTTCGCGGTCGATGTCAAGATGTAGTTCGGCAGCAATATCCTTGAGGAGCGATCGCCAATCTACGAAACCTGCGGCGCGTGAGAGACCTGCGCCAGCGAAGAGCGCAACATCCCCTGACTCAAGAGCCGCGGCGTATCGGCGAATGAAGCGCTGATGCTCTGCCGTTGGTTTCCAGGTTTGCATCCGTCTCTTTGCCCTACGGTATGGGTTCGTCGCGGGAAGTGGGCCCACCTGAGTGTCGACTTAGATGGCTGTGTCCTACGATTTCACATTTGCTACGTAAGAAGGTTCTTGAGGTTTTCCCAGTTCCACGCATACAGCCGCCCCGCATCTGGAACAGCCGTGTAGTTACCGTCCTTGTAACCAATAACTTGCACGATCTTTACACCTTCCTCGCGTGCCATCTTGACTTCCTTAAGGACGCCGGGGGCGCGATAGGTATACGGCCCCACCATCACGATCACGATGTCCGACCGCTTGATCGCAGCGCGGGCTTTGTCTTCCCATGTCTTGATTGGTGCCGCTTCCTTTAGGGAGGCATCAATAACGTCAAAAGGAGAGTCGGGTAAACGCGCCTGCCCAATGATGAAGTCCTTCAATCTCTTGTCGTTGTCAAAATCGAAACTGATAAATGCGCGTTTCTTGGCCATTGTGATCTCCAATAATTGCGACGACGCCTAACTAATGATTCTATAGTTTCCACATAACGTAATTCGACACCCTAAGTGGTGCTCCAAATTACGCCAAATGTGGTATCTAATTCGGCAAAGCTAACCAAAGTTGCTGTTTTCACTATCACTCCTCCTGCAAAAGGCGTGACTCTACAAAAAGTCTTATCCACCCTCCATCCAGAGCGAATAAGTCCGGTGTACATGATCAGATCAGCCATAAAGATCGATTGAAACACTCAGGTTGCCACCCTACACCATCCTTGCAGGTAGACCATGCTCCCCCAAACAAACCCATTATATTATGAATGGAACTGACGAGGGCATTTGTCAAGGAAGAAATACAACAGAACCGCAAGGCCAACAGTCCCCACCTGAGCCGGGCTACACGCGGCTCCCACCTGACTTGACGACGGCCGTCAGAGCCGCGACCGTCAACGCTCCTGATGCCCTGCCAGCCGCCACGCCGGTATCTGACCCCGCGTCCATCGGCTGAAGTCGCCGCCAGATACGGACGGCGCCCAACCGTGTGCCAAAAAAAAGCCGAGACGGGGAGTCTCGGCGGACAAACCACCTTAATGAGGGTAGGTGGTAGAAACCACCCCAAGGAGGAGGGAAATGGGGTGGTGGGGGAACAGAATCCAATACGCTTCCTTAGTGAGAGTGAGCGGCGCTAAAGTTCCAACCGGTGACCGCCAGCCTATCACTGCCATACAGCGCCAGCCGTTCGTTAACCCGCCGGACGTACTCCCTGGTTTCCGCCGGCGCGGACCGTTCCAGCCGTGCCCGCACCTCCGCCACGGCGCCGGGCGGATTGGTTCCGATAAGGTAGCGGGTCACCCGGTCCGGTCCCCAGTTATAGGCTGCCAGTGCCAGGTCGCGCCGCACCTCCCAGGGCAACCAGGCCGGTATGTAGTCATCCAGCACCAGCCGCAGGTAAGCAGTTCCCAGCAGGATATTGAAGTCCGGGTTGGACAGTTGTTGCGGGGTAGGCGGAGTGGCGAAGGCATCGCCGGTGATATAGCGAAGTGCTTCCACCCCGCCCTTATGGGGCACCAGTTGCATCAAACCCTGGGCGTTCCTGGGACTGAGAGCAGCGGGGTTGAAGCTGGATTCGATGTGGATGACGGCGAAGATCAGCGCCGGCGGCAGTCCGAAACGGGTGGCATGACGCTCGACCAGGGGACGGTAACGGTCAGCGGCGGCAGGGATAAATGCCCCGCGGTCAGGCTGGACGATCCGCGAATTCCAGCTAATCGGCGCCGGACCGCGACTTGTCAGTGGTGAGGACAGTGGCGCTGCTGGCTGCAACGGCGCCGGTCGTTCGTCCCAGAGCGATAGCGCCCGTCGGCCAGGACGCCGCTCGCGCCGGTGGCCGGTATCGGGAACCGGAAACAGGGTTATCACAGCGGTTCCCGCCGGCTCGTCCCACAGCAAGCGCGGTCTGGATTTACCACCGGCCTGGGCAGCGGGTGATGCCACCAGGAGGCCGGTCAGGAGGACGACGGTCAGGTTACGCATCGGCATCACCGCCTGACGAGACCGTCCCTGTGAGGCGGCTTTATCAGTTGCCGCCGGATCTGCTGCCGCAACCTGACCAGCGCGGCGGCGCGGCGGCGCAACTCGGCGAAATGACTCTCGTATTCCAGGATCAGTGGCAGTTCCCAGGAGCGTGCACTGCGCCGGAATACTTCCTCTCGATAATGGTAGCCCCGGCCCTTGCGGAAATGGTCGGAGAACACGTAACGGCGCCCGGTCTGCGGATTGATCGTGCGGGTGTATTGCTGCCGGAACCACTCGATCAGCAGCGTGTTGTGGTGGAGCCGGCAGCGCACGCGGATATAGCCTCTGTCGCTGGCCGGACGATCACTGGAAGCTTCCAGATGCCGCGCCCAGTAATCATCCACCAGGGTACGGGCCTCCTGCACCAGTTGCTCAAGCCGCGTTTCCAGGAGGGCGATCAGCCGCAAACCGAAGGCGGCATTCTGTCTCGGCAGGCGCCGCCGGTGCCGGCGCGTCAGGCTCATTGGCCATGCTCATTTCCCAAATACTTAACTGTTTGGAGGACCTGTCGTCTGTTCCAAATTAAGCGGTCGCGCTGGGCGAACTGAATTTCCCACTCATTGGGTTCTCACCTCGGGTTGGCTCAAAGTAATTTGGGCAGACCCATCTCGTGGTTCGGCGGGCGATTTCCTTACTTCAGGAAACCACCCTGATGCTCCAAAGTAATTTGGTACAGACGGCAAATGCGACAGGTATTGCCAGCCGGGGCCAGTTTAGCCGGCGGCAGGAACGGCTATGGCGTTGAAAGACGCCGCCTGGAAAGCGCTTTTAGCCCTATTGCCAGAGAATCGACTGGGATGGCAGGCGCGACGCTGGAGGCCGCTGAAGGAGGCGGCTCTGGGAACACAGTCGCTGTGATGGGTAGCGTGCTCCCAGAGGATCGACATCCGGCCGGGGGGCGGGAAAATGTATCCGGTGTACCGGCGGTGCACTTTTACAGTACCGATAGCGGCTCGCCGGATAATGACACGGCGATAAGGATACCGCCTGTGCACGGCGTGAAGACAACACCGTTAGCTGAACCACTCTGAATTGAACCCGTGCATGTTCAGTGCACCCGCAGAGTACTCATCCGGCGAATAAGGGCCTCCGAGAGGGTTCTTTCAGACGCATGCCGGTCCTGAAACCCGCTTATCCTGGGCGCTGGCACATCACTACGGGAACTCTCCATGTTCTGTCTTGGCCTCGATATCGGCTATTCCAACATGAAACTGGCGCTGGGCGATCTGGGCGGCAGTCAGCCCCGTCTGCTGCTCCATCCCGCCGGCGCCGCACCGGTGGGCCATGATCATCGTTTCGGCCATTACCTCATGCGACGGCTCTCAAGAGGGGTTTCGCCGCTGGCGGTGATAGCCGTTTCCGTGCTGGCCTAGCCGGCCTCGGGACGTGGTCCAGTAACCACTCGAAGAGGTCGGCCGGTTTGCTGCCAAAGAAGCGTTCGGCCGGAGTGGTGCCATCGGGACGGCGGATGAAATAGTTGTGGATGGTCGTCAACGCGGCCAGCTTGCGGGGACGGATCCGATGCAGATGATGGTGGTGCAACGCTAATTGCCCATTGCGGCCTTCGACACAGGAACTGGAGCGCTGAAACAGCTGGGCGCTTTCGGTAGCGACCTGTTCGATCAGGACCAACTCGTCGGGTGGCAGTCCGGTCAACGGACTCCCCGGCGCCTGGAGGGGGGCGAGCAACTCGGTGGCGTGGTGTTGCAGGCGCTGCCGGTGCGCGCGGTCGGTGGTTTGCGCGGCCACCCGACGCAAATACAACGCCGGAATCAGTTGGTTCAAGACGACGCTTTCTACTTGCGGCGCCAGGTCGAGCGCCTCGATCTTGGCGGTCACGGTCATGATGAAGAACGTCACCGTCGCCAGCAGGTCGGTGACCACCCGCCGCGCCTTTTGCAGCCGCTCGCGACAGCGCTGCGACAGCGAGGCGGTGTCGGCGACCTGCTCGAGGTGGGCAAATGCTTGCTCCAACTGGCGCTCTACGTCGGCGGTACTTTGGGGCTGAGCCGTTTCCAGATGATAGGGATGATAGGCGCGGCTGATGGCCTGAATCGCCTGCTGGGCCTGGGCTTGCTGGGCTTGTGCCTCCTCCAGCGCGACCTCGGCAGCGGTGACTTGCCATTGCGCCTGCCGAAGCCGGTGGTCGCGCGCCGGTGAGGGGCCGGGACTCGACGGGGCGCCGCTGGCCACCGCCTGGGACTGACGCTCTCGTTCTCGGGTGGCCGTGGTCAGCGCCTGTTCGGCCTGCCGGGTCTGGGCCGCCAACGCCCCCGCGGTGCCTTTCACTACCTCCTGCTGGACGTGGAACAGATCGGGTGAATGGTGCGCCCCCAAGGTCTGTTCGACGTGGCACCGAATCGCTTGCGCCTCATCGCTGGTCGACTGAATGACCTGCACCGGCAACTCCTTGAGCGCTTCGGCCATCGCCCCTTGCCACGCGGCGGCCATCCGCGTGGGCGCATCCTGTTCCAGCAGAATAAAGTTGGACACCGGCTCGAGAGCCACCCAACACGGCTCGGGATGAAACGTTTCATCCTGGCAGGTGGTGATCTTCTGCGAAGGCATCGCCTTAGCCAAGCGAGCCTTCTCCTGCTGTCCAAAGTGGACGGTGGCGGTCTCGATCACCGTCCCTACCTGCTGCTGCGAGCCATAAGCGGCGGCCACAAAGCGATTCAACCCGGTCAATTCCAACCACACGCACACCAACCGGATCCCACCACTACCGAGCAGCGTAATCACCACGTGGGCGGCGACCAGCAAGCGATGTAGCAACACCAGTCCCTCCGGCGACTCAAAAAAAGTCACTACCGCCGGCGTCGCCTCCAGCGCCTCCTGGCGGTGCTGCCCATACTGCAACGTGCTCCGGGGAATCCCCACCTGCTCGGCCACGTGCCGGTGCGAACCTGGCTCGTTATCCGCCAACGCCGTCTCTGCCTCCTGCAACTTGAGTACTTGTGTGGCCCGCTCCCAGCGCTTCATGAGTCAATCCCTCGCGGCGTTAGATCACGGCTCGCACCACGACACCACTCCCCTGAGGTCGCTGATAACCGCTCCAGGCAAACTAGAAACCGACACCGTTTTGGTCTACAGTAGCTCATGGTGGAATCCCCCTTTACCCCGTATTGGTTGGCGCCATACATGATAAAGGTTGCTTCGGGTTCCGCCACTTTTCAGCCTCCGGCTTGGCTAGATCAACCCTCAGTTCATCCAATTCCACCCAGCCAGAGAGGTGTTTTGCAGCGTTGAGCAATCCCTCTCGTTATCCGGCAGGGGGCCGCAATGGCCGAAACGATGATCATGGCCGCGAAGCGGCTTGAAGCTGCCAAGGCTCTTCATCCAAGGCCCTTGAGGTTACGATGGCCTCTTCGTTTAATTGAATCGAACCATCAATACCAACTTGCACAGGGAGGGGGGCGAACTCAAAATAAAGAGCCAAGCGTTCATGAACGGTGCGTTTGTCTTCAGCCGTTGGTAGATACTTCTTCTCGACAGCAGTGCGGAGGTATGAGTTGGAAAAAGTCAGCAGACCTGCGCGGGCAGCAAATCCAACTTCGGATGCTAAAAAGAATGGTGTCCATTTTGCGTGCGGCATCGGTTCACGTGGTTCTTCGCGAATGTATTTGAGTAGGTTAAGCATTTCGGCTTCAGAACGCCGCTCTGAATATGCTCTGAATACGTCGAAAGTTGGCTGCCTGCCGAGCAGGTCGAGGATTTCGGCTTCCGACAAGCCACGTCGTGCGGCCCAAATTAGGCTAAGGCTTTGGCGGACAAGGTCAACGCCAAAGTCCTGTTCCCAGCGAGTGAGGATACGGCCGAAGAGTTCGGGCAGGTCGGGGGCGGAGAGATAGTCGGTGGCCTTGGCTTTCAGTTCCTCGTGTTTACCGAATTGGCGCAATTCGCCCAACACGGCACGCAGGTAGAGGGCGTTGCAGGCGGCGGGGGTCGATTCCAGTTTCGCTACGATGTCCGGCGGCGGGGTCTTGCTGAAAATCTTGAAGTAGGCCAGCGCCGCCGGCGCGATGTCAGCCTGCGCAAACAGCGGCACGTTCAGTTCCAGCCAGTCGCGCTTGCGCATGGCTTCGAGGCTCTCGCCCGGCAGCGAGGAGAGGAGCACGCAGAAATTCGTCGGGAAGACGACCGGCAGCCAGCCAAGTTGCCGGGCCACGTCGTCACCGGCAAGCTGGTTGAGCGCATCAAGCACGAGCACGACCCGGCGCAAGCCGGCGGCCTTCACCGTCCAATCGTTGAGCGCGGTGCTCAGGGCGTCGGGTTGGAGCGGGAGGTCTTCGGGGATGGCGAAGGCGCGCTTGAGTTCGCCGAGGATACGGCGCACCAGTCCCTGCCAGTCGGCGCTGTCCGGCGTGCTGCCAATGTAGTGCTGGATAATGAGGTCGTCGGGATGGTCCTTTTGCCAGCGGCCCAACCACTCGGCCAGGAGTGCGGATTTTCCGCAGCCGGATTCGCCGGTTAGGACGAGCGGTTTGCCGACAGTGGAGGCGTGCTCATCCAAACGGCGAAGTAGGTCTTCACGTCCGATGAACGCGAGGCGGCGGCTGTGCGCGTAAGCTTCGTGGCGCGCGGTTTCCTGGTCCAGCGCGTCGGGCGTTTGGCCTCTGGGATAGAGCCGATCGATTAGCTTGGCAGCAATTCCCGCTCTAATGCAGCGGCGCCAGTAGCTAATTGATCAGTAATTACACAAGAATCATAACAACAAAAACTACCCTGACTTCCTCGGAAGCCATAATAAACGACTCTCATTTTAACCACTTTCTTTCAACACACTCATTCATCAAAACAACTATGGTTTTTATCAGCAATTATGATGTATCGGGTTCCAATACCCCACCCTTATGCCCATAAATCATCGCTAACCATAAGCTCTCCCAACTGGTAATAAAATACTCCTTAAATAATCCCTTTAACTCACCCGTTTACCCACAATTTTATCCATCCTCGGCGTAAGCCAATTGGTGAGACTCAAAGGCGATGGCAAACGCTCTGACCTTCTGTAGGCCTTCCCAGATCGCCTTGGGACCGGGGTGACCGTCGTGCTTGCGGCCGAGAAACCCGCCAAAGCCCGCGATCAGCCGCACCATCTGGCCCAGGGGTGGGGGCGTTTCCGGTGGCGGGCAGCGATGGGCCACGATCCAGGCCGCCTGCCATTCCTCGGGATCAAAGACGACGTCACACGGCAAGTTCGGGCAGTCGCGCCCCCAGGTCACCAAGTGCAGAATCCGCCAGGCGATAATGAGGTAAATGACCAAGGCCCGTTCCAACCGCTCCAGGGTACCCAGTTGCAGCGCCTCGACCCGGCAACCCGATTTCAAAATCCTGAAAAAAATTTCCACCAGCCAGCGGCGACGATACCCATCAATGAGTTCCACTACGGCTTCGAGCGTCTCCGCCGTCCGATTCGTCAGCAGTCGCCATTCGATTGCCTTCTCGCCCGCCGGCGGGTGTTCCTCGCGGGCCAGGACAGCCGTCACGGTCACCGCCGATGTGCCGTGATGCGCCGGCAGCGTCACCGCTTGCCGGTACAGCGTTTGCCGCACGAGACGGGCCGGGCGGTCCGGTGCCGCCGGCAGCCGGAATTCCACTTCCCCCAGCGGTTCATCCCGCGCCAGCCGATCCCACAGCTTCTCGCCTGTGGTCGTGTTGCGGTTGTGCTGGGCTCGCACCAGCCAGTCCGCCGGGTGGCCGCGCTCGGCGGCCAGGTCCATCAACGCCCGGATATCGCCTTCCCGGTCGGTGACGTAGACCAGCCGGCTCGCGGGCACCCGCTCGGCCAACTCGGCGACGATCGCGTAGCCTTCCAGCCAGCGCGTACTTTCCTTGACCTGCGGTACGTCCTTGGGTGGGCGGGCCCAGATCCCAGGCATCCACCACCCCCAAGGCCACCCCCGCCGGCGTCACCACCAGGGTCGGATGCACGTACAGGCCATGCTGAGCCTCGTAGCTCAACCGCCCCAGCCCGGCAATCCCCGGTTGCGAGGTGAAATCCAACTCGGTGGTATCTTGAATGCACAACAAGACCGCCTGGCCCTGCATCCGCTCGACCGTCCGCTCGGTATGCACCTCCAGGATCTCGCGCCACTCCAACGCCGGGTTATTCAGCAACCGATAAGCCGCCTTGGTCTCCGCCCAGCCGCCGCAGGCCAACGGAATGCTCCCTGTCGGTTGAGCCGACAGATCGTCCACCAGCTTGATCAAGCGTTGGGTCCGTCGCGCATCTCCTATCTCCAGGGTCTCAAACTCTTGTTGCGCCCAGCTCATCCCACCACCCCACAAGGTTATAAAAACTTATATTATACAATTAGTTGGCAGTTGTGGGTAATCGGGTGCCTTTAACTTGCTCCATAACGAGGTTCTGGAACGGAATTGTTGCCGCGCCGCTTGAAATAAATTACAGCACAGCTCTTGCACTTGATCGACGAAAAAGGCTAGCATCATCAGCATCCCAAACACCGTCGTCAAGTGCTTTTGCCCATGTCCATAGTTGTGCTCTAACTCATAGCCCTGATTTTTGAGTGTGTTGAACGTCTCGTTTTCAATCTTCCACCGACCCCGACCTCCTCTCATCACCTGGTAGACATTATCTCGCCGTAGTTCCAGATCCGTTATCCACGAAAAATTGTACTCTTTACCCTCCCGCATTTCCCAATAATCCAGGTAATTCACCAGAATATCAGGATGAGATTTATTCAAAGGCAACCCCTTCATCCAGCGATAGCCCCGTAAGACGCCATCCTCTCCCAGTTCCTCAAATTCTTCATACTCAGCGCTATTTAATCGCTTCCGCACCTCCTCGAACAGCGACGGCTGGTCGCTCGGCTTCGCCACCAGGATGTAATGATACTTTAATTTTTTCAATAACTTAATGTGAGGACCGTCGGCTGACAAGCGGTCCTCTACCACCATCATAGGTAATTGCGGAAACGCTTCGCGTAGTGCCAGTAACAGCCGTTTACTGGCATTACTTTCACAATCATTCTTGCTCGCCCCATCTTGGCGCGTAATGGCCTCAGGAAATAAAGGTAAGACTTGACTTTTATCTGGATGAACTATCACCGCTCCTACTAATTGATGATAATACTCAACCGTGCCATTTCGATGATGCTTTTCACAGCAATCGGCACAACAGATATTGGAAGAAGAAAAATGACCGGTCCCATCCAGGTTAACTAGAAATCCTCCTAAATACCGATACGCTTTCAATATCCCGTGCGATTGCAAGTGCTGATGAATATGAATAAAGGGGGCTCGTAACTCAGTGGGTGACACCTCATCCAACACTTTCCGCATCTGGGTATCACAGGGGGCTTGTGAAACACCATAAAGACTTTTTAAATTCGCTCGAACCCGCTCTTCATGACGTTGCTCATCAAACTTTAATAACGACGGATATTTCAGTCCAAAGACCGCCAAGCCTGACATCAAGACATCCGGTAAGGAAAACTGCTGACCGCCATGACGAGGGTCAGTGATCTTCCCAAAATCCTCTCTGATTTGACCTAACAAGGCCGGCGCTGAACAGTGTTTATTTAATTGCGGCCGCTGAGGGCGAAGTGGAATACAGTTTGCTTTTACCATCATGACCACCCAAATCGATTGAATTTGAAGCCCAAATACCTTGCCAGACCTGCCGGAGCATCGTATATAATATACTGATTATACTAAAATTTCTAGAGCAGCGGGAATTGCTGTTAGCTTGGTGAAGTCATCGAGAATCCACTCGCCGAGTTGTTCAGGTGTCGCATAGTTCTCGCGCAGTTCACAGACTTACTCAGCACACGCACCTCGAATCTTCTGTTTGAGCTTTCCAAGTTTCGCTGCGGCCTCAGCGTTCTCAGCGGTGAAGTTCCATCGTTTGTCTCCCGGCACTGATTCCAAATAGTTGGGGTTCCGAAAGTAGAAATAGGCGTGCCCGTGCATCGGCTCCTCGCTGAAAACGCCGTGAAAGATTTCCATCTCAGTGACGGAACACCAGAGATGTTGCTTCAGCCACGGCTGTGACTCCAACAACTCGGCGGAAATCGAGTCCGGCTCCGGCAACCAGCCGTAACGCTCACCCAACAAGCCGATGAAATAGGGGCAGCGATGAATCTCCTCCAGACACAACGGCAGCACCTTTCCCTCCGCAGCCTGTTCCGTCGTGATGCCCCAGCGCAAGTCCACTTCGGTCCACGTGACGGCGCGTTCCTCGCACAACTTGCGAAGTTGCGGGAAGATTTTCTTGATCAGAATGTCCCGCTCCTCCTGCATGTCGCGGAACGTCGAGGAGATAAACACGCGGATTTGGCGGTCTTGTAATTTTGGAGATGGGTTCATTGGTCAAACCTCTCAGTTCATTCTGAGAAACGGCGCATCAACGCATCTGTTGAATACTGCCTTCTTGTTGATACCAATACCGTCAATGACATGACACAGCGGCTCGCCGAGGTTCGAGAACATCACGTACTCGATTCCTGGCACCTGCCGGAGGGCCACCAGGACGCGCTGCAGGTCATCGAGCGACATCACGCCAGACGGCCGCGTGATCCAGAAAGGCGGGCAGAAATCGCAGGTGAAGTTGCAGACTCGTGTCAACTCGATGAAGACAGGCTTGCCGCTAAAGTCGCCAGACATGGAACACCTTGCCGTCAAAAGCCCACCGCCGGACTGTACTCGAGCGAGACAAGATTGCCGTTCCCGTCATAGCCGTAGGTCACGCGGCAGGCATCGCCACACGCGACTTCCGCGAGCCGCCCGCGCTCGTCGTAGCGGTACTTGAGCGCAATGACCGGGGTGCGCACCTCCTGGAGTTGCCCCTTGGCCGCACCCTCGTCGTGGTAGTCGAACTCGACCCGGCCGCCGTCGAACGGCGTCACCCGCCTGGGCCGCCCTTCGCTGAACTCGATCTGCGCCTCCGCCTGACCGCTTTTCACACGCACCGTCATCGGATTCCCGGCGGCATCGTAGTCGCAGGTTTCCTGGCCCTCCGGCGAGTTCACCGCCGTGAGCCGGCCGTGCTCGTCGCGCACGAAGGTATAACCCAACCGCTCCTCCTGCCGCTCGGCGTCAACCCGGAGGGTCGTGACGCTGGTGACGTTACGCTCGGCGTCGTAGCCGATGGCAACGTTGCCCCCGGCGCAGTCCTTGACCTCGGTCACGCGACCGGTGGCGTCGAAGCGCATCTCCTGCCATTCCGCGGAACGGTTGGCCGGATTCACGCGCAGGACGCGCTGCACCCGCCCGTGCTCGTCATACTCGGGCAAGATCGCGTGGGTCTTGAAGTCCAGGCAATGAAGCAGACCGTCCGGGCGCCACTGCTGCGTCAGCACCTCGTCCATCGGCAGATCGCCGGCCGACACCGCCACGGGCGTGTCATCCCCGCTATCCAGCGTCTTCTCCACCGAGAGTCTCACCAGGCGGCCGGCGGCGTCGAGTTGCTCGCGGACCACCGGGCCGTCGGCGGCGCGCACCGTCCTCTGCGTGCGGTCGCCTGACCAGGTCGTCTGGCTCGATTCACCCGTGGGGAGGACCGTCTCCACGGTCACCGCCCCCTCCTCAGCGTACCGCCAGGTGGTTCGTGTGCCGTCGGCTTCTGTCAGCGCCAACGGGCGGTTGGCAGGGTCGTAGTCGGCGACCACTGGCGCTCCCTCGGTTCCGATGCTGACGTGGCGTTTCCCCTCCTGTTGTCGGATGTTGTAGGACAGCCGGGTCCCGTCGGGGGCGATCTCCGCCGCCAGTTGGCCGTTGGCGGCGTACTCGAACTTCCAGAGCGCGGATTCGGACGGATCCTCTCCGGCGCTTGGCGGGGCACGGGAAACACCGACCACCAGGCCATTCTCATACCGGTAGGTCACCTTGCCGTCCGGCGAGGTGACGGACACCAGCCTCTCGTTTTCGTCGTACTGGAAAGTCGTCTTGCCTTCCGGACTTTCGCCGGACTCATCCGTGGGCGCGGTCTTGCGATGGCCCCCAAAGAGGCCCGTAAGCCAGCTCTTTGCTTTCCCCGCTGGGCGGTGGTTGGCCGCTTCACCCGGCGGAACCGGGTTGGCCGCCCGCAGTCGCCCCTGGTCATCGTAGTGCAGCCGCAAGCGCGCGGTCTCCCGGTCGCCATAGTACCCCGAGACGCTCGCTATGTGACCGGCCTTATCCCATCGGTACACGGTAGTAACAGGCTTCAATTCCTCGGCCACGAACCGCTCCTCGGCATCGAACAGCCAGCAACGACCGTCGTGGAAGATCACCGTGCGCTTGGCCTCAGGCGCCATCGGGTGGTTCGCGCCGGCCAGCGCGAGAATCTCGCAGGGCTTTTCGGGCACGGGCAGGCGGGCACCCAGTGGCGGTACCTCTGCTTGCCGCGAGAAGCGCGCGTGCCGCGTGTTGAGGGGGGTGAGGAGTTCCGGGACCGTGCTGGACTTGCTCTCATAGTCGGTACGTTCCGTGGGGATGAGCGCCTGCTCCAGTCGCGGCAGGTCCAGCGTCCATCCTTGGCCCAGTTCCCCATTCGGCTGGAAGAATGAATTGAAGTAGCTTGGCGCCGGTCTCCCGCTGCGGCGCCGGGAGTTTCGCCAGGTCCGCCGCGCTCGCGATGTTTCTGACCACACTGTCGGCCGGGGACAGGTTGACCCCACCGTATAATTCGGCTGTCAGCCGAGTGGCGCCGGTCGGCTTCGCCTTGGCGATGGTCATGGCCGGGGTCGTGGCGGTGACCGGAATCCGCCGGACCGGGTAGTCCCGCATCCAGAACGGCATGGCGACACCCTGGTCGCGCAACTGCTCGGCGATCGCCGTGGTCAGTGCAATGCGGCGCAGTTCCGCGTAGATGGGCACCGGCTCAGTAAGCCCGGTCTCAGGCGGCGGCTGGAGATACTGCTCCTGGGCTATGTCCTCGAAATGGCGGGTAAACCAGGCGATGAAAGCGAGCGCGCCCGGCGAGGACTGGCCATTCGGATCGTCCTCCAGCTTGCCCTGGCGGAGCACCCTCTTCTGCGTTCTGACCTTGAGGGGCACATCCAACAGCGTCAGCTCGCCGGAGGATGCGCGGTAGCGGTTGACCTCCGCCGGCACGATCCAAAACCGCTCCCAGTGGCCGCCCGGCCCGCGGCCGTTGGCGCAATCGCCGCCAAAGTACACCGTGTCGAGAACGTCCTCGTAGCCGGCCACCGCCGAGGAAACGGGCTGCCGGGAGACGTTGTCCTGGCCCTGGTTGTAGCACTTCATGATCCGGTCGGCTTCGAACAGCACCCAGCCGACATAAGTGCCCAGCGTAGCCTTGCCATGCACCACGTTCATCAGCGGTCCGTGCGGATCGTCGGGTCGCGGGTCGATGCTTACCGACGGACCTTCGTCATGCTGATACACCGACCGGAAGATGACCACAACGTCGTCCAGGCGGAGCGGCGGCAGCCGGATCTCCTCCCTGTGCTCGCTCAGCAGGATGAGGTTGCCAGTCTTCTCGTCAACGGCGATGCCACTGAGTTGCTCGAGTCCATCGAGGCAGCGCCCCGCCCCGCCCAGGTAGACGCCGCCAACGGGGGAAGGGTGCAACGAAGCCATGTAATCCTGCGGTTGCACTCGAATCTGGGCGATGGTTGCGCCGGGACCGCCGCCGCCGCGGAGCGGAGCGGGTGGTGGAGGCGGAGGTGGTGGAGGCGGGGGTGGTGGAGGCGGAGGTGGTGGAGGCGGGGGTGGTGGAGGCGGGGGGGGTGGAGGCGGGCCACCCTGGTCAGCCGATGAGAACCGCGATGGCTCCCTGTCACGCCTACTGTCACGCCTATGGTGACGAAAACGGGGGATGCGACGTCTGGGCCGGAACCCGGAGCAAGCGTTGGAACAGGACCGCCCGCCGCCTTTGCCCGTAAGTGTGCGAGCGCGTTGTTGACTCCTTCAAACTGCACTCTGATAGTCAGTTTATCCTGTGGCAACCATCCCCCTCTGGCCTTACCATATCCAGATACCTTGAGGAAAGTATCTGGGGAAATATCTAGTTCCTCTCGGGAAATATGACTCAAGTTCCATCCGGGGATAAGAAAGAACCTGACGGCAACAGCAGAGAGTTTGCCGGGTGGGAGAATGCCCACGCCCTTCTCCACCAGATGCTGTGCGAAAAGGCCGTTTTCGACAGCTTGCCACTCACTTGCTGTGAGAACCGCATTGCCTGGATACGGTTTCTTCCCTTCGCGCCAATCCTTGGCAATAAGATGGGCCACCGTGGCGTTGCCGTTTGCTTTTTGCAGGGCTTGGCTGTATGCCTCCCGGACTACACCTTCTCTGGCAGAATCTAGCTTCGCCTGTCCGATCCAGTAGCGTGACCAGGAACCCTCCAGTAGGGGGCGAACCCCCGAAGCAAATGCTTTATAGAATTCCCCCGCCCATAGCGCCTGATCGTTCCATGCTTGAGCCAATGCTTTGCAGAACTCCCTCATCCACAGAACTTTGCCGTTCCATACTTGTATCAGAGATACCTGCGCTGCGCCCTCCAGAATCCAGGTTGTTCACCGGGTCGGCTGAACAGTAGGCGAAAAGCGACAAGTCGTTCTGTCTTCCCGACGGCACCCGGTGCTGCGGATCAATCTGCAAGAACCTTCCCAGTTCCGCGCAGTAGGCGCGGGCACGGGTGAGGTAAACGCCGGCGACAGCGTCCTGGAACAAGCCGGCAAAACCGGGCGTCAGGTCGGCGCCAGGCAGAGTCGTGGAGCCTACGCCGAAGGCTGAGTAGTCCCGACGTTCGACCACGGCGCCGCCGCATCCACCACGGCGCGGACCGAACCCAAATGGTCGGCCAGGAAAAATAACGGCTTGCCGTCCGCCACCACGGCCAGCGGGGTGCGATCCTCCCAGAGGTAGAGACGGTGTCGGCCATCGGCGCCGGTCTCGAGCAGCGGCCGCCAGAATGTCTGTCGTCGGGTCGGAGAGGTAGGTTGTCCTGCGACCGCCCACCGTGCGCGCGATCAAGCAGCCATCGCCGTCGTACTCGTAGGTGACTTCCCCAGCCTTGCACAGACGGTTCTCGTGGTCGAACTCGAAGTGGCGCTCGACACCGTTGACCGTCGCGTGCACCAGATTGCCGGCGGCATCGTGCGCGCCGGGCACACCCGAGACCGAAAGCAGGCGTCCCGCCCAGTCGTAACGGCATTCGCCGCGTTCCTCGTCCTGGAAACCGCCCCGGAGGTGGTTGCCCATCGGGTCGTATTCCGCCCGCCCGTTGCCCTGCCCGTCACTCAGCCCGGCCAGTCGCTGCACGGTGTCGTACTCGAAACACAAGTGCCGCTCGCCCGGCGGCCACCATTCCGTGATGCCGGCGATCAGGCCGTCCGGCCGGTACTCGTAGGAGAATTTGGCCATGACGTAATTCTTGGGGTCCACATGGGATAGCTCGACGAGCCGACCCTCGGCATCGTAGCGCCAACAGGTGCGTACCGCATTGGGCAGGATGCGCACGACGGTGTTCTGCCCCGTCCAGTACTCGTACCGCACTGTCCCCGCGGGCGTCTCCATCGCCGCCAGGCGGCCCATGAAGTCGTAGCGGTACTCGATGCTGCCCATCCCCTCCAGTCTGCTGTTTGGCCAATCGTCCCAGCGGATCGTAGCCGCAGGTCAACAGGCGCCCTTCCTGGCGGCAGACGCTCCTCAACTGCCCCTGCTTCGTCCACGTGTAGGCGACCGTCCCCGCGCCATCGCGCATCCGGATGCGGCGTCCCAACCGGTCGAACTCGCAGACCACCTGCGAACCGTTGCAGCGCCGCGAGGCGGACTGCACCCGCCCCGGCTCTTCGGGGAAGAACTCGTAGTCAAACTGCGTCATCCGGCCCCCAGGGTCGCACAGCGACATCAGCCGGCCGGCATCGTCGAACCGGAACCGCCACGCGAGACTTGCCTGCCTGTCAGTGCTCATAGTTGACTGCTATCTCCTTGGAATGGTGAACGCCCACCGCGTCTTGATTCGTACCATGACGTGTTGAAAGCCAGGCGAGACTCCTGGCGGGATGACCATGTTATAGTGTAATTTGAAAAAGGCGCCATAATTTTTATTCTTAAATTATTGTAATTAAATCTATTTTCAAGACTCCCGTTTTGAATCCGCCATGACCACTTCATTGACCGCCAAGCCTGAGTTCCAATCCCGTATCGTCCGGGTGTTCATCTCCTCGACTTTCCGCGATATGCAGGCAGAGCGGGATTATCTGGTCAAGCAGGTCTTCCCGGAACTGCGCCGCCGCTGCCGGGAGCGGGCGGTGGAGTTCGTGGAGGTGGACCTGCGCTGGGGGGTGACCGAAGCGCAGGCCGAGCGGGGCGAGACGTTGCCCATCTGTCTGGTGGAGATTGATAACTGCCGTCCCTACTTTATCAGCCTGCTGCGCGAGCGCTATGGCGAAGTGCCTCTGCACATCGATCCCGAACTGGTCCAGGCTCAGCCCTGGCTGGCTGAGCACCGGGAAGCCAGTATCACCGCCCTGGAGATTCTGCACGGGGCGCTCAACAACCCCGCGATGGCGACCCGGATTCGCTTCTACTTCCGCGATCCGCGCTACCTGGAGCGGTTGCCCCCCGATCAGCGCGCTGCGTTCAGTACCGAGGACCCGCCGGTCCGCGCCCGACTGGCGGCGCTCAAGTGGCGCATTCGGGAAAGCCACCTGCCGCTCCGGGAGAACTACCCCAACCCGGCCACCCTGGGGCAGTGGCTCCAGGAGGACCTCTGGCAGGCTATCGACGCGGAGTACCTCGCCGGCACTGAACCGGACCCCCTGGACCGGGAGGCGGCTGAGCACGAGGCCTTCGCGGCGAGCTGGGCGCGGGTCTATCTGGGCCGGGAGGAGGACTTGGCGCGACTCGACGCCCACATTGACAGTGCCGACCCGCCGCTGGTGGTGCTGGGCGAGTCGGGGGTCGGCAAGTCGGCGCTGCTCGCCAACTGGGTGCGGCGCTATCGGGTGGCCCACCCGGACACCTTTCTGTTTCTGCACTTTATCGGCAGCACCCCGGCCAGCACCGACTATGGCGCTCTGCTTGGCCGGCTGCTGGGGGAGTTGAAGCGCCGTTTCAGGATTACCGAGGAGTTGCCGGCCACCGCCGAGAAGCAGCGGGAAGCCTTACCGCTGTGGCTGGCCCAGGCGGCGGCTCAGGGCCGGCTCATCCTGGTGCTCGACGCCCTGAACCAGGTGGAGGACCGGGACAATGCCCCGGAGCTTGGCTGGCTACCCGGCTACTTTCCGCCCACGGTGCGGGTGATCCTCTCCACCCTGCCAGGGCGCAGCCTCACCGCTCTGGAACAGCGTCGCTGGCCTACTCTTGAGGTGCACGGGCTGGACCCGGCGGAACGCCGGCAGGTGATCAGTGACTACCTCGACCAGTACCGCAAGAGTCTCGATACCCCGCGCCTCGAACGCCTCGCCGCCGCTCCCCAGACCGCCAATCCGCTGTACCTGCGCACTCTGCTGGAAGAGCTGCGGGTGTTCGGGGTGCATGAGGCGTTGGACCGCCGTATCGGCGAGTGTCTCAGCGCCCCCACGGTGCCCGCGCTCTACGAGACGGTGCTCGAACGGCTGGAGCAGGATTATGAACGGGACCGCCCGCACTTGGTGCAGGAGGCGCTGACGCTGGTCTGGGCCGCCCGCCGCGGCCTCTACGAAAGCGAGTTGCTGGAGTTGCTGGGAACACCAGAAACCCCCTTGCCCCGAGCGGTGTGGTCGCCGCTCTATCTGGCTCTGCAGGAATCCCTGGTCAGCCGCTCGGGGCGGCTGGGCTTCCTCCACGACTATCTTCGCGAAGCGGTCCGTCACCGCTATCTCGGCAGCCCTGACGCGGAGCGGGCCCGGCACCGGCGCCTTGCCGCGTATTTCAACGCCCGCCCACTGGATGAACGCCAGGTTGACGAACTTCCCTGGCAGTGGTGGCAGGCGGAGGAGTGGGAAGCGCTGAAAGATTGCGTCACCGACCTGGATCGGTTCCTCGAATTGAACACGGAAACCCGGTGCTACGAGCTGATGGGCTACTGGCGGGCGCTGGCGGGACGCTACGACCTGGTGGAAACCTACCAGGCCGCGCTCGCGCGCTACGAACAGACAGAACCGCCAGAACTCCCTTTGGCGCTTATTTTGAACGAAGTTGCACGTTTTCTGCACCTCAATGCCCGGTATAAAGCATCCGAGTCACTCTTACAGCAGGCGCTGGCCCTGCGCCGCCGAGTGCTGGGCGAGGACCATCCCGACACCGCCATCAGCCTCAACGACCTGGCGCTACTGTATGGGGCCATGGGCGACTCTGCCCGGGCGCTGCCGCTGGCCGAGCAGGCACTGGCCCTGAACCGCCGGGTGCTGGGGGAGGACCACCCCAGCACCGCTACCAGCCTCAACAACCTAGCGCTGCTGTACAAGGCCATGGACGACTACGCCCGGGCACAGCCGCTGTACGAGCAGGCGCTGGCCCTGAAACGCCGGCTGCTGGGCGAGGACCACCCTGATACCGCCATCAGCCTCGACAACCTGGCGATTCTGCTGGCTGCTACCGGCCAGGCCGGTGCAGCCCTGGCCCGGATGCAAGAAGCTGCCGCTATCCACGACCGCTTGATCGGTCAGCTCTTTTCCTTTGCCTCCGAGCGCCAGCGCACCGCCTACCTGCAGGACGTCCGAAGTGAATTCGATGTCTACCTCTCGCTAGTGTCCCAGCACCTCGCCGCCGAACCGGGGGCAGTCCGCGCCGCGCTGGCGCTCGTGCTGCGGCGCAAAGCACTGGGGGCTGAAGCACTGGCGGCACAGCGTGACGCCGTGCTCGGTGGCCGCTATCCCGCGCTGGCGGCCCCCTTCCAAGAACTCACTGCCTTACGGAGGCAGATTGCCCAGCAGACCCTGGCCGGACCGGGTCAAGAACCGCCGGCAGTGTACCAGCAGCGGCTAGCCGAGTGGACGGCGCGGCAAGAGCACCTGGAAGTGGACCTTGCCCGGCAGATCCCAGAGATGAACCTCAGCCAGTGGCTGGCCGCCGCCGACCGGCAGGCAGTAGCCAATACCTTGCCTCGGGACACCGCCCTGGTCGAGTTCGTGCGCTTCAACGTTTTCGACTTCCAGGCTATTCCGGCCAAGGGTGAACAGCAGTGGAAAGCTCCCCGCTACCTCGCCTTCGTGCTGCCGGCGGGCGAACCCGATAATGTACAGATGCTCGACCTGGGAGAAGCCGTGTTCATCGACCGGCGCATTGCGCAGTTCCGGGCGACAATCACCGGCGAACCGGAACAACGGCGTGATCTGGGCGCTCCACCCCCCCTCACCGTGTCCGACGGCGACCGCGATGGCCGCGAACTGCGCCGGCTGCTCTTCGATCCCCTGTTGCCGGCCCTGAATGGCCGACAGCAACTCCTGCTTTCCCCCGACGGTGATCTTACCCGCCTGCCCTTCGAGGTGCTGCCAACCGACGACGGGCAACGGCTCATCGACACCTACCACCTCAGCTACGTGGCTACCGGCCGTGACGTGCTGCGCTTTGGCGTCCAACCCACCCAGCAGCCGGCCGCACCGCTCATCGCTGCCGATCCCGATTTCGATCTCAGCGGTGGTAGTGATGTCACCTCCAAGTGGTCACTGAAAAAGCTCTTGTTTGGAGCCGGTAAACGGGAAATCCCTGGCAGCGAGGCCGGCGCATTACCCGGCCAGGCCACCGGCCGCCGCTCCCGCGACCTCGACCGCGCTCACCTGCACTTCACCCCCCTGCCCGGTACCCATACCGAAGGCGAACACCTCGCTAGCCTGCTCCAGGTCCAACCCTGGCTGGCCGGCGCCGCCCTGGAAGCCAAGCTCAAAGCCCAGCGTTCCCCCCGTATCCTGCATCTGGCCACCCACGGCTTCTTCCTGGAGGATCAAAAATACGATCCTGAGAAAACCCGCTGGTTGAGTTTCACCGGCGGCGAGCTGGACCGCCTGGCCGGTCCCGGCCTGGAAAATCCGCTGCTGCGCTCCGGCCTGGCCCTGGCTGGGGTCAACACCTGGCTGCACGGCCAGACACCACCGCCCGCGGCTGAAGACGGCCTGCTCACCGCCGAGGATGTCACCGGTCTCGACCTGCTCGATACCGACCTGGTGGTGCTGTCCGCCTGCGAAACCGGCCTGGGCGACGTACAGATCGGCGAAGGGGTACTGGGACTGCGCCGGTCCTTCGTGCTGGCCGGCGCCAAGATGCTGGTGATGAGCCTGTGGAAAGTTCCGGACCACCAAACCCAGGAACTGATGGAAGACTTCTACACCCACTTGTTGCAAGGCCAACCCCGCGCCGAAGCCCTGCGGGCGGCGCAACTGACGATGAAGGCCCGCCATCCCGAACCGCTGTACTGGGGCGCCTTTATCTGTCAGGGCGAACTGGGGCCGCTGAGCCAACCTTAATGCCAGGACACTGCCATGCGTTTCTTCAACACCGCCGGCCCCGTTGATTGCCAACGGCATTACTGCCTGCCACCACTGGAGCGACTGAAACTCAACCAGGTGCTGCCGCTGATCGAGCAGCAGAAATATTTCGTCCTGCATGCCCCCCGCCAGACCGGCAAGACCTCTTCCCTGCTGGCGCTGATGGATTATCTGAATACTCAGGGACGGTACCACTGCCTGTATGTCAATGTGGAGGTGGGCCAGTCGGCCAGGGAGGCGGTGGCAGACGCTTTGCAGGCTATCTTGAGCGAATTGGCCTCTTGGTCCAGGATAATACTCAATGATAATTTCATTGACGACATCTGGCCGGCAGTCCTGGCTAAGAGCGGGGCGCATGCCGCCTTGGGAGAGGTACTAAGCCGCTGGTCGTCGCACGACCCCAAGCCGCTGGTTCTCCTGATCGATGAGATCGATGCCCTGGTGGGCGATACTCTGATTGCCGTGCTGCGGCAATTGCGGGCCGGCTACGCCCGGCGTCCCCACCATTTCCCACAGAGCGTGATTCTCTGCGGCGTGCGGGACGTGCGCGACTACCGCATCCACTCCACCAGTGAGAAAGCCATTATCACCGGTGGCAGCGCCTTCAATGTCAAGGCCAAGTCCTTAAAGTTGGGCGATTTTTCCCGCCCGGAAGTGGAGCGGCTGTATGCCCAACACATCGACGAAACCGGACAGATCATCCATCCTGATGCTCTGGAACGGATTTGGGAACTGACCCAGGGCCAGCCCTGGCTGGTCAATGCGCTGGGCTACGAGACCTGTTTCGAGATGGAGGCCGGCCAGGATCGCCAGCAGCCTATCACCGGGGAACTGGTGGAACAGGCCAAGGAAAACCTGATCCTGCGGCGGGAGACGCATCTGGATCAGTTGGCCGACAAGCTCCGGGAAGAACGGGTGCGGCGGGTGATAGAACCGGTGCTGGCCGGTAGCCGCCTGGCGGAAGATTTCCGCCAGGACGATGTGAACTATGTAGTGGACCTGGGGTTGATCCGTCGGGACATCGCGGGTGGGATTCGGCTGGCTAATCCGATCTATCAGGAGGTCATTCCCCGGGAGTTGGCCTGGACCATTCAATCCGGGATAGCCGAGCAGGTGGCCTGGTATGTCAATCCCGATAGCCGGTTGGATATGACCAAATTATTGGCGGCCTTCCAGGAATTCTTCCGCGAGCATTCCGAACACTGGGTGGAACGCTTCCAGTACAAAGAGGCCGGCCCGCAACTGCTGCTGCAAGCCTTCCTGCAACGCATCGTCAACGGCGGCGGCCGGATCGAACGGGAATACGGCCTGGGACGGATGCGCACCGATCTGCTGGTGATCTGGCCTTATCCCGGCGGCGTGCAGAAAGTGGTGATTGAACTCAAAGTTCTGCACAAGACGCTGGAGCAGACTTTGACGGCAGGGCTGGAGCAGACCTGGGCCTATCTGGATCGTTGCGGAGCCGATGAAGGACATCTGGTGATCTTCGACCGCACGCCGGGTAAACCCTGGGAGGAGAAGCTGTTTCAACGGCAAGAGTCCAGCCACAGCCACCCGATCCAGGTGTGGGGGATGTGAGTGGCGCGAGAAGCAGGCCCTATCCAAAGAGAAACACTAACTTGATACTCCACTTTATTCTAAAGGAGGCCACAGCCATGTTGACAGGGGTGCGTATTATCAGCATTTGTACAACTCTGGTGGTTGGCGGCTATAGCACCGTCAGCCTGGCGACCGAGCGTTCTGGCAGCCAGGAAGCCACTTCTGCCATCGAATGGCAACGGAACTATGATGACCAGGGGCGTGTTATCGAACTGCGTGGACCGGGAGGTAAAACTACCAGGATCCAATATACGAACGACAAGGATGGTCGTCTTAAAATGGTAACCAAAACTTACTCCGACGGCACGAAGGTAAGCTATGACTATAACCCGTTCGGACGCCGGATCGGCATGACCGATGCTTTGGGCAACGTGCGTTACGAATACGACGGCTTTAACCGCCTGATCGCCGTCCGCCGGCAGGACAGCCCCGCCATTACATACACCTACGACACCCTGGACCGACTTCAGTCCATCAGCGTGGATAAAGAATTCACACTCACTTACTCCTATGATTTTCTGGGAAGGCTGGCAAAGATGGACACCCCGGCAGGTGTCATCAGCTACGAGTACCAGAATGGTCAGGGACAGGTCATCCGCACGCTGCCCAATGGTATTCGCACGGTTTGGGAGTACCACCCGAATGGCCACCTGGCTGCCATCACCCACGTGAGAGCGGATGATCATATTCTTGCTCAGTTTAATTATGATTACCAGCCTGATGGTCTTATCAAACAGATTACCGAATTATCTCTTCAAGGTAAGCGAGTCATCGACTACCAGTACGACACAGCGCAGCGGTTGACGGCTGTTACTGACTCTCAGGGAAGCAAAACCGAATACCGGTATGATGAGGTGGGAAACCGTACTGCATTAACTGCTGCTGGTGCGCCAACCGTCTTCAGTACCCATGACTGGGCTGGAAGACTGGTCAGCCAGGATGGTCAACCTTGTAACTATGACTTGGCGGGCAACCTTGTATCGTGCCTGGGTAGACTGGGAAATGCCCGGTTTGAATATAACGGCGCGAATCTACTGAAAACGGTTGTTACCGAGAAAGAATCCATTCAGTATCAGTATTCTGGCGATGACAGGCTGATTACGCGGATGAATGGCAAGGAAAAAACTTTGTTTATCGTAGATTCATTAACAGATAACTGGCGACCTTTAATGGCTATCCATTCCAATGGAGAACGGACCGTTTATCTATGGGAAGGGGATATGCCACTGGCTACTATTACGAATGGTGATGCACAATTCTTCCTGCATGACCATCTTGGTTCGATTCGCTATGTCACCGACCGTAAAGGACAGCCAATCTTCAAGTCGGATTACAGCCCATTTGGGGAACCGCGCCAGAGCGTCGATGGCAAGTTGTTGCAACCCGGCTTTACTGGACTTTTTCTTGATTCCGATGCTCAGCTTTACTTAACGCGCGCCCGTGCTTACGATCCGGCGCTGGGCCTGTTCCTGCAACCGGACCCAGAAAAACGTATCCCGTTCGGCGCTCAGGCAGATCTCTCACTGTATGACTACTGTGGAGATAACCCGGCTAATTGGATTGACCTCAGCGGATTTGCTCCCGATTGCTCTTGGGATTCTACGTGTTCTCTTCGTAGAGATCTGTCACCCCCCGTTCCTCAGATAGTATTTCCACGTCCGGCCCCATCACTAACCTTCTCAACTTTCAAGTTCAGAGATTTATATCTGGCGCACATTGAGGCTGGAGCGCGTTTGAGAGCAAGGTTCGGTTCCGAGCTACTGGCGCCTTCGGGCCGTCTCTTTGAGGAACAGGCTGACGAGATGATCTTTGAAAAACTTATGGAGGAGGTTTTTGGAAAAGCTAATCCATTTCTTAGTTCGGTTAGTTCAATGGCTCGTGATGTAGGGCTTGAAATTAACAAGACATTCGTAGCAACTGTGAGAGCTAATAGACCTGATCCTTGGAGAGAAGAGGGTGGATGGACTTCCTTAGATAAGCTGAAACAATGGGAAGGAAGAGCGCGTCAGGAAATCGATACCTTAAAAGCAAATCAATTCTCAGGTAGTTCTTATGCACAGTCCAGAAGGTCACAAAGTCCGATCTCCGCCTTGAGAGAATCGGATGACCGTAGCAAGAAAGTTGGCGGACAACCTCCGGGAGGTGGCGGTGATGGCGGCGGTAGCCTTGGTGGTCTCAATGTTGGCAGTGGAGGTAAGGGTCCACCGATGTCACCAAGCAATGTCGGCGGCATCTATCTGCGTGGCGCCGGCAAAGCCCTGGACGGTCTGGGCCTGATTACCGGCATTGCCCTCGATGAAAACAACGGCCGCCTGATTCTGCTTGCCGATGGAAAGAATACGATCAATCTACCCCCCTTGCGGCTCGAGGATGTGGTCACCATTTTCCGCAGTGTCTACGAACACGGTGACGGACCGTGGGTGTCCATCGATCCGGATCCACAGAATCCGCGGGGACCGCTGATGCACGTTCGGTATGGACCCGGAACGGAGAACAGTTACGCCGGCTGGATACTGTTTGAAGCCGACCGGGTCATGAAGAATTACAGCCTGGGCTACGACAATATCAGCCGCAAACCGATACAATCGGCAGTGCAGAATTACCAGAATCTGTTCGATCTGGGTTTTTCCAACAGCGGCGACGACCATAATCAACCCACCTGGGAACGCTTCTGGATCGTGCCCGCCGCCAGTAACCGCCAGCAGACGGCGAACCGCCAACTCACCCTGCTGGACGTTCCCCTCAAGGTCAATACTCAGCGCATGGAACTGCGCAACGGCAAACTGGAGCCCGCCGCCAATCCCGAACCTTCCAAAGAGGCGGACACCTTCGCCCGCTGGTTCAGCCAGCACTACGATGACATCGCCCGTGAAGCGCTGGCGCCGCCACCCCAGGAAAGCGGAGTGGGGAACCCGGTCGCTTTCTACACCGAACTGCGCCGCATCGCCCTGATCGTCGCCATCGCCGAGACCCTGCGCGCACAGGGTGTGCCGCTGCCCGCCTGGATGCGCGATTATCCGGTCAAACCGATGCCGGTCCTGGCCACCACGCCGTCCCTGGTCGTGACCAGCTCGCAGAAAACCACTCAGCAAATCAAGGAAAACAGGACTGCCAGAACCGTTACCCTGACTCAGACTCGGCAGATTTATGGCGGCGTGCGCCTGGCGCCGGAAGATCAGGCGGTTCACATAACGACTGCCGCACCCGCAGCGGAAGCACTGGCGCCGGCGCTGGCGAAAGCCATCACCAATACGCCACTGCTGACGCCGGTAAAAGTCACTGCCTCCGGAAACGCTTACCAGGCGGTCGCCTTGCCAGGAGATAACAGCCGTGACCTGGGCGCTCAGCAATTGACAGCGACCGATTTGATCGTGCCTGTGCAGGCCGGTCGGCAGATCGCCCTGACCCGCCATTTCCACTCCTTCTTCCAGCCCAGGGATATCTTCAGCGGCGTCTGGACCCTGGACCTGCCTCGGCTGGAAGCCCAACAACAGCCCATCCAGCGCCACGGCGATGCGGCGGAGTATCGAACCGTCTACCAGCTTTCCAGTCCGCTGAGCACCTGGCAGGGCCGTTTCTCGCAGACCGGACGGGTGCCGGAGGTGAATGCCGAGTTACTGGTTCCGGACAGTCCCGGCGCCCTGCTGGGGATCGGCAGCGAACAGAATGCGCAGATCGGTTATCCGACCCGGGTCCTGCTGTTCCGTGACGGGCGCCGCTGGTATTTTGACGAGGCCGGTCAATTAGCCGGCTGGACGGAAACTCCCTTGACCGTGGTCTATCGGCGGGACAAAGCCCAGCGTCTCCAGCGCATCGAAGGCTGGTATGGCAATGACCTGCGCGCGGATATCGTCCTCGGCTATGACGAACAGGGCCGTCTGATCTCGGCCAAGGGCAGCAACGGCGAAGCAGTCCGTTACCGCTACGATCCAGCCGGCCAGTGGCTGGAGGTACAGGGACCGCAGGGCGCGGTGCGCTATCAATACAGCAACGGTCTGGTCAGCACGATCGAACAAGGTGGTAAACCGGTGGTCACCTTCACCTACAACGAGCGCGGCCAGGTACAGCAGGAACAGCGGGCCGATGGTTCGACCCTGGCCTATACCACGAGCACCACGCCCCAAGGCGTTACCGTGTCCGCCCTGCAGAACGGCAAGGCCGTGGAGACGGTTCAATACGATACCGCCTATCGGCCGGTGCGCCGGGTGCTGGCGGATGGCAGCCGCATCGACTGGCAGAGCCGTGCGGGTGGTGCGCTGGAAACCACCCTGACCCTGCCGGAAGGCGGACGCTATGCCATCACCCGCTCGCCCGATGGCAGGCAGGATACCTGGCAGATTCCGGAAGGTGGCAGTTATGTTACCGAGTACGATGACGCCGGCCGCCTGAGCACACTGCGCCAGGGTGATCGCCTGCTGGTGCAGCAGCACTGGCAGCCGGATGGTCAGCCGGCGACTGCTACCTATGAATCGTTTGCGACGCATCCGCACTATCGGCAGGACGGGCTGCTCGACCAGGTGCTGATTACGCCGCCGAACGCCGGTACCCGTTTCGACCGTTGGCTGCAGATGGACTATGACGAACTGGCCCGCCCGGTGGCCTGGAAGGATTACAGCGGCGCCGAGGTACAGATCGGTTATGACCCGCAGGGCCAATGGGCCGGCTATACTGCAACCCGGAACGGCCGCCAGCAGGGTGTCAGGATCAGCCGTAACCCGGATGGGCAGGTGAGCCAGGTGGAAACCAGTTGGGGTTATCGTCAGGCTAATCGCTATGATTCCAAAACGGGTGAGCTGCGGCGAGTCGAACTCAGTGAGGGGAAAAACACAGCTTCGATTGAGCTGGCACAGGGGCGGCCTCAGAAAATCCAGCAGTTCGATGGCGGCCAGTGGGTGGTGTCTTACTACGGACCAGGCCAACAGGATGGGCAACTCAAGACAATCCACACGCCTGATGGTTTGAACCTCGACTATGCCTACGATGCGGACGGCCGGCTTACCGGCGTCAGCATCGGCGCTGTCTACCAGGTCGAGTACGGCTACGACAAGAAGGGGCGCTTGACGCGGATTGCCCAAATGCCGGCGCAGTGATAGCGCAGTTGTATGTGGCCGGAACGAGGCGGTTTCCTGGAAAACCACGACAGGCCATGTTATCGTTTGCCCGTATTCCGGCTTTGGGGAGAAATTATCATGGTACAACGTAACTACTCAGGTCCCCCTACGGTTGTCAACAGGGTCTATCCAGTTTATAGGTGAGCGCCAGTGCGCCTGTTTGGAGTTCCGCGTTTACGCGGTCCAAGACCGGCTGAAGCCGGAACTCCGAACTCTCGAAGCCAGCAGGAGGTGGAACTCCGAGCCTACCTGAGTAGTTAGAATTATTGTAACTACTCAGGTCCCCCTACGGTTGTCAACAGGGTCTATCCAGTTTATAGGTGAGCGCCAGTGCGCCTGTTTGGAGTTCCGCGTTTACGCGGTCCAAGACCGGCTGAAGCCGGAACTCCGAACTCTCGAAGCCAGCAGGAGGTGGAACTCCGAGCCTACCTGAGTAGTTACGATTTGGCTAACTTAGGAGATCCCCGATGGCGACGCAACGATTTGTTCGCTTGAATGGTTATCGCGAAGAAGTTCACTTTGCCCTGGATATGGGGGAAGGTCCTTTGTTGCGACATGGGCGTGAACGGTTATCGCAGGCGGTACTGACGCCAGCGGAACAGGCGGAACTCGCTGAACTGGACGCGGATGTCATCGATACAGTGCTGGTACTGGATGAAGTGGCATCGTATTTACTGGATGACGATCCCGCTCAACCTCTGACCCATTGGTGGTGGCACCTCGGTAAGTTGCGTACAGGTACTTACCCGGCTGACTTGTTGCCGCCGCCCCTACGCCTCATTTACCAGCAGCGGCGCCATGCTGCCTGAGTGACAGTGGTTTCAGCCTCAAAACGTTATACAAACCGCTCCAAGGCGCCTGTAGGAGCGAGCTTGCTCGCGAAGGGAGCGGTCGCCGCCAGGCCGGCGTGGTTCGCGAGCAAGCTCGCTCCTACATCCCAGATCCCAAAAAATGCGCGGAAAAGACAGGGCGCTACGCGCCCCTCGCCGCTACGCGCCCCTCGCCGCTACGCGGCTATCAGTGTTCAGTAATCCAGTGTTCAGTGGTTCAGAGTGGGGGGACAAACACGCCAATCGCCACCCAATGAGGCCACGGACGCGTGAGACGCCGACTCTGCTGCGGGACGCGGCGCGCGCGGAGTGGCAGCCGCGGCTGAGGCCCCAGGACCCGCCACGCGCCACCCGGCGGTCACCCACCGCCGGTCCTGGGGGATTTTCACGTGGACCTATGCCGTAATAATTGGGATCATACCAATCGGCGACCCATTCCAGGACGTTACTAGCCATATCCTGGCAGCCATAAGGACTGGCCCCTTCGGGATAAGTGCCCACCGGTGTCGTTCCGCGGCCTGAAACGTTGCACTTGTTGCCGTCCCAGGTATTACCCCAAGGATAGCGGCGTCCGTCCGTGCCCCGCGCCGCCTTTTCCCACTGCGCCTCGGTCGGCAGGTGTTTGCCGCACCATTTAGCGTAAGCACAGGCATCGTCCCAGGTTACATTGACCACCGGATGGCGCTCTTTACCCGGCTGGAACGCGCTGAGCCACTCTCCCTGGGCCTGATAACCCGTCGCCTGGACGAACTGCGCGAACTGGGCGTTGGTGACTGGAAACTGGTCAATCCAGTACTCCGTCAGGAAGACCCGATGCACCGGACGTTCATCCGCAGACTCCTCGCTGCCCATGCTGAACTCACCCGCCGGCACGAACACCAGGGGATGGCCCAACGTCTCGAGCAGGGTGAGAATGCGGGGGCGCAGCGCGGGGGCGACCTGGGGCAGTTGCCCGTGGAGCAGGCGCAGGATGCGGCCCATATCGGCCAAGAGTGGCTCCAGTACGGCCTTGTCCGCGGCCCGGGCCAGCGCGAGCAGGGCCGCCAGCGCGACCGCCGGCTGTGCCTCCGCCGCCGCTACCGCCGCGGTCAGGAAGGACGTGGTATCCCACGCCGTCAGTTCAGCCAGGGCATCGGCGGCGGCCTGGCGCTGCCTCTCGTCCTGCAGCCGTTGCTGTAAGTCGCCGACGATCACTGCCGCCACTTCGCGAAAAGCTTCGGTCGCCAGCGGTTTACAATCGGCCAGACAGCCGGCAGCCAGGAACAGGTCGCGCTCGCGCAGTGCCTGCAGGAGCGCCGTGGCGTCCCGCTCCAGCCCCGCGTAGAGGCGGATCACTTCCCGCCACCAGGTATCGCCGGTTCTGTCCAGCAGTTGGATTCCTTCCCCCCGTGCCTGACAAGCCCGCGCGGTGAGAAATTCCTGGAAGGTCAGATGCACGAAGTCGTAGGAAGACCGGGATTTCTGCCGCAACAGGCCGGTGTGCGCCATGAGTTCCTCCAGAACGGTATCCGGGTTCGGCAGGGAACCGCCACAGCCGGGCAATACCGCCGTAAGGTACTCCCGCAACTGCTCGTCTTCGACCACCCGCCGGCCGGCGGCATGGAAACAGGCGGCCAACTGGGTCAGGATGTGTTGTTTCTGTTCCGGCAGCAGGCGCGGCTGGCGGCTGATGCCACGCAGTTTATCCCAGTCGGCAATCAGTAACTTCACTGCCTCCTCGTACAGTTCCACCCGCCGTTCGGGCAGGCGCCAGTCACGCTCGTACAGCAGGGCGATCAGCGACAGCAGCAGCGGGTTTGTGGCCAGCAGCCGCATGCCGGGGCTGCGCCCCAGCCCGCGCAGCAACCCGTCGATCCGGCGTTCCCGTTCCTGCGGGTCGGCGGTGTCGGCAAACCAGTTGTGCACGAACCGCGCGATCTGCGCTTCCGTCAACGCCTGCACTTCCAGTTGACGGTAGCCGTTCAGGGTGCGGGGAAAGCCCGCAATCCGGCAGGTCACGATGATCTGATTGCCTTCCCCATAAGCAGCCCGCAGGCGATTGATCTCCGCCACGACCCGGCGTTGTGCCTGGGGGTCGGCCACTTCGTCCAGTGCATCCAGCAGCAGGCATTCCCCCCGCGCCAGCCGCCGGGCCAGCCAGCGTCGGGCCTGGGGAAACCCCTGTTCCGACAGCGTATCGGCCAGGTAATCCTCGATCGGCCGGCCATCGCGTCCCAGGTGGTTCAGGGTCAGAAACACCGGCAGCGGGTAGTGGGTTCCCCGGTAGAGCAGTTGCCGCAGGGGCCAGAGCAGCCCCTGGACCCAGACAGGATAGAGCCAGACCACGAGGCTGCCACCCATCAGCCCCAAGGCCCAGGGGCTGACCAGTGCCTGCCAGGCAGCGACAAGCAGCAGATCAATCCCCAGACAGGCGCCGAAGGCCATGGCGGAACGTGAGGATTTTACGAACAAGAGGACCAGTGCAACGAAAAGACCGAAGCCAGTACCCCCGGCGAGAAAGGGATGAGGCGAATAGAATGCCGCGACTATCCAGCCTAGCAGAGCCGCCAGGCTCAAGATAACAGCGAGGGTAACGGTTTCTAAACCCGACAGGAAACGGCAGGCCGGTTCCAGCCACCGGGTCAGGCGGGTGGGGATCAGGGCGCGGGCGAACTCGGCCAGCCGCGGGTCACGCTGCACCCCTTGCAGGATCAGGTACTTGAGCAGAGTCGTCTTCCCCGCTCCCGGATCACCGAGCACCACCAGCCGACGGGACAGAAGCAGCGCTTCCGGGATTTCCACCGTGCGCCCTTCGCCCGCCGGGGCGGCGGTTTCCTCAACCGATCCGGCGTCAGGCGCATCGGGTCGCAACGCCGCGGACGTGTATTCCCCCACCTTCAGGCTGACATAGATATTTTCCAACTGTAACGGCTTGGCCCGACCGAGGAAGGTGAACTCGCGGTGCTGCGCCAGCAGGTTGCGCAGATAGCGCCGGGTGTGACGGCGTGCGGACAGGATTGCCGCAAGCCCTGCCAGCCACCGTCCCCAGATTCCCGGCTGGCGGGTCGGTTTGGTTTGCGACTGCTCCCAGTGCCGGACGGCAACGCTCACCAGGCTGGCGAGATGGTCGGGATTCCTGAAATAGCTGACGACATTTTCCAGCTTCAGTTCGCAGCGCAGTTCCCGGATGCACCGATAGTCTTCCGAGTCATCAGCCTCTGCCTCCAGCGGGGCAGATGCCTCACTCTCCTCCGTCAGAAACAGCAGGCAGGTTTTGCCCGTTTGCCGGGCCTGCCGGTATTCCAGTTCCGTGATGGACTTGTGGGTCGGGTTTTCATGCGGTGGCCGGTAACCATAGCGCCAGGCAAAGATGCCTACGTACAGATCACAGGTGGCGACATCAGCCAGACACTTGTCCACCGGGAGTTGATCGGTGGCAACATAATCCTCCATGGCGATCACCTCATGCCCCATCTGCCGGAGCGTGCGGTAGACCGCGGTGCGGTGTTGCTCAAGGTCGCTGCAGGTGGAGGAAAGGTGGATTCTGGCCATAGGGGTATCAGGGGGTTCCAGGCGGGGTATCGAGCGATGCCTTCAATGATACGCTCTCTAAACCGACGTTATACAACCCAAGGCTGGTCTCAGGACCATAGCCTGGATTTCGCTGCGCTCCATCCAAGCTACAGTTGCTGCCCCCAATACCTGAGCAATCCCTCACCATTCCGAAAGCCGATGGCATATCGACTCAATTCATCACGCCCAATCCAGGCATAATCCACCGACTCCGGATTGAGCCGCACCGTGCCCTCGGTGCGGCACTCGAAATAGAAATTGATGCAATGCATACCACCCGTCTCCAGAGGCAGGCTGTCCTGATAAAACAGGAAACGGACTGAAATGCAGCGCAGCGACGTTTCCTCCAAGACTTCCTGAATCACCGCCTCTTCGACCGTCCTACCATAATCCACCTTACCGCCCGGCAGACACCAACTGGTACCTCCATAACTGCCGGCACTCCGCTGCAACAGGAGCACCCGCCCCTCGGCATCGGCGATAATCGCCCGCACCGTGGGTACCGGGCGCTGCGTCGTGGTCGTCATGCGGCCTCCGGGCCATTATCGGCACAGTCAGGAGTCGCGCACAATCCGATACCCGCGGCTGAGGATCGCCTTGATCGTCCCCACCGCCGCATTGCGGTCGTACTCCTTCTCGGCCTCGGACAGTTCCTTATATGGCACCAGATCGGGATGCTCCTTGCGCGCGTCGTTGCGCTGCAGCACCATAAGTCCACCCCTCGCCGCATACGCTGCTGTGCCCAGAGATCATGATTGTGTTTCGCCAATTCTTCGATCAGCGCCGCCAGTTCCGCCGGAATCTGGACCCCACTGGTTTCGATAGGTTTGGTTCGTACATAGGACAATTAACTCCTCAGGATTGACTGGCCGGTACTGGCCCCAGGTTGTCGGCTAACGACTCGCCCGCTGCCAGGGTAACGGACTGGACCGCGTGCAGCGCATGCAACAGAAATGCCGGAAACCCGAAATTGAAAGTCGTCAGATCGATCATTTCCGCCGTTTCCACCTCCAGGAAACACTCATTGGCTCCAAACAGGTGGCCATACTGGCTGCACAACCGGTCCTGGATGCGCCGGGTGCAGCGGATCACCCGCACCCGCCGGGGCAAGTGGTGTTGCGCCACCAGTGGCAACCAGCCGGACGCGAACTCCGGTAAACGCTCGGTTTTCGCCAGCATCTGGCGTAGGAAGACTTCGGCCTGCTCCAGACCACTCAACTCGATCAAATCCAGTGCATCGAGGCGGCGCACCGGCGCGAACCAGACCGCCGCAAAGTCGGCCAGCCGCTGTACCAGCAGCGCCGGATCGGCATGCCAGTGATCCCGCAGCGTCTGGCAATGCCGGTAAGCCGGCAGTTGCGCGGGATCAAGTACACCGGCAGGTAAGAACGCCAGTGCCTGCCTGGCCCATTCCAGCCACGGGGTAAATCCGACTACCTCACCATACAGCGTGTCCAGCCTGGCGGCAGTAACGACCGTGGTTGCCGTCCAGCGATCCACTTCGGGAACCGCTGCCGCCGGTTGCCAGCGTTCCGCACAGGCTGTTGCCACTGCCGTACAGAAGGCCTCGAACTCCACTGTCAACGTGGCCGGACGACGGCGCAAACCGGCCATGATCAGCAACCGCACCAGGTTCGGCCAGAGCTGCGTCCATCGACCAGTTCCAGATAAAACCGCCGCAACACCCCATAAGCACGTCAGATAAGCGGCATGCGCCTGCTCCAGTGCCGCTAGCCGCGTTCCGAGGGCCTGCTGTTCTTTAAGAAAGGCGGCACGCTGGAAAAACCGGCGGCGGTACCAGGGATAACGGTCATACAGGGCAGCAATAGCCTCACGGGTAGCGTGCTGGAGTTGCTGATTCTCCTGCACCTGCGCCGCCAGTTCCCCGGCTGCCACGAAAAACTGCTCGCCGGTCGTCATGAGCAATTGCCAGGCAGCCGCGACCTCGGGCAATGCCTGCTGCAGATAAGCATTCAAACAGTCCCAGCTTGCCGTGAAAAAGCGAACTGGCGCCGACCGTTCCGCGCCGGCATCGGCAGTCACTGCCTGAAACGCGGCCACGGCGGCAGCCACCGTGGCGCCCGGTTCGGCGTTGGGTAACGTGGCCGGCGCCGCCATTCCGCAATGCCGGCTCAACTCCGGAATCCAGCCGGCATAGCAGGCGCTGACGCCTGCGGCGAACGGTTGCTGGCAGCGGGTTTTCTGCAGCTCGTCCAGCCCGGCGGCCAGCGCCGCCAGATAGAAACGGCCACCGGCGAGATAGCCGTGGCTGTCGGCCAGCACACTATCAAGCGCCTCGCGGAACTGCTGCTCCAGAAGGAGAGGAACGGGTTCCAGCCGTTGCTCCAGTCCTTTTCCTGGCCTGGTCGAATTCTTTTTCGAAAATGCTGAGCGCCTGTCCGCTTTCCGGCGGACCCCAGAGGATCGGCGGGCAGATTGGCTACCGTTTCCGGCACACTGGCGTAGAACCCGGTAAATACCCGCTCGCACTCCTGCAGCGAGTGCCGGGCCTGCCCTCCCAGGAAATCCCGCTGCGACGGGGAAAGCGTGGTTCGGATCAAGCAACCCCTGCTGGCACAGCGCCTGCTGAAACCGGGCTTCCAGATGTTCCAGCGTCGCTTCCCGGAGGTAAATCAGCCGCTGCGCTCCCAGTGCCGAATAACCGGCTTTGCGCCCGGCTACCTGCTGCCGGTCCCGGACGGTGGGATACCCCAACCGCTGAACGATGGCCACCAGGTCGGCGTCGCCACTCTCCCGGACCAGCAGTTCCAGCAGATCCGGCAGGGCCACCGCCGTTTGCAGGCGCTGCTCGTCTTCGGAGCTCCGCCGATAGAGTTCCAGCGGCCATTGATACACCAGCACGGCATTCAGAAAAGGCAGGGCGCCCAACGGCGGTTCGAGTTCCAGGAAGCAGTGCCGGCTGCGCTGTTGGGTCTCATCCTCGCCGGTGGGCGGCGCTACGAAGACCGTCAGCGTCAGCGATTGATTGCCTGGCAGCGTGGCGCCCAGCACCTGGCTGATGTTCGCCAACTGCCCGCTCAAAACTGCTCCCTCTATCTGCCAGGCGGCAAGCCAGCACCTTGACCTCGATACTGGAAGCCCGTCCCTGGGCCTGATCGGCCACTGCGAGCAACAGCTCCCGCAGTTCCTGGGCAGGGTTTTCGCGGGGTAGGAACAGGCGGCACAGCGCCCCGCCGCCCGCCGGGGACTGCAACGTGTCGGCCAGCCAGCGGGTAAACCGCTGGCCGGTCTCACCTAACCCGCAGAGCACCAGTGGGGTCTGGCGCCCGGCCTGCAGCGGCCAGGGCGGAACCAGTACGGTATCCATCCTTACCCCAGTACGCCATCGATGTACTTATCGACGTCCATCCCATAGCCGCGCGGCGGCTTCTCCAGAAAATCCTGCAGCGCCCGGATTTCCTGATAGGTCAGCCGGGCACTGATCAGGCGCGAGAAATCCCGGCTTTCCAGCTTCCGGCAGACCTTGGCGATGTAGTCTTCGATACAACGGCGCAACTCATCCCGTGCCATCGCGCGCACCCGTTCCCGCAGCAGATTCGCCAGCACGTCGAACAGATTGTCGGTGCGGTGGGGAACGTAGTCATCTTTCACTTCCGCGTACATATCACGGAACAGCAGCCAGACCTTCGGGTCATCGTAATTCAGTTGCCGGATGGCGGCCTGATCGCAGGTGAATTTGTGCCCCTTGGCCAGTTTCTGGTCGTGAATGACATCGATACTCGGCACGATCGCCATGCCCAGCACGCGCAGAACCTTGTTATCGATTTCACCGGCGGGGAACAGATCGGGGACATTCATCTCGAAATAGCTGTCCACGTGATAGGTCGGGCTGATCTGTTCGTGATAGGCATCGCGGGCCTCGCGCAAGCCATTGAGAAAATAGGCGGGAATGGCGGCGGCATAGTTGAGCATCCAGATATGGCAGGGGTCGCGGGTGGTGGAATAGGCCAGATCGGAGCGGATGTGAAACCGCGCCTTGGTATCCTCGGCGATGTGCTCGTAGCGGGGCACATCCGCCTCGTGATCGTAAAATCCCAGATTGATAATCTTGTCCATCTGCGCCGCCCGTTCGGGAGTGATATGACCGCGATCGAAACTCCACAGGGCGGCGGACAGGCGGAACAAATGATCGAACTGCTGCCTGACGAAGGCCGTGGGATCGCCGCTCTCCTGGGCCAGCGACTCCAGCGCCTGATCCACGGTAATCTCGGTCAGGTAAGCCAGTTTATCCCGGCAGTAATCGAGGAACAGAGCAATGAGCTTACCGGGACCCTGCTGATGCCGGTGCAGATAATCTTCAGCGTTATAGACCGCCGCATCCTGAATGAACTGCTCATAAGGCAGCGTGATCGCATCCCACAACCGGCTTTGCTGCTGATTCGGGATCACCACCACCCGGCCATAGCCCAGCAGGACGTGGTTAGGCCGGTTGCGCAGGATTTCCAGGTTTTTCTCCTCATTGGCAACCCGTTTACGCAATTCGTTTTCGGTGTCGAGCAGCGCTCTGGCGATCTCCGAGGGGTTCGGCACGGCGATGGCCGCAGCGGTTTCTACGCGGTGCAGCAACGCTTCGTAGCACTGCTTTTCCTGCTCGAGGTTGAGTTGCGCCTTCAGCGCGGTCAACTCTTTGCCGGCCTCGTCGGCCCAAAGCAGGGCCGTTTTCTTGCGAGGACCACCGACGACAGGCATATATCTGGATTGTACGGCAATGGCGAGCAGTCCCTGGGCATTGTGCTGGAAGTTATTGAGTTGTTTATCGGCCTCTACCCGTTCCTGAGACACTTCGTCGAGCAGACGCTGCAAGTGATCCGCCAGGTTAGCCGTCCATTCGCGCCGGCTGGCCGAGTCGATACGCGGGTTGCCGGCGAGTTCTTTTAAACGCTGATCCAGGTTTTGCAGCAGGTTTTCGCTGAATACCCGTCCGGCTCCCTGATAGCCGGCTGTCAGGCTTTGTACCAGGTTATTCCTGGCCCCATCGAAATTCGCCTGCAGCAGGGCCGGAAAGGCGGGGTCGGCGATCTCGAAATTCTGCAGGGTCAGGGCCACCGGCGCCTGGTCGGGACACAGGTGGGCGCGCACGTGGTTGCGGGTCAGATTGATCTGCTTGATAAAGCTGTCCACTTCCTGGGCAGTTTGTTGCCGAGTCCTGGTCGCTTCTTCGGCAGACCGGCCCGACTCGAGCTGTTGCAGGGCCGTCGAGCACAGCGCCAGGGCGTTGTGCGCCGCCAGCAGCCGGTGCAGTTCCGGGGCGGGATAGTGGATGGAGCTGATCCCCAGGCTGGAATAACGGGCGTAGCGGCCCTCCCAGATCCGGGGCGAGGCGACGTTGATATGAGCCAGCAGGTTATCCGTGACGCTGGTGATTCGATAGGACATCGCGCCGATGGAGAGAAACAGCGCATTGGCGACGGTCTCGCACAGGGCCTGCAACATCGTCGATGTTTTCGCCATATTCATTGCGGCCATCGATCACGTGAAAGAGGTCATAAGGCGCTTTATCGGCCTGCACCTGGACGTCACCATAGCGCATCCGGTAGGGGATAAAGTGTTTATCCCCATACATGATGCTTTGCAGGTTATCGATTTCGGCCAGCGCCGCGTAGGCATTCTGAGAAACCCGGTAGGCAAACGCCTTGTTGCGATAGACCCACGGGATCAGGAAGAAACCGTGGATGAGTGAGTTAGGGCATTGATGGCGTAACAGCAGTCCCATATCGAGGAAGGTGCCGCTGCCGGTACCTCCCGCCAGGGAACCACAGACATAGATTTCCAGATCCCGCCGGGAGAGATCGAAATCGGTCGTCGCTCCCAGCCGCTCCCGCGCGGTATGCATGTGCGTTTCCAGTTGCAGATCGTTCAAGGCGGTGATCAGGGTATCGATGCGCCGCTGAATCTCGATGATGTGGTAAAACAAAGCCAGTCGTCCATTCTGGCGCACGGCCCCCGCCCCGTGGCTGATGGCGCCGACCGGCACGGGCTTGATGTACCATTGGTTGACGACCGGCGTGGCGCTGATGAAATCGCTGGGCTGGCTGACCTGCAGATGCAGAAACTCCTGCGGCTCGATGGCGTAGTCCCGGCTGCCGCTGGCCGAGCGCATCTTCAGCGCTTCGTCATCGGTATCCAGACACAGAATCTTGATGGAAGGCGGTAAGACGCCGTAGGTATCCAGGAAAAAGCGCTTGGTGCGCAATACGATCTGCTGCCCGGCGCCACCCAGGCCGATCAGGATGGTTTTACGGAATTCAGGGTTTGCCATGGAGTTTTCCTACTCTAATGAAATAATCAGCTTTCAATTCATACCACCAGCGTCAGGGTCACCGTGACGCCACTGCCGTCGGGATGGGAGAAACTCAACTTGTGCGCCCCCTTTGCCGGTACACACCCGGTTTTACCCGGCAGAAGAGGACGCTGATCCAACTGGGCCAGACCGGTGACGAGCGTCACGCAACAGCGTTTGTACAGGAACAGGTAGCGCCGGGGGCGAATCTGGAAACGGGTCCCTCCCAGATCGAGGTTGGTGACCGTCTGGCTGTCGAAGACCGGGCGGGGACTGACGGGAATGCTGGTAAAGCCCGGCGTAAGGCCGGTCTTTTGAATCTGGACCACTCCCTTGAGTTTGGCGGTCCACTGGGAAATGAGCTGGATCACCACCAGTATCAGCAGTCCCAACCCGGCGGCGAGTTCCCGGAAAAACTGGATGTGGAAGGAATACCACGGGCTTTGCAGGATGAAGGGGCCCGTTGCGGTAGAGCCAGTGAGACGATAGCCGTAGCGATAGTCGCCGTACTCGGCAAAATCGTGGGGAATCCGAAAGGCCAGCGCACCGTTCTCGCTGACCACCTTGCCTGGCGCCTCGAAGAGGGATAGATACTGGCCGGTGTCGGCATCGAAGCGCTCGACAATGACGGTCAATTCGGGTGGGACTTCAAACCCGACCGCGGCGTAACGCTCAGGAATCAACCGGCCGCCGAAAGTGTATGCCACCGTGCGCGCCAGCAGGGGAAGATTGCGCAGCAGCAGGGTTCTGGTGACCTCAGGCGGCTGGAACCACTCGATAAATGGCTCCCGTAACTCCAGACTGACTGGCAGGGAACGGCGCATAAACCAGGGATCCTCCTGCCGTTTGGCAATCAGCTCCAGTTCGATCCGGTCGGGACGGGGACTGCCGATTGCGTCCAGCAGGGGACCTGGAGCATGGAGGTAATACTGACCGGTCTGGGCTTCGCGCTGCAGCGGCAGGTAATGGGGTGAAGAAGGCAACTGGCCCGCGGTGGCGACGTGGGCCTGGAGTTGATAGACCTCGTCAGTGACGGCATTCCGCTCCTTGTCCCACAGCCAGGCGCGGACAGTAGCCGACTCGTTCAGATAGTAATGGGGTTTGGTCTGGACCCGCAGGTCGACGGGCGTGAGTATCTTGCTGAGCACGGTGAGCGCGCCGCCATCGCTGCGTTCGACCTTCCACAGACCCACGCGGGGTTTGCGCACGATGAAGAGATCGAAGTGCTGATAGTCGCTGCTGCGGTAGATGGACTCGTCCGCCGGGGCCTGCGCTTCAGCAGGAACCAGTTGGATTTGTTGGGATTCCGGCAGAGGAGAGCTGGCGGGAGCGCCCGGAGGCCGCTTGCGCACGATCAGGGTCATGGCGCGGACGGTGCCATCGATCCGGAAAGTGGCGCCGCTTTCCTCGCCCAGGGAGGCGATGCCCTTGGTCTTGTTGAGAATGGTGACTGCTATCTCGGGCAGTTGCTCGAGTCTGGCGGGCGTGATAAAAGTATTCCGGGGCCCGTGCCACCTGCCGGGTCATCAGTTCGAGACCGGTGAGCGGCGGGTTGATTCCTGGGATCGGTTGCCGGCTGGTGGTATCGCCCAGCACGACGGCATAAATGTCGCTATCCGCCAGCGGTCCTTTGAGATCCGTCAGCAGTTGCTGCAAAGCTTCCTGGGGGGAGGTATTTCTGGGTTCCAACTTGCCATCGCTGAACAGGACGGCGGCATGGATGGCGTCCGCCGTCGGGAACAAGCCGGCTGCGGTCCTGAACCAGCAGTCGCAGGCCGGCGCGGATGTCCGAGAGCTTTTCCGTGAAATTAACGCCTTGTCGAACGTCGTTCTTAAAAGCCAGGCGGTCGCTGTCTCCCTGTAACTGCCGGGAGGTCACTAGTCGGGCGTTTTCTCCGAAGGTAATGACGGAGAGGCGGTCTCCGATATCGGCCAGGTCCGCCAGCAGCAGGGTGGCCTCACGGATGATGATCTGTTCCGGCGGTGAAATGCTGCGGGAGTTGTCGATGAGGACCACAAACTCCGTAGACTTGGCTTTGGACTCCACGGCTGCCGGTGGCCCGGTTGGCTGATCCTGTACGGAAGGGGTACGGGAGCAGGCGGCCAGCAGGAGAATCCCAATCGCCACCAGGGTCCACCAACCGAACGGATGGATTTTGTGCCCGGACGATTTTTGCACCGTCACTCGTGAAGGTAGGCGAATGTCTTTGTTGAGCATGGCGGGTTGTTGTCAAAGGTGTTTGCGTTTGGGCCGCGCTCCGCCCTTTACTTTCGATACACTTCGAGACCCGCCTTGGCGAGGACGGTGGGAAAGTTGGCAGACCGCCTCTCGATCATAGAATTTGATGTGTTCCGGAAGCTGCTCCCATGGAACCAGGCAGTCATGCAGTTTCCTGACATTGTCGCGGGGTCCCGGACGCCATTGGTCGCGAAGGCGGTCAACGTTCCAGCGGCCATGCTCCAACTCCGCCATGCGCTCGATTTCCTCCTGGGTGAAGTCCCGGAAAATCGTGGGCTCGTTGGGCTTTTCGACTTGGCGAATTCCGAACCCACAGGCTTCCAGAATCTGGATGGCGAATCGGGCCTGTTCTCGGTTGGCACGGCGGTAGGTTTCCTGCAGTTTCGGCCAGGGTTGCATATTGTCTTTAAGATCCTTGGTATTGCTGGCGCGATAACTTTCATGGATCTCCTGGGCCATCTCTTCGACGACCTCCGCGCCAAACGATCGCGTGGGGGGAGCTACATAGGCCCAGACAGAGGCCGCATCGCTCACCAGCGGGATCAGGGTCGGCAAGCTGGACCAGAGATCGTCTTGCATCAGTTCATCCGCGGCGCCGCCGGTACCGGCCACGACCGCGACCGAGGCGCCAAGACTGAGCGCTACCCGGTAATCGACGGCGCTCAGCGGGCCACCACCGAAGCCGAACAACATGACATCCCTGGGGTGGACACCTTCATCCAGTAAATCCTTCCAGCACTGGAGAATCTGTTCCGCAGAAAAGCGATCGTGTCCGTACACGACGAAACGGTCGTACCGGCTGTCCCTGGGACCATCATGGGGTAAGTGTTCGGGGAGGTAACTGACCAGTTCGAATAGCTTTAATCCCTTGTCCTGGAGTTCCGCGGCGATTTCACCTACCAAACCGGGGATACCGACGACGGTGCCACCCGAGATGACTTTTCCAGAGAAAGCGCTCAGGGCCGCTTCCAGCAGCGGCCGCACGCCCACCAGCGTTGCGGCCGCCATGCTGGCCGCGCCACCTGCGATCATCAAGACCCGGCACTGTCGCTCCGGGGAGCCAGTGGTTCCCAGGGCTCGAACCCTTTCCGCCACGTCCAATAGGTCCAGTATCACCTGACAGTCAGGCGGAACGGTGCTGCCGAAATGCAGCCGTTGCAACCAGGTCATCTCCTCTTCGAACACGTCTGCCGGAAACGCCTGTTCACCGTACAGATATTGCCGCGCGCCTCGGGCGTAATACCCGAGGGCTTCCTGCGGTTGTCCCAGCAGCAGACTGAGTCGGCCGGTCGTGAAATAGGAGTACGGGAGTTCGATGCCGTTGGCGGCATGGTCCCGGCAGGTCTTGATAGCTTCACGCAGGGCCGTCCGCAGGGTGGCAGGGAGACTGGTCTGGCGCGTCAGGTACATCTCGAAGCCGAGCATGTCGGCCAGATAATAGGGGTTGGAAGGTTCCTGCTCATGGGCCTGGAAGCGATGCTCGCGGGACTTGTGCTCCTGGCCGGGCACCTGCGCATAAGCCCAGCCCAAACGGGACAGCACCCGGGCATGGAGGGCATGCCCCCGGCGCAAGTCGGGCACATAGGTAAGATCTGGCTGGTTGCAGAGATCCCGCGCTGTTTCCAGAAACCGCAGGCCGCGCTGAAACTCAGCCGTCCTGGGGGAGATTTTATGTTGCTTGCAAAGCGCGAATCCCAGGGACTGGAGTAACTCGCCGCGATTGGCATCCGTCAGTTCGCGATGCGGTTCCAACAGCGCTGCCACACCGGCATAGTCGCCGCAGGCTTCGAGCAGGCGCGCCAGCTTCAGCGCGAGCCCCGGCTTTTTCTTATCGTCGGGTTCGTTCTGGAGAATCAGCCGTTGAACGTTAATCTCTTCGTTCACATTCTGCCGAGACGCAAAAGCCGTGTAATTGGCGATCATGCCATCCAGTTCTTCGGCCATCGCGTCCACGTTGCGGTCGCCTTCCTCCAGCAGGGCGGCCAGTAGTGCCCCACTTCGTCGTATGGCCGGGGAAGGTTCGAGGCTGCTTTTGTAGATGCGATCGTGCAGCGAGTCGGCCCAGGCGTGCTGGAGCCAGGTTCTGACCTGGATTTCCGCCCACCGCTGGCCGATCTCACGCTGCTCCTCTGCGCTGATTCCCAGCTTGGCATGGCGTTCCGGCAGCAGTTGGATGATGTAATGCAGGTCACGATAGCCGAACGTGCTTTCGCTCAGTTGCAGGACCTTGTCATCCTTTTCCAAAATGTCGAAACTGGTCTCGATGAACTGGCAAACGGCCTGGACTTGCAGGAGGGATTGCACAATCACCCGTGCCCCACACAGGTCTGTGAATTGATGGACAGGATCGTCGTAAACTCCCCCGAATCGGGAAGGACGAGGCTTTCGATATTTGCGAACACACTTTTCCGCAAAACTCGACAGGGTCTTGGCGCGGGACTGCACGAAGGCTGCCGGCACGGCCAACGCACGGGCACGCTCCAGGATGCGCTTCAACACGTCGGCATAGGTCTTGTAATGTGAAAGCTCCATGCTATACGTGTCAATCTGTGCCTTGTGAATTTCCGGGGTAATTTTTTCCAGAGCGGGTGACATGGATTTCAACTCTCCAATCTTGTGCCCAACATGGCGCGCATCGCCGATACGCGGAGAGCATGAAAATTAACCTTAATTATTCAGCAAGTTGTGCTGACGTGCGGAATGTCGGTGGTGTTATCTGCGCTTGGGAAGTCAGCGCTTAAGGTATTGACAATACAGAATATCCAGGAACCTTGCAATTGATCCGAGCCGGTTTACTCCAAGTGCGATCCGAGCCGCCGATCAGGATTTAAAATATAGCAATCCTATTTGAGTTATGGATTTTTCCCTCCTTGGATAAGGAGGGGTGGCGCGCAGCGCCGGGGTGGTTCAAAGCGGCGATTCCACAAATCAGATAGGAGCGCTATAGAGCGCTAAGCGGCGCTACTACGAGCGCGCCCTACTGCGAAAAACCGAGTAAAATGCAAGGTTGCACGGCCTTTGGAAAGGGAAATAATGGACCAATTTGGAGGAGACTTTGATGAGCCAGCTCGTAGCATCCGCCAGCCCAGCCAACCCGCCTTCCATCGCCCTCACCGAACGCGACCGGGTGGTGCGGGTGTTTGTCTCCTCGACGTTTCGCGACATGGTGGAGGATCGCAACACCCTGATGGCCCAGGTCTGGCCGGCGCTGCGGCAACTCTGCCGTGGGCGAGCGGTGGAGTTCGTCGCGGTGGACCTGCGCTGGGGCATCACCGAGGCGATGAGCCAGCAGCAGGAGACGCTGCGCCACTGTCTGGCCGAGATCAAACGCTGCCGACCCTATTTCATTGGGTTACTGGGCGAGCGCTATGGCTGGGTGCTGGGGCCGGAGGCCTATACGGCGGCGCTGCTGCAGGAGGAGCACTGGCTGGCGCGCGAAGTGGCGCAGCACAGCGTCACCGAACTGGAGATTCTGCACGGTGTACTGAACGATCCTGAGATGGCCGGGCGGGCGTTCTTCTACTGCCGGGACCCGGCCTATGCCCAGGCGCGGGGAAGTGACTTTCTGGCGGAGGATGCGACCGGCGCCGCCCGGCAACAGGCGCTGAAGGGACGGGTGCGCGCCGTCTGCCGGGAGCAGCGGATTCCCTTACGCGAAGGGGATCAGTACCACGATCCGCGCGCCCTGGCGGGGCTGGTGCTCGCCGACCTCACCGCGGCGATCAACACCGAATTTCCCGCCGATCAGGCGCCGGATGCCTGGACCCGTGAGCACCGGGACCACGCCGCCTATGCTCAGAGCCGCCGCACCCGCTTCTATGTCGGGCGGGACAGCTATTACCAACGGCTCGACGCCTTCGCCCGTGACGGCACGGACGGCCAGGGCCTGGTCGTGCTGGGTGACTCGGGCGGTGGCAAGTCCGCGCTACTGGCCAACTGGGTGGCGCACTGGCAACAGGCCCACCCGGGCGATTTCGTGTTTCAGCACTACCTCGGCAGTTCGCCCCTGAGCGCCAGGCATCTGGGCCTGCTGCGACGGCTGATGGTGGCGATCATCCGCTGGTGCGGCGACACGCTGACCAGCGTCAACAATCTGGCCTACCTGCTGCGGGCCAAAGGCGACCTGGCGGCGGCCGAACCTTTGTACCGGCGGGCGCTGGAGGCGGGCGAGCGGGTGCTGGGGCCGACGCATCCCGACACGTTGACCAGCGTCAACAACCTGGCCGATCTGCTGCAGGCCAAAGGCGACTACGCGGCGGCCGAACCCTTGTACCGGCGGGCGCTGGAGGGCTACGAGCGGGGGCTGGGGCCGGGCGCATCCCAACACGCTGACCAGCGTCAACAACCTGGCCGCGCTGCTGGACGCCAAAGGCGACTACGCGGCGGCCGAGCCCTTGTACCGGAGGGTTGTGACTGGCTTGGTCGCTAATAGCCGCGCTAGGAGTTTGTCTGACTTAGGGTCGGAACTTCAATTTTCCTATCACGAGGCCGAAAAAACGCACATTTTGCGTTTCTATCGCCCTTTCCGAGGGCATTTATCGCCCTCAGAGCGCCTTTATCCTCCCTGCAGGCAGACCTATCCTGCCACCAATACTTGCAGCCGTTTTAAATTGTAGGCGATGCACACCAAATTCCACTCGCCCTGCACGGCTTGCAAACCCCGTAACAGAAATTGCCGAAACCCCATCACGTGCTTGATGATGCCAAACACCGGCTCGACGGTGGACTTGCGTTTGGCATACAGTGCCTTGCCTTCGGGGGTTTGCAATCGGTGTTCCATCCGGACTACCGGATCAGCGGTGTCTGGGGCTTTACCCGGGTCAGCAAAGCGTTCTTCCAGGGTGGGATGATGCTCCGCACGACCCGTGGCGAGCAGCGGGGTAATGGTAGCGTGTTCACAAGCCTTGACGTTGGCCTCACTGAAATAGCCAGTGTCCGCCAGCAGATGGTCGACCTGACCGAGTTCCTCCGGTAACTGGCTGAAGTTGTCCAGCGCCGGTTGCAGTTCCTGTTTATCGTTCGGGTTCGGGCTGACGTGGTTTTCCACGATCAGGCGACTGCCATGATCCACCCCGGCCTGCGCATTGTAGCTCTGCTCAAACCCGCCGCCGCTCACCGGCATAATGCGCGACTCCGGGTCGGTAAAATTGACTTGATCCTTGTCCTGTGGACCCGGTTCCGGCGGCTTGGGGGACGGCCCCCTAACTTGCGACCACGGGCCTGTTCCTTCGCCCGCCGCTCGGCCAGCTTCGCTTCATAGGCCGCTTGCTCCTGCGCATACCGGGCTTGGGCACGAGCCTCCAGTTCCGCTTTCACCTCCCCGATCTGCTGCAACCGGGCCTGCCGGAGCGCCACTTCGTCGGCCACCTTCAGCCCGGGGACCGGCTCGGTGTGACTCGCCTCGGCCTGCTGTAATAACGCCTCTACCTCCGCCTGCAACTGCTCCTCCAACCGGTTGGCATAGTCCCAGCTCATCGCCTTATGTTTGCTGGCGTTGGCGTGCACTTTGCTCCCATCCAAACTCACGTTGCCTAACTGCAACACCCCCAGCGCATACGCCCGTAGCAAAATCTGCACCAACAGACCCTTCAGTTCCCCCAGAAACCGCTTCCGGAACGTATTGATGCTGTTGTGATCCGGGTGCGTGTTACCCGTGATATAAATCACCGGGATCAGCTCATAGGTGGCTCGCTCCAACGCCCGACTGGAAAAAATGCCAGTGGCATAGCCATAAAACAACAGTGCCAGCATCATCTTCGGTGGATAGGGCGCCGAGCCGCCACCACTGTACGCCGCTTCCAGCGGGGTGACATCCAGACTCTCCACGATCTCGACAATGAAGCGCGCCAGATGATCCTCTGCCAGCCACTCCTGCACCGGGATCACCACCGGCTGGTCACGTTCTATGGGGATAAATTGGTTGCTGATCGCCAGGCTCATCAGGTACGTTAGGTCATCTTACCTCATTATGCTGGGCAAGTCAGACAAACTCCTAGCCGCAAGCTTCATCCAAACCTGCAACCGGTGATCAACAATTACGCTGCTCTGCTGAATAAACTTGGCCATAGTCAGCAGGAAATACGGACCATGCTGCACGAGTTGGCCCCGGAGTTCATTTCAGCGCCAGATTAATCATCCGAAGCCAGCAATCAGTCAATCACACCGAAACAGGCTCGAAAGCATTGCTTTTAATTTGTACAAGAATGGTGACTACCCGAAGGCCCGTGCTCTGCTCGAACAGCCTCTCGACTTTGGGTTCGAGGTCCTTAGCATCCGGTTGCATCTTGCCCGAATCGCAATGTTCACCGACGAGATCCAGGCGTCTCGCGAAGGTCACCAACTTTGGATTGGCTCGCGCAGGGGCTCTGAAGAAATGATGCCAGTTTCCGATTGTAGTGGACGGAGACAACCAGCAGGTATTGGTTACTCATTGCCCAAATCCAGCATAAAGCGCCAAGCCGGCATCACCAATATCGTGCCTTGGCCTGCGGCTATCTCCCCATCTTCGTGACGCGTGACGAGGGTGGCTTGGTTGATTCCAAGCTCGGCCATGGCTTCAGCCAGCGCTTGCACCTCGCGTTTGCGGGTTGGCGGATCGGCCAGCGTCTCGCATACCTGCACGAGGCGAAGCGAACGATCCGGCAGGCGGGCGATGAAATCCACTTCGCGGCCATTTTTGCTTTTGAAGTAAAAAATCTCCTGCGTGACGCGGCGCAAGGCCACAAAAACCAGATTCTCCAACAGATGCCCCTTGTTCAGCAGCACGCCGGAGGCCACCGAGGTGACGAGCGCGGAGTCGATGCAATAGATTTTGGCTCAATATGGATTCCGGACTGCTGCGAACGGGTTGCCTTGGCAGGGGCTTGGTAGCCATGCAGACCCTATCTTAAGCTATTGTAATAGAAGGTTTTCTTACCTTCCTCTCGGAAGTGCTGGTCGCCTGATGCGGTGAACTGACTGGAATCCATATTGAGCCTAGATTTTTTCGGGTTGGCATTGGCGCGGCTCAGCGAGGCATCGAACACGCGCATGGTGAATAGGAAATAGGCATCCTCGAACCAGGCCAGATAATCCGCCACCACCGCCTTGGGAACCTTATGGCCGAGGGATTTCAGATACCCAGTGAGATTGTTGAGCGAATACAGCGAGGCGATGTTGTCCACCAGCCAGTGCGCCAAATCGGCGACCGCCTTCGGGTGCGAGACATCATGCCGCTCCACCACATCGCGGAACAGCACCGCGTGGAAATATTCCTGATGGATCTTGATGCGCAAACGGCGATCCAGCCCCGCCACTTCTGGAAACCCGCCCGCCTCCCAATACCGGTCGAAGGCATTTTGCACCAGCATCCGCTGCCGGGTGGATAGCGCACCCGCGCCGTCGATGCCCAGGCTGTCGAGGAATTCGCGGAAAGAAAATGGGAACATCTCCCAGGTCAGAGCCCGTCCGCGCATTTGCGTGGCGATTTCCCGCGACAGCATGTGCGCCGAAGAGCCGGTGATCGTGACTTCGCAAAGCTCAGTGCGCAGCAGGCGGTCGACAAACGGCTCCCAATCCGGCATCACCTGCATCTCGTCAAAGAAGCAGTACACCTTTTCGGTCTGTTTCTTCTCCGGGTACAGCGCGTAGTAGGCTTCCAGAACCAGCCCTAAACCAGCCTGTCGCAAGCCATGCAGACGGTCGTCAAAAAAATTCAGGTACAGCAGGTTCTGGCGCGGCGCCCCGGCGTTCAGCAAGCGCTGCATGTGCTGGAACATGAAGGTCGATTTCCCGCTGCGGCGCACACCGATGCAGACACTTGCCTTGCCCGCGACAGGCAGCATAGATAAACGGCGTGGGACACCGGTAAACCAAGTGGTTTCTTGGCCGTCGAGGATGATTTCTTTCAATTGGTCAAGCATGGTGTGTGGTGTCCTCCTTCCGTGTTGCATGGGCTGCCGGATTGCCTCACTCTTCCGCATGGTTGGTAATAAATATTACCGATTATATAATAAAGTGGTCATTTAATTTTCCACTTTTGCTTGATTGGGACGTGACCAAGCATCGGTCGACGGCAAACCCCCCAAGACATCAAGGAAGAAGTTCCTCAAACCTACACCGAGAACATGGGGGAAAACCAAACACCTTGCGTAAGTCAAAGTGACGTACAATTCAAGCCTCAAACCCTGACATCAGGAGCCTGACCCATGCCCGCCAACGACTCTGCCCGCATCAACCTCCGCACCAGCCCGGAAGCCAAGGCGATGATCGAACGCGCCGCCGCGCTGATGGGCACCACGGTTTCCGCCTTCATGATCCAAAACGCCTATGAAGCCGCCCAGAAGCTGGTGGCCGAATGGGATACGATTAACCTGTTGGACCGTGATCGCGATGCGTTTCTGGCGGCCTTGGAGAATTGCAGACCACTAGGGCGGATCGCGATCCCATTCGTCGCGCATCGCTGCCAGCGTTCGATCAATTTCCTCCTGGCTCATACGACCCCAAGCACCCCATGCCTCGCGCAGAATTTTGGCCTGCTCGGGGCAATGCGGCTCGCGGCAGGAAGGCTCACCGGCAACGGCTTCGATATAACGCAGAATTTCGGCTTGCCGGTCAGCCGGCAGGACAGCGATTTTCTCGCGGCATAGTTCGGCATAATGCATGTCGATCGCCTTCTAAAAAGGAAATGGTGAAAATAGTTTGCCAGCCGCATCCGGTTCCGGCAATTTTTTTGCAGCAAAAGCGCCACGCGGAGGCCCAAGCTAAAGCCCGAAGCCCACGCTCTGCTCACCGCCCTCGTCGCCGCCTTGAGCTTCCCCGACAAATTGCCTGCCTTGAATGAATTCTCCGAATGGCGCGAGGCGGAACCTAAAACTTTGGATTAGGGGTAACTAAAATGCCCACCATCAGTATGTTTTATGGAATCATCGTCTCGATGTTTTTCGAGATTAACGACAAACACCACTTGCCGCATGTCCACGTCCGTTATCAGGGCATGAAAGCATCTATTGCGATAGCAGATGGCGCTTTGCTCGCCGGGGAAATTCCAGACCGGCAGCTACGCATGGTACAGGTATGGATCGATCTGCATCGGGATGAATTGTTTGCCGATTGGGAACTGGCGACAACCGGTGAAACGCCTTTCCGTATTGATCCGCTCAAGTGAGGCCACAAGCATGGGAATTTTACTCGATGTGACGAATGTTCAAGCTCAGCCGGGTTATAGGCTGATAATACAATTTGAAAACGGCGAACTTCGACGTTTCGATATGTCCCCTTATATGGATCAAAAACCCTGGCTCAAACTTAAAGGTTCCCCATTGTTTTATCGGGCCAAGGTGGAATACGGCACAGTGGTTTGGCCCGGAGAAATCGACATTGACCCGGAAACACTCTACGAATTGTCGGAACTTCTTGAACCATCTTCTGTAGAGGTGGCGACATGACAGTTGATCACTTTCCAAGCCGCCTTGGTGCTTCATCCACCGACCAACTGAAGAACCCACTCTATGGGATAATTATGTCCCACCAACTTTGCATCACCGACTGGCGCCCTGACAATCACCAGGCTGTGCTCCCGTGGTCCCGAACGCTTGTCACAACATAACTCCGAAACGCCATGACGTCTTTCCATCAATCCCCCGCCAACCTGCATTCATCCACTGAAACCTCGAAAACAAGGCGCTGGCAGTACCGCCTGCTGGCCTTCACTTTCCCGTGCGCCCTGATCCTCGGGACGGTGGGTTACCTTCATTACCCACACGGCGCGGAACCGGTCGCACTGACCAACGCCCTCTACCACGCGGCCCAGTTATTCATCTTACACGCTCCCCATTTTGAAGGTCCCGTTCCCTGGACGCTGGAGCTGGCGCGCTGGCTGGCCGCCGCCTCTACCGGCTGGGTGTTGGTGGAGACGGCTTGGCGGCTGCTGCACGTCGAACGAGCCAGCTACAGGCTGCAGCGCATGAAGCACCATGCGGTCGTGTGCGGTCTGGGGAGCCGCGGCCTGGTGGTCATCGAGAGTCTACTTCAGAAAGGGAAATCGGTCGTGGCGGTGGAGAAAGCGCCTGAACCGGATGCGATGGAGCGGTTGCACAAGCTGGGTGTGCCGCTCGTCATCGGCGACGCGGCGCGCCTGGACGTGTTGCGCGAAGCCCGGTTGGACTCTGCTTCATCTTTGTATGCCCTGTGCGCCGAGGACACAACCAATTGCGAGATCGCCACTCGCGCAGCTCAGGTGGCGCTGTGCCCCGACGCCCAGCGGCAGTGTTTCGTGCATATCAGCGACACCGAACTGCGAAGCGTACTGCAGGGGGCTCTGGTATCGCTACCGGACAGCCGTCGGCAGCAACTCAGTTTCGTCGATGCGTTCGACCCGGAGGCGCTGAACCTGCTGGTCCATGGTCTGCCGTTGGACCACGACGGGATCGGGCCGGGCGACACGCGCCAAGCGCACCTGATCATTCTCGGCTTTGGACGGATGGGGCGCACGCTGGCGGTGCGGGCCGCCCAACTCGGCCACTTTATCGACGGCAGCCGGGTGCGGATCTCGGTGGTGGACCGCAAAGCCGACGCGCATCGCGCGGCGCTGTTGTTCCATCATCCCCAGATCGAGCAGGTGGTCGACCTGACGTTTCACCAACTGGAGGTGGTTTCGCCGGAGGCCCGCGCCCTGGTGGAAGGCTGGTGTCAGGACCCGCAGACCTTGACCAGCCTGGTGGTGTGCTTCGACCATGAAACGCTGGCGCTGGAGATCGCCTTGGAACTGCTACCTGTCTTCGAGCAAACCGGCGCGCGCGTGGCGCTGCGTCTACCCGGGCAAGGTGGCTTAGCGCATCTGCTGGACGAGGTGAAATCCGGGAAGCACGCCCGTATTCACACCTTCGGGTTGGACGAACGATTTGCCCAGTTGGCCACACCGGAAGACGAACCGACCGAGAAGTTCGCTCGCGACATCCACCGCGCCTACGTGGCCCTGGCGCTGCGCCAGGCCGCCAATGAACCTGGCGGAGTCGAGCAAGCGGGGACCCGCCCGGAACTCCAGGACTGGCAAGCCTTGAGCGAGGACTTCCGGGAATCGAATCGCCAGCAGGCGGCGCACCTGCACTTCAAGTTGCGCGCACTCGGATGCGAAGCCGCGCCGCAGGATGATCCGCGCCCGGCGATTGCCGCCTTCAATGATGACCAAGTCGAACGCCTCGCCATCATGGAGCACGATCGCTGGGTCGCCGAACGGCGCGTAGCCGGATGGGTGTACGGTGAGATCAGCGACAAGCCCCGCCGCATCAATGCGAACCTGGTCCCCTGGGAGCGGCTGACCGAATCGACGAAGGAATACGACCGCAACACGATCCGTCTCATCCCCGTGCTGCTGGAGTCCGTCGGCATGAAAATCTGTCGCAACACAACCGGATAGCACTCAGGGGTTGAGAAGATCGGCGACGAAGGGATTGTCGGGACCGATGAGTTCGACGTTCACCCCGTAGGCAGTGCGGAAGGCGGCGCTGCCGGCACGGCGTGGGTTCCACTTGATCTCGAAGGCGCGCAGGCCGAATTCGGCTTTCACCACCAGGTCCACTTCCGCCTGGGTGCGTGACCGCCAGAAAAACAGTTCGCAAGGCGAACCCAGCAGGACATTGCGTTTGGCTACCTCGGCGATCACCCAATTCTCCCAGACGGCGCCAATGTCCGGGCGGAGTTCGTCCGCTGCGAAGGTATTGAGCAGGGCATTGCGGATGCCGGTATCCCAGAAAAACACCTTCTGGCTTTTCGAGATTTCCTTGCGTGGATTGGTGCTGAAGGCCGGCAGCCGGAAAATCACGAACGTTCGTTCGAGCAGGTCGAGGTAGCGTTCCACGGTGGGCCGTCCCATCTGGAGTTGTGTAGCCAGTTCGTTGACCGATACCTCGCTGCCCGACTGGTGGGCGAGGAGCAGGAGCAAACGGCGGATCAGGTCGGGGGTTTTCACCAGCCCCGTCTGTAGAATGTCCTTCCAAAGGTAATCCGAGCTCGAGTTCCCGCAGGAGACGGCGGGGATCGGCCGAGAGCACGACTTCGGGATAGCTGCCAAAGGCCAGTCGTTGGAGTAGAAAGGCCCGCAGTGGTGCGGCGAACGGTTCGCGCACTGCCGGCCGCGTCAGGACAGCCTCACACCACTCCTGAGACTGCAGCGCCTCGGCAAACAACAGCGGTGGCAATACCAGCTTGCGATTGCGCCCGGTCAGGCTTTCCGCGCTCTGGTCGAGCAGATCGAGCGCAGAGGAGCCGAGCAGCAGCAGGCGGGTCGGCACTTTGGCATCGTACCAGCCTTTCACGATCCGGGCTGTCACCGGCAGTCGCTGGGCTTCGTCGAGCACCAGCACCTTGGGGGCACCGAGCATACGGAAGGCCTCGTCCGGGGCCAGCGAAGCCGCCGCCAGGAAGCGGGCCTTATCGATCTCGACATCGAAGTTCAGGAAGCGGGCGTCCTCGCCCCGTAAAACCTGCTCGACCAGGGTAGTTTTGCCAACCTGCCGGGCACCGAGCACGAGGGTCACCTTGCCGCTGGCAAGTGCCTGGCGAAGAGCTTCTTCTGCTTGTCTTTTGAGATACATAGTATACAAAATAACCGGTTATTTTGTATATAGCAAGCATCAAATAGTAAATATCGGCGACAATGGGTGGACAGGGGGAGCACATTCACCGCCGTCTCCTGTGTCTGACCACCCGTCAAGGAAGGGAGGGCAGGTTTAGCATCAGAGCGCTGTCTGCTTCAATGCTGGACTTGACCCTGTGCTTGGAGAACGGCGTGGCGGACTTCGAGGTCGGTGATGGAACGCGGTTTCCGCTCCTGTCGTTGCCGGTTGGCGGTGTCGCGGAAGTGGTGCGGTTCTGGCACCCAACCGTAGCGTTGGCCGAGGATGCAAACGAAGAATGGTTCGACCAGGTCAATCCATTGCCGGCAGTACTCCCAGGAGTTGGCGGTATCGCCATTGAGGTCCCTGGCCAGCACGCCCCAGCGCAGGTCCACGTCGAAGAACTCCAGCCCCAACTGCTCGACCCGCTCCCGCAACTCCGGGAAGACGACGGTGACCAGATGGTCCCGCTCCGCTTGCATGTCGCGGAAGGTGGAGGAGATGAACACACGAACCGTTTTCCAAGCGCCTGGCATGGATTCTAGGATTGCCTTTTTACCACAACCACATGGAAGGGCAACGCACTTTCCGAGTTCACCGCGTCATTTCCACGAAGAACGGGTTGAACTTCAGCGGGCGGGAGCAGTGGAGACAGGAGACGAGCAAACGCGAGTCGGCGAAGGCGGCGGCGGGCAGATCGAGGCAGGGCGATTGATCGGGACGGAGTTGAGCCATGCAAGTGCGTATCGCCTCGGCAGCGGGTTGAGGAACAGGAATCTCTTTTCCGCAACACGCACAGCGGCTGATCAGCGGCGCGGAGGAGGCTGGACCGCGAACTGCCGTGTAGATGGCAGTGCCGCATGGTAGGTTGGCCACGTCGAAAAACACCAATTCCGGGGTGGGACAGGTCACTTCGTTGGCTCTGCCAACTGATCGAAGTACTGCCGAATCGCAGCGATGCGCCACACCAGCATCTTGCTTATGAGACGGACCTCAGCCAGTGGTATCTGGTCTTCAGGCATATGTGTTAGGCGGGCCAACTCCTGTACACGACGGCGGATCTCCAAGGGAGTTTCCTCCGCCAGACGTTGCCCATCATCGTAGCTTGGTCTGGACAGGACTAGCAGTTCGCCATCAGCCGAGACCCGGAGGCAGTGGAGATCATGCAGTTTGTCGAAGACGCCGAGGAACCTGCCGGTGCTCAGGTCCAAGACTAGGATATAAGACAGCGAGCAGCACATAAAGGCGAGTTGGTGCTGGGTACTCCACGCGATGTCGTACACCGGCCCGAACTGGTCCCTGAACACGATCCGGCCTGTTGCGTAATGCCAGATGATCAGCTCTTTGGCATTCGAGCCGACTAGATAGCGATCAACAAGTTTGGCGGAGAGCAGATACGTCTCCGAGCCGGTAAACCTTCGGATCAGGTGCAAGGTGTCAAGGTCGAGAACGACCAAGTCTTGAGCGTGCTTGCCCTCGGTTGTGATCAACTCACGGCCGTGCCCCATTTCCAAAGGCACGTGGAAGAAGTACCCCAACCCCAGATCACGCTTGGCCACCTCGCGCTTCGAGTACCACGGGTCATGGACCACCAGCATGGCCGGTTGGTGGCTGCTGTGCGTGAAGACCAGCACCACCCGGTCCGGCGCGACGCAGCGAACCGCGGCCAAATGCTGGTCTCGCTGGATCTCGTACCTGAAGGTGCCGCACACGCGCGCCTCGCGGGGGCTGTAGTAGCTCAGCGTGCCGCTGTCATCGACCATCATCCACAGCCGCTCGCGCACCAGATAGGATAGGTCCTTGACGGGCTGACGAACGACCAGATGTCGTTGCTCCTGAACATCGTTTACGTTGACCGCCAATAGGTGCCCGTCGAGGTCGAAGCCCCACACGATATCCGGATCGCCGGAAATGAACGCGTTGGGGCCGAAGGCATTGGCAATCACCCGACACGGCATCGGGCTTAAGCGTACCCGGCAGCCTCGCTTCCTCAACGCCCTGAACGCGCGGCCGGTCTCACCACCGAACACGGCCAGCCGGTTCCCCAGCAAGTCCAGTTCCGTCAGCGCCTCGAGCTGTTCGGCACCCGTAGGCAAGCACGCGATCTTGTTGTCATCGAGGCGCAGGATTGTCAGCCGTCCGAGCCTCCACAGGGCGGCCGGCACGGTAGCCAGCCGGTTGTCTTGCACAAGCAATCTGGTCAGCGAGTGGAGGGCACCTATCGACTGAGGCAAGGTCGTTAGCTGGTTGGCGTGGAGGTCTAGGTCTTCCAGCCGGTGAAGGAGCCCGATGTTCTCAGGTAGCGACGCGAGCAGGTTTGTAGCGGCGTTGAGCAGGTGCAGGCTGCTCAGGTTTCCGATGGAAGGGGGCAGTTCAACAAGCTGATTGATGTCCAGTCGCAGTTCTTCGAGCGCCTGCAGACCACCGATGAATCCAGGGAGATCGACCAGCCGATTGTTCGACAGATCAAGGAACGACAGGTTGCCGAGATCCCCGACCGATTTCGGCAAGGCATCCAACTGAGTGCCGCGGACAACTAGCCTGGTAAGCTCCGTAAGACGGCCAAGGCTCTCGGGCAGCCGGTGCAGCACACCCTCCTCGAACTCCAGAGTCTTCAGCCAGCGAAGATTGCCGAGGGATTCAGGCAGAGTGACAAGGTGTTTGCCTTGGCAGCGTAGACCGACGACGTGCCCGGCTTCCGCGGTGAAGCTCAGTGTGCGCTCGGAACTGGCCGGAATAGGAATGCCCAGTAGCGCTTCCAATTCACGTAATGCCTTAGACTCGGCGGCCGTCATCGCGACGCCGCGGTAGTCTCCGTGGTCTTCGGGTTGTGCCGCTGGCACTAGACTCGGGTGCGCTTCCTCATCCGCGACCGGCTCGCGTGCCTGAACGTCCGGTTCGCAGTCTTGATGCTTAAAGCAGACGCCTACTGGGACTGGTCTTGCCACCGACGAGCCAGACGCTTTGGATTCAATGGTGAGCAAATGCACGAACCCAGCCGTATCTCCGGCCAGTACGAGCTGGCCATCTTGGGACAGGCTCAGCAGGTGAACCCTGCCTCAGCATAGTGGTACAGCTTGGCGAAGGGGCTAAGTGACCAGTAGATGAGTTGGCCATCCGTGTCGCAAAGTGCGAGGTTTCGTCCATCGTGTGAGAGAGCGAGACCGGTAACTTTAGCGGTTTCGTTCAAGAGGTGATTCCTTTGGACGATGGGCTTGGCAGCTGACAGATCCAGCTCAGCAACTATGACTACACTTCCACCCTGCAGCCGCCACGAGCCTGCGGCGAACGCCAGACGGCGACGGTCGCCAGACATCGCGACGCCGATGCCGCTGTCATACGGATGCACCACATACGGAATAATGGCGTTCAGTTTGATGGGCTGCCCTCCTAGCGTAACATCGTGGATGTGCAGTGTTGTATCTGGCCCCATGCATGTTACATACCGGCCATCTGGCGAGACCGACCGGACCGCCCCCGGATCTGTCCTTTCGCCGTACAGGTGGCGCGTCCGTTCGTAGCGATGCTCCAGATGCCGAAGGCGCCATTAGCGTAACCGACGAGCAGATGTCCATCGTCGGCCACGGCTAGGAAGCTCACGGCCTGCCCAACATCGCCGACATTGCCTACGACCCGACGCTCGCAAACGCTCCACATCACGAGCGAATCGGTCGTGGCGAGGAACAGATACTCGGTGTCGGCGCTGATAGCCACATGTCGCACCGGCGCGTCCAGCGGAATGCTGAGGAGTTTGCCGTCGCGCCACATAGCTGTCGGTTGGCCCACGGCGGTTGTCAGGAACGCGGTCCCGCCATGGTCCATCGCCACGGCGCTGACCGGCCCGGCGAAGTCAGTGCAAGCGTGAGTGCCCAACTCAAGGGTATGTTTCTCCCAGAGCTCCAGGTGGAAACGGTCGCGGACCACCACTGGGCGACCGTTGGGCGTCGCCGCCACATGGGAAATGCCCGAGCCTTGGATCGTGGCTAGGAGTTTGTCTGACTTGCCCAGCATAATGAGGTAAGATGACCTAACGTACCTGATGAGCCTGGCGATGAGCAACCAATTTATCCCCATAGAACGTGACCAGCCGGTGGTGATCCCGGTGCAGGAGTGGCTGGCAGAGGATCATCTGGCGCGCTTCATTGTCGAGATCGTGGAGAGTCTGGATGTCACCCCGCTGGAAGCGGCGTACAGTGGTGGCGGCTCGGCGCCCTATCCACCGAAGATGATGCTGGCACTGTTGTTTTATGGCTATGCCACTGGCATTTTTTCCAGTCGGGCGTTGGAGCGAGCCACCTATGAGCTGATCCCGGTGATTTATATCACGGGTAACACGCACCCGGATCACAACAGCATCAATACGTTCCGGAAGCGGTTTCTGGGGGAACTGAAGGGTCTGTTGGTGCAGATTTTGCTACGGGCGTATGCGCTGGGGGTGTTGCAGTTAGGCAACGTGAGTTTGGATGGGAGCAAAGTGCACGCCAACGCCAGCAAACATAAGGCGATGAGCTGGGACTATGCCAACCGGTTGGAGGAGCAGTTGCAGGCGGAGGTAGAGGCGTTATTACAGCAGGCCGAGGCGAGTCACACCGAGCCGGTCCCCGGGCTGAAGGTGGCCGACGAAGTGGCGCTCCGGCAGGCCCGGTTGCAGCAGATCGGGGAGGTGAAAGCGGAACTGGAGGCTCGTGCCCAAGCCCGGTATGCGCAGGAGCAAGCGGCCTATGAAGCGAAGCTGGCCGAGCGGCGGGCGAAGGAACAGGCCCGTGGTCGCAAGTTAGGGGGCCGTCCCCCCAAGCCGCCGGAACCGGGTCCACAGGACAAGGATCAAGTCAATTTTACCGACCCGGAGTCGCGCATTATGCCGGTGAGCGGCGGCGGGTTTGAGCAGAGCTACAATGCGCAGGCCGGGGTGGATCATGGCAGTCGCCTGATCGTGGAAAACCACGTCAGCCCGAACCCGAACGATAAACAGGAACTGCAACCGGCGCTGGACAACTTCAGCCAGTTACCGGAGGAACTCGGTCAGGTCGACCATCTGCTGGCGGACACTGGCTATTTCAGTGAGGCCAACGTCAAGGCTTGTGAACACGCTACCATTACCCCGCTGCTCGCCACGGGTCGTGCGGAGCATCATCCCACCCTGGAAGAACGCTTTGCTGACCCGGGTAAAGCCCCAGACACCGCTGATCCGGTAGTCCGGATGGAACACCGATTGCAAACCCCCGAAGGCAAGGCACTGTATGCCAAACGCAAGTCCACCGTCGAGCCGGTGTTTGGCATCATCAAGCACGTGATGGGGTTTCGGCAATTTCTGTTACGGGGTTTGCAAGCCGTGCAGGGCGAGTGGAATTTGGTGTGCATCGCCTACAATTTAAAACGGCTGCAAGTATTGGTGGCAGGATAGGTCTGCCTGCAGGGAGGATAAAGGCGCTCTGAGGGCGATAAATGCCCTCGGAAAGGGCGATAGAAACGCAAAATGTGCGTTTTTTCGGCCTCGTGATAGGAAAATTGAAGTTCCGACCCTAAGTCAGACAAACTCCTAGGCACTCGCTGGTCGCCAAGTCCCACACCTTCAGCGTACCGCTGGCGACGGCGTAAATCCAGCCGCCGGCCAAAGCGAAGCTATACACTTCGTCGGCATGTCCTTTCAGCACGCGGAAGGCTTCGCCGGTTTCCGCCTCGAACAGGAGTACGTTCTTCGACCCGCTGACAATGCAGTAGCGGCTGTCGCGACTGACCTGAATGCTGAGCCAATTGCTGAAAGAAGGCAGGGCGATCGGTTGCGCGTATGTCAGCCGGCAATCCGGCAAGGACCACCGCACCAGCCAGATCTGCCCTTGGGCACGGGCCACGCCCAGGAATGCAGCCCCGTCTGGTGATGCTGCGACATCGTGGATGCGCACCGGCTCTCGCTTCACCGGCGGCTCGGCGAGCCGGTAGGTGCCAGGCGCTGCAGCCGGTTCAGCAGCGTCGTCGTCCGCCTGGGCCGGACAGTCCAAATGGCCGATCTTCTTGCCTTGGGACAGTGACCAGACCATTGGAGGCTCGTCTCCGCCTGCGGCCACCAGTAGATCACCCGCTGCCGCCAAGGATCGAATCGGCTCCCGGTTCGCGAGCTTTGTGGTCGAATCGTTGTCGAAGTCCCAAAGGTAGATATTGGGCCGTTCCTCGTTCATCGCGTAGGCTACGCGCCGGCCGTCTGGCAGCGGCGCCAGTGCCTTGATCGTGTCACTGCCTGGTGCCCGCGTTCTGGCTAGGAAACGGAGATCATCCGAACTCCGGACACATACGGCATCGCCATCCCAAGAGATAAGCTTCGTGCCGTCCGGTGTGAGGCATAACCCGCGCAGCGAGTCGATATGATGGGACTCATCGGCCGCGACAAGAGCACCTGGAGCTAGCGGCAGACAGCGCTTGAGGGGACGCAGCCATGGTTCTCCCCCCCCCCCCCCACCATCGCGGACGGCTGCGTCGAGCAGTCTGGCAATGTCCGTGCTGCGGTCACCAAGCAGGCGGCCAAGCAGGCGGTTGGCAAGTCGGGCTCGATCACTCGAAATCGCAGGGGACGATAGCCTCAGGCTGCTTTGCACCAGTGCAAGAGCATGGCGTTGCGGGTGATTAGCTGGGAGAGCACGCAACGCTTCATCGTAATCATCAATCAAATCAAACACTAGCGTCTTGTCAATCTTGGCTTGGAGCCAGTTGAAATCGAACAGGAGTTCCGACAGTTCGTTCGCATCAGCACGTGCGAGGTGAAACGCGAGTTGAAGGAATGGGCGCGGGCTGTCGCCCCTCCAACTCTGGTTCTTCTCCGGGTCAGCCAGACTACGGAAGTAGTCGGCCAACCGCCGATGCGGTTGCCAGCTCTGACCGAATGATTCGCGAAACGTTCCTGCACCCATTCCGCTACCTGTCGGTGGTAGAAGGTCAGCACATTGGCACCGGGTGCGGCCCGCTCGGTGAGGTAAGGGGCAAGGTCAAACCGGAGCCGTGACCACAGCGCAATCGGAATGCGCTTGGCATTGGGCGGCAGCTCATGCCGGGTTTGTTCGGTGGCTTCGTAGAGCTTTGCTCTGTACTCGGGGTCAGCGAACAGGATCTCCAGAATCTCGTTTTCCGCCAATCCGTGCCGGGATGCGGACAGATAACCCAGCACGCGATTCACCAACAGCGGACCGTGGTTTGTCTGCTGGCTAAACCGGTCGAAAAGCTGACCAAGAAGCTCGGGGACGCTTTCGCCCGGCACCGTTGCAGGGGTAGTAGGAATGCCAGAGTTGGACTTCCTCGAAGAGCAGCTTCAGGTAGATTGGCTGGCGGCAGGCCGGAGACGCAAGGCGGTGCTCGATTTGCGCCCGCTGATCATCACTAACCTTCGGCCCGCCTTGGGGAGCCACCGGTCGAAACAACAAGCGAGCTTCGGCCTCCGAGAGAACGTCCAGCTTGATGAGTTCTCGGCCGGGATGGGCGGCGTTGAGTTCGGCGTACGGTTGGCCGGCGGAATCACCGGTGGCCCGGTCGGACAAGCAGGAAACAACGAGCTTCACGTGGGCCGGCAACGAGCCAAGCGGCAGCCAGTTCAGCAGTCGGCCATTATCCACATCGGCAAGTTGGTCGAGGGCGTCCAGGAACAGGATCAGTGGCTGCTCCGCCGTGGCGGCCTGCAAATGCTGGGAGAATTCGTCGCATAACTCCTTGATCTCGGTGGGAAGCGCGTCGGCGCGCGGGTTCCGCTGCCGCAGTTCCTGACAGAGGCTGCTGAGCAGCGAACGGAGGTCAGATGACCGTGGCGCCACGCCGCCGGTGGCCGGATCCTATCGGGTGAGAGCGCTGCGGAGGCGGCCTGCGCGGTCACGCTTCCAGGCGTCGTGGCCGCGGGCACGAACTGCACGGCCGTTGGGGAGATGCTGCCGGTCCTCACCGCGATGGCCACAGCCACGCCGCTGCCATTTGTCGCTTACGCCAACAATGCGTGGTACGAGCAGGACTCCGCCTTCCTCGCCGCCGAACCCGTCACGCCGGACCAGTATGGCTTCTGTGCCCTGGGGTGGATCACGGTGGGGGCGAGGCTGATGGGTGGCTGCTGCGGCACCGGTCCGGGGCACATTGCCGCCCTCGCGTCCCAGGTGCTGCACCGGCGGAGCTAGAATGCTCGGGTGGGGCCATCTATCCCGACCCGTACGCGAGTCATCTGCCCCCGCTGCTCGCGGTCGCTTTTGCCGAGGACCTGCCAGACCTGACCGGCACCGCGGTCTTTGCCCCAGGTGACCGCACCTCGGCCGTGCTCGTGGCAAAGAAGCCCGGGATGCTGTGCGGGATGCCGGCCTTTGCCGCGGGGTTCTCCTTCCTCGACCCCGGGTGCGCGGTCGACCTCCGTCCAAGTTGACGGCGAGGAGGCCGTCGCGGGTGAAATCGCGGCAAGGGTGGGTGGGCCCACCAGAGCGATCCTCGCGGCGGAGCGAACCGCCCTCAACTTTGCCACGCGCCTGTCCGGGATCGCGACGCTCACACGCCGCTTCGTGGACGCGGTGGCCGGGCACGCGTGCCGGGTCCTCGACACCCGCAAGACGACGCCCGGCTGGCGCGCGCTCGAGAAGCACGCGGTGCGCTGCGGCGGCGGGACCAACCACCGCAGGGGTCTGTTCGACGTGGCGATGCTCAAGGACACCCACCTCGCCGCGGCCGGTTCGATGTCCGCCGCGGTTGCGAAGGTGCGCGAGCGGTGGGGCGAGTCGGTGCCGCTCGTGGTCGAGTGCGCTGCCCTCGCCGATGGTCGAGGAGGCCCTGGCCTGCGGCGTCCCGCACGTCATGCTGGACAACATGGACTCGAGGCGATCCGCAGTGCAGTCGCTTTGGCGGGGGGGCGCGCGAGCCTGGAAGCCTCCGGCGGGGTCACCCTCGAGACCGCCCGCTTGCTCGCCGAGACCGGGGTGGACTTCATCTCCGTGGGCGCCCTCACCCACTCCGCCCCGGCGCTGGACCTCTCGATGGAGGTGCAGCCGTGAGCCTCGCCGATCGCGAGCGCTGCGACGTGCTGGTGCTGGGCACCGGCGTCGCCGGTCTCGCTGCGGCCCTGGCGGCGTCCGCGCACGGTGCGGACGTATTGCTGTGCTGTCGGCGAGCGACCCTTCGGCGACCAACACTGGCGCGCCCAGGCGGCATCGTCTTCCGGGGGGAAAACGACTCCCCGGAGCTGCTGTCTCGAGACATCTTCTCCGCCGGCGCCGATATGGCCTCGCCGAGGCCTCCACCTTCCGGCACCCGAGGAGGGCCCCAGGGCCGTGCAGAAGTGGCTCGTCGACCGCCTCCACGTGCCGTTCGACCGCCGTGCCGATGGCCAGCTCGACCTCGCCCTCGAGGCCGCCCACTCGCTCCCCCGCATCCTTCACGCGACCGACCGTACCGGTGCGGCCATCGAGCAGGCGCTGCTCGCCGAGGTGCGCGAGCAACGCGGGATTCGCATCGTCGTCGGCTCCCAGGGCGTGGACGTCCTCACGACCCATCACCAGTCCCGGCGCGCCGAGGACCGCTACGCGCTCGAGAACCCTGCCGTCGGCGCCTACCTCGCTGGAGGTTGGGACGGGCGGGTGTGCACGGTCATCGCAGGGGCCACGGTGCTGGCCACCGGGGGCGCGGGCGCGCTCTACATCCACAGCTCCAACGACCCCGGCTCCATCGGGTCGGGCGTCGCCATGGCCTCCCGCGCAGGCGCCGCCTGCTCAAATTCGAGTTCATCCAGTTCCATCCCACGTGCCTGTACATGCCCGGCGCGCCGCGTTTCCTCATCACCGAGGCGTTGCGCGGCGCGGGGGCCCGCCTCGTCAACCATGACGGCGAGCGCTTCATGGAGCGCTCCACCCCTCGGGGGAACTGGCGCCGCGCGACGTCGTGGCGCGCGGGATCGTGGACGAAATGCACCGCACCGACTCGGAGTGCGTGTTTCTGGACCTCGGGGACAAGGGTGAAGAGCTCGCCGGTCGCTTCCCCAACGTCGCGGAGAACTGCCTCAAGTACGGCATCGACATCCGGCGGCAGAGCATCCCGGTGGTGCCAGCGGCCCACTACACGTGCGGAGGGGTGGTGTCGGACCTCGCGGGGCGCACGACGATACCCGGCCTCTACGTGGCCGGCGAGGCGGCGTGCACGGGCGTGCACGGTGCCAACCGCCTCGCCTCGACGTCGCTGCTGGAGGGCCTCGCGTTCGGTCTCGCCGCCGGTGAGCACGCCGCGCGGCGGGCCGCGCAAGCTCCGATCTCGGAGAGCCTCGCCGGGTGATTTCCGACTGGGAGCCGGTGCCCGGCCTATTCAAACGAGGACCCTGCGCTGATCGCACAGGACTGGTCCGCGCTCCGCCACACGAT
>CAVPSQ010000004.1:0-565000 GCA_963708455.1 uncultured Pseudomonadota bacterium
GGTGTCGGGGTCGGTGGCCTGGACGGCGTAGGTGTAGGGTTGGCCGGCAGTGGGATGCACCGGTGGGGTTGATGAGATGACGGGTGGTTGATTGGTGGACGTGACCGTGATCTTCTTGAGCTGGGGCGTTGTGGCGCAGCCTTCCCTAATCCCGCACCCAGACGGTGACCGGATGCGTGCCCACTTGAGCAGTGGCCGGCGTCCATTGGATCAGACCCGTGGCGACGTCGATGCTCATACCGGCGGGCGGGTCGATCAAAGAATAGGTCAAGACATCGCCGCTGTCGGGATCGTGGCGTTGACGTCGTAGCGATAGGTTTGGCGAGCCTCCGCGTCGGTCACCGGCGTGGAGCCAATGACGGGCGGATGATTGGGCGGCATAACGGTGAGCGTGAAGCTCTGGCTGGCGGTCAGTCCGCCGGCATCCTGCACGGTCACGGTGATTGTGTGAGCGCCGAGTTGCGCCGCCGTCGGAGTCCATTGGAGTAAGCCCGTCGTGGCGTCGAGGATCATGCCTGCCGGGGCGGTGGTGAGCGCGTAGGTCAGGACATCCGCCGGGTTCGGGTTAACGGCCTTCACGGCATAGCGGTAGAGTTGCTCCTGAGTAGCGGTTTGAAGCGGGTTCGAGACGATGACCGGTGCCCGATTGAGGGGATTGACCGCCAGATTGACCCGCGCGACATTGGATTCCAGCCGGCCATTGCTGACTTTATAGGTGAAACTGTCAGTTCGGGCGACATCGGTGGGACTGAAAGTGTTCAGCCGGAAATTGTTTAGTCCGGAACCTGCCAGTTGTTGATTTCGACCGCGGGGATCGTGCCGTCTTCGTTGACGTTGGTGATGTGATAGGTGTGCTGGTTCCAGATCTTACGGGTGGGAACCCAGCGGTTTTGGGCATCGCCAAAGACGTAGATGCCGCGTTGGGGGCCGAAGCCACAGCTATCATTGGCGCTCGTGACAATTTCGGCGTGACCATCGCTGTCCACGTCGGCGACGAGTGGGTACTCGAACCAGGTACAGGAACTCATGGGTGTTTCAAAAAGGACTTTACCGTCCGTCCCACGATAGACCCGCAGCTTGGGTTCATCCCGGTAGACGACTTCCGCAGAACCGTCGCCTTCGAAATCGAACACTGACGAACCGGTGATGTTCGAGGACTGATCCTGAGTCTCCGCTGCCCATTTAATGCTGCCGTCGGTCTCGATGACGGTGTAACGAGTCGCACCGGCGACGCCGATTTCAGGCATGCCGTCTCCGTCGAAATCGGCGACAGTGGGAGGACCGCCTACACCAGCGCCGGGAATCGCGACAGGCCCCCACTTGACAGTCCCGTTGTGTTCCAGAAGCCAGACACTGCCTTGAGAGACAAGGACAATCTCGGCAAACGGGTCGTCGTCAAAATTACCGACCGCTGCATAACCGTCAGTAATCGAAACCTGCCACTTGATGCTTCCGTCCGCCCGGTAAGCGGTATTACCTGCCACAACTTCGGGCACGCCATCTAGGTCGATGTCCGCTACAAGGCTGATTACGTAACCGCTTGGTGGGTACCCATACTGAGAGAACCAGTGACCGCCATACCCTCCGGTCCCTGTCCACCGCAAGGTTCCGTCTCCGTTCAGTACCTGACGTCCGACGACGATTTCCGTTTGTCCATCGCCGTCCAAATCGGCAAGCGAGGGAGAACTCCAGCCAATCGGCTCCAAGTTCGCACTACGCCACCGCAATGTGCCATCGTGGTTGAAGGCGATGAGTTGGTTATTGGACGCGGCGCAAGCGATGATCTCGGGCCTGCCGTCACCGTCCAGGTCGCCCACGGCCACATTGGAAGCGGTATTAATCTGTAGCGCGGCATCGGTGACGGTGAACAGTTCCGCACCATTGGCGCCATCAAGTGCGCGAAGAACGCCGATCTCGACAAATGCACCGGCACGCGACGCGGTCGAGCCGAAGATGACGTCAGGCACGCCATCCCCGTTCAGGTCGATGATTCCCGGCGCCATCATGACGTTCAGCGAATTCGGCAGCACCGTCGAACTGGTCCACGACCACTTGAGCGCCACCTGTAAATTAGAACCCGGTTGCGACACAGTGGGGGTATAGACGAAGCTGCCATCCGGATTGAGGTTGACCGTACCGCTTGCCGGCGACTGCACGAGTATTGCTGCCAAGAGATCCCCGTCAGGATCAATATCATTACCCAATACGCCCGGCGCCGGGATCGTTAACGGTTCACCTAATTTCGACTCGAATTGATCATCTACCGCTACCGGCGCATGGCTGATCGGAGCCGTGACGCTGATGGTGAAACTCTGGGTGGCTGATAAACCGCCTGTATCTTGTACCTTCACCGTCACATTCTGCTCGCCGATTTGGGCGTCGGTCAGCGTCCATTGGATCAGGCCAGTTGCGGTATCAATGGTCATGCCCGTTGGGGCGAGAGTCAGCGAATAACTGAGCGTGTCGCCGGTGTCGGGGTCGGTGGCGTCGGCGTCGTAGGTGTAGGATTGGCCGGCGGTGGCGGTGGTAATGGGAGTTGAGGTGATAGTTGGCGGATGATTGGGGCTGGCTACGGTGACCGTAAAATTCTGAGTCGCGGACAACCCGCCCTGATCCTGGACTTGCACGGTGACCGGCTGGCTGCCTACCTGAGCGGCGGTGGGAGTCCAGCCGATCAAGCCCGTGCCGGCCTGGATGGTCATGCCTACGGGGGCGATGTCGAGCGAGTAAGTGAGTGTGTCGCCTGCGTCGGGGTCGGTGGCCTCAACATCGTAACTGTAGGGCGCACCGGCAACGGCGTCGGTGACGGGGGCGGAGGTGATGACTGGCGGATGATTCACCGCCTGCACGGTGATGGTGACGGTGGCAATATTGGAGTCGAGCGCGCCGTCGTTGGCCTTGTAGGTGAAGGTGTCGGTGCCAAAGAAACCTGTAGCAGGCGTATAGATGAAGGTACCATTGGGTTTGAGATCCAACGTGCCATGGGATGGCGCAGATACTAGAAATGCCTGTAGCGGGTCTCCATCTGGATCAGTATCGTTCGCAAGAATGGGTAAGGTGAAGAGACGAAAGCTATCAAAACCAATATTGGCATCTGGGTACACATTATTACCATCGTAATCATCGATAACAATCGAGGCAATATTGGCTGATGGTGATGCAAAACCTACGAATATTGACCCACCCGGTGCACCTCCCGGTTCGTTATTCGTTGGAATGGATGAATTGGAATAGAGAAGCGTACCACTAGGATCAAATACTGAGATAGCAACAAATGAACAGCAATCCAAACTCTGAAACAGGATATCGAACCCTACAGCATAAACAGGTGGATTAAATTCTAATTTGAGATCGTCATTTTCGATGAGGGGACTAAACCCAGGGCCAAGTATAACCCCACCAGGAGATAGGACGTTATGCCCACTTGTCGGAAAAAGCTTGTTCGTTGCCGAATCTATAATGCCTAAAAATTCGTTTGGTGTAACTGTATCAGTACCGCGAACGACAATGAGCGGAGCGCTTGGGGCGGGCTGGTTTCCAAGGCTAAAGGTGACCCCCGAAATATTAAAATTATTGATATCTCGTGCTAGCAGGTATTTCATCGAAAGTAATCGTAATTGATAAACTGTCAACCACAGTATTGAATTGGTTTAGATTACCAAAGAAAGGAGTTAATTGAGTCACTGGCTGCGCCGGACGCGTAATACTAAGCGTCTATCCTCATTTACAGAGTACTGGTCATCTACTGCGACAGGCGCATGGTTCGTGGGTAGAGCAATTACATTAGCCTGGAAGCGTTGTTCTACCTCCAAGCCCCCCATATCCTGGACCCGTACGGTGACATTATGAGACCCAATCTGAGCTGCTGTCGGCGTCCACTGAATCAGGCCAGTGGTCGGGTCAATGGCCATCCCCTCGGTTGGGCCGTCAGCGAGTAGGTCAGCACGTCGCCCGCATCCGGGTCGGTGGCCTCAACATCATAGCCGTAGGGCTGGCCCGCCGTGGCGGTGGTCACGGGGGCGGAAATGATAACCGGCGGCTGATTCCAGCGCAGCGCCTCGATGGTGACGGTATCGGGCGCACTGGCGAGCGTGCCATCGCTGACGATCAACTGGGCCACATACGGGCCGATCTGATCCGGCACAAAGCTCGGATAGGCGGTGGCGGCGCCACTCAGTTCGGCCTGGCTGCCCGCCGGCCGGCTGAGCAGCGACCAGGCGAAAGTCAACGCCTCGCCATCGGGGTCGGCTGGAACCGCTGCCGTCGAGAGTGACGGTCTCGTTGAGATACACCGACCGATTGGGGCCGGCCTCGGCGACCGGTTTGCTGTTCTCGGTGCTGATTTTAACGGTATCGGGCGCGCTCTCGCTCTCGTGGTCCCGCACGATCAACTGGGCGATGTAGTCGCCGGGGCGGTCGGCGGTGAAGGTCGGATTGACGATGTCGGCGCGGCTCAAGGTAGCTTGGCTGCCGGTGGGAACGGTGGTCAGGGTCCATTGATAGGTTAGGGGATCGTCGTCGGCATCTTGCGAGCCGCTACCATCCAGGGTCACGGTGCTGCCCTTGATCACCGTCTGATCGGAGCCGGCGTCGGCCGTGGGCTTGCTGTTCTCGGTGCTGATGGTGACGGTATCGCCGGCACACTGTCGGCCTTGCCGTCCCGCACGATCAGTTGGGCGACATAGGCGCCCGGCTTATCCACGACAAAATGGGGATTGACCGTGGTGGGATCGACCAACTCGGCGTCGCTGCCCGTCGGCTTCGACAGCAAGGCCCAGGTGTAGGTCAACGGATTGCCGTCGGCGTCGCTGGAACGGCTGCCATCCAGATGCACCGTGTCGTTTACCCGCACCGTCTGATCGGGCCCGGCATTGGCGACCGGCAGCGAATTCTCGGTGCTGACGATGACGATATCGGCTTCGCTCTCGACCTGGCCGTCGCTGACGGTCAGCTTGACGTGATATTCACCGGGCTTGTCGACCGTGAACTGCGGGTTGATCTGGTTGACGTTCTGGAGTTCGGCCTGACTGCCGGTCGGGACCGAGGTGAACGCCCAGGCATAGCTCAGTTGATCGCCATCAACATCGCTGGAGCCGCTGCCGTCGAGGGTGACCGTCGCGCTCATCCGCACGGTCTGATCCGGGCCGGCGTTAGCGACCGGCTTGCTGTTCACCGTACTGATAGTGACCGTATCCGGCGGGCTATCTATAGTGCCGTCCCGAACGGTTAGTTGGGCGACATAGTTCCCACGCACGTCCACGGTAAAGGTGGGCCTGAGCGCGTTCGCGTCCAACAGCATGGCGTTGCTGCCCGTGGGCGGGAGCAGCGTCCAGTGATAGGTCAAGGTATCGCCATCGACATCGGTAGAGTTGCTGCCGTCCAACTGGACCTGGGTATGGAGCGGCATGCTCCGGTCCGGGCCGGCGTCGGCCAGCGGGGGATGGTTGTAATGGACGGTCCAGACCAGATCGGCGGGATTGAAGGGAACGGTGCGATCCTGGCGGATGGTGAAGGTATTCCGGCTGGGCAGTACCGCGCCTGGACCTATGTCGCCAAAGGTCAGTTGGCCGTCAATCACCTGCGTAGTGGTGGCGCGGCTGGTCAGTGTGGCGGTGACGTTCTGGAACGAGTCGCCGCCGGCGTTGGTGAGGGTGGCGGTGTAGGTGAAATCGAACAGCGTGCGGCTGAAGCGGGTGGTGGAGACCAGCGTGTGGTTACCGACCGTGAGCGCCTCGGCCACCGTGGTGGCCGGCGCCGTGGGCGACCCGGCCCAGGCCGGGCGGCTGTAGTCCACCGGCATGCCGGTGATCAGCAGAACGAGCACGAGGAGTCGCGCCACCGTGCGATAGAACCCACTGTGCAGAAAGCCTTGCAGGCCGCTGTCCCGATGACTGCTCGTCGTTGCGTTCACGTTCATGTGCTGTTCTCCCCCACCTTTGTTGCCGGGCGCTGATGCTTTACCCGAGCGATTCATCAAATGTGATCGTTTTACCCCTATCCCCGTGCTTGCAGGGCTGACCAGGGTGAGTGACATTGCTTCCGCCTTAGTCGGTACCCTCCAATTATCCAATGGAGGGGTCCAGGCGCGATTTCAGCGCCGGGGTGGTTAAGTAGTAGGGTTCGCGACCACGCCAGCCCCAGCAGCCCTAATCCCAGCAGCCACAGCATGCCAGGTTCGGGCGCTTCCACGGCCGGACAGGTAAAGTTGGCCAGCACTGTCGTACCCGATTCCCGTACCTGAAAGGCAGCGTCGAACACCTCGAACTGCTGCGCGCCAGGAGTAGTCCCCTGACCGCGCCAGATGACGGTCTGGGTAAAACAGTCGTTCAGCGAGGGCTTGTTTACCAGAGCGACAGCGTCATAGCGGCTATTGTCGGGTAGGCCCGGATCGGGTTTTAGCAGGAGCACGTCCCAATCGGGATTGGGCGAGAGCGGTTTCAGCAGGTCATCCGGCTGGTAACCCTGCGCCAGCAGGAAGAAAATATCGAACCCCCAATCCTGGGGAAAATCGAACTGGCTCACCTGATATTGGTACTGCCAGACATCCCCGGCAGAGGTATTTGGAAGATCGAGAACCTGATATTCAATCAGGGGGGTCGCTGCCACCGGTGACAGCGGCGCCAGCAGTAGAGCGCCGGCGGCGGTCAGACCAAGAACGGTTTTTTTCATGAGTTGGCGTTCCCCTCCTCCAAGGATGACTTTGCCAGCCAGTCCTTTGAAAATTATTTGAAGTTTGTGGGTAAGGAAAGATAGTACAACTGGGGGGGGGGGTCAACAGAGTAAATTGGTAGGTTAAAACGCTGGCGGATGCCAGACCATTATTCAGTGATTCGTAGCTCGGGCAACAGCGCCGCGTTGCCCGACATTTTCCAGTTCGTGGCGGTGCCTGTCGGGCACGTCCTGTGCCCGACTTAACTTTTTGGCTACTGGGCTGCTGGAAGTGATCTGATAGGCAATTTTCGCTTGCTTATGACGACGAACAGGTTGGCCATAGCCAGCGATGGCTTCTTCTGAATTTACCCTGCTTTTCATGCACTACTTTTCCTGTTCCTCTCAATACCCGCTGTGCGTGGCATAATGGTCAGCGTATCTCTACCGCCCCAGGTCTGAATGGTGCGCCTCTACTCGCAGGCAATGTTATGAAAACCGATAGTCTGTTCTACCGGCTGTTTCAAGAACAACCGGGGTTGGTGTTCGAACTTGCCGATTGGCCGGCGCCAGCCGGAGCGGTGTACACCCTGCGTGCCGAAGAGGTGAAACAGACTGGCTTCCGGCTGGATGGGCTGTTACTGCCACCGCCCGAATTACCCGATCTGCCCGGGGTGTTCGTCGAGACGCAGTTTCAACTGATTAACGACTTCTACAGCCGCTGGTTTGCCCAGATCTTCCTGTTTCTCTATCGGCAACAGTGGCAGCGGCCGTGGCGGGCGGTGGTGATTTTTCCGAGCCGGAAGATGGACCCCCAGCCGTCGGTGGCCTATCAGCCGCTGCTGGACAGTCCCTGGGTCAAGCGGGTTTATCTGGAAGACTTGAAGGAGCGTACCGACCTGACCCCCGGTTTACAGTTGATGCAATTGATCGTCGCGGAACCGGAAGAGGCGGTGAGTCAGGCGCAAGCGCTGTTGCTGGTCCGGGGTGGCCCGACAGCGGACCCGGACTGGCCGGGGTGGCTGGATTTGATCGAGACAATTGTGGTGTACAAGCTGCCGCATTTATCGCGCGAGGAGATTCAACGTATGTTGCACTTACCCGAGGTCGAGTTAAAACAAACCCGCTTCTATCAAGATGTGTTTGCCGAAGGTCGCACCGAAGGCCGTGCCGAAGGTCGCACCGAAGGCCGCACCGAAGGCCGTGCCGAAGGCCGCACCGAAGGCCGCACCGAAGGCCGTGCCGAAGGCCAGCAGCAAGAGGCGGCGACGCTGGTGCTACGGCAGTTGCGCCGCCGGCTGGGTGCGGCGCCAGCGGAAGCGGAAAGCCGGATTCGGGCCTTGCCGGTGGCGGAGTTGGAGGCATTAGCGGAGGCTCTGCTGGATTGGCACACCCCGGACGAACTCATGGCGTGGCTCCAGCGACAGGGATAGCTGTCAATCATTCAATCCCCTACCACCACGAATGGCGCCCAGAAGCAAGCATGGCGTTGTTTGACGGTTTTGAACGCCTCCCGCCGCAAGGCGATGGCGTCCGCTCCATAGAGCATGGGGTATCGCCGCTACGTCATCACGGTGAAGAAACAGGTGGCGCCCGGCGTTTTCGAGCGGCGGTAGCGCACGGTCAACACCCCGTTTGGTAGCTCGGGCAACAGCGCCGCGTTACCCGACGGTTTGCCGGTTCGTGGCGGTGCAGGTCGGGTACGTCCTGTGCCCGAGCTAACGGGCTCAGCAGTCAAGCCGTAGCGTATTCGGGTACATCCCGTAACCGCATCAACTTACCTGCTTGGACAGGAAGCAAGGCATAAGTACGTCCATCCGGATCGGCGAACTCTACCTCGAAAGCACTGCCGTCGTAGATCATCACGATTGTGCCGATCTGGCCACAGCGGAGCAGTAACGGCTGGTCCGTCTCAAAGTGCTTTGCCGGTATATCCTCAAGTAAAGCGACGACATCGTGCAGATCAAACTTGGTATTCATAAAATTAAACGATATAACAAGTCGTTAGCCTGGGAAAGTCTTCTCCATAGCGTATGATCCATGCGGACAGCACGGTAGCCGTGCCTTTCGCCGTATTGAGCGGGAATCGAAGGACATAGACAGTCCCAAAACCATTGTCACCTCTTGGTTCTACTTGGTCGGAAGATGTCGCTGCATTGAGCAGTGCACTCCGAAGTACTGGTACGTTGACAAGGGTAATACCAAGAACTGACTCAAACACATGCGCTTTATGCTTACCTTCGCGATGCAGCGGGTTAAGTACGTAGTCCTCGAGTTTGATACCAAAATCCGCTCGTTCACCGTTAGGAAGTTTCATGCCGCACGTATTTGTCGAAAAAATACCTACCCCAGAAAGCGGGGGATCAACGGAGTAAATCGGTAGGTTATCCGGCAGAATCGATCCCCTGTTGTTGCAGCAAGGCCCGCAACCGTGCCAGTTCGGCTTCGGCCGCAGCAGCCCGTTGTTTTTCCTGTCCGGCCCGATGTTCGGCGCTTTCCGCCCGATGTTCGGCGCTTTCCGCCCGATGTTCGGCGCTTTCCGCCCGATGTTCGGCGCTTTCCGCCCGATGTTCGGCGCTTTCCGCCCACTGGCTTACCTCTACGTAGCTGGTAAAGCGTCGGCCATCCGGCCGGGTCAGGCACAGGTCTATTCCATCCAGGTCGAAATGTACCCCCAAGCAGGGACTGACCCAGCCGCGCATCTGGGCGATTTCCACCAACTGCCCGCCTTGCCGCCACCAGCCTTGCAAGTGTCCATGGTCGGGATCGTAGAGATAATATTCTTCGACCCCATAGCGCTCATAGAACACCCGTTTCTGCGCCATCTCTTTCCTGGTATTACCCGGCGACAGCACCTCGAACACGACCTGCGGCGCCACTCCACCTTCTTCCCATTGTTTGTATGAACCCCGGTGTCCTTTAGGACGCCCGAACGCCACCAGCGCGTCCGGCGCGATCCGAGTCTTGTTGTCCCCTTCCACCGGATACCAAAGCAGATCGCCGGCCACAAAGACATTCGGGTTGTCGGCAAACAGGGCTTGGAGACCACCCACTAGGGTGAAGATCCAATCCAACTGTTTGGTGTTATCGGCCATTGGCTTGCCGTCGCTATCGGGATAGAGGATGGATTTGGTCGGGGCTTCCAGTTGATTCACGCTCATGGCCGCTACCCAAGGTTGCTGAAGATGCCGACAGCAGTATAGCGTTTGGGGCGCATTAGCGCAGCGTAATGCGCCGTATGCAGCGGGCGTCAGCGAGCGCAGACAGAGGGTAGCCAGCTTGCTTGCCCAGGCGGCTTGGTCGGGCATGAAGTAAGGTGGGTAGAAAGGATCGGCGGGAAAAGAAACAGTTGTACGAACGCGCCGGCGTACAGGAATACCTTATGATCCATCCCCTGGAATTTTATGCGGAATACTACTACCTGAATGCCGAGGGCCGTTTCGATCCTCCCCGGATTCTAGGGGCTGCCGATGTACTGCAATTGCGCCTGCTGCCGGAACTGCGCCAATCCCTGGGCGACCTGTTGGGCTGGCCGGCGCCGGAAGCCGGTATTGCGCCGTCACCCACTACTGCCTGAAGCAGCACTCGAAGCGGAAAAACAGCGAGAGGATGCCGCAGCGGCAATCACTCGGCTGCGGGCGCTGCTTGCCGGCGAGGACGCCGGCGCTCCCAGGTGGAGGCATCGGCCCCACAGTCGAACCGACTTGCTCATCAGTCATTTAAACCGGTCACCGCTCTAGCCCCCCTTTACGAAAGGGGGGAATAGGCGGTTTTGACCCGCCTTTATCCTTAAACCGGCGCGTATGGGTCAGTAACTTACCCATCAGCTCAGCTTGAGAGGCAGATCAGTTCTTGCTGGTATCGACCAATCGGTTGGCCTTGATCCAGGGCATCATGGCGCGCAGTTTGCCGCCCACGGTTTCGATCAGATGGGCCTTGCTCAGCCGCCGCTGCGCTTTCAGCACCGGTGCGCCGGCCTGGTTCTCCAGAATGAACTCGCGGGCGAATTGACCGGTCTGGATTTCGTGCAGAATTCTGCGCATCTCCTGCCGGGTCTGCTCGGTGATAATGCGCGGCCCCCGGGTCAGATCGCCGTATTCGGCGGTATTCGAAATCGAATAGCGCATATTGGCGATGCCGCCTTCATACATCAGATCGACGATCAGTTTGAGTTCGTGCAGGCATTCGAAATACGCCATTTCCGGTGCATAACCCGCCTCCACCAGAGTCTCGAAGCCGGCCTGGGCGAGCGCCGTGAGGCCGCCGCACAGCACCACCTGCTCACCGAACAGATCGGTCTCGGTTTCCTCCCGGAAGTTGGTCTCGATAATGCCCGCTCGCCCGGCGCCGATGGCCGTGGCGTAGGACAACGCCAGTTCGCGCGCCTGACCGCCGGCGTCCTGGTGAATGGCGATCAACGCCGGCACCCCGCCGCCCTGAGTATAGGTGGAACGCACCAGATGACCCGGACCTTTAGGCGCAATCATGATCACGTCCAGGTCGGGGCGCGGCTCGATGCGTCCGAAGTGGATATTGAACCCGTGCGCAAAGGCCAGGGCGCTGCCCTGCTGCAAGTTCGGCCCTACCTGGTCCTCGTAAATTTTGGCCTGATGCTCATCAGGTGCCAGCAGCATCACCAAATCCGCTCCCGCGGTCGCCTGATCGACCGGCTGGACGGTCAGTCCCGCCGTATTCGCTTTGGCGGCGGAAGCGGAACCCGGCCGCAGCCCCACCACCACCTCGACGCCGGAATCACGCAGGTTATTGGCATGAGCGTGGCCTTGCGAGCCATAACCGATGATGGCCACGGTTTTGCCCTTGATAAGAGATAGATCCGCGTCTTTGTCGTAATAAATTTGCATGGTCATAGTCCTGGCAGCAAACAATCGACCCGCCGGCTGCGGAGCCCGGCTGGTCTGGATGAAATATCAGGCGTGCAGAGCCTTCTGGCCGCGGCTGATGCCGGTGACGCCGGAGCGTACCACCTCCAGAATGTTATCCCGGTGCACGGCGTTGATAAAGCCGTCCAGCTTGTCCGAATTGCCAGTCAGTTCGACCGTGAAGGTGGCGTCCGTCACATCGATGACGTGGCCCCGGAAGATGTCGGTCAGGCGCTGTACTTCGGCGCGCAGCTCGCCGCTGGCCTTGACCTTGATCAGCATCAGTTCGCGTTCGATATGCGGCCCTTCGGTCAGATCGCTCAGCTTGACCACATCGATCAGCTTGTTCAATTGCTTGACGATCTGCTCGATGATGTCCTCGTTGCCCCAGGTGACCAGCGTCAGGCGGGACAGCGTGGGATCTTCGGTAGGCGCCACCGTCAGGCATTCGATGTTGAAGCCACGGGCCGAGAACAGATTGGCCACCCGGGACAGGGCGCCGGCCTCGTTCTCCAGCATAATGGAAATGATATGTCGCGCGTTGTTCGTATTCACACCAAAATCATCCCTTCTTCATGAGTCGAAACCATTTTGTCTCTGCCGGCGAGCAACATCTCGTTATGGCCGCCGCCAGCCGGGATCATCGGGAAGACGTTCTCTTCCTGATCGGTGACGAAGTCCAGGAATACCGTGCGCTCCTTCATGGCCAGCGCCTCCCGCAGCGCCCCTTCCACGTCGGCCGGTTTGTCGATGCGCAGGCCGATATGGCCATAAGCTTCGGCCAGTTTGACGAAGTCCGGCAGCGCATCCATGTAGGACATGGAATAGCGCTTCTCGTAGAAGAATTCCTGCCACTGCCGCACCATTCCCAGATAGCGGTTGTTCAGATTGACGATTTTGACCGGCGTGTGGTACTGCTTCATCGTGGCCAGTTCCTGCAGCATCATCTGGATACTGCCTTCTCCGGTTACGCAGACCACGTCTTGCTCGGGCAAAGCCAGCTTGGCGCCCATCGCTGCGGGCAAACCGAAACCCATCGTGCCCAGACCCCCGGAATTGATCCATTGGCGGGGACGATCAAAATGATAGTATTGGGCCGCCCACATCTGGTGCTGCCCGACATCGGAAGTGACGATCGCCTTGCCTTCAGTGACTCGATAGAGCTGCTCGATGACATACTGCGGCTTGATGACCTCGTCGTTGTAATCGTACTTCAGGCACTCGATGGCGCGCCATTGGTCGATCTGGCGCCACCATTCGGCCAGCGCCCCGCTGTCCGGCTGAATCTTGTCTTCCTTAAGCATGGTGATCATGGCGCGCAGCACGTGCGGCACCGAGCCGACGATGGGGACATCCACCCGGACATTCTTGGAAATCGACGAGGGATCGATATCGATATGGACGATCTTCGCCGCCGGACAGAACTTGTCCAGCGCCCCGGTCACCCGGTCGTCGAAGCGGGCCCCGATGGCGATCAGCACATCGCAATTGTGCATGGCCATGTTGGCTTCATAGGTACCGTGCATGCCCAGCATGCCCATGAACTGCGGATCGGTCGCCGGGTAGGCCCCCAGCCCCATCAGCGTATTGGTGATGGGGAAGCCCAACAGCCGGGTGAATTCGGTCAGTTCCGCCGCTCCATCGCCCAGGATCACTCCACCGCCGGTGTAGATCACTGGACGTCGGGCGGCGGCGATAAACTCGATAGCCTTGCGGATCTGGCCGGTATGGCCCTTCAGCGTCGGATTGTAGGAGCGCAGCTTGACTTTCTTCGGGTAATGGAATTCGGCCTTGGCGGCCGTCACATCCTTGGGCAGGTCGACCAATACCGGCCCCGGGCGGCCGGTCGCGGCGATATAGAACGCCTTGCGGATGGTTTCGGCTACCCGGTTCACATCTTTGACCAGGAAATTGTGCTTGACGCACGGCCGGGAAATACCCACGGCGTCGACTTCCTGAAAGGCGTCGTTGCCAATCAGCTTGGTGGGCACCTGACCGGAAAGGATCACCAGCGGAATGGAATCCATATAGGCGGTGGCGATCCCGGTGATGGCGTTGGTCACTCCGGGACCCGACGTAACCAACACTACACCGGTTTTTCCGCTGGCGCGGGCATACCCGTCGGCGGCATGGGCGGCCGCCTGTTCATGGCGCACCAGCACGTGCTTGACATCGCTCTGTGCATACAGGGCGTCATAAATATGCAGGACAGCGCCGCCCGGATAGCCGAATACATATTCGACACCCTCTTCCTTGAGGCTGTGGACGATAATCTCTGCACCGTTCATCTCCATAGCAGGGGACTCCTCAGCAAAGTAACAATGGATTAAGGTAAGCGGCTAAAATACGCCACCGCAGCCAACGGAGGACGGGGACAGGTGGCCGTGAATCGCGGCGGCGCGATGTATCCTCAATGGATCGAAAGCCAGCCGCTTCGCACTGGCGATCCTGGGTAAACGGGAGCCGCGCCGCCGCGTTGCTGCACGGTTTCCCCGGTCAATGGCTGCGGGCTGGACAGTATACAATAAATGCGTTGCGCTTCAGACAAGAGAAAATATTGGCCGCATCGAAGCGGCTGTTTACAGGTATATCATGGTAGAAATAGTCTATTGAATACCCGTGTGGTACGACCAAACCCGGTGCTCTCGTCAGAGCAGCAGGGTATCGGATAGGCCCTCGGCAGGTAGGAAAAATAGTATGCTGCGCTTAATGTTAGCCTTATTGATAGCGGTTTACTGCATGACGGTTGAGGCTGCCGGCGGCGTCTACAAGTGGGTGGATGAGAACGGCACCGTCCATTATCGGGACACTCCGCCTCCTCAGGGCAGTCGTTATGAAGTCATTCACACGCCGGCGGCAGGTACCAGTCAGGATCCGGCAGCCGTCATGGAAGCATTGCGCAAAAAAGTCGATGCGGTGGATCAAGCCCGCGCAGCCCAGCAGCAGCAGCGGCAAACCCAGGACATCGAAGCCGTGCGCGCGCAGAACTGCCAGCAGGCCAGGCAGAACCTGGAAGTCCTGACCACCAGCCAGAATGTGGTCAAGGAAATCGAAGGTAAGAGGGTGGCCGTCACCCCGCAGCAGCGCCAGCAAGAAATACAAAAAAACCAGAAATACGTGGAGGACTACTGTAACAAACCCTGACAGGACTGGCCGGCGGCAGGCCAGTCACTGTACGGGCGGCGCCGGCGCAGTTACACTCCTTCCCGACCCTGGTTCCATACCATTCCAGTTTGCCCGCAAGCGCAGAAAAAACCATGCGAGTATCCCGCTTTCCTTTGTTTACCCTGAAAGAGATCCCGGCCGACGCCGAAGTGATCAGCCATCAATTGATGTTGCGCGCCGGCCTGATCCGCCGGCTCGCCGCCGGCATCTACGCCTGGCTGCCGTTGGGTTTGCGCGTGCTGCGCAGGGTCGAGGCCGTGGTGCGCGAAGAGATGAACCGCATCGGCGCCCTGGAAATCCTGCTGCCCGCCGTGCAACCAGCGGAACTCTGGCAGGAATCGGGGCGCTGGGAACAGTACGGCCCGGAACTGCTGCGCTTCAAGGATCGCCACGAGCGCGATTTCTGCTTCGGTCCGACCCATGAAGAGGTGATCACTGACCTGCTGCGCCGGGAAATCAAGAGTTATAAGCAGTTGCCGGTCAGCTACTATCAGATTCAAACCAAATTCCGTGATGAGATCCGTCCCCGCTTCGGCGTCATGCGGGCGCGCGAATTCGTGATGAAGGATGCCTACTCCTTCCATACCGACGGCGCTTCTTTGCAGGCCACTTATGAGGACATGGCGGGCGCCTATCAGCGTATATTCAGCCGTCTGGGGCTGAATTTCCGGGCCGTGCTGGCGGACACCGGCAGCATCGGTGGCAACCGCTCTCAGGAATTTCACGTCCTGGCCGATTGCGGTGAGGACGCCATCGCCTTTGCGGCGGACAGTGATTACGCTGCTAACGTGGAACTGGCCGCAGCCCTCCCTCCGCCCGGCGCACGCCCGGCTCCCACGGCGCCGCTCACGCGGGTAGCCACACCAGGCCGCTACACCATCGAGGCGGTCAGCGACTGGCTGCAAATCAGCCCGCAACAAACGCTTAAGACCTTATTGGTGCAAGCGGCCGCGGGGGGAATCGTAGCCCTGTGCCTGCGCGGCGACCACGAACTGAATGCGACCAAGGCGGAAAAGCTGGCGGCAGTCGCTGCTCCCCTCCAGTTCGCCGCTGCGGAGCAGATCCGCGCCGCCGTCGGTTGCAACCCCGGCTCCCTGGGCCCGGTGGGGCTGGCCGTTCCGGTCATCGCCGACCACGCCGCCGCTCACCTGGCAGATTTCGTGTGCGGCGCCAATGCCGACGACCAGCATCTGAGCGGCGTCAACTGGGGACGCGATCTGCCTGAACCCGTCGTGGCGGACCTACGCAACGTGGTGGCCGGCGATGCCAGCCCGGATGGGCGGGGCGCGTTGTTTATCGCCCGCGGCATCGAGGTGGGCCATATCTTCCAGTTGGGCGATAAATACAGTGCCGCCATGAATGCGACCGTAGTGGACGAACAAGGCTCTACGGTCCCGATCATCATGGGCTGTTACGGCATCGGCGTATCCCGGGTCGTGGCCGCCGCCATCGAACAGCACTACGACGAAAACGGCATCGTCTGGCCAGCGGCCATGGCCCCGTTCCAGGTGGCGCTGCTGCCGCTTAACGCGCATAAATCGCAGCGCCTGCGGGCGGCCGCCGAGTCTTTGTATCAGTCGCTGTTGCAGACCGGCGTCGACGTGCTGCTGGACGACCGGGAGGCGCGTCCCGGGGTGATGTTCGCCGATATGGATCTGATCGGCGTCCCGCATCGGCTGGTGCTGAGCGAGCGCCATCTCGACGCTGGCCAAGTGGAATACAAAGGGCGGCGGGAAAAGGACAGCCGCCTGATTGCGCAGGACCGGTTGCCCGCTTTTTTGCAGGAACGGCTGGCCGGTTAGAGTGCCGGCCTGGCGGCCAACCGGGCAGGCAATACGTCCTTCAGTTTGGCGCGCGCCTCGCGCAACATCTTTTCCGTGGTCGCCCAGTCCACACACGGGTCAGTAACCGATACGCCGTATTGCAACTGCGACAAATCTGCCGGAATAGGCTGATTGCCGGCTGCCAGATTGCTTTCGATCATCACCCCGACGATGGACTGATTGCCCTCCATGATCTGATGGACGCAATCGCTCAGCACCCGGGGTTGCAAAGCTGGCTGCTTGTTACAGTTGGCATGGCTGCAATCGACCACGATATTGACAGGCAGCTTTTCGGCCAGCAACTGTTCCTCACACATGGCGATCGACACCGAATCGTAGTTGGGCCGGCTGCCGCCGCGCAGCACCACGTGACTGTAGCAATTGCCCCTGGTGCGAATGATGGCGCACTGACCGTTCTGATTGATTCCCAGAAAACTGTGTGGTTCGGACGCCGAGTGCATGGCGTTGATCGCCACTTTCAGGTTACCGTCGGTGCCATTCTTGAAACCGACCGGGGTGGACAGACCGCTGGCCATTTCGCGATGGGTTTGCGATTCGGTGGTGCGCGCACCCACTGCATACCAACTGATCAGATCGGAAATATATTGCGGCGAGATGGGATCCAGCGCCTCGGTGCCGGTGGGCAATCCCAACTCGGCTATTTCCAGCAGCAGCGAGCGGGCGAACTGCAAGCCCTCTTCTATACAGAATGAGTCGTTCAGATAGGGATCGTTGATGAAACCCTTCCAGCCGACGGTGGTACGGGGTTTCTCAAAATACACCCGCATGACCACGAACAAGGTATCGGCGACCTCATCTGCCAGTCTTTTCAGACGCCGCGCATAATCGCGGGCGGCTTCGAGATCGTGAATGGAGCAGGGACCCACTACCACGAACAGCCGCGGATCCTGCCGATCCAGGATCCGCTTGAGGACTTCCCGGCCGTACACCACTGTCCTGCCGACCTTCTCGCTGCATGGCAGGCGCTGTTGAATTGCCGCCGGAGTCGACAGGATTTCCTGAGCAGCGACATTGACGTTACTGATACCGTTGGAATGCATGTGGATTTCTCCATCGGTGGGTGGTCTCCCCGTGCGGACAGGGAGCATCATGAGGTGGCGGTGCCCGCTGGCTAATCGTGCTACCGCATGATCCGGTCAACACAGCGGCGGTAACACGGTTTCAAAGGTGCGTTGGATGGCTCCCTGACCCTGTCGCCGGGGCAACTGCCGGCGCCCGGACCAGAATCTGCTTGGCCGCTCCGATGAATTTTTCCCACAGGGTATCCGCTTGTGTATCGAATACCGCCGCGGCGTCGGCCGCGAACAAACGCCAGCTGCCGGTGGCCAGTTCGGCATTGAGCTGGCCGGGCCCCCAGCCGGCATGGCCAAAGAACAGCCGCAGTCTGGCGGCTCCCGCTGGCTGGCGCAACAATTGCCGTAAGCCTTGCCGGTCGGCACCGACATACACATCTTCCAGGACTGCGGCAGCCTGGGCTGGCGGCGCCTTGCCGCGCACCAGGAACATCAGGGTATTCATGGCCACCGGACCGCCGAAGAACAGCCGGTGTTGTGCGCCGCTATTATTGAATTCCGGAACAGCCTCCGCCAGCGGCACCTGGGTGGGACGATTGAGGATTAATCCCACGCTGCCCTCTTCACCGTGGATCAGCAGCAGGATCACCGTGCGCTCGAAGCGTGGATCCAGCATCTGCTGGCTCGCCACCAGAAATACGCCTTGCGCGGGGCTGGCGACCGGCTTGGGCTGGTCCATGCGATGCGCCAGTTGCTGCTGCCCCGGCGCATTCTGCGGCGCCAGCCAGTCGACCAGCAGCCCGCCGCCAGCACCCAGGCAGGTCATGATCACAACGATAGCCAGCGATATCAGATGGTGACGCGACACGATTTGGCAGCCTGATAGTGGTGGTTGCTGAGGCAATTCGTTAAGGTATAGTAAAAATTATAACGCAGTATCCGGCATCGGCCAGTCATTCCCGCAGGCTGATAATCGGCCAGCCTTGTTGCCGGGCATAGGCCGCCAGCGTGGCATCCGGGTCCACGGCGACTGGATAGGTGACCCGTCTGAGTAGCGGCAGGTCGTTGAGAGAATCGCTGTAAAACCAACTGTTTTCCAGACTCTCTCCGGTGCCGGCCAGCCAGTTCTCCAAACGCTGCACCTTGCCTTCCTGAAAGCAGGGAATATCGTAGGATCTGCCGGTGTAACGGCCATCCTGGATCTCCACTTCGGTGGCCAGCAGATGGCGCACCTGCAAGGCCGCGGCGATGGGTTGGGTCACGAAGCGGGTGGTCGCCGTAATGATGAGCAACTTGTCCCCGGCCTCGCGGTGGCGCTGCAGCAGTGCCCTGGCCTTGGGCAGGATGAGCGGGCCGATCCACTCGGTCATGAAGCGCTCGCGCCAGGCGTGCAGCAGCGCCGGCTCATGAGCAGCCAGAGGCCGTAGGGCGAATTGCAGATAGGCCTCGATATCCAGCGTCCCGGCGCGATAGGCGTCGTAAAAACGCTGGTTTTCGTGCTCGTAAAAGTCCCTGTCCACGGCGCCCCGGGCCACCAGAAACTGCCCCCACAGATAATCGCTATCGCCCGCCAACAACGTATTATCCAGGTCAAAAATCGCCAGACTCACTCACTCGTCTCCTCTAACAGCAGCGCCTGCGCAGCCTGACGCATTACGGACCATCCCGCCAGCCGGTTGCGGCACCGCAGACCATAGCGAAAATGCATTTCTTGTGAAAGAATAAAAACATTCTTCATAATTGCAATGATTGGTTGGCAAGTGATTGATTCGGAGGGGTATAGACCTAACGTCGGTATCATCTTGTGCAATGCGGACAGGCACGTGCTGTGGGCGAAACGCATCGGCCAACGCTCCTGGCAGTTTCCGCAAGGCGGTATCCGCGAACATGAATCATCCGCACCCGAGCGGGCGATGTTCAGAGAACTGGCCGAGGAACTGGGCTGCAGCCCGAGCATGTGCAGATCCTGGGGCGCACGCAAGGCTGGCTGCATTACCGTTTGCCCAAACGCCTGATCCGGCATGGCAACAAGCCGACCTGTATCGGCCAGAAGCAGGTATGGTATTTATTACGCCTGCTGGGCCGGGAAAGCGACGTCAGACTGGATCTGTCCGGGCAGCCGGAATTCGACCATTGGCGGTGGGTCCACTATTGGTATCCGCTGAAAGCGGTGGTGCCGTTCAAGCGACGTGTTTATTTCTATGCGTTACGTGAACTGGCTCCTGTGCTGTTTCCGGAAGGCTGGGTTGTACCCCCCTACCCGGCAGCGCGACCGCGCCATTCCTGCCGCCGCTAACTTTGCATGCTGTTCAGGCAGGCAGCACTCCCAGGAAGCACAAGCGGTCCCCACGCCGAGTTATGGCGCGCCCGTAATGTCCCTGCCATTGATTGGCTCGGCAGAGGGTGCGTCTAAGTGAGACCTGCTGGGCAGGATAAAGAGCGCCTCCGGCGATGCAAATCGGGGGATTTTCACGGTAACCGGTTCTTCATCATGATTCTTTTGTGAGGCCTGTTTATGCTGGACGCCCTGCGGCGTATCGTACAGGAAGTCGACGCGGCGCATAACTTGGAAGAAGCGCTGGCTCTGATCGTGCAAAGGGTGAAATCCGCCATGCACGCCAATATCTGTTCGGTTTATATGACTGACCATACGCGCGGCGAGCACGTGCTGATGGCGACCGACGGACTGCCTCCCCAGATCGTGGGCCAGGTCCGTCTCAAGCTTGGTCAGGGACTGACCGGCCTGGCGGCCAGCCGAGCCGAACCGGTCAACGTGGAAAATGCGCCTGAACACCCGGCATTCAGCCGGGTCGCCCCCATCGACGAAACGTCTTTTCACGGTTTTCTGGGGGTGCCTATTATCCGCCGTCGCAAAAATCTGGGTGTGTTGATCGTACAGCAGCGCCTGCGCCGCAAATTTACGGTGGAGGAAGAATCTTTTCTGGTTACCCTGGCCGCCCAGTTGGCAGGGTCCATCACCCAGGCGGAAATTCACGAAGCGCTGGACCGGCTGGACCGCAATATTCTTGCGGACACGCTGTTTCTGGAAGGCGTAGCCAGCGCCAAAGGCCTGGGCCTGGGTGAAGCGGTGGTGCTGTTTCCGGTAGCCGAACTGCAATCTGTGCCGGACAAACCGGTGACCGACTGCGAGGCCGAAGGGGCCCGTTTCCGCTTGGCCGTGGCGGCGGAACTGAAAGAAATCCGGCGGTTGAGCAAGCGCATGCAGCGCCTGCTATCGGCGGGCGACCGGGCGTTGTTCGATGCCTATGCACTGCTGCTGGGCAGTGACAGTTTGGTCAAAGGGACGCTGCAGCGCATTCGCGCCGGCAACTGGGCGCCCGGCGCGTTGCGCGCCACCATTATGGAGTTCGCCAATCAGTTTGAGGAAATGGATGATCCCTACCTGCAGGGTCGCGCCGCCGATATCCGCGACCTGGGACACCGCCTGCTCAAACGCCTGTTACAAGGAGAACCGCAGGGCGAGGAACGGCAGTACCCGGCGCATACTATTCTGATGGGGGAAGAGATCAGCGTATCACAGTTTCTGGAAGTGTCGCCCGAGCAACTGGCCGGACTGGTATCGGTGCATGGGACGGGCGCATCGCATGTCGCCTTGCTGGCCAGAGGCTTGGGCATTCCGGCGGTGTTCGGCGTCACTAATCTGCCGCTTGGCCGACTCAACGGCCGGTGAGGTCGTGGTCGATGGCTATGCGGCGCGGGTCTGCATTCAGCCGGGGCCGGCCCTGCGGCAGGAATACCTGAAACTGATCGAGGAAGAGGCGGAACTGTCACGAGGTTTGCAGCATCTGCGCGATTTGCCTGCCCAGACGCCGGACGGCCATCGCTTGGAGCTGCATGCCAATTCGGGCTTGCTGGCCGACATCGCCGCCGCCCGCGAGGGTGGCGCCGAGGGGGTGGGACTGTACCGATCCGAACTGCATTTCTGTCTGCGCGACCGCTTTCCCAGTGAAGAAGAACAGGCTGCCACCTATACCCGGGTGCTGCAAGCCATGGCGCCGCGACCGGTCGTGCTGCGCACCCTGGACGTAGGCGGTGACAAGCCGCTGCCCTATTTCCCCATCGAAGAGCAGAATCCTTATCTGGGCTGGCGCGGTATCCGGGTTAGCCTGGACCAGCCGGATATTTTCAAGACCCAGTTGCGCGCCATGCTCCGGGCCGGGACGGCTTATTCTAATCTTGCCATCCTGTTTCCGATGATCACCAGCGTCAGCGAACTGGCCGAAGCGCTGGAACTGCTGCGCCAGGCCCACGCCGAATTACTGGAAGACGGTTTGCCGGCGGTGTTTCCCCAGGTAGGCATGATGGTGGAGGTGCCCTCGACCATCTATCAGATTCATACCTTGTTAAAGATGGTTGATTTCATCTCCATCGGCAGCAACGACCTGACCCAGTATCTGCTGGCCGTCGACCGTAACAACGACCGCGTCGCCAAGCTGTACGATGGCCTGCATCCGGCGGTGCTGCAAGCGATTCAATACATCATAAGCTGCGTCCACGAGGCCGGGCGCGAAGTCAGCGTCTGCGGCGAGATGGCCGGAGATCCGGCCGCAGCCCTACTGCTGATGGCCATGGGTGTGGATAAATTGAGCATGAGTCTGGGCAATCTACTCAAGATCAAATGGATGGTGCGCACCATTCCGCTGTGGCACGCGCAAGAATTGCTGACCGAGGTCATGCAGATGGAGAACGCCGGCCCTATTCGGGAACGGCTCAACAGCGTCCTGGAGCAGTATGGCCTCGGTGGCCTGATCCGGATTGGCAAATAGCGCCGCACGACACGGCGCCGCAGCCCGGTTTTCCCGATTACCCGCGCCGGTTTTTTAAATCGTTATGTATAAGGGGGTTAGTGTGTTTATACTAAAGCGACCCGTTATTATTTCGGCACTTCTCCAGATACAGTCCACCCCGTTGGCGGTGGCGGTATCGTGACATACCCTCTGCATTTTTATTGAATTAAGGAGAATACCCCGTGACCAATAAGAAAGAGACGACTGCAAAACCCCAGGCGGAGTCGCCCACCGAGCAAATTCTCGCTGTTGGCAAGGCCGCTGTAGAGACTGCCCAGGAAGCCATCGCCAAGGCTCAGGAAACCGTTGAGAAAATTCAGCAGGAAGGCAGCAGGATACTTGAATCGCTGGTCAAGGAAAGCGGGAAAGTTCTCGGCGAGACGCAGAAGAAAGCCGGTGAAAAGGTGGAGGAATTTAAGGGCAAAGTCGAAGAGGCGCGCACCATGGCCGCCGAGACGTTAGATAACCTGGAACAGATCTTCGAAGAACGCGTTGCGCGGGCGCTAACGCGCCTCGGCATTCCCAACCGGGACGATTTTCAGGCCATCGCCAAGCGTCTGGAAGAATTGAATCACAGCGTGCAGACCTTGCTGCGCAGCAAAGCGAGGGTGGCGACGGCGGCATCCATACCCGATGATTTAAAGGAGATATTGGGGATCGGCCCTGCCATCGAAGGCCGGCTGCATGGCGACGGCATCGTCAGCTTCCGTCAGATTGCAGAACTCAGTCGGGCGGATATTGATCGCATAGAAACTCAGGTGGTCAACTCCACCGGCCGCGTACATCGGGAAAACTGGATTGAACAGGCCAGGGAACTGCACTTCAAGAAGTACGGCGAGCAGTTATAAGCGCCAGCGCTACGCTTACCCGCCACAGCAGGCGCTCTTCAGAACAGAGATGGACTGTGGCAGATCGCAGTCCAGAAAGGGTGGTTATAGCGCGTAATCAATAAGCAGAGACTGGGCGGTTGTCTGTCATCCCTGGCGCGGGCGGCGCACAGGGAGCACAGGCATTTTTTCAGTCTTGCCAGCTTAAGCTTTTCAAGCATCGATATCCGGGATCAGTTTGCTTTCCAGCCTGGAGATCATGTCTTTCAAGTAGAGTTTACGCTTCTTCAAACGCCGCAATTGGAGCTGATCTACGCTGGGATCCTTGACCAGACGAGCGATGACATCGTCCAGGTCGCGATGCTCGGTGCGCAGCTCGCCGAGTTTGCTCCGGTAGACCTCCGCTTGGCCTGGTTCTAAAGTCTGATTCATAGTTCGGTAACCTCCTCGAGCAGGATGACGTCAGCTTCGTTTGCGCCAGGAAGAACAATTGGCACGCGCCCGCTGGAGTGGGACGCGACCGTGCAAATATTAGCATTTTTTGCGCGCAGCGCTTGCGTTTCTTTTCACGTTCGCGCCAGCCGTTCTAGCGCCCGGGCGAAGCGCTGCAAGCCGGTGTCGATCAGCTCATCGGGGATAATCAAAGAAGGCGCCAGCCTGACCACATCGGGGCCGGCGACCAGTGTCAGCACGCGCTGCTGCAAAGCTGCCTGAACCAACTCACCAGCGCGGCCCCGCCAGTACCCATCCAGCACACAGCCTAATAACAATCCCCGGCCGCGAATCTCGGTAAACATCCTGTAACGCCGATTGATTGCAACAAGCCGGGTCATGAACAGTTCCCGTTTGCGGCGCACGGCGGCCAGCAACTGCGGATCACTGACGATCTCCAGCACCGCCCCGGCGACCGCGCAGGCCAGCGGATTACCGCCGTAAGTCGTGCCGTGTGTGCCTGGGCCGAGGCTCTGCGCGATGGCCGTGGTCGTCAACATCGCGCTGACGGGGAATCCTCCGCCCAGTCCCTTGGCGCTGGTGAGAATGTCAGGCGTCACGCCGAGTCCCATATAGGCGTACAAATAACCGGTGCGACCGACTCCCGTCTGCACTTCATCGAAGATCAACAGCGCTTGGTGACGGTCGCAGAGTGTGCGCGCGCCTTGCAGGAATTCCCGGGTGGCGGGAATTACGCCGCCTTCTCCCTGAATCGGCTCCACGATGACTGCGCAGGTCTTATCCGAGATTGCCTCGGCCAGCGCTTCCAGGTCGTTGTAAGGCGCATGGGAAACGCCGCCTGGTAGAGGCTCGAAGCCCTGGGTATACTTGGGCTGGCCGCCGACCGTCACGGTAAACAGGGTACGGCCATGAAAGGACTGGTGGAAGGCGATGATTTCCTGCTTGTCAGAGCCGTGCTGGTCCTTGGCGTATTTGCGCGCCAGCTTCAGCGCCGCCTCGTTGGCTTCGGCGCCCGAATTGGCAAAGAATACTTTTTCGGCGAAGGTCAGTTCACACAGTTTCTGAGCCAGCCGCAGGGCCGGTTCGTTGACCAGCAGATTGCTGACGTGCCACAACCGCCCGGCCTGCTCGGTGAGCGCCTGCACCAGGCGGGGATGAGCGTGTCCCAGGCAGGTAACCGCGACTCCCCCGGCGAAATCGATATACTCCGCGCCCTCCTGATCCCACACGCGCGAGCCTTCGCCGCGCACCGGCACGATGGTGGCGGGGGCATAGTTGGGAACCATGACGGCATCGAACAGGCTACGGTTGACAGGGAACGAATCAGTCATGTGGATTTTCCTGGCGCGGGCGATAGACCGGACATTATTAAATCACAACCGGGACCGGTCCCAGCAAGTGTTTAGCAAGATTTTGATATATAAAACAATAATTCATCTGTCCGGGACAGATGCAGGTTGTAACCGGTGGGTTAGCACATTTAATACAATGTTAAATGTCCCCCGGTAAGGCCGGGCGCTTATTGGGTGAGCGCCGCCAAGGCGTCCTGAAACCGGGAGCACTGATTTCCATTTCCGCTGGCATTCATCAAGAACTTACCAGGGAAATTTAGGCGTCAGACCTGAGGCAAGGCGTACTGCGTGGCAAGCGATAGTCTGTGCGTGGCATAATTGCGCCCTTCTTTAAGTTCTGAGAAAGTCTTGTTGACGCACCGGGAGACGCCTGGCGGATGTAAGGCCAACTGGCTGGCGGGCGCCGGTTTATGCTCAGCGCTACAGGCGCAACGCATCTGGGGCATTTGTTGTGGAGGAAAAAGTTTTGATGGCAACCTGTGAAGAGGTTAAGCTGTTGCTTGGCCGGGTGTTGCAACTCGGCGACCGAATAAAGCAATTCGACAGATCCACGCCGTTGATGGGCAGTCTGCCGGAATTCGATTCCATGGCGGTTATCTCCCTCATTACCGCTATGGAAGAGCATTTCCATATAGTCGTCGAGGAAGAAGAAATCAGCGGCGACATTTTCGAGACAGTCGGCGCTCTGTGTGACTTTGTCGAGCGCAAGCTGGTTCGCTGATTCGGCGCCCCCGGTCAAGCCGGTTCCGGGGTTTTTGCAGGGCGCCGCAGGACTGTTGTTTAACCTCTATTATCCGCCCGAACCGACCGCTCCCCAGCGGGGGAGCATTCTTTATATCCACCCCTTCGCCGAAGAACTGAATAAAGCGCGCCGCATGGCAGCGTTACAGGCCCGTCGTTTCGCCGCCGCCGGCTTTGCCGTGCTGCTGCCGGACCTGTACGGCTGTGGCGATAGCGAAGGGGATTTTGCCGCCGCGCGCTGGGAACTGTGGCAGGCCGATTTGCGCTTGTGCCTGGAGCACTTGCGGGCGCGCAGCCGGCCGCCGGTCTACCTATGGGGCGTGCGGACAGGTGCGCTACTGGCCGTGGCGCTTGCCCGGCAGACCCCGGCAGAGGGTCTGCTACTGTGGCAACCGGTGGACGAAGGCAGGCTGTTCCTGACGCAATTCCTACGTCTGCGGCTGGCCGCCGGCTTGTTTGGCGGCGAACGCAAGGAAACCCTGGCCGAGTTGCGCTCCGTGCTGACCTCTGGGCGGGCTTTGGAAATCGCCGGCTACGAGCTGCATCCAGCACTGGCGGCGGCGCTGGAGCAGGCCCGGCTGTTGCCGCCCCCTACAGCTACGGCGGTCCATTGGTTCGAACTGACCGCCACCGACGCACTGTCGCCGGCAAGCCGTCAGGTCGTGGGTCAGTGGCAGGCGGCGGGCTTAGCGGTGACCGATCGCGCTGTAGCGGGCGAGCCGTTCTGGACTACGTCGGAAATCAGTTATGCGCCGGCGCTGCTGGAGGTGACCACACTCGCTTTGACGGCGCCGGCATGAGCGAAATCCCTTTTACCTTCTCCTGTAAGGGTGCCGAACTGATCGGCATTCTGCACGGCGGCGCGGCGGGGGCGACTCGTGGCGTGCTGATCGTGGTGGGCGGTCCGCAATATCGGGTGGGCAGCCATCGCCAGTTCGTGTTACTGGCCCGCGATCTGGCACGGGCCGGCATCCCGGTATTGCGATTCGATGGTCGCGGCATGGGAGACGCCGGCGGCGAGCCGGTCGATTTTGAACACAACACCGCGGACATCGCCGCCGCACTGGATGCGTTCTTCACCTACAGTCCGGGCCTGCGCGAGGCGGTTATCTGGGGCTTGTGCGATGCGGCCTCGGCGGCGCTGCTGTATGCCTGGCGCGACCCGCGCGTGACTGGGCTGGTGTTACTGAATCCCTGGGTGCGAACGGAAGCGGGTCAAGCCCGCGCCTATCTGAAGCATTATTATTGGAAGCGGCTGTTCAGCCCCGAACTGTGGGGCAAGATCCGGCGCGGTGAGTTCGAGTTCGCCGCCGCCGGTCGTTCCCTGGTGAGTATGGTGGCCCGGGTGGTGGGTCGCTCCGGCGCGCCGCGCCGTGAGGACGCCGCTTCGACCCTGGCGGGCGACTCGTTGCCGGAGCGAATGGCGGAGGGTCTGGCGCGGTTTAGCGGTCGGGTGTTGCTGCTGCTGAGCGGCAATGATCTGACCGCTGCCGAATTCAAGGATACGGTCGGTGCCTCCGGACGCTGGCGGGCGTTGTTGCAACAGCCGCGGGTGGCCCGCCATGAACTGGCGGAGGCCAATCATACCTTTGCCCGCCGCGAGTGGCGCCGGCAGGTCATGCAATGGACTTTGGAATGGCTGACTGATTGGTAAAGCCAGCAGCCTGGGTTGAATAAAGTATGCCGGATTCTCGCAGAGTGGTAGCAAGACCTGAGTTACTAGTTAATTACGACACGCCGTTTAAAATAAATGGCGGATTATTGCTGCAACGGCTGCTGGCAGTGAGCGGCTTGCTGCTATTATTGATTGCTGTAATAGATTATCCCGTTATTCCATATTTCTTATTGGCGGGAACTATAATCTATATGGTCATGCTCCTTTATCAGCCATATGGGTGGCTTCTAATCCTACCGATTATTATACCTTTACTTAACTTGGCTCCCTGGAGCGGTCGTCTCCTGATCGAGGAGTATGATTATATGGTGCTGGCTACCCTAATAGTGGGTTTATGGCATGGACAGTATAGCCGCATGAGGAACTGGAGATTATATAAAGTAGCCTTATTATTGCTTTCAGTATTATCAATATCATATCTGATCAGCCTGTTCAGAGGTCTTATGCCCTTACAGCAGTTGGATTTTAATGCCTTCGCAATATATGAAAGCAACTACAATGCATTACGAGCGGGCAAAGGATTTTTTCTGGGTGCTTATATTACTACCAATGATTGTGAATGCGCTGCAGAGAGATAAGGAGAGAGCATTTACTTGGCTGATGCTGGGGGCGGCGATTGGTTTAACCGCTAATGGCATAGTTATCTTATGGGAACGCGGCACGCTGGGAGCTTTGCTCGGTAATAATGATATATACGGGATCGTCGGTAGTCTTCTAGATTTTTCCACTCCCTATCGGATTACAGGGCTATTCTCTGAAATGCATACCGGTGGCGCGGCCATCGACGGTTATTTGACGCTGACATGGTCATTTTGTTTGGCCATGCTTCTGATATCCGCCAATCGACCGCTTTGGATTACTTTAGGGATTAGTGGACTGCTTTTCGGCATCTATGCGATTGCAGTGACGTTTACACGAATAACGTATGGAGCTTTGCTTGTTTCCATCCTGTTATTTTTTATCGGGGTATGGTCCTCACGGCCTAAAGCGCTTCCAAAACTCGCCATTGGCGAAGTGTTCCTTTTATTAGCAATTGCTTTTTTATTATTATATTTCAGTTTTTTACGGGGCGGATCGTTGGCGCTGGCGCCCGCTATGGCGGCGCTATTGGCAGGCGCTCTGTTCGGAGCCGCCAGAACGCGGCTGACGCCGACCCAGGCGGCTATTGCGCTTGTCTTCTCGGCGCTGGTGTTGTTTTATTTACTGGTTCGAGCGCAATTAACCAGCAAATGGGTAGAGCATGGATCTTTGTTGGAAGTCATATTCATTTCCCTCAATTTAATCTTGATACTGATATTGATTGGCTTAAGAATCGTTCATCGCACGGCGAGACTGGTCAACGTGCGGGTTTTGTTTATGCTGCTGGTAGGGCTGACTATGGTTTCAGGAATGGTTATCCTGGGCCTTGCTAATTATCGTATGGGGGAACGCCTGTCGACACTTTCTCAGGACTCGGAGAGCCGGTTCGGCCATTGGAGTGCGGTGCTGGGAGCCATGAACAAAGATTGGGATACGACATTATTCGGCATGGGATTAGGCCGCTTTCCCAAGAGCTACTTGATCGCATATCCCGATGAGAGAAGACAGATAGGAAGCTATTCTTTCGATACGATAGGAGGCAATGCTTATTTAAGAATGGGGTCCGGTGGAGCAATTGGAATAGCCCAGCGAATTTCTTTGGAGCCCCATCTATTATATACACTGATAATGCAGGCGCGGAGTAATTATAAAGGTCAGTTGGGAATAGAAATTTGTCGCCGGAATATATTATATGCAGAAGCGTATCAGGGTTCCGGCTGTCAATTTTTTAACGCCGAACTTAATGGCAATCCTGTATGGCAGTCTATAAAATTACCGGTCGATGCCAGGGCTGTAAGCCAAGGTTCATGGTACAACCGCTGGCCGGTGGTGCTGTTGATCCATAACTATGGTGGGCATATCGTCGATGTAGATAATATGAAGCTGATGGACAGCACAGGCCGTAATTATCTACAGAATGGTAATTTTGAAAAAGGCGGTGATCATTGGTTTTCATACAATGACTTCTATCACCTTCCTTGGCACGTTAAAAACCTATGGGTGAATTTTTACTTCGACCAGGGCATGTTAGGCGTTATCGCATTTGCCTTGGCGCTTTTCTATGCCTATTGGAGAAATTTACTATTGATCAGGCAGGCTGATCTGTTGGCGCTTGTTTTATTGACCTCTATCACGGGTTTCATGGTTGTAGGCATGGCGGATAATCCGCTGGATGCGCCCCGGATTATGCTGTTATTTTATTTGCTTATGTTTTGCGCGCTCTTCCATAACCCGACGCCTAGATTGGGTTCACGTCCGTAACCCGCGAAACTGGAGAACCCGATTGTTCCAGCGCTTGCCTGCCGGGATGGCCATTCCCGCCGTTGTGGTGGTCACCCGCGATATCCGCAAGAAATCGTCACACTGGCGGCCACTCAGCACAAACCCGGCTATAGCGTTTTACCTTGGCGCAGCAGCTCATACACCTCGCGGAGGATGTCATTGACCGTCTCCAGTGATTCCATCACTTCCTCGGCTGCTTGGCCTTGCACAGCCAGGTTACGGATCAGCACCACCAGCGGCTCCATCCGTTCGAGATGCCGCACGGTTTCCCAACTCATGGCCTCGTCGATGTGAAACAGCATCCGATCCCATCGGGATCACCGGGCGGGATCGCCGGCGAGATCGCCTCCGGGATCGCCTTCGGGATCGCCTGGGGGATCCAATTGCCATGATCGTCCCAGCTCACGCATTGGTAGTTGGGCTGGACTCCGAGCCTTGTAAAGGCGTCATCTACAAGCGCCTTTGCGACAGACACGGCCCAGTTTGCGCATTCCGCGCCGAGGCACTTGTTTGGAAAATACGGATTGCCGCTGCCTGCCATCAGAGGGTTTTCGTCGAACTTGCTGGCGAGTTGCTTCTCGATGCCTTGGATCTCACCAGCACTCGCGGTTTCCGGGCGAAAGTGCACCAACATGTTCCGCAGCTTGATCAGTAAGGCAAAACTCTGAAACGGTTCGGCCCCAGGCGAGAACGGTAAGCGGCCAGCCAAGCCGAGAGCGATCTGGTACTTTTCGAGAATCGACCCACGGCCCTGTGATTCGCGCCAGTAGGCAGTCATTGCCGTTCGCGCGTTTTCGCCGATTTTTTCCGTGTAGCTCAAATGACCGTCCGCGACGTCCTGAAAGAACTCGTTGATCGCAGCCTCAGCGAACCCGACGGCGGCAAGTACTGCCCCCACTGTGTACGCTCGCTGTTGGATGTCGAATTTCCGCATTCTGTTCAAGCTCGCCTCGATAGCTTTCGCCAACCTGGCGAAGTGGCCACTACCCCAAAGCATGTGAGTGGACAGATAGCTTCTCATCGCTAACGTCGGTGCATTCACGGACGCGCTATCTTCAATAGTTGACATTGTCGTGCGATTGCTTTCCTGGTACGTTTAACACTCCGCTTCACCCGCTTGGGGGTGAGACGAGATCAGCTTCGAGACCGGAACCAAACTTCAGGATGCTGGCGAACCATTTTGACCGGGAGAATCCCTCCAAGTCGGCGTACAAGCGGTTGTTAGGTGTGTTTTTGCCTTTCTAAGACTCAGACTATATCGTAACGCCTAAAATCAAAACAGGTATATCTATATCTGCAATGCCGCGTTGTTCCAAATCCCAAACGAATTGCTCAAAATAAGAAACGCCCGAAGACATATCCTCGGCTAATTCTTTGACTGGAACAATTTCTATACCAACATCGATAAACCCCATGTTACGAAAAATCGTCATTTTCGCGCAAACATTGTAGACCATGAAAGAATACTTACCAAACTGCACTTCAACGCCAAGTTTGTTTTTGATGAAGTCCATTTCTCGAAAAGCCCCTTTAGAGATTCGGGGAGGCTGGTATCCGTCGCTATAATACTGTGTTGGATAATCGCACAAAACCCTTTTCTTTTCCCATTTCAGTGCTAAAAAACCATCGCTGATTTCTTTATTTAAGGAGCGAGGACTGTATGGAAACTTATCGCGTATTGTCTTTTCTTTGCTTGTCTTTGTCTTATATATCTTTGCGTCAACACTGGCAAGAATTTGCTTTACTTCATCCAATTCTTGCCCATATTTCTTGTGAACAGCCTCTGCGCCGCTATTGAAAGAATAAGTACCAACGATTTTCATTTGCTGTATTCTCCTTGTTCATCCAGCAGATTTCTCTGTCCATAAACTTCTGTCCATTCATTCGGGATTCGTGACACTTTATCTTTGCCTGTTGGCTCATAAACAGGCATTCCAATTTGGCGATAGCCTAACGTGCCGTTGAAATAGGCAAGAATTCGTTCATGCGCTAAATCAATATACTTTTTTTCTTTATCACTCCCCATAGCGCGACGATTGTTCTTGATTGCTGCGATAAGTGACGAACCAACTCCGGCAAATGGGTCAAAAACCCAATCCTTTTCATTCGTCAGCGCAAGTACACAACGCTCTACTAATTCAATTGGGTACTGGCAGGGATGGTCTGTTTTTTCAGGATGATTGGATTTTACATTTGGAATATCCCAAACTTCCTGCTCCCAATCCTGTAAAATAACCTCCCATACGTCTGAAGGATTCTTTCCTAATGGATTGCCTGAAAGTTGTCCTTTTTTTTCGCCCTTGAAATGACGTTTTCCTGGATACTTTGACGGAATACGAACACTATCGAGATTAAATAAATATTCGTTGCTTTTCGTAAACCATAAAATAGTTTCATACCTTCCAGAAAAACGTTTTGATGCGTGAAGACCATGTCCAAAACGCCAAATGATACGATTCCTTAAATGCAAACCTAGTTTTTTGAATATTCCGTAATACAAAATATCTAGTGGGTAAACTTCGCCATTTTCCACGAAATTCCCCACTTGCCAACATAAACTACCTTCGTCTTTCAAGACACGGTATAATTCGGCAATAATTTCGGCTTGTTTTTCAAGATAGTGTACAATGCCAACACGGTTTTCGTAGTTTTTGCCGAGATTGTAAGGAGGTGATGTGATAATTAACTGGATTGAGTTATCAGGAATTTCAGCAAGCAAATCTTTGACATCACCATTAAACAAAACAATATCCGAATCACTTTTAAAGTAGCTATCAATCGCTTTGGGGGCTTGAAATAGTGGTAGGTTCATACGTTAATTGTACTCTAAACACCTGTCCATTTTGAAAGACAAGCACCTAACGCTTGGGTTCAGCCGTGCGCGTAAGCGCATCGGCTGCAACCCCTTGTTAGGCATAAACTTCACGTGATGTATCGATCCATATCAAGAGCACCATGAAAGACACCCAAAATGTCCATCTTTGTTTTGTCTGAATGGACCAGGTAAACTATTCTATAATGCCCATACAAAAGAACCCGAATGTCACCTTCCAGCTCTGAACGATATCTATAACCAACCTCTGGAAAATCCTGTAATAGCTGAGCCTTCTTATAGATTCCAGAAACTACCTCTGTGGCAGCCGTAGAATTATCCTGGGAAATATAGTCATAAATATCTTTTAGCCACTTCTGTGCCTCCGCGGTCCACCTTATCTCTGCCATACACGAATCCGCCGCTCCATTTCTTCATTAGAAATCACTCGGACTGCACGGACGTCTTCTAAGCCACGATCCACCATTCTTCCAAAGGCTAACTCACGAAGTATTTCATCATATGTACTGTCTTCAGGTTGTGACTTAATAATTTCAGTCATGTACTCTTTTGTCGATGCCATCAATCTACCTCTCTGCTTGGTTTACTAAGTTGATCGTGTGAGGTCTAGGTTTAAAGCCTAACGTTCGCGCTCAGCAGTCGGGGGCAAGCATCGCGAGTACCCGGTCCGCTGGAGTGCGATGTTAGACCCGCGGCATAGTGCCGCGCAAGCTGTTGCGCAAGTATGAATTACCGCAGTTCTCGCTTCTGCCGATGTCGCGCTCGGAGCGCAATGATCCCCGCACAGACTAACAGTTCGGTGCTTGGTGCCGGGATAGGAGATATCACGAAGGAGACGAGATCACCTCAGCCCGCGTTGAAGCTGCTAAGGATGTTTGCGTTGTCGAATCCTGGGACAACTAGAGCGTTGACCGGTTTGAACTACGTGGCCAATCAGGCCGCCGGAAACGGCCTGGGAGCGCCGGCGTCCCCGCCGGCTCCGACAGGACTACCGCGACGGTGGGTTTGCCTGGAGCGGACGGTGGTCCAGTCCATGTCCTGGCCGGCGAGGACGCCGGCGCTCCCAGGACTCAGTCCCGATCTCGCTACGATGCCGGAAGCGGGCTGCGGCCTTATCCTGACTTATGACTTGCCATACAAACCGGTCAGCGCTCTAGGACGCGCTAAGCCTGTTGCAGGGGATGGGCGGAGATGTTTTCGAGACACTGGCGCTGCAATTGTGAAGGCGGAAACGGCTTGCAGGCGGGTAAGTCCTATCATCCGGTCGCGGCCCAATGCTCCGCCAGAAACGCCGGAATGCGCCGCTCCAGCCAGTATTCCGCCCGCCAGGGGTAAGCACCGGCGATAAAGCCGACATGACCGCCGCGGGGGCTGAGTTCCAGCGTGATGCTGGCCGACAGTTCTGCAGCCGTCGGGATCGCCTCGGGCAGCAGAAAGGGATCGTCGCCAGCATGCAGTATCAGGGTGGGCACGCGGATGGTTTGAAGATACTGGCGGCAACTGGCGCGGGCATAGTAGTCGTGTACCCCGGCGTAACCGTGCAAGGGAGCGGTGATCCGATCGTCGAAAGCATAGAAATCCCGCAGCCGCCGCATGTCGTTGAGCGAGGCCGGCAGTTGCGCTTGCAGATGGACCTTATCGCGGTAGCCGGCGCGCAGATGGCGCAACAGATACGCCTGATAGAGGCGGGAAAAACCCCGTTGCAGCCGGCGCGCCGCCGCGTCCAGCAGAAAAGGCGTCGATATCGCCACCGCCGCCTGGACCGAAACCGGCACGGGGCTTTCGCCCAGCCACTTGAGCACCACATTGCCGCCCAGGGAAAAGCCGACGCAGGCCAGCGGAGTGACCGGTTCGCGCCGGCACAGCAACCTGACCACATGGGACAGATCGGCGGTGTGCCCGGCGTTATAACTGGGTGCGAAGCGATTGGGCTCGCCGCTGCAACCGCGAAAGTGCAGGACGGCGCCGCGCCAGCCACGCGACGCCACGGCTTGCAGCAAACCCCGTGCATACACGGAGTTGCTGGAACCTTGCAGCCCGTGCAGTATCAGGACAATCGGTCCCCGCGTTGCCAGCGTCCAGTCCAGGTCTACGAAATCCCCGTCCGGCAACTCCAGCCGCTCGCGGCGCAGCGCGGGACGCGGCTTGCGGCGGAACAGCACCGGCCAGAGCGTTTGCAGATGGGGGCCGGGAAGCCACCAGGCAGGTTCGAAGTCGGCGGCGCGAATCATGGTTGTGCTAGTGGGCTGCCGCAAAAGTTTTGACCGGTAGATTGATATCCAACATTCTGCACGTCGCTGCTATAACCAGTTGAATTGCATATTATATAAGCATTCTCTAACGGGGCTGGCATAAAAATTAATCTACGACATTCAACCCGTTGTGTTGATGTGCGGAATGTGGGTCACTTACCCTGCCTCAAATAACCATCCTCCACTTGCCTGTTGTGAGAAAATAATCAACGACAAACCGCTGACAACCCTGCCGTAGCGAGAGTAAACGATGGGTAAGCCATTGAGGGTTTTGATTCTGCAAGATTCAGGAGCCGATGCCGGACCGCTGCAACAGCAGTTATGGCGCGGCGGCTTCAGACCGGAATACGCCATCGTCGAATCGGTCGCGAGCCTGCAAGGCTGCCTCACCCGGGCGCACTGGGATATCGTGCTCTGCTACCAATGCTGGTCCTCCATCCCCTGCACTCTCGCCGCCCTCAAGACCCGGGGGCTTGATCTTCCTCTCATCGTTATCATTGGCGGCGTGGCGCCCCTGGAAGAGGCGATCGCGCTGATGAAGTCCGGCGTCAACGATTTCATCTATGCCGACAACCTGGAGGGTCTCACTCCCGCCGTGAAGCGGGCATTGCTGGAAGCGGAACGACACCGCCAGGCGCACGCCGCCGTGCGGGAGAGCGAGCAACGTTACCGTACCATCTTCGATACGGCCCCGGTAGGCATCTGGGAATGGGACCTGTCCATCGTCAAGGCCGCCATCGACGATCTCAGGGCCAAGGGCGTTACCGACTTTGGGCACTATTTCGACGCTAACACCAGTTTCATCCGCTGGGCGGCGGGTCAGGTCAAAGTGCTCGACGTCAACGCCACCACGCTGGCCATGTACGGTGCTCGCGACAAAGAAGAATTGCAGGCTGCGCTGGACCGGGTGCTGGTTTCGCAGACCTATTACGCCTTCCGCGATCTACTGCTCGCTATCGCTGAGGGCAAGGCCTATTTCAAGGGCGAAACGGTATGCCAGACCCTGAAAGATGAATTGCTGCACGTCATCGTGTCGCTGGCGATTCCGACCGCGACGTCGGGGTTCAAGAATACCCTGATCAGTGTCATGGACGTCACCGCCCACCGGCAGATGGAACAGGCGCTGGCCCGGAGCCAGCAGAATTTCGCAAGCGTGGTGGTGAAAAACCAGTCTGGCATCGTCATCACCGATCGTCAGGGGACGGCGCTGTTTTCCAATCCCGCCGCCCAGACCCTGTTGCGGCGCAGCGCCCCGGAACTGCAAGGCGAGCAGCTCGGTCTACCGCTGGTGGCCGATTCCAGCGCCGAAATAGACATTATCCGGCCCGGCGGCGGCATCGCCGGGATCGCCGAGATGAGCGTGACCCAGACCGAATGGGACGGGCAGCCAGCCTATCTGGTTATGCTCGCCGACGTCACCGAGCGCCAGCGCGTCGAAGACGAACGTCAGCTCGCCGAACGGGAAATCCTGCGCCATAAGGAGATTCTGGAAGAGATTGTCCGTGAACGGACAGTCGAGTTGCGCTTAGCCAAGGAAGCGGCGGAGGCGGCCAATCGCGCCAAATCGACTTTCCTCGCCAATATGTCGCACGAGTTGCGCACGCCACTGCACAGCATTCTCAGCTTCGCCCGGCTCGGCATCAAGAAGCACACCCTGGTGCCGCCGGAGAAGCGGCTGCATTACTTCCAGAAAATCAACGAGAGCGGCGAAACCCTGTTGACCCTGCTCAACGACCTGCTCGATCTGGCCAAGCTGGAATCGGGTAAGAGTCTGTTCGAATTCCGGCCCGCCGATGTGGGCATGCTGATCTACAAAGTGATCGAAGAATTCCGCCCGCTGGCCAGCGAGCGCCGGATCGCCATGCGCTTTGACCGCCCGCCGGCCCGCCGGCTGGTGGTGTTGGACAAACTCAAGATCGTGCAGGTGCTCCGCAACCTGCTGAGTAATGCCGTGAAGTTCTCGCCGGACGACGGCGTCATCGAGATCAGCCTGCACGAGCGGGACAGCGCCGTACAGATCGCCCTGCTCGATCAGGGCATCGGTATCCCGGAGGATGAACTGCGCAGCGTATTCGACGAATTCATTCAATCCAGCAAGACCAAGACCGGCGCCGGCGGCACCGGTCTGGGGCTGGCTATCTGTCAGCAGATCGTGGCCGGCCACGGGGGGCGCATCTGGGCGGAAAACAATGTGGATGGCGGCGCCAGGTTCAACTTCGAGCTCCCTCTCGGCTTGCGAGAGGGAGACAGTTTTCTGATCGAGCCGCACGACCTCGACAGTCCGCTGGGAAATCCAACCAGCATCCTGGCGGCAACCCCGCCGCCAGGCGATCGAAAGAGCAGCCAATGAACGTCCAAGAAAAAATTTTGATCGTCGATGACAACCGCACCAACATCGAAATCCTGCAGGAATATCTGGACACGGATTACGACCTGGCGACGGCCGCCTCCGGCACCGAGGCGCTACACCAGGCGCAGGCTTTTCAGCCTGCCCTGATCCTGCTGGATATCATGATGCCGGACATCGACGGTTATGAAGTCTGTCGCCGCCTGAGAGCCAACCCCAAATTGCGCCACACCAAGATCATCATGGTGTCCGCCAAAGCCATGTTGACCGAGCGGCTGCAAGGTTATGCAGCGGGCGCCGACGATTACCTCACCAAACCCTTCGATGAAGAGGAATTGCTGGCCAAGGTGCGCGTCTATCTGCGGCTGCGCTACGCCGAGGAAATGGACCGGCTCAAGGGTGACCTGCTGGCGCTACTCAGTCACGAGACCGGCACGCCGCTGACCAGCATCCTGTCGCCAGTCGAAATGCTGCTGGCGAACGACAATATGGATATCGAGAACCAGCGGATGCTGCTCACCATCGTGTACGACAGCGCCAGGAAGTTGCAGAATCTGTTCGCAAAGATCCTGCTGTTGAGCGAGATCAAGTCGGGCGAATCGCAGTGGCAGATGGAAGCAGTCGATCTGGGACAGTTGACCCGGCTGGCGATCCACGGCTGCGCCGCCCAGGCGCAGAAGCACGACGTGCGGATCGAGCAACAGTTGGCCGCAGACGTGATCGCCCTGCTCGACCGGGACAAGATGAAATATGTGATCGCAGCTCTGCTCGACAACGCCATCCGTTTCAGCCCGGCGGGTGAGACGGTCACCGTCACCGTTGCCCGCGGGGACGGCGTCTGTCTGTTCGGCGTGACGGATCGGGGACCCGGCATCAAGCCGCATTTTCTGCCGCAGCTATTCGCAGAGTTCGCCAGCCCCGCTATCGACTACCATGCCACAGGCCACGGCCTGAACCTGGCGATTGCACGCCACATCGTGCAGGCGCATCGCGGCAGCATCGACGTGGCCAGCGCCAAAGGCGAGGGAGCGACTTTTACGGTACGGCTGCCGGCAGCCGCGTAAAGACAGGTGGTTACCACCGTTCCGGCAGATGCCGGCGGATATCGGCGGGCGTGTGCTGGACCAGATTCTTATCAATTGCCTGCGATACCAGCCCGGTCACCTGAGTGGACAGATTGTGCCGCAGATAGCCCAGAAACTTCGGCGCTGCCGCCAGCACCAGTTGAGTGAATTTGCTTTCGGTGTGCGCCGTTTCCAGGTAGTCGGCGATTTGCCGGGCGAACTTCAGCGCTTCGTTTTCCTTGGGATCAAGGTTTTGCTCCATCGCGTGACGGCCTCCCTGGCCGCTGCTGTCAAAAGCGCGACCGGGCAGATCCGAAGTCAGCTCATGTGCATGCAGCCGCGCTTCGGGATGGGCTAACGAGTCCAGTTCCTGCAACGATCCTCCCACTGCGCTGTCCGCCTGGAAGATGCGCGCTCGACTGCTGTCCGCGACGACAACCCAAATGATATTCGGCATATTGACTCCTTGACCGCTCATTAAACTGCTGTTGGGAAGATTTATTGTAGCGGATTTACCGCCCCTCCTGGCGGCGCAGGCTGGGTTTTCCAAGCCCGCCCAGCGCCTGCCTGGCCTGTTTCCCAAATCCCACCGTCTCCACTGTCGCCCGGCGCTTAAGCGATGCCCCAGTGAAACCCCAGTAGCCCCAGACACAACAGCAGCCCGAAACCCAACTGAAACCGCGCCGTGGCGGCCAGCAACTGGTTGAACACCGGACCGGGCTGTTCCACGCGAAAGCGCCGCACCAACTGGAGCGCCCAGGGCAATACCGCCACCGGCAGAATCCAGCCGAAGCCGACCGATCCCAGGGACGGCAATAGAGGAAGAAGAGCGAACGGCGCCAGCATCAGCAGGGCGTATTCCAGTTGACTGGCGCGGCGGCCCAGGCGCACCGCCAGGGTGTTCTTACCGACCAGCCGGTCGTTATCCAGGTCGCGGTAGTTGTTGACCACCAGCACCGCCGCCGCCGGCATGCCCACCAGCGCGCCCGCCACCACCGCAGCCCAACTGAACTCACCCGTTTGCAGATAGTACGTGCCGGTGACGGCCACCAGTCCGAAAAACAGCAACACAAACAGTTCGCCCAGGCTACTGTAAGCGACCGGCCGGGGTCCGCCGGTATAGGCTAGGCCGGCGACGATGGACGCCAGCCCTATCGCCACGATTGGCAACCCACCCACCCGGACCAGATAAATCCCGCCCAGCAGCGCCAGTCCGAAACAGGCCGCCGCGCCGCGCTTTACCTGGGCCGCGGTCAGCCAGCCCTGGGCGGTCGCCCGCGCAGGTCCCAGCCGGGTGGCGTTGCGATCCGCGCCGCGTTCGTAATCGGCGGCGTCATTATGCAAATTCGTGCCTGCCTGGATCAGGACGGCGGCCAGCAACACCGCCGCCAGCACCGTCCAGGACAGGGAGCCGTCCTGCACCCAGGCCAGGGTGCTGCCTACCAGTACGGGCACCAGGGCGACGCTCAAGGTTTTGGGACGGATGGCGAGCAGCCAGTATTTCAACATGGGGTGATCGGAAGAATGGTGAGTATGTTCGCAGGCCGTCACTTTGAAGTAACACTTGCCGACCCGTCAACCGAAAAATACCGAACAGGGGTCAGGTCTTGCAATCAAGCAAGCAGCCACTATCCCGACCTGAGTCAGGCAATTCCGAATGTGATAATGTGAAACCTACTCTTTTTACTCATGCATAAGTATGCGTTCACCCTCCTCTCCCTAGCCCTTCCAGAGGAGGCTCTTAACGTAGACACGGCGCTACCGATCGCGACAGGGTATAAGCACATGCAGATTCGCTGCTATCGCATTGAACCGAACACGCCGCTGCAACCGGATCAGCCGGACGACCTGACGGCCCACTGGTTCGAGGGCAAAGCCAGTTACTGGGTGGATATCGAAGCGGCCAAAGGCAACGAAATACTGACCCTGCTGGCGCCACTCAAGCTGCATCCTCTGATTCTCATGCACTGCACGGACCCGCAGCGCTATACCCGGATTCTGTATTTCGATACCGTCATATTCTTCGAATTTCCTACCCAGGCAGCCGGCGCAGCAGGGCATATCTCGTTGATCATCAAAGCTGATTTTCTGCTGACCTTGCATGCCGACCCCACGCCCGAAATCAAGGAGCTGGCGCGCCGCCTGCGGGAGAGAACCCTGCCGCAGGGAATGGAGATTCCCACCCTGGTGTACCGCCTGCTGTACAACCTGATCGACCACGATCTGGAACGAACCAGGACCCTTCGCTCTGCTGTGGAACGGTTGTCGGCGACGGTGGATCAGCAGCCGGACGACGTTGATCTGATCGAAATCACCCACTTGAAACGCCAGGTGACGCAGTATGAAGCAACTTTCGAAGATCAGTACTCTTGCATCGACTTTTTGCAGGATCTGGAAATGAAGGTGCTGCGCGAGAACAATTTCCGCCAATACCTGCGTGACTTGCTGGGTTATCTCAAGTATGCCGACCGCTTGATGGGACGGCTCGAAACCCGGCTGGAGCAGGCGCATCAGCACTATATGATCCGTATCCAGGAGCGCATCCAGCGGCGCATCAATCTGCTCTCGATCATCACCAGCATCTTCATGCCGCTGACCTTCGTCGCCGGCATCTATGGCATGAACTTTCACTTCATGCCGGAATTGAACTGGTGGCTCGGCTATCCGCTGGTGTTGCTGCTGATGGTCGGCATCGCCGGGCTGCAATTATGGCTGTTCTGGCGCGGCGGCTGGTTTGATTGAAGCGCTCGCCGGGTCCACGATTGCGCCCTGAAAATTACTGGCTGGCAAGGGATTTATCTTTTGCCGCTGCACTTGTGCGAAAATATTGAAGGAATCACTAGAGGTCATACGAATGAAAGCTATTCTCGAAGGTCTGCGGATCGTGGAGGGCTCGGCATTTGTGGCCGCGCCGCTCGGCGGAATGATGCTGGCGCAACTGGGCGCCGATGTTATACGCTTCGATCCTATTGGGGGCGGACTGGACTACAAGCGTTGGCCGGTAACCCTGGATGGCCAGAAAAGCCTGTTCTGGGCCGGTCTCAACCGGGGCAAACGCTCTATCGCTATCGATTTTCGCAAGCCGCGCGGCCAGGAAATCCTCACCCAACTGATCTGCGCACCGGGCGAAAACGCCGGGCTGTTCGTAACCAACTTTCCCGCGCGCGGCTGGCTGGATTATGAAACCTTGAAGGCCCACCGTGACGATCTCATTATGGTCAATCTGCTGGGGCGGCGGGACGGCACCTCCGAGGTCGATTACACGGTCAACCCGCAAGTCGGCTTTCCCCTGATCACCGGCCCCCGGCTGTGGCCCCGTCCGGTCAACCATCTGTTGCCCGCCTGGGATTGCATCGCCGGACAAATGACTTCCCTAGGGCTGCTGGCCGCCGAGCGGCAGCGGCGGCTGACCGGGGAAGGGCAACTAGTCAAACTTGCCCTGAAAGATGTGGCCCTGGCCATGCTGGGTAATCTGGGTTACCTGGCCGAGGTCATGATCAACGACGTCGACCGCTCCAAGGATGGCAACTACCTGTACGGCGGTTATGGCCGCGACTTCGGCACCCTGGATGACAAGCGACTCATGGTGGTGGGTCTGACCCCGTCGCAATGGGCCAATCTGCGCAAAGCCAGCAACCTGGGCGAAGACCTGGACGCGCTGGCGAAAAAACTGGGTCTGGATTTCAGCAAGGAAGGCGACCGCTTCCGCGGTCGCCGGCAGATTTCTGAAGTGCTCGAACCCTGGTTCCGCACCCGCACTCTGGCGGAAGTCCGTAAGGTGTTGGACAAGTGTAACGTCACCTGGTCCGAGTATCGCAGCATGCGCCAGGTGATCGACCGCGACCCTGACTGTTCGACCGGAAATCCGATGTTTGGCATGGTCGACGAGCCAGGCATCGGCTCGTACCTGGTCCCCGGTTCGCCGTTCGACTTCGGCAAGGCCGACCGGCTGCCTGTCAAGCCCGCGCCAGTAGTGGGCCAACATACCGACGAAATCCTGCTCGATATACTGCAATTGAGCAGCGGCGAGATCGGCCGTTTGCACGAAGAGGGTATCGTCAGCGGTCCCCAGGAAGAGACCGGCTGAACGAACAGAAAATCAGCAAAATAAATTAGCAAAATAGGGTCAGATTTGAATTTTTTGTGCAGTGATCAATTCGAGTCTGACCTTGATTTTTAGTTTGTTTGTTTATTTTTTCCGGTTGGAGATCGGATCACAACCCGAATTCCTGTTCGACGCCCTGGGCTCCGGTTTCCACGGATTGCTTCAGGTCGAGCGGTTGGCCGGAGGGGGTCTGTTTGAGCCCCAGGATCTCTTCCGCCGCGTTCGCCATCGGATCGTTAGCCGGGATGCAGGCTTGTTCATTGAAATGGCTGGAGTCGGCGCAATCGTTACTCGTATACGCCGGTGGGGGCGAGGGTGGAGCCGGCGGAGGAATGCACACCGTTTCGCTTTTGAATCCGCCCTGAGAATTGCAGTTGTTTACCTGATTGGTTTGAGCCGGAGAACTGGCGGCGCATGCCTGCAACAGCACTACAGCGCCGGATAAAGCGAAAACTGATTTGAAACTCATTAGAAATACCCGATATTTTCGTCTGAGAATACCAGACTATCAAAAAAGGGGGGTCAGACTCGAATTTTTTTGCACCTTCCTGTACATTTAGAGTCTGATCCTACTTTTCAGGTGAGTGGCTATGCTGCGACTATCAGCGGTAATCATCGGCGTCGGTTTGGCGTTACCGGTCTGGGCCGGCGGTTTGCAGGTCAAGGATTATCAGGGCGCGCCCTATGTCAGCGGCGGCGTCGGTCAGGAGGAACAGCAGGCGCTGCAAGCTATGGAGCGGCGCTTCAATCTGAAGGTGGTCTTCGCTGCTGAGGGTGGCGCCTATTTAAGTGCAGTCGGCGTGGTCATCCGCAATCAGCACAACAATATCGTGTTGCAGGCCGAGTCCGAAGGTCCCTGGTTATACGCCACCCTGCCGGCGGGCTCCTACACGGTGCAGGCGATCAGCGCGGGCAAAGCGATCGAACAACGGGTTGAAGTGGGCAAGAAGGCGCTGAGCGAGACGGTCCTGCGGTGGTGAGGCTGGAGCGTGCCATTTATCCGCAGATAACGCAGAACACGCAGATAACATAGTAAAAATAAAAAGTTATGATTTGACAGGCGGTTGATGTCCTTGCCTGGCCGCCTGTTCCGCCAGCGCCCAGGCGACATGCTCCCGCACCAGTTCGGAGGGGTGTTCCGCACGGGCTTGCAACGCGGTGAGCACCGCCGCTGACAGCGGCGCATTGCCCAGAGCCACGGCGATATTGCGCAGCCAGCATTCATAGCCGATGCGACGGAGGGCCATGCCGGCGGCGCGCTGCTGGAATTGCGCTTCGCTCCAGGCGAACAGATCTACCAGGCGGGCGCTGTCCAGACCATGCCGGGGCAGGAAGTCAGTTTCAGGCGTTGGCCGGGCGAAACGGTTCCAGGGACAGATCAGTTGACAATCGTCACACCCGTAGATGCGATTGCCGAGCGCGCGGCGAAATTCCACCGGGATGGGACCGTGCAACTCGATGGTGTGATAGGAAATGCAGCGCCGCGCATCCACTCGATAGGGCGCGACGATGGCGCGGGTCGGACAGATGTCGAGGCAGGCGCGGCAACGGCCGCAATGCGCACTGGCGGGCGCATCCACCGGCAGGGGCAGATCGACATACAATTCTCCCAGAAAGAACCAGGAGCCGGCCTGCCGGTCCAGCAGATTGCTGTGTTTGCCGATCCAGCCCAGTCCCGCCTGCTGCGCCAGCGCCTTTTCCAGCACCGGGGCGCTGTCGGCGAACGCCCGGTAAGCGAACGGTCCGACGGCGGCGGCGATGCGTTCGGCCAACTGCTGCAAGCGCCGGCGCAGCAGCTGGTGATAATCCCGTCCCAGCGCGTAGCGGGAGACGTAGGCCAGAGTCGGGTCCTGCAGTACCGTGGCCGGCGCGGCGCCGTGCGGCGGCAGATAGTCCAGCCGCGCCGAGATGACCCGCTGGGTGCCGGGGATCAGTTCGGCCGGGCGGCTGCGGCGCACCCCGTGGCGGGCCATATAATCCATGTCACCGTGGCAGCCGGCGGCCAGCCAGTCTAACAGGTGCGTTTCGTGTTCGCCCAGTGCGGTGGCAGCGATACCGATTTTCTGCAAGCCCAGTTCCTGGCCCCACTGTTTGATCCGGTTCGCCAAAGCGGTTAACTCGAGTGCGGCAAACATGACGATGTGACTGGATTTTTGGCTGGAAATAGAGTTATTTTCCCGTATTCGTCACTATCAGGGGAGACTGGCGCCATGCGCGAATTGCCCACTGCGCTTTATCGGGCCGTCCAGGTGCGGGAACTGGACCGCATCGCTATCGAAGAACACGGTATTCCAGGCTATACGCTGATGTCGCGGGCCGGCGCGGCCGCCTTCGCCGCGTTGCAGGAACGCTGGCCGCAGGCGCAACGCTTGGCGGTGGTGTGCGGCGGCGGCAACAATGGCGGCGACGGTTATGTGGTGGCGCGACTGGCCCGGCAGGCCGGTTTTACCGTACACGTGCTGACGCTGAGCGCGCCCGAGCAATTACAGGGCGACGCCCTGACCGCCTGCGAAGACGCCCGCGCCGCCGGCGTCGCTATCGAGCCGTTCGCCGCCGCGCGGTTGCACGGAGCCGATGTCATCGTCGACGCTATCCTGGGAACCGGTCTGGAACGGGAAGTGTCCGGCGGCTGGCGGGACGCCATCGCCGCGATCAACGACCACAGAGCCGGCATCCTGGCCATCGATATTCCCTCTGGATTGCATGCCGATTGCGGCGCCGTCATGGGCAGCGCCATTCAGGCCGATGCGACGATCACCTTTATCGCCCTCAAACAGGGGCTGTTCACCGGCCAGGGCCCCCGCTATTGCGGCGCAGTGTTGTTCGACGATCTGGGCGTGCCCCCCGCTATTTACTCGGCCATCCACCCCGCTTGCCGGCGCTATGCCGGCGCGGATTTGACCGATCTACTGCCACGCCGGCCGCGCAGTGCCCACAAGGGCAATCACGGCCACGTGCTGGTGGTGGGCGGCGAACTGGGCATGGCCGGTGCGGCGCGCATGGCCGCTGAGGCCGCTGCCCGTTGCGGTGCCGGCCTGGTCAGCATAGCCACTCGCCAGGTACACGCCGTCGCACAAGCAGCGGTGCGGCCCGAACTCATGTTCCGGGGTGTGGAGGATAGCGACGCTTTGGGCGAGTTGCTGGAGCGCGCCAGCGTAGTCGCTGTGGGTCCGGGGCTGGGACGGAACGACTGGGGCCGGCTGATGCTGGCGGTCGCGCTGGACAGTGATTTACCCCTGGTGGTGGACGCCGACGCCTTGAACCTGCTGGCGGAAAATCCGTTCAGGCGGGACAACTGGGTGTTGACTCCCCATCCCGGCGAGGCGGCGCGGCTGCTGCAAACCACCGCCTCCCAGGTGGAAGCCGACCGTTTCACCGCCGTGGCGGAACTGGCTTTGCGTTATGGCGGCGTCTGCGTGCTGAAGGGAGCGGGTTCGCTGATCGCGCAGCAATCCGAAGGCATCGCCGTCTGTAGCAGCGGCAACCCCGGCATGGCGACCGGCGGCATGGGCGATGTGCTGACCGGCATCATCGCCGGTCTACTGGCGCAGGGCCTGACTGGCTGGCAGGCGGCACTGGCCGGCGTCTACATTCACGGCCGTGCCGGCGACCGGGCGGCGGAAAGCGGGGAACGGGGTCTGCTGGCGACGGACCTGATGCCCTTGCTGCGCAAGCTGGTCAATCCGCCGCACGCATGAGCGACTGGCCGCTGCCATCCCCGGCGGCCACCGAGGCACTGGGCGCCCGACTGGCCGGTGCGGTCGCGCCGGGCAGCATCGTGTATCTGTGCGGCGAGTTGGGCGCAGGTAAGACCACCCTGGTGCGCGGCTGGCTGCGCGCGCTCGGTCATACGGGTGCGGTGCGCAGTCCGACCTATACGCTGGTGGAACCTTATACGGTGGGAGACCGGCAAATCGTTCACCTGGATCTGTACCGGCTGGCCGACTCCGGGGAACTGGAATTCCTGGGCCTGCGGGACTTCCTGGACGGCCGCACTGTCGTGCTGGTGGAATGGCCGGAGCGGGGGCGTGGGGTGTTGCCGCCGCCGGATTTGACCGTGGAACTGCGCTATGCCGGGGAGGGACGGACCGGGCGATTGCACGCCCATTCCGCCAGAGGCGAGGCGGCCTTTGCCGCCTGCCGGGATGGGGTGTGATTCAAAGTGATGCAGGCCCCATAATACCGCACTACCTACCTTGCCAATGTCACATTAGAATCAAGGCGAGCCGATCTCGGCTCTTTGTTTAAGTCTTTGTTTCTTCAGCCGACTCTTCCGCGAGCGGGTACGATTGAGCAAATGCTCGATAACTCGTTCAGTGGCCTGTTCCTGAGTCAGCCGTTCCAATGGCATGACTGCCCGCAGCAGTTCGCGGACATTGGCCATCGACAGGGCGGGCAGCACCTCGGTGTCGAGGTGTTTGAGCAATTCCGGGTCACGGGGATAGTCCCGCGCCCACTCGAATTGGGTCTGCGCCACGAACCAGGACGCCAGTACAGTTAGGGCCAGGTGATGTTCCCAAGCGCGGTACTTCTGTGCCCGCAACTCGTCCCATCCCAATTCCGATTGGGCATCCTGGTTGGAACGTTCGATGAAGTAACGCTGGCACTTCCACCACGCCAGTGGCTCCAGGGGCGTATCGGCGGGCGCGTTGCACAGGGCATAGCTGTACTTCCCCGCGGACTCCTCGCGGATCACCAACCACTCTGCCACCGCTTCCCCGTCATACACTGTCCACACCCGGCGGGCGGCCAAGCGTTCGCACCGTTCGCCTCTTTCCGTCGCCCTGACACGGATCAGCTGCCATACCGTGTGCTCTCGCAGGCTGTCTACCCGTACCGCTTCCCCCAACAGCACCTGCACCTGGGACGGTTGGCGGCCCCGCTTGCCCTGGCGCGCCGGGATGCCCAGTTCCGGCTTCTCCAGGTACACTGACGTATCTATGAGTACTTCCGCCAGGTACACCTGCCCCGCCTGGCGCACGTTCTGGCGCAGCCAGCCGCTTCGCCCATACAGGGTATCGAAGCCCACCACCTCAAACGGCAACCCTTGGGCGATGATCCCGGCTATCCCTTCCCAGGCCAGTTCTACCTTGGTTTTGAACTTCAGCGCCGTCGGGATACCCAGGCGCTGGCACCGCTCCTGGTGGCTGTCCTCGAACCCAGCCTCAGGAAGGAACCGGTTGCCCTCTATCCAAGTCCACAACCCATGCCCAACCTTGAGGTTCACGTAGCTCAGCAACACCCCGACTGGGCTGGTCTCAACCTGGCCCATCCGCCCGTTGTACTGTTTAGCCGTTCCCGCGCTCTTACCACTCGCCTTCTCGTCGGCGCTCTCGTCCACCAGCAACACGCCGCCCGCGGTCAGTTCCGGCGTGGCTTTCAGTTCTTCCCGCACCTGCCAGCACACCGCTGCTCCCGACCACGGCCAGTTGCTGATAAAATGCTGGATATTCTGTCCTTCCACTCCAGCTTCCCGTCCGATACCGGCAAAGTGCAGTTCGTCTTGCCTCCGCACAAGCCCGTTCAGGTAGTGACGGGCATAGTCGCTGCCGTCTCGGGTTTTGGTCTTGAAGCAGTGTCGGAACCGCTCCCAACATCCGTGCAACCGTTAGCCAAGTTGGTGTACCGCTGCTGTCGGAAAACCCCAGGAGCACCCAGGGTCTTTTTTGTGCACATATCCGTCTTTCCATCAGAAAATCATGATGATAGTGTCACCACTCTTGGCTGTACAGTGGATTGACTGACCTCTGGCGAATGTGACATTGGCAAGTTAACATTTAGATGCGATTGCTCTGCATGCCCTCGCCGGCGGGGTAACCCGAATCCAACCGCTGTCAGCTTCCGTGCCCTGACAAAAAACCAACAAAATGGGAATGCTCCCGTGAGGACACTAAGGAGGAAGAAATGCTATATCGTAAAACGCATAATTCTGAATCGCAGAGCGACCAAAGTTATTGGTACCTGCGAGAGGTGCAGGATCTGGTAAATATGCCGTTGCAAACCCCTTCGACGTCATTACGAACGATTAACCTGGTTGACCCACGCAGTGGAGAGCCAATTTGCGTCGGCGATCTCGTGGAACTACCTGGCACGCAAGCTTTGGTCGTTATGGCTTCCGACGGCCGTATGCTGCATTTATTGCTGGGGAGCGATCTATCCCATTCACGGGGAATCACTTTGTCCCAGGGCATTGCCCGATCGATCTGCGCTGATCAGGGGCATTTGGTAATTGCTTTATCGACGGGAGAACTTGCGCGTGTGGGAATTTTTTCCCTGCTTGGGAAAAACGAGGGTGACACCGGTTCCACTGTTATCGACTTCGATCTTCTTAAGGCACAGCACTCCGACATAACACACGCGGGAGGAATTGATTTAACTGTCGTTCGCATGGTCGCCTTGCGGTCACGCGATGCGTTTACCCGTGTCTTGCTGTGTGGGCCCACGCTGTCGGATCTATGGATTGCCACTTGGTCAATGCCCAAGGCCCAGGTCCAGCAGCTAACGTTGTCTGCTTCCAAGGCGGTTCAGGGTTCAACTACGTTTCAACAAGCTTGTCTATGTCAGAGCAGTGGACTGGTCTACCTTGCTGATTGCCAAGGTGGACGTGTGTTTGAGTTGGATCTTGACAGCGATCGGCCCCTAAAAGTGATCGCTGGTGACGGCGTGAGGAACTCAAGCGCTTGGCCGCAGTGTGGTCCTGCAAATAGCACTAGGCTCGGGGCAATCACAGGTATTTGCGCGTTTGAGATATCGGAAGAATTCGCACAGCGTCTGAGCTCCTGTGGTAATACCGATCAATCTGCAAGAGTGGTGGGAGAAACGGTTAGTTAGGGGCAAACAGCAATCATCTATTAGTCAGTGGCAAATCGCCAGCGCACTGCGGAAGCGCGGCTTCTTGGTTGTGGTAGATCAAGCATCTGAGGCGGCCGTAACAATCTCATTTCCTGATAACCGGTCGGACTCTGTAGGGTTTCCGAGGCGGATTTGGCCGCTTCTACCGTCCCAAGTTCCCTCACGGAGTGATCACACGGGAATCGGGCGCGACTCGACTCTGAGACTCACACATACGAAGGTATGCATGGGACCCGGAAGCTCGTTATTGTTTTGGCGGCCCGGCAGTAGCCACCTCAATATGTATGCTCCAACGCAGTCGACTTTGGCTAAGATTGCGGCAGACGAACGCAAGCAGCAGCGCATGACACAGCAAATAAAGGACATTTCGCAGGAGGACGTGTGGCCCGAGTCTTAGGCGCGGGCGCCAATGCGGTTGTTTGGCACGGTGAATTAGACACCGCTATTGAACTTATGCGGCTACAGATCAGTTCCCGTGAGACACCCCTAGAGGCGGCACACGTTCCGCTAATTCCGGCTGCTCAATGGAGGACCCTAACAACGCGCCTCCGTGGCTCATGGCAGAGCACTACGGTGCCGGAACGGGATGCGGCCCTAGTCATTTGGGCCCGAGGTCTGGTGCATTACGGCGGCGAAACGACCCGGGAAGAAGACGAGTACAAGGGATCTGCTACATGCGGCCCTTTCCGTTGGTCTTCGCACTGGAGCGTTTCCGGCCCTGGCTGATTTCTACCAAGCATTACTAGCAAACCAACGGCTTTCCCAGCAGGACAGAAAAGCTTCTGGCCCGTACATAGCTGCTTTACAGTTTAAGTACGTTCGTTTGTTAAAGAGATGCGGACGTTTCTCCGACGCATTACAGGTTCTTGGATCGATGGCGTTAATGTTGGCTGATACTAAGCCGCCGAATGATCGGAAGTTGGAGGAGGCGCATATCCTCCTAGCAGTAGCGAAGGCCCTTGGCTCTCATCAAAGGCGGCTGGAGCAGTCTTTGTTCCTTGGCAGACTAGCAACAAAACGGTCGGGGGGGGGTGCGTAGCGCCGATAACCTATCATGGCATGCGAACATAGTCTGGCTTAGAGCGATTGATGCCACTTCGCGGCATGAGTTTGAGCTGCGCAAGCAATTCGAAGGAGCGCAATCTATTCGTCCATCTGATGCACTGTTTAGGCGTTGGAAAGAAGCCGCTGATCTGGATACAGCTATGGGCAATCGCCCTAGTAGAGTCGAATTCGCACGTCTGGCTGTATTGGCCAGCACGGCGCCTAGCCAGCAGGATCGCCACAAGTATCGCCTTATGTTTCTCGGTATGCTCAAGAACCTTAGCGAGCGATCGACCGACCGACGCGGCCTATCAATCCGCCATGCTCAATACTGCCATATGCTCCTCAGCTTCGGGATGCTTGACGAAGCACACGAGCATGCCACAATTGCGTTGCGCTACGCGGAGATGGTTTGCGATTGGCAGTCCATCTCGCGTGCGCTTCAACTCCGCTCGGAATGCCTGGTCTCGCCGCATTACGATAGAACCATTGATCAAGCGAAAGTTACTGCACTACTCGAACGCGGCAAGAGAACTCTTAACAAACTCGAAGAGCCGCCATTACAGTTGCTCTTGGATTACTGCCGAGATCAGGCCCGTCAGTACTTACTAGTCGGAGAAGCCAAGATGGCAATTCAGGCAGTTGAGGAGGCGCTCGACTATGTGACAAGCCTACGGAATTCGCTACATTTGGAACAGTACTTCGCTACGCACAGGCAGCCCCAGCAGACGGAATATAATTCTTTTGAATGGCAGACACGACTTACCACAATTCTGACGAGGAGCGAGAGGATCAGGATGCGCTCGTCATTAGGAGGGGACTGGCAGTTACTTTCTCATACCCAGGATGATCTGATCAAAACGTTAAAAACTGCCAACAATATCATGTATCGGAATTCGATCTATTTTCAATCGTTTAGTCGTGCGTCCTATCTACGCTCTATGATTTACCATAATGTGCAGAACGTCGTGTCCGAAGTCTTTCGAGGTCTTGACGAAAGAGTGTCTCAGTTACAGGCGAGTAGCACGCCGTATCTCGACATGTCCATTCTGAATGCTCTAAAGGACGCCAAAGAGCAATTGCGCAAAATATTCTGGGACCGGCCGCAAGATGATACTGAAAAGAGCGTTCTAACCGACATGTGGCAAAACGTGGGAACGCTTGTGATGCCGACAATGGAGCAAATACAGCAACTTCAGTTCTTTGACACTTCTGTCAGAGTTGATGTCAGAGATGAACAACCTTTCGAGGTACAAGCCGAACCTGAGTCATTTCGCGAGCATTTCTTCAATTTCCTTATGAATGCAGCCCAACAAATGGCGACACTGCCCCGCGATAGCGTGGCTCACCTAATATCGATTTCGGTGGGCTGGGATGAAAGCGGCCAGCGGGGTGTTGTAGAGGTGTCTGATTCTGCCGGTCGAGTGACACGTTTGTCCGAAGGGCTGCGGGCGGCTCTTGAAAATGACACGCTGGGGCCTCACCATCGTCGACATGGCCTGCGATATGTGATGCAATTTTTCAAGGACATGTGGAATTGTAGTATTACTGCTAGCGGACAGGAGGGTCAGAAATCCGTTGTTACCATTGGTTTTCCCCAAGCCGTGCGCGTACGAAGAAGAGTAGTGATGTGAGCCGCTTGATCTGGTTGCTTGGTGCGGCAGGCATAGGTAAGACACATTGGGGGTCGCAAGTCGCCGCGGACTTAGATGTGGATTTCTTTCAGTTGGATGAACTGCGTGCGGTCGGGTGGAGTTCTGCTATCTCATCGCAATCTTTCGTTGGAACGCGGTTTGAACAGTGTCGAGACTATATCGATGCCAGATCATCTGCTCTGGACAACATTGATGACTTTATCAGGCTGTATACCTTGCTCGGCAGGCATATGTTGGCTGAACTTTGGCGATCGCCTAAGTATCAACGCGCCGGTGTGAAGATTGTGGAGTGTTCCTCTGTCTATTCGCTTGCTCTGCCCGACTATGGCATCCGCGTGCGTGCCTTCATAGACCGTGGTTACCATCGACAACTACTCCGACAAGCCTTGCATTTGACGCAATCGTCCGCCGAGGCGCTCTGCAATTTCCTCGTTGCGACGGAGGCTAGTGCGCTCTCGGCAACCTTTGTCCACTATCAGGTGCCAATGCATGCAATCGGGGAATTCTTGCGAGACATTGTCAAGAGGAAATGGAACCCATGTTGACCTTGATAACAGGTCCTAGAGGCAGCGGAAAGTCAGCAGCCGCTGAGCAAATGATCAAGGGCAGGGGTGGGGCGCCCCTCTATGTGGCAACATTACCTCTCTTTCCTTGGGCGCTGAATCGAATCAGGGCGCACTGTGCCCGCCGGGATGGCCGGTGGACGGTTTATGAGGCGCTAAAACCATGGAAAAGTACTGAAAACGAACTACAAAGGCTGTTTTCTATTCATAACCTCATTCTGCTCAATGGCATCTCCTCTTTATTGTGGTGCCAAATAGTGTGCCATGGTGCGAGTCCGTTGCATGTATCTCAGATTTCTGGTCGGTTGCTGCAGCTCATGACAGAATCTCCAGCTAACTTACAGTTGGTGCTTGTTGACTGCTCGGTCCCATTTCCGAATAACGAACCTGACTGTTGGTTCAATCGTGAAGTTTGCAAGCTTCACGGCGAATTGTCACGAAAAGCTGAAGCGAACTATGTGCTCGGTGCGGCCCCTATGAATGTGGATTGGAGGATCACGCATGCCTGACTGTAAGGTACTATGGGTTGATGATCAGCTGATCGATAACACTGCAGCGGTGCCGATCGGCGGCGTAAGCACCTCTGATCTAGCACAATGGGAGAATAAATGGATCGCAGAACTCGCTTTAGACGGAGTGCGCCTGCACATCATAAAGCGAACTTGCGGGTCGGTTGCTGATGATTTAACCCGAGAGCAGTTCAACGCTTTAATTCTAGATTACGAGTTAGACAGCGATCCGAGACAGCCGGATAGCAATGCTTTCAAACTACTTGAACGACTACGCCATGGAATCCGCCGGACATTACCTCCTGTCGCAATATTCAGCCGATACTCCGCATCAGAGTTACGGGCTCACCTTCGAGGACAGATTCGTGGCGATGTCTGGGCGGTTTATGAGAAGACCGCTGCAGGTGCTCAGGGTATTGTTTCGTTCCTGAAGAACACAGTACTTCGCGGACCACTGAATTTTGTGCTCATATCCGACTTTCATGCCGGCTTCCTTGCCGAAGCGGGTGGGATTGACCATGAGGATTTTTTACATTCACTCTCTAACGATATCGAGGGTATTGCTGCGTCCTTGAAGCTCGATGGCCTTATCATTCCGGGCGATTTGGCATGGCGCACACAAAGCACAGACCTGACGCGTGCATATCTTGCGATGAGTAGATTAGCTTCTAGTGCTAAGCTAGATCGTCCCGAACAGGTTGTGTTCTGCCCTGGCAATCACGACCTCGACTTATCGCCGAGCGCCGAGCCGTGGCGTTATTTCGGGCAATTCGTTGATCTGTTGACTCAATGCTTCGGTGAGCAGTATTCCAGCCGGTTCGTCGTGGCTTGGAACAGTGGGTTAAGAAAAAGGGGGAGGTTCAATAGTCAGACGTCGTTGTTATCGATCGTTCATGACGCTCAACGGGGCGTTGTATTCGTTTGCCTTAACAGCTGCAAGCCAACAGGCCAAGGCCACGAAGTACTACCTGAAGTTGATGGAGAGCAATGGAGCTGGCTAGAGCGCGCGCTGGAGGCTTTTCCAAGAAAAAGCTTGCGAATCGCGTTGTTGCATCACCCGATTTTCTCCATCCCGGGAGGAGTGCATAAAGATGATCCTGCATTGGCTGATCAGGGCAAGGCTATGCAGGTTTTGGCGAAGCTAGGGATAGGGCTTGTGCTGCACGGACATTGTCATTTTGCTGGCATTCATTCCCATCGGATTCGGATTCTCAATGGCGCCCCTCAGGGGCGTAAGATGTCCAAAATCCTATCAGTTGCCTGCCCAAGCGTCATTGCGCACCCTAGTTCCACCTCTCCCCACAGGCAATACATCGTCTTGCGACTCGATGCGTTCAATGAAATGAATCGAACTAGGGGTGTATTGTTCACCACACGGGTTTTCAACCCGGCCGATTGCACTTGGTCTGCCGGGGAAGAGATCGGCTTAGGTGAGTTCGACATAGATTCTATGGAGTAGGTGTGCCTCCCGCATCGCGGCGGAATTTTACGGCAGCGCATTGCACGCCATGCAAACACACCATAAACAGGACGGCGCTGAAATAACGGGTTGCCCACGCCGCTGAAAGGCTTTTACTTGCCCGTTGATATAGTTAAACTGGGCATCTCGGTCAGGCACTGACTCGCCCTCCTTCATTTTGCGTGTGCCTTGCAGACTATAGCCTAATGCTTTGAGCAAATCTGAAACTTTTTCGGCCTGTACAATTGAAATTGACTCGCCTTGATCAAAGCAAATGGAGTATAACCTACGGAAGTGAGTGTTGGTGGCATTCGACCGGGGGTGAGCTATGGCCAAGAATATTGCGTTTAGAATCAAGGTAGAGATCATCGAGACCGAGGCAAAGCTCTCGTCGGATCGACGGCCCCACGAGCAGGCGGATGGGGCGTTCAGTCTGGTATTACCGGAAGCCGATGAGCTGAATATTTCAGCGTTAGATCGGGCGGCACTGGAGGTGTCAGCAATTCCCGCTCTAATGCAGCGGCGCCAGTAGCTAATTGATCAGTAATTACACAAGAATCATAACAACAAAAACTACCCTGACTTCCTCGGAAGCCATAATAAACTACTCTCATTTTAACCACTTTCTTTCAACACACTCATTCATCAAAACAACTATGGTTTTTATCAGCAATTATGATGTATCGGGTTCCAATACCCCACCCTTATGCCCATAAATCATCGCTAACCATAAGCTCTCCCAACTGGTAATAAAATACTCCTTAAATAATCCCTTTAACTTGCTCCATAACGAGGTTCTGGAACGGAATTGTTGCCGCGCCGCTTGAAATAAATTACAGCACAGCTCTTGCACTTGATCGACGAAAAAGGCTAGCATCATCAGCATCCCAAACACCGTCGTCAAGTGCTTTTGCCCATGTCCATAGTTGTGCTCTAACGGATAGCCCTGATTTTTGAGTGTGTTGAACGTTTCGTTTTCAATCTTCCACCGACCCCGACCTCCTCTCATCACCTGGTAGACATTATCTCGCCGTAGTTCCAGATCCGTTATCCACGAAAAATTGTACTCTTTACCCTCCCGTATTTCCCAATAATCCAGGTAATTCACCAGAATATCAGGATGAGATTTATTCAAAGGCAACCCCTTCATCCAGCGATAGCCCCGTAAGACGCCATCCTCTCCCAGTTCCTCAAATTCTTCATACTCAGTGTTATTTAATCGCTTCCGGACCTCCTCGAACAACGACGGCTGGTCGCTCGGCTTCGCCACCAGGATGTAATGATACTTTAATTTTTTCAATAACTTAATGTGAGGACCGTCGGCCGACAAGCTGTCCTCCACCACAATCATGGGCCATTGCGGAAACGCTTCACGTAATGCCAGTAACAGCCGTTTACTGGCATTACTTTCACAATCATTCTTGCTCGCCCCATCTTGGCGCGTAATGGCCTCAGGAAATAAAGGTAAGACTTGACTTTTATCTGGATGAACTATCACCGCTCCTACTAATTGATGATAATACTCAACCGTGCCATTTCGATGATGCTTTTCACAGCAATCGGCACAACAGATATGGGAAGAAGAAAAATGACCGGTCCCATCCAGGTTAACTAGAAATCCTCCTAAATACCGATACGCTTTCAATATCCCGTGCGATTGCAAGTGCTGATGAATATGAATAAAGGGGGCTCGTAACTCAGTGGGTGAGACCTCATCCAACACTTTCCGCATCTGGGTATCACAGGGGGCTTGTGAAACACCATAAAGACTTTTTAAATTCGCTCGAACCCGCTCTTCATGACGTTGCTCATCAAACTTTAATAACGACGGATATTTCAGTCCAAAGACCGCCAAGCCTGACATCAAGACATCCGGTAAGGAAAACTGCTGACCGCCATGACGAGGGTCAGTGATCTTCCCAAAATCCTCTCTGATTTGACCTAACAAGGCCGGCGCTGAACAGTGTTTATTTAATTGCGGCCGCTGAGGGCGAAGTGGAATACAGTTTGCTTTTACCATAATGACCACCCAAATCGATTGAATTTGAAGCCCAAATACCTTGCCAGACCTGCCGAAGCATCGTATATAATATACTGATTATACTAAAATTTCTAGAGCAGCGGGAATTGCTGTGGAGGTGTCGTTTGCGGCGCTGCGGGAGGCACTGTCACAGCATTTGGGCCATGATCATCGTTTCGGCCATTGCGGCCCCCTGCCGGATAACGAGAGGGATTGCTCAACGCTGCAAAACACCTCTCTGGCTGGGTGGAATTGGATGAACTGAGGGTTGATCTAGCCAAGCCGGAGGCTGAAAAGTGGCGGAACCCGAAGCAACCTTTATCATGTATGGTGCCAACCAATACGGGGTAAAGGGGGATTCCACCATGAGCTACTGTAGACCAAAACGGTGTCGGTTTCTAGTTTGCCTGGAGCGGTTATCAGCGACCTCAGGGGAGTGGTGTCGTGGTGCGAGCCGTGATCTAACGCCGCGAGGGATTGACTCATGAAGCGCTGGGAGCGGGCCACACAAGTACTCAAGTTGCAGGAGGCAGAGACGGCGTTGGCGGATAACGAGCCAGGTTCGCACCGGCACGTGGCCGAGCAGGTGGGGATTCCCCGGAGCACGTTGCAGTATGGGCAGCACCGCCAGGAGGCGCTGGAGGCGACGCCGGCGGTAGTGACTTTTTTTGAGTCGCCGGAGGGACTGGTGTTGCTACATCGCTTGCTGGTCGCCGCCCATGTGGTGATTACGCTGCTCGGTAGTGGTGGGATCCGGTTGGTGTGCGTGTGGTTGGAATTGACCGGGTTGAATCGCTTTGTGGCCGCCGCTTATGGCGCGCAGCAGCAGGTAGGGACGGTGATCGAGACCGCCACCGTCCACTTTGGACAGCAGGAGAAGGCTCGCTTGGCTAAGGCGATGCCTTCGCAGAAGATCACCACCTGCCCGGATGAAACGTTTCATCCCGAGCCGTGTTGGGTGGCTCTCGAGCCGGTGTCCAACTTTATTCTGCTGGAACAGGATGCGCCCACGCGGACGGCCGCCGCGTGGCAAGGGGCGATGGCCGAAGCGCTCAAGGAGTTGCCGGTGCAGGTCATTCAGTCGACCAGCGATGAGGCGCAAGCGATTCGGTGCCCCGTCGAACAGACCTTGGGGGCGCACCATTCACCCGATCTGTTCCACGTCCAGCAGGAGGTAGTGAAAGGCACCGCGGGGGCGTTGGCGGCCCAGACCCGGCAGGCCGAACAGGCGCTGACCACGGCCACGCGAGAACGGGAGCGTCAGTCCCAGGCGGTGGCCAGCGGCGCCCCGTCGAGTCCCGGCCCCTCACCGGCGCGCGACCACCGGCTTCGGCAGGCGCAATGGCAAGTCACCGCTGCCGAGGTCGCGCTGGAGGAGGCACAAGCCCAGCAAGCCCAGGCCCAGCAGGCGATTCAGGCCATCAGCCGCGCCTATCATCCCTATCATCTGGAAACGGCTCAGCCCCAAAGTACCGCCGACGTAGAGCGCCAGTTGGAGCAAGCATTTGCCCACCTCGAGCAGGTCGCCGACACCGCCTCGCTGTCGCAGCGCTGTCGCGAGCGGCTGCAAAAGGCGCGGCGGGTGGTCACCGACCTGCTGGCGACGGTGACGTTCTTCATCATGACCGTGACCGCCAAGATCGAGGCGCTCGACCTGGCGCCGCAAGTAGAAAGCGTCGTCTTGAACCAACTGATTCCGGCCTTGTATTTGCGTCGGGTGGCCGCGCAAACCACCGACCGCGCGCACCGGCAGCGCCTGCAACACCACGCCACCGAGTTGCTCGCCCCCCTCCAGGCGCCGGGGAGTCCGTTGACCGGACTGCCACCCGACGAGTTGGTCCTGATCGAACAGGTCGCTACCGAAAGCGCCCAGCTGTTTCAGCGCTCCAGTTCCTGTGTCGAAGGCCGCAATGGGCAATTAGCGTTGCACCACCATCATCTGCATCGGATCGGTCCCCGCAAGCTGGCCGCGTTGACGACCATCCACAACTATTTCATCCGCCGTCCCGATGGCACCACTCCGGCCGAACGCTTCTTTGGCAGCAAACCGGCCGACCTCTTCGAGTGGTTACTGGACCACGTCCCGAGGCCGGCTAGGCCAGCACGGAAACAGCTATCACCGCCAGCGGCGAAACCCCTCTTGAGAGCCGTCGCATGAGGTAATGGCCGAAACGATGATCATGGCCGTTAATGCGATTGCTCTTATGTTCAAAATAGACTCCATGAGTTTGAAAAAATAGGGCCTAACGTTTTAGATGAGCCATGCGGTTGCTTGGCGCGGAGCCTGCGCAGCAGGATCCGTGACAAGAAATCGCATTGGCTCCATCTATTGGTTAGGCTCATTTTTCCGATATTTTATTTTTGATGACCATTGGTTCGTGGGGCGCTCAACAATTAAAAACATAAAATAGGCAGCTAATATTGAGATGAAAACGGCAGGCACTAGCAAGGATACAGCCCATGCTGTATCTACCTTCGGAAGAAATAAATTCAAAAACTTCACCCCAACAGGAAAGTGTATCAAGTATAACGAGTAAGAGATAAGTCCAAGAAAGCCTAATGTCTTGAATTTCACCTCAGGTTTCCGGATAATAATCATAAAAGTGAGTAATCCGGTCAGGAGATGGGTGACGGCCGAGTTGAGGCAAGCAGCTAGCGATAATATGAGGTATAAAATCGACTCAGGGCGATTGGTAGTTTTTGTGGCTGAGTAACAGGCAGTAAAGCCCAATAAAAAATATGGTAAATATTTCAGATCAGGAACGATGCTGCGCAAGGCTATCGAACCGAGAACTGCAATAAGAAATACGGTGATGCGAATTCGCGCGTTCTGAGAATAGAAAAGTGGGAAAAGCAGGGATACAAACGTATAATATTTCAACTCAACGATCAGTGACCAGATCACTGGATTTTCGGGCGGAAACCCGACGTAAAAACTAAATTTAGCGATATCTGACAATGAAAAGTTAATGGGTTCACCTTTTATTTTTGATGCCAATACCGAGAGGAAAACTGTCGCAAGTAGGGCCACAAGAAATGTGGGGTGAAGCCGAATCACTCGCTTGGCCCAGAAAACTCCGATATCCTTGAGCTGATAGCCAGAATTCCACATGCTGTATGGAATTATGAAACCAGATACGACGAAGAATGCGTATACCCCCAGCTCGCCATGTTGCACAATGTCTCTCCAGGCCCAAGGCAACGCATGCCGGAAATGGCACAGGCAAACCAATAGGGCGGCGATGCCGCGTATCGAATCGAGAACGTGATACCTGGAATTCATGTTTTTCTGCCATCGGGGTAGGACAGCCGGTTACCCGACTGCCCCCCCACGGATCCCGGCGTGCGAAATTACCGCACCGGGCTCTTCAAAGTGATTCACTTCGCACTCGACCACTTTCGTGGTCGCTTCGTTATTCCCCGCAGTGAGGTTGGCATCGTATCTCCGGCCCGACATGTCCGGTACGTGTTTCCTTTGCAGGCTACATCACTTTGCTGACCCCTTCCCCCTGTACGCGGCTTTCCCGCGCTCCGAGTACTATGAGTCAGTCTGACTCCCCATCGGTTTTCAGTTCGCCTTCTTTTCGTTGGCGAAACTTACCTGCGTAAAAGCTATTCAGGTTCCGGTCTAATCCGTTTCCGGGTTTCCCCTTCCGTGTCTCGATAACCGTATACCTTTTGTCTTTTCAGGAACCCATGAGGCCTCTCAAGTTCCTGACGCTTCTCTACCGACATGCCAGGCGCTCGGACCCCGGCAGGCCCTCCGGCGTCTCACCCTACCGACGCCTTCGTGTGGGCTTCCGTCACGTTAACAACGTCGCCACCTGCTTGGTTGCTTTTGACGAGGCTGAAATCGCTTCAGAGTGGTGCGGACACTCCTCTGGCCTATCGGTTGCTCTGTCTACGCTTCACCTCTTTTGTTCGCTTGAGGCCGCAGATTCCTTTCCGCCGCTTCCGCTCCGCCAGAGGCGCAAGACTCGATACGGGTGGGTGGTTAGCCCTTACCCGACGGGGACTTTCACCCCGCCAGAAGCGTCAAGCTTCGCTTGACGCACTAACGCATCCAACTCTGACATTATAGCGAGGGTGTGATTCAAAGTGATGCAGGCCCCATAATACCGCACTACCTACTGAAACCGCCCAAGGAGACTCCCGATGCTCGCCACTGACCGCGATCCGATGTTGTTGGAGCGCCTGAATCGTCATCGGCTCTTGCGTGCCCGTATGGAAAACCTGTTGGGTGTGGTGGAGGATGCGGCGGGCGACTGTGAAAAAGCCGATGCCGCGGAACGGCGCGTGATCGAAGAACTGCGCCAGCTGGGTAACGACGCGCTGACGGCGTGGGCGGAACGCGGGGTGGAGAAGCGTGCGGCTATGGCCCAAGCGGAGCCAGACTGGCGGCCAGGGGGTAAAAAAACTGTATTGGTACACGACCTTCGGGCGGATCGAGGTGATCGAACCACTCTGGCGGAACGGCACGGGCATCGAGCAGCCGTTCCGTGCCTCGGCGGGGGTGAGTTGCCGCTGTAGTTCGCTGCCGTTGCAGCGGGTGATGACCGATTTTGGGGCGGATAACGCGTTTGGGCGGGCGTCGGCCAAGTTGAAGGAACACTACGGGATGGAGATGCCGGTGAGTACCATTCAACGGACGACCGCACATCACGCCCAACGGATTTATGAAGAAGAAGCGGCGCGGGAGATCCTGCCCGGGAGGGCGGCGGGCGTGATCTTGGTCGGCGAGCTGGATGGGTCGATGGCGCCGGTGGTGGAACCGTCCCCCGAGGCCGAGGACAAGCGTAAGGGTAAGGTGTTGAGCTGGAAAGAAGTGCGTCTGAATCTCGTCCATCCGAAAGGCAGTGTCACCCCGATGTTCGGGGGAATTTTGCCGGCGGGGTGGAGGAAAGCGGGCGGCAATGGTGGCGTTGTACGGCGAAGGCGGGGTTCGGTCCGGGGAGTCACCTGCACACGGTCGGCGATGGGGCGCCCTGGATTGCGGACCAAGTGGACCTGCAATTCGGGACGCAGGGGACTTATTGGGTCGATTTCTTCCATCTGTGTGAGTATCTCGGCGAAGCGTCCAAGGTCTGTGCCGCCGCGAATCCGCAGGCGTGGCTGGACGTGCAAAAAGACCGGCTGAAGGCGAATCGATCCGCGGCCGTACTGGACGCCTTGGCGCCGTTCGTCCAGGCGGATAACGACGACGATCCGGTAACCGCTTGCGATCGCTATCTCTGCCACCGCCTGGATCAACTGGACTATCAAGGCGCGATCCAGCGGGGCCTACCGATTGGTTCTGGGGAAATCGAAAGCGCCCACCGCTACCTTATACAAGAACGGCTCAAGCTCCCCGGCGCCTGGTGGTCACCCGCTCATATCGAGACGATGTTGGCACTCCGGCTGAACCGGGCCAATCAGGAGTGGGAGACCTATTGGCGAGGGGTCGAAAAAGAATCCGCGTGAACCGGTCATGTCGACGATGCATCACTTTGAATCACACCCGCCGGGATGACCTCGTGTGAACCGCTGTGGGGTTATCTTTACAATTTGCAAATTTTGGATTGATCCGGGAGCGGATTCTCATTTACTCTTTGCGCACTACCCAATCAAGAGGAGAAAAACGCGCATGCGCCTTGCCATGCTGTTACTGCTAGCAGCGCTTGCCTTGGGAATCGTGCCGGCGCAGGCCGGCAGAGCGGGTGGCGCTCACCCGACGCTGGTGGTCGCTATCGATCCGGGCCATGGCGGCAAGGATCAGGGCGCCGTCGGTCCTGGACGGACCCAGGAAAAAGACGTGGCGCTGCAAATCGCCAGGCGTTTGCAGCGGCTGGCGAACAGCCAGCCGGGCATGCGGGCGGTGTTGACCCGTTCTGGCGACCAGTTTCTGCATCTCTACGAGCGCATCGCCGTGGCCCGCCGCCACCATGCGGATCTGTTCATTTCCATCCATGCTGATGCAGTGACCAATCCTGACTCCCGTGGCTCGTCGGTCTTTGCCTTATCCACCCGAGGCGCCTCCAGCGCGGCGGCGCACTGGCTGGCCCGACGCGAAAACGATGCCGACGCCGTCGGCGCCGCCTGGCTGGACGCCAAGGATGCAGCGCTCAGGGCGATTGTGTTCGATATCTATCACGATGCCGTCATGGCCGAGAGCATGGCTCTGGCCGAGCAGGTGCTGGGACAATTACGGGCGATGTGCCCACTGCATACCGGCGGGGTGGAGCGGGCCGGCTTCGCCGTCCTCAAAGCGCCGGATGTGCCTTCGATTCTGGTAGAGACCGGCTTTATCTCTAATGCCGTGGAGGAGGCCAAATTGCGCAGCGCGCAGCAGCAGCAGCAACTGGCCGAGGCGATCGTGCGGGGAATCCGCAGTTATGCCAGGCAGGGCGGAGCATCTGACCGGCGGGTGGCGGTGGCGGTGTCCACAGCAACGGCGCCAACGGCTGCTCGGGAAGACCTCGGACGGGCAGCGCAACGAAGGTCGCGGCAGCAAGACAAAGTCAGCGTTGCAAAGCCATCCCGAACCGTGACCGCCACGGCGCCCGCCATGCCGTCCCGTACGACTGCGCGCCCGACGCTCGAGTCCGGCAGGCAGGACGTCAAAAAAGCGCTGGCGAAACCAGCGGTGGCAACGGCCTCCAAGCCGCTGTCCCGGCCCGCTTCCAGGTTAGTTGTCACTTCGAGTTCCCGTCCGGCCGCGCAATCCAAGTCCGACCGCAGCGCGCAGCCAGCGCGCATCCATGTCATCAAGCCGGGCGAAAGCTTGGCCACCATCGCGCAGCGTTATAAGGTCAAGCTGTCCGATTTACGCTCCGCCAACGGCCTGACCGGCAGGCGGACTCAGCCGCAGGTGGGCGTTGCGCTGACTATACCGGCTGGTGACGACAGCCGGTCATTGTGATAACGGCCTGGTGGCCCTGCAGTGTTGCACGATTATTCGCCTAAACGCGATAACGCTCGCGCAGATGCAGCAGCAAACCTTCGGTAGCGGCTTCGACCATATCCATGACCCGCTCGAAGCCCACCAGACTGCCGTAATAGGGATCGGGTATCTCGCGATCGGACAGATGCGGCGCGTAGCTCAGCAACAACTGAATCTTTTGCAGATGGTCGGGATCGGGGCACAGATTGCACAGGAATTCGTAGTTTTCCTGATCCATCGCCAGTAGATAGTCGAACAGCGCGAAATCCTGCTCGGCCAGACGGCGGGCGCGGATGCCGTGCAGATTCATGCCCCGCCGGCCGGCGACAATATGACAGCGATTGTCGGGCGGGGCACCGAGATGAAAGGTATGAGTGCCCGCCGACGCCACCTGGAATTTGCCGGCCAGACCAGCGTTCTCCAGCCTCCCCCGCAGAGCGCCTTCCGCCAGTGGCGAACGGCAGACATTGCCCATGCACACGAACAGAATCCGGGCGATGGCTGGCTGCCGCTGTGCAGGGGGCGGCGTGGAATTGAATAATTCCCGGGAAAGACGCGAAAGTTTCGACCACATGAGTGTCACTACCTACCTGTCGAACTGAACCAGTTGCTAAGTTTACTCGGCGGACCTACCACTACCAAGGGGGGAGCCAGGTGAACGGGAATCCATAAAGGGGTAGACTGGAAACGCTTTCGATCTGGCCGGCTCTCGGATGCACACAACAGTATGATTGCTACTGAATCAGCAGTTCAACCAGCACAACCACTCAAACCGCCGCCCCGCGTCTGGCTGGTGATCGGCGACAAGCCGGGCGACAACGCCCAGGTTGAGATCATCGCCGCCGCGCTCGGCTGGCCCTGCGAGCACAGGCAGCTTTATTTCCAGGCGCCTTATGTGCTCGGCAAGCCGCCCTTTAAAGCTTCGCTCTATCATCTTGACGCCGCCCGCTCCGCCCCGCTGGAGCCGCCCTGGCCGGATCTGGTGATCACCGTCGGCCGCCGGCCGGCAATGGCGGCCTTGTGGATACAGGAGCAATCCGGCGGGCACACCCGCCTTATCCTGCTGGGTCGGCCCAAACGTTGGCTGGAACGGTTCAGCTTAGTGATCGCGCCCTCGCAGTACCTGCTGCCGGATGCGCCTAACGTGCTGTCGCTCGAATTGCCGCTGGTGCGGGTGAATGAAGCCGGCATCGCCGCCGCCGCCGCCCAGTGGCGACCGCGCTTCGCCGCGCTCCCCAGACCGTTGACCGGGCTGCTGGTGGGTGGGCAGACCAAGCCTTTCGTTTTCGATGCCGCGGTGACCCAAGAACTGTTGCACAGCGCCAGCCGGAGCACGGACGGGGGCACGCTGTACATTACCACTAGCCGGCGCACCCAGCCGGACATCAGCGCCGCGTTGCAGTCCGGCCTGCCGGCGGGCGCGCTGCTCTATCGCTGGCGGCCCGACGATCCCGACAATCCCTATCTGGCGCTGCTCGGCCTGGCCGACCGCTGCATCGTTACCGGCGACAGTATTTCGATGATGGTGGAGGTGGCTCGGTTAGGCAAGCCGCTGGCCATCTTTCCGCTGCCATACCGGCTGGGACTGTTGGAGCGGCTGCGCGCCGGCTTGGCGCGGCTGGTGCATTCGGACGCCGGCGATGACCGGCGGGCGCGGCTGCAAGGGCTCGGCGATCTGCTCTATCGGCTGGGTCTGGTGAGTTATTCGCGCGATCTGCCGGCGGTGCACGACGTGCTCATCGGGCGCAGTCTGGCGGTGCAGCTGGGCGAGCCTTTCCACCCGTCCGGTCAGCAGGCACCCGACGAACTACGGCGGGTGGTGGAGCGCATCGAGGCGCTTTGGCAACAGGTTTGAGAACAAAAGCGGGTGTTCAACCCGTTTTCTTGAACAGTCTTCTCAGCTGGACTTTGGCCATCCGGGGTGGTGTTAAGCCGTTGCAGCCAGTTGATCGAGCACCGTTTCCCAGGTGGCCTTCGGAAATAGGAGACACTCGTTCGCGTCTGCCGAGGTGCCGAAATCTTTATGGGCCCATAGGGTCCGCCGCACCCAGGCCAAGACAGCAGAAAACGTGGCTTCTGCCTTAGCATACCAGGCGGTGGTACGAGGCGTCAGTGTCGCCCCGGCCGCCGTCAAGCGGTGCGCCATGAGGCAAACCAGCGAGAACAGCCCGACCAGCGCGCCCGACTTAACACCCGATGATAGCGTTCCAACCGGGGTTCCTGGCCTAACCCCATCACCCGCAGGGCCGCCGCGACCATGCGGGAACCTGGGCTCAGGATGGCGCCGATCGCCAGCACTTGGGCATGACCCCAGACTGATGAGGAAAACAACCCGGCAAAGGGGGCCAGAACCGCTATAATCATCTCCGGCAGAGGGGACATGGGATGCTCCGGTTGGTTTGAGAACCCCGTTAGCTTACCCCATCGTCGCCTCTGCTTCTTGCTTCAAGAACCACTCAAATGGCCAAAGTCCAGACGAATTCCTGTTCGCTTAAAAAATAAGTCACTCAGTTCGGCAAGCGTGGCGTCTTTATTGGCATCAGATACTTCTCGTAGGATAATCAAATCGACCAGATCCAGTTTAGGCTTAAGCCCCCCTCCATGAGGTTTAGGAGCGACACTACCCGACTTCCTGAAACGCTTCACCAACCGCGATACAAAACTAAAACTGACGGAGAATCGTTTAGCAAGTTTACGTAGCGATCCTTCTTTTTTCTGATAAGCTTCGACAATTTTTTTTCGTAAATCGTTTGAATAAGCTTTCATAGTTAGTGCCTGACCGAAAACCAACTTAATATTATTATTCAATAAGTTATGCGATAGTGGCAAATATCAGAGCATTTTCGTATAGTTTTTTTATTTTACTGATTTTACTATATTTCTAATCCTTAAGGCAATATTTTTCTAAAAATTTAATCGTCTTTAGCCATCCTCATGAGGAAACCATTGTGCGTGAATTAACCCGCAAACCGATTGAAGAAATGCATATTGACAAAGTCAAATTGGAACTTCGTTCACGCGGTGATATTCCTCAAGTCCTGAAAGGATTGTAATATATTTTTCTGACTCCAGCGCTACGCCAGGAGGTTTTTACTCTGCTGAATAGTATATTCCCACCAGAACTGAATCTGAGTAATGGACGGCCAGGTATGGATAGGTGGAGTATCTTCGTCATGGGTGTTCTAAAGCGTTCTTCGGCTAAAGATCAAGCCAAAAGAGAAGCGCGTCAACAAGAAATTATAGAAGCGCATCAAGAGTACCTTTGCGTAGCTACAAGATTACTGGAGCGTGCCGAGAAAACCCGACTTGAGATTGAGCAAAAAGATTCGCATTAAAAACTCAACTTATTGAAAATAGATGATTTTTTAATCATGCCCGTCGTTAAATTAACCAAATTACTCGACGTGTTATTCAGGGTGAAATCATTCCTCCCGATGAAAAAGTGTTGTCGATTTTTGAGCCCTATACGGAGTGGTTGAGCAAAGGTAAAGCCGAGGTACCCGTGGAGCTTGGCTTGAACGTTTGTATTTTAGAAGATCATTATCAGTTTATTCTCCACCATCGGGTCATGCAACACGAAACCGATGTGAACCTCGCGGTAGTGATGGTGCAAGAAACCAAAGCACGTTTTCCGAAGTTGTTATCTTGTAGCTTTGATCAAGAGTTTCATTCGCCCACAAATCAGAAGGAGTTGGCGAAACTATTGGACTCGGTGATTATGCCAAAACGGGGTAAGCTTTCCAAAGCTCAACCGGCTCGGCAACAGACAAAAGAGTTTGTGGAGGGACGACGCCAACACGCGGCTATCGAGTCAGCTATTAATGCTTTAGAGGTGCATGGTTTAGACCGTTGCCCTGATTATGGATTACCCGCTTTTCGACGCTATGTGGACCTGGCTGTGGTCGCTAGAAATATTCAACTATTAGGCCGGTACTTACAACACCAGGAACAATGCACGGAAGCAAAAATCTCTCGACAAGCAGCTTAGTGGATAGCTGCATCAATCAGTATAATAAGGAGATTCTCTTCCTATAGGGGAAGAGGCGTGTAAAAACTTTCAAAATAGAAATAAAAAGTAAAAAAATTCTTTGCTGAGGACTAGTTTCCTAATAAATAAGCGGTGACAATTAAAAAGTCAATTAATCAACTTGGAGTTTTTCAATTGAATGCCCGAAAAGTGGGTAATTTTTTCTTGCGATAATTAGGTTTTCGGTCAGGCACTATTCTAATGATATAGTTAATTGAGGGTAAAGAAAAGCTCACCAGGGGGGAGGGAACGCATTTTTTGAAAAATTTATTAATATCATCATAGTGTTAGTTTTTATACAGGCTCTTACAGATGCCAGCATTGGAGTGTTCTCCCCAGGCTCAACCGCCCCGGTCGGGGTCTCCGCAGGCGCTCAGGATCACCGCGCGGGCAGCGTCGCGCAGCTTGACGGCTGCCCGCCAATCGGTGCCTTCCGGGTAAATAAGCGCTCCCACGTCGATTTGCACCGTGCCCCAGTGCGGCGACCAGGAGTCCGGCGGCAGGACGGAGCGCGCACCGCGCAGCGTAACCGGCACCAGCGGCGCCCCTGCCCTGGCCGCCGCTACGAAGGCGCCCATCCGGAAAGGCAGCAGGCCGGGCGCCCGGTCGAAAGTCCCTTCCGGGAACAGCACCAGCGAACGTCCGGCTTGCACGCAGGCGATAATCTGATCTGCTTCGGCGGCGCTGCGCTGCGCGTCGAATCGCTCGACGAAGAGCGTGTCCAGGCGCTGCAAGGGCGCCCGCAGAATAAACCAGTCGACCAGTTCCCGCTTGGCGACGTAACTGAAAGCATAGGGAATGGCAGCGACCAGCACCAGACTGTCCAGATAACTGGTATGGTTGGCGACCAGAATGCAGGGCCGGTCGTGCGGCAGGTTCGCCAGGCCCCTAACCTGTAAGCGGATGCCCAGCAGTCCGGCTGCCAGCCGCCCGCCCCGGCGGGCCGCCCTCCAGCGCCAGTCGAGACGGGGCAGAACGAGCAGCGCCAGCCAGACCAATGGGGCAAGCAGGAAAAACACGGTCCAGGCATAGCCGGCGTACAGCCGCGCCACACCGGCCCGCACCCAGCGTCTCAATTGCGCCCAGCCGCCGCTCAGGGTGAGACGGGCAAACTGCAGCCACGGTGCCGCTGGACTTTTCCCCAACGCGCCGCGCTCGTAGCGTTCGCGGATAGCGTTGCGGCGGATTTTACCGCTGGAGGTCTTCAAAACCGAATGCGGAGGGACCAGCGCCACGTCATCGGCCGGCGCGCCCAGCAGCTCTACCGCCATCCCCTGAATCCGCTGCCGCAGCGTCTCCCGTTCCGTGGCGGCCGTGTGGCGGGTCTCCGCCACGATCACCAGCCGCTCGGTGGCCGCCGCGGCGGTGGCGCTGGCGAAAACGGCGACGCCGCCCTGGCGGATGCCGGCAATTCGCCCTACCGCGTCCTCCAACTCGTAGGGATAGAAATTACGCCCGCCGCGAATGATGAGATCCTTGATCCGGCCAGTGATATAGACATCGTTGCCCACCAGGTAAGCGCGATCGCCGGAATCCAGCCAGCCGTCATGGAACAACTGCCGGGTGGCTTCCGGATTACGAAAATAACCACTGGTACAGGACGGTCCCTGAAACTCCAGCCGGCCCTCGCGCCGTTCGGGCAGTTCGCGGCCCTGCTCGTCGACGATGCGGATGCGGTGCCCGGACAGGGGCTGTCCGCAGGAAGCGAGAGTCAGCACGTCGCTGGTGGCCGCGGCGGCCGGCAGCGCTTGACTGGTGCGCAGGAACACGCTGCGTTGGATGCGGTCGATCACCAGTCCCCGGTCGGGGGGCTGCAGCGCCAGTCCCACCGAACATTCGGCCAATCCATAGACGGGCGCCATGGCGGTAGCGCGAAAGCCGTAGGCGGCGAAGCGGTGGATAAAGCGTTCCAGCGTAGCCGTATTCACCGGCTCGGCGCCGTTGAGAGCCATGCGCCAGGAACTTAGATCGAGGCCCTCGAGACCACGCTCGCTGGCGCTGCGCAGGCACAGCTCGTAAGCGAAATTGGGGGCCGCCGACAGAGTGCCGCGGTGGCGGTGGATAGCCCACAGCCAGCGGGTAGGGCGCGCCAGGAAACTCAGCGGCGACAACAGCACCAGCGATGCGCCGCAATACAGCGTTGCCAGGAAGGCGCCGATCAGTCCCATATCGTGATACAGCGGCAGCCAGCTCACGAAAATATCGGCCGAACCGGCCTGCACCCGCTCCACCATCGCGCGGATATTGGCCAGCAGGTTGGCATGGCTAAGGATCACGCCTTTGGGATCACCGGTGCTGCCGGAGGTGTATTGCAGAAAGGCGATGTCTCCGGGCCGGACGGCCAGCGGGTTCCAGCCGGGGCCGGGCTGCGGCAGCGCTTCCGGGGTGACTACCTGGCGGAGTCCAGCCACCTGAGCTTGCAGCAGGTGGGCGATGAGGGCCGCGGCGGGAAGGGTGATCAACATCACCACCTGGGCATTGGCCAGCAGGCGGACATGGCGCCGCAGGTGTTCTTCCAGTTGCGACGGTCGCACCGGGGGATAGATAGGCACCGGAATACCGCCGGCCAGCAGAATGCCGAAGAAAGTATGGATATACGCGATGCTGGTGGGCAGCATGATGGCCACCGTCTCGCGGGGTTGCAGACCGAGCGCGAGCAAGCCTCCAGCCACGGCGCGGGCGCCCTGTTGCACGGCGGCGAAACTGAGTTCCGCTTCCACCCGGTCCTCGCTGCCATAGAGATACAGATAAGTCCGGTCTGGATTGGCCTGCGCCTGCCAGTCCAGCACCTCCACCAGCGTGGCGGCCTGCTCCGGCGGCGCCGCTGTGGCCGGTGGTGGCTGATAGAGAACCGCTGCGGCCAGCGCCGCCTGCCCGTGGCCGCGCGCGCTCAGCACCAGACGCAGCAGATCGCGCGGGGTATCGACCACCAGCGCCTCTTCGGGCAGGCTGGCGTTGAAAGCCTGTTCCAGGCGCAACAACAGTCTCCGTCCTCGCCAGGCTGTCCAGGCCGAGATCGCGTTCCAGATGGCTGTCCAGGGTGACTGACAGCGGGTGCTGGCTCTGACTATGCGTCTCGCGCAGCAAGGCCCTGATCAGGTCGAGCAGGGCGCCGGCTGCGGCGTCGACGGTGGTATTCATGCGTCAATCCGCGACTAGAGAGGGCAGGGCAGGCAGGTGGAGGTTACGCGGAGATAACCGCCAGCTATTTCCCGGCAGAAGATGCCATTAGCGCCAACCGGAGATCGGGGATGGGTGGGGAAAAACGGTGCAGCGCCGGCGCGGAACCCCGTCCCTAAGCGGCGCCGATCCGCACCGCCAGCACATCGCAGGGCGCGCCGTGCAGCAAGGCATTGGCGGTGGAGCCCAGCAGCAGCGCCAGTCCGTGCCGGCCGTGGCTGCCGACCACGATCAGATCGGCCTTCATCTCCAGGGTGGCGTCCAGGATGCCTGCCTTGGTCGAGCCGGCCAGCACAACCCGCCGTTCGGCATCCTGGATTTGCAGCTTTTCGGCCAGCCGTTGCAAAGCCTGTGCGGCGGCGTCCAATAACATAGCGTCCGGAAATTCCGGCACGGGCGGTGTCAGCTCGTAATCGCTGCTGATAGCGACTTGCTCGACGACATGAACCAGGCTGAGGTCGGCTCCGTAACGCTGGGCGATATCGCGGGCACGGGTGCCCACTTGTAGAGCCTCTTCGGAAAAATCGGCGGCGAACAAGATATGGTGATAAGCGCTCATCGGGATGTCTCATTAAGCCTGACCCAGCGACCGCAGCTGCTGGTCGGTTGTCAGTATACTTTCGTCGTACAGCTTTTCCAGTTCCATCGCCACCCACAGCCGGATGCGCTCGGTCAACTCCTCACACAACAGCCGCAGCAGTTGTCGCTTGTTATCGTCGTTGCCCTGGAACCCGGCCGGATCGGGCAGGTGCCAGCGCAAATGCGTATGACAGCCGGGAAATTCCCGCACGTACGGCTGAGCCTTGTTGCAAAGGGTGATGATGTAATCGAACTCCTGGCCGATGAAATGATCTATCGCCGTGCTCATGTAACCGGAAATGTCGATGCCCATGCGCTGCATGACCTGCATAGCGATGGCATCCAGCGGTTCCGGCTGGATGCCGGCGCTGGAAACCTGGAAATGTTCTTCGCCAACCCGCCTTAACAGGGCTTCGGCAATCGGAGAGCGAATGGCGTTGTGGTAACAGATAAACAACACGCGAATTGGATAGTACACGCTATTCTACTCCTCGTTATGGTGGTGTGGCGGGACCGTGGGCGGCTATAGGTTTGCTATATTTTAGCTGTTTGGACAAGCTATAGTGCTAATCGCAACGGCTTGGCGGAGATCTTCACTATGCAGCGATCCGACTTCCGGCATTTTATCGAATTACCGGTGCGCTGGGGCGATATGGATGCCTTTGGTCATGTGAACAACGTGCAGTATATGCGCTATCTGGAGTCCGGACGCATTGCTTATGTGGAGCAGGTGCTGGGCGTGCCCATCAATGCTGGAGAAAACATTGTACTGGCCGATATACAATGCACTTTCCTGCAGGAATTACACTATCCGGCGACCGTGGAGGTGGCGACCCGGACCAGTCGGCTCGGCAGGAGCAGCTTCCGGCTGGCGTGCGCCATTTTCCGGGCGCACGACAGCGAACCGGTCTTGACCGGTCAGGGTGTGCTGGTCTGGTTCGATTTCGCCCGCCGCCAGTCGCTCCCTCTGCCGGATGCGCTGCGTGCCGCCATCCTGAACTTCGAGCGTGTGCCGCCGGAGCTATGATCCTCGATTCCGCTAAGCCTGATCTGCCTGCCATGATCATCGTGGCCGCAATCGTCTAGAGCGCTGACCGGTTTGAACTACGTGGCAAATCAAGCGGCCGGAAACGGCCTGGGAGCGCCGGCGTCCCCGCCGGCTCCGACAGGACCACAGCGACGACTGGCAGGCCCTGGCCTGCTACATGAACCACACCCTGAGTCCGCCCCGGCAACCGCCCACCCTCAAACAGGCCGCCTTATGGATTGCCAAGTTGGCTGGGTTCTTGGGCCGCAAAGGAGACGGTGATCCCGGTGTCACGGTGATGTGGCGGGGCCTGCAACGGCTGTATGACCTGGTAGCCATGTGGCGGTTGTTTAACTATTCTAATGATATGGTTAATTGAGGGTAAAGAAAAGCCTTGGCAGGGGCGGAAGACTAGATCTACAGGTATAAGCTTTTCAGGAAATCACTTTACTGGTCAAGATAATGTTTGCCGCTAGAGCTTTTCCCTGAATAAAAACAAGCATAACAAGATTTCCGCAGTCGAGCGAGCATCCGCACGAGGCTTGCTAGAACACGAGGCCCACGCCATCAGCTATCTCTTTGGGCCACCGGAGCCGCCCCTCTCAAACCGATAGCTGCGCGATCAGCCGGCGGATGAAGGTCGTGCCGGCCTCCACCTGCTCCAAGGTAATGAATTCGTTGGGCTGATGGGCCTGATCGATGGAACCGGGACCGCAGATCACCGTCGGCAGGCCCGCCTGCTGGAACTGGCCGGCTTCGGCCGCATACGGCGCCTTGTAGGTTTGCGTCGCGCCGGTCAGCGCCTTGACCAGTCGCACGGCGGGACTGTCCGGCTCGTGCTTCAAGGCCGGGGCGTTGGCGAAAATCTCGGTGCGGATGCCGCTGGCCGGCGCAATCGCCCGCATAGCCGGCTCGATCCGTTGCTGGCAGAAGTCGTTGAATTCCTTAAGGATAGCATGCGGATCGTCGTCGGGAATATTGCGGATATCCCAGACAAATTCGCACTGCCGGGAAATAATGTTGACCGCCGTGCCGCCCTTGATGATGCCGACGTGCACAGTGGTGTAACCCGGGTCAAAGTCCTGATCCGGCGCAATTTCAGCTTGCCGCCGGTGGTTCAGGTCATCCAGAAAGGTGATCAGCCGGGCGGCGATCATGACGGCGCTGACGCCACGATGCAACTGGCTGGAATGGGCCTCGTGGCCGGTGACCATGGTCTTGAGCGCTAGGATCCCTTTATGGGCGGTGACCAGTTGCATCTGGGTCGGTTCGCCGACGATCACCGCCGCCGGGCGCGGCACGTTGGCCGCCAGGGCCTGGATCATCGCCGGTGCGCCCTGACAGCCTACTTCCTCATCGTAGGACAACGCCAGATGGAGCGGTTTGCGCAGTTGCCGCATGTCCGGCACCAGCGCCAGCACGATGGCGCAGAAGCCTTTCATATCGCAGGCACCCCGACCGTATAGACGGCCGTCCCTTTCGGTCAGCGTGAACGGTTCGCTGTCCCACGGCTGGCCGTCCACCGGCACCACGTCGGTGTGTCCCGACAAGACCACTCCGCCGGCGACGGGTGGGCCGATGGTGGCGTAAAGATTAGCTTTGGCGCCGGTGGCGTCGGGAATCAGGTGCGAGGAGATGCCGAAGTCGTCCAGATAATCGCGGACAAAATCGATCAGCGCCAGATTGGAGTGGCGGGAGACGGTTTCAAAGGCAACCAGTTTGGCAAGCAGTTCGCGAACGATCATCGGCTATTCTCTTTCAGCGGGTGGCGCCCAAACGACTGAGCAACAGTCAGCCGGCTTTGGGGTTGGTGATCAGGTTCCTGATTTAAACCTAAAGTCTTTTCCTGAAGACAACACAACCGGCAATCCGGTTGCAGCGACGGGAGACTTTACGTTTACGTAAACGTGATATAGTTTAGCCTTCACGCTTTGCTCCGGAGCCGCCATGCCGCGCCAGTCCGATACCCCATCCCCCCGAATCTACACGATCACCGACCTTGCCAGGGAATTTAACCTGACCACCCGGGCGATCCGCTTTTACGAAGATCAGGGGCTGTTGAACCCCGAACGCGACGGCCGCAAACGTATCTACAGCAACCGCGACCGTACCCGCCTGAAGTTGATCCTGCGCGGCAAGCGCTTGGGATTCAGCCTGAGCGAAACCCGCGAACTGTTCGCCCTGTTCGATTCCCCCCGGGGAGAGGAGCGGCAATTGCGCCGCTTCGTCCGAATTCTGGGTGACCGCCGCGCCATCCTCAAGCAACAGCAACGGGATATCGAGGCCATTCTGCAAGAGATCGAAACCGCCGAGGGGGAGTGCCTGAAGCTGCTGACCCATATCGATGCTCCCTGGCAGGAGGCGCCGCACCCTGCACCGACCGCCGAACGCCATGACGGCTCCAGACGCGAACAGCAGGCGTAATCTGTTTACCGGAGCACAGCAAGATGACGCCGTCCGTGCAGCAGTGTACACCGGTCTACGCACTACAGGGGTGGCGAGCGTGCCTGGCGTTCTACACCTCGGTGGTAAGGTCCCGGCGGGATATTGACGTTTACGTAAACGTAAGGTAGTTTACCTGCTTGATGGCCGCCAAGCGCAACGCCGCATCCGCTTCAGTTCACCCGCTTTGCAGGAGTTCTTATGATCCATCTGCCTTCTTTGAATTTCGCACTGGGCGATACGATCGACACCTTACGCCATTCGGTGCAAGCCTTCGCCGCCAAGGAAATCGCGCCCCGCGCCGCTGAGATCGACAAAACGGATAATTTCCCCATGGATTTATGGCGCAAGCTCGGTGATATGGGCTTGCTCGGCATCACCGTGGAGGAGGAATACGGCGGCAGCGGCATGGGCTATCTGGCCCATATCGTCGCGATGGAGGAAATCAGCCGCGCCTCCGCTTCGGTGGGGTTGTCCTACGGCGCTCATTCCAACTTGTGCGTCAATCAGATCTGCCGCAACGGCACCGCAGTGCAGAAGCAGAAATACCTGCCCAAACTGATCAGCGGCGAGCATGTCGGAGCGCTGGCGATGAGCGAACCGGGCGCCGGCTCCGATGTGGTTAGCATGCGGCTGCGCGCCGACAAACAGGGCGACCGTTACCTTCTGAACGGCTCCAAGATGTGGATCACCAACGGTCCTGACGCCGCTACCCTGGTGGTCTATGCCAAGACCGATGTCAACGCCGGTCCGCGCGGCATCACCGCCTTTCTGATCGAAAAAAACTTCCAGGGTTTTTCTGTCGCCCAGAAACTGGACAAGCTGGGCATGCGCGGCTCCAACACCGGCGAACTGGTATTTCAGGATTGCGAAGTGCCCGAGGAAAACGTGCTCGGCAGGGTCAATGAAGGCGTGCGGGTGCTGATGAGTGGCCTGGACTACGAACGTGCCGTGCTGTCCGGCGGGCCGCTGGGCATTATGCAGGCGTGTATGGACGCGGTCGTGCCCTACCTCCACGAGCGCCAACAGTTCGGCGCGCCGATCGGCGAATTCCAGTTGATGCAGGGCAAGATCGCCGATATGTACACCCTCATGAACGCCGCCAAAGCGTATGTGTACGCGGTCGGGGCGGCCTGCGACCGGGGTGAGACCACGCGCAAGGACGCCGCCGCCGCCATTTTGTTCGCCGCCGAAAAAGCCACCTGGATGGCGCTGGAGGCCATCCAGTGCTTGGGTGGCAACGGCTACATCAACGATTATCCGACCGGACGCCTGCTGCGCGACGCCAAGCTGTACGAGATCGGCGCCGGCACCTCCGAAATCCGCCGCATGCTGATTGGCCGCGAACTGTTCGCGGAAACCGTCTGATCTGTCGAGGTGAGCATCATGAGTCAGGATCCTATCGTTATCGCCAGCGCCGTGCGCACGCCGATGGGCGATTTCCAGGGCGCTTTCACTGGCGTGCCGGCCACCCGGCTCGGCAGCGTCGCTATTGCCGCCGCCGTGGAGCGGGCCGGCATCAAGCCCGCCGAAGTGGAAGAAGTTTTTATGGGCTGCGTGCTGCCCGCCGGGTTGCGCCAGGCGCCCGCCCGGCAGGCCAGCCTGGGCGCCGGCATACCCGTCAGCGCTCCCTGCACTACCCTTAACAAGGTCTGCGGCTCGGCCATGAAAGCGACCCTTCTGGCGCATGACCTGATCACGCTCGGCAACGCCGCCGTCATGGTGGCGGGCGGCATGGAAAGCATGACCAACGCGCCCTATATGCTGGAGAAGGGACGGGAAGGTTTTCGCATAGGACACGGCCGGGTGCTGGATCATATGTATTGCGACGGCCTGGAGGACGCCTATGAGCAAGGCAAGCTGATGGGCGAATTCGCCGAGGACTGCGTGGCGCAGTTCGGCTTTAGCCGCGCGGCCCAGGACGCTTATGCCGCTGTCTCCCTGAGCCGCGCCCGCACGGCGTCCGAGGACGGTACATTCGCTGCCGAGATCGTGCCGGTGACGGTGCCGGGTCGCAAGGGTGAAATCGTGGTGGCCACGGACGAGGCGCCGTTCAAAAAACAGGTGGATAAGATTCCGACCTACAAGCCGGCGTTTCGCAACAACGGTACGATCACCGCCGGCAACGCCAGCGCCATTTCCGACGGCGCCGCCGCGCTGGTGCTGCTGCGGCTGTCCGAAGCCGACCGGCGCGGCATTCAGCCGCTCGCCCGCATCGTCGGCCATGCCGGCATCGCCCAGGAACCCCCGCTGTTCACCACGGCGCCGGTGTTCGCTATTCGCAAGCTGCTGGAAAAGGTCGGCTGGAACACCCAGGATGTCGATCTGTACGAAATCAACGAAGCCTTCGCCTGCGTGGCGATGGTGGCCATGCAGGAGCTGGGGCTGTCCCACGACCAGGTCAACATTCATGGCGGCGCGGTCGCGCTGGGGCATCCCATCGGCGCGACCGGGGCGCGCATCATCGTCACCCTGCTGAATGCCCTCGGTAAATATCAACTCAAGCGTGGCATCGCCTGCCTGTGCATCGGCGGCGGCGAGGCCACCGCGGTAGCGGTGGAGCGGCTGTAGTCTATGATCCTCACTAAAGAACAGGAAATGATCCGCGCCGCCATCGCGACCTTCTCGCGCGAGCGGCTGGCGCCGTTCGCGGCTGAGTGGGACCGGCAATCCCGCTTTCCCCAAGAAGCCCTGCGGGAAATGGCGGAACTCGGTCTGTTCGGCATGATCGTGCCGGAGGAGTGGGGGGGTGCGGGCTCCGATTACGTCTCCTTCGCTGTGGCGCTAGAGGAAATCGCCGCCGGCGACGGCGCCTGCTCCACCGTTATCAGCGTCACCAATTCGGTGGTGTGCGGGCCGCTTCTGCAATTCGGCACGGCCGAGCAAAAGGAGCGCTTTCTCAAGCCGCTGGCGCGGGGCCGCTATCTGGGGGCGTTCTGTCTGACCGAACCGCACGCCGGTTCGGACGCCGCCGCCATCCGCACCCGCGCCCGTTGGGACGGCGCATGCTATGTGCTGAGCGGTGAAAAGCAGTTCATCACCTCTGGCAAGCAGGCCGACATCGCTATCGTGTTTGCGGTGACCGATCCCACCGCCGGCAAGAAAGGCATCAGCGCCTTTATCGTGCCGACCGCCACGCCCGGCTATCAGGTGGCGCGGGTCGAGGAGAAGATGGGGCAACACGCTTCCGACACCGCCCATATCATCCTGGACGAGGCGCGCATTCCCGCAGACCAGCGGCTGGGCGGGGAAGGCGAGGGTTATAAAATCGCACTGGCCAATCTGGAAAGCGGCCGCATCGGCATCGCCGCGCAGTGCATCGGCATGGCGCGGGCCGCCTTCGAGGCGGCCTTGAGTTACTCCAAGGAACGGGTCAGCTTCGGCAAGCCGATCATCGAGCATCAGGCGGTGAATTTCCGGCTGGCCGATATGGCGACCCAGCTCGAAGCCGCCCGGCAACTGGTGCTGCACGCCGCCAGTCTGAAGGACGCCGGCCGACCCTGCCTGAAGGAAGCCTGCATGGCCAAGCTGTTCGCCTCCGAAAGCGCCGAACAGGTCTGTTCCGCCGCTGTTCAGGTGCATGGCGGTTACGGCTATCTCAGGGATTATCCGGTGGAGCGCATCTACCGGGACGTGCGCGTCTGCCAGATCTACGAAGGCACCTCCGACGTGCAGCGCCTGGTGATCGGGCGCGCGCTGACCGCCTGAACGACCATGAATACACTTAAAAGCAAACTCAACACCCGTGCGGACGACTTCCGCAGCAACGCCGCACGGATGCAGTCCCTGGTGGCGGATCTGCGGGACAAGGTGAGCCTCGTCAAGCAGGGCGGGGGGCCGGTCGCCTGCCAACGCCATACCGACCGCGGCAAACTGCTGCCGCGCGACCGTATCCGCGCGCTGCTGGATGTCGGTTCACCTTTCCTGGAACTGTCGCAACTGGCGGCCTGGGATATGTACGACAACGAAGTGCCCGGCGCGGGCATGATCGCCGGCATCGGCCGGGTGCGGGGGCAGGAATGCCTGCTGGTGGTGAACGACGCCACGGTCAAGGGCGGAACGTATTACCCGATGACCGTCAAGAAGCATCTGCGCGCCCAGGAAATCGCCTGGCAGAACAACCTGCCCTGTATCTATCTGGTGGATTCGGGCGGCGCCCATCTGCCCAGCCAGGACGACGTGTTCCCGGACAAGGAGCACTTCGGGCGGATTTTCTTCAATCAGGCCAATATGTCCGCCGCCGGCATTCCCCAGATCGCCGTGGTGATGGGCTCCTGCACCGCCGGCGGGGCCTATGTGCCGTCGATGTGCGACGAGAGCGTCATCGTCCGGCAGCAGGGGACGATCTTTCTAGGTGGACCGCCGCTGGTGAAAGCCGCCACCGGCGAGGTGGTGAGCGCCGAGGATCTGGGTGGGGCCGATGTCCATTCCCGCACCTCCGGCGTGACCGATCATTACGCCCTGCGCGACGCCCATGCCTTGGGGATAGCCCGGCGTATCGTCGGCAATCTCAACCGGGTCAAGCGGCCCAACCTGGACCTGCGTCCGGCGGAAGACCCGCGCTACGATCCGCAGGAGCTGGACGGCGTCATCCCCGCCGATGCGCGCAAGCCTTACGATGTGCGCGAGGTGATCGCCCGGGTCGTGGACGGCAGCGCTTTCGACGAATTCAAGCAGTTGTACGGGGCTACACTGGTGTGCGGCTTTGCCCGGATTTTTGGTTATCCAGTCGGCATTGTGGCCAATAACGGGGTGCTGTTCTCGGAATCGGCGCTGAAGGGCGCCCATTTCGTGGAGCTGTGCTGCCAGCGGGGCATTCCGCTGGTGTTTTTGCAGAACATCACCGGTTTCATGGTGGGCCGCAAATACGAATCCGGTGGCATCGCCAAGGACGGCGCCAAGATGGTGACGGCGGTGGCCTGCGCCAACGTGCCCAAGTTCACCGTGATCATCGGCGGCAGTTTCGGAGCGGGCAATTACGGCATGTGCGGCCGCGCCTACTCGCCGCGTTTGCTGTGGATGTGGCCCAACGCCCGCATTGCGGTGATGGGCGGCGAACAGGCCGCCAGCGTGCTGGCCCAGGTCAGGCGCGACGGGCTGGAGCGGCAGGGCAAAAGCTGGCGTCCGGACGAGCAGGACGCTTTTAAGCAACCCATCCGCGAGCAGTACGAGCGCCAGGGTCATCCCTATTACTCCACCGCCCGGCTGTGGGACGACGGCGTGATCGCACCCGCCGACACCCGCATGGTGTTAGGCTTAAGTATTTCCGTGGCTCTGAACAAGCCCCTAGACAAAACCGCGTTTGGCATATTCAGGATGTAGCAAATTATGGCCGACAATACCTTTTTTACCGAAATCACCGCCGCCGGGGTCGCCACCCTGACTTTGAACCGGTTCGAGTTGCATAACGCTTTTGACGACCGTCTGATCGCCGCGCTCACGCTGGAATTGCAGGAACTCCAGGCCGATCCCACGGTGCGGGTGGTGGTGCTGGCCGCGGCCGGCAAGAGCTTTTCGGCGGGCGCCGACCTCAACTGGATGCGCCGCATGGCCGGCTATTCCTGGGAGGAAAATCTAGCCGATGCGCAGGTACTGGCGGAGTTGATGCGTACCCTGAACTATCTGAGCAAACCGACCATCGCCCGAGTGCAGGGAGCGGCTTACGGCGGCGGCGTGGGACTGGTGTCCTGTTGCGACATCGCCATCGCGGCGGACACGGCGGTGTTCAGCCTGTCCGAAGTAAAACTCGGTTTGATTCCAGCGGTGATCAGTCCCTATGTGGTGAGCGCCATCGGTGCCCGCCAGGCGCGCCGCTATTTCCTGACCGGGGAACGTTTCAGCGCCCGGGAGGCGCAGCGCATCGGTCTGATTCACGAGGTGACGCCAGCGGAGGTGCTGGACGAGGCGGTGCAGGCGGTGCTGGCCGATCTGGCCGGCAGCGGCCCGGTGGCGATGAGTGCCGCCAAGGACCTGATCGACCGGGTCGGACGGGGTGCCATTGACGCCGCCATGATCGAAGACACGGCGCAGCGCATCGCCACCATTCGCACCGGGGCGGAAGGCCGGGAAGGATTAACGGCGTTTCTGGAAAAGCGCCAGCCGGGGTGGTTGGAAAAGTAACGCTGCCAGCCAGGAAAAATAACGACCTTGCGGCCCCACGAGTAACCTTCATGTTCGACAAAATTCTGATTGCCAACCGGGGTGAGATCGCCTGCCGGGTGGCGCAAACCTGCCAGCGGCTGGGCATCCATACGGTGGCGGTTTATTCCGCGGCGGACGCCAACGCCCGTCACGTGGCGCTGTGCGACGAGGCGTATCTGCTCGGTCCGGCACCAGCGCGGGAAAGCTATCTGCGCGGCGCTGCGATTCTGGCCATCGCCCACGACAGCGGCGCCCAGGCTATTCACCCCGGTTATGGGTTTCTCTCCGAGAATGCCGACTTTGCCGCCGCCTGCGAGGCGGCCGGCGTGGTTTTCATCGGGCCGCCGGCCGAGGCGATTCGCGCGATGGGCTCCAAGAGTGCCGCCAAGTCGATCATGGGAACCGCCGGGGTGCCACTGGTCCCCGGTTACCACGGCGCAGCGCAGGACCAGGAGACGCTGACCCGGGCCGCCGCTGAGATCGGCTATCCGGTGCTGATCAAAGCCTCCGCCGGCGGCGGCGGCAAAGGCATGCGGGTGGTGGAGGAAGCGGCGCAGTTGCTGCACGGCATCGCCGCTGCCAGGCGGGAAGCGGTGGCGGCCTTCGGCGACGAGCGGCTATTGATCGAAAAATACCTGCTCAAGCCCCGCCATATCGAGATTCAGGTGTTCGCCGACCGGCGCGGCAACGCGGTCTTTCTGTTCGAGCGCGATTGCTCCATCCAGCGCCGCCATCAGAAGGTGCTGGAGGAAGCGCCGGCGCCGGGCATGATGCCGCAGCAGCGACAGGAAATGGGCGCGGCAGCGGTGGCGGCCGCCCAGGCCATCGGCTATGTCGGCGCCGGCACGGTGGAGTTCATTGCCCAGCAGGACGGGACCTTTTTTTTCATGGAGATGAACACCCGCTTGCAGGTGGAGCATCCGGTCACCGAAATGATCACCGGCCAGGATCTGGTGGAATGGCAGTTGCGGGTGGCTGCCGGTGAGCCGTTGCCCTGTGCGCAGGAACATCTGTCCATCGACGGCCATGCCTTTGAAGCGCGCATTTACGCCGAGGATCCGGACAAGGATTTTCTGCCCGCCATCGGTCGGCTGGAGCATCTGCGCACGCCCGCCGAAGGGCCGCATGTGCGCATCGACACGGGCGTGCGCCAGGGCGATGAAGTCAGCATGCATTATGACCCGATGATCGCCAAGCTGATCGTCTGGGATCGCGACCGAACCAGTGCCGTGCGCCGGTTGCGGCAGGCGCTGGCCGAATATCAGGTGGTCGGAGTGACCACCAATCTGGCGTTCCTGGCCGCTGTGGCAGCCCAGCCAGCCTTCGCCAATGGCGAGGTGCACACCGGCTTTATCGAGCAGCACCGGGCCGAGCTGTTCCCCGACCGGCAGCCGGTGTCCGAGCGGGTGCTGGCGCTGGCTACCCTGGGCCGGTTGTTGCGGGTGGACGCCGAGGCGACTGGACGCGCTGCGCAGTCCAACGATCCCTGGTCACCCTGGTATTTCACCAACGGCTGGCATTTAAACGAAGAGCCGCACCGTACCCTGTACTTCCGGGATGGCGAGCGGGAAGTCAGCGTCACCGTGCATTATCGGCCGGATCACGTGCGGTTGGATTTGCCCGGCTGTCAACTGGCGGTGCGTGGCGAACTACATCCCAACGGCAACGATGTGCTGGCGGATCTGGGCGGACTGCGGCTGCACGCCACCCTGGTGCGGCAGGGCGATGAACTGATCGTGTTGACCCAGGGCGAAAGCCATCGGCTGACTCTGCGTAACCCGCTGACCGAAGGCATGGAAGACGAGGTGAACACCGGCAGTCTGGCGGCGCCGATGCCGGGCACCATTATTCAGGTGCTGGTGGAGGAGGGGCAGCGGGTGGAGCAGGGCGCGCCCTTGATGATTCTGGAAGCGATGAAGATGGAGCACACCATCGCCGCGCCGCAGGCCGGTCGGGTGGAAGCTATTAACTACCGGGTGGGCGATCAGGTGCAGGAAGGAGCGGAACTGCTGGTGATCGGAGCCGAGTAAGCGGTTGAATGGCATTGCAACATACAGCAACCGCTGGCGGCCGGTAGCGCGACCGGTCAGGAAGGTGCAACGGTGGCGACGGCGGCCAAACCGGACTGAACCGGCTGCGCAACACCCGGTGGCCCCCTGTCGAATCCCTGCCCTGGCTGGCAGGGATTCGACACTGCGGGAAATAGCGCCATGTCTTGACTATGAAACGGCTGTGCCGCTGTCCGTGACGATTTGTCCGTTCCTGACGGGTAGCCAGTGCCAACTGCCGTCGTCCGCGATGTCGAGCACGGCGTCGTAATTGTTGAGATTGTCCTCGCCATCGCCGAGCGTAAGGTAGGTGATCGAGCGCTCGGAAAGGATTTTCAACACCCGGTCGACCTGAGCAGGATTGAGCGCGGCGCTCGGCTGGTGCAGGAAGGCGAACTGGGGCGCGGCCAGCAACAGACGGGCGAAAGCGAGCAACTGCTGTTCGCCGAGCGAGAGAATATCATCCCAGTCTTTTTCGATATCCAGCCCGCCAGCCCGCGTTATGACCCGTTCGATGTCCAGCTCCCGCAGAGTGGCTACAATCGGCTGGTCCGAAATGACGTGTTCCTGTCCGGTCCGCAGCAACAATTCCCGCAGCGTACCCGGCGGCAGGTAGGGTCGCTCGGTCAGAAAGAGCAGTTGTCTGAAGCGCGGGCGAGTGATCCGGCCTTCGCCGGCCCGCCAGAGGTCGGCGGTCGCCCGGTACAGAGCCACTTTGGCGGTGTCGTTCGTCCCGGTGATCAGCACCCTCGTCCCTACCGGAATGGTGATGGATAGATTATCGATCACAATGCGGCCGTCGCGCGGGGAGCGCAAGGTCAGTCCAGCGTAGCTGATGCTTACGCCATCCCGGTGGACCTCGATAGCCGATAGCGGCGTCAATTGGGCATGCTCCAGAGCGTTTGCCAGCGAACCGAGCCGGGCGATCACGGCGGTAAAAGAAGAAATCGATTGGAACTGATTGATGATCAGGGAAAATGCCCCCACGAGCTGGGCGAAGGCCATGGCGGACTGGGTGATCACGCCAAATTCGGCCTGACCTTTGATGAACAGCGGGGCCACGATCAGGGCGGGAATGATCTGGATCAGGTAATTATAGCCCGTGGTGAAGAATCCCAGGTTGCGGTTGACGCTGATGATGCGCTGGAAATTCGTGGTCAGCTCGGTGAAATGACGCAGCATGCGGGCGGTCAGCCGGCCCTCGCGATGCAGCAGCGCAACCGATTCGGCGTTCTCGCGCACGTGGATGAGATCGGCCCGGAAATTGGCTTCCCTGTCGAGCTGATCGTAGTTCAACCGGACCAGCCGCCGTCCCAGTGCGATGGTCAGGAAAGAACCGGCTGCCGCGTACAGGATGGCGACGCCGAACAACGTCGGGCTGATGGTCCACAGTACGCCCGAAAACGCCACCACCGTGAAGCTGCCGTTGAGCAACATGAGCACGAACGATAAGGTGGTGACCGTGAAAGTGCGGACATCATCGGCGATACGCTGGTCGGGATTAGCGATTTCCCCGGTAATGTTAAGGCGATAATAGGTTCTATTGCTGAGATAGATATCGAGGATCATCCGGCTCAGCCACTCGCGCCAGAGCAGGCCGAGGCGTTGCTCGGCGAATGAATAGAACGCCGCCACCAGGGTGGAGATGGCGAACACGCCGATATAAAGTATGGCCTGCCCGACGAAGCCAGTCATGTCGCGCTCCGCGATGGCGGTCATAAAGTCGCGGCCGACGTAGCTGTTGATCACGTTCAAGCCGTTGATTCCAAACAGCAGCGCGATGAGCAGCGCAAACCACTTTTTGGCTTGCCAGCCGAAATCTTTGGAAGCCGCGAAGTCTTTGACCACCTGGACGAAGCGGACCCAGGTAGAGCGGTTGATCGAGACGGTTTGTGCACTCATTACTGATAGCGCTATCGATATGCCTGGCGACTGCTTGAACACCCACCAAGCCCTGTGCCGGCATCCGTCAGGACTTGCTCTACCGGCGCTGTCGCAGCCACCGGTTGCAACAGCTTACCCTATCCGCGCCGGTTGTCCGTGATGATGAAGATCAATCTTATTGTTTATTATTGTTTAATTTTGCAGTCATCTTTCTTTAGCGCACGCAGCTTTCTTTAGCGCACGCAGCGCACTTGACTAAACCGCGTCTACTTTGCAACGGGTAGTTTTTCCGTGCTCGTTCTTCAACCTCCATCCTAACCCTTCCCCCTTTCCAATGAGAAGGGAGCGGCGGTTGACGACGGGAAGATGTGATGGCGAACTTCAGCTCTCAAAATAGACGCGGTGGAGCTATTGGCTCGGCGCAGGGCGCGTCTAACCGGTCATAACTCTGTCGAAAAAGAGCGCCCCTGGGGATGAAAGGTAGTGGTGCTGCGTGAGGCAGTGGCGGCGCATCACGGAAAGTGACATTCAGCACTGGATTTGCCAGGGTATGCGCGGGTTACCACTCAGGAAGGCTTCTTACCGGGTCGCTGCCAGCCAGCCACCGTCTTCTGTGGTGCGCGGGTGATCCCCAAACTATCCGCCGGCACATCTCTGGTAATGGTGGAACCGGCCCCCAGGGTTGCCCCCTCCCCAATGTGCACCGGGGCCACCAGCGCCACATTGGAGCCCACGAACACCCGGTCCCCAATGATGGTCTTGTGCTTGTTGGCGCCGTCGTAGTTGCAGGTGATGGTGCCGGCGCCGACATTGACCGTAGCGCCGATCTCAGCGTCACCGATATAAGTGAGATGATTGACCTTGGTGTCCCGGCCAATAAAGGAATTTTTCACTTCCACGAAATTGCCGATGCGGGTGTCGTTGGCAAGGTGCGTTCCGGGACGCAGCCGGGCAAAGGGACCGATGTGAACGCCGCTCCCTACCTGAGCTTGCTCGATACGGCAGTGAGAAAGCACTTCGCTGTCGTCCCCAATGTCGGTATCGCGCAACACGCAATGCGGACCGATACGCACCCGGTCTCCCAGGCGAACCTCTCCTTCGAAAATCACATTCACGTCAATCATCACATCCTTGCCTGCGGTCACAGACCCGCGGATATCCACCCGCGCCGGGTCGAGCAGCGTGACACCGTTCAGCATCAGCATTTCCACCTGACGGCGCTGATAATAACGCTCCAACTGGGCCAGTTGCAGGCGATCGTTCACGCCCTGCACCTCTTGCGCTTCGCCGGCAGTAAAGGCTTCGACAGGGACACCTGCCTGCACCGCCAGTTCGATCACGTCGGTCAGGTAGTATTCACCCTGGGTGTTGTCGTTCCGCAATGCTTTCACCCAGGATCGCAGGCGTTGCGCCTGGACCGCTAGAATGCCGGTATTGACCTCGTGAATACGGCGCTGCCGGGTGGTCGCATCCTTTTCTTCCACGATACGCATGACCCGGCGGCCGAGTCGCGCACGATCCGTCCGTAACCGCTAGGATCGGCCAGCTCCACGGTCAGCACGCCTAAACCGCCCTGATGGGCGTGGGTCACCAGAGGCTCCAAGGTGACCGATCGCACCAGAGGCACGTCGCCGTAGAGCACCAGTACGATAGCATCGTCGGGAATGGCAGGCAGCGCCTCGCCGACCGCGTGGCCGGTGCCCAATTGCTCCGCCTGCTCCACCCAGTGAACCTCCGCCGTATTGGCGAACGCCGTTTTCACGGCATCTCCGCCATGACCGTAGACCACGCAGCAACGGTCGGCACCAAGGCTGCGGGTGGTTTCCAGCACATGAGCCAGCATCGGTTTACCGCCGACCGGATGCAATACCTTGGGAAGATCCGAGACCATCCGTTTGCCTTTGCCGGCGGCAAGAATGACCACAGCTAACTGCATGGCGGAAAAGACCGGTTAGCGCCTCTGTTTACGCAACTTCTCGATGGCCCTGAGCTGAGCGATGGCTTCAGCCAGCTCAGCCTCCGCCCGGGCGTATTCGTAATCGCCACGCTTGTCGGCCAGCAATTGTTCGGCATGCCGCTTGGCTTCCAGCGCCGCCGCTTCATCGAGATCCGTCGCCCGCTCGGCGGTGTCAGCCAGAATGGTGACCACATGCGGCTGCACCTCCATCAGCCCACCCGACACGTAAAACACCAGTTCCTCATCGCTTAAGGTCTTCAGTCGGACAGGGCCGGGCTTTAAGCGGGTCAGCAACTGGCTATGGCGGGGCAAAATGCCCAGTTCGCCTAGTTCGCCCATCGCCGTCACCAGGGTCGCCGGTCCGGAAAAGATGGCCTTGCTCGTACTTACGATATCGACATGGATCGTCATCGCCATGGCCTTACCTCACGCTTGAAATCCCCCTGGAGAGGGGGATTCGGTTACAGTTTCTTGGCCTTTTCCATTGCTTCCTCGATGGGACCGACCATGTAGAAAGCCTGTTCGGGCAGTTGGTCATAGTCACCATTGACGATGCCTCTGAAGCTGGTGATGGTTTCCTTGAGCGGCACGTATTTGCCGGCGGTGCCGGTGAATACTTCCGCTACGAAGAAAGGTTGTGACAGGAAACGCTGGATCTTGCGCGCCCGTGAGACGGCCAACCGGTCTTCGTCAGACAGCTCGTCCATACCCAGGATGGCGATGATGTCCTTCAATTCCTTGTAGCGCTGCAGCGTGCTCTGGACCGCCCGGGCGGTGTCGTAGTGCTCCTGCCCGACGACCAGCGGGTCAAGCTGGCGGGAGGTGGAATCCAACGGATCCACCGCCGGATAGATGCCCAGTTCGGCAATCTGCCGGGACAGCACCACGGTGGCGTCCAGGTGGGCGAAAGTGGTGGCCGGGGAGGGGTCGGTCAGATCGTCCGCCGGCACGTACACCGCTTGGATGGAGGTGATGGAGCCCACCTTAGTGGAAGTGATGCGTTCCTGCAGCATGCCCATTTCTTCGGCCAGGGTCGGTTGATAGCCTACCGCCGACGGCATCCGGCCCAGCAGTGCTGAAACCTCTACGCCCGCCAGCGTGTAACGGTAGATATTGTCGATGAACAGTAAGACGTCGCGGCCCTCATCGCGGAAGTATTCGGCCAGCGTCAGGCCGGTCAAACCCACCCGCAGCCGGTTGCCCGGCGGCTCGTTCATCTGGCCATACACCAGGGCCACCTTATCCAATACGCTGGATTCCTTCATCTCATGATAGAAGTCGTTGCCCTCGCGGGTCCGCTCGCCCACGCCGGCAAATACCGAATAACCGGAATGCTCAATGGCGATGTTGCGGATCAGCTCCATCATGTTGACGGTCTTGCCCACGCCGGCGCCGCCGAACAGGCCGATCTTGCCGCCCTTGGCGAAGGGACAGAGCAGATCGATAACCTTGATGCCGGTCTCCAGTAACTCGGCCGTGCCGGACTGTTCGGCGAAGGTTGGCGCTTTGTGGTGAATGGGCCGCTTCTCTTCGGTTTGCACCGGTCCCTGGTAATCGACCGGTTCGCCCAGCACGTTCATGATCCGTCCCAAGGTGCCCTTGCCGACCGGTACCGAAATCGCCGCGCCGGTATTGGTGACCTGCAAGCCCCGCCGCAGGCCGTCGGTCGTGCCCATGGCGATGGTGCGCACCACGTCGTCGCCCAACTGCTGCTCGACTTCCAGCAGCAGGCCGATCTCATCGACCAGCAGGGCGTCATAGATTTTGGGAATCGAGCCGCGTGGAAACTCGACATCCACCACGGCGCCAATGATTTGTACAATCGTTCCAGAACTCATCAGGTGAATTCCCCCACTAAGCGTAAAGAAGCCTAAACCGCCGCAGCGCCGCCCACGATTTCGGAGATTTCCTGGGTGATGGCCGCTTGCCGGGCTTTGTTGTAAATCAACTGCAACTGACCGATCAGATTGACGGCATTATCCGAGGCGCTCTTCATAGCCACCATGCGTGCCGCCATCTCGCAGGCCATGTTCTCGACCACGGCGCGGTACACGCGGGCTTCCAGATAACGCACCAGCAACAGATCGAGCAACGATTGAGCGTCCGGCTCATAGATATAATCCCACCGGGGCGGCGTTTTCGACTCCTGCGGCTTCTCCTCAGCCGCCTCGGGTAGCCCCGGCAATAATTGCAGGATCATCGGCCGCTGCGTCATGGTGTTCACGAATTGATTGCGCGCCACGTACAGCCGGTCAATCTGCCCAGCGGAGAAAGCCTGCACCAGAACGGTGGTCGGGCCGCGCAGGACTTCAGGGTCCGGCATGTCGCCCAGATTGGTGGCCGCGGCTATCACGTTTACATCCAGGCGCTTCATCAAAGGGATCGCCTTTTTGCCAATGACACAGGCATCGATTTCAATCCCCTGATCGCGCCATTGTTTGAAATCCCGCAGCAAGGTCCGGAACAGATTGGTGTTCAGGCCGCCGCACAGACCGCGGTCAGTGGAGACGACCAGATAACCGATCCGCCGCACCGGGCGTTCGTACATAAAGGGATGTTGATACTCAGGATAAGCCGTGGCCAGATGGCCAACGACCGCACGGATGCGCTCGGCATAGGGGCGGGCCGCCGCCATGCGCTCCTGGCTCCTGCGCATCTTGCTGGCGGCCACCATTTCCATGGCCTTGGTGATCTTCTGAGTATTCTGAATACTCTTGATCTTGTTACGAATCTCTTTGCCGACGGCCATGGCGCACCCGTTTATGCGACGTAAGTGGCTTTGAAATCGTCCAGGGCCTTTTTGAAGGCCGAATCGATTTCGTCGTTGAAGTCGCCGCTGGCGTCGACCTTGTCGATCAAGTCCTTGTAATTGCCCTTCATATAGAGGAGCAATGCGGCTTCGAAGTCACTGATCTTATTGAGTTCCAAATCATCCAGGTAACCCCGGTCAACCGCATACAGGCCAAGCGCCATTTCGGCAACGCTGAGCGGCGTGTATTGCTTTTGTTTCAGCAACTCCGTGACACGCTGCCCCCGCTCCAACTGTTTGCGGGTGGTCTCGTCCAGATCCGAGGCGAATTGCGCAAAAGCCGCCAGTTCGCGGTACTGCGCCAGGGCCAGCCGCACACCGCCACCGAGTTTCTTGATGATCTTGGTTTGCGCCGCGCCGCCCACCCGCGATACCGACAGACCCGGATTGATGGCGGGACGGATGCCGGCGTTGAACAGGTCAGTTTCCAGGTAAATCTGGCCGTCGGTGATGGAGATCACGTTGGTGGGAATGAACGCCGACACGTCGCCCGCCTGGGTCTCGATGATCGGCAAGGCGGTCAGCGAGCCGGTTTTGCCCTTGACCTCGCCGTTGGTCAGACGCTCCACTTCCTCGGCGTTGATGCGGGAGGAGCGCTCCAGCAAACGGGAGTGCAGATAGAAGACGTCGCCCGGATAGGCTTCGCGACCCGGCGGCCGCTTCAGCAGCAGCGATACCTGCCGGTAGGCCCAGGCTTGCTTGGTCAGGTCGTCGTAGATGATCAATGCATCCCGGCCGCGGTCCCGGAAATATTCGCCCATCGCACAGCCGGAATAGGGAGCAATGTACTGCATGGCGGCGTGATCGGAGGCGCTGGCCGCCACCACAATGGTATGAGCCATTGCCCCATGCTCTTCCAGCTTGCGGACCACGCCCGCGACGGAAGAGTTTTTCTGCCCGATGGCCACATAGATACAGATGACGCCGGTGCCTTTTTGATTGATGATCGTATCGATCGCCACGGCCGACTTGCCGGTCTGACGGTCGCCGATGATCAATTCGCGCTGGCCACGCCCGATGGGCACCATCGCGTCGATGGCTTTCAGGCCGGTCTGCACCGGTTGGCTGACGGATTGCCGCTCGATCACTCCGGGAGCGATTTTTTCGATCGGTGATGAATAAGGAGACTCGATAGGTCCTTTACCGTCGATAGCCTCCCCCAGCGAATTCACCACCCGTCCTATCAGGACGTCGCCGACAGGTACTTCCAGGATGCGGCCGGTGCATTTGACCGTATCCCCTTGGGACAATTTTTCGTAATCGCCCAGAATCACGGCGCCGACGGAATCGCGCTCCAGATTCAGTGCCAGGCCGAAAATATTTCCAGGAAATTCCAGCATTTCACCTTGCAGGGCCTGTTCCAGGCCGTGAATGCGGGCGATGCCGTCAGCCAGACTGACGATGACGCCCTCGGTGCGCGCTTCGGCGCGCACTTCAAATTTTTCGATGCGCTTTCGAATCAGTTCGCTGATTTCGGATGGATTGAGTTGCATAGCATTCCCCATTACTGGTGCAGGGCAGTGGTCAGTCGTTGCAACTGACCGCGCACTGAACCGTCAATAACCAAATCGCCGGCGCGGATAATCGCCCCACCGAGCAGTGACTGGTCCACTTTGCATTCCAGCGCGACCTGGCGTTTGAGACGCGCCTGCAAGCCGGCCGCGATGGTGTCGCGTTGTTTGTCACTGACCGGAAAAGCGCTGATCAATTCGGCCTGCAGAGTTTTCTCGGCTTCAGCACGCAGCTTTTCGAACTGCACTACGATCTGAGGCAATACCTCGAGCCGCCGGTTTTGCGCCAGCAAGGTGATGAAATTGCGGGCCGCGTCCGGAACGCCGTCTGCACAGACCTCATTGCCGATATCGAGCAGCAAATCGGCTTTCTGCTGATAACTGATCTGTGGAGTCGCCAGCAACGTGCGTATGCCTGGATCGGCAGCAACGACCGTGGCCGTCTGCAATAAATCCGACCAGAGTTTCAACTCACCCGCGGCAAAAGCCGCCGCAAAAGCGGCACGCGCGTAAGGACGAGCAATGGTAGTGGTTTCAGCCATAATTACCGCCCTCTGTCAAAGTTGGGCGACCAGATCATCGATCAACTTGGCGTTGGCCTTGGCGTCGACTTCGCGGCCCAGAATCCTGCCAGCCGCTTCGACCGCGAGCCCGGCAACCTGATTACGCAGTTGTTCCCGAACGCGATTGATTTCCTGCTCGATTTCCGCTTTGGCCGCTTCGAGTTGCCTTTGCCCTTCTTCACGGGCGTCGTTCTTGGACTGCTCCACGAGCTCGTTGGCCCGCTTTTGCGCCTGGGCGATGATGTCCGTCGCCTGCCGTTTGGCTTCCCGTAGAGTGTCCGCCGCTTTGGACTTCGCCAGTTCCTGCTCGCGCTTGCCGCGCTCGGCCGAAGCCAGCCCCTCGGCAATACGCTTCTGACGGTCCTGCATGGCCTGCATCAGCGGCGGCCACACATATTTCATGGTGAAAGCCACCAGCAGGAGAAACGTGATCATCTGCCCGATCAGCGTGGCATTAAAGTTCACGTATTATCCCCTCTTGAGCATCGAGATCGGTAATGGGTCAGCCCCCGAGCGCTGCCCGCACGGGAGCAAGGAACGGATTGGCGAACGTGAAGAACAGCGCCAGACCTACACCGATCATGGAGACAGCGTCCAGCAGACCGGCCACGATAAACATCTTAACTTGCAGAGTGGGAATCATTTCGGGTTGACGAGCGGAGCTTTCCAGAAAACGACCGCCCAACAGCCCAAAGCCCAGTGCGGTGCCAATGGCGCCCATGCCGATCATAAAAGCCACGGCGATAGCGGTCATAGCCTGTACATTGGAAATGATATTTGCAGCTTCCATTTTTCCTCCAAAGCAAAGTTGGGATTGGACAACACAGGTTGCGGGTGATTAATGGTTTTCGTGCGCCATGCTCAGGTACACGATGGTCAAGACCATGAAGATAAAAGCTTGCAGGGTAATGATAATGATATGAAAGGCCGCCCACGGCCAGCCTAATGTGAATTGAATCCACCACGGCAACAATGCGATCAGAATGAAAATCAATTCACCGGCGTACATGTTTCCGAAAAGACGCAAGGCCAGGGAAATAGGTTTCGCGATATCCTCTACAATCCGCAGTAACAGATTGAAAGGGAAAAACCATTTTCCGAATGGATGAGTGAGTATTTCTTTAGCGAAACCGCCTACCCCCTTGACTTTTATGCTGTAGTAATACACCAGGAAAATCACACTGAGCGAAAGAGCAAAGGTAGAGTTGAGGTCAGTGGAAGGCACTACTTTAAAATAGTGAACTCCCAGAGCCCCCATGATGGAAGGAAGTAGATCGACCGGCAGTAAATCCATGCAATTCCATAACCATACCCATACGAAAATGGTCAACGCCAAGGGCGCGATGACAGGGTTGCGGCCATGGAAAGAGTCCTTGACCTGGGTATCGATAAATTCGATCATGATCTCGGCGAAATTTTGCAGCGGGCCCGGCACGTCGCTGGTCGCTTTCAAAGCCGCCCTGCGGAACAGCCAGATGAAAAAAATCCCCAGCGCAGCCGAGATGATCAGTGTATCCCAATGGACACTCCAAAAGGAACCTTCCTCCCCTGAACTCAGGTTGGTCAGATGATGCAGGATGTATTCTGTAGAGTCTGTGGGCGCCGCCTTCAGTCATGACGTCTTCACCGTATCTGTGATAAGCAATGCCAGCCAATACGCCATCAAGGTCGCAGTATAGGTCAGGAATAAGGGAAGAAATGAAACTCGTAACACCAGGATAGCCAGGATGAACAGAACAGTCGTCAATCCGATCTTGAGAACTTCGCCCACATAGAAGCGAGTTGCAATTTGGTCGGGCGGTGTTCCAAGAGGCAGAGAAAAGACCTGCCATGCGAAATAAAGTGTTGCACTGATGCTTATCCCCCCACCGATAACAGCGGAATATGCCGCTTTTACATCAACCAAAACAATACCCGCGACTGCGGCCAGAAGCGTAATCGACAGTTGAATGACGACTATTGTTGTTGTCGTCTTCTTGGCGCCGGCAGACGGTTCGGGTTTGACCATTACAGGGTTGCCATTATCGACCTATTTACGCTGCAACCCTTGTTTTACCCGGTTACCTGAACTGTCAGCATCTGAGCGCTCAAAACTTCGCTAGTAATTATAAAAACTTACACTGCTTAGGTCAATGCAAAAATAACTAGCGGACCCGGCCCAGGATGCCATCCAGTTCGTCCAGTGTGTTGTAGTGAATCACCAGTCGTCCCCTACCGGTAGGACTATGCTGCAGCAGCACCCGGGTCCCCAGCCGTTGGGACAGATCTTCCTGCAGCACGCGGATATTGGGGTCAAGCGATCCCTTGACCGCCGCCGGGCTGGAGGCGCTTTGCAGGCGTTTCACCAGCGCTTCGGTTTCTCTGACCGACAACCCGCGCAGCAGCACCTGACGCGCCGCCTCCCGCTGCAAGTCAGGCGGGAGGGGCAATAAGGCCCGGGCATGTCCCATCTCTAGTTTGGCGGCTTGCACCAATTGCTGCACATCCTCACCCAGGTCGAGCAGCCGCAGCAGGTTGCTGACCGCCGCTCGGGAACGACCGATCGCTTCCGCCGCCTGTTGGTGGGTCATGGTGAATTCCTTGATCAATCGTTTGATGGCCTGGGCCTCTTCCAGAGGATTGAGATCCTGACGCTGAATATTTTCGATCAAGGCCATTGCCATCGCCGCCTGATCGGAGACCGTGCGGACCAGCGCCGGCACTTCAGCCATACCGGCCATTTGTGCCGCGCGCCAGCGCCGTTCCCCGGCGATCAATTCATAACGGCCCGCCACCTCGGTGCGTACGACGATCGGTTGCACCATCCCTTGGGCACGAATGGAATCGGCCAGTTCACGCAGGCTTTCCGGGTGAATGGTCACACGTGGCTGATATCGACTGCGCACGACCTGTTCAATGGGAAGGATGCGCAGGGTTTCGTCTCTGCCGCTGCCGCTGCTGACGTTGATCGGACCGAGCAATGCTTCCAGTCCGCGCCCTAAACCACGCTTTCTCACTGCTGCACCTGCTATCAGTTATACGGCTATACGGCTGCCCGTTTATGGCCCGCCTGGGCGCGCATCCGCTGCTGGAATTCTCTGGCCAGCTCCTGGTAACTTTCCGCGCCCTTGGAGGCTTTATCGTAGGCGATGATCGGCTGACCGTGGCTGGGCGCTTCGGCCAGCCTGACATTACGGGGAATCAATGTGGTGTAAACGATGCTGCCGAAGTGTTCCAGCAACTGGCTGGAAACTTCGTTGGCAAGACGGTTGCGGGGGTCGAACATGGTGCGTAACAAACCCTCGATACGCAGCTTCGGATTGGTGGTGCGACGGACTTTTTCGATGGTGTCGAGCAGTGCCGACAGACCTTCCAAAGCGTAGTATTCGCACTGGATAGGAATGATTACACCCTGTGCGGCGGTCAGGGCGTTGACCGTCAGCATGCTTAAGGACGGTGGACAGTCGATCAGGATGTAGTCGAATTCTTTACTCACCTGGTCGAGTGCTGCGCGCAGCCGTTGCTGGCCATTGTCCATGTCCAGCAGGGCGACTTCGGCACCGGTCAGATCGATATTGGCAGGTAGCACCTGAATGTGGGCGGATTCGGAAAATTGCAGCGCGTTACGAATGGCTATCTGCTGCAGCAATACGTCGTAACTGGTGGCCTTGACGGTGCGCTTGTCGATGCCGCAGCCCATGGTGGCGTTGCCCTGCGGATCAATATCGACCAGCAACACCCGTGGTTTAAGCCGGGACGCCGCCAGGCAGGCGGCAAGATTCACTGCCGTGGTGGTTTTTCCCACGCCGCCCTTCTGGTTGGTGATTGCGATGATATGGGCCATTAAACATCCGCCTGAGTATTATCCGCCAGGACAAGATGAACCAAATGACGTTCAGCGTCCAGTCCCGGCACCCGCAATCGATACACATCCACTAAACGATAACCCGCCGGGATCGCTTGCAATTCATCCCCAGGGTAGGCCCCTTTCATGACCAGTACGCGACCGTGCGGCGCGCACAGCCGTCCGGCGCCTGCCAGCAACACCGCCAGCGGGGCGAAAGCCCGCGCCACGATGCTGGCGAAGCGTATGACGGGATGGTAGTTTTCCAGCCGGCAGCACAGCACATGCACATTGCCGAGTTCCAGTTCGGCGACGGCCTGTTGCAGGAAACGGGTGCGTTTACCATTGCTGTCCAGTAAATGGAAGGCAATATCCGGGCGGACGACAGCCAGAGGAATGCCCGGCAGTCCGGCGCCGCTGCCTACATCCAATACCTGGGGACCCTGCACCCACGGCAGGATCGCCAGGCTGTCCAGAATATGGCGGATGACCATCTCGTCGGGAGATCGCACGGCGGTGAGATTATAAGTCCGGTTCCAACGCGCCAACAGTGCAATATAGGCAGCCAGCCGGTCCAGTGCATGATCCGGTACTGACAGCGCCAGCGGAGGAATGCCCTGCGCAATGGCCTGGGCGAGACCGGCGGACGCACGCACGGCGCTGGAATCGGCTGGATTGCAGTCAAGCTTCATCAGAGCATGCCGGGGGAGAATTATTCCCAATCGAAGTACAAATCATGGAAATGACGTTTGTTAGGATCATACTGTAGCAGTTCGCCGTTTTCGATGTCGAAGTACCAGCTGAACAGACGCAGTCGGCTTGCGTCCAGCGCTTCCCTGATAAAAGGAAAACTTTTCAGGTTGTCCAGCGAGACCAGAATACTGGCGCGTTCGCAGGCGCGCTGCTGCAATTCCTGGCCGATGCCCGGCCAGCGTTCCAACACTTTTTCACGGGCGGCTGCGGCGATTTTCACCCAGGCATCGATAAATCCCGCCCGTTCTTCGTTGTTTTGCATCAAAGCCTGTATGCCACCGCAGTGGGCATGGCCCAGCACCACAATATTCTTCACTTTGAGCTGGCATACGGCATATTCCAGGGCGGCGCTGGTGCCATGATAGACGCCGCTACTCTCACAAGGTGGAATCAGATTGGCCACGTTGCGGACCACGAACAGGTCGCCGGGGGCGGCATCCATGATAATGGCCGGGTCGACCCGCGAATCGCTACAGCCGATGACCATCGTTTTGGGAGACTGGCCCTGTTGCGCCAGTTGATTGAAAAGACTGCGGTTTTCTAGAAAAAATTTAGTTCGAAAGCGACGAAAGCCTTGCAATAAATCTTCAATTTCAGCCATTGGTTGAACCTCGTTGTGTTGTATAGCAATGATGCTCGGAACGGTGCGGTCGCCGGATATTAATGATAATGTGTCGGGCCGTTGCCTGAGAACCGCCCCCCGGAGCCGACGCTATGTTCTGCGCTGTCTATAAAAGCCTCAGAAAACAGGATACATATTTATATATGACTCGCAAGGATGGCTTCAGCCAGGTGCCGGAGCCGTTGCTGAAGCTGCTTGGTCAACTAGTCCATGTCATGGACCTGGAACTGCGTCCCGAGCGCCGCTTGGCCCAGGAGGATGTGGTCGAGGTGATGAGGAATCTCCAGGAGAGCGGTTGGCATTTGCAAATGCCGCGCCGGGAAGACTTGACCGGCACGCATTAATAGCTCCGCAAAATTAATATAAGTTTTTGTTTTTTAATGTTATTCTATATTTAAGATGGGGACGCGGTCCGATACCCGCCGCAGCCGGATGTAAAACTGCCACATCGATTATGACGTATTTTTTAAACTTGCTACTGGTTTTAGACTGTTTTATGATTGAAACAGTCGTATGCTACCAGATGGAGAGATGTCATTATTTTTTGCAAATCAATGATTGTAAAAAGCATTCAAAGATTGCATAGTTTAAATGAATTGAAAAACCGGGAGGTTATATGCGCAAATTTTCGAAGTTGCTGATTCTGTTGAGTTTGGGTTGGGCGTCAAGTTCGGCGCAAGCTTACTATATTCAGGTGTTGCAGGGAAGCAGCGTGTTGGGAACTGTGTCACCCTATACAGGCACTCTGACTGCTGCTAATAACTATAATTATTTTTCTAACTCCGGCCATCCGGTGAATGGCCCTACCCCTATGGCGCAACAGGGACGAATCTGGTTCTATGAGGGCTCTGATGGCTTGGCTTGGAACGTGATCTTCAATGCGGTTGGCGCAGCCTTTAATGGCAGCGCCTCGTGGAATATAAATATCACCGGCAGCACGTCGAATCCCGGCGTGGTCCTCAGTGATGATGCAGGCGAATTGAAAGAACCCACCAGTAATCAGTTCACTGGCAATTGGAATTGGTTTGCCAGCTCAAAAGCCACCGATGGCGGCGTCATCGCGCCGCTGGGCACGGGTTGGACTATCAATGTGACCCCTACTGCCGCCTACACTGGCGTCACCAATCTGGCGGTGTGCAGCCTGGGTGATACGCAGACATGCGCTATCAACAGACTCCGGTAGCGGCTTCAACCTTAATCAACCTTTCCAGTTCCGCTACATCAACGACAACAACATCCCTGAGCCTGGCGCGGGGCTACTGCTCTTTACCGGTCTCATCGCTGCGCTGGGATGGCGCCAGCGTAAAACAGGCCGACAACTGGTGGCAAGTCTCTGCTGACGGTTCAATACATACGCCTCCCGGCTATCAGAACGAACAAAGGCGGCCACGTAGGCCGCCTTTGTTCGTTCCGTCAACAGAGCTGCTACCACGCCTCAGGCAATTCCAAGCGTTTTCGGGTCGCGTGACGCTGGGCAACTTTATCGCAAAGAGGGATATAGCGGAAGCAGAACCTGTGCTTCCGAATTGATTCCATTGCCGTCGATGAATTTATTTCCTGATAACGCATTCACTAAAAATACAGCCGGCCCCGCTCCGCTTCCAACCGGCCGCTGATAAAGACAATCCTTACAGTCGCTGCAAAGCCGCCTCCACGGTATCCCGTTTTTCCCGGCCGCATAGAATAGTAATCAGGGTCAGCGCGAAGTCCATCGCGGTCCCTGGCCCGCGCGACGTGATCACCTGACCGTCCTGCACCACAGCGGCACTGCTTAACTTCAGCTCGGTGAGCTTGTCGAGAATGCCCGGATAGGCGGTGGCCTCGCGGCCCTGCAACAGACCGGCGGCAGCTAGCACCTTGGGCGCGGCGCAAATGGCGGCGGTGTAGCGCCCCTGCTTGGCCATGCGTTGCAGCAGTTCGATGATCCGTTGGTCCTCTTCCAGCCGCTGAGCGCCGCCGGCGCCACCCGGCAGCACGATCATATCGAAATCCTGTTCCAATACCTCGTCTAGCAGCACTTCCGGCACGAGCACCACGCCCCGCGACGCCGTCACCGAACCGGCTTCCAGACCCGCTACCACTACCGTCACTTCGGCCCGCCGCAGTAGATCGATGATGGTGACAGCTTCCACTTCTTCACAGCCGCGGGCCAGGGGAACAAGCACAGTGGGCATAGTGACCTCCTTAAATAATGGACAGCGGCGAAATGGGCAATAAGAAGCCTAACCGCTGCGTCCTTGCAAAGCCAGACCCTTTAGTAGATTCAGAGCTTCATACAGCTCGTAATCGCTGCGCGCCAGCGTCGCCTCGTCATCCGGCTTGTCACGGGATTTGCCTTCCGCTCCCTTGTCAGGCTGGGCTCCTTCCGTCGGGACAGGTTGGCTTTCCGCCCCTGCGTCAACCGGTTTTTGCTCTTTAACTTTAGTGTTTTCCAGATGGCCCGTCAGGTCGGCCTCTTTAAGCGCCTCCATAGCCGATTCTTCGGACTGGGTGGCGGCCAGCTTCTGCAACTTAATGTCGGGCTTGATCCCCTGCGCCTGAATGGAACGACCGCTCGGGGTGTAATAACGAGCGGTGGTCAGCTTGACCGCCGTCTCGCCGGTCAGCGGCAGAATGGATTGCACCGATCCCTTGCCGAAGGTCTGCCCGCCCACGATCAGAGCACGCCGGTTGTCCTGCAAAGCGCCGGCCACGATCTCCGACGCCGAGGCGGAACCGCTGTTGACCAGCACCACTACCGGCGCCCCTTTCAGCAAATCGCCTGGCGTGGCGTTAAAATTCTGCCGCGAACCCTCGCTGCGCCCCTCGGTGTAGACGATCAGCCCTCTGTCCAGAAACTCGTCGGACACTTCCACCGCGGCATTCAACACGCCCCCTGGATTGTTGCGCAGATCGAGCACCAGGCCCTTAAGAGGTCCCTTGTTCTGCTGCTGCAACTCATCCAGTATCTGGCCGAGATTCTGAGCTGTCTTGGCCTGGAACTGACTGATCCGCACGTAGCCGAAACCGGGCTCCAGCAGGCGGCTCCGGACGCTCTTGACCTGGATGATATCGCGCACCAGAGTGATCTTGAGCGGTTTTTCCTCACCCGCGCGGACAATGGTCAGCGTGATTTCGGTATTGGGTTTGCCGCGCATCTTTTTCACGGCATCCGGCAGAGATATTCCTTTCACTGGGGTATCGTCCAGTCGGATGATCAGATCGCCGGCGCGGATGCCGGCCCGTTGCGCTGGTGTATCGTCGATCGGCGCGATCACCTTGATGAAACCGTCTTCCATGCCCACCTCGATGCCGAGACCACCGAATTCCCCGGAGGTGCCTACCTGTAATTCCTTGAAAGACTCACTGTCCAGATAGGAGGAATGCGGATCGAGGCCGCTCAACATGCCGCGAATAGCGTTTTCCAGCAGGGTCTTGTCGTCGATCTGTTCGACATAATCCTGCTTGATGCGGTCATACACCTCGGTGAAATTGCGCAGCTCCTCCAGCGGTATCTGACCAACGGCGGGAGCAGCGGCTTTTTCTGCCCAGACTCCGGGAACGGCGGTCAGGCCAATACCGGCGACTACGCCCAGAAGCAGCATCAGACCGTGGCGGGTTGCGGCGCTCATCGTTGACTCCGAACAAAAAGTTGATCTCAATAGTAATCTAATCATTTGCCAGACGTTTACGCAAGACGCCTGCCAGAGCCGCATTCCCTGCCGCCGGATTGCGCCGGTTTAGGGAGCAATCCGGCCGGGTAGGTTATTTTTTAGCCTTGCCCTGGGCGGCGACCGCTTCCATCAGCTTCTTGATTTCTTCGGGGTCACCCAAATAATAGCTCTTGATGGGGCGCAGATTCCCATCGAGTTCATAGACCAGCGGAATGGCTGTAGGAATGTTCAGACCGATAATCTTCTGCTCGGAAACATCATCCAGGTACTTGACCAGCGCCCGCAGGCTGTTGCCATGCGCGGCGATCAGCACCCGCCGGCCGGCGCGGATTTCCGGTACGATCCGATCGTGCCAAAACGGCATGACTCGCTCGATCGTGGTCTTGAGGCTCTCGGTGCGCGGCAGCACCTGGGGATCCAGTTCCGCATAACGCGGGTCGTTAGTCGGCAGGCGCTCGTCGCCTTCCTCCAGTTCAGGCGGCGGAATATCGAAGCTGCGCCGCCAGATCAGCACCTGCTCGTCGCCATGCCGGGCGGCGGTTTCGGCCTTGTCCAGGCCCTGTAAACCACCGTAGTGGCGTTCGTTGAGTCGCCAACTGCGATGCACCGGAATCCACATCAGGTCCATCCCGTCCAGCGTCAGCCAGAGCGTTCGGATAGCCCGCTTCAACACCGAGGTAAAGGCCACATCGAAGGCATAACCTTCCTGCTTCAGTGCCTGAGCCGCCTTGCGGGCCTCTTCGTAACCCTTTTCGGACAGATCCACATCCACCCAGCCGGTGAAGCGGTTTTCCTTATTCCATTGGCTTTCCCCATGGCGCAGCAAAACCAGCTTGTACATAAAATTATCTCCTCAGCATCAATGTCTTATGAGCGGTGTGATAATAAACCTAATCGCCCTGCCATACCAGCACGGGTTCATTCCCGAGCAGGATTTGCACTGGAATGCCGTTTGCGAGCCAGCCCGCTGCTACAGCAAGGTGCTCAGCCAGGTGCCGCTACAAACCCTGCGACCGCCTGCACGAACGCAGCCGGCCGCTCGCGCGCCACCATATGACCGGCGTCGGGAATGACGACCAAGCAGGCGCCGGGAATGTTATCCTTGAGAAACTGTCCGTACTTCACCGGCGTCATCCTGTCGGCCGCGCCGGTGACCACCAAGGTTGGAACGGCGATTTCCCCCAGTCGCTGCATGACATCGAACTGGTCACAGGCTATTAAATCGGCGCGGATCAGCCGCCAGTCAACGCTCAGCAAGCGCCGTCGTTCGGCTTCCACCAGTTGCGCCGGCGCCTGGGGACCGAACAGGTTGCCGCAGAGCGACTCAACGGCCGCCGGAAAATCCGTCTCCAATTGTTCGAGTAGCGCCGGCACTACCTTGAGCCGCGCTCCCGCTCCCACCAGCACGATAGCCTCCAGCCAAGCCGGCTGCCGCAAAGCCAGGGCCTGCACGATCGCGCTGCCCAGGGAATGTCCGAACAGGATCACCCGTTGCAGGCCGCGTGCGGCGATGTATCCGGTCACCGCATCGGCATAGGCAGCCACGCTGTCGCACCCTGTTCCCGTGGATTGACCGTGGCCGGGCAAATCGAGATAGTGGATATTGCAAGCGGATAACGCCGTAAGTTCCGCTGGCCAGTGACTGTAATCGGCTCCGGAGCCGTGCAGCAACAGGATGTCGCGCAAAGCCTTACGTTCAATAAGCTTGCAAAATAGCAATTGATTGTTCAAATTAACTAAAGGCATGGAATCCCCATTCCACGGCAGGCGTATGGCGGCATGCTACCAGATTGCCGCTGTTGTTGTATAACGATACCAAACCACCATCGAGTTTACAGGGCTCAGCGTTATGAACAATAACAATAATTCGGGTAACCAGGCATGCGCCTGATCCAATATCATCTGCTGCTGCTGATCATCGTAGCCAACGGAGCGCCGATACTGGGCGCCGCTCTGTTTGGCAACCGCGCCGCCTGGCCGGTAGATGGCGGGCGGTTGTGGTATGACGGCCGTCCTGTGCTGGGGCCTTCCAAAACGTGGCGCGGAGTGTTGCTCGCGGTCAGCGCCACGACCGTGATGGCGGCGCTACTCGGTCTGTCACTGCAGGTGGGATTGAATGTCGGCGCTTTCGCGGTGTTGGGTGACTGCCTATCCAGCTTCAGCAAGCGCAGATTGAACCTGGTGCATAGCAGCATGGCTCTGGGTCTGGATCAGATCCCCGAATCCCTGCTGCCACTGCTGGCGGTGCGGCTACAATTCGACCTCAGCGCCTTCGAGATCTGCGAAACCATAACCGCTTTCATTATCCTGGAATTGCTGCTGTCTCGGATTCTGTACCGCCTGCATATTCGCAACCGCCCTTATTAAGGGCGGCGCAGCCGGTGCAAAGTAATTTCGGGCGGACAGTTGTAGCGCACATTGACAATGGAGGCGCCGCTACCCACCGAGGTATAGCCTTGCATGGTATGGTAACGCCAGACGCCCCGGCAAAAACGGCGAGGACAGTCGGCGTTGGTCATCAGCGCCAGCCCGCCCGGCAGGCAGAGTTGTCCGCCGTGAGTATGACCGCTCAGCATCAGATCGAAACCTGCATGGGCCGCCCGTCGATAGGTTTCCGGCGAATGGGACAGCAGAATAGCGACGGCCTCATGTGGAATATCGTGAGCCGCCTTTTCGATATTATCGAGCTCGTAATAATGGGGATCGTCGATGCCGGCCAGGTAAAGGATGGCACCACCACGCCGGATAGCCACTGCTTCATTGAGCAGCAGCGTAATGCCCATCTCTTCCATGTCCGGCACCATGCGGATGGAATCGTGATTGCCCAGAATCGCAAACACAGGCCGGTGGATATAAGGCCGCACCCGCGCCAGCGCCTCCAGCGCTGCTTCGTAGTCGCCGTAAGTTCTGGCCCGGAAATCCCCCGTCATTACGCAGATATCGTAGTCCACCTGTCGCAGTTGCTCGATCAAAGCCGCAGGATAGTCATTGTCCATATCCAGATGCAGATCGCTCAATTGCAGCAGCGTGAATCCTTGGAAAGCGGTCGGCAGTTTGGTCAAGACAACGTCGTTATAGCGGATGCGGATGTTGCAGGCGTTGCGCCGACCCCGCTGATATAGGCCCACGCTTTTCAGCAACAGCTTCATCAGGCCGTGAACCAAATACCAGTTCTCGATATGGAAAAACGTGCGCCCCCGTCCGAACACCTGGGTGGCGTGATCGGCCTCGATCCCCAGTCGCTGCCGCAGGTGGACCTTGCCAATCCGCTTGGTCAGCTTGTGCATGTCCGGTGATGGATTCACCACCACCAGATCTTCCCGACGCTTGATGTAACCGACCGGTTTTTTGGCGTTCATCGTAACCTCCCTATGCCTTGCAGGACAGTCTGCAAGCTACATTTTAGGCGTCTTAGTATGCTGACTTTGTAAACGCTTGTTAACGAGCAATCGCCGTGAATCAGCCAGCTTTTCCCTACATTCGATAAATGTCATCCCCATTATCCAATCCAGCCGAATCTCCAGTGGCCCGGCCGCCGACTTGGCTGCAACACAGGTATTCAGCAGGCTCGCCAGTCTGCAAATCGAGTGGCAGCACGGTTTCCAGGTGCGCCATGCCGCCGGGATCGCGCCGCACCCAGCGTAACCGTTGCCGATGCCTCATAGCAAGCTCGTACCGGCTGTAAAGCCCGCAGTCCTTACCACCTATCAGTTTAGGAAATTGCAGAGTTAACTTTTCAGGAAATGGGTATCCACTTAAGCCGGGACACTTCGCAGGCTAACCGCACAGGGCCGGCGAGGACGCCGGCGCTCCCAGGATCGGGCAGACTGACCGCAGCAAGCCGGCAAGGACACCGACGCGATTGTCCCGCCGTGGGTAGCCGTATGCTACCGGAAAAACGGCCCAACTCCAGTACAAGTAAACCACCATTTTCTGGAAGAACATACCTAGCGTGGCTTCGTTAACGTGGCAATGACGCATAACTTGGTGGAGTTTGGGGGCACAGTATTCGGCATTGATGGGAGCATCGCAGATTTAATAGCCTTAGTATGATTATTCTAATGTTTGTCGATATACTTCAATGTAATGGTATTGCAAGGCTACTTATACAGTCTCGCTACAACTGCCCTGCAGTGGTCTTAATGTGTATTAAAGATGTGCAATCAGGAGGTGAACGATGGTCGCGATGGTTGTTGAGAAAGTTACTGATAAAATTGTCGAAAATCCAGTGACGGACAACGTTATAGAATATGCCCGTCAGGTCTGGCTGGCTGGCTTGGGGGCTTTCGCAAAGGCTGAAAGAGAAGGCGGCAAGCTGTTCGAGGCGCTGGTCGAGCGGGGCGAAGCTGTCGAGGAACAGGCCAGACAGAAAGCCGATGAGGTGGTGGAGGATCTGAAGGAGCGTCTGGACGAAGTCAGGCACAAGGCGGCCAAGAACTGGAACAACCTCGAAAAAGCTTTCCAAAAGCGGGTGGCCCGCGCCCTGCACCGCCTGGGCGTGCCCAGCCGCGAAGACATTCAGAACCTCGCCCGCCAAGTCAACGAGCTGCAGGCTAGCATCAAGGCCATGATCGATGCGGAACAAGCCGGATTGCCCAAAAAGGCCCATATCCGCAGCGTCGGGGAAGCCGCCTGATCAACTCCCGCCGGCATGAAATAACCGCCCGCCGGCGCCTTCTTCCGAAGGCGCCGGCGGTTTGTTGCAGCACCTTCCTCGACACTCTCAGTTAGCGGCGCGGCCGCCGTATTTATTCCACCGTCTCCTGCGGCTCCACATCCACCGCCACCTCCAGGGTATGCGGCCCACCCCCACTCATGATGCCCTTGAGCGGTGCCACGTCGCCATAATCCCGCCCCCAGCAGAGCAGAATGTGTTTCTCGCCCGGCATGCAATCATTGGTGGGATCGAATTCCGCCCAGCCCGCATGGGGCAGAAATACCGCCAGCCAGGCGTGAGAAGCGTCGGCGCCGACTAGACGCGGCTGTCCGGGTGGCGGAATCGTCTCCAGATAACCACTCATGTAGCGCGCCGCCAGACCCAGGGAGCGCAGGCAACCGATCGCCAGGTGGGCGAAATCCTGACAAACCCCTCGCCGGCTCTGCACCACTTCGCTCAAGGGCGTGGCGACCGTGGTGAAATGGGGATCGTAAGTAAATTCCTCGTGTATCCGCCGGTTCAGATCAAGGACGGCTTCCCACAGCGGCCGCCCTGCTGGAAAACTGGGCAGGGCATACTCGCGCAACGCCTGATTGAGGGCGACAAACGGCGAGGTCAGGGTGAATTGCCGGTTCTCGGCAATCTCTGGATCGGGGTCGCGGCGCAGCGCCTGCGCCACCTCTTCCCAGGGCAGGGAGGGGCTGGTTGCAGAAAACGGCTGACCGTGCGTCTCGACTTCGGTCTGCACGCTGACTTCCAGCATCTGGTGGATGTCCTGAATGACGAAATACAACACCCGGTTGCCGAAGAAATCTCGGCGCTCCCGTTGTATCGCCGGCCTGGGGCCGATATGGACCTCGCTTGCTCCGCTGCGCTGCCACAGGGTGTTATCCCGCGGCAGCAGACGCGCCTCGTTGTGACACAGCGCCACCTCGGCGCTGTAGGTATAACGGGTATGGTGGGTGACTTTATAGAGCGCCATCACATGGCAATCAACTGGCGCGGCTCTTCTGCATGGCTGAAGTGGCTGTGCGTGAGCGCGTCGGACAGCTTCTCCAGCGGCCGGTCCAGGTTGTTCAGCAGCTTGACCAACGCCGGATAGGGCTTGCCGATTTCGAGCAGAGACAGGGCCTGGATATCCGCCAGTTGCAGCACCGATACCGCTTCCAGTATCAAGCGTTCCTCGGCGCTGCGGTAGGGCCGCTGCGAGTGGGGCAGCCGGTCGATCTGCCGCTGCAAGCGCTGCAATTGATAGCCCAGAGAGCGGGGATTGCCCTCATCGAACAACAGCAGATCGATGATCGCTTTGGGATGCAGAGCAGAACGATAACGGCGGCGGTAGGCGGTCAGATTATCGGTTGTGCTGAGCACCACCTGCCACAGCGACACGCCGGGGTGGGTGGCCGCCACGAAGGCCAGCTTGAACAGGTCCAGGGTATGGAGTACCCGCTCCAACTGACGGCCGATGTCCAGGAACAGCCAGCCGAAATGATGCGGCATGGTTTCGTTGTTCAGACCCGCGAAAGCCGCCAGCAGGGTGATCAAGCCCTCCAGGCGCTCGCGCGCCTCGCGCGCGGTCAGACCCGGCGGCACTTCCTGAATAGTGCGCTGGATGCGGTTCAACAGGCGCCAACTGTCATCCCCCAACTGATCCCTGACGGAGCGGCCGTTGTGCATCATGCCGGCGAAGATTTTGGGCAGACCGCCGCTGCGGTCGGCATCGGCCAGCAGCCGCAGCAAATGCCGCCGCAGCGGCACGAATTGCGACCGGGAAGGGTTGGCAGTCAGCGGCGCCTTCACTTCCAGCGCAGTCAGCAGATCGTACAGGCAGTTATCTTCGGAAACGGTCTGCTCCTGCAACTCCAGCAGTTGCCCCAGCGCCTCCCGCAACAAACGGGCGGTTCCGTCCAGGCGTTCGCAATAACGGCCCAGCCAGTACAGATTGTCGGCGACCCGACTGGGCAGATCGCTGCCATCGCGGGTGACCACGATCGGTCCGTAAGCCTGACGCAACAGACTGATGTGTTTCTGTGGCGCCGGCGCCAGCACCCACAGGTCCTTGCTGATCCCACCCCGCTGCAACGAGGATCTGAGGCTGTCCAGCCCGGTGGATACCCGCGCCAGCCCGCCGGGCATGACTCGGTAGCCCTGCTCCTGGTTGGCGACAGTGAAACAGCGGAACGTGACCGGCCGGGGAACCAACCGGCCGTCCTGCAGCGTTGGCGCCGTGGAGGGGTGGACCGGCTCTTGCCCGATGAACAAATGTGGCTCCGCCTGGATGCGCGCGTTCAGCGTTTCTTTTTCCACCCGGCTCAGATAATGGCCCAGACGCGGTTCCTCTTCGGGCAGAATGGAACGGATGACCAGACGGTCCAGATTGGCCAGCACATACTCGCGATCGGAGTCGCTGCCGCACCACCAGGTGTTGACCGAAGGCAGACGCAGTTCCTCGCCGAGCAAATGCCGGCACAAAGCGGGCAGGAATGCCAGTAGACCGGGATTTTCGAGGATGCCGCAGCCCAGCGCGCTGGCGATAGCCACGCCGTCGCTACGCACCGCCTGCAACAGGCCCGGCACGCCCAGCAGGGAATCACCACGCAGCTCCAGCGGATCGCAGTACTCATCCGGCACCCGCCGCAGGATGACGTCCACCGGCCGCAATCCCCCCAGAGTCTTCAACCAGACCCGGCCGTCCCGAACCACCAGATCTTGTCCTTCCACCAGGTTCAGCGACAGATAATTGGCCAGGTAGGCATGCTCGAAATAGCTTTCGCTCACCGGGCCGGGAGAGAGCAACACCATATGCGGATGCTCCTTGTTGTGCAGCGCCAGGGCCGCCAGAGTGGCGCGCTCGGCCTCCAGAAAACCCGCCAGTCGGCGCAACGGGGCGTCCCGGTACAAGCCGGGGAACACCCGCGCCATGATGATCCGGTTCTCCAGTGCATAACCGGCGCCGGACGGACACTGGGCGTGGTCGCCCAGCACCCAGACCGAGCCGTCCGCCACCCGCGCCAGGTCCATTGCATGGAAGATCAGCCAGCGGCGGCCGCAGGGCAAAGATTGGTAACAGGGATGCTGAAAACCAGGGTGGGAGTAGATCAATTCCGGTGGCAACAGGCCATCCCGGATGAGTGCATGGGGTCCATACAGATCCGCCAGCACCAGATCCAGCAGTTGCGAGCGCTGTTGCAATGCGGCATCGATATGCCGCCATTCCGCTTCCGTCATCAGGATGGGAACCGGGTCCACCATCCAGGGTCGCAAGGTGTCATGCAGGTCGCCGTGAACGTTGTAAGTAACGCCGTTCTCCTGCAGCAGGCGGCGCAGTTCGTCGTTGCGGTTTTCCAGTTCATCGCCGCCCATCTCGTCGAAGGCATGCATCAGCTCCCGCCATTGGGGGCGCAGGACACCGGCAGCCGAACACATCTCGTCGTAGCCGGCGCCGTCCACGACATAGCCGGCATTCAGCGGCGCGGGTACCGCAGGGGGCATCGATTCGGCTTCAGCCATACAGAACTCCTGGATGGGGATTATCGGGCGGCAGAAACAACAGCGGGGGTGGCCGGCGTCACGGACGACGGCGGTCTACGGCATGGGAGTTTCCAGCAAGGCATGCACCACGGCCGCCCAGGCTCTGCCTACACTATGCAGATCGTAACCGCCGCCTCCCACGGCCACCAGCCGTCCGCCGGCGAATTCCTCGGCAAACCGGCAAACGCTTTCGGCCGCCCGGCTATGGGCCCGGGGGGAATAGTGCAGATGCGACAGCGGATCGTCATTGAGGCCGTCGGCACCGCAATTAAGGATAATGAATTGCGGCTCCCATTGCCGGAGAAAGGTCTCGATCCTGCTCCACATGGCCATGAATTCCTTATCGGCCGACAGCGGCAGCAAACAGAGATTGAGCTTGCGGCCTGCGGCTTCTCCGACGCCGGTTTCATGCTCGAAGCCGGTGTTGGGAAAAAGATAGCGGCCGTCTTCGTGGATATCGGCGAAGATCAGTTTGGGGTCCGCCTCGAAGGGATAGTAAATGCCGTCGCCGTGATGGGCGTCGATATCGACATACGCAATCCGTTCCAGCCCATAGTGTTGCTCCAGCACCTGAATGGCGATGGCTACGTCGTTGAATACGCAGAAGCCGGAAGCCGTATCCGGTTTGCTATGGTGCAAACCGGCGGTGGGTATGAACACCCGGCGCACTTCGCCGTTCATCACCCGATGGATGGCGTCCACCACCGAGCCCACCACATGGGAGGCATCTTCGAAAATCCCATGATAGGCTGGGGTGTCCCCCTGATCCAGAACGCCCTCTCCCGTACAGGAATAATGTTTGACCTTGTCGATATAGTCCTGGGTGTGAAACAGGCGCAATTGCTCTTCGCCAGCCATGACCGGAGCCAGCAGCCGCACCTGAAAGGACAAATCGCGCACGTGCATCTCATCCCAGAAAGCATGAACACGCGCATTGCAGAAAGGATGATCGCCGCCGAAACCATAACTGTCGATTGCATCGCCCGTATAGATGCCTACGATTCTGCTTTGCGCCATGACGGACTCCTCTGGTGGGGTTTTAGGTCTGTCTATCGCTTCGCTGCTATCCAAGCCGTCCCCCGGATCGCCAAACCGTGCTGCAAGGGTGGTTTGCGCGCTCGAAGCGAACGAGCAATTCGCGCAATGTATGCAGCGTTATCCAATGATCCAGACAGTAGACTGAAGAAAATCACGATTTTGCTATTCTAACGACTTTGCCGCCCTGCGGCGAGCACCCCCAACCGGATCAGGAGCCCCTATCCATGCCAGACCAGCGCAACGACGACCGCCATCTCTTCCCCTGCAACGTGCAACCCACCGTGCGCGTCGTTGCCATGCCGGCGGACACCAACGCCAGCGGCCATATCTTCGGCGGCTGGATCATGGCTCATACGGTCAGCGCCCCGCCATCGGTTGCGAACAGATACAATCGGTCGGTGGCGAATTGCAGGCGCACGGTCTGGCCCCGTGCAAAGGATTGCATGCCCGGCAGACGGGCCACGAGGTCCACCACCGCGTTCCGTTCGCCGTCCAACTGCGCCTTGAGCAGGGTCTCATGGCCAAGGTATTCCACATCGGCGACCGTGGCCGGCAGTCCCTGGTTGGCAGCGGCAGCCAGTTGCAAGGCTTCTGGTCGAATACCGGCAGTCAGCGGTTGATCGAGCCAGGCGCGCAGACCCTGCTGCCGGGTATCGTCAGCAAGAAGCATGCTTTGCCCGCCCACTGCCAGCAGCAACCGGTCCGGTCCGTCGCTGACCAGTCGCGCCGGCAACAGATTCATGGGCGGATTGCCGATGAAGCCGGCGACGAAGGTATTGGCGGGATGCACGTACAGTTCCCCCGGCGGCGCCACCTGTTGCAGCCGTCCGCGGTCGAGCACCGCCACCCGTTGGCCCAGGGTCATGGCCTCCACCTGATCGTGGGTCACGTAGATCATGGTGGCGCCGGTGCGCCGTTGCAGCTCGCCGATTTCCGCCCGGACCTGGACACGCAGCCTGGCGTCCAGGTTGGACAGCGGCTCGTCCAGCAGAAATACGGTCGGTTCGCGCACCAGCGCCCGGCCCATCGCCACCCGTTGCCTCTGCCCACCGGACAGTTGTTTCGGCAGCCGCTCCAGCAGCTCGCTCAGGCCCAGCATGGCGGCGACTTCAGTCACGCGCCGGCGCATCTCGGCGCGCGGCAAGCGCCGCATCTTGAGGGGAAATTCCAGATTACCGCACACCGTCAGGTAGGGATACAGCGCATAATCCTGAAACACCATCGCGACATTGCGCTGCTGCGGCGGCAGGCCGTTGACGACCCGTTCGCCGATGCGCAGCACGCCTCGCGTGGCTTCCTCCAGACCGGCCACCAGCCGCAACGCCGTGGATTTGCCACATCCCGAAGGGCCTACGCAGACGAGCAGTTCGCCGTCTGCAATGCGCAGGTTCAAATCGCGCAGGGCATACACCCCACCGGTAAATTCTTTATCGACCTGTTCAAAAGTGACGCCAGCCATGTCCGCTCCACTCACAATCGCAACACTGCTTCCGACTGCCCGACGGCAGCGCCCGCCGGGGACTAGCATCGGCAGGCTATCCACGGGCTCGTAGCGGCAGCCTCACCAGAGGGTTTTGGGGTAGTAGGCTCGGATGGTTTCGTCTTTACTGACCAGGGCTAAATCGTGTAGTTGGGCGGTCGCAACGATGGTACGGTCGGCGGGATCGCGATGCTCCCACGGCAGATTCAGATTGCCGAGCCAGTGCTCTACATCGACCGGTATGATCTCCAGACCTTTTAATGACTGGAGACGCCGCACGTAATCACTCAGCTCGATACCGAGTTCCAGGTTACCGCGTTTGATTTTGATGCCGATCTCCCAGATGGAAATGGCGCTGACCCTGGCTCCCCTGTTTGGTATCTCATCGCATACCTGTTTTGCCGGAACAGATAGCTGAACCGGGTCGAGAGTCCACCAAACGAGAACATGCGTATCCAGGACGACCATCAGCTTGCTTCCCACTCCGCCGTGGTAGGTTCCAGCAGGTCACCGTGGTAACAGATTTTACCCCGCACGTCAGCAAACGCCTCGTCTACGGCCAATTCTTGGCAATAAGGTATTACCTTCAACACCGGCTGGCCGTTACTGGTCACGAGCAATGCTTCCCCACTGGTTTCGACTTCCCGGAAATACTCCAGCATTTTGGCCTTCAGAGCGCTTTTGGAAACCATTTTCACAGACCTTCCCCTATGAGACTATGGTCATTACTAAAGTCATATCAAGGTGACGTGTCAAAAACAGTATGCGCACAGGAAGTTGGCAGGTCAGGAAACGGATCAGCTTCAGTAGAGCGGGCTGCCGCAAGGCTGTCCGCTGTCAGGAGGGGCTACTGGAGGCAACACCTGTGCAGGTTCAATGGGGCTCATTCGGTAGCGGTCTGGGTGTAGGTTTTCTTATTCTTTCTCTGTCTCTTTGATCGTGGATTCTTCTCTTTAAAATCGTGAATCTCACTTGAATTAAAGGAAGAATTAAACCCCAGACTATCAGCAATATCCAGAGGTATTGATGGAGCTCGAGATAGAACCAGAGAGTCAATAATGTAATGGTCAACAACAGCAGGATAAAAGCGCATAGCCACGAAATTCTCGCGTGCAAGCGGGCGCCGCAGATTTTGCAAATGATTAATTTGTTTCCCTCAAAATCGGTCAACCTGTGGCCGATTAGCTTTCTACGACAGTTGGGGCATTCAGGCAGATAAATCATAGGTTAGGGAGGATAGTAATTAACAGGGTTGCGTAACTATAAGCCTATCTTTTTGAGGAAAGATATACGATGTCGCTGGAAATTTCTGCAAAAATATCAGCAGGTATTGGAGTAGTACTGTCGGTTTTCCACAGCTTGCCATGATGATTTTCTCTGATGATCTCCGCTATGCGTTCCTGTTTCTGCTCGGCGCTGTACTGGCTGTGAAATCTCCTTTCGATCTGCTTATCGGTAAGCTGTTTATTGTACAGTCTGGCGCGCTGCACGTCCTTGTCAGCGGTGACCAGGATAATATTGTTATTACATAAATACATCATATCGGATTCTGCGATTAGGGCGGCATTGATCACTATAATACCTTGTTTCCCGTACATCTCACGCTTCAAACGTACTGACAGAGGAATATCCATAATGGTATTCAGCTTATGCAAGGATTCGGGGTCCCTGAAAACAATTTCACCCAATATTTTTTTATCGATGGCGCCATCGGAACCGAGAATTTCATTGCCGAATTCGTGCGCGATTTGTAGCCGTATGTTTTTGTAGACAGGATCGTCCAGTTCCGCCAAAATTTGATTGGCTATATGATCCAATTCAATATGATGGACGGCCACATTATGGGCTTTGCCCCAGGCAGCGAAGGACTGACCGACATAGGATTTACCGACGCCGGGTTCTCCCGTGATTCCCACCAGGTACTGCCCGAGCATTTTCTCGTAGAGCGCCTGCTGTATATGCACGGGAACATAAGTATGTATGTCACCTTGCTCTATCAGAATCGATTTGACCACGCTGGAGGAGACATGGATCAGATCCTGCCTGGCCGGCAGCAGATGGGTGTCGATCCCCAGTTTCTGACTCTCCCCGGCCTGGTACAACAGCATCTCATAATCGAAGTCCTTGCTGTCCCGCACGCCTTTGACCAGCACCTGAATACCTTTTTCGTAAGCGTAACTGACCAGCAGCCCTTTGAATGAAACGACGCTGACATTTTCCAGGCTCGCCACGGCCTGTTCCGCCATAGCGGTTCTTTCTTCCAGTGAGAACATATATTTCTTGCTGGGATTGATACCGATGGCGACGATCAATACGTCGAACGCCCTGGCGGCGCGTTCGATGATATTGATATGACCATAGGTGATGGGATCGCCGGAAAACGCATACATTGCCTTAGCCATGCTGTGATCGTCCGCAACAAAGTGTAAAGTTTCTCAACGATGATTTTCCGTTCATTGCGGCAAACTGCCGAGCGTGTAGCGGTGCCGCCTGGGTTGGATCGCCATCAGCTATTCATTGTATTTGTTTTGTCTATAGAATAAGGCATCGCAAGGGAGTTTAACAAACATCGGCAGAGGTGGAGGCATAAACTGCTCCAGCGCCTGGTTCGACCAGGCTGGCAGCGAGCGCAAGCTGACTACGTCATTACTATGCAGAGGGTCTGTGATGTTCATCGTACATGTTTTCGTTCATGTCAAACCGGAGCGGGTAGAGGCTTTTAAAGCCGCCTCGCTGGAAAATGCGCGCCACAGTGTACAGGAACCGGGTGTCGCCCGGTTTGATGTCATCCAGCAGCAAGACGACCCGACCCGCTTCGTGCTGGTGGAGGTGTATCGCAGCGAGGCGGATGCCGCCCGCCACAAGGAAACGGTGCATTACGCCGTCTGGCGCGATGCTGTCGCGGATCAGATGGCCGCGCCGCGCTCCAGCATCAAATACAGCAATGTTTGCCCTGATGAACGGGGTTGGGATTCAGTCCGCTGAGGTGGGGTGGCTCAAGCAGAGTTAGATAGCGGGGCCGGCCGCAGGCGCATAGCCCAGCCATTCATCCAGGCGGGCATGAGCGTCGTCCAGACCGGTTCCCTTCAGTGCCGAGAACAGTTGCAGGCTGGCCTGGGGATATTCAGCGGCGAGTTGCCGCCTGAACTGCTGCAGCGCCGCCAGCGCCGCCCCTCGCTTGAGCTTGTCGGCCTTGGTCAGCAAAATATGGACCGGCAGGAGCCGCGACCTGCACCAGTCGAGCAACTGCCGGTCCAGTTCGGTGAGCGGATGGCGGATATCCAGCAACAGGAATAGGCCGCGCAGCGCCTGCCGGCGGCCGAGATAATCCACCAGCAGGCGCTGCCAATGGCGACGGATGTCGTCGGGCACTTTGGCGTAACCGTAGCCGGGCAGGTCCACCAGATAGCGATCGGTTTCCACCTGGAAGTAATTGATCAACTGGGTGCGCCCCGGTGTTTTGCTGGTGCGCGCCAGCGTTTTTTGCCGCGTGAGGGCGTTGAGGGCGCTGGACTTGCCCGCGTTGGAGCGTCCCGCGAAGGCCACCTCGGCGCCGCGATCGGCAGGCAATTGCCCGAATTCATAGACGCTGGTGAAAAACCGGACGGACTGATAGCGCTGCTTCAACATGCTTGCAATGGGCTTTGCGAATAAGCTTGTCAAAAGTAATATTTTATTGAATATAAAGGGTCATTTGGTATATAAATACATTATATCCGACTGCTCGCTGCGCCCGAGGGTAAAGGGCCCATTCACCAGCACATGCAATCATTCTGAACATCCTCTGACCCAATGACCGTGGGGTCGTTCAACCAAAAAAATCTGCGGGAGTCATCCATGAGAAAACTGTTAACGATTGCGGCAACTTGCGCCCTACTGGGCTTTACGGCTACCGCCTCGGCCGCCGGTGACGCCACGGCCGGCCAGCAGAAAGCAGCGCCCTGTGCCGCCTGTCATGGCGCCGATGGCAATAGCGTCAACGGCGAATGGCCCAAACTGGCCGGCCAAAATGCCGTCTATCTGGCTAAGCAACTTCAGGATTTTAAGGCGGGCAGGCGGGTCAACGCCATTATGAATGGTATGGCTGCGCCGCTAAGCGACCAGGACATGGAGGATATGGCGGTTTTTTTCTCCACGCAGACGCCGGCGCCGGGTAAAGCGGACCCCGAACTGGTGGAGAAAGGCAAGGTCGTCTACCTGGGTGGCAACCTCACGGCCGGTTTGTCGGCCTGCTACGGTTGCCACGGTCCCAACGGCAAGGGCAATCCCGCCGCCGGGTTCCCCGCGCTATCCAACCAGCATGCCCAGTACCTCGAGACCCAGTTGAAGAACTTCCGCGCCATGCAGCGTGGCAACGATCCCGGCCAGATGATGCGCAATATCGCTGTCAAGATGAGCGATGACAATATCAAGGCGGTCGCCTCGTTCATTCAGGGTTTGCAATAACAGCCGCCGGCAGCCGATAATCGGCCCGTCAACCAAAAAGGGTGGTCAATGACCACCCTTTTTGCTCCTGTGACAGGTAGCGGACTGGACAAATCGGGTCGCTTTGGGCGCGCCGGGTGATCCGACGACCGGCGCCACGCTTGTCCAATCGACCGTATTCGCCATCCAACCCTTAAGGGGCCATGCGATGCAAGCTATAGGTCAACTGTTTCTGTCGTTGCTGCTGTTGGCAGGTGCGCCGGCGCTCGCCGTAGCCGCCGACGACTTCAAGGAAGGCGTCGACTATCGGTTGCTGGATACGCCGGCGCCTGCCACCAGCGGCGACCAAGTCGAAGTCATCGAAGCCTTCTGGTATGGCTGCGGCCATTGCTTCCATCTGGAGCCGGTGCTGGCGGAGTGGCTGAAAACCAAACCGGCCAATGCCGAACTGGTACGTATTCCTGCGGTGGGGGGCAGCAACTGGGAACCGCTGGGGCGCGCTTATTTCGCCGCCCGGGAACTGGGCGTCCAGGATAAGCTGCACCAGCCAATTTTCGACGCCATCCATGTCGGCAAGCAACAATTGGCGACTCCAGAACAGATAACCGAATTCGTCGCCACGCAGGGCGTGGATAAAGACGCTTTCCTCAAGGCTTACAATTCTTTTGCCGTGGTCACCGAGGTGCAACGTGCCCGAAAATTGATGCAGCGTTACCAGGTTCTCGGCGTGCCGGCATTTATCGTCAATGGCAAGTACTTCACCGATGTGTCGATGGCCGGTTCGGAGCTCCGGCTGTTCCAGGTGATCGATTATCTGATCGCCAGGGAAAGCGGCAAAAACTGAACTGCTCCGACTCCCCGGCAGGCATCGACCTGACCCCCCTGGCCGATAGGATCGCAGCGATGCCCTGGCGTACACCTCGATTAGCCGGTCACCCTGCGCGGCAGCGACGGCAGCCGGCGACAGGCGACGTCGCTCCATCCCAGCAAGGACGCGGCGCCGCTAGACCGCCGGGGGGCGGCGACGGCAGCGATTGTTTCCCGCCGGAGAATTCTTGTTACGGTCTGACCGGCGCGCCGGCTGCGCAGGAGGCCCCGCAGGAGACCAGCGGCTATCGCCGCTTGCGCTTGCTCAGTTACAACATCCAGTCTGGTCTGTCCACCAGCAAGTATTCACATTACCTGACCCGTAGTTGGCAACACGTCGTACCGGTGCCGTCGCGGATGATCAATCTCGACGGTATCGCCCGCGCCATCGCCGCTTACGACCTCGTCGGCCTGCAGGAAGTGGATACCGGCAGCCTGCGCAGCGGTTTCGTCAATCAGGTCAAATACCTGGCAGAACGCGGCGGTTTTCAGTACGTATTCGATCAATCCAACCGCCGCATCGGCCTGATCTCGCAGCACAGCAACGCCATGCTGAGCCGCCTGCGCCCCAGCCGCATCGAAGAACATAAACTGCCGGGCATGCCGGGACGGGGAGTACTGCGGGTGCGCTTCGGCAAAGGCGCAGAGGCGCTGCATGTGTTCATCCTGCACCTCGCCCTGGGCAGGCGCAGCCGGTTGCGGCAGATGAGTTTTCTGGCCGATATCATCAGCGATTATCGCCATGTCATCGTCATGGGCGATCTCAATTGTCCCGCTAATTGCAAAGAGATGACTTTACTGCTGCGTTCGGGCAACTTGTGCGAACCTGAACCTGGTTTATATACTTTTCCCAGTTGGCGTCCTGTCCGCCAGCTCGACCATATACTGGTGTCCCCCTCCATTCGGGTGGAGCAAGTCGCCGTGCTGGAGTATACCTTTTCCGACCACCGGCCTATCGCCATGCAGGTCGTGGCGCCAGGACTGGCGGATGTGAAGGGTTGAGAGGCGTAAATGCGAGAGGAAAACAACGGCTTGCAGCTGCGGCCCGGCTGGCCGGAGGGGAGCGCAGGGTACGGGCCGGACAGGCGCGGTGATGTGGATTGACAGTCTGCTGCCCTATTTCGGCATATAATGACGTTGACTGCTGTCCCGCGTTTTGGAGAAGCCGGCGCCCGGCCCGGTCAGCAGATATTCTGCAATTCAATTGAAGATGGCTTGCTGGATACCGGATGATTCTACGGCGGTATCCTAAGCTGGCATTATCTATGCTTTAGCAACCATAGACAGCCTGCACAGCATGGTGTTCAGGCATGCAAGCCGCAACTGATTAAGGCCAGTTGATGCAGAGACATGCCTTATACCCGTTTCCTAAGCTCCCTGCCATACGATTTGGATGTTGCCCAGCGAGCGCCGATGTGTGGGCAAGACTGTACAGCGATACGGAGCGGACTGACCAGACTGGTGATTTATCGCATGAATAGCAAGCGAACCATTGTTATCGCCATGCTGGGCATTGCCGAGCATGAACGGAATATACTAAAAAATATCTTCAAACTGTCGTCACACCGCGCCCAAACCTATACTGTCGCCACCGCCGACGAGCCGAGCGAACTGCTGATAGTCGATGCGGATGATCCGCAGGCGATGGCGGCGTGGAATAAGCTGCGTAGCGACACCAGCAAGCCTCATACGCCAGGACAGGGCGGGGCCGGAATACCCATTCCGACGGTGCTGGTCAGCAGGGAAAAGCAGTCCGACGCTACTGCTCACTGTATCCGGCGTCCTTTTGTCGCTACCCGGGTGCTCAATGTTCTGGATGCAGTGACCGGTAAAGGACAGAGTCTTGCGCAGGAGCGGATTATCGGTGAAGAACCGTCCGTACTCCCTTTGCAAAGGCTGCAACGATCTTACCGAGCACTGGTGATAGACAACAGCAAGCCGGTCAGGAAACAGATTGAATTGGAGTTGCGGCTGTTCGGTATGCAGGTCGATGCGGTCGAAGCTGGCGAGGAAGCGCTCGATTTGCTCGATCAACACCACTACGATATCGTTTTTTCAGAGGTGCTTCTGCCAGGCATCGATGGCTATCAACTATGCAAGAGCATCAAGAAGAACAAAAACAGTGAGAACACTATCGTCATTTTCCTGACCAGCAAATCATCGCCGTTCGACCGCATCAGGGGCGGACTGGCCGGATGCGATACGTATTTGATCAAACCGGTAAAGCAATCAGCGTTTCAAAAAGCCGTACAGAGGTACTTGAAATGAAGGGGGATGTCACTCGCTGAATTTAGTCATATAAGCATTTTCTAATCCAGTTGGTATGAAATGAATCTAAATTATTCAGCAAGTTGTATGCACGCACGGAATGTCGGAATAAACAGAACACTGCTTAAAAATCCCCAATCCTGCTTGACTACCCGGTCAAGCAACTTTATGACACGCCACCCACCGCCCCTCCAGCCACCGCAACTCCGGTCGGAGCCGGGCGCATTCTGCCGCGGCGAGTGGACAACGGCTATGAAAGGCGCAGCCCGACGGCGGATTCAAGGGCGAGGGTAGATCACCTTTCAGCACTATCCGTTGACCGCGTTTTGCCGGGTCGAGTTGCGGCATCGATGCCAGCAGGGCGCGCGTATAGGGGTGCAGGGGCTGTTCGAAAATAGCGTCTTTCGGTCCCTGTTCGACCGGCTTGCCCAGATACATCACCAGCACCTCGTCGGCGATATAGCGCACCACGCTAAGGTCGTGGGAAATGAACACATAGGCCAAGCCGAACTCGGCTTGCAGATCCAGCAACAGATTCAGCACCTGCGCCTGAATCGACACGTCCAGCGCGGCTACCGGTTCGTCCGCGACTACAATCGCAGGCTTCAGCATCAGCGCCCGGGCGATGGCGATGCGTTGCCGCTGGCCACCGGAAAACAGGTGCGGATAGCGCTCGTAATGTTCTGGACGCAGACCGACCCTGACCATCATTGCCCTGACCTGTTCCTGCCGCTCACGGGCCTTGGCGGGACTGTTGATCAGCAGCGGCTCCTGCAGGATGGCGCCGATTTTTTTACGGGGATTGAGGGAACTGAACGGATTCTGGAACACGATCTGGATGTGGCGGCGGACTTCCCGGCGTTCCCTGGCGCCGACTCCAGCCACTTCGCGGCCGCGCAACCGCAGGGTTCCGCCAGTGGGTGTTTCGATCAACGTCAGCAGGCGGGCGAGAGTAGATTTGCCGCAACCCGATTCGCCCACCACCGCCAGGGTCTGACCGGCAGGCAGCCGGAACGATACCCCGTCCAGCGCCTTAACGGTGGCCCGCTTGAACCAGCCCAGGGGCACCTTGTAGTAACGGGTCAGCCCGACCGCTTCCAGCAGCAGCTCAGCCATCGCCTGGTTTCCCGCTGGCGTCCAGCGGCGTATGGCAACGCACCTGCCGGTTGCCGATCCACCGCAGCGGCGGCTCCCGCAGTCGGCACAGCGGCGCCGCGAAGGCGCAGCGCGGATGCAGCAGGCAACCTGGCGGACGGTCGTACTGACCAGGCACGACGCCGGCAAGCGGCGTGAGGCGGGCGCGGCCGGCGTTGCGCTCCGGCAGAGCGTTGAGTAGTGCCGCCGTGTACGGATGGCGCGGCGTGGCGAACACCGCGGCGACCCCGCCCGTTTCGACCACCTGGCCGGCGTACATCACTACCACTCGCTCACAGGTCTCGGCGGCCAGCGCCAGATCGTGGGTGATCAGCAGCAGTGCCATCCGCTGCTGCTGCTGGAGTTCCCGCAGCAGTTGCATGATCTGCGCCTGAATGGTCACGTCCAGAGCGGTGGTGGGCTCATCGGCGATCAACAGCCGGGGATTGCAGGCAATGGCGCTGGCGATCATCACCCGCTGGCTCATGCCGCCGGACAATTGATGCGCAAAGGCGCCCAGGCGGCTGGCCGGGGCCGGGATGCCAACCTGCTCCAGCAGCGCCAGGGCGCGGCGGCGCCGTTGCCGCCGGCTGCCGCCCTCGTGGATCTTGAGGGTCTCCATGAGCTGAAAGCCGACCGTATAGCAGGGATTCAGGCTGGTCATCGGATCCTGGAAAATCATAGCGATGTCCTTGCCGAGCAGGCGACGGCGCTGCGCCGGTGACAAGGCAGGCAGTTCCCGGCCGGCGAAGCTCAGGCGCCCGGCGTGCACCCGGCCGGGAAAGTCGATCAACCCCATGATAGCCAGCGCGGCCACCGATTTACCGCAGCCGGATTCGCCCACGATACCGACCGTTGCACCTTCATTGACAACGAGTTCCAGCCCATCCACGACCCGGAAGGGCGCAGCTTGCGGACCGAACTCGACGGTCAGACCGCTTATCTCGAGCAGCGCCATCAGCGTTTCAGCTTCGGGTCCAGGGCGTCGCGCAGACCGTCGCCCAACAGGTTGAAAGCCAGTACAGTGAGCAGGATGGCAAGACCAGGGAAAGTCACCACCCACCAGGCGCGCTGGATGAATTGCCGGGCGTCGGCCAGCATCGTGCCCCATTCCGGCGTCGGCGGCTGCGCGCCCAGTCCCAGAAAGCCGAGTGCGGCGGCGTCCAGAATGGCCGAGGAAAAGCCCAGGGTGGCCTGCACGATCAGCGGCGCCATGCAGTTCGGCAGCACGTTAATGAACATCTGCCGCAGCAGTCCGGCGCCGGCCACCTGACTGGCGATGACATAATCCTTGCCGGTTTCGGTGATGACGGCGGCGCGGGTCAGCCGCACGTAATGCGGCAGCACCACAATGGTGATGGCCAGCATGGCGTTGCTTAGGCCGGGCCCCAGCATGGCGACCACGGCAATCGCCAGCAACAGGCTGGGCAGGGCCAGCAGGATATCCATCAGGCGCATGATCAGGTTGTCCACCACGCCTCGGAAAAAGCCGGCGAGCAGCCCCAGCGCGATGCCTGCGGCCAGCGACAGGGTCACCACGATGCAGCCGAGCAGCAGGGAAATCCGCGCGCCGTACATGAGGCGGGCAAGGATATCCCGGCCGATATCATCCGTGCCCAGCATAAAGCGCCAACTGCCGCCGCTGCTCCACAGCGGCGGGGTCAGCAGGGCATCGCGGTACTGCTCGGCCGGCGGATGCGGCGCCAGCCAGGGGGCGGCCAGGGCGATGAACGCCATCAAGCCGATGATGCCAAGGCCGAGCACGGCGCCCTTGTTCTCGCTGAACTGGCGCCAGAACTCCGTCAGTGGTCCGGGCGGGGCTGGTGGTTCCAGCCGGAGTTCGATTGGCTCGAGTGTTGCGGGCATGGTGGCAAGCTAACGGGCGTGACGGATGCGGGGATTGATCAGACCATAGAGCAGATCAACCAGCAGATTGACCAACATGATGATGCCGGCAACCAGCAGGATGCCGCCCTGGACGGCGGGATAATCCCGTCGCTGCACGGAGTCGAGCAGCCATTTGCCGATCCCCGGCCAGGCGAAAATGGTCTCGGTCAGAATGGCGCCGGCCAGCAGCACGCCCACTTGCAGGCCGATTACGGTGATCACCGGTATCAGGGCGTTGCGCAGGGCATGCACCGCGATGACCCGGAAGGGCGACAGCCCTTTGGCACGCGCCACCCGGATATAGTCCTCGTGAATCACTTCCAGCATGGCGGAACGGGTCATGCGGGCGATGACCGCCAGCGGAACGGTGCCGAGCACAAGGGCGGGCAAGCACAGGTGGCGCAGCGCCGAGTAGAACGCGGCGGTATCGTGTGCCAGCAGGGTGTCGACCAGCAGCAGGCCGGTGACCGGCTCCACCCAATAAGTAACGGCGATGCGGCCCGACACCGGCGTCCAGCCGAGCTGCACCGAAAACAGCAGGATCAGCAGCAGTGCCCACCAGAAGATCGGCATGGAATAGCCAATCAGCGACAGCCCCATGACGGCCTGATCGAGCAGGGCGCCGCGCTTGACGGCCGCCAGCATGCCCAGCGGTAAACCGCTGGTGACGGCGAATAGAATGGCGGCGCAGGACAACTCGAAAGTGGCCGGGAACAGGGTCAGGAATTCGCGTAGGACCGGCTCGTGGGTCACCAGCGACTGGCCCAGGTCGCCCTGGAACAAGTGTCCAAGGTAGCTCAAGTACTGCCGCCAGAGCGGCCGGTCCAGGCCCAGTTCGGCCAGCAACTGAGCGTGGCGGATAGGATCCATGCCCCGTTCCCCCGCCAGCCATTGCAGTGGGTCACCCGGAATCAGATGGACCAGCGAGAACGCCAGCAGAGTGATGCCGAAAAAGGTCGGCAGCAACAGACCCACACGGTTGAGGATAAAGCCGATCATGACGGCACAGCGTGATCCTGGCGGTCGGCGGCCTTATGCGGGTCTGCAAACCCTAGTTTATGGGGATTGCAGATCGACGCCATAGAATACATTGCCGCCGAACGGATCGATGCGGAAATCGACTACTTCCCGGCGCACCGGCTGATAGACCACTGAATGGGCGATAGTAATCCAGGGTGCTTCTTCTTTGAAAATCACCTGCGCCTGCTGGTACAGCCGGGTGCGCTCGGCGCGGTCGCTGACCCGCCGGGCCTGTTGGATCAGTTCATCGAAGGGCCGATAGCACCAGCGTGCCCGGTTGGCCGAACCCACCGCCTCACAGCTCAGCAGCACGTTCAGGAAATTGTCCGGGTCACCGTTATCGCCGGTCCAGCCGAGCAGCAGGGTTTGGTGCTCGCCGTCCTTGCTGCGCTTGAGGTATTCACCCCATTCGTAAGATACGATTTTGGCTGTTACGCCGATGGCGTTCCAGTCCGCCTGAATCATCTCCGCCATGCGGCGGGCGTTAGGATTGTAAGCGCGTTGCACCGGCATGGCCCAGATATCGGTCTCGAAACCGTTGGGATAGCCGGCTTCGGCCAGCAGTTGTTTGGCTTTTTCGGGGTCGTAAGGATAATCCTGCACCTCATCGTTATAGGACCAGAGCGTGGGCGGGATCGGATTTTTAGCGACCTTGCCGGCGCCCTGGAAGATGGCGTTGATGATGGCCTGCTTGTCGATCGCCATCGTCAGCGCCTGCCGTACCCGCTTGTCATCGAACGGCTTTTTCTCGGTGTTAAAGGCCAGATAGCCCACGTTCAGCCCTTCCTTTTCCAGCAACCGGATGGCTTTGTCCGAGCGCATGGTCACCAGATCGGCGGGATTGGGATAGGGCATCACATGGCACTCGCCGGCTTTGAGCTTGGCGTAGCGCACGGCGGCGTCTGGGGTGATGCTGAACACTAGATTATCGAGGGGCGCTTTGCCCCGCCAGTAATCCGGATGGGCCTTGTAACGGATCACCGCGTCCTTCTGATACATCACCCGCTGGAACGGCCCCGTGCCCACTGGAACCCGATCGAGTTGTTCCGGCTTGCCCGCTTTGAGCAGTTGTCCGGCGTACTCGGCCGACAGGATCGAGGCGAAATCCATTCCCAGGTTGGCCAGCAAAGGCGCTTCCGGCCGGTGCAGCGTCAAGCGCACCGTGTCATCGTCCAGCTTGTCAACAGCCTTGATCAACTCGCCCATGCCCATGCTGTTGAAATATTCGTAACTGCCGCCGGAGACTTTGTGGTAGGGATGATTGGGGTCGCGTTGCCGTTCGAAGCTGAAAATCACGTCGTCGGCGTTAAAATCCCGGCCCGGCTTAAAGCCTTCGATAGCGTGGAACTTGACACCCTTGCGCAGATGGAATGTATATTGCAACCCATTGGGAGAAATTTCCCAGGACTCCGCCAGACCCGGTCCAATGGTGGTGGCGCCGCGCTCGAATTCTGTCAGACGGTTGTAAACCGTGCGGGAACTGGCGTCGAAGGTGGTGCCGGCGGTGTAAAACTGGGGGTTGAAGCCCTCCGGGCTGCCCTCGGAGCAGAACACCAGCGTCTTGGCCGCTGACGCGGGCGAGGCGTGCAGCGCCGCCAGCAGGGCGACGCCGGCGAGAGCCTTGACCAGACGATGGGCGTTGTCGGTCATCGTTGTTCTCCGCTGTGGAATGGAAGTCTAAAGTGGTCGGTAAGCGACGGGCGGCACCGCTTTCATTAGACCAAAGATCGGTTTATTGGCATCAGGTTTATGATTACCGAGCAGATTGTACGCGCTATGAATTCGACTTTCCCCGCCGTTTCCAGAATGCCTGTGTTGGACTTTGCCGATCCGCCACCGGTGCGGCTGCTCAATCCCCAGGGCCGGGCTTCCCTCATCCTGGTCTGCGATCACGCCAGCAATGTCATTCCCGCAGGTTTACACGACCTGGGTCTGCAGGCGGCTGCGCTCAGCCAGCATATCGCCTGGGACATCGGCGCGGCGGAGGTGGTCCGCCGCCTGGCGCAATGGCTGGATGCGCCGGCGGTATTGTCGGGCTATTCACGCCTGCTGATCGACTGCAATCGCGTGCCTGGCCATCCAGAATCGATTCCCGCATACAGCGACGGCGTGTTCATTCCCGGCAATCGGGACCTGAGCGACGCCGAGGCCGACTGGCGGCTGGAAACCTTTTTCTGGCCCTATCATCATGCCATCACCACCGCCATCGCCCATCTGTGGCGGCATGGCCGGGTCCCGGCGGTGGTCTCCATCCACAGCTTCACGCCGCAGTTGAACGGTGGCCCGCCGCGTCCCTGGCAGGTCGGTATCTTGTGGAATCGCGATCTGCGGCTGGCCCTGCCGGTGCTGCAATGGCTGCGTGCCCGGCCGGAACTGTGCGTGGGCGATAACGAGCCCTATTCCGGGCGGGATGTTGGTTATACCTTGGAAACCCATGCTGGCGCGGCCGGGCTGCCGCATGTCGAATTCGAGATCCGCCAGGATTTACTCGCCGACGCAGCCGGCTGTGACTATTGGGCGCAGCTCATCGCCGCCGTGCTGCGAGAGGCGCTGGCGGACCAGTCGGTCCATCAAGTGGTTTATTATTGACTCCGCCAAGAGTAATGCGTTCGAGCGTGTCCCGGAAGCGTTGCAGCAGACATCGTCGGATAATTGATTACGGCTCAATATGGATTCCGGACTGCTGCGAACGGGTTGCCCTGGCAGGGGCTTGGTAGCCCTGCAGACCCTATCTTAAGCTATTGTAATAGAAGGTTTTCTTACCTTACTCTCGGAAGTGCTGGTCGCCTGATGCGGTGAACCGACTGGAATCCATATTGAGCCAATATGGATTAGCCAATGTCGGCTAGTCAATTAACGAAACAACATTAAAAACGCAAAAATGAACTTATCTTGTGCGTCGCATAAGTGCAACAAGCAGGGAAAAGAATCGGGAGAAAAAACAAGAAAAGGGCGCTCAGCAGAGCGCCCTTCGTCACGACGATAGTCGGCGTCAGGCAGGCAGACGCCACTCGTCCGGCGAACGCCACAGATTGGCGAGCAGCAGCTCGCGCTGCAACACGAATTCCTTGGGCAGCCGGTCGTAGAGTTGTACGAACAGTTCCTCGTGCGACAGCAGTTCCTTAATCCAGGCCTGGCGGTCTACCGACATCAATTCGCGGAACTTATCGCGCGAGTACTCCAACCCATCCCACGGGATATCGTCGAAGGACGGCATCCAGCCGAGTGGGCTTTCGATGCCGCCGGCGCGACCGTGGGTGCGGTCCAGAATCCACTTCAGCACGCGCATGTTGTCGCCGAAACCGGGCCACATGAACTTGCCGTTGCTGTCCTTGCGGAACCAGTTGACGCAAAATACCCGCGGTGGATTGAACAGGCTGTGGCCTACTTCCAGCCAGTGATCGAAGTAATCAGCGATGTTGTAGCCGCAGAACGGCAACATCGCCATCGGGTCACGCCGCACCTCGCCCTTCATACCGGCGGCGGCGGCGGTCGTCTCCGAACCCATGGTCGCGCCCAGATAGACGCCGTGGGTCCAGTTGGTCGCCTGCACCACCAGCGGCACCGCCGTGCTGCGCCGGCCGCCGAAGATAAAGGCGCTGATAGGCACGCCCGCCGGATTTTCCCAAGCCGGGTCGATAGATGGACATTGTGAGGCCGGCGCGGTGAAGCGCGAGTTCGCATGGGCCGCCAGGCGACCGCAGTCCGGCGTCCAGGCATTGCCCTGCCAGTCGATCAGCTCGGGAGGCGCGGTGTCGGTCAGGTCTTCCCACCATACGTCCCCGTCCGGGGTCAGCGCCACGTTGGTGAAGATGCAATTGCCGTTCAGCGTAGCCAGCGCGTTGGGGTTGGACTTCGTCGAGGTGCCCGGTGCCACGCCAAAGAAGCCCGCTTCGGGATTAATCGCGTACAGACGGCCGTCGGGGCCCGGCTTGATCCAGGCGATGTCGTCGCCAACCGTAGTGACTTTCCAGCCGCTGAACACCTTGGGCGGAATCAGCATGGCGAAGTTGGTCTTGCCACAGGCGCTCGGGAACGCCGCCGCGACATAGGTTTTCTCGCCCTGGGGGGATTCGACGCCCAGGATCAGCATGTGCTCGGCCAGCCAGCCTTCGTCCCGGCCCATACTGGAGGCGATCCGCAGCGCGAAGCATTTCTTGCCGAGCAGCGCGTTGCCGCCATAGCCGCTGCCATAGGACCAGATGGCGTTCTCTTCGGGGAAGTGGACGATGTATTTGGTCTTGTTGCAGGGCCAGACCACGTCCTTCTGGCCCGGCGCCAGCGGCACGCCGACCGAATGCAGGCATTTTACGAAGTCGCCGTCTGCGCCCAGCAGTTCCAGCACTTGGCTACCCATGCGGGTCATGATGCGCATGTTGACAGCGACATAGGCGGAATCGCTCAGTTCGACGCCAATATGGGAAATCGGCGAACCCAGCGGCCCCATGCTGAACGGGACGACGTACATGGTGCGGCCGCGCATGCTGCCTTCGAACAGCGGCAGCAGCGTCTCCTTCATCTCCGGCGGGGCCATCCAGTTGTTGGTCGGACCGGCGTCGTGCTTGTGCACGCTGCAGATAAAGGTGCGGTCTTCGACGCGGGCGACGTCGCTCGGATCCGAACGGACCAGATAGCTGTTTGGCCGCTTGGCTTCGTTAAGCTTGATCATGCCGCCGGCTTTCACCATCTCGCCGCACAGCCGGTCGTACTCTTCCTGAGAACCATCGCACCAGTAAATATTATCCGGCTGGGTGACGGCGGCGATCTCGCTAACCCAGTCGCGCAGTTTCTTGTTCTTGACAAAGCCGGGAAAAACCGGCTCCACCCTTTCAAGGTGTTGTACGCTTGTTTGATACGTCATGGGCTGACTCCATGGTCGGTAAGTGACTCTGGACGTTTCCCTCTCCAGGCAAACGCCAGTCTGAAAAGCGGCGCGCTGGCGGAGCCAACGCAGGGACGTCGCGCGCGGGTTGCGGAACGGATCGCTTCAGCGACTCGTCCTAAACGTTTGTTATTGTACCTCTATGTGAGCCGTAAGTGCATACCGGAGTTCGATAATTTCCAGTCCGGCCAGTCTCCCTGTCAACTCCTCTCGACCCGGCGTGATTCAAGTCAGGGCAGCAGTTCAAAGCGGTAGCCGTCGCCAGTGTCTGCTTCAAGGGTATCCACTCACACAAACGCGGGCTGTTAAAATACTCGTACACTGGCGCGTGCTTTGGCTAGACGCTGCGTCTCCGAGGGCGTGCAGCCGAACAGTTGCTGATAGTACCGGGCGAAGCGGCCCAGGTGCCAGAAGCCGTATTCCATGGCGATAGTGGCGATGGTGACCCGGTCGCTGGACCGGACAAGAGCTGCCCGTGCTTGGTGCAGCCGCACGGCGCGCAGAAACGCCCGAAAGCCGACACCAAACTGCTCCTGAAACGCCAGTTGCAAGGTCCGCTCGCTGGTGTTTAGGGTGTCACAGATGGCGGCGAGCGAGAGCGCCCGATTGGGTTGCGACCAGATGAGCTCTTCGGCGGCCAGCGCCAGCGCCCGCCGACGGGGGGCGACGCTGACCGTTTCCGCCGCGGCGTCGGGTTCGGCGGAAGTCAGTATCAGGCGGATGGCCGCGAGCAGATCGTCCTGCGCCAACTGCAACATCGCCGGCCGCTGTAGTAGCGCCACGGTATCCAGGGCCATAAGGCCGGTCAGGTCAGTCAGGAGGTGTTGCAGCCGGCGGCCGTCCAGTTTGTTCACGTGCGGCCGGTGCAAGCTGGGCACGAGCCAGCGCCGGATGCCGCGTGCGGTGCTCCCGGCCGTCAACAGACGGTCCAACACCGCTCCGCGCAGGAGGATGGTATGGTAGGTGATAGCCCCGCGAAAAGCAGCGTCAGATTCGGCGCCGGGGCCCAGCATAAAAAAACCGGGCGGCTGTAGGCTGCCGTTGATAACCCTGCAGCCATCGCCGCCAACGAAGCCGAGGTACAGCGCATCGTTCGCCAGCGCGTACTGCACCCGTGTGCAACCGTGAAAATATTCGCAGCCGAATCTGAATTGCGGAACTTCAATGAAAGCAATAAAGCTCTCGAAGCGCTTGCTCGTAAGTCTACGGACCAGAAAGTTATTCCAAAACTTGTGGGGCAGTTCAGCGTAGCGTTCGTCCACATCAGCGAACACTTTTTGAATAACGGCGGCTTGATTCAGGGTGGGGGTAGATATCAGCATCTGGCACTCCTCATTGCAATTTACCTTCTCTATTTTTACCCGCCTCCTCGACCATTTCCTGGGCATACGCCTGCGTCTTGGCAGTCAGCTCCACTCCACCCAGCATCCGGGCGATTTCCTGCACCCGCTCGGCGGTATCCAGTTTAGCGATCGCCGCCTGCGTGACCTCACCGGCAGTCTGCTTGCTAACCCGGAAATGCTGATGCGCCTGGGCGGCCACCTGGGGTAGGTGAGTGACGCACAATACCTGCCGGGTTCCACCCAGCGTGCGCAGTTGCCGCCCGACCACTTCGGCGATGCCGCCGCCGATGCCGGTATCCACTTCGTCGAAGATGAGGGTAGGAATGCGGGCCGAGTTGGCGGCGATGACCTGAATCGCTAAGCTGATACGGGACAGTTCGCCGCCCGAGGCGACTTTGGTGAGCGGCCGCAGGGGCTGGCCCGGATTGGCGCTGACCAGGAACTCCACCGCCTCCCATCCCTGCGGCGAGGGTTTCGGCAGACGCTCCAGTTCGATGGCGAAGCGCCCGCCCTGCATGCCCAAGGCCGGCAAGGCGGCGCTGATTTTGCCGGCCAGTTCCGCCGCCGCCGCCGCCCGGCGGCCGCCGAGGGTCTCCGCACAGCAGGCGTAAGCCTGGGCGGCATCCTCCACCTGTCGGGTCAGTTGCTCCTGCCGGACTTCGCTGGTGTCGAGCTCCGCCAACTCGTTGTGCAGCTGCGCCAGATGGCCAGGCAGTTCTTGCGGCGAACGCCGGTGTTTGCGGGCCATGGCATGGATGGCCGCCAGGCGCTGCTCCACCTGCTCCAGCCGCACCGGGTCGAGGTCCAGTTGTTGCAGATACTGGCGTAACTCGTCACTGGCTTCCTGAGCCTGGATCAGCGCGCCGTTCAGCAGTTCGCCGACCGGCTTGAGCCGGCCGTCCACGGCGAACAGCGTTTCCAGTTCGCCCAGCGACTGGTTCAGCAAGCCGTGTGCCGATAAGTCGTCATTTTCGTAGAGCCAGTCCAGCGCCTGCTGGCAGGCAGTCAGCAGCCGTCCGGCGTTGGCCAGCCGACCGTGTTCCTCCTCCAATTCGGCCAGTTCGCCATCGTGCAGCTTGAGCGCCTGTAATTCCTTCACCTGGTAACGCAGCAGATCCAGGCGTGCATCGCGTTCCTGACTGACCTGACGCAAGGCGTCCAGGGTGCGGCGCAGCTCGCGCCAGGTTTGATAGCGCCCGGCCAATTCCGTCAGCAGACTCTGATTGCTGGCGTAATCGTCCAGCAGTTGCCGTTGCTGGTCGCGTTTCAATAAGGACTGGTGCTCGTGCTGGCCATGGATGTCCACCAGTTGCTCGCCCAGTTCCTTGAGCGCCTGCAAGGGCTGGGGCACCCCGTCGATGTAGGCTTTGGAGCGGCCGTTGCTGCCGATGACGCGGCGCAAATGACATTCCCGCCCGTCGCCCAGGTCGCGCTCGTCCAGCCAGTCACGCGCTTCCGGCAGACCGCTGAGATCGAATACGGCGCTAATATCGGCGCGCTCGGCGCCGTGGCGCACCACGCTGCTGTCGGCGCGGTCGCCAAGCAGCAGACCCAGCGCGTCGACGATGATCGATTTGCCTGCCCCAGTTTCGCCCGTCAGGGCACTCATGCCGCTGTCCAGATCCAATTCCAGTTGCGCGACAATCACCAAATCGCGAATCTGCAATTGCGTCAACATCGCTGCCTCCTGTGCCGGTTCAACCATCCTGCCGCTGCGGCAAGGTCAGCGGCTCCACGGCGAAGGGCGAGCCTTCCGGATAGACGCCCCAGCTCAACTTGGCCCGCAGCAGCCGGAAGTAATCGTGATTGCTGGGGTGGATCAATCTGAGCTTGCGGTCCTTCTGGCGGATGACGATGCGGTCACCGGGCTGTATAGGCAGACTGATCTGCCCGTCGCAGGTCACCTGTGTCTGAGTGGCGTTAGGGTCGCTCAGCAGGATGGTGATTTCACTAGTGGCGCTCAGCACGATCGGCCGATGAGTCAGGCTGTGCGGGCAGATCGGCACCAGCACCACGGTTTCCAGCGTGGGATGGACGATGGGACCGCCACTGGACAGCGCATAGGCGGTCGAGCCGGTCGGCGTGGCGATGATCAGGCCGTCGGCCCGGTAGGCGTTGAGGAACTGGCCGTCGATATAGGCGTCCACTTCGATCATGCGGGCGACTTCGCTCTTGTGCACGACCACGTCGTTGAGCGCATCCGCCTGCATGATGGCCTGTTGTCCGCGCAGGATCTGGGCGTGCAGCAGGGAACGTTCCTCCTCGCGAAACTGGCCGCGCAGAATCACCTCCAGATTGGTGGGAATCTCGTCGGGAGACACGTCGGCCAGAAAGCCCAGCCGCCCCAGGTTGACCCCCAGGATAGGCGCCTGATAATCCACCAGGGAGCGGGCGGCGTTCAGGATAGTCCCATCACCGCCCAGCACGATAACCAGATCGCAGCGTTGTCCAAGGGTGCGGCGGTCGACCACTTCCACCTTGTCGGTGGGCATCAGTTGGGCCGACGCGGCGTCGAGCAGCACGTGCAGCTTGCGGCGCCGCAGACAGGCGGCGATCCGCTGCGCCAGAGCGCCGGCTACGCTGGGATCGCCGTATTTTCCAATCAGACCGATAGTGCTGAAAATGTAGGGCATGTCGTCGGGCAACCGCAGAGCGAATCATGGTCAACCTTATCATTATCCTGAGACAGCCGCCAACTATCCGGAACCCGACGGTGCGCCACTACCTTGACACCCCGGAATTGAGTTGTTAATTTCATTTACAGCGCTCCGCCGATGAGAGCGCCAACCTCAGGCAAGCGACGCAGGCTCTGGTGTAGACCTGCAACGAAGGGTGGTTGCCGTGTCCGAAAGCTATAAGAATCCGCCGTCTCATGCCGAGTTAAGCGAGCGCGCCCAGCATCTGCTCAAAGTGTTGGTGGAACGCTACATTCGCGAGGGCCAGCCGATCGGCTCGCGCACGCTGGCACGCGATGCCGGGCTGGAATTGAGTCCAGCGACGGTGCGCAACGTGATGGCCGATCTGGAGGATCTCGGTTATCTGCGCGCGCCCCACACCTCTGCCGGGCGGGTGCCTACCGTGCGTGGCTACCGCTTCTTCGTCGATATTCTGCTGCACATCAAGCCGCTGCAGAACAGCGAAGTGGAGCAACTGGCGCGCCAGTTGGACCCCGACCAGCCGACCACGGAACTGGTGCAGTCGACCTCCACCCTGCTGTCCAGGATCACCCGTCTGGCCGGGATCGTGATGGTGCCGCGCCGCGATACCGTGACCTTGCGCCAGGTGGAATTTTTGCCGCTGTCGGACAACCGGGTGCTGGCCATCCTGGTGGTGAACGAACGGGAAGTCCAGAATCGCATCATTCACACGCAACGGACTTACAGCAGCCTAGAGCTGCAGCAGGCCGCCAATTATCTGAACGCTCAGTTCGCCGGCACGGATCTGCGCCAGCTCAGAAACAGCCTGTTGCAGGAACTGCAGCAGGCTCGCGAGACCATGGACCGGCTGATGCAGACCGTCATCGAAATGGCCGACAAGGCATTTCAGCCGCACGGCGCCGAGGAGGATTACGTGCTGGCCGGTGAAACCAATCTGATCGGCTTCGCCGAACTGGCTGATAGGGACAAACTGCGGCAATTGTTCGAAGCCTTCAGCGGTAAGCGGGATATCCTGTATCTCTTCGACCAGTGCGCCAACGCCCAGGGCGTGCAGATTTTCATCGGCGAGGAATCCGGTTTCGACGTCCTGGAAGCGTGCAGCGTGGTGACCGCCCCGTATTCGCTGGAAGGCAACGTGCTGGGGGTGCTGGGCGTCATCGGCCCGACCCGCATGCCCTATGGACGGGTGATACCCATCGTCGATATCACCGCCAAACTGCTGTCCGCCGCCTTGAATTCCATTCATTAATCCCCAGTTCTTCGAGCAAAAGCGCGCTGCGCCGCCGCGCCCGGCGCGGGCGTCTTCCTATACCTTTATAATCATTGCGGAGAATCGGGATGAATCAAGAACCCAAAACCGGCGACCTCGAGGTCGATGCCGCTACCCTGGATCTACCGGAGCTGGCGGAAACGCCGGCTGCCGGCGGGCAAGCTGAATCCGGCGAAGCCGCGTTGACCGGGCTGCAACCGCAACTGGAGCAGGCCCAGGCCAAGGCGGACGAGAACTGGAAGCTGTATCTGGGCGCCTGCGCCGAAGCGGACAACATCCGTAAGCGCAGTGAGCGAGACATTCAGAATGCCCATAAATTCGCCCTCAGAGAATTCATCGGCGCCCTGCTGCCGGTCAAAGACAGCCTGGAGAGCAGCCTCGCCGTCGGCGAATCCACGGATGTCGCGCAATTGCGGGAAGGCTCCGCATTGACCCTGAAGATGTTCGGCGGCGTGCTGGAAAAATTCGGCGTACAGGAAGTGAATCCGGTAGGTGACAAATTCAACCCTGAAGTGCACGAGGCGATGGCGATGCAGCCTGCCGACCGGAGTGAGCCCAACACCGTGCTGTACGTGATCCAGAAAGGGTATTTGTTGAACGATCGCCTGATTCGCCCCGCTCGCGTGATCGTGGCTCAGGCCGCGCCCAAAGACGCCGCTCATTAAAGCAGGGTCGCGATGCGGGCGGCGGGCGCCGAGAGGCCCGCCCAAGGCCGGGTCAGGCATTGAAAACCAGGGGTTTAGCCCCACATAGTCATGCAGACAGCGCGCAGCGCAACTGAATACTTCACTCTACGAGCGAGGATTACTGATGAGCAAGATAATTGGAATCGACCTGGGCACCACCAATTCCTGCGTCGCCATCATGGAGGGTGGCAAGCCCCGTGTCATCGAGAACAGCGAAGGTGACCGTACCACCCCGTCGGCGGTCGCGTTCACTGATGACGACGAAGTGCTGGTCGGCCAGTCCGCCAAGCGGCAGGCGGTCACCAACCCCAGAAACACCTTATTTGCGATCAAGCGACTGATCGGCCGCCGTTTTCAGGATGTCGAAGTGCAAAAGGACATCGACATGGTGCCTTACACCATCGTCAAGGCCGACAACAACGACGCCTGGGTGGAGGTCAGGGGCAAGAAGCTGGCGCCGCCGGAAATCTCCGCCCGCGTGCTGCAAAAGATGAAGAAGACCGCCGAGGATTACCTGGGCGAGAAAGTGACCGAAGCCGTGATCACGGTGCCGGCCTACTTTAACGACTCGCAGCGCCAAGCGACCAAGGATGCCGGCCGCATCGCCGGTCTGGAAGTCAAACGCATCATCAACGAGCCCACCGCGGCGGCGCTGGCCTACGGTATGGACAAGCAGCGCGGCGACACCAAAATCGCGGTGTATGACTTGGGCGGCGGTACGTTTGATATCTCCATCATCGAAATCGCGGAAGTCGATGGCGAGCATCAGTTCGAAGTGCTGTCCACCAACGGCGATACCTTTCTGGGTGGAGAAGACTTCGACAAGCGCATCATCGACTATCTGGCGCAGCAGTTCCAGAAAGACACCGGCATCGACCTGCGCGGCGACCCTCTAGCCATGCAGCGCCTCAAAGAGGCCGCCGAAAAGGCCAAGATCGAACTGTCTTCCAGCCAGCAGACGGAGATCAATCTGCCTTATATCACCGCCGACGCCAGCGGTCCCAAGCACATGAACATCAAACTGACGCGGGCCAAGCTGGAGTCGCTGGTGGAAGACCTGGTGGAGAAGACCATCGAGCCGTGCAAGATCGCTCTGCAGGACGCTGGGCTGAGCGTGAACGACGTCGATGACGTCATTCTGGTCGGCGGCCAGACCCGCATGCCCAAGGTGCAGGGCACCGTGCGCAATTTCTTCGGCAAGGAGCCGCGCAAGGACGTCAACCCGGATGAGGCGGTGGCCATCGGCGCCGCGATTCAGGGCGGGGTGCTGGGCGGCCAGGTCAAAGACGTGCTGCTGCTGGACGTGACGCCGCTGTCCCTGGGCATCGAAACCCTGGGCGGCGTCATGACCAAGCTGATCGACAAGAACACTACCATTCCGACCAAGGCGAACCAGGTGTTTTCGACGGCGGAGGACGGCCAGACCGCGGTGACGGTGCACGTGCTGCAGGGCGAACGCGAACGGGCCTCCGCCAACAAATCGCTCGGCAAATTCGATCTGGCCGGGATTCCCCCGTCGCCCCGCGGCGTGCCGCAGGTCGAGGTCACCTTCGACATCGACGCCAACGGCATTCTGAACGTTTCCGCCAAGGACAAGGCGACCGGCAAGGAGCAGTCCATCGTCATCCGCGTCTCGTCCGGCCTGGGCGAGGAGGAGATCCAGCGGATGGTCAAGGATGCCGAGGCGCATGCCGAGGAGGACCGTAAATTCCACGAGTTGGTGGACGCCCGTAACCATGCCGAGAACCTGATTCACGCCACCGAGAAGACCTTGCGCGACCTGGGCGACAAGGTGACCGGCGGCGAGCGGCACGATATCGAGAACGCTATCTCCGACCTGCGCGATGCGGTCAAGGGCGATAACAAGGACACTATCGTGACCCGCACGCAGAAGCTGAGCGATGTCTCCAGTCGGCTGGCGGAGCGCGTCTACGCCCAGGCCGGCGGTGGCGGGGACCAGGGCGGTCCCGGCGGCAGTGAGGGGGGCGGTGGTCAGAGTCAGCAGAAGCGGCCGGCCGAAGAAGGCGTGGTGGACGCCGAATTCGAAGAAGTCAAGGATAAATAACGGATTCAGCCGCCCAAGGACGCGCTCGACCAAAGGTCCGAAACGAGCCGCCGCTCGTCTCGGACCTTTGGCATAATGAGGATCGGTTGCAAGACCGATGCCGAGACTTACGGATCCCAGCGATGGCCAAACGCGATTATTACGACACCCTGAATGTAGCCCGCAATGCCAGCGAAGCGGAAATTAAAAAGGCTTACCGGCGACTGGCGATGAAACACCATCCGGATCGCAATCCGGGTGACACCGTGGCGGAAGAGCGTTTCAAGGAGGCCAAGGAGGCGTATGAAGTGCTCACCGACGCGCGCAAGCGCGCCGCTTACGATCAATTCGGCCATGCCGGGATTGACGCCCAGGCCGGCGCCGGCGCGGGTGGTTTCGGCGGCGGCCCCAATTTCAGCGATATCTTCGGCGATGTTTTCGGAGACATCTTCAACAATATGCGCGGCGGCGGCCGCGCCCAGGCGTTTCGCGGTTCCGACCTGCGCTACAACCTGGAGCTTACCCTGGAAGAGGCCGTGTTCGGCGCCAACGCCAAAATCCGGGTGCCTACGCTGGCCACCTGCGGGACCTGCAACGGCAGCGGCAGCAAGCCCGGCACCAAGCCGGTCACCTGCACCACCTGTAACGGCATGGGCCAGGTGCGTATGCAGCAGGGTTTTTTCTCCATTCAGCAAACCTGTCCACGCTGTCAGGGACGCGGCACGGTCATTCCCGACCCCTGCGCGACCTGTCGCGGCACGGGCCGGGTGGAGACGCACAAGACCCTGTCGGTGAAAGTGCCGGCGGGGGTGGACAACGGCGACCGTATTCGCCTGGCCGGCGAAGGCGAGCCGGGCGAGAACAACGGGCCGCCGGGAGATCTGTACGTCCAGATCCGGGTCAAGCCCCATCCCATTTTTACGCGGGAGGAAAACACCCTGTACTGTGAAGTGCCGATCAGTTTCACCACGGCGGCGCTGGGCGGCGAACTGGAGGCGCCCACCCTGGACGGGCGGGTGACCTTGAAGATTCCGTCTGAAACGCAGACCGGCAAGCTGTTCCGCATTCGCGGCAAGGGCGTCAAGCCGGTGCGGGGCGGCGCGACCGGCGATCTGATCTGCCGGGCGATCGTGGAAACGCCGGTCAACCTCACCAAGGAGCAGCGGGAAATCCTGGAGCAATTCGCCGCCACCATGCAGGAGGGCCGGGATAAGCATACCCCGCAGGAGCTGAGCTGGATGGATCGGGTGAAGAAGTTTTTCGAGGATATGAAGTTCTAGAGTGTTGACCGGTTTGCATGGCAAGACAGCAGGCTGAAATAAGGCCGCAGGCCGTTGCCGGCCTCTTACCGAGGCCAGCCAGCAGGGCTGGAGTTTTCATACCGGCGCTTAGCTCACCGCTGTAACACCAATTCCAGCACCAGCTTGCTGCCGAAATACGCCAACACCAGCGCGACGAAGCCGCTCAAGGTCCAGCGGATCGCTGTCCGGCCCCGCCAGCCGAAACGCCAGCGGCCCCACAGCAGAATGCCGAACACTCCCCAGGCGGCGATCGACAGCACGGTTTTATGCACCAGATGCTGGGCGAAAATATCGTCCAGAAACAGCAAGCCGCTCAGCAGGGCCAGACTCAGCAGCACGAAACCGATGCTGATCATCTGAAACAGCAGCGCTTCCATGGTAATCAACGGGGGAATGCCGCGAATGAAACCGCCCGGATGGCGGTTGTGCAGACGCCGGTCCTGAATCGCCAGCAGAATAGCCTGCACCGCGGCCAGGGCCAGCATCGAATAGGCCAGGATGGCGATGAGAATATGCAGTTCGATCGGCCATTGCCTGGACTCGATCACCCGCTCGGCAGGAAACAACAACGCCAGGATGACGGTGGCGGCGCTGAACGGCAGCAGCACGATGCCCAGACTTTCCACCGGACGCATCATCGCAGCCACCAGCAGCACCCCAGCGGTCAGCCAGCCACTGACGGACAGGGCGTTGAAAAAACTCAGGTTGATGCCGGTCGGCCGCAGCACCAGCGGCACCAGCAGCACGGCGTGCAGCGCGACGGCGCTCCAAGCCAACGCCAGTAACCCCTGCTTGCTCCAGGTCTTGCCAGCGCCGGCGTGCGCCAGCCGCACTCCCAACAAACTACCCGTGGCGACGTAGAGAACGGCCGCCAGAATACCGACTATGGTGTAGTACATAATGCCCTCCTGCGCTTGGATGATAATCGCATATCCTGCAGCAGGCTTGAAGTCCGGCGACGGACCAACGATCGGCGGAAATGGCCGATTGCCGCTATACTGCGCCGCAACAGTGCGGGACGCCGCGTCGTCATCGATCCTACGGTACTAGTTTATGTTCGATAATCTCAGTGAACGCCTGGTAAAAATCGTCAAAAATTTACGCGGTCAGGGCCGGCTGACGGAAGCCAATATCAAAGAGGCGTTGCGCGATGTGCGCATGGCGCTGCTGGAAGCGGATGTGGCTTTGCCGGTCGTGCGGGATTTCATCAATCAAATACGGGAACGGGCCATCGGCCAGGAAGTCATGCACAGCCTGACGCCGGGACAGGCGCTGATCAAGATTGTCCATGAAGAACTGGTCAAGATCATGGGCGAGGCTAATGAAGAACTCGACCTGCGTGCCCAACCGCCGGCGGTGGTACTCATGGCTGGATTGCAAGGTTCTGGCAAAACCACCAGCGTGGCCAAACTCGCGCGCTGGCTGAAGGAACGCAAGCATAAAAAGGCTATGGTGATGAGCTGCGACGTCTACCGTCCGGCGGCCATTCAGCAATTGCAGACGCTGGCGGCCGAGGTGGGGGCGGAGTTCTTTCCCAGCGATCCCGCCCAGACGCCGCTGGCGCTGGCCGACGCCGCGCTGCAGCAGGCACGCCGCACATTGTGCGACGTGCTGATCGTCGATACTGCCGGTCGGCTGCATATCGACGAGGCGATGATGGCGGAAATCAAGGAACTGCATGTCGCTTTGCAGCCGGTGGAAACGCTGTTCGTGGTGGACAGCATGACCGGCCAGGATGCCGCCAACACCGCCCAGGCTTTCAACGCCGCCCTGCCGCTGACCGGCGTGATTCTGACCAAGGCCGACGGCGATGCCCGGGGTGGAGCAGCGCTGTCGATTCGTCACATCACCGGCAAGCCGATCAAGTTTCTGGGCATGGGTGAAAAAACGACGGCGCTGGAGCCGTTTTATCCAGACCGGCTGGCTTCACGCATTCTGGACATGGGTGATATGCTCAGTCTGGTCGAGGAGTTGGAGCGCAAAGTTGATCGCGACAAGGCGCAAAAGCTGGCGGCGAAAGTCGCCAAAGGCAAAGGCTTCGATCTGGAGGATTTTCGGGAGCAATTGCAGCAGATGATGAGTCTGGGCGGCTTCGCCAGCCTGCTGGAGAAACTGCCCGGCATGGGGGAATTGCCCAAGGGAATCAAGGATCAGGCCGACGACAAGCAGATCAAGCGCCTGATCGCTATCATCAATTCCATGACGGCACAGGAAAGGCGCCTGCCACATATCATCAACGGTTCGCGTAAGCGCCGCATCGCCACCGGTTCAGGAACCCAGATCCAGGAAGTCAATCGGCTGTTGAAGCAGTTTATTCAGGCCCAGAAAATGATGCGCAAAGGTGGTTTTGCCAAGCTGCTGCGCGGTTTGCAGGGGCGCTTTCCGGGCGGGTTGGGCGGTAGCCTGCCGCCCTTCCGGTGAGGACATCACCCGCACTTGGAGTTACCGCAGTTCAGGCAGGTCAGGCAGTTATCCATCAGAATCATTGCCTTGGTTTGGCACTTGGGGCACAGAGTGGCCGTTTCAGGGAATGCATTGGGAGTATCCCCGGTTACGGGGCGGGCGGACTCCACGGCGCGCATGTGGCTTTCATACTGGGCGCGTTTTTCCGCCATCAACTGGCGCTGGTATTCATCCGGCAGTTCCTCCTTGAGCAGGCCGATCATACGCATATGCGCTTCGATCACGTCGCCGATTTCGGCAACCAGGGAAGGCATATACTTGCCGCCTTTTTTAAAATAGCCGCCTTTGGGATCGAACACCGAGCGCAATTCCTCGATGAGGAAGATGACGTCGCCGCCCTTGCGGAACACGGCGGAGATGATGCGGGTCAGTGCCACGATCCATTGGAAGTGATCCATGTTCTTGGAATTGATGAAGATTTCGAAGGGCCGGCGCACTTCGTGGGGCGTGCCCGCATTCAGAATGATGTCGTTGATGGTAATGTACAGGGCGTGATCGGAAAGCGGCGTCTTCACTTTGTAAGTGCAGCCGGTTAGCATATCCGGACGTTCCACCTTCTCGTGCATCTGCACGACGCCGGGCGGCTGGGCAGTAGCCGCAGCGAGCGCCGGTTCTTCAGGTTTGACGACGTTATAACCGACGATTTTCTTGTCGATCTTGATAGCCATGACGGCGCCTCGCTGGCCCGCCGCAGCGGGCAATGATATAGGTGATTGCATAAGCGGTATGCTAACGCATGCCTGAGGTATAGACTATTTTTTCCCTCGGTTATCCAGCCGTTGCCCGCCTTGGTTCGGCTACGCCAAGCCACAAGAGTGAATCCCATGTTAAACGCTTTCATTATGCGTGACGGCCGCCTGGAGCAGAGAGTGGTCGATGCTTTCGAAGACTTGAGCGAGGAAGTACTTTGGGTCGATATGGTTGATCCTTCGGAAGAAGAGCGCAGTTGGGTGGAGACGGCTTATCACTTCGATCTGCCCGAAGAGGAAGAGATTAACGATATTGAAGCGAGCGCCCGCTTTTACGAAGATGAGGACGGCATCCATATCCATTCCTTCTTTCTGCATTATCTGGAGGAGCAGGCACACAATATTACGGTGGCTTTCAACCTGCACCGGGGCCGGCTGTTCACCATTCACGAAGAAGAACTCGCTCCCGTGCGGCTGTTCCGCCTGCGGGCGCGGCGCATACCTGGCCTGGTCGATGACGCGATGGACATTATGCTGAATCTCTACGAAATCGCCGTGGAGCATGTGGCTGACGAACTGGAGCAGATTTATTCGTCCCTGGAGGGAATCAGCCAGAAAGTGCTGACTGAAAACATCAGCGATGACGATATGGAGGATATGCTGGCGAATATCGCCGCGCAGGAGGATTTGAATGGCAAGGCGCGGCTCAGCCTGATGGACATTCGCCGCGCCCTGTCGTTTCTGCTGCGGCGCGGACGATTGCTGGATACCGAGCGGACCGAGGATGTGCGGGATATCCTACGCGATATCGAATCACTGACCAGTCATACGTCATTCCTGTTCGACAAGGTGAATTTCCTGATGGACGCGGCGATGGGGTTCATCAATATTACCCAGAACAAGATCATCAAGATTTTCTCGATTGCCGCCGTGGTGTTCCTGCCGCCGACGCTGGTAGCCAGCATTTACGGGATGAACTTCGAGTTCATGCCGGAGTTGAAAGCGACCTTCGGTTATCCGCTGGCGTTGAGCTTGATGGTGCTGTCCGGGTTGGCGCCCTATTGGTATTTCAAGCACAAGGGCTGGTTGTAGCAGGAAAATCACAATCGCGCCTCGAAGTCGATGCGCGGATCGACCAGGTGATACGTCAGATCGCTGAGCAGATTCAATAACAGGCCGATCAGACTGAAGATATACAGCGTGCCGAACATCACCGGATAGTCGCGGTTGATCACCGACTCGAAACCCAGCAAGCCCAATCCATCCAGCGAAAAAATGACCTCGATCAGCACCGAGCCGGTAAACAGCATGCCGATCAGCGTGGCCGGAAAACCGGCGATCACGATCAGCATAGCGTTGCGGAATACGTGACCGTAAAGCACCTGCTGTTCGCTGATTCCCTTGGCGCGGGCGGTGATCACGTATTGTTTGTGGATCTCTTCGAGAAAGGAATTCTTGGTCAGCATGGTTAAGGAGGCGAAGCCGCCGACCACCATCGCCGTAACCGGCAAGGTCAGATGCCAGCAGTAATCCGCGATACGCGCCGGCCAGCCCAGTTCCGACCAGTTGTCGGAAACCAGACCGCGCAAGGGAAACCAATCCAGATAGCGTCCGCCGGCGAAGACCACGATCAGCAGAATAGCGAACAGGAATGACGGAATCGCATACCCCAAGATCACCGCTATGCTGGTGCCGACATCGAAACGCGAGCCGTGGCGGACCGCTTTGGCGATGCCGAGCGGTATGGAAATCAGATAGATGAGCAGGGTGCTCCACACCCCCAGAGAAATGGACACCGGCAATTTGTCGATCACCAGTTCCAGCACGCTGCGGTCGCGAAAATAGCTTTTGCCCAGATCGAAGCGTATATAATCGCGCAGCATGATCCAGAAACGCTGGTAGGCAGGCTGGTCGAAGCCGAACTGGCGTCGGATATCGGCGACGAATTCTGGGTCGAGTCCCTGCGCGCCGCGGTAGGTCGAAGCGCTGCCCGACTGGGAAGCGGCGGAAGCGCCGGACGCCTCCGTCCCGGTGGCGCCGGAAATGCGCGCTGTCGCCTCCACCGCCGTACCCTTGAAACGGGCCAGCACCTGTTCCACCGGCCCGCCGGGCGCGATCTGCACGATGGCGAAATTGATGGCGATGATGCCGAGCAGAGTCAAGGGAATCAGGGCGAGACGGCGGACGATGTAAGCAAACACGGAGAGTCGCTTCCTGAATAGGGCTAGCATGAGCGTGGCGATGTCGAGTACCTTCCCTTCATCGAGGAGTTCCATACCCCGTTATCAAAATATAACAGAAACCGCTATGGGCGCGCTTCGCAAGATAGGCTATAATGTGGCCGTTCAAAACGGTAGAACAGGGAGCTAACCCTATCTCGATTGGCTCCAACATCATTGCATTCCTCCTCCGCACACCGTTCGCCGATTCTGGTAATCCCCTATAAGGTTTTTACAGATAAATATCGGCTTAGGCTAGCGAGATGATGAGTCGATGTAGCTAGCCTCGTTTGAAGAACTTGTTGACAGTAGAACCCAGTTTATTTTTATCAAGAGTAGTTAATTTCATTGGGAAAATTACGTATAATCCACACTGTGAGTTCGCTGAAAAGCCATTACGGCGGACCTTCACGCACGGTGACTGCCCTGTGCAGTGAATTGGGAAGACTGGGAGCGATAGTAGAGATCGTTACCCAGCAATATCGTTCAGCGACGGGGAATAAAAACTTGGTTCCGCCTGCAGGGTGGGTGAATACCCATTTCGCGGCGGCATTGTCCCTTCCCCGACTGCGCATCTTGTATTCTCCTTTTTTTTACTCCTTATTAACGACACGCTGCCGGGATATACAGGCACAAGTTGTGCACAGTCATGAGATCTGGGGTTGGTGTAATCATATCGCAGCCAGTGTGACGAGAAAACTTGGAACTACACTAATTGTCAGCCCCCGAGGTTCCCTGGATCCATGGTCAATGCGCCGCAAAGCCTGGAAAAAGCATCCCGCCTGGCTTCTTTATGTGAAAAAAGATTTATGTAGCGTCAGCTTGTTTCATGCTACTGCCATACAGGAAGCCGAAAATATTCGTAAACTCGGTCTGCGCCAGCCTATTGCATTCATTCCGAATGGGGTTGATCTGCCGTCGTTGATAATACCTCATTTGGTTAAGTCTCAACAACGCACCTTGCTCTTTTTATCACGCATTCATCCGACAAAAGGCTTACTGGGTTTAGTCAACGCTTGGCATAGAGTTCGCCCAACAGGCTGGCGGGTTGTAGTCGCAGGTCCTAATGAAGATAATCACCAGCAGGTGGTGGAAAAAGCTATCCGACGAGCGGGTCTTGAAAAGGATTTTGCTTTTGTCGGTTTGGTAGAGGGAACTGCGAAAGAACAACTCTATCTTCAGGCCGACTTGTTTGTACTACCCAGTTTTAGTGAGAACTTTGGTATCGTTGTGGCGGAAGCGCTGGCATACGGCGTGCCTGTGATCACTACCAAAGGAACCCCTTGGCAAGATTTAATCACTTACCGCTGCGGTTGGTGGATCGAAGTGGGCGCAGAGCCATTAGCGGCGGCCCTGCGGGAGGCGGTCTGCCTCGACGATAGGGAACGTCAGGCTATGGGTCTCCGGGGCCGGCAGTACGTGCAACGCTTTAGCTGGCCGCAACTGGCTGAGCAGATGTTAGCGACGTATCGATGGATGGTATATGGCGATGTCAAGCCAGATTGCGTTATGGTTGATTGAACGAATCATTATGGCCACTGGTCAAATTGAATGGCACTAGCATTTAAGCCTTCTGTATGAATAACTGTCCTGTAAACTAAATTGATAAAAAATTGGTTTAGAAGATTTTTATCATGAAAAAGAAGATATTACTTGTTTTTGGTACCCGACCTGAAGCCATTAAAATGGCTCCACTGATCAAAGCTTTGCAAGCTTGTCCGGACTATTTTTACACTCAGGTCTGTGTTACAGCACAACATCGACAGATGCTGGATCAAGTTTTAACTTTATTCGATATCAAACCCGATTATGACCTGAACATTATGCAGTCCAATCAAAGCCTGTATGACGTTACTGCTGCGGTATTATTAAAACTCAAGGATGTATTAAACGAGTGTCGTCCGGATTTGGTTTTAGTTCAGGGTGATACCACGACAACAGTAGCAGCTGCACTTGCGGCTTTTTACGAACGCATCCCGGTTGGGCATGTAGAAGCAGGCTTGAGGACATACGATTTGTCCGCTCCTTATCCAGAAGAACTCAACCGTCAACTCACCTCGCGCATTGCCTATTATCATTTCGCTCCCACGGAAGCTAATAGAAACAATCTCTTACGAGAAAACATACTGTCCGATAATATTGTAGTCACGGGCAATACGGTAATTGACGCCTTGTTCTGGGTGCTGGCGCGTATTCAGGCGGAACCACAGCGTGGCGAGCAACTAGAAGATTTGTTGAAAAAATTGCTTGGATTTAATTTTAATGAGCAAAGCTATATATTAGTGACAGGCCATCGTCGGGAAAGTTTTGGGTTAGGTTTTGAAAATATCTGTCATGCATTGAGGCAGATTGCTCTACAGCAACCGCAACTTCACATAGTATATCCGGTGCACCTGAATCCTAATGTACGAGAGCCCGTGCATCGCATATTGGGAGTTTTACATAATGTTCATCTGATTGACCCGTTGGATTACGAACCTTTTGTTTTTCTTATGAGTCGAGCCTACTTAGTATTGACCGATAGTGGTGGGGTTCAGGAAGAAGCACCGAGCTTGGGAAAACCTGTACTGGTCATGCGAGATACAACAGAAAGATCGGAGGCTATACAGGCAGGTACAGTGCATCTGGTAGGCACAGTAACCGAAAAAATTGTTAATAATTTATTTCAACTACTGGATGATCCTGTTACCTATACTCGCATGTCAAAAGCTCATAATCCATATGGAGATGGCCATGCTTGCAGTCGGATTATCGCAGCTTTGAAGAATAAATTACACATGATAAACTTGTAATACTATTGCTTAAGTGACCATGACAGAATTACTTGTATTGCTAGGATATCTTTAAATGCAAATTCTTCTTATCCATCAACACTATTATCCTGAACAGGGAGGAACGGCAAAAACTAGTACGGAAGTTGCTGAATATTTTGCGGTAAAAGGTCACGATGTTTCTGTAATTACAGAATACCCTAATAGAAGTTTTCAATCTGCTATTGACAGCGCTCCTTCTTTGAAAAATAAAGAGATTCGGAATAATGTTAAGCTCTACCGGTTAAAAAATTGTTTCACCTATTCAGCCAGCAGAATAAGCCGTATCCTGGGATACCTCCATTTCACAATCGCATCGTTTCTTAAAGCTATTACCTTGCGCCAGCGATTTGACGTGTGTATCACTGTTCAAGCCCTTCCGGCAGCTATTCCTGGGGTGATGTTACAAATGTTAAAAGGAGTCAAACATCACTTCTATTGTACGGACATGATGCCAGATCTAGGTATTGTGACTGGTTTAAAAGAAAAATCATTAGCTGTACGGCTTGGCCGGATTGTAGAACGTTTGGTATACGATAAGTCTTATGCTGTTTATGCAGTAACTGCGCGCATGGCTGATCAGATCCGTCAGCGCACGAGAAACAGCAACATTTATGTTTTATCGGATTGGTTAGACGCTAACTTTTTTCAGGAAAACAGATATAAATACCTTGACGAACTCAGGAACAAATACTGTCTTACTGAAAAGCGGGTAATCCTGTACATAGGCAACATTGGATTTCTTCAGAATCTCCGGATATTAGTGGAGGCTGGTGAGAAATTGCAGCAGGTGGCAGAGTTCTCAGATTGTTTGATCCTCATTGGTGGTTCCGGGGTGGAGCGCGAAAAACTTGAAATCCAATGTCATCAAAGAAATATTAACAATGTCCGATTCTTAGGTGTAATTAGCCGTGAGCATGTGCCTAGCCTCATGGAACTGAGCGATGTGCTTGTCATGAATTACGTGAATCATCCGCACATGGCGCTTTATAGATCTAGTAAAATCATGGATTATATCATTGCACAAAAACCAGTTGTGGTCGGTGCCGAAGGCGAACTAGCAGATATCGTGCGGAATCATCAGTTAGGGGCCGTGGCTAGACCATCGGATGCTGAAGATTTCTTTGAAAAATTAAAAGAAGTACTTAAAAAATCCTGGCGCATCGACAATGTGAGTTTGATCGATTCGCTGGACAAAAATACAATCCTAAGCGGATTTGCTAAAAATATTGAGAACTTAAAACCAATTTAATTACAAATGTAGTTATGTGAGTATTTTTCTTAATCTATAGTAAACGGTAAAAGACGTCTCGATGTTTTATTAATCAGTGAGGTATTAAGACATGTCAGATAGAAAAAAAATCTTTTTGACGGGCGGTGCAGGTTTTATTGGCACAAATCTTGTTAACGAACTTCGTGCTCGCGGTCACTGGGTTATTGCCAGTGATTTATATAATACTGAGCGCGATGATTATGTACGGTGTGATGTAAGGAGAATGAGACAAATTCAATCGGTATTTGAGCAATTTGGACCCTTTGATTATGTTTATCATTTGGCGGCTGAATATGGGCGCTGGAATGGTGAGGATTTCTATGAAAATTTGTGGGAAACCAATGCTATTGGAACCAAAAACATCCTGCGTTTGCAGGAAAAATTCGGCTTTCGCATGATTTTCTTTTCCTCAGCAGAGGTATATGGTGATTATTCCGGCATCATGAAGGAATCCGTGATGATCGATAATCCCATCCAGGATACTTATCAAATGAATGATTATGCTATAACTAAGTGGGCTGGAGAACTGATGTGCATGAACTCCACAAAAATGTTTGGTACTGAAACAGTGCGCGTTCGTCCAGTTAACTGTTACGGTCCTCATGAGGAATACACACCCTATAGAGGTTTTATACCGAAATTCATCTATCATGCCTTGAACAGTCGTCCTTATACAGTTTATCGTGGCCATAAGCGAATTATCGACTACGTAGAAGATACTGCATGTACTTTTGCTAATATAATTGATAATTTTATTCCAGGTGAGGCTTATAATGTTGGTGGCAGGATAGATTGGGAAATGGATATTAAAGACTATTCCGATTTAGTGCTTACTGCCGTGGGTCGGGACGATTCTTTGGTTACTTACAAGGATACTGAACCCCATACCACGATGATCAAAAGTATGGATTTTTCCAAAGCAGTTTGTGATCTAAATCATGATCCTAAAATTGCTCCAGAAGAAGGGATCCGTAGAACAGTGAAGTGGATGGCGGATTATTACCGTATTTCCTATCCTTGAAAATAGTGATTTATTGCTTTTAACCGATGATGTTGAGAGAATTGCTGGAGATTGCTATGAACACATATGAGAAACGTATTGCCTGGGTTGATGATTATTTCTCAAGAATCAGTTTAGAAGATAATCTCCAAAACTATTATCGGGATCGGAGTATTCTTGTTACTGGAGGGGCGGGAGCGATTGGTAGCAACTTAGTGATTGGATTGGCAAAGCTGGTGGGTTCTGGTGGAAAAATTATAGTCCTTGACAATCTTTCCGCCATTAAATCGGAGGATTCCTGGAACGTGCTGCCGTTGTCTAATATATTATTCGTCAAAGGTGATGTCAGAAACGATATTGACTTGAAACGTGTTTTCCGGGAAGAACCTAGTATAGTTTTTCATTTAGCAGCTTTTTTTGCTAACCAGAATTCTGTCGACTATCCTGAAACTTCAGCCGATGTTGATATTATCGGAATGATCCGCTTGCTCGAATACGCGCGCTTGTGTCGAGTTGACCGGTTTGTCTATGCATCGAGTGGATGTGCAATTTATGGTTCTTATCCGGAGTTACCTTTGCGAGAAGACTTTATTTCGATGCATCTTACTACCCCCTATCAGATTAATAAAATGACAGGAGAGATGTATTGTAATTTTTATGCCCATCATTATGGGCTACCTATTGTTAATTGTCGTTTTTTTAACTCTTACGGTCCCGGTGAGGTTCCCGGCCAGTATCGTAATGTTATACCTAATTTTATTTATTGGGCGATGAAAGGACAGACATTACCAATCACTGGAACTGGTGAGGAAACTCGTGACTTTACCAATGTTTTTGATCTGGTACAGGGATTGATTAAGTCGGGTTTTTATGATGGTGCTGTTGGAGAGAATTTTAATCTCGCTTCAGGCACAGAAACCTCTATTTCTGATCTGGTTAATATGGTGAATTCAGCAACCGTAAATCAAGGTGGTATTGAAAGAAAACCAAGGAGAAAATGGGATACAAAACCTCGTCTACTGGCATCCATAGAAAAAGCGAACCGATTGATTGACTACAATCCGATTATTAATTTTGAAGAGGGATTTGCCAAGAACATCGAGTGGTTTAAGGATTGTTGGGAAAAGATTAATATATTGGCTGATTTTCCACCAGGAATGAGTAGCGCCGTACGGGATTCGGAGCGTTGATAGATACATTAAATGATAACTGGCTTATATAAGACTATTCGAGATGTTCAGACGCGGCCTATTGCAAACACACGCTTCTATATTTGAAGCCATCCTGCATATATTCGATCCGTTGCTGATCATACTGGCAGCTTGGCTCAGCTATTTTTACGTCAGGAATAGTTGGAAGCTGTCTGATAATTATCTATTGATTGCACTTCTGACTGCACTGCTGGTGATTATTCTGTTTCCAGCCTTTCGTCTCTACCAAAGCCGGCGAGGCGAATCGGTCGGCGCCGAACTGCGTATGCTGCTGGCAGCCTGGGGCACCGTATTCATCGTACTGCAGCTCGTGAATGTGACGACAAAAAACACAGTACAATTTTCGCGTGAATGGATAGGATACTGGGGATTGACGGGTGCAGGGTTGCTAATCCTTTCCCGCGTGATATTGCGCTATACCCTGCGCTGGTTAAGGTCACAGGGTTTCAATCAGCGTCCCATAGTGATTGTCGGTACAGGCGAACTAGCCACACAGGTAGCCAAGCGCCTGCGTGAGTCACTATGGATCGGTTTAGAAGTCATCGGTTTTTTCGATGACGATCCCATAGAAGCCAGCCCCTCTCTGGTTGAGAGTCAGTCACTTGGTAACATCGATCAATTGGTTGACTACATCAATAGCCACCCCGTACACCAAGTTTGGCTGGCGATTCCCTGGAGCCGTCAGGAAAAGATAGATCATGTGCTTAAAAAATTGCGCAACAGCATGGTCGAAGTGCGCATGGTGCCAGATATTTTCGGCTATCGGTTGTTGAACAGTTCCTTGAGCGAGGTAGCTGGAATACCCTTGCTGAACTTGTCTGTCTCGCCGATGCACGGCTTCAATCGGCTCATCAAGGCCCTGGAAGATCGCATCCTGGCTTTGCTGATTCTGGCGTTCGTCAGTCCTTTGATGATTGCTATCGCCATTGGAGTCAAACGGTCATCGCCGGGACCAGTATTCTATCGTCAACGACGAGTGGGCTTTAACAACCAGCCGTTCATGATGTTGAAATTCCGTTCCATGCCGGTGGATGCTGAAACCGGCTCCGGTCCCATCTGGGCCAGCGTCGATGACAATCGAGCAACCCGGTTCGGCGCCTTTCTACGCAAGACCAGCCTGGACGAATTGCCCCAGTTCATCAATGTTCTGAAGGGAGAGATGTCGATAGTGGGGCCACGCCCGGAACGACCGGTATTCGTGGAGACTTTTAAGGATCAGGTTCACGGTTATATGCGTAAACACATGGTGAAAGCAGGCATCACCGGTTGGGCGCAGGTGAACGGCTGGCGGGGCAATACGGATTTGCAGAAACGCATTGAATACGACCTTTACTATATCGAAAACTGGTCGCTCTGGTTCGATTTAAAAATTATTTTTTTGACGATTTTCAAGGGCTTTATACATAAAAATGCCTATTGATAAGATTCCTTTCGAGGCGCGCCAGTCTCGTGATATCTGCAACCCCCCGTCGGCCGCGAATGTGGCTGACATCAAGCCATGTTGATAACAGTCAGCTTACTCATGGGTGGTGTGGATAGAGCATGATCATGGCTTTCAAGGTCTGAAACAGAGTCCCGTAGAGGAGCAGCTCGGACTGGTATCCTGGCTTTTTAATAAAGGAGGAGGGCCGGCTGATCGCCGCCCGCTACCGCAACTCAGTTGGGGATTGCTGCGTTGATTGAACTGCTCTTCGACGGTCAGTACGCAACCCCCTCCGTGGACTGGATAGTCGTAACCATAGGAGAGCGGTCGCCTCGTCTTTTCACTGACATCGCTTTTCTGATTGAAGTGATCTTCCGGAGCAGCCTGGCGCGGAGCACCGGGCCAGCGACCATAGCGCTGGTCGTATAGGGTGGTGTTGTACCGAGCGGGTCCAAACGTATAGGGACCTATCACAGGATCGGAGTAAATATCGTTGCGCTGGTCGCCCTCCCGTGCACTGGCCATAGCCGGCGCCAGTCCTGCCACGAGCAGCAAGGCGTAAAGCCACATCGAGATTTTCAAGCGAATCCTCCTGAAAACAGCAAAATTCATGTAATCGCCTGCCGTCGCGGTACACTTTACCCTTATTACCGAATGACTTCATCTCCCTCTTTGCGACGTCCGTGGAACTATAACCGATGTTCGATCTGCAATCCGCTTTTATCATGGCTTTCCGGCTGATCGTCGCTTTCGATCGGGAATTGACGGAAATCGTTGCATTATCCCTGCGGGTCAGCCTGACGGCGGTGCTGCTGTCGTCTTGCATCGGCCTGCCGCTGGGGGCGATGCTGGCTTTGCTGCGCTTTCCGGGTCAACACCTGACGGTGATTTTATTAAATGCGCTCATGGGCTTGCCGCCGGTAGTGGTGGGACTGGTAGTCTACCTGCTGCTGTCCCGTGCCGGGCCTTTCGGCTATTGGGGATTGCTGTTCACGCCGACCGCGATGATCATCGCTCAGACCGTGCTGATTACACCGATCGTGGCAGCGCTGACCCGACAGGTGGTGGAGGATCTATGGCAGGAGTTGCAGGAACAGTTGCATTCCCTGGGCATAACACCCTGGTGGGCGGTCGCTACGTTGCTCTGGGAAGGGCGTTTCAGCCTGTTCACGGCAGTATTGGCGGGCTTCGGCCGGTCTATCGCCGAAGTGGGCGCCGTGATTATCGTCGGCGGCAATATCGCCCATGTCACGCGTACTATGACGACGGCCATCGCCCTGGAAACCAGCAAGGGTGATCTGCCGCTTGCGCTGGGTCTGGGCATCATCCTGATCACCCTGGCGTTGCTGATCAATATCGCGGCTTACGCGGTGCAGGATATCGCCCGGCGGCGACAGACTTGAGGGTGGAGAACAGTTTCACTCGATGACGATGAACAGCGCGGCGTCGCCGCGCTGGACATTCAACAACAGGGGAGCGTTGTCGGCCGCCAGTTGCTGCAATAGCTGTGGATCGTTTACCGGCTGGCGGTTGATGCCGATAATCACATCGTTGCGGCGCAGGCCGACGCGGGCGGCGGGACTGCCGCGGTCCACCTTTTCCACCAGCACCCCTTCGACCTGGCCGTACTGTGGCGAGCCCGGACCGATTTCCCGGAATTCCGCACCCGACAGGCGCGGATTGATGCTTCTACCGCTGATCTTGGCCGGCGTGAACGCACCTACCGTGGTTTTGATCGTCAGCGGTTTACCGTTGCGCAGAATATCCAGTTTGATCGTTTCGCCGACCGGCAACAGGCCGATGGCGTTGCGCAGTTCATTGGAACCGCGAATCGGCTTGTCGTTGATCGCCACCACCACATCGCCGGCCTGCAGACCGGCGCGCCCTGCCGTGGAATTCGGCATCACCTGGGCGATGACCGCGCCCTGGTTCGGCTCGATCCCGAACGCTCTGGCCAGTTCCGGGGTGAGATCCTGCACGGTGACCCCCAGCCGTCCCCGCTTGACGGCGCCGTGTTGCACCAGTTGCTCTATCAACTGTTTCACCATATTGCTGGGGATGGCGAAACCGATGCCCACATTGCCGCCGCTGGGGGCGATGATGGCGGTGTTGACGCCCACCAGTTCGCCGCGCAGGTTGACCAGCGCGCCGCCGGAATTGCCGGGATTGATGGAGGCGTCGGTCTGGATAAAATTCTCGTAGCCCTGGATACCCAGGCCACTGCGGCCCAGCGCGCTGACAATGCCAGAGGTCACGGTTTGGCCCAGGCCGAAGGGATTGCCGATAGCCACCACGAAATCGCCTACCCGCAAAGCATCGGAGTTGGCCAGCGGCAAAGCTGTCAAGTTGTTCGCCGGAATCTGGATCACCGCTATATCAGTTTCCGGATCGGAGCCGATCAGCTTGGCTTTCAACTGCTGTCCGTCGCGCAGCGTCACCATGATAACGTCGGCCTGCTCGATGACATGGTGATTGGTGACGACATAACCTTGCCCCGCATCCACCACCACTCCCGAACTCAGGCTCTGGATGCGGCGTTCTTTAGGCATGTTGGGAATGTTGAAGAAATGCCGGAAAAAAGGATCCTCCAGCAGTGGATTGCGGCGCAACGCCATCCGGCCTTCGGTAGAGATATTCACCACCGCGGGGGTCACCCGTTCCAGCATGGGGGCCAGAGTCGGCAGGGACTGATCGCCCGAGGACGGAAAGGCCGCCGGGTAGAACGGCGGCGGCGGGGAAGCGCAGGCCGCCAGCGGGACGGCGGATAACGCAGCGATGAACAGTAATAGATTGAGTCGTTTGTGCATACGCGTTGGGCTTGACAGTACTAAGGTTGTGGAAAAATAGCTTGACTCCACGCGGGACATTTACAAGCTGTCGCTTTCCTGCGGATAAATATACAGTGATAATAAAATTTTATGGCTCAATATGGATTCCAGTCAGTTCACCGCATCAGGCGACCAGCACTTCCGAGAGGAAGGTAAGAAAACCTTCTATTACAATAGCTTAAGATAGGGTCTGCATGGCTACCAAGCCCCTGCCAAGGCAACCCGTTCGCAGCAGTCCGGAATCCATATTGAGCCAATTTTATTATAATAAATAATATTTTTAATAACTAAAGATCATAAACGGATAAATAATTTAGTATTTAGAAAACTATCGAAGTTTTGCTATTTTTTCACGCCAAGCTGGTGCTGCTAACCTAAGATCATCAGAGACACGACTATGCAGTCACTGTTTCGACTGCTGCTTGCCGGCGCCTGTCGCCGGTGGAACAAAGCAGTCAGCATTACTAAGATTTTGCAATTTTGCGGGGGTTCCGGCGAACAGGCGCGTTCGCTCAACGACAGCTTGGAGTTGACCGGGGCGACGCCGCTCGCACACGCCAGCGCCGGTGCCGCCGGCGCTCCTATCCATGCATTAGAGAGGCGCTATTGACTCGTCGTGTCTTGCCCGGTTTCGGGCCGTCCTTGGGCTTCGCGCTGGTTTATATCAGCCTGATTGTCTTGATTCCGCTCAGTGCTACTTTCATCAAAGCAGCCGGCCTGAGCTGGCAGGAATTCTGGAGCGTCTCCACCACACCCCGGGTGCTGGCTTCCTACCGCCTGACCTTCGGCGCTGCGCTGCTGGCGGCGCTGGTGAATGCCGCCTTCGGACTGGTGGTCGCCTGGGTGCTGGTGCGCTATCGTTTCCCCGGCAAGCGGTTGGTGGATGCGCTGGTCGATCTTCCTTTCGCTCTGCCCACGGCGGTGGCTGGTATCACCCTGGCCGCGCTGTATGCGCCCAACGGCTGGCTCGGGTCCTGGCTCGCTGCTTATGGAATCAAAGTGGCTTATACTCCACTGGGGATCATCGTGGCGTTGATCTTCATCGGTCTGCCGTTCGTCGTGCGGACGGTGGAGCCGGTATTGCAGGAAATGGAGCGGGAGGTTGAAGAGGCCGCCGTCAGTCTGGGCGCCAATCGCTGGCAGACCTTCCGGCGGGTGATCTTTCCCGCCATTATGCCGGCGCTGATCACCGGTTTCACCATGGCCTTCGCGCGCGCCATCGGCGAATACGGTTCGGTCATCTTCATCGCCGGCAATATGCCGATGTTCTCCGAAATCACGCCGCTGCTGATTGTCAGCCGGCTGGAGCAATATGATTATGCCGGTGCCACGGCGATCGCCGTCGTGATGATGGTCATTTCGTTTACCTTGTTACTGCTGATCAACCTGTTCCAGGCTTGGCAGTCGCGCCGGGCGCTGCGGGGGACCACCTGATGGCCGCCGTCAATCCTGTCGTCACCGACTCGCTACGACGCGCCACTGAGGAGAGCCTGCCGGCAAAGAGTATTCTGATTGCGTTGGCGCTGGCTTTCCTGGGGCTTTTCCTGGTGTTGCCGCTGGTGGCAGTATTCGCGGAAGCCCTGCGCAAGGGACTCGCCGTGTATGTCGCCGCCATCACCGAACCGGACGCGCTTGCCGCTATCCGGCTGACGCTGCTGGCGGCGGCTGTGGCGGTGCCGCTCAATCTGCTATTCGGGGTGAGCGCCGCCTGGGCGATCGCCCGCTTCGACTTTCCCGGCAAGGGCTTACTGATCACCCTGATCGATCTGCCGTTCGCTATTTCGCCGGTGATCGCCGGGCTGATCTATATCTTGATGTTCGGCGCCCAGGGCTGGTTCGGGCCGTGGCTGGCCGAGCATGATATCAAGATTATTTTCGCCGTGCCGGGCATCGTGCTGGCGACCGTGTTCGTCACGTCTCCCTTTATCGCCCGGGAGCTGATTCCGCTGCTGCAAGCCCAGGGCAGCGACGAGGAAGAGGCGGCGATTCTGCTGGGCGCCAGTGGTTGGCAGATGTTCTGGCGAGTCACTCTGCCGAATATCCGCTGGGGCCTGCTGTACGGCGTCATCCTCTGCACCGCCCGCGCGCTGGGCGAATTCGGCGCGGTATCGGTGGTGTCCGGCCATATTCGCGGTCTGACTAATACCTTGCCGCTGCACGTGGAAATCCTGTACAACGAATACAATGCCCCAGCCGCGTTCGCCTGCGCATCGCTGTTGACCCTGATGGCGCTGGTGATGCTGGTCGCCAAGACGCTGATACAGTGGCGTATCGATCATCCAAGAGTTCCTCGATGAGCATTCAAATCCGTTCTATCCGCAAACGCTTCGGCAATTTTACCGCGCTGTCCGACATTGACCTGGATATCCCGACCGGGGAACTGGTCGCGCTGCTGGGACCGTCGGGTTGTGGCAAGACCACGCTGCTGCGCATCATCGCCGGTCTGGAAAGTCCCGACGGTGGCAGTATCCTGTTCTACGGACAGGATACTACTCGACAGCACGCCCGCGACCGGCAGGTGGGGTTCGTATTCCAGCATTATGCTCTGTTCCAGCACATGACGGTGTTTGAGAACGTGGCCTTCGGTCTGCGGGTGATGCCGTCGAAGATGCGTCCCCAGGAAGAGGAAATCCGTCGCCGCGTCTTTGCCCTGCTGGATCTGGTGCAGCTCGACTGGCTGGCTAGCCGTTATCCTTCGCAGCTTTCCGGGGGCCAGCGGCAGCGCATCGCGCTGGCGCGGGCGCTGGCGGTGCAGCCCAAGGTATTGCTCCTGGACGAGCCCTTTGGCGCCCTGGACACCCAGGTGCGCAAGGAACTGCGTCGCTGGCTGCGCCGGCTGCACGACGAGCTGCACGTCACCAGTGTATTCGTCACCCACGATCAGGAGGAGGCGCTGGAAGTCGCCGACCGCATCGTGGTGATGAATCATGGGCACATCGAACAGATCGGCAGTCCTGAAGAGGTTTACGAGCATCCGGCCACCTCGTTCGTCTACCAGTTCCTGGGCAACGTCAATCGCTTCCAGGGTTATGCAGTGCAGGGCTGGGCGGAATTCGGCGGCCTGCGCCAGCCGGTATTGGAGCACGGCGGAGACGCCGCCGTGGAGGTGCTGGGCTATGTGCGTCCGCACGACATCGACCTGCATCGTGGCGATACTACCCAAGGCCCGACCGCCACTGTCGAGCAGGTACGGGCACTGGGGCCGCTGGTGCGGATCGAACTGCTCATCGACGGCAGCCGCGTCGAAGTGGAGCAGACCCGCGAACGTTATCAAGCCGATCCGGTCATGGTCGGCGAAACCATCCGCATTCGGCCGCGCAAGCTGCGGGTCTTTCCGGCGGATCAAACAGCCGCGACTGCTGGCAGGGCAGAATGATCAGTTTTCCAGCCAGGTACGGGGATTGAACTCGAGTTCGCTGGCCATGCGCCGGAACAGCTCGCGGGCGGTCACGGTATCGGCCGGTGGATTGACAAGCTGCAACAGTACGTATTGATCGCCCGGAGGTTTGCCCGGCAGTCCACGACCGCGCAGGCGCAATTTCTGGCCGCTCTGCGAGTTAGGGGGAACGTTCAGGCTGACCTTGCCTCCCAGCGTGGGAACCTGCACCTGAGTTCCCAATGCCGCCTCCCACGGCGCCAGCGGCAACGTCAGGGTGATGTCCTTGTCCTGTGCCTGATACCAGGGATGCGGCTTTAGCACCACTTCCAGGTACAGATCGCCGCTAGGGCCGCCGCCGCCGGGGGCGCCCTGACCCCCCAGACGGATTTTCTGACCGTGAGTTACGCCCGGCGGAATTCTGACATTCAGCGTTTTGCGACGCGTAGCGCCTTGACCCTGTATGCCCACAATGGGAATCTGCACCTGCAGTGAGCGGGCGCCACCGCGATAGGCTTCCTCCAAAGTCAGTTCGATGCGCACCTGCTGATCCTCCCCGGCCTGCGGGGCAGCGCGCCTTCCGCCGCCCAGACCGCCGCCCAGACCGCCGAACAGCGATTCGAAGAAATCGCTGAAAATGCCTGCGCCGAGGCCGTCGCTGCGGAATTCATAGGACTGCCGCCAGTCGGGCGGCGGCCGGAATTCCTGGCCGGCCTGCCAGTTGACGCCCAACTGGTCGTAGGTGCGGCGCTTGTCGGCATCGCGCAGGACTTCGTAAGCCTCGGAAATTTCCTTGAAGCGCTCTTCCGCGTTGGGTTCTTTGCTCACATCGGGATGGTACTTGCGCGCCAGCCTGCGGTAGGCTTTTTTGATATCTTCGTCCGAGACGCTGCGTGACACCCCCAAAATCTGATAATAATCCTTATACTGCATAGACGGTGATCGGATAGCCGGATGGTCGGAATGTCAGGATAGTTGCCCGATTATACCGGGCAAAGCGACCGATCGAGTCCAACCCATGCACTATGTGAGGTCTACGCATGACTGAGCAGCTCGAGTTCGTACCGCTTAACATCGCAGTGCTAACCCTGTCCGATACTCGCGCCGAGGCGGAAGATGTATCGGGACGGGTGCTGGTGGAGCGTCTGCAGGAGGCCGGCCATAAGCTGGCCGAAAAGCTGATCGCGCCGGATGATATCTATCAGATACGCGCGGTGGTATCACGCTGGATCGCCGCCGACTCTGTCCAGGTGGTGATTACCACCGGCGGTACCGGCCTCACCGGCCGGGATGGCACCCCGGAGGCGGTCAAGGTGCTGCTGGATAAAGAAATTCAGGGATTCGGCGAAATTTTCCGGATGTTGTCCTGGGAAGAGATCGGCACCTCCACGCTGCAATCCCGCTGCCTGGCCGGGGTGGCCAACGGCACGTACATTTTTTGCCTGCCCGGTTCCGCCGGTGCCTGCCGCACCGGTTGGGATAAGCTCATCAAACCGCAACTGGATCGCCGCACCCGTCCCTGCAATCTGGTGGAATTGCAGCCCCGCCTGCAGGAACGGTAGACAGGCCATGAGCATCGTTGCGGCCACCACTCGGTAGCGGTTGGCGCCTGTGGCCCAAACGACCAGCAACGCCCGCTCCACAGGTCGTCTGCGGACCCTCTGCGCCTACCGCGCACCCCCCTTGCCGGGCTACGACCTGCGCCCCGCATATGATACACTGGCATCGCCCTGAAACCCGCCCTGTGCGGGTTTCCGTTATCTAAAACATATACAGTCAATGGGAGCCCACATGGCCGTAGAACGCACGCTTTCCATCATCAAACCCGACGCTGTCGCCAACAACGTTATCGGCAAAATCTACAGCCGATTCGAAGACAATGGCTTGCACATCGTCGCTGCCAGGATGACGCACCTGTCGCGCGGCCAGGCCGAGCAGTTTTACGCCGTCCACCGGGAGCGTCCCTTTTTCAAGGATCTGGTCGATTTCATGATTTCCGGCCCGGTCATGGTGCAGGTGCTGGAAGGCGAGAACGCCGTCGCTAAAAACCGCGAGATCATGGGCGCCACCGATCCCCAAAAAGCGGCGCCCGGCACCATTCGTGCCGACTTCGCGCAGACCGTCGATGAGAATGCGGTGCACGGCTCCGACTCCGCCGAAAATGCGGCCGTGGAAATCGTCTTTTTCTTCGAGGCGGACGCGCTCTGTTCCCGCACCCGGTAAGCAATGACCAAGGTCAACCTGCTTGATTTCGACCGGCGCGGCCTGGAATCCTTCTTCGTCGCACTGGGCGAACGGCCGTTCCGCGCCGAACAGGTGATGAAGTGGATCTACCACCAAGGCGTTACCGCGTTTGACGCCATGACCAACCTGAACAAGGCACTGCGGGAGCGCCTGCGGGAACTGGCGGAAATCCGCCTCCCGGAAGTGCTGCTGGCGCAAAGCTCCCAGGATGGTTCCCACAAATGGCTGATCCGCCTGGACAGTGGCAATTGCATCGAAACCGTGTTCATCCCGGAGCCCGATCGCGGCACCCTGTGCGTATCGTCGCAGATCGGTTGCGCGCTGAACTGCTCTTTCTGCGCCACCGGCCGGCAGGGATTCAACCGCAATCTGCAAACCGCCGAAATCATTGGTCAGTTGTGGCAGGCCAACCGCCTGCTAGGCGGCGGGCGCAAGGGCGAACGGACGATCACCAATGTCGTGCTGATGGGCATGGGCGAGCCGCTGTTGAATTTCGACAACGTGCTCGCGGCCACCCAGCTGATGCAGGACGATCTCGCGTTCGGGCTTTCCAAACGCCGCGTCACGCTGAGCACAGCCGGCGTCGCGCCCGCCCTTTACCGGCTGCGGGAGGTGTCCGACATCAGCCTGGCGGTATCGCTGCATGCACCTTGCGACGAGTTGCGTAACCAACTGGTGCCCTTGAACCGGAAATATCCGCTGGCGGAGCTGGTGGCAGCCTGCAAGCACTATATCGCCGGCCAATTGCACCGGCAGATCACCTGGGAATACGTCATGCTGGAGAGTGTCAACGACTCTCCCGCGCAGGCCCAGGCGCTGACCAAGCTGCTGGCCGGCATTCCTTCCAAGGTCAATCTGATTCCGTTCAACCCCTTCGAGGGCGCCGGTTATCGCCGCTCCAGCGAGGCCGCCATTGACCGCTTCCGGGCTATCCTGATGGCGCAGGGACTGACCGTCATTACCCGTAAGACGCGCGGCGACGACATCCACGCAGCCTGCGGGCAGTTGGCCGGCCGCGTGCAGGATCGTGGCCACCGGCAGGCGCAATGGTCCCGCCCTCTGGCGGTTTAGGCGCATGGGCAATGGTGGCGACAGTCCGGCGCGCCCTTATCCCGGCGGTCTTATTGCTGTTGGCCGGGTGCACCCGTTGGTTCGTCCCGGTACAGAATACGACGGAACCCGACGCCGCCAGAATCAACCTGCAACTGGGAGCCGCCTATATGCAGCAGGGCAGGTTTGATGTAGCCTTGGAAAAACTGAATAAAGCCCTGGCGCTCAACGAGCGTCTGCCCGAAGCGCACAATGCTATCGCCCTGCTGTACGAAGGAACCAACCAGCCGGCGCTGGCGGAACAGCACTATGAGCAGGCTATCGCGCTGGATTCCAATTACACCCTGGCGAAAATGAACTACGCGCAGTTTCTATGCACGCACGGCCAGTCGCCGACGGTGAAGCACGCTTCCTGACCCTCGCCAACAACCCGCCGGAAGGCTCGGTGGAGACGGCTTACAACGCCTATACCGGGGCCGCCGTGTGCGCGCTGGCCGGCGCCGACCGGCAGCGGGCCGACGCCTATCTGCGCCAGGCGCTGGCCATCAAGCCGGACGGTGGCAGCGCCTTGTATCAACTGGCGAGTCTGTACTATGCCGGAGGCGCCTATCTCAAGGCCCGCGCGTTTCTGCAGCGCTATCACGCCCAGGCCGGCTATAACCCCGAGAGCCTGTGGCTGGGTATCAGCATCGAGGACAAGCTGGGCGATGTGGCGCTGCGGCGCGAATATATGGATTTATTGCTATCCAAATTTTCCGATTCCGCTGCGGCCCGCCGCCTTAAATCGCCATGACTACTGCAACCTCATCTGCTACCGATCCGGCCAGCCGCCCCGACACGGCGGCGACGCTGGGCATGCTGCTGGCACGGGCGCGGCAGGCGCGCGGCCTGGAACAGCGGGAGGCCGCCGCCCGCCTGGGTTTAAGCCCGGATATCGTCCGTTCGCTGGAAGAAGGCAACGCCCATCAAGTAGACGCGCCCGTGTTCGTGCGCGGCTACCTGCTGCGCTATGCCCGTTTTCTCGGCCTGCCCGAGCAGGAAATACTGGAGCGCTACCGCTGTCTGGGCATCAGTGAACAACCGCCGCTGCACCTGACTCCCACCACGCCGGTGCAGGTTGGCGGTCGCTCGGTCAGCCGGTGGTTTTCGTATCTGCTGCTGTTAGCTCTGCTGGGCGGGATCGCCTGGGTGGGCCTGGAACAGGCCGGCCGGCAAGGGCCGGAAGCGCTCCCGGTGACCGGGGTGAAACCGCCTGCCGGCGCCATCCCGAGCCCGCCGGGACCGCCGCCGGCGATTGAACCCGCCGGTGGACCGGACGGCGGGCAGGGCAGGAGCACGGTGGCGACGCCCACGCTGCCACCACCAGCGCCGACGAGTCTACCCGCCGCCCACCCGCCGCCGCTGGCAGAAACGCCCAGGGCCGGCCTGGCGGAGACCGCGCCGGTAGTTGCTATCCCCACGGTGTCGGTCGCGCCAGCCGCCGCTCCTCCGGTCGCGACTCCTGCCGCCGCCGATTCGCCGGGCGCTGCACCGGCGGCGTTGCCGCCGGGCCATGTGGAACTGGTATTGGAGTTCAAGGGGGATTCCTGGGTATCCATCAAGGATGCCGGCGGCCAGCGTTTAGCGTACCAGACGGGCAAAGCGAACAGCACCAGCACATTTACCGGGCAGGCGCCGTTTCGCATCGTGCTGGGCAACTCGGCAGCCGTGACTATCAGACTGAACGGCCAGACCATCGACCCGGCCGTGTACGTCAAGCGCACCGGCCCCAGCCAATTCGTCCTCGATGCAGCCAAACCGGGCGCCTGAACGGCGTCTTGCGTCTGTCCGAGAGAAGCCGATGGCGAGACAATTTCAGGCCGTGCGGGGGATGAACGACTGCCTGCCCGCAGAGACTCCGCTCTGGGCGAAGGCCGAAGCCACGCTGCAGCAGGTGCTGACGGCTTATGGTTATAGCGAAATCCGTCTGCCTGTGGTCGAGCAGACCGAACTGTTCGCCCGCTCCATCGGAGCGGTGACGGATATCGTCGAAAAGGAAATGTATAGCTTCGCCGATCGCAACGGTGACAGCCTGAGCCTGCGTCCCGAAGGCACCGCCGGCTGCGTGCGCGCCTGTCTGGAGCACGGGTTGTTGCATAACCAGGCGCAGCGCCTCTGGTACGGTGGTCCTATGTTTCGCCACGAGCGTCCCCAGAAAGGCCGCTATCGCCAGTTTCACCAGATCGGCGTGGAAGCTTTCGGCATGGCCGATGCCGCTATCGATGCCGAACTGATCTGCATGACGGCGCGCTGCTGGCGGCGTCTGGGGATTGAAAATGTGGTTCTGCAACTCAATTCGCTCGGCTCCAGCGTCGCCCGGGCGGCCTACCGGGAGGAACTGGTGGCTTATTTCCAGGCGCATTCGCAGGCGCTGGACGAAGACAGCCGGCGGCGTCTGCACAGCAATCCTCTGCGTATCCTGGACAGCAAAAATCCCGCCATGCAGGCGCTGGTGGCCGGTGCCCCCCTGCTGCTGGAACGCCTGGATGCCGACTCGCAGCACCATTTCGAGGAACTCAGGGCGCTGCTGGAAGCCGCTGCCATTCCCTATGAGATCAATCCCCGCCTGGTGCGCGGTCTGGATTATTACAACCGCACGGTGTTCGAGTGGGTGACCGACTCGCTGGGTGCGCAGGCGACGATCTGCGCCGGGGGGCGTTATGACGGCCTGGTGGAACACCTGGGCGGTCGTCCGACGCCGGCGGTGGGCTTCGCCATCGGCCTGGAGCGTCTGTTGGTTTTATTGAACGACGCCGGCCAAGGCGGTCTGGATCACCGGCCGCAGGCGTATCTGGTCGTAGTGGGAGAAACGGCCCGGCGTCGCAGTCTGGCGCTGGCCGAACGCCTGCGCGACCGCCTGCCGGGATTGCGCCTGCAGCTCGACTGCGGTGGCGGCAACTTCAAAGCCCAGTTCAAGCGTGCTGACCGCAGCGGTGCCCGCCTGGCGCTGCTGTTGGGGGAAGATGAAGTCAGCGCCAGCCGGGTAGCCGTCAAATTTCTCCGTGAAGATCGCCCGCAGACAGATCTGTCCCAGGACGATCTGGCGGAATTTCTGGCTGCATGCCTGCAGTTGGCGACAGATTAGCGCGCCAGCCGGCCTTTATCCTATAAGAGAACCCGAGATGGATTATTACGCATCCGAAGACGAACTAGTCGAAGCTTTAAGAAAATGGTGGCAGGCCAACGGCGGGGCGGTCGCAGCCGGCATCGTGATCGGCCTGGCGGCGATCTTTGGCTGGCAGTATTGGAACTCCCAGCGGACTGCCCGGGCTGAGCAGGCGTCCGCCCGCTACGAGGCCCTGCATCAGGCGGTGCAGCAGCAGGATCCGGCCCAGGCCCGGCAACAGGGTCAGGCACTGCGCGAGCAATTCGCCGGCTCCCCGTATGCGGTGCTGGCCGCTCTGGAACTGGCCAGGCAGGCGGTGGAGAGCGGCGATAACACTACCGCCATCCAGGAACTGCAATGGGCACTGCAACAGACTGATCAGGAGACCATCAAGACGATCGCCAGATTGCGGCTGGCGCGGGTGCTGCTGGCCGAAAAGCACTACGCCGAAGCGGAAACCCGTCTCAATGAAATCGTGGCACCGGAATTTGCTGCTGAACGGGACGAATTGAGGGGCGATCTCTACCTGGCGCGCAACGATCCGGCCGGGGCGCGGACCGCCTATCAGGCGGCCCTGGCGGCCAGAGGCAACAACGGCTTCCTGCAGATGAAGCTCGATAATCTTCCCGCACAGTAATCAGCATGACTCAGGAAAAAAGTGGTATGCGTCGCCTACTGCTGACGGTAGTCCTGCTCTGCAGTGGTTGCACGTGGTTTTCCAATTTCTTCGCCGGTTCCGATAATACGCTGCCTCCGGCAGAACTGTTGCCGGTCGAAACCGCTGTTCCTGTGCACAAACTCTGGGCTGTCGGGGTCGGCGCCGGAGCGCAAGGAGCGTTCGTCAAAATGGTTCCCGCCCTCGATCGGGAGCACATCTATACAGCCAGCCACGACGGCACGGTCATGGCGGTGACTGCCGCCGACGGCCAACCGGTGTGGAAGACGGCAACCGGCTTGACGCTGACTGGCGGCGTGGGACTTAGCGATGAACTGGTGCTGGTGGGTGCTGACAAGGGACAGGTGCTGGCGCTGGCGCAAACCGATGGCAAAGAAGTATGGCGTGCTCAGGTGAGCAGCGAAATCCTGGCGCCGCCCCGGGCGGCCGAGGGAATCGTCGTGGTGCGTAGCGTGGACGGCAAATTCACCGGTCTGTCCGCCCGTTCCGGCGAGCGTCTGTGGAGCTACAGTTCCACGGTGCCGGCGTTGACCTTGCGTGGCTCGGCGGCGCCTTTACTGTCCCAGGGAGTCGTGATCGCCGGTCTGGATAGCGGCAAGTTACTGGTGTTGTCCTTGCGTGACGGCCGGCCGCTGCTGGAAAGAACCATTGCGCCCGCGCGTGGCCGCACGGAACTGGAGCGACTGGTGGATATTCGATGCCGAGCCGAAGATGATCGGCAATACACTGTTCATGGCGGCTTATCACGGCAATATCACGGCTATCGATTTGAGCAACGGCAATACGTTATGGAGTCGGGAGATATCCAATTACAACGGCATGGATGCCGACGCCAGCCGGATTTATATCACCGACGACAGCGATGCCGTCCAGTCGCTGGATCGGCACAGCGGCGCTACGATTTGGAAGCAGGCAGAGCTGACTGGCCGCCGCCTGTCGACGCCGCTGGTCGCCGGCAATTATGTGGTGGTGGGAGACTTCGAGGGTTATCTGCACTGGCTGGATCGCGACAGCGGCAAGATCGTGAGTCGGATCCAGGTGGATAACGCGGCCATCAGCGTCGCTCCCCTGACTGGCGGCGGGTCGATATTCTATGCCTTGACCCAGGAAGGCACGCTGGCCGCTGTCGAGATCGGCCGCTAAGCCGGGAAGTTGACCGGTTCAAATTCCCGCGCAGGATGCGGTTCGTGCCGCAACGGATGCACACGGTTAAACCGGTCAGCGCTTGGGCCGAGCGCTGCCGGTCGCGCCGGCAGCGCCGTGTCGGACAGCCGCTTATTGCTGCTGCGGTCTAGTGGTCGGCATAGGGGTTCCCGAGGGAGGGAGTCCGGGAGTCGTCGTCCGCCCGGGCGCCGTGCCGCTGCCCATGCCCATGCCCGGCGGCACGCCTCCCGGCACGCCCATGCCGGTTTTGGCGCCGGTGGTCGCCGGCATTTTGGTCCCGGTTGACAAGCCGGTCGCGCCGCCGACTGAAAGCTGATCCTTCATCTTACTCAGCGACTTCGGTCCAATTCCCGGCACCTGGACCAAATCCTCCACGGATTGAAAGGGACCATGCTCGGTCCGGTACTTGATGATAGCGTCGGCCGTTTTTGGACCGATACCCTTTACGCTGTCCAATTCCTGGGCGCTGGCGCTGTTGATGTCGATGGTCTGAGCCTGTACGGTCAGCGCGGTGCAAGCAAGCAGCAGCACGAAGAGCCAGGAGAATACTCTGGACATGGTTGTTTCCTCCGGATTTTTGGTGATGGGTCGGAAATGGCGCAAGCAGAAGCAGCCTTGGCGCCAGTGATGAAATCACACTATAAGCCTAATCCTTGCTTAAAAAAAGCAAGCTTTGGCGGTCGGCCATGATGCCTGATTTTTCCTGTCAGTTCTTGATAAATCATGAGTAGTAATGAAAATCAGTGCGACAAAAAAATCCCCAAGGGCATCCACTTAAATTGCTTGGGTGATTTCTGGCCAAGACTATACCGGCAAGTCGGGCAGGGGTAGGTATGTCTTCGGGCACCTTCCCTTGGCAGGGGGGAATAAAGACTGGACCGACTGGTACAATCTTTTCAGGAAATCACTTTAGGAGAGAGCACCATGACCAGCCAGGCTGAAGAAAAAAAAGCACAACTCATCGACTGGATCGCCACCGCGCTCGAACAGCGCCTGCCGGTGGCGCTAGCGCCAATGGCGGCGGCGTTCGCCCGCCGCTATTTCGCCTGGGCCCCGCCCGAAGACCTGCTGGACGACCCAGCGGAGGACCTGTACGGCGCCGTGCTCGCCCACTGGAATTTCGCCCGCCAGCGCCCGCCCGGCGCGGTGGCGCTGCGCATCTACAATCCCGATTTCGAAGCGCACGGCTGGCGCTCCACCCATACCGTGGTGGAAATCGTCTGCGACGACCGACCGTTTCTGGTCGATTCGATCACGCTGGAACTCAACCGCCACGGTCTGACCGTACATCGCACCCTGCATCCGATCGTGCGCACGCTGCGCGATGCCGCCGTCGCTGCAGGCGGTGCTGCCACCGGACAGCGATGCCGGCTGCTCCGAAGCCGCGATGCATTTCGAGGTGGACCGGCAGAGTGACGCCGCGGTGCTGGCTGCGCTGGAGCGGGATTTGCAACGGGTGCTGGACGATGTGCGGGCGGCCGTGACCGATTGGCAGGCCATGCGCGCCCGCATGCTGGAGGTGATCGACACGCTCGATCCGGCTGCCCTGCCGGTGCCCGCCCGCGACGATTACGACGAGACGCGCGCTTTTCTGCACTGGGCGGCGGACAGCCATTTCACCTATCTGGGCTATCGCCAGTACGATCTGCTGGAGCAGGATGGCGCGCCGGCACTGCGGGCGGTGTCCGGCTCCGGCCTGGGCATCCTGCGTGATGCGCGCGGCGAACAGTTTTCCCGCAGCTTCGCCACCCTGCCGGAGCGCAACCGGCGGCTGGTGTACGCCCCCACGCTGCTGGTGATCACCAAAGCCAGCGCCCGCTCAACAGTGCACCGGCCCGCCCGTCTCGATTATATCGGCCTCAAATGCTTCGCTGCGGACGGCCGCGTGACCGGCGAGCACCGCTTTCTGGGACTGTACGCCTCGCTGGCCTACAACCTGCGGCCGCAGGAGATCCCGCTACTGCGCCGCAAAGTGGCGCGGGTGCTGGAGCGGGCCAGCCTGGGATCGGTCAGCCATTCCGGCAAGGTGTTGCGGCATGTGCTGGACACCTTTCCCCGCGACGAGCTGTTCCAGATCGGCGACGACGACCTGTACGAGACCGCCATCGGCATCCTGCACTTGCAGGAGCGCCAGCGGTTGCGCCTGTTCGTGCGCAGGGACGCCTTCGAACGCTTCGTCTCCTGCATCGTGTACGTGCCGCAGGAACGCTACAACACCGAACTGCGGCTGCGCCTGCAAGCTATTCTGACCCAGGCCTGCCACGGCCGTGGAGCGGAATTCGTCACCCAGTTCGCCGAAGGGGTGCTGACGCGGGTGCTGTTCACCATCCACACCACGCCAGGCGAGGCGCCGGATTACCCGGTGACGGAACTGGAAGCTCGGCTGCGCGAGGCGCTGCTGTCCTGGGAAGACGGTTTGCAGCAGGCGCTGCTGGAGCAGTGCGGCGAGGCGCAGGGCAACGCGCTGTTGCAGCGCTACCGCCAGGCTTTTCCGGCCGCCTATAAGGAAGACTTCAAGGCGCGCAGCGCGGTGCACGATATTCTGCGACTGGAAGCGACCGGTGCTGAACCCGTCCCGGTCATGCATCTTTACCGGGCGCCGGAAAACCCGGAGGATATCCTGCATTTCAAACTGTACAGCCGGCAGCCGCTGGCCCTGTCGGAGGTGCTGCCGGTGCTGGAAAATCTGGGGCTGAAGGTGTTGCAGGCCAGGCCCTACGAGATCCTGCCCGAGCGTGACGCCGGCCGCTGGATGGTGGATTTCGCCATGACAGGCGTGGCGGGCGTCGTTATGGACGACGTGGCGCAGGTCAAGGATAACTTCCAGGAAGCGTTCGCCCGGATCTGGAGCGGGGCGATGGAAAACGACGGTTTCAACCGCCTGGTGCCGGGGGCCGGGCTGTCCTGGCGGGAGGTGACGCTGCTGCGGGCCTGCTGCAAATACCTGGTGCAGGCGCGCGTCCCCTTCAGCCAGGCGTATATGGAGCAGGTGCTGAGCCGCTATCCCGCTATCGTCAGGCAGTTGGTCGCGCTGTTCCATGCCCGCTGCGATCCGCATCCGGACAGTGGCCACAGCCGCCGCGCTACGGTGCTCGGCGTAGCCATCGAAGAGGCGTTGGAGCAGGTCAACAGCCTGGATGAGGACCGGATTCTGCGGCGTTTCTGGAACCTGATCCAGGCGCTATTGCGCACTAATTTCTTCCAAACCGACGCCCAGGGCCGACCCAAGGATTACCTGTCCTTCAAATTCGACCCCGCGCTGATCGAGGCACTGCCCCGGCCCCGGCCCCGCTTCGAAATCTTCGTCTATTCGCCGCGCGTCGAGGCGGTGCATTTGCGCGGCGGGCCGGTGGCGCGGGGGGGCTTGCGCTGGTCTGACCGGCGCGAGGATTTCCGCACCGAAGTGCTGGGGCTGATGAAGGCGCAGACGGTGAAGAACGCCGTCATCGTGCCGGTGGGGGCCAAAGGCGGCTTCGTGGTAAAGCGCCCGCCGGCCGACCGCAGCGCGCTGCAGCAGGAAGCGGTCGCCTGCTATGAGATTTTCATCCGGGGGATGCTGGATCTGACCGACAACCGCCGGGGCGACGCCATTATCCCGCCGCCGCAGGTGCTGCGCCACGATGGCGATGATCCCTATCTGGTGGTCGCGGCGGACAAGGGCACGGCCACCTTTTCGGATATCGCCAACGCCATCGCCGGGGACTACGATTTCTGGTTGGGGGATGCCTTCGCGTCCGGCGGCTCGGCGGGTTACGACCATAAAAAGATGGGCATCACCGCGCGCGGCGCCTGGGAGTCGGTCAAGCGCCATTTCCGCGAACTGGGCAAGGATATTCAGAACCACGATGTGATTACCGTGCTCGGCATCGGCGACATGGCCGGCGACGTGTTCGGCAACGGCCTGCTGCTGTCCCGTCGCATCAAGCTGCTGGCGGCATTCAACCATCAGCATATTTTTCTGGATCCCGATGCCGACCCGGAACGCAGTTATACCGAGCGCGAGCGGCTGTTCCGGCTGCCGGGCTCCACCTGGAACGAGTATGACCGCAGCGTGCTGAGCCGCGGCGGCGGCATCTATCCCCGCTCCGCCAAAGTCATCCACCCCAGTCCGGAAGCCCGCGCCGCGCTGGACTTACAGACCGCAGCCTGCACCCCCAACGAACTGCTCCAGCAGCTGCTCAAAGCCCCGGTTGATCTGCTCTGGAACGGCGGCATCGGCACCTACGTCAAGGCCAGCACCGAGACCCAGGCCGAGGTCGGTGACAAGGCCAACGACACCGTGCGGGTCGACGGCAGAGAACTGCGTTGCAAAGTGGTTGGAGAGGGAGGCAATCTGGGCTTCACGCAGCGCGGCCGCATCGAATACGCCCGCCACGGCGGCCGGATTCTGACCGACGCCATCGATAACTCCGGCGGGGTGAACTGCTCCGATTACGAAGTCAATATCAAGGTGCTACTCGATCAAGTGGTCCGCAGCGGCGATATGACGCTCAAACAGCGCAACCGCCTGCTGGCTGACATGACCGAAGAGGTGGCGACGCTGACGCTGCAGCAAAACTATCTGCAGCCGCAGGCCATCGGCGTGACCGGTGCGCGCGGGGTGGAAGCACTGGGCGATTACGCCCGGCTGATGCGCTCGCTGGAAAAAGCCGGCAAACTCGACCGGGCGCTGGAGTTCCTGCCCAACGACGAGGAATTGGCGGCGCGCGAGGCGGCGCGGGAAGGCTTGACGCCGCCGGAAATCGCGCTGCTGCTGGCTTACGGCAAGATTGCCCTGCATCAGGAACTGCTGGCTTCCGACGCCCCGGAAGACCCCTATCTGAACAACGAACTGCGGGCGTATTTTCCGCAACCGTTGGGACGCGCTTATGACGCCGCGCTGGAGTCTCATCCGCTGCGGCGCGAAATCGTGGCGACCTCTATCACCAACAGCCTGGTGAACCGCATGGGCGCCGGTTTCGCCTTCCGGGTCTGGGAGGAGACCGGCGCGTCCTATCCGGACATCACGCGGGCCTATACGGCGGCCCGCGAAATGTTCGCCGCCCGCCAGTTGTGGACTGCTGTCGAAACGCTGGACAATCGGGTGCCGGCCGCCGTACAGACCGCGATGCTGCGTCACAGTCAGCGACTGCTGGAGCGGGCCTGTTTGTGGCTGTTGCGCCAGCGCCGTGCGCCGCTCGCCATCGAGGCGGCGGTTGCGCAGTTCAGCGCCGGCATCGCCGCTGTCAGGGAGGTTCTGCCCGAGTTGCTGCAGGCGGCGGCAAAGGATGAATGGCAAAGAGACTACCAGCGGTTTACCGAGGTCGGTGTGCCAGCGGAACTGGCGCAATGGATAGCGAGCCTGGATGCGCTCTATTCGGCCCTGGATCTGGTGGAGGTAGCGGAGCAGGCGCAGTTGCCGGTAGTTACCGTAGGCGCCGTGTACTTCGCTCTGGTCAACCGGCTGGAGCTGAACTGGCTGCGTCGCAGCATCATTTATCTGCCGGCTGCCAGCCATTGGCAGAACCGGGCGCGAACAGCGTTGCTGCAAGGCTTGTACGATCAGGGGCGGCGGTTGACAGCCGCTGTGTTGCAGACTACGCCGCCGGAATTATCCCCGGAAGAACGTCTGCATGTCTGGCTGACGCGCAACCGCAGCGGGGTGGAACGCTGCCGCAGCCTGTACGCCGATCTGCGGGCTGCCGGACAGCCGGAACTCGCCATGCTGTCGGTAGCCTTGCGGGAAACGGCGAATCTGGCGCCCGGGGGGACGAATTAGACGTTATGGAAAAAGCATGTCGGACAGCCGACATGCCGTGCGTCCAGACCTCAATGATTGGCCGCCGCTTTCTGATCGGCATTCATCACCACGGACCGCTGGCCTCCCTGCTGATTCAGCAGATCGATCAGATCGACCAGGATGCGGGCGCTTTCGTCCAGCAGCATATCCGGCTGTTTGTCGTTGTCGTTGCTATCGCCGTCGGCGTCGACCTCGGGAATGTCCTGATTATCCTGCAACGGCGGCAAGCCCAGAGCGACCCGCCGCCGGTTTTCCCGCTCGCGCTGTTTGACCTGGTCCTGGTCCCATTCCGCCTGACGTTGGCTGCGCAACAGCGACACGGTGGTCTTGCTGCGGGACTGCCTGGCGGCCGCGATCTCCTCCAGTAAGGCGGTAAAAGCCGGGCTGGACGTGAGTCGCGTCCGATGGCGCTGTTGGAGTTGCGGAATAAGACCGCTCAAACGGCGATTGCCGGAAAAATCCGCCGCCTTGATCTTATCCCAGGGCAGGGCGAATTCCTGGGTGCTTTCCCCCACATCCTGGGGATCGAACAGGGAAGGCAGGCTGATGTCCGGTATGACGCCGCGATTCTGGGTGCTGCTGCCGCTGATGCGATAGAACTTGGCGATGGTCAGTTTCAACTGACCTGCCGGCTCCTTATGGCCAGGCAAATAGCGGCCGAGATCGATCAGCGTCTGCACGGTGCCTTTGCCGAAAGTGGGATCGCCGACCACTATCCCACGGCCATAATCCTGGATGGCACCGGCGAAAATCTCCGAGGCCGAGGCGCTGAAATGATCGACCAGCACGGCCAGAGGACCGTCATAGACCAGCGTGGGGTCCGGGTCGTTTTCCACCTCCACGCCGCCGCTAGAATTGCGCACCTGCACCACCGGCCCTTCTGGGATGAACAGGCCCGTCAATTCCACCGCTTCCTGCAGCGCACCGCCGCCGTTCTGCCGCAGGTCGATGACGATGCCGTCGACCTTGGCGCGTTTGGCTTCCTGCAGCAGGCGCCGCACATCGCGGGTGGTGCTGCGATAATCACGCTCACCCCGCTGCTGCGCCGCGAAATCGCTGTAGAAAATGGGGATGCTGATGAGACCGATCTTGTACTGCTGTCCGTCCAGGGAAAAGGGTTTGATTTCCTGCCTGGCCGCCTGTTTCTCCAGTTTAATCGTATTGCGCACCAGGCGCACCGTCCTGGCTGGACTGTTGGGCCCGGCTTTGGCCGGCATGACCTGCAACCGCACCACGGTGTTGCGCGGCCCGCGAATCAGGTCCACGACATCATCCAGCCGCCAGGCGACCACATCCACCAGCGGCCCCTTGTCACCCTGACCGACGCCGATGATCTTGTCACCGGGCTTAAGCTGCTTGCTCAGATCGGCGGGACCGCCGGTAACGAGTTCGACCACCGTGACCTCTTCGTCTTCCGTGCGCAATACGGCGCCGATGCCTTCCAGCGATAAGCGCATCTGAATATTGAAATTTTCAAAGTTGCGCGGCGAAAAATAGGCGGTATGGGGATCGAAGCTGTGCGCGACGGCGTTGATGTAGAACTGGAATACATCTTCGTTGGTGTATTGGGCGACGCTCTTCAGGCGCGATTCGTAGCGCCTTATCAGCCGCTCGCGGGCTGCATTCAGATCCTTGCCGGCGAGCATCAAGGTCAGCATTTCATTTTTCAGACGCTTGCGCCAGAGCTCGTCCAGGTCGGCCGCCCGGGTGACCCAGGGAGCGTTTTTGCGCTCCAGTTCCAGGGATTCATCGATGTCGAAATCGAAGTTGGCCTGCCGTAATTGCCCCAGAATCCAGGCGGTCCGCTCCGTCAGCCGCCGCTGGAAAGCGCTGAAGATCTCGTACGCAGGCTGCAAATTGCCGGCCAGCAGGTATTCATCCAGGGTGGTGCGGTACTTTTTATTGAAGCTCTCAATATCGCCGGCCAGCAAGTAGCTGTGGCCGGAATCCAAGGCCTGCAGATAGGCATCCAGCACCATGCCGGAACGCTCGCTGTCCAGCTTGACCTGCCGGTAGTGATAGTCGGATAACAACCGGGTGATGGTCTGGTCCAGCCTGGCGTGCATGGCGTCCGGCCCCAGTGGGGGAGGCGCGGTCAGCGTGGCGCCGGTCTGGCAGGCGACAGCGCCGGGTAGCGCCAGTAGCAGTATCAGACTCCAATCCCTGAGCTTCATTAACAAATCGTGCATGTAGAAAAACCTGGGTAAGAGGGTGCCGGCAGTGGCAGGTTTAATTCACCGGATGGGTAAGAACAATATCGGTCGCCACCGGCTGCTTGCCGTTCGGTTCGGCCAACGTGAACTCAAAGATATGATTGCGGGAAGGCAATTTCATTACGTTGAAACCATCCGGTAGACTGGAATCATGAAAAAAAGCGGTGCGGTAGGGCGAGTCGGTATCCCTGGAATCGGTTTTCCACAAGTAAGGCGACAGCTTGACCAGAAAACGCATAAAGCCGAAGCTTTTATTATCGTCGTGGTGATAGCAGTAGCCGCGCACCCGGGAACCCAGTTCGCCCCACTCGGGGGCAAAGTAATCATCGCCGCGAGTGGGTAGCAGACCCGGTGTCAGGTAGCCCGAAATAAACGAGTCGGCCTCACGGCGCAGCTCCTCCGAGATGTTATCGAAAGCCAGGACTTCAACCCGGCAGCCCTTGTTCTGTAGAGCACGCACAACCTGTACAAAATCGCCGTCCCCGGTGACCAGCAGCACCCGGTCCAGATTTTCCGATTGCAGCAGCACGTCCACCGCCATGTCCAGATCGGCGTTGGCCTTGCCATACCGGTTGCCGGATTCGTCCTCAAACCATTTAACCTTCTTTTCGATTACCTTGTAACCCAGTTCCCGCAAAGCGGATTGATAGGAGCGAGCCTTTTCACGATAGATGGGGTTGGATTCGGCCCGCTCTTCATCATAGGAAAGGTAGACATTCAGGCGTAACGCTTCGGCATAATCGCGACAGGCGAACTCTCGCAGGATATCGTATTGCATACGTTGACCGCCGTTGCGGGAGATATTGGCGGCGTCTACATAAACGCCTACTTTGGCATGGGATTTATAATGACCGCTCATAAATATAAAGATAACTCTATTAAGTGGATTAATGATGGAAGCAAGAACAGGTTGGACCGTGAAACGGAAACCCAACTGAAATATTATCGCAAAATTACGTTTCAGCCGCTGCCTTGTGCGGGATGATAATTGCTGTCCTCTGCCGCCAGCCACTTAAGCCAGGACGCTGTGCATACTGACTGCAGAAGGGTTCCCCTGGGAGTAGCCTACAAGCCACTAACCACAAGCCACTAACCACAAGCCACTAACCACAAGCCACTAACCACAAGTGCATACTGACTGCAGAGGGGTTCCCCTGGGAGCGCCGGCGTCCTCGCCGGCCAGGGCATGGACTGGATTACCCGTCCGCTCCAGGTAAACCCAGCCGTCGCTGTGGTCCTGTCGGAGCCGGCGGGGACGCCGGCGCTCCCAGGCTGTTTCCGGCTGCTTGATTGGCCACGTAGTTCAAACCGGTCAGCGCTCTAGCGCATCTTGTCCAGCATTTCCAGCAGGTCTTTGCGTTTGGTGGCGGGATAGAGGGTGAAGGTCCCTATGCCCTTGGCCACCAGTTGTTGCGCTACGGTCGCCGTGATATGGGCTGTGGTCACCACCAGCCTGGAGCCGACGAAATCGATGGCGCCCGAACCTTCCAGCCGATCCCCCGCCTTGACCGGAGCGAAAAAATGCGTTTTGAATTCGACCGTGGCGCATAACTTGCCCTGCTGCACGGCCCAGGAAAGCGCCGTCACCCCCAGCGTGGCATCCATCATGCCGGCGATGACGCCGCCATGACAGGCGGGGGGCATGCTCAGGTGGCGCTCGTCCACGTCCAGCAGGTAGGTGATTTTGCCGGGCCCATGCACGCTGAGCCGCAATCCCAGATGGCGGTCATAGTTACAAATTTTGCCGTAGAAGCTCTCGAACTCGGTAGAGTCGATCATGTAGTGGGGTCCGCATTGAACTTCCGCCTGACTTGCTGCGCCTGCCTGGTCCGGCTTCCTCTTAGCGGAGCGGTGGAAGCCCGCCGCCCCCCGTCGGGGCCAAGGTTGGCGCCCCTGGTGGTGGTTGCGCTTCAGTAGAAAAAGTGTACCAGGATAGCTGCCAGCGCGGTCAACAGCGCCACACCGGCCAGAATGACCGCCGGCTTGATCCGTTTGGCCGTTTCCTCTACCTGCGTCACGATTTCCTGATTGGCTTCGGTGGCAGCCTGCCGGGCAAACGAGACCGCCATCGGCAGGGTGGTTTCCTTGAGGATCTGCATCAGTTGTTGCTTGAATTCCGGGGTGGACAAGGTGTGCGCCAAGGTATCCTGTACGGCGGGAGCAAGCTGCTGTTCCAACTGCCGGGTTAACTCTTCCCGGACAACCATGAGGCCACGGGCCAGTTGCTTCTTGATCAGGTCCTCGCCCAGTTCCCGCACGGCCTGTTCCGCAGCGGCGCGCGCGACCTTGCTGACAGTGGTCTGGTTAACTTCGGTTTGGGCGGCTATTTCCTTAACCGCCTGCCTGGCGGTTTCCTGAGCCGCCTGCACCGCCTGGCGCGCGGCGTTTTGTGCAGCTTCTTCCAGCCGGCCGTGCAGCAGTTGCTCCACCACCAGACGGGCCGACTGCTCCCCCTTGGCGCGGGCGATATCCGTTGCAATATCCCTGGCCACCCGGTCGGCGGTGGCCCAGGCGGTGCGTTCGGCGATGCGTTCGTAAGCCGAAGACTGACCACTATTCGCCGCGTCGGGGGTCTCCGGCTGTTGCAGCGTCGCAACCGGGACGGTCACCGGGATCGTGGCGGCGGGCGCGCCGACCGGATCCGGCAGTTCGCTCACCAGCTTGAGAATTTTATCCATCTCGTCGGGCGTATATGGTTTGGAAAAAAATTCGAAGGCGCCGCTCGCCTTGGCGCTTTGCCGGTCCTCGTCGGTTGCATTGGCGGAGCACATGATGATAGGTGGAGCGCTGCCCACCGGATTGTTGATGATGGCAGCGGCCGTTTCGAAGCCATCGATGCCCGGCATCATCACGTCCATAAAAATAATGTCCGGATGCTGCCTTCCCATATAAGTAAGGGCCTCTTCGCCGGAGCCCACCCAATCCACCTCGATATTACGTTCCGTCAGCAGCTTGCGTAGAGCAAAGTGGGCTACCTTGGAATCATCGACGACCAGCGCCTTGGCTATGTGCATACGGGCCTCCTACGGCCTGGAATTCTGCCCAACAAAAAAGCGCGCCGGGGCGCATCCTGCTCCGGCAATCCACTGGTAATCAGGCCAGCCGGTCGACCTCCTCCCGACTCTGCTAAGGTTGGCATACTATAACCGTTGACCTTGACTTACTTCTGCTTATTATAGAAGCGGTTAAACAACTGACGGTAATCCTATCCGTCCACCCCGCAGCCGGTTCCGCAACCGCGCCGCCAGACGATTATAATATGGAGTGGGAACAGTAGCAGAGTTCGGCCGCAACCGTGCACGGCGCCGCTGACCGTGCCGAGGCCGCGGATCAACCTCCGGCAGCCGTGGCCGGGCATTAAGCGGGGGCGAGATGCATAGCAAAGTGGGTCTGGTGTTAACGGGCGGAGGCGCCCGCGCCGGCTATCAGGCCGGTGTGCTCAAGGGCATTGCGGAAATCATCGATGGCCGTCCGGCCGCTGCTTTTCCCTTCCCCATATTGGCCGGTGCTTCGGCCGGCGCCATCAACAGCGCCTTTCTCGCCGCGCACAGCGGCGCGGGTTTGCAGCAAGCCGTGACCGATCTCTGCCGACTGTGGAGCACGCTGACCGCCGAACAGGTAATCCGTTCCGATTTTCTCACTCTCAGTTCGGTGGGAATTCGCTGGTTGCGGGATACTGAGTCTGGGGGGACTGTTCGGCAACAGCCGCTCTACCTATCTGCTGGACGCCAGCCCGTTGCGCGATTTTCTGAGCGGACATATCGATTTCGCCGCGATTGCAACCAACCTGCGCAACGGCTCCCTGCACGCCCTGGCGCTGTCCGCCACCAACTATCGGACCGGTACCACAGTGGTGTTCTACGACGGTGCGCCGGAGGTAGACCCCTGGATCCGCAGTTACCGGATGAGTCGGCGAGCCACGCTCGGCGTCGGCCATGTGCTGGCGTCGGCGGCGATCCCGGTGTTCTTCCAGCCGGTCAAGCTCGACGGCGTGTATTACGGCGACGGCTGCGTGCGCCTGACCACGCCGCTGAGCCCGGCGCTGCACCTGGGAGCGGAGCGGGTGCTGGCGATCGGCATCCGCCACCGCCGTCCCGACGAGCAGACGCTGGCGCTGAATCAGGGTGGCGACATGGCCGGTATTTCGCTGATCGAATATCGCTGGCGTGATGTTGAACGCCGCGTTTCTGGATGCGCTCGATACGGACATCGAACGGATGCAGCGCATTAACAAGACCATCGCCGCGCTACGCGCCGCCGGCAGGGAGCACCCCGACCGGCTGCGCGAAGTGCCGCTGCTGGTGGTCCAGCCCTCTCAGGTATCTGGGCACCCTGGCCTCGGAACAGTTCGACCGTTTCTCCGCCATGCTGCGCTACCTGCTGAAGGGCATCGGCGCCTCCACCGAAAAAGGCTGGGACTTATTGAGCTATCTGGCCTTCGATCAAGCGTACACCAGCCGTCTGCTCGAACTGGGTTACCAGGACGCATGGGCGCAACAGGATGAAATCCAGCGGTTTTTTAAATGAATGGCAAAGGCGCGCCGGGAGACGACGGCGCTAGGAGTAAAATGGCAAAAATTGTATACTTGATTTTGTTGACGGCGCTGCGGTAAGGCGCTGATTTGCAATGGTCGTCCAGCTTCTGACGCGAACCCTTCATTCCTTTCACCAATCAGCCAGCAGGAGTACTTTCCTATGGGTCAACCCGCTCCGCAATCCACTGCAACCGGGCTCAAACCCGGTGTCGTTACCGGTAAGGACTATCAGATGCTGGTCGCCGCCGCGAAGGCGGGTGGCTATGCCTTGCCGGCGGTCAATGTGGTCAGCACCAACACGGCCAATGCCGTTCTGGAGGCCGCCGCTAAAAATAACGCCGACGTGATCGTGCAACTCTCCAATGGCGGCGCCCAGTTCTTCGCCGGCCAGGGCATGACGGATGGCTTCCAGGCCAAAGTGCTGGGTGCAGTGTCCGCCGCCCGACATGTGCACCTGCTGGCCGAGCATTATGGCGTCTGCGTCGTGTTGCATACCGACCATGCCAACAAGAAATTGATTCCCTGGGTGGAGGCGCTGCTGGATCACGGCGAAGCGTTCTACGAGCAGACCGGCAAGCCGCTGTTCAGTTCGCACATGCTGGATCTGTCCGAGGAATCACTGGACTTCAATCTGAGTGAATGCGCCCGCATCCTGCAGCGTATGAGCCGGCTCGGCATGAGCCTGGAAATCGAACTCGGCGTGACCGGCGGCGAAGAGGACGGGGTGGGCACCGATGTGGACGAAAGCGCCGACAATGCCCATCTGTACACCCAACCGGAAGACGTGCTGCTGGCCTATGAGAAGCTCTCCTCGCTCGGCGATTTTTCCGTCGCCGCCTCCTTCGGCAATGTGCATGGGGTTTACAAACCTGGCAACGTCAAGCTGCGGCCGGAGATTCTGAAGAACTCCCAGGCGCTGGTGCAGCAGCGTCGCAACACCGGGCCCCATCCTCTGAATCTGGTTTTCCACGGCGGTTCCGGCTCCGAGAAGGACAAGATCAGCGAAGCGGTCAGCTACGGTGTCTTCAAGATGAATATCGACACCGATACCCAGTTCGCCTTCTCCAAGGCCATCGGCGCCTTCGTAGCGGCCAATCCCAAGGCGTTCAAGTATCAGATCGATCCGGAAGACGGCACGCCCTTCAAGAAATTCTACGATCCCCGCAAGTATCTGCGGCTGGCCGAACTGAGCGTAGTCGAGCGGCTGGGCGAAGCCTTCGAGGATCTGGGCTCGAAAGGGAAATCTCTGGCCCGGCGTTGAGCGGCCTGTTACGCTCCTGTCAATGGGCCGATCCCTCCTCTGTGCAGAGGAGGGATTTTTTTTGCGATAAACACTGCCCGCCATGCGCTTGCTTGCTGCAGCAGGGCGACGGTAGCCGGGGCTTCACGCTGCTGCTACCATTATCCAGTCTGGTTAAGTTCGATTAAACTGTTACTGAAAAGTAACAGTTCATGCACAACGCTGGCACCGCGAACCGGACCACTATGACCGGTCCCGGGCGCACCAAGTCGAATCCGCAGCCGCCGCGACGCCGAGCGCCGGCTGCGTGTAACGCTCGTTTGATACGGCCATAGTATCGTTACTATCTGCAATTGCGCCGAGAAAGCCATGAACATAAAAACTGTTGCCACGACTCCTTTCCAGGATCAACGCCCGGGTACTTCCGGTCTGCGCAAAAAAGTGCGCGTGTTCCAGCAGACGCCCTATCTGGAGAATTTCGTCCAGGCGATTTTCGACACTCTGGAAGGCTCGCGAGGCCAAGCCCTGGTGCTGGGTGGAGATGGCCGCTATTTCAATCGCGAAGCCTCCCAGATCATTCTCAAGATGGCGGCTGCCAACGGCTTCGGCACAGTGCTGATAGGGCGCGGCGGTCTGCTGTCGACGCCAGCGACTTCCTGTGTCATCCGCAAATACCGGACCTTCGGCGGCATTGTGCTGTCAGCCAGCCACAACCCTGGTGGGCCGGAGGGTGATTTCGGGATCAAATACAATATCGGCAACGGCGGCCCCGCGCCGGAAAGCGTGACCGAAGCGATTTACGCCCACAGCCAACAGCTCACCCACTACCGTATTCTGGACGCACCGGAGGTCGATCTGGACCGGCTCGGCGAGACCCGGCTGGGCGCTATGACCGTGCGGGTCATCGATCCGGTCGCCGATTACGCCGAACTGATGGAGCGGCTGTTCGATTTCGATCGGCTGCGGGCGCTGTTGACCGGTGGCCACTTCAGCTTGTGCTACGATGCGATGCACGCCATTACCGGTCCCTATGCCCGGGCCATTCTGGTGGACCGGCTGGGGGCGCCACCGGATGCCCTGCTTAATGCGGTACCGCTGCCCGATTTCGGCGGCGGACACCCCGATCCCAATCTGACCTATGCACACGAGTTGGTGGCACGGCTGTACGGCGCCGACGCGCCCGATTTTGGTGCCGCCTCGGACGGCGACGGAGACCGCAACATGGTGCTCGGCCGGCGCTTCTTCGTGACCCCCAGCGATAGTCTGGCGGTGCTGGCGGCCAATGCCGACTGTGCGCCCGGGTATGCCGGGAAAATTCGGGGAGTAGCCCGCTCTATGCCGACCAGTCAGGCCGTGGACCGGGTGGCCGACACCCTGGGTATTGCCTGTTATGAGACCCCGACCGGGTGGAAATTCTTCGGCAACCTGCTCGACGCCGGCAAAATCACTTTGTGCGGCGAAGAGAGTTTCGGCACCGGCTCCGATCATGTGCGTGAAAAGGATGGCTTATGGGCGGTGTTGTTCTGGCTCAATGTCCTGGCCGTGCGCGGCGAATCGGTGGCAGCCATCGTCCACGACCACTGGCGGCGTTTCGGACGCAATTTCTATACCCGACACGACTATGAAGAAGTGGATGCCGAGCGCGCCAACGGCCTGATCGAGGCATTGCGGGGTTCGTTGGGACAACTGGCGGGTCGGCGCTACGGTGACTATGAAGTCGAGCAGGCGGATGATTTCAGCTACACCGATCCGGTCGATGGCAGCGTCAGTCAGCGCCAGGGCATTCGCGTGCTGTTCAAAGGGGGTGCGCGCATCATCTATCGGCTGTCCGGCACCGGCACCGCCGGCGCAACCTTACGGGTATACATCGAGCGGCGCGAGCCGGATGTCGGCCGCCACGAACAGGATTCCCAGGTCGCACTGGCCGATTTAATCGGCATCGCCGATACCCTTGCCGGCATCAGCACACGCACCGGCCGCGCCAGCCCGGATGTCATTACCTAAATCCAGCGCCAGTCAGGAGCGGCTGTCGTTCCCGGTCGCCTTGAACCGGCCGCTAGCCGCTCCCTCGTGGCCGCTGGCAGTTTGGTTACGCTCAGCTTTACAGGCGCGTCCGCGGCCAGTGCTTGCCTGGCGACTGTTGCCGTGTTCCTCGCCGCTGACAATCGAGCCTTGCGTAGTATAGCGGTGGCTTGCGAGTATTAAAGGCGATGGCAGACACGTTGCAAGGCAGCGCTGAACAGGATTTACAGTTTTGGAAACAGGTTATCGAGGCCAGCCATTACGGCGTCCTGCTCACTGACGCCAGTCAGCCCGATAATCCGATCACTTATGTCAGCCCCGCTTTCGAGCACATCACCGGCTATTCGCGCCAGGAGGCCTTAGGCAGAGAGTGCGGCTTGCTGCTGGGCGGCGGGCCGCAGCAGTCCGAGTTGAACGAGCTGTACGCCGCGTTCCGGGAACAACGGCAATGCCGCGTGTTGCTGCGCAGCCGCCGCAAGGACGGCAGCCTGTTCTGGAACGATCTGACGGTGCAACCGCTGCGCGACGGCGCGGCGGCGGTCACTCATTTCATCGGCATCTTGAGCGATGTTTCCGAATATAAGGATCATGTAGCGCTGCTGGTGCATCACGCCAGCTACGATCCGCTTACCCAATTGCCCAACCGCAAGCTGCTGGAGGATCACTTCAAGCATGCGATTGCGCGCTGCCGGCGCAGTGGTCAGAGAATCGCCGTGCTGCTGCTGGATCTGGATCATTTCAAGAAAATCAACGATACGCTGGGCCACAACCTGGGGGATGCGTTATTGCAGGCGGTGACCGGACGTCTGTTGCATTGTCTGCGCGCCAGCGACACCGTAGGACATTGGGGCGGTGATGAGTTCGTCGTGCTGATGGAGGACTGGCAGCGCAACGAGCAGGTGGCCAAAGTGGCACAGAAGATCCAGGCTGCGCTGGCCCCCTGTATGAAACTGGAAGAGCATGATATTTTCGTCAGTTGCAGCATCGGCATCAGCCTGTTTCCCAAGGATGGCGAAGATGTCCAGGCTTTATTGAAGAACGCTGAAATCGCCATGTATCGGGCTAAGATGCAAGGACGCAATGGGTTTTGCTTCTATGCCTCGGAAATGAATGCCCGGGCTATCGACCGGCTGACCCTGGAGGGCGATCTGCGGCGCGCGCTGGAGCGGGATGAATTGGAACTCTACTACCAGCCCCAATTGGAACTGACGCATCAGCAGATCCCTCGGAGTTGAGGCCCTGTTGCGCTGGCGCCATCCCCGGCGCGGCATGGTGCCGCCGGCGGAATTTGTGCCGCTGGCGGAAGAGACCGGTCTGATCGTGCCCATCGGCGAATGGGTGCTGCGGACGGCCTGCGCCCAGGCGAAAGCCTGGCAGCAGCAAGGGCTGCCGCCGTTGCAGATGGCTGTCAATCTCTCGGTGGCCCAGTTTGTGCAGCCTAGCTTCGCCACATTGATCGAGCGCGTGCTGAGCGAAATCGGGCTGGCCCCGGGCTGCCTGGAACTGGAGATTACCGAAAGCCTGCTGATGAAAGACGTGAACGCCGCGGTGACCATCCTGTCGGCCCTTAAGGAGATGGGCGTGCATCTGGCCATCGATGATTTCGGCACCGGCTATTCTTCCCTGAATTATCTGAAACGATTTCCCATCGACCGGCTGAAGATCGACCGCTCGTTCGTGCAGGATATTTGCATTGATCCCGATGATGCCGCTATCGCCCTGGCGGTAATCGTTATCGCCCACAGCATGAATCTGCGGGTTCTGGCCGAAGGGGTGGAGACCGATGTCCAACTGGCTTTTTTAAAAGCGCGAGCCTGTGACGAAATGCAGGGTTTTTATTTCAGCCGGCCGCTGCCGGCGGCTGACGCCAAGCGCTGGCTGGACGAGCATAGACGCTGGGATATTCAACCCATAGGGCAGGACTCCGGTGCTCACACCGTGCTGCTGGCGGACGGCGATAGCGAGCTGCTCGCTGCCTGCGGCGGCATGCTCGGCCGGGCAGGCTATCAGGTCCTACTGGCGCACAACGCCCGCGATGGGTTGGATTTGCTGGCCCGCCATCGGGTCGGCGTGGTCGTCACCGATTTACGCCTGCCGGAGATCGGCGGTATCGAGTTCCTCAAGCGCACTCGCAAGCTGTATCCCGCTACGCTGCGCATCGCCTTGGGCGATTGCAGCGAGATACCCAATCTGCTGGCGGCCGTCAACGAGTGCGCTATTTTCAAGTTGCTGGCCAAGCCGGTGGCTTTAGCCGCCTTGCAGGCGGCGGTACGCGAGGCGTTTCTGCCATCGCCCTTGGCTGGTGGCGGTGATCAATTCATGGTCCACAGGGCATAGACCGAACCTCACCCCCTATCAGTTTTGCGATAAACTCTCGCCTCCGGCTAACGATGGCCTGAGGAAACGATGGGAACTGTCCAGCAACTGGCCGAGACAGTCAAAGAGGGACTACACACTGCGCTCCCGAAGGTCAGCGACCGGAGCGGCTTGATCGAGACTGGCCAAAAGCTTTTCAATACTGTGAAGTTTCGATCCACACCCGCCCCGAAGGGCGGGCGATGCGCACCTGTCAAGACTTTATTTTAAATAACTCGAAAAAAGCCGGGTGCATCTTCCTGTCGCCGGCCTCCCACTGCTGCCACGCTCGCAGGCTGGAATAGATCAGTTCAGCCGCCTGGGTTTGCGTCAAGGATGCCGCCAGGCGTGCATCCTTGATCTCTTCAGGAGCGGGATTGCGCGCCGGATTGGGCCGGCGCGGGTTACGGTTTGGGTGGTTGGTCATGTTGGGTCCAGGGCTTGTTTCAATCCACACCCGCCCCGAAAGGCGGGCGATGCGTGTCAGGGGCTTTGGTTCCGCATGGAAAAGAGAGTTTCAATCCACACCCGCCCCGAAAGGCGGGCGATGCTGTCAAGATGCCCGCTTTCCTTGGCACTGCTCCTAGTTTCAATCCACACCCGCCCCGAAAGGCGGGCGATGCAGGAGGTGCTGTAGCGTAGGCTATGGTATCGCATGGTTTCAATCCACACCCGCCCCGAAAGGCGGGCGATGCACCGGCTGAGAGCAGTTCGAAGACTGCCCTACTAGTTTCAATCCACACCCGCCCCGAAGGGCGGGCGATGCTTCCCGGAGGGCAGGTCTACCGGTGCGCCCGGAAAGTTTCAATCCACACCCGCCCCGAAGGGCGGGCGATGCATTCGAGACGTATGGATCGACAGGGCGGGTGGCGGTTTCAATCCACACCCGCCCCGAAGGGCGGGCGATGCGTTTTATATCGATCCACCGTACCCCCTCCTAACGAGTTTCAATCCACACCCGCCCCGAAGGGCGGGCGATGCGTCTTTGATTCCGGCGCCTTGGCGCTGGCCTAGAGGTTTCAATCCACACCCGCCCCGAAGGGCGGGCGATGCCAAAACCAGAACCATTTTTTCCCTGGTTGTAGCTGTTTCAATCCACACCCGCCCCGAAGGGCGGGCGATGCCACGCTACAGCGGCTACCCAGCCATTCTCCAACAGCGTTTCAATCCACACCCGCCCCGAAGGGCGGGCGATGCAACGCTATTGGATTGGATCCGCGCCGCCCTGATAGTTTCAATCCACACCCGCCCCGAAGGGCGGGCGATGCAGCGCACCGAGGAGCGCACTGACAGCCCCAGAGCGGTTTCAATCCACACCCGCCCCGAAGGGCGGGCGATGCCGCTCTGACACTGGCTCAGCAAGACGCGGTGCTGTTTCAATCCACACCCGCCCCGAAGGGCGGGCGATGCTTTCCTCTCAGTTACTGCATGCGTGTGGTGACTGTTTCAATCCACACCCGCCCCGAAGGGCGGGCGATGCAAGTTTATTATTTCCAACGCGGTGGTGTCAGGCAGTTTCAATCCACACCCGCCCCGAAGGGCGGGCGATGCAAATGTGATGAGCGTATGTGTTTTATTGGAGATGTTTCAATCCACACCCGCCCCGAAGGGCGGGCGATGCATTGATTTGGGATTTGAAATCCCAGAGTACAAGATTGTTTCAATCCACACCCGCCCCGAAGGGCGGGCGATGCATGATTTGGTCTATGCCAATTATGGGCTGGACGGTGTTTCAATCCACACCCGCCCCGAAGGGCGGGCGATGCCCTGTGACAATGGGGGAAGCAGCGTATCTCCAGCGTTTCAATCCACACCCGCCCCGAAGGGCGGGCGATGCAAGGTCCGCATGTGCGGTATGAGCTCGCTAAGAGGGTTTCAATCCACACCCGCCCCGAAGGGCGGGCGATGCATTAAGTCGCCCACCAACCCCTGGAACTCCATCGGTTTCAATCCACACCCGCCCCGAAGGGCGGGCGATGCGAGCGGATTCACCGTGGCTGACTGGCTCGACCGGGTTTCAATCCACACCCGCCCCGAAGGGCGGGCGATGCCGACGGGCGCCACCCCCGTCACATCCTCGCTGGCGTTTCAATCCACACCCGCCCCGAAAGGCGGGCGATGCAATTCCGCAATAAACGGTTTCGCTAAAGACGCCTGTTTCAATCCACACCCGCCCCGAAAGGCGGGCGATGCGCTATTCGATGATCAAAACAATCCAGGCGAGCTTGTTTCAATCCACACCCGCCCCGAAAGGCGGGCGATGCTCGTCACTTGATCGCTGGTTGGCGGGTTGAACCTACTCTGTTTCAATCCACACCCGCCCCGAAAGGCGGGCGATGCGCTCGATGACGAGCAGATCAAGACGCTGGAGAATGTTTCAATCCACACCCGCCCCGAAAGGCGGGCGATGCCGAATGATATGAGCAGTAGCGAGATTACTTCGATGTTTCAATCCACACCCGCCCCGAAAGGCGGGCGATGCCGGAGCTAAGCCAGACCCAGGCGCAGATGCCGACGTTTCAATCCACACCCGCCCCGAAAGGCGGGCGATGCACGCCAGGGCCGCACATGCCGCGCGATAGTTACGGGTTTCAATCCACACCCGCCCCGAAAGGCGGGCGATGCCTACAGTCGGCAACGGTGACGGCTGTTGATCTGGTGTTTCAATCCACACCCGCCCCGAAAGGCGGGCGATGCGTGCTGAGCCACCGAAAGGAGTTGTTGCAGCAAGATGTTTCAATCCACACCCGCCCCGAAAGGCGGGCGATGCAAACCCGCTCAGCATCCTTTGCGCCGGCGACACTGTTTCAATCCACACCCGCCCCGAAAGGCGGGCGATGCTCCCATTCATCGCCCCAGGTTTCCATTCCGAGGTGTTTCAATCCACACCCGCCCCGAAAGGCGGGCGATGCGCAGCGGCGTGCTCAGATCGTCCGGGGAAAAGGTGTTTCAATCCACACCCGCCCCGAAAGGCGGGCGATGCAAGGCAGCGGGGGCGCGCCAGCAGTTGCTACCCTGTTTCAATCCACACCCGCCCCGAAAGGCGGGCGATGCATCTTTTATCGTGTCAGGCGCGGTAATCTTTTGCAGTTTCAATCCACACCCGCCCCGAAAGGCGGGCGATGCCTATATCTCGAATAGCGATATTCTCACCCTACAAGTTTCAATCCACACCCGCCCCGAAAGGCGGGCGATGCCCCCCATCGGTCTCACAAAAGACAGCCGAATCGGTGTTTCAATCCACACCCGCCCCGAAAGGCGGGCGATGCGACCCGCCGCCGCTCCGTCCACCGGATATCTCGGTTTCAATCCACACCCGCCCCGAAAGGCGGGCGATGCAGGGAATACCGGCCCGACGACGGATGCCGTAGAAGTTTCAATCCACACCCGCCCCGAAAGGCGGGCGATGCACAGAGCGCCTTGCGATTACGCTTAGAGAAAAAGGTTTCAATCCACACCCGCCCCGAAAGGCGGGCGATGCGGTGCAAGCGAATATGGACGCTGCAGAGCCGGTTGTTTCAATCCACACCCGCCCCGAAAGGCGGGCGATGCGGGTCTTCGATCGCGTCGCCGCCGGCACCGTCGAGGTTTCAATCCACACCCGCCCCGAAAGGCGGGCGATGCTCGAATTTAGCCTCTTCGGGGATGCCCCAGACACGTTTCAATCCACACCCGCCCCGAAAGGCGGGCGATGCAGTTTGGAGCGCTGCACTAAATCATTTTCAAACTGTTTCAATCCACACCCGCCCCGAAAGGCGGGCGATGCCAGCCACGATTCAGGCCATCGATAACCAAATCACGTTTCAATCCACACCCGCCCCGAAAGGCGGGCGATGCCCGCATCAACCAATATCACTGTCAATGCGACCACGTTTCAATCCACACCCGCCCCGAAAGGCGGGCGATGCTTTTTGTCGCCCGGTTTGTAGATGAGGAATTTTATGTTTCAATCCACACCCGCCCCGAAAGGCGGGCGATGCGTCAATAGCGGGATTAATTTATTTGGTTTGTCGAGTTTCAATCCACACCCGCCCCGAAAGGCGGGCGATGCTGCTGATATTTGCTTAGCGCCAGCACCATCTATCCGTTTCAATCCACACCCGCCCCGAAAGGCGGGCGATGCGCCAGTGATAGCGATGTCTTTCAGGGTGTCCTGGTTTCAATCCACACCCGCCCCGAAAGGCGGGCGATGCCTTAGAACTTCAGTACTACTTGCGGGGTCATCAGGTTTCAATCCACACCCGCCCCGAAAGGCGGGCGATGCCTAATATTTCCGCTGGTATGTAAATAATCAGCATGTTTCAATCCACACCCGCCCCGAAAGGCGGGCGATGCCCCACTTAAATTAACATTTTGCAAATCAATCCAGGTTTCAATCCACACCCGCCCCGAAAGGCGGGCGATGCAATACGACATAATCTATCGAAATGGAATAATCTGTTTCAATCCACACCCGCCCCGAAAGGCGGGCGATGCATTCTCCCCTCGGTTACCGCCGAGTCGGTGCGGTGTTTCAATCCACACCCGCCCCGAAAGGCGGGCGATGCAAACCGAGCAGGTGCAAGCCGCCAAGAAAGATCTGTTTCAATCCACACCCGCCCCGAAAGGCGGGCGATGCAGGCCGCCTTCCACGAGTCGCTGGACGAACTGCTGTTTCAATCCACACCCGCCCCGAAAGGCGGGCGATGCGTGAGAGGGCAGATGTACGCCGGATTCGGGATTGTTTCAATCCACACCCGCCCCGAAAGGCGGGCGATGCCCCCCCAGAACCTGCTTGACATAGGTCGCAGTAAAGGAGGTTTCAATCCACACCCGCCCCGAAAGGCGGGCGATGCAACCAAAACGAGACAATTACCAGTCACCTTATCGGTTTCAATCCACACCCGCCCCGAAAGGCGGGCGATGCGATGATCCAGTGCTATGGCTGAGGACTCTGAAAAGTTTCAATCCACACCCGCCCCGAAAGGCGGGCGATGCTAGAACCGCTATGCGACGGCACTCGCTACGTGGAGGTTTCAATCCACACCCGCCCCGAAAGGCGGGCGATGCGTTTTCCTCGGCAACGCCACGGAAGAGGATGCGAAGTTTCAATCCACACCCGCCCCGAAAGGCGGGCGATGCTTTTCCCTTATCTTCACCATCGCGAGCTTAAATTGTTTCAATCCACACCCGCCCCGAAAGGCGGGCGATGCCCGGAAGGGTCCGCCATCGAGTGGTGGGCAATGTGTTTCAATCCACACCCGCCCCGAAAGGCGGGCGATGCGGGAGCGCGGGTACAGCTTTATTCGGTGACGGATGTTTCAATCCACACCCGCCCCGAAAGGCGGGCGATGCATGCGTCAACAAACATTACCATCAATGCGACCACGTTTCAATCCACACCCGCCCCGAAAGGCGGGCGATGCCTGTACGATCTGGCCAGCGGCGATATCATTAATGTTTCAATCCACACCCGCCCCGAAAGGCGGGCGATGCTCCATTGGTATCCGCCGCCGCTTGAATCGCCCGCTGTTTCAATCCACACCCGCCCCGAAAGGCGGGCGATGCAGCATAGCTGCAAGATCATGATATTCAAAGCTTTCCAAGTTGTATAGCGCGATCCTCATAACGAGGACTATCGGAGTAGACTGACGGGTCAGCTTGCTTGCAAAATTAGCCATGAATATCAACTTCTTAAATGTAGCGCGAACCTTCAGGGTTTTCTTTCCCCGCTTGAGGTTCGCGCTAGACGATGAGAGGCCCTTCAAAATCCACCGCCTTGAATTTTCCATACTCGATCACGTTCCGTTCCAGTGGTTCAGTCAGCCGGTAAAACCGCAGATTGTCTTCTTCCTCACTAATTTCCTTCAGCAGGCGGCGTTGTAAATCCTCAAAATGCATCTGATCAACCCGGCATTCAAATACCGACTTTTGCACCCGTTGACCATAATTCAGGCAGACCTTGGCTACCCGCCGCAACCGCCGTTGGCCCTCCGAAGTCTCCGTGGATACATCGTAAGCAACCAATATCAGCATAGCGATAATCCCTAATGACCGAGGAATGGCAAATAGCCGTCCATATCGCCGCGCAGGGTACGGGCCAGGAAGCGGGCCTGAATATGAGGTAACAAGCCCATCGGCACGGACTGCTCCAGCAAAGGATGATTCAGTTCATCCTGCTTACGTTGCTGGTAGGCGGTGATCACCATCTTGCGGCCCTGATCGTTGAGATATACCGCCCCACCGGATCGTTGCTCGAAACTGCTCGACGTTAACTGACCACGATTGATCAACGTGACTGCCAGGCGATCGGCTATCACAGGCCGAAATTCCTCCATCAAATCCAACGCCAGCGCAGGTCGACCGGGGCGCACGGCATGTAAATATCCAAGCTGCGGATCGAGACCCACGCCCTCCAACGCCGAGCGGCAATCATGCACCAGCAAGGTGTAAACGAACGAGAGCAACGCATTGAAACGGTCGAGCGGCGGTCTCCGGGTGCGCTTCTGAAAGCTGAAGGTATCCCGCTGCTCAGAGCGGACAAGATAGATAAGGGTCGCGAAATACACGCGGGCACTGTCTCCTTCCAGACCGCGCAAGGTATCGAGATTACTCGCATCCGGCAACTCGCGCAGGTGATTCGCCAACAGTCGTGCCGCTTGGCGCAGAGCGTCGGCATCTCCTTTATTTCTGGTATCCCGCGCCCCTCTCAGCAAGACGTGACGGGTGTTACGCAGCTTACCTGCAATACAGGCACGAGCAATGTTCACCGTTGTTGCTCCATCCCTGGCTGCCGAATGCTGCGCCTGCCGCAGCAGGATGTTGCCGCTGACCGGTCCTTCCAGCCTGGCGCTGAACTGTCCCTGCCGGTTCAGCCAAACGACGCTTCTGCCCTCTTCGGCGCAGCGATGCAGCACAGCGGGCGTCACCATGACGTCGCCGATGATGACCAAGCTGCCGAGATGATGCAGCGGCACTTGCAGCTTTTTCTCCCTATCGACTTCCACGCATAGAGTTTCGCCTTCTAACCGTATATAGGCATTGGGCGTGGTGACGAACAGCGTATTCAAGAGTTGGCGCATTCCTCATCCTCCTCTGGCATATACAAACTGGCGCGCAACTGTTGCAAACGGCCGACGGCGGCGACCGCTTCCGGTTGGCAGGCATCCTTGAGAGAGCAATGGCGGCAACGCTCATCAGCCACCGGCGGCGGCAGGCGGCCATCGTGCAACAGATTGCGAATCAGCGGCGCCAACCGCTCGACTTCCGCCCGCAAGGCCAGCGTAATTTCAACGACCCGACGACGGCGGGAACTGTGGTGATAGATAGCCCCGTAACGAACCGGCAACCCTGTCATTTGTTCGAGGCACATTGCCTGAGCAGCCAGTTGAATATCATCATGTTCCTTGGGCCGGCGCGGCCCGTGTTTATATTCGACTGGATAAGGGGTGCCGTCATCCAGGAACTCTACGACATCGGCTTTGCCGACCAACCCCAGTCGCCGGGAAAAGATGGGTAATGCGCGCTCGACACGTACCCCTTCTTCCAGACAACTTTCGGGGATATCCACCTGGGCATGCACGGCACGACCTCGCAACGTATAGAGGTTCTCCTCGAAAGTCTGCTCCAGATGGATCAACGCGCATTGGCGTGGGCAATAGCTGTAATGCTGTAGGGCGGAGATGGGAACGGCGTCGTCCGCCTCATCCTCTAAATTCTCGTCCATAAATTCAATCACCCAGCATTTCAGCCGATCAACCGTAACAGTTGAACACCCTCCGGCATATTGTCGTCCACTGTGATGGCGAAATCTTCGAACCGCCGTGGCACACTGCTTGTTGGAGTGACCCGAATATGATCGAACAAGACATGCGCGGGAGCGCGGCCCAATTTATTGTCATGTTTGAATACATAGAGGCCACGAGTGGCCATTTGGCCACGGGCAGCGGAGCGATCATGCTCGAACATATTGGTCAGGGCCTCCCAAAACAATTGCAGATCATCCTCCGAGAAACCGGTTTGTTCGGCAAGATGGGCCGAAATGAAACCATGCGTCCTATACAGGCCATAAGGAATGGTGAATTTACGGCCCATGGTGCGATTATCGCCCCCTTGCTTTTCAGCCTCAGCTTCGGTAGCCACTGCCATGCGGGTGATGCTGTGTTCTAACGGCACTACCTGGTTAATACTCCGGGCAAAAGTTAATTGGATGGGACCGCGTACCTGACCGCAATTAATCCCAGTCGACATGACTGCTCCAAAGCCACGTACATCGTAGAAGTTTTGGCACATCCATTGCCTGGCCGCTTCTACATTATCTCCTCCCTTGCGTTTACCCACATCACCCGACAGGTCTATTTCCAGGGCTTGATAGGCGCGTTCATGCTGCTTGTTCAATATGGCTTTTTCTTTGATATAGATTTCATAGGGAGGCTTTTCACTTTTGGCAATGCCTACATAGTTCCTTATCTTGCGTTTCAAGCATACATCCGTAACCAGCCCATTACCGGTTTCTGGGTCCACACGCGGGAGATTACCAGCGTCCGGGTCACCGTTTGGATTACCATCAATTACGTCAAACAGTAACACAAACTCATAACGGTTTTGGATCGAGTTGGTCATCTTCATTCCCCTTGTTGCTCGTTATCACTTTGATGCTTAGCGAAAAAATTTTGTCGCTGATGGTAATAGCCAATAGCAAAGCGGCCCTGGTCATCAAGACTCAGATGCGGCGGAAAGTTATCGATACCATCCATAATCTGGCCGATAAGCTTTTCCAGATTGACTGCCTGCCCGCGATTCTCCAGTTTGGCAATATGGTGATTTTTTAGCTTCATTAAATGGGAGAAAGCTATCACCGGCGTACTGGAAGCAGCGCCATAAAAGCGATCGCGAATCGTAGCATTGATGCCGGGATTAGCAGCTTCTTGAGCACGTTCTAAAACGGCGAACAGTCGCCCAAGTCGATAACCTACATTGGTATTTTGTTCATCGAGTGACACTCCAATCTCCTTCTGTTCAGATCTTGAGTTACGAACCAGCACCGCCTTGATGGCGGCGGCATGGGGATAGTCGACCTTTCTCTCCGCCCGCACCCGACGCAAGGCAGCCACCAGTAATGTACGTGGATAGGGTGTATCGGCCAGAATCGCCTTCATCACATCGCCGGCCAGATTCGGGGGGATATTTTCAGCTTTGCCCTGTAACGCGGTGGTGGTCAGCAGGCGAAACAGCGATAAAAATTCTGCTTCATAAGGCGCATGTTCGATACGGATGTCATCAAAGTACACTCGTATGTTTCGCGCCAATTCACCCACGGTGCAGACATGCCAGAAGCGCACGGCGATACGGGCGGCATTGGGGGAAAGTCCCAGCACATAGAACCGGGTGCTGTCATCTTCAATAGGTACAGCGCCGGATTGCGGAGCGGCATATAAAGCGCGAACTGCCTGGATATGGCGATCCGGGTCGTCCCGATCCTCTTCGATCCAATCGACAAAGCTGTCTTCTACCGGATGGGCTTTTTCCGCCCAGAATACAGTGGTGGCGTCGCCTACCTGCATACGCTGGCGTGAACCCTTGCGTAGCAGATGATTGACAGCCGTAGTGTAGGCGAAGGCGGCGCGTTCCCCTACAGGCGCATTCAAGCCTTGCGTCTTGCCGTAGGAATTGAAAGCATCCAGATTAAAAGAAACGATGTTGGCCCCAGCGGTCTGTGCATCCCAGACCCCTTTAATAGCAGGATGTAACCGAGCGATGACATCGAATCCGCCGGTGATTAAACAAGGGTTTCTTTGCTGCTGCCTGCCTGATAAGATCAATGTAATCGTATCTTGAACTGCCTGTCGTTGGCAGACGAGTTCAGTTTGATTAAGTAGACGAAAGCTGATATTCCCGGTACTACTTTTACATTCCTGCCAATTGGAATGGGTATAAAGTTGTTCAAAATCCTGAGCCTTTAAAAAAGTCAATACTGCATTCACACCTTCATCGGCTATAGATTCAGCAAAAGTTTCCTCAATGCGTCGGATGAAAGCAGCGTGCATCTCATGGGATCTTTGTTGTTCTTTTTTAAATTTATTGGCATCGAGCTTTTCCGCCTTGGCTGTGCTGACCACACCTAATACGTAACCCAGCGTGTCCCAAAGCAGATTCGCTGCAATACCAGACGTTTTCTTTTCGCCCTGCGGAACAGTAAATATTCTTCCGCTCTTCTTCTTGCCTTCTCCTAGCCGGGTATCCTCAAGATCGATAAAGTGGCCTTCACGGTCGAGCACGATAATGAAAGGGATTTCCTTTTTTTCAAATCCTAATGGTGCCAATTCAGTACTGTCTTCATGGGTTTTACGGTGGTAATAATCATTCAATGCCTGCAAAATCATTCCATCACCTCCGCACTATCCCAGGCCGGCACTCTAACGGAACCGTTATCCATTTGAGCGCGGAAAAATCGCGGCGTCGGTTCGGCGCCGCTATGATCCATATCATAGAGCATCCAGCCCAGATCACGATTTTCGGCAATGGGTATGGGTAATTCACCTGTCGGGTCGATATAGGTAAAAGCGGCGGAAAATTCCCGACAACCCAGATAAGGTTGATTGAAACATTGCCCTTTCTCCGCACGCCGGCGGAACATGTCGGCGAATTTGGTGGAGTTATCCTCAACACCTGCCTTGTCGGTCATCTCGAAGTAAGCATGGATCAGATAATCCACCTGACGCAGCAACAGCCCTGCCCGTTGCTGTCGCACGTCTTCTATATAAAGCCCCAGGTTGCCACTCCCCTTATTCATGGCGGTACGCACACTGGCCGCCGGAATCACTGCCGAAACTTCATTACGTCGCACCGATTCCCAGCGGATCGGATTGAGTACGTCGATGCGGGTGACTACCCAGCGAATAGCAGGTTTCCAGAGAATCGCTTCGAGAATCCCGCGGGCGGCGGACGGTGTGATGACGTCGTAGGATACCCGCTCGACCTTCATTTCCGGGCGGGTAAAACAGGCGTTATCTCCCCAAACACGTAAACAGACGGTTTGCTGGCCAATCATTAGATTTTCCCTGCTGAGCAGTCAGATAATGAGTTCTTCCGGTTCGTAATAGGCCGGATCGTCGCCTAACAACCCCAGGTGTCTATGATATAAGCGATCATGCGTTTGAACAAATAGTCCTGGATGAATTTCCTGTATATCGGCGTTTCTCAGCAATTCCTGATACTGGCGACGGGGCAGGTTGACCACATAGCGTTGCAACTTGCGCAATAACCAGCGCTCCGGCCCGAGCTGACCTAATTGCTCGATAAATGTTGGACTTGCACCGTAGCGCACGATAACAGAAGCCTGTTGGTCCTCGTCAATAATCCGGAATTTATTCGCCGCGCTGCTGAAAAGGAATTCCAAGTCCCGATTGGGCTTGAGATCGTTAAGGATGTGGTGGCGATCCAACTGATCTCCCTTTATCCAGTAAAGCTGCTGAAAATACGTCTTGAAGTGCTCAGGCGCCAGGAGGTCGGCAAGTTGCTGTTGCAGCAGTTGCCGACCGCAATTTTGAGCTTGGCGTAAGTGCCCGATAGGGGCAGGCTTCAGCGGTACAAACACCACGACGCGCCCCAATCCATCCAGCAAGCCTTCGCGGTTACAACGGCCTGCCGCCTGAGCGATAGAGTCCAGACCCGCCAGTGCGCGATACACCACCGGGAAATCGATATCGACCCCGGCTTCGACCAATTGGGTGCTGATAACGCGCACCGCCTCACCCGCTTGCAGCGACCGCTTGATTTTGTCGATCACTTCAGAGCGATGCTGGCCGCACATCAACCCCGATAGATGCAGGGTCCCTTCGGGCATTAACCGGCATAAGGTTCGGCAGTCATCACGGCGGTCCACAATGCACAATACGGATTCATGGGTTTGCAGTTCCCCGGCCAGGGCTTCCCAGGAAGTACCGGTTTGCAGATCGTTCGGAATGATGACTTCGACCCGGCACAAAGCCTGATGCAGGGATTGGGTATCTTCCATAATTTCCCGGATTCCCTTCAGCCCTTTGAAAGGTTGATCGAAGCTGCTGCTGGGTTCAAGCGCCGGCTGGGTTGCGGTGCACAGCACGAAGCTCGCACCGTAGTGATCCTTGAGTTGATCGATCACATGCAGGATGGGTTGCAGAAAATCGGGTGGCAGCAACTGGGCTTCGTCGAGAACCACCACCGAATCGACGATATTGTGTAACTTCCTCACGCGGCTGGTGCGGGCGGCAAACAGGGACTCAAAGAACTGCACCGATGTGGTGACGACGATAGGCGCATCCCAATTTTCGCAGGCCAGGCGGCTGCGCGGCGTCTCGTGGCTGGAATCCAGGTTGCTGTGGTGCTCCAGCACGGCATCACCGAAAATGGCGCGGAATACATTGGCAGTCTGCTCGATAATACTGGTGTAGGGGATCACATAAATGACGCGACGCTTGCCATGAGTCAAGGCATGACGCAAGGCGAAAGCTAGCGAGGACAAAGTCTTGCCACCACCCGTGGGGACAGTCAAAGAGAATAGTCCTGGCGACTGAGTCGCCTGCTGTTGGCAGCGGCGCAGGATCTTTGCACGCAGACGATTGACCTTAGTATCATCCGCCCCGGCGACTAACTCCGCCAGGTGGGCATCGAAACGGGGCAGCAGTTCATAAAGTTCAGGATAGCCCGTGCGTGTCGTCGCTTTGCCGGCATCCATGAACGCTTCGGTATCGAGGAAATCGGCATCCACCAGGCAGGAAAACAGCATTCTGATCCATAAGGCAGGGTCAGCACCCTTAGCGGGCTTGCTGGTGGGTCGATCGGCGTTGAGGATGCTGCCGGGGATAGGTTGCGCCAGGGTGGTTTCCAGCAAGTTCTTTTTTTGGAGCCTCTGGCTGAGTGCCTTTCGCCCTGCCTCAGCTCCGCTCCAATCAAGCAGGCCAGAATGATGGCCCGCAACCAGATAGGCGATAACGCGCCCACGCAGATCACCCGGTTCCCTGGTGGCATAAAGCGCTCCAGCACTGGAGTGATCGACACGACCAGGCGTTTCGATATGCGCATCCGGCTCATAACCGGAGGCCTTGCGGATATAGCCTTGAAAATCAGCGCTATATTTACCCAGATCGTGCCATAATCCCGCCAGACCTGCCCAATCACCACTACCGAATAAGGCGGCAAAACGACTAGCCTGTGCTGCGACGGCGAGCAGATGTTCTTCTAACGAGTGTTCCAGCCACTGGCCTTTTCCCAACTCGCGGACATGAGCAAGATATACCTCATTGTCTTTTTCATTCATTTCTCTTGGCTTTCTCTCAAGCTTATTCTCGAATTCCTGATTATTTCAGCTACTTCTTTGGATACGGGAAGATAGCCAAACAAGAGGCCATAATCATCGTTTCGGCCAGCCAGAGGAACCTAGATTACGCTTCGCACAAGCTCTGCTCCATTGAGGTTACGTTCGCTCAATACTCGAACCAATTCTCCAGTCGGAGATTATCGAATCGTTCGGCTTGACCTTGGCAGGTTCCGACAGGATGTTGGTATCCAATGAATTGATTCGCCTTGCTCGGCTTGGTGAACCCAGTGGGTAAAGCTGTTTTTCGCCTCGGTAATAGAGATTTCTTTCATACCTGCGTCGGTTATCAGTGGTGCTATGCTCATGGCCAGAGGCCCCGAGGCCGGCGAGGACGCCGGCGCTCCCAGGGGCGGCTTGTCCCGCCTTAAGAGGCCCCTAGGCCGGCCAGGACGCCGGCGCTCCCAGGGGCGGCTTGTCCCGCCTTAAGAGGCCCCTAGGCCGGCCAGGACGCCAGCGCTCCCAGGGGCGGATTGTCCCGCCTTAATGCCCCGCATAGTCAATCATCAGCCGCAAATTCCGCTCGCCTCGATACTCCCTGCTGCTCAGCCGGTAGGCGCAGCGCACGGTCTCACCCGCCACTAGCGGCAGAGGATCGCCGGCCTTTTCCAGGGCGCGGAACCAGACGGCGTCATAGACCTTCTGCCCGATTTTCAATACCAGCAGCAGATGCACCGGGTCCGCTCCGATCACCCGCACCGAGGCCACGTAGAAGTGGCCCTCGAACACCGGCGCTTCGAACTCCCGACCGTAGGGTTGCAATTGGTCGAGTTCTCTCACGGTCTCCAGCGCAATGGCTTCTTCCGGCAGCGGTCCATCGGTCCACAGCGCCGGCGCCAGGGTCTGTTCGCCCAGTTGCGCCCTGACCGCCTGCTCGAAGGCTTCCTGAAAAACCGCCAGCAGGTCGCGATAGAGGGTCAATCCCGCCGCGCCGCGATGGCCGCCGAATTTGACGAACAGTTGCGGTTGGGCATCGGCCACCTGCTGCAACACATCCCGCAGATGCAATTCGCGGATGCTGCGCGCCGAGCCGGTCAGATGCGAAGGCTCGGCGGTATTGCACAAGACGATAGCGGGACGGCCGAAGGCATCGACCAGACGAGAGGCGACGATACCCTGCACCCCGGCATGGCCACCCTCAAGGTAAATCACCAGCGACAGGCGACCTCGCCCGACCTGTTCCTCGGCCTGGCGGCGAGCCATTTCGACCATATCCCGCTCGATGACCTTGCGGTCCTGATTGTCCAGATCCAGCATCGCCAGATAGCGGCACGCCTCCTCGTCGGTATCGGCCAGCAGATAGCACAGCGCGGCGTAGGGATCGTCCAGCCGGGAGCGGGCGTTGATGCGGGGACCGATTTGAAAGCCGAGATCTTCTGCACGAAAACCCTGGTCGTGGCGACTCAGCAGGAGACGTATGGCCCGCCAACAGGGACGGTCGAAGCGATTCAGTTGCTGCAGACCGATGGTCACTACCGCCCGGTTGATCGCCGTGCCGATGCTGACGCAATCGGCCACGGTCCCCAGGCTGACGTAATCCAGTTCCCTGGCGAGCTTGGGGGCGGTGGCCGGCAGATAACCCCGCTCGATCAATTTGCCGCGCAGATAGGACAGCAGCAGCCAGGCGGCCATGCAGCCGGCGATAGTGGCGTCCGGATAGCCGCAATCGGTGCGGGTGGGATTAACCACGGCGTAGGCGGACGGCGGTGGTCCCTCGATGGAGAGAGCATGATGGTCGGTGACGATGACATCGATGCCGGCGGCCTTGAGGCGGGCAATCCGCGCTTCGTCGGAGGAGCCGCAATCGGCCGTGATAATGACAGCAGGCAGGGGATGGCCGGCCAGAATCCGTTCGATCAAGTTCACGCTGATCCCATAGCCGTCGCGGATGCGATGCCCGATCAGGCTGTCGATATGCGACTTGGGAAAGGCGAAATACTCGGTCAGCACCCGGTAGATCAGCGCATGCGAGGTGACGCCATCGACATCGTAATCGGTCAGAATGCCGATACGCTGCCGCTGCATGATGGCGTCGGCCAGCCGTTCCGCCGCCCGGTCGGCGTCCTTAAGCTGCTCCGGATGATCGATGTATTTGAGCGCGGGCTTGGTGATGCGTTGAATATCGCCGTCGAGATCGGCCAGACGGCCGGCGATGATATGCGCCAGCAATGGGGACAGTCCTGCCTCCAGGGCAAGGTGATAGGTAGTTTCGCTGCGGGGTCGTTGTTTGATGAGCATGCTGTGACAGGTCCGGGAAGGGGACAGGGTTGGGCGGTTGAGCCACTGCGGCGGGCCAATCATCGCTCTTCCTTGAGCGCCAGCACCTTGGCCAGCAGCGCCGGATCGTTCCACTCCAGTTGGCCCGCCACGCGATAGGCCAGCCGGCCCTGCGGATCAATAATGAAGGTCATCGGCAGGCCCTGGATCGACCATTGCGCCAGCAACTCATCATCCCAGCCCAGCAGAATGGGAAAATCCACTTTCACCTCCTGCAGAAACCGGTCTACGGTCGGCGCGTCGTCACCCACATTCACCGCCAGCACCACGCCGCCCCGGTCGCGCAACTGTTCCCAGGCGCGCTGCAGGGCGGGCATTTCCTCGCGGCACGGTTCGCACCACGTGGCCCAGAAATTAATGAGCACCACCTTGCCGCGATACGCGGACAGAGCGTGTGCCTTGCCGCGGGTGTCGACCAGATTGAAAGCCGGCGCCGCCGGGCGGCCGGGGACGGCGACCAGCGTATGCAGTTCCTCGCTTAAGGCGGGCGGCGTGATGCACATGGAAAACCAGACTAACAGAACAGCGGCGCAGGCGAACGGTGACGACATTGCAGATTTCCCCATCAGTAGGCGGGCGGCGCATATTGTAAACTCCCTGTAATATGACGCGCCTATAAGATAACCCGGTTTTGGTTGGCGTGACTGGACATCATGAACGCAAAAAACATTTTGATTATAGAAGACGAGCAACCCATCCGGGAAATGATTGCTTTCGCCCTGGAAAACACCGGCTTCGACCTCCAGGAGGCGGCGGATGCGCGCCAGGCGCAGGCGGCGATCGCCGATGCGCTGCCGGATCTGATTCTGCTCGACTGGATGCTGCCCGGCATCAGCGGGATCGATTACGCCCGCCGCCTGAAAAAAGAAGAGCTGACCCGCGATATCCCGATCATCATGCTGACCGCCCGCACCGCAGAGGAGGACAAGGTGCAGGGGTTGGAAAGCGGCGCCGACGATTACGTGACCAAACCGTTTTCGCCGCGGGAACTGGTGGCGCGTATCCGGGCGGTGCTGCGCCGCGGCAGTCCGCCGGCGGAGGACGAAATTCTCAAGGCCAACGATCTGCTGCTGGATACGGCCAGCCACCGGGTCAGCGTGGCCGATAATTTTGTGGATATCGGCCCCACGGAATACCGCCTGCTGGAGTTCTTCATGTCCCATCCGGAGCGCGTCTACAGCCGCAACCAGTTGCTGGACCGGGTCTGGGGCAGCAATGTGTACGTGGAGGAACGCACCGTGGACGTGCACATCCGACGCCTGCGCAAGGCTCTGGAGCCACACGGTCACGACCAGCTGATCCAGACAGTGCGGGGCGCCGGCTATCGCTTTTCCACCCAGATCTGAACGTGTCCCCTGCCTGGCGTACCCTGTTGTGGCGCACCGCCATCCTGCTGGCATTGGCCGGCGCGTTCGGCTGGACGGTGGGGCAGACGGCGCCGGCCCTGCTGGCGGCTACGCTGGGCTGTCTGGGTTGGCACCTTTCGCATCTCTATCGCCTGGAATGGTGGTTGCGGCACGGTCCGCCCATGCGCCCGCCGAGCCTGCGTCCGCTGCGCCGGAATCCCGTCTGGGACAGCGTCTACCAGCGCTGCTTTCAACTGCGGCAGCGCAGTCGCCAGCGCAAGCGCAAGGTCAGCCGCATCCTCAAGCAGTTTCAAGCCGCCGCCGCCGCCCTGCCCGATGCCGTGGTGGTGCTGGACGAAAATGATACCCTGCTGTGGTGCAATGACGCCTCCGGGCGGCTGCTGGGGCTGTACCGGCAGGACTGCGGCCTCAAAGTCACCCATCTGGTGCGCCATCCGACCTTCGTCAATTTCCTCGCCCGCCATCGTTACGATGAACGGGTGGAATTTCCGGCGCCGTCCAATGTCGATATTACGCTAAGCGTGCGTATCGCCCCTTACAGCAAAACGCAGCGCCTGCTGCTGGCTGCTGACAACACCCGGGTGCATCGCCTGGAGCAGACGCGGCGCGATCTGATCGCCAACGTATCGCATGAACTGCGCACGCCGTTGACCGTCATCAACGGCTATCTGGAAACCCTGCTGGATAGCGAGGAGGCGCTGCCACCGCGCTGGCTCAGGCCGCTGCGCGGCATGCAGCAGCAATCGTCCCGCATGTTGCGCCTGATCGAGGATCTGCTGCTGCTGGCCCGCCTGGAAAAGCAGACCGACCGGCTGCTGCGTCCGGTAGACGTACCCGCCCTGCTGGACGCTATTGCCGGAGACGCCCACGCGCTCAGCGGCGAGCATGGCCATCGGCTGGCGCTGCAAGTGGAGCGGCGCCTGTGGATTCGTGCCAACGAGGAGGAATTGCACAGCGCGTTCGCCAATCTGGTGTTCAATGCGGTGCGCTACACCCCGGACGGCAGCCGGATCGCCATTCGCTGGTATGCGGACGAGCGCGGCGTGCATCTGGAGGTGGAGGACAACGGCGCCGGCATCCCCGCCCACCATTTGCAGCGGATCACCGAGCGCTTCTATCGGGTGAACCGGGACCGGTCGCGGGATAGCGGCGGCACCGGTCTGGGACTGGCGATCGTCAAGCACGTGATGATCAACCACGGCGGCAGGCTGGGCATCACCAGCGTGGTGGGTGTTGGCAGCATCTTCGCCTGCGATTTTCCGCTGGAACTGCGCGTCCCGCAGGAATCGACCGTGGCCTTGCTCGAATAACCTGGCCGACGCGCGGCCATGAGAAATATTGATGCAATTACTGCTGATCCGTCATGCCCTGGCCGAAGGTTCTGAGGCGTTCGCCCGGCTGGGCGGCACCGACGTTGAACGGCCGCTCACCGACAACGGCCGCAAGCGCATGCGCAAGGCCGCTAACCGGCTGCGATCCCAGGTCGAGCAAATCGATCTGCTGGCCTCCAGTCCCCTGCGTCGCGCCTGGGAGACGGCTACGATCGTCGCCCGCGCCTTTGGCGATATTCCCATCATGGAGCGCGCCGACCTGGCGCCCGACAGCGGCTTCGAGGCGCTGCTCGACTGGCTCGGCCAGTCGTCCACCGCGAAGACGCTGGCACTGGTGGGGCATGCCCCGCATCTCAACGAACTGGCGGGTCTGCTGCTGAGCGGTGCACCGCGTTCCGTCATCGATTTACGCAAGGGCGGCGTGGCACTGTTGGAGTTCGACGCCGTCGCGCCGGGTAGCGGCGTGCTGCTCTGGGCGCTGACCTCGACGCAATTGCGCAGTCTCAAGGATACGTAGCCAAACCGCTGCAAACAGCCGAGAATAGCAGCCACTTTCGTCGTCTGGGGAACAGCTTGCCGTGTCCGACACCATCGCCGCCATCGATCTGGGCTCCAACAGCTTCCACATGATCGTCGCCCGCTTGACCGAGGACGGTCATTTGCAGGTGGTCGACCGGCTGCGGGAAATGGTGCAACTGGCCGCCGGCCTGGACTCGCGCAACCGCCTGTCCGCACAGGCGCAAACCCGCGCGCTCGACTGTCTAGCCCGCTTCAGCCAGCGGTTACGCAATGTCTCGCGGGTGCGCATCGTCGGCACCAATACCTTGCGGCAGGCCCGCAACAGCGACGACTTCCTGAGCGCCGCCGAGGCCGTGCTGGGACAGGGAGTGGAAGTGGTCAGCGGCCTGGAGGAGGCGCGTTTGATCTACCTCGGCGTATCCCACAGCATCGCCGCTGTGGAGGGCCAACGGCTGGTGATCGATATCGGCGGCGGTAGCACCGAACTGATCATCGGCGAACGTTTCCAGCCTTGGTACCTGGAAAGCCTGGGGATGGGCTGCGTCAGCATGACCCAGCGGCATTTCCCGGACGAGCGGCTGCGGGAGGAGGCGTTGCGGGCGGCGGAACTGACGGTCAGCCTGAACATGGAGCCGATCACCCTGCGTTACCAGGAACTGGGCTGGCGGCACGCCATCGGCGCCTCCGGCACCATCAAGGCGATCCGCGAAGTGATCGCGGCCGAGGGCTGGAGCAAGGAAGGTATTACCCTGCCGGCCCTGCGCAAGCTGCGCACCGCCCTGGTGGCCACCGGCAAGGTGACCGCCATCGCCGCACGCTGGCGGCTGGAGCCGGCCCGCGCCCAGGTGTTCACCGGCGGCTTCACGGTGTTGCACGGGGTGTGCGAAAGTCTGGGAATCCAACAGTTGCAGGTTTCCGAAGGCGCGCTGCGGGAAGGTTTGATCTACGATCTGGTGGGTCGTATCCGCCATGAAGACGTGCGCCACCGCACCGTCGTGGATCTGAGCACCCGCTATGGCGTGGATAGCGCCCAGGCCGAACAGGTGACGGCCACGGCGCTGGCGCTGCTGCAACAGGCGCGCCGCGGCTGGGCGCTGGCGGATGAAGAGCTGGCCTATGCCCTGGAATGGGCCGCGCGCCTGCATGAAATGGGCATCGCTGTCGCCCACACCCAGCATCACAAGCACGGCGCCTATATTGTGCGGAATGCCGAACTGCCCGGTTTTTCCCGCAGCGAGCAGGGCTTGGTGGCCGCCTTGATCCGGGGCCAGCGACGCAAGTTCTCTGCCCGGATTTTCGCCGCACTGCCCAGAGACCTGGTTCAGCCGGCGTGCCGGCTGGGGGTACTGTTGCGGCTGGCGGTGGTGTTGCATCGCAGCCGCAGCCGCCAGCCCCTGCCGGAAGTGCAGTTGCAAGTTGCCGGACCGCAACTGACGCTGCAGTTTCCGGCCGGCTGGCTGGAGGACCATCCACTGACCCGCGCTGACCTCGAACAGGAGGCGGACTACCTGAAAAACGCTGCTTTCGAGCTGCGCTGCGGGACCATGGAGCGCAGCAGCTGATTGCCGGGTGGGTGGACAAGGCGACATGCAGCGATTCGGCCCCCAAGCGAATCACCAGCCACTAATCACCAGCCACTAATCACCAGCCACTAATCACCGTGGACGAGACGACATGCAGCGATTCGGTCCCCAAGCGCTGACTCCGCGGGACGGCGCCAAGTGGCTGCGGCAGGCGCTGGCGCTACTGACCGACCGGCCGCTGCCGTTCCTGGCAGCCGGGCTGCTGGCGCCGTGCGGCAGCGCCCTGCTGTTGGCGTTGCCCGTGTGGGACGACGCGACGCTGCTGGCGGGCGGCTGGTTCGCGGCGCTCGCCACCGTGCTCTGCTACGGCTTGCCGCTGACCGTGGCCATCACGCTGGCCTGCGGTCTGGCCCGGTCGATCAACCGGCAACGCCCGCTGTGGGTGCGGCAATTGCTGGTTCCCTCCGTCATCGATGTGCTGCTGCGCTCCGCGCTGTTCCTGACGACGTTGCTGGTGCAAGGCTATCTGGCGGTCTATCTGATTCACCAGTTGCTCGACCCAGCCACGATGGTGGCGCGGCTGCAAGGCAAGGTCATCGTCGCCGATCCTTTTTTCGGCGTGGCCGATACGCTGCTCGCAACCCAGTTGAGCGTGACCGGCGCGCTGCTGTTGAGCGTGCAATTCTTATTCGCCTGTTTCGTCGCGCCGCTGCAACTCTTCCGGGAGTTGCCGCTGCCCACCTGTTGGCGGCTCAGTTTTATGGCGGTCCAAATCAATCCCTGGCTGCTGCCCACGCTGGGTTTACCGGGTGTAGCTTTCCTGGTGCTGAGCCGCTTCGAGATGTTCTCGGTAGTGGCGCAGGTGCTGGCGCTGCCGCTGCCGCCCTATCTGGGGGCGCTGTTATACATCGCCTGGCTGGAGGTATTTCAGGGTGGAGTCGAAGAAGAAATCTTGGCGGCGAAGCCACCCGAACTCAAAGCCGCCTCGATACCTGTTCCGCCGCCGCCAGCGTCGCTTCGATAACCGCCTCGGTATGGGCCGCCGACATAAAACCGGCCTCGAACGCCGACGGCGCCAGATAGACGCCTGCTTGCAGCATACCGTGAAAAAACGCCTTGAAGCGTTCCAGATCACAGGCAATCGCCTGGGCATAGCGGGTTACCGTGGGGGCGGTGGTAAAGAACAGCCCGAACATCCCGCCGACCTGATTGGTGGTGAACGGGATGCTCTGTTCCTGCATCAGTTGCGCCATTCCATCGGTGAGAGCGCAGGTCTTGCGCTCCAGCGACTCGAAGAAACCCGGCGCAGTGACCAGCTTCAGGGTCGCTAATCCCGCCGCCATCGCCACCGGGTTACCGGACAGCGTGCCCGCCTGGTAGACCGGCCCCAGCGGCGCCAGCCGCTCCATGATCTCCCGCCGTCCGCCGAACGCGCCGACCGGCAGCCCGCCGCCGATGATCTTGCCGAGCGTGGTGAGATCCGGGGTTACGCCGTAACGCGCCTGAGCGCCGCCCAGCGCCACCCGGAAACCGGTCATCACCTCGTCGAAGATCAGCACGCTGCAGTAAGCGTCGCAGACCTGGCGCAAACTTTCCAGAAAACCCGCTTCCGGCGGGATGCAATTCATGTTGCCGGCCACCGGCTCCACGATCACGGCGGCGATCTGCTCGCCGAAAATCTGAAAAATCCGGTGCACGCTTGCCGCTTCGTTGTAGGTGAGGGTTAGGGTATGCGCCGCCAGTTCCGCCGGTACGCCGGGCGAGGTAGGCACGCCCAGGGTCAGCGCGCCTGAGCCGGCCTTGACCAGCAGCGAATCGGAATGACCGTGATAGCAGCCTTCGAACTTGACGATCTTGTCCCGGCCGGTGAAGCCCCGTGCCAACCGGATAGCGCTCATGGTCGCCTCGGTGCCGGAGTTGCACAGCCGCACCTGCTCGATGGAGGGCATCAGTTCGCACAGAGTGCTGGCCAGTGCGGTCTCCAGTGCGGTCGGCGCGCCGAAGCTCAAACCGTCGGCGGCGGTCTGCTGGACGGCGCGCACCACCTCCGGATGGGCGTGGCCGGCCACCATCGGACCCCAGGAGCCGACGTAATCGATATAGCAGCGGCCGTCTTCATCGTACAAATAAGCCCCGGCGGCGCGCTTGAAGAAAATGGGCTCGCCACCGACGGCGCGGAAAGCGCGCACCGGCGAATTCACGCCGCCCGGTATATAGCGGCGGGCTTCGGCGAACAGGTCCTGGGAACGGCTCATGGGCGGATATCCTCGAACAGCAGAGCGTAAGCGTGAGCCGCCGCGCAAATATCGGGCTGGCCGAACACGCCGTTGATGACGGCGAGATAGTCGGCGCCGGCCTCGATCAGTGCTCCACCGTTGGCGGGCGTAATCCCGCCGATGGCCGCCATGGGCAGGCGCAAGCAGCGGCGGGCCTGACGCAGCAGTTCCGGTTCGGCGTGCACCGCGGCGGGTTTGCTGAGCGACGGGAAAAAACTGCCGAAAGCTACATAAGTGGCACCCGCCGCGGCTGCGGCCAGCGCCGTTTCCAGGCGGTTGTAGCAGGATACGCCGATGATGGCGGTCTCTCCCAGGCGGCGCCGCGCTGTGGCCGGATGCAGATCGTCCTGGCCCAGATGCACCCCGGCGGCGCCTACCTGGACGGCCAGCTCCACGTCGTCGTTGATGAGCAAAGGCGCCGCGTGCGCCCGACACAGCGCCTGCAAGGCCTGCGCCTGTTGCAACCGCCGTTTCCGGTCGGTGCTCTTGTCCCGATACTGGATCAAGCGGGCGCCACCGACCAGGGCCTGTGCCACGGCGTCGGTCAGCCGTGCGGCGGGCAGCACGGCGGAGTCGGCGATCGCATACAGGCCGCGCGCCGGTAACCGCGTGTGCATGAGCTTCACCCGTTGTCCGCCCAGAACAGACGATGGGGAATAGCCTGGCCCCGGCCGATCCGGTAAGCGTGACGCAGGCTTTCCCAGGTGTACTGCTGGGCCTGGCGAACCGCGGACAAGTATTCCTGGCCCTGGGCCAGCAGCGCGGCGAGCGCCGCGGCGAGGGTACAACCGGAACCGTGATACTCACCGGGCAACCGCTCCCAGGTGAACGCCTCCAACAGGCGATAGTTGCTGTACAGCGAGTTGATCACCTGCGGCGAGTCCTCGTGGGCGCCCTTGATCAGCACGAACTTGCAGCCCAGATCCAGCAGCGCCATGGCGCAGGCGTCCAGCGTATCCGCCGTCGGCGCCAGGCGGCGAGCTTCGAGGCTGTTGGGAGTCAGCACGGTCACAAGCGGCGCCAGCAGGATGCGCAGCGCGTCGATCAATGACTCGGTGGCCAGCACGGTGCCGCCGCCGGCGGCCAGCACCGGGTCCAGGACAACCGGAATAGCGGGATAATCCAGCAACAGGGTATGGATCACCTCCGCGATTGCCACGCTGCCGAGCAGACCGATCTTGATCGCCGCCACCGGCATATCCTCCAGCACGGCGCGGGCCTGGGCGGCCACCAGACCCGGACTGAGTGGAATCATTGCCTTGATGTTACGGGTATCCTGCACGGTCAGCACGGTGAGCACGGGCGCGGCGTGACAGCCCATGCTGGCGATAGCTTCGATATCGGCCTGGATGCCGGCGCCGCCGCTGGGATCGTTGCCGGCCAGGGTTAGCACTACCGGGACGGAAGCGACACGGCTCATAAGGGTAGACATACCGTCGTCAGTTGGAAAAAGATTGGCATTCTACCACCCCCCGTTCAATTTCATCCGCCACTGCGAATATGGGACAATACCGCGCTGTTTATCCAGGCGCCTGCCGCCGCGATTTCCGACCGGCGAATAGACTGCGTGAGCTTATGAAGACCTATATGTGCGTAATCTGCGGATTTATTTACGAGGAGGAGAAGGGTTTGCCGGAAGAGGGCATACCGCCCGGCACCTGCTGGGAGGACATCCCCCCAACCTGGACCTGTCCGGAATGTAGTGCCAACAAGGAAGATTTCGAAGTGATCGAGATTTAACGGACACGCCCGGGTTATCCACTTAAGCCGGGATACTTCGCAGGTTGACCGCAAAGGGCCGGCGAGGACGCCGGCGCTCCCAGGGTCAGGCGGGAATAACGATCAGATTTTTCCCGCCTGATGGGCGATGAACGCCGTCTTGGCGGACAGTTCCAGCGAGCAGGTCCATTTATAGGCCAGAGTGAGGCTCTCGGCGCAGGCGTAAACGCCGTGGCCGCGCACCACCGCGATCGGATATTCCGCCAGCACAGCGGCCACCAGCCGGGGCGAATCGGCCACATAGCGGTCATAAGGGATGGTGAGCACCGGCACCCGGCTGAAATACAACTGTCCTTCGAAGTCTTCCGGCAGAAACTCCTTATTATCCATCGTCATGGCCACCGAATAAGGGCCGTGGCTGTGGAACAGCGTGCGGGTTTTGGAACTGGCGCGGTAGACGGCAAGGTGTAGCGGCGCATCCAGCGAGGCGTCATTCGGGATAGCGCCATCGAGCGCACACTGCACCAGCTCGCCGCTGCTCAGCGTATCAGCGCAACAGCCGGTCGGGGTTATCCAGACACTGTCGCCCTGCCGGATCGACGCGTTGCCGCTGTGGGAGTCGTTGAGTCCGTATCGGCGTAACCACAAGTAATGGCGGACGAGATCGTCTTTGAAGTTCATGATGGCCAGGTATTGTCGATGGGCTACCGTCAAGTGGAGCTACTATGGGCAGTAGGCTGTCAGCTTTTCTTTCAGTTCAGTCGTACGATGACATCATGCAAATCACTCAACCGGTGCGCCACTGTAGCGTAGTCATCGGCGTGCGGCGCCAGATCAATATAACGCCGGTAATCGCGGGCGGCTGCTAGAAAACATTCCAATAAATCCAGAATAACCGCGCGCTCGCGGATGTCTGGCGCGCTTTCCGGGCACAGCGTCAGAATCCAGTTAGCGATCGTCAGCGCCCGCGTGAAATCCTCGTTGCGCAGGTAGATCACGCGCAGATTGCGCAGCATGCGCGCCAGGATGTCCTTCTTACCGACCCCGCGCAACAGGTGCGACAGCGCCTGGCCGCGAGGACGCGGCGATTGGAAGAATGCCGCCAGACGGTTGGCCAGCTCGGCTCCATTGAGCGGCGCGCCGCCACGGAAGGGATCCAGTACCAGATCGCCGTCCTCAAGATCCAGTTTAACCAGAAAATAGCCGGGGAAAGACACGCCCTGCAAGCGGATATCCAACCGCCGGCCGATTTCCATGTACAGCACCGACAGCGTGATGGGAATGCCCAGCTTGCGGTCCAGGACATCGTTAAGGAAGCTGTTGCGGGGATCGTAATAATCCTCCACGTTGCCGCTGAAACCCTGTTCCTCGAACAGGATGTGGTTCATGGCCGCCAGCGCCGTCGTGGCGGAATAAGGCGGCTGCAGGCGCCAGCGCACCTCGGCGGCAAGGGCATTGAGGCGCTTCAGGTAACGGTCGATATCCAGATCGGGATATTCGGTCTGAGCAATCAGCAACGCCGCCCGGCCCAGATCCAGGCCGGTTTCCGGCGTGTTGACACACTGCGCGAACGCATGACTGGCATCCATAGACATCACTCTTACCAACTCGCTGATGATCTAACGGTAACGCGCTGCATCGATCCTCTCCTGCATTGGGCCGATCAGACGGTGCGCTCGTTCCTTTCTATGCCTGTAAGCAGACGGCCGTCCGGATACAGTTGGAACCAGCGATAACCGGGGGGTAGGGGATCGGCTTCAGGCTGTGCGGTGCAAGGCTTGAACTGTACGCAGGTGGAAGGTGTTCCCAGCAATTGTACGCCCTGCCTTTGGGCGGCAAAGGCGTGATGGATATGTCCCCAGATCACCGCCCGCACCTGGGGGTAACGGTCCATCACGGCGAACAACTCCGCGCCGTTGTCAACCACCATCGTATCCAGCCAGGCCGTACCGACCGGCAGGGGCTGGTGGTGCAAGACGATCAGCGTATGCAATTCGGGATGGGTGGCCAGGGTGTTTTCCAGCAGCGCCAGTTCTTCCGGTGCCAGATGGCCGCCGTCCGCGCCGGGCAGGCTGGAATCCAGGAGAACGAACTGCCAGCGGCCGGCGATGACATGGCGCCTCCAGCAGACCGGATTGGCGGCCAGGGTTTGCCGCAGGGCGGCCGGCGTATCGTGGTTGCCCGGCAGACAATACACCGGCACGCCCAACGGCTTCAGGAAAGTACGCAGCCGTTCATAGGCCAGAACGCCTTCATCGTGCACCAGATCACCGGTAGCCAGGATAAACTCCACCGGCCAATGACGGGTCTTAAGCCGTTGCAGCACGGCGTTCAGGTTGGCGTCCACATCGACGTCCCACAACCTGCCGCCCGGTTGGGACTTGATGTGCGTATCGCTGATCTGTACCACGCGTAGGGGTTGTTCTTGCTGCGCCATAGGGGCAATTCCTATGATGTGTTCCATATTCTATACATTAATGCATACATTATGGCGCATTTAAATTTTTTTGCCGTGTCAATAATTGTCGAGACGCCCTGAGCAATCGCGCCCCTAGCCCTGCGGAGCATCAGTCGAGACAGTCGGAATAATCCTGCGCCAGGATGGTTTGCGCCCGCTCCACGTCTGCATCCGCCACCTGCAGCTTGATGCCGCCCACCGCCGGGCTGTAGAGCCAGTTGGCCTGCACCAGATACTGATCGGCCAACTGACAGTCGATTCCTTCAGCCAGCAGGCGGCCGCGGGCAATTTCCGCTGGCGGCAGAAAATCGAAGGTGGCGATAGTCTGCATCGATTATTGCGGGGGCGGGGGAGATGGTTCTGTGGACTCGTCTTCCGGCACCTCCAACTTGGGCTTGGGCGGATTGCCGTCGTAGACCAGATCGCGGCGCCGTTGCAGATAAGCCTGTCGCTGGAAGCTGTAGGGATCGATCTGGGTTTCCTCGAAAGCGCGCTCCACTCGCAGCAGGTTGGCGCGCCGGTCGATCAGGTTAGTGCCGCTCAGACTCAGACGCAGGGCCAGAGGATCGACATAAGTGATCGGATCGAGCAAATAACTATCCACCGGTACGTTCCAGACATCGCGGGTGGTGCTGGGTCCCAGCAGTGGCAGGACCAGATAATAACCCTCGCCGACGCCCCAGTACCCCAGGGTCTGGCCGAAATCTTCGTTATGCTTGTGCAAGCCCATGTCGCTGGCCACATCGAACAGCCCCAGCAATCCGAACGTCGTGTTATAGACGATCCGGCTGGCATCCACCGTGGCCTGTTGCAGCTTGAGTTGCAGCAGATCGTTGGCGACCACGCTGAAATCGCCGAGATTGCCGAAGAAATGGGTTACCCGCTGCCGGACGAATTCCGGCAGCACCGCCCGGTAAGCCTGCGCGGTGGGTTTGATCACGGCTTTGTCGAGCTTGTCGTTGACGGTGAACATGAAGCGGTTGTAGGACCGGAACGGATCGCGATCCTCGTTGATCATTTCTTCGGTGGAGGCACAGCCCGCCAGGATGAGCAAGCCGAAAACTGCCGCCGCCAACGCTGTGCAACGCTTGTGGTCGTTCATGCTTCAATCCTGTCGCAGCACCACTTTGCCCATCTGCTCCGCCGCCTGCAGACGCCGATGTGCGGCGGCGGCCTCAGCCAGCGGGAATATCCGATCGACCACCGGGACGATGCGGCGCTCCTGCAGCAACTGCAACATGGCGGCGAATTCCGCCGGCGATCCCATGGTGCTGCCGCGAATCTGCGCCTGCCGGAAAAACAGCCGTGCCATGTCCAGACCCTCGGGCGGGTTGCCGGCAGTGGCGCCATAGATCACCAGGCGTCCGGCCGGTTTCAGCAGGCTGAGATAATGCTTGAAAGCCGGGCCACCGGTCCCGTCGATAATCACATCGAAGCCGCCGGCCAGGGCGGCCAGTTGTTTTGACCAGTCGCTGTCTTGGTAGTTGACGCCGCCGGCTGCCCCCAGGGCCTGCGCCCGTTCCAGCTTGGCGGGGCTGCCGCTGGTGACCCATACGGTGGCGCCTAAAGCGACCGCCCAGTGCAGTGCGAAGGTGGCGACGCCGCCGCCGATGCCGGTCACCAGCACGCTGTCGCCGGTGCGCACCGCCGCCTGCGTCACCACCGCCCGCCAGGAGGTCAGTCCGGCCAGCGGCGCCGCCGCCGCCTGCTCCCAATTCAGGTGAGTTGGTTTGGGGAACGCATGACCCGCCGGCACGCAGATATAGGGGGCGAATGTGCCCTGATCGGGCATACCCAGCACCCGGAAGGTCGGGCTGGGAAAACGCGGCTCGTCGCCCCAATCATAAGCGGGATAGATCACCACCTCGCGCCCCACCAGCCCCGGTTCGACCTGCGCTCCTACCTGATCGATCGTGCCGGCGCCGTCCGAGCCCAGGATGCAGGGCAGCCGGATGGCGGGATACAACCCCAGCGTGATCCACACATCGCGGCGGTTCAGCGCCGCGGCGTGCAGTTTGACGCGCACCTGTCCCGCGGCGGGCAGCGGCGTCGCTACGTCCTGCAACTGCAATTGTTCCGGTCCGCCCAGTTGCGGCAATACCACAGCTTTCATCTACGCTATTCCAGGTTGTTATCGGTTAGCTACGAAAAATTGACTGAAAAACTATGATAACCGAATTTTATGGCGCACCAGCGTCGCCATGGTGGCGGCTGCCTAGATCCTCCCGGCCCTTGACCCGCGAGCAGCGGGCGGCTAAGCTTCCAATCATGAACCAGCAATTCTGTGAACGACTCAGCGGACTGCGACTATAGAACCCGGCCTCCTGGCGAGGAGGTCGGGTTATGCGCGTCCCTTACACCCGTTCACAGGATTGTTTTTTTATGATATACGCCACCCCTTATCAGCGCACAGCCTCACGATTGACCGGCGACTGCGGCCGGATCGTCCACCTCTTTTCCCTTCCTTTCCAGGCTCTGCTACGACTACCCGGCGGTCGTCGGGCCTAGCGGCTGCCCGACGACCGGAGCGACGCCGCGCCCGGCTTTTCCCTATTTTAGTTGCTGCAGAGTCGAGGAAATCATCATGAAAGTTGATGCCGCCCGCAAATACCAACCTTTTACCCCGGTGCGCCTGCCGGACCGGCAGTGGCCCAACCGCACGCTCACCCAGGCGCCGGTCTGGTGCAGCGTCGATCTGCGCGATGGCAATCAGGCGCTGATCGAACCGATGGGGTCCGACCGCAAGCGGCGCATGTTCAAGCTGCTGGTCAACCTGGGCTTCAAGCAGATCGAGGTCGGTTTTCCCGCCGCCTCCCAGACCGATTACGATTTCACCCGTCAGTTGATCGAGGAGGACCTGATCCCCGCCGATGTCGCGATCCAGGTGTTGACCCAGGCGCGCGAGCATCTGATCCGCCGCTCCTTCGAAGCGGTGCGGGGCGCCAGACGGGTGATCGTGCATCTGTATAACTCCACCTCGCCCGTGCAGCGGCGGGTGGTGTTCGGCATGGACCGTGCCGGTATCATCGACATCGCAGTCCAGGGTGCGGAATTGATCCAGGCCATCGCCGCCGATTATCCGCAAACCGAGTGGATCTTCCAGTACTCGCCGGAAAGCTTCACCGGCACTGAGCTGGACTTCGCTCTGGACATCTGCGAGGCCGTCACCGAGGTCTGGCGGCCCACGCCGGAGCGCAAGGTGATTCTGAATCTGCCGGCTACGGTAGAAATGTCCACGCCGAATATCCATGCCGATCAGATCGAATGGTTCGTGCGCCATTTCAACCGTCGCGATTCGGTGCTTATCAGCCTGCATCCGCACAACGACCGGGGTACGGCGGTGGCCGCCGCCGAGCTGGCCATGCTGGCCGGCGCCGAGCGGGTGGAAGGCACCCTGTTTGGCAACGGCGAACGCACCGGCAACGTGGATATCGTCACCCTGGCTCTCAATCTGTTCACCCAGGGTATCGATCCCGGTCTGGATCTGTCCGATATCAACACGGTGATCCGCGAAGCCGAGTATTGCAATCAGCTTCCGGTGCATCCCCGCCATCCCTATGCCGGCGAACTGGTGTTCACGGCGTTTTCCGGCTCCCATCAGGACGCCATCAAGAAAGGTTTGACCGCCAGCGCCGCCGAGCCGATCTGGGAAGTGCCCTATCTGCCCATCGACCCGGCCGATGTGGGTCGCACCTACGAGGCGGTCATCCGTATCAACAGCCAGTCCGGCAAGGGCGGCATCGCCTACGTGCTGGAGAAGGACTATGGTGTGCGGCTGCCGCGTCGCTTGCAAATCGAATTCAGTCAGATCATCCAGGCGCTTGCCGACCAGACCGGTAAGGAACTGACGCCCGCCGCAATCTGGCATGCCTTCCAGGCAGAGTATCTGGACGCCAAAGCGCCGTATACCTGCGTCGAGCATCGCGAGGGCCCGGACGGGCGCACCGCCGAAGTGGACCGGCTGACTGCGACGATCCGCTATCACCAGCGGGAGCGGATCATATCCGGCAGCGGCAACGGTCCCATCGACGCGTTTGTGGACGCCATGCGCCGTCACTGCGGGATCGATGTCAAGCTGGTGGATTATCACGAGCACGCCATTGGGGCCGGCGCCAACGCCACGGCAGTGTCTTATGTGGAAATCCGCGCCGCCGACGGCACATCCGTGTTCGGCGTGGGGCTGCACGGCAATATTGTCACCGCCTCCTTGCAGGCGGTGCTGAGCGCCGTCAACCGCGCCCTGCGGGGCAACGTGCTGAGCGCCGACGGCGCCGCCTGCATGGCACAGGTCAGGCAGGCGTCGGCGTAGGCTAAGGTGAGGAACGAAGCGCGGCGCTCGTGGGCAACGGCGCCGCGACTGTTCAGGTTAGAGCCGTAGGCGGCAGCACTCAACCTACTTAACAACCTATCAAAATCAATGTCTTAGACCAATCCTCCCCGACCCTATCGTAAACTGGCGAAGGAACTTCCGGCTTTGTTAGCACTCCTATGCGGAGATTGCTAAAATAGTTATAGTACTGTTCAGTATCAGGGGGATTTTACCGCATGAACGCTACCGCTTTGATTCCCAAACCGGCGAGTCTGCCGGTTGCCAAAACGCTCAACCTGCCGATTTCGGTTTATAGCCTGGACAGTTATATCCAGGCGGTCAACAGCCTATCCGTACTGAGCGCCGAACAGGAACAGGAACTGGCGCTGCGCTTACAGCAGCACAACGATCTGGACGCCGCCCGCCAACTGGTTATGGCGCATCTGCGTTTCGTCGTGCATATTGCGCGGGGCTATATCGGCTACGGTCTGCCGCTGGGCGATCTGATCCAGGAAGGCAACATCGGTCTGATGAAGGCCGTCAAGCGTTTCGACCCGGGCCACGGCGTGCGGCTGGTGTCCTTCGCTGTGCATTGGATTCGGGCGGAGATTCACGAGTTTGTCCTGCGCAACTGGCGCATCGTCAAAGTCGCCACCACCAAGGCGCAGCGCAAGCTGTTCTTCAATCTGCGCAGCAGCAAGAAGCGGCTCGGCTGGTTCAATCGGGAAGAAGTGGAGACCGTGGCCAGGGATCTGGGGGTCAGCGCCGACGAAGTACTGGAAATGGAATCCCGGCTCAGCCGCCAGGATGTTTCCTTCGACCCCACGCCCCAGACCGGCGGCGAGGACGAGCGGGATAACACGGCCCCCTTAGCCTATCTGCAGGACCCCAACCTCGACCCGGCGGAGTTGCTGGAACAGGAGGATTGGGAAGGCAAGGTGACCCACCGTCTGGCCGCGGCCTTGGAAAGTCTGGATGCGCGCAGCCGCGACATCGTGCAGCGCCGCTGGTTGGGCGACGCCAAGCCCACTCTGCACGAGCTGGCGGCGGAATATAAGGTGTCTGCCGAACGCATCCGGCAGATCGAAAGCAACGCCATGAAAAAACTCAAAGCCTGCCTGCCAGTGGCGGCTTAAAACCGTTGCAACGACCCGCCTGCAGGGCGGGTTTGGTATTCTCCCGCAAGCGGGCGAGGGGCGTGAACGGTTACCCCGCTTAAGCTCAACCTGAGTCATGATCTATGTTTGACGAAGTGGTCAAGTCGTCAGATGCCGCTCTTTCCCAGGCGGTGGCGTTATTGCAGCAACGCTTCGATCCGGTCGCCATTTTGCTGTATGGCTCTTACGCCCGCAATCAGGCTCATCCTGAAAGCGATATTGATCTTGCTATGTTCCAACCCCGGATCAAGCCCGATATCTTCGCACTGAACCTTGCCAGGGTCGATCTGGAAGATCTTTGCAGGCGCCCGGTCGATCTGGTGATTCTGGAAGCAATATCAGCAGTGCTCGCCATGCAGATTTTACGTAATCACCGGCTCTTGGCTTTGCAGAATAGAGGGCCACTGGATGCCTTTGTGGTCAAAACCCTGACCGACTATGCCGATTTAAAGATCGTGCGGCGTCCTATCGAGGCAGCGCTGCTTAAATCATGATCGACGATATTACTCTGGCTAAACTCGCCGTTATCCGCCGCTGTCTGCAACGCATCCAAAGCAAAACCGACGGCGATCCGGAGACTGTCGATGATATCGATATTCAGGATATTGTCCTGCTGAATTTACAGCGCGCCATTCAAGCGACTATCGATCTGGCAGCCCATTTGATAACGATCCACCCCTGGGGATTACCAGCCAGCCTCAAAGAACATTTCACCTTACTCGCCGGGCAGGGGATTATCGATCGGGAATTGAGCCGTCATCTGGAAACGATGGTGGGATTTAGAAATATCGCTGTACATGAATATCAAGCCCTTGATATTGCTATTCTAAAGCGCATTTTACGGGAAAGATTGGAAGACTTTGCTGCCTTTGAAAGGGCAGTGAAACGCTTTCTAAACCAACCTTAACAGCCAGACAGATCGCCGCCTGTACCGAAATCACCGAATGACAGCAAAGGTAATTGTCATGCACTGCGACTTTGTCGAACTGGCGGCGCCCGGCGTGCGGGCGTTGCAACCCTATCAGCCCGGTAAACCGGACAGCGAAGTCCGCCGCGAATACGGCCTTGCCGAAGTCATCAAGCTGGCCTCCAATGAAAATCCCCTCGGTCCCAGCCCTAAAGCGCTGGCGGCGGTGCGCGCGTGTCTGGGCGAACTGGCCCGCTACCCGGACGGCAACGGCTTCGAACTCAAGGCGGCGCTCGCGGCGCACTTGAATGTCTCCCCCGACAGCATCACCCTGGGCAATGGCTCCAACGATGTGCTGGAGATCATCGCCCGGACTTTTCTGACCCCGGCGCATGCCGGCGTATTCGCCCAACATGCCTTTGCCGTCTATCCGCTGGTCACCCAGGCCAGCGGCGCACAGGCGCGGGTCGCCACAGCCAATCCGCCCGACCATGCCATGCCGTATGGCCATGACCTGAAGGCGCTGGCGGAGCAGATCGATGCTAAAACCCGGCTGGTATTTATTGCCAATCCCAACAACCCGACCGGCACCTGGTTAAACGGCGGCGAGTTGGCAGCCTTCCTGGAGAGAGTGCCCGAGCAGGTCATCGTGGCTGTGGATGAGGCTTACACTGACTATGTCGATGAGCCGGATTATCCCGATACCATTCCCTGGGTGGAGCGGTTCCCGAATCTGATCGTCACCCGCACCTTTTCCAAAGCCTACGGTCTAGCCGGTCTGCGGGTGGGTTTCGCCGTCTCGCATCCGCAGGTGGCGAATCTGCTCAACCGGGTGCGCCAGCCGTTCAATGTCAACATGCCGGCGCAGGTGGCGGCGGTCGCCGCGCTCGGCGATACCGACCATCTGGAGCGCAGCCGGCGGGTCAACCGGGAGGGGATGGCTGTGCTGCAAAGCGCCTTGGCTGGAATGGGCCTGCGTTATCTGCCGTCAGTCGGCAATTTTCTGTGTGTCGATATGGGCCGGCCTGGGCTGCAAATATTCGAGGCCTTGCTGCGCCGGGGCGTGACGGTGCGGCCGGTTGCCAATTACGGACTGCCCAATTTTCTGCGGATTACTATCGGTACGGAGCGGGACAACAACCGGCTTATTAATGCCTTGCAGGAAGTGCTGACATTCTGACCAGGGTCATCAGTTCACCCCGCCGCCTGGGAAAAGCTGGTTTCGATCAATCTGGACAGGGTTTCCTTGGCGGTCAGCCGGCTGGCGTCCGCGCCCAGCGTCTCCGGCGGCGCGCCGTTCAGGCGCGACCAGGCCGGATTCACTTTGGCGTCCTCCAAAACGAGCGGCAGACGGTAGCCGGTCCAGGCTTTATCGAGGGTCTTGGCGTTCAGCCGGATCTTCTCCTGACTGGCGTGGCCGCGCCGGAACAGCGCCCGCACCAGTTCGATCTGCCGCACGGCCAGCAGCCGCAGGGTCTCGTCATTGACGCGCAACTCGGACACGCCCCGCAAATAATCGGCCAGCCGCTTGCCGTGAGTGCGGGAACTGTCCAGCAGCGCGCCGATCGTTGCGCCAATCGCCGCGCCGGCACCCAGCGACGCGCCGCCGACTGCCGCATCGAGAGCCAGACCGGCGACCGCTCCGGCGGCCGCTCCCCGCCCCGCCCGGATGCCGAATTGCTTCAGCGAGGCCGGGTTGAACAGGTCCATACCCCAGTGACTGCCCTTGATCGGCAGGGCTTCCATGGCGTAGTCGTCCAGCCGAAACCGGAACAGTTCCAGCAAAGCATCCACGCACTGCTGCTCACGCTCCCGCACCCGCTGTTTCAAGGATTCCACCGCCGCATTGCGGTCGACATCAGCGGGCACCAGCACCCTGAAGGCGGCTACATCGAGCAGCAGATCCGCCAGCAGTGCCGCCGAGGTCCCGTTCAGCATGGTGCGCTGCCGCCGGCGGTCGTCGATCACCGCCTGCAAGGTCGGGTAGAAGCGATCCAGCAGGGTCTGCATCTTCTCGAACAAGCGGCGCTCGCCGTACTCGTCCAACACCACCGTATCGAACTCGACCACGGCGTGCAGATTCACCCTGGCCAGATGTTCCCGCCACACCGCGGTCTTGGCCGCCGGACTGGCGACGAAATTGAGCACCGGCACCACCGGTTTGGTGCAGCGGGCGAGAATCTCCAGTTCATCGCGATGCTTGGCCATGACCCGGTCGCGCACGTCGATTACGTACAGGGCGACATCCGATAGCAGGAGTTGTCGCAGCACTTTGGCTTCCTGCTCGAACTCATCCTGCGCCGTTGGACCGGCGAGAAACTGCTGGATCAAGTCGATGCCGTAGCGGCGCTGGCCGCTATCCAACTGGTCCAGATGTTCGAGCAGGCCGATGGAATCTTCCAGCCCCGGCGTATCGTACAGATCGATCAGTGGCGCGCCGTCCACCAGCAGCGCGGCGCCCTCCACATGACGGGTGGTGGCGGGCCGGTTGGACACCTGCCCGAAATCGGCATTGCGGGTGAGCGTGCGCAACAGCGAGGTTTTGCCGGTATTGGTATGGCCGACTACGGCCACCTTGAGGATGGGCAGCGGTCTCATGCCGTCCGTTCCGCCCGGCAGGCGGCGTCGCAACGTTGCCGTAATTCCTCCAGCCAGCGGCGCGCCGCGTCCAGATTGGGGATGACCGACGGATCGCCGGTGCCGGCGGTGCGGTCGATGATCCGGGTGATGGCCGCTTCGGGACGCCCCTGCAATTCCAGCACCAGGGCGAACAGAGCGGCGCTGTTGATGGCGGCGCCGAGATCAACCGGCGTGGCCACCGCTGGCGGCGGCGCGCCTTGCGGTTTGAGCAAGGCGCTCAAGGCGGCGCCCATGCCGGCCCACAGCGGCAGCGAGGCGATAGCCGCCGGCGTCACCAGCGTAGCGGCGGCGATGCAGCTCAGCGCGCCCGCGGTGGCGCCGGCGGCGTACCAGCGGGGATTGGCGCGCAGCCGCGCCGGCAACAGATCGAGCATGTGGCGGGCGCCCGTTTTGGCCTGCTGGAGCAGGTCGCCATCCGCCTCAAGGGGCGGAATCTGCAACCACGCGCGCCAACCCGGCCGGTCGTGGTCGTACAGCGCGGCGATCGCCCGGTGGAGTTCGGCCTGGTCCTCCGCCCGTGGTGCGCCGGACCAGCGTTGGGCCTGTTGCAGAATCAGGGCGAAGGCCGGTTCGAGGCGGCTTTCCGGCCAGCCGGCGGCCGGTTCGCCGCCGAGCAGGGCGGCCAGGCGGGTGCGGCTGGCATCGGTCAGATGCTCCAGATCGGCGTCGATCACCTGCCCGGCGGGGATGCCGGCGGCGGTGGCCAGCCGGCGCCAGTCGGCGAAACGCTGCTCCACTTCCGGCGGCGACTCCCGTTCCCGCAGCCGCTGGCCATCGGTGAGCAGGATGACCAGCGGAGCGCTCGAGGTGTGGCGGACGTCATTGAAGAAGCTGCCGGCACCGCGATCGGGGGTGATGGTCGCCGCACAGACCAGGATAATCAGGCGGGGGGGCGGAGCAGCCACGCGCAGTTTTTCCAGGGCACGGGCGCGCTCCTCGCGGCTGTCCGCAAAGCCGAGATCCAGCCATTCCAGCCCGGCCAGCGGCGGCGGCCAGCCGGAGCCGGGGGGTTCGATCTCGAAGCCTAGCAGGGCGGTTGGACCGTAGGCGGCGCTGGGCAAGGGCGGCCGCGCCGGCGCGGCTTTTCTTGCGAGGTGCGGGCCGGCATCGGGATCGACCACACCGATGGACTCGGAGGCCGGCAGCAGGCGGGGCTGCAAGCGCATGAAACCGGGCAAAGTGGTGTCCAGCCGGTAGTGGCGGCTGGCCCGCCGGCGGGCGAACAGGCACAGCAACAGCAGGACGGCGCGCGGCAGCAGGCCGTAAGCGACCACGCTGCCGATAAGCAATCCCGACCAGGCTTCCCGGGCGCTGGCCGGCGGTTCGCCCTGGCCGGTCCAGTGACTGGCGCTGATCTGCCGCTGGTCAGGCGTGGTAAACCCCAGCGCCTCCGGCCCGCCGGCGAGCGCCCGCGTCAGCGTCACATAGGACGATTCGGACAGCATGGTCGTTTCCCAGACGAAGGTGTACTGCTTGATGCTGAGTATCCAGATCAGCATAAACAGACAGCCGCTGAGGAAGGCCAGCCACAGGCTGTGACTGACCGCGCTCACGGTCCAGCGGCCGATCGGACTGCGGGCATAGACCGAGCCGATGGCCTGCAAGGCCGGCACATGCAGCGGCCCCTTGTGCCCCCATTGGGCGATGCGCCGGCCCAGCAGGTAAACCAGATTGCCCAGCGAACCGCTGGGAATGGCGCCGGGTTTGATCAAGATGGCCATCACCCAGACGATCAGCATGACGGTATTCAGGCCCAGCAGACTGCCCAGCACCCAGAAGAAGTTGATGACCGGGCCTTCCCGCAAGGAACCCAGGGTAAACTGCGCCGTGGTGGCGCCGGTGAACAGGACTATAACCAGGCTGACGACCAGGGTCAGGCGGAAAACGCTGTGCAGATGATGCAATGCCTGCCGCAGCTCGCCGCCGATTTTGAGCGCGCCGGAACGGGCGATAAGCCGCCGCTCCATATCGCCGTCGGCCGCCCGCGCGGCGGCGTCGGCATGCGGGTCCGTCAGGGGCGACCCTTGCGCATCCTCGTACAGTCGCACCGCCTCGGCCAGCAGGCGCTGCTCCAGGCCGGGGGTTGGCTGCATGAGGTCCAGTGAAAAGCGTGCTGCTGCGGTTTGGTTGGCAATCATCAGGTAGGGCGGTTGCGCGCAGACCGCGCTGAATAAAGCACCAGCGCCGGCGCCTGAATACCATTGATAAATGATGTATATCCCACTGAAAAGCGCTCAATCATAAAGCATACAGTGCGCTGGCACCACCTGTTCAAATTGTGGCTGATGGCGGCAATACGGCGGGAAACGCGGCCACCGGCCGGCGTTAATTCAATGCCGTTGGCCAGGCGGGGCAGGGGGGATGTCGCGGAAATCCGGTAAAGAATCCTGCGGCCGCCGTGAGGAGTCGATGGTGCCCATGATCTCTTCGGCCAGCCGGGCAAAATCTTCGGGTTCGGTATCCAGCAGGCGGTCGTACAGATCCCTGTCCCAGCATTCGATCCGGTTGGAATAAGCCAGCAGGACGACATCCTCGGTGATGCGGGCGTAGTCCAGCAGACGCTTGGGTAGCAGCAGGCGACCGGCGCCATCCAGCGTGAGTTCGGTCGCGCCCCGGTGGAAATAGCGCACGAAATCCCGGTTTTTCTTGACGAACAGGTTCAGGCGGCGCAGTTCGGCGGTGATGGCTTCCCAGGCGTTGAACGGGTAGAGCGCCAAATGTTGTTCGAAGCCCCGGTTGATGACGAAACGGCCTTCGGCTTCCAGGGGGAGCTGTTTTTTCAGGGCGGCCGGCAGCGCGATTCGATATTTCGAATCCAGCCGGCATTCAAATTCGCCCAGTAAATTGTGCATGCTGGAATGATAGCATGGCGACGGCGAAAAGAGAGTCTTGCCATGCAAAGCGGTTCTTAGCGGCTGTACAAAAACTAAAGCTATGATGGTATTAATAAATTTTTCAAAAAATGCGTCCCCTCCCCCCTTGTGGGGGAGGGACAGGGTGGGGGGTCAAGCGCCAGACTTTACCGCAACAGCAGATTCTACTGGCAATTTTCCACCCCCCCACCCCAACCCTCCCCCACAAGGGGGGAGGGAGTTTTTGTACAGGCTCTTACAGGCATTCCCCCACCGAGCCCGGCCGGCAACGCCGGCGGTCGATCCACACCGCGTTGCCGAGCCGGGCTCCGCTGAAGTTGGCGGCATCGATACGGGCGCCCTGCAAATCCGCTTCGGATAAATCCGCGTTAGAGAAGTCGGCTCCCGACAAACTGGCACTATCCAGCTTGGCGCCTTTGAGATCGGCATGGCTGCAATCGGCATTCTCCAGGACCGCCCGACTCAGCACGGCGCCGCGCAAAATCGCATTCCGCAACAGCGCTCCGGTCAGATCCGCCTGATTGAGCGTGGCTCGGCTCAGATTGGCACGGCTGAGCAGCGCCTTACCCAGTTGGGCATCGTACAGGCGGGCGCCGCTCAAATCGGCGTCTTGCAGATCGGCGCCGACCAGCCGGGCCCGTTCCAGGCGCACATTCGCCATGGCTGCGGCGCTGAACCGGGCGCCTTCCAGATCGGCGCCCACGAAGCGGGCGTCGGTCAGGTAGGCGCCGGAAAAGTCGGTTCCCTTGAGTTGCGCCATGCCCAGATCGGCCCCGGTCAGGCGCGCGCCGCTCAGCTTGGCGCCGCTCAGATTGACCTGCGTCAGCACCGCTTCGCGCAGATCGGCCGCACGCAGATCGGCATTCTGCTGGTCGCAGCGCAGCCAGTTGACTCGTGGCGCCGGCGGGTCCGCGCAGGCGGCGTGAGCGGAAGCCGCCAGCGTCAGTAGCATCGCCAGCAACAGGCCGCGCTGTCGCGCCGCAGCGGTCATACGCTCAACACCAGTCGGGCTACCTCGCGGAAGTGGCTGACAAAACTCACCTTCAGGCCCTGTTTGATATGGTCCGGCAACTCGTCGTAATCCCCGCGGTTGGCTTCGGGCAGGATCAGTTCCATGAGCTTGTTGCGGCGGGCGGCGATCACCTTTTCACGAATGCCGCCTACCGGCAGCACCTGACCGGTCAGGGTCAGCTCGCCGGTCATCGCCAGCGGCCGGGCCGGCTGCTCGTTGCGCGCCAGCGACAGCAGGGCCGTCGCCATGGTGATGCCGGCGCTGGGGCCGTCCTTGGGAGTGGCACCCTCCGGCACGTGCAGATGGACGAAGGCTTCGTCGAAAAAGGTGGGATCGGCACGATACTCCGGCAAATGCGAGTTGATGTAGCTATAAGCGATATTGGCTGATTCCTGCATCACGTCGCCCAGCCGCCCGGTCAGCTTAAAGCCCCGGTTTTTGGTGTGCACCAGGGTAGCCTCCACGTTCAGAGTGACCCCGCCCAGCGGCGTCCAGGCCAGCCCGGTGACCACGCCCACGCCGCGGAAAGGTTTTTCCTTGTGGAAGGCGGGCTTGCCGAGATAGCTTTCCAGGTCCTTGACGCCGACGCGAATCGGTTCCTGTCGCCCCCTGACGATCTGCACCGCCGCCTTGCGCACGATGCGGCCCAGTTGTTTCTCCAGATTGCGCACCCCGGCCTCGCGGGCGTAACCCTCGATCACCTGCTTGAGCGCCGCCTCCGACAGCTTGATCATCCTGCTGGCCACCCCGGCGCGCTGTACTTGCTTCGGCCACAGATGATGCTTGGCGATCTGCAGTTTCTCGGAAGCGATATAGCCGGCCAGGCGGATGACCTCCATCCGATCCAGCAGCGGACCGGGAATGGTGTCCAGTTGATTGGCGGTGCACACGAACAGCACTTTGGACAGATCGAAGCGCACATCCAGATAATGATCCAGAAAATCGCTGTTCTGCTCCGGGTCCAGCACTTCCAGCAGCGCCGCCGCCGGGTCGCCGTGATAGGACGCGCCGATCTTGTCGATCTCATCCAGCATGATCACCGGATTGGCTGTGCCGGCTTCGCGGATCGCCTGGATGAACTTGCCGGGCAGCGCGCCGATGTAGGTGCGGCGATGGCCTTTGATTTCCGCCTCGTCGCGGATACCGCCGACGCTGAAGCGGTAGAATTTGCGCCCCAGCGCCGCGGCGACCGAGCGGCCGATGGAGGTCTTGCCGACACCCGGCGGACCGACCAGCAACACGATGGAGCCGCCCACCGCGCCTTTGAGTGCGCCCACCGCCAGAAACTCGACGATGCGGTCTTTCACATCCTCCAGACCGTCGTGATCGCGGTCCAGTATTTTCCGGGCATGGTCCAGGTCGAGATTGTCGTTGGAGTAAACGCCCCAGGGGAGATCGGTGAGCGTTTCCAGATAGTTGCGGGTGACCGCGTATTCGGGCGAGCCGGATTCCAGCACGGACAGTTTATCCAGTTCATCCTCGATGCGTTTGAGAGCCTGTTCCGAGGGCTGGCGCTGCTCCAACCGCTCGCGGAAACGATCCACGTCGGCGGTGCGGTCGTCCTTGGCGATGCCCAATTCCTTCTGGATAGCCTTGAGTTGCTCGCGCAGAAAGAACTTGCGCTGCTGCTCGGTTATTTTGTCCTCGACCTGACTGCGGATCTTGGACTGGAGTCTGGCCACTTCCAATTCATTCTTGATCAGCACCAGCACCTTTTTCATCCGCTCCAGCACCGGCGCGGTGTCCAGGATATCCTGCAATTGCTCCTTGCCGGCGGTGGTCAGGTTGGCGGCGAAATCAGCCAGCGGCGAGGGATCGTTGGTGTTGAAGCGTGGCAGAAAGAATTTCAATTGCTCGGCGTACAGCGGATTGAGCGGAATCAGTTCCTTGAGCGTATTGATGACCGCCAGAGAATAAGCCCGTAATTCCTCGTCGTTGACGAAGGTCTCGTCCAGATACTCCACCTGCGCCACATAGGGCAGCGTGGTCGAATACCAGGTGACGATCCGAAAGCGCTTCAGGCCCTGGGCGATGAATTGCAGCCGCCCGTCGCTGCGCGCCAGTTGATGCATGCGCACGACCGTGCCGACCGGACAGAAATCCTCCGGCTGAGCCTGTTCGGAATCTTCGGCCTTGGCCAGAATCAGCCCCACCAGGCGCTGCTCGGTGTGCGCCGCCGCCTCCACGGTGGACAGCCAGGGATCTTCGTTGAGCAGCAGAGGCAAGGCCTGGGCCGGGAAAAAGGGTCGCTCGGTCAGCGGCAGCAGATGCAGCGTGGCCGGCAGCAAATCGGTGGCAACGGCGAGCGGGCCTGGGCCGGCGCGCTGTTCGCTGGCGGTTTCGGTGCGCTGCTCCGCGGGGATAACTTCAGCGTCGATGGTGTCGTTCTCGGTCATGGGATCGCTAGTGTCCAGGCAAGTGGCAGGCTAGAGCGCTGCCCGGTTTGTAGGGGCAAGACAGCATCTTACCGAGGTCGGGACACGGGTCCCGGGAGCGCCGGCGTCCTCGCCGGCCACAGGGGGCAATACCATCCATCCGCCCCAGGTAAACCCAGCCGTCGCTGCTGTCCTGTCGGAGCCGGCGGGGACGCCGGCGCTCCCAGGGGGGACATCGGGTCCTCAGCCGAACCGACTTGCTCACCGTTATTTAAACCGGTCAACGCTCTAGCAACCTAAGTGTGGTCGATGGAGCCACTTATCAAGGTCATTCCCTGGCATTAACAGTCCAGGGCCGACCCAAACCCATACGCCTCAACACGGTTGCGACACGGCCGTCGGCCCGCTTGTCAGAATTTTTTACACTTTACTTTTTCGCATTAAGTCTTTGTATGAAAATAAATTTTCTTGAATTGGCAGGGATTTTCAGGCCGTTGACCCCGGCCGGACTGTCAGGATTTTTTACATCCTAATAAAAAATATTTAAGCTTGAAAAAATTTTCCATAATCGAGGCATATTATTGAATTGAAAGAAATTAAGTTGTCTATTGTGAACAATCCGTGGTCTGCTGCGGCTATTTTTGGGATGATTTCCCAATTAGTGGAGTGTCAGTAAATTTTACACTTTTAAATAGTTGTTAATTATAATACATTGATTTTTAAATAACTAAAATTTTGGCTTGGAAATTGCCTATTTTTCTGGCCCAGATACGTTAAAGCTTGAATTAAACATTAAGGGCAGGTAGTCTTGCCGCGCCTATGAGTGAAAAATCAGATTGCCAGGTCTTGCGCAAACTGGATAGACCTAGCATTTTTGTCAGAATAATCTTGGCGCCAATTCGTAACACCCCGCTGTCCGCAACGGCACCGGGGTGTTCCAGGTTTGCAGGGATTGGCCGGATAGACCGGATAGACCGGCTGACGGACTGTCTACTCGCCCCTTGCCGGGGCCACAACAGCTTGCTTAAGAACTGAATTTTTTAAATGATTTCAAGGTATTAACTTAAATAACATGGGTATTCACTTAAGCCGGGACACTGCACAGGTTGACCGCAAAGGACCGGCGAGGACGCCGGCCCTCCCAGGGTCGGATTGTCCCGCCTTAAGTGGGTAGCCAACACCCTTCAGGTGATCAAAACGATGGGCGAGAGCCACCGACGCGAATGCAACACATTTTGGCCAGACTCGGGTAACCAAGGTTCCGAGGCTGGCCTTGCCTGTTGGGAAGGCGGGCGGAGTTTGACCAGCAGTGCAATGGGAGCTGTGGACAGCAGCGACGTTGCCAACAACTATAGAGAGACAACCATGAGTGAACGATGCTTACGGCGGTTCAAGCCGTTTCTGCTGTTCCCCATCCTGCTGGGAATGGTCATCGGTCTGTTGGGCGGCGCGCCGGTTGCCCAGGCGCACAACCTCCAGACCCGAATGGTCTACATGTTTCTGGACCAGGCCACCCAGGACCTGCTCGATGCCCGTATCACCGGCGGCGTCTGGGTGCCCGGCACGCCCCTACTCCAGGTGAATGATGAAATCGGCATCATCACCAAGGTGATACCCGACCCCTCCGGCACCGCCACCGGCGTCGGCGGCCATGTCGACTTCTACGTCCCCAACGGGGTGACGGTGGTCGATGTCGGCTACCTGGTCCCGGATGGGGCCGGCGGCTTCATCAAGGCCGGTATGAAAGGCCAGTCACCCATCGCCATCGGCGACGGTCCCATCGGCGCCAAGACCACCACCCAGCTCATCGGTCTGTCCGGCACTTATGCGAGTCCGAGCGGCATCACCTCGAACCCGGTAAATCCCGCCACCGGCCTGCACCGCGGCACCATCGCCGGACTCTACGGCGATACCGGTATTTTCTATTCCACCGATCCCGATACCGCCTGGGGCAGTTGGCAGGCTTTCACCGGCGACTACACCGGCAACCCGACTCAGCAGTGCGGTTCTCTCGCGCTCCACCCCGGCGCAACCGGCAAGACCATCACTAATAACAGCGGCGACGTGGTCGTGCCCTGTAACAAGTGGGACGCGGGCCAGTTGTACGCCTGGGGCGTCAAGGGCACTACCTGTACGCTGTCCGGCTGCCAGGGCACGCCCATCGTCGACTATGCCGACGGCCGCGGCAACGCGCCCTGGGGTTTCGCCGCCGGCACTGCCGGTCCACAGAGCGGGTACCAATGGAATTTCGACTGGAACTACTGGCGCGCTAGCGCTAAGACCGCCGCTGACATGCGGGCGGCCATGGCCGACACCAGGATCGGTCCCTGGAAGCGCATCCAATATGCCGGCAGCCGCATCTCCTATGACCAGCCGGGCCTGATCAGCACTACCCTCGGCTATGCCAACAAGGATGCCAGCACCCTCGGCGTTGCGGCCAATACGCTGCCTGCCACCACCAGCCAGATCGACACCAGCAGCGTCAAAGCCGTCCGCTGGGCGGTCGGCCAGCTCACCCAGGGCCGGCCGGAATACGTCTGGGTCAAGGTGAAGATCAATGATGTCAGCAGGGGTAGTTTCCTGGACGCCAATGGCTGTCCGTTCTTCCACAGCGACACCTTCGGCGGCGACGCCGGCGGCAGCAACAACGGCAAAGACCATCTGTGGCGTTACTACGAGCCGTCCATCTTCACCTGGAACGGCTGTTACGCTGCCGGCAAACCCGCTGATCTCCAGTTTGCAAAGGTTGGCGATATCATTAAGTTCAAGATCAAGGCCTATAACCTGGGCGACCAGCCGCTGACCAACGTGACGATCTCGGATACCCTGCCGTCCGGTTTGCAGTTCCTCAGCGCGGCTCCCGCCCAGAACAGCGGTCCCAGTCCCCTGGTCTGGAACATCGGCAACTGGCCGCTCGGCCAGAAGTTCGAAGCGACGCTGACCGCCAAGGTCACCGGCACGGGCACGCTGAATAACTGCCTGATTATCACCTCGAACGAACGGCCGCCGCAGAATACCTGCGACAGCACGATTACGAACCTGCCCTACCTGATCACCACCAAGTCGGCCACGCCGACCACGATTACGCCGGGCGCGCCGGTCACCTATACGATGACGGTTAAAAACATCGGCACCGGCGCCACCGGCAGTCCGGTGACCGTAACCGATTTCCTGCCCACGGGCTTCACCTACCAGAGCCTGGGCACCGTCACGGTCAACGGCGCCGTGGTGACCGCCACGGTCAACGCCAGCAATCCCAACCAGCCGGTGTTCACCGTACCGGCATCGATTCTCACCGGCAAGGAGCTGACCATCGTCTTTACCGCGGCGACCAGTTCCAGCCTGGCCCCCGGCTCTTACTGCAATACCTACAGCGTTCTTCAGAATGGCGTTCCGATCACCACCGGTTCGGAAGGCTGCGTCACCATCCCCGGCGGCAGCACGGGACAGATCGGCGATACCCTCTTCGTCGACTGGAACGGCAACGGCGTTCAGGATGCGGGCGAAACCGGCCTGGCCGGCGTCACCGTCACCTTGTCAGGCGCTTCCAGCGCCACCGCCGTGACCGACTCCAGCGGTAAATACCTGTTCAACGGCCTGGCCGCGGGCAGTTACACCGTGACCGTGCCTACAGCGGGCAACCTTGGCGTACCCGCCGGCTACAACATTTCCTCGGTGCCGCCGGGCGTAGCCGGGACCAGCCCGACCGCCAGTGTCACGCTGACCGCCGGTCAACAGGTTCTGACCACCGACTGGGGTTACCAGCCCACCGGCGCCGGCGCCATCGGCGACCAGGTATTCGACGATAAAGATTTAAGCGGCACTTTTAACAGCGGCGATGTCGGCATTTCCGGCGTCACGGTGCAGTTGTACGAGGACGCCAACGGCAACGGCGTGATCGACGCCGGCGATCCCTTGGTAGGTACAAAAGTGACCAACGCCAGCGGCGTTTACAACTTTACCGGGCTGGCCACGGGCGTGAAATATCTCGTCAACGTCAATCAGGCCCAAGCGGCGCTGTCCACCTATTTCGGCGGCAATCCATTCACCGCGACGACGCCCGATCCATACAATGCCGGCACCCTGACCGGCACCGACAATAACGCCGACTTCGGTTTCCATAGCAGCGGAACCACGGGCACCGGTTCGATCGGCGACACGGTCTGTATCGACGGCAACGGCAACGGCTTGTGTGATACCGGCGAGACCGGACTGCCTAACATTACGGTGAACCTGTATCAGGACACCAACAACAATGGCGTGCTGGATGCCGGCGAACCGCTACTGGCGACCACGGTCACCGACGCCAACGGTATTTACCAGTTCACCAACCTGCCGGCAGGTAACTTCATCGTGGATGTAGATCAGACCGATCCCGATGTCCCTCCCGGCTATTTCCCATCGACGGACCCCATCGCCACCAGCCTGACCACCGGTCAGCAGCGCACCAATATCGACTTCCCCTTCGTGACCGCGCTGAGCAAAGCGGTCGACAAGGCCACCGCCGTGGCCGGCAATATCCTGAATTATACGGTCACGCCGCGTTATCCCGGCTTCGACCTATTGGTCGGTGCGCAGGTGGCCGACCTGATTCCGCCCGGCACGACCTTCGTGCCCGGCAGCCCGAACGCCGGCGGCGTGGGTGTGGACGAAACCGATCCGCCCGATGGCATCATCGAATGCGGTGAATTGGGACTTCGGCAACAACAAGGTAGGCACCCCGGGTTACGTGGGCGGCACCGCGCCGGCGGCTTGCGAGTTCACTGCGCCGGTCATTGCCAGCGCCGATACCTGGATCTATCAGAAATCCGACAGCGTGGCCAGGAACTACGGCGCCGATAACGGTATCGAGACCTCATCGAAATCCGGTGAGAATCAGGTGGGTCTGCTGAAGTTCAACATCACCTCCAGCAGCATACCGGTGGGTGCGACTCTGGTCAGCGCCACTCTCAAGCTGACGCCGACGGGTGGCGCTGGCAGTAGCCGGCAGGTAGACAATTCATGCGTTGAACACAGCCTGGACTGAAGGCACCGGCAATGGAACTGCATGTACGAGTGCTGGCAATGGCGCGGCCTGGCAGGGACCGAATTGTACCGACAACTGGCTGTCCGCGTGGCGGCGATTTCGGCAGCGCCAGCTACAGCGCGACCAATCTGGGGACCCTGGACCCGACTAACAATAATACTGCCCTGAGCCTGGATATCACCTCGACCGTCAGCGGCTGGATAGGGGGCGGCGCCAACACGGGATTGGTCATGGTGCCGGTGGGCAGCAACAATAGCTCCGTTACCTGGGGTGTTAATACGGTGTCCGGCAAAGAGCCGCAGATCGTGCTGGTCTACAAGACCAACGGTTGCAACCAAACCGTCACCATCCAGGCGACAGGCGTGACGGACACCTTCATCGACCAAGATAAGCCGACCAACTGGTTTGGCGACAAAAATCCTCTGGAGACCCAGCCCAGTCCGGCTGGCAAGTTGAAGCAAGCCCTGATCAGATTCGACCTGTCCGCCATTCCCGCCGGGGTGACCATCAACTCCGGCACCCTGAATGTCGTGGCGAAGAATAAAAGGACTAATCATGTCGACCAGGTGCATCGGATGATCACGGCCTGGACCGAAGGTACCAACGCTGCCACCGGCGCCACCTGGAACGATCCCAACGGTACCGCGACGGCCGGCACCTGGGCCGCCGGCGCCGCCGGCTTCAGCGCCAGCGACTACGATCCGACCAACCTGGGCAGCATCACCCCGAACACACAGGGTATAAAGTCGGTCAGTATCACCAATCTGGTCAATCAATGGGTGAACGGGAGTGTTACGAATAATGGCGTCGCCCTGATTTCCACCGGCACCGACACCGGCCAGGCACAGTATTTCAGCTCCCGAAGAAGCTAATGTAACAAGACGGCCCAGCCTGGTCGTCAGTTACACGATCCCGCCCTCGGCCCCACAAGGTACCAACACCCTGAGCGCCGGGCCGACCCTGGTGCAGAACGGCGACATCATCACCGTCAATATGGTGTTGACCAACACCACTGGCTCGGCTGTCCTCAACGTCGCGCCCAGCACCCTGACGGTCACCAATGGTCTCGCCGGCGCCACCGCGACGGGTTGTAGCGCACCGTCGCCCACCACGGTGACCGTGCCGGCCAATGGTTCCGCCACCTTTAGCTGGACCTGCACCGCCAGCGTGCCGGCCAATACCTACGATAGCGTGACGTTCACCGCCAGTGCCGGCAACGGCACGAAGACCTGGTCGACATCGACCTCCAACAGCGTCATCATCGGTCGGCCACTCACCTTCCAGGTGACGGTCAACAGCCCGCCCGGCGTGCCGGTCGCCACCAACACGGCGGACCTGCTGAACGGCGGCAACATCCTGCTGGCCAGCAACCCGGTCAACACCGCCTTCACCGGCAGCATCGGCGACCTGGTATGGGCCGATCTTAACGGCGACGGCGTGAAGGATCCGGACGAACCCGGCCTGGCGGGCGTGACCGTCAATATCTACGACTCCACGGGAACCACTGTGATCGGTACCGCGGTCACCGACGGCAGTGGCATTTACCATGTCTACAACCTGCCGGCGGCCACTTATATCGTGCGGCCCGATCCGGCGACCTATCCGACGGGTTACATACCAAGTACGGCCACCAGCCTGAGCGTAAATCTGGCGTGCCCTGGAGCAGTACACCGCCGCCGACTTCGGCCTGCAACCGCCAGCGCTCGGCAATCTGACCGCCAGCATCGGCGACACTGTCTGGCTGGATACCGACAAGGATGGCTTGCAGGATCCGGGTGAGCAACCGCTGCCCGGCATCACCGTCAAGCTGTACCGTGACCTGAACAACAACGGCGTGCTCGATCCGAGCGATCCGCTGATCGGCACCCAGGTCACCAACGCCAACGGGCTGTATCTCTTCACCGACCTGCCGGCGGACGACTACCTGGTGCAGGTGGATACCGCCAGCACCGTGACCTTGCCCTATCCGTACACCGGCGGGCCGACCACGTCCACGATCGACGCGGCGATGAGCCCGACTACCGGCACGGTCAATCCCAAGCCGGTCCATCTGACCGCGGGTGTGGACGTCCTCACCGCCGACTTCGGCTACAACTGGAACGGCGTGGTGGGCGATACGGTGTTCTACGACACCGACGGCAACGGTATTCAGGGCGATGGTAACCCCAACAATGGCAATGAGGGTGAAAACGGCGTGCCCAACGTCACCCTGGTGATCGTCTGGGATCAGAACGGCAACGGCGTCGCCGATTTCGGCGAACCGGCCCTCAAGACGGCCAACACCGGCGCCTGCCCCGCTGTCGCCACCTGCGGTAAGTACTCCTTCGACGGCATGCCGCCCGGCAGATACATTGTCCAGGCCGCCGGCCAGACGGTGGCGAGTCCCACCGATCCGACCGTGTTCGGGACGATGGTGCCGACCGCCACCTATGGCGAGGACTATGCCGTCGATCTGCCTGCCGGTGGATCGGTCCTGACCGCCGACTTCGGTTTTATCGAACAGGCACGGGTGTCGGGAACCGTTTTCTATGATGTCAATCACGACGGCACCCTTGACACCGGCGAACCCGGTCTGGGTAACGGTACGAGCAATGTCACCGTCACTCTGACCGGCACCGACTTCAACGGCCAAACGGTCAGCAAGACCGTCAATACCAACACCAGCGGCAACTACTCCTTCCTGGTGCCGCCGGGCAACTACACGGTGACCTACACTACCAGCCAGACGGATGCGCTGGGTTATACCGAAGCCACCACGCCCACCAGCTACTCGGTGGCGGTATCCGCCGGCCTGGACAAGGGCGGCCTGAACTTCGGCGTGGATAACAGCGGCAGCATCGGCAACCGTGTGTGGTTGGACGCCAACAGCAATGGCGCACAGGATTCCGGCGAACCCGGCATCGCCGGCGTGACCCTGGAACTGTACCTGGATGCCGATGGCAATCTGGCGACCACGGGCGATCAGACGCTGGTTGGCACGACCGCCACCACCCTCAGCGACCTGCCCGGCAATGGCAATGGCAGTGGCAATTACACCTTCCCAGGTCTGCCGAACACGACGGGTTCGCAGAAGTACGTGGTCAAGGTCAATACCGCTACCTTGCCGGGCGGTTATACCGAGACGGGTGAAGGTGATCCCGGTTCGCTGTGCACCGGCTTGCCAGGCGGTTGCGACAACCAGATCGCCACCACGCTGACGGGCGGCGCCAAGCTAACGAATCGTCGACTTCGGCTACCAGCCGGCGGGAACCCTCTTCAGCGTGAGCGGCATCGTCTACGATGACAATAACACCAACGGTAGCCTGGATGGCAGCCGATACCGGCATTGGCAACGTAACGGTGATAGTGGGGGTCGATACCGACGGTAACGGCACGATCGACCAGACCTACGTCACGCAAACTGCCAGCGACGGCAGCTACAGCGTCGCCGGTATCCCGGCGGGCAGCAATGTCACCATCACGGTGGACAAGGCCACGCTGCCGAGCACGGGCTACGTTCAGACCGGCGATCCGGATGAGACCGGCGGCAGGTGCACGGTCTGCGACAATAAGACGACCATTACCAACATCCAGGCCAACCAGACCGGCGAGAACTTCGGTTATAACGAAGTGTTCGGCAGCATCGCCGGCAAGGTCTGCCTGGGCAACGGCGACGGCCAGTGCGCCACGGGTGAGACCGGCATCGGTCCGGGGGTCACGGTCACGCTGACCGGTGCAGGACCTGACGGTATCCTCGGCACCGCCGACGATACCACTCAGACCACCACAACCGATGCCAGCGGCAATTACAGCTTCAATAATCTGGTTCCGGGGCTGTATCAGGTGGTCCAGACCAACCCGTCCGGCGTGATCAGCCTGGCCGACGCCGACGGCGGCAATCCCGACAATATCTCCGTCACTCTCACGACTCCCGGCCAGAGTGTCACCGGTCGGGATTTCGAGGACAAAGCCAACAGTATCGGTGACTACGTCTGGTTCGACACCAATCAGAACGGCATCCAGGAGCCGAGCGAGCCTGGTGTCGCGGGTGTCACCGTCACTCTGACCGGTACCAATGGCCTGGGTCAAGCGGTCAGCCTGACCACCCAGACCAACGGTTCCGGCTTCTATAGCTTCAGCAATCTGTTGGGTGGTACCTCCAGCAACTATACCGTGACCTTCACCCCACCGGCTGGGTATAGCTTCACCCTGCCGAATCAGGGCACGGGTCCGCTGGCCGACAGCTTCGACAGCGACGCCGTGGGCGGTGTAGCCACCGTGACAGGTCTGTCCGGTGACAACGGCACTGTCGACGCCGGTCTGTACCTGCCCGGCAACGCCAAGCCCGCCCGGATCGGCGACCGTGTCTGGTACGACACCGACGGCGACGGTATCCAGGATCTCGGTGAACCCGGCCTTGCCGGCGTGACGGTGAAACTGTATGTGGATACAGACCAGAACGGCATTCCGGATAGTTCTACCCCGGTTGCTACCACGGTCACCGACGGCAACGGCAACTACGAGTTCGCCGGTCTGCCGGCGGGCAGCTACGTCGTCGAGTTCGTATCCCCGGCGGTGGGTTATACCCGTAGTCCGCAGGATGTCGGCGGCAACGACAACCTCGACAGCGACGCCAATCCGTCGACCGGTCTGACAGCGACCATTACCCTGAGCGCCGGTCAGAACCTGAGCAATGTCGACAGCGGTATGTATATCGTCGGCACGGCTCCGGCCAGCATCGGCGACTTTGTCTGGTACGACAGCAACGGTAATGGCATCCAGGACAGCGGTGAGCCGGGACTTCCGGGCGTAACCGTCAAGCTGTACGACAGTGCCGGCAACCTGGTCGCCACCACTCGGTCCGGTCAGTACGGTCCGAACGGTCAGTACGCCTTCACCGGTCTACCGGCGGGCAGTTACACCGTCCAGTTCGTACCGCCGACGGGTTACGTCTTCAGTCCACCAGGCATCGACGACGGTAATCCGAATCCGACCCAGCGCGACAGCGATCCCAATCCGGCCACCGGTACGACGGCCGCCTTCTCCCTGGCGGCGGGCCAGACCAAGACCAATATCGACGCCGGTCTGAGCATTACAGGCAGCCAGCCCATCAGCATCGGGGACCTGGTCTGGAAAGACTCGAACTCCAGTGGCTCCTTCGATACGGGCGAGGGACTGGCAGGCGTGCAGGTGGTCCTCTACGATCAGTTCGGCAACGTACTGGCGCGAACCACCACCACCGGCACCGACACCAACTACCTGTTCACGGGTGTTGGCCCGGGTAGCTATCGCGTCGCCATCGACACCAGCACGCTGCCGCTCAACGCGGTTCAGATCACCGATCCGGATATCACCCTCGACAACCAGACGGTACTGGTCGGACAGGCCGTCAGCATCCTGACGGTGGACTTCGGGTATCGGGTAGCGGTGCCGGATTTGACGCCGGTGATCACCTTGATTCCGAACGTCATGGTCGGGCCGACGAACTTTGAGGTCTGGGTGCAGTGCATCGAGCTGCTGGGGACGAATACCTCGGGGACCATCACCCTTCGGGTACCGAAGGATTCGCGCTGGACCCTCACCTCCTGGAATCCGGGCCTGACCGCCCTGCCGGTCAGTGGCAAGCCGGTCCAGAATGGGGTCTGGACCCTCGATTCCACCAGTGACCCGAACACCCTGATCTTTACCACTACGACGACGATTGTCGGTCTGACACAGTCCAACTTCGGATTCTCCGCGGCTTGGTCTGCCGGACAAACCGTTGGAACCTATACCGCGAGTGTCGTGATCGTGCCGGGGAGCGGCGCGGAAGTGCGGATCGACAACAATACAGACGCCGAGAAGGCTGACTACAGCTTCAAGTAGAGTGAGACATACCATGATCGATATAACCTTGGAGAATGGCAGGATGAGCGCCAGCAATGCGCTGCTACGCTCGCCACTGCTCATCGCGCTTGCAATGGTCTTGCTCGCGCTGGTCCCGTTAGCGGCCCAAGCCCAGAGCTGGGATCCCTATACATCGAACGCGATCATCGCGCCCGCGCCACTGGCTCCGGTGGAGTTCGGCGGGACGGGGACCTTCACCTTTCAGGCCGGTAACAACGGGGGCAGTGTGCTGCCGTTTCCTCCGCCTTCCGGCAACCCCATGGGTCTGGAGATCTCGCTCGCCAACGGTGTTCCCAATGTCGCGGATCCAAACGATTCGGTTCAGGCGCTGACCGCGATCTCCGGTCCGCTGCTGGCGTACTTCGATTTCACCTACAACCCGGTAAACAGGACCTATACGGGCACCCAGAAGGCGCCGATTCCGGCGTTTGGCACCTATCAGGCTGTGATCCAGTATCGGCTCACGGCCAACACATTCATCGGATCGCCTTTCAATGGGGCGAACGTCAATGTGCAGCCGCCCGGGTTTACGAATCCGCAGCCGACTGATAACGACCAGGCCAGCTCTTACACCTATGTCGAAGCCAAGGATTACGGTGACGCCCCTATTTCCTACGGACAGGCAGGGACGACGATCGACCTGACCAAGACGGCCGGCGGCGCGTACAACCAGTACGTCTACCTGGGTGCCGTGGTCGATCCTGAGCCGGGTTACCAGGCATCTGTGGACGCGCTGGGTGATGACGACAATCGGACCGGCGGCCTGAACGCGGATGACGAAGACGGCGTCGTCTTCCCGCCTTCGTTGACACCGGGCCAAACCTACAGCATCCCCGTCACTGCCACGTTGAACGGGGCCTCCTTTGCTGCGCTTAACGCCTGGATCGACTGGAACAACAGCGGCACCTTCGATGCTGGCGAGCAGGTCATTACCAACCAGTTGTTCCTCGCGAGCGGGACGCAGAATAATAGTATTACAGTCCCCCCGGGTACCCCGAGCGGGACTTACTATGCGCGGTTCCGGTTGGGCACGTTTAGTCTGAACGCCACGCAGATGGCCACTTGGGGTGAAGTCGAGGACTACCGGATCTCGGTCGGAGGTGCGGCTGCGCCAGCGATCTGGCTGAACAAGGTCGGCACGCTGAACACCGGCCTGGACGGGATCGCCAACGCTGGCGATACAATCACCTACACGTTCGCGGTCCAGAACACCGGCAACGTCCCGCTGACCAACGTCACCGTCACCGACCCGAAGGTCACCGTCAGCGGCGGTTCGCTCGCGACCCTCGCCGCAGGTGCCACCGACAGCACCACCTTCACCGGCACCTACATCCTGACCCAGACGGACATCGACGCGGGCAGCTTTACCAACACGGCGACTGCCACGGGCACGCCGCCGACCGGCCCGAACGTCACCGACCCCGATGACGACACCCAGACCTGGCCGCGCAGCCCGACGCTGGTGATCGACAAGGTGCTGACCAACGCCAATCCGAGCCCGATTGTGCTCGGCAGCGTGCTGACCTACACGGTGACGGCACGTAACACCGGCAACGTCACCCTGACCAACGTGGTAGTCAGCGACAACCTGATCAGTCCGAGCAGCACCACCTGCGCCAGCGTGGCGCCGACCGGCACCTGCGTGCTGACCGGCACCTACACGGTAACCCAGGCGAATGTAAACGCGGGCAAGGTCGACAACGTCGGTACGGCCGACAGCGACCAGACCGATCCGGTGAATAAGCCGCTCAGTACCCCGATCACTCAGAACTCAACGCTGAGTCTGGATAAGACGGCCACGCCGAAGACCTACACGGCGGCCGGTCAGGTGATCAGCTACAGCTACCTGTTAAACAATACGGGTAGTGTGACGCTGAGTGCGCCGTTTGCAGTCGCCGATAATAAAGTTACGGTGACCTGTCCGGGTACGCCGATCACGCTGGCCCCGGGTGAATCCATCACCTGTACGGCGACCTACACGATCCAGCCGGGCGATCTGACCGCCGGTTCCGTGACCAACACGGCTACCGCTACGGGTAAAGACCCGCAGGGCAATACAGTCACGTCGAATCAGGACAGTGAGACCGTGACCGCGCTGCGGGCGGCGATCGGCAACCGCGTCTGGCTGGATGAGAACGGCAACGGCATACAGGATGCCGGCGAGGACGGTATTGCCAACCTGACGGTGAATCTGACAGGAGCAGGTCCGGACGGTGTGATCGGCACGGGGGACGATGTCAGTTATCCGTCGCAGACAACGGATACCGATGGCGGCTACCTGTTCACCAATCTGCCTCCGGGTACCTACAGGGTAACGGTCACACCGCTGGCCGGTCTGAACCCGACCTACGACGAAGACGGTACCGGCACCCCGAATGTGACGGACGTAATAAATGTGACCGCGGGCGCTGAGCACCTCACGGCCGACTTCGGCTACAACTGGGTGCCAAAGAATGACAGCACCAATCCGGAGCCGACCACCACCGGTGCCATCGGTGACCGGGTGTGGAACGATGCCGACGGTAATGGCCGGCAGGATCCGGGCGAGTCCGGTATCGCCAATGTCGATGTCACCCTGTACTACGATCCGGATGGTAACGGTGTCTATGACACCCCGTACCCGAATGCGCTTGACGGTAACGGTATCGCCATCCCCACGGGTACGACAACCACCGACGCGGCGGGTAACTACATCTTCGACAACCTGCCTCAGGGCGCCTATGTGGTTAAGGTGAACATGAGCACGTTGCCGAGCGGACCCTCCTGGACACAAACGGGCGATCCGGATGGCCCGTCCTCACTCGACAGTCAGACCACGCAGCCGATCCTGCTGGCGCCGGGTGACGTGTATGTCAATGCCGACTTCGGTTATGAGCCGAGCCAAGGCAGCACCATTGGTAACCTGATCTATCTGGATGCCAACGGTAACGGTCTGCTCGATACGGGCGAGCCGGGTATCGCCGGCGTGACCGTGGCGCTGCTCGATAGCACCGGCAAGGTCATTGCCACCACGATAACCTCCGACGGCACCACCGACGTGGATGGTGACACAGTGATCGATCCGGCCGGTACCTACCTCTTCCCTGGCCTGCCATCCGGCCCCTACACCGTGGTGGTGACCGACACCAACCATGTGCTGGGCGAGGTGGCACAAACCGTCGATCACGATGGCGGCAACGACGGCAAGAGTACTATCACCGTGGACGGTACCAGCAATTATCTGGATCAGGACTTCGGTTATGCGCCGCCCGGACAAACCTCCGGCAAGGGCATGATCGGCGACACGATCTTCCTGGATCGTGACAGCAGCAATACGTTCAATGCCGGCGAAGGTCTGGAAGGCGTGAAGGTAACGCTGTACGACAGCACGGGTACTACCCCGCTGGCGACGACCTACACGAATGAGAATGGTTACTATGGCTTCGGCGGGTTGAATCCCACTGGCACCTACGTGGTCAAGGTCGATACCACGACCCTGCCCAACGGTGGCACCGGTCTCACCAACACGGTGGATCCGGATGCCGGAACCGCCAACCAGTCTACGGTGACTCTCAGCGGGTCAGGGATCAACCTGAATCAGGACTTCGGCTACCGTCCGACCACGCCTAACATCGTCGGTGGCACCCTGTGGGTGGACAGCAATGGTAACGGTGTGCTGGATGGGAGCGAGCTTGGACGGTTTGGAGGAGTGACCATCGTACTAACGCGGAATGTGGCCGGTGTCGTTAACGTCGTGGGCACGACGGTCACCGCTCCGAACGGCGACTACTTCTTCACGGGTCTGCCCGATGGTGAGTACACGGTGGATGTCACCGATGACGCCAATCTGCTCGCAGGCTACTGGCACAGCCTGGGGATTCAGGGTAGCAATGACAACAGTCAGCCCGACCCGTACACCGTCACGGTAACGGGTGGCCAGACCAACACCACCGGTGACTTCGGCTACTTCATCGACGGCGCCGCCCTGGGCAACCGGGTATGGAAAGATAACAACGGCAATGGCATCCAGGACACCGGCGAACCCGGACTGCCTGGCGTGTTGCTGAAGATCGTCATTACCTACCCGAACGGCGCTCAGACCACGGCGTACACCACCAGTGCTTCGAATGGCGGTTACAGCTTCGGCAACCTGTTGCTGGATGAGAACTTCAATGGAGGAACCGGCAGTGGTCAGCCGACCTACGTCATCAGTGTGGTCAATACCCCGACGGGCTATACCGCGAGTCCGCAGGGTCAGGGCACCCCGAACACTGACTCCAACAACCCGGCCGGAACGACCGCTTTCGTGGATCGGGGTCAGACCAACACCGCCGTGAATAGCAATCCGAGCCTGGAGCCGCCGAATGCCAGCTATGACTTCGGCTATACGCCGCTGCAGGTGACGACCCAGTGCGGGGCTGTGACTGCATTACCCAAGCAACCCTACGGTACGCCCGCGAAACAGCTGACTCCCGGAATCACGGTAGGGCCGGTAGTCGACCCGAATGGAATTGTGAGTATCAATTGTTACCCGACAAGTGGCACCCTGCTTACATCGGGGTATGGGATTACCGCCACGTTCGATCCGGCTCTTCCGTCCCAGTCCACCACGATTACCGTCATGAAGAACAGCCTGACTGCTGATCCCCCGGTAAGCACAAGCGGTAATGTCCGGTGTGATGTCACTGATCAATTGGGTCAAATCACGCCGTGTGACCCGTTTGAGGATACGGTCACCCGGACCAAGGCCATGCCAGGGACCACTACCGCTGAGATCGACTCATCGGAAACCTATGTGCAAGTCACTAACGGCAAGCCGGGGCTCACGCAACTGGAGGTGTACGTCAATGGCCAGAGGTTCAAACTGGTCCCCATGCGTGATGAGCAGACTTATGGCGTGGACATCTCGTCGGCACTGAAGGATTTGCCACCTGAATCCACGGTCACTGTCTACCTGACTGCCAAGGGTAAGCCAGGTACTGAGGCGGATATCCTGATCTATCCCCCCAGCAACTGACGGGTGGACCGAACAGGGAAAGCGGGTAATCATCTCCTGGCGGGTCCAGACCCGCCAGGAGCCTGAATTGACAGACGGGTCTCTTTCGGGAGACTAACCCTCTAACCGGCTGACGGAAACCCTTGTGGCTCTTCCTTCAGCCGGTTTTTTTATACTGTCCTTTTGGTGCTGGAACTGTGCAGGTAATTAAGATGCTAAACAAAACGATTAAGAGTTTAATGATTGCGGCCGCTCTTCAAGTGGCCAATTTGTCCTGGGCCACCACTGTGGACAGCGAAGGTGCAAATTCATCAGGACTTAACGATCAAGTAACCACAGCCCAGAATGCGGGTGCTGTGTCCGCTCTAAACCCATTGACCATTTCTGGATGGGTCGATGTCAATAACCCGAATGATGTCGATTTTTACCAATTTGCTGTGTCGGACCCGTCCCTGACCCTGTTTTTCGATATCGATCTGGCTGACGATTTCAATAGTGCTAATGACGATGACCTGGGTCTGGACACAGCCCTATGGGTATTCGACAAGGATGGAGTACTGATCGCCTGGAATGATAACAGCGACTTCTTCTTGACCGACCCCGATCCAGGTTCGGACCCGTTTGGCGGTAACGATTCCTTTATAGGCGGACTGTTGTTGTCCAATGGAACCTACTTTGCGGCAGTATCGTATTGGGAAAACGAGGCCAATGAGTGGGGTAATCTAAATCCTTTCACTGATTTTTCTCCATTATCGTCGTCCGGCGATGCAATTTCCAACGCAACACCCGATGCCAGCTTTGAAAATAATGTAGCCTGTGTGTTTCCTAATTTGGATCGGTGCAAAGGACAATATCAGTTGGAAATTCGCACCAGTTTCGATGCAAGCAATTCCAATCAAATTCCCGAACCGGTTTCCTTTGCTCTGATCGGTATCGGCTTACTGAGTCTATATGTGCGCCGCCGGTCTTTTCGCAACGGAGCCTAATAGCCGGCAAGACAGTATCTACCATGACTCGACCCTGGGAGCGCCGGCGTCCTCGCCGGCCCGTTGCGGTCACTCTGCACAGGAAAGCCGTTGTCGGCCTCTTACCGAGGCCGGGACTCGGGTCCCTGGGAGCGCCGGCGTCCTCGCCGGCCACGGGTTGGAAATACCACCCGTCCGCCCCTGGTAAAACCCAGCCGTGGCTGCTGTCCTGTCGGAGCCGGCGGGGACGCCGGCGCTCCCAGGGGGGACATCGGACCCTCAGCCGAACCGACTTGTTTACCGTCATTGAAACCGGTCGTCCCTACTGCGGAGATGGCAGGTAAAACATACCCGTCCACCGCTTAACGCGGCGGACACGACGCCGCAAACGGGAAGATAATAGGTATAATTATTCACCCCTTCAGCAATTACCTGGCGGCGGCTGTTCCCGGATAGCGCCCACTGCGCGGAGAAAGCCGCATACAAAGCACCTGTCGCACCAAATACAGTGGGGATAGACCACCATGACAAGCAAAATTCTGATTGTGGACGATGAACCCAACATTGTCCTGTCCCTTGAATTTCTGATGAAACAAGCAGGTTTCCAGGTGTGCACCGCCGCGGACGGAGAAGCCGGTCTGGCGGCGATAGCGGCCGAACCGCCCGATCTGGTCCTGTTGGACGTGATGATGCCGCGCAAGAACGGCTACGAAGTCTGTCAGGCCATCCGCGACAACCCAGCCTGGAAAGCCATGCGCGTCATCATGCTGACCGCCAAAGGGCGCACGGTGGAACGGGAAAAAGGCCTGGCGCTGGGCGCCGACGATTACATCACCAAACCCTTTTCGACCCAGGAAGTGGTGGCCAAGGTAAAACAATTCCTTAACGGCCAATAAGGACGCCCGGAGCGCGGGCTGCTAACCTTGCGATAACATCCATTACCCGTTAAGGCGAAGTGATGAAACGGCAATACCGGGAACAGATCGTCATCCTCTTCGTAGCCGCGATTCTGGCGCTGAATTATCCCCTGCTGTCGCTGGTGGACCGCCTGCTGCTGCCTTTAGGCATACCGCTGCTCTATCTGTATTTATTTCTGATCTGGCTGGCGATTATCGTGTTCATGGCGCTCATTACTGAACGCGCCGGCTCCCGTGGCGAGGACAGGGCTGATTCCTGAATGCTGAAGGACTGGGTTATCGTCGGCGCCGCCCTGGCCTATATGGGGCTGTTGTTCGGCATCGCCTATTACGGCGACAAGCGTGCCGACGCCGGTCGCTCGATTATCGCCAATCCGTATATCTACACCCTGTCCATCGCCGTTTATTGCACGGCCTGGACCTTTTACGGCAGCGTCGGCCGGGCGGCCTCCACCGGGGTCGGTTTCCTGCCGATCTATCTGGGTCCCACCTTGATGGCGCTGCTGTCCTGGTTGGTGCTGCGCCACATCGTGCGCATCACCAAGGTGCACCGTATTACCTCCATCGCCGACTTTATCGCCTCCCGCTATGGTAAAAGCACGCTGCTCGGCGGTCTGGTCACGATCATGGCGGTGGTCGGCATCATGCCCTACATCTCCATCCAACTGAAAGCCATCGCGATCAGTTTCGATGTGCTGCGCCATTATCCCGACATCGTCATGCCGCCGCCTGCCGGGGCTTTGTCGCTGTGGGAAGACACCAGCTTCTATATCGCGTTGCTGTTGATCGCCTTCGCGATCCTGTTCGGCACCCGGCATATCGACAACACCGAACGCCACGAGGGCCTGGTGGCGGCGGTGGCCTTCAAGTCGCTGGTCAAGCTGCTGTCTTTTCTGGTGATCGGCGTGTTCGTCACCTATGGCATGTTCAACGGCTTCGGGGATCTGTTCGGGCGCGCGCTGAGTAATCCCGAACTGACCAGGCTGATGAGTTTTCAGTCGGTGCCGTCCGGCTACGAGGGCTGGCTGACGCTGACCTTCACCTCGATGGCCGCGTTTCTGTTCCTGCCCCGACAGTTTCAGATTCTGGTGGTGGAAAACGTCAACGAGGACCATCTGCGCAAGGCAAGCTGGCTGTTTCCACTGTATTTACTGGTGATCAATCTGTTCGTGCTGCCCATCGCTTTCGCCGGCCTGCTGCTGTTCTCGGGCCGCCCGGTGGATGCGGATACCTTCGTGCTGGCCCTGCCGATGGCGGAGCACCAGCAGTTGCTGGCGCTGCTGGTGTTTCTAGGGGGACTGTCGGCCGCCACCAGCATGATTATCGTCGAGACCGTCACCCTGTCCACGATGGTCTGCAACGATCTGGTCATGCCGGTACTGCTGCGCAGCAGGCGCCTGCGGCTGACCGAGCGGCCCGATCTGAGCGGGCTGCTGTTGGGCATTCGCCGGGCGGGCATCGCCGTCACGGTGTTGCTGGGATATCTGTATTTCCGCTTTATCGGCGAATCCTATGCACTGGTTACCATTGCGCTGGTATCGTTCGCCGCCGCCGCCCAGTTCGCGCCACCGATCCTCATCGGTCTGTATTGGAAAGGAGCCGGTCGGCGCGGGGCGCTGCTCGGTCTGAGCGGCGGTTTTCTAGTGTGGTTCTACACGCTGCTGCTGCCGGCCTTCGCCCGTTCCGGGTGGATCGGTGAAGGCTTTATCGAACACGGGCCGTTCGGTCTGGAGTTGCTCAAACCCTATGCCCTGCTGGGCCTGCAGGGTCTGGATCAGTATACCCATGGGATGTTCTGGAGCATGCTGGCCAATATCGGCGGGCTGGTACTGGGTTCACTGTGCAGCCGCCAGGACGCGATGGAGCAGGTGCAGGGCAGCCAGTTCGTGGATATCTTCGAGCGCGAGCGCCACGATGGCGATTCCCTGTTGTGGCGGGGGGTGGTCGAGACCGCCGAACTGCACGATCTGCTGGCCCGCTTTATCGGGCCGCAGCGCGCCGACCGGGCGTTCCAGGATTACGCCCGTCAACATGGCGCCCATTCCCTGCAACAGGCCGATTCGCGTCTGATTCATTACACCGAGCGACTGCTGGCGGGCGCTATCGGCTCCGCCTCGGCGCGGGTCATGGTCTCTTCCATCGTCATGGGCGAAGTACTCAGCATCGACGAGGTGATGACCATCCTCGACGAAAGCTCCCAGGCGATCGAATACAGCCGCCGCCTGGAACAGAAATCGGCCGAACTGGAGACCGCCAGCGCTGAACTGCGCCGGGTCAACGAGCGCCTGCAGGAACTGGACCGACTGAAAGATGAATTTATTTCCACGGTGACCCATGAACTGCGCACGCCGCTGACGTCGATCCGCGCCTTTTCGGAAATCCTGCTCAGCAATCCCGACATGGAACCGGCGCAGCGTTCCGAGTTTCTCGGAATCGTGGTCAAGGAAAGCGAGCGCTTGACGCGGCTGATCAACGAAGTGCTGGATCTGGCCAAGCTGGATTCGGGACGGGTGGATTGGCGCATGGAGCAGATCGATCTACAGGCACTGCTCCAGGACGCGCTCAATGCCACCCGGCAGTTGTTCCACGATAGACAGGTGACGCTGCAGGAATCGCTGGGCGACGGCCCGGTGATCGTGTCCGGGGATTACGATCGGCTGACCCAGGTGGTCATCAATCTGCTGTCCAATGCGGTGAAATTCAGTCCCGAAAGCGAGGGCTGCGTCACCATCCGCCTGTTGGATGGCGATGACAACGTGCGCGTCGAAGTGGAGGATAACGGCGCCGGCATTCCCAAGGACCAGCAGCTTCTGATTTTCGAAAAATTCCATCAGGTCAGCGACCGGCGGGCGGGCAAACCCAAGGGCACCGGCCTGGGGCTGGCCATCAGCGAGCGGATTATCGAACGGCACGGCGGTCGCATCTGGGTGGAAAGCGAACCCGGCCACGGGGCGACCTTCAAGATCGAACTGCCGGCCGGCAAGGCCGCTTATGTGATTTCGCCGGGATGACCATTTTGGTAACTGTTCACCGGCATCCGGTCAGCCTCCCAGGCACCGCCACGAACTCGGGCAACGTCGGGCAACGCGAGCGCTGTTGCCCGCTCTGCGTCTACTGGGAGCGCCGGCGTCCTCGCCGGCCCGTTGCGGTCACTCGGCACCGTGTCCCAGCTTAGAGGCTGTATAAAAACTAACCCTTTGACAATCTTGATTAATCTCTCAGCAATGCGTCCCCTCCCCCCTGGTGGCTTTCTGGGGTAGGTTTTCTGCAAAGGACACCAAAAACGGGGGTGACAAGACCCGCTTCCGTCGGGCATGGTGTAGCTCATCTCAACAGTTACCACACCATCCCGCCGCAGAACTACTGATGTCTCACCACCCCCGTGTAGCTGAATGGGCGACTACTATTCAGACCCACTTACCGCACTTGAGCAAGCCCCCAATCAGGGTTCTCGCGTGGTGGAGCCTGGGCATGGTCCTGGCGCGGTCCTGTGCGCTCACGGTGGTCAGCGAACCGTGGCCGACCCGACCGCCGCGACACCAGCAGGGGACTATCCCACCCCTCGTGGAGTTACTGCAAGCGGCCTGAAACCCCAGTCAGCCAGGTACACTAAAAGTATGAATAATCAAGCTAATAGGAGCGCAAATCGACCGCTCTCAAAAAAACCTACCCCAGAAAGCCTGCCAAGGGGGAGGGAGTTTTTGTACAGCTTCTTAGGCCGCAATGCCGTTATGCCGCAGCAAGGCGGCGATGTCCGGTTCCCGACCGCGAAATTCCACGAAACTGGTCATGGCGTCGCGAGAGCCGCCCACTTCCAGAATACTGTGCAGGAATTGTTCGCCGGTGCGCTGATCGAAGATGCCGTTTTCCTCGAACTTGGAGAAGGCATCCGCCGACAGCACTTCGGCCCATTTGTAGCTGTAATAACCGGCGGCGTAACCGCCGGCGAAGATATGGGAGAAACTATGAGCGAAGCGATTGAAGGCGGGCGGCGGCAGCACCGCCACCTGGCGGCGCACGTCGTCCAGGATATCCTGCACCCGGCCGCCGCGTGCGGGATCGTATTCCCGGTGCAGGCGAAAGTCGAACAGGGCGAATTCCAGTTGCCGTAGCATCTGCAATGCGGATTGGAAATTCCGCGCCGCCATCATCCGCTGATAGATCTCGTCCGCCAGTGGCTCCCCGTTCTGGTAGTGGCCAGCCAGCAAATCCAGCGCCGCGCGCTCCCAGCACCAGTTTTCCAGGAACTGGCTGGGCAGTTCCACAGCGTCCCATTCCACCCCGTGAATCCCGGCCACGGGCGCATAGTCGATGCGGGTCAGCAGATGGTGCAAGCCGTGGCCGAATTCATGGAACAGGGTCAGTACCTCAGCGTGGGTGAACAGGGCCGGATTGCCGTCCACGGGAGGGGTGAAATTGCACACCAGATAGGCGCAGGGAGTCTGCAAGCCGGTAGCGGTCATGCGGCGCGTCACGCAACCGTCCATCCAGGCGCCGCCGCGCTTGTTGGGACGGGCATAGAGATCCAGATAAAAGCGGCCGCGCAGTGCGCCGTCCCGGTCCAGAATCTCATAGACACGCACGTCCGGATGCCAGACCGCAACCGTCCGGGTTGGCCGGATCGTCAGACCGTACAACCGGTGCAGCACAGCGAACAGACCGGGTACGACCCGGGATTCCGGGAAATAAGGGCGCAGTTCTTCCTGGGAAATCCGGTAACGGTGCTGGCGCAGTTGTTCCGAATAATAGCTCAGGTCCCAGGCTTCCAGTTCGATGGCGCCGTGCGCCGCGCGGACATAAGCTTGCAATTGCTGCACATCGCGCCAGCCCTGTGATCGGGAACGTTGCGCGAGGTCGTAGAGAAATTCCAGCACGCCCTCCGGCGAGGGCGCCATTTTGGTGGCCAGCGAATAGCCGGTGAAATCATTGAAACCCAGCAAACGGGCGGCTTCGTAGCGTAAGGCCAGAATTTGCTCCAGCGTTGCGGAATTATCCCAGCGCTCGGCAGCGGGTCCCTGCTCCGAGGCCCGCGTCACATAGGCCGTGTACAGACTCCCGTCGCAATTCCCGGTTGTCGGCATAGGTCAGTACCGGCTGATAGCAAGGAAACTCCAGCGTCAGCAGCCAGCCCTCCAGTCCCTGTTGTGCGGCAGTCTGGCGGGCCAGCGATCTGGCGGATTCCGGCAGACCGGCCAGTTCGGCCTCGTCGGTGATGTGTTTCCGCCAGTTCTGGGTGGCGTCCAGCACGTTTTCCTGAAACTTCGACTGAAGCTGCGACAGGGACTGCATGATAGCCTTGAAGCGGGCCTTCTGCTGCTCCGGCAGATCCACGCCGGACAGATGAAAATCCCGTAAGGCATGGTCGATGACGGTCCGCTGCGCGGCATCCAGGCGTTGGTATTCCAGTCCTTCCTTGATGGCACGGTAGGCCTGGTGCAGACGTTCGTTCTGGCCCAGTTCGGTATAGTAGTCGCTCAGCTTGGGCAGGCAGGCGTTGTAGGCGGTGCGCAATTCGGGAGAATTCATCACCGCGTTAAGGTGGCCGACGGGCGACCAGGCGCGGTTCAGGCGGTCGCTCATATCCTCCAGCGGACGGATAAAATTATCCCAGGTGAAGGGTAAACCTGATTCCAGCAATGGTTCCAATGCGGCGCGGTTCTGCGCCAGTAGTGCGTCGATAGCGGGTTCGACATGTTCCGGACGGATGGCGGAAAACGCCGGCAGATCGGTCGGTTGCAGTAAGGGGTTGGTCATCGGGGCGCCTTTGTTGACTTCAATAGATTGCGGTAGGTTATGTTTCAGCTCGGACGGATTTTAGAGGCTGTACAAAAAATAAAGCTATGATGGTATTAATAAATTTTTCAAAAAATGCGTCCCCTCCCCCACCAGGCGGGAGGGAGTTTTCTCTAGCGACCGGACACCTGGTTCCAGGGTATAAGCCGCCTGTGGTTGCGTTGATCCATGATTCCCGTCCGCCGCAAATTCACTTACAATCCGCTGCCTTTGTTAACGGGAGTCGAGCCACCGCCAACGACCATGATCATCACCAACGCATTGACCAAACGCTATGGCAGCCTGACCGCCGTGGACGCTTTGTCGTTCTCCGTGGCACCGGGCGAAGTGCTGGGTTTTCTGGGACCCAACGGCGCCGGTAAATCCACCACCATGAAGATGATCGCCGGTTTTCTGGCGCCCACCGCCGGAACGGTCAGCATCTGCGGCTTCGATATCGAAACTGCGCCGGTCAAGGCCAAAGCCTGCCTGGGTTATCTGCCGGAAGGCGCACCCCTCTACGGCGAAATGACCTCCTGGCAGTTGCTGGATTTTGTCGCCGCCCTGCGCGGCCTGCAGGGCGAGCGGAAACGCGCCCGCCTGGACGACGCCATCGCCCGACTGCATCTGCAAAGCGTGCTCGGCCAGCGCATCGAAACCCTGTCCAAAGGTTTCAAACGCCGGATCGGGCTGGCCCAGGCCCTACTGCACGATCCGCCGGCGTTGATTCTGGACAAGCCAACCGATGGGCTGGACCCCAACCAGAAACACGAGGTGCGCAACCTGATCAAGACCTTGGCTGCCGACAAGATCATCATCATTTCCACCCATATCCTGGAGGAAGTCGAGGCGGTCTGTCAGCGCGTCATCATCATCGCCCAGGGCCGCCTGCTGGTCGATGCCACGCCGGCGGCGTTGCTGGCCCGCTCGCGCTATCACAATGCCGTCAGCCTGCGGGTCGATGCTCCGGCTGCAGCGCGTCCGGCGCTGGCGCGCTTGCCCCAGGCGGCCGCCGTGGAACTGGATGCCGCGACCGGTTGGCTGACGGTGTTACCGCGTCAGGGACAGGCGCTGCTGTCCGACATCACTGCCCTGGCCCGCCAGCAGGGCTGGACAGTGCAAGACCTGCGCGTGGAGACCGGCCGCCTGGATGAAGTGTTTCGCACCATCACCACGGAGGTTGCGGCATGAACGCACCCGCTGCGCTCGACCGCCAGCCGGCGCCAGTCGCGAGGTTATGGGAACACGCCCGCAGCAAGCCGCTGTGGATCGTCTTCCGCCGCGAACTGCACAGTTATTTCGCCACGCCGTTAGCGTACGTATTCATCGTCATCTTTCTGATTCTGGCCAATGCCTTTAGCTTCTATCTGGGCGGCTTCTATGAACGCGGCCAGGCCGATCTGCTGCCATTCTTCCTGTTCCATCCCTGGCTGTATCTGTTTCTGGCGCCGGCCCTGTCCATGCGCCTGTGGGCCGAAGAGCGCAAGACCGGCACAATTGAATTGCTGCTGACCCTGCCGCTGACCCTGTGGCAGGCGGTGTTGGGCAAATTTCTGGCCGCCTGGTGCTTTGCCGGTCTGGCGCTGGCGCTGACTTTTCCGCTGTGGATCACCGTCAATTACCTGGGGAATCCCGACAACGGCGTGATTCTAGCCGCCTATCTGGGCAGTTTCCTCATGGTGGGCGGCTTCCTGGCTATCGGCGCCTGCCTGTCGGCGGCCACCCGCAGTCAGGTGATCGCCTTCATTGTCACGGTTGCCGTCTGTCTGGCGTTTCTGCTGACCGGTTTACCGCTGGTGCTCGACCTGTTCAGCGCGTGGGCGCCGCAGCTACTGGTGGACACCATCGCCTCGTTGAGCTTGCAGACCCACTTCGCGGCTATCAGCAGGGGTGTGCTCGATCTGCGCGACCTGCTCTACTTTCTGCTGGTGATCGGCTTCTGGCTGGCCGCCACCGTGCTGGTGATCGACCTCACCAAGGCCGATTGACGGCGTGGACCCGGAGCGCATTGCAATGAACTCTGCCAAACGGAAAACCATCGTGACCACCGCGCTGCTGGCGCTGGCGGCGCTGTTTCTGGCCGCGACGCTGCTCAGCCAGACACTGCTCAAGGGACTGCGCGTGGATCTGACCGAGGGTCATCTTTACACCCTGTCGCCGGGTACCAAGAACATTCTGGCCGGTCTCAAAGAACCTATCAATCTGTATTTCTTTTTCTCCGAACAGGCGTCCCGGCAGACGCCCGGCCTGCGTCTCTACGCTGACCGGGTGAAGGAATTGCTGCACGAATACGCCGCGCTGGCGGGCGACAAAATCAAGCTGCGCGTTATCGACCCTGCGCCTTTTTCCGAGGAGGAGGACCGCGCCACCCGCTTCGGTCTGCAAGGCATACCGACCGGCGCTGCCGGGGAAAATATCTACTTCGGCCTGGCCGGCAGCAACGCGCTGGATAATGTCGAAACCATCCGCTTCTTCCAGCCGGACAAGGAGACTTTTCTGGAATACGATCTGAGCAAACTGATTTACGGCCTGGCCCACCCCCGCAAAGCGACGGTCGGTTTGCTCAGCAGCGTGCCGATGACCGGAGGATTCGATGCCGCTACCGGCCAGTTGCAGCGTCCCTGGCTGCTGGTGGAGCAACTCAATCCGTTATTCCAGATTCGCAGCCTGGCGCCGACCGTCACCACGATCGACCCGGATATCGACGTGTTGATGGTGGTTCATCCGCATCATCTGTCCGAGCAGACGCACTACGCTATCGACCAGTTCGTGCTGGGGGGCGGCAAGCTGCTGCTGTTCATCGACCCGGACGCTGAATCCATTCCCTCTGCGCAGCAGGGGACGGCTCCGGCCACGTCCTCCAACCTGCCGCGCCTGCTGCAGGCCTGGGGCGTGGATATGGACCCCAAGCAGGCGCTCGCGGACAGCCGCTACGCCCTGGCGGTCAGCACCCGTCCCAGCCAGGCGCCGCAGCCACTGTTGGGATTGCTCGGCGTCACCGCCGACGGGCTCGCCCAGGACGATGTAGTCACGCGCGGCCTGCAACTGGTCACGCTGACCGCCGCCGGTTATCTCAAGCCGCGCGACGGCGCCACCGTGCTACCGCTGATCAGCTCCAGTTCGACCGCCATGCCGATGCCGGTCGGGCTGTTCCGCACGGCGCAGGAGCCGGGCCAGTTGCAGCGCGCCTTCAAACCCACCGGCCAACGGTATCTGTTGGCGGCAAGATTGCAGGGTAAGGCGCAATCGGCCTTTCCCGACGGTCCACCCGCCCCGACTGCACAACAATCCGGAGGAGCCGGCTTGCAGTCGGCCGCTCCATCATCCGCCGCAGCCTCCCACCGCAAAGAGTCCGACGGCCCCATCCACGTGATCGTGGTGGCCGATGTTGATCTGCTGACTGACACCCTGTGGGTGCAGACGCAGAATTTCTTCGGCCAGCGGATCACCACCGCCTGGGCCAACAACGCCGATTTTGTCGCCAATGCGCTCGACAATCTGACCGGCAACAGCGACCTGATCGGCATCCGGGGCCGAGCCGTAGCGGTGCGGCCGTTCACCACGGTGGAAATGTTGGAACGGGAAGCGAATGCGCGGTTTCTGGCCACCCAGCAGCAATTGCGCGAGGAACTCCAGGAGACCGAACGCAAGGTCAACGAGCTGCAGCGCAGCCGGGACGATAAAAATGCGCTGATCCTGAGCCCGGAACAACGCGCCGAACTGGAGCGCTTTCAGCAGCGCAAGCTGGCAATCCGCAAGGAGTTGCGGCAGGTGCAGCGCAATCTGAACGAGAATATCGAACGGCTGGGCGCCGTTCTCAAGTTCGTCAATATCATCTTGATGCCGCTGCTGCTGTCCGCTCTGGTCCTGCTGGTCGTATGGCTACGGACGCGGCGGCGGCAGCGTGAAGGTATATCCTCATGAAAGTGAAATCTCTGATCGTTCTGGTCATCGTCGCTGTCAGCGCCGTACTGACGGCTGTCTGGCTCAAACAACCCCAGGAGTCAATGATCCTGATAGGGCAGGAGTTAGTCCCGGAACTCAAGCAGAATATTAATCAGGTCACCGGCCTGCGGGTGACCAAGGCGGGCAATCAGACCGTGGCGGAAATCCAGCGCACCGACCGCGGCTGGGTGGTCAGTAACAAAGCGAATTACCCTGCCGACATGGGCCGGATACGGGAAACCCTGCTGCTGCTGGCGAACGCCCGCCTGATCGAGGAGAAAACCGCCGATCCCGACTATTACGGACGGCTGGGTATACAGGACATCGCCACCGCCGATGCAACCGGCGTGCAACTGGATATCCAGGGTTTGAGCCAGCCTTTCAGTCTGCTCGTCGGCAAATCCGCCAGCGGCGGCGCTGGCGGCGCTTATGTCCGACGGCCTGGCAACGCGCATAGCTTTCAAATCGACAACCGGCTGCCGGTCCCGGCCACCACCAAGGACTGGCTCGATCGGTCCCTGCTGGATATTGCGGCGGCGCGCATCCAGGCGATCGGCATCCGCCAGCCGGACGGGCAGATGCTCAATTTGGAAAAAAGCGCGCGCGACCAGGCCAATTTCACCGTACTGGACATCCCGCAGGGGCAGAGCTTGAAAGCGGACACCGTGGCCAACCCACTGGCTAACGGCTTGGCCGGCCTGTGGCTCGAAGACGTCTTCCCGGCAGGCGAGGTCAAGCCGGCGGCTGCTCAATGGGTAGACGCTACGTACCGCACCTTCGATGGTCTGGTCGTCACCGCCCGTATTTTCGAGGCCGATAACAAGCATTTCGCGCAGTTCAAGGCGGACTTCGACGAAGCGCAGGTCAGACGCTTCGCCAGACCACCGACGGGCGCCCAACAGTCGAGCGCTCCGCTGCAGGGTTCTGACTCGGCCCAACCGGTGGCAGTGCGGGATGAGGCTAAACGGCTGACCGAGCGTCTGAGTCCCTGGGTGTTCGTCATTTCCGCTTATAAATACGACACCCTGGCCAAGCGCATGGATCATTTACTCAAATCGGCGCCGCCCGAAGCGGAGCCAGTGAGCGCCGCACCGGGCGAGGAAGCACAGCCGGAAGAAGAGGAGGAGGCCCCGGTCATACAGCCGGAAGAAGAGGAGGAGGCCCCGGTCATGGAAGACAATTCGCCAACCGAAGGGGAAAGCGAGGATGCCGCGCCGCAGGAACCTGAGGAGGATGCCGCGCCACAGGAACCTGAGGAGGAAACCGCGCCACAGGAACCTGATGAGGATGCCGTGCCACAGGAACCTGAGGAGGATGCCGTGCCACAGGAACCTGAGGAGGATGACGTGCCACAGGAACCTGAGGAGGAAACCATGGAGTCTCCAGAGGACCAGGAGTAGGCTCCCGACGAAGGCGAAACCGACGCAGCCGAAGAGCAACCGGACGCGGAAGTCATGCCGCCCGATAACGGGGAGGAAACGGGCGCGGACAAGGCTCAACCTCCTGAAGAAGAAATCGCCCCGGAAGAAGACAACGAAGCGAGGTAATTCACGATGTCCGACTTGTTCGAATTGTTTCTCCACCTGGACCGTCACCTGGCCGAGTTCACCAGTCAGTATGGCGCATGGATCTATGCCATTTTGTTCGCCATTATTTTCTGTGAAACCGGACTGGTGATTGCCCCCTTTCTACCCGGAGATTCGCTGCTGTTCGCTGCCGGCTCGCTGGCGGCGATTGGCAAAATGGACGTTCACCTGCTGTTCGCTTTGCTGACGGCGGCGGCGATTGTGGGCGATAACATCAATTACGCCACCGGTCGTTTCCTGGGTCAAAAGGTGCTCAAAGCCGACAATCCCCGTTTCATCAAAAAGGAGCATCTGTATAAAACTCAACACTTCTTCGAGAAGCACGGCGTCAAAACCATCATCATCGCCCGCTTCATGCCGATTGTCCGGACGTTTACTCCCTTCGTGGCCGGGACCGGCCGCATGCATTATCCCCGTTTTCTTTTTTTCGATGTGATTGGCGGTTTCGCCTGGACCACCACGTTCATCTATGGCGGCTATCTGTTCGGCAACATAACGGCGGTGAAACAAAATTTCTCCCTGGTCATCCTGGGCATCATCATCCTGTCCATCACGCCAGGAATCATCGAATACTGGCGTCACCGGTCCGCCCGATCGAGAACGTCATGACCCCGGGGGACACTGCGCAGGCTAACCGCAAAAGGGCCGGCGAGGACGCCGGCGCTCCCAGGATCGGGCAGACTGACCGCAAGCAGGCCGGCAAGGACAGCGACGTGCTTGTCCCGCCTTAAGTGGGTAGCCGTAGAGTGGGCACTGCTCACCCAGCGGTGGCCGCAACGATGATCATGGCCCATCCACAACGTTGCGCCTGTGCTGTATAGATTTCCAAAAAAATTGTACAAGAATTTACTTTTTCCCTTGACTTTTCCACTATATCGGCTAAATTATTATACATTATTAGTACATCACTGATACAAAAGAGGTCATCGTCATGAATCCGTCCATCCGGAATACCTTGCCGATAGTGCTGCTGCCGGTCGTGCTGGCGCTGGTTCTTACCGCGATGATCGCTCTGTTGGCCGTAAGCATGGACCCCCGCTCCAGAGAGGCCAGCCTGCCGAACTTTACCGACAACGGCTTTACGGTCACCGTGCCCGGCAACAATCCGCAGCTGGCGCAGCGGCTGGAGCAAACTTTGGGTGAATGGCTGACCCTGTCCGAACCGTCCGGTGTACCGGCGGTTACGGCGGAGATCAGGCGGTCTCTCGCCGACCGCCCGCATCGACCCGTTCCGATCGATCTGTAGCCGGCGATCGCAGACTGCGGGGCTGCTTAAGTCAGGCTAGCCAGCCGCCCTGCCTGCCGGTAAGCCGAGTCAATTTCAGCTCCGAAACAGACCAGATAAACTGTTTCGATGCGGTCGTCAGCCGCCAGAAAACTGCTGACCGCGCTGATGGCGATAGCGGCGGCCTGCTCTACCGGATAGCCGTAAATGCCACAACTGATCGCCGGAAAAGCGACAGTGCGCACGCCGTGGTCAGCGGCCAGTTGCAAGCTGGCGCGATAACAGGACGCCAGCAATTCGGGTTCGTGTTGCCTGCCGCCCTGCCAGACCGGACCCACGGTATGGATCACGTAGCGGGCCGGCAGACGGTAACCCTGGGTCAGTTTAGCCTGACCGGTCTCGCACCCCCCCAGCGTGCGGCATTCCGCCAGCAACTCCGGGCCGGCGGCCCGATGGATGGCCCCATCCACCCCGCCGCCGCCCAGCAGGCTCCGGTTGGCGGCGTTGACAATGGCGTCCACCTGCAATTTAGTAATATCAGCTTGAATAATTTCAATTTTTTCCATCGTCATCGGTTCACAAGTTAATTTAAGCCTGTATAAAAACTTTCTGTGGGAGAAGCGTGCGAGTAGTGCATGGTCTTACTGTGCCAGCAATGGCCGACTCAAGTCCAGCTTGCGAACCCCAGTTCTTGAAAAGCTACCGTTACTCGTTGATAAGCGACTAATGTAACAATATTTTTCCTTCTGGAAGGAAAATTTTCGCCGAGCGTTGCCGGTCAAACTTAGGCATCAGGGCGATCCTTCATGAATAGGCTTGCGGATGCCACAGGAATACGCTATAAAACTCCATGCTTCGAATACCTGTAAGTACCATTGTGTCAATTTTGACGTCAATCCCACGTGAAGCGAGGTAATGTTGTGACTAAAAAAGCCTATCGTAAGCCCCAATTGAAGAAGCTCGGGTTGCTGCGGGATCTGACCAAAGGTCCTGTCCCGTCATAGCCTTATATATCCCGTCTGGCGGAAAGAACGAAAAGTTCTTTCCGCCAGACGGGAAATTCCTTCACCCGCTAACTGCCCTCTTCTCTAAACGGCGCCGTTTATGTTGACACCCGCCAGTCGACCCCGCCCCGCTGACGGCATCCTGACACAACAGGCAGCCGACCAGCAGATCCTGTTGAAGCTCGACAGCGGAGAATACTATGCCCTCGACGACATCGGCAGCCGGGTCTGGGCGTGCTGCGACGGTGCCCACCGCATCGCGGATATAGTCACTGTTATTTGTACCGAATACGAGGTCCCTGCTGCAACAGCGGAAGCCGACGTGCTGGATTTATTACAGGAACTGGTCGATGAACAACTTCTGCTCGAGGGTCACTAGCCGGCTCAACAGCCTGCCCCGCTTACGCAGTTGGGGTGAGCTGCTGTTGTTTGTGCAGATTGTCTGCTTTGCCTCCACCGTTCCGCTGCTGATGCGCCTCAGGTTGACCACCGTTCAGTCACTGTTAGCACCCCGCAAGGTGCCCCTTTCTCCTTCCCATGCCCGCGTGCAGCAGATCGTCAACTATGTGACCAGCGCTGTCCGACTGGGCAGACCGGTGATCCGCGACAGTTGCCTGATCCGGGGGCTGACGCTGTATTACTTTCTGAACCGGGCGGGACTGAATATCGCTCTGTATTTCGGCATGGGAAAGCTGGCGGATGAGTTTGCCGCTCATTGTTGGCTGGTCAGGGACGGCGAACCGTTTCTGGAGTGCCAGGATCCCCGACCTCTGTTCAGTACTGTTTACTGCTTCCACGCCGAGCGCGACGCCCAGACATGATAGCTGCTGTCACGTCAATCGAGGAATCGGTTCTCTCCCGTTACTTCATTTTCCACGGCCTCCCCCTCGCAGTACAGTCCGATCAGGCCGATGTCCTGGCGGCGGTGCAACTCAGGTTAAGACATTTCGCAGTGGATGCATTACCGGATCCACCACAACTGACTTTCGAATTTCACGGTGTGCCCGAGTCGGCACCGCCGCTCATTGAGCAACCGGCAGAGCCGCTCAGGCTGATTTATGAACTGCCAAGGGGAAAAATCTATTACGGCGATACCGATGATCTGCTCTATCTTGAACTGGACAGTGGGTTTCGGGCGCTGTGCCACCCTCGCGACGGGTATACGCGCATCGCCATGCCGGCGCAGCACGGCGACTTGTGGCTGCCCTCCCATCTGTTGTTCATGCTGCCCTTCATGGAACAGTTGAAGCGCCGTGGGTTGTATAGCATCCATACTGCCGGTCTTTGCATCAAGGGTCAGGGCGTGCTTTTCCCCGGCGCCAGCGGTGCTGGCAAATCCACCCTGACGCTGACGCTGCTGCGGGCAGGCTTCAGTTTGCTGGGCGACGACTTGGTTTTTCTGACGCCGGGCGAGACAGGCGTACGGATGCTGGCTTTTCCGGATGAAATCGGCGTGACCGAGCAGACTCTCGGTTTCTTCCCGGAATTGCAGCCGCTGTTGGCGCAGCCGCTGACCCCCGGCTTTACCAAAAGACAGTTGTTAAGTGAACAGTTTTATCCGCACGAATGGGTGGCGGCCTGCACGCCGCGAGTGCTTATTTTCCCCCAGGTCAGCGCCACTCCTGGCAGCACGCTGCAGCCCATGAGCCGGGATGAAGCTCTGCTGGAATTGATACCCAATATCCTGTTGACCGAGCGTCGCTCTTCGCAGGCGCACCTCGACAGCCTGGCAGCGTTGGTCAAGCAGTGTGACTGTTACCGCCTCGAGACCGGGCGCGACTTCGATACCCTCCCAACGTTGCTGACGAGCTTGCTGTCCTGAAGCCGGGAACGCTATTGCCACCGGCCGGGCTTGCTGTAAGTCGTTTCCCGTTGCGCCCGACCGTAATGGGCTCAGTCCTTGCCGCTATAGACAAAGGGCGAGTCGACAAATTGTAGTAAAGTGTAAACTTACTGGGACGCGGGACGACGGAATAGCCCAATAAAGTTAATATTGAAAGAATTCTGGAGAGATCACGTTAATCCCGGCTATGCGAAAACTGATACTGATAAGTCCCGCCCCTGTCGACCAGCAACTACAGCAGACGCTCGTCGCCGGTGGCTGGAAAGTGTATGCCGCTCAGGATGAGGCACAGGCCAGAGTCTGGCTGAGAGAGCAGCGCTTCCGTGTGGGCCTGATTGTGCTGGCGAATTACGCAGGGGAGGATATTCCCTCCTGGATCAGCGCTCTCGTTATTGCCTACAGGATAGGCTGGATAATGGCCTTACCTAAATCTTTGCTGCAATCGCCGGCTACGCTCGCCCTCATCAGCGAACGTTGCTACGACTACCAGGTATTGCCGTTCGATGCCCAACGCCTGTTGTTCGCGATCGGCCATGCCTATGGCATGGTCGAACTGGTGGAACTGCGCGAGCAGCGGCAGTATGAGGAGGGAGGCTGCTACGGGATGATCGGCAACAGCCCTGCCATGCAGGCTCTCTACCGGGGCATAGAAAAAGCGGCTGCCGTGGATATCCCCGTGCTGATTACCGGTGACAGCGGCACGGGCAAAGAGCTGACGGCCCACGCCATCCATGCTAATTCCCGTCGTTGCCAACATCCTTTCGTGGCCATGAACTGCGCCACCCTGCCGGCGACTCTGCTCCAGACGGAATTATTGGGTCACGAGAAAGGGGCTTTCACGGGAGCCCATAAACGCACCCCGGGACGCATCGAAATGGCCGCTGGCAGGGACCCTGCTACTGGATGAAGTCGGCGCTCTGCCGCTGGATTTACAGGCCAAGCTGCTGCGTTTTCTCCAGGAAAAAGTTATCCAGCGTGTCGGCGGACACAGCACCATTCCGGTCGATGTGCGCCTCATCGCCGCCTCGCGTATCGATCTGGAACAGATTGTGGGCGAGGGGCGCTTTCGCGAAGACCTTTACTATCGTTTGAATGTCCTGCGTCTGCACACTCCCAGCCTGGGTGACCGGGACAACGATGCCGAGCAACTGGCGCGCTTCTTCTTCGCCCGCCTGGCCGATGAAACGCAAACGCCCGCCAAAGGCTTGAGCCGGGAGGCTTTGCATCTGATCAATCAGTACTCCTGGCCGGGCAATGTATCCGAACTGATAAACCGTCTGCGCAAGGCCATGCTGCTGAGCAAAGGCCCGTATATCACGCCTGCCGAACTGGGCCTGGAAAGACGCTCGCCCCGCCGCGGACTGCTGACCCTGGAGGAGTTCCGGACCTCCGCGGAGCGGGAGGCTGTCCACGCCTCGCTGTGCCGTAGCCGCTATAACATCTCGCGGGCTGCCCGGGAGCTGGGAGTATCCCGCCTGACCCTGTACCGGCTGATGGAAAAGCACGGTATCGTTCGTGAGATGGCGGGCTTGAGAGTCACCGCGAACAGGCTGCAATAGGCCGGCTACTGTAAGCTGTCCAGCAGTGCGCGCGCCTGGTTCTGTTCCTCGAAAACCGTGCCCGAGTTCAACAGCTTTTGCAATTCCTGGCGCGCCTTATCCCGCTGGCCGGCTTTGGCGTAGGCAACGGCCAGGTGATAGCGGATCACCAGTACCTGCGGCGCTTGGGCCACCGCCTGCGCCAGCAGGCCGGCACCGCGCTCCGGCTGATTGTTCTGCACCAGAATCCATCCCAGGGTATCGACGATCTCGGGGCGCTCCGGCGCCAACTGGGCGGCTTTTTCGGCCATAGTCAGGGCGCGCGGGCTGCCTGCCTGCTGATAGAGCCAGGCCAGATTGTTGAGGGCATCGACATTGTCCGGCGCCAGTTCGACGATGCGTTCGTATTCGATAAGGGCTTCCCCGGACCGTTGCAACTGCGTCAGATAGCCGGCAAGCTGGAATCTGACAGCGATGTCTCGGGGCTGCCGGGACAACCACTGGCGCAGCGTCGCCACGGCGGCCTGCTGTTCTCCCTGGGCGTCCTGGGTAGCGGCCAGCGCCAGCGCCAGCCTGCCATCGGGAGCGCGCTCGTAGGCCGCTTTATAGGCGGCGACCGCCTTAGCGAGATCGCCCTGCTGGCGGTAAATATCACCTTCCAGACGATAGCCGAGCGCCGGATTGTCAGAGTGGTCTTGCAGGAAGCGCGCGTCTTGCAGCGCCGCGGCGTAGCGCTTCTCCTGCAAATTCAATTGTATCCGGGTCAACAGCGCCGGCAGAAAGTCGTTTTGCAGGCTCAGCGTCCTGGCCAGCGCCACGGCGGCCGCCTGCCGGTCGCCGGCTCTCAGTTGAGCCAGCGCCAGTGCATGCCAAGCCTCCGCCGCTTGCGGTTGGGCGGCGGTCAGGCGGCGTAAATCCGGCAGAGCACCCGCTATGTCGCCGTTCGCCAGGCGCGCCAGCGCCAGGGCGCGCAGCACCTTGAGATCGTCGGGCTTGGCTTGATGCAGGCGTTCGGCGACGGCCAGCGCCTTGGCGTTCTCCTGATATTGCAGGTACTGACTGATCAGCAGCAGGCCGGCGCCGACGTACTGTGGATCGCGCTCGACAGCCTGCTCCAGCCAGATGAGGGCGTTTTTATTGCCCAGCGCCTGCGCCGCATCCATTTCGCCGGCGGCCTGATCCAGGCGCCCTATGCCCAGATGCTGCATGGCGAGCCAGTTGCGCAGTTGGCCGGAATCCGGCTGCAAGTCCGCGGCGCGCTTTATGTAGGCCGAGCCCTTCTCATGCTCTTTATTCTGCATGTAGGCGGAGCCGAGCAGAATCAGTAAATTGCGGTCCTGCGGCGCCTGGGCCAGCGCCGGATTCAACACCTCGATAGCCTGGGCTGGCTGGTCGAGCTGTAATTTGGCTGCGGCCAGCAGTTTGCGGGCCGGTAGGTGCTGGGGCTGCTGTTGGATAAGGCGGGTCAGCACCTGGTCAGCCTGATTGATCTGATTCTGCGCGAAGTACACGTAACCGAGCAGCAGCAGCGTATTGGGATCGTCCGGCGCTATCTTCAATACCTGTTCGGCGGCCTCCTGGGCACCTTGCAGATCCTTCTTGTTAAACAACGCTTGGGCACGCAGGTAATGGGCGGACGGCAGTTGCGCAGCCGTTTGTTCCACTTTATCGATATCGGCCAAAGCCTGATCCCATTTTCCCTGCAAGCTGTTGATCTGAGCGCGGCCCAGCAGCGCGAATAGATTGTCCGGCTGCAATTCCAACGCGCGCTGATAAGCTTCCAGGGATTCTGGATAGCGTTGTTGCAGCAGGCCCAATTCACCCTTGTAAACCCAGATTTCGGGGCGCCCCGGATCGCTTTGCAGGGCTCTGTCGATGAAAGTGGCGGCTGTGGCGTAATCCTTATCCTGTACCACCGCCAGCCGGGCCGCCCCGGTCAGGGCATCCACGTTGCCGGGGTCCACTCGCAGGGCGGTGGAGAAGCGATTGTCGGCTGCATCGAAACGCTGCAGACCCAGCTCGGCCAGCCCCGCCATCGCTATCAGGCTGGCGCGAGTGGCGGGTGAATCCTGGGGTAACAAGGCGATGTCCTGGATAAGCGGTTCATATTTGCCCTGCGCCAGGTAGGCGTTAGCCAGCGGCAGCCGCCACTCGCCACCGGCCGCGTCCAGCGTCCTGACCTGTTGCAGTTCCTTCTCCGCCGCGATGGCGTTGCCCTGGCGCAGATAGAGCTGTCCCAGCAGCAGACGCGCCTGCACGTTGCCAGGTTCCTGCTGCAAAGCGTTCTTGAGCTGAATCTCGGCCGCTTTCAGGTCTTGCTTGCCCAGATAGGCGCGGGCCTCGTCCACATAAGCAGCGGCCTCCTTGGCGGAGGCCGGCGACCAGTCGCCGCAACCAAGGACAACGCCAAGCAGTAACAATATCGGGTAGCGGTGGAACACGTACAGCGCCTCGTTTGAAAGACTGGATAGAATTGCCATTAGCTTACCGTGCAGGAGATGCCAAAAAAGGTGCAGGCGGTGCGGGTGGTGGCAGCCGCGACGGTCTCGGCGGGTAGTTCCAGACAGGCGGCCACTGTGCGCAGGATATGGGGCAACAGAGCCGGTTCGTTGCGCCCCGCCCTGGGTTGCGGACGCAGATCGCGCGGCGTCAGATAGGGCGCGTCGGTTTCCAGCAGCAGCCGCTGCAGGGGAATGCGTTTGACCAGTTCCTGCAAATGCAATCCCCGGCGCGGGTCGCAGATCCAGCCGGTGATGCCGATGTGCAGATCCATTGCCAGGTAAGCTGCCAGGTCGTCGGCGTCGCCGGTAAAGCAATGGACCACCGCCGGCCCCAACCGGTCCCGGTAACGGCCGAGGATCTGTACGAAGCGTGCGCGCGCATCGCGCTCGTGCATAAACACCGGCAGACCCAGCGCGACCGCCAGCTCCAGTTGCGCCTCGAAGGCCCGTTCCTGTTGGGGACGGGGGAGAAATCCCGATTGAAGTCCAGCCCCGTTTCGCCCAGCGCAACGACTTCGGGCCGGGCGGCCAGTTCGCTCAAGCACCGGGCGGTGTCCTCCTGCCAGTGGCGGGCGTCATGCGGATGCACGCCGGCGGTGGCATACAGGATGCCGGGATAACGCCGGGCCAGCTCGCCAGCCGCCAGACTGCCGGGCAAACTGGCGCCGGTGACCACCAGCCGGGTTACCCCGGCGGTGCGGGCGCGGGCGATGACGGCGTCCAGATCCTTGCGGAAAGAGGCATGGGTCAGGTTGACGCCGCTATCGACCAGTTCCATCGGGGCGTTCATTGCGCCGCCTGCGCCGCCCGTTCGTAGAGTCTGCCGGCGCCGGCGAGTTCGCCGGCCGCTTCCAGCAATTCCGCCGCTCGCACCAGATCGCCGGCCAGTTCGGCGCGCTGCGCTTCTTGCAGCAGCCGCGGCCGGGCGCTGGCCTGGCCGGCGGCGCGGCGCGGCGCGGCAACCGCCGGCAGGGTGTCGACTTCGGCCTGGCACACGCTCTCCGCCACCCGGTCCAGCAGTTGTCGGCTGGTTGAGGAAAGCCCCTCCTGCAGCGCCGGTGCCGCGCCCACCCACAGGGTCCAGGCGGGCAGCAGCCGGCGGCTGTCGAAGCCATAAGCGCCGCCGTTGATCACCACAACCACCCGCTCCGCGCTCAGCTTGAACAGCCGCGCGCGGGCGCCTTCCGGCAACGGCGGATGGAAGGTATAGCCGGTTTCCACATACAACCCGCCGGGGTCGAGTCGGGCGAGCGGGATGCCGAACGGCAGGGTCTCCGCCAAGCCGCCGGGAGCCAGCAACAGATGTCTGCCGGCACCCGGCAGCAGGAACGCCCGTTCCGCCGCCGGACGGACCATCAGGAAAGCGCGCAACCAGCGCAGCTCGGCGTCGTCCAGCAGCACGGCGTCGGTTGCGGTAGGAGCGTACCTGCTGGCGGTCAGATGCACCGGCAGGGGAGCCGGTAGAAGCGCCGGATGAGCGGCGGGGACCGTAGCGACCGGCTGCAGCGGTGCCGTCAGCAAGTCCGCTCCGTCGCTCTCTGCCCCCAACAGTCGCAGCCGGGCATGGCCGGTGTCGGCCCCACCCAACACCCAGATCTCATCCGCAGGAATCAGCCCTTCCAGCAGCGGTTCCGCCAGAGGCAGGCGATAGCGGCTGTCGACCAGCAGGCGGCCGCTGCCCAAGGGGGCGGCCTGCGCGAGCAGCGTATAGGGCAGACTGGCGATGGCCCGTGCCAGTGACGGCGGAATGACGCCCTGCCGAGCCTGCAAGCGCAACAGCAGCACCCCATCCGCCGGCTGCTCGCTCTGCAGGGGGCGGCGCAAGGCCGGTACGATGCCTACCTTGATGGCCAGCGCCAGGGCGCGCTTCAAGACCCAGCGCCCCAGGCTGCCGGGCACGATGACGGCCAGCGCCGCTGGCGGTGTCAACTGGCCGGGCCGCAGCGGCGTCTCGGCCAGCAGCGCAGTGGGCTCCACTAGAGGCCATAACTCCGGAGTCAGTTCTGCCGTCGTGTCGGTCGCAGGAAGTCTGTCGCCCGGCGCCGTCGCCAGCCAGGCAGCGCCGGCGCGGCTATAAGGGTGGCCGCCGGCTGTGCGGATCAGCGCCGCCGCCGCCGCCCAGGGCGCGGCGATTTCCGCCCACCACGTGCCCGCCGGGCTGCGGCGGCACAGGGCACTGTCCGCCAGACGGGCTTCCGCCGCCGCCCCCAGAAACGCCAGCACACCGGCAGGATTGGCGAAGCAGCCGCCGGTGGTTGCGCTCGCTTCGCCAGCGGCCGGTTCTGCGTCCAGGCGGAGCTTGAGGATGTAGGGAAATGCGGCCCTGTTAGTCATAAGATCGCGGCGGCAGACTGGGTGTCCTCCTCGATCGGTTCCAGCGGTACGCCCGTAGCGTCCCCCCAGGTCGCCAGCGCCCAGCTTTCCCAGCGACGCGCGGCGCCGGGAGAACCGGCAGCTACGGTGGCGGCATGCAGCGCGGCGCACAGATCCGGGCGCTGCAGATGGTCCGTCACGCTGAAAGCCCAGGCTTCGACGCGCTGGCGCGCCGGACCCGGCGACAACTGGTCGAACTGCTCGATGACACGCTGCAGACGGACAGCCGCCGCTCGGGCATGGCCGCCGGCGGTCTCGCAGCGGGCCAGCAGCAGTTCCAGTGCCAACCTATCCGCCAGGGAGTCCGGGGTAATTTCCTGGGCCAGCAGGTGGGCGCGGCGCCAGCGCTGCGCCCGATCCACCAGCAGCCAGGCGGCGGGCAGCCGCTCGCCGCTCTGGAGCAGGCACGCGGCGGCTTCATTAGGCCAATCGCAACGCTCGTAACAACGGGCGGCGTCTTGCCAGAGACCGGCCTGCTCGTAACCACGGGCCGCCGCCAGCCAGCGCTCCTGGTGCTCGTGCAACCGGGCGGCGCGAGCGTGTTCCTGCAGTTGTTCGAAGCAGCGGCAGGCGTCGTCCACCCGAGCGGCGCTCAGATAGCAATTCGCTGCCCGGCGCAGCAGCTCGGCCCGCCAGCTCATCGGCGGTAACGCTCCCGGCCAGGAGTTTCCGGCTGCACTGCGGCCGGTTCCGTTTCGCGATCGGGTTCGGGGGCGCCAGGCGCGATCTCCGTGACCCGTGGATGGCGCTCGATGACGCTGCCGATCGCCGCCGCGACCCGGTCGTGTTCCCGGTTGTGTTCGGCTTCCGGGAGCACGGGGGTAGCGTGGTCGTCCACTAAAAATTCCTCCACTTCGCCAGTGAGCTTGTTGAAGCGCAACTTGACCCGAACTCTCATCTCAGCCCTCCACGAAAAACTCGATTTCCAGCACGCCCTGGTCGTCGCGGCACTGGATTCCTGCGGCGCCGTGGCGGTGGGCGTAGGCCAGAATGGCGTCACGATAGGCCAGCGCCAGCAACTGGTTGAAGGCCTGTCGGCAGCGCAGACCCACGGTTTGCAGATGATCTTCCGCCTGCTGTGCCAGCGTCGCCTGACGCCCGGCCGCGCTCTGCTCCAGGGTCCGACGGGCGGCTGCTTCGGCCGCGGTCTGCAACTGGCCGGCCTGGATCGCCTCGGCCTGCTGCTGGGCCTGCTTGAGCTTTGCCTGCAAGGTTTGCTCCAGACTCTGGTCGACTGCGCTTTGCGCGTCCGCCCGGGCACGAGCCTCGTTCTGTTCGCCGTAGGCGTCATCGAAGTAGCGTCGCTCGGCGCTGGCGGCAAGAGTGTCCCGCAGTTCTCCTTGCAGCAGTGTCCGGGCGGTTCCCTGGGCGGTCACCACGTCGGCCAGCGCAGCGACGATCTCCAATGCCTGTTCCTCCAAACGGTACAGGACATAGCCGCCGTCCACGTCGTGGCGGTAGCCTTGTGGCGTTTCCCGCCAGCCGGACGCACCGGCCGCCAGCCGCGCCTCCAGCGCCCGCAGTGCCGGAGTTCCCAGCCGGGAGGACAGCGCCTGCCGCAGGCGCGCCTCACCGACCACGGCGGTGGCCAGTTCGACGCTGCGGGATACTTCCCGCTGCCAGGCGGCGGCGATGTCACGGGTGGCGGTCACGGTCACACGGCGTGGGTTGCACATGGACGTTCTCCAGCAGACACACGAAGATTAAAACAAGTTTTGCAGCGTAGCCCAATCCATAAGATTACGCTACCGGCGCATCAGCCCGGCACTGGTCGTTAGTGGTTAGTGGTTAGTGGTTAGTGGTTAGTGGTTAGTGGCTGGTTTGCCGCCATCAATTCTGCATGCGCTCCAGACGATTCAGATTCTCCTCAATCGCCGCCTCGATGCGCTGCCGCAGATCGGGGTTATCCCGATGATCTTTAAGCACTTCCCGCCGCAACCGGTTGAGCGCCATTAGATGCGCGCCCAGCGCCACTTCGGTGCGCACCGCCGGCGCCTGGGATTGCAGCACGGCGATATCTTCTACAATGTCGTCGGTGGAACGGCTCAACGCCAGCGCCGGGCCACCGGCTTCTGCCACGCGTGGCTGCACCACCGTGCGGGCGGCTGCCGCCTCTTCCGGACGGCTCCAGAAGTGATTCAGCGGCCATAAGTCCCGGGCGTCCGCCAGGCTGCCCTCCCGCAGCAGAGTCGCGCCGGCGATCAGTTTCATCCCCTTGACTACCCGGCGGTCGGACAATTCGATGCCCTCGGCGCGCAGTTCCCGCACCACGTTGGCATACAGTGGCTGAATCCGGCTCATGTCCACTTCGGCCAGGCGGTGGTGCAGCTCCAGCAGATCGTCGCTCTTGACGCCCGCCAACAGCCGCGCACTCTGCGCCGGCGCATGGGCTGCTTCCAGACGCTGCAATTCCAGTTGCCAGCCCTGGCTCAGGAGTTCCTCCAGCCGTCCATCGGGCACCAGCTCGAGCTGCAAGCGCAGCACGAAGCGGTCGGCGAAGGCCTGCAGCGAGGGATCGTCCGGCAGAGCGTTGGAGGCACCGATCAGACTGAGCAGCGGCGCCCGCTGGCGGATAGAGCCGTTGTAGAACACCCGCTCGTTGACCAGGGTCAACAGGGTGTTGAGGATGGCGCTGCTGCCTTGGAACACCTCATCCAGAAAGGCGATCTGTGCCTCTGGCAGCATACTCTCGGTGCGGATATGGAAAGTGCCCTGCTGAAAGGCTTGCAGATCCAGTGGACCGAACAGTTCCGAAGGTTCGGAAAAGCGGGTAAGCAGATAATGGAAGTGGCGCGCATCGACCAGTTCGGCGTAGCGGGTGACCAGCTCCGTTTTGGCGGTGCCCGGCGCGCCGATCAACAGTAGATGCTCCTGACAGACGCTGGCCAGTATCAGCAGTTCCACCGCCATGTCACGGTCGACGAACAGATCGGTCAACAGGCGCTTGACGTGGTTCAGACGCTTGAGGGTGGCGAGGGTTTTATTATCCCAACTTAGCATCGATACTCCTGGCGGGTCCCAGGCAAACCGTTATGGCGAGGGGGACGGTTGCAGACGCTGTTCCGCTATGCGCCGCAAGCGAGCGACCAGTTCCTCGAAGCGGGCGGCATCGGCAGCTCGCGGCGGGGTCTCGCAATGCAGCCCCACGCAAGCGTCCCGGAACAGGGAGCGGATTTCGTCGCCATTGCAGCCACTGGTGATCCCGGCGATCAACTCCAGCAGCCCGGCGGCCGCCTCTACCTGGAAATGGCGGGCATGCACGGCGGCGATGGCCCGGCGGGCCGCTACGTCCGGCAGGCCGATGGCGATGGCCTGAAAGCGGCTGGGACGCAGCAGAGCGGCGTCGATAATGTCCAGCCGGTTGGTGGTGCCGATCACCAGCAGCGGCACGTCCGCCCGGAAGCCGTCCATCTCGGTGAGCATCTGCGCCACCACCGCATTGCCGGCGCGACTGCCGCCATCTTCACGGCCGCTGCGGTGGGCGGCGATGGCGTCGAATTCATCGAACACCAGCACCGCTGGCGCGTTGCGGCGAGCCTCGGCGAACAATTCGCGCACCTTGCGTTCGCTTTCGCCGACGTACATATCCATGATCTCCGGCCCCGACACCACCTGCACGGTGGCGTTGAGCCGGTTAGCGATGGCTTTGGCGAACAGGGTTTTGCCAGTGCCCGGCGGCCCGTGAAAGATGAAACCACGTGGGATCAGCTCGCGCCGCAGTCGTTCGTCGGGCAATTGATAGAAACCGGCCATCAGTTCGAGCGCCCGGTTCAATTCAGCCTTGACGTCTGGGTAACCGCCGATATCGTCAAAGCTTACGTCGGGCACCTCGAAATTGGCCGAGGTTTGCGCCTTGAAGGCACGGATCGCCTGATACAGTTGTTCCATCGGCGCCGCAGCGGCGCCGGCGTGTTCCTTGACGGCGTAGGCGATGGCGTGGCGCAGTTGGATTGGATTCATGCCCGCCACGTTCTTGTACAGACCTTCGGGATTGAACGCGCTGAAGCAGGCCGCCTCGGCCACCGTGACCAGGGCTTCACCCGCCAGGCTTTCCCCGCCGTCGGGATAGATCACGCTGCGGGGCACGCCGCTGAGCAACACCCGCACCGCGAAGCGGGCCGCCAGCACTTCCGGTATTTCCAGAGAACGGTCGGCGAAAGCCAGCAGCAGGCAGTCGCTGGCGCTGTAGACCAGTTCGATAAATTCGCGGGTTTCGTTGGGAAGATTGGCATCCGAACCGCCAGCCAGCAGATCCAGGTGAGGGAGCACCAGGACATCACCCTGTTTCAGGGCGTGCGCCAGTTCCTTAAGCTGCGCCAGTTGCCGTTGCCGCAGGCTGCGCGGCAGCAGTTCTTCGCCTTGCTCTTCCGCCGTGGTCAGCACGATGTCCCGCAGCCCCGCTTTGCGCGCCATGTCGCGCCACAGGTGTTCGACCACCAGCTTGTCGCAATAGACCAGCACCGACAGGTGGCTGCGCAGGAACGAGGCGACCCGGTCGATTTCCCGGCTGTAGGCCAGACGCACTGCTTCGCCACCGCTCAGCGTCGCCGGATGGGAACGAGCGCCGGCAGCGGCCGGCACCGCTGCCGGCGGAGGGGCAGAAGCAACGGGTTCGGGTTGTCTGGCGGGCGTCGCTGCCGGTTGTTCCCGTTGCACGCCGAGCGTCAGCCCCGGTGGGCGATACAGGCTGCAATCCGGACCGGCTTCGACGGCGGTGACCAGCAACTGGCTGAGGGGTTTTTGCAGCAGGGCGGCGGGTAGCGGTTCGGTGCTCAGCGCCGGCGCGCGCTGCAACAGTTGCGCCAGCGTCAGCGCCTCGTCGTCGTACAGAGCCGCCTCGAAATCTTCCAGCGGACACAGCGGCGCCAGCCGGATGAGCGGGCGTTTACTCATGCCCGCGCTGCGCCCAGCCGCTGTGCCAGGCGGTACAGCGCCAGTCCTTCGCGATAGTCATAGCCCAGATACCGGCGGGCACGCAGCGCCTCGGGATGGCTACGCTGCAAGGCCCACAGCGGCGCCCACCAGTCCGCCACAGTCAAGGCGTCGCGCAGGCGGGATGCAGCGACAGCGCGGGCGTCCAGGATCACGGCGCGGGCGTTACGCACTTGTTCCAGGGCAGGTTCGGCATAATGAATCAGCATGGCTTCATAGACATCCACTACAAAGGCGGCGCCCGCTTCTCCGCTCAGTCGCAGTCGTTCCAGTAGCTCAGCGCGCCAGCGGCGGATATCGGGGTCTGCAACCGGTTCAGCCAGGGCGAGTTGCAGCAGCCGGCGGCTGGCGGCCTGGTCGAGCAGGTCGGCTGCGAACTGTACCAGATCGGCGCGCTGCTGCTCAGGGGGAGCGGCCAGCAACGCGGTGCAGGGCGACGCCCGCAAGCACAGTTCGTATAAATCTAGGGTCTGTGCGCCCTGTCCGGTCAGCAACGCCAGCGCCGGCCCCGCCAAACCGTGACGGGCGATCCATTGACTGGAGCCGTGCGCCAGGGGAACCGCCTGCAGCAGCAGGCGGGCTGACGCCGGTAGGTGCAGGGCGCCCAGCGCGGCGGCCAGCACCGCTTCGCCGGCGCTGAGCCGATCCTGTACCCAGGTGGCGGGCAGCCGCAGGCGGGCGGCGGTCACCGCAGCCAGTTGTCCCAGCGCCGCTGTAAGCGCAGCGGACGGTCTGGCCAGGGCCTGGACATCCAACAGGTCGCCACGCGGCGGTACGCCAGCGGCGCTGTTCAGGGCCCAGTCGATGACGCGCATGGCGGTATCGGTGGCGCTCATAAGCTAACCATCGGGAGGGGGGTTCATGGCTAATGCCTGGCAAGCATATATAACTTTTAGTGCTAGTTTATAGCTACCCAAGTAAGGTGGGACGATCCCGATCCTGGGAGCGCTGGCATCCTCGCCGGCCCTTTGCAGTCACAGTGCACAGTGTCGGGGCAGTGCGATCAGCTCCTTGCAGGTCTTCGCGAGCAGCAGTATCTTCACGTTCCAGGTGATGATGCCGGACGTAGGGCGGGTTGGCGAGGACCAAGTTAGGCTCGACCGGGCAGCCGCTGCTGGCGACGATGCGGGTAAAGTCGCCGCGCACCACATCAAGACCCGCCTCCGCCCACAGGTCACGTGCGGCATCGTAGAAGCCGGAATCAAGTTCCACACCAACGGCGCTTTCGATCCGCCCGGGGCCGAAGACTGCGAGCGCGGCGGAGTAAAAACTGCCGGTACCGATGGCGGGGTCGGCGAAACGGATCGCGCGGAGGTGGTGGCCGGCGACGGATTTGACGTAGTGGGCGATCTCGATTGCGAGCGCGTTGGGAGTCGCAAACTGACCGAGGCGGTTACGCTCGGCATCCGACCGCCCCGCATCGAGCGCCGCCTGAATGGCCTGTCGGCGGGTTTCAATCGAGCGCATGAACCACTGGTTGAACCGGTCAACAGAGGCCGCGATGTCGGCCTTCCAGAGGTACGGCTTATCAGCGTTGATCCGTCGAGTCTTCATGAGATCCCAGTCGTTCACGGCCACTTGGCGTTCCCGTGTCGCGGTCGCTGTCCTGGGGCGCCTGACGTAAAGCTCAGCGGCGGGGCGTAGTGGAGTCCGCTGAAGCGACATGTTATGAGCTTTTAGGTTTCAGATCTGGTAGGCAGTCTACAAAGTCCATTTGGATCTTTGGGATTTTACCTGATTGATTTCTATCGCCAGAGAGAATAACCAGAAGCATACCGACCATGGTTGACACCCCATTTGAAGCTTTGATTACCTGAGAAAGTAACGGCAAAGGATAGCCTTTGCTATGTCGATTTACTGCATGAATGCCACCGTGGACATATGAACTCAATGGTTTCCAGGAATACTCTTTGAACTCAAGCAATGAATTCATAGCCTCAACTGGAGCCTTTCCATGTAGTTGATTAAGCATTTCACTCAACATAGGAAGCTTATCTGCCATTTTGGCACTTTCCTGGTTAAGCTCACTCATTAGCTTTGTTACAGATAAGTCTGTAGAACATTGAAGTTATTGCTCATGACTCATAACAAGTGATTAGACAGCTTCCGCATATCTCTACCACAACCTACCATCCTCATCAAGCAGCAAATCTCGGTATCTCGGTCAGCTATAGCCTTAAGCCGGGACGCTTTGCAGGCTGACCGCAGAGGGGTTTACCTGGGAGCGCTGGCATCTTGCCCCGGCTGTTGACTGGCGCCGATGCCCTCAAGCCGGCGGGGACGCCGGCGCTCCCAGGGTCGAATTGTCTCGCCTTAAGTGGGTAGCCGATTCCCAAAAACTTCAGGTCTCAAAATGGACGCGGTTTAGGACCTCTCCATGCCCGTGATCAACTCCCGGAATTGATTCAGTCCTTCTTGTCCTTGCCGAGCAGTGCCTTGTCGTCGTCCTTCTTGTCCCGATCGATACCCGCCTTGCGCTTGGCCGTGTCCGTGGCCGCTTCCTTTGCCGAGCAGCGTCCGCCGACACCGACGGTCGCCTTGGCGGCCGCGCTCTTGGCGGCCTTCTCGGCGGTGCAATCGGGGTCGAGGGGCCCGGCGATCGCGGTGGCCCCGATCAACGCCAGGGTCAGGCCGGATGTTGCAATCAGTTGGGTGATGGTCATAGCGTAGTCCTCATTTAGGGAGTGGGTTGGGGTTGTGCGTTGACACTTCGGCGCCAACGCAGATAGGGAATCTAGATCGCGGCGGAGGTCAGAAAGCACCCGGCGGCTTGTCGTCCGTCTCCTCATTTCAGCTTGACGTCCACGGTCGTGATCTTCCCATCGAACGCGAACGGCCTCCGGTCGAAGTAATCGAGGGAGACCGGAGAGCCTAGATCGATGCCGACATCGGCGGTCTCGCTGGCGGTGAATGCAGCCGGCACGATGCGCTTGACCGTCGTGCGGGCGACTTCCTTGCCATCGACCGTGAGCACCACCTCCGCCGGCGCCCCGGGCTTGGCGATGGCGGTGTCCACCTCGATCTTGTGTTTGCCGGGTGCGAGCTTCTCATTCGTGCGGGCGGTGTAGCGCTCGATGATCATCATGTTGTACTCGTACACGAGCTGGCCCTGGTCCATGTACAGCGTCAGTCCACCGGAGGCGCCACCCAGCGCATAGAGCACGCCCGAAGCGTTCTCGCCGAGTTCGGCGTCGATCGTAACATGATTGTTCTCGCGGCCGAGTCTTGTAGATCGACATATAAGGGTGGGAAAAGCGCCAGCGTTGCCCGACCTTTCCCTGGTTCGGCGCGGTGCACGTCAGGCACAGGCATGCCTGATCTCTTAGCCTTGTGGTAAGATGATTCACATAGTATGGGTACCCATATGAAGACCACCGTAGAGATTGCTGATTCCCTTCTTGACCAGGCTCGTGAAATTGCTGCCAGAGAAAATACGACGCTACGCGCTCTGGTGGAAGCCGGGCTACGGCAGATTATTGTTGAACGGAAATGCCAACCTCAATTTCGGCTGCGCAATGCCAGCTTTGCTGGTAATGGCCTGCAACCTGAATTTCGGGATACCGGCTGGGAACAGATCCGACAGTCCGCTTATGAGGATCGGGGCGGGTGATCGCGGTCGATACGAATATCCTGGTCTATGCCCATCGGGCCGATTCTGAATGGCACGACCGCGCCGCAATTCGCCTCCGTGAGTTGGCGGAAGGACGTGCGCCTTGGGCGATTCCCTGGCCGTGTATTCACGAGTTCCTGGCTATCGTTACCCATCCGCGTATCTATAATCCTCCTACGCCGGTCGCCGTTGCCGTTGATCAGGTCGATGCCTGGCTTGAATCTCCCAGTTTAGTGCTGCTCATGGAAGCAGGGGGCTACTGGGGCGTATTGCGTGAAATCTTGGAAACCGGCCGAGTTGTCGGCCCCCGAATCCATGATGCGCGCATCGCCGCTCTGTGCCGTGTCCATGGAGTTCGGGAATTATGGACAGCCGATCGTGACTTTAGCCGCTTTCCCTCACTTTTCAGTCGCAATCCATTGGCTCAATAGTTCGTAGCCTGACATTTCCAAGGCTCCATCACGATCACGGTGCACGTCGGGCACATCCGGTGTCCGATCTACCGGGCTACCGGGCTACTGTACCCGACTCGCGCTACACCCCTACGCGACCGATGTAGTTCGTGCCTCACCGCATCCTACGCGGGCTGACATAGGGATACAGGGATACAGGGATACAGGGATAGTAAGATAACAATCAATTTACACCGAATTGAGGAGGTGTTATGCCAACTATCGCCAATGTAAAACAACAGGCTCACCAGCTTGTAGAGAAGCTACCGGACAATGCCACTTGGGATGACCTGATGTATGAGATTTACGTGCGTCAGGCCATCGAGGCGGGGATACGAGACAGCGACGCTGGCAGAACCCAGGATGTTAAAGAGGTACATGCCCGCTTGGGTTTGGTGGAATGATCGTTCACTGGACCGAGACGGCGATCAAACACCTGGATGGCGATCTATCACTACATTGCCCAGGACGCGCCACTCTACGCCCGGCGCGTGACTGATAAACTCATCCGCCGTACCGAGCAGCTTGCCGCCTTTCCCCAATCGGGCCGACAGGTATCTGAGTATCAGGACCCGTATATTCGCGAAATCATTGAGCCGCCCTACCGTCTCATTTATCGCATCAAAGCTGATCAGATCGATGTGTTGTCCGTAATTCACGGCGCGCAGCGACTTCCTAAAAAGCCATAGGCGTGTAGTCGGGCAAAAGCGCCAGCGTTGCCCGACCTTTCCCCGGTTCGTGGCGGTGCGCGGGTTTCAACCTTCATTCCTCGGGCCACTCGTAGCAAATTGTAGCGGATGCCGATAGGCGATCCGCCGAAGAGAATCTCTCATTCGGCGGAACCCGTCCCTGGTTCCGCCTTACGCGGGCTCTCCGTATCCCGCTTCCGATTCATCGATCTCACCAGCCCAATCGGGTGGTAGCAGCCCCAAACGGACATACCGGTGGAAAGAGGAATAGGGCCAGTCCGCCACTCGCTGGACCAGCCCATGTTTCATGGGGTTCCAGTGACAGTAATCGATGTGGCGGGTGTAGTCGAGGTCGTTGCGGATGGCGTGTTCCCAGAAGCGACGTTGCCATACCCCCCGTTCACCCTTGGCCACCCGAACCGTTGAGCGCCGTTCGGTGCATGGAATCGCCTGCACAAAACGAATCTTGATAGCTTTCCAGCGGTTGGAAAAATCGGCATCGCCCGTTGGCAAGGTCCAGACGCAATGCATGTGATCGGGCAACACCACCCAGGCGTCGATATGGAAGGGCCGCTCCCGCCGCGTCACCCGCACCGCCTCGCGCAAGGCATCGATATGCCGTACCAGCGTATCCAGCCGCCGTTCCAGCAGATTCACCGTAAAGAAATACGTGCCCCCCGGCACCCGATACCGCCGATAATCCGGCATCCACACCTCCATTCCTCGTGCAACTTGTGGCCAAGTGTAGTCAAGAGTAGGGCGGATGCCGACAGGCGATCCGCCGAAGGCAAGGTCTCATCGGGCGGAACCCATCCCTGGTTCCGCCTTACGCGAGTTACGCGGGTTACGCGGGTTACGCGGGTTACGCGGGTTGTGGCCAAAGGTAGGGCGGATGCCGACAGGCGATCCGCCGAAGGCAAGGTCTCATCGGGCGGAACCCATCCCTGGTTCCGCCTTACGCGAGTTACGCGAGTTACGCGAGTTAGACCAGTTCCGCCACCGGCTTGGTTAATGGCGATACAGGTTCGAAGTGCAAAACCATCAGTTGATCCGGGCGCAATCCGACCGATTCGTAGGTGCGTCCTTGACGGTCGCAGAATTCAACCTCGAAAGCTTGTCCGTCGGCCAGGATGTCAACCACGGTGCCGACTTGGCCGCGATATAGGCCATATTCCGGAATGCTGGCGGTCAGCGCGATCACGTCCAGCAGTTGAATGGCGTTGCTTATCGTCGTTCCTCTCTCAGCGGGGATAGCAGGTGGTTAGACGGGGGATATCCGATCCGTGTTCGATGATCCACCCGCTTCGCAAGATGACCCGTCGACCGAGCCAGTCAAATGCAAAATCGATTTGATAGCGCTGTCCGTAGATATCGTGCCGGCCGAGAGTTGCATCATGGGATTGGACCATGTGTCGGGCACGCGGCTGCTGTGATGTTCTGGGAGACTACCCTGCGGAGCGGGCTTATCGAAGTTACGCTTATTGATCGGGAGTTACTTGGTGTCGCCTGGGATATTTTCAAAAAATAGGCTGATCAGGAATTCAGTCTTACCGACTGTACGTCATTCGCTCTGATGAGGGCACGCCGCATGAGTCGTGTTTTTACCTTCGATAATCACTTTATGGTTATGGGCTTTCAAGTGGAAGTCTAAAAAATTTGGCTCAATATGGATTCCAGTCAGTTCACTGCGTTATGCGACCAGCAGTTCCAAGAGGGGTCTGAGCAGGCCTTTGCCCCGAATGCGAGTGTTGTGCACGAACTGAAAGAAGCCCAGGTAGAGCGGCAGTTTTTCTTGCGAGATCCCACGATGGGGTCGCAGCCAAGAGCGCAGCAGCGACCAGAAGCCCTCAGCCGTGTTGACATGGATCTTATGGAAGCCATCCCCATCTTCGTCACGGGCGTATTCGCCCTGGCTGTGACACACCGTATGATGGTCAAAGCCCCAATCCTTCAACGGGTTATAGATCGCGTATTCATCGGTATGAACTCGGGTTCCCGGGGCGATAAACGCCTGGATGAGGGGACGGAGGGTGGCTTGCTGGACGTTCTCCAGCATCCGGACGACTACCGCGCCGCCGCGCTGAATCATGCCGAGAATGGGCGGCTTTTCCTTCTCCAAGGTGCCCCGACCCCGTGCCCCCTTCAGCCGCCGCCGCCGCCCCCGACGGCCTTTTTTTTCACCGCCTCCGGAAACCCTTTATGACCGGCCACCACGTAGACCTCGTCGCATTCCACGTCCCCCGACAGGACCGGTTCGGGCTGGCGGGCGACGATCCCTTCCCTGAGCTGTTCAGTCATCCGCTGTACATCGTTCGAATTCAAGCCCAGCTCGTGGGCGATCTGCGCGTTAGACAGATTCAACCCCATGAAATACAGGCACAAAATCCAAACCCCCAGCGGTTGATGATGCCCCGCTAACACCGTACCCGTGAGATCATCAAAGTAGCGATGGCAGCTTTCACAGCGATATTTCTGCCGCGCCGGCTGGGTCGTATCCCGCCCCTGCTTCGTGATCTCCGCTATGCTACAGTGGGGACAGTGGACCCCGTCCGGCCAGCGGAGCTGGCGAATAGTTTCATAGCACCGGACATCATCCAGCAGATTTTGAAGGTTGATCATCGTCGGGGGGCCTTCGGTCGCAGCGGCTCAGAACCCGTTCAGTGTAGCCGCCGATCGCCATCGGGGCGAGCGGTCCTCAACAGTCTGGAATCCATATTGAGCCAAAAATTTTACGGCCCATCGTTTTCACATCCAGTAGTTCCAGCGACGTAGATACTACCGGGCTACGCGGGCTCTCCGTATCCCGCTTCCGATTCATCGATCCCACCAGCCCAATCGGGTGGTAGCAGCCCCAAACGGACATACCGGTGGAAAGAGCAAATTGTAGGGCGGATGCCGACAGGCGATCCGCCGAAGGGGAGGTCTCATCCGGCGGAACCCGTCCCTGGTTCCGCCTTACGCGGGTTACGCGGGTTGGCAGGGTGGCAACCATGCTACAAGGCAAGACCCGAATCAGGTCGTGCCAGGAATATTTTTGTGCTTGACACACGAGCGGCTAATGAGTGACCCCTTTTTCTTTGTGTCTACCAGGTTTTCGGCTGAAACTGCCTGTCATTCAGAATACGCACGGTATCGCCGGCCTGCCCGATTACGAACAGTCCCTCACGATAGGCAAATCGGTCAGCTTGTTCCTCGATAACGATACCGGCCACGGCGCCAAGCACTTCTTTATCGGCATATTCCGGGAAAAATTCCCGAAACTGACCCAGTCGCTCCAGATGGTCGCGCACATCATCCACTTTCAGGGTGCTTTTGACCTCGACCAGCACCACATAGCCTTCATTCACCACCAGGATGTCGATTTCCATAGTGCGGCCGTCGTGCTCAGCCTGGGCCCGCTGGAGGACTTTGTGAACCGGTATATTACGATCGGCGAACAGCGTTTTGCAGGCGGGCGCCACCATCCCTTCGAGAAACTTACCCCATTTACCGGTCAGATCATCGACGCTGCGGCTGGTGCGCGCAACAATAGCTTCCAGCCGGTCAAGCTTACGATCGGTATCCCGAAACTTTTCGTCAGTTTCCCGAAACTTTCCATCAGTTTCCCGGAACTTTTCGTCAGTTTCTCGAAACTTTTGACCTGTATCCCGAAACATTTGGTCAGTTTCTCGAAACTTTTGGCCCGTGTCCCGAAACATTTGGTCAGTTTCCCGGAACAACTTCCAGACCTCTTCAAGGGTGACTTCGGCAGGCATGGTTGGATACTCTGGGTGTGATAATTGAACATCAGGTCTTGATAAGCATAGTACCCCTGGGTAGCAATAAGTTCTTGTAGGGGGGTGAACCACGTGAACCCCAACGTGCGCGTCGGCACGCCGGGGGTTATTGGGGTTCGCTCCGCTCACCTCAACCTACGCGGGCTATCCCAGATCGTGGCCAGTTTCCATCGGGCGGAACCCATCCCTGGTTCCGCCTTACGCGGGTTCCTTTTGGCGGTACCTCACTGATCGGACATCGCGCACGCACGCGATTCCACCCCTGCCCGACCTCATCCGGCAGCAAGCTGCCGTTCCGCGGGGAGCGCCCTGACTTTTTGAGAAGTTACCTATAGACAGCCTAAGATACTGATCTTAGTAGGCTTTCCCCTTAAACGTGTTTTCTGTTCCATTGATCCCCAAATCCCATCTATAATATTTACGGGTGTCACATGGCGCTCACTGGCCTCAGCCCTAAAGAATGCTTTCAAGGGCTGCTGATCACTGAATAACCTGATGTAAAACCCAAGCTAACACGACAGCCTTTATAGCAACTACCCACTTTTTATTGCAATTGAGTTTGACGAACTATGGCCAGATCACTCGCTGAGATTTTGCACGGGGGTCCCGTGGACGTGGAGGAGGTGAAACGAGTCAGCGAGACATTGATATTCGAGCAGGCATGGCTAGGGCCCAAGTTTTTTAAGTTTGCCAGTCTGCTGGTGCTCGCTGCAAGCATCGCAACATTCGGGCTTCTAGGCGACTCGCTGGCAGTTGTAATCGGTGCGATGATCGTGGCCCCGCTGATGCTACCGATCATGGGGCTGGCGTTCAGCGTGAGCATCGGAGACCGGAGCAAAATCGTCAACACGCTGCTCGTAAGTTTCGCCGGGATTGCAATGGCGGTGGCCGTGGGATTCGTCCTGACGCTGCCGATCGCACAGGTCACGCATCCGGAGGCAATCCAACAGATCATGATCCGCACATCACCGCATCTGCTCGACCTTATGGCGGCACTTGCCACTGGCTTGGCAGGAGCCTTTGCGCTGTCGCGCAGGGATGTTTCTGACACGCTGCCGGGCGTAGCCATCGCGGTGTCGTTGGTGCCACCGCTGGCGAATGTAGGGATTCTGTTAGCTCTTGGTGAACCCAATCTTGCCTCTGGCAGCCTGCTGCTTTTCGTAACGAACTACGTGGCTATCCTGCTCACAGGCTCGCTTGTTTTCGTTGTGATGGGGTTCCAGCAGGCCGCGATGTCGCCCTGCGACTTGCGGGCAAGACGCCGGGCGGTGGCGATCGCATTCGTGGCCTTACTGATCATCATCATTCCACTCTCGGTGACAAGTTATCACCTGATCGTCACCAATAAGATCTCCGCGCAAACGTACGCCCTTGGACAAGAATGGCTCGACGGTTCCGGATACCGGCTCATGTCGGTTGATGCCGAAACGGCGGACGGAACGGTGAACCTCCTCCTCCTGGGCGAGGGAGACCTGCCGCCGCAGAACAAGCTTGAAGAGCGCGCCCGTGACCTCCTTTTCGGCCGAACCATCCGCGTGAAGGTCGTTGAATCACAAACCCTCTATATCGGCACTCAGTCGCGTTGAAGTGAGGTCTACCGGCAGTCAAGGGTCTATCGCCTTTGAACGGGCTTGTGGCGAACGCTCCGGTTCAGCGGCGGCCCGGGGCGCTGTCCGTTGCAACCGGTTGTCGGGCGGCGCGACCGGGAATCAGCTCACGGGGTTTAGGGAGTAACGGAACAAAAAACACACGTAAGCCTATCTCTGGCCCCTCAATGTCTTGATCATACGCATCAATTTAAGCGAATTTGTAACCGTTTTTCAGTTGCTGACAGGTGTTGGGTTTCTTTTTCCGGGTGTTCAATGAGCAGCCATGCTGGAAGCGTCCGGCCAGTTCCTCCAGCAACCGGACCAGGGCGGGCAGGTCGTCGATGCAGCAGGCCAGGCGCGCGGACTGCTCCTTGATCATTTGGCAGCCCTTGACCAGGCTGCGTTGCGGCACATGCCAAAGCCCTGTCAGGATCAGCCAATGCTGGATTAGCACGCCCAGCAGCTTGGCGTACAGTTCGCACAGCAGGTGATGCGGGTTGGCGCTGCGCGAACGCCCCAGGTTCGCATGGCTTTTCCAAAGCTTGAACAGCAACTCGATTTGCCAGCGGACCGCGTAGAGCAAGAAGCACTCCGGCAGGCTCAACTGGTCGCCTTCCACGTTCGTGACCAGCAGGTTCCAGTCGCACAGGGCCAGGCTCTCGGCGGTGGCGGTGCGGCATTGCTTCCGCGCGTTGTCCTTCATCTTGGCCCGCCGCCGCGCGGCGGCCTCCTCGGGTAGCCGCCACAACAGCAGGCGCACGGGCAGGCGCTCCTCGGCTCCGATTTCCACCGCCACTTCGTGCCTGACCACGTCTTGCCGGGCCAGCATCCCCAGCCAGCGCGGCCAGTCGATGCATGCCCCGTCCAGATGGAACGCCACGGTCCGCGGCTGCAGGCGGCTGATCCAGTACTCGCCGCGCGCGCCCTGCGCCCGCATCCGGGCCAGGTTGAAGTAGCCGAGATCCTGGATGCGCAGAACCCCTTTCGCGTGAACCGCCTCGGCCAGCGGGCTGCGGCTGTCCGAGTGTCGCCCCGGTAACAGCCCCAGGCTCAGCCGCCCCGTCCGCAGTTCAAGGTCGGCGTCCAGTTTCAGCGCGGCCTTGCCGGCCTCTCCGGCACCGCCAGTCCCGCGCCAAAGGTGCTCCCATTCGGCGGGCAGCGGGACGACGCTACAATCGGCGATGTGGACCGCCTCGAAGCGATTGAGGATCGCCACGTCTACCGGGCGGCCGGCCGTGACGGCCTGCGCCATGGCCTCTTCCAGGACGCTTTTCACAAACGCGCAAGCCGGCTCCGTGAAGCGCTGGTCCAAGCCCTGCGCGGACACCTTCAGGCCGTGGCTGAAGCCCGCCCTGGCAAGCCCCTCCGCCGACGGCGGGCTGTTTTGCATCCATCCGAAGACCAGCGTCCTGATGAAGTTCGCGCCGCTGACCTTGCGCTGGCGCCGGATGAACCCACTGGTCTTGGCCAGGACCTCAGCCCGGACGGTCAAAATGGTTTGCAACGCAAGGGCGACTGTTGAACAAATATTCATCACGGTTCATTTGGGTTTGCCAATCGAAGTTGGCCTCCCATCTTACCGGCATCTGCCTGGTTTCGCTCCAAATCCCGTTAAATTGATGCGTATGGGGCACGTTCTGTGCCCCATACGCATCAATTTAAGCGAATTTGTAACCGTTTTTCAGTTGCTGACAGGTGTTGGGTTTCTTTTTCCGGGTGTTCAATGAGCAGCCATGCTGGAAGCGTCCGGCCAGTTCCTCCAGCAACCGGACCAGGGCGGGCAGGTCGTCGATGCAGCAGGCCAGGCGCGCGGACTGCTCCTTGATCATTTGGCAGCCCTTGACCAGGCTGCGTTGCGGCACATGCCAAAGCCCTGTCAGGATCAGCCAATGCTGGATTAGCACGCCCAGCAGCTTGGCGTACAGTTCGCACAGCAGGTGATGCGGGTTGGCGCTGCGCGAACGCCCCAGGTTCGCATGGCTTTTCCAAAGCTTGAACAGCAACTCGATTTGCCAGCGGACCGCGTAGAGCAAGAAGCACTCCGGCAGGCTCAACTGGTCGCCTTCCACGTTCGTGACCAGCAGGTTCCAGTCGCACAGGGCCAGGCTCTCGGCGGTGGCGGTGCGGCATTGCTTCCGCGCGTTGTCCTTCATCTTGGCCCGCCGCCGCGCGGCGGCCTCCTCGGGTAGCCGCCACAACAGCAGGCGCACGGGCAGGCGCTCCTCGGCTCCGATTTCCACCGCCACTTCGTGCCTGACCACGTCTTGCCGGGCCAGCATCCCCAGCCAGCGCGGCCAGTCGATGCATGCCCCGTCCAGATGGAACGCCACGGTCCGCGGCTGCAGGCGGCTGATCCAGTACTCGCCGCGCGCGCCCTGCGCCCGCATCCGGGCCAGGTTGAAGTAGCCGAGATCCTGGATGCGCAGAACCCCTTTCGCGTGAACCGCCTCGGCCAGCGGGCTGCGGCTGTCCGAGTGTCGCCCCGGTAACAGCCCCAGGCTCAGCCGCCCCGTCCGCAGTTCAAGGTCGGCGTCCAGTTTCAGCGCGGCCTTGCCGGCCTCTCCGGCACCGCCAGTCCCGCGCCAAAGGTGCTCCCATTCGGCGGGCAGCGGGACGACGCTACAATCGGCGATGTGGACCGCCTCGAAGCGATTGAGGATCGCCACGTCTACCGGGCGGCCGGCCGTGACGGCCTGCGCCATGGCCTCTTCCAGGACGCTTTTCACAAACGCGCAAGCCGGCTCCGTGAAGCGCTGGTCCAAGCCCTGCGCGGACACCTTCAGGCCGTGGCTGAAGCCCGCCCTGGCAAGCCCCTCCGCCGACGGCGGGCTGTTTTGCATCCATCCGAAGACCAGCGTCCTGATGAAGTTCGCGCCGCTGACCTTGCGCTGGCGCCGGATGAACCCACTGGTCTTGGCCAGGACCTCAGCCCGGACGGTCAAAATGGTTTGCAACGCAAGGGCGACTGTTGAACAAATATTCATCACGGTTCATCTGGGTTTGCCAATCGAAGTTGGCCTCCCATCTTACCGGCATCTGCCTGGTTTCGCTCCAAATCCCGTTAAATTGATGCGTATGGGGCACGTTCTGTGCCCGACCTACCCGGCTGCGTGGAGAGGCATGAATTCTCCCGCAGACTCAGGACTTACCGCACGACTGAGACGCGCAGCAAGAGACGTGAACAGGACTTCTTGTTGCCGCATCGGCAGCGATTTCACCGCCGCTTCAATTTCTGAGAGTGTGTTCATAGCTACCGTAGGGTACGCACCGCGTACCATCATTTGCCGCATCGCCCGAAAAAGGTACGCAATGCGTACCCTTATATGTCGATCTTGTCCCCCAAAAGAGTCAAGATCCCCGAGTGATCGTCGGGAGGGGGACGGGGAAGCCTTGCCCACCCTGAGGCTTCGAGCCTGTCACGTAGATTAGTCTCCCCGCCCCCCACACTCGCCTTGCAGTTCGGACGGTATGCGTAGGCCCCTGCTTTGCCGGGTGAGCCTGGATGTCCTAAGGCTGAACATCGGCGCGTGGCCTCGATGAATCGTATCCGTTTGATTTAAAATCAGATTCCTGTGGAGGAAGCCATGTCCCCAAGCCTGTTCCTGAGCGCTGTTGGCGTCGATATCGCCAAAGCCAGCTTCGATGCCGCCCGCCTCAGCGCGGACGGCAAGTACAAACACAAGAAATTCGACAATACCCCCGAGGGCTTCGCCCTCTTCGCCGCATGGCTGGCGAGCTTCGGCAGCGATGCCCCGCACGTCTGCATGGAGTCCACCGGCCCCTATAGCCTGCCGCTCGCAGACTATCTCATCGGGCAAGGCTTCCATGTCAGCGTTGTCAACCCCGCGAAAATCGCCGCCTTCGCCAAGAGCGAACTGAGCCGGGCCAAGACCGACCAGGCCGACGCCAAGCTGATCGCCCGCTACGCCCTGGCGATGCGCCCGTCCGCCTGGATGCCGCCGCCCCCGGAGATGCGCGAGTTGCAGGCCCTGCTGCGCCGTGTCGAACACCTCTTGGAGATGCAGCGCATGGAGCAGAACCGCCAGGACACCACCGATGCCACCATCGCCGACTCCATCAAGGCCGTCCTCGCCACCCTGGCAAAGGAGCTTGAGGCCACCCGCGACAAGATCCGCCGCCACATCGACAACCACCCGGATCTTAAGTGCCGCGCCGATCTGCTCGAATCCATCCCCGGTGTCGGCAAGGCCACCGCCGCCTGGCTGCTGACCCTGCTCAGCGAGCATCACGGCTTCACCGACGCCAAGCAGGCCGTCGCCTTCGCCGGCCTCGCCCCCAGGCTTCGCCAGTCGGGCCGGTGGGCCGGTCAAACCCGCATCGCCAAAACTGGTGACCGGCTACTGCGCAAGGCCCTTTACATGCCTATCCTGGCGGCCACGGTCTTCAATCCTGCCATTCGCGCCTTCGCCCAGCGCCTCAAGGCCAACGGCAAGCACGGCATGGCCGTCAACTGCGCCGCCATGCGCAAGCTCATCCACATCGCCTTTGCCATTCTCAAATCCGGCAAGCCGTTCGACCCTGAATTTAAACCTGCGTGACCGTCGAAAAAAACCCAAAATCGGGATTGACGGGGGGCGGCTAAGACGGTATCTACCCGGCTACGTTTTAGGGGGCATCCACCAAATCCAGGCGCCGCTCGATTCTCTCGATTCGTTGGCGCAAATTGGTAATATCCTCGGCTCGTGCAACGTCTGATAGATGAAATGCTGCCAAATGATGATCAAGCGCCGCCAATCCGGATTCAATACCGGTGAACCGAAGACGCATCTCAGTCTGAATTTCGTCCAACTTGCTGTGTACACGGCGAAGCATTTCGTGGGTCAGGTTTTCAACATTGTCAGTCATAGCGTCTCTCCCGGTGAGCCTCATCGGGAAGTGTATCACGGGACGGCAGCAACGTAGATCAGGCAACGGCGTTGCGTTGCTCAGAGGGTTTCAGGGGTGGCGAGGATCCTGCCGGGCCATACCAATCAACCATTGGCCAAGCTACCGTAGGGTGCGCACCGCGTACCGGTCAGTGTTCACACCCCCGAAAAGGTACGCAATGCGTACCCTTGTATTATGAATTCCGTGATGTACTTGAGTTCGTAGCCTGACATTTCCAAGGCTCCATCACGATTGCGGTGCACGTCGGGCACGTCCTGTGTCCAACCTACCGGGCTACATGGGTATAATCACAGCATGCCACCGCCCCTGAAACCCTTGTTCTGGATTGCCTCGGCCAAGAAGGATTTGCAAGCCATGCCGGACGATGTGCAAGACACGTTCGGTTATGCCTTGTATCTGGCGCAGGTCGGGCGGAAGCATGCGCAGGCCAAGCCGCTCAAGGGCTTTGGTTCCGCAGGCGTGCTGGAAGTGGTCGAGGACTGGCGAGGCAGCACGTACCGGGCGGTTTATACCGTGAAGTTCGCAATCGCAGTGTATGTGTTACATTGCTTTCAGAAGAAAGCCACGCGCGACATCGCCACGCCAAAACCGCATCTGGAGATTATTCGAGAACGTTTGAAAGTGGCGGAAGCGCACCCAAGAGGAACACGGTCATGATCGAGATTGAACGCGGCAGCGGTAATGTCTATGCCGATCTGAACGTGCCTGACGCAGACGCCATGTTGCTGAAGGCGCAGTTGGCCACGAAGATCGGGGAGATCATTCAGGCGCGTGGCTGGAGCCAGCAGCAAGCGGCAGAGGTGCTCGGCATGACCCAGCTGACGATATTGAATCTGCTGTGCGGCCGATTCCGTGGCATCAGCGAAGCCAAGATGCTGGATTGCCTGGTGCGACTGGGGCATGGCGTGCAAATCGTGATCGGTCCCGCGCATCAGACGCCCAATGCAGGCCATGTCGAAGTGGTGTTTACGTAGCGGTTCGTGGCGGTGCGCGTCGGGCACGTCCTGTGCCCGATCTACCGGGCTGGTCTATAAGTCTCCCACCCTAAAAATTCATATTTTTTGCGCTGCGCTTCTTCCCACGACAGGGCATTGATCATGCAGAGAAGCCGGGCATTCGTGGGCAAGAGCTGGCGTGCTTTGGCATTCGTCTGGGGGAAAAAGTCATATTCGCCGTCTTCCGATTGCCAAAGCTCATAAGTCTCTTGATGCCGTCTTTTGTCACCAGTAGAGTGGTTTAACATGAGCGGTAAGACCTCCAGTATCAGGGTACAAATGCCGAACCGGCGATGATTTCAATGTCGATCCTTTCATCCCTTGATCCGGGTTCGAGGAATGTCTTACTAATCGGAGCATCCGCACCGCCGGCTTGTGCTACCCGTAATATCCAGGTCCGAGTTTTTTGGACGGCGGTGCGGCGGGCTTGGTAAACACGCTGGGGCATTCTTGCCACCAGCCGGTCCAGCATGGCAATGCCATCCGTGCTGCTGAGAGGGTTGGGTTGGCTCCACGTCTCGGAATCCTCGTAACCGGCTCCTTGCGCCTGAATGCGTCCCCGGTGTAAGGCATGCGACTCATCAGCCGCCGGTTGCCTGATTCTCAGCAATGACTGGAACATACATTGATTGTAGCTGCTGTTTTCAGGGAAACACAGCCGGCACCGCGGTGTTGCCCGACCTTTCCCCGGTTCGTGGCGGTGCGCGTCGGGCACGTCCTGTGCCCGACCTACCGGGCTGGGCTGGATAGCCTAGAAAAGGTATGCCATGCGTACCCTAATTTCCGTACAACTCGTTAAGAACGTCTATGGATGTTGTGTCTCCTTCTTGTCCCACTATTGCTGCGGCGATGTTCGATAAAATTTCCCCGGCTGCCTGCCATGCAGCGGTTCGCAGGAGGTCGTTCCGACGCAACCTCTCTTCTTCCCTCTTCAGCTCACAGGATGGACAGTTTGGATCACAGATGTAAACCTCACGTGTTTGAGAAGGCCAGGGCTGTGGCTGTGGCGAGGGCGGCTGTGGCGAGGGCGGCACGTATCCATCGAGCGTGACCGTCGAATCACTGATACCCACATCATATGGGCTTGACGGTATCAATCCATTGACGTCACGAAGATTCATCGGATTATTACGTGAGTAGACATAAAAATTTGCCGAACCGCCTTTGAAGAGCAAAGCTTCCTTCCCTATCCACCTCCCCACCTCCGCATCATAATCCCGCGCTCCAAACCGCACGAGTCCGGTATCCGGATCATACAATCCACCCGCGAATCCAAACGGCTGAAAACCCGGATTGTTATCGGTAAGGACATTACCGAACTCGTCGTAATCCAGCCGCTGGGCAACGGCGCCAGTGGCGATATTGACGACCAGTCGCGGACTGCCGAGATGATCGGTGATAAGCCGATAGGTAGTGCCGCCCCGGATCATGTAATCCGGTACGTTGACATGCGTGGCGTAGACAAACCGGCTGACTATGCCGCCGCTGCCATCCAGTTCGGCGATGGGCTTGAGCTGATCCTGCCAGAGGAAGCCCTGCACCAGCGTGCCATCGACCTTCTTGCCGATGCGCCGGTTTCTGGCATCGACCAGGTAATCGATCTGCCTGTCGTCCGGCAGTTTCACCTGTTTGAGATTGCCGAGCACGTCGTAGTTGTAGACGGTCTCCTCACTGCCGACAGTCTTGGTCTTTAACTCGCCGTTGGCGGTGTAGGTGTAGACGTTGTCGCCATAGCTGAGCAGCCGGTCCTGATCGTCATAGCTGCCGTTAACGGTGTCGCCGCCGGCGGTATGACTCAGCCGGTTGCCGTTGGCGTCGTAGCTGTAGACGGAGATCGTTACGCCATTCCGCTTGACCCTTTCCAGCCGCCCGGCGGTGTCATAGCGGTAGTCGTAGGTGTCGATCTCACCCTGGACAGTCTCGACCTTCTGGATAATGCGCCCCAGCTTGTCGTAGGTGAACTGGGTGGACAGCCGCGTAGTGCTGCTGTACTTGGCGGTGTAGTCCGTCACTTCACCGAAGCCGTCGTAGCTGAAGGTGTCGCTGACGCTGCCCAACGTGGAACCGGTGAGCAGGCCGTTCTGGGCGTTGCGGCTGAGGGTGAGATCACCGGCTTTGGTCAGCAGACTGTCGGGGTCGTACTGATAGGCAATGGGATTCGCGCCGTTGACGGTGACGGAAGTCACGCGGAAGTCGTTGTCGTAGCCGAAGCCCACGCTGCCCGCGACCACTCCGGTCCAAGTGGAGCCGGTCAGTAAGGAGCCGTCGTAGGCGAAGGCCAGGGCGCCGCCGTCGGGGGCGGTGATTCGGTTCAGGTTGCCCGTCGTATCGTGATAGCCATAGGTGAATGCCCCCTCGGGCACGGTGAGGGTGCTCAACCGACCGGCCGCGTCGTAACCCAGGCTGACGGTCTTCCCATCCGGGCGTTGCACCTGGATGAGTTGCTTGTCGCGGTTGTAGCTGTACTGGGTGCTGTTGGTGCCGGCGCCCACATCGGGCGGGAGGTACTCGGCGGTAAGGTCCACCGGGGTATAGGTGAAGGCGTGGGCCGGCCGACCGGGCGGGACCAGAGAGGTCAGGTTGCCCTTGGCGTCGTAGCCGAACTGGACTTCACGCCCGTCGGGGAAGGTCTGGCGGGTGATGCGCCCGGCAGGGTCGTAGGCGAAGCCGGCGTTGCGGCCGAGCGCATCGGTGATGCTGGCCAGGTAGCCAGCGGCGTCGTAGCCGAAAGTGACGGTGCGGGCGTCTCCGTCGGAGCCTTGGGTGATGGTTTCCAGGCGGCCGCGGGCGTCGTAGGCGTAGGCGACCGGCTCAAGTCCGGCTGTCTGGGTGCGGGTCGGGCGACCGAGTGCGTCGAGCACGGTCGTGGTCTTGCGGCTTGCCGCGCTGGTGGTAGTGCTGGTGCGGGTTGCGGCGGTGTAGACACTGGTCGAGTTGCGGCCGTTGACGGTAAGCTTGTCAGTCAGGCTCACCAAGCTTAACGGATCGCTGGGGTTCGTCAGGTTCGCGGTACGCGCGTTGGCGATGGTCGCCGTCCGGCCGCCGGGAGTCTTGACCGTCTGCGTTGTCAGCGGGGCGGCCATGCCGAAGCGGGGGTCGGGACCGGCGACGGTCTCCGCGGTCGTGCCGTCCGGTCCGGTGCTGGTCGTTTTGCCGTCGGTACCGGTGACGGTGACGGTTCTTGGTCCCGTCGGGTTGGGTGACGGTGCGCCGTTGGTCACCGATGGTCAGGTCCTCGACCTTGTAGACGGTGGCCGCGCCTCGGCGGTGGTGACGGTAACAGCCGTTCCGGGCGGGACCTCCAGGACTTGGCGCGTCAGGTTCTGGCTGCCGCCGGCGGCGTTGGCATCCGAGCGCAAGCGGCCGTCGGCGTAGTAGGTCATGGTGGAAGCTTTCCCGCGTGGGTCCTCGAAGCGGGTGAGGAGCCCGTTATCCGCATATTCCATGCGGTAGGTCGCGCCAGCGGGGTTGCTGATGCTCGCGAGATACCCGTTCTCGTCCACGGTCAACTCGGTGCGCTGGCCGTAGGGGCTGACGATGGCGGTGGGGTTGCCGGCGCCGTTGCGCTCGATGGTGGTGACGTTGCCGGCGCCGTCGGTGACGGAGATCAGGCGGCCGTCCGTGTCGTAGCCAAAGGCGTAGAGGGTGCCGCCGGTCAGGGCATCGAGGGTGCGCAGGTGGCGGCCAGATGGGTCGAATTCATAGACCTCTGCGCCATTGGTGGAGGGGACGAAAAGTGAATTCCCTCCGGCTCCTATAGTGACCCGCCGGATGCGGTTGTTGTAATAGTCCGCGATGACAGGCTGCCGTCGGCGGCGACGGCGACACTCGCGGGCTAGTACAGGCTCGCCGCCGTCGCCGGGCCGCCGTCGCCCGAAAAGCCCTCGTTCCCGTTGCCGGCCACGGTGGTGATGATGCCGTCCGGTCCCACCCGCCGGATGCGGTGGTTGTCATAGTCCGCGATGTACAGGCTGCCGTCGGCGGCGACGGCGACACTCGACGGGTAGTACAGGCTCGCCGCCGTCGCCGGGCCACCGTCGCCCGAAAAGTCCCAGTCCCAGTTCCCGTTGCCGGCCACGGTGGTGATGATGCCGTCGGGCCCCACCCGCCGGATGCGGTGGTTGTAATAGTCCGTGGTCCACGATGTACAGGCTGCCGTCGGCGGCGACGGCGACATCGAATGGGTGCTCAGGCTCGCCGCCGTCGCCGGGCCACCGTCGCCCGAAAAGCCATAGTTCCCGTTGCCGGCCACGGTGGTGATGATGCCGTCGGGTCCCACCCGCCGGATGCGGTAGTTGTCATAGTCCGCGATGTACAGGCTGCCGTCGGCGGCGACGGCGACACCGGTTGGGTGGTGCAGGCCCGCCGCCGTCGCCGGGCCACCGTCGCCCGAAAAGCCCCGTTGCCCGTTGCCGGCCACGGTGGTGATGATGCCGTCCGGTCCCACCCGCCGGATGCGGTGATTCTCAATGTCCGCGATGTACAGGCTGCCGTCGGCGGCGACGGCGACACCGAATGGGTGCTCAGGCTCGCCGCCGTCGCCGGGCCACCGTCGCCCGAAAAGCCCCAGTTGCCCGTTGCCGGCCACGGTGGTGATGATGCCGTCCGGCCCCACCCGCCGGATGCGGCCATTGTAAGTGTCCGCGATGTACAGGCTGCCGTCGGCAGCGACGGAAACACCGACTGGGTAGTTCAGGCTCGCCGCAGTCGCCGGGCCACCGTCGCCCGAAAAGCCCCAGTTCCCGTTGCCGGCCACGGTGGTGATGACCCCGCCGAAGGCATCGGCACGGTGCTCGCTGCCGTCGCCCCTCACCAGCACCCCGCGCGCCGCATCCCACCGGTGGTGCGTGCTCAGGCTCCAGCCCGCCATCGGCTCGCCGTCCGCGCTATCGGCACCCCAGATCGACGTTCGAGGTCTGCTCGAGACCGATCTCCGAGCCTTGGCGGGTGATGGCGGTGGGCACGCCGGAGGCCAGCGCAAAACTACGCTCGAACTCGCCGCGCACCGCGTAGTAGACCGCGTCGTAGTCGTAGCTCACGCTCACGGTGGCCTTCTGCTTGCCCTGGACCGCGCGACCGAAGGCGTCCCGGCCATCCCAGGTATAGGCGAACCGCTGGTTCGGCGCCGGAGCGAAGGTCTGCTCGATCCGCTTGCCCGCCACCGAGATGGCGAGCTTGACCCGCTTGACGCCGGGCGGCACGTCGGATTCGGTCAGGTTGACTTTAAGGCTGCGGCCGGCTACGTAGCCCGGCGTCCGCTCGCTCTGGTAGTGGAGGCTGAAGGGGGCGCCGCTGATGGCGACCGCTTCACCGAGGGTCTGGGGCTCGCAGGCGATGGTCGAGCCGCCGCGCTTGCAGGGATCATCTTTGGTTTCCTGGTCGTCGGACTCCCCATCGGCGCCGGTCGGAGGCTTCGCCCCGGGAGGCGGACCGTAGGGCCAGTTGCAGTCCCAGGGCGTGAAGTGATCCAGCGGCACCCGCCACAGGCTTTGTCCCGGACTGTAAAGCGCTGCCAGCTTGGCGCGCTCGGCTTCGGTGACGCCCAGCGCCGCCAGGGCTGCCGCGGTGTCCGCGTTGCCGTCCCCGTTCGTATCGAGGTCCGCCAGGCCACCGTTGACGGCGACGACCTTAATCACGCGCCCGTTCGGGGCGGCGATCCACTGACCCTTCTGCCGGTCGTAATAGCCCACAGGCACCGCCGTGCCGACCGGGAAGCCGAGGAAGTTCTCGACGTAGAAGGGAATCGGCTGACTCAGGGTGACCGAGGTGGCGCCGGCGGCGAGGGCCTCGTCGGCGGTGATCTCCACCGCATAGGTGTAGCCGACTGGTGGGGGGCAGCTCGGCGGGCATGGCCTTGGGGCCGCCGGGGCCGATGGTGTATTCGGTGGCGCGGACGGTCAGGTTCGGCAGCGGTTGGGTGCTGCCGTCGGCCAGCACCATCGTAGCCGTCGTTCCCACCGGGAAGAGCAGGGTCGCCCGGCGCGTGCCGTCGCCGTCGGTGCTCTCACTGCCGCGCGCCACCTGGATATCGGCGGGTAGCGGTGAGGTTGACGGCAGTGACCGCCGGGTCGAGGGTAACCAGGGACACGTCCGGCGCGAAGGCGTAATCCTGCCAGGGCGTTTGCACCTGACGCTGCGCCGGGAGGTAACCCGCCCGCTCATAGTTCACCGTCAGCATCCCACCGCCGTTCACCGCCAGGTCGAAGGCGCCGTCGGCACGGCTCAGGGTCTGGCCGAACTCGGGGTGGTTGAGAATGGTGATAGTCACACCGGCCAATGGACTGCCGTTCCGGGTGAAGACCTTGCCACGGATGACCGCGACGCGCTTGTCTTCGATGGTGTTCTCGGCAACCCCGGTCTGAATCGGATTGCTGCCGCTGTAGAGGAAACTGGTGGCGTCGGCCATCGTGGTGGGCACGGTCGGATCGACCGGCGGCGCCACGGTGACCGGATCGGGCGGTATCGGCCCCGGCGGTGGTGGGGGCGGCGGCTCCCCGTCATCGACCTCGATGCTGTAAGACTGGGTCGCGCTGCCGCCTTTGCCGTCGCTCACCTCGATAACGACTTCGACCATGCCCGGTGTTTCGGGCGTCCAGGCGATCTGGCCGCTGTTGGCGCCGATAGTCATGCCCTCGGGCGCATTGCTCAAGGCATAACTCAGGGTATCGCCGTCGGCATCGGTGGCGGTGACCGTGTAACTGTACGATTGCCCCACGGTGGCCTGAGTCACCGGGTTGGAGGTGATCTCAGGATTATGGTTGGGCGGCGCTTGCACCGTCACCTGCACCGTATCGGGCTCGCTGTTCACCTGACCGTCGTTGACGATCAACTGCACGATATACAGGCCGGTCTGGGCCGGCGTGAAGGACGGCGTGGCGGATTGTGGGTCGGTCAGACGTGGGCGCATCGCCCGGATAGGTGGTGAACGACCACTGGTAGGAGAGCGTATTGCCATCGGCATCGCTGGACTGGCTGCCGTCCAGAGTGACAGGGCTTCCCAACGTCACGGTCCGATCCGAACCGGCGTTCGCGACCGGCTTGGAGTTCAGGGTGCTGATGGTCACCGTATCCGGCGCGCTGCTGGCATGGCCGTCGCTGACGATCAGTTTGCCCTCGTACTGTCCCGGCTTGTCCGCGGTAAAGTGCGGTTCCGAGAGGAAGGGATTATCCAGTAGGCGGCATGCTGTCCCCTGGACGACTGGTGAGCGACCATTGATAGGTCAGCGGGTCATTATCGGGGTCGCTGGAGCTGCCGCCATCGAGGGTCACCAGATCCCTCAACGCTACGGACTGATCTGGTCCGGCATTCGCCACGGGTGCCGAATTCAGGGTGCTGATGGTCACCGGTCGCGGGTGCGCTGTCCACCTTGCCGTCATTGACGATCAGCGTCGCGACATACTGGCCGGGCCAGATCCACCTGAAAGGTCGGCTTCACCGCGGTCGGGTTCAACAGCGTGGCGCCGCTACCGGTGGGCGTCGCCAGAGACCAGCGGTAAGTGAGTTGATCGCCGTCGGCGTCACTGGACGCGCTGCCATCCAGTGTTACGGTCTGTTCAAGCGCCACGGTCTGATTCTGACCGGCATTGGCCACCGGCGGCGTGTTCGTGTTCGCGAGTACCCCGAACACCTGATGGGTGAAGGTGAAACTCACCCGGCTGGGATTGGCGAAGCGCAGGACCACGGTGACGGTAGCGCCCGCCTCCAGGCGATCATTGACCACCGGCACGGTGAGATACGGCAGGCTCTCCGGCGTGGTTCCCGACGCATTCGCCAGCGTCACGCTGGGCGGCGTAATGCCGGTGAACACCAGCTTCAGCGGCGCCAGCACCGGGCCGGCGGATTGATTAGTCAGCGTGGCGACCGAATCGAAGGTCCCGGTCGCGCGGTTCAGGCGCAAACCGGAAAAGACCACAGCCACCCTGTCGGTGACGTTCACCTCGGCTGGCGTCGAAGCCAGCGCCGGCGCCAGCCAGCGCCAGCCCATGCCCAGGCTGAGTAGCAGGAATAACAGGATCAGCCCGACTGTCTGATAAAAATGAGCCGAGGTTTTTGCGTGCAACTGGATACGGGTGGTCATGCCTGACACTCCTTAATTTCAGAGTTGTATAGTTCGGCTAATTGAGAACCGGACCTATGCAGTGATATCCCTGGGAGCGCCGCACCCCAGTGCGGCTCTCAAATGCCGCACTGGGGTGCGGCGCTCCCAGGGCGCCAACAGCAACGAATGTCTGGATAACCATTAGCGAGACTATATGAATACGGTTAGGTGAATGAGCGTTTACGGGGGATTTCTTAACGCCACCGGCGACAGGCCAAACCCAACAGGCCGCTACCGAACAGGAGCAGTACGCCGGGTTCGGGTATGGCGGCGTTGGTCACGGTCCAGGTCGCAGCGGGGGTGGTGGTCGCCTGATAAATCTGCAATCCACTGGCAACACCCAGGTCAACGGCGAACAGGGCGCCGCTGCCGGTCAGGTGCCAAAGCGACGAACAACGGCATGAAGGACTGGAGAAATCCACCAGAAACAACGCCAACTGATCCGGCAAGGGACCGCCGGCAAAATTATCGGTCAGCGGAGAGCGTAAAGCGGATGGAACTGGCGAGAGTGACAGGCAGGAGAAGTTCGTTAAAAAGTCGGTGTCGGAGAGCGTCCAGTTACCGGGTGGAGTGCCTATTCCCCCCCCCCCGCTGTATCCATAACTATGACCGTGTTATTAGGAAAACCATCGCCATCGGTCAGATCGAAGGCCAATTGCGCCGCCCCGGTCAGCGCAGAGGCATCGATTTGCACTTCCAGAACAACTGTCGCCGACGCGGGATTTGTGAAACCAGTAACGGCGGCCAGCGCCAGGATGCCGATAGCTTGGGTGGTCGAATGCAAGGTCATGTCCTCTCTCCTTAATCTTTATAAAGCCGTGGTTGTTTGATGAGCCGTCATCAGAGAGAGATCGCAGGCGTTGCTACATTCTCCTCTGAGTCATTCTGTACCGTACTTCTTAACATAGAATTATCATAAAAACAACAAAGTAATTTAGTCTGGATCAGGGAGCAGGTGGCTTAAGGCCGGGCTTCAGCACAGAGCTGATTTGTTCCTGGGATTCCGCAAAAGGTACTACAATGATGAGAAATATTTTTTAATCAAATGCTTAGTTCTTGTATAGGGTATCCACTTAAACCGGGACACTTCGCAGGCTAACCGTAAAAGGGCCGGCGAGGACGCCGGCGCTCCCAGGATCGGGCAGACTGACCGCAGCAGGCCGGCAAGGACACCGACGCGATGGTCCCACCTTAAAGTGGGTAACCTGCATAGACTCTGAATAAATTTTTCCGAAAATTATAGTGAACGCTATCCTCCGCCCCGCTCCTGCGCGCCGACCTGCGCAGCGCCGCTGGGTCAAGTTGTTCCCATTCCTGCGCTGGCTGGGCCGGGTTACGCCTGCCACCCTGCGGGCGGATTTGTTCGCGGGATTGACCGGCGCCGTCATCGTGCTGCCGCAGGGCATGGCCTTCGCCCTGATCGCCGGCCTGCCGCCACAATACGGCCTGTACACCGCCATCATCCCTCCCATCGTGGCCGCGCTGTTCGGCTCTTCCCGACATCTGGTGTCCGGTCCCACCACGGCGCTCTCCATCGTGATCCTCGGCGTGGTGAGCACGCTCGCGCAGCCGGGCAGCCCGGATTATATCGGTTACGTATTGACGCTGACCTTGTTGACCGGACTGTTCCAACTGCTGCTGGGACTGGCGCGCCTGGGCGGACTGGTCAACTTCATCTCTCATACCGTCGTGGTCGGCTTTACCACCGGAGCGGCGGTACTGATCGCCGTCAATCAACTGAAGCACGTGGTCGGCTTGCCTCTCCAAACCGGCGCCTCATTTCTCACCACTTTATTCGGCCTGTGGCGGCAACTGGACGACGCCAATCTGTATGTAATGCTGGTGGCCCTGACAACGCTCGCGACCGCGCTGCTGGCGCGCTGGCTCCGCCCCCGCTGGCCGGGACTGCTGCTCGGGATCGTGGCCGGCAGTCTGAAGCTGCCTGGCCATCGACGGCCGCGGGCACGGCGTACCCTTGCTGGCTGCCTTGCCGCACCACCTGCCGCCGCTATCCTGGCCGAATTTTTCGCCAACTGCCTTCCGTCAACTGGCGCCGGGCGCGCTGGCGCTGGGCATGCTGGGCTTGATCGAAGCGGTGTCCATCGCCCGCTCCATCGCCATGCGCTCGCAGCAACGCATCGACAGCAATCAGGAATTCATCGGACAGGGGCTGGCCAACGTGCTCGGCAGTTTCTTCTCCTGTTACGCCGCCTCCGGCTCGTTCACCCGCTCCGGCGTCAATTATGACGCCGGAGCCAAAACGCCGCTGGCGCCGGTGTTCGCCTCGCTGCTGCTGGCGCTGCTGCTGCTGTTCCTGGCGCCGCTCAGCGCCTGGCTGCCGCTGCCGGCGATGGCCGGCGGCATTCTGCTGGTGGCCTGGAACCTGATCGATCTCCACAGCATCCGCACCATCATCCGCACCAGCCGGCGGGAAACCGGCGTGCTGCTGGCGACTTTTCTCGCCACGCTGTTCATCGCGCTGGAATTCGCCGTCTATGCCGGCGTGCTGCTGTCGCTGGTGCTCTATCTGCAACGCACCTCGCACCCGGCCATCATCAGCCTGGCGCCCGACCCCGGCGTGGCCAAGCGGCGGCTGACCGGCGTGGTCAGGAATAAGCTGCCGGAGTGCCCGCAGTTGAAGATCATCCGCATCGACGGCTCGCTGTTTTTCGGCGCGGTCGATCATGTGCAATACGCCCTGCGGCAACTGGGCGCCCAGCAGGCTGAGTGGAAGCATATCCTGTTGCTCGGCAGCAGCATCAATTTCATCGACGTGGCCGGCGCGGAAATGCTCGCCCAGGAGGCGCGGCGCCTGCACAGCAAGGGCGGGGGATTGTACTTATGCCTGCCGAAAAGCGCTGTCAAAGCCGTGCTGGAGCGCGGCGGCTATATCGACATCATCGGCCGGGAGAATGTCTTCGCCAGCAAGGAAGAAGCCATCCGGACGATTTTCCATAAACTGGACACCGACCGGTGCAGTATCTGCAACCGGCGCATTTTCCGCGAATGCGCCACGGTGCAGTTCGACGGCAAAGGGGTGCTGTTGTCTTAGCTTCGGATCAGGGTTTTGCGGGCACGGTCAGCGCCAGAAACAGCGCGCTGTCGCTGCGCTGCACCAGCACCGGCACCGGCTTGTCGGCCGGCAGCGCCTGCTGTAACTCTTCGAACTGGGCAAGGCCGGTCACTTCCTGATTGTTCAGGCCGACAATCACATCACCGGGCTGGATGCCGGCGCGCTCGGCAGGACCCGCGGCGACTACCTCCTCCACCTTGACGCCCTTGCCATCCGGCTGTTCGCTCACCTTCACCTTGAGGCGGTTGCCAGCCGTCTGGGCGGCAGCCTGTTGCTGCATCTCATCGGGCAGTTGCTCGATCGGCACGTTCACGGTCTGCTCCTGACCACCGCGGATCAGAGTAAGCGCAGCCGTCGCGCCCGGCCGTATCCTGCCCACCAGCGGCGGCAGGTCGCTGGAATGCAGTATCGCCTGGCCGTTGAGGCCGACGATAATATCGCCCACTTTAATGCCCGCCCGCTGCGCCGGGCTGTCGGCCATCACTTGGCCGACCAGAGCGCCGCGCGGCCGCGCCAGCCCGAAGGACTGGGCCAGTTCCATGGTGACTTCCTGGATCATCACCCCCAGCCAGCCGCGCGCCACCTTGCCGCGCGCTTTCAACTGTTCGACCACATCCAGGGCCACGCTGATGGGTATGGCGAAGGACACGCCCTGGTAACCGCCGGAACGGCTGTAGATCTGGGAATTGACGCCGATCACTTCGCCCTCCAGATTGAATAACGGGCCGCCGGAATTGCCCGGATTGACGGCAGCGTCAGTCTGAATGAAGGGCACATAATTATCCTTGGGCAGACTGCGCCCCAGGGCGCTGATGATGCCCTGGGTGGCGGAATGCTCGAAGCCGAAAGGCGAACCGATGGCCAGCACCCACTGGCCTACCCGCAACTTGTCGGAATCGCCCAGCCGGACAGTGGGCAGATTGTCGGCATCGATCTTCAGCAGCGCAATATCGGTGCGCGCATCGGCGCCGATGACCTTGGCGGGCAATTCCCGGCGGTCGCCCAGGCCCACGCTGATTGTGTCCCTGTCTTCGACCACGTGGGCGTTGGTCAGGATATAACCATCCGCTGCAATAATGAAACCGGAGCCGACCGAAGACTGCTGCTGGGGGGGCTTCAGGTCTTCGGGCAGTTGTTGGAAGAAACGCTTGAAATACTCGTGGAACGGACTGTTTTTGGGGATGGACGGCAGCTCGGGTGGTTTGGAGCGCGGCTCGCTTTTGACGTTGATGCTGACCACGGCGGGACTGTATTGCTCCACCAGCCGGGTGAATTCGGGAAAGCCCGCCGTCTGGGCGGCCGCTCCACCTCCGGTGAGAAAAATCAAGGTGGCGCCAATCAGCCACTTGAGCGTTGCGATGCGGTGCATGCCGGTTACCTCGGCCAGCATTCGGGTGCTGGAGTGGGCTATTTATAAAAATAATTCCAAAAGAGAGCAATGGCGGAATGTATTCCGGCCACTGCCGCCAATGGACCTTTAACCGTCCGCTTGGTTCGCCTGAGGAAAGCGCCCTCGCAGACGCTTACCGGTTTTACGCAGCAAATGACCGGCCAGCAGCCACGGCGGCATGCGCAGCCAATGGGAGCGTACATACAGCAGCCAGCGGGCGCCGGCCGTAGTCATGGACGGGGCCTGCTCGAGGGCGGCTACGCTGCGCTCCAGCAGGCTGTCCATCAGCCAGCGGATCGGCGGTGGCGGACCGGCCGCAGCCAGCGCGGCGAGCGCCGCAGGGGGTACGGGAGTGGCCATAAAGCGCTGCGTATAGCGCAGGGCGTAAAACAGCGGCCGCGCCAGATCCAGTTCATACGCCCGTTGCGGCAGCGTCTCCCAGAATGCTGGGGCCGTGCCGAAATGCTGCAACAGATCATGCAGATCGAGAAGATCGCGCAGACTGTTGCTCAAATCGCCATCGTAGAAGGCGTGCGCCGCGCTGTGCAGCACCATGTCGGCAGGCGCCAGCAGCAGGAACGGTGTACCCTTCAGGGGACAGGCGGCGGCGAACAGCTTCGCCGGAGCCGGTTTCAGGCGGCTGGTTTCCGGCAGAATGGCATGATGCAGATCGACCACGGTCCCGCGCAGGCGATGTCGCAGCGGCGGCAGCTCGTGCATCCAGCGGCGGTAATATTGGCGGTCGTAGTCATCCAGTTCGGCTGTCTCCCAACCGTGCTGCAGCAGCGCCTGCTCCACCTCCTGCAGATGCTCTTTGGGAACCAGAATATCCACATCGGCCACCAGCCGCCCCTGGGCGCAGGGCAAACCGGCCATGAGATAGGCCGCGCCTTTCAACAGGACGATCGGCGGCGGCGCGGCGCTCAAGGCCCGCTGTAAGCGATTCACCTCCCAACGGATTTTACGGGCATGCTCTTCGGCTATAATGGCGCCCGCTTGCAGATGGGGGAGCACCGGCGCGGGCAGGGCGGGCAGTAGCTCCCGCCGGGCCAGTTCGCTATGAAGCCGCCCCAGCACACCGGCGCGGCGTGCCAGTGGCAGCAACCGGTCCCAATCCCTGAGACCCAGGGCCGACAGACGGGTCGGCTCGGTCAGCAGGCCGGGCAACAGGTTTTCAGAAGCTTGCCGGCGCTTCACAAAGATTTACGATCAAGTGAGGAGTAAGGAAAGCCTGCATGGTATTTACTTTGCGTCTGGAGACTCATAATCTTAACTTGCAAAGGACATTGATAAACCATCCTAATGCACACATTTGTCACGTTGTCGTAATAGCATTTTGTTAACGCACTGTGCTTTAATTACCCAAGATAATGAACCCCAACCAGGAGTAAACAGCATGGTTGAGCGCGACGAACACAGCTCACGCTTACAGGAGCAAGCCGCCTCGAAGGAGCCGGAGAGCAACCCGCCCTCCGCCGGTCGGCGGCGCTTTGTTACCGGGTTAAGCTATTCCTTACCGGCCGTCGTCACCCTGTATCACGGCGCGGTCCTGGCCGGTCCGAGTTCCATGATGTGCCTGAGCAAACGTCCGAATACTGTTTTTCCTGGTCCTCATCTGGTTCCGCCGCCCACCGGGCTGCCAGGTGAGCATGCGGCCAAACAAGTAAACAACGTCCGTACCTATACCAAATCGGGTGGTCCCGATGTGGTAGTCTATTATGACAGCATCGATCATATCTGGAGACAGGCGCAGGATGGCACTCCCACCAGCGACCCCCCGCTGACCGATCCGAATAGTCCTCCCCCGGCTCCCCCAGGTTACACCCTGTCACCCACTATCAGCAGCGGTTATGCGGTAGCCTATGTCGACAATAACGGCGATATTCAGGCACTCGGCTATGACGCGGGTTCTGGAGCGCTGCCCGCCGGCTGCAGTTGCTGGACCTCCACGACCGGCTCGGGCGGATCCTGCGTTGTGCCTTGATCCATGACAGCCGTTTGGCGCATCAATTCAATCGCCCGCCTGCACTGGCGACATTGGGAAGAGGCTTATATTCTTTTCAATGCCGCTTCAGCGCAAACCCACATGTTGAATGAATTCGGTAAAGCCGTCCTCGAGTTGCTCGCCCAAACGCCGCACAGTACAGCGGAACTGAGCAGACCACTGGCTGCCCGCCTGGCGTTGGACTGGAACGCAGAGGCGCAGCGTTATTTGCAGGATCTGCTCGTCGATCTGGATGAACTGGGTTTGATCGAACCTGTCACGCCGTGATACTGGCCGAACTCCCACCCGCCGAGTTGCGGCGTCGGTTGCACGGCCAGGGCCTGTTTCTCCACCTGGAACCCTTCAGCATCCATCTGCGCAGCGATCTGCCCGATCTGGCCCCTTTGCTGCATCAACTCTACGCGCACTACCGCCTGTGCGACGACGACGCGTTCGCGGATTTCCATATCAAGCTTCAGCACACCGGCGGGTGGCGCCGCGGGTGGCGACCCCAGGTGCAGTTTTGCATAGACTACGAGTTTCCTTTCGAGCCTTTTCCGGCGGATACCGCGCTGCCTTTTCTGGAATGGGGAATAAACTGGTGCGTCGGCCATCGGATGCGCCAGTTCCTGCTGCTCCATGCGGGCGTGCTGGAAAAGCACGGCCAGGTGCTGTTGCTGTCGGCCTGGCCCGGTTCCGGCAAGAGCACCTTATGCGCCGCCCTGAGCCATCGCGGCTGGCGCCTGCTGTCCGATGAATTCGGCCTGGTGCGGCCCAGTGATCGCGCCATCGTTCCCTTTCCCCGCCTGATCCCGTTGAAAAATGAATCCATTCCGGTCATGCGCACGTTCGCGCCCGAAGCCGTGCTGGGGCCCGAATTTCCCAAGACCCGCAAAGGCACGGTGGCTCATGTGCGTCCGCCCCTGGACAGTATCGCCCGCGCCCGGCAGACGGCGCCGGCCCGCTGGATTGTGTTTCCCAGCTTCGAGCCCCAGGCCGAAGCCAGCCTGAAACCCTTGTCCAAAGAGCGGGCGTTTCTGAAATTTGCCGGCAATTCCTTCAATTACGAGCTGATCGGCGAACGCGGCTTCACGATGGTGAGTGACTTGATCGACGCCTGCGACTGTTATCTGTTTCAATACAGCGACCTGGAGCAGGCCGTCGCGTGTCTGGATGCGCTGGTGACAGAACGGCTGTAGGCTTTAACCAGTCCCATCGGTATATTACTCGCCAGGAGACAGTCATGGCCCTTACCACTTCCACGATGCTGCTCGAACTGGGCGCTCCCGCCCCCGATTTCAGCCTGCCCGAGCCGGCCACCGGCAGGACGGTGTCGCTGGCGGATTGTGCCGGCGCTCCCGGTCTGCTGGTGATCTTCATGTGCAACCACTGCCCTTATGTGAAACACATCCGGCGCGCCCTGGCGGCCTTCGCCCGTGACTATCAACCCCAGGGGTTAACCATCGTCGGCATCAACGCCAACGATGCCGCCACCTATCCCGATGACAGCCCGGCGAACATGATCGAGGAAGTCAAAACGGTGGGCTATAGCTTTCCCTATCTCTATGACGAGACCCAGCAAGTCGCCCAGGCGTACCGCGCCGCCTGCACGCCGGATCTGTTTCTGTTCGACGCCGACCGCAAGCTGGTCTACCGCGGCCAGTTCGACGCCAGCCGCCCCGGCAACAACGCGCCGGTGACCGGCGCCGATCTGCGCGCCGCCGTGGACGCGCTGCTGGCCGGACAACCGGTTCCGTCCGGGCAGCAGCCCAGCATCGGCTGCAATATCAAATGGCGCCCCGGCAACGGGCCGGATAATTACCGTTGAACTGACCGCGCGCCGTTCACCGCAGCTCGAATGCTGTAGAGCAGATCGGCGCCCGTCTGATGGCTGCTGGTGGTAACCTCGACGTCGAAGCGCTTGCTCAGGCGGTAGCGCACAATAAAGGCGCCGAATTCGCCGAACAGACCGAGGCCGTAGCCGACGTACAGGCTGGGCGAAAGATAGCGGCCGAAGATCAGTGAGCTTTGCCGCGCGCTGTCCGGCGCCTGTCCCAGCAACAGATAGGAGAGAATGCTGCTGTCCGGCATGGCGGGGTCGGAGAACAGGTTCAGCCGTGGGTTCTGCAGGGTCCCCGTTACTTGAGCCCCAACCATCACCTGGCGTGCATTAGGCGTCTGCGCCGCGAAGTTATCTATACTGCGCGTCACCCGCAGATCCAGGCCAGGATTATCGAGCAGGCTGTTGCTGTACAGCAGCCGGCCGCGCTCGATCTGCAGAGCCTGCCCGTACAGCATATACTGGCCGGCCTGTACGCTCACCGTCCCGGTCGCCCGGGGCAGTTGCCCGGGATTCTGTTCCACCAGCACCTCCCCGGTGGCATTGCCGCGAAAATCGAGCACGCTCAGATTGATCCGATCGCCTTTACCCAGAATTATCCGCACCTTAGCGGTGATCGGCAGTTGGGCGGCGCGCTCCAACGGAGCGGGTTCGTCCCGACCGACGATGATCACGTCCGGAGACGTGGTGACGCGCCGGCCGGCCCCGTTGCCGCCCCTTTCCTTGATGTTGATTCGAGCCTGGGGAATGACCACCTGACCCTCGATCTGAATCTGTCCCGGCGCGGCGGTGAGTTGTAAATCCGGGCTGAGCAGAGCCTGGACCTCGGGCGTGTCGGCCACCTGAAAGTTTTCTCCCTTGACAGCCAGTTCCAGCCGCGCCGCCGCCGGCTGCAAGCGCCCGGACAGTTGCAGGACGCCGTCGCCGGAGCGGGCGGAGCCGGACAGGGCCAGCGTTCCCCGACCGTCGCTGCTGGCGGCCAGTTGCACCTCACGCACTGGATGGCAGCCGCCGGCACCTCGGCGCCAGCATCCTGCACCCGGATTGCGCCACCCACCTGCGGAGCCGCCAGCGTGCCGGCCAGAGTTAAATTAGCCCTAAGCTGACCGGTTACCTTGTTAAGCTCGGGAACGACAGCGGCTACCAGACTCAGGTCCTGGCTGGCGGCGTCGATAGTGCCACTCAGGCGGCGTGCGCCGCGCAGATCGCTCAGCCGCACGGTGGCGCGCAGCGTTCCCAGGCGTCCCAGGTCCAGAGCGACTTTGGCGCCGGCCTCATTACCGCTGGCGCTCGCCTGCACGCCGCCGCCGGCGATAGTCGCTTGCAGCGGCGCTTTGGCAGTCCGCACCCCTATCCTCCCCGGCGCAATCTGTACATTCAGCCGGCCTTGCACACTGCCGTCCGGTCGGTAACTGCCGTCGAGTTCGCCGTTCACGCTGGTGCGGAGGTCGAGTTCGGGCGGCAGCAAGGCGGCGAAGCGGTCCGCATTCAGCCGCTCCACGCTGAGGCGGCCGCCGGCCCCTGCCCCCGCCTCCCACTGGCCCTGAAAGCACACCCGGCTGGGTCTGCTCGCCAGACAACCGGGTTGCAGCCGCACCTGGCGGGGCGACGCCTGCAGCGCCACAGGCTGCTCCAGACGCCAGTCCCCCACCGCCGTAGCCTGTGCCGTCAAGCGCTCCAACCGGCCCTGCCAAGTGGTGTTGGCACGGTCGAAACGGCCGCTCAGGGCCAACCCGTAGCGACCCGCCGTACCCGCCAGACTGCCTTGCAGGGTGTGCCTGGCGGCGGTTCCCTCGCCGCTTAATTCGAACGTTTTCCAGGTCTGTCCCGCCAGCCGCAGATTCTCGCCGGTGAACCGCAGTTGGGAGCGCTCCCGACCGCTGAGATCGACGCTGGCCCGGCCTTGCAGGCGCTGCAACGCTGCGCCGCCATGCGCCAGACCGGCGACGGCCAGTTCCAGTTCGACGCGCGGCTGGTCGCGCGGCCCGCTGACCGTGCCCGAACCGGTTATCCTGCCGGCGTCGCCGCGCACCACCTGGCCCAGATCGGGCATGCCGATTGTCCAGCGCAGCTCCCAGCGTTGCGCCACGCTGCCGGCCAGCTCCAGCCGCGCGCCGCCCTGGGTAAGTTGCAGCGCCTGAATGGTCAGATCAGTGCCTTGCAGCGCCAGTTGCGCCCTGCCCTGCAGCGCCTGACCTTGCAGCGTGCCGTTTAACTCGCTCACGGTCAGCGTCGCCTGGATACCCTGGCCCGAATCGCTGCCCTGGGTTTGCAGCCGGAACGCCAGCCGGCCCGGATAATCCGGCCACTGAGCAGCAGGATTAAGGCCGGTCCCGGTCACCTCCGCCTGCCAGCCGAGGGCGGGCCGCCAGGCGGCGCTGGCCGTGCCACGGATTTCTCCGTCGAGCGTCCTGCCGGTGAAGCTCAGGCGGTTCAAAGCCTGGGTGGAGCCCTGGCCATCCAGACGCCAGTCGCCGGTAGGAATCGCCGGGCCGCCGAGTTGGGCGTTCACGGTGAAACGGTACTCGTCGGGAACACCGCTGATCTGAAAATTACCCTGGCGGCTGACCAGCCGGGATTCGCCGCTCAGGGGCCAGGTTAACGCCTTCCAGTCGCCCGCCGCCTGGAAGCTAAGATCGGCGAAGCGCAGTTCCCCCTGTCCGTCCAGTGCCAGTCGATCGGCGGCACGCAGCGTCAGTTTGTCCACCTGGAGGCTATGCGGACCGCCGCCGGCCTGCAAAGCGGCTTCCACGGGGCCGATCTCGGGCAGCGTCGTAGTCAGCCTGCCCTGTGCCTGAAACGCGGCCGGCTTGCCCTGGGTCTGCCAGTGGCCGGCCAGCCGGCTGTCGGCCAGTTCGGGCGCAAACCGGTTCAGTGCCAGTTCGCCGAACTCGAGTTGTGCAACCCAGGCCGGATCGCTCAGCAGCCTGGACAAGGTCCCTTGCAGCGTTCCCGTCGCCGCGCCGGCCAGCTGCAAAGTGACCTTCAGGTCCTCCTGCAACGCCCCGGCAAGGCGACCCTGAATGGTCAGCGGACCGTAGCGGGGGTCACGCCAGGTGCCCTGCACGTCCAGCTCCAGGGGATTGGCGCCGGCCAGCTCCAGCCGCCCGGCCAGTTCGATAACGCCGGCGGGCGCTTGCACCGCCAGCCGGTCCAACTGGACGACCTGCGCCTGAGTGGCAGCGCGCAACTGCAGCGCGTCGATGAGCAGCGGCTGCGCCGCGCCGGGCGGCCAGATGCGCACGGCAGTCGCGTTGGCGACGATGCTCAGTTGCAGCGGCAGCGGCAGTGGCTCGAGCCGCCAGGGCGCGGCGGCAGGCGTCTCCGGCGCCGCCTCCGGCAACTGCAGGTCCAGACCGTCCAGGTCGAGTCGTTCGATCTGCAAGCGTCCGTTCAGCAGCCGACTCGGCGCCCAGTCCAGGTCAGCCCGGCGGAGGTCCACCGCCAGTCCGTCCTGTCGATAGCGGCAGTTTTCCAGGTGTAAGGGACCCGCCAGCACGCCGCTGACGCGCTCGCAGCGCAGTTCCCCTGGAGCCAGTCGGGTGGCGACCGCCACCAGGGTCTGCAGCCCTGCAGGTGTGGCCGCCAGATAGACGCCGGCGGCGATCAGTAGCAGGCACGGCACGCCCAGCGACCATCCCAGCCAGCGCAGTGCTTTCATAACTCCGGACCGAACATCAGATAGAAGTGGAGCAAGTCGTTGGATTGCAGACCGTGCGCGAAATCCACCCGCAGCGGTCCGACCGGCGTAAACCAGCGCAGCCCCAGACCAACGCCGGTTTTGAATTGCGGTGAGTTATCGAAAGCGTCACCGCTGTCTACGAACGCTGCTACCCCCCAGTTGCCCCCCAGTCGATATTCGTATTCCAGGCTGCCGACCAGCAGTCTTTTGCCGCCGACGATACGGCCGTCCTCGCGGGGAGCGATGCGGTCCAGGCCGTAGCCACGCACGCTGTTGTCGCCGCCGGCAAAAAAACGCAGCGCCGGCGGCAGTCCGGTGAAATCGGACACCCAGGTATCGCCCGCCTGGGCGTGCCCGATCAGGCGGTTGCGCGCATTCAGGCTATAGACCGCCTTGCCGCTCGCCAGCGCCTGCAGGAAAGAGGTGCTCGACAGCAGCGGTTCGTAGGCACCGCGCAACTGGAGATCCAGGCGGGTACCGTGACTGATATTCACCGGATCGTCGGCATCCACCCGGACCAGGTTCAGACCGGGTATCAACAGATACGAGGTCTGGCGTTCAGTGAGATTGTACGTATCGACCCGGTAATCGAGCGAAACGCCGCCCTGCCACAGGCCGAACTTGCGTTCCCAGGCGACCCCAGCCGCGGCGCTGGCGCTGTCGATTACCGCCGAATATTCGCGCTCCAGATCGCCGCGCAGGATAAAGGTATCGACGGCGGGATTGCGGCCCGGGATGCGGTAGTCGGCTTTCGCCTGGGATTTGATCTGCGAGGCCAGCAACTGCGCGTTGAACTGGTGCCCCCACGGATTGAGCCAGCGCCGCTCGTAGCCCAGGGTGCCACGCGGACCGGTATCCGTGCCATAACCGATCCCGACAGCGTATCTGTTGGGGTCGCGCATCTCCAGGTTGACGTCGACCGGCGTCTGGTAGTCCACTGCCCGGTTGGCGGGAGCGGCCACTTCCACCTGCTGGAAATAACCACTGTTGATCAGATGGTTCTGCATATCCAACAGAGCATTGGAATCGTAGGGGTCGCCGGGCTGGAAAGTCAGGTAACGGCGCAGGAACGCCGGCGCCAACGGCGTATCGGGCCACGTGACCGGACCGAAGCGATAGCGCCTGCCGGTGTCATAGGCCAGCTTCACGACGGCCGTATTGGCGCCCGGATCGAGCAGGATCTGATGGACCTCGAAGCGGGCATCGAAATAACCCCGCTCGGTAGCCAGCAACTGCAGCCGTTTCTTCAGACTCCTCGTAATTGGGCTGGATCAGGACATCGCCCTTCTGAAAGGGCAGATCGGCCAGTATTTCCTGGAAAGCCGGATCGCTGCTGCCGACACCGCTGATGCTCACCTGCACGCTGGTGATGCGCACCGGCGGACCCAGATCGATCTGATAGCGCGCCACCCATCCCTGCCCGCTGCGCTCCAGGCTGGCCGCCACGGTCGGGTGGTAATAACCAAAGGGTTTCAGAGCCCGGCGAATATCTTCCTCGGCCCGCTCATGCAGCCAGCGCAGCCGGGCTTCATCCACATCCAACTGGTAATAGCTGACCGGCGGCCCGCTGGCGACGCTCTGGCGGGCGGCCCGGCCGACTTCGTCGGCGGCGTCTTCCAGCAGCCGGGTCAACGGAATCAGTTTACTCAGCCGGGTGGTCCGCAACAGGCGCGTCAGCAGCGTCGGATCGGTAACCGGTTTACCGGCCTGGCGGCGGATTTCCAGAAAAGCCAGCACGTTATCCCGTAATGGCCCGTCCACGCCCTCGACGAACACCGCCAGCAGAGGCTGCCCGGCGGCCGCCACGACGCACCACAGCACCGCCAACAGCCCTAACCATGCCGTGCATCGCCAGACGGAACCGCTCAATGCCAGCGCCCTAGTCAGGCGGCGACGCGGTTGCGACTGTGCCACGGGGCGTCATCGTCGAGGGCAGGCATGGCCAGGGGTAACTGTGGTGCGCCGTCAGCCTACCTGCAGCCGCTCCAGGACAGCCTCCTGCACGGCGGCGCAGTCGGCGCTCTCCACCCACAGCGGCTGTTCGTCGGGGGCAGGTGGAGTGTAGCGTTGCAACTGTCGCTCCAAGACCTCGAGATCGGCTTCGGCGGCGTCGTCGCCACGGGCCTGGCGGGCGGCCACCCGGGCGCGCAGGGTCGCCGGCGCGGCGCGACAGGCCAGCAGGATGAACGGTACAGCGCGCGCCGCGGCCAGGGCGCGAAACGGCTGGCGCTGTTCCGCCTGCAGAAAAGTGGCGTCCACCAGCACCGGGTAGCCGGCTTGCAGAATCTGGTCGGCCAGCGTCTCCAGGCGCTGGTAAGTGCGCCGACCGGCCTCGGGCGTGTACAGACCCCGGTTCAATTCGGAATGGCTGGAGGCCAGCGGTGCCAGCCCGAACAGGCGCTTGCGCTCCACGTCGGAGCGGATACGGATGGCACCGGGCTGTTCGGCCAGCCGGGCGCTCGCATAGGATTTGCCGGACCCGGAAACGCCATGCGCAAGCAGCAGAAAAGGCGACGCCGGTCGGGTGAACGCGACCGCCAGTTGCAGATGGGCCCGGCATTCGGTTTGCAGCTCGCGGCGCTGCGCGTCGCTCAGCGCCGGCTGCTGCAGGCGGATAGCGGCGATCTTGGCCCTGACCAGAGCCCGGTATACCTGATAGTAAGGCAACACCCGCAGCCCGTCGTAATCACCGCTGACTTCCAGATAGCCGTTGAGCAGCCGCCAGGCGAATGCGGCCGCCCCGCGATACTGCAAATCCATCATCAGAAAGCCCAGATCGCTCATCACATCGATCCAGCGCAGCGCGTCGTTGAATTCGATGCAGTCGAAGATGACCACCTGATCGTTGTCCAGGAACATGTTGCCCAGGTGCAGATCGCCGTGGCATTCGCGGATGCAACCGGCCGCCTTGCGTTCCGCCAGGGTAGTGCGTAAACCGGCGAAGGTCGACAGTGTCCACTGTTCCAGCCGGTCCACCAGTGCCCGCTCCACGGGGTCGGCCAGCAGGTCGCGCAGCGCCGTAAAATTGTCCAGTACCGGCTGCTGCACCTGCTCCGGCGCACCGAACGGCTGCTGCGCCTCCAGGCGGGCGATGGCGCCGTGGAATTCCGCCAGCCGCCGGGCCAGCGCGTCGCTATGCCCGGCGTGCAGTCGGCCCTCAGCCAGACACCGGTCCAGCAGGTCGGTTTGCGCAAAGCGCCGCATTTTCACCGCATACTCGAACGCGGTCGCGGCGTCGCCCAGCAGCGGTTGCGCCGGCGCGCCACCGATGGGCACGCACTCCAGATACAGCGCCGGCGCCAGCCGGCGGTTGAGGCGCACTTCCTCCAGACAGAAAAATCTGCGCCGCTCCAGAGTGGTAAAATCCAAAAAACCCAGATTCAACGGTTTTTTGATCTTATAGGCGTACTCGCCGGCCAGCAGAATATGGGAAATATGGGTTTCCAATCGCTGGACGGATAGCACCGGATGAAGATAGCATGTAGGATTGGTCAGCGCCTGCACCAGGGTCATCTGGCCGGCTGAATCGAGTTCCTGTTTCACGCGTCTGGCAGCTTCAGGTTGTTGAGTGCGTATAGCATAGGCAAAGTTGCCAGCGGGCACCATGACTGTCTAAGCAGCAGAGCGATTATATCAACCCACTTACCGGTTCAAATGACGAAAAGCACCTCCCGTTCGTCCGCCGCTGCAGCAGCGGACGGCCAGCGCCCTCGCCAACGACGTCCCAGCCTGCTCCGGGCGCTGCTCGGCTGGCTGGGCCTGACGTTACTCGGCGGCATCCTCCTGGGCGGCTTTGCGCTGGGCTCCTATCTGGTCCATCTCGATGAAGTGATCCACACCCAGTTCGAGGGCAAGCGCTGGGCCTTGCCCGCCCGGGTGTACGCCCGCCCCCTGGAGCTGTTCCCCGGCATGAATTTCAGCGCCGCCCAGTTCGCTCAGGAGCTGGAATGGCTGCGCTACCGCGCCCTGCCGCAACCGGAAGCTCCCGGCGCCTATACCCGCAAGGGCGACACCTTCGATGTCGCGCTGCGCGGCTTCAGTTTCTGGGACGGCGCCGAGCCGTCCCGTTCCCTGCACCTCGTGTTCAAGAAGGATACCCTGGCCGAACTGATCAGCCTGGACGGGCAGGACAATCCCAGCCTGGTGCGGGTCGAGCCGCTGCAAATCGCCAGTATCTACCCCGCCCATAACGAAGACCGGATTCTGGTGCGGCGCAACGAACTGCCGCCGGTGCTGGTGGACACGCTGATCGCCGTGGAGGACCGCAATTTCTACGACCATCTGGGGGTCGACTTCAAAGGCATTGTCCGCGCGCTGTTCGCCAACCTCAAGGCGGGCCACACGGTGCAGGGCGGCAGCACGCTGACCCAGCAGCTGGTCAAGAATTTCTTCCTCAGCAACGAGCGCACCCTGCAACGCAAGCTCAACGAGGCGCTGATGGCGATTCTGATCGAGCGCCGTTACAGCAAGGACGAAATCCTCGAAGCCTACGGCAACGAAGTCTACCTGGGGCAGGACGGCAGCCGCGCCATTCACGGCCTGGGGCTGGCCAGCCGCTTCTACTTCGACCGCGACCTGGTCGATCTGGATTTGCATCAACTCGCTCTACTGGTCGGCCTGATCAACGGTCCTTCCAAATACGATCCGCGCCGCCATCTCGAAGCCGCCAGGGAACGCCGCTCGCTGGTGCTCGACGTCATGGTGGAACGCAATCTGATCAGCGCCGCCGACGCCGCCGTCGCCAAGCTGATGCCCCTGGATGTTTCCTTCGATCCGCCCAGCGGCGTCACCCCCTATCCCGCCTTTCTGGATCTGGTGCAGCGCCAGTTGCAACACCATTACCGGAAAGAGGATATCGCCTCGGCAGGTTTGAATATCTTCACCACTCTGGATCCGCAGATCCAGGAGCTGACGGAAAAATCCATCCAGACTGGCCTGACTCAGTTGGAGAAAGGCAACCGCCGGATTGCGCCGTTGCAAGCGTCGGCCGTAGTGGTATCCACCCAGACCGCCGATGTGCTGGCCCTCGTGGGAGGACGTGACCCCCGTCTGGCGGGTTTCAACCGGGCCCTGGATGCGCAGCGCCCCTCCGGTTCACTGCTCAAACCGGCGATCTATCTGACCGCTCTGGAGCGTCCCGACCAATACACCCTGGCGACGCTGCTGGACGACACCACGCCGGTAGTCTATAGAGAGCACGGCGGGAAACCGTGGCGACCCATGAATTACGACCGGCGTTCCCACGGGCGGGTCATGCTGCGTCAGGCGCTGGCGCAGTCTCTCAATGTCCCGGCGGCCCGCGTGGGACTGGACCTGGATGTGACCCAGGTGATCGATACCCTGCAGCGACTGGGCATCGAGCGCGACATGAAACCCTATCCGTCCCTGCTGCTGGGCTCGCTGGAGCTGTCTTCACTGGACATCGCCCAGATGTACGAGACCATCGCCAGCGGTGGCTTCCGCCTGCCGTTGCGCACCATTCGCGAAGTCACCACGACCGATGGCCAGCCGGTGCAGCGCTATGCGCTGGATGTGGAAAAAGTGGTCGAAGCCGGTCCCGCCTATCTGATCGTCAACGCCATGCAGCAGGTCGTGCAGAATGGCACGGCCAGTTCGATGAAGCGGGTCATTGCGCCCGATTTAAAAATCGCCGGTAAGACCGGCACCACGGACGAGTACCGCGATAGCTGGTTCTCCGGATTCAGCGGCAACCTGCTGTCAGTCGTCTGGGTAGGGCGGGACGACAACCGGCCGATAGGGCTGACCGGCGGCGAAGGCGCATTGCCGGTGTGGATGAATATCATGAGTAAACTCAAGCTGGAGCCGCTGGACCTGACCCAGCCGCCCGAAATCGAGGTAGCGATGATCAATCCGGCGTCCGGTCTGCGGGCCGGTAAAGGCTGTGGCAGTGCGGTTGCGCTGCCGTTTTTGAGCGGCTCGGTACCGGCTGGCGTTTCCTGTGGTGGCCGCGCAGCCCGCAAAGCAGCGAACAAACGCCCGCGGCCCGCCGCGCCGGGCGAGGACGCGCCGTTGTTCGAGGCGGTTAACAGCGATAGACCGGGCGCCGCCGTCCGTCGCGCTCCTGAAGGAGCTGGACAATCCTATCCCATGAGTAATTTCTTTAGAGGGTTGGCGCAATGATGGCGAACACCATCTCTTCCCGGTTGTTAATCGTTATGCCGTTGTTCTGGCTGGCGGGCTGTTCGACCACGGCCACGCGCAGCGACGCACCGGCGCCCGTCGTCGATCACAGTGTGGCGCCGGCGCAGTCGGCGCCGGGGCAAACGACCACGGCGGTGGTCACCACGCCCGACGTGCCTGTGGTCAAAGTGCAGCCGCTGCCGCGCCAGTTGCCGCTGGAGCCCGAACCGCAGATCAGCATGGCGCCGCCCACCCCCAAGCCTAAGCCCAAGCCGACGGTGACCACCGCCACAACCGCGCCGCGCGCCGCACCTGCCGACGCCGCCACACAGGTGGCGACCGCGGCGACCAAAGCGCCAGTGCAGAACGCGCCGGAAGCCGTGGTACCGCCGCCGCGGCCCAAAACCGCAGTGCGGGATGTCACCCCGCCGCCGGCGGATCTCGCCCCCAAGCAGGGCAACCAGGCGGTGCAGGCGCTGCTGAACAGCGCCCGCAAACACGTCGCCGGCAGCGACTGGGACAAGGCGGGCGCGGACCTGGAGCGCGCCTTGCGCATCGAGCCCAAGAACGCCGGCATCTGGCACGATCTGTCGCAGATACCGCTTGCAGCAGCGACAGTTCAAGCAGGCCGAGGATCTGGCCGCCAAGTCCAACAGCCTGTCCGGCAATGACGCTACCGTGAAGTCCCGCAACTACAAGGTGATTTCCGTCGCCCGCCGGGCGCAGGGTGACGATCAGGGCGCCGACACTGCTGATGCCCAGGCCACGGTCAACAAACCCCAGTAGCCGGCGAGAGTCAACGGCGCAGCCGGCGGGCAGGCTGCTGACCATCGCCGAACTGCTCGGAGCGGACGGCCCGCTGGCCCGTCGTCTGCCGGGTTTTGCTCCGCGCCCGCAGCAGCAGGCGATGGCTGTCGCAGTCGCCCAGGCGCTGCAGTGCCGGCAGCGGTTGCTGGCCGAAGCGGGCACCGGCACCGGCAAAACCTTCGCTTACCTCGCCCCGGCGTTGCTGTCCGGCCGCAAGATAATCATCTCGACCGGCACCCGCAATCTGCAGGAGCAACTTTATCACCAGGATCTGCCGTTGCTACGCGAAGCCCTGGGGGTCAGAGTCGCCACCGCGCTGCTCAAGGGACGCAGCAATTACCTCTGTCTGCAACGGCTGGCGCGGACTGAAACTGGCGGACGCTGGCCCAACCGCCGCCAGGCGGCCGAGTTCGTGCGGATTCGCGCCTGGGCCGGGCGCACCCGGCGGGGCGATATCAGCGAAGTTGACGACGTATCCGAAAACTCGCCGCTCTGGTCGCAGGTGACGTCAACGGCCGATAATTGCCTGGGACAGGAATGCCCGCACCTGTCGTCCTGTTACCTGCTGCAAGCGCGCCGCCGGGCCTTCGAGGCCGACATCGTAGTGATCAACCACCATCTGCTGTTCGCCGATATGGCGCTCAAGGAAGAAGGCTTCGGCGAGTTGCTGCCGGGCGCTGATGCGTTCATCCTGGACGAAGCCCATCAGTTGCCGGACGTGGCCGGCCATTTCTTCGGTCTGTCGTTGAGCAGCCGGCAACTCGACGAGTTAGCCAGGGACACCTTGCTGGAGCAACGCCGGGAAGCAGCCGATTTTGCAGCGCCGGCAGAGCGCGCGATGGCGCTGGAAAAAGCCGTCGCCGATTTCCGACTGGCACTGGGCATCGAAGCGGGTCGGGCCGCCTGGCGGACGGTGGCCGGACGGACGGCGGTAACAGCAGCCCGGCAGGCACTGCAAACGGCCTTACACGAGTTGCAGCAGGCGCTGCAACTGGCCGCCGTGCGCGGCAAGGGACTGGAAAACTGCTGGCGGCGCAGTGGCGATCTGGCCGGACTGCTGGAGCAACTGACGCAGCCGGCGGCGGTGGACTCGATCCAATGGTTCGAGACCCGCAGTCGTGGTTTCAGTCTGAATCTCACTCCGCTGGAAGTGGCCTCCGGTTTCCGCGCTTGTCTACAGCGCTATCCGGGCGCCTGGATCTTCACCTCCGCCACACTGGCCGTAGGTGACAGCTTCGCTCATTTCGCCGCCCGGCTGGGGTTGGAGGAGTGCGTCACGCTGCGGCTGGACAGTCCTTTCGACTTTGCCCGACATGCGTTGCTGTACCTGCCCGGCGGCCTGCCCGAACCGGCTGCGCCGCACTACACGGCCGCTTTGATCGAGGCGGTGACGCCGGTGCTGGAAGCCAGCCGCGCCCGCGCCTTCCTGCTGTTTACCAGTTATCGGGCACTACGGGAAGCGGCCGCCCTGCTGGAAGGCCGTCTGGACTATCCTTTGCTGGTGCAGGGCAGTCTGCCCAAGCAGGCGTTGCTGGCGCGCTTTCGTGAACTGGGCAATGCGGTGCTGCTGGGCACGGCCAGTTTCTGGGAAGGAGTGGATGTGCGCGGCGAGGCTTTGTCCTGCGTGATCATCGATAAACTGCCGTTCGCCTCGCCGGGCGATCCGGTCCTGGAGGGACGCATCAACGCCATGCGGCAGCACGGCGACGATCCGTTTTTGAATTACCAACTGCCGCATGCGGTCATCACTCTCAAGCAGGGCGTGGGGCGCTTGATCCGCGACGTGCGCGACCGCGGCGTACTGGTGCTGTGCGACCCCCGGTTGCGCTCGCGCTCCTACGGCAAGGTGTTTCTGGACAGTCTGCCGCCCATGCCGCGCACTGCCGATCTGGCCGAGGTGCAGCGGTTTTTCGCCGTTTGATGCCGGACGGAATGACACCGCTCATTCCGCCCTGCGGCTTTATTTTTGAATCACAAGTGGCAAATTCCGGGTTATCGTGGTAACCGGACTGCTGAAAGTGAGTTGCAAATCATAATTCCCCGGTTTTGCTTTGGGGGAGGTTTTGATACTGGCGCTCACCTTCCATTTCCCCGGCCGCAACTCAAAATCGTCGGTTTTATTCTCGAAGACCAAGCGATTCTGATAATAAATTCTTCTGGTCAGGACGCCGCTGATCGGCGTTGACTGCTCGGTGCAGACCGCATAGCTAAACCGATGGCTGAATTCTTCACCAGGCGCTGGCGTGGCCGGCACGATCCGGTCTTCTTCGATAACCACAAAGGGGAGCTTTTTGCTGGCGCAGTTATAGTCATTCCAGGTTGCCTGGGCATCGAGTACCGGCTGCACCCCAGGTTGCGCTGGCGCTGGTGGCGGCGGTGGAGCAGCAGCGCTTTCTGGCGGCGCGGGCGCCTGATGCGCACAGGCAAGCAAAGCAGCGCATAGAGTTACGATTACCAGTCGTTGCATCAGAGGTCCTCTTGGCTAGAGTGATGATGGCAGAGCAGGGGACACATAACGCCGTCTTTCAAGCTGCCCGCGTGCCGCCGACGGTCAACCCGTCCACCCGCAGGGTCGGCTGACCCACCCCGACCGGCACGCTCTGGCCGTCCTTGCCGCAGGTGCCGATGCCGGCGTCCAGTTGCAGATCGTTGCCGACCATCGACACCCGCGTCAGCACGTCGGGACCGTTACCGATCAGCGTAGCGCCCTTCACCGGCCGGGTCACCTGGCCGTTCTCGATCAGGTACGCCTCGCTGGTGGAAAACACGAATTTGCCCGAGGTGATATCCACCTGGCCGCCGCCGAAATTGACCGCGTACAAGCCTTTGTTCACCGAGGCGATGATCTCGCCGGGATCGTGCGGACCGGGCAGCATATACGTATTGGTCATGCGCGGCAGAGGCAGATGCGCATAGGATTGCCGCCGCCCGTTGCCGGTCGGCGCCATGCCCATCAGCCGGGCGTTGAGCTTATCCTGCATATAGCCCTTGAGCACGCCGTTTTCGATCAGCACGGTGTATTGAGTCGGCGTGCCCTCATCGTCGATGTTCAGAGAACCCCGCCGGTTTTCCAAGGTGCCGTCGTCCACCACGGTGCACAGTGGGGACGCCACTGTTTCGCCCAACCGGCCGGCGAAGGCCGACGTGCCCTTGCGATTGAAATCCCCTTCCAAGCCGTGACCCACCGCCTCATGCAGCAGGATGCCGGGCCAGCCGGGACCCAGCACCACTGTCATCGTGCCGGCGGGAGCGGCATCCGCGTCCAGATTGATCAGCGCCTGCCGCACCGCCTCGCGGGCGTAGCGCAAAGCGCGTTCCTGCTCCAGGAAGACAGCGTAGCCCAACCGGCCGCCGCCGCCGCTGCTGCCCTGCTCACGGCGCCCCTGCTGTTCGACGATCACGTTGACATTCAGCCGCACCAGGGGCCGCACATCCGCAGCCAGGGTGCCGTCGCTGCCGGCCACCAGGATGACATCGTGCACCGCCGCCAGACTGACCATCACCTGACTGACCCGTGCGTCCTGCCGGTGGGCTGCGGCATCCACGGCTTCCAGCAGCGCGATTTTTTCCTGAGACGACAGAGTTTCCAGAGGATCCAGCGGCGCGTACAGGTGCAGTCCGGTTTGCGACCGCCAGGTCTGCAACCGGCCATTGTGGCCGCCGTGGGCAATGGCGCGGGCTGCCCGCGAGGCTTCCAGCAGAGCCGGCAGCACGATTTCGTCGGAATAGGCAAAGCCGGTCTTTTCGCCACTGACGGCGCGCACGCCCACGCCCTGTTCGATATGATGGCTGGCGTGCTTGACGGTGCCGTCCTCCAGTGACCAGGATTCGTGCCGGCTGACCTGGAAATACAGGTCGCCGCTGTCGATGCCATAATCCAGCAGGCAGGTCAGGGCCTGATTGAGGTCGTCCTCGCCCACACCGGCGGGGGTTAGAATATGGTGACGGGCAATGGCAAGCACATCGCTCATGGCGGCATCGCTTTGATAGGCATTCACTGAGATCGACCGACCGCGGGCCCGGCGTCCGGTTCATGTCCCCAACCGGAGCGGCGGTGCTGAATGGCCGGGAACTGCCGGCGGATGGTGTCCAGACGCTGTCGGTCCAGTTGTGCCAGCGCCAGCCCCGGCCCGTGCGGCCACCGCTCCAGCACCACGCCCCAGGGATCGACGATCATGCTGTCGCCGTAAGTTTCGCGACCGTTGGCGTGCCGGCCGCCCTGAGCGGCAGCGATCACGTAACACAGGTTCTCGATAGCGCGGGCGCGCAGCAGCGCCTCCCAGTGCGCCCTGCCGGTGACCGCCGTGAAGGCGGCCGGCAGCGCCAGCAGTTCCATGCCCCGGTCCAGCAGCGCGCGGAACAGTTCGGGAAAACGCAGATCGTAGCAGACCGCCAGCCCCAGCCGGCCAAAGGGCGTATCCGCCACCATCGGCCGGTCGCCCGGCTCGATGGTGGCCGATTCGCGATAACTTTCCTGATTGCCGGGCACCTGCACGTCGAACAGGTGCATCTTGTCATAGCGGGCGGCCAGCCGGCCCTGGGGATCGAACAGCAGACAGGCGGCGCGCACCTTGTCAGCAGCGGCGGCCACCAGGGGAATGGTCCCGCCGACCAGCCAGCAGCCATGCCGGGCGGCCTGCCCGGCCAGAAAATCCTGAATAGGACCGTCGCCCTCCGGCTCGCGCACCGCCAGTTTGGCGGATTCCTTAAGGCCCATCAGGGCGAAGTTCTCCGGCAACACCAGCAATTGGGCGCCGGCGGCGGCCGCCCGGCCGAGCAGGCGCCCGGCTTCCCGCAGATTGGCGGCGACATCCGCTCCGGAAATCATTTGCACGGCGGCGGCGACAGTCATCGTAGGCTACTCTCGCAATCGTGGTTGCCGGCAGGCAACGCGCCTGCTTGCCGGACAGCACTGAGCATAACATACTGCCCAGCGCGGCAGGGCAGTAAAATAGTCGTATTATTCCCGCATCGATAGACCGGGCGGGTCCGGCGCCGGTGGCCGCGAATATCCTAATTTGAGGAGTGGACCATGTCGAAGCAACACCCTGTTTTTGCGGTGACCGGTTCATCCGGCGCCGGCACGTCGTACGTCAAGGATGCGATGGGGCATATCTTCCGGCGGGACGGCATCAAGGCCGTTGTCATCGAAGGGGACAGCTTCCATCGCTACGATCGCAAGGAAATGGACCGCCAGGTTGAGGAGGCGCGCAAGACAGGCAATTACCATCTCAGCCACTTCGGGTCGGAATGCAACCACTGGGATAAACTGGAAGCCTTGTTCAAGGAATACGGCGAGACCGGTGCCGGCATGCAGCGCTACTATATCCACAACGAAGAGGAGAGCAAAAAATTCGGCCGACCGGAAGGCGCCTTCACACCCTGGCAACCGCTGCCGCCGGATACTGATTTATTATTCTACGAGGGGCTGCATGGTGGTGTGGTGACGGATACCGTCAACATCGCCCAACACGTGGATCTGCTGGTCGGCGTGGTGCCGATCGTCAATCTGGAATGGATTCAGAAGATTCATCGCGACACCAAGCAGCGCGGTTACAGCCTGGAAATGGTGACCGAAACGATTTTGCGGCGGATGCACGATTACACCCATTACATCACGCCGCAATTCTCCCGCACCGACATCAACTTTCAGCGGGTCCCGACGGTGGATACCTCCAATCCATTTATTGCCCGGGAGATACCCACGCTGGATGAAAGCTTCGTGGTTATCCGCTTTCGCAATCCCAAGAAGATCAATGTCGATTTCACCTATCTGCTCAGCATGCTGCACGATTCCTTCATGTCGCGCCCCAACACCATCGTGGCGCCCGGCGGCAAGATGAGCTTCGCTATGGAAATCATTCTGCAACCGGAAATCGAGAAACTGGTCACTGGGCGGTTTAGGGAGATATAAATCAGTAATTGTAGATACCGTCTTGAGCTGAGCACAGGGCCTTATTGAACAGCCTGAGATGATCTTGAACGCCGTCTCCTTCGTCGCTGCCTTCCGCCAGGCGGGTCCTTATATCAACGCCCATCGCGGCCGAACGTTCGTCATCCTGTTCGGCGGCGAGGCCGTGCTGGACGCCCGCTTGGCCAGCCTGATCGGCGATATTTCGCTGCTGCACAGCTTAGGGATTCGGCTGGTACTGGTGCACGGCGCCCGCCCGCAAATCGAGGAGCGGTTGCGGGAAACGGGACCGCCGCCGCGCTTCGTCAATGGCCTGCGCATCACCGACAGCGAGACCCTGCTTGTCGTCAAACAGGCGGTCGGACAGGCGCATATCCAGGTCGAGGCCAGCCTGTCGATGGCGCTGGCCAATTCACCCATGTACGGCGCCCGGATACGGGTGGTGTCCGGCAATTTCATCACTGCCCGGCCGGTGGGGGTGCGCGACGGCGTGGATTATTGCTTTACCGGCGAGGTGCGACGCATCGATACGGCGGCGATTAACACCGTGCTGGGCAACAACGCCATCGTGCTGCTGTCGCCGTTAGGCTATTCGCCGACCGGCGAGGTGTTCAACATCAACGCCGAAGAAGTGGCGACCGCTGCCGCAGCCGCCCTGCGGGCTGATAAGCTGTTGCTGCTGCTCGATAATCCCCGCCTGACGGACCGCGATGGCCGGCTGCTGCGGCAGTTGAGCCCGAGCGACACCGAGCGCGTGTTGCACGACGGGGTTACGTTGTCCCCGGAAATGACCCGCCATTTACACTCCGCACTGCGCGCCTGCCGCGCCGGCGTGCGCCGCATCCATCTGCTCGACCGCACCCTGGAAGGCGCGCTGCTGCTGGAATTGTTTACCCGTGACGGCATCGGCACGCTGATCACCACCGATATCTATGAGGGCTTGCGCCCGGCCACGATCGACGACGCGGGCGGCATCCTGGAATTAATTCGCCCGCTGGAGACCGAAGGCGTGCTGGTGCGGCGCTCGCGGGAATTGCTGGAAATCGAAATCGACCGCTTTACCGTGGTGGAGCGGGACGGCGCCATCATCGGTTGCGCCGCGCTCTATCCGTTTGCGGCGGAGCGGTTGGGGGAACTGGCCTGCGTCGCGGTGCATCCGGATTACCGCAACCAGGGCCGGGCCGACGCGTTGTTGTGCTTTCTCGAACGTCAAGCCAGGCGACAGGGGCTGGAGCAGTTGTTCGTGCTCACCACCCGCGCCGCTCACTGGTTTCAGGAGCGCGGCTTCGAACTGGCGGAGGTCGAGGATCTGCCCCTGGAAAAACGGCAACTGTACAACTGGCAGCGGCGCTCCAAAGTGTTGGTCAAGTCGCTGTGAAGCCATCGTTCAGTCCCCTCTGCCCCTCACCTCCAACCCCTCTCCCGCAAGCGGGCGAGGGGCGTGAACGGTTACAGTAGATACACGTCGAAACGGGTGTTTGCAGAGGCAATATGCAGAGAAGGCGCAGGACCGTCCAGGGACGGCGCCCGCCGCGGGCGTTTGACCACCACGCGGCGGCAGGCGCAATCCAAGGCGGCGGTCAGTAACGCGGGCGCATCCGAGTCGTCGCTGACCAGTCGTCGCAGCAGGCGCATTTCCTTTTTAACCAGGGCCGACTTGGCGCGCTCCGGATACATGGGATCGAGATAGACCACGTCGGGCCGCTGACTTGCATCCAGGGTCCTCATCAACACCCGGCTGTCGGCTACCGTCAGGCTCATTCTGTCTGTGACCACGGCAGCGGTCTCCGGCGCCCGCGCCGCCCGTTCCAGACCGTCGCGCAGCAGCGCACCGATAAGCGGGGAGCGCTCCACCAGTTGCACCGTGCAGCCCAGACAGGCCAGCACGAAGGCATCGCGGCCCAGACCGGCGGTGGCGTCCAGGACATAAGGATGGATGTTGCCTTTCAACCCAATGGCTCTGGCCAGGGGTTGCCTGCGGCCGCCGCCAAACCGGCGGCGGTAGGCCGCCGGTTTGGCGAGGAAATCGACATAAATGGGACCATCTCCGGCGGGGGTTTGTGAGCGTAATTCGAGGCGCTCAGGCGTCAGCGCCAGCAGATAGTTGAAGCGCGGATCGTCGAGAGCGCTGCTCCAGGGCAAGCATAGCGAACGGGCGAGTGTTGCAGCGCGTTGCTGGAACGCCGGGCAGACAGCGGCGACGGCGATAACCGGGCCGCTGGAATTTCCCAAGGATAGCTCCGCTGCAGGCTCTCTCCAGGTCATCAAGGCGTCCACAAACTGCGGCTCCTATCGATCTGGGCATGCCTTGGCGGGAAGAAGAGCCACAGTAAATCCTGGGGTATCCACTTAAGAGGCTGTATAAAAAATCCCCACCCCCTTGTGGGGGCTTTCTAGGGTAGGTTTTTTTGAGAGCGGTCGATTTGCGCTCCTATTAGCTTGATTATTCATACTTTTAGTGTACCTGGCTGACTGGGTTTCAGGCCGCTTGCAGTAACTCCACGAGGGGTGGGATAGTCCCCTGCTGGTGTCGCGGCGGTCGGGTCGGCCACGGTTCGGGGACCAAGCGCCCGTGCGGCAACGGAGTCTGGTTGAGTAAGGCCGCGAAGATGAGGTTCCAGCCACGCCGAAACACACTCACCAGGCGTAGGTGGGCCGCCTGATGGGAACGTGGCGGGGGTGGCAGGCAAGCGCGCAAGCTATACCAACCGACGTCGCCCACGGCAGGCGGTAAATCGGTTAAGATCAGCCAGGGGTCCTGATAGCCGGCTTCCCACCGGTGCGGTAAGTGGGTCTGAATAGTAGTCGCCCATTCAGCTACACGGGGGTGGTGAGACATCAGTAGTTCTCCGGCGGGGTGGTGTGGTAACTGTTGAGATGAGCTACACCATGCCCGACGGAAGCGGGTCTTGTCACCCCCGTTTTGGTGTCCTTTGCAGAAAACCTACCCCAGAAAGCCACAAGGAGGGAGGGGACGCATTTTTTGAAAAATTTATTAATACCATCATAGCTTTAGTTTTTGTACAGCCTCTAAGGCTGGACCCTCCAAAGGGGCCGCCAGAAGGAACACGCGGTTCAGTGTTGCACTGATAACAGAAACCGTTCGCCTTGATAGCGCAGTATCGCGCCCTTCTGGGTAATCGCTTCCACTACCGGCCCTTCGCTGAGCTTTTCCCCTTCCCGGTAGCGTCTGGAATTGATCAGTACGAAACGCTTGCCGGGCTGGTCGTTGTACACGTGCACATCCATGTTCAATTCCGGTGCGAAGCCGCCGGCGAGGGCGACCGCGGTATCCGGCAGGCGGGCGCGTGCCGGGATACTCCATTTGCTCGGCAGGCGGCATCTCGACCGGCGCCCGTTTAACCGCCCTGGTGCGGGTCCCGCTATCGGCATCCAGCGCCGCATACGGCGTCTCCTCGACCGGCGCTCTTCTTGCCGTCCGCTCGGAGCGGTATGCCGCAGACCGTCTGGGAACGGCCTGCGATTCGGCGGCAGGCGCCACCGTCGGTTCGGTTGCAGCCGCCCCGGCGACGACTGCCGGCGCCAGTTGCGGCTGAGCCTGGTTCAACACCGCCGTGGGCGGTATGACAATCTGTACGTTAGCCGGCGGCTGCGCCTGTGCCACCGGCGGGGCGGCTGGCGCGGTCTGCCTGTCCTGCAACAACAGCGCTGCTGCCAGTACGACGGCGTTGACCAGCAAGGCCAGGGTCAGCACAACCCACGGCCAGATACGCTGCTGCCTGGGTGCCGGCAGCGCATAGACCATCGCAGGGACCGGTACCTGACCGATGTTGCGCTCCTGTTCGGCTTTGCGCAGAGCTTCCAGTATGTATGACATATCAGTTCACCTTGGTGGCAACGGCCGAGTTCAGGACAGGAGTACCCGGCGCAGGTGCCAGGTTGTTCAGCAACGCCATGGTACGCTGGCCTACCACGCCGTCGGCGCTCAACTCGTTGGCGCGCTGAAAATTGCGGACCTGTTCCGCCAGCGCCGGATCGAATACTTGGGAAAGAGCCTGCTGGCCGGGATCCTGTCCCTCCACCAGCGCCAGACGCTGCCGCAGCCACAGCACCGGTTCTCCCTTCGACCCCGGCCCGATCACGGCCAGCGAAACCTGGGGACGCCACAGCAGCAGATACTCGCCGGTCCACCAGGGTTGTATCTGGGACAGGCTGACAGACAGCGGTTTGTCCTCGATCTCGATGATAGCAGCATCGTTCTGTAAAGACTTCAACAACACCGGTCGCGTAACGCCTTCGGGGGACTTGAGCTGCAACAGGACCGGACGGTTGTAGCGGCGCAGTTCCTGCCAGTCGGCGCGCCCGCTCAAACAGCGCAGATTGTGGTTCTGCACGTACTCGCAGGGCGACTGGCCGGTTGGAATCGGCGTTGCCGCGCCCCACAGGGCCAGCAGTCGGGTCATAGGATCGACGGCGGGTCTGGCGGTGAACAGCGACGCTTTAAGCTGCGCACTTGCGGCGGGGGAGGGTGCGGCGGCGTTTGCCTGCCTGTCGGGCGCTTCCGGCGCCTGTTCGATCGACGCGCTCGGCGTCAGCGCCTTGAGCGACCCCGGCAACGCGGGCAGGTAGAGGTTGGCGGCGACGGCGGCCAGACTTGCCAGTACCAACAGATCCAGTGCCAGCCGCAGCTTGAAACCGGTTTTCCGGGCAGTCGGCCCTCGCAGCACCTCGCGACCGGCCTGGCTGACCAGCGTCCGGGTCACCTGCTGTGCACCGCGGCTGTAGGTGCCCAGCAAGGCGCGGTCGCAAATGCTGTTGATCAGCCGGGGGACGCCGCTGCTGAGTCGGTAGACAACCCGCAGGGCACCGCGCGTGAACAGGTCGGGCTGTCCGCCGGCCACTTGCAGTCGATGGCGAATGTAGGCGGCGGTTTCCTTGCCGTTCAAGGGCATCAGGTGAAAGCGGGCGGTGATGCGCTGCGCCAGTTGCCGCAAATCGGGCGCTTCCAGCAGCGATTGCAGTTCCGGCTGGCCCACCAGGATGACCCGCAGCAGTTTTTCCCGATGGGTCTCCAGGTTGGTCAACAGGCGTATCTGCTCCAGCACTTCATGACTGAGACTCTGGGCTTCATCGACGATCAGCACGGTGCGGCGTCCCTGCGCATGAGTTTCCAGCAGATGGGCATTTAACGCATCGTACAGATCTTTCAAGCTGCCATCGGGCGGGTACGCAACCTGCAACTCGTCGCAGACCATCGCGACCAGTTCCTGCACAGTCAGGCACGGATTCAGGCACAGCGCGATATCGACGTCCCTGGCATGCTGTTCGACCAGGGTGCGGACCAGCATCGTCTTGCCGGTGCCGACCTCGCCGGTGAGCTGCATGAAGCCGCCGTCCTTGCCCGCGCCGTACAGCAGATGCGCCAGCGCCTCCTGATGGTGCGGACTCAGGTAGAGGTAAGCCGGATCGGGCGTGATCGCAAAAGGGTAGTCCTTAAGGCCGAAATGCACCGTGTACATGAGACTTTCAGTTTAAGTCGAGCTGACCCGATTATACTGAATTTCAGCGGTTGGATAAGGAATGTGGCGGTCATCGGACTCTGCTAGAGTGTTGACCGGTTTGAACTACGTGGCCAATCAAGCAGCCGGAAACGGCCTGGGAGCGCCGGCGTCCTCGCCGGCCAGGACGTGGACTGGACCACCGTCCGCTCGAGGCAAACCCAGCCGTCGCTGTTGTCCTGTCGGAGCCGGCGAGGACGCCGGCGCTCCCAGGACTCAGTCCCGATCTCGCTACGATGCCGGAAGCGGGCTTCGGCCTTATTCTGGCTTATGACTTGCCATACAAACCGGTCAGCGCTCTACGTCGCCAAGAGAACCATTCACTCCCAACCATTCGCTGAGTGGGGAAGGCCATGAAAACCATCCGTAATCAATACCTCTTTGCCATCGCGCTTCTCGCCGCGATAGTTTCCACCAGCACCATCGCCCGCGCCGCCGACCCGTTGCCCTCGTGGAACGACGGCCCGGCCAAACAATCCATCATCACCTTCGTCGAGAAGGTCACGACGCCCGGCTCGCCCGATTTCGTCCCCGTCCCGGAACGCATCGCCACGTTCGACAACGACGGCACGCTCTGGAGCGAGAAGCCGCTGCCTGTGCAGCTCTACTTCGTGATCGACCGCGTGAAGGCGCTCGCGCCGCAACATCCCGAGTGGAAGGACCAGGAGCCGTTCGCCTCGATCCTCAAGGGCGATTTGAAGGCGGCGCTGGCCGGCGGGGAGCGCTCGCTCATGGAACTCTTCATGGCCACGCATACCGGCAACACCACCGTCGAGTTCGAGCAGATCGTCAAGGATTGGATCGCCACCGCGAAGCATCCGAAAACTGACAGGCTCTACACGGAAATGGTGTATCAGCCCATGCTCGAAGTGCTCGCCTACCTGCGCGCGAACGGCTTCAAGACCTTCATCGTCTCAGGCGGCGGCATCGAGTTCATGCGCCCGTGGACGGAGAAGACCTATGGCATCCCGCCCGAGCAGGTCGTGGGCAGCAGCGTGAAGACGAAGTTTGAGCTGCGCGACGGCCAGCCGGTGCTCGTGCGGTTGCCGGAGTTGAACTTCAACGACGACAAGGGCGGCAAGCCCGTCGGCATCAATCAGCACATCGGCCGCCGGCCCATCGCCGCGTTCGGCAATTCCGATGGCGATCTGCAAATGCTCCAATACACGGGCGCCGGCAGTGGCGCGCGGTTCTGCCTCTACGTTCACCACGACGACGCCGGGCGTGAATACGCCTACGACCGCAAGGATGCCCTGGCCCGACTCGATCAGGGGCTCGACGAGGCCGCCGCCAAAGGCTGGACGGTCGTGAGTATGAAGGATGATTGGAAGTCCGTGTTCCCGGCGGCGCAGTCCGAGATCATCGCGATCGACGTCCTGCTGGAGCCGGACGCCACGATGGTCGAGCGCGCCGAGGCCAACAACGCCCGGCTGCTCGCGGCCTACGCCAAAGGCTTTGCGCTGGATGCCGCGCACCGGCCACACATCACGATGCTCCAGGCTTTCGTCCGCACGGCGGACTTGGACAAGGTTTATGCCGCAGAGGAAAAGGTGTTCGCCGCCACCGACGTCAGCGCCATGAAGCTGGAGGCGTTCAAATTCTACTATGCCCCAACCGGCGCGACGGGCGTCGCCGGCATCTCCGCGAAGCCGACGCCGGAGATACTCAAGCTGCAGGCGGACATCATCGCTGCGGCAAAGCCGTTCATGGTGGAGACCGGCCCCATCGGCGCGTTTACCGCTCCGCACGACGATCCTGCTACCGACGCGGCCATGATCCAGTATGTGTCCACGTTCGTGCCGAAGATGACCGGCGCGCACTATAATCCGCACGTCAGCACCGGTGTCGCCCCGAAAGACTACCTCGACAAGATGATCGCGGAGCCCTTTGAGTCGTTCACCTTTGCGCCCGCCGGCGCCGCCGTCTACCAACTCGGCCCGTTCGGCACGGCGGCGAGGAAGCTCAAGGAGTGGGAACTGAGGCGCTGAGATTCGGCGAGCCTGGCGCGGCGTTACATCGGCGCCCGGGCCCGCCGGTGGTTACAAGGTCCAACTTCCACGTTCCACTCTGGCACCTGCAGTGCCAGGAGCCCGATCCGGGCAGCGTGTTACCCGTCCACCCAACGAGGAGATGCAACTCATGAAACGCGTACTTACTCTGGCACTGCTGCCCGCTGACCCTGGCGGCGGGTATTGCGCCCGCAGCGGCGGCGGGTGCTTCCGCCGCATCCGACAAACCCAACATCGTCGTCATCATGGGTGACGACATTGGCATGTGGAACATCGGCGCCTACCATCGCGGGTTGATGGCGGGGACTACGCCGAATCTCGACAAAATGGCCGCTGAAGGCATGATGTTCACCGACTATTACGCTGAAGCAAGTTGCACGGCTGGGCGCGCACAGTTCATTACCGGTGAGCTTCCCATTCGCACCGGCATGACCACCGTCGGCCAGGCTGGCGCCAAAATCGGTATCCCCGCGCAGGCAGTAACGCTTGCGACGGTACTCAAGTCCATGGGCTACGCCACTGGGCAGTTTGGCAAGAACCACCTCGGCGACCTCAATGAATTTCTGCCTACCGTTCACGGGTTCGACGAGTTCTTCGGCTACCTCTATCACCTCGACGCTATGGAAGACCCTTGCCATGTCAACTATCCTCCTGCGTTGAAGAGCACGGTGGGCCCGCGCAACATGGTGCATAGCTGGGCCACCGACACGGATGACCCCACCGAGATGCCGCGCTGGGGCAAGATCGGCAAGCAAAAGATCGAGGATGCCGGGGAAATGTGTCCGAAACGCATGGAGACGGTGGACGACGAGTTCCAAGCCACGGCCTTCACGTGGCTCGACAAGGCCAAGGCCGACGGCAAGCCGTTCTTCCTCTACCTGAATCCCACGCGCATGCACGCCGTTACCCACTTGTCGCCGAAGTACCAGGCGATGCGCACGCCGGAGAACAACTGGACCATCGAAGAGGCGGGCATGGCCCAGCTTGACGACATCGTGGGCGCCACTCTGCAAAAGCTGAAGGACATGGGGGTTGACGACAATACCATCGTCGTCTTCACCACCGATAACGGCACCGAGAACTTCACGTGGCCGGACGGCGGACAGACTCCGTTCGCCGGCGGCAAGGGCACGGCGCTGGAAGGCGGCTTCCGCGTACCCGCAATCGTTCGCTGGCCGGGCAAGATACCTGCCGGAAAAGTTGAGAACAGGATTTTCTCCGGGCTCGACTGGTTCCCGACGTTCGTTGCTGCTGCCGGTGATCCCAATATCGCCGCGGAATTGCAGAAGGGCAAGCAGATTGGCGGCACCAACTACAAGGTGTACCTCGACGGCTACAACCGAGCTGGACCTGCTCACCGGGAAAGGCCCATCAGCCCGGCACGAGGTCTATTACTTCACCGAAAGCACGCTCTCGGCGGTGCGTATTGACGACTTCAAATATCGCTTCACCGATCAGCCGGGTGGCTGGTTGGGTGCAACCGTAAAAGTGGACTGGCCGATTCTGGTTAACCTGCGGCTCGATCCCTTCGAGCGGACGGGAATGCCGAATGGGTCGAGCGGATCCATCATGTATTTCGATTGGTTTGCATATCAGTTCTGGCGCTTCGTGTTCGTCCAGCAACAGGTAGCGAAGCTGGCACAGACCGCGCTCGACTTCCCGCCAATGCAAAAGGGCGCGAGCTTCAATTTGTCGGCACTGAAAGAGGAGCTTGACAAGAAATTGGAAGCGCAGCAAGCCAAGTAATTGACACCCAACCAGGAGGGCAGCTTGCAAGGGCCGCCCGCCTTTATCCCGATGAAATATTTCTTTCGATAAGGAGACTGATTATGAACGGCGCACAAGCACTGTTCAAAGCCCTTACCGACGCAGGGCTCGATACCTGTTTCGCCAATCCCGGCACCTCCGAGATGCAGCTTGTCTACGAGATGGGGCGGACCGACGACGTACGCCCCGTTCTCTGCCTGGAAGAGAACGGGGTGACCGGCGCGGCCGGCCGCGGCGTTTGGCGTCAAGCAAAGCAAAGAGAAAGGTGATAAAGAAGAAGCCGGTCATGGAAAAGCGCGAAGGCCTTGAGGACTTCTCCCTGCTCGGGGGGCCGTTGTACCGGCTGGGTTGCCGCCTCGGCCTGGTCCGCGGCGGAACGAACACCGTTGCGCTCGGGATGGTCCTGGGCGCTTTCCCGTGGCTCGTCCTGCTTGCGCTGGCACTGGTCGAGGGCTTGGGCCATGCCCTCTTTTCCATTGAGGCGATCGGCAAGCACGTCCGCCTGCTGGTGGCCATCCCGCTGCTCTTCGTGTGCGAAGCCTTCATCGATCCGCGATTTACGGCGTTCGTCCACGGGATCGTGCGATCACAGGTCGTACCCGCAACCGTGCGCCCGGCGCTGGAGTCCGAGATCGCGCGCATCACCCGGTGGAAGGACGCCTGGCTGCCGGAAGCCTTCTTCCTCCTGGCGGCTGCGCTGTTGGCGTTGACCATGCAGAGCGGAAACTTTTTCCATTATCTATTTGGCCTCACGGGGGGATCCAACCCGGGTGTCCTGGGCGAAACGACCTGGACCAGCCAATGGAACTGGATGGTCTGCAAGCCGCTGTTTCACTTGCTGTTGCTGCGCTGGCTCTGGCGGCTTGCGCTCTGGTGTTTCTTCCTCTGGCGCCTGTCGAGGCTGGAGCTGCGCCTGGTGCCGACCCACCCCGATCGCGCCGGCGGGCTGGGATACCTCGAATTGGTGCACACGGAATTCACTCCTCTGGTCCTGGCAATATCGGCAACCCAGTCCGCATCGTTGGCCCAGGACATCGCTTTGGGCGGGATGATGATCGACGCGATTTACCCCAGCGTGGCGTTCGTTCTGCTCGTGGACGCCGTGCTGTTTCTCGGTCCGCTGCTCATCTTTTCCCGCAAGCTGTGGAAATGTAAGGTCACGGGCATGAGCGACTACAGCGCGTTGGCAGAGCGATACGTGAACGCGTTCGACAGGAAATGGCTGGGCGCAGACCCTGCCCCGAGAGAGCCCCTGTTGGGCACAGCGGACATCCAGTCCCTGGCCGACCTGAGTAACGCCGTCAGCATCGTGCGCGATATGCGCCTTGTTCCCGTAAGCCAGAGCATATTGATGTACCTGGCCGTCGCCGCGCTGCTGCCACTGCTGCCACTCGTGCTGTTCAAATATCCCCTCGCGAACCTGCTCGCAAAATTTGTCGGGGGGCTGTCCGGCCTGTGACCACTGCCGATTTTCATTTCGCTCGCGAAAACCGGTCAGGGCCCGGCCGCCCCGGTGGCGTGCCCGAATCGGAAGACCGTTGTTCTCGAAGGCGACGGGAGCGGGATGTATACGCCCCGGACGCTCTGGACCATCGCGCGGGAGAAGGCCGATGTCACCCTCGTCGTGATGAAGAATGATAGCTACGCGATTCTGAACATCGAATTGGCAAGGGTTCGCGAGAGTGACCCCAACGAAAAAATGCTCTCGATGCTGCGGATCGACAATCCATCGCTGGACTGGGTCAAGATCGCCGAGGGACAGAGCGTGCCGGCCACGTGGGCGACGACCGCCGAGGAGTTCCACCAGCAGTTCGAAGCGGCGATGAGCACCAAGGGTCCCCGCCTGATCGAAGCCCAAATCGTCCAAGACCTCAAGCCGATAACCGACGCCGTCCATAACTTAAGGGGTTGAGCAGAAGACCCTACCAGGCAACCGTCCGAACCGGGTGCGGCTCCGGGAATCACAATCAACAAAGTAACTGAAGATGAGGACAGCAAACCATGAAATCCAAGCAAGAAGAACTTACGGGCGACATTTCGGCGAAAATCAAATCGGGCGGACGCAGGATGACCCTATTCGGCATTTTATATAGCTATCCATTGACTATTCAACAGGCTGCCGCTGGATGCCATTTGGCGGCTCGGCCCGATGCGCTGGAAGCGGGTGACGGCGGGCACCGGGTAGCGGCTGCAGCGGCGGTGTGACGATTCCTCATGTCAACCAGACGATCCACCGGACTCTACCTCCAGACCCTGGGCCGGGGAACCGACATCCTGTTGCTGCACGGCTGGGGCATGCATTCCGGCATCTGGGAAGACGTGATCGAAGCCCTGGCGGACCATTACCGGGTCACCTGGCTGGACCTTCCCGGCCACGGTTACAGCCGCGCCTGCCCGACCGATCATACCTTGACCGACCTGAGCCGGCTGATCGCAGAGGCGGCGCCGCCACGCGCCGTCTGGCTCGGCTGGTCGCTAGGCGGCCTGATCGCTCAGCGGGCCGCCATTGACTGCCCGGACCGGGTCGGCAAGCTGGTGCTGGTCGGTAGTTCGCCCTGCTTCGTGCGCCGCCCCGACTGGCCGTATGCTCTGGACGAGCGCCTGCTGCACGCTTTCGCCGCCAACCTGAGCCACGACTATCGCGCTACCCTGAAACGCTTTCTCGCCCTGGAAGTCCACGGCAGCGAGCACGAAGTGACCCTGCTGCGGCAACTGCGCACTATCCTTTTTCAGCACGGCGAGCCGGATACCCAGGCGTTGCGCGCTGGCCTGAGCCTGCTGGAGGCCACCGATCTGCGCGCCGCAGCGGCTAACATCCGCTGTCCGGTCCTGCTATTATTTGGCCGCCGCGACAACCTGGCGCCGGTCGCCGCCGGCGACGCCATCCGGCGCCTGCTGCCGGATGGCCGTCTGCATGTGTTCGAGCGGGCCGCACACGCCCCTTTCCTGTCCCACCTGGACGAATTCATCAGCCACCTGCGAGCCTTTGTGGATGAATGACAAGGCCTCTTTCTATCTGGACAAAAACCTGATCAGGGAATCCTTCAACCGGGCGGCGGCCCGTTACGACGAGGTAGCCATCTTGCAGCGGGAGGTCGGCAAGCGCCTGCTGGAACGGCTGGACCTGGTCAGGCTGCTGCCGGACACTATTCTGGATGCCGGTTGCGGCACCGGTATCACCACCCTTCCGCTGCTGAAAAAATACCGCAAGGCCAAAGTTATCGGTCTGGATATCGCTGATAACATGCTCGCCGTCGCTGGCCGGCGCGCGCCCTGGTTCCGGCAACTGCATTGTGTCTGCGGCGATGTCGAAAGTCTGCCGCTGGCCGACGCCAGTTGCACGTTGATCGTCTCCAATCTGACCTTGCAATGGTGCGCCGATCTGGACCGCATCTTTAGAGAATTCTGGCGGGTCCTCAGCCCCGGCGGACTGTTGCTGTTCACTACTCTGGGCCCGGATACCCTGAACGAGGCTGCGCCGCAGTTGGGCGGCCGTCGATGGCTACCCTCATGTCAACGCCTTTATCGATATGCACGATATCGGCGACGCCCTAATGCGCGCCGCCCTGGCCGAACCGGTCATGGATATGGATTACATGACGTTGACTTACCAGGATGTCTTCACCCTGATGCGGGATCTCAAGGTGCTGGGCGCGCACAATCTGTCCTCGGGCCGGGCGCCGGGACTGACGGGCAAGCGGCGCCTGCAGGCGATGTGCGCCGCCTACGAACACTATCGTCGGCCCGACGGCTTGTTGCCCGCCACCTACGAAGTCGTCTATGGCCATGCCTGGGGTCCTGAACAGAGGCTCTCCAGCCGGCGTTCCGACGGAACGGCGGTATTTTCGCTGGCGCAGTTGCGCCGCCACCATCCTTCCTCCTGACCTGGGTAGCTAACGAGATAAACGATGAAAATCATCAGCGCCTGGTTGCAGCGCTATTTTGCGGACCCCCAGGCTGTCATGCTGCTGCTGCTGCTGCTGATCGTCACGGCGATTATCCTGGTGCTGGGCCAGATGCTGGCTCCGGTGCTGGCCGGTATCGTCATTGCCTTTCTGCTGGAGGGACCGGTGCAATTTCTGCGGCGTTGCGGCATGCCGCGCCTGCCGGCGGTCTGCATCGTATTCGCCCTGTCCTGCGTATTCACGCTGCTGCTGCTGGTGGGCACGCTGCCCCGGCTGTCGAGCCAGTTGGTGCAACTGGTCCAGAATGCGCCCGCCATGGTACAGAAGGGCTACACCCACCTGGAGAGCCTGCCAGCCACCTATCCGGAGCTGGTGTCGGAATCCCAGGTGGTGCAACTGACCGCTGCCATCGATACTCAGATTAGCAGTCTCAGCCAGAAAGTCCTGGATTGGTCGGTGGCGTCGGTGGTGGGCGTGCTCACGCTGATCGTCTATCTGGTGCTGGTACCGCTGCTGGTGTTCTTCTTTCTGAAGGACAAGGAGCGCCTGCTGGTCTGGATTCGCGGGTTGTTGCCTGATGACCGGACCTTGATGCAGCAGATCTGGCGCGAGGTAGATTTGCAACTGGGCAATTACGTGCGCGGCAAGTTCTGGCAGGTGCTCATCGTCTGGGGGGTGAGTTTCACGGTGTTCGCCTACATGAATCTGCAGTACGCCATGCTGCTGAGTTTTATCGTCGGATTGTCGGTGCTGGTGCCCTATGTCGGCCCAGCCACGGCGGCGCTGCCGGTGGCCATCGTGGCGTACTTCCAGTGGGGTTGGAATCCGGAATTCGCCTGGGTGTTGCTAGCCTATGGCGTCATCCAGTTTCTGGACGGCAACCTGCTGGTGTTTCTGTTATTTTCCGAAGTCAACGACCTGCATCCCATCGCCATCATCGTCGCGGTGCTGCTGTTCGGCGGTTTGTGGGGATTCTGGGGAGTGTTTTTCGCCATTCCCCTGGCCACCGTGATCAAAGCCATACTGACGGCCTGGCCCCAGCGGGCTGGGATTCTGCCCGAACCCGGCGACCACGCCTTACCGCCGCCGTCCCCGCTTTCACAGGACATTCGAGGCGAACTCGGCCAGTCGTGAACGCTCGCCACGTACCAACGTGACATGACCGCTGTGAGACCAGTCTTTAAAACGGTCTACCACATAGGTCAGTCCCGAGGTGGTTTCGGACAGATAGGGCGTGTCGATCTGGGCGATATTACCTAGACAGATCACCCGGGTATTGGGGCCGGCGCGGGTGATCAAGGTCTTCATCTGCTTGGGCGTTAGATTCTGCGCCTCGTCGATGATCAGGTACTTATGCTGGAAAGTGCGGCCGCGCATGAAATTCAGCGAATGGATCTTGATCCGGCTGCTGAGCAGATCCTGAGTGGCGGCGCGTCCCCACTCGCCGCCTTCACGGGTGTTGGCCAGCACCTCCAGGTTGTCCATCAGGGCGCCCATCCAGGGAGTCATTTTTTCCTCTTCGGTACCGGGCAGAAAACCGATATCTTCGCCGACCGGCACTGTCACCCGGGTCATGATGATTTCCCGGTAGCGTTTCTCGTCCAGGGTCTGGGCGAGGCCGGCCGCCAGCGTCAGCAGGGTCTTGCCGGTGCCGGCCGCCCCCAGCAGGGAGACGAAATCGATATCCGGATCGAGCAACAGGTTCAGCGCAAAATTCTGTTCCTGGTTGCGCGCCGTGATACCCCAGATCGCATGATTCGGGGTGGTGTAATCCTTAAGGAGCTGAATGACGGCTTCGGCGCCTTGCAGGTGGCGGACGATGAAGGCCAGGTTCTGTTCATCGGGCAGATAGAGGCATTGATTGGGATACCAGTCGGTCACTTCCGGGCCGCGCACCCGGTAGAAGGTGCGGCCGCTGTCCTGCCAGGAATCCATATCCCGGCTGTGCGTATCCCAGAAATCTGCCGGCAATTCGCGGACGCCGCGATAGAGCAGATTGACATCGTCCAGCACCTGATCGTTGTAGTAATCCTCAGCATGGATGCCGAGAATGGTGGCCTTGATGCGCAGGTTGATGTCCTTGGACACCAGCGTCACCCGCGAGCTGGGATGCTCCTGGCGCAGCGCCATCGCCACACTCAGAATATCGTTATCGGGGGTATTGCCGGGTAGACTCACCGGCAATACCGAGGGTATGGTGCGGGTCTGAAAGTACAGCCGTCCTCCCGGCGGGCGCCGGCCGTCGCCCGGCAGGGCCGGCAGCAGCAGGCCCAGGTCGATTTCCTCCTTGCTGGCGCCGGCCATCAGTTCATCCAGAAAACGGCTGACCTGGCGGACATTACGGGCCACTTCGGACAGACCTTTCTTGGCGCGGTCCAGTTCTTCCAGCACCATCATGGGTAGATGGATATCGTGTTCCTGAAAACGGAATAGCGCGCTGGGATCGTGCATCAGCACGTTGGTGTCCAGGACGAACAGGCGTTTTTCAGTGGCGGGTTTACTGCTAATGGCTGGCTTGTTGCTCATGGTCAATCGGATAGGAGCGGCGTCCCCGCCGCTGCAGCAGTTTTCAGGCTGAGGACGGGTTGCTGGGTAATGGTCGATTTCCCCACCGGGCAGGGAGTTTTCAACCTTTGATCGGTTCGAGTACGGCGTCCAGATTGAATTCGTCGCAAAAATCCATGAATTCTTCGCGCAGCATGGCGATATGAGTATCCGCCGGAACGCCGATGGCGATATTGACGGAGAACATCGGGGCGCCGGTGTGCGGCGCAGGATAGCTGTGGGAGTTCAACTCCTCGATGCTGATCGAGCGGCTGTTGAAGAAATTGACCAGCCGGTAGACGATACCGGGGTGGTTGATGGCGATGACTTCGACGGCGTAGGGCACCAGATCGTCTTGTCGTTGGCGTTCTTCGGTGCGTTTACAAACGATATTCATGCCGAGGGGTTGTTCGAGCCGTTTCAACTGGACTTCCAGTTTCGCCAGCGTGTTCCAGTTGCCCTGCACCAGCAGGATAGCGGCGAACTCATTGCCCAGGGCCAGCATGCGGCTGTTCAGGATCTGGCATTCGCACTCGAAGATAGGGCGCGTCAGCTCGTTCACCAGGCCGGGGCGCCGGGTCCCCAAGGCGGAAACAATCAGACAATTCTTCACAGGCAAACACTCCGCTGTGTGTCGGCCTTGCAGCCGCCACTTGATATAACTGACCACGCAGCGGTGGCGTGATCTTGGCCGGAATACTTAATACGACACTTCATCAGGCGATTATTCAACGGTTATGCGCTGGCGCGCAGCAATTTTAATTAAGGCGCGGCAGCTTAGCACAGCCGGATTGCCACTGACGCGCGGCCTGCTGTTCTGCCGGCGTCCCGCTAGGCCACTCGATTGCCACCATCATAGTAATACGATCCCCGTAAAGCAAAAGCCCCGGAGATCGGTCCGGGGCTTCAGTTTGCGGGATTGAAGCGGGTGGCATCCACCTAAAGTCAGGCATAATCGCGCTGCTGCAGCAGGTTACCGTGAAAATCCCCGTAAATTGGTTTAGACGCGCCCGCGACCCAGCCTGCCAATAGCAGGGACGTTAACCGGTGCGTCGTAACCCCACAGAGGGGCCGATTTTCATCACCGGGAGTGCCCTTTTACTCCAGACAGAGCATGACCCGTTAGGCGTCAGCGCTGTCCGGTGGTACCCCAGCGGCGCTAACCCGACTCCCTGAGCCGTTTGTTTGCCTCGCGGACATTACGCAGATCGACCCGGGCGAGGTAATACGGTATGCCCAGGATCAGCAAAGCCACCAGTATGCCCGCGAAGAAGGCAATGAAGATCACCCATGCCAGGTCAATGGATACCCTGTCCAGCAGGTAATTCACGGTCACCACATCGCGATTGGCCAGAGCGAACTCGAAACCGACGATGAAGGTAATCGCGGCTATGGCGAGAATGAACAACCACTTGATCCATTTCAGCAGCCTGGAACCCATATGCCCCTCGGTATTGGTAAAAGCCAACTCATGAAAGTGATTGAATTTCAGCGAACTTCTGGCAATTCCCGGTGATTGGAATTGACCCGTTCGCGCAGTTCCTTACCAGGCTTGAAGTGCGGAACGTACTTCCCGGACAGCGGCACGGGGGTACCGGTCTTGGGGTTTCTGCCGACCCGCGGCGGACGGAAGTGCAGGGAGAAACTGCCGAAACCCCGTATTTCAATACGCTCCCCGCCCGAGAGCGATTCGCTCATCTGCTCGATCAGCATTTTGACGGCACTCTCCACGTCCTTGTAGGGTAAATGATTCTGTCTACGAGCCAGCGCTTCGATGAGTTCCGATTTGGTCATTGGAGCTGTTCCACCCGATTCAAATGATCGCTGTTGTGTGTCCCGCCCGGCGGCCGCCATGCGGACACGGAGTCGCCACAGACTGCCGGCCGATCGGATGAGACTCAATCATCCGGGCCCTGGCCGCCACTAATCTGTTCCTTCAGGATGTCCCCCAGGGTGGCTGTCCCGGTGGTGGACTTGCGGCTGTAATCGTGCAGCGCCTCGGCTTCTTCGGCAAATTCCTTGGCCTTGACGGACAGTGTGATGGTGCGATTCTTGCGATCCACGCCGATAAATTTGGCTTCGATGGGATCGCCCATATTCAACATTGAGCGGGCGTCATCGATGCGCTCGCGCGAGATTTCCGAGGCCCGCAGGATGCCTTCGACGCCATTGCCCAGGTTCACGGTCGCTCCCTTGGCGTCCACCGCGGCGATCACACCCTGCACGATAGCGCCCTTGGGATGCTCGGCGACAAAATGCGAGAACGGGTCCTTATCGAGCTGCTTGACGCCCAGCGAGATGCGCTCCCGTTCGGGGTCGACCGCCAGGACCACGGCTTCCACTTCCTGACCTTTCTTGTAGTCGCGCACCGCCTCTTCGCCTGGAATGTTCCAGGAAATGTCGGACAGGTGCACCAAGCCATCGATACCGCCATCCAGACCGATGAAGATGCCAAAATCGGTGATGGATTTGATTTTGCCGCTGACCCGGTCGTTCTTGTTGTGAGTGGCGGCGAACTCCTCCCAGGGGTTAGGCTGACATTGCTTCATACCCAGGGAGATGCGGCGACGCTCCTCGTCAATATCCAGCACCATGACTTCGGTTTCATCGCCCACCGTAACGACCTTGTTGGGATTGACGTTCTTGTTGGTCCAGTCCATCTCGGAGACGTGTACCAGACCTTCGACGCCCTCTTCGATTTCGACGAAGCAACCGTAGTCGGCGATGTTAGTCACTCGCCCGAACAGGCGTGAGCCCACCGGATAGCGGCGCGCCAGATCGACCCAGGGATCGTCGCCCAGTTGCTTGAGACCCAGCGAAACCCGGTTGCGCTCGCGGTCGAATTTCAGCACCTTGACTTCGATCTCGTCGCCGACGTTGACCACTTCGGAAGGATGCTTGACCCGCTTCCAGGCCATATCGGTGATGTGCAGCAACCCGTCTATGCCGCCCAGATCCAGAAAAGCGCCGTAATCGGTCAGGTTCTTGACCACGCCCCTGATCATCTGGCCTTCCTGCAAGTTTTCCAGCAGCGCTTCCCGCTCGGCGCTGTGCTCGGATTCGACCACGGCGCGGCGCGAGACCACCACGTTATTGCGGCGGCGGTCCAACTTGATCACTTTGAATTCCAGTTCCTTGCCTTCCAGATAGGCGGCATCGCGCACCGGCCGCACATCCACCAGCGAACCCGGCAGGAAGGCGCGGATTTCACCGATATCCACGGTGAAGCCGCCTTTGACCTTGCCGCTGATGAGACCGCTGACGATTTCCTGCTCATCGAAGGCGTGCTCCAATTGCTCCCAGGCGCGGGCGCGTTTGGCCTTTTCGCGGGACAGGCGAGTTTCACCAAAGCCGTCCTCGATGGCGTCCAGAGCGACTTCGATGGTGTCGCCTACCTGCACTTCGATATCGCCATGTTCGTTACGGAACTGTTCGAGCGGGATAAGCCCCTCGGACTTGAGTCCGGCATTAACGATCACAGCGTCTGCACGTATGGCAAGCACGATGCCTGACACGATGGAGCCAGGCATCATCTGCTTATCGGTCAGGCTTTGTTCAAACAGTTCGGCAAAACTTTCAGTCATCGGTTACTAACTCAAACAATGCGGCAATACCTGTCCGCAGGTCGGATTAATGTAGGTAGTCCAGAAACATTCGGACTACGGTTTAGCCAGAGGCTATCTGGTGAGTTGCCCGGTCACGATGGCCAGCGCCAGCGCCCGGACCGCAGCGATTCCCAGCCGGGTGGTATCCAGCACATGGGCATCGGCCGCAGGCCGCAGCGGTGCTACCTGACGGTTGGCGTCACGTTCATCACGCGCGGCGATCTCCTGCACGAGCGCCGCAAGACTAACATTTATATGTTTTTCTCTCAACTGCTTATAACGCCGTTGGGCGCGTTCTTCCGGGCTGGCGGTCAGAAACAATTTTACCAGAGCGTCGGGAAAAACCACGGTGCCCATATCGCGGCCGTCCGCCACCAGGCCGGGCGGCTGGCGGAAATCGCGCTGGCGCTGCAACAGAGCCGCTCTTACCGCAAGCAGGGTGGCCACCTGGGAGGCGGCGTTGCCACAAGCTTCACTGCGAATGGCGTCGGTGACCTCCACATCGTCCAGAAAGATGGCGATGTCACGCTGCGCGGAGGTGGCGAAGCGCACTCCCAGCCGCGCCGCCAGTTCCGCCACACGGCGCTCGTCGTCCAGTGGGATGGCGCGTTGCTGCGCCGCCAGCGCGGTCACCCGGTACAGCGAGCCGCTGTCCAATAGATGCCAGCCGAGCGTCAGGGCCAGCGCGCGACATAAAGTGCCTTTGCCGACTCCGCTGGGACCATCGACGGCGATAACGGGTATGGGTGATGGCATCGTTCAATCCTGCGGGCAAGGGTGAGCGGGCACGCAATCGATATCCAGGCCGGCCTGCCTGGCGAGGCCGACGAAGCCGGGGAAAGAAGTGTCCACATTGGCGCAATCCCGGATATGGAGCGGTGCGCCGGCCCGCAGGGCGGCCACGGCGAAAGCCATGGCGATGCGGTGATCGCCGTGGCTGTCGATCTCGCCGCCGTTCAACTCCCCACCCTGAACGAGCAGGCCGTCAGGAGTGGGCTGCGCCGCAATCCCCAGCGCCTGCAAGCCCTCGGCCATAACCTGAATGCGGTCGCTCTCCTTGACCCGCAGTTCAGCGGCCCCGCTCAGAACCGTTGCTCCTGCGGCGCAGGCGGCGGCGATCAGAATGGCGGGAAATTCGTCGATAGCCGCCGGCACGAGCGCCGGCGGGATGCGGATGCCGCGCAACCGGGCAGCGCGCACGCGGATGTCCGCCACCGGCTCGCCGCCGGCCTGCCGTGGGTTGAGCAGCGCGATATCGGCGCCCATCTGCTGGAGAATCGTAATAATTCCAGTGCGGGTCGGATTGACACCCACGTGCTCCAGCAGGATATCGGCGGCGGGTGCGATGCTGGCGCCCACCATGAAGAAGGCCGCCGAGGAAATATCGGCCGGGATATCGAGATCGCAGGCGCGCAGTCGCCCGCCGCCCGCCAGGCATACCCGGTTGCCCTGCCGTTCCAGCGGATAGCCGAAGCTGGCCAGCAGTCGTTCAGTATGATCGCGACTGAGAACCGGTTCGGTGATGCAGGTACGGCCTTGCGCGTACAGGCCAGCCAGCAGCAGGCAGGATTTCACCTGGGCGCTGGCGATGGGCATGCGGTAATCGATGCCATGGAGAGCGGCGCCGCCGTGGATATGCAGCGGCGCCGTGCCTGCGGCGGTGGTATCGACCCGGGCGCCCATGCGGGTCAGCGGCTCGGTCACCCGGCGCATGGGGCGGCGGCTCAGAGAGGCGTCGCCGGTGAGCGTGCTAGTGAAGGGCTGACCGGCCAGCAGACCCGCCAGCAGCCGCATCGCCGTACCGGAATTGCCCATGTACAGGGGTTGTGCGGGTGCCTGCCAGCCGTGCAGGCCGACGCCATGAATGATCACCGTGCCGGCACAGGGACCTTCGATGGTTACCTCCAGGGCGCGGCAGGCGTGCACGGTGGCGAGGCAGTCCTCTCCTTCCAGAAACCCGCTGATGTGGGTGACGCCCTCGGCCAGCGAGCCCAGCATGACGGCGCGGTGGGAAATGGATTTATCGCCGGGCGCCCGCAGGCGTCCGTGCAGACCTTGACTGGGGGATACAACAAAATCGACGCTGGACATGGATGCTAGGGTCCGGGTGAAGAGCGCCTGCCAGCTTACCGGATTGTCTGCGTCTTGGCACCACGCCGGTAGGTCGCAGCCGTTCGGAGGGCGCAATTGGCGTATACTGAACAAATGTTAAACGGCTGTCGAACAGCATTCTTCAATCGCATTGTCAGGGTTGAGCGTATATGTCCAGCATGGTACTAGATAAATGGCGTCAGTTCAGACGCGGATTGGTGATGAATTATGGCAGACGCCTGCTGTGGGCGATGGATAATTTCCTGGGACGGCAGTCGCTGATCGGCGCCACGCCGTTTTTCGAAGCCAGCCAGTTCCCCTGGGTGAAGACGCTGGAAGACAACTGGCGGACCATTCGCGCTGAACTTGAAGAAGTGCTCAAGGTACGTGAGCACGTGCCAGCCTTTCACCAGTTGTCACCCGATCAGGCGCGCATTTCCAAGGGCGATAATTGGAAAACCTACGTGCTGTTCGGTTTCCAACACCGGGCCGAGCGCAACTGTAAGCTGTGCCCGGAGACGGCGCGCATTCTGGAGACTATCCCCAAGCTGCAGAATGCCTGGTTCTCGATTCTGGCGCCGGGCTATCACATTCCTCCCCATCGCGGCGTGACCAAGATGCTGATTCGCTGTCACTTGGGCCTGATCGTCCCGCAGCAGCGCGACCGCTGCCTGATCCGAGTCGGTGATCAGTACAGTCCGTGGGAAGAGGGCAAATGTATCGTGTTCGACGATACCTACGATCACGAAGTCTGGAACAATACCGAGCAGGAGCGGGTGGTACTGTTTCTGGATATCGAACGGCCACTGCGGCTGCCGGGCCGGCTGTTGGGTAAATTGCTGCTGCGGGGGGTACAGTGGACCGCCTATGTCAAGGATGCGCGCAAGAATCTGGACACCTGGGAGGATCGCCTGGAAGCCGCCGTGCAGCGGGCAGAGGAGTTCCAATATACCGACCAACCGGCAGAGGACAAGCGGCGGGATACGGTCAATTAGCCGGCGTAGCCTCTGGTCTTGGGCAAGCGCAAAGCGGCAATAGCATCCGCGCTGTAGATCGCCAGCGCCGTCCAGATGCAGGCGAAAATGAGCAGGTGCGCGGTGGTGAACCGCTCCCGGTAAACGGCTACCGCCAGCAGCAATTGCAGCGTGGGCGTCAGGTAGAACAGCAACCCGATGGTGGCCAGTCGCAGCCGGCGGGTCGCTTCCAGAAACAGGATCAGCGGCACCACGGTAACCGCGCCACAGAGCAGCAACAAGCTGGTGGTCAGCGGGTTCACCGCACCCAGCGCACCTTTCCCCTGTACGGCCAGAACCAGCAGCAATCCCAAAGCAACCGGCGTCAGCAGCAGGGTTTCCAGAAACAGGCTGTGCAGGCTGTCCACGCCGGCTTTCTTATGCAGCAGACCATAGCCGCTGAAACTGCCCGCCAGCGCCAGCGAAACCCAGGGAATGGCGCCGTAGCTGAACACCATGAACGATACCCCGGCTGCTGCGATGAACACGGCCAGCCACTGGCGTGGATTCAATCGCTCCTGCAACAACAATACGCCCAGTAGGACGCTGACCAGGGGATTGATGTAATACCCCAGACTGGCTTCCAGAATACGGCTGTGCTGTACCGCCCAGATGTAGATGACCCAGTTGGCGCCGATCAGCAGGCTGGTCGCCAGGTAATAGCCGAGCTGGCGGGACGAGCGCAGTCCGGCGAACCACGACCGCCGTCCCAGCAGCCACAGCGCCACCGCCAGCAGCGCGACCGACCAGACGATGCGGTGAGCCAGCACCTCGAAGGCCGGCACCTGGCTGAGCGCCTTGAAATAGACCGGGAACAGCGCGCCCCAGATGCTGTTGCTACCCAGAGCGCAAAGCAGACCGAGGGTGGCAGGATCGGCGGTTATTCTAGTTTTCCACACGGTTATCCACCGGCGGCATCAGCTCCGTCAGCCGGTGACATCGGGCCGACCGACGATGCGCATCAGCGTCTGCTGCATATAGCCGCACAAGGTTTCCCGGCCCTGCTTGAGCACGACCACATCGGCCCGCGCCACGGTCAGCGTGCGACCGGGACGCACCACCTGACCCCGTGCAATGAGGCTATCGCCATCCGCCGGCGCCAGCAGATTGACCTTGTATTCCACGGTCAGCACGCCGTCACCGGCCGCCATCAGGCTGAAGGCGGCGTAGCCGCCGGCCGAATCGGCGATCGTTCCGACCACGCCGCCGTGAAAGAAACCGTGCTGCTGCGACACGTCATCGCTGTACGGCACGCTGATTTCGACGTAACCGGGTTGGATCGTGCCTAACGTCGCCCCGATATGCCGCATGATGCCCTGCCGGGCGAAGCTGTCCCGGACGGCCTGTTCGTAAGCGGGATTGGCCGGCTTAAAAGAACTCATGGCGCTGTCGCTCCTATGGAAGCCGCCACGGCGGCTAAAGTCGCCCGCCGGTCGATCTTACCGGTCGGTGTTTCTAACAAATGGGGCTGAAAACAGAAGCGGCGAGGTATCTCGTAGTCGTGCAGATAATCCCTCAGCCGGATGCGGATAGCAGCCTGAGTAGTCAGTGTGGACGGCAGTCCTTCGATGATAACGGCTACGATCTGCCCGAATTCAGGGTGGGGAAGAGACCCGACCAGAAACCGCTGCCGCGCCAGATAGGTCTCCTGTTGGAACACCTGCGCCAGCGCCGCTTCGACCTTTTCCGCCTGCACCTTGAAGCCGCCGCTGTTGATGACATTGTCGATCCGTCCCAGCCAGCGGAAAGCGCCATCCGACCGCAATTCGACGCAATCGTTGGTCATCAGGGTTTGCTGGCGGGTCAACTCGCAGGGCGCAATGACCAGACAGCCGCGGGCATCGGTTTGCAGTTGAATACCGTCCAGCGGCGTGAACCAGTCGCTGGCTGCCGACCCGTTCAACCGTCGGAGCGCGATATGACTGACGGTCTCGGTCATACCGTAGGTGTGATAGACAGGCGCATCCAGCGTACGAATCTGCTGCAGCAAGGGTTCGCCGACGGGCGCACCACCAACCAGAATGGCGCGCATCCGATTCAGGATTGGCTTTTTTTCCGGCGTGGCTGTCAGAATTTCCTGCAACTGCAAGGGGACGAAGGCGGCGAAGTCGAACCGGGCGTCATGGGGTAAGGCCGCCAGCGGATTGCGGGTTGGCGTAACTACCGTCAGTGCCAGACCCAGTTCAAGTCCTCTGACCAGCATCATCAGCCCGGCCACGTAGTCCGTGGACAGGCACGCCAGCGCCCGGTCACCGGTCCGCAAACCCAACGCCTGGCCGGTCAGGCGGGCGCTGGCCTGCATCTGCTGCCGGGTCAGGTCGATGATTTTTGGCTCGCCGGTGGAACCAGAGGTTTTGAGTACAAACGCCGTTCGGCCCGCCAGCCAGTCGCGGCAGAACTGCACCGTATGGCGCTCGTAAGGGCTGCAATCGGCTACGGTATTCTCGTCAAAGCACGCCGGGGCGATCGGCCTGCCGTTAAGCGTTAACGGGAACGTCATCGCCGCTAACCGGAAAAGTCAATTCCCTGCTGCTTCAGCAAAACCCGCAGGCGCGCCAGTTCCGCTTCAGCCGCTTCAGCTCGCTTGGCAACTTCGAGGTAGCTAGCGAAGGGCTGGCCATCTGGCCGGGTCAGACACAGGTCCACTCCCTCCAAATCGAACCGCACCCCCAACCGGGGACTGACCCAACCGCGCATCGGAACAATTTCCACCAACTGCCCTCCCTGCCGCCGCCAGCCTTGCAGGCGCCCGTGGTCGGGATCATACAGGTAATACTCCTCAACGCCGTAACGCTCGTAAAATGCCAGCTTACCGGCCATTTCTTTGCGGGTATTACCCGACGACAGCACCTCGAACACCACCTGCAGCGCAATACCCGCTTCTTCCCACTGTTTGTAAGAACCCCGGTAACCCTTGGGACGCCCGAACGCCACCAGCGCGTCCGGCGCGATGCGGGTTTTGTTATCTCCTTCCACCGGATACCAAAGCAGATCGCCGGCGACGAACACCTGGGGATCATCGGCGAACAGGGCCTGAAGACTGCCCACCAGGGTGACGATCCAGTCGAACTGTTTGGTGTTATCGGCCATCGGCTTGCCGTCGCTGTCGGGATAGATGATGGGTTTGGCGGGGGTTTCCAGTGGATTCATGCGCATGGCCGCTGCCCTGGGATGGTGAGGAGGCTTAAAAGAGTATAACGTTGCCCCTCTGCTCTTAACAGCGGCAAATACGCCGCCCAATCTGACTATCTGCCGGCCAGCAACCGCCGATGCCAACGATTATCCAGGGAGAAGCAGAGTAGGTCAGGTAGGTTAGGCGCGCCCCCTACCAAACCGACCACCCGAGTGCATCACACCCGATTAACACTGGAGTAAGCTGACAAGCACAGCTACACTTTGACACAGGGATCCCACCCTATAACTTTGAACCACCATGTCAGCTTTCGAGGTTTTCCTCAGTTCGACCATCGAGGATTTCAGACCTTATCGTCAGGCCGTGCATGATGTACTCGACAGAAGGGCACAGATCTTCTGCCCCCTTAGCGAGGACTGGGGTGGCGGTTACGACGACACCATTCGCAAGTGTTGCGACAAAATCCGGCAGGCCAATGGCTTCCTGCTGCTGCTGGGATACTGGTACGGTTCTATTCCACCCAATTCGGATAGGTCGATCACCCATATGGAATTCGACTGGGCGAAGGAGCGATGGGGTGAGCAACCCTACCCACCGTTGGCTGTCATGGAGCCTGAACCGCTGAGCGAAGCGGCCAAAGACTTGCAGGACCGCGCCCAGTCGTTGCTGCCTAAAAAGCCGCAAGCCTGTAAAAAGCATGGCTCACGGCTGCAGGCTTTCCACGCCACCGTCAAAAATACCTGGCGCACCGTTCGCTTTTTCAGCACTCAACAGGACTTGCGGGAATACTCGCTGGTCAGTTGCCTGCAATGGCGCGGCAATACTTTGGCGAAGGCTGCCCAGGAAAACCCTGTGGCGGAAACAGACTTGACTAAAGAACAACTGGGCGCGCTGGGACGCCTATCCCAGTTCACCGCCGTCCAATATATTCTTGCCGACAGCGCCGCCTGTCCCGACGTGCCCGCCATAGCCCTGCTGGTCTGGGGCGACGACGACGCCGGCCAGCAATGCTTTCTACGCCGCCTGCTCAAGACCAGAAACGAATTTCGCCAGTGGAAAACGACCATGGGCAGGCCGAACGCCTATCGTTACGATCTAGCGACGCTCGTGCAGTGGGTGGCGGAAGCGCTCGGCCTGGCCGGCGGTGGCGAGATCGGCACGCCGGCGGAACTGGCCGACCGGGTTGCGGTGGAGCTGAAAGCGCAGCCGCTTTATTTTGTGCTGGATCAAGTCCAGCGCCTTGTTACCGGCGGCGTCATGGCGTTCTGGACCGACTTCTGGCAGCCTTTTTACGACCGCCTGCAAACGGTGCGCGCCCAACAGCGGATTGCTTATCGGCTGGTCGCTATCGTGGTGGATTACACAGGCAATGCCAGCGCCTGGCAGGAGGCAACCTGTCAGCCAGCGGTGGCCCTCGCCGCTGACAGTTATCGGCAGTTGTTCGAAATCCCTCGTCTAAACGCTTTTACCAAACAGGACATCATGCACTGGCTGCTGGAAGACATGAACTTGACTGATGACGGCGCCAACCGGCTGGCCCAGATAGCCGACGATGTATTGCAGGATGCCTCAGGCAACTTGGATCCTACCCCCCAGCGGGTGTTCGGACGACTGCAGGACAATCCCACCCTGGCAAGGCTATTGATGGAGAACACGCATGAATGAACCCGACTACACCGGACACGGTACTGACTTTTACCTGGCCCCGGCAGCCGTGGCCAAGACCGTCAATCTGGCCATTCGGTTGAACCGCCCGCTGCTGGTGGAAGGCGAGCCGGGTTGCGGCAAAACCATGTTGGCCAAGTCCATCGCCGTCGAGAAACAACTGGAACTGGTCAAGATCCCCGTCAAGAGTACCTCCCGGGCTCAGGATTTGCTGTACCGCCTGAACGCGCTGCGCCGGCTGCAAGACGCCCAGGATAAATCCAATGAAAAAGCCCAGTACATCTATCCCTATCTGCAACTGGGTCCGCTCGGCAGGGCGATCCAGCAGGATAAATGCTGCGTGGTGCTGATCGACGAAGTGGACAAGGGCGATGTGGATTTCCCCAACGATCTGCTGGAGGTGCTGGATACGTTCTCGTTTCCAATCGACGACCTGCCGCTCGAAGAAGAAAACCTGTGCAAGCAACACAACGGCTTCGGCAGAACGGTCGAGAGCACGCCGGAAACCTACCCCATCGTGGTGATCACCAGCAATCGGGAAAAACGCCTGCCCGAGCCTTTCCTGCGGCGCTGTCTGTACGTGCGGCTGAAATTCCCCGAAACGGCCGCGGAACTAACCACCATCGTGCGCCTGAACGCCAAAACCTACCTCGAAGAATTGGACGAAAAGCTGCTGGCGGCCGCGGTGCAGGCATTTGGCACGGTCCGGCAGACCGCCCTGCTGGGCAATATTCAGAAACCACCCACCACCAGCGAATTAATCGACTGGGTAAGAATACTGCACTGGGAAGGGGAGACGGTGGACAGTCTGCGCCACAATCCCTATCTGCCGCCGCATTGGGAAAAACTGTTCAAGACCATGCACGATCTGGATGCTTACCAAGCCCAGGCCGGCGGCAAGGCCGGGCAGGAGTAAGCCGTGACGGCGACGCCGGTCCTGCAAGGGCTGTTTCTGCATCTGGTGCTGCAGTGGGGCTTTCCGCTGACGGTACGGGATTACCTGGATGCCCTGCGGGCGCTGCAGCATGGCTATGGCCGTTTCGACCGGCAGGAACTGCATGGCTTGTGCGAGACCCTGTGGGCGCGTACCGAAGACGAAACACGCTATCTGAGCCTGCTGTTTCGAGATTTGCCTGAGCCTCTGCAGGCGGAGATCGAGCAACTGACCGGCAGTCGCGTGATTACGGGAACAGGAGGCGGCGCTGCAACAGGTTCGGGTTCTTCTGCCGTGACTGCCACTGCAACGGCCTCGCAACCGGCGCCGGCGCTGGAGTTCGTTCCTCCTGCCCAACAAACCGGGCGGGGCTTGCCGCGTGCCCAGGTCGCGGGCCTGCCGGCGGAGTCCTTTATCCTGACTCCCCATCCGCCGATCGGGGTACGCAGTCTGATTATGATCTGGCGACGGTTTCGGCTGCCGCTGCGGACCGGTCCCCGCGTGGAGTTGGATCTTGCCGCCACGATCGAGGAACAGTGCCGGCGGGGCGTGCTCGCCGATCCCGTGCTGATCCCTGGTCGCCGCAATCAAGCCCGCCTGCTGGTACTGGTGGACGCCAGCGCCAGCATGGCGCCGTGGCGCCATTTCAACGAGGTATTGGCGGAATCGCTGCGAAGCAGCGGGCTGGCGTCGGCGCGACTGGCCTATTTCAACAACGTACCCACCGAGATGGTTTATGCGAAGGACAGCCTGATCGGGCCGGAATCGCTGCAGGAACTGCTGGAGCAGCAGGCCGGCGGTGCCCTATTGATTTTGAGTGATGGCGGCGCGGCGCGCGGCACGCACGATCGGGAACGGGTGGAGGAGACCCGGCAATTGTTGAAGCGCGCCGGAACCTGGCTGACCCAGCCCGTCGCCTGGATCAATCCCATGCCCCGCGCGCGCTGGCGCAATACCTCGGCGGCGGCGCTCGACCGCCTGCCCGGATTAGCGATGTTCGAGCTGACCGAAGACGGTCTGACCCAGGCCGTGGACGTGCTGCGCGGGCAGCGGAGCGCGTGAGCTTATGCTGGATAGAACCGCCGCCCTGAGTCCCCTGGAAGCCTATCAGGCGCTGCTGCGCTTCGCCCGCCAGCGTGGCGAAAACGCGCTGCGCTTAGCCCTGCATGCCGCCGTGCCACAGAGCTTCCGGGTTGAACTGCTGCATCTGCTGCGGCTGAACTTTCTGCCCGAGGCGGCGAACGATCCCGCCGTGGAAGCCGATGTGCTGCTGGCGTCGTTCTGCGAGGATATCGGTGGCGGTTATTTCCAGTTCGATCCGGAAGTGCGGCAGTTACTGCTGGAGAATCTGGACCCCAGCTATGCCGGGGGCACCGATTCGGAATTGCAGCGGGTGGCCCGGTTTCTGCTGTATTTCATCGACCAGCAGGCGCACAGCCTGAAGCACGGCCAGAACCGGCTGACGCAGGATTATCTGGAGGTGCAGCGCTGGGTGGCGCTGGCGTTTTGGGACCCGGCAGCGGCAGCCGAACAACTGGCGGACGAGTCTGCAAAAAGCATCTGCGCCGGGCGCCGTAGCAGCGCGGGTGCGGGTGAGTGGTCTGGCGTCCACGCTGGTCGTGCCACTGGTTGGCTATCCACAGTTGCTGGCCTGTCTGGCGGGTTTCGAGGCGCTGGAAACCGGGCGCTTGCAGCAAGACCCCGGTCTGCTGGAGCAGTTGCCCGATGAAGATATTACCGTGGGTAAAGTCACCCTACGTTCACCGCGGCGGCTGTTGCGGAGTTGCCGGGTCATGCCGATTCAGAGACACAGATTATCATGATGACGGGTCAGGGACGGTTCAAAGCAGGCAAGCTGACCGTTCAGGAAATACCTGACATCCACGGCTGGTCGACGGAACAGGTGCAGGCTTTGCAACAGCAGACAGCCGCGGCGCTGGGCTTGCCGGTCGTCTTCCGGGATAAGTTCAAGGATGGCGGCGAAGGGCCGGAACTGGTGGTGATCCCCGGCGGCGTATTTACGATGGGCAGTACTGAGTATGATGATGAAAAGCCGCCGCACCGGGTAACTGTGTCCACGTTCTGTTTAATGCAGTTTGCGGTGACGCGGGAACTGTATCGAGCGGTGCTCGGTAAAGGAACCGTCCGAGTGGAAAAACGAGTGGAAAAAGAGAAAAGACGAAAATCGGCTGCCAGCCAATTACGTGACTTGGTTCGATGCCGTCCGCTTCTGCAATGCGCTGTCAGAACGCTGTGAATTGCAACCCTGTTACCAGATTAAGGGTGAACAGGTTGAATGGAATCATGAAGCTGAGGGCTATCGCCTGCCGACCGAGGCGGAATGGGAGTACGCCGTGCGGGCGGGGACCACAACCCGCTGGTTTTGCGGTAATGATGAGAAAGCATTGGACCGCGCTACGCTTGGTATGGTGAAGATTGGAATCCGGAAAATATTTATCCCGTCGGCGGAAAGCTGCCCAATCCCTGGGGACTGTACGACATGGCGGGCAATGTGTGGGAGTGGTGCTGGGATTGGTACGGTCCTTACCGACCGATCCCTTTGGTTTCTACCAACTCAATGCCGTTGTCGATCCTGTCGGTCCGGATGGCGGTGGCAGCCGGGTGCTGCGCGGCGGCGCCTGCTGCGCAAGGCCAGGGTCCTGCGGTCTGCGCTCCGGGACTGGTTCGGGCCCGAGAACCGGCGCAGGGACATCGGCTTCCGCTGTGTGCGTGGGGCGGGCCGCCAGCCTTGACCTAAGCGTCCATCGTAAAAACATCCGCCAGTGTCGGCACGTCCAGCACCCGGTCGGCCCAACGTTCCAGTTCCGCCTGACCGGCCTGTTCCAGGCGCTGCTCCGCCCAGGAGGGCAGCGAGCCGAATCGCCGCACTAACAGCCGTCTTAGTAAGGCAGCTTCACCCTGCTGAATACCTTCCTGACGGCCTTCCTGACGGCCTTCCTGACGACCTTGCTGGAGTCCCTTTTCAATCCCCATCCGTTCGATAGACGTGACATAAGGCATATTCCGCTCCGCTTCAAACTGTGCCAGTTCGACCTGGAAACGCGCTTCCAGACCGGCCGGCAGGACTAAGACCCAATCGATAAATCTGAACAAATTCAGAACGTCCTGGCGGCTGTAACCCCGTTCGTACAGTCGCCGCACGATCCGCAATTTCTCATTCAGCCGGGCTTTGGGGTTGCGCCGTGTGGACTGGGTTTGCAAATGCGCCATGACCACCGTGGCAAAGGGATTGTCGCTCTGCTCCAACTCGCTCCAACGCGCCCGATAATCCCGCAGCTTGACCACCGGAAACTCGATGCCCACCCGACAGCCCCATAACTCATAACCGTACCGATCGGGCCGCCAGTCCGGCCGGGTGTCGCTTAAAACCGCCAGGCTCACCACCGGCCGGTCATAGCGGTCGAAGATCCGGTAGTTATACACATACATCCGCTGGCTGAACTGCGCCTCCGGCTCGCCCTGAATCTCGGTATGGATCAGGACCATCTGTTCCTCGCCGCTCAACCGCCAGACTTTCATCAGCTTGTCGGCCAGCCGCCTGCCCAGTTCGGCATCGCGGACGATCTGCGGCAATTCCTTATCCAGGCTTTCATAGCCCCGCGCCCAGTCGATGTCCTGAGAAGCCGCCGGGAAGAAAAACGCCATGAACGCCGGGAAGTACTCATCCAGCATCTCTTTCCAGGGGCTGTCGTAATCGGTCATGGATGCCGTGCGGCGGAATAGAAAATATAGGCCATTATAGCGAGTTAGCCGCGATGTCGGGTTACGACGCGCCCGGAATGTCGCTGCTATTGGCGGGTTCAGTAGCCGACGCGTCTAACCCGACCGCTGCCAACCGGGAACAGCAGCCAGTGATCGAAAGCTAACGTGTCGATCAGGGAAACTTGGGAAACTTGGAAAAATCCGGCGGGCGCTTTTCCACATAGGCATTCCTGCCTTCCTGCGCTTCGGCACTCAGGTAGTAGAGCAAGGTAGCGTTGCCGGCCAGTTCCTGAATGCCCGCCTGACCATCCAACTCGGCATTGAAGGCCGACTTCAAGAGCCGGATGGCCAGCGGACTTTTCGCCTGGATTTTGCGGCACCAGTCGATGGTCGTGGCTTCCAGTTGCTCCAGGGGAACCACTTTGTTGACCAGCCCCATCGCCAGCGCTTCCTGGGCGTCGTAAAACTCGCATAGATACCAGATTTCCCTGGCCTTTTTCTGGCCGACGATGCGCGCCAGATAGGACGCACCGAAACCACCGTCGAAACTGCCTACCTGGGGACCGGTCTGACCGAAACGGGCATTGTCGGCGGCGATGGTCAGATCACACACCACATGCAGCACATGCCCGCCGCCGATGGCCCAGCCGGCCACCATGGCGATGACTACTTTGGGACAGGAACGAATCTGTTTTTGCAGATCCAGCACATTCAGGCGCGGCACCTGATCCGTGCCCACGTAGCCGCCGACGCCGCGCACCCGCTGGTCGCCACCGCTGCAAAACGCTTCACCACCTTCGCCCGTCAGAACGATTACGTCGATAGCAGGATTCTGCCGGGATAATTCCATCGCCTCGGACAGCTCCATGATCGTCAGCGGAGTAAAGGCGTTGCGCACTTCCGGCCGGTTGATGCTGATTTTGGCGATGCCGTCGTGGAACTGGTAAAGAATCTCGGCGTATTCCTTGAGCGTTTCCCACTGGACCGTGCTATTCACTCTCGACCTCGCAGTAGCGCCAGTGGCACAGCGGCAAACCGGGGACTGGCGAGCGGAACGTCAGTAAATGCGGCATCAGCAGCGATCCCATGTAGACCGTCTGCAAATCAGGACCGGCGAAGGTTACGCTGGTCGGAAACTGGATGGTTTTCCCGGCAGTGGCGAAAAAGTCAGCGGGAGTCAAAGCGCCTGCCGCCACCTGGCCAGCGAAATGCGCCAGCGCCGGCTCGTTCGGCTCCTCGAACACCACCTGAGGCTCACCGTCGGGATTCAGAATCCACAACCCGTTACGCAACACCATCGCCAGCCACAGATTGCCCTGCGCATCGAAGGTAATGCCATCGACGTAGGCGCCCGGTCCCAGATCGGCGGGGCCGAAAATCTCCCGTCCTTGCAAACTCACCATCCGCCATCACCCGGAAACGCAGCACCCGCCGCGCCATGGTCTCGGCGACGTACAGATACTCCTCGCGGGCGTCGAAGCGCAGCTCGTTGGTGGCATAAAAGCCATCAGCGACGATGCGGGCGCCATGGGCATCGAGCAGGACAATATAGCCGTCCGGCTGCGGGTCGGCTGCCGCCAGAAACCAAGGTGTCCGGCGGCTGGTAACGGACAGCCACAGCCGATCCTGGCTGTCGAAGAGGGGAAAGTTGACCGCTCCCAGAGGTTGCCCGTCGAGTTCCCGCAGCAGCACCTCATGCCGTCCGTCCGGCTGGAGCCGGTACAGACAACCGTCGGCCAGATTGGCCACCAGCAGCCTGCCCTGCCGGTCCAGCGCCAGCCCGTTGGGTTCGCCGCCGATACTCCCCAGCAAGGTCTGGGAACCGTCCGGTGCGATGCGGGTGACGGCACCGCGCTTGTCAGCAACCCATAACGCGCCGTCGGGCTCGGCCAGTACGCTTTCCGGCTGACACAGCGCGGTGCCGGCAAAGCGCAAGTCCGCCAGCGCCAGCCTGAAGTTTTTCAAATAATTCATGCGGTTGGGTCAGATATCCAGATTGGCCGCGGTCAGCGCATTGCGCTCGATGAAATCGCGGCGCGGCTCGACCTGATCACCCATCAGCGTGGTGAAAATCTCGTCGGCGGCGATGGCGTCTTCGATGCGCACCTGCAACAGCCGGCGGCTTTCGGGATCCATGGTGGTTTCCCACAGTTGCGCCGGGTTCATCTCGCCCAGACCCTTGTAGCGCTGGATCTGCTGGCCGCGCCGGGCCTCGTCCAGCAGCCAGTCCACCGCCTGATGGAAGCTGTCGACCGCCTGGCTGCGGTCGCCGCGCCGCACCTCGGCGCCGGGTCCGAACAGACCTTCCAGCTTGTCGCCCAGGCTGGCGATGGCCTGATATTCCGGCGATTCAAAAAATTCCAGCAGCAACTGAGTTTCGCGGATACTGCCGTGGGTACTGCGGGCCACGGCGATGACGAAACTTTCCCCGCCTTCGCGTGGCTCCACCACCACCTGGTAAACCGTTTTCTCACCCTGCCGGGCGTTCAGACGCTGCCTCAGATCGTCCGACCATTTTTCAAGAAAAGCAATTTCCTTCAATAGGTTGCGGTTCAGGCGGGGCATATGCACCAGTTGCTCCAGCAGGTCGCGGTCGTAGCGCTGACCGAGCCGCTGGATCATGGCCATGACCGCCATATGGCTGCGCACCAGACTTTCCAGGGCGCTGCCACCGAGTGGTGGCGCCTCTGCGTTGGGCCGCAGCGCGGCTTCATCCAGCGCCACCTGCAGCAGATAGGCGGATAGCTCGGCCTCGTCTTTGACGTAACGTTCCTGCTTGCCCCGCTTGACCTTGTAGAGTGGCGGCTGGGCAATGTAGATATGGCCACGCGCGATCAGTTCCGGCATCTGCCGGTAGAAAAACGTCAGCAGCAACGTGCGGATATGGCTGCCGTCGACATCCGCGTCGGTCATGATGATGAGGCGATGGTAACGCAGCTTGTCGACATTGAATTCCTCGCGGCCGATGCCACAGCCGAGCGCGGTGATCAACGTGCCCACTTCGACGGAGGCCAGCATCCGGTCGAAACGGGCTTTCTCCACGTTGAGAATCTTGCCCTTGAGCGGCAGGATGGCCTGGAAGCGGCGGTCCCGACCCTGCTTGGCGGAACCGCCGGCGGAGTCGCCTTCGACCAGAAAAAGTTCGGTCAGTCCCGGATCTTTTTCCTGACAATCGGCCAGCTTGCCGGGCAGATCGGCGATATCCAGCGCGCTCTTGCGGCGGGTCATCTCGCGGGCACGGCGGGCAGCCTCACGGGCGCGAGCCGCCTCGACGATCTTGCCGGTGATAGCGCGCGCATCGGCGGGCTGCTCCAGCAGGTATTCCTGCAACTTCTCCGTGACTACCGCCTCCACGGCCGGCCTGACCTCGGACGAGACCAGCTTGTCCTTAGTCTGCGAAGAAAATTTAGGATCGTGCAGTTTGACCGACAGCACGGCGGTCAGCCCTTCGCGGGCGTCGTCGCCGGTGGTGGTGACCTTGGCCTTTTTCAGCAGCCCTTCTGCTTCCATGTGCTGGTTCAGGGTGCGGGTGATGGCGCTGCGCAAACCGGCCAGATGGGCGCCGCCGTCCCGCTGCGGAATATTGTTGGTAAAGCAGAAAATATTTTCCTGATAGGAGTCGTTCCACTGCATAGCGAGTTCCACGCCGATGTCATCCCTGAAGACGTTGATGTAGAACACGCTCTCGTGCAGCGGCGTCTTATGGCGGTTGAGGTGCTCCACGAAGGCTTTGATGCCGCCCTGATATTCGAACACATCGCTTTTGCCGGTGCGCTCGTCAAACAGCTTGATGCACACCCCGGAATTGAGGAAAGACAGACTCGCGCAGCCGCTTGGCCAGCACGTCATAGTGGAAATCGATGTTGCTGAAAATCAGCGAGCTGGGCCGGAAGTGAATTTCGGTGCCGGTCAATTCGGTGGTGCCGATGGCCGCCAGTTCGCTGTGCGGCTCGCCCAGGGCGTATTCCTGCTGATGGATTTTGCCGTCGCGGCGGATCGTCAGGCGCAGATAGTCGGACAGGGCGTTGACCACCGACACGCCGACGCCGTGCAAACCGCCCGAAATCTTGTAGGAGTTGTCGTCGAATTTGCCGCCCGCGTGCAGCATGGTCATGATGACTTCGGCTGCGGAACGACCTTCGGGGTGCATATCGACCGGAATGCCGCGCCCGTTGTCGATTACGGTGATTGATTCATCCGCATGGATAGTGACACTGATTTCATCGCAATAGCCGGCCAGCGCCTCGTCGATCGAGTTGTCCACCACCTCGAACACCATGTGGTGCAGGCCGGTGCCGTCATCGGTGTCGCCGATGTACATGCCGGGACGCTTGCGCACGGCGTCCAGGCCCTTGAGCACGGTAATGCTGGCGGAAGTATAAGTCGAAGCTTCACCCATGGATTATTATTCCATCCCCAAAATTAGGGATGCATTATACCATTTCATCGTTACCGGCGTGGTCTTGCAGGGTAACGGAAATGGCGCAGAACTGCGCTCAGCCGGCGGGGATGCCGGCCTCCGGGCCGTGCACGGCGAGTCCGCCGTTGTCCAGCCCGATCACCTGGACGTCGCTCCATAGCGAACTATCCAGCAGACCGCGCTCGAGGGCGGTGACGAACAGTTGACAGCCGCTCCCGGCCAGACAACGCATGACCTGCTCCCGATGCCACCGGTCCAGCTCCGCCGGCAGATCATCGATCAGCAGAATGCAGGGACTGCCCCGCCGCTCCTGGTGCAAGCGCGCCTGCGCCAGCACCAGGGCGATGACCAGCAGTTTCCGCTGTCCACGCGACAGCCGCTCGGTTACCGGACCGCCGCCTGCTTTGAGCGTGAAATCGGCCCGCTGTGCTCCGACTTGGGTGTAACCCAGGCGGCGGTCCTGTTCCCGGCTGGCACGCAACAGGGTCAACAGGCTCTGTGCGCCCTTCTGAGGCCAGCCAGAGCGGTAATCGAGCGTTACTGCCACCTTACCCAGGGTCTGGCTGATTAAGGGCCTTAAAACGCCTTCCAGGGCGTCACAGAAGGCTTTGCGCAGTTCACTCAGGGGAATGGCTGCTGCCGCCAGCTCCTGATCCCAGGCTTCCAGAGTGCGGTTGGGCGCCTGAGCTTTCAATGCGGCGTTGCGATTGCGCAAAGCGGCGCCGTAGCGTTTCCAGGTCATCCAAAAGGCCGGTTCGGTATGGAACAGGCCCCAGTCCATGAAGCGGCGGCGCTGCTCCGGTCCGCCTTCCAGCAGGCGGTGGCTGTTGGGATCGAGCAGCAGCAGCGGCGTCTGGGCGGCTAGTTCGGCCAGCGAGTCGGCGGCTCTGCCGTCGAGCCGGACTGTCAGTTCCTGCGGACTGCGCTGGATGCCGACCATCACCCGCCGGGCCTGCGGCCCCTCGCCCACGGCGGCCACAAGGTGAAAGGCGGCCTCGCCGTAGCGGATCAATTCGCGCGCCTGCCGACTGCGGAAGGAGCGCGCCCGCCCCACAAAATACAGCGCCTCCAGCAGACTGGTCTTGCCGCAGGCATTGGCGCCCAGTATCAGATTCAAACCGGCGGCGCAGGACAGCGCCAGCCGCGCCAGATTGCGGAAATTTTCGACCTCCAGCGACAGAATCAGCATCCAGCAACGACGCTCACAAGCGCATCGGCATGACCACGTATTTGCAGGTCCCGCCTTCCGGCTCCTGCAACAGACAACTGCTGCTGGAATCGGTGAACGACAGCCTGGCCAGTTCGCCGGGAAGGGCGGTCAGCGCATCCAGCAGATAGGTGACGTTGAAACCGATCTCCAGCGGCTCGCCGTCGTAATTGACTTCCAGTTCCTCCTCCGCCTCTTCCTGTTCCGGATTGTGGGCCTGGACGTGCAGCAGCCAGTTACCGGCCTGCACGCGCACGCCGCGGTATTTTTCGTTGGACAGAATCGCCGCCCGACTCAGCGCGTCCTTAAGGCGGGCACGCTCGGCCAGCACGACCCGGTCGCCCTCGCGTGGAATCACCCGTTGATAATCGGGAAACTTGCCATCGATCAGTTTGGAGGTCAGCCGAATGCCGTCCACCTCGGCCTGAATATGGTTGGCGCCCAGCTTGAGCACGGCTGGCACCTCTGCCTCGTCGAGCAGGCGCAGCAGTTCCTGCACGCCTTTGCGCGGAGCGATCACCTGCTGCTGCCAGTCGGCCGGTTCGGTTTCCGCCGCGACATCGCACAGGGCCAGGCGATGGCCGTCGGTGGCGACGGCTCGCAGCCGCCCGCCCCCGGCCTCCAGCAGCAGACCATTCAGGTAATAGCGCACGTCCTGGTTCGCCATGGCGAAGTGGGTCCGTTCAATCAGGGTTTTCAGGTCGCGCCGGGGCAGGCGTAACTGTCCCTCGAACGGCAGCTCTCCCAGCGTGGGAAAATCGGCCGCCGGCAGGGTCAGCAGCGTGAACCGGCTGCGCCCGCAACGCAGGATGGCTTTGTCGTCGTCCACGGCCAGCATGACCGCGGCCTCATCCGGCAGCGCGCGCAGGATGTCCAGCAACTTGCGGGCGGACAGGGTAATCTCGCCAGGGGTTTCCACAGTCGCTGCGATCCGGGACGACAGTTCCACTTCCATGTCGGTAGCGGTGAAACTCAACTCGTCTGTCCGGGCGACCAGTAGCACGTTCGCCAGAATGGGCAGCGTCTGACGGCGCTCCACTACCCCGATCACATGCTGCAAAGGTTTGAGTAACTGTTCACGCTGAATTTCAAGTTTCATAGTTTGATCTCGATGGCTGTCAGTGTGCTTCTATAATTATTATCTTTTATTAATATTTAAAGATAATAGTAATAGAGGAGGCCCTTTTCTGTGGATAACTTTTCTCTTTTCTTTTAATTTCATAAGTTTAAGTGCTGTTTTGCCTGTGGATAAACCTGTGGATATCCTGTGGATAAGTCGGCCAACCTGTGGATAACTTTGACCTCTAAAAGTTATCCACATTTTATCCACAGACTTATCCACAGGAAAATGGCACTTATCCACAGACTTATCCACAGGTTGCTTTTGCCACTTTTCCAATAATTCATGTTAAAACCAATACAAGCCGTTTTATATCCTTGATTTTTTTAAAAAATAATTTTATATTCAATACATTATATATTATATCAAAAAACTTTAAATTTCTAAAAAGGGCTTTATAGCGTTTTTTAAACGTTCATAATGCCAGGAAAATACGGTTTTTCTAGTCAGACAGCGTTTCCAGCAAGTTTTTATAATCGCGACGCAGTTGCTCATCCTTTTGTTGCAGTTCTCTGACCTTGCGGCAGGCATGCAGCACGGTGGTGTGGTCGCGGCCGCCGAAGGCCTCGCCGATGTCCGGCAGACTCTGAGTGGTCAGTTCCTTGGCCAACGCCATGGCCATCTGGCGGGGCCGGACGATTTCGCGCAGGCGACTATTGGAGCACAGTTCGGCGACGCGGATTTTGTAGTAATCGGCCACCGTCCGCTGGATGTTGTCGATAGTGACCATGCGGTCCTGCAGCACCAGCAGGTCGCTGAGGGCTTCCTTGGCGAAAGCCAGGGTAATCGGCTTGCCGGTAAACTGAGAATTGGCGTAGACGCGGCGCAGGGCGCCTTCCAGTTCGCGCACATTGGAGCGGATGCGTTTGGCGATGAAGAAACCGACCTCGTCGGGCAGGTGGATGTGCGCCTGCTGCGCCTTACTCTTGAGGATGGCCACCCGGGTCTCCAGTTCCGGCGGTTCGATGGCCACGGTCAGTCCCCAGCCGAAGCGCGATTTCAAGCGGTCTTCCAGGCCGGCGACTTCCTTGGGATAGCGGTCGCAGGTCAGGATGATCTGCTGGTGACCTTCCACCAGGGTATTGAAGGTGTAGAAAAATTCTTCCTGGGAGCGCTCCTTGCCGGCGAAGAACTGAATATCGTCGATGAGCAGCGCATCCAGCGAGCGGTAATAGGTCTTGAATTGATTGATCGCGTTGTGTTGCAACGCCTTGACCATGTGCGAGACGAAATGTTCGGCGTGCTGATAGACGACCCGGACCGTCGCCCTCTGGCTGCGCAGCAGATTGCCGACCGCATGCAGCAGGTGAGTTTTACCCAATCCCGTCCCACCATAGATGAACAGCGGGTTATAGGCTGTGCCCGGATTCTGGGCGACCTGGGTGCAGGCGGCCCGGGCGAGCTGGTTGGACTTACCCTCGACGAAGTTATCGAAGGTGAAATCCGGATTGAGGGTGCCGTCGGACGATTCCGTTTCCACCACGCTGGCGGAGGTTTCCGCTGCGGCTTCAGCCCGAGTCTCGGTTTTCCTGGTGGGCGGCTGGCGGCTGCTGCCGATTTCCAGCAACACCTGGAGCGGGCGGTCCGGGCAAAGCTGTTGCAGCACGTTGAGAATATTGTCCAGATGGTGTTCCTTGACCCAGTCCAGCACGAAGTGATTAGGCGCGAGCAGGCGCAGCATATCGTCCTCTTCCAGGGCGTGCAGGGGCCGGATCCAGGTGTTGAGCTGCTGTTCGGGTAAATCACTTTCCAGGCGGTCGAGACAGGCTTTCCAAAGGAGTTGTTCCACGCATGAACCTCAAGTTGCGGGGCTGGAACGGCTCAGTGTAGTGAGTTACCAGGCGCTTATCCATACCTGTGAAACCGATCCACGCGCTGGCAGGAGCGGTGCCTGCGCGGCTGTCACCTGACTTGGGACTCAGCGCATGCGCAGACTGCTGAGTGACAGCGCCGCTATCCCCAGCAGCGCCATCATGCCGTACTGGAACCCATGATCCCCCAGGCCACTGCCTTTCAAGAACACATCCCGGATCACGACCAGATAGTAGCGTAGCGGGTCGAGCCAGCTCAGCCACTGGATGGCTTCCGGCATGTTGTTGATAGGAAAAGCGAAACCGGACAGCGTCATGATCAGCATCGCGACCAGGAAAGCCAGCAGCATGGCCTGCTGCTGGGTATGGGAATAACTGGAAATCAGCAACCCGATACCCAGTGTGCTGAGCAGGAATAGCAGGCTGCCGGCCAGCAGCGCGACGAAACTGCCTTGCAGGGGCACCTCGAACCAGACGATAGCGATTCCGCTGACGAGCAGGACATCGATCATGCCGACGACAGCTACCGCGATCAGCTTGCCCAACAGCAGTTCCAGCCGGCCGATGGGCGTCACCAGCAGTCGCTCCAGGGTGCCGAGTTCCCGTTCCCGGACGATGGTCATCGCAGTCAGGGCCAGCGTGGTGATCAGGACGACGGTGGCGATAATGCCTGGTACGAAGAAGGGTAAATCGTCCAGGTTCTGATTGAACCAGGCGTGTTCCTCGATCCGTAAGGCCGGTTGCACGTTCGCCAGGGTCTGGAAGCGACCCAATAGAGCCTGGATCAGCTCGCCGGCGATCATTTGGGCGCTATTAGGATCGGCGCCGTCGGTCACGATCTGGACCACGGGGTTATGGTCGAAATCGACGGGAAAGCGCACGATGGCGCGAATCTGGCGGCGGTCCAGTGCGGCGGCGGCGGCGGTCATGGCGGCATAGGCATGGATATTCGAAATGCCCGCCAGCCATCACGGCCGCCAGCAGTTCCCGGCTGGTCTGAGTCATAGCCTGATCCACCACCCCGATACCAGCCTGGCGGACATCGAAGCGCGCCGCGTAGCCGAAGATCAACAACTGGATCAACGGCACGGCGATGATGAGGAAACGCATTTCCAGGCTGCGCAGCAATTGCCGAAATTCCTTGCCCAGCAGGGCGCGCAGGCGGATCAGGCTGCCGAGCAGGTGGCGACTCATCAGGACAATCCGAGTCGCCTGGCTTGCGCCAAGGTGATGCCAAGCAGCAACAGGAGGATCGCCAGCAGGGCGACGACCTCGGTCCACAACAGCAGCGGAGTGATGCCTTGCAGGAAAATCGCTTTCGATAGGGTTACGTAGTAACGGGCTGGTACCGCCAGGGTGAGGTAGCGCAGGGCGACCGGCATATTGTCGATGGCGAAGATAAAGCCGGACAGCAGAAACGCCGGCAGGAAAGTGCTGACGATGGCGACCTGACTGGCCAGCAGTTGGTTGCCGGCCAGAATCGAGATCAGGGTGCCTTGCAGCATCACCACACTCAGGAATAAAGCGGACAGCAGGGCCAGGCTGAGGAGCGAACCGTGCAGCGGCATGCCGAAGATAAACACCGCCACCACCACCGCCAGCGCCATGTCCACCATGCCGATACAGAAATAAGGGGTCAGCTTGCCGAGCAGAAATTCGGTACGGGTGAGGGGGGTGGTGCGCAGCATGACCAGACTACCAGTTTCCATCTCGCGGGCGACCGCCAGGGAGGTGATCAGGGCGCCGATCACCGCCATGACGATGGCGATGACGCCGGGGATGATGGCGAAGCGGCTTTCCTTAGTTTCGTTGAACCAGGTGCGGTCTTCGATGCGGAGCAGCGGCTGATGTCCCAGTTCGAGGGCGTAGGTGTCCAGCAACAGCAGGGCATAGTTGCGGAGCAGACGGGCGCTGTTGGCGTCGACCCCGTCCAGCAGCCATTGCACGGTGTTGTTGCCGCGTTGGAAGTCGCAGGTGAAGTCGGCAGGGATGATCAGCGCCGCCCAGATGGCGCCGCTTTGCAAGGCAGCGGCGGCCTCGCGGCGGTCGCTGGAGCGGAACACCACCCGAAACGCCCGGGTGGCGGCGAAGTGCGCCGCCAGTTCGTCGGCGCAGCCGACCCGGCTTTGCTGGATGATGGCGATCGGCGCATGGCGAATGTCCAGGCGGATGGCGTAACCGAACAGGAACAGCAGCAGGCTGGGGATGAGCAGAAGCAAGCCCAGGCTGCGGACATCGCGCAGCAGATGCCGCCATTCCTTGCGCGCCATGGCGCGCACGTGTTGCAGGTTCATGGGATGGATTATCCTCGGGAGGACCGGTATCCTCGAGGCAGGCGTCAGCTTTTTTTACACTTTTCAATAATCGATGAAAATCGCTAGAATATATAAATAAGTATAAGAAAAATAAAGTTTAATTTTTATAGATGACGCTCCGCTGATCGGACAAAGTGGTTGGTGAACCTGACAAAGCGTCAAGATTTTTTACACTTTAAATTTGTAAAATTTGTTTTCTAAATTTTCATTAACTTTTTGATTATAAAGTTAATTCTATATTAAAGCCAGATTACCAGAAGTAAATCCTGGCAAAATTACTGTCAAGATTTTTTACATTATAATTTATAGTTATTTTTGTAACTTATTAAAATTATAAATAATTTTTTAATTGGCATAATTAGTGCTTTATATTTGTTTGCCGAGTAGACAGGACCTTAACTTAAGATGAGCGCTGGTACCCGCGTGGCCGCTTACGGAAAAACCGAGAAGTTGGAAGCTGGCAGACGGGCGTAGACCCGTTGTGTAGATACCAGGGAAGGCATCGCGACACTACAGATTCAAAGGTGGTTGGCCATGTCCGAATCCATGCAGTTTGCTTCTCTGATCCGGGGCGTTCCGTCCTGGAGCGCTGGCTTTTTGTCTTTTACCATTCCTTTTTAAATTAAAATCTTAGAGGAGATCAACATGTCACCATTCACTTTGCCTGGGTTTCAATTTGGGCGGGGCGCGCGCCTCTGCCTGAGTGCTTCCCTGCTGCTCGCCGCCTCGGCCCAGCCGGCCTTTGCTGTCTACATCGATCCACAGACTCCCATCCCGACCCAACTGCTAAGCTTCGGGCCGATTCAGGGCGACGCCTTCCTGCCGGTGACCAGTGCGGCCACCACCAGCACTCTGATAGGGGCGCCTGCTCCCGTGGATGGCTACGGCTGGGTAAACGCGAATATCAGCATCACCCTGTCCTCGCAGCGGTCGCCTGCGGGGCCGCCATCACTCGGCCAGGCTTTTCTGAGCAAGCCTTCTAATTTTCCGAGCGATGGCAGCGTTGGGGCGGCCGTCATCGGTCTGGGTTGTGTCGAAGGCGGGTTCGGGCAGGCCGGCGAGGTGAACAACGGCGACCCAGTCTGCGTCACGAGTTTCTTCGATGTATTTTTCGATGTCACCATAACCGACATCGACCCGACGGCCAGCCCTCTTGGTGGCGCGGGGCCATCCTCGTTGACGCTGCTGGATCAGGGGCCGGCCCACCTGCAGCAGACGGGGACCAACACCTGCAGCGCCGTCACCTCCCAGCCTAACCTGGGCTGCCTGCCCACGGAGGGAGACGCCTATATCGGCCACTTCGAGGTAAAAATTCCAGTTGCTGCCGATATCAACGGCAATTCGATTTCTCCCGAAGCGATCAGGTTCACCTTTGTCCAGCACCAGGTCGGTGAAGTGACCAATACCTTCATCCAGGGCACCAACGTCATAGACACCTTCAACAGCACTATTCCAGGCGATGGTTCGGTGGCTGACGCAGGCAGCGATCCCCCATTTACCTTCAACCTGACCGGTCCGACCACAGCCCAGCAGGGTATCGTCTATCCGGCGCAAGTCCCCGAACCCACCACGCTGGCCCTGTTCGGCACCGGTCTGGGTCTGCTGGCTCTGCGCCGGAGGCGGAAAGCGGGCTGAATTCAGGCGGGATTGAGGTTGGTTAATGAGGGGCGCCAGGGAAGTGGGGCTGGATTATGGGACTGCTATGGAAAACGCCGCGGGGCGCCCCTGGATGGAATTTGTAAATGGTATTTTGGACTTTGAATTTTTTATGTCGTTTCACCAATGTTTTGACCAAAGCGAGGGTTTGAATCATGAGAACTCTAAAGTTATTGAAAATGGGTATGGTGGGTTTGGTAGGCCTGCTGACCTTGCTTTTATTACCTATGATCAGCCAAGCTGTCACTATAGACCCAGGGTATGATTTGCTTCATACCGAGTTTGCTCAATTTAATTTCGGCGGAGCAATTGGTACTGTTGAGTTCAAGGGTCTGGAGTTTGGAACATACGATTTTGGTACTGGACCGGTAGCTGTTGGAAATGCCGACACCATACTGCAACGGAACGCGCCGGTAACACCTACTGGCACGATTAGTAACCCAGACTTCGAGATCATTGCTTTGTCGCTGATCAGTGTAAATCCAATCAATACAACTCCTATAGGAGGAACTGGTTTAGAGAGAGTTTATACACAAGCTGTGACCGACACCGGCAGTTCAATAACTATCAACTCTGATGGTACATTTACTTCACATCTCGAGGTTCACCTTCGATCTCTACGGAGAGACTTCCGGTCTTCTGGGGACAGGTATTCCAGTGGGTCCTCTCACCCAGGCTCCCACCGCCTGGACTTCAACACCACCACCCGGTGCAGTGGTGATTCCTATAACCAACAATTTTTTCACAGGGAGGGCTGAGCATATGGGCCAAATTGTCCATCATATAACTGTGACTGCCACCACACCCGAACCTGCCAGCCTCCTCCTACTCGGCACCGGTCTAGGCTTACTGACCTACCGCCGCCGCAAAGCGGCTTGAAACCCATCTGCTCCCGACTATAGGAGCTTTGGTAAAACCCGGCAGGGTGCACCACCGCACCCTGCCCCACTCAATATAAAGTCATCGCAATCAACTGAGAATTGGGCGGTAAACGGTGAGCACCATTCCTGATTCACGGGTACCTCACATTTTCCGCCAAGCGTCGGGACATCTGCTCGATACCCCGGCTAACCGACAATTGCTAACGGGCGTTGCTTTAAATTCCCGCAACTTTCTGGGCACTGATCGATATGGCAACCTGTGGTACGCGCAGACTCAACCGAACGGCAATCAAATCTGGGTTCAGGTGAGAAATGGCCAAATCATGAATGGCGGTTTGAATCCTGTTCCGCGAATCTTCCACCCTCATACAGGTCTCTTGTTATCCACGAAACCCCAAGTAACAGACAAAGGTGGCTTATGACTGATGAACAAGCCTTCAGAGCAATGATTTTTTTCCTCGAACGCTATTTCGAGCGGACTCAATCTGACGATGTTGGTGCATTGCTGGGTGACCTGCAGCTGCTGGACGACGGTCTGACGGCTGATCCTGCGGCGTGGCCGGAATGGTTAGAATGTACACGAGCGGCTAGTCAGAGCCAGCGTAGCCAACTTAGCCAGCACGCCTAGATTGGGGTGAAAGGAAGCCTCAATATAAAGTCATCGCAATCAACTGAAATGGCCATTCAACTCGGAGTCCTCAACAAAACCCTGTTCGGCATTTCACCGGAGGAAGCCAGTTTTACCAAACGCGGCTTCCAGCCAGTCAAACCGAATTTGCAAGACCGCCTGGAGCACATCGGTCGCACCTTTATCGGCGGCTACCACGCTGCGCTGTTGCTGTCCGGCAATCCCGCCGGCCTGTACGCCAGCCTCAACGAAATTCCGCTGGAGTCCCGCGGCTTCGCCTTCGAAGGCATCGGCATGGGATTGGCGCTGCTGGACTATCTAACGCCCTGGAAAACCAACCGCCTGAACAGCTTCATCCGCGACTACGGCGATAAACATATCTATATGCTGCATGTCGGCGCCGGTTGGGCCATGGCGCGGCTGCCGTGGAGTTTGCAACGCCGCCTGAACCGCATGGACCCGCTGCTACGCTGGCTCGCCCTGGATGGTTACGGTTTCCATCAGGGCTACTTCCACTGGCGGACCTATATCGACCACCGCCGCCAACCTCGCTTTCGCGCTGGCTACGCTCATCGCGCCTTCGATCTGGGCCTGGGCCGCGGCCTGTGGTTCGTACAGGGCGCCAACGTGGAACGTATCGCCCAGACCATCGCCGCTTTTCCCGCTATCCGACAACCGGAACTGTGGAGTGGCATCGGCCTGGCCGCCACCTATGCCGGCGGCGTGACCCGGGCGGAACTGGAAACGCTCAAGGAAAAAGCGGGACCGTATCAGGCCCAACTCGCCCAGGGCGCCGCCTTTGCCGCCAAGGCCCGGCAGCGGGCGGGTAATCTAACGCCTCACACCGAGATGGCTTCCCAGGTGCTCTGCAATCTGCCCGCTCTGGAAGCTGCCCTGTTGACCGATACCGCTCTGGAGAATCTGCCCGCCGGCACGCCCGAACTGCCGGTCTTCGAGATCTGGCGCCAGCGCATTCAAACGTATTGCCAACGGTAACCACTGCATGAACACCGCAATCGCCGTAGTGGGGATGGCCTGCCTTTACCCCGACGCCCGCAATCCAATGGAACTGTGGGAAAACGTCCTGGCCGGTCGCCGCGCCTTTCGGCGGTTGCCGGCGGAACGCCTGAATCTCGACGATTATGCGGGCGATGGCCCGGACAGCATCTACGCCACCCAGGCCGCCGTCATCGAGGGCTATCGCTTCGACCGGCTCAAATACCGGATCAGCGGCGACGCCTACCGCACTGCCGACACCAGCCACTGGCTGGCTTTGGATATCGCCGCGCAGGCACTGGCGGATGCCGGTTTCCCGGAAGGCCGCGACCTGCCGCGGGAAAACACCGGCGTGCTGGTGGGCAACACCCTGACCGGCGAAATGTCACGCGCCGCGCTGATGCGGCTGCGCTGGCCGTTCGTGCGGCGGATGGTGGGTGCCGAATTGCAGGCGCTGGGCTGGGACGCGGTACAGCGCCGCACATTTCTTACCGAACTCGAAGCCCGCTACAAAGCACCCTTCGCCGAACCCAACGAGGAAACCCTGGCGGGCGGCCTGTCCAACACCATCGCCGGGCGCATCTGTAATTACTTCGACCTGGGCGGCGGCGGCTATACCGTCGACGGCGCCTGCTGTTCCTCGCTGCTGGCGGTCGCCAACGCCTGCTCGGCGCTGGCTGCCGGCGATCTCGATGTCGCTCTGGCCGGCGGCGTGGATCTCAGTCTGGACCCCTTCGAGCTGGTCGGCTTTTCCCGCACCGGCGCCCTGGCCCGCGACGAGATGCGGGTTTACGACCGCGATTCCGCCGGTTTCTGGCCCGGCGAGGGCTGCGGCTTCGTGGTGTTGATGCGGGCAGCCGACGCCCTGGCCTATGGTGCGCGCTGTTATGCCCTGATCCGCGGCTGGGGCGTGTCCTCGGACGGCGGCGGCGGCGTCACCCGTCCCGAAGTCGATGGCCAGTTGCTGGCCATCCGCCGCGCCTATCGTCGCACCGGCTACGACATCGCCAGCGTTAGTCTGTTCGAGGGTCACGGCACCGGCACCAAGGTGGGCGATGGGGTGGAACTGCGCGCCCTGGCGACTGCCCGCCGGCAGGCAGACCCGAACGCGACGCCCGCCGTGGTCGGCTCGATCAAGGCCAATATCGGTCACACCAAGGCCGCCGCCGGCGTGGTGGGTCTGCTCAAGGCGGTCCTGGCGGTGCATACCCAGGTGCTGCCGCCAGCGACCGGCTGCCGCCATCCCCACCCCCTGTTCCAGGAAGAGGGTAACAACCTGCGTCCGGCCGGCAGCGGTGCCTGCTGGCCCGCCGACCGGGCACTGCGGGTCGGGGTCAGTTCCTTCGGCTTCGGTGGCATCAATGTTCACGTGACGCTGGAGGGTGCGGCCAGCAGCCGCCGCGCCACGCTCACCGGCCGCGAGCAAAAACTGTTGTCCAGCGTCCAGGACGCCGAACTGTTCCTGTTGGGCGGCGACAACGCTCAGGAACTGAGCGACCAGGTGGAACGGCTGGCGGCTTACGCAGCCCGATTATCCTGGGCGGAACTGGGCGACCTCGCCGCCGTTCTCGCCCGGCAGCCGGGCGCGCGCCGAATACGGGCTGCGCTGGTGGCGGCCAAGCCCGCTGAATTGGCAGGCGCTTTACAGGTGTTAAAGGAACAACTGGTGCAGGGAACAACCCGCTGTTTCGATCCCCATGCCGGCGTGTTCATCGGCGTCGCCGATCAGGCCCGGATCGCCTTCCTGTTTTCCGGCCAGGCCGCTCCCGTTCGTTTGCATGGCGGTGCATGGGCGCGGCGCTTTCCAGAGTTACAGGCGCTCTACGACCGCTTGGCGGGGGAGGGTAAAATCGAGGGGGACACCGTATCCACCGCCATCGCCCAGCCGGCCATCGTCACCGCCGAGCTTGCCGCCTTGCAGCTACTCACCCGACTGGGCGTGACCGCCCAGGCAGCGGTGGAGCACAGTCTGGGCGAGTTGACTGCTTTGCACTGGGCCGGGGTGCTGGATGAAACCGCGCTGCTGGAACTGGCCCGTGTACGCGGACGGGCCATGCAGGACGCGCCCGGCGACGGGGCGATGGTCAGCATCGCCGCGAGTCGGGAACAGGTCACGGCACTGCTGGAGGGGATGACGGACTTGACGCTGGCCGGTTTCAATGCACCCTGCCAGTGCGTGGTGTCCGGCACGGCTGACGACGTGGAGCAACTAGTGCGGCGGGCGCGGCAACGGGGTCTGGAGGCGACCCGGCTGGCCGTCTCCCATGCCTTTCATTCGCCGCTGATGGCGCCCGCCGCCGGGGTGCTGGAACACCATCTGGCCGCCCTGCCGCTGCGCGCCCCGACGAAGTCGGTGATATCCACCATCACCGGCCAAGCGCTGTCGCCGGATGAGGAGCTGCGCCGTTTGCTGGTGGAGCAACTCACCCTGCCGGTGCGCTTTACCGAAGCCTTGGAACACGCTCTGACCGGTATCGATCTGGCGCTGGAAATCGGCCCCGGCCAGGTGTTGACCGGCCTGGTCGGCGCCCAGAGCGAATTACCGGTTTTATCCGTCGATGCCGCCGGTCCGTCGTTACGCCCGCTGTTGCAGGCGCTGGGCGCAGCCTATGCCGCCGGCAGTCCGTTGAATCGGGAAGCGCTGTTCGCCGACCGCCTGAGCCGGCCCTTCAACCTGGATTGGCAACCGCTGTTTTTCGCCAGTCCCTGTGAGATGGCGCCGGTCGAGAAGCAGTGGGAGGAAGCACAGCGGCAACCGGCTGGCTTGACCCCGGATTCCGCTCCGCTGCATCCGGGCTACGGGGTGCTACCCTCCATTGCCCGTGAGCCGGAGATGGCGGCCAATGAAACCAACGACATTCTGGCACTGTTACGCCAGCGAGTGGCAACGAAAGCGGAACTGCCATCCGAGGCGGTCAAGGATGAGCATCGGTTGCTGGCGGACTTGCATCTGAATTCCATCAGTGTCGGCCAGATCGTCGCCGAGGTTTGCCGAACGCTGGGTCTGCCGGCCCCCGCCGATCCTACCCAGTATGCCGAGGCCACGCTGCTGGAAATCGCCACCGCCCTGGAAACGCTGCGCGCCGGCGGCGGCGCTGTCCCGGCACAGGAGACCGCCGTTCCCGCCGGGTTGGACAGTTGGGTGCGGGTGTTCGTGGAGCAGTATCGGGAAGCGCCTCTCCCTTCCAAATCACTGCGCAAATTGCCGGGGCAGGGCGGCTGGACGGTGTTGGGTGCCACTGAGCCATGGGCCCAGGCGCTGCGGCAGGCATTGGCGGCTCAGGGTGGCGGTGGCGTGCTCCTGTGCCTGTCGGCTCAGGCCGAAATGGACTGCATTCCCCTGCTGCTGGACGCCACCCGGCGAGTGCTGGCGCAACCGAACGCCTGCTTCGTCCTGCTGCAGGAACGTGGCGGCGCGGCTGCTTTCGCCCGCACCCTGTTTCTGGAAACCGGTCGTCCCACCGGGGTGTTCGATCTGCCCTGGAACGACCAGGCGGTGGAACGGATCGTGGCCGAACTGGCCGTCACCGAGCGCTATCACGAAGTCCGCTATACCGCCCAGGGGCAACGCTGCCTGCCGCATTGGCAGATGGTGCCGGAACCGGCGAACGCTCCGCCACTGCCGTTAACCGCAGACGATGTGCTGCTGGTCAGCGGTGGCGGCAAGGGCATCGCCGCTGAATGCGCTCTGGCCCTGGCTCGTCAGACAGGGGTGCGGCTGGCATTGCTGGGCCGTTCCAGTCCCGAGCAGGATCCGGAGTTGGCCGCCAATCTGGAGCGGCTGAGCGCACTGGGAGCGAACTATCGTTATTGGGTCGCCGATGTCAGTGACGAAGCGGCGGTGCGCGCCGCCGTGGCTCAGGCGGAAGCCGAACTGGGTCCGGTGACAGCACTATTGCACGGCGCCGGCATCAACCAACCGATCCTGCTGCGGGAACTGGATGAAGCGGCCTGTTACCGCACCCTGAAGCCCAAAGTGCAGGGTCTGCGCCATCTGCTGGCCGCAGTCGATCCCGAGCGGTTACGGCTGCTGGTGGGCTTTGGCTCCATCATTGCCCGCTGCGGTCTGCCCGGCGAGGCGGATTATGCTCTGGCTAATGCCTGGCTGGCCCGTGCGATCGAGGCTTACCGCCAGACTCATCCGCACTGCCATTGCCTCACCCTGGAATGGTCTATCTGGTCGGGCGTCGGGATGGGCGAACGGCTAGGGCGGATAGAGGCGCTGGCCCGACAGGGGATCAGCGCCATTCCGCCGGACCGGGGCGTCGCCTTGTTTTGCGAGCTGTTGGCCCGCGAGCTGCCGACTTCGGCGGTGGTGGTCGGCGGCCGTCTACCGGATTCGCCGACCCTGCCTGTGGAACGGCCGGAGCTGCCATTCTGGCGTTTCCTGGAACAGCCACGGGTGTATTTCCCCGGCGTGGAACTGGTGGTTGAAACCGAACTGTCCACCGCTACCGATCCCTATCTCGACGACCATATTTTTCAGGGTGAACGCCTGTTGCCAGCGGTTATGGGGCTGGAAGCCATGGCTCAGATCGCCGCCGCTTTGCAACAGGACAACCGGGCGCCGGTCTTCGAGGCGGTGGAGTTCGCCCAGCCGGTGGTGGCGCCGGCGGACGGGGTGATCACCCTGCGTCTGCTGGCGCTGGTGCGTGCACCGGACCATATCGACGTGGCGCTGCGGTGCAGCCAGAGCGGCTTCGCGGTGGACCATTTCCGCGCCCGTTGCCACTTCGGTGGGAAAGCGGAGGCGACGCTGCTGGCCTGTCCCACGGACGAATGGATCGAGCTGGAACCGGAACAGGATTTATATGGCGGCCTGTTGTTCCACGGTCCCCGCTTCCGCCGGCTGACCGGCTACCGCCAATTACAGGCTACCCGCTGCTGCGCCGAAATCAGCGTTGCCGGTGGCAGCGGCTGGTTCGGGCGCTATCTGCCGGGCGAGCTGCTGCTGGGCGATCCGGCGTCGCGGGACGCGGCGGTACACGCCATTCAGGCCTGTATCCCGCAGGTCCGGCTGCTGCCGGTCGGGGTGGAACGCTGGTTGCCGGGCAATTTGCAGCTTGGCGGCCCCTGGACAGCAGTCGCCCAGGAGCGCTGGCGGCGCGGCGAAGAGTTCTGTTACGACCTGGAACTGCATGACCTGCACGGCCGGCTGCGGGAGCGTTGGGAGGGCTTGCGGCTGCGTGCCCTGGCGCCGGTTGAACTCAGGGATGCCTGGCCGCCGGCCTTGCTGGCGCCCTATCTGGAACGGCGGCTGGGCGAGTTGCTGCCCGGCGTCTGCCTGCAAGTCGGACTGGAAACCGGATCGGAACGCCGGCAGCGTCGCGACCATACCTTGCATCGGCTGCTGGGCGCCGGGGTCATCCTGCTGCATCGCCCGGATGGCAAGCCGGAACTGGTCGGCGGTGTGCAAGCCGTCTCCTTCGCCCATACCGAAGCACTGACCTTGGCGGTGACCGGCGCCGGGCCGTTGGCCTGCGATCTGCAAGCCGTGCAGAGTCGTGCGCCCGAGGTCTGGCGCGATCTGGTGGGCGAGTCGCACTACGCCCTGGCCATGCAGATCGTACCAGTGCTCGGCGAAGATGAGCATGTCGCGGCGACACGGGTATGGAGTGCGCGGGAGTGCCTGAAGAAAGCCGGACTGTTGCCCGGTACGCCGCTCACCTTGCTCGATCGTTCGGACGACGGCTGGGTGTTGCTGAGAGCGAGTAGAGTGGTCGTGGCGACTTATGTCGCCAAACTGCAAGAGCAGGCTGGGACGATGGTCGTGGCTTTGTTGACCGAACCGGCGCGGAGTGTGCAGGAGCAGCCTCGGCAGGAGGCTGTTGTTTCGTGAGCAGAGCTTTCGAATTGGGCTGTTTGGTGACATTTAAGTAATTAATCAGAGAGCCGGTACAACCAGTGAATTGGCCTCAAATTATACGCGGATGTTTCGATAGCGATAGGGTTCTTTATTCTGGTCATGCCAGACGCGAAATGCGGGATGAGGAATTTGGTTCTATTGCCGATCAGGAAGTCTATGAGGCGGTTTGTAGTGGCGAGACTATCAATATCTATCCCGATGATAAGCCCTATCCCAGCGCCTTGATCTTTGGTGTGACAACTGCTCAGCGCCCATTGCACATTGTTTGTGCTTATGATAAAGATGACGATTATGCTGTGGTTATTACAGTTTATCAACCTGATCCCGATCAGTGGGAAGAGTATCGCAGGAGGAAAAAGAAATGAAATGTATTATCTGCCATGGTGAAGATATTCAAGTTACGGTAGTCAGCGAGGAACTGAAAATCGGCAATGATGTTGTATATGTACCCATCCAAATCCCTATCTGCCATACTTGTGGGGAAAGATACTATGACCGTTGTACAGTGCAATTTTTGGAAGAACTGGAATGCAGGCTTAAAGATGGAACAGAGGCGCATTTACGTGAAGTTGGCAAAGTATTATCGTATGGCTGAGGCAATTGAAAAACTTTCATTCTATCCTTGATAGAATAATCAAAAACTGACTGATAAAACTTATTGATTAAGCTAATGAACCGGTTTTTTGAATACCGCCATATCGTCGGTTTCGAGGAAACCAACGTGGTCGGCAATGTGTATTACGCCCATCATGTGCGCTGGCAGGGGCGTTGTCGGGAACTGTTCCTACGCGAGCATGCGCCGGAAATTCTGCCAGGAACTGGAGCGCGGCCTGGTGCTGGTCACCACCCGCGTTGCCTGTGACTACTTCAACGAGTTGTACGCTTTCGATGAGGTAAGCGTGCGGATGCGCGCCGGACCGGTGACCCAAAGCCGGGTCACGATGTTGTTCGAGTACTGGCGGGTGACGCCCGCCGGCGAAGAACTGATCGCCAGGGGGGAACAGCAGATCGCCTGTCTGCGCAAAGAAGGCGAGCAGCACGTGCCGACGCCGGTGCCGGCGGTATTGCGGCAGGCGTTGGCTCAATATGTGGAATAGCAAACCCATTACAGTTGAGGAAAGAGCGAGAGCATGAACACCCTGTTCAATTTCCTGCGCCGCAAGGCGGCCTTGCTGATCGCCATCGCGTTGGTGGCGGGGCTGTACTGGATGATGCGACCGCCAACCTTGCCGGAGACCGATGTCAGCGTGCTGGCGGCGCAATTTCGGTTTACCCGGTTTCCCTTGCCGGAACTGCCCGGCTACCCGCCCCAATCGGTGCGGGCGGTGCATCCCAGCCTGGAACGGATTTCCGCCTGGATTTCCTCGGTCGGCGCCGCCGTGGCGCTGGCCGATCTGGACGGCGACGGTCTACCGAACGACCTCTGTCATGTCGATCCTCGCGACGATCAGGTGACGGTCTCGCCCGTGCCGGGCACCGGCGAACGCTACCCCCCTTCGCCCTGAATCCGGCGCCGGTGTCTTACGATCCCGCGACCATGGCACCGATGGGCTGCGTGCCGGGCGATTTCAACGAAGACGGCTTGATCGATGTGCTGGTTTACTACTGGGGCCGTACCCCGGTTGTCTTCCTGCAACAGCGGCCCGCCGACACTGGTGGCCTGCAGTTGGCCAATTTTGTGCCCGTGGACATCGTACCGGGTGGCGAACGCTGGTTCACCAACGCGGCCACGGTGGCGGATCTGGACGGCGATGGCCATATGGATTTGATCATCGCCAATTATTTCCAGGATGGCGCCCATATTCTGGACGCCAACGGGACCGGGGTGGAGGAGATGCATAACACCAAATCCAGGTCTTTCAACGGCGGGCGGAAACACCTGTTGGTATGGACCGGCGCCGGTGGCGGCGCTAAGCCAACGGTGCAGTTCAAGGAACAGTCCGGCGTGCTGGACGAAGCCTTGGACCGGGGCTGGACCCTGGCGGTAGGGGCAGCCGATCTGGATGGCGACCTGCTGCCCGAAATTTACTTTGCCAATGACTTCGGCCCGGATCGGCTGCTACATAACCGCTCCACGCCGGGCCACCTGCGCTTTGCTCTGCTGGAAGGCCAAGGCGGCCTGAGCACGCCGAAATCCTTTGTGCTCGGCCACGATTCTTTCAAGGGCATGGGGGTGGATTTCGGGGATATCAACGGCGATGGGACGCCGGATATTTATGTCAGCAACATCGCCGACGAGTACGCCTTGCAGGAGAGTCATTTCGTCTGGCTCAGCACGGGTGAGGGGCAGCGCATGAAGGACGGTGTTGCCCCTTATGTGCAGGCGAGCGAGCGGTTAGGGCTGTCACGCAGCAGCTGGGGCTGGGATACCAAGCTGGCGGATTTCAACAACGACAGTGTACTCGAAGCGGTGCAGGCGACCGGATTCGTGAAGGGAACGGTCAACCGCTGGCCGGAGCTGCAATCCCTGGGTACCGGCAATAACGAGATGATGAGCGATCCCCGCCACTGGCCACGGTTTCGCCCCGGTGACGACTTGAGCGGTAATCCCTTGATTGGCTTCTTTGCCCGTGCCGGCGACGGTCACTATTACAATCTGGCTCGACAGGTGGGTATGGACATGCCGATGGTGTCCCGGGGAATCGCCGTCGCCGATGTGGACGGCGACGGCGATCTCGACGTGGCCGTCGCCAACCAGTGGGAGCCGTCCTATTTCTATCGCAACGACTGCCCGGATTGCGGTGCTTTCCTGGGCCTGGAGCTACTGTTGGCGGACCAGCAGGCGGCTGTCAGGGAACGCGCTGGTCATCCGGCGACGGATACGCCGGGTTGCCCGGCAGTCGGCGCGCAAGCAACCGTCTATCTGCCCGACGGTCGCAGGCTGGTAGCCCAGGTGGACGGCGGCAACGGCCATTCCGGCAAGCGCAGCCCGGCGCTGCATTTCGGCTTGGGCAAGCTGGCGGATAAAGACGCTAAATTAAAGGTCGTGCTGCACTGGCGTGGCATGAACGGCACAATCCACCAGCAAACTGTGGAATTACCCCCTGGCTGGCATACCCTTCAACTCGGCTGAAGGAAGGAGAAACACGATGCAAGTACCTGAAACGATCACCTCGCTGTATTTTTATCCCCAAGGCAATCCGCGACTGCGCCTGTTTGCCCTCTGGTATTTCGTTATCCTGTTGGTTATATGGACCCTTCTCGGGCATACCGTGCTCGGTTTCGAGCAGTCCTGGATGCAGCCGCTGGTCGCCGTGCTGACCGCCAGCCTGATGCAGTTCGTCCTGGAATGGGCGGATGCCCGCGCCAATCGGCGCACCCCCCGCTATCAGGCGGGCGACTGGCTGGATCGGGCCAGTTTTTTCGTGCCGGCCTGGATCCCGGCACTGGCGGTGGCCATGTTGCTCTACCCCAACGATCTGCTCTGGCCGATGGCCTTCGCCGCCGGACTGTCCATCGCCTCCAAGGTAATGTTCCGCGCCCCGGTCGGCAGGGGCACGCAGCATATCTTCAATCCGTCCAATTTCGGCATTACCCTGACCCTGCTGGCCTTTCCCTGGATCGGCCTGGCGCCGCCGTATCATTTTACGGAAAACGTCGTCGGCGTCTGGAACTGGGTGTTGCCCGGCTTCATTCTACTGACGGGTATTATTATCCATGCCCTGTTCACCGGGCGCCTGCCCCTGGTCAGCGCCTGGCTGTTTGGCTTTCTGGCGCAAGCGTTCCTGCGCAGTTGGTACTTCGGCGTTCCCTGGCTGGTGCCGCTGGTGCCGATGACCAGCGCGGCCTTCATCGTCTTTACTCTGTATATGATTCCCGACCCGGCCACCACGCCACTCGACTCACGCCGGCAGGTGTGGTTCGGTCTGACGGTGGCGGCAGTCTATGGCGGGTTGCAGGTGTCGCATGTCGTATTCGGGTTGTTCATCGCCCTGCTGCTCGTTTGCGGCGTGCGCGGCATCGGGCTGTATTGGCAGGCTTACGGTGCAGGACGGGTTGCCGCGCCGCAGCCGGTAGCGGCGGGTTGAGCAGTCGCACTGCGGGAAATCCGCTGTGACACGGCGTCCGCGAACCCCTAGAATCACTGGATGGACGCCAGTATCGTACGCATCGCTGTTCCCTCGCCGCTGTACCGGACCTTCGATTATCTGGTCCCGCAACCCCACGGTCCGCTGCTGCCCGGCATGCGGATCCGGGTCCCTTTCGGACGCGGTCAGCAGACCGGGGTTCTGCTGGAGGTGCGCGCCGACAGTCCGATCGAGACGCTGCGCCCCATCGAGGCGGTACTGGACAGCGAACCCAGCGTGCCGCCCGATCTGTTGGAGCTGAGCCGGTGGGCGCAGCGCTATTATCATCATCCACCGGGCGAGGTGTTCGCCACGCTGCTACCGGTGCTGCTGCGGCGCAAGGCGGCGTCCCCCCGTTCCAAGCCATCCGGGACGGCGTACCGTGGCGCGAGTGCAACTGTCCAGGCGCCGCCCCCAGCGCCGAATCCGGCGCAGGCGCAGGCCGTGAACGCGGTCTGCGCCGCCTTGGGAAGCTTCGCCCCTTTTCTGCTGGATGGGGTGACCGGCAGCGGCAAGACCGAAGTCTATTTGAAAGTGGTCGAAGCCGTGCTGGCCCGGGCGCAGCAGGCGCTGGTGATTGTGCCGGAAATTGGCCTGACTCCGCAGTTGCTGGCGCGGTTCGCCGCTCGCCTGAGCGTGCCGCTGGCGGTGCTGCATTCCGGTTTGAGCGACCGGGAGCGGTTGCACGCCTGGCTGGCGGCCCGCAGCGGCCAGGTCGCCGTGGTGATCGGCACCCGTTCGGCCGTGTTCACTCCGCTGGCGAATCCCGGCGTGATCGTGATCGACGAGGAGCACGATCCTTCCCTCAAACAGCAGGACGGTTTTCGCTATCACGCCCGCGATTTAGCGGTGGTGCGCGCCCGGCAGTTGCATATCCCGGTCGTGTTGGGCTCGGCCACGCCGTCGTTGGAAAGCCTGTTGAACACCCAGCGCGGTCGTTACCGCTATTTGCGTTTACCGCACCGGGCCGGCGCCGCCGTCGAACCCACTGTGGACATTCTGGACCTGCGTGGCCAACCGCTGACGGAAGGTCTGTCCCGACCCTTGCTGGGTGCTATGCACGCCCATCTGGAACGGGGCGGGCAGGTGCTGCTGTTTCTCAACCGGCGCGGTTTCGCCCCTACGCTGATTTGTCATGAATGCGGCTGGCTGAGCCAGTGCTCTCATTGCGACGCCCGCCTGACCCTGCATTTGCAACGCCGTAGGCAGATCTGCCATCACTGCGGCGCCGTGCAGTCGGTGCCGATTGCCTGTCCGGAATGCGGCAGCGTCGATCTGCGCGCGCTGGGGCAGGGCACCGAGCGTATCGAGCGGGCGCTGCAACGGGAATTCCCGACCGTCGGCATCGCCCGCGTCGACCGTGACAGCACGCGTCGCAAGGGCAGCTTGCAGGCACTGCTGGACGCCGTGCATCGGGGCGAGCGGCGCATTCTGATTGGTACCCAGATGCTGGCCAAAGGGCATCATTTTCCCGACGTCACGCTGGTCGGCATCGTGGATGCCGATCAGGGTTTGTTCGGCGCCGACTTCCGCGCCAGCGAACGCATGGCGCAATTGATTTTGCAGGTGGCGGGTCGGGCCGGACGGGCGGAAAAACCGGGCGTGGTGATCATCCAGACCCATCAACCCCATCATCCGCTGCTGCGGACCCTGGTGTCCGGCGGGTATGCGGCCTTTGCCGCGGCGGCGCTGACGGAGCGGCAGGCGGCGTGCCTGCCGCCGTTCACCTGGCAGGCTTTGCTGCGGGCGGACGCCCTCGATCCGGAAGCGCCGCAGGCTTTTCTGACCGAGGCGTTAGAACTGGGACGGAACCTGGCGCTGGCGGTGGAACTACTGGGACCGGTGCCGGCGCCGATGGAACGGCGGGCGGGACGCTATCGGGCGCAATTGCTGGTGCAGGCCGAGCACCGGCAGCGGCTGCATGGGTTTCTGGATCGCTGGGTAGAGCAGTTGGGCGGTCTGAAAACGGCCCGCAAGGTGCGCTGGTCCCTGGATGTGGACCCGCAGGATTTATTCTGAGGGGTTAACGCTGGGAGAGGGGGCGGAGCCGTGGCCCGCCCCCGTAGGCAACTGAGCGGATCAGCCGGCGAATTGCCGGGCCGCAAAATCCCAATTGACGAGGTTCCAGAACGCCTCGACGTATTTGGGACGGAGATTGCGATAGTCGAGGTAGTAAGCGTGCTCCCACACGTCGCAGGTAAGCAGCGCCGTCTTGCCCTGGGTCATGGGTGTGGCGGCGTTGCTGGTGCTGACGATCTCCAGTGAGCCGTCGGCCTGCTTCACCAGCCAGGCCCAGCCGGAACCGAAGGTGGTCACGGCGCACTTGGTGAACTCTTCCTTGAAGGTCGCCAACGAGCCGAATTTCTGGTTAATCGCCGCGGCCAGCGGGCCGCTGGGTTCGCCGCCGCCGTTGGGCTTCAGGCAGTTCCAATAAAAGCTGTGATTCCACACCTGGGCGGCATTGTTGAACACGCCGCCGGAGGATTTTTTGATGATATCCTCCAGGGACAGCGACTCGAAATCGGTGCCCTTGATCAGGTTGTTGAGATTGGTGACGTAAGCCTGATGGTGCTTGCCGTAGTGATATTCGATGGTTTCTTCGGAAATGTGGGGCACCAGGGCGTTCCTGGCGTAAGGCAGAGGAGGCAGTTCGTGAACCATGGGGATTCTCCGTGCTGTGAAGGATGCAAGACCCGGTTGAAAGTCGAGCAAGTCTAAGCCGGGCTGTTGGACAATGCAAACCGGTCTTGCTGCTGATTGATGACTATGAGAGCCGCAAAGCGCCTGCCGGTATGCTCGGCTACCCGGGCAATGCCGATGAACATGACTGGGTCACCCGGCTCCCATCCGCAAGCCCTTTTCGCTAACCGTTGCGTCTGTTTCCGAGAGGGTTTGCTGCTAACTTTTAACCCAGCAGATGCGCGCCTGGAATCGCGCAAAGTTTTCCCTGAAGCTGCACCGCCTCCCGGCCGTTGTAGACCAGCACGGCGGCTACACAATCGGGGGTGCGGTCCACAAATGCCCGCAGGCCGGAGAGGTCGCTCTCACTCCAGCGCGTCGCCGCCTTGATTTCGAGGGCGAACACCTGTCTGCCCGATTCGATCACCAGATCCACTTCATGGCGACCCTGTTCGTGCCAGTAGCTTAGTTGGGCATCGGGCATATAGGCTTCGAGCAAGGCGCTGAGATTCTGCGTGAGGTAGGTTTCGAACAACGCACCACGCAGCAGCTCGTCACGACCCGGTTCAATCGTGGTCACACCTGCCAGATGGGCTGCCAGTCCGCTGTCCGTCAGGTACAGCTTGGGCGATTTGATCAGGCGGGAGCTGCGGTTTTTCAGAAAAGCGGGCAGGCGGCGGATCACGAACGAGGCTTCCAGGAGATCGAGGTAACGGCCGGCCGTGGCGGCGCTCAGCTTGGCGTCGCGGGCGAGCGTGCTGATGAGCAGCACCTGCCCGGTGCGCAACGCAGCCAGTTGCGCCAGGGTGCGGAAAGCGATCAGGTCGGTGATCTGCGCCAACTGTCGCACATCGCGCTCCACGTAAGTCTGCACATAACCGCGAAACCACTCGGCAACGGCAGCCGCCGGACCGAGGCCGGCTGGCGGCAGGCCACCCTGCAACACCTCTCGCTCCGACACCGGTTCGACGGCGCCGCGCGGCACTGTCTGGGAGCGGATGAATTCGACCAGAAACGGTGGCTGGCGGGTCTGTCCCTGTATCTCCCGGCGGGTCATGGGGTGCAGGGTGAAGTAGGCGGCCCGTCCGGCCAGCGTTTCAGACACATGGCTGAGTAGCGCCAGATTCGCCGAGCCAGAGAGTACGAAGCGCCCAGGACGCCGCTGTTCATCCACGTGGCGTTTCAGGGAAAGCAGCAGTTCCGGGCAGCGCTGTACCTCGTCAATGATGGCGTCACGCAATCCCGACAGCACCACGACAGGCAGGTGCTGCAACGCCCGCAGCAGTCTCGGCGTGAGTTCCCGTGGCAGATAGTTTGTCATTTTCAATCATGTCATAGTGGCAATATGACAATAGTATACCTGTCAATTCGCCACCAGCCCCATGAGGAAGGGCCTATCAGGCAGGGATTGGTGTCACTGCTGCTCGCGGCCGGGGAGATGCTCCCGGAGCAGCTCGCTTTGCCAGCCTCTTAACGGGTTGCAAATTCAGGGTGGCGTCTGCGCCAGAATCAGCGCGGCGATGGCTGGGTAATCTGCGTCGAAATGATAATCGCCGGGGACGCCGCGAGCGGCGAGTTTGGCGGCGACTGTGCGATCCAGTTCCGCCCAGCCGCCATCGATGCTGATTCCGGCATGTATGGCATTGGCAGGGACCTGGGCCAGCACGGCGTAAGCCAGCGCCGCGCCGGCGCCGTAACCGATGACAATCGGCGCCTGTTGGGCTGAGAGTCGATAGCGGTCCGCCAGCAGGCGACCGAGTTGGCTGAAATCCGCCGCCGGGTTGCCGCAAGCGGCTGGATTATCCAGTTTTGGCAGGTAAGCGTTGAGGTTTATGCCGGCCACCAGGTAATCCAAAGCGGCGATTTTGCTGGCCAGCGTCGCCAGGTCGACATTCCAGCCGTCGGCGCCGGAGACGAACAGTGCCAGCCCCTTATTTCAGTTAGTTAGCGTGTTTAGTGAGCGGGTATCCACTTAAACCCGGACACTTCGCAGGCTAACTGCAAAGGGCCGGCGAGGACGCCAGCGCTCCCAGGATCAGGCAGACTGACCGCAGCCGGCCGGCAAGGACACCGCCGCGATGGTCCCGCCAAGTGGGTAGCCTAGCGAGCAGGGCGGGCCAGCCTGCTGCCGCAACGCTCCCTGGGCAAGTTGGAGTAAAATCGAGCCATCTTCAGCCTGCTGCAGACTGTCATCCCTGCCACCGCCGGAGCCTCAACATGGGGTCTTACCACTTTCCAGGCCGAACCCACCGATGAATTCCATCGATACGGAAAAACCGCCGCTTGCCGCCGGCGCGACACCGGAAGAATCCTTCCAGACCCCTCCCACTGAACGCCTCGATCGGGTGCAAACGTGGTTGCAAAGACTGCTGGGCCCCGCCCTCAGCATCGCGCTGTTCCTGGTGGCGTTAGGGGTACTGCATCATACACTGGCCAAATACGCTTACGGCGATATCGTCGCCGCTTTGCGGCAGACGCCAATCCGGCAGATCGCCCAGGCCCTGGCGCTGACGGCGTGCAGTTATGTCGTGCTGACCGGCTACGACCTCCTGGCTATCCGGTACGTCGAGCAGTCGCTGCCAGTGGTGAAAGTCGGTTTCGCCGCCGCCGTCAGCTATGCCTTCAGCAACACCATCGGCCTGTCGGTGCTGACCTCGGGTTCATTGCGTTACCGGCTGTACTCCAGTTGGGGCCTGTCGCCGTTGGAAATCGCCAAAATTGTACTGTTTTGCGCGTTGACCTTATGGGTGGGTCTGTTGGCGTTGGCCGGCGGCGTGCTGACGTTCGCGCCGCTGCAACTGCCCGCGCAACTGCATCTGCCGTTCGCCAACAGCCGCCTGCCGGGTATGACCATGCTCGCTGTGGCGGTGGGCTATTGGCTGCTGACCCTGCTGCGCCGCCGGCCGCTGCAAGTCCGCGACTGGACCCTGGACATACCCCGGCCCGGACTGGCGCTGCTGCAAGTGCTGGTGGGTGCGCTGGACTGGCTGCTGGCCGGCGCCATTCTGTACGTGCTGTTGCCTCCTATTGGCATCAAGTTCGGTTATTTCCTGGGCTGTTTTCTGCTGGCGCAGACGGCGGGCCTGATCAGCCATGTGCCCGGCGGCCTGGGGGTGTTCGAATCGGTGATCCTGCTGATGTTGCCCGGCAGGGCCGGCGCGGCCGACGTGTTCGGCGCACTGCTGGCCTACCGACTGATCTACTATCTGCTGCCGCTGGCGCTGGCGACGGTCGGACTCGGCCTTTACGAAAGCCGCTATCACGCCTATCGAGTGCTGTGGCTGCCGCGCATGATCGGCTCCTGGATTCCGGTGCTGTTGCCGCAGGTGCTGGCGTTGATGGCGCTGGTCAGCGGCGCGGTGCTGTTGCTGTCCGGCGCCACGCCGGCGGTGGCCGGCCGCATGAGCTGGCTGCAGGAACTGACGCCGCTGCCGGTGATGGAATTCTCTCATTTTGTCGGCAGCCTGGCGGGCATGGGCTTGTTATTGCTGGCGCGTGGCCTGCAACTGCGGCTCAACGCCGCCTGGTGGTTGACGGTGCTGTTGCTGCTGGTCGGCATCGGCGCCTCGCTGCTCAAGGGCGGCGATTACGAAGAAGCTTCGCTACTGGCGGTGCCGCTGGTCGGTCTGTTGCCCGCTCGTCCGGTGTTCTATCGTAAAACCTCCTTGCTGAACGAACCTTTCACCGCCGGCTGGGTGGCCATCATCCTGCTGGTACTGTTCTGCACTGCCTGGTTGGGATTTTTCTCCTATAAGAGTGTGCAATACTCCAAGGACCTGTGGTGGCAGTTCAGTTTTACCGACCAAGGCAACGCCCCACGCTTTCTGCGTGCGATGGTGGGCGTGACGGCGCTGGGCCTGTGGTTCGCCGTCGCCAAGCTGCTGCGGCCGGCGCCGCCCCGGATGCGCCTGCCCGATGCCGAGACGTTGCAACAGGCTGAAACTGTCATTGCAGCCTATCCCTACACCTATGCCGGGCTGGCGCTGCTGGCGGACAAGACGCTGCTGTTCAACGCCGACCGCAGCGCCTTCATCATGTACGGCGTCAAGGGACGCGTCTGGGTGGCGCTGGGCGATCCGGTCGGCGTGGCGGCGGACGCACAGCGGGAACTGGCCTGGCAGTTCCGGGAACTGTCGGAACGCTACGGCGGCTGGACGGTGTTCTATCAGGTGCGCCCGGAGAATCTGGATCTGTACCTGGAACTGGGGTTGACGCTGCTCAAGATCGGCGAGGAGGCGCGCGTTCCGCTGGCGACTTTTTCGCTGGAAGGCAAGAGCCGTAAGAATCTGCGCGGATTGGCCAATCGTCTGACCAAGGAGGGTTACCGCTTCGAGATCATCGCGCCGGATGGAGTCGCCGCGTTGCTGCCGCAGCTCAAGGAAGTCTCGGACGCCTGGCTGACACTCAAAAATACCCGTGAGAAAGGTTTTTCGCTCGGCTTTTTTGACGAGCCGTATCTGCAACGTTGCTCACTGGCGGTGGTGCGACGGCAGGAAACCCTGGTGGCCTTCGCCAATCTCTTGCAGGGCGCCGGCCGCGAGGAGCTATCCGTCGATCTGATGCGCTATCGATCCGACGCGCCGCCCGGCATGATGGACTACCTGTTTATCCAACTGCTGCTGTGGGGCAAGGCGCAGGGTTACGCCTGGTGCAATCTCGGTATGGCGCCGCTCGCCGGCTTGCAGAGTCGCCGGCTGGCGCCACTGTGGAACCGCTTCGGCGCGCTGGTCTTCGGGCGGGGCGAGCGCTTCTACAATTTCCAGGGACTGCGCCAGTACAAGGACAAATTCGATCCACACTGGGAACCACGTTACCTGGCGGTGCCGGGCGGTGCCGCCGTGCCGCGCATCCTGACGCAATTGACCGTGCTGGTTGCGGGCGGGGTCGCTGGGGTGTTTAAGAAATAATCGAACGTAATTCGCGAGCCAACTCGCTGCTACCAGTCGAACAGCGCCCACACCCGCGCCACTGCCCGGGGCAGATCCTCCGGCGGCGGTGGCGGTGGACCCGGCGGGAACGGCTGACCCAGCCACGCCGCCCGTCCCGAACTCACCAGCAGGCGCTGTAGCGCGCCGATATCGCGCCGTAACCGTACCGGTCCGAGCCGTAGCGCCAGCCGGTTGAGAATGACCTGATAGCGCCAGCGGCGCCAGCGCCGCCACCAGGGATACAGGCGCCGCCCCACGGGCGAGGCAGCATTGCCGTCATCCGAGTACGGTAGGATTGGGTTCTTGCAATGCGGATCTCCGCCGGGGTGATGGGCTAAACTTGAGTACAACTTTAACTTGGCAATCCATAAGGCGGCCTGTTTGAGGGTGGGCGGTTGCCGGGGCGGACTGAGGGTGTGGTTCATGTAGCAGGCCAGGGCCTGCCAGTCGTCGCGGTCGAGAAACGCTTCACAACTCATGTCGGGCGTGTCCCGGCTCTAGAAGGTTAACCCCGGAATCCCCCACGCCACCACACTGTCAATCGCCAGATACCGTTCCAACTGCCGCCGTTTCCAACTGCCGGTCTTCAATCCGGCAGCCACTTTTCAGCATTTTATGATAAATTTCAATGACTCAGCGGCAGTACCCGTCTGGACGCACCTTGTAAGCTTTTCGATTTATGGCCTTATCTTCCAGTACAATAGAGCCCAAAATACTGTTCCGTGGCTATAAAAACATAGGAGTTCACCATGGGTTTTCTCGCCGGTAAACGCGCTCTGATTGTAGGGCTTGCCAGTACCCGTTCCATCGCCTGGGGCATCGCCAAGGCCATGCATCGGGAAGGGGCCGAACTGGCTTGCAGTTACCAGACGGAAAAACTGCGTTCGCGGGTGGAGCAAATGGCGGCGGAGTGCGGCAGTTCTATCAGCATGCCCTGCGATGTGGACAGCGACGAGCAGATCGAGGCGATGTTCGCGACCTTGCAGCAGCGCTGGGACGGGCTGGACATCATTGTCCATTCGGTGGCCTTCGCTCCTCAGGACGCCTTACGCGGAACCTATCTGGATAGCGTGACGCGGGAAAATTTCCGCAGCGCCCACGACATCAGTTCTTACAGCTTCGCCGCCCTGGCCAAGGCCGGCAAACCCTTGCTGCAGGGACGGCAGGCTGCTTTGTTGACCATGAGCTATCTGGGCGGAGTGCGCTGCGTGCCGCATTACAACGTGATGGGGCTGGCCAAAGCCAGCCTGGAGGCCAATGTCCGCTATATGGCCTATTCACTGGGACCGGAAGGGATTCGCGTCAACGCCGTTTCCGCCGGCCCGATCCGCACCCTGGCGGCGGCAGGCATCCGCGATTTCCGCAAAATGCTAAGCTCGTTCGAACAGTCGGCGCCCCTGCGTCGCTGCATCACCATCGAGGAAGTCGGCAACGCCGCCGCTTTTTTGTGCTCGGATCTGGCTTCCGGCATCACCGGTGAGATTCTGTACGTCGACGGCGGTTTCAACACGGTGGCGATGGGCGATATAGAGGATCACCCCTAAGTATGATCCGCCTTAGGCTATCTGGCGTCGGCATGGCGCCGCCGCCCGGTCCAATCCAGAGCGCGCAGCTCAACCCTGTTCCAACGGCAGCTGCCACCCTTTCCCTAATCTTCGCTGCAAAGGCATAACGTCCTATGGCACAACAACATATTTCCATACCCCCCAACGGAGCAAAGATCACGATCCACGACGGCAGACTGCACGTACCGGACAATCCCATTATCGGCTATATCGAGGGCGACGGCATCGGCCCGGACATCACCCGTGCCAGCCTGCGGGTGTGGGATGCGGCGGTGGAGCAGGCCTACGGCGGGCAACGCAAGATCCACTGGTGCGAACTGTACCTGGGAGAGAAGGCCGCCGAACTGTACGACGGCGACTATTTTCCCGCCGAAACGCTGGCCGCGCTGAAGGATCTAGTCGTCTCCATCAAAGGGCCACTGACCACCCCGGTGGGGGGCGGCTTCCGCTCGCTCAACGTGGCGCTGCGGCAGGAACTGGATCTGTACGCCTGCGTGCGCCCGGTGCGCTACTACGCAGGCGTGCCCTCGCCGCTGCGTCATCCGGAAAAAGTGGACGTGGTGATCTTCCGCGAGAACACCGAGGACGTCTACTCCGGCATCGAATACGCCGCCGGCACGGCCGATAACCAGAAGCTGGCGCGCTTTCTGCGGGAGGAAATGCACGCACAGTTCTTTGAAGGGGCCGGGCTGGGGATCAAGCCGGTCAGCGCCTTCGGCAGCAAACGGCTGGTCCGCAAAGCCATCCAGTTCGCCATCGACAATGGACGGGAAAGCGTCACCCTGGTGCATAAGGGCAATATCATGAAATACACCGAAGGAGCGTTCCGCACCTGGGGCTATGAAGTGGCACGCGAGGAATTCCCCGACCAGACCATCACCGAAACCGAATTGTACGGCGTCCACGGCGGGGTGCAGCCCCCCGGCAAAGTGGTCATCAAAGACCGCATCGCCGACATCACCTTCCAGTTGATGCAGTTGCGACCGGAAGAATTCGACGTGCTGGCCACCCTCAACCTGAATGGCGACTATCTGTCCGACGCCGTTGCCGCCGAAGTAGGCGGGGTGGGCATCGCGCCAGGGGCCAACATCGCCGACTATGTGGCGGTGTTCGAAGCCACCCACGGCACCGCGCCCAAGTACGCCAACCTCGATAAGGTCAACCCCAGTTCGCTGCTCCTGTCCGGGGTAATGATGCTGGAATACATGGGCTGGAAGGAAGCGGCTGAGTTGATCAACGCCGCCTTTCCTAAGGTGATCGCCAACAAGACGGTGACCTATGACTTCGCCCGCCAGATGGAAGGGGCGACCGAAATGTCCACCAGCGGCTTCGGCGACTGCCTGATTGCCGAAATCAGGACCCATGCCCAGGATCTGCTGGTGGAGGTGGAGCAGCGGCGGCATGTGCTGGCGGAGGACCGCAAGGAGCGCGAGGCGCACCGGGTGGCGCATCCGGACGAGGTGATGCAAGAAACCGGACGCATTCCGCAGACGGTAAGCGCGCTCATGCATTCGGTGATTATCGTCGATAAGGACGAACCGGTGAATCTCGTCATGCAGAAGATGCGCGAACAGAACCGGCATGCGGTGCTGATTGCCCCGGACGAGGAAAATTCCCAGTGGGGCATCATGACGCAGCGCGACGTGATCAAGAAAATCGTCAGCGCCAACCGCTCGCCGACCCGGGTGAGCGTGGGCGAAATCGCCACCCGGCTGGTGGTGATGGCGCCGGAAGATACCACCTTGTTCGAGGCGGCCAGCCGCATGGTGGAGTCCAACATCCGCCGGGTGGTGGTAGAGAAGAATGGCCGGCCGGTGGGCATCGTGTCCGACACCGATCTGTTCCGCACGGTGGAAGAGTTCGGCTGGGCGCCCGAGGTGTAGTAACCTTTCACTCCCCTCGCCCGCTTGCGGGAGAGGGGTTGGGGGTGAGGGCAGTGATTGCAACGACTTACCCCCTCACCCTAGCCCTCTCCCCCTTAGCAGGGGGAGAGGGGACTGAACGATTACAATTATTGTATGCTGTTGAACAATTGACTCCCATTTCAAGAATCTGCTTCAAAGCAGGAGCCATGCTATGAACGCTATTAACCTACAAGACTGGGTAGGTAAAAAAGAAGAAATCGTGGATCGCCTTTACCCCATCCCAGCCAAAGCATTTGCGCTGACTTTAAATTACCAGGCGGCTGAAATCAAAGAAGGCGATCCACTTCCCGAACTATGGCACTGGCTCTATTTTCTCCCCCTGGTCGCCATGTCCGAAGTCGGTGCGGATGGTCATCCCAAGCGCGGCGGTTTTCTACCTCCCATTACTCTGGAAAGAAGAATGTGGGCCAGCGGTCGTTTGCAATTCCATCAGGATCTGACCGTCGGAGAGGAAATACGCAAGATTTCCGAAATTCTTAAAATTTCCGAGAAGGAAGGCAAAACTGGCAGGATGGTGTTCGTCACCGTAAGGCACTCGATTGAGTCAGCCAGAGGCATCGCTGTGGAAGAGGAGCAGGATATAGTCTATCTGCCCATGCCTAAAAGTTTTGCGCCGCCGCCTCCCAATCCTTTACCTATCGATCTGCAATGGAAAGAGGCGTACCCTATCGATCCGGTATTGCTCTTCAGATACTCGGCACTGACGTTCAACGGTCACAAGATTCATTACGATTGGAGATACGCCACCGCAGTGGAAAAATATCCTGGACTGGTTGTCCACGGGCCTTTGCAGGCGATGCTGTTATTCGAATCCGCCAAAAACAACAATCCGGGCAGAAAACCGGTGAGCTACAGTTTCAGGGCCATGCGGCCGCTGTTCGAGTTCGATAAGGTGTCCATCTGCGGCAAGGCCAGAGCCGAGGGGGGGCACGATCTTTATACGGCCAATGCCGATGATAACATCGGCATGCAGGCCACCATGATCTGGAGATAAGCCCATGACTGAGCGACTGGAGCGTTCCGTTCTATTAGTGCCCGCTTCCAACTGGAGCATGATTCAAAAGACCGCCGCCGCCCAGGCGGATGCGGTGTGCATCGATCTGGAAGATGCCGTGGCGGTGAGTGAAAAGGAGGCCAGCCGGGCGAATATCATACGCGCTTTCACCGAACTGGATTTCGGCACGAAATTGCGAATGTACCGCATGAACGGCCTGGATACCGGTTTTGCTTACCGGGATATTATTGACATAGTGGAGACCGCTGGACATAAGATAGATTTAATTGTAGTACCCAAGGTTAACCGGCCCGAAGATATTTATTTCGTGGCAACGCTGCTGAGCCAGATCGAAATTTACAAGCAGTTTACCCGGTCCATCGGCATTGAGGCCCTTATCGAGACAGCCTCGGGGTGCGTTAATATCAGGGAAATCGCGGCCTGCTCCACTCGCTTGGAAGGCTTTATTTACGGCTCAGGCGATTATGCCGCCTCCGTGCAAATGCCGCTGGCTTCCATTGGTGAATTAGATGAGAGCGACCGTATTTATCCGGGCCATCGCTGGCACTATATCATGCATGCGATTGTCAGTGCCGCGCGCGCTTATCAAAAGAGAGCCATCGACGGCCCGTTTGCCGGCATCAAAGATCCGGACGGATTGCAACAGGCGTGTAGAGTGGGGCGCGCGATGGGCTTCGATGGTAAATGGTGTATCCATCCCAATCAGGTCGCAACTGCCAATCAGACCTTCGTGCCGCCGGAAAAAGATATTCAATGGGCCAGAACGGTCTTGAGCGAATATGAGGCGGCGCTGCAAGAGGGCAGAGGAGCGATCAGCGTCAACGGCAAAATGATCGATGTCGCTTCGCTGCGCATGTGTCGCGCCATCGTGGAAAAAGCCCGGCTGGCGGGCTTGCTCGATTCCTGAAGCGATTTGGCAGGTTGCAGATAGCTATAATTTAACCGCATAGAACGCATGGTGGTGTCCCTCAACTCTCGTGATGAAATCAGTCAAGTTGTGGGAATAGGTGCTCAATTGCTTGTAGCCGATCCAGGAACTTTACGGGTACCCGGTAGGATAGCAACTCGGCCATCGTCCAGACATGATCGGTCATGCCGGCGGCCATCGCTGGTGTCACGGGGCGCCACTTGCGTGGTGAGCCGGCACCCCGCGTGGGTTGAGGCACCGGTAAAGGTTCTTGCAAACTCTCATGAGGTAACACCAAGTGGTAGTAAGCCAAGGATAGCCATAACTGTTTCTCAAACCAGGTAATTTTGGGCGAGAAAACCCTATGACCGAAACCGAGTTCCCGCAATTCCTGGCCACGTTACCCACCGCCCTGCAAGGCGAGGTCGCCGTGCGCTGGCGCGATTTTATTGTCGCGGCGGAACGGGCCGGCGTGGCGCCGCCGACCGACGGATTGGAGCAACTGGCGCGAGTCTGGGCATGCAGCGATTTCGTCGCCCGCGCCTGTGCGCACACGCCCGCCCTGCTGCACGAACTGCTGGACAGCGGGGATTTGCAACGGCCTTATAAGCCCGGTGACCATGCGGCGCGCCTCGCGGTGGCGCTGCAAGACGTGGCCGATGAAGACCAGTTAAGCACGCTGCTGCGACAGTTCCGGCGCCGGGAAATGGTCTGCATCGCCTGGCGGGATCTGGCCGAACTCGCGGCGCTGGAGGAAAACTTAACTAGTCTGTCGGACTTGGCCGACGCCGTGACCGATCTCAGCCTGCGCCAGCTTTATGACTGGCAATGCCAGCGCTTCGGGACGCCGCGTGGCTCCCAGGGCGAGCCACAGCAACTGGTCGTACTCGGCATGGGTAAGCTGGGAGGCCGGGAACTCAACTATTCCTCGGATATCGACCTGATCTTCGTCTATCCGCAGCAAGGCGAAACCGACGGCCGGCGCCGCATCGGTAATGAGGAATTCTTCCGTCGTCTGGGCCAGAGCCTCATTAAGATGGTGCAGGAACGCACACCCGCAGGCCTGGTCTTCCGGGTGGATATGCGGCTGCGGCCCTTTGGCGAAGCCGGCCCGTTGGCGCTGCCGTTCAGCGCCTTCGTGGAGTACTATCAGAACCACGGCCGCGACTGGGAGCGGTACGCCCTGATCAAAGCCCGGGTCATCGCTGGCGACCGCGACAAGGGAGAGCGGTTGCTGGAACAGTTGCGGCCTTTCGTCTATCGCCGCTATCTGGATTACGGCGCTTTCGAGGCGCTGCGCACCATGAAAGCCATGATCGTCAAGGAAGTGCAGCGCAAGGGACTGCGCAACAACATCAAGCTCGGTCCGGGCGGCATTCGCGAGATTGAATTCATCGGTCAGGTCTTTCAATTGATCTACGGCGGGCGCGAACCGGCGCTGCGCGAACGCGGCATTTTAAAAGTACTGGACGATCTGGGCGCGGGCGGCCGCCTGCCGACCGGGGCTGTGGCGGAGCTGAAGCAGGCCTATGTGTTCCTGCGCCAGACCGAAAACCGCTTACAGGCATGGGCGGATCAGCAGACCCAAACCCTGCCTGAAGACGCCACAGCGCGTTTGCGCCTGGCCTATGCCATGGGTTTCGCTGGCTGGGAGGCGTTCAGCGAGACCTTGCAGTTGCAGCAGGAACGGGTGGCCGCCCAGTTTGCCCAGGTGTTCGCCGCACCTCAGTTGGAGCCGGAAACGCTTTCTTCCAGGATGGATTTCGCCGCCCTCTGGCGCGGCGCCGTGGGCGAGGAAGACGCCGTGCGTTTTCTGGCGGAGCAGGGCTTCGCCGAACCTGAGACCGTCTGGCAGCGCTTGCAGAATCTCAAGCAGAGTTTCAGTTATCGCTCGCTCAGTCAGCGCGGTCGGGAACGCATGGACCGCCTGCTGCCCGCGCTCTTGAGCGCGGTCGGCGCGACCGCCGCGCCGGATGTTACGCTGGAGCGCCTGCTGCAGCTGCTGGAGGCCATCGCCCGCCGTTCGGTCTACCTGGCGCTGCTGGCGGACAATCCGCAGGTGTTGGGACATCTGGTGAAACTGTGCGCCGCCAGCGCCTGGATCAGCAAGTACCTGGCCCGCTATCCCCTGCTGCTGGACGATCTGCTGAATCCGGCCACGCTGTACCATCCGCCGGAGCGCTCCACATTCGACCAGGAACTGGAAGCCTACCTGCAACGGGTGGGTGCCGAAGATACCGAACAATTGCTGGATGCGCTGCGCCAGTTCAAGCAGACCAACCTGCTGCGGGTGGCCGCCGCCGATATCAGCGAGGCGCTGCCGTTGATGATCGTCAGCGATTATTTGACCGCAATCGCCGCAGTGCTGTTGCGCAAAGTACTGCAACTGGCCTGGGCCGATGTCTGTGCGCGCCACGGCGAACCCCATTGCGTGGACAACGGCCAACGGCGCCCAGCGCAGTTCATCATCGTGGCTTACGGCAAGCTGGGCGGCATCGAATTGAATTACGGCTCCGACCTGGATCTGGTGTTTCTGCACGACAGCAGCGGCGCACAGCAGGTCACCACAGGACCGCGTGAGCTCGACAATCCCACTTTCTTCGCCCGGCTGGTGCAGCGAATCATCTACTGGTTGACCACCCGCACCGGCGCCGGCGAGTTGTACGAAGTAGACACCCGGCTGCGCCCCAGCGGCCGCGCCGGGCTGCTGGTAAGCAGCTTCGACGCCTTCGCCGAATACCAGCGCCACCAGGCCTGGACCTGGGAGCACCAGGCACTGCTGCGGGCACGGGTGGTGGCTGGACCGCCCGCACTGGCGGCATGCTTCAGCGCCATCCGCCGCGAGGTGCTGAGCCGCGAGCACGATCCGCTCGGCTTGCGCCGGGAGGTGCGGGAAATGCGCCAGCGCATGCAGCAGGAACTGGGCTCCAGACAGCCCGGCTGGTTCGATTTGAAGCAGGATCGGGGTGGTATCGCCGACATCGAATTTATGGTGCAATATACCGTACTGGCGCATGCTCACCGCTATCCCGATCTGCTGAAATATACCGACAATATCCGCCAGCTCGCCGGACTGGAATGGTTCGGCCTGCTGAGCAGTCAGGACGCCACGCTGCTGCGCAACGCTTATCGGGGCTTGCGTCGACAATTGCACCGGCTGACGCTGCAGGAGCAGCCCGGCCTGGTCCCGGAGTCGGATGTGCAGGACTACCGCGCCGAAATCAGCGAACTGTGGCGCCGGTTGATGGAAAGTGAATAAAGTTTGCAACCCTGTCAATACTCGGTTATGACGCGCTGTCAGCGTCATAACCGCTTCATTTGAGGAGACATCCTGATGACAATGGACGACCGCGACGGTTTTATCTGGTTCGATGGGAAAATGGTCCCCTGGCGCGATGCTAAAGTGCATGTTCTAACTCACAGCCTGCATTACGGCATGGGGGTATTCGAGGGCGTGCGCGCCTATAAGACCGAGCGGGGCACAGCGATTTTCCGTCTTCAAGCCCATACCGACCGGCTGTTCCGCTCGGCCCATATCCTCGGCATGCGCATCCCCTTCGATAAGGAAACCATCAGCGCCGCCTGCCTGGCGGCCGTAAGAGACAACAATTTGCCCAGCGCCTATATCCGTCCGCTGTGCTTTTTCGGTTCGGAAGGCATGGGCTTGCGAGCCGATAATTTAAAAGTCCATACCATCATCGCGGCCTGGGAATGGGGCGCCTATCTGGGCGCCGAGAATATCCAGCGCGGCATCCGCATCCGCACCTCGTCGTTTACGCGGCATCACGTCAATATCACCATGTGCAAGGCCAAGGCCACCGGCAACTATATGAATTCCATCCTAGCTTTGCAGGAAGCGTTGCGGGACGGTTACGACGAGGCGCTGCTGCTGGACAATGAAGGTTACGTATCCGAAGGCAGCGGCGAAAATATCTTCGTCGTCCGCGACGGCATTATCTACACCCCGGATCTGACTTCGGCGCTGGAGGGCATCACCCGCGACGCGATCATCCGCTTCATGGCCGATCTCAGTCTCCCGCTGCGGGAGAAACGCATCACCCGCGACGAGGTGTACATCGCCGACGAGGCGTTCTTCACCGGCACCGCTGCCGAAGTCACCCCCATCCGCGAGGTGGACGGCCGCACGATCGGCGACGGGCGGCGCGGCCCCATCACCGAGCGCCTGCAAACCCTGTACTTCGATCAGGTGTACGGCCGCCGCGAACCATATCCCGAATGGCTGACGCTGGTTTAAAAGGAACGACTATGAGCGCGACGACTAAACCGGCCCAGTGGCCCAACACGCAGAGCCGTTACGCAGTGACCCGGGCAGATTTGCCCTTGTCCTGCCCCATGCCCAACATGATCTTGTGGTGTTCCCATCCCAGGGTCTATCTGCCTATCGAAACAACGGGGCAGGCGCAGTGTCCGTATTGCGGAGCGGAGTACGTGTTGCAGGATTGAACCTTGCGGGCGCTCTTGCAGGTGAACGTGATGACGTCTGGCACGCTGCTAGCGCAACCCGGCGCCCTGTGGGCCCGTCTGACGGCCTGCACCGAACGGGCGCTGCGCAGCGGCGCGTTACAACCCATTGCCACGGCCTATGAACGGGTGGAGCAAGCCGGCATTCCGTTCATCCTCCGCATGCTGGCCAATCTGGTGCGCAAAGAGCAGGCTGCGAAGGAGCGCACCCGCCCGCCCGCCGGCGGCGCTTGCAATCCCTTTCTGCCCTACGATCCGGATTTGTTCGTCACGGAGATTTCCGCCACCCATCTGGGCCTGCTGAACAAGTTCAACGTTCTCGACCATCATTTGTTGATCGTCACGCGCGCCTTCGAAGAGCAGGACAGGCTGCTGAACCGGCACGATTTCGAAGCGCTGTGGGCCTGTCTGCACGCCATCGACGGACTGGGGTTTTATAATGGTGGCCGGATCGCCGGCGCCAGTCAGCGTCACAAGCACCTGCAACTGGTGCCGCTGCCGTTGGCACCGCAAGGCCCCGCCATACCGATAGCAGCGGCGTTTACCGGCCTGGATTGCAACGACTCGATAGACATTGCGCCGCTGCTGCCTTTCCGCCATGCCTTCGTCCGCTTTGAACCGCAGCGCGTGCAAGCCCCTGTAGAGGCTGCCGCCGTGACGCTGGAACTGTACCGGCGGATGCTGCGCGCCGTCGGTCTGCTGGACTGTGCGACGATGGTCGCTGAAGACCAGCGGCAGACTGGACCTTACAATCTGCTCGTTACCCGCACCTGGATGCTGCTGGCACCGCGCTCGCAGGAATGTTTCGACACGGTCCCGGTCAATGCACTGGGATTCGCCGGCGCGCTGCTGGTGCGCAACGAGCAACAGGCGCGGGTGGTGAAAGCACAGGGACCTCTGACCGTGCTGCAACAGGTGGCGCTGCCCTGCCGGTAGCAGCCGACCTGCCATGTCGAGCATTCCCGTTTTTCCCAGGCTGTGGCAAATCCACGGCGGCTTGCGCCTGGACGGACACAAGGCAGAATCCACCCGCCAGCCAGTCGCTCCCGCGCCCCTGCCGGCGCAATTGATTCTGCCCCTGCAACAGCACAGCGGCCGGCGCCGCTCTGACCGTGGTCAGAGTCGGCCAGCGGGTTCTCAAAGGTCAATTGCTGGCGCAGGCCGACGGTGCGCTGAGCGCATCCCTGCATGCGCCCAGCTCCGGTGTTGTGACCGGCATCGAGGCCCGACCGGTCGCCCATCCCTCCGGTCTGACGGCGACCTGCATCGTCATCGCCACCGACGGCCTGGACGAGTGGGGCGAACTGCCGCCGCCCATTGTTGATTACCGGAACGCCGATCCTGGCGTGCTACGCGAGCGAGTGCGCGCAGCGGGCATCGTCGGTCTGGGCGGCGAGGCTGTTCCCACGCACCTTAAACTCAATCCGGGTCCTGCCGGGTGCAGCGAACTGCTGCTGCTCAACGGCGCCGAGTGCGAACCCTATGTCACCTGCGACGATATGCTCATGCGCGAACGCGCCCGGTACATCATCGGCGGTCTGCTGATCATGCAACGGACGTTGCAGGCCCAGGCCGCCATCATCGCGGTGGCGGACGACAAACCCGCAGCCTATGCGGCCCTGACGGCGGCCCTGGCGTCCTGCAACGCCGAAGCCATCGCCATCGGCACGATTCCCGCGCGCTATCCGATTGGCGAGCAAAGTCAACTGATCCGGGTATTCACCGGTCGCGAGACGCCCGGCCGGGGCATGCCTGCAGAGAGCGGCATGGTCTGTCATAACGTCGCCACCGCCGCAGCTATCTACGTGGCGGTGACCGAAGGCAGGCCGTTGCTCTCCCGCTATATCACAGTAACCGGGCAGGGTGTCCGCCGGCCTCAGGTGGTGGAAGTGATGCTCGGTACGCCGGTAGCCGAGCTGATCGCCGGCTGTGGCGGTTACACCACGCAGTTCCAACGCCTGCTCGTGGGCGGTCCGATGCGGGGTTTCACGCTGCTGGACGACGCGGCCCCCGTCAGCAAAGGCAGCAACTGCATGCTGGCCGCCGGCGCGGAGGATCTGACGCCGCCGGCGCCGATCATGCCCTGCATCCGCTGCAGCGCCTGCATGGATGTCTGCCCGGTCCGACTGTTGCCCCAACAGCTTTACGAGCATGTCCGGACCAGGAAGTTGGGCAAGGCGCAGGAGGATCATCTGGACGATTGCATCGAATGCGGTTGCTGCGCGGTTGTCTGTCCCAGCCATATTCCCCTGGTACAGTATTTCCAGTTCGCCCAAAGTGAGCTGCGGGCCAGAGAACAGGCCAAGCAGCAAGCCGATCTCGCCCGTCGCCGTTATCAGGCCCGGCTGGCCCGGCTGGAGCGCGAACAACAGGAGAAAGAGGAGCGCCTGCTCCGCAAAGAGACCCTACCCAGGATGCCGGCAGCCGATCAGGAAGCACTGAAGCAGGTGATTCAGGCGGCAGTCGCCCGCGCCCGGGCCAGAAAAGCGGCTATCACAGCCGCAGCCGCTGCAGCGCTACCCATGGTTGCCACTGAGGAGACCGGCGACAAGTAAGGTGATTTCCTGAAAAGATTATACCTGTGGGTCCCGTCTTTATTCCCCCCCTGCCAAGGGGAGTGTATGGACCGGAGAGATAGGTAACAGGTGTTCGGAGACATCGGTAACACCTGTTCGGAGAGATGGGTAACACTGTTCGGAGACATCGGTAACACCTGTTCGGAGACATCGGTAACATTCTTTTAAGCTGACCAGCATTTTCCTAGAGGAGAATGTTGATGTCGCAACAGAGAGTGTCGCTGGCAGTACGGCAAGAGTTTGTCCTGTTGGCCAACCAAGCGCAGATCGAGATGAGAACCTTGTGCCACCGGTATGGCATCAGTACCAAGACCGGTTACCAATGGCTGAAGCGGTTTCGTGCCGGGGGTCTGGAAGCGTTGGTCGAGCGTGACCACCGGCCATACCGGTCGCCGCGTCAAACGGTGGCGGCGCTCGAGCAGATGATCGTAGCGGTGCGGGATGCCCATCCCGCCTGGGGTGGGCGCAAACTCCGCGCCTACCTGCAGGCCCAGGGGCAGACGGCCTTGCCCAGTGCGAGCACCATGACGGCTATTTTGCGGCGCCATCAGCGGTTGAGTGCAGCAGACGGGCGTAAGCATCAGCCGTGGCATCGCTTTGAACAGGTAGCCCCCAATCGCTTGTGGCAGATGGACTTCAAAGGCCACTTTGCCATTGCCCAAGGCCGCTGCCATCCCTTGACGGTGTTGGATGACCATTCCCGCTTCGCGGTCTGCCTGCAGGCGTGTGGGGACGAACAGGGCGCCACGGTGCAAGCGGCCCTGACCGCGACCTTTCGGCGCTATGGCTTGCCGGAACGGATGCTCATGGATAATGGCCCACCCTGGGGGGGCGAGGGCCAGCAAACCCTGTCGGCCCTGGTCCTGTGGCTGATCCGCTTGGGGGTTCGCATCAGTCATAGTCATCCCTATCATCCGCAGACCCAGGGAAAGGATGAGCGGTTTCATCGTACCCTCAAGGCAGAGGTGTTGCGTGACCAGTACTTTGCGTCGTTGTCGGTGTGTCAAGGGGCCTTTGATCGGTGGCGGGAGGTGTACAACCGGGAGCGCCCCCATCAGGCTCTGGACATGGCTGTCCCGATCAGCCGCTATCAACCCAGTCCCTGTTCCTTTCCTGAAACCCTGCCGCCAATTGAGTACGGTCCGGATGATCGGGTCCGCAGGGTGCAAAACAAAGGGGTGGTGCACTTCCAAGGGCGGTTGTTTACCGTCAGTAGCGCCTTGCAAGGTTACCCGGTGGCATTGCGGCCCGTTAACACCGAGGGCCAGTTTAATATCTACTTCTGTCACCATAAGGTCACTCGGATTGATCTTAGGACACCGGCATGAAGTCAATACACATCATCTCATGATAGTTTTTCAGTGTTACCTATGTCTCCGAACAGGTGTTACCGATGTCTCCGAACACCTGTTACCTATCTCTCCGGTCCATACACCGTCACCCCCAACCCTTCTCCCGCAAGCGGGCGAGGGGGAGTGAACGGTTACCTGGAGAGCATTAAGATGGTCACCTTAGTTGTGCGGAACTGTACTTAGAGGTTCAAAATCTCGACATTGCTCCACTTATCTCGGAGATATTCGGCTACCAGTCGCCGATGACAATGCTCTGGTGTGGCCTCACTGCATAGCAGACACGCGCCATCAATTACATTCTTATCGACTTTTTTCTCAATATGACGCGCCGCCATCAATGATAAGAATTGCTTTTCATAAGTATCCCAATTACCACTATTCTTTTTATAAGCATCAAGAATTTCTTGGGTTGGCGCTAACTCTGGCAGATGGATGTAATCCAGTTCGCATATTTCATGAAGGAAAAATCTTAGGTCATTTTTCTTGGTAAACCCTGCCAACTGTGAAACGTTATTGAGACGAGTATCGATTAAACGAACAAGCCCAGGTTGTTTTAGGCGATTGAAAAACTGCTCTGCGCTTTTCTTAGTAAAACCAATCGTGAAAATTTTCATGACACAGCAATCCGTTCTTCTTCGGCTAGGGCGTTGTCTTGATAAGCAATACGTTCGCTTTGCATCAAATAGGCGTCTGCAACAAACTCTGCTCGGCTCTTGAACATGTCGCCTTCTAGAAGTTTGTATACGGCAAGGAGGCGAGATTCCAGCTCTTCCTGAGTTTCCAAAGCGCCATCGGCAAGAATGTGTTTAACCTCAATACCCATCTCAAAAAGCTTGCGCGCCACCAATAATGCCCTGTGACACTCGATAGGATCTTTTTCGGCACACATGAGTGCAATGCGGTATCGACCCAGACCTTGAATGATGCGATCCATGCCTTTAAGAAATATCGGTTCCTTTGCTAATCGTTCATACTGAACTCTTCCTTGTTTGTAGCAGGCTGGATTGTTACTCCGAGCACCCAACTCTTTGCCCAGAAAAACATAAGCAATACCGGCTGTCGCCAAAGCGATTTTTAACGGCTCTCGCGAGTATTGCGAAACGTATCGGCTGTAGGGGTGTGACCGAACATCGCCGAGCGCTGTGACATTGTGCTGGCGTAACAAGGCTATAAAAGCGGTAATTTCATGGTTTGAGTGACCAATGGTGTAGAGTGTTGATTTCATGTAAATCTCTCCTTGTACAAAACTGCCGCTATGAGCTTGTAGAAATAGCCTTGATACAGATCACTAAGACTGATACCCAGTATTGGGTTTGCTATATCATATTGACCATCATCCTGGGTCAGAAAGTTCCGTTCGATTACAGGGTCAGTAACATCCATGCAATAAAAGTTGCCTCGATACAAAAACTCGCCGCGTACTGCGCGCTTGGAGTCAGGGTATTGGGGGGCCTTTCGGCCAACTACGAGGCGCAAGCGTTCAGCTGAGATAAGGTAGAGTGAAGTTCCGTCCTCTTGACCAATCGCTAAGCGATTGTTGTATCCGCTATAGCTACGCTGCCCCAAGCCCCACAGATTCGCGGGGTTGTCCAGCCAGCTATGGATGTCTTCCCAAGGAAGTCGTCCTTGCTTTGCCCAATGACAGCCCGAATCAATAACATGATTCTCACACTGATGGGAGAGCGGTTGATGAGCATCACACGGCACGCGGAGGATATCGAGTAGTTGTGGGTTGCAGCGACTTTCTTCTTCGAAGATCTCATGCGTTGGGCGAGTACTGACGGGACGCACCCATTCTCCTCGTATTCCGTCCTGCCACTCTTTACCCGCGATGCAGCGACCAGCTGTTTTTCTTGAGTTGGCAAAACAGACGATGGTTTTAATGTAGTTCATGTTGGCGCGTAATATGGAAAGAAGCTTATAGTCATACGCATAAGTCATTATTATGGAAAGAAGCTTATAGTCATACGCATAAGTCATTATAATACGATTTGCTAACGGCGCCCTACAGCGGCGGCACCAGCAAGGTGGGATCGACGTGCCGGGTGAACCAGTTCATCCGCCAGTCCAGATGCGGGCCGCTGACCCGACCGGTGGCGCCGACTGCGGCGATGACATCGCCCTGCTTTACCTGCTGTCCTACGCGCACGTAAATGGCCTGCAAGTGCAGAAAAGAGGAGCTGAGACCGTGGCCGTGATCGACCACCAGCGTGCCGCCGCTGAAATACATGGCGGGATTGGCGAAGGTCACCGCACCGTCGGCAGGCGCTTTGACCGGCGTGCCGGGCGGGGCGGCGATGTCCACGCCGTAATGGGGCTGGCGCGGTGCGCCGTTCAGAATCCGCTGGCTGCCGTATACCCCGCTGATGCGGCCCTGCGCTGGCCAGCGGAAACCACTCAGGAAATACGGCACATCCCTATCCTGCCGGTACGCCTCGGCCAGTTGGGCTTTCTCCTGCTTGATCCGCTCCCACGCCTGCGGCGGCGGCGTCACCTGTTCGGACGGCAGCCCGCTGATGCGCTGTATGTCGTAGTGGCGGGGTTTAATGTCCAATAGCCGGGTCTGGCGGCTGCCATCCTGAAAAATTACCTCCAGCCGGGCCGTCGCCGGGGCGTCGCGGTCGAAACCGAACACGCAATCCCCTTGCTGCGACACCCGCACCGGCTGCCCGTCCAGGGTGATGCGGGCGCCCGGCCTGGCCCGGCCCGTGATCAGGCCGCCCTGGGTGTAGTCGCCTTGTAACTGTAATTCACCGGCCTGGCCGGACAGCGGTACAACGGCCAGCAAAGCGGCCAATGCCATGGCGGCAGCGACCGCAGCCCGGCGCCGCTTTGCGGCAGCATGAGATTTATCGGTGGTCATTTTCCAAATCCAGAATCAACGCCCACTGTTCCGGGGTCACCGGCAGCACCGACAGGCGGTTGCCGCGCCGCAGCAGCGCAAAGTCGCCCAGCCGACCGGCCTGCGCCTTGAGTGCTGCCAGCGTGATGGTTCGCCGCAGTTTTCTGACCAGTCGCACGTCCACCATATACCAGCGCGGCGCGGCCGGATCGCTGCCGGGATCGTAGTAGTCGCTGGCGGGATCGAAGGCGGTGTGGTCCGGATAGCCTGCGCGCACAATCTCGACGATGCCCACGATGCCGGGCTGCGCCGTATTGGAATGATAGAAAAATGCCCGATCGCCCCGGCGCAGCGCGTCGCGCAGCAGATTGCGGGCCTGATAGTTGCGCACGCCGTCCCAGTGTTCGGTCTGCCCGGGACGGACGGCCAGGGCGTCGATCCCGAACACGGTCGGCTCCGATTTGAGCAACCAGTAGAGCATGCCGCGTCACCCGGCGATGTGACCGCCCGACCCCGGATAGACAGCCCGTTCGGTAACGACGCCGTCGAGCAGAATGTCCCAGGGTTGCCGGGGCAGTACCGCTACCTTCTGCGACTCATAGGCCAGCCCCAGCAGCAGCGGTTTGGGAAGATGGGCGGGATTGCCGCGAAAAGCGAAGGTGCGGTCATAGCAACCACCGCCCATCCCCAGGCGGACGCCACCGCTGTCGAAGGCCACCAGCGGGGCGAGTACCAGATCCAGCACCTGCGGCGCCCTTAACTCCCTGGCGGGTGCATCCGGTTCCGGAATGCCGAAGCGGTTGGGCTTCAATACCGTTTCCGGGTGGTACGGCGCAAACAGCAGATGCCCGACCGGCTGGCCGGCCAGCACCGGCAGATACACGGCTTTGCCCAGGGCCCAGGCGCGTTGCAACAGGGGCGCCGGATCCAGTTCGCCGTCGACGGCCAGATAGGCGGCGATATGACGGGCATGGTTGAAGACGGGCAAAACGGCCACCCGCCGGGCCAGTCGCCGAGCGGCGGTGCGGCGTTCGGCAGCCGGCAGGGCGCGGCGCAAGGCGCGTATCTGCTGGCGCAACCCGTTAACCGACATGAGCGGTGGGACTGCCTGCGCGCTGCCCAGGGAAGCGGGCGGGAGAAACAGCAAGGACACTCTCCGCGTATGCCGTTGCAGGCCTTCGCCCTTGAACCAGGAAGTTCAAGTGGGGAGCAGGATGATGTTTCAGGCTTTCCACCGCAGGGCGGACATGCACACCAACATCAAGAACCTGGCGCCCCTGGCAAGAGTTATGGGTCAAGGGGTATCCGAGCCTTTATCACGAACACGGCAGAGAATGTCCAGACCATTAATATACTCTGTTCAGGCGCCGTTGCTAAGGGCCGCGTCCACTTTTCGCGTCAGCGTCTGCACGCGGTCATCGAGCAGATCGCTGAGTTCCGCCGCCTGCCGCTGGCAGTTGAGCAACTCGTGACAGATATTGAGCGCCGCCGCCAGCCCGATGCGCTCGATGCTAACCGCAGGCCGGCCGCTGTTGCGAATTTCAAGCATCCGGGCGTTGAGATAATCGGCGGCCGCCAGTAGCGCCTCCTGCTCCTCGGGCGGGCAGGCAAACCGATAGTCGTTCTCCAGCAATTGGATAATGGTGATCTCTGTTTCAGGGTGCATTGGCATTCTCCAGATCGGGCGCGTAGCCGGCAACGGCTTCGCCAGGCGGTTGCATCTGCCCGTTCTGTCCACTGCTGCGGACAGCTGCCGCCGGCGCCTCCCCCAACCGCTCGCGCAGCACCCGATTTTCCGCCCGCAAGCGCTCGCACTCAGCCAGCAGCGCAGTCAGGCGTTCCTCCAGCAGGGCCAGTTGCCCAGCGGCGCGTTGTTTCAGGTTGACGATGGTCATAAGTATAAGGATGCAGTGATGGACCAATTTCGCTATTTCTCCAGCCTGAGGCTGGTGCTAGCATTAGCGCCGTGCCACTACCGCCGCGTTGGGAGCCCTGCGTGACCGATATAACCGATCTGACCGATTTCGGGCGCCTCGAATGCGCGCTCGACCATTACAATCCAGCCGAGATGCACGGTCTGCTGTGCGGCATGTTATGCGTTGACGACCGCTTAAGCAACGACCTGTGGATGTCCCGGCTGCAACAGGAAATCCCTGATGATGAGCCGCTAAGCCGGCAGGCGCAGCGGCTGTTGGGGGATATCTTCAATATCACCCGGTCGCAGTTACAGGACGATTGCCTGAGTTTTACCCTGTTGCTGCCGGCCGACGCCGACCCGCTGGACTTGCGGGCCGAGTCCCTGAGCCGGTGGTGCCAGGGCTTTCTGGCCGGCCTGGCGCTGGGCGGTCTGGATAAGGACTGGACCCTGGCGCCGGAGATGCAGGAGTTTCTCCAGGATGTGGTGGAAATTTCCCGCCTGGATTTTAATACCGGCGATAACGCCGAGGACAGCGAGGTCGCCTATGCGGAAATCGCCGAATACCTGCGCATGGGCGTACTGCTGATCAATGCGGAACTGTGTCCGCCCGTGCCTGCCTATCGTCATTGACGCCACGCCATGCTTGCTAAAACCATTCCTTCACACGAATTCGCCTGGCGCCGCCAGGTGCTGATGGGGCGTATGGGTGCGGGCGCCATCGCCCTGGTCCCCGCTGCCCCGGAAACGCCGCGCAATCGCGACGTCCATTATCCCTATCGCCAGGATAGCGATTTCTATTATCTGACCGGTTTCCCGGAACCCGAAGCCATCGCCGTGTTGGCGCCGGGGCATGAGCAGGAATTCAGTCTGTTCTGCCGGGAGCGCGATCCCGCCATGGAAACCTGGCACGGTCGCCGTGCCGGTCCCCAGGGCGCAGTGGAGCGCTACGGTGCCAATCACGCCCAGCCCATCGGCGAGATCGACCAACGCCTGCCGGAACTGCTGGAAAACCGCCAGCGGGTCTATTACTCGATGGGCTATAACGCCGCGTTCGACCGCCGGGTTATGAACTGGCTCAATCAGGTGCGCGCCAAGGCCCGCTCCGGGGTGCGCGCCCCGGTGGAATTCATTGCGCTGGAGCATGTGCTGCACGATATGCGCCTGCGCAAAAGCGCCGCGGAACTGGCCGTGATGCGGGAGACCGCCCGGATTTCCACCGAGGCTCATGTCCGGGCTATGCGCGCCTGCCGCCGGGCATCCCGGAATACGCTCTCGAGGCGGAGATTTCCTATACTTTTCTGCGCCACGGTGCCGGCTGGGCCTATCCATCCATCGTGGGCGGCGGGGCCAACGCCTGCATCCTGCACTACACCGAAAACAACGCGCCGCTGCGGGACGGCGACCTGCTGCTGATCGACGCGGGCGCGGAGCTGGATGGCTACGCCGCCGATATCACCCGTACCTTTCCGGTCAATGGCCGCTTTTCCCCGGAACAGCGGATAATCTACGGGCTGGTGCTGGCCGCCCAGCAGGCGGCCATCGACCAGATACGCCCCGGCAAACGCTGGAATGATATGCACGCCGCCGCCGTGCGGACCCTGCTCGACGGCTTGCTGGAACTGGAGTTGCTCAGCGGCGACGTGGATAAGCTGCTGGAAGAGGAAGCCTACAAGAAATTCTATATGCACCGGACCGGCCACTGGCTGGGGATGGATGTGCACGATGTGGGCGATTACAAGGCGGGTAGTGACTGGCGGGTGTTCGAGCCGGGCATCGTCACCACCGTGGAACCCGGCCTGTATATTCCTGCCGGGACCGAAGGCGTACCCGAGCGCTGGTGGGATATCGCCGTCCGCATCGAGGACGATGTGCTGGTGACGGAAACCGGTCATGAGATCCTGACCGCGGCGGCTCCCAAAATGGTGGACGCCATCGAAGCGGTGATGGGGGGCGCATGAACAGCGATTACGATCTGCTGATTGTCGGCGGTGGGCCGGTGGGCGCGAGTCTGGCCTGCGCGCTGGCCGGGCAGGACTTGCGCATCGGCTTGGTGGAGGCGCAAGCTCTGGCCGTGGCTGCGCCGCCGGGTTACGACGACCGCAGCCTGGCGCTGGCTTATGGCACCCGGCTGATTTTCGAGAGCCTGGGGCTGTGGGAGGCGCTGCGCCCGGCCGCCACGCCGATTCTCAAAATTCATATCTCGGAACGGGGCAAACCCGGTTTTGCCCGACTGGATCAGCGCGAAGAAGGGGTCGCGGCGCTCGGCTATGTGGTCGCGGCGCGCGCGCTCGGCGCCGTGCTGGCGGCGCGCCTGCCGCAACTGGTCGGCGTGGACCTGCTGTGTCCGGCCCGGCTGGAGCAAATTGCCGTGCATAGCGATGCCGCCTGGACCAGAATAGAGCTGCAAGGGCGGACCGTGGCGTTGACCACGAAGCTGCTGGCGGCCGCCGACGGCGCCCGTTCCCAGGTGCGCCGCCAACTGGGCATCGACGCGCTCGAATGGGATTACCGACAAACGGCCATCGTGACCACCGTAACCCCGGAATACCCGCATGAGAATATCGCCTACGAGCGTTTTACCGATGCCGGTCCGCTGGCGTTGTTGCCGCTGGGCGCGGACCGGTGCGCGGTGATCTGCACGGTGGACACGGCGGTGGCCGACGGCGTGCTGGAATGGGAGGATGCCGCTTTCCTGGCGTGGTTGCAGGATCGCTTCGGCGACCGGCTGGGGCGGCTGCTGCAAGTGGGACGACGGCAGTCCTATCCGCTGACGCTGGTCAAAGCCCGCGAGCATATTCGGCCACGGGTAGCGGTGATCGGCAACGCGGCGCATACCCTGCACCCGGTCGCCGCTCAGGGATTCAACGTGGGCATTCGCGATGTGGCGGCACTGGCCGAAGTGATCGCCGACGCCCGCCGCGCCGGCGAGGATATCGGCGAGCGCGCCGTGCTGGAGCGCTACGCCGACTGGCGGCGCTGGGATCAGCGCCGCGCACTGGTCTTTACCGACGGGTTGACGCGGCTGTTTACCAATCCACTGCTGGGGCTGGCCCGCAATCTGGGCTTGCTCGCGTTCGATCTGTTGCCGCCGGCCAAGCACGCCCTGGCGCGACAGGCGCTGGGTCTGGAAGGGCGGCTGCCCCGGTTGGCGCGGGGTCTGCCATTGCTCGATCGGCAAGCCTCATGAATACAATCCAAAAATACGATGTGGTGATCGTGGGCGGTGGCATGGTGGGCGCCGTGCTGGCCTGTGCGCTGGGCGACAGCGTGCTGCGGGTCGCTCTGCTGGAGGAAACGCCGCTGGAGCGCATTCAGCCGGATGCTGACATCGGCCTGCGGGTATCAGCCATTACGCGGGCGTCGCAGCGCATTTTCGCGGCGGTGGGCGCCTGGGAGCGCATGCAAGCCTGGCGGGTCAGTCCGTTTCGGGAGATGCGCGTATGGGACGCTGCCGGTTCCGGCCAGATCTGCTTTGACAGCGCCGCCCTGGGCGAGCCGCTGCTGGGCTGGATTATTGAAAACCGGGTGATTCAGGCCGCACTGCTAGAGCGGGCGCGGCAATTCAGCAATATCGAGTTGCTCTGCCCGGTCGCGCCGGCGCTGGCTGGTTTCTACCCGGAGCAGGCACATCTGCAATTGCAGGACGGACGCGAGCTGTATGCGCAACTGCTGGTGGGGGCCGATGGTGCCGAATCCAAAGTGCGGCATTGGGCCAAGGTGGATGTGGGCGGCTGGGGATATGGTCAAAGAGCGGTGGTGGCGGTGGTGCGCACCGAGGAGTCGCATCGAGAGACCGCCTGGCAGCGCTTTCTGCCGACCGGCCCACTGGCTTTCCTACCGCTGCACGACGGTCGCTGCTCCATCGTCTGGTCCACCACGCCGGCGCAGGCGGAGCAGTTATTAGCGCTGGATGAGACCAGCTTCGCCCTGGAACTGGCCGAGGCTTTCGAGTGGCGGCTGGGCGGGATTACCGAGGTAGGACCGCGCGGCGCGTTTCCGCTGCGGCTGCAACATGCTCATGAATACGTCAAGCCGCGCGCCGCGCTGATCGGCGACGCCGCCCATGTGGCGCACCCGCTGGCCGGACAGGGAGTCAACCTGGGCCTGCTGGACGCGGCGGCGCTGGCCGAGGTGCTGCTGGAGGCCGTCAAGGACGGCAGGGATATCGGCGCGCTGAAGGTGTTGCGCCGCTACGAGCGCTGGCGCAAGGGCGAGAATCTGCTGATGCTGGGATTACTGGACGGTTTCAAGCGGCTGTTCGGCAGCAGCTGGCCGCCGCTGCAATGGGCGCGCAATATTGGCCTGAATCTGACCGACGCGGTCGAGCCGCTTAAAAACCTGCTGGCCCGGCGGGCGATGGGCCTGGAGGGGGATTTGCCGAAACTGGCGCGGGGGTGGCGGTGATGGCTTGCAGGGCTGCAAGGGTAGGGGTTGATGTTTTCCCCTCCTTGGACAAGGAGGGGAAAAACTGATACCTCCCTCTATTAACACAAGCGGCGAAGAGGGGGCTAAACCGATTACCCCGCTTATTGAGAGGAACAGGTAACCTTGATCGCAAAACCGGTAGAGCCGCTGGAGTATCCACGTACACGGATATAGTAACTATTATTACCCGAATTATTGAGCACACAAGTTTCTGGTGTTGTGCCCGTACGATAGGGTCTGCAATTGTAATTATTCAGTGTGGGTCGATTATTCCGACGAACATACAGATCAGCATCTTTGGTAAGATTGCTTAGACTTATAGTGAGTTTGGAATACGCACTTGGCGCCACTATTTTATACTCCTTCGAATCGCGCTGCTGTACGGAAGAATTAACCGTTCTACCACAGGATAAGGTAGTAGGATGAAGATACAACCACCGTTTAATGGAAGGGTAAGTCCGATCGAAACGTCCATACCAATCAGGCTGATTTGGCGTTGAACAGCTTGAGCCGCCCCCGTGTAAATTTCCACGAAACCGACCAGCCATGTCAAATAACCCTGAGCCGCTACTTCCTCCTTCCGTGACTCCCTCAGACCAAATGATGCGGATATGGCTACCATTGCCGTTTACATTTTGCGAATAATTAGCGAAGCCGGTAGCACTCCCTTTGCTCCACTTCTTAAGGTCTCCAATGGGATGATGTATTCCAATCACGGTAGAGGGTATCGCGAGAGCTGCGCTGCTCCAACCGGCATAAAACACGCCTGTCGGAGGAGTATGGTTTAATTGCAAGAACGTAAAATCAGAATGTTTCACCGGTTCTGATCAACTCCGCACCGCCGGTCCGTTGAATGACGGAAGTAGGAGCCGGACCTCTACAACGGGACCTTTCAAAGAACCAGTAAGAATTAATCGTGCTGGCCACTGATTGTGTGCTTATACAATGGTTTGCAGTAATGAAATAAGGAATAAAATTACCTTCTTCTTTATCATTCAGTAACGTTCCCGTGCACAGGTAAGAATCACCAAACTCGGTGAATATAATTTTAGCAACGGTATCCCCAAGATCGCGCGGAGTGGTCGAATGACATGCTAGATCGATATTACAGTTACCAGACTCTCCAATATCCGCAAGGTCTTTCTCGTTGATATCCAATGCTGATGTGACCAAGTGTGATATCACAGGTATCAGGATAGAGAAATTTTGCGGATCGACTCCTGCCGGCAGATAAATCTCTACTCCTATTGTCTCTCCCTGAATAACAGGCGACCAATATAGAAATTTCTCTGACTGCGACTTGGTAGAAACCGTGTTGTCTGCAGTATAACTACCAACATTTATTTGTTTTGAAGTTAAAATTTCCTTGGTGGTAAATGGACCAAACACCTGATCCATTGGGGTTTTGAAAAAACGCACTTCGATACCTTTATCCATGTGTGGCACTGCCAGGGCCAGTCGTATGGCGCGAGCACCGGGCGAAGTGACTGTGAAAACTGCTGTGTGACCACCTTCAGGGTGGACAATCCATGTTAACAATGGCTTAAGATCTTCGTTATAAGGTGATGGTACAGCGCGCCTAAAGCCGATCTTGAGTGGCTGCTTCTTAGTACGACTGGCTAGCGCTGCTTTTTCTTCCTGTGTAACCGGGCTGAGGATGATTTGAAGTGGAATATCTGTCTGTTTGTAGGCTCGCTTAAGGACATTATGCTGAGCAACCATTTTTTTTTCAGCATCTACAAACTGCGTACCATTGTTAAACTCTTGTGGTTGTGCCAATGAAAAAAAGCATAAGCTAAAAATACCTATGCTTGTCGGAAGCACATTATGGGCTAAAAACGGTCTGGTAAATTTAAACATTTTGCTATCCTCCAATTGCTATTGCCTGTTATGCGGAACACTCAATAGTAACATTATCCAGTATATTTTCGATTCACACCCTGATAACCTCTGGTGTTGGTTACCAGGAATCTTGATAAATCGTAACTGTTCACTCCCCTTGCCCGCTGGCGGGAGAGGTGTTCGGGGTGAGGGCAGTGATTGCAACGACTTACCTGCCCACCCTAAGCCCTCTCCCCTCTAACAGGGGGAGAGGGGACTGAACGATTACATTTTTAGAACTTCCCATAAAATCCTTCTTTCAGCGCATCGAACAGATTCGCCGCTGTATGGATTTCTCCATCGTATTCGATTTCCTCGTTGCCCCTGGCTTCGATGACGGTTCCGTCTTCCAGCTTGAAGCGGTAAACTGTATTCTCCAGATCCTGCTCCTTCACCAGCACGCCCTGGAATACTTCCGGGTTGAAGCGGAAGGTAGTGCAGCCTTTCAATCCCTTTTCATAGGCGTACCTATAAATATCCTTGAAATCCTCAAACGGAAAATCCGTGGGCACATTGGCGGTCTTGGAAATGGACGAGTCGATCCATTTCTGCGCGGCAGCCTGAATATCGACATGCTGTCGGGGCGTAACGTTATCCGCGGTGATGAAATAATCCGGCAGCTTCTCTTCGGGATCATCCGACAGCGGCATCACCCGTGGATTAATCAGCTTGCGATAGGCTAATAATTCAAAGGAAAATACGTCAATTTTTTCCTTGGTCTTGCGGCCTTCCCGGATCACATTGCGGAAATAGTGATGCGCGAAACTCGGTTCAATGCCATTGCTGGCATTGTTGGCGAGGGATAGCGCAATGGTGCCCGTCGGCGCAATCGAGGTGTGGTGAGTGAAGCGGGCGCCCACGTCGACCAGTTCCCGCACCAAGTCCGGTGCAACTTCCGCCACCTGCTGCATATAGCGGCTGTAGCGGGCATGCAACAGCTTGCCTTTAACCGTATCACCTACATTATAGCCGTCCTGGATCATTTCAGGACGTTGGGCCAACATTTTTGACGTGACAGTAAATTCCTGCTCCAGGATCGGGGCCGGGCCTTTTTCCCGAGCGAGTTCCAGGGCCACTTTCCAGCCGGTCAGCGCCATTTCACGGGTCACCGTTGCGGTGAAATCGAGCGAGTCGGATTCTCCGTATCGCATGCCCAGCAGGGTTAAGGTGGAGCCGAGTCCCAGATAGCCCATGCCGTGGCGGCGCTTATTCATGATTTCCAGGCGCTGCTGCTCTAATGGCAGGCCGTGTATTTCGACTACATTGTCCAGCATTCGGGTGAAAATAGCAACGACTTCCCGGAACGTATCCCAATCGAAAACCGCTTTTTCGGTAAAGGGATGCTGCACGAATTTGGTGAGGTTTATTGACCCTAAATTGCAACTTCCATACGGCGGCAGCGGCTGTTCGCCGCAGGGGTTGGTAGCCTGAATGTACTCACACCACCAGTTATTGTTCATCTCATTGACCTTGTCGATGAGAATGAAGCCCGGTTCGGCGTAATCGTAGGTGGATGACATGATTAAGTCCCACAGCCGCCGAGCGCGAATAGCTTTGTAAATCTTGCAGGCTATCTGGCCTTTTTCATTGACTATTAATTCTTGCGTGGTCGGCCATTCCCGCCACAGGATTTGTTGGGGATCGTTCAGGTCAATGCCATCGGTGGCGACTTCCTTGGCCTGAATTGGAAAGGCCAGCGGCCAGTCGGCGTCATTTTTGACCGCTTCGATAAATTCGCGGGTAATCAGCAGCGACAGATTGAACTGGCGCAGGCGGCCGTGCTCGCGCTTGGCACGAATAAAATCAATGACATCCGGATGCCCGATATTGAAAGTCGCCATTTGCGCGCCGCGCCGCCCGCCGGCGGAGGACACCGTAAAACACATTTTGTCGTAAATATCCATAAACGACAGTGGCCCCGACGTATAAGCGCCAGCGCCGGATACATAGGCGCCGCGCGGGCGCAGCGTGGAATAGCAATAACCAATTCCGCACCCTGCCTTTAACGTAAGCCCGGCCTCGTGCACCTTGCTCAGGATATCGTTCATGGAATCCTGAATCGTGCCGGACACCGTGCAATTGATCGTCGAGGTAGCCGGCTTGTGCTCCCAGGCGCCGGCGTTGGAGACGATCCGTCCGGCGGGAATAGCCCCGTGGCGCATGGCCCACAGGAATTTCTCATACCACTGCTCGCGCAGTTCCGCCGTGGCTTCCACCGCCGCCAGCGCCCGTGCCACCCGCTGCCAGGCGCCGTCCACCGTCTCGTCGAGCACCTGCCCGTTCTTGGCTTTCAAGCGGTATTTCTTGTCCCAGATGTCCATGGACGCAGGTTGCAGCGGTATCTCTTCCACGGGGATGGTCCCTCGATTGGCGGACGGCAGGCGGGCAATTTTCATAGATGGCGACTCTTCTCTGTAGTGAATTTACAACGACATGGCAACCGATCTGATCCGCGCCGGTTCCGCTAGCCGCTTGCCAGAGGCGGCCCTAGCGGCCTGGGACGGTCGTTCAGCTTTTTTGAATGGACACTATAAAATGTGGTTGGAATAAACGTCAAGTACAATATAGTGTGGTTATTCGATCAATCGCAAGTCCTTTTAAAGATTGAAAAAATCCCTTGTGACCCGACGGCGGGGAGCCGGGCGAATTGCTTAAAAAGGTTGGTCGGTGTTGCAAAACCGACTACAATCATTCGCACAGAGTCATGAGCCGCGTGGGGAGGTTATATGAAGGTGCGCTACAAGCCGCTGCTGGCGGTCCTGGTCCTGGGGATCGCAGGTTGTGCATCGCAGGTTCCCACGGTCGAACCGTGGGCGCCGGCGTCGACCTACAAGCTGCAAGTGGCGCAGCAATGGGATGATGTCGCCCGCCAGGTCGCGGAACGCCTGGCCGCCGGTTTGCGGACCATGCGTCACGACAATCAGCCGCTGGTCTTCTACGTGGAAAAGCCACCCTGCCAATCGGGGTTCAACTGTGTTTTTCATCAACTGCTGACCACCCAGTTGCTGGCGCAGGGCTTCGGCGTCACCACCGACCCGAATGCGGGCCTGCCGCTGAAATACTTCACCCAGCTGGTACCCCACAGCACCTACCAACCGCCGTATACGGAAGTCGTTATCAACGTTTCGGTCATGAGCGGCGACCGCTATCTGAGCCGGATCAGCGATATTTATTATGTGGCCGATTACGACGTGCCGTACTTCGTGGTTCAGGCTACCACGCCGCTGCGGCGTATGGAGGTAGTCGGACCATGAGCCGGCATCCGTGGTTACCTCTCAGTGCACTCGCGCTGCTGGCCAGCTTGGCCGGCGGTTGCGCCAGCGAATCGAGCGTCAATTGGAGCAATTGCAACTGGTGGTCCAGTTCAGCCCGTCCGGCCGTCCAGGATGCGGATCTGATACTGGCCAGTTACTATGCCGCGGATGGCATGCTGGCGCAGGCGCCGTGGTTGCGGGACGGGAAACAACCCTTGCTGACCGCCACCTTCGTCAACGTCAACGCTCTGGATAGCTCCTCCGCACTGGGGCGGATCGTCGCCGAACAGATCGCTTCCCGTTTCGCCCAGCAGGGCTTTACGATGATCGAGTTGAAGCTGCGCAACAATATCTTTGTCCGGGAGGGGAGCGGCGAATTCATCCTGTCCCGCAACGTTCAGGATATCAGCCGCTCTCACAATGTGGCCGCCGTGGTCGCGGGCACCTACGCGGTCGGCAAGACGTCGGTCTACGTCAGCGCCCGCCTGATTCGCGCCACCGACAATCTGATTCTCGCCGGCTATGATTACAGCCTGCCGCTGGGACCGGACACCAGGGCGCTGGTGGCCGCCCAGTAAAAGGTGGGCCTCGCCCCACCCTCGGAGCAACCCGCTATTGCTTCACTGCCTCACCCCCTGCTCACCCGCCGGGGGTGAGGCGGATGTTTTTGCCGACCCGCCTTGAATTTGCTCACGGCGCACCGATACGACCGTGCCACCCCGCCGGGGGTCGGCGCCGCCGTACTGATAGCCGCTGACCGGATCGATGACCACGGCCTGCACCGAGCCGATGTCCGCCGGCGGCGCCAGCGTCTGGCCCAGAGCCGTCAACGCCTGCATCGTATCCTCACTGAAGCCCTGCTCCCGCAAAGTGCCGCCCGTGGCGCTGGTCTGAGCGATGCGCGGCGCGGCGATGGCCTCTTGAATCGGCAGGCGGTGATCGATCAGATTTAAAGCGACCCCGACGACCGTGGCGACGATGGTCGCTCCGCCGGGCGACCCATAGGCGGCCAGCGGTTGCCGGTCCCGCAAAATCAGCGTCGGCGCCATGCTGCTGCGGGGTCGTTTGCCCGGCGCGACATCGTTGACGCCGGGGTTGAACTGCCCGGCATCGGCCGTGAAAGCGGGCGCACTGTTGAAGTCGCTCAACTCGTTGTTCAGCAGGAACCCGTAACCGGGGACCATCAGCCCGGTACCCCAGGCCGATTCGATGGTGGCCGTGGAAGCGACAATGTTGCCGTCGCGGTCGACGATCGTGAAATGGGTGGTGTTGCCGCCTTCTGCGGCGGGCGTCGGGACAGGCGCCAGCCGGGCCGGGGCCGTGTCCCTGTTTTGCGCGAACGGACGGGGATCGCCGGCGGTGACCTCGGCCTGGCGCCGGTCGGGATCGAGTAGCGCGCTGCGCTGCTGCACATACCCGGCGGCCAGCAGACCCGCCACCGGCACAGGCGCGAAGTCGGCATCCCCCATCCACAGGGCCACATCGGCAAAAGCCAGTCGTAGCGCCTCGATAGTCACATGGAGCGTGCGCGGCGCGCTGAAGCCGTAACCCTGCTTGAGGTCACCGATGGGCAAGCGTTCCAGCATCTTCAGAATCTGCAGAGTGGCCAGACCGCCGGCGGAAGGCGGCGGCATGGTGACGATACGATAGCCGCGATAGTCGCCCTCCAGGGGAGTGCGGAGCACGGCCCGGTAGCCGGCCAGATCCTGCAGGGTCATGCGGCCGTAAAGTTTGGCCTGGTCAGCGGGATCGGCAACCCGGCGGGCATGGCGCTGGGTGGCGACAATGGCCGCGGCGAGGGCGCCCGTGTAAAAAGCCTCCGGTCCTTGTTCGGCAAGCAGTCGCAGCGTCCCGGCGAGTTCCGGCTGGCGCAGCAGTGCGCCTTTCTGCAATGGCCTCCCGTCCGGACGGAATACCGCCCGCGCCGTGGCGTAAGCAGGATTGTCGGGCTCGCTATCGAGTCGCTCGCTCAGGCTGCTGGCGGCCAGGTCGGCGCTGACACGAAACCCCTGTTCAGCCAGACGAATGGCCGGTTGCAGGGTGTCGGCGAACGACCAGCCGCCCCAGCGGTCCAGCGCCATGGCCACACCGCGCACCGTGCCCGGCACGCCGACCGCGACGCCGCTGGTGGAGCTGAGAGCGAACGGAAAAGCCTGGGCCGGCTGCGAGGCCAGCAGGAACATATCAGGCGTTGCCGCCGCCGGCGCAGTCTCGCGCGCATCGACGATCACGGTCTGCTGGCGACGGGCCAGATAGATGAGCATGAAACCGCCGCCACCGATGCCCGATGACTTCGGTTCGACCACGTTGAGCGCGAATTGGGTCGCGACGGCGGCGTCGACGGCGTTGCCGCCGCGCCGCAGTACCTCGGCTCCGACCTGCGCCGCCAGCGGTTCGCTGGCGCTGACGATGCCACCCTGCACGCCAGGCGTCCCCAGGGCTGTCCCGGCCTCGGCGCAGCAAGCGGTCGCTGCCGGCAGCAAGGCGACGCTCAGCAACAGCAGCAGCAATAGATACCTGGCCATTTTCCTACCCCGACGCCAGCCGATGCGCCTGCCGGGTGGTTTCCGGCAGCCGGTAGCGGGTGCAGCAGGTTATGACATAGTGGATGGCCGTCGCCAGGCTGATGCGATGGCCGGGCGAGATGAACAGGGGCTGGGTCCCGACCCGGGTGCGCAGTACGGCGCCGATGATTGCAGCACCGTCCCGCAACGGTGTCCACTCGCCGCGCCCGGCGGGAACCTCACCGTACGTTCCCCATAAACGGCTCTTGGCCACTCCGATAGAGGGCAGGTCGGTGACCAGTCCCAGGTGGCTGGCTATGCCCAGGCGGCGCGGATGAGCGATGCCCTGGCCGTCGCACAATAGCAGCTCGGGCACTGTCCGCAGTTGCGCCAGTGCCGCCAGCACCGCCGGCAGCTCGCGAAAGGACAACAGACCGGGGATATAGGGAAACCGGGTGGGACAGTGCGCGACCGCCGTCTCCACCAGGACCAGTTCCGGATAGCTGAGCACCGCCACGGCCGCGCGGGTGACGGCGCCGCCAGCCCTGAAACCGACATCGACGCCCGCCACACGGTTGACAGCACCGAACCGGTCGGCGATCACCAGTTGCCCGCGTAAGCGTTGTTGCAGCGCGACCGCCTGCTGCGGAGTCAGCTCCCAGTCATGGTGCAGTTTGGTCGCTGTCGGTAACACAGTCATGCCCACCTAATCGGTTGCAATCGCCAGGAAAGCCGCTCAGTCCAAATCGATCTTGTCGGTTTCCAGAAAAGTGGGCGCGGGTTTGGCGAAGAAATAACCCTGACCCAGGGAGACTCCCAGTGTGCGCAGAACCTCCACCACGCTATGGCTCTCTACGAATTCGGCTATGGTTTTCACTTTCATGCCGCTGGCCATTTCGGCAATCGCCTTGACAAAAATCCGATCCACTTTATCGCTGCCCAGATTGCGCACGAAACTGCCGTCGATCTTGACGTAATCGACCGGAATATGCTTCAGATAATCGAAGGACGAAAAACCGGCGCCGAAATCGTCCAGGGCGAAGCGATAGCGCATCTTGCGCAGTTCCTGAATGAAGTCGCGGGCATCGGTGAAATTCTCCACCGCAGCGGTTTCCGTGACCTCGAAGACGATGCTGTCGGGTTTGGCCTGGTAGCTTTTGGTCGCTTCCTGGATCGTTTGCAGGAATCTGGGGGTTACCGAAATGGCGTCCGGACAGATTGATCGTCACCGCCACCGGTTTGCCGTTCTGCATGCTTTTACCCTGGATGCGGATGGCGTTGGCCACCACCCAGCGGTCGATCTCGCGGATCAGCCCGAAGCGCTCGGCGACGCCGATGAAGGCGCCGGGCGGAATGACTTTGTCGTCTTCGCCGATCATCCGTAGCAGGCTCTCATAATGGCTGATGGCGCCGCTATGGATATCCACGATCGGCTGGAAGTAGAGCCGAAAACGGTCATCTTTCAAGGCATCGCGGATGCGCTCTTCCCAGTGGATCTTTTCCCGCATCAGCGAGGAGCTGCTGCCTTCCTGAAAAATATGGAAGGTGTTGCGGCCCCGATCCTTGGCCATATACATGGCGGAGTCAGCTTTGGCGAGCAACTCGCCGGCGCTGACTCCGTGCTTCGGAAACAGGACGATGCCGATGCTGGCGCTGAATGGATGGCGTCGCCCTTGATAAATAAACTCCTTGTTGTTTAATGTCTTCAACAGGGCTTGGCCCAACTTGTCGGCCCGCTCGTCCACCACATCGGGAAAGATCACCGCGAATTCGTCACCGCCCATGCGGCCGATGACATCGGATTGGCGCAGCGAAGCCTTGAGGTGATGGGCAACCTGGCACAGATATTGGTCACCGGTCTGATGGCCGTAGGTGTCGTTGATGTACTTAAACTGATCCAGATCGAGAAACAACAGGGCGCCAGTGGTGTTGTGGCGTCGCGTGGAGGCAATCTGCTCCTCCAGCTTTTCCTGGAAGCGGTGGCGGTTGATCAGCCGGGTCAGGGGGTCGTAATTGGCCAGATAGGCCATGTGCTGCCCGCTCCGTTTTTCTTCGTTTTCTTTGGTAACATCCAGCAGCAGTCCTGCCAGGACCCTGCCCTCCGAGCGGCTCTCGAAGGAGCTGATCATGCGCAGCCAGTGGCATTTACCATTTTTATGATAGATCCGGAAATCCAGGGTGAAATTGTCGGCCTTCGTATCGGTATGGCTGAGAAAACTCTGCGCCCAGTCCACATCGCTGGGATAGACATGCTGCTTGAAAAAATCGGGCTCCAGCCATGCTGCCACCGGATAACCCAACAGCCGCTCCACCTCATCGCTGACGTAGCGGAATTGTCCGCTGCGCGGATCGACCTCCCAGATGGCGGCATTGATGCGATGTAACAGGTTATCGAGCCGGTGTGCTTCCTGGCGCAACTGCTCCTCGTACTGGCTGCTGAGCCGGTGTGCTTCCTGGCGCAACCGCTCCTCGTACTGGCTGTGCAGTTCCCGATGATTGGCTTGTAAGTGGGCAGCCAGTGCATTGACGGCGCCGGCAATATCGCCGGTGGCGTCAGCCGTGTGGCTGGCGATCCGATGCTCCAGGTTACCTTGCTGCAAAGCATCAATGCCGCTTTTCAAATTAATCAGTTGGCGGTTCAGCGACCCTATCATCGCCAGCAGGATGGCCGTCGATAACAGCAGACTCAGCAACGCGAACAGCGTGTTCTGCGAAGCCATGGCGGTGAGTACGGCGTTGAAAGTACTATTGGAATAGCCGAACTCGGCCGAAGCCCAGGGACTGATCTTGCAGCGCCAGCGGTAGCGAAATCCTGACGACATCAACACGGGCGTCGCCAGCGGCATGCGCAGCGGTCGCCGCCGGGACCGGATAAGGAGAGTCGCCCACGCTGGCCAGCAACTCCCCGCGCGTATCGAATACCGCCGCATAGCGGAGCGAAGGATGGTTCCGCAGCGCGCCCAGTGCCGGTAACAGCACGGCGTTATCCTGGCGGCCGTTCCCCGCCGCCAGCGCTCTGGCCAGTGGCAGGCTTTGTTCCTGGGCGGTGCGCTGCCAGATGTCCTGGTAACTGCGATCCAGCAACCGGTTGCTGTTCCAGACCAGAATACTGAGGATAACCGCCTGGATGCCGATTACTCCCACAATCAGGCGTAGCACGAGGCGCGATTTAGACATGGTTTATTGGCAGCACGGTTGACGGTCAATGTCTCGCCGGATACCCGGTACGCCGGGCGGCAACGGTTGCCGGAGCGGATTAAAGCCGTCCCAGGCGATACAGGGCCACCTCCCCCAGTAGATTGGCAAAAAGCCGCAAACCCGGACTGGAGCGATGCGCATAATCGACCACCACCCGCTGCAGCAGATGGATTCCCTTGCCCCGGCAAAGCTGTTCGAAATCAGCGATGGTGAACAGGTGAATATTGGGCGTGTTATACCAGGCGTGCGGTAAACTTTTGACCACCGGCATACGACCGCCCAGCGCCACCTGCACGCGGCAACGCCAATGGCCGAAATTGGGAAAGGTGACTACGCCCTGGTGGCCCACCCGCAGCATTTCATCCAGCAGCCACTCAGTGTGCTGCACGGCCTGCAGGGTCTGGGTCATGATCACGTAATCGAAGCTACCGTCAGCGAAATCCGACAGCCCCGCCTCCAGGTCGGCATGGATGGCGTTGACGCCGGCGTGGATGCAACTGATGATTTTATCGGTGTCGATCTCCAGGCCGTAACCGCTCGCCTGGCGGACATCGCGCAGATAAGCCAGCAGCGCGCCGTCGCCACAACCCAGATCCAACACCCGGGAGCCCGGCTTAATCCACTCGCTGATAATTTTCAGATCGGGGCGAAATTCAATAGCGGAGCCGAGTTCAGTCATCGCGGTCGCTCTCCCGGGCCAGGTGTTCCATATAAGCGCTGAAGGTTTCCAGGTAACGGGGAATGGGCAGCAGGAACGCATCGTGACCCTGGGCGGATTGGATTTCCACATAGGTGACGGCGCGGCGCGCCGCCACTAGGGCTTTGACGATTTCCCTGGAGCGGGCCGACGCAAAGCGCCAGTCGGTGGTAAAGGAAATGACCAGAAAGCGCGCCTGCGCCTGGCGGAAGGCCGCCGCCAGATCGTTGCCGAAATCGGCGGCCGGATCGAAATAATCCAGCGCCTTGGTCATCAGCAGATAGGTGTTGGCGTCGAACCGCCCCACAAAGCTGTAACCCTGGTGGCGCAGATAGCTTTCCACCTGGAATTCAGAGTCGAAATGGAAATTCAGCTTGCCTTCGCGCAATTCCCTCCCAAATCTAGCGCGCATCCCCTCGTCCGACAGATAGGTGATATGACCCAGCATCCGCGCCACCATCAGCCCGCGCCGTGGCGTGACATCGTGTTCGTAGTAATGGCCTTCGTGAAAATCCGGATCCAACAGGATCGACTGACGGGCCACTTCGTTGAAGGCGATATTCTGTGCCGACAGGCGGGGCGCTGCGGCGATGACCACAGCATGCCGGATACGGGCGGGAAAGTCGATAGCCCATTGCATCGCCTGCATCCCCCCCAGACTGCCGCCGATCACGGCGGCCCAGGCGGTGATGCCCAGGTGATCGGCCAGCCTGGCCTGGGCGCGTACCCAATCCCTGACGGTCACTATAGGAAAATCCGGTCCATAAGGTTTGCCGGTTTCCGGATTGGTGGACACCGGGCCGGTGGAGCCTTTGCAACCCCCCAGATTGTTGCAGCTGACCACGAAGAAGCGGCCGGTATCAATCGGCTTACCCGGACCGATACAGGAATCCCACCAGCCGGGTTTGCTGTCCTCGGGCTGGTGGTAGCCGGCGGCATGATGGTCGCCCGACAGGGCGTGACAGATCAGCACCGCATTAGCGCGCGCGCCATTCAAGACGCCGTAGGTCTCGTACACCAGCTCGAAACCCGGCAGCGTGCGGCCACAGTCCAGCGCCAGCGGCGCAGCGCAGTGGAACAGGCGGGGTGTCACCAGGCCGACAGAGTCGGGCGGAAAGGCGGCAGTCACGCGGTCAAACTCTTCATCACGATCGACTACCTCCTGAAAGCCGGTGGAACCAGGAGCGAAGAAATCGGGCATGCTATTCCAGCCAATATACCAAGTCGCAAGAGTCTACTGAGCGTTCAGCGTGCAGACAACGGCGCCGCCGCGGCAGGCCGCTCGATGTCCGGCAGTAAGCGGCGGGGCGCCTGGATACGCAGTCGCTTATCGCGACCGGATGCGCCGGTGACCAACAGCACGCTGGAGCGGGATACCTGAAACAGCTCCGCCATCAAACGGCAGAGCCGGGCATTGGCTTTGCCATCCGCCGGCGGCGCCGTCAGGCGCACGCGCAGCCGGCCATCCTGCACACCGGCCAGTTCGTCCCGATCGGCGCGGGGCTGTACCCGCAACTGCAGCAGCAGATCGGCTCCCTCCCAACGATACCATAGGGCTGCAGTCATGGATTACGCAGCAGCAGCAGAGCGGTATCGCGCAACGGCGCCAGCAGCAGCAGTTGCGCCAATTGCAGCCCGAGCAGCAGCGCCAGCGGCGACAGATCCAGGCCGCCGATGGGCGGTAGCCAGCGCCGTACCGGGCGCAGCAGCGGCTCGGTCAACTGGTGCAACAGGCGCACCGCCGGCTGGCGATAATCCGGATTGAACCAACTGAGCACGGCTTGCAGAATGACCGCCCAGAACAGGACGGTGAACGCCAGACCGAGCAATTCGGCCACCGCCAGCAGCAGCAGGCCGGGCGCGGTCACCCGGTGTCCGAACAGAGCGGCGATCAACAGTAATTCCAGCAGTTGCAGGCCGAACAGCAGCGCCACGGCGGCCATATCCAGTCCTTTGAAGCCGGGAATAACGCGCCGTAAGGGCAGCAGCGGCGGATTGGTGAGTTTGACCAGCAATTGCACCAGCGGATTGTAAAAATCCGCCCGCACCCATTGCAGCAGGAAGCGCAGTAGCACTGCCGCGATATAGAAGCCGAACACGGTCCGAATCAGGAACTCGCCGGCGTTGCCCAGATAATAACCGCTGCTCATGATTTATTTCCCAGCAGTTCGCCCAATTCCCGGGCGCGTTCACAGGCGGCCGCCAGCGCCCGGCCAAACAGGGCTTCCAGCCCGCCCTCCTGCAATACGGCCACGGCCCGCTCGGTGGTGCCGCCCGGCGAGGTCACTCGAGCCCGCAGCACGGCCGGGCTTTCGGCGCTTTCCAGCGCCATTTTGGCAGACCCGAAGGCAGTTTGCAGGGTAAGCAACCGCGCCTGTGCGGGAGTCAGCCCGAGCTGCACGCCGGCCTGCTCCAGCGCCTCCATGATCAGGAAGAAATAGGCCGGCCCACTACCCGACAGGGCGGTGACGCTGTCCAGCAGGCGCTCCTCGTCCACCCAGATGGTCAGGCCCACGGCGCGCAGAATGGATTCGGCCAGGCGCCGCTGGGTCTGGGAAACGCGGGCGTTGGCGTACAGCGCGGTGGCGCCGCTGCCCACCAGCGCCGGGGTATTGGGCATGCTGCGTACGATGGCCGGGTTGCCGCCCAGCCAGCGAGCCAAGTCGGGTTCGCGGATGCCGGCGGCGATGGAAATCACCAGGGGCCGGTTGTGCTGCACGATCGTGGCCAGTTGCTGAGCGACTGCCTGCAGCAACTGCGGTTTGACCGCCAGCACTACCACAGCGCCCTTGTCCGCCACCGCCGCGTTATCAGCGCTGACCGCTATGCCAAAGCGATTATGCAGCAACTCCCGCTGGGTGGGACTGGGATCGGCTACCCACAGGGTAGGGGGCTTGCACCCATCGGCGAGCAATCCTCCGATAAGGCTGCGTGCCATATTGCCGCCACCGATAAACGCTATAGGAGTCGTATTCATTCAGTGTTCGCCTTGCCGTTGCAGTCTGTTATGGAATGCTGCTGTAGGAACCACCGTCAGCTAAGCAGGCGCCAGCCCTAGGGAGCGCCGCCGGAAAGCAGCTTGAGGGTGTGTTCGCGAATGGCGCCGACCCGGTTGTCCTGCTTGTAAACCTCGAAGATTCTGGTCCTGTCCTGAGCGTCCAGCCGCTGATAGAAAACGTAGGTACCTATGAATTGTTCCCGCAAGGTTTTTTCGAAGATTTCCTGCTGCAAACCCGGGAGTAGGCGTTCGGTATCCTCCAGATTGGTGGTGGCGGCGGCTTTGGTCGTGATAGGCATAGCCGCCCGTTGTCTGGCCTGGGTTTCGATCTGCTGCAGATAATCGTCAGCGGTGGCCGCTTGGCTACCGCTGGACAACAGCAGCAGGCCGCCGAGCAGCCAGGCTCCCCCGACCGTGGTGCCACACCGGCGCCACCGGCAACGCGGCCGCCGCAACGCAGCCAGGAACAGGAGTCGCACGCCATGGTTGCTGCGGGTCGCCTGGAAAAGTGATTGCAGGATTGCTTGGGAAAATACGCCTTGCATAGTAAATTACCTATCCTTAAATTTTGCAGGTCAACGATAAGCTACAAATATTGCAGATCAACGATAAGCTACTAGAAGTACCCGGGTTCAGGCAAGTTGTGTGATTCAGTCCAGCCGAGGCCGCCAGTGGTCACTGTCTTCGGTGTCTTCGGTTAACAGCGACAAGCCCGTTCCCGTTGAACTGGATTGTACCCGCAAGTTAGCCGCGCCGGCGGCCGGCGTCAGTCGCGTGCTCCGAACAGGGCGGTGCCTATCCGCACCAGCGTGGCGCCGGCGGCGATGGCGGCCTCCAGATCCGCCGACATGCCCAGCGACAGGGTGTCCAGCGGAAGGCCGCGCACGTTCAGCTCCTGCTGCAACTGGCGCAGGGCGTCGAAGGGGCGCTGTTGCGCGGCAGGATCGGCGACCGGGGCGGGAATCGCCATCAACCCGCGCAGGCGCAGACGGGGCAGGGCAGCGACTGCCATCGCAACCGAGTATAGTTCGGCGACGTCCAGGCCCTGCTTGCCGGCTTCCCGGCTGATGTTCACCTGCAGGCAGATGTCGAGCGGAGGTAGTCCGGCAGGGCGCTGTTCGCTCAGCCGGCGGGCGATTTTCAGCCGGTCCACGCTGTGCACCCAACTGAAATGCTCGGCGATACCGCGCGTTTTATTGGCTTGAATGGGGCCGATGAAGTGCCAGACCAGGTTCAGGTCCTGCAAAGTGGCCAGCTTGGGCAGCGCCTCCTGCAGGTAACTTTCTCCGAAGTGGCGCTGTCCGGCAGCGGCCAGCTCCGCGATGCGCGCCGCCGACTGGGTCTTGCTGACGGCGATCAGCATGACGGAACCCGGCGCACGCCGGCAACGGCGCTCGGCCTCGTGAATCCGGGCGAGCACGGCGGCGCGATTCTGGGCAAGGCTGGACATGGCTCTCTCGCTGACGGGTATAGTCTTGGGTAACAGGCGCTGCTGAGTATATATTTTCACGGCTGGGCCCGCTTAAGCCAGTTTCATCCGAACGAAGGAAACCGGTATGCATATTGATGACCTGTTGAGTTTCGCTGTAAAAAACAACGCTTCGGATCCTGCATCTGTCCGCAGGTCTGCCGCCGATGATCCGCGTCGATGGGGATGTGCGCCGCATCAATCTGCCGGCACTCGAGCATAAGGAGGTGCATACGCTCATCTACGACATCATGAGCGACCGGCAGCGCCGCGAATACGACGAGTTTCTGGAGTGCGATTTCTCCTTCGAACTGCCCAAACTGGCCCGCTTCCGGGTGAACGCCTTTACTCAGAGCCGCGGGTCGGGAGGGGTGTTCAGAACCATTCCCACCCGTATCCAGAGCCTGGAGGATCTGGGTTGTCCCAAGGTGTTCCGGGACATGATCAGCGTGCCGCGCGGTCTGATTCTGGTCACCGGCCCTACCGGTTCAGGCAAGTCCACCACCCTGGCGGCCATGATCGATTTCAAGAACAAGACCGAATACGGCCACATTCTGACCATCGAAGATCCTATCGAATTCGTGCACGAGAGCAATCGCAGCCTGATCAACCAGCGCGAGGTTCATCGCGACACGTTGGGATTCAACGAGGCGCTCCGCTCAGCCTTGCGGGAAGATCCGGATGTCATCCTGGTAGGCGAGATGCGGGATCTGGAAACCATCCGTCTCGCACTGACCGCTGCCGAGACCGGTCACCTGGTGTTCGCCACGCTGCACACCAGTTCCGCGCCCAAAACCATCGACCGGATTATCGATGTTTTTCCGGCGGGCGAGAAAGCGTTGGTGCGGTCGATGCTGTCCGAATCCCTGCAGGCGGTGGTGTCGCAGTTGCTCTTGAAGAAAATCGGCGGCGGTCGGATCGCCTCGTGGGAAATCATGGTCGGGACGCCGGCGATCCGCAATCTGATCCGCGAGGATAAAGTGGCGCAGATGTATTCGGCTATCCAGACCGGCAGCGCCTACGGCATGCAGACCATGGATCAGACACTGTTGCACATGCTGAAAGCAGGCTGGATAAGCCGGCAGGACGCTGTGGCTAAGGCGAAGAATCCGGAGACATTCAGATAAGAACCGTAGCCTGTCGGGGTGTACGCCGGGCTGGAGCGATGCCGGCTTTTTCTGCCGGGTGGACAGCCGGGCCCGGCCAAGTCGACGGCTATGGCGTTACAATAAAAAGGCGCGCGTGCGGTCCGGACCGACGGCGCGTCGCTACCATACTGATAACTGGGAGTGGTCGATGGAGTTCTCTGTCAAAAGCGGTAATCCAGAAAAACAGCGCACCGCCTGTCTGGTGCTGGGGGTGTTCGAGGGACGCCGGCTGGCGCCCGCCACCGAACATTTCGATCGTGCCGGCAAGGGTTATCTGTCCAACGTGCTGCGCCGCGGTGACCTGGAGGGCAAGCCCGAGCAGACGCTGTTGCTGCTGCAGGCGCCGGACGCCTTGTGCGACCGTATTCTGCTGGTCGGCTGCGGCAAGGAGCGCGACCTGGACGACCGCCGCTTTCGCCAGCTCATGGTCAAGACCGCCACCACACTGGGCCATACCGGCGCCACCGAAGCCGTGTGCTATCTCACCGACCTGAGCGTCAAGGGCCGCGATACCCACTGGAAAATCCGCCAGGCGGTGGCAGCCGTCGAAGAGACGCTGTATCAATACAGCGAGTTCAAAAGCAAAAAGGACCCGCCGCGCCGCCTGCCCCGCAAGATCACGTTGACGGTGCCCAACCGCCGCGAACTGCCCGGCGGCGAACAGGCCGTGCGCGAGGGTGTCGCCATCGCCGGCGGCGTCAAACTGGCCAGGGATCTGGGCAACCGTCCGGCCAATATCTGCACGCCGGACCACCTGGCTGCCCAGGCACAGTCGTTGAGCGCAGCTTGCTCCGCTATCAAAGTGCAGGTGCTGGAACGGGCGGACATGGAGACGCTGGGGATGGGTGCCTTGCTGGCGGTGGCACGGGGCAGCGTGCAGCCGCCCAAGCTGATCGTGCTGGAATACCGCGCCGGCGCTAAAGCGCAGAAACCCATCGCCCTGATCGGCAAAGGAGTGACTTTCGACACCGGCGGTATTTCGCTGAAACCCGGCGCCGAGATGGACGAAATGAAGTTCGATATGTGCGGAGCCGCCAGCGTTCTGGGCGCGTTCCACGCCTGCGCCAGGTTACAGTTGCCGGTCAACCTGGTCGGTATCATGGCGGCGGTGGAAAACATGCCCGGCGGCCACGCCACCAAGCCGGGCGATATTGTCACCAGCTTGTCCGGTCAGACGGTGGAAATTCTCAACACCGACGCCGAAGGTCGGCTGATCCTGTGCGACGCCCTGAGCTATTGCGAACGCTTTCAGCCGGCCGTGGTGATCGACATCGCCACCCTCACCGGCGCCTGCATCGTCGCTCTGGGCCGCTATCCCCACGGCCTGTTCAGCAACCATCCGCCGCTGGCCAACGACCTGCTCGATGCGGGTCGCCGGGCCTACGACCGGGCCTGGGAGCTGCCGTTGTGGGAGGATTATCAGGAGGCGTTGAACAGCAATTTCGCCGACCTGGCCAATATCGCCAGCAATCGCGACGCCGGCGCCATCATCGGCGCCACTTTCCTGGCGCGTTTCGCCCGCAAGCTGCACTGGGCCCATCTGGATATCGCCGGCACCGCCTGGAAGACCGGTAAGGAAAAAGGCGCCACCGGGCGCCCGGTGGCGCTGCTGACTCAGTATCTGCTGGACCGGGTCAACGAAACGGCTGGCGCCGCAACCTGATCGTGCCGCAGATCGACTTTTACGTATTGCCTGAGCAGCAACCGGCCGGCCGGTTGCTGCTGGCCTGCCGGCTGGCCGAGAAAGCCTATAGCCTGGGTCACACGGTGTATATCCATACGGAATCAGCCGCACAGTCCCACCAGTTGGACGACCTGCTATGGACCTTCCGGCAGGGCAGCTTCGTGCCGCATGCGCTCTGCCCGCCGCCTCCAGAGGACCGCTCGCCGGTGCTGCTGGGCTGCGCAGACGAGGTGCCGCAGGCCGACGTGCTGATCAATCTGGCGCCGCAGGTGCCGGCCTTTTTCGAGCGCTTCGGCCGCGTGGCGGAACTGGTGGATCAGCATCCGCAAACCTTGCGCGAATCGAGGGAGCGCTTCCGCTGCTACCGGGAGCGGGGCTATGCGCCTGCTTCTCATAAATTAGGCAATGGCTGAGCACCGCTCCTACCGGTAAGCCTCCCCTCCGACACCCCCGCCTCGGCGAAGGTAGCCATGCGCCCGTGCAAGGCCAGCGCCGCCCGCAGCAGCGGCACGGCGACCGCCGCGCCGCTGCCCTCCCCCAGCCGCATGCCCAGCTCCAGCAACGGTCGAGCGCGTAGCGCCTCCAGCACCTGCCGATGGCCGGGCTCGGCGGAACAATGGGCATACAGCAGCCACGCCGCCAGTTCGGGTCGCAGCCGCAGCGCCGTCAGCGCCGCCACGGTGGTGATAAAGCCGTCCACCAGCACGGGCAGGCCCAACTGCCCGCAGCGTACATAGGCGCCGACCAGGGCGGCGATCTCGAAACCGCCCAGACAGCGGAGCACGTCCAGCGGCTCTCTGTCGGGATGTCGGGCCAGCGACCGCTCGATGACGTACGCTTTGTGGTTTACTCCGTCGCTGTCCAGCCCGGTGCCCGGACCGGCCAGCGCTTTCCCCGCCAGACCGAGCAGCGCACAACCCACCGCCGCCGCTGAGGTCGTGTTGCCGATGCCCATCTCGCCGCCGATAAACAGGTGCGTCCCGGCGACGGCGCGCTCGGCCGCTTCCCTGCCCGCCGCCAGCGCGGCAGCGAGCTGTTCCGGCGTCATCGCCGGCTCGCGCAGAAAATTGGCGGTGCCGGGCCCCACCCGCCTGTGCAGCACGCCCGGCAAATCCTGCAGCGGCTGCACCGTGCCGACGTTGACCACCTCCAGTTCGCTCCCCGTTTCCTGCGCCAGCACGCTGATGGCCGCGCCGCCGCGAGAGAAGTTGCGCACCATCTCAGCGGTCACCGCCTGGGGAAACACCGACACGCCTTCCGCCACAATCCCATGATCGGCGGCGAAGACCACGATCCGTATCCGCTCCAGCACGGGTCTTGCGGTCCGCTGCATGGCGGCCAGAGTGACGGCCAGGTCTTCCAGCCGCCCCAGCGAACCCGGCGGTTTGGTCAACTGCGCCTGCCGTGCCTGGGCCGCTGCCAGCATGGACTGGTCCAGCGACACCAGCGGAGCGTACAGCCAGTCTGTAGTCATCGCGTTATATCCTTCAGAGTGAGTGGCAGGCCGGCGACCGTGAGCGTCACCCGCTCGCAACAGGGCGCCAGTGCCTGATGCAACCCACCGGCCTCGTCGCGAAAGCGCCGGGCCAGTGGATTGAGGGGAACGATACCCTGACCGACTTCGTTGCTGACCAGGATGATATAGCCGGGCAGATCGGGCAGACTGTCCAGCAGCGCCTGTTTTTCAACAGTCAGTCGCGCCGCATTTTGCGACAGCAGATTGCTCAGCCATAAGGTCAGGCAGTCCACCAGCAGACAGCGGTCGGCGGCGGCGTGCCGCAGCAGCGTCTGCGCCAGCGCCAAAGGCTCTTCCACCAGCCGCCAACCGGCCGGGCGCGCCTGCTGATGGCGGGCGATGCGCCCGGCCATTTCCACGTCCAGCACCTGGGCGGTGGCGATATAGGTCACCGCCAGCGTGCTGTGTTCGGCACGCTGCTGGGCCAGGGCGCTTTTACCGGAGCGGGCGCCGCCGAGGATAAGCTCTTTCATGGGTCTGCCAGGCAGTCTGGCGCTGCAACAGGGCCAGTAAGTCCGTCGTGGAGCGCGGCGGCTGTCCCTGCAGCCAGGCATCCTGGCCCAGCGCCAGCGCCAATTCCAGCAGCAGCGGCATTTTCAGGTGGGCAGCGCGCAGCAGCGCTTGTTCACCCAGGACGGTCACCGTCTCCCCCTGCCGGAGCACGCGCCCGTTGCAAAACACGGCCACCACATCCGCCCAAGCATAGGCCAGATCCACGTCGTGCGTGGCGAACACCAGCGTGGCGCCGGCGCGCCGCTGTTCCTCCAGCACCGCGAGCAACTGCACGACGCCCTGGGCGTCCAGACCCGCGGTCGGCTCATCCAGAATCAGCACTTCGGGACGCATCGCCAGAATGCCGGCCAGCGCCACCCGCTTTTTCTGCCCGAAGCTCAACATGTGAGTGGCGCGCTCCGCCAGATCGTCGATATGCAGCGCCCGCAGCGCCTCCAGCACACGCTCCTGGGCAACCGCCTCGGACAAGCCCTGATTGAGCGGGCCGAAGGAAACATCCTGGTAGACGCTGGCCGAGAACAGTTGATCGTCCGGCTCCTGCAACACCAGACCGACGCGGCTGCGCCAGACATTGCGGGCGCGACGGTCGTAACCAGCGGGGCTGCCGTCGACCAGAATCTGGCCGCGCTGCGGTTTGAGCGTGCCGTTGAGATGTAACAGCAGGGTGGTTTTGCCCGAACCGTTGGAACCCAGAATCGCCAGCTTGCGACCGCGTTCGATCTCCAGGCTCAGGCCCTGTAAGGCGCGTATCCCACCCGGCCAGGCATAGTCGATCGCATTAACGCTCAGAATAGCCGCCGTCATCGGACAACCACTCCAGCCAGCCAGGCATCGCCCAGCAGCCCCGCCAGCCCCACCGCCAGCAGCACCGCGGCAGTCGCCAGCAGGCGCCACCGGGATAACTCATAAGTCGGTTGCAGCACCCGTAGTTCGCCGTCGAAATTGCGGGCTGCCAGGCCGATCTCCAGCCGCCGCATCCGTGCCAGAGAGCGTTCCAACAGACTGGCCACCAGCAACCCCAGCGAATGGAGGCTGCGACGTATCCCGTCGTAACCCAGGCGCGCCGCCTGCGCCTGGGAGGTAGTCACGGTCTGCTCTGCAAACACGAATAGCAAACGGTAAATCAACAGCATGATTTCGACGATGGCCTGGGGCACGCCCAGTCGGCGCAGCAGCGGTGCCCAGGCGATGACCGGCGTGGTGAGGGTGAGAAAAGCCATGCTTGATATTGCCGCCAGCGAACGCGCCACCACCCGAAGCGCTGTTTCCAGCCCTGACGGGGAAAAGGCAATCCCCTGGGAACTGCTCACAGACAAGACCAGAAAGGGTATGCTGGTCAGCAAAAAAGCACTCGGCACGGCCAGCACGCGCCCCAGCGCCGCCGCCGGAATACCAGCCCCAACCACGGTGGCCAGCCCGATCACCAGCAGGACAACCGGCGCCGTCGTCAGTGGCGGCAGGGTAATGCTGAGTAGCAGTAACCCACCTGCCAGCAGCAGCTTTTCGGCAGGGTGATGCTGGCGCCAGCGGTTAGTCCAGGCGTGCTGGTCAGTCAGGTGCATCAGTGCCGTTACGCTGGCGGCCTTGCGCCTGGCCGCGCTTGAGGCCGATATAGTATCCCAGCAGCCCGGCGCCCAGTGCTCCCTGCAACGCAAACAGCAGGTTCACAATTTCCCCGCTGGGAGGCTCCCAAAGCGGCGTGAACCAAGGCTTATAATCGGGATGAGAGGCGACAATAGCGGCTTTGCCCTGGTCGTCGGCGCCGGGGAAGGGCTGATTCAGGCCGTCAGGCACGGGTAGCAGTAGCGGAATGGCCGACAGCACCAGCACGGTTGCCAGCAAGAGGAGATTGCTGCGTTTCATCCTGCCGCCTTCGCCGTGAAAGCCAGTTCATCCAGTTCGTCGCGGCTGTACTGGGTCAACAGGTTGACCACGATCACGGTCAGCAACCCTTCACTGATCGCCAGCGGAATCTGAGTAATGGCGAACACGCTGGCGAATTTAGCCACTGCTCCGGCAAAACCGCTGACGGGGTCGGGAAAAGCCAGCGCCAGTTGCAGCGCTGTGACCAGATAGGTAGCCAGATCCCCCAGGGCTGCCGCGCAGAACACGGCCACCGCCAGCGTGCCGCCCACGGAGCGAATCAGTTTAAAAACGCCATAAGCGACCCAGGGGCCCACGATAGCCATGGAAAACACATTGGCCCCCAGGGTGGTGATGCCACCGTGGGCCAGCAGCAAGGCCTGGAACAGCAGCACGATGGTCCCCAACACCGCCATGACCGAAGGTCCGAACAGAATAGCCCCCAGGCCGGTGCCGGTGGGATGGGAACAACTGCCGGTGACCGAGGGCAGCTTCAACGCGGACAAGACGAACGTGAAGGCGCCGCAGGCGGCCAGCAACAGCTTGGCGTGAGGGTGTTGTTTTACTATTCTGGCGACCCGGCGTGCGCCGGCCAGCACGAACGGCAGGGCAACGGCTGTCCAGGCGGCGGCATGGAGCGGCGGCAGAAAGCCTTCCATAATGTGCATAGATTCCTCCCCGGAATGTGCATAGCGATTCACTCACCGAGATTCAGGGGGGGACTGTCCTGGAGAGACTCCGGTTATGCTGCCTGTCGTGGGCGGTGCAGCGACCGCTTGCAGTAGGGGAGCAATCAACAAGACCTCTCGCCACCGGATCACCCCGCCCGGCACTCGAACGACGCGCGACAACGGCAGGTCTCCTGGCTTACAGGTCGGTATCGTCCACCTCACCTTCCCAGCGCCAGGCCAGTGGTGTTGAGGGCGGTGACGACTCGCTGTTTACAGTTGCGGGGGCAGCCACGGTTTCGGCCTCGGCCTCACCGTGTTCCCTTTCAATCCCCAAAGGGGAACCGTGTCTTTAACAGTATTCATGCTACTTGCCGGACTGCGGACAGTCAACTGATACCAAATCTCCATACATTGGGGACTTAACAGCACCGGGCAGGATGGGCAATGCCCCATAGGCGCCAGTTCAAGAGTTAAGCAGTTGCATTGTAATGAGTTAATTGGGTTGTGAATCACGCGGGCAGCGACTCCAGAGATGGAGTATTAGCCGCCCCACCCCTTAGAGCGTTGACCGGTTTGAACTACGTGGCCAATCAAGCAGCCGGAAACAGCCTGGGAGCGCCGGCGTCCCCGCCGGCCCGTTGCGGTCACTCTGCGAAGTGTCCCGACTTCAGTGGATACCCACACCGCGGGCATTACGATTTACCGATTGAGTCGTGAAGAGGTCATCGCGCTGTCCAGGCGTATATTTAAACCGATCAGCGCAATTCACGCGGCAGAGCGAACACCACGTTTTCCTGTTTTCCGTGGCTTTCCCCGACCGTGACCGCACCCAGGCGGCGCAGGTGGTCAATCACCTGCCGCACCAGTACTTCCGGCGCCGAGGCGCCCGCGGTAATGCCGATAATCTTGCAGTTTTCCAAGCGGCCCACGTCGATATCCTCCGGACCATCGATCAGACAGGCAGGCGTGCCTTCCTTTTCGGCCACTTCCCGCAACCGGTTGGAATTGGAACTGTTACGCGAGCCGATCACCAGTAGCAGATCGCATTCCCTCGCTAACTCCCGCACGGCGTCCTGCCGATTCTGGGTGGCATAACAGATATCGTCCTTTTTGGAACCACGAATGGCTGGAAAACGCTGCCGCAGCGCTTCAATAACCTGGGCGGTATCGTCCATAGAAAGCGTGGTCTGGGTGACGTAGGCCAGCTTATCGGGATTGCGCACGCGCAACCCCCACACATCGACTGGCGTTTCGACCAGATAGATGCCGCCTCCGGCGCGGGTATCGTATTGCCCCATCGTGCCTTCCACTTCGGGATGGCCGCGATGGCCGATGAGGATGACTTCATGACCGATGCGGCTGTGACGGGCTACCTCCATATGCACTTTGGTGACCAGCGGGCAGGTGGCATCGAACACCTTGAGTCCCCGGCTGGCGGCTTCGCGGCGCACCGCTTTGGACACGCCGTGAGCACTGAAAATGACCGTGGCTCCGTCCGGCACCTCGGTCAGTTCCTCCACGAACACCGCCCCCCGGCTGCGCAGACCGTCCACCACGAAGCGGTTGTGCACCACTTCGTGGCGCACATAGATAGGCGCGCCGAACAGTTCCAGGGCGCGCTCCACGATGCCGATAGCACGGTCCACACCGGCGCAGAAACCACGCGGATTGGCCAGCTGGATGCGCATTATTCAATACCTTTCATCGGGGGCGACCCGGCGGGCGCCGAACCACTGATCGAGCAACAGCAAAACCGCGCCGCAGGTGATGGCGGAGTCTGCCAGGTTGAACGCGGGCCAGTGCCAGTGCTGATAATAAATGTCGATAAAATCGATGACGTGGCCATGCCATACGCGGTCGATCAGATTGCCGACCGCCCCGCCCAGAATCAGGGACAGGGCGATAGCCAGGCGGGTCTCGTCCGCCCGGAGCCGGCTAATCCAAATCACCAGAGCAGTACTGATGCCGGTTGCCAATCCCAGGAACAGCCAGTGCTGCCAGCCGCCGGCGTCGGCTAGCAGACTGAACGCGGCGCCCCTGTTGTACATCAGGGTCAGATTGAAGCAGGGCAGAACCGGCACCGGTCGGTACGGCACCAGCCCGCCTTGCGCCAGCCATTTGCTGAGCTGATCCAGAATCAGCACCAGCCCGCTCAACCACAGCCAGTGGCGCATGGCGTCAGGCGCAGTGCCGCTGCTCGCCGTCGCCGGCCACATTGGCGACGCAGCGGCCACACAGTTCGGGATGGTCGGGGTCGCTGCCGACGTCTTCCCGATGGTGCCAGCAGCGCCCGCATTTGGCATAGGCCGACGGACTGACGGCGATGCCCAGCGGCTGCCCGTCCGCCTGCACCGCCGCCGCCCATTGCGGCTGCCCGGCCAGGGGGTGGACGCGGGCATAGGACGTAATCAGGAAGAACCGCAGCTCGTCTCCCAGGCGCTGCACAGCGTCGAGCAAGGGCGCGGCGCAGTACAGATCCACTTCGGCATCCAGCGACGAACCGATGCCGCCGGCGACCCGCAGCTTTTCCAGTTCCTTGCCGACCGCCTCCCGCATGCCGATCAGGCGCTCCCACACGGCAGCGTCCAGGGGCTCGTCGGCGGACAGGCGGAACAGACCTTGATACCAGGTTTCCAGGAACACGGAGGCGCTGCGCTGGCCGGGCATGTGGCGCCAGATTTCCTCAGCCGTAAAGCTGATGATGGGCGCCAGCCAGCGCACCATCGCTTCGAGGATATGATACAGGGCGGTCTGGGCAGAGCGGCGCGCCAGACTGTCACGCCGAGTGGTGTACTGCCGGTCCTTGATGATATCCAGGTACAGGCTGCCCAGATCCATCGAGCAGAAATTGTGGATCTTCTGATAGATGACGTGGAACAGGTACTGCTCGTAAGCCTCCTGGATCTGCTGCTGCAGGCGGCAGGCCAGATCCACCGCCCAGCGGTCCAGCGGTAACAGTTGGGCTGCCGGCAGCACATGCCGAACAGGATCGAAGCCGTGCAGATTGGCCAGCAGGAAGCGGGCGGTGTTGCGGATGCGCCGATAGGAATCGGAGGTGCGCGTGATGATCTCGCCGGAAACCCGCATCTCGCCCCGGTAATCGGTTGCCGCCACCCACAGACGCAGAATGTCGGCGCCCAGGGAATTGACCACTTCCTGCGGCGCGATCACGTTGCCCAGCGATTTGGACATCTTCATGCCGTCGGCGTCCACGATAAAACCGTGGGTGAGCAAACCCTTGTACGGCGCAACGCCGCGCATCGCCACCGAGGTCAGCAACGAGGACTGGAACCAGCCGCGATGCTGATCGGAGCCTTCCAGGTACAGATCGGCCGGAAATTTAAGCTCTGCGCGGCGGTCCAGAACGGAAAGATGGGTGGTGCCGGAATCGAACCAGACTTCCAGCGTATCGGTCACTTGCTCGTAATCGGCGGCGGCGGCGCCGAGCAGTGCGGCCGGCTCCAGTTGGTACCAGGCGTCCACGCCTTCCCGTTCGATGCGTTGCGCCACCTGCTCCATCAGGGCGAGGGTATCCGGATGCAGCGCGCCGGTTTGTTTATGCATGAACAGCGCCATCGGCACGCCCCAGAAACGTTGCCGGGAAATGCACCAGTCCGGCCGGCTCGCCACCATGCCCTGGATGCGGGCTTCGCCCCAGTCCGGGGTGAAATGCACTTTGCTGATCTCGGCCAGCGCCTTTTCCCGCAGGCCGTTCTGCTCCATGCTGATGAACCATTGCGGGGTAGCCCGGAAGATCACCGGAATCTTATGGCGCCAGCACAGCGGATAGCTGTGGCGGAAGCGGGCGACGTGCAACAGATTGCCGTGAGCCTTGAGGGTTTCGACCACCAGATCGTTGGCGGCCAACACGTGCTGGCCGGCGAACAGCGGCGTGTCCGGCAGGAAGCGGCCGTCCGGCCCCACCGGGTTGTCCACCGGCAGACCGTAGCGGGCGCCGCTCACATAGTCCTCCTGGCCGTGAGCGGGAGCCGTGTGGACGGCGCCGGTGCCGGCCTCGGTAGTGACGTAATCGGCCAGGATCAGCGGAACCTGTCGGTCGTAGAACGGATGCTGGAGCAGCAGCCGTTCCAGCTCTCGGCCCAGACCATAGGCGATGACTTGATATTGCTCTACTCCCCAGCGTTGCAGGCATTGCTGCAGCAGGGTGTCGGCCACCAGCAGCCGCTCCTGGCCGTGGGGGGTGGCCGCCTGCAGCACGACGTAGTCCAGTTCCGGGTTCAGGGCCACCGCCTGATTGGCGGGCAGCGTCCAGGGCGTGGTGGTCCAGATCACCACCGAGAGCGGGCCGCGACCCGTCTGTCCCTCCACATGATGGCAGCGGGCCAGCAGGGCTTCCTCTTCGATCACCGGGAAGCGGACGTCGATCGCCAGCGCATCGACATCGTGGTATTCCACCTCGGCCTCAGCCAGGGAGGAGCGGCAGTCGGTGCACCAGTGCACCGGCTTGAAGCCGCGCTGCACGTGGCCGTTGGCGACGATCCGGGCCAAGGCCCGAACGATGTCTGCCTCGGTGCGGAAATCCATGGTCAGATAAGGATGATCCCAGTCACCCAGTATGCCCAGACGCTGGAAATCTTCACGCTGTTTATTCACCTGGCGGGCGGCGAACTGGCGGCATTCGTGGCGAAAGGTCTGGGCATCCAGCTTGACGCCGACCTTGCCTTTGGTCTTTTCCACCATCTGCTCGATGGGCAGGCCGTGACAATCCCAGCCGGGTACATAAGGCGCATCGAAGCCGCTGAGCGAACGCGCTTTGACGATGATGTCCTTGAGCACTTTATTGACGGCATGGCCGATATGGATCACCCCGTTGGCGTAGGGAGGGCCATCGTGCAGCACGAATTTGGGACGGCCGGCGAACTGCCGGCGCTGCTCGGCGTAGAGGGACAACTGCTCCCAATAGCGCAGCAGTTCGGGTTCGCGCTGGGCGAGGTTGGCTTTCATCGGGAAAGCGGTCTGGGGAAGGTTCAGGGTGTCTTTGTAATCGGCCACGTTCAACCTCAAAGGTTACCAAGGTAAAGAGCGGGTAGGCATTCAGCCCTGCTATCGGTACGCCGCGGCGGCGAAGAAATCCCGCGCTTGGCGGGCATCGTCCTGGATTTGCCGGCACAGGGCATCCAGCGACTCAAAGCGCCGTTCAGCGCGCAGATAGGTGCAGAAATCCACCTGTACATGACGACCGTAAATATCCTGCTCAAAATCAAATAGGTGTACTTCCAGTTGCTCGCGCACGCCATTGACGGTAGGACGGCGGCCGAGATTGGCGATGCCCGCCAACGGCGCAGCCGTCACGCCGTGCATGACCACGGCATAGACGCCGGCCAGGGGAGTCAGGCGGCGGTGCAGCTGAATATTGGCGGTGGGAAAGCCGATAGTGCGCCCCCGCTGGTCACCGTGGGCGACCCGGCCGCACATCGAGTAGGGTCGTCCCAGCAGGCGTCTGGCCAAGTCCAGCTCACCCCGCGCCAGCGCCTCGCGGATGCGGGTGCTGCTGACCCGCTGTCCGTCCAGTATATAGCTGTGAGTATGGGCTACCTCAAAGCCATGCTCGCGGCCGGCCCGGCGCAGCAGCTCGAAATCGCCGGCGCGTCGATAGCCGAAGCGGAAATCGTCACCTATCACCAGATAGCGGATACCTAATTGATCCACCAGCAAGCCGTCGATAAAGCGGTGGGCGGATATCGCCGCCAGGCGGTGATCGAACTCCAGGCAGAGCACCCGTTCCACGCCGTACAGGCGCAAAGCCAGCAGCTTTTCGCGCAACCGCATCAACCGGGCCGGCGCCGCCGCGGGCGCAAAGTATTCCTGCGGCTGCGGCTCGAAGGTAAGCACCGTCAGCGGCAGCGTGAGCGCGGCGGATTGCTCCGTCAGTTGCCGCAGAATGGTCTGATGGCCCAGATGGACGCCGTCGAAATTGCCGATGGTCGCCACGCAACCGTGGTGGCGGGGACGGAGATTGTGCTGACCGCGGATCAGTTCCATACGGGTTTAGGGGCTGGTCTGCGCAATGGGTTTGCCATTATAGAAGGCTTGGACGGGTTTTTCACATTTTCAGATGGCGCCGCCGCACGCCAACCACGAGCAGGCTGAGGATATAGATCAGCAGGCCGCAGGGGACCAGCCAGCCCAGATGGAGCAGCCGCTGGCGGGCGTGGGCGGTGAGCCAGCCGTCCAGATCGCCGGCGCCCCACCACAGGAATACGCTCATCGCCAGGGTGGCGAGCAGAATTTGCAGCAGGAAACGGGGCCAGTCGGAGGAGGGTTGATAAACGTTCCGGCGGCGCAGATGGCGGAACAAGAGAAAGGCATTGAGATAGGCGGACAGGGAATTGGCCAGTGCCAGACCGGCATGCTGCAGCGGATAGACCAGAATCAGGTTGAATAGCATATTCATCGCCATCGCGATGATGCCGAAGCGCACCGGCGTGCGGCTGTCCTGACGGGCGTAGAAACCCGGACTCAGCACCTTGATCAGCATGAACGCCAGCAACCCCAGCGCATAGGCGATAAGGCTGCGGCTGGCCATGCGCACATCGTGGGGACCGAACTGGCCGTATTGGAACAGCGTCGAGAACAGCGGTCCTGGCAACACCATCAGGGAGGCGGTGGCGGGCACGCCGATCAGCAGCGCCCAGCGCAGCGCCCAGTCCAGGGTATGGGAAAATTCCACGGTGGAGGCGGCGGCGTGTTTCTGGGACAGCGTGGGTAGGATCACCACGCTCAGCGTGACCCCGAACAGCCCCAAAGGGAATTCCACTAGCCGGTCGGTGTAATACAGCCAACTGACGCTGCCGGTGACCAGGAAGGACGCCAAAATGGTATTGATCAGCAGATTGATCTGGGCCACCGACGAGCCGAACAGGGTGGGCAGCATCAGGCGCAGAATCTGCTGTACTCCCGTCGTCCGCCAACCCCAGCGCAGCCGGTGGGGCAACAGCCGCAGCTCCCGCAGGAAGGGAATCTGGAACAGTAACTGGGTGACGCCCGCCAGGAACACGCCCCAGGCCAGCGCGACCACCGGTTGATCCATGCAAGGAGCCAGCCACAGGGCCGCTGCCGTCATCCACAGATTCAGGAACACCGGCGTCAGGGCCGGCACGCCGAAACGACCCCAGGTATTGAGAATACCGCCGGCGAAGGCGGTCAGAGAGATGAACAGCAGATAGGGAAAGGTGATCCGCAGCATCGTCACGGTCAGCTCGAATTTGCTCTGATCCGCCGAGAAGCCGGGCGCGAACAGCCAGATCAACAGGGGGGCCACGATGATGCCGAGCGCGGTCACGCCGAACAGGATGATGCCCAGCGTGCCGGCGACGTCGTTGATCAACTGCTGCATTGCTTCATGCGAGTGCTGGACTTTGTATTCCGACAGCACCGGCACGAAGGCCATCGAGAAGCCGCCCTCGGCGAACAGACGCCGCAGCAGATTGGGGATGCGAAAGGCGACGAAGAACGCATCGGCGCCGGCGCCGGCGCCGAAGGCCCGGGCGATCACGATATCGCGGACAAAACCCAGGAGACGGGAAATCAGGGTCATGGCGCTGACCACGCCGGTGGATTTGAGAAGCGCTTTGCTCATGGATTGTCAGTCGTGTCCTGCTTGATAAGTACTATTGCCCCCCTCCAGATAAGCCGCGCGAATATCCTTATTAGCCAGCAATTGCTGACTGGGGCCGGCCATGATAATGCGGCCGTTCGCCATGACATAGCCGCGATGCGCCAGCCGCAGCGCGTGATAGGCGTTCTGTTCGACCAGAAAGATGCTGATATTCTGCCGCTCGTTGATCTCCCGGATGACCGCGAAGATCTGCTTCACCAGCAACGGCGCCAGGCCGAGCGAAGGTTCGTCCATGAGCAACAGGCGCGGGCGGCTCATCAGCGCCCGGCCGATGGCCAGCATCTGCTGCTCACCGCCCGACAGCGTGCCGCCGCGCTGCTGCCGGCGCTCCTTCAGGCGGGGAAACAACCTAAAAACACGCTCCAGATTGGCGTCGAACTGCGCCGCTTCGGCCAGCCTGGAGCCCATCTGCAAATTCTCCAGCACAGTGAGGGCCGGAAAGATGCGCCGGCCTTCCGGCACCTGGGCGATGCCGCGCTGCACGATTTGGTAGGTCGGCAGGCGGGTAATGTCCTCGCCGTCGAACTCGATCTTGCCCTGGGCGGCGTTGGGATTGCCGCAGAGGGTCATCAACAGCGTGGACTTGCCGGCGCCGTTGGCGCCGATCAGGGTGACGATCTCGCCGGCTTGTACCGTGAGATCAACGCCTTTCAATGCTTCGTTATGACCGTAGAAGGTATGTACGCCGGCTACCGTCAGCATCTCACTCGCTCTCGCGCAGGTCGTCGGCCACTTCCGGTGGCAAGGCGTCCTGCTCTTCTTCGCCCAGGTAGGCCCGGATCACGGTGGGATCGTGGCGAATCTCCTGCGGGGAGCCGGCGGCGATTTTACGGCCGTAATCCAACACCACGATCTGGTTGGAAATCTCCATCACCACGCTCATATCGTGTTCGATCAATAAAATACCGATGCCCTCCCGTTCCCGGATGGACAGCAGCAGGCGGTTAAGCTGCGCCGATTCGCGCGCATTCAGACCGGCCGCCGGCTCGTCCAGACACAGCAGCAGCGGCCGCGTGCACAGGGCACGGGCGATCTCCAGTCGCCGCTGGGCGCCATAGGGCAGGCTGCCCGCGGGCCAGTCGGCCTGCTCGACCAGTTCGACCCGCTCCAGCCAGTGACGGGCGAAGTCGACCGCCTGCCGCTCGGCGTGGCGGTAACGCTGCCAACCCAACAGCCCGGCGATGCTGAACAGCGAAGCCCGCATCAGCGGATTGTGCTGAGCGACGATCAGATTCTCCAGCACCGTCATGCCCTGGAACAGGCGGATGTTCTGGAAAGTCCGGGCGACCCCGGCGCGGTTGATGCGGAAATCGTCCATGCGCTCCAGATAGCAGGGATTGCCGGGACGGTGCAGGGTCAGCCGGCCCACGGTCGGCTGATAGAAACCGGTCAGGCAGTTGAACACGGTGGTCTTGCCGGAGCCGTTGGGACCGATGATGGCGGTAATCTCTCGTTGCCGCGCCGTGAAGGACAGGTCAGCCACCGCGACCAGGCCGCCGAAACGCATGGTCAGATGCTCCACCGTCAGCAACAAAGGCGCCACGCTCATGAGGACTCCCTGGCGGGAGCCGCTGCTGATCCTTTGCCAGAAGCCGCTCCATGCAACAGCAACGTGGGTTGGCGGGTAGCCAGCAGACCGCCCGGCCGCCACACCATGATCAGTACCATGGCGGCGCCGAACAGCAGCATGCGGAACTGTTCGAACTGCCGTCCGAATTCCGGTAACAGGATCAGCAGCATCGCCGAGACCACGACGCCGATCTGACTGCCCATGCCGCCCAGCACCACGATAGCCAGAATGGTGGCCGATTCCATAAAGCTAAAGCTTTCCGGACTGATAAAGCCCTGGCGGGTGGCGAAGAACGAGCCGGCGAAACCGCCCAACATGGCGCCGATGCCGAAGGCGGTCAGCTTGGTGTTGGTGGGATTGAGTCCCAGCGAACGGCAGGCGATTTCATCTTCGCGCAGCGCCTCCCAGCCGCGCCCGATCGGCAGCCGGCGAATGCGCAGGGTGAACAGATTGGTGAGCAACGCCAGGGACAGAATCAGGTAATACAGAAAAATCACCCGGTGCTGGCCGGCGTACTCCAGGCCGAAGAACTGATGAAACGTGGCCTGGCCGTCGGTGGAGGAACTGGCGAAAGGCAGGCCGAAGAAACTGGGGCGGGGAATGGCGGACAGACCGTTGGGTCCGCCTGTGACCTTGGCCCAGTTGAGCAGGATGATGCGGACGATCTCGCCGAAGCCGAGGGTCACGATAGCCAGATAATCACCCCGCAGGCGCAGTACCGGAAAGCCAAGTAGGACCCCGAAAGAGGCAGCGAACAGACCCGCGAGCGGCAGACAGATCCAGAACGACCAGCCGAAGTGCAGCGCCAGCAGGGCGTAGCTGTAAGCGCCCACGGCGTAGAAAGCCACGTAACCCAGATCCAGCAGTCCGGCCAGACCCACCACGACGTTCAAACCCCAGCCGAGCATGATGTAGATCAGCACGGTAGTGGCGACATCGATCACATAGCGGTTGGAAAAGGGCAGCAGGGGCAGGATAAAAGCGGCCGTCAGGCCGGCCAGCACGAACCAGGAAATATAGGGTTGCAGTGTGGCTTGCAGCCAGTTGCAGCGGCTTTCCGGCGGTTGCGGTCCGCGCAGCGCCAGCAAGGTGCGCAGCGCCAGACGGCCGCCGAACACCACGGTCACGGCCATCGCCACCCAGGAAAAGCGGGTGGCGAGACCCAGGCCGCCTTCCTGGTCCACGATCCGCAAGCCGGCCAGTGGAAACGCCACCACCAGGGTAACCAGGGCCGCCAGCGCGGCGTCTTTCAGCAGAGCGGGGAAGTCGATGGTACGCAAGGCAGGCTTTCCCTGGAATGGTCAGACTTTTTCCACTTCCGGCTTGCCGAGCAGGCCGGTGGGCCGGAAGATCAGCACCATCACCAGGATGGAGAAAGCGGCTACGTCCTTGTATTCGATAGTGAAATAGGCCGACCAGAGCGATTCCACCAGGCCCAGGATCAGGCCACCCAGCATGGCACCCGGCAACGAACCGATGCCGCCGAGCACTGCCGCTGTGAAGGCTTTCAATCCCGCCACGAAGCCGATGAAGAAATCCACCACGCCGTAATACAGCGTGACCATCAGGCCGGCGACCGCCGCCAGGGCGGCGCCGATCACGAAGGTCATGGAAATGATGCGGTCGACGTTGACCCCCAGCAGGGCCGCCATGACCTGATCCTGCTGGCAGGCCCGCTGCGCCCGTCCGAGAGGGGTACGATTGATGATATAGGCGAACACCCCCATCAGCGCAACGGTCAACACCCAGATGATGATCTGGATGTAGCTCAGTTGCACCGCGAAACCGCCCTGCTCGAAGGCCGTGAAGCCTCCCTGCACCAGCGGCTGCATCGGCCGCACCCGGGCGCCTTGCAGCAACTGCACGTAGTTCTGCAGGAAGATGGACATGCCGATAGCCGAGATCAGCGGCGCCAGACGCGGCGCCTTGCGCAAGGGTCGGTAGGCGATGCGCTCCAGAGTCCAGCCGTAGATCGAGGTTAACAACATGGCGATGATCAGGACGGTGATCAGCACCAGCGGTACGGACGTCACGCCGCCGAGTTGCAGCAGCGTGATGAAGATGATCGAAATGAACGCTCCGATCATGAAGATTTCACCGTGGGCGAAGTTGATCATGCCGATGATCCCGTAGACCATCGTATAGCCGATGGCGATCAGGCCATAGATCATGCCCAGGGTGATGCCGTTGATCAGTTGCTGTGTAAGGTATCCCATCGGTGGCGCCTTGGTGTGCGTTGCAGGTCGGGCTGGTCGCCGCCGCCCATGTATAACCCAAGCTTCGGTAGAAGGTAAAGTTTTCTTTAGCGGCGCAGGTGCTTGCCGCAAGCGGCGGCAGCGATCCCTGGCTCGCGCCGGCAAGGTCCGGGCCATGACCATCGTTTGGGCCAAAACCGGTGTAGCCTGGATGGAGCGGAGCTTGCGAAGCGTAATCCAGGTTCTTCTGGCCGAAAGGATGATCATGGCCCAAGGTCCGGTGACAGCGTGGCCTGCTTGGCGGGCCAACCGGTTGCCGCCCAGCCGCCGCTCAGCGCACCATCTGATTCAGATCGAAGATCGGCAGCAGGATAGCCAGCACGATGGTAAGCACCACCAGACCCATGGTCAGGATCAGCACGGGTTCGAAAATGCTGAGCAGGGCGGCGATCAGCGTTTCGGTCTCGCGTTCCTGCTGCGTGGCGCCCCGCTCCAGCATGGCCTCCAGACGACCGCTGGCCTCGCCGCTGGCAATCAATTGCACGGTCATCAGCGGAAACAGGCCGCTGGCGCTGATGGCGGTATTGATGCTGGCGCCTTCCTTGACCCGCGCGGTGGCCTCTTCCACCGCTTCGCGCATCGGCATGTTGCTGATGACCTGGGCGGAAATGCGCAGCGCCTCCAGTACGGGCACACCGCTCGCCATGAGGATGCTGAAGGTGCGCGCGAAGCGAGCGGTGTTCAGCCCTCGAACCAGGCGGGATAACAAAGGCAGACGCAGCAGCAGGGCGTGCCAGCGGCGGCGGAACTTGGGTTGGCGCAGACCGTAGTTGAAACCGACGAACAGCGCCAGCAAGCCGGCCAGCACCCACAGGCCGTGCTGACGCAGAAAATCGCTGACAGCGATCAGATAGCGGGTCAGGGCCGGCAGTTGCTGGTTCATGTTGGTGAACACCTGCACCACCTGAGGGACGACGTAGACCAGCAAACCGGCCACGATCAGGATGGCCACGGTGGTCAACATCGCCGGGTAGAACAGCGCCAGACCGACCTTTTGCCGCATCTGCTGGCGGGATTCGGTGTAATCGGCCAGGCGTTCGAACACCACGTCCAGATGGCCCGATTGCTCGCCCGCCGCCACCGTCGCTCGGTACAGTTCCGGAAACACCCGGGGAAAATCCGCCAGCGCCGTGGCCAGATTATGCCCTTCCAGCACCCGCGCACGCACGCCCAGCAGCAGGCTGCTGAGGCGCGCCTTTTCCGCCTGTCTGGCCACCGCCCCCAAGGCTTCCTCGACCGGAAAGCCGGCGTTCACCAGGGTGGCCAGTTGCCGGGTCACCAGCGCCAGTTCGGTGGCGTTGATCCGTCTTCCGCCCGCCCAGCGGCGACCGCTGCGGACCTGCTCCTGGCTGGCGACTTCGTCTACGGTTAGCGGCGTCAGACCGCGTTCCCGCAGCAGTTGCCGCACCTGGCGCGGGGTATCAGCTTCTTGCAGGCCTTTGCGGGTGCGGCCGCGTTCGTCCAGGGCGGCGTATTGAAAAGCGGGCATGGTGGTCTCCTGCGACTACTCTTCCTGCTGGGTGACCCGCACCAGTTCCTCCAGCGAGGTCTCCCCCAGCAGCACCCGCCGGCGGCCGTCGTCGCGAATGCTGGGCGTAAAGCGTCGGGCGTAGCGCTCCAGTTCCTGTTCGCTCTTGCCCTCGTGAACCATCGTTTGCAGCGTCGCGTCCACCACCACCAGTTCGAAGATGCCGCTGCGTCCCCGGTAACCGGTTTGCCGGCACTGGTCGCAGCCGGCCGGATTGTAAATGGTCGGCGGATGGGCCGGGTCCACGCCGAGGATGCGGCAGTCGCCGGTCGTGGCGCTATGCGGCTGCTTGCAGTGAGGGCACAGCATCCGGACCAGACGCTGCGCCAGCACGCCGATCAGGCTGGACGACAGCAGAAAAGGCTCGACACCCATGTCGCGCAGGCGGGCGATGGCGCCGATCGCGCTGTTAGTGTGCAGGGTGGACAGCACCAGGTGACCGGTCAGACTGGCCTGCACCGCGATTTCGGCGGTTTCCAGGTCGCGGATTTCCCCGACCAGCACCACGTCCGGGTCCTGCCGCAGAATGGCCCGCAGGCCGCGCGCGAAGGTCATGTCGATCTTGGGATTGACATGGGTCTGGCTGATGCCATCCAGGAAATACTCGACCGGATCCTCCACCGTCATGATGTTACGCTTGCGGTCGTTGAGCATGGTCAGGGCCGCATACAACGTGGTGGTCTTGCCGGAACCAGTGGGACCGGTCACCAGAAACACGCCGTGCGGCCGGTGAATCAGCCGTTCCAGCAACTCGTGGGAGGCCGGGTCCATGCCCAGGTGCTTCAAATACAGCCGGCCCTCGCGCTTGTCCAGCAAGCGCATCACCACCCGTTCGCCATGCCCGGCGGGCAGGGTGGAGACGCGCACGTCCACGGCCCGGCCCGCCACCCGCAGCGAAATGCGGCCGTCCTGGGGCAGGCGCTTTTCGGCAATGTCCAGATGGGCCATGACTTTGACCCGCGAAATCAGCAGCGGTCCCAGACCGCGCGGCGGGCGCAGCACCTCGCGCAGCACGCCGTCGATGCGAAAGCGCACCATCAGGCTGGTCTCGAAGGATTCGATATGGATATCCGAAGCGTTTTCCTTGATGGCTTCAGTCAGCAGGGCATTGATCAACCGGATGATCGGCGCATCGTCGGCGTTTTCCAGCAGGTCTTCCGGCTCCTTGAGCTGTTGCGCCACCTGGTTCAGATCCAGTTCCTCGCCCAGGCCTTCGATCATCTGGGCGGCGCCGTTGGAGTCGCTCTCGTAGAAGCCCTGCAACAGACTCTCGAAAGTCTCCGCCGGCACCTGTTTGGGGCGGAGCGGCAGGTTCAGCACACGGCGCAACTCCAGCAGACTGCGATGGCTGACGCCGGGACGGTAGGCCACATCGACATGGCCATCGCTGGCCAGTTCCAAGGCTACGACACCGTGGCGCTTGGCGAACGCATAGGGTGGACGGCTTAAAAGAGTCAATGTTTGTACCGCTCCTCATCGTATAGACTGGGTTCTACAGGCGCCGGCTCGGGCCTGGCGACGGCCGGTGGCGGCGCCGGAACGGGCGCCGGAACGGGCACCGGAACGGGCGCCGGAACGGGCTCCGGAGGATTCTCGGGATCGGTGTTCACCAGCGTCCTGCGCTGCTTGACCTGCTGCTGCGATGGCAGCAACGGCGGCTGCACATCAGGCAACAGGGTGGTATCGCCATGCCGTGCCCGGGCGTCCAGTTGCTGTTCGCGGATATACAGGTATTTGTTGGTGGTGGCCAGCGTGCCTTGCAACCCCTCGCGCAAAATCATCGGATGTAAAAACACCATCAGATTGCGTTTGATTTTTCTGCCGGTACGATAGCGGAACAGATTGCCTACCCAGGGAATATCTCCCAGCAAGGGCACTTTTTGCAGCGATTCGTTGAGGCTGTTGTCATTTAGTCCCCCCAATACCAGGATCTGGCCGTCCTCCACCAGCACTTTGGTTTTGATCTCGCGTTTGGTGAACGTGGGATTGCCGGTATTGATATCGCTGGTCGGGTTCGACACCTCCTGGACAATTTCCAGCCGTACCGCATTGCCTTCGTTGATTTGCGGCTTTACCTTCAATTTCAGACCCACGTCAGTACGCTCGACGGTATTGAATGGATTCGCGTTAAGGCCGCTGGTCTGGCTGGTGCTGTAAGTACCGGTTTGAATACCGAGGTTCTGGCCGATGAACAATTCAGCCTCTTCATTATCCAGGGTAACTACGGTAGGGGTGGACAGGACATTGCTATCGGCATCGGCCGCCAGCGCGCTGACGATGACCGCAAACCGCTGGCTGCCGTTGAAATCCCCGAAGCCGGCATTCAAACCGCCGAGCGCCGTGCCGGCGCCGCCAAGCGGAGCGGTGGCGGTGCCGGTTGGGGTATCGCCAGTACTGACGGTGCCTCCTCTGATAGCGCCCCGCGCGCTCAGCGCCGCCGCCGCTAAGGTGGCCAGATTGGCGCCCAGTGTGAAATTGGTAAGGCCGATAACACCGACCTGATCAGTGGCGGCGATCCATTGCACCCCTAACTGGGCGGTTCGCTCCGCCGATACTTCGGCGATCGCCGCCTCCACCAGCACCTGCGCCCGGCGCACGTCCAGTTGCGCGATCACGGCGCGCAGCGTTTGAATAGCGGCGGGAGGACCGGTGACGACCAGGGAGTTGGTGGCATCGTCGGCCTGGATATCGATGAGACTGCCGGCGGCGCCGCCGCCACCACCGCCACCGCCCCGGATGGGCGCGGGCGGCGCTCCCTGCTGTTGCCCCGGCGCCGTCTGCTGCTGTTCCTCGGCGATCTTCTTGCTCACGCCGGTTAATACCTGGGCCAGATCCTTGGCCTTGGCGTAACGCAGATAGATCACCTGGGTATTGCCTTCGCGCGTCACCGCCGTATCCAGATGCGAGATCAGCGCCCGCATGCGCAGGCGGGAACTCTTGTCACCGCTCAACAGCACGCTGTTGGTGCGTTCGTCGGCCACCAGCCGGGCCGGCGCCAGGCCCTGCCCGCCCTGGGCGGCGGCGGCCTGCCCTCTAGCCTGCTCCATCGAGGTGATGGTGCGCACCACCTCGTTGGCGGCGGCATAGCGCAAGGGGATAATTTCCACCTCCTCGTCGCTGGCCCGGTCCATGCGGCGGATGATGTCGGCGATGCGCTCCACGTTGCCGGCGATGTCGGACACGATCAGCACGTTGGTGGGAGCATACGCGGCCAGATGGCCCTGAGGCGGAATCAGTGGTCGCAGGATCGGCACGATCTGGGCGGCGGAGACGTTGTCCACCTGGATCACCTGAGTCACCACCTGGTCGTTGGGATCCAGACTGGGGCGGCTGACGGTCGGAATGGTGTCCTGTTTGGCGCTGGCGGAGGGCAGGATTTTGATGACCGGCCCCGCAGGGATGGCGGCGAAACCGTGCACCGACAGCACCGCCAGGAACACTTCGTAGACTTCATCCTCGTTCATCGGCCGCGAGGAAATCACGCTGACTTGCGACTTGACCCGTGGATCGACGATAAAGTTCTTGCCCGTAATCGCGGATACGCTTTCGATCAAAGCGTTGATATCGACGTTCTTCAGATTCAGGGTAACCTGGTTGGCGGCCTGGAGAGGCAGGATCAGACCCACCAGCAGCGCAAAAAAGACACAGCGCCGGATAAGCGTCCGGCGGCCGCGACGACGGGTGATGCCTGACATCATAAGGATTGCCCGATGCATGCCCCAGACTTACTGGGTGCGTAGAATGAATTTAAGGGGTATTTCTTCACCATTGCGTAATATTCGCACATCCGCCTGATCGGCGCTCAGTATGGTTTGCAGCGCGGCCATTCCCTGGACCGGATCGGTCAGCGGCGCGCCGTTGACCTGGGTGATCACATCGCCGGTCTGCAACCCCAGTTGCGTGAACAGTTCACGGTCTCGCCCTGGCCGCAGGCGAAAGCCTATGAATTGTCCGTTTTGTACGGCGGGAGCGGCGTTGACCATTTCGGGTAGCGTTCCCTGTCCGCCGGTCAACTGGCTGCGCAGGCGCTCCACGGCTGCGCTGGCGTCGATGGGCGGCGGCGCGCCGGCGGTGGTCGTGGCCAGCGGATTGGGAGGCGGCGGCGCAGCAGCCTCGGGCGCCAGATTAGGCGCAGTGGGCGTGATCAGGGGCGCGGCGCGTGGGCCGGGTTTGGCAGCGCTGTCGAGGGTTTCCCTGGGCAGGCTCAGGGTTTCCAGCACACCGTTACGGGAAATAATGACCTTGTTGGGTTGGACCTGTGCCAGGATCGGACCGTTGGGCACCGGATTGCAGTTCCGATCGCGAATTCGCTCGTCAATCCGGGTGGCACATTCCGGACCGCCGCTGTCGGAAATGATGGCCAGAGCGTATTTTTTATTTTCCGAGTAAAAAATGCCCACCAGTTTCAGGTTCAGTTTGGTTTCGGGGGCTGCCTGCGGTGGCGGCACTACCGGCGCCACCGGCTTGGCCACCTCCTGTTTGCCGAACAGATGCCAGTTGACGATCGCCGCCAGTTGCGTGCGTTTGTCCTCCCCTGCGGCAGTGGTTGCATCGGCCGGCGAGGGCCTGCCGGCCGGGGGGAGCAGGGTAACCGCCGGTTGCAGCCAGACTCCAGCTGATTTGCGCCAGACAGTAGGCCACCAGGATCACCAATAGGATATTGGCCGGTATGGCAAGGCGCGTCAGATTGTTAAGATTGGCTGCCGTCAATCTCATCTGTGCAAGCATATAACTATAATTGTCTGTGTTGAATCATGGTGCGCCAGCATAACAAAAAGACTTCAGCGTGATCAGCGTGTGCTTTTACAATTTTTATGACTAACCACTATAATCGCCTGCCGCAAGTCTCGATAAAGCATAATTTCAGGTTATCCGACTGCCAATCTCGGCTGGAGAGCGCCTTTACGAGACGGACTCACATAGACCTTCAGGAGATACTTCACATGCAAGCCATTTTCAAGATCGTTCTGTGCAGCGTTATAGCGCTGGCGCTGGCCGCCTGCGCGGATAATCCTTACCAGCGCACCATGATCGGCAGCGGCGTGGGCGCCGCAACCGGTGCCGGCATCGGCGTCGCCGTCGCCAAAGACAACAAGCGGGGCGCGCTGATCGGTGGCGCCATCGGAGCGCTGGCCGGCGCCGCCGTGGGCAATTATATGGACCGGCAGCAGCAGGCGCTGCAACAGGCTCTGGCGGAGGAACAGCGCCGCAACAACATCGGCATTGTCCGCCAGCCGGATAACAGTATCCGCCTGGATCTGCCGAGCGAAGTGTTGTTCGACTTCGACAGCGCTGCCATCAAGCCGAATTTCGGGCCGGCCCTGGATAAAGTGAGCGGCGTATTGAATCAATATCCGAACACCACGGTAACAGTGGTCGGTTATACCGACAGCCAGGGTTCCGATACCTATAATTTGAACCTGTCCCGGCAACGTGCCCAGAGCGTGGCCAGTTTCCTGGGCTCCAAGGGCGTCGCTCCGCAGCGCCTGTCTATCGAAGGTCGGGGCGAACAGAATCCGCGCGCCGACAATTCCACGGCGGCCGGACGGGCTCAAAACCGGCGGGTGGAGATATTGATCCGTCCGGTGGTGGAAGGCCAGCAGCAGCCGGTCGCCGGACAACCGGGCACGTCTCCGCCGCCCGCCGCAGGCGGTTATGGCGCCCCCGGCGCATCTCCGCCGCCCGCCGCGGGGGGTTATGGCGCCCCCGGCACGTCTCCGCCGCCCGCCGCGGGGGGTTATGGCGCCCCCGGCAGCTATGCGCCGCCCGCCTCCAGCGGCTACGGTACGTCCGGCGGTTATCCGCCGCCGCCGTCAAGCAGCGGCGCCTATTAGCCGTCCGGCTTGCGCCAGGTTAGGGGGCGGGCGCCAGGCCCGCCCCCGGTGACTGGTGCCCGACCACTCTCTCAACCGGCTACCGGCGTCGACGGCAGGCCAGCCAGCGCCAGCGCCAGTTCAGATTCGTCGTAGGATTGATCCACCAGTTTGCCGGCGAAATAATCCATATACGCCTGCATGTCGAAATGGCCGTGACCGCATAGATTGAACAGGATGCAACGGCTGTCGTTTTCCACCTTGCAGCGCACCGCTTCGTCGATGACCGCGCGAATCGCATGATTGGCTTCGGGCGCCGGCAGAATGCCTTCTGTCCGGGCAAATTGCACGCCGGCCTCGAAGCAGGCCAGTTGCTGGTAGGCGCGAGCCTCGATCAGCTTTAGCGCTGCCAGATGGCTGACCAGCGGCGCCATGCCGTGATAGCGCAATCCGCCGGCATGGAATCCCGGCGGCGTGAAGCTCGAACCCAGGGTGTACATCTTGGTGAGCGGTGTCAGATGGGCGGTATCACCGTAATCGTAGGCATATTTGCCTTGCGTCAGCGTGGGGCAGGCGGACGGCTCGACCGCGATGATGCGCAGCTTGCGGCCGCCTTGCAGTTGCGCGCACAGGAAGGGAAATACGATGCCGGCGAAATTGGAGCCGCCCCCGGTGCAGCCGACGATCACGTCCGGATAATCGTCCGCCATTTCCAGTTGCGCGATGGCTTCCAGTCCGATCACGGTCTGGTGCAGCAACACGTGATTGAGCACCGAACCGAGGGCATAGTGGGTGTCGGCGTGCTGCGCCGCGACCTCCACCGCTTCCGAGATCGCGATGCCCAGGCTGCCCGGATGCTCCGGATTGCGGGCGAGTATCGCCCTGCCGGCGGCGGTGTCCGGCGACGGCGAGGCGACGCAACTGGCGCCGTAGGTCTCCATCAAAGCCCGCCGGTAGGGTTTCTGCTGATAGGATACGCGCACCATGAACACCTGCACGGCGATATCGAACAGCGCCCCGGCGAAGGCCAGCGACGAGCCCCACTGGCCGGCGCCGGTCTCGGTGGCGATGCGCTTAATGCCGGCCTCCTTGTTATAGAACGCCTGCGGCACGGCCGTATTGGGTTTGTGGCTGCCCGCCGGGCTGACGCCTTCGTACTTATAGTAGATTCTGGCCGGCGTGCCCAGCGCCTGCTCCAGTCGTCGGGCACGGTACAGCGGCGTCGGTCGCCACAGGCGGTAAATATCGCGCACCGGTTCGGGGATCTCGATTTCCCGTTCTGTAGCTGCTTCCTGCTGCATCAGGGCCAGCGGAAACAAAGGCGCGAGATGCTCCGGCCCTAACGGTTGCAGGGTGGCCGGGTGCAGCGGCGGCGGCGGCAGAGAAGGCAGGTCCGCCACGATGTTGTACCAGAACCGGGGCAACCGGCTCTCGTCCAGTAGATATTTGGTGACTTGGCTCATGATGTCTTCTTCTCGGTTGGATGGCGGCCGTTATCCGACCCGCAACAGGCGCTGTTTTTCCCGCTGCCAGTCGCGGTCCTTTTCCGCCGCGCGTTTGTCGTGCTCTTTCTTGCCCCGGGCAAGACCGATATTCAGTTTGACCCGGCCGTGTTTCCAGTACAGCGCCAGCGGGATCAGGGTATAACCCTTGCGTTCGGTCGCCCCGATCAGCCGATTCGACTCCAGGCGGTGGAGCAGCAGTTTGCGGGTCCGGGTGGGATCGGGTTTGATATGGGTGGAAGCCGAACTGAGCGGGGAAATATGGCAACCGAACAGCCAGGCTTCGCCCTGCTTGATCAGCACATAACTTTCCTTGATCTGCACCCGCGCGGCGCGGATGCTCTTGACTTCCCAGCCTTGCAGAGCGATGCCAGCCTCGTAGCGTTCCTCGATGAAGTACTCGTGGAGCGCCTGCTTGTTTCTGACAATCGCGTTGTCGGCGGTCTCTTTCTTGCTCATGGACCGGATTATAAGCCAAGGGTTAAACAATTGAACCGCAGACTGTTTCTCTTTGCTGCGCGCGGCAGTCATCTAAGAATTGAGGTAGCGGCGGCTGAACGCCAGCCACAACTATCCATGCCGGCTCTCCAACGCGCTGTCGTCCATGGCCTTCGGGTGGTTCGCCATGCGCTCCATGCATTTTGCTTGGGTATCCGGTAGAGTGTTGTCGTTCTATAGACAATCGCCACTTTCGTGGAGGGGCAGTTTATGCGCTTAGTCAGCGTATTGCTAGCGGTCTGGCTGGGTCTGTTCCACACCGCGCCGTTGCCGGCGGAGGAGTACCGTAACCCGCAAGCAGCCAAGCGGGAGGCCATGGAACTGGTGCACAAGGCTCTCAAGCATATCGCAACGGTCGGCCTGGAGCAGGCCTTGCGCGATTTCAAGCAACCGGACAATCCCTTCCGGGACGGTGAGCTGTATGTGTTCGTCTACGATTTTCAGGGCAACAACCTGGCCAACTCCGCTCCAATCAATCTGCCGGGGGTCAATCTCAAGGATGTCCGCAGCCCGGACGGCAAGCTGGTGGCCCAGCAAATGATCGAAATGAGTAAATCCAGCGGTGGCGGCGCGTTCGAGTACGAGTGGATCAATCCACAGACCGGACGGATTCAGTCCAAGATTTCGTATTTCAAGCGGATTCCGGGGTTCGACGGATTCGTCGGATGTGGCTATTATCAGTAGGCCAGGCCCCCTCGCTGCGCGTCTCCGGCGAGCAGCGAGGGGGCCTGGTATCTCTCTACGGAACAGCACAACTTCTAAGATTTATGATAGTCTATATAACCCTAGTAAATCAGTCATACTTAGCCCGGATGCTGCTGCCACTACTGTCGGCGATTTGGAACCAGAGCGTCCCCCTAGAGCACTCGCGCCATACGCTGGCGGACTGTGTTGTAATACTGTCCCCCTGGCCGGTGGTCGACGGGTGGCGCCCGAAGGCGTTTGGGCAGTTCTTCCAATCGAATCCTCGCTGCTATTACGAGGAGTATGAGGCAGGCCTGGGTAGTATGAACCTATGATGCAAGCAGGTAGCTTTGTTAAATAATTGAGTATAACAGCGGGTTTATAAGCAAGCGGCTATGTTCTTCCTATATGACCATTTCGAGTTCCAGTATGAGCCCTTTCCCATAGGGTTGGCTAAACCCCTGATGGCGGAGGAGGTTTATCGGGAATTTCTGGATAATTATCCGCCTCTGGAAATCTTCAAGAGCATACCGAAGGTCGGTAACAAGTACTCTCTTTCAGAGAGATTCAATCCCGACGAATATAAAGAATTTATCAGCTCGAACCCGTTGTGGAAGGAGTTTCACCGCTGGATCAAGAGTGATGAGTTCGTCACTGGGATTATGAATATGTTGCGGCAACATCATATCGACCTCGGCTATGGATTGCCGCCCATACCGCCAGGGAAACGCGCATTGAAATTTATAAAAAGCCTCAGCCGCGGCCAGATTCCGCGCTCCACCAGGCTGGCGTCCCGCTTCGAATTCTCGATGCTGCCGGCGCAGGGCGGCAGTGTCCTGCCACACACCGATGCGCCCTCCAAAATCGTCACCATGATCGTCTCCATGATGCGCGAAGGTGAATGGAATCCGGCTTTTGGCGGCGGCACTGATGTCAACCGTCCCAAAAGTACTGGCCACAGTTTCAATCAGATGAACCGTAAAGCCGATTTCGATGAGATGGACGTGCTGCATACTTACGAATTCACGCCCAATCAGGGCGTCCTGTTCATTAAAACCTTCAATTCCTGGCATTCCGTCCGGCCGATGACGGGGACAGATTCCAACGCCATGCGTAAGACCTTGACCATCAATATCGAAACGGCTGCCTAGCACAAGCTTTTCAAGCAGTGACTGGCGCCGGCGCCGCCAAGAGGCAGGCCCGGCTTGCGAGCATGTCCGCTCTCAAGCCGGCTGCAAATTCAGGAATTCGAGCAGTTGGGTGTGATGAAAATCCATGGATTCTTTGGAAGTCACCTTGGGCTGAGACCGGACATGAAAGCCAAACGGTTCATCCCTCCAAACGAATTCCTCCCAGCCCAGGCCATCGAGATCGGCTAAACCTCTCTCTCGAAAACCCTTTGCCGTAAAATAACCTTCTTTTTTTGGAATAAAACTGAATCGGTCAGGCAGTAGTTTCTCCAGCCTGTATTGCAGGTTATTCCGCTCAAATCGGTAGACCGGCTGCAAGCACTCTGCTTTATATTGCGGATTGCCAAAATAGCGGGCATAGATACGCCAACTGACATCTCTCGACGCGCCTATATGTTTACGTCGTCTGAGCTTTAGAGGATCGAGAATCTTAAGCAGGGACCGTCCGGATTTTCCAATGATTCCCTGCACCTCTTCATTATCTTTGTAAGCCGGTATATTTTCGTAATCGGGGGAGAAGTTCAATGTGGCCAGCGGAACTTGTTCCAGATCCACGAACATGCAGTGCACGCAGGGAAAATAACGATTCTTCAGAAACCACCGGGGATGCCAGGGAACGCCCAGAAAAGCCAGGCCATCGGTCTGCATATGATCGATAATTGCTTCTATCCAATGATCTCTTACGATGAAAAAATCCGGATCGAGAAAAAGTACATAGCGGCTGTCAATATAGGCAAAAGTTTTATGCAGGCCGGCCGCATGATGGTAGCTTCCCGATGCATAAACTCTCTGCTCGAAGCTGGCGCCGGGGATGACGGTGAAACGGGCATCATTTTCATCCAGCCTGGAAAAGGAATCGGCTGGAGAATTTTCAGCGACCACCCAATGGATCCTGGCGGTTGGATTTTTAGATGAAGCCAGTCTGGCGTTTAAATCAAGCCAGGGTTTTGAATGAAACGAGACAGTGCAGATCGTTAAGTCAGAGTAGCCAGTCATGCAGCAAAACCTTGGAAATTTCCCCTGACCGGAGCGCTACCCGGCAACGTGGGCGGGCCTGAAATCGCTTATATCAACCTTTCTATATTGATAGTCGAGCGTCTTGCGCAGCGGCGCTGTGCTGTCACCAGTCATGGGGCGGACGGAATGCCAGGAGTTATACGTCTTGACGAAAATGACCGCCTGATTGGGACTATACTCGAAAGTATGGACCACCTCCATATCGTCGAATGTCGCCAGGCGGTTTAATTGATTGTACCGGTAATAATCCTCTTTGGGGCGGTTGACATCGGTGCCGCCGCCGAAAGCGAGGTTCCATTCACCCTCGCGCATCATGGAAACGACCAGGGTCACGATCTTGGAAGGCGCATCGGTATGCGGGTTGAGATGCCCCCCTTCGGCTGACATGGCCGAGAATTCGAAACGCGCCCGCAACCTGGCGGCGTCCGGGGAAAGACGACCGCGCGCCACTCCTATAAGCCGCCGCAAGAGGCGGCGCGCCGGCGGAATATATTTATAGCCAAGATCGATATGATGCCTGTTCAGGACACTGATAACTTCGTAAACGAACGCATCGCTTTTGATCCAGCGGTGAAATTCGCGCCATAACGGATCCGAGCGCACGAAATCATTAAATGCGCGGGGATTTTCTTTTTCGGAAAGCGTGTGTTTGCTGCCGGGCCGCCCTATCTTCTTGTAATCATCGAACAGTTCCAGCGCCGGAAAATGGTCCAGAAATTCCTGATAAGTGCTCTCATCCATAATGGGCTTGGCCATGCCGATTGGGAAAGGCTCGTAAAAGAATTGCAGATGATCGTAATTGAAAAACATAATGCGCTGCGGATTGATTAAGCTGAACGTTAACAGCGGCGTTACGCCGTCGGATAATCTCGAAAAACCTGCTAAAGCGTACCTGTATACAATCGCTATGTCAAACACCGTATACCCTGCGGATGTAATTTAATCAGCCAGGCCCTTTGCCATACCGGCTGGCATCAGAGACGCAGGCTGACATGGCGCAGCCCGGGGTCATCCAGCGTCATCTGGATGGTGAAGCCCAGCGCCTTGTTGAGTTGCAGCATCGGCTCATTTTCCTGCAACACTTCGCCGTACACCTCGCGAATGCCGCGGACCCGGGCATAATCCAGAATGCGGCGCATCAACAGTGAGCCCAACCCCAGGCGCATCAGGGTGCGATCGACGATGATGGAGTATTCGGCTGTCGCATTGTCCGGGTCGGCGCTCAGATTGACCACGCCATACATCTCGGCTTTGCCGGGTATGCCCGGATCGACCGCCACCAGCGCCATTTCGCGGTTATAGTCGATTTGGGTCAGGCGCGCCGCCATATCGTGGGACAGTTCCCTAATGGGCTGAAAGAAGCGCAGCCGTAAATCCTCGGGCGAGGCGCGCTGCACCAGCGCCTGCAGTGCGGGCTCGTCTTCGGGCAGGATGGGACGCAGCAGCAGTTCGTGACCGTTCGGCAGCGTACAGTTGTCTTCCAATTCCTTGGGATAGGGCCGGATCGCCAGGCGGGCAGCAGGATCGCCATGGCAGGGCGCAAGACGCACCCGGGCGTCCAGCGCCAGCACGCCGTGCGCACTGACTCGCAGTGGATTGATCTCCAGTTCCACCAGTTCGCCCAGCTCGACCACCATCTGCGCCACCTTGACCAGGGTCAGGGCCAGCGCGTTGAGATCCGCCCGCCGCAACAGGCTGAAGCGCAGGCGCTGAAAAATACGGGTCTGGGACATGATTTCGCGCGCCAGATGCAGGTTCAGCGGCGGCAGTCCATAGGCAATATCATCGATCACCTCGGCCTCGGCGCCACCCTGGCCGAAATACAAAACCGGGCCGAAGTGGCCGCCGGGACGGCTGCCCAGGATCATTTCATAGGCACCATCCCGATACTCCATCGGCTGGACGAGAAAACCGTCGATGTGCGCCGCCGGCGCGATATTGTGCAGGCGGATCAGCATGGCGTCAGCCGCCTGACGCACGGCTTCAGGGGTGTTCAGGTAGCGCGCCACGCCGCCGATCTGCAATTCTTTGTCGATGTCCGGCGAGAGAATTTTCAGGGCAACCGGCCGCTCCAGGCGGGTGGCGAAGTCGGCGGCGCTGACCGGGGAGCGCGCTATATAAGTGTCCACCACCGGGATGCAGTAAGCCGCCAGCAATTGCAGCGCCTCGAATTCGTTCAGCCGGTCGCGGCTCTCGGCCAGCGCCTGGGCGACGATATGCCGCGCCGCTTCGGTATACGGCGTGAATTCTTCCGGCAGAGACGGCGGCGTTTCCATCAGCAACTGCTGGTTGCGCTTGTACTGGACGATGCGCATAAACGTCCGCACCGCGGCTTCGGAGGTCTCGTAAGTAGGCACCTGCCGCTCCGTGGTCAGGCGGCGGGCCGCGGCCCCGGCATCCGGACCGGAAAAACTGGCCAGCAGGCAACGGCGGTTGCCAGGCAGGCGCTGTACGATCGCTTCCGCGACCGGCAGCGCCTCGCTCAGGGCGCTGGGGGCCTTGATCACCACCACCCCATCCACGCCCGGATCGTGCAGCACCAGATCGAGCGCCTCGCCATAGGCGGCGGCGGCGGCCTGATTGCCCAAATCCACCGGATTGATGTTGCTGGCCGCCGGCTCCAGCAAATGCTCCAGACCTTCCTGCGTGGCCCCGGAAAACTGCGCCAGCCGGCCGCCATAATGATACAAAGTGTCGGTGGCAAGCAGGTTCAGGCTGTGGCTGTTACTGATGATCGCCAGGCGGTCGTTGCGCACCAGTTTAGCGGCCACCAGGGCCTCCACCAGGTTGAACAGCTCATAACGGTCCTCGACCCGGAGGATGCCGGCCCGCCGGAAGGCCGCCGAATACACGGCGTCAGCGATATCGTCCTCCCGGTAGCGGTGGGATTTGAGCACGATCACCGGCTTGATACGCGCCGCCCGCCGCGCGGCCGACATGAATTTGCGGGCGTCGCGGATATGCTCCAGATACAGCAGGATCGCCCGGGTGCGGTAATCGCCGGTCAGGTAATCCAGGATATCGGCGCAATCGACATCCAGTTCCACGCCGATATGGATCAGGTGGCTGAAACCGAAACCCTGATGCTTGCCCCAGTCCAGCGCGCTTTGCGCGATGGCGCTGGATTGTGTGACCAGGGCCGCATGGCCGACCGTCGGTTGAAACCGACTCACACTGGCATTCAGGCCGATGGCCGGCACGCTCAATCCCAGACAGCCGGGACCGAGCACTCGCAGCGCGTACGGTCTGGCCGCCTCCACAATCGCCTGATGCAGGGCGTCGCGCTGGCTGGCGGTGGCGGCCTGGGCCTCGCTGACGATCACCGCCGCGCGCACTCCGCGTTCTCCCAACTGGCCGAGCAGGGCCGGCACCGTGGGCAGCGGCGAGGTGATCACCGCCAGCGCCGGCGTCAACGGGAGACTGGCCACATCGGGATAAGCCAGTGCGCCTTCCAGCGCCCGGCGGGTCGCAGCGACCGGCATGACCGGACCCTGAAATCCCGCGTTCATCAGATTGCGCGCGATAATGACCTCACTGGCGCTGCCGCTGCAAAGCAGGGCAATGGCGTCGGGCTGGAACAAGGCATCGAGGTTATAGACGGCCATGGCGATAGTCCCGCTGTCAGATCTTGCTGTAGGAGTGAACGCGCTCGCCGGGCACGGCGGCGGTCAGTCGGCCAGCCGCAGGGATACGCGCACCAACTCCGGATCGTCGGCGCAGCGGGTGAGCGTGAAGCCCAGCGCCTCGTTGATGCGCAGCATGCGTTCGTTCTCGTGCAGCACTTCGCCGATGATCTCGCGGATGCCGGCGGCCCGGGCATAATTGATGATGCGGCGCATGAGCATGGGCCCCAGACCGATGCCGGTCATGTCGTGATCCACCAGGATGGCGTACTCCGCCTGCTCGTTGTCCGGATCGGCGTTGATGCGCGCCACGCCGTAAATGGCGGCCTTGCCGGGCAGACCCGGTGCCGTGACCAGCAGCGCCATTTCGCGATTGTAATCGATCTGGGTCAGGCGCGCCGCCATCGGATGGGGCAGTTCGCGGAGCGGTTGGAAGAAGCGCATGCGCACTTCTTCCGGCGGAGTGCGGCGCACCAAGTCCTGCAAGGCCGGTTCGTCCTCGGGCAGGATGGGCCGGATCAACAACGTGCGGCCATCGGGCAGCGAAAAACGCTCTTCCAGTTCCTTCGGATAGGGGCGGATAGCCAGCCGTTCCGCCGGCTTGCCGCTGAATGGGGCCACCCGCACCCGGGCATCCAGAGCGACCACTCCGCTGGCGCTGGCGCGCAGCGGATTGATGTCCAGTTCGACGATCTCTCCCAGATCGATCACCAGTTGCGCCACCTTGAGCAGCGTCAGCGCCAGCGCCTCCAGATCGACCTTGCGCAGCAGGCTGTCGCGCAGCACTGGATAGATGCGCGTTTTGGCCATCATTTCATGGGCCAGATGCAGGTTGAGCGGCGGCAAACCATAGGCGATGTCGCCGATCACCTCGGCTTCCGTACCGCCCTGGCCAAAATACAATACCGGACCGAAGGGGCCGCCGGAACGTACCCCCAGGGTTATGGCGAAGGCATTACCCCGGTATTCGATCGGTTGCAGCAGAAATCCGCCGATGCGCGCCTCGGGCGCCAGCTCTCGCACCCGCGCCAGCAGTGACTCGGCCGCTTCCTGCACCACCTGCGGCGATTCCAGATAGCGCATCACCCCATCCACCCGGTATTTATGAGGAATGTCGGGCGACCTGATCTTCAGGGCGACCGAGCGACCGAGCCGGCCGGCGATGGCGGCGGCCTCGCTCGGATCAGCCGCCTGGTAGAACTGCGCTACCGGAATGCCGTAAGCGGCCAGCAATTCCATGGCTTCGATCTCATCCAGCTTGCCCGAACCCCGCTGCAGCGCGCCGGCGATGATGCGCCGCGCCGTGCCGCTGTCTGGCGTGAAGGCTTCGGGCGCGGACGGCGGCGTCTCCAGCAGCAGTTCCTGATTGCGTTTATGTTGCACAATGCGCATGAAGGCCCGTACTGCTTCATCGGGGGTTTCATAGGTGGGTATCCGCTGCTGCATGGTGCGGTGACGGGCCGCCTGGCCCGCCTGCGGCCCTACGAAACTGGCGATGAGGCAACGGGTGGTGCGCGGCTGACGCTGGATGATGGCGTCGGCGATTAGGACGGGATCGCCAAAAGGGGTGGGCACATGGATCGCCAGTACCCCATCCACACCGCGATCCTGCACCAGCAGATCGAGGGCGTTGCCGTACCGGTCGGCGGCGGCCGCATCGCCCAGATCGATGGGATTGTCCGGCGCGACCGGCGCTCCCAGCAGTTGCCGCAAGCCCTGCCGGGTCTCCGTGGACAATTGCGCCAGGCGACCGCCGTAATGATCCAGGATATCCACCGCCAGCAGACTAAGGCTGTGGCTGTTGCTGAGGATGGCCAGCCGGTCGTTGCCGACCGGCTGGCCGGCGGTCAACGTCTCCACCAGGGTGAACAGCTCGTGGCGGTCGCTGACCCGGAGGATGCCGGCGCGTCGGAACGCCGCCTCGTAGACGGCGTCGCTGGCGGCGCCGTGCGTATAGTGGCGCGGCTTGAGGGCGATGACCGGCTTGATGCGGGCCGCCCGCCGGGCCGCCGACATGAATTTGCGTGGATTGCGGAGCTGCTCCAGGTACAGCAGAATCGCCCGGCTGCGCACCTCGGTGGCCAGATAATCCAAGCTGTCGGCGATATCCACATCCAGCCCCTCGCCGAGGCTGAGGAAGTGGCTGAAGCCGGTCCCCAGATGGGCGCCCCAGTCCAGGCCCGCCCGCGCGACTGCGCTGGCGTGGGTGATGAATGCGACGTGCCCGGCGGCTGGCCGGTAGCCGCTCGCCAGGGCGTTCAGGCCGGCCGAGGGGGCGGCTACACCCAGGCAATCAGGGCCGACGATCCGCAGCAGGTAGGGTTTGGCGGCGTCCAGCATGGCCTGGCCGAGAGACTGACGGGCAGCGGCTTCCCCGTAGGGGTTGCCGGCGCTGATAACCACGGCGGCCCGGGCACCGCGGGCGCCCAACTGGTCGAGCAGCGCCGGGGTCTCTTCCAGAGGCAGGGTAATCACCGCCAGGTCCGGCGCCAGCGGCAGGCTGGCGATAGCGGGATAAGTGAGTACGCCGTCCAGCGCCGGCCGGTTACCGATCACCGGCATCACCGGCCCGGCAAAGTCGGCGTCGAGCAGATTACGCATCAGCAGCCGGTCGAGAGGGCTGCCGTTGCCCAGCAGTGCGATGGAGCGGGGTTTGAACAGATAGTCGAGATTGCGGATAGTCATGATGGAAATCCTGGCGACATAGGCGGAGTGCCCGGCGCTGCCTGCGGCAAGGCGTGTGCGCGCGGCGTCCGGTATTCTGGCGCAACCGGCGGCGCTTGGCGAGCCTGATTATCCGGTCTCTTACCACCTATCAGTTTCTCATGACCTCACCGATGAGAGGAGGTAAGGCTCAACGGTAACGTCCTTGCGCTCCAGCAACGTGTCGTACTGACGGCCCATGTTAAGGGGGGATGGCAAGCATGTCATGATATCCAGAAACTGTTTATCTTGCGGTAGGTAATGATAAACAGACAGCCAGCAGTAGTGAAGTAGGCGTTCTTGCCAAGTCGTGACGCTTGATCAGCATTGTTTAAGATGTTGAAATAGAAAAAGATTTAAAAAATCTCATCGATTTATTGCATAAAAACAACTGTTGAAGACAACCTGCTATCGTTAACCGAGAATTTTGGCTTGACCGGAGACGGAGGATGGTGGTAGAGATAAACAGAACTGTTCAATTACTGGTTTAACAGACGCTACGCGCTGTTAAACAATCGAAATCAAGCGGACTGCCGCCGCTTATTTCGATTGTTAGACATCGAAACGAAAAAGACCCAGCGCTCCAACCATAGGGAGTTCTTTAATGGCCGGATCAACTTTCCAAACCAATCCCTACGATCTCTATAAACTCCTGGAAGAATGCCAGAGCGGCATTCTCCAGTTGCCGGATTTTCAACGTAGCTGGGTGTGGGACGAGGAACGCATTAAGAGCCTACTCGCGTCGATTTCACGTTCATTTCCAGTGGGCGCACTTATGACGCTCAATACTGGTGGATCAGTGAATTTCAAGCCGCGTCCGGTGGAGGGAGCGCCAGCCGAGGCGAAGAACGCCTTGCCTCATTCACTCTTGCTGGATGGACAGCAGCGCATGACATCGATGTATCAAGTAACGCTGCGCGGTAAGGTGGTCGAGACTGTCACGCCAAAAAACAAGAAAGTGAAGCGTTGGTTTTACATGGATATTAGCAAGGCGTTGGATGCTACCGTAGATCGCGAAGAAGCCATAGTGGGGGTGCCTGAGGATCGCAGGATCCGTACCGATTTTGGCCGCGAAGTGGTGCTTGACCTATCCACATCGGAGAACGAGTACAAAGCATTGATGTACCCTGTGACCCAAGTGTTCGACTGGGATCGTTGGCAAGATGGGTTCGATCAGTACTGGCGAGGAGACAGCAACGAATCCGTCCGCGAAACTTTCCGAAAGTTCAAGCGCGAAGTGCTTGAGAACTTCAAGTATTACCGCGTGCCGGTGATTACCCTTGACCGATCCACCTCCAAGGAGGCGGTCTGCGTGGTGTTCGAAAAGGTGAATACTGGCGGAAAGCCGCTGGATGCCTTCGAGCTGGTGACGGCAATGTATGCAGCCGAGGGACATGAGCTACGCAAGGACTGGTACGGTGACGACGGGTATAAGGGGCGCCATCGGCGCTTCGTGGACACTTTGCGCCCGGCAGACTCGGAAGCAGGAATCATTGCCAACGTCAGTAATACCGATTTTCTTCAGGCGGTCTCGCTGTTCTACACACGAGAACGCAGACGCGAAGCGGAACGTGTAGGCAAAACTGGCAAGGAACTGCCGGCGGTAATTGGCAATCGGCAGGCGTTACTGAATCTGCCGCTGGCTGCATACAAGCAATACGAAAAGCAAGTCGAGAACGGTTTCATGCAGGCAGCGAAATTCCTGCATATGCTGCACATCTACCGCATCTTCGATCTTCCTTACCAATCGCAGATCGTTCCGTTGGCTGCCATCATCGCCGACATCGGTGATGCCTGGGAACACGAGGCCAATCGTGCCAAACTGGTGCTGTGGTACTGGAATGGCGTGTTTGGTGAGCTATACGGTTCGGCGGTGGAATCTCGCATTGCCCGGGATTTCATGGAAGTGCCGCGCTGGTTGCAAGGTGGACAGGAGCCCACCACAGTGAGCGAGGCCATCTTCCGCGCCGACCGTCTGAAGACGATGCGCATGAGGTTATCTGCTGCCTATAAGGGGATGAACGCGCTGCTAATGCAGGAAGGAGCGCAGGATTTCCGTTCAGGTCAGAAATTCGACCACACGGTGTTCTTTGGCGAGAACGTGGATATCCACCATATCTTCCCGCAGGACTGGTGCAAGAAGCAGAGCATCAAACCAGCAATATACGATTCAATTATTAACAAGACACCGCTGTCATTTCGCACTAATCGCATTATCGGTGGCGTTGCGCCATCCGAATACCTGGCCAGGCTTGAGAAGGGTGATAAACAGACGCCGGCCATTGAGCGGGATCGACTTGATACCTATCTCCGCTCACATTTGATTGAACCTGAAATACTGCGTGGTGACGACTTTGAAAGGTTCATGTCCGATCGACAAAAACGCTTGCTGGTTCTGATTGAAAAGGCTACCGGTAAAACCGCCTACATGGGTGCTGAGCAAGAAGATAGTATGGAAGTTGATGCAGATGCGGATACCGTTGAAGCCGAGATGGTGATTTCATTGTGATCGCTAAACAAATGTCTAACAACCGGTTGCAGCGGACGGTCCGCTACGCGGCCCGCCGCTGAACCGGAGCGTTAGGCATGGAAATCAAGTACCATGATGAAAGAGAAAGTATATCTCGACTCAACCATTCCAAGTTATTACTTCGATCAGCGTGAATCGTTGGCGACCTTTATTGAAGTCACTAAAAGATGGTGGTCAGAAATGGCCAACATCTACGATGTATTCATATCAGACGCCGTACTGCAGGAGTTAAACTATGGAAATTATCCGCGTAAAAGGGATATTATGGAGTTCGTGTCACATATCCCATTGTTACCGTTGACCAACGACCTTGAGCCAATTGTAGACTTTTACATCGCTAATTACGTTATGCCAAAATCTCTCATAGGTGATGCAGTGCATCTTGCATATGCCAGTTATTATGACATCCAGTACCTTCTTACATGGAATTGCAACCATCTCGCCAATGCGAATAAACGGAAGCATATTCGAGTTATCAACGGTCGCCTTGGTCTATCAACGCCGGAGATCATCACACCACTCGAGCTGTTTACAGAAGAGGCAGAGCAATGATTCACTCAGAAATATTACAAGAGAAGGATCGAATCCAAGCAAAGCTGTCTGGAGAAAGCAGATCAGTGCATGAATATCTGACACGCTCCCACCTCGCAGCCAAAGAGATTGCAGCGTCATACGGATTCAGGCTTCAATACGCTGAATTGCCTAACAAAAGCATGCAGCGGACGGCGCTGCGCGCCGCCGCTGATGCTGAACGTTAGGCACGCCGTTCGTGAGAACCTTAGCTGAACTATCGGAACATGTCTGATTCCGGCAAGTGGAAGTCCAAGCTGCTCTCCTCGAGCACGCCTATGGAGTATGAGGTGGCAAGGATACTTGTAAAGTACGGCTTTTCTGTCGATGCAGATTACTCATACTCGAAGCACGACGCGGGTGTCGAGAAGGATTTCTCCGTTGACATTCGAGCAACCGCCTTTCCTCCGTATGATACAGACGACATTCATGCAACCGTGGACTTGCTGGTCGAGTGCAAGCATCGTCACCGCGGCAACAAATGGCTGTTCTTTCCAGATCCGAACGAGCCGGACATGTCGCCGTTCACACTCGGCTACACGCTTCGTGCTGTCGACCAGTTCTCGTGGAAGTTTCTCCCCAGCGGTTGCACCGATTCCTTTGATGAGGTTTCCATCTGTTGTATGAAGGGCGTAGAGGTCGACGGGTCAACTGGAAACGTCCACGACTCAGAGATCAGGCACGGACTGACGCAACTTCAGTACGCTTTGCCTAGGCTTGTCACGGACCAGATCAGCTTCGCAATTCATCATCCGAAGGATGAGAACGATCCGTTCTTCTTCTGTCCAATTCTCCTCACAATGTCGACGTTACTCGTAGCCAATGAGACGACCTCGATCAAGACCGTCGAGGATGCCGACACACTCGAGGACTTCTCCAGCGTTGCGCCCTGGGTCGTTGTCCACTGTGATCTGACACCAGATTTCGAGCGTCATCGCCAGCGAGAGTGCGCTGCCCTCGCTCCTCTGGTTGATGATGCTTGGGTCAAGCAGATCGATGAAGCTCGCTTGCGTGGCGGTGAGTATGATTTCCGAATCCCTTCTCATAGCTGCGCAGCGCTTGCGGGACCCGTTGGGGTACGCCTCTTTGAGTACTTCTCGCAGGCAGTTGTTTGCTCGTTTGCGCACTTTCCAGCCCTGCTAGAGCTGATCAAGGAGATAACAGATAGAGCGGCCAAGTCGCAAAGCGAAAGCGCGGAGCGTAAGACGCGTGTCTAACTTTTGGCTCGAGCGGACGCGCCGGAAGCAGCGTGGTTCCTCAGCAATTCCCGCTCTAATGCAGCGGCGCCAGTAGTTAATTGATCAGTAATTACACAAGAATCATAACGACAAAAACCACCCTGACTTCCTCGGAAGCCATAATGAACGACTCTCATTTTAACCACTTTCTTTCAACACACTCATTCATCAAAACAACTATGGACTTTATCAGAAATTATGATGTATCAGGTTCCAATACCCCACCCTTATGCCCATAAATTATCGCTAACCATAAGCTCTCCCAACTGGTAATAAAATACTCCTTAAATAATCCCTTTAACTTGCTCCATAACGAGGTTCTGGAACGAAATTGTTGCCGCGCCACTTGAAATAAACTACAGCACCAGCTCTTGCACTTGATCGACGAAAAAGGCTAGCATCATCAGCATCCCAAACACCGTCGTCAAATGCTTTTGCCCATGTCCATAGTTGTGCTCTAACTCATAGCCCTGATTTTTGAGTGTGTTGAACGTCTCGTTTTCAATCTTCCACCGACCCCGACCTCCTCTCATCACCTGGTAGACATTATCTCGCCGTAGTTCCAGATCCGTTATCCACGAAAAATTGTACTCTTTACCCTCCCGCATTTCCCAATAATCCAGGTAATTCACCAGAATATCAGGATGAGATTTATTCAAAGGCAACCCCTTCATCCAGCGATAGCCCCGTAAGACGCCATCCTCTCCCAGTTCCTCAAATTCTTCATACTCAGCGCTATTTAATCGCTTCCGCACCTCCTCGAACAGCGACGGCTGGTCGCTCGGCTTCGCCACCAGGATGTAATGATACTTTAATTTTTTCAATAACTTAATGTGAGGACCGTCGGCCGACAAGCTGTCCTCCACCACAATCATGGGCCATTGCGGAAACGCTTCACGTAGTGCCAGTAACAGCCGTTTACTGGCATTACTTTCACAATCATTCTTGCTCGCCCCATCTTGGCGCGTAATGGCCTCAGGAAATAAAGGTAAGACTTGACTTTTATCCGGATGAACTATCACCGCTCCTACTAATTGATGATAATACTCGACCGTGCCATTTCGATGATGCTTTTCACAGCAATCGGCACAACGGATATTGGAAGAAGAAAAATGACCGGTCCCATCCAGGTTAACTAGAAATCCTCCTAAATACCGATACGCTTTCAATATCCCGTGCGATTGCAAGTGCTGATGAATATGAATAAAGGGGGCTCGTAACTCAGTGGGTGACACCTTATCCAACACTTTCCGCATCTGGGTATCACAGGGGGCTTGTGAAACACCATAAAGACTTTTTAAATTGGCTCGAACCCGCTCTTCATGACGTTGCTCATCAAACTTTAATAACGACGGATATTTCAGTCCAAAGACCGCCAAGCCTGACATCAAGACATCCGGTAAGGAAAACTGCTGACCGCCATGACGAGGGTCAGTGATCTTCCCAAAATCCTCTCTGATTTGACCTAACAAGGCCGGCGCTGAACAGTGTTTATTTAATTGCGGCCGCTGAGGGCGAAGTGGAATACAGTTTGCTTTTACCATCATGACCACCCAAATCGATTGAATTTGAAGCCCAAATACCTTGCCAGACCTACCGAAGCATCGTATATAATATACTGATTATACTAAAATTTCTAGAGCAGCGGGAATTGCTGGTGGTTCCTTGCTAGCGTGGTGCCGGCGCGCCGCTCAGCCAACGCGTTAGGCATACAGATGGCACCTGTGCGATTATTCGCACCATGAAAGTAAAAGAACTCATCGCACTCATCGAAGCTGACGGTTGGTTACAGGTTCGTCAGAAAGGTAGCCATCGTCAGTTTCATCATCCAACGAAACCCGGAACGGTCACAGTTTCAGGAAAACCCAGCGTTGATGTTCCCGCTAGCACGCTCAACAGTGCTTTAAAACAGGCTGGTCTCAAGTAGGAGCTTCGTATGCGTTATATGGTCGTCATTGAACAAGGCCCAAGCAGCTTCGGTGCATACGTCCCGGATCTCCCAGGCTGCATCGCAGCAGCAGAGACAAAGCAAGACGTGTTGCAACTTATCCAAGAGGCTATTGAGTTTCATCTTGAAGGACTTAAGGAAGAAGGGGCGTCAGTCCCGCTACCACATTCATATAGTGAATTCGTGGACGTTCATGCCTAACTGGGCGTTGCACCTGACCCCGCTACGCGGGGCAGGTGAACGAAGTCGTTAGGCGGCACTACTGTGTCGAGAACAAATCCATGGGCCTTAAGACATGAAGAAATACCTTTCCGCGATAGCCATCATCGCGGCTCTTTACCTCGGCTTGGGTCAGTTCAACGTATCCCACAACTTCATGGGCGCGTCGACCTCAAGCAATGCGGCAATTGCGAGCGCATTCGAGGCGCACAGAAGCGGAGTGCAGGTAACAGGCGAAGGCGTCGTAACAAAAGTGCTTTCAGATGACAGGATTGGCAGCCGCCATCAGCGCTTTATCGTGCGTCTTGAATCTGGTCAGACACTGCTTATCGCTCACAACATTGATCTTGCTCCAAGACTCACATCCTTAGAGTCAGGCGATTCGGTCGCGTTCAATGGTGTATACGAGTGGAATTCTAAGGGCGGCCTCATTCATTGGACGCATCGCGATCCAAGCGGAGAGCATAAGGCAGGTTGGCTCAAACACAACGGCGAAACCTTCCAATAGCTCGCGTAGCTCACGTAGGGCGGAATAGGCCGTCAGGCCGTATTCCGCCGAAGGGTTTCGGCTCACCCGCCTTATGCGGTGCATTACGCTGCGCTAATGCGCTCTACGTGGAATCTACAAACTCTAATGTATGCTGATATGAGGCCTTCGTAAATCGTGAATATTAAATTCGACTGTGATGAGATAAAAGCAGCGATTAACCAGCAATTCCCGCTCAAAATTCCGTAATACTATGATTAGCAAAGCCTGGTAGGGGTACGCAGCGCGTACCCCTACCAGCCCATCCGCAAAGCTTCGCAGGGAATCCCCTACCAGCCCATCCGCAAAGCTTCGCAGGGAATCCCCTGCCGAGTCCGGAGAAGGTACACTCAGCGTACCCAACCGATCTAACATAGCGTTGCACCCGACCCGCGCACGCAAGCTATTTGATGTTTTTGGGGTTCCATTAGGAGCAAGTTGAAGGTATTCCGATGAAACACAAGGTATACGTTGAAACCTCTATCATTAGCTACCTGACGGCTCATCCAAGCAAAACCATTCTCGGGGCCGCTCACCAACAACTCACGCGATCATGGTGGGAAAAGCGCGTCGAGTATGAACTTTTCGTTTCACAATCAGTCTGGCAGGAATGTGCGGCTGGTGATCCCGACGCCGCACGTAAAAGATTGGCAGCGCTTGAAGGTTTGGATATACTCGCAATTACGGAGGAAATCATCGGCCTTGCCGAGGCACTAATCGCCCAGCGTCTCATTCCAGCCAAAGCGATTGAAGACGCTCTACATATCGCTATTGCTACTTTGCACCATGTTGATATTTTGCTCACATGGACTTGTCGGCACATCGCTAACCCCCTAATTCAGAAGGGTATCGCCGAATATCTCGAGAAACAGGGTTTATTCTTGCCTATTATCTGTACACCCGAAGAACTTTTGGGAGGACAAGACGATGAATGACGAAATCATTACGGAAGTACGCGCTATCAAGGATGCTATCGGTTCAAAATATAACTATGACCTCCGAGCCCTATTCGAGGACATTAAGCGAGGTGAAGCCGAGCTTCAGGCCAAAGGAATCCGATTAATACCCCCCCCCACCTAATCCCGCCAGCCTGCCTAACACTGCATTGCAGCGGACTCGCTTCACTCGCCGCTGAATTTGGCGTTAGAGCTTTTGTGTTGCCATTGAGTCATTGAGTTGAAGACGAACTACGTTCTGATCGACTACGAAAACGTCCACGTGACGTCTCTCGCTCTCTTGAAAGGTGAACACTTCCGTGTACGCGTATTCCTCGGTCCGAAGAATTCGAAACTTCCAGTCGACCTTGTTCTTGCGATGCAGGAGCTTGGTGATCGTGCGGAATACATTGTTCTCGAAGCGCCTGGATCAAACGCCCTTGATTTTCACATTGCCTACTACCTCGGCGTTCTGGCAGCGGCTGACTCTACGGGGTTTTTTCACATCATTTCGAAAGACACTGGATTCGATCCGCTCATCCGGCATCTGAAAACGAGGAAGGTTCTCTCTGCTCGCTCGGCTTCGATCGAGGAAATGCCATGCTTCAGTCAGGCTGCGGTCAGCGCAGTTGGGTCAAACGGGGTATCCGGCAAGGATAAGCCAATCCCCACTGTCGCCCAAGCCGCGGTCGATGACATGATCAAGATCGCAATAGACGATCTCGTAAAGCGAAAGGCCGCAAGGCCACGCACTCCCAAGACTCTACGGAGCACCATTCACGCCAAGTGTGGTAAGGAGGTGCCCGCTGCTGATATTGATGCTGTATTCGAAGCTCTGTTAAAGCGCGGCTATGTAAAAGTTAACGGAGCGAAGATAACATATGCGCTTCCAGGGGCATAGCTCTAATTTTTCATTCCACCGGACCTGTTGCAAGCGTCGCTTCGTGCTGCTCTCAACGGGCCGATGAATTCGGACGTTAGCTCACGTAGGGCGGAATAGGCCGTCAGGCCATATTCCGCCGAAGGGTTTCGGCTCACCCGCCTTATGCGGTGCATTACGCTGCGCTAATGCGCTCTACGTGGAATCTATAAACTCTAATGTATGCTGATGGATGAGGCCTTCGTAAATCGTGAATATTAAATTGGGCGTAACCAGTCAAGCGCGGTGGTGGTAAGAGGTGGTGGGTTCCACTGTCCGGTTTGAGTAGACGTGGGTAGGATGAGAGTGTAAATCCACCCGCCCGAGGAACTCACCGATGCAGATGATGAAGCCGACGCTGGTTGAAGACAAGTGTTTTGATCCACAAGATTGTCTGGATGAGTGACAGACGTTCGTGCGGTCGGCGGCGGGAGCGGGTACGCCGGTTCATGAAGTGGAACGCGGCTTGTGGCGCCGGCTGTTACAGTTAGGGTACCAGTTGCAAGGTCAGTTTTTCGCCTTGGTAGGAGATGGCGACCAAGGTGAAACCGTGACGTTGGCCGAGGGACAGGTGGTGCGGCGGTTGCCGGACCCCCATCGTCGGCCGTATCAGTCGGTGTTTGGAAGTTTCGAGCTGGAACGGATGGTCTACGGCAAAATAGGGAAATAGGGGACAGACCACGTTTTATTCTTGGCTCGGCCAACACATGTAACCGTTCGCAATTATACGTGGTCTGTCTGCGATTTTTCCCGGCCCAGAGGGCATCGGATATTTGCAACGCGGTTGTCGTGCGGTTGTTCGGCCACCGCAGACGGGTCCACTGCGAGGGAATACATGTGCTCATACCGACTAACCCACACAAAGACTTACCAGACCGCCGGTATGTATAGCAGTGGATTATTCGGATAGACTCTTAGGGAGATTGCTCCAACGAAAGCTGTTAAAAATGATAGTCGATTAGCAGCCAGATTTTTCATCTTCTGCATTACCACGAGCACGCTTCTATGTATATCGTCATGGTTTCCTCGGAGTGCGCCCCCGTGGCCAAAGTCGGAGGACTGGCTGATGTCGTCCTCGGGCTCAGCCGCGAACTGGAAAAACAGGGCAATACGGTTGAAATCATCCTGCCCAAATACGACTGCATGCGCTACGACCATATCCAGGATCTGGAAGAAGTCTTCCCCGATCTGTGGACCCCCTGGTGCGACGGCGTTGTTCACTGCGCGGTCTGGTCCGGGCGGGTCCACGGCCGCACCTGCTATTTTATCGAACCGCACTCTCAGGATAATTTCTTCAATCGGGGCCATTATTACGGCTCCTGGGACGACACCACCCGCTTCGGATTTTTCAGCAAAGCTGTGTTGGAATTTCTGCTCAAGAGCGGCAAACGTCCGGATATCATCCATTGCCACGACTGGCAGACGGCCCTGGTGCCGGTGTTGCTGTACGATTTATACCAAGCCGGCGGCCTGGATACCCCGCGTGTCTGTCTCACCATCCATAACTTCATGCACCAGGGCCTGTGCGGCAATTACCTGCTCTGGGCGAGCGGCCTGAATCGTCCTGACTATTACTTCCATTACGACCGGCTGCGCGACAATCACAATCCTTACGCCTTGAATCTGATCAAGGGCGGCATCGTCTATGCCAATTTCGTGACCACGGTGTCGCCGCAGCACGCCTGGGAGGTCCGGTATACCGATCAGGGCTATGGCCTGGGCCATACCCTGCACCTCTTTCAGAACAAATTCGGCGGCATTCTGAACGGCATCGATTACGAGGCCTGGAATCCGCACACCGATCCTTTGATTCCTTGCCACTACTCGACCGACCAACCGGAGGGCAAATTCGACAATAAGCAGGCGCTGCGCGAGCGGCTGTTATTACGCCAGGATTTCAAGCCGCTGATCGCTTATGTAGGACGGCTGGACCGGCAAAAAGGCGTGCATCTGATTCGCCACGCTCTATTCTATGCGCTCGCCAACGGTGCCCAATTCGTGCTGCTCGGCAGCAGTCCCGATCCGGACATCAGCAGTCAGTTCTGGCAGTTGAAGCAGCACCTGAATGATAATCCGGATTGCCATCTGGAGCTCGGTTTCAACGAGGAACTGGCCCATCTGATTTACGCCGGCGCCGATATGGTCGTCGTGCCCAGCCTGTTCGAGCCTTGCGGGCTGATCCAGATGATGGCGCTGCGCTATGGTGCCGTACCGATCGTGCGGGCGGTGGGCGGGTTGATGGACACGGTGTTCGATTACAACTACTCCAGCCGTCCGCCGGAAGCACGCAACGGCTATGTGTTCGAGCAGGTCGATGAAACCGCGCTGGAGTCGGCCATGCACCGGGCTATCGGTCTGTGGTACAGCTTTCCGCAGGAATTCCGGCAACTCATGCTCAACGGCATGAATTACGATTTTTCCTGGAACCATCCGGCCCAGCACTATCTCAACGTTTACGATCATATCCGCTATAAACTCAGTCAACCTGAAGAGGACAATGCCTGTGAGTGAGCTTCCCGAATATATCGATGGTTTACCCAATATCTGCGGCGCGGAGCCGATTGTTGAGGAGGCCTTGCGCCGCCAGCGCGAGCAGTCCGTCTTTCTGCCCGACAGCGGGATCGACTTCGGGCGCATCCACAGCGCCTTCGCCATTGCCCTGCATATGCATCAGCCGCTGATTCCGGCCGGAGGCGGCGAGCTGCGCACCGCCGGTATCATCAGCAATCTCAAGTACATGATGGATAACCAGGGAATCGGTGACAATCACAACGCGCCGGTGTTCCAATGGTGCTACCAGCGCATGGGCGAATTCATCCCGCAGTTGCTGGAAGAGGGCAACCAGCCCCGCGTGATGCTGGAATATTCGGGTACCCTGCTGCACGGCTTGCGCCAGATGGGCGCGGATGATGTGTTCGCCGCTTTAAAGACCATCACCTGCAATCCCCACTACCGGCATGCGGTGGAATGGCTGGGCTGTCCCTGGGGACATGCGGTCGCGCCCTCCACACCGGTGCAGGACTACCGGCTGCATGTGCAAGCTTGGCGACATCACTTTGCCGCCCTCTTCGGCCTGGACGCAGCGGTCCGGGTGCGCGGTTTCTCGCCGTCCGAAATGGCGTTGCCGAACCATCCCGACGTAGCCTACGAGTTCGTCAAGACGCTCAAGGAGTGCGGCTATCGCTGGGTGTTGGTGCAGGAACACACGGTGGAGCGCCCGGAAAACGGCTGGGGACCGGAGCAGAAGCATCTGCCCCATCGGCTGGTCTGCACCAATTCGCAGGGCGAGACGGTCAGCATCATCGCCATTATCAAGACCCAGGGCAGCGACACCAAGCTGGTCGCCCAGATGCAGCCCTACTATGAGGCCAAAGGTTTGTCCCGTTGCGAGCTGGCTGGCAAATCGGTGCCGCCGCTGGTGACGCAGATCGCCGACGGTGAGAACGGCGGGGTGATGATGAACGAGTTTCCGGGCAAGTATTTTGAAGCCATGCGGGAGTGCTCCGGTTCGCCGACGCCGATCATGAATGTCACCGAGTACCTGGAGCATCTGTTTGCCCTGGGCATCGAGGAAGCCGATCTGCCAGCGCTGCAGCCCTTGTTCCAGAAACGCATCTGGGATCGTTTCCAGCCCGGCGAAGGTCGCGAAAAACTGGCCCAAGTTATCGAAGACGTAAAGCGCGAAGATCCCCGTTTCCATGTTGAGGGTGGCAGTTGGACCAATAATCTCAGTTGGGTGCAGGGTTATGAGAACCTACTGGGTCCGATGGAGAAGGTCAGTATGGCATTCAACCAGCAACTGCTGGTCCCCGGCGTGCCGTCCTCCGCTCCCCACTTTCGCAACGCACTGTTTCACCTGATGTGTTCGCAGACAAGCTGCTATCGTTATTGGGGTCAGGGCTTGTGGACCGATTACGGCCAGGAAATCTGCCGGCGGACGGCGGATATCATTGCGCACGATTTGTAGCGCAGCAGCCTGCCCTCGATACACCTGCAAGAACTATGGAAAACGGTTTGACGACCTCACCGGGACCCTCTTCATGGGGCGGCATCAGCCCTTGTCGGTTGGGTTCGCCTACCTGTACATGATGGGGCTGAATCGGTCGAACCGGCAAATTGCCGAGGAACTGAACCTGAACGAAAGCGATTCCTCAAAACCCAATATGAGCCTTCAACAATAACCCAGGCCAACGGCCTGGGTTAACCGGTCATTTCGATGGGATGTAGCCCTGAAAGTGGAAAAATGTGTTTATTGAGGTTATCAAAAGAGAGTGATGCCATGACACCAGAAGAATTGCTCCAACGGGTAACGGTCGATCCGGCTGTTTGTTCGGGTAAACCCTGTATTCGTGGCACACGAATTTATATCGCCATCATTCTGGATGCGTTGGCAGAGGGACTTACGTCCGAAGAGATTATCGATCACTACCCCTCGCTCAAGCTTGAGGATATCCGCGCCACGGTAGCCTATGCGGCTGAAATGGCGCGAGAAAACATTTGGAAGGTGGCTTCGTGAGAATAAAACTCGATGAAAACCTCTCTCGTCACCTGAAGGTGTCACTTGCTCAATTTGGTCTGGATATGGCAACTGTAGCAGATGAGTGCCTCCTGGGACGACCTGACGTTGAGGTAGGAGTCGCCGCAAAAAACGAGGGCAGGATGCTCTTTACACTGGATGTAGAATTTGCCGACTTGCGGAAGTATCCACCTGGCAGCCATCCAGGGATATTTCTATTTCGGCCTGGGACAATGGGGCCTTTGGCGGTTAATCGATTCATAATCGAGTTTGTCAGGAAAACAGAGTTAGCGGATTTTGTCGGTTGTACTGTTATCGTCGAGCCTGGCCGTATACGCCTACGGCGCCCTCCGCTGTTTGAGGATTCTTAGCTGTAAGGAACTCGCGTAGCTACAGTTCTCCTACCCAGTGCAGCGCCCGCTTCAGCACTGCATCCGATAGGTACATCCCGCTGTCTCGCAGGTGCTCCAGGATAGGGCGGGCAGCCCGCGAGACGCCCAGCCTGCTTCGCCGCCAGCACCAATCCTACGGTGCCACGCAAGGATAAGCCCAACGCCTCGGCGCAACGGCGTCCCGCCAAGTCATCAATAACCGCCATGCTTCCTGGGAACGCCCGCGTCAGGGCCAGTACAGCCGATTCCCCCGCGCCCAGATTCCAGACCAGGATGTTCGCTGCAATCACCGCGACCGGCTGCACCTCAAGCCATTCATGAACTGCCAGTACGTATGCTGTTAGGTCATGTCCCCCGTAAGCGCGAATTTCCAGCGCCACCGGCTCGGGTACCCACATAGTCGGTGCAGCCTCCCGTAACAGATGCAGGAGACCCGCCTCAGCCAAGTGAATCAACGGCGAGGTATTCACCACCCAACGCGCAGCAGGCGTCTTCATTCCGGGCGGATCTCCCCACCTTCCGCTATCCCCAATTCCCGTGCCAGGCTGGCGTCATCCAGGACAAAGACGTCCGCACCTTCCCGCGCTAGCGCGCGGATAAAATCCCGCCGGTTTAGGCCAGCCAGTTCGGCTGCCCGCTCCTGCGACATCACGCCGCGTTGATACCAGTGGATGGCGGCCGCCAGCTTCATCTCCCGGCCAAACTCGATGGGCGAGCGCCGCAGGGCGGACAGGGCAGAGTCGGGAACCGTTATATTCAATGGGGTCATGATGAATTCCTCGGCTTAATTTGAGGCCACAGATTGTGATCTCAAGTGAGCGATAGGGTGCGTTTTACGCATCATCAACGGCCGAGCCGGGCGAACGGGTGTTTGGTGCGTAGAACGCACCTTACGCTTGCTAATTGATTTATGACGAATTTTTTATGCGATTTGCCCTGGTGCGGCTCGCAGGTTGCGGGGATTGTCCCGCTTGTGGAGCAGAATACCATTCCCGATAATCTACAGGTACTGAAACTGAAACTGAAACTGGACCCAGTGTTCGATGGTCACGAACCCGCTGCATCATAAGGATTACCGCCATGCTGAGTATGACTAGCGAGCCGTTGGTGTTACTGCCGCCGGCGGATTTCCAGACTCGCTTTCCCGACGTGGTCCGCCTGGCGCAGTACCTGTCGCTGCGCTACGTCCATCATTACGTCGTCAGCGAGCCGGAGTTGCAAACCGTCGGCGATGCCCTGTGGCGCACCGTGGCGGATGCTGCCAGGCTGGACGCCGCCCGGCATGTGGCTGGCACGGCTTTACTGCCGCTGGTGATCGAGAGTGCCGATCCGCTGGTGCAGTCGCTGCCCTGGGAATGCCTGCATCATCCGCAATATGGCTTTCTCGGTAAACAACACGGTTTCACGTTGAGTCGCCGGCTGGCGGCGGCTGACACGCTGCCGCCAACGCTACCGACTGGTCCGCTGCAAGTGCTGCTGTTCACCTCCATGCCCGACGATCTGGACGCGGAGAAAGAACGGCTGGATGTGGAGAGCGAACAGGCCAGGGTGCTGGAGGCGCTGGACCCGCTGATTCAGGATGGACGGGTGCAACTCACCACGCCCGATGACGGCCGCTTTACCCATTTCCAGGCGCTACTGCGGCAACAGCCGTTCCAGCTTGTGTTTCTCAGCGGCCACGGTGAGTTCCGCGAGGACCCGTTGCGCCGTGAACCGCCCAAGGCGGTGTTCATTTTCGAGGGTGAGGACGGCCACGCCGAGTCGGTCGAGGGTGGGCGTCTGGTGCAGGCGGTGGTGCTATCCGCCTGCCAGTCCGGCAAGTCATCCTCGGACGCCCTCGGCGCCAGTCTGGCGGTGCAACTGCTGAACAGTGGCTTGCCGCATGTGGTGGGGATGCGTGAGTCCATTCTGGATCTGGCCGGCATCCGCTTCGCCCAAGCCTTGTGTACCGCGCTGGGTCGCCAGGAGCGGTTGGATGTGGCGTTGCAGGAGGCTCGCGCGGCGATTGCTCAACCGCTGGACCTGGCCGGTGCTCAGCGGGACGCGGCCAAGGCCGGGCAGGCGGAATTGACTTGGGGGCAATGGTGCCTGCCGTTGCTGTACAGCCGGGACCCGGCGCGACCGTTGATCGACTGGACGTTCCAGCCGGTGCCGCCGGAACCACCGTTGTTGCGTTATGAAGAACGGGCCGGGATGTCGTTGCCGCAGACCTTCATCGGCCGGCGGCGGGCGTTGCGGGAACTGGGCCGGGAGTTGCACGGCGGCGGGTCGCGCCAGTGGCTGATCACGGCTGCCGGCGGTCAGGGCAAGACCAGCCTGGCGGGGCGGATCGCCCAGCGGCTGGAAAGCGACGGCTATCTGGTGCGGGCGTATACGGCGCGGCAGGAACAGCCCTGGCAGGGGTTTGTCGCCAGCTTGATGATGGCGCTGGAACCGGCGTTGCGGGAGGAGGTGAACCAGCAATGGGGTCAGCTTTCGCCCCTGAATCAGGCCAGGCTGCTGGTGCGGGCGCTGCTGCGACAGACGCAGAATAAGTTGGTGCTGGTGCTGGACAATCTGGAGAGTGTGCAGGACCCGGCGACGAATCGAATGACCGATGACGCTATCGCCGTCTGGCTGGCGGCCTGTCAGCCGGTCGCCGGAAGTCCGGCGCCCATCCTGCTGCTCACTTCCCGCTGGATTATCCCCGGTTGGGAGGGTCCCGGCCGCCGGCACTATCCGTTGCCGCCGCCGAGCTATGGCGATTTTCTGCGCTATCACCAGCATCTGGCGGGCGCCCGCTGGGAGTTGGAACGGTTGCGCCGTTTGTACAAGGCGCTGGCCGGCAATTTCAAAGGTTTGGAATTGTTCCACGGTTTGAGCCAGGTAGCAGCGGATGAGGATGCCTTTCTCCAGCAACTGGAACAGGCACAGACCGGGTTGCAACTGTATATGGCGGTGGCCAAGCTGTTCGGATATCTGCAACCGCCGGAACAGGAACTGCTCAATCGGCTGCGCGCCTATCAGGCGCCGGTCATTGCCGATGGGGTGCGGTTAATTGCCAAGGGGTTGGAGAAACCGGAAGATTTATTGCGGCGGTTGACCGGGTTATCGCTGGTGGATGTGGAGTGGGAACCGGAGTTGGGGATGAATCGCTATCGGCTGTCCCCGGTGGTAGCGGATTGGCTGGCGGAGCAGCGGGAAGCGCCGGCGCTGGCGCTACGTCAGCAAGCGGCCCGCTATCAGCACTGGGTGTTCGAGCATCTGCGGTCCAACCTGGATCAGGTGCTGATCGCCCATGAGGCGCTGCGGCAAGCCGAACTTGACGAGGAGGCAGCCCGGTTGGCGCTGGGTATCATCGTGCCTAACTTTAACCGGTCGGGTCTGTATCACACCTTGCTCAAGGAATGGCTGCCGGCGTTGCGAGAGAGCCAGGAGCAGGCGATGAAAGGAGAAGCGTTTAACTGGTCCGGCACGATTTGCATCGCTGTTGGCGAATATGCTGAAGCCATGAAATATCTGGAGCAGTCGCTGGCGATCTGCCGGGCGCTTGGCGACCGGGCGGGGGAAGAAGCGACGCTCAACAATATCGGGTGGATATATTATGCCCAAGGCGACTATGCACGGGCGTTGTGGTATCTGGAGGATTCGCTGGCGATCAACCGGGCAATTGGCAACCGGGCGGGGGAAGGGGTGACGCTCGACAATATCGGATTGATTTATCACGCCCAAGGCGACTCCGCGCGGGCGTTGCGGTATTGGGAGGAGTCGCTGGCGATCAGCCGGGCAATTGGCGACCAGGCGGGGGAAGGGAGGGCGCTCAACAATATTTCGCTGATATACCGGTCCCAAGGCGACTCCGCGCGGGCGTTGCGGTATTGGGAGGAGTCGCTGGCGATCTTCCGGGCGATTGGCGACCGGGCGGTGGAAGGGACGACGCTCAATAATATCGGGTGGATGTATCAGGCCCAAGGCGACTCCGCGCGGGCGTTGCGGTATTACGAGGAGTCACTGGCGATCTTCCGGGCGCTGGGCAAGCGGGCGGAGGAAGGGGCGGTGCTCAGCAATATCGGGGAGATATACCAGGTCCAAGGCGACTCCGCGCGGGCGTTACGGTATTGGGAGGAGTCACTGGCGATCAGCCGGGCGATTGGCGACCAGGCGGGTTCATGTGTGACGCTATTTAGAATGGGTTGTACACACCTTATGAAGCAGGAACCCGATCAAGCCATTGCTGCCTTTGTCGCGGTTTACCGGATTGCCAGGGATATTGGTTTGGCGGGGGCCCTCCAGAATTTGGATAATCTGGCGAAGCAACTGGGCGGCACTGGTCTGGAAACCTGGGAAGCGCTGGCACAGCAACTGCCAGCAGGAGAAGCCGGCGGATGAGGGTGGATTTTGTTCCCGCCAATCGCCATGTCTGGATGTCTGCCGGCAACCACCGCCATGGAAAATGAACCTGCTTGAGGAGAACAGAGAAAATGTCCGCACTCGTTTCAGAAAAAACGCTACCCCTGTATGAGCAATTGCTGGCGTTGCCGGAGCACGTCATCGGCGAGATCATCAACGGCCGGTTGTACACCCAGCCGCGACCCTCCGGTCCCCACACCTTAGCGGGCGCCGCTTTGGAAGGGGAGCTTTATGGACCCTACCACAAAGGCCGTGGCGGTCCCGGTGGCTGGTGGATTCTGATGGAGCCAGAACTACACTTCGTGCGCGATACCGAAGTGCTGGTGCCGGACCTCGCCGGCTGGCGGCGGCAACGACTGCCGAAAATTCCTGCCGGCCATCGCTTCGAGGTCATACCCGATTGGGTTTGCGAAATACTGTCGCCCAGGACCGCCAAAATAGACCGCGATGAGAAAATGCCCGTCTACGCCCGCTATGGCGTCGCTTATCTCTGGCTGGTGGACCCCATAGCGCGGACGCTGGAGGTTTTCAGGCTCCAGGACGGCCATGGGTTGGTCGTGGGACTGTATCAGGATAACGCCGAAGTCAGCCCACCGCCGTTTCAGGATAGCGTGCTGTCTCTGGCGGATTTGTGGGTTGAGTGAGCCCGGTAGGGCGGGCACGGCCCACCTTAACCGACCGACTGGGTGCGAATGGTGGGCCATGCCCACTACTTTGAGTGAATCACTAAAATGTTAAAGAGATATATTCAGGCTGCTCTACAGCATGCCAAGTATGAAATTTTGACCGATGATGGTTCATTTTACGGAGAGATTCCTACGTGTAACGGCGTCTATGCAAATGCCCCTACCCTCGAAGAGTGTCGAGAGCAATTGGAAGAGGTTTTAGAAGAATGGATATTATTCCGCATTTACAAAAATCTTGCCTTACCTGCGATTAATGGTATCGAGCTAACGATAAAAGAAGTGGCATAAACCATGCCACGATTCGGTCCAGTCAAGCGGCGGGATCTGATTCGCTATCTTCGACAGTTGGGATTTGATGGTCCTTGCTGGTGGAAGACACCAGTTTATGGCTAAAGGAGATATAACCATATCGATACCGAATCCGCATCAAGGGGATATCGGGAGAGACTTGCTGGCCAGGATTTTGCGTCAGGCCCAAGTTAGTCAAGAGGAGTGGGAGAATCTGTAGACGAACTGAGCCGGCGCAGCCTGGATGGAGCGAAGCTTGCGAAGCGTAATCCAGGTTCCTCCGGCCATGACCATCGCTTGGGCCATAGCAATCTACAGATCAAGGCCGCCGGAAACGCTTCGCTTATGCTTCGCTTATTCCGGCCTACTGAAACTATTAAATCAAATGCCCGCTCATTACCGGCATGGGGAACAGTAACCAATGTTACAAGATAAGATATTGGCAGAATTGGAAAAAATACCGGAAGCAAGACTTGCTGAACTGTATGACATTATTTATCGGTTCAGGCTTGGGTTGGAGCGAGAACAGCGAGAAAATCCGACTATGAAACTGGCTGGCGCGTGGGCGGATATGCCTGCTGAGCGGTTTCAGTCGTTATTGGATGAAATCGGAACACGACGGCAACAAGCGTTTTCCAGGAGACGAGCCGATGAAACCGGCTTTAATTGATACCGATATCCTTTCTCTGTTTCTGCGAGGTGAACCTGCAGTGGTAAGCCGCTTTGCTGCTTATCTGCAAGCATTTGATAGGCTGAACATCAGCATAATCACTTATTATGAAATCCTCAGCGGCTTGAGGTATCGGGATGCTAACAAACAACTGGAGCGATTCTTGGAATTAATCCATAACAATAATCTTTTGCCGCTTACCGTAGATGCTTGTGGGATTGCCGCCATGCTCTATGCAGACTTACGTAAACAAGGCAATCCAATTGATGATATTGACTTGCTGATTGCTGGCATTGCCTTGGAGAATAAACTGGTTATTGCGACCCGCAATGTCGGGCATTTCAGTAGAGTTCAAGGACTTACCGTTGAGGATTGGAGCAATCGAGTGGAACAATCGGCGTAAACAATCGGGGACAGGCCACGTATAATTGTGAACGGTTACGTGTGTTGGCCGAGCCAAGAATAAAACGTGGTCTGTCCTCTATTTCCCCTACGCGATTTACGGGCCGGCTTGGAAGCCGGCGCTCCCAGGTATTTCCGCGGCTAATTTGCCGTGGCCTTATTGAAGCTTCGGATAGGCCCTAAGCACCCAAACCTGTAAGGGGGTAACAGGGGCGCTCGTGGAGCGAAGCCCGGCAGGATGCGCTGCGCACATCCTGCCGGAAGGTTTACCGGATAGTGCTCGGCCGACCTGCTGCTATTCGTGCACCAGCACCAGACCCTGGCCGGGATTAAGCTCGTAGGAGAACGGCCGCGGTATGAATTCCAGCGGATATTCAGGCGAGACATCTCGCAGCGGCTCGCCGGTCTGGATGAATTGATGCAGATTGGCCGTGTAGAAATGCTGCTGGTTGTGGGTATCCTTGTTGAGTATAACCAGAGCTTCCAGATCGATGTTCTTAGAGGAGGCTTTCCACATCAGCAGGATATTGCGGTTTTCATAGGGCAGGAAGCTGTTAACGGTTTCCTCCTGGAAGATCGGATACTGCTTTTTGAAGGTATTCACTTTGCGAATGAAATCGCACAGATCGACCTCGGTGATTTCCCAGTCGCTGGGACGCGTGTCCACTACGTTTAAGCGTTTGCGGAAGCCGAACTCGTAACCCATCGGCATCATCAATCCGGTCGAATAGACGGCGGCGAACAGATACCGCTGCTTTAACGCGGCGACGTTACCGCCGGATTCCTGCATCAGCCGTTCGGTATCGTGGCTTTCGGGAAAGCTGATGGAGGCGGTAATTTCCCGCAGCAGATGGTGCTGTTCTTTCAGCCAGGCGCTTTCGAAGTCCCACCACTTGGAACTGTTGAAGATATAGTCGAAACCGGTCTGGGCGGTTTGCTTGGTCTGCGAGACGGTGCAACCCAGTGTCTCGGCGGCGAAGATGACCTCCGGATGGCTGCGCCTGACATCCTGCAGCAAGCGCCGCCAGAATGCGCCGGGAAGCTGATAGGCCGCATCACAGCGGAAACCCTTGAAACCCAGTTTGATCAGATAGTCGACGATGCGGCGAATATATTGGTAGAGTCCCTCCGGGTCCCGGCTATGCTCATGATCGAAGCGGATGAGATCGTACCAGACGACTTTTTCACCCTGGTCGATACAGAACGGGTGAGCAATGCCGCCGTCGGGTTCATGCACGAACCAGTCGGGATGCTGTTTGGCCAGTTCGGAGTCCGCCGCGCAGTGGTTGATGACCAGATCGACCATCACGCTGAGGCCCAGATCGGCGGCGGCCTGGATGGTTCGCTGTAGTTGTTCCTCCGGCTTAAGCGGGGAGTCCGGCGCGATGAGCAGCGGATTCAACTGGAAATAATCGGCGATCGAATAGAGGCTTCCCGAGGAGCCCGGCTGGTGGATGGGATTGACGAAAATCCAGTCGAAACCCATGTCGGCGGCCCGTTGCAGATGCGCTTGCCACTCGGTGAATTGGCCGGCTAGTAACGGGAACAGATTGTATAAGATCATCAGCGCCTACCTTTAGTGACGGTTTTTGTGGACAGGCCCATGGCCCCACTGAGTGGAGTGGGGCGGCTTGGTGCGTTCAGGCGTTGATCTTGTGGATGGCACGGCCCTGCACCGCCAGCGCGGCTTCGTGCATGGCTTCCGACAGCGTGGGATGACCGTGCACCGTGCGCGCCAGATCCTCGCTGCTGGCATGGAATTCCATCGCCAGCACGACTTCCTGAATCAGCTCCGAAGCATAAGGCCCCAGAATGTGGCAGCCCAGGATGGTGTCGGTCTGGCCGTGGGCCAGCAGCTTGACCATGCCGACGGCGCCTTCGATGGCCTTGGCGCGGCCGTTGGCGGTGAACGGAAACGTGCCGGCCTTGTAGGGAATGCCTTCCGCCTTGAGCGCCTGCTCGGTCTTGCCCACCCAGGCGATTTCCGGGAAGGTGTAGATTACCCAGGGGATGGTGTCGTAGTTCAACTGAGGGGTAGCGCCGGCGATGCGCTCGGCCACCATGACGCCTTCTTCCGAACCCTTGTGGGCCAGCATCGGGCCGCGCACCACGTCGCCGATGGCGTACACCCCGGGCAGATTGGTTTCACACACTTCGTTGACATGGATATAACCGCGCTCATCGAATAATAAATCGGCTTCCGGAGCAGCGACGTTATCGGTATTGGGACGGCGGCCTACCGCCACCAGCAGCTTGTCCACGGTGGTCTCGTGTTCGCCCTCTTTATCCTCATAGCGGACCACCACCCGCTGGTCGACTTTCTCGGTGCCGATGACCCGTGCACCCAGATGGATATCCAGCTCCTGTTTCTTAAACTGGCGTAAAGCCTCACGGGATACCTGCTGATCCACCGGCGCCAGAAAATCCTCCACCGCTTCCAGCATGATCACCTCGGACCCCAGCCGTCGCCAGACGCTGCCCAGTTCCAGACCGATGACGCCAGCCCCAATCACACCCAGGCGCCCGGGAACCTTGCGAAAATCCAGGGCCCCGGTGGAGTCGACGATTACATCGCCATCAACGGGAGCGGAGCGCAGTGCAATGGGTACCGAACCGGTGGCGATGATCACGTTATCGGCATCGAGAATCTCGACCGCCCGCTCCAGGCTGGTATATTCCACCTGCCGCTCGGCCAGCAGTTTGCCGTGGCCTTTCAGCCAGGTGACGCCGTTGGCCTTGAACAGGGCGGAAATGCCGCTGGTCAGTTGCAGCACGATCTGTTCCTTGCGGGCCATCATTTGATTCAGGTCCAGTTGGACCGTCCCGACCTGAATGCCATGCATCGCCAGCGTGTGCTGGGCGCGATGGTACTGTTCCGAGGATTCCAGCAGGGTCTTAGAGGGAATGCAGCCGACATTCAGGCAGGTGCCACCCAGCGCCGGTTCTCCCTTGAAATTGATCCATTTTTCGATACAGGCAGTAGTCAGGCCGAGCTGCGCGCAACGGATCGCCGCCACATAGCCGGCGGGACCACCGCCGATGATGATCACATCATAAGTCTTTGACATCAGTTTGTTCTCCCCAACGGGCGCCACCGGGCAGGCAGCAGGACACCGCCCGGCGGCTGGCTAAGTTAAACCTGCAACAGCAGGCGGGCCGGATCCTCCAGGCATTCCTTGATGGTGACCAGCGAACTGACCGCTTCCCGGCCGTCGATGATCCGATGATCGTAAGTCAACGCTACATACATCATCGGGCGGATCGTGATCTGGCCATTTTCGACCATCGTGCGATCCATGACCTTATGCATGCCCAGGATAGCGCTTTGTGGCGGATTCAGGATCGGGGTGGACATCAGCGAACCGAACACGCCGCCATTGGTGATGGAGAAGGTGCCGCCAGTCAGGTCTTCCATGGTGAGGGCGCCCTGCCGGGCGCGCTCGCCGAACTCGCCGATGGTGCGTTCGACATCGGCGAAGCTCATCTGATCGGCGTCGCGGACAATCGGCACCACCAGCCCGCGCGGCGAGGACACGGCGATGCCGATATCGTAATAGCCGTGATAGATGATGTCGTTGCCGTCGATGGAGCCATTCACCGCCGGGAAGCGTTTGAGAGCTTCGATAACGGCCTTGACGAAGAAGGACATGATGCCCAGGCGCACGCCATGCTGTTTCTCGAACTTGTCCTTGTAGCGGGCACGCAGGTCCATGACGGGTTGCATGTTGATTTCGTTGAAGGTGGTCAGCATGGCGGCGGCATGCTGCGCCTCCACCAGCCGTTCGGCGATACGGGTGCGCAGCCGCGTCATCGGCACCCGTTGCTCCAGCCGGCCACGGGCATCCGGCGGCAACGGGGCCGCGGCGGTCCGGGGGGCCGCGGCGGCCGGCGCAGCGGCGGCCGTTTCCACGGCGCCGCTGGGGGTCACCATGGCCGGCGCGGCCACCGCCGCGCCGCCGGCCTGGGCGCTGTTCAGGTAGGCTAGCACGTCGGCCTTGGTCAGGCGGCCGTCGCGGCCACTGCCGGTGATTTTGTGCACATCCAGATTGTGCTCGCTCACCAGGCGGCGCACAGCCGGACTGAGCGCCTCCAGCTCGAGCGCCTGCGCCGCTGGCGGCGAGGGCGCAGGTGCCACAGCCGGCTGCTCCGGCGGGGTCACCGCCTGGGCGGCGGGTTGGGTGCCGGCCTCTTCCAGGATGGCGATCAGGTCGCCGGTGGTCACGGTTTCGCCGTCGCCGCGCAGGATCTGGCCGAGCACCCCGTCCGCGGGCGCGGGCATCTCCAGCACGACCTTGTCGGTTTCCAGATCTACCAGATTCTCGCCGGCTTTGACCGGATCGCCGGGTTTCTTATGCCAGGTGACCAACGTGGCGTCGGCCACGGACTCGGGCAGGGTGGGGACTCGCACTTCGATACTCATTACTGGTTTTTCCTTTGCTGGTTTATTGGCCCAGGGCCGCGTTGACTAGAGCTTGTTGTTGTTCCACATGCACGCTGTGGTAACCGACCGCCGGCGACGCCGAAGCCGGCCGGCTGGCGTATTGCACCGCTTGCTGCGCACCAAGCGGTGCCTGCAGACGATGCAGGATGTGGTACCAGGCGCCCTGATTGCGTGGTTCGTCCTGGCACCAGACGATAGTCCTGGTATGCGGATAGCGGTTCAGTTCCTCCTGATAACGGGCGGCCGGGAACGGATACAACTGTTCGATGCGGATGATGGCGGTGTTCGCCAAGCCCCGTTCGCGGCGGGCTTCCAGCAGATCGTAGTAGACCTTGCCGCTGCAGAACACCACCCGGTCCACTTGGCCGGGATCGAGGTCGTCGATTTCGCCGATGATGTTCTGGAAGCTACCCTGGGTCAGGTCCTCCAGGGTGTTGACCGCCAGCTTGTGCCGCAGCAGGCTCTTGGGAGTCATCACGATCAAGGGCTTGCGAAAGTGGCGCAGCATCTGCCGGCGCAGCATGTGGAAGGCCTGCGCCGGGGTGGTGGGCATGCACACCTGAATATTATTTTCAGCGCACAATTGCATATAGCGCTCCGGACGCGCGGAGGAGTGTTCGGGTCCCTGACCTTCGTAGCCGTGCGGCAACAGCACCACCAGACCGCACAAGCGGCCCCATTTGGCTTCGCCGGAGGAGATGAACTGATCGAACACCACCTGGGCGCCGTTGGCGAAATCGCCGAACTGCGCTTCCCAGATAGTCAGGCCGTTCGGCTCGGCGGTGGCGTAGCCGTATTCGAAGCCCAGCACCGCCTCCTCGGACAGAATGGAGTCGATCACCATGAAGGTCGGCTGGTTGGGATACAGGTTGGCCAGCGGCACAAAGCTGCTGCCGTCCTTTTGGTTGTGCAGCACGGCGTGGCGATGGAAGAAGGTGCCGCGACCGACATCCTGACCGGAAATGCGCGCCTGATAGCCGTCTTGCAGCAGGGTGGCGTAGGCCATGTTCTCGGCGAAGCCCCAATCCAGGGCCAGCGCGCCGGCGGCCATCTTGCGCCGGTCGTCCATGATCTTGGCTACCCGGGGGTGCAGTTCGAAGGCTTCCGGCAGGGTCAACAGGCGCTCGGACAGGGCGCGAATGGTCTCGACCGGAACCGCCGTGTTGACCGGCGCATCCCAGTTCTTATCCTTGAGTTTGGACCAGTTCACCGCGAAGGGATTATCGACGCTGGTGAGGGTCTTGCGGGCGACTTGGCGGCCGGCGTCCAGATTGGCCCGGTATCCGGCCTGCATTTCCTGGAAGTCCCGGTCGCTGAGCAGTCCCTCCTGGATCAGCGTCTCCGCATACAGGTTGGCGGTGGTCTTGCGGGCGCGGATCTTCTTGTACATCATCGGTTGGGTGGCGGCGGGCTCGTCGGCCTCGTTGTGACCCAGGCGGCGGTAGCAGACCATGTCGATGACCACGTCCTTATGGAACTCGCGGCGGTAATCGGCAGCCAGCCGGGTGACGAACAGCACCGCTTCGGGATCGTCGCCATTGACGTGCAGGATAGGCGCCTGCACCAGCTTGGCCACATCGGTGCAGTACATGGCCGAGCGGGCGTCCAGCGGGTTGCTGGTGGTGAAGCCGATCTGATTGTTGATGACGATGTGGATGGTGCCGCCGGTGCGGTAGCCGCGCACCTGGGACATCTGCAGGCACTCCATGATCACGCCTTGACCGGCGAAGGCGGCGTCGCCGTGGATCAGCGCCGGCAGCACGGTATCGAAGGGTATGGTGTCGGAGGATTTACGGCGCCGCTCCAGCCGGGCGCGCACTGAGCCTTCCACCACCGGATCGACAATTTCCAGATGCGAGGGATTGAAAGCCAGCGCCAGATGTACCGGCCCGCCGGGAGTCGGCACGTTGGAGGAAAAGCCCATGTGATATTTCACATCGCCGGAACTGCTTTCGGCGATGCGGTGCTTGCCCTCGAATTCCTGAAACAGCTCGTTCGGCGATTTGCCGATGATATTCACCAGCACGTTCAGGCGGCCGCGATGGGCCATGCCCAGAACGATCTCCTGGGTGCCGTGCAGCCCGGTGAATTGGACCAGTTCATCGAGCATCGGAATCAGGCTGTCGCCGCCTTCCAGGGAGAAACGCTTCTGGCCGACGTAGCGGGTATGCAGGTATCTTTCCAGCCCTTCGGCGGCGACCAGCATCTGCAAGGTCCAGCGGCGCTGTTCGGGAGTCAGGTCCAGCCGGGCGCGCGCGCCTTCCAGTCGCTTTTGCAGCCAGCGCTTTTCCTCGGTCTTGGTAATGTGCATGTACTCGGCGCCGACGGGGCCGGTATAGACGGTTTGGACCAGATCCAGAATATCCCGTAGCTTCATCCGCGAAGAGGAGGCGACCAGCGAACCGATATTGAATTCGGCGTCCATGTCGGCTTGGTTAAGACCGTGAAAACCGGTATCCAGATCGGAAATAGAAGGGCGGTCGCGCAGCTTCAGGGGATCCAGGTTAGCGGCCTGATGGCCGCGGGTGCGGTAGGCGTTGATGATACGCAGCACCGAGGCCTGTTTCTCCGCCGCTTCGGGCGCCAGCCCAGGTACGCGCCGCGCCGGCGCCAGGGCGGGCTGGCGGGCCAGGTTGGCGAAAGATTCACGGATCGGACCGTGGGCGATATCCCGCAGACCGCCGTCGCCCTGGGCCTGCAGGTTGCGGAAATAGACTTTCCAGGTATCGCTAACCGACTCGGGATTGCGCAGATAATTTTCGTACAGATTCTTCGATGAACGCGGCGTTGCCGCCGTACAGCGGCGAACTGCGGCGAAATTGTTCAAGCAGCGTGCTCATTGGATTGCTAATGACTCCCCAGATAAAAAACCTGAAGGAATTCGGCCGGCGGGGCGAATTGCCTAAGGTTTAAGTAGTTATAAAGGCCAAGGTGATTGGCAATGATAATGCAATCAAAATCAGACCGCCACGCAAGGATATTGATCGTTCAGGCTACGTGGACATCCTGGTCTTCCGGGCGGTTGCGCATAGGGTCAGCCGTCTGGTGGAAAGCCTGGCGCAACTGGCTGCGCAGCGGCTCCTGCACTGCCAGTTGGTCCAGCGCCCGGTTCATGCAGTGCAGCCATGGGTCGCGTTCGCAGCTGCCGATACGGAAAGGCAACAATTTTTCCCGCGACCCGTGCAGGTCGGTGGGATGCAATCGGCGAATGTCGTGGGCTTCTGGCAGAACATCCATGAGATCGTAAAAGCGCTCGACCAAATTCCCGCCCCTTGCTGGCCCCGCCCAGGCGTTCGTAGCTTTTTGGGTGCCTGTTCATCGTGTTGTTGGTATGACACCGCAATGGGCGGTTATGATAACAAATTCAAGCGCCTCCGGTGCGATCGGTAGCCTGAGCGGCGGTGGCGGAGTAGCTCCCCTGTTGGGTTACGACGCGCCGGTAGCGTGATTAGTGGCTTGTGGCTTGTGGCTTGTGGCTTGTGGCTTGTGGCTTGTGGCTTGTGGCTAGGGAGTAATCCCGTGTTGGGTTACGACGCGCCGGTAACGTCCCTGCTATTGGCAGGCTTGGTCGCCGGCGCGTCTAACTCAACCTATCGGGATTTTCACGCTAACCCAGCCTACCTCCCGCAGCTAGGCAGGAGGCGCTAACCAACGATCATCCCCGACAATACTGCAACAACCCCACCGTCGAGGCATCATGCACCCCGAGCGGCTGATCGCCGCTGATTTCCGGCAGCAGCACATTGGCCAGTTGCTTGCCCAGTTCCACTCCCCACTGGTCGAAGGAATTGATATTCCAGACCACGCCCTGGACGAATACCTTGTGCTCATACAAGGCGATCAGGCTGCCTAAAGTGGCGGGCGTCAACCGCTTATAGAGAATGGTGGTGCTGGGCCGGTTGCCCGCAAAAACTTTATAGGGCAACCGCTTCTCCAACGCCTCGCCGCGCAGACCCTGCGCCTGTAATTCAGCGCGGGCCTGCGCCTCGGTTTTGCCCATCATCAAGGCTTCCGCCTGAGCCAGGCAGTTCGATAACAGAATCGGCTGATGCTCACCGATGGGACTTTGACTGTGCACCGGCGCCAGAAAATCGGCGGGAATCAGCCGCGTGCCCTGGTGCAATAATTGATAGAAGGCATGCTGGCCGTTATTACCCAGGCCGCCCCAGATAGTCGGACCGGTGTCATAGTTCACCAGATCACCCTGCCGATCCACCGATTTGCCATTGCTTTCCATGTCCAGTTGCTGGAGATAATTCGCCAGCGAACGCAGATATTCATCGTAGATCAGCATCACCTGGCTGGCGGCATCGAAGTAGTTGTCATACCAGATTCCCAGCATGGCCAGGATGACCGGCAGATTGTCATGCAGCGGTGTTTCATGGAAATGCCGGTCCATGGCATGGGCGCCCTCCAGCAGGGCGATGAAATTATCCATGCCGACGGACAGGGCGATCGGCAAGCCGATGGCAGACCAGAGCGAATAGCGGCCCCCGACCCAGTCCCAGAACTCGAACATATTGGCGGTATCAATGCCGAACGCTTTCACCTTGGGCAGCGTTGGTGGACACCGCCACGAAATGGCGGGCGATAGCCGCTTCGTACTGTAAGGCGCCCAGCAGCCAGTTGCGGGCGGTATGGGCGTTGGTCATCGTCTCCTGAGTGGTGAAAGTCTTGGAGGCGATGATAAACAGCGTGGTCTCCGGCTGGCATTGCGCCAGCACATCGACAATATGGGCGCCGTCCACATTGGAGACGAAATGCATCCGCAGATGGGGATCGCCGTAGGGCGCGAGCGCTTCGCATACCATCCTGGGCCCCAGATCGGAACCGCCGATGCCGATGTTGACCACATCGTAGATGCGCTCTCCGGTAAAGCCCAGCCAGGCGCCGCTGCGGACCTGTTCGGAGAATTGCCGGAGCTGCTCCAGCACGGCGTTGACGCTGGGCATGACGTCCTTGCCGTCCACCAAAATCGGAGTATTACTGCGGTTGCGCAGGGCGACATGCAGCACGGCCCGCTGCTCGGTATGGTTAATGGTTTCCCCGCTGAAAGTGCGCTTCGTCCAAGCCGGTACTTCGGCCTGACGGGCCAGTTCGAGCAGCAGATCGAAGGTCTCCGGGGTGATCCGGTGCTTGGAAAAATCGATCAGAATATCGTTGAATTGCCGGGAAAAGCGTGTGAACCGCTCCGGGTCCGCCGCGAACAGATCGCGCAAATGCAGATCGGCTACGGCCGCGTGATGGGTTTGCAGTTGTTGCCAGACAGGTAGATCGACAGGCTTGGTCATAAGGGCATGGTCCTTGCTGGTTTGGTTATGGGAACTGTCAAGTGATTAGTGGATAAGTGCAGAAATTTTGACTATTTGCAGCTCCGAGTTAGCGTAGCGTAACCCGACAGGCCGGGGCTTGCAGCGGCTTTGTTGAGTTAGGCGCGCCAGTGCCGTAACCCAACCTCAACCACCTGTCAAAAGCAACGCATTAAACTATTAGTATAAAGCCGACTTTAAACCAGTGGGATAGTGTTATCGTCACACCGATGACGGCCGGCGCCTGTCAAGGTTTAGCAGAGAGGAAGGACCGGTATATTTCCTTAAAATCGAGCGCTGGCGCACCGCAAAGGTGCATGACAGAGGAAGCCGGCCGCCCGGCGGATTTTTTAACCACAGCCTTTACCAGAACCGGAGTCACCCGTCGATGAATAGCCGCGTAACCACTGGACACGACAAAGCCTTGCGCGACAACGTCAGGCTGCTCGGCGCGGTTGCTGGGTGAAGTCATCCGTGAGCAGCAGGGCGGGCGGGTTCTGGAGGCGGTGGAAACGCTGCGCAAGGGTTTTATCGAACTGGGACGGGAAGGCGGCGCGAACTTCCAGCAGTACGAACGCCTGCTGCGCCTGATCGAAGCCTTCAATCCGGAAACCGCTACCTACGTACTGCGCGCTTTCAATATCTATTTCAGCCTGGTCAATATCGCCGAAGAGGAATACCGACACCAGGAACGCCGCACCCAGGTCAGCCGCGGCAAGCCGCTGTGGCTGGGTTCTTGCGATGACACTTTGCGTGGCTTTCGAGCTGACCATATCACCGCCGGGCAGTTGCAAATCCTGTTCGACCGCTGGTGCTTCAAACCCGTCTTCACCGCCCATCCGACCGAAGCCAAGCGCCGCGTGGTGCTGAATGCGCTGCGCCGGCTTTTCCTGACCGTCGATTATCTAAACACCGCCCGCTTGAACAAGCACCAGCAGGCCGAAGTGATCGAACAGTTGCGCAATCGCATCCAGGTGCTCTGGAAAACCGATGAAGTGCGACATAACAAACCCCAGGTCAGCGACGAAATCAGGAACGGTCTTTATTATTTTCGGGAGTCGATCTTTCAGGCCGTGCCGGTGTTTTACCGTAATCTGGAGCGCGCTCTAAATGCCGTCTATCAGGACGCCGGCGGCAAGGCTGGCTTCGAGTTGCCTCCCTTGCTGCGCTTTGGTTCGTGGATTGGTGGCGACCGCGACGGTAATCCCTTTGTCACCCCGGAAACGACCGCTCTGGCCGCACGTTTGCAATCGCTGGAGGTGCTGGAGGAGTATCTGCGCCGCGTCGACGCGCTCAAAGATACGCTGACCTTTTCCGGTTCGCTGGTCACACCTTCCGCGACCTTTACCGCCAGCCTGCAGGTCGATCCGCAGTTTCTCCAGCGGGCTTTTCAGGACGAGCCGGGGCGGCGCTTCGAGCAGGAGCCTTACCGGCGCAAGCTGTATCTGATGAAGCATCGCTTGCAGGATAATCGGGATCGCCTGCAAGCCCGCGTCGCCGGCCGGCCAGACCCCCAACCGTTCTGGGGCTATGGCGCGGAACGGGAATTTCTGGAAGATCTCTATCTGATCCGCGATTCCCTGATCGCGCACGGCGACGCCAACATCGCCGATGCCGAACTGAAAGATTTGATCCGACTGGCGGAAAGCTTCGGCTTCTACCTGGCCGAACTGGACATCCGGCAGGAATCGAGCCGTCATACCGCGGCGGTGGCGGAGGTGTTCGCCCGACTGCCCGATCAGCCCGACTATCAACGGCTTTCCGAAGCAGAGCGGCTGGCGGCACTGGAAAATCTGCTGAACCGTTCCACCCTGCCCGCCCTGCCCTTCGACCAACTGAGTCCGGCAACTCAGGAGACACTGGAAGTTTTCAAGGTGGTCGCCGCCACGCGCCGGGAAATCAGTCCGCGGGTGATCGACACCTATGTCATTTCGATGACCCGGGAAGCCAGCCATGTTATGGAAGTGCTGTTTCTCGCCAGCCTCGCCGGTCTGGCCGGATGTGGTGACCAGGGCTGGCATTGTGTCCGCGTGGCGCCGCTGTTCGAAGACCATTGCGGATCTGAGTCGGGTCGAGATCGTGCTCCAGCGGTTGCTGGATCAACCGACCTATCGCGAGTTGCTTAAAGCGTCCGGCAACGTGCAGGAAGTGATGCTGGGGTATTCCGATTCCACCAAGGACGGTGGCATTTTGGCCTCCGGTTGGAATCTGTATCAGGCCCAGAAGAAAATCTTTGCCCTCACGGCCGAGCGGGGCATCACCTGCCGGCTGTTCCACGGCCGCGGCGGCACGGTGGGCCGGGGCGGTGGTCCCACCCATGATGCCATTCTGGCGCAACCGCCGGGCACGGTCCGCGGTGAAATTAAAATTACCGAACAGGGCGAGGTGCTGTCGTTCAAATACGGCAATCTGGAAACGGCTGTCTACGAACTGACCCTGGCGCTGACCGGTCTGCTCAAGGCCAGCCGCGGTCTGATCGGGCCAGTGGAACCGGACCCCCCGGCCTTCCTCGACGTCATGGAGGAACTGGCCCGACTGGGCGAAACAGCCTACCGTAAATTAACGGACCACACGCCCGGCTTTATGGATTATTTCTACGAAGCAACGCCCTTGCCCGAAATCGGGCTGCTGAATATCGGTTCGCGCCCCGCCCACCGGCAGAAGGCCGATCGGTCCCGTCAATCGGTGCGCGCCATTCCGTGGATGTTCGGCTGGGCCTTGTCGCGCCATACTCTGGCGGTCTGGTACGGCGTCGGCAGCGCCCTGGAAACCTGGCGAGGGGATGATCCGAACCGGCTCGTGCTACTGCGCCAGATGTATAAGGATTGGCCATTTTTCAGAGCTTTGCTCAGCAATCTTCAAATGGCGCTCAGCAAAGCCAAGCCCGCCATTGCCCGCGAGTATGCGCGCCTGTGCGAGGATCCCGCTGTCGGCGAGCGTATCTATCAGCGCTTCCTGGAGGAATACCAGCAGACGGTGGCGCAACTCCTGGACATCACTGAGCAGCCGGAACTGCTGGCGGACAACCCTTCTCTGGCGCTGTCGCTGGCGCACCGGGACGCCTATCTGGAGCCGATTAACCATATTCAGGTGACCCTGCTCAGGCGCTACCGTGAAGCCTTGAACCGCAGCGAAGACGAAGCCGAGGTTTGGTTACAGCCGCTGCTGCGCTCTATCAATGCGCTGGCGGCGGGATTGCGTAATACGGGTTAACGGGAGCACGGTAGGGCGGGTTAGCGCAGCGTAACCCGCCGCAACCGGGGACTCACAACCGGCGGGTTACGGGCTGACGCCCTAACCCGCCCTACGGCTCTGCCCGATCCTGGGAGCGCCGGCGTCCTCGCCGGCCCTTTTGCAGTCAGCCTGCGAAGTCCTAACCCACCCTAACCCGCTCTAACCCGCCTACGGCTCTGACCCGGTTCACAGCGACGAGGGTCGGGCACAGCCGTGCGCAGCCTCCTGGTTGCTGTCCAGCAGTTAACCGTTGTCGCTAATGAACTTATAATCAGTGCATGATCACCTGGGACGAAAACAAGCACCGCGCCAATCTCGCCAAGCATGGTATTGATTTTGCGCATTGCGCAGTGATTTTCGATTCTCTCCTGGTCACAGAGGAGGATGATCGATTGGCCTACGGTGAGCAGCGATTGTGCAGCCTGGGCCTATTTTATGGTGTGGTGGTGCGCGTGGTTTGGATTGATCGAGGTGATGTGGCTCACCTGATTTCAGTACGAAAGGCAAAAAGACATGAACAGCGAGCATACTGGCAAACCTTCGGCAGTTGATCTGGAAAGGCTCAAAGCCCTGCCAGATGAAGCGGTTGTGGCGGATGAAGACGAACCCTATGACCCCAACGATCCTGAAGCGGTAGATTCTTTCTGGAAAAATGCGGTGGTAATAAGAGGTGGCGGACCGAAGGCGGTACGTGAGGCGCTGGTCAAACGCAAGGAGGAGGAATCTGTGCGGCCAGTGTAGCAAGGGAGCACGGTAGGGCGGGTTAGCGCAGCGTAACCCGCCGCAACCGAGGACTCACAACCGGCGGGTTACAGGCTGACGCCCTAACCCGCCCTACGGCTCTGCAATATCGTTTAGCACAGAGCCGGTGGTAGTGGTCCAGCTTGGGATAGGGTGATTTCTAAGGTGTTGACTTACTTAACTTTAAAGCAGTTTATATCCATGTCTAGAACACTGCCGATTGATTTAAACCTCAATGTCGCTGCCTCCGATCGGGTGTCAACACTGTAGCAACCGCCTGAAGTCAGCCTGGCGATGCTTCAAGCAGCGCCACATCGTCGAGATCCTGCTGGCGCTGTTGTGCCCGCCGGTCGTAACTGGCCTGGTTCTTGGTGCACACCAGGCTGTAGGGACTACCGCGGCGCTCGGTCGCGAGGTCCAGGTCGCAACCGCTCTGCCGGATCGACCCCGTGACATGATTGCGCTTGGCTTCGGCAGCCTTGAAGATCCAACTTTTGCGGTCGGGATCGGCCAGGAAACTGCGAAGTTCGCTGCAATGAGGACAGCGGCAGCCGATTTTGCTCGCCCGGGTCCAATCGCGTGGCGGCTCCAGCGGTTCGGCGATACGTGCATGCAGGTGCTCCAGGCAGGCAGCGCGCAGGCGCTGCACCATCGCCCAGTCTCGACTCATCGCCCGCCCCGTCAGGTCCCGGACGGCGGGTACGAGTACGGTATCCAGCCCGTAGGTTTTGGGCCAGGCCAGAATATAATCCGTTGCTCGCTCGGCCAGCACCGTGGCGATCTGTCCCAGGGCGGTCATGAGATCGACGATGAAGCCAGGCTCGACGGTAACCTGTGATCCCCAGGGATCGGGCTTCGGCGCGCGGGCCGGATCACCCGGCAGGGCCTCGATCAGCACGGTGGCGGCGCGGTCGAGGTCGGCCGGACGGTCGGTGATTTGCGCAGCGACGCTACGGGCCAGCAGGTCGCCACACGCACTTAAGTTAATCGTGGCATTGCCGGTGATGATGTGCTCGATCAATTCAGCGACCCGCGCCGGCAGCAACAGGGCGGCGGCCTGGACCAGGGCTTCGTTGTCGCCTTTGCTGTAAACGCCGGCGGCGGTGAGGTTGGCCAGGAAGGCATCGATACGCGCCGTATCCTGCAGCCGGCTCAGCAGGGTCAGCATTTTGGCGGCATCGCTTTGCTCCTTATGGGGATACCTGCCGACCTGCTTCGGCCAGGTGCGCAGCATGTGGCTGGAGAGTTCGTGCGCCTCCTGCCACAAGGATGAGTCGGCATCTGCGCCACTCTCGGTCCAGCGCTGAGTCAGTTCACTCAGGTAAGGCAGGGTGACGCTCAGGCCCGCCTGGTTCAAGACCGCGAGCCGCCGCTCCCGTGGCCAGAGCACCAGGGCCGTCCGACGGTAGGTGCGCTCGAAGGAGGCGCCTTCGTTACCGGTCGCCTCTTCGAAACTCGAGCTCGTCGGGATCTCTCCCTTCGAAGGCATCGGGCGGACAGAGTTCTTTCTCCTCGAAGGGAAATTTCCCCAAGTTCGGTTGGCTGCCGTCGGGATTCCGCCAGTCGGACAGGGTTTCGCTGTGATCGTAGACCTCGCCTATCTCGAAGTCACCCTCATCCTCATCCTCTTCATCCGACCACCGTCGGCGGCGCGAACCGTAATAACCGGTGTATTCGGCGCCGCCGCTCTCCTCGATGGTAACCAGCGCCAGGTGGACATCGCAGTCGGCCTGCGACGCGGCGTCGACCAGCACGGCGGCCACGGCGGCATCCGCCCCTTTCAGCGCCTCGAAGCCGAGTTCCGCCGGGGTATAGGCATGTTCCAGGGGATAGATCAGCTTTTCGGGTGAGTCGTCGTCAGGCAGTTTCCTGGCGGCGGCCCAGTGTCGTAACAGCGCCGTCGCCTCGGCCTGCTCGGACTCGTAGCTCGGCGGCTCGGGCAGCCGGCCTTTGTCCTGACGCAGCAGGTTGTAGATGAGCGTCAGCCGGCAACCCGAGGTGATGGGCAGCACCTCGTGCATGCAGTCGGCATAGAAGGCGGCAAAAGCTACCTCCGATGGTTCCGGGCAGTGCAGGTCGAGCCGCGCCTCGCGGTCACGGTGACGTACCAGCAGTTCACCGCCGCTGTAGATCGACGGCAGCACGATGACCAGGGTGGCGAACATGCGGGGGGCCTTCTCGGTATCGCGATGGCTTACGAAGAAACTGCCCTGGTCGTACACCAGCAGTTTGTACAGTTCGGCCACCACCTTACCGGTCACGCCGAGGTCCGCGGCAACCTGCGCCACGATGGCCTCCAGGGTTTTCGCCCAGCTTCGACCCTCGATCCGGATGCGGGCGGCGTCGATCTGCCAGGTCCGCCGAACCTCCGTGTCGACCAGGGTTTCCTGGCCGCGGCCATAAGGCGCCTGCTCGGCGACGGCGATCAGTTGCTCGGCCTGCACCGGCAGCAGTGGCAGGGCAATCGGACCGACGCCTTCCACCTCCAGGTGGGGCGTGAAGAATTCGATCGTGCCGGTGGTATAAAAATCACCGGGACGCTGCACCGTGCTCAGCAGTTCGGCCAGTTCGGTGGTAATGGATGACATCGATTTCTCTCCTTAAATATAATGTATTTATGTAACTGTAACTGTTCGTGCTCTGTAGGAAAAGAGATCGGTACTAGGAACTTCAGATTTCAAAATAGACGCGGTTTAGCTTTCTGCCGAATCGTCACCAGATTTGCTACCTGAGAATTCGTTACGAATTATCTGCACGAAGGCCGCAGCCTGTTCAACCACCCACGCTGCTTTATCAGGGTTGATAGGCGTATCGGTATAGTCGGCGAGCAATCTGACTTGTTCCACCTCATTCAGCGATCTGCCGAGTTCCTTGGGTAAGCGTCCTGTCTGAACGAGATGTAGCCCGAACGCACCAATCAGACCGCGATGCGTTTTGGTTGACGCAGCGGGCAGCAAAATTCCACTGGCGCGCAAGGCCGCATGTGCCGCCGCGAACATCGCGTAGTAGGCACGGTTACAGGCGTCTTCAACCGCGCCATTCGACAGCAGTAGTCGGGCCGCTGCTAACGTCCGGTTGGCCTTACGCAAATAATCGTCCGGTTGCATCAATTGACTGACAGCCTCACGCCCTCATTACGAATCGCCTCGATCAAGCGCGGATTACTGAACGACTCCGGGTGATCGAGTTCATCTTCCCATAGCGGCAGGGCCTGAATAAGAATCCCGGTGTCCAGCAGCACATCGAAGGCGATGCCCGCCATGTCGATGGCGACATCAATCCGCTCGCCGTGGGGGGCGGGTAGCAGCACGGCCAGATCCGCGTCGCTATCGGCACGCTGCGTGTGACGCGCTCGGCTGCCAAACAGGATGGCGCCCACCACGCGGTACCGGCTGGCAATTCGCTCCAGGAAGACCTGCGCGGCGTGTTCGGTAGCGGGATCGAGAAGTGCGGTACTCATAGCATCACTCCACCGTCCGCACCTGCCGCGCCAGCGCCAGCACCTGCTGCAAGGCCGCGTCGCCGTCGGCGGCCTGATCCTTGGGCAACCGCTTGAACAGGTCGCGGAAGCGTACCCCTTCCACCTGCTCCACAATCTCACACAGGGTGGCGAAGTCGGCCGGCAGCGGCGGGTTGGCGGGGAAATCGGCGAGGTCGTTGGCCAGTGCTTGCAGCCCTGATTCCAACAGGCCCGAAGCGGCTTGGAACCACATCATCACCGCCGCCAGACGGTGCGCCAGGGCTGCCGCCGGCGGGTCGCCCGCGCGCATCAGGTAATTCGCCAGGTTGAAATGGCTGATGGCGCAGTCCTCGGGATCGCCGGCCAGATAGCCGTAGCGCAGCGCCGTGTGTTCGAGCGCAATCGCCCGGTTCCGGTGGTTCAGCGTATCCTCTAGATCAGCCAGGGCGCCAAAGACCTTGCCCAGCATCACCATATCGTTCTCGGCGGCGAAGGTGGCCCGGCAGTCCTCCAGCACCTCACGCGCCTCGGCGTAGCGCTGCAGCCGCAGCAGAGGGTAGTAGTCGTTGAAGCGGGTGCGGGCCTGTTCCAACACCGGCGCGTGACGGGCGGTTTGGTTGTGCAGAATCTCGGCATTTAGCGCCAGGGCGGGTTCCCAGCGTTCCAGGTTCCGGGCGGCGAAAAAGCCCGTGTTGAGGATAAGTTCCCGCACGTTCCAGGGCACTGCCGCTTCGGTCCGGTCGCCGGTCTCCGGCAGGGTTTGCAGGGTGGGCCGCCATCGCTCCACCGCCGCCAGCGCCTCCTCATAGCGGCCCAACCGGACGAGCAGTTGCAGTCGCCAGCCTTCATTGAGCAGTTGCGTCCACGGTCCCAGGCCGGCGCGGCGGGTGTAGTCCTGCTGCTGTTCCACCAGCGCCAGGGCCTCGGGGAAGCGGCCGGTGGCTTGCAGCAGGTTGATCAAGTTGCCCGCTATGACTGACGCCAGCCGAAGCGCCTGCTGCTGGACCGCCTGGTCGAGCAGCGCCCGCAGCCTGCTTTCGGCTTCCCGCCAGCGGCCGGCTTTATGTAACGTCCTGGCCAGGAGGCCGGCAACCCGTGAACCAAACTCCGTGCCCGCCGTCGCCGCGGCGATCTGCTCCAGCCACGGCAGCACCGCCGCCACCGTCGCCGGGGAGTCATCACGGTAGAGTACCTGTTCCAGCAGCCTAGCCGCTTCTTCCCACCACTGCTGCCGCAACAGATAGGGCGCCGCCGCCCGGCAGGCGTAGACCAGCAACCCGCCGGCGCCCTGCATCTCCTGTTGCTTGGCCTGAACGTAAACCGCCCGCCAGTACGCCGCCAGTTCGGTGTCCACCGCTGTCTGGAAGATTTCCCCTGCCTGCCGCCGGCCCGCTTCCGCGACACCGGTATGCAACCGGTAGAACTGAGCTAATACGGTCGGGTCGACAGCCACCAGCCCGGCAGTGGTCAACATCGCCAGCGGTGCGGCCAGCGCTGGCGGATCTCCCGCCCGTTCCAGCCGGTGCCAGAGGTCGCCCCAGTTGTCCTCGACAATCCAACTTCGCTGGTCGTTCTCTTCCAAACAACAGAGGAAATGGAACAGGTCTTGCGCCGCCGCCGGCAGGGTGGCGGCGATGCCATCGGTCCAGTCGGCCAAGACGCGCAGAAAGTCGGTATCGGCCAGAGCCGATTCGCCCTGCTGGAAGAAGGCATCCAGCGTTCCCCGACCGGCGCTCCAGGCCTGCCCGGCGCGGCTCAGTTGCCGTTCCAGCGTCGCCAGGTCCACCGCTTGCCGGTCAGCCAGGTCGAGCAGCTTGGGATGACCCTGCACCAGCCGCAGCGCTTCCAGCACCACCTGCCGCTGGTGGTCGCGCTGCCGATTGTCGGTGATCCCCTCGCCGCGCAGCAGCCGGCCCAGGTTGGGCAACTGTCGGATTAACAGGGCGGCTTCGTCCAGGCTGAGGGCGTGAATAGGCAGTTGCAACAGGGCGTTGGGGTCAAGGCCGGCAATGACCGGGCGAATCCGCGAGGTCAGGATCACCCGGCTGAAACCCCGGTGGTTGAGCAAGGCCGCTATGAGTTTGCCCCAGCGCTCGTCGCGCCACTGGCCTTCGGGACGCAACAGCGATTCCAGGTTGTCCAGGACGAGGAGAATGCCGTTGCGTTCCAGCAGTTCCGTCAGCCAAGGCAGGAAAGCGTCCAGCTTCTGCGCATCCTCCACCACCTGGACCATTTCAAACTTCGGCAACTGCCGCTCCATCGCCAGGGCGAAATTGAGCAAGGCCTGACTGATGTCCTTGCCCAGTTCCGGCGCCTGATACCAGACATAGCCCTGAAACCGTTGCAAGCCTTCGTAGTGATAACTGAGTTCCAGGGCGCAGGACGTTTTGCCGGCGCCGGCCATGCCGTAGAACAGCACGCCGGACTGACCGCTTTCAGGCGCCAGTGCCTGGCTGGCCTGGGCCAGCACCCCGACCCGACCGATGAACAGCGGCGGCTCTTCGGGAAACTCCGCCAGTCCCGTGGCGGGCGGCTTGAAGTTCGTCTCGGCTTGGCGGGGTACCCGCAGGCTCAGGTCCGCCGCCGCACTCCCAAACAGCGCCGGGGTGGTCACTGCCAGGGGCGGGCAGTCGGCGCTCGCCAGCGCCTCCGGCAGGGCCAGTTGCAAGGCGCGGGAAAGCGGTTGTCCCCGTTCCAGCACGCCTCGATACAGCCGTTCGCCCAGGTCGATAGCGAAGGCGTCGCCGACCGGGTAGCGCATTGCCAGCACCGCACAGTGCAGATTCTCGACCAGCGTCTGCGCCAGAGCGGGCAAGGGTTCAGCGGTCGCCGTTGCCTCGACACCGCCGGTTTCTTCCGCCCGGCGGGTCGGCTCCAGACCCAACCAGCGCAAGGTTTCCGCTACCGTCGCCGCCGCCGACGAACAGGCCGACAGCGTCACCCATTTCAGGCGACCCCGGCCCGGTCGCAGCAGCTTGACGAGTTCCGCAGAACTCACCGTATCCGGTCGCCCGTCCGGTTGCTCCAACACCAGCCGAGCCGCCAGTCCATGGCCGGAGAAGTGCACCACATCCCAGCCGTCGCCCTCCTCCAGCAGCGCCCCCAGGGCCGCCCGCGTCACCCCGTATTGCAACACCCGCAAGTCAATCGCCGAGCCCCGCGCCGCCAAGCTTCGCAGCAGCGTCTTCAACCGATAGCGTTCCTGCCGCAGGTTCAAGGCGCTCGCCCCGGTCGGCAGGCTGAACACCGCCAGCACCCGCAAGCGGTCGCCCACCGGCTGTAATTTCACCGAAGCGGGTTGACCGACCTCGAATACCAGGCTCACCTCCTGCACCGCCAGCGGTCTGCCCCCGGTGTAGGCCAGTTCCAGCGGCAGATAGCACAAGCCGGCGGCGGCGGGCGTATCGTCCAGAATCTGCACCCGCACCGTCACCGGCGCCTGTTCTACCAGCACCGGCGCAATCGGCCCCAGCACCTGCTCACCGATCCAGGCGCCCAATTTAGCCAGCAGCAGCGTTTCCTCCGCCTGCCGCTTGTCGGGAGCGACCCGCCGTTCCAGATAGCCGTACAGATCGAGCAGGGCTTCATAGCGCCAGTCGGCAGGATCAAGCGCAACCGTATGATCGGCCAGAAAGGCGCCGTTGGCGTCCTGCAGCCGCCAGTACCAATGGGCGCTGTCGCGGATGTCGCTGGCTTGCAGCAATAAGGTGGTGGTAGGCATAGGCGGCTATTGTTTTTACGTTACGGACTAAATTTTTTCAGGATCGAAGCCCTGCGCCCGGAGATAGGCGGCCAGTCGTTCCGCTCGCTGGCGTTCCTCCTCCGCTCGCTGGCGTTCCTCCTCCGCCCGCTGGTGTTCCTCCTCCGCCCGCTGGCGTTCCTCCTCCGCCCGCCGGCGTTCCTGTTCCGTCCGTTGACGTTCCTGTTCCAGGCGTTCCGCTCCCCAGAGCAACAGCTTGCCGTCGGCGTCCCACCAACGCAGCCAGCGCCCGGTACGATCCGCTTTGGCGCCTTGCCAAATGCCCAGAAACAACTTCAGGGGCGCAATCCAGTAGCGACCCTCCTTATCCGCCTGTTGTAATTGGTAGCTGTCCCCCTCCAACCGGCGCACCTCCAGCGTGCCTGCCTCCGGTCCGAAGATGACATAGTAGGGCGCCTGCAAAATGCGCTCGTAATACCAGAACTTGCCATAAGGAAAGAAAGGACGGGAGGAATACTCGCCGCCATCGGTTTCCGACAGAAACTCGATCACCAGGGCAGGTACTTCTCCTTCAATATGCGGCGCGTAGCTCCGGCGCGCTCGTGGTGGGTCCAGGGGAAGCACATGCGGGACGTAAAACCAGTCTGGTGCCTTGACCACGGTCTTGCCATTCACCGCGGTGCAAATGCCCACATTGGCGGCAACCAGACGCTCTGGAGTATCCAGCAGGCCGGCCAGTTCCAGGCTTTCCCGCAAGGCGGTGGCTAACAGGGAATGATCGGTATTGTCCACGGGTTCATCCGGTAAGCGATAATCATCGGGCAGTTGCTCCCAACTGACCTGATAGACCAGTTGGGGAACGCCAGAAGGAACTTGAATAACAGCGGCCATGATGTAAACCTCGACTCCGCGGTCTCCGAACGAGTGTTAAGGTGATTTCCTGAAAAGATGATACCTGGGGGTCCCGTCTTTATTCCCTCCTGCCAAGGAGGAGTGACCGAAGGATGGGGGGGTCAAGTCCGCCAGGTCGAACCACCCCGGCGCTGCGCGCCACCCCTCCTTAGCCAAGGAGGGGAATTCATACCCACCTCTGCCCGACTTTCCGGTTAGCCTTTGCCAGACATCACTTGAGAATATCACACCCTCTCCCTCCAGAGGGTGACTGCCAAATCATAATGCTTACGAAACCGACCGCAATCAGGCTGGTGGCACCTCGAGTTGCGCTCTATGCGGCTACAGGAAGCTGTTGGTATTTCCCTGTTGCCGATTCTGAAATTCTTGGTAAACGAAATCGAGGAGGATGCCGGCGAAGGCTTTACGGATACGCTCGTCGCCCATCACCTGGCTGGCCATATCGTGGTAGCGGTCGAGACCTTCGATCACATTGTCCATCAGGATGGCGTTGAAGTCGCCCAGGGCGAATTGCTCCTTGCTGTTCATCGCCGCCTGACGGGCAAGCGTTTCGTTCTCCAGCATTTTCCCTTTGATGTGGTTGGCGTAGCCCAGTAGATCGGCGTTCGAGAGTGTCCCTTCGAAGAGTTTATTGAGTTCATGAATGAGGGCGGCGAGGGTGATGGGATTCGGCTCGTGCACGCCGCCGGCGCCGAGGCCGGTGATGGGTTGCAGTTTATTTTTCTGCTCGTCGTCGTGGAGGGCGAGCCGCCGCTCCGCCAGCGCCTCCAGCCGGTAGTGGGTGAGTTCGACCGCGTTCAGATCGATGTTCATGCCATCGTTTTCCGGCCGCAGCCACGGCAGCAGGTGGGTGAAAAAGACGCTGCGCTTTTCCAGATCGGTGTCGTCGTAGTCCACGATCTGGGCGAGAAAATCATAGAGGCGGATGAAGGCGGCGAGGTCCTTGCGGAACAGCTCCAGTTCATCGAGGGCCTTCCTGTCCTCGCTGTCCTGCGCGCGCCGGCGGCGGTCACGGTAGCGATCCACCGCCGGGGCGATGTGCGCCTGGAGTTCTTGCTGCCGGCTGTTGGGGTCGAAGAACACGGCGGCGAAAGCATCCACTTCGGCGGCGGTGTAGAGGCGCTGGTCGTCCAGTTTGGTCTGGAGTTCATGAATGAGGTTCGGGTCGGTGACGGCGGTCAGTTGAGCGGTTTGGTAGTACGGGAGGAAGGCGTCGAGAATCTCCTGGGGGTCGTTCACGAAGTCCAGAATGAAGGTTTCGGTCTTCCCCGGACCGGTGCGGTTGAGGCGCGACAGGGTCTGCACCGCGGCGACGCCGGCGAGTTTCTTGTCCACATACATCGCCACGAGGAGCGGTTGGTCAAAACCGGTCTGGAATTTGTTGGCGACCAGGAGCACCTGATAGTCATCGGTGTTGAAGGCGGCGCGCAGGTCCCGCCCTTTGAGGCCGGGGTTCATATTGGCTTCGCTGAACGGCTCCGGGCCGCTGTCCGGGTCGTTGACTTCCCCCGAAAACGCCACCAGTGCGGCGAGGTTCGGGTAGTTCTGCTCGCGGATATAGCGATCGAAGGCCAGCTTGTAGCGCACGGCTTCCTTGCGCGAGCCGGTGACCACCATCGCTTTGGCGTGGCCGCTCAGGCGGCAGGCGATCTTGCGGCGGAAGTGTTCGATCATGATCTGGACTTTCTGGCTGATGTTGTGCGGGTGGAGGCGCACCCAGCGCGCCAGTTCCTTGACGCCTTTGGCCTTCTCTATGGTTTGATCATCGTACTCCCTGCCGCCGAGGGCCAACTGGTAGGCGAGTTGGTAGGGCGTGTAGTTCCTGAGCACATCGAGGATAAATCCCTCCTCGATCGCCTGCTGCATCGAGTAGACATGGAACGGTTCAGGCAGCCCCGGTGACCCCACCCGACCGAAGAGTTCTATCGTTTTGGCTTTCGGCGTCGCGGTGAAGGCGAAGAAACTGACGTTCGGCGGCTGCTTGCGGGCCGCCATCTCCGCCAGCAGCAGATCTTCGGCGCTCACCTCGACGCCCTCCTCGATCTGCTCGGCCGTGAGCACGCGCTTGAGGTTGGCGGCGGCGCCGCCGGTTTGCGAGGAGTGCGCTTCGTCGATGATGACGGCGAAAGGGCGGTGTTTGAGGGTGGCAAGTTCGCGGATGCTTTTCAGGACAAATGGAAAGGTCTGGATCGTGACGATGATGATGGGTTTGGCCTCCACCAGAGCCTGGGTGAGTTGGGCGGATTTCACGCCGTCCCTGGTGATGCGGCAGACCACGCCGGCTTTGTGCTCGAATTGGTGGATGGTATCCTGCAATTGGGCGTCGAGGACCGTCCGGTCGGTGATCACGATGACGCTGTCGAAAATTTTGCGGTCGCCGGCGTCGTGGAGGGACGCGAGCCGGTGCGCCAGCCAGCCGATGGAGTTGGATTTGCCGGAGCCGGCCGAGTGCTGGATGAGGTATTTGTGTCCCGGCCCTTCATCGGCCGCCGCCGCCACGATACGGTTGACCGCTTCCCACTGGTGGAAGCGCGGGAAGATGATGGTTTCGGTGGTCTTTTTTCGTCCGCTCGGGTCGATGCTCTCTTTTTTTTCCAGGTGGATGAAGCGGCCCAGGAGATCGAGCCAGTGGTCGCGCGTGAGCACCCGCTCCCAGAGATAACCGGTCCGGTAGCCACTCGGGTTCGGGGGGTTGCCCGCGCCGCCGTGATTGCCCTGGTTAAACGGCAGGAATACGGTGTCCTTCCCCGCCAGGCGCGTGGTCATAAAGACTTCATCGGTGCTCACCGCGAAATGCACCAGCGCTCCGCGTCGGAAAGTGAGGAGCGGTTCGGCGCGTTTGGTTTTCGGGTCTTTCGGCGAACGGTCGTCGCGGTACTGAGCGATGGCGTCGGCAATGGACTGGGTGAAGTCGGTCTTGAGTTCCAGGGTCGCGGTCGGAATGCCGTTTACCAACAGCACGAGATCGATGTTGTTTTCGTTCGACCGGGAGTAATGGACCTGGCGCACGACGCGGCAGCGGACTTGTTCGTAGCGTGCGGCGATCTCCGGGTTGAAGCCGTGGCTCGGCTTAAACTGGCAGAGTTGGAAGCGGGCGTTTTTATCCTTGAAGCCGTGGCGCAGCAGCGTCAAGGCGCCCAGATCGCCCAGCAGTTTGACGACGCGCTCGCACAGGTGCGTCTCGGCGTCCGCCGCGTAGTTGTGGATGAGTTTTTCCCATTCCTTGGGCTGGGTGTCTTGGAGAAAACCAATCAGGTCTTCGGGATAGAGCGCCAGCGCCCGGTCATATTTTGCCGGATCGCCCTCCAGCCAGCCACTGGCGGTGAGGCAGTCCACGAGTTCCGCTTCAAAGCGCTTTTCTTTGTGCTTGTCTGACATGCGCGGGTCTTTGCATTTGAGTCCAGTCTTTATTCCCCCCCTGCCAAGGGGGGGTGCCCGAAGGGCGGGGGGGTCAGTCCGCCAGGTCGAACCACCCCGGCGCTGCGCGCCACCCCTCCTTAGCCAAGGAGGGGAATACATACCCGCCCACGCCCGACTTTCCGGTATAGTCTTTGCCAGAAATCACCTTACGTCGATCTTTCCGGTAACGGCGGCGGAGATAAGGGCAGTGCGGCGTTCCTTGAGGAGGTCAATGGCGTAGCGGGATTTTTGGATGAGGGTGTCGATCTTGGCGGTTTCACGGTCGAGGAAGGCGGCGATGGCGGATTGTTCATCCTTTGTTGGCATTGCCAAAACCATTCCCGACATAAACTCCCAACTGACACGAGGCATTTTCGCCCCGAAAGTCGATCCATCAACAATCGAAATAAACTCTTTGTTCAGAATCTGGTAAAGAGCGAATCTGCCATTAATATCCGAAGTTGACCGCATTACGAAAAAATCACCAACCGCCTCGCCAGCGGTTTCAGCTAAAAATGCCTTAGCGAGATATGGTCTTAACTTACCAAATAAAATATCGCCACGTTCAAATGTAATGCCCTCTCCTTCAAATTCAGTTTCTGTTGGTATGAAGCGTCCTAACCAACTCTGAATATTCTCCAAAGCAACAGGATTCTCGCGTCGATCCGTTTTTTGGGTCAGAAGACGGAAGTTGTGCTTTAACCGCCTCACCTCCCAATGCCCCGGTACCTCCCCCAACCACTCCACCCCGCTATCCTTCATCGGCGCATCGGGGTTGAGTCCCTTCGTTGCAGCGTGAGAAATCAGCGCGGTGCGCTTCTCTTGCAGCAGTTCGATCAGGTGTTCCTGCTTGGCGATGAGGGTGTCGATCTTGGCGGTTTCGCGGTCGAGGAAGGTGGCGATGGTTTGTTGTTCTGGTAGAGGTGGAAATGCAGTGGTGAAATTGCGGATAAAATCATCTGGTACCCGCTTCTGTCCCCCGGCACCGTACATCGATGCTTCGCCCAGTTTGCGGAACGGCGTCGAAAGGAACAGCCAATGCAAATAGACGCTTGTAGTTTTATTCACTTGAGGTCTAACAACAATTAGTTCAGTTGTGCCAAAACCAATTCCACCCCATAAACCACGCATAATAGCTCCCTTGCCATTCTCAAAGCATGGAGTAATCTTGGCGATCGTAACATCCCCTTCCCGAAAATAGGTGTAGCCACTCTCAACTTCGCCAACTGGACGAGTGCGCTCAAGATTCAGTGATCCATCATCACCAATCGCCTCCATCGGCAAGAACGATACTTCGGTGTTACGATCGATTGCAGCGGCTTCGCTCCTAGAAGGGTTTAAATGCGCGACAAAACGGAGTCGCTTTACCTCCCAACCCGCCGGCACCTCCCCCAACCACGAGATACCGCTATCCTTGTACGCCGGATATGGTTTGTATTTCGTCACCATAAAGTCACCCGGTAATCTCGGTGAGCAGTTCCATAATGTCCCGACTCACGGTCTGCAGGTCCGCGTCAATCGCTCCCAGTGAGCGCGGCGGCGTATAGGTATAGAAATGCCGGTTGAACGGGATTTCATAGCCGATCCGGGTTTTATCCTCGTCGATCCAGGCGTCCGCGACATGGGGCCTTACCTCCCGCGCAAAATAGGCGTGGATATCTTCCTTGAGCGGCACATTTTCGGTGTCGCGGAGTTCCGCGTCCGGCTCGGGCTTGCCTTTGCCATCAGCGCAGACATCCGCCGTTTCATCGCGCTCGGCAAACGCGAGCAGAACGGCTTTCAGTTGCGCGGGGGTGAGTTTCAGATGACGGCTGGCGAGGGCGCTTTTCAGGTCTTTCAAAAAGGTCTCGCGGTTGCGGTAACGGCGCTCGGGATCGAGAGTGGCCAGCGCTGCGCGGAGTTCATCGGCCTCCTCTTGTTTGAGTTTTGTGATCTCCTTCGTCTCAGCCAGCCGCGCCAGCCGCTCGGAACTTGCCTGGAAGTCGAGCCGCAACGGGCGCTCCACCGTGATCGTGCGGTAGCCGAAATCGGCGTTATCAAAAATTCGGCTGTACGGCCCGGCCTCGAACTCGCCGTAGAGCGCGGTAATCCGGTCGATGTCGTCCGGTCCCAGTTCCTTGCGCTTGGAACCGAGCGACTTCCTCATCTTCTGGAAAAATTCCGCCGCGCTGATCAGTTGGATTTTCCCTTTCCGTTCCGGCGCCTTGTGGTTGGTGAGCACCCAGATATAGGTGGAAATGCCGGTGTTATAGAACATATCCGTGGGAAGCGCCACGATCGCTTCCAGCCAGTCGTTCTCGATGATCCACTTGCGGATGTTGGACTCGCCGGAGCCGGCCCCGCCGGTGAACAGCGGCGAGCCGTTCAGGACAATCGCGATGCGGCTCCCGCCCTGGGACACCGGGCGCATTTTGGACAGGAGGTGCAGCAGAAACAGCAGACTGCCGTCCGAGACGCGCGGGAGTCCGGCCCCGAAGCGGCCGGCAAAGCCCTTTTGCTCGTACTCGTGGCGCACGTCGGCTTCAACCTTGCGCCACTCCACGCCGAAGGGCGGATTGGACAGCATATAGTCGAACGTCCGGTCGGGGTGGCCGTCACTGGTGAAGGTGTTGCCGAGGATGATGTTATCGACATCCTGGCCTTTGATCAGCATATCGGCCTTGCAGATGGCAAAGGATTCGGGGTTCAGTTCCTGACCGAAGACGACCAGCCGGGCCTCTGCATTCATCGCCCGCAGATGCTCTTCGGCAATGGAGAGCATCCCGCCGGTGCCGGCGGCGGGATCGTAGAGGCTGCGCACGATGCCGGGTTTGGCGAGCGCCTCGTCGTCGGCGTCGAAGAGCAGATTCACCATCAGGCGGATCACTTCGCGCGGCGTGTAGTGCTCCCCCGCCGTCTCGTTGGAGAGTTCCGCAAAGCGCCGGATGAGTTCTTCAAAGATCAGCCCCATGTGGGCGTTATCGATGGCGCGGGGGTGGAGGTCGAAGCCGGCGAACTTCTGCACGACCTGGTAGAGGAGGTTGGCGCCGTCCAGCCGCTCGAGCTGATCGAAAAACTGATAGCGCTCGAAGATGTCGCGGGTGTTGGGACTGAAACCGTTGACGTAAGCGATGAGGTTGGCCTTGATGTTGGCGGAGTCGGCCAGCAGCTTTTTGAAGTCGAGCGGCGAGGTGTTATAGAACTTCTGCCTGGCCTTGCGGAGCAGGAACGGCGCCAGCGGCAGGGTAAGATTGCTGCGCTGCTCGTATTCTTCCAGAACAGCGGCCTTGGTGTCTTCCAGCACGCCGTCCAGCCGGCGCAGCAGGGTGAACGGCAGGATCACCTTGCCGTAGTCAGATTGCTTGTAGTCGCCGCGCAGGAGATCGGCGACAGACCACAAAAAGGCGGCGGTGGGGGTGAAATTCATAGTCCCTGGGCGTGGTTGCGGATGTCGCGGGCTTGCAGCAATAAGGCGGTGGTCATGGAGAGCCTCACAGGTGCTCCTTAGTATTCGACGCTGCGCAGAAATTCGGCCGGGGTCATGATGGAAATTTGCTGGAAAGGATGCAGCGCCAGCAAATCCTGATCGCCGGTAATAATGGCATCGGCCCGACCATCGACGGCAAGCGCCAGGAATTGATTGTCTTTCGAGTCGCGGCAAGCGGTGATGGTGGTATGGACGGCAATGTGCACCGTTTCCATGGCGATGGCATCGATAAATTGCCAACGTGCTTCGAGCGCCGCGTAACGATCAAACCGCGCATCAAGGAGTTTGCGCTCCAGTTCGGCGAACGTGGCGTCTGAAACCAATACCGTGTGATCACGCAGCGCGATTTTTAGAACCGTGCTGGGTACGCCCGGTGACCATAAAGCAGCACTGATCAGGACATTCGTATCGATGACCAGGCGGCGTTCAGTCATCTTGGAGAAGCGCCAGCAGTTTCTCTTCAGTCAATCCACGCTGTTTAGCTTCTTCTCCCATTCGGTCCATCAAATCGAAAAGCCGCTTTAAACGCTGCTCCCGAGGCGGTTGAATCAATACATCGACCACTTCGTCCGCACCCACGCCGGCCCTCTCCGCCCAGGCAGGTGGCAGATCACACCCTCTTACTTGCTCAATCGTTGTAGTCTTCATCGCTCTTGCCATCTATCAATTTGATGTGATTGCCCTAGCTTTCTGCCGAATCGTCACCAGATTTGCTACCTGAGAATTCGTTACGAATTATCTGCACGAAGGCCGCAGCCTGTTCAACCACCCACGCTGCTTTATCAGGGTTGATAGGCGTATCGGTATAGTCGGCGAGCAATCTGACTTGTTCCACCTCATTCAGCGATCTGCCGAGTTCCTTGGGTAAGCGTCCTGTCTGAACGAGATGTAGCCCGAACGCACCAATCAGACCGCGATGCGTTTTGGTTGACGCAGCGGGCAGCAAAATTCCACTGGCGCGCAAGGCCGCATGTGCCGCCGCGAACATCGCGTAGTAGGCACGGTTACAGGCGTCTTCAACCGCGCCATTCGACAGCAGTAGTCGGGCCGCTGCTAACGTCCGGTTGGCCTTACGCAAATAATCGTCCGGTTGCATCAATTGACTGACAGCCTCACGCCCTCATTACGAATCGCCTCGATCAAGCGCGGATTACTGAACGACTCCGGGTGATCGAGTTCATCTTCCCATAGCGGCAGGGCCTGAATAAGAATCCCGGTGTCCAGCAGCACATCGAAGGCGATGCCCGCCATGTCGATGGCGACATCAATCCGCTCGCCGTGGGGGGCGGGTAGCAGCACGGCCAGATCCGCGTCGCTATCGGCACGCTGCGTGTGACGCGCTCGGCTGCCAAACAGGATGGCGCCCACCACGCGGTACCGGCTGGCAATTCGCTCCAGGAAGACCTGCGCGGCGTGTTCGGTAGCGGGATCGAGAAGTGCGGTACTCATAGCATCACTCCACCGTCCGCACCTGCCGCGCCAGCGCCAGCACCTGCTGCAACGCTGTGTCGCCGTCGGCGGCCCGCTCCTTGGGCAGCCGCTCGAACAGCTCCCGGAAGCGCACCCCTTCCACCTGTTCCACGATCGCGCACAGGGCGGCGAAATCGGCTGGCAGCGACGGGCTGGTGGTGAAATCGGTGAGGTCGTTAGCCAGTGCTTGCAGTCTTGACGGCAACATCCCCGAAGCGGTTTGGAGATCAATCAACGCTGCCGCCAACCGATGCGCCAGGGCCTCCGCCGGCGATTCGCCCGCATCCCACAGGTAAATCGCCAGGTTAAAATGGGTGGTGGCGCAGGCTTGGGGATCGCTGGCCAGATAGCCGTAGCGCAGCGCCGTGTGTGAGAGTTTAATCGCACGGTCCCGGTGATTCAGCTTATCCTCCAGATCGGCCAGAGCGCCAAAGACCTTGCCCAGTTCGACCACCGCGTTCTCGGCGGTGAAGGTGGCCCGGCAGTCCTCCAGCACCTTGCGCGCCTCGGCGTAGCGTTGCCGCCGCAGCAGGGGACCATAGTCGTTGAAGCGGGTGCAGGCCTGTGCCAGTACCGGGGCGTGGCGGGCGATGTTGCTCTGCAACACTTCGGCATTCAGCGCCAGGGCGTGTTCCTCCCTACGTTCCAGGTTCCGGGCAGCGTCACGGCCCGATTCGAGGATCAACTCCCGCACGTTCCAGGGTATCGCCACTTCACCCTGTTTGCCGGTCTCCGGTAAGGCTTGCAGGGTGGGCCGTAATCGCTCCACCGCCGCCAGCACCTCCTCGTTGTGGCCCCACTGGACGAGCAGTTGCAGCCGATAGCTTTCATTGAGTAGTTGCGTCCACGGCCCCAGGCCAGCGTGACGGGTGTAGTTCTGCTGCTGCTCCAGCAGCGCCAGGGCCTCGCAGAAGTAGCCGGTGTCTTGCAGCAGGTTGATCAACTCGCCCACTGTGGCTGACGCCAGCCGAAACGCCTGCTGCTGAACCGCCTGGTCGAGTAGCGCTCGCAGCCTGCTTTCGGCTTCCCGCCAGCGGCCGGCTTTATGTAACGTCCTGGCCAGGAGGCCGGCAACCCGTGAACCAAACTCCGTGCCCGCCGTCGCCGCGGCGATCTGCTCCAGCCACGGCAGCACCGCCGCCACCGTCGCCGGGGAGTCATCACGGTAGAGTACCTGTTCCAGCAGCCTAGCCGCTTCTTCCCACCACTGCTGCCGCAACAGATAGGGCGCCGCCGCCCGGCAGGCGTAGACCAGCAACCCGCCGGCGCCCTGCATCTCCTGTTGCTTGGCCTGAACGTAAACCGCCCGCCAGTACGCCGCCAGTTCGGTGTCCACCGCTGTCTGGAAGATTTCCCCTGCCTGCCGCCGGCCCGCTTCCGCGACACCGGTATGCAACCGGTAGAACTGAGCTAATACGGTCGGGTCGACAGCCACCAGCCCGGCAGTGGTCAACATCGCCAGCGGTGCGGCCAGCGCTGGCGGATCTCCCGCCCGTTCCAGCCGGTGCCAGAGGTCGCCCCAGTTGTCCTCGACAATCCAACTTCGCTGGTCGTTCTCTTCCAAACAACAGAGGAAATGGAACAGGTCTTGCGCCGCCGCCGGCAGGGTGGCGGCGATGCCATCGGTCCAGTCGGCCAAGACGCGCAGAAAGTCGGTATCGGCCAGAGCCGATTCGCCCTGCTGGAAGAAGGCATCCAGCGTTCCCCGACCGGCGCTCCAGGCCTGCCCGGCGCGGCTCAGTTGCCGTTCCAGCGTCGCCAGGTCCACCGCTTGCCGGTCAGCCAGGTCGAGCAGCTTGGGATGACCCTGCACCAGCCGCAGCGCTTCCAGCACCACCTGCCGCTGGTGGTCGCGCTGCCGATTGTCGGTGATCCCCTCGCCGCGCAGCAGCCGGCCCAGGTTGGGCAACTGTCGGATTAACAGGGCGGCTTCGTCCAGGCTGAGGGCGTGAATAGGCAGTTGCAACAGGGCGTTGGGGTCAAGGCCGGCAATGACCGGGCGAATCCGCGAGGTCAGGATCACCCGGCTGAAACCCCGGTGGTTGAGCAAGGCCGCTATGAGTTTGCCCCAGCGCTCGTCGCGCCACTGGCCTTCGGGACGCAACAGCGATTCCAGGTTGTCCAGGACGAGGAGAATGCCGTTGCGTTCCAGCAGTTCCGTCAGCCAAGGCAGGAAAGCGTCCAGCTTCTGCGCATCCTCCACCACCTGGACCATTTCAAACTTCGGCAACTGCCGCTCCATCGCCAGGGCGAAATTGAGCAAGGCCTGACTGATGTCCTTGCCCAGTTCCGGCGCCTGATACCAGACATAGCCCTGAAACCGTTGCAAGCCTTCGTAGTGATAACTGAGTTCCAGGGCGCAGGACGTTTTGCCGGCGCCGGCCATGCCGTAGAACAGCACGCCGGACTGACCGCTTTCAGGCGCCAGTGCCTGGCTGGCCTGGGCCAGCACCCCGACCCGACCGATGAACAGCGGCGGCTCTTCGGGAAACTCCGCCAGTCCCGTGGCGGGCGGCTTGAAGTTCGTCTCGGCTTGGCGGGGTACCCGCAGGCTCAGGTCCGCCGCCGCACTCCCAAACAGCGCCGGGGTGGTCACTGCCAGGGGCGGGCAGTCGGCGCTCGCCAGCGCCTCCGGCAGGGCCAGTTGCAAGGCGCGGGAAAGCGGTTGTCCCCGTTCCAGCACGCCTCGATACAGCCGTTCGCCCAGGTCGATAGCGAAGGCGTCGCCGACCGGGTAGCGCATTGCCAGCACCGCACAGTGCAGATTCTCGACCAGCGTCTGCGCCAGAGCGGGCAAGGGTTCAGCGGTCGCCGTTGCCTCGACACCGCCGGTTTCTTCCGCCCGGCGGGTCGGCTCCAGACCCAACCAGCGCAAGGTTTCCGCTACCGTCGCCGCCGCCGACGAACAGGCCGACAGCGTCACCCATTTCAGGCGACCCCGGCCCGGTCGCAGCAGCTTGACGAGTTCCGCAGAACTCACCGTATCCGGTCGCCCGTCCGGTTGCTCCAACACCAGCCGAGCCGCCAGTCCATGGCCGGAGAAGTGCACCACATCCCAGCCGTCGCCCTCCTCCAGCAGCGCCCCCAGGGCCGCCCGCGTCACCCCGTATTGCAACACCCGCAAGTCAATCGCCGAGCCCCGCGCCGCCAAGCTTCGCAGCAGCGTCTTCAACCGATAGCGTTCCTGCCGCAGGTTCAAGGCGCTCGCCCCGGTCGGCAGGCTGAACACCGCCAGCACCCGCAAGCGGTCGCCCACCGGTTGCAACTTCATCGGCGTCGGCTTCCCGACCTCGAACACCAGACTCACCTCCTGCACCGCCAGCGGCTTACCCCCGGCGTAGGCCAATTCCAGCGGCAGATAGCACAAGCCGGCAGCAGCGGGCGAATCATCGAGAATCTGCACCCGCACCGTCACCGGCGCCTGGTTCACCAGCGCCGGTGCAATCGGCCCCAGCACCTGTTCACCGATCCAGCCGCCCAATTCAGCCAGCAGCCGGGTTTCTTCCGTTCGCCGCTTGTCGGGAGCGACCCGCCGCTCCAGATAGCCGTACAGATCGAGCAGGGCTTCATAGCGCCAGTCGGCGGGATCGAGCGCGACCGTGTGATCGGCCAGAAAGGCGCCGTTGGCGTCCTGCAGACGCCAGTACCAATGGGCGTTGTCGCGGATGTCGCTGGCTTGCAGCAATAAGGTGGTGGGCATGGAGAAGGTCTTTGCGGGCGCTCTTGATCGTTGCACGAGTATCATCTTACCCCATGAACCACGATCAAAACTTCAAGAACCTGATTCTGGACTATCTGCGGCCGTCGCTGGGCGATCTGGGACGGTTGCCGGTGGACGATTATCTGGACAGCCGCAACGTGGTCAGCCGCATCCTGTTGCCGCTGATGAAGTATGCTCGCGGGCGGCGGGTCGAGGTGTGCCTGCGGGCGCTGGAAGGGTTGATAGCATTGGAACCAAACTGGGATAAGCGCTTGAAGTATGGTGAGTTTGTCACGCAGTATGCGAAACTGAAGGGGTCCGAAAAGGCCGAACTGCAACATCGTCTAGCACAGAGGCAGATATCGGGAGGCAGCCATGGGTATGATCCAAGAGGCACGTGAGGAAGGTATCCGGCAGGGTGTTCAGCAGGGCCGGCAGGAGGCTTTGCGGGAAGGTTTACTCGAAGCCATCCAGTTGGGTCTGGAAATCAAATTTGGCGTGGCCGGCTTGGCATTGATGCCGGAAATCCAGCAGATTCAAGATCCTGATCTGATGAGAAAGATCAAGGAAGCGTTACGGACGGCCGCCAGCCCGGAGGAAATCCGCCTCCTCTGGGAAAAGTCAACGAGTCATTGAGCCTGGGAGCGCCGGCGTCCTCGCCGGCTTGAGAGCATTGGCGCCAGTCAACAGCCGGCAGGATGCCGGCGCTCTCCCAGGGAAACCCCCTCCTGTGGTTAGCCTGCAAAGCGTCCCGGCTTAAGTGGATACCCCTATTATCAACTATGCAAGCCTGACCCCATCATGCTTTTTCTCTACACACAGGTGAAGCCCAATATGCCGAAAATCAGAGTGATGTCCTGGAATTTGAGAACGATCGGCACCATGCAGCTCGAAAACTTCCAGCTAGCGTTGATTGCTGAAACAATTCGGAACTCTAGAGCCGATATTGTTTGTATCCAAGAAGTGCAGGCTGGTCTTAATGTCGGTGGGGGAGTAGACGCTCCGATCGGCGATATTCCACAGGCGGTTGTCAACCAAATCACCGAGGAACTTCGTCGTACAGATGAAGCTTCAAATTGGCAATCTTCCGTCAGTGGCCTCAACTCCGGACGGTCTCACTCGTCGTCAGGTAAGTCGCGTATGCGCGACGGCTACGCATTCATTTGGAAGGCAAGTCCATCAAAATCTAAATCTATTCTCAGACACGAAGACCCGGTAGTCGAAATTAGCATACGTGACAATGTAACCATTCTTCGTCAAGAACAACCAGATCAATTTCCTGGTCGGCGGCCTGGCAGGCTTACGTTCTTTGTTACGGCAGGGGAGATATGCGTTCCCGTAAATATCATTTCTTGGCACGCTCCAACCTCGGTCAACACGTGGGACATGTCGGATATCTCTGCCGGCAATGCGATCAATAAATTGGCTTCATTGCGGGAGATTGGCGGCGGTATGTATCGAGGTGGTAAGGGAGAAGATAACTTTGTACCGAGATACACAAAGCTGCCCGAGATCGACACTATACTTCTTGGTGATTTCAACTATCGCTTTCAAGATTTAAAAGGCGAACAAAAAGAAGCCCATTCTGTTTATAAAAATTTGTTAGACAACTATGAAGCCTGTGTCGGCGGGCCGGACCAAATTGTCAAAACTACCTATGCGGCTTCGTACAAGAACATGAAAGGGGTGGTGAGTGATTACGATAAAATTTTTCTCCTCAAAGACCACTCGGGCGAAAGCAATGACCCCTTTAAGGCGAGCCTTAAGTTCATTCCATCTACCCCTCAGTCTATCAACTTCCTTTCAACATTCTACGAAAAAATTGAACCCATTGGTCAAGGGCAAAATCCTCCAGGAAATGTGTTTGTAGACGCTTATGGTGTCATATTCACATCTGGGGGAGAAGTGGACTTAGAAGGCCAACAAGCCGGAACAGGCAGCGAGGATGCCATCTCCGAAGCCAATGAGAATCAACTTGAAGATGAAATCGAGCAATGTCCCGCTCTTTGGCATCAAGTGCGTAGTGAAGTTTATAAGAAGCAATACGGATGTCGCGGCGTGAGCGATCATATGCCGGTCGTTGCCGACTTCGAAATTTGCTCCGGTGACAACATAGCAGCGAATGCCTGTTACACATCGGGCAGGGATAATAACTGCCTGCTACATGCCATGCTAGGGAACTTAACGGATGGCGTATGTGCCGACCAGAATGCAGAGCAGAACCGGTCGGACATCATTGAGGCACTACGAAATTTGATGGCACCTAACCATGCTGGCTGGCAAACTCTGAGACAACCGCTTCTCGCAGCGATGATCTCATACTTTGATCCTGCATATCTCAATGTGAATGCGACTGTCGAAGAGCGTACGCTGCTTTGGAACATGCACAATAATGGTGGTGGGTATCCAGACGAAGCTCAAGATTCTTCCAATTCTTCTTCTAACAAAAAACAAAAAGTGTCGCAGCCGACGTTCAGTAACATTTTAAACAGGTATATCCTTGGTATAAGTGGAACAACTAATCGGATGCTTTTATTTGAAGAGATTGCATTGATTGCAACCATATTTGGACGAAGGGTGGTTGTCCACGGAGTTGGAGCGGAACCTGAGATCCTCAACCCAACTGGCACCCAAGAAGTTCACATCTACCATAAAGACATACACTTCTACCGCTGGGTCAACGGATAATAGGAGAGCAATGCAATGAATACCCAAGTCCTTTTAAATACGCTTACCGCCGCTCGCGACCCAGTTGGGGTTCTCTCCTTCGATGGTGGTCTCTTGGGTTCAGCTGATCTCAACGTATTGTTGCGCCTCTACTTCCACAACGGCGCGATAGCGGTTTCGGACAGCATCATCGCGTCTAGTGCCGACGGAAAAAGCGTTTTGGTCCGCGGAACGGTAGCCTACGAGGGTCTGGCGAACTGCCATATTGACATCATCCTAACCCCAAACGGCGACGATGTGTTGATGGTGGTGAGCTTGGCGCCCATCATCGCGTGGACGTTACACGATGCCCTCCCGAATGTGGCGGACCCTGCGCTTTCGGATATGCTGTTCGTCAAAGGTGGTGTCGTTATTTGTTCCGCAACCTATCAGGAACCCGATTATAAGCTGGTGTTGCAGCGCGGAATGAATCTTGTGGCAAGCCTCGATGTTAACCGGAGCTTCGCCTGTCTTGCGCCCATCCTCGATGGCTCAACCGTGGTGGCCATGAGCGGCTTTGTCAACGATCCGACGCTGCCACGCATGGTGTTGCAAACCGCGCCGTTCAGCGCTTCCCTTGGTGGGATGCCGCTTACCGACGTATCGTTGGTTTGCGCGATCGGCACTTTGCCTGTAGCTGTTACCCCGCCGATCAGCTACGCCACTACAGAACTGCGGGCTTCGCTGAAGATCAGCGATACCGCCACGGCAAACGTGACGGCATCACTGCCAATGACCTCCTCCTCCTTGTTTTTTCTTCGAGCGGTTTTCAACGGCGTCAATCTAGCTGATTTCGGTCCGTTGGCCCCGTTCATCGGCACCGTTGATCCAAGACTGAGCTTGCCCGCGGAAGTTCAATCAGCGCTTCAAAAGGCTTCCAGTTCCTTGTTATTGAAAGATGTGGGACTTTCTTACGATCTGGGCGCCCGGAAATTCACGTCCGCCGATATTGCGGTTGGGACCGATCTCAAGGGTTTCGCGCTGTTCGATGTGTTTTCTTGGCTGAAGATAGATGAAATCGATGTGGGCTTCAGTGTCTTTAACCGGACCCCAAAACCACTGGTGTATTTCTCTGCGTCAGCGCAAATCGCCGTGGGTCCGACCGGTAGGGTCTTGGTCGGCTTTCAGAACGGCGACGGCGGCGGTTTTGTCGTAAGGCTGCAAAAATCAAGTGATACGGTCATAAATCTTGCCGAGGTGGCCAAGATCTTTTTGCCCGATCTGCCGATGCCGCAGCTCGACGTCGCGGACTTTTCAATTACTCTGGAGCCGCGGAGTCAATATTATAGCTTTTCAGCCTATATTAGTCAGTCGTGGGTGGTGATCGCCGATCCTGGTGTCGTGCTAGACCTGGTTGAGGTTTACGCTACTTACATTGGCGCGGCGACGCCGAAGCTTTCAGGCTTTCTAATGGCTACACTTAGCCTCGAACGCGACCAGAGTCATGGTGGACAGACAACCACTGCGCCTGCGGCCAGCCAGGCGCCCGTGGCGCCGACGAAGGGGATTGACTTTCGCTTGTCGGCCGTTCGTCTTCCTGGGGTTGACGGCTGGGACTTTTGCGGCAAGGCCGGTGATGACCAGATGATTTCTTTCGACGAGCTGATACTGGCGCTTGCCAAAAAGTTCGGAGTCAACAGCGCACGACCGGCGATACTATCCGGCCTCGCTATCAACGACCTTATGCTGCAATTTGATACTGTCCAGCAGGAATTCCAGTTCTCCTGCGGTTTGCAGATCGTCATCGGCTCTCGGGCGATTGACGCCATTATCAACGTCGATGTCAGGAGACATAGCAGTGCTTTTGATATAAATTTCAATGGCACGCTCCAGCTCGGCGGAGCCTATTTCGAGCTAACGTTCAATATCGGTTCGGTCACGGATGTGGCCGGCACCTGGCGCAGCACGGACGGACGCACGCTGGGCTTCGCCGACATCGCCAAGGCGCTCGGCATCGACGCGCCGGTGGACGTGCCGGCCGGCCTGGATTTCAGCCTGAAAGCCGCGTCTTTCTCCTACAACGCCACGCAGCAAGCCTTTGTTCTGTCGGCTGAATCGGCGCAGTTCGGCGACGCGTTCTTCGTCACGGCCCGTGGCCTGGATGGCAAGCTGGGATTTGTCTTCGGCGTCGACACGCCGCATGCCGGCCACTTGTCCAGCCTGCCCGGAATCGGCGGCGATCTGAAGGCCGCGGATTTCCTGACTTTCCAGCAGGTGTCGTTCCTGATGTCGTCCGGCACATTCCAGAGTTTCGCCATCCCCGCGCTGCCGGTGCTGCCCGGGAGCCAGCCCGGCTCGCCGGGCACCGGCGTCGCCATGGCGGGCCGACCCATCGCGCCGCTTGCCCGTGGCGCCAGCCTGCAACTGACGCCCGGCCTATCGCTGGCCGCGGGAATGACCTTCGCCACCGCGTCCTCCGATCGCCGCATGGCCAACCTGGCCTCCATCGTGGGCCAGCCGAGCCTGCTGCTTCAGGTTACCCTCGGCAAGGACCTGCTCAAGTTCTTCTGCGCGCTGACCGGCACGATCTGGATTCCGGCCGGCGGCGGGAACCAGCTTGCGCTGAGCAATCCGGGGGTGGAAATCGACATCACGGTCGTTCCGCCGGTCATGGCGGTGCAACTGGCCGGCGGCGTCAGCTTCAACGCGCTGGGCATGCCGATCGCGGCGGCCGCACGGATGATGATCAGCGAGACCGAGGCGCAGGTGGCCTGCACGCTCGCCGTCGGGCAGCCGGGGGCGGCCAGCCAGATGACCGTACCCGGCCTCGGCGCTCTGCCGGTGGGAAACCTGGGCGTGGAAATGGGCACGTACTTCGAACCGCCGGGCGTGGATCTCGGCGTGCAGGGGAAGCTTCAGATCGGCCAGGGGGCGGCGGAGCATACCTGCGCGTTCGCGGTGGTGATGGAGATGGTGGAGGAGGTACCCAATCCGCTCTACCTGTCGTTCTACCTCGACAAGCTGACGCTCGCCGATGTTCTGGCGATGTATATGCCTTATATGACTCTGTACGAGGCAGAGGCAGCCACTGCAGCCGCCGCAGTCACGAAGGTGTTGGCACCGGATATCTACAACATGGCGGTAAGCGCGCTACAGCTCGTGGAAGCCACCGACCTGTCCTTCCATTGGTGCGACAGCGTGGTGATCCTGCCGGACGGCACCGTGGCGCAGCCCGGCTTCGGCTTCAGCGCGGGGATCCAGATTCTCGACTTGGCCGGCTACGCCGAATTGGAAATCGGCGCGGCGCAGGGCCTGCACGGCAAGGCCGAGATGACCCGTATCAACCTGCGTGACATTCTGGTGATAGAGGGAGACGGCCAGGGAATCAAACGCACCCCCCCCGCTCCCGGTGCCGCGCCGCCCAACAACGCCATATTGCGCGGTGTGCCACGGATGCCGAGCGATTGGGTGGTGCAACCGGGCGGCCCGATCTTGCAGTTCAACGCGGCCGGCGCGCCGTTCTTGCATGCCAATTTCATGGTGACGCTGTTCGACGCCGTGCGCACGGCGGTCGATGTGACGGTCAGCCCCACCGGCTTTTCGTTCTTGCTGAGCTTCCAGGCTGCCGGTGTGGCGAAGTTCGATGTGGCCTGCGTACTGGCGGGGCCGACGCATTTCAGCGCCGGTGGCGACCTGGTAATCCGGACCAACGGCGTGATCGGGCCGATCAAAATCAAGGGCGTGAATGTTGGCTCGCTGACTCTGGCGGCCGTGGATGTGGCTACTGCGCTGAGCATCAGTCTCGACCCCTCGACGTTCAGCATGAGCCTGTCGGGACATTTCCAGTTCGAGGGCGCGTCGCTGACGGTGCCGACGGTTGCGTTGAGCGTCGCGCCGAAATCGGTCGCCGAACTGCCGGGGCTGATGCTGAAGATCATACAGGATGATGCGGACCGGATTTTTCTGCCGCTGCTGGGCGACGCCGAGAAATGGGCCGACATGGTCGGGCGCGGCGTGGTCACTGGTGTCACCGACATGGCCGGCACGCTGCAGAAAGCCTATGGCGCCTCGGCGCAGCAAGCGGCGCAGTTGATGCACAGCGCCAAGCAAAGCGCGGAGACGGTGGCGGCCGGACTGAAAACCACCTACGGCCAGTCCGCTGAGCAGGCGGCGGCACTTCTGCGCGGCGCGGGCTTCGCCACCAACGAGGTCGGCTCCGCGTTGCGGGCCTTCTGGAACGTCAATGCGCACGACGCCGCCCAGGCGCTGAAGAGCGCCGGCTTCGCAGTGGACCAAGTGGGCGACTTCGCCAAAAAGTTCGACCCAAGACATTGGAAGATTTAGGCGTCAGCCTGGCGCGAACTCGACGACCAATAAGTTAGCCGCCCGGCGGCGCAGCCCGGAGCGGGGTGGCTCAGCACCGCATGCGGCAGAACGCCGGCCAGGACACAGGCCCAGCCTTGCAACAGGGCAACCGGCATGCCGCCGCGCAGAGCGACCGTCCGGCGCGTATCCTCTCTGGGCGCCATGCCGCCAGCAGCGAAGCAGTCGGCGGCGAACACGGCAAACTCGCCGTCGGCCGCTTTGGACGGGAAGTTGAGAAACGCCGCCGCTGTCCGACACGGCGACCCCCCACGAAGCCGTTCGCCCACCAGCTTCTATCCGGATGCAGGCGCATCAGGCAATAGTCCGGTCGGCCCGCCGGAGATCGAGCTGATCGGGGTGCTGGAGAATGTCTGCTGGGACTCGCGACAGGGCAAGGGCTGGCCACATCCATCCTGCCGGAACAGGCGCTACCCGGCGGCGCTTGCACGCAGCCAGGTGAGGGGCGCGCGGTCGCCTTTTTGGCCGGCAGCAAAGGCGCCCCGGCTTGGCATTGATGCCGGCAATCCAGCAGATTCAAGAGCCTGATCTGATGAGAAAGATCAAGGAAGCGTTGCGGACAGCCAACAACCCGGAGGAAATCCGCCTCCTCTGGGAAAAGTCAACGAGTCATTGAGCCTGGGAGCGCCGGCGTCTCCGCCGGAGGCCGGCGTTCCCAGGAAGCCGCTAACCCCGCCGCCACCATCCACCCAGCCAAGCCCCCAACCGCGCCCACCCGGAACGCGGCTTGGCTTACGTCTGCACCTGCCGCGCCAACGCCAGCACCTGCTGCAACGCCGCATCGCCGGCGGCGGCCTGATCCTTGGGCAGCCGCTCGAACAGGTCGCGGAAGCGCACCCCTTCCACCTGTTCCACGATCGCGCACAGGGCGGCGAAGTCGGCTGGCAGCGGCGGGCTGGCGGTGAAATTGTTTGAATGACTGGCGATCGTCAGTTACACAATAGTCCGCGCAACTGTCCCAGCACCTTACGTTACGCACTAAATCTTTTCAGGATCGAAGCCCTGTGCCCGGAGATAGGCGGCCAGTCGTTCCGCCCGCCGGTGTTCCTCCTCCGCCCGCCGGTGTTCCTCCTCCGCCCGCTGGTGTTCCTCCTGCACCCGCTGACGTTCCTGTTCTGTCCGTTGACGTTCCTGTTCCAGGCGTTCTGCCCCCCAGAGCAACAGCTTGCCGTCGGTGTCCCACCAACGTAGCCAGCGCCCGGTACGATCCGCTTTGGTGCCTTGCCAAATGCCCAACAACAACTTCAGGGGCGCAATCCAGTAGCGGCCATCCTTATCCGCCTGTTGTAATTGGTAGCTGTCCCCCTCCAACCGGCGCACCTCCAGCGTGCCTGCCTCCGGTCCGAAGATGACATAGTAGGGCGCCTGCAAAATGCGCTCGTAATACCAGAACTTGCCATAAGGAAAGAAAGGACGGGAGGAATACTCGCCGCCATCGGTTTCCGACAGAAACTCGATCACCAGGGCAGGTACTTCTCCTTCAATATGCGGCGCATAGCTCCGGCGCGCCCGTGGCGGATCCAGGGGAAGCACATGCGGGACGTAAAACCAGTCTGGCGCCTTGACCACGGTCTTGCCATTCACCGCGGTGCAAATGCCCACATTGGCGGCAACCAGGTGCTCTGGTGTATCCAGCAAGCCGGCCAGTTCCAGGCTTTCCCGCAAGGCGGTGGCTAACAGGGAATGATCGGTATTGTCCACGGGTTCATCCGGTAAGCGATAATCATCGGGCAGTTGCTCCCAACTGACCTGATAGACCAGTTGGGGAACGCCAGAAGGAACTTGAATAACAGCGGCCATGATTTAAACCTCAATGTTGCTGCCTCCGAATGGATGTCAACCATATTACACCTTCCGACCATGATCATCATTGCGACCGGGAGGAACCTGAATTACGCTTCGCAAGCTCCGCTCCCTCCAGGCTGCTGGCTTACGAAACCGACCGCGATCAGGTTGGTGGCGTCTCGAGTTGCGCTCTATGCGGCTACAGGAAGCTGTTGGTGTTTCCTTCCTGCCGATTCTGGAATTCGTGGTAGACGCAGTCGAGCGCTATCGCGGATGTCGCTGGCTTGCAGCAATAAGATGGTGGGCATGGAGAAGGTCCTTGCGGGTGCTCTTGATCGTTGCACGAGTATGATCTTACCCCATGAACCACGATCAAAATTTCACCGGTTCAAGCGTGTTGCCGATCATGCCGGCGTCGGTCGAGTAGGACGTGTGCAGGTGCATGTCGCCGAAGTATACGCGGTCGGGGAACGTCTGCGCCGGATACGGCGAGTATTGACGATTGCCGGGCGCGGTCGGCGGCGCGTTGCCCTGCGCATACGCGGGGGCGACGGCGATCGCCAGCCATAAGGCGAGTGCTTTCATGCCAGTGCTCCAGGTTGTTTCGTGTGGCCGAGGTTGCGCGCGGCGACGCGGCGGCGCCAGCGCAGATAGGGAATCGAGATGACGGCAGACGTCAGAATATAGAAAGCGACAATGACCGCCGTGCGGGGGCCGGGCAGCGAGGCCGCCACCAGCACCGCAATGCCGAGATGGCGAGTCGTACAGGCAATGGCGAGCGCGGTGCGATCATCTTCAGTAGGGCCGCCGAGCCAGTGACCGATCGCCAGCGCCAGAAGGATCAGCGTAGCCAACGTCAGCACGCCGAGCCAACTGGCTTGGAGAAGAACCTGCCAATGCAGTCCCACGAGCAGCACTGTGCCTAGCGTGAGCACTAGTCCGGCGACCTTCATCAGACGATCCGTGACGCGCTCGGCGAACGCTGGGAAAAACTCGCGAATCATCATCCCCACCGCCAGCGGCAGAAAGAATGACTTGGCGAGAATCCAGGCGACCCGCGAGAAATCCAGATTCGGCGGGTTGCCGAACTGAGGTCCGAGCAGCGCCAGCCAGGCCGGAACCAGCACGATTGCCAGCAACGACGAGGTCACCACCAGGCTGAAGATGTAGGCCCCGTCGCCAATGTTCAGCAGCTTGCGCGGCAACAGCGGCGCCCCGGCGGAGACCGCGAGCACCAGCAGGGCGATCTCGACGCCGGGCTTAAGCGTCAGCAGTTTGACCAGGATAAGAGCCGCCAGCGGCACCAACACGTACATGGCCAGCAACGAGCGCAGCAGCAACCCGGGGCGACGCCAAAGATAAGTGACATCCTTGAGGGTCGAATCCATCCCGATGGCGAGAATGATGACCCCAACAGCGAACTTGAGCAGCAATAGCAGTGTGGCGGTCATAGATCAACTATTTCGGCTCCTCCGGCATTTCGATAGTGACTTTCTCCCGTTCGCCGGTGAACGCGAACGGGATCTTGTACTCGTGGCTGACCGGCGTGCCGGTGTTCCGGCCGATGAGCAACCCGTAACCTGTCATGCTGCTGTAGTGGCCAGTGATCTTGATGTCTTGTAACTCGGCCACCTTTTCTCCGTCCACCAGCAGGGCCACGTCCCCGACGGTGTAGGTTGGCGTCTCGGATTTCTCCTTGGGCGTGAACTGGACACCCAGTTGGTGCTTGCCCGCCGCGAGGGCTTGGGGGGATGACAGTTTATCCTCACTGACCTTGAGATAGTTGTGGACGTAGTGAAGCTTGCCATCGTGGAGGAACAGGGTCCATCCGCCGAACTCGTGATCTGTGCAATAGCCGGCGGGCGCGCCTGGTTACGCACGCCAGGTAGGCTCAGTCGGTTGGCAGTGCCGACTGCTCGTGCGGCAGGCCGCCATCGTCGATGTCGAAGTCGGGATCGAAGACCGTCTTGCCCTGAGCACCGACGAAAGCCGGCTGGGCCTTGATCCATTCACTGGGTTTCTGCTGTTTGGCGTAGGCAAGCAGACGCGACTCCAGATCGCGGACGATATCAGGGTGCTGGTTGGCGACGTTGGTGGTTTCGCCCGGATCCTTGGAGAGATCGAACAACTCGGTTTTGCCAGGCAGCAGGGCGACCTTGATGAGCTTCCAATTGCCCATGCGGACTGCCCCGCGGAAGGCTTCGACGTTGATCAGGATGTCCTCATTGGGTGAGGGCTTGCCCTCCGCCAGGGTCGCCCAGATGTCCTTGCCGTCGAAGGGATGATCGGCGCTGCCCTTGCCGCCGGCGAGCGCGAGCAGCGTGGGCATGATGTCCACCATGTGCAGCGGTTCGTTGACCACGGCAGGCTTGAGCTTGCCAGGCCAGTTGGCGAAGGCCGGCACCCGGACACCACCCTCGTACAGGCCGCCCTTGCCGCCCCGGAACGGAGCGTTGGAGTTGGGAGTCTTGGACCCCAGGTCGGTGCTGCTGCCCTCGGCCTTGCGCTCCTCGGGGCTCCTCGCCCCAGTCGCGAAGGTGCCGCTCGTCGGGCCGCCGTTGTCGCTGGCGAAGAGGATGAGCGTGTTGTCGCGGATGCCCTTTTTCTCGAGCGCAGCGACGATACGACCCACCTCATCGTCCAGTGCACTGGCCATGGCCGCATAGGTCCGGCGAGTGGCATCCGTGATGTTTGGATAGCGGTCCTTGTATTCCTGCGGCGCCTGATAGGGCGCGTGGACCGCCAGCGAGGCGAAATACAGGAAGAAGGGCTTGGACGGATCCTGTTGCTCGATCAACTTGACCGCCTCGTTGCCGATCAGGGTCATGTAGTACCCCTCCTCCTTGAGGAACTTGCCGTTGCGCTGCCAGTCGATCAGGCCTCCGCGCTCCTTGGTGAAGTAGTCCACCTCGCCGACGAGGTTGCCGTAAAAGTGGTCGAACCCGCGGTTCTGCGGCCAATACTTCTGGTCCGCGTGGCCGAGATGCCACTTGCCGACCATGTAAGTCCGGTAGCCGGCTTCCTTCAATGCCTGCGGCAGCGTCCGCTCGTCGGTGGGCAAGCCATAGGTGTGGCTCGGAAAGATCACCAGCGTCTGAAGACCGTGGCGCATCGGATAGCGCCCGGTCATCAGCGCCGCACGGGAGGGCGTGCAGACGGGCTCGCCGTAGAACGACTCCAGGCGGACGCCTTCCCTGGCCAGCGTGTCGATGTTCGGCGTCTTGGATTTCGCCGCCCCGGTAGCCGAGATCGGCATTGCCGAGGTCATCGGCCATGATGAAGATGATGTTGGGTTTTGGGTCAGCCGCGTGAACCGATGCCAATGAGAAAAGACCGAGGCAAAACACAGCCAGGTAAGGTGCGAGTCGAGGTGTCTTCATGAATCAGATCTCCCGTAATTCAGTTTGCCTGCTTGATTTTCAGGATCTGCGACTGGATGCCTTCGAGCGGCACAATCACGCAGTTTCGCAGCAAGTATCGTCGCGCGATTGAAATTGTCGGGGGTGACAAGTTCGGCGGCTGCGCTGATCTGCGCGGCCGAGAGTAGAGACGCGACCATCAGCGTCGTGACCCAAAGAGTTCGTTGCGAACGTACCATGCTCTCGTCTCCTTGCGGCGATCAGTGCTGCTCCGAGGCCTTGCTCAACGCCTCGAGCGCCTTGTCGATGGTGAAGCTGCCCGGCCGCTGGCGCGGCGGGAACTCCTTGAAGCTGGCCAGGAAGGCGCCGACCATTTGCTGCGCCGGAACGGCGTAGAAGGAGTGGCGATACCACCAGTCGTTGTATCCCATTCCTTCCTGGCCCCGTTCGGTCGGATCGGAGCGGAGGTCGAAAACGAGCGGCCCGCGTAGCGTCTCGAACGGCTGGCGCCACACGTCGATGCCGGTGGCGTTCTGCACCATGAAGTGCATCTTCAGCCGATCGTAGCGGACGGCCAACAGGTCGCCGTCATCGCTGAAGTAGAAGAACTCCCGCCGCTTGCTCGGACCCTTGCCGGCGAGGAGATCGCTCTGATCGTAACCGTCGAGATGGACTTTGAACGTGCTCTTACCGGCCGTGTACCCGGCCAGCAGCTTCTCCTTGACTCCGGGCGCTCCAGCGGCGGCGAGCAACGTCGGCATCCAGTCTTCTCCGGCGACGATGTCGGTGATGACGGTTCCGGGCTTGACCACCCCCGGCCAGCGGATCATGGCCGGCACGCGCCAGCCGCCCTCCCAGTTGGTGTTCTTCTCGCCGCGGAACGGCGTCGCGCCGGCATCCGGCCAGAGGCAGACCATCGGACCGTTGTCGGTCGTGTAGAGGACGATCGTGTTGTCGCTGAGCCCGGCTTTGTCGAGGTGGTCGAGGATCTGTCCGATCTGGCCGTCGTGCTCGATCATGCCATCGGCATATTCCCCAAGCTCGGACTTACGGTTTTCCTTCCGCACGTGCGTGAAGTTGTGCATACGGGTGGTGTTGAACCAGACGAAGAACGGCTTGTTTGCTTTCTTGGCGCGATCGATGAAGTCGATGGTGGCAGCGAGGAATTCCGCATCGACCGTCTCCATGCGCTTCCTGGTCAGCGGGCCGGTATCCTCGATCTTGCCGTCCGCCGAGCTCTTGATGACACCGCGCGGCCCGAACTTCTTTTTGAACTCGGGAGTTCTTCGGGTAGTCCTCGTTCTCCGGTTCCTCTTCGGCATTGAGGTGGTAGAGGTTGCCGAAGAACTCGTCGAAGCCGTGCGCCGTCGGCAGGAATTCGTCGCGGTCGCCGAAGTGGTTCTTGCCGAACTGGCCAGTCATGTAGCCCTGCGGTTTCAGGAGCTCCGCGATGGTCGGGTCTTCCTTCTGCAAGCCCTGCGGCGCGCCGGGCAGGCCGACCTTGGACAACCCGGTCCTGAAGGGCACCTGACCGGTGAGGAAAGCCGAGCGCCCGGCGGTACAGCTCTGCTGACCGTAGTAGTCGGTGAACATCGCACCTTCGTTGGCGATGCGATCGATGTTCGGCGTCGTGTAGCCGACCACGCCGCGGCCATAGGCACTCACGTTGAGGATGCCGATATCGTCGCCGAAAATGACCAGGATGTTGGGTTGCTTGGCTGTCCCACCGGCAGGAGCCGTGGTTTGGGTTTGCTGGGCGAGCGCGGCTTCGCCGAACCCGGCCATGATCAGCAGGATGGCCCCCAAGGCCATCAGTGTTCTCACCATCGATCTTTGCATCGTTTCTCCTCCCCCTCTCCAAGTAGCCGATTCACAAGCTGTATTTAAGATAAACCTACAAATATGCTCAACAATGGTGGCGGAGTTTACCGAGACTGGAAAGGAAAAATCTATCCGCTTTCCGAAAGACTTTGCTGAAAAGTAAGCTTAGAGGCCAACTCCAAGCGCCAGACCGGTTGGATCACTTGCAAACCGATCAGCCCTTACCTGCTTGCCTCGGTGAGGTCATGAGAAACTGATCGGTGGTAAGGATAAAACACAATCGGGTTTGACAAAACGGTACCATTCGTTTAGATACTGGTATCCATCCAGCCCACTGCATGCGGCGACGATGCACCCACTTTTTCATGTAATTTTAATCACCTAGCATGAGCACTTCCGCGCAAGCTGCCACTCTCATAGTCGGCACCGGCCGGCACGAAACGGATAACGCAGCCCTGCTGCGCCTGCTCGAACAACTGCGCCGCATCTTTCCGGAACAGTGCTACGCGCCAGTCTCGTTGTACTCGGAGCGTTTTCCGCTGGCTGCGAACTGGCCGGCGGCCACTCTGAAAACGGTGCACAGGATTACCCTGTTGCCGGCTATGCTGACGCTGACGGCCGAGGATGAAGCGGCATTGCAGCGCGTGCTGGACCAGTGCCGGACGTTGTATCCGGGGGCCCGGCTTGATTGCGGGCCGGCGGTGGGTATCCAGGCCGGCCTGCTGCGCGCCGCGCAGGAACGGATCGCAGCCGCCGAGGCCGAGTTCGGGGGCGACTACCAGCGCAGCAATGCCGTGCTGCTGGTGGCCGGTCGGGGTGCGAACGAGCCTGCTGTCAATGCAGTGATCAGCAAGTTCAGCCGGCTGTTAGAGGAAGGCATGGGATTCGCCTGGGCAGTCGCCTGTTACAGCGCAGCGGCGGTACCCGACGTAGCCGCTGCGCTGGCGCAGGTCGAACGGCTGGGCTTTCGTCAGGCGGTTGTTTTCCCTGGCGTTTTGTTCGACCAGAACCGGCTGACAGCCATCCGCGACGCCGTCGCCGCTTATCGCAGCGCGCATCCTGAACTGACCATCGCTGTGGCGCCTTCGCTGGACGATGGCGAAGCGGTTGCGGAAGCCTGTGCCGTCCTGATCCAGGAAGTTGCAAGCGGCGCCGGTAATGACAATTGCCAGACCTGCCGGTATCGGGAACGGACTATAGCGGTTCACCCGGACGGTAGTGATAGCGCCCGACCCTCTGCCTGAACCGGTGGCAGCGCGCCCTCGATGAATGCTGGTTCCTGGTCCGGCCCTGCTGTGCAGGTTATCGGCATGGGCATCGATCCGGGTGACACTTTGACGGATGCGGCCCGCGCCATTCTGGAACAGGCTGACGTCGTGATCGGCGCGCCGCGTCACCTGGCCGCTTTCCCTGCTCTGCAAGCGGCGAAATACGACTATCCCAGCCCCTTGCAGCGCTTATGGCCGCTGTTGCAGGAGCACGCCGGCCAACGCATTGCGCTGTTGACCTCCGGCGATCCGCTGTTTCATGGCATCGGCGCCACCGTAATCCGCCGTCTGGGAACGGATTATGTGTGTTTCCATCCGCATGTCTCCAGCATCCAGGCAGCCTTTGCCCGTATCAAAAAATCCTGGCAGGACGCGCAGTTGCTGAGCCTGCACGGTCGCCCGCCCGCCCACCTGAAAGCCGTCCTGCAAGCCAACCGGTTGTATGCGCTGCTTACCGATAGGGCCAGCACACCGCCAGTCATCGCCGGGCTGTTGACCGAGGTCGGCTTCGGTGAATCCATCCTGTGGGTAGCCGAGGATCTGGGTCTGCCAGCGGAACAGGTACGGCGCTTTACTGCCTCGGAACTAGTGGGTGGCGACTACCGCTGCTCACCGCTCAACGTGGTCATTGTGGAAACGCGCGGGCCGGGCGGACTGTTGCCGGAGTTCCCCGGCATACCTGACGAGCAGTTCATCACCGACGACGAGCAGCCCGGCAAAGGCATGCTCAGCAAGCGGGAGGTGCGCCTGACCATTCTGTCGCTGCTCGCTCCGCGCGCCGGGGAAATCGGCTGGGATGTGGGCGCCGGCTGCGGCGGTGTCTCGGTGGAATGGGCGCGCTGGAATCCCCAGGGCAAGGTTTATGCGGTGGAATGCCATTCCGAACGGCTGCGCTGCCTGGAGGCCAACCGCGAACGCTTCGGCGTGCTGAATAATTTACAGATTGTCGCCGGCCATGCCCCGGAGGTCCTAGCGGATCTGCCGGATCCCGATGCGGTTTTCATTGGCGGCAGCAAAGGCCGGCTGGACGATCTGCTGGAAACCGGCTGGCGGCGGCTGGCGGCGGGCGGCAGGCTGGTCGCCAGCGCGGTGACTGAAGACAGCAAGATGGATCTGTATCGCTTCGCCGGCGACCAGCCGGCTTACTGGACCGAACTCAGCGTCGCCCGTGGCGAGCGGTTGGCCGGACAGCGGGTGCTGCGCCCCTATCTGCCCGTGCTGCTGCTGAGTCTGGAGAAACCTCGTTAATACCAGTCAACTTAATGACTTGTCGGCTGCTCCCAGAGGAGCCGTATTTCCTCCGGGCTGGCGGCCGTCCGCAACGCTTCCTTGATCTGGTAGTGTTCTAGATATGGAGATTCGCTCTCTGGGGATATTGTAAATCAATAGGTTGCATGTCATTACCTCCATATCTGGAATACTACCGTCTATCTGTTGAGTATATTATGTACAGAGTGAATGTACAGAATGAGGTTCGTAATGAATACGGTGAATGTGACCGAACTCAGGCAGCATCTGCCCGGCTACCTTAAACAAGTTCAAGCTGGCGAGGAAATCGCGATTACTCTGCATGGCAGGATTATCGCCCGCTTGGTACCCGGTTGCATTGAGAACGAACGGGAAGCCGCCTTAAACCGCTTGAAAGCCTTGCGGGGCACTGTTATCGCCGGCAATATCCTTGAGCCTCTCGATCTGGAATGGACTGGCGATGCTGACAATTTGTGACACCCATGTCTTGCTCTTTTGGGCAGACCAACCGGAGCGGCTGACTAATACTGCCCGTGAAGCGCTGGGCCAGGGACAGAAGGAAGAAACGTTGGGCTGTGTGGATATCAGTTTCTGGGAGATTGCTATGCTGTTTCGTAAAGGGCGTTTGCGTCTTCCTCCCCACCACACGGCCGAAGCCTATATGCAGGACATCGTGCAATCGCTTTACTTAAAGGTGCTGTCTGTAACACCAGAGATCGCCGCCTTAGCCGAGAGCGGTATCGTTGTCCATGGCGATCCTGCCGACCGACTGATCGGCGCGACCGCGCTCAGCTACCGTTATCCGCTCATAACTGCGGACAAGAAACTCCACGCGCTATCCGGGTTACACTGCATCTGGTAATTTCATGTGGCCGGGTAGATACCGTCTTGGCGCTTAGTTTGCAAGCGCCCATTTAGGGTCAAAGGGACGGCCCGACTTGAGGACGCCATAGGCCAGCGTCAGCAGTTTGCGCATGGCGGCACAAACGATCACCTTACCGGCTTTGCCCTTGGCCTTGAGCCGTTCGCAGCACGCCCGCACGAGGGGGTTGTGCTGGCCGGCGACGATCGCCGGGAAGTAGAGGGCTTTGCGCAGTAAGGCATCGCCGGTTTTGGAGAGCCGGGTCTGGCCTTGGTACTTACCGGACTGGCGCCTGCCGGGGACAAGCCGGCGAAGGCGGCGACGCCCTTGGCATTGTCGAACCGCTGGATATCACCCAGGCAGGCGAGTATCACCGCGATGGTGGCCTCACCCAGGCCGGGGATCGTATCCAGCAAATCGCGCCGCTTGCGGAGATCGGAATCCTGCTCGAGGTGGTCGTGGATGGCGGTACGGGTTTGTTCGATTTCGGTGTTCAGCAGGTCGAGCAGCCGGGTGATGGAGGGCTGGACTGTGGCGTCGGCGCCGTCTTGGCGGTTGTGCTCCATCTGCCGCATCTCCAGCAGGTCGTCCAGGCGGCGCACCCGCGCCTGCAGCTCCCGGACGGCCGGGGGTAACGGCTGCCAGGCGGGCGGTTGATGCAGGTGGCAGAACCGGGCGATCCGCTTGGCGTCGCTCTTGTCGGTCTTGGTCCGGCTCAGTTCCGCTTTACCGAAGGCATGAATCTGAGCGGGGTTGACGACGCTCACGGTGATACCCTGCTCGACCAAGTAGGTCGCCAGGGCCTCGCCATAGCGCCCGGTGGCTTCCAGGCAAACGTGCACCGGCGCGAACGGGCGCAACCAGATGAGGAACGCCTCGAAGCCGGCGGCGGTGTTCGGGAAGACCTTGGTCTTGTACTTGCCGTCAACGAGGGCGGCGACGTCAAACTTGGCCTTGGCAATATCGACGCCGATGGGGGTAACTAACTGTGAAGTGAGAGACATAACTGTGTCCTGACAGGCAGCAATGACAGTAGGATACCGATCATCCGGCACCTCTAGCCAGGTTCAGCCTTATGCATTCAGGGTGTCGCCCAGGGCGGACCTCCGATACCGTTCGAACTCAAAGGCTAGCGGGGACACCGGGCGACGATCTACGTAACAGGCTCAAGGGCCTCAGGTCGGGTACGTCTTGCCCGGTCTCCGGCCCGATGATCAGTCGGGGATTCCGTCTCATGATAGTAAGATCAGAATCAAGATATAAGGTCGGGTAGAGCCAAGGAGCCGAGTAGCCCGCTTCTGGCTCCTATATTTCTGCTGGCGTATTAAAGCCAGGTGGGTCGGGTACAGGACGTGCCCGACAGGCACTGCAACGCAATCGTAAAGCCGTCGGGCAACACTTCAGCTTGCTTTGCTGTCTCCCGTGCCTAAGCCTGGTCCCATGGATTGAGGTACTTTACACCAGTCGTCTCAATATCCTTAATATTACGGGTCACCCGGTCACCAGGGTTAAATCATGCACTTTCGCGGTGGCGGCTAGAAGAGAGTCGATTACTGCCAGGTTGCGGTCCGCATGGAGTTCGCCCCAAACTCCTGCTATCGCAGGATCGATGGCGATAATGCGGTCGGAAAAAAGCAATTCGATACCGTCCAGCCAGTGGGCAAGACTGGCGGCAGCCGGTTGATCGGTCTTGCGCCGACGAGCTATTCCTTTAGCCAGTTCGCCAAGGGTCAGCACACTGATATATAACTCTGTCTGATCCCTCTGCTGAAGCCAGGTAATTACATTCTGGTAAGGCAACCGCTTGCCCGTTTCCGATAGCACATTGGTATCGAGTAAAAAGCTCACAGATCGATCTCCCGGCCGAGATCATGCGGCCGCTCGATTTCAAAATTATCCACCTGGGGGCCGGATAGCAGATAGTCTTTAAAATCGGGTTTGGCGGCTTCCCATCGGCGATAGTCCTTAACCGAAAGGACAATCACCTTATCCTTACCATGACGGGTGATCACCTGGGGACCTTCTGTCTCGGCCAATTCGATCAATTCGCTGAATCGGCTTTTCGCTTCGTTAACCTGCCACTTTGCCAAGTTTTGACTTCTATGACCATGGTACCGGACGTGCCCGACAGGCACCGCGCCGAACCGGGGAAATGTTGGGCAACGCTGACGCTTTTGCCCGACCTAACTTACTTCACAGTCTCACCTTTACTCTCCAATATCGGCTAATACCGCTTCGATCACCTCTCGACTGATGAAATAATCGACGGACATGAACTGTTCCAGTATCGGCCGCGCAGCGGGAATCAGGCCCCGCAGCTTAGCCATACCGATCACGGTAGCTGTCCCCATAAAGGCAATATCCTGTCGTTTGGCTTCGGCGCGACCAGTGCGGTCGTCCATCAACAGGAGCGCATCAGGTTCCTGTAGCGCCAGGGCGATGGCGCTGGCTTCACCGGCGTCGACACCCGGATTAAGTGGACGCCAAGCGCCGGGCACAAGGTCCCGGCAACACAGCCAACCGGCTTCCAGCGCGGCCTGGAGGGCCGCGGCGCCGGGAAAATCGCCTGGCGGCAGAATTTCGTCGCGAACCACGGTGGTGATCGACACCCGTTCGAATAGACGGCGCAGCAGGTCGAGCGCGGCGATACGCGCTAGCGCGATCAAGGGTCCGGCGTCGGCGATTACGACTGGCGTTGCAGCCATTTCCGCGCTGTCTTCATTTCATCCTGGGTTTCTGCGGGACTGGCGGCGCTCAACGGAATGCCCAGACTGGACAGCAGGGTCAGCATTTCCGGCAACTTTTTACCCGCCATGCGGGCGGCGGCGCCGGCGGAAATGGCGCTGTTTTTGAAAAGCACCACAGCCAAGGCAGTCCGCACGGCATCTACATCCGGCAGACCGAGCTTGTCCAGCGCAATGAGCAGCGCTTCGGCGTGATCCCGATTGGTGACTATCACCAAGTCGTCTTCCTTGGCTGCCCTCAAAGCAGTAGAAGGGTTCGATTTCAACTGGCGGATGCTGACAGTTTGCATGCAATGTTCCTGCATTATGTAGGAACAAAGATTGTAGCCCAGGTGGTTCGATGGCAGCAAGGCGCTACTCTCCGCAACCAAAGAAAAAAGGGGTTTCCGCCAGCGCCGCACCAGCGCGGTAGCGCGGTAGGGCGGTAGGGCGGGTTAGCGCAGCGTAACCCGCCGGAACTGGCTCTACCGCTTCTGGCTTCTATATTTCTGCTGGCGTATTAAAGCCCGGTAGGTCGAGCACAGGACGTGCCCAACAGGCACCGCGCCGAACCGGGGAAATGTTGAGCAACGCTTCGCTTTTGCTCGACCTACGACCGCTACGCGCGACACCTACAGCATTACGCTGAATGCGTACTACTGAATATAACAACCAAAACAATAAACAACGGTATAATTCCATTATTTAATGAGAGTTATTGCTATGACTGAGGACACTGAAAATCTTGTCTTGACTATCCTGAAAGATATTCAGACGCGCCTGGGTCGGATGGAAGAGCGGCTGACTAACCTGGAACTACGCATGGCCGCACAAGAACAGCACTTAGGGACACTCGTCATATCGCTGCCATCAATCCATGATCGCATCGATTCCCTGACGCGCCGCGTTGAACATATCGAGCGACGGCTTGAACTGCAAGGGTAATGGTGACTGAGCCCGGTAGGTAGGGTGCGCACCGCGTCTCTTTACGGACGCGAAATACGGCATGGACGGGGATTTCGGCGATGGCCTATTCGGCATTCGGCGCGCCCGTGTCGAACCCATCGGAATAACCGAGCGAGATGGGCCGAGGTCAGTATTTCGGGGTCAGGCCGGCTTGTTTGCAGAGTTCGTTTGCAGTGATGCGATCAAACTGCCGATGGCGCTTGACTGGAATCGCCTTCTGGCCATCAGTGTAGATGGACTGATTGGCGCCTTCGCGGAGTAGGCGGAATCCATTGGATTCAAGGTACTTCACAAGATCACGCCGGTGCACCGACCAAGTCGATCTCCACGGGGAGTTGCTCAATTAAGGCATTGTTAGAAGGGATTTCTTTACCGAGCTCTCGGTATGCCAGAACCATCTCGCCGAGCGCATCGCGGAGCATGGTTCTGCATTCATCGAGATCAGCGCCCTCGGTGACCACTTCTGGCCACTCGACGAGTTGACCCATATAACCATCTGCCAGCCGGGTGTATTTGGCGGTGTAGCTACATAGCATATCGTTTACCTCGTGCAATAACCAAATCAATGTAACCACTGAAAACGTCGGGCAACGCTGGCGCTTTTGCCCGACTACAGTGCTATACGGCTCAGCTTTCGTGGAGTTCCAAGCGGCGCTCGATACGATCAATACGGGCGGCCAGCCGGTCGTAACTGGCGTGTTGCTCGACCACCTCGCCGTACATGTGCGCCAAGTCGCGCCGCATTCCGGCAACCGTAACTTCCAGGTTCGAGAGCCGCGATTCAATCCGGCTGAACCGTTCACCGTGGTCGGCTTGGGTAGCGCGGATGGCTCGAAGGTGTTCAAGGACAAGGTTTTCAATGTTGTCGGTCATTTTTACTTCCCCTTCTGTCGTTGCCACTCACCGCCATCGTCGGCTCCACATGGGTACGGTTGAACATGGCCATGTTGGTTGGCTGCAACGCTTGGCGGATACCGCTTGCATTTACAGCACACTCTACCTAATTGCCACAATCAACGCCACACGCCCGCAGCGCGCAGGGCAGGTTAGCCCGGTAGCATTAGAATCAAGATCCAAGGTCGGGTACAGGATGTGCCCGACAGGCACCGCCACGAACCGGGAAAACGTCGGGCAACGCTGGCGCTTTTGCCGGGTATCCACTTAAGCCGGGACACTGCGCAGGTTGACCGCAAAGGGCCGGCGAGGAGGCCGGCGCTCCCAGGGTCGGGCAGACTGACCGCAGTAGGCCGGCGAGGACATCGACGCGATTGTCCCGCCTTAAGTGGGTAGCCTTTTTGCCAGACATACGTCGCTGATTTTAAAAGCAATTCTTAACCAACCACCCCCAACCCTTTCCCACCAGGGGGCAGGGGGTTTTCATACAGGCTCTTATCCTGTCGAGAGAGCGGAGGTTTCGTGTAGGCTCTAAAAGAAAATAACATACCTCGTCAATCAAGTTCACCCTAACCCCGATACAGGCTAGAATACAGCGCTTTTTTCCAATCACCTTGGCACTTGCCGGGGAGCCGTTAGGTCATCTACCTGCCGCCCTTTCCGGGAATTGACAATCTAAGAGGGGTCTGATCCGTGCTAGAAGCCTATCGCAAACACGTCGCAGAACGCGCCGGCCAGGGCATACCGCCACTGCCACTGAGTCCGCAGCAGACTGCAGAACTGGTGGGGTTGCTGAAAAATCCGCCGGTCGGCGAACAGGGAATCTTACTCGAACTGTGCACTCATCGCGTGCCGGCGGGCGTCGATCAGGCCGCTTATGTTAAAGCCGCTTTTCTGGCCGACGTAGCCACAGGCAAGGCCAGCTCGCCTTTGATTGACCGTGTCCATGCGGTTCAACTGCTGGGGACCATGCTGGGCGGCTATAACATCCAGCCGCTGATCGCGGCGCTGGACGACGCCGCACTGGCCCCGGCGGCGGTGAAGGCGCTGGCGCACACCCTGCTGATGTTCGACGCCTATCATGACGTGATCGACAAGGCCGCGGGCAACCCCTTCGCCAGGCAGGTGGTGGACGCCTGGGCGAATGCTGACTGGTTCATCAGCCGGCCCAAACTGGCGGACAAGATCACCGTAATCGTGTTCAAGGCACCCGGCGAAACCAACACCGACGATCTGTCCCCCGCCGCCGACGCCTGGAGCCGTCCGGATATTCCGCTGCACGCCCAGGCCATGTACCGCGCCCGTATCCCCGACGCGTTGGCTACCATCCAAAAGCTTAAAGAAACCGGTTATCCGGTGGCCCTGGTCGGCGACGTGATGGGCACCGGCTCCTCGCGCAAGTCTGCTATCAACTCCGTGCTCTGGCATATCGGTCACGATATTCCCTTCATCCCCAACAAGCGCCAGGGCGGGGTGATTCTGGGCGGCAAGATCGCACCGATTTTCTTCAACACCGCTGAGGATTCCGGCGCGCTGCCTATCGAATGCGATGTCGCCGGACTCAACACCGGCGATGTGATCCATATCTATCCCTACGAGGGCAGCATCGCCAACGAGGCTGGCGAGACGGTCAGCACCTTTACTCTCAAGCCCATCACGATGCCGGATGAGGTGCGCGCCGGCGGCCGCATTCCGTTGATTATCGGGCGGACTCTGACCGACAAGACTCGCGCCGCGCTGGGTCTGCCGGTTGCTGATCTGTTCCAGCGTCCTGTGTCGCCTAAGGATACCGGCAAGGGTTATACGCTGGCGCAGAAGATGGTGGGACAGGCTTGCGGCGTGACCGGCGTCCGTCCCGGCGCTTATTGCGAACCGCGTATGACCACGGTCGGCTCGCAGGATACTACCGGACCGATGACCCGCGATGAATTAAAGGAACTGGCCTGCCTGGGTTTTTCCGCCGATCTGGTGATGCAGAGCTTCTGTCACACCGCGGCCTATCCCAAGCCGGTGGACATCGAAACCCATCATACGCTGCCGGATTTTATCGCCTTGCGGGGCGGCGTGTCGCTGCGGCCCGGCGACGGCATCATCCATTCCTGGCTGAACCGCATGCTGCTGCCCGACACCGTCGGCACCGGCGGCGATTCCCATACCCGTTTCCCGATTGGCATCAGCTTCCCGGCCGGCTCCGGCTTAGTGGCTTTTGGCGCTGCGTTGGGCGTGATGCCGTTGGACATGCCGGAATCGGTGCTGGTGCGCTTCAAGGGTCAGATGCAGCCTGGCGTCACCCTGCGCGATCTGGTCAACGCCATTCCCTATGTCGCTATCCAGCGCGGCCTGCTGACCGTCGCCAAGCAGGGCAAGCAGAACGTGTTTTCGGGGCGGATTCTGGAAATCGAGGGCCTGCCGGATCTCAAGGTAGAACAGGCCTTCGAGCTTTCCGACGCCTCCGCCGAGCGCTCCGCCGCTGGCTGCACGGTGCGGCTGAACAAAGAGCCGATCAGCGAATACCTGCAATCCAACATCACCCTGCTGAAATGGATGATCGCCAACGGCTATCAGGACCCTCGTACCCTGGAGCGGCGGATTCAGGCTATGGAACAGTGGATCGCCAGGCCGCAGTTGCTGGAACCCGATGCGGACGCTGAGTACGCCGTAATCATCGACATCGATCTGAACGAGATCAAGGAGCCGATTCTGGCCTGCCCGAACGATCCCGACGATGTGAAAACGCTGTCCGCCGTGGCCGGGGAGCGGATTGACGAGGTGTTTATCGGCTCCTGCATGACCAACATCGGTCACTACCGCGCTGCCGGCAAGGTGCTGGAGCAGGTCAGCAATATTCCCACCCGGTTATGGATCTCGCCGCCCACCAAGATGGACGCCCATGAATTGATCGAGGAAGGCTATTACAGCATTTTCGGCAGGGCTGGCGCGCGCACCGAAATGCCCGGCTGTTCGCTGTGTATGGGCAATCAGGCCCGGGTCAAGGACGGGGCGACGGTGATGTCCACCTCCACCCGCAACTTCCCCAACCGCATGGGCAAGGATTCCAATGTCTATCTGGGTTCAGCGGAACTGGCGGCGGTATGCGCCATTCTGGGGCGGATTCCGAGCTTCGCCGAATACATGCAGTACATGAGAACCATCGACACGATGGCGGCGGATATTTACCGCTATATGAACTTCGACCAGATTCCCGAATATCGGGAAGTGGCGGATAAGGTGATCGCGACGGTGGCGGCATAAGGCAGGCGCCTGAGACTGTATGAATATTGCCGAACCCGCCCTCCTGGCAGAAAGCCGGGAGGGTCTCGGTTACCTGGCAGATACAGGCGACCCACTTAAGGCGGGACCAGCGCGTCGGTGTCCTCGCCGGCTTGCTGCGGTCAGTCTGCCCAACCCTGGGAGCGCCGGCGTCCTCGCCGGCCCTTTGCGGTCAACCTGCGCAGTGTCCCGGCTTAAGTGGCTACCCCCTCTAGCCGCCTCATCAACCCTTCGATGACCATCCTAGCTGATGTCCGATAAAACACCTAAACCCGACTGGGTACCGGCCAACGCCGGCGCCGAATTCGCCACCCGGGTCATGGCCGGCGTGGCAGGCGGGCATGACGGCCTGCCGGGAGAAACTCATCCGTCCACCCCGTTCAGACCCGCCCCCAAACGCCGCCGTCTGACGGTGGACGAGTACGTGCAGGGCGTGTTGAGCGGGGACCGTAATATCCTGGCCCAGACTATCACCCTGGTGGAAAGCAACGCGCCCGCCCACGGGTCAATGGCTCAGGAAGTGCTGCGGCAGTTGCTGCCCCATACCGGCAACTCCATCCGGATCGGCATCACCGGTGTGCCCGGCGTGGGCAAGAGCACCACCATCGAGGCGCTGGGCATGTCTCTGTGCGAGCAGGGCCACCGGGTGGCGGTACTGGCGGTCGATCCCAGCAGCACGGTGACGCGGGGCAGCATCCTGGGCGACAAAACCCGCATGGACAGCCTGTCCAGGGACAGTCGGGCGTTCATCCGCCCCTCCCCGTCCGGCGGCACGCTGGGCGGCGTCACCCGCAAGAGCCGGGAAACCATCCTGGTCTGCGAAGCCTACGGTTTCGATGTAATTCTGGTGGAGACCGTGGGCGTGGGCCAGAGTGAAACCACCGTGCGCTCGATGGTGGATTTTTTTCTGCTGTTGATGCTGGCTGGCGCCGGCGATGAGTTACAGGGCATCAAGAAAGGCATCATGGAACTGGCCGACGCGCTGCTGATCAACAAGGCCGACGGCGACAATAAGATCCGCGCCCGCGCCGCCAAGGCCGAATACAACCGCGCTTTGCATTACCTGGCTGCGGCTACCGAAGGCTGGCAGACCCGCGCCTACACTTGTTCGGCGCTCACCCATGAGGGCATCGACGCAATCTGGCAGGTGATCGAGGACTTTCGCCGGACAACGACAGCCAGCGGGGTATTAGAAAACCGCCGCCGCACCCAAACGCTGGACTGGGTGTATTCGATGGTGGAAGAGCACCTGCACAAGAGCTTCTTCGAGCACGCCGGAGTAAAAAATATCCGCGCCGACGTGGAGCGCGCCGTGATCGAAGGACACATGCCGCCGACGGTGGCCGTGCAGGAATTGATCAGGAAGTATGAGGGTGCCACGCATTGACAGCCACTCGGAGCTAGAGCGTTGACCGGTTTGAACGGCGCAGCAGGCGGTGCGGAACCCACCGTATCGTTCGCGGTGCCATAGTGCGCCCGTGCGCCTTGCTCACCGGCACTGTCCAGGTACATCCCATCAAAACGTCAACGCATGCGTTTGAACAACAGCAATGCGGTGACCAGGATAACCGCCACCGGCATCATGACCACCAGCGGCACGTTCAAATTCAGCAGCAAGGCCAGATTGGAAATGATCTGGTTAAGGAAATACAACACGATGCCCAGAATCGTGCCCAACAATAAGCGCTGTCCCGAGCTGGTCAGGCGCGGTAGTCCGAACACGAAAGGTATCGCCAGCAACGCCATCGCGGCCGTGGTGAGCGGTAACGCCAGCTTCTGCCATAACTGTAACTCGTAGGGCGCGGTCTCCTGCCCGCTGTTGTGCAAATAACCGATGTACGTGTAGAGATCCGACGGTGCCAGGCTGTCGGCGGGATATTCCAGCACCTTGATCTGGTCTTCCGTAAGAAATGAATCCCAGATCCGCTCCGGCAGGCTGGCGCTGGCCAGGCTGTCATTCTCCAGGGTTTTCTGCCAGACGCCCCGCAACAGCCAGTGCTGGTGCTGACTGATATCGGCGCTGTCGGCATGGATGAAACTCAGCAGCCGGCCTTCCAGATCGAATTCATAAATATTGATGGCGCTCGGAATGCGGCCATGCAGAATACGGCGGATGTTGATAAAACGCATGCCGTCGCGGGACCAAAAACCGTTATTGGTACGTAGATCACGTATTCTGCCGATCGCCAGCAACTGGCGCTCATAAGCCAGTTGCTGCAAGGGCGGAGCGACGAATTCGGTCAGTATCAACAGGGTCAGCACCAGTAACAGAGCGGTCTTCATGACCGCCCAGCCGATGCGCTTTACGGATACGCCAGCCGCCCGCATGACCACTAGTTGATTCGTGCTGGCCAGGATTCCCAACGCCAGATTGCCGCCCAGCAGGGCCGTGGCCGGCATCAGATCCATGATGCGCCGCGGCACCATCAGGCCCACGAAACGATCGCATCCACCAGCCGATAGTCGCCTTTGCCCAGGTTATCCAGTTGATCCACGAAATCGATGAACGCGAACAAGGTGATCAGGATCAGCATCACTAGCAGATAGCCGCCGAGCACATGCAGGCCGATGTAACGATCCAGGATCTTCATGGACGACGCTCCGGACGGCCACGCCAGCAGGAGAAAATGGTTTTATCAGGTAATTTCATGGCCGAACGGTGCGTAATTTTTTTCGGAAAACCCAGGTTTGCTTGAGCAACAGCCCCAGCAGCAGCAGCGCCACCAGCGCATCGACCCACCACAGGCCCGGCAGTGCGTCCACTTTGCCTTTATCCAGCCAGGTTCTGGCTAGGGCGCTCAGATTGTAATAAACGGCGTAGATCACGATAGCCAGCAGCATTCTGGCGTATTTGCCCTGGCGCGGTGTCACCCGGCTCAGCGGCACGGCCAGCAGGCCCAATAGCAGGGTGGCCAGCGGCCGCGACAGCCGCCACTGCAACTCGGCCACATCGCGCAGATCATCTGATGCGGCCAGCGTCCAGGTGGAGATCGTTTTGCGCCTGGAGCCGAAAGGCTGGATACCGCCGCTGTCCAGGCGCAGGGCCAACTCGCCGAACGCGATCGTCACGTCCCGATTGCTGTGGCGATCCAGATCGTAATAATAGCCTCGCTCGAACACCAGCGCCGGCTCCAGGTCTGCCGCGCTGCGCCGCTGCCAGGCGCTGGCGGCGTAAATAATTTGGACTCTGTCGCCGCTTTCGCTGCTGAGAAACACCCCTTCCAGACGGCCTTTGCGGTGGCTGACGTTATCGACGAAGATCGTGCGCTGCGACTCCGGGCTGACGTAGAACCGGCCGGCTTCCAGATTCTCGAAGCTGAATCGGATCATGGCTTGCGCCTGCACGCGGTAGCTTTCCTGGTGAGCCCAGGGCCGCACCACCACCGACAGATACCCGACCAGCAGGGCGCATGCCAGGGATAGCACGAACACCGGCCAGAGGATGCGCCACTGGCTGACGCCGGCCGCTTCCAGGGCAATGATTTCGCTGTCTGCGTACAGGCGCCCCAACCCGCCCACGACCGCCAGGTACAGGGCGATGGGTATCAGCAGATCCAGGGTGATCAGCATCCTGAGAAAAATGAGTTCCATCACCTCGCGCGTGAAGAACATGCCAGTGGAGGCATCGGCCAGGTACTCGGCCGCACTGGCGCCGACGAAGATGATCACCAGAATGGCGCTCAGCACCAGCATCGGCTTGGAGATTTCGCGAATCAGATAACGATCGATGATCAAGGCAAGACTCGCAATTCAGGGAAAGTGGTTGCTCGTCCGGGGGAGGCGGACGGGGCCGCCCCCGTGGTGCCGGCGTCGGGCGCATCCTGACCGGCCGGAACGATCTTAAATCAGCGTTGACAGCGGGGACAATAATACGTGGCGCGCTGTCCCAGGCGCTCCAGGCGCACCGGTTCGCCACAGTGGCAACAGGGCAGGTGGTGGCGGCCATAAACCTGCAGCTCGTTCTGGAAATAACCGCTATTGCCGGCGCTATTGACGAAATCGCGCAAGGTGGTCCCGCCGCGTCGGATAGCAGCAGACAGCACCTCGCGAATGGCGCTGACCAGCGCCTCGTAACGTCCTCGGGAAATGCGCCCGGCGCTGCGCAGCGGATGGATGCCGGCGGCGAACAGTGCTTCATTGGCGTAGATATTGCCCACGCCGACCACAACCCGGCCGTTCATGATGAACAGCTTGACCGCTATGGCGCGGCGGCGGGACAAATCATAAAGATAATCGGCCGTAAAAGCCCCGCTCAACGGTTCGGGCCCCAGGTCGCGCAGCAGTGGATGCTTTTCCGCCGCGCCGTCAACCCATAACAAAGCTCCGAAGCGGCGCGGATCGTTGAGGCGCAGACAGTGCTCGCTGGCCAGTTCAATATCGACATGATCGTGCTTTTGCGCGACTGTCCGGCGCGGCAGCAGGCGCAGGCTGCCGGACATCCCCAGATGCAGCAGAGCGCTGCCTTGCCCGGTATGCAGCAATAGATATTTCCCCCGCCGCTCCACAGCGCGGATCACCTGCCCGGTCAGGCCGGTTTCCAACTCCGGCGGTATCGGCCAGCGCAGCCGCCGTTCCCGCACCACTACCTGGGTGACGGTCTGGCCGATCAGCTGCGGGGCTATACCCTGGCGGGTGGTCTCGACTTCAGGTAATTCAGGCATGGGGGACAATTCTGCAGATACAGTCGCTGCCGCCCGGCTCGCGGGATGCGCCGGCCCGGCGATTATAGGGATTGCTCCTCACGGTGCATAGCACCGTTTTTCAGTATAATATTTACCACATTACCTATAGGCATCGTTCCATAACAAAAGGTTGTAATTACTCCGATGTTCGATTTCCTGTCGCATGGTTTACTCGCTTTGCCCTGGTGGGGAGTGGTGGTCGCTGCGCTGCTGCTGACCCATATCACCATCGTCGCCGTCACGGTGTTCCTGCATCGCGCCCAGGCGCATCGCGCCTTGGAATTGCACCCGGCGGTCAGTCATTTTTTCCGCTTCTGGCTGTGGCTGACCACCGGCATGAGCACCAAAGCCTGGGTCGCGGTGCATCGCAAGCATCACGCCAAATGCGAGACGCCGGAGGATCCCCACAGTCCGCAGATAATGGGCATCAATAAAGTCTTGTGGCAGGGCGCTGAAGTCTATCGGATGGAGGCCGACAAGCCGGAAACCTTGCAGCGCTACGGTCACAGCACCCCCGACGACCTGCTGGAGCGGCGTATTTATACCGGTCCCGCGCTGAAATACTGGGGAATCGTGCTGATGCTGGCACTCGATCTGGCGTTGTTCGGCGTGGTGGGCCTGACAGTATGGGCGGTGCAAATGGTATGGATTCCGTTCTGGGCGGCCGGCGTCATCAACGGGCTGGGGCATTACTGGGGCTATCGTAACTACGAACCCAACGACGCTTCCACCAATATCGTGCCCTGGGGCATTGTCATCGGCGGCGAAGAACTGCATAACAACCACCACGCTTTTCCCAGTTCCGCCTGTTTTTCCAGCCGCTGGTGGGAATTCAACATCGGCTGGGTGTACATCCGGGTGTTGCAGGCGCTGCACCTGGCCCATGTCAAGAAAGTGGCACCCAAACCACAACGGATTGCGGGCAAGCAGGTGGTGGATTTGGACACGCTGCGCGCGGTGGTGCTCAACCGTTTGTACGTGCTGGCGGATTTCGGTCGCGCCGTAGTGCTGCCGGTATTGAAAGACGAATTAAACCGGGCTGACGCCTCCAGGCGGCGGTTCCTCAAACGCGCCCGGGCGTTGCTGCTGCGCGAACGGGCGCGCCTCAACGGCGAGCAGCAGGACCGCCTGCAAAACGTGCTCAGCGCCAGCCAGACCCTGCGCACGGTGTACGAATACCGTCTCCGCTTGCAGGCGATCTGGAACCGCAGCACGGTCAATCCAGAAAAACTGCTGGCTTCCTTGCAGGAATGGTGCGCCCAGGCGGAAGCCAGCGGCATCCAGCGCTTACAGGAATTTGCCCAATACCTGCGTAGTTATTCGTTGAGTTCGGCCTGAACCCGGAAAACAGAAAACCCGCCGGACGGCGGGTTTTCTGTGTTTGAATGGCCCAGCCCGCTTACTTCATCTTGGATTCTTTATAAAGCACATGCTTGCGGGCAACCGGATCGAACTTATTCATTTCCAGCTTGTTCGGCGTGGTCTTCTTGTTCTTGGTGGTCGTGTAGAAATGACCCGTACCGGCGGTGGAAACCAGCTTTATCTTGTCACGCATGGCGGTATATTCCTCAGATTTTTTCACCACGGGCCCGCAGCTCGGCCAGGACGCTGTCGATACCCTTCTTGTCGATAATTCGCATGCCTTGTGAAGACACCCGCAGGCGGATGAAGCGGTTTTCGCTCTCCACCCAGAAGCGGTGCTTGTGCAGATTCGGCAGAAAGCGCCGGCGGGTCCTGTTGTTGGCGTGCGATACATTGTTTCCAGTGAGCGGCCGCTTGCCGGTCACCTGGCAGACTTTGGACATCGGGGTTACCTCCAACCGATGAAATTCAATAAACATTTTAGACGCAGCTTTATACCAAAGCGCCGCATGGCGCACAAGCGCGCTGTTACGCCGCAGGAGCGAGCTTGCTGGCGAACCGCACCGCTTTACCGCCGCTTCCCCTTGCGCAAGCAAGCTCGCTCCTATACCAAAGATGGCTCCAGCAACGCCGCGCCGCGGGTATGGATGACCCGGCTGTAAAAATGCGCGCTGGCTTTGGGCGTGCGCTGCTGCGTGGCGAAATCCACATGCACGATGCCGAAGCGCTTGGAGTAACCATAGGCCCATTCGAGATTGTCCAGCAGCGACCAGGCAAAATAGCCTTTTAGATTTACTCCCTGCTGCAGTGCGCTGCCGGCGGCGTTGAGATGGGCTTTCAAGTAGGCGATGCGCAACGGATCCTGAATCGGTTCGGCCGCTGCCGGCGGATCGTAATAAGCAGCGCCGTTTTCGGTGATGTACAGCGGCAGACCGCCGTACCGACGTCGAACCCAGTGCAGGGTATCGATGAGACCTTGGGGATAAACCTCCCAATCCAGCGCCGTGTGGGTACTGTGTTCCTGGCGGACCTTGCCGGCCCGAACCGGAAAATCCCGCGGATCGTCGCAGGTGACCGACCGGGTGTAATAATTGATGCCTAGAAAATCAACCGGTTGGCGGATGAAATCGAAATCGGACGCGGCAAAGGTCGGCCAGGCTGCGCCGAATATGTCCGCCAGCGCCGCCGGATAGCTACCGAGGAAAATGGGGTCCAGGTAGTAGCGGTTCATATAGGCATGAGCGCGGGCGGTGGCGGCAAGGTCGGCGGGATGCTGCGAGGCCGGATATTTGGGCTCCAGGTTCACCACGATGCCGATCTGATGCTTACCTTCAGCCCGGTAGGCTTGCACCGCGGCGGCATGCGCCCGCAACAGATTGTGCGCGGCCAGCGGCGCTTCGAAGGGACTGGCGTGGCCCGGCGCATGGACGCCGTGCAGATAGCCGGCATCGACGCTGACCCAGGGTTCGTTCAACGTGGTCCACAGCCCCACCCGGTCATCCAGCGCGCTGAACAGCACCCGGGCGTAAGCGGCGAACCAGTCCGCTGAATCGCGGTTCAACCACCCGCCCTGGTCGTCGAGCGCCGCCGGCAAATCCCAATGATAGAGCGTGACGCAGGGTTGCATGCCATGAGAGAGCAGGGTATCCACCAGCCGCTCGTAAAAGCCCAGACCCTGGGGATTGACCTGTCCGCGTCCTTGCGGCAGCACCCGGCTCCAGGCAACGCTGAAGCGATAGGCGTTCAGGCCCAGCGCCTGCATCAGCCTGATGTCCTCCTCGAAGCGGCGATAGTGATCGCAGGCACTATCCCCGGTGTGGCCGTGATGGGTGCGCCCCGGCGTATGGCAGAAGCGATGCCAGTTGCTGGCACCGGCGCCGTCGGCCAGTGGCGAGCCTTCGATCTGATAGGCGGACGTAGCCGCACCCCACAGGAAATCCTCGGCAAAACACGGAGGGTTCTGCATGTAAGTTACCTCAAAGTCTCTAATCCGACCGGCGCGGCTGTAGGGCCAGCCGCCGGTAGGGACTATAATCAATGGTTTCTTCCTCAGCGCTCAGGCAACCCTGCCCATGCCCTTCGCCGGTCTCGACAATGTCCGCAATCGTTACCCCGCCAAGTTTATCTCCTGCCAGGGAATATTTCGCCACATCCATACCGCCGACCGCATTTTCATCGGTACCGGCGGCGGAGAACCGCGCTACCTGGTGCACGCCCTGATCGATTTCATCAAAGCCAATCCCACGGCGTTTTTCGATACCGAAGTGCTGCACGCCTGGACTCTGGGCGAGGCACCCTACACGGACCCGCAGTTAAAAGCCAACTTCCGCACCAACGCCCTGTTCATCGGCAACAACGACCGCGACGCCATCAACCGGGCCTTCGCCGACTACACACCGGTCTATCCTTCGCAGACGCCGCGCCTGTTCCGCCGCCGCCTGATCCCCATCAACGTGGCCCTCATCCAGACCTCCCTGCCCGACAAGCATGGCTTGCTCAGTCTGGGGATCAACGTGGATATCATCAAGGAAGCCGTGGCCGGGGCGCGGCTGGTAATCGCCCAGATCAATCCCTGCATGCCGCGTGTGCACGGCGACACCTTTATCCCCATCGAAGCGGTGCATTATGTTATTCCCTGGGAAGAACCGCTGCTGGAGTTCAAAACCAGGGCCCCGGACGATAGCGCCGACCGCATCGGCGGATACGTGGCCAGCCTGATCGAGGACGGCGACACCATCCAGGTCGGCTATGGCAGCATACCGAACGCCATCCTGGCTCATCTGAAGGACAAGCAAGGCCTGGGAGTGCATAGCGAACTGCTCACCGACGGCATCGTGGAACTGATGCGCTGCGGCGCGGTGGACAACAGCAACAAGATTCTCAACCGTGGCAAGACCGTCGCCACCTTCTGCCTGGGCAACCAGGACACCTATGCGTATCTGGACGACAATCCCATCATCCAATTCCACCCTATCGACTATACCAACAACCCGCTGGTGATCGCCCGCCAGACCGGCATGACCGCGATCAACCGTATCCTCAGCATCGATCTGACGGGTCAGGCGACCGCCGAATCGCCGGGCAAGACTTTCTTCAGCGGCATCGGCGGCATCGTCGATTTCACCCGTGGCGCGCTGCTGGCACCCAAAGGCAAGGCCATTCTGACCCTGCGCTCCACCACGGCGAACGGCCAATGCTCCTGCATCGTGCCCTTTTTGCAGGAAGGCGCCGGCGTGACCCTCAACCGGGCCGACGTGCATTACGTCGTCACCGAATACGGCGTCGCCTATCTCCACGGCAGGAATATCCGCGAGCGAGCGATGGCCTTGATCGCCATCGCGCATCCTGAATTCCGCCCCTGGCTGATCGAGGAGGCAAAAAAAGCCCATCTGATTTATCCGGATCAGTTGTTTATTTCGGGCAAGGGCGGCGACTATCCCGAAGAATCTGGAAACCCGTCGCACTACCAAATCCGGACTGGAGGTGCTGCTGCGGCCGGTCAAAATCAGCGACGAGCCCCTGTTCAAAGAATTCGCCTATGCACTTTCGGACCAGACGGTGTATCTGCGCCTGTTCACCCATCGCCAGGACATGCCCCATGAATTCCTGCAGAGATTCGTGATCGTCGATTACGCGCAGAGCATGGCGATTCTGGCGACGATCAAGGCGGGCGAAAAGGAAAAAATTCTAGGCGTGGGCCGCTACCGGATAGAGGCCGATACCCGTATTGCCGACATGGCGCTGGTGGTCCGGGACGATTATCAGCACCACGGACTGGGGCGGGAATTGCTGAACTATCTGACCTATCTGGGCAAGAAACAGGGATTGCTCGGTTTTACCGCGGAAGTGTTGTATGAGAATAAGCCGATGCTGAATCTGTTCCGGGAGTTCTTCGAGAAAAAGGGTTTCGCTGTGCAGAAGAGCATGGAAAGCGGCGTGGTTTATTTCCGCTTTATGTTCCGGGATGCGTAGACTGAATTATACTTCTGATCACCCACTTCCCCCTAACCTCCTCCCTCAAGGGGAGGGGGAAAAGGTATAAGGCCACTGTTAAAGTATCTCACAACGCAATCGGTAAATTGCACTAAATTGTCCAGTTCGTTGCAGATGATGGATTGCACAATGTCAATATTAAGTGTTTGGTATTGATGTATGGCGATATTCCGAAACCCCACCATCTTTTTCAGCTTCTCTCGCAAAGCGGCGGGAATAACGCTCTTTGCAGCCAGCAGGGTAAAACTCTCGGCGCTGCTGGTTGGAATACCCATCTGGCCGGCTTTGATCAAATAATTCGCCAGATCGATAGCCTGCTCACAAGCGCGAGTGATGTTCAAGACCGCGGCGTCCTGGCGGGTGTGATCGGCGCCGAAGGCGTCACCGGCGAGGCGATGCTCTTCGCGCGCCCGCTGGATACACCGCTGAATGCTTTGCACTTTATTGATGACGATATCGTTCATACGGTATATGCCCTGCCGGTTCTCCAGAATTGCTCCAGGATTTCCCTGCGCTCCTGGTTGAGTTGCTGATAAAACGAAATAGTCAGCATTTCAAATTCTTCGGCGGCGTGCTGGTCTGCTGTATAAATGCGACGATTAGCGCCGATAATTTCTTTCTGAAATACCGTAGAGACCTGGCGTAAATTGATCAAGTCTACCGGTTTCCTTAACAAGCATTCCAGTTGAAAATACAAATCGCTCAGCGCCAGGAATCCGATTTCTTTCGCTTGAAGTGGCGAGAGCAACAGGGCGATATCCACATCGCTATCTGGCCATTCGTTCTCCGTGCCGCAGGAACCAAACAGATAGATAGCCTGTGTGTCCGGATAGTGTTGCAGAACAGTGCTGATAATAACGGCGTTCGCTGCGTTCATGGCGCGACCCTGACTGACCTGCCTGTCATTCTACTCGCTAGCACGTTGACCGGTTTAAATGACGGTGAGCAAGTCGGTTCGGTTTGGGCACCGATACCTGCACCCAGGGACTCGTGTCCTGGTTTTGGCAAGAGGCCGGAAACGGCCTTCGGCTTTCGGCCTATTCCGGCTGGCCCCTGTCCGTCGGGTATTGCTCCAGTAGTTTTTCCCTATCGATAGTTTTAAATAATTCAATTTAACTAATCTAAGCTTATCCTTTAAGCTTTGTCGCTGTCGAACCACTTCAACCTTAATATTTCTGAGAGACTAACATGAGTGTACTTGTAGCCCATCAGGCGCCCGATTTCACCGCTCCCGCCGTGCTGGCCGACGGCTCCATCGTGGAAAATTTCAAGCTGTCGGATCTGCGCGGCCACTATGTGGTGCTGTTCTTCTGGCCGCTGGACTTCACCTTCGTCTGTCCGTCCGAGATCATCGCTCACGATCACCGCATCGAGCGCTTCAAGGATCTGGGCGTAGCGGTGGTCGGTGTGTCCATCGACTCGCAGTTCACCCATTACGCCTGGCGCAACACACCGGTCAACCAGGGCGGCATCGGACCGGTGCGTTTTCCCATGGTGGCCGATGTCACCCACGAGATCACCCGTGCCTATGGGATTGAACATCCCGCCGGCGTGGCCTTACGCGCTTCGTTCCTGATCGACAAGAACGGCGTGGTGCAGCATCAGGTGGTCAACAATCTGCCGCTGGGGCGCGACGTGGACGAAATGGTGCGGATCGTGGAAGCTCTGCAATTCACCGACGAGCACGGCGAAGTCTGCCCGGCCGGCTGGAACAAAGGCCAAAGTGGCATGCAGGCCAGCCCCGCCGGCGTCGCTGAGTATCTGGCAAAACACGCGGCAGAACTGTAAGGTTTATAAGGAAGGTGTGTTGGCCGCCCGCCGGTAACGGAGGGCGCGCCAGCGCACCTTAGGAGGCGGCAGGGGAGCGTCCCCTGCCCGGTTCCGCCGGTGTCAGCAACTTATCCCGCACAGCAACTGAGGAGACAATCCGATGAACGTCACCCGCCACAGCCGCTTACTTATTCTCGGTTCCGGCCCGGCCGGCTACACGGCAGCCGTGTACGCCGCCCGTGCCAATCTGCAACCAATCATGATCACCGGCCTGACGCCAGGCGGACAGTTGACAACCACGACCGATGTGGACAACTGGCCCGGTGATGTGGAAGGGCTGCAAGGCCCTGATCTGATGGCGCGGATGCGCAGCCACGCCGAGCGTTTCGGCACCGAGATCATTTTCGACCATATCCATACCGCCCGATTGGGTGAGCGGCCATTCCGGCTGAGCGGCGACAGCGGCGATTACACGGCGGATGCGCTGATCGTCACCACGGGCGCGGCGGCCCAGTACCTGGGGCTGGAGTCGGAGCAGAAATTCATGGGCAAGGGCGTTTCCGCCTGCGCCACCTGCGATGGTTTCTTCTATCGCAACCAGCCGGTCGCGGTGATCGGCGGTGGCAACACGGCGGTCGAAGAAGCCCTGTATCTGGCCAACATTGCCTCGGAAGTCACGCTGGTGCATCGGCGCGACAAGTTCCGGGCCGAGAAGATTCTGGTCGATCATCTCATGGAAAAGGTCGAACGCGGCAAGATCAAGCTGGCGCTCGACCAGGTGCCGGACGAAGTGCTGGGCGACGCCAGCGGTGTGACTGGCATCCGCCTGCGCAGCGTGCAGACCGGCGAGCCGACCGAGCTGGCTCTGCAAGGCGTGTTCATCGCCATCGGCCACAAACCCAACACCGAGCTGTTCCAGGGACAATTGGAGATGCGCAACGGCTATATCGTGGTGCACAGCGGCTTGGACGGCAACGCCACGGCGACCAGCATTCCCGGCGTATTCGCGGCGGGCGATGTCGCCGACCATGTCTACCGCCAGGCGATCACCTCGGCCGGCACTGGCTGCATGGCGGCGCTGGATGCGGAGAAGTATCTGGAACAGTTGCAGCAATAAGCTCTCTGTCGGCGGGATGGCGTAGCGTATTTTATGGAACCGCATGGAAACCAAGAAACGCTCAGCAAACGCTCAATCGGCGCTGATCCGCAAGCCCGCCGCCGTGGCGATTGGCGACAGCGTCAACGCCAGTGCCAGCATGGCGCCGAGCAGCGCCAGTTGTCCGGACGCCGGCAGGCCGGCGGCGGCGGCCGCCACCGCCGCCGTGCCGAAGATCAACACCGGCACATACAGGGGCAACACCAGTAAGGTCAACAACACCCCGCCCCGCCGCAAGCCGACCGTCAGCGCCACGCCAACCGCTCCCAGCAGGCTCAGCACCGGCGTGCCCAGCAGCAGCGTCAACGGCAATATCCGGATAGCCTCAGCCGGCAGGTGTAACAGCACCCCCAACAGCGGCGACACCACGAGCAGCGGCAGACCCGTCACCAACCAGTGCGCCAGTACTTTGGCCAGCGCCAGCAGCGCCAGCGGCTGCGGGCTGAGCAACAGATGCTCCAGCGCGCCGTCTTCGTAATCGGCGCGGAACAGCCGCTCCATCGACAAGAGCGTCGCCAGCAGCGCCGCCACCCAGATCACACCGGGCGCGATTTCGCTCAGTAGCTTGGGTTCCGGGCCGATGCCCAATGGAAACAGACTAACCACGAGGATAAAAAACAGGATGGGATGCAGCAGTTCGCTGCGCTTGCGGACGCCGATTTGCAGATCACGCTGCAGTACGCCCACAAAAGCCCGCCAGGCGCTGTACTGACTCATCCCAAAGCAAGCTGCTGCACCGGATAGCCGTCCAGATGCAGCATTTGATGGCTGGTGATCGCTACCATGCCGCCGGCTGCCGCATGCTCTCGTAGGCGGATTTCCAGGGCGCGGACGCCGGCCCGGTCGATGGCGGTGAACGGTTCATCCAGCACCCACAGCGGCGCGGCGCTCAACCACAGGCGGGCCAGCGCCACCCGGCGGCGCTGGCCGGCGGACAGCGTGCGCACCGGGGACTCTTCGTAACCGTACAGGCCGACTCGTTGCAGCGCCCGCTCCAGGGCGGCGGCCTCGCCGCGTTGGCCCTGCAGAGCATGAAAAAAGCGCAGATTCTCCAGCGCGGTCAGCTCCGGTTTGAGGCCGGGATTATGGCCGATGTACAGCAAAGTCTGGTGATAGACAGGACGACAGGCGCGGATATCGGTGCCCTGCCAGCACACTGTTCCCGCCCTGGGTAGGGTCAATCCGCAGAGGATGCGCAGCAAGGTGGTCTTGCCGGCACCGTTGGCGCCCTCGACCTGCAACACTCCGCCGCTTGGCAGGCCCAGGCTGAGATCCGCGAACAGAGTGCGTCCTGCGCGCACACTGGTGAGACGGTGACCTTCCAACATGGGTGGTCAGGGGACCACCTGGTCGATCACCAGCGTGACGGGTTGCGTGCCCTCTCCCAGTTGCAGCGGGCCGGTGGCGCCCTGCAGATCACCGGATTGCACGGCGGCGTCGCCGGTGGTGGAAATCCGGGCACTGACCACTACCCGCTTGAACTGGGACAGCTTTACGGCCGGCGTGACTGCCTGACGGTCATCCAGCATGACTTGCACGGGAAAATCCTTGGCTACCTGCCGGACCGCCGCCAACGGCATGGGCGGCCCATCGACCGCCCTGGCGAACACGAACAGAGTGGCATCGGGAGCAAGCCGCTGCTTGAGGGACGGCGCCAGTTCGACGGTAATCCCCAGACGCGGGCCGGCGGCGGTCTGGTCACGCTCTGCCAGCAAGGCGCGCGCCCGGGCGATGCTGTTCTGCAATGCCTTTGCGCCTTCGCTGTCGCTATCGCCGCGCAGGGTCAGCAGCGATTCCCACGCCGCAATGGTTTCCTCATAACGGCCGCTGTTGAAAGCACCCAGGCCGAACAGAAACAAGGCTTTCTGATTATGCGGGTTGGCCTGCAATACCCGCTGCAACAACGCGGCGGTGTCCTCGTCCAGGCGGCCGTCGTTGATGAACAGCTGCGCCTGGGCATAAACCAGCATGATATCCGGCCGTTGCGGTTGCAGTTGATAGGCCCGTGCCAGAGCTTCCCGCGCCGCCTCGATCTGTTGCAATTTCAGGTAGCTGACGCCCAGCAGGAACAAGCCGTCGGGATCGCTCATGCCGTCTTTCGCCACCCGCGCCTGGAGGACACGAGTGAAATCACGCATATCCAGATCCTGGTGCGCGGCCAGTGTGGCGGGATCGCGCACCGCCTGGGCCATCAGACTGTCCAGCCGGTCCTGTACCGCCAGCCATGCGGCGGCGTCGCCCCGATAAGAAGAAACATAGTAATAACCGAGGGCCAGCACAGGAACCAGCACGGCCATGATCCCCGCCAGCTGGCGCGTGCTGCGCTGGAGTGGGGGTACGCTGGCATTATCCGCTGGCACGTCGTGCAGCAGGGTGCGCTCCAGTTCCGCCCGCAATTCACGGTAACGTTCAGCGTCCACGCCCCCCTGGTGGCGCTCAATTTCCAGTTCGGCCAGCCGTTCGCGGAATATCGCTGTATCGACCGCGTCCTGGGAGATGGCGCGATCCGGCTGGCGGCGGCGCAACGGCAGCAGTGCTAGCCCCGCCGCCACGGTGACCATCAGGACGGCCCACAGCCAGAAAGTCCACATTACTTATTTTCCAGGTCGAGCAACTGTGCCAGACGGCGGCGCTCGTCCGCGCCGAGTTCGGGAGAGACCGATCGGTCGCCGCGCCGCCGCAGCCACAGCATCAGTCCGAACAAAGCCAGCGTCATGAAGGCGAAGGGACCGAACCATAAAAGCCAGGTTGTGGGCTTGAGCGGAGGACGGTAGATGATGAAATCGCCGTAGCGGGTCACCATGAATTCCTTGATTTCCGCATCGCTGTGACCCGCCTGCATCATGGCATACGCCCGCCGGCGCAAATCTTCCGACAGGGGCGCATGGGAATCGGCGATGCTCTGATTCTGGCATTTGGGACAGCGCAGTTCGGCGATCAAATGACGGAAGCGCTGTTCCTGCGCCGGGTCCTTAAATTCGTAGGCGTCGATGGCGGCGAACCCGGGCGCGGCCAGCAGCAACAGCGCCCATAGCCAAGATGTCCTCATCCTTTAACCTCCTCGAGCACCCGAATGCGGGGTAGAAAATCTTCCTGCCAGACGCGCTCGTCCAGGGCGCCCACGTGGCGGTAACGAATCACGCCACGGGCATCCAATAGATAAGTTTCGGGAGCGCCGTAGACACCCAGGTCGATGCCCAGTTGCCCGGCCGCATCGTCGATATTGAAGCGGTACGGATCGCCCAGTTGTTGCAGCCATTGCAGCGCTTTGTCCCGGTCGTCCTTGTAATTGACGCCATAGATAATCACCCCCTGGCCGGCCAGCATTTTGAGCGCCGCATGCTCGGCCTGACAGGTCGGGCACCAGGTCGCCCAGACGTTCAGCAAAGCGATGTTCCCCTGGAGATCCACCGGGGTTACGAAGCGCTGCGGATCGGCCAGGGTCGGGGCGCGAAATGGCGGCAGGGGGTGGTCGAGCAGCGCGGACGGCAGCAGCGTCGGATCCTTGCCCAGACCCTGCCACAATAACCCTAGTAGCGCCACAAAGCCGACCAGCGGCAGCGACAGCAAGAGCAGTTTAAGCCTGGACGGCATCGGTGCCTCCGGCGGCGATGGCAGCCTGGCGCCGGGCCAGACGGTAACGGGGGTCGCTCACCGCCAGCGCGCCGCCCAGCGCCATCAGCACAGCGCCCAGCCAGATCCAGCGTACGAACGGCTTGTAGTAGATGCGCACCGCCCAGGCGCCGTCCGGCAAGGGTTCTCCCAGAGCCAGATAGAGGTCGCGGGTCAGGCCCGGCTGGATCGCCACTTCGGTCATCGGCATACGCTGCACCGTATAAATGCGCTTCTCCGGCGTCAGCACGGTCAGCTCGGCGCCGCCGGCGCGCACCGCTATCTGCGCTTCAGTGGCGCTATAGTTGGGTCCGGGCAACTGGCGCAGACTGCGCAGGTGAAAATCGTAAGGGCCGACGGTTACGGTCTCGCCCACCCGCAGGCGCACATCCCGCTCCACGCTGTTGGCGCTGGTGACGGTGACGCCGATCGCGCAGACCGCCAGTCCCAGATGAGCGAGCGTCATGCCCTGGTAAGCGGGCGGCAGCGTTCCCAGAGCGGCCAGCCCGCCGGATTTGAGCCGCAACCGGTGGTACACGTCATAGGCACTGGTCGAAACCACCCACAACGCCAAGCCGAGCGCCAGCCCCGGCAGCAAGGGCAATCCACCGCCGAACAGCCACGGCAGCGCGAATCCAAGCCCCAGACTGAGCAGCAGCAGCGGCAGCAGGGGACGCAGCAGCCGGCCCGCTTGGTCGCGCTTCCAGCGCAGCAGCGGACCGACCCCCAGCAGCAGCAGCAGCGCCACAGTCAGGGGCACGAACAGGGTATTGAAATAGGGTGGGCCGACGGAAATCTTACCCAGGCGGAGCACGTCCGCCAGTAGCGGAAACAGGGTGCCCATGAACACCACCCCACAGGCCCCCACCAGCAGCAGATTGTTGAGCAGCAGTCCGGTCTCCCGCGACACCGGGGCGAACTGCCCGACACTGCGGATGGCGGCAGCGCGCGTCAGCAGCAGCGCCAGCGCGCCGCCGGTGATCAGAGTCAACAGGACCAGCACGAACAAGCCGCGTTCCGGATCGTTGGCGAAGGCGTGCACCGAAGTCAGCACCCCGGAGCGCACCAGAAACGTGCCGAGCAGGCTCAGGGAAAACGCCGCAATGGCCAGCAAGGCCGTCCAGGCGCGGAACACGGCGCGCTTTTCGGTGGCGGCCAGGGAGTGGATCAAAGCCGTGCCTACCAGCCAGGGCATAAACGAGGCGTTCTCCACCGGATCCCAGAACCACCAGCCGCCCCAGCCCAGTTCGTAATAGGCCCACCAACTGCCCAGGGCGATGCCCAGGGTGAGAAAGCACCAGGCCGCCACGGTCCAGGGCCGCATCCAGCGCGCCCAGGCGCTGTCCAGCCGGCCGCCGAGCAGGGCTGCTGACACGAAGCTGAAGGCCACGGCGAAGCCGACATAGCCCATGTACAGCATCGGCGGATGCAGGATCAGCCCGATATCCTGCAACAGCGGATTGAGGTCCTGACCGTCCAGCGGAAAGAACGGCAGCAGCCGCGCGAACGGATTGGAGGTGAGTTGCAGAAACGCCAGGAAGCCGGCGCTGATCAACCCCATGACGCCCAGCGTCCGCGCCAGCAGGACCGGCGGCAGAGTGCGGCTGAACAGCGCCACCGCCAGCGTCCACAGACCCAGCAGCAACGACCACAACAGCAGCGACCCCTCGTGGCCGCCCCAGACGGCGGAAATCCGATACCAGACCGGCAGCCGGCTGTTGGAATGCTCCGCCACATAGGCCACGGAGAAATCGTTATTGACGAAAGCCAGCGTCAGGCACAGAAAGCTGAGCGCCAGAAAGCCGCATTGGCCCACCGCCAGCGGACGGGCCGCCGCCATCAGCCGCGGTTCGCCGCGGGCCGCACCCAGCAGGGGCAAAGTGGTTTGCAGCAGCGCCAGCGCCAGCGCCAGGATCAACGCCAGATGACCGAGTTCGGGCAGCATCGCTTTACTTACTCAGGGGTTGTTGCTTGAAATGCTTCCAGAAACCGGCTTCCTTCAGGCTGCCGGCCACTTCGGGAGGCATATAGTTCTCGTCGTGCCTGGCCAGCACTTCATCGGCCCTGACCGTGCCGTTATCGGTCAATACGCCGTGCGCGATGATGCCCTGTCCTTCCCGGAACAGATCGGGCAGTATGCCTTCGTAATGCACCTCGATCTGCTGGGCGGTGTCGGTCAAAGCGAACACCACCTTGAGACTGTCGGGTTGGCGCTGCACGCTGCCGGGCGCCACCAGACCGCCCACCCGGATGCTGCGTTGCAGCGGCGCCTGGCCGGCCACGATCTGACTGGGCGAATAGAACAGGTTGATGTTCTGTTGCAGGGCGTAGAGGGTCAGCCCGGTGGCGACGCCTACACCGAGGACGATCACCAGCACCAGAATCAGGCGCCGGCGGCGCATGGGATGCATCATGGTGATACCTCGACTTGCCGTTGAGCGCGGCGCTCACGGCGGGCCAGTTCCTGCTGCAAGCGCCGGTGACGCCGCAGCGGTGCGAGCGCGGCGACGCCCAGCACCGCCAGCGTCATACCATAGGCCGTCCAGACGTAAAACGCATAACCGCCCATGTGGAAAAAATCGGACCAGTTGGAAAAACTCATCATGATGTCTCGGAAAAAACGAATGCGCCCTATTGGACAGGGCGGCCCAGGATAGTTGCGCTGCGTCCCCTGGCCGCTTCGCTCAGCCGTTCAGCCGGCGCTCCAAGACCTCGTTGCGAGTTCCCATCAGTACGACCATGATGGCCAGCAGCCCATAGGCGGCCAGCATCAGCAACAGCGGCCAGAGCATGTCCGGAGCGATAGAGGGCTTGCCCAGTTTCAGGAGGGTTGCCTTCTGATGCAGGGTGTGCCACCACTCGACCGAATAATGGATGATCGGAATATTGACCAGCCCCACCAGCGCCAGCACCGCGCCGGCGCGGTCCGCCGTGTCGCGCTCTTCGATGGCTTCCTGCAAGGCGATATAACCCAGGTAGAGAAACAGCAGGATCAATTCCGCAGTCAGGCGGGCATCCCACACCCACCAGGTTCCCCACATCGGCTTGCCCCACAACGAACCCGTAGCCAGCGCCAGAAAGGTGAAAGCCGCGCCGATAGGGGCGCAACTGCGGGACAGCATCGCCATTATCTTGACCCGCCAGATCAGACCAATGCCGCCGCTGATCGCCAGCGCCACGTACACCGCCAGCGACAGCGCCGCCGCCGGCACGTGCACGTAGATGATGCGGAAACCATCGCCCTGCTGATAATCCGCCGGCGCGAACGCCAGCCCCCAAATCAGACCGGTCGCGAGCAGCAGCAGCGTCGCAGTCGCCAGCCAGGGCAACAGTCGGCCGGAAAACTCGTAAAAACCCTTGGGGGTAGCCAGTCGATACAGCGGGGTAAACGTGCGCGCGGCGGGGTTCATCGAAGGATGGGTATGTTCAAGTCACTGCGTATTGACTTATTATGCCACGGCTTGATCGAAAGTAATTGTTTTATCAGTCACTCCGGATAACAACACGAGGGTAGCCATCATGGACATTCAGAACCATACATTTATCGTCACGGGCGGTGGTTCCGGTTTGGGGGAAGCCACCGTGCGCATGCTCGCCGCCAACGGCGGCAACGTGCTGATTGCCGATGTCAACCGCGAGCTGGGCGCAAAGCTGGCTGCTGAACTGGGCGAACGGACGCGCTTCGCGGCGACCGACGTGAGCAGCGAGGCCGATGTACAGGCGGCGGTGAAGCTGGCGGTGGAGCAGTTCGGTGGACTGCACGGCGCCATCAACTGCGCCGGCATCGCCGTGTTCGGCCGGGTGCTCAATAAAGAAGGCGTTCCCCATTCGCTGGACTTGTTTAACAAATGCGTGCAAGTCAATCTGATCGGCACCTTCAACGTCATCCGGTTGACGGCCCAGGCGATGGTGAAGAATACCCCTGGCGCCGACGGCGAGCGGGGGATCATCGTCAACACGGCCTCGGTGGCCGCGTTCGAAGGCCAGGTCGGCCAGTTAGCCTACTCGGCCACCAAGGGCGGCGTGGTCGGCCTGACTTTGCCGGTCGCCCGCGATCTGGCCCAATTCGGCATCCGCGTCATGACCATCGCCCCCGGCCTGTTCGAAACCCCGATGATGGCTTCGATCCCGGAGCCGGCCAGGGAGTCACTGGGTAAGCAGACGCCGTTTCCCTCCCGTCTGGGCCGGCCCGACGAATACGCCGCGCTGGTCAAGAGTATTATTCAGAACGTCATGTTCAACGGCGAGGTGATCCGCCTCGACGGCGCCATCCGGTTGGCGCCGCGCTGATTTGCTGGGAGCTTGCTAAGGTGGGCATGGCCCACCTTATTTTTTTGGACCGTGGATGGAAAGTTGCCATGCCTTCGGGGTATCCACTTAAGGCGGGATAATCGCGTCAGTGTTTTCACCGGCTTGCTGCGGTCAGGTCTGCCCGACCCTGGGAGCGCCGGCGTCCTCGCCGGCTTTTTGCGGTCACCCTGCGATGTGTCCCGGCTTAAGTGGATACCCCGCCGGCTGCCAGCCGGCGGGATGGCAAGGCTATACGCTATTTTTTGGCGACGTAATCGTACTTGCCGTTCTTCCACTCGTACACAACGTAGCCGGGCGCGGTGACGTCACCTTTGGCGTCGAAGCCGATCTTGCCGAGCACGGTGTCGAATTTGTCACTCCTCAACACTTTGATGACATCATCCAGTTGGGTGGTTTTGGCTTTTTCGACAGCCTGGGCGTAAGCCTGGATGGTGCCATAGGTGTACAGGGTATAACCTTCCGGCTCGAAGCCCTGCTTCTTGAATTCCTCCACCACCGATTTGGCCGCTGGATTCTTGCGAGGATCGGGGCTGAAGGTCATCAGCGTGCCCTCGCCGGCGGGACCGGTGATGGACCAGTATTCCGAGGTCACCAGCGCATCGCCGCCCATCAGCCGGGCATCTTTCATACCCTGCTCCTTGGCCTGACGGATGATCAGCCCGGATTCGGTATGGTAACCGCCGACGTAGATGATATCGATGGCGGCCGCTTTCAGCTTGCTGACCAGGGCCGAATAATCCTTCTCACCGGCGGTGTAGGCTTCGTACAAGGCTTCCTTGATACCCAGATCGTTGAGATACTTCTTAGTCTCATCGGCCAGCCCTTTGCCATAGGCGGTCTTGTCGTGCAGGACGGCGATTTTCGCTTTGGGGTAGTGCTTGGCGATGAACTCGGCGGCCACCTTGCCCTGCTGGTCGTCGCGACCACAGGTGCGGAACACGTTCTTGAAACCACGTTCGGTGAACTGCGGGTTGGTGGAGCCAGGCGAAATCTGCAATATATTCTCTTCCTTGTAGACTTCCGAGGCGGGAATCGAAGAACCGGAACAGAAATGACCGGCGACGAAGACCACGCCATCATTAGCCAGCTTATTAGCGACCGCCACCGCCTGCTTGGGATCGCAGGCGTCATCGCCCACTTCCAGTTTCAGCTTTCTCCCCAGCACGCCGCCCTTAGCGTTGATGTCGGCGACTGCCATCTGCGCGCCACGCTTCATCTGTTCTCCGAAGGTGGCGTACTGCCCGGTCATGGGGCCCGTTACGGCGATGATGATATCGTCAGCGGCCCAGGCGCCGGATACAGCGGTGGCCAGGATGCCGGCGAGCATACCCAATAATTTCTTGTTCACCATGTTCTCCTCAGTGTATAGAGATTGAGATATTAAGGCGGTATGCAAAATACAGAAGTCATCCCGCTAAAGCAATCCTGATCGGGTCATTCGCCGGCGGGACGCTCCTCGAAAACCAGCAGTCCGCGCCGCCGGTAGAGCCAAGGGTATTGTGAAACCATCCGGGCTACGTAGGTGATGCGGTAGGCCAGTAGGCCGAGCGCCAGCGTCACAGCCAGAGCGGCAAGCAGACCCCGCCACGACAGCAGTTCACAATCGAACAGGGCGAAACTGAGAAACCGCCAGCCGAGCGCCAGCAGCATGCAATAGACGCCCGCCTGCCAGGCGGAACGCCAGTTATCGGCCACCGACTGACCGGCCAGAAAGGCGGCCAGTCCGACCAGAACGCCGAGACCCAGAAATACCGGTAACGAAGCGCCCAACCACTCTGCCATTGTCACTCCCATTTATAAAAGATGATTCATGCATCAAGGGGGCAACCGGGGCAGGTGAGTAGACTCACCAGGTCACCCTCGTGAGTCTACTCACCTGCCTTATACGCTGCTACGCTAAAGCTCTTTCGCCATCACCACTGCATCCTCCCTGCCGGCGGCCGCCGGATAGTAATCCTTGCGCACGCCTGTTTCGCAGAAGCCCTGCGCCCGATACAGGTTGATGGCCTTGCGATTGGAGGGACGGACCTCGAGAAATACCGTCTGTACGTTATTGACCCGCGCCACTTGCAACAAATGGTCCAGCATGTAGCGGGCCAGCCCCTGTCGTTGCGAGGCAGGCCTTACGCACAGATTGAGTACGTGGGCTTCACCCGCGCCAACGGACATCACTCCATAAGCCTCGATGCGCAACAGGTTCTCCAATAGCCGGCAGCGATAACCCACCCGGATGCAGTCTCGGAAAATCGTTTCCGACCACGGAAAAGGATAGGCGCTCTTTTCAATGGCCATGACGGTTCTCAAATCAGCGTAGTTCATGGCTCGAAACTGTAGCGGGACAGCCTGTGGAACGGCGCTCATGCAGCGGTGGACCTCGTTGTGGCGGGTTCGTTACTCAAGGTGCGGCGGGCCAGCTGCAGATCCTCCCAGGATTTGCGCTTCTCCCGGGGGGAGCGCAGCAGATAGGCGGGATGATAGGAAACGACCACAGGAATGTTGATTGCCGTCAATCGGTACACCCGGCCCCGCAGTTTGCCAACCGGCGTTTCGGTCTGCAACAGCGCCTGGGCGGCGACGCGCCCGACCGCCAGGATGATCCCAGGTTGCAGCAGTGCGATCTGCCGCTCCAGATACGGCCAGCAACAACGCGCTTCGTCCGGCAGGGGATCACGGTTGTCGGGCGGGCGGCATTTGAGAATATTGGCGATATACACGTCCCCGCGTTGCAGCCCCAGCGCTTTCAGCATCTCGTCCAGCAACTTGCCGGCGCGGCCGACGAACGGCTCGCCCAGGCGATCTTCATCGGCGCCGGGTGCCTCGCCGATGATCATCCAGCGCGCCTGGCGGGCGCCGACGCCGAATACCGTCTGGGTGCGACCGGCGTGCAGCGCGCAGGCGGTGCACTCGCTGACGTCGGCCTGGAGTTCATCCCAATCCAGACGGGCGATGCGGGCAGCCCGGTTAGCAGGAGCGGTTACCGGCTGAGCGGCTGCGCTGGTGGCAAACCAAGCGTCGGGCGGTGGACCGGTTGCGCCGGCACCGGACCATGCCGCCACGATGTCAACCGGTTGCGCCGGTTGCGACTGCGCAACTGCCGCCGCCGGGGGTGTCGGCGGTCGGCGCCGCTCCCACAATTGGATGTCCATCGCCTCCAGATACTGGCGGCGGCTATCATTCATAAAAAAACCGCTCGCACTGCTTCACACCTCGCCCCGCTGCGGATGGGCGCGCTGCGCCGGCTGCACGATCTTGTTGAGAGCATTGACATAAGCCTTGGCCGAAGCGATCACGATATCGGTGTCGGCTCCCTGGCCGTTGACGATGCGGCCGTCCTTCTCCACCCGCACCGTGACCTCGCCTTGAGCGTCGGTGCCGCTAGTGATGCTGTTGACAGAATACAGAATCAGGTGACTGCCCGTCTGCAACAACCCTTCGATGGCTTTGAACGAGGCGTCCACCGGACCGTCACCCACCGCCGCGCCAGTGCGCTCCAGGCCGTCGATAGCGAGCGTGACTCTGGCGTTCGGCGTTTCGCCGGTCTCCGAACAAACCCACAGATAGTGCAGCTTCACTCGCTCGTTGACGGCCGCCAGATTGGTGTCCGTGATTAGCGCCTGGATATCATCGTCGTAGATCTCGCGCTTCTTATCAGCCAGTTCCTTGAAGCGGGCGAAGGCAGCGTTGAGTTCCTCTTCGGAACTCAACGCGATGCCCAGTTCGTCCAGACGGGCGCGGAAGGCGTTGCGGCCCGAATGCTTGCCGAGCACCAGACGGTTGGCGGCCCAGCCTACGTCCTGGGCGCGCATGATTTCGTAGGTCTCACGATATTTCAATATGCCGTCCTGATGGATGCCGGATTCGTGAGCAAAGGCGTTGGCGCCCACGATAGCCTTGTTGGGCTGCACTGGAAAACCGGTGATACCGGACACCAGGCGCGAGGCGGACACGATCTGGGTGGCGTCGATGGTGGTGTCGCACGGGAATACGTCCTGCCGGGTGCGCACCGCCATCACGATTTCCTCCAGGGCGGCGTTGCCGGCGCGTTCGCCCAGACCGTTGATGGTACATTCCACTTGGCGCGCGCCGCTCAGCACCGCCGCCAGCGAATTGGCCACCGCCAGTCCCAGATCGTTATGGCAATGGACCGAAAACACCGCTTTGTCGGCATTCGGCGTCCGCTCCAGCAGTTGCCGGATGGCATAGGCGAACTGGTCCGGCAGACTGTAACCCACCGTATCCGGGATGTTGATGGTGGTGGCGCCCGCCGCGATCGCCGCCTCCACGATCCGGCAGAGGAAATCGAGTTCCGAGCGGCCGGCGTCCTCAGCGGAAAATTCCACATCGTCGGTCCAGCGGCGAGCCCATTTGACCGCCTCCACGGCCTGCTCCAGCACCTGCTCCGGCGCCAGCCGCAGCTTCATCTGCATATGGATGGGCGAGGTGGCGATAAAGGTATGGATGCGGGTAGCGCGCGCGCCTTGCAGCGCTTCGCCGGCGCGGTCGATATCGCCCTGCGTGGCTCGCGCCAGGGCGCAGACTGTGCTCTCCTGGATAGCCCGCGCCACCGCCTGCACTGCGGTGAAATCGCCGGGACTGGCGCTGGGGAAACCAGCCTCGATGACATCCACGCGCAACCGCTCCAGCATCTTGGCGATGCGCACCTTCTCCTCCCTGGTCATGGATGCGCCGGGGCTTTGCTCGCCATCGCGCAAGGTGGTATCGAAAATAATCAGCTTATTCTGCATGCTTCAGAACTCCTCCAGAAACCGCCGGGGATACCCTCTATCGTACGCGAACAGCGCGGCCTGCGCTGCCGGTGGCTCACTGGCCGGTTCGCTCCGACTGGTCCGCCTCTTTAGCCTGACCGGAGGGTGTTGCGCCCGTTTCGGTCCGATTCAAGGCCCGTCGGCGGGCGCGTTGCCGCAACCGCAGCAGCCACAGCGCCGGACCGGAAAGGCCATAGAGCAGAAACCCGCCGAACAACATCTTGGGCGGATCCAGCGAAGCAAATACCAGCACCAGCACTACCGCCAGGATAGCGACGAAGGGCACCGGCCCTTTCAGATCCACCTGCTTGAAGCTGTAATAGAGCACATTGCTGACCATCAGGATGCTGGCCCCCACGGTGATCAAAAAAGCCAGCCACAGCAGTTCCTTGCCGTGCAACTGCAAATCGCTACCAACCCAAACCAGGCCGACCATGATGGCCGCCGCCGAAGGGCTGGGCAGTCCCACGAAATAGCGCTTGTCGGTACTACTCACCTGGGTATTGAAACGGGCCAGTCGCAAGGCAGCGCAGGCGGTGTACAGAAACGCCGCCAGCCAGCCGAGTTTGGCCGGCGCCCAGCCCAGGTTGGCCATACCGGACAGCGCCCATTCGTACATGATCAGGGCGGGTGCCAGGCCGAAAGAAATCATATCCGCCAGGCTGTCGAACTCGGTGCCGAAGGTGCTTTCGGTATGAGTCAACCGGGCTACCCGCCCGTCCACACCGTCCAGCACCATCGCCACAAACACGGCGATGGCGGCAAGTTCGAAATGGCTCTGAATGGCGGCGACAATGGCGTAGAACCCGGCGAACAACGCCGCCGCCGTGAACATATTGGGCAGCAGGTAAATGCTGCGGTGACGTTTGCGATCATAAGGCTCGTTGCGCACAGCAGCGTCCTCCCGTATTGCACGGGCAGGCAGCACCCGTATCTTGAGTCGCTGGGACATCAGTCGTCCTCTCTTACCGTTGCGACCGTGGACACACGGCCGTCTAAAGCGATGCTTACCAGGGAAAGGCTATGAAATTGCATCAGATAGGGCAATTTTTGCC
>CAVPSQ010000004.1:567500-1591289 GCA_963708455.1 uncultured Pseudomonadota bacterium
GACGTGGTAGCCTGCGAAAAGCGTCGGGGAGCGGGCCAACACGCATTGATCCGGCAATATCCGAATGGGGAAACCCACCTCATACGAGGTATCCGGTCCTGAATCCATAGGGACCGGAAGCGAACCCGGGGAATTGAACCATCTCAGTACCCGGAGGAACAGAAATCAACCGAGATTCCGCCAGTAGCGGCGAGCGACCGCGGACCAGCCCAGTGACAACAAACCGTCCGTCTCTAGTAGAACGCTCTGGAAAGGGCGGCCGCAGACGGTGACAGCCCGGTATACGAAAGGGACGGGCGGTGGGTCACGCTGAGTAAGCCGGGGCACGAGTAACCCTGGCTGAAGACGGGGGGACCATCCTCCAAGGCTAAATACTCGTTGTCGACCGATAGTGCACCAGTACCGTGAGGGAAAGGCGAAAAGAACCCCGGTGAGGGGAGTGAAATAGATCCTGAAACCGTGTGCGTACAAGCAGTGGGAGCCCCCGTCAGGGGGTGACTGCGTACCTTTTGTATAATGGGTCAGCGAGTTACTCTCAGTGGCGAGCCTAACCGTGTAGGGGAGGCGTAGCGAAAGCGAGTCTGAACAGGGCGTTGAGTCGCTGGGAGTAGACCCGAAGCCGGGCGATCTATCCATGGCCAGGCTGAAGGTGGGGTAACACCCACTGGAGGGCCGAACCCACGTCTGTTGAAAAAGACGGGGATGAGCTGTGGATCGGAGTGAAAGGCTAATCAAGCTCGGCGATAGCTGGTTCTCCTCGAAAGCTATTGAGGTAGCGCCTTGGCTATCACTGCGTGGGGTAGAGCACTGTCTCGGCTAGGGGGCCATCCCGGCTTACCAACCCGATGCAAACTACGAATACGCGCAAGTGGCAGGCCAGGAGACAGACGGCGAGCGCTAAGGTCCGTCGTCGAAAGGGCAACAACCCAGACCGCCAGCTAAGGTCCCCAACTAACCGCTTAGTGGTAAACGCAGTGGGAAGGCACAGACAGCCAGGAGGTTGGCTTAGAAGCAGCCATCCTTGAAAGAAAGCGTAATAGCTCACTGGTCGAGTCGGCCTGCGCGGCAGATGTAACGGGGCTCAAGCGGTTGACCGAAGCTGCGGACCCGCCGGGCGGGTCCTCCTAAGGGAGGCCCGCCGGGGGGGTGGTAGAGGAGCGTTCCGTAGGCCGGTGAAGGCACGTCGTTAGGCGTGCTGGAGGTATCGGAAGTGCGAATGCTGACATGAGTAACGATCAGGCAAGTGCAAACTTGCCCGCCGAAAGCCCAAGGGTTCCTGCGCAACGGTAATCGACGCAGGGTCAGTCGGTCCCTAAGGCGAGGCCGCGAGGCGTAGTCGATGGGAAACCGGTCAACAATCCGGTACTGTCTGGTAGTGCGAAGGGGGGACGGAGAAAGCTCCGCTGGCCGGGTGTTGGACGTCCCGGTTTAAGCGCGTAGGTAGGTCCGGTTGGCAAATCCGCCGGGCTCATACCGAGACGTGATGACGAGCCCTTCGGGGCGAAGCAGTTCAGGCTCAGCTCCCTAGAAAAGCCTCTAAGCGTCAGCTACCCGACAGCCGTACCCCAAACCGACACAGGTGGGCGGGGAGAGAATCCTCAGGCGCATGAGACAACTCGGGTGAAGGAACTCGGCAAAATAGTACCGTAACTTCGGGATAAGGTACGCCCCTGGTACGTGAACGCCCACGCGGCGGGAGCGGACGGGGGTTGCAGTGACCAGGTGGCTGCGACTGTTTACTAAAAACACAGCACTCTGCCAACGCGAAAGCGGACGTATAGGGTGTGACGCCTGCCCGGTGCCGGAAGGTTAAGTGATGGGGTCAGCGCAAGCGACGCTCTGGATCGAAGCCCCGGTAAACGGCGGCCGTAACTATAACGGTCCTAAGGTAGCGAAATTCCTTGTCGGGTAAGTTCCGACCTGCACGAATGGCGTAACGATGGCCACACTGTCTCCACCCGGGACTCAGTGAAATTGAACTCGCTGTGAAGATGCAGTGTACCCGCGGCAAGACGGAAAGACCCCGTGAACCTTTACTACAGCTTTACACTGGACTTGGCGTATGCCTGTGTAGGATAGGTGGGAGGCTGCGAACGTTGGACGCCAGTCCAGCGGGAGCCGACCTTGAAATACCACCCTGGCAGACGCGAGGTTCTAACCCACGGCCGTAATCCGGTCGGGGGACCGTGTATGGTGGGTAGTTTGACTGGGGCGGTCTCCTCCGAAAAGGTAACGGAGGAGCACGAAGGTACCCTCAGCGCGGTCGGAAATCGCGCGGTGCGTGCAAAGGCAAAAGGGTGCTTGACTGGGAGACCGACGCGTCGACCAGGTGCGAAAGCAGGTCTTAGTGATCCGGTGGTGCTGGATGGAAAGGCCATCGCTCAACGGATAAAAGGTACTCCGGGGATAACAGGCTGATACCGCCCAAGAGTCCATATCGACGGCGGTGTTTGGCACCTCGATGTCGGCTCATCACATCCTGGGGCTGTAGCAGGTCCCAAGGGTATGGCTGTTCGCCATTTAAAGTGGTACGCGAGCTGGGTTTAGAACGTCGTGAGACAGTTCGGTCCCTATCTGCCGTGGGCGTTGGACAGTTGCGGGGGGCTGCGCCTAGTACGAGAGGACCGGCGTGGACGATCCCCTGGTGGACCGGTTGTTCTGCCAAGAGCAGTGCCGGGTAGCTATGATCGGCTGGGATAACCGCTGAAAGCATCTAAGCGGGAAGCCTGCCCCAAGATAAACTGTCCCGAGTCGTTAAGGCTCCTTAAGGTCCGTCGTAGACGACGACGTGGATAGGCGGGATGTGGACATGCGGCAACGTATGCAGCTAACCCGTACTAATGGACCGTGCGGCTTGACCATATAACACCCAAAGCGTGGGTGAATGCAATCCGGTTACCAACTGCGGTGCACAAGTTTTAGTCTGGCGGCCAGAGCGCGTTGGCCCCACCCGATCCCATCCCGAACTCGTGTGTGAAACGACGCCGCGCCGATGATAGTGTGGGGCTTCCCCATGTCAAAGTAGGTCACCGCCAGACCCCTCACTCCACCCCTGTCCCCCGGACAGGGGTTTTTGCTTAGCCGCCCAACCGCCCGAGCAGCCAGTCCATCACCCCATCGGGCAAAATACGTTTGAAAACGGCCAGCGCGTAAGCAGGTGCAGTCACATAATAACGAATCCGGGGTCTTGAGCTTTCCAGAGCATGAATAACCCGTTTCAGCACTGCTTCCGGCGGTAACGTAAATGGCGCCGCCGGTCCGCGTTTACCCAAGCGTTGTTCTATAGCCTCGTAAAACCGCCGATGGAAGCTGTTTTCCTTATCGATATTACATCGATACGCAGCCAAAGTGTTGTTGCGAAAGCGGCTGATGATCGGGCCGGGTTCAATCAGGGATACATGAATACCCGTACCAGTCAGTTCCAGGCGTAGGGTGTCGCTCAGGCTTTCCAAGGTAAACTTACTAGCATTGTAAGCGCCGCGATAAGGCATGGCGACCAGTCCCAGAATCGAACTATTCTGGATAATGCATCCGTTTCCCTGACGTCGCATCACCGGTAAGATCAGATTGGTCAGTTCTGCGGCGCTGAATAGATTGGTCTCGAATTGCTCGCGCAAGACGTCACGGCGCAGATACTCTATTGCGCCGGGCTGGCCGTAAGCTCCATTGTTAAACAGTGCGTCCAATGAGCCACCGGTACGGTGCAGAATTTCTGTCACGGCGCAACGAATGGAAATGGAATCACGCAAATCCAGCGTTAAACTTTCCAGACCCTTCATGCCAAGGCGCTCGACATCTTCGGATTTACGGGCAGTGGCGAACACTCGGTGTCCCCTTGCTTGCAGGCCACGTGCTACGCACAAACCGATACCTGAAGAACAGCCGGTGATCAGAATGGATTTAGCGACAACCATGATAAAACCCTATCAATTGAATAGGCTGCCTAAGTAGCGCTGCTGTTTTACAGTAAAACATTGCCGCCAGGCCAGATTACAGGTCCGTTGCCAGAAACCGCTGGTAAATGAAATCGGCAATCCCTGGTGAGTTATTCAAATTTAATACCGGTATAGTGGGCATTATTGACAGAGGTCCATCAGTGGCTACCGCAATGATGGCGACATCCCGAAGGCACAGCAAGGGGTAGCCGAGAACGGGGCGTTGCGAATAGAGTAATGCTTGAAACCCTCTATCAGGATAATATCGAGTTGCTCGTTTGCTATCCAATCCAACGCTGCTGGTAAGGAAAACTCCCGTTGCTTTTTGACCAGCAGCATAGTGCGCTGATCCGAGGCGATCAACAACTGCCAGGCTCCTGCCTGATTCAGTACGTAGCTGTCTTTATCCGGTTTATCGATTTCGAAGCTATGGTGACCGTGCTTGATCAGGCCGATGCACAATCCACGTTCATCCAAAAGAAGTATCAGCCGTGCAAGCAGAGTGGTTTTACCAGTACCGCTGAAAGCGGCGAAACCTAATACGGGAAGAAGCCGTGGCATGCTGATTTTGATGATGAAATTTAATTGCAGCTTAACATGATCCAATGAAGCGAGAGAATGATTGCGAGCTAAAAGCTAAAGATAAACCAAGCGTTTCTCCTCAAGACCTTGGGGAGATCGAAAGTTTTTTGGATGCGCTTTGGATGGAACAGGGGTTGAGCGTCAATACTTTGACTGCTTACCGCGCCGATCTGATTGGTCTAGCGATCTGGCTGAGGCAGGGTGGTGGCAATCTGGTCGGTGCAGAACGGCAGGATCTGGCGGAGTATCTGGCGCACAGAATGGAGCAGGGCGCCAGGATGCGCTCTATCGCACGGCAGCTATCCGCCTTGCGTCATTTCTATCGCCACCAGGTTCGCGAGGGGCGTCTGGAAAACGATCCTACAGCGCAAATTGACTCTCCTAAATTGGGACGTGGTCTGCCGCATACGCTAACCGAAGCTGATGTGGACAGATTATTGGCGGCGCCGGATACGCAGACCATACTTGGTGTGCGGGATCGCACTATGCTGGAGGTTCTTTATGCCTGCGGTCTACGAGTTTCAGAACTGATTCGGTTGACGCTTACCCAGGTGAATTTGCGTAGTGGCTGTCTGCGTATCATAGGCAAAGGTGCTAAGGAACGCCTTGTACCTGTGGGTGAGCAGGCGTTGGAATGGCTGCAAAAATATACGCGGACGGTGCGCCCGGCTCTGTTGGAAAGCCAACTCAGCGAAGATCTATTCGTAACCCGGCGAGGACAGGCCATGACCCGTCAGGCTTTCTGGTACCTGATCAAGCGTTATGCGTTTCAGGCAGACATCAGTAAGCCGCTGTCTCCACATACCTTGCGCCATGCATTCGCCACTCATCTGGTCAACCATGGCGCGGATCTGCGAACAGTACAAATGTTGTTGGGTCATAGTGACCTTTCTACGACGCAAATCTATGCCCATGTTGCGCAGGCGCGTCTCAAGGAACTGCATGCTCGCCATCATCCCCGCGGTTAAGTACCGACAGGCTGGCGCAGAACAAGCAGATCTGCCACAATCAAATACTGATAAAACTTGAGAATCCTACCATGTTCAATCGACTGTTGCTGCTGGTTGCCGTATTATTCATTTCGTTGGCTGTGTTTGCTGCGGATAACAATCAACCAGATCTCAGCAAATTACAAGCTGCTTTAAATGGAGAAAAACCCGATAGCGTCAGATCTACGGCTATACCGGGTCTGTATGAGGTGGTCTTTAAATCGCAGATTTTCTATCTGAGTCGGGACGGCCGTTTTGCTATTCAAGGTGATCTGCTCGATCTGGTAGACCGTAACAATGTGACTGAAAACCGACGTGACGATATGCGCGCTGGCGTGCTGGCTACCGTGGATGAAGACAAGGCTATCGTTTTCTCGCCTACTGGACCGGTTAAAGGTACAGTAACTGTTTTCACTGATATCGATTGCACTTATTGTCGCAAATTCCACCGTGAAATCGCCGAGTACAATCGTAATGGCATCAAAGTACGCTATCTGATGTATCCCCGCGCCGGTATCGGTTCTGAATCTTACAATAAGGCTGTCACCGTCTGGTGTTCTCCGGACCGTCAGAGTGCATTGACGCGTGCGAAACAGGGCGAAAGTCTGGAGCAGAAATACTGTCCCAATCCAGTTAAAGAGCAATATGAACTAGGCCAGTCGCTTGGAATACGAGGAACGCCTACAATCATTTTGCAAGATGGACGGTTGATACCCGGTTATATATCTGCAACTGACCTTGCCCGATTGTTGGAAAATAAAGGGGCATCGAATTAGACGGGAAAATGCAGTGCAAACCACCGTGTTGCGATGCTATGCTGGCATCATATCTAATTCGGCTGGCTTGAGAGTAGCTTGGAATTCTGGAATTAACTCTTCAAGCAGGGCCGCAATAGTTATTTCATCGTAGCTCTCACACGCCTCCCATAGTTTGTCAAGCAATCCAGTAAACTCATCCCAATCCATCAACTTGCGGTGTTGCGCCAACAGCATTTTCTGATAGGGCGTCGGTTTAAGTTCTTCTTCTCGATGAAACAACTCCTCATGAAGTTTTTCGCCGGGCCTTAAACCGATGTATTCGATAGCTATATCTTTGCCGGGGGTTTTACCACTCAGAAGGATCATCTGTTCGGCAAGATAGCGGATATTGATAGGAGTACCCATATCCAACACATAAATTTCTCCTCCCTGACCGACAGCACCAGACTGCAAAATCAATTGACAGGCTTCCGGTATCGTCATGAAATAACGTGAGGTATCAGGATGGGTAACAGTCACTGGCCCCCCTTCTCTGATTTGCTGCCGAAACAGGGGAATCACACTGCCTGCCGAATCCATTACATTTCCGAACCGGACAATAACGAAATGAGCCCGTGAGCAGCCATTAAAGTTGTGACAATACATCTCCGCCAAGTACTTACTAAATCCCATCATATTCGCAGGATTAACTGCCTTATCTGTCGAAATGAGCACAAAGGTCTTGCAACCATGTCGGTCGGCTGCTTTCGCCATATTTACCGTACCGAATAGATTATTGCGTACGGCTTCACGTAATTGCAGTTCCAATAAAGGCACATGCTTGTAAGCGGCGGCATGAAATATGACCTCCGGCCGGTAAAGCTGTACCCGATGGTGAACGGCAGCCACGTCGCAGACATCGCATAAATGCGAATGCAGGCTCAACAGAGGAAAATGCGCGCGTAATTCCCGGTCGATCTGATAGAGATTGAACTCGTTATGCTCCAGAATAACCAGTGTCGTTGGTCCAAGTTGAGCAACCTGACGGCATAGCTCGGAACCGATGGAGCCGCCACCGCCACTGATGAGTACGGTTCTTCCCGACAGTCCCCGGCGCATCGTCGCCCAGTCCAGCAGCACTGATTCGCGTCCCAACAGATCCTCGATAGAGACATCCCGCAGTTCCTGTAGAATGGCCCGACCGGACAGTAAATCGGTCATACGCGGCAAAATTCGAAAGGGTTTGCCACTGGCCTCACAATAGCCGACGATATGGCGCAACGTCGTGGTTGAGGCCGAAGGAATAGCGATGAAGATTATATCAATACTATAACGGGTCACTACCCTGGAAATGGCTTTGCAACGATCCACCACCCGCAGACCCCGGACTTCGGTGCCTAATTTGCGCGGATTGTCGTCTACGAAAGCTACCGGACAAAAATCGCCGTCTGGATATTGCAGCAGTTCCCTGACCAAAGCTTCGCCGGCTCTGCCTGCGCCTACGATCAATACTCTATTGCTGGGTTTGTAATTAAGTTTATGGTCTTTAATCCAACGATAAAGAAAACGTGGCATACCTAGCAAGGCAAGTAATAGAAGGGCATGCAGGATGAATACCGAGCGGGGTATGGTTTCCATGCCAGTCAATAGAAACACCGTTACACTACAAGTTGCAACTGCTGTAATAACCGCTTTCAGGATACGCATGAAATCATGCATCGAAGCGAAGCGCCATATACCCCGATACAATCCAAAATACAGAAACATGATGGCATGGATAAACAGTATCAGAGGTAGTAACGCCAAGGCCCGCTGCCAGAACGACTCAGGAATAGTCTCCAGATTAAAGCGCAGCCAATAGGCGCCAAACCAGGCGACTGGTACCATGAAAAGATCATGCAGGAACGCTGCAGTACGGCTGCGTAGGCGAGTAAATAATTTTATCATTCAAACAATCCAAGCGTGTATTTTTTTACCAGTCGATTGACCCCCATCATCAAACCAGCATAAAGCAACAACCAGGTCAATAACAAGCCGACTTGAGGTCTTGGGGGCGCATTAAGGGTCAGTAGCGCCGAGACGCTGCATGCCAGCATAAGGGTATATTCGGCCAGTACAGTCTTCTTTTGTTCCCATCCAATCTGCACCAGTTTCTGGTAATAATGTGTCTTGTGTGGTAACCAGATTTTCTCTCCCTGAAACAGGCGGCGCACTAAAGTAACGGTTGCATCGACGATAAACGGAGAGAATACCAGCATGGCAACCCAAACTGGGAAAATGTTAACTTGTGAGCCCCACAGGGTAAAACCGGCAACCAGGAATCCGAGTGCAGATGAGCCGGTATCTCCCATAAAGATTCTGGCAGGGGGAAAATTGAACCATAGAAAGCCCGCGCTGGCAGCCGTTATGAGCAAGCTGGCGTTACTGAAAAGAAAATTATGAGCATGCCAACCCATGACGGCGAAACAGGCAAATCCAATGAAGGCCATGCCCCCGGCAAAACCATCCATGCCATCCATAAAGTTGTACAGGTTGATCATCCAGACGATGAATAGCAAAGTAAGGGGAATCGCTATCCAAACAGGTATTTCCCATACCAACCCGGGCAACTGAATCCGATCCAGCCGATAGCTTGTAGTGATCAAAATTGTAGCAACCAGCACATGAGTCAAGAGGCGTATGGTAGGGTTTAGCTGATAACGGTCATCGATAAAAGATACTACGCAGATGGGGAGTGCAGTGAAGAATAGAATAATCGAATCCATCGCTTGAGGATCGTTCACATATATTAAAATTGCGCCGGATAGCATTCCAGCCATCAACGCAACGCCGCCGCTACGCGGTACTGGATTAGTATGCAGTGAGCGCTCATTAGGATGGTCAAGAATATGCAGGCGAGATCGGGGATCACAAAAACGTCGGGTTAGTACAAAAGTCACCAGCCATGTTATTAAGATCGCAATGATATACATTTCCCGGCTATTGAATATTAAATTGCAGCGAAGAATTTCATATTGTTAATTCAGCCACATCCGCTTGTACAGCGCTAAATAAATCAGCTACGCGCTGATTGGTATGATTGATCTTAACATTCAAATTGCGGCTTTTCGACCGGAATTGCTATGGAATCAGTGTGATGATACGTATAGGGAGTGTTGCGCATACCGCTGGCGATTGCAAGCAGTATGTGCGCAAGCCGACTGGCCTGATAGCAGACCGTAGCGGTGTGTCAACCAGGTTTCACACCGTCAGGCGCTCGGGTTGGCGGTTCCGACCTGAGGATGTTATACAGGCTGACAGTTAGCCTGCGGACGTCGGTTGGCTGCGGCCGCAGGCAGGAAATCGTAAAGCCACGGCTCCAAGAGGCGAAACAATGTTATGGTGCAGCAGAACCTGAAAATCACCGATGAAATTTATCAGTTCGGCGGTTATGACCTGACTGCTGGTGAAGATCCCTGAAAGTTGTAAGCCGGACTGCAAAGCAACCGCCTGCGCAGCAGCTATAGGCGGGAAGTGCTAAGATAGTTCAACGCACGCACAGCGGCATAGCTACAGGAGATACCTGCATGGTTACGATGGCTCTCTCCGGATTCGTAACGACATTCCTGGCCGTTATGGCGGCTCTTTTTGTCTTCGCGGTGGGCGTCGGCGTATTGCTGGTCGCCATTCTTTTTATCATCGATATTTCTCAAACCCGGCACGCAGTGCGTCGCAATTACCCGGTTATCGGGCGACTGCGCTATGTCCTGGAGCATCTGGGAGTGTTCTTCCGACAGTATTTTTTCGCCATGGACCGAGAGGAAATGCCTTTCAATCGGGCGCAGCGCGCCTGGGTCTACCGCGCTGCGAAAGAGTCGGACAATGCCCAGCCCTTTGGCTCCACCCGGGATTTGCGCCCGACCGGCACGATCCTGTTTGCGAATACTGCTTTTCCCTCGCTGGAGACGGCAGCGCCGGCCAAACCTCTGGTGATCGGTCCCGACTGCGTCCACCCTTACAAGGCGCATAGCTTCTTCAATATCTCGGCGATCAGCTTTGGGGCAATTTCCAAGCCTGCTGTACTGGCCTTATCCAACGGAGCCCGTATGGCCGGCTGTTGGATGAACACCGGTGAAGGCGGACTGTCGCCCTATCATCTGCAAGGGGGCGCCGATATGGTATTTCAAATCGGGACGGCCAAGTACGGGGTACGCAATCAACAAGGCGAACTGGATGAGGCCAGGCTGCAGGATACGGCCGCCTATCCTCAGGTGCGGATGTTCGAAGTCAAGCTGAGCCAGGGGGCGAAACCCGGCAAAGGCGGTATTTTGCCCGCCGCCAAAGTAACGCCTGAAATCGCGGCCATTCGCGGCATACCGGTGGGCCAGGACTCCATCAGTCCAAGTCGTCACCAGGAGATCGACAGCGTGCAGGATCTGCTGGCTTTCGTCGCGCGGGTAAGAGACCTGACGGGCAAGCCGACCGGCTTCAAGATGGTGCTCGGCGACCCTCGCTGGCTGGATGAGTTATTGCAGGAAATCCACCGGCGCGGTCCGCGCAGCGCCCCCGATTTCATCACCCTCGACAGCGCTGACGGCGGCACCGGTGCCGCGCCGATCAGTCTGCTCGATTATGTGGGTCTGCCGATTCAGGAAAGTCTGCCGCTGCTGGTGGATAAACTGGTGGATTACGGACTGCGGGAACGCATCCGGGTGATCGTTTCCGGCAAGCTGGTCACGCCCGGCAATGTCGCCTGGGCGCTGTGCGTCGGCGCCGATTTCGTCAATTCCGCGCGCGGCTTTATGTTCGCGCTCGGCTGCATTCAGTCCATGCAGTGCAATCAGAACACCTGTGCAGCCGGGATAACTACCCACAATCCCAGGTTGCAGAAAGGACTCGATCCCGCCGACAAGGCCGGGCGGGTGAAACACTATATCGAGAACATGCGCCGCGAGGTGGCTATTATCGCGCACTCCTGCGGCGCTGCCGAACCGCGCCAGTTGCGCCGGGAACACTGTAGGATCGTCATGGGCCCAGGCCGCTCGGCGCCTTTGAGCGAACTGTATCCCAAACTGCATGCGGCGCTACGCCAGCCGGAAGAGGTTTGACGACCCTGGAGCCTTTCCCTGCTTGCGGATTTGGGGTGAGCCATTACCCGCCCCCCAGCCTTGCAGCAGGTGAATCCCGCCCTATCCCTACACTCTAAAAGATTGGCGCCTGACTGCTTCCCCATTAACTCGTTGACCGCAGCAGCGCTGGGCGAGAATGGCGCAGGCGCACCCAGTGATGACTCCTCTGCTCACCTGAACTCAACATAGGCCGGACGTTCTGAATCATTGTCAACCGGTTTATCGGTTATAAAGACATGGCATGTTCTGTATAATTTAATCATAAACAAGCAGGATAGTGTCCTTGCGTAAGTGCAGGCAGACTCTCATGCGAAAGTGGCGGAACCGGTAGACGCGCTGGATTTAGGTTCCAGTGGGGCAACCCGTGAGAGTTCGAGTCTCTCCTTTCGCACCATGTCTGTACCGGCGCCGCTTTCTTCCCCTGTGAGCCTGCTGGCGCTTGCCATTTGTCCTATCAGCGATTGGTGTCATTCAGAGGTCAGGAAATGCAAGTTTCTGTTGAAAATCTGGAAGGTCTGGAACGACGGATGACAGTTCAGGTACCGGCGGAAAGCATCGAACCGGAAGTTATCAACCGTTTGAAGTCGCTCTCTCCGACAGTCAAAATGCACGGTTTCCGGCCCGGTAAAGTGCCTTTCAAACTGGTCAAGCGGCTGTATGGCGAGCGGGTGCGTCAGGAAGTGCTGCAGGAAGTGGTGCGCAGCAGTTATCAGGACGCTCTGACACAGCAAAAACTGCGTCCGGCGAACGCGCCCGCCATTGAACCGAAAACACTCAAGGAAGGAGAAGCCCTGGAGTACAGCGTGACCTTCGAAGTGCTGCCTGAATTCGAGGTGAGCCGCATCGAAGATCTCAAGGTGGAGCGTCCCGTGGTGGAGATCTCGGAGGCCGATGTCAACCGCACGATCGAAAATCTGCGTAAGCAACGGATGACTTGGAATACGGTCGAACGTCCTGCCCAGGAGGGCGACCAGCTTACCGTCGATTATCAAGAATTGGTCGACGGCGAGGAGCAGACGATCAGCCAGACGAAAAACGCTAAGTTAATCCTGGAAGAAAATAACCTGCTTAAGGAATTCAGAGAAAAATTGACCGGGTTGCAGGCGGGCGCCGCAACCCCTATTGCTATCAACTATCCGGAGGATTACAACAACAAAGATCTGGCCAGCAAGACGGTACGCTACCAGGTCAACGTAAATAGTGTGGCCGAACCGGTACTGCCAGTGGTCGACGAGCAATTCGCCCAGCTGTTGGGTATTACCGAAGGGGGTGTCGAAGCATTGCGCCAGGAGGTGCGGGAGCATATGCAGCGCGAGCTCGATGAGCGCATCAGAAGCGAACTCAAGCGCCAATTGATGGACGGTCTGCTGGCGGCCAACGATATTCAACTACCACAGGCGCTGGTCAAGACCCAGATCGAATCCATGGCCATGTGGCTGGGTTTGCATCCGACGGACGACCAAGGAGTCGATCAGGTCAAGAAGAAGCTGCTCGAACCCGAGGCGCGGCGGCGGACCGCCTTTAGCCTGATTCTTGCAAAACTGGCCGAAACTAAGGGCATCCAGGTCGACGAAGGCCGTGTGCGCGACCGCCTGATCAGTCTCGCCGCCCGCGATGCACGGGGAGCGGAGCTGGTCCGGCTGTATGAGCGCAATCCCTCCGCCATGCAGGAGATGCGCTCGCTGGCGCTGGAAGAGCAGATGGTGGATTGGCTGCTGGAGCGCGTTCAGGTAACCGCTAAGGTGACCGATTTCGAGGACATCATGAAACCGGCAGCGACCGCCGCCGTGCAGGAGTGAAGGCAGATGAGTCAACCTGACAGTTTCCCTACCCAGGCCTTAAACCTGGTGCCCATCGTGGTCGAGCAGACCGCGCGCGGCGAGCGCGCTTATGACATATACTCCCGCCTGTTGAAGGAGCGGGTGATATTTCTGGTCGGGCCGGTCGAAGATTACACCGCCAATCTGGTGGTGGCCCAGTTACTGTTCCTGGAAGCGGAGAATCCGGATAAGGATATCCATCTCTATATCAACTCGCCGGGCGGTCTGGTGAGCGCCGGACTGGCGATCTATGACACCATGCAGTTTATCAAGCCGGACGTCAGCACCATGTGCGTAGGCCAGGCGGCCAGCATGGGCGCGCTGTTACTGGCGGGTGGCGCCGCGGGCAAGCGCTACTGTCTGCCGCATTCGCGCATCATGATCCATCAACCGCTGGGCGGCTTTCAGGGGCAAGCCAGCGATATCGATATTCATGCGCGGGAAATTTTGCAAACCCGCGACCGCCTCAATCGCATTCTGGCCAAACATACTGGCCAGCCGGTGGAAAGGATCGCCCTGGATACGGATCGCGATAATTTCATGGGTGGCAGCGAGGCGGTGGATTATGGGTTGATCGATGCCGTTCTGTCTCTGCGCAGCGCTATAGACACTTAGCGTCACGCTGAACGATTCAGAGGGCACCGTGGTCTCTAACCATGCAGTCCGGGCCAGCAACCTGGGGCGGCAGGGTTCCTTTGCGTTTCCGGCTGCCGCCAACGCACTGTTTATTGCGCCTTGTCAAGCCAGCCGGAACATAGTTGAATACACTTAGAATCAGTTTGGGTTGGCGCACAGTTTTTTCACGATCCTTGGGCAGTGGGATCTCGCTGCCGACCCATTGATGGACTGGGCATACTGGCGAGAGTCCAGAATCGCTCCACTCGCTGTGTGGGGCGTCGCCCTGCAGTGACCGACGCCCTCGTGCAGGCGGCTGCGATGCCGCCAGTAAGCCCGGATGATGGAAATCCGATTTGACCGTAAGTACCCAATAATTCTGAACCCCTACGGAGATTTCGATGGCCAAAGATCGAAACGGCAAGAGTGGCGATGACAAACTCTTGTATTGCTCCTTCTGCGGTAAAAGTCAGCACGAGGTGCGCAAGCTGATCGCCGGACCGAATGTCTTTATTTGCGATGAGTGCGTCGAGTTGTGCAATGACATTATCCGCGAAGAAATGGAGGATAATACGCCAGTCGCCGGCAGCAAACTGCCCAAACCCCACGAGATCAAGGATGTGCTCGATGAATACGTCATCGGCCAGGAGCATGCTAAGAAGGTGCTTGCGGTTGCTGTATACAATCATTACAAGCGCCAAGATCTGCAACACCGGGGCGGCAAGAACAACGAAGTCGAGGTCAGCAAGAGCAATATTCTGCTGATCGGACCGACCGGTTCGGGCAAGACGCTGTTGGCGGAAACCCTGGCCCGGTTGCTGAATGTCCCTTTCACGATTGCCGATGCCACGACGCTGACGGAAGCGGGCTATGTTGGCGAGGATGTGGAAAACATCATCCAGAAGCTGTTGCAGAAATGCGATTACGATGTGGAAAAAGCGCAAACCGGCATCGTCTATATCGATGAGATCGACAAGATTTCCCGCAAATCGGATAACCCTTCCATTACCCGTGATGTCTCCGGGGAAGGGGTGCAGCAGGCGCTGCTCAAGCTGATCGAGGGAACGATCGCATCGGTGCCGCCGCAGGGGGGTCGCAAGCATCCGCAGCAGGAATTCCTGCAGGTGGATACCTCCAATATTCTGTTTATCTGTGGCGGGGCTTTCGCCGGCCTGGAAAAAGTGATCCGCAGCCGTTCGGAAAAAGGCGGCATTGGTTTTTCTGCCGATGTCAAAAGCAAGGACGGTGGCAAGGGAGTCAGCGAGGTGCTGGCCGAGGTCGAGCCGGAAGATCTGATCAAATACGGTCTGATTCCAGAATTTGTCGGCCGTCTGCCGGTCGTGGCCACCCTGCATGAGCTGGATGAGAAAGCGCTGGTGCGTATTTTGACGGAACCCAAGAACGCCATCGTCAGGCAGTTTTCCCGCCTGTTCGAACTAGAAGGGTGTGAACTGGAATTCCGTGAGGAAGCGTTGCGGGCTATTTCGCACAAGGCGATGGAGCGCAAGACGGGCGCGCGGGGCCTGCGCACCATCCTGGAGCATGTGCTCCTGGATACTATGTACGAACTGCCCAGCCTGTCCAGCGTGCGCAAGGTGGTAGTCGATGAATCGGTGATCCAAGGCGAAGCCAAGCCGTATTTCATCTATGAGAACGCTGTCCAGCGGCGCGCCGCTGCATCGGATTGAGACCTTGTCCGGGATTCTGGGTCAGGGTACAGAGTCCCGCCTTCCTTGCTGGTCTGTCAGGGGGCATTGCAAACAGCCGGGCAATCCCCATTATGATCATCGGAGAGTCCGACAGTGGAATTTTCCGGCAGCCTGTCTTCCCCCGTTGGTGGGATCGCCGTCCTGGGATGACCCGCGTTGACGCTCAATGAACTACCGATCGCCAGTCCATGAGGATGAGTAAAATGCCTACGCCGGTCCTGCCGCTTCGCGATGTTGTCGTCTACCCTCATATGGTTATTCCTCTCTTTGTGGGGCGGGAAAAATCCATCCGGGCCTTGGATATCGCCATGCAGGGCGACAAGCGTATTCTCCTGGTCGCCCAGAAAAGTGCGGAAATGGACGATCCACGGGAAACGGACATCCATAGTCTGGGCACCCTATCCAATGTGTTGCAATTGCTGAAGTTGCCCGATGGCACGGTTAAAGTGCTGGTGGAAGGCAGCCAGCGCGCCCGGATTGACTGTTTTGTCGAAAGCAGCGCCTGTTTCCTGGCGGATATCAGCCTGTTGCAACTGCCGGCGCCCGATATGGACCGGGAACTGGAAGTGCTGATGCGCACGGTGCTGAATATCTTCGATCAATACGTCAAATTGAATAAAAAGATCCCGTCCGAAGTGTTGACGTCGCTGGCCGGCATCGATGAGCCCGGTCGTCTGGCGGATACCATTGCGGCCCACATGGCGTTGAAACTGGAGGAAAAACAGAAAATCCTGGAAATCCTGAATCCCCGTCAGCGCCTGGAACATGTGCTGCGCCTGGTGGAAGGCGAAAACGATATCCTGCAGGTGGAGAAACGGATTCGTAACCGAGTCAAACAGCAGATGGAGAAGAGCCAGCGGGAGTATTACCTGAATGAACAGATGAAGGCCATTCAAAAGGAACTGGGTGATCTTGAGGATGCGCCCAATGAATTGGAAGAACTGGCTCAGAAAATCGAAAAAGCCGGGATGTCCAAGGAAGTCAAGGCCAAAGCTACTGCCGAACTCAATAAGCTGAAGCTGATGTCGCCGATGTCGGCAGAAGCGACAGTGGTGCGCAATTATATCGATTGGCTGGTCAGCGTACCGTGGAAGAAGCGCACCAAGATCCGCCACGATCTGGCAGCGGCGGAGGGTATTCTGGAAGCCGATCACTACGGTTTGGAGAAAGTCAAAGAACGTATTGTGGAATATCTGGCGGTGCAGCAACGGGCCCGCAAACTGAAAGGTCCGATTCTCTGCCTGGTCGGGCCTCCCGGCGTCGGCAAAACCTCGCTGGGGCGTTCCATCGCTCGCGCCACCAACCGCAAGTTCGTCCGCATGTCCCTCGGTGGGGTTCGGGACGAGGCGGAAATCCGTGGTCACCGCCGTACTTATATTGGCTCACTGCCGGGCAAAATTATTCAGAATCTGGCCAAAGTCGGCGTCCGCAATCCTTTATTCATGTTCGATGAAATCGACAAGATGTCGATGGATTTTCGCGGCGACCCGTCCTCGGCGCTATTGGAAGTGCTTGATCCGGAGCAGAATAATACGTTCAACGACCATTATCTCGAAGTCGATTTCGATCTGTCTGATGTGATGTTCGTGGCGACGGCCAATACCCTCAATATACCCAGTCCTTTGCTGGATCGGATGGAGGTCATTCGGATTCCCGGCTATACTGAGGATGAGAAACTGAATATCGCCACCCGCTATCTGACGCCCAAACAGATCAAAAACAACGGCCTGAAAAAAGGCGAAATCGCCGTTGAGGACGCGGCTATTGTGGATATTATCCGGTTCTACACCCGTGAGGCGGGAGTGCGCAATCTAGAGCGGGAAATTTCCAAAATTTGCCGCAAAGTGGTTAAAGAGATCACCTTAAATGGCCTAACCGGGAAACGGCTCATCACTCCGCAGGAACTGGATAAGTATCTGGGAGTGCGGCGCTTCCGTTATGGACTTGCCGAAGAGGAAGATCAAATCGGCCAGGTAACCGGGCTAGCCTGGACCGAGATTGGTGGCGAATTGTTGACTATCGAAGCGACCTTCGTTCCCGGCAAGGGCAAGCTGATACATACCGGCCATTTGGGCGAAGTAATGCGCGAATCCATTCAGGCCGCCATGACGGTAGTCAGGAGCCGCGCCCGCTCCTTGGGAATCGACCCTGACTTCTATAAAAAATACGATGTCCATATCCATGTGCCGGAAGGGGCTACTCCGAAGGATGGACCCAGCGCCGGAATTGGCATGTGTACTGCGTTATTGTCGGCGTTGGCGCAAGTGCGGGCTTATGCCAATGTGGCGATGACCGGTGAAATAACTCTCCGCGGGGAAGTATTGCCCATCGGTGGTCTTAAAGAAAAACTGCTAGCGGCCCATCGCGGCGGCCTCAGCACCGTCATTATTCCTGAGGAAAATCGCAAGGATCTGGTGGAGATTCCGCAGAATATCCTGGAAAAGCTGAACGTGCGGCCGGTGCGATGGATTGACCAGGTATTCGACATCGCTTTACATCCCCTGGCGGCGCTCGCCAATGCTGAGACAGCCGAAGCGCTCGAGGATATCCAGGCCAAAGGAGAAGCTGCCAAGGCGGCCAGCTCGGAAGAGAACCGGCGACCGCATTAAAAATAGTTGGCTGTGTTCAGGGCTGGCAAAGCACTTAAGGATGCGGTAAAGTAACAGCCCTTCTGCAGGGTGCTTAGCTCAGTTGGGAGAGCATCGCCCTTACAAGGCGGAGGTCGGGGGTTCGAACCCCTCAGCACCCACCAAGTGTCGGAGTAAGCAGGAGCAGTAGTTCAGATGGTTAGAATACCGGCCTGGGGTCACGCCGGGGGGCGCGGTTCGAACCACTCCGTCTTCGCCATCTTGGTAGACTGCGGCCACTGCAAGCGGCAAGCGAACAGCTATTGCGCCTGTCGTCCAATTGAATTTTGGAGCGGTAGTTCAGATGGTTAGAATACCGGCCTGTCACGCCGGGGGTCGCGGGTTCGAGCCCCGTCCGCTCCGCCAAATCCTAAGGGGTGTCGCACGACACCCCTTATTCGTTCTACCCAAAATTGTCCCTTACCTAAGCTGAAGTCCTCCCTATGCTGCAAGCCATCAGAGAACGCGCCAGCGGTTTGATTGCCTATGTCATCGTCGGTTTGCTGGTCATTACATTCGCCCTGTGGGGTATCCATAGCTACTTCAATCGCCCCGAATCGCAGGATGTGGCGGAAGTGGGTGACGGAAAAATCTCTGTGCAGGCTTTTCGGCAAGCCTTGCAAGTGCAACGCCAGCGCTTTCCACAGGTGGATGTCGCCCTGCTCAAAGACCGGGTATTGCAGCAACTGGTCAACGAAGAACTCCTGTTGCAGGCGGCTAAAGTGCAGGGATTGCGGATTGGTGACGGACAGCTCAGCCAGGCAGTCCGAGCGCTGGACGTTTTTCAGCAGGAGGGCGCTTTTAATACCCAACGTTATCGGCAGATACTGCGCGCTCAAGGTTATTCGGAGGCTGCATTTGAGGAGAACCTGCGACGTTCACTCGCTCTGGAACAATTACGTAATGGTCTAATCGTTTCTGCGATTGCAACCCCGGCTGAAGTGGATAAGGCGATTGAGCTGTTAAACCAGCAGCGGGAGATACAGTATAGCGTGCTGACCTTGGATAATTATGCAAAAAAAGTCACTGTGGATGATACCGCGATCGCTAGCTACTACCAGGAAAATAAGGAACGTCTTTTGAATCCGGAACAGGTGCAAGTGGATTATATCGAACTCAAGCTGGATAAAGTCGCCGATCAGATAACCCCTACGGAAGAGGACTTGCAGGTGGCTTACCAGGAGCAAAGTGCCAAATATATTCAACCCGAAGAGCGCAACGCTTCCCATATCTTATTGCCGGTGTCCGCTACAACCGGCGCCGCCGATGCCGATAAAATTAAACAACAGGCCGAGTCCATCCGTGCGGCAATTGCCTCCGGCGCTAAAACCTTTGAGCAGGCGCTGGAAGAAGCCCAAGCCTCGGCTAACGCTCAGGGCGGCGATTTAGGCAAAATCAGCAAAGGCCTGTACGAGGACCCGGCTTTTGAAAACGCGCTATTCGAACTCAACGCGGTAGGCGATATCAGCGCGCCGGTGCGGACCAGTTTTGGCTTTCATATCATTCGCCTGGACGGAATCACGCCGGAAAAAAGCAAATCGTTCGCCGAGGTAAAGGATGAAGTGGTGCGCGAATGGCGGCAGCGTCAGGCTGAGGTACGCTTCTATGATTTATCTGAAAAACTCGCCAACACGATCTATGAACATCCGGACACACTGGAGCCTGCCGCGCGCCTGCTGGGTGTGGAGGTCAATACCAGTTCCTGGTTCAATCGCCAAGGTGGCGAAGGCCTTGCCGCGTATGCACCGATCGTTGCAGCCGCCTTTGGCGACGAGGTCTTAAAACGTCGCGCTAACAGTGAACTGCTGGAAGTGGAACCCGATCACGTGATCATTCTGCGGTTAAAGGATCATAAGGAGGCTACGCCGCGCACTCTGGAAGAAGCCCGGCAGGATATTGCAACCGAACTGCGCAACCGGCAGGCACGGGAACTGTTGGACAAAGATGCGGAATCCCTGCGGCAACGGGCTGCAAAGGGAGAGAGCCTGGAAACCCTGGTTGGGGAACTGGGCGGAGAACTGAAAAAACCTGGTTTGGTGAGCCGGCGGGATGTTGGCAAGATGGAGGGCGCCGTGCTAAGAGAAGCTTTTCGCTTGCCCAAGCCGGAGGCCGACAAGCCAACCGTCGGCGCCGTGCCGCTGCCCCAGGGCGACCAGGCCGTGTTGATTGTCACCCAGGTGATACCGGGAGATAGCGGCAAAATGCAGGAAGCGGAACGTAAGGCCTTGACCCAGCAATTAACCAATCAGGTCGGGGCGACTGAATATCAAGGCTTTTTGGACAGCCTGCGGCGCCAGATCCCGGTCGTGATGCATCTGGACAGGCTTTAGAACCTATACGAACTATGAAATAGAATTTCTACCTGTATAGTGCGTGCCCGTCTAAGTCTACTTGTTTGCAGTCCTGGAAATTCAAGACCTCATTGTTCAAGCGAACTTGACCAGATTCTGTGCGGTCATTCGGCTTGCCCGTAAATGATCCGGGCTGATTGCCTGAATGCATTCTTGAGGTTCGAGACCAATTTTGTCTTGAAAGAATATTTCGGCAAGCTAACCTGTACTAATGCGATAGATCGATATCGTTCGATATATTGCTGCTTTAAAACTGCAAGATCATAGTACTGAGCTGCAATTTTCCGGCTCTGTTGACCTAGCGCAGCCAGCGTGCCCCGATTTATGTTGCGTAAAGCATCGGTCAATGCTCCGGTTCTCCTCATGTCAATGAAAATACCTTCCTTGACGATGGAACGCTGATTCCTATGGTTGGTGCAGATCACCGGTAGCCCCATCGCCATCGCTTCGATATATACGATGCCGAAGGTTTCGAACAAAGAGCCGAGCACGAAGACATCAGCGGCGGCATAAGCCTGCGGTAATTCGTCGTGGGGCAGTTTCGTGAAAACGATCCTGTCACCCATCAAGCGTTTGCCCAGATCCTTGATTGCAAGCGTATCACTGTTCTCCTGGCCCACGATTATTAGGTAGATGTCCTTCAACAGCGACACCTCCTTGATGATGTAGTCCATCCGCTTATGCTGGTAGCCGATGGTGCCTACACTGATAACGCAAAAGGCGTCATGGGGAATACCATACTGCGTACGAAAATGGGATTCAACCTGCGGGTTGAAGCGATTCAGATCCACGCCGTGAGGAATCACGAAGGCTTTGTTTCTGGCGCTGTAGCGTAGATTGTGCTCGGTGTACTCGTGGACAAAATCGCACTGAGGAAGATTCCGGGCGGGAATGGCGCCACCATTGGAAAACACGATCTTTGGGGTATGCCTGAACAGGTGCCGATGGTCGTAAATAATATTGCACACGTCTTGTTCGAGGCAGTGAATGACGTCGAATTCACCCTCGATCAGTGGCTTGAGCGCCGCATAGGCGAACGTTTCAGCCTCGACGCGTATGCGCTCCTGCTCCTGCACCGCTGCGTTCCATAGGGGCGCAACGGCGACATGGATGTGATCAAGGTAAGCTGCGTTTCGTGGAATGTTGTCAATCATCCGCTCTTTAGGAGCGGCTTCACCGCTACCTTTGAAGAGGGTGATATCAACCGCATCATTGATCAAGTTGAACAGATCTTGCGCGAACACTTCGTGTCCACGATGAATGTTCCCCAGACCGGAGCAGAGGAGTGCAATTTTCATGATTGCAGTGAATCCTCTTGTCTAGACAATTTTTTCATGAAATGAAGGTGACTCCCTTAAGCCTCTCCCGCAAAATAGGAAGCAGCATTTTTTCAGGGCCGTTCGGCATGCCCGAAATTTTCCATAAGATATATATAGCCAGTATAAATACTATAACACCTATAGAGAGGGCTATGGCAAGCTGTAATGCGGCGGCTGAAGCACTGACTGCTGGGCCAGACACATGTGATATCCATTTGAGCGTCGCAACCATAATAGCCGTAGCGAGCACCGGGCGCCATGCTACGGCGAGTCTATCTCTGAAACCAATGCCTAATAGACGTCCAATCAACAGCATGCCAAGCGGTATCATCAGAGCGTGGACACCAAAAACTAACCAGGCAGATCCGACTAAGCCATAATCCAGAGAAAATAGTGTAAACATAGTAGGAAGAAGAATGAGCACCTCTACTCCCTTCAATGCTGCTCCCCAATGCGGCTTTCCAAGCACATCAAAAATTGAAATATTAGTTGTTTGGAAAACTGTCACTACACCATACAAACCGAGTATCTGGATTAGAGAGATTGTAGTCAACCAGTTTGGGCCCAGGAGCAGTTTGACGATGGGGTCGGCAAGCATGACTATACTCATACCTGCTGGCAGGGTAAGCATGACGATGGTCCCTTGCACCATCAAAAACGAGCTTGCCAGCTTTTTACGATCGTCGGCAACGGCAGCATAACCCGGATAAACCACTCGCATAATTGGGAATATCAACTCTGTGGTTGGCAAGGTAGAAATCTCGTACGACACTCGATACAGCCCTAATGCATTCGCATTGAGAAAACGTCCTATCAGGAAGTCCGGCCCTCGGTCGATGAAATAGTCAATGATGCTTCTCAGTATAATCCAGCGAGAAAAAACCAGTAACCCTCGAATCTCGGTATCTATCAAAGCATGGCCGATAAGGGTGCAGCCAGTAGCTCAATATAACACCCGAAATACGGGAAGTCGCCATGCCGCCCAGTAGAGCCCAGTAACTGCAAAATGTATAGGCTAATACTAAGGTAACGAAAAACGAGATAACCCTCTTAGTGAATATCAGTTGAAAGTCTTTGTGGAAGTACAGATACTTGCGGAAATCGATGGTTGCAATATTCTCGAAGCCTTGGATTAGTGCGATCACTGCAAGCGCATAGAAGATAGTTTTCAGCCTTGGCTCATTAAAGTAGGTCGCGCTCGGAATTGCCAAAGCAACCAGCGCCAATGCGGTAAACAACCCATAGCCGACCGACAGTGTCCACGCACTGTCGTAGTGCGCGCGGTTGGTCTGACGGTTGCGGATTAGCGTGACATCAAACCCAAATTGTCCCCCCATCTCAATGAAGCCAAAGACAGTCATCGCCATCGCCACCAACCCGAAGTCATCGGGCATCAGTAATCGTGCAAGAATCAGCGTTGAAACGAAACCGATACCCCTATCGATAAACCTCATCCCGACCATCCAGACGGCGCCGACGGTGATTCTCTTACCGGTTTGATTCATCAGTGGGAGCGCGTTATGTTGGTTAATGGGCGCATCCGCTAGGTCGCCGAGGACGCGAATGCCTGTTCAGCGACGGCTTCGCTGAGTATGAGGGGGGTGCAGAGACGTCGATAGGTGCTTTAAGCAAGTACTCATCGGCGAGGTGTGCATTGGCGCGTGGAAATCAGAGTGATCGCATGGGAAACATGCATCTCGATGAACGAACAAAGTATAACGCAGCGCCAGCGCTTCAACCGTGAGTCCGTCGCCCAACCGCCAATGAACGGGCGACCGTCTGCACGAGCACCCTCCAACCGTGGGCGTGCCACCAGTCAGTGCGTATCGACATCAATCCACCATGCCACGCGCGACTGAGATTACCAGCGTCCAAGTGGGCGCTTGCAAAATTGCTCCAGCTCTGAGCAAGCGCGCGGTCTACATCGGCCTTGCGGGCGCTGCTTCCATCAGGGGAGTCATAGCCCCAGCGGGCGAGTGCGCGCGAAATCACTAATTTCCGATAATTCATTTCAGGAACCGTGGTAGTCATGCTGGCCGGGTGTAGGCGGTACAGTGCATACGGCCTTGGTACTCTCAGAATTGCGGTCACTCGCGATGCACGTAACCAGAGATCGTAGTCCTCACCGATGCGCAGGGCCGTGTCGAAAAGACCAATCTCCTCGAACAACGAACGGTGCATAAGCACGGTTGAGGTCCAAACTTCGCAATCCAACAGCAACTGAGGGTAGATCCATCCTGACGGCCCCGCCCACTGGTCAGGGTTACCCGACTGGCTGAGCACCTCGTCAATGTATTCCAGCGATGGGGAAGGTGCGGTGCTGAACCATAATTGCCATGCGCTGTAGGCCATTCGAGCGGTAGGTTGAATGCTGAGCATTTGCCATTGTGCTTGCAGTTTTCCTGGCAGCCACATGTCATCTGCGTCCAGAAAAGCGATCCAATCGCTTTGCGCCTGCCGGATTCCGAGGTTACGTGCGGCGGCGGCGCCCTGGTTAGTTTGCCAGAGCAGCGTCACTTCAGGGAAAGTGTCGCGAACCAGTTCGGCTGATCGATCGGACGAACCATCATCAACCACAATAATCTCAATATCCGACCAGTTCTGTGCAAGCACAGAGCGAACCGCGGCAGCGATGTACCTTTCCGCATTGAAGCACGGAATGACAACTGAGATGGTCGCGGAAACTGTCATTGGCATGGGTTCACTGTAGGAGCGGCCACTGCGGCGGATCCGTAGACTAAATTCACCGGTTGGGCAAGAGGTGAAGCGTTATTGGCCGGGTAAATAATAAAACGTGAATCAGGTAAACTCCCGCTCTGCCGGGAGCTTGTATTGTATATTCATCAATAGAATTCATAAGGTAGCTTGAGGCTATGGCTCTTACCCGTGTCAAAATATGCGGCATAACCCGGCCTGAAGATGCGCTGCTGGCGGCGCAACTGGGCGCAGCCGCCATCGGCCTGGTGTTTTACCCGCAGAGTTCCCGGGCGGTCGAGGTGCCGACGGCGCAGCGCATTATAGCTGTGCTGCCGCCGTTCGTGGCCGCGGTCGGATTGTTCGTCAACGCCGATCCTGGTATGGTGCACGCTGTTCTGGAGCGGGCGCCGCTGAGTATGCTGCAATTCCACGGCGCTGAACAGCCGGACTATTGTGCTGTTTTCGGCGTGCCTTTCATCAAGGCGGTGCCGATGGGAGCGGACGCCGCTGTCGAAGAGTATGAACAGCGTTTCGCCGCCGCCGCCGGCCTGTTGCTGGACAGTCATGGAGGAACCACCCCCGTCGGCGGCACCGGGTGGCCGTTTGACTGGTCGGCGATACCTCCCGGCATTCGTAAGCCTTTGATTCTGGCCGGAGGATTGCATCCCGGCAATGTGGCGGACGCTATCAGGCAGGTCCGTCCCTGGGCGGTCGATGTCAGCAGCGGCGTGGAGTCGGCCAAGGGTGTCAAAGACAGCGCGCTGTTGCGCGCCTTTATGCAAGCGGTGAAAGAGAGTGAATGCCGTGCCTGCTAATGTTGCCATCGATTTTTCGGCCTTGCCGGACCAGCACGGTCATTTTGGCCCGTATGGAGGACAGTTCGTCGCCGAGACCTTAATGGAGGCGCTGCACGAATTGTGCGCCGCCTACGAGCGCTATCGTGACGATCCGGATTTTATGGCGGAACTGGATGAGGATCTATCCAATTATGTAGGGCGTCCCTCGCCCCTGTACTATGCCCGCCGCTGGAGCGACCGGCTGGGAGGCGCCCGCATTTTGCTGAAGCGGGAAGATCTCAACCATACCGGCGCTCATAAGATCAACAATACGGTCGGCCAGGCGCTGCTGGCGCAACGCATGGGCAAAACCCGCCTGATCGCTGAAACCGGCGCCGGCCAGCATGGCGTCGCCACGGCCACTGTCGCCGCCCGGTTGGGCATGGAATGCGTCGTGTATATGGGCCTGGAGGACATCTATCGCCAATCGCTCAACGTCTATCGCATGCGTCTCCTGGGCGCCACCGTCATCCCGGTGGAGTCCGGTTCCCGCACGCTCAAGGATGCCTTGAACGAGGCGATGCGCGACTGGGTGAGTCATATCGACAATACCTTCTATGTCATTGGCACAGTGGCCGGCCCTCACCCCTATCCCATGCTGGTGCGGGATTTTCAGAGCATCATCGGGCGCGAAACCCGCGCGCAACTGCTGGCCGACGGCGGCAGCCTGCCGGATGCGCTGGTGGCCTGCGTGGGGGGCGGTTCGAACGCCATCGGCCTGTTTCATCCCTTCCTGAACGATTCCCAGGTGGCCATGTATGGGGTGGAAGCCGCCGGCGCCGGGCTGACCACCGGCCGCCATGCCGCTACGCTGTGCGCCGGACGTCCCGGTGTGCTGCATGGCAACCGCACCTATCTGCTGGAAGACAGCGATGGCCAGATTCTGCCCACCCATTCGGTGTCCGCCGGTCTGGATTACCCGGGCGTGGGACCCGAACACGCCTGGTTGAAGGACAGCGGCCGCGTCCATTATGTCGCCGTCACCGATGACGAAGCCTTGGCCGCCTTTCATGAGTTGACCCGCGTGGAGGGCATTATCCCGGCACTGGAATCGAGCCATGCCCTTGCCTATGTTCGTACCCTGGCGCCCACGCTGCGACCCGAGCAGACTATCGTCGTCAATCTGTCGGGGCGCGGCGACAAGGATATCAATACGGTTGCCGCTCTGGATGGCATTACACTGTGAGAGCACCATGAGTCGCATTACCGCCCGTTTTCAGTTGCTGCGCCGGATCGGGCGCAAGGCGTTGATTCCTTATCTCACCGCCGGCGATCCCGACCCGGCGTTGACCGTGCCACTATTGCATGCGCTGGTCGCAGCCGGCGCTGATCTGCTCGAACTGGGGGTGCCTTTCTCCGATCCGATGGCGGACGGACCGGTTATCCAGAAAGCCTGTGAGCGTGCTCTGGCGCAAGGCATGTCCTTGCACCAGGTAATGACACTGGTGGAGGAGTTCCGCCGCGAGGACCGGGATACGCCGCTGGTGTTGATGGGCTATCTGAACCCTGTCGAAGCTATGGGTTATCAGACTTTTGCGCGCGCAGCGGCAGCCAGCGGAGTGGATGGCGTGCTGACCGTCGACATGCCGCCGGAGGAGGCTCAGGAGCTGGTCACCTGTCTGCAGGCGGTCGCTGTCGATCCCATTTTCCTGCTGGCACCCACCAGTTCGCCGGAACGCATTCAAAAGGTGGCCGCTTTGGCGCGCGGTTATATCTATTATGTCTCTTTAAAAGGGGTTACCGGCGCCGCTACCCTGGACGTGACGGACGTGCGGGAGAAGCTGAGTGTTATACGGCACTACACCGACCTGCCGGTGGGAGTCGGTTTCGGCATAAAAGATCCGGCGGCGGCCGCGGCGGTGGCCCGCCTGGCCGACGCTGTGGTGGTAGGCAGTGCCCTGGTGGCGCGCATCGAGCGGCTGGCTGGGGAGCCGCCACGGCTGCGGGCTGAAGTCGCTGCGCTGGTGGCGGCCATGCGGCAGGCGATGGACGCCGGCGTCTAGGAGTTTGTCTGACTTGCCCAGCATAATGAGGTAAGATGACCTAACGTACCTGATGAGCCTGGCGATGAGCAACCAATTTATCCCCATAGAACGTGACCAGCCGGTGGTGATCCCGGTGCAGGAGTGGCTGGCAGAGGATCATCTGGCGCGCTTCATTGTCGAGATCGTGGAGAGTCTGGATGTCACCCCGCTGGAAGCGGCGTACAGTGGTGGCGGCTCGGCGCCCTATCCACCGAAGATGATGCTGGCACTGTTGTTTTATGGCTATGCCACTGGCATTTTTTCCAGTCGGGCGTTGGAGCGAGCCACCTATGAGCTGATCCCGGTGATTTATATCACGGGTAACACGCACCCGGATCACAACAGCATCAATACGTTCCGGAAGCGGTTTCTGGGGGAACTGAAGGGTCTGTTGGTGCAGATTTTGCTACGGGCGTATGCGCTGGGGGTGTTGCAGTTAGGCAACGTGAGTTTGGATGGGAGCAAAGTGCACGCCAACGCCAGCAAACATAAGGCGATGAGCTGGGACTATGCCAACCGGTTGGAGGAGCAGTTGCAGGCGGAGGTAGAGGCGTTATTACAGCAGGCCGAGGCGAGTCACACCGAGCCGGTCCCCGGGCTGAAGGTGGCCGACGAAGTGGCGCTCCGGCAGGCCCGGTTGCAGCAGATCGGGGAGGTGAAAGCGGAACTGGAGGCTCGTGCCCAAGCCCGGTATGCGCAGGAGCAAGCGGCCTATGAAGCGAAGCTGGCCGAGCGGCGGGCGAAGGAACAGGCCCGTGGTCGCAAGTTAGGGGGCCGTCCCCCCAAGCCGCCGGAACCGGGTCCACAGGACAAGGATCAAGTCAATTTTACCGACCCGGAGTCGCGCATTATGCCGGTGAGCGGCGGCGGGTTTGAGCAGAGCTACAATGCGCAGGCCGGGGTGGATCATGGCAGTCGCCTGATCGTGGAAAACCACGTCAGCCCGAACCCGAACGATAAACAGGAACTGCAACCGGCGCTGGACAACTTCAGCCAGTTACCGGAGGAACTCGGTCAGGTCGACCATCTGCTGGCGGACACTGGCTATTTCAGTGAGGCCAACGTCAAGGCTTGTGAACACGCTACCATTACCCCGCTGCTCGCCACGGGTCGTGCGGAGCATCATCCCACCCTGGAAGAACGCTTTGCTGACCCGGGTAAAGCCCCAGACACCGCTGATCCGGTAGTCCGGATGGAACACCGATTGCAAACCCCCGAAGGCAAGGCACTGTATGCCAAACGCAAGTCCACCGTCGAGCCGGTGTTTGGCATCATCAAGCACGTGATGGGGTTTCGGCAATTTCTGTTACGGGGTTTGCAAGCCGTGCAGGGCGAGTGGAATTTGGTGTGCATCGCCTACAATTTAAAACGGCTGCAAGTATTGGTGGCAGGATAGGTCTGCCTGCAGGGAGGATAAAGGCGCTCTGAGGGCGATAAATGCCCTCGGAAAGGGCGATAGAAACGCAAAATGTGCGTTTTTTCGGCCTCGTGATAGGAAAATTGAAGTTCCGACCCTAAGTCAGACAAACTCCTAGCGTTTTGGCAGTAACGGCTACCGTAACCGCATAATGGAACTCACCAACTGGTTCGCCAAACTGAAATCATCGCGCATCCGCACCTCAGGAATCAGCAAACGGCAGATTCCGGAAGGCCTGTGGAGCAAATGCGATAGTTGCAACTCGGTCTTGTTCCGCGCCGAGTTGGAACGCAATCTCAATGTCTGTCCCCAATGTGGTCACCACATGCGGATTGCGGCGCGCCGCCGCCTGGAGAGTTTTCTGGATGAGGCGGGGCGGCTGGAAATCGCAGCCAACATAGAATCCATCGATTACTTGAAATTTAAAGACACCCGCAAATACAAGGATCGGCTGGCGCAGGCGCAAAAGACCACTGGTGAAAGAGAGGCTTTACTGGCCATCCGCGGTCAGCTCAAGGGGATCCCGGTGGTGGCGGCTGCTTTCGAGTTCGAGTTTATGGCGGGATCGATGGGAGCGGCTGTCGGCGAACGTTTCGTGCGTGCCGCCCAGCTCTGTCTGGAAGAACAGATACCGCTGATCTGCTTTGCCGCCAGCGGTGGGGCGCGGATGCAGGAAGCGTTAGCATCGCTGCTGCAAATGGCCAAGACCAGCGCTATCCTGGCCAGGCTGTCCGTTCAGGGCATTCCCTTCATTTCGGTGTTGACGGATCCGACCACCGGCGGCGTTGCGGCCAGTCTGGCCATGCTGGGTGATATCAACATGGCCGAACCCGAAGCGTTGATCGGCTTCGCCGGCCCACGGGTCATCGAACAGACAGTACGCCAGAAACTGCCGGAAGGTTTTCAGCGTAGTGAGTTTTTGTTGCAACACGGTGCTGTCGATATGATCGTCGACCGCCGCGAGTTGCGCGACCGGGTGGCCGGACTGCTGGCCCTGCTACTGCGCCTGCCCGCGCCGCCAGAAGGGATGGATTGAATGTCCGCCCCACGTTGTGCGACGCTGGAGCAATGGCTGAACTGGCAAGAGGGCCTGCATCCTCGCGCCATCGACCTGGGACTGGAACGCATCCGACAGGTGGCCGGAACACTGGGTCTGGACCGGCCCGCTTATCCGGTGATTACCGTAGGGGGCACCAATGGCAAAGGTTCCTGTGTAGCTTTCCTGGAAGCCATGCTGCGGGCGGCGGGATACCGGGTCGGGGCGTATACATCACCGCATCTGCTGCGCTACAACGAGCGCATCCGGGTGGATGGGAAGGAAGTAGACGATGCCACCCTGTGTCGGGTCTTCGCCTGTATTGATGCGGCGCGCGGCACTATATCGCTGACTTATTTCGAATTCGGCACCCTGGCCGCCTTGATGATCTTCCAGGAAGCTGGCATCCACGCCGGGGTTCTGGAAGTCGGCCTGGGCGGACGCCTGGATGCAGTTAACATATTGGACGCCGACGCCGCGCTGATCAGCTCGATCGCCATTGATCATGTCGAATGGCTGGGCCGCGAGCGGGACAGTATCGGGCGTGAAAAGGCCGGTATTTTCCGGCCCGGCAGACCCGCCATTTGCGCCGATCCTCAACCTCCGCCGGCGCTGCTCGAACAGGCCCGTGCGCTCGGCGTCCGGTATTTTCAGGCCGGGCTCGATTACGGCTGGCAATCCGCTGGACGGCAGTGGCGCTGGTGGCATGCGAACCGGGACCTGGATGCGCTGCCACTACCGGCATTGCCGGGTGAACATCAACTCGGCAACGCTGCTGCCGCCGTGATGACGTTAACTGCTTTAAGCGAGCGTCTGCCGGTCCCGGTCGCGGCGCTTGCCGCAGGACTCGTACAAGCCCGGCTCCCTGCCCGCCTGCAAATCGTTCCCGGAGCCATTGAGTGGATTCTCGATGTCGCTCATAATCCGCATGCAGCGGCCATCCTGGCCCACTACCTGGGGAGCTGTACAGGGTTCGGCGCGACCAGGGCAGTGGTGGGGATGTTGAGCGACAAAGATGCGCCGGGGGTCGCCCGGGCATTGAATGAAGTCGTGGACTGCTGGTATACGGCGACGCTACCCGGAGACCGCGGCCGTTCGGGTGAGCAACTGATGAGTGCTTTGCGGGCAGGAGGCGTGGTCAAGCCGGTGACTCCCTTGGTCGACGTCGCCGCCGCCTGTCGCGCCGCTTACCGGGAAGCTGTGCATGGCGATCGTATTCTGGTGTGTGGTTCGTTTCGTACCGTCGCCCAGGCAATGACTTCGGGTTCCATCGAGGGTGCGCTGTGAGCGACAAAGTGAAGAGGGTTTGAACTTGGATAGTCGGTTGATACAACGTTTGTCAGGAGCCGCGGTGTTAATTGTCTTGGGGGTTATATTTGGTCCCTGGTTCCTTAAGAACCCGGATAAACCGGAGCACCCCGTGGTGACTACCGCGGTGCCGCCGGCGCCAACCCGACAGATCGATGAGCGTGGTATGGTGGTGTCGCTGCCTCCTCCGCAGCCGGCAGCGCCTCTCATCGTTGCTGAGCAACCGGCAGCGTCACCACTGCCTGGGCCATCTGGAAACACCACCCTAACCCAACAGGCCCCTGCTGGGATAATCGGGGGGCAGGCCATCCCGGAGTTAACTGCCGGGGTTCAGCCGGCTCAGGAACAGGCAGCGACAGTAGGGTTAGAGCAAATCGCAAAGGAGCGGGCGGCGCAAGAGCAGGCGGCCCGCGAGCAGGTGGCGAGGGAACGGGCGGCGCAAGAGCAGACGGCCCGCGAGCAGGCGGCGAGGGAGCGGGCAACGAAAGAGCAGACGACCCGGGAACGGACGGCGAAAGAGCGGACAGCGAAAGAGCGGACAGCGAAAGAGCGGACGGCTAAAGAACAGGCGACTAAAGAACAGGCAGCGAAAGAGCGGACGGCGAAGGAACAAACGACGAAAGAACAGGCGGCGAAGGAACGAGCGGCGAAGGAAAGGGCGGCCCGTGAGCAGGCGGCGAAGGAAAGGGCGGCCCGTGAGCAGGCGGCGAAGGAACAGGCAGCCCGTGAGCAGACGGCGAAAGAGCAGACGGCGAAAGAGCAGACGGCGAAAGAGCAGACGGTCCGTGAGCAGGCCGCAAAAGAACAGGTAGCCCGTGAGCAGGCCGCAAAAGAACAAGCAGCGAAGGAGCGGCTGACAAAAGAACAGGCAGCAAAGGAACGGCTGACAAAAGAGCAGACAGCAAAAGAGCGGACATCCCGTGAAATAGCGCTGCCTAAAGTTGAATTGATCGGACGCACCACCAGTGCAAGCATGGCGGCGCCCGCGCAAGCAGCGACGGACAACAGAATGGCGACTGCCGGCGGCGGCACTTGGGTGGTGCAGGTAGGCAGCTTTGCAGCGCAACAGAATGCCGATCAGGTGCGCAGCAAACTCCGCAACCAGGGGTTTAACGCTTTTCTGTCCACTGTCAAGACAGGGTCCGGCAATACCATGTACCGGGTACGGATAGGCCCCGGTTCACGCGCTGAAAGCGAAAAAATGCTGGGGCGGCTGCGCAGTCAGGGTTTTAGCGGTCAGGTTATATCCCTGAACAATTGAGTTGCCGGCTTGGTTCTCCTCTTGGAGACAGATTTTGCTACAATACCGTTCTAATTCAATAAGATATTTAATGGTACACGGACGCCTGGAGCGGCGAGATGGTGATTGATCCAAGCTGGATAGATTACTTTATCCTGGGAATTATCGCCCTGTCGGGGCTGATGGGGTTGCTGCGCGGCCTGCTGAAAGAAGCAATCTCCCTGGCGACCTGGATTGCGGCTTTTATCGTGGCCACTCTGTTCGTGCAGGATGGCGCCGCCTATCTGGGTAAGTATATCGGCATACCCTCGGTAAACATCATCCTGGCGTTCGGGATCTTATATCTGGGCACATTGCTGATAGGCGGATTGATCAATCTTGTGGTCGCCCAACTGGTGCAGCGTACCGGGCTTAGCGGCCCCGACCGGCTGCTGGGTCTGGTTTTCGGTTTGTTGCGAGGACTGGTGTTCGTTACGGTGTTGGTATTGATGGCGGGTTTTACGCCAATGCCGCAGGATTTATGGTGGAAGCAATCGCCGTTGTTGCCCCGCTTTCAGCAGGGAGCTGTGTGGCTGCGGGAACGACTGCCTCCGGATATCGCCCAACATATCAAATTTCCATGACCTGCCGCCGCCGGTTCATGGCCCAGCGGCGCCGTTGTAAAACTGAGGTTTCCATGAAGGGCATCGGCCCTGACGGTTAACCATCCGTTGCGAGGTGTATATGTGCGGAATCATTGGCATCGTTGGGCGTGGTCCGGTTAACCAGAGCGTGTATGACGGTCTTACCGTGTTACAGCATCGCGGCCAGGACGCGGCCGGCATGGCGACGTGTCAGGATAAGCGCCTGTATCTACGCAAGGATAACGGACTGGTCAGGGATGTGTTCCGCACCCGGCACATGCAGCGTCTGCTCGGCAACATTGGGATCGGCCATGTGCGTTACCCGACCGCCGGCAATTTCAACTCCGCCGAAGCCCAGCCCTTTTATGTCAACTCCCCGTTCGGCATCACCCTGGCACATAACGGCAATCTGACCAACACGGCGCAATTACAGGAAGAACTGTTTCGTTCCGATCTGCGTCACATCAACACCGACTCCGATTCCGAAATCCTGCTCAATGTGTTCGCGCATGAGTTGCAGCAGCGCAGCCGGGTAGCGATCGACCATAACGATATCTTTGCCGCCGCCGCGGCGGTGCATCGGCGGGTACGCGGCGCCTACGCGGTAGTTGCACTGATTATCGGTTACGGCATCCTGGCCTTGCGCGATCCCCACGGCATCCGTCCTTTGGTTTATGGGCAGCGCGAAACCAGGGGAGGCATGGAATATATGGTGGCTTCCGAGAGCGTCGCCCTGGATTGCCTGGGCTTCGAACTGGTGCGCGATGTGGCGCCTGGCGAGGCATTGTTGATCGACATCGAAGGGCGGGTCACTAGCCGGCAGTGCGCCGAAACCCCCCGTTCTTCACCGTGTATTTTCGAGTTCGTGTATCTGGCCCGGCCGGATTCGATTATCGATAATGTCTCGGTACACAAAGCCCGCATGCGGATGGGGGATTATCTGGCGGAGAAGATTCTTCGGGTGTGGCCGGAGCACGATATCGATGTCGTGATTCCCATTCCCGACACCAGTCGCACGGTCGCCCTGCAGATGGCGTCCGCGCTAGGCGTCAAGTACCGGGAGGGCTTTATCAAAAACCGTTATATCGCCCGCACCTTCATCATGCCCGGCCAGCGCATGCGCGAAAAATCGGTGCGCCAGAAGCTGAATGCCATCGCGCTGGAATTCCGCGATAAAAAAGTCTTGCTGGTGGACGATTCCATCGTGCGCGGCACTACCTCGGCGCAGATCGTACAAATGGCCCGCGACGCCGGCGCCCGCAAAGTTTACTTCGCTTCTGCCGCGCCACCGGTGCGCTTTCCCAACGTCTATGGCATCGATATGCCGGCGGCCGACGAGCTGATCGCCCATGGCCGCACCGAAACAGAGGTGGCGACGGCCATCGGCGTCGATCGTCTCATTTTTCAGGATCTGATCGATCTGGAGGAGGCGGTAAGGCGCGGCAATCCCAAACTGCGCTATTTCGATACCTCTTGTTTCAGTGGCGAATATGTCACCGGCGATATCGATAAGGCTTACCTGGAGTGTCTGCAAAGACGGCGTAACGACCGTGCCAGGTCGTCGCGGGCCGGTCAGGAAAGCAAAGTCGTCGACCTGAACGCCCTCTGAACCAGCGGCGCACCGAAATATTTTGACAGACAGGAGGCGCTCACCTATGCTGAATGCGGCGCCGATTTGATCTCTCAGCTTGCAGGCGCCTAATAAATATCGCTAAAGCGGGGGTAGGCGAACGACCTGCCTTTAGCCCTTGCTAGAGCAGGTTTTTTTATGCCTGCGGCGGGGCGGCGTTGCTACTCCTCGAAGCGAGTCATCCACGCCAGCGATGCGCGCCACCGCATCGCCATTGGAGGGTATGCAGCATGAATTACGACGATCTTGAACTGGATTTTGCCAGCCTGGCGATCCGCGCCGGCCAGGTGCGGACCTGCGAAGGCGAGCATGCCGAACCGATTTTCCTGACCTCCAGCTTCGTGTTCGCCAGCGCCGCTCAGGCGGCCGCCCGTTTTGCCGAGCAGGAGCCGGGCAATATCTATTCGCGCTTCACCAATCCGACAGTCAGAACCTTCCAGGATCGACTGGCGGCCCTGGAAGGCGGCGCGGCGTGCATCGCCACGGCCTCCGGGATGGCGGCGATTCTGGCCGTCTGCCTGACGCTCCTGAAAAGCGGCGATCATATCGTATCCGCCAGCAGCATTTTCGGCAGCACGGTGTCGTTGTTCAATAATTATCTGAGCAAATTCGGCATCGCCACGACCTTTGTGCCGCTCACCGACAGGGCCGCCTGGGCTTCCGCCATCCGTCCGGAAACCCGGCTGTTGTACCTGGAAACCCCTTCCAATCCTTTGACGGAACTGGCCGATATCCGAGTGCTGGCTGGGCTCGCCCACGCGCATGAAGCCCTGCTGGTGGTGGATAATTGTTTTTGCACGCCGGCTTTGCAGCAGCCGCTCAAGCTGGGCGCCGATCTGGTGGTGCACTCCGCTACTAAATACCTGGACGGGCAGGGGCGTTGCGTGGGGGGCGCGGTGGTGGGCGATGCTCGCCGCGTGGGCAAGGATATCTTCGGCTTTCTGCGTACTGCCGGCCCGACCATGAGCCCGTTCAACGCCTGGGTGTTTCTCAAAGGGCTGGAAACCCTGCAACTGCGGATGCGCGCTCACTGCGACCATGCGCTGCAGCTGGCCCGCTGGCTGGAGCAACAACCTGCCGTCAGCCGCGTCTATTGTCCTGGTTTGCCCTCGCATCCGCAGCACGCGCTGGCCCAATCCCAGCAATCCGGTTGCGGCGGCATCGTATCCTTCGAAGTCAGAGGTGGGCGGGAAGCGGCCTGGCGGGTGATCGACGCCACCCGGTTGATTTCGATTACCGCCAATCTGGGCGATGTCAAAACCACCATCACCCATCCGGCCACCACCACACACGGCCGTTTGACCGAGCAGGAACGCGCTGCGGCCGGCATTCAGGATAGTCTGATCCGGCTGTCGGTGGGATTGGAAGACGGGGCGGATATTCAGGCGGATCTGCTGCCCGGCTTGCAGCAGGTGAGTCGATCCCTTGACGGTTGCTGAACCCCGCCCGGCGAACGCCGCGCGCGGCGCGTGGCGTGTTTCATGTCCGTCCACAACGGTCTCGACCGACCTGGTGAGGCAGCGTCCGGACAGCCGCGGGGCGGGCGCTGCCGGCGCGCGCCCCCGCGCGGCGTTTTACCGCAGGTCGGATCGATACAGCTTCGCCAGGCAGGCGGCGACCATCAGCGCGATCCCGCCGGTGAACAGCGTTATGCTCTCATAGCCCAGCACGTGGTAGTTGCCGGTCATTCTCGCGATGCCGGCAATCAGACAAATAATAATACCCAGTAATGCGGCGACATTGCCGATCAGCCCTACTAATTTATCCACGGTTGACTCCTGGCGATGGGGTTGACGGGATGACCTGTGGAAGGTTCGGAGTGGGGTACGGTATACTGCGACATCAATTTTAAAACTATAACATCCTGGCATACAGAGAGGCATTGATTATGGCAAGCGACGAGCATTCCATCAAACGTTTTCAACCCGGCAAAACCTTGGAGTGGAGCGAGGAAGCCCGCCAGCACGAGAGTTTCGCCCAATATACCGCACTGGTCGGTCAGGGGCCATTTACCGACTATGAGGTAGCGTCCGTATCGGCCAAATCGACGGTTTACGGAGATGAGCGTTTCCGCGACGGGATGCGCGTGCCGGAGAAACTGCTCGATACCGAAGCAAGGGAAAATGAAGCCCGCCAGGTCGGCGACGTGCAGCGCATCAAGATCCATAGAGTCGATGACCAAGGCCATCATATTTCTTTCGAGTTTCCCGCCTATTTCTTTCAGGCAAAATAGCCGCGCCGCTGACGGACGGCGGTGCGACACCGAGCGAGCACCGGGGCGCAGGGCATGGCGCCCCCGGCATGCAGAGACATTCCCATGTCCGAACCGGTGGTGGAACACCTCCTCTCCTTCAAAGACATCGATACCCTGCTGCAACGGCCCAAAGGCACCGCCTTCAGGGCCTTCAAACGCCTGGGGGATTGCTTGCAGGAGGGCGAACATTATTATTATCTGGATGCCCGGACACACGCGGCGACCATCGACACCCTGCGGCGGACCGGGCGGATTTATGCCACCACCGTCAATGCCGTGTTGTTGACCGAAGCGGGCTATCAATGCCTGCGGCAGGCGCTGTAGCACCGCCCACCCGAGCGCCCGGTGGGGCAACGATCGCCAGGGTTGCGGGCGCTCAACCGTCCACCACCATGATCCCCTCGATTTCCACTTGAGCGTTGCGGGGCAGAGTGGCTACACCCACGGTCACGCGAGCCGGATAAGGCGGTTGGAAATACTCGGCCATTATCTGATTGAGCAGTGCGAAATGGCCCAGATCGGTCAAAAAAACCGTCAGTTTGACCATGTCGCCCAGGCTACCGCCGGCAGCCTGGGCCACTGCCCCCAGGTTATCGAATACCTGGCGGATTTGCGCTTCCATGCCCTCCAGCAGGGTCATGGTGGCCGGATTGAGAGGAATCTGGCCGGACAGATAGACCGTATTGCCCACCTTGACGGCCTGGGAATAGGCGCCGATCGCGGCGGGCGCCTGTCGAGTTGCAATAATCTCGCGGTTCATTAGGGTTCTTCCTGGAAATGCCTCTTGTTTATGGTTTCCAACGCTTGCAAGGATACCCATCGCCACGGCTGAAACAAGCTGTCCGAGGGTTATTATTGCGCGTATTTCCACTTTGGTATTGCAGCGCTGCACACAGCCGATTAAAAAATGACCAGTCCTGCCAATTGTAAAGTCGTCATCGAGAGCATCCAACCGGATGTAGATAGCGCTATGCTTGAATCTCACTTGAGCGCCACTACCCGGACCTCTCCCGATACAGTCAAGCTGTTGATTGCCAGCCTGCAGGTGGGCAGAAGCGTGGAAATCAAGAAAGCATTGCCGCGCGCCGCTGCGGAACAGCTCTGCCGGCAATTGAACCGTCTGGGACTGATTTGCAGGGTAGCGGAAGAATTGACGTTGATGCCTATGCGGGAGGAATGGCTTTGTCCCGCCTGCGGTCTGATGCAGCCCAGGTCGGGGACAGGTATCGACCGCTGTGAACAGTGTGGAATTGTCTTGCAAGGCTATGAGGAGAGGCAGAGCAGCAACTTGATCGAGCCCTATACAACGATGACGCGGGTGGAAGCCGGCGACGGAAACACGCGGCCAAAAGAAAAAACGGACAGCGAAAGCCAGGATGAACAGACCCACCGGCAGGCCGATCAGACCCTCTTCAAAAATCTGGCGGGGCGTCAGACGGGACCAGCGGCGGGATTATCCGGGCTGTTTTCGCTGCACACCCTGACCGGCATCCTTGGCCATGCGCGCACCCGGTTGCGCGTCGGCCTGGCAGCAGCCAACACTTCCACCAAGTTGCTGGCGGGTATCGGGTTTATCGGCATCGCGCTCGGCTGTTATACACTCTACAGACACATGCAGAATCTGGCCCTGGTCGACGTCATCGAACCTCGCCAGCAGGCGGCGCCGGCGCCGCCAACCGCAGCGTACAATCCGCCGGCCGTCAACCCGCCGGTGCCGCCCGCTAACCCACCCTCGCCAGTCGCGCCACCGCCGCTGCAAACCGCCGCTTCAGGACCACCGGATACCAGCGCGGTTGCTGGCGCTGCGCCGGCTGTCAATGCGCCGGTGAGGACGACGGATGCGGCGCCGCTCGAACAGACCTGGCTGGGCGTTATCAAAACGTTACGCGCCAACGCCTCGACGGGCCGTGAAACGGCGTCGTCCCCTGCTCAGAACCCGTCGCAGCCGCCACAGTCGGCCGGGACTTCCGACCAGCCCCTGCCGGTCGGCGTTTACCCGCCGTTCACGACGGCTGAGGTCATGGTCAATATCATCAGCGATCTGGTGGCGGTCGACCGGATCGAGCAGGCGCAACTGGAACTGGAGCGGATTGTCATGCGGCTGCAGAGCGAACAGCAGCAGCAACGCGAGCAGGACCTGGATGCCGCCGCCTTCGCGCGGAGCAGCATCCTGGGTGGCCAGAGCCGGCGGCAGTTCCGCCAGGGGGATGCCGGCGCCGCTGCCGGCCTGCTGACTGATGCCGTCCAGTCTGCCCGCAACATCCGGGCGCCGCTGCTGCGCGCGCGCGCCCTCAGTGCGCTCGCCGCCGCCACGGCCAGCAGCGGCGCTGCTGGCCAGGCTGATCAGCTTTTTACCGAAGCCCTGGACACGGTGGACAAACTGGCCGGCATCCGGGAGCAGATGGAGATCGGGATAAGAGTGGCCCAACGGCGGATGGAAAGCGGTGATCTGAATGGTGCGCAGCAGCTTTTTAGCCAGATGCGGGCGCGTGTTGGGGAATTGGCCGATCCTGTCCAGCGCATCGTGGCGCTGGGCATGCTGGCCCGCAGCCGGGCTGAGGTCGGCGATGCTCTGATTGCCGGGCAGTTCCTCGAAGACGCCCAGATGGAACTGCCGCTGTTGAGCAATCCGGCTGACCGTTCCCGCGCACAACAGCGGTTGCGGCGTCTGCAGGCGGAGACTCACGGCGCGCTGGCGCGCAATCGTTTACAGCAGGACGAGCGGGAAATCGGCCAGGAATTATTCCTGCTGGCCTACCAGGAAGCGCAGACGCTCGCCGATCCCCTGGAACGGGCGGTTACCTCGAGCGCCATCGCCCGTCAACTGGCTCAGGCGGGCGAGGACAATCTCTCCCGCCAGGTTTTTAGCAACGCGCTGGCGGATGTCCGGGAAAGCTCGCCCGCAGCGACCACCGATAACCCGGCGCCCCCGGCCAACCCGCCCTGAGGGGTGTTGAACTGTGTGCTGGTTTCTCTGACCCGGTCGACCGGAAACCGGTGTTGTCACTGAAGAACCGCAAGGCCACGCCGTAAATCTTGGTGGCAATACGGCAATCAGCCGGTTGCTCTCTCGCTACAATAACGCTAACAACATGACAATAGCTGGATTGAGGAGCCGCTGATGACCACGGGTACCACCACGCCGATCAAGCTTTTCTATTCCTACTCTCATAGAGATAGAAAACAGCGTGAAACACTGGGAACTCATCTGAGTCTGCTGCGACATGAAGGACTTGTTCAGGAATGGCACGACGGTTGTATCCAAGCGGGCCAGGAATGGGAACCGGAAATCTATCAGCAACTGGAAACGGCCCACCTGATTCTGCTGCTGATCAGCCCTGACTTTATGAAGTCGGATTTCTGTTACGCCAAGGAAATGCAATGGGCTTTACAGCGGCATGAAGCCGGTAAAGCCAGGGTAGTGCCGATTATCCTCCGGCCCACGGACTGGAAAAGCGCCCCTTTCAGCAAACTGAAATGCCTGCCCCTGGATGGCAAGCCGGTCACCCAATGGACCAACCGGGACGAAGCTTTCCTGAATATCGTGACAGGAATTCGCCAAACCATAACCGAACTTTGTCCAGCGACTTCCAAACCCGCAAAATTCAGGCCCTCAGCGGTATCTCCGCGACCAGAACTCCGCACGGCTTATCTCCAACTGATGATTGCTGATTGGCGTACTTTACCGTTGGAGGCCCTGGACCCCAATGCCGTGGATGCCACCGCTCGGCGGCTCAGCCTGGAACAGGTTTATGTGGCGCTGGATACCACCACACCACGCGCCGAACGGGGGCGAGAAAAGAATCGGGAGATCGCTGAACTCCTCGGCCAGGGGAAGCCGTTATCTGCCGTGGAGACTCTCTGCCGAGCCCCCCAGAGACGGATGGTGCTGCTCGGCCAACCGGGGTCCGGCAAGAGCACCTTCGCCCGGTATCTGGCGCTCACGCTGGCGAAAGCGTTGTTGCAACCCCGCAAGGCGCCCTTGAAGAAGCGGTTGCCGGGTTGGCAGGGTGAAGCCCGCTTACCTGTCTTTATCCCCTTACGGTTACTAGCAGCCAGTCTGCCTGATGAAGCCCGCCAGGGTACGGCCGGACAGGTGGAGAGCTTCATCCGTAACCTGGTAGACGGGCGTGAAAAGCTGACCGGTTTTGGCGAACCGCTACTGGTGGCTTTGCAGGATTCGGGTGGCTTGGTGATCTTCGATGGGCTGGATGAAGTCCCCGGTCGGCAGCGGTTGCTGCTCAAGCAGGCGCTGAGTGAGTTTGCCGAACTCTACCCCCGCTGCACGGTGCTGGTGACCTGTCGGGTTCACAGCTACCGGCAGGGTCCGGCCTGGCAACTGGACTGGGCGGCGGAACACACCCTGGCTGAGTTTGACAACGACCAGATCAACCACTTCATCGAGGCCTGGTATGGGGCGCTGGCTGCGCTAAGTCCGGGTAGCCGAATCGATTACCCTGGTAAAGCACAGACCTTGAAAGCCGCGCTGGGCCCTGACGATCCACGCGGCTTGCGAGCGCTGGCTGGAACGCCACTGTTACTCACGGTGATGGCGATTGTGCATGCCCAGAAGTCCTTGCCCGACAGCCGGGTGGGGGTGTACCGGGAATGTGTCGATATCCTGCTGATGCGCTGGCAAGGGGCCCGGGAGGGCAATGTCGCCGTCCCCCCTTGCTGGAAGCCCTGGCGCCTTATAACGTCAGTGCGCTCAAGGTTCATCAGGGCTTACGCGAGATTGCTTACCGGGCGCATCAGAGTGGGGAGCGGGATCGACTGAGCGGCAGTCGGGCACTGGTCAGCGATGTCATCATTCGGGGGGTGATGCACAAGCGACTGGGCGCTGAGGGCCTGGAGTTGTTTTTGGACTATTGCCGGCACGCCAACGGATTGTTGCTGGCGGATCGAGTAGTTGCGGGTGGCGCCAGCGAAACGGAAGCGCTCTATGTCTTTCCCCACTTGAGTTTTGAAGAATATCTGGCAGCGCTCCACCTGTTGCAAATCGAAGGCAGCGGGATCAAGGAAGCGGTGACCCGAGCCGGTGACCCCAACTGGCGGGAGGTGATCCGGTTCCTGGGAGAGTACTTGTGTCATGACGAGCAGGGTGGCAATCCCTATCTGGCCAAGGCCCTGCTGGATGCCCTGTGTCCAGCCTCGGAAGACGCCGACTGATGACGGCGATTGGCGCCGTGTTTTGCTGGTTGGTGTTCTATTGCCAGGCTGGCGACGCGAGGTGACTGCGGAAGAGCAGGATCCGGTGTTGCAACGACGCCTGATCGATAGGCTGGTAGCCCTGCTCCGGACACCCTCCGCTTTGCATCATGAACTGCCCGCGCGAGCTGAAGCGGGAAGGGCGTTAGCCTGGCTGGACGATCCCCGCCCTGGAATTAGTGCAGAGAAGGAGCTACCAGATTTCCAATGGGTACGAATTCCGGGGACAGGCACGGTACAGGCTAGCGGCCGGTTTCCAAATTTCAACGGGCTGCGGTTGGGTAACGGTGCCAAGCCGGACCCGGAAGCACGTGGTGAGGAAAAATGGCCAGAAAGCGCTAAGCCGCTGGAAATCGCCGATTTTAAGTTGGCTGTCTATCCGGTGACCGTGGCCCAATTTCGGCCTTTCGTCAAGCAGGGTTATCTTGAGGACCGCTGGTGGAGTGAAACGGGAAGGCGCGATCGTGGTGATCGGACACAGCCCTATCTCTGGGATGATCCGGTCTGGACGCTGGACAATCACCCGGTGGTGGGCATGACCTGGTACGAGGCGGAAGCCTACTGTAATTGGCTGAACGAGCAATTACATTTACCGCCGGTGACTATCCGGTTGCCGACCGAAGCCGAATGGGAGTGGGCCGCGCGAGGACCCGCAGGCTGCCGTTATCCTTGGGGTGATGAATGGGAAGCTTGGCGCTGTAACAGTACTGAGTCTGGTATCAATCGCACCAGTGCGGTCGGTTGTTTTCCCGGTGGTGCGGCGAATTGGTGGCAGAAGGATTGGCCTACTGAGGAAGTTCTTCACGATCTGGCCGGCAATGTCTGGGAGTGGATGGCTTCGGAATACACGGGGGATTATTCTGGTGCGAACCAGTCGGTGTTAAACGCTAATCCTGATGATAGCCCGTGTGTGTTGCGGGGCGGCTCGTGGGGCCTCGACCCGCTGGGGCTGCGCGGGGCTGCGCGCAACTACCTGGAACCCGCACTTCAGGAACGGCACCATCGGTTTTCGCCTGGCCAGGACCTTTCCCTCTACCCTTTGATCTTTTTCCCTTTGCCTTCTTTTCGGGGGCAAAGCCCCCGTTCTTTTCCGCTTTTTTTGGGGGGGGGGGGGGGGGGTAGAGTTTTCCATTGATGAGGCAAGAGAGATAATCGACGACATCCCATCCGCCGTCCTGATGGATGAGACGGAAACTGCTCTGTTAAACATGGACGGCGAGTTAGCGAAGTCCTTACGTAACTTACACGCCACCATGCAAGCCCAAGCCGACGCGACAGGTACACCCGCCCGCGAGCCGGAGCCGCCGCAGGCCGAGCAAAAGGGTGATTAACTGCCGCGCCGGGAGATGCGCAGCACCTGGGGCAGAATACGCAGCCGCCGGATTACGCGGGCCAACTGCTGGCGGTGGCGTACATTGAGAATCAGATTCACCGTCGTGGTGACGCCATCCCGCTCCAGCGTATTGATATTGTCGATATTGGTATCGACAGCGGCGATGGCAGCCGCCACCGCGGCCAGCACCCCGCGTTTGTTGGTAATATCCAGGCGTAGCTCTACCGGAAAATCCGTCTTGATATCCTGTGCCCACTCCACTTCGAGCCATTTTTCCGGATTGTTACGGTACTCGGCGACATTGTTGCAGACATCGCGATGGATCACGATGCCGCGCCCGGCGCTGAGATAGCCGATGACCGGATCACCGGGCACGGGGCGGCAGCATTTGCCGAAGCTGACCACGGTACCTTCGGTGCCTTTGATCAGCAGCGGCTGGCTGCCGCTCCTGGGCGCCGCTGCGGTCGACTCCGCCGTATCCGGCTCCGGCGACAGCCGCTTGGCGATCAGCGGCGCCATGCGGTTGCCCAGACCGATATCGACCAGGATATCCTCGAAACCCTGGACATTGAATTCCTTCACCAGCGCCGCGCTGCGTTCCTGCGGGAGTTCGTTGAAACCGCCGAAACGGCCCATGAGGGCCTTCTCCAGCAAGCGCTTGCCCAGCAGAATCGCCTCTTCCCGTTGTAAGTGTTTGAGATAGTGGCGGATACTGGCGCGCGCCTTGGCGGTGACCACGAAGTTCAACCAGGCCGGGTTGGGACGGGCGGTGGGAGCGATGATGACCTCCACTGTCTGGCCGCTGGTCAACGGTGTGTGCAGGGGCATCAGACGGCGGTCGACCTTGACGCCGACGCAGGTGTTGCCCACATCGGAGTGGATGGCGTAGGCGAAATCCACCGCCGTGGCGCCGCGCGGCAGTTCGATGATGGCGCCGCGCGGCGTGAACACATAGACCTCATCCGGGAACAGATCCATCTTGACGCTTTCCAGGAATTCCACTGAATTGCCGGCGCGCCGCTGCATGTCGAGGAGTTTCTGCAGCCATTCGCGAGCCCGCTTGTGGGCACTGTTGCCTTGGCTACCCGGCGCCTTGTAAAGCCAATGGGCGGCTACACCGGCTTCCGCCATCATGTGCATCTCGTAGGTGCGGATCTGCACTTCGATAGGTAGACCATGCGGCCCGAACAGTATGGTATGCAGCGATTGATAACCGTTGGCCTTGGGGATGGCAATGTAGTCCTTGAAACGGCCGATGATGGGTTTGTACAGGCCGTGAACCACGCCCAGCACCCGATAGCAGGTATCCACGCTGTCGACGATGATGCGCACGGCGTAGACATCGTACACTTCCTTGAAGGGCAGTCCCTTGGCCCGCATTTTCTTGTAAATGCCCCACAAATGCTTGCTGCGGCCCAGCACGCGTGCCTTGATGCCTTCTTCCAGCAACCGGTTGCGGGTGCGGGTTTCCAGTTGAGTGATGATCTCCTTGCGGTGACCGCTCATGTTCTGCACGGCGGCCTGCAGCGCGTGGTAGCGCAACGGATAGAGATGGCTGAAGCCCAGATTCTCCAGTTCCAAGCGCAGATTGTTCATGCCCAGGCGACCGGCGATGGGCGCATAGATTTCCAGGGTTTCGCGGGCGATGCGGCGCCGCTTTTCCAGGGCCATGGCGTCCAGGGTGCGCATATTATGCAGGCGGTCGGCCAGCTTGATCATGATCACCCGGATATCCCTGGCGATGGCGAGAAACATCTTGCGAAAGTTCTCGGCTTGGGCTTCCAGTTTGGAGTCGAACTTCATCTGGGTCAGTTTGCTGACCCCATCCACCAGTTCGGCCACCTCGTCACCGAAACGGTGGCTCAGTTGTTCCTTGCTGCAACCGGTATCTTCGATCACGTCGTGCAGGATGGCGCCCATGATGGTCTCATGATCGAAGCGCACGTCGGCCAGCACGCGGGCGACGGCCAGCGGATGGAAAATATATGGTTCGCCGCTTTTGCGGCGTTGGCCGACGTGCGCCTCGGCGGCGAAATGGCAGGCTTCCCGGACGAGCGCCACTTGCCCCGGCTCCAGATAGCTGCCGAGCACCAGACACAATTCCCGGATGCGCAACTGCAGATCTTCCATCCGGTTGACCTCGACCGCCGCTTTGGCGGGAAGGACGTTGATTTCCGTGGTGACGGCGCTCATCCGCTTGCCCTCAGTGCTATAGGTCCAGCGGATGCTCGAGCGGCTGACCGGTTGCCGTGTCCCGGTATAAATCGGGTTCTTTTCCCAGTAAGGTGATGACATCCACCTTGTTTTCGGCGATTTCGCGCAACGCCACCACGGTGACTTTATCGTTTTCCCAGGGCACCAGGGGCGGTGAGCCCATTGCCAGTTGCCGGGCGCGGCGGGCCGCGGCCAGCACCAGTTGAAAGCGGTTGTCCAGCTTGTCGAGACAATCTTCTACGGTAATGCGGGCCATGCTTTCCTCGGTCGGTAGACAGTAGATTAACGGATTTTAAAGAAAACAATAACTTATGACAATAATGCGGGTAGAAGTTCAGGTTGCTGCTGGAGCTGGCGTTCCCGCCGCTGGCGGTTAGCGAGCACAATGGCGCGCACCGCCTCCACCGCCTGGGCGAAATCGTCATTCACGACGATATAGTCGAATTCAGCGTAATGAGACATTTCGTCGATCGCCGCACGCATACGCCGTTCGATCACCGCGGCATCGTCCTGTCCGCGCTGTTCCAGGCGCCGGCGCAGGATTGCCCGGCTTGGCGGGAGAATGAAAATCGTACAGGGGTGCGCTCCCCTGGCTTTCACCTGGCGCGCGCCCTGCCAGTCGATTTCCAGAATCACATCGACGCCCTGGCGCAGGCGCTCGGTGACGGCGTAACGGCTGGTGCCGTAACAATGATCGAATACCTGGGCGTGTTCCAGAAACACCTCTTCCTGCGCCAGGGCCTGGAACGTGGCGGGGTCGACGAAATAATAATCCACCCCGTTGCGTTCGCCGGGACGGAGTGGGCGGGTGGTATGGGAGACCGACACTTCGACCTGCGGTAAAGTTTCCAGCAGTTTTCTCACCAGACTGGTCTTGCCGGCGCCCGAAGGGGCCGAAATGATGTACAGCGTGCCCACGGCGGTCATGGCAAGTTCAGAACAGGTCGCTGCTCGGCGCTTGAATACAGGTTGACGGTTTAAGTTGTCGAGAGACCGACGCTCTCCTCGTGGAGGGTGCGATCCGGCAGCGTGCTGCGCGCACGCCACTGATGATCAGTTTACCACGGCGCCGCCACCACGGTAGCGCACCGCGGGTCTTCGAGCGGTGCCGCTGCGTTATCTCTCTGGAGGTGTGCGGGTCAAGATGGACCTCAGTCCGTAGTGGAGCGTGTCTCCGGGTCACTATCCAGAGCGACCGCCGGTCGGATGAACGCCATTTCGAGCAGCGAGGAGCCGACCGCAAGCCGCGCTTCCCTGACCAGCAGCAGGCTGCCGTACAGCAGGGCGCTTGCGCCCAGCAATCCGAACGCCACAGGAATCCAGCCATAGCGCGCGTGCAGCAGCACCATGACGCCGACGGCGATACTGGTGGTCACCAGTAGGCCGATAGCGACGTACAGCACCGTCATGGCGGAGCGCAGCAGCAGCAGGCGCGCCGACAAGCGCGCCAGTTGATCGGCGATAAAAGCCCGCCTGGCGGCGGCCTTCACCGGATCGGACGGCGCGGTTTGCAGCAGCCGCTCTGCCTCCGCCGCCAGCACCCGCACGCGATCCACCACCCGGCTCAGCCGGTTGGAGGTGGACAGTATCAACGTGCCGGAGGCCGAGATTAATACCGCGGGGGTAATCATCGCGCTTAGCACATCGGCGGCGGGAAAATTGTTCATGGGTAAACTATTGAATGCCAAATATACTACTAAGTACCTGGACCCCGGTTTTCTGGAAATAAAACCATATTTTTCAAATAGTTAGATGTGAAAAATACCAGAATGCGTAGAGCTGGCGAGTTAAACTCATTGAAAATCAATTTGTTATGTTCCCCTGCTTACCACCTATCAGTTTGAGAAATCGTGAAGTTAACGCTTCAGAAAGTGACATTAAGTGATTGATTGTCAAGTCCATGAAATCCGCTAAAACGCCGCGATCCTAGTAGTGGAAGCAAACTGACAGGTGGTGAGGTTCCCCTGTGACAAAACGATAGCGCCTTGCCAGAACGCTATGCCTTCTCAATCAATGCAGCAGTTTCACCAGTGCAGCAAATAACCCGACTTGGGCGATGAACAGTCCTATAACCCACTTGAGCAGGTCCGCTTTCATGGTCTCCAGGCGGGTTTCCAGCCTGAGTTCCAGTTCCTTCAGGTCGGCTTTGGTGGCCAGTTCGCCGGCGCTGCTTTTAAGGGCCTCGGCCAGCGCCGCCGCTTGCGCTTCCGCCTGTGGCTCCGGAACGCCGGCGTCGCGCAGTCGCTTGGCATAGGCCAGCGTGTCGAAGGCGATGGTAGTCATATGGAGTGGCCTTCAGGTCTATAACTATAATTAAGGTGCGCAATCCGTGTCCAATCCACTGGGGTGGGGCGGCCTGCAGAACTACTCGATATTCTGCACCTGCTCGCGGATCTGCTCGATGGTCACCTTGAGATCCACGGCGGCGCGGGTGGTGTCGGTGTCGGCCGCTTTGGAGGCCAGGGTGTTGGCCTCCCGATTCAGTTCCTGCATCAGGAAATCGAGCCGGCGGCCGACCGGCTCGGGACGCCGCAGCACGGCGGCGATTTCCGCCAGATGCGCATCCAGGCGATCCAGTTCCTCCTCCACGTCCAGGCGCTGGGCGACGATCGCCAGTTCCTGCTCCAGCCGGTTGATGTCCGGCTCCAGCGGTAATTCTTGCAACCGGGCGAGCAGCTTCTCCCGTTGCCGGGCGAGCACTTCCGGACGGCGGACGCGCACCCCGTCGACCTGCGTCTGCATGGCCGCGCAGCGTTGCAAAATCGTATCGGCGATGCGCTCGCCTTCCCGCCTCCGGGTGGCCACCAGTTCCAGCAGCGCGGCGTCCAGGCAGGTCATGACCGTTGTTTGAATGGTTTCCAGGTCCAGCTCCAGCTCGTTGACCACGCCGGGCCAGCGCAGCACATCCCCCAGATCCAGGCCGGCGCCCGGTCCCAGCAGTTCCTCCAATTCCACCGCCACCTTTAACAGCCCTGCGACCAGCGGCCGGTTCAGGGACACAGTGGACGAGCCGGCTGCGCCGGACTGCAATTTCAGCATGCCCTCCACCTTGCCACGGCTAATGAGAGTGCCGATCCGTTCGCGCATGATCGGCTCCAGCACGCGCAGGCTTTCCGGCAGGCGCAGGGCGATTTCCAGATAGCGGTGATTAACGGAACGCAATTCCCAGGTAATCGCCCAGCCGTTGTGCTGGCGTTCGCTGCGGGCGAAAGCGGTCATGCTGTGCAGCATTATCAATCCTCGTTATGGCAAACGCGGTCAACATACAATGTCGTTGGATACTATGCAATGCCGTGCAGCGGGTGAAGCTTTGTTATACTCCGCGTGCCCTAACGATCAGGAGCACGGCATGCGTCCCAGTGCAAGAGCCCCCGATGAGATGCGTCCGGTACGCATCACCCGCCATTTCATGCAGCACGCCGAAGGTTCAGCGCTGGTGGAATTCGGCGCCACCCGCGTTATCTGCGCTGTCAGTTCGGAAGAGCGCCTGCCCCCTTTCTTGAAAGGCAAAGGGAAGGGCTGGGTGACGGCGGAATACGGTATGCTGCCGCGCTCCACCCATACCCGCATGCAGCGCGAGGCAACCCGCGGCCGGCAGGATGGGCGCACCATGGAAATCCAGCGCCTGATCGGACGCGCGCTGCGATCGGTGCTGGATCTGGAAGCGCTGGGGGAACGCACGCTGACCGTCGATTGCGATGTGATTCAGGCCGACGGTGGCACCCGCACGGCGGCTATCACCGGCGCCTTCGTAGCGCTTGCCGACGCGGTGCGCTACCTGATTGGCAAGAGTCTGATCCGCAAGAATCCCCTGCATGGCCAGGTGGCGTCCGTATCGGTGGGGATTTATCGGGGCATGCCGGTGCTGGATCTGGACTACGCCGAAGACTCGGAGGCGGAAACCGATATGAACGTGGTGATGAATGAGGCCGGCGCTTTCGTCGAGATTCAGGGCACGGCCGAAGGGCATGCGTTCCGCCAGGAGGAACTGCTGGCTATGCTGGAGCTGGGCCGCTCCGGGATTGCCCACCTGTTACAGAAGCAGCGGGAAGCCCTGGGTTTGGGCTGAGGTCCAGGGGAGCGGCGATGCGCAAGATCGTATTGGCTACGGGTAATCCCGGCAAGGTCCAGGAGCTGCAGGCCCTGCTGGCGGCGTTGACGGTGGAAGTCGTGCCACAGTCGGCGTTCGCGGTTCCGGAAATCGCCGAAACAGGTCTGAGCTTTGTGGAAAATGCCATCCTCAAAGCCCGCAACGCGGCGCGGCACAGCGGCCTGCCGGCGCTGGCCGACGACTCCGGGCTGGTGGTGGATGCACTGTACGGTGCGCCGGGCATCTATTCGTCCCGCTACGCCGGTCCCGGTGCCCGGGATCGGGATAATGTGGCCAAGCTACTGACCGAATTGCGGCACTTCCCGGCAGCGGAGCGCAGCGCCCGTTTCTACTGTGCACTGGTGTATTTACGCCATGCGGAGGATCCGCTGCCGCTGCTCTGCGAGGGTGTCTGGGAAGGAACCATCGCAGCGGCGCCGCGCGGCGCCAGCGGGTTTGGCTACGATCCGGTGTTCCTGGTGCCGGCGCTGGGGAAAACGGCGGCGGAACTGGTGCCTGAAATCAAAAACCGCCTGAGCCATCGCGGCCAGGCGTTGGCGGAGTTGCTGCGACGCTTAGCCCGCTGAGCCGTCTGTAATCCGCAAGCCGCCCCCTGCCTATGATGGTATTCAGCCTCCCTGACGTTAAGACGTGACCAAGCCAGCCAGTCACATGTCCCACCAACGGTACGAACCTGAATTGAATTTGGAACCGCCGGCTTTCCCGCTGGGCATTCCGTTGACGCTGTACGTGCATCTGCCGTGGTGCCTGCGCAAATGCCTTTATTGTGATTTCAATTCCTATGCGCTGGCGCAGTCCGCGCTGCCGGAAAAGGCTTATGTAGACGCTTTGTTGGCGGATCTGGAGCGGGATTCCGCCGGCGCCGGGGAACGGCCGGTGGAGAGCGTCTTTATCGGCGGCGGCACGCCCAGCCTGTTTTCCGCCACGGCTATCGCCCGGCTGCTGGCCGGCGTGCACGAGCGTGTCGCCTTGGCGCCGGATGCGGAAATCACCCTGGAAGCCAATCCCGGTGTGGCCGAGGAGGGTCGGTTTCACGACTATCGCCAGGCCGGCGTCAACCGGCTGTCCATCGGCATCCAGAGCTTCAATGCCGAACACCTGCAACGCCTGGGCCGTAGTCACGGTCGACAGGCCGCATTCCGCGCCGCCGCAGCCGCCCAGGCGGCCGGTTTCCGCAATTTCAATCTCGATCTCATGTTCGGCCTGCCCGGCCAGACGCTGGAGCAGTCCGTAGCTGATGTCGCCAACGCTATCGCCCTGGAGCCGGACCATATTTCTCTCTACCAGCTTACTCTGGAGCCGGAAACGGCGTTTTACAAACGGCCGCCGGTCGATCTACCCGACGAAGATCTGCTCTGGACCATGCAGGAACGCTGCTGCCGCCAACTGCTTGACAGCGGCTTTGCCCAGTACGAGATTTCCGCTTACGCCCGCCCGGAGCGGCGCTGTCGCCACAATCTGAATTATTGGGAGTTCGGCGATTATCTCGGCATCGGCGCCGGCGCTCACAGCAAGCTGACTGCGCCGGACGGCGCGGTGCAGCGCTGCTGGAAATTGCAGAATCCGCGCGACTACCTGATCCAGGCCGGCAGCCCCCAGGCCAACGCCGGCAGCCGGCTGCTCGCTCCGCAGGAACTGGGCCTGGAGTTCATGATGAATGCCCTGCGCCTGGTGGCAGGTGTTCCCACCGGTCTGTTCAACCAACGGACAGGGTTAAGTCTGGCAACGCTGCGCTCCCTGTTGAACCAGGCCCGGCAGCAGGAATTGCTGGAGTGGAATGAGGATTGGCTCCGGCCTACCGAATGGGGGCGGCGCTTTCTCAACGACCTGCTGCAACTATTTATGCCTGCGTAACCAGCGAATTTAAACCGATGCCTACCTCTATTAGCGCAAGCGGGGAAGAGGGGGCTAAATGATTACGTCCTCAACAAGGGGCGGGCTGAACGCACCGTATATTTAGGTAAAATACCCATCCCGACCGAACCTAGCGAACGAGGAGCGACGCCATGCACGACATCGAAGTAGAGCACGATCCGAGCGCAGTGTTTCTGCAAGACCTTGGAGTCAAAACCTGGCCGATCTGGAGCAAGGAAGTGTCCGATTTCCCCTGGTTTTACGACGAGCCGGAACGCTGCTACCTGCTGCAAGGAGAGGTCATCGTAACCCCCGAAGGCGGCCAGCCGGTCACCATCCGGCAAGGCGATTTCGTCACCTTTCCGGCGGGGATGGCCTGCAACTGGAAAATTCTCAAGGGAGTAAGGAAACACTACAGCATGGGTTGAACGGGAACGGGGTCTACGCGCACCACCATAACCACGTCCCGTCCGGCCGGAAAAATCCCCGGCTTACCCGTCCACCGTCAGCACGATCTTGCCGATATGCTGATTGGACTCCATCAGGCGATGGGCGGCGGCCGCTTCGCGCAGGGGGAAGGTTTTATAAATCACCGGCTTGACTTTGCCCGCTTCCAACAGCGGCCAGACATGCTCGCGCAGCGCCCTGGCGATGGGCGCTTTCTCCTCGACTGGGCGGGCGCGCAGCGTGGAGCCCGTGAGGGTCAGCCGCTTCATCATCACCGGCGCCAGATTCAGCTCCACTTTGGCGCCCCGCAGAAAGGCGATCTGCACCAGCCGCCCCTCGACCGCCAGCGCGCTCAGATTGCGCTGCACATAATCACCGCCGACCATATCCAGAATCACATCCACGCCCCGCCGCCTGGTCAATTCGCGGATGACCGGGACAAAATCCGTATCCCGGTAATTGATTGCCCGAGTGGCACCCAGTTCTTCACAAATCTGCGCCTTGTCCGCGCCGCCCACGGTGACGAACACCGGCGAACCGAGGGCACGCGCCAGTTGGATAGCCGTGGTGCCGATGCCGCTGGAGCCGCCGTGCACCAGCAGCGTTTCACCGGGCTGCAACCGCGCCCGCTCGAATACGTTGGACCACACGGTGAAAAAGGTCTCCGGCAAAGCGGCGGCTTGTACCAGGTCCAGATTGGGTGGTACCGGCAGACATTGCACCGCCTTGGCCACGCAATATTCCGCATAGCCGCCGCCGGTGAGCAGAGCGCATACCCGGTCGCCCCCATGCCAGCCTGCGACCTCCTGTCCCAGCGCCACGATGGTCCCGGCGACCTCCAGACCGGGCAGGTCCGAAGCTCCGACCGGTGGCGGATAGTTGCCCTGCCGCTGCAAACAATCCGGCCGGTTGACGCCGGCCGCCGCCACCTGAATCAACACGTCGCCGGCGGCCGGTTCCGGCAGTGGCCGGCGCACGGGCGTGAGCACCTCGGGACCGCCCGGAGTGGTGATTGCGATGGCCGTCATCGTGCTGGGAAGGGATACGCTCATAAGCTTTAACCTGTGATGTACCGTACCTGCCGGGAACAGCCCACAGGCCGTTCCCGGCAAACGCTCAAGTGCCGGAAATGCTGCGCTTATTCCGGTCTACCGACTGTGCCAATCTCAACCACAACGCCAGCGCCAGCAATACGGCCAGCAGCACAACGGTGCAGCTATCACCGCAGCGCACATAGGGCGTGGCGCCAGTCAACGGCTGCACCTGGCCCCGCACCACTTCAGCCACGAAGGGTTCGCCCTGGGCGACGATCCGGCCGCGCTCGTCGATAATCGCCGTCAGACCGGTATTGGTGGCGCGCGCCAGCCAGCGCCCCGCCTCCAGCGCCCGCATGCGGTTGATCTGCAAGTGCTGATACGGGGCCAGCGAATGGCCGAACCAGGCATCGTTGCTGACATTCACCAGCCACTGCGCCTGCGGCAGGCTGCGCCGGATTTCACTGCCGAACACCGCCTCGAAGCAGATCGATATGCCAACGGGACGACCGGCCGCCTGCAACAAAGGCTGCTCGCCCCCGCCCGGCGTGAAATCCGCCATCGGGATGTCCACATAGCGGCGAAAAAAATCCAGCACCGTGCGCAACGGCAGGTATTCACCGAAGGGTAGCAGGCGGCGCTTGTGATAGAAACCGTTAACCCGGCCCAGACTGATGACACTGTTGTGATAGATGCCAGCCTGCATATCCCCCAGGGCAATCCAATGAGAAAGTCGGCGCCCGTATCGCGCGCCTCCTTCTGGAGTGCCTGGGTAAATTCCTGCAGTTCCTGATACAAGATCGGGATCGCGGCCTCCGGCCAGATAACCACCTGGCTGTCCACCATCACCGGCACGCTGAGGCGGATATATTGCCTTAAGGTTTTCTGCTGATTTTCGGGCAGCCATTTTTGCTCCTGGGAGATGTTACCCTGCACCAGGCTGACCCGCAGTGGTTCGCCAGCCGGCGTCACCCAGGTCACCCGTCCCAATCCCCAGGCGCCCGTCCACAGTAGCACAGCCAGGCCCAGCGCCCAGCCACGCGCCCGGCGGTCGCTCTGCAGCGCCATGAGCAGCAAACCGGCGCTCAGCACCACCGCCCAGTTCACCCCCAACACGCCAGTATAAGGAGCCAGGCCGGCCAGCAGACTGTCGGTTTGACTGTAGCCCAGAGCCAGCCAGGGAAAACCGGTGAACAACCAACTGCGCACCCATTCCACCAGCGCCCACAGCGCCGGCGCGGCGAGCAGCCAGCGAACCGGTCCCGGCGCCGGTGCCAGGCGCGCCAGCAGATAACCGCTGGCCGCCGGATAGAGAGCCATCAGCACAATCAACAGCAGCGTCGTCAGCGCGGCGAAGGCCGGCGGCGCGTGGCCGTAGTGATGCAGGCTGATATAGATCCAGTAAATCCCCGTGCCGAACTCACCGAGGCCGAACAGCAGACCCAGCCATGCTGCCCGTCGAGGCGACTGTCCCTGCCACAACCAGAACAGCAGCGCCGGCAGGACGACCGCCAGCGGCCACAGGTGGAACGGGGCGAAGGCCAGCGGCAACAGGGCTCCGCCCGCCAGCGCCAGCACAGCGTTCCAGGGCGCGGCCGGGGGCGTGGTTGAAGGCATGGTAGCTGCCGGTATGAAGACGCTCTCCCCCTTGGTAGGGGAGGGTTGGGTTGAGGAGTTGGAAAATTCAGGCATCGGTGGACTGCACCTCCTGCTGTTCGGGCAGGGTCAGCCCCAGCAGGTGAACACGGCGGTTGTCGGCGCGCAGCACCTCGAACCGGAAACCGTCCACCAGCACCACTTCACCGCGCCGGGGCAGATGCCCGAACTCCATCATCACCAGGCCGCCGATGGTGTCGGCCTTTTCATCGCTGAAGCGGGTAGCGAAATAGTCGTTGAATTGCTCCACCGGGGTCAGCGCCTGCACCATATACTGCCGCTCCCCCTGCGGGTGGATAAAATCGACCGGTTTGTCGATATCGTATTCGTCGTCGATCTCGCCGACGATCTCCTCCAATACGTCCTCGATGGTGACCAAACCTGCCACACCGCCGTATTCATCGACCACGATGGCCATATGCAGGCGGGTGCTGCGGAATTCCCGCAGCAACGCGTTCAACCGCTTGCTTTCGGGAATGAATTTGGCCGGACGCAGGATGTCGGCGACGCGGAAAGCGGCAGGGTCCTGTGCAAAATAGCGCAGCACATCCTTGACGATCAGAATACCGATAACCTCATCGCGGCTTTCCCCAATGACCGGGAAACGGGAATGGCCGGATTCGAGCGCTTCCGCCAGCAACCGCTCCAGACTCCAGTCACGCTCCACCACCACCATCTGGCTGCGGGGAATCATGATATCTCGGACCTGGTATTCCGATACGCGCATAACTCCCTCGATCATCGCCAGGGCCTCCATTTCCAGCAGATCCCGCTGCTGGGCGTCGCGCAGCATGTCCAGCAACTCCTGGCGGGTCTTGGGCTCCCCCAGCAGTGCCTGGCTGAGCCGCTCCAGCCACGAATGCCGGCGTCCCGGTTCAGCAGCCGCGTGTTCCTGATTCATGGCGCCGCCACATCGCTATAAAAATCGGAACAACCAACCACAACCGCGTCAATGACCGGCATCTCCGTAAGGATCCGGATATCCCAAGCCTTCCAGTATCCGCACTTCCAGCCGCTCCATCGCCTCGGCCAGGCCGGTATCCTGATGATCGTAACCCAGCAGGTGCAGCACGCCGTGGCTCACCAGATGGGCCCAGTGAGCCGCCGCCGGCTTATGCTGTTCGATCGCCTCCCGCGCCACCACCGGCGCGCAGATGACGATATCGCCCAGCAGGTCCAGAGTGATGCCCGGTGGCGCTGCGAAGGGGAAGGACAGTACGTTGGTCGGACCCGGCTTATGGCGATAGGTCTGATTGAGGACTGCGCTTTCGGCCTCGTCGACGATACGGATGACCAATTCGGCAGAGCGCGCATAGCCGGCTTCGGCCAGCGCCGCCGCCGCCCAGCGGCGCAGTTCAGCCGGCGTTGGCAGGCCCGTCGTTTCCAGGGCCACCTGGACTGTCAGATCCAGCTTCATGCAGGCGTCGTTCATAGTTCTCGTAAGCGTTCACGATGCGTTGCACCATCGGATGGCGCACCACGTCGCGAGCATTGAAAAAGGTGATGCTGATGCCTTCCACGTCCTGCAGTACCTCCAGAACGTGACGCAGGCCCGATTTTACATGACGCGGCAGATCCACCTGGGTGATATCGCCGGTAACCACGGCCGTGGAGCCGAAACCGATGCGGGTGAGCAACATCTTCATCTGCTCCACCGTGGTGTTCTGCGCTTCGTCCAGGATGATGAAGGAATCGTTCAGGGTCCGGCCCCGCATGAACGCCAGCGGCGCCACTTCGATGACGCTGCGCTCGATCAGCTTGGTGACCCGCTCGTAACCCAGCATCTCATAGAGGGCGTCGTACAGAGGACGCAGATAGGGATCGATCTTCTGCACCATATCGCCGGGCAGGAAGCCCAGGCGCTCGCCCGCCTCCACCGCCGGGCGCACCAGCACGATGCGGCGCACCTGCTCCCGCTCCAGCGCATCGACCGCGCAGGCGACCGCCAGATAGGTCTTGCCGGTGCCCGCCGGCCCCACGCCGAGGTTGACGTCGTGCCGGGTCATGTTGAACAGATAACGCTGCTGATTGGGTCCCCGGCCACGGACCAGGCCGCGGCGGGTGCGGATGACCACCTCGGCCGTGTCCGCTTCCCCACTCTCCAGGGCTGCGGCGCCGATCTCCTGCAGCGACAGATGGACACGCGCCGGATTGAGAGTCTCCTCGGCGCTGCTGCGGTACAGCGAGCGCAGCACGGCGGCGGCCATGTCCACGGCGTGGTGCGCTCCGATTACCCGGAAACGGGTGCCGCGATTGTCGATTTCCACACCGAGCCGCCGCTCGATCTGGCGCAGATGCTCGTCCAACTGGCCGCACAGATTGGCCAGGCGCTGATTGTCGGCGGGCTCCAGCAACAGGTCCTGCGACTGGAGGCTGATATCGGGATGCAGGGCTGAAACGGCCATCAGGCGTCGCTTAGCTCCTGACGGTTGCTTAATTCAGGACAGGCGCTGAATTCGCCGCGCAAGGAATTGGGTAGTGCTGCGCTAATGCGCACGTCCACGAAATGGCCGATCAGGCGCGCCGGACCGGCGAAGTTGACCACCCGATTGTTAGCGGTGCGACCGGCCAGTTGCCGGGCATCCTTGCGGGCGGGACGATCCACCAGGATGCGCTGCACCGTGCCCACCATCCGCCGACTGATGGCCTGAGCCTGGGTGTTGAGCACAGCCTGCAGGCGGGCCAGCCGCTGCTTTTTCACGGCCGGCGGCGTCGGGTCCGGCAAGGCCGCGGCCGGCGTGCCAGGACGGGGACTGTAGATGAAACTGAAGCTTTGATCGAAACCGACCTCCTCGACAAGCCGCAGAGTCGCCTCGAAATCGGCCTCGGTCTCGCCGGGAAAACCGACGATGAAATCCGACGACAGGCTGAGTTCCGGCCGGATGCGGCGCAGGCGGCGAATTTTGGCTTTATACTCCAGCACGGTATGGCCACGCTTCATCAGCGCCAGAATCCGGTCGGAGCCGCTCTGCACCGGCAGATGCAGATGACTGACCAGTGGGGGGGTCTCGGCATAGGTCTGGATCAGCCGGTCGGAAAACTCCACCGGGTGGGAGGTGGTGAAGCGGATGCGGCCCAGGCCGTCGATGGCAGCCAGATAACGGATCAGCAACGCCAAATCGGCCGTGCCGCCGTCGTGCAGCGGACCGCGATAGGCATTGACATTCTGGCCGAGCAGCGTCACTTCGCGCACACCCTGTCCGGCCAGGGCGTAGACCTCTACAATGACATCGTCGAAGGAGCGGCTGATTTCCTGACCGCGCGTGTACGGAACCACGCAGAAGGTGCAGTACTTGCTGCAACCTTCCATGATGGACACGAAGGCGGTCGGCCCGTCGGCGCGCGGCGCCGGCAGACGGTCGAACTTTTCGATCTCCGGGAAGGAAATATCCACCACCGGCCGGCGCCGGCGCTGCACCTCGGCGAGCAACTCCGGCAGGCGCTGCAAGGTCTGCGGACCGAACACGATATCGACGCAGGGCGCCCGCTGCCGCAGCGCCTCGCCTTGCTGGCTGGCCACGCACCCGCCGACGCCGATAATCAGCTCCGCCGTTGCTCCTTCAAAGCCCGCCAGACGCCGAGCTGGGAGAAGACTTTTTCCTGTGCTTTCTCACGAATGGAGCAGGTGTTGAGCAACAGCACATCGGCGCTGGCCGGGTCGTCGGTAAGCTCCATGCCATGAGATTCACGCAACACGTCCGCCATTCTGGCGGAATCGTACTCGTTCATCTGACAACCGTGTGTTTTGATATAAAGCTTGCGAATCATGCCGTACCGGGTGGAATAACCTGATGCAGCAGTCTACCATTGCGGCGGCGGCGGATGCCAGCACACCGCGGGCGCCGCCAGACGTGACTGCTGTCGCAGTGGGCGATGGCGGTCTATTAACAAAGGTTCATAGGACAGCGCCCAACTTGCATTCTGTGACCGTTGCGACCAGAATTGCGCCCATTCCTGTAAAGTTCCTGTACCGCGCAGCCCGCATCATTGCGCGCGCCGCTGCTCATCAATTGACCGATGTAGAACCCCCGGCAAGGCAGAACATGCGGCAACAGATTCTGTTTTTGTTGATCAACCAGACCGAAGTGAGGACCTGATGTCTATAGACAAGACGCCGCTGTCCGAACTGGCGTCCGAAGATTTGCGGCTGATCCGCGATTATAGCGTCGCCAGGGTCTATCCCAAAAACAGTATCGTGATTAATGAAGGCGACCAGAGCGACGCGCTGTTCTTCATCCTCGACGGCAAGGTCAAAATCTATGTGAGCGATCAGGATGGCAGGGAGGTTATTCTGAACATTCTGGGAGTGGGGGAATTTTTTGGCGAACTCTCGCTCATCGACGAGGCGCCCCGCTCGGCCTCGGTGATGACGCTGGAATCCTCCAAACTGAGCATGATCAGCAAAACCGGTTTCCAGCAATGCATCGCGGAACATCCGGATATCGCTATGCGCCTGATGCTGGTATTATGCCGGCGGATCCGCACCCTGACCGAAAGCGTCAAGAATCTGGCGCTGCTCGATGTCTACGGGCGCGTCGCCCGCACCTTGGAGAATATGGCGGTTTCCAACAACGACGAACTGGTGATCGAACAGCGCCTGACTCATCAGGACATCGCCAGCATGGTGGGTGCTTCGCGCGAAATGGTCAGCCGCATTATGAAGGAATTGATCGTCGGCAATTACATCGAATTCAAGGACCGGCGCATCGTCATCCATAAAAAACTGCCGCTCAATTGGTAGCCACCGCGCTCCCCGGCTTGCCACCCTGCTGGTATTTTACTGTTCAAACCCCAACGGCTGGCGCCGTCCCTACGCAGCGATTGCGCTTTACTCATGAGTGAGCCTGTTCCCAAAACCGCCATCGCCGCCCGCTTCCGGGGTTTTCTACCGGTGATCGTCGATGTCGAAACCGGCGGCTTCAACGCCAAGACCGATGCGTTGCTGGAAATAGCCGCCGTATTTTTGCACCTGGACGAGCAGGGCTACCTGCAGTGCTCCCGCACCGTCGCCTGCCATGTCGAACCGTTTCCCGGCGCCCGGCTGGAACCCGCCTCCCTGGCAGTGAACGGCATCGATCCTTACCATCCGTTCCGCCAGGCGGTGTCGGAACTGGAGGCGCTGCGCCTGGTTTTCCACGAGGTGCGCCATGAAGTAAAAGAAGCCGGCTGCAGCCGCGCCATCCTGGTGGGACATAACGCTTTCTTCGATCTGGCTTTTGTGAATGCGGCGGTGGCCCGCAATGCGGTCAAGCGCAATCCGTTCCATCCCTTCAGCAATCTGGATACGGTCTCCCTGGCCGCCCTGGCTTACGGTCAGACCGTGCTTTCGCGGGCGGCCGAGGCGGCCGGTATACCCTGGGACGAGAGCGCAGCGCACTCCGCCATTTACGATGCGGAACGGACCGCCGAGTTGTTCTGCCTGATCGTCAACCGCTGGAAAATCCTCGGCGGCTGGCGCTCCTGACGGGTCATGCTCTGTAGGAAAAAAGCACTCCCAGGGATGCAAATCGACTTCAGTGTCGGGTTACGGTGCGCCCACCAGATCGCTGCTATCTTCAGGCTTGGCGGAAGGGCGCGTCTAACGACCAAGCTCACCGGCGGCTTTGGAGCGCAGCGGAAAAGCCGTCCGGTGCAGCGCCTTGTTGGGCGTTTATCTTTTCTGCCAGCCAAGCAGCTCGTAGCGCGTCGGCTGCGCGTCTGATGCGCTCGATGGTATGTGATTCCTCGTCGGGTATCGTAGTGGCTCCACTGCCCAGCGGTTCGATGTCAAGCTGGTCGAGTTTGGAAAAAACAGGGGCCATTGCTGTATCCGGGTCACGAAAGAAAAGACTCCCACGGATTCGAATAAAAACCCATCCAAGCCGCTCCAGAATAGCTTGCCTTTCAAGGTCGCGGTGAAGTTGCTCAGGGGTGTGCCATCGCTCGCCGTCGCACTCCACGGCGAGCCGTCGCGTGCAGCCCTCAACCACGAGATCAATCCGATAAGCCCCCACAGGCCATTGAGGCTTTACTCGGTAACCACCTGCGACAAGTCGTTGCAGCACAAGTTTCTCAAAGACCGAGTCAGTTCGGTTGACATGCTCCTCCATCGCCCGTAGGAGGGCCTGCGGGTCGCGGGCGTGCTCGATGAGTCGGCGGCGCAAATCGCCGCTTTTGAGGTGATTCTGCGGATCAAGTGAATGGACTACCCAAAGTTGATTTCGCGCACGGCTGACGGCGACGTTGTACCGTTTTTTGTAGAGGTCTTTGGGACCTGCATCACGATAAGAAAGCTGGCCGTCCTCTGGCGGACCATCTACCATTGAGAGGAAGATTACGTCGCGCTCGTCACCCTGGAACTGTGCAGCGTTTCCGCAGAGCAGCCGGTGTTTAGCGAACACATCCGGCGCGAGTCGCAGCCGAAGCAAATTCTCAACCATCACCGCCTGCTCGTCGCCCAGGAGCGAAATCACGCCGAAGCTGGTCGCCTGTCCCGATTCATTTCGCGCATACTCTGCATCGTCGAGGCACGCGATGACGAGCGAAGCGATTTCCTCCGTTTCCACCTCGTTTGTTTTGCCGCGCCCATCGCGAAAACCATTCACGCGATGGGCCACCAATGCCGGGCGCACGCTGGCCGAAAGTGGCTCGCGCAATGGGCGGATGCTGTTGTTGTAGGACAAGTGGTTACTGAACTGAATAATCTCCGGCACGCAGCGGAAGTGCTCGCGCAGCGCCACCACGCCGCCAAAGGCCGTTTCCGCGAGATCGTAAATCGAGGTCTGCCCGTCGTAGAGATGACTGTTCGGTATGCCTTGCAGGTCAGTGGAAATGAGCCGCTGCACCTCATCCACACGCTGGCCCACGGCATCGGGCGTTACCTGCTCCTTGTCGCCGACTACGACGTGCTCGCGCCCGAGATACAGTGCCGCGAGCGCGGTCACATCGCTCTGGCTAGCTTCGTCAATAATCACCACGTCGAACTTTGTCTCGCGCGGGTCGAAGCTCTCATACACCCGGCTTAAGGGCATGATCCAAACTGGTACCGCACGACGCGCGGAAGCAAGGAGTTGCCGCGCCTGTCGCAACAGCTCCGGCGCGCGCTTCCCAGTTCCCTTGCCGACTTTGCGAATGGTCTGCACGAAGCCCATCAACGCCTGCTGCGCTTGCAGTCCCGTGCGCTCGCGCTGCGCTGCCCACGTCTCCTGCTCGATGATCTGGGCCGCCACTTGCCGCAGTTCGTCCTCCGTTCGGTCGAGCCGCTCTTGGAGTTCCGTCATCGAAACTGCCGCGCGCCGCTCCAGCTCTTGAAGCCACTGCCGCCAGCGCCAGGCCGCAGCCGCATCGCCCGGTGGCTGCGAAGCCTCATGCGGCTTGTGCCGTTGCGCGATGACGTGCGCCCACGCAGGCGCGGTTGCCTCCAGCTTTTCGAGCAAAGTCAGACGTCTTTCGTATGCTTCGCGCAGACCTTCGAGCCGTGCGAGTTCGCGGCAGGCTTTCTCGTAGTTCTCCACGTCCCATGTGTCCTGCGCCTGGAGTAGCACCGACGCGGCATCGCTCTGCGGGAAGCCGGCTAGGCAAGTCCGCTGCGCTTGTAAGGCCGCCGATAACTCCGCTTGCCGGAGCAGCGCCGCCTGCGCTTCGACAATCTTCGCCAACCCATGCGAACCGGCACGCTGCACTCGCGCCAGCTCGCCATGGTCGCCGGGCACGGGCGGATGCGCGGCCAGCCATGCGTCCCAACGAAAACCCGCCGCGCGCAATTCGCCTATGAGTGGCTCCCATACAGGCTCCGCGCCATTCGAGGCGCGTGCGTATTTCCACGGCGTAGCCCTGAGCCGTGCGCTCCGGCGAACGCCCCAGGCTTTCGACCAGCGGCCCGTCGAGGCTTTCCACGGCGCGACGCCAGCGGGCCGCGAAGCGGTTCCGGTTTTCCTCCAACTGCGCCATCGCACGCAACGCACGAAACTCCTCCAGTGTGCGCGGCTCACGACCTTCCACGCGGCAGGCTTCGATAAGATGATGCCACGCCCGGCGAGTAAACTTCGTCTTCAAACCGAACGACCCGCCCGCTTCGAGGAACGTCACGATCTCGCCGAGCATTGCCGCTAATTCATCCACCGGGCGGCCCTGCGGGAGCTCCGGCCCATGCGCCATGATGAGCCGGTGAGCTGTCCCGGCTTCACTCGCCAGCGTTTCCACAGCGGCCAGCAAATCCTGCCACGCCTCCTGCAAACCGCCGCCAATCCACCCGGCGAAAAGCACTTCCCGCAGCCAGTTTTGCTCCTCGGCCAGCATCGCCGCCGATTGCCGAACACGCTGATGAAGCTCTTGGAGTTGCGTCGCAGTGTATCCGGCGGCGTTTCCGTTCCAAAGCTCGGGCCGATGCGCTTGCGCGCGTGAAGCTGCGCCCGTTTGCTCAGCTGCGAGCAGCCGAAAATCCGCGGACGCGACCAACTTCGCCAGCGCCGGCTGCAACACCGCGAGCTGCGCCTCCTCCGCCGGCGCGAGGATGCCTTGCGAAGCGTAAAGTTGTCGAACCTCCACTTCGGTGAGCGGGCACAGGATGCCCGGTTGTAGCGGCCCGGGTATCCACCCATCGCGCTCCGCGTCCGCCTTTACGCGCTTTGCCACCTCGATGGGACTCAACCCTTCGCCGCCGAGCACGATTTCCTCCACCTCGCTGAACCGCGCATCGCGGAGCTGCCGCCGCAGGGCGCCAGCGACATCAAGCAGCTTCCGCCGCTTGTCGCGGAGCAGCCCCGCCTCTCGCCGCAGGCTCGCGGCATCCGAGCGGGATAGCCGATCAGCAATGTCCTGTGCCGCGCGCGAAAGTTGCGCCTGGCTGTCTGCGTCGCCTTCGAGCACGCTCAGGCAGAGCGGCTGGATTGCCTCGTCCACCTGCCGCCGCAGCACCCGCAGCGCTTTTGTCGTGTGCGCGGTTACGAGCACGGTCTTCCCCTGCGAGAGCAGATAGCCGAGCAGATTCGCAATCGTGTGGGTCTTGCCCGTGCCCGGCGGGCCTTGCACGAGCACGGCCCTCGCCCTTGTCAGCCGTGCCGCGATTTCATGCTGCTCCGAGTTCGTCGGCTTGCTGAAAAGGATGTCCGGCTCCGGCCCGCTCGGTGTTCTTGGTGTCTCGCCATCGCCGCCGCTCAGTACCTCCAGTGTGACCTCGGTCTCCACGCCCACGATACGCGACAGCCCTTCCGGTGGATGGGTACCTTCCTCTTCCAAATCCTTCACGATGTAGTCCAGCGTCGTGCTCAGACCCGCCGTTCGTGGGCGGGTGACAATCACCGGCTCACGCCAGATGCTCGGCCGGTTGGTCGCCGCTCCGTGCACCTTGCCTTCGAGAAACTCGCCGTCATTGAACAACCCCTGCACGAGTCGACGGAAAAAGCCCTCTGTGCTCTCGCCGCCAAGCGGCTCCACCGGTTGGTCCTCCAGCTCTTTGTCGAAGTGTGCAATCATCCGTCCCTCAATGCTCGGCATCAGCCGCAGCAGAGCGCGATGCAACTCCACCTTTTCCGTTCCGGTGCTGAAGCGAAACTCCGGCACCGACGGGTCGAACTCCAGGTTCACCCGCTGCATCAGCACCGGATGCTGGATACAGTGCTCCGCCACATCAAGCATTCCGTCTGCGAGCACCAGTTCCACGCGGTCGCCCTCGCGTTGCATCGTCGTCCACAGAGCGTGAATTCGCTCGAAAAGCTTCCGCGCCGCAATCGCCGGCCGCTCAGCCACAACCCATTTCGCGCGCGCCGCCGTCCACACGTTCAACGCCGTGACGCGCATTTGGTCATCCGCGAACGCGACGGTGATGGTCTGCGTCTCCTTGTCCTGGAAGTTCCGCGATTCCAGCACCTCCGCCCCTTCGTCTACGGACTGCCACCCCGGTTTCAGCCAGCCGTCCAAAATCTCGGGTGGCTTCGGGCACGGTGTCAGCCGTACTCGCTGGATGCGAATGAGCGGCTCCATTTCTGCCTCTGTTGCCGCATCAGTATCCTCTTCCTCACGGTCACCGCGCCGCACTTGCACACATGGATGTGTTGGCCAAGCATCCAGCCGCAGTACATCCGAACCCCTCAAATCGCGCGGCACGGGATTCCGTAACTCGTTCAGCTCCTTCAGGAACTTGAATGCCTGAACCAGCCGTTCTTTGGCGCTATTTGCGGGAGTCATTTGTTCCTTTGCACCTACGAATGCGGTCATACGCCCAACTCAATTTTACGGGGATTTTCAGGTAACCCGGATCGTCAGGCGCTGCCGGCCGGCGCCTTTGCGACCGCCGCCTGCATCTGTTTTTGCAGTTCGCCAGTCCGGTACAGCTCCAGGGTGATATCGCAACCGCCAACCAGTTCCCCACCGATATAGATCTGTGGGAATGTGGGCCAGTCGGCATAGCGCGGCAGATTCTGGAAGATTTCCGGATCGTCCAGGACGTTCACGTAGTTGAATGGGATACCGGTGGCGGCCAGCGCTTGCGCCGCCCGGCTGGAGAAGCCGCACATGGGAAAATCCGGGGTGCCTTTCATATAAATGACCACCGGATTAGATTCAACCTGTTCTTTGATACGCTCCAAAACATCCATAGTTGCATTACCTCATGGTCGGAAGGGATCGTTGCCGCAATCAGCAACCTACTGTTTACGCCATCTTGCTGGCGTCGACGTTCAACTGTAACCAGAGTTCCAGCAGGGCCGCGTGCCACAATTTGCTGCCCTGCAGCCGGGTCAGGTAAGCCTCGGGGTTGGACAAAAGTTTATCCAGGTAAGCCCGGCGGAACAGTCCCCGTTCCCGGCAGGCGCGGGAATCCAGGATGGCGGCCATGAAGTCCAGAAAGCCGCCACGCACGTACTTGAGCGCAGGCACCGGAAAATAACCTTTGGGACGGTCGATCACCGCATCCGGCAGCCGGCCGCGCGCCAGCCGCTTCAAAATACACTTGCCACCATCGCCGATCTTCAGCGCGGGCGGCAACTGCATGGCCAGTTCGACCAGTTCATGGTCGAGAAACGGTACCCGCGCCTCCAGTCCCCAGGCCATGGTCATGTTATCCACCCGCTTGACCGGATCGTCCACGATCAGCGTAGTGACATCCAAATGCAGCACCCGGTCCAGGAATTCGTCCGCGGCCGGCAGGGCGAGCCGCTCCGCCACCAGTGCCGCGGTATGGTCGGGCCCGTGATAGGGCGGCTCGACCGTTTCCAGGTATTCTGCATGATCCCGGTCGAAGTAATGGCGGCGGAAGCGCTCCAGATCGCTGCCGGATTCCGCCGCCATCAGCGGATACCAGAAATAACCGCCGAACACCTCGTCGGCGCCCTGGCCGCTCTGCACCACCTTGACGGTGCGCGACACCCATTCCGCCAGCAGGTAGAACGCCACGGCGTCCTGACCCACCATCGGCTCCGCCATGCAGGTGATCGCCTCCGGTAGTCGCCGCAACACGTCTTCGTTGGGAATCAGTTGCTTATGGTGACGGGTGGCGTAGCGCGCCGCCACCTGATCGGAGTACTCGAACTCGCTGCCCTGCTCCTCCGGCTGATCCTCGAAGCCCACCGAGAAGGTCAGCAGATCCGGCACGCCGCTTTCCGCCAGCAGCGCCACCAGCAGGCTGGAGTCCAGTCCCCCGGACAGCAACACTCCCACCGGCACATCGGCGCTGTCCAGGCGCCGCCTGACCGAGCGCAGCAGGCTCTGCTGGACGGCGTCCAGCCATTCCTGCTCGCTGCGCGGCTCCGCCGGACGGCTAGCCCGCAGGCTCCAATAGACGCGCCACTGCTCGCGTCCCCGGGCGTCGATGCTCAGCGTGGTGGCCGGCGGCAACTTGCGGATTCCCTTGAGAATCGTGCGCGGGGCCGGAATCACGGCATGCAGCGTCAGTTGATGGTGCAACGCCACCGGGTCGATGGCGGTATCGACATCGCCGGCTTCCAGCAGGGCCTGGGTAGTGGAGGCGAAGCGCACGCGGCGCTCGTCGCGGGTGTAGTACAGCGGCTTGATGCCCAGCCGGTCGCGGGCCAGGAACAGCGTATGCCGATCCCGGTCCCAGATAGCGAAGGCGAACATGCCGATCAGTTGCTCGACGCAACGCTCGCCCCATTCGGCATAAGCTTTCAGGATGACTTCGGTGTCGCCCTCGGAAAAAAAGCGATAGCCCTTGGCGAGCAGTTCCTGGCGCAATTCCCGGTAGTTGTAAATAGCGCCGTTAAATACCAGTACCAGCCCCAGTTCGGAATCCACCATAGGCTGGCTGGAGCGCTCGCTCAGGTCGATGACCGCCAGGCGGCGATGGCCCAGCGCCAGGGAGCCCGTCGTATAGCAACCCTCGGCGTCGGGACCCCGCCGGGACAAACGCTGCAGCAGGCGCTGCAGCAAGGCCAGATCCGGCTCCTGCCCGTCAAAGCGCCATTCGCCGCAGATGCCACACATAGGGATTTAGGCTTTACTTCAGCGGGCGTAGCTGAGTTGCTCGACCTGCACCGGCGGTTTCACTCCCTGCACCCCACGGGCGATGGAGATGGCGCGGGTGTAGGTTTGCGCATTAGGCACGCTGCCACTGAGGGTGACCACGCCCTGCTCCGTGTTGACGTCGATAGTGGCGTTGGTCAGCAGTTCATCCTGCTTGAGCGCCTCCTTGACCGCCGCCGTGATCTGCCGGTCGCTGGGACCCGCGCCGCTATCCCCGCTGCCGCCCGTCGCGCAACCGCCCGCAGCCATCACCACCAGCAACATCAAACCCGCCAGCATCGTTCTCATCGCATACCTCCCCGTCATGAAAAATCGGTAACAACACGCCGGTTGAAAAATTATAGGGATAATGAGCATAGCATAGAGCGGCCTTACAGCCAGAAGTTCTGGCCGGCCAGAGATGTGATGCAGGGTACGCACCGCGCACCCTGATTGCTGGGCTGGCCCGCCGTTCAATACGGGTCACATAGCGCATGCGTCGCTCCTCTTCCAACTGTTCAAGTTCAGCCTCAAAACGGATTTCCAGGTCTTCCGGCAATTCCAGCACCCAGTCGGTGAAAGGCCATGAAGTCGGGCAAATAGCCGTCCAGCATTTCCTTCCAGGGGCTGTCGTAGTCGGTCATGGGGAGTGTCCTGTGTTAACACGTTAGGTGATTTCTGGCAAAGGCTATACCGGCAAGTCAGGCGGCATAGGTGGGCATGAATTCCCCTCGTTGGATAAGGAGGGGTGGCGCGCAGCGCCGGGGTGGTTCGATCTGGCGGACTTGACCCCCCCGCCCTTCGGGCACCCCCTCTTGGCAGGGGGGGAATAAAGACTGGACCCACAGGTATCATCTTTTCAGGAAAAGACCTTATCCGGTACGCTCAACTGCGAATGCAATTTGAGCACCTCACCCTTTAGACTTGGGGATATAGCGCACACCCGGCATTTCCGCGAAGTCGTCATCCTGGGTCCACAGTGTCGCGCTGTGGACCCGGGCAGTGGCGAGAATGAGACTGTCGGCCATCGGCAGTTTGAGGTCGAAGGAAAGTTTGGCTGCCGATAGAGCCAGGTCGGCGTCTACCTCCACCACTCGGCCCTCCTGCATGGCCGCCACGCAGACCCTGGCAGCTTCCTCGCCCTGTTGCTGAATGCTGTGTTTGAACACTTCATAGAGAGTGATAACGGGGACGATCAGGTTGGCCCTGTCTGCAATCGGTCTGGCGAAATCATCGGCGTTGGGTCCGTCGGCAAAATATTCCAACCAGCCGGAGGAATCGACCACATTCACACCCGATCCTCCCGCTCGCGGGGAACATCGGTATCGATGTCTTTCAGGAATCCACGCAGTTGTTCGATCGGTACTACCGGAACGAGATGGATGCTGCCGTTGTAGGTGAGCACTTGCAACTTCTGCCCGGATTGGATGTTGAGAGCCTTGCGTACCGATCGCGGAATAACGATTTGAAATTTGGAGGATACGGTCACTACGTCCATCGCCTACCTCATCGATAAAGAGAACGTAAAGCGATTGTAATCGATTCTCCAGACCGTTTGTTCGCGTTTATATTAAACGGCCGCCGACCACACGGTTTTAAGCGCGGTAGCCCAGCAGCGGTTGAAATGCGATTTACTGAGGCTCATTCTTGAAGAAGCTGCCAGACAAAACTCTGCGGAACCCTGGGAAGCCATCCACCAGTTTCTGAGCGAATGGACAGCCTAATCTCTGATCTCAATTCACCTTCCACCGCAGCCAGATAGAGGCGCACCCCAATGCACACCTCCATCATTACACCGGATAGCCATGCTGGCACTGCTCGCAAGGTCTTCACGGAGGTGGATGAAAAAAATACGGATAGGGCCATGGCCCCTGCCTGCGAGCAACTACACTTCCTCCAACTCACGGCCAGGTAGTGGATATGCGGCGCCTGATGGTCGACGATCTGATCATGGCTGCGCGGCCTGTACGCACGCCTCGTGCCGCCCGCGCAGGCCACGGAGTTCTTCGGCTTCAACGTGCTCACGGGCCGTCTGTCCGCAGCGCTCGGCCCGTTGCTCTTTAGCGCCGTCAACACGGTGGCGGGCACGCCGAAAGCCGGGCTGTTGTCCCTGATCGCCTTCCTGGCGGCCGGCGCTCTGATCCTCTATGGCTTGCGGCTGCCGGATTCGGTGCGGTCAGGCTGAATCGGCTTCTCCAAATCCACCGAGAGGCACGATATGGGGATCAGATTGTTCCTCAACCGGTACGAGTTCGGCCTGCAAGTTTAGGGCGCCGAAATACTAAATTGAGACACTACCCTACCCGCCGATGAGCGAGAGAAACCGTAGCAATCCGCCTGGGGGATCCCGTGAACCGATCTTGGTGAGAACCGGCCGCGTCTGGTTCGACGAGCCCTGTTTGCACGAAGAAGCTTCACGGCCTGTCGAGACGATCTATACCCCATTGGGCCGCAGCTATCGCGTCGATATGGTGTATCTCGCAACCCCCGCCGTGGTTCTGTGGGAGGCTAGAGCCGGTGCAGCCTACCGATGCCGGGGCTTGGCGCCGCCGGGCATGCTGAGCCTGTTGGTTCCGATCCGCCGGGCTTCGGGCTCCAGCTACTGGAGGTCGCCCTTGGCGGGCTCCGGGCTTCCCTGCTCGATGCCCGGCGCGGTGGAACTCGTTTTCGCCGAGGGGCAGGCCCATTTCATCGTCCTGATCGACCTGGCCTTGCTCCGGCGTTCCCTGCCCGCCGACACCTTCGAAGCCTTGGAGCGTGCCGCCGCGACCCGGCTGTTGCCGGCTTCGGCAGGCTCCGTGGAGAGGTTCGCCGGCTGGCTGAACCGCGTATTGCAGGAAACGCAGACTCACCCTCGAATGCTGCAGTTCCCGGAGGCGGTGCGGTCGCTCGAAGAGGATTTGGTAAGACAACTCGCCGATGCGGTCGAGGGGCAGCCGCTGCAACTCGTGATGGGAAGCCGGTCCAACCGGAACCAGGGGTTCGATCGGGCGCTGAGTTATCTGTGGTCGCGGAACCCGTTGGAGGTTACGCTGCCAAGCCTGTGTGAGGCGGCGGCTATGAGCCAACGTACCCTGGAGCGGGCGTTCCAGGAGGCTTTCGACATGACCGCTCGCGACTATCTGAAAATCCGGCGCCTCCACGCGGTCCGCCGCCGATTACTGGTGGCCCGCAAGGGCGAGGTGCGGGTTGCGGATGTCGCTTACTCGCACGGATTTTATGAACTCGGCCGTTTTGCCGCCGTTTACGCGCGGATGTTCGGCGAGCGTCCGTCGGAGACCCTAAGCCGGCGCTTCCCGGAACCCCGCGACTTCCTGATCCAGCCCTTAACCGCGTTTTAGCCCGGTCCCGGAACCGCCCGGCGCTCGCCGCCGGCGGCCGATTCCGGGTCTTGAATTCCCACCAGAACCAGCGCCCCCGCCCCCGAACGACGTGCCGAAGATACTTTCCCGTTCAGCCCAGCGGGCTCACCTTGTCGAAAAGTGCATAACGAGTCGACCCAGCTAGCGGGTAAAGTAGCGCCGTTCATGTAAGGCTTCAGCGCTTTCCTAAAAGGCTACCCGGCCCGGCGGATTCAAGCTGAATTTTTGCGTAAAGTGGATAACGCTGGCACATCGGTATAAATAACCTACTACCAAGGTCTGGAATTTTTATCTAAACTGGCAGGGTGGACCGCGCCGCCCTACAAGACTTACCCTTATCTGGAGAGTAAAAATGGCAAAGTTTACAGTGACCCAAACCATCAACTGCAATGCGGACAAATGCGCCAAGCTCTACTTCGACCAGGCATTTAACGAAGCCCTCTACAAGCAAAAGCTCGGCTACTCCGCCTTCGCGGTCACCAGCCGGAGTGAATCCGATACGCAGATCGTCTGCAACTACACCGGCAAGAAACTAACGAGCAATCTGCCGGATCCGGTCCGTAAATTGATCGGAGATTCGTCCTACAAAGAGGAGGTTACTTTTGATAAAAACAGCCGATCGGGACGATCAAGGCTCACCCTATCCAGCGCGTCGGATAAGGTTCGCTTGGAGGCCCGCCTGCAAATCGTTCCGGTCGGCGACAACCAGGCCAATCGCGTTCTCACTTACGAGATTGAAGCCAGGATATATGGGATCGGCGGCTTGCTGGAGAGTACTTTTGAAAAGGCGCTGCGTGAGGAAGTGGACATCAGCGCCGCGCTGATGAACCAGTGGATCGCCGACGGAAAAGTGTAAGCACCAACAGGCCACTCGTATGCAGTCGCGTATCACCCACTATCACCTCCTCGCCAAGCCCGCCGGCGCGGCCTGTAATCTGGGCTGTAAATACTGCTTCTTCCTCTCCAAGGAGAACCTGTATGGCGAGCGCGAGAGCCCGCTGATGAGCGACGCGACGTTGGAGACCTACATCGCTCAACTGATGGCGTCGTCGCCCGGTCCGCAGGTCGATGTCGCCTGGCAGGGCGGCGAGCCCATGCTGCGCGGACTGGACTTCTACCAGCGTTCGGTCGCGCTGGCCAACCAATATCGCAAGCCTCACCATAGGCGCATCCTGCACACGATGCAGACCAACGGCACGCTCATCAACGACGAGTGGGCCGCTTTCTTCAAGCAGCACAACTACCTGGTCGGCCTGAGCATCGACGGGCCGCGCGAGCTGCACGACGCCTACCGCATCGACAAGAAGGGCAAAGGCAGCTTCGACGACGTGATCCGCGGCTGGAACTGCCTGCGCGCGCACAACGTCGACGTCAACATCCTCTGCACGATTCACGCCGCCAACGCCAACCACCCGCTCGCCGTGTACCGCTTCTTTCGCGACGAGCTGCAGGCGCAGTACATCCAGTTGATCCCCATCGTCGAGCGCGCTACCGAGCAGACGCTGGCCCTTGCCAACCAGGGCTGGGGCGGCTTGAAGGGTACGGACCGGCCGCTGTACAAGCAGGAGGGCAACCTGGTCACCGAGCGCACGGTGACGGCAGAGCAGTTCGGCCAGTTTCTCATCGGCATCTACGATGAATGGGTGCAGCGCGATGTCGGCAAGGTGTATGTCGTCACCTTCAACGTGGCGCTCGGCAGTTGGCTGGGGCAGCACAACGCCTGCATCGTCTCGCCCACGTGTGGCGGGGCCCTGACGATGGAGCACAACGGCGATGTGTACTCCTGCGATCACTACGTCGAGCCAGATTACCGGCTCGGCAATATCAAGGACACACCGTTGCAGACGCTGGTCACGTCCGAGAAACAGCGCCGCTTCGGCCAGAACAAGTACGACACCTTGCCGAAGTTCTGCAAGGAATGCCCGGTTTTGTTCGCCTGCTACGGCGAGTGCCCACGCAACCGCTTCATCAAGACGCCCGACGGCGAGGAGGGACTCAACTACCTGTGCACCGGCTACAAGGCCTTCTTTACTCACATCGCTCCGACGATGAAGACCATGGCGGGCCTGCTCCGCCAAGGCCGCTTCGCGGACAAGATCATGCAACTAACCAAGTAAGCCAGAAATAGGAGAGAAACAATGTCGAATCCAGAGTTCAAAGGAGTCATCGATCTCGATGTCCGTGACTCGAAGGAAGACTCGGGACCCGTACCTCGCTCCCAAAGCACCCAATGACGCGCCGAACATCCTGTTCGTGCTCTTCGACGACACCGGCCTGGGGGCCTGGGAGCCCTTCGGTGGCGAAATCAACATGCCGTGCCTAAAGAAGATCGCTGACAATGGGCTGAGATACACGCAATGGCACACGGCGGCTCTCTGCTCGCCGACCCGCGGCATGCTCCTGACCGGCCGCAACCACCACCTCAACGGCAACGCCAGCATCACGGAGGGGGCGAACGGATTCCCGGGCCAGCACGCCCGCATGCCGGATGAATGCGCCACGATCGCGCAGATTCTCCAAGACGCCGGCTGGAGCACCTTCTGGGTGGGCAAGAACCACAACGTCCCCGAGACAGAACGTCGCCCTCGGCTCCACCAAGAAGCAATGGCCACTGGCGAAGGGCTTCGACCGCTTCTACGGCTTCATCGGTGGAGAGACCAGCCAGTGGTATCCCGACCTGATCGCAGACAACCATCCCGTGGAGCAACCGTGTCTGCCGAAGAAGGACTGGGGGAACGACGAGGAGGAGGAAGGCTATCACCTCTCCAAGGACCTGGCCGACCAGGCGATTCAAATGATCAAGGACCAGCAGGCCAGCAACCCTTCGAAGCCGTGGTACATGTGGTTCTGCCCGGGCGCCAACCACGCCCCGCACCAAGTCCCGAAGGAAGCTATCGAGCCTTACAGGGGCAAGTTCGACGATGGCTACGAGGCCTACCGCGAGCGGGTGTGGCGGAAGATGATCGGCAAGAGTGGCATCCTGCCCGGAAATACCCAGCTCACCGATCTCAACCCCCTGGAGGGCATGACGAACACGGACAGTGACGGTAAGCCGTATAATATAGCGAACGAGGGTGACCTCGTCCGCCCATGGGGTGAGCTCAACGTCGCTCAGAGGAAGTTGTTCTCGAAGCTGATGGAGGTCTATGCCGCGTTCTCGACGTACACCGACGCGCAGGTAGGCCGCATCGTTGATTACCTCGAGAAGACTGGCCAGCTCGATAACACGCTGATCATCTACGCCGCTGACAACGGTGCCTCGGGAGAAGGCAGCCCCGACGGCTCGGTGAACGAGAACAAGTTCTTCAACGGATACCCCGACGAGCTCGTTGAGAACATGAAGCTGATCAATAAGCTCGGGAGCCCGGACACGTATGAGCACTATCCGACCGGCTGGGCTGCGGCCACATCGACGCCGTTCAAGATGTTCAAGCGCTACTCGGAGTATGCCGGCGGCACCTGTGACCCGCTGGTCATGTCGTGGCCCGCGCGCATCGAGGCCAAGGGTGAGATCCGCCATCAGTATCACCATGCCACGGACATCGTCCCGACCATCCTCGAGGCCTGCGGTCTGGAGATGCCCGCTGTCTACAAGGGCGTCCCGCAGTACCCGCTCTCGGGTGTGTCGATGTGCTACACCTGGGATGCGAAGCCCGACGCTCCGACGAAGAAGTTGCGCCAGTACTACGCCATGCTCGGGACCCGTGGGATCTGGGAGGACGGCTGGAAGGCCGCTTGCCTCCATGCTCCGCTGAGCGGCAAGGGCAACTTCGAAAATGACAAGTGGGAGCTGTACCACGTGGACGAAGACCGCTCCGAGTCCACCGACCTGGCGGATAAACACCCCGAGATGCTCCAGCACCTGATCCGGGTCTGGTTCGATGAGGCGGAGAAGAATATGGTCCTGCCGCTGGATGATCGCAGCGCCATGGAGCAAGCCAACATTGTACGGCCCACCGAGGAAGGGCCCCAGCCTTTTTATACCTATTATCCCGGCACCGCAGCCGTGCCGGAGAGCGTCGCGGTCAGCATCCGTGGCCGTTCGTACACGATCGAGGCCAAGGTCAAAATCGAGAGTACAGAATGCTCGGGCGTCATCTTTGCGCACGGCTCGCGCTTCGGCGGTCACTCGCTGTTCATCGGGAAGGACGACAAGAAGCTGTACTATGTGTACAACTTCCTCGGCATCGAGCAACAGGAGTTTGTCTCCCCCGACGCACTCGCACTCGTACCCGACAAGGAGTACACCTTCGTCGTGAAGTTCACGAGGAAGGGAGCGGCCGGGCCCACCAGCGAGCCGCCGGGCTATGGCGAGTCGCTGGGCGATACCGAGCTCTACGTGAATCCAGACGTGAACAAAGATCCCGTCGCGCAAGGTCCGATGAAAGCGCAGGTTGGCAAGTTCACGCTGTGCGGCGACGGCCTCTGCGTTGGGTACGACAGCGCTGACGCCGTCAGCAAGCGATACAGCGACCTGCCGAACCCATCGAACCCATTCACGGGTGGAACGATCCACGAGGTTGTTATTACTCCCATTGGGACCCCAGAGGTCAGCCCGATACTGCTCGCGGGAGCGTTCGCCGCAGACTGAAGGTGATCTAGCACGAGCCAGGTAGCCAGGTAGATCGACATATAAGGGTGGGCATGCCCCACCTGTTCCCGTAAATCCTAATTTGTAGGGTGGGCCGTGCCCACCCTACAAGACTGCAGGCGGGCGACTGAAGGGGTAAGAAACGCGAACATCCTTCTCGACTCCGAGGATGTCCCCCATCACCGAGGCGGGGGACGGGACTCTCGGGAAGGCTTTTACCCAAGACAACTTCACCAGTTCGACCTGGAAGCCGGGGAAGAGGGGATCACAATCATGATAGTGGGCCGGTTGGAAAAGGGAGCAGTGGAGGGGGATGCTCACCCATCACGTACAGAACACGTCGCATATTAACCAATCCTTCGCGATTCAACTTTAGAGCTTCGACCGTGGCTCGACCGCTGAGTGATAAGCCAAGTATCAGGGTGTAATCGTCGTTCCAGGTAAAATGATCATCCCAGTATTGCCGACGCGGATGGAACAGCGGTACGGTTTCCCCACTGATCGGATCCTGTGCCTGAATCTTGTTGTACTTGTGGTTATTACAGCCCTGGCAGGATAACGCCAGATTAGGCACCGTGGTCTCACCGCCCTTGCTGTGTGGAATGATGTGCTCAATTGAAAAGGATTGAGTGGCAAAACGCGCCTGACTTCGACAATATTCGCAACAGCCCCGGGCGCGGGCAATCACCAAAGCACGCTGTTCGGTTGACAGCGGTTTGTCAGGCATAATCGGGCGGCTGGATGCCCAACGTCTGCATCAGTTCCGCCAGGGATGTCTGGCGCAATCGGGCGAGTTCCGCCAGTGCTGTAAGACGCACAGCATCCAATTGTTCGATTTGCCCGGTCAGTTGCAGCAATTCCGCATACTCCTCGGAGTTCAAGGTTTCCGCCTGACGTTTGGCCGACAATGCCTCATAGCGTTCGCGCAGTTCAGGGAGAATGCCGCGATTGATTTGCAGCAACAGTTCTGATTCCGTGTGCTCGAGATGCGTTGCTGAGCGCTGGGCGTGCAGAGCCAGAATCCGTTCTACGAATTCATCCAATTCCTCGGACGGCATCAGTTCCACCGCCTGGAGTAGCTGTGCAGAAGATAATTGAGCCTCTAATTGAATGACGGGCATAGCGTTAACCTGAGTTTGGCTCCGCTTCACAGGGACTGTCGTAATCGGTCATAAATTTCCCGGCCACTGTCATGGCTTCGCGTCGCGAAGCGACTTTTACTGGATAAAAGCTTACCAAGTCTTGAAACGCATGGAAAGATCGATAGCCCGAACGTCTTTGGTGAGGCTGCCGACGGAGATATAGCCCGGTAGAGTGGACACGGCCCACCTTACTCGGTTGCTCCCGCCGCTACGAAACTCTCTTCCAGATGCAGGCATTTACCGTGCCGTTCGAGCTACTCGACCTGGATTGATTGAACCCGCTTTCCAGGAGCAACAGGGCGGCCACGACATCGACGCTCATGGCGGCGGGCCGTTTGCCTTTGCGCCGCTGGACGGCTTGGGTAGAATGTGCTTGCCGACACCCCTACTCCACAGCGAACACCTCCTCCAAACGCCGGGCTTCCAATACCCGCTCCACCCAGTATTCCAATTCTTCCCGGCTGGCGTTGGCCAACCGCTCCTCTACCCATGCCGGTAATTCGCCAAACCGCCGGTTGAGCAATTTCTTCAGCAGCAAGCTGGCTTCCTGTTGGAGGCCCTGCTGGAGGCCCTTCTCAATACCCCGCCGTTCAATACTGGTCACATAGCGCATACGTCGCTCCGCTTCCAACTGTTCAAGTTCGGCCTCAAAACGGATTTCCAGGTCTTGCGGCAATTCCAACACCCAGTCGATGAACCGAAACAGGTCCAAAATCGCCTGGCGTTTATAACCGCGCTCATATAGCCGGCGGATCAGCGCCAGCTTGCCAAGCAGCCGTCCTTCCGGGTTATTCCGCTCGTGCTGGCTCTGCAAGTGAGCCAGGACGACGATCGCAAAGGGGTTGTCGCTGTTTTCCCATTCCGCCCGACGAGGCTCGTAGTCCAGCAGTTTGACTGTCGGGAATTCGAGCCGCATCCGACAGCCCCACAGTTCATAACCGTAGTCGCTGGGTCGCCAGCCCGGGCGGCGCCAGACTTTCATCAGTTTATCGGCCAACCGTCGGCCCAGTTCAGCATCGCGGACAATCTGTTGAAGTTCGGTATCCAGGCTTTCGTAGCCCCGGCTCCAGTCGATGTCTTGATAGGCGTCGGGAAAGAACAACGCCATGAAGTCGGGGAAATAGCCGTCCAGCATTTCCTTCCAGGGGCTGTCATAGTCGGTCATGGGGAGGGTCCTGTATTAACACGTTATCAGATGCTCTCAACGTCGCTCCTCACTATCGGTTTCCTTAGATTTCCAGGCTTGCACGTACCCCGTAGTAGTACTCGTCGTTGGACGAACAATAGCCTTTGTTGGCGATTTCGGAGGCTACCCGCGCCCGGTTGCTGCGCTTCGCATGAGCCAATTTGATCGGCAACGAATCCAGCAAGCGGATGTGCTCCAGCACCCCCGTGTGCGGACAGATCTGCTGCACGAGTCCCAGCAGCGGGGCAAACACCCCTGCCACGCGGTTCAACCGTTGGGCATAGCTGCCCTACGAGGGTAGCTGCGCAAACCAGGCACCCAGATACCGCCGGGTGTGATCATAGAGGTCCTTGACCTCTCGCCGCTTCTGTAGTACCCCCCAGAGGTAGATACACAGCACCTCCTCATCGGTGAACGTGAGGTCCACAAAGGGACTGAAGCGCTGGCAGTAAACCCCTAACTGCTCACGATAGTGCTTGCCAACGAACTCATAAAGCGTTATCAACTGTACTTCTCAATCCACTGCATGTCTCCCCAGGTGCTGGAGTGGTAGCTCACCCCATAGCTTCGGCCATCAGTGGATTGGTTGCTACTCCCTTCGTCCAAGTTAGCCCTGAATTCGCATTGTTATGTTTTCAAACAAGTCCCACACGCCGAACGTGCAGGCAGAATGAGGATAATCAAAGTGATCAAAAGACATTGCTATGGGATTTTCAATGGGGGTCATTCATTTCAGCGCCTTTTTATCGATCTGGTAGATTATGAAAAATTTGCTTAATTATCAATAGTATAATGGCTAGCAACTGGCAACGCAAATGACCAGAGAGCCGTCGTCATTCAGCGACAAAAACTACGATAACCGGGGGTCAACATGAACATTAGAATCCTATCCATCAGCCTGCTGCCCGGAGTTCTCTTACTGACCGGCTGCGCCACTTCCACTTCAGGCTCCGGAACCACTCCCTGGTCTACTGAGCAGGTCCAGCGGGTGAAAACCATCGCCGTACTCCCGCCGCGGGTCGAGGTCGAACAGCTTGCCGTGGGAGGTGGGCAGGAACAGATCGACGAATGGGCCGCCAGTGGCAAAAACAATGTTGCTGCTGCCTTGAATACGGAGTTGGCGAAACGCACCGGGTTGACCGTGAAAGTAGTGTCCAGTGCCTCGCTCTCAGCGGCGCAGCAAGCCAATCTGGAACAAACTCTGGCGCTGTTCAACAACGTGGATATCAGCGCCCGCTCAGGCCCCGGCTCTCCTCTATCACAATCCCTGGGTACGGAAGTGCGGGAACTCGCCCCACAGGCGGATGCGGTGCTGGTTGCCCATGGTCACGATCACATCGCTTCCAGCGGCCGCAAGGCCTTGCAAACCACCATGACCGTGCTCGGTCCTCTGGTCGGCGTAATCGTAGTGCCTAATTTGGGAGTCACTACCTTGAGCATAGCCCTGGTGGATGCTCATAGCGGCGCGCTTCTCTGGTACAACTCGGCCCTCTCCGAGGGAGGCTACGATCTGCGCGATCCGGCCAGCGCCGCCAAACTGGTCGAAAGGGTCTTCAGCAACTTCCCGCTCCACTGAATGGCGTCGAATCGTGACGCCGGCCCGCCTGCATCGTAATGTTTGGCACCAGGAGCGGATTACCCATGAAAATTGCCCTTCCAGGTTTATTGCTGCTGGCCGGACTGCTATCCTGTGCCACCGCCCCATTGATGCCGGTCGATCAATTGCCAACGGGATTGCAATTGGAGGATGACGAGCGGCGTCTCTGGAACCGGGCGCAGGAAGAACAGGCGCGGCTCAACAACAGCGGCCATCTTTACCAGAAGGCCGCTCTGGAAAGCTATGTCAATGAAGTCGCCCAACGGCTCATACCAACCGGTTTAAAAGGGAAAGGACTCGTTTTCCACGTCCGGATTATCGAAAATCCTCTGCTCAATGCTTTCACCTTTCCCAATGGGGCGATTTATGTGCATACAGGGATTCTGGCCAGGATGGATAACGAAGCCCAACTGGCGGTGTTGTTGAGCCATGAAATGAATCATGCGATTCACCGGCACATGGTGCAGCAATTCAGAACTGTGCAGAACGCCACTGCCTTCGCTGCCACTTTTCAGGTGATGATGCTGCCTCTCGGCGCTTATGGCAATCTGGGCCAGATGTTGGGCTCGGTGGGCACGCTGGCGGCAGTGAGCGGCTATTCGCGGGAATTGGAGGCGGAAGCGGATAGCGACGGACTCGAGTTAATGGTCACCGCAGGCTATGATCCGATGGAAGCGCCTGCACTGTTCGCCCATCTCCAAAAGGAGGTCGCTGAGAAGCAGATAAATGAACCGTTCTTTTTCGGCTCCCACCCACGTCTGCAGGAACGGATAGAGAATTACAACCGGCTGCTCAACAGCCGTTATGCCGGCCGGCAGGGCGACAAAGGGGAGGATCAATTCAGGCAAATGATTTTTCCGCTGCTGCTCGATAATGCGCGACTCGATCTGGCGATGGGACGCTTCGGCTCCGCCGGGAAAAGTATAATCAGAGCGTTGCAGCAGGAACCACGCAACGCCAAGGCACGCTATCTGCTGGGAGAGTTGTATCGGCAGCGCGACGAGGCGGGCGACAGGGACCGGGCACAGCAGGAATACCGCCTGGCAGTGAGTTACGATCCCGTCTATGCCGATCCTTATAAAGGACTGGGGCTGATCGATTACAAGCAGGGACGCAAAGAGGAAGCCCGGCGGGAATTCGAGAAATACCTGCTGCATGCTCCTACCGCCAAAGATAAACCGTATATAGAACAATATCTCGATGCAATTAAAGCAGGACAGTGAGGTTAAGAGCCATGAAGATTACGGCACTGGGGTTGTTGATTGGATTGATCCTGAGCGGTTGTACGTCGCTGCCCCCACGATGGAAGGACGTGGGTGGTCATTACACCGAAACCACGCAGAACTTTGAGATTGATTTACCACAGGGTTGGAAGCAACCAGGCACCGCTCACGAGGGTGTGTTTATCACCCGTGACGGCATGTTATTACAGAGCATTGGAATATACCGGGTACCTGTCGATAAAGATCTGGCGCATACCAAGAAAAAATTCACCAAAGGAATGCTGCCTCAGGAAGCGGCTGAGGTAAACAAGGATGATCTCATTTCCAATCCTGATTTGAGCAATCTCCGGTTTATTGAAGAAAGCCCGGCGACTATCGGCGGCTTTCCCGGTTTCAAGCTGGTCTATGAATTTCAGCCACGGGGCGGACCTGACACAAAAATCATTAAATACGGGCTGGTACAGGGCGATTGGTATTACAATCTTTTCTACACAGCGCCCGCCAGATACTATTTCGACAAGGATGCAGCGACTTTCGAAAAAGGTGAAGAATTCGTTCAGAATCGGCAAATAGGATTTTCTTTAAAGTATCGGATTGCAATGAGCCTGCCTGGCGCGATCCGTTTCGGTCGGGACATCTGCGGCGACCTGGCGCAGGCCGAACGGCGGGAATGGTGGCTGGCGAATTTACGCCGCAGCTTGCGGGCAATGGAGCGCGGTTACAGGTTCACTACGCTCAGGGCTTCACTCTGCATATCCAAATCCCCGACGGGGTTATTCAGCGGGACTACGCCTGGATAGAAAATTTCGCTTTGCCGATCCTATGGATTGCGCACGCTGGCGCCAGCAGAACAGGACTTTCGAGCCTGTTACCGGGGTGACGTCCGGGAACGGGACAGCGGCTATCACCAGGGACGCCGTGTGGGCCTGGCTGCTCGGCCATTACGCCCTGGCCGAGTACCCTGCATCTGGAAGCATGGTGGCGACTGGAACGGGCGCGCCGCGCGGTTGTCGCGGGCCCTGTCGTGACATCAGAGGGCATGGCGGCCGCCTTGCGCCGGGCAAGCAACCATAAGAGATTGTGTATATGGATTTATGCGCAGGGGTACTAGGGTTTGACACTGATCATGACATATCATGAATTACCGACACTCTCTGTTAAGCGTACTGTAAGCATAACTGCTTGCACCCAGACAAAAGGAAACGACATGCTGGCCTCTGCGTTGCGACGCCTGATGACTTTCGAACTGACGCTTTATTGCCTGCAGGGCGCGCTGCTCTGGCATTATGGTGACTGGTCGCTCTGGCAGATCGTGCTGCTGGCGCTGGGCATCGCCATTGCCTGGCGCACTCATCTGATCGTGTTCACCTTCGGTTATGCTTGGCGGCATCGGGACGAGCGACCTGAGTCTCTGCGCATCGGACCGCTGCGAACCCTGTGGCTGGTGCTGTCGGAATTAGCCGCCTTCCTGTCCTTGTATACCGTCCTGCAGCCGGCTCAGCGCTGGTTTGTGGGCGAGCACTCCCCCCCAACGCCGGCCGGCGCCAATTGTGACAATCTGCCCGTGCTGCTGATTCATGGGTATTACTGCAATGCGGGTTTCTGGTGGGCCATGCGATGTTATCTGCGTCGGCAGGGAATCCAGCAGGTGTTTACCATCGACCTGGAGCCGGTGCGCGGCGATATCGACCAGTACGCAACTCAGATCGCCGCCAAGGTGAAACAGATGCGTCGCCTGACCGGAGCCGGCCAGGTGATCCTGGTGGGCTACAGCATGGGAGGACTGGCGGCGCGCACCTATGTCCATCGGCATGGGGGGCAGCCTTATGTCGCCCGCATTATCACCCTGGCTTCTCCTCATCACGGCAGCGCATTGATCGGGCTTTCCTTGAGCAAAGGACCGAACGTCGCGCAGATGGCCCCCGGCAATCCCTGGCTGGCCGATCTTAACGGCGCCGAGCAGCAATCTCAGCCTGTACCCATTACTTCGATTTACAGCAGCCATGACAACCTGATCGCTCCTCAGGACAACGCGACGCTGCGCTACGATCATGTGAACAACATCGCCCTGCCTGGCATAGGGCATCTGACAGTCACCTTTTCCCGCTCTATCCAGCACTTGGTGCGCCAGGAGATTGTGGACGCCAGTCGCATCTGGTTCGAAACCTGCGAGCCGGATGCCGGGGCGCAAGCGCCTGCCGTCTTCCAGGGCAATCGATGCTAAGCTTATACTCGACTGGCCATCCTGGCGGTGCCTTCACCTTATCGATCATTCATTTTTCGCCTGAAAGCTTATGTCCAACATCGATGTCCGCCGCAAGCATACGTTGAGCCTTGCCAAAGCCCGCGAGGCGGCAGAACGGATTGCAGCCCACCTCGACGACAGATTCAATTTAAAGTATCGCTGGAATGGCGATACCTTGCATTTCGAGCGTGCCGGTGTCAGCGGCCGTATGGAGGTCGATGAGCGGGAGGTGCGTCTGCATGTCCGGCTGGGCTTTTTGTTGATCCCGCTGAGATCGCTCTTTGAAAGAGAAATCAACAATTATATGGACGAAGTACTGTAACCCCGGTTCTGGGGCGGTGGCCTCGGGCCAGCTGAGGCTGGGAAGAGAGTGGGTCATGACAGGTAGCAACCTGGGTTACTTACCAAAGAAGTATAACCAGATAGCCAGTAGAAAGAGCGCGATCCACAGCACCGGCGGTCCTCCCGTGAGCAGGGCCAGAACACCGCTCATGAGGCAAGCGCCTGCCACAATGCTGCCGCTTACTCCGGTCACCGGTTTACGGGGTGGGAGAGGGGGTTCTTGCAGGGCGCGCAGTTGCTCACTGAGCAGCTCCGGCAGGTGCGTCACAAAATCGATAACCTCCGGGGTAGTGCGCAAGGTGTGGCGCAGGAGTTCCCCGGTCAGCTCGGCGAAGCGGTACTGTTCCCTGAAAATCCGATCAACGTGTTGCCGCGTCATGGCGACCACATCCAGCCGGCTGTTCAACATCTGGCCAACGCCTTCGAAAGTAATCAACGCCTTGACCATCAGCACCAGTTCAACGCAGAAAAATACCCGATACCTTCCCCCCAACCCGATCGATTCCAGAATCAACCGGGCCACGCTGAATCCGCCCTCGGCCGAATGCATGACGAAGCGTCGGGACAAATCCGCCAAGGCCCGGCGAAACCCCGGCAGGTCGCTGTCTTCATCCACCCGCGCGAGCGCGCTGAGATACTTTACGGCTCCCTCAATATCCTGGTTGACCAGGGCGTGGAAGTAATACAACATCCGATGCCGGGTCTCCTGCTCAAAGCGGCCCACCATACCCAGATCGATGAAACCAATGCGGATCGGATCCCCCGGCAAGACCAGCAGGTTGCCGGCGTGCAGATCGGCATGAAAAAAACCGTGCTGGTACAGCATCCGTAAAATAGCTTCGGCGCCCAGATCCATGGCCCGGTCCCGCTGCGCCTCGCTGAGCTCCAAGGTCTGGGGGGCACCAGGTTTAAAGCCGTCCAGAAACTCCATGGTGAGCACGCTCCGGGTGCTCAGGGCGCGGTACATCCTGGGAAAGACCACCTCGGGCGTATCGCTGAAGTTCTGGGCAAAGAGTTCGCCGTTGTCGGCTTCAAAGATGAAATCGATTTCGCGCGCGGTATAGTTGCTGAATTCGTCTATCAGGTAGCGCGGTTGATAGCTGGGAATGAGCCGTTGCAACGCTTTCCCCAACAGGGTGAGCAGCCTTAATTCCGCCGTGATCGCCTCGCGGATCCCCGGTTTCATCACTTTGATGACCACTTTATCCCCGCTGTGGAGTTGGGCTAAATGAACCTGGGCAATAGAAGCCGACCCCAGCGGCTGTTCGTTGAAGGTGCTAAAAAGATCCTCCATCGGCTGGTGGAGTTCGTCTTCGATGATGGCACGAATCTGCGGGAAGGGCAGTTCGGGGAGACGCTCGAACAGGTTTTTGAGCTCGTCGGTGATGGCCTTTGGAAGCATGTCCTCGCGCACGGCCATGATCTGCCCGAACTTGACGTAAGTAGGGCCGGCTAATTCCAAGCGGCGGCGCAACTGTCCGGGGAAGGGGAGGTTGGCGATCTCCGGATTTAACAGGCGTTGGAACAGCGCCGCGGCCGCCCGCCTGCCCAGATGATGCAGACCCTGCTGTTGCGCCGGCGGCAGCGCGCGCGCCTGGGCGACAACGCCACCCGCCAGCAAGCCGAGCAGGTGGCGCAGCAGCACCAGGAAGTGCCGCAGAACGCCCTTATAGGGATTGAGAACCATGTCCATTAGGGCGCTAAACCGGGTTCAACCGGCTGACTCCATTGACCGCGGGCAACCGAGACGGCCAGCCACAGGCCAGCGCCATCACCGGTACGGTTTTGGCTGAACACGGCGCTAAGGATAGGTTTTATGGATCGCGCCGGTAGATGCGATCCAGGAGCTGCAGTTCGCGGCTCACGATCGTATTGAGAAAATCATCGGGATTCTCCATATTGCGAAAGGCGCGAAAACCCCATTCGATGAATTCCTGCAATTTCCCGAAACCGGCCAGATAGGCGGGGCCTCTGGCGAGCACCAAAGCGGCGTAGACCAGCGGATTGTGAACGGCTGTGCTCAGCTTGGTCCCCAACCCATGGATCAGCTCGATTTGATGAGCCCGGTGGTCGTAGTTATTACAATGACGATAGGCGCTGACATAGGTTTCTTCACTCAACTGGTCCTGCAAGCCGAATTCCCCGACCAGCACGCGCAGCAGTTCGATATTCAGCTCACTGGACAGGGCATGCAATTCCACTGAGGTGGCGATGGCCCGCAGCACACCGGCCGGCATGGTCCTGACCATGATCGGATAGGCGCGCTCCACATCGTGGTCGCGCCGACTGAAATCCTTGTCGCCATACAACTCTTCCAGAAAGAATTCGGCCGCCGGCCGGTAACGGGAGTCATGCAGCAGATCCGCATGGGTGCGGGCCAGCCGTTCCGCCTGCCAGCGTCTGAGCAGACTCAACTGGGCGTTCAGGCCGTCGTCCTGTGGCTGCTGGGTTTCTTTCAAGCGGTTCATTTGATACAGCAACAGCGCCGCACTCTCACTTTTACTCGGTTTGCCGGAAATCACTGGCGCCTCCATTAGACGAAAAAGGGAGGCTTTGGCCTCCCTTTAAAACACCATGCCAATACCATCAACGCAGTTCGCGGCGCAGAATCTTGCCGACGTTGGATTTGGGCAGCTCGTCGCGGAATTCGATGAATTTGGGCTGCTTGTAGCCGGTCAGATTAGCTTTGCAGTGAGTGCGGACATCGTTTTCCGTCAGACTTGCGCCGGGCTTGCGGACTATGAATACTTTGACCGCTTCGCCGGATTTTTCGTCGGGCGCGCCGATGCAGGCTACTTCCAGCACGCCTTCGCAGTGCGCGATAACGTCTTCGATCTCGTTCGGATAGACATTGAAGCCGGACACCAGAATCATGTCTTTCTTGCGGTCTACAATGCGGACGAAGCCTTCCGCGTCGATGGTGGCGACATCGCCGGTCAGCAGCCAGCCGTCCGCTGTCAGGGTCTTGGCGGTCTCATCCGGGCGCTGCCAATAGCCGCGCATGACCTGCGGACCGCGCACCCATAATTCGCCCGGTTGACCGGCAGGGACTACATTGCCCTGATCGTCCCGCAGCGAAATGTCCGTGGACGGCATCGGCAGGCCGATGCTGGCGTTGAATTCCTTCAAATCCGTCGGATTGACGCACACGACCGGCGAGGATTCAGTCAGGCCATAACCTTCCAGGATGCGGGTGCCGGTCACTTTTTGCCATTTGTCCGCCACGGCCCGCTGCACCGCCATGCCGCCGCCCACCACCAGGTTGAGCGCGGAAAAATCCAGCTTGGCGAAATCGGGATTGTTGATCAGGCCATTGAACAGCGTATTGACTCCGCTGATGAAGGTGAACTTGCCCAGACCCTGTAGTTCCTTGATAAAACCGGGCATATCGCGGGGGTTGGTGATCAGCACGTTCAACCCGCCGAATTTCATTATGGTCAGACAGTTAACTGTCAGACAGAAGATGTGGTAGAGGGGCAGGGCGGTGATAGCGATTTCCTGGCCTTCCTTGATGGCGGGGCCGATAAAGGCGGACACCTGCAGCATGTTGGCGATCATGTTGCGATGGGTCAACATGGCGCCCTTGGCGACGCCGGTGGTGCCGCCGGTGTATTGCAGGAAGGCGAGATCGTCGCCCGTGACCGGGACTCGATCGAAAGTCGATTTCCGGCCCTTGGACAGCGCGGTTTTGAAGGAAACCGCAGCGGGTAGGTCGTAGGCCGGTACCATCTTCTTGACGTATTTGACGACGAAATTGACGATCAGCGATTTGGGAAAGGGCAGCAGATCGCCCAGTTCGGTAACGATGACATTCTTTACCTGGGTAGTAGCGATCACCTCGGCCAGCACATGCGCGAAATTGGCCACGATCACGATCGTTTCCACCCCGGCGTCGTTCAACTGGTGCTGGAGTTCGCGGGGCGTGTACAGTGGATTGACGTTGACCACCGTCAGACCAGCCCGCAGGATGCCGAACAGCGCGACTGGGTATTGCAGCAGATTGGGCATCATGATTGCTACCCGATCGCCCTTGTATAGCCCCAGGTCTTTTTGCAGGTAGGCAGCGAAGTCGCGGGTCTTGGCGTCCAGTTCCGCATACGAAATGGCGTAACCCATGTTGGCGTAAGCATCCTTATTGCTAAATTTTTTACAGCTTTGCTCGAATATTTCAGCCACAGAGGCGTATTCGTCCGGATTGATTTCAGGAGGCGTCCCAGGGGGATACCGTTTTAACCAGATTTTTTCCACGAAAATATCTCCCAACGATTTTTTATAGAGGAGTCTCAAGGATCGGTAGGGGCGGCTAGGCGCCGCACGCCGAATAGCTTGTTACTAGTGGTTATTATAAGGCCGATAGCCCAGGACGCGGCCAGGTCGGCCCGAATTAAATTTTTTTATCACGCTTCATCCAGGAGATCAACTTGTTCATTTTTCAAGTTTTCTATCCAGGTGACCCAGCGGGTGGAGAGATTCGTGGCACGGCGCTCCGGTTGCTTATCGCCCACCAGCCAGGCGGGGCGCCGCGCTGCGCCATCCGGTTGTGCGCCCAGGCTGGCGAAGTCGAACAACCGGCTGTCCATCAGGTGGGAGGGAACGATATTTTGCAGGCTGGCGAAGAGGGTATCCAGGCGGCCCGGAAACTGCTTTTCCCAAGATTGTAACAGCGTTTTGATAGCCTGGCGTTGCCGATTTTGCTGTGAGCCGCACAGGTTGCAGGGAATGATCGGAAAACCTCTGGCGGCCGCATAGGTGGCGATATCCGTTTCCTTGCAATAGGCAAGCGGACGGATGACTACATGCCGGCCGTCCTCGCTCAGCAGCTTGGGCGGCATGGCCTTCAATTTACCGCCATAGAACATATTCAGAAACAAGGTTTCGATGATATTGTCGCGATGATGTCCCAGCGCGATCTTGGTCATGCCATGGGTGGTGGCGAAGCCGTACAGGATGCCGCGCCGTAGCCGGGAACAAAGTCCGCAGGTGGTCCTGCCATCAGGAATGACCCGCTTGACCACACTGTAAGTGTCCTGCTCGATGATATGGAAGGGAATCCCCAGTGCCGTCAGATAATCGGGCAGCACCTGTTGCGGAAAGCCCGGCTGCTGTTGATCCAGATTGACCGCGACCAGCTCGAACTCGACCGGGGCGCTGCGTTGCAGATCCAACAGGATGTCCAGCAGCGTGTAGGAGTCCTTGCCGCCGGACAGACACACCATAACCCGGTCGCCGGCCTCGATCATGTTGCAATCTTCGATAGCGCGTCCCACGTTGCGGCGCAGACGCTTATGCAGCTTGTTGAAGTTGATCTGTTGCTTGCGGGCGGGCGGGTGCATGGCGCTGAATCTGGGCAGGAATTGATTGAACCGGACAGGGCGGGATTGTACCGACTTCGCGCCGGTGACGGAACCCGCTGGCCGCTATCTCCACCGTCCAGGTCGAAGATGCCCTTGCCTGCCGCGGCAAGAACATTGGGCTAAACAGGGCGTTGACCGGTTTGAACTAGGTGGCCAATCCAGCAGCCGGAAAAGGCCTGGGAGCGCCGGCGTCCCCGCCGGCTCCGACAGGACCACAGCGACGGCTGGGTTTGCCTGGAGCGGACGGTGGTCCAGTCCACGTCCTGGCCGGCGAGGACGCCAGCGCTCCCAGGACTCAATCCCGATCTCGCTACGATGCCGGAAGCCGGAAAAGGCCTGGGAGCGCCGGCGTCCCCGCCGGCTCCGACAGGACCACCGCGACGGCTGGGTTTGCCTGGAGCGGACGGTGGTCCAGTCCACGTCCTGGCCGGCGAGGACGCCAGCGCTCGCAGGACTCAATCCCGATCTCGCTACGATGCCGGAAGCGGGCTGCGGCCTTATTCTGGCTTATGACCTACCATACAAACCAGTCAACGCTCTAGCGGAACCTGTTTGGTAGCGTTCGTGTGGAACGCCAATCTTTAACTTACAACCTGTGGTCTAAACTTAACCTTGCATAGTTGCCACGTGGAGTTGCCCATGCTGATCAAAAAATCTGCCACTATCCATCCTGCGGAGATCACGCCTCCCCAGGTTTATCGGGAACGCCGCCGTTTTCTGCAAACCGTGGCGGCAGTGGCTGCCGGGGCCGCCGTGTCGGGATGGCTGACCTCGCCCGCCGCGCAGGCGGGCGCCAAACTGGAGAATGTTAAACCCAGTCCGTTCAGCGCCGACGAACCGCCGACGTCTTACAAAGACGCGACGTCCTATAACAATTTCTACGAGTTCGGTGCTGACAAGAGCGATCCCGCTCGCAACGCCCACAGCCTGCGCACCCAACCCTGGACCCTGGCCGTCGGTGGCGCCTGCGACAAGCCCGGTCGTTATGAGCTGGAAGACTTCCTCGCGCCCCATACCCTGGAGGAGCGTATCTACCGGCTGCGCTGCGTCGAAGCCTGGTCGATGGTGATACCGTGGGTTGGCATCCCGCTAGGCGCTGTGCTGCAGCGTTTCCAGCCGACCGCCAATGCCAAATACGTGGAATTCGTCACGCTGCTGGACCCGGAACAGATGCCCGGCCAGCGCCGCCCGCTGCTGGACTGGCCCTATCGGGAAGGCTTGCGCATCGACGAAGCCATGCATCCCCTGACCATCCTGGCAGTCGGGATGTACGGCGAGGTGTTGCCCAATCAGAACGGCGCGCCGTTACGGTTGGTCGTACCCTGGAAGTACGGTTTCAAGAGCATCAAATCCATCGTCGCCGTCAATTTCACCGAACAGCCGCCGCTGACCACCTGGAGCCGGCGAGCGGCGGGCGAGTACGGTTTCTATGCGAATGTCAATCCGGCCGTCGATCATCCCCGCTGGAGTCAGAAGAAGGAACGGCGCATCGGTGAGTTTTTCCGGCGCGACACGCTGCCGTTCAATGGCTATGGGGAGCAGGTGGCGAGCCTGTATGCCGGCATGGATCTACAAAAGAATTACTGAAGCGCCGGCCGGTGGCCGCGTCAGACTCGGAACTGTCTGACCAGCCGCCGCAACTGCCTGACCGCCGCCGTCGGCTGTCGGCGGCCATAGCGTAGACTGGCGTATAACTGGCCGATCAACCGCACCTGCTCGGCCAGGTCGGGGCGGCTGAGCGCCACCCGCTCGCTGAACGCCAGCGGTCCCTCGTGAGCGGCCCGGGTATAACCGCGGCGGGCCAGCTTGGCGCAGAAATCCCTATAAGCCCGCGCCACCGGATCGCGCACCGCACGGTTCCACAGGGTCTGCCAGCCGAACAGCGCCAGGCTGACGCCCGCCAGCGCGAGCAGCAGCGCGACCGTCATGTCCCGCCAGTCCAACGGACCGAATCCGAGCGCTGACAGGAATTGTTTCTGCCGTTCCGGCCCATAGGCCAGCACCCAGTCGTTCCAGGCGTTGTTCAGGTAGTCCCAGGTCATCGCCAGGTTATACAGCCAGACGCTGTCCCGGCGGGCCCGCAGAGACAGGTTGTCGGCGCTATCCAGAGCGGCGTACAGGCCCCGTTCTATCCGTGCCGGTGCCACCGCCGCGGTGGGATCGACCCGCACCCAACCGCGTTCTTGCAGCCACACCTCGGCCCAGGCGTGGGCATCAGCCTGCCGCACGATCAGATACCCGCCCAGGTCATTGCGCTCCCCACCCTGATAGCCCAGTACCACCCGCGCCGGCACGCCGGCTGCCCGCAGCAGGAATACGAAGCTGCCGGCGTAGTGTTCGCAGAAACCGCGGCGGGTGGTGAACAGAAACTCGTCGATAGCGTTGCCGCTCTGCAACAGTGGCGGATTGAGGGTGTAGTAAAACGGTTCCTGCCGGAACAGGGCCAGCGCCGCCGTGACGATGTCGGCGGCAGCGGTGTACCGCTGCCGCCATTCCTGCGCCAGCGCCCGGGCGCGGGGATCGAACCGCGCCGGCAGGCTGGTCCAGTCCTGCCCCGGCGGCAACGGACCCGTGTTGTACTGGGGATAGGAGCGCATGGCGTAGCGCAGTACCTGATTGACAGGCTGCGTGGGCACCAGTTGCAGGCTGCTGGTGATGCCGGCATCGGGCGGCAGGGTGACGGGCATATCCAGCGCCGGCAGCCAGCGGCTGCCATGCGGTTGCAGCGTAATCGTATAGTCCACCGGCGCCCCGCCGACCTGCACGGAGAATTGACTGTGCGTGGTCTCCTCCCAGCGGCGCCAGGTGCGGCCGTCGTAACGCCACAGCACCGGACCCCGCCAGTACAGTTGGCTGGCCGGCGGAATGGGGCCGTCGAAGCGCACCCGGAAAGCGACTGCATCCGACAGGCTGAGCTGACTGATGGAGCCGGGCGTCATCTCCTCGGACAGGCCAGTCAGACCGCTATAGGCGTCCCTGGGCAGGCCCCACAGCGGGCCCGGGACGCGCGGGAACAGAATGAACAGGATCAGCATAATGGGAATGGCCTCCGCCACCAGCCGGCTGCTGCAGCGGAGCAGCCGCGCCGGCGGCAAGGCCGTGGGATGCTGCAACGCGATCTGCGCCGTCAGCAGCACGATCACGACCAGCAGCAGATAAGCGGCCAGCGGCAGGGTCTGCTCGTACAGCAGCACCGCCATCACCAGAAAATAACCCAGGAAGATCAGCACCATGCCGTCACGCAGGGTGCGCAGCTCCAGGAATTTCAGGGACACCATAGCCGCCAGCAGGGCGGTGCCGGCGTCCCGCCCGAACAGGGTGCGATAGTGCAGCAGCACGCCGGCGATGGTGGCCAGGGTAATCGCCGTCAGCAGCCAGCGCGGCGGCAGTTGCCGCCGGCCCTGCACCACCCGTCCGCTCCAGGCGACCGCCGCCGGAAACAACAGCCAGAACCCTACCGGCAGGTGCGGCAGGTGTGGCAGCAGGGTCAAGGTCAGCGCCGCCGCCAGCCAGGCAAAGGTGTCGACATTCAACAGCATAGGCGCGCTGTCGGGCGGGCGGCGGGTTGGCCGGGCATCAGGACGACGCCGGCGACGGCAAGGCGCACAGGGCCAGCGCCTCCAGACAGCGGCGGCGCTGGCCTTCACCGGCGGCCGGTGGATATTCCAATGCCGGCAGGCGCAGACCATAAACCCGCCCCGCCGCTTCCGCCTTGAGCAGCCATTGGCACAATTGGGACAGGCGCGCTTCTGCCGGCAGCGGCGCCAGCAGCCGCCAGTCCAGCCAGAGTTCCGCGCGGCTCTGGTCGGTGAACTGTTTCACCAGCAGATGACCGCTGCGCACCGCCGCTTTCCACGCCACCCGTCGGGGCGAATCGCCGGGCACGTAGATGCGCAGCCCGGCATAATCTTCGCTACCCAGGCCGCGCTCGCCGACCTCGCCGCCGGCCGTGCGGGCCGCCTCCAGCGGCAGAGGACGCCCTCCCTGCGGGCGGGGATACACCAGGCAGGTCTGTTCGAATTCGACCCAGCTCCAGGCTTCGAACAGGCCCAGCGGAAAACAGGTAAACACCCGCAGCCGTCCCGGCCGCAGCAGCCCCCGCTGTACGGCGGGCAGATGCAACTGCAAGACAGCCTCACCCTGCGCCGGCACGATGGCGTAGCGGGGTGGTTCCGGGCTGTTTTCCAGGACCAGGCCGACGCCGTAGCGGGTCTGGGTGTCGGGATTGGTCAGGCGAAAACTGAAGCAGGCGGTCTGCCCGGCGAACACCGGTTCGGCAGCGCCGGGGTGCACCCACAGGCGCAGCAGGTTGTTATGGCTGCGCCACATGGCGTTCAGGGCCACGGCAGCGAGCAGAAACGTCAGGCCGAAACCCATGCTGTTGCTGTAGTTGATCGCCCACAGGAACATGATCAGCAGCATGGCCGCGAACAGATAGCCGTACACGGTAGGCAGAATATAGATGTGCCGGCGGTCCAAACAGACGGCGCTGCGCTGCGGCCGGAGGCGGTGCGATAGCCAGCGCCCCAGGCGTGTTTGCCAAGCGCTGAGCATCTCAGGCCGGGACGCTGACCGCGCGTAACAACTGGCCAAGCAGCGCGTCGGCGGATTGCTCCAGATAGGCGTCCGCCGGATACAGGCGGTGACCGATGACGGTGGCCAGCACGGTCTGCACATCCTCCGGCACGACATGATCGCGCCGCTGCAGCAAGGCCCAGGCGCGCGCCGCCCGCAACAGTGCCAGCCCGGCGCGCGGCGACAGGCCGGCGCGGAACAGTCCGGATTGGCGGGAGAAATTCAGGATGGCTTGCAGATAGTCGAGCAGCGCGGGGGCAGCGTGGATCTGCGGCACGGCGGCCTGGGTGGCCTGCAATGCGGCGGGCGGCATGCAGGTCACGAATTGGGCCAGCAGTTCGCGCCGGTCCTGTCCCTGCAACAGGACCCGCTCCGCCACGGCGTTGGGATAGCCCAGTTCGATGCGCATCAGGAACCGGTCCAGTTGCGATTCCGGCAGCGGAAAGGTGCCCGCCTGGTCGGTGGGATTCTGGGTGGCAATGACGAAGAAGGGCGTGGGCAGGTCGCGGGTTTCGCCCTCGATGGTGACCTGATGTTCCTCCATCGCCTCCAGCAGGGCGCTCTGGGTTTTGGGCGTGGCGCGGTTGATCTCGTCGGCCAGCACCAGTTGGGCGAAGATCGGGCCGGGGTGGAACACGAAGGCGCCGCGCTGGTGCTCGTAGATGGCGGCGCCGAGGATATCCGCTGGCAGCAGGTCGCTGGTGAACTGAATGCGTTGATAGTGCAGGCCCAGGCTCTGGGCCAGCGCATGGGCCAGGATGGTCTTGCCCATGCCGGGCAGGTCTTCGATCAGCAGGTGGCCTCTGGCCAGCAGGCAGGCGAGCGCCAGACGGATAGCGTGTTCCTTGCCCAGGATGGCCGTGCTGACCTGAGCGATGACGGCTTCCAGATAGTCCTGGCGGTCAGGTAAGAGGGGTCGTGGAGCGGACATGCCGATAGTGCCGGTTGCAGTTGCTGCGAGTGTCCCTGACAGAGGTTGTCGGAGGGAATGAAAAAGCATGGTAACTGCGCTGCTGGCGCCGGGCAAGGTGGTTGCGCCGTTGCACTTGGCAACCCGCTCCCTTGCGCCGGCTCAGCAACGCTCGTCGGCTTTGAGAGCTTGCAGATAGCGCCGCATGTTGTCCACATAGTGTTCGGCGGCGTGGCGGATGCGGGCAACCTGGTCGTCGCCCAATTGCCGCACCACCTTGCCGGGGGAGCCCATCACCAGGGAATTGTCGGGAATCTGCTTGCCTTCCGGAATCAGGGTGTTGGCCCCGATCAGGCAGTTCCTGCCGATGCTGGCGCGGTTGAGTAGCACCGATTTGATGCCGATCAGGCTGTTGTCACCGATGGTGCAGCCGTGCAGCATGACCATATGGCCTACCGTCACCCAGCAGCCGACGTGCAGCGGCACGCCTGCGTCGGTATGCAGCACGCAAGCGTCCTGAATATTGCTGCCTTCGCCGATCACGATCGGTTCGTTGTCCCCCCGCATCACGGTGTTGAACCAGATGCTGACCCGGTCTTCCAGCACGATGGAGCCGATCAGCGTAGCGTTGTGAGCGATGAAGTGTTCGGCGCCGCGCAGTTCGACACGGCGTTCGCCCAGTGTGTAGATCATGGTGCAAGCCCTCTGTAGTTCGCTGCCTGGTCAGCGGGAGCGACAGGCTCCCGCGGCTGGACAGACCTGCAGATTATAAATGACGCGGATCGCGTTGCGGCATCCCACGGCGGTGCCGCCAGGTGAGTAAGCTCACCGCTGTGATCCGGCGAGCCTACTCACCTCGAGAATAGCTGCGCGTCTCCGGCCGGTACGTTACACTTCAATTTGGTTCACTCATTAAAGCTAGCCGATGACACGTGCAAAATCGCTATTGTTAGTAATGCTGGGCATCATGGCCCTGGTGGCAGGCATCTGGCTGGGACAGGTGTTGCTGCCCCGTCCACCGGAAAAACCGCTGGAAATCACCGGCATCTATCTGCCCGAACCCAAGGAAATCGCCGCTTTCTCCCTGCAGCGACACGACGGCCGGCCCTTTACTCAGGCGGATCTCAAGGGACAGTGGAGCTTTTTGTATTTCGGTTATACCTATTGCCCCGATATCTGTCCGTTGGCTCTGGTGGAACTGAACAAGCTGGACCGGCTGCTGCAGCAACAGGGGCTCAGTCAGAATACCGCCTTCCTGTTGATTTCGGTCGATCCGGAACGGGACACGCCGCAGCGGCTGGGAGAATACGTGCAGTATTTCAACAAGGACTTCCTGGGAGCCACGGGCGATGCTCAGGAAATCGACCGGCTGGCCCGGCAATTGAGCGTGGTGTACACCATCCCGGCGCATCAACCAGGGGAAAGTTACGCAGTCGATCATTCTTCCACGGTGATTCTGATCGATCCGGATGCCCGGCTGCGGGCTATTTTCACGCCGCCGCACCAGCCTGCAACCCTGGCTGCCGATTTTGCCGCTATCCGCCAACGCTATCAACAGGCGCAATGAGCCACGCTGGCGATTGCCGCGCAACAGTGTCCTGGAGCGACCGTCTGCGCTATCTGGCGCAGCGCTGCCTGCCGCAACGGGCCCTCACCCGACTGACCTATCGGCTTACCCGGTCGCGGCGGCCCTGGTTGAAAGACCGCCTGATCCGCTGGTTCATCGCCCGCTTTCAGGTGGATATGAGCGAGGCGGTCCAAGCCGATCCTGGCGGCTACGCCGACTTTAACCAGTTCTTTACCCGCGCCCTGCGCGCCGGAGCGCGGCCACTGGCGACCGGCGCCGCCACTCTCTGCTGCCCGGTGGATGGCGCGCTCAGTCAGCTGGGTGCCTTGCAAGAGGGCAGTCTGCTGCAGGCCAAAGAGCGCCGCTTTGCCGCGATTCAACTGCTGGGCGGCGACCCGGCGCGGGCCCTGCCTTTCCACCACGGCTGTTTTGCGACCCTGTATCTGGCGCCGCATAATTATCATCGTATCCATATGCCATTGCAGGGACGACTGTGCGAGATGGTCCATATCCCCGGCGACTTGTTCAGCGTATCGCCTTTGACAGCCCGACTGGTGCCCGATCTGTTCGCCCGTAACGAACGGGTCGTGACCCTGTTTGCTACGGCGGCGGGTCCCATGGCGCTGGTGCTGGTGGGCGCTATCAATGTCGCCTCCATCGAGACGGTGTGGGCGGGTGCGATCACGCCGCCGCTGGCGAAGACCGTCCGGCAGTGGCGTTATCCCGACGCCGGACCGGAGGCAATTGTACTGGATAAAGGCGCGGAGTTGGGGCGCTTCAACATGGGCTCCACGGTGATCCTGCTGTTCGGTCAGGACAGCGTGCGCTGGGATGCGGGGTTGGCTCCGGGCGAGCGCGTGCGCCTGGGGCAGCGGCTGGGAGAGATCACCGCATCCCTTTAGCGGCGCCTCAGTCCATCAGCAGATGGTTGTATAAAAACTTAAGAGCCTGTACAAAAACTCCCTCCCTCCTTGTCGGGCAGGGAGTTTTCATACAGCCTCTCAATCACGCCCGCTCCAGCGGAAAGGCCAGCACCTCTTGCAAAGCGGTTTTGCCGGCGGCGAGCGCCAGCAGTCGATCGAAGCCCAGCGCGACCCCGCTGCACGCCGGCAGACCTGTTGCCAGCGCAGCCAGCAGGCGTTCGTCCACCGGCATTGCCGGCAATCCCCAAGCGCCGCGCTGCCGGTTGTCTTGGAGAAAGCGCCACCGTTGTTCACCCGCGTCACCCAGCTCGTGGAAGCCGTTCGCCAGTTCGATACCATTCAGGTACAGTTCGAAGCGTTCCGCCACCGGCGGGTCGCCAGCGCGGATGTTGGCCAGCGCGGCCTGGGCGACCGGATAATCATAAATGAACGTCAGGTGACCCTGCCCCAGGCGGGGCTCGATGCAATGGCTGAGCAGCAGCTCCAGCCAGGGCGCGGGCCGGTCGGCGGGCATGCCGGGCGGCGCGGAGATGCCCTGGCGCGCCGTACAGTCGGCCAGTTCAGCCACCGGGGCGGTGTGCGGGTCCAGTTGCAACTCGCGCTGAAAAGCGTCCGCGTAACTGAGTTTTTCCGCCGCCTGCAAAGCCATGCGTTCCTGCAACAACAGGGTTGCCAGTGCCGCGACCTCGTCCATCAGGCGGTGGTGATCGAAACCCACCCGATACCATTCCAATAAGGTGAATTCGGGGTTATGCCAGCGGCCGGCCTCGTCATTGCGGAATACCTTGGCGAACTGATAGATGCAGCCGCTGCCCGCCGCCAGCAAGCGCTTCATGGGGAATTCCGGCGAGGTGTGCAGATACAGGGTGCGGCCTTGGCCGGCCCCTGGTCCGGTATAGCGGGTGGCGAAGCAACTCAAGTGCGGGTCGGTAACCGCGGCGCTGGACAGCGCCGGGGTATCCACTTCCAGCACGCCGCGCGCCACAAAAAACGCTCGGACCGAGGCCAGCAACCCGGCGCGCAGACGCAGCGTCTCCAGTCCGGCCTGCGGCCGCCAGTCGGGCGTCGGCACAACGGTTTATTCCTTGACGCGGGACACGTATTCGCCGGTCCGGGTATCCACCTTGATGACCTCGCCGGTCTGCACGAACAGGGGCACCCGCACCACCGCGCCGCTCTCCAGCGTGGCCGGCTTGCCGCCGCCGCCGGACGTATCCCCCTTCACGCCTGGATCGGTCTCGACCACGGCCATGGTCACGAAATTGGGGGGCGTGAGGCTCAAAGGCACGCCGTTCCATAAAGTCACCTGGCAGATATCCTGTTCTTTCAGCCACTTGGCATTATCTCCCATCACGGCCGCAGCAGCGCTCAACTGTTCGAAGGTTTGCGGGTCCATGAAATGCCAGTGCTCGCCGTCGTTATAGAGATACTGCATATCCATTTCCACCACGTCGGCGGCCTCCACGCCATCGCCGGATTTGAAAGTGCGTTCCACCACCCGACCGGTCTTGAGATTGCGGATTCTGACCCGATTGAAAGCCTGACCCTTGCCCGGCTTGACGAATTCGTTCTCGACGATGGCATACGGATCGCCATCCAGAATGATTTTCAAGCCGCTCTTGAATTCATTGGTACTATATGTAGCCATAGCATTTTGCTCTGCTGCTGAGAAATTCAAAGGCGCTTATGATACCTGGAACGACTGTACGGCGTCATACACCTGCCTGGCACAGGGAACTGGTGGATGCTGTTGCCGATCCGGCGGAACTGTTGCGTATGCTGAACCTGGATCCGGCCTTGCTGCCGGCGGCCCGGCGGGCCGCGGCTTTATTTCCGTTGCGGGCCCCCAGAGGCTACATCGCACGCATGCGTCCGGGCGATCCTACCGATCCGTTATTGCTGCAAGTGCTGCCGCTGGGCGCGGAAACCGAGCCGGCACCGGGATTTGACAGCGATCCCCTGCACGAACGGGCAGCCCTGAAAGCGCCGGCGCTGCTGCATAAATACCACGGGCGGGCACTGCTACTGGTCACCGGCGCCTGTGGCGTACATTGCCGCTATTGCTGCCGGCGGGAGTTCCCCTATCGGACGGCGGGCGCCGGCCGCTGGCGCCAGGCATTGGCTTACCTGGCCGCCGATCCCAGCCTCAACGAGGTAATCCTGAGTGGCGGCGATCCATTAACCCTGTCCAACGGTCGCTTCAGCGTACTGCTGGAAGCACTGTCCGCCATTCCCCATCTGCGCCGCCTGCGTATCCACAGCCGCCAGCCCATCGTGCTGCCGCAGCGGGTGGACGCTGGACTGGCGCAGTTGCTGCGGGACTTCCGCTGCAAGACGGTCCTGGTAGTGCACGCCAATCACCCGCAGGAACTGGACCCAACGGTGGCGCTCGCCTTGCAGCGGCTGGCCGCTGCCGGGGTGACGCTGCTCAATCAGGCGGTGCTGCTCAAAGGCGTCAACGATGCCGCCGCCACGCTCGCCGCCTTGAGTGAAAAACTTTTTGACACAGGCGTCTTGCCTTATTATTTGCATCTGCTGGATCCGGTGCGAGGCGCGGCTCATTTCCAGGTCGAGGAGACGCGCGCAGTGGCGCTCGTGGCGGAGCTGCGTCGTCGCCTGCCGGGCTATCTGGCGCCCCGGCTGGTGCGGGAAGACGCGGGTAAACCCGCCAAAACCTTGTTACTATGAACCCGACTCTGAACTGTTGACTTGACCATGCAACCTCGTGATCACAACATTGCCGAGCATCTCCTGATTCAGTTGTTGATGGTGGATCATGCGTCAGCCGATATCGGTCAAATCGTGCGCACGCTGCGCGTCGCCGGTTACGTGGTGCAAGTGAACCAGGCGGAGCGGATGAAGCAAATCCACGATTTTGTCGATTACCGGCCGCTGGACCTGATTTTGGTGCGTCACGGTCCAGGACTGCCGACCATTGCGGAAGTGGTCGCCACTGTCAAGGCTGCCGGGCAGGACATTCCTATCATCGCCCTGATCGACGATTCGGCGCCGGCGCGACCGGTGGACTTGGTGCGCGCCGGCGCCGTCGATTGCTGCGACTGCGCGAGACCGAGTACCTGACCCTGGTAGTGGGCAGGGAACTGCGCCATCTGCAACTGCGTCGCCAGGCGCAGCAGCAGGCAGCGCGCATTCAGGAAGCCGAGAACCGCAACCGCATGCTGCTGGAAAACAGCCGGGACGCCATCGCCTATATTCATGAAGGCGCCCACATGTACGTCAACCCGGCGTACTTGAAGCTGTTCGGTTACGCCAGCGAGAAAGCGATGGAAGGGGTGGCGTTGATGAATCTGATTCTGCCCGAGGATCGGGACAGGCTCAAGCGCCTGCTGCGGGACAGCATGAAAGGGGCAAAATCAGGTAAAACTACCGTCCCGGTCGAGCTGACGGCGCTGGACAGCAAAGGGGGGCGCTTTCCTGTCCGGATCAGTTGTCTGCCTAACCGGATGAACGACGAACCCTGTTTTCAGATCCTGGTGAATCATCCGTTCGAGCAGCAGCCCAGTTTCACGGGAGAAATCGAGGAGCCCAGGACGCGTGATCTGCTGACCGGACTGTACAGCCGCAAGTTCTTCATCGACCAGTTGAACCGGCTGTGCTCCGCCCTCAACCGGCCCGGCGGGGCCGTGCTCTATATTTTGCTGACCGACTATCGCGCCATCAGCAAACGGGCGGGGCCGGAAGCGGTGGATCAACTGGCGAACGAACTGGCTAATTTGTTACAGCAGTGCGTTTCCAGCATGGAAGTCGTAGCCCGCTTTTCTGATGCGGTGTTCACGATCTACTCGCCCGACGCCGCCTATGAGAGCGTGCTCAAACTGGGTGAGAAGATCAGCAACGCTGTCAAAATTCACACCACCCATACTGCCCAGGAACTGGTCAGCACCACCTGTGCGGTCGGTATCTGCGTCATTGAAAAGCACCACGAAAACGCCGGCCAGATCCTGTCGCAGGCTGATCAGGCCTGCGAACAGGCCCGTCAGGCGGGCAGCAACCAAGTGCATATCTACGCGCCGCCGCCGCCCAAGACGAGCCCGTTACGGCAGGAAGAGGAAATCATGGGGCAGATTCGGGAGGCTGTCTCCAAGGAACGCCTGTTATTGCTATTCCAGCCCATCGCCAGCTTCCAGGGCAACGCGACCGAGCGTTACAAGGCGTATCTGCGCATCCTGGATGACGGCTCCCAGCCGCTGCCGATGGAACGGCTGGGAGCCGTGGCCGAGAAGCGCGGCCTGATGGCGGCGCTCGATAGATGGGCTATTTCCAAGGGCCTGGACACGCTGACCGAGCGCCCCGACAGATCGACCACCCTGTTCGTCCGGATCTCCCAGAACTCGGTGCTGCAGCAGGAATTCTACAGTTGGCTGCAACGGCGCTTGCAGGAAGATAACCTGCCCGGCGGCACACTGGTGCTCGAAGTGACCGAAGAATGCACCGAACGGCATTTCAAGGAGATCAAGATGCTGCGGGAACGGCTGCGGGAGATGGGCTGCGGTTTCGCCCTGTCTCACTTCGGCGGCAGAAAGAATTCAGAGCATATTCTGGTCAATCTGGTCCCCGACTATATCAAGCTGGACAGCGAATTGATCGAGCAATTGATCAAATCGAAGGACGAGGCCAGCCATCTGGATTTGAAAGCCATTACCGACAAAGCCAGGGAAATGCACACGGCGATCATCGCCGCCGATATTGCTTCCGCGCCGCAGATGGCCCGCATCTGGCAGTTCGGTGTCGCCCTGATACAGGGCGATATGGTGCAAGAGGCCGGTCCCTTTATGGATTTCGACTTCCAGCAATTCGTAGGCTGACTGAGTGAAGGTGGGAGCGGCATCCCGCCGCTCCACGCGAATCAACGTTGCGCCTGCAAGGCGGCGATCCGCTCCTCCAGCGGCGGATGAGTCATGAACAATTTTTTCAGACCCGCGCCCAGACCGCCGTTGATCCCGAAAGCCTGCATTTCGGCAGGCAGATGCGAAGGCGCGGCAATCTGCTGCAGGCGGCGCAGCGCGCCGACCATCTTTTGCCGCCCGGCCAGACTGGCGCCGCCGGCGTCGGCCCGGAATTCCCGCTGCCGGCTGAACGCCATGACGATGAGGGAGGCCAGCAGGCCGAACACCATCTCGGCCGCCATGCTGGCGATCCAGAACCCGATGCCGGGGCCGCGATATTCGTCGTTGCTGTTGCCGGACAAGGCGCGGTCCACGGTAAAACCGACGATCCGGGCAAAGAAGATGACAAAGGTGTTCAATACGCCCTGAATCAGGGTCAGGGTGACCATATCGCCATTGGCCACATGGCTGATTTCATGGCCCAGGACGGCTTCCACTTCGTCCTCGTTCATGCTGTGCAGCAAACCGGTGCTGACCGCCACCAGCGCATGGTTGCGATTGGCGCCAGTCGCAAAAGCGTTAGGCTCCGGCGCATCGTAGATGGCTACCTCCGGCAGACCGATGCCGGCCTGGCGGGCCTGATCATGCACCGTCTGCACCAGCCATTGCTCGGTCGGCGTGCGCGGTTGCTCGATCACCTGGGCGCCGGTGGATCGTTTGGCGATCCATTTGGACAAGGCCAGGGAGATAAAGGAGCCGCCCATGCCGAACACGGCCGCAAACACCAGCAGACTCGGCACGTTAATCCCGGACTGACTGACAAAACGATTGACTCCCAGCAGATTGACAACGACGCCCAGCATGATCATCACCGCCAGGTTGGTCAGTACAAACAGCAGTACACGCTTCATTAACATTTCTCCACAAGCTGATCCTCATGAACACAATGTAGGGTTATGACCGGACGGATTGCAAGAGGTGCGCCGGGTCATAAACATCGCATCCCCATAGCTGAAAAAGCGATAGCGCCCGACGACGGCATGCCGGTAGGCGCGCAGGATATGGGCATGGCCGGCGAAAGCCGCGACCAGCATCAACAACGTGGATTGCGGCAGATGAAAATTAGTGATCAGCGCATCCACGCAGTGGAAGCGGTACCCCGGATAGATGAACAGGCGTGTTTCACCGTGCAGCGGATGAATATCGCCCTCCCGCCAGGCGGATTCCAGGCTGCGCACCGCCGTGGTGCCCACCGCCACCACGCGCCCGCCGCGCCGTCGGCAGGCGCGCACCTGGGCGCAGGCCGTGGCACCGACCTCGACCCGTTCGCGGTGCATCACATGCTCCTCGATGCGCTCGACCCGCACCGGGCTGAAGGTGCCGGCTCCGACATACAGGGTGACGAAGGCCAGTTCGACCCCGCGCGCCTGGAGTTCATCCAGCAGCGTCTGCTCGAAGTGCAGACCGGCCGTCGGGGCCGCCACCGCGCCGGGCTGACGGGCGTAGACAGTCTGATAGCGGGCGCTGTCGCTGTCCTCGGCGGGGCGCTCGATATAGGGCGGCAGCGGCATCTGGCCATACTGCTCCAGAAGCGCCGGTGCCGGCCGGGGATCGTCGAAGCGCAGTTCGAACAGCTCATCCTGCCGGCCCAGCACGGTTGCGGTGACCTGGTCGCCGGCCAGCAACAGGCGTCCGCCCGGTGGGGGGGACTGGCTGGCGCGCACGTGGGCCAGTACGTGCCAGTCGTCCAGCAGGCGCTCCACCAGCACCTCTACCTTACCCCCGGTCGCTTTACGGCCGTACAGTCGCGCTGGAATCACGCGGGCATCGTTGCAGACCAGCAGATCACCAGGACGTAACAGCGCCGGCAGATCGCCGAACACCCGATCGCACCATGCGCCGCTGTTGCCGTCCAGCACCAGCAGCCGGCTGGCGCCACGGCGTGCCGCCGGATACTGGGCAATCAGCTCCGGCGGAAGATCGAAATGGAAATCGCGGCGTAACATGGGCACGGGTCGTTGCGGCAAACTATCGATAATCACCTTGCCCGACAGACAGTAAAACTTATATCATGAATCGTCTTCCTGCCGGGGTGGCGGAATGGTAGACGCAGTGGACTCAAAATCCACCGGGGGCGACCCCGTGAGAGTTCGAGTCTCTCCTCCGGCACCAGCATTCCAACCCGCCGCATCTTGATGCGGCGGGTTGTTATTTCCTCTTTCCGGGCATATACAGATCGGTAATCGTTCCCTCGAAGGCTTCCGCCGCCAAGCCGACGGTTTCCGACAGGGTCGGATGGGGATGGATGGTCCTGCCGATGTCCACGGCGTCGCAGCCCATCTCGATCGCCAGCGCACCTTCCGCGATCAGATCGCCGGCGTTGGAGCCGACAATCCCCATGCCGATGACCCGTCCCGTTGCCTCGTCGAACAGCATCTTGGTCAGGCCCTCGTCGCGGCCGATGGCCAGCGAGCGGCCGCTGGCTGCCCAGGGAAAGACGCCCTTGCCGTAGTTGACGCCCTTGTCGCGGGCTTCGGTCTCGGTCATTCCTACCCAGGCGACCTCCGGGTCGGTGTAAGCCACCGAGGGAATCACCCGGGCGTCGAAATGCGCTTGCAGACCGGCGCAGACTTCGGCGGCGACATGGCCTTCGTGCATCGCCTTGTGGGCCAGCATCGGCTGACCGTTGATATCGCCTATGGCGAAGATATGGGGTGCGTTGGTGCGTAATTGTCCATTGACCGGAATAAAGCCGCGTTCATCGACCTTGACGCCGGCCTGGTCGGCGCCGATCCTGTGACCGTTCGGCGTGCGCCCCACGGCCACCAGAATCCGATCGAACCGTTGCGGCTCGGCGGGCGCGTTGTCGCCTTCGAAGCTGACCCGCAGACCTTCCGGCAGGGCCTCGACGGCGGTGACTTTGGTTTTCAACAGGATCTGCTCGTACCGCGCTTCGACCCGTTTCTGGAACGGTTTGACGATATCCGCATCGGCGCCGACCATCAATCGGTCCAGCATTTCAACCACAGTGATGCGCGAGCCCAGAGCAGAGTAGACCGTGGCCATTTCCAGGCCAATGATGCCGCCGCCCAGCACCAGCAGTCGGGCCGGAATGTCCTGCAAGGCCAACGCGCCAGTCGAGTCCATCACGCGCGGATCGGCAGGGATAAATGGCAGTTTCACCGGCTGCGAGCCGGCGGCGATAATGGCTTGTTCAAAGTGGATGACAGTGCGCTGGCCGTCCGTGTCGATCACTTCCAGATGGTGGGGATCGAGAAACTGCCCCACACCGGTCACCACCTGCACTTGGCGCTGGCGGGCCAGGCCGGCCAGCCCATCGGTCAGCCGCTTGACCACGCCGTCTTTCCAGCCGCGCAAAGCGTCCAGATCGATTGCCGGGGCGGTGAATTTCAGGCCGTGCCGGGCGAAATCCCGGGTTTCGTCGATGAGCCGAGCGGCGTGCAGCAGGGCCTTGGAGGGAATGCAGCCGACGTTCAGGCAAACCCCGCCCAGGACAGGGTAACGTTCCACCAGCACCGTCCGCTTGCCGAGATCGGCGGACCGGAAGGCGGCGCTGTAACCGCCGGGACCGGCACCGAGCACTACTACCTCGGCCTCGACAGCGGCACCCCCGCTGTAAGCGGCAGCCTGCGGTTGGGACAGAGGTTGTGCAGCCGCGCTGGTCACCATGGGTTCCGCCCGGGCCGGTGCCGCTGCGCTGTCCGCCACTTCCAGCAACAGGATCGTATCGCCCTGGGAAACCTTATCGCCGACCTTGACCCTGACTTCCTGCACTTTGCCAGCTTGGGGGGAAGGCACTTCCAGCGAGGCTTTGTCGCTTTCCAGGGTGAGCAGCGGCGTCTCGACGGCGACGCTGTCGCCGGGCGCGACCAGGATCTCGATGATAGCAACATTCTTGAAGTCGCCAATGTCGGGCACTTTGATGGCTGCGATGGTGCTCATGAATAGTCTGGTCCTCCGCGGGCGTAAGGTGAACCTGGGCAGGTAGTATAGCCTGCCGCAATCAGGCAGCTTTACCCGGCTGGTTGTCGATTAGCGCCAAACCGTCAGCCCAGGGAGCCGGCGGGGATGCCGGCGCTCCCAGGCAAACCGTTCCAACCCTCATAACAACAGCCGCCGGATGTCGGCGATCAGCCCACAATAATGATTCATAAACCGGGCCGCCTGGGCGCCGTCGATGACCCGATGGTCGTAGGACAGGGAAAGCGGCAGCAGCAACCGGGGCGCAAATTCCCTGCCGGTCCAGACCGGGCCCGTATAGGAGCGGGTCACGCCCAGAATCGCCACTTCCGGCGCATTGATGATCGGCGTGAAGAAGCGCCCACCGATGCCGCCCAGACTGGAAATGGTGAAACAGGCGCCCTGCAAATCGCTGCTGGCGAGCCGCCGGGCCCGCGCTTTGGCGCTGACCTCGGCCAGCTCCCGCGACAGCTCGAAAATGCTCTTCCTGTTGACCTCGCGCAGCACGGGCACCACCAGCCCATCCGGGGTATCCACCGCCACGCCCAGATGAAAATATTTCTTCAGGATCAGATTCTCGCCGTCGGAATCGAGCGAGGCGTTGAAGTTGGGAAACGCTTGCAACGCCGCCGCCGCCGCCTTGAGCAGGAAGCTCAACAGGGTCACCCGCACGTCCTGCTGTTTGGCCTCCTCGGCCAGCGATTGCCGGAACGCCTCGGTGTCGGTGATATCCGCCTCATCGTGATGGGTGACGTGCGGCAAATTCAGCCAGTTGCGACTGAGATTGATCGCGGTCAGCCGTTTGATTCTGCCGATCGGCTGCACCTCGATTGCGCCGAATTTGGTGAAATCCACCGGCGGAATCGGCGGAATGCCGGTCGCAGCGGGAACCTCGGCCGGCGCTCCTTCGATCATGACCTGTTTAACGAAATGCTGTACGTCGTCCCTGGTGATGCGCCCTTTGTTACCGCTGCCCTCCCTGATTCGGTTCAGATCCACGCCCAGTTCGCGGGCGAAGCGCCGCACCGAGGGACTGGCGTGTGCCTTGGCGAAGGACACTTCGTCCACCGGCATGGACGACACCGGCGGACGCGCTTCGAAGTCGGCGGGTTTGGCGGCGGTCGGTCCCAGGGGTACCACCGGCGACGGCCCGGTTTCGGACGCAGCCATGGTCGGCGCGCCAGTTTCGGTTTCCAGCAGCAGGATCAGATCACCCTTGGATATCTTATCCCCGGCCTTGACCTTGACTTCCTTGACCACCCCGACCTCGGGCGCCGGCACTTCCATACTGGCTTTGTCGCTTTCCAGGATGATCATCGGCTGTTCCACTGCCAGCGTATCGCCGGGCGCCACCAGCACTTCGATGATATTGACTTCCTTGAAGTCGCCGATATCCGGCACGCGGATTTCTTGTAAATTAGCCACGTTTCCCCTCCTTACACCGTTACCGGATTGGGCACGTCAGGATCGATGCCGTATTTTTTGATCGCCTTGGCGACCGTGGCAGCCGGAATCGCGCCTTCGTCGGCCAGCGCCTTGAGCGCTGCCACGGCGATATAGTAGCGGTTTACTTCGAAGAAGCGGCGCAGGTTGACGCGGGTATCGCTGCGGCCGTAGCCATCCGTGCCCAGCGTCACGTAACGGCGTGAGATGAACGGGCGCAGTTGATCGGGGTACAGCTTGATATAGTCGGTTGCGGCGATGACCGGTCCTGGATGGTTGTGCAGACACTGCTCGATAAAGCTGGTCCGGGGTGGCTGTTCGGGATGCAGCAGATTCCAGCGTTGTACGTCCAGACCGTCGCGGCGCAGCTCGTTGATGCCCGGCGCCGACCAGACATCGGCGGCAATATCGAAATCCTCGGCCAGCAACCCGGCGGCGGCGATTGCTTCCCGCAGGATGGCGCCGGAGCCCAGCAACTGCACCCGCTGTTCGCCCTCCCCACCTGGCTTGAATAGATACAGGCCCTTGAGGATGCCGTCGCGGGCGCCTTCCGGCAGCGCCGGTTGTGGATAGGCTTCGTTCAGCGTGGTGATGTAATAGAAGATATTCTCCTGCTCCTGGTACATGTGGCGCAGGCCATCCTGAATGATCACCGCCAGTTCATAGGAGAAGGTCGGATCGTAGGACACGCAGTTGGGGATGAAGGCGGCGAACACCTGACTGTGACCGTCCTGATGCTGCAAGCCTTCACCGGCCAGGGTGGTGCGGCCGGAGGTGCCGCCGATCAGAAAACCGCGTGCCTGACTGTCGCCCGCCGCCCAGGCCAGATCGCCGATCCGCTGGAAACCGAACATGGAGTAGAAGATATAGAACGGCGCCATGTTGATGCCGTGGTTGCTGTAGGCTGTGCCGGCCGCGATCCAGGAAGAAATGGAGCCGGCTTCGTTGATGCCCTCCTGCAGGATCTGTCCCTTTTTATCTTCCTTGTAGTACATCAACTGGTCGAAGTCCTGGGGCTGATAGAGCTGCCCTTTGAAGGCGTAGATGCCGAGTTGCCGGAACATGCCTTCCATGCCGAAGGTGCGGGCCTCGTCGGCGACGATGGGCACCACGTAGTTGCCGATGTTCTTGTCGCGGCACAGGGCGGTCAGGATGCGCACGAACGCCATCGTGGTGGAAATTTCGCGCTCGCCGCTGTCCTCCAGCAGACTGCCCAGCACGGACAGATCGGGAACCTGCAAGGGGGATGCCTGGTGACGGCGTTGCGGCAGATAGCCGCCCAGCGCGGCGCGGCGCTCCTTTAAGTATTTGATTTCCTGACTGTCGTCCGCCGGCTTGTAGAAGGGGGCTTGTTCCAGATCGGCGTCGCGAATGGGCACCTGGAAGCGGTCGCGGAAGCTTCTCAACGCGTCGACGCCCATTTTTTTCTGGGAATGGGTGGTGTTCATCCCTTCGCCGGCGATGCCCATGCCGTAGCCCTTGACGGTTTTGGCCAGGATGACCGTCGGCTGACCCTGATGCTTGAAGGCGGCGGCGTAGGCGGCATAAATTTTGTGCGGATCGTGGCCGCCGCGATTCAGCCGCCAGATATCCTCGTCGGTCAGGTGGCTGACCATTTCCCGCAGTTCCGGGTATTTGCCGAAGAAATGCTCGCGGGTAAAGGCGCCGCCGCGCGCCTTGAAGGTCTGGTATTCGCCGTCCACGCATTCCTCCATGCGTTTGCGCAGCAGGCCGCTCTTGTCCTGAGCCAGCAGCGGGTCCCAGTATGAGCCCCAGATCACCTTGATCACGTTCCAGCCGGCGCCGCGGAAATCCGCCTCCAGTTCCTGGATGATCTTGCCGTTGCCGCGCACCGGACCGTCCAGCCGTTGCAGGTTGCAGTTGACCACGAAGATCAGGTTGTCCAGATTTTCGCGGGAGGCGAGCGCAATGGCGCCGAGGGATTCTGGTTCGTCCATCTCACCGTCGCCCGTAAAGGCCCACACCTTGCGTCCCTCGGTTTTCACCAGACCCCGGTTTTCCAGGTATCTCATGAAGCGCGCCTGATAAATGGCCTGGATCGGTCCCAATCCCATCGACACTGTGGGAAACTGCCAGAAATCCGGCATCAGCCAGGGATGCGGATAGGAGGACAGGCCCTTGCCGTCCACTTCGCGGCGAAAATTATCGAGCTGCTCCTCGCTGATCCGGCCTTCCAGAAAGGCACGGGCGTAGATGCCCGGCGCCGAATGGCCCTGGAAGAAGACCAGGTCGCCGCTGTGCTGCTCGGACGGCGCGCGCCAGAAGTGATTGAAGCCCACATCGTAGAGCGTGGCGATAGAGGCGAAACTGGAGAGATGGCCGCCCAGTTCGGTGGAAGTTTTGTTGCCGCGTACCACCATCGCCATGGCGTTCCAGCGAATAATGGAGCGGATGCGCCATTCGATGGCCGGGTCGCCGGGGGCGCGCTCCTCCAGTTCCGGTGGAATGGTGTTGAGATACGGGGTGTTGGCGCTGTAAGGCATATGGGCGCCGCCCGTGTACGCCTTGTCCAGCAGTTGTTCGAGCAGGAAATGGGCGCGTTCCGCGCCTTCGCGCTCGATGACCGCATCCAGGGAATCCAGCCATTCGCGGGTTTCCTGGGGGTCCAGATCGGAGAAGGTATCACTCGCCATGCTTGACCTCAGTGCTGTGGAATCTGGTGGTTATCCTACCATCCGTTAGCTTGGCCGGACGGTTATCGTTCTGTTGCCGGTGCCCGGAGCGTAGCAAACTTACAAGACTATAGACGCTTTCCAAGGTTTTGTTATCCTGGAGGGCAATTCGTTTTAACCCGGCGCAAAAATTATTTTGGGGTTGACGAACTTTCAGACAGGGGGCTTATCTATATCGGCAAGCGTCCTACAGCGCTTGCCCGCTTTCCTCCCTGAGCGGGCTTAACCCGGTACCCCAAACCGGGTATGACTTGGCCCCGGTATCCCCCTAACCGGGGTTTTTTTATGGGCGCACGGATTAATGGCGCCCGCTTACCGCGATGGTCCTGGTTCCACAAACTGCTTTCCTGCAATTTACCGTTCGATTGACTACAATAAAATAACGACAATCTGCACATCGACCCTTGGATCGGGAAGAGCCGAAGGAGATCATGATGTTACGCTGGCGCTATTGTTCTCTCTGGCGGCGCGCGCTGCGCTGGCTCGTCCTGCTGCTGCTGCTGCCGACGCTCGCCTTTCAACTCCACGCCGGGGCGCCGCCCGACACGCCCTTCCTGCGCATTGAAACCGGCATGCACACGGCGATGATTAACCGTATCGACCTGGACGCCGCCGAACGCTGGCTGGTCACCGCTTCCGATGATAAAACCGCACGAGTCTGGGATCTGACCAGCGGAAAATTGTTGCAGACAATGCGACCGCCACTGGGATCGGGCAACGAAAGCAAGCTTTATGCCGTCGCTATTTCGCCGGATGGCGAAACAGTGGCGGTGGGGGGATGGACTGGCTGGGATTGGGGTGGAAAGTGTTTCATCTACCTCTTCGACCGGGCCAGCGGCAAACTGACGCGGCGGAGCAATGACTTGCCGAATGGCATTCTTCACCTCGCCTATTCCCCGGACGGGCGCTATCTGGCGGCGGCGCTGGGAAGAGACAACGGCGTCCGGGTCTACCGCGCCAGCGATCTGGCCGAAGTGGGTCAGGATACCGACTATGGCAGCGATAGCAACTGGGTTGAATTCGACCGCCGGGGACGGTTGGTGAGCGCGAGTTATGATGGTTACGTCCGCCTTTATAGTGCTGATTTCAAGCTCATCGCCAAGTGGCCGGCGCCGGGTGACAAGCAGCCCTTTTCCGCCCGGTTCTCCCCCAGCGGCGACAAAGTAGCGGTAGGTTTCAACGATTCCACCACCGTCAACGTGCTCTCCGGTGAAGACCTGTCCTTACTGTACGCGCCCGCTACCCAGGGGGTGGATAACGGTGATTTGAGTACAGTTGCCTGGTCCCAGGACGGGCAAACGCTGTATGCCGGGGGGACCTATTTCAAAGAGAGCATGTCTACTATCCTGACCTGGAATCAGGCCGGTGGTGGCCCTGTGGCCGACTGGCCGGCGTCCACCAGTACGATTATGGACCTCCGGGCGCTGAAGAACGGCCGGCTGGCGTTCGGAGCGCAAGATCCCGCGATCGGCCTCTTCGACGCTAACGGCCGAAAAGTGTGGGCGCTGTCGCCGTTCATTCCCGATCATCGCAGCAATCAGGAAAAATTCCTCGTTTCCCAGGATGGCAGCCGCATTCAGTTCAGCTTCGACGTGCTGAACGCTCAGGGTAAATGGAACCAGCGCCCAGCCCGGCTGGATGTGAGCCAGCGAGAATTCACCTTGCCGGTGGCTGAAGCGGAGGCGAAAAAAAAGTCGAAACTGAGTCCACCTCGCACCACCGCGCCGGGCCTGGACATCACCGGCTGGGAAGACACCACCGAACCCCGTCTCAACGGTCAGGCATTGCCGTTGGAACCCTATGAAACAGCACGCAGTCTGGCGATTGCGCCGGACAACCAGCATTTCCTGTTGGGAACGGAATGGTCATTGCACCTGTTCGACCGCCAGGGCCGGCAGCAGTGGCAAGCGCCCGTGCCTGGCGGCGCCTGGGCCGTGAATATTTCCGGCGACGGCCGCTTCGCCGTGGTCGCCTTCAGCGATGGCACAATCCGTTGGTACCAATTGGAAAACGGCAAGGAACGGCTGGCTTTCTTCGCCCATGCCGACGGCAAGCGTTGGGTGCTGTGGACGCCGGAAGGCTTCTTCGCCGCCAGCCAGGACGGCGAGCAACTGATCGGCTATCACCTTAACCAGGGAGTGGACCAGGAAGGCCAGTTCGTCCAGGCGGACCAGCTTTTCGATCTGTTCTACAAGCCCGAACTGGTGGCGCAGAGCCTGACGCCAGCGGGCGAACGGGCCATTCAGTCTGAAGTCGCCCGCATCGGCGATGTGCGCCAGGTGCTGGCCGGCGGGCCGCCGCCGGAACTAGAACTGGTGTCGCAGCGGCGGGAAGGCGCCAACCTGATTCTGGACATTCGGGTCAAGGAACAGCGCGGCGGCGTCGGCAAGTTGATCTACCGGATCAATGGCGTCGAACAGGCGACGCGCTATCAGGGCATCGGCATTCCCGGCTATAAGCCCATCCAGATCAGCATTCCGCTGCCAGCGGCGGCAGGTGAGAGCACGGTGGAATTCATCGCCTACAACCGCAGCAATCAGGTCGCCTCCCAACCGCTGACCATGACTGCCGACAACGTCGGCGGGCAACTCGCCCCCTCCTCCCTGTACGTCCTGGCGCTGGGCGTTTCCCGCTACAAGGATCCCAATATGACCTTGAAGTACGCCGCCGATGATGCCCGCAACATCGGCGCTGAACTGCAACAACATGGTCAGCGACTCTTTCAGGCGGTCAAGGTCAAGTCACTGCTGGATGACCAGGCCACCTTGGCCGGCATTGGCAACGCCTTCGAGGAACTGGCCGGGCAGGTGCGGGAAAGCGATGTGTTCGTGCTGTTTCTGGCCGGGCACGGTATCGTGCTGAGCGATATGTATCATTTCATTCCTTACGACGCCATTTACAGCAGTGAAAACGCCTTTCGCGAAGGCAGTGTCAGCGAGCAACGGCTGCGGGATTGGCTGGCCAAAATCCGCGCCCGCAAAAGCTTGATCATTCTGGATACCTGCTATGCCGGCGCTGCGGGCAAGCTGGCATCCGTCGCCACTACGCTGGCGGCGCGCGGCGGTCCGAGTGAGCAGACCGCCATCACCCGCCTGTATCGCGCCACCGGCCGGGCCGTGCTGGCGGCTTCCTCCAGCAGCCAGCTTGCCCTGGAAGGCTATCAGGGACATGGCTTTTTTACTTCCGCCTTGCTCACCGGTCTGCAAGGCGAAGCCGACAGGGCAAAGGACGGCGCCATCGAAGTGCTGGAACTGGCGAAATTCGTGCAGGATGAAGTGCCCAAGATTTCCAATGAACGCCAGTTCCCCGTGTTCGAAAGCCAGGGTTTGATCGACTTCCCCATCGGTCTGACCACGCGGGACTAGCCGGCGCATGGCTTCCGCATCCGCGCCGCTGGAGTTGTTCTATTCTTATGCGCACAAGGATGAACCTTTGCGCCAGGAGCTGGAAAAGCAACTGAGTCCACTGCAACACGATGGTCTGATCACCGGTTGGCGGGACCGCGATATCAACGCCGGTCAGGAGTGGGAGCGCGCAATCGACCAGCATCTGGAATCCGCCGGGATCATTCTGTTGCTGATCAGTTCCGATTTCATGGCGTCCGAGTACTGCTACAGCAAGGAAATGACCCGCGCTCTGGAACGCCATCAGGCAGGCGAAGCAACCGTCATTCCCATTCTGTTGCGCCCGGTCGATTGGACCCATGCGCCATTCAGTCATTTACAGGCGTTGCCCCGCGATAACCGGCCGGTGACGACGTGGGCCAATCAGGACGAGGCGTTTGCCGCCATTGCTCAGGGCATTCGCAAACTCGTGGCAGACCGGCGGCACGACGCTTCCGCGCAGCTCGGAACCGCGTCTGTTCCGCCCACCGCTCCCCGCCGCTTTCCCTGGTGGACTCTGCCGATTATCGCGTTGATCTTCGTCGGCTATTTCGTCTACGGCCAATGGGCTGCCCGGCAGCAGGAATACCAGCAGCACATAACCGCGGCCGACACCTATCTGGCAACCGGCCGCTACGCCGACGCCGCGCAGTCTTACCGGCAGGCGCTGCGGGTATTGCCAGATAATGCCGCCGCCCGCTTGGGCATGGAAAAAGCCGAAGTTTTCGATTCCGGTGAACCGGAAGTCATCGGCCAGAAGCTGAAGCAGCTTGAACAACAGGCCCCCGACGACCCGGATGTGCAAATACTACTCGGCCGGTTTTATGCGGCCCAAGATGAAGATGAAAAAGCCAGACAGCATTACGAACGGGCCATTGCGCTGAATCCTCAGGCGGCTGATGCCTATTTCGGCCTGGGCATCATCCATACTCGCGCCAAGCAAATCGACAGAGCCATCGCGATGTATGAAAAAGCCCTGGCTGTGTCCGAGGCTACACCGAAATACATCATTAATCTCGCTGCGCTCCATGTCGAGCAGGACAACTATCCGGCGGCGCTCCGGCAGTACGGCAGACTGAAGCAGGACTCGCCCATCGCCACGTTCGAAACCGCCGCCGTCTATCGGCTCATGGGAAATCTGGAACAGGCCCGCGGATGGCAGGAAAAAACTGTCAGCCTATTGGATGATCCCCATCTTATGAATCGCCCGGACAATCAGGAACCCTGGGAATATACGACCCACCGGGCGGTGATCCACCTGACCGAGCCGGCGGATAAAAAATGCTATGTCTACTACAGTCTGGCAGCGACGTTATTTCTCGACGGTCGCAGCGCCGAGGCGACCACTTATGTCAACCAGGCACAGGCGCTGCAAAGCCCCCATGAAGCCGACATTCGGGAGTTGGTGAATTTCGATCTGCAACGTCTGGCGGAAAAAAGCAGCGCCTGGCGGGAGGCCATTGCTGCTTTTCAGCGGCAATGGCGGTTGAAGTAAGGCCGATATCCTGATAATTTTAGTGTTACAGAAATTAAACACTTTGCCTTCGCCTGCCCTGGGTCTTCGGGCCAACGTCGTGGCTATTGCTACACTCATCCTGTCCTTCCCCCTGCCAGTGAGAAGGAACCTAAGGCCCGGGCGACTGTGCTGTCACCGGCAGCCTGTTTTTACCTCTTGTGGGCAGCTTGACCAGAGCAAGAGGACTAAAGTGGATAGCAGGTAACAGAAAGCGATCAGTTTCAAAACGGACGTGGTTTAGTAACAATACGCCCTCAAGCCATCGTTCGCTTATCGCCGGGGAATCCTGTTGAAAATTCAGTTGCAACGACTCATCGATCAGGCTGTGCAGCAGCTACACCGCGCCGGCCAACTGCCGCCCGAGGCCCGCGTCGCCGCGCCACTGGAGCGTACCCGCGACCGTGCCCACGGCGACTTTGCCAGCACTATCGCGCTGCTGCTGGCGAAGACCGTCCGCCGCAAGCCGCGTGAACTGGCCGAAGCCCTGGTCGCCGCCCTGCCGCAAGCGGACTGGCTCGCCCGAGTCGAGATCGCCGGACCCGGCTTCATCAATTTCTTCCTCGCGCCCGGCGCCTACCATAACGCTGTTCGTGCAATCCTCAGTCAGAGCGACGCCTACGGCCGCAGCGACTGGGGCGATGGTCGACGGGTGCAGGTGGAATTCGTCTCCGCCAACCCCACCGGCCCTTTGCACGTGGGCCACGGGCGCGGCGCCGCCTTCGGCGCGACCGTGGCCAACCTGCTGGACGCGGTCGGCTTCCAGGTGCATCGGGAATACTATGTCAATGACGCCGGGCGGCAAATGAATATCCTGGCGACCAGCGTCTGGCTGCGCTATCTGGAATTGTGCGCTGAGCCATTGCCCTTTCCGGCCAACGGCTATAAGGGCGACTACGTGCGTGACATCGCCGCCGTGCTGCACGCCGAACACGGCGCGGCTTACGCTGCGCCTGCTCCCCAGGTGCTGGCCAGCCTGCCATCCGACGAGCCTGACGGCGGCGACAAGGAAATCTATATCGACGCCCTGATCGAACGCGCCCAAGCGCTGCTCGGCGACAACCGCTACCGCTATGTTTTTGAACTTGGGCTGAACACCATCCTGGATGACATCCGTGACGACCTGCGCGGCTTCGGAGTCGTCTACGACGAGTGGTACTCTGAACGGACACTGAACGAGCGCGGCGCCGTCAACAAAGCTATCACCCGGCTGCGTGAGGCGGGCTATATCTACGCACAGGACGGCGCACTGTGGTTTCGCTCCAGCGCTTACGGTGATGAAAAAGACCGGGTGGTGCAGCGGGAGAATGGCCAGACCACCTATTTCGCTTCCGACATCGCCTATCATCTGGAAAAGTTCGAGCGCGGCTTCGACCGGGTGATCGACGTCTGGGGCGCCGACCATCACGGTTACGTGCCCCGCGTCAAGGCCGCTCTCCAATCCACCGGCATCGACCCTGACCGGCTGGACGTGCTGCTGGTGCAGTTCGCCATTCTCTATCGCCACGGCGAGCGCGTGCCCATGTCCACCCGCGCCGGCGAGTTCGTCACTCTACGCGAACTGCGGCGGGAGGTCGGCAACGACGCCGCCCGCTTCTTCTATGTCATGCGCAAGAGCGAGCAGCATCTGGATTTCGATCTGGATTTAGCCAAATCTCAGTCCAGGGACAATCCGGTATACTACATTCAATATGCGCATGCCCGGGTATGCAGCGTGCTGGCCAGGCTGCACGAACAGGGCGGGTCCTGGGACGCGGCCCGTGGCGGCGCCCAGTTGCAGCGGCTGACCGAAGCGCACGAAGAGGCGCTGCTGGTAGCGCTGTCCCGCTACCTCGAAGTGGTGGAGGCAGCGGCGCTCAATCACGAACCGCATCAACTGGCCCACTATCTGCGGGAGTTGGCCAATGCTTTCCATACCTACTACAACGAGCATCGGGTGCTGGTGGAAGACGCCGAGTTGCGCGACGCCCGTCTTGCCCTGAGCCTGGCGGTGCGTCAGGTCATCCGTAACGGTTTACATTTATTGGGCGTTTCCGCCCCGGAGGTCATGTGAGCGTCAGACGCGATTACAAACCAGACTCGACCCGGCAAGGCGGTCGTCGCCGGATACGCCTGCATGGTTTGCTGGTGCTTACCCTGGTGACGATCGGCCTGTTCAGCAGTCTGCTGGCGTACATCCGTGGCAAAGTGGCGAGCGATGCAGCGGCGCAGCCGCCGCTGGCTGCCGTCAGCCAGCCGGTGGCGGCTGCCAGGCCGGTCGAACCTGCCCCTATCCCGGCCGCGCCGACAGTGCAACCCAAATACGATTTTTACAAGGTGCTGCCGGAGCGCAAACTGGTGATCGCCACTACCGAACCGCCGCAGCGCGCCAAATCCGGCCAGACGGGGCTGCCGCCGGTGGATCTGATCGGCCGATCGCAGGGGACTAATGTGCCGGGCGCCGCCGGCAACGCCGCCGGACAGACCCGTGCGGCGAAGAATGCCACCCATTACACCCTGCATGCAGGCTCCTTCCGCAACCCCGCCGAGGCCAGTCAACGTAAAGCGTCGCTGGCGGCATTGGGCATCCCGGCGCGTGTCGAGATTATTACCGAAACCGGCGGCGCCACCGTACATCGGGTGCGTATCGGCCCGGTCCGGGACGCCAACGAAATGAAAACGCTGCGCCAACGCCTGCAGGACAAGAATATCCCTGTCTCGGTCAAGCCCGCCGAGTGAAGCAGGGCCGCGGGCCGGAGCGCCGTTCCTGCCCGCAAGGCCGGATAGTAAGACAAGGTGCGATCTGACTACTAAATCCTTAATCTGGATTCAGTTACACTTTATAGTATGGCCGGCAATAAAATTTGAAAGGTTCATCTCATGGCGCTTCCCAATGCAGTTAAGGAATATTTGGACAGGCGACAACTGCCTTACCGGTTGATTGCCTATCCACACAACGGGACGCTGCAACAAATCTCCGAAGCGATCCATATTCCTTCCAGCCGTTTGATCCGGGCAGTGTTGCTGGGCGATGAACAGGGCCGTCTGATGGCGATCCTGCCCAGCAATTGCATTCTCGATTTTTCGCTGCTGCATCAATTGGTAGGCCGTGATCTGCTACCCTTATACGAAGAGGAAGCGAAGGCTGTTTTCAAAGGCTGCCAGCCCGGTTCGCGCCCGCCACTGCCCAGCGTGTTCGGTCTGCCTGCGGTAGTGGAGGAGAACCTGGCCACGCTGGAGGGCGACATTTACTTTGATGCCGGTAGTCATGACACGCTGGTGTGCATGAACAGCGCGGATTGCCGCAGCTTGCTGGGGGAAATTCAGTGGGGGCATTTTTCCATTCCGGTGGATGCCCTGGACCTGCTGCAGCAACAGGCGTCCACACCCCAAGATCTGCTTGAAATTACCAGCAGTTTCACGCCGAGACAGCTCGAAAAAGCCTTCAAGGAACTGCCGCCTTTGCCGGCCCAGGGACGGCGGGTTCTGGAACTGCGGGCCGGGACCGGGGATCAGAGCGTCGCTGAATTTCTCAAAGCCTATCCCGAACTGGCGGCTGCTCTGGTCCGCTATGTCTGTTCGCCTCTTTATGTCGGCCGCCTGAGCCAGGTGGATTCGATTGAAGAGGCGGTCGCCCTGCTGGGGGTCGATATCGCGGCCGGTTTGGGATTCGCCGTCATTTTAGGACGCGCTTTTCAAGTTCCGCCGGATGGTCCGCTCGGGCGCAGGGCATTCTGGCGCCACGCCATCTATTGTGCTGCGCTATCCAGAGAACTGGCCAGGTTCATGCCCGCCGACATGTATTTGCAGCCGGGACTGGTCTATCGGAGTGGTTTGTTGCATAAGTTCGGTTATCTGGTGCTCGCGCAGTTGTTTCCGGCGCAGTATTTCTTACTGAACCGCTTCCTGAATCTGAACAATCAGATACCGATAGAGCAATTGGAAACCCATTTGCTGGGTGTCGATAACCGCCAGATCGGCACCTGGTTGATGCGGGCCTGGAAAATGCCCAAGGAACTGACGGCGGCCATCTGCTGGCACAATAAAGAAGATTATTCGCAGCCCTATGCGGAATATCCCAACCTGGTGTTGATCGCCAACCGGCTGTTGCACCGCCTGGGTATCGGCGACGAGACCACCGACCGCCTGCCCATCGCCATCATGCATTCGCTGGGGCTGGCCTCAGAGCAGGTGCTGGTGGCGCTGGAGAAGGTCAAAAGCAGCCGCGACGCACTGGAAGAACTGGCCAGGGCGCTGGCGGCCTAACGCGTCGACTGGCTGGCAGAGTGAGCTACCGCAAAAGATGCGGTTCGTTCCTCACTCTATCCCAGCCGCTGCACACCGCTCGACGCGCTTGAGGTCGATGATGATTTTACGCTAAGCCTCTGGAAATCCAATCCCCTTTGATGGACTATGGCAGCCTGCACGATATCCTCGCGCTGCTCGGCAGCGCAGTGGTGATCGTGGCCGTATTTGGCCGGCTGAAGCTGCCGCCGATTTTGGGTTATCTGTTTATCGGCGTTATCGCCGGTCCGCATGCGCTCGGCTGGTTTCGCGACAGCACGTTGACCCATTCGCTGGGTGAGATCGGCGTAGTTTTTCTGCTGTTCACGCTGGGGCTGGAGTTCTCCATCCCGCAATTTCTGGCCATGCATAAAACCCTGCTGGGGCTGGGTGGCGCCCAGGTGCTGATCGGCACGCTGACGGGTGGCGGCATCGCCTGGCTGCTGGGTATTTCCTGGCAGGGGGCCGTGATCGTAGGCGGAGCACTCGCCATGTCCTCGACGGCGATGGTGGTGCGGCAACTCACCGATCAGTTAGAACTGCAGGCCCTGCACGGCCGCCTGGCGCTGGGCATTCTGCTGTTCCAGGATCTGGCGGCGGTGCCCTTTCTGGTGATGATACCGATTCTTGCCCACGGTCAGCATGCCGCGGTGGCGCTGCCGTTGCTGGCAGCGCTTACCAAAGGCATCGTCACCTTCGTCTTAATGCTGGCGCTGGGCCGCTGGCTGTTGCGACCGTTGTTCCGCGAAGTGGCCGCCGCCCGTTCGGCGGAACTGTTTACCCTGACCGTGCTGTTGGTCTCGCTGGCGGCCGCCTGGATCACCAGTCTGATGGGGTTATCCCTGGCGCTGGGGGCCTTTCTCGCCGGCATGATGCTCGGCGAAACCGAATTCCGCCACCAGATCGCTGCCAATATCCGCCCGTTTCAGGACGTGCTGCTCGGGCTGTTTTTTATTACGGTCGGCATGCAGCTCAATCTGGGTCTGCTGCCGAGCGTCTGGCTCTGGATCGTGTTGATCGTGCTGGGACTGGTGCTGGGTAAGGGCCCGCTGATCGTGCTGTTGACCCGGCTTGGCGGCTATGACAATGAAGTGGCCCTGCGCACCGGCGTGGTGCTGGCGCACAGCGGCGAATTCGGTTTCGCTTTGCTCGCCCTGGCCTTGAGCAACGGTCTGGTGAGCAGAGCGGACAGCCAGCCGATCCTGGCGGCCATCGTCATTTCGATGGCATTGACGCCGTTGCTGGTGCGCTATAACGGCCCGCTGGCCGGTCTGCTGTTTGCCCACAGTCGGCTGGGCGGTCCGGACCGACGGGTGCGCGACATCGTGGAGGCGCTGCGCGAGGCTACCAATCATGTGATCATCTGCGGCTTCGGACGGATCGGTCAGAATATGGCTGGCTTTCTGCGCGCCGAAGGTTTTCATTATGTCGCTCTGGATCTGGAGCCGGCGCGTATCAAGGAGGCCTGGGAAGCGGGCGAGTCGGTGTTTTTCGGCGACGCCACGCATTACAAGATTTTGGAAGCCGTCGGCTTGGCCAGAGCCAGAGCGTTGATCATCAGCTTCAATGATGAACGCAGCGCCCTGAAGATTCTGCAGATCGTGCGCGCGCAGCGCCCCGAACTGCCAGTGCTGGTGCGTTCCCGGGACGATGCCAGCCTGGAAAGATTCCTCGACGCCGGAGCCACCGAAGTGGTGCCCGAAACCCTGGAAGCCAGTCTGATGCTGGCGTTGCAATTGTTGTTGCTGCTGGAAGTACCGCTGGGCAAGGTGATGGAGCGGATCAGGACGGTGCGCAGCAACCGCTATCAATTGCTGCGGGTCTTTTTCCGCCGGACCGGCGCCGAACAGGAACGGGCGGCGGGACGGGATCACGACCGGCTGGCCAGCGTCTATCTACCGCCCGGCGCCTATGCCATCGGCGCCCATCTGGGCGATCTGCATCTGGAAAAGGAGGGCGTGACGGTGACGGCGGTGCGCAGTGGGGCGCAACGCTACGATTCACCAGATCCGCAACTGGTATTGCGCTCCGGCGATGTAGTCGTGCTGGGTGGCGCTCCCGAACAACTGGCCCAGGCCGAGGAGCGCCTGCTGCTGGGCTGAGATCATCCCGGTGGGATGTCGGTGCTCAGCCCTGTCGGCGCCGGATTTCGACCATCGCTCTTCCCAAAGAGCGAGTAAACTGCTAAAAAATGTATCCCTATATCGACCAGAAAGTGCGCGCGCATGAACGAAGTCACCCGGATTAGCCTGCTGAATCGCACCGTGCAGAACTTCCGCGACGTCTGGCGGGAGGTGGCCGACAGAACCAGCGGCATCTTTTCAGCATCCCCTGCCCCCAGCCTGGCGGACAAGGACGTGGACCCTATCAGAGCCCAGATCCGCGATTGCCTGGAGGCCCGCGGCGGCGAGGTATCGGCGCGGGCCAGGGCGGCCACGCTGGGGCGCATGTATCTGTCCTTGAATACGCTGGGGCGCCGGCGTTTTTTGCAGATTCTGGTCAATGAGTTCGGACCCGATCTGCAGGCGGTGGAACGGGCGGTGGCGATCTTGCAGCAGACCGGTCCGGACAGCGTCGAGCTGATCCAGGCGGAACAGGCGTTGCGCCAGACCCTGCGCCCGCCCTGGCTGAAACTGCTGACCCAATTCAATGGCCTGCCAGAAGGTGTCCACTTTCTGGTGGATCTGCGGGCGGAATTGCTGACCTTCTGCAAGGACGATCCGGCACTGGCCACCCTGGAGAAGGAGTTGCAGGCCTTGCTGGCGTCCTGGTTCGACGTGGGTTTTCTGGAACTGCGGCAGATCGACTGGGACTCGCCAGCGTCGCTGCTGGAAAAACTGATCGCCTACGAGGCGGTCCACGCGATTCGCAGTTGGGATGATTTGAAAAAACGCCTGCTGTTGGATCGCCGCTGTTTCGCTTTTTTCCATCCGCGCATGCTCAATGAGCCTTTGATCTTCGTGGAAGTGGCGTTGGTCAACGGTATTTCCGACAGCGTGCAGGCGCTGCTGGACAGCGATGCCCCGGCGATCGATCCGCACAGCGTCGATACCGCGATTTTTTATTCCATTTCCAACGCCCAGGCCGGTCTGGCGGGGATCAGCTTCGGCAGTTTCCTGATCAAACGGGTGGTCGATGTCCTGGCCGACGAATTCAACAACCTGAAGGTCTTCGCCACGCTGTCGCCCATCCCCGGTTTCCGCTCCTGGCTGGAGAGCCGGTTGCCACCGGCTGGACCGGATAGCGAGGCGGACCTGTTGACGGCATCCGAGCGCAAGTCATTGTATGCGTTGAATATCGATCCCGGCAACAAGGGAATGCTCAAGGCAACGCTGGAGTCGCCCAACTGGCATAAGAAAGCGGAGGTCTGCAAGGCGCTCAAAGCACCCCTGCTACGGTTGTGCGCCCACTACCTGGTGGAAGAGAAGCGCCCGGATGGCGCTGCCCTGGATCGGGTGGGGCATTTCCATCTGTCCAATGGCGCGCGCATCGAGCGGCTGAACTGGCTGGCCAATACGGCGCCGGAAGGCTTGCGCCAGTCGGCCGGGCTGATGGTCAATTACCGCTACAAGCTCGACGACATCGAGGACAATCACGAGGCGTACACGGGTGAAAAACGGGTGCGGATCTCGTCGGCGGTCAAGAGCCTGCTGAAGTGACCGAGGGAAATTCGAGTTTGACCCTAATTTTTGCAGTGATGAAAATAACCAGCACCCGCCAGCTTGAGGCGGCGAGTTCGCAACCGGAAACCAGCGGGTGACAGGCGCAAGACCAGAGTGGTCAGGAACGTCGAGTCTGACCCTGTTTGCCACCGATGGCGCTGCCCGCCGGGGGCGCTTGCAGTTGCCGCGCGGCACGGTGGAAACGCCCGCCTTCATGCCGGTGGGCACCTACGGTACGGTCAAGGCCATGACTGCCGAAGAGCTGCGGGATGGCGGCACCGAGATGATCTTGAGCAACACCTTCCATTCTGATGCTCCGCCCCGGCGTGGAGGTTATCGCCCGCCACGGCGATCTGCATGATTTCATGCACTGGGACGGTCCTATCCTGACCGATTCCGGCGGCTTCCAGGTGTTCAGCCTGGCCGCCATGCGCAAGATCACCGAGCAGGGCGCGCAGTTTCGCTCGCCCGTGGACGGTAGCCCGGTGTTTCTGGGCCCGGAAGAATCCATGGCGATACAGCGGGCGTTGGGGTCGGATATCGTGATGGTGCTGGACGATTGCACACCCTATCCAGTGGCGGAAGAGGCGGCGCGCCGCTCGATGGAACTGTCGCTGCGTTGGGCGGAACGCAGCAAGCGCGCGCATGAAGGCAATCCCGCCGCCCTGTTCGGCATCGTGCAGGGCAGCATCTATCCGCAGTTGCGCAGCCAATCTGCCCGCGCGCTGCAGGCCATCGGTTTCGACGGCTACGCCGTCGGCGGGCTGGCGGTGGGGGAAAGCGCCGCGGAACGGCTGCGCATACTGGCAATGATCACGCCGCTGCTGCCTGCCGACGCCCCGCGCTATCTGATGGGCGTGGGCAAGCCGGAGGATATCATCGAGGCGGTGCAGCGGGGCATCGATCTGTTCGACTGCGTGCTGCCCACGCGCAACGCCCGCAACGGTCATCTGTTCACCCAGTGGGGCGATATTCGCATCCGCAACAGCCGCCACCAGTATGATACCCGACCCCCGGATCCAGACTGCAGCTGCTATACCTGCCGCCATTACAGCCGCGCCTACCTGCGGCACCTGGACAAATGCCGGGAGATTCTGGGCGCACGGCTGAACACCATCCATAATCTGTATTATTACCAGCAACTGCTGGCCGGGCTGCGCGCCGCCATCGCCGCGGGGCAGCTGCATGAGTTCACCGCGCTGTTCTATGAAAAGCGCGGGCAACGACCGCCACCTGTGTATAATACGGCGCTTTCATGACAGTCCCCGACTATCAGGCATTTCCCTAAAATTCATAGACAGGGCGCTCAGATGAACTTTTTGATTGCCGACGCCGTGGCGCAGCAAACCACGGGCTCTGCCGGTCCGCAGGGTAGTTTCCTGACGTTTTTACCCTTGGTCTTCATTTTCGTCATTTTTTACTTCATGTTGATTCGCCCGCAGCAGAAACGCACCAAGGAACATACCCAGATGGTGAGCAGCTTGAAGAAAGGCGATGAAGTGGTCACCGGCGGCGGCATACTGGGCCGCGTCACCGACGTGGGTGAAAATTTCATTCAGGTGGAAGTGGCCGAAGGACTGCAACTGAAAATTCAAAAACAATCGGTAGCCAGCTTGATGCCCAAGGGCACCTTCAAAGGCGAATTATAAAAACTCTTCCGTAAGTTAAGTCACGCCGCTTATGTTGAATCAATATCCCTGGTGGAAATACCTGCTCATCGGAGTGGTGACCCTCGTCGGCCTGATCTATGCCCTGCCCAACCTGTTCGGTGAAATCCGGCCGTGCAGATCTCCCCGGCGCGCGCCGCCGTCAGCGTCGATCAAAGCTTGTACGAACGGGTTGCCAACAAACTTAAGGACAGCAACCTGACCTTTAAAAGCATGCAGCTGGACAGCGTGCAGCGGCGTCTGTTGGTGCGTTTCCAGGATACGGAAGTCCAGCTCAAGGCCGCCGATATGCTCAGAGATGCATTGGGGCGGGACTACACAGTCGCCCTTAACCTGGCGCCCTCCACGCCGGCCTTGCTGCGGGCGCTGGGCTTGAATCCCATGTATCTGGGGCTGGATCTGCGCGGTGGCGTGCATTTCCTGATGCAGGTGGATATGAATGCCGTCATCAGGCAGGCCGAGGAAGCCTATGTGGATGAAATACGCACGCTGCTGCGCGACGGGAAGATCCGCTCCGCCACGGTGGAGCGTGCCCCTGGCGGCGGCATACGGATCAGCTTCAAGGAGGCCGAGCAGCGCGACCAGGCTCTGCCGCTGCTGAAAGAACAATTGCGCACCCTGCAAATCAGCGAGATTGCTGACAGCTTCGACCTTAAACTAACTCTGAGCGAGCAGGAACTGCGGGAAAAGCGCGACTTGGCCCTGCACCAGAATCTCACCACGCTGCGCAACCGGATCAACGAACTGGGCGTGTCCGAGCCGGTGATCCAGCGCCAGGGCGCCGACCGCATTGTGGTGCAGTTGCCGGGTGTGCAGGACACTGCCCGCGCCAAGGAAATTCTGGGTGCCACCGCTACGCTGGAGTTCCGGCTGGTGGATGCCGATCACGATGCGCTGGAAGCGGACCGGACCGGCCGCGTTCCGGTGAACGCCCGCCTGTATAAAACTCGTGAAGGTCGTCCCGTGCTGTTGCAGAAGCGGGTGATGCTGACCGGCGACTACATCGTGGATGCTGCCTCCGGCCTCGACCAGCAGAGCGGTCAGCCGGCGGTGTTTGTCACCCTGGATAGTAAAGGCGCCAAGCGGATGGAGGAAGGCACCAAGGACAATATCGGCAAGCCGATGGCGGTGATTTTCATCGAAAACAAGACCGAAACCCGGCAGGTGGACGGTGAGCCGCGCAAAGTTGCCTACACCAAGGAAGAAGTCATCAGCGTGGCCACCATCCGCGACCGCCTGGGCAAGCGTTTTCAGATCACCGGACTGGAAGGCACCGAGGAAGCCCGCGATCTGGCCCTGCTGCTGCGGGCCGGTGCGCTGGCGGCGCCGGTCGAAATCATCGAGGAGCGCACCGTCGGACCCAGCGCCGGCCAGGAAAATATCGACCAGGGCTTCCGTTCGGCGCTCATCGCCTTTATCGCGATCTGGGGTTTCATGTGGTTTTATTACCGCACGTTTGGCTTTATCTCCGGCGTGGCGCTGACGATCAATATCGTCTTGATCGTGGCGGTGCTGTCCATGCTGCAGGCCACGCTGACCCTGCCAGGCATCGCCGGCATCGTGCTGACCATGGGTATGGCGGTGGACGCCAACGTGCTGATCTATGAGCGCATTCGCGAGGAACTCAAGCTGGGTAACACGCCGCAGGCGGCGATCCATGCCGGTTTCGAGCGCGCCTTCGCGACCATCCTGGACTCCAACCTCACCACCTTGATCGCCGCGCTGGTGCTGTTCATCCTGGGCAGCGGCCCGGTCAAAGGTTTCGCCGTGACCCTGAGCATCGGCATTCTGACCACTATGTTCACCGCGGTGACGGTCAGCCGGAGCATCATCAATTACTTCTACGGCGGCCGCCGGCTGGAAGAATTACCCGTGTGAACGGTGGCAGGCATGCAGACTAAATTCCGGAGTTTCATCGGGGAAACCCATATTGACTTCATGAGCAAGGACCGGCTGGCGCTGGGCCTGTCCCTGGCGGTACTGGTGATTTGCCTGCTGTCCCTGCTGTTGCGGGAACTGAATCTGGGCTTGGATTTCACCGGCGGCACGATTATCGAGGCGCATTACCCCGGGCCGGTGGACATTCCAGCGGTGCGGGGAGTGCTGGCGAACACGGGCTTCGGTGACGCCCTGGCGCAGCATTTCGGCACGTCCAGCGATGTGCTGCTGCGCATTCCGCCTCACCAGAATCTGACAACCGGCGATATCAGCAGCCAGGTGTTGGCCGCGCTCAAGCAAGTGACCGGTGGCGAGCAGGTGCAACTCCGCCGGGTGGAATTCGTCGGCCCGCAGGTGGGGCAGGAACTGGTCGAACAGGGAGGGCTGGCGATGTTGTTCGCCCTGTTCGGCATCCTGATCTATGTGGCTTTCCGCTTCGAATGGAAGCTGGCGGCCGGCACCATTGCCGCCACGCTGCACGATGTGGTGTTCACCATCGGCTTCTTTTCCGTGTTTCAGATCGAATTCGATTTGACGGTGCTGGCGGCGGTGCTGGCGGTCATCGGTTATTCGGTCAACGATACCGTCGTGGTGCTGGACCGGATACGCGAAAACTTCCGCAAGCTGCGGCGGGAATCGACCCGCGATGTCATGAATATTTCCATCAATCAGACGCTGACACGCACGATCATCACCAGCTTCACGGTGTTTCTGGCGGTGTTGGTGCTGCTGATTTTTGGCGGACTGGTGATGCGCGGCTTTTCCATCGCCATGCTGCTCGGCGTCGTGGTGGGAACCTATTCCTCCATCTACATCGCCAGTGCCGGCGCTTTACAACTCGGCGTCAGCCGCGAGGATCTGCTGCCCAAGGTGAAGGAAACCGCTGACAACCGGCCTTGAGACGCCGTAACGCCAGAGCGCCGGGAAGTCATGCTCCTCCCCGGCGCTCGGCAACGACCGCCTCAATAAGCCGTTGAAAACCCGGATCAGTGTTCTCTGGATAGTTCGTTAAAAGGATCAACCTCATCCGCATGCGGGCTGACGCGGCGCTGCACAGCACCCTGCCGGGTTGCGCTGTGATCCTCGGCCACGCCGTGCACAACCAGGCGCGCCCAAACGGCGGCGATGAACCAGAGGACGGCTCCCAGGCTGAGCAGAAGCCATTCGGACCCTTCCAGATTGTCCAGCCTGCCTCCCATAAGACCATAGGCGATGCTAAAGACGCCGGTCAACCAGAATACCCCAATAGGACCGGCGGTGCAGGTGGCGCAGCCGTGGCGGGCGACAGCGGTGGGCGGCGCCAGCCAGGCGATGGTGTTTCTATTCATTTCAGGCTCCTCTTTTATAAGGAAAATTAGAAAAAATCACGCAGCAGAACAGAGCAAGATTATTATTTTTAAACCATTGGTACGATAGGGATAACACAAATCGAGCAGGCAATGCAATACATTGCCAGTCAGAAGGCCGCGCTCAGCGCGCTAGAGCAGGCGTCAGATGGGGCTGGATAAGCTGTAGTAGTGCTTTGAAGAATCTTGGGATTGCCAGCGACGATATTGCCGGTCTGCAGAAACTCGTAACCGCCGGCGAAATCGCCGACCAGTCCACCTGCCTCCTGCACCAACAGGGCGCCGGCCGCCATATCCCAGGGGTTGAGGCCGATCTCCCAGAAACCGTCCAGCCGTCCAGCCGCCACATAGGCCAGATCCAGGGCGGCGGAGCCGGCCCGGCGCAACTCGCCGCACTGGGTGAACACGCTGCCGAACATGCCGAGATAGGGCGCTATATAGTGCGGATGGCGGATCGGAAAACCAGTGCCCAGCAAGGCGGCTTCCAGGTAGAGGGTCGGCCTTACCCGCAGGCGCCGGCCGTTCAACTGAGCGCCGTCTCCCCGCCCGGCGGTGAACAATTCCTGCCGCAGCGGATCGTAAACCACGGCGCTTTCCAGCCGGCCCTTTTCACGGAAGGCAATGGAAACGGCGAAATGCGGCAGCCCATGCACGAAATTGGTGGTGCCGTCGAGCGGATCGATAATCCATTCAAAATCCGCATCGGCTCCGGCCAGCGCGCCGCTCTCTTCGGCCAGAATGCTATGGTTGGGATAGATGCGGCGCAACGTGCTTATAATTTCCTGTTCGGACTGGATATCGGCTTCGCTGACGAAGTCGTTATGCCGTTTGGTATTGATGGTCAGTCGGTCGAGCCGCTCGAGGTAACGCAACAGAATCCGGCCGGCGCTGAGGGCGGCGCGTTTGGCGATGGTGAGTGTCGGGTGCATGATTCGAGACAGGCGGCAAAGACGACAGCCGGGGCTTCGGCGAAGGGCGGCAATGATAACAGAATTTCCTGCTTCCCATGAGTATCGATAACCTGCGCATCGTCCTGGTGGGCGCCAGCCATCCCGGCAATATCGGCGCCGTGGCGCGGGCCATGAAAAACATGGGGTTGCGGCGCCTGGTATTGGTGCAGCCGCTGGCGTTTCCGCATGCCGAGGCCACGGCGCGCGCCGCCGGCGCCGACGACGTGCTGGCTGATGCTCAGGTGGTGGACAGTCTGGAGACGGCGCTGCGCGGTTGTCGCGTGGTCTTCGGTTTATCAGCCCGGCGGCGCGGCGTCGCCGGTTCTGAACTCGAGCCGCGCCAGTGCGCCGCCCGCACGATAGCGTTCGCCGCCCAGGGACAAGTGGCGCTGGTGTTCGGGCGGGAAAGTTCCGGGCTGAGCAACGAGGAACTGGACCACTGCCATTTTCTGGTGCGTATTCCCACGGTCACTGACTTCGGTTCGCTCAATCTGGCTGCCGCCGTGGTCGTGATGGCCTATGAAGTGCGCATGGCCGTTCTGGGCGCGGCCGTGGCAGTGGAGCGACGGCTGCCGGCCCCGGCCGAGGAAATGGAACGCTTCTACCAGCATCTGGAACGGGTATTGCTCGCTACCGGTTTTCTGAATCCAGCCAATCCCCGGCCGCTGCTGCGGCGGTTGCGACGGCTGTTCAACCGGGCACAGCCCGAACAGCGGGAGGTTGCTATCCTGCGCGGCATATTGACCTCGGTGCTGCAGCGCAAGCGTCGCTGAGCCCGCGGGGTTCACCAGGCGTCGGCAAGCCGGCACAGCGATTCCTGATATAATCGCTGTGAAATTGACTCCCGTGCTGTCCAACGGTACGGCAATTTTTCCACGAACGGGCCGTGTAAACATCATGTGGCAGCCTTTACGGGAAGACAGTGCAGCGCAATCCACCCGCCCTGCTGCCGAACAGCGCGGCTTCTATCTGTGGCGCCGTCTGCGGGAAGATATCCGCTGCGTCTTCGAACGCGATCCGGCGGCGCGCACTGTATTCGAAGTGCTTACCTGTTATCCGGGCATCCATGCCGTCATGCTGCACCGCATCAACCACCGTTTGTGGAAACTGGGATTGAAATGGCCGGCCCGGTTTTTTTCTTTCCTCACCCGCTGGTTGACCGGCATTGAAATCCATCCGGGCGCGACCATCGGCCGGCGCTTTTTCATCGACCACGGAATGGGAGTAGTGATCGGGGAGACCGCCGAAATCGGTGACGATTGCACGCTCTATCATGGAGTGACTCTGGGCGGCACCAGTTGGCAGAAAGGCAAGCGCCATCCTACGTTAGGCAATAACGTGGTGATCGGTGGCGGCGCCAAAGTGCTCGGCCCGGTGATGGTCGGCGACGGCGCCCGGATCGGCTCCAATTCAGTCGTGCTCAAGGACGTGCCCGCCAGTGCCACAGTGGTCGGTGTCCCCGGCCGCATGGTGACGCGCGAGGGCGACAACAGCCAGGTGCGTCAGGAAATCGCCCGCAAGCTGGGTTTCGACGCCTATGGCGCCACCCAGGATATGCCCGATCCGGAAGCCCATGCCATCAACCGCATGCTGGATCACATTCACCTGCTGAACTGCAAGATCGTGGAAATATGCGCCGCCCTGCAGGCCGCCGGCATTGATCCTGGTTCGCGGCAGTTACCGCACCTGGACCCCTGCACGATTCATTCGGCCTCGTCGCGTAACGGCGACAGCCAGGCCCAGGATGAAGCCGATCGATAAGCTGACCGCGACTTGATGTGGCGATGCCATTACCCATCTATCTGGATTACGCGGCCACCACGCCGGTGGACCCGCGGGTAGCCGACCGAATGAGCCAGTGGCTGACGGCGGAGGGCGCATTCGGCAACCCATCCTCGCATACCCACGTGTATGGACGTCTGGCGTCGCAGGCGGTGGCCGCGGCCCGCGAGCAGGTTGCGGCGCTGGTCAATGCCGCTGCCGACGAGATTGTCTGGACGTCCGGAGCCACCGAAGCCAACAATCTGGCGCTCAAGGGAGCGGCGCATTATTACCGCAACCGCAAGAAGGGCCGCCATCTGGTCACCTGCAAGACCGAGCACCGGGCCGTGCTGGATGTCTGCCGGCAGTTGCAGCGGGAAGGATTTGAGGTGACTTATCTGGACCCGGAGCCGACCGGCCTGGTCGATCCTGATAGACTGGCGGCCGCGTTGCGGGATGACACGCTGCTGGTGTCGCTCATGCACGTCAATAACGAGACCGGCGTGCTGCAGGATGTCACCGCCCTGGGCAGGCTGGTCCGTGAACGGGGCGCGCTGTTCCACGTGGACGCTGCCCAGAGCGCGGGCAAGATCCCTATAGATCTGGCCGCGCTGCCGGTGGATTTACTAAGCCTGAGCGCGCACAAGATTTACGGCCCCAAGGGAATCGGCGCGCTGTACGTGCGGGGCCGGCCCCAAGTGCGGCTGGAACCGCAGTTGCACGGCGGCGGTCAGGAACGGGGAGTGCGCGCAGGCACCCTGGCCACTCATCAGATCGCCGGCATGGGCGAGGCCTGTCGTATCGCCCGTGCAGCAATGGCAGCCGATAACAGCCACCTGTTGGAGCTGCGAGAACGGCTGTGGCAGGGCATTCAGGTGCTGGAAGAAGTGCATTTGAACGGCGATCCCGACCGCAGAGTCGCGGGCATTTTAAATGTCAGTTTCAGCGACGTGGACGGCGAGGCGCTGCGCATGGCCATGCCGGGTGTGGCCGTGTCTTCCGGTTCCGCCTGCGCGTCGGCGGCCACCGAGCCTTCCCATGTGCTGCGGGCGTTGGGGCTGGACAGCTTACTGGCTCGTAGCGCCATCCGTTTCAGCCTCGGTCGCTTCACCACCCGCCAGGACATCGAGGTGGCGCTTGCGCAGGCTCGAGGCGGCGTTGACCCGGTTGCGGGAACTGTCACCGCTGTGGGAACTGCGGTTGGCCGGACTGGATCCACGTGGTTTAATCGGGGCGGCGCACTGAGGGCGTCATGGGCTGGAATGCGGCGGCGGCGGTGGACGATTATGCTGGAGTGTTGCAGGAGCACTTCAACGCGCCCCGCAACGTGGGGTCGTTAGACCGGACTGCGGCGGCCGTAGGAACGGGGCTTGTGGGCAACCCTTACCACGGCGATGTGATCAAGCTACAGATTCAGGTGGATCCGCAGGGTCTGATCGTAGCGACCCGGTTCAAAGCCTACGGCGGCGCGGGGACGATCGCCGCCGGCTCCTGGGTCGCGGAGTGGCTGGAAGGCCAGCCGCTCACCGCAGCGGGCGCGTTAAGTAACCATGCTATCGCGGCGGCCCTGGCGTTGCCGCCGGAACGGATTCACTGCGCGGTGCTGGCGGAAGCAGCGCTCCAAGCGGCGCTGGCTGATTATGTGTCTAAACAGGCGGCAAGCTGATGTTGTCGAAGCCTGTGAACATTTTTTTGATGAGGTGAGTTGTCATGGCTATTACGTTGACGGAAAGCGCTGCCAATCGGGTCAGGAGCTATCTGGCCAAGCGGGGCAGGGGGGAGGGTTTGCGGGTAGGCGTGCGCAAAGCCGGCTGTTCCGGATTTGCCTATGTCATCGATTTCGCCGATACAGTGGAGCCGGAAGATCGGGTGTTCGAGGACCGTGGAGTCAAGGTCTTCGTCAATCCCGACAGCCTGGTCTTCCTGGACGGCAGCCAACTGGATTTCATCAAGGAGGGCCTGAACGAGCAATTCAAGTTCACCAATCCGAATGTCAAGGATCAGTGCGGCTGCGGCGAGAGTTTTAGCGTCTAAAAATTAACAGCCAGGTTTAGCGGAGGTTGCACCATGAAACTCAAATGGGAGGATTCGCTGGCGATTGCTATCACTCTGGACGATGTCCATCCGAACGTGGACCCCAAAACGGTGGATTTGAAAGACCTGCACCGTTGGGTGGGTGCGTTGAAGGAGTTCGACGATGATCCCAAGCAGGTCGATCAGGAGGCTCTGATGGCCATTCAAAGGGCCTGGGTTGAAGAACGCGAATAACGTTTCTGCGGCTCTATCTTGATCGCGTACTAGGTAGCAGCAGGCCCGCGTAGCTGCGGATGCACTTGCAGCAGTGGGTCAATGGGTATGTAAGAATACAGAGAAAGCGTCGTTTTTCATTAAAAGTCTGTCCGTGTCGAATCACATTAGTCGTCTAGGGAAAGAGATTCAATGGCAACTTGAATTTTTTCTACTTGCGTCATATTCATCTCCCGCTGCGTTCTCGGCAGCCTAACGGACAAGCTAACCGGCGCCGAGCAGACGGCGCCGTAGCGCCGCCGGCAAGGCGTTCGGTTGAGCACGGGTTAGAACCTTATGCTCGCTTGACGAGGCGCAAGATGAAAATGAGCACTATTGCGCCGATAGTTGCAACGATAATGGCGCCGAGCAGACCCCCACCCAAGGACATACCCAGGGAGCGAAACAGAAAGCCTCCAAGCAATGCGCCTAGCACACCCACGATGATGTCGCCAACGACGCCGAAGCCACCACCCTTCATGAACTGCCCCGCTAGCCACCCTGCCACCAACCCGATCAAGATAAACCAGATGAATTCCATAATTTTTCTCCCACGAAAGACTCGACTATAAGGCCCTATTCACGGAATAGGGGGCTAACCTCACGCATGAACCTCGGCGAGGCCGTTACGGGCTCGCCGTAGTGCTCCATGCAATGGTTCGACATCCTGTTCTGCCTATAAGTGATGATCCTACCATACGGTGATCATGCGCGTTGTGTCCTGCCTGAGCGTTTTCTATTGACTCTTCGGCCCCCGCGTCGAAGGAACCACCGTCAGCGCTAACGCGATGCAGCAAAGGCCCCAAAGCAAGACGGGGACCCCGAATACCAACGGGTACAAAATTTTAATAAATTACAATCAGTTAGCAACGATCAACTGCAGCATGGCAAGGCGAATTTGCCAGACAGCTTCTTAGAAACCGCCCGGTGTGACTGTGTGGATGCTGAGCGATAGCCTCCGGCGGGCCCGCGACCACTACCTCACCGCCCCGGTCGCCACCTTCCGGCCCCATGTCGATAAGCCAGTCGGCCGTCTTGATCACATCCAGATTGTGCTCGATCACTACGATCGTGTTGCCCCGGTCGCGCAGTTCGTGCAGTACTTGCAGCAATTGCTCGATGTCGTGAAAATGCAGGCCGGTGGTTGGCTCGTCCAGGATATACAGCGTGCTGCCGGTGTCCCGTTTGGACAGTTCGCGCGCCAGTTTCACCCGCTGCGCTTCGCCCCCGGACAGCGTGGTCGCATTCTGCCCCAGCTTAATGTATGCCAGCCCTACGTCCGTCAGTGTTTGCAGTTTGCGGGCTACCGCCGGCACGGCGTTGAAAAAGGTCAGGGCGTCTTCCACCGTCATATCCAGCACCTCATGTATGTTCTTGCCCTTGTAGCGGACTTGCAGCGTTTCCCGGTTGTAGCGTTGCCCTTTGCAGACATCGCAGGACACATAGATGTCGGGCAGAAAATGCATTTCCACCTTGATCACGCCGTCTCCCTGGCAGGCTTCGCAGCGCCCCCCCTTCACGTTGAAGCTGAAACGCCCCGGCGGGTAACCACGGGAACGGGCCTCCTGAGTGGCGGTGAACAGTTCCCGGATGGGGGTGAACAGCCCGGTATAGGTCGCCGGGTTGGAACGGGGCGTGCGGCCGATGGGACTCTGATCGATGTTCACCACTTTGTCCAGTTGCTGCAGCCCTTGGATATCCCGGCAAGGGGCGGGGGATTCGTTGGCGTCGTTCAATTCGCGGGCAGCGTAGCGGTACAGCGTGTCGTTGATCAGGGTGGATTTGCCGGAGCCCGACACGCCGGTGATACAGGTCATCAGGCCCAACGGGATTTCCACGTTGATCTGCTTCAGGTTATTGCCGCCGGCCCCGAAGATGAACAGGGCTTTGTGAGGATCACGGGGCGTGCGTCGGGGAGGGATGGCGATCCGCCGTCGGCCCGCCAGGTATTGCCCGGTCAGCGAGGCCGGCTCGGCCATGATGGCCGCCGGCGTTCCCTGGGCGACGATGCGGCCGCCGTGGACGCCAGCGCCCGGCCCCATGTCCACTACGTGATCGGCGGTGCGGATGGCCTCCTCGTCATGCTCCACCACGATCACAGTGTTGCCCAGATCGCGCAGCTGCAACAGTGTCTGCAACAACCGGGCGTTGTCGCGCTGGTGCAGACCGATGGAGGGTTCGTCCAGCACATACATCACGCCCACCAGTCCCGCGCCGATCTGACTGGCCAGCCGGATGCGCTGCGCCTCGCCGCCGGACAGCGTGTCGGCGCTGCGCTCCAGGGTCAGATAGTCCAGCCCGACATTGACTAGAAAGCTCAACCGCTCGTGGATTTCCTTGACGATCTTGGCGGCGATGGCGCCGCGCCGCCCGGACAGTTGCAGGCCAGCGAACCACGCCTGCGCGGCGCCGATCGGCAGTCGGGCGACTTGCGGCAGGCTCCTGCCGGCCACGTACACATGGCGGGCGGAGCGGGTCAGGCGCGCCCCTTCGCAGGCCGGGCAGGCGCGGGTGCTGAGATATTTGGCGAGCTCTTCCCGCACGGCTTCGGAGTCGGTTTCCCGATAACGCCGCTCCAGGGTGGCGATGATACCCTCGAAGGTATGGCGGCGCTGGCTGACCGCGCCGCGCGCCGTGAGATAGTCGAATCCAATCATTTCCCGACCACTGCCGTACAGCACGATCTGCCGAAGGTGTTCGGGCAGGTCCTGGAAAGGGGTCTCCACGTCGAACTCGTAGTGGCGGGCGAGCGCCTGGATCAACTGAAAATAAAAATGGTTGTAACGATCCCAGCCGCGCACAGCGCCACGGGCCAGGCTGAGATGGGGATGCGCCACCACCCGTTGCGGATCGAAAAACTGCTTGACCCCCAGGCCGTCGCAGCCCGGACAGGCGCCCACCGGATTGTTGAAAGAGAACAGCCGGGGCTCCAGTTCGCTCAGGCTGTAACCGCACTCGGGACAGGCAAAGGTGGCGGAGAACAGCAATTCGACCTGCTGCGGGTCATCCATAAAAGCCACTTTGACCAGCCCGCTCGATAGCCGCAGCGCCGTCTCGAAGGATTCCGCCAGGCGCAGACCCAGCTCAGGACGCACCTTGAAGCGGTCTACCACCACCTCGATAGTGTGTTTGCGGCGCAAATCCAGGTTGGGCGGCACATCCAGCTCCACCACCGCACCGTCGATGCGGGCGCGAATGAACCCTTGGGCGCGCAGTTCATCCAGCAACTTGATATATTCCCCTTTACGCTGCTTGATCACCGGCGCCAGCAGCATCAAGCGGCTACCTTCGGGCAGAGCCAGCACCTGATCCACCATCTGGCTAACTGTCTGGGCGTTCAATTCGATGCCGTGCTCCGGGCAGCGGGGAATGCCAGCGCGGGCATACAGCAGGCGCAGATAGTCGTAAATCTCGGTGACCGTGCCAACCGTCGAACGCGGATTGTGCGAGGTGGATTTCTGCTCGATGGAAATAGCCGGTGACAGCCCTTCGATATGGTCCACGTCGGGCTTTTCCATCAGCGACAGGAACTGGCGGGCATAAGCCGACAGCGATTCCACGTAGCGCCGCTGCCCTTCGGCATAAAGTGTATCGAAGGCCAGCGAAGACTTGCCGGAGCCGGACAGACCCGTGATCACGATCAGGCGGTCGCGGGGTAGTTCCAGATCGATGTTCTGCAGGTTATGGGTGCGGGCGCCACGGATGCTAATGGTGTCCATCGGGGTCTGGGTCTCCGTCAACAGATGGATAAGCGGGCAGTCGAAAAGTGGGTTAATCTATCCCGGCTATGGGTTCCCGGCAATCGACAATAGCTTGATGCGAAGTAGCGACGAGCGGTCGAATATGTTGCAATAATCAAACGAGACCGCAACAGTGTTGACATTCGACAACCCAGGAGGAAAAACAGATGGCCAGAAGTTTGAATAAAGTGATGCTGATCGGTCACTTGGGCAAAGATCCCGAGGTTCGTTATATGCCTAGCGGTGGCGCGGTAGCCAATGCCACGCTCGCCACCAACGAAAGCTGGAAGGACAAGCAGACGGGTGAAAACCAGGAGCGTACGGAGTGGCATAACATCGTTTTCTATGGAAAGCTCGCGGACATCGCCGGCGAATACCTGCGTAAAGGGCGGCAGGTGTATGTGGAGGGTCGCTTACAGACCCGCAAATGGCAGGATAAGAACGGCCAGGATCGCTATTCCACTGAAATCATTGTCAACGATATGCTGATGCTGGGCGGCCGCGACAGCAGCAGCGTCGCCCTGGAGCCGCGCGAGCCGCGCGCCCAGCAGGGGCCGCCAGAAGCGCCGCCAGTGGCGGGTCCGGGGGCAGCACCGGCAGGTCCGGCGCTGGATAAGGATTTTGATGATGACATTCCATTTGTGCGCGCCGGCTGCACCGGGGTCGAACTCAGAGGCAGAACCGGGCTAGCGTCCATCGACGAATTCGAGACCTGGAGCGACTATTGAGCGGACCGCCGCCGGGCTAATCGGCCCGCCGCGCCGCGCCCGGCGGGGTCGCGGGCCTTTGGGCGCCAGGAGGCGATATGCACCTCAGGAGCACGGCCGCGACGTCGAGCGCCACAGCTGGGAGCATATCCAGGGATCCGCCGGAACGGATAGGTTCAGCCGATCTGCCCGGCGGTCTGCGGGTGGGTGGCGTTCCAAACGTGGCTAGAACGAGTTCTCTGCGGGACGCTAAATCGACGTCTGGTGAAACACCCTATCCAGTTCTGAAACACCACCCAATAATTGTAATAAGTTATTGTAAACATTCTGATGCAGGGGCGCGCTATTCAAGGCGGTCGCGCGATGATGTTACAATGGCTGCCGGTCTTATGGCGGTCTGATTTTAACTGTTTGATTCTTAAAGAACTATAGGCGACGAGGATAAACACGGAATGCACTCTACGATAACTCTCGACAGCCGCTTGCTGGTTGTCATTATACTGTTGAGTCTTTGGCTGGGCGGCTGCGCCCGCTATGATTATCCTCTGCTGCCGCCTTCCAACACGTATGGATCGCTGACCGTCGATCCGGATGACTACCGGTACGTGATCGGTCCGGGCGATAGTTTACAGATTTTCGTCTGGCGCAATCCGGAAGTATCCCAAGGGGTCACCGTGCGCCCTGACGGCTTGATCACCACTCCGTTGGTGGACGACCTGCCGGCCAGCGGCAAGACACCGACGCAACTGGCTCGCGATATCGAAAAAGCGCTGGAAACCTATATCCGCCAGCCGATCGTGACGGTGCTCGTGGCCGGGGGCATCGGGCCTTACAATGAACAAATACGCGTCGTCGGCGAGGCCGCCAGACCGCAGGCGCTGCCCTACCGGGAGCGTATGACTCTGTTGGATCTGATGATTGTGGTGGGCGGCACCACCCAATTCGCCGACGGCAATAACGCTTCTATTTTAAGAATGACCGATGGCGAATTGAAACACTACCGAGTGCGTGTCGATAACCTGCTTAAGGATGGAGATATCACCGCCAATGTGGATATGCTTCCCGGTGATATCCTTATTATTCCGGAATCCTGGTTCTAAAATTATGGTGACCGGCTAAGGACAAAGTATTAAATGAGTGAAATAATCGAACAGATTCTTGGTTATCTGCGGAGTATCTGGCGGTATCGCTGGTATGGGCTCGGCATCGCATGGCTGATCTGTCTGGGCGGATGGGCGTTTATATTTAAACTGCCCAATCAATATGAAGCCTCGGCCCGCGTATACGTCGATACGCAGTCAGTACTGCGGCCGCTGTTGCAGGGCATGACGGTGCAGTTCAATCCTGCTTCGCAGATCGATCTAATGACCCGCACCCTGCTCAGCCGACCCAATCTGGAGAAGGTTGCCCGAATGACGGATATGGGTACCGAAGGTCAAGGATGAGTACGATCGGGAACAGATGCTGGGCGATCTGCAGAAGAAAATCGGACTAATGGGGGCGGGGCGCGAAAATCTCTACACTATCTTATTTAACGATCGCGATCCGGAAACCGCCAAGAAGGTGGTGCAATCGCTGCTGACCATTTTCGTAGAAAAGACTCTGGGTGAAACCCGCCAGGATACCGATACCGCCCAACGCTTCCTGGACAAACAGATTGCCGAGTACGAGCAACGTCTGCTGATGGCTGAAAATCGCCTGGCTGAATTCAAACAGAAAAATGCCGGTCTGGTTTCCTCGGATACAGGGGGCTATTACAGCAGTTTGCAGGCGATCAATGGCTCCCTGGATTCAGCCAGACTGGAACTGCAGCAGGCGCAGAATCGCCGTGATGCACTCAAGCAACAATTGCTGGGCGAAGGCAAAGCAGTCGATGCCGCAAAATCGGATCTCCCTGAAAAATCAGCGACGGTCATGCTGCCTATTGATGAACGTATCAAAGGTCTCCAGCAACAATTGGATACTCTGTTGCTTAAATACACAGAAAGACACCCTGATATAAGCATCACCCGGAATCTCCTCGACGAGTTGAAAAAGCAGCGCGAGAAAGATCTGGCCGAATACAAAGCGGCGCTGGCCAGTTCCGGCAGCAAAACCGCCGAATTGAATGCAAATCCCATCTATCAGCAATTGAAAATTGCGCTGGCCCAGGAAGAAGCTCATGTTGCCTCCCTGCAGGCGCGGGTGGGCAATTATGAGAAACAGATGGCGGACCTGCAATCAAAGGTAAATACCGTGCCTGTCGTTGAGGCACAACTCAAAGCATTGGACCGGGACTATAGCGTGACCCGCACCAATTATGATGCGCTGCTGGCGCGACGGGAACAGGCCCGGCTGTCGCAGCAGGCCGAGCAGACTACCGATAATATTCGCTTTCGCGTGATCGATCCCCCGCGCGTACCGATGGAGCCTGCGGGCCCGAACCGGCCGGTATTGATCAGCGCCGTGTTGGGCGCGGCCATCGGGGCTGGTGTGGCACTCGCCTTTCTGGTCGCTCAACTGTGGCCCACTTTCGACTCCCGCCGCAGTTTGATGCAGGCGACCAATATTCCTGTCTTCGGCAGTGTCGGTATTATTCGTTCCTCGGCGGCCACGCAGCGCGAGCGCCTCAAATTATTGCTGTTTATTTCACTGTTCGCCTTGCTGCTGCTATTGTATACGGGGCTGCTGGTAGGGGAATTATCTCACCTTATAAAATTCTGAGCAGAGGCTGAATCAGTTCATGAGTATTATTGAAAAAGCGATGAGTAAACTGGCTCAAGGAACGCTCCCCGTACAGGCAGCCGGGGGGGAGCAGGGGATGCCGTTGATCCCCGGTGCCGATGCTATTGCAACAGTGAATGCGGCGGAGCGCGCCAAACGTTCGATAACCTTGGATCTGGAGCGAATCCGGCAGCGCGGCATGCTGGTTCCCGATATCCAGCGCAGTCGCATTAAAGAAGAATATCGTCACATCAAGCGACCGCTGCTGATGAATGCCGCCGGCAAAGGCGCCACGGTGGCGGAGTACGCCAATCTGATCATGGTGACCAGCGCCAATCCTGGCGAGGGCAAGACCTTTACCGCCAGCAACCTGGCGCTCAGCATTGCAACCGAACGGGACCGCACTGTTCTACTGGTGGATGCGGATTTGGTAAGGCCCTCGGTGGACAAGTTGTTCGGCTTCGAAGCCGACATCGGCCTGGTGGATTTCCTGATCGAAGACGACCTGGAGCTGACCGATGTCCTGCTCGAAACTAACATACCCTCGCTGACTATCTTACCCGCCGGTAATTCGCACCATCTGTCCACGGAATTGCTGGGCAGCAAGAATATGCGCGCGCTGTTGCAGGATATGAGCAAGCGTTATCCGGAACGCATCGTGATTTTCGACTCTCCTCCGTTGCTGGCCACCAGTGAAGCCAGCATTCTGGCCAGCCTGGTCGGACAGGTGGTTATGGTGGTGGAAGCTGAAAAAACCCGCCAATCGCAAGTCAAAGAAGCCATCGCATTACTCAATCTGGATATGATCATCGGCTTTGTCCTGAACAAGGTCCATAAACCTTTTGCCGATTATTATGGTTATGGCTATGGTTATGGTTATGGCTATGGTTACGGTGGCTATGGTTACGGTGGCTATGGTTACGGTTACTCCGGACGCCGATGAGCAACGGCGGAGTACGGCCGGTCTGGCGGCTAAATCGCCCGGTTTACCGAGTAGCCGTATTGCTGTTGCTGGCGGCAGGCAACGGTATGGCGGGTGACTGGGAAGTCACGCCACGACTGGGTGTGGGGACTATTTTTACCGACAATCTGAACCAGGACCCACCCGGCAAAGAGGAAAGCGCGGCGGTTTTGCAGACCACCCCTGGCATTTCCCTGCGCCGGCAGGGTGGCCGGCTGGGAGCCAATCTGGACGCTGGCCTGCAGAATTTTTTCGCTGTACCGCAGGGCGATTACAGTCTCAACCCTCAGGTGCGGGGTGCCGCGGAGGCGGAACTCTATCAGGACCGTCTTTTTCTGAACGCCAGTACTTATGTCGACAAAGTCGCAACCAATTCGAACCGTCCCGAAGGGCAATACAGCCTCACGGGACAAGGCAGCACCACAGTGGGCTCCTATACTCTGAATCCTTATCTGCGCAATAATTTCAGGAATTATGTGGAATCGGAAGTCGGTTACAGTTTCAGTCAGGTCCTGTTCGGCAATACCAGTAACAGTGGCTATACCAGTGACAATGGTAATACTAGTAACAGTGATAATATTTCCGACAGTAATATTCACAATTTCAACGTCGATTTGAAAAACGGTACCCGTTTTCCTCTGTTGTCCTGGGAATCAAACTATTCTTATATTTATCAAGGCCAGGATTATAATGGCCATAGCTTGGCTTTGCAGTCCGGCTATCCGCTCAACCGGACCTGGAAATTACTGGCGCAGGGCGGTTATGAAAGCTACACCGCGACCGATATCGACGAACGCAACGGTTCTTATGCCGAAGCGGGTGGCGCCTGGACGCCCAACCGTTATTTGGCCGCAACCGCCCTGGCCGGCTTAAACGCTAATACCTTAAGCCTGCAGCTGAATCCGACCCTGCGCACCCAACTGGCGGTCAGCCGCCGTAAGCTGAATGTGGGATTGAACCCCGGGGTGACTTGGAGCGGTTCCTTGAATCATAGCACGCGTTTTTCGACCTGGTCCGCTGCCTACACCGAACAGGTCACTAACGCGCAGCAGCAGATCGCCACCCGGCGCACGTTCGACGATCAAGGCAGACCTATTACCGAACCAGGGCTGCCGTTTACTTTAAGTGACCAGAATTATGTCAATAAACGTTTCGATACCTCGGTGGGATACACCCGAGGAAAAAGTCAGTTCACGCTCAGCGCCTCTCATGAACGCCAGCAGTACGAGGACGATACCAATGATGAGACCATTTATAGCAATGGCGTTTCCTGGAGCCGCCAACTGGCCCCTCGGACCCGTTCCATATTGGCCGGTAATTGGTATCATATTAAAGCCTCAGAGGTTAATGGAGGCGATTCGAACTTCTGGACCACGCGGGTAGGTTTGGAGCATCAATTTACAGCCGACCTCAGTGGTCTGCTGCAATACACTCATTTCTATGACGGCGGTAATCAGAATAATTTTAATAATCAAAATGATTTTAACAATCAAAATGATTTTTATGACTATAATAAATATCGCGAAAACCGCATTGAAATGAGTTTGCAAAAGACGTTTTAATCCTATCTATCATGTATACCAGTTACTACGGATTAACCAACAAGCCTTTTCAGCTGAGTCCCGATCCGCAATTTTTCTTCGGCAGCAGCGGTCACAGTCGGGCGTTGGCGTATCTGCGCTATGGCTTAAGCCAGTCGGAAGGATTTATCGTGATCACCGGCGATATCGGCACCGGCAAGACCATGCTGGTGAAAAGCCTGTTCAAGGAGCTGGACACGGCCAACGTGCTGGCCGCCCAACTGGTCACCACTCAATTGGAGGCGGACGAACTGTTGCGGTTGGTGGTCGCCGCCTTCAATCTGCCGTTCGAAGGCGTGGGCAAGGCCGAGCTGCTCAAATATTTCGAAGATTTCCTGCAGCAGTCGGCCCGCCAAGGTAAACGGGTGCTGCTGGTGGTGGACGAAGCCCAGAACCTGCCCGCCCGGTCGCTGGAGGAATTGCGCATGCTGTCCAACTTCCAGGTCGCCGACACCCCGCTGTTGCAAAGTTTCCTGTTGGGTCAGGAAGGCTTCCGCGCTACCTTGCAGGCGCCCGGCATGGAGCAGTTGCGGCAGCGGGTCATCGCCTCCTGCCATCTGCATCCCTTGAGTGCCCGCGAGACGCAGGACTATATCGAACATCGGTTGCGGGTCGTCGGCTGGCAGAACAAGCCGCATTTTACCGATGAAGCTTATGCCGGCATCCATCAATATACTCAGGGAGTGCCCCGGCGCATCAATATCTTCTGCGACCGATTACTGCTGTACGGCTATCTGGAAGATTTGCAGACGATTTCCGACACGACCGTCACCACGGTTGGCAAGGAGTTTTCCGAAGAGAGCGGTGCCGCCGGGCGCGGTAACGCTGTCGCGACCCTGCAGGACGCCAGAGCGCTGGTGCATTCGGGTGTCGAACGGCGCGTTGCCGCGCTGGAGCAGGCCGTTGATGCGCTGTTGCAGTATCCGCAGTGGCAGGATGTACAGGTGGAGATGCTGAACAAACGCCTGGTGGAAATGGAGGCCGCCATCAACAGCTTGCAACAGGAATGGTCGCGACTGGTGCCGCCGCCGTTCGTGCCATCGGTGACTGCAGAAACCAGCGACTGAACCGGCGCGACTCCGTGATCCTGTTCGCCCACTCGCGAAAGCTTACTGTTTAAGGAATGATGCTATGACCACTGGCGCTATCCCTGAAATACTGTGCGTAGTCGGCGCAAGGCCCAACTTTATGAAGATTGCGCCGCTGATGGTGGCCCTCAAGAGCGCTCCCCGGCCGCTGCGGGCCTGCCTGCTGCATACGGGGCAGCATTACGATGTCGCCATGAACGAACGCTTCTTCGAACAGTTGGGCCTTGCGGCGCCGGATATTAATCTGGAGGTGGGCTCGGCCAGCCATGCCGTACAGACAGCCGATATCATGCGTCGCTTCGAGCCGGTGCTGGACGAGTGCCGGCCCGCTGCCGTGCTGGTGGTGGGTGATGTCAATTCGACCCTGGCCTGTGCGCTGGTGGCGGCCAAGAAAAGTGTTCCGGTCATCCATGTAGAGGCGGGGTTGCGCAGCTTCGACCGCACCATGCCGGAAGAGATCAACCGGGTGCTGACCGATCAACTGTCCGAGCTGCTGTTTACCACGGAACGCCACGCGCTGGACAATCTGGTGCGGGAAGGCATCGCTCCCGCCAGGGTCCATTTCGTGGGCAACGTGATGATCGATACCCTGCTGGCCAGTCTGCGGCTGGCCGTGCCGGTCGAACGGACACTGGCTGACAGTGCGGACCCGGCGCGGTTCCTGCGGCGGGGTTATGGGGTAGTGACGCTGCATCGGCCGGCCAATGTGGACGATCCAGCCGTGCTCACCCGGATCGTGCGGCTGCTGAGCGAGCTGAGCGCCGACCTGCCGCTGGTTTTCCCGCTGCATCCGCGCACTGCGGCGATGCTCCGCCAGGCGGGTCTGCTGCAATTATTGCAGACGCCGTGCATAGCCTGCCTGCCGCCGCTAGGTTATCTGGATATGCTGGGGCTGCTGGTCAAGGCGCGGCTGGCGCTGACCGACTCCGGTGGCATCCAGGAGGAGACCACCGCCCTGGGCGTACCCTGCATCACGCTGCGCGAGAACACCGAACGGCCGATCACGGTGGAGCAGGGCACCAATACCCTGACGGGGTCCGACCCCGTACTGATTCGCCGCGCCGTGGTGGATACGCTGAGCACCGGCGGCAAGTCCGGCAGAATGCCGGAACTGTGGGACGGTCATGCGGCCGCGCGCATCGCGGCGGTGATCGCCGCCTGGGCGCATGGGGAACTGCAGCAGATGGCCGCCTGAACCCGTGAGCACCGCGATGACTTCCTTGCGCAATGCGCTGACCGTGGATGTGGAAGATTATTTTCAGGTTTCCGCGTTCGAGCCCTACATCGACCGTGCGGCCTGGGACCGGCTGCCGCCACGGGTGGAGCGCAACACCGACGCCGTGCTGGCGCTGTGCGCGCGTCACGGCGTCACGGCCACTTTTTTTGTACTGGGTTGGGTGGCCGAGCGTTATCCGGGACTGGTGCGACGGATCGTAGCGGCGGGTCACGAACTGGCCAGCCACGGCTATGCGCATGTGCGCGCCACCCGGCAGACGGCCGCCGAATTCTATGACGATGTCAGTCGCACCAGGCAGTTGCTGGAAGATATCGGCGGCGTCGCGGTGCGCGGCTATCGGGCCCCCAGTTACTCGATCGGCGCCGCCAACTGGTGGGCGCTGGCAGCCTTGCAGCGGGCTGGCTACGCCTACAGCTCCAGCATCTACCCGGTCCGCCATGATCTCTACGGCATGCCGCAAGCGCCCCGCTTCGCGTTCCGACCGCGGGGAGCGGAAAACCTGCTCGAGATTCCCGTCACGACGGTGCAGTTGGGCAACCACAAGCTGCCTTGTGGCGGCGGCGGCTATTTTCGACTGCTGCCCTATGCGCTGTCGCGCCGGGCTATCCGCCGGGTCAATGAGCGGGATGGACAGGCGTGCGTGTTCTATTTCCACCCCTGGGAAATCGATCCCCGGCAACCGCGCGTGCCGGGCATCGATATCAAAACCCGCGTGCGCCACTACCTCAATCTGGGGCGTATGGAACGGCGCCTGCAGGCGCTGCTGAGCGACTTCCAGTGGGATCGCATGGATCGGATCTTTCTACGCGAGCAGGAGCGGGTTGCCGGCGTTATATCTACCCCCCTGCTGGTCTGGCCGTATGGACCGGAGGTTGCTGCGGGAGAACCAACAGGTTGAACACCAGCGTCGTTACCGCTACCCTGGACCGGGCAACAGAGACGCCGCCGCGGCAGGATAAGCCGACGGTGCGGACCTTACAGCCGGGCGACCGCGCCCGCTGGGATGCTTTCGTGGCGACCTGCCCGGAAGCCACCTTTTTCCATCGCGCCGGCTGGCAGGAAGTGATCCAGCGTGCCTTCGGTCATCCCACCTATTTTCTGTACGCCGAAACGCACGGCCTCATCGAAGGGGTGTTGCCACTCGGCCATATCAACAGCCGGCTGTTCGGCAATGCCCTGATTTCCACTCCCTTCTGCGTCCAGGGTGGGATCGCCGCCAGTACGGTTGCCGCGCACGCCGCCTTGCAACAAGCAGCCTGCGAACTGGCCGGGGCCTTACAGGTGGATTATCTGGAACTGCGCCACGCCCAACGGCGTTACCCCGATTGGCCGGCCAAGGACGATCTGTACGTCAATTTCCGCAAGCGCATCGACCCGGATCCGGAAGTGAATATGAAAGCGATCCCGCGCAAGCAGCGGGCGATGGTGCGCAAAGGTATTCAGGCCGGTCTGAGCGCCACGCCCGACGAAGGCGTCGAGCGGCTGTTTCAAGCCTACTCGGAGAGCGTGCGCAACCTGGGCACGCCGGTGTTGCCGGTCAAGTACTTCCGCCTTCTCAAAGACGTTTTCCAGGACGACTGCCAGATATTGACCGTAACCCTGGGGCGGGAACTAATCGCCAGCGTGTTGAGCTTTTACTGCCGCGACCAGGTGCTGCCCTATTATGGTGGCGGCGTCGAACGGGCACGGCAGGTTAAAGGCAACGATTTCATGTACTGGGAACTACTACGGCGATCCGCCGAGGGCGGCTTACGGGTGTTCGATTATGGCCGCAGCAAGGTGGGTACCGGCTCCTATGATTTCAAGAAAAACTGGGGGTTCGAACCCGAACCTCTGTGCTACGAATTCTATCTGGTGAAAGCCCGGCAGTTGCCCAGACATCGATCCCACCAATCCCAAGTATCGGCTGTTCATTGAGCTTTGGAAGCGGCTGCCGCTGGCGGTCAGCCGCCGGCTGGGGCCGCTGCTCGCGCGCCAGTTGGGTTAGCCGCCGCTCATGCAGGAGTTGCTGTTCCTGGCGCATCGTATCCCTTACCCACCCAACAAGGGTGATAAGGTGCGCTCCTATCATCTGCTTCAACACTTGGCGCCGCGCTATCGCATCCACCTGGGCGCTTTTATCGACGATCCGGTGGACTGGGATTATGTCGGGCACGTCCGCCAGTGGTGCGGTGAAACCTGTTTTGTCGGCATCGCGCCGCTGTCCGCTAGGTTGAAAAGTCTGCGCAATCTGGGGCGCAACCAGCCGTTGACACTGGCGTATTTCCATGACTCCGCCATGCAGACTTGGGTCGACCGGGTGCTGGACCAATGCGCCATCCAGCGGGTGCTAGTGTTTTCCTCGGCCATGGCGCAATACGTCAGCGGTCCCCGTTACCGTCATTTGCACCGGGTGATCGACTTTGTGGACGTGGATTCCGCCAAATGGCTGCAATACAGCCGGCGGCAGCGCTGGCCTCTGAGCTGGCTGTACCGGCGCGAAAGCCGTACCCTGCTGCAGTTCGAACGCCGCATCGCGCTGGAATTCGCCGCCAGCGTATTCGTCACGGCGGACGAAGCGGCCAGTTTCCGCCGGCTCGCGCCGGAAGCCGCCGCCCGCACGTTCCATGCTGACAACGGTATCGATAGCGATTTTTTCATGCCGGCGCCGAGTTATCCCAATCCCTATCCGGCGGACGCTCAGGCAGTGGTGTTTACCGGCGCGATGGATTATTGGGCCAACGTGGACGCTGTCGACTGGTTCGCACGAGCGGTCTTTCCGCGCCTGCGGCAAGCCTTGCCCAACGCTGCTTTCTACATCGTCGGTGCCCGTCCCACGGTGGCGGTGCGGCGGCTCGAGCGTTTGTCCGGTGTGCGTGTAGTCGGCGCCGTGGCCGATATGCGTCCTTATCTGGCCCATGCGCGGCTGGCGGTGGCGCCCTTGCGCATCGCCCGCGGCGTGCAGAACAAGGTGCTGGAAGCGATGGCGATGGCCAAACCGGTGCTGCTGACCCGGGCAGCGGCCGAGGGTATCCTGCCCTGTGAGGTGCTGGAGCCCTGGATAGCGGACGAGCCGGAGGCGCTCGCCCGGCTCGCCGTCGCTATACTGACTGGCGGCGACCGGGACTGCGGCCGGGCAGGACGGGCCTGGGTGCTGCGGCATTGCCGCTGGCACGACAATCTGAACCGTATCGAGCAACTGCTGGAGGCGGGTGCGTCGACGACCGTCGCGGAGCCTGCCCTGATAGGAGACCTATGAGCACCTCTTGCACCGTAAAGGAAGAAAACCAGGCGCCCTCCCTGGCCGCCGGTGGCTGGACTGTCAGCCGCTGGCAATTGACCTTGGCGGCGCTGGCGCTGGCGCTGCTGGCGCTGCTGGGCCTGTACTGGAGCACCGTCGTGTCGATGGCCGCCATCTGGTGGCGTTCGGAAACCTACGCCCACGGCATGCTGGTGTTCCCCATCTCGTTTTACATGATCTGGCATAGACGGCAGGCGCTGGCCCGCCTGGAGCCACGCAGCAGCGCGTCCGGCCTGGTGCTGCTGGTGCTGGCCGCCCTGGCCTGGCTGACGGCTTATGCCGCCGACGTGCTGGTCGTACAACAACTGGCCCTGGTGAGTTTGCTGCTGGCTCTGGTTTGTACCTTACTGGGGTGGCGGTCGACCTGGGCTATCGCTTTCCCGCTAGCTTACCTGTTTTTCGCAGTGCCGGCCGGTGAGTCACTGACCTTGCCGCTGCAGGATTTTACGGCCGCGTTCACTGTTAAAATGCTGCGTCTGACCGGAATGCCGGTGTTCGCGGAAGGCTATCATATCTCGATACCGAGCGGCGAATTCGAAGTGGCCGAGGCCTGCAGCGGGCTGCGCTATCTGATCGCCTCGCTGGCCTTGGGCTGTCTGTACGCCTATCTGAGCTATCGCAGTCTGTGGCGGCGCCTGGCGTTTATCCTGCTGGCCCTGGTGGTGCCTATCATTGCCAATGGCCTGCGTGCCTACGGCATCGTGATGCTGGCTCATCTCAGCAGTGGCCGGCTGGCGACGGGGGTCGATCATATTATTTACGGCTGGTTCTTCTTCGGCCTGGTCGTCCTGTTGATGTTCTGGATCGGTTCCTTCTGGCGTGAACCGCTGGACGATGCAGCGCCCGGTGCCGCTGCAGACCAGCCTGGCACAGAGCGCGCAGTCACCCGGCCGTATGCCGTCAGAGTCGGCGCCAGCGCGCTGGCGGGTGTGGCGCTGGCGGCCCTCGGTCCTGCCGGCGCTGTTTGGCTGCAGGCCGGCGTCCCGGCCGGCGCCGCGCCGGTGGCTGTGCAGGCGCCGGCCGCCGTCCCGCCCTGGCAGGGGCCACTCAGCGCCAATCCGGATTGGCAACCGGTCTATGTCGGCGCCGACGCCGTCACTCAGCACGGTTATCGCTTCGACCGACAAACCGTGGATCTGTATATCGCTTTCTATGCCCGGCAACGGCAGGGCGTCGAGCTGATCAATTCCCAGAACAGTCTGTATAACGCCAAACGCTGGGCTTATGCCGGCGACCGTATCAGAACGGTAGCGCCCGGCGCCGGGCAGCGAGTGATCGAAACGCGCATCGGGGCCGGCTCCCGGCAACGCCTGATCTGGAGCTGGTATTGGGTGTCCGGCTGGACCACCACCTCGCCGCTGCGGGCCAAAGTGTTGCAAGCCTGGGATCGGCTCAGCGGCAGCAACCGCGGTTCAGCCCTGGTCGCCCTGTCCGTCGACTACCAGACCGACCCGGAGGAAGCGGCAGCGCTGCTGACGCGTTTTCTGGAGCAGACGCAAGCCGGCGTCACTGCCGCGCTGGCGCAGCCGGAGTCCAGACACTGATGCCCGTCACCTCCACTATGGCCTCCCGGGTGGCGCATAGCGACCCTGCCCCGGGCAGCGATTGTCCTCTTTCCACCCAGCAACCGAGGTTCTGACACCGATGTGTGGCATCACCGGGATTTTCGATACGCTTTCCAGGGCGGACCTAGATCGGGATCTGCTTCACCGCATGAACGAATCCCAGTACCATCGGGGGCCTGATGAGGGCGGTCTGCATGTGGAGCCGGGCGTGGGTCTGGGCCATCGGCGGCTGTCGATCATCGATCTGTCCAGCGGGCAGCAGCCGCTGTTCAACGAAGACGGCTCGGTGGTGGTGGTCTACAATGGTGAAATATACAACTTTCAGGAACTCTTCCAGGAATTGCAGGCCCTGGGACACACCTTTCGCACCCGCTGCGATACCGAAGCCATCGTCCACGCCTGGGAGCAATGGGGGGAGGCCTGCGTCACGCGCTTTCGCGGCATGTTCGCGTTCGCGCTGTGGGATCGCAACCAGGAAATTCTCTTTCTGGCGCGCGACCGACTGGGGATCAAGCCGCTATATTATGCGCTGCTGCCGAACGGCCAGTTCATCTTCGGTTCCGAGCTCAAAGCGCTGCTGACCCATCCCGGGCTGCCGCGCGAGATCGAACCCTGCGCTATAGAGAACTATTTCGCTTACGGGTACGTGCCCGAACCCGGCACGATCCTGCGGCATGCCCTCAAGCTGCCGCCGGCTCATACGCTCAGCCTGCGCCGCCAGTCGCCTCTGTCCTCGCCGCGCCCGTATTGGGATGTGCCATTCGCGCCGGTGGCAGCCGGGGATGAAAATGCGGCCGCCGCCGAACTGATCGAGCGTCTGCGGGAGGCGGTGCGGATCCGCCTGCTTGCCGAAGTCCCACTGGGGGCTTTTCTGTCGGGCGGCGTGGATTCCAGCGCCGTGGTGGCCATGATGGCAGGGCTGTCTTCCGGGCCGGTGAAAACCTGCTCGATCAGTTTCAGCGACCCTCGTTTCGATGAAGCCGGCTACGCCGCTCAGGTGGCCGAACGCTATCGCACCGAGCACCACGTGGACCGCGTCGATCCCGACGATTTTTCGCTGCTGGACCGGCTGGCGGAGATTTACGATGAACCCTTCGCCGACAGTTCGGCCTTGCCCACCTACCGGGTGTGCGAGCTGGCCCGCCGCCAGGTCACCGTCGCCCTGTCGGGTGACGGTGGCGACGAAAACCTGGCCGGTTACCGGCGCTATCGTTGGCATACTTATGAAGAACGCCTGCGTTCCGCCCTGCCTTTAGGACTGCGGCGCTGCGTGTTCGGTCTGCTCGGGCGCCTCTATCCCAAGGCGGACTGGGCGCCGCGGGTAGTGCGCGCCAAATCCACCTTCGAGGCGCTGGCCCGGGACACGATCGAAGGGTATTTCCATGGCGTATCCATTTTGGGGGATTCCCTGCGCCAACAACTGTTCAGCGCAGACCTGCAGCGCCAGTTACAAGGCTATCGGGCGGTCGACGTGTTGCGCCAACATGCCCGCCGCGCGCCCACCGACCAACCGCTGTCGCTGGTCCAGTATCTGGATATCAAGACCTATCTGGCAGGCGATATTCTGACCAAGGTGGACCGGGCCAGCATGGCCCATGCCCTGGAAGTGCGAGTGCCGCTGCTCGATCACCCGCTGGTGGAATGGCTGTCTGGCTTGCCGCCGCAATGGAAGCTGCGCGGCACAGAAGGCAAATATCTGTTCAAAAAGGCGCTGCAACCCTATCTGCCGGAGACTATTCTCTATCGTCCCAAGATGGGCTTCGCCGTACCCCTGGCCAACTGGTTTCGCGGCCCTTTGCAAGACCGTATACGGGAAGCGGTGTTAAGCCCCGAAATTCTGGCAAGCGGCTGGTTCAATGCGGATTTCCTGAAGCAACTGCTGGAGCAGCACCAATCGGGCCGGCGCGATAACAGCGCGCCGTTATGGTCGCTGCTGATGTTTCAGGCCTTTGTCCGCCGCGTGCTGAGCTAGCCGCGCAAGCCGCCGGTGCAGCCTGTCGGGTGGTCTTATCGAAAAAAGAGCATAACTTGACTTGGGTTTTAGGTTCCAAGGCAGGCGACCTTAATCATAAGTTATTTATTTTTAAAACTAAAGTTCAGATAAAGTCTTGGCCATCATTTTATTGTTCAGGAATTCAGAGTTGTCTATGACCGATCAGAGTAATAAGCGCTATAGGGGCAAATGGAAGTTGCATGCCGGCAGGATATGGCTGCGCTACCGTTTCGTTCGCTTTCTGCTAGTTGGTGGAATTAACACCGCCTTCAGTCTGCTGGGCTTTGCCACGGCGACGGTGTACTACGAGCGTACTGAACGCTTTGCGGGCGAATCCAAATATCCGTGGCGGCGCATGCTTGCCCTGGCTCTCGACGGCGTGACCTCGTTCAGCGGTCGCGCCCTTGCGCTTTATTACTGTTCTCGGCTTGCTGATATGCCTGCTGAGCATCCTGATGATGACCATCACCTTACCGACGTAACCGCACAATGATCGAACAGCCGCTCAGCCACCGCCTGCCATTTTCCCTGGTCGGAGACCGCGCCGCCACTCAGCCCGCGTTGGGGCAACACGACTGGGTCATGCTCAGCATTTTGCTGACGGGAGCGGCGCTGGCGAGACTAGCCTTTTTCAACGGGCCGTTCGGCTCTGATGATCTGGTTTATTTGCAGCGGGCCGTCGAAATTTCCCAGGGCGTCTGGTCCAGCGCCAATTACATTGGGGCGCTGCGCTATGGCTTTAATATACCCGCCGGCTTCTTTATCTGGCTGTTCGGAGTCAATACGCTGGCCGCTAACCTCTGGCCGCTGCTATGCAGCCTGGCGGAAATCACTGTGGTTTATCTGTTCGCCGCTCGAGTCTGGGGCCGGCAAGCGGCTGTGTATTCGGCGTTGATCCTGCTCAGCATGCCGCTGCATATCGCCGTCGCCACCCGCATCCACGCTGATCCCATCGTCTGCTTTTTTCTGACCCTCAGCTTCGCGCTTTTCTTCATAGCTGAGCAACGACGCAGTTCGTTGCTTTACTTTGTCACCGGCATGGCCATGGGGCTAGTTTTCTGGGCCAAGGAAGTGGTCGTTATTACCTTGCTTGCCTTTATGCTATATCCCCTGCTGGTGCGCAAACTCGATAGCCGTTGGCTGTACGTAGTCTGGGGTGGGCTGACGATGTTGCTGGCCCATTTCATTCTGATGACCCTTATCGCGGGCGATCCTTTGCATGTCTTTAAAGTGGCTCTTGGCCAGATCGACCGCAACTTTATCCAGGCGGGCCAAGGAGAGGATCAGGCCGGCTATTACTTCTGGTATCTGTTTGTCGACATCAAGCACACCTGGCTGGCACCGTTTCTGGCTACGGCGGTGGTGCTTGCCGTGGTGCTGCGGCGTCCCGCCTTGCTGACCGCCGCCTCCGGCGTCGCTTATGTCGCATTCTGGCTGGTTGCCCTGCTGGCGGTGCTGTCCTTTGTGCCGATTTCGCTCGACCCAGTGCGCTTAGTGATGAAGCAATCGAACTACCTGTCCCTGTTCCTGGCCCCTATCGCCCTGCTCGCCGGCTATCTGCTGGCGCAGTTAAGGCGCAAAATGGCGCTGACTCTGCTGACGGCGGTAGTGACGGGCGGGCTGTTGTTAGGGGCGTTGGAGCAGCAGGCATACCACGTTTTCACCAGCAACAGCAAAGCCGCCGTGGAGTTCGCCCGCGCCCACCCGCAGGACTGGCTGGTCGGCTCTGTTAATAATGCCAATATTGCCGGCGTCTATGCGATTCTGGACCACGAGCCCGGGCTGGAGAAGCGTTTTAACTATTTAAGCAAAGAGCCGCCTGCCGGCGGTCAGCAGGTTGCCAGCGGCGGCTCGCCGCCAACCGGTTACGCCGTACTCGACCGGGAAACCATGAACTGGGGCCAGAAAGCGCTGCCGCTGGCGTCGCCGCCACCCTGCTGGCGAGAGACGACGCGGCTGGTTCCTACCGGCTTCGGGCTGGGCCACAGGTTGGTGCAGAGTATGCTGACCGTGGTCGAAGCTCTTCCCGGGGCCTTGGGGCGCAGCCTGGTGGGGACTCTGCGGCAACTGTCTCAGCCGCAGCCCGCCAGTGTGTACCGCGTGGACCACGATAATTTATGGTGCGACCGTCCGGAACCGGACGTAGTTCTTTAGCGAGTGTATTTCCAGCCATGCGCATTCTGCATATTCTGGATCATTCCATTCCCTTACAGAGCGGCTACTCGTTTCAAACTATCGCCATTTTACGGGAGCAAAACCGGCTTGAGTGGGAAACCATTCTATTGACTGGTCCTAAGCAGGCCGGTTACCAAGCGGCCGAGGAGCAGGTGGGCGAGTGGCGCTTCCATCGCACCCCGGCCGGCGACCGTATCCAGCACTGGCCGGTTTTTGGAGAACTGGATGTGATGATCCGGCTGGCAAGGCGCATCCGGCAACTCGTCGCCCAACACCATCCTGATATTATTCAGGCCCATTCACCACTGCTCAATGTGCTGCCAGCGCTTTATGTCGGACACAGACTAAATATTCCAGTGATTTATGAGATAAGAGCATTTTGGGAAGATGCCGCCGTCGATCATGGAACTACGGCTGAAGGCAGCCTGCGTTATCGCGCCACGCGGGCCCTGGAAACCTGGGCCTGCCGGTGGGCGGGCCATGTCACCACCATTTGCGAAGGGCTACGCCGGGATCTGATCGAGCGCGGGATTGCAGCCGGTAAAATCACGGTGATTCCCAATGCGGTCGATATCAAAACATTCACCGTCCTGACCGGGCGCGATCCAGAACTGGTGCGGCAACTCGGGCTTGACCAGGCCCGAGTGCTGGGATTCATCGGCTCTTTTTATGCCTATGAAGGGCTGGCGCTGCTGCTGCGGGCGCTGCCCGGCGTTCTGACGCAGGCGCCCGATGTGCGGCTGCTGTTGGTCGGCGGCGGACCACAGGAGGCGGCGCTCAAGCAACTGACGCAGGAGCTGGCGCTCGACGATAAAGTCGTTTTCACTGGCCGGGTGCCGCATGCACAGGTGCAGCGGTATTACGAGCTGATCGATATATTGGTTTATCCGCGCCTTGCCATGCGGCTGACCGAGCTGGTGACGCCGCTCAAGCCGCTGGAAGCGATGGCGCAAGGCAAGTTGCTGGTCGCCTCGGATGTCGGTGGGCACCGCGAATTGATCCGCGACGGTGCCACCGGCATCCTGTTCCGGGGCGGGGACAGCGCCGATTTGACGGCTAAGATCCTGGCGTTGCTGGCGCAACCGGAACAGGGGCAGGCGCTGCGCACCGCGGCCCGCCGGTTTGTAGAGACCGAACGCACCTGGTCGGCCAGCGTCGCCCGCTATCGCGGAGTGTATGAGACCGTGCTTAAGCGTATCCCGTGAATTCATCACTGGCAGGCATACGCATTGGCCTGGTAGGCCCACTGCCGCCGCCGTCGGGCGGCATGGCCAATCAGACCCGGCAACTGGCGGCGCTGCTGCAGCAGGAGGGCCTGCGGGTTGAAGTCGTGCCGGTGAACGCGCCTTACCGCCCCGCCTGGATTGAGCGGGTTACCGGGGTGCGAGCGCTGTTCCGGCTGGCGCCGTATCTGCTGGCCTTATGGCGCGTAGCGGGGCGGACGCGGCTGCTGCATGTGATGGCTAACTCCGGCTGGTCCTGGCACCTGTTTGCGACCCCGGCGATCTGGATCGCCAGTCTGCGCGGGATTCCGATCGTGGTGAATTACCGCGGTGGTGAGGCAGCCGCTTTCCTGCAACGCTCTTACCGCTGGATAAGACCCACTCTAGGTTGAGCCAGCGCGTTGGTCGTTCCTTCCGTGTTTCTGCAGCAGGTTTTCGCGCAATACGGTATCCAGGCCGGCATAGTGGCCAATATCATCGACCTGAACCGCTTCAAGGCGGTCCGCCAGCCCTGCGCCACCCCGGCGCCTCACCTCATAGTCACCCGCAACCTGGAGCCTATCTACGATATTCCTACCGCCCTACGCGCTTTTCAGGAGATACGCGCTGCATTGCCGCAGGCGTGTTTGACCATAGCAGGCTCCGGTCCTCTGCAAGCCGAGCTGGTGCGGTTGACCGCTGATTTGGGACTGACTACGGCAGTGACTTTTACCGGCCGCCTGGATAATGAGCATATCGCCGCCCTTTACCAGACTGCCGACCTGGTTCTCAACCCCAGTCTGGCCGACAACATGCCTATCTCCGTTCTGGAAGCCCTGGCGTGCGGCGTTCCGGTCGTGAGCACCAACGTGGGGGGCATTCCTTTTTTGCTGGAGGATGGGAGCACGGCCTTGCTGGTCCCTCCCGGCGACAGCCAGCGCATGGCTCAGGCTGCCCTTAACCTGCTGCGGGATCAACGGTTGGCGCGCACGTTCAGCCAGGCAGGAATCGCCCTGGCGCAACAATACGCCTGGCCTACGGTGCGCAAACGCTGGTTTGCCGTTTATAATCGCCTGCTGTACGGCAAGCCCTCACCAGAATCAATCGGTTCCGTAAACGATGGCTGTGACTGACTGCAATACCCGTTCCGTAGCGGGACGCCTGTTCTCCTGCTTTAGGGGGCTTGCTCGGGTACGCTGCTGTGATCCACGGGTAGGTGTAGCGCCCGCAGTGCAGTTCGGCGGGATGGGCGCGTGTTCGGCGGGCGCGGTGGCGTCGAGCCCTGGTCAGTAGTCACCGCTAATCCAACCACAGCAAGCGCCGAGTACACGTGTTATGGCTTTACGAGACCTGTTTATATTTGTAATTGTATTTGGCTCGCTGTTCAAGATAATCCAGAAGCCGCATGTTGGTATATTGGTATGGTCGTGGTTGGGATACATGAATCCCCATAGATTGGCTTGGGGAATCGCTTACGATTTTCCTTTTGCTCAGTTAGTGGCTATAACCACTATGATTGGTGTAATTTTTTCCAAAGAGCCTAGAAAAATACCGATCATCAATCTTACCGTAATCTGGTTGGCTTTCATCGGCTGGATGTGCATCACTACATTCTTCGCGATGTACCCTGAGCAAGCTTATATTCAATTAAATAAAGTGCTTAAGATTCAATTTGTGGTTTTTTTGACCATGATGTACATGGTCTCGAAAGAACGGCTTAATATGTTGATATGGGTTATTGTAATATCCCTTGGATATTTTGGTCTCAAAGGAGGGCTGTTTACTATCACGACAGGTGGCAACTTCCGCGTATGGGGACCACCCGGCACTTTTATAGAGGATAACAATGCGCTGGCGCTGGCGCTGGTTATGACATTACCCCTGATGAATTATTTGCGTATACAGATGCAAAATTATTGGCTGCGCCAGGGTATAATCGTTGCTATGATTCTGGTTAGCTTGTCGGTCTTAGGCTCATACTCGCGCGCCGCCTTATTGTCGATTGTCTCCGTAGCGGCTTTCCTGTGGTTAAAGAGTAAAAACAGGCTGACCACGTTGCTGGCTTTAATTATCCTGATTCCACCGCTGTTCTTCGTGATGCCGCAATCATGGTACCAGCGTATGCAAACTATCACTGAGACTAATGAGGAAGGACAGCATGAAGGCTCTGCACAGTCCCGGATCGACACATGGAAAATGATTCTTAACCTGGCAGTGCACCGGCCGATATTAGGCGCAGGATTCAATCCATGGAACCCTTTGACCTATGAACTTTATTGGACATCCTCACACCCACCTATAGGAATTATAGCGGCGCACAGTATCTATATGTCGCCGCTGGCTGAACATGGCTGGATTGGTTTGGGAATGTTCGTCAGCATATTGGTCATGGCTTGGCGAACGGGCGCTCAGATTATAAGAGCATGCCACAACCGCCCTGAGTTCGAGTGGCTCTCGGATTTGGTAAAGATGATACAACTTTCGCTGATAGCGTATTGTTCAGGAGGCATGTTTCATCAGTTAACCTATTTCGATCTGCCCTGGCATCTGATTGCTATCATTGTGATTGGTAAATCGCTGCTGCAGCAGGCGGGTGAACAGACTAAACCGATCGGGCTGCTGCGGCCGGCGCCTATCGCTCTGAGACAAATCAAAGGTGTTCCAAGCTCGTAGAGCAGTACGCATGAATGGATCGCATTCTGAATCGGAAATCGACGTGTTTCTTATGAAATCACTGGGCTCCTGGCTATCGCCTGGCGGTGACAGAGGGAAACTGTCTATTCTAGTCTATCACAGAGTGCTGAACGAACCCGATCTGATGCGTCCCGCGGAGTTCAATGCAGCCCGCTTCAGCCGGCAAATGGGTTTACTGGCACGTTACTTCAACGTGCTGCCGCTGACGGAGGCGGTCGACAAATTACGCCAAGGCAGCCTGCCGGAGCGGGCGGTCAGCGTGACCTTTGACGACGGTTATGCGGACAATGCCGAGATAGCCTTGCCTATCCTGCAGGCGTGGGGATTGCCGGCGACTTTCTTTATTGCCACCGGCTATCTGGATGGCGGTCGTATGTGGAACGATACCGTCATAGAAGTGCTGCGCCGGTTGCCGTCTGGACAATTGGATCTCAGCGCGCGAGGGTTGGGCATCTATCATTTAAACAGCATACAGGATCGGGTTGCTGTAGCGCAGCGAATTATAACTTTACTGAAGTATCTACCTTATGCAGAAAGAGAAACACAGGTTCATTATGTCGAATCTCTGGTCTCTTCCCCTCTGCCCGACAACCTGATGCTTACCGTGCCGCAGTTACAGAAGATATATACCGCCGGTATGGAAATAGGGGCTCATACTGTCAATCATCCTATCCTCGCGAATCTCGATAAAGAAAGAGCTTATTGGGAAATCGTTACCGGCAAGGATCATCTGGAGTCACTCATTGGAAAACGCATCAGTTTGTTCGCTTATCCAAATGGCAGGCCCGCGCTCGATTACTTACCGGAACATGTGGGTATGGTTCGGGAATTGGGTTTCGATGCCGCCGTTTCAACACAATGGGGAGTATCTAATGGACACACGGATCTTTGGCAACTGCCGCGTTTTACTCCATGGGATATTACCCGCGTCCGTTTCATGGCACGTTTGCTATGGAATTGCCGCGCCACATCTTCATGATCAATATGCGGCGTTCTAATGTATACTTATAATCTTCTGGCCAGTATTGAATACCATTTTAAGAGTTATCAGGTCCATGAAATTTGACAATGATCTGCGAGATTTACCTTCGGACCGTTCATGGGATCATAGCAGCCATGATAATTTTCTCAGGTATTATGCGGAACAGAGCTTGTCGGAAAGCACCTTGCTGCGTTTTCTCGACGTGCGTGAAAAGGTGTTAAGGTTGATCCCTCCAACCGCCGCCCGGGAGCACCTACAGGTCGCCGATATTGGTTGTGGCGCCGGCACCCAAAGTTTCTTATGGGCGGAGTTGGGACACCATGTTTTTGGTATTGATATCAATGAGCAGCTTATCAATTTAGCGCGGGAGCGCAGCAGTCAGATGGCAGGCTCCGTTAAGTTCTTTCTGGGCTCCGCCACCGATCTTCCCTGGCCGGACGAATCGATGGATGTCTGCCTGGTGCCGGAATTATTGGAGCATGTAGCCGATTGGGAAAGTTGCTTAAAGGAATGCAAGCGAGTGTTGAAGCCGGGCGGCGTGGTTTATATTTCGACCACCAACAAGCTATGTCCAAGGCAGGATGAATTCAATCTATTTTGTTATGCCTGGTATCCTGCTGCCATGAAACATTATTTTGAAAAGCTAGCTAAAACGACTCGCCCCCAACTGGCCAATTTCGCCACTTATCCTGCCGTCAACTGGTTCAGTTTCTACAGCCTGCGTTCGGCATTAGGAGTGAACAGTATGATTGTCTGGACCGGTTTGATAATCGGCTTAATATCAATAACAGCCGTATTAAGGGACTGGTTTTGCGCGTCATCGGAGCCGTTCCAGTATTGAGATTTGTGGGGCATGTTTTTACGCCATATACGTTGATGCTGGCGATAAAACGGGCTTGATGCGGCCGCTCACTCCACGACTTGCACCCGACACAGCAACCGCCCCTCTCCCAACAAGACCTCCACCGACTCCCCCGGCCGCGTCTGGCCGGCGCGGCGTATAATCTCTCCCTGCGGATAGCGGCGTGCCAATGCGTAACCGCGCCCCAGCGTGCGCAACGGGCTGACCGCATGCAGTCCATGCCCAGCCTGAGCCAAGCGTTGCTCCGGTTCGTCCAGTCGTCCCTGCATGGCGGTCTGCAAGCGTGCCCGCAAGTTTTCCAAACGCTCCCGCCCGTGACGGATGGCGGCGGCCGGCGTTCGGGCGCTCAGTTGCGCCAGCAGACCGGCCAGCCGTTCGTGCCGGCGCTCGCCCGCGAGTGCCACGGCGCGTTGCAGCCGCTGCTCCAATTCATCCACGCGCTGCGCCCGCACCGGTAACTGGCGCCCCGGTTGCTGCCGCCCCAGGCGCCGCCCCAATGCCGCCAGTGCCAGCCGGCATTCGTGCCGACGCTGTCCGAGCACGGCCCGCAGCCGTTCTTCCAGTCGGGTGAAGCGGCGCAGCCACTCCACCCGGTCGGGGCTGACCAGTTCGGCGGCCGCCGAAGGCGTCGGCGCCCGCACAGCGGCGACGAAATCGGCGATAGTAACGTCGCTGTCGTGCCCGACGCCGCTGACCACCGCCAGGGGACAGGCGTAAATGGCGCGCGCCACCACCTCTTCGTTGAAGGCCCACAGATCCTCCAGAGAGCCGCCGCCGCGCACCAGCAGCAGCACGTCGCAGTCCCGCCGCTGCCCGGCCAGCTCAATGGCGCGAGCGATCCGCAGGCCGGCGCCTTCACCCTGCACCGGTACCGGATAGAGCAGCACGGGCAGCCCCGGAAAACGGCGGCGCAGCACGCTGAGCACGTCGCGGATGGCGGCGCCGGTGGGGGAGGTGATCACCCCGATGCGGCGGGGCCAGCGGGGCAGCGACGGCTTGCGGTCCGGATCGAATAACCCCTCCTGCGTCAGTCGCTGGCGCAGGGCCTCGAAGGCCAGTCGCAGCGCGCCGGCGCCGGCCTCTTCCACATACTCGACCAGCAACTGAAAATCGCCGCGCGGCTCGTACAGACCGATGCTTGCCCGCACCAACAGTTGCCGGCCGTTAGCCAGGTCTGTACCCAGTAAGAGGGCGCGCTGGCGAAATAGCGCGCAGCGCACTTGGGCAATGCTGTCTTTCAGGGAGAAGTACAGGTGTCCGGACGAGGGACGGGACAGATTGGAAACCTCTCCTTCCACCCAGACCAGGGGAAAGCTGCCTTCCAGCAACTCGCGCACGGCCCGGTTCAGGCGGGACACGGTATAGATATCCCGTTGCGGTGCGGGTGATTCTGGCAATGTTGGCATCGGCAGGAAAGCGCAGGGCGACACGGCCCGGTTGGCAGAGATGAGTGGCGCCCGGCGTTGGCGGGAAACCGCCGCATTCAGACCGGAATGCAGCAGAGCTAATTTATCCTACTAGCGGCATGTTTTATAATCACCCGTTTATTTTAACCCGTCCTGAGGCCCGTCATGCGAATTGCTGCAGAAGAAGCCCTTACTTTCGACGATGTGTTATTGCTGCCCGCTTACTCGACCGTGCTGCCGAAGGATGTAAGCTTGCAAACCCACCTGACCCGCGCGATCACCCTGAACATTCCGCTGGCGTCCGCGGCGATGGATACGGTCACCGAGTTCAAGCTGGCGATCGCCCTCGCCCAGGAGGGCGGTATCGGCATTATCCACAAGAACATGTCCTGCGAGCAACAGGCCGAAGAGGTGCGGCGGGTCAAAAAATACGAGAGCGGAGTCATCAACGATCCGATCATCACCACGCCCAACGCCAGCATTCGGGACGTGCTGGAATTGACCCGGGCCAATCGTATTTCGGGTGTGCCGGTGGTGGAAGGCAAAGATAATCTGGTGGGTATCGTCACCAGCCGCGATTTGCGTTTCGAGACCAATCTGGATTCGCCGGTCAGTCGCATCATGACGCCCAAGGAGCGGCTGATCACGGTGAAGGAGGGCGCCGACCGGGAAGAAGTCGTCGCCCTGCTGCACCAGTACCGCATCGAGAAGGTGCTGGTGATTAACAATAACTTTCAACTGCGCGGCATGATCACCGTCAAGGATATCCAGAAGTCGAGCGATTATCCCAACGCCTGCAAGGACAGCCTGGGCCGGCTGCGGGTGGGCGCGGCCATCGGCACGGCCGGCGATACTGACGAACGGGTGGAGGGGCTGGTGGGCGCCGACGTGGATGTGATCGTAGTGGACACCGCTCACGGTCATTCCCGCGGCGTGCTGGAGCGGACCCGGTGGATCAAGAGCCGCTTTCCGCAGGTGCAGGTGATCGGCGGCAATATCGCTACCGCCGACGCCGCCCGCGATCTGGTGGAGGCCGGCGCCGATGCAGTCAAGGTGGGTATCGGACCGGGCTCGATCTGCACCACCCGCATTATCGCCGGCATCGGCGTGCCGCAGATCAGCGCCATCGCCAGCGCCGCCGACGCCCTCAGAGGCAGCGGCGTGCCGGTCATCGCCGACGGCGGCATCCGCTACTCCGGGGATATCGCCAAGGCGCTCGCCGCCGGCGCGTACGCCATCATGATCGGCGGTCTGTTAGCCGGCACCGAAGAGGCGCCGGGCGAAGTGGAGTTGTATCAGGGCCGTTCCTATAAATCCTACCGGGGCATGGGTTCGCTGAGCGCGATGGCGGCCAAGCACGGCTCCAGCGACCGCTATTTCCAGGATAATAGCGATTTGGAGAAACTGGTGCCGGAAGGCATCGAGGGACGGGTACCCTATAAAGGCAGTCTGGCAGTGGTGGTCAATCAACTGCTGGGCGGGGTGCGCTCCAGCATGGGTTATATGGGCTGCCGCGATCTGGACGAGGTGCACGCTAAAGCCGTGTTCATCCGGGTGACCAGCGCCGGCGTGCGGGAGAGCCACGTGCACGATGTTTCCATCACCAAGGAAGCGCCCAATTACCGCGTCAATTCCTGATACCTCACCGCCCTTTTCGATAGTTGTCGCCATGATCGCTCGAGATATTCATTCCAATCGGATTCTGATTCTGGACTTCGGCTCCCAGTACACCCAGTTGATCGCCCGCCGGGTGCGGGAGATCGGGGTTTATTGCGAAATTTATCCTTACGACGCCACCGCTGACGTCATCCGCGCCTTTCACCCGGAGGGCGTCATCTTGTCGGGGGGTCCCCAGTCGGTCACCGTACTGGAGGGACCGCGCGCGCCCCCGGTGGTGTTCGAACTGGGCGTTCCGCTACTCGGCATCTGCTACGGCATGCAGACGCTGGCGGCGCAACTGGGCGGCAGGGTGGAAACCTCCGGACAGCGCGAATTTGGCTACGCCCAGGTCCGCGCCCATGCCCATTCCAGCCTGCTGCGGGACATCGAGGACCATACCAGTCCAGAAGGTTACGGGCTGCTGGACGTATGGATGAGTCACGGCGACCGGGTGAGCGAACTGCCGCCGGGTTTCGCGCGCATCGCCAGCACCCCCAGTTCGCCCATGGCCGGCATGGCCGACGAGGAGCGGCGCTGGTACGGTTTGCAATTCCATCCCGAAGTCACCCACACCCGCCAGGGGGAGCGCATCCTGCGCCGTTTCGTGCTGGATATCTGCGGCTGCGACGCGCTGTGGACTACCGGTAATATCATCGAAGACAGCATCGCCGCCATCCGCTCCCAGGTGATGGACGATGAAGTGTTGCTGGCGCTGTCCGGCGGAGTGGATTCCTCGGTAGTGGCCGCTCTGCTGCACCGGGCCATTGGCGAGCAGTTACAATGCGTGTTCGTGGACACCGGTCTGTTGCGGCTGCATGAAAGCGCTCAGGTGATGGCCACGTTTGCCGAGCATCTGGGTGTGCGGGTGCTGTGCGTGGATGCTGAAGACCGTTTTCTGAACGCCCTGCGCGGCGTGGCCGAGCCGGAGCGCAAGCGCAAGCTTATCGGCGCCCTGTTCATCGAGATCTTCGAGCAACAGGCTGCCCGTCTGACGGGGGTAAAATGGCTGGCGCAGGGCACGATCTATCCCGACGTGATCGAGTCGGCGGGGGCTCGGACCGGCAAGGCGGAGGTGATCAAGTCCCATCACAACGTGGCCGGCCTGCCGGCGGCCATGCGGCTGCAACTGCTGGAGCCGCTGCGGGAACTGTTCAAGGACGAAGTGCGCCGCCTTGGGGTGGAGCTGGGGCTGCCGTCGGCAATGGTCTATCGGCATCCGTTTCCCGGTCCGGGCCTGGGGGTGCGGATCATGGGGGAAGTGACCCGCGAGCGGGCCGAGCTGCTGCGGCGGGCCGACCATATCTTTATCGAGGAGCTGCGCCGTCACGGGCTGTACGATCAGGTCAGCCAGGCGTTTGCGGTGTTCCTGCCGGTCAAGTCGGTGGGGGTGATGGGCGATAACCGCCACTACGCGCCGGTCATCGCCTTGCGGGCAGTGGAGACCAGTGATTTCATGACGGCCCGCTGGGCGCATCTGCCTTACGATTTTCTGGTATCTGGCGTCGCGCCGGATCATTAACGAGGTGGGCGGAATTTCGCGGGTGGTGTACGACATTTCCGACAAGCCGCCGGCGACCATCGAGTGGGAGTAAGGAGCGCGCCGTGGCGCCCGCTGCGGATGCGTACTGGATGGAGCGCGCCCTGGCGCTGGCGCGCTGTGCCGCAGCGGTCGGGGAAGTGCCGGTGGGGGCGGTGCTGGTGGGCGCCGGCGAGGCCGTCGGCGCGGGTTACAATCAACCCATCGGCGGCTGCGATCCCACGGCTCATGCCGAGATCATCGCCTTGCGGCGGGCGGCGCTGCGGAGCGGCAATTACCGCCTGCCGGGCAGCACGCTGTACGTAACTCTCGAGCCTTGTCCGATGTGCGCCGGGGCCATCGTGCATGCCCGCGTGCAGCGGGTGGTGTTCGGCGCCGCTGATCTCCGCGCCGGTGCCGGCGGCACAGTCTTCAATCTGTTGCAAGCGCCGCCTTTGAATCACCGGGTGGAGGTGACCGGCGGGGTGCTAGCCGAGGCGTGTGGGGCGTTGCTACGGGAATTCTTCAGGGCGCGGCGCGCGGTCCATGCGCTGGCGGACCGGTCGCGCGAGCGGCTGGAGTCGTAGTTCGGTAGCTTTCAGCGGCGCGCTGATACGCCATTGCAACCAGTTCACCGTCGTGCAGCGCGCTGGCCTGCGTGCCGACGGTGGAAATTGAGCCATTGCCGGCGGATGCAACGGCTCCCTTGTTCGCTCTGATTCCAGGTCCGGTCTCATATCGCAAGCAACCCTGATTTCCAAGTTAAAATTTGGAGAACAGGCTCAGGATTTGGTTTAATCATCATTATTCGAGTTCCATCCTGCAACGAGGAGCAATCATGACCGCAAGGCGCCTGCTGGTCGTCGACGATGAGCCGGAGTTCGGAGAGTTCGTGCGCAAGGTCGCCGCCGAACTCGGCTATGAAGTCCGGGTAACCACCAACGGCAAGGCGTTTCAAAACGCCTACCAGGAATTGCAACCGACCACCATCGTGCTGGACATGGTCATGCCCGAAATGGACGGCAACGAATTGGTGCTGTGGCTGATGAAGCAACATTATGCGTCCAATCTGATCATCATCACCGGTTACAGCCCCGACTACGCCAAGGACGCCAAGCGGCTGGCGGAATTCAAGGGTCTGCGTTCGGTCACCACCCTTACCAAACCCATCCGTCTGGCCAAACTGCGGGAAGTGCTCAGCTAAATCAATGATGCAAAGTCCGGTGCGCTACCTGCGCGTGTTATTCGGGTTGGCCGCGTTGCTCTGCTGTAGCGGCCCGGTCCAGGCCGAGCCGCAGGGCGGGACAGCGGCCACCGCAGACAGACTCGACTCGACCTGTAACGAATTGACTCCCTGTCTGGCGGCGTTCGGCCAGACGCTGGAGCGGTTGCGACAGATCATGGGAAAGCCACAAGCGCCCACCCTGGATATGGGCATCTACAGCGCGGCGCCCTACGATAGCTATTTTCTGGCCCAGACGCTGTTGCAGAGAACCAACCGCCTGGCTTTCGAGACGCTGCGGGTGATTGAAAAACCGCCGCTACCGCCCCCGGACAACATCCAGCCTGACGACGCCCTGGCACTGGTGCGGGAGGCTTACAGGACACTGGGGGAAATCATGGCGGAACCCCAGATTGCGGCCAGCGACGCCAGTCTGACGCAGCGGCCTGACTCGTCCGCTCCACGGGCGAATAACGCGCCACCGCCCAAGACAACCACGGCCTTTGCGACCATCGTCGCCATCAACCGGCAATTGGATCTGCTGCTGGAGCGGCGTTACCTGCCCGGCGATGTGTATATGGAAGTGACCCTGGCGGTCGCCTACGCGGCGCAACTGCTGGCCCATTACGACCAGGCGACCCGCCTGCCGGAGGAGCCGCGGTTCGAACCAGCCAAGCAACCCGGTGAGACCTATCTGCGCCTGCTGGTCTGCCTGGAGAGCATCAGCCGGGTGTATAAAACACTGGGTCTGGAAGCGCCCGAGGTGACCACACAGGAGGTTGTCACCGCCAATGTGACGCCGGGGGACGTATTCCTGATCGCTTCGCTGGTGGTCGCGCAACTGGATTTTCTCCACCGGCATCTGGCGATCGCCCAGGCGCCCCGCCAGCCTTTCTATCCGGGCGTCAAGTTTCCCTCGCATGTCTATCAACGCGCCGCTCTGCTCCAGAGCCAATTGCGGCAGCTCGAGCAGGCGGCATCCGGCAAGAACTGAAATCCTCATGTCTGCGGCAGCCTACTCATCCCGGCGTAGCAACCGGCAACCGCTTCTGGCCGAGCAATTATTGCACTCGCATCTATCGGTGGCGTGCGTAGGTCTGGCCATGCTGTGCATCGCGCTGGTTTCCACCTATGACCTGCGCGCCAAGGTGATCCGGCTGGCGGATGAGGGCGGTCCGCTGGCACAGGCGTCGTTGCAGGTATTGGCCGGCGTCCATGACTCCATGGCCGGCCTGGGCGGCTGGGTAAACCTCGGCGATGCGCATCTGCTGGGAAACTGGCAGACTGCCTGGAGCAAGGAGATCGAACCGGCGATGGCGGCGTTGAAAAAACAATGGAAACTGCTCGGTGCCCTCGGTGTGCAGGACCATTTCACCGAGCTTGAAAAGCGGCTGGCCGACTTGAAGGAAGCGCAGTGGTGGGTGAAAGACGTGGCCCGCACCACCGGCAATCAACCGCCCCGCGTCACTTATCTGCTGGAGGTCGAACCCGTGGCCAAGGCGCTCAATGCAGCGCTGCAGGCCGCCATCGAAGAGGAAAACAATCAGAGCGACGGGCCGGAGCGGAAACAATTGCTGGCGCGCTTGGCGCAAGCACAGCACGCCTTTGCCGAGGCACAACTGCAGTTGCGGGAACTCCTGGGCGAGACCGGGTTGGAGTACGTCAAACCGTTTGAACAGCAATGGCTGCACGTCCTGAGCGCGTTTGGACAGCTCGGCCAACAAGCAGCCCTGTTCACCCCGGAACAGCTCCATCTGTGGCGTTCGCTGCAAACCGATCTCCAGGCTTTCGGTGCTCTGGCCGACAAGCTGATACAGCAACGCAACGCCCCGACATGGAACCTGGCACGTTACTGGATGGAGCGGGAAACCGTGCCTCTCGCCAACCGCGTTATCGAACTGATCGCGACCCTGGAGGAAGATTCCAGAGCGTCCATGGAAAAAGAGGCGGCTTCCGCTCGTTTCGCCAGCGTGATCACTGTGTGGCTTCTGGTGCTGCTCATTGTCACCATGCTGATCGTCGCCTACACCCTGTCCCGCTGGCATGCCCGCGCGCTGGCTCGGCCGCTGGCCGCGCTGTCCCAGGCGACCCAGGAGCTGGCCGCCGGTCGTATGAGCGCCGCTATTCCGGTTAGCCGGGAGGATGAACTGGGCGCTCTTACCCGGGCTTTCAACACCATGCGGGCCTCGATGCAACAGGCCCAGGAGTCGCTGCGCGAGGCCAACACTTCGCTGGAGCGGCGCATTGCCGAACGGACCGCCGAGCTGGAGCAGGCCAATGCCGCGCTGACCCAGGAAATCGCCGGACACCGCCAGGCGGAGGCGGCGCTGCAGGACAGTGAAGTCCGCATGCGTGCCATCGGCAACGCCATTCCCGATCTGCTGTTCGAGTTGGACGAGGATGGCCGCTATATCGAAGTGCTCACCTCGCAACAACAGTTGGTCCATGTCGTCTCCCTCAAAGACAGGCTGTTGAGCGAAGTACACCCGCCGGACAAGGCGCAGTTTTTCCTGGACATCATTCACCGCGCCCTGCACAGCGGCCAGATTCAGGTGGCTGAATATGAACTGGCGGTTTCCACCGGGAAACGCTGGTTCGAATCGCGCACCGCCCCGCTCGACCTGCCGCCGGGCAGCAAGCCGGCCGTGGTCGTGGTGGCCCGCGATATCACCGAACGCAAGCTGGCCGAAGCGCGGCTGCGGCAGGTCCAGAAAATGGAAGCCATCGGCCATCTCACCGGCGGCGTCGCCCATGACTTCAACAATCTGCTGGCGGTAGTGTCGGGCAATCTGGAACTGTTGAATGAAGCGCTGACGGACAAGCCACCGTTGCGGGATCTGGTGCGGCGCGCCCTGGCGGCGGCGGAGCGGGGTGCCACGCTGACCCAGCGGCTGCTGGCCTACTCGCGCCAGCAGCCCTTGCGCACCCAGCCGACGGATTTAAATAAACTGGTTGGCGAAACACTGGATCTGCTACGCCGGACGTTGGGAGAAACCATTCAAATCCGGACGGAACTGGCCAGCGACCTGTGGCTGGCGCTGATCGATCCGACCCAGTTGGAAAGCGCCCTGCTCAATCTGGCCCTGAACGCCCGCGACGCCATGCCGGACGGTGGCATGCTTGGCATAGAGACCGCCAATACCTGGCTGGATGCGGATTACGCCGCTGCCCACGAAGACGTGCAGCCCGGTCTGTACGTCATGCTGACCGTCAGCGATACCGGCAGCGGCATGCCGCCGGAGGTGATCGAACGCGCCTTCGAACCGTTCTTCACCACCAAGCCGGTTGGCAAAGGCAGCGGGCTGGGTCTGAGCATGGTGTATGGCCTGGTGAAGCAATGCGGCGGGCATGTGGCCATCTATAGCGAGGTCGGACAGGGCACGACAGTGCGGCTGTACCTGCCGCAGGCCCGCACGGACGTCGTCGCCACCCGGGAGGAGCCCAAGGCCCCCGAAACTGCGCAGGAAGGCAGCGCGGAAGTGATTCTGGTGGTGGAAGACGATCCCTATGTACGGCAATTATCGGTCAAGATGCTGAGCAGTTTGGGCTACCGCACCTTGGAGACGGGCGATGCCTGGGCGGCGCTGCGCCTGCTTGAGGAGAACCCCGAAATAGCGCTGCTGTTTACCGATGTAGTGCTGCCGGGCCGCATGAACGGCGCAGAGCTCGGCGCGCCAAGCTCGGCAACTGCGTCCCGACCTGAAGGTGTTGTTCACTTCCGGTTACACCGAGAACGTGCTTATTCATAATGGTCACGTGCAGGAGGGCGTGGAACTGCTTGCCAAACCTTACCGGCGCTCGGTGCTGGCCGCCAAAGTACGCCAGTTGCTGGTGACTGGGCCGACTGCTCCACCGCCGGTCCGGAGCAGTCCGGCTTAGGGGATACGGTCAAGTTACACGACTTGGAAAGTTAAGCAAAGTGACTCCTGGAAATGAGGTAGCAAGGTAATCGATTCAAGCCAGCATCAATCGTTCCAGCACCTGCTCACCAGGGTGATCTTGCGCGAAGAGACCATGGACCAACTGCAGCACTGCCCCAAGGCGTCCCGATTGAGGGTATAGAGCTTCTGGCCAACGGTTTGCTGGTGATTCGCAGCAAAGGCAAATCGTTCAGATTTTCTGCCCTCGCCAGGAGTGCGCTGGAAGAGGGACTGCGCTACGCAACTCAAATGGAAGTTCATCGATTCGGCGCCACTGTCCTTGCCATTGAATCAGTCGCGATTTTTCCAGTTCCGAGACCCCATGCTTACCGTAGGCTTCGATGACGCACGTTAACGGCAGGCACAGGACCCCGTTATCAAACGCATAGTGAGCTTGTGGAAACTGGCCTTCGGCCTCGAATGGTCGCACGATCTCCACCGCGATGTCGGTGCGTTTACGGTAGGCTAATCGATTCTTATGATAATGCAGTAACAACCTGTTAATTTCATCGCCCATGAACACACTCTCAGAGATTGAAGCTGCGAAGACCGCAGGTGAGACACGGAATTGACACGGGGTTTCTGGTGGCCGCGGCAGTCGCCGAACATCCTGATCAGACCTCGGCCCGGCTCAAGTTGGCTGAACTGCTGGTCGCAGGCGACCGGTTCGCCCTCGCCCCGCAGGTGCTCGCGGAATTCATCCATATCGTTACCGACCCGCGCCGCTTCGTGCAACCGCTGGATATGGCCAGCGCGCGCGACCTCGCCGAACAATGGTGGACCGCTCGGGACGTGGACCCCGTGTTCCCCGGTGAAGCCGCCGTGCGGCAATTCCTCGACTGGTTGCGCCAACACCACCTCGGCCGCATAAGGTCACGGCAGGAGAATCACGACGGCCAAACCAACCCCTCATCTCCCCGCCCAGCCTGGACACACAGGGTGCAACTGGTTTCTGGCGGGGCGACCGGCGGATAACTCACCGTCAGGCGTCCTGCTGGATCAAACTCCAGATGCGCCCATACCGAACCCTGGACCCGCTCGGCCACCAGGTCCTCCAGCAGCCGCAGACCGATGCCGACCGCGATTTGATTGAGACTGTGCAAGGAACCAGCGCGCTGCTCCTGCCAATCCGTCGCCGGCTCGACTGCTGCCGGTTCGCACAGGCGGGTAAGCGCTTGCCGGTAATCGCTCAGGTTGCCGCGACAGAGCAGGCAGCCGTCGCCGGGCACGATGAGCCGGATGTCCGCCCCCATCTGCCGCTCACCGGTAGTCCCCATCTGAATACCGGTGCCGATGTCCAGCAGTACCTGGTGGTACAGGCAGGCGATCAGTGCCACTGTCAGCCGGGCCATATCCTGATCGGCACAGCACACCAGCACGCGGCAGCGTTTGAGCGCCGCCAACCCTTCAGGATGCTGCGCCGGCGCCGTCACGGCCTGATACTGCGCCGGCCAGTGGCTGAGTTGGTCGCGCAGTCGCCAGGCCAGGGCCGCCGCCTTCGGACGACCGAGGTCAGCGTCATGGATAACCGCCATTTCCCCCAGGTTGTGGGATTCGATGGTGTCGGGATCAATCAGCATCAGTTCCCGCAGGCCCAGCCGCGCCAGGGCGCCGGCGGCCAGCGAGCCGCTGCGGCCACAACCCACCACCGCCGTGGGCAAGTTGACCAACCGTTCCCAGACTGCTGCACCCCCCAGCGCCCCGTGACTGCGCGACCAGCGGTGCTGGCTGGCGACGACCGGCCGGATGAGTTGTAAACGCGGATACGGTTCAGCCATCGCACTCACTCTGGGTAGGGATCGCTGACCGGCAATCGGTGCATCCCGGCCCCGACCAGCAACAGGTGGTGGAGTGGCGTCGTCGCCTGTTCCGTGCGCACCCGTCCCCACAGTGTCCCCCGCCAGGCGCCAGCGCCGAGCAGTAACCAACCCTGCTGCACTGGCGGGGCCGTGGCGAGCAGAATGGGCAGGGAAGACAACCCCAACGCCTCCCGGCGCTGCCGGAGGGAGAAAAAGGGCAGTGGGGGTGGGTGCTGAACCAGTTCCCGCGCCAGCCATTCCTGCACCGGCGGCTGTAGCCGGCGACCGACCGTCAGGTACAGTTCCTCGTCAGGATGACCGGCCAGATAAAACAGCGCCTGGCGGAACGTGGTCAGCGGACAGACCAGCGTAGTCATACCGCACCTCGGAGCAACGCAATGGCGAATCGCAATACTCGACCTGGACACATGTCGGTGACCTAATCGCGGTTGAACCGAACGCGGTTGACGGTCGGTTCGGCAGTAGCAATGGCAACGGGTGGTCTGGACACGCGGTTGGTAGCAACACGCTGCTTAGCCTCGCGCCACAGGCGTTCCAGTACGGTCTGCTCGGCGGCGGCAGTGGCGGAATTGGGCAGGCGTTCCAGCATGGGGGTAATCGCACGCATCGGGGTGACTCCTCATAGCAGGGATGACACCCTTGCTATAGGCCCGATCAGGTGGGTTTGTGACAACGGCGACGCTGCCCGCCACGGTGGGATGATCTTGATATACTGCCTGTAACCATTGACAGACGTTGTTGCATCCCATGTCAGGCACATTGACCCAACTCCTTACCATCCGCTCACAGCAGGTTGAAGGCGTACTGGCCTATCTGGATGCGGTCCAGTCGTTACCGGACAGCACTCCGCCGAGCTATTTTGCGGGGCGGCGCTTGACCGCGCTGTATGTACCGCCGGAGGTCATGGTGCAACCACCGCGTCAGGAGGACGAAGAAGGCAAGCGGAAGCAGGCAAAGCGGCCAGGACCGCTCGTAGCCGATGACGATGCGGGTCTGTTTGAGGATGAGGCTCAGGATGCAGCACGGCAGCCACCCCGGCGGGTGACCTGGACGGAGGAGTTACCCAAGCTCCGCCACGCCGTCCTGTTGGGTCGGCCCGGCGAGGGGAAGACCCTGCTGGCGCAGATGAGCGCGCGTCAGTTGGCGGCGGCGGAGTACGCCGCATTGCAGGGATACCACAAAAGCGTGGACGAGGTGGTGCTGCCGGTCTACCTGCGTCTGGCCGATATAGCAGCGGAGGCAGCGACCCAGAGGACCGGTAAAGACCCGCTGGTGGTCGCCTTTGACCAAAGTGTCGAGCACCTGCTACGGACCTGCGAACCGCGCCTTCGGACGCAGGCGATTGCTTTTCTCTGCAACCGGCAGACGCTCACTTCAGCCCGCAGTTATCTGTTCCTGGATGCCCTGGATGAAGTGCCCGAACCCACTCAGGTCAGCACTGCCTTGCACTCGCTTGGTCTGGCTGAGTGCCGGGTGCTGATCACCAGCCGGCCGTATGCCTATGCAGCCGGCATTCTGCCGTGGCCTGACACCGACCTGGTGCATTACACGATGGCGCCATTTACCCCCACGCAGCGGCAGCAGTTCATCGACGGCTGGTTTCAGGATGACGCCGCGCCGCGTGAGCGCCTGTCAGGTGTGTTGCAAACCAGTCCACGTTTCAATGACCTGACCAGCAATGCGCTGTTGTTGTCGCTGACCTGTACGGCGGTGGAACGCCACGAATTGGCGCCTCACCTCACGCGAGGCGAACTGTATGAACTGATCATCCGCGATACGCTGCGCGGCCTGTGGAAACCGGGTCAACTACCGGTGGCAACACGGAAGTCCAGGGCTTTGAATCTGGACCTTCTGCTGTCATTGTTAGCCCAGATCGCCTTCATGTTGTTTCAAGCCAACCCTGCCGGTAACCGTTTCCGTACCAAGGATTGGCATTACCAATGTCAGCAGGCGCTCGGCGAACAGCATTTGACCTACGGCCTCGATGAAGTTGTAGACCGGCTGAGCCATTGCGGGCTGCTGGTGTCACCGGCGCCGGGGTGGTATGCGTTTTTGCACCGCAGTTTCTTCGAGTACCTGACGGCTTATCATCTGGCCGAACGGGCTGAGCAAAGGAAATGGTCACGCTTTCCTGAGTTCTTCGATAAGAAAGCCTGGGACCCCAACTATCAGGAAGTGATTGTGTTTCTGACGGGGCAACTGGAGGATCCGCAACCGGTGCTGAAGTTACTCGGCGACGCCAGGAAAGACGATTATTTTCACCATCGCTTGGCGGTTGCGGCGCAGTGTCTGCCGGAAATCAAGATGCAAGTAAGCGAAATACCGGCGTTAAAGAAGTGGATTGACCAGATAACGACTCGGACTTTTTCAGCGTGGTGGGAAGACCGTCTAGACGATATGTTTGATGATTCTGCTGTTAGCCATCTTACACAGGCGTTGCCGGCAATGGGGCTGGTGAATGGGCAAGTAGCGGGAGTACCGTTGTTGACAAAGGTCTGCGAACAGTTAGGCGATGCCGACAGAAACGTGCGCCGGAAGGCGGAAGCGGCGGTCAAGGCGTTGGGGCCGGCGGCGGCCACGCCAGCGTTCCTCGCAGCCCTGATCGAGCGACTGGGCGATGCCGATCAGTACGTGCGCGAGGCGGCAGTAAAGGCGGTCAAGACGTTGGGGCCGGCGGCGGCCACGCCAGCGTTCCTCGCAGCCCTGATCGAGCGACTGGGCGATGCCGATCAGTACGTGCGCGAGGCGGCAGTAAAGGCGGTCAAGACGTTGGGGCCGGCGGCGGCCACGCCAGCGTTCCTCGCAGCCCTGATCGAGCGACTGGGCGATGCCGATCAGTACGTGCGCGAGGCGGCAGTAAAGGCGGTCGAGGGGTTGGGGCCGGCGGCGGCCACGCCAGCGTTCCTTGCTGCCCTGGTCGAGCGGTTGGGTGATGCTGACAGTTACGTGCGCCGGGTGGCGGCAAAGGCGGTCGGGGCGTTGGGGCCGGCGGCGGCGGCGCCAGCGGTTCTCGCGGCCTTGGTCGAGCGACTGGGCGATACCGAGTGGCACGTGCGCTTGGCGGCGGTGCAGGCGGTCGAGGCGTTGGGAGCAGCAGCGGTCACGCCAACGATCCTCGCGGCCTTGGTCGAGCAGTTCGGTAACGCTTTCGGTAATGCTGACGGCTGGGCAGCGGTAGAGAAGGTCAAGGAGTGGGGAATTATGGCCACGCCGGTTCTCGTGGCCCAGGCCGAGCAGTTGGGCGATGCCGGCCATGTTCAGGCGTTGGGGCTGGCGGCGGTGGGCTGGGCAGCGGCAGAGGTAATCAAGGAGCTGGGAGCGACGGCCACGCCAGCGATCCTCGCAGCCTTGGCCGAGCAGTTAGGCGATGCTCACTATGACGTGCGTCGGGCGGCAGCATGGACGGTCGAGGCATTGGGGCCGACAGCAGCCACGCCAGCGGTCCTCGCAGCCTTGGCCGAGCAGTTAGGCGATGCTCATTATGACGTGCGCTGGGCGGCAGTAAAGGCGTTCGGGGCGTTGGGGCCGACAGCAGCCACGCCAGCGGTCCTCGCAGCCTTGGCCGAGCAGTTAGGCGATGCTCATTATGACGTGCGCTGGGCGGCAGTAAAGGCGTTCGGGGCGTTGGGGCCGGCAGCAGCCACGCCAGCGGTCCTCGCGGCCTTGGTCGAGGGACTGGGCGATACCGAGTGGCACGTGCGCTGGGTGGCGGTGCGGGCGGTCCAGGCATTGGGGCCAGCAGCAGCCACGCCAGCGGTCCTCGCGGCCTTGGCCGAACGGCTGGGCGATGCTCACTATGACGTGCGCTGGGTGGCAGCAGTAGGGGCGGTCGAGGCGTTGGGGCCGGCAGCAGCCACACCAGCGATCCTCGCGGCCTTGGCCGAGGGACTGGGCGATGCCGACAAGGACGTGCGCAAGGCGGCGGTCGAGGCGGTCCGGGCATTGGGGCCGGCGGCGGCCACGCCAGCGATCCTCGCGGCCTTGGCCGAGCAGTTAGGCGATGCCGGCAGCTTCGGGGCGCACGCGGCGGCAGTAGAGGCGGTCGAGGCGTTGGGACCGGCAGCGGCCACGCCAGTGTTCCTCGCAACCCTGATCGAGCATTTGAGTGATGCTGACGGCTGGGCAGCGATGGAGGTCAAGGCGTTGGGACCGGCAGCGGCCACGCCAGTGTTTCTCGCGGCCCTGGCCGAGCGATTGGGCGATGCTAACAGGGACGTGTGCTGGGGGGCAGTGTGGGCGGTCCGGGCATTGGGGTCCGCGGCGGTGACGCCAGCGTTTCTTGCGGCTTTGGCCGAGCGGTTGGGCGATGCCGACAGCGACGTGCGCTATGCGGCGGCAAATGCAGTCGAGGATTTAGGGCCGGCAGCGGCCACGCCAGTGTTTCTCGCGGCCCTGGCCGAGCGATTGGGCGATGCTAACAGGGACGTGCGCTGGGGGGCAGTGGGGGCGGTCCGGGCATTGGGGCCCGCGGCGGTGACGCCAGCGTTTCTTGCGGCTTTGGCCGAGTGGTTGGGTGATGCCGACGGAGACGTGCGTTGGAGGGTGGTAGAGGTGGTCAAAGGGTTGGGGCCGGCAGCAGCCACGCCAGCCTTCCTTGGGGCCTTGGCCGAGCGGCTGGGCCATGCCCATGAGGGCTTACGCTGGGCGGCGGTGCATGTGGTCGAGGCGTTGGGGCCGGCAGCAGCCACGCCAGCGATCCTCGCGGCCTTGGCCGAGCAGTTAGGCGATGCTCACTATGGCGTGCGCAAGGCGGCAGTAGAGGCGGTCGAGGCGTTGGGGCCGGCAGCAGCCACGCCAGCGATCCTCGCGGCCTTGGCCAAGCAGTTAGGCGATGCTCACTATGGCGTGCACGAGGCGGCAGTAGAGGCGGCGGTCGAGGCGTTGGGGCCGGCAGCAGCCACGCCAGCGATCCTCGCGGCCCTGGCCGAGCGGCTGGGCGATGTCGAGTCGGACGTGCGCCGGGTGGTGGCACACAAGGCGGTGGCTACATTAACAAACCAGGGCATACGGTTCTTCAAACTCCAGGAGAGTGTCTGGCAATTACGCAAAATCGAAGAACTAAGCCGTATGGAAGAACTGGCATAGCAACAAAATCAACCATCCCCCTGTCACAACCGCAGCCGTTGCGCACTAAAGGAAGGGTAGAACACGAGAGACAAACTGTCCTCGCGGCTCACCCGGCGACTACTAAGGAGCACGCACCCGTGAACACCCGCTTGCAAACGCAACCTTTCCTGCCCCGCTGGACGCAAGGCGAACTCGGACTCCATCTGGCGGTGGATGAAAAGCTCAACCACGGCACACCCATCTGCCGCGAGAACGACCTGCCGACCTACACCCAGGCCGGCGTGACCGCCACGGATCAGCACCAAATGCGCCAAGCGATCAAGACCGATCAGGAACTGCTGGCTGACTGGCTGACTGCCAATCCCAACCTGCATCCTATCCTTCTGACTGGCAACGGCAACCTGCTGGCTAACCCCGGCTTCGTGGCCTGGCAGAACGGCGTCCTGTATCACCTGGCGCAGGAACCAGTGTTCCAGCGTCAGTATGCCGGTCTGGTCGCCTGCCAGGAAGGTACGGTCAACATCGAGGAAGTCAGCTTCTTCGAAGAGCGCGGACGCGCTGGGGTGCTGTGCCTGGACAACCGCAACGGTGGGCTGGAGGACATCACCGAACGTACCCGCTTTGTGACCACCGGACAACCGCTGATTCGCCGCGGCCAGGCGGTCTCCCTGGCGCATATCACCCATCTGTTTTACGACATGCGGCATCTGGTGCGGCCGATCTGCGTCACCATCGGCAACGATGTCCTGTTCGTTCCTACTCACCAGTTGCAACACGGCCTCCTGCGCAAGGCCCTCGTCCAGCCGGTACACATTGAGCTACAGGCTGACCTGGATGGTGAAGTGCGCCTGCCGCTCTCGATGGCCGGTTGGCTGAACACCGACAATGGACCCAAGGCAACCAGGGCGACGGCCTACTTGCAGAAAAGTGGGATTCTCAAGGAGGGCGATGAGATCACCTCCGACAGGGTCATCGTGAAGCTGGAACGATGGGCGGAAAATCGACTCCGCGAGGCTCTCAAGGAGGCGGACGTGGAACTGGTCGAACACTCCCATCCCCTGACCGAAGGCCAGGCCCGGCGGGTCAACGACCACCTGGAAATCTTCTTTCCCCAAGCCATTTACCCTCATAATATTTTCGTCAAGTACCGCAACGGCGATACCGGCTTTATCGTCTACCCCGGTCGCTCCGGCTGGCAGGGCACCACGCTATCGGCCGCGCAAGACTTCATGCTGAGCCAGGACGTGACGGATGCCCTGCTGCTGGATAATGGGGGCGATGTACGGCTCTATTATCGGGGGAAGTACCTGGTGGGTTCCTCGGAGGGACGTTCACCGATCCGCTCAATCCTGGTGCTAGCCGGAACGGCCGTCACGAAGGGAAAGGTCACGATCTCATGAGCACCGAACAATGCGGCGCTTCCCCTGCGGAGGCGCCGCACAGCGTCAGACGGTACCGGTTTATATACCGCTCCTATCCGACTTATGGAATCACCGTTTCGAACCACCCCGGCGCTACGCGCCACCCCTCCTTATCCAAGGAGGGGAAATGCCACAACCGGTATAGGAGCGCTATAGACTGTCCATCGCTTGTGGATACAGGACTTGATGGCCTCGTGATAAATTTCCAATGTTTCAAGACAGGGGGTATCTTTCAATGAAACTGGATGAATGGCCTAACAATATCGAAGTCATTTTCCAGAAACCAGGGCGTGACTGGACGAAAGACGAGCGCGAACAAGTAATTAAGTCGCTTTTCTGCACTGAGCGATTACGCAAATTGTTGACGCTCACACGGCGGCATCTTGGCCCTCCACCACCTTCGCTGGCAGATACGGAAGATGTGTTCTGTGAATTTCGTGCAAGAAAATCTAAATCTACCATTTTGGATAAGGTGATCAATAATTATGCTCCTCAAGAAGGTCGTTTTCTTAAGTATTTCATAACAGCTTTGAAGCGTTTTGTTCACGCTCGAGGGAAAATGATTCGTAAAAGTCATCGCCCGAATGTTTCACTGGACGATAAAGAAGGTGAATCCATAAAGTTAATACTGCCGGATCTCAATCTCAACAGTCGGCCTGACCTGGCTAATGAATATGGCGAAGCAATCAGTCACATCAACCAATGTATCACCAACCACTTACCAGAAGATCAGCGAAAAACATTCGTAACCCGCTACTTTGAACTTCGCTCGTATGCCGAAATTGCTGAAGACATGAGAATTACAGAAGCTAACGCGAGACAACTCTGTCATCGCGCGTCAGTTCATGTGAAACGGTGTCTGGAAGAGAGTTCCAAACCGGGAGGTTTCGACCAATGAAAAAACAGATTGTTGTGACAACTGAGCAATTGCAGCATGTGCTGACAGACCTGCGCAATCTAGCTACAGAACATCCCTCCGAAGAGGAGTTGACCGACTACGCTTTCGGTGACTTGACTGCCGACGAGCAACAAGGTCTGGAGACGCATCTGGCGGACTGCGGCGAATGTCGAGAGCAGGTTGCAGCCCTCAGACAGAATGCCGAACCCTGGCAAGGATCCGTCGGTGAACAGCGTCTGGCAAATCTGCGGCAGCGTTTGCTGGACATGGCAATTCCGAAGACACCAGCAACGGTAGCGGCATCTCCTCTTGCCAAGCTGGCCGAACAACTCCGCCGGGTCACGCTACTTTTTAAGACCCTCTCCACCCCAGCCAATCTACAGGTAGCCCATGCCAAGACACCCCCACCGAAACCCGAAGACTTCCAGACGGAGGACGGTTCGCTGCGAGGACAAATGGTCTATGATGAACAAGGCAACCTCAGCATCACCCTCAGTTCCCGTGTATTGCCAGCCAACGTGAAATTACGGCTCAGTTCTTCCGGCGAGTGGCGTCGGGACGTAGTATTAACCCCCAAGCATGATCAGATCGGCGCCAAGATTAACATCAGTGGCGCCGAGATTGCCGATAAACGCAACAAACTCGATCAGGCAATACACATTGAAGTTATTGACGAATAACAGGAAGCGGAACAACTCATGTCCAATGCTTCCCAGATGATTCTGCGCTTGGAAGACTGGTGTTACCGGGAAAGCTACTGGCCGCTGTTGTTGCAAGATAGCGCCCTCTTCGAGGGACTGCTTGCCTTGGTCGGCCAAAATCGGATACCCCAGAATCTGTTAGGCTGGGTTGCAGAAAGCCAGCAGGACTTTCCTCAAAACCCAAAGCGTTATCAAGTTGCCTGTGCACTGATCCGCTGTGCGTATCTGGCGGAACGGCTGACGAAAACGCTGAAAAGCCAGACTCAGCCATTCAGCGAAATTGATGAAGCGTTAAATGCGTTGAAAGGCACGCCTGATGAGTGCATTCCACCGGGCCAGGAAGACTGGGTACGCGGCTGTATCTACAGTTTCTTGACACCGTGGCAATGGCCGCGTCAGGTGGATATGCTAGTTGCGGCGGTGGACGGGCAAACCGGAAAAGGCTTCATCGGCGCCCTGAAATTGGAGGTGTCACCGCATGCGGTTGGATTGTCCCACTACCCCGGAGATACGCTAACAACCGGGTTTGATGGTTTCGATGATCGCTTCATCCAATCACTTCACCATGCTTGGCAAGTGGCCAACACGCTGGCTCTGGCCGGCCAGACAGACGGCGAACTGTCCTGGCGTGGTCGTTGGCGGTTTTTAGGACCGGATGGCCAGCCACGACTGGTCAACGGCGCCTCCGCCAGCGGCGCGGCAGCAGTAGGCTGGTATCACGCTCTGACCAATACCAAGCCTGATCCCGGCGTTATCGTATTGGCTGGAATAGAGGCAACGGGCGAACTGGTCGAGGTGGATGGTATTTCGGCAAAGGTTGCAGCGATTGTCGCTGAAAATGAGCGGCGGCGTTCGGCTGAAATCAATAAGCTGGGGTCTACAAAAGTTCAGTTACTAGACACCCTGGCGGTGGTAGGTACGCTAAATCAGGCAGCAGCCGAAAAGGCGCTACAACAATACGATGAGTGTGATTTGTGCCGCGTTGTATTGATTCTTTAACTTGACAATACCCTTAAAAAGGCATCCCGAAAGGCGTCTTTCATCGCCATAGGCACACCCACTCCGCCTTATCCTGACAGCCTCTGGATTCAGCCGAGGTGCTGTCATGTGGGAGATCTACTCCATCGGCGATTCCGCCTTCCTGGCGATGATCCTGAACGGCGTGGCCATGATCGCGGGTTCCGGCTCGCTGGCCAAGCTCGCCTCTATCGGTTTTCTGCTGGCGATCTTCGTTACCGCCTTCCAGGGACTCATGGCCGAAGGGGGGCCGCGTTTTCCGTATCAACGGGTGCTGGTGGCGATGGTGGTGTACGCCATGCTGTATGGCCCCTCTGCCCGAGTCGCTGTCGAAGACGGCTATACCGAGTCGGTCACGACGCCCGCACGGTGATGCTCAACAACGTCCTGGCGGGTCTCTACCTACAGGGCATCCGCGCCAAGCATATCTTCCGGGGCGATGTCGCTTCGGCGCTGGTCAGCGAATCGGCCATCGCCCAGCGGAACGTGCAGTGGGCGGACCGAGCGCACGTTGTTCATGCGGATGGTGCGCCCCATGCTGGCGGCCATCGAGGGGCTGATGTATGCGGTCACGCCGCTGCTCGCTTTTCTGATCGCCCTCAACGGCTATGGGCTGGGACTGGTCGGCCAGTACCTGATGATGGTGCTGTGGATTCAACTGTGGCTGCCGGTCATGGCGATTATCAATCTCTACATCAATCTGGTTGCCCTGCATGGTCTGGAAGATCCGCTATAACGCTAACTTTCCAAGTCGTGTCAAGTCAATCCAATATCCGCAATCCGCCAATCAAGCGCCGGCTTACCCCGTGGTTGCCAGGCGGCAGAAATGAGGGCAGACATACCGGGTGCTCCGGATTCGTTCAGGATATTTGCAGTAAGCCGGCTACCTGCCCGGCGATGGCCAGACAGGCGGTCAGCCCCGGCGATTCGATGCCGAACAGATTGACCAGACCCTGAACGCCATGCGCCGCCGGTCCCTGGATCATAAAGTCCGCCGCCGGCTGGCCGGGTCCTTGTAGCTTGGGACGGATGCCGGCATAACCGGGTTGCAGAGCGCCGTCCTGCAACGCCGGCCAGTACCGCCGGATAGCCGCGTAGAACACCTCGGCACGGCGCGGATCGACGCGATAGTCGATGCTGTCCACCCATTCCACATCCGGTCCGAAGCGGGCCTGTCCGCCCAGATCCACAGTGACATGGACGCCCAGACTGGCCTGCTCCGGCAGTGGATAGATCAGACTGTTGAAGGGCGAGCGACCGGACAGGACGAAATAATTGCCCTTGGCATAGTAACGACCCGGCGTCTGCTCCAGCGGAAAACCGCGCAGACTGCGGGCTACCTGGACGGCGTGCAGACCGGCACTGTTGATCACCGTGCGGGCGAGCACGCGAAGGGGATCGGTGCCGCCGATATTCAGGGCGATGCCATCGGTTAACACGGTGCCTCCGTCCACCGGGCTGCGCAATACGAACAGGGCGCCGGCGCGCTCGGCGTCCGCCTGCAAAGCCAGCATTAACGCATGGCTGTCGAGGATGCCGGTGGACGGCGAGTGCAGCGCCGCGACGCAGCGCACGGCCGGCTCCAGCGCCTGCACCTGAGTGGAGGTCAGCCATTGCAGATCGACAACGCCGTTACCCACCGCCTGGGTGTACAGTGCTTTGAGGGTGGCGAGCTGCGGTGGGGCCGTGGCGACCAGCAGCTTGCCGCAAACCCGGTGAGGGATACGGCGCTCGCGGCAGTAACGGTACAGCGCCTGCCGGCCAGCGACGCAGCAGCGCGCTTTCAGGCTGTCTTGCGGATAGTAAATTCCGGCGTGGATCACGGCGCTGTTGCGGGAAGAAGTGGCCGTGCCGATGGCGTCAGCCGCCTCCACCACGATCACCTCGCGCCCCGCCCGCGCCAGCGCCCGCGCCGTCGCCAGCCCGATGACGCCGGCGCCGATGACCACGCAATCCACCCGTTCCGTAGTCACCGCCGTTCATTCCCCCATTTGCAACAGCAATCCCCGTTGTCGGGCGATATGGAAACTGAACAGGAATAGGCCCACCCCTAAGCCCAGATAGACAGCGTTCAGCGCCAGCGCGTACAGCAGTTGATCGAGCCGGAACGTATGCTCCAGCAGCACCGCTCGCATGCCTTCGAATACGTGGCTGGAGGGCAGCGCCAGCGCCAGCGGCTGCAACCAGTGCGGCAGGATGGCGATCGGATAGTAAATGCCACTGATCGGCGCCAGTGCGAAGATAGCGATCCAGGCGATGCTTTCCGCGCCCAGCCCGTAGCGCAACACCAGCGCTGCCACCATCAGGCCCACGGACCAGCCCATGACCACGAGATTGATGAAGAAACCAGCCAGCGGCGGCCCAATGCTGAAGATGGAATAGCCGTAGAAAGGAATGGCCAGCAGCGCCGCCACCCCGACCCCGATCAGGGTGCGGATCAGGCTGATAGTCATCAGCGCTATGATCAGTTCATAAGGCCGCAGCGGGCTGACGAACAGATGCCCCAGGTTGCGGGAATACAATTCCTCGAAAAATACGATGGAGATCCCCAACTGGCTGCGAAACAGCACGTCCCACAGCAACACCCCGGCGATTAGCAGGCCAGCCGCCTTGCTGAGCAGGGTGCTGCTGGTCATGAAGTACTGGGTGATAAAACCCCACAGGATCACCTGCACCGTGGGCCAGTAGGCCAGTTCCACCAGCCGCAGCCAGGAACTGCGCAGCAGATAGGCATAGCGCAACACCATCGCGCCGATGCGGCGCAGCGATAGGCTCATAGCGCCACCTCGCCGCTCTGGATGCCGCGCGCGATGTCCAGAAACACTTCCTCCATGTCCTGTCGCCCGTAGCGGCGGATCAGATCGTGGGGCGCGCCGGCAGCGACGATGTGGCCGCTGCGCATCATGATGACCTGATCGCACAGCCGCTCCACTTCGCTCATGTTATGGGAGGCGAGCAACAGAGTGGCGCCGCTGCGGGACTGATAATCCTGCAGTGTGCTGCGCATCCGGTCGGCGGTGTCCGGGTCCAGCGAGGCGGTCGGCTCATCCAGCAGCAGCAGTTCCGGTTCGTTCAACAGTGCCTTGGCGAGCGCCACGCGGGTTTTCTGGCCGGCGGACAGGGTGCGGTAAGGCCGGTCGAAGAAGGCGGCGATATCCAGTTCGCGACCCAGCGCATCCAGGCGTTGCCTGACCTTGCGCACCCCGTACAGGCGGGCGTAAACGGTCAAATTCTGGGCCACCGTCAGGCGGTGCGGCAGATCGACATAGGGCGAGGAAAAGTTCAGCCGGGTCAGCACCCGGTAGCGATGGCGCAGCATGTCTTCGCCCAGGACGGCGATCCGGCCGCGGGTTGGCAGCAGCAGTCCCAGCAGCATGGCGATGGTGGTCGTCTTGCCGGCGCCGTTGCCGCCCAGCAGCGCGCAGGTGCTGCCGCGCTGCACCTGGAAGCTGATGCCGTCCACGGCCTTGACCGGGCCATAATGTTTATAGAGGTCTTCAACCTCGATAACCGTTTCAGTCATGATGTCTGTTATAGCCGTCCTCAATGCGGACTAGAGCGCTGACCGGTTTGTATGGCAAGTCATAAGCCAGGATAAGGCCGCAGCCCGCTTCCAGCATCGTCGCGAGATCGGGACTGAGTCCTGGGAGCGCCGGCGTCCTCGCCGGCCAGGACGTGGACGGGACCACCGTCCGCTCCAGGCAAACCCAGCCGTCGCGGTGGTCCTGTCGGAGCCGGCGGGGACGCCGGCGCTCCCAGGCCGTTTCCGGCTGCTTGATTGGCCACGTAGTTCAAACCGGTCAACGCTCTAGGTCGCCATGGTTCGTCATTCCGGCATTCCGGCAGCGGACCGAGCTTCGCTGGAGACCGTGTTAGCGCACCTTGATAACCACTTTGCCGGTGGTTCGCCGGGCCAGCAATTCCGCCAGTGCCTGCGGGGCCTGTTGCAGTGGAAAAGTCTGGGAAACATGCGGTTTGAGCTTGCCCTGGGTATACCAGTCGAGCAGTTCGCTCAAGGAGCGGTGCAGCAGTTCAGGATTGTGTTGCAGATAGGCTCCCCAATACAGACCGATGACGGAACAATTTTTGACCAGCAGAATATTGGCCGGCGGCTGGGGCACCTTGCCGCTGGCGAAGCCGATGGCCAGAATCCGTCCCTCCCAGTTGATACAGCGCAGTGAGGCGTCGAACAGCTCGCCGCCAACCGGATCGTAGACCACATCCGCGCCGCCCAGCGCCTTGACCCGCTCTTTCACATCTTCCCGGGACACGTCGATCAGATGATCCGCCCCGCGCCCGGCGGCGATTTGCAATTTATCCGGGCTGCTGGCCGTGGCGATGACAGTGGCGCCCAAGGCTTTGCCGATCTCCACTGCCGTCAGACCGACACCGCCGCCCGCGCCGTGCACCAGTAGATTCTCGCCGGCCTTGAGCTGTGCCCGATGGGTCAGCGCCATATGGGAAGTGCCGTAGGCCACCGCAAAGCCCGCCGCCGTGACGAAATCCATCTGTGCCGGCAGGGGAACCACGGCTACCGCGGGAGCGACCACTTCTTCGGCATAGCCGCCATAGGACAGCACTGCCAGCACCCGTTCGCCCGGCTGCAGGCCGGTTACTCCGGCACCGCAGTCCAGCACCTCGCCGGCGATTTCCATGCCCGGCGAGAACGGCGGTTCGGGTCGCACCTGGTAGTTGCCTTGAATCAGCAAGCTGTCGGCAAAATTGACCCCACAGGCATGGATGGCGATGCCCACCTGTCCCGGTCCGGGACGGGGACTGTCCAGTGTTTCCAGGGACAGCGCCTCCGGCGTCGCTCCCAAGGTGGTGCATACAATGGCTTTCATGATCGTGCTCTCTTGCTGTGGATGGCCGAACCGTTGGTTCAATCCGCCGGTTCGATACGTTAACATGCCCGCTTTGCCTAAAGAGATCCTGCTACTTATGTCTATCGATACAGCCGCTCTACTGCCGCCGGTCACCGCTCTTGCCAGGGCAGCCGGCGCCCGCATTATGGAGATTTATAGCACCGCTTTCCAGGTGCAGGAGAAGGAGGATAACAGTCCCCTGACCGCCGCCGATCTGGCTTCCCATAAGACTATCACGACTGGCTTGCAGCAGCTCACCCCTCACCTTCCCATTCTATCGGAAGAATCTGCCGCCACGCCTTTCGCCGAGCGCAGTCGCTGGACGTGCTTCTGGCTGGTGGACCCGTTGGACGGCACCAAAGAATTCATCAAGCGCAACGGCGAATTCACCGTCAATATCGCCCTGATCGACCACTATGAGCCGGTGCTGGGCGTGGTCTACATTCCGGCGACCGGATTGTGCTACTTGGCGGCCCGCGGCCAGGGCGCCTTCCGGCAGGACGCTGAGGGGACGGCGCAACCCATCCATGTCAGTCCCCTGGGTGCGGCCCCGGTGCGGGTGGTCGGCAGCCGTTCGCACGCCGGCAAGAGCCTGGAAGATTACCTGGCCCGGCTCGGTGAACATACGCTGGTCTCCATCGGCAGCGCCCTCAAGCTCTGTCTGGTGGCGGAAGGCAAGGCCAATATCTATCCCCGCCTGGGTCTTACCTCCGAATGGGACACCGCCGCTGCCCAGTGCGTGGTCGAGGAAGCCGGCGGCCGGGTGATCGATCTGGCTGGCGCACGGCTGGCTTACAACAAGGAATCCGTGCTCAACCCGCATTTTCTAGTGTTCGGCGACCGCGGCCGGGACTGGCGCGCCTACCTGCCGCAACAGGCTTGAAATTCGTGTGGCTGGCCCAATTTCGGGTACCTCAATCCACTGCAATCCTGACTCCGGAGGAAAGTACATGACAGTCGCCAGCCATAAGGAAAACCTGGGGTTTCAAGCCGAGGTGCAGCAGTTGCTGCATCTGGTGGTGCACTCCCTGTATTCCAATAAGGAGATCTTTCTTCGCGAACTGATTTCCAACGCTTCCGACGCCTGCGAAAAATTGCGTTTCGAGGCGCTGACCGATGACGCCCTGTACGAAAGCGATCCCAACCTGCGTCTTCGCGTGGCGTATGACAAGGACGCGCGCACCATCACGGTATCGGACAACGGCATCGGCATGAGCCGCCAGGAAGTGATCGACAACATCGGCATCATCGCCCGCTCAGGCACCCGCCAGTTTGTCGAGACCATGAGCGGCGATCAGGCCAGGGACACCCAGTTGATCGGCCAGTTCGGGGTCGGGTTCTATTCCAGCTTTATCATCGCCGACAAAGTCACGGTGCGCACCCGCCGCGCCGGTCTGGGGCCAGAACACGGCGTGTACTGGGAATCCAGCGGCGCAAGCGGTTACACCATCGAAACCGTCGAAAAACCTACCCGCGGCACCGAGGTCATCCTGCATCTGCGCGAAGGCGATGACGAATTCCTGGACGAATGGCGGCTGCGCGGCATTATTACCAAATATTCCGACCATATCACCCTGCCGATTATCATGCAGGTGGACAAGCCAGCGGAGAAAAAGGACGACCAGCCCACCCGCGAAGACGAGACCGTCAACCGCGCCTCCGCTTTCTGGACCCGCCCCAGGAATGAAATTACCGAGGACGAGTACCAGCAGTTCTACAAGCACGTCGCCCATGATTTCGAAGACCCGCTGGCCTGGACGCATAACCGGGTGGAAGGCAAGCTGGAATACATCTCGTTGCTGTATATCCCCAGCCGGGCACCATTCGATCTATGGGACCGCGACCAGCATCACAGCGTCAAGCTCTACGTACAGCGGGTGTTTATCATGGAAGACCCGGAGAAGCTGATGCCTCGCTATCTGCGCTTCGTGCGCGGCGTCATCGACTCCAACGATCTGCCGCTGAACGTTTCCCGCGAAATTCTGCAAAGCAGCAAGGTCATCGACAGCATCCGCGCTGGCTCGACCAAGAAAATCCTGGGCCTGCTGGAAGACATGGCCAAGGATCAGCCGGAGCAATACGCCAAATTCTGGAGTGCCTTCGGGCGAGTGCTCAAGGAAGGTCCGGCCGAGGATTACGCCAATCGCGAGTCTATCGCCAAGCTGCTGCGCTTTTCCTCCACCCACACCGACAGCGCTGAGCAGACCGTGGCGCTGGAAGATTACATCGGACGGATGAAGGAAGGGCAGGACAAGATTTACTACATTGTCGCCGACAGCTTCGCCGCCGCTAAAAGCAGCCCCCATCTGGAAATCTTCCGCAAGAAAGGCGTCGAGGCGTTGTTGCTGCACGAGCGGGTGGATGAATGGCTGATGGCCCACCTGTCGGAGTTCCAGGGCAAACCGTTCCAGTCGGTCGCCAAAGGCGCCTTGGACAATCTGGGGAAGGAGGAATCCGCAGCGGAGAAGCAGCAACACGAGCAGGCGGAAGCAGCGTTCAAGGATCTGCTGGAGCGGGTTGGCAAGACACTGGGCGACCAGGTCGGCGGGGTGCGCCTGTCCAAGCGTTTGACGGATTCACCGGCCTGTCTAGTGGTCGACGATTACGCCATGAGCACGCATCTGGAGCGGTTGCTCAAGGAAATCGGTCAGGCCGGGCCGACCGGCAAGCCCTATCTGGAATTGAACCCGCAGCATTTTCTGGTCACCCGACTGCAAGACGAGCAGGACGAGGAGCGTTTCGGCGATTGGACCCATCTGCTGTTCGAGCAGGCCATGCTGGCCGAAGGCGGACAACTGGACGATCCGGCCAGCTTCGTGCAGCGGCTGAACAAACTGCTGGCGACGCTGACGCAGTGAACCGGGGAGCGGACGCGCCCCGGTAAACTGCTACCATTTCGAAAGCTGGCGACCGTCAGGGCGTCAGCTATAGTGTTCCTGCTAATCCTTTAACGCCACCAGCCGCTCCAGCCGCAGGCGATGGCGGCTGTCGGTCAGGCGATAAGCTCCACCCACCACGGCGGCCACTGCTCCCATGCCGGTGCCGCCGGCAATCAAAAACATAATCAGCATTTGGTACTTGACCGCCACCATCGGCGCGGCTCCGGCCAGAATCTGACCGGTCATCATGCCGGGCAGGGCTACCAGGCCGGTCGCCGCCATCGAATTGATGGTCGGCATCAGGGCGCTGCGTATCGCCGTCCGGGCCACCGGCAGCAGCGCCTGCCAGCGGGTCGCGCCCAGCATCAACTGCGCCTCCACGGCGCCACGCTCGCGCACCAATCGAGTCGCCAGGGTATCCATGCCCAGACTGATGCCGGTCATGGTGTTGCCGAGTATCATCCCCAGCAGCGGAATGACATAACGGGGATCGTACCAGGGATCGGGACGGATCTGGGTGGTGAGACCGAACACGGTCACCAGACCGGCCGCGAGCAGCATGCAGGAGACGCCTAAACCATAGGCCCACCAACCTTGCAGCCGCCGCTCCTGCCGCGCCAGGATTTCCCCTCCGGCGAACAGGACCATGATCAGCGCGGTCAGCCCCGTCCACCAGGGCGAGACTTGCTCGAACAGCCATTTCAGCACCAGCCCGACCAAGCTCAACTGCACCACCATGCGCAGCAGCGCGATCAGCATCTGGCGTTCCAGTTGCAGTTGCAGCCGCAGCGACAGCAGCGCGTTCAGCAGCACCAGCAGCGCCGCCAGCGCCAGATCGGCATAGCTGAGGTCGATGGTATTCACAGGGCCGCCAGCCGCACCTGCCCGGCGACGATGATCAGGCCGCGGCGGGCAAGGCGGCGCGCCTGCGCGGCGTTATGCGTCACCCACAGAACGCCAACCCCCTGCCGCAGGCGTTCGTCAAGCAGCCGCTCGACCGCGCCGGTCGCTGCGTCGTCCAGGCCGGAAGTCGGCTCATCCAGCAGCAGCACGCGCGGCTCTAAAGCCAGCGCCCGCGCCAGCGCCAGCCGCTGCCGCTCGCCGGTGGACAGGCGCGCCACCGGCCAGGCGCGCGTTTCCGCCGGCAATCCCAGGGCTTGCACCAGTGGCGCCGCGCGCTCCCAGTCGGCGAAATGGTCGCCGACCCGCTCACTCCACCAGCCGGATTCCGCCGGCACGTAGATTACCCACCGTCGCCAGACCGGACCCGTGACGGCATCCCGTGACTGCCCATCGAGCAGCACCTCGCCTTGATTGGGGTCAAGATCGGCGAGTGCCCGCAGCAACAGGCTCTTGCCCGCTCCCGACGGACCCTGCACGGTCAGGCATTCGCCCCTGTCAAGTTCAAACGATACCGGTTCCAGTCCAGGCCGTTGCAGTTTGCGCACCGTCAGCACGAGCTAACTGAGCGCGCCGCTGCAGCTACTGCCCTGGCCAGCGGTGCAGCCATAGCAGTGATCCGCCACGCGGATGGGATTGCCGCTCAGGTCCACGCCGAGCAGATCCTTGATATCAGTTTTGGGACGGTTCTTCCAGTGCAGCGGCAGCCCTAGCATCTGATTGAAGTCGCAGTCGTAGACTGCACCGTTCCAGGCGACACTGAGTAGATTACGGCACATCACGGTTGCCAGATTTTCGACACGGTGGGCGCGCTTGAGCAGGTCCATGTAATCCTCAAACTGGGCCTTGGAAATCAGCAGGCTGCCGAAGCGCTGGATAGGCATATTGGTCAAGGTGAAGAGTTGAGTAAAGCGGACGCCGTAGCGTTCCTGCAAGTGGGCTTGGTAATCGGCTTGCAGAGCCGGCTGCGGCGGCGGCAGCGACGGCCCCAGCGGATTGTAGACCAGGTTCAGGATCAGCCCGGTTCCTTCCTGCCCGTAGCCCAGCGCATTGAGGCGTTGCAGGCCGCGAATGCTGGCCGCAAACACGCCATTGCCACGCTGGGCATCGACGTTTTCCTGTAAATAACAGGGCAGCGAGGCCACCACGTCCACCCGCTGTGCGGCGAGAAATTCCGCCAGATCCTCCTGGCCGGGCGTTTCGAGAATGGTCAGATTGCAGCGGTCGATCACCTGCACGCCCAGCTCACGGGCGGTTGTGACCAGATAACGGAAATGGGGGTTAAGTTCCGGCGCGCCGCCGGTCACATCCAAGGTGTGTACCTGGGAAACCCGCAAAAATTCGATGACCTGCTGCACTGTTTCCCAACGCATGCTTTCCTTGCGGGTGGGACCGGCATTGACATGGCAATGCACGCAGCTTTGATTGCAACGATAGCCCAGATTGACCTGGAGGATTGCCAATGGCTTGCGGCGCAGGGTGGGGAAATCGGTTTGTTGCAGCAAAGGCAGGGTGGCATGCATGGGGGATTCCTGAGCGATAATTAGGACAGAGGAAAGCGTAGAGCGCACCAATGGACACGCTGGAATTTTATGATAACTCCCGGTCAAACCGCGTTATTTTCCGTAGCGCGGCGGCTGATTGAACAGCAGATCGTGCCACACGGGATCGTCGGGAATTTCCCGGCTACGGCCGGCCGCCGGCCGGCGTTGGTCGCGGGCCTGCAGCCGGTCGGCAGACAGCTCGTACTTCAGCTCCAGATAACCGACGAAATCCAGTACCTCCCGCGCCATGTCCTCCGGCAACTGTTGCACCCGTTGATAAATCTCTGCGGCAATTTTCATAACTCCAATCTCGAGCATTCAGCGTGGTCTTGAATTCAGAGCCCGGACATGACTGCTGCAGTTCGTACCTCGCTGCAGCCACACGGCGCCTGGCCCGGCCTACTGCGTCAGTATCCACTGGACCAGCGTCTGGATGGCCGCATCGCTGACCTGTGAACCGTTGGGTGGCATCGGGATCTGACCCCAGACGCCGGCGCCGCCGTTCTTCACTTTCTTGATCAGCAGGTTTGCGGCGCCGGGATCGTCCTTATAGTGGCTGGCGATGGCTTTGAAGGAAGGTCCCACTTTCCTTTTATCAGGCGCATGGCAGTTCAGACAACCGTTGGCCAGCGCCAGTTTCTCTTCGTCGGCCGCCAGCGCCGCCGCGATGGCGAGGAAAAGCGCCGGCAGGGCGATGAACGCCATAGATATTTTCATCGTGTTCGATGTATCTCAACTGAAAAAAGGGCCGTAGGATGCGCTGAGCGACGAAGCGCCTCCATCGCGAACCACGTCGGTAAAAATTAATCTATTATATTCAATAAATTGAGTTGATATGCGGGCTAACCACTGAAGGTGGGACCATCGCGTCGGTGTCCTCGCCGGGCCTGCTGCGGTCAGTCAGCCCGACCCTGGGAGCGCCGGCGTTGGCGCACCACCGTGCGCCTTTGTCCATCATCGCTATTCAGAAAATTGGCCGGCTGCCAGCCGGCCCCCCCTTATTTCCACCCCATGGCCACCATCTTGCGGCGCATGAAGGCGAGCTGGGTTTGCAGCGGCAGTTCCTTCGGGCAGACATCGTGGCAGGCCAGCAGCGACATGCAACCGAATACGCCGTCATCGTCGCCGACCAGATCGTAGAAATCCTCGTCGTTGCGCTGATCGCGCGGATCGAGCCGGAAACGGGCCAGCTTGTTGAGGCCCACCGCGCCCACGAAATCCTGGCGCATCCGCGCCGTGCCGCAGGCGGCCACGCAGCAGCCGCATTCGATGCAGCGCTCCAGATCGTAGATCGCTTCGGCCAGTTCCGGCTCCATGCGCTCTTCCAGCCTGCTCAGATCGACTGTCCTGTTGGTGTGGATCCAGGTTTCCAGCCGTTCGCTCATGCCCCGCATCCACTTGCCGGTGTTGACCGACAGATCGCCGATCAACTCGAAGAACGGTAGCGGAGCCAGTGCAATTTCCTCGCCCAATTGCCTGGTCAGGGTGCGACAGGCGAGTCCCGGCCGACCGTCGATCAGCATGGCGCAACTGCCGCATACCCCCGCCCGACAGACGAAATCGAATTGCAGCGAGCCGTCCTGCTGCTCGCGAATCTCGTTCAGGGCGATGAACAGCGTCATCCCTTCGCTCTCTTCGATCGGGAAGGTCTGCATGTGCGGCTGACTGGCCTGGTCCTGCGGGTTATAGCGCAGGACGCTGATTTTCAGCATCCTGCCTTTGGGTTGCGCGGCGGCATTCATGGCAATTTCTCTCCCAAGCGTTCGTTACGGCTCCGGAAACACTCCGGCAGTAAATGTCTGAACGGCATCAGCGCCTCCTGCACGGCGAAGCGGTCGGCGCTGGCCAGCGAGGCTTTCAGTGCCTCGACCTCAGTCAGACGCCGCGGCGTGTCGGGATGGTCGATGTAATCCTTGGCGCCGTAGCCGCGCCAACCCGGCGGCAGTTCCATCCGCATCACGTCGATGTCTTCGTAAGTCAAGGTGGGCAGGGTGGAGTGTTCATCCGGCCAGGTGGCCAGGGTGCGCTTCAGCCAATCCTGATCGTTGCGCCGGGGATAGTCCTCGCGAAAATGGGCGCCCCGGCTTTCGGTGCGTTGCGCCGCGCCATACGCCACGCACAGAGCGAGTTTCAGCATTTTTTGCACGCGATAGGCCGTAGCCAGTTCCGGATTGGCGCCGCGCGTGCGACTCTTGAGACCGATGTTGCGGCTGCGCAGCAACAGGCTCTGCAATTCCTCCACGGCCGCCGCCAGCGCCTCACCGGTACGGAAGATGCCGACCTTGTCAGTCATCAGTTCCTGCATGCGCACCCGCAGCGCGCTGCCGTCTTCCACGCCCCTGGAGTGCAGCAGTGCCTCGATCCTGGCGTTCTCCCGGCGCCAGAATTCCTTGATCAGCCCGGTGGAGACAGCGATGTCGCTGGCGGGTGAGTCGCAGAAATCGGCGATGAACTCGCCCACGATCATGCCGGCGACCACGGTTTCCGCCACCGAATTGCCGCCCAACCGGTTGAAGCCGTGCATATCCCAGCAGGCCGCTTCGCCGCAGGCGAACAAACCCTTGAGCGTGCGGCTCTGACCGGCGTGATCGGTGCGGATGCCGCCCATCGAGTAGTGCTGCGCCGGCCGCACTGGCACCAGTTGCTCGGCCGGGTCGATGCCCAGAAAGTAATTACAGATGTCCTTCACTTCCCGCAGGTTCTTGTCGATATGGGCGCGTCCCAGGATGGTGATGTCCAGCCATAAGTGGTCGCCGTAGCGGGAATGGACACCTTTGCCTTCGCGGATGCGCTGCTCCATCCGCCGGGACACCACGTCGCGCGAGGCGAGTTCTTTTTTTTCCGGCTCGTAATCGGGCATGAAGCGATGCCGGTCAACGTCCAGCAGCAGACCGCCGTCGCCCCGGCAGCCTTCGGTAACCAGAATGCCGGCCGGGAAAATGCCGGTGGGATGGAACTGTACCGCCTCCATATTGCCCAGCGTGGCGACGCCGGTTTCCAGCACAAGCGCTGCGCCCATGCCTTCGTTGATCACGGCGTTAGTGGTGACTCGGTAGATGCGCCCGAAACCGCCGGTCGCGATGCAGGTGGCTTTGGCAACATAGGCGAGCAGTTCGCCGCTGATCAGCTTGCGCACGATGGCGCCGTAGCAGCGCCCGCCGTCGTGAATCAGCGCAATCGCCTCCATGCGCTCGTGTACTGGAATGCACTGCGCGATGGTCTGATCGCTCATCGCGTACAGCATGGAATGGCCGGTACCGTCCGAGGTGTAACAGGTGCGCCATTTTTTGGTGCCGCCGAAGTCGCGGGCGGTGATCAGCCCGTGGGCTGCGTCTTTTTCGGTAATGGTGACGCGCTGGCCGTTGATCACGACCTCGCGGTCGCCGCGTTGGACCCGGTTCCAGGGCACGCCCCAGGCGGTCAGCTCGCGCACGGCTTGGGGAGCGGTGTTGACGAACATGCGCGCCACCTGCTGGTCGGCGCCCCAGTCGCTGCCGCGCACGGTGTCTTCGAAGTGCACGTCTTCGTTATCGCCTTCGCCCTTGATGGCGTTGCCCAGGCTGGCCTGCATGCCCCCCTGGGCGGCGACCGAGTGCGAGCGCTTGGCCGGGACCAGGCTCAGCACGATGGCTTCATGGCCGCGCCGTTTGGCGCCGATGGCGGCGCGCAGCCCGGCCAGACCGCCGCCGATCACCAGCACGTCGGTGTAAACGATATTCATCGCCGCTCCTCCGCCTGCATCGTCAGGTGGGGTTGTTGGTATGGCTGTTGTCTGTCAGCCGGTTGCATCTCTGAATGGGGCTGCTCCCAGGCAGGCGCGTAAGGTTGCTGCAGACCGTCCTGCCCCACCTGAAGGGCGATTTTGATATAAGCCGCCAGCGACAACACGCCCAGGATCAGGAAGAACGCCGTCAGGCCCCATTTGAGCTTCTGCAGTTTCCTGCGGGATGCGGCCGGATTGGCGCCCTCGAACCAGCCCCATTTGACGGCCAGCCGGTACAGGCCGATGCCGCCGTGCAGTTCGACGCAGAACAGCAGCGCCAGATACAGCGGCCACATCAGGCCATACCAGACGCGGTAGGAGGAACCATGCGGACCGATCAGCTCCGGATGGGTCAGCATGATGTACAGATGTACCGAGCCCAGGAAGAACATGAGGAAACCGGTGACCGCCTGGATGAACCAGAGATTGGTGTCGGTGTGGCGCATCATGTCCATATGGTTACGGAAGGTTCTGTACTGGCGGTAATTGATCGGGAACTTGCGCATGGCCAGCCCGGCGTGCGCGATGAACAGGATGAATACGAAACCCACGATCAGCGACACCAGTCCGGGATGAGCCTGGCCGAGGATGTATTTGCCTTCGAAGAACTTGGTGATCACGTACATGGCATCCTTGCCCAGCAGAATTGAAGACACCAATACCATGTGTCCCCACATGAACAGTCCAAGGAACAAGCCGGTGGCGCTTTGCCAGAAATCCAATCTGGCGGGTAGCCGGCTCTTCCGGGCGCGTTCGGCCAGACCGGTGTCCGTAATCAGGTCGATGGATCGACTCATCAAGGTTTCCCCTATAGCGATGGGTGAAGATGGCGCTTGGATAAAGGGACATTTAAGTCAAACAGCGCCAGTTTGCTGTCATTGGAAACGTCGCCTTTTGAGTTTTGCATAAAACTACCAGCAATCGCCGGCGGTGTATTGATCATAGTCAAAAAGCGCCGGGCGATGGCTGGTCATGCCGCTCAACTACGGCTTTGATGGCGCGGAGCGCCCTGTTTCAACGCAGAAAACGCTGACTGATGTCGCGGAATTGCTCAGTCCCAGCCCGGTGCAGCCATTCGAACACCACCATTTCCCGGGTCACTACCCGCGCGCCTTCGGCCCGCAACCGCGCCAGCGCCAGTTCGTGATCCTGGGTACGGCGCGCAGCGGTGCAGTCCGCCACTACGTACACTTCCCGGCCGGCTTCCAGCAGGCCCAACGCGGTTTGCAGCACGCATACGTGTGTCTCCGCCCCCACCAGAATCGATTGCGTCCATCCGCCGGCAGTCATGTGTTTCCAGCAGGACGGTTCGGCGGTGCAGGAAAAACTGGTTTTCTCGAGCACAGCCGTAGTCGGCAGCAGCGTACGCACAGCGAGCACGGTGGGTCCCAGTCCCTGCGGATACTGCTCGGAGGCCAGGACAGGTATCTGCAATTCAGTGGCGATTTGAATCAGCCAGGTGCTGTTGGCGATGAGCGCTTCACTGGTGGGAATCGCTGCCATCAGTTTCTCTTGCAGATCGATAACCAGTAGGCAGGATTGGTTGGCTTTGATCAACATGGCGTTCCTCGGGAGCAGTGGTTAGTGGCTGGTGGCTGGTGGTTAGTGGCTGGTGGCTGGTGGTTAGTGGCTGGGTCAGTCTGCAACCAGCAGCAGCGATTGTCCACGGTTGGCGGCGGTGGCCGTCTTCTGCTGCAAGCCTTGCAGGGCAGGGGCCAGTAATTCCTGCGGCCCCTGTTTGTCGGGTAATTCCACCGCCAGCGAAAAGAAGGCCAGCCGGTGCTGCACCGTTTGCAGGGAAATATTGCCCAGCCAGACCGGCACGGCGCCGGGCTCCAGGCGCAATTCGGAGTCCCACAGGCGCAATACCCAGCGGGTTGCCGGCGTCGTTCCCGAGTGCACCAGGGCCAGGGTCTCGTGCCGCCCCTCGTGAACGCGCGGCAGCACGGGCAGGTCCGCCATTTGCACCTGTGGATTGAGCCAGAAAAGGACGCTCGCCGGGGTCAGGGCGGGCGCCGTCCGCCAGCCGGCGGCGTGCAGCCGTCGTTCCAGTTCCTGCCGGGAGCCGGCCCACTGCAATTCCAGGGGTTGCCGCTGATTGCCCTGCCAGTCCAACCGATAGGCCCGCAGGGAGCGGCCGTTGGTTTGCCACCACTGTTCCCGGCTCTCAGTGTGCAGCGTGGGGCGCAACTGATAGCGGTGCAGATCCTGGTGATGATACAGGGCAGTATCCCACAGTTCCGCCACCAGCACCGTTATACAGATGGCTGTCAGCAAACTCCACCGGCGCAGCGGTTGCGTCGGATGGCGGGAATACCCTAAGCCCAGCAAAGCGACCCAGGCTACTCCCAGACTCAGGCCGCCCAACGTATCGGTGAGCCAGTGCGCGCCCAGATACAGCCTGGAGAAGGCAATGGGGACGATCAGCAAAGCCGCCGCCAGATAGGGCCGCCAGCGACGGGCGGGTGGCAGTTCGTGCGCGATCAGCACGGCCAGGAAACCGAACTGGATGGTGGTCATGGTGGCGTGATTGGAGGGGAAAGCAAAGCGGGATACGCCCTCGTACATTGCCACCGGGCGCGGCGCCTGCGTCAGCCATTTGAACAACGCGCTGCTGACTAGACCGAAACCCACCGCCGCCAGCCAGTGCAAGGCCGCCGAACGCGCTCCCTGCCACCACAAACAGGCCAACACCGCCACCGTCAGCGTCAGTTTGACCGGGACATCGCCCAGGCTGGTGATGAACACCATAAGATCGTCCGCCCAGGGCGTGCGCAGGCTTTGCAGAAAGCGGAACAGGCTGAGATCGAGCGGCGTGGGCAACCGTTGTCCGGCGGCGGCCAGTAGCAGGCTTACGAACACCAGACTGCCTAACAGCAAGGCCGCCAGTGTCGCCAGGCCGCGCAATTCTTCTTTTTCGGGGTCCAGCAGGGAAGCGCTGACGGGAGCCAGCAGCGGATGGCGCCTGCTCCACAGAGCGAAGCGCTTAAGCCATTCCTGCACATGCGGTTGCAGCAGGCGATACAAGGCGCGCACCAGCCAGGCGGTGCAGCCGAGCAGGGCGAGCAGCAACAGGAGCACCACTACCAGCCGGCCGGTGACCTGGGCCGCCAGTTCCAGGGAGGCGCCGAACGCCATGCCCGGTAGCAGATAGGCCGGCGCCCACAGCACCGCCGAAATGATGTTGACCGGCAGATACCGCCCTAGCGGCATATCCATCATCCCGGCGACAGCCGGAATCACCGGTCGCAACGGCCCGACGAACCGGCCCAGCAGGACGCTCTTGGCGCCATGCCGCTGGAAGAAGCTCACCGCCCGGTCGAGCAGTTCCGGATGCGCCGAAAACGGCCAGATCTGCCGCAACTGCTGATGGAAAACGTGTCCTAGCCAGAAACTAAGGCCGTCGCCGATGATGGCGCCAGTCGTCGCCCAGACCCAGGTAGGCCAGAACTCCAGATGGCCCAGGGCGATCAGCGCCCCGAAACCGAGCATCAGAGCGGCGCCCGGCAGAATCAGACCGACCACGGCCAGGGATTCGCCCAAAGCCGTCAGGAACACGATCAGCCCCATCCAGCCCGGATGGGCAGCGACCCAGTGCAGTGTGAGATGCAGATAATCGGATAGCATTCTTGGGCTTTTGGGTATGGCCGGCAGGGGACGCCGCTGCAGGAGCAGGGTCCGTACCGACCGGCATTGCTGCGCAATGAATGTCGATTATGCCATGCGGGAGACGCACGATGTGCAAGCGACTGATGGCTGCGCTCGCGGCGAGTTTGATATCCTGGAAGCCTTGAATTGCAACGGCCGGTCGCTAGGGCTGCCACCGTTCTGGATGCGCCCAGTGCTTGCTGTTGAACCACTCCGGCGTAACTTTGTAGCTTTGGATCGCATAGTGATAGAGGTGCAACGGCTTGCCGTCGACCCGGTAACGGGCCATCAGCGTCATGCCATAGCCTAAGAAATCAACCGTTTCCCAATAGCTTTGCAATCCTTCCCAGGTCTTCCCGATGGGGGCCAGCACGACGAAACGGCGGGTATGTATATCCCGCAGTCCGGCCAGCAGGATGCCGGCGGTTTTGCGATCCAGATGTTCCAGGGTATGGGCCACCACACCCAGATCGAAGCGCCCGATAGTAGGCAACTGCTCCAGTAAATCCCCTTCCAGGCGGGTCATGCGACAGCCGGACGATAAATGCTGCGCCGGCAAGCCATGGGGGTCAGGATCGATCACCAGGATCGAGGTCGGTCGGGCGACCTCCAGCAGGGTTTGCAGATCGGCATGGTGGGCAGTGTGCATGATCGTAGCCATAGCAGTTAAAATTCTCAGTGAATCATAAGACAGTTGAGCGGCGTTACCGTGAAAATCTCCGTAGCTTGGGTTAGGCGCGCCCTTCCGCCAAGCCTGAAGATAGCAGCAATCTGGTGGGCGCACCGTAACCCGACACTGAAGTCGATTTTCATCCCCAGGGATGCTCTTTTAATCCAGAGCATGACCAGTTTGAGAGACAGAGAGGCGCATGATGCATGGCAGGATATTGATCGTGGCGGGTTCGGACTGTGGCGGTGGAGCGGGTATCCAGGCGGACATCAAGACGGTAACGGCGCTGAACGGTTACGCCGCAACGGCGGTTACTGCCCTGACCGCGCAGAACACCCAGGGTGTTTTCGGCGTGCTTGGCGTGGAGCCGGCCTTTATCGCCCAACAGATGCGGCTGGTGCTGGAGGACATCGGTGCAGATTGCATCAAGACCGGGATGCTGCATAACAGTGAGGTGATTGCTACCGTGGTCGGGGTGCTGGACGAACTGGCTCCACATACGCCGCTGGTGGCCGATCCGGTGATGTACGCCAAGGGCGGCGACCCGCTGCTGGAGCCAGAGGCGCAGCAGACGCTGCTGCGGCTGCTGGTTCCGCGTGCCACCGTACTCACGCCCAACATACCCGAAGCCGAGAGGTTGAGCGGCATGACGATCGGCACGCCGGAGGCCATGCAGCAGGCCGGCGAACGGCTGCTGGAACGGGGTGCCGCAGCGGTGCTGGTGAAAGGCGGGCGGCTGCAAGGCGAATGGGCGCCTGATCTGCTGGTTTCGCGGCAAGGCGTGCAACGCTTCCAGCAGCCCCGGCTGGATACTATTCATACCCACGGCGCCGGCTGCACGCTGGCGTCGGCCATTGCGACCGGTCTGGCGCAAGGCTTGTCGCTAGCTACGGCGGTGGCGCGGGCGCTGAGGTATGTGTACGAGGCGATTCGCACTGCGCCTGGGTTGGGCAAAGGCCGGGGACCATTGAATCACGCCCATACCGTGCGTCCCTTTGGATCCGACCGTGAGCGATAAGCGTCAGGTACCATTAGTGGCTGGTGGCTGGTGGCTGGTGGCTTTGGATCCGACCGTGAGCGATAAGCGTCAGGTACCGGCGCTGAGCTTCATAACCAATGGTGCTAGTTATTACAGGCTGAACTCGGCCATGGACAGCGGCACGAAGCCGTCGGCGTCGGCCGGTAAGCTGTACCACTGGGTCAGCAGATTGAACACGGCCATGGTGAACGCTAGTCGGGCTTGCACGTAGGGCGCGGTTCGATGGCTGACTTTTTTAAGATGGCTGAGGGTGGTGAGCATCGACAACACGGTCTCGACCACCATCCGGTCATTCCACTCGCCTCGGCGGCAGACTTTGAGGTTATCAGGATCGCCGATGGCAGCGTGAAAGCCGCTATCACTCAACACCAGCATCCGGTCGCTAACGGCTTCCGGCAGTACCTGGAAATGGACATCGGCCGTGTTGGCCGGGGCCCACACCCAGCCGACGACTAACCCCCAACGGTTCAGCAGCACCCCCAGCTTGATGCCGACGATCCAGCGGTGGTTAGAGACGCCCTTGCGGCCTAACTGGCGCGGACTGCGCCCTTCCCGGATCGGGTCAAGCAGTTCAATCCCGTAGGTATCGACGACCCCGAGCAGCGTGACCTCCGCCAGGAAGGCATAACTCCAGCGCCAGTAGGCCTTGAACAAGCGAAACAGCCGGGTACGCTCCGGGAGGTGCGGAAAGAGGTCCCCATAGTCGCGGACCAGCAGCGGTACAAGGGACGCGGCCCCACCCCTTTCAAAGCAAACACCAGCGCCAGGGTGACTACTTCACTCGGCCATAACTGGGCCTGCGGATGCTTGGGCAGGTCCCGGAGCCGATCATCTACCCGGCAAAACAAGTCAATGATAAAATTTGATGTGGTCATGCGTGTCTCCGCTCAGGGCAAGGACTTGGTTACCCGTTTCCACGCGATTATCGTCGGCCCTCGGATGCCGAGGAGCAACTGAAAGGGAAACTCCATCAGGTGTTTACAACCTTGCAAGAGCAGGAGATCGGGAAGGACGACATCGTACTGGGCTTCCTGGATGAAGCGAGTCCGCAAAATCGGGCCAACACGGTACGGGTATGGAGTTTCGAGAAAAGCCCGGTAGTCGATAAGAACACGACGCATTTTAAGAGTAACACGATTGGATTTTACGCGATTCAAGGGGTCAGTGTGCAGGCATTTCTAGCGAATTCAAAGGAAGACGCGATTGTCGATTTTCTCAACCAAATTAAAACTGCCAATCCAACGGCCAAAGCGATTGTAATCATCCTAGATAATTATAGAAATCACTGGGCGGCTAAGGTAACAGAGACGGCCCAGGAACTCGGTATCTATTTAATTTATTTACCACCTTATTCGCCGGACCTGAACCCAATAGAGTATATCTGGAAGAGTATAAAACGGATTTTATCCAGAGAGTTTGTTGACACACTGGATGAAATGAAGAGAAAAATAGCCAATGAATGGAAAACGTTATCAGGCTCACTTGGGTTTGCAAAGCGTTGGATTTCTAAATTTTTGGAAACAGAGTCATATTATGATGACTTATGCGTTTGACTATAAACGAAGCAAAGGTGAGGTCAACATCAACACCAGTTATGTTGCCTCAACATTTGCTTCCTTTTTATAGCATATTTTCAAGCGTTTGTCAATTTTTTGTTGTTAAATCAGGTAGTTATGGGCTTAGCGTCCGACCAACATGAATTAGACACCCTAACATGGTGCCACAGATTACCCCAGATGTGCTGTCTATCCCAGCCAAGTTGTCAAAAGTGATTGTTTTAACTATGATTTAGCTTGGTAAAGACACCCTCTGTGAAAAAATTTTATACACTTTCCGGTTATGGTTGACAAGCCCCGCCTGCTCGATCAAGTCCGCGGGAAAATCCGATTAGGAAGATTTCTTACTCGGCCGCTGCCAGTCAGAACCCGCAGGTTGCCGTGAAAATAGGGGCCTCGGAGGACAATAAATTGACAGGTAGTTCAGAGGGCGGCCCAGGCGATCTCACAGAGTACGGCGTGGAGATAGCGGCAGTCGGCGGGAAATCTGGCCCTGATTCGACGATGGCGTTCAATGTGATCCGCCACCAGGGTCCTTCGAAGACAGCTTACGCCGCCGTCAACTCCGTGCCTCGCTTAACGACGACTACCGCACCCAGTTAATCTTCGGACCTCAACTGACATAGCGCGGTTGCCCGGCTGCAAGGCGCAATAAAGGCGGCCACGGGCTTTCTCCAAGCGGCCGCTATGATAAATTGATACCGCTTCGTGAAGCCCGCCGTTGCGCCGCGGACTGCCAGCGCGCTTTGAGTCGGGTTTCGAGCCCGTGTTCCACAGTATGATGAGATGATGATTGCCATGTCAGACTCGCAGCGCCAAGACTCGGCGGGCGACGGCCCGCCATGATCCTTACCTATAAAGATCCCTCCCTGGCGGGTCTGCGCGTTGCGCCGGGCTCTTTCGCCGGTCTGATGGATCTGTACGAGCGTAATTACATCGGCATTCGTCGGCTGATCCCCACCCTGCCGCCGGCAGGGTCGCGGCTGGCGTCGCCCGTGCCGGGCGGGTTGACTCTTTACCTGGACGTGCTGGAGCGCTTCCGCTACACCACCGAATTATCCCTGACCTACCGTTTTCCTAAAGAAAACGTCACCACCGCCGAGCCCAATCTGCGTATCCGCATCTATCACGATGCGCGGCTGGCGGAGGTCATGTCGGCGCAATTGCGGCGCAGCCCGGAGTTGTACCTCACCGCAGCAAGCGATTGCAGAACCCATCTGGCCGTCTGCTGGCATATCAACCGTTTTCTCTACAAGTGGCTGAACTACTGTCTCCATCAAGGCCATCGCTTCGAAGGGATTCCCAAACGGGTTAAATAAACATAGGATGTATGGCTTTCCTGGCCGTCAAACAGACAACAAAATTTTGTTGACTGGATCGCTAGGTTATAATAGATTTTCCTTACTACCAGTAGGAATTCCAAACTCGTAACCGTTTAGATTGAGATAAGGTGATGCCATGAAGCTGTCAACCAAAGGTCGTTATGCGGTCACCGCCATGATGGATTTGGCGATTCACGACAAATTCGGTCCGGTGACGCTGGCGGAAATTTCCCAATGTCAGGGTATTTCGCTTTCTTATCTGGAGCAATTGTTCGCCAAACTGCGCAAGAAAGGGCTGGTGGAAGGCGTGCGCGGTCCGGGCGGAGGCTATCGTCTGGCCCGCGCGGCGGCGGATGTCACGGTTGCCGAAATCATCAGCGCAGTCGATGAAAAGGTGGACGCCACCCGCTGTTCCGGTCGCCGGAACTGTCAGGAAGGCCGTCGCTGTCTGACGCATGAATTGTGGATCGATCTCAGCCGCCAGATATTTACCTTTCTTTCCGGCATCACCCTGGCGCAGTTCGTGGATCGGCCTTCGGTGCGGGACCTGATCGCGCAGCAGGATTTCATGCAACGGCGTCACGACCATCTGGACAGCTTGCCGGCCGCCTGAGTGATGGACGAGCAGGAACGCCGGCGGCTGGCGGCGGTTATCCGCAACCACCGCTGGGCTGCGCTGGCGACTCAAGGCGCGCAGGGACCTGAAGCTTCCTGGGTAGCCTATGCGCCAGCCGTCGATTTTACTTATTTTCTCCTGCATTTAAGCCGACTTGCCGGGCATACCGGCAATCTGCTGCAAGACCCGCGCGCCTGTCTGGCGATCAGCGAACAGGAGCGGGCCGGCAGCGACCCGCAAGTGCTGGCGCGGCTGATGCTCCAGGGGCAGGTCGAGCTTATCCCGCGCGCGGCGGCGGCGTATGCAGCCGCCGCCCGGCATTATCGGGAGCGCCTGCCCGAGTCCGCTCCGCTGTTCGAGTTCAGCGATTTTGCGCTGTTCCGGCTATGGCCGCAGCGGGTACGCTTCATCGCGGGATTCGGTCGCGCCCATACGCTGGACGCACAGGATTGGTCCAGGGGCTTGTGACTGCCGACCCTGGCGCGCGGCGCGCAACCGAGGTCAGGCGTGCCACAGCGCCATCCGACCTCACTGCAGACTGGCCCTAATCCCGCCACACCTGCGGCCGCCACAGCAGCGCGCCAACCAGCATTCAGCCGATCCTTGATTGGCTCGCACCCGTTCCTGCCCTGTTGCCCAACGCCGTCCTTCGTAGAAGAATAGGCGGCGGCAACCACACCCTGCAACCGATTGATGACCCGCATGTCCGACCCGAGTACCGACTTTGCACCGTTGCGCCTGAAGAAGAATGAAGAACGGCGCCTGCGCGCTGGCCACCTGTGGGTGTACAGCAACGAAGTGGACACTGACGTGACCCCGCTGAAAAGCTTCGAACCTGGCCAGCCGGTCGTCTTCCAGGCGCACAACGGCAAAACCCTGGGCACGGGTTATGTCAATCCTCATGTGCTGCTCTGTGCCCGGCTGGTCAGCCGCGACCCGGACCATCCGCTCGGCCCCTCACTGCTGGTGCACCGGCTCAATGTGGCGCTGGCGTTGCGCGAGCGGCTGTACCCCAACGCCTGCTACCGGCTGGTCTACGGCGAGGCCGACGGCCTGCCGGGGCTAGTGGTAGATCGTTACGGCGAGGTCTGCGTGGCCCAGCTCACCACCGCCGGGATGGAGCGCCTGCAAGACGCCGTGCTGGCAGCGCTACACCAAGTACTCAAACCGGCCGCCGTGCTGTGGCGCAACGACAGTCCCGTGCGGGTGCTGGAAGGTTTGCCGGTCTATGTGCAGAGCGCCGCCGGACAGCCACCGGAAACGGTAACCCTGGTGGAAAACGGGGCGCAGTTTCAGGTTCCCCTGTGGGGCGGACAGAAAACCGGCTGGTTCTACGATCAGCAGGACAACCGCGCCCGGCTGCTCAAATACGTCCGTGACCGGCGGGTGCTGGACGTGTTCAGCTATCTGGGCGCCTGGGGCATCCAGGCGGTGCTGCACGGCGCGCGCGCGGCCGTGTGCGTGGATGCGTCCGCCACAGCCTTGGAGCAGCTGCGCGCTAATGTGGCGATTAACGCCGCCGGCGACCGGATCAGCGTACAGCAGGGCGACGCCTTCGCCGTTTTGAAAACTCTGCGCGAAGCCCACGAACGCTTCAATATCGTGATTCTGGACCCGCCCGCCTTCATCAAACGCAGCAAGGACATGCGCGCCGGCATGCAGGCGTACCGGCGGCTCAACGAAATGGCCATGCAGGTACTGGCGAAAGACGGTCTGCTGGTATCCTGTTCCTGCTCGCAGCAATTGCCGCCGCCGGCCCTGGAGCAGATACTATTGCAGGCTGCCCGACATCTGGACCGTTCGCTGCAATTGCTGGAACGCGGTCAGCAGGCGCCGGACCATCCGACGCACCCCGCCATTGCCGAGACCTCTTATCTTAAAGCCCTGTTCGCCCGGCTGCTGCCGGCTTCCTTCTGATGGATTGAACCATGCTCGCACACCCCGCCATCGATCCTGTCGCCTTCAGCATCGGCCCGCTGAAGGTGCATTGGTACGGTCTGATGTATCTGTTCGGCTTCGCCGCCGGCTGGATCCTGGGCCGCTATCGCGCCGCGCGTCCCGGTTACGGCTGGCGCCCCGAACAGATCGATGATCTGGTGTTCTACATCGCGATGGGCGTCGTGCTCGGCGGGCGCAGCGGTTATGTGCTCTTCTACAGTTTCGCTGCTTTTCTACATAACCCGTTGATGCTGTTCAAGGTCTGGGAGGGCGGCATGTCCTTTCACGGCGGCCTGCTGGGCGTGCTGGTGGCCATGTGGCTGTACGGACGCAAGTTCGGCAAGCGTTTCTTCGAGGTCACCGATTTTATCGCCCCGCTGACGCCGCCCGGCCTGTTGTTCGGGCGCATCGGCAATTTCATCAACGGCGAATTGTGGGGGCGAGTCAGCGAGGCCCCTTGGGCGATGACGTTCGGCGACCCGCACGCCGGCGGGCTACCGCGCCATCCGTCGCAGTTGTATGAAGCTTTTCTGGAAGGCATCGTATTATTCGTTATCCTCTGGCTGTATTCCGCTAAACCGCGCCCCACCCGGGCCGTTTCTGGCTTGTTTCTGATCTGTTATGGCCTGTTTCGCTGCGCCATCGAATGGTTCCGCGAACCCGATGCGCAGCTGGGTTTCATCGCGTTTAACTGGCTGACGATGGGACAGTTGCTGAGCCTGCCCATGATCCTGTTCGGGATTGTGCTGCTGGCTTCGGCCCGACGCCGGGATTTGATTGATCCCCGCGAGGCCCACTGACATGCGACAGTACCTGGATTTACTGCGCCAGGTGCTGGAACACGGCGTTCGCAAGGCAGATCGGACCGGCGTCGGCACGCTGTCGGTGTTCGGCTATCAACTGCGCTGCGATCTGCAAGCGGGATTTCCCTTGCTGACCACCAAAAAGCTGCACGTCAAATCCATCATCCACGAATTATTGTGGTTCCTGCGCGGCGACACCAACATCCGCTATCTGCGCGAGCACGGCGTGACTATATGGGATGAATGGGCGGATGCCACCGGTGAACTGGGACCGGTGTACGGCTATCAATGGCGCTCCTGGCCGACGCCGGAGGGCAGGCCTATCGACCAGATCGGTCAGGTGGTCGAGCAGCTTCGCGTAGACCCGGACTCTCGCCGCCATCTGGTCAGCGCCTGGAATGTGGCGGACCTCGGCAAAATGCAACTACCCCCTTGCCATTTCTGTTTTCAGTTCTATGTAGCCAAGGGCAGGCTGTCCTGTCTGTTCACCATGCGCAGCGTGGATATCTTCCTGGGATTGCCATTCAATATCGCCAGTTACGCGCTGCTGACGCACCTGGTCGCCCGGCAGAGCGACCTGGAGGTGGGCGAGTTGATTTTTTCGGGCGGCGATACCCATCTCTATCTCAACCATCTGGAGCAGGCCCGGTTACAACTCACTCGCGCCCCCTATCCCCTGCCACAACTGCTTATCCGGCGTCAGCCAGCGGCGCTGTTCGAGTATCGCTATGAGGATTTCGAGATCTTGAATTATCAGGCGCATCCTACTATCAAGGCGCCGATCGCCGTCTAGCTAAACCCCCTTGCCAGCCCCGGATGCACTGCGCTTAGCACTATGCAGCAACAACCTGATCATTGGGCAACGTTAAGCGCCCTGCACCTGCGCGTCCACGGCCGGGTACAGGGAGTCGGCTTCCGCCCTTTCGTCTACCGCCTCGCGCACGACTTCGGCCTTAGCGGTTGGGTGCAGAATCGCAGCGGCGAGGTAGAAATTCGGATTCAGGGCGAGCCTGCCATCCTGGACGCTTTTCAAGAGGCACTGCTGCTGCAGGCGCCGCCTCTGGCCCGGCCGCAACTCGGCCGGGTCGAAGCTGTCGCCTGGAGCGCCTGCGACGGCTTCACTATCCGGCCCAGTGCTGCCGCCGAGTCGCCGGACATCCACGTGCCCCCGGATTGCTTCACCTGCGCTGACTGTCTGGCCGAATTGCACGATCCCCAGGCGCGGCGTTACCGCTATCCCTTCATTAACTGCACCCAGTGCGGACCGCGCTACACCCTTATCCGGGCCTTGCCTTACGACCGTCCCAACACCACGCTGGCGGATTTTCCGCTGTGCCCGGAGTGCAGTAACGACTATCACGACCCGCTGAACCGGCGTTTCCATGCACAGCCGCTGGCCTGCTCCGCCTGCGGACCGCAGCTCGAATTTCATGCGGGCGACCGGACTCTGCAAGGAGAAGCTGCCCTGGCGGCCTGCGTCGCCGCCCTGCGGGCCGGTCGCATCGTCGCGGTGAAAGGAGTCGGCGGCTACCATCTACTGTGCGACGCCGCCAATCCGGCCGCGGTGCGACTGCTGCGACAACGTAAACGCCGGCCCGACAAGCCGCTGGCGGTCATGTTTCCGCAGCGCGGTGAGGATGGTTTGGATGCGCTGCGCGCCTGCGTGGAACTGGAGAATCCGGCGGCTGCGCTGCTGCACGATCCCCTGCGGCCTATTGTATTGGCGCCGCCGCGGGCTGATGGGCCGCTCGCGCCGGAACTGGCGCCGGGATTGCGGGAACTGGGGGTCTTGCTGCCCTACAGTCCGCTGCATCACCTGTTGCTGGACGACTGCGGCGGGCCGCTGGTGGCGACCTCCGGCAATATCAGCGGCGAACCGGTCATTACCGACAACCCGCAGGCACAGCGCCGGTTAAGCGCCGTGGCTGATGCCTTTCTGCACCATAATCGCCCCATCGAGCGCCCGGCGGACGATGCGGTGTACCGGATCGTCGCCGAGCGGGCCCGGCCGCTGCGGCTGGGGCGCGGTGGCGCACCGCTGGAGCTGTCTTTAAGCCGGCCGGTACGGGAACCGGTATTGGCGCTGGGGGGCCACTTCAAGGTCACGGTCGCACTGGCCTGGGGACAGCGGGTAGTCGTTTCACCGCATATCGGCGAACTGGAGTCACCGCGCTGCCTGGCGGTGTTTCAGCAGGTGTGCGCCGATCTGCAACGGCTGTACGAGGTGACGGCGCAGCGGCTGCTCTGCGATGCCCATCCGAACTATGCCAGTACCCGCTGGGCGCAAACCCAGCAACTGCCCGTGACCCGAATCTTCCATCATTACGCCCATGCATCGGCCCTGGCGGGGGAAGAGCCGGCCGTGGACCGCTGGCTGATGTTCACCTGGGACGGCGTGGGCTACGGCCCTGATGGCACGCTGTGGGGCGGCGAAACACTGTGGGGCTGTCCCGGCAACTGGCGGCGGGTGGCGAGCTTACGCCGGTTTCGCCTACCGGGCGGCGACCAGGCCGGACGGGAGCCCTGGCGTTCGGCGGCGGCGCTGTGCTGGGAGGCGGGTCTGGCCTGGCGGGAGCCATCTCTGGACGGTCTGGAACTGGCGCGGCACGCCTGGGAGCGGGGTTTGAACAGTCCGGTGAGTTCCGCCGCCGGGCGGTTATGGGATGCAGCGGCGGCGCTGGTCACCGGTCTGCACCACACCAGCTTCGAGGGCCAGGGACCGATGCAACTGGAAGCGCTGGCGGAGGGCGCCGGGCAGGTGGTGGAACTGCCCTTGCTGGATGACGGTCAGGTGCTCAGGCTGGATTGGTCGCCGTTATTGCCGCTGTTGCAGGATGCGAACCTGGCGGTTGCCCAGCGGGCGGCGCTGTTCCATGACAGCATGGCTGAGGCCATCGTGCAGCAAACGCTGCTGTTGCGCACCCGGTATTGTTTCGACGCGGTCGGCTTGACTGGCGGCGTGTTTCAGAACCGGCGGTTGGGCGAAACCGTAGTGGCGCGGCTGCAAACCCACGGTATGGCGGTTCGTCTGCCGCAAATCGTGCCTTGTAATGACGGTGGTTTGAGTTACGGTCAGGTGATCGAAGCGACCGCATCGTAGCAATCGGACTGTTCCAGGACCCGTGGCTTGTGGCTTGTGGCTTGTGGCTTGTGGCTTGTGCCGACAATCCTTTACCCGCACAGCATCTGTTCTATCACCTCGGCGTCCAGCTCTTCCAGCAGCCGCTCCAAGGCGGCGGGCCGCACCGCGTCCCCCAATAGCTCCACGCCATCCCCCGTGGCGCAGATGCGCAGCCGGATGCGGCGTCCTTGTGGGTCGTGCGGATACTCTTCCGGCTGAATCAGCTCCGGCAAATGCGCTACAAACTGATAGTCCACCATCGGCATTTTCTCTCCGCCGTTAAAACCAGCCGGCGCCGTCCATCCATTGGGATATGACGGCGCCGGCGCTTGGTCACCTCGACAGCCGCCGCGGCCAGTGCACCGCCGGCAACTCGCGCCGGACGGCGCGGTTACTTCACCAGGCTATACTCGATGCGACGATTCTGGAAGCGGCCCTGCTCGGTATCATTGCTGGCTACCGGCCGGCTACCACCATGACCCTTGGCCTGGAGCATGGCGGGATCGACGCCCAGTTTAACCAGCGCATCACGCACGGCTTCGGCGCGCGCCTGCGACAGTTGCAGGTTGGCGTTGGGGTCACCGGTATTGTCGGTGTGACCGCCAATTTCGATCCTGGCATCTGCCGGAGCGGCTTTGAGCGCCGCCGCCGCCTGTTCAATCAAATCCTTGCTGTCCGCAGGAATCTGGGCGCTGCCAGTGGTGAAGTTGATGATAATGAGGTTCAACGTGCTGACCAGATCGGCGCCGCTGTAGCCGGACTTGAGCTGCTTGAAGGCTTGCGCCGCCTTTTCATTGGCCGCCCGGATCGCCTCTTCCAACGTGAAGGTTGGGGCGCCGGTCAGCGCGCCGATCTGGAAGTTGGGGCCGAAAATGCTCCTGAGGCGATTGACCAGGGTCATTCTATCCGCTTCCGGAATAGCGCCCCCAACGTTGATGGAATCGCCGTCGAACACCACCTGCGCGCCCGGCAGCTGCAGATCGGGTAGAAAAGAGGCCAGACCGGCCAGCCAGCCCGCCGGCTTGGCGGCCGGGTTCAAATTGAGGTCGCCATTGATGTTGTCCATTCCGAATGCCGTTTTCAGGCTGTCCAGGATGGATGTCCGGGTTGCTTCATCCGGCACGACGCCGGAAAAACCGATCTTACCGGTGCTATTGTCGAGCGACAGCCGGGAATTGATCATAGGGACCGGAGCGGGCGTCACGACCGGCGCCGGGGTGGGCGTCACGGCAACGGTCTGCGGCGCGGTGGCGGCGCCGGGCGCTTGCGCGACGCTTTGCGGCGCTTGGCTACAGGAGCGGTAACCCCAGGCCGCGAGGCCGGCCAGCACTACCAGTGGCAGTATGCCCAGCCAGGCCGGGACGGCGCGCCGGGTTTCCCCTAGCGCGGCCCCGGCGGCGCCGGGCAGATAGTCCTTGACGGAATCCGGCAAACCGTTGGGCACATAACCATCAGGGGTCAATTGCTTCACTACCTGTGGAATCATATAAGCCAGGGCTGAACTGGCGGTCGGCTGGGCCAGTCCGACAGTCGCGGCAACCTGCTGTACAGTATCCTTGCCAAGGGCACTTTCGAGTTGTGCCGGGGACAGCGATTGGGCGGGACCGCTGCTGACCCAGGAAGACACCAGCTCGTTTAGACCGGCCTGGTTGAACCGGCTCAGGAAACCCAACAGACCGCCGGTCTGCTGTGAATTCATGAGCGCCAGCAAGTTGCCCAGCAGAGAACGGGCCTTATCCCCTATGCTGAAGCGCTCGGCAACATCTTTGATAAGTAAATCAAACAACGCCATGGCGGAGCTCCTCGGTAAACGAATTGTAAGGTTTGTATAGTCTGGCCATGTGGCCTGGTCAGCAGGCAGTACGATTTTCCTGATGCCACCGTGAAACATAGACTAATCAGGTGACTTACACAATCGGTCTCTTGACTCCAACCCGGCCTTCAGGCGCGCCGGCGTCAATCCCAACGACCCGCAATCGGGTAACCGCACTGCGCACAGGCGCCGTTCGCCAGCGCCAGCGCCCGGCTTGTCCACAGGTCCCGCGTCACCACTGCAAAACCGCAACCGGGACAGACCGTAGTGCGCGCCGCCGGACCGCAGGCCCGCTCTACATAGACATAGCGCAATCCCGACTCGCGGGCGATGGTCAGCGCCTCCTGCAGCAGATCCGGGTGGGTGGGCTGCGCCCGCCGCAAGCGGTAATCGGGCGTGAACCGCAGCAGGTGCCAGGGAATATCGGCGCTCAACTCCCGCACGGTCATGGCAATGGTCCGCAAGGATTGGGAATCGGCGTTGAATTTGGGGATCACCGGGGTGCTGATCTCGACCCAGACGCCAGCCCGCAGGAGCGCGGCGATGGTCGCCACTACCGGCGCCGCCGGCGCGCCCGTCAGCGCCCGATGGCGGCGTTCATCCAGCGTTTTCACATCCACGTTGACCGCCGCCAGACAGGGTGCCAGTTGTTGCAGCGCCGCCGCGGTCACAAAACCGTTGCTCTTCCACAGGATTTCCACTCCGACCGTGCGCCCGGCCTCGGCCAGCGCCAGCGTGAGTTCCGCCGCCAGGCTGGGTTCCGAATAGGACAGGGCGATAGCAGCGTTCTGCTGCGCCGCGGCGGCGACGATTGCGCCGACCTCCACCGGCTCCGCCCGCCAGGGAGCGTCCGCTATCCGACCGTACTGCGAGAGCCGGTAATTCTGGCAATACAGGCAGGTGAAGCTGCAACCCGGCGCCGCCAGGGTGAGGACTTTACGACCCGGCCGGTAATGATAGAACGGTTTGCGTTCCACGCTGTCCAGATGCCGCACTGAGGTGGCGAAGGTGGCCGTTTCCAGACCTGCGCTGCTGCGCCGCCGCACCTGGCAGAGACCGGTCTCTCCCACCTGCAGCACGCAGGCATGCGGGCATAGCGTGCAGAGCAGACCATCGCCTTGCGAACGGTAGAATTGAGCGGGACGCCAGTGCATATGCGCTGTAGTGGATAAGTGCAGTAACTTTGACAGGTTAGTGTAGGCTCGACTTGGGCTATTTTAGGCCGTGGTGGTAGTAATTTAGGGTAGTTGTGCTGAGGCGCCGCACTGCTGTAGTGTGTCGGCTCTATGGTTTCCAGGCCGACGCACACCCCATGAATGGCGGCGCGCTTTGGCTCAGCGCACCGGTCGAGCGCCGGCCTGTGAGGTTGGCCGGCGGCAAGATGCGGTTGGCTCTGTCGCCGTAATAGCTCCCTATCAACAGGAGAGAACTCCTAATGCTTATCCGGGTTGGTTACGACATCATCTTCGAGCATCCGGCGCCGACGCCGATTATTACCATGCTTTACCTGCATCCCTCACGCCGGTTGTCGCTCCGCCGGGGCGACTATCTGCTGATCGAACCGCCGGTACAGGTCAGCGACTACACCGATGTTTTTGGCAACCGCTGCGATCGCCTGCTCGCGCCCGCCGGACCGATGCGCTTCTGGAACGATGCGGTGGTCGAGGACAGCGGCCAGCCGGACCGGCAGCATCCTGGCGCCGAACAGCATGAGATTTATGATTTACCGGATGAGGCGCTCCAGTTTCTGCTTGCGAGCCGCTACTGCGAGGTGGACCGGATGGTGGACCTGGCCTGGCAACTGTTCGGTTCCACGCCCAAGAACTGGGCGCGCGTACAGGCGATCTGCGATTTCGTGCACCAGCATATCCACTTCGATTATCTGCAGGCCCGACCCACGCGCACCGCCTACGAGGCTTACCAGGAGCGGGTCGGCGTCTGTCGCGACTTCACCCATCTGGCGATCACCTTCTGCCGCTGTCTGAACATTCCGGCGCGGTACTGCACCGGCTATCTGGGCGACATCGGGGTGCCGCCGACGCCTGGCCCGATGGATTTCAGCGCCTGGTTTGAGGCCTATCTGGGCGGTGACTGGTACACCTTCGACCCGCGTAATAACACACCGCGTATCGGCCGGGTGCTGATGGCCCGTGGCCGCGACGCCGCTGACGTGGCGCTCCTGACGGCATTCGGCCCCAGCCGGCTGGACCGGTTCACGGTGTGGACCGACGCCGTGGGCGAGGATGCCCTGTTGTAGGTCACGTTCGAGCGTCACCGCTGGACGGTGACGCTCGAACTCCCGTCTCGTCAGGCGCATTTTCCAAGAAAGATTATAGAGTATGGACCCACACCCTCCGGCCTTTTGGAGCTTCTCCACCACCGAGTCTGCTGCAGCAACTGCGCATCGTTAGCGGAGCGTAATGCGCTGTATGAGAGGCAGCAGCATAACGGCGCAATACGCTACGCTATTGCGCCCTACCAAACTGATAGGTGGCAAGGCGAAAAACTCGAGCCCTTGCAGTCGGTGGCGATGTTTTTGACGCCTTAACAATCACTCAGGGAGCCCTGGCCCGGGATGGCGGCGCGTTACACAGGACCCTCGTTATCGCTGGATGGTTCTTCCGGCAGAGGGAATAGTTCTTCCAACCTTAACTGATGTAAGGAGGTAATCGATGGGTATTCTATCGTGGATCATATTCGGTTTAATTGCAGGCGCACTGGCGAAGCTGGTCATGCCCGGCAACGATCCGGGTGGGTTCATCATCACCATTCTGCTCGGCATCGCCGGCGCGATTATCGGCGGCTTTATCGGCACCGCGCTCGGGTTCGGCGATGTCACCGGCTTTAATTTCGGCAGCTTTTTCATTGCCATCCTGGGGGCAATTATTCTGTTACTTCTCTACCGGTTTTTAAAAAGGACCTGAGGCGGGTTTTCGCACCGCTTTTTCCTGAACCGGCTTGGTACTGGGAAATGGCTCGGGGCGATATGAATCGCCCCGAGCGTTTATTGTCCAGCTTGAAGTTAGGTGATTTCCAGCAAAGACTATACCGGAAAGTCGGGTGTGGGTGGGTAGTATTCCCCTCCTTGGCCAAGGAGGGGAAATTCCACAACCGGTATAGGAGCGCTATATAACATGATGCCCGAGGCTGACAGAACCGAACTCAGGGGCGGGTGTTTTCGTACCCGTCCGCTGCAGCAAGGGGTCAGATTGCGTACCAGAGCACCGCAAAGAAATGACAGGTGGTGCCCGCCAGCACGAACAGATGCCAGACGAAGTGGCTGAAGCGCACCTGTTCAGCCGCGAAGAACGCCACGCCCGCGGTGTACGCAAGTCCCCCCGCCGCGAGCCACAGCAGGCCCGGCAGGGGCACGCGCAGCCACAGGGGTCTAACCGCGATCAGGATGAGCCACCCCATGCCGAGGTAGAGGCAGGTGGAGAGCACGGGATATCGTATGCCTCCCACGGCTTTCAGGACTATCCCGAGTACCGCCAGGCTCCATACGAGGCCGAAGAGCGTCCAGCCCCACGCCCCCCGGAGCACGCCGAGCGTGAATGGAGTGTACGTACCGGCGATCAGAAGGAAGATTGCGTCGTGGTCGAGCACCCGCAACACCCGCTTCACCTTGTTCCGCGGCAAGGCGTGATAGAGCGTGGATGACAGATACAACAGGACCATCGTTGCCGTAAAGACGCTCGCGCCCACGATGGCCGCTGTACCACCATGCTGGGTGGCAGTCACGATGAGAACAGGGGCGGCGATAAGCGCTGCCACGAGACCGACGCCGTGACTGATGCTGTTGGCGATCTCCTCTCCGGGCGATTGCGGGCGTTCACGGGTTGTGAGCACTTTGTCCACGACTTCACCTCTTACGCGGACTTACCGTACATTCCTGCCGCCGGACCGTCGGGAAGCCGGCGCCTGCCCCAGCAGACGATCGGATTCGTGCTTTACCACCCATAGCATTCGCAGACGGTCGCTTCCAGTCCCTGGCGATCGAGGATGGTAACTTGCCAATGTCATATTTCGATGCTGCTGGTGTCAATATCGATTTTAAGTCGAGGACAGTGGGTATGGGTAAAAAAGTGAGGGTCACGCCTGGGGGCTGCCGCGGCAAGCGGTGGAGAATCTTGGGGAACGGCTGCAGAGATGCTGGGAACGATTTCGGGGGTGCTTCAAGACCCGGACACGGGATAGCAGCGGGTATGCCTATTATTACCTGAGTGGTCAGTTACGGATGAAGACGGCACGGCACTTTGCGGGGATTGGCCGGGAGACGGGCGTGAGTGAGCAGAACCTGCAGCATTTCATGACGTGCTCGCCGTGGTCGGGGGCGGCGGTATGTCGGGCGGTCCCGGAGGAATTGACAGGCACGGTGGGCCGGAGCGCGGAGGGGTGCTGGTCGTAGATGAGAGCGCGGATGAGAAGGCGGGAGAGGGCAGTGTCGGCGCGGGTCGGCCGTACAACGGGCGCTTGGGCAAGGTGGAGATGAACTAGGTGGCGGTGCTGCTGAGCTACGTTAACCTCACGGTACCCCCAGGGCTGTGGAGCTGGATTGAGGGGGAGTTGTTCCTGCCGAAGGCCTGGTTTGAAGCTGATCAGGCGGCGTGGCGACAGCGCCTGGGGCTTGCCAAGGAGTTGACCTGTGCCACCCAGGTGGAACTGGCCTGGAAGCTGATCCAGCGGGCGCGGGACCCAGACAGGGACGTTGCTAATATCAGTTCTCTTTTCAGTAGGTTCATCATTCTTGGTCTCCTCAATACGGATTTTCAAGGTTGGGTTGTGAATCGTCGGATGATTGGACGGTCAACGCCGATCGTTTATGGAAAAACAACTCAAATAATTTACCTTGGCCCATCAATCCCCCCACTTCTCTGAAGGCAAAGTACGGAATAAAAACGACGAACATAAACAGACATCTGGCCAGTATTTCATGCCAGTCCTTACTGAGCGTTTCATGAAAGGTTTCAGCGGCTGCTTTATGATGCAGCCAGCCTTCAATCACCCGTTCGATGACACTAAAACAAATGACCAACAGACTGAATATCAGTGCTGAATATACCGTTGTATAGATCAATGGCTTGTCCATAAACTTCCTTTTCTCCAGCCGCCAGAGGTGCCCGATCAAGATAATCTTGGACAAAATTAATGCCTCAATAATGGCATAGCCGTAGTCCAGATAATTGATGCCATAATCGGCAAGAATGGCTCTTTTATAATTCACCATGAAGCCTAAACACAGCGAGAGATAGAGAAAAATCATCAAAAATTGTTTGCTTTCATCAACCAGCCTATTTCTCAATGAAGACTGGGAGTCGCGCTTGCTATTCATGAGGTCGCTCCCGCTGCCAGAGGTTATTGAGGGCATGGTGTCCCAGGGAAGAGTGATGACCAGGAAGCCGCTCGCCAGAGCGGCCTCCGGTTGCGGCCAGGAAGGCAACGAGCCTCTCGCTAATTGTCTCCGCCAGGTTCGTCGTCAGCGGCTCACCGCGATGGCGGACCGCCAGCACGGTGACTTGGTAACGCGAGCGGAATTCGAGTTCGCTCAGGGCCTTGCCGATCAACTTCGATTCCGGCGCCAGCATGATTTCGGCGGCGCCGACTTCCTGTAAGGCTTCGTGGCGCTGTCGCTCGTCCAGTTGGGGCAACTCTATCAGCTGCTGCGTCTCGATCAATGGCGGCGCCTGTTCTTCGCCGACGACGACGAAGATGGCGTCGTCGGCCTCGAATACCGTCTCCGGCAATGCCGGCAGGAAACTTGGTTTTGCCCTTCGGATGTTTCTCGACACCGACGGGAACGACGCCGAAACGGTCGTACAGCGGTCGCAGCTCCGCCACCGAGCGATGGATCGGCGAGCCGGCGGGAACACGCAACCGCTGCCAACGCGAGGCGAGACCATAAGAACCAATGAGATCGTAGGCACTCGGTGCGTGGGTCTTGGCATCCTCAGCCGTCAGTTGTTTGCTCAGCAGGCCGCGTCCCATCAGCATGATGGCGATACCGGCGGCGAGCACGGCGAGGCCGAACGGGGTCCAACTGAAGAAGCCGAGCGGGGCGAGGCCGTGTGCGTGCAGGATATTTTCGATGATCATGTTAGGTGTGGAGGCGATCAGCGTCATCATGCCGCTGGTCGTCGCCGCCACGGCCAGCGGCATGAGCATGCGCTTGCGGTTCAAACCCGTCTTGTTGGTAATCGCCAGAACCACCGGGATGAACATCGCCACGATTGCCGAAGAACTCATAAACGCGCCGATCCCGCCCGCCAGCAACATGATCAGCGCGATCAACCGCGTCTCGTTACCGCCGCCCGCCTTCAACACGGCCTCGCCCAAGCGGTGCGCCACCCCGGTATTCACCAGGGCTTCGCCGACGATGAAGATGGCGGCAATCAGGATCACCACCGGGTCGCCAAAGCCCGCCAGCGATTCCTGTGGCGTGAGGACACGGCTCAACATCAAGGCCAGCACGACGAGGATCGCCACAATATCGGCGCGGGGGCGTCCCCAGGCAAACAAGACGATGGCGCCGGCCAGGATGCCAAAGGAAATCGGTATGCCAAAGGAAATCGGGGACAGACCACCTTTTTCATTTCCGTTCGCCTGAAAACGTGGTCCGTCCCCTATTTCCAGTTCTGAAGGGTAAAGGGGCCAGGCTCGAGTGGTTTCAGGGGCTGAACGTTACAACGGCAATTCTGTCTGGCCCGCCTCCTGCGCTGCCGCTTCGTCTGGCTGCTTTTTCGGCCTTCCGCGCGGCTTCGGGTTGCTGCGCTGGCCGGTCATGGCTTTGATCCTCGCGAAGCAACGGTGGTTGCCGAGCGGCGGGTTCTGGTTGAGCGTAAGCCGGATGTCGCTGATGGTTTCGGCGTCGAGTGGCTCTCGGAAAAGGTCTTGGTAGGCTGTTTGCCTTGCCTGTGCATCCTTGCCAAGCGCGAGGTACAGCGGATGCGGTGTCAGGTAACGGTTGCCTTCCCCAAGAGCGATGTGAGATACCGATGAAACTAGAAACCGTGGTCTGTCCCCTATTTCTCCCGGCGGCACCCGCTCGGGTGATGAGGATGCGTGCCTTGGTCAGCGACGGCTGTTCCAGCCAGAGGAGTGGACAATCCGGCACCGGTACAGTGAACGCGTCCGCCCAGCGACCGGCCTGTTCCACATTCCCTTGCAACAGCAACAACCGGGCGCGTAGCGAGCGGGTCGCGTCTTCCTCGTTGCCCATCCGTTCCAGGTCGAACTGACCGAGCATCTCGACCATCCGCCACGCTTCGGCGCCCGCACCGAGGGCTTGATGCACCAGCGCCAAGCCGATCATGCCCTCGCGCGCGGCTCCTGCCTGGATGACGGTGAGATCGCTGTCGTGTTCGTCCAGCGACAGCCAGGTGGCCGGCAGTGGCGGCCGGCAGTCGCCGCTCACGGCATCGAGCCACGAACTGATCAGGGTGGTTTTGCCAAAGCCGGCCGGAGCCGACACCAGAGTCAGGTTGCGATCCAGCCCGCGATTGAGTTGTTTCAGCAGATATGGACGGCTCACCAGATCGTGCGTGACCGGCGGGCGGTGCAGCTTGGTGCGCAGCAGGGTGATTGTAACGTCCGCCATGTGAGTGAAGTTGGACGCTTGTCCACCTTTTCAGGCGTCGTCATCATGGGAGTGGCTTGTGGTTAGTGGCTTGTGGCTAGGTTGAACGCTTGTCCACCTTTTCAGGCGTCGTCATCCACCTTCCGTTCTGTCGGGTCTTCAATGGCGACCTGAAAATGCTTGGGCAACTCATCGAGTTCCTCGATGGTGTCGATGGTCGCCCCCACCTCCGCATAGATCACCGGATTGATCACCAGCACGCCAGCACCTGCGCAGCGCGCCAGACAATCCCTGGAGCCAGGACCGAATTGGGCATCAGCCCCAATCACATCCAGGAGGACGTGGGTGTCGACCAGATAGGTGTTCATTCCCGCAGCAGGGACATGAGTTCATCGGTACTGCGGTCGAACCGCTTCCGTCCATATAAAGACTCGATCGCCGCCGCCCTGGCGGTGGGACTGGCCACCAGTCGCAGGCCGGTCTCGTCCGGCACGAATTGGATCTCGGTATTAGGCAGCAGGCCGTAGCGCTCCCGCAGTTCTTGAGGGATGGTGACTTGGCCGCGTTCGCTGATGCGCATCGTCGTACTCCCAAGAAATATGAATAAGGATGCAGATTACAAGAATAACCCGGTTGCCGCTACTCGAGTTCGGATGGATGAACTGCAGGCCCAGCAGTACCGTGCCTGGGAACATCATCTGGCGTTGACCGTGTTGGCTTCCTGGTTGGTCGCCCAAACCCAATACGAGTGGGCACAGGCCTATCCACGTGACCCCGAGTTGCTCGCCCGTTGGAAGACCGATGTCTTGCCCGCCTTGTCCGTGGCCAACTTCCGGGAACTGCTCCGAGCCGTGATGCCCTTGAAGCGCTTGAGTGTGACGGCAGCGACTGACCTGGTGATTGAGCATTTAATCAATCGGACCCGATCCCGCCAGAGCCGGCTGAAAAACAGCGCCTGATCAAAGAGGCCGCCTACGGTGCGACCTGATTGAAATGTGACTTTGGCAAGATAGAGTATGGACCAACACCCTCCGGCCTTTTGGAGTCTCTCCACCACCGAGCTGCTGCAGCGACTGCAAACGACACCGGCAGGATTGACCGGCACTGAAGCCAGACAGCGGCTCGCGCGCTATGGCGCCAATCGCCTGCACGCTGTAAGTTCGATGATCCTATTATTCTCGGGTCTGCGGGCTTTTTTCCAGGCCTGAATAATAATGGGGCTATGAACGGAGGTGGGGGAGGCTGCTGCGCATGGTGGCGGACACGCTGCGCGAGTCCGCCCTGCGCAAGCTCTGGAATATAGGCTTAATCTGTTAAAATTTCTGCGCTTATCCACTAGAGCGCTGACCGGTTTGAACTACGTGGCCAATCAAGCAGCCGGAAACAGCCTGGGAGCGCCGGCGTCCCCGCCGGCTCCGACAGGGACGCAGCGACGGCCGGGTTTACCTGGAGCGGACGGGTGATCCAGTCCATGCCCTGGCCGGCGAGGACGCCGGCGCTCCCAGGAAGCCCAATCCCGGTCTCGCTAAGAGGCCGGCAACGAGCTTCAGCCTTATTCTGGCTTACGACTTGCCGTACCAACCGGTCAGCGCTCTAATTCCAGGCCCAGACAGGGCCGTGGCCAATCGGCGCTAACGTGGAACTCATCGATGCACGTATCCCTGCCGTCATGACGGCTGCCTTCCCGCCTATCCCGCCCGCCAGCGAACGGTTCGGCTTCTCGGTGAAACAGACCGGTGGTCATATGGCCCGGTCGATGATGTTGACCGAGATCACCCTCCTTACCGGCTTGCTCCCGGTGGAGGCCACGCTTGGGGATTACCGGCAGGCCATTCTTAAGAAAAACAGCCTGGGCAAACTAACCTATTCCAGTCGGGACAAGAGCTTGGTGCACCTCAGAGAATTGTACTCGCTCGATCCGGCCCGCACCCTGTTCCGGCTGTTACGACGCCTGGCAGCGGAAGACGCCGCCAGCCTGCCGCTGCTGGCCATGATCTGCGCCTTCTGCCGGGACCCTCAACTGCGGCACAGCTTCACGCTGATCGATGCACTCGAGCCGGGAGAACTCCTCCCCCGCCAGCGCATGGAGGAGCACCTGGAAGCCGGTTTTCCAGGCCGGTTCAGCCCACTGATGAAAGCGTCGCTGGCGCGGAACGTGAACACCACCTGGACCGCCGCCGGCCATCTCACGGGCCGCACCCCCAAGGTGCGCGCGCTTCCGACCCCGAACCGGGTCGCCACTACTTATGCCCTGCTGGCCGGCTATCTGCTGGGATTACGGGGCGAGATCCTGCTGCGGTCCGGCTTTGCCCGCCTGGTCACGACCGACCCGGCCCAGGTGACGGCGCATCTGGCCGCCGCCTCGGCGCGCGGCTGGCTGCGGTTTCGCCAGGCCGGCGGAGTGACAGAGATCGATTTCGCGCCGCTGCTGACAGCCGATGAACAGGAACACTGCCATGGCCCGTCTTGATCAGTTGCTCGCCAGCTACCGCCGCTACGTGGCGCTGCCACGGCAGCCCCACCTTCCGCTCGACCAGCGCATCTGGTTCCTGGTCTATCCGCCCGAAGACGAGCGCCGGCTGACCAGTCGGCTCGCCGAGTTCGAGCTGGCCACGCGGGACGCCGGTCTGATGTGGCGGCGTCTCGATCTGACCGGGGCGTTCGCCGACTGGCTGGATACCTTCGACGAAGACGAGAAAGCGGCCTGCCTGGCCGATCCCGATATTGTCGAGGACTACGCCCGGCCCGGTTTCCGTGATTTCCTGTGCGCGCGGCTCCAGGCCGGCCTGGCACGGATGCCGGAAGCCGAGGCTGGGCGAACCGTGTTCGCCCTGACCGGCTTGATGGAGTTGTACGACTTCATCCCTGTTGCCGAGGTGCTGGAGGCCCTTGATGGCTCTTTTCCGGGCGTGCTGCTGGTTTTCTTTGCGGGCGAGCGCGAAGGCAACACCTACCGTTTTCTGGGCGCCCGCACCGGTTGGAATTACCTCGCCATTCCGATTCTTGCCGAATCCTAACCATGAAAACGCGCGAACTGTTCCTGAAATATCCCCTGAGCTGGACGCTGCTGAACGAGGGCGTCTCCAGCAACAATTCGGCCGACCTTGATACCTTACGCTACGAACTGCAAACCTTCGTCTGCCAGGGTGAGTATTACACCGGGCTGGTGCGGATGCTCCAGGGTTATCTGGACCATCTGGGCAAGGAGCAGATCGCCGCCTGGGTCAGCGGTTTTTACGGCAGTGGCAAATCGCACCTGGTCAAGGTATTACGCTACCTGTGGACCGACTATGAATTTCCGGACGGCGCCACCGCCCGGGGACTGACCGTGCTACCGGCGGAGGTATCCGACCTGCTCAAGGAGTTGAGCACGCGCGGCAGACAGGGCGCCGGGCTGCATGCGGCCGGCGGCACGCTCAAGGCGGGCGTGGGCGATGTCCGGTTGCGACTCCTGACTATCGTGCTGCAATCCATCGGCCTGCCGGAAAAGCTGGCGGTGGCGCGGCTGCTGCTCGATTTGCGGGACGAAGGCCGGCTGGAAGAAATCCAGGCGGTGATTCGGGCCGCGGGCAAAGAACCTGCGCTCGAATTCGACCGGCTGTACACGTCCAAAGCCTTGCAGGAAGCCTATCTGGCCAGCCATCCGCATCTGGGCGATCTCCGCAATGTCGGCGAAGCGTTGCGGGCGCAGTATCCAACCAAGGTCGAGGAGATCAGCATCGATGCCATGATCACCCTGATCCGCCGTGCGCTGGCCCGTAACGGCCAACTGCCCTGCACCGTGATCGTCCTGGACGAGATTCAGCAGTTCATCAACAACAATGCCGACGTGGCGCTAGCAGTGCAGGAGGTCGCCGAGGCCTGCGAAAAGATGCTCGACGGCAGGGTGTTGCTGGTCGGCACCGGCCAGAGCGCCCTGACCGACACCCCGGCGCTGCAACGAATCCTGGGGCGGTTCCAGGTCAAGGTCCATCTTAAGGATAACGATGTCGAGCGCGTGGTCCGCACGGTGGTGCTGCAAAAGCGGGAGGAACGCAAGCCGGATATCGACCAACTGATCTCCCGTCAATCCGGCGAAATCACCCGGCAACTCAAGACCACCCGCATCGCCACCCGCGCCGACGATCACGACGCCTATATTCCGGACTATCCCCTGCTGCCGGTACGCCGGCGCTTCTGGGAACAGGTGTTGCACAGCATCGACCCGACCGGGACCTCCGCCGAGATGCGCACCCAGTTGCGGGTGACTTTCGAGGCCTGCCGCTCGGTGGCCAACCAGCCGCTCGGGGCGGTGATTCCGGCGGATTTTCTGTACGACCAGTTGGCCAATAATCTGGTTATCTCCGGCGAGATGCAGAAGCGCTTCCAGGAGATTATCGAGGAGCAGAAGGTGCAGGCCGAGGGTTCCCTCCGTAGCCGGCTCTGCGCCTTGGTATTTTTGATCAACAAGCTGCTGCGTGAAGGCGCGGACAGTGGCGTGCGGGCCAACGCCGAACATCTGGCCGATCTGCTGACCGATGATCTGGGCCATTCCGCGGTCGAGCTTCGTCAGAAAATTCCGCCTTTGCTCGCGCAGTTGGTCGGCGCCGGCGTGTTGATGGATATCGAGGGTGAATACCGGCTGCAGACGACCGAAGGCGCGGCCTGGGAGAGCGAATTCCGCCGCCGGCTGGCCGCCGCCAAGAATAATGACGCCCAAATTGCCGCACAGCGTGGCCAATTCCTGGCGAAGGCTATCCAGGAAGCGCTGGCCAAGGTTTTGATTCTGCACGGTGCCGCCCGGGTGCAGCGCAAAGTATTCGTTCACTACGGCCTGGACACGCCAACTGCGGGGGATGGACTGGTGGTTTGGGTTCGGGACGGTTTTCAGGAATCCGAAACGGCCGTACTCCAGGATATCCAGCGCCGCAGCGTGGACGATGCCACGCTCCATGTGCTGATCCCCAAACTGCTGACCGATGAGTTGAAGAACGCCCTGGCGGCAGCTCTGGCGGCGGAGGAAACCCTGAATTTCAAGGGCAACCCCAGCAGTGCCGAAGGCCGGGAGGCGCGCGCCGCGATGCAGACGCGGGCCAGTACCGAGGCGCAGCGGGTGAGCGACCTGATCGCGGCTATCGTGGCCGGCGCACGTGTTTTCCTGTCGGGCGGCCAGGAACTGGCGGTGATTACGCTGAGAGAAGCGGTCGAACGCGCCAGTGACCAAGTGCTCGACCGGTTGTTTCCGCAGTTCCACCCGGCGGATTCGGCCAACTGGCCGACGGTGTGGAAGAAGGCCAAAGAGGGCAGCGCCGCCGCGCTGGGAGCGGTCGGCCATAGCGGGGACCCCGATAAGCACCCATTGGCCGTCGAACTGCTCCGCGCCGTGGGCGCGGGCAAGAGGGGAACCGAATTGGTCGCCCGGTTTACCGCCCCGCCCTACGGCTGGCCTAAAGACGCCGTGGATGCCGCTCTCGCCACGCTGCTGGTCAGCGGTCATCTCAGCGCCCGCTGGCAGGGACAACCGCTCAAGCTGGCCGATCTGGATCAGCGCCGGATCGGCCAGGTCGATTTCCGGATCGAGCAGAAGCCGCTCACCGCGGTGCAGAAACTGCGCATCCGCCAGCTCTATCAGGCCGTCGGGCAGCCGTTCCAGCCCGGTAGTGAGGAAGCGGCGGCGGCGGAACTGGTACAACGTCTGAAAGTTCTGGCCCGTTCCGCTGGCGGGGAACCGCCCGCGCCGGAACCGCCCCACGATCCGGGTCTGCTCGAACTGGAAGGACTCAGCGGTAACGAGCTACTCCGTGCCCTGTTCGGCAGGGCCGATGATCTCACCGCCCGGATCGCCGAATGGCAGGCGTTGGCTGGGCGGATCGCCGCCCGTCTGCCTGGTTACGACCGGGCGCGGCAACTGGTTGCCCAGGCCATTGCAGCGGGGCTCGCCGGCGCCGACCAGCAGGCCGCGACGCTGGACGCGATTCAGGCCAACCGTTCGCTGCTGCACGAGCCCGATCCGGTGACGCCGGTGCTCCAGGCGGTGGGCGGCGCGCTGCGCGGTGCGCTGCGCCAGGCTCACGCCGATTACGAGCGCATTCTGGCCGCCGAGCGCGCTCGGTTGGACGCCCATCCGGCTTGGGCGGCGCTGGTTCCCGAGCAACAGGAAGCACTGCTAAGCAGTGTCGGAATCGCCGCCCGGCCAGTGCCGGTGATGGGCAGCGACGAGGAGTTGCTAGCCGCCTTGCACGCCTGCGATCTGGCGACTTGGCGGGCGCATACGGATGCCTTGCCGACCCGCTTCGCCCAGGCGCTGGCCGCCGCCATTCAGGAGGCCGAGCCGAAGGCGCGTCCGCTCGATCTGCCTCCGGCTACCCTGCGCACTGTCGAGGAGATGGAATCCTGGCTGGACACGGTGCGCAAGCGCATCGAAGCCGCCCTGCGGGATGGGCCGGTGATTTTGTAGTATTCTTGAAAAACGAGCGGTAGCAACCGTTTTTCAGGCAATAGGTGATACGGGCAGGGATTACGGACTTCCCCTCCTTAGCTAAGGAGGGGTGGCGCGCAGCGCCGGGGTGGTTGGTGTCTTGTTCCCCTCCTTAGCTAAGGAGGGGTGGCGCGCAGCCGGGGTGGTTGTTGTCTTATTCCCCTCCTTAGCTAAGGAGGGGTGGCGCGCAGCCGGGGTGGTTGTTGTCTTATTCCCCTCCTTAGCTAAGGAGGGGTGGCGCGCAGCGCTGGGGTGGTTGGTCTATGCATATACACAACGTCTCCTCATTAAAGTCGCGCCGGAAAGAACTACGTACCACCATGACACCGGCTGAAATAAGACTTTGGCAAGCCTTGAAACACCGCCAGATAGAAAATCTGAAATTCAGACGACAACACAGCATCGGTTTCTTCATCGTGGACTTCTATTGCCCCTCGGCTAAGCTGGTCGTTGAACTCGATGGTTCGGCCCACGATAGTGAGACCGCCTGGCAACGGGACGAAGGACGAACGGCTTATCTGGTGAATTTGGGATTACACGTTATACGGTTTGAAAATCGGGAAGTGATGGAGAATATGGAGGGTGTTCTGTCCGAAATCCGACAACGGGCGCGTGCGTGGCAAGAGAAACCGTGAAAAACCACCCCGGCGCTGCGCGCCACCCCTCCTTGAAAAGATACTGCTGGCGAAATCAAGCGTGTGGGAAAGGGTTGCCTGAAACTGGCGCAAACAGGGACCAATGTGGGAATTATGTCCTATGGGACCTACTGAATTCCCTATCAGGTGGAATGGAAATGACTTCACTTTGAATTCGCCAGCAGTATCTTGAAAAGGAGGGGAAAAAAACCACCCCGGCGCTGCGCGCCACCCCTCCTTGAAAAGGAGGGGAAAGCCTCAATACCTACCTTTGTCAGTCGGCTAACCTAATGCCCACTTCCCTCCCCAAAGACCTGCGCAATCAACTGGCCCGGATTACCCTGGCCGCCCGTGACCGGGCCGAATCCGCCGCCCGCGCCGCGCTCGAGAATCTGGCCGTTCATGAAAAGGATTACCGGCCCCACATGGCCGTCGAGCAGCGACTCCTGCGCAATCGGTTGCGCGCCCGTGGCCGGGCGTTAGGCGACCGGCTCGATCCGCATCAGGGCGCTCAGGAGATCGATCATCTGGCCGCCGATGCCGCTTACGAGCATTGGCATCGGCTGCTGTTCACCCGCTTCCTGACCGAAAATCATCTGCTGCTTACCGACGCGGTCTACGGTTCCGTGCCCGTCACCTTGCCGGATTGCGAGGAACTGGCGCCGGAACTGGGGGCGCGTGATGGCTTCGAGTTGGCCTGTCGTTTTGCCGGTCAGACCCTGCCCGGTGTGTTCCGCCAGGACGATCCGGTGCTGGAATTGAATCTGGCCCTGAACGATCAGGTGGAGTTGCGCCGATTGCTGGAGGCGCTGCCGGCGGAGCTATTCCGGGCCGACGATGCGCTGGGCTGGACCTATCAGTTCTGGCAGACCCGGCGGAAGGAGGAGGTCAACGCTTCCGGCAGGAAGATCGGGGCCGATGAACTGGCGGCGGTCACCCAGTTGTTCACCGAGGATTACATGGTGGAGTTCCTGCTCCACAACACCCTGGGCGCGTGGTGGGCGGGCAGGCTGGGACCGATCGGGGCGGGCACGGAAGCGGAAGCGCGGGCCAGGGCAGCCCTGCCGACCAGGGACGGTTTGCCCGGTATTGGCTGGACCTATCTGCGCTTCGTTCAGGACGAGACGACCCAAGTCTGGATGCCGGCTGCCGGCAGCTTCGAGGGCTGGCCCAGGGCCGCAAAGGATATCAAGTTTCTCGATCCCTGCATGGGCAGCGGCCATTTTCTGGTGTTCGCTCTGCCGCTGCTGGCCCGGTTGCGGCTGGAGGAAGAAAGTCTGACCGCCGCCGAAGCCGTCCGCGCCGTGCTGCGCGACAATCTGCACGGGCTGGAATTGGACCCGCGCTGTACCCAGATCGCTGCGTTCAATGTCGCCCTGACCGCCTGGAAGCTCGGCGGCTATCAGTCTCTGCCGCCATTGCATCTGGCCTGCTGCGGGCTGGCGCCGCAGGCGAAGAAGGCCGATTGGCTGAAACTGGCGGGCGATAATGACAAGCTCCGGCGCGGGATGGAGCGGCTTTACGACCTGTTCGAGAAAGCGCCGGTGCTCGGCAGTCTGATCGATCCCTCGCATGGCGGCGATTTGCTGGAGGCGGGGTTTGCTGAATTGCAGCCGTTGCTGGAAAAAGCTTTGCAGGCCGAACGCCGCGACGATACGACTTATGAATTGGCGGTCACCGCTCAGGGGATTGCCAAGGCGGCGGAAATTCTGGCGGGGAAGTTTACTTTGGTGGCGACTAATGTGCCTTATCTGGGACGAGGTAAGCAGGATGAGGTGATTAAGGATTACTGCGAACGGGTTTACCCAAAGGCTAAGGCTGATATTGCTACTTGTTTCGTTGAGCGCTGTCTTGAATTTTGTGCCTCCTGCGGCAGCACTGCACTCGTTACGCCGCAGAATTGGTTGTTTCTCGGCACTTACAAAATGCTACGCAAAGCCCTACTTGAAGATGCAACCTGGGGTTGCGTGATGCGCTTAGGCCCACGCGCCTTCGAAACAATCGGTGGCGAGGTGGTCAACGTAGCCCTCCTTTTCCTTACCAACCGCAAACCTAGCACCGAGTGCGCCTTGGCTTGCATTGATGTGGCAGAGGAAAAGACTCCTGCCGAGAAAGCCACCAGTTTGCGTGGGAAACTGATTGTTACCGTTAGCCAGAAAGGGCAGTTGGGCAATCCGGATGCCAGGATAAGCTTGGCTGAGAGCACACTATTTGAATTGCTTGCTGGCTATGTCAACAGCATTGAGGGGCTTACAACTGGAGACCTAGAACGTTTCATTACAAAGTTCTGGGAGCATCCGCATATTGATTGCAAATGGGAAATATTCATCCAAAACGTTGATAAAACCTGCCTATATGGGGGCCGTACAGATCTAGTGCTGTGGGAGAATGGTAGAGGTGCGCTCAGAGAATGTCCAACCGCACACAACTTTCCATTTGAAGTGATGAACGGATATCAAATACTGGGTAAAGCGGGCATTCGGATCACCCAAATGCGTGAATTTCCCTGCACGATGTATTCCGGTGAATTTTTTGGGAAGAATGCAGCCACAGTGGTGCCGCACAACCTTGATCATTTGGCGGCACTCTGGTGCTTTTGCTCTTCTTCAGACTTCAACTATGCCGTTAGAGCGATTGACCAAGCGCTTAAAGTTACTAACGCCACTCTCGAAAAAGTCCCCTTCGACCTACCCCACTGGCAAAAAATCGCCGCCGAAAAATACCCCAACGGCCTGCCCAAGCCGCATTCCGACGATCCGACGCAATGGCTGTTCAACGGCCACCCGAAAGGCTCGGAGCAACCGCTGCATGTCGCCGTAGCCCGCTTGCTCGGCTACCGCTGGCCGCGTCAGACCGGCTCCAGCTTCCCCGACTGTCCGGCGCTCGATCCCGATGGTCTGGAACAATACGCCGATGCCGACGGCATCGTCTGTCTGCCGCCCATTCACCGCGAGCAACCCGCCGCCGCGCGCCTGCGCGCTCTGCTCGCCACCGCGCTCGGCTCGTTCGACGAGCGCACCTTGATCGCCGCCACCGGCTCCAACAAGACCACCCTGGAGGAATGGCTGCGCGATGACTTCTTCGAACAGCACTGCGCCCTGTTCCATCAGCGCCCGTTCATCTGGCATCTCTGGGACGGTCGCAAAGACGGCTTTCACGTCCTGGTCAACTACCACCGCCTCGACCACGCCACCCTGCAAACGCTGACCTACAGCTACCTCGGCGACTGGATTCGCCAGCAGGAGGAAGACGCCAAAGCCGACCAACCCGGCGCCGCCGAACGCCTCGGCGCGGCCAGAACCCTGCAAACCGAACTGGCCAACATCCTCGAAGGTGAACCGCCCTACGATCTGTTCATCCGTTGGAAGCCGCTGCACGAACAACCGCTCGGCTGGCAACCCGATCTCAACGACGGCGTCCGCCTCAACCTCCGCCCGTTCCTGCTGGCGCGGGATGTCGGCAAGAAAGGCGCCGGCCTGCTGCGCGCCAAACCCAATATCAAATGGGATAAGGATCGTGGCCGGGAACCGCAGCGCGACCGGGCCGACTATCCCTGGTTCTGGGCGGAAACCGAACCCCCGACCGACTTTCAAGGCGGCAAGCACTTCACCGGTCACCGCTGGAATCATGTTCACTACACCCTCGCCTTCAAACGGGCGGCACGCTTGTCTTGTACCACCGGATGATGTCGCATGAAAATATATTTCGATGTTTGCTGTCTTAATCGTCCATTCGATGATCAGATACAGGATAGAATTCACTTGGAATCAGAAGCGTTGGTCACTATCCTGAAGCATGTAGAGACAGGTGATTGGATATGGATTAACAGTAGCGTTGTTCTGTTCGAAATCAACCAAACGCCGAATCTGGATAGAAAAAACCGCTTGTTAAAACTATGTAATGCCGCTTCCGGTATTATCAGACTGGATGAAGAAATCTATGCTATTTCTGAAAATTTAAAGAAAGCTGGTTTCAAGTCGTATGATGCTTTGCATCTAGCTTGCGCGAAAAAAGCCAGTGTCGATATAATGCTGTCAACCGATAACAAACTCATTAAGAAAGCAATTCAACATGCTAATATTGTCAACATGAGAGTTGAAAATCCTTGGGTCTGGCTGCAAGAGGTTCTATGAAATGAATGCTCAAAACATGACATTAGATCAAATCAGGCAGGCAGGTATAGACGCCCTGAGCCGGAATCTTGGCCTTGTTGGCATGATTCGATTCCTGCAGCAAACTGAAATAGGGTGGGGTGACTATACCAAAGATAGGGAGAAATGGTTGGGCGATCCAGAGTTGAAAGACTTATTCAATGCTATCAAAAGCAGCGAGCAGGATACAAAAGCCTCTGGCAATTGAACACATCCACGAGAGTTTCGTGGCGCCATCGATCCATAACCCGCCTCGACCACCGCTGGAATCATGTTCACTACACCCTCGCCTTCAAACGGGCGGCACGTGGGCAGATTCTGAGCCGTCTGTTTCGGATATTTCGAATTTTAAGGGATTTGGGGTATGCTGTATCGATTATTGAGTAGCCATTAAAGCGGAGGCTGTCATGACGGCTTTGACTTCATCCCACGCCTTGCCGACGGCCGAGGAGATCGCGCTCGCACGGGAATGCAGCCGGACGCTGTCCGCCCATCTGCACACCCGTGCCGAGACTCAGCAGATCGACATCATGGACGACACCGGTGTTACGCATTCTGTAAGGGTACCGATCACCGCCCTACGGTTATTGATCGATATTCTTACCGAAATCGGCGCCGGCAACGCCGTCAGTGTGATCCCGATTCACGCCGAGTCTGACTACCCAGGAAGCGGCGGATGTCCTCAACGTCTCACGTCCCTTCCTCGTCCAATTGCTGGAACGTGGCATGATTCCGTTCCACAAAATCGGCACCCACCGCCGGGTACGCTATCAGGACGTTATCGCTTATAAGCAACGTATCGATGCCGAACGCCGCCAGGCGCTCGAGGCCCTTGCCGAGCAGGCCCAGGCGTTGAAGATGGGATACGAATGAGCTCGCATTTCACCATCATCTACGATGCGTGCGTGCTCTACCCGGCACCGTTGCGTGACTTATTGATGTGGTTGGCGCTGACCGATCTTTACCGTGCACGCTGGAGCGACATGATTCATGATGAATGGATTCGCAATGTCCGCCGCCAGCGTCCCGGCCTGAAGCCGGAGGAACTCGAACGGACCCGATCGCTCATAAACCAAAACGTACGCGACGCCCTGGTGACAGGATTCGAGCATCTTATACCTTCGATTGCCTTGCCCGATCCCGATGACCGCCACGTGGTGGCAGCGGCCATTCACAGTGGCGCCAGCCTGATTGTGACGTTCAACCTGAAGGATTTCCCCGCTGAGGCGCTCCAGCCCTACAACCTGACCGCACATCACCCCGATGATTTCATCTTCGATTTGCTCGATTTGCAGCCGGCCCTGGTGTGCCAAGCGGCGGCAAATCAGCGGCGCACACTCAGGAATCCACCGAAGACGGTAGACGAGTATCTGGATACCCTGCTCAAACAAGGCTTAACCCAGACGGTTGGCATTCTACAACAGTGGAAATTGGCGCTTTGATCGCCGCCATGAAATCGCACCATGACCCTCCTCGATCACCTCGTTACCGCCCTCCGCCAGGCCGCCCGCTACAACCGCCACGACCTCAACGCCCCCCGCGTGGTGCTCTGGCCGGACGGCGAGCGGTTGTGGGAAAAAGCCATCCCGCTCCTGAGCGAAGCGCTGCCGGAACTGCTGACACTGGGCGAGCCTGACGACAGCCTGCGTCGTGGACCCTCCACCTGGATTCGCTACCAACTTGCCCGCCACACCACGCCGGAAACGCCGGTCGTCTATCTTCCCGGCATTCCCCGTCACGCCTTTCGCAGCGCGACCGGCTTCCCGGAAGCGGCCCGGCACTTGTTCGCCCTGCAATATCAGGGGCAGTTCTGGACTCAGCAGAATGGCAAGGACTGGACTCCTTCGGCGTTTCTGGCCGCGACGGACGGCGGCCTGGGCCTCGATCTGGCCCGCGACAAGGCCACCCTCCAGGCGCTGGCCGAGCAACTGGTCCATGTCCTGCGCACCCCGCTCCAGCAACTGCAAGGCCGCCGTCTCGAAGCCACGGATATCCATGCCCTGGTGGTCGCCGATCCGGTGCGCCTGCTGCTGCAATGGCTGGCCGATCCCGCCGCCGCGCAGAAAGACTGGACCAGGGACATCTGGCAGAGCTTCCGCGCCCTCTGCCACCAGCAGTTCGGCCTGGACCCGGAACAGGACGGCGCGCTGGTCGCCGGCGACAAGCTGGTCGAGGGTCAGGGTCCCTGGAGGCAGGTCTGGGAACGCTACCGGGAAGCGCCCAGAGCCTATGCCGGCGTGCGCCAGCTCTTGGAGCCGATCCAGCCGAAAGACCTGTTCGACGAACATAACGAGCGCATTCCAGCCAACAACCGGCGCCAGGAAGACCGGCTCCGCCAGTCCCTGGAAGCGCTGGCTGATCAACCGCCGGCTAAGGCCCGAACCGCCTTGGAGCAACTTTGCGCCGAACACGCTCCACGGGCCGCTTCGGTCTGGGCGGAACTGGGGGAGGCCCCGCTGGCGGGGGCAACGGTTCACCTGGCGGCCCTGCTGGCCGCTCTGGAACCCGGTCTGGCGGGAACCGACTGGACCACCCTGGCCGAATCCTATGTCCGCCACGGCTGGCGGGTGGACGCCGCCGCCTGGACCGCCCTGAACGTTGTGCGCAACGCCCAGGACCTCAAGGCAGTCACCCGGGCGCTCCGCGCCGTCTATCTGCCTTGGCTGGATCGCCTGGCGACCCGTATTCAGACGCTCGCCGTCCCCTATCCCTACGCCGATCCCGCTCAGGCGCGCCCGCTGCAACCGACCGTCGGCACTATCGTCCTGTTCGTCGACGGCCTACGCTGCGACCTCGGCCTGGAATTGCAGCGTCGCCTGCAAGCGCGCGGCCTGACGGTGGAATTCGAGACCGCTTGGTCCACCCTGCCCACGGTCACCGCCACCGCCAAGCCGGCCTGGAAGCCGCTGGCGCAACGGCTCACGGGAGATACGATCTCGGAGGCCTTCGAACCTGCCATCGCTGCTACCGGCAAGCCGCTGAAAACCGAAAGTTTTCGTAGTCTGCTGCGTGAGGTCGGCTGGAACTGGATCGAAGCCAACGCCGTCGGCGATCCCAGCCAGGCCGGCTGGACCGAAGCCGGCGCCTTCGACCGCTACGGGCATGAGCAGGGCGCGAAACTCGCCTGGCGGATCGATGAAGAACTCCAGGCAGTGCTCGACCGGGTCACGGAACTGCTGCAAGGCGGCTGGAACACGGTCACCCTGATCACCGATCACGGCTGGCTGCTGCTCCCCGGCGGCCTGCCCAATGTCGAATTGCCCAAACACCTCACCCAGACCCGCTGGGGCCGCTGTGCGTTGGCGCAGCCGGGCGCGCAGCACGGTTATCCACAGGTCTGCTGGTTCTGGGGAGCGCCGCACGCGGTGGTGCTCGCACCCGGCATTGCCGTATTCCAGACCGGGATCGAGTATGCCCATGGCGGCCTGACGCTCCAGGAAGCCCTGCTGCCTCTGCTGACCGTCAAGGCCGCCGGCGCGGCGACAGCACCGGTGCGGATCGCCGGCGCGCGTTGGGCCGGCCTGCGTCTGCGCGTGCAACTGGAGGGAGCGGCGCCAGGACTGACGCTCGACCTGCGCACCCGGCCCGCCGATCCCGACTCCTCCCTGCTCGCACCCGAACAGCGGCTCAAGCCGGTCGATAACGACGGCAAGGCGACGCTGACGGTCGAAGATGACGATCTGATGGGCCAGGCCGCCGTGCTGGTGGTGATCAAAGACAATCAGGTGATTGGCAAGCAAGCGGTTACTATTGGGGAGAATTGATGGAACTCGACGCCCTCGACCGAATCGCGGCCAAAGCCTTCGAAGGCTACATCGTGCGCAAAGATTTGGTGCGGCGCTTCAAGGGCCAATACCCGGTGCCGACCTATGTCGCCGAATTCCTGCTCGGGCGCTATTGCGCCAGCACCGACGAGGCCGAAATCCAGGAAGGACTGGAAATCGTCCAGCGTCAACTGGAAAGCCGCACCGTGCGGGCCGGCGAGGAAGAACTGTTCAAAGCCCGCGCCAAGAACCAGAGTCGGGTCAAGCTCATCGATCTGATTCGCGCCCGCCTCGACGCCAAGAACGATTGCTTCCTGGCGGAACTGCCCAGCCTGCGGCTGAACGATGTGCGCATCGATGACGAGTTGGTTCACCGTCACGAGCGGATGCTGACCGGCGGCTTCTATGCCGAGATCGACCTGAACTACGATCCCACCATCGCCGAAGAGCGCAACGGCCGGCCGTTCGGCATCGAAGCACTGCGCGAAATCCAGTTATCCAGACGGGACGTGCTAGATATTCTGGCCCAGGGTCGGGTCCTGTTCACCTTCGAGGAATGGCGGGATTTTCTGATTCGCAGCATCGGTCTGGAACCCGCCGCGCTGCCGCCGCGCTGCCGTGACGTGCTGCTGCTGCGGATGGTGCCGTTCGTCGAGAATAACTACAACGCAGTGGAACTGGGGCCGCGCGGTACCGGCAAGAGCCATCTGTTCCAGCAGATCTCTCCCTATGCCCACCTCGTCTCCGGCGGCAAGGCCACGGTCGCCCGGCTGTTCGTCAACAACAGCACCGGCCAGCGCGGCCTGGTCTGCCAATACGATGTGGTCTGCTTCGACGAGGTAACGGGCATTACCTTCGACCAGAAGGACGGAGTCAACATCATGAAAGGGTATATGGAATCCGGTGAATTCAGTCGGGGCAGGGAGAGTATCCGTGGTTTCGGCAGTCTGATGATGGTCGGCAATTTCGAGGTCGATGTGACGCACCAGCAGCGGATCGGCCATCTGCTCGGCCCGCTGCCGCCGGAGATGCGCGACGATACCGCCTTCATGGATCGGCTGCACGCCTATCTGCCCGGCTGGGACGTGCCGAAGGTCAGCCGCAATCAGCTCACCGATCATTTCGGCCTGGTCAGCGATTTCCTGTCCTCCTGCTGGAACCATCTCCGGCCGCAGTCGCGCTTGCCCCGGCTCCAGGGGCGCATTCAGTTCGGCGGCGCGCTGAGCGGGCGTGACAGCAACGCCGTCCAGAAAACCATCAACGGTTTGCTCAAGCTGATGTTTCCAGACGCGAACGCCGCTATTCCCGACGACGCCATCGAATGGGCCGCCCGCCTGGCGCTGGAGTGCCGCCGCCGGGTGAAGGAACAGCAGAAGCGGATCGGTGCGGCGGAATATCGCAATACTCACTTCAGCTATCAACTGGGCGCCGATGGGGTGGAACGGTTCGTCGCCACGCCGGAGCTGCACAGCGAAAACAGCATCGGTGATGATCCCCTGCCGCCCGGCCAGGTCTGGGCGATCTCGCCCGGCGGCCTGGACGAGAATCCCGGTCTGTTTCGAATCGACGCCACCCAAGGACCGGGTGCCGGGATACGTCTGCTCAACCAGCCGCCGCCTGCGCCACTCAAAGAAAGCGTGCGTTGCGCCGAACAGAACCTGTACGTGCGGGCCAGGGAACTGGTCGGCGACCGCGATCCCCGCGCTCACGAATTCTCCGTCCAGGTAAGGGCCTTTGACGCCAACAAAAGTGGCGCCGGCGCCGGGCTGGGCGTGCTGCTGGCGCTGTGCTCGACGCTATTGGAGAAGAGCCTGAAAGGCGGATTGGTAGTGGTGGGTGGCCTCAACCTCGGCGGTTCCATCGAACCCATCTATAATGCGGTCGGCATCGTCGAGACCGCCGCCGACAAAGGCGCAAAAATGATGCTTATGCCCGTGGCAACCCGCAAACTGCTCATCGACCTGCCGGATGAGGTGGCCACGCGGGTGACGGTTATCTTCTATGCCGATGCCCGGGATGCCTTGTTGAAGGCGCTGAATGAGTAAGCGCGTAGAGCGGAATAGCGCAGCGTAGGCCATGATCATCGTTTGGGCCAAAACCGGTGTAGCCTGGATGGAGCGGAGCTTGCGAAGCGTAATCCAGGTTCTTCTGGCCGCAAGGATGATCATGGCCGCAGCGTATGCCGCCGGATGCTGCATGCGCCCTCGATCGGGTGACCAGGCGCGATTTCCAAGAAGAGGAATAGAGTATGAACCACCCCCCTTTGGCCTTTTGGAGCCTCTCGACCACCGAGATGCTGCAGCAACTGCAAACGAAACCGGCAGGATTGACTGAAGATGAAGCCAGACAACGGCTCGCGCGCTATGGCGCCAATCTGCTGCGGCCTACCCAGCGGTCGGATGTATTGACGCTCCTGCTGGCGCAATTCAAGAGTCCGATTATCCTCATTCTTTTCTTTGCCACGGGGTTGTCGTTTTTTTTACACGATCCTGTTGATGCTTTTATTATTCTTACCATTATCCTCGCCAGCGGCCTGCTTGGGTTCTGGCAGGAGCATAGCGCCACCAACGCCGTGGAGAAACTGCTCGCCATCGTACAAATTAAAGCGGCGGTGCGGCGTGACGGCAGTTCCAAAGAAATTCCGGTCGAAGCCATTGTACCTGGCGATATCGTCATCCTGAACGCCGGCGATATTGTCCCCGGAGATTGTCTGCTTCAGGAATCCAACGATCTGTTCGTCGATGAAGCCATGCTGACGGGTGAAACTTTCCCGGTCGAAAAAGCGGTGGCGGTGTTGCCGACGGAGACCCCACTGGGTCAACGGACCAACGTGCTGTGGATGGGCACTCATGTGGTGAGCGGCAGCGCCACAGCACTGGTCACTCGCACCGGCAAGGAAACCGAATTCGGCAAAGTATCCGAGCGGCTGAAACTCAGGCCGCAGGAAACGGAGTTTGAACGGGGCATCCGGCAATTCGGCTTCTTCCTGATGGAAGTGACGCTGGTACTCGTAGTCGGGATTTTTGCTATTAACGTCTATTTGGCGCGTCCGGTTCTGGACTCCTTTCTCTTTTCCCTGGCTCTCGCCGTGGGGCTAACTCCGCAATTGTTACCAGCGATTATCAGCATCAACCTAGCGCATGGCGCCAAACGAATGGCTCGAGCGAAGGTAATTGTCAAACGGCTCGCTTCGATTGAAAACTTCGGCAGCATGAATGTGATCTGCTCCGATAAAACCGGCACCCTGACCGAAGGAACCGTGCACTTACAATCCGCCCTCGATGTGGCAGGCGCCCCCAGCGATAAAGTCCTGTTCCACGCTTATCTCAATGCGGTTTACGAAACCGGCTTTACCAACCCGATCGATGCAGCCATCCGCACCCACCGCCCGTTTGACCTGTCCGGTTACCGGAAGCAGGACGAAATCCCCTATGATTTTCTACGCAAGCGCTTGAGTATCCTGGTTGCACAGGCCGATCAGTATCTGCTGGTGACCAAAGGCGCGCTGCCGAATGTGCTTGCCGTCTGTTCGGCGGCGGAAACGGAAGGGGGAATCCGCGTCGATATCGCCACGGTGCGGGACCGAATCCAGCAGCATCTTGAGGAATTCAGTAATCAGGGCTTTCGTACGCTGGGGGTCGCTTACAAAAATATGGGATCCGAGTCACGCCTCAGCAAAGACGACGAAGCCGGGATGACGTTTTTAGGCTTCCTGGTGCTGTTCGATCCGCCCAAACCTCATATCATCGAGACGATTGCGAGTCTGAAAAACCTTGGTGTTTCCCTGAAGATCATCACGGGAGACAACCACTTGGTCGCGGCCAACGTCAGTCAGCAGATGGGATTGGCGAATACCACCATCATCACCGGTCCAGACCTCCACCAGATGAGCGATGCCGCGTTACTCAACCGGGTGGCTGACGCGGACGTCTTTGCTGAAATCGAACCCAATCAGAAAGAACGCATCATTATCGCTCTCAGGAAGGCTGGCAATGTCGTGGGGTATATGGGCGACGGCATCAATGACGCTTCGGCGCTGCATGCCGCCGATGTCGGCATTTCCGTCGACAGCGCTGTCGATGTGGCCAAAGATGCAGCCGATATCGTTTTACTCGAACACGATCTGGGTGTTTTGGTGCAGGGTGTGCGTGAAGGGAGGACAACTTTCGCGAACACGCTGAAGTATGTATTCATGGCGACCAGCGCCAATTTCGGGAACATGTTCAGCATGGCCGGAGTATCGCTCCTGCTGCCGTTTCTCCCGCTGCTGCCCAAGCAGATTTTGCTCATGAATCTACTGACCGATTTCCCGGAGATGACTATCGCCACCGATCGGGTGGATAACGAAATGATCGACCATCCGCGGCGCTGGAACATTCAGGCCATTCGCCAGTTTATGCTGACCTTTGGCCTGGTGAGTTCGGTGTTTGATTATCTTACCTTCGGTGTACTTCTGTTCGTTCTGGATGCGACTCAGAATCAATTCAGAACCGGCTGGTTTCTGGAGTCCGTTATTTCAGCGTCATTGATTGTGCTGGTTATTCGAAGTCGGAAACCTTTCTTCAAGAGTAGACCAGGAAAATATTTATTAATAGCAACTTTGTCCATTGTGGTCGTGACGTTGATGTTACCCTTCACTCCACTGGCTGAGATTTTTGGATTCAGTACACTACCCATTTCGTTCCTTCTGAGCATAGGGTTGATTGTCATGTTTTACATTATTACAGCGGAAGTGGCGAAAACGGTTTTTTACAAGAAGGTGAAATTGTGAACTTGACTTTGGCCATCCTGGATGGTGTTAAGCGGTCGCAGCCAGTTGATCGAGCACTGCTTCCCAGGTGGCTGGCGGAAATAGGAGACACTCGTTGCTGCCTACCGAAGTGCCGAAATACTGGTGGGCCCATAAGGTCCGCCGCACGAAGGCTAAGACATCGGAAAACGTGGCCTCGATCTTGGCATACCAGGCGGTGGTGCGTGGCGCCAGTGTCGCCCCGGCAGCCGTCAAGCGGTGCGCCATGAGGCAAACCAGCGAGAACAGCCCGAACAGGACGGGGGTAATGCGGGTGATGGCCAGGTCGGACCACTGCCGCTGGGTTTCGAGGCCCAAATGCCGGCGGCTTTCCTCGAACGTTACCTCGACGTTCCAGCGGAGCACGAAGGCAGTGACGATGCCGTGGGGTTCACAGGCCGGGCAGGTGCAAAAGAACGCCGCGGGGTCCGGGTCACCCTCGGCGTTCACTACCAACACCCAGCGAATTGGCAACGGCTTTTGTCCCCGCCGATACCACAGAGTGACATCGCTCAATAGCCGCACCCGCCGCGTCTCCCCACCATACCAGTAGATTTCCATCTCTTCACCGGACCGTTGAGCCTCTGCCACCCGGTCCTGCAACGCCGGCAAGCGCATCCCCTTGCGCGGCTTCGGTCCGCGCCGCGGGCGCCGGGGGATAGCCGGGAAATCATATAACTGAGCATCCAACCGCAACCGGCTGATCAAGACCACCTCCTGCTGGACACAGGTCCAGGCCAAGCGCAAGCAGGCAAAGCTGCCATCCCCTAGCAACACCCAGGACCGCCGTAACCAGCGGGAGACCGTCTTGACCATCTGGCAGGTCCAGTCTATCGTGGTCTTATGGCGTTTTTTCGCTGCCTGGTTGGCCGCTTTCGAGGGCGCCAACACCGTCAAAAACGGCAAGGCCCAGAGCCGCGAACTCCAGGGCAGCCGCACCAACAGCATCAGGCAAACCCATTTCAAGCCAAAACACTTCACCACGTGCTTCTGGGTCGAGCGCACCGCATCCCGGTAGCAGCCCTTGGCCTTAATTCGTTTCCCCTGCCGTCGCTCCACCGTATCATCCACCACTATCAGCGGCACCCACGGCGGCGGGAGTAACCGGATCAACAGGCCTAACAAGATCTTCGCCGCCTGCAACCCCGACCAGCGCGCCCGATTCAAGACCCGATGATAGCGCTCAAACCGGGGTTCCTGTCCCAACCCCATCACCCGCAGGGCCGCCGCGACCGTGCGGGGGCCTTGGCAGAGCATGGCGCCGATTATCAACACCTGGGCGTGACTCCAGACTGTTGAGGAAAACAACCCGGCAAACGGGGCTAAAACCGCTATAATCATTTCAGGCAGAGGGGGCATGGGACGCTCCGGTTGGTTTGGTCACCCCGTTAGCTTACCCCATCGTCGCCTCTGCTTCTTGCTTCAAGAACCGCTCAAATGGCCAAAGTCCAGGTGAAGGGATGCGCCCTGATCCCCTTGGCGGTCCGTCTCCACCACGCTGTCAGCCACTTCGAACACCAGTTCATCGTGCAGCGTGCGGACCGGAATCTGTTGCAGATTGGGATCGGCGGAGGCCAGCCGCCCGGTGCTGGCTACGGTCTGATGGTAGGAGGTATGCACCCGCCCGGTGCGGGGATCGATCTCCCGAGGCAGACGGTCGGTATAGGTGGATTTCAGTGGCTCTCTGGTAATTCGCGTTGCTGGTTACCAGCTTTATACTATTGATAATTAAGCATATTTTTCATAGCCTGTCAGATCGATAAAGAGGCGCTGAAACAAATGACCCACATTGAAAATCCCATAGCAACGTCTTTTGAGCACCTTGATCTTATTATTCAACCCTTCGACCAATCCACTGTTCCTTCGAGCCACAAAATAATTCGTAATCTCATCCAGCCGTTTGTCTAACGTTGACAAGCAACTATCAAAACAGTCTAAATCACTCTCCTGAACCAACGGCTTCCATGCCCGTAAGCGTCGCTTCGCTATTAATATAACCCTCCTACATGTCGCTACAAACCACGCCAATCGTTTTACGTAACTTCTTGGGAATACTGAAAAAATTTCTTTACCGTCGCTTTCTCGCGCCCTTCCAACACCCCTAGCACCCGCAGCGCTCCGGTCGCTAACCGGGTCGTCACAATCGTGAAAAAATCTTGGCTCAATATGGATTCCAGTCAGTTCACTGCGTTATGCGACCAGCAGTTCCAAGAGGGGTCTGAGCAGGCCTTTGCCCCGAATGCGAGTGTTGTGCACGAACTGAAAGAAGCCCAGGTAGAGCGGCAGTTTTTCTTGCGAGATCCCACGATGGGGTCGCAGCCAAGAGCGCAGCAGCGACCAGAAGCCCTCAGCCGTGTTGACATGGATCTCATGGAAGCCATCCCCATCTTCGTCACGGGCGTATTCGCCCTGGCTGTGACACACCGTATGATGGTCAAAGCCCCAATCCTTCAACGGGTTATAGATCGCGTATTCATCGGTATGAACTCGGGTTCCCGGGGCGATAAACGCCTGGATGAGGGGACGGAGGGTGGCTTGCTGGACGTTCTCCAGCATCCGGACGACTACCGCGCCGCCGCGCTGAATCATGCCGAGAATGGGCGGCTTTTCCTTCTCCAAGGTGCCCCGACCCCGTGCCCCCTTCAGCCGCCGCCGCCGCCCCCGACGGCCTTTTTTTTCACCGCCTCCGGAAACCCTTTATGACCGGCCACCACGTAGACCTCGTCGCATTCCACGTCCCCCGACAGGACCGGTTCGGGCTGGCGGGCGACGATCCCTTCCCTGAGCTGTTCAGTCATCCGCTGTACATCGTTCGAATTCAAGCCCAGCTCGTGGGCGATCTGCGCGTTAGACAGATTCAACCCCATGAAATACAGGCACAAAATCCAAACCCCCAGCGGTTGATGATGCCCCGCTAACACCGTACCCGTGAGATCATCAAAGTAGCGATGGCAGCTTTCACAGCGATATTTCTGCCGCGCCGGCTGGGTCGTATCCCGCCCCTGCTTCGTGATCTCCGCTATGCTACAGTGGGGACAGTGGACCCCGTCCGGCCAGCGGAGCTGGCGAATAGTTTCATAGCACCGGACATCATCCAGCAGATTTTGAAGGTTGATCATCGTCGGGGGGCCTTCGGTCGCAGCGGCTCAGAACCTGTCCATTACACACATCTTGTAGAACGAACCGCCGCCTCCATCTAAGGGAGGTAGATGCAGACGACTGAGGTACAAGTGATGACGGACACGGCGGCGGGAAGTTGGGCAGCGGCGGAACTGGCGGGAGCGGACTTGGGCGATGCCCGGCTGAACCGGCGGCTGGTGCAGGTAGCGCAACAACTGGGCGCGCAGCCTGGCGCGAGCATTCCGGTGGCGTGCGGGGGCTGGGCGGAGACGCAAGCGGCGTATCGATTGCTGGCGCACGAGAACGTCGACTGGGAATCGGTGCTGGCGCCGCACTGGGACGGTAGCGTCGAGCGGATGCGGGCGCATCGGGTGGTGCTGTGCGTACAGGACACGACCGAGTTGGATTTCACGTCCCAGCCGGGAATTGGCGGTCTGGGACCGCTGAGCTATTTGCGACAGCACGGAGTGTATGTGCATCCTACCCTGGCGGTGACCCCGGACGGGGTGCCGTTGGGAGTGCTGGATGCGTGGTTGTGGGCACGCGACCGGAAGACCTTTGGCGACGACAAACGCCACTGGCCCATCGAGGCCAAAGAGAGCATGCGCTGGCTGGAAGGATTTGAGCGGTGCGCGGAACTGGCCGCCACATTGCCGGACACCCGGTTGGTCTATATCGCCGATCGGGAATGCGATATTCATGAATTCATGGTGCGTGCCGGCCGCTGGCCGGGCATCGACTGGCTGGTTCGGGCCACCCACAACCGCTGCCTGGCGGAGGGTGATAAACTCTGGGACCGGCTGGCGAAAAGCGCGGTGTTGGGTGAAGTCCGTTTCATCCTGCCCGCCCGGCCGGGACGGCCCAGCCTGCCGGTGGTGCTGACCGTCCGCGCGGAACGCGTGACCCTGCAACCGACGGGTGGCGAAGCGGTCACCGTGACCGCGTTACGGGCGCGGGAAGAAGCCCCACCAGCGGATGTCGAGCCGCTCGACTGGCGGCTGCTCACCAACCGCCCGGCCGACACTCTCGCCCCAGCGGCCGAGTTGCTCCAATGGTACGCAACTCGTTGGAGCATCGAGGTTTTTTTCAGAATTTTCAAAACCGGCTGCCGCGTGGAAGCGTTGCAACTGAGCACCCTGGAGCGGCTGCAACCGGCCTTAGCCTTGTATCTGATCATCGCGTGGCGGATTCAGTATTTGACCTTGCTGGGCGGGCCACCCCCGACCTGCCTTGTGATGCAGTCCTGGACCCGGCCGAATGGCAGGCCGTCTACGTCGCAATTCACCGCCGGCCGCCGCCGGTGACCCCACCGTCGCTGCCCGTCATGCTCCGTTGGATCGCCCAACTGGGCGGCCATTTGGGGCGCAAGCATGATGGGCCACCCGGTCCCAAAGCCCTCTGGATCGGCTTGCAGCGAGCTCGCGACCTTGCCTGGGGTATGCAATTGGCGTCTGATCTCCATTCCCAATCAACCGGTTAGAGATGTGTGTAATGGACAGGGCTCAGAACCCGTTCAGTGTAGCCGCCGATCGCCATCGGGGCGAGCGGTCCTCAACAGTCTGGAATCCATATTGAGCCAAAATCTTTATGACCTTTCTTGCTGGCGATTGCATCTATCCCGATCTGCTCTAATTCTTTATAACCATTTAACTCGATGATTGCAGTTGCTAATCCATTGCTGATTACCCGCAACCGGTAATGCGCGAGCTTCACCACCGCTCCAGCCCGACCACGGTAGGAAACCGTCCCGATAGATAGCCTTCCTTGTAACAGGAAAAAAACGTCCCGGTATGGCAACCGGTGCACAGTCCGGTCGTGTGAATATGTGCCGCCGGCACGCCGTGTCGCCGCAGTTGCGCCTCGAACGCGGCGGGCAGATCGATACCGTAGCGGCCGTTGCCGTGCTCGTGCAGAAAGGGCTGCCAGAATGGATCGTCTTTCTGCATGGGATGCTCGAATACATAGCAGCAGGGATAAATCGCCGGACCGAGGCCGACTACCAGCGAAGCCGGCGCGACTCCATAACGAGTCCGCAAGGCGGCGATAACTTTTCCCGTCAGATCCGCCACCAGATTGCGCCAGCCCAGATGCGCCACCCCGACGAATGACCCCGCCCGATCGGTAATCACGGCCGGAATGCAGTCGGCGGTGCTCACCAGTAGATAGCTGTGCGGCAGGGTCGTGAACGCCGCATCGGTTTTGAGCAGCACGGCGCGGGAATCGCCATACCAGTCGGGTGGCTCCATGCAGCAGATGCGGTCGCCATGACAGGGATTCAAAATGCGGATTGGACAGTCGGCGATGCCCAGCGTGGCGAAAAGTCGCTCGCGATTTTCTCCCGCCTGCGGGTCCTGGGTGACGCAAGCCGTGTTTAGACCGGCGTAAGGCTCGCGGCTGCAACCGCCGGTGCGGGCGAAGAATCCATGCCGGACGGGCAGCGCGGCCAGCCGGTAACAGGTCAGTTCGCCCAGACGCTGCGTCACCGTCTCGCTCACGACAGGCATCGCAGTTCCTCGACATCGCTGAACGGCAGTTTCTGGTCGCCAACGATCTGATAGGTTTCGTGGCCCTTGCCGGCCAGCAGGATGACATCGCCGGGCTGGCTCAGGGCATAAGCCTGGCGGATCGCGGCGCGCCGGTCGGGCTCCACGATTACGCCGGCGCGGGGCATACCCTGCAGAATGTCCTGAATGATCGCCAGCGGATCCTCGCGGCGCGGATTGTCGGAGGTCACCACGCAGACATCGGAGGCGCGCGCCGCCACCGCGCCCATCAGCGGCCGCTTGCCCTGGTCGCGATTGCCGCCACAGCCGAACACCGTCACGATGCGACCGGGTTTGAGGGCACGCAGGGTCTGCAGCGCCTTTTCCAGAGCGTCGGGGGTATGGGAATAGTCCACGATGCCCACGCGATTGCCAGGCAGCGGTACCCGCTCCAAGCGGCCGGGCACGCTGTGCAGGACGTGGCTGGTGGCGACCAGTTGTTCCAGCGGTATACCCACAGCGAGGCCGGCCCCCAGGGCGGCCAGCAGGTTGTACACGTTGAAGGCACCTACCAGGCTGGTTGCGAGTCTGACGATGCGTCCCTCGTAGCGCAGTTCGAGCCGGGTGCCTTCCAGCGAATAGTCAACCTGCAGCGCCTGCAAGGTCGCGCCAGGCGCGAAACCGTAATCCAGCACCGGCGTTGTCGAATGCAGGGCTATTGCTTTGCCGACCGCATCATCGTTATTAATGACCGCCCGCGCGTCCGCTCGCAAACCGGTGAACAGAGCACACTTGGCTGCCTGATAGTTCTCCAGCGTGCCGTGAAAATCCAGATGGTCGCGGCTCAGGTTGGTGAACACCGCCACATCAACGTCCAACCCGTACACCCGGTCCAGCGCCAGCGCATGCGAAGAGATTTCCATCGCCAGCCACTCGACGCCCGCCGCGCGCACCTCGCGCAGCAGCCGGAACAGGGTAGGGGCCAGCGGCGTCGTGTAGATAGTTTCCTGCCGGCGTTCGGTAGTCTGATACAAGCCCAGCGTGCCCAGCGCCGCCGAACGCCTGCCGCAGGCGCTCAGCCATTGGTCGAGCAGATGGGTGACCGTGGTTTTGCCGTTGGTGCCGGTCACGCCCACAATGCCCAGTTCCCGGTCCGGGTAGTCGTAGCAGAACCGGGCGGCCCGCGCCAGCGCCTTGCGCCCGTCCTGGACGATAAGCTGCGGTCGTTCCCAGGGCAGCGGGCACTCGGTCAACAGAGCGCCTGCCCGGTTCGCCAGAGCTGCATTCAACAGTTGCGCGCCTTCCGTCCAGTGCCCGTATTCCAGGAATTCGTCGATGACGCCGTACAGACAGCCAGGTTGCGCTTCTTCAGGCTGGCAGGCTATCCCGGCGAGCGGCACATCGCCATAGTGCAGCACCTGCCGCGGCGCCAGCAGGTCGATGTAGGCAGCAAGGTTCTTCATGCTTTCGGGCCTGTCATGCGCCCACCGGCGCAGTCATCAATAACCGGACTGAATCTTAATTTGCTGCACAACTTCTTGACAAGCTACCGACACTCTCGCAATGAGGAGGTCGTTATGCGTCGATTCATCTGCAAATCAGTTTGTGCCCAGTCTCGAAGTGCAATACGAACTTGCAACCCGACGCTTATTGCCCTATAAGGGCGTCTCGAATTTGCTGAGCGACAACAGCAGCGGGCAGCAAGTTGTCATCACTGACCGGTATGGCGATCGCTCCTAGCGACAAGGGAGCCAGACAATGGCTGGCATTCCATCCTTAGTAATGCACTGGGTATGATAATTAATTCAAATTATTCAGCAAGTTGTATGGACGTGCGGAATGTCGGCTATAGATAAGGATGTGCGCTATTTACTGAAGACCGCGCGGGATGCGGTCAAGTTGTTGCGCAGCAACGCCGATTATTTCGAGGCGCAGGGCAAGGACGCCAGAGCCGAACGCGATGCAGTCAGATGGTTGAATCTGGCTATCCAACTGGTGGAGCATGACCTGTGCGAAACCGCGGAAATCGCCGGCGGACCGGGGGAGCCGACCCGCTGGTGACCTGTCGGCCACGGCAGCCGGGACGACTGGCTGTGCGGCTGCTGGCATCTAATCGCTCGCCTTGCGCGCCGCGCGGCGGCGCTCGTTTTCCTGTAACAGTTTCTTGCGCAGCCGGATGGAGCGCGGCGTCACTTCCACCAGTTCGTCGGTATCGATAAATTCCAGCGCCTGTTCCAGACTCAGGCGGATCGGCGGCGTCAGGATAATATTCTCGTCGCTGCCGGCGGCGCGGATATTGGTCAACTGTTTGGCTTTCAATGGATTGACCACCAGATCGTTGTCGCGACTGTGGATGCCGATGATCATGCCCTGGTAGACCTCGTCTCCCGGACCGATGAACAGCCGGCCCCGCTCCTGCAGATTGAACAGCGCATAGGCCAGCGCCTTGCCGGCACCGTTGGCGACCAGTGCGCCGTTGATCCGGTTGCCGATAGTGCCCCGCCGCAGCGGTCCGTAGTGGTCGAACACGTGGTAGATCAACCCGGCGCCGGAGGTGACCGTCAGGAACTCGGTGCGAAAGCCGATCAGACCGCGCGAGGGTAGCAGATAATCCAGCCGCACCCGGCCTTTACCGTCCGGCTGCAGATCCTGCAGGTCGCCGCCGCGCTCCCCCAGCCGGGACATGATCGCCCCCTGGTGCTGCTCTTCCACGTCCACGGTCACCTGTTCGTAAGGTTCGCACAGCGCGCCCTCGACTTCGCGCATGATGACCTCCGGCGGGACACGCCCAGCTCGTAGCCCTCCCGCCGCATGTTCTCGATCAGGATGGCCAGATGCAGCTCGCCCCGCCCGGATACCTTGAACTTATCCGGGTCGTCGCTATCCTCGACCCGCAGCGCGACATTGTGCAGCGTCTCCCGGTACAGCCGCTCGCGCAACTGGCGGCTGGTGACGTACTTGCCTTCGCGCCCGGCCAGCGGCGAGTTGTTGACCTGAAAGGTCATGCTCATGGTCGGCTCGTCCACGTTCAGCGGCGGCAACGGCTGCACGCAGTCCGGGTCGCACAGCGTGGCGGAGATTTTCAGCTCATCCACGCCGGTGAAGGCGATGATGTCGCCGGCGCTGGCCTGCGGAAATTCCAGCCGCTCCAGGCCGTGGAAACCGAGGATTTGCAGAATGCGCCCGCTGCGGCGGTTGCCCTCCCGGTCCACGATAACCACCGGCGTATTGGTGCGCACGGTACCCCGCTGGATCCGGCCGATGCCGATCACGCCCACATAGCTGTTATAGTCGAGCGAACTCACCTGCAGCCGGAAAGGACCGTCCGGATCGACCTGGGGGGGCGGCACGTAGTCGATGATGGCCTGGAACAGGGGCGTCATATCGCCCGCACGCACCTCGTCGCTGTCGCCGGCGTAGCCGTACAGGGCGGAAGCGTAGATCACCGGAAAATCCAGTTGTTCTTCGGTAGCGCCCAGCCGGTCGAACAGGTCGAAAGTGCGGTCCAGCACCCAGCCGGGCCGGGCGCCGGGACGGTCGATTTTATTGATGACCACGATAGGCTTGAAACCCATCGCGAAGGCTTTCTGGGTGACGAAGCGGGTTTGCGGCATGGGACCGTCGACGGCGTCCACCAGCAGCAGCACCGAATCCACCATCGACAGCACCCGCTCCACTTCGCCGCCGAAATCGGCGTGGCCGGGGGTATCGACGATATTGATGCGCCAGTCCCGCCAGCGCAGCGAGGTGTTCTTGGCCAGGATGGTGATGCCACGTTCGCGCTCCAGGTCGTTAGTGTCCATCAGGCGCTCCTGGGGCAGGGCGCGTTCGCCTAAAGCGCCGGACTGCTGCAGCAGTTTGTCAACCAGAGTGGTTTTGCCGTGGTCGACGTGGGCGATGATGGCGATATTGCGAAGCTTGGCAATCACGATGCGATTCCTTGAGAAGCGGGGCGCTATTATATCCGGATGGCGGCCTGCCGCCCGGTCGAGCCAGCTCCTGCAAACTACTGCTATTCAAAAGATCAGCGTGCCAGTCTGGCAGGTACAGGATTGGTAAAGCTGTCGAACCAGCCATGCGCGGGTAACAGGCGTTGCACCACCCGGCGCTGAATGGCGCCGTCCCGTAGAAACGCGATAAATTCACTGGACGGAGGGCTGAGATAAAACAGACCGGCTACGGCCAGATACAACGCTACAGCGCCCAAGCGATTGCTGGAGCTGCCAAAGCTAAGGGCGGTGCCGGAGGACTGTTTCAGCCGCATGCCCGCCAGTATCCACGCTGTACAACTCATCGAGTACCAGGTGCGTCAGAAAGCCGCTGAACAGGAAGCTGCCGCACAGCCAGGCCGCCAGAGCGGAAGTGCCGAAACAACGGTGCGCCAGCAACACGGCGATCAGCCCAAACAGAGCCCCGGCAGGGATCGAATGGATCAGGCCGCGATGCACCGTAAAACGGGTGAACAGGGCGAACAATCCATAGCGTATGAGCACGAAACAGGCGGACCAGAGGATGACCAGTTCGGCCAGAGAATAACGCCGGCCGACCGCAAACAGCAGCAGGAAGCCGCCCACCACGGCGAGCACGTGAAAAGCCATGCGTACCGGGATCGAGTGGCTGGAGTCGAATATCCGGCAGAATGCCGCCAGCCAGTCCCAGTACGAAATAGCCGACTACTGCGCTCTGCGACGGTTCGCCGGTCATGAACAGGCCGGTAGCCAGGACTCCGCTCACCAGCGCCGCTCCCATCGCATGGGTCTTGAAGTTGGCCATGGCGAGCGGCTGGCCAGATTTCAGCCCTGCCTGAGCAAATAGATCAGATCGCCCACCGCCGCGTTGGCGCTGGAAATATAAGACGACATGACCAGGGAGTGGTTGGCCAACAGCCCGAAGCCGCTACCGTTCAGTACTATCGGACTCCACATCCCGGCGTTGGCGGCTTCCAGCAGACGAATGATCTGCTCCAGCGACACTTGAGCGTTCTTGTCCCGCAGCACCGGCTGAAAGTCGATAGCGAGCGCCTTCAGCATGTGCAGCAGCGCCCAGGTATAGCCACGCGATTCGTAGAAGACGTTATCGACTTGCAGCCAGGGCGTCTGCACCCACTGTTGCCCCGGCGTGGGCGTGGATTGGCGCGCGCTGGGGTCGCCGGCCAGATCGATATTGAAACGGTGCTCGCCGATGCTGGCTCCCAGCCGCTGGCCGATGTTCCCCAGGCGCTTTCTGACCAGTTCCAGATAGGCGGCCAGATTGTCCGCCCGGGTAAAGAACTGACCGTCGTACTCTTGCTCGTCGGCAAGCCGTTCCAGATAACGATACAAGGCTTCAATACCCTTCTGATATTCCGCTTCCGTAGAGGGCAATATCCAGGAGTCTGAATCGTAGTTGAGTTGCGGTTCAGCTACTTTCAAATCCTTGTCTTCCACCGATTGGTTCTGCGAGCGGCTGAAATCGTTGCGCAGCGCGCGCACCGTATCGCGCAGCTCCGTCAGCACCCCGAATTCCCATTCGGGCATGTTGTCCAGGTAGACGCCGGGGGGCAATTTATCGTTGCTCAGATAGCCGCCGGGCTTGTGCAACAGGGTTTCAGCGATGTGAATGGCGGTAGCCGTGGTCAGGTAGCCGGGAACCAGTTTTTGCTCTTTGTTCTGGGTTTTTTCCAAAGCAATCTCACGCACATCGAAGAAACCCGGTTCGCGCGACCAGATGACGCCCATGACCACCATAACGACCGCGGCGGTCAGCAACATAAGCCCCAGCGTCCACAGTAGTCCCCGTTCCTTCCAGGTGCGGGGATTGTAGGCTTGCAGTACGCGGCCGACACCTTGTTTGGTTTTACCGGTCAGTCCTGCCGAGTTAGCAGTTACAGGTTCTTGATTATCCACAATAATTTCCTTAATTTCAGGTTTTAAGTAAGAGCGGCGGGCAGGGCGGCGCCGGCTTACAGACGCTGCATGCGCTGTAACTGTTCCGCCAGTTTAGCCAGCGTGGCTTGCAACTCGGTTACGCGGGTCCGTTCCCTGGTCACCACCTGGGGCGGCGCGCGACCGATGAACTCGGCGTTGTCGAGCTTGGCCTGGCCGCGTTCGAGTTCCTTGCGCAACCTGTCGGTTTCCCGGTTAAGGCGGGCGATTTCCGCCTCCTTGTCGATGAGATCGGCCAGGGGAATGAGTAGTTGCAGATCGCCGACCAGGGCGATGGCGGCTTCCGGTGGGGTGTCCACAGCCTCGATCCAGGTGATGGAGGCGAGCCTGCCCAGGCTGAGCAAAGCCGTTTGATTGGCCGCCAGGCGCTGCCGGTCGGTGGCGGTGCCGTGTTGCAGCAGCACCGGCAGCGGTTTGCCGGGGGGGATGTCCATTTCGGCGCGAATCCGCCGCACGCCCAGCAGGCATTGCTGCAGCCAGGCGATTTCTGCCTCGGCGGCCGGGTCCAGATGGGTGGCGTCCGGTAGCGGAAAGGGCTGCAGCATGATGGTGTCACCGGTCACACCCGCCAGAGGAGCGATCCGCTGCCAGATCTCTTCAGTGATGAAAGGCATGAGCGGATGAGTCAGCCGCAGCAGGGTTTCCAGCACCTGCGCCAGGGTGCGGCGGGCGCCGCGCCGCGCCGCCTCGGAGCTGTCCGCGCCGATCAGCACCGGCTTGGACAGCTCCAGATACCAGTCGCAGTATTCATTCCAGATAAATTCGTAGATCGCCTGGGCGGCGTGGTCGAAGCGATACTGCTGGATGGCGGCGTTCACTGTTGCGATGGCGTGTTGCAGGCGGGACAGGATCCAGCGGTCCGCCAGATTCAGTTCCACTTGGCCGCCGCTCAGTCCGGTATCCTGGCCCTCGGTGTTGAGCGCGACGTAGCGGGCCGCATTCCACAGTTTATTACAGAAGTTACGGTAGCCCTCTACCCGGCCCAGGTCGAACACAATATCGCGACCGGTAGTCGCCAGTGCGGCGAAGGTGAAACGCAGCGCGTCGGCGCCGTAAGAACGGATGCCTTCAGGAAACTGGCGGCGGGTCGCTGTTTCGATCTTGGGCGCCAGTTGCGGCTGCATCAGGCCGGTGGTGCGCTTGGTCACCAGGTCTTCCAGGCCGATGCCGTCGATGATGTCGATAGGGTCCAGCACATTGCCCTTGGATTTGGACATCTTGTGGCCGTCGGCGTCGCGCACCAGCCCGTGGATGTAGACGGCCTCGAAAGGAACCCGGCCGTCCATGAACTTCAGACCCAGCATGATCATGCGGGCCACCCAGAAAAAGATGATGTCGAAACCGGTCACCAGTACGCTGGTAGGATAAAAGGTCGCCAGTTCCGGCGCCGGCGCCGGCCAGCCCAGGGTGGAGAAAGGCCATAGCGCCGAGGAGAACCAGGTATCCAGCACGTCCTCGTCGCGGCGCAGCGGTTGGTCGGCGGGAATGCCGTGGCGGGCGCGAATCGCCGCTTCGCTGCGGCCTACGTAGACGGTGCCGTCCGCAGCGTACCAGGCGGGAATGCGGTGACCCCACCAGATTTGCCGGCTGACGCACCAGTCTTCGATGTTGTTGAGCCAGTCGTAGTAGGTTTTTTCCCAGGTGTCGGGCACGAATCTGATTTTGCCGGTCTTCACCGCCGCGATGGCGGGACCGGCCAGCGGCGCGGTCCGGACGTACCATTGATCGGTGAGGAAGGGTTCGATCACCGCGCCGCTGCGGTCGCCGCGCGGGATCATCGACTTGTGGGACTGGACGGATTCCAGCAGCCCGCGCTCTTCCAGGTCGGCGACGATCTGCTTGCGAGCCTCGTAGCGGTCCATTCCCCGGTAGCGTTCCGGCGCGTTGTCGTTCAGCCGGGCGTCGGTAGTGAAGATATTGATTACCGGCAAATGATGGCGCTGGCCGACCCCATAGTCGTTGAAATCGTGCCCTGGCGTGATCTTCAGGCAGCCGGTGCCGAACTGGGGATCGACGTAATCGTCGGCGATGATGGGAATGGGCCGCTCAGCCAGCGGCAGGATCACGTGCAGGCCGATTAGATTCTGGTAGCGTTCGTCGTTGGGATGCACGGCCACGGCGGTGTCGCCCAGCAGGGTTTCCGGGCGGGTGGTGGCCACCACCAGATCGCCGCCGCCTTCGGCCAGCGGATAGCGGATATGCCAGAGGAAACCGTTTTCCTCGTCGCTGATGACTTCGAGATCGGATACCGCCGTGCGCAGCACCGGGTCCCAGTTCACCAGACGTTTGCCCCGGTACAGCAGACCTTCATCGTAGAGGCGGATGAACACTTCCTGCACGGCCTCGGACAGACCGGCGTCCATGGTGAAGCGCTCCCGGCTCCAGTCCAGCGAAGCGCCCAGGCGGCGCAGTTGCTGAGTGATGGCGCCGCCGGACTGTTCCTTCCAGTGCCAGATACGCTGGATAAACGCCTCGCGGCCCAGGTCGTGGCGAGTTGTGCGCTCGCCGGCCAGTTGCCGCTCCACCACCATCTGGGTGGCGATACCGGCATGATCGGTGCCGGCCTGCCACAGGGTATTGTAGCCGCGCATGCGGTGGTAGCGGATCAGGGCGTCCATGATGGTGTCCTGGAACGCATGGCCCATGTGCAGGGTGCCGGTGACGTTGGGTGGGGGGATCATGATGCAATAAGGTTCGCCCCGGCCGGATGGCGCGAAATAGCCGCGCTGTTCCCAGGACTCATACCAACGTCGTTCGATAGCTTTGGGGTCGTAGGTTTTGTCCATCGCGATGTTGTGTCAGATTCAAATCGAAGAGCGCCACGGGACGCACGAAGGGGGCAAGTATAACTCAGCTTAGGAGGCAGAAGGATTTTCGGCGCTTGAGATGCCGGGCTACCCACTTAAGGCGGGACAATCGCGTCGGCGTCCTCGCCGGCTTTGCGCGGTCAGTCTGCCCAACCCTGGGAGCGCCGGCGTCCTCGCCGGCCCTGTTGCGGTCAACCTGCGCAGTGTCCCAGCTTAAGTGGATACCCAGATGCAGGATATCAGCCACTTGCAAAACCAGGCAGCGATGCAATAGGCACAATCAGGGTCGAATTACGGAAGTAGGGCTAGTGTGGCGTCAATCTTCGATTGACGAGTGTTATGGGATACTGTTTCCTGAATATCATCCTCACGTGCGTCCTTCAAGAACAGGGGTCCTGCAATGGAAAAGTACCGTGTTACGCTGACTGCCGAAGAACGGATTGGGTTAGAACGTCTCGTCTCGACGGGCCGGGGGGCTGCTCGCAAGTTCTGCCACGCGCGCATTCTCCTGCTGGCCGATGAGACGCCGGGGCTGCGCCGCCACGATGAGGACCTCGTTGCCGCCCTGAGCACCAGCCGGCGGACCGTCGAACGGGTGCGCCGCTGCTTCGTGACCGAGGGATTGGAGGCCGCTCTGCACCCCAGGTCCCAGCCTGCACGGCCGGGCAAGACCAAAATCAAGGGTGATGTGGAGCAAAGGCTCCTGCAGTTGGCTTGCAGCAATCCGCCCCAAGGACGCTGCCATTGGACGTTGCAGATGCTCGCCGACGAGTTAGTCGTACTCGGGCTATTGGATCGGGTCAGTATCGAGACCGTGCGGCAGGCACTAAAAAAAACGACATCCAGCCTTGGATTGTGGCTTCCTGGTGCATCCCGCCCGAGGTCAGCGCCGACTTTGTCTGGCGCATGGAGGATGTGATCCACACCTACATGCAACCGTATGACCCCGACTATCCCGTGGTCTGCTTTGATGAGACGTTCAAGCAATTGTTCGGGGAGGTGCGATCTCCTCAACAGCCACGACCGGGAGCGCCCATGCGGGTGGATTATGAATATGAGCGCAAGGGTGTCTGCCATCAGTTCATGATGTGTGAGCCGTTGCGGGGCTGGCGTCATGTACACGTGACCGAACGTCGCACGCGACGGGACTATGCCGCATGCGTGCGGGAGTTGGTGGAGGTGCATTACCCGCAGGCGATCAAGATTCGGCTGGTCCAAGACAACCTGAATACGCACGACGGAGCCAGCTTGTACGAGGCGTTCTGTCCCGTGAAGGCTCGGGAGTTGCTGGACCGGATCGAGTTCCACTATACGCCCAGGCATGGCAGTTGGCTGAACATGGCGGAGACCGAGATCGGCATCATGAACCGGCAATGCCTGGATCGGCGTCTGGACACCCTGGAGAAGATCGCGACCGAGGTAGCCGCTTGGGAAAACCAGCGAAACGCTTTGGAGGCACGCATCCATTGGACCTTCACCTTGGCCGTCGCACGACAGAAGCTTCGGAAACTCTACCCGTCAATCGAAGATTGACGCCACACTAGCCGGCTAATGTTTAATCCATCAAGCAGAGTTGGCCTACTCCGGCCAAAATTGGTCATCGATTGCCTGTTCCATGGTGAACGGGCAGGTGGCGGGGAATGTAGTAAGAGGCAAACCGGTTTCCTGACTTGCATAGCGCCGCGCGCGCAAATAAGCTTTGTCAAATTGTTCTACCGATTGAGGTTTCAGGCTGGGGCTGTCTTCCAGCAGGTCAGCTAAGCCGTCGCGTTGCTTGGCAATCGAGATAGCCCAGCTTGATCCACGCTGCTGTGGTTGGTAGCGCCGCCACTTCAGCAGCTGCAGGAGCAGTTCCTCCAGGCGGCTCAGCAGTTCTCGCTTGTCGTTTTTCCCCATGCTTTCCAACTGTTCCTAAAAACTTATGCAAAGTTGTTTAGATAATTCGCTCTCCGTTGATACATCTCGCGATGTGCAACTGGAGTCCTGGTTGAGCAGTCCCAACCGGAGGCGCTCAGTCCGTGCCTGCAAGATGGACTTCACCTGTTGATAGGGTGTCCAGCGATTAATCTCGGAATCGAACAGTCTTGCTTTCACGTTGTGCGCAGCGTTCTCATCGGCCGGCAACACCACCCCGTCGAAACAGTAAAATGCGTCGCCGACCCGCCGGCCCAGAAGGACGCCGTGCCGATGATCCATTTGTGAAGTGTATGCCGGATTGACGAGAACGAGCGTCGAACTTCGACGCTGAGATACGGTTTGCAACGCTTCGGCTATCACGCCTTTCGTCCAACTCGCCAGTCGGCGATTGACGTTTTTGCCGAAGCGGTTTCCGCTCATCGGAGCGGTTAAATCTTCTGCCGCAATCACCGCCGCTTTATCCACGACCGCATGAACGGCTTTGAACACCTTGTCGCGAATATTCGCCGCGGTCTTTTTGGCGCGTCGCCGCAGTTTCTGGCGTCCAAGGTTGTGCCGTTCGATGTTCTGGCGCTTGTGCGGGTTGGACGTTGTCCGGGCAATGGCGCGTAACTTGGAACGCCGCTGATATTTTGTTTTCCGATAATCGGATTCATTGGTAAGCATCTCGCCAAGCCCAGCGCCGTGGTGTTCACCCTCGGAATCGACCAACACTTCCGAATAGCCTTTGTCTACGCCCAGGATTTCACTGCCACAGTCGGTCGTGGGTTCAACCTGGATCGCATAATGGATTTCGACTCGCCCATCGCGCAGGATCAGGCGCAAGGTGCCGGTTGGCTCGACCGTGGTATTTAGCGGAATGGCGATACGCCGCCCTCGTTCCAAGCCGGGAATCTTAATCCAAGCCCGTCCACCTAATTGGAACGTGGTGTAGTCATCCGAACGGACAATGATTTGGTTGTGCGTGTGGTTATGGCCGCGCTGCCAGTATTTACGCATGAGGCGCGATAGATAACCCCCGTCGGCAAACAGATTGCACTTCAGCCAGGTATAGAGCCGCTGGCGTCCGGATTCATCCTGCGGATGGCGGCGAATGGCCTGACGCGCTTTAACCTTGGCGGCTTCAACCGTCATGACGATGTCGGCTTTCGCATCGCGCACGGTTTCCTTCCAGGCATTAGACAAGACCGGGAATTGACGCCCTTCAGCCAGCCAGGCATCACGAATCGTTCGATCACTGCAATGGACGCCGCCGATCGACCCGTACCGCTGCCACACTTCAGAACGAATCTGGCCCAGTCGTTTCGCCTGTTCCGCCAAGGCAGTTAATTTGCCAGGATTCAAATCATCACTATACGCAATACGGGTCGCTTTCATTGACATATTTCCGGTTTATGGCGGGCATACTCGGGATAATCATCCTTGATCTGGTTTTTGTACTTACGCATTCCGTACAGCCGGCAAGAAAAAGTATGCACAATCGCCATCAAGTCTTCGACCATCTCCTGTTGCGGAGATAACGATTCCTGGTTGACGATCACCACTTCGCAGCCGTGGTTGGTCGCGATATGTTCAAACACATCAAACCCGAAACGCATCAACCGATCTTTGTGCGCAACCAGCACTTTTGCAATCTCGCCGTGCAAAATACGATCCAGCACCTCAAGAAACTTCTTGCGCTTGAAGTTCATCCCGCCGCCAATCTCCTGAATCCACTCATCAACAGCAACCCCTGATGCACGGCAGTAAATTTCCATCGCCTCGACTTGAGAGGTTAAATCATGCTTTTGGCCTGCGCTGGATACCCGGCAATAGACGACCGTTAATCGTTTCTCCGGCCGACCACCCAGCGCAAGGCGCACATCAGATTCGTCAAAGTAGCGATGCCCGGAAGGCAGACGCTTGCTCAGAATCTTACCTTCTTGCTCCCAGCGACGGACCGTTGAAGTAGACCTTCCGATCCTTTTGGCAAACTCGTTGATTCGAAATTTCTTTCTCATAATAAGTAATATAAAGATGTTTGATAAATAATCAAACATCAGTTTTTAGCTCCTGCTTGTAGAGACACCCGACATGATAGGTGTCAGGTATGGAGTGCTTCCAGGGTTGGTAAGTTGCGCTCTACCATTCGAAACAAAGGGGCGGGGCGGTCAAGCGCAAGCGCTTCTGTTCCCAGTTCTGCAAAGTTCTCAATTTCCAAGCCGCCTACCGAGGTGTCGGGTTACCTTCTTCCGGAAAAGTCAAGTAATGAGGTATCAGTACCGAAGGTATATAACAATTTTTAACAATTTAAAATAATTATTAAAATCATATTGTTACGAAAATATTTTCAGATTAGTATTAAAATTTAAAGAATCAAGTTACTGATTTTATAAGAGATTAGCGGAAAGGACGATAGATTTCATGACTGAAATGCTTGGTTGTATTGTGGTTATCTTGTGCTATAAAGGAAATAAGGCTTGTCGCTGCCGTAGGCAGATGGAGGGAGCAGCGTGGGAGGGATCAGGAGGAACCTGGATTGCGCTTTGCAAGCTCCGCTCCAGGTTCCTTAATTTTCGGGCTGGAACGAACCGTACTCCGGGCTACGCTTGCTGGCTGACCCGACCCTATTTTCTGAACCCATGGAGTATCCAAGATGAGCATAAGTCAGGAAAGATATTTACACATTCTACTTGTCGTGAGCGTTAGCTTTGTTCTCCTGCTGCTCTCTCCTCTTAAAGTGTTCGCAATAGAGCGTGGAAAACAAGGACAACAAATGATCACGCCAACCGTACAAAATTATACAAATCGCTTGATTATTAAATTTAAGGACAGTCGTTCAACCGTTACAAGCCAGACAATTTCTGCACTCAAGAAGCTTGCAGGCGTTTCGCTATCGTATGTTCGAGCGATGTCGGGTAATAGCCATGTATTTTCCCTGCAATCGAGAAAACCAGTATCAGAGGTAGAACAAATTGCTGTTGCAATCAGACAAAACTCAAGTATTGCCTATGCTGAACCAGATATTATTCTTACAGCGACCCGAACGCCAAATGATCCACGATATGGAGAGCAATGGCATTACTTTAATCCAGTCAGTGGTATCAATCTTCCTCTGGCATGGGACATTACACAGGGATCATCCGATGTGATTATTGCAGTTGTAGACACTGGTATTGTTCCGCATGCAGATCTGGTAGGACGAGTACCTTCTGGCTCTGGTTATGACTTCATAACTGATAGCAATTTTGCAAAGGATGGTAATGGGCGAGATAGCGATCCATCCGATCCGGGTAATTGGGTAACCCAACAAGAGTCGCAAGATACCTAACAGTCGATTCTATGGGTGTCCTTTAAATAGTTCGTGGCACGGCACCCATGTTGCTGGTACGATAGATGCGCTGAGCAATAACAGCATTGGTGTTTCTGGCATCAATTGGTTTTCCAAGATACTGCCGGTAAGAGTTCTTGGAAAATGTGGGTCAGGTTCTTTGTCAGAATGTAGCAGATGGAATAAGGTGGTCGGCTGGTTTGGTCGTGCCAGAGGTTATCCAAAATTCATATCCTGCACAGGTAATCAACCTTAGTTTAGGAGGTTATGGCGCTTGCAGTCAGACAATGCAGAATGCTATATCAGAGGTTGTATCTCTTCGAAAAGCTGTTGTAGTTGTAGCGGCTGGAAATGAGTCGAGTGACGTGAGAGATTTTTTGCCTGCCAACTGTTTAGATGTCATCACAGTCGCTGCAACAGATCGAAATGGAGGGAAAGCTTGGTATAGTAACTACGGAATTTTTATATCGATTTCTGCTCCGGGTGGTGACACCACCATCAGTAATAGCAATGGTATCTTATCAACACTAAATAGTGGGACTCAATCTCCGAAACCTAGTCCATCTGGTGATACTTATAGGTTTTACCAAGGGACAAGTATGGCAGCACCCCACGTATCTGGTGTTGTATCGCTCATGCTTTCTGTTGATCCTAGCCTTACGCCTGCCAAAATATTAGAAATCCTTAAGAGGACAGCTCGGTCTTTTCCTGTCAGCCGGCCATGTGATATATGGACATGTGGTGCAGGGATTCTAGATGCTTATGCCGCTGTTCAAGCTGTTATTCCGCAACCAACTATGGTGGATTTATCAGTTAATATTACAGCAGGTAGCGGCACGGTAAGTGGGCCGGGTATTAGCTGTCCAGGTGATTGCAGTGAGCGGTTGGTTCCAGGGACAAAGATTACACTGACAGCAACGTTTGGGCCGAGCCAAAAATTTGGAGGCTGGGGCGGTGCGTGTGCCGGCCAAGGGAATCCATGCACCTTGACGGTGAATAGCGCCACATCGGTAACAGCGAGCTTTATCCGTGACCCAAATCAAGCGCTAGTTTCTGTTGCGATCGAAGGACAAGGTACAGTATCCGGCACCGGCATAAGCTGCCCTGGTAATTGCTCAGAGTATTATCAAGTCGGTACACCGATTACTCTGACTGCTAGCCCAAGTGTTGGCTGGAAATTTGAAGGATGGACAGGTGACTGTGCAGGACAAGGTAATATTTGCTCACTTACTGTCACGGGTGATCTTAACACTAAGGCCAACTTTAATCCTAACCTACCTGTGGATTTATCGGTCAGCATTACGGGCAGCGGCTCAGTAAGTGGGAATGGTATTGCCTGTCCGAGTGATTGCAGTGAACCGTTGACTCCAGGGACAAAGATTACACTGACAGCAACGCCTGGGCCGGGCCAGAAATTTGGGGTATGGGGCGGTGCGTGTACCGGTCAAGGGAATCCATGCACCTTAACGGTGAATAGCTCGACCTCGGTAACAGCGAATTTCATACGTGACCCAAATCAAGCGCTAGTTTCTGTCGTGATCGAAGGACAAGGTAACGTATCCGGCACCGGCATAAACTGCCCTGGCGATTGTTCAGAGTACTATCAGACCGGTACACAGATTACTCTTAACGCTACCGCGAGTAATGGCGAACAATTTAAAGGATGGGCAGGTGCCTGTGAAGGGCAAGGGAATCCTTGCTCACTCACTGTCACGGGTGACCTTGACATTAAGGCTCGATTTACTGACGCCCTTAATTGGTTACCACCAATCCTAAATTTGATACTTGAGGATTGAAGGAGAGAAACATGAACATGAAACTTAAGCGTACCATCATAGGTGCTCTCGTGGTTGCCTTTACGCATTGTTTAACGGTATCCGAATCTTGGGCCGGTAATGTCCTTTTCACTAACGCTAAAGTGGGCATTGTTGAAACCAGATCGGCTGCGTGGGGAGCTTGGTTAATTATCACGGTGTATGATAGCTCAGGAAATGGGATAATGAGGCTGTGCGATACAGCTAGTGCTAAACAGGTCCTTTCACTGCCGCTATCTGATCCTGCCGCTAAATCAGTTATGGCCATTGCCTTGACAGCTAAGGCATTCTGGTAAAACCGTCTCGGGCTGGGGAATTGACCCACCTCAAGATGGTGGTGAGTGGTGCAGAATTGGAAATTTTGTGATTGATCCCTGAATTATAGCGGTTGTTAAATGAATGGAATACATTGCATTCAATATAAGTTTCAATTTTTAAAGTATTTTCAAATATTTACATAAATTGCCATGTTTTCACGCCGTGAATGACCGCTATAGTTTGATGTTTGATGCAATGTAGTCTGTCCACTATTTCGCTACTATTTCGGTCTCAATATTGGAGGAACAAAAATGAAGAGCAAAGTCGCACTGGGTGTATGTTTGGCTATCGTAAGCAGTACATCAGTCGCTTTAGAGTCCTTCATCGGTAAAGTATTGACCGTAGAACCAACGTATCTTCCTGATATGATGTACTTCGTAATGGATACGGGTAATGCCACGTGTCCTGCTGGTACATGGCTCAAATGGCAAAAGGCAGACCAAGGAAATAATAAAGCTGTGTATGCGACTCTTATGAGTGCTCTAATTTCGGATAAACAGGTTCGTTTTTTTTTCAACGATGGAGATTTAACCTGTATTGGTCAATATTTGCATCTCTTAAAGTAATCGTTATTGGCCCATCATTGGCGATACCTGCTGTTTCACTCATCGGGAGACAGAATCATGAAACATCGTATCGGGCTTTTTGTGTCCTTGTATTTTCTTGCAAGCGCGTCTTATGGAGCGGGCTGTAATACAAAAATTATCCAAGTTGGCGTATTTGCAAATATCGGTGTCGTATGGACAATAACAGATACCTATCAAAAACCATGGTTTCTTTGTAGCCTCACGGATATTTATAACAATAACGGAGTACAAATCAGACCCGAGGTCTGTAAAAGCATATATGCGTTATTACTGACCGCAAAATCCACTGCTCAAAGTGTACATTTTGAGTTAACAAGTGAAACCACTTGTAATTTAACAAACAGTTGGGAAGCGCTTCCTTTCTATAATATCGATTTAAGAGACAACTAATGATAAAATTTCATATCGGAAGCCCTAACCCAAGACCCGAAGCGTATTGGGCTAAATGCCGAATTTGGCAATATTCCACCTGTTGAATTAGGTCTAAACAAAATCATTAGCTTGGAGAATTCGCAATGAAACGCCTAGTCTCACTCCTATGTTCGCTGCTGATCTGCTGGTGTTCCTCGGCCGCTGGTGAAACTAACGCCTACGGTACGTTCAAGATTCTTGGAATTGGGGGGGAGCAAACGACCGGCACATTTGTTGTTGTATTCGCTTCTTATCTGGGCGATGCATGGCAGCTTGAGTATTGCGCTCAAAAGGATTGGTGGTGGCCGGCTGGAACTACTCATACCTGGTGGCTGGATCGTAATGACAAAACAACTTTTGCTTTTTTTCTTTCTGCAGCTCTAACAAAAAGCAATGTGTTTATATCGGGGTATGTAGATCCAAAATCCTTCGGTCTTGGAGCTAAATGCCGAATTTGGCAATATGCCACCCGTTGAATTAGGGTTAGCGTGAACTTCCGCCGGGGTTACCAGAAGTCAGAAGTTTTGAACTTAATACTTGAAGATTGAGGAGAGAAGCATGAAACTTAAGCATTATTTAATTGTTAGTGGATCTCTGCTAGCTTGTTCACTAGCAACTATCACCCATGCGGGTGAAAACCTTACACAAACAGCAATTATCAAAGGTGTTTATGTACATGATTGCTGTAATCGTGGACCTTACGTAGCCATAATCATCGATAAATCTGTTCCTAACCCACTTGCATGCAGTGTAACGCAAAATATAATTGCCACATCTTATAATGCTCCTCTGGCAAAGTACATGATATCTGTTGCGCTCGCTGCAAAAGCGACAGGGAAAACAGTACATGTATGGAGCAAAGATTCTTGTGATTCTACGGGTGTTTTTAATGAATGGGTGGGGATACAGCTTAATGAGTAAGGTAAGCCCGCGATTTTGCCGAGGAACTCACCCAGAATGAAAACGGGTCAGGTCTAGCAATAAAGCTCGCATAGCCCGGATGGAGCAAAGCGTACGAAGCGCAATCCAGGTTCCTCCTGCCCCCTTCCACGCGGTTCTCCCCATCCGCCTACGGAAGCGACAAGCCTTATCTCCTTTATAGCACAACATAGCCGCAATTCAATTACGCATTCCAGTCAACAAATCCGCCGCCATCGGGAGGGGGGTCACCCGGCTGCGGTCGTTACAGCTATAGTCCTAATTCGCTGTGAGAACCAATCCGCACTAACTCAAGGTTTTCATCGTCCGGCTTCCGGTAAATCAACACCAGGTCAGGCTTGATGTGGCAATCCCGATGATCCGCCCACTCGCCGGAAAGTGGATGAGCAAAGTTCTGACGCGGCAAGGGGACATCGGTGGCCAATAGATTCACGACCGACAGCAAGGCTGCGTTCAGCGTTTTGCTTGCCGTCCTGACTGTTCCCGCCGATAGTCCCGCTTGAAGCGGTGAGTGTATTTAATCGTTTTTTACTTGGAGCAAGCCTTAAATGGTTAAAAGATTATTAAGGGAGTAGATACCGGGTTATTTTTTAATTGCTGTCTCTTTTAAGGTAGGAGTGAGGTTAATTTTCTGTACTGGTTGGTAGTGCTTAAAGGTGCTTAAAGAGGGTATAAAAAAATGAACGAGATTTTTTATTGAAAATTAGGTTTCCGATAATGTCTATTATTCACTCAATGTTTTTTGCCTTATTATTCAACAAATTATGTGGGTATAAAATATGCGATTGCATAAACCATGCTCATAAGAATCAATGACTTAGATGAAAATTGAGCGAATGGTGGGATGTTTTGATATAAATTAGCGAGACTATACAGCAGAGCATAAACCGCTTGTGCTTGATTGCAAGACTTGACCCCGAAGTGTGACCAAGTGATTTGACCCCGAAGTGATTTCTCGAAGTGCGATTTCTCCGCAGACCAACCCTCAAGGGGCTTGACGATGACCATCGTGCAAATTACCTTGCCCGACGCGCTGGCGCAGGAAGTGGCCAGTGCAGGGCTTCTAGCGCCCGAGAAGATCGAGCGCATCTTGCGCGAGCAATTGCGTGCCGAGCGCATCGAGCGGCTGCAGGCAGCACGCGCAACGTTGGCGGCCGAGCCGCTGGCGCCGATGACACCCGAAGAGATCAGCGCTGAGATCGAAGCCTATCGTTCCGAGCAGCGGCGTGCGGCTGGTTCTTGACACGAACACGGCGCTTTCCGGGCTGCTGTGGGGCGGCACGCCGGGGCACTTGATCGATGCGGCCGCGGCCGGGCACATCGAACTGGCCAGCAGCGCCGCGCTGCTGGCTGAACTGCAAGGAGTGCTGTCGCGGGAGAAGTTCGCCAAGCAACTCGCCAAGCGTGGGCTCACAGTCGACGATGTGTTCGACGGTTATGCGGCCTTGGTGCTGATCGTGGCGCCAGCCGTCATCGCGCCCACCATCACGCGCGATCCGGCCGATGACCAAGTGCTTGCCGCAGCGCTGGCCGCGCAGGTCGATTTGATCGTCTCGGGCGATGCGCATTTGCTCGACCTGAAGAGTTTTCAGGACATCGAGATCGTCACTGCTGCCACAGCGGTCGAGCGTATCAACAACGCTGCATAGAGAGCGCGAAATAGGGAGCGAAATAGGGGACAGACCACGTTTTTCATGCCTACGTCCTGATGACTAACCATGTCCACCACCCGGCTGCGTGGTTTACCTGCTCTGTTCCCTGAAGAGCGTTGGATTTTGCTCCGATGCTCCATAAAGCCCTGGTGGCAAATTCTCAGCCGAACAGCTCACCGTGGGAGCCAAGACGGGCCAGCCGCAGGGTGTTGGTATCCGGCTTCCGGTAAATCAACACCAGGTCAGGCTTGATATGGCAATCCCGATGATCCGCCCACTCGCCGGAAAGTGGATGATCAAAGTTCTGACGAGGCAAGGGGACATCGGTGGCCAATAGATTCACGACCGACAGCAAGGCTGCGTTCAGCGTTTTGCTTGCCGTCCTGACTGTTCCCGCCGATAGTCCCGCTTGAAGCGGTGAGTGTATTTAATCGTTCTCATTCAGACTCGCGAGCAAAGAATCTGCGTCGCCAACGGTGACGAGTTCCCCTCGCCGCGCCGCCTTCATCGCCGCGATGGTCTCAGCGTTCGGGGTCAATGGCTCAAAAGGCAGCGCTTTATCCGCCGCAATCCGCACCATCATGAGGCGGAATGCGTCCGATACCGTCAGCCCCATAGAGGCCAGCACCGCCGCCGCTTCCTCTTTCAGGTGCTCATCAATCCGCGCCCGCACAACAGCATTAGTTCCCATCATGACAACCCTCATGACTCAGTTAAATTGAGCTACATTGTAGCCCAAAAACAGCCAGGTAGATACCGAGTGATCTTTATTGGGGACAGACCACGATTTTTTGATAAGCTTATAAATTAGCGCGTAGATCGGAGTGAGGAACGAACTCCAACATTCCATCGTAGCAGATTACGTTGGGGTTCCTTCATCACCCCAACTTACGAGCTTGTATTAACGCATCAGGGAAATAGGAGGCAGACTATGATTGTGAGGTCATCTAAATGAAGCGCAAAGTTTACATTGAAACCTCAGTCATCAGCTACCTAGGCTGTTGAATTTGTACCAATTCCTCTGGATTTTCTTCATGCAACTTTGCTGCACTGATCAAGCAGGCTTTGGTGCGTAGGACGCACCCTAGATTATAGTTCGGCTAATTGAGAACCGGATCTATGCAGTGATATCCCTGGGAGCGCCGCACCCCAGTGCGGCTTTTAAATGCCGCACTGGGGTGCGGCGCTCCCAGGGTGCCAACGGCAACGAATGTCTGAATAACCATTAGCGAGACTATAACATGATTTATGCATGAACAAATGCTGATTAAAATTAGCCAGATTCAACAGCCTATCAGCTACCTGACGGCTCGCCCAAGCAAGCATGTGATTGAAGCGGGCCACCAGCAAAGCACCTATATGTTTTGGGATAGGCGCTGTGAGTTTAATCTGTTCGCTTCAGAACTTGTCCTCACCGAATGTGCTGCCGGTGATCCAGAAGCTGCAAGCAAGCGACTCGCCGCTTTGCAAGGTATTCACCTGCTTGAAATTACCGCCCACAGTATCGAACTTGCCAAGGATTTGGTCGTAGCCGGCATCGTTCCCTCAAAGGCAAGCGAAGACGCATTGCACATCTCGATCGCGACGGTCCACTTCGTGGACTATTTGTTAACGTGGAACTGTCGGCACATCGCCAACCCGGAAATCCAAACCCGAATTTCCGAGAACTTTCGGCTCAAAGGCTTGTTCCTACCGTTCATTTGTACACCCGACGAACTCTTGGGAGACGATAATGAGTGACAGCATTATTCAAGAGGTTCGCGCTATCCGCGAACAGCACGCCGCCAGCATGGATTACGACCTCGACCGGATTTTTGCCGATCTGAAAGTGCGCCAGGAAAAGCATGTGGCAGAAGGATGGATTGTCGTTCCGCCCCCCTCTAGCCCGCCACCAGAATCCAACTTGGCATTGCAGCGGACTCGCTTCGCTCACCACTGAATTGGCACGTTGGCACGGACGCTGCGCGCTGCGCCAACAAGGGAGATCGGGGGAGGAAATTGGGGACAGCCCGCGTAGCCCGCGTAGCCCGCGTAGGACGGGTAAAGCGTAGCGAAACCCATCATTCCGGGGCTTCGATCACGCAATGGGTTTCACTTCGTTCTACCCATCCTACGGGCTACGGCCTTCTATCCAGGCTGGTCTGAAACCGACTCCCCTTGTAAATGCATGCGGTCCAGTTACCGCGGAACTTCCTCATGGTATCTACGCTGGCTGTAAGACTACCGGGATGTTAGACTTAATTTTAAAGCCCTTAACTGCCAGAACGTGGGCGCAGCACCGATGATGCAACTGGTTTATCAATTTGAGTGGGATACGGCTAAAGCACGCAGAAACCAGACCAAGCATGGTGTCAGCTTCAAGCTAGGCTGTTGAATCTGGCTAATTTTAATCAGCATTTGTTCATGCATAAATCATGTTATAGTCTCGCTAATGGTTATCCAGACATTCGTTGCCGTTGGCACCCTGGGAGCGCCGCACCCCAGTGCGGCTTTTAAATGCCGCACTGGGGTGCGGCGCTCCCAGGGATATCACTGCATAGGTCCGGTTCTCAATTAGCCGAACTATAATCTAGGGTGCGTCCTACGCACCAAAGCCTGCTTGATCAGTGCAGCAAAGTTGTATGAAGAAAATCCAGAGGAATTGGTACAAATTCAACAGCCTAGTAGCCAGGTACAGTGATGAAAGAGAAATACGATTTCAGCAAGGGCACGCGCGGGCGGTTTTACAACCCGGATGCGATTTTCAAGGAGCCGGTCTATCTGGATGAAGAAATCCAGAATTACCTTACGGTCTGCGCCAATTCCCAAGGCATTGAATTGTCCGAACTCGTCAATCGGCTTCTCAGGAAAGACATCGAGAGCATCGAGGCCGGACAATAGGCCGTTGAATTTGAGCCCGCGTAGGATGGGTAGAGTGTAGCGAAATCCATCATTCCGGGGCTTCGATCACGCGATGGGTTTCACTTCGTTCTACCCATACTACGGGCTGGATCAACACGAGCCAACCTTACTGCGGGGAATAGCAATCAGGTTATTAGCCTGCCCGAAAGCGAGTACAATCGAGGAATCGGATGCGGGAAAACTGCACGTCCGGGTCTGTGCGCGGGGCAGTGACCGTGTAATCGCAGTACGATAATGAAAACCCGTTTTTACATTGATCCTCAAACAGACGCACCTCATATCTATAATCATCATGTTGGCGAGAATGAAGTCGAGGACGTTTTACGAAATCCTGGTGAAGACCGCCCAGGCCATGAAGGCTCACGAGTAGCCCTTGGTCAAACCCGAAGCGGTCGCTATATGCGGGTCATCTACGTCCCTGACCCAGAACCCGACAGTGTATTTGTTATCACAGCTTATGAGTTGCAAGGTAGGCTGTTGAATTTGTCAGAAACAGTTCCAGCACTTTTTAGTACCCTTGCCCTCTTCAGCAAGGTGCTGAAAGTGACCAGGTCCCTACCCCTGCCAATCCTGACAGCGCCGGGCAACCCGGCGCTGTCGCCTGACCCACAATCCCCCCGCCTACCTTTCCCCCTACCCCGCCAAATCCGACCCCCTCATCAAGAACTCATCCACCGCGCGGGCGCACTGCCGGCCTTCGCGACCGGACGTGCGATCTTCCGCATCCGGCGGTTGAACCCAGCGGCTTCAAGCCGGGTAGGCAGATGCCGGGAACTGACGTTTGTAGATACAAAAGCCTATAATAATACTAATTTAGCAGGAAGATACCTATGGAATTTTCAGGTTTCGATTGGGATAGCGGCAATCTGGAGAAGTGCCGAAAACACGGCGTTCCTACCGAGGTTATCGAAAGTCTATTCGAGCGGGCCGTCGCTATCCTACCAGACGAAGATCACTCGCAAACAGAGCAACGCTTTCGGGCCGTTGGAAGGACCGCGGAGGGTCAGGCGGTGTTTGTGATTTTCACGCTGCGTCGATGCGGAGAGGACATCCTGATACGCCCAATCAGTGCCCGTTACATGCACAAAAGAGAGGTGACGAGCTATGAAGAAGAAAATCCCGACCTTTAAGACCGACGAAGAGGCAGAGAACTTTGTCACGACGGCCAATCTAGCAGACTATGATTTGTCCGGCGCACAACTGGTGCGCTTCGAGCTGAAGCCGAAGGACAAATCAATTAACCTTCGTCTTCCAGAGGAGTTGCTAGAGGCCGTGCGCAGTACGGCGGAAAAAGAGGGCATCCCCTATCAGCGCTTCATTCGTATGGCGCTCGAGCAGGCTTTGCAGCACTCCAAACGCTAGGTGCAGCGCGCGAAATAGGGGACAGACCACGTTTTTCATGCCTACGTCCTGATGACTAACCACGTCCACCACCCGGCTGCGTGGTTTACCCGCTCTGTTCCCTGAAGAGCGTTGGATTTTGCTCCGATGCTCCACAAAGTCCTGGTAGCAAATTCTCAGCCGAACAGCTCACCGTGGAAGCCAAGACGGGCCAGCCGCAGGGTGTTGGTATCCGGTTTCCGGTAGATCATCAGCAGATCAGGCTTGATATGGCACTCGCGGTAGCCCTCTCACCGGTCGCTCCAGTCGTGGTCACGGTAACGTGGCGCTAAGGGTTGGTCGTTCGCCAGTGCTGCTAAGACGGGTAAGCAGGTCGGCGTCGAGCGTTGTCCGGTGCTGGTCTTTGGTTTCGCGCTTGTAGTCCCGCTTGAATGCGGATGATCGCTCAATCGTCCGCACGTAAGTCCGCTATCAGTTCATCAATACTGTTAAAACGCTTACCCTGTCCGGCTTCAAGCTCAGCTATCGCCTGGCGAGTGGTCATATTGGGGACCTTGACCTCGAACGGCAGGCGCCCCTCGTCCGCTATTCGCAGCATCAGCAGACGAATAGCGTCCGAAATGGACAAGCCCATCGCAGCCAGCGCATCGGCAGCCCGTTCTTTGGTGGTCGTGTCTATACGGGCGCGAACATAGGTGTCTGTGGCGCTCATGGCGAATCTCCCAAAAACAAAGGTTGTGGGATCAAGTGTAGTCGCGATAGTGCGCGCAGGCGGTGGATGAGTTCTTGATGGGCGGGTTGGTGAATTCAACATCTCATCCAATAATGGCTCACCTGGCCGCACTGGCCGCTGAAGCTCAGGACCTCGACCTCGCACGAAGAGGGCGGGGAGCGCGACTGGGCCATCGGCACCCAGGCGTTCCTGAGCGATAACGGCTGGGTCACCGGAGTGCAGACCGTGCGGCTGGAGTGGCGGCAGGGGGAGGACGGGCGCTGGAGCAGGCAGGAGATAGCGGGGAGCGAGGCGGTGCTCCCCGCGGAACGGATGCTGCTGGCGCTGGGCTTCGTCCATCCGGTGCACGCAGTGATACTCACCCAACTGGGGGCGGCGCTGGATGCCCAGGGCAATGTCCGCGCCAATACCGACAACTACCAGACCTCGCTCAACCCAGTGTTCAGCGCCGGCGACATGCGGCGGGGGCAATCGCTGGTGGTGTGGGCCATCCACGAGGGGAGACAGTGCGCCTGGGCAGTGGATGAGTTTTTGATGGGAGGGTCGGAATGTGGCATTCCCGATACTGTTGCCAGTTACCTGATAGGGTATGGTCGCGGTGCTTGGAAGCCAGTGGTCTATTGTTCGCTAAATCATCTACGAAGTCAGCAAATCGGCTGGAACGAACCGCACGTTTTTCCCTGTTTCTCCAACATCTTCAGTGGATCGGTTCGCAGCGCACGGGGTCATTCGCAGCGCACGGCAGCGCATGAGCGCATGGGTCAATGTGAGTGCCATGGGTCAGGTCTAGCAATAAAGCAACCCTCTTGAATCCAAGATGGGCTGTTTCAAAAACCGGTTTGGCCAAACTGATTGACCTTAAGTTATCGTTCTTCGATAATTATTATTGTTTTCTACATCCATGAGGTGACACTATGCCGACCAGCTACGCTCTCGGCGAGCACTTTGAACGATTCATCAAGGCGCAGCTTGCCAGCGGACGCTATACCAATGGCAGTGAGGTGGTGCGCGAAGCACTACGGTTGTTGGAAGATCAAGAAAAGTTGCGCGCGATCCGGCTTGACGAGTTACGCACCGCGATCAAAGCCGGTATCGACAGCGGTCCGGGTCATCCCATCAATGAAGTTTGGGCAGGCCTGAAAGCGAAGTATGAAGCGCAGAGCGAAGACAGTCTGCTCTGATGCGCGTTATTCTCTCGGTCTTGGCGGAAAGTGACCTGCAAGACATTACCGATTAATTGCGCGTGATAATCCGCGCCGCGCTGTAACCTTCGGTAATGAATTGATTGCACGGTGTGGCAAGCTGAAGCAGACTCCGCTGGCCTTCCCTGCTCGCGACGATTTGGCGGAGGGGTTGCGCATGATGTCTTATCGCCGCTACCTGATTTTCTACACTGTCCCACCCGGCTGAAATTATCATAGAACGCATCTTGCACAGCGCGCGTGATCTTGACAGTCTTTTTTCCGATGCCGATTGAAACCGGCTACTTGTTGCAGACAGTCCAGCACGCTCGGTCCACCCCGCATGGCGAGAGAGTAGATATTGGTATCGATCAGTGCGCGTCTCATGACCACAGATCGGGGGCGACTTTGCGCTGTTCATCCACTACACCCTGGATGTGTTCGTGTTGCTTCGCGCTCCAGCGACCAAAGAGATCGTCCAGGTCATGGTGCCTGCGGGTGTGCATACCATCGGGTGAGCTTCGAGACGACCGCCCGCGTTTTTGCCGACTCGTTTGCGCTGATGGAGCAAGACCGCATCGAGAATGGTGAACGGTGCTGGCAAACGTTGGGGAGGGTCGAAGGCCATGTGCTGCTGCTGGTCGCGCATACCGTGCGCGATGACCAGGATGGAGGAAATAGAGCGGAAGCTCCGGCGGTGGACACTTGATTTTCGGACGGGCCTTTTCTCCCTTCAAGATGGCCATCTCATCCTTCAAACGCCCGATCTCTTCATCCTGCTGCTGGATCGTTTCCCTCAATTTCTCAATGATTCCCAGCAACGCCACCACCCAGGGCGGCTGTTCGTCCGCCGGTACTTATGGAACAGGAGGGAGCTTCTTCATAGGGCTATTTAATACCACAGGTTGGGGCCTTTGGGCAGGGGTTACCAGGGATTATTGAGAAATTACCGAAAATGAAACTAGGTACTTGATTTTACAATGTATAAAATCTGCTGAAATGCGGTAATCCCAGGGTTGGCAGCAAACTGACAGGTGGTAAGGTGATTAGATGGGCTAAGCAGAGCAATCGCGCTATCTTAGTACATAGTCTTGTTTATCAATTACTTATAAATATATCGCAGTACAGGTAATAATTATAACTTGTTGAAATTTATAGGCTATTTAACATAGCGCGATTGCCCGGGCGCTAAGGGCCAGCATTCCCGCCTCGGGTTGACGCTGCCATCAATTTGACTCAAGACAGTAAAAAATCATGAAATATAAAGACTTGCGTGATTTTCTCGGGAAGCTGGAGCAAGCCGGAGAACTGAAGCGGGTGCGTGTGCCGGTGGACCCCCGTCTCGAAATGACGGAAATCTGCGATCGCACCCTGCGGGCAGGCGGTCCGGCGCTGCTGTTCGAGCGGCCCAGGGGCTACGCCATTCCCGTACTGGGCAATCTGTTCGGCACGCCGCAACGGGTCGCTCTGGGAATGGGCCAGGAGGATGTCGGCGCCTTGCGGGAAGTGGGCAAGCTGCTGGCTTTCCTCAAGGAACCCGATCCTCCGCAGGGCATGCGCGATGCCTGGGAAAAACTGCCTATTTTCAAAAGAGTACTGGATATGGCCCCGAAACGGATCGGCCGGCCTCCCTGTCAGGAGCATATCCTCGAAGGCGCTGCGGTGGATCTGGGTCGGCTGCCGGTGCAGACCTGCTGGCCTGAAGACGCCGGGCCGCTGATTACCTGGGGGCTGGTGGTGACTAAAGGCCCTTATAAGCAGCGCCACAATCTGGGCATCTATCGCCAGCAGGTGATCGGCCGCAACAAGGTGATTATGCGCTGGCTGTCGCACCGCGGCGGCGCCTTGGATTGCCGCGACTGGCGGGAGGCGCATCCCGGCCAGGCCTTCCCGCTGGCAGTGGCGCTGGGCGCTGATCCTGCCACCATTCTGGGAGCGGTGACGCCGGTGCCGGATACGCTGTCCGAATACGCCTTCGCGGGTCTGCTGCGGGGGGGGCGCACTGAACTGGCCGCCTGCCTGGGCAGCGACCTGCAAGTGCCGGCCAGCGCCGAATTCGTTCTGGAAGGTCATATTCTTCCCGACGAAACCGCTCCGGAAGGACCGTTCGGCGATCACACCGGTTACTATAACGAAGTGGAAACTTTTCCGGTTTTCACCGTGGACCGCATCACTCACCGCGATGATCCCATCTACCACAGCACCTATACGGGGCGCCCGCCGGATGAGCCGGCGATTCTGGGCATGGCCTTGAACGAAGTGTTCGTACCCATTTTGCAAAAACAGTTTCCGGAAATCACCGACTTCTATCTGCCTCCGGAAGGATGTTCCTACCGCTTGGCGGTGGTCGGCATCAGAAAACAATATCCCGGTCACGCCAAACGGATTATGTTCGGGGTATGGTCGTTTCTGCGGCAGTTCATGTACACCAAATTTGTCATCGTGGTGGACGATGATATCAACACCCGCGACTGGAAGGACGTGATCTGGGCCATCACCACCCGCATGGATCCGGCCCGCGATACGGTGACGATAGCCAACACGCCGATCGATTATCTGGATTTCGCTTCGCCGGTGGCCGGTCTGGGGTCCAAGCTGGGCTTCGACGCCACCAACAAATGGCCGGGCGAGACTGCTCGCCAGTGGGGACGTCCGATCCGCATGAGCGACGCGGTCAGGCAACGGATCGACGCCATCTGGGGGCAACTGGGCATCGACTGAAGCGGATTCATCGAGTCAGGGTTTTCCTGGGCGATGGTTTGGTGGACAATTGCTATTCATTCTCAACACCGGTAGCTCACATTCATGTCCTATCAAGTCACTATCAAGCCCAGCGGCCACGAGTTTTGGGTGGAAACCGGGGAATCCATCCTGGAGGCGGCTTTGCGGGCTGGCTGCATGCTGCCTTACGGGTGTCGCAACGGCGCTTGCGGCGTCTGTCTGGGTAAGATCATGGCCGGTGAGGTGGATTATCCGGCAGGTCAGCCGCCCGCACTCAGCGCTGACCAGCGGGCCGCCGGCAAGGCGCTGTTCTGTCAGGCCCGTCCCGGCAGCGATCTGGTGATCGAGGTTCGCGAGATCAGTGCGCTGCGCGATATTGTGGTCAAGACCTTGCCCTGCCGGGTGGTCGGCATGGACAGACTGGCTCCGGACGTGATGCGGCTGTATCTTAAACTGCCGGCTTCCGAGCGTCTGCAATTTCTGGCCGGGCAGTACATTTCGATTTTGCTGCGGGAAGGTCGGCGGCGCGATTTTTCGCTGGCCAATCCGCCGCATGCCGATGAGTGTCTGGAACTCCATGTGCGCAAGGCGCCTGGCGGCGAATTCACTACCTTCGTGTTCGAGCAGTTGAAGGAAAAAGCCATCCTGCGCTTCCAGGGGCCGCTGGGTTCTTTTTTCCTGCGTGAGGACTCGCTGCGTCCTATTATCATGGTGGCCGGGGGCACCGGTTTCGCGCCCATCAAAAGCATGCTCGAACAGGCTTTTTATAAAGGGATACTCCGTCCCATCCATTGCTACTGGGGCGCTCGCGCCCGCCAGGATCTGTACCTGCACGAACTGCCCGAAGCCTGGGCGGAAAAGCACGCTCATCTTACGTATACGCCGGTATTGTCCGAGCCGAAGCCGGAGGATGAGTGGGAAGGCCGTACCGGCTGGGTGCATGCGGCCGTGGCCGCTGATTATCCGGATCTCAGCGCGCATGAATTGTACCTGAGCGGGCCACCCCCGATGATCGCCGCCGCCAAAACGGCGTTCGCCGCGCAGGGATTAGCGGAAGAGCACCTCTATTACGATTCCTTCGATTATGCCTACGAGAAGGGAGGGGTTTGAGCGCGCCGGGCGGGCCGGCAGGAATGCCGGCCCGCCCGCCAGTCCCTATGCCCCCCCGGAAAAGGCCGTTCCTGGAGCCGGTGGCTCGGTCAGCGCGGCTGCGGTCGATCCGCTGGTCCCGGCCAGCACGGGTACGCCTTGCTTCACTTCCACGCGCCCGGACAGCAGCCGCAGCCCGGTGCGGTAATGCTGGATGGCGCCGGCACCGTTGCCCTGTTCTTCCATGACCTCGCCCAACTCCTCATAGGCGTCGGGGTTGTTTGGTTGGACGGCGATGCTGCGTTCCAGATAGCCGCGCGCTTTATCCAACTGGTGAGCACGTCTGGCCAGCCGGCCGCAGGTGAGCAGTGCAGAGGGATTGTCAGGGCGTGTCTTCAACCAGCCCTCGGCGTTTTCCAACTGGGCGGCGACATTGCCGCGCTGCAACTGCCCGTAACCCGCCACCAGTTGATCGCTCCAGCGCTGTTTGAGCGCCTGGCGCAGCACCGCCTCGGCCTCGTCGGCCGCATGCTGATCGCACAGATGCCCGGCATATTCGAGCAGCAGCGGTTCGTCCGCGCGCAGCGCTTCGGGCATCTTTTTCCATAAGGCGTGTACAGACTGCAGATCACCGGACTGAGCGGCGTCGCGTAGCAGGGCACTGTAAACCTGGCGCTGCAACCGGCCAAAGTCTGCCTCGTCATAGATGCCGCTCTTGGCCAGCGCGGGCAGCAGTTCCTGCAATTTCCGCCAATCCCCGAGTTGCTGATGGCTGCGCGCCAGCAGTTCGAGGGTGCGGGGATGGCGGTTTTCCGGTCCGGCCAGCGTGGTCAGCAGAATATCCCGGGCCTCGGCGGCTTTGCCGTCTTCCAGCAGGAATTCCGCCTGCTTCAGTTGCGCCAGCGTCCCCTCGCCACCAGGCGTCGCCTCAGCTTTCGCCAGGTAACGCTCGGCGCGGTCGGTAGCGCCCAGATATCGGGCCGCCTGGGCGGCACCCAGGTAGAAGAGCGTAGGATGATCGCTGGATTTCGAGCCTTTCAGCAGCGACTGCTCGGCGGCTTTCCAGCGCCCCTCGGCCAACTCTCCCATACCCCGGTTCAACAACTGTTGCGAGCGGTAGGTCTGAAAACGGCGGTGGCTGGCGCGAAACCGCCTGGGAGTCAGGCGGAGTAGCAATCGCAACAGCAGGTACAGCAGCCCGAAGAACAGCAGCAGGCAGAGCAAGCCGAATACCACGCTGGTCTCGATGGTCCACTGGCCGATAGTGAACAGCAGGTAGCCGGGATCCTCACGAACTAACAGGGCCAACCCTATCGCCAGACCCAGTGCGATCAGAATGGAGATGAGCAATTTCATGACCGTGTTTCCTTACCGGGGTTGTTCAGGCGTGGCGACGGAGCGCACCGGTTTGCGGCTTTGCATAACATCCTGGAAAGCGCGCAAGGTCGAGCCGATATTGGGAATGTACGGATTAAGCTTGAGGGTGCGTAAGGTCTCCAGTTCCGCCAGGAAAGTCTTGACCTCGGCACTGTCGGGATTGAAATAGGTCTTTAGCCACTGCTGAGCGGTGGCGTCGGATTCCATATAGCTGGTGACGTCGTTGGTCAGCAGCGCGATACGCATCGCCTCCAGTTCCAGGCGGAGATTCTGGAACAGAAAATATTCCTCCTGCTGCGCCATGAGGGGCGGTTCCTCGCTGCGGGTGCGACGAATAACGACCAGCTCTTTGAACTGCTCCTTGAACAGGGTTGCCGTCCGGCGCCACCACGGTTCCTCGGTCTGGCCGGCGATCACCAGATCATGCGGTTTGGTTTTCTCCTTGAGCACCGCCACCTGCGCCTCGGTGCGCAAGGGCAGTCTGCTGCAAGCGTCCCTCCATCTCCAGGATCTTCTGCGCCAGTGCCGGACGATCCGGCAGGTCGACGCCGCGCAGGCTGGCGATATTTTCTTTGATCATCTGCCGCACGCCGCTGAAGATGTCCTCATTGAGCGCGCCCAGCCGCTGTTCGGCTTCGGTCAGGGCGTTGATCGCGGCCGGAATTTCATGCTGAAAACGCAGCTTGTAATCGGCCAGCCGCAGCAGATACTCGACCTCGGACAGGGGCAGGGCGTTGACATCGCCGCCGCGGGAAACCACCGTTTTGACGTTGTCCAGGGTGGTCAGCAGGTTGCGCTGGGCGAGTTGCAGATTCTGGATGCGGTTATCCACTTCCGCCAACAACTTGCCGCGCTCCGCCAGGCTGCTCTCCAGGCGGTCCTTGAGACCTTGCAGGTTACCGGTCAGGTTCTGCACGTCCTGCTGCAAGGCTTGAATCGAACTTTTGTGGATCTGGGTGTCACCTTTCTGCGTTTCCATGCCGGTGCCCACGGTCTGATACTGGTCCTGCAAATTCTTGATATCGGTTTGCAGGTTGCGGACATGCGCGAGCAGATTCTGCGTATCGGCTTTCTGGATTTCGGTGCCGCCCTTGTGAATCTCCACTTCGCCCTTGAGAGTGGCGATATTGCCCTGCAGGCTCTTGATTTCGGCTTGCAGGCTGTTGATGCCCTGGCGCAGGCTTTGATCCTCTCGCTGTTGCGCCTCATTCTGACCACTCAAGGTTTCCGCCTGACTCACCAGCGTTTGGGCGGTGCTGCGCTGATCGCTCAACTGTCCCTGCAAGGCTTTGATGTCCGTTTCCCGCTGCTGCACGATCTGTTGCAGTTCCTGGCGCACGCGGGCTTCCTGGGATTGCTTGTTCTGCTCGAACTGCTGCCACAGGTAAGCGCCGCCGCCGCCGGCCGCCAGACTGAGTAGCAGGGCCGTCCAGGCTACTCCTTTGCCGCCTTTGGGCGGTAGCGCCGACCCGGTGATGGAGTGGTTTGTTTGCGGCGGGTTCGGCGCAGCGGCCGCCGCTGTAGCGGTGTCTTGTTGCTTGTCCGTCATCATAGATCCTCAATCGTTGTTGGAATCGGGTTGGGTGGCAAGTGCAGCAGCGTCTCCACGATAGCCGCATCGTCGGCCTCTGCAGCAACCAGCGGCGGGCGGTGGAAACCCAGTTGCAAGGCCAGCGAGCGGGCGCGCTCGCTCACCACCACCAGTGGCGTCCGGTGTAGCCAGCGTCGTCCGGTCGCGCCGACCATAGCGCAGAGATTTTGCAAACTCTCGTTGCTGGTGGCGATAACCGCGTGGATATCCCCTTGGCGCCAATATTGTAGCAACTCATCGGGTGGCAGGGCGGGTTTGACGCGGCGATAAACCGCCGCATAATCGACCTGCGCCCCGCGCTCCTCCAGCGTGGCGCGCAGCAGTTCCCGACCGCCTTCGCCGCGCACGATGGCGATGCGTTTGCCTGCCACGTCGCGCAGGGTGGGCAGCGCCAGCAGCGCCTCGCTGTCCTGGCCCCGTTGCGGCGTTCGATAAGCCGTCACGCCCTGGTCGGCCAGCGCGCGGGCAGTGGCTTTGCCGATAGCGAAAATCGCCAGACCCACCGGCAGGCTGCGCCGCTCGCGCCGCAGTGCCAAGCCCTGCTCGACCGCATTGGCGCTGGTGAAAATGACGAGGTCATACTGCTCCAGGTAATCCAACACGGCCAGCGCGGCTTGCGGATCACCGGACGCCTGGATAGCCAGCGTAGGAAAGCGGATCGCCCGTCCGCCCTGGGCCTCGATCAGCCGGCACAGGTTATCCGCCTGCCGGGCGGGGCGGGTGACCACGATGCCCATTCCCTGCAACGGCAGCGCGGGCGCGGTCATGGTTTAACCACCGGCAGCAGCAGCGGCATACGCCTGCCGCAGGATGGCCGCCGCGCCGCGGGCGAGCAGCTCCTCCGCCAGTTCGATGCCGAGTCGGACGGCGGCGGCGGCGGGTCCCCGGACCTGGCCGGCGATCAGCCGGCTGCCGTCCGCAGCGCCCACCAGACCGCGCAGCCATAGTTCGTCCTCGTGCAGGACCGCATAACCGGCAATGGGCACCTGGCAGCCGCCTTGCAGGCGGGCGTTCAGCGCCCGCTCGGCGACGATCCGGGTATGGGTGTGCGGATCGTTCAGAGGCCCCAGTAAGTCCAGCGTCCGGCGGTCATCGGCGCGGCATTCGATGCCGATGGCGCCCTGACCGATAGCCGGCAGGCTGTCTTCGGGCTCCAGATAGCAGGCGATACGGGACTCCAGACCCAGACGGTGCAGGCCAGCCGCCGCCAGGATGATGGCGTCGTAACTGCCGCCGTCCAGTCTGGCCAGGCGGGTATCGACATTGCCGCGTAGAGTCACAATAACGAGATGGGGAAAGCGGGCCGCCAGTTGGCATTGTCGGCGCAGGCTGGAGGTGCCGACGCGGGCTCCGCGAGGCAGTTGCGCGGGATGGCTGTCATGCGGCGCCACGAAGGCGTCGCGTGGGTCCTCGCGGGCCAGGATGACTGGCAGGCACAGACTCGCCGGCAGTTCCGCCGGCAGGTCTTTCATGGAATGCACCGCCAGGTCGGCGGCGCCATCCAGTAAGCCCTGCTCCAGCTCCTTGACGAACAGGCCCTTGCCGCCCACTTTGGCGAGCGGGGCGTCCAGAATTTTATCGCCGCGCGTGGTCATGCCCACCAGTTCCACGCGCAGACTGGGGCGGATCCGCGCAGACGGTCAGCGACGTGTTCTGCCTGCCACAGCGCCAGCGGGCTTCTGCGGGTAGCGATGCGAACGGTTTCTTGAGCCATTTGCCGAGCTTAACGCAGAACATGCGGGATGTCATGCAAGTCGAACCGATGTTGCTATACTGTCATGCTTTGCCAGCAGATGCATGACCATGAGCAAGGCGCAGACCAGCAGGAAAAGAACGAATCGCACCTGGGGCGGCCGGTTCACCGAAGGCACCGACGCTTTCGTCCAGGCGTTCACCGCCTCGGTGGATTTCGACCGCCGTCTTTACCATCAGGATATTGATGGCTCCATCGCCCACGCCACCATGCTGGCCAAAGTCGGCGTATTGAGCGCCGCGGACCGGGACGCCATCGTGCAGGGACTGGAGCAGATTCGCGCCGAAATCGCCTGCGGCGAATTCGCCTGGTCGACCGCGCTGGAAGACGTCCATATGAATATCGAAGCCCGGCTGACCGAACGCATCGGTGACGCCGGCAAGCGGCTGCATACCGGCCGCTCCCGCAATGATCAGGTGGCCACCGATATTCGTCTGTATCTGCGCGACGCCATCGACACCATTCAGGTCGAGCTGCTCCGCCTGCAGATCGGGCTGCTGGAACTGGCCGGACGCGAGGCGGCCACCATCATGCCGGGTTTCACCCATCTGCAAGTGGCTCAGCCGGTTACCTTCGGCCATCACCTGATGGCCTGGTTCGAGATGCTGCGGCGCGATGCGGAGCGACTGGCCGACTGCCGCAAGCGGGTCAACGTCATGCCCCTCGGAGCAGCGGCGCTGGCCGGGACCAGTTATCCCCTGGACCGCCGCTATACCGCCCGGCTGCTGGAGTTCGCCGCGCCTGCCGAAAATTCTCTGGATGCGGTCAGCGACCGCGATTTCGCCATCGAGTTCGTGGCCGCGGCCGCGCTGCTCATGACCCATCTGTCGCGCTTTTCCGAGGAACTGATTCTGTGGTCGTCCGCCCAGTTCGACTTTATCGAGTTGCCGGATCGCTTCTGCACCGGCTCGTCGATCATGCCACAGAAGAAAAATCCGGACGTGCCGGAACTGGTGCGTGGCAAAGTGGGGCGGGTGAACGGCCATCTGGTGGCTTTACTGACTCTGATGAAAGCGCAGCCACTGGCCTATAACAAGGACAATCAGGAAGACAAGGAGCCGTTGTTCGACACCATCGACACGGTGCTGGATTGCCTGCACGTATTCGCCGATATGATCCCGGCCATTCGTGCCAAACCGGAGCAGATGTATCGGGCAGTCAAACTGGGTTTCGCCACGGCGACCGATCTGGCCGATTATCTGGTGCACAAAGGGCTGCCGTTTCGCGACGCCCATGAGGTGGTTGGACAGGCGGTGCGCCGGGGGGTGGAGTCGGGCCGCGATCTGGCGGAAATGGAGCTGGCTGAGTTGCAGGCGTTTTCACCCTTGATCGAAGCCGACGTGTTCGCCGTGCTGACGCCCGAAGGTTCGGTCGCCGCCCGCAATCATCTGGGCGGTGCCGCGCCGGAACAGGTGCGCGCCGCCATTGCGCGGGCCCAGGACTGGCTGGAGCAGCGGCGGCGTTCCTGAAGCGCCGGCGAATCAGCGGTTTTTGATCTGCTCGAAGCCCTGCAAGGCGGCGGCGCGGCTGCTTTCCAGATCGACCACCGGGGCAGGATAATCCCAGCCCTGGCGCGCCGCCGCCGACAGCGTCCACGGTCGCAACAGCGCCGCGGTATCCAGGCCGGCCAGTGGCGGCAGCCAGCGGTGGAGGTAGGCTCCCTGCGGATCGAACTGCTCCACCTGGCGCACCGGGTTGAAAATGCGAAAGTAAGGCGCGGCGTCGGTCCCGCAGCCGGCGGTCCATTGCCAGCCCAGGGTATTGTTGGCCAGATCAGCATCCACCAGGGTATCCCAGAACCAGCCTGCCCCTTCCTGCCAGGGAATGCGGCAATTCTTGGTCAAAAATGAAGCCGTCACCATGCGCACCCGGTTATGCATCCAGCCGGTGTGCCAGAGTTCGCGCATGCCGGCGTCCACCAGCGGTATGCCAGTGCGGCCCGTTTGCCAGGCTTGCAGCAGGTCGCCGTAATCCTGCCGCCAGGGATAGGCGGCGAAGCGTTCCTGCAAGGGCTGTTCCGGCGTGTGCGGCCAGTGATACAAGGCGTAATGGGCGAATTCGCGCCAGCCCAGTTCCCGCAGATACGCTGCCGCGCTGTTATGCTCTAATGCAGCGCCCTGCAGCCGGTTATTGACCGCTGTCCAGATCTGGCGGGGGGAAAGTTCTCCGTAATGCAGATGGGGTGACAGCCGCGACACGCCATCCACACCGGGCAGATTGCGGGTATCCGCGTAGTTTTCCAGAATGCCTTCGCAAAAGTGCGCCAGCCTGTCCAGAGCGCCTTCCTCGCCCGGTCGCCAGGCGGCGGCCAGGCCGGTATACCAGGCGATAAGGGGTAACAATTCCAATGCGGCTAGCGGCAGGGAGTCAGGCCAGATAGACGGCGCGTTAATGACGATCGGCGCGGGTAGCGGCGGAGCCGGGGACGGCAGGCGCAGACAAGCTTTCCAGAAAGGGGTGAAAACCTGAAAAGGTCCACCGCCCTGCTTGCAGACGGTCCACGGTTTCGAACAGCAGTGCCGCGTTATGACTTTCCACCTCCAGGCCGTCTTCGCGCAGCGCCGCCTTAAGCGCTTTGTCGCGAGCGATTGCCTGGGGCTCGTACAGGCGGTTCCAGTACACCGCCGCAGCGCCGGTCGCCTGCGCCAGTTCCCGCAGCACGGCCAAACTGTCACCTCGACGGATGATCAGTCGGGAACCGCGTTGCCGCAGACCCTCCGCCAGCGCAGCCAGACTGTGGTGCAGCCACCAGCGGCCGGCGCCACCCGGCTCCCAGGGTGCTTCTTCCTCCGGCGCATGGATATAGACGGGAATGACGGCGGCGTGAGCAGCAACGGCCTGGCTCAGCGCCGGGTTGTCGTGCAGGCGCAGGTCGCGACGAAAGTAGCAGAGAGCGGTGGACATACGTTTTCTCCCATTAGAGCTTGTCTTCTTCATGCTCCAGATCTTTAAGAATTGGCTCAATATGGATTCCGAACTGCTGAGAACGGTTTGCCTTGGCAGGGGCTTGATAGCCCTGCGGACCCTATTTTAAGCTATTGTAATAGAAGGTTTTCTTACATTCCTCTCGGAAGTGCTGGTCGCCTCATGCGGTGAACTGACTGGAATCCATATTGAGCCAAATTATAATCCTACCGGATTGCACAATCCTGACGCTGCAACGCTCTGCAACGCTCGTCCTGGAATTCCCCTAACGGTCCAGCGCCGCCGCATGCACTGGTACTATACCAATCTGCGGCAGAGCTGTGACCTGCTGGTGCTGCCGGTGGCGGTCTACTTGCGAGTCGGGCTGGAAGGGGTGGGGACGGATCACTACCGGGAACGGTATGGTCCGCTGGAGGTGCTCAGTTTCAACTATCTGTACGTGGGGCTGCCCAAGCTGGAGGCGCTGACCTACCTGGAACAGGATAATGTGCTGGGCATCGCGCTGGCGGCGTTGATGCACATCCCCCCCGATCGGCGAGCCTGGCTGAAGGCGGAAGCCTTGCGACGGTTGACGGAAAAGCCGTTGACGGAGCAGCAGCGGTTTCTGCTGGCTGAATGTGTGCAGACTTATCTGGAACTGGCCGCCGGCGCCGAGCAGGAGGAATTCGAGCGGTTACTGGCCAACGATGCTTTCAAAGAGGTGAAGACGATGGGTACAACCTGGTTTGAACAGGGACTGGAACAGGGTTTGGAACGAGGTTTAGAGCAGGGCTTGCAACAGGGCCTGCAACAGGGCCTGCAACAGGGCCAGGCTGAAGGACAGCGCAAAGCGGCGTTGAGAATTCTCGAAGCGCGGTTCGGCGAATTGAATCAGGCCGTTCGCGAATGGGTGGAACACTGGCCCGCCGACAAGCTGGAGGAATTGATCAGTCGTGCGGTACTGGTGCAATCGCTGGCGGAATTAGGCCTGTAATGACAGGCAGAGCAGCGACCACGGGGTGTAACGGAGCCGGCGGTTCAACCCAGACCGGCCCAGGCAAAGCAGTCCGCTATGCGCGAGCGCGTGCGGGCGCAGAAGAAATCCGTCACCTGGCGATAGGCGTGGCAGCGCAGAAAATCGGGGTCTGTCCCCGATTTCGTAATATCTGTTGTGCCGATTGCTGTGAAAAGCATCATCGAAAGGGTGCGGTCGAGTATTATCATCAATTAGTAGGAGCGGTGATAGTTCATCCGGATAAAAGTCAAGTCTTGCCTTTATTTCCTGAGACCATTACGCGCCAAGATGGGGCGAGCAAGAATGATTGTGAAAGCAATGCCAGTAAACGGCTGTTACCGGCACTGCGCGAAGCGTTTCCGCAATGGCCTATGATGGTGGTGGAGGACCGCTTATCGGCCGATGATCCTCACATTAAGTTATTGAAAAAATTAAAGTATCATTACATCATTGTAGCGAAGCCGAGCGACCAGCCGGCGCTGTTCGAGGAGGTCCGGAAGCGATTAAATAGCGCTGAGTATGAAGAATTTGAGGAACTGGGAGAGGATGGCGTTTTACGAGGCTATCGCTGGATGAAGGGGTTGCCTTTGAATAAATCTCATCCTGATATTCTGGTGAATTACCTGGATTATTGGCGACTACGAAATCGCGACCGAAATCGGGGACGGACCACGTTTTCCATTTCCATTCGCCGGAAACTGTGGTCTGTCCCCTATTTCTCGGCGCTAGAGGGCCGCCCGCGCCGGAACGGCCATGCCGCTTGTAAATAATTCACATTATATATGTAAAATAGTTCACAGCATTTTTCCCTGAAAAGGATAAAACTGGAATCGCTATTAAGGTTAATGGCTAACAACATATTTAAGGAGATTAGCAATGTTATCCGTAGAACTTGACATTTTTTCTGGCATGCCGAATCCAACGTGGATTTTATCACCGCAGGAAGAAAAGCAACTGCTAGATCGAATTATGGCGAACCCGCAGATCATGCAACCGCCATTTCCCAAGAAAACCATTGACTTGGGCTATCGCGGCATGATCATAGAACTGGTTAAAGAAGATGACGGAGTATGGTCGAAAGCGCGCAGGCAGTCACTGAAAAATAAGGCTGCTTATGGCGCGCCGCTGCCATCGGCCTTTCGCATCCACGGGACTACAGTAGGGTTGGGGGATAATACTGAAAAATGGCTGGCTGAAACCTCTGAAAAAGCAACTAGCGAAGTAGAGGATTTTCTAAAATCGTTTACGCAGGAGCCGGGCCCTGATATTAACACAACGCCCGCAGACAAGACTGCCCCGCAAGACGGCGTGGATGATGCAACCGATAAAGGATCCTACAGGGGATGTGGCGCAAATTATTATACCGGCACGAATTTCAGTTTTTGGAATGGAGCCTATAAAACCAATAATAATTGCTACAACTTTGCCGCCAATTATCGAAATACTTACGGTAATGGCAACAGGGCAACGCCGGGTAGAAGAGGAGGTCAGCCATTTACTCAATTTACCCCTAGCTTTACACGCAGCAATTTAATCAGCGCCTTGCTGCGTGACGGTTGGAGAAATGCTTGCGCTGGATCCCGTAATTTGACAATCGCTTTGGTAGTCATGCCCAGAGGTCCAACAGGACCTGATTTCCACTTCTATCGCAAGGTCACTGGATCCGGAATCTGGGGACATAAACCGGGCCTTACACCGGCGAAAGCAACAGACAGTTCAGGCAAAGTTATCACCAATCCTTACACCTGCGACCGACGGTATCGAGTGAATAACCGCTTTTACCCAGGCTATACGGATTTTTATGGTTATTTCTACCAAGACAACTACACAGCCATTGTGTCCTAGGTTCGATATGCGCCTGAAAACGCTACTCTGGGTAGCGGTTCTAGTGGTTTGTAGTCAGGTTGCGGGCGGGGATTCTGGACAGCAGTCAGCGGGGTCGGCCATGTCATTAGCTCTGAGTTTGACTAGCATCGATCGAGCCAGTGTGGAGTTAGATATATATTCTGGATTACTTAATCCCCAGTGGCCGCTTGCTTTGAATGATCTTCAAACCTTGGCGCAAATGCTTAAAACCTTGCAGCCGACCCAAGCCGTTAAGCTATTCGACGGCCTCGGCTTGCGCGGTTTTAGGGTTATCATGATGGCCGACAGATCAAGAAATATCGATCTACAGGTGCAAGGCAAATATGTCGAATGGAGGGAAAACGGGAAAATACTTTACTTTGTCGATAAAGACTGCCAACTGGAGCAGTGGTTACTGACCACCGGCGAAAAGGATTTGGACCATGATGTCTACCAGCTGCTCGAAGATGGTTTTAAACAAAGTGATTATTGTGGAGGCAGGTTATGAAAACTAATTTAAGTCGTCGTAACTTTATCAAAACACTGGCTGGAGCCGCTGCTGTTATTGCTGCGCCCGCTGCTGTTTTAAGCGCTTTGCGTCCAGCGTCGTCAGCGCCGCAAGAAATTCCGGTGCTATCCGATAACAACCTGGCGTCATTCGATGATACTGAAGCTTGGTTGTTTGGCACGGGTAAGCCGCATATTCATTCATTGAGTGGATTTATGTTCACATAGGTCGTTAGATGGATAGGAGCGAGCTTGCTCACGAATGGCGGTTCGCTGCGACTCGCTTGTTTCGCAAGCAGGACCGCTCCTACCGGTGAAGCATTACGATCAGGCGGCAACCAACCGGTCGCTAAAATAACCTCCCCACCTGAAGCGATTATCTTCTTTAATTCATGAACGGGACAGGAGAATAGGGGACAGACCACGTTTTAACTAAAACCGCGAACTGGCTTAACCATAAATCCCAGCCGACCGCTAACGCGGCGGCTGAATTTAGCTTGGCTCTCGGTGCCTGTAAAACATTTAGACATTTCGGCACGGTCTGTCTAATCGCGGATTTCGCTTTCCCGTCCGTCCCGCGCCGCGCTAGACTGTCCGGACGGTACAGGCTGGAAGCCGGTACCGGTCAAGGAAATGGAGCCGGTGGGTTTGTAATCTACCTCACCGGCTCTTTCTTTTACCGCCCGTCCTCGATGCGTCGTGCCGTGCTATCGCGTTGATACCAGCATCTTCTCTTCCTCAACCGCTCGTGGCCCCGCTCGCCTCCCGCGGTATCGCCTCCTGCCGGAATCCACCGGCCTTCCGCTCCACCACCGCCCGGTGAGCGGCTCGCTGTGGCCGCGTCGGTCCGTTTCAGAAGACTCCTGGCGAGTCCATAAAGGTGGTTGGAATGGTCTGTTTCGTGGTCCTTCGGCCCTTCGCTCCACGCGGTCTCCCACGCTTCTTCACTACTATGGCCTCTGCTGACTCCTCCTCGACTCTCATCGCGGAGGTCTCCCCGGGTAAGGCGCCAAGACTCTCGGCCCGCATCGCCAGAGTCTACCTCGTGCGTCTTTCGGTGACGTTGGATTTCGCGTTCCCTAGCACGCTCATCGCCCGCACGCAGCCTCGCTGTCTGTTCGTGTTCCTACGATCGTGCCTTTGATACACGTTTCTTTCAGGCTGGCCTCACGGCGTCCCCCTGGCGTTTCTCTACGGTTGTCGTCACTCTTTCCGGCAACCTCGTTTCAGGTCACAAGTCTTGGCCCATGCCAGGCACACTAGGTCGGGCACAGGAAGTGCCCCATCATACGCATCAATTTAAGCGAATTTGTAACCGTTTTTCAGTTGCTGACAGGTGTTGGGTTTCTTTTTCCGGGTGTTCAATGAGCAGCCATGCTGGAAGCGTCCGGCCAGTTCCTCCAGCAACCGGACCAGGGCGGGCAGGTCGTCGATGCAGCAGGCCAGGCGCGCGGACTGCTCCTTGATCATTTGGCAGCCCTTGACCAGGCTGCGTTGCGGCACATGCCAAAGCCCTGTCAGGATCAGCCAATGCTGGATTAGCACGCCCAGCAGCTTGGCGTACAGTTCGCACAGCAGGTGATGCGGGTTGGCGCTGCGCGAACGCCCCAGGTTCGCATGGCTTTTCCAAAGCTTGAACAGCAACTCGATTTGCCAGCGGACCGCGTAGAGCAAGAAGCACTCCGGCAGGCTCAACTGGTCGCCTTCCACGTTCGTGACCAGCAGGTTCCAGTCGCACAGGGCCAGGCTCTCGGCGGTGGCGGTGCGGCATTGCTTCCGCGCGTTGTCCTTCATCTTGGCCCGCCGCCGCGCGGCGGCCTCCTCAGGTAGCCGCCACAACAGCAGGCGCACGGGCAGGCGCTCCTCGGCTCCGATTTCCACCGCCACTTCGTGCCTGACCACGTCTTGCCGGGCCAGCATCCCCAGCCAGCGCGGCCAGTCGATGCATGCCCCGTCCAGATGGAACGCCACGGTCCGCGGCTGCAGGCGGCTGATCCAGTACTCGCCGCGCGCGCCCTGCGCCCGCATCCGGGCCAGGTTGAAGTAGCCGAGATCCTGGATGCGCAGAACCCCTTTCGCGTGAACCGCCTCGGCCAGCGGGCTGCGGCTGTCCGAGTGTCGCCCCGGTAACAGCCCCAGGCTCAGCCGCCCCGTCCGCAGTTCAAGGTCGGCGTCCAGTTTCAGCGCGGCCTTGCCGGCCTCTCCGGCACCGCCAGTCCCGCGCCAAAGGTGCTCCCATTCGGCGGGCAGCGGGACGACGCTACAATCGGCGATGTGGACCGCCTCGAAGCGATTGAGGATCGCCACGTCTACCGGGCAGCCGCCGTGACGGCCTGCGCCATGGCCTCTTCCAGGACGCTTTTCACAAACGCGCAAGCCGGCTCCGTGAAGCGCTGGTCCAAGCCCTGCGCGGACACCTTCAGGCCGTGGCTGAAGCCCGCCCTGGCAAGCCCCTCCGCCGACGGCGGGCTGTTTTGCATCCATCCGAAACCAGCGTCCTGATGAAGTTCGCGCCGCTGACCTTGCGCTGGCGCCGGATGAACCCACTGGTCTTGGCCAGGACCTCAGCCCGGACGGTCAAAATGGTTTGCAACGCAAGGGCGACTGTTGAACAAATATTCATCACGGTTCATCTGGGTTTGCCAATCGAAGTTGGCCTCCCATCTTACCGGCATCTGCCTGGTTTCGCTCCAAATCCCGTTAAATTGATGCGTATGGGGCCACGCTTTGCTTATGCCCAACCTACCGTGAAAGCCACCAGCTCGCGTACGGGGCGGAGCCCCCTGCACGGTTCCACTCTACGTGCTACGTGCCACTTCTGCTTCAGTGTCATCCTCCGACTAGTCGCTGAATATGCCCGTTATGGTGGCCTCCTTACCTTTTCCTATTGTCCCTCACTCGTTGACAACCGGCGGTGGACTCTAGCTACCAGATCCATGTTTTCGTGCAGCACGGCGATGATACGGGGTCGCATCCCTTCGGGGAATAGGTAGAAGATGTAATGATGTTCGCAGCGCGTCACCCGCACCTGCGGATACCGTTCCGAGAAGGTACGGGATAGAACGCTATTTTGAGCAATGCCCTGAAAACACGCTTCCAGAAGAGAGGCGTAGCGCTGCGTCTGCCGCTCCCCCCACTGCCGGAGGGTGTAACGGGCAATCTCTCTCAGGTCTGCTTCGGCGGCAGGCGTCAGTTCATACGGCAACATCTGGCTATGGTCGGGGTTCACGGCTGACTTCCGCAAAAATCTGCTCAACCGATTTCACAATGACTTCGCCCTGTTCTGCGGCCTCGATGCGTGGTTTCAGGAATGTTTCCAACTGGTGCAAGGCTTCTGTTTCGGTCAAGTCATCCCTCTCCGGGATTAGGGGTAACACCCGTTCCAGCACATAGTCCTTGATGGTTTTGCCATGTAGCGCGGCAATGGCTTTCAACCGCTGATGCTGCTCTGGAGTGACTTCGATGGACAAGCGGTGCATGTTTTATCTCCTGACTGAAAATATACTTTTTATAATATAACAAATGTTACAAATATACAAAATGAACATTTGTTGTAATAATAAGCTAGACAGGTAGATCGGGCACAGGACGTGCCCCATACGCATCAATTTAAGCGAATTTGTAACCGTTTTTCAGTTGCTGACAGGTGTTGGGTTTCTTTTTCCGGGTGTTCAATGAGCAGCCATGCTGGAAGCGTCCGGCCAGTTCCTCCAGCAACCGGACCAGGGCGGGCAGGTCGTCGATGCAGCAGGCCAGGCGCGCGGACTGCTCCTTGATCATTTGGCAGCCCTTGACCAGGCTGCGTTGCGGCACATGCCAAAGCCCTGTCAGGATCAGCCAATGCTGGATTAGCACGCCCAGCAGCTTGGCGTACAGTTCGCACAGCAGGTGATGCGGGTTGGCGCTGCGCGAACGCCCCAGGTTCGCATGGCTTTTCCAAAGCTTGAACAGCAACTCGATTTGCCAGCGGACCGCGTAGAGCAAGAAACACTCCGGCAGGCTCAACTGGTCGCCTTCCACGTTCGTGACCAGCAGGTTCCAGTCGCACAGGGCCAGGCTCTCGGCGGTGGCGGTGCGGCATTGCTTCTGCGCGTTGTCCTTCATCTTGGCCCGCCGCCGCGCGGCGGCCTCCTCAGGTAGCCGCCACAACAGCAGGCGCACGGGCAGGCGCTCCTCGGCTCCGATTTCCACCGCCACTTCGTGCCTGACCACGTCTTGCCGGGCCAGCATCCCCAGCCAGCGCGGCCAGTCGATGCATGCCCCGTCCAGATGGAACGCCACGGTCCGCGGCTGCAGGCGGCTGATCCAGTACTCGCCGCGCGCGCCCTGCGCCCGCATCCGGGCCAGGTTGAAGTAGCCGAGATCCTGGATGCGCAGAACCCCTTTCGCGTGAACCGCCTCGGCCAGCGGGCTGCGGCTGTCCGAGTGTCGCCCCGGTAACAGCCCCAGGCTCAGCCGCCCCGTCCGCAGTTCAAGGTCGGCGTCCAGTTTCAGCGCGGCCTTGCCGGCCTCTCCGGCACCGCCAGTCCCGCGCCAAAGGTGATCCCATTCGGCGGGCAGCGGGACGACGCTACAATCGGCGATGTGGACCGCCTCGAAGCGATTGAGGATCGCCACGTCTACCGGGCGGCCGGCCGTGACGGCCTGCGCCATGGCCTCTTCCAGGACGCTTTTCACAAACGCGCAAGCCGGCTCCGTGAAGCGCTGGTCCAAGCCCTGCGCGGACACCTTCAGGCCGTGGCTGAAGCCCGCCCTGGCAAGCCCCTCCGCCGACGGCGGGCTGTTTTGCATCCATCCGAAGACCAGCGTCCTGATGAAGTTCGCGCCGCTGACCTTGCGCTGGCGCCGGATGAACCCACTGATCTTGGCCAGGACCTCAGCCCGGACGGTCAAAATGGTTTGCAACGCAAGGGCGACTGTTGAACAAATATTCATCACGGTTCATTTGGGTTTGCCAATCGAAGTTGGCCTCCCATCTTACCGGCATCTGCCTGGTTTCGCTCCAAATCCCGTTAAATTGATGCGTATGGATCGGGCACAGGACGTGCCCGACATGCACCGCTGTTTCCCGGATGGGGGTCGGGACGGGTTTCCAGTATGATACTTGCGATAAATCGTTCGCCTTCGAGGAGTTGCCGGTATGGGCCGAATTGTCGTTGAAACCACTATCGAAAATGTACTCGATCCAAGCCACACCATCCGTTGTGACGCCTTGGTCGATACAGGTGCAGCCTATCTCACATTACCCAATGCCTGGCGCGATCGGCTGGGTCCACTGAGGGAACTCGATACTGTCGACGTGGAGACGGCTAACCAAAGCGTTATCCAAGGACTGATCTGTGGGCCGGTTCTGCTGCAGATGGAGCGTTTTCGTCCGGTTCTGGCGGAGGTGCTTTTCATCGACATGCAACCCGAAGACGGTGCGTACGAACCGTTGATCGGCTACATCCCCCTGGAGCAGGCGCAAGCGGCAGTTGATTTGGTGGGCCATCGCCTCATCAAGGTCAGCCGCGTCGATTTAAAATGAGCCCGGTAAATCGGGTGTAGTGAAATAGGTGTAGTGAAATAGGGGACAGACCACGTTTTCCGGCGAACGGAAATGGAAAACGAGTAGAAATCGTGGTCTGTCCCCGATTTCTATGCCCGATTTCTATGTGGCGTACCTTTTCCGGGCGACGCGGCACAGGATGGTACGCGCGGTGCGTACCCTACTGGAACTCGATAATGCCCAACGGGAGAGACGCTATGACCGACAATGTTGAAAACCTGATTCTCGAGCACCTGCGGGCTATCCGCGCTGATATCGGCGGCATCAAGGACGACGTGCGCGAGATCAAACAACGACTGACCACCCTGGAAGCGGCAGTTGCCGGGCTACGGCGCGATAACACCAACCGTTGCCCTTGAAATTGACAAGTCAGGACGTAAACGGGTTAACGACGAGTAACCCATCGAGGTCCTGGTCCGCTTGCAGGTCTTCAGTCAGCAAGTAGGCACAGCCGCTGAGTTGCGCGGCGGCTACGATGAGGGCATCCCACCAGTTGAAGCGATAGCGAGACTGAATATGCCAAGCCCGCTCGATCGTGGCCGTATCAAGGACCTGGGGATGCCAAGCAAAGAAAGTACGAATTTCAGTCTGAGCCTCGTCAGTCGAAAGTGCCAGCGTCAGCTTTTGGGTGACCACTGCATAATACTCGTTGAGCACTTGGATACTAAGCCGCCCACTGCGTTCCCGCCAAAGCTGTTCCAACCACTGGCGAGCTCGTTGGTGTTTCGCCGGGTCACGCTGCGGATCACGTGCATAGACCAGTAGATTGGTATCAACGAAGTATCGGACGGTCATAGAGCGCCTCGCGCGCTGGAAGTGGCTCGTCCCATTGACCTAGAGGCTTAGGGGGTAGCGCCAGGTACTGTTGCATAGCACGCTCGTAAGTGGCACTTTCCTGCATCTGCGCCTTGAGCGCGTCACCTATGTAGCGTGAGACGCTCATCTCCCGTTCAGCCGCTTGGAGACGAACCCAACGGGCAACTTCGAGTTCCAGGGTGATGGTGATATTTTTCACCGTGATTTATCTCAATTAATTAGCACTGAATAAGTGTAACACGAAAATAATGTGAACATTTTACCGTTGAGCATAGCTGCCCGGCGAGGACACCAGCCGGGTAGGGGACGCAGTGCGTACCGTTTCCGGGCGACGCGGCACATGCTGGTACGCGGTGCGTACCCTACGATGGAGCACGGCAGCGAACTGTTCAACTACAGACAGGGAAGTCGGGCGCACATGTGCCCGACCTCAACTGCTGGGATGAGGAAAACGTTGGGGAAAGCTCCACTTTTATCTGTCTAATCGTTATTTTTCCAGCAGTTACAAGAAGAAAACCTGAGAGCACGCCTTAGCATACTCTTGCTGATTGGCCACACGAATGATACGGCGGATAAGCTCCCCAAGCTGGCGTTGCTGCTGCGGCCACAAGAAGATGGGTGCAAAGGCATCGCCTCGGGCAGCATGCTGGGCCGCGAGCACTAAGAAATCCTGATCATTCGTCACCATAATTCGCTGTTCATGAAACGCTTCCGCCAGCAGGTCTGCGTCATCGGCTCCTTCCCGTCCACGTTCCTGCACGGTAACCACATCCATACCCCGTTTTCGCAACGCTTCCACCAGCGGCGCAATCACATGTTCGTCGGCATAGACCTTGAGCACGGGTTAACCTTAGCCGTGAACCGAGCGGACATCCCTTACCAGTTCTGGATACTGTTGCCGAAATTGCGCTATCCACTGCGCCTCAGACCTCATGGCGCTGTCGATTTGCTGACGATGGTCCTCATAACAGGCGAGGGCCGAATACACCTGAGCCAGCGTTAAATGAGGATAAACACTGGCGGCAATTTCTTCCGGCGTAAATCCACCCCGATCGCGGGCCGCCACGATGTCACGCACCCGGATGCGATGCCCTTCGATATGGGGTTCTCCACCCATCACGGTGGGTAGGCAGACTATGTGAGCATACTCAGTCTGGAGTATCGCGGTTTCGACCTTCATAGCGGAGCAAAGCCTATCGTAGCGTGAATATAGTCGCGCAGCGCCGCTTTCCCGGTGTCCATATCACCGGCCAACAAGCAGGCTACTCCTTCTTGCAGCAGGGCTTGGCGGAATGCCGGGTCGCGCCGCGCGCGGACTTGAACGGTGTCTCGGAAATCTCGGGTCAATGCCATGCTTAAGTCTCTTGCCGTTGGCGTTGTTTACCGAATATTCCCAGACTACGCACTCCCCGGTAGTGTTCCAGATTTGGACATTATACAAGCACTCCAAATTCGTATCGGTTGATAAATAAACCAATGACAATATCATGTGTTTTCTTGAGTTTGGAGAAACAAATCGTTTTTCTAACCAACCGCTTTATTCGCGTCCGTAGCGTCAAATGTTTCCTTTCTATTTTTTGGGTATTGTGTTTACCAATGATAGGCTCCTCAGAAGATAAGTGACGTTCATACGCACCCCAATCATCGGTATAAAATCGGGTGATTCCAAATGGTTCAAGCAACACTTTTAACTGTAAAAACACGGCATCTTTATGATCACCCAATACATAAGCAAGCACTTTTGCACTCTCATAGTCGATGGCATGCCATAACCATCTTGGGTTGTCTTTGCTGCCAACATAACTCCACATTTCATCTAGCTCTGCCTCATCAACTCGTTGAATTTTAACAATGACTTCACTATGATTTAGGTTCTCCAACAAGGCTCTATTGACCGATTCCAGGGAGAATTCTTTTTTTTAATTCATTAATTACTGTAGTTGGGCTAATCTCTAGTACTCGGGCTGTATCTCTGATACCACTCCCATTGAGCGCCATCTCAATAATCTATTGCTTTACTTCAATCAAACAACCATTATAATCAAAATCTAAAATAAACGTCTTGATGGGACAGTCCTGCTGTTGACAAAGATAGCGCTGTTTGACATTCTCGGTTTTTCAGCGTTTCACAATTTGATTACTACCACAGTGACGACAACGTACAGGTATTAAAACCACAACTGTCTCCTTCTAACAGCAAAGTGTCTGTAATTTCAGGCTCAAATTATATAATATCCAATTCTAGAACACTACCAACGCCACATCATCCACCCGCTCCGTGGTAATCACCAGTTCGGCTGTGCTCAGCACGGTCTAGGTGGGTTCATCCAGTTCAGTTATCATGCCGCTATCCTCATCGTGGGGGTGCTGCTAAGGAGAGCAACTCCTTGTTTGAAAATACATTCCCAGGCAAATTTCAGAGGCCCTTCCGAAAATTCAGTTTTCAGGGTCCTTATTGAGCGAATGAAGAGTTATTGAGCGAATGAAGAGATAATGACCACCAAAATCGATTGAATTTGAAGCCAAAATACCTTGCCAGAACTGCCGGAGCATCGTATATAATATACTGATTATATTAAAATTTCTAGCGCGGCGGGAATTGCTGCCGCTGCAGAGTCAATCGTGATTTTCACGGCAACCTACAGAACTATTCCATCGACATGCTGCCGCCCTTCTGGCGCCAGGTCTCTCTGCTCAATCCGATTCTGTATATCGTTAACGCCTTCCGTTACAGCATTCTGGGCGTTGCCGATGTCGACCTGTACACGGCGTTTGCGCTCATCCTGCTAGCCGTCAGCATCCTGTTCGGCTTCAGCCTGTGGCCGTTGCACAAAGGCGTGGGCATCCGGCAGTAGCTCCCACCGGGCGCACAGTTAAGCAACAGACCAACCCCGCGCAGTCCGTCCGGCTAAAGCCGGACGGACTGCGCGGGCCACTACGCTGTCGACAACGAATAAAGCCCGCCGTGAACAGCTTGACGGCCCGAATACAATCAGCAGGGATGTTATGGGTTCAGCGTGACCAGGTACGAATAGGCCCGCTATCGACGTGGACGAAGCCAGCGCGCGGATAAAAGCCCACTCCGCCGGCGTCGAGAGACAGGGCGGCGCGCCGCAGTTCGCCGACGCCACGGCCCGGCATGCGCAGATCGGTCGCCATGCCGTACATGTGGAAGCTGTCGCGAGCCACGCCCCGGCTGCGCAGACGCATCTGAGCGTTGGTGGATGGGGAACGATAACCGCTGAGCACGTGCAGGGGTTGCTGCTCATACTCCATCAGAACCTGCAGGAGATACAGTTGATCCAACAGCACAGGATCGTAGGTTTTCATCTGATCGGTATAGTGATCGCGCAACGCCCAACTGACATCCCGAAGGGACTCGTGTAGATAACCGTCCACTGGTGTCCAGTACACGGCCCGGATGGTTTCCCCGGTTTTAGGGGCGTAGAGGTACAGGGTGCGCTCCCTGGCGGTGGTGATTCTGGCCAGGGCGGGGGTGATCGCCAGACTGCCCAGAGACAGGGCGGTCAGCTTCAGAAAGTTACGCCTGTTGAGGCAACTGCTTGTGTTACCAGGAAACACGGTTCGGGATACCTCCCTAGGTCTATTCAAAGACTGAATAGCAGCTTGCTCTAGCATTATTCAGATCTCCTGATGGCCAATGGTTTCAGGTTGCCAGACTTTAGTTCATTTCTACCTGCCAGATCAAGAAATTTTGCTTGTCCGGGGTTGCCATCAATCCCATTCGTAGTCTAACATTTAGTTCCATTTATTTGATTTTAAAATAAAAAAAACATTTTACTAGGTTTTTTGTCAAGTTTCTCTGAAAATGCCTCCAAAGGTCGTTTTTCATGAATAAAGCCTGATTTCCCGTCACCGCCGCCGTGCGCGCTGCGGCAGCGGCAGGCGGTTTGCAGCGGGATCCTTACGATTGCGCGGACCAGGGCGGCGCCCGGCAGGCAGTTTACAGCACCAGTTTCCTGAGTTCGTACTCCAGAATGCCGGTGGCACCGGCGGCGCTGAGGCGAGGAATCAAAGCGCGCACCTGCCCCCGGTCCACCACCGTTTCGACCGCCAGCCATTGCTGACCATACAGATGGCTTACGGTGGGCGCATGCAGGCTCGGCAGCAGCGCCACCACGGCATCCATCCGGTCGGGAGGCACGTTCATCTTCAGTGCCACCTTATTGCGCGCCGCCAGCGCCGCTGTCAGCAGCAGCGCAATCTGGTCGATCTTGGCTTTCTTCCAGGGGTCCGCCACCGCCGCCCGGTTGGCGATCAGCTGCGTATGCGTATGCAGCAAATCGCAGACGATGCGTAAACCATGCGCGCGGATGGTGCTGCCCGTTTCGGTGATTTCCACCGCCGCATCCACCAGTCCTTCCACCACCTTGGCTTCGGTGGCGCCCCAGGAAAATTCCACTTCGGCGTCGATGCGGCGGTCGCCGAGATAGCGGCGGGTGAAATTGACCAGTTCGGTGGCGATTTTTTTGCCTTGCAGATCTTCCACCGAGCGGATGAGAGAATCTCTGGGCACCACCAGCACCCAGCGGCATGGCTGGTCCAGGCTTTTGGAATACACGAGGTCGGTGATGGGTACGACATCGGCTTGCGTTTCCAGAATCCAGTCCCGTCCGGTCAGGCCCACGTCGAGCGTACCGGTGGCCACGTAAGGAGCCATTTCCTGGGCGCGCACCAGCGCGCAGGTCATTTCCGGATCGTCGCTGTCGGGAAAATAGTTGCGGGAACGCGATTGAATGTTCCAGCCGGCCTGGGCGAACAGGCCGATGGTGGACGCTTCCAGACTGCCTTTGGGAATACCGAGTTTTAACTGTTGCATGCTACAACCTTCTGTCCAAAAAAAATCACGTCATGGTTACGCTAACTTGAACTTACGAGTCACTGGAACAAGGGCTTCACTTGGCAAAATTTTTACGCTTATCCCCTGCCGAGCCAAGCGGCTATTTGCTCGGCTTGGAGCGCACCCCGATCACGCGGCCCGCCTGCGGCGGGCGCGGCAGTTGCAGATGCTGCGTCATCACCATACCGAGCCGATCCAGTACCTGCAACGGCATGGGCGCACTGCGCCGCTGAGTCAGATCCACGTGGATCAGTATCAGTTCGGTGGTCGCCGCCAGGAAGTCCTGCTCGCTATGGTGCATGTAGTGGAAGTAGTGAATGCGCTTGCTATCGAAGCCGAGTAGCTGCGTGGTGATATGCAGTGGATCGCCAGCCACCAATTCGCGCTGAAAGTTCACATGGGTTTCCACTACGAAGGTCGAACAGCGCCGGTGTTCACGATAATCCCGATCCATGCCCAGGTAATCGATCAGCGCATCGGTGGCGTGGTCGAAAACCAGCACATAGTAGGCGATATTCATATGGCCGTTGTAATCGAGCCATTCGGGTAGCACTACGGTGCGGTATAGACACAGCGGCGCAGGCGACTGAGTAGGCATCGGCAGGAGCTGTCTTTCCAGATTTGCGGACTGCCTGGACGTCATCCGTCCAGGCTTTTTATTTATCGATCAATTTATTATGCACTGCGTTCGGGCATCAGTCACCTGCGACGAGACGTTCCACCCGCTGGAACCCGCGCGGCAGCAGACCGCCGCGCCGGCCCCGTTCGGCGGCATAGCTGTCCAGATCCACCGGGCGCAGCGTAAGCGCCCGCTTACCGCTGTGCAGGATGGCGTTGGTGCCTGTTGGTAGGCTCATCAGAGCCGTCAGCGTGTCGGCCGGATTGCCTGCCTTGGGCGCCGGCAGATGGATGATCTTGTTACCCTTGCCTCTGGGCAGTTGCGGTAATTCGCTGCTGGGAAACACCAGCAGATGGCCGCTGCCGCTGACTGCCACCAGCCGGTCGGTTTGCAGGGAGTTGATGCGGACGGGCGGCAGCGCCTCGGACCCTGCCGGCAGGGTCAGTACCACCTTGCCGGTCTTGTTACGAGTCAGCAGATGCTCGACAGTGCAGACAAAGCCGTAACCGGCGCTGGACGCCAGCAGATAGAGTTCCTCCGGATTGCCCAGCAGTACCGCCACGAAACGGGCACCCTCCGGCGGGCTGAGGCGGCCCGTCAGTGGCTCGCCGTAACCCCGCGCCGAAGCCAGGGTGTGCGCCGGCAAGGCGTAGCTGCGTCCGGTGGAGTCGAGGAATATGGCCTGCTGGGTGCTGCGTCCCTGGGCCTGAGCCAGAAAGCCGTCGCCGGCTTTATAACTCAGCGAGGCGGCATCGACATCGCGTTTGGCGGCTCGCACCCAGCCTTTTTGCGACAGCACCACGATCACCGGCTCGCTGGGCGTCAGACTGGTTTCGTCCAACGCCTGGGCGGGCTTGCGCTCCACCAGCCGCGAGCGCCGGGCATCGCCATAACGTTCAGCATCTTCCTCGATTTCCCGGCGGATAAAAGTCTTCAGCCGTTTTTCCGACCCCAGCAGACTTTGCAGGCGGGTCTGCTCCTGGGCGAGTTTATCCTGCTCACCGCGAATCTTCATCTCCTCCAGTCGGGCGAGTTGCCGCAGGCGGGTTTCCAGAATGGCTTCGGCCTGGGCGTCCGACAGTTGGAAACGCTGCATCAGCACCGGCTTAGGATCGTTGTTGGTACGGACGATGCGGATGACCTCGTCCAGGTTGAGATAGGCGATCAGCAGTCCTGCCAGAATGTGGAGGCGTTTTTCCACCCGGTCCAGGTGGTATTGCAGACGGCGGCGCACGGTGGCGATGCGGAATTGCAGCCACTCCTCCAGAATCTGCCGCAGGTTTTTGACCTGGGGCCGGCCGTCCAGTCCGATGATGTTCAGATTGACCCGGTAGCTGCGCTCCAGATCGGTGGTGGCGAACAGATGGTCCATCAACATCTCCACATCCACCCGGTTGGAGCGCAGGTCGATCACCAGCCGGGTGGGATTCTCATGATCCGATTCGTCGCGCAGATCTTCCACCATCGGTAGTTTTTTGGCATTCATCTGGGCGGCGATCTGCTCCAGCAAGCGCGCGCCGGACACCTGATAGGGTAAGGCGGTGATGACGACAGTGCCGTTTTCCCGCTCGTAACAGGCCCGCATCCGGACCGTGCCGTTGCCGCTGCGATAGATTTTGTGAAGCTCGTCCGGCGGCGTGATGATTTCCGCCCCGCCGGGATAATCGGGACCGGTCACGATCCGACCGAGCTGGTCAAGATCGGTCTGAGGGTTATCCAGCAACTGGATACAGGCCGCCGCCAGTTCGCGCAGATTGTGGGGCGGAATGTCGGTAGCCATGCCGACCGCGATGCCAGTGGCGCCGTTCAGCAGCACATGCGGCACCCGGGCCGGCAGCAGCACGGGCTCTTCCAGTGTGCCGTCGAAATTGGGCACCCAGTCCACCGTGCCCTGTCCCAGTTCGGACAGCAGCAGTTCGGCGAACGACGACAGCCGCGATTCGGTGTAACGCATGGCGGCGAAGGATTTGGGATCGTCCAGCGACCCCCAGTTGCCCTGGCCGTCGATGAGCGGATAGCGGTAGGAAAAGGGCTGGGCCATCAGCACCATCGCCTCGTAGCAGGCGGCGTCGCCATGCGGATGGAATTTGCCGATGACCTCGCCGACGGTGCGGGCGGATTTCTTATGCTTGCCGCTGGCGGCCAGACCTAGTTCGGACATTGCATAGACAATGCGCCGCTGCACCGGTTTCAGACCGTCGCCGACGTGCGGCAGGGCACGGTCCAGAATGACGTACATCGAGTAATCCAGATAGGCCTTTTCGGTGAACACCTTGAGGGGAATCTGTTCGACGCCTTCGGGGGCAAAAGGGAGAATGTTGGACATGATGAGCGCAACGTTATCTTCTCTGACTCAAGCGGGGACTAGTGGATAAGCGCGGCAATTTTGACAGGTTAGTCTAGGTGCCGGCTATCCGTAGGTCGAATTAGCGTAGCGTAACCCAACAGGTCGGGACTTGCCGCGGCTTGGTTGGGTTACGAAGCCGGCGCGCTTCACTCAACCTGCTTAATAAATTTTTATAATCAACAACTTATTGTGAACGCCGCCTACTTGGGAACCAACCATCGCCAAAGTCGGGAAGAGCGGGTCGGAAATAATTTTCTGGTTCATGCCAAGGTGCAAAGACGCCAACAACAGGGTCGGCAGGGATGTCGGCTCTACGAGGCAAGGTGGAGCGCGCTCAGGCCGTTGTTGCAGCCAGCAACCGTTGGCCCTCCCGCAGCAAGGCGTTGCGCCGGAACAGCAGGGTCAGGCGACCGCCGCCGCTGTTGCGCCATAAAATGGCCGCCCGAATCCCCGCCAGCAGCAGCGCGCGAATACGATTCTGATTGTCGGGATTGGACAGAAAAAGAGGATTGCCCTGCACCATGATGCGCGGCGTTAGCGCACTGATGGTGGCCGTGTAAAGCTGCGCGAAATCGGCAATCATGGCCTCATCGACCACCGAAAAATGCTCCAACCGGGCGATGCTGGCCTCAATGCCGGCGCGGATCTGCCGCACCAGGTCGGGCCGTCTGGCCAGCTTGCGCTCCAGCATCAGCAGATTGATGATGTAACGGGTAATTTCCATATCCCTGGGCCGTTGCAGTTGCTCACACAGCGAACGCAGTCCGGGACGCAGGCTGGCGGGGCCGCCGTAAACCTGCGCATTATTCTGCGGGTCGATTTGCAACAGACTGGCAAGACAGACATAACAAGCCTCCGGTTCGGCCTGACCCTGATGAGCGATATCGCGCACCAGACTGGTCGCTTGAAACAGGGCGGCCAAGGCGAGCACCCGTTCCTGGTCGGTTTGCGGCATGGGATTATCCTTGTGGTCGGTTCAGTCGAAGGCGGCGTCGATGATTCCGCCTCCCAGGCAGGCGTCGTTGGTATAAAAAACCACCGATTGCCCCGGTGTCATCGCTCGCTGCGGCGCGCTGAACGCCACCTGGCAACGGTCGGCAGTGACTGTTTCAATGACGCAGGCTTGATCGGGTTGGCGGTAGCGGATTTTGGCGTGGCAGGCGAATGGAATCGGGGGCGAGTGGCCGGCAATCCAGTGCAGGCGCGCGGCATGCAACCGCCGCTGGTAGAGCGACGGATGGTCCCTCCCCTGGACAACGACCAGCACATTACGGAGCGGATCTTTGGCTACAACATACCAGGGTTGCCCGGAGTCGCCTGCCTGCCCGCCGATGCCCAGGCCCTGCCGCTGGCCCAGCGTATAGAACATCAATCCCTGATGTGTTCCTACCTGTTTTCCCTCCGTAGTATGGATTGCACCCGGTTGGGCAGGCAGATAATGATTGAGAAATTCCCGGAACCGGCGCTCGCCGATAAAACAGATGCCGGTGCTGTCTTTCTTGTCATAATTGCTGAAGCCGGCTTGCGCCGCCAGTTGGCGCACCTGTCGCTTGAGCAGTTCGCCCACAGGAAATAAGGCCCCGGCCAGTTGCTCCTGCCTGAGCGTATGCAGGAAATAGCTCTGGTCTTTACTGCAGTCCGTCCCTTTGAGCAGGCGTTGAACGCCGCCGCACTCCAGCCGACGGGCATAATGGCCGGTGGCGATATAAGCGGCTCCCAGGCTGTGGGCATAGCTCAGGAACGCCTTGAATTTGATTTCCTGGTTGCAAAGAATATCAGGATTGGGAGTGCGCCCCCGGCGATACTCTTCGAGAAAGTAAGTAAAGACCCGTTCCCAGTATTCCTCAACGAAGTTAATTTGATGGAACGGGATCTGCAAAATTCGGCAGACTTCGCGGGCGTCATCCATATCCTCGGCAGCGCTGCAATAGCCCGGCTCGAAGGTCTCTTCCCAGTTTTTCATGAATACCGCATGGACATCGTAGCCCTGTCTCACCAGTAACAGAGCGGCTACCGCCGAATCCACACCGCCGGACATGCCGACGACCACCCGAGTCTTGGTCATTGAAAATACGATGGCTGGACGCAAAAAATTATAGTCACTACAACTATGCAGTATACCGCACCCCTGGCGGGTCCCAGGTAAGCGGCGACGCCGGTGTGATGCGACCCGGCTGACAGGTAAAGCGGTTCCCGCTGGAGGTAATGATACCGGGTGACTTTACTTGCTATCGCAGTAAATCTTGAGTCATAGTAACCGCGAAGTCACATAGAAAATCATAGATAAAACGTTCCTGGCCTGCGGGCTCTGGAGCGGGAACGGGCTCTCCAACAAGAGCTTCACTTTTATTTTGAAAGACTCGGCAGTCGATAAATAGCGCTATTATTTATGAGGGGTAATCTGTTGGTATCGGGCCAGCGTCCGTTCATCAGCCTTAAGTGGAAGGCGTTGCTGTTCACGAGCTTGGTCCTGCTGACGGTAACAGCGGCTGTCTCGCTGCGCAGCTATGTCAACCTGAATGCCCAGTTTGACCATTACCGGCAGACAACCCACGGGCGCTACAAACAGGACATCCGGGCGCTGATCGATCAGGCGTCGAACCGTTTGCGGGAAATGAGTGGCATGATGCCGTCGCTGCCCGAACTACAACGGGGTCTAGCCGACGGGAATGTGGCGCAAATCAAGGCGGCCTTTGAAACGCAATGGCCAGTGCTACAACTGGACCTGGGCATCGAGGTGGTCGCTTTCTACTCGGCTGCGTCCGCACTGCTGGCCAGTTGGGAAGTCAGCGCCTGGGGTCAGGGCGACAGCGGCCAGATTCTGGATTGGGTCAGGCAGGTCAACAGTACGGAAATGCCAGTCAAGGCGCTGAGCTGCAGTCCCACCGGCTGTATTCAGTATGCAATAGTCCCTATTCTGGCCAACGGCCGCAGCGTCGGGGCGCTGCTGGCGGGCACTTCCCTGGCTGTCATGTTGCCCAGCTTCCAGAAGCTCTCCGGCCAGGATATTGGCCTGCTGGTGAGCGGCGCCGCCGCCGACAGTGCCGAGCAGTCCCGTTGGCTGTCCGGCTGGAAAACCCACGTTGTCGCGCTTACCCATATCGATCAAAATTTTGCGGTTCTCCAACAGGCGGCGCAGACGAATCCGCTGGCCGTCTCGGTCGAGGGGATGCGCGTTACACTGGACGAGCGCAGCTATGAGATCATGCTGATTTCCCTGCCCGAACTGGCCGGCCCCAACCTGGCCTATCTGGCGGTTATCGCCGATATGGCCTATCTGGTGGTTATCGCCGATATTACGACCACCTTGCAAGAGATTAACAAAGCCACCAAGGAAATCGTGGTCGCTGGAGTGACCGGCTGGTTGCTAGCGGAATTGCTGTTGTTGCTCATCCTGTGGATGCCGATGTCGCGCTTGCGACACACGGCCGCCAACCTTCCCCTGCTGGCGCAGCGGCAGTTTCAACAGGTGCGCGCGGCCATTGTCAGACAGTCCCGCTGGCATTTCCTGGATGACGAAGCCGATATGCTGAATACGACCACCCTTGCCTTGGCCGGTCGGCTGGAAGAGTTGGAAGAACAGGTTGCCGAGCGCACGCAGGCATTGGCGCGCCGCATGAATTTTATCGCCAGCCTGCTGGACCTCGCTCAAGTGATGATCGTTACCCACGATCGGCAGGGACGCATTGTCATGGTCAATCACTTCGCCCGAACGGTGACCGGTTTTCAGGAAGAAGAACTGCTGGGGCGCGATTTTTTCACTGCCCTGTTCGCCGAAGGAGCCCATCACCGCCAGCGAGTGAAAGAAGAGCTGGCGTCCAACAGAAATAAACACCTGCGGCACGAATCCCTGGTGCATTGTAAGAACGGTTCGATCCGCAATATCACCTGGTTCCATTCGCGGCTGGCGGCGCATGCGCCGGATGATCCGGTGGTGCTCTCGGTCGGGCTGGATGTCACCGAACGGTTGGGGGCCGAATCGCGGCTGGCCTGGCTGTCGGATCACGATGCGCTGACCGGCTTGTTGAATCGCCGCCGTTTTCAGGAAGAGCTGGAACTGGTCGTCACGGCTGCGCGCCGCCACAACAAAATGGGCGCCTTACTGTTCGTCGACCTCGACCATTTTAAATACATCAACGATACCAGTGGCCATCATACCGGCGATGCGCTGCTCAAAGCCGTCGGCAAGGCGCTGTCCGACAATGATGCGGCCGACATCGTGGCGCGATTGGACGGCGATGAGTTCGCCGTCATCGTGCGCGGGGCCGACGATCAGGAGGCTATACAGGTAGCCTCCGGCATCGAGCATGACCTCCATAGCCTGAGCTTTACGGCAGGCAACCAGAAGCTGCGCCTTTCAGCCAGTATCGGCGTGGTGCTGTTTCCCGCCCATGCCGATACGGTCGCCGATCTGCTGGCGAGCGCCGACCTGGCGATGTTCCAGGCCAAGGAGCAGGGCCGAGGTCATTGGCATCTGTTTTCCGAAGACGACAAGACCCGCGAGCAGCTCCAGCATCGTCTGTACTGGCGGGATAAAGTTTCCAAGGCGCTGGCCGAGGCCGAGGACCGCTTCATCCTGCATTTTCAGCCTATCATGGAAATTCACAGCGGGCGGGTTTCCCATTACGAAGTGTTGTTGCGCATGCGCGATGAAGACGGCAGCATCATCGGTCCGGCACAATTTGTCGACGCCGCCGAGCGCGGCGGCATGATCAATGATGTGGACCGCATGGTGGTCAGCAAAGCGGTGCGTTTTCTGGCGAAACTCAATCGCTACGGTTATTCCGTAGCCTTCGCCATTAATCTGTCCGGTTACGCCTTTAACGACCGGCAGTTACTGCCCCACCTGAAGCAGGAGTTGTACAATACCCAGATAGACCCCTCCAAGGTGATTTTTGAAATTACCGAAACGGCGGCGGTGTCGGATTTCGCGGTGGCCAACAGCCTGATGCGGGCCATTAAGGATCTGGGCTGCCGCTTTGCCCTGGATGATTTCGGTATCGGCTTTTCATCTTTCTATTACCTTAAGCATCTGCCGGTGGACTATCTCAAAATTGATGGTTCTTTTATCAGGCAACTGGCCGACAGCCTGGACGATCAGACCATCGTGCAGGCTATGAGTAAGGTGGCGGTTCAGTTCCGCAAAAAAACCATTGCCGAATTCGTAGAAACCGAAGCTGTTCTTGAGAAACTACGCCACTTCGACATCGATTACGCGCAGGGTTATCTGATCAGCAAGCCGTTGAGTTCCGAAGAGCTGCTCGACAACCTGACCTCTGTGATCGTCATCGGCGACCGGCAATCCACCCTCGACCATGTCCTCAATGCACCTTTAGCGTAGCGGTTCGCCGCCTGCTGAAGGGTTTCCAGCCTGAACTCCTATCCAGTCTATGTGGTTTAAAAATATAACCTTATTTCGTTTTACCGAGCCCTTCGCTCTGTCAGCCGAGGTGCTGGCGGAACAACTGGCCCAGACTGTTTTCCAGCCCTGCACCAGTCATATGCTGAGCAGCCAGGGCTGGACCCCGCCGCTGGGACGCAAGGCGACCGATCTGGTCCACGCCGTGGGAGATTGTATGCTGGTATGCCTGAAGACCGAGGAAAAGCTGGTGCCGGCAGCTATCGTCAGGGAAATGGTGGACGACCGGGCGGCACTGCTCGAAGAGCGGGAACAGCGCCCGCTGCACCGGCGTGGAAAAGAGCAGTTGCGCAATGACATCGTGCAAGAACTGTTGCCCCGGGCGCTGGCCCGCAGCCAGTATCATTTTGCTTATATCGACCGGCGCAACGGCTGGCTGGCGGTGGACAGCGTTGGCCGCAAAGCAATCGAGCGTTTGATCGGCGCTTTGCGCAACGTGTTAGGTGGATTGCCGGTCGTCTCGCTGCGGGTGGTCGCTGCGCCCGCCGTGGCGATGACCGACTGGTTGGCAGAGAATAACCTTGCCGACGATTTCACCCTGGCGGATGAATGCGAATTGCAGGACCCGAGCGAAGCGGGGGGAGTTGTTCGCTGCAAGCATCAGGATCTAGGCAGCGCCGAAATTCTGACCCACCTGCGAGCCGGCAAGCAGGTAACGCGCCTGGCGCTGGTCTGGAAACAGCGGCTCACTTTCGTGCTGACCGAAGAGTTGGCTATCCGTCGGCTGCGTTTTCTGGATGTGATCAAAGAGCGGGTGGAGCATACGGATACTCCCGAACAACGGTTCGATGCGCAATTCACCCTGATGACGGCGGAACTTGGCGCTTTCCTACCGAGCCTGGCAGCCGCCCTGGGAGGGTGGTCGGAACAGCGCTGAACCCCGTGCACACCCGGCGCCGGGCAGTCCGGCCGCCTTACCAATGCTTTACCAAACTCAGCGGATAGCGCTGTCCGGCCAGATAGTCATCGATACAGCGCAGCACCATAGGACTGCGCAGACAATCGCGCCGTGCCGCGATTTCCTGCCGGCTCAACCACAGCGCCTGTTGGATACCGCTGTCCAGAGGACGCTCGGGATAATGCCGTTGACAGGTGGCGGCAAAGCAAAAGCGCACGAAGGTCATGGCATGGTCGGGATGACGCCAGTGATAGATCCCGACCAGCGCATCCAAGGCCACGTCCCAGGCGGTCTCCTCCAGCGTCTCCCGCACCGCCGCCGCGGCAATCGTTTCGTTGTCGTCCAGATGGCCAGCGGGTTGATTGTAAACCAGCGCGTTGTCCGCATATTCCTGCACCAGTAGGAAGCACCCTTCGCGCTCCACCACGGTGGCTACCGTTAGGTAAGGAGTCCAGCGTACAGTAGACATTAAGAGCCTGTCGTTTGGTTGCAGTGTCGCTTGCCGGGCTGGCCTGATAAACCGCTACGGTGACAGTGCGGCGCCGGCGTCGGTGCAGAAAATGGCGGGTTGCCCGCGCGGCTCCGCTGCCGCGGTGGGAACTCTGCGCCACGAGACACACTATATTATGACGTTAGCAAGGCCACCATAACTCTGTCCTGATGAATGCAATGAGTCATTTTCGCTCGGCGGACAGACGCTTCGCCGGCGCACGATGTTGCGCCGGAAACGGTGGGAATTGCCACCAGCCGGTATAATCCAGGTCGACTACCGTACAGTCCGACTGCAGCGACAGCCTTATTATCTCCCTCAGTCTTGTCAAAAATGGTGAGGTAGGTTATGAATTTAGTAGAGAAAAGCTGTGTGCCTTGCCAGGGTGGCAGGCCGCCGTTGGAACCGGCGGAAGCGGAACACCTGCTGGCGCAGACGCCGGGATGGAGTTTGATTCATGACGGCACCCGCCTCGAACGCGGTTTCACTTTTGCCAATTTCGGCGCGGCTCTCGATTTCGTCAATCGGGTCGGCGATATTGCCGAACGTGAAAATCATCATCCGGACATCAGCTTCGGCTGGGGTTATGCCACGGTGGTGTTTTACACCCACAGGATAGGCGGTTTGCATGAAAACGACTTCGTGATGGCGGCCAAAGTCAATCAGCTGTGCGGTGATGCTGACTGAAACAGGGTCGATTGCGCCACCCCGGTTGCTGAAGTCAATCCACAGGGGTTTGCTCCGGTCGCAATTTCTGTGATCATTTATAACGTATTCCCGGGCGTAAAGGCGCCGGCCGCTTTCCCGGACAGATTACGCAGAGCAGCGCTTGCCAGCGGCGCGGCGCCAGTTGGTCGATCGAGATACTGAGTCAGGCTTACTGCGATGGCGGAAAACGGGCATTCTTCGGATCACGAACGGGGTTTAGTAGTCGAGCAGGCGCGGCCCAAACTGAAACAGCCGCCTCTTTATAAGGTTATCCTGTTGAACGACGATTACACTCCTATGGAGTTCGTCGTGCAGATTCTGGAATATTTCTTCGGCATGAGCCGCGAGAAAGCGACCCAGATCATGCTGCATGTCCATACCCGTGGTAAAGGCGTGTGCGGCGTTTATACTTATGACATTGCGGAAACCAAAGTCGCCCAGGTCAATGACTATTCCCGGCGTCACCAGCATCCTCTGTTGTGCACCATGGAAGAGGCTTGATTCTCTGCTACCGATGAGGTTCGAAACATGTTGAGCAAGGACCTGGAGTTCTCCATTAATCTCGCTTTCAGGGAAGCGCGGGATAAGCGTCACGAGTTCATGACGGTAGAACATCTGCTGCTGGCCTTGCTCGATAATCCCTCGGCTGCCGAGGTATTGAGGGCGTGCGGGGCCAACGTGGACAAACTGCGGCGGGAGCTGCAAGCCTTCATCAGGGAAAGTACGCCCATTCTCACCCCGGACGATCCGCGCGAAACGCAGCCGACTCTGGGCTTTCAGCGGGTGCTGCAACGGGCCGTGCTGCATGTGCAGTCTTCCGGCAACAAGGAGGTGACCGGCGCCAACGTGCTGGTCGCCATTTTCGGCGAACAGGAATCGCAGGCGGTCTTCGTGTTGAAACAGCAGGACATCAGCCGCCTCGACGTGGTGAATTACATCTCCCACGGCATTTCCAAAGTGTCAGATGATAACGATATGTCTTCCTCCGGTAACGACGAAGATACGGCGGGCGACGCCCAGGGTTCCCGTCCGCTGGACAGCTTTGCCACCAATCTCAATGAACTGGCGCGCCAGGGCCGGATCGATCCGTTGATCGGACGGCGCAACGAAATCGAACGCACCGTGCAGATACTCTGCCGACGGCGCAAGAACAATCCCCTGTTCGTGGGCGAAGCGGGAGTGGGTAAGACCGCCATCGCCGAGGGGCTGGCCAAGATGATCGTGGACGGCGAAGTGCCGGAGGTGCTGGCCAGCGCCACCATTTATGCGCTGGATCTGGGCGCTCTGGTGGCCGGCACCAAGTACCGGGGGGACTTCGAGAAACGTCTCAAGGCCGTGCTGACGCAGCTGCGCAAACAGCGCAACGCCGTTCTGTTCATCGATGAGATCCATACTCTGATCGGTGCGGGCGCCGCCTCGGGCGGGGTCATGGACGCCTCCAATCTGATCAAGCCGGTACTGGCTTCCGGCGATTTGAAGTGCATCGGTTCGACCACCTATCAGGAATACCGGAGCATTTTCGAAAAAGATCGCGCGCTGGCCCGGCGTTTTCAAAAGATCGACGTACCCGAACCCTCCATCGAAGAGACTTTCCAGATACTGCGCGGGCTCAAGAGCCGTTTCGAACAGCACCATGACGTCAAGTATTCCAGCAAAGCGTTGCGGGCCGCCTCGGAACTGTCGGCGCGCTATCTGAACGACCGGCATCTGCCCGACAAAGCCATCGACGTCATCGACGAGGCCGGCGCCAGCCAGCGGCTGCTGCCCCCCACTAGACGTAAAAAAACCATCGAAGTGGACAATATCGAAGCGATGATCGCCAAGATGGCACGGATTCCGCCGAAGAGCGTGTCCGCCTCGGACAAGGATGTTCTGCGCAATCTGGAGCGCGATCTTAAATTAGTGATTTTCGGTCAGGATGAAGCCATCGGCATGCTGGCTAACGCAATCAAGATGGCACGGGCGGGCCTGGGCAACGAGCAAAAGCCCATCGGCTGTTTCCTGTTTGCCGGCCCTACCGGCGTCGGCAAGACCGAGGTGACGCGCCAACTGGCTAAAGTGATGGGCATCGAACTGATCCGCTTCGATATGTCCGAATACATGGAGCGACATACGGTGTCTCGTCTGATCGGGGCGCCGCCAGGCTATGTGGGCTTCGACCAGGGCGGTTTGCTGACCGACGCCATTCTCAAGCACCCGCATGCGGTGCTCTTGCTGGACGAGGTCGAGAAGGCCCATCAGGATGTGTTCAACCTGCTGTTGCAGGTGATGGATCATGGCGCCCTGACCGATAACAACGGTCGCAAGGCGGATTTCCGCAACGTCATCATCGTGATGACCACCAATGCCGGCGCCGAGCAGATAGACCGGACATCCATCGGTTTCACCAAGCAGGATCACAGCACCGATGGGATAGAAGCTATCAAACGTATTTTTACGCCGGAATTCCGCAACCGTCTGGATGCGATCATTCAATTCAAAGCTCTGGATCCGGAAACCATCGGCCACGTGGTGGACAAGTTCATCATCGAACTGGAAACCCAGTTGGAGCCCAAGGGGGTGACCATCGAAGTGGACACCGCCGGCCGGCGCTGGCTGGCGCAACGTGGTTACGATCCCAAGATGGGCGCCCGGCCCATGGCGCGCATCATTCAGGAGCATATCAAGCGGCAACTGGCGGAAGAGTTATTATTCGGCCGGTTGATCAACGGCGGGCACGTGATCGTCAGTGAGCAGAACGACCGGTTATTGCTGGAAATCGTCGAATCGGAGGCGGAGATTCACTGATCTCCGGCGCTGGGCGAGATCAGGTGAAGGCGGTTGTTCAACGGCTGCGGTAAACGATGCGTCCCTTGGACAGGTCGTAAGGGGTCAGTTCGACCTTCACCTTATCGCCGGTCAGAATGCGAATATAATGCTTGCGCATGCGACCGGAAATATGAGCGGTGACGACGTGACCGTTTTCCAGTTGCACGCGAAACATCGTATTGGGCAGGGTATCGATGACCGTGCCCTCCATTTCGATATGGTCTTCTTTCGGCATTAGGTGTTCCCAGTTTAAAAACAGCGCGTAAACATAACGGAAATCCCCCCTTTCGGCAAGGTGGGATGCCGGGTCGCCGGGTCAGCCAGGGTAAAAGTTCATCAGCATGTCTGCGCGTCGCGCACCAGTGCTGGATGACATCCCACCAGGTCTTAACTCTCGAGTGCAGGCAACAAGGACCGCGAGCGGCCGACGGGTCGCTCTCAAGCAGTAGCGGCAGCCCGGTAAATGGCGATCTGCTGGAATTCCTCGCCTTCCTCCAGATCGGGCCAGGTGGTGGACTGAATAGCGGCGATGCGCTGATAAGGTGGCGCGTCGAAGTTTTTAACGCGCGAATCCGCCACCAGAATCTCCGGCGCAAGAGCCAGAAATTCGGCGAGATAATGAAAGTTCTCGCGATCGTAAAGCACGTCGGCGGCGATGATCATATCCACAGGTCCGTCTAGCCGGTCGAGCGCCAGGCAGGTCGCCACTGCAACTTTATTCAGGGCCGCATTCGCCTGAATGGCGGCGATGGCGTCAGGATCAATATCGCAGGCAATGACCGCCGCAGCGCCGGCCAGCGCGGCGGCGATGGCGACAACGCCCGAACCGGCACCGAAATCTACAATGCGCTTGCCGGCAAAGCGGTCGCGGTGGCGCAGCAGGTAGTAAGCCAGCGCCTGGCCGCTGGCCCAGCAAAAACACCAGTAAGGAGTGTTTTGCAGAATCAGCCGGATTTCATCGCTGCTGAAAGCCTGCTGCATGTTGGCGGGATCGATCAGGTAAAGCTCAATCTCCGGGCAGAGCGGCAACGCAGTCGCCAGCAGGCGGGCGGCGGGTAGCGTGCGCTGGAGATTGACATTCAGACGACTGCTAGGCACCGTGGTTTTCCTGTTGGGTGGCACGCTACGCGGTTCGCGGTAGCCCGGCGCTATCAGTAGGCCGGCAGCAGGGCGGCGAAATCGGCCTGGGTTTGGGCGGCTGTCAGGGGCATTTGCTCCAGCAGCGGTGCGCACCCGGCCAGATCGCCGCTATACCCTATGGCTTCCAGACGCCGCGCCAATTCTGCCAATTGCAGGGCGCCTATGCTGCTGCTGCCGGATTTGAGTTTATGGGCGGTACGGTAGAGTTTTTCGGCGTCGCCCTGCGCGACCGCCGCATAGATATCCGCAAGCTGCAAGGGTAATTCACGCAGAAGAATGCCGATCAGCTCGGGAAATTGTATCGGCATGACGTCTTGCAGAATCTGCGATGGTGTCCTGATCCACAATGGGAAAGGCGCTAAGTTCGTCGCTCATGGCGTGCTCGAGTGAAAGTGGCTGTGTTATTGGTTATTGGCAGCATATAAAAACCGGCATGTTTAGCATACCCTATGGCGCTCTGAAACTGCTGGAGTAACCCTGCATGGCCCAGGAAATCGAACATAAATTTCTGGTTCGCGACGCCAGTTGGCGCCAGCACGTCTACCGGTCCGTTGCAGTGCGGCAAGGCTATCTGGTCAGCGACGCCGTACGCTCGGTGCGAGTCCGGGTCGCCGCCGATAAGGCTTATCTCAACATCAAAAGCGGCGTTATCGGCGTCAGCCGGAGCGAATACGAATACCAGATTCCTCTGGCGGACGGGCATGAATTGTTGAATACGCTGTGTCGCAAGCCGCTGGTGGAAAAGACCCGCCATCTGCTGCGTTATGGCGACCATGTCTGGGAAATCGACGAGTTTGCCGGCGACAATGCCGGCCTGATTGTGGCTGAAGTGGAATTGACCTCGCTCGGCGAAGCGTTCGCGCGGCCGCCCTGGCTGGGGGAGGAAGTCTCTCACGAGTTGCGCTATTACAATTCCCAACTGGCCTTGCATCCTTATAAAGACTGGCGGTAAACGCCATGCGTATCCGGATCAGCCTGCCCGAACAGCGCCTGTATCTGCTGGAACAGGGCGCGGTGCGCGCATTCTATCCGGTATCCACCGCCCGCAACGGTCCGGGCGAAGCGCGCGACAGCGGCTGTACGCCGCGCGGTCTGCACCACATCCGGTTCAAGGTCGGTGCCGGCGCACCCCTGAATACGGTATTCGTCGGCCGTCGTCCTACCGGCGAGATCTACACTCCTGAACTGGGGCTTGGTTATCCACAGCGGGACTGGATTTTGACCCGCATCCTCTGGCTGAGCGGTCTGGAACCGGGTCGCAATCGCTACGGCGACCGGGATACGCTGCGACGCTATATCTACATTCATGGGTGCCCTGCCGGATTGCCGCTGGGGATTCCGCTGTCGCACGGCTGCATACGCATGGACAATGAAGCTATCGTGGCACTGTTCGAGCAGGTGCAGGTGGGAGACCAAGTGTTGATCGAGGATGAGGTTTGCCCCGGTTCCAAAGAAGGCGCGGGTGACCGGACCGTACCCGGCCGCTAACCAGCCAGCTTGTTGCGCAGTGCTTCGACCACGTCTTTGAAGACTTCCTGATTCCTGTCATTCACGTCGCTGAGCGCCTGGTGAGCCTCGAACATGGTTTTGGTCAGTTCCGCCTTGTTCGGCTCCATCACGCGCAAGCGATGCATGGTGTCGACAGGCATCGCACCGTCGTGACGGATATCGAAGATCTGCGAAAAGCCCACGTTGTCCAGCAGTTGAGTGATATCCGGTTTAGCAGAAATCAGAGTGATCCTGCGGGTGAAACGATCCCGCATGAAATTGGCTACTTTGGCGAGTAACCCCAGACTGGTGCTGTCGATGCATTCGATCTCGCTGAGATCGATCACCATATCGTTGTAATCGCTGGTGGTGAACAACTGCTCGAGAAACTCGTCCACCGAGCAGCTCATGGTGTAGCGGATATCACCTACGAGCTTGATGATATAGGTGTTATCCTGTTGCGCGTAATACGCCTGTCCTGCTGTCATAAGCTCAAACCTGCCTCTTGATCAGCAAAATGGTCACGTCATCCGGCAAGGTGCTGGCCTGATCCAGCTCAAGCTGCCGGGCAAGGGATTCGACGCTGGCATGGGCGTCGGCGACGGCCGCTAACAGAAAATCGAGTCTGTCTTGTAAAGAAAACTGGGGCAGAGTTTCAAGTATTCCGTCGGAAATGAGCGTTAGCACAAAAGTCGCCGGCAACGCCAGCGTGTAGGTCTGATAATCGGCGAAGCCGAATAAGCCGACGGGCAAACTTTTACTTTCCAGATAGACGGCCTGTGCGCCGTCGTACAGGATCGGAAAGGGAAACTGACCGCCGTTGCTGTAGAGCAACTGGTTATCGGTCCGGTCGATCACGCCGTAGAACATGGTCAGGTATTTGCCCAGTCGTCCCTGCAAAACTTCCCGGTTGAGGCGCCGCAAGGTCTTGGCGGGATCGAGAATGCCGTTGTCCTTGTCGCGCCGGTAGCGCTCCAGATAGCGGTTCATCTGGCTGCGCAGCAACACCGTCACGAAAGCCGAAGAAACCCCGTGCCCCGACACGTCGGCGATGTAAAAACCCAGATGTTCGGGATCGATGGCGAAATAATCGACAAAATCCCCGCTCAAATACAGTGAGGTTAATAACTGCCGGCTGAATTCGTAAGGCCCATGCTGCTGTTTGTCTTCCGGCAATAATTGAAACTGCAACTGCCGGCCAGCCTCCTCGTCCTGCTGCAGGCGCCGCAAGCTCTGCTGCAATTGCGCATTGACGGTTTCCAAGTGTTCGCGGTAGGCACGGTTCTCCCGCCGCAGACGGGCCCGCTCCAGACATTGTTGCACAGAATGCTCCAGCGCGGCCATATCCTCGATCGGTTTGGTGATATAGTCCCAGGCGCCCAGTTTGAGGGCGTCGACGGCGTCGCTGATCCTGCCCATACCGGAGATGACGATCAGCGGCATTTCCGGAAACTCCCGGATCAGTATCTCCAGCACCTGCAAACCGTTCAGTCCCGGCATGCGCAGATCGCACAGCACCAGGTCCGGATGCTCGCGCCGGCATAATTCGATACCTTCGGCCCCGCTATCCGCCTGGATGACCTCGAACTCGCTGTCTTCCAGGTAGGCAGCGATGATTTCCCGCAGCGCCTGCTCGTCGTCGATGGTCAGAATTTTCGCCGCTTTGGCCATTATCCTGCGCACCTTCTACTGTAGCGCGTCAGCGTGCGCACGGTATTCGCCAGCGGCGCCATATCCAACAACGGCTTGAGGTAAACCTGCGAGTGGCTCAGCCCGATTTGTTGCAAATCGCCGGGCAGTGTATAGTCAGTGGAGCCGGTATGGACGATGAATTGCATCTCCGGGCACAGGGCATGCAGGCTGCGAATGGACGCATGGCCGTCCATTCCCGGCAGGCGCATGTCCATGATACACACCGCAAAAGAGCGGCCGCTCTCTACGTAGCGCAGCGCCTCTTCCCCCGATTCCACGGCGATGACCTGCATGCCTTCGTCTTCCAGATAGGCCTTCAAGTTTTCCCTAATCATGACTTCGTCGTCAACGATGAGTATGCTGGATTCCATTGTAGCTGTTCAGCGCTGTTCTTGAAGCTGTAAGAGGCGGCGGGTGGATCGAATGCAGGGTGGGCGCACGGGCAGGGGTCGCCTGCCTGCCGGCGGTTTCCCACAGGACTGGAAGAGTGCTCGGCAACGGTCGGACGGCAAGTCGGTCAGGGAATTCTCAAGCCGGATGCGAATGCCGTATTTGACCCTGCCCGTATTGGCTCGTTCAATGGAATGCAATGGGCGACAATTTACGTTAGTGAAAGTTGACTTTATTATAGCTGCCGCAAATGACTGTCGCTGCCAATGAATACGACAGCAGCACAAGTATTTCTCTTTAAATTTTCTGCAAGAGTGCTATCCGAGTGGCTTTAGGTCCCGTCATGCTCGGCCTGGAAGGGCCGGAACTGAGTGCTGAAGAGAAACAACTGTTGACTCACCCGCTGGTAGGGGGAGTTATCCTGTTCACCCGTAACTACCGTTCGCCTGAACAGGTGGCGGCACTAACAGCCGCTATTCATGGTCTACGCCAGCCCCGCCTGCTGGTGGCGGTGGACCACGAGGGTGGGCGCGTGCAACGCTTTCGCCAGGGCTTTACGCATCTACCGGCGGTGCGGCGGCTGGGAGAGATTTGCGACCATGCCCGTCTGCGCGCCAAACAACTGGCGCGGGTCACTGGCTGGCTGATGGCTACCGAACTGCGCGCGGTCGGGGTGGATTTCAGCTTCGCCCCGGTGCTCGATCTGGATCGCGGCGTCAGCGCCGTGATCGGCGACCGTTCCTTCCACCACGATCCGGAAATCGTGGCTGACCTGGCCCATGCCTATGGCAGCGGCATGCAGAAAGCGGGCATGGAGGCAGTGGGCAAGCATTTTCCCGGCCACGGCGGGGTGGCGGCGGATTCGCATGTGGAATTGCCGGTGGATGAACGCCCGCTGGACGAACTGGCCGCCACGGATCTACTTGCTTTCGAGCGCATGATCCACTACGGCGTCGCCGCCCTGATGCCGGCGCATGTGCTCTATCCGCGGGTGGATGCCCTGCCAGCCGGTTTTTCGCAACGGTGGCTGCGAGATATTCTGCGCCAGCGGCTGGGGTTTCAGGGCGTGATCTTCAGCGACGATCTGGATATGGCCGGCGCTGGAGTCGCCGGCTCCCCGCCCGAACGGGCTGCCGCCGCCCTGGCGGCCGGCTGCGATATGGTACTAGCCTGCAACGATCGCCCGGCGGCCGTGGCCATACTCGACGGCCTTAAAGTTGCTACGAATCCGGTGTCGCAATTGCGCCTGATCCGCATGCATGGCCGGGGCCGGTTGACCCTGGCGCAGATGCAGCAGGACGAGTCCTGGCAACACGCCGTGCAGTTGGTACAGGATTACGACGCCTTCCCGTTGCTGGAGCTGGATATATGAACGACGCCATTAGTGCCGAACAGGCGCTGGCTGTCCTGCGCGAGGCCGATCTGCTGCACTCTGCCGAAGCTGTGAATGACGCCCTGGAGCGGCTGGCGTCCGCTCTCGACGCGCGTTTCCGAAACTGCGACCCGCTGCTGCTGGCGGTGATGAACGGCGGCATGTTCCCGGCAGTGCAGTTGGCCGCCCGTCTGCAGTTTCCGGTGCAAATAGGCTATGTGCATGCCAGCCGCTACCGTGGTGCGACCCGCGGCGGAGAATTGCGCTGGATTGCCAAACCGCAGCTCCCGGTAGCCGACCGGGTGGTGCTGGTGATCGACGATATTTTCGATGAGGGCGTCACCCTCAAGGTCATTGTTGCCCACCTGCGGGGGGTGGGCGCCCGCGAAGTGCATACTGCTGTTCTGGTGGACAAGCTGCACGACCGCAAGACGTCCGACTTCAGCGTGGATTTTATCGGTTTGCAGGTGGTAGACCGCTATGTTTTCGGTTGCGGCATGGATTACAAGGAATACTGGCGCAATCTGCCGGCGATTTACGCGGTCAGGGGCTCCTGAATTTCATTACAACGCGCATTTTCTGGAGGATTAACTTGTATGGCGCCCTTGCTGGCCATCATCGGAGGCACCGGCCTCACTTCGCTGGAAACCTTGCAGATCGACCGGCAGGAGACGGTGTCCACGCCCTATGGGGAGCCATCTGACCCGTTGATCCACGGCGAACTGCACGGCAAGGCGGTGGTATTCCTGGCCCGGCACGGCTACAGCCATACTATCCCCCCGCATAAAGTCAATTACCGGGCCAACATCTGGGCGCTCAAGCACAGCGGTGTCGAGCGCATCGTTGCCGTGGCGGCCGTGGGCGGCATCAATGCCGCGCTGCCGCCCGGTCGCCTGGCTTTCCCGGATCAGCTCATCGACTATACCTGGGCGCGCGGCCATACCTTCTTCGAGGACGATTTGCAGCATGTTACCCATATCGATTTCACCTATCCGTATTGCGAAGCACTGCGCGGCCAACTGATCGCAGCGGCCCGACGGGCCGGTGTGGACGCCTTGGAAGGGGGCGTTTACGGTGCCATGCAGGGTCCCCGGCTGGAAACCGCGGCGGAAATCCTGCGGCTGGAACGGGACGGCTGCGATATGGTGGGCATGACCGGTATGCCGGAAGCAGCCTTGGCGCGCGAACTGGGGCTGGATTACGCCGCCTGCGCTGTGGCAGCCAACTGGGCAGCCGGCAAAAGCACGGCGCTGATTACGATGGAAGACATTCAGCGGCAACTGATCGCCGGGATGGCGCAGGTCAGAGTGCTGCTGTGCGCACTGATCGAGTTGCTATGAGCCGGTGTCAAGGCCGGTCGTCTGGCCGGTTGCGGGTAGCTGGCGTCCGGCCCTGCTGCTGGCGTTCCCCATAGCGATTGGACCAGCGGGCCAGTTCCAGAATGGGATAGCCGATCACCACCACCGCCAGAAAAATGAACACCAGCATCGACAGCCAGGGCGGCAGGCGCGGCCAGAGATATTTTACGCAATACACCAGAAACCAGCCCATGCCGGCGGTGACCAGCAGGGCGGTAAGTAAAGCGCGAATGTCGCTGCGTTGCATAGGGGTTGCCTGTACCTACCAGGGTAAAGCGGGTTGATGCGCCGAGCGCCAGGCAATATCCCGCTTGCGCCGACCCGGTGTATGCTAACATCCCTATGACATTTTTCTGCAAACAGCACTTCCAGTCAAAGATAAAGAACATGACCGAGTCACCCCCGGCCCTGGACGCTGTGGATATACACAAGCGTTTCGGCAGCATCGAAGTCCTCAAGGGAATCTCCCTCAGTGTAGCGGAAGGCGCCGTTGTCTCCATCCTGGGTTCCTCCGGTTCGGGCAAGAGCACTTTTTTACGCTGCATCAATCTGTTGGAAATCCCCGACAGCGGCACGGTGACGTTACATGGCGAAACCATCCGGATGCGCACGGACCGGCACGGCCGGCGGACGCCGACGGACTGGAAACAGGTGGAGCGGATTCGCTCGCGGCTGGCAATGGTGTTCCAGAGTTTCAATCTCTGGTCGCACATGACGGTGTTGCAAAACCTGATCGAAGCGCCGGTCCATGTGCTGAAAAGGCCGAAAAAGGACACCATCGCCAAGGCCGAAGCCCTGTTGCAAAGAGTCGGCTTGTATGAGCGCAAGGATTATTATCCGGCGCATATTTCCGGCGGTCAGCAACAGCGTGCCGCCATTGCCCGCGCCCTGGCGATGGAGCCGGAAGTCATGCTGTTCGATGAGCCGACTTCCGCGCTGGACCCGGAACTGGTCGGAGAAGTGCTCAAAGTGATGCGCGATCTGGCGGAGGAGGGCCGCACCATGCTGGTGGTTACGCATGAAGTGGGTTTCGCCCGGGAAGTGTCTTCCGAAGTCGTCTTCCTGCATCAGGGGAAGATCGAAGAGCGGGGCGTGCCCGCGCAGGTATTGGGCAATCCGCAATCGGAACGCTGCCGACAGTTTTTGTCGGGCATGCTCAAATAACGTCATTACTGTCCGCATTGGAGGAATTCAATCCATGAGAAGACTGCTTGTCACCCTGTGCCTGACTGTGCTGGCGCTGGTTGGAATCCAGGCCCACGCCAAAGAATGGAAGGCAGTGCGCATCGCCATCGAGGGCGCCTATCCGCCCTTCAGCACGGTGGATCAGCAGGGCAATCTGCAAGGTTTCGATGTCGATATCGCGCAGGCGCTGTGCGCCACCATGCAGGTCCAGTGCAAGCTGGTGAGATCCGATTGGGATGGCATCATTCCCGGCCTACTGGCGCGTAAATACGACGCTATCGTATCGTCCATGTCGGCGACCGAGGAGCGCCAGCAGAAAGTCGATTTCAGCAACAAGTATTACCAGGCGCCGGCCCGGTTCGTGCGCAAGAAAGGCTCCGGCGTCGAAATCAACCCCGACAGCCTCAAAGGCAAGACCGTGGGCGTGCAGCGTGCCACCATTCACGACAAGTATCTCAGCGATAATTACGGCAACCTTGTCAAGATCAACCGCTACGACACCCAGGACGCCGCCTATCAGGACATGCTGTCGGGTCGGGTCGATCTGCTGCTGGCCGATCAGATTCCGTTACTGGATGGCTTTTTGAAGACTGATGCTGGCAAGGACTACGAGTTTGTCGGCCCGCCCCTCACGGACCCCAAATGGTTTGGCGAGGGGGTGGCCGTGGCCGTGCGCAAACAAGATAAGGATTTGCGCGAAATGATCAACAAGGCCATTGGTACGATTCGCGCTAACGGTGTTTACAAAAAGATTCAGGATCAGTATTTCGACTTCGATATCTACGGCGACTGATCGCCGCCGCTCTTTTTTACCGCGGACCACCCCTATGCTCGAGTTGCACGGTTATGGGCCCAGCATTGTAGAAGGAGCGCTGCTGACGCTGGAGGTCGGCTTACTGGCATTGGCACTGTCGGTGGTATTAGGCATGCTGGGCGCGCTGGCGAAAGTATCCCGCTCCCGTTTCGCCCGCGCGGTGGCGTCCTTTTACACCACGCTGATCCGGGGGATACCGGATCTGGTGCTGATGCTGCTGATTTTCTACGGCGGTCAGGTGCTGGTCAATGATCTGGTGCAGGCGGTCGGTTATGACGGTTATCTCGATATTGACCCGTTCATCGCCGGCGTGCTGACCATTGGTTTTATCTTCGGCGCTTATATGACCGAGACCTTCCGGGGAGCGATGCTGGCTGTCCCCATCGGTCAGCTCGAGGCTGGCTATGCCTACGGGATGAATCGCCTCCAGGTTTTGCGGCGAATTTTATTGCCACAGATGATCCGCCACGCGCTGCCCGGTTTTGGCAACAACTGGCTGGTGTTGCTGAAAGCCACGGCGCTGGTCTCCATCATCGGGCTGGACGATATGGTCCGCAAAGCCTATCTGGCCGCCGGCGCCACCCGGTTGCCGTTTACCTTCTACCTGGTGGTCGCGCTACTGTTTCTGGCGTTTACCACGGTGTCTTTGATCCTGCTGCGCTGGGCGGAACGCCGCTATAACATCGGCTATCAAACTGAGATTAGGCCGTGAACTTCAGTATTATCGCCGACAATATCGGGCTCTATTGGCAAGGTGTGCTGGTCACGGTGCAGTTAACCGTATTAGCGCTGGCAATCGGGCTGGGGTTGGCCATTCCGCTAGCGGTGCTGGCCAATGCTGGCAACTGGCTGGTGCGCGCTCTGGTGTTCTGCTACAGCTATTTTTTCCGGGGCACGCCGCTGCTGGTACAGATCTACCTGATCTATTATGGCGCCGGTCAGTTTGAAGCCATCCGCAACAGCTTCCTCTGGCCAGTTCTGAGCCAGGCTCACTGGTGCGCGCTGCTGGCCTTTGCGCTGAACACGGGCGCTTACACCACCGAGATGCTACGCGGTGCAATCAAGGCGACGGCGCGGGGAGAGATTGAAGCGGCGCGTTCAGTCGGGATGTCCACGCCCCTGCTGTACCGGCGGATCGTGTTGCCGAGCGCCTTTCGACGGGCGCTGCCGGCGTACGGCAACGAAATGATCTTCATGCTGCAAGGCACCTCACTCGCCAGCGTGATCACCCTGGTGGACATCACCGGTGCGGCGCGCATCATCAATTCCCGTTATTACAGTCCCTACGAGGCGTTCATCACAGCCGGTCTGCTGTACATGGCGCTCACTTTTCTGATCGTGCTGCTGGAGAAATGGATCGAACGTCACTGGCATGCGCATTTGCGGGCGCGGCAGGGGTGAAGGCCGCGGTGGAACAAGAGCTTGCGAGCGTGCGTCTAATGGGCCGGATTTGGGTTAATATGCGCAATCTATGCTTGCGCCGGCCGCTAGGTTGCCGCGGCTATTGGAAACCGTCTATTCGTCTGGAGGTAAAATGCCCCGATTAAGCAAGTTCATAGCCCACCTTTTCCCGCTGCTGCTGGCTGGTTTGGCCACTATGACCGCGCGCGCCGAAACCTTTGTCCTGCCCCCGGCGGATGTGGACCTAGTGGGTAGCGTCAAGGTGGTCTATTCCCGCTTCGAAGACACTGTCCTGGACATCGCCCGGAACAACGGTTTAGGCTATGACCAGCTCATCAATTCCAATCCTGGCATCGGCCCCAGGTTTCCAGGGGAAGGCACGCCTATCGTACTGCCCACTCGTTATGTTCTGCCGAACACCCCGCGTGAAGGCCTAACTTTAAATGTGTCGGAACTACGCATTTATTATTATCCCAAGGTGGAACCGGGACAGAAGCCGGTGGTTATCGTCTACCCGGTCAGCGTCGGGCGCATGGATTGGAGAACCCCAATGGGTAAAACCTCGGTGGTAAGGAAAGTGAAAGATCCATCCTGGTATCCGACGGCCTCTATCAAAGCGGAGCATGCCAGGGACGGCGACCCACTGCCGGATGTAATTCCCGGCGGCAGCCCTGAAAATCCGCTGGGTGGTTATGCGCTGTATCTAGGCATCCCCGGCTATCTGATTCACGGTACCGACGAGCGAAAATCCTTCGGCATCGGCATGCGGGTGACGCATGGCTGCGTGCGGATGTACCCGGAAAATATCGAGCAGTTATATAACATTGTACCGGTAGGCACGCCGGTGTATCTGATCGATCAGCCGGTCAAAGCGGGTTGGCTTGGAAATACGCTCTATCTGGAGGTGCATACTATTCTGGGGGAAGAGGATGAACCGGTTAGAAAGGTCAGCGTGCAGGAAGCGCTTAAGATCATCAACGCCAAAATCAAGCCAGGAACGCCGGTCGATATGGAGGCGGTGGAACTGGTGGTGGAGCAGGGCAGCGGCATTCCCGTCCCGGTTGCTCAGAATGTCGAGCCCACAGGGGTGCAATCGGCAGCTATGCCGATCTTATCCAATTGAGCGGCTGACTGCCGACCAAAAAAAACCCCGTGGCTGCGGGCACAGCCACGGGGTTTTTTACAGCATGCTTATTTGTACATGCTTTTCTTGCTAACGCCACTGGACTCCAGTCGGCTGATACGGGCGCTGTTATCCGAGCAGCACTGCTGCGCGCTGTCGGCGGCAGCTTTAGCGTCATTCGCAGTAGCCTGAGCGGACACGGCGATCTGCCGCACTTTCTCCAGCTCACTGTTGCTAGCGCAACCGACGGCCATAGCCGCCACTAACGCCACTGCGGAAACTTTACTCAGGGTTTTCAAGCTCATAGTTACACTCCTTTATTTATTAAGGATCAGAAGGTTAGAAAAAAAGGGTATGACCTTAACAACTTAATCACGGGTTAGGACTTTCACCCATCGGTGAGATACTGCCTTAAACAGGCAAATTTGTAAACTGTTTTTTGCTTTCCTAGTGTATCTCCACGGTGGTTCCTACGTGCACCCAGCGGGACAGTCGGTCAATTTGCTCGTTGTTCAGGGCAACGCAGCCGCTGGTCCAGTTCTGAGTGGCGTGGATAAACGGGTCTCCCTGGCCGACGCCGTGAATCCCGATACTGCCGCCCATCGGGGTGTCCTGCGGCGGCGTAGCCCCGCTGGCCAGCGCGTAGCGGATGCTGTCATAGTCCGGTTTGCTGATGAGCCCGGCGCTGTAAGCCCGTTCGACGTAATCCTGATTCGGGTAATCCAGCCCAAAGAAGGTCTTGAAGCGGCTGTGCCAGTTGACCCAGCCTATCCGGAAGGTGCCTGTCGGGGTAATGTTGTCGCCGCGTCGATACTTACGGCCGGCACCGGCGTTGCCGATGGCTATGTTGTAGAACACCTCTATCGGCTGGTCACCACGCATGACCGACAGCCTATCCCGCCGGGTGTCCACCAGTACCCAGGGATCGGACCGATAGTATCTGCTAGTCGTTGGCGATTGTTGGACGGCCGGACGCTCGACCGGCGGGGGAGTGGAGCAGGCTGCCAGCAGGTAGGCCAAGCTGAGCAGGAATCGCTGTGAGATAATGCTAGATTGACGCATGGTTGCAGCACAAGATTGGAGCCGATGTCGAAAATGCTTCAGGAAGCGACGGCGCGCTCCTTAAGCAGCCGTTCCGCATGCTTCTTGCTGAGTGCCAGGAAGCGCGGCGTAGGACCGATATCCTCGTAGATTGGATCGCCCAGTTCATCCTCGGCGATGACCTTGGCGCCCTGTCCGTAGGGGAAAGACGCCTCGACCAGATCCAAAGCCACTGCCAGCAGTTCGGTGATGATATCGGTCTCGTTCTTGAGGGGATACATCTCGGCCAACGCGGCGATGCGAGCGGCATCGTGCAGGGTCAGACGCACACGGTATTCGTGCGGCGCCATCGCTACGCCGACGGATTTTTCCCAGGTTTGCAGCAGTTCTTTGATATCCATGAGATGCTATTTTAGCTCGAAACAACGGGAAAGGATGCAATCAGCGCGGTTCGATAACGACTTCGGCGCACAGCGAGTTGGAGACGAAGCAGTTTTCCTTCGCTTTGCTGTACAGCTCCACCAAGGCGGCGGGGTCCGGCTGCCGGTCGCCGCTGAAGACGACTTTGGGGCGTAAAATAAGCCGGCTGATCATGGTCTTACCCTTGGCGTTCTTGCCCAGCTCGCATCCGGCCTGATCCTCGTAACTGTTCACCACCCAGTGTTTGAGGGCGGCGATCGACAAGAAGGTCAGCATGAAACAACTGGACAGTGCAGCGACCAGTCCTTCTTCGGGGTTCGCCAGGGCGGGATTGCCGGAAAAGGCAGGCGCTGAAGACCCTTGCAGGATCTGTCCTCCGGAGAAGCACCAGTCGTGGGTGCGGTCGAAGGTCTTGTAGTCGAAGTCAGGCGTGGCGCGGCGCCATTGAATGGTGACTTGATTTTCAGGCATGGTGCATTCTCCAGTGATGTCGCCAAACAAGCTTTATCCTATCACGTCTGGGCGCGGGAAGCGCCTGCTGCCGCCGCCGCCGGATGGAGGTTCAAGGCAGTACGTCGACTTTCAGCAGAATGCGCTGTCCCTGCTTGGCGCGCGTGCGGTCGTAGTAAGTCAAACCACCGCTCTGACTCTGCAGAGTCTGGTTGACGCCGCCTATTTCCAGCCACTCGCCGACGCGGCCAGAAACCGTCGTAGCCAGATGTTGCGATTCGACGACCTCACCAGGTTGCCCGCTTTGTCGCTGGCGGTGCGGGGCAATGTCCAGCGTAACCCGGTCGCCGCTCAGCCGGGGGCGCACCGCGAAGCCGGTGGTCACCGGCTGATAATAAGTCGTGGTATGTTCCTGCGCGAACAGGCCGTTCCGGGTGACATAACGTTGCGTGCGGGGGACCTCGGTGCCAACCTGAATATAGGCTTCGCCACCATCCAGCACCTGCACCTGCTGGATGGTGTTATCCTGACGGCGGGCCGTGTTCTGGCCGCCGCTGATAATGACGTTGGCCTTACTACCCGTACTTATGGAACCGGACGCTCCGACGGCGGTGCGGGCAGCCTCTTCCTGGCCGGTCTGGCGGACGCTGATCAGCAACTGGCGCGGCGCCGTATCCAGTTGCTGTACTACCGGGCGGATTTGGGCCAACTGGTCGGGAGTGGCGCGCACGATTAACTGGTTGCCAAGACCCGTGATGGCGCCCTGACTGCCCAGCATAGGACGCAGCAAGGGGATAAGGTCTTCAGCGCTGCGATAGCGCAGATCGATAACTTCCAGACGCTCCTGTTGAGCTTGGGCAGGAGCCAGGAGCAGCAATAAGAAAATGCCTGCAAGCAGCCGATACGAGCGTGACCTTCTCATGACAAATCCCCCAGTCTGCATTCCGCATACCCATCACGATAGCTTGATAATCAGGACGGGTGAAGCACTAGTCCGACGCTCAGAAATCGGGACCAGCCGTGTTCCGACGCAAATTTTCTGCCGAAATCGGCCCCAACATGACCGGCCAGAGCGCCGGCCACTGTCCCGACAGGTTCAGAAAAGATTACTGAATACATACAGTTATACTCTAGCTTTGCGGCCAGCATGAGCCGGCGAAGCGGCCTTCAAGACAGGCTCCAGCCGGGCGACGGTTTTGCTAAACTCTCGTGGTCAGGCCCGTCGAATTCAATAGCGAAGACGGCGATAGGGAGAAATTTTTTGCAACAGAACGGCCTGCTAGTCTCAGATAATCAGCACGGCTGGTTCGACATTCTAATTGATTTATGACTGCAACCTTTGTCCATCTGCGTCTGCACACGGAATACTCGCTGGTCGACGGCCTGATCCGTATCAAGCCGTTGGTGCAGCAGACTGTCGCCGCGCGCATGCCGGCCGTGGCGGTGACCGACATGAGCAATCTGTTCGCAGCCGTCAAGTTCTACAAAGCCGCCCACACCGCCGGCATCAAGCCGCTCATCGGGGTGGATCTGTGGGTGCAGCGGGGACGGTCGAACCCTGCCCGGCTGACGCTGCTGTGCCAGAACGCCACCGGCTATCGCCATCTGACCCGGCTGATCAGCCAGTGTTATCTGGAAGGTCAGCAGCATGGCGTGCCGGTGCTGGCGTATGACTGGCTGGCGAGCGCGACCGAAGGCTTGATCGCCCTTTCCGGCGGACGGGAGGGCGAATTAGGATTGGCGCTGCTGCATGGCAAAATCACTCAGGCCCGACGGCGGCTGGACGAGTGGCGCCGCCTGTTTCCGGACCGTTTCTATCTGGAAGCGCAGCGCACCGGCCGTCCCGACGAAGAGGACTATATCGACGCCGCCGTGGAACTGGCCGCCGCTACAGGTGCGCCGGTGGTCGCCACCAACGACGTGCGCTTTCTCAGGCGCGAAGACTTCGCCGCTCACGAAGCTCGGGTCTGCATTCAGGAAGGCTATACGCTGGCTGACCCGCGCCGGCCACGCCCTTACAGCGAGCAGCAGTATCTGCGCACGCCAGAGGAAATGGCAGATCTGTTCGCCGATCTGCCGGAGGCGCTGGAAAACAGTGTGGAAATCGCCCGGCGCTGCAATCTGCACATCGAACTGGGCAAAGCCAGTCTGCCGGATTTTCCGCTGCCGGTCGGTGTGACTGCCGAGGGCTATTTCTCGGAGCAGGCGCGGATGGGTCTGAACAAACGGCTGCGGCGGCTGTTCCCGGCGGACACGCCGGACTGGGCTGCGCGCCGACAGCCTTACGACCAGCGGTTGGAGCAGGAACTGGCGGTCATCAATCAAATGGGCTTCGCCGGCTATTTTCTGATCGTGGCCGATTTCATCCAGTGGGCCCGCGCGCACGGCGTGCCGGTAGGACCGGGGCGCGGTTCCGGCGCCGGTTCGCTGGCGGCCTATGCACTCGGCATTACCGATCTGGACCCGCTGGCTTACGACCTGCTGTTCGAGCGTTTCCTCAACCCCGAACGGGTATCCATGCCGGACTTCGACGTGGACTTCTGCATGGAGGGCCGTGATCGGGTAATCGACTACGTCGCCGCACGCTACGGCCGCGATAAGGTCGCCCAGATTGCCACCCATGGCAGCATGGCTGCCAAGGCGGTGATCCGTGACGTGGGGCGGGTGTTGGGCTATCCCTATCCCGTCGTGGATCGCATCGCCAAGCTGGTCCCTTTCGAGCTGGGAATCACCCTGGACAAAGCGCTGGCCCAGGACGAGGAATTCCGCAAAGCCTACGCGCAGGAGGAAGACGTCAGAAATCTGGTGGATCTCGCCCACTCGCTGGAAGGGCTGGCCCGCAACGTCGGCCGGCATGCCGGCGGCGTGGTGATCGCGCCTTCGGTGCTGACTGATTTTTCCCCGCTGTACTGCGAAGACGGCTCCCAGGCGGCCGTCACCCAGTACGACAAGGACGATGTGGAAAGCGTGGGACTGGTCAAATTCGATTTTCTCGGTCTGCGCACGCTGACCATCATCGACTGGGCCTTGCAGACCATCAACCGGCAGCGCACGGCGCGCGGCGAAGAGCCGCTGGATATCGCCGCTATTCCGCTGAACGATGTAGCCACATTCGGTCTGCTCAAAGCCTGCCGGACCACCGCCGTGTTCCAGTTAGAATCGCGCGGCATGAAGGATCTGATCAAACGGCTGCAACCGGACCGCTTCGAGGATATCATCGCCCTGGTCGCCCTGTTCCGGCCCGGCCCGCTGCAATCGGGCATGGTGGATGACTTTATCGACCGCAAGCATGGCCGCGCCCGAGTGGAGTATCCCCATCCCGATCTGGAGCGGATATTGGAGCCTACTTACGGCGTGATTCTCTATCAGGAACAGGTGATGCAGATCGCTCAGGTGCTGGCCAGTTACACGCTGGGCAGGGCCGATCTGCTGCGCCGGGCGATGGGTAAGAAGGACGCAGCGAAAATGGCTCAACAGAGAGCCGTATTCACCGCCGGCGCCGCCGAGCGTGGAGTCGATCCTGGGTTAGCGAACTATATCTTTGACTTAATGGAAAAATTCGCCGGATACGGCTTCAATAAAAGCCATTCGGCTGCCTATGCCCTGATCTCCTATCAAACCGCCTGGCTGAAGGCGCATCACCCCGCTGCGTTCATGGCGGCGGTCCTGTCTTCGGACATGGACAAAACCGATAAAGTGGTGGTATTCATGGAGGAGGCCCGCAGTATGAGCCTGACCATGCTGCCGCCGCAGCTCAATCTGTCCGACTATCGCTTCACCGTCGATGACCAGGGCCGCATCGTTTACGGCCTGGGCGCGGTCAAGGGCATGGGTGAGGCCGCCGTCGAGCATATGCTGGACGAGCGGCGGCGCAATGGCGCCTTCCACGACCTGTTCGACTTATGTCGGCGGGTGGACCTGCGTAAGGTCAACCGGCGGGTGCTGGAGGCGCTGCTCCGCTGCGGGGCGCTGGATGGACTGGCCGCCAATCGCGCCACCCTGATGGCGCAACTCCCCGAAGCCCTGCGGCTGGCCGAGCAGGATTCCCGCGCTGGCGACGCCGGGCAGGTGGATTTGTTCGGCTTGCCCACCCAAGTAAAACCGCTGACTGCGGCCAGCACGGTCGCCGACGCGCCGGAGTGGGACCGGCAGCAGTTGCTCGAAGGAGAAAAGGAGACGTTGGGGTTGTATCTGACCGGCCATCCCATCGAGCGGTTCGAGACGGAACTCGAGCATATCGTCACCCACCGGCTGGCCGATTTACCGGGCGAAGAGCACAACGGCGCTGCGTCGGCCCGCCGCTTCGGCAGGAATGACGCCAGGCGGGTGGTGATCGCCGGGTTGGTGGTCAGCATTCGCACGCGCACCGCCAATCGCGGCGGACGGATGGCTTTCGTCACCCTGGACGACCGCAGCGCTCGGGTCGAAATCCGGGTCTTTCCGGAAGCCTACGAGCAGTACCGCCAACTACTGGTCGACGACGCCATACTGGTGGTGCAAGGCAGTCTGGTCTGGGATGAATTCGCCGACAGCCTGCGCGTCAACGTCGAACGGGTGCTGGACATGGATGCCGCCCGCGACGAGTATGCTCGCCGGTTGGTGCTCGCTGTGGAGGCCGGCCGGTGCGGCAACGGCCTGCTGGAGCATCTGGCGACGGCGCTGAGTCCCTGGCGGCAGGGCAAATGTCCGGTCTGGGTGGATTACACCGGCGCCGGCGTTAGTGCCGCGATCGTACTGGGCGAAAACTGGCGGGTGAAACCCAGTGAGGCCTTGCTGCGGGAACTGCGTGGCTTGGTCGGAGAAGAAAAGGTCAGGGTGGTGTATTCCTGAAGGTCTGCCTGCCAAATTACGCTGAATTTTCTTTGGTGGCTACGTGCTGAATGCTAATGCTTGACCTCGGAGAGATTCTTATGGATTAGGTCCATCCGGCAGCGAATGACCTTCGCGGGAGAGATAAACTACTGTACTTATCTTGCCGTCCTGCTCGTCGTTATTCTCGATATAGGCTTCAGTTTCCCAGGGCAGAGCATTGGGAAATTCTGCAATGAACTGATCTTTAGCCTCTTCGCTGTCATGGATGACGCGGATGCGACAGAGGGTAGTACGGCATTCCACAGTCTGCAAACTGGAGCCCTGCGCGGAATCAGTAGCAAAGAAGTCTCTGATCTGGTCTTCGGCGACGCCACTGCAGGTTGTATCGATAGCCTGCACAGCCATTTGAGAATCCAGTGGCGATATGGACGCTATTTCAGGCTGGTCCACCCTCTCTGACAAAATCTGCTTTTGCCGCGCGATTTGCTCTTGCAACTCTGAAAAATTGCCGGGTACCGCGGTTTTAGCATCTTTATTGGGATAAAGTCGAGTGGCATTCAGAGAATTTTGTATATTGTCAAGGGTGGCTTCAAGCTTTGCTATATTTTGTACAATTTGCTGTTGCGTTTGAACGAGCGCGCGCTGCTGAGTCTGGGTGGCGTCGATCTGGCTGAAAAGCGCAGCCAGACGTTCTTCTAGAACCGCAACTCTGTGATTGGGCTGAGCGGAGACCTCCGGTTTTTCCAAGGCAGGCGTTATCGCTACAGGATTTACCGGGGCTTGTAGATGGTTTACTAATAACCAGCCTAACCCCAGGAAAGAGAAAGCTGCTATAATGGTCAAAATTATCCGATAATTATAAAGATACTTAGCCATATTCCTGACTTTCTCCTTCCCGGAATGAACAATTAAATCTTACCTGTAAAGATTAGTCATTGTACAATTACACCAACTTCAATAACATCATAACCTACAATTCCCGATTGCTTGCTACCATTTTTGCCAGGAACAGAGCAAAGGAAGTGATAGTGATAATTACCTACAGCATATTGAAGGTTTGCAAACTCAAGCGTTTGAACGCTGGAACTAGGTGAGGCTTTTTTGGTGAAAACTTTTATGGTATTACCCTTAGTTCCCCGGACATTAAGCGCACAGGAAAGGCTGGTTTTTGACAAGTTTTGAACATAAATAGAACCTGTGAATATGATTCCACTAATGAATAAACGAGTTATGGGGCAATCCCACTGTCGCGTTGAACTACCTGTGTTATACAGGCCTCCATTTTTAATATTGTAATTGTAAGAACTACTCAAAGGAAGGCATTCAGAACCTGAATAAGAAGAATTTGTTCCCGCGGTTTTAGCATTCTGAGCGAAAGCCGGCAGTCCCGTGAGCGAAACGATAGACATTATAACCAATGATATCAGTTGAGTTTTCATACTTTCCTCCGAAACAAAGTGATTTTGCCTTCACATAAGGGCTAATAAGAAAGCCCGGAATATAGAAAAAATCCCTTAATGCTCTTAAAAACATCTTTCCTTGTAAAAGTTTGACCACAATTATAGTAAACATTTTAATAAATGTCAATATAGAAATCCAGTGATCTGGCGGGTCTATTCACCTGTCCAGGATAGGAGAGTGGCGGGCAGGTGCCGTTTCAGACGGCCGCCGCCCACCTGCTCCGGCGCGGAGCAGCACACTGCACTATCACACGGTTAGCCCTGTGACTTGATGCCTTCCGCCGTTCGCGCCGCCGCTTGGCCAATAAATTCAATACTTCCACGCCCATCGAGAAGGCAATAGCAAAATAGAGATAGCCTCTGGGAATGTGGAAGTGCAGACCGTCGGCAATGAGCGCCACCCCCACCAGAATAAGGAAGCTCAGCGCCAGCATCTTCACGGAAACATGGGTATTGATGAATTTGCTCAAGGGCTCGGCGGAGAAAATCATGATGCCGATAGCGATAACGATCGCCGCCGCCATCACCGGCAGGTGCTGGGACATCCCCACGGCGGTGATCACGCTGTCCAGCGAAAACACGATATCCAGGATGGCGATCTGGACGATCACCGACAGATAGCTGGTCGGTTTGGTTTCGCGTATTTCCTCCTCCACACCTTCGACGGTGGCATGAATTTCCGTGGTTCCCTTGGCCAACAGGAACAGACCTCCACCCAGCAGAACCAGATCCCGCAGGGAAACCGCATGTTCGAAAATGCTGAATAAGGGCTGGGCCACGTTCGCCAGCCAGGCGATGCTGGCCAGCAGCAGCAGGCGGGTGATCACCGCCAGCGCCAGACCGGAACGGCGGGCAGGAGCCTGTTGTTCCAACGGCAGGCGGTTGGACAGAATGGAAATGAACAGCAGATTATCGATGCCCAGGACGATTTCCAGCACGGTCAAGGTGATCAGGCTGGCCCAGATTTCAGGATCAAACAGAAAGGCCATCGCGGCGATGCTCCGGAGTTAAGGATTGTTCTTGTCAGCGCCGCCAGCGCGGCGCCGTTGTCGGTCCGGATAATCATGGCGCTTTTGCCGGCCGGCGGCAATACAGCAATGATGACAGGAATGAGGAAATCGGCGGGCACAGACATCGCCCGCCGCGAGTGGCGTGTGCGTGGATTGGATGCCGACGCCGCAATCCATCGGCTCCGTGCAGCTTATTGCCGGGAGCGCCGCCCCATCTTGGGACGCTTAGCGAAGAACTGATCCAGCGTTTTCTTCTGGGTATCGTCGAGGACGCCGTAGAGATTTTTAGCAGCGTCCGCAACCGGTTGCATGCTATCGGCGCCCTGCCTCATGTTTTGCGCCATCTGGTTGAAATGTTCGGGAGTCGTGCCGCCCGCCTCCATTCCCTGCCAGTGACTGCGCATGGATTGATGCCAGGTGTTCTGCGCATCGACGAATGCCTGCCAGGCGCCGCGCTGGTCGGACCGCAGGTTGAGCTGCTGTTCAAGCTGCTGCATGCGTTGCTTGTGGCGCTGCTGCATCATTTCCAATCGTTGCTGTGGGTTGCCCTGCATCATCGGTCCGCCGCCCGGCCCCCAGCCGTAGCCGCCGCCGGGACCGGGTCCCGGTTGTGCGACCGCCGCAGCCGTGGTCAGTCCCAGCGCAGTGATAATAGCAAGCGTGTGTTTAGCTACCGTATTCATAACATCAGTGCTCCTGTGTAAGTGGCTACTTCGAATTTCACGTCTACTATTGGACAGCGGCCATGTAACAGGTAAATTGCAGGCAGGTGCTTTTTTGTAACGGTATGTAACAACGGCCTTGCAGCGGGTGGCGGGTTCGGATGTGATGTAAGGTGTAGTCGGGCATGAGCGATCATATTCTGGTGGTGGATGACGATGTCGAGTTGCGGGCGCTGCTGGCCGACTATCTGGGCAGGAACGGCTTGCGGGTCAGCGCCGCAGCGGAGGGTCACGGGCTGTGGGCTGCGCTGGAGCGGGAGCCGGTGGATCTGATCATCCTCGATTTGATGTTGCCCGGTGACGATGGCCTGGTATTGTGCCGCAACCTGCGGGCGCGCTCGGATATTCCGGTGATCATACTCACGGCGCGAGGCGATGACACCGACCGCATTATCGGCCTGGAAATGGGCGCTGACGATTATCTGCCTAAGCCTTTCAATCCACGCGAACTGCTGGCCCGGATCAAGGTAGTGCTGCGGCGCAGCCGGCGGCAACCTGGCGAGCCCGATGAAATCCGCCACTTTCATTTCGCCGGCTGGATCCTGGATGTCAACGCCCGCCACCTGGTGACGCCAGCAGGCGTGGTCACGCCGTTGAGCGGCGGCGAATACCGGCTGCTGCGCATTCTGCTGGAACATCCGAACCGGGTACTGAATCGCGATCAATTGCTGGATTTGACCCAAGGTCGCGAGGCGACGCCTTTCGACCGCAGCATCGACGTGCAGATCAGCCGGTTGCGCCGGCGGCTGGGAGACGATCCGCGCGAGCCTGCCCTCATCAAGACGGTGCGCAACGAGGGCTATCTGTTGGCGGTTGCAGTGCGGCGGGAAGCCTGATGCGCTGGTTGCCGCAGTCGTTGTTCGGGCGCCTGCTGGCACTGCTGCTGGCCGGCCTGATTCTGGCCCAGGCGCTGAGCGCGGCGATCCTGCTGTACGACCGAGGTCAGACCGCTTATCGGGCGATAGGTGGCAACGTCGCCGAGCGCATCGCCGCGCTGGTCAGGCTGCTGGACGATATGCCGCAGTCGGAGCGCCACCGGCTGACGAAGGCGCTCAATATTCCCCCTAACCGTATCAGCCTGGATCTGCCCTGGCGCGATGCCGGAGAAGATGACAGCGGTCAGATCCCCCTGTTGATGGTGGTGCTGCGCCGCCATCTGCCACCTGATCGGCCGGTGCGCGTGGAGATCGAGGAGGATTACGACCCGTTGCCCGGACCGCCTCCCGGACCGCCGTATCGACATGGCTATTACGCCCGTTTCCTCGGCCTCAAGGGGGTGCTGGTGCAGGTGCAGTTACGGGACGGTCAGGTGGCGAGCTTCAGCCAGCGGCTGCCGGAAGAGGTGTTCGACTGGCCCTATACCCTGTTGCTGATCCTGCTGGTGGTGCTGGTTTCAGTCGGCGTATCAGCAGCACTGGCGGTGCGTTGGCTGACCCGCCCGCTGACCCTGCTGGCGCAGGCGGCGATAGATCTGGGCAGGGATATTCACCGTCCGCCGCTGCCGGAAACCGGGCCGATGGAGGTGCGGCGGGCGGCCCGCGCCTTCAATACCATGCAGACCCGATTGATCCGCTACATTCAGGATCGCAGCCGGGTGCTGGCGGCCGTCTCGCACGATCTGAAGACCCCGCTGACCCGCCTGCGGTTACGCGCCGAACTGCTGGAAGAGCGCCCACTGCGGGACAAATTCGAGGCCGATTTGGATGAGATGGAAGCGATGGTGCAGGCCACTCTGGATTACATGCGCGGCACGGAATCCAAAGAGCCGCTGGCGCTGGTGGACATCGATGCGCTGCTGGACAGCCTGCAGGAGGATGCCCACGCCGCCGGCGGCGCGGTCAGCATCCAGGGGAAGGCGCAGGCGCCGTACTCGGTCCGGCCACTGGCCTTGAAGCGCTGCCTGAGCAATCTGCTGAACAATGCGCTTGCTTATGGCGGGCGCGCTGCGATCCAGGTAGAGGATAGCGCCGCTGCGCTGGTCATCATGGTGGCCGATGAGGGACCGGGCATTCCGGCAACGGAACTGGAAAAAGTGTTCGAACCGTTTTACCGGCTGGAAGGCTCGCGCAGCCGGCAATCCGGCGGGACGGGTCTGGGACTGGGCATCGCCCGCAATATCGCCCGAGCGCATGGCGGGGAGTTGACGCTGCGCAACCGTTTGCAGGGCGGTCTGGAGGCGGTGTTGGAATTGCCGCGTTGCTGCTGTTGAGGGACAGTCCACGTGCCTACCCTCCGGCAATGGCCGTTTGCGCCACCCTTGAAATACCCGCACTTGCCTGTTACTATGCGCGTCTCTGCTGCGGGGTGGAGCAGTCCGGTAGCTCGTCGGGCTCATAACCCGAAGGTCGCAGGTTCAAATCCTGCCCCCGCTACCACTTATGCAGCACCAACCAGGCCCAGCAGTGGGCTTTTTTTATAGGCGGCGACGCCGACCCTGGCGTCACCTGTTGTTTACGCCGCGTTGCAGCCTGGATTTGCTGAGAGTGGGCCATAGGCCCACTTTTCGTTTGTGATGGTCCCTATGCGCCACACTGTCGCCAAACTACAGGAACTTCTGGGTCCCGTGGTGACCGCCATGGGCTACGAACTGCTGGGGGTGGAGTTGCATCCGCGCCCAGGCGGCGCGCTGCTGCGCGTCTATATCGACAAGGAAGACGGAGTCGATCTGGACGACTGCCAGCGGGTGAGTCATCAACTGAGCGGCATACTGGATGTCGAGGATCCGATTTCAGGCCGTTATACGCTTGAAGTGTCCTCTCCCGGCCTGGACCGGCCGTTGTTCACGGCGCAGCATTTCGCCCGCTTCACCGGGCATCAGGTGCGCGTGCATCTGGCGGCACCGTTGCACGGCAGAAAAACACTGACCGCCCGTTTGCGCGGTATGCGGGATAATTGCGTGGTGCTCGAACACGAGGGCCAGGAACTGCTGGCGCCTTTGACGGAGGTAGTGAAGGCGCGGCTGATTCCCGAATTCTGATTGGGAACAGGTTAGGTGCAAGCGAGATGAGTAAAGAAATTCTATTGGTAGTGGATGCCGTTTCCAATGAAAAAGGCGTCAGCAAGGAAGTGATCTTCGAGGCCATCGAGGCGGCGCTGGCGTTGGCGGCCAAGAAACGCTTCGAGGACGACGCAGACGTGCAGGTCAAGATCGACCGCCGTAACGGCGACTATCATACCTTGCGCTGCTGGCAGGTGGTGGAGAATGAAGCGGCCGTAACGGCACCCGCGCGCCAGTTGCCACTGAATCAAGCGCGCGTGCTGCAACCTGAGGTCGACGTTGGCGGGCAGCTCGAACAGGCACTGGAAAGCACGCCGTTCGGCCGCATTGCCGCCCAGACCGCCAAACAAGTGATCGTGCAGAAAGTACGCGAGGCGGAACGGGCCCAGGTGGTCGATGCGTTTCTGCAGCGCAAGGGGGAACTGATCAACGGGGTCATCAAACGAATAGAGCGCGGCAATGTTTGCCTGGACGTGGGCGGCAACGTGGAAGCCCTGATTCCTCGCGACGAGGTGATTCCGCGCGAACAGTTGCGGATCGGCGACCGGCTGCGTGGTTATCTGCAAGATGTTCGCTCCGAGCCGCGTGGACCGCAGTTGTTCATCAGCCGCACGGCTCCGGAATTTCTGCTGGCCCTGTTCAAATTGGAAGTGCCGGAAGTCGGCCGCGGTCTGATCGAACTGAAAGGGGCGGCGCGCGATCCGGGTTCGCGCGCCAAAATCGCTGTCCGCAGCCGCGACCCCCGCATCGATCCGGTGGGCGCCTGCGTCGGCATGCATGGCTCACGGGTGCAGAGCATTTCCAGGGAACTGGCCGACGAGCGTATCGATATCGTGCTGTGGGACGAGAATTCGGCGCAGTTCGTGATCAATGCCATGTCGCCGGCCGAAGTCATCTCTATCGTGGTGGACGAGGACTCCCACAGCATGGATATCGCCGTGGCCGAAGACCGGCTGGCCCAGGCCATCGGCCGCGGCGGTCAGAACGTCCAGTTGGCCAGCGCCCTGACGGGCTGGCAGCTGAACGTATTGACCGAAGTGCAGGCAAAAGCCAAAAGCGGTCAGGAGCAGGAGACCCTCAAGCTGCTCTTCATGGAGCAGTTGGACGTGGATGGCGATATTGCCGATATTCTGGTGCATGAGGGCTTTTCCAGTGTTGAGGAAGTGGCCTATGTGCCTGTCCAGGAAATTCTGGAGTTGCCGGAATTTGATGCGGATCTGGTTGAAGAACTGCGGCGGCGCGCGCGCGACGCCCTGCTGGTGCGCGCCATCGCCGCCGAAGAAAAGATGGGTAACGTCGAACCCGCCGCAGACCTGCTGCAGTTGGAAGGCATGGATGACGAACTGGCCTATGTGCTCGCCGGCAAGGGGATTGCCACGACGCAGGATCTGGCCGAACTGGCCGTGGACGATCTCACGGAGCTGGCGGATCTGGATGAAGAGCGCGCCGCCCGCCTGATCATGGCGGCGCGGGCGCCCTGGTTTTTGCAAGAGCAGCAGCAAGGCTGAACCGTCGTGGAGCGAATAATGCCAGATGTAACAGTGAAACAGTTTGCCACCGACGTGGGCATCCCGGTGCACCGCTTGCTGGTGCAGTTTGAGGAGGCCGGCATCGAGGTGGCCGGCGCCGACGATACCATTACCGACGAGCAGAAAGTCGATTTTCTGACGCACCTGCGCAAGAGCCACAGCACCGGCAAAGAGCCCTTGGGAATCAGCGATCCCAAGAAGATAACCTTGAAGCGCAAGACCCATAGCGAAATCAAGCTGGCCGGGGGTCCCGGCCAGATCAAGACCGTCAGCGTCGAGGTACGCAAGAAACGCACCTACGTCAAGCGCAGCATCATGCTGGAAGAGGAGAACAAGCGACGCAAGCTGATGGAAGAGCAGGAACAGGCGCGCACCCAGGTTGAGAAAGAAGCCCGCCGGCAGGCCGAAGAGGAAGTCCGGCGCCGGGCTGAGGAAGAAGCGCTGCACCGCACCGTGGAGGAAGCCCAGGCCGAGGAAGCCGCGCGCCAACAGGCTGAAGACGAGGCCCGCCGCGCTGCGGAGGAAGCCCTGCGGGCCGAGGAAGCCGCGCGCCAGCAGGCTGAAGACGCGGCCCGCCGCGCTGCGGAGGAAGCCCTGCGGACTGAGGAAGCCGCGCGCCAGCAGGCTGAAGACGCGGCCCGCCGCGCTGCGGAGGAAGCCCTGCGGACTGAGGAAGCCGCGCGCCAGCAGGCTGCAAATGAGGCCCGCCGCCGCAAGACGCGCGAGCAGGCAGGCCGCCAGCCGCAACCGGCCACCGCCAAGCCACCACCGGCCACCGCCAAGCCGCCACCGGCCACCGCCAAGCCACCACCGACCACCACCAAGCCACCACCGACCACCACCAAGCCGCCCAAAGCAGCTGACAAAGGTAAAGTAGCCGATAAAGCCGGGGTGCCGCGCCGCAAACGCCATGCCGGTGAGGAAGTGGCCGCAGGCGACACCAAGATCAGGAAGCAATGGAGCGAAGAGGCGAGCGTAGGGCGCATCGCCAAGCACAATCGCGGCGAGCCGGGCGGCGAAAAGACCGCGCGTCGCGGCAAATCCAAAAAATCGAAACCGGTCAAGACCGCGCCGGTCTTGCAGCTGCGACAGCATGGTTTCGCCAAACCCACGGCCCCGATCGTGCGCGAAGTAACGATTCCCGAAACCATCACCGTGGCCGAACTGGCCCAGAAAATGTCGATCAAGGCGACCGAAGTCATCAAGGTGCTGATGAAGCTAGGCTCCATGGTCACCATCAACCAGTTGCTCGATCAGGAAACTGCCGCCATTGTAGTCCAGGAGATGGGGCATACCTACAAGCTGCTGCGGGAAAACGCCCTGGAGGAAGATCTGGCTGCGACCCAGGAAGGGGGAGGAGAGGCCCTGCCGCGGGCGCCGGTGGTCACCATCATGGGGCATGTCGATCACGGCAAGACCTCGCTGCTGGACTATATTCGCCGCACCCGGGTAGCGGCCGGCGAGGCGGGTGGCATCACCCAGCATATCGGCGCCTATCACGTGCGCACGTCCAAGGGTACGATCACCTTCCTGGACACGCCTGGTCATGCCGCTTTCACGGCCATGCGGGCCCGCGGCGCCAAAGTCACGGATATCGTCGTGCTGGTGGTGGCGGCGGATGACGGGGTCATGCCGCAGACGCTGGAGGCGATCCAGCATGCCAGGGCGGCCAACGTACCCATCGTGGTGGCGATCAACAAGATTGACAAGTCGGGGGCCGACCCGGAACGCATCCGCAGCGAACTGGCTGGTAGGAATCTGCTGCCTGAGCAATGGGGTGGCGACACTTTGTTCGCCGATGTCTCGGCCAAAGCCGGAACCGGGGTGGATACCTTGCTGGACCAGATACTGGTCCAGGCGGAGGTGCTGGAACTGACGGCAGCGCTGGAGGGGCCGGCGCACGGTGTGGTGATCGAATCGCGGCTCGACAAGGGACGCGGTCCGGTGGCGACGGTGCTGGTGCAGAGCGGCGCGCTGCGCAAAGGCGATATCGTGCTGAGCGGTCAGCAATACGGCCGGGTGCGCGCCCTGCTGGATGAAACTGGCGTCCAGATCGACGTGGCCGGCCCGTCGATTCCGGTGGAAGTCCTGGGTTTCTCCGGCACGCCCAACGCCGGCGACGATTTCATCGCCGTGAACGACGAGCGCAAGGCGCGCGAAATCGCGCTGTTCCGGCAGGGCAAGTTCCGCGAAACCAAGCTGGCCAGGCAGCAGAAAGCCAAGCTGGAGAATGTGTTCGAACAGCTCGAAGAAGGCAAGATCCATACCCTTAACATCGTGCTCAAAGCCGACATGCAGGGTTCGGTGGAGGCCCTGTCCGAAGCGCTGACCCATCTGTCCACGGACGAGGCTCGGGTGCGGATTATCGCCAGCGGTGTGGGCGGCATCAACGAAAGCGATGCCAATCTGGCGGTGGCGTCGGAGGCCATCCTGATCGGCTTCAACGTGCGTGCCGATAACACCGCCAGGAAGCTGATCGACGAAGAGGGCGTGGACCTGCATTATTACAGCGTGATCTACGAAGCCATCGATGATGTCAAGAGCGCCCTGCAAGGTTTGCTGAAACCGGAAATCAAGGAACAGATCATCGGCCTGGCGGATGTGCGCAGCGTGTTCCGCTCGTCCAAATTCGGGGCGATCGCCGGCTGTCTGGTGGTCAACGGCGTGATCCGCCGCCACAACCCGATCCGGGTGTTGCGCAATAACGTGGTGATCTACGAGGGCGAACTGGAATCCCTGCGCCGTTATAAGGACGATATCACCGAAGTGCGGGCCGGCATGGAATGCGGCATCGGCGTGCGCAATTACAATGACGTTCGGGAAGGCGATGCCATCGAGGTGTACGAGCGCATCGAGGTAGCCAAGACGCTATAGCCCGTCCTCCGCCATGCGGAGGCGCTACCAAGGGGAGAACCTCATCATGCCGCGAGAATTTCCGCGCACTCGCCGGGTCGGTGAACAGATCCGGCGCGAACTGGCCGAACTGCTGCGGGATGAGATCCGCGATCCGCGCCTGGTCATGGTGTCCATGACCGGCGTGGAAGTCAGCCGCGATCTGACCCATGCCAAGGTGTATATCACCCTGCTGGGGGATCCCGCCGGGCGGCCACAAGTGCTGGCCGCCCTGAACCACGCCGCGCCGTTGTTGCGGCGCGAGCTGGGCCGGCGGATGCATATCCGCATGACGCCGCAACTGGAGTTTTACTACGATGAAGTGGTGGAGCGCGGCGCCCGGCTGTCGTCATTGATTGCCGCGGCGGTTGCCGCTGATGAGGCGCGCCATCGCGACGACGAGGACGAAGAGCAACCTCTGTAGGGCGGGTCCTTGCGCCCGCCCGGGTTATAAATCGCCATGACAGCCCGTGAGCGCAGGCCGGTGGATGGTATTTTGCTGCTGGACAAGCCGCTCGGCCTGTCATCCAATGCCGCGTTGCAGAACGTCAAGCGCCTGTTCCAGGCCCGCAAGGCCGGTCACACCGGCAGCCTGGATCCCCTGGCCAGCGGCATGTTGCCGATCTGCCTGGGTGAGGCGACCAAGTTCTCCGGTCTGCTGCTGAACGCCGACAAATCTTATCAATTTACCTGCCGTCTGGGCGTGACTACCGCTACCGGCGACGCCGAGGGCGAAGTGGTGCGCACCCGCCCGGTCAGGGCGTTGGAGCCGGCGACGATAGCAGCCGTGCTGGCCCGGTTCCAGGGCGAAATCCAGCAGATTCCACCGATGTACTCGGCTCTTAAGCAGCAGGGCCGGCGTCTGTATACATTAGCGCGGCAGGGCGTGGTGGTGGAGCGCGAGCCGCGCACTGTGACGATCCACGCGCTGCGACTGCTCGCTATCGAAGCCGCTTCTCTCACCTGCGAGCTAACTTGTTCCAAGGGCACCTATGTACGCACCCTGGCCGAGGACGTGGGCGAGGCGCTGGGTTGTGGGGCGCATATCGCGGCACTGCGCCGTACCGGGGTGGCGCCTTACGACGCTACGCAAATGGTGACCTGGGAGGACTTGCAGGAGCGGGCGCAGCAGGGGTTTGCGGCGCTGGACGCCGTGCTGCTGCCGGTGGATACGGCACTGGCCGATTGGCCTGCCGTAGCGGTCACGGGTGACGCCGTGCATTATCTGGCGGACGGTCAGCCGGTCTGGCTACCCAAGGCGCCCAGCCGGGGCTGGGTGCGCCTGTACGCAGAGCCTGAGCAGCGCTTTCTGGGGATCGGCGAAATTCTGGATGACGGCCGGGTGGCGCCGCGCCGGCTATTGCAGCGGGCGTCCTAACAACGGTATCCCCACCGGACCGGCGGGAACGCTGCGGCAAGGGGTGGGTTATAGCGATTTCGGCAAAGTCGATATCTTTCTGCACGAGGGACTGATCGCCGACGCCATCGCCACCGTGCAGCAATACCCCAGTTACGATCTGCTGGCGCGAGTCATAGGTGCCGCCGTCGGGCAGCGGCCCGAGTGGGTGATTCAAACCGCCCGCGCCGGCAGAACGACCGGCGCGGGCGGTGACGTTTTACTTGATGGTGTCGACTAGCGTTTGCAGGATTTGCCGGGCGACGGGGGAATCGTCCGGTTGTCCCTCGGCGTTGTGGACCACCACCACGGTCTGATTGCCCTGACCGGACAGAAGCACCTGATAGCGGGTTCCTTTGGGCGGCGGCTTATCCTTCCAGAACGCCATCCTGGACAGGAAACCCGGTTCGGAGCTGCTTTCCGTCAAATCGCGATACTCCACCGTGTACCGACCCTGGGCGCGATTCTGATCCTCGACCGCGAAATTGCTGCCGTCCAGCGCCAGCCCTACCCAGCGCCAGGCGCGGGCGTAGTTGTCGTCGATCACCACGGCCTGCTGGCCTTCGGCGGTGGTCAGCCGGGCGCGGGGAGCAGCGGACGGTGCGCCGCCTTTGGCCACCTGCGTGGCGGCTCGTTGCTCGGAGGCACCCAGGTAGACCATCAGACGATTCAGCATCTCCGCCTCGAGTTCGGGGTCGGCCGGACGCGGCTGCCAAACGGTGGTGGTAGTCACATCCTTGCGGCCGCGCTCGTCGCCCACGGTGGCTTCCTGTAGGCCATAATGGGTCAGAAAAATGGCGGTGCCGCCCTCCATCCGTTCCACCCGCAGGCGGAACCGATCCCGGGTGGGCGCCGAGTAGGCGAAATCGATGAATTTCTTCAGGACATCGCGGATGACACCGCCGGACACATCGGCGCGGTTCTCCGCCCAGCCCGTTTCCATGACGCCGATGCGCGGGTCATCCCGGCTCAGCGTCAGTCCGTTGGTGGTCCAGAACTCTTTGAGCTTGGGCCATAGTTGCTCTGGCGATTGATTGTCGACCAGCAGCCAGCGGCGGGCGCCTTCGCGCTCGATATGCATGTTGGCCGGGGTGGCCAACACCGCCTCCGAGTTCTTCACCTGACCGGCGCCGGTACGCTCGCTGGCATAGGTGGATAAACTGGCGGAGCCGGTCGGGTTGAGTTCCGGCACCGCCAGGGTATCGTCGATGGTGGAAGCGGTCAGATCAGGCGGCACTTCCAGACGGTTGGTAAGCTTGCTTTCGCGATAGTCGGGCCGCCGGTCGGGCACCATGTCCTCCAGGTTCCAGGAACAGGCGCACAGCGTGAACGACAGCGTAGCCAACCCCAGGACCCGCCATAACAGTTGCGCAAAGGGCATCATCGTGAATCGGGCGCTTAAAGGACGCCGGCTTCCTGCATGGCCTGTTCCAGCCGAGCATGAAATTGCGGCGACAGCGGGGTAAGCGGCAGCCGGATTCCCGCTGGAATCAGGCCGAGGCGGGAAACCGCCCATTTCGCCGGAATCGGATTGGATTCCAGGAACAGCGCCTTGTGCAGGGCCGCTAGACGGTTGTTAAGGGCTTCGGTCTTGGCGCGGTCACCGGCCAGTGCGGCGACGCACAGGTCATGCATGACACGGGGTGCGACGTTGGCGGTCACCGAGATAACGCCCTTGGCGCCGCTTAGAATGGCTTCCGCCGCGATGCCGTCGTCGCCGCTGAAAATATCCAGACGGTCACCGCAGCGCGTCACCAGTTCGCGCATTCGTTCAATGCTGCCGCTCGCCTCCTTGATGCCGACGATATTCGGAATGTCCGCCAACCGATCCACGGTATCGGGCTGCATGTCGCAGGCAGTGCGGCCTGGCACGTTATAGAGAATTTGCGGTACGGGTACTTCTTCGGCGATTTTCTTGTAGTGCCGGTAAAGCCCTTCCTGGGTAGGCTTATTGTAATAGGGGGTCACCAGCAGGCAGGCGTCGGCCCCGGCCTCCATCGCCTGCCGGGTCAGATGCAGGGCTTCACTGGTAGAGTTGGCGCCAGTACCGGCAATCACGGGAATCCGGCCCTTGACCGCCGCCACCACTCGCCGTATCACCAGGCAATGCTCGTCCATGTCCAGAGTGGCGGACTCGCCGGTGGTGCCGACAGCGATGATCGCGTCGGTGCCATTTTCCAGATGGAAATTCACTAGCCGCTCCAGCGCGGCGAAATCCAGACTGCCGTCCTCCGCCATAGGGGTGACTATGGCAACCATACTGCCGTGAAACATGCAAGTTCTCCGCAATAATTCAGAATAATTTAAACCCGTGGCATAGTACGTACTTGGGGGCGGCTTGACAAGCGCTCACTAACCGAGAGATTGCCGAACAGTTGACTTTCTCGTTTTTTAGCTCATTGTGTACATGTGATGTATATGTACATACTAGGAGCAAGAAATGGCTGCTGCAACTGAACGTATCGTAGTGCAAGTGACCCCGCAACAGAAAGCAAACATCGCCGGAACAGCGAAGCGACTTGGCCTGAATGTCAGCGACTTCATGCGCCGAGCCGCGGAGAATTTCCGTGCCGCCCCAGAAGATCGTGACCTGGAAGCGCTGCTGCGGCAGGTTGAGATGAGCACGCAGCAGGCTAATGAAGCAATCGATCATGCCCTAGCCAGTGTCGCAGAATCAGAACAACGGCTAGCGGTATTGGAAACGTCCAAGGCGCCTAAAGCGCGCTCGGAGACAAGGAAAACCTAATGGGAGTCTCCGATAAAATTTGGGATGCTCTGGCTACTGTCATCAAGATGAATGACAAGATTGTCTCACTCTCCAAGACCATCGAGAACCAGCAAGCGAAGATCGAAAATCTCACTGAACGGGTCATCCGGCTGGAAACGACGATCGAACTGCTCATGAGAGCAACAGAGCAGAAACGACTGCCAAAGTAAATTGACTGAGTCCGCAGGTCGGGTACAGGACGCCGCCCGGCACCCATTTGCCACCGACCCAACTCGTAGCGCGTAGCGCGTAGGATGGGGGTGCTTGCGAGCGGTTGGGGATAACCGAGCTTCTGCGGGCTCTCCAGATGCAGATCGAGCGCCTCACAGGCATTGGTGAAAGCTTCAGGTGATTTCCGAAAAAGATCATGCCTGTGAGTCCAGTCTTTATTCTGATTGTGGGCTGTGACCAGGAATTCAGGCGGGATTTTGCAGGCGTGCGATCAGGGCAGCGTGGGCCGGACTGACCAGGCCACGCTGCAACTCGGCCAGCACCGTCCCCATGTCCCCGGCCAGCAGGGCGCCAACGTGCAGCCGCAGGCCGGGGAACAGTGAACTTTCCAGCACCCCGGCGGCGTCGGGGTTCAGCGGCAGGTATTGCCCCTCGTGCCAACGGAACCAGTCCAGAGCGCCGTCGTGCACCCGCCAGACCAGATACTCCCTGACCCCATTACGGCGGTAGACGCGCAACTTATCGTGCAGATCGTAGGAGGCGCTGCTGGCGGCGATCTCGGCGATCAGCTCCGGAGCGCCCTCGAGATAATCGTCATTGCCGACGCGGGTCTGGCCACCGCACGCCGGCAGCAGCCGCAACAGGGCGTCCGGCTGGACCTCGTTGTCCAGATCGAGGCGCACGGTGGCGTTGTCGGCGCATTCGACGCCTGGCGTTGCAGCGGCGTAAACACCCAGCCAGAGCATGATTCGACCGTGTGGTTTAGCGTGACTTTCATAGCGCAACGGCGAAGCCATATAGACAACTCCTTCGATCAGTTCACACTTGAAGTTTTCCGGCAACGCCGCGTAACGGCGCTCGAATTCCGCCTGGGTGAGGCGGTCGCCGTTGGCCAGATCGAAACGCGGGACTGTCGTTACTGTCGCCATGGCACTGGCCTCCAGAGGTAAGTGAACATAACAAAAATTATGGTCATGATCGCGTGTGTTGGCAGTGACTGACCACTTTGCAGACCGAGCGGCTTTTCCCCCAAGACGGCATCTACCTGGCCGCCTAATTTATGTTATGGGGAGTTTCTAGGCGAGGTTATCACTCTGCTCCAGTTCGGCCTGGCGGTCGCGGTAATCGTACAGTTTGACGATGGGAAACCTAACCCAAGCTACAGGTCCTGCACATGTAAGATCCCCCATCCACCGCAGACCTGGCGAGATTCACCATGTGCCGGTGATGGGTGAAAAACAGCACCTGGGTCTTGGTGGCCAACTTCTCTATCACCCTCAATGCCGCTTTGGCCCGATCGTCGTCAAAATTGACCAGCGCATCGTCCACTACGAAGGGAAGCCGCGTATTCTCCTCCAGGTGTCGCTCCAGGGAGGCAAGGCGCAGCGCCAGATAGAGCTGATCCTGGGTACCGTCGCTCATGCCGTCGACCTCAACCTTGTCACCATTGCCTCGGATTCCCACCAGCACCGGCTCGTCGCTGGCTTCATAACTCGCCTCCAACCCCGTGAACCTGCCCTCGGTCACGGCAGCAAAAATCTCTCCGGCGTGCCTGAGCAGAGGCCCCTGATTACGCTCCCGATAGCGCTCGATCTCGGCCTTGAGCACCTTGGCGGCCAGCCGCAACCGCAGGTATTTCTCGACGCCATCGCGGAGTTCGGCAAGCACTTCCTGGGCTTGCTGCGCGGCCTCGGCAGCGCCCGCCCGCCCGTCCATAGCGCGCTGCTGCTCCCGGCATACGCCAATCTGCTCGGCAACCTGGGCGTATTCGTTCTGAAGATCGCCAAGCTCGCCGCTCACCCTGGCCAGCCAGGCGGCAGCTTTATCTGGATCTTCGTTTTCCACTTCCGTCATAAATTCGGGCAAGGGACGGTTGCCCGCCAACACGGCGATCTGGTCGGTGAGCACCTTGAGGTCCGCATCGAGACGGCGCGCCTCCGTGCATCGGCTCTCCAGGGCGGTCAATTCCTGGAGGGTGGCGCACCCTGCCGTTTCGAGCAGGGCGGTCAGCCGGGACTCCAGCGCCTGGCTGTCATCCTGTGCCTGGACCAGGCTCCCCCGCCACTCGTCCAGTTGAGAGCATAGGTTGGTGCGGGTAACCTTATCCTTCCCTCCTTTGGCGATAGCCTCTTTCAAGGCGTCGACCGCCTGCTCCGGGGGAAGCCCGAGCCACGCCGGGGCGAATGCGCTAAGGAAGGCATGCAGCTTCTCTTCAAAAACTCTGATATCCCGGTCCATCCCCTTGACCCGCTCCTGATCTTTCTCGGCCGCCTTCAGCTTTGCAAACAGTTTCTGAACATTTTCCAAAAAACCCGCGGCCGCCGACACCGTGAGGGAAGCATTGATCCCGTGCACCGCTTCAGCCCAGGCCGTCTTGAAATCCTGCAGATCCTGAGTCGCCCCCTCGCGTTCGGCCCGCGCTTTGATCAACTCAGCATGGGCGACATGGACTTGCTGTTCCAGGGTTTTGCGCTGGGTCTGCAGGGCCTCCTGCCGCGACACCAGCGCATCCGCCCGTTCCAGTAATTCAGTGAGGGTGGCTTCATGAGACGGCACCGGCTCGTCCGGCAGGCCCAGACGATCACGCAGCAGGCGGCGGCTTTGCTCCAGGTCTTGCAGGATCGTCTGCGCTTTGCTCTCGAGAGTCTGCACCTCGCCAGCTTGACGGATCAGGTCCTTATACATGGCGAGCCAGGCGCGCATCTCACGGGGCGACAGTGGGTCGATGCCCGCCGGGTTCCAGCGCGCCCGCCATGCCTCCGCGCTGGCCTGCAGCTCGGCTTCGAGCCGCTTAAGTTGGTCGGTAAGGTCCGCCACCCGTCCTTCCTGGACCTGTTTCTCCACCAGATACTCCGCTTTCCGGGCGACGGCGTCGGCCTCGCGTCGAATCCGGTCGGCTACCGTATCGGCGTCCTGGACGCTGTTTTCATAGGCCCGGTCGAGCGGCAACAGCGGGTCGAAAGCCTGCTCCGCCTTCTCATCCCGACTTCCCGCCAGCCAGGCCTGCCGGACCAGGGTCCAGCCACGGTCCCGCTTTGCCCTGGCGGTTGCCAGATCGTCCTCCAGCGGAATCTCCCCGGACAAACGCAGCCGCTCCAGTTTGCCCTCCTGGTCGCCGATTTTTGTCCGCGCCTCGGCCAACGCCTGCTGCGCCTGTTCCAGAGCGCGGCCGTTGTTATCGTAATGCTGCTCGAATTCGTTGACGGTTTCGTCAGACGGAACCGGCAGCACCATGAGACTGTCGAGGGCGCCGGTCCACAGCGGCAGACGCTGAAGCGCCTCGCTGGCCTTGCGCCAGGCGGCTTGCGCCTCGCCGACAGCCTTGCTGTAACCCGTCTCCAGGTCGCCTTTCTTACGCAGTTGCGCCACCGTCCGCTTCAACTCGGACACGTCGCGCGCCGGCGGTAGTGTGGCCAGTTCCCGCTCCGCCTCGACATGTTTCGCTGTATAGTCCTGTTCGCGTTGCGTCGCGCTTCTGCCCCGCTCCACCAAGGGGCCGTACTGTTCGGCCAGTCGCCGGATGTGCTCCCGCTGCTCCAGTGGCAGCCGCAGCGTCTCGGCGGCTTCGAGTTCCAGATCCGGCCGTAAATCCGCCAGAATTTCCCGGGCGTCTTCCCGCGCTTCATGCACCTGCTGCTGGACGCGGGGGAGATCCTGTCTGGCCTTACGGATGCCGCCGGACTCCTTGATCAATTCGTTGACCGTAGCCTCCTGCGCCAACAGTTCGTCGGGGACCGAGAGGCCGGCCAACTGTGCCTCGTGTTGCACGATTCGTGGCTGTGCTTTCTCCGCCTCGGCCCGCGCCCGCATCAGTTGTGCCTGCACCGACTCGCGCTCCTGGGTGAATCCTTCCGGCAGCAGGGTCGTTACTGCCAGTCCGGCGCGCTCGCGGCGGCGTTCCTTGATCCGGGCCACCAGGGGGAGAGCTTGCAGCACCCGTTCGAGGCGGGATTGTTCTTCCAGGGACTGGCCAATGCACATTTTCAATTCCTCCGCTCTGGAGGACAAGCTGGTCAGTTCGGTGTCCAGCTTCTCCCAGTCTTTCACCGAGAGGGTGGAGGTATCGCTTTGTTTCTTCAGTTCGCGATACTGCCGAGTGAGGCTGTTCAATGTCGGATTCGATGCCGCCGGCTTGAACAGAGTGTCGGCTTCCTGTTTCAGGGTCTCCAGGACGCCTTGCAGGTCGGTACCGGCCAGCCCCGCCGCGAACAGGCTCTCCCCGACGCCACCCTTACCGCTGAGCAGCGCCTTGCCGCCCTCGACCAGTTCGTCACGGGTCATCCCGAACAGGCGTTCGTAGACCTCCTGGCTGATTCCACCCAGCAAGGACTGGAGCGTATCCTCCGGAAGTACATTCTCGGCGGGACCCAGGAGGGTGTCCTTTCTGGCCTTGCGACGGACGATGGCAAGGCGCTCGCCAGCAGACAACAGAGTGGCGCCTACCCGCAGTCTCCTGGCCTCGTGTTGGAAAGCATCGGCTGTCCTTTCCTTGATGCCATAGAGCAGCCCCCGCAAGGCCCGCAGGCAGGTGCTTTTGCCGGCCTCGTTGGGGCCGTAGATCAGGAACAAGCCCTGGTCCTCGGGGAATTCGAGCGATTTGTCGTGAAAGTGCCCGAAGGCGATCAGATTCAGGGCAAGGAATCTCATTTCGTTACCCTCGATGCCAGCAGCCGGGGAATGAGCATCCCCTTGACGTCGGCGACGGCGCGTGCCAGCGCGTCCGGCGAATCCGGCGCGATGCCCTCATCTCCCAGAAAAATCTCCGTCGGCAGTTTCTCCTTAAGCGTTTGCAGATCTTCGGCCAGGAGCGCGCGCAACTGGTCATCCGCCGCCAGCCCATCGACATAACGCAGCAGATCGGCCAGTGGGCCGCTGCCCGGCAGGCTGTCCTGCGGGTCGAGGCCCGGCCTGGTCAGGAACTGCACCTTTTCCACCCAGGCCGTCTCGGTGGTGGTAGCGGCAACCGTTTGTCGAATCTCTGCTGTCCAGCGCTCGGGATTCTCCAGCAGTCGGCGGTGGGCACGGCTGTCTCCCGTGAGGGCGACCCGGGTGGCCACAAATTCGCCACCCCCCCGCTCGATTTCCGTCGCCACCGCGGCGGCAGCCATCTCTACCACGCTGTCCGGATCGGACGCTTCCGTGGCGTCCACCCGGACGATTTCCCAGCGCAGGACATGGAGGTTGCGCTGCTCATGGGACACGACTTTGCCATCCTCGACGGTCACCAGTGCGCAGCCCTTGGGACCGATCTCGCGGACGTGGCGGCCCTGGATGTTGCCGGGGAACAGGATCAGTGGTTCCTCGCACAGGATCACCGGGGTGTGGACATGGCCCAAGGCCCACAGATCGTAAGCTTTGGACTGTAGCGTTCCCAGAGAGCAGGGTGCGTAGGGCGCGTGACCCTGATAGCCAGACAGTGCTGTGTGGAGCATGCCGATATTGAAAAAATCCGCCTGGGCGACGGGATAGTGTTCGGCGAGATTGTCCATTACGTCTTTGCGGGCGAATCCCTGGCCATGGATGGCGACGCCGAGAGCCTCTAAGCGAATGGTATCGGCACGGCGGGTTTTAAAGACGGTCACGTTATCGGGCAAATTCAGGCTACGGGTCATCCGGTTCTCGGCGTCATGATTGCCGTGGATGACGAATACCCTGATGCCGCCCTCCCGCAGGCGGGCTAGTTGCTGCGCTAGAAACAGGCCGGTGTTGTAGTCCCGCCAGTTGCCGTCGTACAGATCCCCGGCCAGCAGCACCAGGGAGACCTGCTCCTCGAGCGCCAGCCGGACCAGGTTTTTGAGCGCCTCACGGGTGGCGCCCCGCAGCATGTCGACGGGGGCGCCGGGGTATTGCGACAGGCCGTGAAGCGGGCTGTCCAGATGCAAATCGGCAGCAATCAGACATTTGAAATCCATGCTGAAAAATCCTCAAGGAGGCTATATTTAAATGTGTATATTAACTTTAGTACGCCTAATCCGAATGTTTCATAAACCTGTGAAGACAATCCCAATACCGCTGACATTCGCCTGATGCGGACGAGTCGCTGAAGCCTGGCGGCTAAATTTTTGATGCGCTCCTCGGTCTTTGTCGCGAGTGCACGGACTGGGAAGCACGGTCCTGGAGCGAAAAGGTGATGAGGGGCAAAAGGTCCAGTAAGCGGATGTGCTCCAGCACCCCCGTGCGCGGACAGGTCTGCTGCACGAGTTCCAGTAGCGGGGCAAACATCCCTGCCACGCGGTTCAATCGTTGGACATAGCCTCCCTACGAGGGTAGCTGTGGAAACCAGGCACCCAGATACCGCCGGGTGTGATCATAGAGGTCCTTGACCTCTCGCCGCTTCTGCAGTACCCCCCCAGAGGTAGATACACAGCACCTCCTCATCGGTGAACGTGAGGTCCACAAAGGGGCTGAAGCGCTGGCAGTAAACCCCTAACTGCTCACGATAGTGCTTGCCAACGAACTCATAAAGCGTTATCAACTGTACTTCCCAATCCACTGCCTGTCTCCTCAGTTGTTGGAGTGGTAGCTCACCCCACAGCTTCGGCTATCAATGGATTGGGTGCAACTCCCTTCGTCCAAGTTAGCCCTGAATTCGCATTACCGTTTTAGGTATATAAATCCCAGTGAACGGTTACAGGAAAAATAGAGATGAGTAACAAATCAGGAAACTCAAGTCAGGTTATTTCCTTGCCGAAAGGCGGCGGTGCTCAGCGCGGTATCGGCGAAAGCTTCTCGCCTGATCTGCACACGGGCACGGGCAATTTTACCGTTCCCTTGGCGCTGCCAGCGGGTCGTAGTGGCTTTCAGCCCCAGCTGAACCTGGTCTACAGCACTGGGAATGGCAACAGCGCTTTCGGATTAGGCTGGCATTTGAGTATTCCAGGGATCAGCCGCAAAATCGCTAAAGGCATTCCTCGCTACGACGACGCACTGGACACATTTGTCCTGTCGGGAGCCGAAGACCTGGTCCCGGTTGAGCAGCATCCTACGGAAACCCACTATCAGCCTCGTACTGAGGGACTGTTCGCCCGTATCCTCCATCACCGGGACGCCCGCAATGACTACTGGGAAGTCAGGAGCAAGGACGGGCTGGTCAGTCTGTACGGTACCCCGGGAACCAGCGGCCGGGACCCTGCCGCCATCGCCGACCCCGCCGATCGTTCCCGGGTCTTCGCCTGGCGCTTGACTCGCACGGTCGATCCCTTCGGCAATCGCATCGATTACCTATACCAGCGGGATGCTGTCCAGACCGAGGGACCCCATCATTGGGATCAGCTTTACCTTGCAGAGATTCGCTACGTTGACTACGGTGACCCGGCCAACCCGCAATTCCTGGTCACGGTCAAGTTCAGCTACGAGAACCGGACCGATCCGTTCTCCGATTATCGTGCGGGGTTCGAGATCCGCACCGTCCGCCGTTGCCACCAGATTGATATCTTCACCCAGGCAGAGACGGACACGCTCACCCGCACCTATCACCTGGTCTATCTCGACCAGCGCGATCCGCTGCCCTCAGCGTTGCCGCAGAATGGGGTTTCCCTGCTCAGCCAGGTGCGGGTGGAAGGGCGTGATGGCGCCAAATCGGAATGGCTGCCCCCGCTGGAATTTGGCTATACCCGCTTTGAACCGGAACGGCGCGACTTTTTTTCGGTCGCCGGCGCGGACCTGCCACCCCGCTCGCTGGCCCACCCCGACTACGAACTCGCCGACCTGTTTGGCAACGGCCTCCCCGACATTCTGGAGCTGAACGGGACGGCGCGCTACTGGCGCAACCTGGGCGGTGGCCGCTTCGATCTGCCCCGCGCGATGCGCGAGGCGCCAGCGGGTCTCGCCTTGGCCGACCCCGGCGTGCAGTTGCTCGACGCCAACGGCGATGGCCGCATCGATCTCCTGGTCACCAGCAATGGCCTGAACGGGTATTTCCCCCTGGCATTCGACGGGTTATGGGAGCGCCGCTCGTTCCAGCGCTATCGCGCGACCCCCAGTTTTAATCTCGAAGACCCCGAGGTGCGCCTGGTCGACCTGGATGGCGACGGCGTTACGGATGCGCTGCGTTCAGGAACTCGTTTCGAATGTTTCTTCAACGATCCCCAGCAAGGATGGTACGGCACGCGCTCGATAGAGCGCCGGGCTTTGGCGGAATTCCCCAACGTCAATTTCTCCGATCCCCGCGTCAAGTGGGGTGATATGTCGGGCGATGGCCTCCAGGACATCGTGCTGGTGTATGACGGCAATGTCGAGTACTGGCCCAATCTGGGCTATGGGGACTGGGGCAAGCGCATTCACATGCGTAACAGCCCGCGTTTCCCCTATGGCTATGATCCCAGGCGCATTCTGCTCGGCGACGTGGACGGCGATGGACTGGCCGACATCGTCTATGTGGACGATACCAAGGTGACGGTGTGGATCAACCAGAGCGGCAACGGGTGGAGCGAGCCCATCGTCATCCGGGGTACGCCGCCGGTCGCGGACATGGATGCGATCAGGCTGACCGATTTGTCCGGTACCGGCGTCAGCGGGGTGTTGTGGAGCACGGAGGCGGGCGGCAGGTCACGCCAGAGCCTGTTCTTCCTCGATCTCACGGGAGGGATCAAACCGTACCTGTTGCGGGAAATGGCTAATCATCTGGGCGCGGTGACTCGGGTGGAGTATGCGCCTTCCACCCGGTTTTATCTGGCGGACCAGCAGCGGCCCGCGACGCGCTGGCAGACGCCGTTGCCGTTTCCGGTGCAGGTGGTGGCCCGGGTCGAAGTGATCGATGCCCTGTCGCGCGGCAAGCTCACCACCGAGTATCGCTACCATCACGGTTATTGGGATGGCGCGGAACGCGAGTTCCGCGGCTTCGGGCGAGTGGACCAGCGGGATACCGTGATCTTCGAGGACTATCACGCCGCGGGTTTGCACCCGGACCGACCCTTCGAAGCGGTCACGGACCGATGGTTTTCCCCGCCGACCGAGACCCGCACCTGGTTCCACCAGGGACCCATCGGCGATGAGTTCGGCGGCTGGGAGGAAGCGGATTTCCGCACTGAATTCTGGCCGGGCGATTCGCCGGCCCTTGCCCGCCCCCCGGCCATGACCGATTTCCTCGCCCGCCTGCCGCGCCGAGTCCGGCGTGACGCCCTGCGGTCCCTGCGCGGCAGCATCCTGCGCACCGAACTCTACGCCCTGGATGGCATGGAACGGCAGGACCGGCCCTATAGCGTGACCGAGCACTTGTATGGCGTGCGCGAAGAGTCGCCCGCCGGCGCCAGCGAAGAAACCAGATTACCGATCTTCTTTCCGCATTCCCTCGCCCAACGCACGACCCAGTGGGAGCGGGGCGACGACCCGCTGACGCAGTTGAGCTTCACGGACGATTACGATGACTACGGTCAGCCGCGCTCGCAGCTCAGTGTCGCTGTACCTCGGGGGCGGGATTTTCGGGTGGCCGCGGCGCCGGGCGAACCCTACCTGTGCACGCAGACGGTGACCACTTACGCTCACCGCGACGATGCGCGGTGCTATCTCGTCGGACGGGTGGTGCGTACCACCACCCAAGAGATCCTCAACGATGGCGCCGCCAGCGTATCCGCGTTGCACGAGCAGGTCCTGGGCCACCCCACGGCGCGCCGGTTGCTCGGGCAGACGCGCCACTTCTACGATGGTCCCGCCTGCCAGGGGTTGCCGCTCGGCCAACTCGGCGATTACGGCGCTCTGGTGCGTACCGAAAGCCTGGTACTCACCGAAGAGATACTGCGCGAGGCTTACCAGAGCGGCGATGCCGCGCGTAATCCCCCCGAGGTACCGCCGTACCTGGCGATCCACAGCGCCCCACCATGGACCGCCGAGTATCCGGAGGAATTTCGCCGCCTGCTGCCCGATCTGGCGGGCTATGTTTTCCACGACGGCGGACCGGATCCGCTGGACGCCCGTGGCTATTTCGTGCAGACCGTGCGACGGCGCTATGACTTCCAGGCCGATCCAGCCGGCAAGGGGCGCGGTCTGGTCATACTCGAGCGCAATCCGCTCGGACGCGACACCACCATCGACTACGACCGCTTTGCCCTGCTGGCGACCGAGGTGCGCGACGCGGCGGGTCTGACGACCCGCGCCGCCTACGACTATCGGATCCTGCAACCGCGCGAGATCACCGACCCGAACGGCAATCGGAGCGTGATGACCTTTACCCCGCTGGGGTTGCCGGCGACCACGTCGCTCGAAGGCAAGGCCGGTGAAGGCGACCAGCAACGGCCCAGCACGCGGCTGGAATACGACTTGCTGGCCTTTATCGATCATGGGCAACCGATCTCCGTGCGCACCATTCGGCAGGTGCATCACGACACCGAAACCGATGTTCCCCAGCCGGAGCGCGATGAGACCCTGGAGACCGTCGAGTACTCCGACGGCTTCGGGCGCTTGCTCCAGACCCGGACCCAGGCCGAGGACGTCCTCTTCGGCGACCCGGTTTTCGGTGGCGCCGTGCTGCCCGCCGAGCAGTCGCTCCCGGTTGGCGACGCGGTCGGGCGGCGGCGCGCCGCGGGCGATCCGCCGAATGTCGTGGTCAGCGGTTGGCAGATCTACGACAACAAGGGACGGGTGGTGGAAAAGTACGAGCCGTTCTTCTCCACCGGCTGGGACTATGTCCCGTCGACGGAGGCGCAGCGCGGCCGGAAGGTCGAAATGTTCTACGATCCGCGCGGGCAGGTCATCCGCACGGTCAATCCGAATGGCTCCGAGCAGCGGGTGATTTACGGTATCCCGGCGGACCTCGATAATCCCGACCCGTTTACTCCCACGCCCTGGGAAGCCTACACCTATGATGCCAACGATAACGCGGGGCGCACGCCGACGGCAGATTTCGAGGCCGGCCGCTACCGGCATCACTGGAACACGCCTTCCAGCATCACGATCGACGCCTTGGGACGGACGGTCGAAGCGGTGGCGCGCAACCGCGCTCCGGCTGCCGGTCCGGCCGATCCGTTGCCGCCGATCGCAGCGTATCGCACGCAGTCCACCTACGATATTCGAAGCAACCTGCTGACGATCACGGATGCCCTGGGGCGGCTGGCTTTTCGGCAGGTCTATGACCTCGCCAACCGCCCATTGCGCGGCGACAGCATCGATGCCGGTTGTCATCGCGTGGTGCTGGACGCGATGGGCAACCCCATCGAGCAGCGCGACAGCAAAGGGGCGCTGGTGCTGCATGTCTACGACGTGCTAAATCGGCCGCTTCGACTGTGGGCACGGGACGGGGACGGCCAGGCGCCGACCCTGCGGGAGCGCCTCAGTTATGGCGACAGTCCGGATTCCGGTCTGCCGCCGGCGCAGGCGGTGGCGGCCAATCTGCTGGGCAAACTCTACCAGCATGATGACGAGGCCGGGCGGCTGACGCTGGCATCGTATGATTTCAAGGGCAATGTGCTGGAGAAAGAACGGCGGGTAATCCAGGATGCGCAGATTCTCGGCGGATTTAACGCCGCCGCGATGGATCGGGGGCCGGCGCCGGCGTACCGGGTGGACTGGCAGCCGCCGGCGGGGAGCAGCCTGGAGGCTCACGCGGCGGCGCTGCTGGAGACCACCGGCTATCGTGCTTCCGTCAGCTACGATGCGCTGAACCGTGTCAAGGTCATGCACTATCCGCAGGATGTGGCGGGTGCGCACAAGGAGTTACGCCCCCACTACAACCGCGCCGGGGCGCTGGAGCGGGTGACCCTGGATGGCGCCCCCTATGTCGGGCATATCGCCTACGACGCCAAGGGGCAACGGGTGCTCATCGCCTATGGCAATGGCGTGATGACGCGCTATGCCTATGACCCGCAAACCTTCCGCCTGGTACGGCTGCGCACCGAGCCTTACAGCCAACCGGACCCGTTGCGCTATCACCCGACGGGAACGGTGCTGCAGGACTTCGCCTACGACTACGATCTTGCCGGCAACATCACCCGGATTCGGGACCGCACGCCGGCGAGCGGTATTCCGAATTCGCTGCTCGGCGCCGACGCGCTCGACCGGGAGTTCGGTTACGACCCGCTGTACCGGCTGTTGTCGGCCAGCGGACGCGAATGCGACCGCCCGCCGGAGTGGCCGTGGGATGACAGGCCGCGCGGCGCCGACCTGACCCGGACGCGGGCGTATACCGAGCAGTATCACTATGACCCCGTCGGCAATATCGAGCGGTTGCAGCACCAGAACGGCGACGGCGGTTTTGCCCGCGAGTTCACGCTGGCGCCCGGCAGCAATCGCCTGGCGACCGTGACCATCGGTCAGACGCCGTCTACCTATCGCTACGATCCCAGCGGCAACCTGATTCAGGAAAACGCCTCCCGCTTCTTTGAGTGGGATTACGCCAACCGGCTGCGGGTTTTCCGGACCCAGGCCGGCGCCGCCGAGCCGTCGGTGCATGCCCATTATCTCTACGATGCCGGCGGGCAGCGGGTAAAGAAGCTGGTGCGCAAACAGGGTGGCCAGTTGGAGGTGACGGTTTATATCGATGGTATTTTCGAGCATCACCGTCGAGTCCAGGGTAGCGCGACGCAGGAGAATAACTCGTTGCATGTGCTGGATAACCAGAGCCGGATTGCCCTGGTGCGCGTGGGCGATCCATTCTCGGATGATTCCACCCCGGCGGTGAAGTATCACCTGGGCGATCACCTGGGCAGCAGTCATCTCGTGATTGGCAGCTCGGGCGGCTGGACTAATCGGGAGGAATACACGCCCTACGGCGAAACCAGCTTCGGTAGTTTTGCCCGCAAGCGGTATCGGTTTACGGGAAAAGAGAAGGATGAGGAGAGCGGACTGTACTACTTTGGCGCACGCTATTACTCACCATCACTCGGAAGATGGTTTAACTGCGATCCGGCTGGAATAGTGGATGGTTTGAATATTTATCAATACGTCAAAAGCAATCCATTGAATGCAAGAGATCCCATTGGACTACAAAGTGCTGACAATTTGGATGGGGGCGCACCTCCACAGGAAACACTCCAAGCTCTAAGGATGCAGGGGTACGAACACCTGGGGGGGATACCACTGAAGTAGCAGGAGCAAAAGAAGCACCGCCACCTGAAGAACCATTCGTTGGTCCTCCTCTTCCACCTAATTGGAAACCCCCTACATCATCTAAAAATGGAGCAGATAGTCATCCATCACCAAGGCCAGAATACAACGAAAAATCTGCCTTTTACCACTTAATGCGGCCACTCGTACCCGGGATGTTTGCGTCGGATATTAATCCGCGTCTCCCTTCCCCATTGCAGCAGTTGCAATCAGGTGTGGGGGAGCAAGTAACATCAGGAGTGACAGTTGAATGTTTGAACGACAACTGCTGCAGCCGTAATGATATTGGCTGGTGAGATTTATTCGTTAACCGGCGGATTGGCGCCTACCGGTGCTCTATACGCAAAAGGCGGAGCGAGTATACTGGCGACTATCTACGTTAATGGGGGCTTGTACGCTTCTGACATAACGGCTAGTTCTGTTGGTGTTGGCAGTCTTGGCTATGTTACCTCCAGTCAAAGGTTGGCGAATTATGCGCCTCTAAATGGCGCCTACGTATGGCAATGCTTACAATCAACTGGCTAATAATCCTGGAATGGCAATCGGACCAGTTAGTCAAAACTTTGCACAGGCTGGTGTGAGAGTTCCAAGTTTGATGTCGGCAATTTTTGGTAAAGCACTTGAGCGTGGTATTGCATACAACAGACTCCAACACTTAGTTCAGTCGATAGGCGGTGCATATCAGCCAGTAACGCAATTGTCCGGGTTGGAAAAAATTTAGCCTTGGTAATAAGTGTGATTGGTACAACTTATGGATCAATAACTTACAGAGCATCAATTAGTGCAATAGCATATTACCAGAGGGAGGTAGGTGTTCAATTATCTTCATACACCCTGGGCTTACAGCTACTTGGCGTTGAATGATTGGGCTGGCATTTAAAAAGTATTGAGATTCGAAATAGAACCTATCGAGCAAACTAGAAACCCATCTGTCGGAACTCACGGCAGATGGAGGGGGATTGAAAAATGCGGCAATCAAATATCATTGCAACGTGGTTGGTCCTGGGACCGATTTTCAACAGAGACCATCAAACCGCGCATTATCCCGATGATCGTCATCCTCTGGCCAAGGTTATCATCGAGGATATTGATAGCAATGCCCTGGATCCAAGACAACTCACACGATCGCTCGCGCAAGGACCCGATGAGGGAGATACGACCAGTTACGGCAACGGCGTGTATTTCCCCAGCCAGACTTATACCTGGCGGGTGCTGACATTCTCCAACGTCAGCGGCGATCAAATTCATGACATCGAAGACGACATCCATCAACACCTGGATGCCGGTCCCGCCGATCCCCAGGACCCGCATAGTTTCGCCGGCAAGCATCACGCCCTGGCCTTCTTCCTGGTCTACATCATCTCACCGGACGCCAGAAGAACCCGCCTTTGCATCCGAGGCGACGACTCCATCCGCGTCTGGCTCAATGGCAACGAAATCCAGGCGTTGCGCTATGCCGGCGAGCGCGATATCAACCAGCAGATCCAGGAAATCTGCGCCTCCATCCGCCTGCCGCCAGGCAATAATATCCTTCTGGCGGCGGTGGCGGAAACCCACGTCGAATGGGGCTTCTCGGCCCGGATCGAACACGATCAGGGCTTGATCATTACGCCGACAAAACCCGAAGTCTTCAACGTCGTGCGCGGCCTCATCCGGCAGCCGGATTGCCGGCCATTCGTGGGCGGGAAGGTGCGCGCCTTCGATAAGGACCCGGACGGGGAACAACTGCTGGGCGAGACGACCACCAATGCCGCGGGTCAGTACGAGATCAAGTACACCATCGCGCAACTGCGCCATCCCGAAAGGGGCAGCGCCAATCTGCTGATCCGGGTGTTCAATGCAACGGATCAGCAACTCGCCAGCTTCCGAAATTCTGCTGAATGCGCCCGCCGAGGCGACCATCGATCTGATCGTGGCGCCGCCGTTGACGCCGCCGCTGGCGGAATACGAGCAACTGCTGGTCGCCCTTCATCCCCTGTTGCAGGGCGCGCAAGTGGCGACCCTCACCGAAAAGAAGATCACCGCCCTGGCCGAGAAAGCGGATATCGAACGGGAACGTCTCAAGCTGTTGCGGCAAAGCGCGAAGCTCGCTCGGAAAGCTGGCCTGTCCGCCGAGGTCTTTTACGGCCTGGCCCGCCAGAATTGGCCGCTGAAGTTGAACGAACTGCTGGCTCGGCCCGTCGGGGAACTGCGCCAAGCGTTGGAGACCGCGCTGCAGCAGCGGATCGTTTCCCCCAGTCTGGGCGGCTCGCTGGCGGAGATCCTGGCGCGGTTCGAACAGCTCAGGCTCGAACAGGGTATTCCAAGCGCTCCACCAGCGGCGGAGCAACCGCTCGATCAGGCGGCTGGCGCACCGGAAGTCAGCACCGCTTACGCCGACCTCAACCGGCTATCGCTCGCTGCCCCAGCGATGGCGGCGCTGGTCGAGCACGGCTACGACAGTGTGGCCGCCATTGCCGATGTCGCGCGGGCGGAGTTTGTCCGGGCCGTCGGCGAACGGATCGGCGAGTCCGAGGCAGCGCGGCTGCACGCCACAGCGCGCGCCCAGACGCAAGTCCTCGACAATATACTGGCCGGCATCGCCGTCGACCGGGCGAACGGCTTGCCGTTGCCCGCCTCACTGGCTGAGTTGGCCGATGTCCTGCCCGAACCGGCCCCATGCCGCGATTGCGAAGCCGCCGTCAGCCCCAGGGCGTATTTGGCGGACCTGCTGAGCCTGCACCCGTAAATACCTGAAGACCGGACAGCAGGCCGTTACGCCCGAGTTCCTCGTGGCTACGTTCCACCAACCCTTTACCACCTTGCCGGTTTCCTGCGGCGCGGTGGAGCGGCAGGTTCGGCAGGTGCGCCTCTGCGTCGAAGTGCTGCGCCGCTACCTGGGCGTCGAACCACCGACCTGCGATCAGCAGAGCGCCTTCCAACAGCAGTACAAGCGTTACCTGCTGGAGACCTACACCACGCTTCTCACCCAAATCGGCGCTTCCTATGAGGCGCTCCGCTTGGCGCGCACGGCCACACCGGAAGAGCGACGCGCCTTGGCCAACCGGTTGGGCATGGATCTGGGCGCAACGCAACCGGATCACCTGGACGCCCTATTTCTCGACCCCGAGACCATCACCGAAGCCAGGCTGGAAACGCTTTTTGGATTAGCCGATACGACGAAGGCCGATCCGTTGGCCGACAATCCGATCCCTCCCGCGCTGCAAACCTGGCGGCTGGAGCATTTGCGCACTCTCTGGAAAACCCAGGATTGGCCGACCGATCCTTATGCCAAAGGCCAGCTTCCCCTGATCGATCCGGATGTCATCAGCCTTGCCGACCTGCGCCATCCCGTGCCCCATGACAAGGCTTACGATTTCTGGATGTCACGTCGCCATTCGCTGGATTTGCTGCTGGCTGATCTCAAGGCCAAGCGCGAAACCCAGGGTTTAACGGCCATCCTCAAGCAAATCCTGGGTGATCCGTTACCGGATCTGACCAGCCTGAATAATCGCCTGACCCAGGGGATCGACAGCGAAGCCACCCAGCGCGCCATCACCCAAAGGCTGCACCTGACCGTCGAAAGCTTTACCCGACTGATGGCGCTGAAAGCCAAAGCGGAGGACGCTGATCCGGCCGCCCAACCGACGGCGGAGGAGTGGGGCGAGGTCTACGCGATTCTGACCCAGGCGGAGAAGGCGAAGCATTTTGTAAGCCTGCGCACCGAGGAAGAGATCGCAGGCGTCGTTTTGGGTCCCGAGCACTTCTGGATTGCGCTCGAAGAGCCGGAACTGCGCTTATGGCTGGCGACGACGGTAACCCGGCAACAGTGGCAGCAGGCGCTGCGTCGCAACAGCCAGGCGCCGGCGCTAAATCCCGATTTGTTGAATGAGGACGATTTCAAGGATCCTACTGCAGGCGATCCGGCGTTCGATCTCTGGCAAACTCGCAAGGATTGGATCGCCGCGCAACTGAGCGCGCTGCAAGCGGCGCGCGAAGCCGAGGCGAGCGACCTTGCCGGACTGGATGCCATCCTGGCGTCTACCTTGGGCGCGCCGGCCACGGAGTTGGCGACGCTGGCCGAAGCGCGCAAGACCGGCCAGAACATCGCCGCGCGGCTCGAACAGCTTACCCTGAGCAATGAAGCCTTCGGTTATCTGCTGCGCATTCGGGAGTTGGCCGTTCGCGCAGCGCCAATCCTGGGCTCGGAATGGTCTGCGGTCTACTCCATCCTGGCGCAGGTGAAAAAGCGGCGGGCGTTCGCCGCTTGGCAGCGCGAAGAACGCAACCAGGGCATTCTGCTGGGTCCCGATCATTTCCAGATTCCCGCGCCGTCGGCTCTTCAGTTCCCGCCGCCGGAGCCGGCGCCGCTGCCCGACTGGCGCGCCACCTGGAATGCGCGGCGTGACTGGCAGGACACGCTACAGTCCCGCCTCGATCAGGATCGAGCTGTGATCGAAGGTTTGCAGGCCGTAGTGAGCGCTGCTGAAGCGGCCACCCTGCCGCAACTGCGCGATGCGTTGATCATGGCGACGAATGCAGCGGGCGCCGACCTCGCCACTAAGGCCGAGTGGCTCAATCATCGTCTGCTGATCGACATGAAGACCGGCAGTTGCATGTTGACCACGCGCATCGCCCAGGCGATCGAAACCCTTCAGGCTTTGTTTTTCGAGCTGCGCACCGGGCAGTTCAATCAGAACTATCTGCATGAGTGGTTCCCGCTCTCTTCCAACCTGACTGTTCCGTTGCGGTCGGTGGTCAGCGCGGTCAGCCGGAAAGCAAATCACCTCGATTTATTTGTAGTCGGCGCGGAGGGTGGTGTTTACACCACCTTTGGAAATCCTCAGGACGGCTGGGAAACCGGCCGCGCCTGGTCCCGCATCGGTGCGAGCGTTGACTTCAAGGCCATGCCGGGCTCGGTGGTGAGCGCGGTGGCGCGACCGGCCTATCCGGAGCAACTCGATCTCTTTGTCGTTGGCCCGGAGGGTGGCGTCTACGGCACGTGGTGGAATCCCAGGGATGGCTGGGAACACGACGGTTACCGCCTTGGCGCGGCCAGCGACTTCAAGGTTCCAGCGGGCTCGGTGGTGAGCGCGGTGTCTTGTAATCCTAACCGGCTCGACCTCTTTGTGGTCGGTTCGGACGGCGGCGTTTACGGCATTTTCTGGACAGCCGGGAATAACTGGCAACAGAATTGGGCGCGCCTTGGCGCGGCCATTGACTTCAAGGTTCCACCCCGCTCGGTGGTGAGCGCCGTTTGCCGCCAACCGGATCAAATCGATCTCTTTGTGGTCGGCTCGGACGGCGGCGTTTACAGCACCTGGTGGAATCCACGGGAAAGCTGGGAAAGCAACCACAACTGGTTCCGCATCGGCGTGGCCGTTGACTTCAAGGTTCCGCCCGGTTCGGTGGTCAGCGCCGTCGCCCGCAAGCCGGAGCGCCTCGACCTGTTCGTGGTCACCGCGGAGGGTGGCGTTTACAGCACGTGGTGGAATCCGCAGGAGCACTGGGAAAGCAACCACACCTGGTTCCGCATCGGCGTGGGCATTGACTTTAAGGTTCCGCCCGGTTCGATGGTCAGCACCGTCGCCCGCAACCAGAATCAACTCGACCTCTTCGTAGTCGGCGCCGACGGTGGTGTTTACACCACCTGGTGGAATCCGGAGGATGGCTGGGAAAGCTACCAGACCTGGTTCCGCATCGGCAACACGTCTGTGCCGAGAATGTCGGTTGTCACCGCTGTGACGCCGGCAGCCGAACACATTGACCTCTTTGTCATCACTCGCGATGGTCAGGTATCCGCCAGTTGGTGGGATGGCCAGTGGCATGTTTCCGAACTGACCCTTCTCGATCCCAACCAATTCGATGCGGACTGGCAGTGGCTCGGTTCTTACGCCACTTGGCGCGCGGCGATGTTCGTGTTTCTCTATCCGGAGAATATGCTCCACCCAAGTCTCAGGAAAAAATCCACGCCCGCTTTTCAAGCCCTCGTTAAAAAACTCAGCGTCAACCGTCATCTTACGCCTGAACAGGCTTGCGCGCTGGCAGCGGAATATGCCAGCTATTACGAAGACGTCGCCAAACTCATACTGGATGCAACCTGTCAGGCGACCGCGGTGGTCCAATCCGGCTCCAAGTGCGTGCCCGGATCACTCAGTATCAAAATGTTGGTCTTCATCTTCGGCCGAGGTGGGCTTTCCAATCGCGCATACTGGTCAACATTTGATCCCGATGATCAGACCGGTTACGCCCAAAGCTATTGGGACGAGATTCCTGGAATAGGGCGCATTCGCCAGGTCGTGGGCGCTGTCCCTTATGCGATGTCACCCACATCGCGCCGGATCTTCTTGTTCATCAGGACTGTTGATCATAAGCTACAGTTCGCGACTTTCGATCTGGAAACATGGAATTGGTCCGAGCTAGCTGACTTAGGGCTTCCACCGGGAGGCCCGAGCCAAATTGAAATTGTCATACATCAGAATAATGACAATCTTCCTCCAGCTTTTGCGATTACATCTAACGATAACATTTACTTCAGAAATCTCAATACAAATGGCACTGATTGGGAAGCAGGTGATTGGGAAGGATTTAAGCTGGACAAACAGCGTCTAAATATGTTGAATGTTTTTAAGCTCCACGCATCATTAGAACAGTACTTAATTCTTCAAATTGGCGATGTAACACACCGGTCCCGTTTCAATAAAATCACGGACCAAGAAATTAAACCGTCTGAATACATCGGAGCGGTCACGTGGGGTATAGCGGGTACGGCTGGGTGGTATGTTAGGAAGATACTAAGTGATGGTACTGTGGTGGCGGAGAAACCGACTGGAATTCACCCTCCAACTATCCTTGATCAATTCCCAACACAAAATCTAAAGAAGATTGTTCCCAACTGTGGTGTTGGTAAGTATGTTATCTTCGCGTACGAGCGATCCGGTCCTATACCTATCATTGCCGAGCCCGATGGCCTGTACCTTCGGTTTGATTGGCTTCATGACTTGTCGGATCCAGATCAAACAATACGAACACAGCGTCGTCGCATTGCCCCACCAGTCCTTCCTATTGTTAGGGACCAGTTTTCTATCCCATCGAGATTGGATGCGCAAGCCCTCAAGGTACGCCAAGCAAACAACCGCCTACTCTTGCTTGAGACAAGTGATAGCGCCACTAACAGAACCTATGTGGAAGAAGCACGCTACTTCGTGCCCATTCTTATAGCAGGCGCGCTACAGAGAAGCGGCGAGTATATTACTGCACTCGATTGGTTCCGCACGGTTTATGACTATACGGCTCCTGAGGACAGTCGGAAAATTTATTACGGTCTTGTACTGGAAGAATCGCTTGGCGAGATCCTAAGGCGTAACCCGGATTGGTTGCGCGACCCCTTGCACCCCCATGCCATTGCCGCCACACGGCGGAATACTTATACCCGTTTCACATTGCTGGCCATTATCCGCTGTCTCCTGGACTATGCCGATGCGGAATTCACTCGCGATACCGCCGAGTCAGTACCGCGCGCACGTCAGTTGTACTTGACCGCCTTGGAGTTGCTGAATACCACCGTACTGGAGCAACAGCCTGGCCCGCTGGAAGAGACTGTTGCAAACCTGAGTGCTTTGGGAATTCCCGATTCCCAGGCGTCAAGAATGCGCGCGCTACGGAGCGATATCGACACCATCCCCGATGCAGCAAGACGGAGAGAAGTGGCCGACCTAACCAAACGGATGTTAACCCGTGGTGAAAGCTGGCCAGGGCGATTCGCCAATGCCCGCGAAATCGTCCGCCAAGCGTTGGCCGAGTCGTCAACGCTGACGCTGGCTGCTGCACTACAGCAGGAAGAGCGGTTTAAACGCTCGCTGCGCCAAGCGATGCTCGCAAACCCAACCTTGGCGGAGGCCGTGCAAAAGATCGGCCCGGTGGCGGAAGAGGATTCTCTCCGAACGGTTCCCATGGCGACGGCTGCCCCAACACAGGAATCGGAACAGCCGCTGGCGCCGATACCCAGGACTATCCCTCCTGAGGTTATCGCCGTCCAATCGATGACTGTTCCAAGTATCGCCAGTGAAACGCCACTCAGGTTTTGTCCCATCCCTTGCGCTTTCCCTAGGTTGCGTTCCGCTGAATCCAGTTCTCAGCGCATTGCGCCTCCATGCGGAACTGAATCTGTACAAACTACGCACCTGTCGCAACATTGCGGGTATGCAACGGCAACTGGAACCTTACGCCGCGCCGACAGATACGATAAGCGGTTTGCCGACGCCCGGCGCCGGCGGGCAAATTATCCTGCCGGGAACGGCAATTTTGCGCCCTACGCTCTATCGTTTTGCCGCCCTTATCGAGCGGACGAAACAGCTCGTACCACTGGCCTCACAATTCGAGGCCGCCATGCTGTCCGCTCTGGAGAAACGGGATGACGCAGCTTACACCTTGCTTAAGGCTCGCCAGGATCTGAGTCTGGCCCAGGCTGGCGTACAGCTTCAAAGCTTGCGACTTACGGAGGCGAACGACAGCGTACAATTGGCGACGCTTCAACAAACGCGCGCCCAGATACAGACCGATCATTATCAGGCGTTGCTTGATCAAGGTCTGCTCGAACAAGAAATACAAGCACTCGCCCTTCTGACTAATGCCGCTGGCTACCAGGCTACGGCATCGACCATGAGTTTTACCATCGCTGGTATCTACGGTGTTCAATTAGCGGGCGCTCTCATAGGGGCATTATTCACTGGAGGGGCAGCGATATTGGGTGCACTGCTAGCGGCTCCCAATCAAGTGGCAACTGGACTTTCCGCTTTAAGCCAAGGGTATTCCAGCCTCGCCGCCAAGGATCAAACTCGGGCCAGCATTCTGTCGACAGCCGCGAGCTATGAGCGGCGCCGGCAGGAATGGGAGTTGCAGGTGTCATTGGCCAAACAAGACGTAGAAATCGGTAAGCAGCAAAAGCTGATCGCAGACGACCGCGTGCAGGTGGTGGTGCAAGAAAAAGTGATCGCCCAGCTACAGACCAGCAATGCCAGAGATACCATCGAGTTTTTGAATGGGAAATTTACCAACCTCGATCTCTACGACTGGATGAGCGACGTTCTGGAAGGAGTCTACCGTTTCTTCCTGCAACAGGCGACCGCGATGGCGAAGCTCGCCGAAAACCAGCTTGCCTTCGAGCGCCAGGAGATTCCGCCGGCTTTTATCCAGGCGGACTACTGGGATGTATCCGCCAATACCGGCGATAAGGCGCCGGATCGACGGGGTCTTACCGGTTCGGCGCGGCTGTCCCAGGATATCTACCAACTCGATCAGTACGCCTTCGATACCAACAAGCGTAAGCTGCAACTGGTCAAGATCATCTCGCTGGCGCGGCTGGCTCCGGCAGAGTTCCAGCGCTTCCGCGAAACCGGCCTGATGGTCTTTGCCACCCCGATGGAATTGTTCGATCGCGATTTTCCCGGTCACTACCTGCGCCTGATCAAGCGCGTGCGCACCTCGGTCGTGGCGCTGATCCCACCCACCCAGGGCATTCACGCCACCCTCTCGAACACCGGTCTGTCCCGCGTCGTCATCGGCCCCGAGGTGTTCCAGACGGTCCCGATCCGGCGCGATCCCGAGTCGGTTGCCCTCACCTCACCCAGCAACGCCACCGGTTTGTTCGAACTGGAGCCCCAATCGGATATGCTGCTGCCCTTCGAAGGCACCGGCGTGGACACTCTCTGGGAGTTCCGCCTGCCCAGGGCAGCCAACCTGTTCGACTACCGCACCCTGGCCGACATGCTGATCACCATCGAATACACCGCGCTCAACAGTTTCGACTACCGTCAACAGGTCATCCAGCAGTTGGATTCCGCTGTCAGCGCCGACATGCCCTTCAGTTTCCGCAACCAGTTCGCTGATCCGTGGTACGACCTGCACAATCCTGACCAGACCGCAACGCCCATGACCGTGCAGTTCACCACGACGCGCGAGGACTTCCCGCCGAACATCGACGATCTGAAGATTCAGCAGATCGTGCTGTACTTCCCACGGGCTGACGAAGAAGCGTTTGAAATCCCGGTTACCCACCTCCGCTTTACCGAACGGGGTCACACCGGCTTCGTGGGGGGCAGCGCCACCTCGATTGATGGAGTCATCAGCACGCGCCGTGGCAATGCGGGTAGCTGGACGACCATGATCGGCAAATCTCCGGTTGGATCGTGGGAACTGGCGCTGCCCAATACGCCAGAGATTCGCCAGTTGTTCACTGATGAGCTGATTCAGGACATTCTGTTCATCATCACGTATTCCGGCCGAACACCGCCCTGGATTACTTGAGTAATTATGCGAATTAAGCGCTTTGAGCCTTGGTTAACAAGAGCCACATGGCAGCAGCTAGACGCCCAAAGACATGGACCAACAACCCGTTGTAGGAGCGGACCTTGGGCGCTCGTTGAATACCGGTTTTCTCCTCCAGCCAGTTAAACAAGGATTCAATCGGTTGCGTCGCTGTTCGGTGAATGGAACGGTAACGACATACGGTTGCTCGAGGCCGGCGCCGGCGTAGGGTCGCTGACCGCCGCCTTCATGGCGGAAATCGGTCAGCGTTCTACTCATCCTGACAGGATAGTGAGCACGGTCTATGAGTTAAAGTAACCGTTCACTCCCCCTCGCCCGCTTGGCAGAGAGGGGACTGAACGATTACAACAGAGTTCCGCTTTCTGATCTATTGAAAGGCAGCTAATGCGTTATTTCACAGCGTGTCTCGGCGGTTTATTACTGCTGCTGTTCGCCGTCGCCGGCGCGGAGACCGGCAAGCCCGTACCTGGGGTCGCCCTGCACGGAGCGCCTAAATACGGTCCCGCTTTCGAGCATTTCGATTATGTCAATCCGGACGCCCCCAAAGGCGGCGAGGCCCGCTTCGCGGCGATCGGCAGTTTCGATACCCTGAATCCCTATGTGATCAAAGGTCAGGCCGCCGCCGGCCTGGGTTTGCTGTTCGAATCGCTGATGACCAGCAGCGCCGACGAAGCCTTCAGCGAGTACGGCCTGATCGCAGAAACCATCGAGATTCCGGACGACCGCTCCTCGGTCACCTTTACGCTGCGGCCCCAGGCGCGTTTCCATGATGGCACGCCGATCACCGCCGACGATGTGATTTTTTCCTTCGAGACCCTGAAAGCCAAAGGCAGCCCGTTCTATCGGTTCTACTATGCCAACGTCGCCAAGGCGGAAAAGCTGGCCGAGCGCCAGGTGAAGTTCACCTTTGCTCAGACCGAGAACCGCGAGTTGCCGCTGATCGTGGGGCAGATGCCGGTGCTGTCCAAAGCCTACTGGCAAAACCGCGATTTCGGAGCCACCACGCTGGAGATACCGGTTGGCAGCGGCCCCTATCGGATCGAGAAATTCGAGCCGGGGCGCTTCATCAACTACCAGCGGGACGAGCACTACTGGGGCAAGGATCTGCCGGTAACCCGGGGCTCTTATAATTTCGACCGCCTGCGCTACGACTATTACCGCGATAGCACGGTCGCGCTGGAGGCGTTCAAGGCCGGCGGCTATGACATCCGTCCGGAAAACAGCGCCAAGCTATGGGCCACGGGTTACGACTTTCCGGCGGTTGCGCAGGGCGCGGTAAACAAGGTCGAGTTGCCCAACCAGACGCCGACCGGCATGCAGGGTTTCGCCTACAATCTGCGCCGCCCGCTGTTCCAGGATGCCCGGGTCCGGGAAGCGCTGGCCTATGCCTTCGATTTCGAATGGAGCAATCGCAACCTGTTCTACGACCAGTACACCCGGACCCGCAGTTATTTCGACAATTCCGAACTGGCGTCCCGCGGCTTGCCATCCAAGGAGGAACTGGAGATTCTGGAGCCGCTGCGGGCTCAGCTTCCTCCCCAGGTGTTCACCGACAGCTATGCGCCGCCGGTGGGCGGGGATGCCGAAAAAATGCGCGCTAACCTGAGCAAAGCCCTGGCCCTATTGCAGGCAGCCGGCTGGACCATCAAGGACCGGGCGCTGGTCAAAGCCGATACCGGACAACCCTTCAAGTTCGAAATCCTGCTGGACGATCCTTCCTGGGAGCGGATCGTGCTGCCCTTCGTCGGTAATCTGAAGCGTCTGGGCATCGAGGCCACGGTGCGCACGGTGGATTCCGCCCAGTACGAAAACCGGGTGAGGAATTTCGATTTCGACCTGCTGGTGCAGAGTTGGGGACAGTCGCTGTCCCCGGGCAACGAGCAGCGGGATTTCTGGGGCTCCAGGGCCGCCGGGCTGCCGGGCAGCCGTAATGTGGTGGGAATCAACGATCCGGCCATCGACCGGTTGATCGAACAGGTGATCGCTGCACCCGACCGGCCGGCATTGATCACGCGGGTGCGCGCGCTGGATCGAGCCTTACTGTGGAATTACTTCGTCATTCCGCACTGGCATATTGCCTATGAGCGGATCGCCTACTGGGACAAATTCGGTCGGCCGGACATCATTCCGCTGCAGGGACCGCAATTAACCACCTGGTGGCTGGATCCGCACAAAGCGGCGGCGTTGGCGCAGCGGCAGGGAGGCGGATCGAAGTAGGGGCGCAGTCGTCAACCAAAAGGTAGAAAAACCCGTAGTAAAACGGCGCTGGGAAGGGACCGGCCAAGCGCCGGGGATGGTTCGGACACACTCATGCGGAGGCCGCGCTCCGAGCGTTTCGAGGAATAAGCCGGTAGATTTTTTCCTCCAGGCGGGTCAGTTGACCTTGGAAACGAGGATTTTCCGCCAGGGCGTCGCAGTTGAACAGCAGTTCGACCGTGTAAGCTGAACTGTACAACGCCTGCACCTCGGCTGCCTCCACGCAAAACGGTGGTCCCTGCATCTGTTCCTGGGGATATTCCAGCGTAACCAGTAACACCGGGGCAGTGGGTGGCAGTATCGCCATGAGATGATCGGCGTACTGGCGCCGCAGCGCCGGGGGCAGGGCGATCAGCGAGGCGCGATCGTAGACGCCGCCTATGGCGGCCAGAGCGGCGCGGTCGAGCGCGAAGAAATCGCCGCACAGCAGGGTAATATCCTGCGTCTCCCACACCTCGAAGGAGCCTGTCTGCCGGACATGCGCCGTCAGGTCGTTTTCCTGGAAAAAGCTGTGCAGCGCAATCGGGCTGATGTCCACCCCCAGCACTGGATGGCCCTGGCCGGCTAGCCAGAGCATGTCCAGGCTCTTGCCGCACAGGGGCACGAACACGGTCTGTCCCAGGGCAATCCCAGGTGGCTCCAAAACTGTTGCAGATGGGCGTTGATGTCCCGCTGATGGAAGGCAATTTCGTTTTTACCCCAGCGGCGGCGCCAGAAGTCGAGGTCCATTGAGGAGGTTCTCCGGTTGGTTTATCGTCAGACAGTGGATACGATGTAAGAGTATACAAGTCTTGATTTTGCTGAGAACAACGCCATGAAACCAGTTTTGCCTTATCAGGGTGTCGAACAGGGTTCTATCCGCCCGCCGAGCGAGGCGCGCAGCCTGTTGCTGCGGGTGACCCGCAACTGTCCCTGGAACCACTGCACGTTTTGCCCGATATACAAGGACGCGCCGTTTTCCTTGCGCTCCGTGGAGGATATCAAGCAGGACATCGACGCCATCGCTGGTTACGTCGCGCTGCTGCAGGAGCGCCTGGCTGCTGACGGCGCGCTGTCCAGCGGCGCCGTTCGCGCCTTGCATGAGCGGCTCGGTCCTGAAGAGCACGCGGGATTCAACGCGGCCCTGCACTGGTTGCTGGGCGGCCTGGAATCGGTCTTCCTGCAGGATGCCAACAGCCTGGTCGTCAAGCCGGCGCGCTTGCTGGAAATCCTGCATTATTTGAAAGCCCGCTTTCCGCAGATCCAGCGGATTACCTCCTATGCTCGGTCGCACACTCTCGCCAAAATGAGCATGGCGGACTTGCGGGCGCTACGCGAGGCCGGCCTGAACCGCCTGCATATCGGCCTGGAATCCGGCTCCGACGCCGTCTTGAAGAGGATTAGGAAAGGCGCCACCAAAGCGCAGCATATCGTCGCCGGCAGAAAGGTAATCGAAGCCGGCATGGAGTTGTCCGAATATTACATGCCGGGCCTCGGCGGCCGCGACTATTCCCGCGAGCACGCACTGGAAAGCGCCGCTGTGTTGAATCAGATCGATCCGCATTTTATTCGTTTGCGCACCCTGGCGATTCCGCCCGATGCGCCGCTGTTCGAGGACTATCAGGCAGGTCGGTTCCAGCCATGCACGGAGCTGATGGTGATCGAGGAAACGCGCTGGTTCGTGCAGCATCTGCACGGTATCAGCAGCGCCATCGTCAGCGATCATAGCCTTAATCTGTTGCCTGAACTGGAGGGCAAACTGCCGCAGGACAAGCCGCAGTTACTGCATGTTCTGGACGATTTTCTGGGAGCCGCTCCCGACCGGCAGCGGCTGTATCAGATAGGCAGGCGCTGCGGGTTGCTGTATCGATTCGCCGCTCTGGACGATCCAGCGGCGGCCGGTCAGGTAGAGCAGATCTGCTGCGAACTCCAGGTGACCGCCGCTAACGTGGACACCGTCACAGAGGCGTTGGTGCAGCGGTTTATCTGAATTTTATAACACCATTGGCGCCCATTTTCCCCGTGGTCAGAACATTGATCTGAGGCAGCTTCAACAACGTCCCGCTGCGGGATACTGGCGACCATACCACTCGGTCCGGCCGCTGGCGTGCGGGCATCGCGTCGCCCGGGAAACGGTGTCCCTGCTGGCCCACAGTTTCAGGAGACGATCTATGAAACGCCGTGAATTTCTCCAGTTGTCCGCCGGCACACTGGCCGGCGCCGGTCTGTCGCTGAGCGGTTACCGACCTTTATTCGCCGCCGCTCCCGGTTACGATCTGGTCGCTGTCAGGGGCGGTGAGCCGGATGCACTGTTCGATCAGGGGATTCAGGCTTTAGGCGGCATGCAGGCCTTTGTCAAAAAGGGACAGACCGTCGTCGTCAAACCCAATATCGCCTGGGACGTGCCGCCGGAACGGGCTGCCAACACCAATCCGCGGCTGGTAAAACGGATCATCGAACACTGCCTGCAGGCTGGCGCGAAAGAGGTCTATGTCTTCGATTACACTTGCGATAACTGGGAACGGTCCTACCGCCAGAGCGGCATCGAACAGGCCGTGAAAGAGGCTGGCGGCAAACTAGCTCCCGGCAACAGCGAACGGTATTTCCAGACCGTTGCGGTGCCATCCGGCAAGCGTCTTAAAGAAGTCGCCGAACACGAATTGATCCTGTCCTCCGATGTCTTCATCAACGTACCTATTTTAAAGAGCCACGGCAGCACCGGGCTGACGATTACGATGAAAAACCTGATGGGCGCGATCTGGGACCGGGGTTATTGGCATAGCAACGATCTCCATCAATGCATCGCTGATTTCGCCACGTATCGCAAGCCGACTCTCAATGTGGTGGACGCCTATAACGTGCTGCTACGCAATGGGCCGCGCGGCGTGTCCGTCAGCGATGTGGCGCAGTTGAAGGCGCTGCTGATCGCCCCCAATATGGTGACTGCCGACGCCGCCGCTGCCCGTCTGTTCGGCATCGATCCGGAGCAGGTAGATTACATCCGCATCGCTCATGACATGGGCGCCGGTAGAAAAGATCTGGAAAACCTGGCGATTAAACGAATCAAGTTGTAGTTCATTCTGCGCACTGCATTTATGCGACAGTCCCGCTTGAAACCGATACGGGTAATCGTGGCGCTCGTATTTTTCTGTATAACGGGCTGGCTGTTGCTGGACTGCAACCCAGCCATTCTCCCGGTATGGAGCGCTGCGGCGCTCTATCTGCAATTCACGCCCTCCCTGCTCCAATTCAGCAACGCGGCCGGTCTGGCTGCGGCCGGTTTGCTACTGGTCCTGCTGCTGACGCTGCTGTTCGGCCGGGTATTCTGTTCCACCATCTGTCCGCTGGGAACCTTGCAGGACATTTTCATCCGCCTGTCCGGGCGTTGCGAAAAATCCAAGCGAGTCCGGTTCCGTTATGCCAAAGCCTCCACGACGCTGCGCTACGGCGTTTTGCTGATCGCGGTGCTTAGTCTGGTTTACGGCAACCTGCTGGCGGTCGCCCTGCTGGACCCGTTCAGCAATTTCGGCCGCCTTGTCGCCGATCTGCTGCGCCCTGTCTATATCGGTCTTAACAACCTGCTGGTCTACGCCCTGGAAGCCGGCGGCGTCTACGCGCTGCGTCCGGCCGACTGGAAGGTGCCTTCCCCGATCGCGCTGCTGTTTCCGCTGCTGTTCCTGGCGCTGCTACTCTGGCTGTGCGCCCGCCAGGGTCGGCTGTATTGCAATACCCTGTGCCCAGTGGGCACGCTGCTCGGTCTGGTCGCCAGGTTCGCCCTGTTCAAAATCACCATCGACCCGGAGGCCTGCACCGTGTGCGCCCAGTGCAGCCTTCATTGCAAAGCGAGTGCATCCGGCTCAAGACCGGGGAGATCGATTTCAGCCGCTGCATAGCCTGTTTCGATTGCATCGCCGTCTGTCCCGGAGCGGGCATTGGTTACCGGTTGGACGGCTTCGCCAAAGGTGCAATGGCGGCGACCGCGGCGACCGCGGCACCGGCCAGAAGAGCGTTTCTCGGCAAGACGCTGACCGGTGTGGCGGTCGCACTGGGCCTGACCCGCCTCGCCAGAACCCAGGCTTTGCTGCTCGCGCCCGCCGGCGACCGGCCGGTCGCCCCGCCCGGCGCCCACAGCATTGCCCGCTTCAATCGGACCTGCACCGCCTGCCATCGGTGCGTCAGCGCCTGCCCGACCCAGGTATTGCAACCGACTTTTTGGGAATACGGTCTGGCCGGCCTGCTGCAACCGCGCCTGGATTACCACAGCAGTTTCTGCAACTACGACTGCACCCGCTGCGGTGAGATCTGTCCGACGGGCGCCATCCAGCCACTCGACCAGGCGGCCAAACAGCTTACTCAGCTCGGCGTCGCCCGCTTCGTACAGGAAAAGTGCATCGTTTATACCGACCGCACCGCCTGCGGCGCCTGCGCTGAACACTGCCCGACCAAGGCGGTGCAGATGGTGCCGTATCAGGACAAATTGACCATTCCCGCCGTCCACGACGCGATTTGCATCGGCTGCGGCGCCTGCGAGTACGCCTGTCCCGTCCGGCCGCAACGGGCGATCGTCATCGCCGCCCATGCGGTGCAGCAGACTGCGCAATCTCCGGCAATCCAGCCGCTCGAGGTGCAGGTTGGCAAGGATTTCCCTTTCTGAGGGCAGCAAAACCAGTATGCATATCCATCTCGATCCGCTCGGCGGGATAGCCGGCGACATGTTCGTCGCCGCGCTGCTGCACGCCTGGCCGGAACTGGCCGGCGAACTGCCCGCCGTGTTGCAGGCGGCGGGACTGCCCGCTGCAGTCTCCGCACGCTGCCTGCCGCATGCCGATCACGGCTTGCAAGGCGCCCGTTTCGTGGTGAGCGATAGCGGCAGTCACGACCATCACCACACGTCCTTCCGTGACATCCGCGACCGGCTGTGGCGCTCCGGCCTGGCCGCTGCCGTCAAGGAACGCGCCGTCGCCATCTTTGCCGTGCTGGCCGAGGCCGAGGCTGAAGTGCATGGCGGCGCCATCGATGCGGTCGAATTCCACGAAGTCGGCGCCTGGGATTCGCTGGCGGATATCGTCGCCGCCGCCTTTTTGATCGATGCACTGCAACCGGCGGGCTGGTCGCTTGCTCCCCTGCCCCTGGGGTCCGGTCGGATCCGCAGCGCCCACGGCGTGCTGCCCGTACCGGCGCCGGCCACCGTGCTGCTGTTGCGCGGGTTTCCAGTGCAGGACGACGGCCGCCCCGGCGAACGGGTGACGCCCACCGGCGCCGCCATCCTGAAACATTTGGCGCCGGGTTGCCGTCCTCCCGATTATCCGCTGAACCTGGGGCGCACCGGCATCGGCTTCGGCGCTCGCCGCTTCGAGGATCTGCCCAATATTCTCCGCCTCCTTGTCTTCGAGTCGACACTGACCCGTCCGGTCGATCAGGTAGCCGTTCTCCACTTCGAAGTGGACGACCAGCCCGCCGAGGATCTCGCCGTGGGGCTGGACCGCCTGCGGAATCTGCCCGCCGTGCTCGATGTCATACAGACTGCCTGCGGTTGGCAAACGGGGACGCCTGACGGCGCAAATTCAGCTTCTCGCTCGCCCCGAGGCGCTGGACAGCGTGATGGCACACTGCTTCAGCGAGACCACCACGCTGGGGCTACGCTGGCAACTCGTCCGCCGCGCCGTACTGCAACGGCAGGCGGCGATTTACCAGCAGGGCGAACGACGCATCCGCGTCAAGTTCACCCGGCGGCCCGCAGGCGTCGTCACCGGCAAGGCGGAACTGCGCGACGTGGCCCAGGCGGGCGATCAGGCGGAGCGGGCGCGCTTACGACGGGAGGCGGAGTGGCATATTCTGGATAACCTGGAGAACGACGATGAGTAACGATCCGACAGCCCGACTGCACGCCTTGCAGGCTATGCTGCGGCAACTCGGTGCGGTGGCGGTGGCCGTGAGCGGCGGTGTCGATAGCATGACGCTGGCCTGGGTCGCCCAGCACACCGTGGGAATCACCAGCACCCTGTTCCACGCGGTCTCCGCTGCCGTGCCGCCCGCAGCGACGGCGCGGGTGCGGCGGTACGCTGCCGACGAAGGCTGGCGTCTGGAACTGCTGGACGCGGGCGAGTTCGACGATCCGCAGTATCTGCACAATCCTGTAGACCGCTGCTATTACTGCAAGACCCATCTCTATCGGGCCATCGCCCGGCGGACCGGGGCGACTATCGTATCGGGGGCCAATCGGGATGATCTGGACGATTACCGACCCGGACTCGCCGCCGCCAGTCATTGCGGTGTCCGCCATCCGCTGCTCGAAGCCGGCATCGACAAAGCCGCCGTGCGGGCTATCGCCCGGCAGTTGGGTCTGCACGAGTTGGCCGACTTGCCCGCCGCGCCCTGTCTGTCCAGCCGGGTCGAGACCGGCCTCCACATCCAGCCGGCCGCCCTCGCCCTCATCTATCAAGTGGAGCGCCTGCTGGCCCGGCGACTGCAACCCCGGACCGTGCGGTGCCGCGTGCGCCGGCAGGGCGTCGCGGTCGAACTCGATCCGGCCAGTCTCGCCGCTCTCTCCTCCGATGACCGGACCCGGCTTGCAGACGCCATCGAACCGCTCTGTCGGGCAGCCGGGCTGACTCCGTTCCAGGGTTTCCAACCCTATCGTAGGGGTAGCGCCTTCGTGCGCGACTGGCACCATGCCTGAGCGGGATATCAGCCTGGATTTCCAGCGCCACGTCCGGATCGGGCTGGACGAAGCGGTGTTCTGCAGTCATAAGACCGCAGCCCAGTTGACCGCCATCCTCGACCAGGCCAGCGAACGCAACGCCACCCTGTTGCTGACCCGGCTCGATGCCGACGCCTTCGCCTCCCTGCCCGCCGTGCAGCGCCACCGCATGGACTATGAACCGGTTTCGCGCACGGCTTTTTACGGTCTCGTGTCCCCGCCGCTGTCACCCGCGCGCGTCGCCATCGTCACAGCGGGCGCCTCGGATATCGCCGTCAGCCGGGAAGCCGCCCGCACGCTGCATTACCACGGCGCAGCCTGCCGGGAATTCAACGATATCGGCGTCGCCGGCCTGTGGCGTCTGCTGGAGCGGGTGACTGAACTGCGGCGCTTTGCGTTGCTGATCGTCGCTGCCGGCATGGATGCGGCTCTGCCCAGTGTGCTCGCCGGTCTGCTGCCGGGCCTGGTGATCGCCTTGCCGACCTCGGTCGGGTACGGCGTCGCCCAGGGCGGAGAGACCGCGTTGCGCGCGGCCCTGGCGAGCTGCGCGCCGGGCGTGGTCGTGGTCAATATCGATAACGGCTATGGCGCCGCCTGTGCGGCGCTCAGAGCCTTGCACGGCCATGACGGTGCGCCGTCGGGTGATTAATATCCCGGCAGCGGCTCGCACCCTTCGAGGCTGCACTCTGCCGGCACATAATTCGCGTCCCGGCATAATTGCAGCGCCCGGTTGGTGGCGATGGTCTTGTCCGGGTCGTTATAGTGATACGGGTTGCCGTCGCCGTCCGTCGCGGTACAAGCCCAGCCCCTGGCAGGCAGGGGTGAGGTTGGTGGATAGCCGCTGGAACAAGCGGCCAGCGCGAGCGGCAGGGCAATAAACGATAAAGCAGCGCAGTTTTTCATCGGTACGAGGTATGCGGCTGATGGACATGGACGGTAAGGCGTCAGGGTAAAACTTAAGCTAGGTAAATACATTAGCATTATGCTATGCTTTTGGCCGAGTTTGTCGCGGCGCGGTCCGATCTGCGCCCTGAGGTTCTTGGTTGTCCTCTCCCGGACAAGTCACCAGCCGGTGACTACATCCGTGTCCCTCCTGCAAACCTGCAGCGGTTCTGCCCCTCAGCGGCTGTTTCCCGCTTTCCATCCATACTGCCGCCCGGACCGACCCTATGCCTTATTTGGAGGGGTGGGCAGACTCAGGAGTTATCTTATGTCTTTTGCTACTCTCGGCCTCGCCGATAGTTTGGCGCGCGCCGTCGCTGACCAGGGTTATGCGGAGCCTACCCCTATCCAGTCCCAAGCCATTCCGCTGGTGCTCGCCGGCCGTGATCTGCTGGCCGCCGCCCAGACCGGTACCGGCAAGACCGCCGCCTTTACGTTGCCGTTATTACAGCGTCTGCACGCCGGCCACGCCGACCCCCAGACCCGGCGGCCGGTGCGAGCTCTGGTGCTTACCCCCACCCGCGAGCTGGCCGCCCAGGTCAGCGCCAGCATCCGCGCCTATGGCCGCCATCTGCCCTTGCGCACGGCGGTTATTTTCGGCGGAGTCAACATCAAGCCACAGATCGACACCTTGCGACGCGGCGTGGATATCCTGGTCGCCACGCCGGGACGCCTGCTGGATCACGCCAGACAGCGGACGCTGGACCTGTCCGGTGTTGAAGTGCTGATACTGGACGAAGCGGATCGCATGCTGGATATGGGCTTTATGCCGGATATCCGCCGCATCCTGGCGCTGCTGCCTAAGCAACGGCAAACCTTGCTGTTCTCGGCCACCTTCACCGCTGAGATTCGGACGCTCGCCGCCGGGCTGTTGCAAAATCCGGCTCACATCGACGTGGCGCCCCGCGTTAATGCGCCGGCTGCCCAGGTCAGCCAGCAGGTGCACCCGGTCGACCGCAACTGCAAGCAAGCCTTACTGGCGCATCTGGTCAGCACCGGTAACTGGCGCCAGACGCTGGTGTTTACCCGCACCAAGCACGGCGCCAACCGGCTCGCGCAGCAGCTCGAGCGGGATGGCATCAGCGCTACGGCCATCCACGGCAACAAGAGTCAGGCGGCGCGCACGCGGGCGCTGGCGGACTTCAAAGAGGGCAAGGTGCGCGTGCTGGTGGCGACCGATATCGCCGCCCGCGGCCTGGACATCGTGCACTTGCCGCAAGTGGTGAACTATGAACTGCCACCGGTGCCTGAAGACTATGTGCATCGTATTGGCCGCACCGGCCGGGCCGGGCGTAACGGTGCGGCGGTGTCGCTGGTTTGTAGTGAAGAGGTCCCGTACCTCAAAGGTATTCAGCGCCTGCTAGGTCACGCTATCCCGGCGCAGGTAGTGGCCGGCTTTGCCCCTACGGCGGAAGCCTGTGTGGAAGAAGCCCCGGACGCACCGCGCGCCCAGCCGTCTCCGCGTCGTGTCCGCCAGGAGCGCCCCCACCGCGCCGGAACGGCGCCCCGGCGCAGCACGCCGCCGGCCGCGCCGCGCCGCAGAGCTTCCTGAGCACCTCCTCTCCCGTCTGGCCGGGCGCGGTTGCAGCGCTGGGCGACCCGCCGGCCCTGTATCGACTCATCAGGAGACCGATTATGAAAAAGATTTTTGCCGGCAATCTGCCCGCGGATACCACTGAGCAGGAGCTGACCACGATGTTTGCGGCGTATGGGCGGGTGCGCTCGATTCGCCTGGCACGCGATGTTTTTTCCGGAACCTGTCGGGGTTTCGGCTTTATCGAGATGGAAGGGCACGAGGCGCGCGCCGCCATCAGCGCGCTCAACGGGCTGGAGACTGCGTGGCCAACGGCTGAAGGTCAACGAGGAGCGTCTGCAAAACCGGGGGCCACGTGGCCGGCGCCGGGGTTAGCCTGTTCCGTTACTTTCGGGCAGCAACATAAACCATGCACAGCCAGCCCTCGTGGACGGAGTGGGGGATCAGCGTGCTCAACGGTATGGTCGGCGATTATCTGCGCGAGCGCGACAATGGTCTTGCGATCGAGATGGCGTGCTATCACCAGAACCGTGCCTTACCGCTGACCCGTGAAAGCCTGCGCCGGGTCCATGCCAAGCCCACCGCGAAACTATGCATTCTGGTCCACGGACTCGGTTGCAACGAGGGCATCTGGACCTTTCCCGCCACGACTCAAGGCGACGCCGGGGTTACTTACGGAACTCTGCTCCAGCAGCAACTGGGCTATACCCCCTTCTACGTGCGCTACAACACCGGCCTACCGGTGGTTGACAATGGCAAACGGCTGGCGAGCTTGCTGGAGGAACTCCTGGCCTGCCAGCCGGTGCGTGTCGATGAAATCGTACTGCTCGGTCACAGCATGGGAGGTCTGGTGCTGCGCAGCGCCTGTCACTATGGCGCCCGGCACGCCTACCGGTGGGTCGATAAGGTCAGGCACGCCTTCTATCTGGGGACGCCGCACGAAGGCGCCGATCTGGAGAAAGCAGGCCACGTGATCACGACGGTGCTGGAAGTCGTACCCCATCCGATTACCCGGCTGATTGGCAAAATCCTGAATCGGCGCAGCCAGGGGGTTAAGGATTTGCGCTTCAGCCAGCGGCTGGTGGAAGAGGGGCTGGACGATCCGCCGGCATCCGAACAGCAAATCGCTCAGCAAACCGTGCCGTGGCTCGCGCATGCGCGCCACTATGTAATGGGCGGAACGCTGACCGAGGATCCACAACATGCGCTGGCCGTACTGCTGGGAGATGCCCTGGTGCGGGCGCCACGCGCCGGCATCAAGCCGCTGCCTAACGTCAGCATTGAACTGATACCGAAGATGCACCATTTTCAGTTGGCCCATGACGCCAAAGTCTATCAGCAGATCAGGCGGTGGTGCCTGGGTGAAACCGAGGAGACAACCGATGTCGCCGTTATCGATAACACAGCTTAGAGGCGTGAAGGATCTCATTCACGATACCGTCAGCGCCGGCGTGGACGCCATCGAGGAGACCCATCAAGCCATTGCGCGCCAGTCGTTTGCCGTATTGGAACAAATTGCTGTCATTGCCACGCCCGCGCGGGCGATCGGGCACATTCAACAGACTGTGACGGGCGGTGTTTACCAGGGTATCCGCACCATCAATCTGATCGCCGGCACTGTGGCGACCCAGGTATTGGATAAACTGGAACAGGTGGAGCAAGAGGCGCAGGCTGAGCAGCCGGCGCGCCAGCGCGCCGGCGGATCCTGACCGGGTTCCGCTATTAATCGGCGGCGGCGCCGTAGAGCAATCAGCGCGCCGCGCCTATCCGACCCCGGTCACACGGTTGGGACGGTATGCAGGCCAGTCTTCTCGTCCTCGACAGCGGCGGTGCCCGCAGCCAGCGCCGGTTTATCGACTAGCCAGCGCTTCAGAACCGCGCGCAATTGCTCGCGCTTGAACGGCTTGCTTAGAAAATCGTCCATGCCAGCCACCAGACAGCGCTCCCGGTCACCCTGCATGGTGCTGGCGGTCAGGGCGACGATCGGAATACGCGGCAAGCCGTTGAGCGCCTCCTGGCGGCGGATCGCCCGGGTCGCTGCAAACCCGTCCAGCACCGGCATCTGGCAATCCATCAGAATCGCGCCGTATTCGTTCTGGCGGAGCGCATCCAAGACCGCCTGGCCGTTATCCACCGCTTCGACCATATAGCCGAGCTTCCTCAGCATCTGTTCGGCCACCTGCTGGTTGATAGGATTGTCTTCGGCCAGCAGTAGCCGCTCCCGCGTGGTGAACTGGGTGATGAATAGCGGCACTGTCGGTTCTCTGCTAAACCCGGTTGCGTCCTCGAAGCGCGTTCCCAGGGTGCGGGTGATCGCATCGTAGAGATGGGAGCGGCGCACCGGCTTGCTCAGATAATAAGCGATGCCTAACCGCTCTCTTTCTTCGGCATCGGGTTCTTCTCCCATCGGTCCCAGCACGATCAAGGCGGTAGCGCGGACCGCCGACTCGCTGCGGATGGCCTGGGCCAGGGCCATGCCGCTCATGTCCGGCATGGCCTGATCCAGCAGCGCCAGATCGAACGGCTCTTCCTTATCCCACGCCTCCTGCAACAGGGTCAGAGCCTGGGCGCCGTTCGCTGCGCAGACCGCCTGCATGCTCCAGTTTTCCACTTGGCGTTGCAGGATATCCCGACTGGTGGCGTTGTCATCCACCACCAGCACCCGCACACCCGTCAGGTCGAAACGGGGTGAGGAAATAATAATGGTGGAGGCCGGGTCAAACAGACTGAAACGCACGGTAAACCAGAAGATCGAGCCTTTGCCGACCTCGCTGTCGACACCCATCTCCCCGCCCATCAGTTCGGCCAGTTGCCTGGCGATAGCCAGACCCAGACCGGTGCCGCCGTAACGGCGCGTGGTCGAGCCATCCGCCTGGGTGAAGGACTGGAAGATTCGCTCCAGGGCATCGATCGGTATACCGATTCCCGTGTCTCTGACTTCGAAACGTACCAGCATGCCATCCCATCCCTGCTCCAAGGTAGTCACCTGTACGACCACTTCGCCCTGCTTGGTGAATTTGATAGCGTTATCGATCAGATTGGTCAATATCTGCCGCAGACGACCCGCGTCGCCCCATACCGCCCTGGACAGATGATGCGGCAGCCGGCAGGCTAGCTCCAGGCCTTTGCGCTGCGCCTTTGCGGCCAGCAGTTCCACCGTTTCCTCGATGGCATCGCGCAGCTTGAACTGGACCGTTTCCAACTCCAGTTTGCCGGCTTCGATCTTGGAGAAATCCAGGATATCGTTGATGATGGCGAGCAGGGTTTCCGCCGAGCGTTGCACATTTTCGGCGAATTTGCGCTGCCGCTCGTCCAGCGTAGTATCCAGCAGCAATTCGGTCATCCCGATGACACCGTTCATGGGGGTGCGGATCTCGTGACTCATATTGGCCAGAAACTGACTTTTGGCGCGGTTGGCCGCTTCGGCGGACTCTTTGATGTGCATGGTTTCGACCATCGTATCGCGCAGTTCCTGATTGGCCTTCGACAAGGCCGCCGTGCGCACGGCCACTTCCCGCTCCAGTTGCTCGCGGTATTCGACCAGTTGCTTGTCGCGGCGGTGGATCTGCTCCAGCAGAGGATTGAACAGATCAATCAGTTTTCCGACTTCATCACTCGATCTTTTTTCCACCCGCAGGTTGTAGTTCTGGTCCCACGCAACGCGCTGCAGGGTGTCCACCAACTGCGTCAGCGGCCTAGAGACGCGCAGTTGCAACCGCGACACGAGCAGATAGGCAACGATCAGGGCAGCCGCAATCGTCAGGATCGCCGTCCACAACTGCGTGCTCAACTGGGTATAAAGGCTATTCAGGTCGGCCCGGATGTAGATCGCGCCGATCGTTCCCTTGTTCAGCACGATGGGCGCCATCACATCGAGGTAATTGAAGCTGAACCGGCTTTGTGCGCCTGTCGCTTGCGGCGACTGGCGCTGCTGGAATTCGACTAAAGGCATGGACTGCGAGTGATAGGCAGCGCCGCTATAGCGGGCAAAGGATTCCCCTTTGGCATCGAAAAGCTCGGCCAGGATGATGCTGGGATCAGCACGCAGCGCAGACAACAGCCGTTGCGCGGTGTCGCGATCCCGAAACAGCAGCGCGGTCGTGCTGTTGGCGCTGATCACCTCGGCCAGCACCGACAGCGTGGCCGCCGTCTGCCGCTGGAGCGAGATAGCCTGCGCCAGCAACTGCAGCATGGAGGCGACCAGCAGCGCCACTACACAGGTTATCAGTGCGATGTAACGCACCTTGCCGGCCATCGGAAGGTTGCGGAAATCACCCATCAGCGCTGTCTCCTCGACAGGTTGCCGCATTGGAAGGCGGAGATGAAATACCACGGTTGCCATCGGGCGGAACGGCAACGATCAAAACCCCCCAGCAACACCCGGTTCTGCCTGGGCATTGACAGACTGACAAGGTCATTTTATGGTCATTGCAAGCGGGCGGCATCGGACGACTGGTCCGTAACCGCCTGCTAATTCCGACCTGAACAGTCTTTATCACGGCAAGGAACTCGATGAACGACGCCGTCATTAACGGCACCGCACGGTGCCTGAAAATCGTATCAGTGTAATGTATCCTCAAGTTTACATTTTAAATTTTTGTTAACAAACGAGCGCTGCGATGAGTATTTATTGCCCGGCATTCAAGCGCCGGAGCGCTCTTTTTAAACAGCAATCTGGAATCTACTGCGACTGCTACTATGACTGACAAAACCTGTGATCTGCTTGTGGTGGGCGCCGGCGTGAGCGGTTTGAGCATGGCGCATTACGGCGCCGGCTGTGGCTGGCGGGTGGCGGTGCTGGAGGCGGAACAGCGCAGCGGCGGCAGCCTGCATTCGCAGCGTTTTCAGGGCACCGATTTCTGGCTGGAACTGGGGGCGCACAGTTGTTTCAATTCCTACGGCAAGCTGATCGGTATATTAGAAAAATGCGGGCTACTGGAACAGATTCGCGGCAAGGCCAAAGTTCCTTTCAAGCTGTTGACCGACGGCCGGCTGCAAGCGGTGCTGGCGCCACTGCACTGGCTGGAGCTGGCGCGTTCCCTGCCGCGCCTGTTGACGGCGCAAAAAACTGGTAAAACAGTGGCAGAGTATTACCGCCGAGTGCTCGGCCGGCGCAATTACGAGAACCTGTTCGGACCGGCCTTCGATGCGGTCATCTGTCAGCCGGCTGGAGAATTTCCAGCGGATATCCTGTTCGGCAAGCGGGCCCGGCGCAAAGACGTCATGCGTAGCTTTACTTTTCCCACCGGGTTGCAGACCATCGCCGACGTGCTGACCCAGCAGGCAGGCATCGAGGTGTTGACCGGGCGCCAGGCCCAGACCGTGGCATTCGAAGCCACCGGTTGGACCGTAACAACCACTGCCGGCGAGCACTATCGGGGGCGCCTGCTGTGTCTGGCGACGCCGGTCTGTGCCGCCGCGGCGCTGCTGGCGACGGCGGCTCCAACGCTGGCGGCGTTGCTGCAACACATTCAAACCGTGACCGTGGACACCGCGGGGGTGATGGTCCGGCGGGAAGCCCTGCCGTCACTGCCGTCCTGCGCAGGGATCATCGCCAGGGGCGACAGCTTCTACTCGGTCGTTGCGCGGGATACTGTGCCGCATGACAGTTACCGGGGATTCACCTTCCATTTCCGGCCCGACGCCCTGGACGAGGCCGGGCGGTTGCGGCGCATGGCTGAAGTGCTCGGCCTGCGAACCGACGATTTCGCGCAGGTGACCGGCAAGCGCAACCGGCTGCCCGCGTTGCGGGTGGGCCATACGGATCTGGTTGGGAAAATAGACCGGGAACTGAGCGGCGCGCCACTGGCGCTGACCGGCAATTATTTTACCGGGGTTTCCCTGGAAGACTGCGTGGCGCGCTCGCTCAAGGAATGCCGGCGCTTGCAGGACAGGATGGACTGGGCGTAGCTTCAGCGCGGGTGGAGCGGCTTCAGCCAGAACACCATCGGCTTGAGTGATGCTTCGCTTGCGTCCAGGTCCCGCCAGGAAAAAGCTGTGCGCAGTTCCGGATGCTTGACGAAGCCGCGCCGATTCCAGAACGCATCCAGCGGCACGTAATCAGCCGGCCGGCGGGAGTGATCGGCCGGGCGCTCCACCGCACAGAAAGTCAGTAAATCGAATCGGCCCAGAGAGCGGGCATGGGCTTCGCGCTCCTCGAAGAAGCGTTTGCCCAGGCCGTGTCCGCGATACTCGCGCAACAGCACCGACTCGCCATAGTAGAAAAGGCGTTGCGGATCATAGCCGTGCGCTACGAAAGGGTGGATCGTTGCCGCCGTCTCGACCTCCAGTGGCAAGCCGCTGGAGGCGCCGACCACCTTATCCCCATCCCAGACCAGCGCCATGACGCTGTCGGCTACGTCCACATAGGTCGCCAGGTATTGTTCCTCGTATGCCTGGTTGCCGTCATAGAGATAGGGAAATTCGCGAAATACGGTGATGCGCAGACGCGCCAGTTCCGGCAGATACGGGGTGATCCGGCTGCCGGACACTCTTTCGATACGCCAGGGTTCGGGCATGGCTCATGCTGTGCAGTGAAAATAACTCGGTAACAGTCCCTGGGAGCGCCGGCGTCCTCGCCGGCCACGGGGTGGAAATACCACCCGTCCGCTCCAGGTAACCCCAGCCGTCGCTGCTGTGCTGTCGGAGCCGGCGAGGACGCCGGCGCTCCCAGGTGGAGGCATCGGACCCTCAGCCGACTTGCTCACCGTCATTTAAACCGGTCAACGCGCTAGGCTGCGACTGCCTGCGATTCTTCCACATACAACAAATAATTGAATGCGGCGATGACGGCGCCGGCCACCCGGTGCGGCGGGCTGGCATAGAAATCGCTCCAGGCTTCGGCGCAGCGCTCGTTATAGTCGCCGTAAGTGAGCCCCGGATTGGCCTCTCGCCAAGCCAGTTGTACCGCCATGCCGATCAGTACATCCAACACCAGGTAATCTTCCACCTGCAAGGCGGGATTGTCGGCCACCACCGCAGCCAGCGCTTGTAACGCCTCTATATTGAGCTGGCGGTAAGCCGGCGCCTGAATCGTGGTCAACAGATTTTCCACCTGCGCAGCAAAATCCGGCTCGTCCGCCTGCGGCGAGCCGCCCTGGCTGTCCAGGTAGTTGCGAGTGTCCAACTGGTCGCCGATGACCAGCCCCCGACCGTGTTGCAACAGCGTCCGCACGCCCTGGAAGAACTCACCGTTCAACCGGGGCTGGGTGCCGCTGATTTCCCGCCAGGTGCTCCAGATATCCTCACCGACCAGACCGACGCCATCATCGTTGGCCGACAGCGTCAGATTGACCGGCGGCCTTGGTTGGGAATCGCCCTGATGGTGCAAAGACTCCAGCGCGGCCAGACCGTTGCGCAGACAGGCGTTGCTGGTGATCATCCGCTGTAACCGGATCAGGATGGCGTTGGGGCTCAGCTTGAGCAGCACCTCGCAAGCCTCGCCTCGGGTGATCCGCCATTCCCGCGCCAGCGACCCGGTCAGTAGCAACAGCAGATGGCGGGGGCGCAGCGTGACAATGCCAGCAAACGAACGGGGGTCGGCTTTCACCAGCATGCCGAGAAAGAGAATGATCTCCTGGATCAGCACCCGACAGCGCGGGTCGTCCCCGCCGTAAGCGCGTAATCGCTCCATGATCTCGACAGCGCTGAGCGGCTGGGCGATGACGGCCTGATTGCTGTAGGCGCGCCCCACCGATACGCGATGCCGCTGTCGTAAAATTTCCGCCACGGCGTCCTCCAAAGCGGGATCAATCTTGTCAAGCCAGCCAGCCGCCCGACGCACCACGCCCCAGAGGCAGGCTGCGCTGGCTTCCTGATAGACCATTTCGGTCAGGTGCCGGACGCTGGCGCCTTGTAAAGTCTGGTAATCCGGTCCCAGCCGCTCCCACAGCAGGCCGAGCAACTCGATCTGTTCATACAGATTACGGCTGTCAGCCAGTTGCCCCAGCAGGACGCCGCTATCGGTTTGCCGTCGCCGCGCGACCGCGGTGGCGGTGGACAGCGGCCGCGTATGCGCCCGGTCCCAGGGCAGGGAAGGCGCCTGCCCCGGCTGTGTGCCCGTGGCCACCCCGAGAGGCAGGCCGGGCAACTGCGAGCGGCCAGCGTCGGCCAGCAGGTCGGTCAGTTTCCCCAGCCGGACCGGAACGCCGTTGTAACCGCCGCTCCGGCATTCCTGTAACAAGGCGAGCAGCGACTGGTGGCCACAGGTTTCGAGCATGGGTCTGGTGATCACCAGGGTCACCAGAGGTTGACCGGGCTGATCCCAGTGATAGTGGATATGCTTTATTTCGGCTTTTAACTGTGCCGTCAGCAGGCGGTTATCGAGGTTCAGATAGAACTCGTGCTGACTCAGGAAAGAGGGGGTAAAAATCGTAGGCGCGCCCTCTGCCAGCGTAAAAAGCTGACAGCTCGCCAGGCTGCCCAGTTGCCGCGGCGGGCGGCCGGATAAACCCAGCAGGCTGTTACGGCCCAAGTCGCGCAGCGCTGTCTCCAGGCAGGCCGCCGGACGCACCTGCAACGGCTCCATCTCTCTGACGGTCTGGACCGGGAGCCCAAGGGCGCTCAACCGGGCATAAATTTCATCTTCTTCGGTCAGCAAGGCGAGCTGTACGATGTTGCGGCATTCTCTGCCCGGCCGGTGGCGACGGCGCAACGGATCGATAGCGTCGGCATCGATAAAGCCTTCGTACAGCAGCAGGCCGAGCAGATACAGGCTTTGCGCCCACAGCAGAGGCATACTGCCGCCGGCAGGCGTGCCTGTTCAACAGCCGGCGAATGATAGTATTCCGGCAACAGGCGATGGCCATTGCGCTTCACCAGCAGGCTTTCCAGGCGCTCCCGGTAGTATTGGGCCTGCTCCCGGTCGCCGCGCAGCACGCCATCTAACAGCAGATACGTGAAAAACAGCGGCCACTGCGGCTCGTTATCTCCGCCGTGCGGCGCCCCGTTGTTATCCGCTTCGTGAGCACTCCCGCGCAGGCGCGGCGCTTGGGCATCGCCCGGAAAACGTTTGCAACCATAACGGCCTTGTAGTTTGCCGATGACCCCCGCACGGGTGCGCTCGACCAGCGCGGCATCCTCTACGGCGAAGGCGGGAAAACCGATGATGCTCAGTAGCATGGCGTCGGTGTCGCGGGCCAGGGATTCCCTCGGCAACAGGGCTTCCAGGATATTGCGGGCTTTGGCAATATCATCGGCCACTACCTGCACCGTTACCCCGGCATGACCGGCAGGGCCGAGCAGATCGAGGCCTTGCAGGGCCTCCAGCGCGGCTTTAGCCATCCCCACAACGCTGGCGCTGTAATCCACTCCCTGATCGCAGGGCGTGCCTTCCCAAAAGCCGGTGCCGGGGGTATGACAGATCTGACCCAGGTAGTAGACCAGGTTCTGCACCAGATCCACCTCGTCCGGGGCCATAACGATGGGTAAACCGGCGGCGGTCATTTGCGCCAGCAGCAGCAGGTAGAGGGCGATCGCATCCGGCTGCAGGCGGCTCCATGCTAGGTTGCCGCGATCCGGCTCGCCAGGGAGTTGGCCCCAGCGGGCGTGCAACCCATCCGGTGGACTGAGCAGATAGCGGGGCTGCTCTAACCGGGCGAACCGCTTCAGCAACGCCTGCAACAGGCCACGCATCAGCTTCACCACGGACTGTTCGAGCTGCCGCTGTCTGTCCCTGCCATCGGCGTGGCGGCGGTAAGCCTGCGCCAGGCCCCACACCGCCAGAATACCGTAAACGTTATCACGCATCCCGGCAGGACGATAATCGCTGTGCAGGCCGGTGCCATGACCGACGGGCAGCAACCCGGTTACAGGATCTTGCCGTTCCAGGATAAGAAACTGGATCTGCTCGTAGTAGGCATCCAGCCGTTCATTACGCCGCCGGTTGTCAGGGTCAGGCGTGTACGTCTGCATAAGCGCACCCTAGTGAGAGCCACCTCAGGAGGGATGCCCATGTCGCGCGGCATCGCCTCGATTGCCATCTCAACTTGCCTTGTAGGCAGCTTGGACGGATAAAAACGTACTATTTCCTCTGAGTTCAACGAAACTTGATATTGTTGACAACAAAGCTTAGCTTTTGTGTCATATTTGTTGTTGTAAACTAACATATCAAGTTGTCAAAATAAAACGCTTTGTTGAAATGGTTATCTGTTTGCAACACGTTTCCATGACAAGCCCGGCCCGGGTGCCGAGCGGCAGCGGTCATCCGCTATGCAGAAGGCGTTGATTGTCGCAGGCATCGCGGTGGTCGCCATAGGTGTGTTATGGCCGTGGCTGGGAAAACTGCCGCTGGGACGCCTGCCGGGCAATATCTTCATCGACAGACCGGGCCTCAAGGTGTATTTCCCGATAACCACGATGATTCTGCTCAGCCTGCTGATTTCCCTGATTTTATGGTTATTGCGCCGCTAGAGGGTTGACCGGTTTGAGTGGCAAGACAGTAGCCGGAATAAGGCCCGAAGGCCGTTTTCGGCCTCTTACTAGAGGCCGAGCGCCTCTTCCGCTGGCTGCCAGTGATAGCCAAGATCGCGGGCGACGGCGGCATGGGTGACGCGGCCGCGGCACACATTCAGGCCGTTGCGCAGGTGCGGATCGTCGCTCAGCGCTGCTCTATAGCCTTTATCCGCCAGGGCCAGGGTAAACGGCAGGGTCGCATTGTTGAGGGCGAAGGCCGACGTACGGGGCACGGCCCCCGGCATATTGGTGACACAGTAATGGACGACGCCGTTGACTGTGAAGGTGGGATCCTTGTGGGTGGTTGGCCGGCTGGTGGCGATACAGCCGCCCTGGTCGATGGAAATATCCACCACCACCGTCCCCGGCAGCAGGCGTTCCACCATATCCCGCCCCACCAGTTTGGGCGCTGCCGCGCCCGGCGTCAGCACGGCGCCGATGACCAGATCGGCTTGCAAAACGTATTTTTCGATAGCGTCGCAGGTCGAGAAAACGGTATTCAACGCCGCGCCGAATTGCAGATCCAGATCGTACAGCCGTGGCAGGGATTTTTCGATGACGGTGACGGCGGCTTCCATCCCGATCGCCACGCGGGCAGCGTTGGCGCCGGCCACGCCGCCGCCGAGGACGACCACTCTGGCGGCCTCCACGCCCGGCACGCCGCCGAGCAGGATGCCCGTGCCGCCCTGTGGCTTCTCCAGACAGTGGGCGCCAACCTGGGCGGCCATGCGGCCGGCCACTTCGCTCATCGGGGCCAGCAGCGGCAGTCCGCCGCGGCTGTCGGTGACCGTTTCGTAAGCGATGGCGACGCAGCCGGATTGCACCAGATCCGCCGTCTGGGTGGGGTCAGGGGCAAGATGCAGATAGGTGAACAGCACCTGACCTTCCCGCAGTAGGGCGCGCTCCTGCGCTTGCGGCTCCTTGACTTTGACAATCAGCTCGGCAGTGGCGAAAATTTCCTCGGCGCTGTCCACGATGGTCGCCCCGACTGCCCGGTAGCGCTCATCGCCAATGCCGATCCCCAGCCCGCCGCCGGTCTGCACGAGCACCTGATGGCCGTGCGCGACCAGTTCACGCACGCTGGCGGGCGTCAGCCCGAGCCGATATTCCTCCGTCTTGATCTCTTTAGGAACGCCCACACGCATGGTGATCTCCTCAGGTGAAGAAGGCCCAGGGGGGACACCCGCGTGCGCCCCTGTTTCATTTGATTTCTACCTTGGCGTCTTTGCGCAGTTTTTCCAGATACTCTTTGATGCTCTGGTTTTGCAGGGCCTGCACAATCTGCGGGCGCACTTCCTCCAGCGGTGGCGGAGTGGCGTTACGGACATCGTCGAGCATAATAATATGCCAGCCGAGGTCGGTTTTGACCGGTTGCCCGGTAAATTTGCCCTTCTCCAGTTTGCTCACCGCCTGCCCGAAAGGGTCCATGGCGTCGGGGCTAAACCAATCTAACTCGCCGCCCTCGGCGGCGGAATCGTCACTCGAATTGGCCTTGGCCAGCGCCCCGAAATCGCCGCCTTTCTTAAGCTGCTCGATCAACCCTTTGGCTTGGTCCTCGGAGTCCACCAGGATATGGCGGACCTTGTATTCCTTGTTGCCCAGGGGCGCGAAAGTGGTTTCGTATTCCTTCTTGATGTCGGCTTCACTCGGCACCTTTTCGCTCAACATCTTGCGCAGTACTGCGTTCGATAATACGTTGCGCTTCATCACTTCCATTTGCTGAACCACCTGGGGATCGTCAGTCAGATGCTGCTGCTGGGCCTGCTGCACCAGCAGTTCCTGCTGCACCAGATAGTCGATCAGCGCCTGCTGCGCTTCCGCGCTATCGGCGTCGCCCATCCGCGCCTGGCGCTGCTGCGCATACACATTGTAAAGCGCCCGCGACACGGGCGCGCCGTTGACCACGACGACCGGGTCGGGCAAGGGCGCTGGCTGGGCTGCCAGGGCCGGCTGACTGACCGGCGCCGGGGTTGGCGCGGGGGCTGGGGCCGGGGCTTTCTCAGCGGCGGCGCCGGCGGCACCGCTCACGGCCAGAATGGCCAGCAAGCCCAGCAGGGCTGCGCTCGGACGGGTTGTCTGCATAATGGAAGCTCTCGATGGTGATTACAGTTCTGTGGGGCTAAGGGCTGTGATGCTCAACGCATGAATGTCGGTCTGCATGATATCCCGCACCGCCGCATAGACCATGCGGTGACGTTGCAGCAGCGTTTTACCGGTAAATTGCGGGGAGACGATGAACACTTCGAAATGACCGCCGCTGCGGGCACCGGTGTGACCGGCATGGGCGGCGCTGTCGTCGCTGATACGCAGGTCCTGTGGTTGCAACGCCCGGTGCAGGCGCATCTCGATAGCGGCGACCCGGTCGCTCATGCCGGAAAAACCTTGCGGAACGGGAATACCTCCAGCGCGGCGAACACACCGTGGACCTGGTAGGGATCGGTCTCCGCCCAGGCGCGGGCTTCGTCCAGCGCAGGAAATTCCGCCACGATCAGGCTGCCACTGAAACCGGCGGGACCCGGATCGGGGCTGTCGATGGCGAGCAGCGGGCCGGCCAGCAGCAGTCGGCCTTCCGCCTGCAGCGCCTGTATCCGCTCCAGATGGGCGGGCCGCACCGCCAGGCGTTGCTCCAAGCTGTGAGCAACGTCACGACCGATAATGGCATAGAGCATCGACTTCAATCCTTGGAGGCTGCGGCCTCGGTTTTTTTAATGTAGCGAGCCAGGTAAAAGGATTGAACCACCACGAACGCCAGGGTAAGGCCCAGCATGCCGAACAGTTTGAAATCCACCCAGGTATCGGTATCGAAATTGAACGCAACATACAGATTGGCCGCGCCCAGGGCGGCGAAGAACGTTACCCAGAGGGTGTTGAGTCGGCTCCATATCTCCGCCGGCAGTTCGATGGAGCCACCCAGCAGCCGCTCCACGATGGTCTTGCCACCGATGAACTGGCTGCCCAGAAAGGCGGCGCCGAACAGCCAGTTCACCACGGTAGGTTTCCATTTGACGAAGGTTTCGTCGTGGAACAGCAGGGTGGCTCCTCCCAGTACCAGCACCAGCAGCGCGGTGATCAGCGGCATGCGCTCGACCTGGCGGTGACGCAGCCATAACCCGCCCACCTGCGCCAGCGAAGCGACGATCAGCACTGCCGTAGCGACGTAAATGTCATAGGCCTTATAGGCGACGAAAAACAGCAGAACCGGTAGAAAATCGAACAGCAATTTCATGCAAGCAGGATGAATCCGTGGTAAGAACAAACGCCATGTGGGTACGGTTGCGAGCGTTGTATACTAACCGAAATTATCTATCGCTACTAAGTGATAGGCGCTATTTTTCTTGGCCGGTCCGCCCAAGGCCGGCAACGCTGCCAGCCCCACAGGGTATATGAGCCAGTTCTTCCAAATCCATCCAGCCAATCCCCCACCACGCCTGATCCGCCAGGCGGTGGAAATCATCAAGGCCGGCGGCGTGCTCGCCTATCCCACCGACTCCAGCTATGCGCTCGGCTGCCGCCTGGAGAACAAGGAAGCCGCGGAACGCATCCGCCGCATCCGCCAGACCGGCAAGGATCACAATTTCACCCTGGTATGCCGGGATCTGTCGGAGCTCTCCGTCTACGCCCGGGTGGACAACAGCCAGTACCGACTGCTCAAGGCGGCCACGCCGGGCTCTTTCACTATCATTTTACGCGCCACCCATGAAGTCCCGCGTCGCTTGCAGCATCCCCGCCGTAAGACCATCGGCATCCGGGTGCCGGACCATGCCATCGTGCGGGCGTTGCTGACGGAACTGAGCGAGCCGATCATGAGCACCACGCTGATTCTGCCCGGCGAGGATCTGCCCCTGAACGATCCTGTCGCAATCCGGGAACAACTGGAGCATCAGGTTGACCTAATCATCGATGGTGGTCCTTGCAGTCGCGAACCGACCACGGTGATCGATCTGGTGGAGGGCGCGCCGCAACTGGTGCGGCAGGGCAGGGGCGACGCCAACCTGTTTTTATAACCTTCTACCAACAGACGGTTAGCAATTTGGGAATCAAGATGATAAATGAAGCCGATCCGCTCCAGGGAGTGCTCGTCCTGATCTTAAAACTGCTCATCTACGTGCCTCCCATACTGCTGGCCGTCACGCTGCACGAGGTCGCTCATGGCTGGGCCGCGTTGCGCTGCGGCGACACCACCGCCTGGGCGCAGGGCCGGTTGAGCCTCAATCCGCTGCGGCACGTAGACCCTGTGGGCACGCTGCTGGTGCCGGCCATGACGTTGTTCCTGGGCGGTTTTATCTTCGGCTGGGCCAAGCCGGTGCCTGTCAACTACTATCGCCTGCGCCATCCCAAACAGGATATGGCCTGGGTAGGTCTGGCCGGTCCCGGCGCCAACCTGGCGATGGCGCTCGGGTGGGGTGTAGTGATGCTGATCAGCCAGCTGATTGCCGCCATTGGGGCGCCCTGGCTCGCGGTGCTGCTGCTGGAAATGGGCATGGTGGGCATCTACGTCAACATCGTCCTCGGCGTATTGAACCTGTTGCCCATCCCTCCCCTGGATGGCTCCCGCGTGCTGACCGGCGTGCTGCCGGACGCCTTTGGACGGTTCATGCAGCAGGTGGAGCCTTATGGGCTTATTATTGTGCTGCTGCTGCTGACAACCGGTGTGCTGCAGATTATCCTGTGGCCACCGGTAGTCTGGCTGCAAAATCTGCTGGTCTCCATTTTCAGTTAATCGAGAACATTCACGTGTCATGCACCAAGAAACCATCCTGACAGGGATTACCACTACCGGCGCCCCGCATCTCGGTAATTACGTGGGCGCTATCCTGCCCGCCATCGCAGCGAGCCGTCGGGACGCTGTCAAGACATACTATTTCCTGGCCGATTATCATGCGCTGGTGAAATGCCAGGATCCGGAAAGGGTGCAACGCTCCACCGTCGCAGTGGCTGCCACCTGGCTGGCGGCCGGCCTGGATACGGAAAAATCGATTTTCTACCGGCAGTCCGATATTCCCGAAGTGCTGGAGCTGACCTGGATACTGACCTGCATGACCGCCAAGGGCCTGATGAACCGCGCCCATGCCTACAAGGCGGCGGTCGCCGACAACGAAGCCAAGCAGGAAAACGATCCGGAGCAGGGAATCACCATGGGCCTGTTCTGCTATCCGATTCTGATGGCGGCGGATATTCTCCTGTTCAACGCCCACAAGGTCCCGGTCGGCAAGGATCAGATCCAGCATCTGGAAATGACCCGCGACATCGCCGCGCGCTTCAATTATCACTACGGCGAGCATTTCGTACTGCCGGAAGCGGTAGTCGACGCAGATGCCGCCGTGCTGCCCGGCCTGGACGGTCGCAAGATGAGCAAGAGTTACGACAACACCATTCCTTTGTTCCTACCGCCCGACCCGTTGCGCAAGCTGATCATGCGGATCAAGACCAATTCACAGGCGCCGGGCGATCCCAAGGACCCCAATGCCTGCATCCTGTTCGCCATCTATCAGGCGTTCGCCAGCGACCAGGAAACCCTAGCCATGCGCAAACGCTATGCCCAAGGTATCGGCTGGGGTGAAATGAAGCAGTTGCTGTTCGAATATCTGAACGAGCGGTTGACTGGGCCACGGGAGCGTTACGAGGCGCTGCTGCGGTCGCCGGATTACATCGAGCAGATCCTCAGGGAAGGCGCGGATAAAGCGCGCGCCTACAGCGTGCCGTTCCTGCACCGGCTGCGCCAGGCAATCGGCATCCGCCCGGTCGGTCCCTGATGGCGGCATCGCATTGCCGCTGGCCGGATGGCGTCTCCAGGGACGGCGTTGCATGAACGTGGCCAGCCCGCCGGCGGCACTGGTCAACGGCCAGCCTTATCTCGATTTTCCCCAGGATTTATACATTCCACCGGATGCGCTGGAGATCTTTCTGGAGACCTTTGAAGGGCCGCTGGATCTGTTGCTGTATCTGATCAAACGCCAGAATCTGAACATCCTGGATATCCCCATCGCCGCCATCACCCGCCAGTATATGGAGTATCTGGCGCTGATGCAGGAACTGCGGCTGGAGCTGGCCGCCGAATATCTGCTCATGGCGGCGCTGCTGGCGGAAATTAAATCGCGCCTGCTGCTGCCCCGACCCGGCGGCGCCGCTGGGGATGAAAACGATCCGCGCGCCGAACTGGTGCGGCGCCTGCAGGAATACGAGCGCTTCAAGCAGGCGGCGGAAAATCTGGATGCGCTGCCACGTCTGGAACGCGACCTGTTCGCCGTCTCCGCCGAGCTGGTCAACCGCGAGAGCCGCCGCATGCCACCGGCGATCGGGCTGTCGGAACTGCTCACCGCCTTACGGGAGGTGCTGCAACGGGCTGAGCTGTACAGCCATCACCATATCAGCCGCGAGCCCCTGTCGGTACGCGAGCGGATGAGCCGGATTCTGGAGGTGATGGATGCGGTCCATTTTACCCCCTTCACAGCGTTGTTCCGCGCAGATGAGGGACGCTTAGGGGTGGTGGTGACGTTTCTGGCGATTCTGGAACTGCTGCGGGAGGCGCTGCTGGAACTGGTGCAGGCCGAGCCCTATGCGCCCATCCACGTGCGCCGACGGGTCTGAACGCATGACGCCACCGGCGCTGAAGCTGATTGTCGAAGCCGCCCTGCTGGCGGCGGGCGAACCGGTCCCGCTGGAACGGTTGCAGGCGCTGTTCGAACAGGGACAGCAGCCGGCGCAGGAGGCGCTGCGCGCCGCCGTGCGGGAACTGAGCGGCGATTACCAGGCGCGTAGCGTGGAGCTGGTGGAAGTGGCGAGTGGCTTTCGCATCCAGGTGCGGCAGGAATTCGCGCCCTGGGTTTCCCGCCTATGGGAGGAACGGGCGGCGCGTTATTCCCGCGCCTTGCTGGAGACCCTGGCGCTGATCGTCTATCGCCAGCCGATCACCCGTGGTGAAATCGAGGAGGTGCGCGGAGTCGGGGTCAGCAGCTCGATCATTAAAACCCTGCTGGAACGGGGCTGGATCAAGGTGCTGGGACATCGGGAAGTGCCCGGCCGGCCGGCCCTGTACGGCTCGACCAGGGCATTTCTGGATTATTTCAATCTACGCAGTTTAAGCGAGCTGCCGCCGCTGGCTGCCTTGCGCGACCTGGACGTTATCGGCGCCGAACTGGAACGCCGGCAGGCGCTGCCGCAGCCGGTATCCGATAACCTGCCGTTCGAGTGATGGTATGAGCGAACGTTTACAGAAATTTCTGGCCGGTCTCGGCCTGGGCTCCCGTCGCCAGATCGAAACCTGGATCAGCGCGGGACGGATCACCGTCAACGGTCAGACGGCGCAACTGGGCGGGCAGGTGGACGGCAGTGAAGTGATCACCATCGACGGCAAGCCGGTGGCGCGGCGTCCCCATCCCTTCCGCCGCCGGGTGCTGGCTTATTACAAGCCGGTCGGCGAGGTCACCAGCCACCACGATCCTGAAGAACGGCCCACGGTGTTCGCGCGTCTGCCCCGGTTGAAGGAGGGGCGCTGGATCGCTATCGGCCGCCTGGACCTCAGCACCCAGGGACTGTTGCTGTTGACCAACGACGGCGAACTCGCCAACCGCTTGATGCATCCGTCCTCGCAGATCGAGCGCGAGTATGCCGTGCGGATACTGGGCGCGGTGAGTCCGGAAACTCTGGAGCACTTGCGGCAAGGTGTGCCGCTGGAGGATGGCATGGCGCATTTCGACGCCATCTTCGAGGCCGGCGGCGACGGCGCCAATCGCTGGTATCACGTCATCCTGCGCGAAGGCCGCAACCGCGAAGTGCGTCGCTTGTGGGAGTCGCAGGGTTTACGGGTCAGCCGCTTGTTGCGGGTGCGCTATGGTCCGATCGGCTTGAGCCGCGACTTGCGGCCGGGAGAGTGGCAGGAGCTGGATGAGGAGCGGATCGCGTGGTTACTCCAGGCGGTGGGGATGGAGACCGCGCCACCCCCACCGGGGGTCCGTCAGACCGATCGTCGGCAGCCGCCACTACAGCGCGCCAGCAAGTCCCGGCGGCGTGTTTAGCCGAGGTGGTTCCGGGCGGTGTCAATAACCCCATTCCAGACTGCGAATGTCTACCAGTACGCCGTTTTCGAAGCGCAGCAATTGCATGAAGTCATGCGAACCAAAATTGTAGGTCCATTCCTCGACGATTTTGAATGGGGTGTATCTGATTTCCGGCACGGAGTAATAATAGCGGTACGGACCGATCCCCAACGGGCTCTGGTAAGCGCCGCTCACCTGATAGTCCACCCGCTCATCGATGTCGTCCGGTGCGCCGCACTTGGCGCGCACCTCGAATTTGCGGTCGCCGATAGAGACAAGCTGATGGTTACACCATAAACCATGGGCTGGACCGACCACAGCAAAGCCGAGCAGCAGGCAGCAAAGCAGCCGTGCGGGGTTCACGTCAGCCTCTCCAGGCGCGCGATCAAGCTGGACGTATCCCAGCGCCGGCCGCCCAGGGTCTGGACATCGGCATAGAACTGGTCCACCAGCGCTGTCACGGGCAGTTGCGCGCCGTTACGCCGCGCTTCGTCCAGTGCGATGGCGAGATCCTTGCGCATCCAATCGACGGCGAAGCCGAAATCGAACTGGCCCGCGAGCATGGTCTGCGCCCGGTTGTCCATCTGCCAGGATTGGGCTGCGCCTTTGGAAATCACTTCCACCACGGCCTGCGGGTCCAGACCGGCTGCCCGGGCGAAATGCAAGCCTTCCGCCAGCGCCTGCAACAGACCGGCCAGACAGATCTGATTGGCCATTTTGGTCAACTGGCCGCTGCCCACCGGACCCAACCGCTGGATCGAACGCGCGTAGGCAGTCACGATCGGCGCGACCTTGGCGTAAGCGTCCTCCGCTCCACCCACCATCACCGTCAGAATCCCTTGTGTGGCGCCCGCTTGCCCGCCCGAAACCGGCGCATCCAGAAAAGCCAGCCCCCTTTCCTGAGCGGCGGCGGCTAATTCCCGGGCGACCTGCGCCGAAGCCGTGGTGTGATCCACGAACACCGCGCCCGGCTGCATGCCGTGAAAAGCACCTTGCGGTCCCAGCGTCACCTGCCGGATATCGTCGTCGTTGCCGACACAGGCGAATACGAAAGCGGCCTCATGGGCGGCTTCCGCTGGCGTCGCCGCCCCTCGACCGGGATAATCCTGCAACCAGCGCTCCGCCCTGGCGCGGGTACGATTAAACACCGTGACTGTATGTCCAGCGCGCGCCAGATGGCCGGCCAGCGGATAGCCCATGACGCCCAAACCGATAAAAGCGATTTTTGTACTCATACTGCGGTCACCTCCACCCCTCAATCGCATAGATAGCCCCTGGCGACCGCCTCTTCGAGCAGCGTCTCGACCCAGCGCCAGAGGTCCTCGGAAACCTGCCGGATCTGCCCGTTGTGGGCGAGCACCTGGGCTCTGCTCACGCCATGCGCCCGCCAGGATCGGCCCTGCGTATGGTAGTTATGCAGGATCGGCATCAGGCGATCCACGGCGTTGGCGAATTGCGCCTCGCGGCTGGTTTGCGCTTCGAATTCCTGCCATAGTGTCTGCAGAGCGGCGCCCTGCTCCGGCGGTAGCAGACCAAAAATACGCTGCGCCGCCCGGGTTTCCCGTTCGACCTTGTGGGACATGGCGTCAGCATCGTAACAATAGGTATCGCCGGCGTCGATTTCCACAATATCGTGAATCAGTAGCAGGTGCAGCACGCGCAGCCGGTCGATATCCGGCGCAGCATACTCTGCCAGCAGCATGGCCATGACCGCCACATGCCAGCTATGCTCCGCGGCATTTTCCCTTCTGTCGGCGTGGATCAGGCAGGACTGGCGCAACACCGTTTTCAATTTATCGATCTCCATCAGGAAATCGATCTGTTCATTCAGCCGCTGCTGTTGCATCTGACGCTGCGCTACTGTCTTGGAATAATCAAACCATGCCTCTCTGATGAGGATTCGGTTCAGAATCCAGTAAATTTTGCATTAACTGCCCCAGTTGTTCTTCTAAAGCCTGGATTTGTACTGTTTTTGCAGCTAGTTGCTGCTCCAGCGCTTTCTTTTCAGCCTGTAACTGTCTCACGCGAACGGTCAAGACCAAATTTTCCTCGCGCCAGCCATTATTGGAGGGTTTCCCGACGATCTCCTTATCCAGTTCCTGCCTGTTCCCGTCGCCCTGCGCCAACTGCATGGCGAGTTCCAGTTTTTCTTTTTCCCAGACATCGCTGAGCTGTTCCAGGCGGGTCTGGACGGCCGCTTTTTGCTTCTCCAATTCATGCAATTGCGCCTCCAGGCGGTTGTTATCCATCGCCATTTGTTCGTGCTCTCCTTGCTGCTCCTCACTCAACTGCGAGATATGCCTTTGCAGATCGGCCTTTTCCTTAAGCAGTTGCGACACCCGGTTGTCCAACTTCTCTATCTGCCGAGACTGCTTGCTCAGTGCCTGGTTGTGATCAGTGCTGTTTACGGCGAACTGAGTTTTCATATCGGCCTTCTCATTTTGTAATTGTTGTATCTCCGCTTCGAGCCGGGCCTTTTCCTTGGCGGCAGTCTGAGTGGCCAGTTTATTTTGTTTTTCCTGTTCATATAATTGATTGCTCAATCCCTCGTACTCCGCTTTTAAGGAGGCCAGTTGTGCCTGATTCTCGGCATAATGTCGCTTAATTCTTAAGAAAACTATAAGTAGACCGAGCAGCAATCCGGTCAGTACCGATGTAGTTAAAAAAAACACCAAATTTACTTTATCGATTTCCATGCTGCGTAACTGTCTCCCCGTGTTGCAGTTGTCGACACGCCCGATTATTGCGGGACACCCAATAACCTCAGGCGGCGGTTGTCCGGTTCCAGCACGACCGCCCTGCCAGGGTCACCACCCCGGTTGTTCTATAATTGTAACAGTATAAGGACACCAAGCTATCCCGCCAGCTTCACTTGATTCCTGCCGTTTGCTTTGGCCTGATAAAGCGCCCTATCGGCGCGCTGCATAAAATCGGGCAGACTCTCCTGCTGGCGCCTGAGCGCGATGCCGATACTGACAGTCACCCGCCGGTCTTCCATAGCAGCGGCGAAGCGCAGTGCGGCGACCTGCCGCCGGATACGTTCGGCGACACGGCAGGCATTTTCAGGCGACTGCCCCACGATGAACACGGCGAATTCCTCCCCTCCCAGCCGGACCGGCAGATCGCTGCTGCGCAGGTTGCGGTTCAATACCTGGGCAATGCGGCACAGCACCTTATCCCCTTGGGGGTGGCCCAGCGTATCGTTGATTTTCTTGAAGTAATCGATATCGATCATGGCCACGGCGACGGTGGCGTTGGCGTCCCGGTCGTGGCTGCTCAGCAGCCGCTGGACCACGTCCTGCATGTAGAAACGGGAATACAGGTCAGTCAGGGGGTCGCGGATGGAGCGTTCATAATAGCGCTGGCGCTCCAGGTCCAGCGTGCGGTAAATCACTTCCCGCTCTACCGCCACCTGCAACGGGAGCACCGCCTGATCGATCAGTTGTCTGACTTCGCCGAGCAGCTGGATGTCGCCGAGCAGTTGGATGACGGCCAGGGCATGAATAACGCCCTGGGCCGGTAACACCAGAGGCAGCAGTAGGGCCGGCTGTGGCTGTCCTGCGGCATCGGGCAACAGCAGTTGCTGGTACCCGGCACCATAGCGCTGCAGCCATTCGGCTTGAGTCTTGCCGATGATGTCCGCCACCACCGGTGGCGGCTGCACCACCCTGCCCCGATAGCGGGTTGCCGGCGCCAGATGCAGCAGGGCGCCGTCTTCGCAGTTGGCATAGAATTCCAGCGCAACCGCCGGCAGCAGACGCTGGATGATAGCCAGCAGGCCGGTGGCGATTTCCTCAAAATCGCGGGAGATCATCATGGTTTGCAGCATATCCCGCAAGGCCTGATTGAGCCGCACCAGACGCTGGATATCGGTGCTTTCCTGCGCCATCATGTAGATGCCGCACTCCAGGGTCTTGAGCTTGTCGATCAGCGGTTCAACCAGATGCGGCGGGATGATAGAGCCGTGCTGCGGGGCAATGAGCCGGACCGGATACTGCTGAATTTTAGAGAGCGCGTAATTGAGAATATCCCGGCTCGGCATGTAATGCTCGTGAAAAGGGCGCATCGCCTCAAAGTACTGTTCGTCTTTGGCGATAAGCGCAAATTCATCCGTGTAACCGCCGAACAGATCGCTGGAAAAGAGCACGCCGGTGCGATTGTCGAAGGTACAGAACGCGCCGGGGAAATGGGCATACGGCGTAAAGATGAACGATAACTTGCGGTCTTCCAGAGCGAGTTCCCACTCATGCTGATCGATAAGCCAGAACGGCAGCTGCAGACGATAATGCCGGATCAGGGCGCGGGCGCGCCAATGCGTGACCAGCACGGCGTCGCGGCGGCTGATCAATTGGTCGATGATCGGCAGGGCAGCGGTGATGTCCGGATCCTGATGGTGGCAAATGAAGTAACGCAGATGGGTGAAGGGAATGACCTCCTCGATCTTGTGCAAGGTGTGCTGGAAAGTGAGGCGGGAGCCCGGATCGATCAATACCGAGTCTTTACCCTGTTCGATGAGATAAACATGACACTGAAACGGGTCGTTTTCCTGCACGTGGCCGACCCACCAGACCCGCTCCGCGATCTGAATCGGGTAGCGGACATAGTCCACGGCGGCGAGGTCGTCGGGAATCATGGCAGGATAGGGTAGTGTTTCATCTAATTGGATAGGCTGTCTCAACCGGCATTAATCGACAGTAGGTTACCGTGAAAATCTCCGTAGCTCGAGTTAGCCGCGCCTGTTACCCAACTGCCCAATACCAGAGACGTTACCAGCGCGGCGTAACCCGACAGAGGGGATCGATTTTCATCCGCGGGAGCGCTGTTGGCCTGCGCCATCGCCTCGGAAGCAACGGGGCTACATGGGAAAACACGCCTTCAATTGCTTCAACCCGCCCCATCCTTTAAAAGCCTGTTGCGCCTCCCGGTTCATGCTTTCGAACGAACGCGGCCAGGGCGGCAGATCAACAGTGCCTGGAAAGATCAGATAGATAATATTCTTTCTGGCGCCGCTTTTACCACTGCGCAAATCCGTGGTGGGTAGATCCAATAAATTGCCCAGAGCGATGGAGCCTTCGCCGAGACTGTCACGGGCGCCGACATCCGCGAAAATGGCAAAAGACAGCTTGCCATTGGCGGCATTGACCACGATCGCCATATCGCCCAGTTGCACTTTGAGGGCTCTCGCCAGTTGCGGCGGTAAAGCGATGTAAGGAATCAAGGTCGCATCGACGTATTGGGTGATATCGTCATTTTTCCTGGTGTTGTCGCGCAACGACGTTTGGGAAATATAGAATCCTTTATAGGGGCCTGTCTTCTGTAGCAAGGGTTTGCCGTCGGGCTTGCCGTTATCGGTGGCGATCGACCACCAATTGCCTTTCCTGCCCGCCTTGGCCAGCCTGTCCAGACCTTTCTTATCTTGGGGATCGTACCCATTGGGTGTGCCATGGGCGCTGATCGCCATGCCTGCCACGAAGAAATAACCCGGTTTATCCTTCAATCGCCAGAGGGGAACTTTGCCCGGTGGCCGGTTGAATTGCAGCACGGTTTCCTTATCGCAGGATGACTTGGGAGCCGCCCAGAGCATGCCCGGCAACAGTAACAGAATGAGCAACAGCAGCGGGAATAATTGCGCTTTCATCTGGATTTTGGTCCCCTGTTGACGCCAGCCGCGCGGCGGCCCGGCCGCCATCAGTGATGTTCCCTGCTGGCGCGGGCGGCGCTGCGGCGATTCAGCCACTGCCACACCCAGCCTCCTGGTATATCTTTACCGAAGCGCACGTAGTCGCTGACATTGACGTTTTGCAGAGTCAGATCTTGCCGTGCGCGGGCATCCGGCGTACCGGCGAACAGAATCCGGTCTTGGCGCAGCAGCGGGGTATCCAACTGCGGCAGTATCAATTCGCGCTCCTGGCGCACCAGCAGTAAGGGCACGCACGGCAAATAGTCGTTGCGGTTGCCGGAACTGCGCAGCAGGCAATCGAGTGTCAGCCGCCGGTCCCCCGCCGTCAGAGCAAATCCCAGGCCGGGAGCCTGGGTGGCGGTCAGATCCACGGTCCAGATGCTGGGGACCATTCCGCTCATGATCTTTTGCAGCCGCTCGATCAGCGCATCGGCCCAGACATCGTCCTGTTCTTTGACCACGCTCAGAAAGCGGTTCAACAGCGGCGTCGTCAGAATCGCCAGACACTCGTGCGCGATGATCTCGCTCGGCGCCATGGTCATATCGGCCTGAAAGGCGTCGAACAGCAAGTGATTGGAGTGGTTGTTCTGGCGCAGCGCCACGAACAGATAGGGATTCAGTTCCCGCGCCGTGATGGCGATGGACAGGTTATTCATGTCATGGTTAGTGCCGGCCACAATCCCGGCGGCACTGTCGATACGCGCCTGCGACAGCGTCGCCGCCTCGGTTCCCAGGCCCTGTACATAATCCCTCCCGGTCGGAAATTCGGGACCCGGTGTAATGATCGTAAACGGCAACTGCTGTTGCTCGAAATCTTCGGCCAAAGCTTTACCAAAGCGACCGTAGCCACAAATGATCCAGCGACCGCGCGGCGGTTGCGCCTCGGCACGCAACGTGGTCCCCGGCATCCCGGTCAGCCACTCCAGCAGGCGATAACTGCCGGGGGATTGCATGGCCAGCGCGATGTATTCGGCAAACTTGTCCGCCGTATTGATGATATGGTTGGCGCCGAACGAGGCCATGTTAGCCATGGTTTCCCGGGTTTCCGCCCGGCACAGCACCGGTATCGGCGGGTTGAGTAACTGCACGGTGATCGCCACGGACAGATTGGCGGCATCGTCGTCGGCAAGCGCGATGACCCCCTGGCAATGGCGTTGCTTCAGGCCGGCCAGCAGCAGGATTTCCGGCGCGGACACATCGGCCAGCAAACCCGGCGCAGCGGCGGTGAAATCCTGCAGTTCCAGTTCATTGATCTGAGTTTCGTCCTTGTCGAGCACCACGAAACGGATCCCCAGCTCGTCGAGCGCGCGGCATACCAGGGCGCCGCTTTCTCCGTAGCCGCAAATCAAATAGAAAGGCTCCGCCAGGCGTTTTATCCGCCCTTGAAAGCGCTGCATCATGAGCGTCTGGCGGAACGCTTTATCCTGGAACAGGGCCAGCAACACTACAATGGCGTAGCTCCAGCCGACGACCGATAGATAAATACAGAGGGTCACCCACAGGCGTTGCGCATCGGTGAAGGCGTAAGGAATTTCGCCGAAGCCGATGGTGGTGGCGGTGTAGCTCATGAAGTAAAACGCATGGAAGAAATCCAGCGGCACCGGTTTGCCCTGAGCGTCCACGCCAGGAATGAGCACCAATCCCATGATCGACACGGCGTAGATGACGATCAGCAGGATCAAGGGGGCCCGCAGACGCCGCAGGGCCACGAAAAACACGCCGTTCATGGATTTAGCGCCGCAGCATGGCGGTTTCGATGATCAACAGCACGACGGAGACAATGTTGGCGAGCAGCGCACCGCCGGCAAAGGACACCACGCTGGAGGTCACCTCCGGTGTCATCCCCTCCCCGGTGACATGCACGGCTATTGCCCAGATCAGCGCCGCGACGAGCAATTGCAAATCGGCCACCAGACTGGTGGACAGATGCACCGCGCCGATGTGGGTGCGGTCGCCGAATTTCAAAATCGTCGCGATAAAATTGACGGTTATGGCGGCGAACAGTTCGTAGATATCGTGCTGGTGGGGTACGTCGATGTCGCCGACGAAGAACCCGAAATTCAATGTAGCCGCCAGAACGATGAAAAAACCGAAGAGAACTTTCTCCAGATTCATGGTGTTGTACCGGTGCTGCAAGAGTGGGACCGACGGCTGACAGTGATTATTTCCTGTCCAGGTGACCGCTGGGCTATTTTCCAGTGCTCAGCCAAGCCTCCGCCCTCTCCAGATCTTCTGCGGTATCCACTCCCGGCGGCGGCGTTTCCCGGGCCTCCTCGACATAAATCCGAATCCCGTTCCACAGGGCCCGTAGTTGCTCCAACGACTCGGTCTGTTCCAGCATGCAGGGCGGCAAAGTGGGATAGCGGCGCAGGTCAGCGACGCGGTAGGCGTACAGGCCGAGATGGCGGAAATAGTCGGCGTCGGCAGGCAGCTCGGTAGGACACTGGCCGCTGCTCGGGAACGCAGCGCGATGATAGGGAATTGGCGCCCGGCTGAAATACAGGGCATAGCCCCCGGCATCCATCACCACCTTGACCAGATGTGGATCGAACACCTCACTGATGTTCTGGATGCGGGTGCACAAGGTGGCGATACCCGCCTGCGGATGGCCGGCCAGTCCTACCGCCACCTGCCGCAACAGCGCCGGCGGCATCAACGGTTCATCGCCCTGTAAATTGACCACGATAGCGTCATCCGACCAGCCCTGCTGCGTCGCCAGTTCAGCCAGCCGGTCGGTACCGGACGCATGCTCCACCGCGGTCATGCAGACGGTGGCGCCGAAACTTTCAGCCGCCGCGTAAATCCGGCGATCGTCGGTGGCGATGATCACTTCCTCCGCTCCGCTGGCCAGTGCCTGGCGATGGACGTGCTCCAGCATGGGCCGACCTGCCAGAGTCCGTAACGGTTTGCCGGGCAGCCGGGTGGAACCGAAGCGAGCGGGGATAGCGACTTTGAACGCAGTCATTCGGCAACCTCCTCGTCGTCCGCCAGGCGGCGCGCCTCCGACTCCAGCATGACCGGTACGCCATTGCGAATCGGATACGCCAGACGGCTAGCCTTGCAGATCAGTTCCTGCCGCTCTCTGTTATAAACCAGGGGCGCCTTGCTCACGGGACAGACGAGGATTTCCAGCAGCTTTTTGTCCATAGCATTCGCTCTATCGGAGAGGTGGGTTGAGGGATTGGGCGGCGCTAGCGGCCAGTTGGAGCAGCAGCCGGCGCTCCAGTTCAGGGTCGAGTTGCGCCTCGATCGGCACCCACCAGAACCGCTCCTGCGCCGGCGGGCGGTAGGCGATGACCGCTTTTTCAGTCAGCAACACCGGCAGAGTGTCGTCGAAATCGAGCCCGGCGGCGGTCAATTCCTGCGGGTCGGCGGGGGAATGCGCCAGCAGGCGCAGACCCTGGGTTTTCAGGAAATCGAAAAACGGCAGCGGTTCGGCGGGCGCAGCCACGGCGTGAACCAGCGTGCCGCGAAAGGCGGCCAGCGAGCAGCTCACGTAAGGGTCGGCCAGATTCACCGCCTGCCCGGCGCTCAGCGTCAGTCGGTACTCTCCACTGCGGGCGGCGTCGGGGCGGATGATGAAATCCACCGTGCGCAAACAGCTTAGCGGTTGCTGCAGCGGCCCGGCCGGCCAGCAGAAGCCGTTGCCCAGATCGCGCTCATCGAACACGACGATGTCAAGGGTACTCGCCAGCGCATAGTCATGCAGGCCGCCATCGCACAGAATCACAGTACAGGCATGATCGTTGACCAGTGCCCGCGCCGCCACCGCCAGATCGGGATCGGCCACGACCGGGCAACCGCAACGTCGGGCCAGCAGCACCGCCTCGTCACCTGCCTCGCGCGGGTCACTATCCTCTTTTACCCGGCGCGGCCGCCCCGCCGCCAGCCCGGTCCGGCCCCGGCAGGCGATGCCGGGGCGATATCCGCCCGTGCGCAGCACCTCCGCCAGCCGGATCAGCAGCAGCGCCTGCCCGCCATTGCCTGCCACCAACCGGTCCACCACGATCACCGGCGCACCTATCCGCCGGCTCGGCAACAGCCCCGCCCGCCAGGCGAGCCGGCGCAGCAGCGCGCCAGCGCCGTACAGCAGACTCACGGGCCACAGTGCCAGAGCGACGCTATTGCGGGACGAGCGATAGGATTCCAGCCGACTCATGGGGGTCCGCCTTGTGTGGGAACAGTTGCCCCGCTGCGTGGCGCCGTAGGTAGGGCGAGATGCCTGAATCCCAGTCGTCCAGCGACATCCATGACGGTGACGACCGCCTGGTAGGGAGTCTGGGCAGCGGCGCGGATAACGAAGGTCTGATCGCGCCGCCCGCCCGCCCGTTGTGCCAGGGCGTTCCACAACGTTTCCGGGGAATTGTCGGCCAGTGGTTGCTCGTCGATAGAGTAGCGCCCCTGGGCGTCAACGGTCACTTGCAGTCGCGGCTGCGCCGCGGCTGCCAGGGGTTGGGCAGCCGCGGCAGGCAAATCCAAGCGCATATCAGATTCTTTGCGAAAAGTCGTGGTGACGATGAAAAACAGCAATACCGTCAACACCACATCGATCAGCGAGGTGAGGTTGATCTCCGGCTCTTCCCGGCGGCGTGGATGAAAATTCATGGCACCTGCTTCCCCTGGCCGCTATGCAGGGTATCGACCAGCAGCATGGCCTCTTCTTCCATGCGGATCACCAGCCCATCCACCTTGCCACACAAGTAACGGTAAAAGAGCAGGCTGGGAATGGCTACGAGCAAACCGCCAGCCGTGGTGATCAAGGCCTCGCCGATGCCGCCGGCCAGCAGACGGGGGTCGCCGGTACCCTGCAGCGTGATCACGTTGAACACCCGGATCATGCCCAGCACGGTGCCCAGCAGTCCCAGTAGCGGAGAGATGGCCGCGATGGTGCCCAGAATATTGAGAAAACGCTCCAGCTCGTGCACCACCTGGCGACCGGTATCTTCGATGCTTTCCTTGATAACCTCGCGACCGTTGCCGCGATTGAGCAGACCCGCCATCACCACCCGGCCCAGCGGCGAGGTCACGATCATCTTGTCCAGATCGAGTTCGGGAATCCGGCCGGACTTGGCCCAGGCATGCAGGGTGGCGACCAGATTGGCGGGCAGCACCTGGCGCCGCCGCAACGCCCACAGCCGTTCCAGGATAATAGCCAGTGCGGTCACCGAACAGGCGATGATCGGCCACATGACCCAGCCACCGGCTTCGATGATCGCAAGCACTGTATTTTTAGGCGCGCTCGTGGAAAATGGGCCAGCAATGATACTTTATTTACTGAGCCGACTCCACTTGCCAGCGAGCCTACTGCCTTGTCACAATCCTGCGAACGACGTTTGAGCCGACTGCTCGCCGCCAGCCAGCACCACCTGTTGCGGGACCGCTGCATCGGTCTGGAAAAAGAAATCCTGCGCATGGCCCCGGACGGCCATATCGCCCAGACCCCGCATCCCGCCGCCCTGGGTGCGGCCCTGACGCATCCCTATATCACGACCGACTATTCGGAAGCGCTGCTGGAGTTCATCACGCCCCCCTGCGCCGAGCTGCAGGAGACCTGGCAATTCCTGAGCGACATCGGCCGCTTCGTGTACGACCGGATCGGCGCGGAAGAACTGTGGCCGGCCAGCATGCCCTGCGTGGTCACCGGTGACAGCAGCATTCCTATCGCCTGGTACGGCACCTCCAACGCCGGTTTCATGAAACACGTCTACCGGCGCGGCCTGGGTTATCGCTACGGCCGGATGATGCAGGTCATCGCCGGAGTGCACTTCAATTACTCGCTGTCCGACACCTTCTGGCGGGTGTTTCAGGAACAGGAACAGGATCGGCAGCCGTTGCAGGACTTTCGTTCCGAAGGTTATTTCCGGCTGATCCGCAATCTGCAACGCTACGGCTGGCTGATACCCTATCTGTTCGGCGCTTCGCCGGCCATCTGCAAATCGTTCCTGGCGGGCATACCGACCGCTTTGCAGGAATTCGACGCCAACACGTATTTTCAACCCTACGGCACTTCGCTGCGCATGAGCGATATCGGTTATACCAACCGGCGTTCTAAAAAAACCGGGCTGGCGATTTCCTACGACGATCTGGCGCCCTACCTCGCCAGCCTGAACCGGGCACTGCGCACGCCCTGTCCCGAATACCAACAGCTGGGCGTGGTGGTGAACGGCGAATACCGGCAGTTGAACGCCAATCTGTTGCAGATCGAGAACGAGTATTACAGCACCGTGCGCCCGAAGCAGACGCCACGGGACAATGAAAAGCCGGTGCTGGCGCTGCGCCGCCGAGGGGTGCAGTACGTGGAGTTGCGCTCGCTGGATATCAGCCCATTTGATCCGCTCGGCGTCAACGAGGACGAATTGCGTTTCGTCGAAGCCTTGCTCGTCTACTGCCTGTTGCAGGACAGCCCCCGGATCGCCGCCGATGAGCAACAGGAAATCGACGCCAACCAGTTGGCGGCGGCCAGCCAGGGACGTGATCCCGCACTGTGCTTGCGCCGCAACGGTCAGGCGTGGCGGTTATCAACCTGGGCGCTGGAAATCGCCGATAGCATGATAGGAATTTGTGAGGTTCTGGACGCCGGCGCCGAACAGGGTCCTTATTGGCAGGCGCTGGCGGCGCAACAAGCAGTCATGCGCGATCCCGAACGCACGCCGTCGGCCAGGGTTCTGGCCGACATGCAGCAACACAACGAGCCTTTCTTCCAGTGTGCCCGACGGATGGCGCAGCGCCACCGGGATTATTTCCAGCGCCTGCCGCCACTGGCTCCCGAACGCGCCCGTTTGTTTGAACAGGAGGTGCGGCAGTCCTGGCGGCAACAGCGGGAGCTGGAAGCGGCCGACCGGATCTCATTTGCAGAATACCTGGAGCGCTATTTCACCCAGGATAACGGGATCACATAGGTTGGTTAAGAGGCTGTACGGCTACCCACTGAAGGCGGGACCATCGCGTCGGTGTCCTTGCCGGCCTGCTGCGGTCAGTCTGCCCGATCCTGGGAGCGCCGGCGTGCTCGCCGGCCCGGTGCGGTTAGCCGCCTCCGTTCGCATCACTTCACTGTCAACCAGGTAATCTCCATGTCTTTCCCTGAACCCAAAGTCGGTTTCGTCAGTCTGGGCTGTCCCAAGGCGCTGGTGGATTCCGAACGGCTGCTCACCCGCCTGAAGGCCGCAGGCTACCGGATCGCGCCGACCTACGCCGAGGCTGATCTGGTGGTGATCAATACCTGCGGCTTCATCGACAGCGCCGTCGAGGAGTCGCTGGATGCCATCGGCGAAGCGCTCACGGAAAACGGCCGGGTCATCGTGACCGGCTGTTTGGGCGCCCGGGCGGACCAGGTGCGCGACGCTTATCCGGACGTGCTGGCGGTGACCGGTCCCCATGCCTATGACCAGGTTATGGATGCCGTGCACCGCTATTTGCCGGCCCCGCGTGATCCTTGCACCAGCCTGCTGCCGCCGCAAGGCGTCAAGCTCACGCCCCGCCATTATGCCTATCTGAAAATCGCCGAAGGCTGCAACCATCGCTGTACGTTCTGCGTTATCCCGCAGTTGCGCGGCGATTTGGTGAGCTTTCCCATCGGTCAGGTGATGCAGGAGGCCGAGCAGCTAGTCGCAGCGGGCGTCAAGGAACTGCTGCTCGTTTCCCAGGACACCAGCGCCTACGGGACCGATGTCAGATACCGCACCGGTTTCTGGCAAGGCCGACCGCTCAAAACCCATCTTACGGCCCTCGCCCGGGCGCTGGGTGAATTGGACGTGTGGGTGCGACTGCATTATGTCTATCCCTATCCCCAGGTGGACGAGCTGCTCCCGTTGATGGCGGAGGGCCGGATTCTGCCCTACCTGGACGCACCCCTGCAGCATGCCAGTCCCCGCATCCTGAAGGCGATGAAGCGTCCGGCCAATGCCGAAAATACCCTGGAGCGCCTGCGCCGCTGGCGGGACATCTGCCCCGAGCTGACCCTGCGCAGCACTTTCATCGTCGGCTTTCCCGGCGAAACCGAGGACGATTTCAAGCAGTTGCTGGACTTTCTGGAGGCGGCGCAACTGGACCGGGTGGGCTGTTTCACCTATTCGCCGGTGGCGGGTGCTGCGGCCAACCACCTGCCTGACGCCGTACCCGAAACAATCAAACAGGAGCGGCAGGCGCGCCTGATGGCACTCCAGGCTGACATCAGCGCTGCCGGATTGCAGCGGAAAATCGGTCGCACGCTGACCGTGCTGGTGGATGAAACTGCGGGAGATGAAGCCGTCGCCCGCAGCAGCGCCGATGCGCCGGAGATAGACGGGCTGGTGTATATCGAAGACAGCAGCGGTTTGACGGCAGGCGAGTTCGCGCAGGTACGGATCATCGACGCCGACCAGCACGATCTCTATGCGGCGCTCATAGCCGGGTAGCGTTAGCGACCGGTTGCTTGATCGAGCCAGCTTTGCAGAATCAGCGCGGCGGCCAGGGCATCGACCGTGAGCCTGCCGCCAGCGGTGCGTATCCCTTGTGCCGCCGCCCAGGTGGCGGCCTCATTGGAGGAAAGGCGTTCATCGATGGTGGCGACGGTCAGGCCATAACGCCCCTGCAACTGGCGGCTGAAATGCAGGGCGGCGGTGGTGACGGCGTTATCGCTGCCATCGGCGTGGCGGGGCACTCCCACGACCAGCAATTGCGGGCGCCACTGCTGGATCAGGCGCGCGATGCCGTCCCAGTCCGGACGGCCGTTGCGTGTCTTCACAGTGACCAGGGGACTGGCGGTCGCTGTCAATTCCTGGCCGACGGCCACGCCGATACGAACCCGGCCGAAATCGAAGCCCATCACCGTGCGGGGACGGCTGACTGGCGGGGCGGTCATGGCTCAGGCGTGGCCGACAGCGCCGGAGAGCAGATTCAAATCCACGCCCAGCAACGCCGCCGCCGCCGTCCAGCGTTGTTCGCTGGGAGTCTGAAACAGGATGTCCGGGTCGAAAGGAGTGCAGAGCCAGGCGTTGTGCGTCATTTCCTGCTCCAACTGGCCGGGTCCCCAGCCGGCATAGCCCAGCGCAACCAGGGCATGCTTGAACCCTTCGCCACACGCCACAGCGTGCAGAATATCCCGCGACGTGGTGATGCCGATGCTGTCAGTGACGCGCAGCGTGGCGCCCCACCGGCCCACCGGGGTATGCACGACGAAGCCCTGTTCGGGCTGCACCGGCCCGCCGGCGTAGATGGGCATGGCGGCGATATCGGAGCGGGCGACGGGAACCTGCAAGTGATTCAGCAATTCCCCTATGGTCAGGCTCAGCGGACGGTTGATCACGATGCCTAGGGCGCCATTGCTGTTGTGCTCGCCGATGAAGGTCACTGTCTGATAAAAGTTCGGGTCCGCCAGATTGGGCATGGCGATCAGAAAGCGGTTGCTGAGATAGCCGGATTCGATCATATTCTGTAACAGCGTAACGTGTGGACGGCTGTACAAGCCTCGATCGGGATTATTCGCTCACTAGTCTTCCCTGTTTGAATTTCCATTGCCTTACGATACGCAAGGTGGTGACGCGGCGGCGCAATTCGACAGGGAATGGCGCATACGGGGCCGCCTGGTAAACCATAGCGCGGGCGGCCGCATCCACCGCTTGATGTCCGGATGAGCGTAACACGGTGATGCTTTGTACGCTACCGTCAGCCCTGATGACCACCGCCAGGATGGGACCGCTGGTCAGGTTAAGCTGCACTGCTTCCGGCGGGATAACGCCGCTGCGCTCCACCCGGTGCGCCCAGTTTTCTTCGTAGAAACGTTGCAGGGTAAGGGTGGCGGCATCGCTCTTTTTCTGCTCCGAGGGAATGCCTGCCGGCAGTTCGGCGGCTGTCTCGCGGCGCGCCATGTCCAGACCGCGCTCCAGTAAATCCGAACCGCTGAGGTGGGATCGAGCCACCGATTTTGCCGTTGTTCCCGCCGCCCCGGATCTGGATGGAGCGGTTGGGGCGACACCTTGCGCTGCGCTTGCCAGCCCCGAGGCCTGGGTTGAGGCGGGTTTGGGGGGTGGCAGCGGGGCCACTTTTTGCAAGCCTGCCTGGTCCTCACGCTCCGTCTGGCGTGGCGCCGGTCTGACCGGTGCGGGCGGCGGTGTGGTCTTGACAGTCGGTCGTTCGGCCGGAGCGGGAGCGGCTTTGGGGGGCGCCGCCGGACGGGTCAGCGGCGCAGCAGGCCGGTGTTGTACGGGCGCGGCCGAGGGTTGCGGGGCGAGCGCCGCCGGCTCGGGAGGCGTAACCGAAGTGGGCGGGCTGGGGGCCGTCGGTGCGGGGATTGGGACAGGAGCGGGCGAACTGGGGGAAAGGAAGGTTGGCGGCAGCATGGCCAGGGAAGGACCGGTCTCTTGGTCCGCCGGTGGGACAAGCGCCTCTGCAACTGCGCCGCTGTCCTGCGCCGCCTCGCCCGGGCCTGCCGGTGCATCTTCCGGAAGCTCGAAAAAACTCACCGCGAAATTCAAGCTTAGTTCCCCCGGCGATTCGGGCGGCCACCCGTCGAATCGCAGACCGAAAATAAGCAGGCCATGCAGGGCCAGAGCCAGCAATAACGCTACGGTCAGGCGCGGATTCTCGTGAGTGACAGGATTCATGCGACCGGAGCGCAGGCCGATCACAGGGGAGGGGAGCGGTCGACCCGCAGGCGCTGTTCCAGGACCTGCATCAATTGACTGCCGATATCCAGGCCGAACTGGGCGTCCAGTTCGCGGGCACAGGTTGGACTGGTGACGTTGATTTCGGTCAGATAGTCGCCGATCACATCCAGACCGACGAACAGCAATCCCATGCGCTGCAGCGTGGGGCCTACCTGGGCGCAAATCCAGCGATCGCGCTCGCTCAGTTCCACCCCGACGCCGTGCCCGCCGGCAGCCAGGTTGGCGCGTGTTTCGCCCGCCGCCGGGATGCGGGCCAGGGCGTAGGGTATAGGTTCTCCGTCGATCAGCAGAATCCGTTTGTCACCGGCGACCACTTCGGCAATATAGCGTTGCGCCATGATGAGCCGGTGGCCGTGACTGGTCAGCGTTTCCACGATGACGTTCACGTTGGGATCAGCGCGGCGCAGCCGGAATACGGAGGCTCCGCCCATGCTGTCCAATGGCTTGACGATGATATCGCCGTGTTCGCTCAAAAATCCCTTTATCCTGCCCATATCCCGGCTGACCAGCGTAGCGGGGCAGCAGTGTGGAAAGAGGCAGGTGAACAGCTTCTCGTTGGCGTCGCGCAGGCTGTGCGGCCGGTTCACCACCAGGGTGCCGGCTTGTTCGACCAGTTCCAGCAGATAAGTCGTGTAGAGGTATTCCATATCGAAGGGAGGATCCTTGCGCATCAATATGATGTCCAGCCGCGACAGCGGCAGTTCCTGTTCACCCTGGAAGTCGAACCAGTCGCTTGGGTCATCCCGCACCCGGAGCAGCCGCGTGCGGCCGCAGACCTGGCCGTCCCGCAGGTAGAGATCCCCTTGTTCCAGATAATGCAGGCTCCAGCCGCGCGCCTGAGCGGCCAGCAGCATGGCGAAAGTGGTGTCTTTTTTGATGGTGATGGTGGCAATAGGATCCATCACAACGCCCAGTTGCACAGTCATCAGCGAACTTCCGGTCGGAGCGTTAACGGTTCGGCAAGCGCGCTCGCTGCAGAGAGCGGGATTGCGGCATGGGAAACATCTACCTGTCCTGAACGGCATGCGTCCATACTCTAGCGTAACACAGGCAATGATGGATATGATTGCGCCAACAGATTTCGCATCGCCTTAATTTTAGTTATAGAACGCTCACTCGGCGCGTCCTTGCGGAGAATGCGGATGGATTCCGGCAGCAGCGTGATTAATGGAGGACGTGGGCAGGCTGACAGTGCAGGAAAAGGCATGAACGCGATTAAAGTCATGGTGGTGGATGACAGTGTAACTATCAGACGCACGGCGGAAACCCTCCTGAGCGGTGAAGGTTATACGGTGATTACGGCCGGAGATGGTTTCGAGGCGTTGTCAAAAATTGTCGATCACCGTCCGAATATCATTTTTCTGGATGTTATGATGCCCCGACTGGATGGTTACCAGACCTGTGCGGTAATCAAGAACAACCGTGTGTTCCGGGAAATACCCGTGGTTATGTTATCCAGCAAGGACGGCATCTTCGACAAGGCGCGCGGTAGGTTGGCCGGCTCCGAACAGTTCGTGACCAAACCGTTCACCAAGGAAGATCTGCTGCAAGCGATCCAGCGTTACGTGCGCCTGTAGTCCCGCCGCAGAGCCCGGTGTTGCGTTGCAGCGACCGCCCAGCAAAACGAGCAGACTGTGTGACCAGCGAGACCGCTTTACAACCCTTCGAGCTATTGCTCGCTATCGATAAACGTAATCGCGACCAGTTTGCCCTGTCCGCCGCGCCGGCTCCGTCCGGCAGCGTAACAGGGCACCTGGCGGTGCGGATCGGTGCGTGGAACCTGCTGTTTTCCATGGCAGAAGTAGCGGAGATCATACCCGTGCCGCGGATCACTCGGGTTCCCGGTGTCAAAACGTGGTTGCTGGGTATCGCCAATCTACGTGGTGCGGTTATGGCGGTGGCCGACCTACAGGCCTTTCTGCTGGGGGAAGAGGCGAGTCTGACGCCCGGCAGCCGGTTACTGGTGGTTCGTGCGGGTGAGTGGAGTTATGGTCTGCTGGTGGATGAAATCCTGGGCATGCGGCAGTGCGGTTTGAACAGTGAACCCACTCTTGCCGACCGTATACCGGCTGCGTTCCATTCCTATAGCAGCGATTGCTTTGCCAGTGAACAAAAACTATGGTTATGTTTTAGCGTCGCTCGTCTGCTCGACGATCCCCGGTTTTTACAGGCGGTCGTTTGAATCAGCCTCGCTCATTGCAGTTTCATTGCGGTAGCGTTGGGGAGTTAGATAACCAATGAATCGATTGCGGAATAATTCCTCAATACCACAAAGCGTTCCCTTAAAATACGCAATACTCATTATCCTGCTGATCCTGTCGATCGTGCTGATGGGAGCTATATTCTTGTTGCTTGAAAGGCATGTCCGGATGAGTAAAGCTTATCTTGCCCTGACCACCGAACAGCGCCTGCTTTCCCGCAGCGTGGTCACGCAAGCCTTCGAGGCGGCGCGCGGCAACGAACCGGGTTTCGAGCGTTTGCGGGAAAGCAAGCAGCGTTTTGAGGAAATTCTGGTTATCCAGAAAAATGGCCGTCCGGCAGCCGGTCTGTTGGCATCGCCGGCGGCTGTCCTGCCCTATGTCAATAATCTGGAAGCCCAATGGCAACCACTGGGCACCCATATCCAGGTGATTCTGGATGGTCGTGACGCCGTAGTGTCGGTCAGCGCTTTTCTGCCTCTGTTGGAGGGAGTCTTGCCCAGGTTTCTGGAGTTGTCTGAAAAAGTGGTCGGCACGCTGGTCGAGGCCGGTGCCGCGCCGCGTCAGGTGTACGTGGCCACCCGCCAGTTGTTGCTGGCGCAACGCATCGAAAGCAATCTGAGCCAGATGCTGGGCGGAGGGGATAAAGCGGCAGCGGCGGCGGATCAGTTCAGCCGTGATGTCAGTCGCTTCGGGCAGGTGCTCAAAGGGATGTTGGGCGGCGATCAGCAACTGGGGGTGGAGCGGGTTGTCAATCCAGCCGCGGTGACCAGGCTTAATGAATTGACTGAACAGTTTCGCTCTATCGAGCAGGAATCCAATCGGGTATTGAACAATGCGCCTGAATTATTTCAGGTGCAAAGCGCCACCCAGGCAATTGCCAGACAAGGCGATGCACTGCTGGAAGCAACCAATAAACTGTTGCAGCAATACGAGGCTTCAGCCGCCGATGGAATCACGCTGTTCGGCTTATTGAAGATCAACTATCTGTATGTCTATACGCTGGGCATTATTGCCATCCTTTTGCTGTTGATTTTATCCTGGCAGGTAAACCAGGAAACCAGATTACGTCTGCTGGAGAGCGAGCAACGCAAACAGGAGACGGAGGAGCAGAATCGCCGCAATCAGGAAGCCATTTTGCGCTTATTGGATGAACTCGGTAATCTTGCGGAAGGCGACCTTACCGTGCGGGCCACCGTTACCGAAGATATTACCGGCGCTATCGCCGATTCCGTCAATTATGCGATCGAAGCGTTGCGCGATCTGGTATCCACGATCAACAAGACGTCCGAGCAGATGGCCGTGGCCGCGCACGAAACGCGCGGCGTCGCCGACCGCCTGGCGCGCGCCAGCGAGGTGCAGGCGCGCCAGCTCGAATCCGCCAGCGCAACGGTGGCGCAGATGGCTACCTCCATGGATGAAGTGGCAGACAAAACGGCGGCTTCGGCGGCGGAGGCGGATAAATCCGTCACGATCGCCCATGAAGGCGGCGCCCGGGTACGCCACACTATCCAGGGTATGGATGCGATTCGGGAACATATCCAGGAAACATCCAAACGCATCAAGCGGCTGGGCGAAAGCTCGCAGGAGATTGGGGATATCATCGCGCTGATCAACGATATCGCCGAGCAAACCAACCTGCTGGCGTTGAATGCGGCTATCCAGGCGTCGTCGGCGGGCGAGGCGGGACGTGGTTTCGCGGTGGTCGCCGATGAGGTGCAGCGGTTGGCGGAGCGTTCCGGTAATGCGACCAAGCGCATCGAGGCGCTGGTCAAAACCATTCAAGCGGATACCAATGAAGCTATCATTTCGATGGAAAAGAGCACTACCGAAGTGGTCAACGGGGCCGGCCTGGCGGAAAAGGCAGGCGCGGCTCTGGAGGCGACCGAAGCGGTATCGGCGCGCCTGGCCGGGTTGATCAATGATGTCTCCAGCGCCTCGAGGCAGGTGACCGAAATGGCTGCACGTGTTGCTACCGTGATGAAATCGATCAATGAAATCACTGCGCAGACGGCCGAAAGCAGTAATGCGACCGCTTCTTCCATAGGCAAACTCAATCGCCTGGCGCAGGAATTACAGCAATCGGTAGCGGGTTTCCGTCTACCGGTACAAGCAGTAGCTAAAGGGAGCGCCTGAGGATTCAGGGAATTTGCCTGCGGTGATTGTGAGAAACCTTTATGAGCATGCATATCCATAGGGACCATCCGTTAAAGGCCCTTAAGGAAGAAATGGCGCTAACCCTGGGACAGGTACAATTGGAACTGCAATCCTATCTGACCAACCCTGGTGAAATAGCTAAATTGCAGCCGGTGATCAGCGGCGTCGACCAGATACGCGGTGCTTTTGCGATGCTGGAGTACAGCAGTGCCGCCGAGCTTGCCCAGGAAGTGGTTGCCGTCACCCGGGAACTGCTGCGCCAGCGTGGAGACCGCCGCGAAGCCGTGCAACAACCGTTGTTGCACGCCCTGTTTCAGCTGCTGACCTGTCTCGAGTGGCTGCAGCACGACAGCCACTGGCAGGCAGCAGATTTCCACTTATTGCTCAACCAGTTGCGCGCCGCGATGGGACAGGAGCCGAGGGTCATCGAGCCCTCGCCTGGCGGTCCGGCGGACGGCGCGGCTGCGTCGCCCGTTCCGGTGGCTGTGCGCGAACTGGCGGCGCAGACACGGCTGCCGCTGCAACAGGCGCTGCTCGGCATTCTGCGCGCTCAGGAAGTCCCGGAAAATCTGCATGCGATAGCCCGGCTTTTCCGCCGGCTGAAAGAGGCCATGACCGGGAAGTCTTCCTATCGCTTCTGGGAACTGGCTGAAAGACTGGCGTGCGCTTTGCGCGACGGCCGTATTCCGTCCTCCCAGGCGGTACTGCTGGTGTTGCGCGATCTCGACGGCCGGGTCAAGTACCTGAGTGAAACCGGCCAGGTGTTCGCCAGCAGCGCCGCCGAACAGGCGTTCAGCCAACGCCTGAGCGACTATATGACCGACGACGATAGCGGCGCGGCGCACCGGCAGCGCGACACTGGCGAGCAGCCTGCGCAATCGGTCGAGCCGATGACGCCCAACAGCGACTCCGGCGCCCACACTCCACTGGACGATGAAACCCTGGGAATTCTCGCCGGTCTGCTAGGCGAGCTGATGACCTTTGTAGAAGACGCGCTGGAGCATCTTACCTACACCCATGCCGACGCCAGAGTGACGCTGCAACAAGCGGCGGCGACACGGCTGCAGGCCATGGCCGGCGTGCTGAGCATGCTCGAGCTGGATAGCATCGCTGGGCGGTTGCAGTCGCCTGTGCAGGAACTGCACGCCTGGACAGCCGCCACGCAGGTTGCCACAGAGGAACTCGACCGGCTTGCCGATATCCTCGTGGAGGTGGAAAGCGACCTGCGGGAAATCCCCAGGCTGTATAGACTGCAGATCGCCGGTCCGCCTGTAACGAACGGCGGACAATTGCCGCTAGACAGCCGCTACCGCCAGGCGGTCAGAGCCGCCATCGGCTACGCCATCCAGGAAATCGGCAAGGCGCGCGAACTGGCCGCCACGGCGCTGGAGAATAATGGTAATGCGGAGCTCTGGAACAGCCTGCACGAATGCCTGCACGCCATCGCCAATATGTTCATCGTGCTGCAAAGCGAGCAGGCAGCGCTGCTGATCGGCCGTCTGCAAAACCACATCACTGCGTTTGTCGCCAGTGCTGAAAAAAGCAGTCATGTATTCGAGGCATTTGCCGAAATCATGCTGGCTTTGGAATATTACCTGGAGTCTTTAGACGAGCGTGGACAAGCGGACGCAGTGATTGTGATGCTGATCGAGGGTCAGGTGGACCGCCTCGACGACCTGCTGACTGCAACGGCTACCGATCGGGCGATGGCAGTGGAGCAGACCGGTGCACTGGAGGGAGGGGATGTCGATAGAGCCGCTATGCCAATAATCGAACTGCCGACCGTTGATGCCGCCAGGGCCGCTCCCCCTGCACCGGCTGTTGAGCCGGCGTCTGTCAGCAACCCGATCATAGTGCAGGTGCGGCAAGCGGCGCTGCCGACTGGCAATGCCCCCGCTGCTGCCGTGGATGCCGAAATATTCGCTATCTTTTTCGAAGAAGCGCGCGGTGAGGCAGTCGCCATCCGCCAACAGTTAACCCGTTGGCGTGACAATCCGGCTGACAGTGAGGCGCTCACCATCATCCGCCGTGCTTTTCATACCCTGAAAGGCAGCAGCCGGATGGTGCGGCAATATCCACTCGGCGACTTTGCCGCTTGTGTTGAAGCGCTGCTCAACCAGGTGCTGGCCGGCACACTGCCGCCTTCCCCGCAAATTCTGGACGCGGTGGAAGAGGCTCAGCAGGTATTACTTTCGTATTTGCGGGAGAGCGGGTTTACTGCTGACCAAGCAGCCGATCTGCTGACTTTGCAGCACCGTATCGCAGCGCTGCCGCAGGCGGTCACAGTGGCTGCGCTTATCGCCGAGCGGCCGGAAGCCGCGGTGGAGCAGACGGCGGAGGCGCCGCCCGCTGCTGACAGGCCTGACCAGCCCGCCGGGCAGGAAGCGGCCCTGCCGGAGGCCAGTTCCGGGACTGCAGCCGCGCGCGGGCACGGCGCCGCGGTGCCTGTTGCACCCGACCTGGATTTGATCAAGATATTCCACTACGAAGCGGTTGTAATTCTGGATAAGAGCAGCCTCTTTATGGAGCGTTGGAAACAGGAGCACACCGATAATGAGGGGTTGAAGGAGGTGCGCCGCCGGATGCATACCTTGAAAGGCAGCGCCCGAACGGCGGGTTTTGCCAGCATCAGCGAACTGGCCCATGCCATGGAATCGCTGCTGGATGCCCTGTCCAACCGTCGTTTTCAGGATAGCGGTGCGCCGGTGGAGGCTTTGCAACGCGCTTTCGACTGTCTCGACAAGATGCTGGCGACAGTCCGTGGCGGCGCCGCTCCACAGTCGGCGGACGAACTGATCGGTGAACTCAGGTTGTTGATAAACGCATCCATCACTCAACCCTCATTTGCGCTGGCGCAGGCGCAGCAAGCCGCCGGCGTGGCCGACCGGTGGACAGATCCAGCCCAGGCAGCGCCTCTCCTGGATCAGGAGGTGATGGAAATTTTTTATACCGAAGCCGCTGAGATTCTCGACAACAGCGATATCACGCTGCGTCGCTGGAATGCCCATAAGGAAAATGTACGATCTGTTGAACCATCTGCGCCGGCAGATGCATACCCTTAAAGGCAGTGCGCGGATGGCCGGTTTTACCGTTATAGGCGACCTTGCCCATACGCTGGAATCGGTGCTGGATGCGCTCAGCAAGGGCAATTTGCCACCCTCCGCGTCGCTGGTGGAAGCTGTACAACGCGCCCTGGATGGCCTCAATGAGCGGGTGGCCCAGGTGCAGGACAGCGCCGGACTGCTGCAGCCTGCCGATGAACTCATCGCCAACCTTAAGACTTTGTTTAGCGAGCCGCCCAGGAAAACCGGACAGCCCATCGTTGCGGTCGATTGGGAGCAACAGCACAAGCCGTCGGAGAGCAGCGCGTTGCCACTGGCTGAGGATACTATCCGGGTCAGCACCGCTCTGTTGAACAAACTGGTCAGTGGCATGGGCGAAAGCAGCATCTGCCGGGCGCGCGTCGATCAGGGGCTGGCTACCCTGCGCACCAATCTGTCCGATATGGACCAGACGGTGTACCGTCTGCGCCAGCAGTTACGGCGTCTGGAAACCGAAACAGACCGGCATATCCTGTTCCGCCATCAGGAAAACACCAGAGAACACCAGGATGAATTTGATCCGCTGGAACTGGATCGTTTTTCCGAATTGCAGCAGTTTTCCCGCTCCTTGCTGGAGATCGCCGAAGATCTCGCCAATATCGAGAATACTCTGGAAGACCAGGTTCAGGATATGAGCAACCTGCTGGATCAGCAAGCCAAGGTGAACAAGGAAATTCAACAGGGACTGATGCGTACCCGCATGGTCCGCTTCACCACAGTGGAGCCAAGGCTGCAACGGGTGGTGCGCCAGGCCGCTCAGGAGCTGGGCAAACGCGCCGAACTGATTATGCAGGGCTCGGATTGCGAAGTGGATCGCACGGTGCTGGAAAATATGGTGGCACCCCTGGAGCATATGCTGCGCAATGCGATTTCGCATGGCATCGAGTTCCCGGAGCAACGTCTGGCGTGCGGTAAATCCGAAATCGGTGGAATTACTCTGACTATCCGGCAGGAGGGTGCGGAATTGATCCTGAGCCTGAAGGATAATGGCGCCGGGTTGAATTTTACGGCGATCCGCGCCAAAGGCGAGGCTTTGGGGTTGCTCAAGCCCGACCAGGCGGCGACGCAGGATGAACTGATCGGATTGCTACTGCGACCCGGCTTTACCACCGCCGCCAAAGTCACCCAGATTTCCGGTCGCGGCGTTGGCATGGACGTGCTCAACGACGCCATCAAAACCCTGCGCGGCGCTCTGCTGATTGAGACGGAACAGGGTAAAGGAACGAATTTTGTTATCCGCCTGCCGTTCTCTTTGGTAGTGACCCAGGCACTGGTGGTCAAGGTAGACCAGAATATGTATGCAATTCCCCTGCTCAGCATCGAGTCCGTGGCGCGCCTGGATGAGAGCGACCTGCGCGCCTATCTGGCCGGACAGAACGTAGAACTCAACCAAGGCCCCTATCGTTATCCGTTGCACAATCTGGGTGTCCTGTTCGGAGTTAACACCATCAAGCCGTATACCGACAGCGGTGATAAACGTCCTCCGGTTATCCTGTTCCGCAATGCGGAAACCAGCGCCGCTTTACAGGTGGACGCCGTACTCGGCAATCAGGAGATCATCATTAAACCGCTGGGACCGCAACTCCAGTCTTTGACGGGTATTTCCGGGGCCACCGTGCTGGGTGATGGGCGGGTGATCCTGGTATTGGAACTGGCCACGCTGGTGCGCAATATCGCTTCCAACGAACAGCGTCAGGCGGAAGCGCAGGCGTTGGACAGCGCCCGCCGGGAACTCCATTCCGGGCATATCGAAGCGATGGTGATCGATGATTCCATCACCATGCGTAAAGTAACCAGCCGTCTGCTGGAGCGCCACGGCATGAGCGTGACCGTCGCCAAGGATGGTTTGGAAGCGGTCGCCAAGCTGGACGAACACCTGCCCGATCTGGTGATTCTGGACATCGAAATGCCGCGCATGGACGGCTTCGAACTGGCCGCCCATATCCGCAATCAGGCGCACCTGAGGCATATACCGATTATCATGGTGACTTCGCGTGGCGGTGACAAGCACCGGGAGCGGGCCGCTCGTCTGGGGGTCGATGAGTATTTAACTAAACCTTATCAGGAAGAGGAAATGCTCGGTGCGATTGTCAAGGTGCTGGGAGACCGCGGCCGGACATTGCCGCTTTGACCCGGAGGTTGAAAAGTGTCCGCCGCAACCGAATCCGCACCGATACTGCAAAGCATCCTGATCCCGTTCCAGGGTGGACAGGCGATTCTGCCGCAAAGCTCGGTGGTAGAGGTGGTCACCGCCGCCGCTCCGCTGGAGTGCAGTCTGCGCCGGCCTGGGTACAGGGTGTTATCGTGTTTCGCACCCATAACGTGCCGTTGGTGAGCCTGGATCGGCTGGTCTTCGAGACCACGCCGGCCTTGGATGCATACACCAGGATCATCGTCATCCATGCCTTGGGCGCCGATCTAAAACTGCCTTATATCGGTTTGCTGGCGACGCAGTCGCCTCGTCCAATCGCTTTAGGCCGCAACAATATCGCCGCGGATGGGACGGCGGGTCCGCCAGTGGAAGGGGTATTGAGTCGGGTCCAGGTCAAAGAACAGCCTGCGATCATCCCGGATATTGCAGCCATCGTCACTTTACTGGGGCCCCTGTTGCCGCTCTATTTCTGAACGGTTTCCTCTTTATCTGCTGTCCTGATCACGGAGCGCGGCAGGGACCGGGACTTCGGTAGCGGTGAGCAGCTCTTCCAGCGCCTCCAGCGTAACGATGGGCGCCGAGCATTGCTGGCCGCTGCATACATAAGCGACAGGCTGCCCACGCGGCTCGCGTTGCGCCAACAATCCCGGCAGTGGTCCGGCGGTGGCGGGAATCGCCAGCGTGACCCTGGCCGGAGCGTAGCTGCGGGCGCAACGCCGCCGCCACGGTTCGAGAGCCTCTGGCTGGCCGCGCAGAATAATTATCTGGCTGGGTTGGAAGTATTCCTCCACAGCCAGTAACAGCGCACCGCAAGCGATAGGCGCCTGCTCCACCCTGGGCCAGGCCCATTTCAGGGTGCGTTCCGCCGCTATCAGATAGGGCATGGAGCCCAGCAGGTGGCCAAGCTTGAACAGCGCCTGGGCGGCAATGCCATTGCCGGCCGGTAAAGCGTCGTCATAAACCGGTTTGGGACGATCTATCAAGGCTTCGTGATCGTCGGCAGTAAAGAAGAAACCACCCTTTTTCGGGTCCTGGAAATGCTGCAGCAAGGTGTCGGCCAGCGCCACGGCGAAATCCAGGTCGCCATCCCGCCAGCGCACTTGCAGCAGTTCCACGATGCCGTCGAGCAACAGCGCATAGTCGTCCAGATAGGCGGGCAGATGTGCCCGGCCCTCCGCATAGACCGCCAGCAGGCGGCCATCGCACCATAAATTTTCCCGGATAAAATCTAGCGCCCGCTCGGCGGAATGGCTGAACTCGGCCTGATCCAGATACCGTGCGGCGATAGCCATCCCCTTAATCATCAAACCATTCCAGGCGCACAGGATTTTTTTGTCCTTGCTCGGCCATACCCGCTGCGAGCGGACCTGCAGGAGTTTATGGCGGGCCGCGTCCAGCCGATGGCCGGCTTCCTCCAGGCTGACGCCGGCCCGCCGGGCTACGGTCTCCATGTCCGCGCAGACGTACAGGTGCCAACGATCCTCGCAGTTGGCCTCTCCCTCCAAGCCGAAGCGGGCGGCAAAGACTGCATACTCCTCCGCACTTAGCGACTGTCGGGCTGCTGCCGGGGTCCACAGGTAGAATTTACCTTCTTCGCCTTCGGAATCGGCATCCAGAGTGGCATAGTAGCCTCCTGCGGGCGCCTGCATGTGCCGTATCACCCAGGCGCCGGTTTCCTGCGCGACGGTCTTAAACAGCGGTTCCCCGGTGGCGCGCCAGGCCTGACTGTACAGGCCCAGTAACGGCCCGTTGTCGTACAGCATTTTCTCGAAATGGGGAATCATCCAGCGGTCATCGACCGCATAGCGGCAGAAGCCGCCCTCCAGATGATCGTAAATGCCACCTGAAGCCATTTTACGCAGAGTAAAGCAGGCGGCTGTCCGGGCCTCCTGATCCAGTTGGTCGCTAGCGGTGCTGTGGGCCCACTGCCGCAACAGGCATTCGATATGGGTGGGATGCGGGAATTTGGGCGCTGCGCCGAATCCGCCATGCACTGGGTCGAAGCTGGTCAATAATTGGGCGCGAGCCTCCTGCAGAGGGCCGGGATTGAGCGTATAACCACTTTTAGCCAGGCGCGCAGGACCGGCTCGAAGCGCGCTGAGCAAAGACACATTCTGGCGCCTCACTTCATCTTCGTGCTCCCTGTAGTAACTGCTGATCCCGCGCAGCAGATCCTTAAAGGCCGGCATGCCGTAGCGGGCTTCCTTGGGAAAATAAGTGCCCCCCAGGAAGGGAATCCTGTCGTCGGGGGTAAGGAACATGGTCAGAGGCCAGCCGCCGCCACGCCCATTCAACAGTTGGTAAGCGGTCTGATAAATCTTATCCAGGTCAGGGCGCTCTTCCCGGTCGACTTTGATATTAATGAACCCTTGATTCATCAACTGGGCGGTTTCGGTATCCTCGAAGGACTCATGGGCCATGACATGGCACCAGTGACAGGCGGAATAACCGATTGAGAGCAGAACCGGCTTATTTTCGCGGCGCGCCTGGTCCAGCGCTGCCTCGCTCCACGGGTACCAGTTCACCGGATTGTAGGCATGTTGCAGCAAATAAGGGCTGGTCTCGTTGAGCAAGCGATTGGCGCGGGTTTGATCATGCATAAGCGGGCTCTCCTGACGCCAGTGGATGGGTTCGACTCACGTCAGACACCCTCCGCTGGTCCTTGTTCTAAACCGCGCCGATTTTGAAGGACTGTGTAATGTTTATAAAGTGGTTAGTGGTTAGTGGTTAGTGGCTGGTGGTTAGTGGCTGGTGGTTAGTGGCTGGTGGTTAGTGTTACTCTGCGAGGTGTTCCGGCTTAAGTGGTTAGCCCTACAACTGGAACGACCCCAGTGCCGGATTTTTTGGTGGCTATGGGTGGACTCGAACCACCGACACCGGCATTATGAGTGCCGTGCTCTAACCGCCTGAGCTACATAGCCATATGGGTAGAAGCGCCGCGACAGCGCCGGGTATTTTAAAAAGAGTCGAAATTATCCATGTCCAGCAAGGATGCGTCAAGTTTACCAGCCATTCTTAATTTATAAATTTTTATTTATCAAAGCGTTACAATAAAAAACTAATAGACCTTATAGGCCCGCTAACAGCCTCTGTCCTGCTGATCAAGATAGCTATCCTGGAAAATCAAGATGTTGCGAAGGGCTCAACCGGAAACCCGCTTTGCGTTCTGCTCAACCACAATGACTTTTTTATAAGTGACTGATTAAACTGATTAGTATGAGCTTGCCACTGATCGACAGCCATTGCCACTTCGATGCAGATCGTTTCGATCCGGATCGAGATGCCGCCTATATGCGGGCCCGCGCCGCCGGTGTGGCTGCGCAGATTGTGCCGGCCGTCAGCGCCGCACTGTGGTCCAAAGTGAAAGCGGTGACCACGGCGTATCCCGGTTTGTACCCGGCGTATGGACTGCATCCCATGTGCCTGGACGAACACCGCCCGGAACACCTGATTGCGCTGGCCAAATGGGTAGAGCAGGCAAGACCGGCAGCGATAGGGGAATGCGGTCTGGACTATTACATTCCCGGCCTGGACCCGGCGCAACAGGTGGTTTTCTTCACGGAGCAGCTCAGAATCGCGCGCGCTTATGACCTGCCAGTGATCGTGCACGCCCGCCGCGCCGTGGACCATGTGATCAAATATCTGCGCCGTTTTCCTGGCGTGCACGGCGTGGTGCACAGTTTCTCCGGCAGCGAGCAGCAGGCTCGGCGGCTGCTGGAATCTGGGTTTCCTGCTCGGCTTTGGCGGCCCGCTCAGTTATCCTCGCGCCCAGCGGTTGCAGCATCTGCTCCAGGTCCTGCCGCTGCAGGGGGTGTTGCTGGAGACCGATGCGCCCTATCAGCCTGGACTGCTGCATCAAGGCCAACGTAACGAACCGGCATTCCTGCCGGAGACGCTGGCCGTCATCGCCCGGCTGCGCAACCAGGACCCCGCCGAAATTGCACTGGTTACCACCCGCAACGCTCTGGCGCTGTTCGGAATCGCCGCATGTCCGACACTTTCGCCCGCACCGCCATCCTGATCGGCCCGCAAGGCATCGCCCGGTTGCGCGGCAAACACGTGCTCGTGGTCGGGCTGGGCGGGGTCGGCGCTTATGCCGCCGAGGCGAGCGGCCGCGCCGGCATCGGCCGGATGACGCTGCTGGACCATGACGTAGTCGCTCCCTCCAATATCAATCGCCAGTTGCTGGCGCTGTATTCCACTATCGGCCAGCCGAAAACCGCGCTGATGGCGGCCCGCCTACGGGACATCAACCCGGATTTACAACTGCATTTACGCACCGAGTTCCTGCAATCCAACGCGGCGGACGATTTGATTGCGGGCGAGCAGTACGATTACGTGGCCGACTGTATCGACAGCATCGCTTGCAAAGCCGCGCTGGTTGCCGCCTGCATCCGCCGGGGCGTGCCGGTGATCTCGGCGCTGGGGGCCGGTAATTGCCTGGATGTTACCCGGGTGCGGGTGGCGCGTCTGGACAAGACCGCAGGGTGTCCGCTGGCCCGTGAACTGCGCGCCAACCTGCGGACCCTGGGCGCCACGCTCAAGTATCCGGTGGTTTACAGCGACGAGCCGCGCCGTCAGCCTCTGCCCCATCAGCCGGTGGAAGGGGCGATCGCCGGCAGACCCCGCGCCGTGAATGGGACTATTTCCTATATGCCGGCACTGTTCGGGATGCTGCTGGCGGGCGTGCTGATTCGGCATTTGCTGGAAGCGCCGTGACGGCCGGTCGATCGATTCATTCAACATGTTGCGATTCGATATAACCACCGGTCTTTTTCCAGACGCCCGCCAAACGCCGTCGCCCAATTGCGACGACCGGCCTATTGAAGCCGGCATCGACCTGATCGTGGTGCACGGCATTAGTCTGCCGCCCGGCGAATTCGGCGGCCCCTGGATCAATGCCCTGTTCACCAACACGCTGGACCCGACCGCGCATCCCTATTTCCGGAACATCCAGCATTTGCGGGTATCAACCCATCTGCTTATCCGCCGGGATGGCGAACTGGTGCAATATGTTCCTCTGCAGCGGCGCGCCTGGCACGCCGGCCAATCCTGCTTCGCCGGGCGCGAACGGTGCAACGATTTCAGCATCGGCATCGAGTTGGAGGGGACCGATACCATACCCTACACCGCCGCCCAGTATCGCCGGCTGGCGGCCGTGATCGCGACGCTGCTGACTCACTATCCAGCACTCAGCCCGGAACGCATCGTCGGTCATTGCGATATCGCGCCCGGCCGCAAGACCGATCCGGGACCGGCCTTCGATTGGAGCCGGCTGCGCCAATCATCAGGTTCTGCACCGCCTGATTGCGATGTTGATGGTGGGTTCGGATGATTTCGAAGAAGATACTTATATATTAATAAATTCAATTAGTTATATTGGATATGTAGGAATGGGGGGTGGTTATATGGCCATTTCATCAATGTTTTCCCGTCAGCGGCACGAAGCGCACCGGTAAAACCTCCCGGCTGCGGACCGTGCCATCCACCTGCTTTTCCACCAGCATCAATTGCTGAGTCAGGAAACTGCCGCCTACTGGCATGATCAACCGACCACCCGGTTTGAGCTGCTTGAGCAATGGCGGCGGAATATGATCGCCCGCCGCCGTGACGACAATCGCGTCGAAAGGCGCGTGCTCCTGCCAGCCGAAATAGCCATCGCCCAACCGCACGGCCACGTTGTCATAACCCAGTCGTTGCAGCGTCTGCCGCGCCCGCTGCGCCAGTTCCGGGACGATTTCGACGGTGTATACCTGGCCGGCCAGCCCGGCCAGAACAGCCGCCTGATAGCCCGATCCCGTGCCCAGTTCGAACACCACGGCATCCGGCTTGAGATCCAGCAAATCGGTCATGATCGCCACGATGTAAGGTTGCGAAATCGTCTGGCCGTAACCGATCGGCAAAGGCCGGTTCTCATACGCGGCAGCCCGCACGTCTTCAGGGACAAACTCATGGCGCGGCGTCTCGGCCAGAACGTGCTGCACCCGGGCGTCCAGCGCCTGCCTGCCCAGTTCCTGGTTGGTGAAGCGGACATCGGCTTCGATTTCCGCCAGCATCTGGGCGCGCAGCGCGGCGAAATCCTGAGCGGTGGCAGGCAGCGCAACAAGCAGCAGGAGCGCACTCAGTAAGCAGAAAATCGATGTAGGATAGCGTTTCATAACACCTTAAATGGTTCGATGGCGCCGCCGTACCCGTTTGCATAGCGTCTGGCAAGGCGAAAAACCAATTATTACAAGCGGATTCGACTTCCGGGGGTAGAATAGCATGCACTACATAAACCTTGCGTGGCATCCGTCCATGAGCACTCCCCAGTCCGTCGTCGATATTGACAAGATCACTGCGACCAATCCCGCCACCGGCGAAGTCATCGGTTATTCCAAAATCGATACGCCGGAGCAGGGCCGACAAGCCATCCAGCACGCCCGCAAGGCCCAGCCCGCCTGGGCTGCCCTGTCGCTCAAGGAGCGGCAAGCGTACCTGTGGCGGCTGCGCGATTATCTGGTCGAGCATACGGACGAACTCAGCGAGACTATTTCCAAGGACGTGGGCAAGACCCGGGTCGAAGCCCTGGCGACCGAAGTGCTGCCCACGATCATGGCGATTACCTATTACATTCGCAACGCCAAGCGTTTCCTCAAGCCGCGTTGGATTCCGCACGGCGCTTTCCTGTTTCTCAACAAATCCAGCACCCTATACCGGCTGCCGTTCGGCGTGATCGGCGTGGTGGCCCCGTGGAATTATCCGATGGGCATTCCCATGCACGAAATCGTGCCTGCCCTGCTGGCCGGCAACACCGTGTTGTTCAAGACCGCCGCGGAAACCCAGATGGTGGGCCGCAAGATCGAAGAGATGATGAAAGTCATCGACTTGCCAGCGGATGTATTCACGTTCCTTAACATCTCTGGCAGCCAGATCAGCAAGATCATGCTGGAGCCGGGTAACCATGTGGACAAGCTGTTTTTCACCGGCTCGGTGCCGGTGGGCAAACAACTCATGGCGGAAGCGGCCGAGACTCTGACCCCTGTCTGTCTGGAGTTGGGCGGCAACGACGCCATGCTGGTGTGCGAGGACGCCAACCTGGAGCGGGCCGTCAACGGCGCGGTATGGGGTGGCTTGCAGAACAGCGGCCAGTCCTGCGGCGGAGTCGAGCGCATCTATGTACACAAGGACGTTTACGAACCGTTCCTCAAGCTGCTCAAGGAAAAGGTGGACAACCTGCGGCAGGGACCGGATTTGAATTTCGACGTGGACGTGGGCGCGATGTGCACCCGCCGCCAGATTCAGACCATTCAGCGCCAGTTGGACGATGCTCTGGCCAAGGGCGCCAGAATCCATGCCCAGACCAAAATCGACCCGGCGCACGCCAAGGCTAATTTCTTCCCGGCCACCGTGCTGATCGATGTGAATCACGACATGGAAGTGATGCGGGAGGAAACCTTCGGTCCGGTGCTGGGCGTGATGAAAGTTGAGGATATGGATGAAGCCGTCCGGCTGGCGAACGACTCCCAACTGGGTCTGACCGGTTCGGTGTGGTCCAACAGTCTGCGGCGGGCGCGGCAATTGGGCCATCGCATACTGGCCGGCGTGGTCACCCTCAACGATCATCTGCTAACGCACGGTATGGCGGAGACCCCCTGGGGCGGTTTCAAGGAATCGGGCATCGGCCGCAGTCATGGCCGTCTGGGTTTCGACGAGATGACTGAACCTCAGGTAATCGTTAACGAACTGCTGTTCTTCTCCAAGCGCAACGTCTTCTGGCACCCATACAACGAGAAGGTCTACACCGGGCTTAAGGGCGCTATCAACCTGTTCTACGGGCGCGGTCTGACCAACCGGATGGTCGCTCTGTGGCGCTTCACCGTGCTGTCGCTACGTATGTTCTTCAAGCCGTAGCAAGTTCTGCGGCTTCTCTCAGCAATACATTAACCAGCCATTCCCGGCCTCTTGATTTATAAGGATTTTTTTCGTACCCATAGTGCTACACATTGGGAAAATATCTTATAAAATCATGTTGTTGAAAAAAAGAGACCGGGAATTGCTGCGAACCTGTAGCACGGCAACCTGGCGCGCTCAGCCCCGCCTAACCTGAACGGTGTGGTGCTCCACGAACGTAACCGTTTAGCCCCCTTGTTAGCCCTGCAAGCAGGGGAGAGGGGGCTAAACGGTTACCCACGAAGCGCCCCGCAACGCCATGATAATAAACTCACCTTGGTGGAATGTTTCACGTGAAACACATCACTCTTGCAGTGCCCGCTGTGCTTCCTGGATGATGCTGATCCATTCGCGGCGATTGGGCGGTAACCGTCCTTCCTGGTTCAGTCGGTCCAGGATAGCCAGCGACTGCTTGTGGTAGCCCCTGGCGGCCCGCCGGTCGCTTTCGTTGGACGCGCTCAGTAACGTACCCAGTTTGTAGTACGCCAGCACCAGATCCAATTGTAGAGTGTCGTTGCGCGGGTCCTGCTGCGCCAGTTTCTCGCGAATCTGGCGGCTGGATTGATAGGCGGCCAGGGCGCCTTCCCGGTCGCCACGCGCCTCCAGTACTTCACCCACTTTGTACTGATCGAAGGCTATATCGCGTTGCCACTCGCTTTGATTCGCATCCTGCCGGACCAGCTTCTGCGCGATCTTCAAACTAGTGCGATAGGCGTCGAGCGCCCCCTCCAAGTCCTGACGCGCTTTTAATATATCGCCCACTTTGGCATAGTTGACTGCCAGATCGCGCTGCCAGTCGGGGGCATTCGGGTTCTGCTGCACCAACTTCTGGGTGATTTTCAAACTGGTCCGATAGGCGGCCAGTGCTTTCTCCATATCTCCACGCGCCTTCCATACATCCCCCAGCTTGTTGTGATTGACCATCAAGTCGCGCTGCCAGCCACTATCGCCGGGCGTCTGCTGTACCAGCTTCTGCATGATCTTCAGGCTGGCCTGATAGGCGGCCAGCGACCCATCCAAATCCCCGCGCGTCTCCATCATTTCCCCCAGGCGATTGTAAGTAAAGGCCAGATCCCGCTGCCAGACGGTGTTAGCAGGGTCCTGCTGCAGCAGCTTCTGCGCAATTCTCAGGCTAGCCTGATAGCCGGCTATCGCCCCGGGCGCATCGCCACGCGCTTTCGCCAGGTCGCCCAGTTTGGCCTGACTGACCATCAGATCGTGTTGCCACTCGCTGTTGTTCGGGTCACGTTGCGTCAGCACCTGGGCGATTTTAGCGCCTGCCTGATAGGCTCTCGCGGCGCCTTGCAAGTCTCCCTGCGCTTGCAATATATCGCCAATCTTAGCGTGATCTAGGCCCAACTCGCGCTGTCGTTCGGCGTTGTCCGGCTCTTCGATGACCAGTTGCTCGCGAATCTGAAGGGCAGCCTGCCAGGCGGCTAGTGCGCCTGCCGGATCCCGGCGCGCTTCCAGCACATTTCCCACCTTGACATGGATTGCCGCCAGATCATTCCGCCAACGGCTATTGTTCGGGTTCTGCCCGACCAGTTTCTTCGACTATCTGCCGGCTGGACTGCCAGGCGGCCAGTGCGCCTTCCAGGTCGCCGCGCGTCTCCAGCACATCTCCTACTTCGACCTGGCTGACCGCCAGATCGCGTTGCCATTCGCTGTTATTGGGATCCTGCGTAGCCAGTCGCTCGCGTACTTGCCGGGCGGCCTGATAGGCGGCCAGCGCACCTTCCAGGTCGCCGCGCGCCTCCAGCAGAGCGCCTATTCTGGCGTGGCTGACCGCCAGTTCGCGCTGCCACTCCACCCGGTCGGGATGTCGGGCAACCAGTGGCTCGCGCAGCAGTCGGCCGGCCTGATGAGCGGCCAGCGCGCCTTCCAGGTCGCCGCGCGCCTCCAGCGCATCGCCCACTTTGACATGACTGAACGCCAGATCGCTCTGGCCGTCGGCATTGTCCGGGTCGCCCTCCACCAGCCCCTGCGCTGTCTTCAGACCGGCCTGATAGTTGGTCAAGGCGTCCGCCAGCTCGCCGCGCGCTTTGAGTACATCGCCCACTTTGGCGTAGCTGTAGATCAGATCGCGCCGCCAGTCGCCATTGGCCGGCTCTCGTTCGGCTAGTTCCTGCAGGATGCGTCGCCCGGTCTGGTAGGCGTTCGCAGCCCCATCCAGTATTTTTTTAGCCAGGAATACATCGCCCGTTTTGCCGTAATCGAGCGCCAGCTCGCGCCGCCGTCCAGTATCATCGGGAGCCAGTTCGACCAGTCTGGCCGCAATCTGCAAAGCGCTGCGGTAGGCTTGCATGGCGCCCTCCAGATCGCCACGGGCCAACAGCAGATCGCCCTGGCTGTTATAAATGGCGGCACGCTCCTGCGAGGTCTCACCCGATTCTCCGGCAAGACCCAACCGCTCATAATAGGTATTCAGTTTTTGATAAAAATCCTCCATCACATCCAGCCGCCCGATTTCCAGCAGTTTGTCGCGCAGGTGGGTGGAGGCGAAACGCAACACGCTCTCGGCCTCGTTCCTATCGGTAGCGGCTTGTGCTGCAGTGGATTCCAATTCCACTATTTGCTGTTCCGCTTTACGCCATTGCCATAGCGCCAGTCCAATGCCAGCCAGCAGCACACTGGTTGCCAGAGCCGTCTGCAAGCGTCCAGGGGTACGTTGGCGGCGGCCGCGCAGTACGGCTCGCGCCAGACTGCCGCTGCTCAGAGCATAGTAGTCGCTGCCCATATGGGCTTCCCTACGCAGCAGCCAGGCATCAACCAGCGTCTGTAAAGTAGCCGCTTCGATACCGTAACGATGTTCTATATCCTGCGCTTCCAGCAGACGCCGCCGACCCTGGCGTTGCAGCAGCCCTTGTTCGCACAGGAACCGCGCCCGGCGGCGGCGGCGCGGCGGCAGGCGGCGGATCACATCCCGGTAGAACTGCTGCAATAGCGCTTCCATCGCGAGCGGTCCACCCAGAGACTGCCGGGTGACGCAGACCGCCGCCTTGCCGGTGGCCTGCTCCCGGTTTACCTGTTGTTCCAGGTGGCGACACAGCAGCTGCAACTGCCAGGGCTCGATGTCGCCGGCTTCGTCTTGCAGAAAGGTCAGCATGTCATCGACCGCGCCGGGTTCGTAGATAAACGGTCGAGTAATCAGGGATTGCTCTTCCAGGCGGGCCGGCTCCACTACGGCCAGGCAGGCCTGCTCCCGGTTCAGGGCCGTCAGGTGCAGGCTGTTTTCCAGAGACAGGTTGGGAAACAGCGCTAGCAGGGCGTCTCGGTAGTCCTCCCGCAGGCTGAGGATGACGGCTGCGCGAGGTCTGTCCGCACCGTCCCGGCACAGCGGGACGCCGTCGAGCAGGAGTTCCCGCAGTTCCTGTACCAGCGCCTGCCTGCCGGCAGCATCCTGCAGCGTTAAGATCTGTTCAAAGCGATCCAGCACCAGCACGGGCGTCTGCACGACGCCCTCACGCCGAAAGACGGTGGTATCCAGAAACGCGCGCAGAGTACCGGTCTCTCCCGGTGCATAGTGGACGCCGGCACTATGACAGCACTCGGCAATCGCACCGATGATTTTATGCAAAGGCTGTGCTTCGGTGCGCTCCAGATACACCGGCAGAGGCAACACAGACTGTTGGCGCAGCCGGGGAAACACGCCGGCCTGCAGCAGCGAGGTTTTGCCGACTCCGGTCTTGCCGAACAAAATTGCAAAATTGGCGTTCAGTATCTGCCTGCACAGCGCATTGCTTTCCCATTCCCGCCCGAAAAACAGCCGACGGTCGGGCTCAGCGTCCCGGAACGGTCGCAGACCGGGATAACGATTGCAGTGTTGGTTTTCGGTCATCATGTCCGGCAAGGTCACGTTATAGACAAGGGGTGATTGCGCACAGAGGCCGCACACTGGATTTACGGGATTATTGCAGGCGGTTATGCAACACCTGCGCAGCAGGACGCGCCTGATTGCAGACAAAAAAAGACCGGGTCAGAGGGAGGGGACCCGGTCAAAAACCACCAAAGGAGGATGTGCAACAGATAAGGAGGAGAAAAATCTGTGCACGATGCGTATTGTAGAGAGTCGGTTTAGAGTGATCATACTAAATTACGAAGTTATTTAACTACTCATTTATTATGGTTTTGAGGCGCATGACTTATGCGTTGTACCGTATCCTCGATCCAGTGTTCCACTAGCGCGTTGAGAGCCTTGGGTTTGCGGCCTTCGCTGTGGAGCAGCGGCCCGAACACCAGTTCGACAGTGCCGGGCCGTTTAAGAAAGCCCCGTCTGGGCCAGAATTCTCCAGCGTTATGGGCGACCGGCAGGATGGGACAGCCGCTGTTGATCGCCAGCATGGCGCCGCTGACGGCATAGGTTCTCTGAGCGCCCGGCGCCGTGCGGGTGCCTTCCGGAAAAATCAACACCCAGCGGCCCCGAGCCAGTCGTTCCGCTCCCTGCCGAACCACCTGTTTCAGCGCCGCAGCGCCCGCCTTACGGTCGATAGCGATCGGCTGCAACAGCGCCATGCTCCAGCCGAAAAAGGGGACGAATAACAACTCTCTTTTCAACACCCAGGTCAGGGGCGGCAGAAATTGCTGCAGGAAGATCGTCTCCCAGGTGGACTGATGTTTGACGACCACGATCACCGGTTCGGCAGGGATGTGCTCCAGACCCTCGATCTGGCAGTCGATCTGGCAGGTTTTTTTAAGCCACCAGATGACGAACCGGCTCCATAACTGCGCGACTCGATAGCGGCGCTCGAAGGGCAGGGGCGCACTCAGCACAACCAGCAGACTGACCAACATGAGCGACAGCGCCATGCCGAGGTAGAATACCAGCGAGCGCGCGAAGAGCACGGCTACACGGGGTCCGGTGCAACGGGAACCGTAGCTTGTGGTGGTCATTGTTCGAACGGATCAGGTTGGGTAAGAATGATCTCGGTGGCTGCTTCAAGATCGTCACAAACCAGTACCTTTTCGCCCAGTTCCGGCATGCTGGCCAGCGTGCGCTCGCCTTTGCCGGTGCGCACCAGGATAGGCCTGGCGCCGACAGTCCAGGCAGCCTGGATATCGCGCTGACTGTCGCCGACGGCAGGCACGCCTTGCAGGCTGATTTTCAGGCGTCTGCCGATGTCTTCCAGCATGCCGGGGTTGGGTTTGCGATAAGGATCGGCGTCATCGACAGCGGTGCAGAAAAAGACCGCGTCGATAGTTCCACCAACCGCCACCGTCATACGATGCATCTTTTCATGAATGCGGTTCAGGGTCTCGATGTCGAACAGACCTCGGCCGACTCCTGATTGATTGGTCGCCACCAGCACGTGGTAGCCGGCGTGGGTCAGACGGGCGATGGCTTCCAGACTGCCGGGCAGTGGCTCCCATTGATTCGGCGATTTGATAAACAGGTCGGAATCGTAATTGATCACGCCATCCCGGTCGAGAATGATAATCTTCATAAAAATGTTTCACGTGAAACCATGCTTCCTTCAGTCTTGCAAACGGGAAAAGTCGGCCGCCCGCAGGAACAGACTGCTCAATTCATTCAGCAATGCGATGCGATTATCCCGCAATAGCGGATCGTTCACCATGACCATAACCCGGTCGAAGAAACGATCCACGGGTTCGCGCAGCGCCGCCAGGCGGGACAGCGCCTCGCTGTACAGTCCAGCTTCCATCAGGGGAGTAACTTCGGATGACAGCTCCACCAGTCGTCCGGCCAGAACCTGTTCAGCGTCTTCCTGCAGCAGATCGGCGCGCACCTGGAAGGGGAGGGCGCCTTCAATCTTTTTCAGGATATTGCGGATGCGCTTATTGGCGGCCGCCAGACTGGCCGCTTCGGGCAGTTGACGAAAGTCGGTGACCGCACGAATCCGACGGTCCGCATCCAGGGGACGGGTAGGGCGACAGCTCAGTACGGCGTCGATAACATCCCCGCGTAGCCCCTGTTCCTGATAGTAACCGCGCAGCCGCTCCATGATGAAATCGAACACCGAGGCTACGCAACGGTGGGCTTTGAGCGGAGGCTCGAAATGGCCGGCGGCCCGCTCCAGCAGTTCTTCCAGATCCAGGTTCAACTGCGCCTCGATCAGGATGCGCAACACGCCCAGAGCAGCGCGTTGCAGAGCGAAGGGATCCCTGGCTCCGGACGGCGCCTGACCAATGGCGAAAATGCCGAGCAGGGTGTTCCAGCCGGTCGGCCAGCGCCACCGCCTGCCCGGTGAGAGTCTGGGGCAGCACATCTCCGGCGAAACGCGGTCGATAGTGCTCGTCCAGCGCGACCGCGATTTCGTGCACCTCGCCGTCGTGCCCGGCGTAGTGTCTTCCCATGATGCCCTGTAATTCCGGAAACTCCTGCACCATCTGGGTGAGCAGATCGCATTTGCACAGGCGGGCGGCGCGTTCCGCCCAGTCGGGATTGCCGTCGCTGCGTTCCGCAATCAGACGGGCCAGCAGCGCCAGACGCTCGCATTTATCGTGCAGCGTGCCCAATCGTTGTTGGAACACCACCCCTTTGAGGGCAGCCTGTCTTTCGGCTAGTGGCTGTTGGCGATCATGCAACCAGAAGAACTCCGCATCGCTGAAGCGGGGCCGGATCACCCGTTCGTTACCGGCCTGAATCTGGGCTGGATCCGCGCTTTCCAGGTTGGCGATAGTGATGAAGTGAGGCATCAGGCGTCCGGTCCTGTCGACCACGGGGAAATATTTCTGATGGCCCTGCATGGTGCTGATCAGCGCCTCGGCCGGCACATTCAGGAAATTGCGCTCAAAGTTGCCGAGCAGCGCTACCGGCCATTCCACCAGGGAAGTCACTTCGTCCAGCAGCGCCGGGTCCATAACCACCCGGCCATCGACCTGCCGGGCAACCGCCTCAGCCTGGGTACGAATGCGCTCGCGCCGCGTGTCGAAGTCGGCGATAATTTTGCCCGGCGTTTCCAGCAACCCGGCATAGAGGCTGGGTTCGGCAATAGTGATGGTTTGGGGATGATGAAAACGATGGCCGCGGGTTGTGCGTCCGGCCTCGACACCGAACAGGGTAGCCGGGATCACCTCCGTCCCGTGCAGCAGCACCAGCCAGTGCACCGGGCGCACAAACTCATCATCGCGATCCGCCCAGCGCATTCGTTTGGGAATCGGGAGCTGGTCCAGGGCCGTCTGTACCAGGGTGGGGATCAACTCGGCCGTGGGCGCGCCGGGCTCGGTGCTGATGTGCGTCAGCCAGGCGCCCTTATCGGTTTCCAGGGTTTGCAGCGCAGCGATTTCCACCCCGCAGGAACGGGCGAAGCCGGTCGCCGCCGGCGTGGGCTTGCCGTCCTTGTCGTAGGCAGTGCTGAGCGCCGGACCGCGCCGCTCCTGGCAGCGTTCCGGTTGTGTGACCGGCAGATCGTGGACCAGCACGGCCAGCCGGCGTGGCGTGGCATAGGCGTCGATTACGCCGCTCTCCAGCCCAGCTTTGGCCAGACCATCGTGGATACCCTGGGCGAAAGCGTCGGACAGCGTCTTGAGTGCTTTGGGGGGAAGTTCTTCGGCGCCGATTTCGATCAGCAGATCCTTACGCATCGGCGGTCTCCTGCTTGCACAGTGGGAAGCCCAATACCTTGCGGGCGTCGTAATAGGCATGGGCTACGGCCCGTGCCAGATTGCGCACCCGCAGAATATAGCGTTGCCGTTCAGTCACGGAAATGGCCTTGCGGGCGTCCAGCAGATTGAAGGTGTGTGAAGCTTTCAAGATCATCTCGTAAGCCGGCAAGGGGAGACCCAGTTCAAGCAGACGCCGGCATTCCCCCTCGCAGGTATCGAACCAGAGAAACAGCGACGCAGTATCGGCCTGTTCGAAGTTATAGATGGACATCTCCACCTCGTTTTGATGGAAGACATCGCCATAGCTGACCTTGCCCAGCGGACCGTCAGTCCAGACCAGATCGTAGACGCTTTCCACGCCCTGTAGATACATCGCGATCCGCTCCAGACCATAGGTCAATTCGCCGGTCACCGGTTTGCAGTCGAGTCCACCGACCTGCTGGAAGTAAGTGAACTGGGTAACCTCCATGCCGTTCAGCCAGATCTCCCAGCCCAGTCCCCAGGCGCCCAGGGTCGGGGATTCCCAGTTATCCTCGACGAAGCGGATATCGTGGACTAGTGGATCGATACCCAGATACCGCAGGGAGTTCAGATACAGATCTTGCAATTCCAGCGGCGCCGGTTTGATGACCACCTGATATTGGTAATAATGCTGCAGGCGGTTGGGATTAGCGCCGTAGCGGCCATCAGTGGGCCGGCGGGAGGGCTGCACGTAGGCCGCGCTCCACGGTTCCGGTCCGACGGCGCGCAGAAAGGTGGCGGGATGGAAGGTGCCGGCCCCCACTTCCATGTCGTAGGGTTGCAACAGCACGCAGCCCTGCCGGGCCCAATAGTCCTGCAAGGCCAGGATCAGCCCCTGAAAAGTCGATACATCGCGCACAGGTATCCTCCGGTTTTGCGGGACGTGTCTCGCGTCCCGATCGGTCTGTCAGCCACAAGCTGGTAAGTATAGCCCGGACACCGGGCTGGATTCATTTGCAATGAACAATGATGTTTCACGTGAAACATTCTCTAATATCCCAATTTGTGCCACAATTTGCTGTATTACTATCCACGAGATTAGTTCTATGACTGAGTATGCGTCGCCTGTCGCCACACTGTTGACCCTGGGAAAACCTACCTTAGATGAAGACGAATGGTTGGATTATCCGGCTCAGGGCTTGGATGAAACCCATATCCCCGAACTGATCGCGCTGGCGATCGATAGTGAATTACACTTCAGGGACGAGGATGTGCCAGAAATCTGGGGCCCCATCCATGCCCTGCGCGCTTTGGGTCAACTGCGCGCCGTCGCCGCCATCGAGCCGTTGCTGCTCCTGTTGGAGTCGATGCTGGATAGCGACTGGGTACGCGAAGATTTGCCGCGCGTCTATGCGCTGCTTGGCACAGGGGCTATCGGTCCACTCGCCGCTTATCTGGAACAGACCGGGCATGGTGAATGGGCACGAATTATGGTCGGGCAGTGTTTGCAGAACATCGCCGAACAGCATCCCGAAGTCAGGGACCAGTGCGTAGCCACGCTCACCGAGCGGCTGAAGCAGAGCAATGAAGATGAAGTTGAGATCAATGCTTTCCTTATCGACTACCTGGTGAATCTCCATGCGGTCGAGTCCCTACCGGTGATCCGCGCCGCCTTCGAGGCAGATGCCGTCGAGATTTTCGTAACGGGAGACCTCGAGGACGTGGAGATCGAACTGGGCGTGCGGACCGAGCGCAGCACGCCCCGGCCCAGGTTGCGGCTGTTCGATAGCGATGATGAGGAAGATCGAGCAGAGGACGAGGATGAGGACGAGGAATCAGACTACGACGACGGCTATGAGCCCCCTCCTCCTCTCACGCCCGAGGAAAAAGCCGCCCTCCAGAAAGCAAAGGCGAAAACCAAAGCCAAACGCAAAGCGGCTAAACAATCCAGAAAGAAGAATCTTAAGAAGAAGAAAAAGTAAGGTGATTTCCTCAAAAGATCATACCTAATGGATGCAGTCTTTATTCCACCCCTGCCAAGGGGAGGTGCCCGAAGGGCAGGGAGGGTCAGTCCGCCAGGTCGAACCACCCCGGCGCTGCGCGCCACCCCTCCTTAGCCAAGGAGCAACTGTGTTGAAAACCTCAGGACCTGCACTCCTCGGGAGGCTGCCAGGGGGTCTTGGCCTTGAGCATCGCGTTTAAGATCGTCAGCAATTTACGCATGCACGCCGTCAGCGCCACCTTGGCCGGTTTACCCGCGGCACGCAAGCGCTGGTAAAACCCTTTGATCACCGGATTGAACCGGCTGGCGGTCACCGTCGCCATGTACAGCGCCGTCCGGACCAGAACGCGCCCACCGAAGATGCTTCGGTGTCCGCGACCCTGGCCGGAATCGCGGTTAAACGGGCAGACGCCGACCAAGGCGCTGATTTGGCGACGATCCAGGGTTCCCCGTTCCGGCAACGCCGCCAGCAACGTCACCGAGGTCACCGGGCCGATGCCCGGGACGCTGCGCAGCAGGTCATCCTGCGCGCGCCAGATCGGGCTGGCGCGGAGCCGGCTCTGGAGGTCGTCATCGAGGGTCTTGATCCGTTCTTCAAGCCAGGTGATGGTCGTGCGGAGATCCGCCTGCACCTGGCGATGGGCGCTGGCCAAGCGGTTCTTCTCGGCGGTGAGCATCGTGATCAGTTGCCGACGGCGCTGCAGGAGCGCGGTCAGCGCCTGGGTCTCTTCGTCTTTCCACGGGCGGGGCGCCGGCTGGATGCTGTGACCGAAGCGCGCCAGCACCAAGGCATCCAAGGCGTCGGTCTTGGCCAGATACCCCAACGCCTTGGCAAAGTCGCGCGCCTGGCGGGGATTGACGACGGCGGTGGGGAAGTGCGCCTCGATCAGCGTCCCCGCCACCAGGGTCTCCAACCCGCCGGTCGCTTCCAAAACGATCAGCGCCGGCGTCCGGGGGCGCAACCAGGCGATCAACTCCGCCCAAGCCGGCCTCATCGCGGGTGACGTGCAGGCGCTCCTGGGTCGGCCAGAGGGCCACATCCAGGTGGGCCTTGGCGACGTCGATCCCCACCCAGCACTCGGGCGGGCGTCGTGGCGTCCGCCGCGGTCATCGCCGGGGACACCATCACAGCGGCAGCCGGGTCCAGTGGACGGCTGACCGTCAATTCAGAGTGGATTGCGGCCTGGACGGCGACTGCGAGTTGGTTCTTCACCAGGATGTGTTCCTCATCCCAACCTTGCACGATACGGATTCAGGTCCAATCAACTGTTCGGGCTTGTGGTTCACAGAAACCGGAACGTGGCGCTTCAAGCTCCTTGACGGGATCGTGGGTCCCAGAGGGGATTCGTGCTACCACGTTTCGGGAAACTCTACCAAACTTCAAACATACAAGGGGAATCCATACCCACCCATGCCCGACTTTCCGGTATAGCCTTCGCCAGAAATCACCTAAGTAAGCCGCGGATAGTCTAAGGTCACGATTTCGGCTACCAGCCGTTCTTCGGTGCGCTCATCGGTAAACGACCAGGACACGGATTTGGAAATAGCACAGGAACGCCTGGTTATGTTCCACGTGAAACATAACCTTTCTCACCATCATTTTCCATGCTGGTCTTGCCGCTCAGGTACTATAAACCTGTCCGGTGCAGTTTACAGCAAGCGCTTGACCCTGACGTCGAATGACAGCAGTATGTACTGGTAGTCTGGCGCATTGATTTTGACAGGTTATTAGTTTGGCTACCGTGAAAATCCCCGTAGGTTGGGTTAGGCGCACACTGCGCTGAGTCAACAGCCTAGTGGACGTTACGGGCGCGCCGTAACCTAACACAGCCGAGCAAGCCCGGTATGTCGGATTACGCTACGCTAACTCGACCTACGAGTAGCTGCAACCCAGGACTTGACCGGGCAAAATTTTTGCGCTTATCCATTGGCATTGAATCCAATAGGAGCGAGGCAGGTTATGAATTCCGATGTATTCAATATGGCAGTCCGCAAGTTCCTCAAGCAGGTTGGCGTTACGTCCCAACGGGAGATCGAGAACGCGGTGCGGCAGGCGGTGGAAAGCGGCGAACTCAAGGGCAATGAGAAACTACGGGTTGCCGTGGTGCTGAAAATCGATCAACTGGAAATCACCCATATTGTCGAGGATGACATTGCCTTGGAATAGTGGCATCGTCAGCCAGCGTCGGCGCAGGTTAGGCGTTGCCAGCTACTGCTACGTCTTGGGATCGTACCGATCAGGGGTAGCAGATTGTTCTGCCTCGGGCTGTCGCCGCAGAAACAACCGCGCAAATAACACTCCGGCTTCGAACAACAGCCACATCGGTACAGCCAGCAGGGTTTGGGAAACCACATCTGATCCCGGCGTAAGCACCATCCCGATGGTGAAGGCCCCTATGATCACATAGGGGCGTTTGGCCAGCAGCGCCTCCGGTGTAATCACCCCCAGCAAGATCAGAATAATGACCGCGATAGGCACTTCAAAGGCGGCCCCGAAGGCGATAAACATGGTCAGCACGAAATCCAGGTATTTGCTGATATCGGTCATTACTGCTACCCCTGCCGGGGTGGTGCCGACGATAAAGGCGAAGAAAATCGGCAGAATAATGTAATAAGCGAAAGTCATGCCGCAATAAAACAGGATAGTGCTGCTGGCGACGAAGGGAATGATCAGCCGTTTTTCATGCTGGTACAAACCCGGCGCGACAAATGCCCAGACTTGATAAAGCACCCAGGGTATCGTGATGAAGAACGCGACAACGAGGGTCAGCTTCATCGGCGCCATAAACGGTGAGATGGGATCGATGGCCACCATCTGGCCGCCCGCCGGCATATGCGCCAGCAGCGGTTTGGCTAATAGTTCGTAAATCGGGTTAGCAAAGGGCAGCAAGCCCAGAAATATCAGCAGCACACCGCCGATCATCCATAACAGGCGGGTGCGCAGTTCCAGCAGATGGCTGATAAAGGGCTGTTCCTGGTCGAACTCAGACACGATTACTTCACTTCGCGGGCGGTGGCGGGGGAGGGTTGGCTGCCGGCGGCACGGCGGGAGCAGCGGCGCCGGGCGCCGGGTTGACATCATGGATCGCGTTCTGTACGTCCGTATTGATGGTTTGCACCCGAGCGGCCAGTTTCTTCAAGTCGGCCAGTTCATCGTGCTGCCGGATAGCCTGCTTGACTTCCTCCACCTTCATCTCGCGTTCGAGTTCGCCGCGGACTTCGGCAGCCATGCGGCGGATCTTGCCTACCCACGCGCCCAGGGTGCGCGCCAGTCCCGGCAGACGTTCTGGACCGACTACCAGCAAGGCCACCACGAACAGCAAAGCGAGTTCCGAAAAACCAACCTCGAACATAGCCGTCACCTATACCCTTGCGGGCAAACGCCCGACTGTTGCCTAAACTCAAACCTTGGGCCGCCGGCGCAGTGGGTCATCTTCGCTATTCTCACGGATGACTTCGCCCTCGATGATGCGGCCTTGCCGGACATCGTCCTGGATGTCGGATGTTTTCCCGGCGCCAGCCTGCCTACTTTCCCGCATGGCGCGGCCAAAATTCTTGATTGATACACTCAGATCGGCGCCGATAATGCGCAGTCGTTTGGGACCGAGCAATAACAATACGATGACCAGCACCAGAACTATTTCCCAGAAACCGAAGCGCATCTTGTTCTCCTCGAAAACGACGGTGTCGCCAGTCAATAGATGATTGGCCGGAGCTTAAGGCTCTTGGCGGCGAGCCGCTTTTTCCGCCAGGCCCGAGATGCCGAAGCGGCGTTGCAACTCGCGCAGCACCGCCTCGGGCTCCAAGCCACACTGACTCAACAATACTAGAGTATGGAACCAAAGGTCGGCGATTTCGTGGATCAATGCCGCCGCATCGCCGTCTTTAGCCGCCAGCAGGGTTTCGGTAGTTTCTTCACCGATCTTTTTGAGGATGGCGTTCAAACCCTGCGCGTACAGGCCGGCCACATAGGAACTGTCGGGTGGGGCGCATTTACGAGACTCGAGTACGGCGGCCAGTTGCTGCAGGATGTCGGCGCAGTTGTCCCCGCCTCCGTCCAGCGCATCAATAACGCTGTCCACCCTGGCGCCCCGATCCACCGTCAGAGCCGCATCTCGATGCCGTGGGCCTGCATATAGCGTTTAGCCTCTTCGATCGTGTACTCACTGAAATGGAAAATGCTGGCCGCCAGCACGGCGTCTGCCTTGCCCTGCAGAATGCCTGCCACCAGATGATCCAGCGTGCCGACTCCGCCGGACGCAATGACCGGCACGCCCACCGCTTCGCTGATGGCGCGGGTCAAGTCTAGGTCGAAGCCCAGTTTGGTGCCATCCCGGTCCATGCTGGTCAGCAGAATTTCACCGGCGCCATAGTCGGTCATGCGGCGCGCCCAGTCCACGGCATCGATACCGGTCGGCTTGCGGCCACCGTGGGTGTAAATCTCCCACCGCGGTGCTTCGCCGGGGGCATGCACCGCTTTGGCGTCGATCGCCACCACGATGCACTGACTGCCGAAACGCCCGGCGGCCTGCTGCACAAACTGTGGATTGAAGATGGCCGCCGTGTTGATGGACACTTTATCGGCGCCGGCGTTCAGCATGCGGCGCACATCCTCCTGGGTGCGGATGCCGCCGCCGACCGTCAAGGGAATAAATACCTGATCAGCCACTCTTTCCACCACATGCACCATGGTTTCCCGGTCATCCGAACTGGCGGTGATGTCCAGGAAGGCGAGTTCGTCGGCTCCCTGCTGATCATAGCGGCGGGCGATTTCCACCGGATCGCCGGCATCGCGGATATCGACGAAGTTGACCCCTTTGACTACCCGGCCGTTATCGACGTCCAGACAAGGAATAATGCGTTTTGCGAGACCCATCGGGTAAACTCAGAGTAATTCAGATCTTATGGCACCACCGGCGGACACAGCCGTCGGGAGGAGGGCGGTTCAGGCCATCGCATCCAGCCATTGCTGGGCTGCGGTCAGATCAATATCGCCTTCGTACAGCGCCCGGCCGATGATGGCGCCCATGATTCCCTCCTGGCGGACTTCCCATAGAGTGCGCAGGTCATCCATGCTGCTGATGCCTCCAGAAGCGATCACGGGAATGGAAATGGCTCTGGCCAGTTCGACGGTCGCCTGCACATTGACGCCCTGCATCATGCCGTCGCGGCTGATATCGGTATAGACAATGGCCTCCACTCCGTAGCGCTCGAAGATCTGGGCCATATCGATGACATCGTGCTTGGAGAGCTTGGACCAACCCTCCACCGCCAGTTTACCATCCCTGGCGTCCAGGCCGACGATCACATGGCCGGGATATTCCAGGCACAAATCGCTGATGAAATGCGGTTCCTTGACCGCCTGCGTACCGATGATTACAAAGCGTACCCCGGCGTCGAGATAGGTTTCCACGGTTTGCTCAGTGCGGATGCCGCCGCCGACCTGGATAGGCAGGTCCGGAAAAGCTTCGGTTATGCGGCGGATGACCTGGGCGTTCATCGGCTGGCCGGCGAAAGCGCCGTTGAGGTCCACCACATGCAACCGGCGGGCGCCGGCCTCCACCCAGCGGGCCGCCATCGCTATCGGGTCTTCGGAAAACACCGTGGTGTCTTCCAAACGTCCCTGTCGCAATCGCACGCATTTACCGTCTTTAAGATCGATTGCAGGTATCAATAACATGGCTGTGAGTGTCGTCAGGCTATTGGTTCAGGTCGGGTTCCAGGGTACGAAATTGGCTAGCAGCCGCAGACCGGCGTGGGCGCTTTTCTCCGGATGGAATTGCACAGCGAAGATATTGTCTTGCGCAATCGCCGCGGCGAAGTCGATTCCATAATGGGTTTTACCGGCCACGATGGGGGCGGCGGCCGGTTGCAGATAATAACTGTGTACGAAATAAAAACGGCTGTCCTGGGGAATGCCGGACCAGAGCGGATGCGTCATGGTTTGATGTACCTGATTCCAGCCCATGTGGGGAATCTTGAGCCGCTCACCCGTGGCCGGGTCGCACAACGAGGCTGGGAAGCGCGCCACCCGTCCCGGCAGAATGCCAAGGCAGGGTGTGCCCTCGTTTTCCTCGCTGAACTCCAGCAGCGCCTGTGGGCCCAGGCACAGACCGAGAAAGGGTTTGGTGGACGCCGCCTGTTGCACCACCTCGAGCAAATGCCCCTGCCGCAAGGCGAGCATGCAGTCGCGGATAGCTCCCTGGCCGGGAAACACCACCCGGTCTGCCGCCAGAATATCTTCAGGCCGGTGGGTGACCGTGATGCGAGTGGCGGGCGCCACGTACTCCAGCGCCTTGGCGACGGAGCGCAGATTGCCCATGCCGTAATCGATAATCGCGATGGTCGTCATTTAAAATGCTGTCCGCGGCAAGGATAACAGGCACACTTCAAAGACTGCCTTTGGTGGAAGGAGTGATTCCCTGCATGCGCGTATCGCGCTCCACCGCTATCCGCAGGGCGCGTCCGAAAGCCTTGAATACCGTTTCGGCGATATGATGCGCATTACGCCCCCGCAGGTTGTCGATGTGCAGGGTGAACTGGGCATGGTTGACCAGTCCCTGGAAGAATTCCCGCAGCAGGTCCACGTCGAAAGCGCCAATGCGGGCGCGTGGGAAATCCACGTGATATTCCAGTCCGGGACGGCCGGAAAAATCCAACACCACCCGCGACAGCGCCTCATCCAGCGGCACATAGGCCTCACCGTAACGGCGAATCCCTTGCTTATCGCCTAACGCTTCTTTAAACGCCTGCCCCAGGGTGATACCGATATCTTCCACCGTATGATGGGCATCGATATGCAGATCGCCCTCGGCGTGGATGTCCAGATCGATCATGCCGTGGCGGGCGACCTGGTCGAGCATGTGCTCCAGAAAAGGCAGCGGGGTAGCGAATGCAGTGACGCCCTCGCCATCCAGATCGACGACTACTTGAATCCGGGTTTCCAGCGTTGTACGGTTGACCGTCGCTGTGCGTGCCGACATAACAATGACTGCTCTGGTGATTATCGTAATTCAGTTGTGCTTCAGCATACCGCGATTCCAGTCTAGCTTGAATATCAGCCTTTTGCCACAAGCTGCTAGAATGAATCAGGTGACAGCAATGCTGCATTGCAGGAAATCTTGTTGAAGAATCTAAATTAAGGACAGAACGATGTCTATCCGCGACTGGCCCGATGCCGAACGTCCCCGCGAGAAGCTGCTGCAGCGCGGGGCGGCGGCACTTTCCGATGCCGAGTTACTGGCGATTTTCCTGCGCATCGGCATTCCCGGTCGTAACGCCGTGGATCTGGCGCGCGACCTGCTGAATCAGTACGGCGGTTTGCGGCAACTGCTGGAAGCGGAGCAATCCAGTTTCTGCGCCAATCCGGGTATTGGTCAGACCAAATACGTGCAGTTGCAGGCCGTGCTGGAGCTGGCCCGGCGTTATCTGGAAACCACCCTGCAACGGGGTAATGCGCTGCAAAGCGTGGCCGACACCCGGCGCTATCTGACCGCCCGTTTGCGTCACCAGCCCCATGAAGTGTTCGCCTGTCTCTTTCTGGACAACCGCCATCGGGTGATCGCCTTCGAGGAATTATTCCATGGCACGATCGACGGCGCTTCGGTACACCCCCGCCAGATCATGCGACGGGCGATTTACCATAATGCGGCTGCCGTTATTCTGGCGCACAATCATCCTTCTGGTGTAGCCGAACCGAGCCGCGCCGACGAACAGATCACGCTCCGCATCAGAGATGCGCTGGCGTTTATGGACGTGCGGGTGCTGGACCATATGGTCATCGGGGACGGGCAGGTGATTTCGCTCGCCGAGCGGGGTTTGTTGTAGTGGTAGCGTTGGCCGTGTTGGCTGTACCCAGTTAACCGCAGCCGCCGCTGTTTTCGACAGGGTTTAGCTGGGTCGAATCTTTGTCTGTACTTCATGGGATTGAACCTGTCGAATCGGCATCACCGCATCGAGCTGCACGCCTGAGTTAAGCGCAGCCGGCGAGCCGGCGGCGCCTACCCTGCCAGTTGCCGCTCCAGATAATGGATATCGACGCCGCCCTCGATAAAGGCGGCATCGTTGAGCAGCCGCCGGTGCAGCGGAATATTGGTCTTGATCCCCTCCACCACCATCTCGGCCAGGGCAGTGCGCATGCGTGCCAGGGCGGCGGCGCGGTTTTCGCCATGCGCGATCAGCTTGCCGATCAGCGAATCGTAATGGGGCGGTACCCGATAACCGTTATAGATATGCGAATCCATGCGGATGCCCGGACCACCGGGCGTGTGGTACTGGGTAATGATGCCGGGGGAAGGAAAAAAGGATTCCGGGTCTTCCGCATTGATGCGGCATTCGATAGCGTGGCCTGTAAGCCGGATATCTTCCTGCCGGTGGCTCAAAGGTTCGCCGGCGGCGATGCGCAATTGCTCCTTGACGATATCCACGCCGCTGACCATCTCGGTCACCGGATGCTCCACCTGAATGCGGGTGTTCATTTCGATGAAATAAAAAGCGCCATCCTGATACAGAAACTCGAAGGTGCCGGCGCCCCGATAGCCGATGCGCCGGCAGGCTTGCAGGCATACCGCGCCGATGTGGTGGCGCTGCTCAGGCGTAATGCCGGACGCCGGCGATTCTTCGATGACCTTCTGATGGCGGCGCTGCATGGAGCAATCCCGCTCCCCCAGGAAAAGCGCATTGCCGTGGGTATCGGCCAGCATCTGGACTTCGATATGGCGCGGATGGTCCAGGTATTTTTCCATGTAGACCGTGGCGTTGCCGAAGGTGGCGCGGGCCTCGTTACGGGTCAGGGCAATGGCGTTCAACAGCGTTGCCTCGCCGTGCACCACCCGCATGCCGCGCCCGCCGCCGCCGGCGGCGGCTTTGACGATCACCGGATAACCGATTTTGGCGGCCAGTTCCAAATTGACCGCATCGTCGTCCTCCAGCGAGCCATCGGAGCCGGGCACGCAGGGCACACCGGCGGCGCGCATGGCGCGGATGGCGGCGATCTTGTCGCCCATCAGCCGAATAGTTTCCGGGCGCGGACCGATGAAGATAAAGCCGCTTTGCTCCACCCGCTCGGCGAAATCGGCGTTCTCGGCTAGAAAGCCGTAGCCGGGATGAATGGCGACCGCGTCGGTGACTTCGGCGGCGCTGATGATGGCCGGCATGTTCAGATAGCTGTCCGCTGCCGCCGGCGGACCGATGCAGACCGTTTCATCGGCCAGCAGTACGTGCTTCAGATCCCGATCGGCGGTGGAATGCACCGCCACCGTCGGTATCCCCATTTCCCGGCAGGCTCGCAGGATCCGGAGCGCGATCTCGCCACGGTTGGCAATGACGACTTTATCCAGCATGATTTCGAGGGCGCCAGAGGGGCAGCACTATTCGAGCTGAAACAGCGGTTGATCGTATTCGACCGGTTGGCCGTCTTCCACCATGATCCGGGTGACGACGCCCGCTTGATCCGCTTCGATCTGATTGAACATCTTCATGGCCTCGATGATGCAGATCACCTCGCCCACGTTCAGCGTCTGGCCAATTTCCACGAAAGGTTTGGAGCCCGGCGAGACCGCCCGGTAGAACGTGCCCACCATCGGGGAACGCAGCATCCGCCCCGGGGCAGCGGTCTCCACCGGCGGGAGCGCGGCGGCCGCCGCCGGCGGATAGCCGGCGGGTGGCGGTGGCGCCGACTGGGACATGCTGTCCGGCGGCTGGCGGCAGATGCGCACTGCTTCTTCGCCTTCCTTGATTTCGATTTCCGTAATCCCGGATTCTTCCAACAATTCAATAAGTTTCTTGATCTTACGGATATCCATGCCGGTATCTCTAGGGGCTCGCGACCAGCCGCCGGTCGGCCGCCTGCAGCGCCAGTTCATAACCCTGCGCTCCCAGACCGCTGATAACCCCGACGGCGATGTCCGACAGATAGGACTGCTGGCGGAAAGATTCGCGGGCGTAAACGTTGGAGAGATGCACTTCGATAAACGCTACGCCGACCGCGAGCAGGGCGTCGCGCAGCGCGATGCTGGTATGAGTGTAGGCCGCCGGATTGATGATGATGAACTGCACGTCTTGGCGACGCGCTTCCTGGATGCGCTCCACCAGGGCATGTTCGGCGTTACTCTGGAAAAACAGCAGTTCATGACCCAGACTCTGCGCCAGGGTCTCGCAGCGGAGACGGATCTCGTCCAGCGTGACGGAACCGTACACCCCGGGTTCGCGGGCGCCCAATAGGTTGAGATTGGGTCCGTTGAGAATCAACAATTTTGCCATAGTAATAGGCAATCGGCCTCAGAACAGTACAGGGCAGGCATTGTGCTCCAATCAGGTAGAAGTTGTCTACCGTTTCGCCTGATCCCGGCAGATCGCCGCCGTTGGTGACAGAAACAGCCCTATTCGCAGTCAATTGCAGCCAATAGCTGCTTTAACGCGAGCCCAGGACCTGGTCCAGGTGGGCCTTGAAACGCTCCGCCGGCATGAAGCCAATCACCCGGTAGGGTTTGCGCTCGCTCCCGTCGGGACCGAAGAACAGGGTGGCCGGCGGGCCAAAAATGGCAAAATGGCGCAGCAACTCCTGAGCGGCGGCGTCGTTGGCGGTGACATCGGCCTGCAACAACACGACATCCTGCAAGCGGGCGCGCACGTCAGGATGGCTGAAGGTGTACTTCTCCATTTCTTTGCACGCTATGCACCAGTCGGCATAGAAATCCAGCATGATCGGACGACCGTCCGCCCGGCGCAGCGCCTGCTCCAGTTCGACCAGCGTTTTGACGGGTCGGAACAGGGGTTGTTCCTGACCGACAGCGGTACTGAAACTGACCCCGCGCAAGGGTTGCAGCACGTCCCGACCGCCGGCGGCCAGCCCGACCAGCAGCAGAATACCGTAGACCAGCAGCACCAGCCCCAGTCCCTTGACGATGATTCGCCAGCCCGAGGCCAGCGTCTCCACAGTGTGGAAAGCGCCCATATAGGTGGCGCAGACAATCAGCAGCACGGCCCAGGCCAGCATCGTAACCGCCGGTGGCAGGATGCGCTCCAGCAGCCACAGCGCCATCGCCAGCAGCACCACGCCGAACACGATCTGGATTTGTTCCATCCAGGGGCCGGCTCGGGGCAGCAGACGGCCGGCGGAAGCGCCCAACAGCAGCAGCGGCGCGCCCATACCCAGGCTGAGGACGAACAGCGCGCCGCCGCCCAGGACTACATCGCCAGCGCCGGCGATCACCGTCAGTACGCCGAGCAGCGGCGGCGCCACGCAGGGACTGACGATCAGGGCCGACAGCACACCCATGCCGGCCACGCCGAGGTAATTGCCGCCGCGCCGATGGGCGCCGGGTTCCGTCAACTGCTGCCGCCAGCGTTCCGGCAATTGCAGTTCGTAGAAGCCGAACATGGACAGCGCCAGGGCTACAAACAGGGCGCTGCTGCCGGCCAGGACCCAGGGATTCTGCAACAGCGCCTGGATGTTGCGGCCCAGCAGCGCCGCCCCTATACCGGCTGCGGTATAGGTCAGCGTCATCGCCAGGACGTAGACCAGCGACAAGCCGAAAGCGCGGCGGTGATGCAGGCGACCGCCCTGACCGACGATCAGGCTGGAAAGAATCGGTGCCATCGGAAACACGCAGGGCGTGAACGCCAGCAGCAGGCCGAAGCCGAAGAAAGCCGGCAGCGCCCAGAAACGCTGCTCGATGAGCAGGCGCGCCATGCGATCCTGTTCCGCCTCGACCGGAGCAGTTGACGCCGGCTGGACGGCTGGCGGCACAGTGGCCGCGGGAGCCGCCGCCAGAGTGACCGGCAGGATGCGGGTGATGGGCGAATAGCAGACGCCGGTTTCGGCGCAGCCCTGATAGGCGACCCGTAGTGCGAAATCCCGACCACCGACGGCGCCCTGCAACCGGGTGATGACGTCGGCCTGGTGAAAATAAACTTCCTGGCGTCCGAAAAATTCGTCTTCGATGGCTTTGCCCGTCGGCAGATCGACGGCCTGGATGCGTACACCGGGGGCATCCATCAGGTTCAGGCCGATCTTGTCTTTGTATAGGTAGTAGCCAGCGGCGATGTCCCAGCGCAGCAGCAGTGTGTTCGGGTCGGTTGGGACCACCGACAGCACGAACGCCCGATCCGGCTCCAGCAGTTCGTCCTGTGACGGCTGACCGGGCGCGCGTGGGGATTTGAATGCCTGCAGCAGATCGAGCGGCGCAGCGGCAGGCGCTGCTTGCAACACCGGTGGCGCGGCCTCCACCGGCGGCGGCGCGATGGTCAATGGCGGCGCTGCCGGCTCGACGGTCACGGTACGGCTCTGGGGCGGATAGCAAAAACCCGCCTCGGCGCAGCCCTGGAAAGCGACTTTCAGCGTCAGTTGCGGCGGGGCGTCGGTGTTGCGCTCCACCGGAATGGCGATCTGGATCGTGCCGCTATAGCTTTCCATCCGGCGAAGAACTTGTCCTCCTTGATCTTGCCGGCGGGAAAGTGCGGTTCGCCGAGCCGGATTCCCGGTGTGGTCGCAGTGAAGCGGAAACGCTCCCGATAGAGGTAATAGCCCGCCGCGATGGACCATTCCGCCAGCACCGTAGCGGCGTCCGGCGCCGTCACGGTGAGCTGGAACGCCTGTTCCGGCGACAACAGTTCGGTCTGCTCGAGCGCGTGCGCGCCGGACAGGCGCAACAGCATCAGGCCGAACACGATGAGCCAGTATTTTACTTTGATCATCAATAAATTATATTCGGGACATGGAGCCGTGGGGAGTGTGCAGGAAAGTCATTTTGTAACTTCCCGATAGCTTAGAGTAGCCAACGCTCACTCAAGCTCACTGCCGGCATGCTGGGTTGCGTGAGCAGCAGGCCGCGTTGTTATACCGATGGACTGGATACCTTTGCAATTCTCAGCCGTTCGACAGACACGATATTAAGGAACTAGGAGCGCCACTGTACACCAAAACAGCGCACGGCTATATGCCGCGTCATTCACCCAAACCCAGGCGCAGGGCTAACACGCGCAGCGCATTCCAGGGTAACGCGAGCAGTTCGCGCAATCGCCTACCGATAGCGACAGGAGCGTCGTCCGGCGCGCTTCCGGTGGCGGCGATGCCGAACTGGCGCAGCAGATAGACACAGCGCCGCAGATGATAGCGGTCGGAAACAGCCCAGGCGCTGGACCAGCCCCGCGAGCGCATGATCGCTGCGCTGCGTCGGGCGTTCTCCAGGGTGGACATAGCCGCCTCTTCGAGGATAATGCGATCGGCCGGAACGCCTTGCGCCAGAGCCAGGCGGGCGATCAGCGCCGCTTCGGAAGGTGGATAGCGGCCCACGCCGCCGGACGCGATCAGCACCGGAGCTTGGCCGCTCAGCACCAGCCGGGCGCCCTGCAGCGCCCGTCGCCGCAGCGCGGGACTGGGTTCGCCACGCTCCCGCACCGCCGCGCCGAACACGATGACGACGTCCTTGGTCGTATTCTTCAATAGGGTGTCGCTATCATTGAACCGCATGTGAATATTCGTCTGGGGCAACCGGGACAGTGAGCAAAAAACAGCTATGAGACAATCATCCCAGCCGGATTGCAGCCATCATTTAAGCGTTGCCATGGTGCAGCCTCTCGCTATTTTGTCACAATGAACGGCCGCATCCATCCTCTGCCCTTGCAGTTGATCAACCAGATCGCCGCCGGCGAGGTAGTGGAGCGACCGGCCTCGGTGATCAAGGAACTGCTGGAAAACAGCCTGGACGCCGGCGCCCGCTGCATCGATGTGGAGGTGGAGCAGGGCGGGATCAAACTGCTGCGCATCCGCGACGACGGCTGCGGCATTCACCCGGATGATCTGGCGCTGGCACTGGCCAGCCACGCCACTAGCAAGATCGCCGGACTGGAGGATCTGGAGCGGGTCGTCAGTCTGGGTTTTCGCGGCGAAGCGCTGGCCAGTATCGCCGCCGTGTCCCGGCTGACGTTGACGTCCCGCGCGCTCGGCGAGGAACGGGGCTGGCGCCTGTCGGCAGACCCACGCGAAGCGCAGCAGCCCGTGCCTGCGGTCCACCCGGTGGGCACGACCGTGGAAGTACGCGACCTGTTCTTCAACACCCCGGCGCGGCGCAAGTTTCTGCGCAGCGAGCGCACCGAGTTCGGCCATCTGGACGATATGGTCAGACGGTTGGCACTCAGCCGCTTCGAGGTGGCCATTAACCTGCACCATAATCGCCGTCCCATCGTGCAACTGCCGCCGGTCGCCGACCGCGTCGGGCAGGAATGGCGACTGGGCGAATTGTGCGGTCGAGTGTTCATCGATAATGCACTCTTTCTGGAAAGGGAGGCAGCCGGCCTGCGCTTGTGGGGCTGGTGTGGGCTGCCGACGTTCTCGCGCAGCCAGGCGGATCTGCAATATTTTTTCGTGAACAATCGGATGGTGCGGGACAAGCTGGCCAGCCATGCGGTGCGGCAGGCGTATCAGGACGTGCTCTACCACGGTCGCCAGCCGGCTTTTGTGCTGTATCTGGAGATCGATCCCGCTCTGGTCGATGTCAACGCCCATCCGGCTAAACTGGAAATCCGCTTTCGGGAAGCCCGCCTGGTGCACGATTTCATCGTCAGCAGCCTGCAACAGGCGCTGGCCCAGATCCGGCCCGGCGGGCAGCAGCCCAAAGCCGCGCCGGAAGACGCTGGCGCGGCTGCCGGGCCACATCCGCCGGCGCTGCGCTCATCCTCCCCGCCGCGCTTCAGTCCGGCGGCTTCCTGGCAGCGGCCGCTGACCTTGCCGGTGGCGGAGCAAATCGGTACCTATGCCCGACTGCATCCGCAACCGCCCGCACCCGCCCCGTCAGCCGAGCCTGCCGATGCAACCCTGCCGCCGCTGGGTTACGCCATCGCGCAACTGCACGGCGTCTACATCCTGGCGGAAAATGCCACCGGCCTGGTGCTGGTCGATATGCACGCCGCCCACGAGCGGATCACCTACGAGCGTCTCAAGAGCGAACGGGCGCAGGGCGGCATTCGTTCCCAGGCGCTGCTGTTGCCGGTCACCGTGGCGGTCGGTCCGCGCGAAGTTCGCCTGGTGGAGGAAAATGCGGCAGGGTTGGCCGCACTGGGTCTGGAAGTCGCGCCGCTGGGACCGGCAACGGTGGCCGTGCGCCGCGTTCCGGTCGCGCTGGCCGACACCGACGTGGCGCAACTGCTGCGCGATGTGCTCGCCGATCTGACCGCTCACGGCAGCAGTAGCCGTCTGTACGAATCGCTCAATGAGACGCTCGCTACACTGGCCTGTCATGGTTCGGTGCGCGCCCGGCGCAAGCTAACGCCGGCGGAAATGAATGCGTTGCTACGGGACATGGAGCACACCGAACGCAGCGGGCAGTGCAATCACGGCCGTCCGACCTGGGTACAGCTTAAGTTGGAGGACTTGGATAAGTTGTTCCTGCGGGGCCGGTAGCGCTGCTGTGCTGGTGGAGCTGGCGGCGCTGGCGGCGCTCCCAGGATGGCCTTCATTCAAACCGGTTAACGCTCTAGTCAACCGCTGGCGGGGCGGTCTTCCGCGGGGACGATGGTGGGTCGGCTGTGGTATCATGAAACACCTTATAAGCCGCCTGGCGGCGTAACCAGTCACCTGCCATCAGCCTGCCGCAATGGTTGAATTCGCCAAAGAAATCCTGTCCGTCAACCTGGAAGACGAGATGAAGCAGTCCTACTTGGATTACGCCATGAGCGTAATCGTAGGACGAGCCTTGCCGGACGTGCGCGACGGCCTCAAACCCGTGCATCGCCGCGTGCTTTTCGCCATGAGCGAACTGGGCAACGAGTGGAACAAGCCCTACAAGAAATCCGCCCGCGTGGTCGGTGATGTCATCGGCCGCTTGCATCCCCACGGCGACGCCGCCGTCTACGATACCATCGTGCGCATGGCACAACCCTTTTCCATGCGTTATCTGCTGGTCGATGGGCAGGGGAATTTCGGTTCGGTCGACGGCGACGCCCCGGCGGCCATGCGCTACACCGAAGTGCGCATGACTCGCATCGCCCACGAACTGCTGGCCGACATCGACAAGGAGACGGTGGATTTCAACCCGAATTACGACGGCTCGGAGCAGGAGCCGGTGGTACTGCCCACCCGCATTCCTCATCTGCTGATCAACGGCTCGGAAGGCATCGCTGTCGGCATGGCCACCAAGATCCCGCCCCATAATCTGGGCGAAGTGATCGCGGCCTGCAATGCCCTGATCGACAATCCGGATATCAGCCTGCACGAGCTGATCCAGCATTTGCCGGGTCCCGATTTTCCCACCGGCGCCATCATCAACGGCGCCTACGGCATCCGCGAGGCCTATCAGACCGGGCGCGGCCGCATCTACGTGCGCGCCAGAACTCACATAGAAAGTGACGAGGAGCGCGGCCGCCAGGCCATCATCGTCACCGAACTGCCCTTCCAGGTGAACAAGGCCCGCCTGGTGGAGAAAATTGCCGAGCTGGTCAAGAACCGCAAGCTGGAAGGCATCACCGAACTGCGCGACGAGTCCGACAAGGACGGCATGCGCATCTATATCGAGTTGCGGCGCGGCGAGATGGCCGAGGTGGTGCTGAACAACCTGTTCCAGCACACCTTGATGCAGACCGTGTTCGGCATCAACATGGTGGCGCTGGTGGACGGCCAGCCGCGCCTGGTCGATCTCAAACAAATCCTGCAAGCTTTCCTGCGCCACCGCCGGGAGGTGGTAACCCGGCGTACCCTGTTCGAGCTGCGCAAGGCGCGCGAACGGGCCCACGTCCTGGAAGGGCTGGCGGTCGCGCTGGCCAATATCGACCCGATGATCGCGGTCATCAAAGCCTCGCCGGCGCCGGCGGAGGCCCGGACCGCGCTGCTGGCGCGGGTCTGGGAACCTGGCGTGGTCACCGTGCTGCTCGCCGGCATCGATGCCGAAGTGTCGCAACCGGACGGACTGGACTCCGGTCTGGGCCTGAGCGAGGCCGGTTACCGGCTGTCGCCCGCCCAGGCCCAGGCCATACTGGACTTGCGCCTGAACCGTCTGACCGGCCTGGAGCAGGATAAGATCATCGGCGAATACCGGGAGTTGCTCACCCGGATCGGGGAACTGCTGGCCATCCTGACCCTGCCCGAGCGGCTGCTGCAAGTGATCCGCCAGGAATTGGCGGAGGTGGACGCACAATATCGCGACAGTCGGCGCACCGAAATCGTGCCCGATCAGCAGGAATTGACCATGGAGGATCTGATCGGCGAAGAGGATCGGGTGGTCACGCTGTCACACGCCGGTTATATCAAAACCCAGTCGCTGTCGCTGTACCGGGCGCAACGGCGCGGCGGACGCGGCAAGACGGCGACCAGCTTCAAGGAGGAGGATTTCATCGACAAGCTGTTCCTGGCCAACACCCACGACACCTTGCTGTGCTTTTCCAATCGCGGCAAGGTGTACTGGGTCAAGGTTTATGAGTTGCCCGAGGCCGGGCGCGCCGCCCGCGGCAGGCCCATCGTCAATCTCCTGCCGCTGGAGCAAGATGAGCGCATCAATGCGGTGCTGCCGGTCAGAGAGTTCAGCCGGGATCACTATCTGGTGTTCGCCACCGCCCGGGGCACGGTCAAGAAAACGCCGCTGTCCGACTACTCGCGACCCCGTCCCAGCGGCATCATCGCCATCGATCTGCGTGACGGCGACGGGCTGGTCAACGTGGCCATCACCGACGGCCGGCGTGAAATCATGCTGATCAGCAACGCCGGCAAAGCGGTGCGCTTCGCTGAAACCGACGTGCGCACCATGGGCCGCACTGCCGGCGGCGTGCGCGGCATGCGGCTGAGCAAGGGACAGACGGTGATCGCCCTGCTGGTGCTGGACGAGGTGGGAACTGTGCTCACGGTCACCGGACACGGCTATGGCAAGCGCACTCCCGTGTCGGGCTATCCGCTGCGTGGTCGCGGTGGCCAGGGTGTGATCTGCATTCAGACCTCGGCCCGCAACGGTCCGGTAGTGGGCGCCGTACTAGTCAACGACCAGGACGAAATCATGCTGATCAGCAACGGCGGCACCCTGGTGCGCCTCCGGGTGGACGACGTGTCGGTGCTGAGCCGCAATACTCAGGGCGTCAAGTTGATCGCCCTGCAAGGCCAGGAAACACTGATCGCCGTCGAGAAAATCGCCAGCATGGGGGATGACTATGGATCCGCTGCGGACGATGAAGCGGCGCCTTGAGGCGCGCCGCCGCGCCGGCCGTCAGGTGAGCCGTCATGGTGGCGTCTGACCCTTTACGGACCATCCGCGCCCGCATCGACACGCTGGACGAGCAGATCCAGGCGCTGATCACCGAGCGCGCCCGCTGCGCCCAGGACGTCGCCGCCATCAAGCAATCCCTGGGAGACAGTTCCAACTTCTACCGCCCGGAACGGGAAGCCCAGGTGCTGCGCCAGGTGATCGCCCGCAACCACGGACCGCTCAACGACGAGGCCATCGCCCATCTGTTCCGGGAAATCATGTCCGCCTGCCTGGCGCTGGAGGAGCCGTTGACCGTGGCTTTTCTGGGTCCCGAGGGCACCTTCACCCAGGCCGCCGCCCTGAAGCATTTCGGTCACGGCGTGTGCACCCGACCGTTGCGGGCCATCGACGAAGTGTTCCGCGAGGTGGAATCCGGCGGCGCCGATTACGGCGTGGCGCCGGTGGAGAATTCCACCGAGGGCGTGGTGAACCATACCCTGGATATGTTTCTGCAATCGCCGCTGCGCATCTGCGGCGAAGTGCAATTACGCATCCATCATCACCTGCTGGGGTTTATCGACGCTGTTCGCGATCTCGGCCGCGTGTACTCCCATCCGCAATCTTTCGCCCAGTGCCGTGAGTGGCTGGATCTCAACCTGCCCCATGCGGAACGGGTGTCGGTGAGCAGCAACGGCGAGGCGGCCCGGCTGGCCCGGGCGGAGCCCGGCTGCGCCGCCATCGCCGGCCAATGCGCGGCGGATATCTATAAACTGCCCATTGTCGTGGCGAATATTGAGGATGATCCCAATAACACCACCCGTTTCCTGATCGTCGGCACCCGTTCGGTGCCGCCTTCGGGCCAGGACAAGACCGCGCTACTGGTCGCTTCGCCCAACCGCCCCGGTTCGCTGGTGCGCCTGCTGGAGCCGTTCGCCCGCCACGGCCTGAGCATGACCCGTATCGAATCCCGCCCTTCCCGGCGCGGCATGTGGGATTATGTCTTCTTCATCGACCTGGAAGGTCATAGGGAGGATGCGCCGGTCGCCGCCGCGTTGGCCGAACTGGAACAGCAGGCCAGCCTGTTGAAGCTCCTCGGCTCCTATCCACGGGACGTGCCGTAACGGGTCCGCCGCCATGCAGCCGCCGGGTCGCTCATGAGCGTGCCTTCCGCCCCGTTCATTCACCGTCTGTGCATTATCGGCGTCGGGCTGATCGGCGGCTCGCTGGCGTGCGCCTTGAAACGGGCCGGCGCGGTGGGCGAGGTGATCGGCGCCGGACGGCGGGCGGAACCTTTACGCAAAGCGCTGCAACTGGGCGTCATCGACCGCTTCGAACTGGCCCTGGAGCAGGCCGTTGCCCAGGCCGATATGGTGGTCGTGGCCGTGCCGTTGGGCGCCATGGGCGCCGTCTTCGCCGCCCTCGCCGGGCGGCTGCCCGCCGACTGCGTGCTGACCGACGTGGGCAGCGCCAAGGGCAGCGTGCTGGGTGATGTCAGACGGGTGTTCGGCCAGGCGCCGGCCAACTTCGTGCCTGGCCATCCGATTGCAGGCACAGAACGCAGCGGTGTGGAAGCCGCCTTTGCGGAGCTGTTCCGCGGCCGCAAGGTCATCCTGACTCCGCTGGTGGAAACCGCTGCGGCCGCCCTGGAGCGGGTCCGGCAGATGTGGCAACTGACCGGTGCCGACGTGGTGGAAATGGGCGTGCACCACCACGACGAGGTGCTGGCGGCGACCAGCCATCTGCCGCATATGCTGGCCTATACCCTGGTGGATACGCTGGCGCGGCTGGACGACCGGGCCGAAATTTTCCGCTACGCCGCTGGCGGCTTTCGGGATTTTACCCGGATCGCGTCCAGCGACCCGCAGATGTGGCGCGACATCTGTCTGGCCAACCGCGCCTGTCTGCTGGACGTCATCGATCTGTTCACCTGCGATCTCGCCTATCTGGCGGAGGCCATTAAAGCGGCCGACAGCGCGGCGATCATGGCGGTCTTCGAGCGCGCCAAGCATGCGCGCGATAACCTGTACCGCGAATGACGCCCGCGCCGGCAACGTATACAATGTAATTTAGAATTTAGGTGGATTATTCCAGACGCTTCTCCGAAAGTAGTAAAATAATAGGTATTACAGCACATTAAGTCATTTCACTCTCACCATAAGCTGGAACCAGCCCGTGACCATTCCACAACTTAACGAAGACCTGCGCAGAATCTGCGAAGCCCGTCACCATGATCCCTTCGTAGCGCTCGGCAGACACCCGATCGATGGCGGGCAGATTGTAGTGCGCGCTTTTATTCCCCACGCCGCCGCCGTCACTATCGCGGAAGGCGACCATGCCATGCAGCGCCTGCCCGACACCGATATGTTCGAGTGGCGCGGTCCGGCTGAGGCCGTGGCCGAACGCTATCGCCTGATCTGGCGCGACGACTGGCACTGCGAGCACATTTCTTACGATCCCTACTGCTTTCCGCCGCAGTTGCCGGATCTGGACCTGTACCTGTTCGGCCAGGGCAAGCACTGGCATGCCTACCGCTTCCTGGGGGCGCATCCCCGCGAGGTCGACGGCGTGGGCGGGGTCCTGTTCGCCGTCTGGGCGCCCAGTGCGGAACGCATCAGCGTGGTCGGTGATTTCAACCGCTGGGACGGCCGCGTCCATCCGATGCGGGTGCGGGGTGGCAGCGGCGTATGGGAGCTGTTCATCCCTAACCTGACGGCGGGAACGCTGTACAAGTTCGAAATCCGCAACCGCCATTCGGGCGCCATCTTTCTCAAGACCGATCCCTATGGTCAGCGCTTCGAGCTGCGCCCCGGCACGGCCTCTATCGTGGTGTCCGAGCAACCCTACGGCTGGACCGACGCCGCTTGGCTGGAACAGCGCGCGCAGTGGGATTGGCTGCATGCGCCGATGTCCACCTACGAGGTGCACCTGGGCTCCTGGCAGCGGGGCTGGGAAGGGGAATTCCTCAATTACCGGGAACTGGCGCAGCAACTGGTCGAGTACGTGACCGCCATGGGCTTTACCCATATCGAGCTGCTGCCGATTACTGAACATCCGTTCGATCCCTCCTGGGGCTATCAATGTACCGGCTATTACGCGCCCACCAGCCGCTTCGGCGAACCGGATGATCTGCGCTATTTCATCGATTACTGCCACCAGCACGGCATCGGCGTGTTGCTGGACTGGGTGCCGGCGCATTTTCCCAAGGACGCCTACGCCCTGGCGCGCTTCGACGGCGAAGCCCTGTACGAGCATGAGGACCCGCGCAAAGGCGAGCACAAGGACTGGTCCACGCTGATCTACAACTTCAGCCGGTACGAGGTGAAGAATTTCCTGCTGTCCAGCGCGCTGTTCTGGCTGGAGGAATTCCACATCGACGGCCTGCGGGTGGACGCGGTGGCCTCCATGCTCTATCTGGACTACAGCCGCGAGGAAGGCGAATGGATTCCCAATCAGTACGGCGGGCGGGAAAATCTGGAAGCGATCGACTTTCTGCGCGAGCTGAACACGGTCGCCCACGATCAGCATCCGGGTGTGCTGGTGATTGCCGAAGAATCCACCTCGTGGCCGCAGGTAACCCGCCCAATCTATGTCGGCGGTCTGGGTTTCAGCCTGAAGTGGAACATGGGCTGGATGAACGACACCCTGCGCTACATCAGCAAGGAGCCGCTGTTCCGCAAGTATCATCAGGACCTGCTCACTTTCAGCATGCTGTACGCCTTCACCGAAAACTTTCTGTTGCCCTTTTCTCACGACGAGGTGGTGCACGGCAAGGGCTCCATGCTGAACAAGATGCCGGGTGACGAATGGCAGCGGTTCGCCAATCTGCGCCTGCTGTACAGCTATATGTTCACCCACCCCGGCAAGAAACTGCTGTTCATGGGCACCGAGTTCGGCCAGGGTACGGAATGGGACAGCAGCCGGGTGCTGGACTGGTACGTGCTGGAATTCGACCTGCACAAGGGCATGCAGACACTGGTCAAGGATCTGAACTGGCTGTATCGCAATACGCCGGCGTTGTATTACCAGGAATTCGAATGGCAGGGTTTCGAATGGATCGACTGCCACGACGCCGACAACTCGGTGTTGAGCTACATTCGCCGCAACGGCGACGAGTTCCTGGCGATGGCGGTCAACTTCACGCCGGTGCCCCGTTACAATTATCGCATCGGCGTTCCCAAGGCCGGTGTCTATCAGGAGATCTTCAACTCCGACGACCGTAAATACGGCGGCAGCGGGGTAACCAATTCCCAGCCCATCCACACCGATGACCTGGGCTGGATGGAGCGTCCCTGCTCGCTGGTGGTCACCATACCGCCGCTCGGCTGCATGGTCCTCAAGCTGGTGGAAGAGCGGGGCAAGCTGGAGGCAGAGAGCGTGACGGTGGCACGCGAGAGCCAAGCGGTGGAAGAGGACAGCCTGGCAGTGGAAGAAAGCAGTTAAGTGTCCTACCAACTGATTATCTACCTGATCGGCACAGGTAACAAAGCCACGCGGGTGAAAGCACTTGCCGGCTAAAGCGTTGACCGGTCTGCATGAAGGCAGTCAAACAGGTCCGACTGGGAGACAGATATTCCTGGAATTACTGTCCTGGGAGCGCTGGCGTCCTCGCCGGCTCCGCCAGCACAGCAGCAACGGCTGGGTTTACCTGGGGCGGACGGGTGATATTTCCACCCCGTGGCCGGCGAGGACGCCGGCGCTCCCAGGGACCGGTGTCCCGGCCTCGGCAAGACGCTACTGTCACCATGCAAACCGGTCAACGCTCTAGGGGAGCTACGTTCCTGCCTACTTCCAGGGGGAAGGGATCGACAGTGGCCGGCGGGAAGATGTCATAGCGAACTTCAGGTCTCAAAATGGAAGTGGTTTAGTGGTCTAATGCATTGATTTTGATAGGTTGTTGAATAGGTTGGGTTAGGCGCGCCAGCGCCGTAACCCAACCAAGCCGGGGCAAGCTCCGGCCTGTCGGGTTACGCTACGCCAACCTGATCTACAATTAAGTTGAGCACCGGCGTTGTGCATGCTGCCGCCACAACCGCCATTCCTGCAACTATCTGTGGGACGACACGGTGAACAAGCTGTACATCTGGGAAAACCGGGTGCTTTACCTTGGCCTGTTGCCCGATATATCCGAGCACCGTCTCGGCGGCGCGGCCTTGTGCTTGGGCATCGACCAGCCCTTCCGAGTGCTGGAAAGCGGTAGCGCCGCCTGGCAAGTGTGTCGCAGCGTGCTGATTCCGCCGGGCTGCATGCACGCCATCAACCTGGAGGGAGCGCCGATGGCGGTGTTGTTTCTGGAGCCGGAGAGCCTGCATTACGCCATCCTGCGGGACGCCATGCAGGACGGCGAGTGGCAATGCCTGTACGGTCTGGCTCACCAGGACCGGGCTCTGGAAATCGCCGCCGCGCTCTATCACCAGCCCCACGATGCGACCAGCACTTATCGCCTGCTCGACGTGATCATCGATCCCGATCACCGGGCGCCGGATAGCAACCGCCCGCTGGATAGCCGCATCAACCGGGTCGTGCAACTCATCAAGGACGATATTTCCCTGAGCTATTCAGTGCAAAAACTGGCCGAACGGGTCAATCTGTCGCCCACCCGTCTGGTGCATCTGTTCAAGGAGCAGGCCGGTGTGCCGATCCGCCGCTTCCGCCAGTGGAACCGGATGCGGGCCGTAGTGGCCTGTGTGGCCGACGGAGGAACGCTCACCGACGCGGCGCTGCACGCCGGTTTTTCCGACTCCGCCCATTTCAGCCGGGCATTTCGCAACATGTTCGGGTTGAAGCCATCGTTTCTATTCAACCGATCCGCCGAACTGGCCATCATTATCGGCCAATAGCCGGGTATTCCTGCTGCCACTGCTCTAAAAGGCTACCCACTTAAGGCGAAACCATCGCGTCGGTGTCCTTGCCGGCCTGCTGCGGTCAGGTCTGCCCAACCCTGGGAGCGCCGGCGTCCTCGCCGGCCCGTTGCGGTCAACCTGCCAAGTGTCCCGGCTTAAGTAGATACCTCCCCCAAAAAAACAGGGCGACCTGGTTAAGGTCGCCCTGCTCGTTTCAGTCATCGTGACAGGCGGCTGCTTTTGGCAGCCGCCTGCCGCTTAGCTCACACTGCCAGGCAGTGCCCGCTCACTGTGGTACGCACGGCACCGGAGCGACCGCGTTGGTACCGGTCTTGGCCGGCGAGTTGTGTACCTGTGGGACCTTCACCGAGCCGAAGCCCACCGTCCCGAAGGCCGCGCCGGAAACCGTCACCTCATAGGAGTTGGTGAAGTTCCAGTCTTTGAACGCCGGGTTGGTTACAACGAAGTTGCTGTCGGCCGGCGGTGAATCCACGATCAGATTCACGCCGTTGCTGGTGCAGTTCCCGTTAACACACAGCCCCGTGTCGTTGAGGTTGCGCGCCAGCGACGAGTTCCAGTCCAGCAGCCATCCCGCCTGACCCAGGTTTATCTTGCCTTCACCACCGGTCGCACCCAGGTTGGCATAGCCCGAAGGCGTGCCGGTCTTGGCGGTGAGGTAGTCGAGCTGGAAGTCCATCACCAGCTTGTTGCCCTATCGTAGAAGCGGAACCCGGCTGAGTCGCTACCGGTGAGGTTGCCGAACGTATGAGTCCTTGCCCAGCCGATGGAATTTATCCCATAGCTGTTGTCGTTCAGGCTACGCTCCTGGTCGTACTTGACATTCACGTCACCGTTGGCCAACACCGTCACGTACAGCCTGCCTGCCTTCACGGTCGGTTTGCCGTAAGATCCAGGGTGCACATATTGGTGCCAGGCGGTTGCGGCGGTATGGTGGACGGTATGAAGCCGAAGTCATACGTCAGGTCGGACGCATTGTCCGTGGGCAGAGTGACGGTATCCGGGTTGGGGTTGCTATCCATAGCGGGATCAGTAGTCCCACCGGTTGTCGTCGGCTCGTAGCCCGACGCCGTCGCCTTCACCTGGTACGTACCCGCACACAGACCGGTGAACTGGTACTTGCCGCTCGCATCGGTTATCGTCGTCTTCAGCACATTGCCCGCCGAATCCAACAACGTGACCGTGGCGCCGGCGATACCCGGCTCATCTGTTGGCGAACCCTGGATGCCGTCCTTGTTGGTGTCCTTCCACACGTAGTCACCGATGACGCCCGAGCACTGGAACGCGCAGGTGGTAGCCTTACCGGTGCCGCTGTACGAACCGGTGTAGTTGGAACCACCGCCGCCCCTCGCTCCCTTGCCTACATTCGACTTGTAGCTCTCGGGTGTGCCCGCTTTGTCGCTGTTCTTGTACGGATTCAGCTTATCGCCATCGATGGGTTTCACACCGAGAGCGTTTTGGTCACCGCTGAACGGGTTGTACACGGCGGCCGCCCACTTCCATTCGACCTCGACGTTAGGCGTGGAGCTGGTGAAGGTTCCGGTCCAGTTTACCTTCTTGATGCCGCCCGGCAAACCGGCCGCCGGCACCTGGTAAGGCAGCCCGGCCAGGAACACATTGCCGCTGAAACCAGCCGGCACGGTGGTCACCCACTTGTCATCCACGAAGGCCGTCGAAGCCGTTGTAGTACTGGACGAGAAGGTGATTGCGCCGTCAGGTACGGGCAGAGTGTAGTTCACGCCGTTCGCGGTGAACGTGACTGTGGAGTTGTTGAAGCGGATGACGCCGCCGCTCGACCCCAGGCCGCTCTTCACTTTGAAGATGGAGTTGAACCAGACATACGACCCGCCAGGAATGGCGTCGCCATTGAAGTCAGAGCTGATCGGTGTCGTTCCGGTGATGCAGACGCTGGGAGGTATCGGTACACACGGTACGGGCGTGAGCTCGTTCTGCCCGAACTTGGGCGGCGAGTTGTGGACCGATGGCACGGCCACGCTGCCAAAGCCGGACGCACCGAAAGCCGCACCACTCACCTTGACAGTATAGACGACGTTGAAGTCCCAACCGTAGGGATAAGCCGACGGGTTCAACAACGTATAGCTCGTGGACGAGACCGTCTTGGGCGAGTTGACCAGCAGGTTGGTGCTGTCAACAGTGCAGTTGCCACTCTTGCAGTTCGTGTTCAGGTTCTCCGCGATGGAGGTCGAGCAACCCTGGATGTAGGTCCCACCGGTGACTACCTTGCCATCACCACCCGTGGCGCACAAGGTATCGTAGCCCGACGGCGTTCCGGTCTTCGCAGTGATGTAATCGAAGAACGCATCCAACACCGTGGTGCCGGCGGCATTCTTGAACACGAACTCCGCCTTGTCGCTACCGGTCAGGTTGCTAAAGGTGTGAGTCTTGCTTCCCCAGCCGACCACATTCGTGCCATAACTGTTGTCGTTGATGGTGGTGAGCTGATCGTAGATGGCCGTCACGTCGCCCGTGATCGGATCGACGTTCCACTTCAGGGTCGCCACTTTTTCACCGGCGTGGCCGCTGGTGTCAGTGGGTGGCACGCACAGGTCTTGACCGGGCGGGTTGCAGTAGTGGCTGACGTCACTCGACTGCACCAATGTGCCTGGAGTGCCGTCCGTCCCGTATCCGTTTACCGTACCGGTATTCTCGTACGTCGGCCGGGTGTTGGTACTGTTATTGCCGCAGCCTGCCTTCACGGAACTCATCGAAGACGACAGTTGCTGCGCCGTTGCCGTGGCCGTGCAATCGACATAGGCGCCCACCGCCAGGGAGGGAATGGTGTTGTTGTTCCCGGTACCGGGGCAGGTGATCGTCACAGTCTGGCTGGTGACCGTGGGATCGGTCACCGTGAGGTTTTGCAGACCGATGTTGCCGGTGTTGGTCACCCGATAGGTCCAGGTTACGGTACTACCCGAGGCTATCGACGCCACCTCATCGCCGCCTGTCGCGAACGATCCGTCTCCCGCTGTCGGGTTGCCGTTGAGGTTGTTACCGTCCCAACCATTGGTGTACTTCTGCAACTTCACGGCTGGTGTGGCTGGATTGCAGTAGTGGCTGGGATCCTCCACGCTCAAGGTCTGTATGACGCCACTGACTACCGCCTGCGCGTCTACCCGTCCCATGTTCTCGTACGTCGGCCGTCCATTATCGGTGACACTACCGCAGCCTTTCTTCACGTTGCTCATTGCATACGTCAGTTGCGGCGCGGTTGCCGTAGCCGTGCAGTTGACCGTGTTGGCAGGCGGCACGCCCACCGGCAGGGAGGCGATGGTGTTGGTCCCGTTGCCGCAGTTGATCGTCGCACCCACTGGCAAGGCGGCATCTGTCACCGTGATGTTTTGCAACGGAGTGTCGCCCACGTTTTGCACCACGTAGGTCCAGGTTACGGTGCTATTCGGGGAAATCGATGCCACCTGAAGGCCGCCTGTCGCGAATGATCCGTCTCCCGCTGTCGGTATGCCATTGAGGTTGTCACCGTCGATGCCGTTGGTGTATTTCACCAGCTTTACTTCCGGGTTGACGAATGGGGTCGGGGGATTGCAGTAGTGGCTGATGTCACTGGACGTCGTCGCCACGCTGCTGAATTTCCCTTTGCCTGCCACCGTGCCGGTGTTCTCGTAGGTCGGCCGGGTAACAAGCGTGTTGCTGCCACAACCACTCTGGACGTAGTTGTCGCCGAGTTGCAGTGGCTGCGCACCGGTGGGTAACGACGCCTGGCAATCGACCACCTCGTTCAGATTGAGGAGAGGGATGACATTGTTGGCGTAACCGGTACAGACGATGGTCGCGCCCTGGGCCGTCGCCTGGGTATCGGTCACCGTGACATTGACCAGCGGCTCGTTGCCGGTGTTGGTCACTCGGTAGGTCCAGGTCACCGGGCCACCCACGACTACCTGCGCTACCTGGTCGCCACCTTGGGTAAATGGACCGCTTGGCGGCGTGGTGACCGGTATGCCGTTAAGGATATTGCCATCCCAACCATTGGTGAACTTTCTCATATTCACCGCCGGCTTCAAGGGATTGCAGTAGTGGCTGATGTCGCTGTCGTTCAACGTAGTCTGGCTGAGTTGGCCGGAGCCGGTCACATAGCCGGTGTTCTCGTAGGTCGGCCGGGTATTGTTCCCGCCATTGCCGCAGCCCTGGAACACATTGCCCCCCAACGTTAAATTCCTCGCACCGCTGGGCAGCGTCGCCACACAGTTGGCGACTGCGCCTACCGGCAAGGAGGCGATGGTGTCGGTTCCGTTGCTGCATTTGATCAGCGCACCCAAGGCTGTCGCCGAGGGGTCCGTCACCTTGACATTGACCAGCGGCTCATTGCCGGTGTTGGTCACCTGGTAGGTCCAGGTTACCGGCTGACCCACGACTACCTGCGCTACCTGGTCGCCACCTTGGGTAAATGGACCGGTTGGCGGCGTGGTGACCGGTATACCGTTAAGGTTATTGCCATCCCAACCATTGGTGAACTTAATCAGTTCCATCCCCGGTTTCGGGTTGCAGTAGTGACTGGGGTCATCGTCACTCACAGTGGTTTGGCTGAACTGGCCTTTGGCTACCACCGCTCCCATGTTCTCATAGGTGGGGCTGGGAGGCGTGTTACTACTGTTGCTGCAGCCGGGTACCACTTCGGGCGAGTTGGGCCCATACGCCAGTTGCTGCGCGGTTCCTAACGCTGTGCATGTGGCAGAGGCGCCTCCCACCAAGGGGCCGGCAATCGTGTTGGTCCCGTTGCCGCAGTTGATCGTTGCCCCCTGAGCCGTCGCACGAGGGTCGGTCACCACGATGTTGACCAGCGGCTCACTGCCCGTGTTGGTCACTCGGTAGGTCCAGGTGACCGTACTACCCGGGGCCACCACCGGGACCTTATTGTCGCCCGGCACGGACGATCCATTCGGCGGCGTTATCACCGGGCTGCCGTAAGCGTTGTCAGCGTCGTAACCGTTGGTGAACTTCTTCAGCGTCAACCCCGGCTGGGTCGGCGTGTAGATGCCCGCATCCAAAGTATTGTTGTAGGTGTTCGACGGCACGGGGGTGCAATCAGTTCTACCTGTCACCTGGTCGGCGTTGCTGTCGATAGCCGTATTGTTGCCCACGTACGGGGTGGTGAAGACCGTGCCCGTCGGCTTGATGAACTCGACGATATAACTGCCCGGCTTGACCAGGAAGGAGTAGAGCCCGTTGACGTCGGTGGTGATGCTGGAGTTACCGTTCAAGTCGGTGACCAGGGTGCCACTGCAATTCCGCAGTCTCACCGTCACGCTGGGATAACCGCCCCCGTAGGTGCAACCGGGGAGAGCCGCATCGTCCTGGATACCGTTCTGGTTGCAGTCCTGCCACACCAAGTCGCCGAGCTTGGCCGGACAATAGACACCCGCGTCCCAGGTATCGTCGTACGTGTTGACCGGGAGTGTGATCAACCCAGTCTGACCGGTGGTCAGGTTGGCGTTGCTGTCGTCCACCGGCGTGGAGCCTGTGGCTTTATACGGGCTGAAGCTGGGTGTTGTGCTGCTGCCGAACTGGCAGAAGTTGTCCGGCTTGCCGAACTGCACGCAATAGTTGCCCGCCGTCAGGTTGGTGAATTTGTAGAGCCCGTTACTATCCGTGTTCATGGACATGGGCGTAGTCAACGGCCCGCAACTGCCATTCAGCAGGGTGACCAGCACGCTGGGGATGCCCGGCTCATTGGTGTCCTGGATGCCGTTGGCGTTGAGATCGTGCCAGAAGAAATTGCCGAGACTCGATTTCAGGATTACCGGTTGGTAAACCCCGGCATCGATGGTGGGGTTATAAGCGCCCGAAACCAGGTTGAACTGACCCGTTACCCCCGTGGCGGGGTTCGGATTGCTGTCCAGCGTGATGCCGCCGGCCGGGTTGTTCTGGGGGCTGAAGGCGTAGTTAGCCGGTGGGAAGAACTTCACCTGATAGCAGCCCGGCGCGAGATTGCTGAAGCCGTACCAGCCGGCGCCGCCGGCAACCTGCGGAGATTGCGGAATCTGCGGGAACGGTGGAGGGGCAGGCACATTAGCCGTGGTGGTCGGGTTTTGACCCGCCGGCAAGGATACGAGATTGTCAGAACAGTCATACAGTTCGACCGTCAGGCCGTTGATGCCCGGTTCGCCGCCCGACAGGTTCAGATTGTCTTGAACACCGTCCTTGTTGAGGTCGTTCCACACCGTATCGCCCAGCGCGACTGCACAGTACAGACCGGCGTCGACGCTGCGGTTGATTTCGCTCGGCAGCATGGTCACCGCGGGAGCCACGCCGTCTGTCGGGTTGGCGTTACTGTCGGTCAGGTCGCCGCCTACGAACTGTTTGGTGAACTTGAGCGCACCGCCCGGTCCGGTCTGATACTTGTTCGTGCAGTAGTTCGGCACCGTGCTCGGGTCGAATTTCACGCAGTACGGGGTTCCGGTCGCGGCTGGCTGAATGTCAGGGCTGGTGAACTCGTAGAAACCGATCGAGTTGGTCGTCGTGGTGGCTTTGATGATATTGGGATTGCCGCAGTCCACCAGATAGACCCTGACGTTGCCGATGCCGGGTTCGCAATTGGTATCGTAGGCGAAGTTGGGAATCCGGCTGCTGGTGTTGATCAAGGAGCCCGCCGCGTAGTTGCAGTCCTGGATGCCGTTGCCGTTGAGGTCTTCCCAAACGCGATCGCCCAGCAGGGGCTTAATCGTCCCTACGTCGGGCTTGACGGGATTGGCCTGGAAATTCTGGGTGTAGGTGCCCGTGAAGGTGGATTGTTCGGCTTGTATCTGCACGCCGATATCCCCCGGCAGGACCAGACTGGCCATAAACCCACCGGTCACATGGACACGCATGTCGAAACGATCGGTGCCGCCGCCGCTATCCTCGGAGCCAAATTCGAGGACCGTGCCGCTCAACAGGGTGCCGCTCCATACGGTAATTCCGTTGGGGGCCAACACCGTGCCGGTCAGCGTAAAGGTGTTGGTTCCAGGGGCAACCTGGCAGGTCCTGGTTTGAGTACCCACGATGATACAGGACGTTTTATCGACGCCGAACTGGATATTCAAAGCTGGCGCGGGCGGTTGGATGAAGTTGACCGGGCCTGCGCCATAGTTAACCGCCTGGGGTACCGTATTGACCACGAAGGTGCCCGTGGTGCCTGCACCGGCGGTATAGTTGAGGGTCCCTACTCCAGTGGGACTTATTAATGGATAGGTAAGAACGATTCCGCCCAGGATCAGATCTGGATCATCTGAATTTTGAGGAAGGGCGGTATTAGCCACTAAAGCGCCTGCAAGCAATGCAAGCGCTTTCAGCGAATTGGGGAAATACCAGGGAATTTTCATTGATACATACTCGCTTTACGCACAAACCATTGCTCAATCGACAATCGGTTTGTTAGCCTTGAATTAACCTGTGCAATGCCTAATGCCACGATCAAAAGCACTAGCCACCCGCCAGGTACGGGAATTTTCAGCAAATCGACCTCCGGAAAGTGAGTAAAAAACCGATGCATTTTAAGAAATGCCCTGCTTTGTCAACGAAATCGGGGCCGACCATCGTGACCAGCCCCGGCTGAACTAATTTCCCCACTCAGGCGACCATACGCATGGTGTCAAGTCGCCCGAACAGGGCGCTGCCGGCGAACGCCGCACAGGGCCAGCCCGCCCGCAGCCAACAGAACCAGGGTGCCGGGTTCGGGCACTTGTGATATGTCCGTGGCGTTATCCGCTGCACCTGTACCACTGAAATTAGCCGCATCCTGGAAGAACGGGTTTAGGTTCGCGGAACTGAAGACGACAGCCAGGTTGGGACCAAAATTCAAATTACCGCCAACGCCGTTGTAATAACTGGTCACACTCCCCCTGAAATCGAAGGTGCCACTTTGATCACCTAACGTGCCGGTATAATCGGTGCCGAAATCGGTGAGATTAGCCGTCAACAGGGTGCTACCATTGGGAATGGTGTAACCGCCCGTGTTAATTCCGCCCGTAATGGTCAAAGTACCACTAATCAAATCGTTGGTGTTTGCGTTGAGAATAGCGCTCAGAGAGTAGGTCATACCATTGATAGTCCAAGGGTTATTACTCGGATCCTTGTAGGTACCGGTCGAGGTACCCGTTTGAACGAGGGTGAGTCCATTATTAGTAGGACTACCACCGCCATAGGTGTATGAGAGCAGGAGATTGGTAGCCGCAATATCGGGGTTGATGAAAGTGGGATTCAGCAACGGTGTTGGAAAACCAGGGGCGGCATGGCTGGCGTTGCCCAGCAGCAGGCCGGCTGTCAACAGCATCAGGCTTAGGATGCCTCGGTGAATCTTGTTGAACATATTACCTCCAGAAATTTGGAATCAATCTTTAAGGAATCTACAAAACTGTTCACAACCACGTCTTGCCTGGATACCTCCTCCCTGAGCCGGCCGGCTCGAACCGCTGCCGGAACAGCTTCCCTACTACTTATGACGTAGTCGATAAGGATAAGCAAAAACTGCGCCAATCTTAGGTCTTTGATAAAATCAATTTAAATTCAACGACTTAAAATATATATCCCAATGGCGCCTATTCAAAGTGTAAAATTTTCTGACAGTTGTTACCGCCCGTTTTCTGTCACTTTTTCGCCAGGTTTTTGATTTATATGTAAAAATCAACAAATACTACTTTTTATAATGTGTAAAATTTACTTTACGCGATGGTCTGACCCTGGTCGGACTGATTCTGATAAATTATTTAACATACAAAGATATATAACCATTTTGGGGGTGTAAAATTTACTGACATCTGGCTTGGTTCAGGTCATTCGAGCATTTAACAAAATTGTAAATCAGCATATCGCCCAGGACAAATAATATCTATCCAGAAACCGCAAAAGATTGTTAACAAATACGTCCGATTCAGACTGTAAACTAGCGGCATCGAATCCGGCCTCCAATCCTGGGGACAGCATCGATGGCAAAACGCCGATCCGCCGCTGGTCTGGGGTATTTCGCAACTTGTTCGAGTTGAAGCCATGATTTTCGTTCAACCGCTCCGCTAAACTGGCCATCCTCATCGGCCAATAAACAGTCCACACCATGCCCGCGCCTCCATCCGTCACCGTGCTGCCGGCCGAATGGGAATCCCAAGCGGCCGTCATGCTCACCTGGCCCCATGCCGCCAGCGACTGGCGCCCATGGCTGGCGCCGGTGGACCGAACCTTCGCGCAACTGGCGGCGGCAATCAGCCGGCGGCAGGCGGCGCTCATCGTGTGCTACGACGCCGCCCACCGCGCTCATGTGCAGGGATTGCTGCGGGCCGCCAACGCGGTAATGGCGCGCTGCTGTTGCTATCTCGTGCCCTCCAACGACGCCTGGGCCAGGGACCACGGCCCTATTACCGTCTATCGTGACGGCGCGCCCGTGCTGTTGAATTTTCATTTCAACGGCTGGGGCGGCAAATTCCCCTACGATCTGGACGACCGGATCACGCCGCAACTGCATGCTGCTGGCGCATTCGGTGCAGCGCCGCGGGTGGACGTGGACATCATTCTGGAAGGCGGCAGCATCGAATCTGACGGGCAGGGAACGCTGCTGACCACCCGTCGCTGCCTGCTGGCGCCCACCCGCAACCGGCTGACGCGGGAGCAACTGGAACAGCGGCTGGCGGCGTTATTGGGTATCCGCCGCTTTCTCTGGTTGCATCATGGCCAGTTGAGCGGCGATGACACCGACAGCCATATCGACACCCTGGCCCGGTTGTGCGACCCCGGCACGATCGCTTATCAAGCTTGCGACGATGCCGGCGACAGCGACTATCCCGATTTAAAGGCGATGGAACAGGAGTTGCAGGCGTTGCGCACCGCCACCGGTGAGCCGTACCGGTTGATTCCCCTACCCTTGCCCCGTCCCCGCTACGGCGCCGATGGCCGGCGTCTGCCGGCAGGGTACGCCAATTTCCTGATTCTCAACGGCGCCGTGCTCGCGCCCACCTACGGCGATCCCGCTGACGGGCCGGCACTGGAACGGCTGCGGGACTGTTTTCCAGGGCGGGAGATTGTCGGTATCGACTGTACGCCGCTGATTCAGCAATACGGCAGCCTGCACTGCGTGACTATGCAACTGCCGGCCGGGGTAGGGATTGGTCCATGATGTCAATCTTTCAAAATCAACGCATCGGTGTTGCTGAACATGCGCGTGCCATTCACTGAAGAGTTAATGATGACCGAACTGCCTTGCCTTTTGAGATACGGCGCCGCGTATTTGACCGTCAGAAAAGTACCCTTCAGATTGATATCACCTGTTTGCTTCAATCGCCCCTGGAGCGGACCCGGACATAAGACCCCGGCGCGTCCTCGAGCACCGGCAGGCCACCGTCTCCCGGCACGCGGGCGGGGACTAGCGGACCCGCCTGCGGCGTTAGCCACTCCAGCCAATCGGTCCACCAGGAGCCGGGATGCTGTACGGCGTCCTCGAGCCAGTGTTCCGGCGTCTCCGGATGAGCCGGATGGGTCCAATAGCCGTATTTTTCGTTGACTGGCGGATTGATCACGCCCGCGATATGGCCCGAACCGCTCAACGCGAAATGCACCGGTCCCGCCAGCAGACGGCTGCCGGCGTAGACCGATTTCCAGGGAGCGATGTGATCGTCCAGCGTCGCCAGAAAATAGGCTGGCGTAGCGACTCGGCGCAGGTCGATCGGCGTCCCTGCCAGCGTGATGCCGCCGGGCTGTTTGAGCAGATTCTTCTGGTACATAGTACGTAAATAAAAGCTGTGCATCCGGGCCGGCATCCGGGTGGAATCGGAATTCCAGTACAGCAGATCGAAGGGAAAAGGCTCCTTGCCCAGCAGATAGTTGTTGATGAAAAAAGCCCAGATCAGGTCATTGGCGCGCAGCAGGCTGAAGGTGGCGGCCATTTCGTGGCCTTCCAGAAAACCACGGCGGGCCATGCGTTTTTCCAGCGCCGTCAGTTGTTCTTCGTCGATAAACACTTCCAATTCGCCGGGCTCGGCGAAATCCAGCAGCGTGGTGAAGAAGGTGCCGCTGGCGATGCGGTCGGTCTGGTCCAGCGCTTCCAGGTAGGCCATGGTCACCGCCAGCAAGGTGCCGCCCAGACAGTAACCCACGCCGTTCACCTGCCGTTCGCCGGTCGCCTGTTCGATGACGCCCAGCGCCGCCAGCGGGCCTTCCAGCAGATAATCCTCGAAATGTTTCTCCGCCAGTTCCCGATCCGGATTCACCCAGGAGATCAGAAACACGCTGAAGCCTTGCTCGGTCCACCATTTGACGAAGGAATTCTTGGGCCGCAGGTCCAGAATATAGAATTTGTTGATCCAGGGCGGCACCATCAGCAGCGGCCGTTGGTGGACCTGCGCCGTGACGGGGGCATAGTGGATAAGCTGCATCAGCGCATTCTGATAGACCACCTTGCCCGGTGAGGCGGCGACGTTGACGCCGGGCGTGAAGGCGTGGAGATCGGTGGTGCGGATAGTCAGTATGCCTTTGCCGCGCTCCAGATCGTCCAGCAGATGCTGCAAGCCTCGGAGCAGATTTTCCCCGCCGGATTCGAGCGTCTCCCGCAGTACTTCCGGATTGCTAAGCACAAAATTGGCGGGCGCCAGCGCATCCACGAACTGCCGGGTGTAGAACTCCAGCTTGCGGCGGGTCTTGGGGTCGATGCCCTGGGCGCGCGCGACCGTCTGTTGCAGCCAGCGCGCGGTTAGCAGATAGGTCTGCTTGATGAAATCGAACCATAGGTTGGTCTGCCAGGCGTCGTGCCTGAAGCGCCGATCGTCTTTGTCCGGCACGGCGACGGGCTCCACCGCTTGCCCGAAGAACGCGGCGGCGCTGCGGCGCCACAGTTCCAGGTAATCCTGCCACAGTCCCACTTGCCCCTGCGCCAGCCGGGCTGATTCCAGCGCCATGCGGCGGGTCAATTCCAGGAACAGATTGCCAATGCGCAGGCTACTTTCCAGATCCAGCACGCCGTCAGTCGCCTGCCGCTGCAAAAAGTCGCTGACCAACCGCTGACTCTTCCAGGCGACCGTAGCGAAGGTCTGCGCCGCCTGGATCGGATCGGGCAGCCTGAAATCCAAACCCTGTTGTAAAGGCATGGCCGTGTTCTCGCTCTTTCAATATGGGGGTTATACGCCCGGCTGTTCCCGCTTCGCCGGATTGTTATTTAACCGCTTCACCGGGGTTGGGCCTGGACTCGCGGTATGGCAGAAGCACGGTAGCCTACCCTATACTGCGACTTTAAGAAAACGTTGTTTAACTGTCCGAAACACATTGAAGAGTCACCCGGTATATGCCTAGAACGAGTTTTGTTTGGGGACTGGTGCTTTGCCTGCTGGCGGTAAGCGCCGGCAGCGCGCCGTTAGATGCGCAGGTGCGCAATTATTTTTACAGTCTGAAATCCCTGCAAGCGGATTTCGTGCAGACTATTTTCGATGAGAAAGGGCGCACGCTGGAAGTTTCCAAGGGCCGCATGTATATGCTGAAACCGGGACGTTTCCGCTGGGATTACCGCCAACCTGCCACCCAGTTGATCGTCGCCGACGGTCAGCGCCTGTGGTTGTACGACAAGGAATTGCAGCAGGTCACGGTCAGAGTGCTGGATCAGGCGTTGAGCGCCACGCCGCTGGCGCTGCTGAGTGGCGCCGCCCCTATCGAAGAAGCCTTTACCGTGACCAGCGCCAGCAAGCGCGACGGTCTGCAATGGTACGAACTACGTCCCAAAGAGGAGCAGACCGAATTCAAGCTGTTACGGGTCGCCTTCAACGGCGATACCCTGAAGATCATCGAGCTGGAGGATGCCTTCAACCAGCGCACCCGGTTGAGCTTCGAGCAGTTGCAACCCAACGTCGCCATTGATCCTGAACTGTTGCGTTTCATCCCGCCCAAAGGCGTGGATGTGGTCGGCGATGTGCCCCGTTAACGTGCGATGACGGCAACGGATGACCCGCGGCCGCTGGCTGACCGCCTGCGCCCCCGGCGGCTGGAGGACGTTGTCGGGCAGACGCATCTGCTGGCGCCGGGCAAGCCACTGCGGGCGGCTATCGAAAGCGGCAATCCCCACTCGATGGTTTTGTGGGGGCCGCCCGGTTCCGGCAAAACTACACTGGCCCGGCTGATCGCCGGGTATTGCAAGGCCGAATTTCTGAATCTGTCGGCGGTCCTGGCCGGGGTCAAAGAGGTCCGCGGCGCAGTGGAAACCGCCCGGACGATGTGGCGGGAGGCGCGGCGGCGCACCGTGCTGTTCGTGGATGAGGTGCATCGCTTCAACAAAGCCCAGCAGGATGCCTTTCTGCCTTATGTCGAAGACGGCACCCTGATTCTGGTGGGCGCCACGACAGAAAATCCCAGTTTCGCCCTGAACGGCGCCTTGCTGTCCCGCTTGCGAGTGTACGTGCTGAAGTCGCTGGACAGTGAGGAGCTGCGGCGGTTGATCGACCGGGCGCTGGTGGACAAGGAGCAGGGTTTGGGTGCACACGATCTGGAGTTGAGCGCCGCGCAGCGGGACTGTCTGGCGCAGGCCGCCGACGGCGACGCGCGGCGCGCCCTGACCTTACTGGAAATTGCCGCCGCTCTGGCCGAGGCCCGCGACGGTGATACGGACGCCGCTATTGCCGACGTGGTGGCGGGTGGTGTGCGGCGTTTTGACAAAGGCGGCGATATCTTTTACGACCAGATCTCCGCGCTGCACAAGGCGGTCCGGGGCAGTAACCCCGATGCGTCGCTGTACTGGTTCGCCCGCATGCTGGACGGTGGTTGCGACCCGCTGTACATCGCCCGGCGGGTGGTGCGGATGGCCTCCGAAGACATCGGCAACGCCGACCCACGCGGTCTGCGCATCGCCCTGGACGCCTGGGAAACTTACGAGCGCCTGGGCAGTCCCGAAGGTGAACTGGCTGTTGCCCAGGCCATCGTCTATCTGGCCTGTGCGCCCAAGAGCAACGCCATCTACACGGCCTTAGCGGCGGCCAGGCAGGATGTCCGCGCGTTCGGTTCGCAGCAAGTGCCGGTCCAGTTGCGCAATGCGCCGACCCCATTGATGAAGGCATTGGGCTACGGCAAAGAGTACCGTTATGCCCACGACGAGCCGGAGGGTTATGCCGCCGGCGAATCGTATTTTCCCGATAAGATAGGCGAGCGTCGCTATTACCAACCGGTCAGGCGGGGATTGGAAATCAAGATAGCGGAAAAATTGGATTATTTGCGCAGCCTGGATCAAAAAGCCAGCGCCAAGGAATGATGAGTTACCGTGAAAATACCCGTAGGTCGAGTGTTATGGCAGTTATCGTCCGGTATAATAGCTTTCCAGACTACGAGCGCCGAGCGCCTGCTGCTGACAACTCTCGAAATAATGCAATAATTTTATCGAGTCTGCATCGAGTGAATCTGGCTTGGAAGGATTCATCTGGCAAGCTTCCTGAGCCCGAATGTGCGCATCTGAACCGAAAATGATACCCATGTTGGTCATCAGTTCCGGCTGTAATGAGGTGAAGGTCGGTTTATCGATTGCATAGAAACCCAGGTGAGCGCACAGTAGAGTTGATACAGTTCCAGCCGTGGTGACGATGGCTCCTTTCATCCCTTCTTGCGCTAAGGAGCGGATAAGACCCAGCATCAGTAGCCGTCCAACAGCACCAACCCATCCCTGATTACTCACCCGGTAAATCTGACGACGATAAGGAGGCAAGACGGCTAAGGCATTGAGGGTGCAAAGGCGGTCAATTATCTGATTAAAGACCGGTTGGCGAAGATGGTGTTCAAATAAATCTTGGTGAGGAAAACCTTGGTTCAGAAATATGGCTCTGACTGTGCCAATTGGCAACCCTTTATCAGTGCTTGCTACTAAGAATCTACTTGCTTCATCGAATGATTCTTCCCGTGCGATGGCTTTATCACTTTCATCTGCAAGCGTAGACCAACTCAATTCTCTCACGAATACTTGATATTTGATGTTAAGGTAAGCTTTATAAAGTTCCTTATTACCTTGCTTAGTGAAGTGATGCATAACAATTGGTGCTATCATGGTTTTCCTTAGGAACTGTCAGTTATTTTGTAGTGAGTTTCAAAAATGTAGTCGAATCTTTTATTATTATAGAGACAAATAACCAAGCACGTTTTCTTAGCCATCATAACTATCTCTTAAATTAGAATCATTTTGGTAGTACACACCAGTATATTATCATAATCAGGGTGGTATAGTTTACCTGAATACCTTTTTGGGTTTTTTGAATCTTTCTCAAAACTTATTGTATAATTAAAAGCTCTTATTTCTTCCTGTATTCCCATGGCAAAGGTTATTTTTCTTGAGGGTTGGGAAAAATTTACTATCACCATGTCGGTATGATTTTCTGTTTTATCTTCACCATCTATCCGGATAGCTAATGGATCAGGAGATCCGGGAAGCGTAAAATTTCCCCAACCCAGAAAAGTATTATTATATTTGTTAATCACATAGTATAAATCACCCAAAAGACGATTTCCTTGCGCCATTTTGTAAGTCAGATACTCAGCTACTCCGTTTCTATAATCAGGTTCGGCAGGAACTTGACTATCTTTTAAAAACTTATTGACACATCCCTTTAAGCCTTCATTTTGTAGATTCAACCAATCGGTTGCAAGAGTGTTAGTGTATTTAAGTTCCCACGTGTAGACTTTTACTGAAATATCTTCTTTTGATTTATCAATATCGTGGCAAGGATGTAACCGTGATGCATCATTTTCAAAACTGGCTTCTTCACTATTGATCCGTTGCATTTGATTCCTGATTTCATTTTGTACCGCTATACCTTTTTCGAGGTCTAAAACCCTATCAACCTGAATTACATTCAGCGTGGCTATATCAAAGGGGATATTACTTACATCATCGGAAATAAGAATAAAGGGTTTGGCAACTGTATGTCTTAGAGCCAGTTCGTAGAATACATTGGGATTTGACTCGGTCAAATCGGCAACGACCAGATCAGCTTGATATAAATCTTTAACAACTTGTGCAGTGATTTCGCCAGGGATCGTATAGTCTATGCTCCTATAAGCTTTATATCCTTCTGCATCCGCCACTGGCTTAATGACATTTTTAAATACATAATCTGATCTTTTTCGAGTTGCTGAACCTTCTTGGCCAAATGGGCAAATAACCAGGCATTTCTTGCTCATCGTAGTAATCCTCTTATATCGACTTGATGCCGATAACCAATATTATATTACCACTCGCGAAGAACACCCCGCGACGTTGTGCATCTTCAAGACTGGTCAGAAAATGTTGAAGTTCTTCTTCAGTAACTGTCCCGGATTCGACCAGTTGGTTATTCAGATCCTTTATCGAAAAACTGGTGGCGCGAAAGGTTTTCCAATCCGTCCAGATGATCGGATGCGCTTCCACTTGAACATCCGCAAGCCGCCGCTCTTTGAACAGGCGATACAATTGTCGTCCGGCATAGCCGTTGCGGAATAGATCAGGGAGAAAGCGCACAATCCGTCTCTCGATCTCCGTTTCCGGAGTATCGATAGATAAAGTACACCAATCGGAATCGGCTACGGTGATTTTTCCTCCGTAGCGAGTCACTCTGATCATCTCATCGAGTACTGCCGCGCCATCATCCACATGCTGGAACAAGCGCTCGCTTTGACTGGCGTCGAATGAATTGGCCCGAAAAGGCAGTCGCGCTGCTGCCGCCGGAATATGGGTAGTCCAGGAGTCGACCCCGGCTGTCTGCGCGCGCTGATGGGCGATACCAATCATGACAGGATCGTAGTCTATGCCGACGACGCAACCTGTCTTTTCCACCCGTCGGGCGATTTCCAGCGTATGAATACCGGGTCCGCAACCCACGTCGAGCACCTGCTGGCCTGGTCCGAGATCAAGGATCGCGAGCAGACGCTGTTTGAGTTTTTGGGTGAAAGCGGCTAACTGCTGCGCTGTTTCAGGATCCACATACCCTGGATTTGCCAGCGGATTTGACATTTGACTTTCCTTAATTCTTGCTCACTCCAAACAACAGTAAACATTTTTTATACCCTTTATTCGGCCTTGTCAATGCAGCTCCAGCGATCGCCTGTCGTTAGAATATCAAGCTCCCTCCGGCACAATCCGTTCCCCTATGCGAACGATTTTAATCGTATTGGTCCCGCCGGCGACGCCTTTGTAATCGCCCTTGGTGAGAATAACCAGATCGCCTTTTCTGACCAGGCCGCGATGCTGCACGGCGTTGATGGCCGCCTGGATTACCCAGGAGGGATTCACATGCACCACGTCGAAACGCAGCGGATAGACGCCTCGGTACAGAGTCAACCGGCGGCGGGTGGATTCGTGGCGGGTCAGCGCATAAATCGGAATAGCCGAGCTGATGCGCGACATCAGCAGAGCGGTGGCGCCGGCTTCGGTTATCGTGATGATAGCCCGCACTCTACCCAGATGATTAGCGGTATACATGGCCGCCATAGCGACGGCTTCGCCCACACCTTCGAAACGGGAATCGATACGGTGGGTGGAATGTTGCGTTTCCCATTGTTTCTCTGCGCCCAGACAGATCCGGTCCATCGCCTCCACCGCTTTCAGCGGATACTCACCGGAAGCCGTCTCCGCCGACAGCATGACCGCGTCAGTGCCGTCAATCACGGCGTTGGCGACGTCCAATACCTCGGCGCGGGTGGGAATCTGGCTATGGATCATGGATTCCATCATCTGGGTGGCGGTGATGGAAATCCGGTTCTTCTGGCGGGCCAGGCGAATGATATGCTTCTGCACTCCCGGTAGTTCGGCGTCGCCGATCTCGACCCCCAGATCGCCGCGCGCGATCATTACGGCTTCACTGACTTCCAGAATTTCCTCAAGCTTATCGATGGCTTCGGCGCGCTCGATTTTGGCGACCAGCGCGCTGTCGCCGCCCGCCGCACGTAGCAGCGCGCGGGCTTCTTCCATATCGGCGGCGCTACGCGGGAACGATACCGCCAGGTAATCAGCCTGCAAGCCGGCAACAATGCCGATGTCCTCCCGGTCTTTGGCGGTCAAGGCGGGTGCCGACAGACCGCCGCCCTGACGATTAATGCCCTTGTTGTTGGACAGAGGCCCGCCCACCATCACCTGACAGACGATCCGGCCGCCCTCGACCGCTTCGACCGCCAACACGATACGGCCGTCGTCGAGCAGCAGCATATCGCCGGTCTTCAGATCATTCGGCAGACCCTTGTACGTGATGCCTACCGTGGTCTCGTCGCCGTCCTGGACGGGCAGCGCCGCATCCAGCGTGAACCGGCTGCCTTCCCGCAAGTGGATGGGACCGTTGCGGAAACGCTCGATACGGATCTTGGGTCCTTGCAGATCGGCCAGGATGCCGACATAGCGGCCCACCCGGGCGGCGCATTCGCGCACCTGCTGCACCCGCCGCTGGTGATCGGCCGCCGTACCGTGGGACAGGTTGATGCGCACCACGTCGGTGCCGGCGCGGATGATACCCTCCAGAACTTGGGGATCGTCAGTGGCCGGGCCGACGGTGGCTACGATCTTGGTGCGCCGTATGGCGGGATTGATCGGGGGTGGATTAAGCAATGGCTGATCAGGTCAAAATGCCGCCCAGGCGGCAGGGAAAGCGAACTAGCGGCATGAGTGCAAAACAACCGGACCCGGCCTTGACCGGGTCCGTCAGGTAAACGATGTCGACGGTAAAGCCGGCTCGTCAGAGCAGCCACTATTTCCCGGCGGCTCGTTGTTCCAGCATGGCTACCGCCGGCAGTTGCTTGCCTTCCAGGAATTCCAGGAAAGCGCCGCCGCCGGTGGAGATGTAGGAAATCTTGTCCTTGACGCCATACTTGTCCAACGCCGCCAGGGTGTCACCGCCACCGGCCAGCGAAAACGCGGCACTGTTCGCCACCGCGGTGGCGATGGCCTTAGTGCCGGCACCGAACTGGTCGAACTCGAACACGCCCACCGGACCGTTCCAGACAACCGTGCCGGCGCTCTGCAGGATACTCGGCGTAGCGGGCGGCGGTCTGCGGACCGATGTCGAAGATCATATCGTCGTCTTCGACCTGATCGACCGGCTTGATCGTGGCCACGGCGGTTTCGGAAAACTGCTTGCCGCAGACCACGTCGGTGGGCACCGGAATCTCACCGCCACGCGCCTGCGCCGCCGCGCTCAGCCGTTTGGCCTCTTCGATCAGATCCGGTTCGTACAGCGATTTGCCGACGTTGTAGCCGGCCGCCGCGATAAAGGTGTTGGCGATGCCGCCGCCGACGATGAGCTTGTCCACCACCTTGGACAGCGACTCCAGAATGGTCAGCTTGTTGGATACCTTGGAGCCGCCGACGATAGCCACCATCGGCCGGGCCGGGCTTTCCAGCGCCTTGCCCAAAGCGTCCAGTTCCTCGGCCAGCAGCGGACCGGCGCAGGCGACCGGGGCATATTTGGCCACGCCGTGGGTCGATGCCTGGGCGCGATGCGCAGTACCAAAAGCATCCATGACGTAGACGTCGCACAGCGCCGCCATTTTACGGGACAGGGCCTCGTCATCCTTGCCTTCGCCCTTGTTGAAGCGGACGTTTTCGCACAGCACCAGCTCGCCGGGGGCAACCTCGACGCCGTCGATCCAGTCCTTCACTACCCGCACCGGGCGGCCGAGCAATTCGGTCAGCCGCTCTGCTACCGGGGCCAGGGAAGCCTGGGCATCGTATTCGCCTTCCTTGGGACGGCCCAGATGGGACATGACCATCACCCGCGCGCCGGCTTGCAAAGCCAGTTGCAGCGCTGGCAGGGAGGCGCGGATGCGGATGTCGCTGGTCACTTTGCCGTCTTTGACCGGCACGTTCAAATCCTCGCGGATAAGCACGCGCTTACCCGCAAGGTCAAGATCAGTCATTTTGAGTACAGCAGCCATACAGCCATCCTGTGTCTGGAAAATTCAGCCCCTCGGTTGTGGAGAGGGGCTGGGGGAGGGTTTTATTGGGCTTCCATCAGCGCCTTGGTGGTGTCCAGCATCCGATTGGAGAAACCCCATTCGTTGTTGTACCAGGACAGCACCTTGACCAGATTGCTGATGACCCGGGTCTGAGTGGCGTCGAAGGTGGAAGAAGCCGGGTCATGATTGAAGTCCACCGAGACCAGCGGCTCGGTGTTGTAATTCAGAATGCCTTTCAGTTCGCCGTCGGAGGCCGCCTTGACGATAGCGTTGACTTCGTCGACGGAGGTGTCGCGGGCAGCGATAAAGCTCAGATCCACCACCGACACATTGATGGTGGGCACGCGCATGGCGAAGCCGTCCAGCTTGCCGTTCAATTCCGGCAGCACCAGACCCACCGCCGCGGCGGCGCCGGTCTTGGTGGGAATCATCGATTGAGTGGCAGAACGGGCGCGGCGCAAATCACTGTGATAGACGTCGGTCAATACCTGATCATTGGTATAGGAATGGATGGTGGTCATCAGACCACGCAGCAGGCCCAGCTTATCCTGCAGCGGCTTGACCAGCGGCGCCAGACAGTTGGTGGTGCAGGAGGCGTTGGAAATGACGGTATCGCTGGCTTTCAGGATCTGGTGGTTCACGCCATACACGATGGTCGCGTCCACGTCCTTGCCGCCCGGCGCGGAGATGATCACCTTCTTGGCGCCCGCGCTCAGATGGGCGCCAGCTTTCTCCTTGGTGGTGAACAGGCCGGTGCACTCGTGCACCACGTCAACGCCCAGATCGCGCCAGGGTAGTTCGGCGGGGTTGCGGATGGCCAGGACGCGGATCTGCTTGCCGTTGACGATCATATAATCGCCTTCCACCGCCACATCGCCGGCGAACTTGCCGTGCACCGTGTCATACCGGGTCAGATGGGCATTGGTTTTGGGATCGCCCAGATCGTTGATGGCGACAATCTCGAATTCATTGGTGCGCTTGGACTCGTACAGCGCCCGCAAAATGCAACGACCGATACGCCCGTAACCGTTGATCGCAATTTTAATGGCCATGTTTTGCTCCTATTCAGATGAGTTTGTGACAGTAGAGACTTGCCGGTGCCGTTGGAGGAGCGCTTCCTCGACGGTGCGGACCACGCTTTCGACGGTGAAGCCGAAGTGTTTGAATAACAGATCGCCCGGCGCCGAGGCGCCGAAGCGATCGAGTCCGATTATTTTGCCATCTATGCCGGCATATTTATACCAGGGAAGTGTGACGCCCGCTTCAATGATCACCCTACAGGTGACGGCAGCCGGCAGTACGGCCTCCCGCCAGGCCGCCTCCTGCGCCTCGAACGCATCCACCGAGGGCATGGAGACGACCCGCACCCGCCGGCCGCGGTCGGCCAGCCACGCCGCCGCCCCCGTGGCCAGTTGCACCTCGGAGCCGGTGGCGATAAGGATAACTTCCGGCGCGCCGGCGCAGTCCTGCAGGATATAGCCGCCACACCGGATAGCGGCCAGCGGCGCGGCGGCGCGCGGTTGATGGGGTAGATTCTGGCGGGAGAATACCAGACAGGTGGGACCGTCGCGCCGTTCGATGGCGGCCTGCCAGGCGACGGCCGACTCGGTAGCGTCGCAGGGTCGCCACAGCGACAGATTGGGGATCAGCCGCAGACTGGCCAGGTGCTCGATGGGCTGATGGGTGGGACCATCCTCGCCCACGCCAATGGAGTCGTGGGTATAAATCAGGATCACCGGAAACCGCCCCAGCGCCGCCATCCGCACGGCGTTGCGGGCGTAGTCGGAGAACACCAGAAACGTGCCGGCGTAGGGAATGAAGCCGCCGTGCAGGGCGATGCCGTTGGCGATGGCGCTCATGCCGAACTCGCGCACGCCGTAGTGTACATAGTTGCCCTCGGGCCGATCGCGGTCGATGGTGACGGCACCTTTCCAGAGGGTGTTGTTGGATTCGCTTAAATCGGCCGACCCGCCCAGCAGTTCCGGCAACAGCGGGCCGTAAGCGTCCAGGGCATGCTGGGATGCCTTGCGGGTGGCCACGGTCTGCGCCTTCTCCTCGGTCGCCTGGATATAGCGGTGGGACTGTTCCCGCCAGTCTGCCGGCAGGCGGCCGGCTGTGCGGCGTTCGAATGTGGCGGCCAGTTCCGGGTATTCGCGCCGGTAAGCGGCAAAGCGCGCGTTCCAGTCCGCTTCCAGGGCGGCGCCTCTGGCGCGGGCGTCCCAGGCGGCGTAAAGGTCTGCCGGGATCACGAACGGCGGGTGCGGCCAGCCGAGTTGCTGCCGGGCAGCGGCCACTTCGGCAGCGCCGAGCGGCGCACCGTGGGCCTGGGCGCTGCCGGCCTTGGCGGGCGCTCCCCAGCCGATTACCGTGCGGCAACAGATCAGGCTGGGCCGGTTGCTCACTGCACGGGCCGCGGCGATGGCGTGGCGCACGGCGGCGGCATCGTGACCGTCGATGGCGGGAATCACCTGCCAGCCGTAAGCGGTGAAGCGTTGCGGGGTATCGTCGCTGAACCAGCCCTGCACGGGGCCGTCGATGGAAATGCGGTTGTCGTCGTACAGGCAGATCAGCTTGCCCAGTCCCAAAGTGCCGGCCAGCGAGCAGACTTCGTGGGAAATGCCTTCCATCAAACAGCCGTCGCCCAGCAAGACGTAGGTGTAGTGATCGACAATCGCATGGCCAGGGCGGTTGAACTGCGCCGCCAGCGTGCGTGCGGCGAGCGCCATGCCGACGCCGTTGGCGAGCCCCTGGCCCAGGGGACCGGTGGTGGTTTCCACGCCGGGCGTGCAGCCGTATTCTGGATGGCCCGGCGTGCGCGAATGCCATTGCCGGAAATTCCGCAGCTCCTCCAGGGACAGGTCATAGCCGCTCAAGTGCAACAGGGAGTACAGCAGCATCGAGGCGTGGCCGTTGGACAGCACGCAGCGATCGCGGTCGATCCAGGCGGGATTGGCCGGGTTGTGGCGCAGAAAGTCGTTCCATAGCACCTCGGCGATATCCGCCATTCCCAGCGGCGCGCCGGGATGGCCGGAATTCGCCTGCTGCACGGCGTCCATGCTCAGGGCGCGGATGGCGTTGGCCAGTTCTCTACGTGCGGGCATGAGTCGCTCCGAGGCTCAAGGTAGTATCGTGATTGATACATACAGGCTGATGAATTGGCGCAAAGTCTAGCCGAAAAAGGCTTGCAATGACAGGAAAGTTAAGGAATTGCACCACAGCAGAGCGGCAGGCGCTCACACTTCACCGTAGCGTTCTCCCACGCCGATCCAGCGACGGATAATAGCCTGCGCCTGGCGGGGATGGTCGCGCAGCAATTCATCAGCGCTGGCTTGCGCCATGCCCAGCAGCTCCGCATCACGCGCCAGATCGGCCACCCGCAGCGCCACATCGCCGGTCTGGCGCGTGCCCAATACTTCGCCCGGTCCGCGCAATTCCAGATCGCGCTCGGCGATCTCGAAGCCGTCGTTGCTGGCGCGTAGTATCGCCAACCGCTGGTGCGCCTGTTGCGACAGCGGGCCGCGATACAGCAGCACGCAACTGCTTTGCGCAGCGCCGCGACCTACCCGGCCCCGCAGCTGATGCAGTTGCGCCAGTCCCAGCCGCTCGGCGTTTTCAATGATCATCAGGCTGGCGTTGGGCACATCCACGCCGACCTCGATGACGGTGGTCGCCACCAGCAAATCCAACTGGCCTGCCTTAAAAGCAGCCATGACCTGTTCCTTGGCCACCGGTCGCAGCCGGCCGTGCGCTAGACCGATGCGCAACTGGGGCAGCGCTGCGGACAGTCGCAACGCGGTATCGGCGGCGGCCTGGCATTGCAAGGTCTCGGCTTCCTCGATCAACGGACAGACCCAGTAGGCCTGCCGGCCCTCGCCACAGGCCAGCCGGATGCGGTCGATAACTTCGGCCCGGCGGTTTTCGGAAATGATCGCCGTCTGCACCGGCATGCGGCCCGGCAGCCGTTGGTCGATAATCGAGGTATCCAGATCGGCATAGGCGCTCATAGCCAGTGTGCGGGGAATAGGGGTGGCGGTCATAATCAACTGATGGGGACAATAGCCCTCCTGACGACCTTTTTCGCGCAACGCCAGGCGCTGGTGGACGCCAAAACGGTGTTGCTCATCGACGATCACCAGCCCCAGTCGGGCAAAGGCCACGCCTTCCTGAAACAGGGCATGGGTGCCGACAATGACCTGCGTGCTGCCGGAGTGGATGCGCGCCCGCATGGTCTGCCGGGTTTTGCCCTTCAGCCGGCCGGCCAGCCAGGCCACTTCCAGCTGCAGCGGTTGCAGCCAGGTTTGGAAATTGCGGTAGTGCTGTTCGGCCAGCAGTTCGGTCGGCGCCATCACCGCTGCCTGCCAGCCGCTCTCCACTGCCTGGAGAGCGGCGGCCGCCGCCACCACGGTTTTGCCGCAGCCGACGTCCCCTTGCAGCAGCCGCAGCATGGGCCGTGGCAGCGCCAGATCGGTCTGGATTTCCCGGATCACCCGCTCTTGGGCGCGGGTGAGCGTAAAGGGTAGGGCGCTGAGGAAACGCCGGCTCAGTTCGCCGTGACCAGGCAGAGCCGGCGCGCTGTTGCGCTGTACCTGTTCCCGCAGTTGCCGCAGGCTCAGTTGATGGGCCAGCAATTCCTCGAAGGCCAGCCGCCGGCGAGCCAGCCGCAGCTCGGTTTGCAGCCGTTCGGGCGACAGTTGCGCCGGCGGGCGATGGAGCAGGCAGACGGCGTTGCGCAGGGCAGGCAATTCCAGCCGGGTGCGTAACATCGCCGGCAACAGTTCCGGCAATAATTCAGCTTCTTCTTGCAGCGACAACAACGCCTGGCTGAGCAGGGAGCGCAGAGTCGTTTGAGGCAAGCCGGCGGTGGTGGGGTATACCGGAGTCAGGGAATCTTCCAGGGGGAACGGTTGCCCGTCCTCCAGACGCTGACATTCGGGGTGGATCATTTCCAGCATCGCCGGGCCGCTGCGCACTACGCCGTAGCAGCGCAGGTGCGCGCCCTGTTGTCCCAGCAGGCTGTGCTGCTGTGCCGGCGTGAAATGGAAGAAGCGCAGGGTCAGCGAGCCGCTGCCGTCGTGCAGCAGGCAGAGCAGCGAGCGCCGTCCCCGCTGCACCACTTCAGCCAGCATCACTCGCCCCTCGATCACCGCTTCCTCGCCGGGTTGCAGGCTGCCGATCGGGGTGATGCGGGTGCGATCCTGGTAGCGTAAAGGCAAATGCAACAGCAACTCCTCCAGGCTTTGTATGCCCAGCCGTTGCAGGCGCGCCAGCAGGTGGGGGCCAGCCCCTTTCAGTTGCTGCAATCCAGTGGTCATGGGTGGCGCAGGAATGACGGACACGGAGATTAAGGCTACCCATCTTGCACAGCGCTTATCGCCGGCCCCCATCAATATTTAATTTTAGCGTACTCGGTAGTCGCCGCCGCCGCTTGCGCCTGTCCCAAGGTATGAATGCCCCGTTCGGCCAGCAACGGGATGAGCGCGAGGAAAACTTCGGCGGTGGCGAGGGCGTCCCCCAGGGCCGTGTGGCGGCCGGTGACCGTAACCCCGAAACGGCCGGCGATGGTTTCCAGGCTCTGCTCTTCCTGATTGGGATGGACTACCCAGGCCAGCAACAGGGTGTCGAGCACGGGATTGGTGAATTTGACCCCCAGTTGCGTCTCCTTGATCTCCAGGAAACGCATGTCGAAAGCGGCGTTGTGGCCGACCAGCACGGTATCTTCGACGAACCGGCGAAAGCGGGGCAGCACTTCCTCAGAGGGCGGCATCCCGCGCAGCATCTGGGTGGAAATGCCGTGAATCTCGGTGGCCGCCGGGGCGATCGGGCGACCTGGATTGATCAGGCAATCGAAAATTTCCCGTTGCAGAATGCGCCCGTTGACGATGCGCACCGCGCCGATAGCGATGATCTCATCGCCGGCGCCGGGGTTGAGGCCGGTGGTTTCGGTATCGAACACGGTATAGCTGAGCGCGTTCAGCGGCAACTCGTCCAGGTCGGTCGGCTGGCCCGATTGATTCAAGAGATGAAAATCGTAATCCTGACCCAGCAGCGCCTTGGGACTGTGTTCCATCGCCACCGGATCATCTGCGGCTGGCGGCAGCAGCAACCGCAGACAGCAGCGTCCGGATGCCGTTTCGGTTTCCGACCAGAGCGCGCCGCCGTGCCGTTCGACAATATCGTGCAGGCTCAGGGAAGAGCCGTGCCGGTCGGTCATGATCGCCTGTTTTTCCCAGGAATGCAGGGTTTCGCCGTTCAGCGCCGCCCCTTCCCACAACAGGCACAGGCACGCGAATGCCCCCTGATTTTCCAGTTTCAGCTCCAGATTTTGGCCCCGATACCGGTCCCGCAACTGCGTGATTACAAACAGGACGAGTTGCACCACGGCGTAACTGTCCACTTGCAGCCACAGCGGTTCCAGCGGCGCGCTCATCTCGAGCGGAATTCCTGCCGTATCCTGCAAGCGGTGTTCGATGGCCGCCAGCAACTCACTGCCCACCATCTTTTCGAGCGGCCAGTGTACTTGCAGATCCTGGGCGTACTCGGTCTCCAGATGATCCAGGTTCTGGCTGAGTTTCAGGGCCTCGTCGCGGATCACGGTCAGGAACTGCTGCCGGCTGGCCTCCTCCATGTCGGGGAAAACGAGCACGGTTTCGATGGCGGCCCGGATGCCGGCCAGAGCCGAGCGCTGCCCTTCCGTCAGCGATTGCAACAACAATCCCCGCCGACTCTCGGTGGCGGTGCGGCGGGTGATGTCTTCCAGCGTGAGAATATACCCTGTCAGGCTATTGTTCTTGTCCAGAATGGGCGCCAGATGGACGCTTAACAACTGGCCGCCCGGTCGCGAGGCGATGAAAGGCGCCATGAGACCGGTATCACCTTGCTGCAGACGGTGCTCGATATGCACCAGGGCATGGTGGAGCAGATCTTGATCCAGCAGGCTGTACACCGAACGACCCAGACCGATCCAGTCGGCGCCGCCGCTGTGACGGGTGGGGCCTTCCAGCAGGGTCTGGGCGCGCTGGTTGTACAGCAGAATCCGTCCCTCGCGATTGCACACCAAAACGCCCTGGGTCAGCTTGGACATCAGCGCCGCCAGCGTGTTTTTTTCTTCTTCCAGCACGGCGTTCGCCTCGCGGATGCGTACCTGCACATCCTCTTGCAGGGACTGATGGCGTTCGGCCAGCAGATTGACGGCGGCGATCAGCTCGCGGGTTTCCGCGCCGCCCAGGGGCGCCAGCCGATGCCTGCAATTGCTCATGGCGACCACCCGGGTCTCTTCCGCCAGCGGGCGCAGCGGCGCGATATACCAGCGGGCCAGCAGATTGACGGCCAACCCCAGCACCCCCACCAGCGCCACACCAGCAAGAATGGCAAGGCCGGCATAGTGCGCCCACACTGCCGTCAGCGCTTGCTGTTGCGGCGGCGACAGATGGCGCCAGATAAGCCAGCCCGTTCCCACGAGCAGACCCATTTGCACCACCGCGGTCGCCACAAAGATCGACCAGGTTTTGCTAATCATCCGCGCCCGTCCGGCACTTCAAAACATCAGGCTCAATTTAAAGTGATGGCCTATCAGGGATTTGAACTTATTGACGATTTTCAGGGAGTCCTTGAGCATGTTCCGCTCCAGCGTACTGAGCCGGCCGGGAACGATGTAATTATCGCCGGCGGTTCCCTGCCGCCACGTCGCCAGATGTTCTCTGAGCCTGAGCAGGGTCATGAAATCGAAGGCTTCGATCAAATCGACACCGAAAGCGGCGTCGAACAGGCCCTTACCGGCCAGCATCTGAATGCGGTCGATAGTGTTGGTTGCCCGCAGCTGGTGTTCCAGCGCCAGACTGCGCGCGCCCTGGACGATGGGGAAAATGCCGCCTTTTTTGATATCCAGCGCCTGCCTATGAGGGGAGGATTTCTCCAGATGGAACCGGTTGAACAGCCCCAGCGGGGTCGGAAAGGCCAGTATGGCCCGGGCGAAATGGCGCAGAATGACGGTCTGCTCCTGCAGCAGGTGGAATAGATAATCCTTGAGTTCCGTCAGCAGCGCACTGTCGCCGGCCACAGCGGTGGCGTCGAAGAAGATCGCCAGATTCAGGAACGCCTCTTTGTCAGGCTCGTGGGTCCAGCGCAACAGATCCTGCCGGTAGGCGCTCAGTGCTTGGGCCCAGGCCGGATTGGAGACCATGACGTTGCCGGGACAGCGGGGATAGCCGAAGGTCACCAGTGCTGTGGTGAACTGCTCGGCTTTGGCGCTGAAGGCGGCACAGGCGGGCTCGTTTCTGAAAATCACCGCATTGTCCTGATCGGTGCGCAACAGTTGCTCGCCCCGGCCTTCGCTGCCCATGATGATCAGGCAGGTGTCCTGCTGCATGTCGGTGGGAACCAGTTGCCCGAACAGCCGCCGGAAGATGCGGTGGTTCAGATCGCTGACCAGTTGCGCGATATAGCGGGGTTTGACGCCGCGGTCGTAGAGCGCCTTGATCAGATGTGGAATATAGTCGCCAGCCTTTTGCAGGTCGTGCTGGGTGATTGCCCGGTCGATCCGGTCGGCGAAAAAAAAGGAATGGTTGGACAGATACTCGAGCAGATCGAGTTGCTCCAGAATGCCGGCGATCTCTCGCCCCTGGGTGATGACCACATGCCGGATGGCGTGCCGGCTCATCACCGCCAAGGCGTTGAATAGAAAATCATCCCTGTCGAGGGCGAGCAGCTCGTAACTGGCCAGTTCGCCGATCGGGGTGGAATCCGGCAGCCGCAGCAGCAGGGATTTCTCGCGCACATCCCGCCCGGTGAAGATGCCTAATTGCTCCCCGCGTCTGACCAGCAAGGCCGAAGTCTTGTTGGCTTTCATGATGGCGGCCGCCTCCTGAATGGAGGTTTCCGGGCCAACAAAGAGAGGCGGGTGCAGCCGGCTTGCGCCGATCCGCGCCACCATGAAAGACGCCGCTTCCTGCAACTGCTGGACGCTGAGCGGAAAATCCGGTGGGGAGTCCGCCAATGCCTGACCGAAGGTTTGTCGCCGGGAGGCCTCGAGGGAAAGGGGAGACTCCATCAGAGAGGATTCATCGGATGTGTTCAAGCCGGGAATCTCGACCGCCGGTTGACGAATCCCCCGCACCCGCCCCCGTTGCGGGGGGGGATGCGAGGGAGTTTTACTGGATTAGCGGTAATCCCTGCAGGGAAACCGCCGCCGGATGGGGCTTAATGGGCAGTCGCGCCTTCGGAGCCGATACCGGTCTGGCAGCGGACATCCTGGGCGATATAGGCTTGCCGTTCCTCCTGGGCGGCTCTGCTCTTATCCGTGATGGAGAAGAACCAGATGCCAAGGAAAGCGACGGTCACGGAATACAGCGCGGGATATTTGGACGGGAAGGGCGCGGACCCCTTAGGATAGCCAATGACATCTTCCCAGACGGTGGGGCCCAGAATCACCAGGGTGATAGCTGTGATCAGTCCCAGCGAACCGCCAATGAGTGCGCCGCGGGTGGTCAGCTTGGACCAGTAGATCGACATGAACAGGATGGGGAAATTGATGCTCGCCGCTACGGCGAAGGTCAGACCCACCAGGAAGGCAACGTTCTGATTCTCGAACAGATAGCCCAGAATGATGGCGATAATGCCCAGTACAATCGTAGCGATCCGGGATACCACGATTTCCTGCTGTTCGGTGCTGCGCCCGTGGGCGAACACGTTGGCGTACAGATCATGGGAAATGGCCGACGCGCCGGCCAGGGTCAGACCCGATACCACCGCCAGAATGGTGGCGAAAGCCACCGCCGAGATAAAGCCCAGCAGCAGGTTGCCGCCCACAAAGGCCGAAGTATGAATGGCCGCCATGTTGCTGCCATTGAGGATCTTGCCATCGGTGCCCAGGAATTGCGGACCGTACTGTTTGGAGATAAAGACGATGGCGCTGAAGCCGATGATGAAGGTCAGAATGTAGAAATAACCGATGAAACCGGTGGCGTAGAACACTGAACGCCGGGCTGCCACGGCGTTGGGCACCGTGAAGAAGCGCATCAGGATATGCGGCAGACCGGCGGTGCCGAACATCAGCGCCATGCCGAGCGAGATAGCATCAAGCGGGTTGCTGACCAGCGAGCCCGGTTGCATGATGGCCAGCGTCCCCCGGACCTCAGTGGCGGTCTTGAACATCCCCTCCGGGCTGAAGTCGAAGTTCCACAGGCACAGGATGGCGACCAGCGTGGCGCCGCCCAGCAGCAGACAGGCTTTGATGATCTGTACCCAGGAGGTGGCGATCATGCCGCCGAAGGTCACATAAATGATGATCAGAGTGCCGACGATGACCACGGCGTATAGATAGGGAATGCCGAACAGCGTCTGAATCAGCTTGCCGGCGCCCACCATCTGGCCGATCAGGTAGAGGATCACCACGATCAACGAACCGATCGCCGCCAGCGTGCGGATAGGAACTCGTTGCAGCCGGTAGGAGACTACGTCGGCGAAGGTGTATTTACCCAGGTTCTTGATCTGCTCGGCGATCAGGAACATGATCAGGGGCCAGCCCACCAGCCAGCCGACCGAATAGATCAGGCCGTCGAAACCGGCGGTGTAGACCAGACCGGCGATGCCCAGGAAGGAAGCGGCGGACATGTAATCGCCGGCGATAGCCAGCCCGTTCTGGAAGCCCGTCAAGCCACCGCCGGCGGCATAGAAATCCTTGGCGGTCTTGGTCCGCTGCGCGGCCCAGTAGGTGATGCCCAGGGTGACGGCCACAAAGGCCAGGAACATCACCACGGCCTGGACATTGAGCGGGTGCGACGGCAGGGCCGGCGGAGCAGCAGGTAAGGCGGCTGGTGCAGCGGCCGGCGCCTGTTGAGCGAATAGCGGCAGGGAGAACAGACTGGCGAACAGCGCCAGCAAAGTGACGAAAGCGCTGCTCATCTCAATACCTCCCGCTTGATCTCGTCGTTGATGCGATCGAAGTAGGTGTTAGTCCGCCAGACATAGACGCCGGTCAGCACGAAGGCGCAGAGAATGACTCCGATGCCGATGGGTATCCCCCGGGTGATGATTCCGCCTTCTTGCAGCGGCATGCCTAGCCAGTGGGGCGCATAGGCGATCAGCAGGATGAAGCCGTAATAAATGAGCAGCATGATAATCGACAGAATCCAGCCAAAAACGCTGCGCGCCCTGACGAGTTCATGATATTTGGGATGGTTTCTGACCTTGGTGACAATATCTGATTGCATTCCGCAAGACTCCTAAGGTTGGCTTGACAGCTTTGTTAAAAATTATCACGGCCACAGGCGCGGCGGCCTGGACCGGTAAGACCTGGATGGCGAGGGGACGTCAGCAATTCCACCCTTGGACTGGACCCAGGAGATACCCCTGGTATACCTGGTCATTCGTTATCGGGCTCCGGCAGTAGCGAGGACGGACATGGGTTTATCTGGAATCGGAATTCCGAGGCTCCAGCGTGTCTTACCTGGATCGGGTCCGGCAGCCGTTTTCCCTGATGAGCAGACTCGCGCCATGCAGTGCGTCACAGCGGCGACGTCGCCCGCCACCATCTGAAGAATTTTCCAGCTTGCGGCAGCCGTGCTGAAAGACCGGAAAATTCCGCGCAACTTTGTACCATGCCCTATTCCACAGGTCAAATAACCTGTGCCAAAGTTACCGTGAAAATCCCCCTAGAGCGTTGACCGGTTTGAACTACGTGGCCAATCCAGCAACCGGAAACGGCCTGGGAGCGCCGGCGTCCTCGCCGGCTCCGACAGGACCACAGCGACGGCTGGGTTTGCCTGGAGCGGACGGTGGTCCAGTCCACGTCCTGGCCGGCGAGGACGCCGGCGCTCCCAGGACTCAGTCCCGATCTCGCTACGATGCCGGAAGCGGGCTGCGGCCTTATTCTGGCTTATGACTTGCTATACAAACCGGTCAACGCTCTAGATCGGGTTACCGTGAAAATCCCCGTAGGTTAGGTTAGAGGCGCCCGCGACCAAGCCTGCCAACAGCAGAGACGTTACCGGCGCGTCGTAACCCAACAGGGGGGCTGTTAATCCAGAGTATGAACAGTCAGCTGGCAAAGCAGCGGTTATACGGCACTTTCGTTCAAAGAGTGAGGAAGTCCACGTATTCGCCATGCTGGAGGCAATGCCCCCAGATGCGGATAGTGTCGCCCGGCTTCACGTCTTTCGGCAGGGCGGCCAGGTAGATGGTGTTGTGGCCTTCGTCGGCCGTGATGTCCCCACCGCCTAAAACGGCGAAAGCGCCGCTATCGCCTGGATTGGCCTGCGGCCAGCCGGTATAGCGGCTCTCCACCTCGGGGCTGTTTGCACTGGTGGATTTGCGGATACGGATCCAGTCAAACCAGTGACCCTTGAACTGGGTGCTGGGATCGGGGGGCGCCGCCGGGTGGCGGACATGGCTCTTGGACGGATCGCCCCACATCAGGGCGATGAATCCTTTGGAAACCTGCGACGGATTGGTCTTGGGAACATAGGGCAAATGCTGGCCTATGTATTTTTTTTCACTGTCCGGGCTGTTGATATCTTCCAGGTACAGCAACGGCACGGCGCCGGCATTGCCGCGGAGACGATTGAATCCAACCGGATCCCAGTCGGTGGGCTTGGCGAGCGGTACTTGCAGCAGCGCGCTTAGCTTATCCTGAGGTTTGCTCTGAGCGACTGCGTAGCGGGTGAGTCGCGGGAAAAGCAGGATGCCGCCGGTCAGAGCGGTCAGGTGTACAAAGAATTTTCTTCTGAGCATAGCGCAGTTCTCGCAGCAGTCTGCCGATGGAATCCGGTTTGATACGCCTTTATTGTCCCGGGCTACCGTGATGGTGGTGCATCGGGCTCTCTTTGGTGACGGTGACTTCAACCGGAATGGCGCCCGCTTTTTCGAACTGCAAATTCAGCGTGAAGGTCTGGCCCGCCACCAGCGGCTGTTCGAGGCCGAGCAGCATGATATGCAGACCGCCTGGCTGCAGTACGGTCGGTTCTCCTGGATTGATCTCGATAGCTTCCACGGGGCGCATCTTCATCATGTTGTTTTCCATGATATGGGTATGCAGTTGGATAGTTTTGGCTACTTTGCCCGAGGCGCCCACCAAGCGGTCCGGTTGATTGCTCTCGTTGATCAGCGTCATGTAGACGGCGCCATTGGTGACCGTCGGCGGACTTTCCCGTGCCCAGGGATGATCGATTTTGATAGCAGCCGGCCCGGCGGCCCAGGCGGTGTTCAGGGCAAACAACAGGCTCAGCAGAAACAGGATTTTTTTCATGTCGACACCGTTTGATTGTTATCTGGCGCCGGTAATTATCCTCCACTCGACTGACTCTGAATACTCCGTTGGCACAAAGTATGGGCTGTCGCTAGGCACCCTGACGCCCTCATTCAGGGGTCGGCGACGGTGCAGGAAGGCGCGAGACGACCCCACCGCTGGAGTGTGGAATGCTGCGCTGCGCTAGCGTGGCAGGCAAGAGTTCAAGGAGGTCTGCCGGTGCGGCAGTTCGGGAAAGCAGCCGTTGGCAGCAACCGGACGCTGGAAGAAGAGGGCGGAAGCAGTGCCGTCCGCCCCGTGCTGCTACTGGCCCACCTGTTCCCGTACACCATTTCTGGTGATCTCTTCGGCCAACGCGGCCATTTCGCGCAACTGGGCATTGGCCAGCAAAAGGCCCAGGATAATCTCTCTGCTTTCCGGTGTTCCCAGGCCTTCATCCAGATAGACTTGGGCGCGTTCGATCAAATTCCGGGGTAACAGGTCGCTCCCCTTCCAATAGGGAGAACGGATGGTTAGCAGATTGTTGCTGTCATGATACATGTTTGCCTAATCCTCATGCGAACTTCTATCTATTCGGTCTTTTCAATAAAGGGCATATTCCACGCCCACTGGTTAATTTAGACATCCGTATCCGGCTTTCTCATAACCGCAGTGTAGACCACCGCCAGCGAATTTCTGTCAAACATTGTTAAACATAATTAGTACTTTAATATCAACAAGTTGAGTCTTTAGGTGGCGCCAGGCGACGCCCCGAAGCGGTAATTGCAAAGCACCCGCCGACGCCAGCAGACCCCACCGCCGGGATTGGTAATAATAAAACATTTGTCTTAGCAATAATACTTTACAACAACCACTCTTTTTATTCAGTCCGACCCGGGTGCGCGTCCGCCGGCCGGGGTTGCGGCCATTGCGCCAGCGCCGCGGTGAGTACGGCGGCGCTGGCGCCGGGGCGATGCGCCTGCTCGCTCAGATAGCGGCGCCAGCGTCGGGCACCCGGCGCGCCCTGAAACAGGCCCAGGATATGCCGGGTCATGGCGTTCAAGGGCACGCCGCGTGCCAGTTGCTGTTCGACATAGGGGATGAAAGCGGCGATGACCTGGTGGCGGTCCGGCGGCGCCAGGGTGCTGCCGAAAAAGCGCTGGTCAGCGGTAGCCAGCAGATAGGGATTATGGTAAGCGGCGCGACCGAGCATGACGCCGTCCAGTTGCGCCAGGTGGCCGGCGCTCTGCTCGAGGCTGGTGAGGCCGCCGTTCAGCACGATCTGCAGCTGCGGAAAATCGGCTTTGAGCCGGTAGACCACGTCGTAATGCAGCGGCGGGATTTCCCGGTTCTCGCGGGCACTCAAGCCGTGCAGCCAGGCTTTGCGGGCATGAATGATGAACACCCGGCAACCGGCGGCGCTGACGCGGCTTACGAAGTCCGCCAGAGCTTCGTAAGAGTCCCGCTGGTCGATGCCGATGCGGGTCTTGACGGTAACCGGAATGCTGACGGCTGCCTGCATGGCCGCCACGCAAGCGGCCACCCGCTCCGGTTCCGCCATCAGGCAGGCGCCGAACCGGCCGGACTGCACCCGGTCGCTGGGACAGCCCACATTCAGATTCACCTCGTCGTAACCAAATTCCGCGGCGATGCGGGCGCACTGCGCCAACTCCTGTGGCTCGCTGCCGCCCAACTGCACGGCGACCGGATGCTCGGCCGGGTCACAGCCCAGTAGCCGTTCCCGGTCGCCGCGCAGAATAGCGGCGGTGGTCACCATTTCCGTGTACAGCAAAGTATGGTGGGTAATCAGGCGCAGGAAATAACGCTCATGACGGTCGGTCCAGTCCATCATCGGCGCTACGCAGAGACGATGGTTCAGCATGGCAGCACCGGCGGGCGGTCATTCCCCGATGACTTCGGTCTTCTCGATAAGAATATCATCCACCGGAACGTTTTGATGGCCCTGCCTGGAGGTGGTCGGCGCGTTGACGATAGCAGTGACGACCTCCATGCCTTCGACCACCTGGCCGAACACGGTGTAGCCCCAGCCATCCCGGCCGGGATGATCGAGAAAAGCGTTATCGTTGACGTTGATGAAAAACTGGGAGGTGGCCGAATGCGGCGCCGAGGTGCGCGCCATGGCGACGCTGCCGACAGTGTTTTTCAAGCCGTTGGCGGCTTCGTTCTGGATCGGATTGCGGGTGGCTTTGGGCGTCATGCCCGGCAGCAGACCGCCGCCCTGGACCATGAAGCCGGGAATCACCCGATGCAGCAGGGTGCCATCGTAAAAGCCTTCCCTGGCGTACTGCAGAAAATTGGCCGCCGTTGCCGGGGCTCTCTCATGGTCCAGCTCGATGGCGATAACGCCCTGGGGGGTATGCAGTCTGATCATGGCTTTTTCTCGCTGGGGGTAGTGGCGTTCTGGTTTTCAATAAGCGTCGCTTTGCTGATAATTACAGGAGTCTTTGGCACATCCTTCATGCCAGGCCCGCCGACCCCGGTAGGCGTCTGGCGGATTTTGTCCACCACCTCCATGCCTTCGACCACCTGGCCAAACACGGCGTAGCCCCAGCCATCCTGACCGGGATAATCCAGCAAGGGATTATCCTTCACATTGATGAAGAACTGAGCGGTAGCGGAGTGCGGGTCCGAGGTGCGCGCCAGGGCGAGGCTGCCGCGCCGGTTCTTGAGGCCGTTTTTAGCCTCGTTCTGGACCGACGCATGGGTGGGCTTGGACTTGAAATCCTCGCTGTAGCCGCCGCCCTGAATCATGAAGTCGGGGATGACCCGGTGGAAAATCGTGCCGTCGTAATAGCCTTCGCGGACATATTGTAGGAAATTGTTCGTGCTCTGGGGCGCTTTGGCAGGGTCCAGTTCTACGACGATAACGCCGAGGCTAGTCTCCAGTCTGACCTGTGGGCCGGCCAGCGCCAAAGTCGCGGCCAGCAACAGCCCCGGTACGGTGAACCAACGGTAATTGCACATCATGACGATCCTGTAGGCAGGGAAAACGGCTGGCATGATAATAGAGTCCCACGTTTTTTAGCCAAACTTTTGTAGCCTCGCCGTGTTTCCGTTACCATCATCACCGTTATGATCGCCGCCTCTATCAAAACCCGTTTCGCACCGAGTCCTACCGGTTATCTGCACTTGGGCAATGTGCGCACCGCGTTATTCAATGCCCTGCTCGCCCGCCGTGATGGCGGGATTTTCCTGCTGCGCATCGAGGATACTGACCGGGAGCGTAGCCACGCCGACTATACCCAGGCGCTGCTGGAGGATTTGCACTGGCTGGGGCTGGACTGGCAGGAAGGTCCTGCCGTCGGCGGCCCGCAGGCCCCGTACGCGCAGGCGCTGCGCACCGACATTTACCAGCAGTACTATCGGTTGCTGGAAGAGCAGGAACGGGCCTATCTCTGTTTTTGCTCGCCGACGGAACTGGCGCTGACCCGCAAGCGGCAACTGGCGTCCGGCCAGCCGCCCCGCTATCCGGGGACCTGCGCCCGGCTGAGCGCCGTCGAGCGGCAAGCCCGGTTGGCGCGCGGCGTGCAACCGACGCTGCGCTTTCGGATAACGCCTGGTCAGGTGGTGCAGTTCGATGATCTGGTGCGCGGACCGCAGCGCTGCGCCAGCGATGACATCGGTGATTTCATCATCCGCCGGGCGGACGGTGGCGCGCAGTTTTTTTTCTGCAACGCCGTGGACGATGCTTTGATGGATGTCACCCATGTGCTGCGTGGCGAAGACCATCTCAGCAACACGCCACGGCAGTTGTTGCTGCTGGAGGCGTTGCACCTGCCAGCGCCGCAGTACGGTCATATCGCCATGATTGTCGGATCCGATGGCAGTCCGCTGTCCAAGCGCCACGGCAGCCGCAGTGTGCGTGACTTGCGCGCAACCGGCGTTTTCGCCGGGGCGCTGAACAATTATCTGGCCCGCCTGGGTCATACGTATGAGCGCGATGCCTGGATGGAACTGGAGGAACTGGCCACCGGTTTCGCCAGCGAGCGGTTGGGACGGTCGCCGGCCCGTTATGACGAAGCCCAGTTGCTGTACTGGCAGGCCGAAGCGGTGGCGCGGGCTGACACCGCCGAGCTAGGGAACTGGCTGGGAACCGCCCTACAGGCAGGCGTGCCGCCCGACCGGCGCGGTGACTTTATCGACGCGGTGCGACCGAATATCCGTCTGCCGCAGGATGCTGCGGTCTGGGCGGAGCGGCTGTTCGGCCCGGCGCCGGCGCCGGACGATGCAGCGCGCGCCGTCATCGACCAGGCCGGAGCCGCTTTTTTCCAGCAGGCGTTGGCGGCCTACGCGGCGCACGGCGCCGCGTATCAGCCATTGATCGACGTATTGAAAGCTGGCGCGGGAGTCAAGGGCAAGGCGCTGTTCATGCCGCTGCGGGCGGCGCTGACCGGCGTCACCCACGGCCCGGAACTGGCGCGCATCCTGGCGCTCATGCCGCCCGAACTCGTCCGCCAGCGCCTGCAAGCCTGGTGTTGAAGCGGTTGTCGCCTACCCTCTAAGGAAACCGTGGTGCATGTTGCAGATTTATAACAGCCTGACTCGTCAGAAAGAACCTTTCGTTCCCATCGAACCCGGCAAGGTCCGTATGTACGTGTGCGGCATGACAGTCTACGACTACTGTCATATCGGCCATGCCCGGGTCATGGTGGTGTTCGACGTGGTGGCACGTTACCTGTGCTCGCTGGGTTACGCCGTGACCTACGTGCGCAATATCACTGATATCGATGACAAGATTATCCGTCGCGCCCAGGAAAACCAGGAGGATTATCAGGCCCTGACCGAGCGTTTTATCCAGGCCATGCACGAAGACGCGGCGGCGCTGGGTGTGCTGCCGCCGACGCTGGAGCCGCGCGCCACCGCCGCGATTGCTGATATGCAGGCGATGATCCAGACCCTGCTGGACAAAGGCTTGGCCTACGTGGCTGATAACGGCGATGTCTGTTATGACGTCAGCCGGTTCGCCGCGTATGGGGAACTCGCCAACAAGAAGCTGGAGGATTTGCGCGCCGGCAGTCGGGTGGAAGTGGCCGAAAGCAAGGACGATCCGCTGGATTTTGTGCTGTGGAAAGCGGCCAAGCCGGGCGAGCCCGCCTGGCCGTCACCCTGGGGCGAAGGACGCCCCGGCTGGCATATCGAATGTTCGGCGATGTCCTGCCGCAGTCTAGGAGAGCATTTCGATATCCACGGCGGCGGCATGGATCTCAAATTCCCCCATCACGAGAATGAAATCGCCCAGTCCGAAGGCGCCAACGGCTGCAAATTCGTGAACTATTGGATACACAACGGCTTCGTGCAGGTCGACGATGAGAAGATGTCCAAATCGCTGGGCAATTTCTTCACCGTGCGCGACGTGCTGGCCCGCTATCAGCCTGAAGTGGTGCGGATGTTCATCGTCGCCAGCCATTACCGCAGTCCGCTGAACTATTCTGACGAGAATCTGGAGCACGCCAGAGCCTCGCTGCTGCGGTTTTATACCGCGCTGCGCGGTCTGCCGACGGTAGAGGCGGCGGTGGATACCAGTTGGCAGGAGCGCTTTCGGGCGGTGATGGATGATGATTTCAATACGCCAGAGGCGCTATCGGTATTGTTCGAGTTGGCGCGCGAGATCAACCGGGAGCGCGCGCAGGATATGACGGAAGCCGCCCGGTTGGGTGTGACCCTGCGGGGGTTGGGGGAGACTCTAGGGCTGCTGCAGGACGATCCGGACAGTTTCCTGCAAGGCGCCGAAGTCGGCCGAATGGCGTCGGCCGAGGTCGAACAACTCATCGCCCGCCGGACTGCTGCCCGCAAGGCCAGGAACTGGGCCGAGGCGGACCGACTGCGCCAGCAACTGGTCGATGCGGGGATCGTGCTGGAGGATACACCCGACGGTACCCTGTGGCGGCGCAGCTAGACCGTTGACGCCGCCGTAGCGGGACTATATGATTGCATCCCTTCTGTAGAAGGCTGATGAACGGGGTATAGCGCAGCCTGGTAGCGCACCTGCTTTGGGAGCAGGGTGTTGGGGGTTCAAATCCCTCTACCCCGACCAGATCGGCCGTTTGGCAGACACACTGCGCCCGTAGCTCATGCGGATAGAGCACCAGCCTTCTAAGCTGGGGGTAGCAGGTTCGAATCCTGCCGGGCGCGCCATCACTCCGCTTGTAGATAGCAATCGTTTTACTGGTGGGCGTAGCTCAGTTGGCAGAGCCCCGGATTGTGGATCCGGTTGTCGTGGGTTCGAATCCCATCGTCCACCCCAATCGACTGTCGCTGCCGTAGTCGTTACAATTTTTCCGTCTGGGCCGTTAGCTCAACTGGCAGAGCAGGGGACTCTTAATCCCAAGGTTGAAGGTTCGATTCCTTCACGGCCCACCAGATAAAATAAAGGGGTAGTATTCCAGATATGGAGGTAATGACATGCAACCTATTGATTTACAATATCCCGAGAGAGCGAATCTCCATATCTAGAACACTACCCAGCCTTCCCTCCACCGCTTCGACACCGTATTCCTGGACGATGCCGGGGTGCGCGAGCGTACGCACCACCCGGACCTCGTTGTGCAGCAATTCGTGGGCCTCGGCGGGGCGTGGGGAATGCACACCGCCACCTGCTCCGGCCAGCTATTGCGGGCCGTGGCCAGGTTGCGGGCCGCGTAGACCGACTTGAAGCTGCCGCGGCCCAGCAGCCGTTCGATGAGAAAATCTCCCAGCCGGTCGCCCGGCCGCACGGCCCAGGCGTCAGTCATGGTGTCACCTTCTTCCGTCTCCCGCTCCCGCGAGAAGATTCAGTCAACCGGCGCTGTTGTTCCAGCCAGGCGTCGATATCCGTCTTGCGGAAGCGCCAGGCCGAGCCGATCTTGATACCCGGAATGATCCCCTTCTGGGCATAGCCATAGAGGGTCTTCTCGGCGATCTTAATGTACGTCGCCAATTCCTGCAGGGTCATGATCTCGTCGTCTGCCATTATCACTACCTTCTTGCTGATACCACTGATACCCCCCCACCCTAGCCCTTTCTGGGGTAGGTTTTCTGCAAAGGACACCAACAACGGGAGTGACAAGACCCGCTTCCGTCGGGCATGGTGTAGCTCATCTCAACAGTTACCACACCATCCCGCCGGAGAACTACTGATGTCTCACCACCCCCGTGTAGCTGAATGGGCGACTACTATTCAGACCCAATTACCGCACTTGAGCAAGCCCCCAATCAGGGTTCTCGCGTGGTGAAGCCTGGGCATGGTCCTGGCGCGGTCCTGTGCGCTCACGGCGGTCAGTGTCTGCTTAGCACCCTGGCTCCACGGCAAAGAAAACACGTTGCGACAACGCTTGCGCGAGTTCTGCTACGAGGCCCCGGCGAAACGCGGGAAGGCCCGTCAAGTCGTGGTGGTGGAGACCTGTTTTGCGCCGCTGTTGGCCTGGGTGCTGAGCCTGTGGGAAGCGACTCAACTGGCGCTCGCCCTGGATGCGACCACTTTGGGTGACCACTTTACGGTGTTGGTGATCAGTGTCGTGTACCGGGGCTGCGCCATTCCCATCGCCTGGACGGTATTGACCGCCCATGTCGAGCAAGCCTGGCGTCCGGAGTGCTGGTTGTAGGTCCCGTAGCCCGATACCCTGGCGGAATAGTCGTATACTTGCGCAGTCGTCTCGTTTCCCTTATTCCGGTTGTGCCGGCATTTCGTCCCGTCCCAGTCCTTGCCCCAGGGATAGATCAACCCCAACGGTCCCTCGACCAGCCCGCGTCCATGACCCAGATACAAACCCCGGGCCTTGCGGAAGGGGTCATCGGCCTGAAGATCAGCGCGCAGATCGGCGTCGGACGGCGGCTGGCGGCGCCAGTACTCGAAAATATCCACCAGGCCCTTGGGCAGTTCGGGGCCGGGTTCGACTTGAAACTTGCCCAATCCCCGATAAGCGTTTACGGCTCGGTCTATGACAGCCCGTTGCTGCGGGGGCGATGGTCGGCCAGGATGGGTGGCCACCTCCGCCGGGCGCGCCGGAGGCTATCCCAGTTGCGTCAATACCTCGGTGAGGACTGATTGTGGCGCCTGTCCCCAGGCTTTCCAGAGGGCCGCCACCTTGTCGGCATCCCGCTCCGGTGATAACCGCTGGAGTACACCAAGGATCTCATCCGAGTTGGGGTGGTTCTTGCCCAACGCCTCCGCGAGCAGCATCGTGTCTGCCGGATCGGGCGACTCGGCGAGTGCCCGGATAGCCGATCGGCGTCGGGACCGGCCCAGCAGGAAGGTGGTGTCGTACAGCTTGTGTCTGGCGTCTTCTATCGTCATGGGTGCGCCCTCGAATTTACAGCAGTCAGTAACTTTTTATAGAATTATATAGCAATATATAGCAATTTAAAGCATCAACGGATTTGAGCGACTGGCTATCTATTTTCACGATAGTACAGTCGGGCGGCAGAGCATAGCGAAACCAGTCCGGTGGTACAGTTATACTTACACTCACTCATTGACAGTCACCCATAGGAGTCCTTATGTATAAACCCGATCTGGATGCTCTGGCCGATCAGATCGGAGGCAAAAAGCTGCCTCCCATCGAGCGTTGGCATCCTCCCCTGAGCGGCGATATGGATATGCGCATTGCCCGTGACGGCGTCTGGCATCACGAGGGAACCCCTATCGAAAGGCAGGCGCTGGCGCGACTGTTTTCCACTATTCTGCGACGGGAAGACGACGATGGTTATTATCTGGTGACGCCGGTGGAAAAATGGCGCATCCGCGTGGACGACGCTCCCTTCGTGGCCGTGCTGCTGGACGTGGTCGATAAGGGTGTGCCGACGCAGGCGCTGCGTTTCACCACCAACCTGAGCGATACGGTCATCGCCGGTCCCGAACACCTCATCGAGGTGGAATACACCAAGCCCGATGGCGAACCCTCTCCCTATGTGCATATCCGCGGCCGCTTGCGTGCCCTCATTTCCCGGTCCGTGTTCCTGGAACTGGCCGACCTGGGCGCAGAACGCGAGGTGAACGGCAGGCAGGTCTACGGGGTGCGCAGCCAGGGGGTGTTTTTTCCTTTGGGCAGTTTGCACGAATAACCGGTCTGGACCCACAGGTATAATCTTTTCAGGAAATCACCTATGTTCTTCATTCCGACTTATGGGTTATCCAGCTCCACTTTGGCATAGACTTCCGTGAGCGCCAGCGTGCAATTGATGGATGGTAGAGGCACGACGCCAGCAATGTCACGGGTTTCTGTCAGCAGCCAGGCGTTATGGGGCTGACGGTGGTAATGCATCAGATGGCAGTGATGCTGCGCGACGAGCAGATAGTCCTGTAAAGTATCGAGAGTGCGATAGTGTTCAAACTTACCGCCTTGATCGTAATCCTGAGTAGTTTTGGAAAGTATCTCGATCAATACGGTGGGATTCAGCAAGGTATCGACAGCGGCATCCTCGAAAATGGGCGTGCCGCACACTACGACGACATCGGGGTAGGTATAAAGTCCGGTGGCGTTGGTTTTGACCCGCATATCGCTGACATAGACTTCACAGGGACGCTGCTTTACCTGCGCCCGTAATTCCGCACCGATGTTCAGACTGATCAGATTGTGGCGGCGACTGGCACCGATCATGGCGAAAACTTCACCATTCAGGTATTCGCTCTTGTGATCGGCTTGACGTTCCAGCGCCAGATACTCCACGGCGGTGATGCGGGATGAGGCGGGGGAGGGCATGACCGGTTCTCCAAATCGACGCCTGGGATTGATGTGCATTCTATGCGATAAAAACGCCCGCCGTGTAGGATCGAGCTTACTAGTGAACCGCGGCCTGCTGCGGTCAGTCTGCCCGATCCTGGGAGCGCCGGCGTCCTCGCCGGCCAGGGCATGGGTTGCACCACCCGTCCGCTCCAGGTAAACCCAGCCGTCGCTGCGGTCCTGTCGGAGCCGGCGGGGACGCCGGCGCTCCCAGGCTGTTTCCGGCTGCTTGATTGGCCACGTAGTTCAAACCGGTCAGCGTCCTAGATCGGCCTGATTCGAGGTGACCGTTGCTTTGGCCGTTTGCTTCTGTAACCGAACCCTTCTTCAGGTCTGCTATTGTTCGTCGCTGACCTTTTCCATCCAGTCGACGGTCTTGCCGTCAAGCTGTTCCTGAATGGCGATATGGGTCATGGCCGTGGTCGGCGTGGCGCCATGCCAGTGCTGCTCACCAGGAGGGAACCAGATGACGTCACCCGGCCGAATTTCCTCGATCGGACCACCCCAGCGCTGTGCCCGGCCACAGCCAGCCGTTACGATCAGAGTCTGGCCAAGGGGGTGGGTGTGCCATGCTGTCCGGGCGCCGGGCTCGAACGTGACGCTCGCGCCGTACGCCTTGCGGTTGTCTTGCCCGATTGAGCTGCGCAATGCAACTGTCGCTCAACCACCGGTCATTTTTTCCAGGTTTTCGGGATAGCGAGCGCCTTGCACCGTGATTTTTGAGGAGGCGCTGTCGATCTCCCGAAGATCCTCTGCCGTCAGTTTGACGGATACTGCTCCGATGTTCTCCTCCAGGCGGTCCAGCTTTCGGGTGCCCGGAATGGGAACAATCCACGGCTTCTGGGCCAGCAGCCATGCGAGCGCGATCTGAGCAGGCGTCGCCTTCTTCCGTTTTCCGATTTCCGCAAGCAGGTCAACCAGGGCCTGATTCGCCTTTCGGGCCTCCGGCGTAAAGCGCGGCAGGATGTTGCGGAAGTCGGACTTGTCGAACGCGGTGTTTTCGTTGATCTTCCCGGTGAGGAATCCCTTACCGAGAGGGCTATAGGGCACGAAGCCGATTCCGAGTTCCTCGATAGTCGGCAGTACTTCGGCTTCGGGGCTTCTCGTCCACAGCGAATATTCACTCTGGAGTGCAGTGACCGGTTGGACGGCGTGTGCGCGACGGATCGTTGGCACTCCTGCTTCAGAAAGGCCGAAGTGCTTGACCTTGCCTTCCCGAATTAGGTCCTTCACCGCGCCCGCCACGTCTTCGATGGGTACGTCCGGGTCAACGCGATGTTGATAGAAGAGATCAATAGCATCGATCTTGAGCCGCTTGAGCGAGGCCTCGGCGACCTGCCTGATGCGCTCTGGCCTGCTGTCCAGGCCCATCCAACCCGGCGACCCGTCGGGATTAAGTTTGAACCCGAACTTGGTGGCTATCACCACTTGCCCACAGAAGGGAGAGAGGGCTTCGCCCACGAGCTCTTCGTTGGTGAATGGGCCGTAGACTTCGGCGGTATCGAAGAATGTGATACCCCGGTCGACGGCTGACCGCAGCAGAGCGATCATCTCTTGCTTGTCTCCGGCTGGACCGTAGGAAAAACTCATTCCCATACAGCCCAACCCGAGAGCCGAGACTTCCAGGTTGCTTTTTCCAAGTTTGCGCTTTTGCATCTTTTCCTCCTGTAACGGTTATCAGGACCGAATGACATAAGGTCTCATTGCGACTTCTTTCCGGGCGTGTGCCGACCACCGCCTCGACATCTTCCGGGACTGCCAACGCGGCAACCGAATGGCCGATGTCGCGACCTGGTATGAAAGTATAGATTTTCGGCTGGTTCAAATCTTGCCTAAAACTACGAGATTTGTGCTGACGGTGACGACGAGCAGCAGTTGGGAGACTATGCCTGGCAGTGGTCGTGAATGGGTTGAAGGTACTCACCCTGCCGTCTAACTTGATCCCGTGTCAGCGCAACACCGCCAGATCGTCCCGATCCTTGATCAAAGTGGACAGGGCGGGCAGTTCGATCAGCCGGCAGTGGCTCAATTGCCGTGCATCCACCCCGCCGCGAGCCGCCAGCGCCAGCAACCACGTCAGCAGTTCCGCGGTCGCCGGCTTCTTGCGGATTTCCCGCCCGCGCAGTTCCAGAAAGCGCTGAATCACGGCTTCCTTCACGGCATCGGGCAACTGGGGAAAATCGCCGCCGCGCGCCGCCACGGCCCGCCGCAGCAGTTCCTCGGTGAATTCGATATGGTGAAAGATGCAGCGGCGCAGAAACGGCTCCGGCAGGCGCCGTTCGCTGTTGCTGGTGATCACCACCACCGGCGGCGGCCCGCTCCGCTGCACCTTCTGCTTGATCTCTGCAACAAAAAATGTGTGCTGGTCGAGCACGTTCAGCAGATCGTTGGGAAAGTCGCGCGGCGCCTTGTCGATCTCGTCGATCAGCACCACCGCTGGTGCGGCGGTTTCATAGGCCTGCCACAGCGGCCCCTTGTCGATGAAGTCGGACTTATCCGGCAAGCGGTCCCGATTGGCCGGATCGTTGGCGGCGTGCAGATAGGCCACGGTGTCGAAGCGGTACAGCAGATCTTCCGCCGTGGTGACGCTGCGCACGTACAGGGGGAACAGAGCGACGTCGAAATACCAGGCCAGATAATGGGCGACCTGCGTTTTGCCGGCGCCGGGTTCGCCGGTCAGCAGCAGCGGCGCGCCGACCGCCAGCGCGACGTTGACGGCGTCCACCAGGTCGGCGTCCGGCTGGTAATGCTGGGCAGCTTCGGCATGGCTGCCGAAGCTGTCTGGCAAGTAGCGCTGCGCCAGCGCCTGGCGGCGGACAGCGGGATTGCGATCATCGGGGTTGAGCAGTTCGAAGGGTGGCATCGGGTTAGGCGTCCTCAATACGGTTCATCATCGGCCGGCGGAGCCGCGCCCTGCTCGCGCCGCAACCGGGCCAGCAGCGTGCGCCAGTGGCCCTGTTCCGCTTCCTGGATCAGGGCAATGGTGCGCCCGAAATCGCCCTGAGTGGCGGCGATCAGGCGCTGCGCGACTTCCGCCTGAATGTCGGGGTCGCAGCCGGTGTGCCCGTCCACCAGAAAATCGTACAGGTGTCTTTCCGACACCCGGCCGAGCGGTGGCAGCACGCTCAGCCGGAAAGCGGGATGCTTGCACCAGTCCTGCCAGCCGTATCGCTGCAAATCCTGAGTAAGCCGCTCCAGTCGGCTGATGTCCTTAGCTTCGATGGCGACGCAGCAGACGATGCGCAGATCGTCGGGGCATTCGCTGCACAGAAAACCACTGCAAAAATGCAGCCAGGCTTCGAGTTCGGGCTGCTTGAGCGCCGCCTGCGGACTGGCACCACCGAACACGCCCCAGTTCAGCCACAGCACGGCTTTTTTGTTGCCGAGCGCGCGCGGGGCGTGGCGGCGCAGCAGATACTTGACGACCGGTTCCTTCTCCTCGGGATCGAGTTGCAAGCGCAGTTCGTGTTCCAGGTCGCTATCCAGTTCCTGCCGGTTGTGGGGGAACTGGAGTGGCAGCCAGTTGATCTCCGCCAGGTCTGCCAGGTCCAGTTCCAGATAATCACGCAATTGGTCGTGCAGCAAGTCGAGCCGATTGCCCGGCGCCGCGCAGGCCGTCAGCGCCATGACCCGCCGCCGATCGCTGCGGATCAGTTCTTTCAGGTGTTTGCCGACCTGGGCTTTCTGATCGTCCCGGTCCACCGCCAGATAGGAGTAGCGGCGGCGCGGCTCGATGGAATAGGGATGGGTTTTCCAGGTCCGGTACGTGCTGTGCGCGGTTAGCGCGGCGGCCTGAAGGGCGTCCTGCCGCTTTTGCACGGCGTGCAGGGCGGCCAGCGGCTCCTCGCCCTGTCCCAGCCAGCGCTTCAGCCAGGCCAGCGCCTGAAAGTCGGCGTCCGGCTGCCAGCTTTCGACCCGCCGCCAGATCACCAGCGGCGCCGCGTCGCCGAGCAAGCGGCCGGGCGACGGTCCGGCTTCGGGTGGACCGGGGGTATTGAGGTAAATCACCGCTGGATTCGCCAACTCCTGGCACAGATCGGCCAGTTCACTCAGGCGCAGGATGCCGTCATCCAGCCGCAGGCCGGGACGGTCGGCTGGGCCGGCCGCGCCGGCATGGACATAAATCAATTGCGGACGCATGCCGCGCAAGGCGTTTTTCAGCGCCGAGCGGGTGGGCGCGATGCGGACATATTCAGTCCCGCGTTCGGCGGGCCAGAGCTGTTGCAGCGTCTCGATAACCGCCTGAACATGTTCCGGGTCGGGTTTGACGTCGTCGGTGCCTGCCTGTGGTGCCACGATCAGCACTTCGCAAGGGGCGTAGGTAGCGTAGTCGCCGCTCGGATTGAGGACATGGGTGGTAGTGAATTCCCAATTACGCTCCGCCAGCGGCCAGTCGTTCCAGGTGCTCAGGCGCCACGGCAGACGCAGCAGCAGCGGGTCGTCGGTGCAGATGCGCAACCGGACCGGCGCGAGGATCGGACTGGGCGGGGGACTGGATTGCCGGAACAGGGCGCAGAAGATTTTTTCCTGTTGCCGCTCCGTTCCGAACAGCAGTTCGAACAGCCGTGCGCCCCACGTGGACGGGCTTTGCGCCTGCGCCGCCTGCCGCCAGGATTGCGCGCCGTTGGTGATGGCATCGGTCCCCGGCAGGTAATACTGTGCGTCCACCGAGTCACCGTGTCGTCTCAGATGAACGGTGAGCGTGTAACGGCGGGAGTCGTCCAGCGGAATGTTGGTGTCGATGGTGCTGGTCCGGTCCACTGGAGGCGCACTGTAGGAAACAGGGGTCGAAGCGACCGCGCCGGCCCGTTTGCGGATATCGGCTGCCAAATCTTTGTACAAGCGTTCGCAGTCGGACCAGGTCAGATCCGACAGCGGTTTTTCAGGTGTTCCCATGCCCTGAAAGCGGATGGGCATGTCTGCGGATTTGTCGCCGCTGGGGGAAAGCAACGGGACTTTGAAATGTTCGATGTCGGCGGGGCTGAGAAAAATCGGGATGACGGTGAGTTCGCCATTGTTGGCCCGCGCCAGGATGCGCGGCAGTTCTTCCTGATAAATAAAATCCGAGGCCAGGAAGTCCTGGGAAATAAACAAAATCGCTATCGAGGCAGCGTCGATGGCCGCGTGGATTTGAGCCTTCCAGTCCTCGCCCAGGGCGATGACCTTATCCGACCAACTATTAATCAGACCGTCGCGCTCCAGCGGTTTTAGAAACCGCTCCAGTTGCTGAAGTGCATCGCGGTTCTCGTGGCTGTAACTGACGAAGATGTTCGACCTTGTCATGATATGCTCTTCATTCCGACTTACGGGTTATCCAGCTCCACTTTGGCATAGACTTCCGTGAGCGCCAGCGTGCAATTGATGGATGGTAGAGACACTACGCCAGCAATGTCACGGGTTTCTGTCAGCAGCCAGGCGTTATGGGGCTGACGGTGGTAATGCATCAGGTGGCAGTGATGCTGCGCGACGAGCAGATAGTCCTGTAAAGTATTGAGAGTGCGATAGTGTTCAAACTTACCGCCTTGATCGTAATCCTGAGTGGTTTTGGAAAGTATCTCGATCAATACGGTGGGATTCAGCAAGGTATCGACAGCGGCATCCTCGAAAATGGGCGTGCCGCACACTACGACGACATCGGGGTAGGTATAAAGTCCGGTGGCGTTGGTTTTGACCCGCATATCGCTGACATAGACTTCACAGGGACGCTGCTTTAACTGTGCCCGTAATTCCGCGCCGATGTTCAGACTGATCAGATTGTGGCGGCGACTAGCGCCGGTCATGGCGAAAACTTCACCATTCAGGTATTCGCTCTTGTGATCGGCTTGACGTTCCAGCGCCAGATACTCCACGGCGGTGATACGGGATAAGGCGGGGGAGGGCATGACAGGTTCTCCAAATCGACGCCTGGGATTGATGTGCATTCTATGCGATAAAAACGCCAGCCGTGTAGGATCGAGCCCACCAGTGAACCGCGGCCTGTTGCGGTCAGTCTGCCCGACCCTGGGAGCGCCGGCGTCCTCGCCGGCCCTTTGCGGTTACCGACCCTGGGAGCGCTGGCGTCCTCGCCGGCCCTTTGCGGTTACCGACCCTGGGAGCGCTGGCGTCCTCGCCGGCCCTTTGCGGTTACCGACCCTGGGAGTGCCGGCGTCCTCGCCGGCCCTTTGCGGTTACCGACCCTGGGAGCGCTGGCGTCCTCGCCGGCCCTTTGCGGCGGTCAAGCTGCGCAGTATCCCGGCTTAGAGGCTGTACAAATCAACCCAACATAGACCTACCTTAATGATGCCTTCCGCAACTCACTATGGGTCCACGCTTAAATCAGCCCTGCGCCGTCTGGACTACCTACCTCCCTGGCTGGCCATTGGGATGGGTGTCTGTTTAGGTCTGGGCGTGACGCTAACCCCATTCTCATTCCCGGTCGCCGGAGCAGGTTTCGCTGTGCTGTTGGGCGTCGCCGTAGCGCTGGCTTTCAGCGGCGAGCCGATTACCGAATCCGTCGAAACAGTTACACCGTCGCAGCCTTCGCTCGTCGAGCTGGTCGAAATCCCCGCCGGTGTGTTTCGCATGGGAAGCACTGAATATTCTGAAGAACAGCCTGTTCATGAAGTCCACGTTCCCGCCTTCCGCTGTATGCGCTATCCGGTCACCCGGCGGCTTTACCAGGACATCATGGGAAGCGATCCCGGCTGGCCGGAAGGCAAAGCCGATGAACGGCCTGTTAACAATGTGTCCTGGTACGATGCCGTCGAGTTCTGCAACCGCCTGTCGGAACGAGAAGGCTTGCCGCTCTGTTATCAGCAGGACGCGGACGGTACGTGGCACTACGATTTCGCCGCTGACGGCTATCGACTGCCCACCGAGGCAGAATGGGAATACGCCTGCCGGGCCGGCACGCAGACGCGCTATTCCTTCGGCGACGATGAGCAGCAGTTGGGAGACTATGCCTGGTTCAATGATAACTCGGGCGGTCAACCCCATCCGGTTGGTAAGAAGCAGCCCAATCCCTGGGGGCTGTACGACATGCACGGCAATGTCTGGGAATGGGTACAGGATTGCTGGCACGACAGTTACCAAGGTGCGCCGACGGATGGCAGCGCATGGGAAACTGACCAATGTCAGTACAGGGTGCTGCGCGGCGGCTCCTTCGACGGCAGGGCCAGGAACCTGCGGTCCGCGGTCCGGGTCAGGTACTGGCCCGGGAACCAGCTCAGGAACGACGGCTTCCGCTGTGTGCGTGGGGCGGGCCGCCAGCCTTGACTTTTGACCCTTGACCTTTTTCGACCCCGCGTAGGGGAATTGCCGGAAACCTTTAATTTTCCCCTCCTTATCCAAGGAGCAACTGTGTTGAAAACCTCAGGACCTGCACTCCTCGGGAGGCTGCCAGGGGGTCTTGGCCTTGAGCATCGCGTTTAAGATCGTCAGCAATTTACGCATGCACGCCGTCAGCGCCACCTTGGCCGGTTTACCCGCGGCACGCAAGCGCTGGTAAAACCCTTTGATCACCGGATTGAACCGGCTGGCGGTCACCGTCGCCATGTACAGCGCCGTCCGGACCAGAACGCGCCCACCGAAGATGCTTCGGTGTCCGCGACCCTGGCCGGAATCGCGGTTAAACGGGCAGACGCCGACCAAGGCGCTGATTTGGCGACGATCCAGGGTTCCCCGTTCCGGCAACGCCGCCAGCAACGTCACCGAGGTCACCGGGCCGATGCCCGGGACGCTGCGCAGCAGGTCATCCTGCGCGCGCCAGATCGGGCTGGCGCGGAGCCGGCTCTGGAGGTCGTCATCGAGGGTCTTGATCCGTTCTTCAAGCCAGGTGATGGTCGTGCGGAGATCCGCCTGCACTTGGCGATGGGCGCTGGCCAAGCGGTTCTTCTCGGCGGTGAGCATCGTGATCAGTTGCCGACGGCGCTGCAGGAGCGCGGTCAGCGCCTGGGTCTCTTCGTCTTTCCACGGGCGGGGCGCCGGCTGGATGCTGTGACCGAAGCGCGCCAGCACCAAGGCATCCAAGGCGTCGGTCTTGGCCAGATACCCCAACGCCTTGGCAAAGTCGCGCGCCTGGCGGGGATTGACGACGGCGGTGGGGAAGTGCGCCTCGATCAGCGTCCCCGCCACCAGGGTCTCCAACCCGCCGGTCGCTTGCAAAACGATCAGCGCGGGCGTCCGGGGGCGCAACCAGGCGATCAACTCCGCCAAGCCGGCCTCATCGCGGGTGACGTGCAGGCGCTCCTGGGTCGGCCAGAGGGCCACATCCAGGTGGGCCTTGGCGACGTCGATCCCCACCCAGCACTCGGGCGGGCGTCGTGGCGTCCGCCGCGGTCATCGCCGGGGACACCATCACAGCGGCAGCCGGGTCCAGTGGACGGCTGACCGTCAATTCAGAGTGGATTGCCGCCTGGACGGCGACTGCGAGTTGGTTCTTCACCAGGATGTGTTCCTCATCCCAACCTTGCACGATACGGATTCAGGTCCAATCAACTGTTCGGGCTTGTGGTTCACAGAAACCGGAACGTGGCGCTTCAAGCTCCTTGACGGGATCGTGGGTCCCAGAGGGGATTCGTGCTACCACGTTTCGGGAAACTCTACCAAACTTCAAACATACAAGGGGTGGCGCGTAGCGCCGGGGTGGTTTTTCCATGCAGGCGCCAAACGTCCCATTACTACCACTGGACTTTGGCCATCCGGGGTGGTGTTAAGCCGTTGCAGCCAGTTGATCGAGCACCGTTTCCCAGGTGGCCTGCGGAAATAGGAGACACTCGTTGGCGTCGGTCGAGGTGCTGAAATAAGGATGCGCCCATCAGGTCCGCCGCACGAAGGCTAAGACCTCGGAAAACGTGGCCTCGGTCTTGGCATACCAGGCGGTGGTGCGTGGCGCCAGTGTCGCCCCGGCAGCCGTCAAGCGGTGCGCCATGAGGCAAACCAGCGAGAACAGGCCGAACAGCACCGGAGTGGTGCGGGCGATGGCCAGGTCGGACCCCTGCCGCTGGGTTTCCACCCCCAGGTGACGACGGCTTTCCTCGAAGGTAACCTCCCCATTCCAGCGCAGCACAAAGGCGGTGACCATCCAGTGAGGTTCACCGGCCGGGCAGGTACAGAAGAACGCGGTCGGTTCCGGGTCACCCTCGGCATTCACCACCAACACCCAGCGAATGGGCAACGGCTGTTGCCCGCGCCGATACCACAGGGCCACGTCACTTAACAGTCGGACCCGCCGCCACTCCCCGCCATACCAGTAGAGTTCTACCTCTTCCCCGGTCCGTTGGGCCTCTGCCACCCGGTCCCGCAACGCCGGCAGACGTGCGCCCTGGCGGGGCTTCGGCCCCCGCCGCGGCCGCACGGGAACCGTCGGGAAATCCTATAACTGGGCATCCAGCCGTAACCGGCTGATCAACACCACCGGCTGCCGCACACCGGTCCAGGCCAAGCGCACGCAGGCAAAAGCCCCATCCCCCCACAACACCCACGGCCGCCGTCACCAGCGCGACACCACCTTGACTACCTGACCGGTCCACTCTACCGTGGTTTTATGCCGTTTCTTGGCCTGTTGGTGGGCCTGCTCAGACGGCGCCAACACCGTCAACACCGGCAAGGCCCAGGGGCGGGAACACCACGGCAGGCGCACCACCACCATCAGGCTGAGCCACTTCAAGCCCAAGCACTTGACGACGTGCTGGGCCGTCGACCGCACCGCATCCCGGTAGCATCCCTTGGCTTTAATCCGTTTCCCCCGACGCCGCTCTACCGTATCATCCACCACCAGCAGCGGCACCCAGTGCCTGGGGAGTAACTAAATGACCTCCCCCAACAGAATCTTTGCCGCCTGTAAACCCGACCAGTGCGCCCGACTTAACACCCGATGATAGCGTTCCAACCGGGGTTCCTGGCCTAACCCCATCACCCGCAGGGCCGCCGCGACCGTGCGGGGGCCTTGGTGGAGGACGGCACCGATCACCAGCACCTGGGCGTGACCCCAGACCGGGGCGGAAAACAACCCGGCAAACGGGACCAGAACCGCTATAATCATCTCCGGCAGAGGGGACATGGGACGCTCCGGTAGGTGTCAGAACCCCGTTAGCTTACCCCATCGTCGCCTCTGCTTCTTGCTTCAAGAACCACTCAAATGGCCAAAGTCCAGTATAACCAAGCAACCACTTTAGGACACCACCAGAATGGTAATTCACTTGGTACGGCTATGATCAGCGATGCCCTGGTATTCCTGAAAAATCAATTGACTACCCATCTTAAATCCATTTCGAAACCGGATGAACCCTGGGAGGAGAAGGTGGTTTTTCTGGATGGCGACAAGATGGACCCGGTCTCATTTAAACTGAACGCGGTGACAGTGCTGCTGATCAATCTGGAACGGGAAAACAGCCTGCGCTCTGCCGATCCCTATACTCGTACGCTCGCCAATGGGTCCCTGCAAAAAGTACAGCCCGAAATCCGGTTAAACCTTTATGTGCTTTTCGTGGCCCGGTTCAAGGAATATGAGAAAGGCTTAAGTTATCTTTCAACGATCATCAAATTTTTTCAAAGTCATCAAGTACTTAATCAGCAGAATGCGCCTGAGTTGAAAGAAACCATCGAACAATTAGTGATCGAACTGATTACGCTGCCTTTCTCTGAACAGAACGAGGTATGGAGTGCCTTACGCACTACCTACCACCCTTCGGTGCTGTATAAAGTAAAAATGCTGGTCTTCACGGATGAAGAGGCGGCGGCTGTCAGCAAGGTCAACGTCAGCGAAACCATTTTCAAGCCATCAGTATGAAATTTCTACCCCTGCTGGATTTGAGTATAAAACATTCTTATTATGCCGATGGCTGCTGCCCTGATTTTCTGCTAACTCCTGATCCCAAAACTTGCCGCCTGCTGCGAAATCTGCGGGGTGTGCTGAAATCCAGAGCCGATGGTGTCAGCGTGGTGGTTCCAGTGGATGAAGAACAATCCCTATCGTTTATCCCGCTACCGAAATACGCGATTTTTACTTTTCAGTTAAACCTGAGAAATCCGGATTTTGCCTTATTTACCGATCTGACCACAGTAACGGCCCATGCCAGTGGTCCTGCTGCCACCTGTAAATTGCGATATCCTATCAAGGCCGGGAGGGAAAGCCCTCTATTAATTCCAATGGCAATTACCATTTCATTGGCGCAATTCAGCATAAATCCGCTAGTACTTACTGTTGAATTTATTGCCAGGCAGCTTCGCTGGAGCTATTACTTCGTTACCGATCTCAATGCTAATGGCAGGGAATTCGCCATCGTCGATGCCGATAAGACCAGTTCGTGGATCATATCCGAGCAGCATCCCGATCCCATCGATCCAGATCCGGTGGCTGCTCTACTGGCGCGGCAATACAGCAATATCGCGGGTATCAAGTACTGGCGGTTCGTGTCCACCGCACCCGTCCCGTGTCAGCGGCGCCCCCGTCATCTTCAACTGTGTCTCGGTGACAGTAACTTGATCGAACATCTGCCGAATCCATCGATTCGCAGCTACACCAGAATCGATATTGCCAACGAATCACAAGACACCTTTTATCAGGTCGTCAAATACATTTCCGATTCTTCGCTAACCAGGGTTTAATGTTATGGCTATTTATCAAACTCCGGGCGTATACGTAGAAGAAATCTCCACCTTTCCACCATCGGTAGCACAGGTATCTACGGCGATACCGGCCTTTATTGGCTATACGGGAAAAAATCCCCGTCAAGTAGCCCGCATCGATACCTTGCTCGAATACGAGAATCTCTTCGGCAAAGCGAAGCCACGTGGTTTCACGGCGAAGCTCGACGCTCAGGGAAAGCCGGCAATAGCATTCAGCAATGTGGAAGAGAAAGATTTTCTAATGTATTACGGCCTGAGCCTGTATTTCAGAAATGGCGGCGGCAGTTGTTATATCGTTTCGGTGGGTACACACGAAGTTGATCAATTTGATAAAAACCATTTTATATGGGGCTTGGAACAACTGGAAATGGAGGATGAACCCACTCTAATTGTATTGCTGGATGCCGTCAATCTAAGTCGGCTTGAGTATTACGATCTCTGCAAGCAAGCGCTTGCCCAATGTCAAAAATTGGGTGATCGTTTCCTCATAGCCGATATTCCGGCTGGAGATATCAACAGTTTCAGGGATAACATAGGCACCTCCAATCTAATGTATGGGACCGCTTATCATCCTTATCTGCAAAGCTTGTTGAATTATGCTTATGATGAGGCCGGAATCTCGATAGAGGATGGCGCCGCTACCACCGCTACCAGCACTTCCGCCGAAGCACAGTCCGTTAAGGCCACAACAGCAACACAGCTTAAAACCACCCAGACCGCGCTGTATAATCAGATCAAAGCGCTGATGGATTCGCAACGGGTTACCCTTCCTCCCAGTCCAGCGATTGCTGGCATCTATGCCCGGGTGGATAGAGAAAGAGGCGTCTGGAAAGCGCCGGCGAATGTCGGCATAGCATCGGTGATCGGTCCGGTGTCCAAGATCACTAATCAAGACCAGGAAAATTTGAATATCGACCCGACCGCCGGCAAATCGATCAACGCCATTCGCGCCTTCCCCGGCAAGGGAACCCTGATCTGGGGCGCCCGCACGCTGGCCGGCAATGATAACGAGTGGCGCTATATCCCCGTTAGACGGCTGTTCATTATGATCGAGGAATCCGCCCGCAAAGCCACTGCTTTTGCCGTATTCGAGCCGAATGACGCGACCACCTGGCTTAAAGTCAAGGCGATGCTGGAAAGCTATCTGTATGGCCTGTGGGAACAGGGCGCTCTGGCCGGTTCCAAACCGGAATCCGCCTATTTTGCCAACGTGGGTCTGGGCAAAACTATGACCAACCAGGACATTCTGGAAGGGCGGATGATTATCGAAATCGGAATAGCGGCGGTCAGACCAGCGGAATTCATTATCCTCCGGTTCAGCCATAAGATGCAGGAAGCGTAGCCGTTCCGACTCGATTCACACTTCGATTACTGGTAAGCATTCAACCTCAAATATAGAGCGACCGCCATGGCACTTTCCAGAGATGAAATCAAGTCTGCCTATCCCTTGCCGGTTTATAACTACCGGGTCGAATTGGGCGGCACTACGGTAGCCTTTTCCGAAGTATCGGGTTTAAGCATTTCCTTCGATACCACGACCTATAAGGAAAGCCCGGTCGAAAGCGGAGCGCCCGGACCTCGAAAAATGCTTATGCCCGCCCAGCGCAAGGAGGTGACTGTCACCCTGAAGAAAGGAATCATGCGGGGTGTCAGCGTGCCCACTTTCTTCAAGTGGATCAATTCGATTCAGATCAATCAGGTGGACAAGCAGGATATTTATGTCCGTCTATGCGACGAAAAAGGCGATGCCGTCATCAGTTGGAAAGTGATCAATGCCTTTCCGACCCAACTGGATGCACCTACCTTCGATGCCAAATCCAATGATGCCGCTATCGAGACGATGCAATTGACGGGTGATGCCATCTTTATGGAAGAGGCTTAAAGTAGGTTCATGGCCCAGACCAAAGACTACATTAAATCGGCGTATCCGCTGCCCTCTTATAATTACCGGGTCACGGTAATGAACGAGGGCACGGCGACCGTCATCGGTTTTTCCCAAGTAACCGGCCTGACACTCGAATACCAACCGGTTACCTACAAGCATGGCCTCAGCTTTGCTATGGGCGTGAATATCATTCCTGGTATGCGCCAACCGATCCATTTGACTTTAAAAAAAGGCCTGGTCAAGAACAATGATTTTTTGCAGCAATGGCTGGTAAAAAGCAATGCCGGGCTATTTTGGAGCGGGGTTAAAAGGGACATTCAGGTCGATCTTTGCGATGAGAATGGGTTGCCGGTGATCAGTTGGACCGTCATCGGTGCCTTGCCGATCAAACTGGAAGCGCCGACCCTGGAAGCAAACAGCGATCAGGTCGCCATCGCCAGTATGGAACTGATCGCTCATGATCTATGGGTCGATTATCACTTCGCGTCACGCTGACAAGGGTTTATAATGACTTATCCTTATGATATAAGACAGGTCGTTAATCCAGACCCGCTGCTCGGATTCCGCTTTGGCGTGTTCTTCTTCAAGCCCAATGGCCTATTGAACCCTCTCGATATTCGGTTTAAAAAAGTATCCGGCATCGGCGCAACCATAAGCGTCGATGCCTATCAGCTTCCCGAAGAAGTGAAGTACGATAATCTGCTTCTGGAAAGAGGCTTGACCATCGGCTCTCTCTTATCTGCGGAATTCGATGTCGCTATGTCACAGTTTAAATTCAGTCCTGGCAATGTCCTGGTTTCCCTGTTGAACGGCGCCGGTATTCCCATCAGCAGTTGGCTCTTTATGAAAGCTTACCCGGTGAAGTGGAGAATATCGGACCTTGACGCCGACCAGAATCAGGTGTTGATAGAAACCATGGAACTGATCTACCATCGGATGCAACCTATCAGGATTTAATCCATGCCCATAGAAATCAAAGAACTTGTTATCAGAGCCACAGCAGTGGACAGCCGGGAAAAAGCGTCGGCCACCGATTCCGGCCAGACGACCGATGTCGACAAGGAAGCCATTATTGCCGCCTGCGTCAGACAGGTCATGAACATCATAAAACAATCCAGGGAACGCTGAGATGCCGCTCACCAATCCCAGGAGCCTGGAAAAACTGATAATTAATGCCTACCTGGACTCCAAGCGGACCAGAAGCAAAGGTGTGTTCAAGGTGATGTTCAACACAACCACTTTTGCTATAAAGCATCAAAACACATTCCAAAAATTGCAGGGAATCAATACCAGTGGCAGGCCTGCACGGTATTCTCATTCCCTGCCAAGAGAGTTTACCCTGACTTTAATTATGGATGGCACCGGAGTTATCGATGAGGGCGGCGCTACTATTCCATTGGGAAAATCTCAAGATGTTGCCGAGCAAATCAAGATCTTTCTTAAACTTGTGTTTCTATATGGATGGCCAGATCCATGAACCCGTCTATCTAAAAATTCAATGTACGGCGCTTAATAACTTCGACTGTCGCCTGAAGTCCGTCGATACCAAATATACCCTGTTCGACAACAGTGGAAACCCATTGCGAGCGGAGCTCAGTACCGTCTTCATAGAGGATTTAGATTCCCGACAAGCGCGTCCGTAACCCGCTAAAAAACTCCCCCGATTTAACGCATAGTCGAATCGTGAAAAAAGGCGATACATTGCCGTTGCTGGCCAAGGAAATCTATGGTTCTGCGGCCTATTATCTCTGGGTGGCTCAGCAAAATAAGCTGGATGATTTCAGAAATCTAACACCCGGCCAGGAACTCTTTTTTCCACCCTTGCCCACTGAGCGATCATAGCGGCACTATTTTATGAGCGTAGTCACCGTTACCATCCTGAGCGATGGCGAAACAATGAACTCGACCTATGAATTATTGACTATCGATATTACCAAGGAAGTCAATCGGATCCCCTATGCTCAATTGACATTGATCGATGGCGACGCCGCCCAACGCAACTTCAAAATCAGCAGCACTGCTTTTTTCGAGCCTGGAAAAGAGATAGAAATCAAGCTGCGTTACGAGGGGGCGTCGGATGCAGAGAAAACCGTTTTCAAAGGGCTGGTGATCAAACACGGTATCGAGGTGGATGGGCAGGCTTCCTTGCTCACGGTTGGACTAAAAGATACCGCCATCAAGCTCACGCAAGTCCGCAAAAACCAGGTTTTTCACAACCAAACAGACAATGAGATCATCGAAAAAATTATTGAGGATAATGGCTTGAAAGCGGGCATGATTGCCGCCACTCAACCCAAACACTTGGAGATTGCACAATACTACTGTACGGATTGGGACTTTATCCTGTCACGTGCCGATATCTATGGGCTTTTGGTGAAGGTGGATGATGGTGAAATCTCGCTGCAGAAAATAGCCATGAGCGGTTCTCCCAAACATCACTTCGAATATGGCATCAGCGAGATTTATAACTTCGAAATGGAAGCGGACGCCAGTGGGCAGTATGCGGACGTGCAAAGCATCGCTTGGGATATCAAGGCCCAGAAACTGACTCCGGCGGTTAAAGCAAAAGCTTTTACTCTGTCCCAGGGCAATCTCGATGGAACCAAGCTAGCGGAAACCCTGAACGCCAATGCCTATACGCTGGCCGGCGCCACTCCGATAGCGCCGGAAGAATTACAGGCCTGGGCGGACGCTAAAATGGCCAGAAGCCGGCTGGCAATGCTCAGAGGACGGCTCTCGGTGCCAGGTTTTACTGATATCAAGCCGCTCGATATCATGGAAATCGCCGGGGTCGGGAATCGCTTCAAAGGCAACACCCTGGTTACCGGCGTACGCCACCGGGTCAACGTTGAGGGTTGGTTGACGGATGTGCAATTCGGTCTCTCTGCGGAGTGGTTTTCCGCCCGGCAGGATATCGCCGCTGCGCCGGCGGCCGGTCTGCTGCCGGCAGTTAACGGTCTTCACATCGGCATTGTTCGCGCCTTCGAGGAAGATCCCGACAAGGAATTCCGGGTCAAAATCATTCTGCCGCTCATCGACGCCACCCAAGAAGCACGGTGGGCGCGGCTGGCGACGCCGGATGCCGGTAAGGACCGGGGGTATTTTTTCCGGCCTGAGGTTGGCGATGAAGTCGTGGTCGGTTTTTTCAATGATGACCCCCGGCAGGCAGTGATACTCGGCGCTTTGTACAGTTCCAAAAATACCCCGCCCGCCAGAGTAGGCACGCTCGATAAGGATAATTTCCAAAGGGCTATCGTCACCAAGAAAGGGACTCTCATTCTATTCGATGACAAGAAGGCGGCCCTCTCCATCGAGACACCAAACGCCAATAAGATCCTGCTGGACGATGAGGCGGAAAAAATCGAGATTATCGATAAGCATGCTAATGCGATTACCCTGAGTTCCGACGGTATTGTCATCAAAAGCACCAAGGATTTGAAGATAGAGGCTGGCGGTAATGTCGAGATCAAAGGCGCCAAGGTGGATATCAAATAAACCGTAAAGGTATAAGCTAATGGCAACACAAGAAATTACACTGAAAGTTAATACCGACCAGGCCAATCTGATTCTGGAGGCACTGGGCAATCTGCCCTTTGTCCGAGTCTATGCCCTGATCGGCAGGATTCAGCAGCAGGCGGCCGCCCAACTCGGTAATGAGTCTGCCATCCAAGAGACGCCTTTGGCGGAACCGGTGGCAATCGAGTCGGAGTGACTGTGGAGGGAAAAAACCACCCCGGCGCTTACGCGCCACCCCTCCTTATTCAAGGAGGGGAAAAAATAGATGCTTTCCCCTATTAGTGCAATAGGGGAGGAGAACGTTACATGGTTACGGCCCGAATGAGTGAGTCCATGCAAGACGAATTGACATCATTTCTGGGCGCCGGCTGGCATTTTCCGCCGACCTTTACGGCCAACGGAGCCGATGTGCTGCTGGTCACGGGGGTGGACGATATCCAGCAGAGTCTGCAAATCCTGCTGGCTACCGCTCAGGGCGAGCGGATCATGCAGGAAGAATTTGGCTGCGATCTGGGCGGTTTTCTATTCGAGGGTGTCAATCAGGGCCTGATCAACAGCCTTAACGGCCTGCTGGAAGACGCCATTCTTTACCATGAACCCCGGATTACGCTTGAGGACCTGAAAATTACCGAGAGTAAGGAAGTGATAGGGCTGTTGCTGATCAATCTAGTCTATACCGTGAAAAGCACGAACTCGCGCTACAACATGGTGTATCCCTTCTATCTCAACGAAGCCCAACCGGGTTTTTAGGAGTACGGAACGATGGCTGATTTTGTGCTGATTGAAGGCGATCAAGCCGAGTTCCTGCCGAATTTCGAAGCGGCAGTCGTGGTGGTCAAACCCGGCGATCTGCAAGGCAGCGGACCGGCCACTTTGAACGGTAAGAAAATGGCAGTCGTGGTGGTCAAATTCGGCGATCTGCAAGGCAGCGGACCGGCCACTTTGAACGGTAAGAAAATGTGTGTGGATGGCGATGAAAAAAATCTCCAGGTTCCCGACTGTGCCTATACGACTCCGGAATACTCCACGCCGGGGACCGGCACCTTGAAAATCGCCGCACTAGCCGGTAATCAGAAAGCTACCAAGACCTGCACCGGCGGTAAAGCCGTGCTGCTCAAAGGGGATAATTTCACCGCCAGTTTTGAGGTGCAAAGTCCGGCGCAGCCCGCTCCCCCTGATCCGCCGATTTCCGATGCCACGCCTCAATATTCCGGTTCGGGCAGGTTTATCACCACCAACACCAAGTTTCAAGGCGCCTGAGCGATTTGATTATGGACGACAAGACCGATCCACCGGTATCGCCCGTATTGCAACGTGACGGAACCAGTCAGGCTGGCCGCATGCAGACAGCATTGAAGCCTGATCATGTCGCCGTCGATGAACGCTCGATAAAAGATTTACTGACTTTCGCCCGGGAATACGCCAAACAACTTTGCTATTACAATGTGGACAATCAGCCTGCGGAAGATTGGAGTGGATTGCTTGCCCAGGACTTAGATGAGCTGGTTGCTTTTATAAAAGAACCCGATAAGTTTGATAAAGACTGGAAAATTAACCACGCCCGTCCGCACCTCGTGCTGTTGCTCACTTTTCTCGAACTTCTCCAGCACATCAAAGCCCAGTTGAACGACCTCACTCGCAGGCATCTGGAGTTCTACTACCGGGAGTTTCTGCAGTTATCCGCCAACCAGTCCATTCCCGACCACGTCCATGTGTGGGTCGAATTAGCCGATGGGCAGGGCCAGTTCCTTTTGCCGCAGGGTAGTGTGCTTTCCGCCGGCCGGGACAGTCAGGGAGCCGACCTGTTTTACCGGACCGAGCAGGCTATCGTCGCCAATCGAGCCACGGTCGTCAGCTTCAAAAATCTGTTCGTGAAAAGGCAGATGATCGGCAGCCGCGATGTCCGTGAAAACTCTGATTTGCGGAAGAAATTGCCGGTATTTGACTCATTAAAAGACTTGCCTGAACCTGAGAAAGCGTTCATGTGCATGCTCGCCATTGCGCTGGGCGAGACCGGCTCCGGCGGCAACTTGGCCACTTATCCGGGAACGCCCAACCTGCCGGATCTCGATCACCTTGACACCCTGCTGCGCTTTATTCGGAATGATCTCGGCCTGCTCCTTCCCGCGTTCCGCACGCTGATGCAATTGCAGCATAAACTTGAACTTGATCGGGAGAAGGATGGGCGATGGAGTAAAATCAATGACATTCTGCGAGACGCCGGGAAGCAGCGTGACGCCCGTTTTAATTGGGCTTTTGCAGAGCCTGATAACTTCGATAAAAATTTGTTGGCTGCTTTAGGGCTAGAATCGTGGGATACATTTTTCGTCACATTGCCGGAAGTGAACAATATTTACGATCTCTACCGTCTGCGGGAGCGGAAAGACGTCGAATCCTTCATCAAAGATCCAAACAAGCTCCCTATGTCGTTCGAGAATTTCGTGGACATGATGAAACTCGTTGACGACATCTATAAAGACTGGCGCCAAATCTATGACATCTTGCGGGCGGCCGGCAAAAAAAAGAAGATTCTGAAAACGCTTGATCCACCGAATCTCCTCCGTGTTTATAAATCCGACAAGTTCCAGGCGCTTATCAAGCAAACACTCGGAGATCCCGAATTCTCCGGAACTATTAAGAGTTTCGATGACTGTTATGGCCAAGTTTTACAACTGGAATCCTATTTCCACATGTCGGCCGAAGATTTTGATTTTATCCGGCAGATTCATGCAAAGCCGGAAAAGCAGGAGGCCAAGCCTTGGGAATGGGAACAGGTCTATTCGATCCTGGAAAAGGCCCATATTACTAAGAATCTTCCCAAACGATGGGAGGACTTGAAAAAAATTCATGAAGCCGATACCAACGGCTTTGAGTCGATGATTCAATACGCCTGGGGTGATCCGGCGCCGGGTGATAAACTTCCGGAGTCAAAGAAATTCATGGAGCTAGATTCCGATAATGATAAGCACTATATCCAGGAGAAGCTCTTTCTGGAACCTGCAAATTTTACCTATATCCAAGAGATCAAAAATAAAGAAAAACCAACCGAGCACGATTGGGCCAAGGTCTACCAGATAGTGGAACTGGCGCAGTCCAGAAAACGGGGGGACCAGAAAGCGCAGATCGAAATTTGGGAAAACTGCTACGCTGCCACAGATGCAACCCAGTTGCAGGTGCAGTCCGACCTGAAAGAAGAGACCGTTACCCCTCGCTGGAGAACCTTTGGAGGAGACTGCACGTCCCTTTGGAAAGACCTCGCTACACCAGCCGCTACTGGCTTTGCCATCGCTTCGCCACTCCTGGCGCTGGCGGAAGGAAATCGTATTATTACGCTAACACTCCAATTCAGCAAAGATAATTTCGATGAGAAAGTGATTGAAACTACTCTTAAGGAACTGCTTCCCTTCCGTTTCTGGCTGAGCACCCAAAAGAAAATGGTAGAAGTCGTCCCCGTTCCGATAAAGGTGGCGAACGAAACAACGAAAAGCATTAACATAGAACTTGTAAAACCCACGCGAGGCGGCCAGGCAGCCGCTAAATACGCCTTGCAAATAATTCTTACTTTGGACCCACAATTTCCTCCGGTAGAGCCGTGGACGGTGAAACCCACGATCCAAACGCCCTGGCCGATTTTGCAGATTCTCTTGGCCGACATTGCAGAGAAGAACGACAGCATCTATCGCGCCTTTGCAGCGCTGAAATTGGAGAAAGCCCGCATCGAGGTCAACGTAGCAGGCATGACGCAGCTTACCTTACAAAATGACAACAGCGTGCTGAATGCCAAGAAGCCTTTCGAGCCTTTCGGTTTTGCACCGATGGTCGGGTCCAGCTTCTATTTCGCCCACCCGGAACTGTGTTCCAAGAAATTGGACAGTCTGAATCTAAGCATTGACTGGATGGGTGCGCCGGATAGTTTCAATACCCATTATCGGGGCTATAACTTTAAAGTAGTAGAATCAGGAGACCAACCAAGCAGTCCGGTTAATAATAAGAGCTTCACAGCTAAATTGAACCTGTTCGATAATCGGACTTTCTTTGAGGTAAAGGACGCAGGTATTGAGCTTTTTGATGAAACAAATGCTTCTAAAACGAAGATCATTCCCATCGGTGGGAACAAGATCCAATCCGCTTATCCGAACTATCGCCAGGATCTCTATCCGGTCCTAGCAGAAGAGGTGCTGAATTGGAATCGGTACTGGCAGCTCGAACTGCTTGCGCCAGATTTTCAGCATGCGATCTATCTGCCTGCGGCTACCGCTTACGCGAACAGAAAGAAAGACAACGTCCCCGACCCCTATGTCGTCAATCTGCCCTACACGCCCAAAATCAAGCGGCTGACGATGGGCTATCAAGCGTCGGTAGAGATCGACCTGGCACAAAAGACCGACTCTGATGCAGTGGAACAGCTTTATCACGTCGAGCTGTTCGGCTATCGCGAACTGACGACTGATGATCAACATCATTGGTTGCCACAATACCCGAATGAAGGCGAGCTTTTCATCGGCATCAAAGACCTCGCTCCTCCGCAGACTCTAGCCGCGCTGTTCCAAATCGCCGAGGGCAGCGCCGACCCCGACGTGGCACGAGAGCCGATACACTGGCATTACCTTGACGACAACCGCTGGGAAATGCTTGAGTACGGAAAGCGGCTTTCCGACAGCACCAATGGACTGCTCAATTCGGGAATCATCACCTTCGACTTGCCACCCATCAAGGCAAGCACTCTGTTGCCGCCAGACCTTTATTGGATTCGGGCCAGCATTGCCAAAAACTGCCGAAGCGTCGGGGATATAGTGGGAATCCATGCACAGGCGGTAAGCGCTGTCTTCATCGACCGGAATAATGCCCCGGATCATCTGAACCAGCCCCTGCCTGCCAACAGTATCACCGGATTGGCCGAGCAGTTGCCGGCGGTCAAGGCCATTCACCAGCCCTATAGTTCGATCGGCGGCAAAGGGCCGGAGCAGGCCGGTCGTTTTTACACCCGCGTCAGCGAGCGATTGCGGCATAAAGACCGTGCCTTGACCTGTTGGGATTACGAGTGCATGGTTCTGGAGGCCTTTCCGGAGATTTACAAGGTGAAATGCCTGCCGGTCGGTACGTCGGATGACCCGCGCCTGGCGGATGATATCAAGATCATTGTTATTCCCGACATTCGGGGCAAGCGGCCCTTCGATCCATTTGAGCCGAAGGCGCCGGCCGATATGCTCTTGCGGATTAAGCAGTACCTCAAAAAGCAGACTTCACCCCTGGCGCGCTTTACTGTCAGCAATCCTACTTACATTCCTCTGCGAGTCCGGTTGGGTGTGCGTTTCAGGACGGAGAACAATCCTGGCTTTTATCAGCAGGAACTGGAGGAAGCGCTCAAGCGCTACCTTGCGCCCTGGGCCTATGATCAGAGTGCGGAAATTGTTTTCGGGGGCAAAGTCAACGCCAGCCTGATCGTCAACTTTATCGAGCGACTGCCCTACGTGGATTATGTGGCCGGCATTAAGCTGTTTGCCATTCTGGAAGGCAAAGCCAAACCTGAATTTACCATTTCCCCGGATGCCATCCTGGTATCGGACCGGCAGCACGTGATCGATCCGATTACCGAAGAAGTCTACGAAGAGAAATACTTTATCGGTATCAACTACATGGAGGTTGAGCTGGACTTCGAAGTCGCCTAACTATAGTGCAACAACAGGTTAATTGAATGAGGCCTCAGTCATGACCACAAGATCGACCCTGAAAGAGTATTTCCAAAAAGGTAAAAAGCCGACAGAATCGCAATTTGCGGAGTTCATCGACAGTACGCTCAATTTCGATGATGACGTGATTCTCAAACTCCCCAACGATCCGCTCAGTATAAAAGCAAAAGCGACCGGTACGGACGAATCACTGATTAATTTTTACCGCATTGATGGGGGTGCAAAAACCTGGCAGTTAAAGCAGAAGTCGGGTGATAAATCAGGCCTGAGTATCAGCGATGCTGGCGGTATGAGTCGATTGTTTATCGATAGCGGTTCCGGCAACGTCGGCATTGGGACGGCAGAGTCCCAGTGAGAAACTGCACCTCGAAGCCGGCTCTCTGTTTGTCAACGGTGAAAGCACGGGGGTGATTGTCGATAGCGAAAAACAAAAGCGGGTAGGCTTTATGAAGTATGAGGGCAGGGAGGGCGGCATATGGCGTCTTAATGCTCAGGATTTTGAGATTGGTAGGGTCGATGAGGAGGTGAAAGCACTTCCAGGCAGTCCGAAAAAATTTACTACGGATTTATATGTCGCAGGGGTGAATGGGGAAGTCGGCATCGGGACGACCAGCCCAGCAGGTCGCTTGTCGATTTCGGAGGCTATGGGCACAGAGCATGGGGTGGGTAAGGGAACGATAATTATTGATCATGATAATGCTGGAGGCGCCAGCAGTATTGTGTTCCGTAGCAAAAGGAATCCTACAAGTGACTATGGGTTTATCCAATATCAGGATGATGCCACGATTGGAAGCACAGGAGAAGCCAACCGCCTGATCATTGGCACCATGAACGATGTCGACGATCATTTGATCTTGCAGCCCTCCGGCAATGTCGGCATCAGCACCACCGATCCAAAGACAAAACTGGATGTTAATGGAGGCTTGAATGTCACTGGCAATGTCGGCATCGGCACCAGCGATCCAAAGGCAAAGCTTACCGTTCAAGGTGATTTGATCAGGAAGGTAGCGATAGCAACAGGCATTGGTCCAACTTACCAAACAGGAAGTAAGGGGCAGATTAAGAGCAGAGTCCTGAAATTTACGAAGCAGTACCCGGACACCGCTATACGTATACTTTATTGCGATAACTTCAGAGTGGCGGGAACTAATGTGGCTGCACGGTGGGAGATACGTGTCGACGGTAGACCTCCATCAGGCGGTGCTATCTATCAGGATAAGTATTGCAGTAGCGGAAACTATCATGAACCTGCAACCATATTGGGATATGCAATCGGCATAAGTGCAGGGGACCATGAGATCCAGGTGTGGATCGGTCCAGTTGACGATAGAGGTTTCGACGCCGTTACTGGATGGTCGGATTCGCGCTGGACTATAGAGGCTCAAGAAGTATGGATCAAGCCAGCGTAGCCCATAGGTTGGGATGAGGCACGAACCCCAACATGACACGCTCGCCCCAGCCTACAGAGCTTTCCGTAAGCTCCGCTTCATCCAGGCTACGTAGGCTTTGTATCCCCATATTGTTGGAGCGTTTTCGATAAGTTCAGAATCAGGTATGTTCTCGCTGCCATTTCGGAGATTAAGCGATGTTTACCGCAGAAGCAATTGAACAAGCTGTAGAGCAGTTATCACCGACCGAGCTTGCTAAATTCCGTCGCTGGTTTGCCCAATTTGATGCAGAAGCGTGGGACGCGCAGATTGAGGCGGACGCAGCCGTCGGAAAGCTAGACGCTCTTGCCGAAGAAGCACTCACTGAATATCGTAATGGTCAGGCACGGGAACTTTGAGACACTTTACTTCTCGCCGGTTCTGGCAATGTTTCCAAAAATTGCCACCAGAAGTGCAGCAGCTTGCGCGCCGCAACTATGCTTTACTCAAGCAAAATCCAGTGCATCCATCGCTCCAGTTCAAACTTGTCTGTGCGGGACGTTTCAGGAGCGTTCGTGTGGGCTTGCATTATCGAGCACTCGGCGTGCCCGTGCCTGAAGGTGTCCAGTGGTTTTGGATCGGAAGCCATGCTGAGTATGACCAGATTATTGGCTAACAAACTAGCCAGTGTAGCCAGTGTAGCCAGTGTAGCCAGTGTAGCCAGTGTAGCCAGTGTAGCCAGTGTAGCCTGGATGGAGCGAAGCTGGCGGAGCGGAATCCAGGATCGCGCCTGAACCCTGGATTCCGGCTTCCGGCCTACATCCAGGCTACCATCGGAGCTTTAAGTTGTCATAATTGACAAATGAGACATACGAGACTATATTGCAGTTATTCTCTCGTCTTTCTGGAGACGCCCCATGCCCAAGACTTCAAGCCTCCCGGGGTTCGGTCTTCCCAAGGTCACCCCTGCCGAAGTGAAACGGTTCGAGGCGGCCGCCAGTATCAAAGATCCGGTGGCGTTCGCGGCAGAACTGGAAGCACTCATTCAGGAGAAATTGGCCTCAGCCGAGCAGGTCGCCGCTGACTCGTCCTCCCTAGTAGACACCCTCGGAGGAAAAGCCCGGGTGTTGCGGGCCGACACCCGCTGGAGTCCGTCGGCTACCGACCTCCAGCGTGGCCGTAGCGCCATGCTACGACGGTTCGAGCAGCCGCAGAATCTACCCTTACCCGAGTTTGCCAGGCTGGCCCACAAATCGCGGCAACAGATCTACAAGGATCTCGCTGCCAAGCCCAGGAGACTGCTGGCGCTGAGTGTCGGCCCGCGCCGGCAGCGGCTGCCCGAATGGCAACTTGATCCGCTCCGTTTGCGCCTTACGCAGGAGGTATTGAAGAGGGCTGCCGATATCGATGCCTGGACTGTATTCCAGGCCTTGTCCGAGCCTCTCGATAGCTTGGGTGATCGGTCCCCGGTCGAGGCGGTCAGCCCTGGCAACTTGGATGCGGTGGTGAAAGCCGTCTACAACGCCTTGGGCGTTCATTGATGGAATCACTGCTTGAATCCGCTCCTGCCCTCCAAGCTCGTCGCCGCGGGCGAATTGCTGCAGCACGTGAGCCGCACGGCCTATCGCGGCAAGGCCCTGTATTTCGGGCGCGACCGCACCAATCGCTACGACTCACCCGACAAAGCCTATGGCGTGCTCTACCTGAGCTTCGACCTTGCCACGGCGTTGATGGAATCGGTTTTCCATCAACACCGCTGGCATCACCGGAAAGGCCGTTCCATCGCCCTTGCTGAAGTGAAAAGCCGTATGGTTCGAGCAGTGGGCGTGACACACGACCTGACGTTGGCCGATCTCACGGCGCCGGGCGTCATGGCGCAGCACTTCGGCCTCAATCTGATGCAGTTATCGAGCCGACGCTACCTGCACACCTATCGGGTGTCGCAGGTGGTGCATGATTCCTTGGACAAAAACGGCGAGCCTATCTTCGATGGCTTGGTTTATCCCTCCCGAAACAACTTCCCCGCTACCTGTGTCGCGTTGTTCGATCGTGCCCAGCACAAGGTCGAATTGATCGACGACATCGATCTAGCCGATCACATCGACTGGCCGCATTTCGTCGCCAGCTACCAGATCGGCATCTTCTAAGGCAGGCATACCATATAATGGGATGAACGGTCACATCGAACCCTTGCGAATCCTAATAAATCGCTATCATGCCTACCCTTCCTGACAACGCTGTCCTCGACTACAACTTCCTGCGCCAGGAAGGTATCCACCAGCTTGAACGATTGGCCGGATCGCTGTGGACGGATTTCAATCTCCATGATCCCGGCATCACCATTCTGGAACAGGTCTGCTACGCCCTGACGGATTTGAGCTATCGCATCGCCTACGATCTCAAAGACCTGCTGGCGACCGGCGAATCAGAGCCGTACCGCTCACTCTACAGCCCCGCCGAGATATTGACGACCAACCCGATTACGTTGACCGACCTCAGAAAAGTCGTGATCGACGTCGAGGGTGTCAAAAACGCCTGGATCGAACCGGTCGAAAACTTGCAGCCAGAAAACTTGCAGCCAAAGGTATATTACGACCCTTATGATGACAGCTTGTACCTGGAAGCGGCGCCTCACCGCGAGTTGGCGCCTGTGCGGGGTATCTACCGGGTGCTGATTGAGCGGGACGAAAATCCGAATCCAGAACTGGAAAATGCAGTCAACCAACGCCTGCATAAATACCGCAACCTGGGCCAGAATTTCATCCCCGCTAAGATATTACCTGAGCAGCCGATTACCGTGATCGCGGAAATCGAAGTGGGCACAGTCGACGATCCCGATCGGCTGCTGGCCGAAATCTACCACGCCTTGGACCGCTGCATCTCGCCCCGCATTCGCTTCTATACCCTGGCCGAAATGCACGTGCGGGGCAAGCGCATCGATAAAATCATGAATGGGCCGGTGCTTGAGCATGGGTTCATAGACACCGATGAACTGGAACATTTTGAGCGTAAAACAGGACTGCGCACCTCCGACCTCATTCAAGAAATCATGAATGTGACAGGTGTGAACGCCGTCAACGATATCAGCCTATCGGCTGGATCCAAGCCTGAAAGTTGGTACCTGAAGCTGGATAAGGATAGTACGCCCGTATTGGTCAAGGACAGTAAGCACGTATTGCTCATCGATAAGATTCAGTTGGTCCGGGGCGGGATTACGGCGCGATCGAACCCTGATCGGGTAATCAAAATCTTTGAAGACCTGCAACAGGCCGACCGGTATAAGCCGTTGCCGGAAGAAAAGCGCGACGTCCGGCTTGCAGCCGGGCGTGACCGCCGGGTTGCGAGCTACTATTCCATCCAGCAGCAATTCCCGGCAGTTTATGGCATTGGCGAACTCGGCTTACCTGCTTCGGTTCCCGCGCGACGCCAGGCCCAGGCTAAGCAACTGCAAGCCTACCTGCTGTTTTTCGATCAGTTACTGGCGAATTACTTCGCCCAGTTGGCCAACGTCAAGGAACTTTTTTCCTTTGATTTGCCGCAAGCCCAGGCCCAAACCTACTTTTGTCAAATCATCAACGATCCCCGCCTGGGGTTGGATGATATTTGGATTGATTCTGTCCCGATCACCCGCGCGAATAAGCTTCAACAGATCACCGAAAATTCCCAGGTCGCCCACGAGCGCAAAAACCGTTTTCTAAATCATTTGCTGGCCCGGTTTGCTGAAGACCTTACCGATTATTCTCTTGCCCACACTTCGGAAGATTTGATCAAAACGAAGTGCGCGTTTCTTCAGGATTACCGTGAGCTTGGCGCCGCCAGGGGCCGGGCGTTCAACTATACCTCGCCTGCCTGGGACACCGACAACGTGTCCGGCCTGGAAAAGCGCATCAGTCGGAAACTGGGACTCTCCTCGTACCGCCGACGGAATCTGGCTGATTTAAAAGACACTGACGAAGGCGGCTTCCACATGGTGGAACACCTCCTGCTCTGGCCATGCCTGGCCGATCTGGTGGCAATGAAACAGGAAAGCGATGACAAAAGGTGGCAGGCCGGTGTGCTACTGGCGTTACCGGAGGCACAAGACCAACCCCAGCGCAAAGACCCCTACTCCCAGCAAATCAGCTTTATTTTTCCCACCTGGGTCAAGCGGTTCCAGGAGGAATTCCGCAATCTCATCGAGCAGACGGTGCGCAAGGAAACCCCGGCGCACCTCCATGTTCGCTGCCGGTGGCTAACGCAGGAAGAAATGCGCGCCTTTGAAGCCGCCTACCAGGATTGGTTGGGCAACCTTGTTGGCAAGGACACAGGCAGTACGAAGGTGCGCGACGCCCGCGATCGGCTGATTGATTTACTAGGCATGGGTGCCCCCTATCCACTGCGGGATATTGAACTGAAATATGTCCCTATGGTCGCCCTGGAACAGCAGGCGGACATACAGATCCTGGGCGCTCAAAGCGGAGTGCGATATATACTCTGTGACGAAAATGGCGACCCGCTCTGTGGCGAGAACGGCAAACCGCTTATCAATGAGCAAGGCAAGCCATTATTTAGCGTCTTGCGGGAAAGGAGTCAGGCTACAGAGATAGAACTGAAAACACCAAAAATCAAAAAAGATATTACCTTCACCATCCTGGCTTCCCGCGAATTGAACGCCCGTGGAAATCCACTGAAACCCCCGCTGGAAACCTACCTGAATAAACCCGTTACGATCAAATCGGGTATCAATACAGACTTGCGAGTTAAGTTCAAGCCTGCCAAGGATCAAAGCAGCACCGACAATCAAATCACCATTGATTATAATGGTGCCGTGATAGTGGAGATCGAGACCAGTCAGGCAGGAATTTCCTATCAACTGATGAGCGCAGAAGGCGATATATCAAAATCCGCAGAAGGCAAAAAAGAAGGCAGTATCACTCTCGAATCCAATACACTGATGGAAGACATCGAAATAATAATCAAAGCTTTCCGGACTTCGGAGACGAGTATCGCCGCCGACCTTACGACCAAGCTATCCGTAAAGGTCCGACCCAATCCAAAGGTGGCGGTAACCGTCGAGCCGTCGATCATCGACTATGCGGCTCAGACCACGCTAACCCTAGCCGGCACCCAATCGAACACAAAGTATCAGTTGTATAAGCGGGAGCTAACGGTAACCGATTATCCTTCCACTCCGATTGGTAAAGCTGAAGAAGTGCTAAAGGGGATTGTCAACCGTGGCGATGAGAGAACATGGGTCGAAGTCGGGTTTTTCCAAGAAAAGAACGGGCAATGGTCCGTCAGCACGGGCACATTGAAGGAAGACACCCTGTTTATCGTAAAAGCGACCAAGAAAGAAAATCAGGAGACGCTATGGTTAGCGCAGGCGCAGGTCGTGCTCGTCAAGCCGAATCCAGCGCCGACGGTCGGCGCGAAAGCGCCGTCAATTTCCGCCAATACCAAAGGGATGGTTACAGTCAACGGTACGCAGAAAGGGGTCATGTACCAATTGCGTCTGAGTGACGATAAACCGGTAAATGAACCCGGCTTTCACTGGGAAGACCGGGGCATTGAAACCGATCGGGTCGAGGTGGACTTTGTGGTGGAGGCGCCGGACGATCCGGTAGACTATCAGACCCTGTTGTTGCCTACGAAGGTATTAACGGAGAAGACGACGTTTAACGTCATGGCGACCAAAGTCCGGACCGGGTTGAGTACACAGTTGAATAGCGCGGTGACTATTAGCATCGGTTGATATGGGCGGACAGAAACACATTATCAAACGCCAAGTCATGGAGCTTAAGATTCAGGACACCGCAGAAGCCCAACCGCTGCTGGCGGAGCTGAGTCGCATTCACCGCCAGCGGTTGGTGCCGCTGATCGAGCGCTGCTGCGACGAACTGAGCGCGCCCGACCAACTCCACCGGATCGACCGGCTGGAACTGGACCTGGGACCGGTCGATCCTGATCGGTTGGAAGCCGACCTGGTCGTCAAAGTCGGCGCCGCCCTGCGCCAGCGGCTGGCCGAGGAGATCGGCGGCCAGGAAAGCGCCGCCATCCCCCCGGACAAAACTCCCAAGGCCCAGTCCCAACTGGAGTTGTTCAGTCTGTTTATCCGACAGGGCAGCCTTCCCTGGTGGGCGGACCTTACGCAACCCCATCTGCTGGAGGACAGCCTGGACCATCTGTTACGCCAGGCCCCCGACCGGCTGCGCCGGCTGCTGGCGGAGCTTGCGCGGGAAGAGCGCCCCATGCAGCGGTTGATCCAGCACTACGATGACCAGCGGCTGGCAGCGCTCGCCGCGCTGCACACAACGGAGCTGGGCGATTTCCCGGCAGTGTTATTCCAATCGCTGCTAGTCGCTCGGCAACGCGCCCGGTCGCTGGCCGGCACGCCGTCTTCCGAATTCAGACGCCAACTCTGGCAAATCATCCTACACGTAGCGGCGCTCTCGGATGCGCCTCATCGCGACCCGCCGTCCTTCTGCCGGTCGGTGCTAATGCGCCTGGCCGCCAAATACGGCATACCCTACACCGCCCTCTTACAGGATTTAGGCGAGGTTCCGTCAGGAGGGGGCTCGGACGCGGATCGAAAGATCCGGGCAATGATGGAGAAGCTGGTGGACGATGCTGCACCGTACAAGCCGCTGTCAACCCGGCGTAGCAATCCAGGTTCCCCCTGGCGTAGTAGTAGGTTGGGCACAGGCCGTGCTCAACAGCCTGACCAGTCTGACCCGACGATGCCTGGGAGCGCCGGCGTCCTCGCCGGCCCGTTAAAACAGCCTACCCCCCTACCACCGGACGCCGTCGAGCGCTGGCAGGCGGCACTCCAATCATTGGCAGCGCCATCGCCGGAGACGTCCGCCAAACCGGAGCCGATTGACCTGAGTTTCAGCGACGCCGACGAGGTATATATCGACACCGCCGGTCTGGTGCTGTTATGGCCCTTTCTCGGCCACTTCTTCGAGCGCCTGGGTTTGATCACAAAGAACCGCTTCCAGGATGACGCCGCCGTCCAGCGGGCGGTCGGCCTGCTGCATTATCTGGCGACCGAGGAAACCGAGCCGCCGGAATACCGGCTGCCGCTCGCCAAGGTGCTTTGCGGAATGGAGCCGGACGCGCTATTCCTGCTGGAGCCTCCCTTGAGCGCGGAGGAACTGGATGAAGGCGGGTTATTGCTCAGCGCCGTAATCGAGCACGCGCCGATCCTGCGCAATATGTCCATTGCCGGTTTTCGGGGCACTTTTCTGCTGCGGCAGGGAATACTCGGCCAGCGCGACGGCGCCTGGCTGTTGCGAGTGGAGCGGGAGACTTACGATATCGTGCTGGAGCGTTTTCCCTGGAGCGTGGACTGGGTCAAATTGCCCTGGATGACGGCGCCGCTGCGGGTGGAGTGGTGATGCCAGACTCGATTCAAGCCCAGCTTCAGGCCAATGCCCGCGACCTGGAACAGGAACTGGCCTGGTTCACCCAGGTGCTCGATACCCGCTTTAAGCTTTATTGTGATGAGGAGACGGCGTACCGGGATGTGTCTGAAATTCCGCTGCCCGATCTGAGCCAGTCGGATTCGCGCTATGCCCGCTTCGTCCGCCACTACCATCTGTCTTTCAGCGAACGGGTCGCCGTGGTGCTTGCCCTGACGCCGCATCTACGCCCGCAATTGCTGGATGTGTTCTTCACCAAAAATAAGACCTTCGACCGCCGGTTCACCGAATTCGGCGGCCTTTACCACGGACCCGACGGCGACTTCACGCCCACCGGTGAGACTCTGGCGTTCATCCTGGCGGGCACGGATCTGGCCATCCGCTTTACCTTGCAGGGGCTGTTCGATCGTGACCATTACTTCGCCAGCCATAATATCCTCCGCCTCCAGCCGACCGGTGAGGAGCAATCGCTGCTGAAAGCGCCGCTGCGGCTGACGGAGGAATATCTGGCTTTGTTCACCATCGGCCAAGCCCCTCGCCCGCAATTCGGCGCCCAGTTTCCCGCCCGCTTTATCGAGACCGAACTGGAATGGCACGACCTGGTGCTGCATCCCAGCACCCGCCGCCAGATCGAAGAAATCGCCACCTGGATTCAGCACGGCGAGACGCTGATGAACGATTGGGGCATGGCGCCCAAGCTGCGGCCCGGCTATCGCAGTCTGTTCTACGGTCCGCCTGGCACCGGCAAAACCATGACCGCCTGTCTGCTCGGCAAATCCACCGAACGGGAGGTTTACAAAGTCGATCTGTCCCTGGTGGTCTCCAAATACATCGGCGAGACCGAGAAAAACCTGGCGAAGGTATTCGATCAGGCCGAGCATCGGAACTGGATTCTGTTCTTCGACGAGGCGGATGCGCTGTTCGGCAAACGCAGCGAGACCCGGGATTCGCACGACCGCTATGCCAATCAGGAGATTGCTTTTCTGTTGCAGCGGGTGGAGACCTTCGACGGCATCGCGATTCTGGCCTCCAATCTGCGGGAGAATCTGGACGACGCTTTCGCCCGCCGGTTCGAGTCGATCATTTATTTTCCAATGCCGCGACCGGAAGAGCGATTGATACTCTGGCGGCAGGGTTTTTCGCCCAAAGCCCAGTTGGAGGAAGCTATCGACCTGGACAAATTAGCGAAAGAACATACACTTTCTGGCGGCGCGATCATGAACGTGATCCGCTATGCTTCGTTGCAGGCGTTGCAGCGGGACAGCGAGGTGATTCTGCTGGAGGATGTGTTGCAGGGGATTCGTCGGGAATACGCCAAGGAGAGCAAGGGGGGATAACGTGCATCCGATAATCATGAGGGCTACGCCATGCCATTGATGGGTTCCAAAACGTTGCAAGCTAAAACCGCGCAATCCCAAGAGCGTCCTGCCGCTGGCCCAAAAGGTGCGGCGATTGATCCACCGTGCTATGGGATCGATTTTGTCGATCGCCAGGTGGAACGGGAGAACAACACCGGACTGCCGGATAGCTTAAAGGCCGGGATTGAGAATTTATCGGGCTTGGCGATGGATGATGTCCGGGTTCATTACCATTCCTCCAAACCGGCTGAGTTGCAGGCGTTGGCTTATACGCAGGGCACGGATATCTTTATGGGACCGGGACAGGAACGGCACTTGCCGCATGAGGCCTGGCATGTGGTGCAACAGAAGGAGGGGCGGGTGCGGGCGACGATGCAGATGAAGGAGGGGGTGGCGGTGAATGATGAGGAAGGGTTGGAGAGGGAGGCAGGTTTGATGGGGGAGAGGGCGTTGCGGATGGGGGGGCGGGCCGCCGGCCGGCCCATGTTGTCTGCGGGCGCGCTAGGGGAACGGGCGCAGGTCCCGCCAACGGTGGATGCCAGAGAGCCTGGAGGCCAGCGCCCGCTGCTGTCGGGACCGGGGGGCGGCGGTCCGATGACGCCCCCCATGCCGGCTGAGCTGGCCGGTAGTGGTCCGCCCACACGGGGCCACGTGGTGCCGCACCTGTACAGAGGGGGAGGACCAGGGTGCGCGGGCGACCCACGAGGACAGGCGGACCGGACGCCGGGCACGGTGATCCAACGAGTGAACGGAAAGAGGGCTATGGGAGGAACGGAGGAGGGGGACGAGGAGATGACAGCGGCGGCGGTCTCGATGGATGAGGGACTCCGCCGATCGGGGCGGAGGAGGGTGCCGACGGAAGGGGTGTTTGAGAGCATGATACCGCTATGGTTCGACGGGCCGAATTACGATGAATGCCTGGTGTGCGAGGAGGGCGGTCAGCATGCGTGGGTGTTCGCTGGTCCGCGCAGCCTGCAGGAGATGGGGAGTGACGCGAATCCCCGCCTGCCTCCCGGAATCGGCGAAGCGCGGAATAAGTGGCCGCATGCATACTTTAAAGCCGGGCATCTGGTGAATGCGGAGTTCGGGGGGGCGGGCGACGACAGCCGGAATCTAACGATCTTAACGGCGAGCGCCAACGGCCAGATGAACGGATTCGACAATCCGCTGAAGAATGCTTTGAGGGCGTTGCATGCATTGTACTTGGCGGGTCGTCGGGCCATGCCGGAGATGGCGCAGGTCAGGTACGGGGTGAAGATCGATGTGAAGGTATCGAAAGAGAAGTGGGGTGAAAAGTCTCCGGCGAGTTATATCGCTAAAGAGGTGCTGTGTCAGGCGGAGGTGGTGGGGGAAGAGCAGTTGAAGTTAGGGAAGGGACTGTCGGACAAAGACCTGGATAATAAGAAGAAGGCGGTAAATGACTTTGTGAAGGCCGCGAACAACAAGGGGAAGATCGACAACCGATGGAAAGAGGTGGAGGAGGGGGAGATGGTAGAGGCGACGGAGGCGGGGGAGGCACAGGCGAAGAAGAGGAAGAGGAAGAAGATGAAGCTGTAGCCAGCGTAGCCTGGATGGAGCGGAGCTGGCGGAGCGCAATCCAGGTTCCGCCTGCCACCCGTGAGGTCAGTCCAACAATGAGGTAAGCGCCACGTTCGGGTACAATCACGGCGAGGGCGCCATTCTACAACGATACCCTGTTGTGGTATCTGGTACAATCGTGGCGAAGGCGCTGTTCCTACAATGCAGACAGAACGTAAACTTGGAGCTTGAAATTATGAAAAGCATTAGGTAGTGTTCTAGAATTGGATATTGTATAATTTGAGCCTGAAATTACAGGCACTTTGCTGTTAGAAGGAGACAGTTGTGGTTTTAATAGCTGTACGTTGTCCTCACTGTGGTAGTAATCAAATTGTGAAACGCGGAAAAACCGAGAATGTCAAACAGCGCTATCTTTGTCAACAGCAGGACTGTCCCATCAAGACGTTTATTTTAGATTATGATTATAATGGTTGTTTGCTTGAAGTAAAGCAACAGATTATTGAGATGGCGCTTAATGGAAGCGGTATCAGAGATACAGCCCGAGTACTAGAGATTAGCCCAACTACAGTAATTAATGAATTAAAAAAAATTCTCCCTAGAATCGGTCAATAGAGCCTTGTTGGAGAACCTAAATCATAGTAAAGTAATTGTTAAAATTCAACGAGTTGATGAGGCAGAACTAGATGAAATGTGGAGTTATGTTGGCAGCAAAGACAACCCAAGATGGTTATGGCATGCCATCGACCATGAGAGTGGAAAAGTGCTTGCTTATGTATTTGGTGATCATAAAGATGCAGTGTTTTTACAGTTAAAAGCGTTGCTTGAACCATTTGGAATCACCCGATTTTATACTGATGATTGGGGTGCGTATGAACGTCACCTATCTTCTGAGGAGCATATCATTGGTAAACACAATACCCAAAAAATAGAAAGGAAACATTCTGACGCTACGGACGCGAATAAAGCGGTTAGTCAGAAAAACGATTTGTTTCTCCAAACTCAAGAAAATGCATGATATTGTCATTGGTTTATTTATCAACCGATACGAATTTGGAGTACTTGTATAATGTCCAAATCTGGAACACTACCAAGCATTAGTATTCAAGCCGAAGAGGAATTGATAGATGCCTTAGACTGGACTTTGGCCATCCGGGGTGGTGTTAAGCCGTTGCAGCCAGTTGATCGAGCACCGTTTCCCAGGTGGCCTGCGGAAATAGGAGACACTCGTTGGCGTCGGTCGAGGTGCTGAAATAAGGATGCGCCCATCAGGTCCGCCGCACGAAGGCTAAGACCTCGGAAAACGTGGCCTCGGTCTTGGCATACCAGGCGGTGGTGCGTGGCGCCAGTGTCGCCCCGGCAGCCGTCAAGCGGTGCGCCATGAGGCAAACCAGCGAGAACAGGCCGAACAGCACCGGAGTGGTGCGGGCGATGGCCAGGTCGGACCCCTGCCGCTGGGTTTCCACCCCCAGGTGACGACGGCTTTCCTCGAAGGTAACCTCCCCATTCCAGCGCAGCACAAAGGCGGTGACCATCCAGTGAGGTTCACCGGCCGGGCAGGTACAGAAGAACGCGGTCGGTTCCGGGTCACCCTCGGCATTCACCACCAACACCCAGCGAATGGGCAACGGCTGTTGCCCGCGCCGATACCACAGGGCCACGTCACTTAACAGTCGGACCCGCCGCCACTCCCCGCCATACCAGTAGAGTTCTACCTCTTCCCCGGTCCGTTGGGCCTCTGCCACCCGGTCCCGCAACGCCGGCAGACGTGCGCCCTGGCGGGGCTTCGGCCCCCGCCGCGGCCGCACGGGAACCGTCGGGAAATCCTATAACTGGGCATCCAGCCGTAACCGGCTGATCAACACCACCGGCTGCCGCACACCGGTCCAGGCCAAGCGCACGCAGGCAAAAGCCCCATCCCCCCACAACACCCACGGCCGCCGTCACCAGCGCGACACCACCTTGACTACCTGACCGGTCCACTCTACCGTGGTTTTATGCCGTTTCTTGGCCTGTTGGTGGGCCTGCTCAGACGGCGCCAACACCGTCAACACCGGCAAGGCCCAGGGGCGGGAACACCACGGCAGGCGCACCACCACCATCAGGCTGAGCCACTTCAAGCCCAAGCACTTGACGACGTGCTGGGCCGTCGACCGCACCGCATCCCGGTAGCATCCCTTGGCTTTAATCCGTTTCCCCCGACGCCGCTCTACCGTATCATCCACCACCAGCAGCGGCACCCAGTGCCTGGGGAGTAACTAAATGACCTCCCCCAACAGAATCTTTGCCGCCTGTAAACCCGACCAGTGCGCCCGACTTAACACCCGATGATAGCGTTCCAACCGGGGTTCCTGGCCTAACCCCATCACCCGCAGGGCCGCCGCGACCGTGCGGGGGCCTTGGTGGAGGACGGCACCGATCACCAGCACCTGGGCGTGACCCCAGACCGGGGCGGAAAACAACCCGGCAAACGGGACCAGAACCGCTATAATCATCTCCGGCAGAGGGGACATGGGACGCTCCGGTAGGTGTCAGAACCCCGTTAGCTTACCCCATCGTCGCCTCTGCTTCTTGCTTCAAGAACCACTCAAATGGCCAAAGTCCAGTACCATAGCGAAACCGCTTGGCAACAAGACAAACAACGAACAGTCTATGGGATGAGTTGGGAATACCTTGAAAAGGAGGGGAAAAAACGGCAATCCCCTTCGCGGGGTCAAAAAAGGTCAAGGGTCAAAAGTCAAGGCTGGCGGCCCGCCCCACGCACACAGCGGAAGCCGACGTCCCAGTCCTGGATCACGGGCCTGTCCCAGCTCCGGTTCGCGGACCGCAGGATCCTGGCCCTGAAACCGAAGGAGCCGCCGCGCAGCACCCTGGACTGACAGTTGTCATCCTCCCACGCGCTGCCATCCGTCGGCGCACCTTGGTAATTGTCGTGCCCGCAATCCTGTACCCATTCCCAGACATTGCCGTGCATGTCGTACAGCCCCCAGGGATTGGACTTCTTCTGACCGACCGGATGAATCTTATTATTCGAGTTTTGATCGAACCAGGCATAGTCCCCCAACTGCTGCTCGTCGTCGCCGAAGGAATAGCGCGTCGGTGTACCGGCCCGGGCGGCATATTCCCATTCCGCTTCGGTGGGCAGCCGATAGCCGAGTTGTTCGCAGAAGGCTTTGGCGTCATTCCAGGAAACATTTGCGACCGGCAACTTGTCTTTCTCTTTCCAATCCTGATGGAATAACCGGTATTGTTCGTTGGTCGTCTCATGCTTGCCGATCCAGAACTCACCGACCGTGACTTTATGCGCCGGGCCTTCGTTACCCTCACGATCTTTCTCATCCGGCGGCGATCCCATCATGAATTCACCCGGGCAGATCCGCACGAAGGCGATGCCGTTGCTGTCGGTCTCTTCCACCGGCTGACACGCGCCGATCCCGCGCAGCCGGCAACCCTCCCGGTCGCCGGCCACCACCGTCACCGCCGGCCCCAGCGCGGCCACGGCGCGCACGCCCTGGAAATTTAACGCTTGCCTGAGCCGCGTCCAATCGCTAACCCGCAACAGGGCGCTCGCGCCGTCTCCCGGCGGCAACAGCCCGGCGCCTTGCGCCGCCTTAGCCGTAAACACCAGCAACTGCTGGCCGGCGTCCAGACGCTCGTGTGGCCCCAGCAAGGCCTGCCGTTGGCGCGGCCAGTTGGGATCGATCAGCACCCTGTCCACGTCGCCGCCGGTGAGCAGATCGATAGTCAAATCCTCCACCACGGGATCACCCGGCTGCGCCATCAACACCACCAGACTGTGCCGAGTCTCGGCAGCCGGTGGCGCCGCATCTACCCGACTGCAGCGCCACAACTCGGCCCCGTCCAATACCTCGACGCAGGGTTGTTCTCCCTGACTCCAGGCCACCTGCACACGAGCGCCCGGCGCGGTCTCTTCGGACTTGACGACTTTGCGGGTATGAACCGACACCCGCCAGCGTCCGTCCGCGGTGGCTTCGATCCGGTCGTCGCCCGCCTCTCCCGGCTTTTGCGGGACATGCACGACCATCGGCGGACCGGCGGGCGCTTGCAGCGGACTGCGTAAGGCCGCGCCGAATTCTCCCAACGCCAGTCCCAGACAGATTCCCAACCCCAACCACAACCGACCGGGTTGGCGCAATCGCACCGGCGCCAGATCGCCGCCGAAGCCCATCGCCTGCAACCTCTCCTGCTCTTGCGGCTTGCGCTGCCGCCACCGCCAGGGCAGGCGAATATAGTGCTTATCGCTGTCCCGGGGCGCCAACCCGCTCAACTCGCGGCGGATCGGCGCCTGCCACGATTCTTCCTGATACAACTCGTACAGCTTGTCTATCGCCTGTTCCGGTTGTCGCCACAGCAATAGCAGGTGGTACTCCAGCAGCAACTGTCGATGAGCGCGGGTGTCTCTGAAAGTATCGTTAGCCAGACGCCGCGTTTCCTCCTCCTTGTACTGCTCCTCCCAGAACGCCAGTGCCCGGTCGAGCAGGCTGTCGGCCGCGACACCGTCGGCGGGATGAAACTCGGCGTCATACAGCCAGTTGAGCAGTTTGGTCCGCCGCTCAGGCTGCCATTGCAAGCGTCCGCCGGGACCGGCGGCCTCGGCCCGCAAAGCCCGCAGCGCCCACGGCGACACGCCGGCGCCAAGCCGCTGCCGCAGTGCCAACGCGGTCGCTTCGTCCACCGAAGCGGGCGCCAGCGCGCAGGCCGCCGCCCAGACAGTATCCTCCCGGCCCCAGTCCCGCGGCGGTACAGCTCGGGCGCTGTCGCCACCGAGGAACGCCGCCAGAGCCGTGGGTTCGATCCGCTCCAGCTCGTGCCGCGCCAGCATCCAGGCCAGGGTATCGCCAGGGGCGGAAAAATCGACGAAGGCCAGTTGCGGCCAGTGGGACAGACTGCGCAGCAGGGCGTCGATACGTGCGCGCCGGTCGTCGACGGCGTACTGGCGGCGCAATGCCCGGCCGTCGGTGAGCACCGCCACCAAGGCCAGTTCGCGCCGCTCGTCGATTTCGTGAGGCGCGAACACCATTCCCTCTGGCGTCATCAGCCGGTCCGGAATGCCCCGGAAGGTCGCCCGCTCCACGGTCAGGCCGTGTAGCTTCAGGGTCGTTTCGATTTCATCGGCCAGCCGGACAATGGCAGAATCGTCGGCAGCTTCGTCCACCCATAGCCAGACTTCGCGCTGATAGGAAGCCCGCTGATAACGCACGGTCAGCATTCCACCCTGGCGCGCTGTGGCCGCGACCGTGGCGGGCAGATCGAGCCGCGGACCCGGTTCGTCGGCAACGAAACGGCCGATGCCCCACACCAGGATTTCCTGCTGGCGAGCGTCCAGCAATTGCGGTCCGGCCAGCAGCGGCGGTTGTAAAAAGATTCGGGGCGGACCCGGCCGGGTGGATTGCGGTGCGAATTTCGGCACCCGGCGCCGCCGACCCAGCGTCAGCCAGAGACTCGCGCCCGTCAGCAGCGCCAGACCGCCTAGTTCCAGGGCCGGCCAGCCGGTCCAGTGCGCTGGGGGGACATCCATAGTAAAGGTCGGCAATGCGGTGGTGATGCGCTTTAGCCGCATGTCCTGTCGGGAGACGGGTTGGCTGACGGGAGGTGGCTTCGCGAGTTCCTTTTTAACCGGCGGCGAGGGAGGAGCCGGCGGCGGAATCCTGTCACGACTCAGCACCAGGGCGAGCAGACAGACGGCCAAGCCTCCGATCAGCCAGCCGCGCCGGAAACGTTTGACGGGAGGGACGGCGATGACCGGTGGAGGTACCAACGATGACGCCGGCCGGAGTCGGGCTTGCAACTCCTGTTCGGCGCGCTGCAGCCAGGTGTCGCACAAGCGCTCGAAGACGGCGCGGTCCTGCTCGTTCTTGACCAGAACCGCGCGTAGCAGGTTTTTCAGCCGCCGCCGGTTGCGCTCGCTGTCGCCACCGGTGAAGTCCGGCTGCTCGGCGAACACTTGCCGCAACCACAGTACTTCAGTGACGCCCACCGCCAACCCGGCTGCGCGCAGCGCCGGCAGCAGGGTTTCGAGATCAAGAGGGTCGCGCATGGGGCGGTGCGCAGGGGGCGCCCTAGTCTCCCCCGCCGACGACCTGGGATTGCGCTCAGGCGGTCGCTTCCACCTCCAGGTGCAAGTCGTTGATCATGGCCTTGCGAATCAGGAACTTCTGAATCTTGCCGGTGATCGTCATGGGGAATTCCTGGACGAAGCGGATATAGCGCGGGATTTTGTAGTGCGCGATCTGGCCCCGGCAGAAGTCACGCACTTCCTCTTCGGTCAGGCTGGCGCCCTCGCGCAGGATAATCCAGGCGCATAGCTCCTCACCGTATTTCTTATCCGGCAGACCCACCACCTGCACATCCTGAATGGCCGGGTGGCGGTACAGATATTCCTCGATCTCACGCGGATAGATATTCTCCCCGCCCCGGATCACCATGTCCTTGATGCGGCCGACGATGTTGCAATAACCTTCCGCGTCGAGGGTCGCCAGATCGCCGGTATGCATCCAGCCCTCGGCGTCGATGGCCTCGCGAGTGCGCGCCTCGTCACCCCAGTAGCCCAGCATCACGCTGTAGCCACGGGTGCACAACTCACCCGGCGTGCCCGGTGGCACGGTCTTGCCGTCGGTATCGACCATCTTGACTTCCAGATGCGGATGGACCCGGCCTACCGTCGAGACGCGCCGCTCTAACGGCTCTTCGGTCGAACTCTGGAAGCTCACCGGGCTGGTCTCGGTCATCCCGTAGCAGATGGTCACCTGCGACATGTGCATTTCGCTGATGACTCGCTTCATCACTTCGATCGGGCAGGGAGAACCCGCCATGATGCCGGTGCGCAGGTTGCTCAGGTCATACTGCTTGAACTCCGGATCGTTCAACTCGGCGATGAACATCGTGGGCACGCCATTCAGGGCGGTACAACGTTCGGCCTGCACCGTCTCCAGCACCGCCTTCGGCTCGAAGGCTTCGGTGGGATAGACGATGGCGCTGCCGTGGGTAATGCAGGCCAGATTGCTCAACACCATGCCGAAGCAGTGATACAGGGGCACCGGAATGCACATCCGGTCCTGCTCGGTGAGCCGCAGCGCTTCGCCGATGAAGAAACCGTTGTTCAGCACATTGTGATGGGTCAGCGTGGCGCCTTTGGGGTTGCCGGTGGTGCCACTGGTAAATTGCACGTTGATGGCATCGGTAGGCTTGAGTTCATCGGCCAGTTCCCGCAAGCGCTGACGCTGCGCTTCCCCTCCCATGGTGAGAATATCGGCGTAGTTGTACATGCCCGGTGTTTGCTCCTCGCCCAGGCGGATGACGGTACGCAGATCCGGCAGTTGCGCGGCGTGCAGCGCCCCGGGCGCGCAGTCCTTCAGTTCCGGCGCTACATCCAGCAGCATCTCGATATAGTCGCTGGTCTTGAAAACCGGCATGGTGATCAGCGCCTTGCAACCCACCTTGTTCAGGGCATAGATCAGTTCGGCACGGCGGTAAGCCGGATTGATATTCACCAGGATCAGCCCCGCTTTGGGGGTGGCGAACTGCGTGGTCACCCACTCGGCATTATTGTGCGACCAGATACCGATCCGGTCACCTTTCTCCAGCCCCAACGCCAGCAGACCGGCGGCCAGGGCGTCCACCTGTTCCTGGAACTGCCGGTAAGTCCAGTGGATATTCTGATGGCGTGACACCACCGCATCACAATCGGCCCAGCGTGCGACGGCGCTGTCGAAAAACTGGCCGAGAGTTGCTTCGAGTAGGGGTTGGGTGGTGTCTCCGCGTACATAACTTTGGGTAAGAACGCCCATTCTTTGCTCCTCAACATGGTATTGTGCTGGTTCCGGGATAGTGCTGAAAAATACGCAGCAGCGCTTACAACGTGAAGTGACCGCCAAGGGCCGGCGAGAACGCCGGCGCTCCCAGGGTCGAGATTGTCTCGCCTTGTGGGGAATCTTTCCAGCGTGCGCAACAGCGCGATTATCTTATAAAATAGCCAGCGGAAATTGATGACTCAGATCAACCTGTTGGGCCAGTGCGCGGCGGCTGCGGCCGGGTTTGCGCCCCTGCCTGGATAAAGTCCCCTTGCCGCGCACCCTCTGGCTGTTGTTATTGTTACTCGGACTGGCCCCAGGCGCCTGCGCCGGTCCGTCTTTCCAGGCGGTGCCTGCGGCCCTGTCCGAACAACTGACCACCGGCGACCGCTTTATGGGCATTCGTCTACTGGGCGTGCTGCGACTGCCGCCGGCGTCAATCGATGGGCAGGTTCTGCAGGAACTGTCCGGGCTGGCTTGGGATGAAGACGCCGGCCTGTTATATGCCGTTAGCGATCGCGGCACGCTGTTCCATCTGCGGGTGACGTTCAAGCAGGGGGTATTGAGCGACGTCGAGCCGGTAGCCGCCTTGGCGCTGCAGGGTGCTGACGGGAAGCCGTTGCGGCCCCCGTTTGCCGATGCGGAAGGACTGGCTATCCGCAACGGCAACAACGGCATTGCCGACGACAGCGAGCTAGTCATTTCTTTCGAGGTTCAGGTAAGGATTGCGCGCTACACGCCGTCCGGCCAGTGGCTGGGCGAAGCAACGCTGCCGGCGCCGCTGCAGAACGTGCGTGCCTACGCCAATTCCAACAAAGCCCTGGAAGCGGTCACTAGCCATCCTCAATGGGGCATTCTGACGGCGCCCGAGCGGCCGCTGCGCGCCGGACCGCCGGGTTATGTGCCGATCTATGCGCTGGACGGACGCTTCTGGTCCTATCCTCTGTATCCGGCCCCCGAAAGCTCGGTGGTGGCACTGGAGGCGCTCCCCGATGGCTCCCTGCTGGTGCTGGAGCGGGCGTTCGCGTCCCTGCTGCAACCGCTGGTCATCAGCCTGCGCCATACCCGTCTGCCGGCCGCGCCGGGGCCTTTGCAGGTGGACAACGTGGCGGTCTTCGACACCAGCCAGGGCTGGCTGCTGGACAACTTTGAGGGGCTGACCCGGCACCGCGACCGCTATTTCTTCATGGTCAGCGATGATAGCAGCCACGCTTTGCAGAGCACGCTGCTGGTGTATTTCGAACTGCTGCCGGAAGCCGCCAGGGAGGGTCGATGAACGGTTGCGGTGGCCGCAAAACGGCGTTCCCGCTGGGGGTACAATTTTCGATTGACAAGGTGGTGCCAAGCGGTCAGTATGCTCCCACAAAAATTATGCGTACTTGCAAGCTCAGTGCATCAATGCGATGCTTAACAATCGTTTACCGCACCACGTTCCACGCCGAACGGGGTGCTCCCGCCAATTGACATACGCTCAAATCTAGGTTTGGAGGTCTATATGGAAGACGTCGTCATCGTCGCTGCTGCCAGAACCGCTATCGGTAATTTCATGGGCACTTTGTCCACTATCCCGGCGAACGTGCTGGGCGGCAAGATCATTCAATCTGTGCTGCAACGTGCGGGGGTCAAGCCCGAGCAGGTCGATGAAGTCATCATGGGTCATGTGCTGACCGCTGGCGCGGGGCAGAATCCGGCCCGCAGCGCCGCCCTTAACGCCGGTCTGGGTCACGAAGTGCCAGCCTTGACCATCAACAAAGTGTGCGGCAGCGGTCTGAAAGCCGTGCATCTCGGTTTTCAATCGATTCGTGACGGCGATAACGCTATCGTCGTCGCCGGCGGCCAGGAGAGCATGAGTCTGTCTCCGCACATCGTGCTGAATTCCCGCAAGGGCACGGTGATGGGTGAGTGGAAAATGGTGGACTCCATGTTGAACGAGGGTCTGCACTGCGCGATGAATCATTACCATATGGGCATTACGGCCGAAAACATCGTGGAGAAATACGGCATCGACCGCGAGGAACAGGATGCCTTTGCGGCAGTTTCTCAGCAGAAAGCGGTGGCCGCGATCGAAGCGGGCCGGTTCAAGGACGAAATCGTGCCTATCGAAATCCCGCGCCGCAAGGGCGATCCACTGATCTTCGATACTGATGAATTCCCGCGTAAAGGCACCACCGCACAAACGCTCGCCGGACTGCGTCCCGCCTTCAAGCACGACGGCAGCATCACCGCCGGCAATGCCTCCGGCATCAACGACGGGGCGGCGGCCGTGGTGTTGATGTCGGCCCGCAAAGCGCAGGAACTGGGGCTTAAGCCCATCGCCCGCATCGTCGCCTACGCTAAAGCTGGCGTGGATCCCAAAATCATGGGTACCGGTCCGATTCCGGCTTCCAAGCTGTGCCTGAAGAAATCCGGCTGGACGGTCGATGATCTGAATCTGATCGAAGCCAATGAAGCCTTCGCTGCTCAGGCGATTGCGGTCAACCGGGAAATGGCATGGAACACTGACATCATCAACGTCAATGGCGGCGCTATCGCATTGGGCCATCCTATCGGCGCTTCCGGTTGCCGTATTCTGGTCACCCTGTTGCACGCAATGGTCCGGCGTGACGCCAAGAAGGGTCTGGCGACCCTGTGTATTGGCGGTGGTCTGGGCGTCACGCTGACCGTCGAGCGGGATTGAGCGCCGCAGGTTACCGGCGAAGGCGGGCGGCATGGACAAAGTAGCGGTCGTGACTGGCGGCATCGGTGGTCTGGGCACCGCTATGTGCAGAGCCCTGGCGCAGGCAGGCCGCACGGTGGTGGCGGCCTATTATCCTGCTCAGGAGGAGCAGGCCGGGGATTGGCGGGAGGCCCGGCGGGCCGAGGGTTTCGCCCTGCATGTCTACCCGGTGGACGTGGCCGATTTCGATTCCTGTGCGGAACTGGCTGCCCAGGTCGAGGCGGAAGTCGGGCCGATCGCGATGCTGGTCAATAACGCCGGCATCACCCGCGACGCCGTAGTGAAGAAGATGGACCAGGAACAGTGGGATATCGTCATCGCCACCAATCTGAGCGGCGTGTTCAATATGACCAAACCGGTTTTCACCCGCATGCTGGACAGGAAATGGGGGCGGATCGTCAATATTTCCTCCATGAACGGGCAGAAGGGCCAGTACGGACAGGCCAATTATGCGGCGGCCAAGGCCGGCGTGCACGGTTTCACACTGTCCCTTGCTGCCGAGGGCGCCCGTTATGGCGTGACGGTCAATACCATTGCTCCCGGCTATATCGGGACCGAGATGGTGCGGGCCATGCCGGCAGACGTGGTCAGCAAGATCGTCGCCACGATTCCTGTCGGACGGCTGGGAACGCCCGAGGACATCGCCCGCGCTGTCGTGTTCCTGACTGCGGAGGAAGCCGGCTACATCACCGGCGCCAACCTGGCGATCAATGGCGGTTCTTATTTCCATTGAGATTCAGTCTGCGGCGCCTGCGGGCGCCGCAACACCGCTTGCCGTGCTACTGCCATGAGCGAACCGCGGATTATCAAAAAGTATCCGAACCGGCGCTTGTACGATACCGCCATCAGCAGCTATATCACCCTGGAAGATGTCAAGCTGTTGGTGTTGGAGCGTACCCCTTTTCGCGTGGTGGACGCCCGCACCCATGCCGATATTAGCCGCAGCATCCTGTTGCAGATCATCAGCGAACAGGAAGAGCAGGGCAATCCAATTTTCACCACGGACCTATTGGCGCACATCATCCGTTTCTATGGCGATACCCTGCAGGGAATGATGGGCAACTATCTGGAAAAAAGCCTGCAAGCCTTTATCGATCAGCAGCAACTGGTGCGCGAACAGATGCGCAATTTCATGGGCAAAAATCCGCTCACCATGATGTCCGAACTGGCGGAACACAATCTGTCACTGTGGCAGACGATGCTCAAGGAGCGTCTGTTCAAGCAGTCCGGCACGGAGACCGGCGAGAAAACCAAAGTTCATGATAAAGACAGCAGCACTGTGGAAAAAGATAAAGGGTGATTCCCTTCACTCGCCAAGCGCATCTGTTTAGGGCAAAAACCCGTTGGCTTGCTGCAATCCGGCGCAGTGCCACGGGAAACGCCGCGGGCAGTGCACTTAAGTAATTGTCTTTATTTATATTGCAAAAGTGGCACTGGATTTGCCTTATCTTGCTCGGTCATGTGTTGTACTCCTCATTTCCCCCTAATGAGTATTTGCCGAGGCTCCCTCCTCGGCAATTTTTTTTGTCAGGCGGCGAAGGCTTTTTCAAGCGGCGGCACCACCTGCTTCTTGCGGCTCATGACTCCTTGCAGCCATACCTGGTCGCCGCTCGGCGCGACGCCGAAAGCTTGCTGCACCACGGCCGGCTCATCGGAGGCGATCAACAATTGCGAGCCTTCCTTGATGATGTCGGTGAGCAGCAGGAATACGCTGTGGCGGTTGCCCTCCTGCTTCAAGACCCGGATGTCGTCGGCCAGACCCGCTTTTAGATCGTCCAGCAGCGCCAGATCGACCACTTCAAGCTGGCCGATGCCGATCTTGCGACCGCCCATGTTGAAATCCTTATAATCGCGCATCACCAGGTCGCGGATCGGGGTGCCCGCGATGGCGGATTTGACCTTGAACATGGCCATTCCCAGCTCCTGCAGATCCGGTTCACCGACGATCTCGGCCAGAGCCTGGGCGGCCTGCCGGTCGCGCTCGGTGCAGGTGGCCGATTTGAAGATCACCGTATCGCTCAGAATCGAGCACAGCATGATGCCGGCCAGATTGCGGGGAATCTCCACCCCGTAGAAATCGTACATGGATTTCAGCACCGTGCTGGAGCAGCCGACCGGCCAGATCCAGCACTCCAGCGGATTAGGGGTGGTGACATCGCCCAGCTTGTGATGATCGACGATGCCCAGAATGTCGGCCTTGCTGAGTACCTCGGGCCCCTGGGACAGATCCGAGAAGTCCACCAGCATGATCTGCTCGCCGGCGAAAGAGGATTTCACTGCTGGAGCAGCGACGCCGTAGCGGCTCAGTACGAAGGTGGTTTCCGGGGTGATTTTCTCCTGAGTCACCGCCACCGCGTCCACGCCCTGCGTGCGCTTCAGGTGGGCCAGCGCAATGGCGCTGCAAACGGCGTCGGTGTCGGGACTCTTGTGCCCGAAGATATAGACGGACATGACATACCTCCAAAGGTTGAGTTGGGGAAACTGTTTGCTGTGGGTCGGAGTGCGCTCCTGGCAAAGCGGAGGGCTACTCCATCGGGCAAAACGAACCGTTGCTATCGAGGCGTCGCAACCTAAGTTGCCCAAACCTTGCCGGTCAATCGCCGACCCGCCGGCGCTGTCAGGTAGCGGCCGCGCATACCGCCGCATAATCCACATAACCAGGAAATACCGCCTGGTCGCCGCAGTAGCGGCAGGCGGGATCGCGACCTGCGTGCAGCTCGGTAAAATGGGCCCGCAAGGAATCGTACCACAACAGCCGTCCTACCAGCGGCTCGCCGATACCGAGCAGAATCTTCAGAGTCTCTACCGCCTGCAACAGACCGATCACGCCGGGCAATACGCCCAGTACGCCGGCTTCGGCGCAGGAGGGCGCCAGTTCCGGCGGTGGCGGTTCAGGATAGAGACAGCGGTAACAGGGACCTCGGTGGTGGGGACAGGCCGGCCAGAATACCGCCACCTGTCCTTCGAACCGGTAGATCGAGCCGTGCACGTTGGGAATGCCCAGCCGGACGCAGGCGTCGTTGACCAGATAGCGGGTAGGAAAATTGTCCGAGCCATCCACCACCACGTCGTAGCCGTGAAAAATCGCCTCGACGTTATGGCTGTCCAGACGGGTTTCGTAACCGCTGACCTTGACGTGCGGATTCAGAGCGGCGATGGCGCGACGGGCGGATTCCACTTTGGGTAGGCCGAGCCGATCTTCGGCATGCAGAATCTGGCGTTGCAGATTGCTGCGATCTACGCAATCGTGATCCACCACGCCCAAGGCGCCGACGCCGGCGGCGGCCAGGTACAGCGCCACCGGAGAACCCAGACCGCCGGCCCCAACCAGCAGTACCTTGCTGTCCAGCAATTTGAGCTGACCGGCTTCGCCGATCTCCGGTAGCAGCAGATGGCGGGCGTAGCGCTCGCGGGCGTCCAGGTCCAGCAGGCGCGGCATTTCGAACGGCAGGCCCTCGTTCTTCCAGCGATTGAAGCCGCCGGCCACGGAACGCACGTCGCGATAGCCCAGCCGTTGCAGATCAGCGGCGGCGAACAGGGAGCGCATGCCGGCGCTGCACATCACCAGCACGGTCCGCTGCGGATCGGGCGCCACCTGCTCGATGCGCAATTCCAGAAAACTGCGCCCCAGCCGGCTGGCTCCGACCGGACTGCCCTGGCTGATTTCGTCCTGCTCACGCACATCGAGCAGGACGGCACCCTGCTGCTGCAAGGCCAGCGCCGCGCGTGGCTCGACCGGCGGAATGGCACACCGCAACTCTTCCAGGCGGTCTTCGCTCAGGCTCATCGCTCGACCTCTCTTAATGGCAACACGGAAACATCAACAGGCCATCCGGACGACCGGATGGCCTGTTGATGGATTTGAAGCAGGAATTTACTTCCTGGTGAACAGTGATTGGAGTTCTTCCATACTTTCTGTGAAACGCTGGTTGATCAGTTCGAACGCTTCGGTATTGGTCTTACTGAACAGTTCAGCCAGTTCGCGCATATTGGCCAGTGCCCTTTCGAACGCCTGCTTGACCAGTTCGGCTTGCTTAGTGCCGGCCTCCTGGGGATTGGTTGCGCCAGTCAACTGCTGCGCCATACTGGACGCCTCGGTCACGGTTTGCGCCATGATTTCGGCCTGCCGTTTGGCGATCGCCTGCATGCCTGCGAGAGTGACCTGGTTGGCGGCCGCGATGGCCTCGAGATTCTTGCGCTGGCCATCCATCAGGGCGCTCATGTCGATGCCAGGCGTGGGGATATTGCCCAGCATTTTGGTGATGTCGAAATTGCTCAGATCGATGTTGAAGGGATTGAAGATATCAGCCATTGTCTTTAACTCCGGGATCGGAAAAACCCACCTTGTGCAGTGCGTCATACGTTGCTATTGTGCCTTGCGGCGCCTTTTCTGTCAATTTGCAACAGCTATAAAATTTTTATAATCAATGGCTTAATTATTTTCCAGGCTCTTGACCACGATCTCGTAGACATCCGGCGATAGACCGGGCGTCTGGCGGATACGCTCCAGTTCGGCCTGCATCAATGCCTTGCGGCCGGGATCGTAATGCCGCCAGCGCGTGAACGGATGCAGCAGGCGCGCCGCTATCTGCGGATTGAGGGCATTCAGGAGCAGCACCTGTTCGGTCAGCAGGGCGTAACCCGAACCGTCGGCGGTATGAAAACACACAGGGTTGGATTGGGCGAAGGCGCCGATCAGCGCGCGCACCTTGTTAGGATTTTTGATAGTGAAATCCGGATGGCCGAGCAGCGTTTTGACTGCGCTTAACGTTCCGGCCAGCGGCGCAGTCGCCTGGAGTGTGAACCATTTGTTCAGCACCAGCGGCTCGTGCCGCCAGCGCCGGTAGAAGTCGGCCAGCGCTGGCGGACGTTCCGGACAGTCGCAATGGGCGAGCAGTGCCAGCGCCGCCAGTTCATCGGTCATGTTGTCCGCCGTATGGTATTGCCGCAGGCATAGCTCGCGGATGTCAGGCTCGTCCCATTGCAGTAGATAATCCAGACAGCGGTTCTTCAGGCTGCGCCGTCCAATGGACGCAGCGTCACAACGGTACTTGCCGCCGCCGTGGTAGGACTGGTACAGCGCCAGCAACGGCTGCCGCAGCGCTTGCGCCAGCGCCCGCCGGACGAAGTCGCGGGCCTCGTGGATGCCGTCCACATCGACGACCTCCATCTGCTCGGCCAGATAGGTTTCATCCGGCAGGCTCAGCACCTGATGGGCCAGCGCCGGGTCCAGTCCCGGTGTAGTGAGCACCTGGCCGAAAGCGGCGGTGAAGGCGGGCGGCAGCGTCCAGGGAGTATTCCGACGACGCTCCTCGATCAGCTTCAGGATGGCGCGTTCGGCCAGCTGCTGGCCTGCCTCCCAGCGGTTGAACGGGTCGCTGTCATGTGCCAGTAGAAACAGCAGCTCCTCGTCGCGGTAATCCATCAGCAACTTGACCGGCGCGGAGAAACTGCGCAGCAACGAAGGCACGGGGGCCGTGGGCACATGAATGAATTTGAAGGTGTGTTCCGGCTGGCGTAGTTCCAGCACCCGCTGGGCGCCGGCGGGCGCGTCCTCGCCGTCGAGTTGCAGCGGCAGGTCGCGGCCTGTGGCGTCCAGCAGTCCTATGGCCAGAGGAATATGGAACGGCTGCTTGTGGGGCTGGCCGGGCGTGGCTGGACAGGACTGGCGCACCGTCAGCGTATACGTGCGGACGTCCGGGTCGTAACTGCCGGTGACCCGCAGTTCGGGCGTGCCGGCCTGGCTGTACCACAGGCGGAACTGACTCAGACTCGGTGCCGTTGGCGTCCGCCATCGCGGTGACCAAAGCGTCGCAGGTGACGGCCTGACCGTCGTGGCGCTCGAAGTACAGATCCATGCCGCGCCGGAAGCCCTGTTTTCCCAACAGGGTATGCAGCATGCGGATCACTTCGGCCCCTTTGTTGTACACAGTCACCGTGTAGAAATTATTGATTTCGATGTAGGAATCGGGCCGGACCGGATGCGCCATCGGACCCGCGTCCTGGGGAAACTGGGCGGAGCGCAGCACGCGCGCGTCGCCGATGCGTTTGACCGCCCGCGAGTTCATGTCGGCGGAAAATTCCTGATCGCGGAACACCGTCAGCCCTTCTTTCAGGCTCAACTGGAACCAGTCGCGACAAGTAATCCGGTTGCCGGTCCAGTTATGAAAATATTCGTGAGCGATCACGCCTTCGATGCCCTGATAATCGGCGTCGGTGGCGGTGGCCGGTTTGGCCAGCACGTATTGGGTGTTGAAGACGTTCAATCCTTTGTTTTCCATCGCGCCCATATTGAAATCGCCAACCGCTACGATCATGTAGATGTCCAGATCGTATTCCCGGCCATACACGTCCTCGTCCCAGGCCATTGCCTTTTGCAGCGAGGCGATGGCGTGGTCGCACTGATCGACGTTCTGCGGCTCGACGTAGAAGTGCAGGGCGACCGGGCGACCGGAGCGGGTGGTGAACCGGTCCTCCACCCGGCTCAGGCGACCCGCCACCAGTGCGAACAGGTAGCTGGGCTTCTTAAACGGATCATGCCAGGTGATCCAGTGGCGACCGTCTTCCAGTTCGCCGCCAGCGACCGGGTTACCGTTGGATAGCAGTACAGGATAGCGGGACTTATCGGCCACGAGGGTGGTGGTGTACACCGCCATCACGTCGGGACGGTCCAGGAAATAGGTGATCCTGCGGAAGCCTTCCGCCTCGCACTGGGTGCAGAAATTGCCACTGGATTGATACAGTCCTTCCAGGGAAGTATTGTCCTGAGGCCGCAGGCGGGTAGTGGCCTCCAGGGTGAATGTCTCGGGGACGACGAACACGGTCAGGCTGTCGGCATCGACCGCGTAGCAGTCCGCTGCCAGCGTCTTCCCGTCCAGGCGCAGCTCCAGCAGTTCCAGTTGCTGGCCGTCCAGCACCAGCGGTCGCGGTCCGTTGGGGTCGGGCGCATGGTGGCGGACCACGCCCAAGCGCGCCTGGACGGTGGTGAACTCCTCATCCAGCTCGAAGCGCAGCTCCACCCGCTCGATCCGGTAATCCGGTGGGGAGTAGTCTTGCCGATAGATAGTCTTGGGCGCTCGTTTGGCGGCGGATATAGCCATCGTGACTCCCGGTGAATGACAGACTGACTGACAGTTTAAAAGGACTTGGTTCCGTGGCTATTCGGCAACGGATTCATGGACGGGTTCCTGGGAGCGCCGGCGTCCTCGCCGGCTCCGACAGCACAGCAGCGACGGCTGGGTTTACCTGGGGCGGAGGGGTGGTATTTCCACCCCGTGGCCGGCGAGGACGCCGGCGCTCCCAGGGACCGGTGTCCCGGCCTCGGCAAGACGCTACTGTCTTGCCCTGCAAACCGGTCAACGCTCTAGGGAGAAGCGGTAGGAACGCTTACCTTGGATGCGCCGATTTCGCTGCATTGCTCAGCATCATATTCAAGTGTCGAGTCATTCATGATGAGGCGTGATTCGCTGTAGCGGGAGCAAAGCTTAGACGTGAATTATCCCGGCTTGGCGCCGCAACGCTCCCTTCGCGAGCGAGCCCGCTCCTACAGTATTAAAGACGCTGAACCGCCAATCCCGGTGCAACGGCGTGTTGCCTAAGTCGTCACCGGATCACTCGCTTTCCGTCTCCGGCTCCCCCACGAAATTATCCACCCTCGCCTTGAGCTTCTGGCCCGCTCGGAAAGTCACCACCCGCCGGGCGGTGATGGGAATTTCTTCACCGGTCTTCGGATTACGACCGGGACGCTGATTTTTGTTGCGCAGGTCGAAGTTGCCAAAGCCCGACAGCTTGACCTGATCGCCCTGTTCCAGGGCCACCCGGATTTCCTCGAAGAACAACTCCACTACGTCCTTGGCGTCCCGCTTGTTCATCTCCAATTCGGTACAGAGGCGTTCCGCCATATCCGCTTTTGTCAATGCCATAGTTGCTACACCCTGAGCGTTGCGCCGAACCGCTGCTCCAATCCGGCGATTATTTTCGCGATAACCTCAGCAATCATTTCATCCATTAGATTGCGCGAAAAATCCTGCAAAATCAAGCCGAAAGCCATGCTTTTCTTGTTTTCGGGTAAATGCTCCCCACGGTAGACATCGAACAGGCGGATTTCCCGCAGCAAGGCCGCACCATGCTCCCGGATGCACTGCTCCACCGCCTGGGCAGTGATCGCTTCATCTACCACCAGGGCGATATCCCGCCGGCTGGCCGGGAATCTGGACAGTTCGGCGAACTGCGGCGTCCGCGCCGCCAGGACGGCCGCTGCGCGCAACTCGAATACGAACAGAGGACCTTGCAGATCCAGCCGGCGCAGCACCGCCGGATGTACCGCGCCGAGCCAGCCTACGCCCACCCCGTCGCGCTCGATCCGGGCGGTCTGACCGGGATGCAGAGCGGGATGGCGGTCGGCTGCGAAGGTAAAGGCCTCGGACTGGCCGGTCAGCGCCAGCAGGGCTTCCACATCGCCTTTCAGATCGAAGCAATCGACTGCTCGTCTGGATTCCCCCCATTGTTCAGGCAGAACATCGCCACCGATCACACCGCCGATATGCAGTTCCTGGACGACCGCAGCGCCGTCGGGCACGAAATTCAGGCCGCTTTCGAACAGCCGCAGGCGCGCTTGCTGACGCGCCTGGTTGTAGGCCACCGCCTTGAGCAGGCCCGGCCACAGAGTGGTGCGCATCACCGCCAGGTCTTCTGAAATCGGATTGCTGAGCGCCAGGGGCTGACGTTCCGGGTCCAGGGCCTGTTGGAATGCCGGGTCTACGAAACTGTAGGTGATGGCCTCCTGATAGCCCCGTTGCAGCAGCGTCTCACGCACCCGGTTCAGGCCGATCTCGGCTTCCGCTTTGGCCTGGAATCCCAGGCGCAGCAGGGGGGTGCGGCTGGGAAGCCGGCTGTAGCCGTAAATGCGCCCCAGCTCTTCGATCAAATCCGCTTCCACAGCGAGGTCGAAGCGAAAGGACGGCGGCACCACCAGCCAGTGGTCACCGTCTTCGGCCACCGCCATCCCTAAGCGCGTTAAGATTTCGCTGACTTCCTCAGCGGCGATTGCCAGCCCCAGCAGGCGCTCGAGGCGCTCCGGCCGCAACCGAATGGCGGGTTCCGCCGGCAGATACTCCGCCGCGCTGACTTCGAGGACAGGGCCGGGCTGGCCGCCGGCAATCGCCAGCAGCAGGCGGGTGGCCCGTTCCATCGCCCGGACCTGCAACTGCGGGTCCACGCCCCGCTCGAAGCGATGGGAGGAATCCGTGTGCAGACCGTACCGCCGGGCGCGCCCGGCGATGGCGGTCGGAGCGAAGAAGGCGCTTTCCAGAAAAACATCGCGGGTCTGCTCATCGACGGCGCTGGCGCTGCCACCCATGATCCCGGCGATGGCCAGTGGCCCTTTCCGGTCGGCGATCAGCAGGGTCGCCGAGTCCAACTCGACCTGACTGCCGTTCAACAGCTCCAGCGTTTCACCGGCCCGGGCGCGCCGCACGTCGATGCCGCCGGACAGCTTGTGCAGATCGAAGGCGTGCATCGGCTGGCCCAATTCCAGCATCACGTAGTTGGTGACATCGACCAGGGGATTGATCGGACGCAGGCCGGCACGCCGCAGCCGCTCCCGCAGCCACCAGGGCGTCTGTGCGGTCGGATCGATATGACGCACGATCCGACCCACGTAGCGGGGGCAGCCCGCCGGATCGCTCAGCGTCACCGGGAAAACAGCGTCCAGCGCCGCCTCCACTGGGTCGGCCGGTGGGGCGGCGACCTCGCAGCGATTGAGCACGCCGACCTCGCGGGCGACCCCAGCCATGCCCAGGCAATCGCCCCGGTTGGGGGTTAGATCAAGTTCGATGATCCGATCATCCAGGCCCAGCCAGCGACGGATATCCATCCCCAGCGGACTGTCCGCCGGCAAGTCCAGCAGTCCGGTGGCGCTGTCCGCCAGGCCCAGCTCCCTGGCCGAGCACAGCATGCCCTGCGAGACCACCCCGCGCACCTCCGAGGCGGTAATCCGAACGGCGGCCGGCAGGACCGCGTCCGGCAAAGCTACCGGGACGCGCATGCCCACCTGCACGTTGGGTGCGCCACAGACGATCTGCAGGGCCTCGCTTTGGCCGGCGTCCACGGTGGCGATTTGCAAGCGGTCGGCGGCGGGGTGGGGCGCCAGGCGCCGCACGCAGCCGATCACCACGCCACTGAACTCCGGTGCCGCCGCTGCGATGCTGTCCACTTCCAAACCCGCCATGGTCAGTTGCTCCGCCAGTTGCGCGGTGGAAACTGCAGGGTCGACCCATTCCCGCAGCCATTGTTCGCTCACTCTCATCAGCTTGTCCCAGTCGCTCCTGTCAGCCGCAGTTTACTTTAGCGGAACTGCTGTAAAAAGCGCAGATCGTTCTCGAAAAACAGGCGCAGATCGTTGACGCCGTAGCGCAGCATGGCCAGGCGCTCCACGCCCATGCCGAAGGCATAGCCGGTGTAGCGTTCGCTGTCGATACCCACCTGCTGGAACACCGCCGGATGCACCATGCCGCAGCCCAGAACCTCCAGCCAGCCGGTCTGGCTGCACACCCGGCAGCCCTGGCCGTCGCACATCACGCACTGGATATCCACCTCCGCGGACGGCTCGGTGAAGGGGAAATACGAAGGCCGGAAGCGCACCTGCAAATCGGCCTTTTCGAAAAACTGACGCAGAAAGTCATCCAGCACGCCTTTGAGATCGGCGAAACTGACCGCCTCGTCCACGAATAGTCCTTCTACCTGATGGAACATCGGCGTATGAGTGATATCCGAATCACAACGGTATACCCGTCCCGGCGCGATGATGCGCAGCGGCGGCGGCTGCGTCTCCATAGTGCGGATCTGGACGTTGGACGTGTGCGTCCGCAGCAGTAGGCCGGCGTCGCAATAGAAGGTGTCGTGCATTGCCCGTGCCGGATGGTGTGCCGGGATGTTCAAGGCTTCGAAATTGTGAAAATCGTCCTCCACCTCCGGCCCTTCTGCCACGGTGAAGCCGACCTGGATGAAAAAAGTGGCGATACGCTCCAGCGTGCGGGTGATGGGGTGCAATCCCCCCGGCCGCTGCCCGCGCCCCGGCAGGGTGACATCGATCGCTGCGGCGCTCAGACGGGCATCCAGTTGGGCGGCCGCCAGCGCCGCCTTGCGGGCTTCCAGGGCGCGCTGGATTTCCTCCTTGGCCGCGTTGATGGCCTGACCCGCCAACGGCCGCTGCGCTGGCGCCAATTGACCCACCTGTTTGAGACGTTCAGTCAAAACTCCTTTTTTACCCAGAAACTGCACACGCAACTGTTCCAGTCCGGCGAGATCGCCGGTCTGAGCCAGCGCGAGTTGGGCGGTGCGAACCAGTTCCACTGAGATCTTCCAAAACAGGGCTCCTCTGAGACTGCTGCAAAGCACAACAAGGCTGTCAATCTTGCGGTGCAGACAACGGATCAATGATCGGATAGATAATTAAAAAAGGGAAAGGTGGCCAAGCCTTTCCCTTGTCAGCGGCAAGCCGGCTACGCTTAGGCGGGGCTGAGCGCCGCCTTGGCTTGCTCCGCCAGGGTGGCGAAGGTCGGCTTGTCACGTAGGGCCATATCGGCCAGTACCTTACGATCGATCTCAATGGCGGCTTTCTTCAGGCCGTTGATCAACCGGCTGTAGGACAGACCGCACTCGTGGGCGGCCGCATTAATGCGGACGATCCACAAAGCGCGAAACTGGCGCTTGCGCTGGCGGCGGTCGCGATAGGCATACTGCTCCGCCCGGGTGACGGCCTGCTTGGCGACGCGAAACGCCCGGCTGCGGGCGCTGTAATAACCTTTAGCTGCGCTGAGCACCTTCTTGTGGCGCGCGTGCGCCGTGACTCCGCGTTTAACTCGGGGCATGGGGTATTAGTCTCCGGTACGCTTCCACAACGCTCAACTGTACGGCAGCATACGCTGCACCAGTGGCACATCGGACTTGTGCACTTCGATCGTGCCCCGCAAATGCCGTTTCCGCTTGGCCGACTTCTTGGTCAGAATGTGGCGGGCGTGGGAATGGGAACGCTTGAACCCGCCGGAGCCGGTGGGCTTGAAGCGCTTGGCCGCGCCGCGCTTAGTCTTCAATTTAGGCATCAATACTACTCCGCATTAATTAATCGGGCGAGGGCGGCGGGCGCCATCGCAATCCAAGGCCGTGGGCTTCACTTCTTCCTGGTGGGGGCGAACACCATCACCATTTGCCGCCCTTCCAGTTTGGGCCGCTGTTCGACGGTGGCGTATTCCTGCAAGTCCTGTTCGACCCGGCCCAGCAATTTCAGCCCGAGATCCTGGTGAACCATTTCGCGTCCACGAAACCGCAGGGTCACCTTGGCCTTATCGCCATCGGTCAGGAAACGTATCAGGTTGCGCAGTTTGACCTGATAATCTCCCTCGTCCGTACCTGGACGGAACTTCACTTCTTTGACCTGAATCTGTTTCTGCTTCTTTTTGGCTTCCTGCTGTTTCTTGTTCTGCTCGAACCTGAATTTGCCGTAATCCATGATGCGGCAAACCGGTGGGCTGGCGTTCGGGGAAACTTCGACCAGATCCAGTTCGGCTTCCAGCGCAATTCGTTTGGCCTGCATCAAGGGAACAACGCCAACCTGGTTGCCCTCATGATCGATCAGGCGCACTTCGCGCGCAGTGATTTCGTCGTTCAGTCGATTTTCAATGTTTGGTGGAATAACTCAATCCTCCTTCATGTCACTACCAATGCCCGTGCAGGCGCCACGGCGATGTGGATGCCCTGCGATGCAAAAAGGCCGCCGGCCGCCAACCCGCTGCCGCTGAGCCGGCTGCTCAACGTGCTGGCGGATTGTAAAGCCGATTGGCGCGTTACTCAAGTCCACCGCTATCCGGAAGCCTTGTTGCGTAAAGAGTTTTTGCGCCGGCCGGGGATCGTTTCACGGTTGCCGGCACCGCTTCGTCTGGCAACGGGCAGACCCGGAAGACTCGCCAGGTTTGCCAATAATAAAGGGCGCACCGTGCAATCCTTCTTTTGGAAGACGACGGTACGCCCTTGCCTACACCCTATAGATACCTGGTAGGCGCGATTGGACTTGAACCAACGACCCCCACCATGTCAAGGTGGTGCTCTAACCAGCTGAGCTACGCGCCTGTAAATTCAGGACGGCAGATTTTACAGAAGCAGTACTGGCTTGACAAGCCTCAGTGCACCAGCGTGATCAGCAGCAGCACGAAAAGCACGACCAGAGCCAGAGGCAACAGCACGCCCGGCCAGTCCTTGGGCGCCTGGCGGCTGTGCTCCAGGGCAGCCTTAATGCCGGGGCGGAATAAGAAGATCAATAACACAGCTATAAGGCCGGCAAGCAGCATTTCCCAGTTCATACAGACCTCGCAGGCACAGGCGATTTAAACGTCAGGAGCGGTTGCGCCGTGGGGCCAGCGCAATCCCGCTCAGAGTGCATCGATTAGTTGATCTGCGCTAAGACAGTGGGGCCGAACGACGCCGGGCTGTACCGGCAATCGCTTATCCCTTGTCCTTGCGGCCGCCGCCCGGCGGATAGAAGGGGCCTGGAAAGGGGGCGACATTGTCGGCTGCTTCGCTGCCCGAACGGGATCTTGCTGACGCCTTCCTTTTCGACCTCATCGATGCGGAGCACCGTATACAGCGGAATGAAGGTGCGCTGCACACCGGCGAATTCGGCCTGCAGGCGCTCTTCGGCCGGGTTCACCAGCAGGCCGGAGTGCTCGCCGAAAAGCAGTTCCTCCACCTCGATAAAGCCATACAGGTCGCCCTGAAAAACACGCCCGGCGTACAGCTCGTATACTTTTCCCTGATTATGGAAAATAATCCTGTAGATATTTTTCGGCTTGGTCATAGTGATTTTCAACTTAGCCGCAGTGAGGTCGTCTGCCCTGCGCCTGCGCCGCCTGATAGAGGGGCATCACCTGCCGCAATTGGGCATTCAGGTCGCGCATACGGGTGTCAGAGCCGGGATGGGTGGATAGGAACTCAATCGGCTGGCCCTCACCGGATGCCTGCATATTCTGCCACAGCGCGATGCTCTGGCGGGGATCGAAACCGGCCCGCGCCATCAGCTCCAGCCCGATTTGATCGGCTTCACTTTCGTGGGTACGACTGTAAGGCATCAAAACGCCATATTGGGCCCCCAGGCCCAGGCCCTGCATCAGGGTCTGACGGGCGACCGGACTCATCCTGGAACCATAGAGCGCATCGACCGCGGTCAAGCCGCCTTGTACGGCGTATTGCTGGGAAACCCGCTCGTTGGAGTGATTGGCCAGGACATGACCGATCTCGTGGGCAATCACCGTCGCCAGTTGATCCTGATTGCGTGCTGCTTTGAAAATGCCGGTATGCACACCGATCTTACCGCCGGGCAGGGCGAACGCATTGGGAGTGGGATCGCGAAACACCACGACCTCCCAACGCCCTTGCGGACCGCCCGGCAGTGCGGCGGTAATGGCGTTGACGACGCATTGCACGACGGCGTTGACGTGGGGATCGGGTTCTATAGGTTTGTCTTGCTTGACCTGGTTAAAGGCTTGCATCCCCATGGCGTTGATTTGTTGCGAGTTCACCAGTAGCAATTGTCTGCGTCCCGTCGGCGATACCGCGCAGGCGGTCGCCAGACACGCCAGCAATCCATAGATAAATAATTTACGCATCGGTTGACCTGTACTGTTCTTGTAAGCAACGCAAAAGCTATTGGATGACAACCCGTGCCATCGTGGCGCCGGCATCCACTGCGGCAGAGGGGCTGTTTAGGCTATTAAACTCGTAGCGGCGGCTGCGGTTCAACACCCCCGTTCGGCAGTCCGGCGGGCCGGTGTCACAACCGTTCAGGCGCTGCTGTTAAAGTCGGTTCTGGCATGGGCGCCATCGCAGAACGGCTTGTTATCGGAGGCGCCGCAACGGCACAGATACATCCGGTTGCCGCTGTAAGCGGTCTGCCCGCCGGTACTCGCAATCTCGGCCGGACCTTGGAGAGCCAGTGGACCGTTGGCGGAAGGCGTAATCCTTAACACCGTGTCCTGGGCGTCGGCTGCGACCGTCTTGACCACGTTGGCGCCGAGCAGTCCGGCTTCCTGAAAACCGGCCTGGGTATGGCTGCCGTCGCAAAACGGCTTGTTGCGCGAGGCGCCGCAGCGGCACAAGGCGACCCGGGTATCTTCCAGCACGACGCCGCCGTCGGCTCCGAGGATTTCCAGCCGGCCCCGCACCAGCAAAGGACCATCAGGGTGGACCGAGATGCTGTTGATGGCGGGCGCCGTTTCGGCCGGGCCGTCGTCATGGTGCAGAAAATGGAGAGCGCCCGTGGGACAGCGCATCACCGCCTCGGCCACGGCGTCGGCATCAGCCTCGTTGGGATTGATCCAGGGTTTGCGGTTGGAGTCGAACACGCCGGGCAATCCCCGGACGCATTCAGCCGCGTGAATGCAGCGTTTAGCGTCATATTGCACGCTGATTTTTACACCCGGGTAGACGGAGAGTTTATTGGACATGAGAACAGTGCTCCTTACGGTGACGGAATTCGATGCGTTATAGTCAACTACATGAGTCTACGAGAGTTTTCACTGCCATCCCAGATCGGCAGGCGACTGTGCCCGGTCTCCTAGCTGGCGTCATTCGTAAAAGATGTTAATGTATCCATCGGCTTCACCAGGGATCATAACAACAACAACTGTACATTCAGTTGTTGGTTTACAACTAAGTTATTTGCCGGATTCATAATTTTGATCTTATCCACAAAACCTGTGGATAACTCTGTGGATAACTCTTGCCCGCTATTGCTAAGTCCGCGTCCCGGTTGACCAAATGACAGTTTGATGACTTTTTGATCAGAAAAAATTTATCTGTAAATCAACTTGTTATAAAATATAACAAGGCTAGGGAAGTTAACCGGGTGGGAAGACGACGCCACGGCGGGCAACAACTAAACCTGTGCATAAGTCAAGTGGCGAACGCAAATTTTTTGGGCTCAATCGGTGAAAAAACCGCTGTAGTCCTCCCGTGGTGCATAGTCCCACTGCACGTCGGTCACTCGGGCCCAGCGCGGTCCCCTCTGCAGCCACTGGCGTAGTTCGCTGACCGCCTGCTCTTCGCCGCAGGCCAGCACCTCGACCCGGCCGTCATCCAGATTGCGGGCATACCCGGTCAAGCCCAACTGCATGGCTTTGCTATGGGTGTAAAAGCGATACCCGACTCCCTGCACCCTGCCGGAGACGTAACAACGCACACACACCTGCATGAGTCTGCCCCGTGTCGCCGCTCGCTGCTGGACCGCCGCCGCTAAACTTAATTTTGCCTGTTTCAGGAAAATGGCTGCAAAATGGCCTAAGAATGAAGTATTTTACGCGACTTTAACTACCCGGATGAACGCGAGCGAACGCCCTCTGCAACCCTGGGGCAAGCTAGCATCCACGGTCGCCAGCGTCAAGCAGGTAATCTAACTGTATGGCTGACATTCTCGTACTCTATTACAGCCGCAGCGGCGGCACGGCGGCAATGGCCCGCCATATCGCCCGCGGGGTGGAAGAAGTCGCCGGCCTGCAGGCCCGGCTGCGCACCGTGCCGCCGGTGTCGGCGGTCTGCGAAGCACTGCAAGACAGCATACCGCCTTCAGGCCCGCCTTACGCCACGCTGGAGGATCTCAAGGACTGCGCAGGGCTGGCGTTGGGCAGCCCCACCCGTTTTGGAAATATGGCGGCGCCGTTGAAATATTTTCTCGATTCCACCAGCAGTCTGTGGTTGTCCGGCGAACTGGCCGGTAAACCGGCGGCGGTATTTACCTCGGCAACCAGTCTGCACGGCGGTCATGAAACCACCCTGCTGACCATGATGCTGCCCCTGCTGCACCACGGCATGCTGCTGGTTGGCCTGCCTTACACCGAAACGGCGTTGCTGCAAACCCGCAGCGGCGGCACGCCTTACGGTCCCAGCCACTGGTCCGGCAAGGAGACCAGACCGCTGCTGAGCGATGAGGAAAAACACCTGTGCCGCAGCCTGGGCCGGCGGCTGGCCGGGGTGGCGCAACGCCTGGCGGAGTCGGCCTGAAGTAGAGCCGCAGGTTCACCTGATACAGGGCACGGCAAACAAACCGGGGCGCAGCAAGCTGCGCCCCGGTGTGCAGATACGCTCAACGAGCGGCTGGCAATCAAGTGCCTTCGTACTTGAAGCTGAGTTTCACCTTGGCGCGATAGATAATCGTCCCGGCATCATCCAAGGCCATATCGAGCTGTACGACTTCCGCCACACGGATGTCGCGCACGGATGTCGCAGCCTGATCCACCGCCACTTTGGCTGCTTCCTCCCAACTGGTGCTGCTGGTGCCAACCAATTCAAGAACTTTGTAAACACTCATGATATTCCTCTCCTCATCTCAGTTAACCGTCTTCAGTATCATCGATCTGGCGACTGGCCCAGGCCAGCCGCTCTAACAACTAAGGCTAAGCCGGTTAAAATTAGTACATTTAATCGGCCACTGCAACCTGACAGTTTACTCGGTTTTGAGTCCCGCGTCAGTCAGCGCCGTGCGCATGAAAGGAATCGTCGGCTTGCGTTTGGCGGCCAGGGAAGCCCGATCGATGGTCTCCAGCGCCGTACACAGGACCCCCATATCTCGACCGTAATGGCGCACCAGGTAACGACCGGCCTCGTCGCTCAGTTGCAGGCCGCGGCGGGCGGCGCGCTCTTGCAGGGCTTGCAGTTTTTCCGCTGCATCCAGCGGCTGGAGTTGCAGCGTCAGTCCGCCGGCCAGGCGTGATACCAGTTGCGGTAGCTCCAGACCGAGCGCGGCCGGCGCCGCGTTCCCCGCCACGACGATGCCTCCGCCCGCCGCATGGCTACGGTCGAGCAGATGCACCAGGGCGGTCTCCCAATCGCGCCGCCCGGCAATGGCCTGGATATCGTCGATGCAGACCCGATCGAGGTTTTCCATGCCGTGCAGCGCTTCGCTGGGAAACCGGTCCGCCCACTGCATCGGCAGATAAATCGCCGCGATTCCCGCGGCGCTGGCGGCCTGACAGACCGCCTGGAGGAGATGGCTCTTACCGGCGCCGGCCGCACCCCACAGATAGACGCCCGGCTCCCACAGGCCACCACTCAGACGGCGCAGATAGGCGACCACTTGGGCATTGGCGCCGGCCATATAACTGTCGAACGTGGCGCTGGTTCTGAGACCCAGGTCGAGCGGCAGTTGCAAACTCGCGGCGCCGTGATCATTCATCGTACAACACGCTCTTGAAATACTCATCGCGGGTATGGCGCAGCAGGACCATGATCATGGCGGCCATCGGCAAGGCCAGCAAAATGCCCAGAAAACCGAACAGGTGACCGCCCGCCAGCACCGCGAAAATCACCGCCACCGGATGCAAACCGATGCGGTCGCCGACCAGCAGCGGGGTCAGCAGGGTGCTTTCCAGCGTCTGGCCGACGCCGAACACCAGCAGTACCCCAAGCAGGTGCAAAACATCCTGAAACTGGATCAACGCGGTCATACCGGCCACGCTCATGCCGACGATCAGACCCAGGTAGGGCACGAAGCTGAGCAGACCGGCCAGCACTCCGATCACCAGCGCAAAATTCAGACCGATGATAAACAAGCCGGTCGAATAAATCGTGGCCAGCAGCAGCATGACCATGACCTGGCCCAGCAAAAAGGCCCCCAATACTGCATCTGTTTCCCGTGCCAGCCCGCTGATCACCGGCTCGACGCGGCGCGGCAACAGCTCCCGGCTGCGGGCGACCAGGATGTCCCAATCGCGCAACAGATAGAAGGTGACGACCGGGATCAACACCAGTTGGGCCAGCCAGCCCAACACGGTCATCGAGGATTTGCCGATCGAGGCCAGCAGGACGCTGGCGACATCGCTGATCCGATCCAGATGGGTGCTCAGGGTGGCGCGCATGCGCTGCAGGTCGAAGGCCGCGGGATCGACCCCCAGATGGAGCTGCAACCAGGGCAGCACTTTGATCTGTATCCAGTCCAGGAAAATCGGCAGATTGGCGATCATCGCATCGCTCTGTTGGATCAGCTTGGGCAGCCAGAACAACACCAGCAGCAGCAGCGCCAGAAACAGGATCACGAAAACGATGGCGACCGCCAGCGTGCGGGAAGTGCCGGGGAACCCGGCTTCGATACGGTCAACCAGCGGATCGCCCAGGTAGGCCAGTGCCGCAGACAGGATGAACGGTGTCAGAATCGGCCCCAACAGATAGAGCAGCCCGCTTGCCAGAAGCGCCACCGCCAGCCAGAAGCCGAGCCGGGCTTCACGCGACATGGGACCGGTCGCTTTTGCGCACAGCACGGCGCCCCCATTTCCACAAGTAGGCGCCGCCGCTCCACAGGGTGGTCACCGCCGTGGCGTAGATCAACGCCTGCAGCACGCTGCCCGGCAAGGGCAGCACCTTGCTGAGCAACACCAGGGTCACCAGGGCAAGTTGCAGCAAAGTATTGATTTTGCTGATTAGTAGGGGTTTCGGTTTGATCGGCTCGATCAAATAATGATAGCCCGTCCCCAGGGTTACCAGCAGCCCATCCCGTCCCACGGCCAGAACCACCAGCCAGACGGGCAGATCGTTTTGCCAGCCCAGCACCAGCATGGTCCCTACCAGCAGCGCTTTATCCGCCAAAGGATCCAGCACCCGGCCCAACTGGCTGGTCCAGCCGTAGCGTTTGGCCAGGAACCCATCCGCCAGATCGGAGACGCCGGCGATAATGAACCACAGCAGCGCTTCCTGGTAACGTCGCTCCAGCAGCAGCCAGGTGATGGGCGCTGCCAGCAGCAGGCGGATCACGGTGATCAGATTGGGAATATCGCGGAGTCTCAAGACGGCTAGGGCTCGCTGGAAACGGACACGAACAATGGGAATCGTTAACGGGAAATCGTCACAGTCTGTAAAATAGCACATCCCATGTCAACTGACTGCCGATTCAATTTTTCGCCAATCCCCAAGGCAACCTTCGTGGCGGACCACTCTTCTCCAATGCATCCCCTGAGCTACCGCGCTGCGGGCGTGGATATTGACGCCGGCAACCGCCTGATCGAGCGCATCAAGCCGCTGGCCGCACGCACCCGCCGTCCAGGCGTGCTGGGCGGTATAGGCGGTTTCGGCGCCCTGTTCGAGCTGCCGCTGGCGCGGTTCCGGCAACCGGTGCTGGTGTCCAGCACCGACGGCGTCGGCACCAAGCTCAAGCTCGCCCTGGCGCTCGGCCGCCATGACACCATCGGCGTCGATCTAGTGGCCATGTGCGCCAACGATATTGTCGTCGCCGGCGCGGAGCCGCTGTTCTTTCTGGATTATTACGCCACTGGCCGGCTCCAGGTAGACATTGCAACCGCCGTCATCGAGGGTATCGCCCACGGCTGCGAGTTGGCCGGCGCCGCGCTGGTTGGCGGCGAGACCGCCGAGATGCCGGGCATCTACCAGGACGACGATTACGATCTGGCCGGTTTCTGCGTCGGTCTGGTGGAGAAGGAGCGGATCATCGACGGCGGGCGGGTCCGACCGGGGGATGTATTGATCGGTCTGGCCTCTTCGGGTCCGCACTCCAACGGGTATTCACTGATTCGCAAGATACTGGAGCACAGCGGCGCGGCGCTGTCCACGCCCTGCGGCGACGCCACCCTGGGCGCCGCCCTGCTGGCGCCCACCCGCATCTATGTCAAACCGCTGTTGCAGTTGTTCCGGCACGTCGACGTCCATGCGCTGGCCCATATCACCGGCGGCGGTCTGCCGGAAAATCTGCCCCGCGTTCTGCCGCTGGGAGTGAAGGCTGCGATCACTGTGGACGGCTGGCGACGACCCACGATTTTCGACTGGTTGCAGGAACAGGGCAACGTGGCGCCGGAGGAGATGTGGCGCACCTTCAACTGCGGCGTCGGTATGGCGCTCTGCATCGCCGCCGCCGACCGGGATACGGCGCTCGGCCTGCTGCGTGACGCCGGCGAAACGGCCTTCGTGCTGGGAGCAATAGAAGCTGGCGACCGGACCCCTCGGGTGGAGTTCCGGCCATGACGGGAACGAGTCCCAAAACCCGTTCTGGTGGTACTGATTTCCGGACGCGGCAGCAATCTGCAAGCCATTCTGGATAGCGCCGTCCAGGGCGAGCTACCGGTGGACATTCGCGCCGTGATCAGCAACCGTCCTGAGGTCTATGGCCTGGAGCGCGCCCGCCAGGCAGGCGTACCCGCCGTGGTGGTGGATCATAAAGCCTATCCGGACCGGCTGGCGTTCGAGGCGGCGCTGCGCCAGCGGATCGATGCCGAGCGGCCCGATCTGGTGATCCTGGCCGGCTTCATGCGGGTGCTGAGCGCCGGCTTCGTGGAGCATTACCAGGGACGTTTGCTGAATATTCACCCCTCTTTGCTGCCCCAATATCGCGGTCTGCACACCCACGAACGGGCCATCGCCGCCGGGGAGCGCGCGCATGGCGCCAGCGTGCATTTCGTCATTCCCGAACTGGACAGCGGTCCGCTGATCGTGCAGGCCCGCGTGCCGGTGCTGCCGGACGACGATCCCGATACCCTGGCGGCGCGGGTGCTGGAAAAAGAGCATCGCATCTATCCGCTGGCGATCCGCTGGTTCGCCGCAGGGCGGGTGATGATGCGGGACGGCCGGGTATGGTTCGACGGCCGGCCGTTGGCCCAACCCAAACTGTTGGAGGAAGTCACATGATGACAGCTACAGGCGGACGGCGTATGGCGACCGTGCTGCTGGCGCTGGCGGGGTTGTTGCTGGCCGTTCCCGGCTGGACCGCCGACGCTCTGCCGGTGAAGCCGTTCAAGGCACGTTATAGCGGCTTCGCGCTGCTCAAGCTCAAGCCGGTGGATTTAAGTTTCAAGAGCAGCATGGAACTGGCGCTGACCGACAGCGGCAATGGCCGCTATCGCATCGATAGTCTGATCAAGGGACTGATCGGCACGATTACTTCCCAGGTCGAGGGTGAACTGCATGGCGATGTGCTCCATCCCCTGTTCTATCAACAGGTGATGAATATCATCAAAGCCTCGCAAACCCAGGCGACTTTCGACTGGCCGAACAAGACCGTCGCCACCCGCGAGAATGACGAGCAGCGCGACCTGCCATTGACCGAAGGGGTGGTGGACCCGCTGAGTCTGTATCTGCTGGCGATGTGGGATTTGCAGGCCGGCCGCAAGCCCCGCCAGTACACCCTGGTCAGCGGGGTGCGGCTGAAGACTTATAAGGCGACCCTGGAAGGCGAAGAGAGCTTGCAAACGCCGGTGGGCAAAGTGCGCGCCTTACGGATCGTGAGCAAACGGGACAAGGAAGGCAACGAAGGCGACAGCACCATCCTATGGTTCGCGCCCGAATGGAACTATATGCCGGTGCAACTGGTGCGCATCGAAGACGGCAAGGAAATGCTGCGGATGACGCTGCAGGAAATCAACGCCGGCGCCCGCTGACAGCTGCCGGCCCTCATTCAGGGCCGGCGCTCCTCGTTGGGGGACTGCGGGCGGCGGCGATCTTCCAGCAGTTCGTACTCCGTCTCGACGGTGTAATCGGCGTGAATAAATTCACCCTTGGCCTGGCGTCGCAATCGCCGGCCCTGCCACCACAGCCAGCCTCCCAGCAACAGCGCCGAGCCCACAAACAGCGTCAGAAAAACGAGCGCCAGCACCGTGCCGACGGCCAGCGCCAGCAGTAAGCTCAGGACCAAGCCCAGGCGGGCCGGCCAGGAAGGTCGAAAATAATGGACTTGTTTCATGAACGCGCTATCCAAAACCACCAGACGATCAGACCGATCAGCAGTAGACCGGCCAGGTTGACCAGCACCGTGCTCATGCTGCTTCCCGCCAGGCTTTGAACCAGCGCAGGCGGTTGGCGTTGCTGACCACCGTAAAGGAGGACAGCGCCATCGCCGCGCCGGCGATCATGGGATTGAGCAGCAAACCGGTGAACGGAAACAGCATACCGGCAGCCACCGGTATGCCCAAGGTATTGTAGATGAATGCGCCGAACAGGTTCTGGCGGATGTTGTTCACCGTGGCGGTGGAAATGCCGATGGCGTCCGCCAGTCCGTGCAGGGAACCGCGCATCAGAATTAGATCGGCGCTTTCAATGGCCACGTCGGTTCCCGTACCGATGGCGAAGCCGACATCGGCCTGGGCGAGCGCGGGTGCGTCGTTGATGCCATCGCCCACCATGCCGACCACCGCGCCGCGCTGTTGCAGTTCCTGCACTCGTCCCGCCTTAGCGCCCGGCAGCACCTCGGCGCAGACCTCGTCGATGCCGACCTGGGCGGCGACGGCGCGGGCGGTCGCCTGATTATCGCCGGTCAGCATAACCAGTTTAAGGCCCAGGGCGCGCAGTCGCTGCACGGCATCTTTGGCGTCCGGCTTGACCGGATCGGCCACCGCCAGGATACCGGCAACCTGGCCGTCCACCGCCAGCCAGATCGGCGTTTGCGCCTGCGCCGCCAGTTGCTCCGCTGGCCCGGCCCACTCGTGAGTAGCGATGCCGGCGTCATCCAGCAATTTACGGTTGCCGAGCAGCGCTGTCCGCCCTTCCACTTGGGCGCGCACGCCGTGTCCGGGCACGGCCTCGAAGGACTGCGCCGGCGGCAGGGTCAGTCCCCGGTCGCGGGCGGCGGTTATGACCGCCTCGGCCAGCGGATGTTCGGAACCGGCCTCCACGCCGGCCGCCAGGCGCAGCAGTTCCGTGTCTGACCAGCCGGCGGCGGGCGCCAGCGTGGTCACCGTGGGACGCCCCGTGGTCACCGTGCCGGTCTTGTCCAGCACGATGGTAGTGAGTTGCCCGGCCCGTTGCAGCGCCTCGCCGTTGCGGATCAGCACGCCGTACTCAGCCGCCTTGCCCACGCCCACCATCAGGGAAATCGGCGTCGCCAGTCCCAGCGCGCAGGGACAGGCGATGATCAGCACCGTCATGGCGGTGACCAGCATATAGCTGGAGCGGGGTTCGGGACCGACGTTAAACCAGACCAGAGCGGTGAGCACCGCAACGATCATCACCGCTGGCACGAACACGCCGGCGACCCGGTCGGCCAGGCGGCCCAACGCCGGCTTGCTGTTCTGCGCCTGCCGCACCAGCTCGATAATGCGAGCCAGGGCCGTATCCTGGCCGATGCGGGTGGTCTTAAACAGAAAACTGCCGATCTTGTTGAGCGTGCCGCCGGTCACTGCAGCGCCGACGATCTTGACCACCGGCAGCGGTTCGCCGGTCAGCATGGATTCGTCCACCGTGGAATGACCGTCGATAATCACCCCGTCCAACGGAATTTTCTCGCCGGGGCGCACCCGGATGATCGCATCCAGCCCGATATCCGCAATCGGCAGATCTTTTTCCTGACCGTCGATCAGCACCCGGGCGGTTTTGGGTTGCAGTCCGAGCAGGCGGCGGATGGCCTGGGAGGATTTGCCACGGGCGCGGCTTTCCAGCGCAGCGCCCAGGTTGATCAGCGCGATGATGGTGACCGCCGCCTCGAAATAAGCGTGGCGCGCCAGACTGGGGACGCTGTCAGGAAACAGCACGATCAGCATCGAGTACAGCCAGGCCGCGCCGGTTCCCAGCGCGATTAAGGTATCCATATTGGCCTGATGATGGCGGCAATGCTGCCAGGCGTTGACGAAGAAATGAGCGCCGCTGTAGAGCATGGCGGCCAGGGTGAGCAGTCCGGCGCCCAGCCAGAACCACCGTCCCTGGGTGGTCTCCAGCTCCGGCAGCCAGCCGGCCATTGCCCCGATCATCAAAGGCGCGGCCAGCGCGCCGGCCGCCACGGCGTTGCGCAGCAGGCGGCGATAGCGGGCCTGTTCGTCGGCTTCCGGGGCGGATTCATCGGTCGCCGCGCGCCATTCCGCCGCCTCGTAACCGGCGTCTCTGACCGCCTGGATCAGGCGCGACGCAGCGACCGCGCCGCTCACCTGGGCGGTGTGCTCGGCGAAATTGACGTTGGCCGCGGTCACGCCGGGCACCTTGCGCAGGGCGTTTTCGACGGCGCTCACGCAACCGGCGCAACTCATGCCGCCGATGGACAGACAATAGCTTGCAGGGTTGGGTGAGGTCATGGTGGCAGTCTACGGGTTTGCAAGGTTTTCGGCCTAATTCAACCTACAGTCTACATGGATTTTCACGCTAACGCACATCCAGCTCCAGCGCCGCCGCCAGCAAAGCCTGCGTATAGGACTGCTGTGGCTGTGCGAAGATCTGCTGTGCCGGACCCGCTTCGACCACGCGGCCGTCCTTCATGACCAGCAACTGGCTGGCCAGAGCGCGCACCACCCGCAAATCGTGACTGATGAACAGATAGGCGAGCCGGTGGCGGCGCTGCAAGTCACGCAGCAGATCGACGATCTGGGCCTGCACCGAGACATCCAGCGCGCTGGTCGGTTCATCCAGCACGATCAGTCGGGGCCGCAGCACGAGCGCGCGGGCGATGGCGATGCGCTGCCGCTGGCCGCCGGAAAATTCATGCGGGTAGCGGTCCTGAGTGGCCGGGTCGAGTCCGACCTCCTCCAGCACCTGGGCGATGTGCGCCCGCCGCTGGGCGTGGTCGCCGGCCAGGCCGTGCACCCGCAGCCCCTCCTCCACAATCTGGCCTACCGACAGACGCGGACTCAGCGAGCCGTAGGGGTCCTGAAAAACGATCTGCATCTCCCGCCGCAACGGGCGCAAGGCCCGGCTCGGTAACGGATCGATGCGCCGTCCCTGGAAAAGAATCCTGCCTTCGCTCGCCAGCAGACGCAGTAAGCCCAGCCCCAAGGTGGTCTTGCCGGAACCGCTTTCGCCCACCACGCCGAGTGTTTCTCCTTGCCGCAGGCGCAGACTGACTCCGTCCACCGCCTTGATATGGCCCACGGTGCGGCGGATGATCCCTTTTTTAATCGGAAACCATATCTTCAAATCATCGCAGGCGAGCACCTCGGGCGCAGCGGCGTCCGGCCGGGGCGGTTCTCCTTGGGGTTGAGCGGCCAGCAAGCGGCGGGTGTAGGGATGGCGGGGCGCCGCGAACAACTCCGCAACCGTAGCCTGCTCGACGATTTCACCGTTCTGCATCACGCAGACCCGGTCGGCCATTTTGCGCACGATGCTCAGATCGTGGGTGATAAACAGTACCGCCATCCCGAAGCGGGCCTGCAGAGCCTTCAATAAGGCCAGGATCTGCGCCTGAATGGTGACATCCAGCGCGGTGGTTGGCTCGTCGGCGATCAATAAATCCGGCTCGTTGGCGAGCGCCATCGCGATCATCACCCGCTGCCGCTGGCCGCCCGACAATTCATGCGGCAGGGCGTTCAGGCGGCGCTCCGCTTCGGGCAGTCCCACCAGTTGCAACAAGTCCACGACACGCGCCCGCACCGCCCGACCCGTCAGTCCCTTGTGCACGGCCAGCACTTCGCCGATCTGCTTTTCGATGCTATGCAGCGGATTCAGCGAGGTCATCGGCTCCTGGAAAATCATGGCGATCCGGTCGCCGCGCACCCGCCGCAGCCGGGCCTCCGGCGCGCCCAGCAATTGCTCGCCCGCCAGCCGGATGCTGCCGGCGGGATGCCAGGCGGGCGGATAAGGCAGCAGTTGCAGGATGGATAGGGCCGTCACCGATTTGCCCGAACCGCTTTCGCCAACCAGCGCCAGGGTTTCTCCCCGTTCGATGGTGAAAGAAGCCTGGCGCACCGCCGCCACGGCGCCGAAGCTCACCGCCAGTTCGTGCACGTCCAGCAGCGGTGGCTTCATGTCAGACTTTTCCGGGGATCGAAGGCATCCCGCACCGCTTCGCCCACGAACACCAGCAGGCTGAGCATCAGACCGAGCGCCACGAAACTGGAGATGCCGAGCCAGGGCGCCTGCAAATTTTCCTTGCCCTGACGCAGCAGATCGCCCAGCGAGGGCGAGCCGGGCGGCAGGCCCAGACCCAGGAAATCCAGCGAGGTCAACGCCACCAGCGAACCGGACAGAATAAAGGGCATAAAGGTCAGGGTCGCCACCATGGCGTTGGGCAGTACGTGCTTGAACATGATCTGCGCATCCCGCATGCCCAGCGCCCGCGCGGCGCGCACATAGTCGAAATTGCGGGCACGCAGGAACTCGGCCCGCACCACCCCAACCAGCGAGGTCCAACTGAACAGCATGAGCACGAACAGCAGCGTCCAGAAACCGGGCACGATGACGCTGGAAACGACGATCAAAATAAACAACTGCGGCAGGCCGCCCCAGATCTCCAGCACCCGCTGCAAGGCCAGATCAAGCCAGCCACCGAAATAACCCTGCACCGCGCCCGCCGCCACCCCGAGCAGCGAGGAGACCAGGGTGAGCAGTAGACCGAACAGTACCGACAGGCGGAAACCGTAAATCAGGCGGGCCAGCACATCGCGGCCCTGATCATCGGTTCCCAGCCAGTTGGCAGTGGAAGGCGGGGCCGGCGCGGGCACGGGCAGGTCGTAATTAGTGGTGTCGTAGCTGAAGCGGATCGGCGGCCACAGCATCCAACCTCTGGCGTCGATCAATTGCTGCAAATAGGGATCGCGGTAATTGGCCGTAGTGGGAAAGAGTCCGCCGAAATCCGTTTCTGCATAGTCCTTGAACACGGGAAAATAAAAAGCGCCGTCGTAGCGCAGCAGCAGGGGCTTGTCGTTGGCGATGAATTCGGCGCACAGGGTGACGCCGAACAAGGCTAGAAAGATGCCCAGCGACCAGTAGCCGCGCCGGTTGGCCCGGAACAGGGCCAGTCGCCGCTGCGTCAGGGGGCTGAGGGTGCTGCCGAAGCCATAGGTCATGTGTTGTGTGCCTGCACAGTCAATCCAGATAGCGTTGCAACAGGCCCTGATAGGCGTCGATGCGGCGATCACGCAGATAGGGCCAGAGGCGCCGCACCTGTTCCGACCGCTGCAGATCCAGTTCGGCGAGCAGCACGGCCGGCCGGTCCGGCGGGGCGCAGGCCAGCATCTCCCCCTGGGGGCCGGCGATGAAGCTGCTGCCCCAGAACAGCGCCCCGCCGGTGTGGCCGGAAGGGTCGGCCTCGAAGCCGACCCGGTTGCAGGCCAGCACCGGGATGCCGTTGGCGATGGCATGGGCGCGCTGGATGGTGATCCAGGCATCCCGCTGGCGCTGTTGCTCCTGCAGCGAATCGGTGCGATCCCAGCCGATGGCGGTGGGATACAGTAGCAATTCCGCGCCGGCCAGTGCCATCAGCCGCGCCGCTTCCGGGTACCACTGATCCCAGCACACCAGCACACCCAACCGTCCCACCGAGGTGGCGACCGGCGTAAAACCCAGATCACCGGGTGCGAAATAGAATTTTTCGTAATAGCCGGGATCGTCGGGAAGGTGCATCTTGCGATAGCGACCGGCGAGGGTGCCGTCACGCTCCAGCACCACGGCGGTGTTATGGTAAAGACCCGGCGCACGCCGCTCGAACAGCGAGACCACGAGCACCAAGTCGAGTTCTTGGGCTACGGCGCCTAAGCGCTCGGTGGAGGGACCCGGAATCGCTTCGGCCAGATCGAAATAATCGGTTCTTTCCGTCTGGCAGAAGTAAGGTCCGGTATGCAACTCCTGCAACAGCGCCAGCCGGGCGCCCTGGGCGGCGGCTTCGTGGAGGCCGGCGATGGACACTTCCAGGTTGGCCTCCCGATGGTCGCTGCACGCCTGTTGCACCAGGCCGACGGTCAACATTCGCTTCGACATCAGCGGTTCACTGAATGGTATAGAATCTGAGCCGGCGCCGGCTACGCCTGCAACCGCCGCCCAGCCCGGCTGGATTGAAACGAGGGCACGAGGACGCACCCCCCACTGTAAAATTTTTTGACACCGGTACGATTCAGCCCGCTTCATCGCCGGCCGGGTTCAATTATCTCGTGATTAAATTATAAATGATAATAAAATTAAATGCTTACTATCTAACGGCGAAAACCGGACAGTGGTTGGCGGCAACAAAAACTCCGCCACCTGATGGTTGTAACGCTCAGAATTGCAAAAACAACGACAGCCAGGTGTCAGCTTTTTTTACAGTCTATCGTCTTGACTGTAAAAACTTAAGTATATGACTCTGAAGTAAAATTTTATTATTTTCTGAGCACAGGCTTAAAATCAGACGGCGCAGACTGTCAGAAAATTTTACAGTTTAGCCTGGATCGGTTTTTGGGTATTGAAATAACTTTCTGAAAAATAAATAAAATTTATTATTGGCATGAGCTGTGCTTATTTATTGGGCGTTAGTTATATACTGTATCAACCCAACGAACAAGAGGTAATCCAAGATGCTGAAGAAATCACTGCAACTAACGGCCCTGGCCGGCGCCCTGGCCTTGGCGAGCACTGCCGCGCAGGCGTTAACGCAGACTTATACTGGTGAATATGGTCCTGGCTTCACTTATGTAGGAACCGACTGGAGTGGCGCCAGCATTAGCGTGCCTCAGTTCAATCCATCCACGGGTACTCTGACCAGCGTGTCGGTAACCTTTGAGGGCGACATCCAATCCCTCATGATACTGGACAATGATAACAACACGGCTGTGACGGTCATTGGCTCCACCAATACCAATATATTTGGTAGCTTTGCCGGCCTGTCTCTTTTGGTTAACCCTACCACTAGCACGGGCCCAGTCACTCTCGGCCCTAATGAGACTACGACACCACCAGACGTCGATGGTCCTGGCGATGGTGGCCCGGACGAAGTCGGCCCTATACCGTTGGCCGGCAGCGATACCCAGAACTTTACACCAGCGTTGGGGGCTTTCATCGGTGCGGGTACCCTGACCACCACGGGTTTGGGTACACTTGCCGGTTTCGGTGTTAGCGGCGGCGGCGGTAACGTCGATGTCTCCGTCAGCACTGAAGCCCGCGCCAGAATAACCGTAGTCTACAATTATGATACTACCCAAACTCCCGAACCCGCCTCCTTGGCGCTGATGGGCCTGGGCCTGGCCGGCATGGGTTTGCTGCGCCGCCGTCAGCGGAGCGTCTGAATACGGCTTAACGAATAACGACAAACGTTTCCAAGTTGCTGCCTGCCGGGGGAACCCGGCAGGCATTTTTTTCCCATTGTGGCGGACTTGACGCACGCTGTCATGAAGCGCTCGGGGGCATGGTGACGCTGGGGGTTAACAGGATCTTCACGCCAAGTTTTGTACTTGAACTTTAAGCAGCGACAGATCATTCCGAATTATTTGCCAGATAAGCTCGAGATCTAAACCAAAATAGTCGTGCACAATACGGTTACGCAATCCCGTGATTTGTCGCCAGGGGACACTTGGGTAGCGGGTAGTGAAATCCTCTGGCAATTGCCGTGTAGCCTCGCCGAGAATTTCCAGGTTGCGAACTACCGCATCAATAGTTTTTTCATCTTCTAGAAAGCCCTGCCGCTCAAGCCCCGCCGTATAGCGTTCTATCTTATAAATGGCGTTCAGCATGTCTTCGATCAATAAGGCGGAATCGCGTTTAGGCATCGAGCAATTCCGGTTCAATCTGCTTCCACAGTGAAGGCTGTATAGCGCGGCGAGAGACCAGATCGACCCGGCGTCCCAGTGCTCGTTCGAGTTCGTCCCCCAATTCCACGAACCGCAGGCCGATGGACGGATCTACCTCCACCAGAACATCCACATCACTATCCTCCCGCGCCTCACCCCGCGCCCATGATCCGAATAAAGCCAGACGCTGGATAGGATAACGCCGGCTCAGCGACGCGCGTTGTTCGCGCAACGCCGCCAGGATTTCTTCCCGGGTCGGCATCGTCCTACCAGCGCTTGGGCTCGAACCCTGGACGGTTCTTGACTTCCATGACCTGATCCCCAGTGGCCAATACCACGAAACCTGTCTTCTCGGCATAGTTCAACACGCTGTCCTCGACCGCCAGACTGGCCAGTATCCCCACCAAGGGAGTGTCCCGGTACTCTGGGAAAAACTCCCTGAAACCGGCCAGTTCCTCCACCAAGCGGTCCACGTCGGCGCTGCGCAGGGTGCTCTTGGTGCTGTTGAGGCAAACCAGGTCATCATCCGTTACGGCGATGGCGTCGTATTCATGCACCCGTCCATCCGGCAGCTTGCGCTTGCGTCGCACCGACAAATCCATTACGTCACAGTCCAGTACTTCTCTGACGATTCGCGTCAGGCTGGGCGCTACCAGATCTTCCACCAGGGTGCCCAACTTGTTAGCCAATTCTCCCCACTGGCGGTTCATTTCCCGTGTTTGTCGGCGGGATTCCTCTTTAAAGTCACTCATTTCATTTTTGAACCCTTGCATTTCATCTTTAAAGGCCCGCATCTCATCCTTAAAGGCCCGCATTTCAGTCTCGGTGCGCATTTGCGAGTTGTACAGCTTATTGAATTCGATACCCACATTGGTAACAAATTCTTGCAGTACCTGTTCTAAGCGATCTACCCGCTCTTCGACATACGCCATAGGATCGATCTCCTGTCTTGCCGCTGGAGGATATCCACACTTAAGCCCGGACACTGCGCAGAGTGACCGCAACGGGCCGGCGAGGACGCCGGCGCTCCCAGGGTCGAGATTGTCGCGTCTTAAGTGGTCTCCCCCTTAGCAGGGAGAGAGGGGACTGAACGATTACTACACGGGAAAAGCCGTCTTACTTACCCAATTCCTTCAGCAGAGCATCGGCCTGCGGGCGCGACTCGAAATCCGTCTTGTCCATGAGGATTTCGCGCAACACTTGCCGGGCTTCGTCTTGTTGACCATTAGCGACCAGGGCCTTGGCCAGACGATAGCGGATATCGGGATTCGGTTGTTTCTGCGCCGCTGTACGGGCCAGTTCCAGGGCGCGCTTGCTGTCGCCCTGCTCCAGCAGAATCAGGGCCAGGGTGTCCATCACCAAGGGATTGTCCGGCGCCAGAGCCAGGGCTTTTTCAGCATACTGGCGGGCTTGCTGAGGATTCTTCTGCCATAGCAGCCAGGCCAGATTATTGAGCGTCAGCGCCTCGTTCGGATTCAATTCCAGATCCTGTTCAGGATCGCTTCGGCATCGTCATTGCGTTGTTGACCGATATAGTGATTGGCCAGTAACGCCAGCGTTTGCGCATCCTGAGGGTGCTTCTCCAGCCAGGTCTTCAAGGTAGCGACGGAAGTATCCTGATCACCCTTGCGGCTATAGACCTCCGCCAGGCTGTACACCCATTGCGCATCGTCGGGATACTGCGCCAGACCCTGCTGATACACATCGACAGCCCGCTTGTAGTTGCCGCGTTGCACGGCGAAATCGCCTTCCGCCGCCAGCACCGCCTGTCGGTTGGAAGGTAATTTTTCCTTGAGAGTCTGGAGTAATTGACTGGCTTGCTTATCATCGCGGGTTAGCGCCAATAACCGGGCCATCAACGGTCTGGCCTGGGGATGGTCCGGTTGCAATGCCAGCACCTTGAACAGAGCCTTCTGCATCTGTTCCTGATCACCCTTTTGACCATAGATGACGGCCAGCCGATAGTAAGCCAGAGTCGATTCAGGTTGTAGTTCGATCAGTCTATTGAAGCTCCTGATAGCAGCGCTGGTATCCTTGATCAATAGCTGAACTTCACCCAGCGCTTGAAAATAGGCAGGATTGGTACTGTTTTCTTCTTTAACTTCCATCAACATATCCAGAGCCCGGATCGCGTCATTGTCCAGCAGATAAGCGCGCGCCCGCAATAAGCGCGGTTGTAAGGCTTTGGGCTGCTTTTGAATGGCTTCATCCAGTTGCTTAACGTAAGCCTCCCTATTGCCTTGCTTTTGCTGCAGTTCGGCCAGACCCAGCAGCAGTTGCAGATTGTCGGGATGCTTAACCAGCGCTTGTCGGTAATAATCATGCGCTTTGCCGGCATCGCCGCGCGCCAGCGCCAATTGCGCCAAGTTACCGCTGGCCGCCGGATCGCCTGGCGCCAGTTCCAGCACTTTGCGAAACGCTTCCTCCGCTTTATCAATCTGTCCCAAACCTCCATAAGCCACCCCGGTCAGATGCCAAAAGGCGGGGTCGCCTGGCGTTTTTATCCCGCAGGGGTTGCAGCACCCCCAGCGCCTGATCGAATTGCCTGGCTCTGATATAACCCATGATCAACAGGACATCCGTATTTTGCGGTTGATCACCGGCTTGTTTGGCTTTTTCCAGTTCCTCGACAGCTTCCTCCGGCTTACCCTGAGCCAGCAAAAGCTGGCCGAGACGGACACGCGCATCCGACGAGTCGGGTTTTAACTCGGCAGCCTTCTGGAGGTAACGGGTTGCTTCAGCCGTTTTACCCTGGGTGAGCAAGCTGCCGGCCACCGCATTCAGCACCCCGCTGTCCTGGGGAAACTTCGCTATCAGGTAATTGATTTCTTCTTTCAGTTTGGCCGGATTGCCTCGGTCTTTTTTAAGCGCAATCAAAGCCTTTAGTCGGCCCAACTCAGTTGAATCGGGGAAGCGGGTCAGTAAAAGCTGAGTTATTTCGCTGGCCTGCTCCAGATTTCCCCGCTGGTATTGAACCACGCTCATCAGGAACAGGGCGGGAGGATAATCCGGAGCTATTTTAAGCAATTCCTGCAACTGATCCTGGGCCGTGGCCGTGTCGTTTTTGTTTAACGCGACCTGGGCAAGATAATACAGAACCAAGGGATGACTGCGGTCGTTGCCTTGGATAGCATCCAATGTTTGACTTGCTTCAACCGTTTTTCCCTGCGACAGCAACGCCATCACTAATCCCAGACGGGCGATCAACTGCCTGGGATTTAATTCCAGCGCCTTGCGGAAAGCCAACTCCGCGCCGGGCAGGTCATTGCGTTGCCGTTGATACTCTCCCTGCATGGTCCACACATCCGGGTCTTTGGGTGCTACCGCCTGCGCCTGACTCAGCCATTTTTCCGCCTCGGCATAATCTTTTTTCGCCAGCGCCCCTCTGATCAAGCCCAGCAGCGCACCCGCTTTAGCCGTATTCAGCGAGCCCGGTTTGGCGGGCTGCTGGCTGAGCGCGCTTTGATAGGCGGCTTCGGCCTCTTGCGCCTTGCCCAAACTTTCATAGGCTTTACCGCGCAGCGCCAGCAACTCTGTCTTGGTTTCCACCGCCATGCCTTCCCTCGGCCTGACGGTATCGAGCGTCTGCTCATACTTGCCTTGCAGCAACTGGGCCTCTCCCAGAGCCGGGGCTATGGTTTCGTAGGGAATACCCCCACTCAGAGCCAGCTCCAACTCTTTCTGGGCGGCCCGCTCCATCGCCGAAACGGACATACATGCGTCCCAGCAACAGCCGGGCTTCGGCATTCTTGGGATTCTGTTGCAGGGCATTTTTCAGGTCGATGACCGCTGCTTTCAAATCGCCTTTCTCCTGGTACTGCTTGGCGCGCCCGAGGTACTCAGCATCACTCAACTGCTCCTGACAGCCGACGGCGAATAGCAGCCAGCAAACGACAGCCAGTCGCTGCAACAGCGTCCTGGCGGTAAACCTGTTCTCGATAGCATGCATAGTCATGGTGTTTGGATAAATCTGCGTGAAGGTTTACTGGATTACAGAGGGCGGCGCAGGCCGTGATCAGCGGACCGCATGACCTTATTCTAACGGTCCGCCGAGGACAATAGCGATAATTCTTGCAGCGAGCCCTCGCAACGGCGCCGGCAGATCCCGTCACGGCCGGGCATCCACGCCGCGTCCTGTGGGCTCTTGGGTTCCGAACAAAGTGATATTTTTTAAATATCATATATTAGATTAAATGATATTGGTAATATCAAAAATCGCTCGTTACACTCTATTCGTCATGGAATCTCATAGAGTCCATTAAGCCTTTCAATGCCAGTCTGTACTGGCTGATAGCCGATTCGGTTGGGGTAGCGTCTGGGAGTGAATTGATAGCGGCAGGGAAACAGCCCTAAGGATAGCCAGGAGAGGACAGGGGGCGTTGCAATCCGCATCGCTGGGTTAAAGAAGGTTTAGGTTGTTCAACATGAGGATTTGGAAATGGCCGGTAAACATGTCGAAGAAGTGGCACTAAGTGCGTTGACGTTATTGGGCGTGGCGGGATGCTATCTGCTCTGGGAACTCTTCTACATCTGGTCCCAGCGATAAGAGAACACCGCCTGTCCAGGCTGACAATCCCGTAGAGTGGAACACCGCTCTACGGGAAATACGAAATACGCAGCTCGCCATCAAGCCCGATGGCTGCTGTGCCGGGTTGCAGTTTTCCGCTCCTTCTTAGCGGGTTCATACGGATTCTCTCCGCCGCGAAATTCGATCCGCAGCGGTGTTCCCCACAAATTCAAGGTCTTGCGAAAATAATTCGCCAGGTAGCGGCGATAGGAATTCGCCACGTGTTCGACGCGATTGCCGTGAATCACGATCACCGGTGGATTCTGTCCTCCCTGATGGGCATAACGCAGCTTGATGCTGCGTCCGTGCACCAACGGCGGCTGGTGTCCGGCCACCGCCTGCTGCAGCAGACGGGTCAGCTCCGGCGTAGCCAGCTTGCAGGTGGCGGACCGATAGGCTTCCCGTACTGAGGGCAGCAGCTCCATGATCCCCGAACCGTGCAGCGCGGAAATAAAATGCAGCCGCGCGAAATCTACAAAATCCAGCTTGCGCTCCACAGCCTGCCGCACCTGTCGCCGGGTATAGGAATCCAGACTGTCCCATTTGTTGACCGCCAGCACCAGCCCTGTGCCGCTGTCCAGAATATGGCCCAGCAGCGTGGCATCCTGCTCGGCAATGCCCTGGCGCGCGTCCAGCAGCAGAATCACCACATGGGCCTGCTCGATGGCTTGCAGCGTTTTGATGACGCTGAATTTTTCAATGGCCTCGTCGACCCGGCTGCGGCGCCGCACGCCGGCGGTGTCGATCAGCGTATAGGTCTGGCCGTCTTTCTCGAACGGAACCGCCACACTGTCGCGGGTGGTACCCGGTGTATCACAGGTCAGCAGTCGCTCCTCGCCCAGCAGGCGGTTGATCAGCGTGGATTTGCCGACGTTGGGCCGGCCGACCACCGCCAGCCGGATGGCGTTTTCCGGGCCGACCCCGGCGCCTGTCTGTTCCGCGGCAACCGGCAGCGCGGCCAGCACCCGTTCCATCAGCTCGGTGATGCCGCGGTTATGCGCGGCGGAGACAGCGACCGGTTCGCCCATGCCCAAAGCGTGAAATTCGGCGCTGCTGACGTGCGGGTCGCGTTGTTCGGTCTTGTTGACCACCAGTTGGACGGGCTTGCCCAGACGCCGTAATTGCCGGGCGATGTCCTGGTCGCCGCCGGTCAGTCCGGTCAATCCGTCCACCAGCAACAGCACGGCGTCGGCTTCTTCCAGGGCGCGCTGCACCTGGCGGGCCACCAGCCCGGCTATCCCATCCGCCGTCGGGATCAGGCCGCCGGTATCGACGACCAGGTAGGGACGCGGGCCGACCTTGCCGATGCCGTATTGACGGTCGCGGGTCAAACCGGGCGTGTCTGCCACTAGCGCGGCGCGGCTGCGCGTCAGGCAGTTGAATAAGGTGGATTTGCCGACATTGGGCCGGCCTACTAGGGCAATTAACGGTAACATGGGTCGGTTGAAGGCCGGGCCGGCGGGTGGCGTGGCGAACGTTGGCGCCGGGGGTCGCCGCTGCTCGATTATGGCGGCTAGCGCCAATGGGCCAGATTGCGGTTCAGCAATTGGGAGAGCCGCTCGATATCGTCGGCGAAGGCCACCCGCAGCGTCTGCCGCATCGGCTCGTCCAGCGGCGAGCGCTTTGCTTCGACCTTGTTGAATTTCTTGATGCGCCTGCGCAGCGGGCGCAGATAGGCCAGCCAGTCCAGTCCCTGCATTTGTCTTTTCTCGATGAAGCGGGCGATGAGCCTGGGGGGATTCATGACGAATTGCTGCAGCCAGGCATTCTTGAAGCCCCTGTTCTGGTTCTTTTGCGGCAACTGGGTGCGGCCGTCGTCATCCACGCCGATAAACGCCAGCGTCTCTTGGTAAACTTTGATGGGATCCTGCACGAAATCATCGAAAACGATCACGTGACAGCGTTCCCGTCCCGCCGTCTGGAACAAGCGCTCGAGGTGTTCACCCAGCCTGCCGATAGCGGCATATTGCAGTAGGCGCGGATCGCGGCAGCGTTTGGGAATGTGCTCGCCGCGCTGCCGGCGCTCTTGCAGACTCCAGGCGCGGGCGAAATCCTTAACGTCTTCGTCCAGGGTGAATAACAGCCGGGCGTGATAGGAAGGCAGCATGTCGACGGGGTTGCGCACCATCGCGATGAATCTGGCGTCGCGGTCGTAGGCCAGGATCGTGCGGATGGCTTCGGGCGAGTACAGATAGGATACGGAGCCTTCAGCGATGACGCGATGACTGTCGTCCAGATGCGGAAAAAACATGCGCAGATAGGCTTCCTTGATTTCCGTGGCGGCAAGATCCGCATGCTGCCGGATGAAGAAATGCGGCTCTTTGGGTTTAGAAAAACAGATTTGCGGATTGCGCGCCAGGGCCTTGCTGAACGCCGTGGTGCCACAACGGGGTGCGCCGACCAGAAAGACGCCGGCGCGAATGTTGGCCTTCCAGACCGAAGGCAAAGCCATAGCTGAAGTCGTGGTTTGCTGCATGTTGATTTTGCTTTACACCGAAGTTGACAACGGGTTGCGGCGCGGCAGCGGATCTACCAGTCCTGCGCCTTGAATATCTGCCCGGTGACACCCTTGCTGTCGGGCCCCATGAGATACAGATAAACGCCCAGAATCGCCTCCGGATCGGCCCAGGCGGCGGGATCAGCGGCGGGATAGGCTTGCAGCCGCAAGTGGGTGCGCACCTTACCGGGATCGATGGCGTTGACCCGCACCGCGGTGTTGACTTGCAGTTCGCTGGCAAGCATCTTCATCAGAGTCTGCACGCCGCCTTTGGCCACGCTGTAAGCGCCCCAGTAGGCTTTGCCTGCGTCGCTGACTGAATCGACCGTAAACACCAGAGAGGCGTCGGCGGTGCGCAGCAGCAAGCCCAGCAGCGCCTGGGTCAACAAAAAAGGGGCGTTCAGATCGACCTGCAGGGTGCGATACCAGAGTTCCACATCGTAATGCATGATCGGTGCCAGATTGCCCAGCAGCGCGGCGTTGTGCAGCAGGCCGTCCAGCCGGCCGAATTCCGTCTCCAGAACGGTCGCCAGATCGCTATAGTCCTTGGGGGCCGCGCCTTCGAGGTTCATGGGATAGATGGCTGGCTGGGGATGGCCCGCCTGCTCGATTTCATCGTAGACCTGTTGCAGCTTGCGCAGCGTGCGGCCGAGCAACACCACCGTGGCGCCGCAGGCGGCGAAGCGGCGCGCAGCGGCCCGACCGATACCGTCGCCGGCACCGGTGACCAGGATGACGCGGTCGTTGAGCAAATCCGCTGGGGGGTGGTAATCAGGCATGGCCATATCCTCTTGCCGGCGCTCCGGGCTGTGGTGGCGACATTGTAGCTTAAGCGGTCATCTTGCGCCGCCGTCATGGTGGCGGCGCTGACGCCAGGTCAATAGCGATCGCATAGATCCCGGACGGGCACTGCTGGTTGTAAAGTTGTCGTCAATACAGCGGAGAAGCGGGAGCCTGCCGGCTATTTGCGCCACGGTTCCGGTTCACCGGGACGCACGATGCTGCGGCGGATGGTTGACAGGGTGGTGGCGTCGGTGTCGAGTTGCCTGGACTCTCCCCTGGCAGGCGGTCGGTCGCCGTAGTGCACATAACCTTGTTCATCTTTCCAGGTGTATACCTTTTCGCCGGGACTGGCGGCGCCCGGCTGGATGTGCGTGTCTTGGGGTTCCGCCCGCACGCCGGGCGGCGGCGCGCTGCCGTAATGGACGTTGCCGCGCTCATCCTGCCAGCGGTAAATCTGTTCCTGGGCGAAAGCCGTCGCGATCAACAGGACCGACGCCAGCCCTGATAATAATGATAATTTCATAACAATCTCCTGGCTCCAGCTTCGGTAGACTGGGCTGTGGTCGGTTAGACAGCGGCGCTGATTCCCTGATCACGCGCTGTCAATCCTCCAGATAAGTATAACCGCGCAGGCCTGCTTCCAGTTCGGCCAGGCAGGCGTTGCGTTCGTCCTCGCCCAAGCCGGCAGCGGCCAGCTTGTCCCGATAGGCGGCCAACAGCGTCTCGGGTTCGAAATGCACATAGCGCAGCAGGTCCGCCACGGTATCGCCATGCTGCGGCTCCACCAGTCGGTAACCGCCGTCCGGGGTCAGCTCCACGTTGACCGAGGCGGTGTCGCCGAACAGGTTATGCATATCGCCCAGAATCTCCTGATAGGCACCGACCAGAAAGATGCCGAGCAAATAAAACTCGTCCCGGCGATAAGGGGGCAGCGGCAGGGTGGTTTCCACCCCTTCGCCGGCCACGTAGTAATCGATGCGGCCGTCGGAATCGCAGGTCAAATCCTGCAGGACGGCGCGGCTGACGGGCGCTTCGTCGAGACGGTGCAGGGGCATGATGGGAAAGATCTGATCCAGCGCCCAGACGTCCGGAATCGACTGGAATACCGAAAAATTCAGGAAAAACTTGTCGGCCAGCTTGTCGTTCAGTTCGTCCAGCAATTCCCGCTGCGAGCGGGTGCCGGGATTCAGCCGGGGCTGGATCTGCCGGCAAATGGCGAAATACAACTGCTCGGCGCAGGCGCGCTGCTCCAAGCTCAGCAGGCCGTGGATGTACATGCCCTGCGCGTCCCCCAGCCAATGGACGGCGTCGTGATAGGCTTCCACGGCGCTGTGGCGGGCGAGGTCCTGGCGCAGCGACCACAGATTGCGCAGGATCGGCGGGTCGGTAGCGGCGGGGGCGGCGGCGCTATCCGCCGGCGCCTGTTCGTGATCGATGACATTGACGAGCAACACAGCATGATGGGCGGTCAGGGCGCGCCCTGACTCGGTGATCAGATCGGGATGGGGCAGGTGCCGTTCGGCGCAGGTCTCCCATAGAGTGTGCACCACGTCGTTGGCGTATTCCTGGACGCTGTAATTGATGGAGCACTCGCTGCGCGAGGCCGTCCCCTCATAATCCACACCCAGGCCGCCACCCACGTCCACGCAGGCGAGCGGCGCACCCAGCCGGCGCAATTCGGCATAAAACCGCCCGACCTCCCGCAGGCCCCGCTGGATGTCGCGGATATTGGCGATCTGTGAACCGAGGTGGCAGTGCAGCAGGCGGAGTGTGTCCAGCGCAGCGGCGCCGCGCAGCAGTGCTATGGCCTGCAAGATCTGGGCGGCGGACAAGCCGAATTTGGCTTTCTCGCCGCCGCTGTTCTGCCACTTGCCGGCGCCGAGGGAGGTCAGCCGCACCCGCATACCCAACGACGGTCGCACCTGCAACTGCTGGGCTTCCGCCAGGATCAGCGCCAGTTCGCTGAGCTTTTCCACTACAATAAATACGTTCAGACCCAACTGTCGGCCACGCAAAGCCAGGCGGATATATTCGCGATCCTTGTAACCGTTGCAGATAACTGTCCCACCGGGCCGGGACAGCGCCAGCACCGCCATCAGCTCCGGTTTGCTGCCAGCCTCCAGCCCAACCCGGGCGCCACCGTGGCCGACAATCCCGCTCACCACCTGTTGCTGCTGGTTTACCTTGACGGGATAGACCGCCGTGTAACGGCCGCGATAGTCGTGTTCGGCGATAGCCGTGGCGAAGGCGTCGCACAGGGTATCGACCCGGTCGCGCAGAATATGGGTAAAGCGCGCCAGTAGCGGCAGGCCGTAGCCTTGCGCCCGCAATTCAGCGGCCAGGGCGTGCAGCCTGACGCCGGGATGGTGGTCGTAGTGGGGCGAGCGCACGACCAGACAGCCATCGGCGGCGATGTCGAAATAGCCGCCGCTCCAGCGGGCGATATTGTATACTTCGCGCGCTCGCTCCAGAGTCCAGGGCGCTGCTTGATTCACGAGCCTGTCGTTCACTGCATTCCTCCGGCATCGACTACAGCGGGCGATTCACCCGCACCCGCACCGCACAACTGGGGAGTATAACCCGATGGCATTGGATAACACCTGGTTCACCGAAATCCATTCCAGCAGCGGGTCGGCCTTCTCGCTGCGCGTCATCGCCAAACTGTTCGACGAGCACAGTCCTTTCCAGCATATTGAAGTGTACGCCACCGAGCAGTTCGGCAACCTGATGGTGATCGACGACTGCATCATGCTGACCCAGCGGGATAATTTTCTCTACCACGAGATGCTGGCCCATCCGGTGCTGTTCACCCATCCGGCGCCACGGCGCGTGCTGATTGTCGGCGGCGGCGACTGTGGCACCTTGCGTGAGACGCTACGGCATCCCGAGGTGGAACAGGTCGTCCAGGTAGACATCGATCGGGCCGTCACGCGGGCAGCGGAACGCTGCTTTCCCGAACTGTGCGAATCCAATCAGGACCCGCGCGCCCGGCTGGAGTTCAGCGACGGCATCGCCTGGGTGCAGAACGCCGCCCCCGGCTCCTATGACGTGATCATCGTGGACAGCACCGATCCGGTCGGTCCGGCGGAAGGCTTGTTCGCCGCCCCGTTTTTCCAGGACTGTCGCTGCGCGCTGGCGGATGACGGTCTGCTGGCGCAGCAGAGCGAATCGCCCCTGTTTCATCTGGACAGCGTGCTGCAACCGCTGCGCCGCAATCTGCGCCAGGTCGGCTTTACTCAGGTCGAGACGCTACATTTTCCGCAATGCGTCTATCCTTCCGGCTGGTGGACAGTCACCCTGGCCGGCAACACCGGGCCGCTGACCCGCTTCCGCGAACGGGACGCCGCCGCCAGATCATTCGTCACCCGCTATTACAATGCAGACATCCACCGCGCTTCCCTGGCCACGCCGGAATTCATGAAAAAATTAGGCTAGCGCAGCGATTATTGCCGCGCCGGTTGAGGTGCCGTGCTGGGCCGGGGAGGATAGGACGCGGCAGGCAGGTCATGGCGGGTTCTGATGGACAGATGCGCTATACTTATAAATTCAGAGTAACATAGATAATGTATTTGACCCTATTTTTAGGGTGTTGCATTTGGATAGACAAGCTAATTAAGATGCGTTGTGCGTACTTTTTCCCTGGATGGATTAATCAGTACTGCTGGTGAGCCGGCTGACCCCGGCCTCCCCAGCCTGGATGGTGAGTCGCTATTGGCAAGAATTTGTCGTTTCACGGCAGATGACTATCGATGAAGGGTGGCGGGTTACTCGATAGTGTTAGAGAAGCGCCACATAATGATGAGAGAAGTGAATGAATATATATGTAGGCAATCTGTCGTATGATGTGACAGAAGAGCAACTCCGGGCTCTGTTTGAAGAGCATGGAAAAGTGACCAGCGTCAGCCTTATCAAGGATAAGTACACCGGCCAGTCTAAAGGGTTTGGGTTTGTGGAAATGGATAATCAGGCCCAGGCTGAAGCGGCCATCAAGGAGTTAAATGGACGCGCGGTGAGTGGCAGAAATATTTCCGCTAACGTAGCCCGTCCTCGCACCGAGCGTTCCACCGCAAGACCGAAACGGTGGTAACGCCTCACATCCGCTTCGACGTAGACTGACGCCTGAAGGCGCCGGCCGGTCAATCGGAAAATGAGGGCGTCCCCGATTTTGCTGATCCGACCGGCCGGTCTATGACATCGCAGTTCTTAAACTGAATGAACGCTGCAGGGAGTCGGTTGCCGCCGCTCCCCTGCGCCTGATATGCCCGTTAACTTTATCTTTTCCGCACTGGGCATTGTCAACCCGCGAGGCCAATCACTCATGCATCACTCTCTGCTTGTAGCGCTATGCTTGAGCGGCGCCTGCGCCTGCGCCTGCCCCAGTCTTGCCTGCGCCGTGGATACCAGGCGCGGCCAGCAGTTATACGAAAACCAGTGCATGTCCTGTCACGAGAGCGTCATCCACATCCGCGATGACCGCCGCGCCAGCAACCTGGGAGAAGTCTACTGGCAAACCACCCGCTGGGCTATCGACCAGCAATTGGAGTGGCGCTACGAGGAGGTGCGCGACGTGGCGCAGTATCTCAACAACCGCTTCTATCAATTCGACCCGCGGTTGGAATGTCAATGAAGACTATCGGACCATGACTGTCGAACCCCTTGCCATCGCCCTGCTGTACAGGGTGTGCGAACCCGCTTCCCTGCCCTTCGCCACCACCGACGAGCTGCAGAATCTGGGCGATGTGCTCGGTCAGGCGCGCGCCCTGGAAGCCCTGCAGTTGGGGGTGGGAATGCGGCGCAAAGGCTATAACCTGTACGCAATGGGAACTCCTGGCACCGGCAAGCACGCTATCGTCAAGCGGGTGCTGGGCGAACGTGCCGAACGCGAGCCCGCGCCCGCCGATTGGGTGTATGTCAACAACTTCGCCCAAACCCACCAGCCACTGGTGCTGGAGTTGCCTTCCGGCCGCGGCGAGGCGCTGCGCCGGGACATGACGCAACTGGTGGAGGATCTACGCGACGCCCTGCCGGCGGCTTTCGACAGCGATGACTATCGCAAGCGGGTCAAAGACATCGAGGAAGATTTCAAACACCGTCAGGAAGCGGAATTCCGATCCTTGCAGCAGAAAGCACGCGCTCTGGGCATCGCGCTGCTGTCCACGCCTGCCGGCTTCGCCCTGGGACCGATGCAAGACGGCAAGGTGCTGAGCCCGGATGAATTCAATGCCCTGTCTCAGACCGACAAGGAGCATATCGAGCAGGTGGTGGGCACCTTACAGGAGGATTTGCAGAACGTCGCGCAGCAGATGCCGCGCTGGCGGCGCGAGCACCGCGAGCGCATCAAGGCTCTCAACGAGGAAGTGGCGCTGGCGGCTGTCGGCCATATCATGCAGGAACTGCGCTGCCGCCATGAGGATCTGCCCGGGGTGCTGGACTATTTCACCGCGGTGCAGCGCAGCGTGCTGGACAATGTGGACGATTTTCTGGCCAAGCCGGACGAGGGCAGCGCGCCGCTTCCCTTCGGCGGCGGCACGCCTTCCTTCCGCCGCTACGAGGTCAACGTGCTGGTGAGCAACCGCGACGGCGGCGGCGCCCCGGTGATTTACGAAGACAATCCCACTTTCCAGAATCTGATCGGCCGGGTGGAGTATATGTCCCAGTTCGGCGCGCTGGTGACCGATTTCACCCTGATCAAACCGGGCGCCCTGCACCGCGCCAACGGCGGCTATCTGCTGCTGGACGTGCGCAATCTGTTCCGTCAGCCGTTCGCCTGGGAGGGACTGAAGCGCGCTCTGTTCGCCAGCGAAATCAGCATTGTCTCGTTGGGCGAGATGTACAGCCTGCTCAGCACGGTCTCCCTGGAGCCGCAACCCATTGCTTTGAAAATCAAAGTGGTGTTGCTGGGCGAGCGGATTTTCTACTATCTGCTCTATCAGCTCGATCCGGATTTCCGGGAACTGTTCAAAGTCGCCGCCGATATGGAGGAAGAGCTCGAACGCAGTCCGGAGAACGATCAGCTCTACGCCCGCCTGCTGGCTACCCTGATCCGCAAGGAAGGGCTGCGGCCGTTCGACCGGGCCGCGGTGGCGCGGGTGATCGAACACAGTGCCCGCATGGCGGAGGACGCCGCCAAGCTGTCCATCCACATGCAGACCATCACCGATCTGTTGCAGGAGGCCGATTTCCAGGCCGGCACAGACGCCACCCCGGTGGTCGAGGCCGGCCATGTGCAGCGGGCCATCGACGCCCAGCGTTACCGCAGTGCCCGCATCCATGAAAAAATGGTCGAAGCGATCCGCCGCGACATCGTGCTGATCGCCACCAGCGGGGCCCGTATCGGGCAGATCAACGGTCTGGCGGTGATCGACCTGGGCGACAGCCGCTGGGGGCAACCGTCGCGGATCACCGCCACTGTGCGCCTGGGCAGCGGCCAGGTCGTCGATATCGAGCGGGAAGTCGATCTGGGCGGTTCGATCCATTCCAAAGGGGTGTTGATTCTGTCTTCGTTTCTGGGCGCCCGTTATGCCGTCGGGCAGCCCTTATCGCTGCACGCCAGCCTGACCTTCGAGCAGTCCTACGGCCGGGTGGAAGGCGACAGCGCCTCGCTGGCGGAATTATGCGCCCTGCTGTCGGCGCTCGCCCAGGCCCCCCTTGGACAGAACTTCGCGGTCACTGGTTCGGTCGATCAGCATGGCCAGGTGCAGGCTATCGGCGGAGTCAACGAGAAGATCGAAGGCTTTTTCGACGTCTGCCGGGAACGCGGTGGTCCCGCCGGCCAAGCGGTGATCATCCCGGCCGCCAATACCAACCATTTGATGCTGCGTGCGGACGTAGTGAATGCCGTGGCCGCCGGCCGGTTCGCGGTCTATGCCGTCACCACGGTGGACGAGGCGCTGGCACTGCTCACCAGTTTACCGGCTGGCGAGCGGGACGAAAGGGGTGAATTTCCCGCCGGCAGCCTCAACCGGCAGGTGGAAGGACGGCTGACGGAATTCTCCCGTCTGCGCCAGAGTTACGCCAGGGAGACCGAAAAACAGCTCGAAAAGGCCAGCGCAAAACCAACGCCGGAGCCGGACGCCGGACAGCCCCCGAAGGGCGCGCCCGGTGGTTGATCAGGCCAACGGCAGCAGGCCGTCCAGACCGGTCACCCGGATGATGGCCAGCATCTGCGGCGGGATATTGACGAACCGCACCGTCTGACCGCTCTGCCGGGCCAGCCGCAGCCATTCCACCAGCAGGGCTACGCCGGCGCTGTCGCTGTGCGTCACCCCGGCCAGGTCGATGCAGCGGGGCGCCTGTCGCTCGAACAGGCGCTGGCTTTGCTCCCATACCTCCTGTACAGAAGCCAGATTCAGTTCGCCCTGCGGCGCGAACCGATCATCGCCGTGCTGCTCCAGCGCCGGCATCAGGTCTGGCTCTTGGTGGCGTTACGCTGGCGTAGATCCTGGATGACCGAATCCATGCCGCCGTCCCGGATCTGGTTGGCAAAGGTGCTGCGGTAGTTGATCACCAGGCTGACGCCGTTGACGGTGACATCGTAAATCTTCCAGACGCCGTTGCGGTAACGCAGGCTGTAGTTGATATTGATGGGGTCGCTATTTTTCACCTGGACGACGGAATTGACACTGGTCTCCTGCACGCCTTCAGCAACCGGGGGCTGCGCCGGATAGGTGATTTTATCATCGGCGTACTCCAGCAGAGCGCCAGCGTAACTGCGCACCAGCAGAGTGCGGAACTGCTCGGTGAATTGCGCGCGCTGTTCGGGCGTAGCCTGCCGCCAGTGCTTGCCGAGCACCCATTGCGACATTAATTCAAAATCGAAATGGGGCAATACGATCTGATGCACCAGACCGTAGATCTTGCTGCGATCGGCCTGCAGGGTCTGGCGGTTGGCGCGCAACGCCTGCTGCATCTGCTGCGCGGTGTCCTCGATCAACGCCTGCGGCGACGCGGATGACTGGGCAGCGGCGAAGCTGGCCTCGCCCAAGCTGAGCAGCAACGCGAATAGCATAACTATGACTCTACGCATAACACCTGACTCCTCAAATTTACAGTACATAATAACCTTAATCGTTGCCGTACAGGCACCGCCAGATCTTCCAGGATGCGAGCGGCGCTTACTTGGATTTGTCGCGGGAATCGGCCTGACTGGTCAACCATCGGCCAACCAGTTGCTCCACGACCAGGGCCGATTGCGTCAGTGTGATCCGGCTGCCTTCCTTTAAATAGTCATCGGCGCCGCCGGGGTCCAGGCCGACATATTGTTCGCCCAACAAACCGGAAGTCAGGATGCTGGCGCTGGTATCCTCCGGCAGGCGATTATACTGGGCGTCGATATTCAGCCTGACCACGGCTTCGTAGGTTGCCGCATCGATGGTGATCCCGCTGACCCGGCCGATGCGTACCCCCGCCAGCGTGACCGGCGACTGCACCTTCAGACCGCCGATATTGTCGAAGTTGGCGATCACCGTATAGCTTGGATCACTCTGCAGGCGGGTGATATCGCTGACTTTAAAAGCCAGTATCAAAAATGCCGCCAGACCTAAAGCGACGAAGGCTCCCACGACCAGTTCCAATGTCTTGGATGTGCGCATCTCAATCCGCTCCAAACAAAAATGCTGTCAGTATGAAATCCAGCCCCAGTACCGCCAGTGACGTATTGACCACCGTGCGCGTAGTGGCTTGGCCGACACCTTCGGAAGTCGGCTCGGCGTCATAGCCTTCGAACAGGGCGATCCAGTTGGCCACGACCCCGAACACGACACTCTTGATGACCACGCCGTTGAAGATATCTTTATGAAAATCCACCGCATTCTGCATCTGCGACCAGAAAGCGCCGCTGTCGGTGCCCAGTTGCTCGACGGCCACGAAATAGCCACCCAGAATGCCAACCGCGGTGAAGATGCCCGCCACCAAGGGCATGGCGATCAAACCCGCTACAAAGCGGGGGGCCAGCACCCGTTGGAAGGGATCGACCGCGATCATTTCCATGCTGGCGAGTTGTTCGGTGGTCTTCATCAGGCCGATCTCGGCGGTCAAGGCGGAACCGGCCCGGCCGGCGTACAGCAGCGCCGCTATCACCGGCCCCAGTTCCCGCACCAGCGACAGCGCCACCAGCGTGCCCAGGGAAGATTCGGCGCCATAGTTGACCAGAGTGAGGTAGCTTTGCAGGCCTAGCACCATGCCCACGAAAAAACCCGACACCACGATGATCGGCAGCGATTTGACGCCAACGAAATGGAGTTGGGCGACCACCAGACCCGGCCGCCTGAACAGAAACGACTGCGCACTCAGCAGGCGCAGCAGAAACAGACCCTCGCGCCCCAGACGGGCGAGCAGATTCAGAGAATACCGCCCCATCCCTTGTACGATATTCATGCCGTCTGTTCCGTCAGCAGGTCCGTCTCATATGGCGTGGCCGGATAATGAAACGGTACCGGTCCATCCGGCAGGCCGCGAGTGAATTGCCTGACCCAGGGCGACGTGGAGTTGTTCAGCGCCGCCGGCGCGCCCTCCCCCACTACCCGGCCGTCGGCGATTAAATAGATATAGTCGGCGATGGCCGCTGTTTCTTTGATATCGTGGGAGACGATAATGCTGGTCAGACCCAGGGCATCGTTGAGCGAACGGATTAATTTGACCAGCACGCCCATCGAGATGGGGTCCTGCCCAGCGAAAGGCTCATCGTACATGACGATCGCAGGGTCCAGGGCGATGGCGCGCGCCAGCGCTACGCGCCGCGCCATGCCGCCGGACAGTTCCCCGGGCAGCAGCCCTCTGGCCCCGCGCAGCCCCACCGCTTCCAATTTCATCAGCACCAGCGTGCGAATCATGCTGTCGGGCAACGCAGTGTGTTCGCGCAGTGGAAACGCCACGTTCTCGAACACGTTCAGATCGGTGAACAGGGCACTGCTCTGGAACAGCATGCCGATGCGCTTGCGCAACCGGTACAGTTCCGTCTGGCGCAACTCGTGCACCCGTTCGCCGGCAACCTCGATATAGCCTTGGTTCGGATAGAGCCGCCCGCCGATCAGGTTCAACAAGGTAGTTTTACCGGTGCCGCTGGGTCCCATAATGGCGGTGATCTTGCCACGCAGGATGTTGATATCTACCTGGTCGAATATCACCCGTTCGCCCCGGTTGAAGCGCAGACCGCGAATTTTGACAAGCGTCTCCCCGAAGGTAACTGAACTGACTGCTTCTTCCATCAACTCGATCTGTTTGTTATGGCCAGACTATCGGATGACAACCCGGCGCCAGGAAAGTTTGCCGATTGCCTCGTTGTAACCGCAAAAGGGCCACATTATAACTTCATGACGTTGTAAATCACGGGTTTTAAATGAAGGTGGGTTCTCAAGCATTGCTGAAAACGGGGACAGGCCACGTTTTCTGCTAAGCCCGCGTAGGATGTGTAGGATGCGCTGCCAGACGGCTTGGTAGCCGTCGGCGTGGGAGTGGACGACCAGGCGGATTTCGTAAGGGGAGTCCATCGGCGCGGCTCCTGCCGGATAGGGGTGGCGGATCGTATTCTAATGGCGGGCGGGTCGTGCGGCGGGCGACCGAGTTTTTGCTTGCGCAAATTATCGCGTTGGATAAGATTGGTGGCTATGTGCTCATGAACCGACACGTCAACGCCATCGCCGGCCACCTCAGCCTGCGTCCTCCGCAGCGCCACTCGCTTGAAATTCTCGACCGCATTACCGTAATCGCGCCGCTACGGAAGAATATCGACCTGGCTGATGCCCTGGCTGCCATTCGCAGCGAATTTCCCACGGTCACATCTGCTGGAATCCAAGGCCCGCAACGAAATGAATGACGCCGAAGTGCTGGCAAAGCGGGCCGTAGCCGTCAACTGGTGCCGACAGGCGACCGATCATGCTGCCACCTGCGGTAGTAAACCCTGGCGTTATCTGCTCATCCCGCACGATATTATCGCGGAGAATATGACCCTGGCGGGGCTTGCCGCGATTGTGCCTGGGATGGTGGAGTATTCGGAGGCGGTTATACGTGTATCGGCGCGGTCAGGAAGGTAATCCCGGTCGATTTGCATATCCGCGGCTGTCCGCCGAATCCCTCGCAACTGCTGGAGGGTTATGCCCATGTGTTATGGCGGGAAGAACTACTTCCCTTCAAGACCTCGGGGAAAGAACCCGCCGCGCTCGCCGCGAATCCGCCGACGCCACTGGCGGAACCGGCGATCGAACTGATTGCCACCCATCCAAGGTCGTGTCCGCAATAAAGGAGGAATACGGTCAGCGTCTCCTACCCGTCTCAGCGGATGAATTCTCAAACCACTAACCACTAACCACTAACCACTAACCACTAACCACTAACCACCAGGAACTCGTCCCAGACCGCCATTCCCAGGCGCTGATCGATAGGGAAGGCTTGACGGTTACCCACTCCAGTCCTCATCCAACCCCAACTCCCTCAAGGCGCCCTTAATATCCTCGATCTTCGCGGCAGCACTCTCCCCTTCCGCCGGCGCTTCCAGGCTGACTCGCACCGTCAACCCCGGTGAGGAAGCCAGTTTGGTTATCACCTTGGTATAGAAGTTCATCCATTTCCGAGGCGGAATGACCCCACTCCATTGGATTTTCTTCCCGGTATCGCCGGAGGGATACTGTTCACCGGCTTTGTTTCCATCCCCACCAGGAGTAGTGAGGGTAGTGGTCACCGGTTGTCTGACCTTGACCCTGGCTTCCGCTTGGAGATGATCCACTTGCACCGTGACGAGGTAGAGGCCGGTTGTGTCGCTGGCCTTGAAACTGCCATGGCTGCTTATCGCGCAATCGGGAGCCGACCAAGCGGCGGTTTCAACGGGGTAGCTTTGTCCGTATTGATCGACCCCGCTCACCTTGAAGGTCACCTGCTCGCCAGGGGCAACTTCACTGTTGGCAGGTTGGATGATCAGTTTTTCAAGGCGCGGCGGTTCCAGCAGCCGTTCGGCATCCTGGGCGCGGAGGAGGTAGAGATCGTCACTAATCTCGACGTCCTGCTCCAGCAGGCTTTCCCCGAAGCGATCCAGTTGGAGTTGGCCGGCGGCATCCTTGCTGGCATAGCCGAAGAGTTTGGAGGTGACGCCATCGGCAATCGTGCGCTTGATGGAGTTCGGGTCCAACAAGCGGGGTAAGGCCGGCGAAGCGAAGAAGGCATCGCGCACGGCTTTGGTAGACCATTCTGTCAGCGCTGGCGGCCAAAGACGGATCAGCTTATTGGGGCCAACCGCACTGGTGATTTCGTCATCCTTGACCAGGGTATTAATGATCAGATCGCAGAGCGACGGGGCCATGCTGGAGGTAATTTGACCCAGGTCGAGGCTCTTGACCGTGTTGTCCTTGCCGAGCAGGAAGACATGGCGGTAGGCCCGCCAGATGGACTCTTTCAGATCGGCCTTGGCGCGGCCCACGCTTTGACTGAGCGAGCGCTGTTGCGCTTCTTCCAGTTGCCGGGCGGTGTCGTCATCGGCCTCGATGTCTTCCCAGGCGAGCACGTTGCGAGCGGCTTCGATAAGGCTGCTTCCCTGATCAGGGGCGACGAAGATCAACCCGGATTTGTAGGTCCGACCGGCCGTGCCACACTCCCGCAGGAGGCTTTCCATGAAGGTCTGGGTAGCCGGTTCTTGGGCTTGATGCTCCAAGCCAAGTACGACGAGAACGAGTTGGGGACGGTCGGGAACGTCATTAGACCTGGCGGGGAAGCAGCGCCGCTCCACCGCCTTATTGCCGAGCTTGAACAGATCGAGTGTGGTTTGCTGGATACGGGCTGCAATGTCCTTATCCTTCACCGCACCTCGGCGGGTGACCAGCATTTGATTGAGGTTGGGACGGAGCCCAAACCGGTAGCGGTTGCGCTCCCAGTTCAGGTAAAAGCAATGGGCCGTGAGTCCTTCCAGCACGGTTTCCACGTCGGCGAGGTTGGTTTCGGGATTGCCGACCGCCGCCCGGATTTCCGCCACGGAGGCTTCCATCTTGGTTTGGCTTTGGCCGCCGTTACTCTCGAAGAAGATAGCGGTCGCCACCCGCTGATGGAGGCGGGCCTTCTTAATCGCCTCTATCGCTTCCCGATCCAGACGGGTGGCATGGGCTTCCTTCTTTCCGACAATATCCGTGGTCACGGGAATGGAGAGTTGATCGGAACCCAGTTGCTCGAAGAGCGCATCGCGGAAGGTTTGATCCTCTAGCGGGGCGGAGCCGAGGGTGATCAGGGGTTCCCGTGAATTGTTGCGGTGTTCATCCTGGTAGGCCCGCGCGACCCACAGGGCGAGCAGGCGCAGGATGCCACGCGTCCGTTGAAAACGTGGAAGGCTTTGCCACTTGCGCTGGAACACCGAGATCAGCGCCGGGTGAAATGGGTAGCAGGCGCGGAACAGTTCTTCCGGCGACTCCCCGCCGAGATTGGCCAGTTCGGTTGAGTGATCCCGTGCCCAGGCGCCGTACTCCAGGGCGGTCTTCTTCCCGTCTTCCGGCAGGCCGTACCAATCGAACAGGCGGCGGCGAATGATTTCGGTGACTTCCGTTTCCGAGGACATGCTGATCGCCTTGCCCAGCCGATCCAGCAGCTTTCTGTAAGCATCGTAGTCGCGTTGATCCTCCGGGTTCATCTCCAATTCGGACGCAGGAACGGAGACGCAGAGCATCAGATTGTCGCGGGCGCGGGCTTCTTCGGACAGGTTGTGGAGGAAGTCATAGAGTTGGGATGACAGGCCCGTGCGGCGAGCGCGGGATACATAATTCAGCAATTCATCAAGGAGGATGAGCGTTGGGCCAGCGGGCAACATCCGGCGCAGGACTTCTCCCGCCGGGGCAATGCCTTGGTCATCGTGCTTGGCGACCGCTGCAAAGGTTTGTTCACGACCCAGTTGCCAGGCGATCTCTCCCCAGGGAGTTTTCCGCCGAGGCTCCCCTGCCCCGCCCCGGCCATCCACCACGTCAAACTCGTTGCCGACGAAAACGGCGACCGCCGCTTGGGGAATGTCTTTCACTTGAGCGCGGCTGAGGATACGCTCCACCCCTTTCCAGCCACGCGCCGTGTTGCCACCCTTGGCCAAGTGATAGAGGGCAGTCAGCGAGTGGGTTTTCCCCCCGCCAAACTGGGTGGCCATGTTGAACACCGCCGAGGTTTCCACCTTGATTCCGGAGAGGCGGCGCACCACTTGCGAGGTGAGATCGAGCAAGCTTTGGGTGAGGTAGGTTCGGGCGAAAAACCGTTCGGGATTGACGTAGTCCGGGTGAGCGCGGTGTTCGCGGATATGATCGAGGTGGACGGCGAATTCGGAGGCATCGAGCGGGCGATTGTCGCGCAAGTCTTCACGCGGAACGACGACTTGATACCAGGGCTTGAGTTTGCTCATTGTTGCTCTCTCCTTAAAAACCGAGTCCCTTCTTACGCGCTAAGACACCATCCACCCAACGCTTTTCGTCGCTTCCCACCGGATAGAGGGCCGTGAGCGATTGGGCGAGTTTCCAGAAACGGGCATCGTTGCCGATTCCTTCTTCTACCAGAAAGCGTTTCATGGCCTCCCCGCGCCCGGCGGCGAACAGGACCATCGTTTGATGGAGGCGATCCAGGACCGTGGTTCCGGGCTTGGGGCCTTTCACATCGCCCCATTCAGCTTGTGCGGCAGATTCGGCGGCTTCCAGTTCGGCAAAGAGCGATTGTTGGGCAGGTTGTTTCTTCTTGCGCGGTTGTTTGCCGGTTATATGGGTTTCCGCATCCTTGCCGAAGAGATACTTCACCCGTTCCGCCACCGAAAGCAGCTTGGCAGTAGCGCCTTTCACTTCCACCACCGAGGCGGCTTTTTCCAGGTGGACCCCGAGACCTTGGGCAATCTTGCGAGCGGCATCGAATTCCAAGGTAAAGCCACTGATTTTGGCCGATTTGCTGGATTCATCATCCGACTCTTCGTCTTCGGATTCTTCGGAACCATCAGCACTGGCGTTGCTGCTATGTGCGCCCAAGGTCCAAAGCCATATAGCGGTCAGCCGGGCGTCAGGTTCCAAGCCAGCGGTATCCGGGTCTTTGAAAATCATGGACAGGGCTTCCTTGGAGACGGCAGCCCAGACGTGTTCGAGGTATTCCTTGAGGGTGACGACTTCGCCACTGGATTTCTCCACCCGGCTGTAGCGGCTGAAGATTTCCAGGGCAGGGCCGAGACAGGCAAAGATCGCATCCGCGCCGACTACGCCTTCTTCGGCGAGACGCGGCATCCAGTCGTGGATACGCTGCGGGAGTTTGGAGAGAACATCGCGCCAATCGCCGACGTTTTCTTGCAGGGAGCCATCAAAATTCTTGCGAGGGCGGCAGACGAGGTGGACGGAGGAAGCGAGCGCGGCGGATGAGTTAGCACGGGTTCGGCCTTCCCTTTCAGTATCAATTGGCCAAGAGCCAGTGATTACCCATCCAGCGTCAATCATGGCCTGAAGCTGCGCTTCCCATCCTGCTGTGGATTTGTGAGCAAACACGACAATACCGACGCCACCAGGTCTCGTTAATCGTCGGCCTTCAGTGAGAGCTTTACCCATTGTTCTCTCGAAAAAGGCGGCATCGTGCCCCTTGATTTCATCGACAACGCACTCTTCATCTTTTGGTGAAAGAGAGGCGAAGTTTTTAACCATTTCAGAACCTTCTAGCGACCGCTTCAACCAAACAATGAAGAAGTCAGACAGATCTGCGTATGGAATTGCATCGTAATAGGGCGGATCAGTGACGAATGCGTCTACACAGTCATTCGGCATCGGATGGTTTGTCGCACTAGCGCGTTCGACGTGGCCTTGAGACAGGGCAGTGCGAGCTTCAGCTTCCAACGGGCTGGTCAAGTAATTAAGATTATGTGTCCAGCCGCCTGAACTGGTCGCAAAGGGATAGGCTTCCGCAAAATCCCAAACTACCGATAGAGCTTGCCGGCTAAACGTGCCGCGAACTGTTTCTTGGCTTGCGGGGGATGACCATGACGCCAAGGAAGAACCATAGTCGGCCATCTTATCTATGTTGAGCGCAAGGGCGACTTGGATGGCCTCAGCCAAACCGTCGAAATGATGCTTCGCAATTTCTTTGCTTGCCGCTTTAACTTTATGAACTAAAGTTACAAGCGTGAGCTGTTGCCGGGATGTGAATAAATCCTCGAACGCATCCATTCCAAAGTTGCGTTGAGAGAAAGCGCGACCTGCTCCCTTTCCGCCGCCGACTGGCGTCGGTTCAGTCGGTGTCAAATGAGCATCCTTGTGGGATTGCTTGAGAGATTCAAGTTTTTCCGCCGCTTTGCTGGTGATTTCCAAATCTTTTGCCGTTGCAGTGCGATAGAACCTTCCTTTGTCTTCAAGCCTTGTTGTTACCACGCAAAATAGACAGGCGTCAGAAGCGCCGCCATGACGCAGCGACAATTGCTTTCGCACACTTTTTGAGGGCGTGGTGTAACCACAGCAAGGGCATGTTGCCGAACCTCGTTTGACTGTGCCTTGACCAACTTTCTCAGGCTTTGCTCCTTGCACGACTTCAAATGCGACGCAGCGTTGTTGTGGGTTTGGCACGAGCCTAAGCGACCAACTGTTGTGCGGCTTCTTGCCAAGCCAAAGAGATTTTATGAGCGGCACTTCCGCCCCACACCCCGGCCCCTCACACTGAATTGTTCGTGCCCAGAGATAGGCAATCGGCGTTGCCCCATCGGGATCTTTGGGATAGAACTCCGCAAGTTCCTTCTCTGCTTCCTGCTTGATCCATGCTCCCCACTTGCGAACTTCATCCGCAAGCTGCTGGCCGTACTTCGGGATGTATTCCAGGACTACTTTATTGAGCAGCACAGCAACCGGATTCAGATCCGAGGCAAAGGCATCCGCCCCGACCCGCAACGCTTCCAACGGAATCGAGCCGCCCCCCGCGAATGGATCGACCACGAGCGGACGGGTATCCGGTTCCCCGCCCAAAGCTTCATGCGCCGCCTGGGTTAGCGCGCGGGCAGTTTCCAGGTAATCCTTATCCGTGGAGTTATCCCAGTTGGCAAAATCCGCGATGAAATCGAGGAGCACCCGCTGTAAATCCAGCGGATCGGCCAGCGTCTTTGCGCCGCTCTGAATGGCGACAAAGCGTGAATAGGATTCGGGGCTGACCTGCTTCAAGTGGTTGTTCGCCCAAGCCGTCATCCGCTCCCGCGCGGTTTCCAGGAACCGCCGAGGCCGGACAATCACCGAGCCATCCCCTACCGGCATTTCTTCTCTCCGTTCCGCCCAAGCAGTCAAATCTACCGGATCAGGCCAGAGCGAGGCACAAATCACCGCCCGACACGCCGCCAGCGGGCGCCGCGCCCACCAGATATGCAGGGTAGAGATATGACCGTGGCGGATTGACTTCTCCCGCCGCGCATGGGCCGAAATCCGGGCTATCGGCAAGTCCACCTCGATCAGGCGCTTGGGGTAGTTCATCGTTGACCTAGATTTCCCAGGGATTTAGCACTTTCACACCCGGCAGGGCAAAATCGGCGGCGTTGCGCGTCACCACGGTCAAGTCATGAACTAACGCTGTTGCCGCCAGCAGGCTATCCACGGTGGGCAACGGTCTTCCCACTTCAGCCAGAAGACGCCCCCAGCGTTCCGCGACCACCAGGTCAACCGACAGCAGTCGCCCCCCGAACCAGGGAATCAGTTCGTGTTCCAGCCAAGTCAGCAACAGACTTCGTTGTTCCGATTCAGCGAGCTTTTCAACACCCCGGCGGATTTCTCCCACGCTGAGTACGCTGAAATATAAGTGTTCGTCAGCCACACTCTCAAACCAGGCCAAGACGCTGGAAGCAGGGCGTTTTTTACGCAATTCTGACACCGTATTGGTATCCACCAGGAAATTCAAAACTCTATCTCCCGTACCGGTGTTTGTTCACGCCCGAGATCAAGCTCCACATCCCGCAGGGGTGAGTGACGGATCAACTCAACGAACGAGGGTTTAGGCTGGATCAATTGTCGGTAATCAGCGATAGACACTACCACCACCGCTGGATCGCCGCGCAACGTGATTTCCTGCGGACCCTGCTCACTGGCCAGCCGTACAACCTCACTGAGCCGTGCCTTGGCATCTTGTAAAGACCATTGATGCATCGTGTATCTCCGCAACTAGTCAGACTGGTTATTATAAATCAAACATCACGAAATCTGTGAGTGATCTGTACTACTGAGGTGCTTGCAATATGGTTTTAGGACTGATCTTGTAGTGTTCAACTTTGGTGACGGGTTGCCAGTCCAGTTGCGCCGGATTTTGCTTCGGATGGAGTTCGGGGTTAGAGGCGCAGTTAAAGACCACATAGAGCCAGTAATCCCCCTTGAGGCGTTCCGCCGCCCGGTATTCATTGGCGCTCAGGAAAATCTCCCCGACCCCCGCCCGGCCCTTCACCTCGATGAAGCGCACTTCGATAAAGCTCTTGGGGTCTTCCGGGTGAGGTCTGCGCGAGATCAGGTCAAAGCCCCGATTGTCGGCTTCTACGCTTTCCACCACACAGCCCCGCGCTTCCTCATGCGCTTTGGCGGTGGCCACCGCGATCCGCTCCACCTCATCATCCCGCACCATCGGGGCGATTTGCGGGCTTTGCCGTTCCGGGTGCGGCAAGACCAGCGCCCGCCCCAGGTGAACCATATCGGCCACCGTGCAGTGGCGTTCCATGTCCAACTCTTTCCGCCGGGCTTCCAGGCGGTTGTTGAGATCGTCCACGTGTTGCTCCGCTTGGGCGATCAGCCCATCCAAGCCGGCGATGGTTCGGCCTTCCACTTGCCGGTTCAAGTAGTCGGCAAGCGGTTCGTTCTGGCGGTCAATCAAGGCGTGCAGGCTGATTTCCACATGGCGGGAGACCCTTTCAATCTCGCGCGCCCGCTCCCTGGCGTTTTCTTCCAACCAGGGCAGGAGCGCTTGCTCATAGAGGAACCGTTCGGCGAGCGTGCGGGCCGGGAGCGGAAGCGCTTCCGGGTTCAACCCCGGCGTTCCCGGCGGCGCCGGGTTAATGTCCAAAAACAACGTAGGTTGCCGAACCGCCATCACCCCGGTCGCCTTCGTTTCGACGACAAACAGCCGCCGATGCAGGGTGTTACCCCGCCCATCCTTGATGGAGGCGGCAAACACATCGAGGCAATAGGGTTCCGCGCGTTGAATGTCGAAGAACACCGCGCCACGCTGGAGATGCTCCTGAACCTGCTCCAACGAGGCCTCCCGCACCACTTCAAACAGCGGATGGCCGGGCGTGACCCATTCCAAGGTGGGATCGCGCTTGAGCAGTTCCTTGTCGAAACCAATGCGGCTGTATTCCCGCCCAAGCCGGCCAAAGCGGGGTTCCAGCGCATCGCCGCGCTGGACGAGCAAGCGCGGTACCTTGCCAATCCGGTAGACATGGCTTTCCGCACCCGTGGCCTTGGGGCGAAGGCCCACCACCGGCGCGGCTTGCACGAAGAATTTTTCGATGGCCTCCGGGACCAGGCGGCGTTCACGAGCTTCTACCGATTTGCCCACAATCGCCGAGAGGTTCAGTGCCTTCCTGGCTAACCCTTCCAAGGCCGACTCGGTAATGGCCCGGAAGCGCTCGGGGTCGATGTCGCGGACAATCCGATCCTTGACAGCGGTTTCATCGGTACGCCGGGCATATAAGTCCCGAAACAGCTTTTCCAGGCGGTTGGCGGGGAATACTTCCCCGACCACATCGAACACTTGATCGGTTCCCAACTCCTGGCGGATCTCCCGTAACCGCTCCAGCAGCTTTTGCAACACCCGGCCTTCACGGGTGTTTTTGGCGACGAAGTTGAAGATGAGGCAATCGTGTTCCTGGCCGTAGCGGTGAATCCGCCCCACCCGTTGCTCCAAGCGAATCGGGTTCCAGGGAATGTCGTAGTTGATCATCTGCGAGCAGAATTGCAGGTTGATACCTTCCCCCGCGGCTTCCGTTGCCACCAGGATTTGGGCGCTGTCGCGAAACTCGCGTTCGGCGTAAATCCGCGTGCCGGGCGTGTCACGGTCGCCCACCTTCATCCCGCCGTGAATCTGAGTCACGCTGAGTCCCCATTCCAGGAGCTTGCCGTAGGGCCGGCCAGCCTTGCCGTCGCCGGCCAGGTAATCCAGGGAATCCTTGTGTTCGGTAAAGAGCAGGAGCTTTTTCCTGGCATCCGAGAAAAAGCCTTGTTCGTTGAGCACCTGTTTGAGTTTGGTGAGCTTGGATTCAACTTCCCGTTGCTCCAACCGGCGGGCCTGGTCAATCAGTGCGGTCAGGCGGGCGATTTCTTCCCGGAGGCTGGCCGGATCGACCGAGGCCACCACGTCTTCCAGTTTGGCCACGATGTCCTGTTGCTCTGCTTCCGTCAGATCCTCGAAATCTTCCGGCAAGCGCTGGGTAATTTGCTCTTGACGGTAGGCTTCCGGGTCGGCGAGAATCTTTTCCCGCCGCTGCCGCATCCGTTCCAGCGTTCGCCGCACCGCATAGAGGGTGGAAGCCATCCGGCGTTGCAGCATGGCCATCGTAAAGCCGACCGCCCGACCACGCGCCGAGTCATCCGCCGCCGCACGAATGGATTGATCCTCCACGTAGCGGGTCAACTGGTCATAGAAGTCCAGTTCCTCACCATCCAGTTCAAAGGCAGCCGTATACACTTCACGCTGGGTAAACAACGGCTGCACCGCCCCGGTAGCGGGGTCCGGGAAACTCACCAAGGCCTCCTTGGTTCGGCGCAAGTAAAACGGCGCTTCATGTTGCCGCATCGCCTGTTGCAAGCTTTGGATGTTGCCGTAGACATCGCGGTCCAGCAGGGACAAGAAGCGGCAGAAGTTTTCCGGGTCTCCCTTGTGCGGCGTGGCTGTCATCAGGAGGTAGTGATCGGTCATCTCGGAAAGCTTTTCGCCCAGTTCGTAGGCCAGGGTTTTCCGGTCGTTGGCATAGGCGCTCATTTTGTGGGCTTCATCCACGATGATCAGATACCCACCGTGAACGGAGCAGGCTGGCCCGCGCGTCATCCACCCGCGACACCCAGGAAATCGAGGTCACCAGTTGGTTTTTCTCTTGCCAGGGGTTTTGGCCGTAATTAGCCCGAAGGACATCGCTACGGAGAATCTCGAAATTCTCGCGGAACTTGTCCTTCAGTTCGCGTTGCCACTGGAAAGTGAGGTTGGCCGGGGTGATGATCAGCGTTCGCCGCACCAGACCACGGGCTTTCAGTTCCTTGAGAAGCAATCCCGCCATGATAGTTTTTCCGGCGCCGGGATCATCGGCTAGCAGGAAGCGAATGCGCGGCAGTTTCAGGAAGTAGCCATAGACCGCTTCCAACTGATGCGGTAGCGGGTCCACCCGCGCAATGGACAGTGAGAAGTAGGGATCGTATTCATACGCCAAGCCGAGACGATGTGCTTCCACCCCCAATCGAAATAAAGCCGCATCACCGTCAAAGGATTCCCGTTCCGCCGAGAGGGCCAGCCGCGCCAGTTGCTCGACACTGAGAATGGGATCATGCGTCAAACCGGTCTGGGTACCCCGCCCAATCACCTTGAGCGAAGACCCCAGGGGCACAACGGCCAACACCTCGATAGGCTCCGGTATAAACGGCCCACTGACGATAGTCCCTGGCTTAATAGAAACATGATTATCCACGTAGTTATTTATGCCTTTTAGGGGTTTGACGAGTAACGGAACCGTCCATGACGCTAAGCCGTCCAGTTTGCTGGACAGAGCGCTTCCGAGGAGGATGGTTCAGCAAGAAAACCCCCGGCGCGTCGTCGGCCTACGATCCCATTACCCAGCGATTCTTTCGACCCACTCATGACCGTCGAGCGATTGAGGTTCTTGACATCAAAGATCCGGACAATCCTCACGTTGCCTATTCTATTGATATGAATCCATATGGGGGGTTGCTGGCGCTCTTACAGGCGTGAAAATCCCCGGGGGTGCTGTTTTCCTCCACAACATGACCAGTTAGGCTACTTGCCCAGATACGCCGCCTTGACCTTATCGTCGTTCAGCAAGGCCTGCCCCGAACCCGACAGAACGATCCGCCCGGTTTCGATGACATAGCCCCGGTCGGCGATGGTCAGCGCCGCCACCGCATTCTGCTCGACCAGAAAAATGGTGATGCCGCGCCGTTTCAACTCGCTGATAGTATTGAAAATTTCTTCCACCAGCAGCGGTGCCAGCCCCATGCTGGGTTCGTCCAGCAGCAACAGTTGCGGCCGCGCCATCAGCGCCCGGGCGATCGCCAGCATCTGCTGCTGCCCGCCAGATAGCGTCCCGGCGGCCTGCCGGTATTTTTGCTTAAGAATGGGAAACAGCTGGTACATCTGCTCCAGATCGGCAGCGACCTGCGCATCCTTGCGCCGGGTATATGCGCCCAGCAGGATGTTGTCCTGCACCGACAGCGGCCCGAATACCTGGCGGCCTTCGGGGATCTGAACGATGCCCAGTTTCACCCGCCGCTCGGCGCGCACCGTGGTGATATCCCGACCGCCGAATGCGATGCTGCCGCTGGTGACAGGTTGCAGCCCGGAAATGGCGCGCAGCAGCGTGGTCTTGCCCGCGCCGTTGGAGCCGACCAGTGTCACCAGTTCGCCCTTGTCGATTTCCAGCGTGATGTCGGACAGTGCCTGAATACGTCCGTAATGCGTGCTCAGCCCATCGATCTTCAGCACCTGATCCACCGCCGCCGGTATCTGGCGGCGAGGGGGACGGTCCAGACCCAGCCCGATCGGGGGCGGCGCGTAATAAACCAAGCGGCTGCGCAACTGCCGCAGTTCCGCTGTGACGGTCTTGCCGAACTCGGGATCGTCGTAATGCAGATACTGGTCGTTGATGGCCTGCCAGTCCTGCTCGGTCAGGTCCTGCAAGGCGCGGATATGGCCGAACGGTGTGTGCAGGCCATGCAGCAGGCCCGGCGCCTCATCCTGACCGGACTTTGGGTCGGCTTCAGCCGGATGCGTCAGCCCCAGGCCGAACGGCTCCGGGGCATAATAGATCATGCGGCTGTGCAGTTCGTCGAACTCCGCCTGGAGCGTGTCTCCCACCAGCGGCTGCAACAAATGGTCGTAATGCAGATAGCCTTCGTTCACCACTTTCCAGTCGTTTTTGCCAAGGCTCTGCAAGGCCATAGGAATGACGATTTCCTCTTCCTTTTGGATATGCGCCTCCTGCCACTGCACCAGATCCTTCAACGTGGCGGCGAAGGCTCTGCGGCTGCGGGCGGAACCCTGGGCCGCTTCGGTCAGCAGACTGCGCAACCGGGCGATCAGCGGCGGTTCCTTGCGATGATCGAGTTGCAAGTCGTCCAGAACGCCATGCGCCTGCGGATTGCGCGTCCGTAGCGCCTTGAACAGGTACTTTTCCTCCTTGGGATAATGCATGCGTTCATAAGAATCGATGTAGTCGAAGATGCTGTTGAACAGTGCCATGTCCGGCGTTGCGGCGGTCTGTTCCAGTTGCTGGCTGAGCGCGCTAAGCATCATCAGAATGCGGCGGATGCGGACATGCTCGGAGGTGATGATGGATACAGCCTGGGTCATGGCGATGGCTCCCTCAGGCGCTGCCCAGATAGGCGGCGATGACTTCAGGATTGTGGCGAACCTCGTCCGCGGTACCCTCGGCCAACTTCTTGCCGAAATTGAGCACCAGCAGATAATTCGAGATATTCATCACCAGCTTCATATCGTGCTCCACCAGCATCACGGTGACGCCGCTGGCGGCGATTTTCTGGATCAGCTCATCGATCTCGGCGGTTTCCGTGTTATTGAGGCCGGCCGCCGGCTCGTCGAGCAGCAGCAGCCTGGGCTCCACCGCCAGGGCACGGGCGATTTCCAGCCGCTTCAGCGCGCCGTAGGGCATGGCGCCGGCGTCGGCATGCACGTAATTGCCGACGCCGACATAGTCCATCAGGGCGGCGGCCTGCTCGTGGCAGGCGCGGTCGCTGCGCACGATGCCGGGCAGGCGCAGCATGGCGGCCAGAAAATTTCGATTGAGATGCAAATGCCGTCCGACCATCACGTTTTCAACCGCCGACATATTCAGGCAGATTTGCAGGTTCTGAAAGGTCCGGCTCATACCCAGGCGCGCCAGCTCGTAAGGAGCCTTGCCGGCCGTGTCCTGACCGTTCAGGACGATCCGGCCAGCGGTCGGCTGGTACAGGGCGGTGAGCAGATTGAACAGCGTGGTCTTGCCGGCGCCGTTGGGACCGATAACCGCGTGAATAGTACCCGGCTGAACAGTAAAACTGAGCTCCGCTATCGCATCCACGCCGCCGAAGGATTTGCTTAAGCCCGTCACGCTCAGCAGACTCATCGGCCGGCCCCCCGCCAGGCCTGCAAGCGCTCAGCCAGCGTCGGCACCAGACCCTTAGGCATGAAGATCAGCGTCAGCATCATGATCAGGCCGAATACCACCATTTCCAGATCTTCGAAGTTGCTCAGCAACTGCGGCAGCAAGGTCAACAGGGCCGCGCCGACCACGGCGCCGTAAGTGGAGGCCATGCCGCCCAGCACCACCATGGTGACCAGCTCGATGGAGTGCAGGAAACCCGCCTGGGAAGGGGTGATGAAACCCGAATAGTGGGCAGTCAGGCTGCCCATCACGCTGGCGAACACTGCCGACAGCACGAACAGCAATACCTTGTAATGCGTGGTGTCGATACCCACGACCTGGGCAGCCACTTCGGAGCCGTGCACGGCGCGCAGCGCCCGTCCGGCGGGCGAATCGATGATATTCAACGCCAGCCAGACGCTGAGCAGCAGCAGCCCGCCGATGATCCAGTACCACAGGCGTTCGCCCTGTACAACCCAGCCCAGGATGGTCAACGGCGGTACGCTCATCCCGTCGGGGCCGCCGGTAAGCCAGTCCTCGGTGGCGATGACGATGGAGATGATGATGCCGAGCCCCAGCGTCGCCATCGCCAGATAGTGACCACTCAGCCGCAGGATGGGCCGGGCCACCGCAAAGGCGATGCCCCCCGCCAGCGCCAGACCGGCCGGCAGCGCCGCCAGGGCGGGCCAGTGATAACGGGCAGTCAGGATGCCGCTGACGTAAGCGCCCAACCCGAAGAAGGCGCCGTGACCCAGGCTGATCTGACCGGCGTAACCAACCAGCAGATTCAAGCCGACCACAACGACGGCGTTGATGCCGATGTGAATCACTACATCGTAGTGATAGGCGTTATGCAGGAACAGCGGCAGCAGCACGATGACCAGCGCCAGCGCGACCATGCCGCCATAAGGCGAATCGAGCAGGAAGCGGGGCACCATATCAGACCCGCTCCGCGCTGCGCACGCCCAGCAGTCCGCTCGGCAGGAAGAACAGCACCAGGAAAATCAGCACGAAGGGCACCACGTCCTTGTAATCGGAAGAGATATAACCCGCTGTCAGGGCTTCGGCGATGCCCAGCAGCAGACCGCCGATGACGGCCCCCACGGCACTGCCCAGGCCGCCCAGCACCGCTGCCACGAAGCCTTTCAAACCCAGCATGATGCCGATGTCGTAAGAAGTCAGCGTGATCGGGGCGACGATGATACCAGCGACCGCTCCCAGAAAAGCGGACAGACCGAAGGAGATCAGCAGGATGAAACGGGTGTTGATGCCCATCATGCGGGCGGCGTCGGCATTACAGGCGGTCGCCAGGATGGCCTTGCCCAATAGAGTCCGGTTGAAGAACCACGCCAGTGCGGCGACGATCAGGATGCTCACGCCCACTACCCACAGGCTCTGCGGCAGAATGGCGGCGTCGGCGATGACGATAGGGTGGTCGCCACTGAAAGACGGCAGTTGATGGAATTCCTTGTCCCACACCACCTGCGCCACGCCGCGCAGGAAGATGGAAGCGCCAATGGTGATGATGATCAGGGTCACGACCCCGGCGTTCTTGGCGGGCTCGATGGCGAACTTTTCCAGCGCCAGGCCGACCGCCACCGTCACCGCCAGCGCGCCCAGGATGGCCAGCGGCATGGGCACGCCTGCCTTGATCAGGAACACCGTAGTCATACCGCCGAGCATCAGGAACTCGCCCTGGGCGAAGTTGATGACATGGCTGGCGTTGTAGATGATGGCGAAGCCCAGCGCCACCAAAGCATAAGTGGCGCCGATGGTGAACCCCGATAACAGATATTGCAGCAATCCAGCGAACATGAAAGCGGCCTTGGGATAGGTTCGGAAGACGGGTCAGATTGCCCTCCGCCCGGCAGGCGGAGGGACTTTCCGACAGTGCCATGGAGGGCCTTAGTTACTGACCAGCTTCCAGGCGCCGTTGCTGATTTCCAGAATGCGGAAGGAGCTGAGATCCAGTCCCATATGATCGGTCGGGGACATGTTCACTACGCCGGTGGCCCCCACATAGTTCTTGGTCTGTTCCAGAGCTTCCCGGACTTTGGCCGGAGCGGCGCTGCCGGCTCGCTTGATCGCCTCCACTGCCATCATCAACGCATCGTAGGCATAAGCCCCGAAGGTCGATACCGGCATTTTGAATTGCTCTTCGTATTGCTGTTTATAACCGGTCAGCACCTTTTTCTGCACATCGCTGTCCGGCAGTTTGTCGGCGATCAGCAGCGCCGAAGCCGAAATGCGCACCCCCTCGGCAGCCGGACCGGCCAGTTCGATATAGCTGTTGGAGGCGGCGCCGTGGGATTGATACAGGGGCAATTTCATGCCCAACTGGGCATAGTTCTTGGTGACGATGGCGGGACCCTGGCCGAAATCGAAGTTGAATACCGCCTGTACGCCCGGCGTATTCTTGATCTTGGTGAGTTGTGCGGTCATGTCCGTATCCTTGGGTCCATAGGTTTCGTCCGCCACGATCTCGATCCCGTATTTCGGAGCCACGTCCAGCGTCTGGGCGCGGCCGGAGCGGCCGAAGCCGCCGGTCCCGGAGATCAAAGCCACTTTGGTGAAGCCGCGCAGCTGCATGTCTTGCAGCACTTTTTCAGCCGCCATCCGGTCGGTTTGCGGCGTCTTGAACACCCACTTTTTCACCGGATCGGTGATTTCGATGCCGCCCGCCATGGAAATAAGGGGAATACCTGCCTGCTCCGCCAGCGGAATCGCCGCCATCGTCGTGCCGGTGGTGGTACCGCCTAAGATGATATCCACTTTGTCGTTTTCGATCAGACGTTTGACGAAGGTGCGGGCCTTTTCGGCATCGCCGGCATCATCGTAATAGACCAGCTCCAGTTTTTTTCCCAGCACGCCGCCCTGGGTGTTGATCTTGTCGATGTAATGCTGGAGAGTCTTCAATTCCGGATCGCCCAGGTAAGAGGCGGGGCCGGTAATCGACAGAAAAGAACCGATCTTGATGGTGTCGGCGGCGAAAGTTGTACCCAGCAGGCCAAGACTTAACGCTACCGCAGCGAGAGCAGCACGCAACCACGATGGCAACATCGCTATCCTCCTTCAGATTATAGGAATAAATTCAGGTGGTGATGAAAACAGCCGCTGCCTTCGGAAAAGAGACCGGCAGTGGCCAGAATCTGTCCGTCGAGTGGCTATTCTTTATATTTGGCTTGTAATTCTCAAGCTATTTCACGGGCGCAACCGTAAAAATTTCAAACTTTCCTTGCCGAATCCGCCCCAGCACCAGATCATTCTTACTCTGCACGCTGCGATGCGGCTGCTTTCCCTACCGGCACAACGACAAAAACCGGGAGGGGTCCCGAATGGCCGCAAGCTTCGCTGAACTTGCGCCCTCGGTTTACCGTTCTCCCGGTGCGTCCGCTGACAACCACGCCCACCTGCACAAGACCGGGCGTGGCTGCATTGATTTCAGGGCAGCAGGGAATCCACCTTCTCGCGCGCTCTGCCAAAATCCTCCACGCTGTCCTCGTAAGCTTCGCGCGCCACAGAGTAGCGCTCGACCAGTTCGGTACCAATGCCCTGGTAAAGATCGGCCTGCGCTTTGCGGCACTCTTCGAACCAGCGGTCGGCAATCAGCCGGCGGCGCATGTAGACTTTGGCCGCTTCCTTCTGGCTCGGGCTCAGATCGGCGAACTCCGCGACCCAGGGACGCTTCTGCGTGGTGAAGTCGCTTTTCAGCAAGCGCCACATCTCATCCCAACCCTCCTGTTCCCCCTCGAAAGGTCGGTAACCGAAGCGGGCGAGGACACTGGCGCCGGCCTCCACCAGCTGGTCCGGCGATGGCGTTACCATGACCGGCCTCACGCCGTGACCGCAGCCGGTTCTTCGGCTTCGTAACCCATCCGCATATCGTAATCCGCTTCGATGCCTTGCGGCAGGTAAAAACCGATCTCTTTCAGCCGTGATTCCAGCAGTTCCATGTACTCGGCCTGCAATTCCTCCGGCTTTTTAACCTTGATACCGTATTCGTAATAAATATCGAACATCTGGGATTTGCCGTCGCCGCTGGAGGGCCGGCCATAGAAACCCAGACCCATGCGCATGAACTTGGGAATGCGCTCCTGCATGAACTCGCGGGTCGGGTCGCCACCGAATTCGATGCAGCGCTTGGAGGCCCAGACGCCGAACGCCAGGTGCCCGTGCTCTTCCTTGTGAATGCGGACGTTGGCGCGCGCCCAAGGCAGATAGGAGCACTCCCGGTATTGCCCCAGGAAAGCTACCGCCGCCGGCGTCACCACGGTGGAGAACAGCGCCACGTCTTCCCAGCAGTCGAAGAACTTGGACCAGTTTTCCTTGCGGAAGCCGTTGATGACGTTGACTATTTTGCGATCCGGGTTGTCCGGATGAGTGGCCAGTTCGTGCAGCCGGACATCCACGTCCACCCCTAGATCACGCATCAGGTTCCACACGTAATAAGCGTGTCCCATCTCTTCCATGACTTTCTTGGACAGGCGGTAAGCCTCTTCGGGACGCGGTGCGAAGCGATGATTCTCGGCCACGCGCTGGGCGCCGGCGTATTCGGAATCGGCCTGGAAGGACATCAGGTTGAGCAGCGCCGTTTGGTAATCGTCCGGCAGCACATCACCCTTGTCGTAAGTTTTCCATTTTTGCATAGCAAGTACCTCAGTTAGTAGAAAGCGACACAGAAATTTTGTATAATGCTAATTTAATGTATCAGATAGGAGATGTCAAGACCCGGGGCGATTTCTTCTTTGATTGTATGTCGACACGCTGAAGCAGGTCGAAATAAGGGAAGATTTCACTGCAGATGGGCTGGCACCCGGGGCTGGATCGTTGTATTACAAAAAACTGCCGATATGAGTAAAATTTGTCAAGCATGGCTAAAATTCGTTGCATAGAAGAGCTGCTGGAGGAATTCCGTCAGACCCGTCCGATCCGCAGCGGGTCGCTGATCATTACCCTGTATGGCGACGCCATTGTGCCGCGCGGCAGCTCGGTCTGGCTGGGCAGCCTGATTACCCTGCTGGCGCCGCTGGGTTTGAATCAGCGGCTGGTGAGGACCTCGGTGTTCCGCCTCGCCAAGCAAGGCTGGCTCACCTCGCGCCAGCTCGGCAGGCGCAGTTTCTACCGTGTCACCGATTCCGGCCAGCGCCGTTTCGAAACCGCGTTCCGGCGTATCTATGCACAGCCTCATGTGGACTGGGACGGCGTGTGGCGGATCGTGCTCACCTCGCAAGTCGATAACATCCAGCGTGAAGCACTGCGGCGCGAATTAAGCTGGCTGGGTTTTGGTGCCCTGGCCCCTGGCTTGATGGCCCACCCGATGGCTGATCTGGACTTGCTGACCACCACCTTGCAGGGTCTGAGCGTGCAGGAAGATGTCATCATCATGCGCGCCAGTCCCGAAGGGCTGAACACCTCCCGGTCGCTGAAAGAATTAGTGCAAAGCTGCTGGAATCTGAAACAATTGGCCCAGGATTACGACCGTTTCCTGGAACGCTTCCGTCCGCTGTGGAAGGTGCTGGAAGGATTTACCGAACTGGAGCCGGAGCAGTGCTTTCAGACCCGCACGCTGCTGGTCCACGATTACCGGCGGATCCTGCTGCGCGACCCGCAGTTGCCCAACGAGCTATTGCCGGCCGACTGGGCAGGTGCGTCGGCGCGGTTATTGTGCCGCAACCTGTATCGGCTGCTCCAGGGGCCGTCGGAACAATATCTTTCCGGGGTGCTGGAAACCGCCGAAGGTCCGCCGCCCGAGGCGGCGCCGTATTTTTATAAACGTTTTGGCAGTTTGTTGGAAAACTAACTCACTCAAGCCGGAGCAAAACTGATGAGCAAAAGTGTGGTAATCATAGGCAGTGGACCATCCGGCTTCTACATCGCCGATGTCCTGTCCAAGAAAGGTAGCGGTATCAGGGTGGACCTGCTGGACCGCCTACCCACTCCTTTCGGCCTGGTGCGCGGCGGGGTGGCGCCGGATCATCAGGGCACCAAGAATATCGTGCGCCAGTTCGAGCGCACCTTGCAGCGCGACACCGTGCGCTTTCTGGGCAACGTGGAGGTCGGCCGGAACATTCATTTCAGCGAGTTGACAGCGCTTTATGACGCCGTGATCGTCACCATCGGCTCAGCTCAGGATCGCAAGCTCGGCATACCGGGGGAGGAATTGCCTGGCGTCTACGGTTCCTGGGCGTTCGTGGGCTGGTACAACGGCCATCCTGATTATCCGGATCTGGCGCCGGATCTCAGCGGCACAGGGGTGGCCATTATCGGCAACGGCAATGTGGCGCTGGATGTCGCGCGGGTGCTGGCCAAGACGCCGGCGGAGATGCGCCAGGCCGACCTGTGCGCACACGCTGCGCAAACCATCGCCGCTGCGCCGCTGGAGGATATCTATGTGCTAGGCCGACGGGGACCGACGGATGCCAGCTTCACGCCCGCCGAATTGAGCGAATTCAGCGCGCTGGAGCGCTGTGTTCCTCTGGCGCAGGCGGAGCAGATCCCGGCGCAGCTCGATGCCGACACGCCGCCGGATCAGGTGAAAGACCGGGAGAAGAATCTGGAAATCCTGCGCGGCTTCAGCAGTCATCGTCCCGCCGACAAACCGCTGCGCTTGCACTTTATGTTCTATGCCGCCCCGGTGGAGATCGTCGGCGCCGGTCACGTCGAGGGTCTGCGGGTAGCGCGTACCCAGGTTACCGGTGGTCGGGCCGTGCTCACGGATGAAATTATCACCTTGCCGGTCAGCACCGTGATCAGCGCCATCGGCTATCGCACCGTAGCCTTTCCCGACTTGCCTTTCGACCAAACGCGCGGCGTTATCCCCAACACGGACGGCCGCGTGGAGCCCGGCGTCTATACGGCCGGCTGGTGCAGGCGCGGTCCGCAGGGCGTGATTCCGGCCAATCGCAACGATTCCCTGGCGGTAGCCAAACTGGTCAGTGAAGATCTGGCGCGCCAACCGGTGAGTGACAAACCGGGACCGGTGGGGTTGGATCGCCTGTTACACGAGCGCGCCGTCCAGTCCGTAAGCTATCCGGACTGGTTGAAAATCAATCAGGCAGAAGTCGAGCGCGCCGCTGCCGGGAAACCGCGCGAAAAATTCACCCGTATCGAGGCAATGCTGGCACTGCTGGGACGTTGAAGACTGATCCTAAGAGGCTGTATAAAAACTGACCCTCTGATTTAATCACCGCAAGAAAAGGTTACGCCATGCTGAAACGCATCACTGCACTCCTGTCCGGCAGCCTCTTATGCATCCCAGTGGCGCCGCCCACCGCTCATGGCTACGATCTCCCTTCAGTCAATCTGGGTTACACCAGCTTTATGGATGGCGGTCCTCCCTCCGGCCCCGGTCTTTATTTTCAAGAATATCTGCAATACTATCGAGCCGATAAATTTATGGATAAAGACGGCAACCGGATCCCTTTTCCCAATCCAAGACTCGATGTCTGGGCCGCTGTAACCCAACTGCTTTACCAATCAGATCAGCCGTTGCTGCTGAATGGCAAATGGGGCCTGAACGTGATGCTTCCTGTGGTTCATATGGACCTGGATTATGGGGATTCCGGCCCCTTTCCCCAGAATAACGATAGCGGCCTGGGCGACCTGCTGGTGGGTCCCCTGCTACAATGGGATCCGCTTATGGGACCTGAAGGTCCGGTTTTCATGCATCGCATCGAATTGCAGTTTCTGTTACCGACCGGCAAATACAATAATAACCATGAACTGAATCCGGGCAGTAATTTTTTCTCTTTCAACCCCTATTGGGCCGCTACCTATTTCTTTACCCCAAAATTGACCGCCAGCACCCGGATACATTATCTGTGGAATGCCGAAAATGATAATCCCCCGCGCAGCACCGGAGCGGATGAAATCCAGGCGGGTCAGGCTGTCCATGCGAATTTTGCGTTTTCCTATCAGGTGCTCCCACCATTGCGGATCGGCTTGAACGGCTATTACCTCAAGCAGATCAGCGATACCGATATCGACGGCAATCAGGTGGGCGGCCGCCGCGAGCGAGTTTTAGGTTTGGGACCGGGCCTGCTTTACCATATTTCCAAAGAAGACCATCTATTTTTCAATACCTATTTTGAAAGCCAGGTGGAAAACCGTACTGAGGGGAAGCGGTTTATATTGCGGTACGTGCATCATTTCTAACCATTTCTTTATAACAGATTCGGTTGCTGAGCTAGAGACGGATTGCAAGCTGTCTCCGAGTGTGCGATGTTAAGGACTACCCAAGAGCCAGAGCCTCTTAGTATCGCCAGTCTGATCGCAACAGAGGTGGCGCAGTGATGAACGAAGATCGTATCGAACCCGTACCTCGTTTCCACAATATTACTCTGAGGCTGGCCAGACCGGCTGAAGCCGGCGCCATCGCCCTGATGTCCAGGGATTTGATAGAAAACGGCCTGGGTTGGTCCTGGACGCCGGAGCGGGTGGCGCGCAATATCCGCTGCCGCGATACGTTGACTGTGGTGGCGTGCGCCACGCAGGAACGGTTGATCGCATTCGCGATCATGTACTTCGGTCTGGAGGAAGCCCATCTCAATCTGCTGGCCGTGCAACCTGGCTATCGACACGCCGGCATCGGGCGCCGCCTGGTGGCATGGCTGGAGCAATCCGCCGTGGCGGCCGGCATCCGCACGCTGTCTCTCGAAGTACGCGCCGACAATCATAAAGCGCAACGTTTCTATCAAACAGCCGGCTTCCGCCGCATCGCCTTGCAGCCGGGCTACTACCACGGCCGTGAAGCAGCGGTCCGGATGGTCCGCACGCTGCGCAGCGCAACGGCCCGCCCTACTCTCTGAGCAGGCGCCTGCCGGCCGCTTACAGGGTTTACTCAATTGTTGAGCTTAGGGCATAATGTCGCTACAAAATACAGGCGAGGCGGAAATTAAGAAATTATTCCTAACTGTCAATTTTGCTGTGATAGTGAGTCTGTGTTTCCCTATACAGCCGATTTATCTACAGAAACCCTATATACTGTGTTTAGCGTGTTTTCATCACAGGATTTTTTAAAGTAGCAAATTATTTGCAAATTTCCCGGAGACGAAGGGCGTCATTGTTGATCTGCAATCATCCTCGTATGAACCTGCAACGCTAAGAATCCGGTTTTATTTCATGTTGTTTACTCTCCCACGGGAGCCGCAGCAATTATTTCCTACAGCCTGGAAACTAGGCAATTATGAACGCTGGTCGAGTATTCATGGCTCATCGAATTTTTGCTTAAATTCTCGACTTTTTTAAAATCATCGACGGCTCATCAGTTCCGCCCACCGGCGACAGCCAGGCTGCCGATACTTATGCCCTTCCAACAGGGAACGAACAGCACGGCGCATGAGCGCGCCCACCGCCACTTGAAATTGAAGGAGGCAACGCGGCTAGCAGCGCACAGCGGCTGGCGGCGCTCATTCTTGTCAACTTGATCAATCTGGAGCTTAGTTTATGCGCGTTGCTATGTTTTCTTCGGAATCACTGCATTCCATCACCAGCGGGGGGCTTGGAGTCCATGTAACGGAGCTCGCCGCCGGCTTGCAACGACGGGGCCATGAAATCCACGTCATTACCCGTCGCAAAGAGGATCAAAGTTATTACGACCATATCGACAGCGTGCACTACCACCGTGTCGATCATGGCTGGAGCGAGAATTACGTCGAGTGCATGGACTACATGTGCAAGGTCATGGCGCACCGCTTCCACGAAGTCACCTCCCTGGTGGGCAAGTTCGAACTGGTGCATGCCCATGACTGGCTGGCCGCCAACGCCATGAAATACGTCATGGAAGGTTATGGCACGCCGGGTATTCTAACCATGCATTCCACCGAGTACGGGCGTGACGGCAATGTCTTCTTCGAGGGTTTCGCCCGCTGGGTCCGCGACGCCGAAGAGGCCGGTTGCCATAACGCCAGCGTGCTGATCGCCGTCAGCCATTTTCTCGCCGATGAACTGCGTCTCATCTACCACGTGCCCGACTGGAAGATCCACGTGGTCCCGAACGGGGTCAACTACCACGCCTTCGACGGTTTCGTCGATCCAGCCGAGATCAAGGGGCGTTATGGCATCGCCGCGCTGGCCCCCACCATCTTTTGTCCGGGCCGCATGACGCTGCAAAAAGGCATGGATATGCTGGTCGAGGCGGTGCCGCTGGTATTGGGGTATTTTCCGGAAGCGAAATTCATCATTTCCGGCACCGGTCCCGAGAAAGAAAACATAGTGCGCAAAGCCTATGAAATCGGGGTGGCCGGCTCCATCATCTTTCTCGACAACCTGCCGCGCTGGGAATATATCGACCTGATGCGCGCCATCGATATGCTGGTGGTACCGAGCCGCAACGAACCTTTCGGCATTGTCGTACTGGAAGCCTGGGCGGCCGGCAAGCCGGTAGTCGCCACCATCGCCGGCGGCCCACGTGAATTCATCTGGCACGACGTGAACGGCTTCCTGGTCAATACCGATCCGAGCGGGCTGGCGCACGGCATCGGTTCGCTGCTGGCGGACCACGATCACTGTAGGGCGCTGGGGCTGAACGGCCGGCGGGCGGTGGAAGAACGGTTCAATTGGGACAATGTAGCGGCCTATACCGAAGGGGTCTACCATGTCGCTCTGCGTTAGGTCCGCACACTGCCTGCGCCCGCTGGGTGTCTGAGTCGGCGTTTTGCCGGCTGTGCAAGGAAATCCTGGGCAGTCCACCGGGTAGTTTATCCTTGGCATCGCCGGCGCCGGCAAGGCCCGTTATAGTCCTGCCGCGAGACCGTCCGTCGTCTAATCCAGGCCCAGTTTCTTCAGCCGGTAGCGTAGGGCGCGAAAACTGATCCCCAGCCGCTCGGCCGCTGCGGTCTTGTTATAGCGGGTCGCTTGCAGCGCCTCAACAATGGCCTCGCGCTCCAGCGTTTCCAGATAGCCTTCCAAATCCGTCACCGCCTGTTGCCCGGTGGCGGCCGTGGGCTTGGTTAGCGCCACCGGTTCGGGAACGAAGGCGTTCGGCAGCTTAAGATCAGCGGGCTCGATCCACTGGCCTTCGCACAGAGTGAAAACCCGTTCCAGAATATTTTCCAATTCCCGGACGTTGCCGGGAAAGCCATAACCTTGCAACATCACGATGGCCTGCGGGTGCAACTGCGGCGGCGTCAGGCCGTACTCCTGGCCGAGCTTGCCGAGAATATGCTCGGCCAGCGGGGCAATGTCCTCGGGACGCTCCCGCAGGCTGGGCATCCGCAACTCGATGACGTTCAGACGGTAGTACAGATCCTCGCGAAAAGCTGCGCTCTCCACCAACCGGGCGAGGTCCTTGTGAGTGGCGCTGAGAATGCGCACGTCCGTAGGGTATCTCCGCCGGGGCGCCGAGCGGCCGCACCGCCCGTTCCTGAATCGCTCGCAACAGCTTGACCTGCATGTGCTGCGGCAGTTCCCCCACTTCGTCCAGGAACAGCGTGCCACCTTGCGCCGTCTGGAACAGGCCAGTCTTGTCGTGCGTGGCCCCGGTAAAACTGCCCTTTTTATAACCGAACAGTTCGCTTTCCATTAGTTGTTCCGGAATCGCTCCGCAATTGACCGGCACGAAGGGTTTATCGGCGCGCGGCCCTGACGCATGGATCAGGCGCGCCGCCAGTTCCTTGCCGGTGCCGGATTCGCCGCTGATCAGGATCGGCGCCTGACTGCGGGCCAGTTTGCGAATCATCTCCACCACCTTGCGCATCGCGGCGGAATCGCCCAGCAGATTGCCGCGCGCCTCCGTACGCTCTTCCTCCACCGCCGGGGTCATTTTCAAGGCGGCGCTGACCAGAGTGCGCAATACGCTGATTTCAAAGGGCTTGGAAACGAAATCGAAAGCCCCCAGCTTGAGCGCTTCCACGGCGCTCTCCACATTGCCATAAGCGGTGATGACCGCTATCGGCAGAGTGGGATAGAACTTCTGAATATGGGCGACCAGCTCCAGACCGTTGCCGTCGGGCAACCGCATGTCGGTCAGACAGAAACTGAAAGCGTGCCGGGGCAGCGCCGCCTTCGCCGCTTGCAGATTGGCGGCGGCGACACAATGGATACCCATAGGCGCCAGGGTCAATTCGATAAGTTCGCGGATATCCGCCTCGTCATCGACGATCAGGGCGTTACATGTATCCATGTGCGCTCCTCTTCCTGCTGGGTGACTTTGGCAAAGTTGATACGAAAACAACTGCCCCCTTCCGGCGGCCGGATATATTGTAACTGGGCGCTGTTAGCCTCGCAGATCTCGCGGGCGATATAAAGCCCTAAACCGGTGCCCTGGGCGTTGGTGGTAAAGAAAGGCTCGAAAATTTTGCTAACATCGCGCTCGGCAATACCGTTACCAAAATCCCGGACATCCAGAAAAGGTTTGCCTGGTTGCGTCTCCACCCCGGCCGTCAGGCGCAGGCGCGGCGTCTGCCCACCGGGCGCGCCGTGTACGCAGGCGTTATGGCACAGATTCCACAGCGTCTGATGGAGATAAACAGGATCGAAATAAACCTCGAGGTCGGCCGGTTGTATGTGGATTTCCAGCAGTGGCTGCTGGCGCTGGCTGCGCTGGAACTCCCGGCAAAATTCCTCCAACCAGGGGGCCAGTGCGAAGCTCTTCGGTTTGGCGCGTTCCCGCCGCGACAGTTCCAGCACATTGGTGATGATCTTGTTGGCGCGTTTGGCATTGTCGTGAATGATCTGACCCAAGCGTTGGGCGCTGCTGCTGGCGCCGGCAGCTTCCTGCAGTAACTGGGCCGCATGGCTGATGGAAGCCAGCGGGTTGCGGATTTCATGGGCGATACCGGCGGTCATGCGACCTAAGGCCGCCAGCTTAAGCTGTTGCAAGCGTTGCGCGACCAGACCGGAATCCTCCAGGGAAATCAGGATATCGGTGGTCTGGCTGCCGCTCAAGCGATTGAAGCGGGCGGTCAACGCGGGCAGGTGGTTGGCCTGGCGAAAGGGTCTGCTGCTGCTGACGCCGCTGCCACGCCAGTAATCCAGCCGCCGTCTGAGCGGCGGCGACAGTTGCTCCAGCGCCATATCGTGAGCCGGCCTGTGGTAATCGAGCAGGCGGTGGGCGGTATCGTTCATCAGGCGTATGCGGGCCGACTGATCCACTACGATAATGCCCGATTGCAGTTGTTGAATGATCGCCTGATTGAAATGAGCCATCTGCAGCAACTGCTGCGAGCGCTGGCGGGCCAGCGTCTCGCTGCTGCGGGCGCGCTCCGCCAGCGTATAAGTCAACAGCGCGGCGATGAAGCAGGAGGCGCCCAGCACGCCCAGCCGTCCCAGTTGTTCGCTATAGGATTGCAGATAGGCCCAGATGTGGCCCAATCCTGCGGCGGTGAGGGCGCCGCCATGGCTCAGGTAGGCCGCCAGCAAGGTGTATAACCAGTAGCCCGCCAGAATGAAAAAAGCCAGCGCCGCGGTGGCCAGCGCCGAGTACAGGGGCAGCAGGATACTGCTGGCGGCGACCACCGTCACCATGAGCAGACTCAGATTGCTGTCGATGCCGCCCGAGGCATGGATAAGCAGGGACAGGCAGAGCAGATCGACCCCGGTCAACATATGCGCCTGCACCTGCAGTACCGGGCGGCGCCGGTAACTGCTCACAATGAACAGCAGCAACAGCGCCATGTAAAGGGCCGTCGTTGCCAGAAAGAGACTGGGGTAAGCCTGTCCCAGGAAGCGATTCGGTTCCCCCACCAGGAAAACAGCGAGCAATGCGGCAGCCAGCAACAGCCGGTAAAGGTTGAACATCCGGAACACGGACCAGTTATAACGTCGGTCCAGCAGGCCGGTGGCGGCCAGGTCGGCAATCAGGGTCTGAATATCGGGTGTCATGACGGGCGGTGCGAGTGCTGGCGGCGGTCAGCTATGCCTGGAAGGTCCGGCCAGACGGTGCTGCTGCGAGCAGAAATACCCCTGGCGGGAGTCGCCAACGGCCTGATTCTTCGGCACGTGGACTCCGCAATGAGCGCAACGCACCATGTCTTCAAAACTTTTTATGGAATGCGGTCGGACGGCATCCGGCAGGCCCTGCCGCCACCGTTTGAACAGCCATAAGCCAAGGCCCACCAGGGCGATAAGCAGCAATCCACGCGCATTGAGCATGTCATAACCTCGCCGCCGAGCGACGGCATGCAGAAAACAGCCATTCAAGTTCATAACATAATACGGACGCTGCAAGAATCCAAATACCGGTGCGCCGTGCGGATGGATTCCTGGAATCGCCGGCTCATGCCTGGCTACAGAAAAACGGCGTTCCGGTGAGTGATTTTGCTAAAATAGCCAGACTCTTTCGCACAACAGGGGGCAAAAAACGCATGAACTTACATGAGTATCAAGCTAAAGAACTATTCAGAACATTTGGCGTGGCGGTGCCTCGTGGCGTCAAGGTGACTTCCGAACAGGAAGCCGCCGACGCCGCCAAAGAACTGGGCGGCTCCGTCTGGGTGGTGAAAGCCCAGGTACATGCCGGCGGACGCGGCAAGGCGGGGGGCGTCAAACTGGCCCGCAGCGTCGCTCAGGTGGAGGAATTCGCCGGCCAGATGCTGGGCTCCACGCTGAAGACCATACAAACCGGTCCCCGCGGCCTGCCAGTGCACGCGCTGCTGGTCGAAGAGGGCCTGGATATCGCCAAGGAACTCTACCTGAGCGTCGTGGTCGACCGCGGCAGCAAGCGCATCGTGTTCATGGCCTCCTCGGAAGGCGGTATGAATATCGAAGAAGTCGCCGCCAGGACGCCGGAAAAAATCCTCACTGTGGCCGTCGATCCGATCGCGGGTCTGCAACCCTACCAATGCCGCAGTCTGGGTTTCGGCATGGGGCTGGGCAAAGACGAAGTCAATAATCTGGTCAAGGTGATGACCGGTTTGTATAACCTGTTCGTCAGCAAGGACGCCAGTCTGGTGGAAATCAACCCGCTGGTTGTGACCCGCGACAGCAAAGTGCTGGCGCTGGACGCCAAAATCAACCTCGACGACAACGCCGTCTATCGCCACAAAAACCTGTCGGAGATGCGCGACCCGACCCAGGAAGACGAGCGCGAGAACATCGCTCACGAACACGGCCTGAACTACGTGGCGCTGGACGGCAGCATCGGCTGCATGGTGAACGGCGCCGGTCTCGCCATGGCGACCATGGATATCATCCAGTTGCACGGCGGCGAGCCTGCCAACTTCCTGGATGTAGGCGGCACGGCCAACGAAGAACGGGTCGCCCGCGCCTTCAAGCTGATCATGTCCAGCGAGAACGTCAAGGCGATTCTGGTGAACATTTTCGGTGGCATCGTCCGCTGTGACGTCATCGCTGAAGGCATTATCCAGGCAGTGAAAGGCGTGGGCCTGTCCGTACCGGTGGTAGTGCGCCTGCAAGGTACGAACATGGAGGCCGGGCGGAAGCTGCTGGCAGAATCCGGTCTGAGCATCATTGCGGCGGACGATTTGACCAACGCCGCCCAGCAGGCGGTGGCCGCTGCCAAATAACCGCTGTCGGGAACCTTAAGGGGAAAACGCTAGTTATGAGCATTCTGATCGACAAAAACACCAAGGTGATCTGCCAGGGTTTTACCGGCAAACAGGGCACCTTCCATTCCGAGCAGAGCATCGCCTACGGCACCAATCTGGTCGGCGGGGTCACGCCCGGACGCGGCGGCGACACCCATTTGGGGCGACCGGTTTTCAACACCTGCCATGACGCGGTGGCAGCGACCGGCGCCGACGCCACCATGATTTACGTCCCCGCCCCGTTCGCGGCGGATTCCGTTCTGGAGGCGGCAGACGCCGGCATCAAGGTGATCGTCTGTATTACCGAAGGCATTCCGGTAATGGATATGCTGAAGGTCAAGGCGGCCCTGCAGGGGACCGATATCAAACTGATTGGACCCAACTGTCCGGGTGTCATCACGCCGGGCGAATGCAAGATAGGCATCATGCCCGGACACATCCATCTGCCCGGCTGCATCGGCATCGTATCCCGTTCCGGCACCCTGACCTACGAGGCAGTGCATCAGACCACGCAGATCGGCCTCGGCCAGAGCACCTGTGTCGGCATCGGCGGTGACCCGATCCATGGGCTGAGCTTCATCGATTGTCTGGCCATGTTCCAGGCGGATGCCCAGACCAAGGGCATTGTGATGGTGGGCGAGATCGGTGGCAGCGCCGAGGAAGAGGCCGCCGAATTCATCAAAGCCAAGGTGACCAAACCGGTGGTGGCTTACATTGCCGGCGTCACCGCGCCTCCTGGCAAGCGCATGGGCCATGCCGGCGCGATCATCACCGGCGGCAAAGGCACTGCCGCCGACAAGTTCGCCGCCCTGGACGCCGCCGGCGTCGCCATCGTGCGCTCTCCAGCCGAGATCGGCGCGCGCATGAAGCAATTCTTCCCCGCCTGAAGCAGCTGCCTGATCAGCCTCCACCCCCCTGCTCCCGTCGAGAGCAGGGGGGTGGACAGCGGCTACCGTACAATAATTCCTACTGTAAATTTTGGTGCTGTCCCGCACTCTCGTGATAAGGTTGAATTGGTGAATTGCTACTATATGTAGATGTTAATCGACACTAATTTTCTACATATCGTGCCTATAATTATCAATTTGCCTATCACATTAACTCAGGGACACCACCGACTATCCAGGTACTGTTACTATCATCCTCATGCAACCGGTTAAGGTCTTTTACTGCTATGCCCGGGAAGATGAGGCTTTGCGCCGTGATCTGGCGACGCACCTCGCCTCGCTGAGGCGGCAAGAGATTATCGAAGACTGGTGCGACCGCATGATCAGTCCTGGCCAACCGTGGGAAGAGGAGATCAATCAGCGCCTGGGATCTGCCCAGCTTATCCTGCTGCTCATCAGCGCCCATTTCTTAGCTTCTGATTACTGCTATCAGAAGGAAATGAAACAGGCACTGGAACGCCACGAAGCTGGCGAGGCGCGGGTAATTCCCATCATCTTGCGTCCTGTGGATTGGGAGCTTGCTCCTTTCAGTAAACTGCAGTGCCTGCCTAGCGATGCGCGCGCCGTGGAAGAATGGCCGAATATGCATGCGGCTTTCCGAGATATCGCCCAAGGCATTCGCCAGGTAGCCGAAGCGGAGCTCCGCCGGCAGGCGGAAAAGGAGGCGACACAACGCCGGGCAGAGGAAGCCGCAACGCACCGCAAGGCCGAGGAGGCGGCAGCTCACCGCAAGGCCGAGGAGGCTGAAGTACAGCGGCGCGTAGAAGAAGCAGAAGCACAACGCCGGGCAACGGAAATTACAGCGCTACAGCGAGTGGAAATGGAAGATGCACGCCGCCGGGCAGCCGAATATTATGAAGACGCACGCCGTAGAACCGATGAAGCTGAAACACAGCGGCGACAGGCTCAAGAGAAAGAGGAAAAACAGCGGGCGTCTGCAACCGCAGCGCGGGGCAGCCCCACCGAGACAGAGCCGAGTAGACCTGCATGGATTAAATGGACTTTGCTGTTGTTGGTGTTTGGCGGCCTTGCGCTGGCCATGGGCTGGTGGGTTTATCAAGGGATGGGGCCGCAATCACCGCGAACAACCGGTTTCCTACCGCAAAATCAAACACTGACCGACGCTGCTCGGAAAAGCCGGTCGGAGGAGCCGGCTGCGCCGCCTGTCGCCACACCAGCATCCACGCCTGAACAGATACCGGAGAGAAAACAGCCGCCTGCCCCTGGGCTCGCCCCCCTGCCTGACGGTGCTGGGGCGGTCAATGATGCGAGTAGCCAAGGCAGGCCACAGCAACCGCTGGTACCGCCGGCGCCTTCTGAACAGACACCGGGGATGGTGCCAGAGTCGCCTATTTCAAACCCCCCTGCCGAGAGGGCTGAGCACATCGACAGGGATACCGTTAAGCCGAACCAGCCGGCTGTGCCACCTGTCACTGTCGAGCCAGTTGACAAGCAATCACCGCCCTCTGCTTCTGGGGCCGAACCAGCGACTGTGAAGCAACCAACGCCACCGCCCTCTGTTCCTGGGACCAAACCAGCAACGGTGAAGCAACCACCGTCCTCCCCTCCTGTGGCCAAACCATCGTGGACTATGGCCTGACGAATAAGCGCCTGGCGGTCAAATTCCTCTTCAGACCCGGTTCGACAGACTTCTTGGCCGATCGGCAGATGGCTGGACAGTACGATATGTGGTTGGAACAAATCGCTCAACAGACAGCCCGGAAACAGGGCTGTCTTGAAGTCGTGGGACACACCAGTCGCACCGGACCGGAACCGCTCAACGAGCGGTTATCGCTGTTGCGGGCGCAACAAATCAAGCAGAGCCTGGAAGCCAAGGCCCCGGTGCTGAGCACCCGGACGATAGCCAGCGGCGTCGGATCCAAGGAGAATCTCGTCGGCACCGCCACCGACGATGCGCGGAATGCTCTCGATCGTCGGGTTGTGTTCAAAGTCATCGACTGCTCAACACCCAGTTAGCCACTGACACAATGCTAGTATGAGGATAACGCGCGGCTGCCGGTCCTGCCGCCCGCTTTCGCGCGTTGCCTCCGGGAGCAAGCTCAGGTGGGGTGCGTTCTGCAGGGTACAACCGCAGTCGTCAAGCGCTATGCCAGAACCAGTTGCTCATCATCCCAGGGATAGCGCGCCACTGCGGGGCGTGGCCAGTCGGTCAGGCAGCCAAGATCGACCTTGGCGGGACTCAGCCCGGCCTGCTGCAGGCGTTTGATCACGGCTTCGGCGGTAAAAGGCGCCATCGTCAGGCTGCTGGGCCAAGCGACCAGCACTTTGCCATTCTGGAAAACGCTGGATTTTTCGGGCGGCCGCTTCTTATCGGACTGCCGGGGCACGACACGGCGCACCCGCAGCGTGGCGAATTGCGCGCCCTTCAAATTCACCTTGGGTAGCAGGTGGGTCAGTTCCCGCCGGGCCTCGTGTATCTGCTGGTGAGTCCGGCGTCTGATGCCCTGTTCAGCCAGGCGTCCACCGAGATACCAGATCACGCCGCCGTCGGCGGCGCGGTGGCTGGTGAGCGTCAGGCGCGACATTAGACTATCGTCCAGATAATGCACATAAACATCTTCGGGCAACTGTTTACCGCGCACCATAACCATGTGCAGCCCGCGCAGTTGCAAGGGTGCCCACATCTGAGTCGCATTGCGGATGCCGGCGGTGAACACGCACCAGTTCGGCTTAATCAGGACAGGCTCCTGTTCCTCTGCCCGTAAAGTGATCGTGCTGTCGGAAGAGAGGATAGCGGATCCCTCGTTCAGAAGGATGGCTTCTCGCTGCGCGTCCGCCAGAGTTTGCAGCAGCGAGGCGACCTCCAATACCGGTTCGTCCAGTCGATACATGGCGCCGGCCAAGCCCAGTTGGGCGAACTGAGCAGTATAGTCGGGATTTGTTTGCGCGCCGGGCTTCGGTATGCGCCGGAACAGTCTGGACAGCCAGCCGCGGTGAGGTTCGGGAGTACACAGATACTGCTGTCGGGCGAGTTGTCTGACACCGCTCAAATCGACTTCCCCACTGCCGGCCAGACAGTCGCGCCATAAAGGAGGAATATCGCTCACCGCCTGCGTGACGCCTGCTTCAGTCTGCGCCAGGGCGTAGCCGCTGCCACCATGAATCAGACCTTGGGAAACAATGGTCTGTCCCTGTCCCAACCGGGCGCCCTCAATCAGTAAAGCGCCGTAACCCTGACGACGCAGCTTGGATAACAGCCACAGACCGGCGATACCGCCGCCGATGATCGCAACATCGACATTGACAGAATGACTCATACCTTAATTGGCAGGATAGCCGCTATCCAGAGTGCGGACCAACCTTGTAACCTCTAACAGTCAGGTAATTGAAAAGTGAGCCGGATAAATATAAACCGACAGGCCGCAGGTTCATACAACTTGCTGAATAAGTTTGGATTAATTTTCAGGCCCAATTCATTGGGAAACATTTATATATTAAGAAATTCAGCTAGTTATATCGATAACGTGCAGAACAGTTAAGATAAAAAATTTTCAACAGCATAGCATAGTCAGGATGAATTGCGGCGCGTTCACTATGGTCCGCGCGGGTTCGGGTCAAGCATCTTGCGTACTGCTCCGCTCAACTGCGCCCCGGCCGGTCCAGCAACCGGCGCAGCCAGGCGACCGCCTGCGCATAGCTGCCCGGCTGCCCGCTTTCCCGCGGACCGGCGACATTCAACACCCCGATCCGATGCTGTTCGAGCCACTGTTCCACCGCTGCGCAAGGCGGCGGCTGGGCCAAGTCTATCACCAGCAGCGGTCTGGCGTAGCGCCCGGTCAGTTCGGCTGTTAACGCTGTGCCGCCGCGCAGCGGCCCCTGCGCCAGGATCAAAGTGCCGTCCGCGTCGCGCACGTTCCATTCCGTACGGCATTCATAATCCTCCGTCGCCGTCTCGGTCAGCGGATAACGGGCCGGCAGCGGCCCGTCTTCAGCCTTGCGCCCGCGCGGACACCAGCCGCCGCAGGAAATGCCCAGTTCCAGCGCCACATCGAGCGCCGCCCGGTCGACGCCAGTCTGACCGCCGGATAACAGTTTTCGCAGCATACTGCTCAAGTCAGAATTCGCTCGTGGATCGGAGGTTTTATAGCACCTGGCAGGAGATGCAGGCGGGCGGTAGGTTCCAACGCTTTCCCACTATATACTGAATGGCGCATAGCTGTTTGAGGAAACATGATGTCGGACAATATCGTCAAATGGTATAGAGTGCTGCCGCTGGTGGTGGGTCTGGCTGCGACCGGCTGTTCTTTGGGCCAGAAGGGGGATCTGTATCTGCTTAAGGACCAGGCATCGGAGTCCAGACAGCCGGAGACCGGACAGCCGCCGGAGCAGCAGTCTTCTAAAGCCACGAGTAAATAACGCATGGATCATTTCGCCTATCGTAACGGCCGGCTGTTCGCCGAGGACGTGGAGGTCAGCGCGATTGCGGCCACGTATGGCACCCCCTGTTATATCTATTCGCGCGCGACACTGGAGCGCCATTGGCATGCCTTCGACGCCGCCTTCGGCGTCCATCCCCATCTGGTCTGCTACGCTGTCAAGGCTAACAGCAACCTGGCGGTGCTCAACGTCATGGTCCGGCTGGGTTCCGGCTTTGATATCGTGTCGGTGGGCGAACTGGAGCGGGTGCTGGCGGCCGGCGGCGATCCTGGCAAAGTCGTATTTTCCGGTGTAGGCAAACGGGCCGACGAGATCGAGCGGGCGCTGGCGGTGAACATTCGCTGCTTCAACGTGGAATCCGAGCCGGAACTGCTGTTGCTCGATAAGCTGGCTGCTAACCAGGGTCGACGCGCGCCGGTCTCGCTCAGAGTGAACCCCGACGTAGACGCCAAAACCCATCCCTATATCTCCACCGGACTGAAACAGAACAAGTTCGGCATCGATATCAAACAGGCGCCGGCCGTCTATGCGCTGGCTGCCGGATTGCCGTACATCGATATCGTCGGGGTGGACTGCCATATCGGTTCGCAGCTCACTCAACTGGAGCCCATGGTGGACGCCCTGGAGCGGGTGCTGGGGTTGGTGCAGCGCCTCACCGAACAGGGGATTGCGATCCGGCATGTGGATGTGGGTGGCGGGTTGGGCATTCGCTATCAGGACGAGAATCCGCCGCTGCCCGCCGCTCAGGCGGCTGCGCTGCTGAGCAGACTGAAGGACTTGCCTTACGAAATATTAATCGAGCCGGGGCGGGCAATCGTCGGCAACGCCGGTATCCTGGTTACCCGGGTGCAACTCCTCAAACCGGCGGAACAGAAACACTTCGCCGTGGTGGACGCCGCTATGAACGATCTCATCCGGCCGGCGCTGTACTCGGCTTGGCAGGCGATTATCCCGGTGGTGATCCGTAGCCAGGGCGTTACCCGCTGTTACGATGTGGTAGGCCCGATCTGCGAGACCGGCGATTTTCTGGGTCGGCAGCGGCGACTGGGCATCGAGGCCGGCGATCTGCTGGCGGTGCGCTCCGCGGGAGCTTATGGTTTCGTGATGAGTTCCAATTACAACACCCGCCCCCGTGCTGCCGAAATCATGGTGGACGGCGACCGCTGCTATCAGGTGCGCCGACGGGAGACAGTTGCGCAACTGTATGCGGGCGAAACGGTGTTGCCATAAGCAGCGCGGCGGGTAAAGTTATGGTCAAAACCAGCAGCAAACTCGGCGATATCGCCTGTCTGAATACGGCCGATATTCCGGCCATTCTGATTTCCACCACTGGCTTTCATTGCAAAGTCTGGCAGTGCACGGCGATCGTCGTGCAGGGTGAAGAAAAAATTTCTCTCGATTATGTGATCAAGAAATACCACGGTCCCTGTCCGTGGCGGGAAATAGCCCTACTCTACCGGGATTATCGGGAGATCCAGGTGGCACTGGGCGACATCGTCCCGACCGCCGTGTTCGTCGCCACCCGGATCGACGGTGTGGACAGCGTACTCGCCATTGCCGCAACGGTCTATCCCTGGTTCAACCTCGCCAACCCCACCAACGAGGAGGACGCCATACCGCTGCTCGGCAAAATGCCCAAGGCTCAGGATCAACTGGAACTGTTTCTGCAAGCCGCCAGCCGCTGGTACGCGCTGCCCAATCCCAAGGTCATCGATTTGTATGGCATCGACAATCTGGTGCTGGACCGGGATCGGCAAATTAAATATATCGACAGTTTTTCGGTATTTTTCTATGAGGATATGCTGGATCTGTGCGACGAAGCTAATGGAGAACTGGAGGAGAAAATCAGGATATCGTTGCAAAGAAAAGACTATCTGGAATATTTATTACAACAGTCCAGAAAAACTTGACAAGCGGTAGCGCTCTCTGATCCGGAAGACCAGAGAGCGCCTTCAGGCAAGCCGCGCCAGTCGTGCGTGCAGCGGACTGGTACGGGGAAAATGGGCGCGCAAGAACTCCATCTGATCGGTCAGAATCCGGCGCCCCTGCAAATAAATATACTCGGCATGATTGGGCGTGAACGGAATGGCCAGCAACTGTATCCCGGCCTGTTCGGGAGTCTGCCCCCCCTTATGGTGGTTGCAGCGCTTACAGGCCGTGACCACATTGTTCCATTGATCGGTACCGCCCTGCACCATGGGGGTGACATGATCGCGCGACAACTCGCGCACCGGGAAGCTGCCGCCGCAGTACAGGCACAGATTGAAATCACGCCGGAACAGCGCGCTGTTAGTCAGCGGCGGGACGTAATCGTGCCGGGCCCTGAGCTGGGCATAAGCGCCGCCCTGGGTGGCGATAATCGAGTTGACTTCGACCACGCTGCGCCGGCCGCTGCTGGCGTTGATGCCGCCGTGGATGCGATACAGCAGGGTACCGCAGGTATAGGCCACCTGCCCTAAATGATACAGTCTTACAGCCTCCTGGTAATCGATCCATTCCAGCGGCATGCCCGACACGTCGGTGCGCAAGACCTGCTGTTCAAGGCCATACATGAAGGATCTCCCGTACGTGGCGTAAACCACCTATATTTGACATTTTCCTGCGCTGCTGTGAACCCTGAATTACGATAGTACCCGTGACTTGCGGCCACGGACGGTAACGAACCGGGCCGGATCCTGATGATACGGTAAACAAGCTTTGTGCGATGCCGCCAATCTGGGATACTATTCATTCTGTCCATGCCCGCCCCACCCGCTGGTGGGCATGCTCTATTAAAGCAAACAACAATAAGGCTATTAGCCTTGCCCTGTCAAAACCTGGACGCAGCGGGTGTTCAGGTTGCGCTTAATAGATTGGAGGAAAACCATGCCTGTACGTTTGGCCGTCCCCAAGGAAATTTTTCCGGGAGAACGCCGGGTTGCGCTGGATCCCAGCGTAGCCGAACGCTTTACCAAACTGGGCGCCGAGGTGCTGGTACAAAAGGGGGCCGGCAAGGGCGCTCACTTCGTCGATACCGCCTATCAAGGCAAAGCCCGTCTTGTGGACGACGCCGCCGCATTATACGCTGAGGCGGACGTTATCTTTAAGGTACAACCGCCCACGCTGGACGAGTTGGATCTGATCCGGGATGGTGCCATCATCGTCGGCTTCCTACAGCCGCACCGTCACCCCGATATGGTGCACAAGCTGTGTGATAAGAAAATTACCAGTTTCGCCATGGAATTGCTGCCCCGCATTTCCCGCGCCCAGTCGATGGACGCTCTGTCCTCGCAGGCCTCGATCGCTGGCTACAAAGTCGCGCTGATGGCTGCCGAACTAGCCAGTTTCTTCTTTCCCATGCTCACCACGGCAGCAGGCACCATCCGCCCCGCCAAAGTGGTGGTGGTCGGCGCCGGTGTGGCCGGCCTGCAGGCCATCGCCACCTGCAAACGCCTGGGCGCCCAGGTGGAAGCCTATGACATCCGCCCCGACGCCAAGGAGCAGGTGCAATCGCTGGGTGCCCGCCTGATCGAAACCGGTGTAGAAGCCAAAGGTGAAGGCGGCTATGCCCGCGAACTGACGGACGAGGAGAAACGCAAACAGGCCGAGGTGCTGGCTAAACACATCGCCGCCGCCAGCGCGGTGATCACCACCGCCTCCCTGCCCGGACGCGACGCGCCCAAGATCATCACTAAGGTGATGGTCGAGGGGATGAAACCTGGTTCGGTGATCGTGGATCTGGCCGCCGAGACGGGCGGAAACTGCGAGCTGACCGAACCCGGCAAAACTATCGAGTACAACGATGTGATTATTCATGGACCGGTCAATATTCCCAGCCTGATCCCGGTGCACGCCACCGAGACGTACGCCAAGAATCTGTATAACTTCCTCTCACCGATGTTCAAGGACGGCCAGTTGGCCCTGAACTGGGAAGACGAGGTTATTCGTGAGAGCGTACTGACTCACGAGGGCGAAATAAAACACGAACCCACCGGCAGGCGGTTGAGAGGTGCGTCATGAGCGATGTGTCATTATTACTTCCGTTGTTATATCTCTATGTTTTTATGCTGGCGGGTTTCGTCGGCTATGAGGTCATCGGCCGGGTGCCGGTGATCCTGCACACCCCCTTGATGTCCGGTTCCAACTTCGTCCATGGCATCGTGTTGGTAGGCGCGATGGTGGTCCTGGGTCAGGCTGATACCACCCTGCAGAAAGCGATCGGCTTTATCGGCGTATTTCTGGGTGCCGGCAACGCCGTCGGTGGCTATGTGGTCACTGAACGGATGTTGGAAATGTTCAAGAGCAGCAAGGAGAAATAGTCATGGATATGATGGATATGAGAAATTTGATCATCCAAATTAGCTATTTCGTAACCGCCGTGCTGTTCATCATGGGACTGAAGCGCATGTCCCATCCTACCACCGCCCGCAGCGGTATCGTCTGGGCCGGCGGGGGCATGCTGCTGGCGACGGTGGTCAGTTTTCTCCATCCTGATATCGCCGGCAATTATCTGCTGATGATCATCGCCATTATTGCCGGCGGCGCGATTGCCTGGTGGACCGGCAAGCAGGTGGCCATGACCGATATGCCGCAGATGATCGCTATCTATAATGGCATGGGCGGCGGTGCCGCCGGTGCCATCGCGGCGGTGGAACTAGTCGCCGGGCGCGACCATCCCACCTTCGTTGTCTTCCTGGCGGTGCTCGGCGCGCTGATTGGCACCGTATCGTTCTCCGGCTCCTGCGTGGCCTGGGCCAAGCTGCAAGGGGTCATGAAGAAGGTGATTCGTTTTCCCGGTCAGCAAAAGGTCAATTTGATCATCTTCGGCCTGATGGTGTTGCTGGGTCTGGTTATTACTTTCAATCCCCACGTCGGCGCCCTCTGGATTCTGCTGTTCTTCCTGCTGGCACTCGCTTTTGGCTACATGATGGCCGTACCCATCGGCGGCGCCGATATGCCGGTTATCATCTCGCTGTTCAACGCCTTTACCGGTCTGGCGGTGGCCTTCGAGGGTTTCGTGCTGAACAATCCGGCGCTGATCATCGCCGGCACGGTGGTAGGCTCCGCCGGCACCTTGCTCACCCAGTTGATGGCCAAAGCCATGAACCGGCCGATCAGTAATGTGCTGTTCAGCAGCTTCGGTGAGGGTGGTGGTCCCGCTATGGAGGTCACCGGCACCATGAAGGGAATGGAACCCATGGATGCGGCGGTACAGATGTGTTATGCCAACCGCGTCATTATCGTGCCTGGGTACGGTCTGGCGGTAGCCCAGGCTCAGCACAAGGTCTGGGAACTGGCGGAACTGTTGGAAGAGCGCGGGGTGGAAGTCAAGTTCGCCATCCATCCGGTGGCGGGACGAATGCCCGGCCATATGAATGTGCTATTGGCCGAAGCCGGCGTGCCTTACGACAAGATCTTCGATCTGGAAGAGATCAATAATGAGTTTGGCAGCACCGATGTCTCCCTGGTCATCGGCGCGAACGACGTGGTCAATCCGGTGGCAAAGACCGATCCCAACAGTCCCATTTACGGGATGCCCATCCTGAATGTGGACGAGTCCAGGAATGCACTGGTCATCAAGCGCGGCCAGGGCGCCGGCTTCTCCGGTATCGAAAACGCTCTGTTCTTCCTGGACAACACCCATATGGTCTACGGCGATGCCCAGAAAGTAGTCGCCGAGTTGATCCAGCAAGTCAAGACTTTATGAGCTAGGGTGGCACGAGGGCGGTCTACGGACCGCCCTCGTGCCGTCCACCGCTACTGCGCGCTTTCCCCAGGGGCCGCCCGCAACCACAGCGTCACCGGCCCGTCGTTGATCAACCCAACCTGCATATCGGCCCCGAACCGACCCGTGGCGACCGGCGTATGCCGTTCGCGGGCTTTGCCGACCAGGTAGTTGAACAGCCGTTCCCCGTTGGCGGGTGCGGCCGCCGGAGTAAAGCTGGGACGCATCCCCTTGCGGGTATTGGCGGCCAGGGTGAACTGGGGCGTCAGCAGCAGACCTCCGCCGGTAGCATGCAGGCTGTTATTCATCCGCCCCTCAATATCGGGAAACACCCGGTAGCCCAGGATACGCTCCAGCAACCGGTCCGCCTGCATTTCGCTGTCACCCCGCTCCACGGCGATCATGACGAGCAGGCCGGGGCCGATGGCACCGACGGTTTCCCCCGCCACCACGACCCGCGCCTCCGTGACCCGTTGCAGCAGCGCGATCATGCGCAGTGCGCCCCCATAGACTGCGTGGCCGCCACCAGGGCGCTGACGATGCCGGGCTCCGTGGCGGCGTGACCGGCGGTGGGAACAATGTGCAATTCCGACCCGGGCCAGGCTTTATGCAAGGCCCAGGCGCCGTCCAGCGGACAGATGACATCGTAACGGCCATGCACGATCACCCCTGGAATAGCACGCAAGCGAGGCGCGTCCCGCACTAATTGATCGGGTTCCAGAAAGGTGTCGTGGATGAAATAATGCGCCTCGATGCGGGCCAGGCTCAGCGCCCGATGGGCATCCGCAAAACGGTTGATGGTCTGGACATCGGGCTCCAGGCTCAGCGTGGAGCCCTCCCAGACAGACCAGCTTCTGGCGATTCGCAGCCGCTCCAGCTCATCATCGCCGGTCAGCCGCCGGTAATAGGCACCCAGCAGATCATCACGCTCGGCCGCGGGAATGGGCTCGAGGAAATGCTCCCAGGCGTCAGGAAAGAGTCGATTGGCGCCTGCCTGATAAAACCAGCAGATATCTTCGCAGCGGCACAGGAAAATACCACGCAGGATTAGACCCATGACTCGTTCGGGATGGGTCTCGGCGTAAGCCAGTGCCAGCGTGGACCCCCATGAGCCCCCGAATACCACCCAGCGCTCGATGCCCAGCCGGCACCGGATGACTTCAATATCGGCTACCAGATGCCAGGTAGTGTTGTTGCGCAGCTCGGCGTGGGGTGTAGACTGGCCGCTGCCGCGCTGATCCAACAGTACGATGCGATACAGTGTCGGATCGAAGAATCGCCGATGCAGCGGTTCACAACCGGCACCGGGGCCCCCGTGCAGAAACAACACAGGCACGCCGCCAGCATGGCCGCATTCCTCCAGATATAAGGTATGGATGTCGTCGACCGCCAGACGGTGGACGGCGTACGGTTTGATATCGGGATATAGCGTGTGCATACCGGCTCAACCTGATAAGTAGTCATCCTTGCTTGCTGTGCCGGTCGAGTATATGACGGTTATGCTACCGGTTCCATAGGTTCGGCCGGTCAGTTCGATCTTATCCCGGCTGGAGTAAAGTAAAATTCGGGGTAAAATGCAATCGCTACAGTTTTGGTGCTAGGCCGTTCGGCGTCGGGATCAGCGTGGGGTTAAGTATTGAGACAGATCAATGTCCGGGTTTCGCCAGGCGGTTTAATGACTATAATCAGTAGTTGCGCGGTGGATAGGCCTGTAAATTGACAATTTTTTATATCGGCATAGCTGAATTGCCTATAAGCTGCAAGTTGCGGCGACCGGTATGGAGCCAGGCACAGACCGGCTTGCCCTGAGCGATAGTATGGTCAATCGCAGCCATCAGCAGACCGCTGGTTCTCGAGCAGGTGATGATGTCAAAAGGCTTTACTCTCATAGAGATGATGATAACCATAGTCATAGCCGCCGTGCTGGTGACTGTGGCCGTGCCGGGTTTTAATAACTTTGTGCGGGCTAATTCCAGGACGGCTAAGGTCAATGATTTTGTAGCGGCCTTAAGCTTGGCGCGCTCCGAGGCTGTCAAGCGGATTACCCGGGTGACGGTATGTAAAAGCGTAAATGGAACCAGTTGCAGCACCGATGCAGCAGGATTTGAAACGGGCTGGATCGTGTTTGTGGATAGAGACCGTAGTGCACAGGTTAAAAATGCGACAGATATTATTAAGGTCCATGAAGCGTTCCCCACTGGTTGGACGCTTACGGGTAACAAAGGCGTGGATGACAATATTTCATACGAAGCCAGTGGGATGACTAGAAATGATGGTTTCCAGGCGGGTACGGTTACCATAAAGCATGAAAACGGCTATGCTTGCGGCATTGTTATCAGCAGTACCGGCCGGGTGCGTTTGGATGATAATTGCAAACAATAATAGTGAAATTATGCTGTCGATACAGCCAGGTTTACCTGCAAATGAAGGCGGCTTCACGCTTATCGAAGTGCTGATAGCACTTATCGTGCTTGGTGTAGGACTACTGGGTCTCGCCAGTCTGCAATCGATTTCTATAAAAAGCAACCATGATGCTTATTTGCGTAGTCAGGCGCAGTTGCTTGCTTACGAAATTACCGATCGTATGCGGTCAAACGTGCAGCAGAGTCCCTGTGGAACTAATCCTGCCAGTGGTAGTTTTTATACGGATAACTATAACAACATAACAGGAATAAAGCATGATTGCCTAAACAATAGTTGTAATCCGACGGAAATGGCTGAAGATGATGTTTACCAGTGGCAGGATAAAATTGCAAAGATATTACCTGGCGGAAACGGTATGATATGTATAGACAATAATCCTGGTGATAATAGGGATTGCACGGGTTGTGCAGGTAGTACAGGAAGATGTTCCTATCTAATAAGATTAACCTGGAATTCAGCAGGTGGAACCGTAAACACTTATAAAATATCTTCTCAAATAGTTAGAAAATTTTGTTCCCCATAGGCACGGTTATGATCTATTTAAAACTGTCCTGCCAGAAAGGATTTACGTTAGTTGAGCTGATGGTGTCGCTTACCCTCGGATTGCTGCTGACTGCGGGCATATTGGAAGTGTATAGTGCAACCAAAAAAACCTATAATTTTAATATGGAACTGGCGCGGATGCAGGAAGATCAGCGATTCATATCAACTTATCTGCAAAATAACATACGGATGGCAGGTTGGAGACCCGATCCAACACAAGAAAAAAATACGATTTTTAATCCAATAACTATCCAACCAACGATAAATAATAAGAACATATCCATAACGATGGAGGCTGGACAAGTGATTGCGGGAGCACAAACAAATAATATGGATATCGTCGTTATCCGTAAACGGACCAGCAGTAGTAATAATGATGAAAGAACGAGGGACTGTTTTGGAAATTTCAGGTTTTCTGATGATACAACACGCCCTCCTGTAAACGAGATAATCAGTATTTTTTATGTTTTACAAGAGGACAACCTCTGGTCATTATATTGCAAATCCTATAATGACAATGTTCTGGACCAAACTCAGCCGATAATATCGAATATAACAGGCATGGCGCTCCGGTATGGTACAAGCACACCTGCATTCCAGTACCGGAGTGTTGATAACATGCCTGGCTTTTGGAATAATGTAGTCAGCCTAAGGATGGAGTTATTGTTCCAATCAACTCAGCAGGTAGCCAGTGCACCACAAAGTTATAATTTTCCCAGTTGGAATAATACGCCTACGCCTCGCAATGATCATTATCTGCGACAGGTATTAAGCACCACTATTAATATTCGCAACTAATAGGCAGCGGTTATTAAGTATGAATATGGGCACACGGCGGATGAACCCACCCTTTATATCCGGTTACGGGCCTTACGATCAGCAGGGCGTCGCCCTGTTCATCAGCCTGGTCGTGCTGATAGTGATTACTCTGCTCGGCATGTCGAGCATACAGACGACTACTTTGCAACAGAAGATGACCGCTAACCAGCAACTCAGCGCTTTTGCTTTTCAGGGCGCTGAGGCAGCCTTGACAGACGCCGAGCGACAGCTTGAGACCGCCAGCCACGACCGTCCCTACATAAGAACTATCACCGATCAGAAAGGGAAAGGTTCGGGCGGAAAGAAAGATTTGAAGGTTTGGGAGAAGAACAAGCCGAAGACCGATAAAGGCTCAGCCGCCTGGTGGTATACAGTGGACGATGCCTGGTGGAGCCAAAGTAACAAACGCACAGTTGTTTATTCTTATCCGGTTCCAATGATCGGTCTGAATCAGCAACCTCTATACTTGATCGAGTCCCTCGTGAGATGGCCTCCAGTTAATTACTATGGTTGGGAAGATTATCCTCCCCAGGAAGATATTTATGATTATCATCGTATAACGGCTCGCGCCACTGCCGGGAATAAGGAAGCCTATATCATGCTACAATCTACTCACAAGTGGCAATACAACAGATAGTATTCAATGACTTCACTTACTAATAGTGTGAATCGAATCAGGAAAGCCATTATGAAACTGCCAGATCAATATTTGCGATTTTTCGGTAAAACCATATTGACATGTATTTGCATGTCTTTTGCTTTTTTGATTCATGCGGAGCAAGTAGCACCAGGTACTCTGCAAATAAGTAACACACCATTATTTATGGGCGCCAATATCGTGCCTAACTTTTACATAATAATGGATGATTCAGAAAGTATGGATTTAGAGATCATGGCTCAACCACACTGGGCAAGATCGGCTTATGATAAAAACGCCGTGTTTACCCCAACACAGACAGATATAGATTTTTTTGAAAAAAATGATTGTACTCCAGATGATTGTAACGTTAAACCCTTAAAGACCGATACACGAGTATGTTGCTGTAATCCGGACATGAACTGTTCAATCAATAAAAAGGATGATGGAGTGATATATCTTACCTTACCAGATAAAGATAAAATAGCTTACCAGAATTTAATGTCGTCATTAGGAGCAACCGATACGACATATAGGGGAAGCTTTATGGTTTCGACACCTATGTATAATCTACCTTTCGGTTTTATCAGTTATTGTAGAGTTTCAACTAAAAATCCATATCTGAATTGTGTAAATGACGTGAAAAAAGGAGATAATATAGATCAATTTACCTGTTATAGTACGCCTAGTAGTGTTGGTTTTAGTTTTACCAATTGCCCTGCTACTGAAATTCAGGACTGGCGTGTACGTTCGTCCAATATCAACACATTATTTTATAATCCCAAAGAAACCTACAAGCCATGGCCAAGCATAGATGGCTTAGATCCTGATGCTAAGTTTGATGCAGCAAGGAGCAATCCTTATACGGGTAAGCCTGGATATAATCTTATAATGAATTTGGGTGATAAGTCTTCTTATATGGGTGCTGACCCGATGTCATGTAGATACGATTATGCCAATAATAAAATCAATTGTGACAGTGGCGGCTTCGTTTTTAATGTATGGAAAGATGATAAAGGCTTCATTCAAACAGACGGACATCCGAGAAGGGGGGCAAACATTAATGTTACCGACGAGTCTAATGGTGAAGTTGATTTATGGGATTCACATTATAAAGTGATCGTCACTAATGGCGAGATAAAAGTACAATTAATCACCTGTAATCCGGATAAAAATACCGGAGACCTCAACTGCTGCGGTGAATCCGGCAGCGGTATTCAGCCGCAATGCCCGGCAGCAGTGACAGGTAAAGATCTTGGTAAGCTACTTCCGTTCCTTGATATCGATCGCTGTGCAAATAAAAACAACTGTGATCCCTTTGAAGAAGAAAAGAAAAATATCGCCAGGTGGTTCCAATATTCACATCGTAAAAGTCTGGTAGCGAAAGGAGGGCTAGCAGAGTTTGTCAATCGGAGACCTCATTTTCGTTATGCTTTTGATACGTTGACGCATTCTTTTGCTAACAACAGTAATGCCCCCATTATATCTTTTCCTAGTGAAAAGAATGAACCAATTGTCCAGGATATATTTAAACTCCAACAGCATAGCAACAATGTAATAAAAGAAATTTATTCTGTGGTAAAGTCCACTGATATTGATGTACAAGGACCTGGTACTCCTACACGATTAGCATACGACAAAGCCGGTAAAAATTATATGAGTGATCCCAATGCGATTGTTCATGCATGCCAACGTAATTTTACCATCTTGATCAGTGATGGCTATTGGGAAAATATTGATAATATGTCTGGATCGCTTGCAGATATAGCCGCCAAATATTATCAGAAAGATTTAAGATTAGATTTGCCGGATATACAGGCAACATCGAAAGATGACCCTAAAAAGATTCAGCATATGGTGACCTATATGTTCGGGTTCGGTGTCGAAAGTAATCTACCTGATAAAAATCCTCTGGATGGGTGGCCTGATAATGTAGTCACAGATTCAAATGATGTTTGGAACAATACATGCGGAAGCCCGTGTTGGGGGAATCCTCTTAGCTGTACTACACTTACTTGTCCAGAAAAAATAAATGATATGTGGCATGCGGCATATAATAGCCATGGCCGGTATTATTCTGTGAAATCTTCATCTGAATTGATAAAAAAATTACAAGACGTTTTGGATCGAGCTTTGCCCGATTTTAGTTCCAGCGCCGCCACGAGCGTCTCTCAGAGATTTATCAGCTCCAACTCCAGTATTGTGGTCCCTGGCTTCTCCAAAAATGGAAATGATTGGTTTGGTTCTCTCAAAAGTTATAAGCTTGAATTCACTACTGATGGTAAATTGTCAAAAAGCCTTGATTGGGATGCAGGTCAAAAATTAAATTCTAACTCGGCTCGTGTCATTATGACCTTCAATGATCAAAAGGGAATTCCTTTTCAGTGGAAAAATTTTAATGATAATCAAAAGAACTTTCTAAATAAACTTTGGGAAGGGGGAGAACTAACCAGTGAAACAGGGGAGAATAAGAAAGGGGAAGCACGAGTCGAGTATCTGCGCGGTAAAGGAGTAGCAACAGCCGAAAAAGACTGGGTCATACAAAATAAATTTCGCGCCAGATCCAGTAAATTGGGCGATATCATCTATTCCGATCCCGTTTATGTTGCTAGCTCGGTGCTCCGCTATGATGAAAGTTTGGATCTTGCCGAGTCCTACATCAAGTTCAAGGAGGACCAAAACGATAGAACTCCGGTAATTTACGTAGGCGCTAATGATGGGATGTTGCACGGTTTCAATGCTAACACCTGTGCAACAGGTGCTGATTGTGGCAAAGAGCTGATTGCTTATGTTCCTAATATATTATTTCCTAATCTTACCCGATTGACCTCACCTGACTATACCCATTTATACTATGTTGACGGTGCCATTACAGTGGGAGATGCGTTTATTTCTAGGAAGTGGCAAACTTTGTTGATCGGTGGCTTGCGCGCCGGTGGCCAGGCTGTCTATGCGCTTGATATCACCGATCCAAACAGATTTTCTGAGCATAACGCAGACAAAATCGTCAAGTGGGAGTTCACGGACAAGGACGGTAAATATGGCGACCGCGATCTCGGCTATACGTTTGGCAAACCTCTCATTATCCGCACCAACAGTAAACAACATGAGTGGGTAGCCATTTTTGGAAATGGTTATAACAACACGGTGCAAGATCTCTATCCTAGTCAGACAGGTAATGCAGTACTCTATATCGTTGATGCTGATACCGGTGAATTGGTCAAAAAAATGGATACTGGTGTAGGTTATACAGATAGCCGTGCCAAGGGTCTGCCCAATGGTCTAGCTACGCCTGCCGCTATCGATGTCGGTGGCGATTTCAAGGTCGATTATATCTATGCCGGGGATTTATTAGGCAATCTATGGAAATTTAATATCAGCGACTCCAGCACCAGTAGATGGAATGTCGCAGGTAATGCGCCGCTATTCAAGGCCAAAAATGATAACGGCGATCCGCAACCTATCACTACACGTCCTTATATCTACAAGAATTATACAACCGGACAAGGTTATATGATCTATTTTGGAACAGGCAAATTTTTTGAAGAAACAAATGCCATGAGCGAGAACCAGCCCACCCAAAGTTTTTATGCAATATGGGATAAAAATCCTGGCAAAATCGCTACTATTAACCGTGCAAACCTATTCAAACAACAATTTATATCGCAAACGAGTGGCTCGGTCGAGTACCGTAGAACTAACCGTGGCAATATTGATTGGAATTCACAGCTCGGCTGGTATTTGGATTTTATCATGGGTAGCGATAACAAGGGTGAAAAGCAAGCTAGCGATATTCTATTGAATAATAAAACACTCATTTTCAGCACATTATTGCCTCAGCCTCCTGAAAATACTTGTGAATTCGGTGGCTCCAGCTGGATATATATTCTTAATGCAGCCGATGGCGGTCCTCCAGTTGATCTGACTCCTGATATGGATGGAGATGGAACAGTCTCGGATCAGGAAAAAAAGAATCCTCCGTCTGCTTTTCGTGATCAAGATATTGGAGTCACAGGCACTCCCGCTATTTATAAAGATGGGGAAGACAAAACACACGTAACAGTGTATGGTTCTACCGGCCGTGGCATAGATATTATTTTTCAAGGCCAACTCCAACGTCCACGCCAGACTTGGCGGCAGCTATCTGACTTCCCTAGTCAGTAACGAGTGGGTTTTAAAATAATCGGGAAAAGCGAAAATGATTGCACAGCGCGGTTTTACACTCACCGAAGTCATGGTCACTGTAGCCATTGTAGGTATTCTGGCCTCTATTGCCTATCCTTCCTATATGGAGTATGCGAGGCGGTCGCAACGCGTCCTGGCGCTCAGCACGTTATTACAACTGGCCGACTTGTTGGAACGCAACCGTATCCAGACAGGCAGCTATCAGATCGATCCCGTCACCAATAAGAAAATTGACATTCAGGCTCAAGGACCTCTTAAAGATAATAAAATTCTAAACTATTATAATTTTGACAAAGACCGTTTCAACAAAGAAATTTCAGCAGCAGCTTATGTTTTATCCTTGGTACCCACAGGAACTCAAATTAATGACATCTGTGGAACGCTTACCTTAACCAGCACTGGAGTAAAAACAGCCATCAAAAATAATAAAAAAGTCGATGGATGCTGGAAATTCTGACTAAATATTTAAAATGTCACGTTTTCCTGTTTTCCCTGACTTTCCTAGACAGTTTGCTTAGGCGATTTCCAAGAAAGTTTCTACCAGGGTCTTTTTCGTAACCTCAATGAAGGACAGCGAAATCCAGGCCCTGGAGGTATCTCCATCCTGGATTCCGTTTTACTTTATTTCAGGCTACTGGTCAGATCTTTTCAGAAATCACCGTAGCCGGCACTGGCCATTAAGCGCCCCGTCGCCAACACGCTCAACCGCCGCCCTGCTGTTGCTGGTAAGCGGCACCCAGTCGCTGTTGAATATCCACCGGCACCGCTTCGTAGTGACTCAATTCGATATTGTAGGAACCCTGTCCGCCGGTCATGGATTTAAGCTGCGATTCGTAGCCCTCCATTTCCGCCAGCGGCACCAGCGCGTTGATGACCACCATGCCTCTGCCGCGCGCGTCGGTGCCGTTGATCCGGCCGCGACGACCGGACAGATCACCGGTGATGGCGCCCACCGTATCCGCCGGAGCAATGACCTCGATGTTGACTAGCGGCTCCAAAATCAACGGCTTGGCTTTGCGCACGGCGTCCAGGAACGCCTCCCGGCCGGCGGTCACGAACGCGATTTCCTTGGAATCGACCGGATGGTGTTTACCGTCGGTAGCGATGGCCCGCACATCCTGCAACGGATATCCGGCGATGGCGCCACTGTCCAGCACTTCGCGCACCCCTTTCTCCACCGCCGGCAGAAACTGACCGGGAATCGTCCCACCTACCACTGCGCTCACGAATTCAAACCCGGCGCCGCGCTCCAGTGGCTCCACCCGCAGAAACACTTCCCCGAACTGACCGGCGCCGCCGGTCTGTTTCTTATGGCGATGGTGCCCTTCGGCGACCGCGCTAATGGTCTCCTTGTAAGCGATCTTAGGCGGTTTGGTTTCCACCTCCAGCCGATAGCGGTCGCGCATCTTTTCTAATGTGATGCGCAGATGCAGATCGCTCAGACCGCGCAGCACCGTTTCGCGGGTGGTCTGGTTCTGCTCGATAGCCAGACAAGGGTCCTCTTGCAGCAGTTTATTGAAAGTATCCGACAGCTTCTGCTCGTCGCCGCGATTAGTGGCCTTGATCGCCAGCCCGAACAGGGGCGTGGGAAAATGCAGTGGGCAGATACGCAGATAATCCTCATCGTGCGAGTCGTGAATGACGACGTTGCGGTGGATCTCGTCCACCTTGGCGACGGCACAGATGTCGCCGGGAATGGCGCGGTCGATTTCCGGATGCTCCTTGCCGAAAAGCTGAAACAGATGGCCGACCTTAAACGGCTTGCGGGCATCGCCGATATACAACTGGCTGTCCCTGGTGATCGTGCCCTGATGGACACGGAACATCGCCAGCTTGCCCACGAAGGGGTCGATGGTGACTTTGAAAACATGAGCGATGACGTGCCGACCCGGATCGGGCACGGCGCCGAATTCCGCGGCTGTCGCGCCCTCGCCCGACAGGAACGGCTGTGGATTGCCCTCGGTGGGATTGGGCAGCAGGCGCACGAATATATCGAGTAATTCCCTGGCGCCGACACCGCTGCGGGCGGAGACGAAACAGACCGGTACCAGATGACCTTCCCGCAGCGCTTTCTCGAAAGCATCGTGCAATTGCCCGGATTCGAGTTCCTGACCCTGCTCCAGATACAGTTCCATTAAGTCTTCGTCCATCTCCACCACCTGATCGATGATGGCGGTATGGGCCTCCGCCACGCTGGAAAAATCGCTCTCTCCGGCGGGATTGAAGAAACAATCCACGACGGCAGCGCCGTTACTGGCGGGCAGATTGAGCGGCAGGCACTCGGCGCCGAAAGCGTCGCGGATCTGCTGTAGCAGTCCCGCCGGATCCACGTTTTCCGCGTCGATTTTGTTAATAATGATCATGCGGCACAGGCGCCGCTCGGCGGCCCGCTCCATCATGCGCTGGGTGACCGTCTCGATGCCGGTCTGCGCGTTGATCACCACCGCAACGGTCTCCACCGCGGGCAGGACGGCGATAGCCTGACCGATAAAATCGGGAAAACCGGGCGTGTCGATAAGATTGATATGGGCGCCCGGATAATCCAGGCTGGCCACGGCGGCGTCCAGGGAATGCTGATGCGCTTTCTCCTGGGGATCGAAGTCGCAGACCGTGTTGCCCTGCTCCACCCTGCCTGCCGTCGCTATCCGCCCGCTCTGTGCCAGCAACGCTTCCACCAGCGATGTTTTGCCGGCGCCGCCGTGGCCGACGAGAGCGATATTGCGGATGGACTCAGTGGTGTAATTGACCATTATGGCCTCCTCTCGGTTACGTATTGTGACATTCTGCTGTTGTGCACCGTCGCGGATTATAGAAGAATGATGGGGGTTGCTGCTTGCCTTTTCACCGCCGCGGGGAGCGGGGCGGATAAACAACCATCCGGCGACGGCGGCTACGCATACACCATCAACTCTGGCTGAAGAATACAACCAATCCAGAATGAGCTATGGCATCGTTCAATAAACGACTTTCCATTTCGATTTTCATTTCCATTGTCGTAGTCTGGTCTCTAAGCGCGCAGGCGGAACCGCCGCCTGACTGGCAGCGACTGCTAAAGGCCGACCCGGTGGCGCAGGCCGAATGGGCGCTCCGGTACGAGCACGGCGAGGGAGTCTCCCAGGATTACCCGCGGGCTATCGCGCTGTACTGTGCCGCCGCGGAACGCGGTCATACGCCGGCCCAGTATCAACTGGGCTGGCTGTACGCCAACGGTCGCGGCGTCGCCCGAGACGACGCTCTGGCGGCCGCCTGGTTCCGCCTGGCGGCCGCCAAAGGTGACGTTTATGCCCAGCGAATGCTGGCTCAGGTCGACGATCCCGGCCAGCGCCCACGGCCCGCTACCTGTCCCGCGACGGCGGTCGCCCGGCAGCATCCCGACTTCAAACTGGCCGTCAATCCGATCAAGCGGGACAATCCCGACCAGCAGCGCATCGCCGACTGGGTAGCGCAACTGGCGCCCAACTATAAGCTGGACCCCGCCCTGGTGCTGGCCTTGATCGCGATTGAATCAAACTTTCAGACCAGCGCCCGCTCGCCCAAGAAGGCCCAGGGATTGATGCAATTGATACCCGCCACCGCCGCCCGCTTTGGTGTGCAGGATCCTCTCGATCCGCTGCAGAACTTGCACGGCGGCATGGCTTATTTACGCTGGCTGCTGGCTTTCTTTGAGGGCGATGTCAAACTGGCGCTGGCGGGTTACAACGCCGGCGAACAGGCCGTGGTCAAATACGGCGGCATCCCGCCTTACGCCGAAACCCAGGCTTACGTGGAGAAGATCACCCGCCTGTACGGGCGCGCCACCCATCCGCCGGTAGGACTGCCCTTGCCAACCGTCAGTTGGCAGCGCCCCGGCTGAACAGCTCCGGCGTATGAGGAGTGGCGGCGCACCGTGCTGCGTTTTTGTCTATGGCACCCTGCGCCGGAGAGAATATAACCACTTCTGGCTGCATAACGTGCCGCTGCTGGGCAGACATCGCACTGCACCCTGCTATACCCTGTTCGATCTGGGCCGCTATCCGGCGGCTGTAGCCGGCGGCCGCACTGCGTTGGTCGGCGAAGTCTATCGCCTGACCGCAGAGTTACTGGCTCGACTGGACCGGTTGGAAAATTATCCCAGCGAGTATACGCGCGCCCGCATGGCAACGCCTTACGGCCCGGCCTGGATTTACCTGTACCGCCGCGCTCCCGCGCCGGGTACGCCGGTCATCGACAGCGGTGACTGGCGGCTTGCCCGCCGGCTCAGAGCTAATGAGCGAGCCGGTCCAGTTGCTCCGCCAGGGCCTCTAATTCCGGGGCGGTAGCGACCGGGTAAAGGACGATCTGGTTGGCGCGCAGCGCCGCGGGCAAGGCCGCCAGTTGCCGCTGGACCCGCTCGCGGACGGTGTGCAGCGATTCCGCCGGGGCGAGCCGGCGGCCGGCAAGCATCATCGGCTGCAGCAGGGCTTTGCCCGGCTGGGGATGCTGTTCCAGACTAAGGCAGTCGCTGGCCATTGTCCCATCTTCCGCAAACCGCCGGTACGCCTGTTTGCGCCCCGGCCAGGTGGCCTTGCCGTGCGAGCGCTTACGCCGGGGCGCGCCGGCGTATTCCTGCAATTTGTACACGCAATCCAGGTAAGGCGCATCGGCGGAGGTATCCAGCCGAGTGCCTATGCCGAAGCCGTCGATCGGCGCCTGCGCCGCCAGCAATTCCTGCAAGCGGAATTCATCCAGATCGCCGCTGGCGAAAATAGTCACGTTATGCAAACCGCCCTCGTCCAGAATTCGCCGCACGCTGCGGGACTGTTCCAGCAGATCGCCGCTGTCCAGGCGCACCCCTCTGATAGCGATGCCCTGGGTTTGCAGGCGCGGCGCGAGATGCACGACCTTGCGCGCCGCCGCAAGGGTGTCATAGGTGTCGATCAGCAGCACCACGTTATCGGGTTGGGCGTAGGCAAAGTGCTCGAACGCATCCTCTTCCCGCTCGTGCGCCTGCACCAGCGAATGCGCCATCGTGCCGAAGACCGGAATGCCGCAGCGCAGACCGGCCAGCACGGTGGCGGTGCCAGCGAAACCGGCCAGATAAGCGGCCCGCGCCGCCAGCAGGCCGGCTTCGGCTCCATGTGCCCGGCGCAAGCCGAAATCCACCAGCAGCTTGCCGGGCGCGGCCAGTACGCAGCGGGCCGCTTTGGAGGCGATCAGCGTTTCGAAATGCAGCAGGTTGATCAACCGGCTTTCGACCAGTTGCGCCTGCGGCAGGGGCGCCGTAATGCGCAGCAGCGGTTCGTTGGGAAAGAATACCGTGCCCTCCGGCAGGGCGTGGACATCGCCGGTAAAGCGCAGCCCGGCCAGGTAGTCAATAAATTCCCGGTCGAAACGGCCGCTGGCTGCCAGCCATTCCAGTTCGGCGGGCGTGAGGCGCAGGTTTTCCAGATACTCCAGTGCCTGTTCCAGGCCGGCGACCAGCAGAAAGCCTCGCTGCGGTGGTAGCCGGCGCACGAACATTTCGAACACCGCCGTTTCCTCCATGCCCTGCCGATGGTAGGTATGCAGCATGGTGAGCTGGTAAAGATCGGTCAGCAGGACGCTGTGGTCGCCGGGCATCAGGCCAACTCCGTCAGCGTGGCGGTGACGGCGCCGGCGGCGCACATCTCGGCGACAGCCTTGGCCCCGTCTTCCGGCTGTACGTTCACCGCCCGGATCGCGTCCTCCAGCAACAGCACGGCGAAACCTGCGCGCAGCGCGTCCCGCACCGTGTTGAGTACGCAGTAATCGGTCGCCAGACCGCCAATGAACAGGCGGCGCACGCCGGCGGCGTGCAGTTGCGCCGCCAGATCGATGCCTTCGAAACCCGAATAGGCGTCCTTGTCGGCACGGGTCGCCTTGGAAATGACGGTGTATTGGCCCGCCGGCAGCCGCAGGTCCGGGGTGAAAGCCGCGCCCTCCGTGGCGGCGATACAGTGAGGCGGCCAGGGACCGCCCTGGGGCTGGAAGGAGACATGGTTGGCGGGGTGCCAGTCGCGAGTGGCGTAAATGGGCAGGCCCTGCCTGGAGAAGACCGCGATATAGTCGTTGAGTACGCCTACGACCTGATCGCCTTGCGCCACGGCCAAGCTGCCGCCCGGCAGGAAATCGTTCTGTACATCGACGATCAGCAAGGCATCGCCGTCTTGGGTATGAATATCGCTACGCATGCTCACCTCCCCTGTCAACCAGTATCTGTGGCCTATGCCGGCATTGTAGCCGAACGGATAACCGTTGGTTTGACAGGAGCACAGGGCTGTGCCGTCCATCCCGATTTGCCGGGGCAAGGACGTGAGATAAGCTGGTTATAGTCAAACACATAAGTCATTATAATTTAATTCTTTTCCCAAAAATTCAGAAACCTGGTTATACCAAATACTACTAAAATAGTGTATTATATAAGCATTTAATGTGGAGGAAAAAACATGTGCCGAGCGTTTAAATTTGAAGTGATAGAGTCACCAGAAACCCTAGAAGCTTTACTCAAGCAAGAGAAAGATGTTCGCAAGCGTGAACGATTACAGTTTCTATACTGGTAAAAAACAGGCCAAGCCAAGACTCGGCAAGCGTTGGGGAAATTGTTGAACCGAAGTCAGGTTGCCATCGGGCAATGGATCAACATCTACCGTACCCGAGGATTAAACAGTTTACTGCATCTAAATTATCGAGGTGGCAATTTAGCACCCTCTATACCGGTGGAAATCCAATGGCAATTAAAAGAAAAACTTGCCCAACCCGAGGGGTTTGCCAGTTACAAAGATATCCAAGTTTGGCTCAAAGAAACGCATGGCTTAGAGGTACCTTATTCAACCGTTTTTGGAACCGTCAAATACCGGCTCAAGGCCTGCCTCAAAGTGCCTCGACCGTATGCGACTGGTTACGATCCGGACGCTGTTGAGGACTTTAAAAAAAATCGTGCCGGCCAGCCTAAATGAAATTGCAAGTCATTGTTTATAAATATATTCAAAGATTCGTTATTGGACCCAGGACGAAAGTCGGTTTGGCCTGAAGACCATCACGCGGCGGCGGATTACCCTGAAAAAAGTCAAACCACTGGTCAAGGTGCAATGGCTCTTTAAAGCGTTCCATCTGTATGGCGCGGTGGAACCCTTGACTGGTGAGTGCATGATTCAAGATTATGATCAGGTGAATACTGAAAATTTTCAGCAATTTCTCAATGATTTTTCACAACAGTACCCGAACGATTTTCACATCCTTCAAACCGATAATGCGCGCTTCCACTGTTCGAATGACTTGGTGATGCCGGATAATGTAATGCTACTTTATCAACCCCCGCACAGCCCCCAAGTAAACTCATCCGAGCAGTTATGGGAATGGGCTAAAGGGGAAATTGCTAATCAGATTTTTCCTAATCTAGATGTCTTGAAAGAGAAGGTAAAACAGCTTTTTTCATCCAAATCAAAAGCGTTCTTTGCGTCATTAACTAGCAGGAAGTTTATCTTCGATGCCCTTCAAAAAATTGGTATGGCACCAGATACTACTTAAAGTAATATTTTACTAATATTTGGTATAACTAGCACCATTGGTTAGTAAACCCAAAAATCCAGTGGCAAGAAGTAGAAAGGTTGATGGTTCGGGGACGGCTGTAGTATTCGATTGGGATCAAAGATTATCCAACATGAATGCGTTGTTCACTGGTACATCGTGAAGAAAAATGTTTGTGATGCCCGCAGGGTCACTGAAGCCTGCAAAGGATTCACAAGGAGGCAAGCCACCAAAACCGTGATCGCAACGCGCTACGTAGACCTGGAATGTCTGTAGCTGGCCGAGACCGTTGGTTATGTCAACGGAAACATTTCCGAAATTTGCTAAAATGTCAAAGCCCACGAGTTGCGGGAGGTTGGCAAATGAAATACCAGCGTTAATTCCATGGCTCATGGTAGAACTCCAGTTAGCAGCGCTGACGCCGTCTGAGTTTTGCGAAAAATCGCTAGAAGCATATGTGTTTCCCCACCAATTGGCCGAAAAACTCACGTTGCTCCATTGATTATAGTCAAGCACATAAGTCATTATAATTTAATTCTTTTCCCAAAAATCCAGAAACTTGGTTATTTTTGAAACTAATTGATTCTAAAAGCTTTCTCTATTCGTCATTTATTTTTTCTCATATTTAATTTTAATAAAGTATATCATATTGAGTAGATGACTATAGACAGTACGGTATCTTGGGCCACACTGCCGAAATCTATGACTATTTGCGAGTTGTTGAAAGCTCCGATTCCAACCATGATTGTACCCGCTTTAGCACTTGATATCAGCGTGAAAAATAATATCAATCCTAACCCCCAAAGCTGGGAATGGTTTGTTTCTCTCATCTTCATGACTTTTGCTCCTGAAAAAGCTACGGGCAACTTTGGCGTTGTCCAAACCTAACGTTCAAGCTCAGCCGCCGGCGTAGCACGGTCGGCTGCAGCGCTGGGTTAGGCGTCAAGCTTTCCAGTGTCCTGATGCTTGGCTATCAATTCCCGCACCATGGGTACTAACTCCGTGGGTATTTCCATGACCGTTTGGGTTTGATCCTCAACGGCTGCCTCGTCCTCTGCAACGGCTTCCTCTTCAGTCTGTGCCTCATAGTGCGCAATCACTTTTTGAACCCGCTTATCGTCCCAGCCAGGGGGAAATTGGCTTTGCTTCATCTTCTGTCTCACTTGCGTCTACGCCGCCGCCGATATGCCGTTAAGGGTTTGCCTTGCAACTCATAAGCTGTGATAACAAATACACTGTCAGGTTCTGGATCAGGGACGTAGATGACCCGCAGATAGCGACCGCTTCGGGTTTGACCAAGGGCTACTCGTGAGCCTTCACGGCTTGGCCGGTCTTCACCGGGATTTCGTAAAACATCCTCGACTTCATCCTCACCAACACGATGATTATAGATATGAGGTGCGCCTGTTTGAGGATCAATGTAAAAGCGGGCTTTCATTATCGTGCTGCGATTACACGGTCACCGCCACTATGGCGCCTAACGCTCAGCATCAGCCGCGCGCGTAGCGCGTCGGCTGCATGCGTTTGTTAGGCATGTCAGAATGTTCAACGATACACGTCTCTCCGGTGCCCGACATGTACTACCGTTAACTTGCGTTGTGTATCATCAATTTCATATATGACACGGTAATTGCCAACGCGGATGCGCCATCCTTCTCTACCAGTCAACTTAGCACAACCAGGGAGACGCGGTTCTTCACCAAGTTTCTTGATGGCATCACGGACACGTATATAAGCTTCCTGTGGAAGTACGGCTAACTCCCTTTGAGCACGACGCAAAATGACAATGGTGTAAGACACTATCGTTGCTTCTCGATTTCTTCAATCGCTTGTTCAAATGGAATAGCTTCATCATCAGAAAACTTAGCCGCGTCATACGCCTTAATAGATTCCAGTTCCTCCAATTCTTGAAGCAACATATTATATTCCTTTATATCAAGCAAAACTGCTGTTCGATTCCCATTTTTGTCCACGACAAAATGTTCGTGAGTGGTAATCATAATTATCTGCTTCGTAACCGTGGTTGGAGTGCCTAACGATTAGCATCAGCCGCGCGCGTAGCGCGTCGGCTGCATGCGTTTGTTAGGGCTATCGCGGTTCCAGGAAATCCACCACTTCCGAACCGCTGCCCTACCTTGAAATATAGCAAAACCGGTTCACTTTGCCACTATCAGAGCCTAAAAAGGTGTCTGACCCCTTTTCCCTTATTATTACCTTTTCCCTTAAACAAGCCTGACCCCATCATAACCCCATCATTGTTAGCCTTGTGGGTGTTTAAGTCGCTCTTCAAGCCGTTCTTGAACAAAATAAGTGAACGAGTTGGCGCTAGAAACAATCGTCAAGACATCGTTTCGATTAGCCGGAATAATCATCCGGTCTTGCGAGTGACGTGAAATCCATTCTATTGCAGGAGCCGTATAGTTCGAAATGGAAATGAGAATTCCAATTACAAACGGAGGCCGATCAGAGAGCTTACCGAAAAAATCTCTAACTTGTTTTGTGTCAACTGGATCTTTCATCCATCGAGCCTCACCAATGCAAAAAATACTACCCACGTTCGCTGTAAAATCTATCTGCTCCCAATCATTGATCACATTCAAAGAATAATTAATACCGTGAGCAGAAAAAAGAGTTCCAAGCCATTCCTCGAACATCTTGCCTCTTTTCTGCGGGGTCAATTGATTGTCTGATTCTAGTTCTAGAAATGTTGATAACAAGTTTGTGTTTTGAGATGCTCGATTCCGCGCTTGAATTGATGAGGCAATTCGGTCGGTTTCGCTCTTCTGTTGAAGAATTCGAACATCATTGAAAGACAAATTTGGATCAAAACCTCCGAATCTTCCACACAGACGTGGTCCAGATGCTGTTTGTTGAATTTTGGCAAAATCCTTTTCGGCAACTAGATTTTCATATGCAGGTTCAACAGGGCGGCGCTGTCCGGAGGGATCTGTTATCTCAGATAGACATGCTATTCTTCTATCACGTGCCAATAACACACTTAGCGATTGGTCGAAGGTTTGCGGTTCCCGTAAGAGTTTATTTCTCACTTCAAGTGGAAGAGTCTCCGGTTGAAAGTAAGTTGTCCCACCACCACGTGCCTGCTCAATTCTGAAATAGCCAAGCCAAAAGCAATCTATGCAACGTATCGGTCTATTCATGACTCTTTCTTTCTTACGTAGCTAACGCAAAGTTCAGCGGGCGTAGCGTAGTGAGCGCGAGCGAACGAAGCGAAGCTCCGCTGGAACGTTGAGTTAGGCAATTTTTTTCATTTAAAACAATTAAATATCAAAATCAATGGAGTCTGACCCCCTTTGATTACGTCGGCTTTTCCGCATACCCCGTCGCGCGTTCGGAGTATCTACGCGGCTACGGCAGACCGCACGGTACGTGGTGCAAATCAATTTTTTGAATGCAAAAGCAGTTGCTCAACAGACAGTGGCATGTACTTTTTGACAATACTGTCATAAATAGAATCATTAACGCTATAAACTGGTTTTTCCATATTTACCTGCAGCAAACGTATACGTTCTTGAAACAGCTTGTCGATACGAGACACTTCTTCAAATGTCTGAAAACCCAACAAAGAAAGCGCAACAAATTGCTGCATCATATGAATAAATGCATCTACTAGAAGAGTAGCAATTTCTTCCCCAAAGAAGCCGTTTAAAAATTTGTCTGTCGGATTCCATGCACAGGCATTTGTGAAAAATTCAATAAACGGATAAAATGCTAATTCTCCAGTTGCAGATGCAGCAAGAAGATCGGGGCGTTGTGCACGAATCATAAACATCAAGCGATAGATTTTCTCGTTGAGGCTAACGAAGTCAGCACCTGGCGACATATTAGCATTTTTAAGCATTTGGGTAATTAAATCATCCTGTGTGTTTATAGGATTTTTATTGTGTAAGATTCCCCCACCCCAATTAGCATTCAGTTGAATCATTCCATTAGCGGCTGTTTGCAAAGTATCAGCCGCAGAAGGAAGCTTAGCTTCTGAGCAAATTTCCTCATTGAATGCCGAAAAATCAAAATTTCCACGTCTGCCTGCCCATAGTTTTCTGGCAGAGCGAGCTAATCGAAATATACGCCCGCCAGGATGCACGTCTTCTAAGCTTACCTCATCCTTATGCATACTTACGCAAGAATGATCAATAGGAGCGCAAAGTGAGAGATCGACTACCCCCTTACAAATCAAAGCTCGAACCCTTTCATCAGAAACCACACTCAATTCACTTTCCAAGAAATTGAAAACTGGCGCGTAAACGCCTTGAATGTATTTTAACCGCCATGCATCGATAAAACTTCGATCAGCATCAACTAAGAACAATGAAAGTAGCTCGGAAAATCTGGCTCCAGCCTCCAACACCTCTTCCGTTGAAAAGGATGGCGTTTCTATTGTGTTATCTGGAATACGAAGGTGAATTGTCTTGGACAAGCCACTTCTAACTGCTAGCTGTTGCATCGCAGAGTTTGATATAGCTACTACCTCTGTCAAATCACCATGCAAACGCCCCCTCAATACGTCAAAAAATCGAAGATATAAATCAATGCCTTTGACACAGTCCTCAAGAATCTTATGCTCATTCTCTATCCATTCATTGCCACGCCCTTGTTGTGCAAAGATACTATAAAAAGGCGAATGTTTGGGTGGAAAATTAGCAAAGTGTTGTTGACCTCTAGTGCGTGCCCATTCGTGAATGGGAATAAAAATGTTTTGAAAATTTTGTGTGCGATCAATTTGGATTGCAATTTTAATGGTATCTACCTTTAGACACTGGAAGATTCTCCAATTTAAAAGTCCGAAAGGAGTACTATTATACTGAGTATAGTGTTCACGTTCGTGAGCAACAACTAAATATCGCAAGAACACATCATGTTTAATCTTGCGAACATCTCCAGTTAGAATCTCCTGATAATCTGATAACGAAAGAGATGCATATTCTGGTGTCGCCCCATAAGCGTAATATGTACCCTCTAACATCGATTTTAGATTAGGTATATGTGTCATCACAGATTCTCTTTTCGGTATGTGGAAAATTTACTCATGAAGTGAATCAGAACCTAGCAATTGAACATACTTTGCCACTTCATCATGACTTGTCTCTCCAGAAATCTCGCAAGAATTCTTTCCTACGACTATCTTAATTTTCTTGTTTTGTTTGCCATTTTTTAGTTTTTCAATTATCACATTAAAAACCCCAGTAATCGCAGCCGTCACTACAGGGCTGGTTGCGATTAATACAATCAAACTCATGGTTGAGGGGTCTAAAGATTGAAGAGTCCCGAATTTATTAGGAGGTGTAGAAAGTTGCGCTGAGTAGTTGGCGAATTCTAATTGTTCACGCAACGAATTAAAAAAGTCCACTGTTTCATCGGAACTCGAATTCGATGTATCCTTGTCGAGGTGGATGTTGATTTGCATTTGGAATCTCCCGAAATAATTAATGTTCTGTTGGTATTCGCTCTTTATATCAAATAAATAATCAATGGGGTCAGACGCCATCGATTGAGTGCATAACGAGGAGATGAGCGGCGCAAGTCCGCTCGATCTCCGGGTTCATCCGCAGCCTGTGGAATTTTATCATTGAAAAATTGACAAAATCACAAAAATTCTTAACGAACGGGCGCGGCTGCTGTCGCGTATCCGCATCAACGAGGAGATGAGCGGCGCAAGTCCGCTCGATCTCCGGGTTCATCCGCAGCCTGTGGAATTTTATCATTGAAAAATTGACAAAATCACAAAAATTCTTAACGAACGGGCGCGGCTGCTGTCGCGTATCCGCATCAACGTCTTAAGCTCAGCCGCCGGCGTAGCACGGTCGGCTGGAGCGTTCAGTTAGCTCCTTTATACGGCTGCGCCGCTGACCTTGGGGAAGAAACTGGTGGCGCCCTCCACCCACCCCGCCTAAAGTAAGCAATGACGTAGCCGAGTGACAAGGCCGTTTTGTCATTGGTGCAAAGTGCCCGTCAGTTAGCTTGGTCCCGGGGGATTAGCGATACTTTCAGTGGTGACACGCCTCGCGTGATCCCGTTTAGAAGAGTGCCTTCTCACGCTCCCCCGCACCCGGCTACGCCAGTGGTTTCATTATGGAGGGCCAGCCTGTGAAAGACAACTCCTTGAGTCAGTACCCAACCGCCCAGCAACCGCCAGCGTTGCCCCCTCACCTCTCTCAACTGAATCTCAATGCCGCCGGCATCGACATCGGGGCAACCCGTCACTATGTCGCTGTGCCGGCAGGTCGCGATGCGGTGTGCGTCCGGGACTTTGGGACCTTTACCACCGAACTCAACCAGTTGGCGGACTGGTTAGTGCAGTGTGGTATTGATACCGTGGCGATGGAATCGACCGGTGTCTATTGGATTCCCGTGTATGAACTGCTGGAATCCCGCGGGTTGGAAGTCAAACTGGTTAACGCCCGGCATGTCAAGACGGTGCCGGGGCGAAAGACCGATGTGCTGGATTGTCAGTGGCTGCAGCAATTACACACCTTTGGACTGTTGGCCGGCGCCTTTCGGCCACCGGAACAACTCTGTGTGCTGCGGGCCTATCTACGCCAGCGGGCAAACTGGGTACGCTATGCGGCGGTTCACATTCAACACCTGCAAAAGGCGCTGAATCAGATGAATGTCCAGTTACATCATGTGGTCAGCGATATTACCGGGGTTACCGGGATGAAGATTATCCGGGCGATCGTCGCGGGCGAACAGTCACCGCAACGCCTGGCGGGTTACCGCGATCACCGCTGTAAGCAAAGCCGCGAGGTCATTGCCCAGGGGTTAACCGGGAACTACCGGCCGGAGCACCTGTTCGCGCTCAAACAAGCGCTGGAGTTGTATGATACCTATCACGCCAAGATCACTGAGTGTGATCAAGCGATTGAGCAGTGTCTTGCAGACCTTTGACAGCCAGCTGGATCCCGCTACGTTACCCTTGCCACCGCCGCGGCGATCCCATCAGCCGGAACGCAATCAACCGCGCTTAGACTTGCGAACCGAGTTATATCGCATCACGGGCGTCGATTTGACCCAGATTGACGGGATCAGTGCCTATACCGCCTTGGTGGTGGTGTCAGAAATCGGGCTCGACATGACCCGCTGGCCGACCTACAAACACTTCACTTCCTGGCTGGGGTTGTGTCCAGGCAATAAAAAGTCCGGTGGCAAGGTGCTGAGTGGCAAAACCAAACCCAGTGCCAACCGCGCTGCCGCCGCGTTGCGGCTGGCGGCTCAAGGGCTGCATCACAGTCAGCGTGCGTTAGGGGCGTATTTCCGGCGCCAGAAAACCCGGTTGGGCGCGCCCAAAGCGGCCACGGCTACGGCGCATAAGTTAGCCCGACTGATCTACAGTATGCTCAAGCACGGCACGGCCTATGTCGATGCCGGTCAGGACTACTACGAACAACAATACCGCCAGCGAGTTCTGCAAAACTTGCAACGGAAGGCCCACGCGCTGGGGTATCAGTGGGTGACAGTGGAATCCACCGATCAGGCGGCGTAACCGTCCGGTAGCCGAAGAGGTGATAACTATCAAGTGACTAACCTGCCTGTCACGCCTTATCAGTACTGAGCATAACGACCGCCCGTCCTGCTCAGCCTGGGTAAGGGAGGGGAGTGTTGACACTGGGTATCGAAGCCTTTCGGTACGCAGAAGGAGGCTTGTTGCCCAAATGGGAGGGAAGTTTCTTAGAAGGCTGGAACTACAACTGAGACAACAGCTTTCCATAATCAGCATGTGAGCCTATCCAAAACCAAACAATCTCACCATTTTCCTTGATTCCTACAGCACGGTAATCGACATTGATACGGGCTGAATAAATAGGTCGTATTGTGTGAACTTTCTTGAAGTGCAGACTCGGATGATAGGGATTCTGTTTAAACTGCCTATATGCCTCTCGAGCTTGGCGCTGTACAACATTTGGTAGCTTTGAAAATAACTCGCGAAAGTGTCTATTGGTATGTGAAATCACAGCTTGTCCGGATCAAGCAATTCTGTTTTGCCTGCTCGATGTTCTGATAAAGCTTCATCAGCAAGTTTGCTTAACAAATCTTGAGAATTGGCAAAAGCCTTATCCCAGCGCCCCTCAGAAGCAAGTTCTTCGAGTATCCAATGAGCAAAGGTATCCTGTTCTGGTTCGGGTAATTTAGACGCCTCAGTAAAGGCTTTCTGAAGAAGTTCAGTCATTAATTTCGTACCTTTTTTGCAACGCCATCGGGGTAGGACAGCCGGTTACCCGACCGCCCCCCACAGATCCCGGCGTGCGGAATTACGCACCGGGCTGGCCTTAATCATCGTTTCGGCCAGCCGGAGGAACCTGGATTGCGCCTCGCAAGCTCCGCTCCATCCAGGCTACGCCGGCTGTTAGGCAAAAGGTAAGACCTAACCCCATTTTCCGTTCATTCTCCGTTTGCGCCTAGTAAATCCGATCAAGCCAGTCAATACGGGAGCAATCAACCAGACGGTAGCGGGTTCTGGGACCGCCGATACCACTCACGCTGTCGATCACAGGACCATAACAATCAGGTAAACAACCGCTGCTGGAAGATGTAAAACTAACTGTGGTCGTCGATCCATTCGCCGTGAAAAGAAAACTGAACGGTGCAAATATCTGATTGGCAAAGTCAGGTGATGGGGTAATCGGCGCACTGAATGTCTGATTAACGAGCGAACCCGCAGAAACCGTCCCCAAAGCGGTTCCAGTGGAAACGGTTGCTGCGTAGAAGGTCAATTCGTAAGTTTGTCCGAGGGTTGTCGGAATCTCTGTAGAAACAGATCCTGCTGTAGTATTAACCAAGTCTATAGAGTGCAAACCAGATTGTGCCCCGAAGTTAGGTGTTGTGAGCCAATCCACTCCGTTACCCGGTCCGCCAACCGCCCAGCCCGTGATAGTCGTGGCACCTGGAGCGAGTCCCATATGGCCTGCACCATTATTTACAAAGGCACCGAGTTCGAAGCTGCCCGCCCCTACGCCATAAGTGGTGTCGATGATATTGGCAACAACATTTGGCGACGCCAGAACGCAGGCTGCGGATAGGAATAGTCCAAGAAAATTCTTTCGAGTAAATCTTGATACGGTCAACATTGCTTATCCCCTTGCTCGTTTGCCGCAGAAAGACATGTTTAGACTTGGCTTCTGCGACACCAGCCCACTCGCCCTAACGTTCAAGCTCAGCCGCCGGCGTAGCACGGTCGGCTGCATGCTTTTGTTAGGGCTATCGGAATAATTTGAGGCTGGCCCTTTTTTCCGCTCCTTTATTCGCACCCCAATTGGTTGATCAAGGCGAGCCATCAGCAATTCCCGCTCTAATGCAGCGGCGCCAGTAGCTAATTGATCAGTAATTACACAAGAATCATAACAACAAAAACTACCCTGACTTCCTCGGAAGCCATAATAAACTACTCTCATTTTAACCACTTTCTTTCAACACACTCATTCATCAAAACAACTATGGTTTTTATCAGCAATTATGATGTATCGGGTTCCAATACCCCACCCTTATGCCCATAAATCATCGCTAACCATAAGCTCTCCCAACTGGTAATAAAATACTCCTTAAATAATCCCTTTAACTTGCTCCATAACGAGGTTCTGGAACGGAATTGTTGCCGCGCCGCTTGAAATAAATTACAGCACAGCTCTTGCACTTGATCGACGAAAAAAGCTAGCATCATCAGCATCCCAAACACCGTCGTCAAGTGCTTTTGCCCATGTCCATAGTTGTGCTCTAACTGATAGCCCTGATTTTTGAGTGTGTTGAACGTTTCGTTTTTAATCTTCCACCGACCCCGACCTCCTCTCATCACCTGGTAGACATTATCTCGCCGTAGTTCCAGATCCGTTATCCACGAAAAATTGTACTCTTTACCCTCCCGTATTTCCCAATAATCCAGGTAATTCACCAGAATATCAGGATGAGATTTATTCAAAGGCAACCCCTTCATCCAGCGATAGCCCCGTAAGACGCCATCCTCTCCCAGTTCCTCAAATTCTTCATACTCAGTGTTATTTAATCGCTTCCGGACCTCCTCGAACAACGACGGCTGGTCGCTCGGCTTCGCCACCAGGATGTAATGATACTTTAATTTTTTCAATAACTTAATGTGAGGACCGTCGGCCGACAAGCTGTCCTCCACCACCATCATGGGCCATTGCGGAAACGCTTCGCGTAGTGCCAGTAACAGCCGTTTACTGGCATTACTTTCACAATCATTCTTGCTCGCCCCATCTTGGCGCGTAATGGCCTCAGGAAATAAAGGTAAGACTTGACTTTTATCTGGATGAACTATCACCGCTCCTACTAATTGATGATAATACTCGACCGCACCCTTTCGATGATGCTTTTCACAGCAATCGGTACAACAGATATTGGAGGAAGAAAAATGACCGGTCCCATCCAGGTTAACTAGAAATCCTCCTAAATACCGATACCCTTTCAATATCCCGTGCGATTGCAAGTGCTGATGAATATGAATAAAGGGGGCTCGTAACTCAGTGGGTGAGACCTCATCCAACACTTTCCGCATCTGGGTATCACAGGGGGCTTGTGAAACACCATAAAGACTTTTTAAATTCGCTCGAACCCGCTCTTCATGACGTTGCTCATCAAACTTTAATAACGACGGATATTTCAGTCCAAAGACCGCCAAGCCTGACATCAAGACATCCGGTAAGGAAAACTGCTGACCGCCATGACGAGGGTCAGTGATCTTCCCAAAGTCCTCTCTGATTTGACCTAACAAGGCCGGCGCTGAACAGTGTTTATTTAATTGCGGCCGCTGAGGGCGAAGTGGAATACAGTTTGCTTTTACCATCATGACCACCCAAATCGATTGAATTTGAAGCCCAAATACCTTGCCAGACCTGCCGAAGCATCGTATATAATATACTGATTATACTAAAATTTCTAGAGCAGCGGGAATTGCTGGCGAGCCATATCTATCCTACCGAGTTTACAGGGTAATTAGAGGTTGAAGCCAAGGTAGAGGAGAATGCATTTTAATGGCCTTCTCGACCTTCTCGGTTGCGTACCGACCACCTGTAGTTCCAAGATGAGTTCGCGAAAGCTCGCTCCAGAGTGTAGATTGACGCACGGCTCTAGTCCTCCGAGTAGAATCTGGTTGAATCTCTTGGCCTTGGGCGTCCGCCCCTGGAGTGTACCAGACATCAACATTACCAGTTTGAATATCTAGAAGATGAATTTCACGATTAAGTGGTGTATCAGCATTACGGCTGGTATCCCAATATCGTTCAGTATCCCAATATTCCAGACGGGGGCGATCGGTTGGAATCTGGAGTTCTTCCTCTAATATTCTCTTGTCGTCTGTGACCTTCTGCAGCATATCTAGATCATCATTGGATGCCTTGCCCTTACGTTGAAGTTCTTTAAACTTATAAATTTGGTTTTCCAAAAAAGCAACCGCTGCAAGATCTAAATCATCAGGAAAGCTCAATATACCTACAAATTCTAGTGAGGATGTATCGGTCTCAGCAGTAAACTCAACTGATATTGGGGGTGAATAACCAAACTGCAGTTTTGCAGATCGCTCATAGTCAAGGATTTTGACGTAGAATGGTGTTAAGCGAATAGGGACGTTGGTTATAGGAAGCTTCGATTTTTCTATTTCTTCCTTAAGTTCGCGAGATATAATTTGATGATAGTCATCAAAATCAATATCCGGTGGCTGAAATCCGATTGAAACCTTACCAGTGGCTAATTGAGGCACATAAAGACGCTCTCCTCGAATGACCGCAAGCTCAGGAGTCTCTTTAAGCAGCGAAGCAATAAAGTCGTTCGTAATATCGAATGGATCAGCTGTTGTACCTACTTCGAAAATACCTCCACACTCGCAAAACTCACTTGCTCTCCGGGGAGCATCAATTGTGCGTCTGAAAAGCACGATTCGCTTGCCCTGCACGATTAAAAAGCCACCACCAAGCCGCACTGAAGAACGCCTTAGATGGTCAGTTAATGGTATCTCCACTGTGTCACCCCGTCTCCGTGCCAAGTCCAACTTACGTAATTGAGCTTCATACCAGACTGGGTCCGCAACTTTGTATGCTTTATTTTGGGACAGAGTTCGGAGCGGTCGTTGGATACTGATTGTCACATTGCCATTTTCGACGAATGCAATGATGTCATCCGCAACCCATAAGTTAGCCATAAATTAGATTCTCCTCCTAACGCCTAAGTTCAGCCGCCGCGCCGTCAGGCGCGGTCGGTTGCAACGTTTTGTTAGGCATAACGCGCGATATCAGAGGAAATCGTTCAGGATGTTCAATAGATTCTATCGCAAGGTCAATATCGAGATCGGGCCAATACAAATGGTGTGGACTAAGCCACTCAACAGCAACTAACTGTGTAATCGTTGCTTCCTTGAACCATGGAAATTCAGAAAACGGTACAAATAATTCTCTATCTTTGAGTAATAGCCAAAACCCGTGTTTTGAAACGTTAGTAATTTCAACTTCCAAAGTGTTTGTACCAAGCAGAGAAGATTTCATCAGCATGTTCCTCAATGAGATTTTGAACAGTACAAAGGTCTTTGTCCGATAAACCGAAATTCTGTGCTAATTCAATTTTGGGTTTCATCCAGAATTTTGCCTCACCATTCCCAGCGTAAACATGGACATGCATCCGTGGCTCCTCACGCGAGAAGAAGTAAAACCTAAATCCACGTTCCCGGAATATGGTAGGGCTCATACTTGAATGCTTACTGTGAGAAGCCATCGAGGTAGGACAGCCGGTTACCCGACTGCCCCCTCGCGGATCCCGGCGTGCGGAATTACCGCACCGGGCTCTTCAAAGTGATTCACTTCGCACTCGACCACTTGCGCGGTCGCTTCGTTATTCCCCGCAGTGAGGTTGGCATCGTATCTCCGGCTCGACAAGTCCGGTACGTGTTTCCTTTGCGGGCTACATCACTTTGCTGACCCCTTCCCCCTGTACGCGGCTTTCCCGCGCTCCGAGTACTATGAGTCAGTCTGACTCCCCATGAGTTTTCAGTCCGCCTTCTTTCAGTTGGCATAACTTACCTGCATAAAAGCCATTCCGGTTCCGGTCTAATTCCGTTTCCGGGTTTCCCCTTCAGTGTCTCAATAACCGTATACCGTTGGTCTTTTCAGGAACCCATGAGGCCTCTCAAGTTCCTGACGCTTCTCTGCCGACATGCCAGGCGCTCGGACCCCGGCAGGCCCTCGGGCGTCTCACCCTACCGACGCCTTCGTGTGGGCTTCCGTCACGTTAACAACGTCGCCACCTGCTTGGTTGCTTTTGACGAGGCTGGAATCGCTTCAGAGTGGTGCGGACACCCCTCTGGCCTATCGGTTGCTCTGTCTACGCTTCACCTCTTTTGTTCGCTTGAGGCCGCCGATTCCTTTCCGCCGCTTCCGCTCCGCCAGAGGCGCAAGACTCGATACGGGTGGGTGGTTAGCCCTTACCCGACGGGGACTTTCACCCCGCCAGAAGCGTCAAGCTTCGCTTGACGCACTAACGCCTCAAGCTCAGCCGCCGGCGTAGCACGGTCGGCTGCAGCGCTGGGTTAGGTAGGATACTTGCATTTATCACAGATCTTCTGGCTTGAGACCAGTACGTTTTGCAATGCGTCTTAACATGCGCGGTCCGATTTCCTCGCCATCGTGAAAAGCAAAAACCACATCAGGCCAACCGGGACGAGCAAGAGTACGGTGCGAGCCGCTGGCTTCACGTTTGACCGTCCAGCCATTGCGTAGTAGTGCAGCCAGAACACGTTTAGCTTTCGTCGCTGGCCACTGGCTCATGCGGCAATTGAGAAAATGGTATCCAGCTTAGGAATACTCTCTCCGTGTTCGAGCCGATCTGCCAGCACACGCAAAGCTAATGCTTGGGCATGCACAATTACATCTTCGCGACTTTGTCCGTAAACCATAACCCCAGGAAGCTCCGGTACTTCACCTATCCAGCGACCATCCTCTTCCCGTTCAATCTCGATAATCATCGCTTCTTACTCTCAATGTGCAAGTGCCTAATGCTCCAAGCTCAGCCGTGCGTGTAGCGTGTCGGCTACATGCTTTTGTTAGGGCTATCAGAATAAATCGAGCTAGGTTCCTTTTTCCACCAAGGTTGACTACCCGGCTCACACCACCTTTTTGCTCTGTCTCCGCCCATAACCGAGAACACCAACGAGACCGGTAGCAAAGAGGAGCCAGGTGCTGGGTTCGGGGACACTTGGTGGTGGTACACCCGCATTAAGGATCACATTGTCTAGCCCCGAGAAGTCACCACCAAAATGCCAATCCCCTTCAATGTACAGCCCATCGAGGCTACCGAGAACCGTTTGCATTTGGGTGACTGTCGGTTGCATTCCGCTCCCAAGGTCATTGAGCAGCCATCCTGACGGAGTCAATAGCACCGTGTAGGAGGTGAATGTTGTGTTGGGGGGATTGACGTAGGGACTATAGAGTCGTAATCCAGCCCCTGTTAGTGTGACCAGGTAACTAGATACCGTAGGCTGACTCTGGTCGAACATGTCAAGTTGCAACGAACCACCGTATGCAGCCGCTTGGTTGCCCAAAAACTTCGCAGGGGCCGCGAACCTAAAGTCGTTAGAACTGGGATCAGTCGAACTGATATAGCCACCGGGATTCCCTCCGCTCACATTATACGTGACAGCATATGTTCCAACGATAGTACTTCCCGTAGCAGCGTCCCAATCGGCAACACTCCAGCCTTCCGAGTCCGTATCGAAGGTGCTGCTACTGATAACGGTTGCGTGAACAGGATTCGCCAACACGAAAAAAAGTACCGAATGAGCAATCAATTGTTTAATCGACATTTTTCATTCCCCCTAACAATCAAGCTCAGCCGCCGGCGTAGCACGGTCGGCTGCAGCGCTGGGTTAGGGCCAACGCGGTTCCAAGAAACCCGCCGCTTCCGAGCCGCTGCCCTATCTTGAAATATAGCAATGAAATATAGCAAAGTGGGTTCACCCCGCCAGTCAGAGCCTAAAATAAGGTGTCTGACCCCTTTTCCGTTGCGCCCTACGCGGGCTGAAAAGACATGACCAAATTGTCCATCAGATACGCGTGGTGGCAGAACCGCCTGAAGGGCCCTTGGCAGAAGAAAAAGAAGGTAAACTCATAGTCCACCCCGCCGTCGGTTCCAGGAAAGACAAGAGAGTACATTCTGGACCATGTGCCCCGGAAAAACGTGGTCAGAGCAACATGGCTCCATTCATTGAGAAAAAGGAGATGAACACCAACGCAGCGCTGAGGGAGATGAATTTTATAGAACATATCGGCAAACCTCAATGCCTCCTCGTAATATGCGCGATCGTCGGATAGGCCCATCGGCATAAGCGTTCGCCGAACATGACGATCCTGCGGACCAATAACGAGATGGCCCCACAGTAGATCAGAGCCACACCATCGCTTAAACGCTGGCCCCCATACGTCACCACCGCCGGCATCCTGCACTCGCTTTTGCCAGAAGTCCCAATTGCTGAGGTCCAGCGAATAGGAGCCAGCCGGTCCAAAGAATGTGCTTCGCACAGAATGACGGTCATCATCGTCCCTGTCGGTGAATTCGAGTTGAAAACCCGTGATTGCACTTACGTCTCGAAGAGTCTGTGGTACTGTACGGTAGTGCAGTGACACGGTCCATGTGACTGCTAACGGCGAACTGTATCGAGGATCAAGCTTCACCTCAAGCAGGCGACTTGGCCCACAGTTCTGGGGAAGTCGCATTCTGTTGAAGCTCGTCCTGGCAATAAATTGACGCAAAGTAGCTTGCATTTGTAAGACATATACCAAAACGGCTGTGTCGCACTCCTACATCGATAGCATCCTGAAAGCTCGATCGTTGGGGGATGGGTATGGCGTATTCGGCAAACCACGGCGTCTGGCCGTTAGCAACGAGAAGCTCTGCAAGCTGACGGGCGACTAGCGAGTCCTCACTCTTGTAACTGAGAAAAACGTCGTAAACTTTCGGTTCACTGAATCTCGTATGCCGCTGTATGCGCGTGGCAGCGTGCTGGAAGGGCGTCCGGCCGATGCGGGCCACATAAAGTTGCCCCATGATAATTATGAGAAGGAAGAGCACCACCACTGAAGCCGCAATGACCATGCGCTGACCGATCGCCAAGACCACAAGCAGAGCGACGACTACAAAGACAGTTTGCTGAAGCGGTCTGCTAGGAGTTTGTCTGACTTGCCCAGCATAATGAGGTAAGATGACCTAACGTACCTGATGAGCCTGGCGATGAGCAACCAATTTATCCCCATAGAACGTGACCAGCCGGTGGTGATCCCGGTGCAGGAGTGGCTGGCAGAGGATCATCTGGCGCGCTTCATTGTCGAGATCGTGGAGAGTCTGGATGTCACCCCGCTGGAAGCGGCGTACAGTGGTGGCGGCTCGGCGCCCTATCCACCGAAGATGATGCTGGCACTGTTGTTTTATGGCTATGCCACTGGCATTTTTTCCAGTCGGGCGTTGGAGCGAGCCACCTATGAGCTGATCCCGGTGATTTATATCACGGGTAACACGCACCCGGATCACAACAGCATCAATACGTTCCGGAAGCGGTTTCTGGGGGAACTGAAGGGTCTGTTGGTGCAGATTTTGCTACGGGCGTATGCGCTGGGGGTGTTGCAGTTAGGCAACGTGAGTTTGGATGGGAGCAAAGTGCACGCCAACGCCAGCAAACATAAGGCGATGAGCTGGGACTATGCCAACCGGTTGGAGGAGCAGTTGCAGGCGGAGGTAGAGGCGTTATTACAGCAGGCCGAGGCGAGTCACACCGAGCCGGTCCCCGGGCTGAAGGTGGCCGACGAAGTGGCGCTCCGGCAGGCCCGGTTGCAGCAGATCGGGGAGGTGAAAGCGGAACTGGAGGCTCGTGCCCAAGCCCGGTATGCGCAGGAGCAAGCGGCCTATGAAGCGAAGCTGGCCGAGCGGCGGGCGAAGGAACAGGCCCGTGGTCGCAAGTTAGGGGGCCGTCCCCCCAAGCCGCCGGAACCGGGTCCACAGGACAAGGATCAAGTCAATTTTACCGACCCGGAGTCGCGCATTATGCCGGTGAGCGGCGGCGGGTTTGAGCAGAGCTACAATGCGCAGGCCGGGGTGGATCATGGCAGTCGCCTGATCGTGGAAAACCACGTCAGCCCGAACCCGAACGATAAACAGGAACTGCAACCGGCGCTGGACAACTTCAGCCAGTTACCGGAGGAACTCGGTCAGGTCGACCATCTGCTGGCGGACACTGGCTATTTCAGTGAGGCCAACGTCAAGGCTTGTGAACACGCTACCATTACCCCGCTGCTCGCCACGGGTCGTGCGGAGCATCATCCCACCCTGGAAGAACGCTTTGCTGACCCGGGTAAAGCCCCAGACACCGCTGATCCGGTAGTCCGGATGGAACACCGATTGCAAACCCCCGAAGGCAAGGCACTGTATGCCAAACGCAAGTCCACCGTCGAGCCGGTGTTTGGCATCATCAAGCACGTGATGGGGTTTCGGCAATTTCTGTTACGGGGTTTGCAAGCCGTGCAGGGCGAGTGGAATTTGGTGTGCATCGCCTACAATTTAAAACGGCTGCAAGTATTGGTGGCAGGATAGGTCTGCCTGCAGGGAGGATAAAGGCGCTCTGAGGGCGATAAATGCCCTCGGAAAGGGCGATAGAAACGCAAAATGTGCGTTTTTTCGGCCTCGTGATAGGAAAATTGAAGTTCCGACCCTAAGTCAGACAAACTCCTAGGCCGTACACGACGGCCCCCCAAGACCTCGCGCAACAGAATCTCGATCGCCAAGACTGCAAGCAGAGCGACGACTCCAAAGGCAGCAAGGTTCATATGTGAGGCTTTCGTTTGAGGCGTGAGTCAATATCGCGCCCGTCCCCGTGGTCGTGCAAGATACACAGAGACTAGGCCGGCGAGGAGAACCACCAGAACTGCTCCTAAGACAGTTGTCACGTAGCCGACAATCGCAACGGAAGAGAGGACGCCGACCACAATCAATGCAAGCGCGACTACATTCAGCCCGGCGCGGAGGAAGGGGACTGGCCAAAGCAGGATCGTAAAGGGGATCCACGCAAACGGTGTATCCAACAAAGCACGCGCACCGTGCCTCTCGAAGTTGTCGAGAACGACCCATCGCCGCGGGTAGCAGCGGAAAAGACCTCCAGGCAGTTGGGTGCACCAGCCGATCAGGAGATAAAAGATCAGCATCTTCAACCAGATCGGAGCCGACAGTAGTACGGGTTGCAACACTCCCTCCTTCAAGCAGCGATTAGACCACTACATAGTGCGACGGATCGCTTTTCATGAACGTGTGAGGTATTCATCGTGTTCAGCCTAACGCTCAGCATCAGCCGCGCGCGTAGCGCGTCGGCTGCATGCTTTTGTTAGGGCTGTCGAAATGAATCGAGATCAGCTCCTTTTCTCTGAAAAAACGTGGTCTGTCCCCTATTTCTATGCTGGAACGGACGGTTAGGCTAGGATTTACGCGATTGATGCGGTTCGTTCCTCACCACATTTTACGGCACTAAAAAGGCGACGTAAATCATATCCCATCCCTTCAGACAAAATTGGTATGGGCTAGTCGCGAAGGCTCCAATATTGCGAATACTTATCTTCAAACCAGCTAGGCGGTGCCTGTCGAGAAAGGACACCACTACCGTTGTATGGGTATCCAGATTTAATATTCCTCTCTACCTCCCGATAAAAACGTCCGGGATGATTTGGGCCGGGTGTTGCTAGCTGAAATGACCTTTCCAACGACTGCTTCGCAAGATCGGATTTCCCGATACGGTGATATATGTCAGCAAGGATGGTCCAAGGGCGTTGATAGCGAGGGGCACTCTCAATAGCTTCACTTGCGCACTTTAGAGCGTGACCCAACAAATGCCAGCACTCGTCGTCCCACTCTCCGCGCCTTGCGGCAATCCTAGCGCCCCATGCTCTGACCTTCTCGCGTGCATCATCAACGCGCCTGTCCGCGGCCTGTCGATCACCGGTTTCGGGAATCACGAATACAGCAATTGCAGCTACAAGCAGTGGCAAACCGTAGAAGGCAAGCGGCCAATACAGGCCAAGAACTTCGCGCAGACGCTCACCAGTGAAATATGTGAAAGCTTCTACGCATCCCCAAAGTGCACCGATCATGGTTACGTAGGAGGCAAGAAAAAGCAACGATCTTCGCCAAAGCGTTCTCATTGCGTAGCTCCGATGGCTATACTTGATACCTAATACCAAATGGTACTAAAATACTACTTTAAGCGGTATAAAGCTTGTCGAGTCTTGTCTTAGCCTGTTTTGTACCATACAAAAATTGTAATCGTTCACGCTGGCGGACATCTTTCTCTTGCTTGAGCAAAGTTTCTATAGCGCTCCTTTACGATTTGTGGATCAAATATTTTCGACAATGCCAATATCTATAAAGATATTTTCCATTATTTTCAAAAAGTTATTTAATTTTAGTAAAATAAAATTTGGATTTTAAAAATTTCACAACCTGTAAAAGAGCGCTATAGAGTCTCTGGTGACTCTGTCACTTCAAATTTAAACACTCGGCACATGTTTATTTCTTCATACTAAATGCTTCTATAATATATGATTTTAGTAGCATTTGGTATAACATCAGCTTCAGCGCCTTCTGCTGCAAGCCCTCGTTAGGCCATGGTACACAGAAGAAGATAACAGGATCATACCTTAAATGTTCTCTGCCCCCGTTTCACTACCGTAAGCGGGATTCAGATTAGAGCTCAGCAGACTTTCCACATCCAATGCAACCAACAACGTGAATGTCGTACTTTTCGCCAGCGCTTTCCTGCTGACGAAATGCTGCAAGCAGTTGATCTCGCGTCGCAGGGTACTTCTTACCGCAGTAGGGACAGATCGGGTAGTCCCCCTGAAAATCGACGATCTTGCGATCATCCGGACTACGACATTCGGATTCGCGTCCGAGTAATCGATTAAAGAACCTCATTGATCCTCCTCTGAAGTGATATGGGGGCTACACTGCGTAGCCCCTCTCAAGCCTAACGCCTCAAGCTCAGCCGCCGCGCGGTAGCGCGGTCGGCTGAGCGCTGGGTTAGGGCAGATGCAGTTTCCAGAAACCCATCGTTTCCGAACCGCCGCCCTACCCAGAACCATAGCACAACTCTTTCAACTTGCCACCGGCCGGGTGCTTCCACCACACAAGGCCACTGCCAGGAGACGCGAAGGGAAGGCAGTTTAAGCAAAGACGAGATGGCGCTGAGCATTCCAGTTGGTTGGTTGGGAGGAGGGAAATCCCACCCGCCCTAACGCCTCAAGCTCAGCCGCCGGCGTAGCACGGTCGGCTGCAGCGTTGGGTTAGGGCAGACGCGGCTTCCAGAAACTCACCGTTTCCGAACTGCAGCCCTGCCCAGAACATAGCACACCTGTTTCAACTTGCCACCGGCCGGGTGCTTCCGCCACCCAAGGTCACCGCCAGGAGACGCCCGAAGGGAGACCAGTTTAAGCAAAGACGGGGTGGCGCTGAGCAGTCCAGTTGGTTGGTGGGGAGGAGAGAAATCCCACCCGCCCTAACTAAAAGCGTTGAGCGGCCCGTTGGGTGTGGAGCGTAGCGGAATACCCAATGGGAGCTCCAACGCCTGTTGGACGGCGCGCGGACCGTCACTACTCATTGCCGTTAAAAAGGGGAAAAACGGTTGAAAGACCTTTCATCTAAACGAAGCAAATGTGAGGTCAACATCAACACCAGTTATGTTGCCTCAGCATTTGCTTCGTTTTTATAGCATATTTTCAAGGGTTTGTCAACTTTTTGTTGTCAAATCAGGTAGTTATGGGCTGGGTGTCCGACCAACATGAATTAGACACCCTAAATGGTGTCTTAAATTACCCCAAAAGTGATGTCTAACCCAAGAAGCTTGAGCTAACTCGCTGTTTCGAGTATGCTGCATCCGGAAAAATACACCACTTTGCGAATTTATTTATACACCCTCTATCCATGCCTGACAAGCCCCGCCTGCTCGACCAGGTTCGCGATAAAATCCGACTGAAACATTACAGTATTCGTACTGAACAGGCTTATGTTGACTGGATCAAGCGCTTCATCCTGTTCCATAACAAGAAACATCCGGCAACGATGGGCGCTCGGGAGGTCGAGCAGTTCCTGAACCATCTGGCAGTTGCGAGGCGTGTGGCGGCGTCCACTCAGAATCAGGCGCTGTCGGCGTTGCTGTTCCTGTACCGCGAGATGCTGGACCAGGATTTCGGCTGGCTCGATGGCTTGGAACGCGCCAAGCGGCCAGAGCGGTTACCCGTGGTTCTGACGGTGGCCGAAGTCCGCGATGTGCTGGCGCACCTGGAGGGCAGGCACTGGATGATGGCCAGCCTGCTCTACGGTTCCGGTCTGCGCTTGATGGAGTGTGTTCGCCTGCGGGTGAAAGACCTGGATTTTGCCTATCGACAAATCACCGTGCGCGATGGCAAGGGACAAAAGGATCGGGTGACGATGCTGCCGCAGTCACTGAATGGACCCTTACAGCAGCATCTGGAGAAAGTGAAGGCACTGCACGAGCAGGATTTAGCCGCCGGCTTCGGTGCAGTCTATTTGCCGTTCGTGCTCAACCAGAAATACGTCAATGCCGCCCGTGAGTGGGGCTGGCAATATGTCTTTCCCGCCTCCGGTCGCTCCATCGATCCCCGCAGCGGCCAGGAACGCCGCCATCACCTTGACGAGAAATCCCTGCAACGGGCAGTCAAGCAGGCGGTACGCGAAACCGGCATCGCCAAGCCAGCCACTTGCCATACGTTCCGTCATTCCTTCGCTACCCATTTACTGCAGGTCGGCTATGACATCCGCACGGTACAGGAACTGCTCGGCCATAAAGACGTGAGCACGACCATGATCTACACCCACGTCCTGAACAAAGGTGGCCAAGGCGTCGACAGTCCATTGGACCGGCTGTGACTACGCCGCGGGTCAAGTCTCCCTCAACCCACGGCAGTTCATCTGAATCCAATTTTAAAACGCTACCGGCTGGAATCAGCACAGCGTTGCCGGCCGGCCTGGCTTGGCAAGCCGCCGGAAACGGCCTTCGGCCTTATTGCGGTCTACGGTTTGGTTATACAAACCGGTTAACGCCCTGCGGTGATTTCAATGCGCCTCATCCCAATTGCCGCCGACACCGATGTCCACCTCCAGCGGCGCCCGCAGCGCCGCCGCCGCGACCATATGCGCCCTGATCCCTTTGGCGGCCGTCTCCACCACACTGTCAGCCACTTCGAACACCAGCTCATCGTGCACCTGCATGATCATCCGGGCGTCCACCCCGCTGGTCTTCAGCCAGCTATCCACGGCCAGCATCGCTAACTTGATGATATCCGCTGCCGTGCCCTGCATAGGTGCGTTGATCGCGGTACGCTCCGCCGCCTGACGGCGCTGCTGATGCTGCGCGCGGATGTCCGGCACATACAGCCGCCGGCCCAGGACCGTGGCCACATAACCCCGGTCGGCGGCCTGTTGACGAATCTCCTCCATAAATACCCGGACCCGCGGATAGCGGGCGAAATAGCGATCCATATACACCTGGGCGGCGCGGCGCTCAATGCCCAGTTGCCGGGCCAGGCCGAAGGCAGACATGCCGTAGATCAATCCGAAATTGATGGTCTTGGCGGCGCGGCGCTGCTGCTCGTCGACGGCGTCCAGCGGCACGCCGAACACCTCGGCGGCGGTGAAGCGGTGGATATCCTCGCCCTGCGCAAACGCCCGCAACAACCCTTCGTCCTGGGACAGATGCGCCAGGATTCTAAGCTCGATCTGGGAGTAGTCCGCCGCCACAATGCGATAGCCCGGCGGGGCGACGAAAGCCTGGCGGATGCGCCGGCCTTCCGGCGTGCGGACCGGAATCTGTTGCAGATTGGGATCGGCGGAGGCCAGCCGCCCGGTGCTGGCTACAGCCTGATGGTAGGAGGTATGCACCCGCCCGGTGCGGGGATTGATCTCCCGGGGCAGACGGTCGGTATAGGTGGATTTCAGTTTGCTCAGGCCGCGGTGTTCCAGAATCAGCTTGGGCAGGGGAAAATCCAGCGCCAGTTCCTGCAACACGTCTTCTGCGGTGGACGGCTGTCCCTTGGGCGTCTTGCGGGCCACCGGCAGGCGCAGTTTATCGAACAGGATAGTTTGCAACTGCTTGGTCGATCCCGGATTGAACGACTCCCCGGCGAGCGCGCAGGCTTGCTGCTCCAGCTCCCGCAGACGCTGCTCGAGCTCCTTGCTCTGCCGCCGCAACTGGTCGGCGTCCACTTTGACGCCGTTGCGCTCCAGCCGCGCCAGCACCGGAAGCAGCGGGATTTCGATCTCCTCGTAGACGCGCTGCAACGCCGGCTCCTGCGTCAGACGGGGCCAGAAATAGTGGTGCAGGCGCAGGGTGACGTCGGCATCCTCGGCAGCATAGGGGCCGGCCTGCTCCAGCGACACCTGATTGAAGGTCAGTTGCCGGGCGCCTTTGCCGGCGATGTCTTCGAAATGGATCGTTTTCAAGTCCAGGTAATGCTCCGCCATGCCGTCCATATCGTGGCGGGTGGCGGTGGAATCCAGCACATAGGATTCCAGCATGGTGTCGTGGCGGATGCCGGCCAGTTTAATGCCATGATTCTCCAGCACATGCAGATCGTATTTCAGGTTCTGTCCCAGCTTGGCTGTGGCGGGATCTTCCAGCAGCGGCCGCAGCCGCTCCAACACTTCTTCCCGATTCAGTTGCTGGGGCGCGTCGGTATAGTCGTGGGCCAGGGGCACGTAAGCGGCCTCGCCGGGAGAGACCGCGAAGGAAACGCCGACGATCTGCGCCTCCATATAATCCAGGCTGGTGGTTTCCGTATCGAAGGCGAACAGTTGGGCCTGTCGCAGCCGCTCCAGCCAGCCGTCCAGCGCGGCCTCGTTCAGCACCGTCTGATAAGCGGTCCCGCGGTGAGCAGCGGAGGGCAGCTCTTGCTGGTGGCGGGACGTCGCCGCCACGGTGGTTTGAGCGGCGGTCGCGCCCGGCGCATCAGTGGGAACGGGCTGGGCCGGCGGACCGGATTCGGATTCGGATTCGTCCAGTTGCCGCAGCCAGCTCCTGAACTCGTAACGGCTGAACAGTTCCCGTAGCGTCGCGCGATCCGGGGCGGTGCGCCGCAATTGCTTCGGCGTGAACGGCAGCTCCACCTCACAATCCAGGATAACCAATTGGTGGGACAGGGGCAGTTGCGCCAGACCCGCGCGCAATTTTTCGCCCATAACGCCGGCGATCTCAGCGGACCGGGTGACCAGCGCATCCAGGGAGCCGTATTGCCGCAGCCAGCGGGCGGCGGTCTTGGGACCGACGCCGGGCACGCCGGGGACGTTATCGGCACTATCCCCCACCAGCGCCAGATAATCCGCCATCAGTTCCGGCGGCACTCCGAACTTCTCTTCCACGCCGGCGGCGTCCAGCAGCGTATTTTTCATGGTGTCCACCAGGGTGATCCGGTCGTTCACCAGTTGCGCCAGATCCTTGTCGCCGGAGGCGATCACTACCCGCAATCCCTGGCGGATCGCCTGCCGGGCCAGTGTGCCGATGACATCGTCAGCCTCCACGCCGGTGATCTCCAGCAGAGGCAGCCCCAGCGCCCGGATCGTGGCGTGCAGCGGCTCGATCTGACAGCGTAGTTCCTCCGGCATGGGCGGGCGATGGGCTTTATAGGCGGCGTATAAGTCGTGCCTGAACGTCTTGCCGGGAGCGTCGAACACCACCGCCAGGCAAGCCGGCTGGTAATCCTCGACCAGCTTGCGCAGCATGCCAAGCACCCCGTACAGGGCGCCGGTCTGTTCGCCCGTGCTGGTGGTGAGCGGCGGCAGCGCGTAAAAGGCCCGATACAGATAGGAAGATACCATCGACCAGCAGCAATAATAAGTCGGTCGTCATCGGTGCAATTTTTCCGCTTGTTACTCTAGGTCAGATGTAAAGCATGCCGTTCCAGCGGGTTTACTGCAACAGACGGGTCCGGCAACCTGGTACGACGCCACTTTATGCTCGCCTCCGCCATCAGTCCCGAGGATTCGAATCGGTTCCGGGCGCTGGACAAACCACCGGAGGTAGTGGATGCTATCTGTCGATTTTTATGCAAGTCGGGGCTTCGAACCTTCGCCGCAAGAGCAGTTGCTTGTGCCCGATATCTGACCGCCGCCTGTTCCAGGAATGCTGATGCGTAAACTGCCGCTCATCTTGCTGTTCACCGCCTGCGCCGCCGCCCAGGAAGTGCCGCCCCAGCGCCAGCTCGAGTCGGTACCGGATGGATCGCCTTCCCCCGCCTCCGAGGGGGGGCCCATCGTACCGGAGATCACCATTCGTCGCACGGACACCGACGTCACCAGAGAATATCGCTACGGCGGCAGGTTGTACATGGTCGAAATCGTTCCCAGCATGGGCCCGCCTTATTACCTGGTCGATACGGATGGCGATGGCAATCTGGAGACCCACTACAGTGAACTGGATCCCCGCATCGTGATTCCTGCCTGGGTGCTGCTGCGGTGGTGATTTGCGCCCGGTCGGTGCGCATCCTTATCCCCTTCCCGTTGTAAAAGCATTGTCGTATGTCGGTTTACACCTCCGTCGAACCCGAAGAACTGGTGACCTTTCTGTGCGACTACGAGTTGGGGACTCTGCTCGAGTATCGCGGTATCAGTGAGGGCGTGGAGAACACTAATTATTTCGTCACCACCACGGCGGGCCGCTATGTGCTCACCCTGTTCGAATTGATCGGCTTCGCGGATCTGCCTTACTATCTGGATCTGATGGCTTTCCTGGCCGAACATGGCGTGCCCAGCGCCCATCCTCTGGCGGATCGCCAGGGCGCCTACCTGCGCACGCTCAAAGGCAGACCTGCCGCGCTGGTGCAACGGTTGCCGGGCACCAGCGTCATGAACCCCAACCTGGCGCACTGCCGCACCATCGGGGCGGCGCTGGCACAGTTGCACGTGGAAGGCCAGGCCTTCGCCGGACAGCGCGACCATACTCGTGGCCCCCACTGGCGCCGCCGCATGGCGCAGCAACTGCTGCCCTATCTCGACGCCGCGGACGCCACGCTGTTGCAGGAGGAACTGCGTTTCCAGGCGCAGTTCAGCCGCTCCGGCCTGCCCTGGGGCGTGATCCACGCCGATCTGTTCCGCGACAATGCGCTGTTCGAAGGCGACCGGCTCACCGGCATCATTGATTTCTACTACGCCTGCAACAGCGTGCTGCTTTACGATCTGGCGGTTACCGTCAACGACTGGTGTTTCCGGGGTAACGTCCTGGACATGACCACAGCGCCAGCCATCCTGACAGCCTATCACGCCATCCGTCCGCTGCAGGCCGACGAGCACGCCGTCTGGCCGGCGATGCTGCGGGTGGCGGCCTTGCGCTTCTGGCTGTCGCGCTTGCAGGATCAGCTCTTTCCCCGGCCGGGAGCGCTGACTCAGATCAAAAACCCGAATGAGTTCAAGCACATCCTGCAAGCACACGTGGCCGATTGCGGTGTGCTGCGGGGACTATGGGTGTAGCCGCCGCGAGGGCTGTATCGTCAGGCAGTCAGTTAGGATGTGGTCAGAGACAAACCGCATCAATCACAAACCACAAGTCACAAGCCACAAGTCACAAGCCACAAACCACAAGTCACAAGCCACAAGCCACAAGTCACAAGTCACAAGCCACAAGCCACAAGCCACAAACCACTATCCGATTGATTCGGATCGTTTGATTGCAAGACCGGAGCCTTTACCGCAGCCATGCAGCGCCGCTGGGGATAGAAGCAGATGGCGGGACTGTCCGTGCGAATCGACGGATTGCTAAGGCCGTCACCGAAGAAGTACCTAATAAATGACAGACCGGCACAAATGCCGGCCTATTCTGAAAACGCGCCGAGAGTCTGTCGCCGTTACCAGCGCAGAATCTTTGAGATCGTTGGGATTCTCTTCGTAAAAAAGATCGTCCAACTGCTTGCGCAACTCCTTAATTTCCCTATAACGTTCGATAGACCGCCACGCCTTGGAGGCTTTAGTAGGCACCACGTTGATCAGCTCCTCGGTTACTTCGGTATCCTCCATGATATCCCCATCACTGCTAAAGTCATCGTCGCGCATGGTCAACCTCCTCTCTAAAGCAGGCCGCTTGAATTTTAATGAGAACATTGTTTGCAGAAAGGTTGTCGCCTTTCACCCGATAATCACGGATCGCCGCCCGCCCCCGACATCAGCGCAGCGATCGGGTTTTCCTGCTTTCCCCAATTCCCATCATAAAAAAGCGCATCGCCGCCATCCGTCTTGGTTTTTTCCTTGTCATGGATAGGGTCATTAAGCTTTTTCGACAAGGGATAGGTCCAAGCCCCCAACGATGACCCAGTGACCGGCCTGCATCCGGCTGCAACCGCTTGCAATCCATACATTTTCCCGGCGCCATAGATAAAGGATGGCAATGGTCTCTTGCGCCGACAATCCATATACGATGTTTTACTTTACAAGTAAATGATCTGCAACAGAGGTTGTAAAAAATCATCTCCGCAGTCACCGTCTGTCCAGTTGCATAAAACCCTTGGTCTAATACAGTATTACGCAACATAGTGTGCGTAAGTCCTGGTAATTTAAAACCCTGTCTCAATCAAACAGCGCAAGGCAATAACAGTCGCTGTTCACTTTCCATCACAAAAGCGCCCTCCGGGTGGCGGTGACCCCGCACTTGCATTCGCAATTCCCAATCCTGCGCAGTGCGGCGCACCCGGTAGATATGATACTGAGCCCCCTGTCCGGGCTTATGTCCCTGCGCCGACGCCGAAGCCACGCCGATCACCGGCGCCGTGCCGACAGGGGTCGCCAACTCGCCCCACAACGGGTAATGCGCATGTCCATGCAGTATCAAATCGACTCCATGTCTGGCCACCACCTCGCGCAAACCGGCGCTGTCGGTCAGGCGCTTGCTCCACTTCACCGCCGCCGGCTGCGGAGGATGGTGCAGCAGCAGGACGCGGAACAATCCCTGCCGCCGCAGCCGCCGCAGTAGCTGCTCCAGGCGCTGCAACTGCGAGTCCCCAATGCTGCCGACGGCGGAGAAAGGACCTGAAGGCCGGGCGGTCGAAAGGCCGATCAGCGCCACCGGACCGCGCACCCGCAAGCTGGGAAAAAGCGCCGCTCCAGGCTCGTCCGCACTGTCGGAAGTCATATAGGGCTGCCAGAGCGCGAAAGTCTGCTGCCACGCGGTAGCGACATAGGCATCATGATTGCCAGGTATGACAGTCACCTGCTCGGGTGGACCCAGGCGACGCAGCCATTGGCTGACTTGATGGAACTCGTCGGGCAGACCGATATGCGTCATATCGCCGGTCACCACCACGTGTTCCGGACCGATGGCGGCCAGATCGCGCAGCAGGGCGGTCAGAATTTCAGGGCGGTGTTCGGCGCGCCGGCGGGCACGCCAGGACAGATAGCCTAGCGCTCGTTTGTTGAGTAAATCCTTGCAGCGGATCCCCTCCAGTGAAGACAAATGGGGATCGGAAAGATGCGCCAACGTAAAAACGCCAGTGCTGTGTTGAGAGTTATGGATAATGGGCATGGCGATCTGTGGTTACTCCAGCCTGGCCGGATTACGTGTCGCTGTTATAACGCCTGGCTCAGGCCTGCACCGGCATTGTAATTCGAGATTGCAGTTGTGCAACCACCCCTTGCGATGGCGCGATTCAGCAGGGTAAGCCCTGGGTTGCCAAGATTGGCTATAATTTTCATTTTCTTGTCCTTCCACCATGGCAACGCCACCCTTATGCGCACCACCGCCACCACCGATGACCTTTTGCCCTATCTGCATACCGTCCGCGACTTCATCCGCTGGGGCGCCAGCCGCATGAACGAAGCCGGTCTGCACTTCGGCCACGGCACCGCCAACGCCATCGACGAAGCCGCCGCTCTGGTACTGCACAGCCTGCACCTGCCGCCGGATCTGGACGGGGAATTCCTGCAGGCCAATCTGACCTTGCTGGAGAAGAAGGCCGTCATCCACTTACTGGAGCGGCGGGTGCAGGAGCGCAAACCGGCAGCCTACCTGACCAACAAAGCCTGGTTCATGGGGCTGCCGTTCTACGTCGATGAGCGGGTGCTGATACCGCGTTCGCCACTGGCGGAGCTGATCGAGCGGCAGTTTTCGCCCTGGCTGGCGGAGCCCGACGCCGTCGCCCATATCCTGGACCTGTGCGCCGGCAGCGGCTGCATCGGCATCGCCTGCGCCTACGCTTTTCCAGAGGCGCGGGTGGATCTGGTCGACATCTCGGCGGAGGCGCTGGCTGTCGCCTGGCGCAATATCGAGGAACACATGCTGCAGGAGCGGGTGACGGCGCTGCAAGCGGATCTGTGCAGCGGCCTGTCAGAACGCCGCTACGATCTGATCGTCAGCAATCCGCCTTATGTCAGTGCCGCCGAACTGCAGCGGCTGCCGGCCGAATACCAGCACGAGCCGGCCCTGGGACTGGCGGGCGGCGAAACCGGCCTGGACGTGGTCGTGCGCATTCTGCGGGCGGCGCCGGAGCATCTCAACCGTCACGGCTTGCTGGTGGTGGAGGTGGGCAATGCCCAATACGCGTTGAGTGACGCCTTCCCCGAAGCGCCCTTCGTCTGGCTGGATTTCGAGCGCGGCGGAGAAGGCGTGTTCCTGCTGACAGCCGAACAACTGCGCAGTTGTAGCGCGCTGTTCGCCGCGCCAACGCCATGAAGCGTTCAGGACGATCGTCAGAGTCTCCTCTACGTCCCCTGCACGACGCGGCGCAGCGTGCCCGGCGGCAACCAGACCTCAGTGCCGGCCGGTATCAGCGCCTGGTCGGCCTGGACGCGATCCCGCCAGGCGGGATTCATGTCGATCAGGCGCCCGCGGTCGACGCCGTACTGACTGGCCACCGCCGATAGCGAACTATCGCGTCGCAATACCACCCGGTCGTGGTTGAGCGGCGGTTCGTAACGAACACCTTCGGGAAAGAAACGCTCCGGCTGCCGCGCCACCTCACGGGCCGCTAGAAATTCCGCATAGAAATTACGTGAAGCGAAACCGAACTGTGGGTGGTCGTAATTTTTGACGATGCGCACGAAATCCTGACCGTAATAGCTTTTGGCGCGCTGCATGCCGCCGATGCCGTGGTTATAGGAGGTCAAGGCCAACGGCCAGGCGCCCAGTTTGCCGTAGGCGCTTTGCAGATAGCGGGCGGCGCCCCGCGCCGACGCCACCGGGTCCAGCCGCTCGTCCACCGCTTCGTTCACGGTCATGAAGGTACGCCCCGCCGGGCGGGTGAATTGCCAGATCCCCACGGCCCCCGCCGAAGAACGGGCGTGAGCTTGAAACGACGATTCCACATGCGGCAGATAGGCCAGATCCTCGGGCAGTCCGACCTGGCGGAAAATAGCGCGGAACGTGGCGTCGTAGCGGCCACTGATTTCCAGGCCGCGCTTGAACCGCTCGCGCAGACCACGCTGCGCCCGCACCCGGTCGCTGGCGCCGTACAGCGCCCGGGAGCCGGCGTATTGTGCAAAATGCGCGACCAGCGCCTGCCCGTCGACGTCCAGCGGTTGGCCAGCGCGCGTTCTGGCTTCCAGGTCACGCAGCCGATACTGCCAGTATTGACGGCGTTCGCGCACCAGATCCTGCTGCATGGAGGTCATTCCTTCCTGCAGACCTCCCGGCAACTGTACGACCTCGTACACGACGCCCAGATAGCGGTCGTCGTGCAGCGCTACCTGGCGGCGGCTCCAGACGCCGTAGACATTGCGCCAGAATGCGACCTGCGGCTCCAGTTCGGCCGGTCTGGGAAAGACACCGGAAATCTCGGGCGTTGCCACGACAGCCGCTTGCTGCGGAGGCCGGCTGGCGCAGGCCGCCAGCACCAGAATAGTCATAACAAGTAATAAAACGTGTGGAAACCGCTGGATCATCGTAGGTATTCTCCCCTGATTGTGATCTGGACCGGGTCTGTCAAACCTGGAAATTTCCTGAAAAATCGAAGGTCCATACGCCGTTTTCGCCGGGCCGGCCCAGCAGGCCGAGCGCCTGGACCAGCTCGCGATTGCCGCTGTCTCGGACGGCGGCCTGACCCGTAAAACGGTAACGGCCTTGCGGGTCCAAGGTCAAGTTACCGAACAATTGCAAAGGCCCGTTCTGGTCCTTGACGACCGCCACAATGGCGGCCTCTCGGGTTTGCCATTCGATGCTGAAGTCTCCCAGCGACAACGATTTGCCGAAACTGGTGTGTACACCGCGCAGTTGTGCCAGACCCTGCACCCGGCGAGGATGGCCGGCCTGGTCCAGTTGCAGGTCCAGCCCAGCCAGTTCCAGCGTGCCGTTCAACGGCGGGGGAGGACGTCCCGCCAGGGCGATGGCGGCTGGCAGCGGCATCTGCCCTTTAAGATCAGCAACTTGCAGTTGCCGGCTCCAGTCAGTGCCGAAGTTGCCACTTAACTGCAGCTGCGGACCGTTCAGGGTGGCGTAGAACTGGATGCGGCCCAGCAGCAGCGGCAGCAGGCGCAGCCGCCAGGAGACCGCTTCCAGCGGCGCAACGGGCAGGTGGATGCCCTGCGCCGCCCCCTGCAACAGCGAGCCCTGCGCCTGCTGGATGGCGCTGCCCGGCAACCGGCCAACGACCCACCCGGTCAGTACGGTGGCCGGACAGAGCAGCAGCATGAAAAGAGCATAGGCAGTCAGGCCCAGCAGCCCATAGCCGAGCCCGCGTCTCATGACGCGCCGCCCTGCAGGATAAGCCGCGCGTCGACACGGCCGCTTTCCGTCTGCCGGTCGATGGTGGCATTGACCATGATCACGCCGTAGTCCTGTTCCAGACTGCCCAGCCAGCGCAGCAACGGGTCGAAGCCGACCTGTTCGAATTGCACCCTCAATTTGTCTTCGCCCTGCGGTTCGATGCGCTTCATCGCGCTACCCAGCCCTGCCGTCCTGGCGGTCTGATCGACCAGCGTCAACAGGGATGGCTGACCTGCCTCGCGGCGCGGTGCCGACGGCGTGGCGCCGGCACCAAGCTGTTTAATTTCCGCGGCAGCCTGTTGCATCCAGGCCAGATCCCGGCGTTGCACTGCCACCGTCTGCCGCAGATCGCGCAACCGGTTATGAAACGGCTGCCATAGCAGCGCGTACAACAGAACCAGCGCCGCCAGCACGGACCCACCCCCCACTAACCAGCGTTCGCGCTCGCTGAGGCCATTCCACCAAGTTTTCATGAGGCCGCCTTTTTCAGCACCACTTGGCTTTCCACCTTGTCCTCGCGTTTGGTCGTGCGCACCTGGGTCTCCAGCCCGGCGAGTTCGCCCAAGCGTCGCTTCAACTGATCGAATATTTCCAGATTGGCCCCTTCCAGATCGAAATCCAACTGGTTTTCCTTATAGCGCATGCTGCGCAGAGTCACCCCTGGCAGAGACTGCAAGGTCTGTCCGCCCCGGTACAGCAGTTCCAGAAAGGTTATTGCGGTGGCATTGGTGCCGCGCAGTTCCCGCAGGCGGTTCTCCATCTGTACGCGCGGATTGACCAGTTTCTGGGCGTCTGGCGCTGCTTCCTTGTAAACCTGTTGCATGGCCGCCGTCAAGCGGGTCTGCTCCCGTTGCAATTGCCGGTATTCGTCCCATTGCAGCACGCCCTGGAGCAACAGCCAGATGCCGGCCAGGGCGGCAGCCAGGCGCCAGGGACGCAGCTGCTCGTTCCACTGCGTCTGGCTCCCGTAAGGCCCTTGCAGCAGGTCGATGACCGTCGCCGGGTTATAACCGGCGGCCAGCACCGCCAGCGCTGCAACCGGGGCGTCGCTGCGCCGGACCTCGATGTTCAGACCGGTCAACTCCAGTTGTTCTCCGCCCCATACCTGCAGGTATTGCGGTGGAGGCTCGCCGGCTTCGGTCAGCGCCAGATTCAGCAGCAGCTCCAGATCGTCCTGGTCAATGGCAAAACCTTGCCACCGCCCGCTGCGCACCACTGCCCGGCCGTCGTCCAGCAACAGGCTCCAGGCGCCTTCCTCATAAGGCAGCAGCAACGGGTCCGGGATGACCGCCTGCAGCTTGAGGCCGGCCTGGGTGCAGGCGTCCAGCCAGTCCTGCATGACGGCGCGCCGCATCACCGCCACCGGAGTTGGATCGGCCAGCAGGTTAGCGGTCGCGAAATGCAGCTCTTCCACATCTTCGGCCAGATAGTCTTCCAGCGCAAACGGGATGGCTTTGAGCCGGGCCGCCCGATTGCGGCCCGGCAGCACGGCCTGGGTCAGAATGACCGCTTCGCCGGGCGCCGCCAGGAGCAGCGGGGCACCGCCCGACTGAGTGGCCAGCTCGTCCGGCGTTCCCTGCTGCGGCGGCGCATCGGGCTGCAGCCATTCGACCTGTCCGGCGGCGATGAAACGAAACACTAGTGGCTGCGACATAACGGCTTAAAGTTCGTTGCTGAAACTGCGGTATAGCACCCGCATCTCGCCATTTTCACCGCGTTCCAGAACGCTGTGCAACAGCGCGCGTCCGTCTCCTACCTGGGCTTCGATATCGACACGGAAATAATGACTGTTGACATCTAACAGCCTTTTCGCTCCCTCTCCGCCCAGGCGATGCTCCTCAAGAAAATCCTCCACTTTCTCGTAAACCTGCTTTTTGCCATCTTCTTTACGTTTGGTAAACCGGTCCGGATCGCGGTCCTCATCCAGCGCCGCCAGCACGACGGGCGAGGCCGTATTCACATTCAATTTGGTGTCGGGCGGCAATACGCAGACATAAGGTGCCAGTTTATTGTAGACGGCGGAGTCGATGCCTTTGACGAGGCGCAATTCGGAAACGCTGGTCAGCCACCGGTCCGCAGTCGCGTAAGGCGGGTCGCCGCCGGCATAGTCACTATCCTCGGCGCCGTCGGGACGCCGGTCCTGGTCGATGTCCATCCAGTCGAGAATGGCGTCGCTGAGGCTCGGTTCCAACTTCAGCACTTCCAGCAACCGTTTGAAGACCTTGAGCTGCGGCTTGTTAGCGGCCTTACCCTCTGTGGCGGCGCTGTCCTTGTCCTTGTCCTTAACGTCTTTGTCCTCATCATCGTCGCCGCCGTCACCCTTGTTTTTGGCCGCCGCCGCTGCTTTCGCAGCCGCATTGTCCTGCTCCGGCGCGGATTCCTCGCCGGCATCTTCGTCCTCGCCGCTCCGGTCGGCGGCACGTCTGGCTCCTTGCAGATTGCGCTGCTGCGCCGGGTCCACGTTTTCTTCGGTGCGTTTGCCGGCCCGCAGTAAATTGTTCAGGTTGAAGCAGCTTTGCATATCCTGGATACGCCCTTTGACGAAGCCGCCCTGCACGGGCAGCGTCGGGGACATGACAGCCCAATCCTCGTCCAGGCTGTCAACTCGCCGGTCGTCCTCGAGATCGTGCTGCAAATCACGCTTCAGAATCAATGCCGCCCATTGCTCGGCGCCCAGCGCATAGAAACGGGCTTGTTGCTGGTGTTGCAACAGGGTGCTGCGGTGGACAGCGTACTGCTCCAGAGAGGCCAGGCTGGTGGCGGCGACCGTGGCCAGAAAGACGATCAACAGCACGGTGATCAGGGCGACGCCGGCTTGGCGGCGCCCGGTTGCTGCGACAGTGACCAATGCGGCGTTGCCCATAATCAGGCTCCGGACAGAATGAACAGGCGGGTAATCTCCCCCCAATCACCCAGCGTCAGGCTGATTTCCACGGCCCGGGGTAATGGCTCTTCCGTGTTTGCCGCGTCGGTGGTGTTCTCGCCTTCCGGCGGCCACTGTTTTTGCCATTCGTCCTGGTCATCCAGAAAGCGGGCTTTGACCTGCTGTACATTTTCCAATAACACGGTTTCCTGCGGTTCGCCGGCGCCGTTGCGATCCAGCACAGTCCAGTAGCGCCTGACCAGAGTACCCTGCTCCAGGCGATAGGACAGTCGCTGCAGGTTGGAGCGGGGTTGCGTCAGGGGGTTGTCCCAGCCGGTGCGGGTGAAAACCAGCCAGTCGCCGCCCATCCTGCCGCTTTCCAGGGCCGCCTCCTGGTCGCCGTATTCGTCACGGATGCTGCGTGGTAGCATCTGGGTAATATCCTGCTGCAGCACATGGAACGCCAGTTGGATTGCAGCGAGCCGTCTGGCTTGCGCTTCGACCACCGCCCGAGTGGTTAGCACGCTGCGCAGACCGCTATAGGCGGCTGTCCCCATCACGGCGAACACCGCCAGCGCCACCAGCAGTTCCAGCAGCGTGAAACCGCTTTGCAGTCGCGCCCGGCTGATCTTAACGTTTGCTGCCATCGGGATTTTTCCTGACGGCCGGGCGTGTCGCATCATTCGGCGCCGCATCATTCGGCGCCGCATCATTCGGCGCCGCATCGGCGCCGACATCGTCGCGCAGCCGCCCCTTGAATGCGATCAATTCGATCACCGGCGCAGCGTCCTGCCGGGTGCGGACAGCCACCTCCAGGCGGCGCAGATCCGGGTCCGAGGTTTTGCTGATCCGCGTTTCCCAATACCATTCCCAGCCGGCCAGTTCACTCGCACCGTTCTTGCTGCCGGCCTCGGGCCACTCAGGGGCCAACAGCAATTCGTTGATTTTGTTCTGGGCCACCCAACTGGCCAGCGTCTTTTCGCGCAACATCCCCAGATGGTTGGCGCTGGAGCCGCCGGCGCTGATGATGGCGCCCAGCACCAGGGCCAGTATGGCCAGGGCGACCATGACCTCGAGCAGGGTGAAACCGTACTGGTCGCGGTTCATTTGACCGGCTCCGCCTGGAGACGGCCGATCAGATCGGCGGACACTTGATAGCGGGTTGTGGTAAATGACTTCTCATCGAGGCCGCTGAGGATCACGGTGAACGGAGTGGCTTCGCCGCTGGCCAGCAGCAGCACCTGGGGCAAACCGTCGGCGGAGCGGGTGAAATCCACTGGCCGGCCTTCCACCCAGAGCTGTAGTTCGAATCCTTCCGGCAGGTTGAACTGTTGCGGTCCGGTTTCAGTCGGGGTCAGCCAGCCGCCGTTCTGCCCCCAGACCATGAAAGCATAACCGGATCCGCTAAAGTACACGCCGCGCACTTCGCTGCGCAGCATGGCTTCCTGGCGCGCCCGGTCCAGCAACAGGACCAGCCGCTGACTTTCGCGCGCCAATCGGTCACCGAGGCCGCCCACGGGCACCGAGAGCACCGCGAAGGTGGCGATAATGCCGATCAGCACCACCGTGACCAGCACCTCGAGCAGGGTGAAGCCACCCTGTCGGGCGCTATTCGTCCAGGTTCCAGCTACCGATATCGGCATCGACGCCGCTCCCCCCGCTTGGGCGTCGGCACCCAGCGAGTAGATATCCACCTGACCGTGCTGACCCGGACTCAGGTACTGGTAGGGCTGGCCCCAGGGATCTTTGGGCAGACGGTCGATATAACCGCCCTCCCGCCAGTGGGTCGGTTCGGGTATGGACGAAGGTTTGCTGACCAGCGCTTCCAAACCCTGATCAGTGGTGGGATAGCGGAAGTTATCCAGCTTGTAGAGATCTAGCGTGCTTTGCATCACCCGGATGTCCTGTTTGGCTTTGATGACGCGGGCCTGGTCGGGACGATCCATGATGCGGGGCACCACGATGGCTGCGAGAATACCCAGGATCACCACTACCACCATGATTTCGATCAGGGTGAAACCCGCCGCGCGTTTGGGATGAATGTTCATAAGCAATTTCCTTACAGGTTAAGCACAGGCAGTTAATCATAACAAACCAGCGTTGCCTGGCTAGTATGCACTTCCGGGACAGGCGGGATGGGCGGACAGGTAACCAGATTTAACGCCGGCGCCTGAAGTGGGCAGGTTAAGGTTGTGTTACAGCACTGCGTGGCCGGTCCCTGCAACATTAGAGCGCAAAACCCGCAGTAATTCCCCGTTGTTGCTATCCCGTAACAGTTCCTCATCGGATTGCAGTTCGTTCCACCAACGATCTGCCGTCGGTTGTCCGCAGGAGCAGTGGTTTATTGGGGGCGAGCCACAGTCAGGAGTGCAGACAGCGCAGGATATGATTCACCACCTGTTTGACGTGGCGCCCGTCGGTGGGCACGATGAAGTCGGCTATTTCCCGGTACAAAGGATCGCGCGCGGCCAGCAGGGTCGCCAGCCGGCCGCGAGGATCGGCGGTTTGCAGCAACGGACGGTTGTCGTCCTGACGGGTGCGGTCGAGTTGTTCATCTACCGAAGCGCTGAGATAGATCACCACCCCGCGCTGGCTGAGACAGCGGCGATTGTCCGGGTCCAGCACGGCGCCGCCCCCAGTGGCCAGGACGATGTTGCGCCGCCTGGTCAGCGCGGCGATCACGGCCTGCTCACGGGCGCGGAAGCCCGCCTCCCCCTCTAGTTCGAAGATAAGCGCAATGGTGGCGCCCGTACGTTCTTCGATTTCTTTGTCGCTGTCCACGAATTCCAACCCCAGCAACTGCGCCAGCCGTCGTCCGATGGTAGATTTGCCGGCCCCCATGGGGCCGACCAGGAAAATGTTGCTGGTGGCTTTCATAGGGACAATCCGGGCGCCTCAGCCGGCTGAATCGGACGCTAAATGGACAGTCGGCCCTCCGCTATCAATTGGGATTGGCGCAACTGTTAGCGATACCAAACGGGCTGGGATTGCCAGGAGGACTGGTATCTGGTTTGCAGAAATCGGGCACAACTCCTTGCAATATGAAGGAGATAGTTTCGGACGATTCGCTACCGGCCACCGTGGTGCTGCCGGTCAATTCTACGTCCACCCAATAAGCATAATTTTTTCCATAATTGACCGTGAAAAACGCAGAGCCATCGGCGCCGGTAATGACCTGCCGTGCTACAGAAGCCACATTGCCCGGTTCTAAACGACCGTTGTTATTTTCATCCACATCGGGAGGTATATCCAGTCTACCGTTTCTGTTCGTATCCTCATTGTTGCACCATCCGGCAGTGACGATCTGCGACCAACAGCTTTGATTTTCTCCTGGCGGAATATAGTATCCCTTACGGTAAGCGATAGGAACAACGCCCAATCTGACCGTAGCATCGGCTACCGGGTTACCCGCCGTATCGGTAAGCCATACTCGATACGGCGCTGCATAGCTCGTCGTATCGAGTTGTTCAATCTCGTTACCGGTGCCGAAACGGATAAATACGGTTTTTTCCGCCACAGTAAGGGTCGTCGTTCGCTGTAAAGACGTGCCGTCAACGGTAGCAGTAATTTTTACTTCATTGTAGCCGCTGATAGTGGCTGCTGAATTATAAGTGATATTAGCCTCCCCTCCATTATTGGTGACGGCAAAAGGATTTGACAGCGATCCACCCGTGGAATCTTGCAGGTTGAAGAATATCTTGATTCCTGTGACAGGATTGCCATTCGGATCGAACACCAGGACTTTCACCGTACTCTGCTGGAAGGGTCCCATAATTTTGGGATTTACCTGCAAATATAAACTAAAGGGCTGCGTCGCTACAAACAGCACCTCGATTTGAATACTGATGCCGCTCGGAGTGGTGGCCGTGATAATACTGGGACCCGCTGTATTCGACTGAATATTGACGGTTGCTCTGCCGTTGGCGTCGGTCACAGCGGTCGCTGGGAGCGTGCCACGTGTTGCGTTGAAAGCGATCGATTGGCCAGCCACGGGGAAGCCAGCCTGTTTCCATTCGACTGTTATTGCGAGAGGCTTGTTTACGTTAACCTGAGTGTTCGGGCTAGGATTGACAAATACAAACGTGCCCGGTAAGACAGTTAACGGCTGTTGCGCTACAGCGCCGGCCCCCCTTACCGTGATGACGTCATTACCAATGCTGCTTCCCTGAATTTGCACCTCCGCCCTGCCATTAGAATCGGTGACAGGCGTCGGATTGCTTATGTAATTGTTATTTTTTGATGATATTTCCAGGGATTGATTGGCCGCCCCGATGCCGGCTGAATTCAATACGCTGAAAGTAAAAATGCCTTTTTGACCTAAACTAATCGATTCGGGCCCGGCAATACTGATAACCGTACCGACCACATTGACCACCACCGAGCTTTGCACGCTTCCAGCGCTTGCTGTGACTTTAATTTGACGATTCTGCGGATCACCCTGGGTAGTCAGCAGTGCTGCCGCTGTGCCAGCGGCATCGGTAGTGGGACGAATGACCTGAAGAGTGCCATTATTATCGGCTTTAAAGCTGACAGTGGCGCCTTCAATCGTATTATTACTACTATCCCTGACGACTGCGGTAAGTAACAGGGGATTATCGCCAGAGGAAGGCAACTGAGGGCTGGTGACAAGCAGTTGCACATCTTTTACTTTGACCGGTTGAGGGGCTACATTAATACTAAGGCTTTTTGTTACAGGCTGTAATTCAGTATCCTTTGTATCCTTTACCTGGACGGTAAAAGGATAAGTACCGGCCGCAGTCGGCAACCCACCGATTAAACCTAAGGTAGGGTCTAAACTCAAACCCGGCGGCAATTTGCTGGTACTGCCGACAAGGCTCCAGTAATAATTTCCGCTTCCTCCCTGTGCCGTTAATTGGTACTGATAATCCTGACCCTGGGTAGCTGCGGGTAGTGTATCAGAGGTGATGCTCAACGGCGTGACCGGTTGAGGGGCTACACTAATACTAAGGCTTTTTGTTACAGGCTGTAATTCAGTATCCTTTGTATCCTGTACCTGGACGGTAAAAGGATAAGTACCGGCCGCAGTCGGCAACCCACCGATTAAACCTAAGGTAGGGTCTAAACTCAAACCCGGCGGCAATTTGCTGGTACTACCGACAAGGCTCCAGTAATAATTTCCGCTTCCTCCCTGTGCCGTTAATTGGTACTGATAATCCTGACCCTGGGTAGCTTCGAGTGGTGTATCAGAGGTGATGCTCAACGGCGTGACCGGTTGAACGGCTACACTAATACTAAGGCTTTGTGTTACAGGTTGTAATTCAGTATCCTCTGTATCCTCTACCTGGACGGTAAAAGGATAAGTACCGGCCGCAGTCGGCAACCCACCGATTAAACCTAAGGTAGGGTCTAAACTCAAACCCGGCGGCAATTTGCTGGTACTACCGACAAGGCTCCAGTAATACTTTCCGCTTCCTCCCTGTGCCGTTAATTGGTACTGATAATCCTGACCCTGGGTAGCTTCGAGTGGTGTATCAGAGGTGATGCTCAACGGCTCGACGGGAGTCGGTGTGGGAGGAACTTCATTAACGCCCGGGTCGCTCAATCCTCCCCCACTGCCACCGCCACCGCAAGCAGCCAGAAATAAAACCAGGAATCCCAGACAGATGAGTTGACTGAAGCGCTCGATGAATGAAAACACAGGATGACTCCCTTGGGGTCTATGGGGCTGAAGACTGATGGTCATGTAGTTAGTCATGGCTGAGTAACGGCATATTTTCGGCAACATCTTGAACGAATCCACCTTAACAAAAGCTTGCCATCGGGTTACCAAAGGGTAAGGTAGTCGGATAACTCAAAATCATAGCCAATATAGGAACGTAGCTACGCAGAGCGACCGGCCATTTTCAAGAGTGTCCTGGGCGAACGCCCGCTGCCGCCGCCGGATCAACGGTTAGCAGCCTTTTCAGTAACAATCTGCGGCGTGACGAATATCAGCAGCTCGCGCTTGATATCAGAGTCGGTATTTTTCCTGAACAGTCTTCCCAGCACCGGTATGTCCCCCAGCAATGGCACCTTTTCGACGGTATTATTTTTGGTTTGCTCAAATACGCCGCCCAGCACGACGGTATCGCCGTTGTTCACCAATACCTGGGTCTCGACCCGGCGGGTATCGATAGAAGGAACAGCCTCACCGATGATGCCCGTAGGTACCAGCTCTCCCTGCTCATCTTTCTTAACATCGAGGTCCATAATGATCCGATCGTCGGGAGTGATCTGTGGGGTGACTTGCAATTGCAACACGGCCTCTTTGAATTCAGTCGTCGTTCCCCCATCTTCAGTAGTCGTCTGATAGGGAATTTCCCGTCCCTGCAGGATGGTGGCCTGGGCCCGGTCGGCCGTGAGCACGCGGGGATTGGACAGAACCTCGCCGCGTCCCTCTTTTTGCATCGCGGAAAGTTCCAGCTCAATCAGATAATTCTTGCCCAGGATAGCGAGTGCGATTTGTCCGGCCGGATTGGCGGCAGGTAGATTGACGCCGATACGATCCACCAGATCCGGCAGCGTCACCGGACCTGACCGACCGCTGTTATTGAGATTGTTGATGGCGCTGTTGACCATCGTGTTAGTGCCCAACACGTTGCCGGTAGCCCCCACGATGCCGTTGTTGGTGGTGTTGACATAGGCGCCGCCCCAACGGATGCCCAACTCTTTGCTGAAGTCATCATTGGCGATCACCACCCGGGAATCGATCAGCACCTGCTTGACCGGCCGGTTCAGACGAGTCACCAGGTTGCGAACTTCGGTTAGCTTATCCGGAATATCCTGCACCAGCAGGCTGTTGGTGCGTGGATCCACGCTGACCTGACCACGCGCAGATAACAGCCGTGACTCGGTGGCTGTATTTGCCTGAGCGCTGCCTCCTTCGGTAACCGTATCGGATTTCAACAAATTCGCCATTTCGGTCGCCTTGGCGTAATTCACCTGGATGACTTCGGTGCGCAACGGCTCCAGTTCGGATTTGGTCCGGCGGGCTTCCAGTTCCAGCTTTTCCCGCGCCGCGACTTCCTCGGTCGGCGCGATATACATCACATTACCGCTGTCCCGCAGAGTCAATCCTTTGGTGCGCAGAATGATGTCCAGCGCCTGGTCCCAGGGTACATTCTGCAGGCGCAGGGTCAGACTGCCTTGCACCGTGTCGCTGACCACCACGTTCTGGCCGGTGAAATCAGCGATGATCTGCAACACCGCCCGGATGTCGATATTCTGAAAATTGAGCGACAGCAGTTCACCGGTATAGGTTCGCTGGCCCGGTGCCGGCGCCAGTTCTTCTTCTCTGCGTTGGGGCGACTTGACTTCGATGGTGAAGATGTCGTCCGCTTGATAGGCCAGATACTCGAACGGCGGCTTGGGCCGGATGGTGATCCGGGCGCCGTCCCCCTGATTGAGGGCATCCACCTGGAGCACCGGCGTGGCGAAGTCGGTGACGTCGAGGCGACGCTGTTGACCGGTCGGCAATGGTGCGCCCTGGAAATCCGCCACCACCACATTACCTTCCTGCCTGACATCTACCGGAATCGCCGGGTTGGACAGCCGGACGCTGATCACGCCTCCACCATCGGGGTTGCGGCGGAAATCGAGATTGCCGATGGAGCCGCGCGGCAATCCCGCCGTCGGCGCAGCTCTAACCTGGGTCTCTCTGGAGGCGGTAGTGCCGGCCTCCAGCGTCAGCAGCACGCTGTTGCCTTCGGTGCGCAGCTTGTACGGCGCCAGCCGGGTCAGGTTGAGCGACGCGCGCGTGCGGCCGGCGGCTTCCAGCACGTTCAGCTTCTGGGCCACGCCGCTGCCGATGGTCTGCTGGCGCGTGCTCAGACCGTTACGGGTGTTGGGAAAGTCGATGACGATACGGGCCGGGTCATTGATGGTGAAACTGGCTGGCGGTGCCGTTAGTGGCTGCGACAGGCGAAACCGGATCTGCAATTGACCGCCCGGCAGCGGATCGATACTGACAGCCTCGAGCGTGGTCTGAGCCGTGGCGTTGATCGCCAGTAACATGAGTCCAGCCAGTACAACCACCGGCCGCAGCCGGCGCATAACCGTTGTTGGTGATGGATGCTTCCCGGTGGCGCTGCCTGTCATGATGTTTACTCTTGGTTATTCAACCGCTAAAAAAGCATTCCGCTCTATCCAGTGATTGCCTTCCGCAACGATCTCGGTCAGTTCGATGCGCTGCTCCGAAATCGAGATGATTTTGCCTTGATCGATGCCCATATAATTGCCTTTGCGCACCCGATAGACGATGCCGTCGGGCGCTTTGATCAAAGCCCAATAATCGTTGTCCTGAGCGCGCAGGACTCCCATCATTTTGAGGGAGGCCAGCGCATACTTTTCCAGCTCCTCACGCACGCGGTCCGGGTCGGGACGGAGGCCCGTGTTGATGATATCCGGCTGTTCAACGATGACCTGGCGCTGCGCGAAACTGGCCGGAATGAAAGGATCTTTATAACCCTGGGCGTTATAGGTGAACGGCTGATAGGGCCGAACTTCCGGCGGCGGTTCCAACTTGACCCCCAGGGCGGCTTTTTTCTGTGTGGCGATGAAATCCTGCAAATCCCGCGTATCCGTTTGTGCACAACCCCCCGCCAGGGCGATAACCAGGCACAGCGGCAGATGGCGCGTCGCCATAACAGGGAGTCTATAGCGCAGGCGTGCCTGGTTGTTCATGGTTTGGCGGCGCCAGCCTGATCTTGCTCGGCAGGCGCGGCCTCCTGCTCTTCCAGATAGCGGTAGGTCTGCAAGGTAGCTTCGATTGCCAGCGGCTTGCTGGTTTCCCCCGGCTTGCCGGCGCCGCTGGGATTACGCCCTGACGGCGCTGGCTGTGGCTCACCCAGGGTTACGCTTTGCAGGGTGACGATACGCGAGAGGGCGGCGATATTGCTGATAAAAGCGCCGAATTGGTGGTAGCTGGCGCGGGCTTTGATCGAGATCGGTTTGGCGGTGTAGAACTCGCGCGGCTGTTCTTCTTCGGGCTTGAACAACTCGAAACTGAGCCCGTTTCTTTTGCCGGTGTTGGAGATATCTTCGAGCAGATCGGACATCTCGGTGCGCGTGGGTAATTGCCGGAGCATGGTGTTCAGCGTGCCCTGCATGGTCTCGAGTTGCGCCCGATAAACATCGAGGTTGGCCATAACCCGCTGTCTTTCGATGAATTCCTGGCGTAATTTGCTTTCGTTGGCGCGCGCCGCTTCCCATGAATCCAGTTGCTGACTGGTGTCGAACCAATAGCCCAGTCCGAGCACTGCGGCAAAAATGAGGGTGACCGTAATCGCTTTGGCCAGCGGCGGCCAACTGCCGGCGTTCTCGAAATCTAGATTGTTGAGATCGCCCAGGTTCATCATTTGGCTCCGCTGGTGGTTTTGGCGGGCTCGACTGGCGGCGCGTTTTTGCGCTTGACTACCAGTTCGAACTGGCTGGCCGGAATATCGTTGATATCGCGGTTTTCAACGATGGTTAGCATCGGCTCGCCGAACTCGGTCGAGTCGCCGAGATTGCGCATAAAACTCGATATGGCGTTATTGGAGCTGGCTATTCCCTTGATCAGCAACTGTACGCCGTCGCTTTTAAGCGAGTTCAAATACACATTATCCGGTAGTACCCGGGGAATGGCGTCCAGCACCTTGACCATATCGGGACGGCTGGCCTGTAGATCCTGGATGACTTCGAGGCGGTTCGACAGGCGTGCCTTGACTTTATCCAATTCCTTGACTTCCGCTTCCGCTTTTTTGAGACGGGCAATTTCGCCGCGCAGATATTCGTTGCGCGACTCCTGATAGACGATCTCCTGGTTTATGCCGGCATGGATCAGCAGCACCATCAGGGCGGCCATCAGTCCACTCCCCGCCAGCAGCAGCAGAAAATCGCGCTGCTTGCGCCGGCGGCGCGCTGCGCGCCACGGTAGGAGATTGATGCGCGTCATTTCAATCGAAGCTCCGCAAGGCCAGACCGCAAGCAATGGCGAACAGCGGAGCGTCACGCAATAGTATATGGCGGTTTACCCGCGGCGCACTGCTCGTGCGCACGAAGGGATTGCCGATCACCACCGGAATGTCGAGATGATTGCTGATGGTCTGATCGATGCCTATGGTTACTGCACCGCCACCGGTCAGAAAAATCCCCGACAGCTGCATAGGTTGACTGTGAAAATGATCCGAGGAGTAGAAGAACTGCAAGGCTTGATTGATCTGATCGGCAGCCGTCTGCTGAAACGCTTCCAGGATGCTGGCATAGTTCGGCGGCAGTTGGTCCGGGTTGCGCTTGGATAGTTCAGCCTGACCCTTGCTCATTTGATAGGCCTCAGCGATAGCGCCGGTCAACTGGCGGCCGCCGAAATTCTGTTCGCGGGAAAAAATCACTTTGTCGTCCTGCATGACATAGAGGGTAGTGGTAGCGGCGCCCATATCGACCAGTCCCACCAGCCGCTGACTTTCTGGTGCAGCCGCTGCTCCTTCGTTTTGGCTGGATAACCATTGCCGTGACAACAGACGATAGGTATTCTCCAGCGCATACGCCTCCACATCCACGATGGCGACTTGCAAACCGGCCTCTTGCAGCACGTCCCGACGCAGTTCGACATTTTCCTGCCGCGAAGCCACCAGCATGACATCCTGCGTGCCTGTCGACTTCCTGGCTGCGCCGGGCAGAACCTGAAAATCCATATAGATCTCTTCCAGGGGGAAGGGAATATACTGCGACGCATCGAGCTGGATATTGGCTTCGATCTCGTCTTCTTTGAACTCCAGCGGCATGGGGATGGTACGGATGATGACGCTGGAGGTAGGAACGGCGACGGCGGCCTGTTTCAGGCGGGTGCCCGACGCTTTGACGGCGCGCCGGATGGCGGCGCTTACCTGGTCGATATCGACCGGGTTGCGGTCTTCCATACTGCCTTCCGGCAGCGGCTCGAGCGCGATTGCCTCGACTCTGAAACGTTGTGCGCTCCGGCTGAGCTCCATCAACTTCACGGCGGAAGGGCTGATGTCGATTCCCAGCACGAGGTCTTTTCTCTTGAACAGGGCCAAACCGAATTCCCCACGGCAAAATGATCGCCACCCACACACGGAGCCGGCCGCTACCTCGGATTCAACCAGGCAGGCATGTTCGCCTCGCTGTTCCCGGCACCTACATTGAGCGAGCTGTTTCCGGTAAACTGGCGCCCGGCTTTGCTGCGGTGCAGGTTACGGTGCCCGCCAGAACAGTCGCTGCGAAGTTTGCGACAGACCGGAATGAATCGCGGTTTCACTCCTCAGGGCCGGTTATCCTGCCGCAATCCCGCCATCATGAACGCTTCCGGCTGCAAGGCGCTGTTACGCTGTGACTCGCTCATCACAGGTCAGGGCTGTCTGTGGCGCTACCCGTCGCGCGCAGCCATACAGTGCAGTAACAGGATTTGCAGGATTCGACTTTGTTATGTAGAGAGGCGGTGCGCCCGGCAACCATTCCCAGGTTGGCTTTTAGCATAATTCCCGTAAAGACTGCAAGCAACTAGGCCTGTCCATTGTCAATAACTCCTAACTCTTGTCAAGACGAGTCTGCAACGATGGCTACCCGGCAACGCGATGAAAGCAGGCTGAGAACTCTGCTGACGCAGGAATGCGCCCGCTTGATGGTCGATGAGGGAGTGAAAGATTTTTTGACCGCCAAGCGTAAAGCGGCCGCCCGTCTCAACGTACCAAACAGAGCCATGCTGCCCAGCAACGCGGATATAGAACTGGCCGTGCTGGAGTATCAACGTCTGTTCAAATCCGCCGAACAGCCGGCGCACTTGCGCCGATTGCGGCAGTCCGCCGTGGAAGCGCTGCGCTTCCTGGCGCGTTTCCGAGCGCGGCTGGTGGGTCCGGTATTGACCGGTACGGCCAGCGCCCACACCGATATCACGCTGCACCTGTTCGCCGACACGCCTGAAGAAGTTGCCTTATTCCTGCTGGAGCATACGATTCCTTTCGAGACCTCAGAGCGACGCCTGCGTCTGAGCAATGGCGCCTATGCCTTGTTCCCGGTATTCGGTTTCGGAGCAGGGGGATGCAATGTCGATCTGACCGTTTTCGGGCGCACCGCTGAGCGGGAGCCGCCTCGCAGTCCGGTGGATGGCCGGCCCATGCGACGGGCCGGTTTGACGGAAGTAGAGGCGTTGCTGGAAGAAGAAGCGTAACCGATGACCGTGAAAATCCCTGGGAGCGCTCTTTTCCTCCAGAGCATGATCAGTTAGACGCGCCCGCTGTCAAGCCAGCCAATAGCAGGGACGTTACCGGCACGTCGTAACCCGACAGGGCACCGCCTATTGGCGCTCCGCCAGCGCCGGTACGTCGCGTTTCGGCGGGCCGATATAACTCTGGCGCGGCCGTCCGATCTTCTGGGAAGGCTCGTTCATCATCTCCATCCAGTGGCTGATCCAGCCTACCGTGCGCGCCACGGCGAACATGACGGTGAACATATTGACGGGAATTCCTAGCGCCTTGTAGATGATGCCCGAATAGAAATCCACGTTCGGGTACAGCTTGCGCTCGATGAAAAACTCGTCTTTCAGGGCTATTTCCTCCAGCCGCATCGCCAGCTCCATCAACGGATCGTTGCCATACTTGGCCAGCACTTTGTGGCAGGTTTCCTTGACCAGTTTGGCGCGCGGGTCGAAGTTACGGTAGACGCGGTGGCCGAAGCCCATGAGCCGGAAGGAATCGTTCTTGTCCTTGGCCCTGGCGACATACTTGTCGATGTTGGCGACGCTGCCGATTTCACTCAATTGCTTCAGCACGGCTTCATTGGCGCCGCCGTGAGCCGGGCCCCACAGGCAGGCGACGCCGGCGGCGATGCAGGCATAGGGGTTGGCGCCGGTGGAGCCGGCCAGCCGCACCGTGGAGGTGGAGGCATTCTGCTCGTGGTCGGCGTGCAGGATAAAGAGGATATCCAGCGCCTCTTCGGCTACCGGGTCCGCCACATACTCCTCGCACGGGACCTCGAACATCATATGCAGCAGATTGCCGCAATAGCTCAGATCGTTGCGGGGATAATTGGTGGGTTGACCGACATTATGCTTGTAGCAGGCCGCCGCGATGGTAGGCATTTTGGCGATCAACCGGTGGGCCGTGATCATCCGGTGTTCGGGATCGCGAACGTCCAGCTTGTCGTGGTAGAAAGCGGCCAGCGAACCTACCACGCCGCACATCATCGCCATCGGGTGAGCATCGTAATTGAACCCGTTGAAAAAGTTGCGCAGGCTCTCGTTGAGCATGGTGTGATAGGTAATGGTGTATTTGAAGTCGTGCAATTGTTCGGCGTTGGGCAGTTCGCCGTTGACCAGCAAGTAGCAGACTTCGATGTAACTGCATTTTCCAGCCAGTTGCTCGATGGGATAACCCCGGTACATCAACTCGCCCTTAGGCCCGTCGAGAAAAGTGATTTTGCTGCTGCAACTGGCGGTAGCGACAAAGCCGGGGTCGTAGGAGAAGTAACCGAGTTCTTTGGGTACCCCGGCGATATTGATCACGGATTCGCCATAAACGGACTCTTTGACAGGCAGTTCGACCGTTTTACCGGTGCGGTTATCGGTAACAGTGACAGACGTGCTGGACATACGACAGCCTCCTCAAAGTTGGGAACGTTTATTAAGTCAGAAAGGGAAAGGCACGGTGTTGTTTGTTGTCAAGGCATCCGCCTGCCCGCTCGGGGCATGGCGCGGATTACCCCGGTTTTTGTGCTCCCCAGACCCTCCTGCAGGATGGAGAGCCATGATACTCGAAGCGGACAGGCTTGTCTTGTGGTTTGCCGTTGTAACAAGCCCAGAAGTAGAAGCAGGCAGCGCCCGCCGGACATCCTGTCCCTTGCGGCGGCGCTGGGGATAGCGGTGAGCGTTCAGGACATACCGTACTTGCGGCGGAAACGGTCGACGCGACCGGCCGTATCGACGATTTTCTGCTTGCCGGTATAGAACGGATGGGAGTGGCTGGAAACCTCCACTTTGATCAGCGGATATTCCTTGCCGTCGGTCCAGACAATCTTGTCCCGGGCCTTGATGGTGGAGCGGGTCAGAAAGCTAAAATCGCTGGAGATATCCTGGAAAACCACTTCCCGATAGGCGGGATGAATGTCTTTTTTCATCAGCTGAAACCTCGTGTGAGCACTAAGCGCGGCTGGCTGGAGCACTGCCGCATCGTTGTAGCTTAAAGCGCGCATGTTAGACAGTCTGGCGCTGCGGATGCAAGCGCCCGCCCTGGATTTTATGCAGCGGCCGCGCGCAATGCAGACGGTTGTAACAATGATCGGTAGTTTCGCTCATTTTTTTGTAGGCATTCTGATTTTTAAATGTATAATTTTTACCATATTAAAATTAAAGTTATATTAAGATATTGAATATAAAAACTTTTTAGATTCGAGCGAAAAGAGAGATGATATTTGCTGTTTTGCATTTAACATCCCTTGACAAGCCAGCGCCGATTCCGTATAAAACCGCCCCACGCTATGGCACCTGCATTCAGATCCTTTTTAAAACGCTTTGTCAGCAGGCATTCGCTGCTGCAAGACCCGCTGTATGCCCGTCTGATCCAGGCATTCCAGCCCTGGAAACCAGCGGCCGGCGCTATTCCATCGAATTACTCTCCGGAATCCGGCGCGCCAGCAGGAGTCGATTCCGTGGGGAAACAGCCCATGATGTATTCCCAGTACAACCCGAGCGCACTGGCGTTCACCCCTGAGACCTTGCGCCAGGAAAACGAATATTTTTGTCACACCGCTGGCGTCAGCCAGAACAATCGCCGCTGCGGCTTCCAATCGGCGTTTCTGGACCGCGCCAGCGGTCAGGTGTATCTGTCCCGCTTCGCTGACGGCAACCCGGCGCCCATTCACTTGCTGGATGGTTTACCCGAAGAACTGGTGCTGCAACGCAACACCGCAGGGCGCATTGTCGCCGTCAAGGACAGCGTCGTCGCCGGTTTTCTCTACGCTGAGCACTTCTACACCCGCGACCAGGCTGCGCGGGTTCTGGCAGACCCGTAAGGGTCCTGCGTCATTTTCAATGCGCCCAGCGGTCCGCTGGCGGCAGATCGGGCCCGGTCAATCTCTCTTGATCGGCACCAGCAACACCGGTATGGGAGATCCGAGGGTCGTCTTGTGCGCCACCGACCCCAGGAACATTTCTCCTAATGCCGTCTGACCATGAGAGCCCAGTACGATAAGATTCGCGCCGATGCGCTGGGCCTCCTCCAGAATCGCTGCGGACGGATGATGACCTTCGGCCACCTTGATCTCCGCGATGAGGCCTGCAGGCACCTGCTGCTCCCGACAGAATTGTTCCAGGCGCTGCTGCATCGCCAGGCGCATGACTTGAGGGCCGCTCTGTTGTCGCAGCAGTTCCATGGTCTCCGGTGGCATATAAGTATCCAGCAACGCGAAGGAATAGTCGCTCAAGGGTTCCAGTACATGCAACACATGCACTTTCGCGCCGAATTGCTGAGCCAGTCCAGCGGCATGCCGGGTCACTTCCGGCGCGTGGTCGCTCAGATCGATCGCCAACAGGATGGTGTCAATGGTGTATTCCATAAGTCCTCCAAGGGTAAAAAAGTAATGTCGGCTTATAGGATGGTCAGGTCTTGGTTACGCTTATCCGAACCGGCAGGTGGAGCGCGGACAAAGGCACATCTACCGAGTAGCCTGGATTTCCGGTTCATGCCAGACGCTGCTTAGCGGACGCAGTCCGCCCGCCAGGCATCCAGGGTAGCCCGCAGCAACCGGGTATCCACCCGATCCGCGATCACCCCCGCTCCGAGTGGTTGCAGCAGCACCAGGCGCAGGCGGCCGTCCTGAGCCTTCTTGTCCACCGCCATCAACTGCAGCAATTCCTCAGTAGTGAGTTGCGGCGGGGGTTGTAGCGGCAGGCGGGCGCGACGCAACAGGGCGACTACCCGTTGCACCTGCTCGGTGCGCAACCAACCCAACCGGGCCGAGAGTTCGGCAGCCAGGTACAGGCCTGCCGCCACCGCTTCACCATGCAGCCAAACGCCGTACCCGACTCCGGTTTCGATGGCGTGGCCGAAGGTATGGCCGAGATTAAGCAGCGCCCGCACGCCGCTTTCGCGCTCGTCGGCGGCGACAATGTCCGCCTTATTGCGACAGGAGCGCTCGATGGCATAGGTGAGCGCAGTCGGCTGCCGCTGCAGCAGCGCGTCCATAGCGCTCTCCAGCCATTCCAGAAAGGGTAGATCGCGGATCAGGCCGTATTTAATTACTTCGGCCAGACCGGCGCTGAGTTCCCGGTCGGGCAGGGTATTTAAAGTATCCGTATCGGCGACCACGCAGCGGGGCTGATGGAAAGCGCCGATCATGTTCTTGCCGAGCGGATGGTTCACGCCGGTCTTGCCGCCGACCGACGAATCCACCTGGGCCAGCAAAGTGGTGGGAATCTGAATTAAATGCACGCCGCGCTGATAGCAGGCAGCGGCGAATCCGGTGATGTCGCCGACCACGCCCCCACCCAGCGCCAGCAGGGTGCAGTTACGCCCGAAGCGCCGTTCCAGCAGTTCGTCGAAAATCCGGTTGAGTATCTCCAGCGTCTTATAGCGCTCGCCATCCGGCAGGATGACCGCCGCGTGTTGCAGACCGTCCAGAGCGGCTGTAGTTTTTTTCAGATAGAGAGGGGCGACGGTTTCGTTGCTGACTACCAGCACCTGTGTGCCGGGGATATGCGGCCGCAACAGTTCCGCCTTTCCCAACAGGCCGGGGCCGATATAGATGGGATAGCTGCGCTCGCCGAGGTCTACGTGTAAAGTCTGCATCGCGCCGAAGGCGGTCGTTCGCACCAAGGTTTAGGAACCCGCGTTTGCGAGTATAGATTAAACCACGGCGGCGCCATAGCCCCGACTGAAGGGAACGGGGCCCGAAAAGGCGAGTACATCGCCGTGCTCGAGGATATGTTCCTTTTCGATGCCGGAATTGCAGCCGTAGCCTTGCATGATATTTCTGCCGTTGTGCAACAGCAGGAAAATCTCGCTCTCCGGCGCTGGCAGGATTTTTAACGCCTCGCCGACGGTCATGTTATCCTGCAACGCCATAGAAAACGGCTTGCCGCCGTCCGCATAGCGGGACAGGCTGTTGAACAACCGTATGGTGATTTCGATCATGGTGATGCAGCGCCTCTGTTCGCGGGTTGCCGGCAGTGCCGGTTTGTTAAAGATAACCTTTTGATCTTTTTAGCTCACTGTATCTATGAAGAGTTATCGCCAAGAACTGTGGTTCAATGTGCCTGCCCGGCGGGGTTTCGTCAATATCACTCCGCAGGTCAGCGACTGTGTGCGCGACAGCGGCGTCCAGGAGGGGCTGGCGCTGGTCAATGCGATGCATATCACGGCGTCGGTCTTTATCAATGACGACGAGAGCGGTCTCCATCAGGATTACGAGGCGTGGCTGGAGCAACTGGCGCCGCACGAGCCAATCAGCCGGTATCGCCATAATCTGACTGGCGAGGACAATGGCGACGCTCACCTGAAGCGCCAGGTCATGGGCCGCGAGGTGGTGGTGGCCGTGACCGGCGGGCAGTTGGATTTTGGCCCGTGGGAGCAGATCTTTTACGGTGAATTCGACGGCCGGCGCAGAAAGCGGGTGCTGGTCAAGATCATCGGTGAATGATCGCTTGGCGGCAGGGGGATGCAGGCGGACATGAGCGCGGGCCAGGACAGTCGGATTTTACAGATCATACCGGCCGAGGGCTGGTTTGCCGCTTTCAACGACATGGACACCGGGGAGCAGGTTTATGCTCCGCTGGTGTGCTGGGCGCTGCGTGCAGACAATGGCGCCCAGGTGATTACCGGCATGGTGATCGCTGAGAAACAGATAGTCCCCTGTACCGGGGATGCCAGTTTCTCGCATTACCTGCATCGGGCCGAGTTGGACATCGCCGAACAAGATGAAGAGTGAAGGCGTGCTGGTGGGACCAGCGCCGCCGCCGTCCGCCGAGCCGGCTACAACGGTAGACGCGGCAAGGGGCCGTCAGCAGCCAGGTTCAAGATGTCATCGATGAGAGCCGCGGGCGCATCGACCCCGCCATAGTCCAATAACATACCTGCCTTGGCGATGACCTCGTCTCTGGACAGCGGCGCTTCCGGGTCGCCCTTGGTATGGTCGCGCCGCGCCGTCAGCCGCGAGCCGTCTTTGCAAATGACCGTCACCGCGCCGCCCCAAGCCTGGGGATAGGCCGAGGCATACGGCTCCGCCAGAGCTAGAATGACGCGGGTTCTCAGTGGCGCCAAAGCGGCGCGCGCCTCGGCGGCGAAAGCGGCAAAATCTACTTGCGGTAAGGTCAATGCCGCCGCCACGCCATGTTGCAGAGAGAACTTGGCCTGATACTCCGACTGCGGTTCGGGCCGGTCGCAGACATCCAGGGCCGCGCGATAAGTCACCACATCCACTCGTTCGATAGCATCGGGAGCGGCAAGCTGGTGTCGTAATTGCTGCGCCGCGTCGATGACGGGATGGGTATGCCGGCAGGAAGGCCAGGGCTTGAGAGAGGTTTGCAGCAACTGCCAGGGTCCGTCCGGGTCGTGCAGCACCGCCGCCGGGGTCGCGTCGGGACAGGCGGCGGCGAAGAAGCCTTTAGCGCCTTCCAGGATCGCCGGTGGACCGGTAAAGCCCAGCCGCGCCAGATCGGCGGCCAACACGCCAGCTTCCGCCGCTCGGCCGGCGTGCAAATGCTTGGTCATCGCGCCGGTGTCCAGAAACTGCCACAGGCCGGCGGATTGCGTGCCGGCGTTGCCCAGAGCATGCACGGTCTGCGTCGTATCCAGTTCCAGCAACGAAGCGACGGCTATAGCGGAGCCATAGGGTCCGCAGGTGGCGGTGTTGTGCCAGAGTCGGTAATGGGCTGGTCCCACCGCCATGCCGACCCGGCAGGCCGCCTCGAAGCCGCGCAGCATGGCAGTCAGCAAAACCTTGCCGCCGACACCTTCCCGTTCGCCGACGGACCAGGCAGCCGGTGCGACCACGCAGCCGGGATGCACCACCGAGGCGCGATGCAGATCGTCCACTTCCAGAATATGAGTCAAAGCGCCCAGCAGAAACGCCCGCCGGCCGGCGTCCGTGCCGCTTTGGCGCCGCCAGTTCAGCAGTATTTCACCCGGTTCCGAGTGGCGCCCCGCCAGCGCATTGGCGATAGCGTCCAAGGTGAACAGGGCGGCCTGTTCCAGATCGGTCGGGGTAATGGGCTTGGCGTAAATTAAAGCTGTCAGCCGTTCGGTCAGGGTGGGTTGGGACATGCTCTAACCTGCACTGGGACATAAAAAACGGCGGTCCTGCGACCGCCGTCCAGTCAATCAATCTTAAGGACCGATTTAAGCGGCTTTCTTCATCCGGCGGGTCCAGCCCAGACCGGCTAGACCGACCCCAAACAACGCCAGGCTGGCGGGTTCGGGGATTTGAAATATGCCGTCTATGATGTTGAGATGCGTCGGTGATCCCATAAGATCGATTTGAGCCAGCCGCTGCGTAAAACAGGCGGCGCTCGTGCAATTTTCCGTCACTGAAAAACTTACCGTGTTGGAATCGGTAGGATTAGTAACCGTGAGCAGGAGCGAACCTGCTCCCCCCGGCAAGCCGAAGAGGTTGAAGCCGGTGTAAGTGATAGTGGCGGTCTTGCCAACCTCAGTCGCATTGGTATTAGAGGTGCCGAAAATCAGGTTAATGGGGCTGGAAACCGAGACGGTCGCACCTGACCAGGACATCAGCAGCTCAAAGATATCGTTGCTGGGAGTGTAATTAGGATTGGTGGGGTCGTGGATCGGCGTGCAGCCGGGGGTTTGTGGCGGGTTGCAGGGGGGACTTAAATCAATCTTCATGTCCAAGCTGCTGCTGAAAATATCCAGCGGGCCCGCTGGCGACACACCCGATAAGGAAAACGTACTTGGCGCCCCGCCAGAGGAATTGCTGATGTTATCAAACGTCATTGTAAAGTTTTGACTACCACCGGCTGTAGCTCCTGGCAAGAAGCCGGTGACGGCCATATAGCCCTGCGCGCCTTCCGGACCTAGCTGTATCAAGGTGGCGGCATTGGCCGCAACCGAGCCCAAGAGCATTAATCCACCGCACAGAGACGGGTAAAGATATTTTTTCATAATAATCCACCTCATCGCTTAAACATCTAGAGTGAATACTCTCTCAGTCTAGACTTGCTTGTCAACTAGTAACTCGACCTGGGCGCATCAAATTACGGATATCCATTCAAGCCGGGACACTGTGCAGAGTGGCCTCAAAAGGCCGGCGAGGACGCCGGCGCTCCCAGGGGCAAGATTGTCGCACCTTAAGTAGGTAGCTAAAATTATTTTTGTAAAGTTTTGCAAACTTCCCCAGAGGTGGCCGGCAGGCACGGTTGGCGGCGTGCGCCTGGCGCGCAGAATTCGTTAAGAGCTTGCGCCTAGCCCTGGATACAGCGCGGGACTGGCCAAATCGCTGCGGCTCGAGACGCAGGCGCTTGCGGGCAGAACAATAAAATCTGGATAATTGAACAGAAGAACCATATCCTGATAACCTTCCGGCTTCGGCGGCAAATGGCGTCAATTTGTTACATTTTTGAGACAAAACCTTACATGTCCGTGTGAATTGCGTCACTGATTCTGATAGTATGGATCGCTGCTGCAATCCCTCCTGCTGATGCACAATCCATGTTCAACCGCATACTGGTCGTTTGTATAGGCAATATCTGTAGAAGTCCCATGGGTGAAGCTTTATTGGCTCGCCAACTGGCCGGCCTGGCGGGAATGACGGTTGAATCGGCCGGCATCAGCGCTTTGGTCGGCTACCCGGCGGACGAGACCGCCCAGGATCTGCTGCTTGAGCAGGGCATCGATATTTCGGCTCACCGGGCACGCCAGTTAACCGAAGCCCTGCTGCGTCAGGCCGATCTGGTGCTGGTCATGGAAACCGCGCAAAAAAAGGCCATCGCAGCGCTGGATCCGAGCGCCCGCGGTAAGGTATACCGGCTCGGCGAATGGAACAATACCGATATACTGGATCCCTATCGCCAATCGCGCACGGCGTTCGAAGAGGCTTTGCGGTTGATCCAGCAGGGCGTGGCGGACTGGTCAGCCAAACTGAAAATATGAATCGGAAGATGAAAGCGAGACTGATCCTGTTGTTGGTGATTTGCTTTTCTTTAGCCGCCTGTGCGCTCACCCCCGGTATGTACATGGGAACCACCAGCGGCGAGTCCGAGGTCGAAGTGCCTGTACTGGAATCGGGTGAACTGGTGACGTCCAAAGTCATCATCACGCCGATCACGGCGGATCTGATCGTGCAGCAGTCTGCTGCAACAAACCGCCGGCCGGACACCGCCAAAGTGGGCGCACCTCAACAGGACTATGGCCCCTACCGATTGGGGCCGGGAGATATTCTTATCGTCACGGTATGGGACCATCCTGAACTGACGATACCGGCGGGCGAGTTCCGCAACCCGGAGGCGGCCGGCAGCGTGGTCGCGGATGACGGCACGTTTTTCTATCCTTACGTCGGGGTGCTCAAGGTGACCGGCATGAGTGTAGATGAATTGCGGGATATCCTTACTAAACGGCTCGCCCGTTACATCGAAAATCCCCAATTGGATGTCAGGGTCATTTCTTTCCGCAGCAAGAAAGCTTATGTCGTGGGCGAAGTCAAGCAGCCTGGCGTACGCCCTATTACCGACGTCCCGCTGACCGTGGCCGACGCTATCAATCTTTCCGGTGGTCTCACGCCAGAGGCGGACATGCTGAATGTGACGCTCACGCGCAGGGACGGGCGGGTCATCCCGATCGATCTGCTGGCGCTGTACGAAAAAGGCGATCTCAGCCAGAACCTGCTGCTTGACAACGGCGATGTGCTCAACGTGCCCGACAACACGCTGAATAAAGTCTTTGTGCTTGGGGAAGTTCGCAGCCCCTCTTCCCGACTATTGAATAAAGGCCGGTTGACTCTGACAGAGGCGTTGAGCGATACCGGCGGTGTCGATCCTCTTACCTCCAGTGCCGGTCACATCTACGTGATCCGCAGCCGCCGACCCATGCCTGAAATTTTCCATCTGGACGCCAATTCACCTGACGCCTTGCTGTTGGCGGATCGTTTCAATCTGATCCCACATGATGTTGTCTACGTGGATGCCGCTGTGATAACTCGCTGGAACCGTGTGATCACACAGATCCTGCCTACCGCACAGACTATCAACGCCACGACCAATTCTGATTCAAATCAACGGGTTTACGCCCCATAAGCAGCACCGCCCTCCTTTCGGACAACATGCTATAGCCTGTATACAGTCTAAGGTGAGAAGTGAATATCACGACCTATAGATATAGAAACTCATGACTTCTAAAAACGAGTTGGTTATGCCTTATGCGCCTACGCCCCAGGATTACCAGGAAGAGCAGATTGATCTGGGTCAATATATAGCGATCCTGGCCGGAGCCAAATGGCTGATTTTGGCGGTTACCCTGTTTGTCCTTGCGGTTGGCGTAGCTTATTTACTCATTGTCCCCCCTCAATACCAGGTGGATGCGTTGATCCAGGTAGAGCAGCAGGAGAATCCCGCTCAGAAAATGACCGACATCCTGGCTCCTTTCATGGGAGGAGAGACCGCAGTGAATGCGGAAATAGGAATCCTCAGCTCCCGCCTGGTGCTGGGTAAAGCCGTGGATAACCTGCGTCTCGCTATCGGCGCCGGCCCCATCTATTTCCCTGTGATCGGGACAGCCATTGCCCGTTACTACTCCGGAGGAGGTTTGGCCGACCCCTGGTTCGGCTTGAATCAATACGCCTGGGGCGGAGAAATCATTAAAGTACTGAGTTTCGATGTCCCTAGAGATTACCTGGGCGAACCCTTTATCCTGGAGGCTGGGGAAAGGGGGCGCTACCGGCTGTTGGGGCCTGCTGAGACCTTTGGTTCTGATGCGTCCGTCGTCCTGGAGGGAGAAGTAGGTAAACTGGCGCAAACCCAGTTGAGCGGCCAGCCGTTGTTGTTGTTCGTTTCCGAACTCCGGGCGCGGCCAGGCACCCGCTTTCAATTGATGCGCAATGATTTCCTGAACGCTATCAATGGCCTCAAAGCAAGATTGAAGATTGCCGAAACGGGCAAGGAATCCAGCATCATTGGCCTGAGCCTGGTAGCTCCGAATCCGGTGCAAGGCAGCGTGCTCATTAATGAAATCGCTAACATTTACCTGCGCCAGAATGTGGAGCGCCGCTCCGCTGAGGCGGCGCAGACGCTCGTCTTCCTGGAGCAGCAATTACCCTCCTTGAAGAAGAGCATGGAATCGGCCGAAGGGGCCCTCAATGCCTTCCGGCAGCAGAAAGGCTCCATCGATCTGCCGAAGGAGATTACCAACACGCTGGAGCAAATCGCGCGAATCGAACAGCAACTGTTAGAGCTGAAGACCCATCGCGAAGAATTGCTCAGGCGATTCAAACCCGCCCATCCCATGGTGGTCTCGCTGGACGCCCAAATGGCCGGCCTCAACAATGAATTGCTTGATTTGAACAAGCAGGTCAAGAACCTGCCTGACACCGAGCAGGAAGTCGTACGGCTTTCGGTCGACGCCAAAATCAATACCGATCTGTATACCTCATTGCTGAACAAGGCCCAGGAACTGCAAGTGGCCAAAGCGGGCACCTTGGGCAATGTGCGCATCATCGATTACGCTATTCCCCCTATCTATCCGGATTCGCCCAAAAAACGTTTGGTGCTAATGTTATCGTTAGTGGTGGGATTGTTTGTGGGAGTTGTGACAGCGCTGCTGCGCCACTCGCTCGCCGGTGGGCTGGAAGACCCGGAGCAGGTCGAAAAACAACTGGGTCTGCCCGTGTACGCTACGATTCCTCACAGCAGCTGGCAGGACAAGCTGCGCAGGCGGTTGCGCGCCAAGATTCCTCAACAGGCCGTGCTCGCCACCGAGCATAAGGAAGACGCCGCTGTCGAGAGCCTGCGCAGCTTACGGGCGACGCTACATTTTGTCTTGATGGACGCCAATAATAACCGCATCATGATTACCGGTCCTGGCCCTGGGGTAGGCAAGACCTTTATCAGCGCCAATCTTGGAGCAGTGATGGCCAGCGCCGACAAACGGATTCTGCTGATCGACGCCGACCTGCGCAAAGGGCAACTGAACAGGTACCTGGGATCGGAGCGGGAGCCGGGGCTGGCGGACCTTATCAACGGAGTGGTTACCCTGGACCAGGTTATCCAGCACACCGCTATCGACCAGTTGGACCTTATCCCCACCGGGAAAATACCGCCTAATCCCGCCGAACTGCTGCATCACGAGCGTTTCGCCACTTTCCTGGATGAAGTGAGCACGGCTTACGATTACGTCATTATCGATTGCGCGCCGGTGCTGGCCGTCGCCGATGCGGTTATCGTCGGTCGACTGGTCGGCGCCACCCTGCTGGTGTTGAAAGCCGGCACTCATGTCCCGCGGGAAATCGAACAAACCATCAAACGCCTCAAACAGGGAGGCGTCAGTCTGAGAGGCGCGCTGTTCAATAATGTAAGATTAACCAAGAGCCGCTACGGTTACGGTTACGGTAAATACGTGTATCAGTATTCCTACAAGAAGAGCTGACAGCATCGATAGAGCGGCGGCGTTCCCGCCGCCGCTGTTTTCCCGCCGGAATCAGCTCTCCCGCGACCGCTCCACCGAGCGCTGCGCCGGGCCGATGTAGGAACTAATGGGCCGGATCAGCTTGTTGGCGACCAGTTGTTCCATCACATGAGCCGACCAACCGGTAACGCGGCTCATCGCGAAAACCGGCGTGGCCATCTCGACTTCGAAACCCATCAGATAATAAGCGAGCCCCGCCAGGTAATCCAGGTTCGGATAGAGCGCTTTCCGCTCCCGCATGACATCGGCCAGAATCTCCTGCATCTGCATCCATTTTTCGCCGCCCCGCAGGCGAGCCAGCTTTTGTAGCTCAGCATAGAGAATGGGTACGCGCGGATCGCCGCGCTTGAAGATACGATGGCCGAAGCCGATAACCGTCTGTTTATTAGCCAGCGCCTGGTCGGCCCACGCCTGAACCCGCTCCGGTTCACCGATGTCCAGCAGCATGCGCATGACGCCGGCGTTGGCGCCACCGTGTAAAGGACCTTTCAAGGAGCCGATCGCCGCCGTCACGGCGCTGTAGATGTCGGACAGACTGGAGGCCACAACCCGGGCGGCGAAGGTGGACGGACCAAAACCAAGCTCGGCGTACAAAATCAAGGAAATATCGAAACAGCGCCGCACCGCTTTCTCGGGCGCCTCACCGAAACACATATGGAAGAAGTTTTCACTGAAGGCCAGCTCCGGGCGCGGTGGAATCGGCTCCAGTCCTTTATGCAAACGGTAACCGGCGGCGATGATGGTCGGAATCCGGGCCAGCATCTTGATAGCTTTTTCCAGATTCTCTTCCCGCTGGATAGCGTCGGCCTGCGGATCTTCCAGCCCGAGGAAACTGACTGCGGTGCGCAATCTGGCCATGGGATCGGCAGTGGTGGGAAAGCGGCGGATAACGTCGATCAACTCCGCACTGACAGACCGGTAATTGCGTTCCTTGGTCTGGAAGCGCCTGAACTGGGACGGCGTAGGCAGTTCCCCATATAAGATCAGGTAGGCCACTTCCTTAAAGGTGCAGTGTTCCACTAGATCCTGGATTTCATAACCGCGATAGGTCAGGGGGCCGGTCTCATTCACCCGGGAGATCGCGGTTTCATCGACCACGACCCCGGCCAAGCCCTTGCGTTTATCGCTACTCATGATCAACATAACCGTGCTCCTGCAGGGATCACCCCCTGCTCGTAATAGTGCGGCTGCGGCGGGTAGTTCTAATTTTATACCAGTTTGCAGCCTACCGATCGGCCTTTCAGGGGCTGCGCCGCAGGCGCAGCGGAACGGGAATGGGCAATTCCAGGGTTCCGATCCAGCGCTGGATCGGAGAATACCGGATAAACTGAAGCTAACGGTCCGTCAGAGTTCGCTGATAAACCCCTTACGCTTGCGCTTTTTCAACCGCTGCGCCACTTTCTGGCGCTGTTCCGCCAGATCGATCAGAATTTCCTGCACGGTGCGGGCATCGTCCCCCTCGCCGGGCTGACGCTGGACATAGGAACCGTCCGGCTGCATGTCCCAGGCGTTGCGCTTGTTGTGCAACTGCACCTCCAGAATCTGGCGCAGGTTGTCCCGCAATTCCGGCGATTCCACCGGCGCCACTACTTCCACCCGACTTTCCAGGTTGCGCTTCATGCAATCGGCGGAGCCAAGGTAATATTCCTCGGCGCCGCCGTTGCGGAAGTAATAAATGCGGCAATGCTCCAGGAACCGCCCAACGATGCTGACCACCCGCACAGGGTCGGACAGTCCGGGAATTCCCGGCCGCAGCCGGCAGGTGTCACGCACGATCAAATCCACCTTCACGCCCGCCTGAGCAGCCCGATACAGCGCCGCGGTAATCTCGCTGTCCTCCAGTGCATTCATCTTGAACTGAATCAGACCCGGCGATTGTGGCGTATGGTTGTCGATTTCCCGTTGGATCCTGGCGAGCAGCGCCGGTTTCAATACCTTGGGAGCGGGCAGCAGCTTGTGGTAATCGCGCCTGGTAACGTAGCCGGTGGTCAGGTAATTGAATAGTTCAGTCAAATCCGTCCCAATCACCGGATCACAGGTCAGCAGTCCCAGATCGCTGTAGATGCGGGCCGTGCCGGAATGATAGTTGCCGGTGCCAATATGGGCGTAGCAGCGCAACCCGTCGTAATCGCGGCGCACCACGAAGATCACTTTGCTATGGGTTTTCAGGCCCAGTACGCCGTAACTGACATGAATGCCGGACTCTTCCAGGCGGTTCGCCCATTGGATATTCGCAAATTCATCGAAGCGCGCCTTCAGCTCCACCAGCACCGCCACCTGCTTGCCGTTCTGGGAAGCGTTGATCAGGTACTGGATGATTTTGGAATCGGAGGAGGTCCGATACAGCGTCATCTTGATGGCCAGAACCTTGGGATCTTCGCTGGCTTCCTTGAGAAAGCGCTCCACCGAGGTAACGAACGACTCGTAGGGATGCTGCAGCAACAGGGAGCCGTGCTCGCGGATGACATGGAAGATATTGGGGATGCCGCTCAGTTTGGGATGGTCCAGCGGGTGTTGCGGCGGATCGTGCAACTCGGGCCGGTCCAAAGCGGCAATCTGGAACAAATCGCGCTTGGCTATCATGCCGTCCACTTCGAATACATCCTCTTCTTCGTCCAGACCCAGCTCGGCAGCCAGCATGCCGCGGTGCACGGGGTCCATGCCCTTCATGACTTCCAGCCGCACGATCGGAGCGAAGCGGCGGTCGCGCAATTCCGATTCAATCATCGACAACAGATCGTTGGCGTGATCTTCGCTCTTGTCGGTGATGGCGTTGCGGGTCACCCGGAACATCTCGCAGGCTTCGATCGCCATGCCCGGAAACAGCAGGTCGAGGTTGTGCGCAATCACATCCTCCAGCGGCACGAACAGGGTCTCCGTGCCGACCTGCAGAAAGCGGGGAATACCGGAGCCGGTAGGCACCTTGATCCGGGTCAGGGCGGTGTTTTCCTCTTCCAGATAGCGCACTGTTGCCAACAGGTTCAGGGAGAGATTGGAGATGAAGGGAAACGGATGGGCCGGGTCCATGGCCAGGGGCGTAACCAGGGGGAAAATATTCTTAACATAATAATCCCGCATCAGCACCTGCTGAGTGGGCGTCAGGCGCTGGTAACTACTGATGCGTATGCCCTGATTGATAAGCAGCACGTGCAGTTCCCTAGCCAGCAGCCGCTGCTGTTCCTCCAGTTCGCGCACCACGGCGTAGCAGGCGCGAATCTGTTGCTGCGGGGTGCGACCGTCGACACTCAATTCCTTGACGCCGGCCCCGAGCTGCTGTTTAAGGCCGCCGATGCGTTTCATAAAGAATTCGTCCAGATTGGAGCTGACGATAGCCAGAAACTTAACGCGCTCCAATAACGGCGTACGCTCGTCCTGGCCTTCGTGGAGCACGCGGCGGTTGAACTCCAGCCAGGTCAGTTCGCGGTTGAGATACCACTCGGGTGCATTGAGATCGTAGTCCGGCGTGGCGGCGGGCGCTGCGGCAACGGTCGCATGACGGTTTGTGGCGCGTGTTCTGGGCGGCTTGTCCAGCGCGACGGCGCTGTCGGAGGCGGGTTCAACAGTGGCGGTGTCGATTGGAGCGGTCATGGGGGATCACCTGAAGCACGGCATAAGTAATCAAATAAGATAACAAATTTTGGCGGATCATTCAGAATCGGCGCGGCCGGCTCCGGACTGCCCGAGGCGCTGTACGGCCTGCGGGCCGGCCACAATTGACCTGGATCATAGCCGGCTGTACAGTCGCAGTGCAGCGCGTCTGGCAGGCATGCTAAGATTGCAAAAGCCCGTTCAATGGCTTAATTTGAGAGGTATACACTTAAGCTGGGACACTTCGCCGGTTGACCGCAAAAGGGCCGGCGAGGACGCCGGCGCTCCCAGGGTCGGGCAGACACCTGACCGCAGCCAGCCGGCGAGGACACCGACGCGATTGTCCCGCCTTAAGTGGGTAGCCAATTTGAGACTGTGCAGGCTAAGCCTCTCAGCGTGTCGAATGCTGGCTTGAAGCGACCGACCGGTGTAAATAAACAGAAACCGCAACGGAGCGCTTGATGTTTCAAAGGCTGACAGGATGTCACTATCATGCCAGGGGCAGCAATCGACTCGACATCGACTGATTTCCAAGAACACCTGCTGAAGTGAGAACTACTCATGAATCGCTGGCTGTCACTAGGGTTAGTGTGCATTTTGCTGGTGTTAGTTTTTCCCTGCCGGGCGGATATATTCGTCTGCAAAGAGCCTTCTGGAGTCCGTAATTTTACCGATCGTCCCAGCGATCCGGGACGCTGTTCGGTGTTCCTGAAAACCAAACTGCGCAGCAGGCTGCAGGTCGTTCCCGCCAATAACTACGCGGCGGTCGGGGCCATGGCACGAGGCTCCAATTATGTCTACTATTCCTCCATGGCGCCGCTGGGTTATCCATTGGGCGCCCGCTATAGCGGTAGAAGTCCCACCGTCAATCAGGCCAACCGCAAACTCTATACCCCCCATATCGAGCAGATCGCCAGAACCTACAGGCTCGATCCCAAGCTGATGCATGCGGTGATCAGCGCGGAATCTGCTTTCAACCCGGCGGCGGTTTCCAACAAGGGTGCCATGGGCCTGATGCAATTGATGCCCAACACCGCCCGCCGTTTCGGTGTGCCTGATCCGTTCGATCCGGTCGCCAATATGCACGGCGGGGCCCGTTATCTACGCTGGCTCATGGACCGGTTCCAGAATAATGTGAATCTGGTGCTGGCGGCCTACAACGCTGGCGAAGGGGCCGTGGAGCGCTATGGCAATGTCATCCCACCTTACGAGGAAACCCGCACCTATGTCGTCCGGGTATTGGATTACTACAACCGGTATCAGGGGTTGAACTGAGCGTGCGGGGTTGAACTGCGCTCCGGGGGCGGTTGTGGATAAATTGTTGCCATGCTGATACAGATGGTACCACGAAGCAGATGGAGCCGTTGGCTGGTGGGCGGGATAGTGGGCTGCGTGCTGGTGGGCGCGGTTCCCTGTTGGGCCGATATCTATGTGTACACCGATGCCTCCGGGGTGCGCCATTTTACCGATCGCTGCACACAGCCCCGTTGTCAGTTGTTTCTTAAGAACGGCGCGCGCACACAATTGCAGGTGCTCTCCACCAATAAGCGCGGCCGAAGCCGTGTCAACGCCACGCAGCCTTCTTATTACACCTATTATTCCAAGGCACTCATGGGCTATCCGCAGTTACGAGCCGCCAATGGGGCGGGCCGCAACGCCTCGCCGTATACGCAGCAGGCGCTGGCGGAATACCCGGCCACGCGGGCGTATTCCTACCGATCCGCTCCTGTAACCACGCTGACATCTCTCGGCTCGCGTACATCCAGGCAGCAGAATCGCCAGTTCTACGCGCCTCAGATCGAACTGGTCGCTCGGATTTACGGTCTCGATCCCAAGCTGATGCATGCCGTCATCAGCGCCGAATCCGCCTATAATCCCCAGGCAGTATCGAATAAAGGCGCCCAGGGGTTGATGCAATTGATGCCCGACACCGCCCGCCGCTTCGGCGTGCCCGATGCGTTCGATCCGGTCGCCAATATGCACGGCGGCGCCCGCTATCTGCGTTGGCTGATGGACCGGTTCCAGAACGACCTGAGCCTGGTGCTGGCGGCCTACAACGCCGGCGAAGGGGCCGTGGAGCGCTACGGCAACGTCATCCCACCCTACCAAGAAACCCGTACTTATGTCAGCCGCGTGCTGGGCTTTTATAACAGTTATCGCGGCCTGAACCGGGTGTACGATTAATGCGCCTGAGCGCTACCACGGTCTTTAGCGTCCGGCAGTAATGGCACAGGGTCCGGGAACGGCGCTGTCCCGCCGCCTGCTTTGGCTGCTGATCTTTCTATGCCTGCCCAGCGGGTCCCTAGGCGCGACTGCTGACTTGTCGAGTCAGCGACAGGCTTTTGCAGCCGCCGACCAGGCTTTGCAGAACGGGCCAATAGTGTCCTTCAATGAACTGGCCGATTATCCCCTCTATCCCTATCTGCTGTATCGTGATCTAAACCGCCGACTGGGCGGCAATCCAGGCGCCGCCGTCAGAGCGTTCCTGCAACGTTATGCGCCTTCCCCCCTGGCCGACCGCCTGCGCGCTCAGTGGCTGCGACAACTGGCCGCGGAGCGCCGCTGGAGCGATTTCCTGCAAGATTATCAGCCCAATGCCGACCTTTCCCTGGATTGCTGGCGCCGGCAGGCGCTGCTGAATACCAGCCGGGGCGACGCGGCTCTGGAAAAGATCGAGGACGTATGGCTGCGCGGCGCCGCCCTGCCGTCGGCCTGTGACCCGGTGATCGCCTACTGGACGGACCGGGGCGGACTGAACGGCGCCCTGATCTGGCAGCGTTTCAAGCTGGCACTGGCGCAAGGAGAAAGACGTCTGGCGCAGCAATTGCTTGGTCTGCTGCCCGCCGGCGAGCAGGCGACGGCGCAGCTATGGCTGGCAGTGGACGAGAATCCTCGCCTGCTCCTGGACAGCGCTCGTCTCGCCGGCGCCGGGTCTGATAGGGAAGCAATGCTGCTGCACGGTCTGCGTCGCTGGAGCAAACAGGATTCGGTCAGCGCCGCGACCGCCTTCGATACCCTGCAAGCCCGTTATAACCTGCGTGGCGCAACGTGGCAGGCAGTAGAGCGGCAACTGGCCGTATTCGTGGCGGCCCGGGGACAGCCGGACGCCATGCGCCGCCTGACGGCGCTGCCCGCCGCCGAGGTTGATGCCGTGGTGCGGGAGTGGCGGGTCCGGGTGGCGTTGCGGCAGCGGGATTGGCAGGCGGCGTGGCAATGGCTGCAGCAGCTCGAGTCGCCGCAGCGCGCGGAGCCACGCTGGCGCTACTGGCGGGCCCGCTCCCTGGAAGCGCTGGGGCGGGGCATTGAGGCCGCTGATCTTTACCGACAGTTGGCCGGCGAGCGCGACTATCACGGCTTCCTCGCCGCCGACCGGTTGGGGTTGTCCTATCGCTTCAATGACAAGCCCCTGCAGGTAAGCGCCAAGGAACTGGACGCCATGGAAAGCGCGCCTGGACTGGCGCGGGCGCGGGAACTGTACCTGCTCGGGCGTCTGCCGGAAGCCACGGTGGAATGGAATTACACCATCGAAGGCTTGAGTCAGCCAGGTCTGCGGAGAGTGGCTAAGCTGGCGCAGCGCTGGGGCTGGCACTACCAGGCTATCGCTACGCTGGCGCGCGCCGGTTACTGGGACGACCTGGAATTGCGCTTTCCCCGGCCTTATAGAGAACAGGTCGCAGCTGAATCCGATCGTAATCGAGCTCGATCCTGCCTGGCTGTACGCCATCATGCGGCAGGAAAGTAGTTTCCGGAATGACGCCGCCTCGCCGGCCGGGGCCCTGGGGCTGATGCAGCTGATGCCGGCCACCGCCCGGACGATTGCGCAGGAACTGCAACGCAGCCTGCCGGACACCCATGAACTGCTCCAGGCCGATCGCAACATTGCCTATGCGGCCTATTATCTGCGGCAGACGCTGAACCGCTTCCAGGGACAAGCGCTGCTGGCCACGGCGGCCTATAACGCCGGTGCCAATAAGGTGATGGAATGGCTACCCGACACCGGTCCGTTGGAGGCGGATATCTGGGCCGAGACCATTCCTTATATGGAAACCCGGAATTACGTGCAGAAAGTCATGGAGTATGCGACCTTCTATGGACAGCAATTAGGCGCCGGCCATCCGATCAGTATCCGGCTGGGACAGATCCCGGCGCGTGCGCCGGCGCCTGCCCTGCTATCCTGGCGACCGCCGGCGCCCTGATTTTTCCTTTCCTGAAACGGCCGTTGAAAGTCGCCGTCTTAACCCCATTTACCGTCTACCGACTGGACAATCGCAAGCGCCGCTGAGGGCGCCGAGCGATGGTCGCCGTTGACGGCATAGGGGTTTTGAATGAGCAATCCAATGGCGTATGAGCCGACGTGGTTGGCAGGTCCGGTTTCCGAGCAACCGCCGGGCCGGTGTGAGATTAACAGCGACCTGTCCGACGTGGAGTTGCTGGATGCGTATTCGCGCGCCGTGATCACGGTGGCCGATACGGTCGGGCCGGCGGTGGTCAGCGTCATGGCGGGCAAACCAGGGCCGGCCACCGGCCTGGAGCAGATGGGCGCCGGTTCCGGCGTGGTGGTAGCGCCGGATGGTTATATTCTGACCAATCAGCATGTGGTCCAGGGCGCCCGGCGGCTGACCGTGCTGTTCACCGACGGCGGGCGGGCCGAAGCTACAGTGGTGGGGGAAGACGCCGCTACCGATCTGGCTGTGATCCGGGCCACCGCCTCCGGGTTGGCTTACGCCAGTTTGGGAGACTCGGCTCAGTTGCGGGTAGGACAACTGGTGATCGCCATCGGCAATCCGCTGGGATTTCAATCGACCGTATCCACGGGGGTGGTCAGCGCGTTGGGTCGGGCGTTGCGCAGCAGGGAAGGCCGGCTGATAGAAAATATCGTGCAGCATACGGCGCCGTTGAATCCCGGCAACTCGGGTGGACCGCTGGTGGATTCGCGCGGTCGGGTGGTCGGCGTCAACACGGCGATTATTGCTCTGGCGCAGGGTATCGGTTTTGCGATTCCCGCCAATACCGCCCGCTGGGTGCTGTCCCAGTTGCTGTTGCACGGTCGGGTCAAGCGAGCGCTGCTCGGACTGGGCGGACGGGAACGGGTGTTGGACCGGCGGCTGGCGCGGCTGTATCAGTTGCCGTTGGATCAGGCGGTGGAAGTTATTTCCAGCGACCCCGCCGGTCCCGCCGCGAGCGCCGGTCTGCGACCGGGCGATCTGATCGTAGCGATTGGCGGCAAACCGGTCGGCAGCGTCGCCGATCTGCATCGCTTTCTGGCCGACTGGCCCCTCGGCGAGTCGTTGGAGTTGACGGTTATCCGGGGCAAGGAGCGGCTGGAGTTGGGCATCATACCGAGCGAAGCGGCGTAGCAAAAAAATCTAATTAACCGCAAAGAACGCATAGAACGCATAGAACGCAAAGATAAAAACTTGACTTACGCAGAGCTTCTATTGGGTAGTACTAAACCGGGAATTTTGCGTAAATCCTGTATTGTATGTTTCTATATGTTCTTTGCGTTCTATGCGGTTAAATTACGAATACTTGCAGCCGTAGTGCGGTGACCAGAAACATAAGAGCAATAGCAAAGCAACACAAGCCCATTAAAAATTCTCGAACTGATAGGGAATGGCTTGGTTTGCCGGAATGCCCCAATAGGGGTTCCATGGTTGCTCGGCGAAGATGAACCAGGCGGTTGCGCCGATATGCAGACGGTTATAGTAATACCACGGTCCACCGGCGGGCAGGTCGAAACCGGTCGTCAACTTGTCGTGCACGGTCGCGACGATGCTCTTGCCGTTGTTGCGCGGCGCGTAGATCTGCGCTTGGCGTAACTCGTTTTGGTGCTTGATGGCCTTGGCACACGCATTGGACCGCATAGCGCCGGAACCGAAGTAACAGAGCGGCCACCAGCCGGTGACCATATGGGCCGTACCCTCCCACCACACGCCGTCCTTGTCGGTGTTAAAGTCGACCCCTTCGAACACGTGGCCGCCCACCGCCTCCGAGGCATAGTGCCGGGCAAGCGCCGAGGCCAGTCCGCGTCCGTACTTGCCTACCTCTCCCATCGCCAGGAATCCCCATGGCATGACATCGACCGGGAAGTTGTCGGCGTTGGGCTTAACCCCATCTGCCTTGGTTCCGGTGTAGAAGTAAGCGCCTGCGTTGTTCCACATGGCGACGACCAACGCTTTGGCGTGCATTGCCCGCTGCCGCCACACCCCGTCTCCCGTGACTTCGTACAGTTTCATGAAGGCGACGTAGACGTCGATGTTGTGTTCCGTGGATTTATATTTCAATACGTCTGCGCCTGACGGCGGCCAGCCGTTATATAGACGTTGCGGATGCGCCCGTCCCTGAATTCATCGTGCTGCTGCGCCCATACCAGGCTGTCAGCCAGTAATTTCGCACGCGCCTTGTCACCCCAGTGTTGGATGAAGTCGACGAACTGATCGCGGATGTCCGGGGGAACCCAGCGCCCCTTCAAGGTTCCCCACGTTCTTTTTTTAACCGGACATAGTCCTCCATGAGTTCCGACAGGACTTCGTGCTTGCGGGCCAGTTTGGCTTGCAAGACGGCGATTTGCTGCTCCAAGGCGGCGGTAGCGGAGCGCGTGGAGGGAGTAAACGTAAAGTTCCTGGATCGGCTACAAGAAATTGAACACCTATTCCCAGAACTTGACTGATTTCATCACGAGAGTTGAGGGACACCACCCGTTTTTGCGTGAACCAAAAAATTATTTTTGCTAAGTTTACCCGCCAGGACCACCCATTAGGAATCACTGTCATGAGCGAACAAGCAATTGCCTTCTCCGCCGGCGCCATAGCATTGGAAGGGCTGCTGTATCCGGCGCCAGGGAACCGGGGAGTGGTCATCACCCATCCCCATTCGCTGTACGGCGGCAGTATGCACAATACGGTGGTCGAGACGCTGGCGCGGGTATACCAACAGCACGGCTACACGACCTTGCGCTTTAACTTCCGTGGCGTCGGCGCGAGCCAAGGACGCTACGATGATGGCGAAGGTGAGCAGCAGGATGTCAAGGCGGCGCTCGATTATCTCATCGCTCAGGGTAACACGGCGCTCGATCTGGCTGGCTATTCGTTCGGCGCCTGGGTGAATGCGCTCGCTTATGCAGCGCAGGAGCGAGCACAGCGGCTGATCATGGTGTCGCCGCCGGTAGATTTGCTCGATTTCCATCCGGTGCGGGCGTTGCCCAAGCTGAAGTTAGTGATCACGGGCAGTTACGACACCTTTGCGCCGCCGACGGCCATCGCCGTGCTGTTGCCACAATGGAATAAAGCCGCGCAACTGGAAATCATTCGCGGCGCGGATCATTTTTATGGTGTCCACAGTCGGGCTTTGGCGGCGACGCTGGAAGCTTTTCTGACTGGAGTTTCCTAATCCCGTAGGGTACACAATCCGTATCCTAACCGGGCTACCGGACTTAGTTGTTGCGGGTGATCTGATCACCCGTGGCGATCTGAAGGAACTGGAGTTCAAGCTGGAAGCCCGCTTTGCCGATGGCCGCATTCACCCCACCCGAACGACGCGGTTCATTCCTTACCGCATCCTACATAGGCTATCACTCGCCTTTCCGCAGCGCTTCCAGCGTCGCCGCATCGAACGGATTGCGCCCGGTTTTCAGTTCGCGTAGCCACTGCTGAAATTTGTTGATCCAAGTTTCAGGTACTTGATTGGCAGGTGCCCATTCCAGATAGAATCGGAAATCCTCGTTGGCGCCAGCGAGATTTCCTGTCAAGGCCCGAGCGATTCCCCGGTAGGCCCGCCATCTACCATCATCTGGCGACAGTTCCACTGCCCGCTCGCAGGCGTGCATAACGGCGTCGGCTTGTCCCCACAGGCTTCCATCCAAGCAAAGCGCACTCCAATAATCAGCAGCGTTTTCCAGCTTGGGATCGTATTCCCGCGCTTTGGAAAAAGCGGCCAGCGCCTCATTGATTTTTCCCTCCTTTGCCAGTTTCTTTCCTCTCTCAACTGCTACACTGGCCGCAGACTGTTTCGCTTTCGCTTCTGGATCGAACGCCAAGCCAGGTTCTATTTCCAGCACCTTGCGGAATTGGGCAATAGCGCCCTCAACATTGCCTGCTCTTGCCAGTTTAACGCCGGCCCCAATCAAACTTGGATGAATGGGCAGATTTTTACAGGTTTTATGATAGGGTTCATCACCTCGATACCGTTGCCATTCTTTCTGGCTTAGATTACGCCCGGCGGTTTGGCAGGTCAGTTCAATTAGCGCATTGTCCAAATGCCAGATTCGAACGGTCTTGTCCCCACTGCCGCTGGCCAGGGTCCGTCCGTCCGGGCTGTACGCCACGGCCCTGACTGCATCCTCGTGGCCGCGCAGAATCCGCGGCTCGGCGCCGGGGTTGGCCAGGTCCCACAGCCGCACCGTGTTGTCCCCACTGCCGCTGGCCAGGGTCCGTCCGTCCGGGCTGTACGCCACGGCCCAGACTTCAGCCTCGTGGCCGCGCAGAATCCGCGGCTCGGCGCCGGGGTTGGCCAAGTCCCACAGCCGCACCGTGTTGTCCCCACTGCCGCTGGCCAGGGTCCGCCCGTCCGGGCTGTACGCCACGGCACTGACTTCAGCCTCGTGGCCGCGCAGAATCCGCGGCTCGGCGCCGGGGTTGGCCAGGTCCCACAGCCGCACCGTGTGGTCCCTACTGCCGCTGGCCAGGGTCCGCCCGTCCGGGCTGTACGCCACGGCCCTGAAATAAGCCTCGTGGCCGCGCAGAATCCGCGGCTCGGCGCCGGGGTTGGCCAGGTCCCACAGCCGCACCGTGTTATCGTCACTGCCCGAGGCCAGGGTCCGCCCGTCCGGGCTGTACGCCACGGCACTGACTTCAGCCTCGTGGCCGCGCAGAATCCGCGGCTCGGCGCCGGGGTTGGCCAGGTCCCACAGCCGCACCGTGTTGTCCCCACTGCCGCTGGCCAGGGTCCGCCCGTCCGGGCTGTACGCCACGGCACTGACGGAAGCCTCGTGGCCGCGCAGAAGCCGCGGCTCGGCGCCGGGGTTGGCCAGGTCCCACAGCCGCACCGTGTTGTCCCAACTGCCGCTGGCCAGGGTCCGCCCGTCCGGGCTGTACGCCACGGCCCTGACGGAAGCCTCGTGGCCGCGCAGAAGCCGCGGCTCGGCGCCGGGGTTGGCCAGGTCCCACAGCCGCACCGTGTTGTCCCAACTGCCGCTGGCCAGGGTCCGCCCGTCCGGGCTGTACGCCACGGCACTGACATAAGCCTCGTGGCCGCGCAGAATCCGCGGCTCGGCGCCGGGGTTGGCCAGGTCCCACAGCCGCACCGTGTTGTCCCAACTGCCGCTGGCCAGGGTCCGCCCGTCCGGGCTGTACGCCACGGCCCTGACATAAGCCTCGTGGCCGCGCAGAATCTGCGGCTCGGCGCCGGGGTTGGCCAGGTCCCACAGCCGCACCGTGTTATCGTCACTGCCCGAGGCCAGGGTCCGCCCGTCCGGGCTGTACGCCACGGCACTGACATAAGCCTCGTGGCCGCGCAGAAGTCGCGGCTCGGCGCCGGGGTTGGCCAGGTCCCACAGCAGCACCGTGTTATCGTCACTGCCCGAGGCCAGGGTCCGCCCATCCGGGCTGTACGCCACGGCCAAGACTCAGCCTTGTGGCCGCGCAGAATCCGCGGCTCGGCGCCGGGGTTGGCCAGGTCCCACAGCCGCACCGTGTGGTCACTATTGCCGCTGGCCAGGGTCCGCCCGTCCGGGCTGTACGCCACGGCACTGACTTCAGCCTCGTGGCCGCGCAGAATCCGCGGCTCGGCGCCGGGGTTGGCCAGGTCCCACAGCCGCACCGTGTGGTCCACACTGCCGCTGGCCAGGGTCCGCCCGTCCGGGCTGTACGCCACGGCATTGACGTAAGCCTCGTGGCCGCGCAGAAGCCGCGGCTCGGCGCCGGGGTTGGCCAGGTCCCACAGCCGCACCGTGTGGTCCCCACTGCCGCTGGCCAGGGTCCGCCCGTCCGGGCTGTACGCCACGGCCCTGACTGCATCCTCGTGGCCGCGTAAAGGTGTCCCTCCTGTTACCGCAAGCGCATCCCGTAGCGATTTTTCAGCCGTTTTCCTCAGATAGGCAGAAGTTGCATCTGCCGGCAACCTAAGAACAAGGTTGAGTGCCTCTATTGGCAACAGTAAGCTGAGTGGTGACCACTCCTTACCTAGATAGCTCTTGGATTCGAATACCATAAAGTGAGCAAAAGAGATTTTGCTCCTTTGGTCCGCAACTTGCCGTTGTGTTTCCGCTTCCGTCGCCGCTTGTTTAGCGTCGGCAGCGTTTTTCACAGCCTCCTTTTTGGCAATGGTTGCCTCATACCATTTGATGGAAGCCAGAGCGGCAAACAACACCGCAATCACCATAGCCGCCGTGGCCCATAAAGCTCGATTCCGCAAACGTCTGGCGGATTGCGCCTGTTCCTCGGCCCGCGCCCGCTGGAATTCTTCCCTTTCCCGCAGCATGTCCAACTCGCGCTGGCGGTCTGCTTCTTCTTCCTGTAATTCCCGCTCGCGTTCCTGCCGGCTTTCTTCCAGAAACGCCAGCGCCTGGTCAAAATCGCCGCCATAGCGCGCCGCCCAGGTGGAGCTGGGATGCTCACTGTCCCGCCACTGCAAGCCGATGTCCAAATCCGGTTCGCGCCACAATGCCGCCTTGCCTTCACGCCGACGGTGAGCAGCATCCTCCAGCCGCTGATAAATCACCGCCGATTCGGTTTCTTCCTGCACCCAGGCATCTAACTGCCGCCATTGCCGGATCAGGCTCTCATGGCTGATATCCAGCACGGTGTCGGCGGTCAGCGCCACCGGCGCCGGTGGCGTGAGAAAACACCGATCCGGTCGCCGGAACACCTCCACCACCGGTTTGACCGCTTCCACCTCCACCCCGGCCACCGCCGCCACTTCACTCAACCGCGCCGGTCGCCGCGTATCACGACCCTCGGCGCTGCGCTCGCACAGGCATTGAAACAGCCGTTTTGCAATCGCCTGTTGCGCCGGGTCCAGTTCCTGCAGCGCCTCGTCAGCATGTTGCGACAGGGCGCCGGCCAGGCCGCCGACCGCTTCGTAATCCGCCAGGGTCAGCCGGTGGCCTTTTCCCCCGCCGGCCCGCAGCCACATCCGCATCAGCGCATGTTGCAACACCGGCAATTGATCCGGGTCCGTGCTGATATCGTTGAGTAACTGATTGACCAGTTCCGGCGCCAGTTCGCCCCCGAACAGACGGGCCGGTTCCTCGACAGCCGCCCGATACTGAGAGCGGGTGAGACGCGGAGTCAGAAACTGGCTCTCGCTGATCTGCTCGGGCAGGCCGGTGAACACCGCGCAATCGCCGATGAAATCGGAGCGCATGGTGATGACCACGTAAATCGGCGTGCTCTGAGTATCGGCCACTGCCGCCGAAGCCAGCAGTAGATTCACGAAGGCATCGGCGTCGTTGCTGTTTTCGGCCTGGCGCCGATAGCGGAAAACCTCTTCGAATTGATCCACCACCAGAATCAAATTGGTTCCTTCCGGCAGATGCGTCTCCGCCACCGCCTCCACCAGTCCCCGATGACCGCGCCGGAGAGCGGCTTCCAGAAACGCCGCCGCGTCGGAATCAGTGCCGCGCTCTGGCCCCAGCGCCACCTCCTGACTGAGCGCTTCCGCCAGCCGTTTGAACGGCGTCTCGCCGGGGCGCAGGATCGCCATACGCCAGTCAGGACCGGCATCGGACAGAAAGCCCGCTTCCAGGGCCGGCAACAAGCCCGCCTGCACCAGCGAGGACTTGCCGCAACCGCTGACGCCCACCACGGCCAGAAAACGATGGCTTTCCAGCTTGGCGAGCATCGCCTCGATCTGAGCTTCGCGACCGAAGAAAAGATCAGTCTCATCCCGACGAAACGGCCGCAGGCCGGGATAGGGGCAGCGGCTGGCGGCGCTGTCAGGCAAGGCTTCCATCAAGCCGTTACCTGGGCTTGAATCGCCGCAATGAACCGCTGGAACGCCGGCTCCCGTGAATCACTGAAGAAATGAAACCGCGGCGGTTTAATGCGCAGTGGTTCTTTCCCAGGAGGTGGCCCGGTGTAGACCGCGCACACCGGTACGCTGGCTTTTTTCCCGAGCATCACCGTGCGGCAATCCCTGACCTGCTTCTGCACCCACACCTGTTCACACTGACCGTAGATGACGATCAGGGCATGATAGTCGTAGATCTGCGCCAGATTGATCAGGTTTTCGGTTTCATCGATGATTTCATAGCCGATGGCATGGTCTTCCAACACCCGGCAAATATCCTGGGCGACCGCCATGTCCGGGGTCTTGGCATTGATCAGCGCAAAGGCTTCCCCAGCAGGGGGCAGGTTACGTTGGAAGGCCAGCAACCGCGCCTGCTGTTCCACTTCCCGCTTGAAATCCTCGAAGGGCATGACCATGACCGGTTCGCAGGCCAGCAGCTCGGGATCTTTGGCGGTCTTCCTGTCCAGCTTGGGATCATGCCAGCGCAAGATCGGCTTGCCCGCCGCCCTGGCCAAATCCAGTTGCAGCCCTTCGTAACCCTTCGGCAGGTCATGAGTCTTGGGGGTGATGTACGGGCCGAGCAATTGCACAAACAGCGTGCTGCCGGCCAGATCCTTCTCCATGGCGGCCTGGAAAGCCGCCGGGGAACGGTCGTAGTAGGTGGTCGGTAGAACCTGCAAACCCACTTGTTTGAGCTGCGACCGGAGGTTATCCCCCAGATCCCCCAGGTCGGGCGTGACCTCGGCGAGAAAAATCGTGATTTCATCGGTTATCACGGCTGGCTGTTGCACCGGGGTGACTGGCTGCTCGCGCCGGCGCCGCAGACGATCCGCCAACTCCAGGCTCAGTTTATCCAGCCGCAAAAAGTAAAGCTGGTTACCGGGATCATCGGCCAGCATTCGCAGGGTTCGGGCGGGTTGATGCTCTCTTTCCTTGCTGAAGAACTCATAACCCAGCAGATCGCCGAATTCCCGAGGCCAGCGGCTTCGCTCGATATCCATGAGTTGAACCACAAAGAGTCGGCCTTGCGTATCTCCCTGCTGTGCGGCCGCCTGCAAGAACGCTTCCCGCTCCCGCCGGCACCAATCCGATTGCAGATAACCTTCGGAGAGAATCACCAGCAAGGTCGCGGAGCGGCTCACGGCCTCCTGAAGTACGGGTGGAAATGGTTCGTTGCCGCGCAGCGTCGGATCGAACCAGAGCTTGCCCCAGTCCTTGCGACCGAGTTGCTGGGAAAGCAGCCTTTTCAGGTTCTCGACCAGGGTATCGACCCAGCCCGCGGAAGCACCCGTCGGAACCAGTAGGGGCTGATTGTCTACGTGAGCATAGCTCACGAAGATGTCGTGGTCGAAACCGGGAACGAAGGCAGCAGGCATAGGTGTCAGGAGTTATTCAGCCGAATCGCCAGAACGATTAAGATTTAAGCGGGAAGCTTAGGGAAATCATTACAAAGTATATATTAGTTTTGTCGCTCCCAGGATAGGTATGGCCGGCGAGGACGCCGGCGCTCCCAGGGTTGGCCGGCGGGGACGCCGGCGCTCCCAGGGTTGGCCGGCGGGGACGCCGGCGCTCCCAGGGTTGGCCGGCGGGGACGCCGGCGCTCCCAGGGTTGGCCGGCGAGGACGCCGGCGCTCCCAGGGTTGGCCGGCGGGGACGCCGGCGCTCCCAGGGTTGGCCGGCGTGCTGCGCGGAGGTTGATGGCGCTGTGGTTGTCTGCGACGGTGGAGAGAGTCGGCAGCGCTCGGCAGTTAGCGCAGTGGTGCCAGAAGCACCATGCCTACCGCTGGTTGTCTTGAGCTTAGCAAAGGCTTGATGTATAAAAGAAGATGCCCCTTCCAGGGAGCAGATGTGTTTTTTAACACGCGAATTAGGGCATCTAGTACTAAAGTTAGGAGAATACTATGAACACCCAATATGTTGTTTTGCTCTCATGCTTACTGACAACCGTGACATTAAGCCCAGCGTCAGCGAGCATCCTCGATACGGCTACCTATGGGGGTCACATCTACTACCTCCTTGATCGCAAGGGATGGCATGAATCCGAAGCCGAAGCTGTTCGTTTTGGAGGTCACCTAGTGACTTTCAATAGCGCTGAGGAATACGTGGCTATTGGACCACACTTCCAAACTGTGGCTGTGGAATACACTGTGGCGAACATTTGTGGTAATTGTGTCCATGTTCCTCTTTGGATTGGTCTAAATGATTCTACATTGGAAGGCAGTTTTACTTGGATTAGCGGAGAACCGGTTACGTATACTGACTGGAATGCAGGTGAACCATTAGGCAGTTTGCCTGATGAAGACTACGTTGCTATGTTGGTAGGAGGGCGCTGGTCTGACTTACTCGCCGATGCGAGTGCCGGGTTTCCAGCCGGTGTGCCATCCGGCCTTGTTGGCCCGGCTTTTGGTATAGTTGAAATTGGCTCATCTATTCCGGAACCCAGCACTGTGATCTTAATAGGGTTGGGGATTGCGGGTCTAAGAGGGTCCTTGAAGCGCCAAAAAAGCAGAGTCGGGTAAAACTTGCTCCTGCACCGCTTCCCGTCAACGCGACGATGGGAAAAGCCATGGCGACAGCTAGAGGGGAAAGACAAACCGGCGGACGGTGGAGCAGAGTGCCGCTCCGCCATCCGCCGGTTTGACGCAGGAATTCAGCCGGCGGCCACCGCTTTGCGGGAAGGCAGATCCAGCATTTCGTCGTGTTTTCCTACGGATGGCTTGTTGTTGGCCGCGCGCAGCAGTGTCCAGTAACCGAGCAGGTTGACCTGGCTCTTGTCCACCACCTCGAGCCCGGTATCCCGCAAGAATTTGTTCAGGGAGAAATCGGGCCGGAATCCCAGCATGCGCGAGAGCGGCGCGATCATTTTTTCCACCCGCGCGATGAGCGGGTTGTCGCTGTGGAAATGGTTGACGATGAACAGTTCGCCACCGGGCTTGCAGACCCGGTGCATTTCCGCCACCAGACGGTCGGGGTGAGGCACTACGGAGGCGACGTACATAGCCACCACCTTGTCGAACGAGTTATCGGCGAAGCTCATCAGTTCGGCGTCCATCTCGTACAATTGCACGTTGGCCAAACCGTCGCGTTCGACGCGGGCCCGGGCGCCGTCGAGCATTTCGGCGGACAAGTCGATACCTGTCAAGAGCACACTTTCCGGGTAGAGCGGCAGGGATAAACCGGTACCCACGCCGACTTCCAAAATACGTTCGCCAGGATAGCAGCGCATCCTGTTGATGACGGCCCTTCTGCCGGGCTCGAATACCGCGCCGAAGTAAAAATCATACACTTTGGCGTAACGCCGATAGGATTTTCGAAATGGAGTCGATATCCAAAATGTGTGCTCCTTAATGGACTACGAGACGGCGGTGTGTTCGACACAGCGCAAGCGCCGCTGTCCTGATGCGTTAAAAAATTCACCACGGTGGAGCCGTGGATTCGCGAAATTCTGTCTGCCAGCCATCGTCCTGCTACCGCGAGATTTATCGGCGACCGGCTGTGACCAAGTAGGTATTAGACCATATTTGTTTACTTTAATGAATTTCCTGTTACAGGTCAGCATCGCGGCGTGCTCTTTGCAAAGAATTATTTTGGAAAGGGTAGTCAGGCCGGGCAGGGCCGGGCCGGACGAGCGGGGAAGAAACGACGACGTTCAGCCGCCGCCCCGGTGAAAATAGCGCTTAAAACGGTCCAGCAAGGCGCCGGCCTGTTCGCTCGTATAACCATCGAACTCGAAGCGGACCTGGGTGACCGGTAGCCGCAGCCTGGCCAGCCGCCGTTCTCCTTCGGGACCCAGGCGCAGGATCAGGCGCTGTTGTGCCTGGCTCGCTGTGACGACGGCACCGGCCGTTCGATACGAGTAGCCGTCTAATACGCGCGGCAGAATGCGGAAAAAGTCCGCGTGCGTGATCCCCATTTCGCGGGCAAAAGTGATTGTCGCCACAGTCTCAACCTGAAGGTGTTCACTCTGACTGGCAGGGTGGATATCACCCCACATTATCCCGGCCTATTCCTAACTCACTAATTCGCCACCAACGGCAATAACGTGAGGTGTCGGCTGACGAGATCGAACCACTGGTATCCGTTGGGTACCACAGCATCAATTGCTGTTATGAACTTACCGATGAGCTTGCTGAGCTTGTGGTCCTTTGAGATTTCGCAGATCAAAGTCGATTCTATGGTTGGTCAACGGCAGATAGGGATGGGCCACGACGATCCAGACCGCCTCCCAATCATGGAGAAACTCGCGCGCCAGCGCGCGGGTCTTCATCATGGGGAGACTCCCGATGCGGTTCGCATAATCGGCGGAAGGCATCCAACCGGTCGCGGAAGTGCGGGGTCAGGTCCACCGGTGGACCTTCGCGCGCCTGGTAAATCGCGGCCATCAGGTCGCTGAGCAGGTCGTGGGTGGCCTGTCCAAAGGCCCGCGCCTCGGCGTTGAGGCTTTGTTTGAGTCCTTCTGCCTTGCGTAACAGGTGCGCCCAACAGCGCAGCCGCTGCCGGAACTGGCGGTAGACCTGGTAACCATCGCTCATCAGCCAGCCGACCAAGCCCTCGCCAAAGACATGGGCCAGGATCTCTTTACTGCGATAGCCGATGAAGTACAGGCAGATCGTGGGGGTGATAATCAGCCACAGCCACAGTAACCGACCCCATTCCTTCCACGGCGTCTCGTCGGCGCAGGCCAGCGTGACCTGCTGCAGTTCTTCCACTCACTGCTCTTCGAGCGGCTCGACCGCCCGACCGGCTTCATGAATACATTGATTATAGTCATCTACTTAATATGATATAATTTGTTAGCGTAAAACTCACTATCTCTTGTTAGAACAAGGAGAGATATCATGAAGGGTGAAAGATTATTTGTCGAAAGACAAACTGAGTTGCTTGAGCATTTATCTGAAGAGAAAGACATGCCAATTAAATTTAAATTGGCTTTCTTGAAATGTTTCTCGCCATTAGGTCGAGATTTAGAAGCAGCGTGTCAAGATTTTGGGATAGCGGTGTCCACGGGTTATCTGTGGCTACGCACCTGGAATGATGCTGGCTATGCCGGGATTAGCGACACCGGGCAGCGCACGGGGCGTCCGCCGCGACTCGATGAGTGGGATCTAGTATTTTTAACCTACCTGTTAAAGCAACAAGCCACCTGGACTACGGCCGAGGTAAGGGAATTGATTCAGCGAGAATTCGGGATTGAGTATTCACCGGATCAAGTCATTCGGATCTTGCGTGAGCGGGTAGGGATGCATTTCAGCAAGCCGTTTCCAGGCGATTATCGTCGGCCCTCGGATGCCGAGGAGCAACTGAAAGGGAAACTCCATCAGGTGTTTACAACCTTGCAAGAGCAGGAGATCGGGAAGGACGACATCGTACTGGGCTTCCTGGATGAAGCGAGTCCGCAAAATCGGGCCAACACGGTACGGGTATGGAGTTTCGAGAAAAGCCCGGTAGTCGATAAGAACACGACGCATTTTAAGAGTAACACGATTGGATTTTACGCGATTCAAGGGGTCAGTGTGCAGGCATTTCTAGCGAATTCAAAGGAAGACGCGATTGTCGATTTTCTCAACCAAATTAAAACTGCCAATCCAACGGCCAAAGCGATTGTAATCATCCTAGATAATTATAGAAATCACTGGGCGGCTAAGGTAACAGAGGCGGCCCAGGAACTCGGTATCTATTTAATTTATTTACCACTTTATTCGCCGGACCTGAACCCAATAGAGTATATGTGGAAGAGTATAAAACGGATTTTATCCAGAGAGTTTGTTGACACACTGGATGAAATGAAGAGAAAAATAGCCAATGAATGGAAAACGTTATCAGGCTCACTTGGGTTTGCAAAGCGTTGGATTTCTAAATTTTTGGAAACAGATTCATATTGTGATGACTTATGCGTTTGACTATATTCGGCTCCACCCATTGAGCGAAAGCGATGTTATCTAATGTGTATTCGTGCGCGCAGTAGATTCGTGTGTCGTCCGGTAAAGCAGCGGGGGGGACGGAAATCGGGCGGAAATCGGGGACAGACCACGATTTCCATCGCTTTCCATTTCCGTTCGCCGGAAAACGTGGTCTGTCCCCGATCTCTGCCGCCCGATTTCTGCCGATTTCTGCCGCCCGATTTCTGTTGCCTTTGCGCTGATGCCATCTCGGGCAACCACGGACTCCAAAATCGAAACATGGTAGTTACGCTTGGTGCTTCCATAATTTTTGCACGGCATACATTGCTCCGGCGTGTCGCCACGAGCGTCCACCTCAGCGCCACAATCTGCACATTCGATGGTGTCGGTAGATACGCTCATGATGGCTAACGTTCAGCATCAACCGCGCGCGTAGCGCGTCGGCTGCATGCTTTTGTTAGCGATTGATTGATTTATGGATTCATGCCGCCTTTGATAGCGTTCGATTTACAATATGCCAAAATATTGACGTTTGCTCATGCTTCTGTTCAAAAAAATCTTCGAAAAAACCGACTTCGTTTAATGGTGTGGGGTAGGAATACTGCTCCCCATCGTCACCAAATTCCGTTACCCAATCCGGAGGATACTGTGAATCCATGACCTCAAAAAGTTCAGGTGGATAGAGATATGGTTTTCCAGCATCATTCAATATTCTGTAGTCATCAGCCTCTATCCCTATGATGAAATATGGCTGATTTTCAGAAAGATCGGGGTAACTCGTATTCTTTGACTTAAGTTTGACAATCATTTTTTAGTGACCACTTTCAGCTTCGTTTCGAACCTGCCAACACCATAATGCTCATACCAATGGTATTCATATAGCATTCCTCCGCTCTCGAATAATGGACTGCTTTTCTTAACCCATTTCGATCTTTTTCCGCCATATTGGTCGACGAGCCTTTGAATATCACGGATACGCTCACCTTTCGCGATTACACGCGACTGAGCAATGAGTTCTTTCGTTAGTTCGATTGACCTATTTCTCCAGGTGGTTTATGCGCTAACGCCAAGCTAAGCGGCGCAGCGTTAGCTGCGTCCGCTTGAGCGAGATGTTAGTTCCGCTTGCTCGACCACCGGCTTTAACTCTTCGCGCACGGACTGACGCACAGCTTCTAGCATGGATTGTTGCTGGATGTAGTCCACTAAAAAGTCATTGATGAGCGTCTGGTAATTGCCTCCGCCGGCTTTCTCAACGAGGGCACGAAAATAATCCAATACGCGGTTATCCAGGTGAATGGAGATTTTCGTTTTGCCTGGCTCCGGCAGTACCACCGGCCCGCGTTTGGCATCGGTGAAATCAATGTCACGATACGGTTCAGCGGCGGTCTTGTTCATAGCGTAACCTCTGAGGTTTGTTCGCTTTCCAAGCTGAGATGATACGAATGCTATCCGGCTCCCGGTAGGTGTAGACCACCACCAACAGATTGGCGGAGCCACTCATTCCCAGCGTCACGAAGCGCTGTTCACCTTCGCTGTCAGCATCTTCGCGCGTGAGCGCGAAGTCGTCTTCTAGGACGGTAACGGCTTCGGCGAAGCTGATACCGTGTTCAGCGAGATTTGCTTCCGCTTTGGTGGGGTCCCATTCATAGTGCATGCACCAAATATATGGACAATTGTATTCCGCGTCAAATACCGATGAAATCGCTCAAAGGGGCTAACGTTAGCGATCACCGGGCCGCGGTAGCGGCTTCGGTGCATTGCAAAGTTAGGCGCCCCATAACCAAGATTCTAGGCGGCATACCTGATCACCTCTAGCTCCGCTTCAGTATCAACTTTGGCCAGAATTTTCTCTACCTGCTGCATCACTGCATCATCCAGCAGGTATTCAATACAGCCTTCACATTGGAGTACAGGTAGGTTTTTCAAAATAACGATGGTTCTATCCTGAACTTTAAATGGAAGATCTGTATTGATGGACTCCATTTTGGACCCACATACATGACACTTCATTAGGGCTGTCTCCTCGTTTTCAAGTCTTGTTCCCACTCATTAGAGTTAGGCCAATAGGCTGTGATAATTCGAACATTGTCTCCTCTTACATCAACAGCAAACAGTACATGGAATGCTTGGTTTTGGTACTTTGAAAAAACAAGGTAACTTGGAAGGTATTTGTCCTTCGGGTACTCTTCGATGACTTCATAATTGTTGGTAGATTCGATGATAAATTGCCTCGGAATAGACCTATCCTTTATCCGCATGTTCACATGATAGGTCCATCTAATTTTCCGCTGATTCACACATCTTTGAATGAACCCCAACGGATCATCTGGAATGATGCGATCATGGTTAACCATCCGTCATACTTCGCCATTGGTTTTGCTATCTGATTATAGCTCACCTGTCAAGATGAACGCGCCGCGGGCCTAACCAGGAGATGAGCGGCGCAAGTCCGCTCGATCTCCTAGTTCTTCCGCAGCCTGTGGAATTTTATCTTTGAAAAATTGACAAAAGCACAAAAATTCTCAACGAACGGGCGCGGCCGCGCTCTTTAGCTAATTTTTGCGATTTTGTCATTTTTTTCATTAGCTTATCCATAGGCTGTCGGAATGAACCAGTGATTGAACAGTTCTGTTTATCTCTACCACCATCCACCATCTCCGGTCAAGCAAAAATTCTCGGTTAACGATAGCAGGTTGTCTTCAACAATTGTTTTTATGCAATAAATCGATGAGATTTTTTAAATCTTTTTCTACTTCAATATCTTAAACAATGTTGATCAAGCGTCACGACTTGGCAAGAACGCCTACTTCACTACGGTGGACTGTCTGTTTATCATTACCTACCGCAAGATAAACAGTTTCTGGATAGCATGACATGCTTGCCATCCCTCTGAGTTGGGCCGCCGGTACGACACGTTGCTGGAGCGCAAGGGCGTTATCGTTGAGCCTTACCTCCTTTCATCGGTGAGGTCATGAGAAACTGATAGGCGGTAAGGTGTAGATACCGTTTTGATTGTCGAGAAGCGGTGGGTCATGTATAGCCAGAGTTGCTGCATTATCTCCCATAAGCCGCTGGGTATCGCTGCGGTTTGCCGCATCCAGGCAACCCATCCGGTGTTTGCCCGACGGATCGACCCAAATAGCGCCTTGCTGCAGCCGGCAAGGTTGCCGCAGGTAAGTCCTGAGTTGTGGATGCTTGTCCAGACGCGATAGGGGCAGATTCTTCATAAGCTCGCTGCCCTGGCTGTAAATCCAACGCCGGTTTGGCCTGCGCGCGCTCAATCGAATTTGGTGTCTTTCCAGTGGCGCACCGCGCCGAAGGTCTCCGCGCCGGCGGCGAGCGGCCGGCCGGCGAACCGCGATGCGGCCTGAATGACCGTCGGCTCGTCGAAGCGTAGAAACGGATTGGTGCGCCGCTCCAGTTCCAGCAATGAAGGAACGGTGGGCAGACCACGCTTGCGCAGTGCCTGGCAGTCCCGCTCCCGTTGCAGCAGGTCGGGATTATTCGGCTCCACCCATTGAGCGAAAGCGATGTTATCTAATGTGTATTCATGCGCACAGTAGATTCGTGTGTCGTCCGGTAAAGCAGCGGGGGGACGGAAATCGGGGGAAATCGGCGGGGGAAATCGGGGACAGACCACGATTTCCATCGCTTTCCATTTCCGTTCGCCGGAAAACGTGGTCTGTCCCCGATTTCTGTCCCTCCGATTTCTGTCCCTCGTTAGGCAGCATTTTTGTCTTTCAGTTTCGACTTTTCGGTAGCGCGAGAAAGGATTCTATCAGGATGTCTTTCTTGAAGTTTGCGATAGTGCTCCACCAATTTCCGGGCATCATGGCCAACAGATGCTGAGATCTGATGGCGCACTTCATGAATAGCATCAATTGTTGGATCGGGCTTCATAGAGATTCCCCAAGTAGCTCAAGAGGTGTCACGAGCGCCGGGACATATAGCCCGAGCAGGGTATTGATCCGGCGGATATGGCCGAACTTGTTCGCATTCGCCAAATGGCGACAGTTCCAAGTTACCAGAAAATCACATTTGTGGAACGATGCAACTGCGAGATGGAGCGCATCCCCCGCAGGATCGTCTGGCATAACGTGATGCGAGATGTAATTTGCTACAATGTCAGCAATGGGTTCGTTGATATCGAGGAGTGGCAAACCTTCGTCAGGCGACTTCTTTCATTGCCGCGTTTTATTAGGGAAAACCAGCTTATTGGGAAAACGTGGTCTGTCCCCTATTTCCCTCCAATTTCTTGTCGCCTCTTGTTAGCCGCCATAACCAATTCGGGGTTCCTCCAAGCGGTGAGATAGCTTGGAATGGTGGTTTCAATGTAGACGGATGGCTTCATTTCTGACACATTCTAAATGACGCCCAACGATCTAAGCTCAGCCGCGGCCTTGTCGGAGCGAAGCGGAGGCAAGGACGTCGGCTGGAGCGACTTGTTTAGACTCCAATGCGCTTGAGCCAGTAACCGGGACGGCGACGATGGTGGGCGAATGCAGTGACTTGAAGCTGCCCATTTGGCAAGATACGGTAGAACACTGCATACGGAAACCGCGCCAGCCCTATGCGCCGGACTCCGCTTGAATGAACCAGCTTCCATGAGTTGGGCCTTTCAACCGCCAAGTCGACGATGCGCTCAAACTCAGCGATGAGCGCGGCTCCCAGACCAGCACGCTGCTCCTCGAAGAATTGAACCGCCTCCAGATACTCAGCCTCCGCACCAGGGAGGAAACTGTGGTGAGTCACCGAAGCAACGCTCGCACTTTTCTTGCGACCTCGTCACCTGGCACTGCTTGCGCTAGCCCAGCATCGACCTCAGCGGCGCGTCGGGCCGACTCTTCACCCCACAAACGGTCAAACTCCGGCTCCGAAATCTCTTCCAGACTCAGCAAGAGCCGATGAGCAAGAGACGCACGAGCATCAACCGGGAGGGACAGAGCTTCAGATTCAATTTGAGCGATGTTCATAACGCAGTTTTAGCTCTCCTCTCCTCTACGATGAGGTTTAACGTTTGAATTCACCGGCCTGCGCGGCTTTTCGCGCAGGTCCGGTGGAATGAGAGGTTAGCCATCAGTGCCACCCTTCTTGGGTTTGGCGTTTCCATGGCCCTGATGCTGGCTCAGTGGTTCTTCACAGTGGTGAATTACTTCGCCAGACTCGTAGTCCGTGATCTTCTCGAAATATCGGTCATTGTCGCGATCAATGACGCGCTCTCGATGAACAATCTTTTCCAAGCTTCTGGAATAGTCGGGAACAGCCAAATCCTCAATGTACGGCTTCTTTTCCCAGGCACGTTTTGCCTTTGTGCTGATGCCATCTCGGGCAACCATGGACTCCAAAATGCAAACATGGTAGTTACGCTTGGTGCTTCCACAATTTTTGCACGGCATACATTGCTCCGGCGTGTCGCCACGAGCGTCCACCTCAGCGCCACAGTCTGTACATTCGATGGTGTCGGTAGATACGCTCATGATGGCTAACCAGTGATTGAACAGTTCTGTTTATCTCTACCACCATCCTCCATCTCCGGTCAAGCAAAAATTCTCAGTTAACTGTAGCAGGTTGTCTTCAACAGTTGTTTTTACGCAATAAATCGATGAAATTTTTTAAATCTTTTTCTATTTCAACATCTTAAATAATGTTGATCAAGCGTCACGACTTGGCAAGAACGCCTACTTCACTACGGTGGACTGTCTGTTTATCATTACCTACCGCAAGATAAACAGTTTCTGGATAGCATGACAGTGTAGATACCGTTTTGATTGTCAAGAAGCGGTGGGTCATGTATAGCCAGAGTTGCTGCATTATCTCCCATAAGCCGCTGGGTATCGCTGCGGTTTGCCGCATCCAGGCAACCCATCCGGTGTTTGCCCGACGGATCGACCCAAATAGCGCCTTGCTGCAGCCGGCAAGGTTGCCGCAGGTAAGTCCTGAGTTGTGGATGCTTGTCCAGACGCGATAGGGGCAGATTCTTCATAAGCTCGCTGCCCTGGCTGTCATCCAACGCCGGTCTGGCCTACGCGCGCTCAATCGAATTTGGTGTCTTTCCAGTGGCGCACCGCGCCGAAGGTCTCCGCGCCGGCGGCGAGCGGCCGCCGGCGAACCGCGATGCGGCCTGAATGACCGTCGGCTCGTCGAAACGTAGAAACGGATTGGTGCGCCGCTCCAGTTCCAGCAATGAAGGAACGGTGGGCAGACCACGCTCGCGCAGTGCCTGGCAGTCCCGCTCCCGTTGCAGCAGGTCGGGATTATTCGGCTCCACCCATTGAGCGAAAGCGATGTTATCTAATGTGTATTCATGCGCACAGTAGATTCGTGTGTCGTCCGGTAAAGCAGCGATTTTGCTTAGAGAAGCGTGCATTTGCTCCGCAGTGCCCTCGAACAGCCGGCCGCAACCGCAGGCGAATACGGTATCGCCGCAGAACAGGACGCCCTCCCCGTAATAGGCGATATGGCCGGCGGTATGGCCTGGCACGTCCAGCACCTGGAATTGAGTGCCGAGTTCCGCTAGCGTTATGACATCGCCCTCCCGCAAGCGCCGGGTGAGACCGGGAATGCGTTCGCCCGCCGGACCATAGACGGCGACAGCCGGATAGTGTTGTAGCAGGCTGTGCAGGCCGCCGGTATGATCCCCGTGGTGGTGAGTAATCAGAATGGCGACCGGTGTTAAGTGCTCTTCTGCGAGCGTGCGCAGCACCGGTTTGGCGTCGCCGGGGTCCACCAGCGCGGCGTAGCGATTATCCGAGTTGCCGAGCAGCCAGATGTAATTGTCGTTGAAAGCGCGAATGGGAGTGATGTTGTGCATGGATCGAAGTAACTCGTTGATAAACAAAGAATAGACGGAATCAGGCCGGCTTTGTGCAGTGACCGTTTAGCAAATGATGCCACTGATTATACCTCGGCTTTGGCCATTTTTCCGGTAGCACATAAAGCTAAGTTATTGAGATTATTATACTAAGATAAATAAGGGCCGGTCGTTGTTAGAGAGCACGACTAGCAGCAGTTACTGAGTTATACGCCCCAGTCACTGATCTTCCTCGCCTTGCCAAGCGGTTAGGAATGCCACCGTCGAGTATCAGTGGTTGCCTACGTCCGAATACCCTGTGCTCTCGAGTCTGCGCACCCTATCTCGGTTCACTATAAAAATCCCCCCCGCCTCCCACTTTGCGGTATCATGTTGTTGTGATGAAACATTTTTTTACTTTTGAGATACACATGCTCCAAGCTGACGATATCAAGCGCTTGATCGAACAAGGTTTACCCGCTTCGCAGGCGATCGTGACCGGGAACGACGGCGTGCACTTCACCGCCACGGTCATCAGTCCCGGCTTTGCCGGCAAAACGCTGCTGCAACAACACCGCCTGGTCTACGCCGCCCTGGGGGCACGGCTGGAAAACGAGCAAATCCATGCCCTGGCGCTGCAAACCTATACCCCCGATTGCTGGCAGCAAGACAATGGATAAACTCATCATCAGCGGTGGCGTTCCGCTGCGTGGCGAACTGCATGCCTCCGGCGCCAAGAACGCCGTATTGCCTATCCTGGCCTGCACCTTACTGGCCGACGAACCGGTCACTATCAGCAACGTGCCGCGTCTGCGCGATGTCGCCACCATGTTGGACTTACTCCGCTGCATGGGCGTCGAAGTGAACGTCGACGCGCGCCACGATGTGCATATCGATCCTCGTTCGATCCACCATCAGCGCGCTCCTTACGAGCTGGTCAAGACCATGCGCGCCTCGATCGTGGTGCTGGGCCCGCTGCTGGCCCGCTACGGTCACGCCGAGGTCTCGCTGCCGGGCGGCTGCGCTATCGGCTCGCGTCCGGTCAATCTCCACGTCGACGGACTGACCCACATGGGGGCCGCTATCGAACTGGAAAACGGCTATATCCATGCCCGGGCGAACCGCCTGAAGGGCACTCGCATCGTGCTGGATCTGGTCACCGTGACTGGCACCGAGAACCTGATGATGGCCGCCACGCTAGCCGAGGGAACGACGATCATCGAAAATGCCGCCCGCGAACCCGAAGTAGTCGATCTGGCCGAATGCCTGAGCAGCATGGGTGCCCGCATCAGCGGCGCCGGCACCGATACGCTGGTGATCGAAGGCGTCCAACGACTGTCGGGTACCCACTACCGAGTGTTGCCGGACCGGATCGAAACCGGCACCTATCTGGTCGCCGGTGCCATTACCGGCGGCCGCGTCAAGGTCAGGGACACCCGCCCGGATATTCTGGAAGCCGTGCTGCTCAAGTTGGAAGACGCCGGCGCCCGGGTCACGGTCGGTTCCGATTGGGCCGAAGTCGACCTGGACGGACGCCGGCCCCGCGCCGTGAACCTCCATACGGCTCCCTATCCGGCTTTTCCCACCGACATGCAGGCGCAGTTCGTCGCCCTGAACGCTGTCGCCGAAGGCACCGGCGCCATCACCGAGACCGTATTCGAGAACCGCTTCATGCATGTGCAGGAATTACTGCGCATGGGTGCTCATATCCAGTTGGAAGGCAACACCGCGATTAGCATCGGGGTGCCGGAATTGACGGCGGCGCCGGTGATGGCCACCGATCTGCGCGCTTCCGCTGGTCTGGTGCTGGCGGGGTTAGCGGCCCAGGGCGATACGATCGTAGACCGGATTTACCATCTAGACCGGGGCTATGAACAACTCGAAGAGAAGCTTTCCCGGTTGGGGGCGCGTATCCGGCGGGTGCACGGTTGACGGCAGGGCGGCGCTCTTGACCATTAAAGTGGCTAGTGGCTAGTGGCTAGTGGCTGGTGGCTGGTGGCTGGTGGCTGGTGGCTGGCGGGTAGTCGCCGCTTCCACGGGCCGCTCTCCGACCGCCTGGCAACATTTAACTTGAGACTTCGAACATGGTGGATATCAAACGCTTGCACAGTGGCGCCGCGGATTTCTCGAGCCAGTTGAAGGCGTTGATCGCCTGGGACAGCAGCGCCGAAGCGGCGGTGACCACTACGGTGGCTGAGATCATCGAGCAGGTGCGCCGGCGCGGCGACCTCGCTGTGCTGGATTACACCGCCCGCTTCGACCGGGTGAAAGCAGCCGCCGTGGCGGACCTGGAAATCCCTGCGGCGCGCTTGCAGCAGGCGCTGGCCGCCATACCCGCTGTCCAGCGCACGGCGCTGGAGACGGCGGCTGCGCGGCTGCGCGCCTATGCCGAACACCAGAAACTGACCGATTGGAGCTTTAGCGAAGCGGACGGCACCCTGCTCGGCCAGCAGGTCACGCCGCTGGACAGCGTCGGTTTATACGTGCCGGGCGGCAAGGCGGCTTATCCCTCGTCGGTGCTGATGAACGCTATACCTGCCAGAGTGGCGGGCGTCGGGTTGCTGGTGATGGTCGCGCCCACGCCCGACGGCGAGCGCAACGACCTGGTGCTGGCGGCGGCGGCGGTGGCCGGCGTCGACCGGGTGTTCGCCCTCGGCGGCGCACAAGCGGTGGCGGCGCTGGCCTACGGCACGGCTACCGTCCCGGCGGTGGACAAGATCGTCGGCCCTGGCAATATCTATGTAGCCACCGCCAAACGGCTGGTGTTCGGGCAAGTGGGCATCGACATGATCGCAGGACCGTCGGAAATCCTGATCATCTGCGACGGCCGCACCGATCCCGACTGGATCGCCATGGATCTGTTCTCCCAGGCCGAGCACGACAAGGATGCCCAGTCGCTGCTGCTTACCCCGGAAGCCGCGTTCCTGGACCGGGTGCAGGCCAGCATCGGGAAGCTGCTACCGGACATGGAGCGGCGCACCATCATCACCGCCTCCCTGGAACGGCGCGCTGCCTTTATCCTGGTCCGGGATCTGGCGGAGGCCGCCGCCATCAGCAATTACATTGCGCCGGAACATCTGGAACTGTCTGTCGCCGAGCCGGCCGCACTGCTGCCGTATATCTGTAATGCCGGCGCCATCTTTCTGGGGCGCTATACCGCCGAGGCGCTGGGCGACTATTGCGCCGGCCCCAATCATGTCCTGCCGACGGCCCGCACGGCACGCTTTTCCTCGCCACTCGGCGTCTACGACTTCCAGAAGCGCTCCACCGTGCTGCACTGCTCGGCGGCGGGTGCGGCGGCGCTGGGGCCCACTGCCGCCGTGCTGGCCCGGGGCGAGGGCCTGACCGCGCATGCCCGCTCTGCCGAGTATCGCTTGAGCCCGGGCAATCCATGATCGCACCGACGCCGGCGGAATTGATCCGCCCGGAGATCCGCGCGCTCAGCGCCTATCATGTCCCGGATGCGCAGGGACTGATCAAGCTGGACGCGATGGAAAACCCTTACGGCTGGCCGGCGGAACTGATCGATGCCTGGCTGGCGAGACTACGCAACGTACCCCTCAACCGCTACCCGGACCCCGGCGCGGCGCAGCTCAAGGCACGGTTGCGGGCGACCATGACGATTCCGGATGGCGCTGGTCTGATTCTGGGAAACGGCTCTGACGAATTGATCCAGCTGCTGATCCTGGCGCTGGCCGGGCCGGGCCGGACGGTGCTGGCGCCCTCTCCCAGCTTCGTGATGTATCGCCTGATCGCCGCCTTCGTCGGCCTGCGTTACGTGGCGGTGCCTTTACGAGAGCACGACTTCGGTCTGGATATGGACCTCATGCTGGAAGCTATCGAACGCGAGCGGCCGGCGCTGATCTTTCTGGCCTATCCCAACAACCCGACCGGCAACCGCTTCCCCGCAGCGGACATACGGCGCGTACTGCAAGCAGCGCCGGGCCTGGTTGTGGTGGACGAGGCGTACTTCCCGTTCGCCGACCACAGCTTCCTGCCCGAACTACTGCAATACGACCATCTGCTGCTGCTGCGCACCCTGTCCAAGCTGGGGCTGGCCGGCCTGCGTCTGGGCCTGTTGACCGGCGCGCTGTGCTGGCTGGATGAGTTCGAGAAGCTGCGCCTGCCTTACAACATCAATGTATTGACTCAAGTCAGTGCCGAATTCGCTCTGGCTCATCAGACTGTGTTAGATGAGCAGGCCGGTCGTATCCGGGCGGATCGGGAATGGCTGCTGGCGACCCTGCGCGCCCTGCCCGGCATCACTGCCTTTCCCAGCGAAGCCAATTTCATTCTGTTCCGCACCCCGGCGGGACAGGCAGACAGGCTATTTGAGTCTTTGCGAGATAGGCGTATCCTAGTCAAAAATTTACACCCGGCCGGCGGTCTGTTGTGCGACTGTCTCCGCGTGACCGTGGGTACGGCCGTAGAAAATCAAGCCTTTATCGCCGCCCTGGCGGCGGGTCTGTAGAACGGTTATCACCGCCGGTTCCGACCCGGCGGTCGGTCCAATGAGCAATCCAGTGGGGGGATGCCATGTCAGTGTTAAAGTCGGTTGGTGTTGCGCTGTCGCTGTGCGCCGTGGTGACGGCCGCCTACGCAGCGGACAAGCAGGTCAGTTACAAACGGGATGTGCAGCCGATCCTGCAGGCCAGTTGTGGCGAATGCCACACTCCGGGCGGCAAGGGTGAAAGTAAATCGGGGCTGATGCTGGACAGCTATCAGCACCTGATGAAAGGCACCAAATACGGCCCTATCGTCGATCCGGGCAAGAGCATCAACAGCGTGCTGGTGCAGGTGCTCGAAGGCAAGCAGGTGGACCCGTCCATCCGCATGCCGCACGGTGGAGTCAAGATGTCCGAAGCCAGCGTCCAGATCATCACGACCTGGGTGAATCAGGGCGCCAAAGATAATTGAAATCCGGTGGCGCCGCAGCGGCGGGTATGGTTGCCGTGACGCAACTGGTGGCCTGTACGGATCGGTTGTCGGCGGCTGGTCAGTGCTCCGATTACTGTCCCAATTCCTCGCGCCCAACCCGACCGCTGCCTGTCGCCAGCAGTTCATAACAGCGAATAATTTCATGCAGGAGAATGCTTGATGAGTACTACGGCAGAAGAGGTCAATCCCGGCAGACGCCGTCTTCTGACGGCTGCCGCTACAGTGGTCGGCGGCGTCGGCGTGCTCTACGCCGTCACGCCGTTTCTCAAATACTGGTGGCCGAGCGAACGCGCTCAGGCCGCCGGCGCGCCGGTGGACGTCAATATCAGCAGACTGGAGCCCGGCCAGCGCATCACGGTGGAATGGCGCGGCCAACCGGTCTGGTTGGTGGACCGCACTCCCCAGATGCTGGCGGCGTTGCCCACCCTGAACGGGCAATTGCGCGACCCCGACTCCAACCAAAGCAAACAGCCGGTCTTCGCCAAGAACGTTCATCGTTCGATGAAACCGGATATCCTGGTGATGCTGGGAGTGTGCACGCATCTGGGCTGTTCGCCTACCTATCGGCCGGATGTGTCCCCGGCTGATCTGGGGCCGGAGTGGAAGGGCGGGTTCTTCTGTCCCTGCCACGGCTCCAAGTTCGATCTGGCCGGCCGGGTCTATCAGGGTGTTCCCGCGCCCCTCAACATGGAGGTTCCACCCTATCAGTTCGTGACCGATACGCGCGTGCTGGTCGGCGCGGAAAGCAAGGCTTAGCATCGCTGCTAACGAGGCTGCATCATGGCAAACACACAAGGCACCACAGGTTTACGCGGTTGGATCGACAACCGCTTTCCGCTCACCGAGTTGTGGCGTGAGCACGTGGGCGAATACTTCACTCCGCCCAATTTTAATTTTCTGTATATCTTCGGCGTGCTGTCGATGGTCGTCCTGGTCAACCAGTTGGTGACCGGCATCTGGCTGACCATGAATTACAAACCATCCGCCGCCGACGCCTTCGCGTCGGTCGAATACATCATGCGCGACGTACAGTGGGGCTGGCTGATCCGCTACATGCACTCAACTGGCGCCTCGGCCTTCTTCATCGTGGTTTACCTGCACATGTTCCGTGCACTCATGTACGGCTCCTACAAGAATCCACGCGAACTGGTGTGGCTGATCGGAATGCTGATTTTTCTGGCCCTGATGGCGGAGTCCTTCTTCGGCTATCTGCTGCCCTGGGGACAGATGTCCTACTGGGGCGCCCAGGTGATCATCTCGCTGTTCGGCGCCATTCCCGGCATCGGCGACGATCTCACTTTATGGATTCGCGGCGACTACGTGGTGTCCGACGCTACCTTGAACCGTTTCTTCGCGCTGCACGTGGTCGCAATTCCGCTGGCACTGCTGGGCCTGGTGGTGGCCCATGTCCTCGCGCTACACCATGTGGGCTCCAACAATCCGGAAGGGGTGGAGATCAAGAAATACGTGGACGAGAAAGGCCATCCGCTGGACGGCATTCCTTTCCATCCCTATTACACGGTCAAGGACATCGTCGGCATCATCATCTTTCTGTTCGTCGCCGCGTTCGTGATTTTCTTCTGGCCGGACGTGGGCGGCTATTTTCTGGAGCATCCCAACTTCGAGCCGGCGGACCCGTTGAAGACGCCACCGCATATTGCACCGGTCTGGTATTTCACACCCTACTACGCCATCCTGCGGGCGATTCCCGACAAGCTGCTGGGCGTGATCGCCATGGGCGCCTCCATCGTCCTGTTGTTCTTCCTGCCCTGGCTGGATCGCTGCCCGGTGAAGTCCATCCGTTACCGGGGTGCGACCTGGAAAGTGGCACTGATCGTGTTCGTGATTTCCTTCCTGATCCTGGGTTATTGCGGCTCGCAACCGCCGGACACGACCCTGACTACCGTGGCGCGCATCTGTTCGGTCATCTACTTCGGGTTCTTTCTGCTGATGCCGTTGTATACCCGTTGGGAGAAAACCAAACCGGTGCCGGATCGGTTGAGCTACCAGACAGTAGTGGTCGAACAGGCCGGTGAAGCGAAAAGCGCGGTGCCGTTCGGTGCCGTCGACAAAGCGAGGATGAAAGGCCAATGAACGCTTATCTCATTGCACTGTTATGCCTGGTTTTATCAGGCTTTGCCGCGGCTTCGGAACAGGCTTATCACCTGGATAAGGCGCCCCTCGACGTGCACGACCAGGCGTCCCTGCAACGCGGCGCCAAGTACTTCGTGAATTACTGCATGGGTTGCCACTCGCTCCAGTACCAGCGTTACAGCCGGGTAGCCCAGGATATCGGCCTCACCGACGAGCAAGTCAAGAATAATCTGATCTTCACGCCGGATACCAAGGTAGGTGATACCATGAAAATCGCTATGCCGCGTAAAGAGGCTGGTCAATGGTTCGGAGCGGCGCCGCCCGATCTGACGGTCATCGCACGGGCGCGGGGCGCGGACTACCTGTATACCTACCTGCGTACCTTCTATCTGGATCCCAAGCGACCTTGGGGGGTGAATAACGCCGCCTTCCCGCTGGTCGGCATGCCCCATGTGCTGTGGGAACTGCAAGGCTGGCAGGAGCCGGTTTACAAAACGGCCGGTCATGGACATGAAGGCGAGGGCGGCGGCGAACCTAAAGAACAACTGGCCGGCTTCAAGCTGGTGAAGACCGGCTCCATGACACCACCGGAATTCGACGCCGCCATGGCCGATTTGGTCAATTTTATGACTTATGTCAGCGAGCCCGCTCAGTTGGAGCGACGCCGCATCGGTTGGTGGGTGCTGGGGTTCCTGGTGATCGCTTTCGCCGTGTTCTACCCGCTTAAAAAGGAAGTCTGGAAGGACGTCCATCACTAAGTCCGTCGAGGGGGGAGCATCCGCTCCCCCTTTGTTCCCATCGAATCGTAGCTGTCGTCCCCGCCTGCTCAGAGCACCGTTTGCTTCTCCTTGCTTACCCACTTTACTCGATCCGGGGAATCCGCGTGATTGCTCCTGGTGTTTACTGACCACCGTATTCTCTCCTTGCCAGGTTGAAACCGCCGATGACATCCAACCGCCCCTATCTGATCCGTGCACTGTATGAGTGGATTGCCGATAACGGTTTGACACCGCACCTGCTAGTGAACGCTGAACTGGCCGGCGTGGACGTGCCGGCGCAATACGTTCACGAGGGACGGATCGTGCTCAATATCGGCGCGGCGGCCGTACAGTCGCTGCGATTGGGCAACGATCTGCTCGAGTTCAGCGCCCGTTTCGGCGGTGCGCCGTTGTGGATTCACCTGCCTCCCCTGGCGGTCATGGCTATCTATGCCCGGGAGAATGGCCAGGGTATGGTTTTCGGCGAAGAACCGCAGGAGCCCGAGCAACCGGAGGGGGATGAACCATCGCCCAGGACCCAGCCAGCCAGACGGCCGCGGCTCAAGGTGGTGAAGTAAGGGGGAGAGCTTCGGTGGAATCGGGTTCAGCGGGGACGGCGGCGGGTATCACTTCGAACAATTTCACCACCTGCTGCACTGCGTCGACATAGCGTGCTTCCTCCACGGCAGCCTGTGCCTCGTCGGGTCGGAGCAGACCGAGCAGGTAGACGACGCCCCTTTCGGTAACGACTTTGACCCGGGTGGCATTGAAGCCCGGCACAGTGACTTGCAGCAAGGCTGCCTTGACCTGGGTAGTGAGCGCCGCGTCACGGGCGCGATCTTCAGTCGTGCTGATCGGCGCAATAGCTAATTCGTTGTAGACCAGTTTGACTTCAGGTAATTGCCGGACGATTTCTGCGGCGCGCTGGCGCTGCGCCGTAGTGGCCACCTCGCCGGTCAACAGCACGACGGTGTTGTAACTGGTGACATTGATGTGCACCTGTACCGGGTTCGCCAGTTCCCAATCTTGGTTAAATTCGGAAGAGGCCGTCCATTCGATGGTGTTGTCATCCATGATGACGCCGAAGGTGCGGCGGTCCTGATACAAATAAGCACTGGTCGCGGCCCCGCCGCCGACGAGTACGGGGACCAGGCAACCGCTCAGTCCGCCGAGCAGGCTCAGGCCGAGCAGCAGGACGGTCAGACGATAGCAGAGGGCGTCTCCCTTCCGCCGGACAGGAACTGATTGAACGGCGCGCCTAAATAAAGAGAACTGTGTCATTCGATCAAACCGCTGGGAAAGCATCTTTGATCCACTCTAAACGATTCTCCTGTTGAAGAATAGCGATCACATCGAAACGGCAGGGGACATTGCCAGGATGGAGCAGCAGATAGTGAGCGGCCGCTCTGCTCAGACGTCGCTGCTTGGCGCGGGTGACGGTTTCCGCCGGCGTGCCGTAGCGGCTGTTGCGCCGGCTGCGGACTTCCACGAACACCAATTGCTCGCCATCCCGCATGATGAGATCCAGTTCACCAACGCGGCAGCAATAGTTATGCTCCAGCAAGATAAGCCCCTGCCGTTCAAGATAGCGGCAGGCGGTGAGTTCGGCCGCTGCGCCTGGACGGTCAGCCGGTGGAGGGTGCGATCGGTATCCCATTATGATGTTCGCCTGCTGTATTTGGAGCACTGCTATGACGGTAGAACCCGGCATCCTGTATGTAGTGGCCACCCCTATAGGCAACCTGGGCGATATGAGCGCGCGGGCCCAGCAGATCTTGCGCGCAGTCGATCTGATCGCTGCCGAGGACACCCGCCACAGCCGTACCCTGTTGCAGCACTTCGGCATCCACACGCCTTTAGTTTCCCTGCATGAACATAACGAAGCAGCGCGCGTTCCTCAACTGCTGGCGAGCCTGGAGCAGGGTAAAGCCGTGGCGCTGATTGCCGATGCCGGCACGCCGCTGCTCAGCGATCCCGGTTTTCAACTGGTGCGCAGCGTGCGCGCGCAGGGTCTGCGCGTGGCGCCTGTACCCGGCCCCAGCAGTCTGCTGGCGGCCTTGTCGGTGGCCGGTCTGCCTGCCGACCGTTTCGTCTTCGAGGGCTTTTTGCCGGCCAGACCGGCTGCCCGTCGCCACCGTCTGACGACACTGGCGCAGGAGCAGCGCACCGTGGTGCTGTTCGAAGCCAGCCACCGGATTCAGGCAACCTTGCACGACATGGCTGCCCTGTGGGGCGAGCAACGTCAGGCTGTCGTGGCGCGCGAGTTGACCAAAGTGTTCGAGGAAATCCAGGGCGGCACTCTGGGTGAGTTGTGCCGCTGGATCGTCGCCGACGCCCACCGCTGCAAGGGGGAATTCGTGCTCGTCTCACAGGGGGCTCCGCCACCACAGGCGACTCCCATTGCAGCGGAAGCACGGCACCTGTTGACCGTGCTGGTGGCGGAGTTGCCACTGAAACGCGCCGTGGCGGTAGCGGCCAGGCTGACTGCCATGAAGAAAAACGCGTTATACGAACTGGCGCTGCAAATCCAAAGCCAGCAAGGGAACAACCCGATAGAGCAAGACGTAGAGAATTCATAATCACCGCTTCGCCAGCCGAACATCACGCCTCAAGGCTACGGTAGACTGCATCCAAACATAACCCAATAATCAAGATTCAGGAACCCTGCAACGATAATCTTGCGGATTGCCTCGGAAAACATAATACTTATCTAAGGGAGTCGGCCGGACAGCCGCCGCTTGGCAGGCGGAGGAAAGTCCGGGCTCCATAGGGCAGGGCGCCAGGTAACACCTGGGAGGCGCAAGCCTACGGAAAGTGCCACAGAAAATATACCGCCTAAGTCCAACAGGACGGGTAAGGGTGAAAAGGTGCGGCCGGTCGCTTCCTCTGGAGCGGCAGGCTTAATGTAAGAGCGCACCGCGTCGCTGGCAACAGCGGCGGCAGGGCAAACCCCGCCCGGAGCAAGACCAAATAGGGGAGCGTCAGCGTGTGGCCCGCACGGCTCCCGGGTAGGTCGCTACAGGCGTATGGTGACATACGTCGCAGATGAATGGCTGTCCTCGACAGAACCCGGCTTACAGGCCGGCTCCCTTTCTCCATCCGGGTATCCCCCTTGAATTCGGACGCCAGGCTTGCAGCCTGGCGTCCGTCCAACCCAACCCGCCTCCCGGGCTGTACGCCGCTTACGCATCAGAAAACTTTGTGTCTTATTCGCAACAAATTATATTAATTTTACAATAATGACCGCGCCACTTGTCCAAAGACGCTGTCTTATCTCCAAAATTAAAAATAAACATTTGATTTTATTTATTTTAATTTGATAATGACTAAACAGTTCAGGTTTGCTTGACAGCCACAAATATCCTACCTATAGTGTAAAAAAGTGGGACAAAGTGGAGCATAAGGGAATCCGCTGACCAGAGGAGACAGTAGTAGTGTTCCGGGGCATCAATCCTTTAACCCTAGATAGCAAGAACCGCCTGGCTGTGCCGGCCAAATACCGGGAGCGCTTGCGGGAGTCTTGCGCTGGGCAATTGGTGTTGACGATCGACCGCGATCGCTGCCTGTTGATCTACCCATTGCCGGTCTGGGAAGAGGTCGAGCGGAAACTGGTGCTGCTTTCCAGCACCAACCGGCAGGCGCGTGGTTTGAAGCGCTTGCTGCTGGGGCACGCCGAAGAGTGTCCCATGGATGGTCAGGGCCGCATTCTTATTCCAGCGCCACTGAAGGACTTCGCCCGCCTGGACAGGCAGGTGGTATTGGTGGGACAAGGTAATAAATTCGAACTCTGGGATGAACCGACGTGGTATCAGTTGCGAGACCAATGGCTGGCCGAAGGTGGTCATGATAGCGAACTGCCGGCTGAGGTGGAATCACTCTCTTTCTAGGGCGCGTATGGGTGCAGATCTGACTCATCAAGCGGTCTTGCTGCGGGAAGCAATCGCAGCGCTGAATATCCGTCCGGACGGTATCTATGTGGATGCCACCTTCGGGCGGGGCGGCCACGCCGGCGCCATCCTGGAACGGCTGGGACCGGCCGGCCGGCTGCTCGCCCTGGACCGCGATCCGGACGCAGCAGCATGGGCGTGCACGCAGTTTGCCGCGGACTCCCGTTTCCTGTTCGAGCGGAGCGCCTGGAGTCGACTGGCCGGGATCGTCGCCGGGCATGGCCTGCATGGGTGTATCCAAGGCGTACTGCTAGACAGCGGTGTCTCGTCGCCGCAACTGGACGATCCCCGTAGGGGGTTCAGCTTCTTGCAGGAGGGTCCGCTGGATATGCGCATGGATCCGACCACAGGCAGCAGCGCTGCCGCGTGGCTGGCAACCGCCAGCGAAGAGGAAATCGACCGGGTGCTCAAAGACTTTGGTGAAGAGCGTTACCATCGCCGCATCGCCCGGGCGCTAGTCACGGCGCGGCGGTCGGCGCCGCTTACTACGACCGCGCGCCTGGCGCAGTTGATCGCAGCCGCCGCGCCGACCCGGGAACCCGGCAAGCACCCTGCGACCCGCAGCTTCCAAGCTATCCGCATTTTTATCAATCGGGAACTGGCCGAATTGGAAGCGGTATTACCGCAGGCATTGGCGGCATTGGCGCCGCCGGCCGGCTGGTGGCGATCAGTTTCCATTCATTGGAGGATCGGATCGTGAAACGGTTTATGCGGACCCAGGCCCGGGGAGAGGACTTGCCACCGGAACTGCCCATAACCGCCAGGCGGCAGCACGCTGCTGCCCGCCTCATCGGGCGGATACAGCGGCCGACAGCAGCCGAAACCCGCCACAACCCACGGGCGCGCAGCGCCGTGTTGCGGGTCGCGGAGCGGCTGCCATGAACTATCCGCTGCTTACCCTGCTGTTGCTGGTAGCGATACTGATCTCCGGCCTGGGCCTGGTCTACACTCAGCATCAGAGTCGCCAGTTATTCATCGAGTTGCAGACGCTGCAGACGCACCGGGACGATCTGGATATCGAGTGGGAACTGTTGCAACTGGAAGAAAGTACGCTGAATACCGAGCTGGTGGTAGAGCAGGCGGCCTACAGCCGCTTGAACATGCTGTCGCCCAATCCCGATACTGTAATTTACGTGATGCGCTAGACATGAAACCTTATCTCGACAAGCTGGCGGCCATGAGCCGCCATCAACTGGTGTTGAGCATCCTGCTGGTCGCGACAGTGGGCATCGCCATGCGCGCTGTCTATCTGCAGCTGGTTGATAAAGAGTTTCTGCAGGAGCAGGGCAATGAACGTTTCCTGCGGGAAGTCGAGATACCGGCGCATCGCGGCATGATCATGGATCGCAACGGCGAACCCCTGGCGGTGAGTTCGCCGGTGGATTCCCTGTGGGCGAACCCGGCGATGCTGGTGGAGAACCGCAATAACGTGCCGCCGCTGGCACAGGCCCTGGGACTGAAGCCAGCCGACCTGGAACCGCGTCTATCCGAGCGGCAAGGGCGTGAATTTCTCTATCTGCGCCGACACATGAACCCGGAGTCGGCGCAGCGCGTATTGGCGCTGCGCATCCCGGGGGTGTATTCGCAGCGGGAATACCGGCGCTATTATCCCACGGCGGAAGTCGACTCCCATTTACTGGGCTTTACCGATATCGACGACGTCGGCCAGGAAGGTCTGGAATTGACCTTCAACGCCCAGTTGCAGGGCAAACCCGGCATTAAACGGGTGATCCGCGACCGGCTGGGCAACACCGTGGAGGATGTCGAAATCGTCCGCGTGCCGGAGCCCGGCAAGCCGCTGCTGCTCAGTATCGACCGCCGCACCCAGTACCTGGCGTATCGCGCTCTCAAGGCGGCGGTGCAGGAGCGGCAGGCGCTCGGCGCCTCGGCGGTAGTGCTGGACGTCGCCACCGGTGAAATCCTGGCGATGGTCAATCAGCCGGCGGGCAATCCCAACGACCGTCGCCAGTTGAACGCGACGCTGCTGCGTAACCGGGCGTTGACCGATATTTACGAACCCGGCTCCACGATGAAACCCTTCACGGCCGCGCTGGCGCTGCAGAGCGGAGCCTACCGGCCGGAAACTCCCATCGATACCCGTCCCGGTACCCTGCAAATCGGCCGTTATACCGTCCGCGATGTCCACAATAGCGGCCTGATTGACGTGACCCGCGTGATCAGCAAATCCAGCAACGTAGGCATCAGCAAGATCGCTCTGTCCATGCCGGCGCAGAAACTCTGGGAGTTGTATCGGCAATTGGGTTTCGGTCAGTTGTCCGGCGTGGGTTTCACCGGCGAAGAGAAGGGCCTGCTCAAGCATTATTCCAAGTGGGGCACCATCGGCCATGCCAACAACTCCTTCGGTTACGGCATATCGGTCAATACCTTGCAATTGGCGCACGGGTACGCCGTGCTGGCCGGCGGCGGCGTGAAACGACCGTTGAGCCTGCTGCGGCTGGAACAGCCGCCGGCGGGCGAGCGCCTGCTGTCCGAGGATACGGCGCGCAAGATCCGCACCATACTGGAGTTGGCGGTCAGCGAAGCCGGAACCGGCGTCAAAGCAACGGTGCCGGGGTATCGAGTGGCGGGCAAAACCGGTACGGCGCACAAGATGTCCCCCGGCGGCAGGTACAGCGCCAATCAATACCGCTCCCTGTTCGCCGGGATGGCGCCGGCCAGCAATCCCCGGCTGGTGTGCGTGGTGATGATCGATGAGCCGAAGCGCGGCGGCTACTACGGCGGCGTTATCGCCGCACCGGTCTTCAGCCGGATCATGGAAGGTGCTCTGCGCATTTTGAATGTGCCTCCCGACGATATTCCCACCCAGAATCTCTGGGTGACGACCGCTGCGCACCCGCTGGAGGCAGCCCAATGATCGCATTGACGCTGGCCGAAGCCGCCCGGTTGGCCGGCGGCGAACTGGTCGGCAGCGACGCCTACCTGACTGCTGTCAGCACTGATAGTCGCCAACTCATTGGCGGCGCACTGTATATTGCCCTGCAAGGAACCCGTTTCGACGGCCACGAGTTCGTCACAGCGGCACGGCGCCAGGGTGCTTGCGCGGCCTTGGTGAGCCGGCCCGTAGCCGTGGAGCTGCCGCAGATCCGGGTTGCGGACACCCGCCTCGCGCTGGGTCGCCTGGGCGCCGCCTGGAGACAGCGCTTTGCCGGACCGGTGCTGGGATTGACCGGCAGCAACGGCAAAACCACCGTCAAGGAAATGCTGGCCGCCATTCTGCGCCGCCGGGGCGCGGTGCTGGCCACCGCCGGCAACCTGAACAACGACCTCGGCGTACCGCTGACTCTGCTGCGGCTGGGCGACGAGGATTATGCGGTGATCGAGATGGGCGCCAGCCATGCTGGCGAGATCGCCTACCTGACCGACCTCGTCCGGCCGGATGTCGCCCTGATCACCAACGCCGGACCGGCCCATCTGCAAGGATTCGGCAGCCTGGCCGGCGTGGCCCGCGCCAAAGGTGAAATCTACGGCGGTCTGGGGCCGGATGGAATCGCCGTCATCAACCGGGACGACCGCTATGCCGACTATTGGCGCGGCCTGACAGCAGGGTGTCGCCGGATCGAGTTTGCACTGGACCGGCCGGCCGAGGTGAGCGGGCAGTTGTTGGATGAGTCTGGCCAGCGTTTCCGCCTGCACACAGAGGGTGGGCGGATCGATATTGAATTACCCCTGCCGGGCGTGCATAACGTGCGCAATGCGCTGGCCGCTGCTGCCGCCAGCCTGGCGGTCGGCGCCGGACTGGAGCTTATCCGCCACGGTCTGGAAGGCATGCAGGCCGTGGCCGGCCGGCTGCAACGCTTGTCCGGCATCCACGGCTGTACGCTGATCCACGACGCCTATAACGCCAATCCAGCCTCGCTGGCGGCGGCTTTGCAGACGCTCGGCGGCGGCGCCTGGCTGGTGCTGGGCGATATGAAAGAACTGGGGCCGGAAGCTGCCGCACTGCATACCCAGGCGGGCCGGCAGGCCCGGTCAGCCGGCTGCCGGCGCTGTTATGCCCTGGGGGAGCACAGCCGCCTTGCGGTCGAGGCATTCGGGCCGGGTGGCGCCCATTTTCCCACGATTGAAGCGTTGATTCAGACCTTACGGGAAGCGGTCGCCGGCGGCGACGAACCCACTCTGCTGATCAAGGGTTCGCGCAGCATGCGGATGGAGCGTGTTGTCCAGGCGTTGCTAGTGGCGCCGTCTCCAGCGCAGGGAGCGCATCCCTGATGCTGTTCCTGGCGGCGGACTGGCTGGCTCACGACTTCTACAGCGGCTTCAATGTCTTCCAGTATCTGACGCTGCGCGCCATTCTGAGTGTGCTCACGGCGCTCGGCATAGCTCTGCTCGTGGGCCCGGGGATGATCCGCCGGCTGACGTTTTACAAAATCGGCCAGTCGGTACGGGATGACGGTCCACAAACCCATCTATCCAAAGCCGGAACGCCTACCATGGGCGGTGCGCTGATCCTGGTGTCGGTGGCCATCGCTACCCTGCTATGGGCAGATTTGCGCAATTTCTACGTCTGGATCGTGCTGCTGGTGACCCTGGCGTTCGGCGCCATCGGCTGGGTGGATGATTATCGCAAGCTGGTGTTACGTAACTCCAAGGGTCTGCCGGCACGCACCAAATATTCATGGCAATCCTGTATTGGTCTGTTGACGGCGTTGCTGCTATATTGCGCCGCGCAAACTCCGGTCGAAACCCAGTTGGTCATTCCTTTCATCAAGCAGGGCATGGTTGAACTGGGCTTCTGGTTCGTGCCGCTGGCGTACTTTGTCATCGTCGGCTCCAGCAATGCCGTCAACCTCACCGACGGCCTGGACGGGCTGGCCATCATGCCTACTGTCATGGTGGCGGGCGCGTTGGCCGTCTTCGTGTACGTCGCCGGCAACATCGGCTTCGCCCGCTACCTCGGCCTGCCGTATGTCGCCGGCGTCGGCGAGGTCATTGTTTTCTGCGGCGCACTGGTGGGCGCGGGGCTGGGTTTTCTCTGGTTCAACGCCTATCCGGCGCAGGTGTTCATGGGTGATGTCGGCGCGCTGGCCCTGGGCGCGGCGCTCGGCGTGATCGCAGTGGTGGCGCGACAGGAACTGGTGCTACTGATTATGGGCGGGGTATTTGTCATGGAAACGGCGTCGGTGGTGTTGCAGGTGGCTTCCTTCAAACTGACCGGGCGACGCATTTTCCGGATGGCGCCGCTGCATCACCACTTCGAACTCAAGGGCTGGCCGGAGCCCCGAGTGATCGTGCGCTTTTGGATTATTACCGTGATTCTGGTGCTGATTGGTTTATCCAGTTTGAAGATACGTTGAGTTATGAAGGCATCCAGCAAGTCCGCTCTCGATCTCGGCGGCCTGACTCTGGTGGTGGGTCTGGGCAAGACCGGGCTGGCCGCCGTGCGCGCGCTGACGGGATTGGGCGCCACCGTGGCGGTGACCGACAGTCGTCCGCAACCGCCCGGTTTGCCGGAACTGCAACGAACGTTTCCCCAGGTGCGCTATCGAGTGGGTGGTTTCGCTGCCGAACTGTTCGCCCAGGCGACCCGCCTGGTAGTCAGCCCCGGCGTTGCTTTGCAAACGCCATTGATCGCTGCGGCGGCGGCGCGCGGCGCACCGGTGTGGGGTGATATCGAAGTGTTCGCCCGCCTGGCCGGGGCGCCGGTGGCAGCGATCACGGGCTCCAACGGCAAAAGCACGGTCACGACCCTGCTCGGACTGATGGCCGAACGGGCCGGGGTGAACGTGGCCGTGGGCGGCAATCTGGGTACGCCGGCGCTGGATCTGACTGCAGCGCGGCAGTCCGGAATTGTATGTGCTGGAGCTGTCTAGTTTTCAACTGGAGAGTCGCTACAGCCTCAACGCCCAGGTGGCCACGGTGCTCAATATCAGTCCCGACCATCTGGATCGGCACCTCAGCTTGGCCGCCTATGCCGCCGCCAAGCAGCGTGTTTTCCGGGGTAACGGCTGCATGGTGATCAATGCCGACGACCCCGCCGTACAGTCGATGGTTGCGCCCGGACGGCGGGTGCTGCGGTTCACCACGGCATCGCCCAACAGCGGCGAATTCGGCTTGCGGCGGCACGGCGACTCGGTGTGGCTGGCGTATGGCGCAGAGGATTGGCTGGCGGCGGAGGAACTGCGGGTCGGTGGGGACCACAATCTCGCCAATGCGCTGGCGGCGCTGGCTATGGGGCAGGCGCTGGGGCTGGCGCGCGCCGCCATGCTGGCGGCGCTGCGCGATTTCCGCGGGCTGCCGCACCGTACCCAGTTGGTACTGGAGCGTAACGGCGTGCGCTGGTACGACGACTCCAAGGGTACCAATGTCGGTGCAACCGTGGCGGCGGTGCACGGTTTGCCGGGACGGCTGGTATTGATCGCCGGCGGCGATGGCAAGGGCCAGGATTTCACTCCGTTGGGCGCGGCGCTGGCGCCCAAGGTCCACGCCCTGGTACTGCTGGGGCGAGATGCGCCGGCTATCGCCACCGCCGTAGGGAAGCGGGTACCGGTGCATCGGACTCGCGACATGGCGCAGGCGGTGGCCGTGGCGGCCGAATTAGCGCGACCCGGCGACAGCGTGCTGTTATCGCCGGCCTGCGCCAGTTTCGATATGTTCAGCAACTACCAGGAACGCGGTGCCGTATTCGCCGCCGAGGTGCGGAGGCAGGTCGCATGCTGACTACGGCGGCGGACCATGGCGGACGGGCGGCGGAGCGTTCCGAACTGCCCGGTCTGGATCTCTGGCTGTTGTTCGCCGGCCTGGCGTTGCTGGCTCTGGGGCTGCTGATGGTCGGCTCTGCCTCCATCCCGCTGGCGGCCGCCAAAGGCCAACCCTTTTACTACCTGATACGGCAGAGTATTTTCGTGGGTATAGGCCTGCTATTCGCGACGGCAGCCATGCAGGTGCCGGTGGTAACCTGGCAGCGCAGCGCACCGGGATTGCTGCTGGGCGCCGTGGCCTTGTTGTTGCTGGTATTGATTCCGGGCATCGGCAAGGAGGTCAACGGCAGCACCCGCTGGATCGGTCTGGGTCCGATCAATGTGCAGGTTTCCGAAGCCGCCAAGCTGTTCGCCCTGATCTATCTGGCCAGCTATCTGCAGCGGCATGGCGCCGCCTTGCAGGCATCGACCATGGCCATGCTCAGGCCGCTCATGGTGTTTGGAGTTCTGGCGGTATTGATGCTGCTGGAACCGGATTTCGGTACGGCGGCGGTCATGCTGGCTACCGCGCTGGGAATGCTGTTTCTGGCCGGCGTCAATATCTGGCGCTTCGCCGCTTTGCAAGGGCTGGTGATCGCCGCGATGGCGGTGTTGCTTTACTCCTCCGATTACCGGCGGGCGCGGCTGATCAGTTTTCTGGATCCCTGGGCCGATCCTTTCAAAAGTGGCTTTCAGCTCACCCAGTCCCTGATCGCCATCGGGCGCGGCGAACTGGCCGGCGTCGGGCTGGGCGCCAGCATTCAGAAGTTGTTCTATCTGCCGGAATCCTACACCGATTTCCTGTTCGCCATCGTGGCGGAGGAATTGGGACTGCTGGGCATACTGCTGGTGATCGCCCTGTATGTGATTATCGTCTGGCGAACCTTCGCCATTGCTGCCCGGGCGGAACGGTTGAGCCTGCCGTTCGCGGCCTATCTGGCCTACGGCATCGGCTTATGGTTCGCCATTCAGGCGCTGTTGAACATGGGCGTGAATATGGGCATGTTGCCCACCAAGGGCCTGACGCTGCCCTTGATGAGTTATGGCGGTAGCAGCGTGGTGGTCATGTGCGTGGCGCTGGGCTTGGTGCTGCGCATCGGTCTGGAAACCCAGGACGCCGTGGCGCAACCCGAGGATGCCGGTGGCCCGTGGCTGCATAGACTGGTGCAGGCGATACAGCGATGAGCGGACAGTCCCCCATCCTGATCATGGCTGGCGGTACCGGCGGTCATGTTTTTCCGGCCCTGGCCGTGGCCGAGCAGCTGCGGGCATGGAATCTGCCGGTGGTCTGGATGGGCGCCCGCCAGGGCCTGGAGGCTAAACTGGTGCCGCAGGCCGGCATTCCTATCGAATGGATCGGCGTGGCCGGGCTGCGCGGCAAGAGCCTGCAGCGCCGGCTGACAGCGCCGCTGATGCTGACCAGAGCGCTGTCGCAGGCAGGGGGCATTCTGCGCCGCCTGCAACCGCGCGTGGCGCTCGGCATGGGAGGATTCGCCAGCGGTCCAGGTGGGTTGATGGCCCGACTGCTGGGCATTCCGCTGGTGGTCCACGAACAGAATGCCTTGGCGGGAATGACCAACCGCTGGCTGTCCCGCCTGGCCAGCCGCGTGCTGGAAGCTTTTCCGGGCAGTTTTCCCGCGTCCCGCCATGCGCTGGCCGTGGGCAATCCGGTGCGTGCCGCCATCGCCGCCCTGCCGCAGCCGGCGCAACGCTTCGCCGGTCGCAGTGGTCCGGCCCGCCTGCTGGTAGTCGGCGGCAGTCAGGGGGCGCTGGCCCTCAATCAATTGACCCCGGCGGCGCTGGCTTTACTGCCGGCGGCGGAACGGCCGCAGATCTGGCATCAGGCCGGCGGCGCGCTGCAGGAGCCCGCCACCCGCGCCTATCAGGAGGCCGGGGTGGAGGTCCGCCTGCAACCCTTTATCGAGGATATGGCGGCCGCTTATGGTTGGGCCGACCTGGTGCTCTGCCGCGCGGGCGCGCTGACCGTGGCCGAACTGGCCGCAGCCGGGGTCGGCGCGGTGCTGGTGCCCTTTCCCCATGCCGTTGATGATCACCAGACCGCTAACGCCCGCTTTCTGGAGCGTGGCGGCGCGGCTGTGGTCGCCCCCCAGGCCGAGTTGACGGCGGCGCGGCTGGCGGAATTGTTGCGGCAACTGCTGCGGGAACGGGGGCGGCTGCTGACGATGGCCCAGGCGGCACGCCGCCTGGCCAGAATCGACGCGGCGGAACGGGTCGCCGCCGTATGCCTGGAACAGGCGCGTCCTGTCTGAGAGGATGAAGCAGCGATGAATTCCATAGCGTCTCTCCAGCCTGTGATGCGCCGCATCCGCCGCATTCATTGCGTCGGCATCGGCGGCGCCGGCATGAGTGGTATCGCCGAAGTGTTGTTGAATCTGGGCTACGAAGTGTCGGGCTCGGACCTGCAGGCCAATGCCGTGACGGCGCGGTTGAGCGCCGGTGGCGCTGCCATCTATCGGGGCCATGCCGCCGGGCAGATCGAGGGCAGCGACGTGGTGGTGATCTCCAGCGCGGTCGCCGCCGACAATCCGGAAGTGACCGCCGCGCTGGCCGCCCGCATCCCGGTGGTGCCGCGTGCCGAAATGCTGGCCGAGTTGATGCGCTTCCGCTATGGCATCGCGGTGGCAGGCACCCACGGCAAAACCACCACCACCAGTCTGATCGCCAGCCTGCTGGCCGAGGAGGGACTGGACCCCACCTTCGTCATCGGCGGCCGGCTGAACAGCGCCGGCAGCAACGCCCGCCTGGGCGCCGGCCATTATCTAGTGGCGGAAGCGGACGAGAGCGACGCCTCGTTCCTGTATTTGCAGCCTATGATAGCGGTGGTCACCAATATCGACGCCGACCACCTGGGGACCTACGGCGGCGACTTCCGCCGCCTGCAAGCGGCCTTCGTGGAATTCCTGCATCACCTGCCTTTTTACGGGCTGGCGGTGTTGTGCACCGACGATCCGCAGATCCGGGCCATTCTGCCCGAGGTCAGACGTCCGGTACTGACCTACGGCATCACCGACGACTGCGATTTACCGGCGACGCAGATCCGGCAGCGGGGTATGCAGACCGATTTTCAGGTGCGCCTCCCGGCAGAGGCCGAGCCGTTGTTCGTGACCTTGAACCTGCCGGGTCGGCACAGCGTGCTGAACGCCCTGGCGGCCATCGCCGTCGCCCATGAAGTGGGAGTCTCCGCCGGAGCCATACGGCGGGCGCTGGAACGCTTCGAGGGGATCGGCCGGCGGTTTCACTGTTATGGAGAGCTGCCAACCCCGCGCGGCCGCATCCTGCTGCTGGACGATTATGGCCATCACCCGCGCGAGCTGCAGGCGGTGCTGGAGGCGGTGCGCGGCGGCTGGCCGGGGCGCCGCCTGGTGCTGGCGTTTCAGCCACATCGCTATACCCGCACCCGCGATCTGCTGGACGATTTCGCCCAGGTGCTGGCCCGTGCCGATGTGCTGCTGCTGACCGACGTGTATGCCGCCGGAGAGCAGCCCATCGCCGGCGCCGACGGGCGCAGCCTGTATGCGGCGATTCAGGCCCGCGGCGGGGCCAGACCGATCTTCGTGGAGCGAGTCGCCGACCTGCCGCTGGCGCTGGCCGACAGTGTGCGGGACGGCGACATCGTGCTGCTGATGGGCGCCGGCGATATCGGCGCCGTGGCGGCGCAACTGGGCCGTGCAGGATTTGGAGCCCTATGATGACCGTGCTGACTGCGCCCTCATCCGCCGCGCTGCGCGGCGAGTTGCGGCTGGCGGAACCCCTGGCGCGCCACACGTCCTGGCGGGTGGGCGGGCCGGCGGAGCGTTTCTACCGGCCGGCGGATCTGGCCGATCTGTGCGCTTTTTTACGTACACTGCCGGCGGCCGAGCCGCTGTTCTGGTTGGGGTTGGGCAGCAACCTGCTAGTGCGCGACGGCGGCCTACCCGGCACGGTAATCGCCACCCACGGGTCGCTGCCAGGTCTGGCGCAGACCGGCGCGACCACGCTGCGGGTCGAGGCCGGCGCGCCCTGCGCCAAGGTGGCACGGCTCAGCACAGCCCGCGATTTGACCGGAGCCGAATTCCTGGCCGGCATTCCTGGCGTCATGGGTGGCGCCCTGGCCATGAATGCCGGTGCCTGGGGAGGCGAAACCTGGGCGCTGGTAGCAGCGGTCGAGACGGTCGACCGCCGGGGACGGCTGCGGCGACGGCTGCCGGGCGAGTATGGCATCGGCTATCGCCATGTCATCGGACCGCCGGATGAATGGTTCGTGGCCGCTCATCTGCGCCTGCAGCCGGGCGACGGTGCGGCGGCCCGGCAACGCATCCGTGAGTTGCTGCAGCGGCGCGCCCAGACCCAGCCGCTGGGCGCGCCTAATTGCGGCTCCGTGTTCCGCAATCCGCCGGGCGATTACGCTGCGCGGCTGATCGAAATGGCGGGCTTGAAGGGTTACTGCATCGGCGCGGCGTGCGTCTCTGCCAAGCATGCCAATTTCATCATCAACACCGGCGCAGCCAGCGCAGCCGATGTGGAAGCCTTGATTCACCATATTGCGGCGGTCGTGCTGCGTGTCCACGCCACGCCATTGATTCCCGAAGTCAGGATAGTGGGGGAGTTCCAAGATGCTAAAAGAACAGCGCAGGCCGGTTAAAGAGGCGGCCGAATTCGGCAAGGTGGCGGTGCTGCTGGGCGGCCGCTCTGCCGAACGCGAGGTCTCGCTGAAGAGCGGCACTGCCGTGCTGGCGGCGCTGTGCGCGCAAGGGGTGGACGCCCACGGCATCGATGCCGGTCCCGACGTGCTGGACGTGTTGCAGCGGGGCGCTTATGACCGGGTTTTCATCGCCCTGCACGGGCGCGGCGGCGAAGACGGCGTCATCCAGGGCGCGCTGGAGACCGTGGGGCTGCCCTACACCGGCAGCGGCGTACTGGCCTCGGCACTCGGCATGGACAAACTGCGCACCAAACAGGTGTGGCTAGGAGCGAATCTACCCACCCTGCCGTTCCGCCTGGTGGACGCGGATACCGAACCGCAGGCCGTGATCGCAGCTCTGGGGCTGCCGCTGGCACTCAAACCCTCCCGCGAGGGTTCCAGCATCGGCGTCAGCCGTGTGAACCGGGTGGATGAGTTCAACACCGCCTGGGAGACAGCGGCGCAGTGTGGATCAGAGGTGCTGGCCGAACCCTGGATCGGCGCTGGGGAATACACCGGCGCCGTGCTGCAAGGGGTGGCGCTGCCTCTGATCCGTATGGAAACGCCCCGCGAATTCTACGATTACGAAGCCAAATACAACGCCAGCGACACGCTCTACCATTGCCCGTGCGGCCTGGAGCCGGACAGGGAGGCGGAATTGCAGCAACTGACGCTCCAGGCGTTCGCCGCTGTGGATGGCTATGGCTGGGGGCGAGTGGACCTGTTGCTGGATGAACAGCGCAGGCCCTGGCTGTTGGAAGTCAATACCATACCGGGCATGACCGATCACAGCCTGGTGCCGATGGCAGCCAGAGCGGTGGGTGTGGATTTCCAGGCTTTGGTCTGGCGGATTCTGGAAACCAGCATGGTGCGGCCGACATGATTACTCCGCGTGTTTTTTATGCTCCCGCTTATTCATTACCACCACCGTCGCGGCCCCGCTGGCGGGTGGTGCTGGCGCCATTTTGCCGCCGGCGCTGTGGAGCAACTGCGCAGTCGCCGCGCACGCTGAGCGGCTGGCGGCAACCCGTCTGGCAGACCCGGTTGCGCTGGCTGGGGGTGATCCTAGCCCTGGCGGCGGGTGGCTTCGGGCTGCATGCGGCCAGTCAGCAGTTGCTGGACCCAGTCCGTTTCCCATTGCGTCATGTCCGTCTGGACGGGGAGCTACGCAATCTCAGCCAGGAGGAACTGCAACAGATTGTGCAGGGCTATCTGGGGCAGAATATCTTTACCGTAGACATCGCCGCCGTGCAGTCTACTCTGGCGGCCCATCCCTGGATCGAGCAGGTCAGCGTGCGGCGGCAATGGCCAGACCTGATCGAAGTGGAGTTTCGGGAGCGCACGGCTTTCGGTTACTGGGGTGAAAATGAAATGGTGGATGTCAACGGCGCGCGCTTTCATCCCGCGGTGGTGCGCCAGCCTGGCCCCTGGCCGCGGCTGAGCGGGCCGCCAGGCCGCGAACCGGCGCTGATTCACGCCTATCAAACGACAGACGCCATGCTATCCGGGGCGGGTCTGCGACTGGTCGAGCTGACGCAGGATGAACGGCGGGCTTGGCGGCTGCTGCTGGACAACGGTCTCGAAATCAGACTGGGTAGAGAGCAGTTCTTCCAGCAGTTGCAGCGATTCGTGGATATCTATCCACAGGTGCTGGCTGGGTATGCCGAGCGTATCGCTGTGGTTGATTTGCGTTATACCCACGGTTTCGCCGTACGCTGGACGAGCCCTGGGACCAATCAGAACGGCGTGATGGCGACCCGCGCCACCGCCGGCGAGGCGGCGCGCGCCAAACCCGCCAAAGCGGGATGAGCGGACCGACGGCCGCGCGGAGATATTGCAAGGTATGGCCAGAAAAGACGAAAAAAGCATGATTGTCGGTCTCGATATCGGCACCTCCAAAGTGGCCGCCATCGTCGCCGAGGTAAGCGCCGTGGGCGGAATCGAACTGATCGGACTGGGTTCCAGCCCCTCCCGTGGCTTGAAAAAGGGGGTCGTGGTCAATATCGAATCCACGGTGCAATCCATTCAACGGGCGGTGGAGGAGGCGGAGCAGGCGGCACAGTGCAAGATCCATTCGGTCTTCACCGGCATCGCCGGCAACCATTTGCGCAGCTTCAATTCCCACGGCGTGACAGCGATCCGCGCCAAGGAAGTCACCCCGGCGGATATCGAGCGGGTGATCGAAGCGGCCCGGGTGGTGGCCATTCCCGCCGATCAGCAGATTCTGCATATCCTGCCGCGCGATTTCACCATCGACCATCAGGAAGGCATTCGCGAGCCGGTCGGCATGTCCGGCGTGCGCCTGGAGGCCAGAGCGCATATCGTCACAGGCGCGCTGAGCGCGGTGCAGAATATCACCAAATGCGTGCGCCGCTGCGGCCTGGAAGTCGATGACATCATCCTGGAGCAACTGGCTGCCAGCCGGGCCGTGTTGACCGAGGATGAAAAGGAACTCGGCGTTTGCTTGATAGACATCGGCGGCGGCACCACGGCGATCGCAGTGTTCACCAACGGCTCCATCAGCCACACCGCCGTGATTCCCATTGCGGGCGACCAGGTAACCAACGATATCGCCGTCGCTCTGCACACTCCGACCCAGCATGCGGAAGAGATCAAAGTGAACTACGGCTGCTGCCTGACCCAGTTGGCCAGTCCCGACGATGCCATCGAAGTACCGGGCGTAGGCGAACGCCCGCCGCGGCGGCTGTCCCAGCAAACCCTGGCGGGCGTGGTCGAGCCCCGTTACGAAGAGCTGTTCACTCTGGTGCAGGCCGAATTGCAGCGCAGCGGGTTCGAGAATCTGATCGCCGGCGTGGTCCTCACCGGCGGCAGCGCCCGGATGGAGGGTGTAACCGGGCTGGCCGAGCAGGTGTTCCACATGCCGGTGCGTCTGGGACTGCCGGATTATGTGAGCGGTCTTACGGAGGTCATCCACAATCCGATTTATGCGACCGGCGTAGGGTTGTTGCTGATGGGCAACGACAATCGCCTGGGCCGGTTGAGCGCCCCTCTGCTGAGCGGCAACCAGGGTCTGCTGGTGCGGCTGAAGAATTGGCTACAAGGCAATTTTTAAATAACCAACCGGATTAGCTATCTACTGAGGAGAAAACTTTCATGTTCGAATTAATGGAAACCCACATCGAAAGCGCCATTATCAAAGTGATTGGAGTCGGTGGCGGCGGCAGTAATGCCGTACAGCATATGCAGAACGCCAATCTGGAGGGCGTGGATTTTATCTGCGCCAATACCGACGCGCAGGCGCTGCGCACCTGCGCGGTCGGCACGACCCTGCAACTGGGCAGCAGCGTCACCAAGGGTCTGGGGGCCGGCGCCGATCCGGAAATCGGCCGTAAAGCTGCCATGGAGGACGGCGACCGTATCCGGGAGGCGCTGGACGGCGCCGATATGGTGTTCATTACGGCTGGCATGGGCGGCGGCACCGGCACCGGCGGCACCCCGGTGGTGGCGCAGATTGCGCGGGAAATGGGCATTCTGACGGTCGCCGTGGTTACCAAGCCGTTTCCCTTCGAAGGCAAGAAACGCATGGAGGTGGCAATGCGGGGCATCCAGGAACTCAGCCAACGGGTGGATTCCCTGATCACCATTCCCAATGAAAAGCTGCTGGTGGTGCTGGGCAAGGGCGCCAGCCTGCTGGACGCCTTCAAGTCGGCTAACGATGTGCTGTTGAACGCCGTTCAGGGCATTGCCGAACTGATCACCCGCCCCGGTCTCATCAATGTGGACTTTGCCGACGTGCGTACCGTGATGCGCGAAATGGGCATGGCCATGATGGGCATTGGCCGGGCCAGCGGCGACGGCCGCGCCCGCGAGGCGGCGGCGGCAGCCATTTCCAGCCCGCTGTTGGAGAACGTCAATCTGGCCGGCGCCAAGGGCCTGCTGGTCAATGTCACGGCGGGGATGGACATTTCCATCGGCGAGTTCGAAGAGGTCGGCAATATCATCAAGGAGCTGGCCTCTGAGGACGCCACGGTGGTGGTGGGCGCGGTGATCGACCCGGATATCCAGAACGAGTTGCGGGTCACCATCGTGGCGACCGGCATCGGGCAGGTATCCCGGCCGGCGACGGTGGAAGCCGCCGCGCCGCCGCCGGTCAAGCTGGTGCAGAAAGCCGGTCCGGCGGTCGGCAGCGCCGATTTCGCCCGGCACGAACAACCGCGGCCGGGCGGGCGCCAGAAAACCGCCGAGAATTACGGCGAGCGCGCCGAGGGCGATATGGACTATCTAGATATTCCCGCCTTTCTGCGCCGCCAGGCGGATTGACGTCAGTCTGTCACGCAGTGGGGTCGTTCCCGATACGCGGGAACGACCGCTTCCGCTTGCCTGCGGCAGGGCGCGTGTGCGATAAACAGAACTGTTCAATCACTGGTTATGTGGAGTGGAAAGGAGAAAAGCATGTCAGCCGATAAATGAAGAATCCGATTTGCCGTATGTTTAGGTACGCAAGATCGACGCGGAGGCAGACCCGAGGATGCGTCAGGAAGGAAACACCGGGCGTCGAATAGTTGCCCTTGAGTTGATGCTTGATTATTCTCTCCCTCTAAGATCACGTCGGTGGCAACCTCCATTAGAGGATGCGAAGTCCTGGATTTTCGAGTCAGGTGGTAAGCACTTTGAGATTTCGACTTTCAACCACCTTACAAAGCAAGACCGCCACTACCACAAAGAGGCGACGGAAATCTACACGGTACTGGACGGCCAGATGAGCATCTGGGTCGAAGACGATATTATCGCGCTAGACCAGGGCGATGAAATAATCATTCTTCCAGGCACTTGGCATCAGGTCTTAGGCGGCGACAAGTTTCTCGCGCGGGTGCATACCATTAATTGTCGCGGCGAAGGCGACAAATACACGGATAAGTTCGCTGAAGACACCGCATAACACGGCGCTCCAGCCAACGCTCCTACCGTCGCGCCGCTGAGCTTATTCGTGAGGCCTCACAAACTCAGGCCTCACTGCGCACCTCCTGTATAAGAACAATGCCGAACCCATGGACGAAAAGCTCATCGCAGTTGTAATAAGTACTATTCGTACTCGAACTATTGATATAGTCATCTACTCATTATAGTATAATTTGTTAAATTAAAAAATAGCAGACTGATGAAGAATGTTATGAAGATCAATTAGTTTTGTAAAGCATTAGATTTCAGAATTTCTGGAAATAGAATCATATTATAATGACTTATGCGTATGACTATAAATCCTGTTTTCCATCATCAGATGGAGGTCATTGCCAACGAATTTGGAATGAATCTTGAAATAAGCGGAAATACCTGCTTTTGGATAGACCACGATCCAGTCAGAAATTCTGAGGTCCTTATCTATAAATTCAGCGTAGGTCGATGACTGACAGATAGGGTAGTTGCCGGATAATTGTTCAGTCCCCTCTCCCTCTGCTAAGGGGGCTTTTCTTTACCCTGAACTATCCCCATATTATGGGTAGGTAATTACACATTAAAGCGAAAATGCACCACGTCGCCTTCCTGGACAAAGTAATCTTTGCCCTCCAGCCGCCATTTGCCGGACTCCCTGGCACCCTGTTCGCCGCCGCAGGCAATGAAATCGTCGTAGGCGATTACTTCGGCCCGAATAAAACCCCGCTCGAAATCACTGTGGATCACCCCCGCCGCCTGCGGCGCTGTCGCTCCCGCCGGCGTGGTCCAGGCCCGCACCTCCTTAGGACCGGCGGTGAAGAAAGTGAGTAATCCCAATAAGGTGTAACCGGCCCGGATCACCCGGTTCAAACCCGGTTCGGTCAGACCGTAATCGGCCAGAAATTCGGCCTTGTCGGCCTCATCCAACTGGGCGATTTCCGCTTCCAGCGCGGCGCAGACCGCTACCACTTGAGCATTCTCCATCCGCGCCAGCGCTTGCACCTGCTCCAGTAACGGATTGTGCTCGAACCCGTCTTCGGCCACGTTGGCGATGTACAACGTCGGTTTGGCGGTGAGCAGATGCAGTTCCCGTAACCAGCCGCGCTCCATTTCGCTTAACGCCAGCGACCGCACCGGCGTGCTGCTGTCCAGATGGGACTGGACACTCTCCAGCAGCGCCTTGCGCGCCGGGGCTTCCTTGTCCCCTGCCTTAACCGCTTTCTCCACCCGTTGCAGCGCTTTTTCCACCGTGGCCAGATCCGCCAGCGCCAGTTCGGTGGCGATCACTTCGATATCGGCACGTGGATCGACTTTGCCGACCACGTGCACCACATCGCCATGCTCGAAACAACGCACCACATGGGCGATGGCGTCGGTCTCACGGATATGGGCCAGGAATTTGTTGCCCAGACCTTCTCCCTTGGATGCGCCCGCCACCAAGCCGGCGATATCGACGAACTCGATGGTGGTCGGAATCACCGCCTGTGGCTTGACGATGGCCGCCAGCGCGTCTAGTCGAGGATCGGGCACCGCCACCACCCCGACGTTGGGATCAATGGTGCAAAAGGGATAATTCTCGGCCTGGATATTGGCCTGTGTTAAGGCATTGAACAGGGTGGACTTGCCGACGTTGGGCAGGCCGACGATACCGCATTTAAAACCCATGATCGTTCTCTACTAGCGGCGACGGTAAACAGTGGTGGCGGCGTCCCGTCGCCGCACGGCGGATTTAAAACCCCTGCCCCTTCTCTATACCGGCAACGGGGGCTCCGGGTCGCTGCGCCGACTCCAACGACGGCCCCCGTCGGCTGTGCAGCACCCGCATGGCGTTCTCCAACTCACCCTCGACCAGCAGCGGCATTTCCCGCACAGCGTCTTCTATGGCGCGGTCCAGCAGGATTTGCTCGGCGGGCGGCGCTGCGCTGAGCACATAATCGACCACATCACGGCTGTGGCCGGGGTGGCCGATGCCGATGCGCAGGCGCAGGAAATCGGGGCTTGCCAGGCGCTGAATCAGATCGCGCAGTCCGTTATGACCGCCGTGTCCGCCAGCTCGCTTGAGGCGCACGGTTCCCGGCGGCAGATCTAGATCATCATGCGCCACCAGCAGTGCCGCCGGGGGAATCCGGTAGAAACCCGCCAGTTGTGCCACCGCCTGACCGCTCCGGTTCATGAAGGTCAGCGGCTTGAGCAGCCACAGCGTGCGACTGGCCAGCGCGATCCGGCATACCTCGCCGCTGAACTTGGATTCCAACCGGAACCGGGCGCCTTCGCGCCGGGCCAGTTCGTCCACCAGCCAGAAGCCGGCGTTATGCCGGGTGCGCGCATACTGGGGACCGGGATTCCCCAGTCCCACCAGCAGCGCCAGCGTCTGTCCGGCCATGCGTCGCCAGGTTCAGCCACCCGGCTCTTCGGCGGGCGGCGTGACGCCGACTTCCTCTTCCTCGGTGACGGCTTTATGACCGTGAATGTTGACCACCAGCGCGTCCTGCTCGGGACCGCCGTGTGCCAGTTCGACCAGGGTCAGGCCGGCAGGCAGCTTGAGTTCCGACAGATGAAGGGTCTCGCCCATGTGCAGATTGGCAAGATCCACGTCGATGAATTCCGGCAGATCCTTGGGTAGACAGGAGACCTCCACCTCGATGCGGAAACGACCGACGGCCCCGCCCTGCAGCTTGACACCGGGGGCGATATCTTCATTGCTGAAGTGCAGGGGCACATGGACCCGCACCTCGGCGTCGGCGGTGACGCGCTGCAGGTCCATATGCAGGATAGCCGGCTTGAAAGGATGGCGCTGCAGATCGCGCAGGATCGCCTGTTCCTTGCGGGAACCGACGTTGACTTGCAGGATGTGGGAATAAAACGCCTCGTTCTGCAACTGGCGCAGGACCTCGTGTTGTTCAAAGGTCAAGGTTTCGGGCTCTTTGCCGGCGCCGTACAGCACGGCCGGCACCTTGCCCTGACGACGCAGGCGGCGGCTCGCACCTTTCCCCACATCGGGACGCGGCTTGGCGTTCAATTCGAAACTGACGCTCATGGTTATGCTCCATTAAGTGGGTTAAATGAAAATCCGGCGGCGTCCGCGACCAGACGCGCCGGACTTGTACAACACCTGTGCGACTGGCGGCGGGCGCCGCTAATCGAACAGTGAACTGACTGATTCCTCCAGATGGATGCGGCGCATGGTCTCCGCCAGCAGGCTGGCGACGCTGACCTGCCGGATGATCGGGCAGGAAGCGGCGGATGGCTGCAGCGGAATGGTATCGGTGACGACCAGTTCATCCAACTCAGACACCTGGAAATTCTCCACCGCCCGCCCAGACAGGACCGGATGGGTGCAGTAGGCTCGCACCGAAGCGGCGCCCGCTTTCTTCAGCGCGGTGGCGGCCTGGCACAGCGTTCCGCCGGTATCGACCATATCATCCATGACGATGCAGTTCATCTCCTCGACCTCGCCGATAATGTGCATGATTTTGGCTTCGTTGGGACGCGGCCGGCGCTTGTCGATGATCGCCAGTTCGACGTCGTGCAGCCGTTTGGCCAGCGCCCGGGCACGCAACACGCCGCCGACGTCCGGAGATACTACCATCATATCCGGCAACTGCAGTTCAAAGATGTCGCTCAGCATGATGGGAGTGGAGTAAATATTGTCTACTGGAATGTCGAAAAAACCCTGAATCTGATCGGCATGCAGATCCACCGTCAGCACTCGATTCACCCCTACGCTGACCATCATGTTGGCTACCACCTTGGCCGAAATCGGCACCCGCGCCGAGCGCGGCCGCCGGTCCTGGCGGGAATAGCCGAAGTAGGGAATCACCGCGGTGAGGCGCACGGCCGAGGAGCGCCGCAGGGCGTCGGCCATGACCAGCAGTTCCATGATGTTGTCGTTGGTGGGATAGCAGGTAGGTTGTACGATGAACACATCCTTGCCGCGCACATTCTCCATGATTTCCACCATCACTTCGCCGTCGCTGAAGCGACCGACGACCGCCTTGCCCAGCGGCAATTCCAGATGCCTCGTGATGTCCTGGGCCAGTTGCGGGTGGGCGTTGCCCGCGAATACCATCATTCTGCTTTCTGACAAGAGGAACCTGCTTACGGCTGGCGAGAAGCGTGAAAGTGGCTGGGCCGCCAGGATTCGAACCTGGGAATGCGGGGATCAAAACCCCGTGCCTTACCGCTTGGCGACGGCCCAAGCGAAATTCAATCGGCGCGTAGCGCCTGCTGCAGCCGTTCCTGCAAGGGCGAACGGTTGCACCCCCGCGCCAGGAAACCGGACAGCTCTGCCGGCAATCCGGCCAGCGCTCGTTCCGCAGCCTTCCGTTCGGGAAAAGCGGCGAATACGCAGGCGCCCGTTCCCGTCAGCCGAACCTCACCGTAAGCGGCTAACCATGCGGCGGCTGCAGCCACTGCAGGGTAACGCCGATAGACAACCGCTGCGCAGTCGTTGCCGGCGTTGCCCCTCAGAAAGTCGTGTATTGTGATGGGTTGCGAGTCCCGTGTCAATTTGGGATCGGCGAAAATAGCGCCGGTGGCAACGGCGCAGGGCGGAATCAACACCACGAACCAGGGTTTGTCCAGGTTGTCCAGGGGCATCAACCGTTCGCCCACGCCTTCCGCCCAGGCGGCGCGTCCGTGTACGAACACCGGTACGTCGGCGCCCAGTTGCAAGCCCAGTGCGGCCAGCCGTTCCGCCGTCAGACCGGCGCCCCAGTAGTGATTCAGCGCGACCAGGGTGGTGGCGGCATCCGAACTGCCGCCGCCCAGCCCGCCGCCCAGCGGCAGGCGCTTGTCGATGACAATAGTCGCGCCCTGCCGCACGCCGCAGCTCTGTTGCAACAGCCGCGCCGCCCTGACCGTGAGATCGTCGTCCGGGGTCACACCGGGGACCTCGCCGCAACGCAGGATCGCGCCGTCGGTGCGCAGCCTGAAGCTCAGATAATCGCAGTGGTCGAGGAATTGAAATACAGTTTGCAGCAGATGATAGCCATCGGCGCGCCGGCCGACGATGTGCAGGAAGCGGTTGAGTTTCGCCGGGGCCGGCCAGGGCGCGCCCATCGCGTTTTAGCGCGCTGCGGCAACGCCGCTTGAAGGTTGCAGCGTCCAGTCGTTGACGACGATCTGTACCTTGAGATCGCCACGCCAGGCGCGCATCCGCCGGGGCAGAGCCAGCCTGTCTACTGCCATGTAGTCGAGGTAATCGAGGGTCCAACCGTCCTGTTCCAGATGGCTTAAACGTCCCTGCTCATCGAAAGCCAGGGCGCTGGGTTGCACCGGGTCCGGCAAACCGCGCACCCAGTACACCAAGCCACGCAGTGGAATGCGCACACCAACCGCCTGTTCCAGCAGAGCGTCAGGATCATCGGCCTGCTGGGTCTTGCCATCGGCGGTCCGGATGCTGACCGTGCGGGCATCGCCCTGGATTTGCACCCGCCCCTGTCCCAGCGGACCGACCAGGTCGATCGCGTAGACAGCGCCCTGCTGCACCCAGTACAGGCTGGCATGCCAGCCGTCCTGCTCGTTGGTTACCGCCAATCGCCCGTTCAAGTTCCAGGCGCGTAGCGCGCCGAGTGCCGCCTGACGAGCCGGCCAGGCCGGATGTGGCGCCTGAACCGGCGTGGCGCAGGCCCCTAGCAGCAGGATGAGCGCCAGACCGCCCAGCCGGCGGCGGGCCGGTGGCGCCCGGCGCGGCCGGCTGTAGACAGGCGCGGAATTCATAGGCTGAACCGTTCCTTGACCTGACGCAGATAATCGCTGTCCGGTTGTTTCTCGCTGGCCCGCTGCCACAGTTCGCGGGCTTCCTGCTGGCGGCCGCTGACCCACAGCACCTCCACCAGATGGGCGGCGATTTCGTCGTCTTCGTTCAACTCATAGGCGCGGCGCAGGTGTTCCAGTGACTTATCGTACTGACCCAGCCGGTACAGGACCCAGCCCATGCTGTCGATCACCGCGGGGTCTTCGGGCAGCAGCGCGATAGCCTGTTGCAGATAATCCATGGCTTCCTGGTAGCGGTCGGTACGGTCGGCCAGCGTGTAACCCAGGGCGTTGAGCGCCTGGCCGTTCTTGGGATCGGCGGCGATGAGGATGCGTAAATCCCGCTCCAGTACGTCCAACCGGTCGATCCGTTCCGCCATCAGGGCGCGGGAATAGAGCAGTTCCTTGCTGTCGGGATTCTGTGCCAGCGCCTTGTCGAGCAGATCGTAGGCCTGTTGGTAATGCTTTACATCGCGCAGCACCTCGGCCTCCGACACGAACAGACTGATGGCATCCTGCGGTTCATTCTGACGGAGCCTATCGAAGTGCCCGCCCATGGCGGCGAAGTCGTCCATTTTGGCCAGCATCAATCCCATCCGCACCTGGGCGCTCAGAAAGCGCTCCTCGCTGTTCACTCGCGCGTACCACTCCTTGGCTTTGGCGTAGTTCTTGCGCAGTTCTTCAATCCGACCCAGTTGGTAGTACACATCCGGCGTCCGCGCGCCCAGTTGCAGCACCTGCATAAGGCGCGCTACGGCTTCGTCGTACTGCCTGGCGTCGGTAGCCAGCACGCCCAGCGCGAATAGCGTATCGGGGTCTTTGGGGTTCTGCTCGGCCAGTATCTGGAACTGGCGGCGCGCTTCATCCATCCGCCGGGCGTCCACCAGCAGGCGGGCATAACCAGTGCGCAATTCCCGGTTGGCCGGCAGCGCGTTAACCGCTTCCGTCAAGCTTTTGAGCGCCGCCTCTTTATCGCCTTTGTCCAGCAGCAGCCGGGCCTGCAGCAGATAGGCCGGCGCCCATTGCGAATTGCGGGACAGCGTGGCTTGCAAGGCTTCCAGGGCCTGGTCGTAGCGCTTTAAATTGCGGGCAACCAGGGCATACTGATAGACCGCGAATGCGGATTGCGGCTGGCGTTTGTGCAGTTCCTCCAGCGCTCGCAACGCCAACTCCTTGTCATCCATCTGGTTGAGCAGACTGCCAACCGTAGCGAAGCCTTCCTGTCCGTCGGCGGCCGCGGCGGCGCGTATAGCGTCCAACTGGGTCACTGCTTCCTCGAACTGGGCGTTACGCAGCAGTGCCAACGCCAGCATCTGGCGGGCTGGGGGGCTGTCCGGCGCCTGGGTCTGCCAGCGGCGCGCCATCTCCAGCAGGGTCTTGTTATCCCCCAGAAATAGGGCGATGCTGGCGGCGCGACCGGCGATCGCCGGGTCGTTGCTCGACAGTGCGGCCAGTTGGTAGTGCTCCAGCGCGATATCCAACCGCTCGTGCTTGACGGCCAGTTCCGCCACCAGGATATGGTAGAACGCTGCCGCGCCGGGACTGGGCCGGTATGCCTGGCCTAGCGCCGGCAAGCCGGTATCTGGCGGCTGCGCTTTGACGCCGACCAGGCTACCGGACAGGAGCACCGCAACCAGGATTGAAGCCTTCCACAGACTGCTCATCGAAACGCTGCTCTTTTGTGAAGGTCTGATTAAAATGAGTGCAAGATTCACGGCGTCGCACACCACGGGAAGCTATTCAACTTGTATCCGGACCACTCATCCCAGAGAATCTGGTCATTTTTTGCGTGCTGTCGATTGTAACATGCCCCTGCTGGCCCTAGGCATCAACCATAGGACGGCTCCTGTCCATATCCGCGAGCGGGTGGCGTTCACGCCCGAACGACTGCTCCAGGCGCTGCACGAACTCCAGGCCCGGGACGGCGTCCGCGAAGCGGTGATCGTCTCGACCTGCAACCGCACCGAACTCTATTGCCACCTGGACACATTGGACAGCGCCGCCGTGGTGAACTGGCTCGGTGCCTATCATGCGGCGCCGCCGGCCGACTTGCGGCCCTATCTATACCAGCATTTCGAGCGCAGCGCCGTGCAGCACGTGCTGCGGGTGGCGGCTGGGCTGGATTCGATGGTGCTGGGCGAACCGCAGATTCTGGGTCAGGTCAAGGAAGCCTACCATAACGCCTGCCATGCCGGTACGGTGGGCACGCTGCTGAACCGCCTGTTCCAACACGCCTTCGCCGCCGCCAAACGGGTGCGCACCGACACCCGCGTCGGGGCCAGTCCGGTATCGGTAGCCTTCGCGGCGGTGAGCCTGGCCCGGCAGATCTTCCCCAATCTGGCGGAGAGCACAGCGCTGTTACTAGGGGCCGGTGAAACCATCGAACTGGTGGCCCGCCATCTGCACGAGCACCGCGCCGGCCGGTTGATCGTAGCCAATCGCACGCTGGAACGAGCCCATGAACTAGCCGCTCCCTTCGGCGGCTACGCCATCGCACTGGAAGAAATCGCGCGGCATCTGCCGGAAGCCGATATCGTGATCGCCGCGACCGCCAGCCCGGTATTCGTGTTAGAGCCTGACCAGGTCAAAAGTTCGCTCAAGAAGCGCAAGCATCGCCCCGTGCTGATGGTGGATATCGCCGTGCCTCGCGACATCGATCCCGCGGTCGGCATGCTGGAGGACGTTTACCTGTATACGGTGGACGATCTGCAGGAAATCATTGAGGACAATTTGCGCTCTCGCGCCGAGGCCGCCAGGCAGGCCGAGGAAATCATCGCCGCGCAGGCCGATCATTTCATGACCTGGGTGCAGGCGCACGACAGTGTCGGCAGCATCTGCGCCGTGCGCCGTCAGGCGGAGCGGCTGCGTGATGAGGTTTACGACAACGCCCGGCGGCAATTGCGCCGTGGCAAGGATCCTGCCGAAGTACTCCGCTATCTGGCTCATACCCTGACCAACAAGCTGATCCATAAACCTAGCGTGGCGTTGCGCGAGGCCGGTGCGCAGCAGCGCGGCGAGCTGATCGCTGCTATCCGCGCACTGTATAAATTGGACGATAATTGAGTCCGGCTGCCCCGCAGGCGCTCGACAGAGCGCTGGCCTGATGGAATCGTGAACGGGTTGCGCCGCCGGGTAGCCGTCCCCTGCCGGAGCTTTCAACCGGCCGCCACGCCAGGGCGGCCAGAATCCGCCGGCACGGCGTCCAGTTCGATATTTTCAGCTCCATGGAATACCAGAAAATGCTTGCCTTTGGCCCGCCCGACCAGGGTGACGCCGACGCGCCGCCCGATGTCCAGTCCCATTTGCGTGATGCCGGAGCGGGACAGCAACAGGGGAATCCCCATCTGCGCCACCTTGATGACCATTTCCGAGGTCATCCGGCCGGTGGTATAGAACCAGGCGTCATGGCCCGCGCGGCCATCGAGCCACATCAGGCCGGCGATGGCGTCCACTGCGTTATGCCGGCCCACATCCTCGACGAAATACACGATCCGGCCGTCCTGCCACAGCGCACAGCCGTGCACCGCACCGGCCTGCTTATAGACCTCGTTATAGGCCGCGATGTCATGGAGCAACTGGTAAAGCCGGGATTGACGGAATTGCAGTTGGGGTAACTGCAACCGATCCAGCCGCTCCAGCACATCCCCGTAGACCGTTCCCTGGCCGCAACCGGTGGTGACGGTGCGCCGGTCCAGCCGGGACGCCGGTCCGGCCGCGCCGCCGTGACTGGCGACCGCTACGGCCTCAACCTCCCAATCGACGTGGACGGAGGCGATCTGCCGGATATCGTCGATAAATCCCTGATTGCGCAGATAGCCGATGGCCAGCGCTTCGGGATAGCCTCCCAGCGTCATCAGCGTGACAATTTCCCTTCGGTCCAGGTACAGAGTCAGAGGCCGCTCGCCGGCGATCGCCATTTCCCGCCGCCGGCCGTACTCATCGATTGCCGTTACCGGATGGGTGGGAGACAATCCCGCGCGGGTCATTGCCGGACGGTGCGGCGCGCTGTGGTGAGACATAGCTGTTCTCCGAATTTCAGTGAGTTGGATTGCGTGGCGGCAACGATGTTGCTCCAGCTCGGAGCGAAGCGCATTTACCCAGCATGTTATACTGCGCGGCCTGGAGCAGACCCTGGGGATTGAGTTCAAGGCCAGGCATAAACCCCTTATCGAGAGACGACCGGCGGCGCTATCCGCCCGTGATCCACAGTGATGGAAATCGAGGCAAAACGAGTGGCGGCGGCGCGGGGCTGGGCGTGGTTGACGGCCGGCTGGCGCCTGTTTCTAAAAGCCCCTCTTCCCTGGATCGTCATGGGGGTGCTTTACCTTGCGGTCGGCATGGCGCTGTCGCTGCTGCCGCTGGTCGGTCCGCTGGTGCATCTGTTGCTTATCCCGGCGCTGACCGGCGGCATGATCTACGCCGCGGCGGCGCTGGACCAACATGACCGCCTGGAAATCGCACAACTGTGCCAGGCTTTTCAGGAACAGGAACGGCTGGGACCGTTGCTTAGCCTGGGAGCGCTGCTGGCGGGCGCTCTGTTGCTGACGGTAATGCTGATCGCTATGCTCACCGGCGGCGCCATGGTGGGTGGCAGTCGTCTCGATGAGACTACATTGTTCGGTCTGGCGTTCGGCCTGGGCCTGCTGGTCGTGCTGGCGCTGCTGCTGATCTCTACGGCGCTACTCATGGCGCTGTTCTACGCAGTGCCGCTGGTGATGCTGGATGGCCGGGAGCCCTGGGAGTCGCTGCGTGACAGCCTCGTGGTTGCCACCGTTAACGTCTTGCCCTTGTCGGTCTTCGGTCTGAGCTATCTGCTGTTCGCCCTGCTGGTTCCCTTGACTTTGGGGCTGGGCATCCTGGTGCTGCTGCCGGTGACTTTCGGCGGGATATACGCCAGCTACCGGGAGGTGTTTCCCGGGTGCGGTAATCTGGACTAGGGCGTTCAGGTCATCCGGTAGCCGAGCTGTTCCTGCTAATCGCTGACCAGCCGCATGCTGGGATCAATCTGCTTCACCCCCTGATCGACAGCCGTCGCCAGGGCGGCTGTCTGCGCCTGCGCCGCGTCTGTCGCGCCAGCCTTGCTGGCCCGCCACCAGGAGGTCATGAAACCGATCATGACCGTTGTCCGGTGGCCGCGCCTGCTTCAGCACCGCCATCGGCGGACGGAATCTCGGTCGGAACCCACTCCCGCAACAGTGTGTAAGCGACCGCCAGCAGCGTGGGACCGAGGAAAATACCCAGCAAACCGAAGGCCAGCGCCCCACCCAGTATACCTAGAAAAATCAATATTATAGGCAGGTCACTGCCCTGACTGATGAAATAGGGTTTGACGATATTCTCCGCGCCGCCGACGACCACCAGTCCCCAGACGGCCAGGAAGATGCCCCAACCCGGTGCGCCCTGATAAAACAACCAGCCGGCGGCGGGGGCCCAGAGCAGAGCCGGTCCGAGCGGAACGAGCGAGAGAAAAGCCGTTGCTGCTCCCAGCAGCAACGGCCCCGGCACATCGGTCAGCCAGAAACCCAGACCCGCCAGCACGCCTTGGGTGATGGCCGTGCCGATGATGCCGTAGACCACGGCTTTCATGGTGCCACCGGCGACATCCAACAGGCGCTGAGCATGGGTTCCAGCCAGTTTTTCGGCCACAGCGCTCAGGTGCTGCATTCCGGCGACGCCGTCGCGGTAGTAGAAGAAGGCGATGAGCAGGCTCAGGGTCAGTTCCAGAATGCCGCTGCCGACATGGGCCCCGATAGCGAGCAGCCAGTCCTTCACTGGGCCGAGCAAAAAAGACCGCACCTGTTCCAGCACGGTCTCGCGGCCCTGCTCGAGCTGCGTCCAGAAGTTCTGCAGGTCGGCGCCTATCAGCGGTACGTTCACCAGCCACGATGGCGGCGAGAGTGCATGTCCATGCTCGAAGGCGGGCGCCAGCCGCTCGAACAGACGGGTGGTGTTTTCCACCAGGCTCGCGCCGAGCAGCAGCAGGGGAACCAGCAGCGCGATCGTCAGCAGCAGCGTCATACAGACGGCAGCCAGTGTCGTGCGGCCCCGCAGCCGCTGTTGCAGCCACTGGAATACTGGCCAGGTGGTCAGGCAGATAACCAACCCCCACAGGATGGCAGTGACGAACGGCCGCAGCACCACCAGACAGCCGCCAATCAGCAGCGCCAGCACCGCGAGGGTGGCGATCTGCTCGATTTTGCGCTTGGCGCTGTCTGCCGTAGAATCAAAATATTGCTCAGGCAGCATAGTCAATCATCCGTTATCTGGAACCCGCTTCTGAAATCGTCGATCAGCAGCCGCAATTTGCGCAGGTCATAGGAAGACAACCGGGTGAACCGCAAGCCGGTGTTATAAAAGTCCGGGTTCACGTCGCTCCGGCACCAGATGCTGCGAGCTTCCAATTCGATCCGCTGGCGTGGACCGGTTTCCCGCGGCGCATCTACCCACAGGCGGAATTCCCGCTCTACCGGAATGGGTTGATCACTGAGCACCATCATGCCTCCTTCGGAAAGGTCGATTATATGCCCTAACAGTGAGGCGGTGTCCCGCTCGTAAACGCGCAGATAGAATATGAGTTGCCAGCGCCGGTAATAACGTTGGTCCGAATGATCCTGATGCTCGTTCATCGGCTAAACCTGCACGGCTGGTAGAATTGACGATACCTATAAGAAACTGAATGTTACCTGAAGCGAACAGCCGAAATGCCCCGCCTCAGATGCCGACGGAACCCATCAGCAGGAACTCGAGCAGGGCTTTTTGGGAATGCAGACGGTTTTCGGCCTCGTCCCATACCCGGCTTTGCGGCCCGTCAATCACGTCGGCGCTGACTTCTTCGCCGCGGTGCGCCGGCAGGCAATGCAGAAAGATAGCGTCCGGTTTGGCCTGCGCCATCAGTTGGACATCGACCTGATAACCGGCAAAATCCTGGCTCCGCTGCCGCTGTTCCTGTTCCTGTCCCATGCTGGCCCAGACATCGGTGGCTATCAGGTCGGCGCCCTGAGCTGCCACCAGCGGATCGTGCAGCAGTTCCACATGCTCCGCACAGGTCTCCAGCAGGCGCGCATCCGGCTCGTAGCCAGCAGGGACGGCGAGGCGTAACTGGAAATCGAACTGGCGGGCGGCCGCGAGGTAGGAATTGCATACGTTGTTGCCGTCCCCTATCCAGGTCACCGTCTTGCCCTGGATAGGGCCACGATGCTCCAGGAATGTCTGGATGCTGGCCAGCAACTGGCAGGGATGCTGGGCATCGGTCAGACCGTTGATCACCGGCACTCTGGAATACTGCGCAAACCGTTCGACAGTCTGGTGAGAGAAGGTGCGCAGCATCAGGATGTCCACCATGCTGGAGAGTACCCGCGCCGTGTCCTCGATGGTTTCACCCCGTCCCAGTTGGGTGTCCTGGGGGGACAGAAAAATGGCGCTGCCGCCGAGCTGACTCATGCCGGCCTCGAAGGAAACGCGGGTGCGGGTGGAGGCTTTTTCGAAAATCATACCCAATACTTTATGGGGAAATGGCGCATAACTCTCCCCGCGTCGGTGTAGGGATTTGAGTTCCCGGGCGCGCCGCAGCAAATGCGCCAGCTCCTGGGGCGACATATCGAAAAGGCTGAGAAAATGCCGTACGCTCATTAGTCTTTACCGATCTGTATAAGTGGTTGGAATTTACTGACTTGCCGCCGTTTACACAACCCATTTTGGAATCCAGCGCCGCAGCGGGCGCCAGGCATCTTGCCGGCGGCAGGCGCTGCTGCGAGCGGCTCACCCGCGGTGCCTACTCGTCCGTTACGCACCCCTGCGAGGCGTCTTTGACCGCTTTGATGTATTTCAGCAAGACACCGCGGGTAGCCTTATAGGGGGGCATCGTCCAGGCTGCCCGCCGGCGGGCCAACTCGGCGTCGCTCAGCGCCACGGTCAAGGTATTATCCACGGCGTCGATGATAACCCGGTCGCCGTCTTGCAGCAGGGCGAGCGGTCCTCCTTCCTGCGCCTCGGGCACGATATGGCCGATGATAAAACCGTGCGAGCCACCGGAGAAACGGCCATCGGTGAGTAGCGCCACAGCCGCCCCCAGCCCCGCCCCCATGAGAGCCGAGGTAGGCGTCAGCATTTCCGGCATACCGGGACCGCCCTTGGGACCTTCGTAGCGGATTGCCACCACATCGCCCTTGACGATGTCGTTGCGCTCCAGCGCATGCAGCATGTCCTCTTCCGAATCGTACACCTTGGCGGGCCCTTCGAAGTGCAAGCCCTCCTTGCCGGTGATCTTGGCCACGGCCCCGCCCGGCGCCAGATTGCCGCGCAGAATGCGGATATGGCCGCTGGCTTTGATCGGGTTCGCCAGCGGACGGATGACATCCTGTCCCTCTTGCAGGCCCGGCAGCGCGCGCAGGTTCTCCATCAGAGTCTTACCGGTGACAGTCAGACAGTCACCGTGCAGCAGGTCATTGTCCAACAGATATTTTAAAACCGCCGGCGTGCCGCCCACCCGGTGCAAATCCTCCATCACGTAGCCGCCGCTCGGCTTGAGATCGGCCAGGAAGGGCGTGCGTTCGCTCACCGCCTGAAAATCGTCCAGTGTCAGCGGCACGTCCACCGCCCGCGCCATCGCCAGCAGGTGCAGCACGGCATTGGTGGAACCGCCCAGCGCCATCACGATCGTCATGGCGTTCTCGAACGCCGCCCGGGTCATGATGTCGCGCGGTTTGATATCCTGTTCCAGCAGATAGCGGACCGCCTGGCCAGCGCGGCTGCATTCCTCCAGCTTGCCCGGGTCGGTGGCAGGGATGGAGGCACTGTAGGGCAGGGTCATCCCCAGGGCTTCGATGGCGGAGGCCATGGTGTTGGCCGTATACATGCCGCCACAGGCGCCGGGACCGGGACAGGCCCGCTGAATGATGTCCTTGCGGGTAGACTCGTCGATCTTGTGGGCGAGGAATTCGCCGTAACACTGGAAAGCGGATACGATATCCAACACCTGCGCGCCCTGCGGCGTCTGCCGGCGGCCCGCCCGGATAGTGCCGCCGTAAACCATCAGCCCCGGCCGGTTGAGCCGGCCGAGCGCCATCATCACGCCCGGCATATTCTTGTCGCAGCCGGGAATAACGATGCAGGCATCGTACCACTGGGCCGCCATCAGGGTCTCGACGGAATCGGCGATCAGATCCCGCGACGGCAGCGAGTAACTCATGCCCTCGGTACCCATGGAAATGCCGTCGGACACACCGATGGTATTAAAGCGCATGCCCACCAGCCCGGCGGCCGTTACGCCTTGCTTGACTTGCGCCGCCAGCTCGTTGAGGTGCATATTGCAGGTGTTGCCCTCGTACCAGACGCTGGCGATGCCCACCTGAGCTTTGTCCATATCGGCCTCGTTCAGGCCGGCGCCGTACAGCATGGCCTGGGAGGCGCCCTGGGATTTGGGCTGGGTGATGCGGGTGCTATAGCGGTTCAACGGGCGCGTCATAACGATCTCCTGGATGATTTTCAAGACTGGTGCGCAGTCTAAAGATAAAATGATCTTTAGGTAAAAAAACGTCGCGCTGCGGACAACAGCCCCAGAGACGGTGGTCCGGGCCAGGCTGCGATAATTTCAGAACAGGTTGCGAGTAATACTGATGACCGACGATAGCAAACGCAAGCCATCTCCTCAAACCAAGTCCGGCGCGGGCAAGAAAAGCAGCCGGGCGAAAGGCGGGAAGTCCGATCCGGCTGCGCCTCAGGAAGCCTCGCTGATCAAACGCATCACCAGCATACCGGGGGCGATGGCGGACAGCGCCATCCGAATCGTGTCCAGGACCACCGATATGCCGCTGCGGATAAGTGCTCTGTTCTTGAAACCCGAACAGGCCGAACTGATGAAGGAGGCTGGCCACACCCTCGAGGATCTACGCCAGGTGGCTGGCCTTACCCGCGACGAACTCAGCGAGGCGCTGGATCTCAAGGATCATTCTCTGATCGAAGCAGTGGAAAACGGCGCCGCCCTGCTGTCCTTCGAATTGATCCTGAGACTGGCGGCATTGCTGGCACGCCACGATCCGGTACCGGTTATTCTAAGATTTACCCGCACCTACAATCCCGATCTGTGGAAGTTGCTGGAGGATTGGGGACTGGGCCGGTTATCGCTGCATTTCGAGCGGGAACGCCGTTTTATCAACCTTTACCGTCGCCACGACGCCGCCCGCAAGCTATCCAATGAAGGCTTCGAGAAGGTTCTGGATTTTACCCGCGCCGCCTTTGAAATGTCTCTGCATTTCATTGCCGAGCAGGAGCAACTGAAAGACCGGATACTGTCCGACGAAGAACTGCAAGAAGACGAATCCTGAGCCGCCATAACGGCGACGGATACCGCCTGTCTCCCGCCGGCAGGCGACGCTATCGTAACATCCCGTTTTATTTATGCTCCTCTCCAAACGGCGCTACACCGAATAATGGCAGCGCTACAGTGTGACAGGCACGCGCCGTGCCGATTCAGGTCGGGTCGGAATCCGCACAAACACCCTTAAAGAAGCCAATCAGGTGACGATCGATAATGGGGCCGCAAATTTTTTTGAGCAACCTCTTTCATTTTATAAATAGCTTTTGCAATAATAGTGCAACAGTATTTTGGACCAGACGTACAGTAGGCGCTGTCTATTGTATAAAGGTTGATTGCTCAAAACAAACACGTGTGGAGGTCACATGGCAGAAATACACTTGCGTGATAAATCGATCGGTGAATTGCAGGATCTGGCCAGAGACATCGAGCTGGAGCTCAGGCGGCGGGGCGATGAAGAGCGGAAGAAAGCCCTGGTGAAGATGAAGGAGTTGGCGGCGGGTATCGGAATGACCTTGCAAGAGGTTATTGCCTATTCTGCGTCCAAGAAGACCAAAGGCGTAGCCAAATACCAGAATCCGGATGACCCCAGACAGACCTGGACCGGACGCGGCAAACGGCCGGCCTGGATCAAAGCCGCGATCCAGCAGGGAAGGTCGTTGGAGGAACTGCTAATCGACTGAGTAATGACCCGTGATACCTATTCCCTCCTCCCGCTGGGAGGGGGGAATGTCGGTCAGTCGCCCCCACTTTCAGCGCACCAGCAGATAAACGCCGCCTGCGGTGGCGCCCAGCAAAAGCGCCGCCAGCCATAGACTGGCGGAGCGGTTTTCCCGGTTCGGCAATGTCGGCGGCAACCATTTGTAGCCGGTCACCAGCGGCCAAATTAAATTCTCACCTTTGACCAACAGGTAAAACAGTGCAGCCGCAACATGCAGACCAATCGCGATTAGCAACACATCGCTATTCAACCTGTGAATCCGCGTCAGGAAATCGCTGGCTGCCTTGGAAATCCAGGGATAGAGTGGACCTTCGATGAAGATATTGTCGTTGGCAAACAGGCCGCTGCCAGCCTGTATTAGCAACAGCGCCAGCAACAGGATAACCATCCATCCGCCTACTGGATTGTGACCGTAGTAATGCGCCGTCTCCCCCTTTAACAACCCCAGGATGTAACGCAATGCGGCGCGGGGTCCACGCACAAAATCGCCAAAGCGGGCTTGGGTCCCACCCCAAAAACCCCACAGCAGGCGGAACACCACCAGCGTTAAAACTGCATAACCGCTCCACTGGTGATAAATCATCGCAACCCCCCCAATTTGCCCGGTTATCCAGGAAATGGTGACCAGAATCACCACCGTCCAATGAAACAGGCGCACCGGCAGGTCCCATACCGGCAATCGTTGCAGCAAGGCCGGCGAGGCAGGGTTATTGGTTGACATAAAAAACTCCTGTAACTGTTTGACCTAGAAAAATAACCGGGACAGCGATTGCAGCAGCTGGGTGCCGGCGCCGGCCGCTACACTTTGCCAGCGTTCGCACCGCTCCGCCAGGGCCGGCCTGACCTGTTGACCGGGATACTGGATGAACAGACCGCGCAGACCCGGAATGGCAGGCAGTTCCTCCTCGGCGCCGAACCAGGGATGGCTGAGCACCACCACCACCGGTTCCAGCGGACCGTCCTGTAAAATCACCCGGACCGCCCGCGCCAGGCTAAGCGCGCGCGCGGCCGCCGCCGGCAGCAGGCTGCGCAGCGTCCACAGTTCGAGCAGATCGGCCGGCTGTTCCAGGGTGCGCACCCGCTCTACGCCGCCGGCTGCAATCAGCGCCACCGGCAGATGCGCCTGCAACAGCGATGCGGCGATGACATGTGCAACCAGGCGGCTAGTCGTTTCCACCGGGCCGAAGCTGGCCGGTGAAACGTCCAGCACCAGGACGGCGGGACGCAGCCGCGGCGGCTCGCGGCCGCTGCGGGCGCGATACAGCAACTCCTTACGTTGGTAACGGCTGTGCAACACCGCCGGAGGCAACGCCAGTTGCGAGGGCAGCAGGGCATGCAGTTCCCCCTGGCGAGTGATACCGGTGCGGGCGCAGGCCAGACCGCCGCCCTGGGTATGGCGGCCGCTGTCCAGTGGCAGCCGCAGCGTAAGCAGCCGCCGTTGCGGCGCGCTCAGCGGCGGCAGAGTGGGCACCTGCGGTAACAGCCGCAGCGGCAGGCCGGGCTCTGCCGCCACTGCGGCGGGACCCAACAGGGTGAGTAGCGCCAGCAGCCGGTCATCGAGCAGGGCGAGGTTGTGTCGCAACACCGCCAGCGGCGGCGGCGCATCCCGCGTGGCGCCGGTGCCGCCCGCCAGCGCCGGCGCCAGCAATTGCTGCAAGCGGCCGGGGGGCAAGTCCGGGGGCGGACGCCACTCCTCCAGCGACAGGCCGCGCAACAACAGGGCGACCAGACCGACGCGGGCGGCTGTAGGCCAGCGCAGCCGAATCAGTTCCTGCAGCGCCGGCTGAGCGGCCAACGCGGCCAGCGGCTGGTTTACGGACTTGCCGCCGGTCAGCCGCAGCAGTTCGCGCAGCAGGGCCAGGGGCGGATAGATCTGCAGCCGGTGCAGTTGCGCCAAGGCAGCCGGCAGTGCCGCCAGTTCGGCAGCCGGCAGCGCGTCAACGGACGGTTGCCCGGCAGACGCCAGCCGGCGGGTGTCCCACAGGCGACAGACGGCGCCGGCATGCTTGGAGGCTAGAAAACCGCCCTCGGGCGACCAGGCCAGACGCCAGGCGTAGCTTTCCGGGTAGTCGCAGCGCTCCACCGCGCGACCAGTGGCTACCTCCCAGATGTACAGGGTGTTAGCGCCGTGGGCGCCCGAGGCCAGCCAGCGGCCGTCCGGCGACCAGGCCAGGCAGGACACGAAATCGAGCTCCCGCGTGGGCCTCCCAGTGCCGCGTGACGGTCCAGGTTGCGGTGTCCCAGACACGGATGACGGCACCCTCGCCGGCGGTTGCCAGCCAGCGGCTGTCCGGCGACCAGCAGACGCTCTCGGCGGCGCCGTCATCGGTCCGCAACTGGCGCAGACAGGCGCCGCTGGCGGCCTCCCAGATGCGGATGGTCTGATCCCTGGAGCCCGAGGCCAGCCAGCGGCCGTCCGGCGACCACTGCACGGCGTAAACGCAATCCTCGTGTCCCCCGTATTCATGCTGGCAGCGACCGTCGAGCGCATTCCAGACGCGCACGGACTTATCCGCCGAAGCGGAGGCCAACCGGGTGCTGTCGGGGTTCCAACTGATTTTCAGCACTTCCTTGCCATGACCTTCGCAGCACAGCAGTTCCTGCTCGCTGGCGATGCTCCAGATGCGGATGGTGTTGTCGCTGGAGGCGGTGGCCAGCAGGCGGCCGTTGGGGGAGACTGCGATATCCTGCACCTGCGCGCTATGCTGGCCTTGAAACGGACGGTAGGCACCGTCGGCGGCCAGATTCCAGCAGCCGAGAGCGCCGTAGGGGTCGCCGGTCACCACCGTGCGCCCGTCCGGGTAGATGGCCACGCTACCGGCGGCGATATTGCCCTGCCCCTTGAGCATGCCCAGACAGTTGCCGGCGGCGTTGCCGAGCCGAGGAACCCAGGGCTGCACCACCGGGCGGCGTCCCACCGTGGCCGCCTGCCGGACGACAAAAGCGGCAGCGGCGTCCACCGCCATGACCACTCCCTGTGGGGAGCGGGCGGAGTTATCCGCCGCAATGGGCGCGCAATCAGTACAGGTTGTGAGCATGGTGAAAGGAGACGCTTAAAATATCCAGGTCGTTATTTTAATGTGAATAGTAAACCCTGCTAACCGGGCGGGGGCCGGGCGCTCCGGCTAGGCAGCGTTGCTGCTGCCAGCGGCAAAATCTGCCCTCAGCAGCTTACAGTATACCCGGCGATCGACCTACAGCACTTCGACACCTTCCGCCTCCAGCATGCGGGTCAGCCGGATCAGTGGCAGCCCGATCAGACTGCTGGGATCATCACCCTCCAGACGCTCAAACAGCGCGATGCCCAGCCCTTCGGCTTTGAAGCTGCCGGCGCATTGATAGGGTTGTTCGCGGTGCAGATAACGGTCGACTTGGGCAGCGCTCAGTGACCGGAAGACTACCCGAAACGGCACTACGTCTATCTGCCGGCGGCCACTGGTGCTGTCGAGCAGGCACAGACCGGTATAGAACTCGACCATTTTGCCTGCCGCATCAGTTAGTTGCGCTCGTGCCTGTGGATGCGAACCTGGTTTACCCAGGATCCTGCCCTCCAGCACCGCCACCTGATCTGCACCGATCACCAGCGCGCCAGGCGTCTCCGCTGCGATGGAGCGGGCTTTCGCTGCGGCCAGTCGGGCCACCAGCGCGGCCGCTGGTTCACCGGGGTGGGGAGTCTCGTCGGTAGCCGGAGCGAGCGCAGTGAAAGGCAATTGCAGACGTGCCAGCAATTCCCGTCGAAACGGGGAAGTCGAGGCAAGCAGCAGACGGCGTCCATCGGGCAGTGTCGTATGGCCGGGGGTGATCATGGCGATTCGCTCCTGTGGAACTGTACAATGATTGCTATACCTTTAATACTGACAGCGCAGTATGAAATTTTGACAGCCGTATGAGTCGTCTATATTATTGACCCCTTTATGCAAACTGGCCTGCCTAACCATTTCGATCCCTGGCGACTGGCGGTGGCCGGTGGCCACTGGCAGGGCGTGCTGACGCTGGAGCGCATGCCGCGTTTGACCTCGCTCCTGGCCGCTGCGGACGGATGCGTGACGGTTACTCTGGAAGCCGGTATCGATGCGCAGAACATCGCCTTCCTGACCGGACAACTGGAAACGACCGTGGCGCTGACCTGCCAGCGCTGTCTGGGGCCACTGGCGCTGCGGATGCACGCGCCATTCCGATTGGGCCTGGTGCGCAGTGAGGCGCAGGCGGCGCAACTACCAGAGGACTACGATCCACTGCTGGCGCCGGAGGGCGGGTTGGCGATGGCCGAATGGGTAGCGGACGAATTGCTTCTGGCCCTGCCCCTGGTGCCTGTGCACAGCGAGCTGCGCGAGTGTCAGGTTCATGGTTTCACGGCCCCCGGCGTGGCGCCGGCGGAACAACCATCCAAGCCGTTCGCCGGACTCCAGGCGTTATTGCAAGCGTTCACCAAGGGTAATTGAAGCATGGCTGTACAACAAAATCGTAAAAGCCGCGCGCGGCGCGACATGCGGCGCTCCCACGACGCTCTGCCAGGGCCAACCCTGGCTGTCGATCGCGAATCGGGTGAAACCCATCGACGCCATCATGTCACCCAGGACGGTTACTATCGGGGCCGCCAGTTCATTCTTCCCAAGCAAAAACCCGATGCAGAAGCGTGATCGCTACTCACCGGCGCTCCCGGTTGCATCTTCTCGCCTGCCCGCGCTGGTCCGCCGTTTCCCTCCTCTGCCCTGACAATCGGTTATGACGCGGCCGCTTACCATCGCCCTTGACGGGATGGGTGGAGACATCGGTCCCGAGGTGATCGTGCCCGCCGCTCTGAGCGTGCTGCAATCCACCCCAAAGCCGCTGCGGCTGATCGTAGTGGGCCAGCAGGAGGTGCTGGCGGCCAAACTGGCGGCGTTGCGAGCCGCCGACCATCCGGCGCTCAGTATCCGCCACGCCTCGCAGACGGTGGCCATGAACGAGCCACCGGCGCAGGCGCTGCGCCTGAAGAAGAATTCCTCCATGCGGGTGGCCATCGATCTGGTCAAGCAGGGCCAGGCGGACGCCTGCGTCAGCGCTGGCAACACCGGCGCGCTGATGGCGACAGCCCGGTTCGTGCTCAAGACCCTGCCGGGCATCGACCGCCCGGCCATCTGCACCCAGATTCCCACCCTGCACGGCCACACCCACGTGCTGGATCTGGGCGCCAACGTGGACAGCAAGGCGGAGCACCTGTTGCAGTTTGCCATCATGGGGTCGGTGCTGGCCACAGCGGTGGACAATATCGACGCCCCTCGCGTGGGTCTGCTTAATATCGGCGAGGAAGACATCAAGGGTAACGAACAGGTCAAGCAGGCTGCCGCATTGCTGGCTGACAGCAACCTTAACTACATCGGTTACGTGGAAGGGGATGGCATCTTTGTGGAAGAGGTCGATGTGGTGGTCTGCGACGGTTTCGTCGGCAATGTGGCCCTCAAGACCATCGAAGGAGTGGCCAAACTGATCCGCCACTATATGATGCAGGAATTCAAGCGAACCTGGCTGACCCGGCTGGCCGGCCTGGCAGCCATGCCCGTGCTGCGGGCGTTGAAGCGCAGGATCGATCCTCGCCGCTATAACGGCGCCAGCCTGCTGGGCTTGCAGGGTATCGTTGTCAAGAGCCACGGCGGCGCCGACGAAGTGGCTTTCGCCAACGCCATCAAAATCGCCCTGCTGGAAGTGGAAAAGGCGGTGCCGCAACGCATCAACCGGCACTTGGCGGCGCTCCGCCTAGAGAGTCACGCGCTGTGAACTACTCGCGCATCAGCGGCACCGGCGGCTATCTGCCGGAGACCGTGCTGACTAACGCCGACCTGGAAAAAATGGTCGATACCTCGGCAGAATGGATTCTGGAACGCACCGGCGTGGCGGAACGGCGCATCGCGGCGCCGGGCGAAACCACCTGCGATCTGGCGGAACAGGCGGCCCGGCGAGCCATCGCCGCCGCCGCTGTGGAGCCCACCAGCATCGATCTGATCGTGCTGGCGACCACCACCCCCGATTACATCTTCCCCAGCGTCGCCAGCCAGTTGCAGGAACGGCTCGGCAATTTCGGCTGCGCCGCCTTCGATGTGCAGGCCGTCTGCACCGGCTTCATCTATGCGCTCAGCATCGCTGATCAATTCATCCGCACCGGCAGCGCCCGCCGCGCTCTGGTGGTCGGCGCCGAAACCTTTACCCGCATCATCAACTGGCAGGATCGCGCCACCTGCATCCTGTTCGGCGACGGAGCCGGCGCCGTGGTGCTGGAAGCCGCCGCCGAACCTGGCATCCTGAGCAGCCGCCTGCATGCCGACGGACGCTATCGCGAATTGTTATGGGTGCCTGCCGGAGTGTCCACAGGCTTCGATCAGACCCGGCGTAACGCTGCTTATGTAGAAATGCGCGGCAGCGAGGTCTTCAAGATGGCGGTCAATATGTTAAGCCGCATCGTGCTGGAAACCCTGGAGGCCAGCCGCATGACGGTCAACGATATCGATTGGCTGGTGCCCCACCAGGCCAATGAGCGCATTCTGACCGCCACTGCCAGGAAACTGCATCTGCCGCTGGAGCGCGTGATCAACACGGTGAAGACCCACGCCAACACCTCGGCGGCTTCGGTACCGCTGGCGCTGGACGTGGCCGTGCGGGATGGCCGCATCCAGCGTGGCGACACCGTGTTGCTGGAAGCGTTCGGGGGCGGGTTCACATGGGGCGCCGTGTTGCTTAATTATTGAGGGATCGCGCACGATCCCTGCAGGAGCATTGATTATGACGTTAGAGGGTAAAGTCGCCCTGGTCAGCGGTGCCAGCCGGGGCATTGGTCAGGCCATCGCCCGCGAACTGGGCCGGCGCGACGCCACGGTCATCGGCACGGCCACCACGGACGCGGGCGCCGCCGCCATCAGCGCCGATTTGCAGGCGCACGGCGGCCAGGGGCGCGGTCTGTGCCTGGACGTCACCCAGGCCGAGGCGGTGGAAGCCGCGCTCAAAGTGATAACCGCAGAATTCGGCAGCCCCGTCATTGTGGTGAACAACGCCGGCATCACCCGCGACAATCTGCTGCTGCGCATGAAAGAGGACGAGTGGGAGGCGGTACTCGCTACCGATCTGTCCTCGGTCTACCGGCTCAGCAAGGCGGTGCTGCGGGGCATGCTCAAGGCGCGTTTCGGACGCATCATCAACATCGCTTCGGTGATCGGCGCCACCGGCAACGCCGGACAAAGCAATTACGCCGCCGCCAAGGCCGGGATGATCGGTTTCACCAAGTCCCTGGCCCAGGAGGTCGGTTCGCGCGGCATTACCGTCAACGCGGTGGCACCCGGTTTTATCGACACCGATATGACCCGCGCCCTGCCCGAAGCGCAACGCGCCGCTCTGATCGACAAAATCCCTCTCAACCGGCTCGGCAGCGTTGCCGACGTCGCGTATGCGGTTGCGTTCCTGGCCTCTGACGAAGCTGCCTACATCACCGGGGAGACGCTCCATGTGAACGGTGGCATGTATATGAACTGACCCCGCCGGCTTTTTGGCAAAGACACGGATGCTGGATATTCGCTTAACCTGAACTTTAACTTACAATAATCGCGGCAACGCGGTTGTCTGAATTCTTGCAAGTGAGGAATTAACTCATCATGAGCACCAACAGCATTGAAGAGCGCGTCAAAAAAATTATCATCGAGCAATTGGGTGTCAAAGCGGAGCAGGTGACCAATGAGGCTTCCTTCGTGGAAGATCTGGGCGCCGATTCCCTCGATACCGTCGAGTTGGTGATGGCCCTGGAGGAGGAATTCGAGTGCGAGATTCCTGACGAAGACGCTGAAAAAATCCAAACCGTGCAGCAGGCGATCGACTATATCAATAAACATCGAGGGGAAGGTTGAGCGCCATTGTCCGGTAACCCTGACCGTGGCCACCTGCGGTGGTCGCGGTCTTGTGTTATTTACCGGTTTCATCGATAGAGGGTAGGGTCTTGGCTAAAAGACGGGTGGTCGTGACGGGTATGGGAATCGTTTCCCCAGTAGGCAACGACGTGGCTACCGCCTGGGCGAATGTGCTGGCTGGCAACAGCGGAATCCGACTGCTGACCGCCTTCGACACGAGCGGTCTGCCGGTCCGTTTCGGCGGCGCCGTCAGGGATTTCGATAGCGAAGCCTATATCAACCGCAAGGACGCCAAAAAAATGGATCTGTTCATTCACTACGGCATCGCAGCGGCCGTCCAGGCGATCGCCGATGCGGGTCTGGAGGTGACCGCCGCCAATGCCGACAGCATCGGCATACTTATCGGTTCGGGTATCGGCGGCCTGCCGGGCATCGAGGATGGCCACGCCGCGTATCTCCGCGGAGGGGCACGCAAGTTAACCCCCTTTTTCGTGCCGCGCAGCATCATTAACATGATTTCCGGCAATCTGTCCATCATGTACGGTATCAAAGGACCCAATCTGGCCCTAGCCACGGCCTGCACCACCGGCACGCATTGTATTGGCCAGGCGGCCCGGATGATCGCCTGGGGTGATGCCGAGGCCATGATCGCTGGCGGCGCCGAGATGGCGACCACGCCGACCAGCCTGAGTGGTTTCGCTGCCGCCCGGGCGCTGTCCACCCGCAACGACGCTCCGCAGGCGGCCAGCAGACCCTGGGATCAGGAACGGGACGGTTTCGTGCTGAGCGATGGCGCTGGCGTGCTGGTGCTGGAAGAATACCAACTCGCCCGGCGCCGCGGCGCCCGCCTGTACGGCGAGCTGGTCGGTTTCGGGATGAGCGCCGACGCCTATCATATGACGCTGCCGCCAGAGAATGGCGACGGCGCCCGCCGCTGCATGCTGCACGCCTTGCGCGATGCCGGTCTGAATGCGCAGGATGTCGCTTACATCAACGCCCACGGCACGTCCACGCCCGCTGGCGACAGAGCCGAAAGCGACGCCATCAAAGCGGCTTTTGGCGACTGTGCACGGCGGCTCGCCATCAGCTCCACCAAGTCCATGACCGGCCATCTGCTGGGAGCGGCTGGCGGCATCGAAGCCATATTTTGCTTGCTGGCGCTGCGTGACCAGGTCATTCCGCCGACCATCAACCTGGACCAGCCGGATCCGGATTGCAACCTGGATTATGTCCCCCATACCGCCCGCGAGATGCGCCTTGACGTGGTCCTGTCCAACTCATTTGGGTTCGGCGGCACCAACGGTACGATTATCTTCCGGCGCGTGTAGGACCAAGCCGCCTGCACAATAGTGCCTGCTGGCACCGGCCAAGGCGGACCTAAGACTACCCGGCTCGCGCCACCGGCGGCAAGGGACAGTTTCTATACATAACGCAACTTCGGTGGCCAGACTGTAAGTACGGCACGATCGCTTTATGGATCAAAACAAACGTCTGCAACGATTGGAAGAAGCACGCGCTGCGGGGCAGCTAAACGCGGCTGAGTTCCAGGAACTCAAGCGGCGGCTGGTGGACTTGCCGCAGGACGCCAAGCGCAAGGCGGCGGCCGGGTCGGCGGGCAGCGGCCGTGAGGCCGAAGAGCTGCGCGAATTCAAGTTCATGGAATTACTGGCGCCCGCTATGGAAATCGGCCCTCTCAAGCATCGCTTTCGGCTGGAGCGTCCGCTGGGCGAACCCAGCCGCAGCCGGGTATGGCTGGCGGTCGGACCGTCCCCACAGGAGCCCGGGGCTAAACCCAGAGCGCTGAAGATCTATGCGCCGCGCCTGCTGGAGTTTTCCCCGGCCCAGGTCAGAGATGCCGACGGCGTGCTGACGCATCAGCCCGAGCCGCCGAACCTGCGCCCCTTATTGGTCAGGATACGGGCGAGAGCCACCCTGGCGGCGGCCATCGATCACCCCAATATCGTCAAAGTCTACGGTTGGCGCAACGGCGAAGACGGCTGGCCTTTCGTGGAAATGGAGTACCTGGCCGGTCAGAGCGTACGGCAGCGTCTGCAGCAGGAAGGTCGGCTGAGCTGGGCGCAAACGCTGCCGGTGCTGCGCGCCGTGGCCGCGGCGCTGGATCACGTGCATCAGCGCCATCACCTGCCGCACCGCAATCTCAAGCCGGAAAACGTGTTTATCACCGACCGCGGCGACGTCAAGGTGCTGGATATCGGCCTGACCTACCAGCCTCGCCAGGCGCCCGCACTGCCCGGCGTCGCTACTGAGGCCGCCGGTCCCGCATCGCCGGAGACGCCGGCACCGGGACAGCAACTGCGTTTCAAACTGGATGTCTGTGCGCTGGCCGCCCTCACGTATGAAATGCTGACTGGCAAGCCGCCCCAGGGCAGGCGCTGGAACGAGCAGGAACCGTATACGGAATTTCTCAGCAGACCGTCTTTGCCATCGCGGGAACTGGCCAAACCGGCTGAATTCACGGATGCCGCTTGGCCGGTCATGCTGCCGTATCTGTGCTACCAACTGCAACACTGTTCCGATAAAGCCGAAGAATGGCTGCAGCGGCTGCGGGCGGCGCAGGGTCCATCCGAAACCACGGTGCTCCCCATACCGGCTGCCAAGGTAGGGTATGCCGGTACGACCAAAGGGCTGGCGGCCGGCGTGATCGCGCTGGTGCTGATAGCCGGTCTCTATCTGTGGCTGGTGGAGCGTTCCTCGCCGACCCGGGTGGCGCTTCAGAGCAGCCCGTCGGCCGCCGGGCAGCTGGCCGCGCCACCGCCACAGAGCGTGGCCGCCGCGCCGGCCTGGCGGGCAGCCGACGAGCGCGCTTTTGCAGCCGCGCAGCAGAGCGATACCCTTAATGCGTATCGGAGTTACCTGCAACGGTGTCCGGAATGCGCTCACCATGCAGCGGCGGACGCCGCCATGCAACGCTTGTGGCAAGCGCAGCGGGAACAGTTGCAAGCCCGGTTCAAGGCGCATTTGCAGGCCCGCGAGCTGACTCGCGGCCGCCGGGAAGGCCAGCATGCCTGGGCGGTGTTGCAGGAGTGGGAGGCGCTGGATCCCACCGAGCCTTTCATCGCCGTAGGCCAGCGGCAACTAGCGCTGGCATTCCGGGATTTGGCCCAGGACAGTCTGAAACAGCGCAATTATGCCGAAGCGCGCGACCGCCTGGCGCAGGGGAATGCGCTGCTGCCGGGACTGAAAAGAGCTGGCTGAGCTGGAGCGCGAACTCGCCGACGCCGAGGCCAGGGAGCACGACGACGCGGCTTTCCGCGAGGCGCAGCGCGCCAACGATGGCGCCGCCTATCGATCTTATCTGGCCGCGTGCGCACCGCTGTGCGGACACCGCCAGGAAGCCCAGGTGGCGGTGCAGCGCCTGGCGGCGGCGACGCCCCAGACGCCGGTTGACCGCCGGGTATTCCGGGATGCGTTGGCCAGCGGCGGCCAGGGACCGGAAATGGTAACGCTGCCGGCAGGCGCGTTCTGGATGGGTTCGCCGCCCACGGAAAAGGAGCGTCTGAACGACGAGCCACTGCATCAGGTACGCATCGATAAAGCATTCGCGCTGGGCAGATACGAACTGACTTTCGAGGAATACGACCGCTTCGCCCAGGCCACCGACCGGCCCAAACCTGCCGACCAGGGCTGGGGGCGCGGCCGGCGGCCGGTCATCAACGTCGGCTGGCGGGATGCCCTGGCCTACGCCGGCTGGCTGTCGGAACAGACCGGCCACGTCTACCGGCTCCCTACAGAGGCCGAATGGGAATATGCGGCGCGGGCCGGCGCTCGGACGGCGCGCTACTGGGGAGATGATCCCGATCAGGGTTGCACTTTCGCCAATGCCGCCGATCTGAGCGGACAGGCCACCTTCACCGGCTGGACGGCGATGGCTTGTCAGGATGGTTATGTCTATACCGCTCCGGTGAGTGTCTACCAACCCAATGCCTTTGGTCTCTATGACATGCTGGGGAATGTGCTGGAGTGGACCTGTTCGGTCTATGCCGCCACCTATCGGGGTGATGAGCAAAATTGCGCTGCTCCGGGCAACGCCGCGCTGGTGACGGCGCGGGGCGGGTCCTGGAGCGATGGCCCCGACAGCGTGCGGGCGGCGGCCCGCTTGAAGGCGGCTCCCGAGTCGCAGGAATACTATCTCGGTTTCCGGGTGGCCAGGGAGTTGTAGCCCAGCCCGGCGCCCTACCCGCAGAGGTGAAGCCGCATGCACGCCAGCCCACTGCCAGCCCGATCGCTGGAACGCTTTATCATCGACACCAGCCTGTTCACCAATCCGCATTGCTACCAGCAGTTCGGTGCGGAATCGCAGCCGGCCATAGCGGTATTCACTACCCTGGCCGCCCGCGCCCGGGCGGAGTTCTACATGCCGACGGTGGTTTATAACGAACTGCGCAAGATGCGGGAGCTGGGGCCGGTGGAGGCCGATTTCGAACGGGTGGTCAGATCCGCTCGCCGCGCCGTCTCAATCTGTCCATCCCGAGCGAACTACTTTACGAATTCATCGACGAGGTGCGCATGCGCATCGACCGGGGACTGCGCATCGCGGAACAATGGACCCGCCGCGCCGGTGCGGATGGCGACAGCGGGCAAGGCATCTATATCGCCAAGCTGCGGGAGCAATACCGGGAAGCGATGCGGCGGGGATTGATCGACAGCAAGGAAGACGCCGATCTGTTCTTGCTGGCTTTCGAGCTGGACGGCGTGCTGGTATCCGCCGACGAGGGACTGAAGAAATGGGCCGACCGGGCCGGGGTCAAGCTGATCAATGCACTCAACCTGAGAAAAATCCTGGAAGGTTTAATCGAAGATGATCCCGCCCTTTAGGATATGCCCCAGCAGGCCGGTGGTCCGGGGCAGCACCTTGGAGAATTCCAGGCGATAGAACTGCCCTTCCGGTTCGAGTCGATGCCGCCGTACCTGGCCTTTGCCCAGCAGCGTTTCCAGCGACTGGAACAGTAATTCGGCGTTGGCGCGCTGCCGGAAGCGGCAACGGAAGTGATGACAGACCTTATGCTCGGCCTGATATTGATGGATCGCATTGAGAGCGCCGTCGAGCAGCGACTGACCCAATTCCTGCTGCAGCGCCGGCGTCGGTGCGATGCCGTGCTCTTCGAGGAACAACGCCAGCCGCAGGATGCGATGCATGAAAAATTCGGGCGGCAGTTGCTGGATGCTGCCTTCGCTGACCCGGATGTCGCTCAGATTGATGCGTCCGGTCACGTACTTGACGCGGCGGTCGCCGGGCGAATCCTCCTTGAACACCAGTCCTTCGCGACCCTCGCGGTCGAGCTGCATGACCCGTTGTTCGAGCGCGGCGCTAGCGTGCGGCTCATAGCGCCCGTGCTGCGGGACGCCGGGCAGTCCATAGGCGTCCAGCAGGCGGATTTTCTCCGGGTGGCTCAGAAAACCGGGCTGATTGCGGCGCATCACATCGAAGATGAACAGTTGCACATCCGTGGCGATGAAGGGCGGGCTGCCTTCGTTGTAGGGGTTTTCCGGCCCGGCCACTTCGGCGCACAGTACCAGCTCCGGTTGGTCGGCGAACAAGCGCAGGTCAAGCAGGTCGGGCAGCCGGTCGGTGGTGAAGGGACAGACGTAACCGCGTCGGGTGAGCGCCAGAATAGCGTCTCCGTGACGGAAAATCCGCACGTTGTAACCATCGATCTTCTCTTCGGCCCAGAAAGGCCCGACGAACTGCGCCGCTAGGCCGCTATCCAGCTGCAGAATGCGCCCGATTTTGGGGTAACCCCAGATGACCTGTTCGCCGAACACCACAGCACCTTCCGGCAGAAAGCGGAACTTGTGGTTGAAGCGCAGATACTCCCATGGTCCCACCCGGGTGGCGTGGACCCGTTGCCCGGTCCGGGCAAGCTGCAAGGTATGGCGCAACAGGTCCGGGTCCACGGCAATCGTCTAACAGACCCGCTCCGGGCCGCCGGCGCGATCCGGGCAAGCGGCGCGTTCAATCTGGATGGTCGAATGGCGCACACCCCAGCGGTTTTCCAGGAAGGATTTGACCTGCTGCAACACCCTGTCCTGATCGGGTGCCCCGCTTACGGTAACGTGCAGAGTCAGCAGGCGGCGTTGCGAACTGAGTGTCCAGACATGGATATGATGCACGTCCTGCACGTCGGCGACTGCGGTCCGCAGTTCCGCGCCCAGCCGTTCGATATCCATATCGCCGGGCGTGCCTTCCAGCAAGATATGAGTGCTGTCGTTGACGATTTGCCAGGCGCTTTTCAGGATCAGCAGGCAGACCAGCAGCGACAGCAAGGGGTCGATGGGCGTCCAGCCGGTCACCAGAATCACCAGGGCGGCAGCGATGGCGGCCAGCGACCCGAGCAGATCGCCCCATACATGGGCGGCTGCGCCCCGTATATTGAGATTAGCGTGGTCGCCGCCGAGCAACAGTCGCAGGCTCAGTATATTCACCGTCAGCCCGAGCACCGCTATGGCCAGCATGGGTACGGCCAGAATCCCGATGGGCGCCCACAGGCGCTGCAGCGCGGTATAGCTGATCCAGGTGACCAGGAAGAGCAACACCATGCCGTTGACGAAGGCCGCCAGCACTTCAAAGCGATGGTAACCGTAACTCCGCTCCGCATCGGCCGGCCGCCGGCTGAGGCGAAAACTTAACCAGGTCAGGGCCAGCGCCGCAAAGTCGGTGAGCATGTGGCCGGCGTCGGCCAGTAGCGCCAGCGAACCGGACAGCCAGCCACCGATCACTTCAGCCAGCATAAAGCCGCCAGTGAGCAGCATGGCCAGGTAGACGCGCCGCTCGTTACCTGCCTGCGCTAGCTGCGGATGAGCGTGCTGGTGAGCCGCCATCATCAATCCTCGACCGGGGTCGTCCGGGCAGCCATTGCCTGAAGGTCGGCGGCTTCCTGTGGGCGCAAGCGCCGCCCGGGCCACGGCAGCAGGGCCGGCACCCGGGCGCGGTAACGGCGATAGACCTCGCCGTGGTACAGCAGCAGCTTGCGCTCCTCCAGCCGGGAGCCCAGCCAGAAGTACAGGGTAATGATGCCGCTGGTCAACAGCAAAGCCGGATCCATATCCCGCGTCCAGATGATCACCAGGCTCAAAAAATACCAGGGATGGCGCACGTAGCGATGCGCCGGAGAAAGCTGGAAAGGCTCCCCATCGGTCAAGGCCTGATCATACTGACGCCATTGGCTCAACCCCAGAAAAGCCTGAGCGTCATAGTAACGCAGGGTCCAGACAAAACCCAACAGCGCCAGCAGCGCCAGCCCGTTGGCGAGCCATGCCCAGCCACCGTGCCACTCCCACAACGGCGGACCCCGCCAGGCGAAGGTCAGTGCCAGTGGCGGCGCCAGCCCGTTGTAGAGCAGCCGGTAATACGGCACCAGGCCCGGCCGGCGGGCGGCGACCCGACGCTTCAGCCAGAGCGAGGCCAGCAGCGAGTGCAGCGCGCCATAGCCGAGCCAGAGCAGGGCCAGTATCAGAAGACGTGCGACCATAGCAACGACAGACGCGACAGCGGTGGACGGAAGGTACCCACCGCGGCGGCAAACCGCCGGCGAACTCGCGCCGTGGATACGGTCAAAAATGCAGCGGGCAGGCGCCGGCGGGGAACTGTCGCCGGCATGCGCGCTGGATTACTCAGAATAACCCAACCAGCCGAGGCACGCTGTCTATGAAAGGTGATGCACAAGTCATCGACTATTTGAACAAAGCGCTCAAGAACGAATTGACCACGGTCAATCAGTATTTCCTGCATGCCCGCATGCTGGAAAGCTGGGGGCTCAAGAAACTCGCCGCAGTGGAGTACCACGAGTCCATCGACGAAATGAAACATGCCGACGTGCTTATCCGACGCATTCTGTTTCTCGAAGGCAGTCCGCAGATGGATACTCTGGAAAAGCTGCATATCGGCCAGGATGTGAAGCAGATGCTGGCAGGCGATCTCAAGATGGAGCAATACGCCCATCCCCTGTACAAGGAAGCGGTCGCCTATTGTGAAGCCTGCGGGGATTACGTGACCAGAGACCTGCTGGCGGTGATTCTGGAAAGCGAAGAGGGGCATATCGACTGGCTGGAGACCCAGTTGGTGCTGCTCGACCGCATCGGTCTGGAAAATTACCAGCAAGCGCAGCTTTGACACCCTCCCCACCACCACGCCGCCGGATGGCCGGCGGCGCTGTCCATGCCGACCCAATGCCTTAAACCGATCCCTGCAAGGAAGCGTCCAGCCAGGCCAGATAGCCGCCCGACCCCTGCTGAATGGGTAAGCCGATAATTTCCGGGATTTCGTAAGGATGCAGTTCCCGGATGCACGTTTCCAGCGCCGGATACCGGTCGCTGCCCGATTTGATGACCAGCAGCCATTCCGCATCGCGGTGGACCGCGCCTTGCCAGCGATAGACCGAGGTGACGCCCGCCACGATATTGACGCAGGCAGCGAGGCGTTGTTCGACCAGGGTCAGCGCGATGCGCTCGGCCACTGCCCGGTCGGGGCAGGCGCAGTAGATAACCAGGTGTTTGCTGTGCATGACGTGATAAGCTCTTACTGACTGAGTCGATCCAGCATATAGCCATTCCTGCTGCAGAGCCAGCATCGCCGCGCCGGTTCCTCCCTTGAAATCGCACCCGGCATCCCCATAACAGCGCACGACCCTTGACAAGGCAGAGCAGGTAACTATGATTAGCACTCACTTACAGACAGTGCTAAAAACACCCGCTCCTGGGCGCTAACCGTTAACTTTAAATGCGGAGATAAACCCGATGAAAATTCGTCCGTTACATGACCGCGTGCTGCTCAAGCGCGTCGAAGAGGAAACCAAGACCGCCGGCGGTATTGTGCTGCCCGGCACTGCTGCCGAGAAGCCGTCGCGTGGCAATGTGATCGCCGTGGGACGGGGCAAGTTACTGGAAAACGGTGAAATCCGACCCCTGGATTTGCAAGCTGGCGACCATGTGCTGTTCGGCAAGTATTCCGGCAGCGAAGTCAAGGTCGAGGGTGAAGATTACATCATCATGCGTGAAGACGAGATCATGGCGGTGATCGAGAGCTGAGCGCTTTCGGCAGGTGCAATCGGTTGAGAGGATATAACTAATGGCAGCAAAAGACGTACGTTTTGGTGACGATGCGCGGCAGCGCATGGTGCATGGCATCAATATTCTGGCTAACGCCGTCAAGGTGACTCTGGGGCCGCGCGGCCGCAATGTCTTGCTGGAGAAGGCGTTCGGCCCGCCTACGGTGACCAAGGACGGGGTGTCGGTGGCCAAGGAAATCGAACTGGAGGACAAGTTCGAAAATATGGGCGCCCAGATGGTCAAGGAAGTGGCCTCCAAGACCTCCGATGTGGCCGGCGACGGCACCACCACGGCCACCGTGCTGGCGCAAGCCATCGTGCGCGAGGGCATGAAGGCGGTCGCTTCCGGCATGAATCCGATGGACCTGAAGCGCGGCATCGACAAAGCCGTAGCGGCGACGGTCGACGAACTGGCCCGACTGTCGATTCCCTGCACCGATGACAAATCCATCGCCCAGGTCGGCACCGTGTCCGCCAACGCCGACACGGCGGTCGGCAGAATCATCGCCGACGCCATGCAGAAGGTAGGCAAAGAAGGCGTGATCACGGTGGAGGAAGGGAAGAGCCTGGAGAACGAACTGGAAGTCGTGGAAGGCATGCAGTTCGACCGGGGCTATATCTCCCCTTATTTCATCAACAATCAGCAGAACATGACCACGGAATTGGAGAATCCTCTGCTTCTGCTGTACGACAAAAAGATATCCAACATTCGCGACCTGTTGCCGCTGCTGGAAGCGGTCGCCCGGGCGAGCCGGCCGTTGCTGGTCATCGCCGAGGATGTCGAAGGCGAGGCGCTGGCCACACTGGTAGTCAACACCATTCGCGGCATCGTCAAGGTCGCGGCGGTCAAAGCGCCCGGCTTCGGCGACCGGCGTAAAGCCATGTTGCAGGACATCGCCATACTGACCGGCGGCCAGGTCATTTCTGAAGAAGTCGGTCTGTCGCTGGAGAAAGCCGGTCTGGATGATCTGGGCACCGCCAAGAAGGTGGTCATCGCCAAGGAGAACACCACTATTATCGACGGCGCCGGCTCGGAGGCCGATATCAAAGCCCGGGTCGAGCAGATTCGCGCGCAGATCGAGGAGGCCACGTCGGACTATGACCGCGAGAAGTTACAGGAGCGGGTGGCCAAGCTGGCCGGCGGCGTTGCCGTGATCAAAGTCGGCGCCGCCACGGAAATCGAGATGAAGGAGAAGAAAGCCCGCGTGGAGGACGCGCTGCACGCCACCCGGGCGGCGGTGGAGGAAGGCGTGGTGGCCGGCGGCGGCGTTGCTCTGATCCGCGCCTTGCAGCGCATCAAGGATTTGAAGGGCGAGAACCACGATCAGGATGTCGGCATCAATATCGCCCGGCGCGCGATAGAAGAGCCGTTGCGGCAGATCGTCGCCAACAGCGGCGCCGAGCCGTCGGTCGTGCTGAACAGAGTCATTGCCGGCGCGGATAACTTCGGCTTCAACGCGGCGACCGATGAGTTCGGGGATATGATCGAGATGGGCATTCTGGATCCCACCAAGGTCACCCGCTACGCGCTGCAGAACGCCGCCTCGGTGGCGGCACTGCTGATCACCACCGAGGCCATGGTGGCCGAGCATCCCAGGAAGGACGAGCCGGCAATGCCGGGCGGCATGGGCGGCATGGGCGGCATGGGCGGCATGGGCGGCATGGGCGGCATGGGCGACATGATGTAAGTCGCAGCCTAGTGGAGAAACCGCAAGGCCCTGCTGCGGCGGGGCTTTTGCTTTACCGGCGCCGGGATTATTCCTGAACCCACTTTGACTGAAGGCGTTACAACCGCATCCAAACCCTGCCAGCAGCGCTTTCCCTGAGCCGGCCTGACCCTGTTATCTCATGGCTGAGCGGCGCGGATTATCTCACCCCCGCAGCAACCAGCGGCGTCCCGCCGTCGGCTGATAGACCGCTATCGCTTCACCTTGCTCCACTGCTCCTCCAAGCGTTTGATCAATATCGGCAATGCCGTTTTCAACGCCTGCGCGAACAGCGACACCCGCCATTCCTCCAGCATCCAGCGGAACTTCTCCAGTTCGGGATCGACACTGCCGTGCTGCGCCGCGACCGCCGCCTGACGCTTATACTTTTCCCACAGCCAGCCGATTTCCCCCCGCCGCAGCCGATCCCGGTCCGGCCCCTGTTGCAGTTTCTGCAAACGTATCTGCACGGCTTGCAGATAGCGCGGCATCTGTTGCAGCCACTCAGAGGGGGTGCGGGACAGGAATCCCGGGTAAATCAGACCTTCCAATTGTTCCTCGATATCCTGCACGGCCTCGGACCAGCTATAGGGCAGGTTAGCGCCCAGCATCGTGCGGATCTCGTGATAGGCGCTCAGTATCTGGCCGACTCGCGCGCACAGTTCATTGGCAACTTCCAGCAGGCACCGTTGGCCCCGCTCCAGACACTGGGTGAAGGCCGCCGCCGTGCGCGGCAGCGGCCGGCCGTCGAGAAAAGCCCGGTCCACGATAGCGGCCAGCAGATCCTCCCGCAATTCCTGCTGCGGGCCGACCTTGAGGAAATGCAGACTCATAGTGTGGAACGCCGGCAGGTTGTGCCGCAGATATTTCATTTTGTCCTTAATCTGCAAGGCGATCAGCCGCCGCAGGCCGTCCCGTAAAGCGTGCTCCGCCCGCTCCGGCGCATCCAGCAGGCGCAAGGCCACACTGCCGTCCGGCTGCGCCACCAGGGCGGGATAGCCTTGCAAAGTGAGGTCGTTGCGGGTGAACTCCACGGATTCCGGCAGATCACCGAAATCCCACGCCCGTACCTGGCCGCGCTCGAATTCCGGCGTCGGCAGCGCGGCGAACCGATCTTCCGCCGTGCCACGCAGACGCGCCTGAATGGCCTGTAAATCCCGCCCTTCCGCCAGCACCCGGCCGTCGGCGTCGAGCACCCGCAGGCGCATCTGCAAATGCGCCGGCAACAGTTCCAGCCGCCAGGCATCCGGCGGTATCTCCACCCCGGTGATCTTTGCCAGTTGCGCGGTCATGGCCGCGATCAAGCTCTGGTTGCCGGGCTGGAGCGTTGCCAGCAGCACTGCCACGTAATTGGGCACGGGCACCACGTGCCGGCGCAAGGCTTTGGGCAAGGATTTCAACAGGGCCGCCAGGCGCTGCCCCAGCAGGCCGGGTGTCAGCCATTCCAGCCGGCGCGGATCGAGCTGATTCAGCGCCTCCACCGGGACGGTCAGGGTGACGCCGTCGTCCGGCTCACCGGGCGCAAACTGATAGGACAGTGGCAGGCGCAGGCTGTCGAGCGCCAGCCAGTCTGGAAACTGGTCGGCAGTCACGGTTTCCGCCTGCGGATTGAGCAGCAACTCGCGGCTCAGAAACAGCAATTCGGGCTCGCGCTGCTCCGCTTGTCGACGCCAGCGTTCGAAACTGGGACCGCTGTAGACGTTCGCCGCTATCCGCTGGTCGTAAAACTCGAACAAGGCTTCCTCCGCCACCAGCAGATCGCGGCGGCGTGCCTTGGCCTCCAGTTCCTCCGCTTCCCGCAGCAACTCCCGGTTATGCACAAAGAACGGTGCCTGGCAGTGAAATTCCTGCTGCACCAGCGCATGCCGGATAAAGAGATCGCGGGCGGCGTCAGGGTCGATGGGGCCATAATTCACCTTGCGCCCCACCACGATAGGCAGACCGTACAGGGTGACTTTCTCCAGCGCGGCCACCTGGGCGGAACGCTTTTCCCAATGCGGCTCAGAATAGCTGCGCTTGACCAGATGCCCGGCCAGCGCCTCGATCCAATCCGGCTCGATCTTGGCGACGGTGCGGGCGTAGAGTCTGGTGGTTTCCACCAGTTCGGCGGCCATGATCCATTTAGGACCTTTCTTGAACAATCCCGAACCGGGAAAAACATAGCAGCGGCGGTTGCGGACGCCCAACCAGGAACGATCCTCCTGCCGCATGCCCACGTTGCTGAGTAACCCAGTCAGCAGGGCGCGGTGCAGCGGTGCGTATTCCGCAGGCTCCTCGTTGGGCCGCATTCCCATCGCGGTGACCAGGGCATGCAGTTCCTGGTGCAGGTCGCGCCACTCCCGTAGCCGCACGAATGATAGCAATTCTTCCTGACAAAGGGCGCGCAGCTTGTTTCTGGACAGCTTGCCGGCCTGCTCATGATAGTAGTTCCATAGTTTAAGCAGCCCCCTAAAATCGGAGCGCTCGTCGCGGAAGCGGGCATGTTTTTCGTCAGCCGCCTGCCTCCGCTCCAGCGGTCGCTCGCGAGGATCCTGGATGGTCAAGGCACTGACGACAATCAGCGTCTCGGCCAAACAGCCTTCCTGCTGGGCAGCCAGAATCATCCGGCCCAGACGGGGATCGATAGGCAGCCGGGCCAAGCGCCGGCCCGCTTCGGTAACCTGGCGGCGCTCGTCCACCGCGCCCAGTTCGAACAGCAACTGATAGCCGTCCGTAATCTGGCGCCGGTCGGGTGGATCCAGAAAAGGAAAATCCTCCACCTCGCCCAGCTGCAGCACAGCCATTTGCAGGATTACCGCCGCTAGATTGGTGCGCAGGATTTCCGGATCGGTGAAGGCTGGCCGGCTGGCAAAATCGTCTTCTCCGTACAGACGGATACAGATGCCCGCACTGACCCGGCCGCAGCGCCCGGCGCGCTGGTTGGCGCTGGCCTGGGAAATCTTCTCGACCGGTAGCCGCTGCACCTTGCTGCGATGGCTGTAGCGGCTGATGCGGGCCATGCCGGGATCGATGACGTAGCGGATGCCCGGCACGGTGAGCGAGGTTTCCGCCACATTGGTGGCCAGCACGATGCGGCGCCGACTGTGGGCCTGAAACACCCGGTTCTGCTCGGTGGCGGACAGGCGGGCGTACAGCGGCAGAATTTCAGTCTCGGGGGGATGGTGTTTACGCAGGCTTTCGCTAATGTCGCGAATGTCCCGCTCGCCGCTCAGAAAAATCAGGATATCACCGCGGTCGATGCGGGAAACCTCGTCCACGGCGTCCAGCACGGCCTGCTCCAGATCGCGGTCGCATTCGTCCTCGTCGGTGGCCCGCAAGGGACGGTAAAGAATCTCCACCGGATAGCTGCGGCCGGACACTTCGATGATCGGCGCGTTGTTGAAATGGCGCGAGAAGCGTTCCGGATCAATGGTAGCGGACGTGATGATCAGCTTGAGTTCCGGGCGGCGCGGCAGCAGGCGGTGCAGATAGCCGAGCAGAAAGTCGATATTGAGGCTGCGTTCGTGGGCCTCGTCGATGATGATAACTTGGTACTGCTCCAGATCCCGGTCGCTCTGGGTTTCCGCCAGCAGAATGCCGTCGGTCATCAGCTTGATGACGGTGGCCGGTCCCACTCGGTCGCTGAAGCGCACCTTGTAGCCGACCACGCCACCCACGGGACAGCACAGTTCTTCGGCTAGCCGCGCCGCCACGCTGCGAGCGGCGATCCGGCGCGGTTGCGTATGGCCGATAGCGCCGGCGGCGCCCAGTCCTAGCGACAGGCAGATCTTGGGAATCTGGGTGGTCTTGCCGGAACCGGTGGCGCCGCAGATCACCACCACTTGATGATCGCGGATGGCGGCGGCGATGGCAGCGCGACGCCGGCTCACCGGTAGCTCGTCGGAGAACGTCGGCGTCGGCAGATTCAGGCTGCGCCGTTGCCGCTCGGCGGCGGACTGCTCCACCGTGGCGCGCAACTCCTCCAGGCCACGCTCGACCGGACGGCCTTGCTGCCCGCGGTGGCGCAGCTCCTGCAAGCGCCGTTGCAGGTGGCGGCGGTCGCGCAGCAGGCACTCGTGCAGGCGGTTTTGCAGCGTGTCGAGAAGGTCTTGCACGTCAGCGTCGCGGTGAAACCATGCTCTTGATTATACGAGAATCTGTCCCATTGCTGCCGACCATTTACATATATTTTGTAGTTGCACATGGCGCGGCTTTGGCGTAATGTCGCACCCGAACCAGAATTGGCATGCCCGGTTGCCGGTTCACGACCGTCGATCCACTCCCCCTCCCGAAACATAGATCCTAAACGCGCATTTATGGTCGGAAGTTGGCGGTTCGGCAAGGCAGTAATTTGTTTTGTTGAGGTTTTTTTAATGCGTACTGGTGTTATAAAGTGGTTTGACGAGGCCAAAGGGTTCGGATTTATCGCCCCCGAAGACGGCAGCAATGACGTGTTCGTACATTACACGTGCATCGAGGGTACAGGGTTCCGCACCCTGGCTCAGGGCCAGCAGGTCGAATTCGACTCGAAGGTTGGACCGAAAGGCCCGCAAGCCACCATGGTGAAAGTCGCGAAGTAACCCTTGGCCAATCTGCCTGGATCGAGAAACCCCGTCAACCAGCGGGGTTTCTTGTTTTACAGGCCTTAGGTGATTTCCTCAGAAGATCATACCTATTGGACTTTGGACAAACTTAACTGACAGGAAAAAATCGTTCAGTCTCATCAAGTAGATATAAGGTCAGGCACAGGACGTGCCCGACAGACCAAGCAATACCTTAGAACACTACCGGCTTGTGCAAGGCCCCACTTACGATTAACTTATCCTCAATGCTTTCACGAGAGACAGCCATGACCAGCCTGATCCTCCACCACCTCGACGATGATCTTACAACCCGCCTAAGTCAGCGCGCCGCCCGACACGGCCACTCACTGGAAGAAGAGGCGCAAGACATTCTGCGTCAGGTATTGTTCACCGCGGCTCGCGGCGAAGCCGGGCTGGGCAGTCGCATTCACCGCCGTTTCGCGGCCGTAGGCGGCGTGGAGTTGCCCACCATTCCGCGTTCGCCCGTCCCGCCTGCGCTGGTCTTTCCAGACGCCGACGATACCCCATGATCCTGCTCGATACCAACGTACTGTCTGAATTGATGCGCCCGACCCCGAACCCGGTAGTGCTCGCCTGGCTGGATCGGTACGACAAGAACAATGTATTCATCAGCGCCATTACCGAAGCGGAAATCCTGCGCGGCATTGCCCTGCTTCCGGACGGCAAGCGCCGCACCGGCTTGGCCGAAATCGCCGAGACCATGTTCACCGAAGACTTCGCCGACTGCTGCTTGCCTTTCGATAGCGCCGCCGCCCGACGGTATGCTGAGTTGACGGCACACTGCCATCGTATCGGGCGGCCGATCAGCGTCGAGGATGCCCAGATTGCCGCCATTGCGCTGTGCCACGGCTTGGCGCTGGCAACTCGCAACACACGCGACTTCACAGCCATCGCGGGACTGATGCTGCTCAATCCTTGGCTGATTGACCCGGCGGTCCCCTAGAAAAACAACAAGGCGGGCTTTGGCCTGCCTTGCAGTTCTGTAAGGTACGAACAGCGTACTCTACATAACTTCTTGTTTGCGTCGCCTCATGATTCCCAGACCGGCCAGCCAGCTCGTAGGGCGGATACCTTAGGCGATCCGCCGCAAGTGAGTTCACATCCGACGGAACCCGTCCCTGATTCCGCCTTACACGGGTTGACCGCAACGCTTCCAACGCGACTTTCGCCTTGAACTCAGCGGTAAAACTCTTTCTCTGCATGGTTGACCTCATCACTCAACATCTAGCCTGCAGAGTACCACCTTAAATTGCTGTCCAAAAATCGGGGTCCATTATAACCCTATAGCATTCCTATATCCGTTGTGGAATTTACTCTCTAAGGCTTTGGAGGGGTAGCGCGTAGCGCCAGGGGTGGTTCGAAAGGGTAATTCCACAAGCCAGATAGGAGCACTTGTCAGGAAATCTCTTACAGAGAAATCCCGATATTCATCAACAGGTGATAATGTTATTATGAAAAAAATACCCTAGTACGCTGCTCGTCTGCACGGCCAAGGCGTGAATGGATTATAGTCAAACGCATAAGTCATCATAATATGACTCTGTTTCCAAAAATTTAGAAATCCAACGCTTTGCAAACCCAAGTGAGCCTGATAACGTTTTCCATTCATTGGCTATTTTTCTCTTCATTTCATCCAGTCTGTCAACAAACTCTCTGGATAAAATCCGTTTTATACTCTTCCAGATATACTCTATTGGGTTCAGGTCCGGCGAATAAGGTGGTAAATAAATTAGGCTCAATATGGATTCCAGTCAGTTCACTGCGTTATGCGACCAGCAGTTCCAAGAGGGGTCTGAGCAGGCCTTTGCCCCGAATGCGAGTGTTGTGCACGAACTGAAAGAAGCCCAGGTAGAGCGGCAGTTTTTCTTGCGAGATCCCACGATGGGGTCGCAGCCAAGAGCGCAGCAGCGACCAGAAGCCCTCAGCCGTGTTAACATGGATCTCATGGAAGCCATCCCCATCTTCGTCACGGGCGTATTCGCCCTGGCTGTGACACACCGTATGATGGTCAAAGCCCCAATCCTTCAACGGGTTATAGATCGCGTATTCATCGGTATGAACTCGGGTTCCCGGGGCGATAAACGCCTGGATGAGGGGACGGAGGGTGGCTTGCTGGACGTTCTCCAGCATCCGGACGACTACCGCGCCGCCGCGCTGAATCATGCCGAGAATGGGCGGCTTTTCCTTCTCCAAGGTGCCCCGACCCCGTGCCCCCTTCAGCCGCCGCCGCCGCCCCCGACGGCCTTTTTTTTCACCGCCTCCGGAAACCCTTTATGACCGGCCACCACGTAGACCTCGTCGCATTCCACGTCCCCCGACAGGACCGGTTCGGGCTGGCGGGCGACGATCCCTTCCCTGAGCTGTTCAGTCATCCGCTGTACATCGTTCGAATTCAAGCCCAGCTCGTGGGCGATCTGCGCGTTAGACAGATTCAACCCCATGAAATACAGGCACAAAATCCAAACCCCCAGCGGTTGATGATGCCCCGCTAACACCGTACCCGTGAGATCATCAAAGTAGCGATGGCAGCTTTCACAGCGATATTTCTGCCGCGCCGGCTGGGTCGTATCCCGCCCCTGCTTCGTGATCTCCGCTATGCTACAGTGGGGACAGTGGACCCCGTCCGGCCAGCGGAGCTGGCGAATAGTTTCATAGCACCGGACATCATCCAGCAGATTTTGAAGGTTGATCATCGTCGGGGGGCCTTCGGTCGCAGCGGCTCAGAACCCGTTCAGTGTAGCCGCCGATCGCCATCGGGGCGAGCGGTCCTCAACAGTCTGGAATCCATATTGAGCCATAAATTAAATAGATACCGAGTTCCTGGGCCGCCTCTGTTACCTTAGCCGCCCAGTGACTTCTATAATTATCTAGGATGATTACAATGGCTTTGGCCGTTGGATTGGCAGTTTTAATTTGGTTGAGAAAATCGACAATTGCGTCTTCCTTTGAATTGGCTAGAAATGCCTGCACACTGACCCCTTGAATCGCGTAAAATCCAATCGTGTTACTCTTAAAATGCGTCGTGTTCTTATCGACTACCGGGCTTTTCTCGAAACTCCATACCCGTACCGTGTTGGCCCGATTTTGCGGACTTGCTTCATCCAGGAAGCCCAGTACGATGTCGTCCTTCCCGATCTCCTGCTCTTGCAAGGTTGTAAACACCTGATGGAGTTTCCCTTTCAGTTGCTCCTCGGCATCCGAGGGCCGACGATAATCGCGTGGAAACGGCTTGCTGAAATGCATCCCTACCCGCTCACGCAAGATCCGAATGACTTGATCCGGTGAATACTCAATCCCGAATTCTCGCTGAATCAATTCCCTTATCTCGGCCGTAGTCCAGGTGGCTGGTTGCTTTAACAGGTAGGTTAAAAATACTAGATCCCACTCATCGAGTCGCGGCGGACGCCCCGTGCGCTGCCCGGTGTCGCTAATCCCGGCATAGCCAGCATTATTCCAGGTGCGTAGCCACAGATAACCCGTGGACACCGCTATCCCAAAATCTTGACACGCTGCTTCTACTTGACTTTGGCCATCCTGGATGGTGTTAAGCGGTCGCAGCCAGTTGATCGAGCACTGCTTCCCAGGTGGCTGGCGGAAATAGGAGACACTCGTTGCTGCCTACCGAAGTGCCGAAATACTGGTGGGCCCATAAGGTCCGCCGCACGAAGGCTAAGACATCGGAAAACGTGGCCTCGATCTTGGCATACCAGGCGGTGGTGCGTGGCGCCAGTGTCGCCCCGGCAGCCGTCAAGCGGTGCGCCATGAGGCAAACCAGCGAGAACAGCCCGAACAGGACGGGGGTAATGCGGGTGATGGCCAGGTCGGACCACTGCCGCTGGGTTTCGAGGCCCAAATGCCGGCGGCTTTCCTCGAACGTTACCTCGACGTTCCAGCGGAGCACGAAGGCAGTGACGATGCCGTGGGGTTCACAGGCCGGGCAGGTGCAAAAGAACGCCGCGGGGTCCGGGTCACCCTCGGCGTTCACTACCAACACCCAGCGAATTGGCAACGGCTTTTGTCCCCGCCGATACCACAGAGTGACATCGCTCAATAGCCGCACCCGCCGCGTCTCCCCACCATACCAGTAGATTTCCATCTCTTCACCGGACCGTTGAGCCTCTGCCACCCGGTCCTGCAACGCCGGCAAGCGCATCCCCTTGCGCGGCTTCGGTCCGCGCCGCGGGCGCCGGGGGATAGCCGGGAAATCATATAACTGAGCATCCAACCGCAACCGGCTGATCAAGACCACCTCCTGCTGGACACAGGTCCAGGCCAAGCGCAAGCAGGCAAAGCTGCCATCCCCTAGCAACACCCAGGACCGCCGTAACCAGCGGGAGACCGTCTTGACCATCTGGCAGGTCCAGTCTATCGTGGTCTTATGGCGTTTTTTCGCTGCCTGGTTGGCCGCTTTCGAGGGCGCCAACACCGTCAAAAACGGCAAGGCCCAGAGCCGCGAACTCCAGGGCAGCCGCACCAACAGCATCAGGCAAACCCATTTCAAGCCAAAACACTTCACCACGTGCTTCTGGGTCGAGCGCACCGCATCCCGGTAGCAGCCCTTGGCCTTAATTCGTTTCCCCTGCCGTCGCTCCACCGTATCATCCACCACTATCAGCGGCACCCACGGCGGCGGGAGTAACCGGATCAACAGGCCTAACAAGATCTTCGCCGCCTGCAACCCCGACCAGCGCGCCCGATTCAAGACCCGATGATAGCGCTCAAACCGGGGTTCCTGTCCCAACCCCATCACCCGCAGGGCCGCCGCGACCGTGCGGGGGCCTTGGCAGAGCATGGCGCCGATTATCAACACCTGGGCGTGACTCCAGACTGTTGAGGAAAACAACCCGGCAAACGGGGCTAAAACCGCTATAATCATTTCAGGCAGAGGGGGCATGGGACGCTCCGGTTGGTTTGGTCACCCCGTTAGCTTACCCCATCGTCGCCTCTGCTTCTTGCTTCAAGAACCGCTCAAATGGCCAAAGTCCAGTTCTAAATCTCGACCTAATGGCGAGAAACATTTCAAGAAAGCCAATTTAAATTTAATTGGCATGTTTTTCTCTTCAGATAAATGCTCAAGCAACTCAGTTTGTCTTTCGACAAATAATCTTTCACCCTTCATGAATATCTCTCCTTATTCTAACAAGAGATAGTGAGTTTTACGCTAATAAATTATATCATATTAAGTAGATAACTATAATCCTGAACACTTTTTTAATCTTACCGTATGAGAGGTAACTGCCATGAGTGATCCCAAGATTGACAAAGCCAAAGGTCAGGTCAAGGAAGCCGTCGGTAAAGTGACCGGTGACAAGCAACTGGAAACCGAGGGCAAAGTCGAACAGGCCAGCGCCACGGTGCGGGAAAAGGCCGCTGAAACCACAGCCGGCGCAGCGGAAGCCGTAGGTAACGTGATCGAGAGCGTCGCCAACGTCGCAGAGAACATTAAAGACAAGGTCGCAGGAAAAGCCTGAAACCACATCTGGGCCGGATAGAATTCCCGCTGATGCGTCACGGGCGCCTACCGGCCATCCTCCAACTCTCTCCCTGCCCCCTCGGTATCACCAGCTGATCTCTGACCACCTGGAGTTGCGTTAGTGAAGACCCCTAACAAACCAGTCGGTCTGCCGATACTGGCAGTCATCCTTACCCTGACGCTCGGCGGCTGCGCCCTGCCGGTTGCGGACCACCCTGCTGAGGTGATTGATCCGCTTACCTATCAGACCAGCCACGCCACGCCCCATCACGCCAGCCCGCCAGCACAGCGAGCCGCTGCCCAGCCCGCAGCTTCGACTCCTTCCCGTGCCGCTGCCCATGCACCTCCAGGCGAACCGGCGACGCTCAGTCCCGGCCAATTCACCTGGCATCCCGAACGCTCTCCTCAAGGGCCGGTCATGGTGGTGGTCAGTTTGTCCGATCAGCGGGCGCGGATCTATCGCAATGGCGTCCTGATCGGACGCACCACGGTCAGCACCGGCAAGCCGGGCCATGAGACACCCATCGGGGTGTTCACCATCCTGCAAAAGCAGGTCGAACACGGCTCCACGCTCTACAACAATGCCCCCATGCCCTACATGGAACGGCTGACCTGGGATGGCATCGCCCTGCATGCCGGCAACCTGCCGGGCTATCCGGCCTCGCATGGCTGTGTCCGCCTGCCCTACGAGTTTTCCAAACGACTGTACGGCCTCACCACTAACGCGACGACGGTGGTCATCAGCAAGGCGCATCTGCCACCACTCACGCTGTCGCAGCCCGATGAACTGTTGGCAGTCAACGCCGCCGCTCGGCCATTACCGACGACGGCGCCGGCGGGCGACTATTTCTGGCAACCGCAACAGTCGACGACCGGGCCGCTCACCCTGTTATTGAGCAGCGCCGATCGGACTATCTACGTCTATCGCAACGGCGTGCTGATCGGGCAGGCTCCGCTGCAGATCGAGGGTCCCGACACGCGCCTGGCAAACAGCGTTTACAAGATGCTCAGCGGTTACGCGGATGTGCAGAGCCCCTTTGCGCCCAACCGGCCGGCCCGACGCTGGATGGCAATGGATATGTCCGGCCACCACGGCCAACCGACCGTACCGCCTAACCTGGCTGGACGGATCCGGTTGCCACCAGCCTTCGCCCAGGCAGTCTACGAGTCTGTTCACCCCCGGCACCGTACTGATGACCAGCGATCAGCCCGCCAGCCGTAACACCAGTACCGCCCGGAATTTTGTCGTCATGACCGGTCCGCATTCGGCAACGGCCGAGTAATCGCCGTCACCTGACTGACGGTAGCACCGGACCGCCAATCCTGCCATCGAGTAGTGTTCACAGACTTCTATCGTCAACAAATTGAGGATTGTCTATGAAAGTGTTGTTACCAGTGATCATCATCGCCACCAGTCTGGTTGGCTGTGTCGTCGTTGCTCCAGGCGATTCAAGCCAAGGCAACCATCAACAACCATCGGGGTCTCACCAGAGCAGTGACCTTAACGACCCCGGCTCCTGGGCTTACAAAGGCTGCAAACAGGCACTCCTCAACGATATCCGCCAAAAACATCCGCAGGTACAGGACATCCAGATCGAGGGCCAGGTCACGGAAACCAAGGAAACCAACCAAAAGAGCGAGCTCACCGGCCAGGCGAAATATAGGAAGAACGGTGACATGCGTCATATCACCTTTGCCTGTAGCGTCGATCGGAGTGGTAACCAGATTCAGCACGTCAATTACGATAAGGATTGAGCAGCCGTTAGCTGAGTAAAAATCGTTACCCTTCGACCGTTTTGTTTCTCCACCCTTAACTTGAGCAAATACCCCTTGCGATACTCCTTTTTTAACGTGCTCACCATCGCCATTGTACTCACTGGCTGCGCCGGCAGCCCGACCACCAGCTCCACCCTAAGCCACACTCTCCCGCAAAGCAGCGGGCTGCCGCCGGTCGACACCGCCGCCGCCCAGCGCCTCCTGTCGCCGGACGAAACCCTGCAGACCCTGGACTTCCCGGCGAGCGGAACCAAGACGTTCAGCGGCCGTATCGAAGGCTACAAGACCGTCGCCTACGCCCTGCCGGTGCGCCAGGGCCAGCGCCTGGAGGTGACCATGGAAAGCCCCAGCAGCTCCGCTTACTTCAACATCCAGGACGCCAGGGACACCAGCGGCGCGGCGCTTTTTGCCGGGGAGACGGCTGCGACCAACACGGCGTTGATTCGCGTCAACGAAAACGCCACTTACGTCATTCGGCCCTTCCTGGTCCGCGCCGTGGCGCGCCGTGGTCAAAGCGCCAACTACACCTTCAAGATCGAACGCCAATAGGAGCACTGCCATGCGCAAGATTGTTTTAGCCGTTGTTGGGACCGGCGCCCTGCTGAGCGTGTCGGCACAGGCGGCCCAGCCGAGCTTCGATTGCAACAAAGCCTCGCACGAGGCCGAGCAACTGATTTGCAAAGACGCCGAGCTTGCCGCCCTTGACCGTAGTCTTGCGCAACTCTACAGTACCCTCTTGAAACACACACCGGCCAGCGAGCAGAAGATGCTGAAGGCCGAGCAGAGCGGCTGGGTGAAGGGCCGCAATGACTGCTGGAAGGCCAGCGACCAGCGTGGTTGCATCAAGAGCGAATATGAAGCGAGGATTCGCGAGCTTAAGGACCGATGAGCCGCTAACGGTCCAGCCGGCGCGCAAGGAGCAGGAGATTTCCTGCAGGGTCTTGCGGCATAATGAACAGCATGCCACCGCCCCCTCTGCTGATACTCTGCGTCATCGTTACCGCCACAGTCGGCTGTGTTTCGGCCCCACCTCCCGAGCAGGCCGGGCCGGTGGCGCAAATCGCCGCCGTCCTGCCGGGCGCCACCAAGACTAAGGCGGCCGAAGCGCCGGGCAAAATCAGCCGGGCGGAGCTCCAGCAGGACGTCATGGGCTTTGCCGACGAATATGCCGTGGCGGTCTGGCAGGCGGCCGACGAGATCCGGCGCGCGAACTTGCCCCTAGAGACCCGCGCGGCGGCTCAGTACCTCAAAGTCCTCTACGCCTCGGCGGCGTTCCGAATCGCTGCCGGCCGGCGACCGGCGGCTAATCTACTGGACATGGTCGTGTTCATCACCCTGGGTCGGATGGCCGTCGAGGAGTACTGGCAGCCTCAGGTCTACGGCAAGGCCGGCAAACCCCTGCTCGACAGTTACCGCCGGCTGGAGCGGGAAATCTGGACCCTTGCCGGCCAGGTACTCAACCCGGCGCAGCAGGAGGAACTGCGTCGGGCGATCAGACAATGGCGCCAGTCCCATCCGGGGCAGCATTACGTGGCTGACGTGCGGCTGAGCGACTTCGCCAGGCTGCGCGGCGGCCCCCTGATCGATGCGGCGGCCACCCCGACCACCGGCCTGGTCGCCAGCGTGGAGGAAACGACGCGGGCGGCGGACGAAGCCGTCCTGCTGGCCGAGCGGCTGATGTTCTACCTGGAGCGCCTGCCCAATGTCCTCACCCTGCAAACCGATTTGCTCTTCGACCAGGTGGCTGTCTCGCCGGCTGTTAAATCCATCGTAGAGGACACGGGCCGCGTCACCCGCACGGCGGAGCGGCTGGCCGATCTGCTCGAGCGGTTGCCCGTCCTGGTGGCCGCGGAGCGGAAAGCGGCCATCGAGCAGGTGACCGGCTGGCTCAGTACCGATCAGCCCCCGCTGCGGAGCCTGCTGGGGGATGTCCGGCAGACGCTGTCGGCAGGCAGTGAGCTGGCCGGGTCTATCGATAAAACGGTCCACTCCCTCGATGTCTTCACCGGTCAACATCAGGCGAGCACGCCGGCCTCGGCCGGTCCACCCTTCGATATCCATGACTATATCCGCACGACGGAACAGCTGACGACTGCCCTGAATCAGCTCGACAGCGTGATTAAATCGTTCGACCGGCTGATCGAACAGCGGCCGCTGGCGCAACGCCTCGACCAGGTCGTTGCGGCAGTGGATCGCATCGGCGCCCAGGGCGAGCGCCTCCTGATCTGGTTTTTCGGCTTGATCGCCCTGCTGGTGCTGGGGATCACCTTTGGCGTCATGCTGGCGGTGCTGATCTATAAACATTTCGCAGCGCGCATTGCCGTGCCCCGTTCCCACGGAGATAAGGCAGCCTGATGATCCATAACAGGATGGATGGAACGAAGCGCACCGCTGAGGTGAAGTTTCCGCTCCGACGCACGCGGGATACTCTGAGCAAGCACAACACGATCTGGAGACCATCGCCATGCGAAACTTAATCAGGTTCTCACTGACCGCATTGACGCTGACGCTGGGTTCAGGCGCGGCGTCTGCGGACGCAGACGGTCCAGATTTTTACCAGGTGACGGGTGTCGCCGCGAATGACAGCCTTGCCATTCGGGCTGAGCCCAACCCGCGCGCGGCCAAGGTTGGGGAGATACCGCCGGATGGAATTTGCATCCGTAACCTGGGTTGCAAAGGCGGCCTGAGCTTCCAGGAATTCACCACTCTCTCCCCGCCGAACAGGCAAAGCGCCTGAAGAGAAATCCCCGGTGGTGCCAGGTGGAATATCAGGGTATCACGGGCTGGGTTGCCGGACGCTATCTGCGCGAGGGCGCCTGTGGCAGACAAATCCGATGAGTGACGGCGAGTCACCGCCCGGCGTTTTATCGTAGACGCCATAGGGATCGTGCGCGACATCCCGATCGCCTTCGCTACTACACTCACGCCGCCACGCCCAAGGGTGCGCGCTTCCGCCGCTGCCCAAAGGCGCAGTGTCGCCTCATCCAGGCGACCTGCCAGTGCACGATATTGGTCCGTGATCATTTCTGCGGCATTCATGACCAGCGAGTATAGGAATGGCCCAATGCGTGTGTAAGTTATTTTTTCTAGACTCCTTAACGCGCCGGTTCGGCCAGGCGCACCAGGGCTTGGCGCAGGACCAGGCTGCCCACAAGCGCCAGCACCGCGGCGTCTGACGTTATGCACGAACTCAAAGAATCCCAGGTAAATTGGCAACTTTTCCTGGGAGAGGCTCCGATGCGGGCGCAGCCAAGAACGCAACAACGACCAAAAACCTTCCAGAGTGTTGACATGGACCTCATGGAAACCGCCACCATCCTCGTCACGGGCGTATTCTCCACGGCTGTGACACACGCTCTTGTGCACATACCCCCACTGAGGCAAAGCAGCATAAATCACCTACTCGTCCGTATTGACCACCGTGCCGGGTTCGATCGTCTCCTGGATGAGCAGTCGTAGGGTTTGCTGTTGCACGTTCTCCAGCATGACGATCCGGACCGCGCCGCCGCGCTCAATCATCCCGAAGAGGGGCGGCTTTTCCTTCTCGAGGGCGCCCCGACCGGGTGCGCCTTGGAGCCGCCAACGGCGTGGCGCGCGCCCTTTGATCTGAGCGGGCCTGCCCTTGTGCCCCGCCACGACATACACCTCGTCGCATTCCACCATGCCGCTCATGCGCACCTTGGAACGGTGCTCGACGATCTCTCCCCGCAACGCCTCCGCCATCGCGTGGCCATCGCTTTCGTTCAGATTCAGTTCCTCGGCAATTTGCCGGTTCGACAGATTCAGCCCCATCAGGTACAGGTAGGCCAACCCAACCGACACGGGCTGATGCCGCCCCATGAAGAGGGTTCCGGTGAGGTCGTCAAACCGTTTTCTGCAGTTCTTGCAGGTGTAGCGGCGGCAGGCTTGTTGCCGGTGGTTGCAACCTGACCCTCGCGCCCTTCGTGCACCCCTCCTTGGCAGGGGGGGAATAAAGACTGGACCCACCGGTATAATCTTTTCAGGAAATTGCCTTAATGATCCACCGCCATCTTGGCCACCTGCCCCATCACACTGCCGGCGGTCTGCGCGGTGGCGCTGTTGACGGGCAAGCCGGCGGCTTGCAGCGCCTGCGCCGTCCAGTTATTGCAGGTATAGAGCAGATGATAGCCACCGGTGGCCCGATAGAACCGGCTGTCGCCATACGAACTTTCGCTTAGATCGAGGATAGCGCCGCTGTCATCCCGATAGAAGCTGGCATTGATGAAGTCGACCAGCCCCCGGAATCCTGGTGGCGATAATCTTATTGCCACCGTCTCGCCGGCAAGGAAATACTGGGGCGGCTCAACCGGCAGGGCGAGCACATGCAACACGGCATAGCCAGACCCGACAGCGGCCTGCAAGGCCAGCCATGCCGATGGATTTTCAGTCTGATAGAAAGCCCCGTCGCCCCAGCCGAATTCCAGATAGCGGGCGTTGCCAAACCGTCCCTGCAGAGCCGACAGCCAAGGGGCGGCTTGCGTTCTATCGATCACGATGCCGGTATGCCAGCCGTGGTTGACCACATAGATGGTTAGCGCTGTGTGGGAATCGGGCGGCAGATAGGGAGTGCCGACCGCAGTCGCACAGCCGTGCAGCAGGACAGTGGCCAGTAACAGAATGACTGTCGGCGTGGGGATGCTGGCGCGAGTGTGACGGCCAACGATCTTGACCATGGACAGCGACGGCGGGGCAATGTCGTGGTTAACTTCAGGTCTCAAAATGGGCACGGTTTAAACTCCAATCGGTTCGACCATCAGCACGTCTATTGCTAACCACCATGCGCAACCGGCTCGTTGTGATTCTCTGTCTGCTGTTGACCGCCTGTGCCGTCACGCCGCTGCGCCCGCCGCCGGACCCCGGGACGGCCCGCTGTCTGGCGCTGTACGACACCGTGGATCGGGTCGTAGCCGAACGGGGTTATTCGCCTTCCTGGCCTGCTCGCATCGACGGTTTTGCCTATCGGCGAGTGGATCGTTTTCTCGCCGATTTTCGCGCCCAACCCTGCAACGCTGAGCAACGCACCGCCTGGATCGCGCGCCTCGCTCAACTCGATCGAGAGGCGCGACGGGTGGAACTGGCTGCACTGCCACCGTCGGCGCTGGATGACTTGACCCGCCGCTACACCGCTCCGGCTACTTTGGAAGCCGCACTGCAAACCTGCTCCCGCACACTGCAAGCTTACGATCTGGACGATGCGGAACGCTTCGCGGCGCTGCGCACACGGGCCAGCGTGCCACCCGACTATCTCACCGTGCGGCAAATCGTGGGTCTGTATCCCCTGAGTTCGTTGCCGGTGAGTATCGGCGTGGCCCGCTGGCATGCCCAGGCTCGTCGCATTTTCGCGCAACCGCTGGACACCCTTCCAGTAAACGGACAACTGCGCCGTTTCCGTCCGCCGGACGCCGCTGTTCAGCCACCGCCATTCGCCACGCTTCCCCGCGATGCGCTGGGCATACCCGAACTGGACGCCGGACAACTGACCACGCTGTTCACCGTTCATGCTCCGGTCTGGGAAATCGACACCGTCGGTCCCTACGATCTGCCCGGCGCACCCTATTGGCAGGCGCAGCGCCTGCCCGACGTGGATACGCGCAGGCCGGTGGTGTACCGCTATCCTTCCTACGTCCGCTGGCGAAATCAGGTTTTGCTGCAACTCAACTACGTGATCTGGTTCAGCGAGCGTCCCGCCAGCGGTCCGCTGGACATACTGGCGGGTGCGCTGGACGGTCTAGTCTGGCGGGTTACGCTGGACAGCCAAGGCCGGCCTCTGCTGTACGATAGCATTCATAACTGCGGTTGCTATCATCAATTCTTTCCCGCCGCCGCGCTGCGGCTGCGGTCAGAGGCTGCGGATCTGCCGGAACCGCCGCTGGTTCCTCAACCAGCGCCGCGTCTGATCCTGCCGGCGGATCGTGGTGCGACTGAGTTCCGGCGACCATTACATCGAACGGATTTATGCCGACGCCGCTACCGGAGCTACTTACGGCTGGGAGGATTATGCCGCCCTGTACGCCGTCCCGGACGGCGACCGCCGCCGCAGCCTGTTCGGTCCGGACGGCCTGACGCCCGGCACGGAACGGGCCGAACGCTGGCTGCTGTGGCCGATGGGTATCGCTGCGCCGGGCGCGATGCGCGAACGGGGCCGGCAGGCCACCGCCTTCGTGGGACGGCGACATTTCGACGCTCCCGATTTACTGGACACCTTGTTCGAACCCGTGGAGGTTAAATGAAAAAAATCCTCGTTGCCCTGCTGCTGGGTGGCTTCAGCCTAACCACCGCAGCGGACCGGGTGATCGGTCGATTTTCCGCCGGCGATTTAAGCGAGTGGCAAAGCAAATCTTTTAAAGGTGAGACCACTTACCGCTTGGTTGAGCAAAACGGTCGTCAGGTATTGCAGGCCGACAGCAAGGGCACGGCTTCCGGGCTGTATCGGGAAATCCCCGTCGCTCTGGACAAGACTCCCTATCTCAACTGGTCCTGGCGGATCGGCCATGTGCTGAACGGCGTGGATGAGCGCACCAAGGCCGGTGACGATTATCCAGCCCGGGTCTATGTGATCGTTTCCGGCGGCGTGGCCTTCTGGCGCACCCGCTCGCTGGTCTATGTCTGGTCCAGCAACCAGCCCATCGGCAGCAGTTGGGACAATGCGTTTACCGGCAATGCCCGCACGCTCGCGCTGCGCTCCGGCCCGGCGAACGGTGGGTCAGCGAAAAACGCGATGTCCGGGCGGATTTCAAGCGGCTGTTCGGCGATGATATTGAGCGCATCGACGCCGTCGCCATCATGACCGATACCGATAACAGCGGTCAGACGGCGACCGCCTGGTATGGTGATATTTTCTTTTCGGCCCAGTGAGCCAGGCTTGCGCCTTACTGTTGGGTGCCGATCTTGTCCTCGGTGCCCGCCAGCAGGTTGCGGATATTGGAGCGATGCCGCCAGATCAGCATGGCGGCGATAAACAGCAGCGTCAACTGATAGCTGCTGTGCAGCCCGAGCAGCCACGCATACAGGGCCATAACCGGCGTAGCCTGGATGGAGCGGAGCTTGCGAAGCGCAATCCAGGTTACCTTGCCAATGTCACATTTCGACCTAACCTATTGAAGATAAATACTTTTAATAAAATGAACAATTTTTTAGGTTCCTAACAAATTCAAAGGCTTAAAGCCTAATGTGACATTGGCAATTTACTCCTGGCCGAAACAATGATCAAGGCCCGCAAGTATCTAGGAAGTGGAAGGAGGGTACGTACCGCATACATTTCTCGAGCGTGTACTGGCCCACAGTACAGCGCAGGGTCGTTTCCGCCTGGATTTGCTGCACCGTCTGGCGGTGCTGGTATTGCACCTGCCCAGTCTGCAAGAACGGGAAGGTGACATTGGGTTTTTCCTGGACCATTTTCTGGAGCGCTTCAACGACGAGTACCGGAGGATGCCGGACTATCCCAAACAATTCAGCCCCGGCGCCCGACGGCTGTTTCTGGCTTATCACTGGCCCGGCAATGTGCGGGAACTGGAACATGCGGTCAAGCACGCTTGCTCTCTGACGCCCCATCCCCGGATCGAGGCGGAGGATGCCCGTCGTGCTTTGGGTCAGGTGGCGGCCAGGCCGACCAATCCGCTGGACTGGCCACTGGATGAGGATTTCCGGCTGGATGATGTACTTGCCGAAGTGGAGCGGCATTATGTTGAACGGGCGCTCAACCAGACCGATGGCAATCGCACCCGCGCTTCCCGGCTACTGGGGCTGGGCGCCCAACATCACAACCTGAGCAATCGTCTGCAGAAATATCCGGAGCTGTTGGAGAAATATGCGATCTCCGGCTCTTCTGGAACCAGCCTGCTGCGCAACGGGAAATCCCGTGAGCGTTGATTGCCCGACGATTCCCCAGTTCACAGCGGCTATTCGGCCACGTTGGCTAATGCACCTTGCACAAGTTGAGGATGTAGATAGAGGCCGGCTGCGACGGCCTGTTCCACCAAGGGACGCGCCAGTAGAACCAAACCAGCGTGTTTCGCTGCCAAAATGACACCAAGCGTACCGATCATATTGACGCTATGTGCTGTTGCGCAACGACGGGCGGCAAGATCATCGAGAACGGCAGTATTTTGATTATCCAAACAGTGATTGATCACCTGCGATTCGCCCATACCGAGCCCCCATATCACAACACTCTCTGGTACCGGCAGATTCGCCAACCGGCGCCGGCTGGCCCACTGCATGGTAATGGCTGCGCTTGAATCATTGGCCAGTCCAGCCTGCACTTCTTCAATCACGGCGTCAGGCACGCCCGCCTTCGCACTCAGTCGTTCCAGCAGATTCAACTGCCCGATGCGGCTGAGAATAATCAACGGTGAGGCGTTGATAACCCAAAAGCTAGACACGACTCGCTTCTTCCATTACTTCTTCGAGCGTGTACTGGCCCACAGGAATGTGGCGGCGCGCCAGTTCGGTAATGAACTCGGCGCGCGTCAGGCCGGCGATTTCTGCACCCCTGCCTTGCGACACGATACCTTGTGAGTACCAATGGCAGGCGGCGGCGATACGCATTTCCTGAGCGAACTCCTGGGGTGATTTGTGCAGGGTTGCAAACACATCGTCAGGCATGTCAACGGATACGGTTGTCATAGCAGCTATTCCTTTCATGAGGCGACTAACCAGGCCATAGTTTACCGTTGTCCTCTCTCACTAACGTAGCCCCGTCACGCTGACGCGTGGTGGCTGAGTCTGGTTGAGTCTGCTCTCGGGCCTGCGCCTGAAAGCGAAAATGAAAAATGGACCAGCGCTGGATTGCGCAGTTCATTTTTCAAGCCGGGGACTCAACGCTATCCATCACCGGCGAATTCGATTCGCTCGTAAACCTCCGCCAATGGAACGCAGCAGTCGATAGAGGCAATTTCAACACTCGCCGCCAGACTCTCAGCGATGGAATAGAGCCAGCGGCCATCGGTCTGCCGAACATAATGCTCTACGAGCGGACGGTGCTGAGCAATCAGCAGATAATCGGACAGGGTCGCGATCTGTTGATAGCGTATCCACTTGGTTCCGCGGTCGAAAGCCTCCGTCGTCGGCGACAGCACTTCCATGATGACCGTGGGATTCACCAGTACATCTCGATGCTCGTCGTGGAAAATCGGTTCGCCGCAAACAACAGTGAGGTCGGGATACGAATAGAGTCCTTTCGGGTTGGTACGTACCTTCATATTCGGCGACAGCGCGCGGCATGGTTTTCCACGTAACTGGCCGACGATCAGATAAATCAATGGGTACATAGCGTGCTGTGTTCAAGGCTTTCTCCGGCCATTGCCCACACTTCGCCATCGAGGTATTCATGGCGAACTGCCGATTCAGGTGCGCGTTCTCCGACCAGATAGTCAGCCGCTGTGACGGGTATGTGAAGCTGTTGAATCTGCATGGTGTTGTCCTTCATTCTCGACCCGGCAATACGGCGAGCCTACGTTCCTACAACCATCCCCTGGTTCGTCCTCCGCGAAGGCATGGTACGCTTGGCCAGCGCGGTCCGCAAGAAAGTTGCGAGGCGCGCAGCGCTGAGGTGACTTCACCGTTTCCTCTGCCACTCGTGGGCCCGACAACGGATTTCAGCCAGAACCCCTTTCAGATTCTGCATCACTTCCCGATTTTCAAACCGCACGACGCTCAATCCCAAACTCACCAGATAGGCCGTTCGTTGTTCGTCCCGTTGCCAGGCAGTTTCGCTATCGTGGACTGAACCATCGAGTTCAACGACCAGCTTGGCCGAGGGGCAATAGAAGTCCACGATGAAGGGGCCGATGCTGTGTTGCCGTCTGAATTTCAGATCATCTACCTGGCGGTGTTTCAAGGCTTGCCACAGTTTTATTTCAGCCGGCGTCATGACGGTGCGCAGTTCTTGCCTGCGCGGCTTTAGCGAGGGGACGTTGTGTACATGCATAGAGAAACCACCCCGGCGCTTCGCGCCACCGCTCCTTGAAAAGATACTGCTGGCGAATTCAAAACCCGCGTAGGGCGGAACCAGGGACGGGTTCCGCCGGATGGGAACCCCGTGTAACCGGAGGGGAAACGGGCCCTGATCGGGGAGGGGTTCGCTGGCGTACCGCCCGGTCAGACCCCACTTTATAGGGAGCGGCAGCTGTACTGGCCAGATGCTGCAGGGAGTAAGATAACCCGTAGACGGGTTAGTCGCCCATGTGAGGAGGAATTATCATGTCACTGAAGCCGAGGTGTTTTGATCTGATTCCCGAGGAGACGGTACGGGCCGCTCAGGCGGCGTTTCCCAAGGGCAACGTGTACTTACGGATGCGCGATGAATTCGGCATGCTTTATGCCGACGAGACCTTTGCGGAGTTATTCTCCACCCGGGGCCAGCCGGCGGAGGCGCCGGGGTGTCTGGCGCTGGTGATGGTGATGCAATTTGCTGAGGGCTTGTCCGATCGGCAGGCGGCCGACGCAGTTCGAGCGCGGATTGACTGGAAGTATGCATTGGGGTTGGAACTCACGGACGCGGGCTTTGAGGCGTCGGTGCTCAGTGAGTTTCGGGGTCGGTTAGTGGCCGGTGGTGCGGAGGCGGTGCTGTTCGAGACCCTCTTAGAGCGCTGTCGGCAAGCCGGTCTGATCAAGGCACGCACGCGACAACGCACGGACTCGACCCACGTGCTGGCGGCGATTCAGATGCTAAATCGACTGGAATGTGTGGGCGAGACCCTGCGTCATGCGCTCAATGTGCTGGCGGTAGTCGAGCCGGACTGGTTACCAGCTCACGTGCCACCGCTGTGGTTTGAGTGCTACGGCCAGCGTTTTGCCGACTATCGACTGCCCGCTGAGCGCACCGAGCGCTATGCCTTGGCGGAGACCATCGGTACCGATGGCTTTGCCCTGCTGGACAGGATCTACGCGGCGACGGCGCCGCGGTGGTTGCGCGAAGTGCCCGCCGTGGAGGTGTTGCGCCAAGTCTGGGTCCAACAGTTCTACGGCCCCGACGAGGGGGTGCGCTGGCGCGCGGCGTCAGATCTGCCCCCGTCGGCCGGGTTGATCTGTTCGCCCTATGATGCCGAAGCACGCTACGCCAAGAAGCGCAGCGTGGTCTGGGTCGGTTATAAAGTGCATCTCACCGAAACGTGCGACGAGGACACGGTGCACCTGATCACCGATGTCCAGACTACCCCGGCCACCCGGGCCGACAGCGACTGGTTGCCCACGATTCAGGCCGACCTGGCCGCCCGCCAACTGCTCCCAGCCGAACAGATCGTAGATGCCGGTTACGTGACCGCCGAGCACTTGGTCACGAGCCAACAGACCCATCAGATCAACCTCTTAGGACCGGTAATGCCAGACACCAGTGGGCAGGCTCAGGCCCCCGACAGGTTCGACGTGGCCACGTTCGTGATCGATTGGGAGGCCCAGACGGCGACCTGCCCGCAAGGCCAGGTCAGCCGTCAATGGCAGCCCAGCCAGAGTCAGGATGGCCAGCCGGTGATCCGCATTCAGTTTGCGCGTACCGATTGTCAGGCCTGTCCGGTACGCCCCCAGTGTACCCAGTCGCCTCACCAAGGGCGCCGTCTGACGGTTCGCCCCCGCGACCAGCACGAAGCGCTTCAGGCCGCCCGGCAGCGACAAACCACTGAGCCCTTCAAAGACGCTTATACGGCTCGGGCCGGTGTGGAGGGGACCCTCTCGCAAGGCGTCCGGACCTGTGATCTGCGCCGTTCGCGATATATCGGCTTGGCCAAAACGCGGTTGCACCATCTTTTGGCCGCCACCGCCATCAACCTGCTGCGAATCGGCGCTTGGTTAGCCGGACGGCCGCGTGCCAAGACTCGGCGATCGGCCTTCGCCGCCCTGGCTCCGGTGCTCTCGTAACGACTACCCCCCTTCGGAGAATTCGCCAGCAGTATCTTGAAAAGGAGGGGAAAAAATCCGATACCTCCCACTGTTAGCGCAAGCCGGAGAGAGGCGCTAAGCGGCTACTTCTCAACAGCATTAGCGTTGGGCGTAAGGTGATTTCCTCAAAAGATCATACCCTGTGTCCAGTCTTTATTCCTCCCCTGCCAAGGGGGGTGCCCGAAGGGCGGGGGGGCAGTCCGCCAGGGTCGAACCACCCCGGCGCTGCGCGCCACCCCTCCTTATCCAAGGAGTGGAATCCAGACCCACCCATGCCCGACTTTCCGGTATAGCCTTTGCCAGAAATCACCTAACCAGTCGAGCGCTATGTATCGACCCGCAGTGAGACTGACGCTCGCTCCCTTCGAGGTGACGGTTTAGTCCATTCTTCCCCGCCTGCACCCATCAACGGAGACACGGGGTTTTTCCCCTCCTTGGATAAGGAGGGGTGGCGCGTAGCGCCGGGGTGGTTCGTCCAGGCTTACGCTATCGCATGGGCGGCAGATCGCCTGAATTGGCGGCTTCCTGCTTAACTTGAGAGAGGCGTACTATGACACATGAAGGAGGTTTCAATCGCCTGAATTGGCGGCTTCCTGCTTAACTTAACTGGCGCGGCGGTGTGCGTTTCAACCATGTTTCAATCGCCTGAATTGGCGGCTTCCTGCTTAACAAGGGGTCTGGGAAAGTGCACTCACCAAGGAGGGTTTCAATCGCCTGAATTGGCGGCTTCCTGCTTAACTAAGGGGGTGGTGTTGTGAGAAGATTTACAGCGTTTCAATCGCCTGAATTGGCGGCTTCCTGCTTAACCTACCTGTGGATAACTTTTTCTACCAAAATCATTGGCTTGGATGATTTTTTCGCCGCACCAAAGTAGCGCAAAAAAGTTAACCTTTTCCATATCAAACAGTCGGATAGCAGCAGGATGGTGACACGCCAGCCATTCAAAACGCTTATCGACATTTTGTCAAGCCACTTCTTCTCGGCAAAAACACCGCTACATCCAGGACGGCGGCGAACGTAACGATTTTTACCTTCAAAGTGAAATTTCTCACTGCTGAAGCCTCACCGCAGCCTGCTTAAAAAATTTAACCCATTCTAAGAAAAGGAAAAAATCAACCGGACCGGACTGGCAAGGAAATTGCCATATACCCTGGCGTTCATCCAACCCTTGCGGAGAATCGTCATGAGCTACAAACAACCACCCTGGGATAACCTGCCGGTTCCCTATACCCCCCGTCATCACACGACACCACGTCCGGCCACCCGACGCCAGGTCATCGTCATCGAAGAGCCGATCACACTACCGGAATTCATGAAGCGTCTCTCGCTCCTGTGCCGGCGTCATCCTCTACCGCTGCCACTGCGGTTTCTGGATGAAACTCTCTCCACTGAAGGTCTGCCCGTGGCCATCTATGGCTGCAGCCATCCCCGCTGCCGCCATCGCGAAGGGTGGGCGGAGGACCCGGCCAGCGGCCATCCCCGCAAAATCTGGGAAGGCGAAGCCCAGCCAAGTCGTTAATTCAACCTCTTAACTTTATGGAGAAATCCATGAGCAAACTCTTCACTCTATTCACCGGCTGGCTCAACGGTAGCGCCGTTCAACCGGAGCCTGCACCCGCTTCCAATCGTCCGGCGACCGGCACCGCCCTGACGCCGCGCCCCTATTCTCCGGTTCGGTCTCAGCCGACTGCACTGCCACGACAGCCACAACCGGTCTGCGAACCGTGGACCGTTTACGGCCCGGATCGTATCGGACTCATCGGCTTCCATGACCACGGCTTCGTCATCGCCCGCCCGGCCACCCCCTTCGCGCCCTGGCTGGTGGAGCGCAGCCAGAGCCTGCATACCCGTCTGGGCGGCATGACCAACATGACCGACGGCCTGCGCCAGGCCCTGGCGCTCGCCGCCATCGCCCCACCGGGAGTCTTCCGCAAAATCTGGCTGCTATCGGACGGCGAACCGAATGTGGAAACCGAATCCCTGTTCGCCACCGTGTACGCCTGCCGCGAGGCCAGTATCAAGATCAACACCATTGGGTTTGGCGATGACTATAACCGCCTGCTGCTGGAGCAGATCGCCGTCGGTTCCTGGCATGGCCGATTCCTCCCCGTCCACAACCTGCGCGAACTCAGCCAGGCGCTGGCCGGCAGCGACCAGCAGACGCCGCCACGCCACCACCGCAGCGAGGCCACCATCCTGGCCATCGATTGCAGTTACAGCATGCAGGAAGCAATGGAAGGCCGCTCCAAAATCGAGATCGTCGAGGAAGCCATCCTGCATCTGCTGCATTTCAAGCAGCGGCTGTTTGCCTGATATTGCCACCCGCGCCAGACTCAAAAACCACACTTAAGGAAGCACATGCCATGTGGAGCCTGTTCAACTGTTCCGCCGGCCTGGCAAAGTCCTGCGACAAGCCGCCTCACCGGCCGTCCTCAATCACGCTTGGCGGCTGTTGCGCAAGGATCCCGGCTGCTGGGTGCGCGGTCTGCCAGTGGACGACATGCAACGCAACCTGATCCACCACGTCGGCGAGTTGTCACGGGAACTGCTGTCCGGCCGCTATCGCCCGCAACCCATGCGCTGCTATGAAATTCCCAAGGCCGACGGCGGCAAGCGCTTGATCTGCGCGCCGGCGGTGCGCGATAAGCTGGCCCAGCGGGCGGTGCTGACCGTGCTGGAACCGTTAGGCGAGGCCATTTTCCATCCCGCCAGCTTCGGCTATCGTCCCCAGTGCACCCGCGAAATGGCCCTGGCCCGACTGCGCGAAGGGGTGCGGCGCGGCTGGGCGTGGATCGGCGACGCCGACATCCGCGCCTGCTTCGATACCATTCCGAATCGGGGCGTACTGAAGGAACTCAAGCGGCTGTGCCCGGAACGGGCCTTGCTCAGGCTGGTCCGGCTGTGGCTGGACAGCCTGCCGGACCGCTTCCGCCCGGCGGTTCCGGCCGCGGTCTGCCACAGGGCATGGTCCTGTCACCTTTTTTGTGTAACCTCTATCTCCACCGACTGGACTGTGCCCTGGAGCGTAAAGGCATTCCCTTCGTGCGCTTTGCCGACGATTTCGTGCTGCTGGGCCAAACCGAGCAGGAAGCCCGGCGCGCCCTGAGTTTCGCCGGCAAACAACTGCACAAACTGGGGCTGGAACTGCACCCGGACAAAACCCGGGTGATCCGCGCTAATCCCCGCCATAACTTTCTCGGCCTGCGCCTGCCCGACAGTAAGGAGCGCTTTCAGCCATGAACCACCCGGCTTTCGATTTCACCGCCGCCGCCAATCCGCCACCCCGCTCCCGCCGGGCCCCCTATCTGTTCGCCTACAATATCGGCGACGACCGCCGCGCCCGCCAGGTGCGGCGCTGTCTGCAACGCTGGCGGGTGGACGGGCAACTGTCGGTGCATGAAACCGAGCTGTTGCCCTATCAGGCCCGCGAACTGGCGGCAGAACTGCTGGATTACCTGGACCCCGAAGACGATTACCTGCTGGTCGGTCGCCTAAGTCTACGTGGCACCAATCCGCTGTATATCCTGTCACGGTCGCCGCGCGCCCTGGCCCTGGCTGGTCGCCGACCCCTGGGACGGGCACCGCACGATCTGGCGGACGGCTGGTATCTGCTGGCCTATGACATCGTCGATCCGCCCCGGCTGCAGCGCATCCAGCGAATGACTGCCAAGCGCTGTATCGCCTTGCAGCGGTCGGTGTATCTCTATCAGGGACGGAGCCGACCCCTGCAGCGTCTGCTCGATAAACTGCTACGCGAGATCAAATCGGGCCAGGATGACCTGCGGCTGTACCGCATCAATGGTCCCGGTGACCTGTGGTTTCCCAGCGGCCCGCTGCCGCCACTGCCAGGATTGCAGCAACCCGGCGGCAAACCGTCTCTGCTGCAACGCCTGCTGGCCTGGCTAGGGAGGGACTGATGAGCGGCATGACCCTGATTATCGATCGGCGCGGCGCCGGCCTGAGCCTGAGCGACAGCGGCATTCTCCGGGTGCAATACGGCGAGGAAACCCACCGGGTGGGGTTACAGGCGCTGCAACAACTGCTGCTGGTTGGCGAGGTGGAACTGTCCACACGGGTGCTGCGCGCCTGCCTGGAAGCGGGCGTCAGCGTGGCACTGATGCCGCGTCGGGGCCGAGGCGAAACTGTGCACCTGTTTCCACCGGGTCCGACTCCCTTCGCTTTGCGCCATGCCCAGCACCTGCACTATCATCATCCGGCCAGTCGGCTGCGGCTGGCGCGGTTGTGGGTGATCGCCAAGCTGCGGCAGCAGCAGCTCTGGCTGGATGCCCATGGACTGGACGGCGCCAGTCTGGAACGCTTCGTGACGGCGGCCCAGACCGCGCCGGATCATGCCGCTCTCATGGGTGAGGAAGGAGCCGGCAGCGCCCGCTATTTCGAGCAGTGGGGACCGTTATGGCAGGCTCCCTGGAAATTCGTGCATCGCAGCCGGCGACCGCCACGCGATCCCGTCAATGCCCTGCTGTCGCTTTCCTACACCCTGGCCCTGCACAGCATTGGCCGGCAGGCCACCCGGCGCGGTCTGGAAGCGGGCATCGGCTTTCTGCATACCCCGCTGCGGGGTCGGCCAGCGCTGGCGCTGGATCTGCTGGAGCCGCTCCGTCCCTGGGTGGACCAGTGGGTATGGCAATGGCTGCACGGCGACGGCAATACCCTCACTCCGGACGCTTTCGACTGCAATCCGGCCGAGGGCTGCCGCCTGAACCGGGATGGCAGAGCGCTGTATTTTGCCGCCTGGTTCCGGGCCGAGCAGGCTTGGCTACAGGCGCCGTTGCGCAGCGCCCTGGCGCTGTTGCTCAAGGCCTTGCGGCAGCCTTAGAGGCTGTACAAAAACTAAAGCTATGATGATATTAATAAATTTTTCAAAAAATGCGTCCCCTCCCCCCTTGTGGGGGAGGTGTATGGACCGGAGAGATAGGTAACAGGTGTTCGGAGACATCGGTAACACCTGTTCGGAGACATAGGTAACACTGAAAAACTATCATGAGATGATGTGTATTGACTTCATGCCGGTGTCCTAAGATCAATCCGAGTGACCTTATGGTGACAGAAGTAGATATCAAACTGGCCCTCGGTGTTAACGGGCCGCAATGCCACCGGGTAACCTTGCAAGGCGCTACTGACGGTAAACAACCGCCCTTGGAAGTGCACCACCCCTTTGTTTTGCACCCTGCGGACCCGATCATCCGGACCGTACTCAATTGGCGGCAGGGTTTCAGGAAAGGAACAGGGACTGGGTTGATAGCGGCTGATCGGGACAGCCATGTCCAGAGCCTGATGGGGGCGCTCCCGGTTGTACACCTCCCGCCACCGATCAAAGGCCCCTTGACACACCGACAACGACGCAAAGTACTGGTCACGCAACACCTCTGCCTTGAGGGTACGATGAAACCGCTCATCCTTTCCCTGGGTCTGCGGATGATAGGGATGACTATGACTGATGCGAACCCCCAAGCGGATCAGCCACAGGACCAGGGCCGACAGGGTTTGCTGGCCCTCGCCCCCCCAGGGTGGGCCATTATCCATGAGCATCCGTTCCGGCAAGCCATAGCGCCGAAAGGTCGCGGTCAGGGCCGCTTGCACCGTGGCGCCCTGTTCGTCCCCACACGCCTGCAGGCAGACCGCGAAGCGGGAATGGTCATCCAACACCGTCAAGGGATGGCAGCGGCCTTGGGCAATGGCAAAGTGGCCTTTGAAGTCCATCTGCCACAAGCGATTGGGGGCTACCTGTTCAAAGCGATGCCACGGCTGATGCTTACGCCCGTCTGCTGCACTCAACCGCTGATGGCGCCGCAAAATAGCCGTCATGGTGCTCGCACTGGGCAAGGCCGTCTGCCCCTGGGCCTGCAGGTAGGCGCGGAGTTTGCGCCCACCCCAGGCGGGATGGGCATCCCGCACCGCTACGATCATCTGCTCGAGCGCCGCCACCGTTTGACGCGGCGACCGGTATGGCCGGTGGTCACGCTCGACCAACGCTTCCAGACCCCCGGCACGAAACCGCTTCAGCCATTGGTAACCGGTCTTGGTACTGATGCCATACCGGTGGCACAAGGTTCTCATCTCGATCTGCGCTTGGTTGGCCAACAGGACAAACTCTTGCCGTACTGCCAGCGACACTCTCTGTTGCGACATCAACATTCTCCTCTAGGAAAATGCTGGTCAGCTTAAAAGAATGTTACCGATGTCTCCGAACAGTGTTACCCATCTCTCCGAACAGGTGTTACCGATGTCTCCGAACACCTTTTACCTATCTCTCCGGTCCATACACCTCCCCCACAAGGGGGGAGGGGACGTATTTTTTGAAAAATTTATTAATACTATCATAGGCTTATTTTTTGTACAGCCTCTGTGTTTCACTGACCTGGGAGCAACTTAATGTCCATCTGGCACATTCAGACTACTATCGAAGCAATCAACGCCCGTTGTCAGGGCACCTTATGCGAGCAGACCGGCATCGAGTTTGTGGAGATCGGCGACGATTACCTTAAAGCGCGCATGCCGGTGGACCACCGCACCATCCAGCCGGCAGGAATTCTGCACGGCGGCGCCTCGGTGGCGCTGGCGGAAACCCTGGGCAGCGTGGCGGCTTTGCTATGCGAAGATCCCAATACCCGCCATTGCGTAGGGCTGGAGATCAACGCCAACCACGTGCGCTCGGTGCGTTCAGGTTATGTCTACGGCATCGTCAGGCCACTGCACATCGGCGGTACCACGCAGTTATGGGAAATCAAGATTACCGACGAAGCCGACCGACTGGTCTGTGTTTCCCGGTTGACTATGGCGGTACTGGCCCGGACTCCACAAGAATAATCGTCGTCTGGGAGGCCGCCTACGGCAAGTCGTAAGCCAGAATAAGGCTGAAGCTCGTTGCCGGCCTCTTAGCGAGACCGGGATTGAGATTCCTGGGAGCGCCGGCGTCCTCGCCGGCCAGGGCATGGACTGGACCACCCGTCCGCTCCAGGTAAACCCAGCCGTCGCTGCGGTCCTGTCGGAGCCGGCGGGGACGCCGGCGCTCCCAGGCCGTTTCCGGCTGCTTGATTGGCCACGTAGTTCAAACCGGTCAGCGCTCTAGCCCTCCTCCTTAGCAGGAGAAGAGAGAACTGAACGATGACGAGTAGAGGTGGAGATAATGAACCGACCGGATGTTCAGGCAGTGCGGGATTATCTATCCGCTTTGCAAGACCGGCTCTGTACGGCGCTGCAGAGCGAGGATGGCGGTGCGGTGTTTCAGCAGGATAGCTGGCAGCGTCCAATAGACGACGCCGCGCTGCACGGCGGCGGCCGCACCCGCGTGCTGAGCGAAGGCGCGCTGTTCGAGCAGGCCGGGATTAATTTCTCCCATGTCCGGGGCAACCGTCTGCCTCCTTCCGCCACCGCCCAGCGCCCCGAACTGGCCGGCTGCGGTTTTCAGGCAACCGGCGTTTCCCTGGTGGTCCATCCGCGCAATCCGTATATCCCCACGGCCCACGCCAATGTCCGCTTTTTCATAGCGGAGCGCCCCGACGCCGCAGCGCTCTGGTGGTTCGGCGGCGGTTTCGACCTGACCCCCTACTACGGTTTCGAAGAGGACTGTATTCACTGGCATCGCACTGCCAAAGCAGCCTGCGAGCCGTTCGGCGCCGCGGTTTATCCCCGCTGCAAGCACGGCTGCGATGAGTATTTTTATATCCAACACCGGCAGGAGCCGCGCGGCATCGGCGGGCTGTTTTTCGACGATCTCAACGACTGGGGTTTCGAGTCTTGTTTTGCGTTTCTGCGCAGCGTGGGCGAGCATTTCCTGCCGGCCTATCTGCCCATCGTCCAGCGCCGCCGTCATTTGCCCTACGGCGAGCGGGAACGCGAATTTCAGTTATACCGGCGCGGCCGCTATGTAGAATTCAATCTAGTGTACGACCGGGGCACCCTGTTCGGGCTGCAATCCGGGGGTCGCACCGAATCCATCCTGATGTCGCTGCCGCCGCGCGTAGCCTGGCGCTACGACTGGCATCCCGAACCCGGCACGCCCGAAGCGCGTCTGTACGAGCAGTTTCTGCGGGCGCGGGATTGGGCAGCGGAGACTGCGCTTTAAGCGTTATTCCACGCCTTGCTCCGGTCTGGAAAAATGTCATGAGCCTTTTTTCCTACTGCAAAAATCACGCGGCACCTGACCGACGCCGCTCCGCGGCATCTGTCCGGCGCCGCGTGATCTGCCCACTGGCTTGAACTGGCTAGACTGGCCCGCTGTGCTCACGACTGAACTCGGGCACAGCGGAAACCGAGGTAGTCGCGGCGGAGGCCGGGGCCGCGCTGGGAGCGGTAAGCAGCGCGCACGTTCCGCGCGTAGCCGCCCCAGGACCCGCCGCGGACGACACGGTCCGCGCCGGCTGAGCGGTCCTCCCAGGCGGAACCATCGGTCGGTGCACCCTGGTAGTTGTTGTGCCAGTGATCCTGAGTCCATTCCCAGACATTGCCCAGCATGTCGTACAGTCCCCAGGGATTGGCCCGCTTAAGTTTGACCGGACGTGTCCCAGCCCGTGTATGCGGGTATTGCTTCTCCCGCCAGCCGGAACTGTCGTAACCATTTTCCAGGTCGAAATCGACGCCGCTGTTGCCGCCATACCAGGCGATCGGGTCCAGCGCCGGAGCGTTGCACTCACCCAGAATTTCCAGTTCGCCGGTGTAAATCGCCGTCTCGGTCCTGGCCCGGCAGGCGTATTCCCATTGCGCTTCGCTCGGCAGCGTTAGATTCAGCTCAGGAAACCGCGTATTGATCTGCTTGAGAAAGTCCTGCACTTGGTTCCAACTCACCTGCTCCACCGGCCGGGTCGGGCTTTTGAACTGACTCGGGTTGTCGCGCATCACCGCTGCCCACAACGCCTGGGTGCAGGGTGTATCGAACAGCCAGAAGCCCTGGGCCAGGGTCACCCGATGGCGGGGACCCTCATCGTCGTAGCGACCCGGTTCATTTTCCGACCCCATCTCGAACCGACCGGGTGGAATCCAGCGCAAGCGCTGAGTCACCTCCAGCACGGTGAATTCGACGAATACGCCATAGCCATCCTGCCCCCAGCCGCTGGCCCAGTCCGGTGGACAGCCGTTCGCCAGGGGATGCCAGGCGGTGTTGATAGCGGCTGTTGCAAGTGTGTCGATCATCCTCAGGCAACTAACCTTAACTCTACTCGTTTGCCCGCTCGCACTGCCAACGTAATGAGCATATCCAGGCTGAACTTATCCCATTTGCCACGCACCAGATCGGAAACCCGTGATTGCGAAATAGCCAGCCGCTGCGCCGCCTCCACTTGCGTCCAGCCCTGATCACGGATCAGCAAACGCAGTTCCGCCATTAACTCCGCCCGCAACGCCAACAGCGCGGCTTCATCCGGGGGAAAGCCGAGATCTAAAAAGACATTGCCGCACGACTCGGTTATCTCGATTGCAGTAGTCATCGTTTACTCTCAATGGCCCGGTAGCGCTGTCGGGTAGTTGTCCGGTGCTGCGTGATCTGCCGGCTGACTTGGACTGGCTGGACTGACCGGCTGGCTGGAACTGGCTGGACTGGCTGACCTGCTTTGCTCACGACCCTGAACTCGGGCACAGCGGAAACCGAGGTTGCCGCGGCGGGGGATGGGGGCGAGGAGGGGGCGGTAAGCAGCGCGCACGTGCCGCGCGTCGCTGCCCCAGGACCCGCCGCAGATGACACGGCTCGCGCCGGCTAGAGGGCCTACAGGGTTGGTCACAGCGTCCTCTGTGTAATCTCTCAGGCCATCCTGACACCATTCCCAGACATTGCCTAGCATATCGTACAGGCCCCAGGGATTAGCCTGCTTGAGTTTTACAGGTCGTGTACCTGCTCGTGTGTGCGGATATTGCTTTTCTTTCCAATCGGAACTGTCGTAACCATTTGGCAGATCGAACTCAACGCCACTATTGCCGCCATACCAGGCGATGGGATCGAGCGCCGGGGCGTTGTTCTCGCCCAGAATCGCTAACTCGCCGGTGTAGATGGCTGTCTCAGTCCCGGCCCGACAGGCGTATTCCCATTGCGCTTCGCTCGGCAACGTTAGATTCAGGTCAGGAAACCGCGTATTGATCTGCTTGAGAAAGTCCTGCACTTGGTCCCAACTGACCTGCTCCACCGGTCGGGTTGGACTCTTAAAGTTACTTGGGTTATCGCCCATTACCGCCTCCCACAGGGCCTGCGTACAGGGGGTGTCGAACAACCAATAGCCCTGGGTCAGGATTACCGGGTGTTGAGGATGTTCCCACTTGAACCAGTCGCGCTCGTTGTCATTCTTCGCCAGTTCGCTGGTTTCGCTCTCCGGCGACCCCATCCAGAACCCTCCTGGCGGAATCCAGCGCAGCCGCTGGATAACCGGTTCGCCCTGATTTAGCTCGATGGCGATCTCGCTCCACAATCCGAAGCGGTCGCGACCGATGGCGCTGGCCCATTGAGGCTTGGTGAGACTGCGGAAAGTCAGGCGTTCCCGGTCGGTGTGGATGAAAAAGGCGGGCGCCTGGGGCAGCGCGCAGCGGGCCGGAGACGGCGCTAGATCGAGACGCAACAGGACCGGTTCGGCGCGGGGCGCTCCGCCGGGCGGAACCTGCGTTGGCCGGCGCTCCGCTAGCCGGCCAAGCGCCGGTTCCGCCGGCTCCGCGCCTGGCTGGCCTGCTTGACTTGCCTGGCTCACCTGAACTCGGGCACAGCGGAAACCGAGGCCGTCGAGGCGGCGGTCGGGGCCGTACCGGGCGCGGTAAGCAGCACGCACGCGCCGCGCGTAGTGGAGCCAGGACCCGCCGCGGATGACACGGTCCGCGCCGGCTGAGCGGTCCTCCCAGGGAGAGCCATCGGTTGGCGCACCTTGGTAGTTGTTGTGCCAGTGGTCCTGACACCATTCCCAGACATTGCCGTGCATCTCGTACAAGCCCCACTGATTCGGCGGCAGGCTCGCCACCGGCACGGTTTGATTACTGCCGTAGTTCACCTGTTCACGGGTGATGTTGGGGCCAAAGCTGAACGGCGTGGTTGTGCCGGCGCGGCAGGCATATTCCCACTGGGCTTCAGTCGGCAGGCTCAGAGCGAGTCCGGGTAGGCGCTCGTTCAACTTTTGGAGAAAGTGCTGACAGTCGTTCCAGTTCACCTGTTCTACCGGCCGGTCGTCGCCCTTGAATTCACTTGGATTATTGCCCATCACTGCCTGCCACAGCGCCTGCGTGCAGGCGGTGTCGAACAGCCAGAAGCCTTGGCTGATGGTCACTGGATGCTGCGGACCTTCGTCATCCCAGCGTCCCGACTCATCCGGCGGCGAGCCCATCAAGAACGTTCCCGGCTCGATCCAGCGCAGCCGCTGGGTGACTTTATTGCTCTGCTCGTCCTTAATGCTGAAAGTCACCCAATGGCCATAGTCGTCCGTGCCCCAGTCGTCCGCCCAGGCGGGCGGCTGGTTGGAGCGCCAGAAGGCGTTGGGGTCGTCGGCTACTTCGATTTGGATCAGATGGTTGCGGGTTGTAAGATCCGCCAGGTGACTCCCGTCGGGGTGCGCTTCCGCAACGGCAAACTCCAACATCCCACCACGCTGGCTGACGGCGAGACGGCTGACCGGCTTGTCCGGGCGGCGAATCAATACTGGCTTGACAGGTGGGAACTGATAGCGCGGATCGTTCGGATGCAGGGCGTAGCTCAGGGATAAGAGATCGCTCCCCACCTGTCCATCGGTCCATAGCAGATCGGCGCGGCGCTTAACGCGGCTAAACCACGCCACGTCGTTGCCGGTCATCCCCTCACCGCCATCACCGCCGCTTTGTGCAAATTCGGCGAAGTAAGCGCGGGCGTTAGGCAAATCCTGAGCGACTTTAGGATCAGCCTGGGCGGTGGACGGCAGATTCAGCAACTCCTCGAACCAGATTTCTTCCGGCAGATAACCACGCCAGGCGCGCAGCAACTCCGCAAAGCGGGCCTGAAATTCAGACTCGACCCGCGCCACGAACTCGGCCCGTAACGGCTTGGCCCGCTCTGGATTCAGGGTGGCGCCGGCGGCGGAGCGGCTGACCAAGTCCGGGTGCTGCCAGACATCGGCTTCCGTGCCGGCGTCGGCTTGATCCGGCGGCAACAGCAGGCGCGCCGCGCGCAGCAGACCGGGTTCAAGGCGCACCGCCGGCGACACCAGCCGCAGCAGCCGCTCGGCCCGCGTCGCCAGGGTATCCGTCGGGTCTTGCGGACGCGGGCGCTCCCAGGGAACCAATTGCCAAACGCAGGCAAGCCGGAGCGGGCAGCGCTCTAGCGGCGCCGGAATCAACGCCACCGGCGTGCAGCCGCCGGCGCGCAGATCACGACCGAAGCGCAGCCAGTACTCAACCAAGTCGGCCCGAACGCTGGCCAGACAACCGAGGTCGCCGAGCACCAGAACGATGCTTTCCGGCGGTGGCGTAGCGTTCCAGGCGCCGCCTTCCAGCCGGCGCGGGACGCGCATGCCGTCACGAACGATGCTGCGCTCCAGCGCATGGGCCGGCAGCAGCCGTTGCAGCGCCACGCGGACTAGATACTGGTCCCAGCGATACGGGATCAGTCGGCTGCTGCGGTCTTCGATCAGGTAAATGGTCGGTCCCCAGCGGCGGCGCCGTTCCCGCGGCAGATCGGTGAGAAAACGGCCCTGGCTGAGCCGCCGCACGGTCAACTCCAGATCCACAGCCCGGCTTTGCTGCGGCAGGCATAACAGCCGGCGCAGCTTCGGCTCCAACTCGCGCCAAGCGGCCAGTGGCGGCGCCGGCGGTGGGTCCGTGGGACGATCCTGCCAGCCTTGGTAGCGAGCGCTCGGCGACGGAGGAGCGGGTTCATCTTCTGCAAGCGGCGCGTACGCTACCGGTCGCCAGAAAAGCGTCGGCGCGAGCGGCTGATCGGCCTTTTCTTCAACCGACGTTGGTAGCGAAACGGGCTTAATCTGTACCAGCCCTGTTTCATCTTCGGGCTGTCGGTCGGGCGCCGGCGGCCGCTGGTCGAAGCCGACCAGTTCGGCCACCGCGTGGGCCAGAGCCGCATCGCCGTCGGCCAGAGCTGCCGCCAGATCGGCGCGGCCGCACACGCCCTGCGGTTTAATCGGTGTCTTGTTCGGGGACTTGCTGGAAGGCATCGGGATGCTTCTTCAAGACAAACTCCGCCACGGCGTCCAGCAGGGCTGTCTGGGCCGGTTCGCCGCGCACGCGGGTAATGACGGCGCGCACCAGATCCAGATATTCGGCCTGGCCGGGCAGCGGCAACCAATGGTTCTCGCGAGCTATCTCGCGGTCATCGATCAGCAGTTTCGCAGCGCGCCGCAGCACTTGGTCGGAGATCGGGCAGTCAGGGTGGTCGAAGTGGGCGCGACCGCGGGCAACCAGGCGCTCGGTAAGCCGCTGCGGATCGGAGGGCAGACGCAAATGCAGCACCAGGCAGCGGCGCACGAACGCATCCGGCAGGGCGCGTTCTTCGTTGGTGGTGATGACCACCAGTGGCACAACGCCTTTCGCCGTCACCGGTTCGGCCCGCCCCTGTGGGTAGAAGCAGCCGGCCCCCAGGGCCTCCAGCAGGCCGTTGGGTACGTCCGCCTCGGCCTTGTCGATTTCATCGATCAGCACCAGGCAGCCGTTGGCCGAGTCGCCGCCATCGGGTTGGGGTGGCGGCTGGGCGCCGACTGGCTTGGCCTGGAGCAACGCGCCGTCCCAGTCGAACGCCCACCACAGCGCCCGTGGATGCAGAAAGTGCTCGATGGCGAGTCGCGCCCGGACGCTCGATGCGGCGGCGTCATGCTGCTGTTCGGGCGGCAGGGTCGTCTGATCCGGCGACGCGGATGCTCGCCATAGGGCGCCCAGCAACTGCGCCTCAGCCAGGCGGGCCACGGCGTCGAAATGCCAGAGCAGGTCACGGGATTCGGTGCGCGCATCGACCGCTTGCGGGATGAAAGCGCGACCCAGCGCCTTGGCCGCGGCGCGGGCCAGTTGAGATTTGCCGATGCCGGGTTCGCCGCGCACCAGCAGCGGGCGGCGGGCAGCCAGCGCGGCGTTGACGGCACGAATCTGGCGCGGCTCGAACTGGTGCACCGCTTCCGGCATGTCGCCGGTGGCGGCCAGTTTCACAATGGCGTTGTCGGCGATTTCCAGAAATTTCATCCATCAGCCTCCGGATTTTGGTAGAGCAGCTTGCAAAGCCTGCGGTAGCGTTTGCGTTCCAGCGCCAGGTCTTCTCCGCCCGCCAGGCGCAGGAACGCAATGTATTTATAATCCTGCTTGAGCTGGGCGAGCGCCTTCTCTTGCTTATCCCTGACATCCGGATCAGCGCTTATCTCGGCAATGAAGTAGTAGGTCAAATGCTCATCTTCCGCCCAGTGGCGCAGTTCCTCCACGACGGCTTCTAAAACCTGGTCCAGCGGGTTCGAGTGCTGATCGCTTTGAATGAAGCGCACTTTCAGATAGTCCCGGAAGTCTTGCTCGAAGCGTCCGCAGTCACGCCCGAAGCTATCTATGAGATGCGTATGCCAATCAGTTGTGAACCGATTGTTACTGGGGTCCCGACCGCACTCGGGTGGTTCTGGCAGACTAAGCTCGCCATGAGGAAAATAATGCTCGGTCGGAGGCGGTCGCAGCCGCGCCTCGCGGCGGTCGGCTCCGGCCATGATGATCTCAGCCAGCGTGTGCAATCTGGTGGGCAGCGCAATGACAGGTTCGGCGGTGTCGCCCTTGCGTCGCCGCACGTCGGAGACCACGCCGGCGTCATAAATGGCCGGCAGAAGGGTCAGCATCAGATCCTTCACCACGCGGCCACCGTCCCGATCCTTGTTGTCGCGGCGCGCCTCCTGCACTGAGACCGCCCACGTTAAAAGTTGCTCCGGCGTCTGGACGAGCAACTTTTCGAACGACCTCCTCCATTTTACGCGGATTGATCTCAGCGCCCGACAACTCCAGGCATTTGGCGAAATCGCGCGTAACTGCTTCACTTTTGTTCAGCAGGCGGGAAAGCCATTTGCGGGCGACTTTCAGGCGTTCGTTCTGGTCGTCCCAGTTCAGCGCCCTCTTGAAGCTATCGTCCTCGAGCAATTTCCAGGTTGCGATCGCATCCAGCCTTTTAGCATCGAAATTCGGCGGGACGCTTCGCACTACCCCCAGGATTTTACCGCCAACGAACACCGGCATGCCGGAGGCGCCTTGCCAATCTTCGTCTGTCGCCGGCGGCGCCTCTTCAGTTAACTCGAAGAAGGCTTTCTGATCGTCTATCGTGCGGACCCTGCCATCGAAAGGTCTGGGTTCGCGAACATTGTCATATTTGGCGGCGCGCGGAAACCCTACGCTCATCCACTGCATGCTGTCACGTGGCTTCTCAGCGGAGACGAAGCCCCAACCCCTGGCCTCGGGCGGCCGCTTGGAACAGCGAAGCAGCGCCGCATCCAACTCGCCCTGACCTTGCCAGAACAATGTCCTCGATCTCGATCCAGCCCGAATTTTTGTAACTATCCCAGCGGATTTTGATGGGATAGCGCTCATCGCGGTAATTCGGCGGCTCAGGTTGCGGAACATGACGCGCTGTCAGGATAAGATTCTCGCCGACCGGATAGCCGGTAGCCAGTTGGCCGGATTGGCCGTCAAAATCTGTTCCTGCCTCGTCCGTGGTCGGCACGAACACGGCGACCAAGAGCGATTTATTCATTGAACCTCCTCCTTATCAGCGACAGCTTAGTCCGGCAATTCGTCCCTATCGGAAATCTCAAGCGGCTTTTTATCCAGTCCTATCGTCGGCCTCAGCTTAAGCTTCAGTTTCTGGGTCTTAGCTTCGGCGGCGTTAACCTTGGCGCTGGCGTCGTAGACCCAGAACTTGACGCCGCCGCCGCCGCCTGCCTCCCTGGTGGTGACGATCTGCAATTCGATTTCGATATCCTCGATCTGAAACTTCAGGTCCGAGCCTTTGCCCTCCTCCTGAGTCTGTAGTAAATCTTTACGCAACTGCGCGAGCATCTCCGGCAATGGAATCTTATTCATACAACCCTCACGGTGTGGTCATCGATACAGGTAAAGTAATCATACTCTTTAAAATTGTACTCAAGTTTAGCCCATCATCCCGGCGGAGATCCGCATTGCAAGAACCCAATCCTACCGTACCCGATCGCCAGTCTCCCCGAACCTGGCTGCTGCTGGGCCACAAGGCAGGCGATAACGCCCAGGTGCTGGCCCTGGCTCAAACGCTGGGCTGGCCTTATGAAAGCAAACGGCTGGTGTATCGTCGCAGCGAATTGCTGACCAATCGTTGGCCGGGTGGCAGCCTGGCTGGAATCAACCGGCGCAAGTCCAGCCCGTTGACGCCGCCCTGGCCGGATCTGGTGATCGCCAGCGGGCGGCGCAACGAGCCGGTGGCCCGCTGGATTCGCCGGCAGGCGGATAGCCAGGTGCGGCTGGTGCACATCGGCCGTCCCTATGCCCCGCTGGAGTGCTTCGATCTGATTATCACCACGCCGCAGTACGCGCTGCCGGCACAGCCCAACGTGCTGCATAACCTGCTGCCACTGCACCCTGTAACCCAGGACCGGCTGGCCGCCGCCGCGGCGCTGTGGCAGCCCCGGCTGGCGGCGCTGCCCCAGCCCCGCATCGCCGTGCTGGTCGGCGGCCACAGCCATGTCTACGTGTTCAATCCGGAAGAAGCGCGGCGCCTGGGACAGATGGCCAGCCGGCTGGCGAACACAGCCGGTGGTTCCCTGCTGGTGACGACCAGCGCCCGTACCCCGCCCTCCTCCAGCACAGCTCTGGCGGAGGCTATCGGCGCGCCGGCCTATTGCCACCAGTGGGCGCCCGGTCAGTCCGACAATCCCTATCTGGCCTACCTGGGGCTGGCCGATGCCTTCATCGTGACCGCTGACAGCATCTCGATGCTGGCGGAAGCCTGCGCCACCACTAAACCGGTGTATATCTTCGATGACGGCAATGCTGCCTCGCCCGTGGGGCGGAGCCTGTATCCCTGGTGGCGGCGCTGGCGCCGCTGGCGCTATCAGGTCATTCTCAACCGGCTGGCGCTACGGCTCGGACCGGTACGGTTACGGCGCGATATCGGCGCGCTGCAGCACCTGCTGGTGAGTTCGGGACGGGCGGCGTGGCTGGGTCAGCCGTTCCCGCCGGGTCCACCGCCACCGCCGCCGGAGGATCTGCCCCGGGCAGTGGCGCGGGTGTGGGCGCTGTTCGACTGGTAGCAGCGAGTTGGCTCGCGAATTACGTTCGATTATTTCTTATTCGGCCAAGCATATGAACGGCAGAGACGGGGGCAGGCTTGAGCCTACACCGTCATTGAAATATCGGGCGGAGGCTTGTATGGCATGAACAGCATATTCTGGCCTTGTCAAGGCGAAAAAACTTGATAGTTGAGTTTGATGCGCCAGTCAGCTTATACCACCCGTTTTCACAAAGACCTCAAGAAAGCTATCAAGCGTGGCAAAGACCTGGACAAGCTGAAGGCTGTCAGCCACACACTGGTCGCTGGAGAACCCGCTCCGCTTATTCCGGCCTACTCTTGCTCTGGCCGAAACGATGATCATGGCCGTGTTGAAACGGTTGATTCCAATAGCGTGAAGAATGGGTAGCGTGTAGCGAAACCCATCATGGCAGAGCAACCAACGGCACACCCCACCGCTGGAGCATGGCCGCCATGCGGTCGGTCTGGCCTCCGGGAGCGATGTGCGCGATGAACACGTCGTCAGCGAGAGCGGCGACCACCTTGTTGCGGCGCAGCGCTGAGTCTTTGGTGACGCGCTTCGGCGATTCGATGAAGGGTGAGAGAAACAGCAGGCGGCCGGCGTCGAAGGCGGCGCGGCATTCCGCCGGGAGGCGCATGGCCGCGATCGCTCGGGCCGGGCAGAGGATGATGGGCTGCTTGCCACGCAGGAGGATGCGCAGGCACTCCTTTTCGATGGGCGAGTGAAAGCCGCTGATGACCGTCATGCCCTGATCGCGCAGGTGCCGCGCGGTGTCGTGAGCGCGGAGGATCGCGTCGCCGGGTGTGCGGGCGGAGCAGAAGAGCGCGGTTTTATGTCTGGCCAGGAGCGCCACGGGGCCGATGACCTGCAACGCGGGCGGAGCGCTGCTGCCCAGCCGTTCGGCCAGGCTTGCCGGCCAGTTCGTGTCCGCGGATGTCAGGGTGACGGGCGCGGGCGCGCTCATTCGTCCTCGCCTTCCGCGTCGCGGCCCATGCGGTACTTGATGTCGTAGTTGATGATGAAGTCCAGTTCCTCTTCGGTGAAGTTGTAGTGTTGGGCAAGCAGGTGGTCGATTTCGTCGAGGATGGGCTTGGAGTGTTTGAGACAGAACTCGTCGTAGATGACTTTACCCGTCGTTTTGTATTTTGCTTCTTTGCGGTGCTTATGCTTTTGTAGATCCGCCATCAGTTCGCTGGCCAGCTCTGCCAACTTGTTTTTTGTGCTTTCCGACATCCGCTCAAGCCCAACAGGAAAACTCTCGATCTCGCGCATGTTCAAATGGCGGCAATCGGAAAGTGCAATGAACCACCAATAGAAAAGTGTACTGTTCAACATTGCTGCGACAACTGCCGATTCTAATTGGTTCGATAAACCAAGAGTCTTGACCTGTGTAGATATTTGCTCTCCGTGACGCTCATTGAAGAAGTATGGCGCGAAGGTCATAGCGCGAATCCAGTATTGAGGTGCATTGTGAAACCAAACCGAGTTCCGTGCCGATGCAAGCAGGTGTTTTCGTAATGGCGCAAAATCTGCGATCCTCTTCCGCACCAATTTCGCGAAAGGATGGCCAATTTTGGGAATAGCACCGCTCATCAGGTAGTCGGAGACTGACTCGAACGTGAGCAGATGGAACAGCGTCGAGCGTACTTCGGAATACCAGCGGTTGTATGTGGTTGAATAGACAGAGTTAGAAGTGGGGGTCCCTTTTTTCAACGCGAAGATCGAAGCGCGTATATGTTCCAGCCCATCAAATAACTTGGCAGGACGATCATCAAAATTGGCGAACCAGATTAATGCACTCTTCCTCAGACACTCTTCTTGAAGCGGTCTCATTCGGTCGGTACATACAATTGGCAGTTGGACAATCATCTCCAAACGCCCTCTTGCGCTGAGGATATCTAAGCATCGCTCAGTGACAAACGCGTACAGATTCCCGCAACTATCCGTCGCATATCCGCGCACGTTGTAATCGCCCTTCACTTTGCTGTACTCCACATAAGGCGGATTCCCAATAATCACATCGAACCCACCGCCACTCATGATCCCGTAGAACTCCACGAACCAATGAAACGGCTGATGGGACTTCAGCCACTTCCCATAAGCACCCTTTTTCGATGGCTCAACGCCGTATTCCGCCGCCAGATAGCCGTTCAACTCGTCATCCAACGCCTTCAGACGCCTACGCAGTTCCTGCTTGTCCTCGGTCGGTACAGAGCCATCGCCCTCGACCTGGCGCGCACGGAAGGCGTCGAAAGCCTGCTGCAAGTCGGCGGCCTTGACGGCGATCTTCTCCATCGCATTATCGAAGTCGAGCGTGCTGGTGATGGCGCGCCTGGCGTCGTCGTAGGTGGCAAAGCCAACGAGGGTGTTCCCCGCCTTGATGTTGAAGTCGATGTCCGGCAGCGGCTCGATGCCGAGATTGCCGTGCGTCGTGTCCGGTTCGACCTGGGCGGCCAGCTTGAGGAAGAGGCGGAGCTTACAGATATCCACCGCCTCTTCCATGATGTCCACGCCGAAGAGGTTGTTGAGGATGATGCTCTTGAAGATGAAATAGCGGCGGTTCGGATGCGCCGCGACGCGCGCCAGCACCTTGCGGAAGTCGGAGAACTTCTCGGGGCGGTGCTTCTCGCCGGCACGGTCCAGATCCTCGACGAACGCCTCCATCCGGTCCAGGCAGGCTTCGTAGAGCGGCTCCAGGATGTTGAGCGCGGCGAATAGGAACGCGCCGGAGCCGCAGGTGGGGTCGAGGATCGTGACCTGCTCGATGGCGTGCCAGAAAGCGCGGAGCAGTTCCGGGCCTTCGCAGTTCTCGATGGCGTCCTGGGCGAACTGGCGGATGTCGAGGTTGAGGGTGATCAGATCGTTGATATCGCGAACTTCGCCCGCCACGAGCTTGCTTTGGACTTCTTCGTACCGCTGCCGGCGGGCCACGACTTCGCGCCAGGTCTCGGTGGGCAGGGCAAACTCGGCGGGCGCGGGCTTGTTCCACCCCTTGCGGAGCTCCAGCGTCTGCACCGGCCCCTCACCGACCGGCTGGTGGAGCGTGGGCGGATCGATCCCGGCGGCGATCCCGGTCGGAAGCGGCTGGTCTGCGCCGTAACGGACCACGGGATAGAGATAACGGTCCGGGTCGGCGGCCAGCAAATCCCAGACGGTCGGCCCTTGCGGATTCTCGAAAGCCACCTTGCACTTGGCGCGGGCGGCGTCGACAACGAACGGAATGACCGTGTTCTTGCTGATGTAGCCGGTGATGTCCTCCTTGGTGTAGTAGGCCCCCATCTGCTTCTGGTTGATGTACTTCTCGAAGATGTAGCCGAGAACATCGGGGTTGATCTCGTTGTCGGCGCGCAGCGGACGCTCGTCCAGGTGCCACTGGTACTGGTCGAAGTAATCGAAGATGCGCTCGAAAGCCTCGTCGGGAATCTGGATGTCGGCATAGTCCTTCTCGATCTGATGCGGCTCGAACAGGCCGCCGTTCAGGTACGGAATGCGGCCAAGAAGGTGCTCGAGTTCGGTGGTGCGAGTCTTGCCGCCCAGCCCCTCGTGGAACAGGCGCAGCAGGAAGTAACGGTAGAAGGAATAGAACTGGTCCTTTCCCTGCTGCTGCCGACAGCGGTCGAGGCGGTTGCGCAGATAATCCGCGTCGCCGTCGAGAAAGCCCTTGCGCTGGATGAAGTAGACGAACATCAAGCGGTTGAGCATCACGGAGGCATACCACTCGTGGTCGGCGCTCTCGGTAATGCCGGTGATGAACTTCAGAAAGCTGGCATGCTCCTTCTTGAACTGGTCGTAGAAGCGCTTGGTGACACGCTCGATGTCGAAGCCGCTGCGGGTGCGGCGGGTGACGTCGGTCAGCGTAAGGCCCTCTTCTTCGTCCAGGGTGAACGCAATCGCGTGCAGTTTCTGGGCCAGCGCCTCACCGGTCTGCTCGCGGCGGAAGTGGTGCTCCCGGCAGGCGGTCGGTTTGCCCGACTCGCGCCGCACCCACTGCCACACCTGCGTGGTCTTCGCCGAGTCCATGAACACGATGAGATGCTCGTGCACCGACCTGGCGACCTGGTGCTCGATCTTGCGGCGTACCGCGTAATCGGGTACGTGCACCCCGTCGGGCGCCGGGCACAGGTAGGCGACCATGCCGCGCTTCTGAGCGCAGGCCTGCAGCGCCCACGACTGGCCGTCGACTTGGACGGTGAGGCGGGCGTCGTGCCGGTCCCAGCCCAGTTCCTCGATGAACAGGGCGTGGAAATCGCCCTCTTTGAGGCGCTGGCGGATGTGGGTGAGGTCGCTGCTCATGGCTGCTGTTAACCCGGGGGTAGTGGTAGGATGAATAGAGTGAAGCGAAACTTATCATAGCTGCTGCTACAACTTGGCGGGTGCGGACGCACTACGAGGCGCCCCCGGGCGCCGGTCGAGCGATGACTGTGGGCCCGACTGCCACCGACAGCAGCACGGCTGATCGTCTACACCTAAGCTCTCAATCTGGAAAAAGAGGTTACCATGGCGCTTGCCGAAACCCGCTATGAACACATTATTCTCGATGAGAAAGATATCCCGATTATTGCCGGCACCACGATGAAAGTGGTCGAACTGGTTTTAGACAGCAAAGCCTATGGCTGGAGTCCGGAGGAACTGCATTTTCAGCATCCTTATTTATCCTTGGGACAAATTCATTCGGCACTGGCTTATTACTGGGATCATCAGGAAGAATTGGATAGAGACATTGAACGGCGGCTGCATGTTATCGAGCAGGTGGAAAAGGCTCAAAAACCGTCTAATTTGAAAGCACGGCTGAAAGCTAAAGGATTGATTTAATGCCCATCGCTCTTTATATGGACCAGCATGTTCCGCGTGCCATTACGGTTGGTCTACGCCTGCGCGAAATCGATGTGGTGACGGCTTACGAAGATGGTGCCAGCGAATTCGAGGATCCAGCACTACTGGATCGAGCCAGTGCGTTAGGTCGGGTGCTTTTTACACGGGATGACGACTTGCTCGCTAAGGCGAGGCAGCGGCAACGAGAGGGTATTTCCTTTGGCGGTGTCATCTATCCTACATTCCGCACACCCTCTATTCGGAATTGGAATATAAGGCCACATAGCGTTCACCCAGCACGGCCAACAGCTAGGCTGTTGATTTTGCACCAACACATCATGCTCGATTCATGCGATAAAATTCTATAAAAATACTTATTTTACATATAGTTATAGGCAGTTGGAGATGTTAAAATAATAAGATGATGCTTTTCATGCTACTTTCATACACGGCTTAACTCCGATGCAGGCCACTTCCCGGTCTATCCCCGCGAGCGCGGGGTAATCAATCATGGGAGCAGGGAACAGTACCGCCTGGTGGGTCTATCCCCGCGAGCGCGGGGTAATCAGAGTCTTGGTGCTCAGTCACCGAAAGGAACTGGGTCTATCCCCGCGAGCGCGGGGTAATCTAGTCATGGCACCGCTAGATAAGCGGTTTTTGGGGTCTATCCCCGCGAGCGCGGGGTAATCTGAGACGTAGTCGTATCTGACTACGAGTACAGGGGTCTATCCCCGCGAGCGCGGGGTAATCGGGCCAGGTCACCTGAATCGGGGTACCCCAGCGGGTCTATCCCCGCGAGCGCGGGGTAATCACGGCCGCCGACAAGTGTATCGTCAGAGCCTCGGGTCTATCCCCGCGAGCGCGGGGTAATCAGAGCCTCGTTGGCGGCGCCACCCAGAATCCCAGGTCTATCCCCGCGAGCGCGGGGTAATCCGATACTGCTTCAGCGGACTGGGGGAGAACCAGGGTCTATCCCCGCGAGCGCGGGGTAATCGGAGTGGCGGTAAATCTCCTCAGAGACCGAGGGGGTCTATCCCCGCGAGCGCGGGGTAATCGTCAAGACGGTATAGCGCTTTAGTGCCGTGATGGGTCTATCCCCGCGAGCGCGGGGTAATCGACTAGACCGGCGCCGCCACGGTCTCACCCCAGGGTCTATCCCCGCGAGCGCGGGGTAATCCGCCTGATGGCCTGGACACTGGGCACCGTAGAGGGTCTATCCCCGCGAGCGCGGGGTAATCCGATCCTGCTCCCACGGGCTGCGGGTCTCCCAGGGTCTATCCCCGCGAGCGCGGGGTAATCGAAAGACGGCGCTGGTTGTTGCTGTACGGGCTGGGTCTATCCCCGCGAGCGCGGGGTAATCTGGCGGGCAGTTTTGGCCCATCGGCCTAGACCGGGTCTATCCCCGCGAGCGCGGGGTAATCGTCCGTTTGAACCGCCCTAATAAGATGAATAGGGGTCTATCCCCGCGAGCGCGGGGTAATCATCAGCCTTTCCGCCCCTCGGCGCTCGAACCAGGGTCTATCCCCGCGAGCGCGGGGTAATCCGGTTGATCTGCTGATTGCTCAGGTTCCGGCTGGGTCTATCCCCGCGAGCGCGGGGTAATCCTTTCCCTGGCACTGCTCCCCGGTACTGCATCCGGTCTATCCCCGCGAGCGCGGGGTAATCTGGTTTTGGTCGCCGCCGTCTTGCGACAGCAGGGGTCTATCCCCGCGAGCGCGGGGTAATCGTGAGGGGGGGCCGCCCTGGTTTTGTGATACCAGGTCTATCCCCGCGAGCGCGGGGTAATCTACCCGTCCAGCAGCGCCTGCATGCCGGTCCGAGGTCTATCCCCGCGAGCGCGGGGTAATCGTAATCTCGACGGTCTCGACGCCATGTAGAAAAGGTCTATCCCCGCGAGCGCGGGGTAATCACTGCAGATGATCTTTTCGACACCAAGCTAAACGGTCTATCCCCGCGAGCGCGGGGTAATCCCATCTTCAGTGCCCGCGAGAGCCAGATTGGTGGGTCTATCCCCGCGAGCGCGGGGTAATCACCTGTCCTTTCGCGCGCGGGTTCCCCGGCTCAGGTCTATCCCCGCGAGCGCGGGGTAATCAGGAGCACAAGGCCCTGGGGATGGTCGGGACTAGGTCTATCCCCGCGAGCGCGGGGTAATCAACCTGGTATCGATCTAAGACGTTGTGGCTGAAGGTCTATCCCCGCGAGCGCGGGGTAATCCTGATCGCGCTGGTCAGCCTGCTCCTCGTCGGAGGTCTATCCCCGCGAGCGCGGGGTAATCGCGGTAACTGGCACTAAAATCCTTGGAAATTCAGGTCTATCCCCGCGAGCGCGGGGTAATCATTTTCTGTTGCCGCGGGGATGTTGCATGCCGGGGTCTATCCCCGCGAGCGCGGGGTAATCCCGGCGGATCCAATGAAGGGTCGGGAGAGATCAGGTCTATCCCCGCGAGCGCGGGGTAATCGGCGCGGGTGGCGCAGCATCGGGCCGGCTATCGGGTCTATCCCCGCGAGCGCGGGGTAATCCGGTGGTGATGCTCATCGCATCTTTTTCTACACGGTCTATCCCCGCGAGCGCGGGGTAATCACCAGCAACCGCAAATCGGCAGTATCCGGATCAGGTCTATCCCCGCGAGCGCGGGGTAATCCCCTCGAGACCGCGGTTAATCAGCCCGTAAGGAGGTCTATCCCCGCGAGCGCGGGGTAATCGATCGCCGTCAATTTCTATGGAGCGCATACCAGGGTCTATCCCCGCGAGCGCGGGGTAATCGCCATCCTGCTGGCCGGCAAAACCGAAGAATGGGGTCTATCCCCGCGAGCGCGGGGTAATCGAGGGCCAGGCTGGTGTTGTTGAAGAGCCTGAAGGTCTATCCCCGCGAGCGCGGGGTAATCTCTTCCTCGGCGCCGCTGGCGCTCACAGTCATGGGTCTATCCCCGCGAGCGCGGGGTAATCTATAGGTAGAGGTTGCAACATCTATATGTAGTGGGTCTATCCCCGCGAGCGCGGGGTAATCCGTGATGGGGACGCCCACGCCTTGATCCTGTAGGGTCTATCCCCGCGAGCGCGGGGTAATCGAATGCGCATTCATTCCGATTCAGGCGTCACAGGGTCTATCCCCGCGAGCGCGGGGTAATCGTTGATCGACACCGACATTCAGGCCAGCGCCAGGGTCTATCCCCGCGAGCGCGGGGTAATCGTTGGTCCGTCGTTACGGCTCTAGCGCTGACCAGGTCTATCCCCGCGAGCGCGGGGTAATCCGATACAACTTCAGTGGACTGGGGGAGAACCAGGGTCTATCCCCGCGAGCGCGGGGTAATCGTCCTCGAAATCGGGGATCAGATCGATAGAAAAGGTCTATCCCCGCGAGCGCGGGGTAATCTGCTCTGCACAACGCCAGCGCACGTAGTAGTAGGGTCTATCCCCGCGAGCGCGGGGTAATCGACCAGCGCGGCGCTTTCCTCGCGGCACGCCAGGGTCTATCCCCGCGAGCGCGGGGTAATCCTACAGAACCCTGCCGCTGGCGACGAGTGTATGGGTCTATCCCCGCGAGCGCGGGGTAATCGTAAGGTGACAGCGTTGACACCACGCATGCAGGGGTCTATCCCCGCGAGCGCGGGGTAATCTGCCTCGTTCCGGCCTGGGCCATAAGCACGGAAGGTCTATCCCCGCGAGCGCGGGGTAATCCCGCCGCGCCAGCCGGCGTGGTTATCCCCTTGGGGTCTATCCCCGCGAGCGCGGGGTAATCTTTTCGGCCAGCGTGGCCAGGGGCTCGCCGTACGGTCTATCCCCGCGAGCGCGGGGTAATCCTCCACCAGCGCCAGCACGATGACCACGTGCGGGGTCTATCCCCGCGAGCGCGGGGTAATTATTGTAAGCCGGCGTCCTAAAACGCTGGACTAGGGGTCTATCCCCGCAGGCGCGAGGTAATCCCTAAGAGCTAACGAGATGATTTTCCAAATTTTTAGAGAGCTAGTCCAGCGTTATAGGACATCAACCTCACCACCTATCAGTTTGCTTCCAACCCTAGAATCACAGCATTTCAGCAGATTTTATGCAATGCAAATCAAGTACTCACCTGGCGCCAGTTCCAGCATCGATAAAGCCAGGAACCCACGCATGACTGACAGTCGTACCAGGCCCTAACAACACCATGGAAACAGCCTGATACGGCAGGGCATAGTCGCCCGCTTGCAGCGTTTCCGAAGCGGCCGCAAGGAACTTGAGCGTGCCATTCTCTACATAGAGGTTGCCGTGCGACAGCCAGACCAGCCCATGCCGATCGACATGAGGAATACGGGCCTCGGCCAGGCCGAGACGTCCTACCAGCAGGCCACTCATGGCGCCGGCCTCACCAGCAGCATGCCGTAACCGAAAGCACGATGCCGGCCAATACCGCGGGCTACTAATTCGTTAAACGCGGCGCTGTCAGCCACTGCCAGCACGCCGGTAAGCAAAGCCTGGGGTCGCTGCACCGTATAGAGATGGCGTGCTTGCCCGGTCACTGGCTGATCGCGCCGTAATAGCCGTATCAGTCGAAAGGCGCTGAGTTGGGCTTCTTCCAGGTAAGCGCTGGTGTGCAGTTGCCGTGCCAACCAGTCGGAATAAACCTTGGCGCGGCTGGGCACGTCTGTTCCCGCCGTGCGCTCTATCCGGCGGAGAAAGACATCCTTTTCCTGCTCGCCCTGGCGGGCGACCGGGCAGGTCAACACCTCGAAGCCCAAGCGCCGACCGGTCTGCCAAGCGGTAGGCATAGTTTTAGCCGCCAACGATTCCGCTACCCAAGCCTGATACGCTTCTGGAAAAGCGAATAGGCTGGCTTGTTCGCGCAATTGCTCAGCGGAGCGGTTTGAATAAGCCAGAACTTGTACGTGTTGGGCCCGTGCATGCACCAGACGACCTTCCGATCGCTGCGGCTGTGGCGATGGCGGATGAGACAACAGCCGAAACGGTTTGGGCGCCAATTCACCGAACAAGGCTTTGAGCAGGGCATGCACGGCATAACCCAAATCCTCATCGCGCGACCGATTAATCCCTTGCGCCTGGGCAAAGCGCAGCAGGGCATCCAAGCGCAAGCGGAATTGCAGCATGTTCATGGCAACAGTCCCTCGATCATGCGGCGCTGCCCGGTGTGCACCTGATTCCGCCAGTCGCGCCAATCGTACACTTCTATCGATTCTCCCCGCTTGTCGGCGCCCTCGCTCACCGGCCATCGAGCTAATAACGAGGACTGGGAATCAGCGCGGGCATGACGCGGCGCTTCACACAAGGCCGTTTTGAGAGCGCTGGCCTCGACCCGACCTAGCACCAGTGGAGCCGCTGGTAGACAGCACTTCCGCCCTAAAAACAGCGGTCGAGCCGGGCGACGCAGTACCTGCTCCAACTCGATGAGGGTGGGGCGGTCGGCGCCGGTCAGCATCATCGCCAGGGTCATCACGCCATTGGCTAAATAATGGCGATAGCGGATATGGGTTCCTTCGGACGCGGTACCCCCTTTACGGTCTTCACGCTGCCCGCGGGTAGTCCAGCCCGTATCGACTAACTTGGGTTGTCCCAAATCCACGGTGTGATAATCGACAATCACTTCCGGTGGCACATCCCACCGGGCGGCGTACACGATGCGGGTTTGCAAGGCCTGTAGGTGTTCGGCTTCACCGTGGCTATAACCGAGCGCATTGGCAAACAACCCCGTCAGTAACGACAGACCGGGAAAGCGTTCCGTGAAGTTATGCTGATCGATAATCACTCCGCCGAAACTCATCAGCGGCGCATCCAGGCGTAACAGCAGCACGTCCATGTCAACCCCCAAACAGCGCTGCTAAGGCTTGATCTGTGATTGTCGGCAGATTACCGGTGACGCTATCCCCCAGAGCGGCCAGGGAACGGGTGGAAGCCGTATAGCGGTATTGGTTGTCAGGGCGGCCATACATGGAATCCAGGGCTTGCAGTTGCCCGCCCAGGGCATCGATGGCCTGCTGCATGAGGTCAGTCGCCGGCGTGGGCCGCAAAGCTTTGAGAAACGCATTGGCCAGGGTGCGTGGTTGCTCAGCACCCGTTTCCAGCAGGATAAACTCAGCCCGGCTGTAGGGCGCCGTCGCCCCCAGCTTGGCGCCGGGTGAAACGGTGGCGATGGCGCTGATCAAGCCCGCCAGCACTTGACGGGCATCGGCGCTATCCTGTTCCCGCCAGCGGGTGAGGTCACAACCGGTCAGATTGGACAACAGCAGCGGTACATCCACGACGACGTAACCATAGAACAGACCGGCGGCAAGCTCCATGTCACCGGCATGGGCGGCGCCGGTCTCCTCCTCGCGGTTCAAGTCATCCACCACCGTGAAATAATCCACTTCCGCCTGGGCGGGGTGCACGGTAAAGGCATGTGCCACATGCACGCAGGCATCGCTGCGCGCCAGAATATCGGAGGTTACGAACCGACCGAACAAAGCCCCTTCCAGACCAGCGTAGAGGTTATCGCAGCCGGCGGCCTTGAGCAGGGCCTGAAAGTTCTTCTTCTGCTCTTTTTCAACCTGCTTCTTCAGATCTTTGCGGATCTCCTCGATGCGGTTTGCCAGCGCCTGCCGAGCGGCATCGGCGTCAGCTTGTTGTTGCGCACACTCCAGCACCAGCTTGACCAGGAAATCCGCTTCCGGCTTGCCGAACAATACCGGCTGTTTCATAGCCAGATCGGTCGCGTCCTTTTTTCCTTTGGCTTCGCTTACCGTGATTAAGCTGTCTATTAACTGCCGGGTAAGCACCTGTGCGCTGTCCTCATCCAGACCAGCCTCTACCAACCGTGGCAGAATCTCCCGGCTGAAGAACTGTCGGGTACGCCAGCCTGAAGGCAGGGGAATCGTCTGCTGTAAGGCATCCCGCCAGTGGCGCTTGAGACATTGCGAGGAGATTCGCAGGCGGATGGCGTCGCCGAAGGGAATCCGCTTGGCCAAGCCGGCGTCGTCGCGGTTGAGCAGGCTGGCGTGATAGGAAATGAGGGTATGGATCTGCAAAAACTGTGAAGACATGGCTCAGTCCTTGGGTAAGTGACGGTAAAAATCACGGGCGATGTGGCGGCGTTGTTGTTCGCGGGCTTCGTCGTCGGCAGCGAACAACAGCCGCGCGAACTCGCACCAGTCGATCGGTTCCCCTTTGGCGGCGAGAAAGCGCGCCGCCCGCAGCAGCAAGATGCGCTGGGTATCCGGTTCGGCATCGAGCAACCGTTCCAACCGGGCTTCAGAGTAACGGTTTTCCGCCAGCACCTGACCCACATGGCGGCCGGGCTGGTGGTGTGCGGGATACATAATGGCCATGCCGGCCAATAGCGTTTGCCAGTTTGGAAGATGGCGCTGGCCGGCCCAGTGCCCCTCGATGTGGCGGTAAAAGAAGCGGTAAAAGCCCAGCGAGGGCGGATGGTCGGGGTCGGGATGCAAGCGCCGCAGCGCCGCCCGCTCCCCGGTAGGGAAATTATCGCTGCCGATGATGCCAGCGATACGATTGATTAGATCACCAAGGCGGATGGGGTCGCCGGTCATTTCAGGAAGAGGTGTTGACATCCTGCTGCTCCTTTAGCAGATCGGAAAATTGGTTATAGAAAGCGCCTCGGAACATACTTTCAGCCCGGCTGATCGACCGCAGGCGCCGACCGCTACGGCCGGGAGCGCTGGCGATAGCCCGCTCCAGCACGTGCTCGGCCTGTTTCTTAAGCGCCTGGACCCAGTTACGCCGTACAACCTCATCGTCAGTCTCGTCGAGTGCGCGCCAGAGCCAGTCGAAATATTCATGATTCCAGGCATTGCCAAAGTGGTGACGCCAGTTGCTGACCCAGGCGCCGATTTCGCGTTTATCGAAATTGATGGTTTCCGGTCCGCCTTCCAAGAGGTTGAAAAGGGCTGGGCTAAGGATTTTATTCTGCAAGGTGCCGGCATCGACCAGGAGTTGCTTGCTCAGTTTGGCCAACCGGTCGAAGTGGCTGTCACGCTTGGCAAACAGTCGAAACGCTTTGCCGGGAATGGGGATGTTGGCGCTACGCAGACCACCGGTAGTGCCCTGGCCTCGTATTAATACGGCCACGTGAAAACGGCAGGGCTGGCCCTGATCGATAACAGTCGGCTGCTGCATCGCGGCTGCATCAAAGCCATCCTGGAACAGCAGATCGCGCAGTAGCTGCGGCGTTAGGCCGGCCTCGGAAATGGTTAGCGCCGCGCTGTTTTTATGGTTGATCGGTATCCAGGGATCACCCACATTGCCTTTGGCATCGCCGGCATTAATCCGGGCTACCTTGGTTGAAGCGATCCAGGCGCTGATCCTGTTGTGTGCTTGGCATAGGCGCACCGCGCGGGCGATTTCAATGAAAAAAGGATCCAGTTGTTGGATTGACAGGCTGCTGTGGCGATCCCATGCGGGCAACCAGGTGAATACCAGACCGTCATCCCGGTAATGCCAGGGTCCTGTAAGCATTTTTGGCCGTTGCTGCAACATCACACCGACATCACGGCAAAATTGCCGCCCTACCCGGTCAGAGCTTAGCAGCGTGACGAATGATCGGCTACCAAAACCGCCGTTCATGCGGGCGATTCCATAGTTTCCCTGTCCAAAAAAACCACTCATGGTTTGCAGGCTGATCAGCGCATAGACCCAATTTTCGAGTGTACTGTCCGCCATGCGGCTGAGCTTGATGTCATGATTCTTGGCCGTGGGCAACAGATCCAATTCGTCCGGTATCATGATCTGGCGCTTGAACGCCTGTTTCAGTGCTATCGGGTTTTCCAACGGCGCCTGCATAAAGGCGGGACGAGTCACATCGTCCACCACCAGCGTCCAGGCGGCATCATCCGGCTGGCCGGTAAGAGTGCGAATGCCGTCGCGCCAGAAGGCTTCTGGCTGCACCGGCTCGGTTTGCCCCTGCCTGGCCAGCACGGCGCCGGCGAGATAACACAGGAACACATGGAAGGGATCGACCTGATGACGTTGCAGTCCCGGCAGGCTATCAACCTGATCCTGACCGAGGGCCTCCAGCAATGCCGGCAGATTCAAGGCAGTCATCCCTTGTGGCGTTTCTATGCGCAATAACGGATCAATGAGCAGATTCATCAAGTCGCTCCAATCCCAAACGGGTGTAACAATAGGCGGAACCGCCGACACGAAAACGAATTTCTCCAACGGCGGCAACAATATCACTCGCTTCGATGGCGTCTCCGGCAGGCGCCAGATGGCCGGGAATGATCAATTCCTCAAGCGGCCGACCAAAGGGGCTGGCTACCGCCGCTGGCAAGGCAATGCGGCGATCATCCAGGCCCAGGCGGGTCCGTATTTGCTCGTTCTGGTCGAAATCTGCAAAGCGGAGTTCGCCGAATGGCTCCGGTTTGATCAGCGCCTGGTGGGCCTGAACTTCCTGGCCAAGGATGATGCCGTCCTGTTTTTGTGCATGGCCTGCCCAGGGGCCATTGTCATACAAGGCAAGCCGTTCCGGATGCAGCGCCTGTTCCACCAGCCAGCGGTTATCACGGGGAATCTCGATCTGAGGCTGTGCTGTCAGCGTCTCTCGGGTGAGTCGCAAAACGCGCAGATCACTGTACACGCTGCCCAGACCGGCGATACCGTGCACCGTTCCATCCGGGCGCAACAGCGATTCCAGCGTGGCATCAGCCAGCGCCAGCACGACACAGCGGGCAGCCTCAAATCCCACGGGTCGAATTCGTTCACGGTGGCGCTGCAGGCGGCCGATCCGCTGTAATAACACGTCCATCGGGCAATGATCGGTGATCAGCAGGTCGGCGTCGATATCCAGGCTTTGCTCCAGGGTCTGAGTGCCGATCAGCAGCACCGGACCGGGTGGTGACCCTTTACCGAAGCGCTGGCTGACCGCGGCGTCCAGTCCTTCGCGATCCACCCGCGCATAACGGCCATGATGCGGACAGATGATGTCCTGGCAATGGAACAGCCAGGCAGGTTCTATGCGTGGATCGGCTTCGACCTGACGCTGTAAAACCATCGCCCGGCTGACCGTGTTCAGCACCACCAGCACCCGGGCGCCCCGGCGTAACGCATCGACCAGACATTCTATCACCGCCTCGGGTTGCTCCATCTCCGGGAGGAATTCGACGGTGACGGCTTTGCCAGCGGCCGAGGTCTGACCAATGGCTTCTACTGCACCGTCAGTATGCGCCAAGGAGGGATAAGGCAGGGCTACGGCAGCAGTGAGAGATAGCTCCGCCTGCCCCAACCAGTCGGCCCGCGCCGCTTCACCCAGGGTGGCCGACAGCAGGATCGCATACCCACCCAGGCCAAGATGATGGCGCAACAGCGCTTTGAGCAGGTAGCGCATGTAGGGATCGCTGGCATGGACTTCATCCACCACCAGCAACTGTCGGTCCAGGCAAACTGAGCGTAGCTGCGCATGCTTGAGCCGCAACACGCTAAGCAGAGCCTGATCCAAGGTGCCCACCGCCACCGGCGCCGCCAGAAAACGCTTGGGATGCTCGGCTGCCCAGGCGCGTTCCCGCCACCGTTCTCTGGCATCGTCCTGCCAGAGTTGCCCGCTGTCCGGCAGAAAGCGCTCACCATCGATCTTGACGTAGCCCGGCACGGCCAGCAGGACCGGTGACAGCAGAATCTTCGGAAAAGCCTGTTGGATATACCGACACACACGCCCGTACAACTCGCGGGCTGCTACGCGGGTAGGCAATGCGAAGTACAGGCCATCGACAGCACCGGCAGCATAGAGCCGTAGAAACCACGCCAGTGCGGCTTCGGTTTTGCCCGAGCCGGTTTCGGCCTCGGCGATGAGGAGGCGGGAATTGGCGTCAATCGGCAGTTCGCTGAGCCGCTGTTGCAGCGGTGACAGCGCAGTGAAACCGAACACAGCCGTCAGCGCCGGCGCCCGTGCCGCCAGATCGTTTTGTTGCACACGGCTGTCGAAACCGATGGTTCGCAATACAGCGGCTGCGCGGTCCCGTGCTAACTGGATTCGATCCTCCTGCCAGTCCTGGCGGTAGGGGAAGAAACCCGTATGGGAGCCAATCCAATCGGCTAACATGACCAGCCCGGCAAAGCGATGCTGCAGGATGATAGTACCCGGTATCGGTGAAGCAGCTTGGCTAAACGCAGCCGGGAATAGCTGTCGGGCTGTGGTGAATAATTCCTGCATGCCCTTGCAGGGATCGAGTTTGGCATCAGCCTGCCACCAAGCTCTGGCGTTTCTATAGCGCCTGTCCTGGTTTTGGAGATCGTCGGAGTGGATCGGACGGCCATGATGGGAAAACACCGCCAGCAGCATTCCCTGGAATTCCTCTTCGCTCCTAAACCAGCCACATAATGTGGGCAGGTCCAAGGTTTCGATCAGTCGCTCGCATAAGGCATCCTCACCGAACAGCGGACCGAGCTCACGAACATGGCCGGCTGTGCGGACGCCCTCCGGCAAGATTTTGCTCTGAAAGCCACGATTGAACTTGCCCAGATCATGCAGCAATGCCAGCACGGCCAAGCGTTCCAGATGGGCTGAAGTTAGCGACTGATCGGCGGCCCGTGACAGTCGGGTACGAATAGAGGGAATCTGGGTGAGCGCATAAAATACACAAGCCACGTCGATACAGTGATCAAGCAAGGGATGCCATGCCACGAGAGCTTTCGTGGTGTCATCTATTTTTGCTTTGCCCCAAAACGTGGTGAGAGGAGGATGCATTGGAATATCCTATTTGCGGGTATCCACTTAAGCCGGGCATTGCTGTTTCTTGGATGCGCAGCAGTATAAAGTAGGCTTTGCCAGGATGGGTAAAATGTCCCCTGCACGGCAGTTGCTTCAAGGTGCGCACCGGCGCCGTGCTGGACGAACCGGCTACCGCAGCCCTGCGAACCTGTCCGGTGGGTATCGAAGACGACGTCATAATGGGTCGGTCTTGCCTGAAATCTTATTGCCAGTGAAACCTATGAGCAGCCCTATAAACCCTGTGGAACCTGCCAGCTTGATGCGCTCCGTTATCCAGCGGATCGCCACCGGTCCGGAACTCAGCAAGGATATTTCCCTGGAGGAAGCCCGCGACGCTATGGGCCTGATTCTGGAGGGACGGGTCGACCCGGTGCAGGCGGGCGTGTTTCTGATCGCCTTGCGTATGAAGCGGGAAACGGATGACGAGAACCGCGGCATCTGGGAGGCCCTGCATGCGGCAAGCCAGACAGTGACGGCGCCGGTCGACGACGTGGTCGATATCGCCGAACCCTATGACGGCTACAATCGCACCCTGCCGGCCGCGCCGTTTCTGCCGACCGTGCTGGCGGCACTGGGCGTGGCGGCGGTCTCCCACGGCTTGGCAGCGGTGGGCCCCAAATTCGGCGTCACCCATCGACAGGTGCTACAGGCCGCCGGGGCTCCCGTAGATTTATCCCCTGCCGCGGCGGCAGAACGCCTGGCCGCACCGCCAGTCGGGTGGGCTTATGTGGACCAGAAGGTGTACTGCCCGGCGCTGCACGAGTTGGTCGGGCTGCGCGCGCTGATCGTCAAACGTCCCGCCATCACCACCGTGGAAAACCTGCTCGGTCCCGTGCGCGGCCGGCGCCGCACGCACCTGATCACCGGCTATGTGCACAAGGACTATTCCCGCATCTATGTGCTGCTCGCTCGCCATGCCGGCTTTGCCTCGGCGCTGATCGTGCGTGGGGTGGAAGGCGGCGTCATCCCCTCCCTGCGGCAGAGCGGCAAGGCGTTCTGCTATCACGACCTGGGCGAAGAACAGGAAGTGGAGCTGCAACCGGCGACACTGGGCATCGACCAGCCGGTGCGGGCGGCGCCGCTGCCGCCAGGCCTGGCGAACGAGGAGGGCGTCGCCGGGGATGCTGTGGCGGTCGCCCAGGTGGCGGCGGCGGCCGGTCTGGCTGCCCTGGCGGGCCGGCCCGGCGCGACGCGCGATAGTCTCATCTATGGTGCCGCGCTGTGTCTGTGGCAGCTGCGCCGCTACGCTTCCCTAGCGGATGCGGCGGCAGCCGTGCGGGCGGTGCTGGATTCCGGCAAGGCGCTGGCCCATTTCAATCCCTGAACGCGCTGGAGCACCTCACGATGCAAACTCTTGTCGGTCTGATCATGGGCTCCAAATCCGATTGGAGCACGCTGCAACACGCGGCCAACATGCTGGAGCAACTGCAAATTCCCTTCGAGGTGCGGGTCGTGTCGGCGCATCGCACCCCGGATTTGCTGTTCGAGTATGCCGCGACGGCGGAAGCGCGCGGCCTGGAAGTCATCATCGCCGGCGCCGGCGGCGCGGCTCATCTGCCGGGCATGGTGGCGGCCAAGACCTGTCTGCCGGTGCTGGGCGTACCGGTACAGTCGCAGGCACTGAACGGTATAGATTCGCTGCTTTCCATCGTGCAGATGCCCGGCGGCATCCCGGTGGGCACGCTGGCTATCGGCAAAGCCGGCGCGACCAACGCGGCGCTGCTGGCCGCCGCCATGCTGGGTAACAAATACGCTGCTATTCGTGATGCGCTTAAGGAATACCGCGCCACGCTGACCGGGCAGGTATTGAGTCAGCCGGACCCGCGGAGCGCAGCATGAGAATCGGCATCGTCGGCGGCGGTCAGCTGGCACGGATGCTGGTGCTGGCCGGCTACCCGCTGGGTTTGCGTTTCCTGATTCTGGACCCGGCTGCGGACGCCTGCGCCGGCCAAGTGGCGGAACTGATGCAAGGCGATTACGCCGATCAGGAGCAGCTGACGCAACTGGCCGACCGGGTTGATCTGGTCACTTTTGATTTTGAGAACGTTCCTGCCACAGCGGCCCGGTTTCTGGAACAGCAGACGCTGGTTTATCCACCGCCTCTTGCGCTGGAAACCGCCCAGGACCGGCTGGCCGAAAAGATACTGTTTCAGCAATTGGGCCTACCGACGCCGCCATTTGCGGCGGTGAATACGCAGGATGAGCTGCATGACGCCGTGCGGCGCATCGGTCTACCGGCGGTGTTGAAAACCCGCCGGCTGGGTTACGACGGCAAGGGTCAACGGGTGTTGCGAACCGCCGGCGACGCGCAAGCCGCCTGGCAGGAATTGGCTGGCGTTCCTTTGATTCTGGAAGGCTTTGTTACGTTTCAAAAGGAGGTGTCGATACTGGCGCTGCGCGGTCGGCACGGGGAGATGGCGTTCTATCCGCTGGTGGAGAACCGCCACGAAGGCGGCATGCTGCGGCTGTCCATTGCCCCCTGCATCGCCCCGGACCTGGAGCGGCAGGCGCAGGACTATGCCGGCAAGGTGCTGGAAAGCTTGGATTACGTCGGGCTGCTGGCTATCGAATTCTTTGTGCTGGACGGGCGGTTGCTCGCCAACGAAATGGCGCCGCGGGTACACAACTCCGGCCACTGGACTATCGAAGGCGCGGAAACCAGTCAGTTCGAAAATCATCTGCGGGCTATCCTGCGCCTGCCGCTGGGCTGCACCACCGCACGTGGTCATGCCGCCATGCTCAACCTGATCGGCAGCTTGCCGGACCCGGCTGCCGTCCTCGACGTGCCCGGCGCCCATTGGCATGCCTATGGCAAGGCGCCCCGACCGGGTCGCAAGGTGGGGCACATTACCGTGCGGGCGGATGCGTTGAGCTCTCTACAGGGCGCTGTGGCGAAGCTGTTGCCTTTGATAGTGAAGGTATGAACCGCTTTCTTGAGGTGGCATGCCCACCTTTCGCGGCGGGCCGGTGGGTAAAGGTAAGCGCCAAAGAGCGACCCTTGACGATGAGCAAGTCGGTTCGGCTGGTGGACCGATGCCTCCACCTGGGAGCGCCGGCGTCCCCGCCGGCTCCGACAGCATAGCAGCGACGGCTGGGTTTACCTGGGGCGGACGGGTGGTCATTCCATGCCGTGGCCGGCGAGGACGCCGGCGCTCCCAGGGACTGGTGTCCCGGCCTCGGTAAGCTACCGGAGAAAGCATCCCACTAGCCACTAGCCACTAGCCACTAGCCACTAGCCACTAGCCACTAGCCACTAGCCACTAGCCCCCTACCCCGTCTCCTTAAGCTGCTTTCTAACTCGCTCATAAAACTCGCTCATTACCTCGATAAAAGACTGGTCCTGCTGCCAGAACGGCGGATAATCACCACCCTTTCTGACCAGCACCGCGGGCAGCGCGGGCAGTGGCGGCAATGGCTCCAGCGTCGTCGACAAGCGATGTTCGCCGCTCCAGAAACGATCATAAGTCCATGTCCCTGGAGCGATTCGCTGTGGCCGGGTGTAATATGACTCGACCGGCTGTAACGGCAATTCTGTTACTTCCAGAGATTGAGCCAGCGCTTTGCCGAGCGGCGTTTTAGCCAATTCCTCACGAAGTTTATTGCGGGGTAGACCGCGCAATTCGAATAATAAAAACGGATCCTGATCGAGTTTGTTCGCAAAAAAATAGCACAGCCCGGCAATGTGTTTGCAGGGATTATAATAATCCGGGCAACTGCATTCGGTTTTGAAATCCTTGCCGCTACGTGGCAGCAAATGCACTTTCAATCCAGCAACAGCATCCTCGATCTCATCGGGCATTTCATTCAGCAATAACTTAGCGACGATGCCCGCATGGCCGGCCAGACGCTTAATAATGTCGGGCCAGCGATTTTCAGGAATGGGGGTAATTTCCACCGTGGTAGTGTAATAAGGTGTTTTATAAACGCCGAAATAGGGATTGATATTACCCTCCACCGTGGCTTTCACCTGTCCCTGCCGGATGCTGAATTTCTGGATGCGGTCGCTACGGGCATAGGAACGACCTCGCCCCAAGCGGCCCGGATCAGTAAAGCCTTCCAGGGCGGCGATAAAGCGCTTGCCCCACCAGGTACGGGTTAACGATGCCATATAACCTCCGGCTTAATCCGAGACAGTACTGCGGTTCAGGGCGATCAGCCGCTGGAAACTGGCATTGTCCAGTTCCGTCAGCCAGCTTTCGTCGGCGCCGACAATGGCACCGGCCAGTTGTTTCTTGTCTTCGATCATCTGGTCGATTCGCTCTTCCAGCGTCCCCAGAGTGACGAATTTGTGGACGAACACGGTGCGGCTCTGACCGATCCGAAAGGCGCGGTCGGTGGCCTGATCCTCGACCGCCGGGTTCCACCAGCGGTCGAAGTGGAACACATGATTGGCCTTGGTCAGGGTGATGCCCACGCCGCCGGCTTTCAGCGACAGGATAAAAGCGGACGGATCGGTGGCCGGGTCCTGAAACTCGCCGATCATCTTCTCCCGCCGCGTCCGGCTGACGCCGCCGTGCAGATAATAGGTGTTGTAATGCAACGTCCGGCTCAGATACCGCTCCAGGTTCTCGCCGATCTCGGTGAACTGGGTGAAGATCAACAGGCTTTCGCCCTCGGCGAAGACCTCTTCCAGCATCTCGATCAGCCGCTCCAGTTTGTTAGAGCGTTCCGGGGTAAAAGCGCTGCCGTCCTGCAAGAACTGCCGCGGATGATTACAGATCTGCTTGAGCCGCATCAGCGTGGCCAGAATCAGTCCCTTGCGTTGGATGCCTTCGGCGTCTCCCAGCGCTGCATTGACCTCATCGACCACCGCCTGATACAGCGAAGCCTGCTCTTTGGTCAGGTTGCAGTATTGCTTGTGCTCCAGCTTGTCGGGCAGGTCCTTGATGATGGACTGATCGGTTTTCACCCGCCGCAGGATAAAGGGTTGCACCAGTTTTTTAAGCAACACCGACTTGTGCAGATCGTTGTTTTTCTGGATGGGCAGTTCGAACTGCTGGCGGAACTGCGTCTGGGTACCCAGATAGCCGGGGTTGAGGAAATTGAAAATCGACCACAGATCCAGCAGCCGGTTTTCCACCGGCGTGCCGGTCATGGCCAGACGGTGGTTGGTCTTGAGCTTGAGCACGGCCTTGGTCTGGGCGGTCTTGGGATTCTTGATATTCTGCGCCTCGTCGACGACCACCCGCTCCCAGGGAATGCCTTGCAGCAGATTGATATCCTTGCGGGCCAGCGTGTAGGAGGTAATGACGATATCCTGCGCCTGGCAGTCCGCCTGAAACGCCTTGGCGTCCTGCCGCCGGCCACTGCCGTGATGCACCAGCGCTTTAAGTTGGGGCGCGAATTTTTCGACCTCTTTCTGCCAGTTCCCCAATACCGAGGTGGGCGCGATCAGCAGCGTCGGACCCTGCGGCGTATCCCGCGCAAACAGCAGGCGGGCGATCACCTGGACGGTCTTGCCCAGGCCCATATCGTCCGCCAGACAGCCGTTCAGTCCCAGACCTTCCAGATACTGCAACCAGGCCACCCCGCGTTGCTGATATTCCCGCAGCTTGCCGCGCAAACCGGGCGGATCGGCGACCGGCTCGAAGCGGCTCTGATCGCGCAGCTTGCCCAGCATCTCGGCCAGCGCACCGTTGCGACTGACATCCACTTCTTCTTCGTCGGCGGCCGCCTTGCGCAGCAGTTCGGCCAGGCTCATGCTGGCGTCTTCCTGGCCGTGCTTCTGCCAGAACTCCAGCAACTGCTGCATCTTGTCCCGTTCCAGTTCGATCCATTGGCCGCGAAACCACACCAGGGGCGTCTTGGCGTTCACCAGTTGTTCCCATTCCTGCGGGCTTAGCACTTGATCACCAATCGCCAGTTCGTAGCGGTACTGCACCACCGAGTCCAGGGAGAAATAGCCTTTCCCCGCCGTCGGCGCGGCCTTGCTCTGGCTGACGGCAACCCGCACTCTGGCCCGGCGGCGACCTTCCGGCGTCCACCAGGCCGGCACGATGATCTTGAAGCCGGCGTCTTCCAACACCCAGGCATGTTCCTTCAGGAAGGCAAAGGCTGCTTCGATGGACAGCGTCACGCCCACCGGCCGGTCGGTCGCCATTCCCTCCCAGAGCTTGGGATAGATGCGGGCGGCATGACCAAGATGGCGCAGCAGTTGTTCCTCCAGATGACCGCCGAAGGACTTGAGCAGTGCTTTCTTGACCTTCGCATCAAGATGCCAGTATTCGTCCAGCCGCAGCTTCAGCGAGGGGTCCTGTTTAGAGATAGCCAGCAGCAGCAACTGCCAGGGCGCATTTTCGTTCGCTCCTTCCAGCAATTGCAAACCCAACTGGCAGTCGTCGCTGTAACGGGTCGCCACTGCCTCCCGCCAGGTCCGCCACTGGCGATAGCGTTCCAGCATCTGGGAGCTGGCCGGCAATGCCTGCGTTCCGGCGAGGCACTGCTCGAGCAGGGAAGCCCTGATCTTCTTCTGAAAAGCGGCCGGGAACGAGACACCCGTCACCATCCGATGCAGCAGGCATTCGGCAAAATGCCGCAGCAGCGTCAGCCCATCGTAGAACAGAGGCTGTGCAGAGGCGCTGGCTGCCACGGCGGCGCAGACCCTTGGCATACGGGTGAGTACCCATTGCAGTTGGCTCTCGAAGCTGTCGGAAACGATCTCCCAGCCGGGATAAATAGTGCCAGAGGGTGCTTTTTTGCCCTTGCCGGGCAATTCGCGGTATTCGAGGGCCGGAATATATTGATCCTTGCGCAACACCTGCCGCAGCATCTGGCTGAAATGCAGCCAGAACAGCAAGTCCTGGCCAAATTGGACGTCGTTACGCTGATAACAGACCAGGAAATACAGCTCTTTCAGGGTTTTTGATACATCATTCAGCGGATAGGCGCTAATGGGGCAGCAGGTTAACTCGACCGTCGTGTCCTCCGGCGACGGCAGGGTCAGCCAACGGGCCAGTTCCGGCGAGGGCAGCGGTTTGCCAGCCTCGGCGGGCAGCCATTGATAGAACGTTTGCAGATACTGGCGGATACTTTTGACCGAGGAATCGCTGGCGATGCCCAAATCGTGGACCAGAAATTCGTCCAGTTCCTTGGCTTGCAGGTGGTTTACCCGGTAACCCGGCTTGACTTCGAGGATTTTCGCCGTTTCCACCCATAGATAGAACGCACCGCTCTGAACGAAATCATCGGTTTCACGAGGAATCCAGGCGCCGTGGAGAATGTACATGTTAGTAGAGTATTCGTTGAGTAGTAGCGAATTACAATTATATAACTTTTGGCGCTAGCTATAGGAACCATTATAAATCAGTGACTTGTGATATTGTGGCGTCCTGCGTCAGGAGAGTGACTACTAATAAAATCAGGCACTTAGCTAGATAACTGGGGGGTATCCACTTAAGCCAGGACACTTCGCAGGTGACCGCACAGGGCCGGCGAGGACGCCGGCGCTCCCAGGGACCCGCAGCTTACGGGCCTCGGTAAGATGCCGGAAATGGCCTTTGGCCTTAACAGCCTACTGTCTTGCCATGTAAACCGAAATTCACTTCCATCTTTGCTGACACTCGCGAAGACGCCACCTCGACCTTGAGCGCACGCTTGATGGCTGCAAACACTGCCGAGATGTTGCTCATGGTCGGGTTGCCGGAATGAGACAACATCCGATGCAGGCTCTTTGCCGGCTTGTGGATTTCCTCGGCGAGCGCCTCGAAGCCTACAGTGGCGTTGACAAGGTCACGCAGGATCAGCTTGGCCGACTCCGGCTCGCCATTGACGAACAGGGTGATAGCCTCATCCAGAAGGGCCTGCGCGAAGGCAGGGTCGTTCTGAACACGCGCGGCCACGGTCTCTTTGAAATCACGGGTCAGTGCCATTTCACTTTCCTTTCTGGGTTGATGCCTTGCGGCGCTTGTAGTCTTGCCACAGTGCCACCGCCTGATCGATGTCCTGTTGCTGGCGTTTTTTGGTGCCGCCGCCGATCAGGATGATGATCTTTAGTCCGTCTTTGGCCAGGTAGATGCGCAAGCCCGGGACTCAGTCGATCTTGTACTCACCGATGCCTCTGAACCACTCGACGTTGGACAGGTTGCCCTGTTCCATCCGGCTCACTGCCACCCGGACCTTGGCTGCCGCCACCGCTTCTAAAGACAAAAACCAGTCCGCGAATGGACTGTCGCCTTCGGGCAGCAGGAGTTCTTTGATCTGGTAGCTCATCGGTAGGATGGTAACGTAAATGTTCCCATTTTGCCAGGACGCGCGTCTGACCAGTGAGTTGGATTTGCAACCGGTGACCGTGGCTGACGCTGAACTGCGCGTGGCCGGAACCCCGCGTGGCGTGGGGATTTCAGGCAAGAAAAAGGGCCCGGAGAGGAATCCGAGCCCTTGTAGATGGTGGAGGCGGGGGGAATTGAACCCCCGTCCGCAAATCCTCTGCCCTTGGCACTACATGCGTAGCCTCGTCTTTGTTTTAACCGTCAACAGTCCGACGGGCAGGGCGGCTGACGGCGGTTCCGGTAGGGTTTTAGCGACGCGGCCCCGGACTGCGTTGTCGCGAGCTTATGTAAGGTCGACCCCTGAATCCGGTTCCCACAAGCAAGTCCCGGTCAGAGGCTGGCCGCCTTAAGCAGCCAGAGCGTAGTTGTCGTCGTTGGCAACTAATTGATTGCAGCACTTTTAACGAGGCCTAGCTGCATCCTCGGCATGCGCCTCAGGTTTTGCGATCCACGTCGAACCCAGATCGCCCCCTGAAAATTGACTCCCATATGACATTTTTACAGTTAAAGAAGTTCCCTGTGGCAGGTCAAGTCCGTCAATTACCAGCGATGATGCTCAGATTTTCGATCGGCAGTTCGAATTCGTGGTATTCGTACAGCTTGTCGTTCGACTCGGTGAGCCGCTTGATAACGATTTGTACCGGCTTGCTCCGCTGACTTAGATAGGTATAGAGCGGATCGATCTCGTGGAACGGCTTACCGTCCACTGTTTTGATCATGTCCCACAGCTGCAAACCCTGAGCGTTAGCCTGGGAACCGTCGGCGACATAGTGCACCGACAACACCTTGCCCAGATTGGCTTCGGGCTCGTCGTGGAAACCGGAGGGCGCGATCAGCACGCCGGAGAAATACAGTCCCCGCCGTTGGGTGAGCGGCGGCAGCGGCTTGAGGGTGCTCTTGACCAATACCGGTTTGCCGTCCCGGATCACGGTGAGGGTGGCATCATCCAGACGACCCCGCAGCGCATCGACCAGTTGAGTGGCATTCTTGATCGGTGTGGAATCTTCGTTGACCCGTTGGATCACATCGCCTTCCATCAAAGGCGGGGGATTGCCCTCGAAATAGGCGGCGGCTACCTTCAATTCATTGGTTTCGCCATCGTCCTCAAAGAACACCACCGGCAGGATCGGCGGCGAGGGGTCTTTACCCTGCCGTAACAGGTCCAGAATCCTGCAGACGTATTTCATCGGGACGGCGAAGTTCAGATTTTCGGTATTCTGCATCACCAGCATGGCCGTGTTGACTCCCAGCACCTGACCGTTGACCAGGCTGATGAGCGGCCCACCGGAGTTGCCGCTGTTCAGAGCCGCGTCGGTTTGTAACCACTCCACCCCGGAACGCACGGTTACGCCGGAGACGATGCCACGGGTACCGGTATAGGACAACGACCAGGGATGGCCGAACGCCCCGACCGGGTGGCCGACCGGCGGTATGTCGTTGCACTGCAAAGAGGCGATGACGGCTTTTTCTGGAAAGTTCTTTTTGGGGATTTCCAGGACAGCCAGATCCAGATAGGGGTCGACGTATACCTTGTGAACCGGAAAAAACTGCCCGCCTTTAAAGGCGCTTTCGACGCGGGACGGCGAACGGGTGGTGACATGGGCGTTGGTGACCAGCCAGCGCCGCTCCCGATCCACCAGAAAGCCAGCGCCTTCGATGGCACCCTTCTCATCACCGGCAAAAGGGGTTTCTGTGATCGTGCGAATCTTCACGGTATACTGCGTGGCCGCCTGGAAAGCGGCTTCCTGATCGCTGGCCTGGACAGGGGGCGCCAGCAGCGCGCTCAAGGCCAGGAAAAAACCGGCTGCCGCTACCGGGAACCGGTATTTATTCAATTTTATCGACATGTTAGCCAAAATAATAAGCAATGATCGGGGGACGTCCTTAGCGCTGGCAAGCTTACCATATCGAATTTGCCTGACAACAGGTGTCCCATTTTGATTCAAACTTTTCCAAACGCCAGCAGAAAACCAGCGATGTATGCACTGATCCTCCACCTGAAGTGGCTATCGGCGGTAGTGATGTCTTGTTGGCTGCGGAGTGTCGGTCCGGCACAGTGTCTGGTGCCCTTGCTGTTGTTGACGGTTGGGGCGTATGCGCAGGAAGGACAGGCTCCGCTGCCACCGGTGGATTTGCAGAAAGCGGCCGAGCAGTTGCAGACGCTGGGTCAGGCGGTCGCCGATGATAAGGTCCACATCGAGCAGTTGCGGCAGGAGGTCGATACGTTAAGCACGCAGCAGCCCGGCAAGGCGCAGGCGTTGCAGGTCGGCCAGGTCACCGCCATGATGGTGGAGCAGGCCAAGCTGGATAGCGGCTCGATCCAGCTCAGACAGGAAAGCGTACAGGCTGCCACTACAGCGGTGGAGCGCCGCATCGGTACACTCAAGCAGACGATTCAGCAATTGGAGGGGCAGGAGCAATTACTGAAAAATCCGGCCAAGGAAACTACCGAAGGCGGCAATCGCCTGGAGCAGTTGCAATCGACCAGTGCAACGCTGAATCAGCAACGGGCCGAATTGAAGCTGCAGCAGCAGAATTGGATGAATCTGCAGGAACTGGCGGAACTGCTGGTCCAGCGGGGCAAGCTGGCTGGGCAATGGCAGACCAGGATCGAGGAAATCTATCGCTTGCAGGAAGAACAAAGCCGCCGGGAGCAGCGGGAAGATCGCGCCAAGCAGCTCCAGCAGGAGCTTCAGGGGCAATTGAACAAAGTCAACGAACTGCGCGCGCAACTGGGTCAGCAAGGGGAGAGCCTGACCGTCGCTGGCCGCGGTTGGCTGGAAACCCGTATCCAGGATGCCGAAGAGCGCGCCGTTCTGCTCCGTTGGGGTATTTATTATGAATCCCTGGTCGCTGATGAGTTGGCGCGATGGAGCGGCCTGATAGACAAGACGGAGGTCAAGCCCTTGCAGTTGCAGGAAGGTGTGCAACGCCTGGGCAGTCTGCACAGCGAGCTGCAAAGCATCTACGACCTGGGGCAGGGCAAAATAGATCTGTTTAACCAAAAGAAGAAAATTCTGGAGCAACGCGAAGCAACCGGCGCCGATAACCGCCTGCGTCTGGAGGAAATCAGCTTGGTCGAGGGCTTGCTGGAGGAACTGGATACCTACCAGGGACAAACCAAGCGACAGTTGGAGCCAATCCAGCAGATGCGGAACCGCCTGGAAACACTTTACAAGGAACGCCTGAGTCAGGATCTGTCGGCCCGCGAGCAGTTGCCGGGCACGGCTAAAGAATGGCAAGACTTGTGGACCGGCCTGCGGGAAGCGCCGAGCGCCTTGCTCCATCAGGTACGCCTGAGCATAGAATCGGCCCTGGAGGCGATAGGACGGGGCGGTATTGCCCAATGGCTGAGCCTGCTGGCGCTGGGCGCCGGCCTGGTGGGAGCGATGGTCGCTCTACTGCATTACCTGAACCGGCCGCATACCGGCGACGAGAACGAGCGGGACGACAGTTTTCTGGCTAGGTTCCTGCTGGCCGTACAACAACTGCTGCGCCGCAATCTGCGTGGAAGCGGCGTGGTGGCGATAGTGCTGCTGACGCTCTGGCTATTTGAGGCGCCGCAGCCAGGACTGGGCATTATCACCACCCTGGTGCTGCTGTGGTTCGGCGTCAAAATTCTCATCAATCTGGCCTGGCTGCTGCTGGCGTCGCCGCAACTGCCGCCCGCAAAGCAGCAGCCGCACCTGTACCACCAGGTATGCTGGTTGTTGCTATTGGGCGGATTGCTGAGCGCGATCGCTATCCTGGCGCATCTCAGCGATTTGCCCAAACCCGTGATCAGAACCTTCGATCGCCTGTTCATGGTCTACTGGCTGCTGATCTTCTTCCCCTTGCAGCGGATCCGGCGTTATGTGCTCGATGTGCTCGCACTGCATTACGCCGGGCAATTCTGGTTTGTCAGCTTGGGTTTGCTCAGCCTGCTGCTGCCGCTATCCCTGCTGGTGGCCTCGATTCTGGGGCTGGCCGGTTATTTAAACCTTGCCTGGACCATCGGCTCGTATATGTTGATCGTAGCCGCCACGCTGGTAGGATGGCTGCTTATCCGGGGCCTGTTCAACGACTTGGTGGTGGTCTTGAAGAACTACGCTCTGTCCCATTCCAACTACGGCCTGCTGTGGACGCAGGACATCATCAGTCCGCTGTACAACATCCTGGAACTGGGTCTGGCGGCCGGAGCGATGGCGGTGCTGCTCGCCGTCTTCAACTGGCGCGGAGAGATCGCATTTCTCGATGATGCGCTGAGCTTCCTGAGTAAGCCCTTGCTTACCCTGGGCAGCATCAGGATCAGCCTGTGGAGCCTCATCGTCACAGTGGCTACCTTCCTGGTGGTGATCTGGTTCGGCCGTTGGTTGCGCGCCATCACCTATCGCTGGATATTCGCCGGCGTTACCGATCTGGGCATTCGTCACAGCCTGTCGGTGTTCGCTCAGTATTTCGTAGTGTTGCTGGGCATCCTTATCATCCTGCGCTTGATAGGCGTCGGTCTGACCACGCTGGCGGTGTTCGCCGGCGCCGTGGGCGTCGGCATCGGGTTCGGCTTGCAGGCCATCGCCAACAATTTTATCAGTGGGGTGTTATTGCTGATAGAACGCCCATTACGCAGCGGCAATATCGTGCAGATCGGCAATTACACCGGCGAGATCACCCGCATCGGCATCCGCTCGCTGGTGCTGCGCAACTGGGACCGACACGAGGTCATCATTCCTAATTCCGAAGTGATCACCCATGCCTTCGTCAACTGGACTCATTCCGACCAGATCGTGCGCACGGTGTTGATGATCGGGGTCAGCTATAAAGCGGACCCCCATGAGGTGCAGCGCATTCTGGAACAGGTTATGAGCGATGATCCCGAGGTACTGGACGAGCCGGAATGGAGCGTGTTGCTGTGGGATTTTGCCGAATCGTCGTTGAGTTTCAGGGTGCAATACCATGTCAACATGTCCCAGTCGAATATGATTAAAGTCCGCTCCAGCGTGATGTTTGCTATCTGGGATGGTTTAAAGAAGGCCGGCATCGAAATTCCCTATCCCCAGCGGGAGTTGCATATCAAGCCGTTGCCGCAGGAAGTCGGCACCATGGTGCCGGTGGACACTCGGACCGCAACGCTGCCGACGCCTGAAGCAGCCCCTGGAAGCAGAGGCTGGCGGTGAGCCTGCGCCTGAATTGTGGATTCACTCCGGTCACCCATCCACGCTGATTTTGGTAACCCGCAGGCTCAGCCGGTGGGCGGCGCGCAGTGTATCCAGCGGGCCGCTGCCGGCGGCATGACTGTTACCTTAACCCCCGCTCAGCGGCAGCAACTCCGAAAAATCGTGAATCGCGGGAAATTCTCCCGGCGCTTTGGGTGGATGGGCGGAATCGGGTTGCAGCACCGCCAGCAAATAGGCGATGCCGTAAGCCTGCGCCGTGCGCAGAATCGTCTCATTGTCATCCACCAGCAACGTGGTCGCCGGGTCGAAATCCTCCTGCCAGCGCAACCGGGGCCAGAACTGCGGCTGTTCCTTGACCAGCCCGAGGGCGTGAGCACAGATCACGGCGTCGAAATGCCCCGCCAACTGCGTTTTTTCCAGCTTCAGGCTGAGGCTGCCAGGATGCGCGTTGGTGACCAGTAGTATCCGCTTACCGGCGGCGCGCATGGCGTCCAGCAACTCGACCGCATGCGGACGGATGGCGATCAGGTGCTCCACCTCGCGCTTGAGCGTCGCTATATCCATCCCTAGTTGCTGTGTCCAGTAATCCAGACAGTACCAGGCCAGCGTCCCTGCCACCTGTTGGTAACGCGCCAGCAGTTCGGTCCTGGCCCGTTGCGGATCCAGACCGTGCCGCTCCCCGTAACGTTGCGGCATGTATTCCAGCCAGAAATGATTGTCATACCGCAGGTCCAGCAGGGTACCGTCCATGTCCAGCAATACTGTGTTTATCCGCCGCCAGGGCAACATAGCAAAGACTCTCTATTTGAAGGGTGCAGGATGGATGCGGCAGGTAGGACGCGGACAGGGACAAGCGGGCCCGGTATCCCAACCGATCCCAGAGGATCGTGTACAATCTCTGCCGTTCCACGTAGCTTATAATTTCCGTCACCGTTATGACTGAATTCAAGGTGCGTCAAGTACCGGAAATCCTCCGCGCCGAAACCATCGCCCGCACCCGCCTATTTCGGGTCGAACGCTTGAATCTGCGCTTCGCCAACGGCGTCGAAGTGGAATACGAACGCGTACCCGGCTCTGCTATCGATTCCGTGCTGGTCGTACCGGTGCTGCAGGATCACACCTTGTTGTTGGTGCGGGAGTACGCCGCCGGCACTCATCGCTACGAACTCGGCTTTCCCAAAGGGGTCATGGAGCGCGGCGAAGATCCGCTGGCGGCCGCCAACCGCGAAATCATGGAGGAAGTCGGCTACGGCGCCCGCCGCCTGCGGCGTCTGACATCCATGACCATCGCCCCCGGCTATATCGGCCATACCACCCATGTCGTGCTGGCCGAGGATTTGTATCCACAGCCTCTGCCCGGGGACGAACCCGAAGAGCTGGAGGTCGTGCCCTGGCGGTTGAGCGACAGCGCCGCTCTGCTGGCCTGCACCGATTTCACCGAGGCCCGCTCCATCGCCGCCCTGTTCCTGGCGCGCGAACTGCTGGGTAACCGCCCCTAACGCATGAGCGTCGATCTCGCCGGCCTGGTGGAACCGGTCAAAGCCATCGCCCGGGACGCCGCCCGCCGCATTCTGGATATCTACCTCGGCGGCTTCACCGTGACCAAAAAAGCGGACCAATCCCCGGTGACCGAAGCAGATATGATCGCCCATGACTGTATCCTTGCTGGTTTGACCGCCCTCACGCCGGACATCCCGGTACTGTCCGAAGAGTCGGAGGAAAGCGAGCGCGCCGGCCGCCGCCGCTGGCAGCGGCTGTGGCTGGTGGACCCGCTGGACGGCACCCGCGAATTCGTCCGTCGCAACGGCCAGTTTACGATCAATATCGCGCTGATCCATCAGCATCAGGCCGTATTCGGGCTGATTCTGATCCCCATTACCGGCGTCTGCTACTGCGCCTGGCGCGGTGGCGGTGCCTTCAAGCAGTCGCCCCACCACGCCCCCCGCGCCATTCACACCCGTCGCATCGATCCCGGCCAGCCCCTGCGCGTCACCAGCAGCCGCGCATCCTATACCGGCCAGCGCCTGCAAGCCTATCTGGCCGTGCTGGGCAGGCACGATCACGTGGGCGTGGGCGGCGCGCTCAAATCCTGCCTGGTGGCCGAAGGCAAGGTGGATCTTTATCCCCGCTTCGGTCCCACCTACGAATGGGACACGGCCGCCGCCCAGGCCATCGTCGCAGAGGCTGGCGGCGGCCTGACCGACACCCGGATGCAGCCGTTGCGCTACAATGCCCGTTCCAGCCTGCTCAATCCGGATTTCTTTGTGTTCGGCGACCCCAACCACGACTGGTCCCAGTACCTCCCCAACCGCGACGCGGCGGCGAATTGACAAGCGGCCATGCCTTACGAACGTTATCGCAACGATTTGCAACGCGAGGGTTTTCAGCACGATCCTGCCCAGGAGCGGGCGATCCAGCGCCTGCAACGGATTTACGACGAACTGCTGCGGGCGCCAGCGCCGCCGCCCCCGGCGCCCGCCAAAGGCAGACTGCTGGGGCGCTTGCTCCAACGCGCTGCGCCGGCGGCGGCGATGACCGCACCGCGCGGTCTGTATCTGTGGGGCGGCGTCGGCCGCGGCAAAACCTATCTGGTCGATACCTTCTACAGCGCCCTGCCGCTGCAGCACAAACTGCGCATCCATTTTCACAATTTCATGTATCGGGTGCACGCTGCGCTGCGCGAGCTGAAGGACCGGCAGGAACCGTTGCAGCACGTCGCCCGCCAGTTCGCCGCGCAGACGCGGGTCATCTGCCTGGACGAATTCTTCGTCGCGGATATCACCGACGCCATGCTGCTCTACGGCCTGCTGCGGGAGCTGTTCGCCAGCGGCGTGACGCTGGTCACCACCTCCAACATTCCGCCGGACGAGCTGTACAGGGACGGCTTGCAGCGGGCCCGCTTCCTGCCGGCCATTGCGCTTATCAAGGAGCATCTGGAAATCCTGAACGTGGACAACGGCGTGGATTACCGGCTGCGCTATCTGGAGCAGGCGGAAATCTATCACTGCCCCTTGGACGACAGGGCCGATGAGGTCCTGAGCGATGCCTTCGAGCACGTCAGCCCGGAACCGGGCGAGTGGGGTGGCAGTCTGGCAGTGGAGAGCCGGTTGATTCCCACCCGACGGCAGGCCGACGGCGTGGTGTGGTTCGACTTCAAGGCGGTCTGCGACGGTCCCCGCAGTCAGGCGGATTACCTCGAAATCACTCGCTGTTTCCATACGGTGCTGATTTCCGGCATCCCGGTGATGGACTGGCAGATGGAAAATCAGGCGCGCCGCTTCCTCAATCTGGTGGATGCTTGCTACGATCGCAGCGTCGTACTGATCGTCTCCGCCGCTGCACCGCCGTGGGAACTCTACCAGGGAGAAAAACTGCGCTTCGAATTTCAGCGCACGGTCAGCCGTTTACACGAAATGCAGTCACATGACTATCTGGCGCGGGAACATGTGCCGTAGAGCCAATCCAGCATTGAGGGGATGCCTCGGTCAGTCGTCGTTCTTGAACTCCAGGGTAGTGCTTCAGACGTGGATACAGACCTCATCAAGCATTTTATAATCAATAAGTTGTGAGTGACTATATCCATATCGAGAACACTACCCGGCCAGCGTAAAAATAAACAGTGGTAGCCCGGATGCAGGCCGAAGGCCGGAATCCGGGGTGTACGGACGGAACCCGGATTGCGCTTCGCCAGCTTCGCTTCATCCGGGTTACGCTGGCTGCCTTGTTTTTAGCTCACGTTTTACCTCGGCAAAGGCAATCTCCTCGAGTTCCACCCGCTCTCGAATAACACGTGTAAGCCACTCCTCAAGGCCCTTTTCCCGGTGGAGCCTGGCTAGAAAAGCGGCTCTTGCAGCAGCAATTCCCGCTCTAATGCAGCGGCGCCAGTAGCTAATTGATCAGTAATTACACAAGAATCATAACAACAAAAACTACCCTGACTTCCTCGGAAGCCATAATAAACTACTCTCATTTTAACCACTTTCTTTCAACACACTCATTCATCAAAACAACTATGGTTTTTATCAGCAATTATGATGTATCGGGTTCCAATACCCCACCCTTATGCCCATAAATCATCGCTAACCATAAGCTCTCCCAACTGGTAATAAAATACTCCTTAAATAATCCCTTTAACTTGCTCCATAACGAGGTTCTGGAACGGAATTGTTGCCGCGCCGCTTGAAATAAATTACAGCACATCTCTTGCACTTGATCGACGAAAAAGGCTAGCATCATCAGCATCCCAAACACCGTCGTCAAGTGCTTTTGCCCATGTCCATAGTTGTGCTCTAACTGATAGCCCTGATTTTTGAGTGTGTTGAACGTTTCGTTTTCAATCTTCCACCGACCCCGACCTCCTCTCATCACCTGGTAGACATTATCTCGCCGTAGTTCCAGATCCGTTATCCACGAAAAATTGTACTCTTTACCCTCCCGTATTTCCCAATAATCCAGGTAATTCACCAGAATATCAGGATGAGATTTATTCAAAGGCAACCCCTTCATCCAGCGATAGCCCCGTAAGACGCCATCCTCTCCCAGTTCCTCAAATTCTTCATACTCAGTGTTATTTAATCGCTTCCGGACCTCCTCGAACAACGACGGCTGGTCGCTCGGCTTCGCCACCAGGATGTAATGATACTTTAATTTTTTCAATAACTTAATGTGAGGACCGTCGGCCGACAAGCTGTCCTCCACCACCATCATGGGCCATTGCGGAAACGCTTCACGTAGTGCCAGTAACAGCCGTTTACTGGCATTACTTTCACAATCATTCTTGCTCGCCCCATCTTGGCGCGTAATGGCCTCAGGAAATAAAGGTAAGACTTGACTTTTATCTGGATGAACTATCACCGCTCCTACTAATTGATGATAATACTCAACCGTGCCATTTCGATGATGCTTTTCACAGCAATCGGCACAACAGATATTGGAGGAAGAAAAATGACCGGTCCCATCCAGGTTAACTAGAAATCCTCCTAAATACCGATACGCTTTCAATATCCCGTGCGATTGCAAGTGCTGATGAATATGAATAAAGGGGGCTCGTAACTCAGTGGGTGAGACCTCATCCAACACTTTCCGCATCTGGGTATCACAGGGGGCTTGTGAAACACCATAAAGACTTTTTAAATTCGCTCGAACCCGCTCTTCATGACGTTGCTCATCAAACTTTAATAACGACGGATATTTCAGTCCAAAGACCGCCAAGCCTGACATCAAGACATCCGGTAAGGAAAACTGCTGACCGCCATGACGAGGGTCAGTGATCTTCCCAAAGTCCTCTCTGATTTGACCTAACAAGGCCGGCGCTGAACAGTGTTTATTTAATTGCGGCCGCTGAGGGCGAAGTGGAATACAGTTTGCTTTTACCATAATGACCACCCAAATCGATTGAATTTGAAGCCCAAATACCTTGCCAGACCTGCCGAAGCATCGTATATAATATACTGATTATACTAAAATTTCTAGAGCAGCGGGAATTGCTGTGGCGTAACAGCGTTGATGGTGGCCTCTGGGACGGGCCACCTGGAGATAGTGCAAGCACTACTCGCCAAGGGCGCCGATGTCAACGCCAAGACGAGCACAGGAGATACGGCGTTGAGCATGGCTAACAGTGAAGGGCGTCAGGATATTGTGGAAGTACTGAAGAAAGCAGGCGCAAAGTAGATTGTAGGTTACCGTGAAAGTACAGCAGTATTTTGATTGGCCAGGGTGTCGTTGCCAAAGGTCATGACTGTTGGGATGAGCAATCAACCCCAACATTTCCCGGCCAATGTGTAGCGCGCGGACTGGGTTTTGATGCCATGCCAGACATGTTCCAAGAAACCGGAAGGTACAGAAACCTAGCCAGATATACTGTAGCCCCTTTGGGCTATAATTGCTTCGTCGTCTAACCAGAGAAATCTCTTATGCCCAAAGCTTCCACTATCCGGGCGCGCATTGAGGATCAAGGTAAGGGAATTGTACGCTGTGAGGACGCCGACGACGTGTTCCGCAAGTTGGGCATCTAAGGAAAACCTATGGCTACAACTCAGTTACTTCAACAAGTGATTACGAAACTTCAAAGGCTGCCGGCAGACGAGCAAGATGCTTTAGCTTCACGTCTTCTGGCCGAATTGGAGGATGAACAGGCGTGGTCCGAGCGCTTTCGCGCTACGACCGATGCGCAATGGAATCGCCTGGCTGCTGCGGTACGCCAGGAAATTGCTGCTGGCGAAACCACGCCGCTCGATGAGCTATTTCTTGAGATAACGCCCAAACAGTGAAATCGAGTGTCACAAAGGAGTTTCGGCGGCGACTCGATCGGTTGCCGGCCGCCGTTCAAGATCAGGCAACCCGAGCTTATGCACTCTGGCGTTCGAATCCTTACCATAACAGCCTGCAATTCAAACGGATCAGCCAGCGGCAGCCGATTTACTCGGTCCGCATTGGGATTGGATATTGAGCGCTGGGCTTGCTGGAAGCAGGTCATATTTACTGGTTCTGGATTGGCCCGCATGCCGAATATGATGAATTGCTCAAACGGCTTTAATCATCGTAGATCGGGCAAAAGCGCAGCGTTGCCCGACGGTTTCCCAAATTTACATCGGCGACTGTCGGGCACGTCCTTGTGCACGACCTACCGGGCTGATTTCACCCTACCGGCTCGCCGGGTGGCGGTTCGCTGAACACGTCCGCCAATCGTTGTGCGAACAGTACCCGCTCACTCCAAAGCAGCAAGGTATCGGCATCGGCAGCGGTGATGCGAGTCTGGTATGTTTTCGGCACTTTGCCGAAACGGCGTTCCAGCAAGCGGAACAGCACCCTTTTTTCACCCGCCTGGATGCCCCTGGCCAGCCCCTCGGTGCGGCCCTGTTCCAGCCAGGTTTCAACCATTGTCGGCATGATACGTTCCTCCAGAGTCGGTAGAACTTGAACCAAAGCGCGGCGGACATCGGCTTCATTGACGGTGACCGCCGCTGCCGCCAGATAGCGTAACAGTGTTTCCAGATAGCCCAGCACCGTGCGCTGCTCGCCAAACACGGAAAGCAACCCGAAAATCTCCGGCAACCGTGCCGCCAACTGCGGGTCTAAAGTTCATGGAGCCGTCCAATGAATAATCAGCGCCCAGCAGTCCCTTCTCGTGAAAATCCGGCTCCAGCAGCAGGTGGATCGCGCGCCGTCCCCACTCCGGGGTGCTGCGCAACCGTTCGGCAAATGGCCGGTTGTGGGGATCGTCACGCAAAATCACCACCACTTCGGCGCCGCGGCGGGCAATGGCGCACAGCGTCTCCAATAACCTGATCGGACGGGCAGTCCAGTCGGGTTCCAGGGCGGAGAACTGCTGCGCGGTGTTGTCGATGACCTCGATATTGCTCACCCAGGCGGACGCCAACCATAGGGTTTTACTGGGTTGAATCAGTTCGCTCACCAGCAGCGCCTGAATCAGATTGCGGATCGCAGCCGCCTGCGCCGGGCCGACCAGATCGCGCTGGTTATACCGGGTTACCATTGCTCCTCCAGCCCGAGAATTACCGCCAGGGTTTCCGCTGTGGCTTCATAACGTTCGACGACCGCATACAGTTGCAAATAACCCACATCCACCGGCTGCGCCTGCAACCGGGTGATCGCCCGCCGCAATGCCGCCGCCTGGGTGCACCCGGCCAGCAGGCGGCAGCGGCCAGTTTGCTCCAGCACGGCACAGGTACGGTCGAGCCAATTGTCGCTGGCCAGCTCCACCGTTGCCAGCGCTTCGTCCAGCAACAGCACCTGCACCAATTCTGGATCGGTGGTCGTGGCGGTCCGGAACGGGTGATAGGATTCGAGCGTCCGCTGGCGCAACTCCCCGCCCTGCGCCCACAGCATGCCACTCAACGCCTTCATCAGTTCATTGGCCCCGGCGCCGGGCAAATGACACAGCGTGCGCAAGCGTGATGCGAACCGCGGCTGACTGGCCGCCAGATAGCAGAAAATATCGAGGCTGACCGCCATCTCCAACTGAGTTTCCAGAGTACGGCGCCAACTGACCAGTTCATGCAGCAAAGCGTCATCCTGCGGGGTCATGCCATGACGAAGCAAGCGGGTGTTGAGGGCCACTCCGGTGGCATGACCGAGCGGTAGCCGGCGAGACCGCAACAGCGTGAACAGTTGCGCCATAGGGTCAGCGCGCTCGGTGTGCCGGACTACGCTCCGGACACGGGCCGTCGCCGCCGCCACATCCGCCTCAGTGCAAGCCAGTTCGACGAAGCGATCCAGCGCCTGTGACACCAATTCCAGATCGGAGGGTTGCAGGGCGGCTTCCGCCGCGCGGAACAAACGGCGAGGTTCAGCCGTGATGATGGCGGCGAGGCTTTCGAGAATACCGGCGCCGCCAAGGGTAGTTTCGGTAATCCAACTGATGGCCGGTCCTTCGGCAGCGGCAACGGGTCGGCCAGGAGGGTGTCGGTGCCGGCGCGCGTAGCCATCACCTGCTGACAAGCCAGCAGGCAAGCCTGCGTCAGCGTCTCATGCAGACGGCGGCGCAACCACAAACCCCGGGTCGCATCGGTAGGATTGCCGGTGGTTTCCAACGCGGCGTACAGGCGAGCGCGGATTGGCGGTTGCGCCAGTAATTCTTGAAGCTGCTGTGTCAGCCGACCGTGGCGTTGCTGCCGGTTGTCGCCGGCTCCGGCGGCTGTGGTGGTTTCGTCATCATCCGATAGCGCGTCGTCAGGATCGGTATCCTGCTCGGAAGCCAGCGGAAGGGCGACCACATCCTGGTGGGTAAACAGGGCGTCGAAAGCGGCCTGGAAATCGGCCTCTGTCAAAGTCCGGGCAGCGTCGAGCAGACTCGGCCTGTTGTGTGTGAGCAGGGCTTGAACCGCACTCCGTCCACGCTCATCCCGAACCCCACGGCTACCGGCGCATCGTCCTGTACGAAGCGCACCTGGGAAAGGGTACGGCCGCCATTTTGCAGCAGAATCGAAGTGCTGGCGGTGCGGGCGTAGCGCAGTACCTGAGCATGACCGCCATAAGCGTTGAGGTACAGGCTCACATCGGCCACGAGTTCGGCCCAGCGACTGCGTGGCGAGGGAGTGACAGCAACAGGGGCGCCGCGGTGGTCAAGGCGGGATTGCGGGGTGGTAGTTTGGATGATGACGCCTTCAATCTGGAGCGGGGCTTTTTCCAGAGGGAGTTGAACCGCATCGTCGAATTCTGCCGCACGGCGGAGAACGGGCCGGAGGCTTTGCACTCCCTCCATGGGTATGCGGGTAATGTACAACCTTCTGTTAGAAGTTGTTGTTCAAGTAAAATTAATCGGTTATGTCAGCAAACTCCAGTATATTTCATCCACTTGACCTGAAAATCCCCTGTCCGCGACGCAGGAGCCTGAACCATGACCTTGGAACTCAACCTCCGCTTTCCGACCCCCGAGCAGGTTATCGTCCGCCTGATTGAGGACGATGACCACGACGAATCGGAACCGCTGCCGTTTCGCGGTCCGCTCGCGGCGCCGGATCAGCAGGACTTGCAGTGGTATCTGGAGGTCTACGCGGCGCAATACGCCACCGACGTGGACGACGAGCGGGCACAGCGGATTGCGGCCAAGCTGCCCGGCTGGGGCGAGGCGCTGCTGGCGGCGGTGCTGGGCGATGACATCAAAGCCCGACGGCTGTTCGACCGGTTTCTGGAGCGGCGCGAACCGGGGCGATTGCTGACGGTGAGCAGCGACCATCCGGCGGTGCTGGCGCAGCCGTGGGAGTTGCTGCGTGATCCTGCCGGGACGTATCTGGTGCATGAGAATCCGCGCATTTCCGTTCGCCGCTGCTTGCCGAAAACCGGCGGCGGGCGGACGCCGCTGCAGGTCAAGCCGAAAGACCGGCTGCGATTGCTGTTCGTGGTGAGCCGGCCTGATGGTGAGCACTTTATCAACCCCCGCGCCGATGCTCAGGCGGTCCTGGATGCGCTGGAAGAAAAAGCGCCGGGACGAGTAGACGTCGAATTTCTGCGCCCGGCCACCTTTCGGAAGCTGGTGGAGCGGCTGGAAAACGCTGCGCTGCCGCCGGTGGACATCCTGCATTTCGACGGCCACGGCCTGTTCGATACCGATAAAAATGTAGGCTATCTGCTTTTCGAGCGGGCCGGAGCCGGCAAGGCGCCGACTGACGCCGAGCTATTGGGCGAACAATTGCATGGTAAAGGATTGGGATTGATGGTGCTTTCAGCATGCCAATCGGCCGCCGTCGGTGGTGAAGATCCGTTGGGCAGTATTGCCGCACGGCTGACTCATGCCGGCATTCCCACCGTGCTGGCGATGACTCATAGCGTATTGGTAGCCACCACTCGCGCCCTGTTCGAGGCTTTCTACGAACTGATCGGTCAAGGCAAGGCGGTCACTGAAGCATTGGACGAAGCCCGCCAGTCGCTGTTCCAGCAGCGGTCTCGGGGTGAACGGCAACGCGGCAGTACGCGAATCACTCTGGAGTTGCAGGATTGGTTCCTGCCGGCGCTGTATCAGGCTGGACAGGACACGCCGCTGTTGACGGCACAGGCTGAATCCGCAGTGGCGCCGGTTCGCCGAAACAATTTACCGACATTACAGCAAACCGGCTTTTTCGGGCGCAGCCGCGAGTTGTGGGAAATTGAACGGGAATTCGTAAAAGGCACGCGGCGACTGGCAATCACTGGCTTCGGCGGCCAAGGCAAGAGCTACCTGGCGGCGGAAGCGGGCCGCTGGTTGCAGAGGACCGACATGTTCCGGCGGGTGTGCTGGATAAGTTATGACGCCTTTCAAGGCATCGATGCGGTGGAGTTCGCGGTCAGTACGCTGGCGACGGTGATGGAAAAAAATCTGCCGAATTTCCCGGCCGCCACCCAGGAGTTGCAGATTGAACCGGTGCTGGTGATTCTGGATAATTTGGAGAGTCTGGAAACACAGCCACTGCGGGAATTGCTGGGTGTCGCAAAGGAATGGTCCGAAGCGGGCGAGAGTCGGGTGTTGATTACTATGCGCATGGCGAATTTGGAGTGCTCGGACTACTGCTATTTGCCCTTGAAGGGTTTGGATCGGGAAGATGCGCTGGCCTATTTTCAGGCGCTTGCAAAATTACCACCAGAACCGGAGATACCGCTCCCTGAACGGGAAGCTTTGCTTGATTTGTTTCAGCAGGTGGACTTTCATCCGCTGTCTATCGGTCTGCTGGCGCAGCAACTCAAATTCCGCGCGATAGAAGAATTGGGCGAACGGCTGGCAAAGCTGTTGCTGGAGACGCCGGACAATCCGCTGCTGGCGTCGTTGAATCTGTCATTGGAACGGCTGACGCCTGCCGCGCGGCAATGGCTGCCGCGGTTGGGGGTGTTTCAGGGGGGAGCATGGGAGCCCGCTCTATTGCAAATCACGGAACTGGCTGAGTCGGACTGGGCAGGGTTGCGGCAGGAATTGGCGACCACCGGGCTGATTCAGGTCGAGTCTATTCCGGGTGTCGATCCACCCTTTCTCAAATTCCATCCCACCCTGGCGCCGGTGCTGTGGTCGCGCCTGTCCCCGGCGGAACAGGCCGCTCTGAACGCCCGGCACCGGCAACGCTACTATGATCTGTCCGGCTTTCTCTATCAGGAAGATAAAGGTCATCCTGTCCACGAAGTCCGCGCCATTGCTCAGCGGGAATTGCCTAACCTGCTGCACGCGGTGGACGGGGCGCTGATCGCTGGCGAGGAGGGGGCGGTGGAATTCGTCGAGTGCGTGAACCAGTTTCTCAGCTTCTTCGGCCTCCAGCGGGACCGGGCCGCGTTGACTCAGCGGGCGGAAGTGGTGGCCGGGGCGGTGGGTTCCCGCAATTGGTTTCTGGCCCGCAGCAACCGGGGCGAGCAGTTACGGAACGCTGGCCGCCATTGGGAGGCGCAGGCAGCATTCGAGGAGGTGCTGCAAGGGCTGGGGACGGCGCCGAGTTACGACCGCTGCACGACGCTGAACTCGCTGGGGCGGTGCTTTCGTGGACAGGGGCAATTGGAACAGGCGGAGGCACACTACCGGCAGGCACTGGCGGTGGCGCAGCAGTTGGAAGCTTCGCCCGAGGTGCGGCGGCAGATAAGTTGCTTGCAGACCGATCTGGCGGATGTGCTGAGGAACAAGGGCGATTATGCGAGCGCACGGGCGGCTTATACGGCAGGGCTAGCGATTGCTGAAGAACTGGGTGATCTTCGGGGTGCAGCCGTTAGCAACGGCCAACTCGGCAGCCTGGCGCTGGAGCAAAACGACCTGCCGGAGGCGGAGCACCGTTACCAGGAAGCGTTGACGTTTTTCCAGCGACTGGGAGAGCCGGCACACGAAGCCGTCTATTGGCATCAACTGGGCAACGTGTATCAGCAAGCCCGTCACTGGGACGCCGCCGAACGGGCTTATCGAGAATCGGCGCGCATCTGGGAAGTGCTGGGCGACTTGGTCGGCGCTGCACGGACCTGGAATAATCTGGCCATCGTCACCAAATCCGCCGGCAAGCCCGCCGCCGCGGAGGGTTGGTATCGCAAGGCGATTGACGGATCGAAAGCGGCCGGCAATCAATTAGGTGTTTCCACCGCGCTCAACAACCTCGCCAGACTCCTGCGAAACGAACCCAGCCGCTTGCTAGAAGCTCGGCAATGTGCGGAACAGGCGCTCACCATCAAACAGACTCTCGACCCGGCGGCGGCTACAATCTGGACAACCTACATGATCCTGGCCGAAATCGCCGAACAGGAAGGCCATGCCGAACAGGCCCGAAGCTACCGCCGCCGGGAACGGGAAGCATATACCGGTTTTGCCGGGGCATGGTATAGGTTGCGGCAGTTTGCGCCGTTCATTCAGGCGGTGGTTGCCATGGCGGCTGACCCGGCACGGCGCAACGCACTCGAAGCAACATTGCTGGAAAAAATAGCTAAACTCGGCTGGGGCAAGCTGGTCGCCGCCATCCACGGGATTCTGGACGGCGAGCGGGATGAGGAGGCGATTTGCGAGGGGTTGGATCGTCAAGACTGGCTGATCGTCCACGCCATCCTGCGGGGCATTGCTGAACCGGGGAGTTTGGAGGCGCTGCTGGCAGATCCGTCGCAGAACAAGGAAGTTTGATGCTCATGACTGAATCGTAATTTTCAGGAAGCTATCCAATGACCGAAATCTTCACTCCCGAACAAATCACCGCTCTCGGCGCCGAGATCGACGCTCAACTGCGGGAACTGAACACCGCCTATCCCTTTGTCGCGACTAGAGGCAGCGAATTATCCAGGAAATTGCCCGATAAACAGCGCCAAGCTATCGAGCAAATAACCCAGCAGGACGCCCCCAGCTTTATGAAACGTTTTCTGCAAGCCACCCGCAAGGATCTCTGTGAAGAAGGCGGAGTTTTATACCAGCAATGGAAAAAATGGGGCGATCTCAGCAACGAAAAGGTGCTCCAGAGCTTCGGCGCGATCCTGGTGGCGATGGACCTTACCGGGAATGCACTTCAAACGCTGGCTGTGGCGTCGGCTGTGATCGTGCTGCATTTGGGAGCCAAAACGATTTGTGAAGAGGCGGCAAACGTGGATTCAGGTTCAAAGTAGTTATAGGGTGAGCATGGCTCACGATTTTACAGTGAAGACGAATGAAGGTGGACTTTGCTCACCCTACCAAGCTATTGTACCCTTTGGGAACTGATGTAAAGAAACATGCCACTCAACCTCACAATCCAGCTTCTTAAAAAAGAAGCCTCAGCCTTCGCAAGAGAAGAATCCACCCACGATGAACCATCGTTGTTTGGAGTAACAGATGGTAAAGCCGTCGGAACTTATCTTGAGCACAAGTTTCAACAGTACTTGATTCAGAAATATACTTATGTCTTCGGCTCGTCTGCTAAAGGCATTGATTTTCCGGAACTTGGAGTAGACCTCAAAACAACCAGCATTAAACAACCTCAATCGTCGTGTCCATTCAAGTCCGCCCGGCAAAAAATCTATGGCCTGGGATACCACCTTCTCGTGTTGGTCTACGAAAAGACAGATGACCAAACTCGTCAAACCGGACGACTGAATATCCTGCACACTGTTTTTGTAGACTCATCTAAAACTGCAGATTTTCAAACCACCACAGGGTTGCTTAAAATTATCGAGAACCAAGGCAATATCGATGATATTCTTGCCTTCTTTTCCGAGAGAATGTTGCCTCTTGAAGAAATTCAAGCTCAAGCACTTGCAGAAGAGGTTTTAAATCGACCACCCGAGATTGGTTATTTGACTATCTCGAATGCTTTACAGTGGCGGCTTCAATACAGTCGCGTCATCCAGCAGGCTGGAACAACTTCCGGCATTGAGAGATTATGAGCGCGAAGAAGGAATTTGGAGATTTTCAAACCCCTTTGCCTCTGGCGAAGGAGATCATCGGCTTAGTTGACTCACTGGTCGGGAAACCCGCACGAGTAGTTGAGCCGACTGCCGGTCTTGGGGCATTCCTCGAGGCTGCCGAGGAGAAGTGGGGAAACGGCTCCGTTTATAAGGGCTACGAAATCAATACCACCTATGTGGGAGAGGCCAATTCGCGCTTGTCGGCAAGAGATATCATCATTGAGCAGCAGAATTTCTTCGAGACAGATTGGCGCAGTATCTTATCATCCTCAGCCAGTGAAAAGGTGCTGGTTATTGGCAACCCGCCCTGGGTGACCAATGCCGAACTTGGCAGTCTCGGCAGCAGAAATCTACCCAAAAAGACCAATTTTCAAGGACTGCGTGGCTTCGATGCCAAGACCGGGAAAGCCAATTTCGATATTGCCGAGTGGATGCTCATTCGGCTGATTGATGCGCTTCCTTCCTCTGGCGCTATTGCTATGCTTTGCAAAACAATGACCGCCAGAAAGGTGCTGCGTCATTTCTGGAAGAGCGACGGCGGTCGAGAGCAGACCAGCCTATTCCTTATCGATGCGAAAAGACAGTTTGACGTATCCGTAGATGCCTGTCTCTTGTTCCTTCGAGGCAGACACTGCGCCGAGCGAACGGCGACTGTTTACGCTACCCTCGATGCTCACAAGAAACTATCGGAATTCGGTTTCGTCGATGGCAATCTCGTTTCGGATATCGGCAGTTATAAGGCGCTACGGGATCTGGATGGAGGTTCACCCTATACGTGGCGATCCGGCTTGAAGCACGATGCGGCGGACATCATGGAACTCACAGTGGAACATGGCCACTACGTCAATGGCCTCGATCAAACCGTAGACATCGAATCCAACTATGTTTTTCCCCTTCTCAAATCTTCTGACATAGGTAATGGACGAACCATACCTCGGAAATTTGTGCTGGTTACGCAGCGATCAACGGGAGAAGATACCAGTGTGATCAGGGATGTGGCGCCGAAAACCTGGGTTTACCTGGAGACGCACGCGAACAAGCTGGATGCGCGGAGAAGCTCGATTTATCAAAATCGTCCCCGTTTCAGCATCTTTGGCATTGGAGCCTATTCTTTTGCGCCTTGGAAAGTGGCCGTTTCGGGTCTCTATAATACGTTTCGATTCGTTGTAGTGTCGCCAGAGGCAGAACGGCCGGTGATGCTCGATGATACCTGCTATTTCATTCCCTGTGGGTCGAAAAAGGAAGCGTATCTTATTGCAGATTTGCTGAATTCCGATCCATCCCAACGGTTCCTGCGGTCACTGGTATTCCAGGATTCCAAGCGCCCTATCACAACAGATGTTTTGCGTCGACTCTCATTCGTGGCGCTTGCACGCCGCCTTGGTCGGCTGGAAGAACTGACTCCTTATGTGAAGCAAAGTGAAGCCTATCGGGATGTTGGCGAGACTCAGCTGCAACTGGTCATGGAGCAGGGAAAAGAATATCGAACCTGCCTGCCTGACTCCGCTGCACTATTCCACCCTCCAAGCTGAAGCAACCAACAGAGCACCAATCCACTCAAAAGGGTCCTGGGAGAAGGCTGGCGGGACTGGGCTGACATGGCGGCCTGGTCTACGGGGTAAATATCAGTCTCGGGCAACCAACTGGGCCGCCACCCCGTAGTACGTACCTGCCACCCATTCTGTTGACGTTGAGCATCCACGCTGACTTGCCGCCATTCTGCCGGTCCTGGCCAACCACTTCGCATTGGGAGCCGCAGAGTGGCATCGTTGTCGCTGCCTCGACGGCCGTTCTCATAGGCCAGCGTATGGCGAATCAATACGGCCAGATCCAGCGGCGAACGGCGGCGAGGCGTCGCTAAGGCCGAACGCAATCGCTCAAAAACCGGTTCTTCGAACGTACTCGCCGACGGCGCCAGTTGTCCATCCAGCATGGCCTGGAGCCGTGCGAAACTGTCGAGGAGCACTGCATTCACGCCAACACTCCCAGCACAGCTTCGGGCCGCTGTGACGCCAGAACGAATAATCCGATAGCATCCACGCGCACGCTGGGCTGACGAACCGCGGCCAGAACCCATTCGTCATAGTGTATTTCACGTTCGAGAGAGGCATCGTGGCGCCCCGCGCTTTCAGCCGCCATAGCAACCAGACGTCGCTCGATCTGCCGGCGACGCCGAGTGATTTGTTGCTCGGCGCGAGACTGTGCCTCAGCCAAGGCGTCAGCGAACTCCGGGGTGCTTAGCAGAATGTCACGCGACCGCTCCCGAACCTGCCGACACAGGGTTTCCAGCATGGCAGGATCCAGCATGGCGTCCAGAAACTGTGGCCTGCTGCCAAGATTGATATCCAGATAGCCGGCGTTATCGGGATACTGTTTATAAGGTCGCTCCAGCGCTGCCAGCAATTCCGGCTGTGTGACCGGTTGCAGCTCCGCATTCAAGTGCAGGGTGATGAGCCGTGGCGGCAGCAGATCGTCAGCGCGGCGCTGCAGTACATGGCCGACCCCAGCGGGTGGCGAGTCGCTGACCATGACTGTTGGCTTGGCTTCCACCAGCCAGCAAATCCGAAAACCCAGCCAGTAAGTCCCAATCTGATCGGGTTTAAGCTGCGGATCGACACGCCAGGTCGCGAAGGTCGTACCGCGATCCTCCCAGGCGGTGAAGCGCTCAAAAGCACTGAACAGGGGATGACCGGGACGAAAAAGCCCAGCGGTGGCGTTGCGGGTAGCCGTGACGCGACGGAAGGTGAGGGGCTTGTCCAGCGCGCTTCCGAATAGGCGCGGTTTCCAGGGAAAAACTGGAACCAGGGTATGGCGCGACCATTGGAGCTTAAAACAGCCTGGATGCGCCGGATCAGCGATTTCCTTGAACTGCAGGGCGTTGATGAGCCACTGCCGGATTGCATGAGTCGGGTCTGTCAGATTTTCAAGGGGTATTTCGGCCTCCTCGATCGCTTCACGCAATCCGGTCGCCGCCTCCTCGCGCGCCATTACCCGATCCAGCGCATATTGGTTATCCAGGCGTTGCCGTTCGGCGCTAACAGCATCGACCAGTTCGGCACGCAGCCGCCGCAGTCCCGCTGCGCCTTCACGAAACAACGCCAGGACGAGGCGCTGTTGCAGGTCGCCGAGAAAGAATTGGATATCGGCCAGCGAGGTGTTGAAAACCAGGAAACTATCCGTAAGCAGCTCGAGCCAGGCTTGCCAGGGGCTGTCATCCTGATCGGATGGAATGATGATCCGGTGGCGGATTACACCCTTGCGACGGCCGAAGCGGTCCAATCGACCCATCCGTTGCTCCATGCGGTTGGCGGATAAGGGTAAGTCGTAATGGAGGATGGCATCGGCGAATTGCAGGTTCTGACCTTCCTCGCCGCTGCGGTCGCAGAGGTACAGCCAGGCTGCCGGATCGGTGTGGAATCGTTCCGTTGCGCTAACCTGGTCCACAGTCGATCTCTCTGTTTCCCAGAGTCCAGGCACGGTGTGAACAGCCGTGTTGCCAAAATGCTGGCGCAACTTTGCCGCAAGGCGCCGGGCAAGAGCGGTGGAAGAAGTGAACACCACGATTTTAGGATGAGCGTTATCGCCGATGGCTCGATGTAACCGCCGTAGAACTTCGATCGCCAACTCATCACGAGCCAATCCAGGTTCTTGCATGGCAATCTCAGCCATACTGTCCAGCAGGGCAGGTTCATGCGCGAACACCGACACTTGCGTTGTCAGGGTGCGTGCTACTTGCGACAGAGGCTCCACGCCTTGTGCTAAGGCTTCGATTAGCATCACGAATCGCTCGGCCGCCAGCGTTTCGTCAGTACCCTGTTGAACGGCATACAACGCCTCGTGACGCCATTGCTCGATCATTTGCAGTAGCTCGGGCAGGCGTTCATCTTCATCGACTTCGACGCGCAAGTGCGACAAATCAGGGGCGCCAGTTTGAGATTGGGGACCGCGTGGCATGAATTCCCAGCCTTCGGTATCGGCGCGGCGGGTGCGGATCAAGCGATGGTGCAGGCGGTAAGTTTCGGCAATGTGGGTTCGCAGATCGCCCACGCATTGCGGTATCGCCGGACGGTGGCCCGTGGCTAAATGTGCGGTCAGGGCGTTGGCCAGTTCAGTTACCACTTGGTCGCCAGCGAACAGGATAGACGCCTCGCGTGCGCGTTGTTTGAGCAGGAAATCGCTCGCGTCGGCACGCAACCCGCGTAAGAACAACCCGTATTTGTCGCGCTGCTCCACCTTGCGGCGGAATGCCGCCAAATCCTCTGTCCCGTAGATCGCCGGATCGAGCACTTGTAACAGCGCCAATAATTCTGCTTCCCGCCCCACACTTGGTGTGGCCGAGAGCAGCAGCAAGCGCTCAACGGTCATGCCCAGTTGGCGGATAGCGGTACGTAGTTCGGCACTGATACCTTCATATCCAGTGGCAAGGGCGCGGTGCGCCTCATCCACGACCAACAGCTTAGGAGGGTTTAGGTGATGGTTGGACTGGAGGTCGTGATAGGGCAGAATCGCCAACCGGTCAGGGAAATCACTGACTTGGAAGCGGTTGTGCAATTCCTCCCGCCATTGCCCGACCAGATGTTCGGGAGTCAGCACCAGTACCGTGGCCGCCTCATCGTCCAGCAGGCATTGACGGATGATGATGCCCGCTTCGATGGTCTTACCCATGCCCACTTCGTCGGCCAGCAGGTAACGCTGCACGGGGTCCGACAGGACGCGGTGGGCAACCTGAAGCTGGTGATTGACGAACTCGATAGCGGCGGACGTAGCGCCGGTCATGCCTCGTGAAGCGGCGCGCAAACGGACGATAGCATCAAGGAACCGCCGGCGGCGATCATGCAGATATTGGGATTCGCTACCACCGATGGCGAGAACTTCGGTCGGATCGTCGAGCGGCTGTGAACAGCGGACTTCGAAATCGTCCTCATTCAGGTAGATCGCGCGATGATTGGGTAGCTGAACTTCGTATTCGCGTTCATCCCGCCCGATGACACGGCCAACGTACCAACGATCCTGATGTTGAAAGTAGACACGGGTCTGTGGCGTCAACCAGGGACGCTTGAGCTGGTGGACAGCATAGGTACGCTCGGTCTGACGTGCGATGCTGCGGAAGAAGCGAACCACAACATCGTCACCGGTACGGGCGACAGCTCTGCCGATCCCCCATTCATCGGCTGCATAGACCAACATGGCAATATGCCTTCAGGGGTTTTGAACCAATTTTTCCTTACTTTTTAAGATGTAGCTATCATCCGTTCAAGCGTTTTGATCATTCCGCACAGGCTCAGGATTCGAGATAACTTTCACTGCTCCACCGCCAGTTGCTTGATCGCGGATGGGCATGTTTCCCAGGTGGCCTTCGGAAATAGGAGACACTCGTTGGCGTCAGTCGAGATGCTGAAATAATGATGCGCCCATAAGGTCCGTCGGGTATCCACTTAAGCCGGGACACTTCGCAGCTTGACCGCAGAAGGCCGGCGAGGACGCCGGCGCTCCCAGGAGTCGAGCAGACTAACCGCAGGCGCTCCCAGGAGTCGAGCAGACTAACCGCAGAAGGCCGGCAAGGACACCGACGCGATGGTCCCGCCTTTAAGTGGGTAGCCACTTTGAATCACACCCATAGCTTCACTCCAGGTCCAGAAAGCTACGCAGTTGCTCGGAGCGGTTGGGATGGCGCAGCTTCCGCAGCGCCTTGGCCTCGATCTGGCGAATACGCTCGCGGGTTACGTCGAACTGTCGGCCCACCTCTTCCAAGGTATGATCGGTGTTCATATCGATACCGAAGCGCATTCGCAATACCTTGGCTTCGCGCGGCGTCAGCGTGGACAACACTTCCCGGGTGGCCTCTTTCAGCCCCTCGCCGGTGGCGGCGTCCACCGGCGACAGCACGCTGATATCCTCGATGAAATCGCCCAGATGGGAATCCTCATCATCGCCGATCGGGGTTTCCATCGAAATAGGCTCCTTGGCGATCTTCATGACTTTACGCACCTTATCCTCCGGCATCTCCATTTCCCTGGCCAGCTCGTCCGGCGTCGGCTCGCGTCCCATCGTCTGCAACATCTGCCGGGAAACCCGGTTAAGCTTGTTGATGGTCTCGATCATATGCACCGGAATGCGGATAGTGCGGGCCTGATCGGCAATGGAGCGGGTAATGGCCTGCCGGATCCACCAGGTCGCATAGGTGGAGAATTTGTAGCCGCGCCGGTATTCGAATTTGTCTACCGCTTTCATCAGGCCGATATTGCCTTCCTGAATCAAATCGAGGAACTGCAACCCGCGATTGGTGTATTTCTTGGCGATGGAAATCACCAGCCGCAGATTCGCCTCCACCATCTCCTTCTTGGCGCGGCGTGCCTTGGCCTCACCGATGGACATGTGGCGGTTGATATCCTTGGTCTCCTGAATGGTGAAACGAGTTGTCCGCTCGATGGCGACCAGCCGCTGCTGCGCCGCCTGGATCACCTCGCGGTAAGGCGTCAGCGCTTCAGAATACTTCTTGCCGGACTTGATGTGTTCATCTACCCAGCCCAGATTGGTCTCGTGTTTGGGAAACGAGGCGATAAAGACCTTGCGCGGCATCTGTGCCTTGTTGACGCACAGATTCATCACCGCTTTTTCCTCAGCGCGAATGCGCTCGACCACGGTGCGCAAGGTGAGGATCAGACGATCCAGCACTTTGAACGCCAGCCGTATTTCCATAAAATTATCGGCCATCTGCCGCCGCAGATCCTGCGTCTTGGGATGATGCAGACCCTTGGCGTCGATACTGCCCAGCAGTTGCGCATGCAGCGCCTGCAATTGGGCAAAGCGCCGTCTTACTTCTTCAGGGTCCGGGCCGCTTTCGGTGCTGGTGGTGGCAATAACCACGACTGGCTTTTCTTTATCGCCGTCCTCGTCCTCCTCGTCGTCCTCCTCGTCGTCCTCCTCGTCGTCCTCCTCCTCCTCCTCGTCATCCTCCTCGTCATCCTCCTCGTCATCCTCCTCGTCATCCTCCTCGTCATCCTCCTCGTCATCCTCCTCGTCATCCTCCTCGTCTTGCTCCTCGGTCGCGGCGCTGTCGTCGGTCGTCTCCACTACGGTATCCTCCTCCAGCACCACGACAGCGATATTTTCGGCGGGCGCATCGGCATGATCGCCATTCCCCCGGAAACCGGTAACCACGTCGATCAGGCGCACTTCGCCGGACTCGAAGGCAATGTATTCTTTGATTAATTCGGCGATCACCAGAGGGTAACCCGCCAGTGCGGTAAGCACCTGGTTGGTGCCTTCTTCGATCCGCTTGGCGATCTGGATTTCGCCCTCGCGGGTGAGCAGTTCCACTGTGCCCATTTCCCGCATATACATGCGCACGGGATCGGTGGTGCGCCCGAATTCGCTGTCCACCGCCGCCAGAGCGGCGGCCGCTTCCTCGGCCACGTCGTCGTCGGTGCTGACCGTACTGTCGCTGAGCAACAGCGCATCGGTGTCCGGCGCGAACTCCAGCACCTCGATGCCCATATCGTTGATCATGGCGATGATGTCTTCGATCTGCTCTGGATCGACGATATCATCCGGCAGGTGGTCGTTCACCTCGGCATACGTCAGGAAGCCCTGCTCCTTGCCACGGGCGATTAACTTCTTGATCTGCGATTGATGCTGTTCACTCATGAGCTGATTGCATCCGAGTGCTGGTGTGGATTAAAAAATTGTGGATTATACTTGCGAATCCATCGAATTGCCAGGTAACGGGGAGTCGCCATAACGCTGGCCTCCAGCGGGCCTGCTCAAATTGCGCAGCAATTCTTTTTCCTCGACCGAGAGTTCGCCCTGGGTCGCCAGTTTGTCCAGCAGGCGTCTTTGCACGCTATATTCCCGCTCCAGATGCCCAAGGGTATCCAGGAATTCCTGTCTGCACAGCGCCTCGACGGTGTCATCGTTCGCATATTCGGGCTGCCATTCGGCCAGGCGCTGCAAAACAGGTCCCATTTGCGTACCCTCATAGCGGGTGAGCAGTTGGGCGGCATGTTCAATGTGCGGCTGCTGCTGCAGCAGTTCAACCAATTCCACCAGCAACGCCAGACCGGGCGCCTCGACGCCGTGGAAACGCTGCATAGCGCCGACCTGCCGGGCCAGCGCCGGGCAATTGAGCAACAGAGCGATAGCCCGCCGCACCGGGGTGACTGTCAGGTTGATTTCCCGCCGCGTCCGGGATGTCGGCAAGGTCGTTACGGTGAGGCGCTTCATGACCTGCGCCGGATCGATACCGGCTACGGCCGCCAGGCGCTGCACCAGCAGGTCCCGGTACAGACCGTCAGGTATTCTGTTGAGCAGCGGCCGCGCCCGTTCTGCCAGTCGCGCCCGGCCGTCGAGCGAACGCAGATTGAGCTCGGCGCCGAGCCGCTCGAAGAAATAATCCGACAGGGGTCTGGCTTGCGGCAGGCGCTGTTCGAACCGCTCCCGCCCCTCTTTGCGCACCAGGCTGTCAGGGTCCTCCCCTTCCGGCAGAAACAGAAAGCCGATCTGGCGTTCCTCCCGCAACAAAGGCAGGGCGTTTTCCAGCGCCCGCCAGGCCGCCTCGCGACCGGCGTGGTCGCCGTCGAAGCAGAAAACTACTTCCGGGCCGACCCGGAACAGCCGCTCCAACTGGTCGGCAGTGGTGGCGGTGCCCAGGGTGGCTACGGCATAAGCAATGCCATATTGCGCCAGCGCCACCACGTCCATATAACCTTCCACCACCAGCAGGCGCGGTAAGTTCCGTTGCCGTTGCCGGGCTTCGTACAGACCGTAGAGCTCCCGCCCTTTATGGAAAAAGGGCGTTTCCGGAGAATTCAGGTATTTGGGCATGGCGTCACCCAGGGCGCGCCCGCCAAAGGCGAGGGTGCGGCCCCGCCGGTCCCGGATCGGAAACATGATGCGGTCGCGGAAACGGTCGTGACAACGGCCATCTTCCAGTTCCGCGACTAGCCCCGCCTGCACCAGTTGCTTGGGCGTAGCTCCTTGCACAGTCAATGCTTGCAGCAACTGATCCCAGGCCGGTGGCGCATAGCCGATAGCGAAGGCCTCGAGTGCCGCCTCGTCCAGGCCGCGTTGTAGCAGATAGTCGAGCGCCCGCCGGCGGGCAGGGTGCTCCCGCAGTTGCTGGCGGAAGAAGTGCTCGGCCTGGCCCGCCAGCTCGAGCAGCCTATTCTGGCTGTCACCGGATTCGACCGGCCGCAGGCTGCGCGGCGGCTCCAGACCCACCGAGCGCGCCAGTTCTTCGACGGCCTCCGGAAAACTCAGTCGCTCGTACTCGATTAAAAAGCCGATGGCGGTGCCGTGCGCGCCACAACCGAAACAATGGTAGAACTGCTTGGTCGGGCTGACGGTGAAGGAAGGGGTTTTTTCCGCATGGAACGGACAGCAGGCGCTGTAATCGCGTCCCGTCTTGCGCAGCGGCAGGCGGGCATCGATCAGTTCGACGATATCGATCCGGCTGAGCAAGCGATCGAGATAGTCCTGGGGGATAAGGGCAGTCATGTCTTAAGCTTAGGCGATTCTGAGCAGACTGCCAGTTCGCTGCAAGGCTCGCCGGATACGCCAAAAACCGACCGGTCGAGGGTGGCTGGCACGATGGTCAACCCGCCAGTCGGGTCTTCACACGGGCGCTGACCGTCGCCATATCGGCGCGCCCTTGCAGTTGGTTTTTCAGCATTCCCATTACTTTGCCGATATCGCGCCCAGACTGCGCGCCGGTGGCGGCTATGGCGGCAGCGATCGCAGCGTCCACTTCGACATCGCTCAGCGGCTGCGGCAGGTAGGTACGGATTACATCGATCTCGAAGGCTTCCCTGGCGGCCAGATCGTCGCGGCCGGCGCCGTGAAACTGGGCGATGGATTCGCGCCGTTGTTTGATCATGCGATCCAATACGGCGATCACCTGATGATCGTCCAGGGCGGCGATCCGCCCGTCGATTTCCTGCTGTTTGACGGCCGCCCAGATAAGCCGGATGGCCGCCAGACGCTCCTTGTTCTGCGCGCGCAGCGCAGATTTCATGTCTTCCTGAATCTGATCTTTGAGGGACATAAGTGCTGGGAAAGGCGGCAACAAGAGAGGGGGTCAATACAGACGGACGCGGCGCGCGCTCTCGCGGGAGAGTTTTTTCAGGTGACGTTTGACAGCCGCTGCTTGCTTGCGCTTGCGCTCCTGGGTTGGTTTTTCGTAAAACTCCCGGCGCCGCACCTCGGAGAGAATGCCCGCTTTTTCACAGGAGCGCTTGAAACGGCGCAAGGCGATATCGAACGGCTCGTTCTCTTTTACTTTAACGGAAGGCATGTGCAGACGTCACCTCAATCACGTTGTCGTTGATAAAGTTTAGAAACAAAAAAGTGGTGCATTATAGACTTAGCCCTTACTATCTGCAAAGTCTGGTGCTTATCCCCCCAGGTCAATCGCGCTATGTTAAATAATCTCAGAAAATAAACCCTTTAATCTTTACATTTTGGCTCAATATGGATTCCAGACTGTTGGTGACGGCTCGCCCCGATGGCGATCGGCGGCTACACTGAACGGGTTCTGAGCCGCTGCGACCGAAGGCCCCCCGACGATGATCAACCTTCAAAATCTGCTGGATGATGTCCGGTGCTATGAAACTATTCGCCAACTCCGCTGGCCGGACGGGGTCCACTGTCCCCACTGTAGCATGGCGGAGATCACGAAGCAGGGGCGGGATACGACCCAGCCGGCGCGGCAGAAATATCGCTGTGAAAGCTGCCATCGCTACTTTGATGATCTCACGGGTACGGTGTTAGCGGGGCATCATCAACCGCTGGGGGTTTGGATTTTGTGCCTGTATTTCATGGGGTTGAATCTGTCTAACGCGCAGATCGCCCACGAGCTGGGCTTGAATTCGAACGATGTACAGCGGATGACTGAACAGCTCAGGGAAGGGATCGTCGCCCGCCAGCCCGAACCGGTCCTGTCGGGGGACGTGGAATGCGACGAGGTCTACGTGGTGGCCGGTCATAAAGGGTTTCCGGAGGCGGTGAAAAAAAAGGCCGTCGGGGGCGGCGGCGGCGGCTGAAGGGGGCACGGGGTCGGGGCACCTTGGAGAAGGAAAAGCCGCCCATTCTCGGCATGATTCAGCGCGGCGGCGCGGTAGTCGTCCGGATGCTGGAGAACGTCCAGCAAGCCACCCTCCGTCCCTCATCCAGGCGTTTATCGCCCCGGGAACCCGGGTTCATACCGATGAATACGCGATCTATAACCCGTTGAAGGATTGCGGCTTTGACCATCATACGGTGTGTCACAGCCAGGGCGAATACGCCCGTGACGAAGATGGGGATGGCTTCCATGAGATCCATGTCAACACGGCTGAGGGCTTCTGGTCGCTGCTGCGCTCTTGGCTGCGACCCCATCGTGGGATCTCGCAAGAAAAACTGCCGCTCTACCTAGTACATTGTCAAATTGATATTGACGGGTTGAGTGCGATCTGGTCTCCTTATGATTATCACCCAATCCAAACCGAAGGAGCATGGTATGTCCAAGAGATATCGCGTCACCCTCACTGAGGAGGAACGGCTGGCTTTGAATCGCCCCGACTTTCCTGGAGGCTCCAACTTTTGAGAGGATGGGGCCATGAAGACATCGACAAGTTTTTCACCGGAAGTAAGGGAGCGAGCGGTTCGCATGGTGCAAGAGCATCGAGGTGAGCATGAATCGCAATGGGCAGCCATTGGTTCCAGTGCCACCAAGATCGGCTGCACGGCCAGAAACGCTACGGCGCTGGGTACGGCAGGCCGAGCGGGATAGCGGCGAGCGGGAGGGGGTGACGACCGCCGAGCGGGAGCGGATCAAGGCGTTGGAGCAAGAGGTACGGGAACTACGCCAGGCCAACGAGATTCTGCGCAAGGCATCGGCTTATTTTGCCCAGGCCGAGACTCGACCGCCCATGCAAGCATTGTCTTGACGAAGGGGTCCACTTCAGGGAATTTAGAGATACCCCCAACTTACGACTATAGTTATGCCGCTTCAAGACCGATCCGGTAAAGTTGCACATCAGGTAAGCCCCTTAATCGAGTAACAAGAACCCATGATCACGATGAACGATTGCGAAGGGGTAGTGCACGCAACCCTGAGTCTGGTGGGATCGAACGATTATCGCCCGGCTGCTGCCCCCGCTGCGGCGCCGGAGCGGCTGGTTCCTGAAGAACCTCACCATCCGCAAGGCGGCTAACATCCTGCAGACCTGTACATACTTTGTTCGCAAAAGTGAGACGCTGAATTCGTGGCCGATCGCGCTTAAAGTGGACATCTCTCCCTTGTGTGATCTCAAAGTGCACCGTTTGCATCGACGCCCAGCCCAACGGAAATCCCCGATTACTCAAACAGGAGTTTCGCGGTCACCAGCGGATGAACGTCGCCCAATACCGGCAGATTATCGAACAGTGCAAAGGCAGAGTAAGTGCCGTTTCTCTCTATTATTTTGGTGATCCGATTACGCATCCTGATCTCAATGAAATGTGCCGGATTGCCTGCGAAGCCAGGATGGCCGTGCACGTCAATACCAATTTCAGTATGCGCTTGACCGACGATCGAATTCGACAGATGGTCACCAGCGGCTTGACTCACTTGACCATTTGCGTGGATGGTTTGAGCCAGGACCAATACCAGAAGACCCGTGTCGGTGGCAGGATCGACCTGGTGCTTGAGAACCTGAGGAGACTTTGTCTGTACCGTCGCCAGCTCGGATTAACGTACCCAAAGGTGGAAGTACAGTTCATCAAGTTCACGCACAACATCCATGAACTCAAGGATGCCATTCGTCTATGCCAACAGATGGGAGTGGATCAGTTCAGTGATTTCTGGGGGAGCTTGGCCAATTACACGGATAGAGACCCGGACACATTCAATGTCCTGGCTCCGAGGAAGAACACGTGGCGTCCGCAGTGTATCTATCCCTACGTCTACATGCTCATCAAATATAACGGCGATGTGATTCCGTGCTGCGAGTACCGGAGCGGAACGCAGTACACAAGTGTGGACAATCCACGAGTCTTGGGCAACGTTTTCGAAACGAGCGTGCATGCTGTCTGGAACGCACCTGCGTACCGGCAAGCACGCCGGATGGTCGCCAATCCTGAATCAATTTGTTCGGAGCCGTTTCAGCGCGAGCATTTCTGCTACGGTTGCCCGAAGATCTTCTATACGGACCTGAGTAATAAAGACATCAGGACTCAGCGCATGGAGCAGTTTTACACGTTTGACGAAGAGGGGCCGACCCGTTCGCCGTCCAGAGACGATACCAACAACAAAATAAAAACACTACCGTCTGAGGTTTCAACGCGCGGCGCCGCTTAGCTTGGCGTTCATTCCGACAGCCTATGGATAAGCTAATGAAAAAAATGACAAAAGGGCGTAACCAGTCGAGCGCGCCCCTGATCAAGCCGCTTTAAGTAGGGGCCATTCGGCTTGCTCGACCAAATGGGTATGGGGATAGAGTCGCTTCGTTTCCTGATCGATGTAGTGATTCATGAACACCTCCCAGTCGCTGTTCAGGGCTATACAGCGCAATCGCAGCAGCGCCTGAGCGCCAGGGACCGTCCAGTGCATGCCGGTGCGCTCCAAGCGATCTTTGATCACCTGTCGGCAGGCACCTTCGATCACGCCGGAGGCGATGGGATAACCCGCCGCCAGGTACTGATCGTAGTGCAGACGCTCTCGGTTGTGGTGAAAATACTGGCTAATCTGCTCCAGCCGTTCCCGCTGCGCCGCGGTTAAGCCGATGGACTCGGCTGGGTCGATGAGCCACGAAATCAGTGCGGCCCCCACGCCACTCAACAGTCCCAGGACCAGCAGTTTCATCAGTTGCAGCGCCAAGTCACTGCCGACCGAATGGAACAGAGGCACGGCCTGCCACAGATAACTGGTCGCCTGTAACAAGTCCAGAATCTCGACGCGGGGAGTGTTGCCCAAGGCGTGGTCGGCTTCCTCCCCCAGGGAGGGTTGCCCGTCCATTAGCACCACCCAGGGACAGTGCTGAGTGGGATACCGCTGGTGGGCTTCGGCAACCAGCCACGGAAACATCTCATCGGCGGCGCGCACCGGGGTGGTACCCTCCTGCCGGTTGAGACTGGCCCGCAGCCGCTTGTGCTGCGGCGTGGGACCAGCACCGATCGCCCGCCTGGGCGCCGTCGCGGTCGGGTCGTGGAACAGCGCTTCCACTACCTCAGGGGGGTGCGGGGATAGGGATCAATCTGGTAAACGGCCCCGACCAAGGCCATTTTCTTGCGATCGGGTTTCGGCCCGCGCTGATGATCATGCGCCCGAATCGGCGGCGCCGTAGCCGGTTTGCGGAGCGGCACCCCTTTGCCATCCCTACTGAGCACAATCAACTGGGGCGCCTCGGCCACCGGGGCGGGCGGTTGCGTCGCCCGGAAGTCATCCACCGCCGTAGCCAGGGTAGGGGTCATCTGCTCCAGGCTGGCCACCGATTGCTCCCAACCCAGGATTCGTGACAGCACGTGGTTCACTTGCTGGTACGGATTTTCCACCACCAGGGCTTGATACCAATCTTGCAACAGATAGGAAAATTTACTCACCGGCAGGCTGAGACGAGCGTTGAGTGGCACGAACTCGATCGCCTGGCCTTCCCGCGTGCCGTAGACCCTCCGTTCCAGCTCGAAACTTCCAAACACCGACTGATACGGCCGACGATGGGGTGAAGTGGACCCTCTTGTCAAGACAATTTTTCGATGAAATTAAGGTGGCCTCCTGCCGTTAGTGAACCAGGATACCCTGGTTCAAATGTAGCACGTCGGCATGAACTTTGGCCGGCGTGCAATACTTCAATGCCTGGTGCGGGCGTTCGTCATTATAAAAGGCAAAATAACGGGTCAGCCCTTGTTTAGCGTCCAGCAGGGTCGCATAGCCATTGGGGTAGATATCCTCGTACTTCACCGACCGCCACAGCCGCTCGACGAAGACGTTGTCTAGGGCTCGCCCGCGGCCATCCATGCTGATACGGATGCCCGCCGCTGCCAACCGGCCGGTGAAAGCCAAACTGGTAAACTGGCTGCCTTGATCGGTATTAACAATCTCTGACTGGCCCAAGGCCAGCGCCGCCTCCAAGCACTCCTGGCAAAACGCCCCGTCCAAGGTATTCGACAAACGAAAGGCTAACACCTTACGGCTGTACCAATCGATGATCGCCACCAAGTAGGCAAACCCCTGCGCCAAACGGACATAGGTAATGTCGCTGCTCCAGACCTGGTTCGGACGCACGATGGGCACGTCCCGCAGCAGGTAAGGATAAATCCGATGCGCCGGATGCGGCGCACTCCGATTCGCCTTGGGGTAAATCGTTTGTAAGCCTAACTCCTGCAGCAACCGCTGCACCCGCTTGCGGTTCACCGCATACCCCTCGCGTCGCAACACGGCCGTCATCCGCCGGCTGCCATAGAATGGATGAGCGGTGTACAATTCGTCCAATCGCCGTTTCAACACCTCGTCTAAGGCGGGCGGCGCGACCGGCCGGTAATAGACCGTACTGCGCGCTATCCCGAGCAGTTCACACTGGCGACTCACCGGCAGCACCGCTGCTTCCCGCTCCAGCCAAGCCTGGCGCTGCGCTAGCGGCTCAGTCCAGACTTTTTTTCAACCACTCCAACTCCACCTGGAGCCGTCCGATCTGGCTATATAACCGCTCTCGCTCAACCAGCTCGTGCGCTGCCTGCCGCCCGCGCTTGGTGGAGAAAATCTCCACCAAACCCGCTTGGGCTTCCCGTTTCCAGTTCGAGACTTGGTTCGGATGCACGTCATAGGCGCCAGCCAGTTCGTTGACGGTCTTCTCTGACCGCAACGCTTCCAACGCCACTTTTGCCTTGAACTCAGCGGTAAAACTCTTTCTCTGCATGGTTAACCTCATGACTCAACATCTAGCTTGCAGAGTACCACCTTAAATTCCTGTCCGAAAATTAGGGACCATTATACCTACCAAGGCGAAAAACTGACCTTGCCACTGATACCCTAACTGTAACAGCCGGCGCCACAAGCCGCGTTCCACTTCATGAACCGGCGTACCCGCTCCCGCCGCCGACCGCACGAACGTCTGTAGCTCGTCCAGACAACCTTGTGGATCAAAACACTTGTTTTCAACCAGCGTCGGCTTCATCATCTGCATCGGTGGGTTGCTCGGGCGGGTGGATTCACACTCTCATCCTACCCACGTCTACTCAAACCGGACAGTGGAACCCACCTCTTACCACCACCGCGCTCGACTGGTTACGCCCATCTACGACTGTATCTGTTATGTTAAAGCGTATACCCAAAGTGGAAAGGCTTGAGCAAAACCATGTTAGCCATGCAGACTGAACCAACCCCTTTGGCAACCGATCCTGACGGCGTGGTGCGGGTCAGCGGCACGCGAGTTACGCTGGATACCCTTGTGGCGGCGTTTGCTGACGGTTTGACACCGGAGGAAATCGTTTACGAGTATCCCTCGCTGTTGTTAGCCGATGTTTATGTCGTGCTTGGTTATTATCTGCGCCACCGTGCGGAGGTGGAAACCTATTTGCACCAGCGTCGGGACCAGGCCGAGGAGGTACGCCGGCAGAACGAGGCACATTTCGATCCACAGGGAATTCGGGCACGCTTGTTGGCCCGACAAACCCGTACATACGCCGTCGATTGATGCTCCGCTTAGCCGCTGACGAGAATTTCAATAACAACATTGTGCGTGGTTTGTTACGGCGCAATCCGGTACTGGATATTGTCCGTATCCAGGACGTTGGTCTATCGGGCGCCGATGATCCTCAAGTGCTGGACTGGGCGGCTCAAGAAAGGCGTATTCTCCTCACTCACGATGTAACCACGATGACGCAGTATGCTTACGAGCGGATTCAAGTGGGCTTGCCGATGCCCAGCAATTCTCAATTTGAAATGCTTGTTTTGCCAGAAAAACAACGGCTTGCTCTATGGTTGAGATTGATTCTCTTTTATTTAAGTGATTGTTAGATAGAGCAATTTTTCCCAAATTGAGAATTGCTAGCCGATGCCAGGGCTATTCGAGGTCAGTCGTTCGGTTCCTGTAGGCCGCGCCATTGAGGATATTCTGCTACTGGCGGAATGCAGCCTGGATGGCGAATGGGAAGGTCAGATTCGCTACCTGCCCTTGGGATGAATGACCGTTGCATCACAAAGTATCAGGCATTTTATGTGCTTCCCTGATCCTAGTGTAACGCGTGCCCCTGCGCCGCTAAGCGGCGCTCAGTGTCCAGTCATCCAGCCGATCACTGAGCTACTGATCAGTGATCAGTAGCTCAGTGATCAGCGACTCAGTGATCAGCAGTTCAGATGGGGAGCACCGCACCACCCGAAAACCGTCTTAGTGGCCGCGGCCGTGTGGGCAAATTACGGTAGCCGTCGGGTGCTCGCTTACCACCTATCAGGCTGTCCAGCACGCTGAGGGGGTTATACTGGCGCTTGTTCAAGTCACGGTTGCTGCTTCTGGAAAGGCGTAGCGGATGCTGTGCCGGCTGCGCGATGGATGGTTGCAATAACTCTTCTGTAAGAGGGCAGTAAACACCGCCGCTACCGGCGTTTGCATCCTGCGTTGCTTGTTTTGGTTGCAACCCGGCCGATTCTTGCTCAAATTATGCAGCGTGCACCGCCGGCCGATGCCGGGGCCGAATAACCTGTGTGGGAGTACGCTCATGAGCGAGTTCGATCCAATCGTTGGTAACTGGTACAAGAACGCGGAAGACAACACGGAATTCGAGGTGGTGGCCATCGACGAGGATGCCCAGACGGTAGAGATACAGTATTTCGACGGTGAGGTAGAGGAGATCGACCTGGATAGCTGGTATGAACTGGTGGTGGAGCCTATCGAGCCACCGGAAGACTGGTCTGGTGCCTACGACCAATTGGAACCGGATGATCTGGGTTATGACAATACCGGCTCCGAGCCTAAGGAAGATCCTCTGCAAAACCTGTATTGAGGTCAGCCCCTCAGTCCGGCAGGATGCCGGCCCCATCTGTATCCGGCGCACACTTGCATTGGCAGCGGCAGGATGCCGCCGTCACTTTTCATTGCGGCTTTCAATCCGGACGCGCACGCCGCGCTGTGGTGAATGTCTCTATTTAACTTACTGAATTTAATCATTTTTTATCAACACTCTGCAGCGCAGCGTTGCCCGACGAGTTGCCTGAAGCAGCTCGCCCGCAGGAGCGGTCCATCGTGACGAACCGCGCCGTTCAGGAACGCATCGAACGCTATCTGGCGGAGCGGGATGGACCCCGGGTCACGCATGACATCACCGGCGGCGCCGAACGGTGAGTCGCTGTTATTTACTCACCTGTCCCGGACGCCTGGATTCCTCATCGGAGCATTGGTTCTACGATGGAAAAAGTCATTGCCCTGCAACCCGTAATTATCCTGCTGCTGGTCGGCATCGTGGCGATCATGCTGACCCGCTTCGTGCGCCTGAGCCCGCTGGTCGGCTATCTGTTCGCCGGCGTATTGATCGGTCCGCACGGCCTCGGTGTAGTACAGGAAAGCGAAACCACGCAGTTGCTAGCGGAACTGGGTGTGGTGTTCCTGCTGTTCGACATCGGCGTGCATTTCTCGCTGGGCCATTTGTGGGATGCCCGCCGCGCCATCCTCGGCTTCGGGCCCTTGCAGGTTGTCCTGTGCACGCTGGGCCTGGCCGGCTGTGCGCTGGCGTTCGGCTTCGGCCCGGTGTACGCCATTCTGCTTGGCGCCACCCTGGCGCTCTCGTCCACGGCGGTCGCCGTGCAGACCCTGATCGAACATGGACAGGAACGCTGCCCGATCGGGGTCACGGCCACGGCGGTACTGATCTTCCAGGATATCTGCGCTATTTTTCTGCTGATCCTGGCGGATTCGCTGGAAACCCAGGGCGTTTCTCTGGGTGGCGCCTTGACCGCGGCGGCCTTCAAGGCGGTGCTGGCCTTCGCGGTGGCGATGCTGGTGGGACGCCTGTTGATCGGGCCCCTGTTCAACGTGCTGGCGAAATCCAGCAACGAAGAAGTGTTCACCGCCACCGCCCTGTTCATCGCCCTGACGGCGGCGGAAGCGACCGGTCTGCTGGGACTGTCCCTCACGCTCGGCGCTTTCCTGGGCGGGATGATCATTTCTGAGACCCCATACCGGCATGTCATCCGCACCGAAATCAAACCGTTTCGCGGATTGCTGATCGGCTTTTTCTTCATTACCGTGGGTATGTCTCTCGACCCCGCGCTGCTACTGCGGGACTGGCCCCAGATTGTGCTGCTGCTGGCGCTGCTGCTGGGCGTCAAGGCCGTGTTCATCTTTGCCGCCGCGCTGCTGCTGCGCACACCCTTGCAGGGCGCCATCCAACTGGGGTTTCTGCTGTCCCAGGGCAGCGAGTTCGCCTTCGTCATCCTCGGCATGCCGGCGCTGCACGCCGTCCTCGGCCCCGAGCGGGTGGCAATCATGATGGCAGGGGTAGCCGCTAGCCTGATCCTAACCCCGCCGCTGACCAATGTAGGTTACCGCTTCGCGCGGCAGTGGGCCGGCAGGCAGATAACGTCCTCCCAGGCGTGCGACATGCTCGCCGATGCCGTGCCGCCAGTGATTATCTTCGGCATGGGTGAAGTCGGCCGCTGTGTAGCGGACGGTTTGAATTTTCACGGCATCCCTTACACCGCCATCGAGATGGCGCACGAGCGATTCATCCGCGCCAATGCCGACGGTTATCCGGTGGCGTTCGGCGACCTGGCCGATGTGCGTTTATTGGAAACTTTGCAAGTTAGCCGGCGCATGACCGTGGCGGTCACCATCATCCGTTACGAGATTTCCCAGGAACTCACACCGATCCTGCGGGACCGCTATCCCCATCTGACCCGTTATATCGCCGTCGACACGGACGCAGAGAAGGCCAGTTTCGCTGCGCTCGGTATGCAAGCGGTAGTTAACCGCAGTCTGCCCAGGGGTCTGGAACTGGCGGCGGCGCTGCTGCAGAACCAGGGCGTCAGTGAACTGAAGATTCAGGAATGGATGCAGCGCCAGCAGGAACAGGCGCTGGAGGAAACAGCCGGGTTGTCAGTGGCGCTGGGTAAAGCGGTTTGATGCCGCCGCCCTGGGAGCCACGCCGGCGTTGTTCGCCAGCCAGGCTGCAGGTGGCTGTCCGGGTACGCCAGCGCACCTATGCTTAAACTGTAATTATCAAGCCTGATTTAGCTGCGCACCTCGACCGCGGCGTCGAAACGCTCGATCACGGAGGTATCGCCCTCCCATTCGCGCCACAGCTTAAGTTGCAGGTGTACGCTACCGGGCTGTTGGGCCGTGAAGGTGAAGGTGCGCTGGCCGCCGCCGCCGATGCCGGATCCGGTAGCCATGACATAGTCGGAATCGTGCAGCGCCAGAATGGCGTCATCGTTGCGGTCGATTGCCCAGCGAAACCCGGTGGTGGGATTTTCTGACAACTGCACCACCAGCGTCTGACCCTGCTGAAGGGTGATGGATTTGCCCCGGTCCGCCTGAGTGAGGGTGATCACAGACATAACAGTTTCCTCCGCATGGCCTTGCGTCCAGCCTGCCAGCAGGCCGGCGCACAAAAGAAAAGTAAGTAATAAGCGGTACATCGGATTGTGTGTCCTGATTCATCAGCCGGCCACCTGCTGCACGTAGGAGAGGCTGCGCCTGTCACCAGACGCAGCCTCTGGAGCTGTGGGCCGCAGGCTGTTACCAGATATACATTTCGTGGATCATGCCATCCGCTTCATCACGGTAATCCACGCGGCTGTTGGTCTGGCGGGCGTGCGCGCCGAGCATATTCAGCGCCACCAGGCCGCTGGCGGAAGCCGTAGCCAGCCTCTTCCAGCCGATCCCTGTGACCGCAACCCAGGCGTTGCGGTCCTGATTGATGGTCCACAGCGCGGAAATGCGCTTGTCACCCTGCCAGGCGGTGATGCCACCGCTGGTGGCGGCCTGCTCCGGCGGCGAGATAGAGGGCTCGGCGCCGCTGCCGCCGCTTTGGGCAGTCAACGCCGCTTCCTCGGTAGAAAGTTCTTTAGGTTGGGTTTCACTCATGGCGGTTTCTCCAGTCAAGCCTGTCAAAGGGGGTTCCCATCCGGGTTGCAGGCCCCCGGCAGCCTTGGTTCCCGTCACAGTGGCGGCGGGTGGGGTTTTTTGCGGTTGTTTCGATTTAGTCGGCATTGGCATTGTTCCTTTAAGCTTAGAACACGTAGATCTGTTTGACCACGCCATTTTCTACATACAGGTTGACCGGACGCGCAGCCGCCTTGGCAGCGATCAAATCCGTCAGCATGGTGTAGAAGATAGTATCGTTATCCCATGAAATCCGCTTCCAGCCGATGTTGTTGCCCGCGCCGTCCCGTACATAGACCCAGGCGTTGCGATCCTGGTCGATAGTCCACAACCCGATGATACGAACGTTGTTCAGCCAGCCGGTGTCCACGACGTTATCAACCGCCCACATGGTGCCGTCGATGCCGCACTGGCCATAAGCGATGCAGAAATAGCCGCTTTCGCCCCAGCCGGTGCCCCAACTGTTTTTGCAGATCCAATAACCCTGAGTATCGTTGTAACCGACACAGCAAATGCAATGCCCGCCGGCCACGACGCTGCTCACACGGCGGTAGACGCCGCTGCGGTAGGAGAAGAAGTCATTGTAAACTGTCATGCAGGTGGCCAGCGGCCCTCGCGTGGACAGCCAGGTTTTCATATCGGCAGCGGAAGTGATCTTGTGCCAGCCGCCGATCCGAGTGGCCCGCCCCTGCCAGTCGCCGCATAGGTTGCTGCAGTTCTGATCGCCCGCCGTGTAGGGATAACACGCCTCATCCGCCACTCCCGGATTCTTGAAACAATCCAGGGCCGGGTCCACCCACCAGCCGTTGCCGCAGTTTCTACCCTGGGCGCGCGCATGGCAGTAGAACAGGTGCGCCTCGGACAGGTCGATGGCCAGATTGGGATTGTTGGCGGCCACCCGGGCGGTGCCTTCGACCGCAGCCACGGCGCCGAACGCCACGCACGAGCCGCAAGATGCCTGATTCTTGACCGGCGTGATAAAGTTATTGCCGCCCACGTTGCGCAGGTCGTAAGACGCCGGCGCTCCGACGCCGCGCATTTTCATGCCCGCCGCAAAAGTCTGGGCATTAGCCAGGGCGATCTCTTCCTGCTGCGCCAGCGACGGCTCGCCGGGACCCGGCTCATAACCCAGGTACAGAGACCGCTCGTCTTCCGTCAGCGTCGTCAGGAAATTGGCGCCGGCCTGCCAGCCTGCGTCCGCATCCTTGATCGCTGCTTGAATGCTCATTACATCTATTTGTTCAGCCATGTGATTTTCCTTTCGATTGCAATTGAAAATAACGAATGATGAAATTGCGCCAGGCGTAATCGACAGCAAATCGGACGGTTTTGCCGCCCATGCAGCCGGGGGTCGGCTGCACAATCCAGGGCTCATAGCCCTGCCAGGATTACGCGCTGCTGGAACTTTTCGTTGCAGCACTCAAAGCATAGTAGGTATTTTGTGGTTCTCCAGTGAATTGACGACTAAATTTTTGGCTCAATATGGATTCCAGACTGTTGAGGACCGCTCGCCCCGATGGCGATCGGCGGCTACACTGAACGGGTTCTGAGCCGCTGCGACCGAAGGCCCCCCGACGATGATCAACCTTCAAAATCTGCTGGATGATGTCCGGTGCTATGAAACTATTCGCCAACTCCGCTGGCCGGACGGGGTCCACTGTCCCCACTGTAGCATAGCGGAGATCACGAAGCAGGGGCGAGATACGACCCAGCCGGCGCGGCAGAAATATCGCTGTGAAAGCTGCCATCGCTACTTTGATGATCTCACGGGTACGGTGTTAGCGGGGCATCATCAACCGCTGGGGGTTTGGATTTTGTGCCTGTATTTCATGGGGTTGAATCTGTCTAACGCGCAGATCGCCCACGAGCTGGGCTTGAATTCGAACGATGTACAGCGGATGACTGAACAGCTCAGGGAAGGGATCGTCGCCCGCCAGCCCGAACCGGTCCTGTCGGGGGACGTGGAATGCGACGAGGTCTACGTGGTGGCCGGTCATAAAGGGTTTCCGGAGGCGGTGAAAAAAAAGGCCGTCGGGGGCGGCGGCGGCGGCTGAAGGGGGCACGGGGTCGGGGCACCTTGGAGAAGGAAAAGCCGCCCATTCTCGGCATGATTCAGCGCGGCGGCGCGGTAGTCGTCCGGATGCTGGAGAACGTCCAGCAAGCCACCCTCCGTCCCTCATCCAGGCGTTTATCGCCCCGGGAACCCGAGTTCATACCGATGAATACGCGATCTATAACCCGTTGAAGGATTGGGGCTTTGACCATCATACGGTGTGTCACAGCCAGGGCGAATACGCCCGTGACGAAGATGGGGATGGCTTCCATGAGATCCATGTCAACACGGCTGAGGGCTTCTGGTCGCTGCTGCGCTCTTGGCTGCGACCCCATCGTGGGATCTCGCAAGAAAAACTGCCGCTCTACCTGGGCTTCTTTCAGTTCGTGCACAACACTCGCATTCGGGGCAAAGGCCTGCTCAGACCCCTCTTGGAACTGCTGGTCGCATAACGCAGTGAACTGACTGGAATCCATATTGAGCCAAATTTTTTATGCAATATGACCGTGCGCCGCCGGTGGCACCATGCCGAAGAGCTGCCGCAGTGGGTATGCAACTGTTCGTTGGCAATGCTTTTTTTCCAATCGTGCGAGGTATTTCCATGTCCGCATTGCGCAGCACGTGCTGTATCGCCGCCGTGGTCTGGGCGGCGGCCGTTATGGCGGCGCCCGGTGAACTCTATCGGAGCGTGGTGGATTTGCCTGGCGGCGGCGATGCGCGGCTCATCCGCACCTTGAATCTGGCACCCGACGGCAATGCCGAACTGGTGACCGAATACAGCGGTGGCAAACCATCCACTGCGCCCAACGCCCTGCAACAACAGGGCACCTTGCTGCAGCGATTCGGCCAGACCGGCAGACTACTCCATAAGGGCTCCTGGAAAGAAATTAACGGCAGAATTACAGTCTATTTGACCACGCTGTACACGCCGGCGGCGCAGCGGATTGCAGACACGCTGGTTCTGCAACGCCGCGGGGACCGGCTCGATGCGGTGCGCTACGACCGGGAGCTGTACGGCCGGGCGGGTCTGCATTTCGCCCGCGCCAACGAGCCCATCGTGACAACGGTTGCGTATCCGGGCCACTACGCGCGCAGCTTTACCGGCGCCGGTGGCCAGGTCGAGGACAACCTGCTGGTGGGCGACAATCACGTCGTGCAACTGGTTTCCCGCTACCCGCAGGGGCCGGTAACGCAGACCGGCACCTGGATCACGGACGGCCATCATCTGATCGTGAGTCTGATGCTCAAAAACGGTCAGCTCATCAAGCCGGACAAGATCGTATTCGAATTGCGCGGCGACGCTCTCGCCGCTGTCGATTACGATAAGAACGCCTATGGACCGGACTATGTCTTTAAGCGTTTGGAGACGGCGGCGCCACTGCGCGCCGCTGCCGTCAAGGTGGAGCGCGGCGCGGCGCCGTTCGGCACGCTGGTGGTCACGGTGGCCGGGCAGGAGCGTCGGCTGGCCGACAACGCCGCCAGCGGCGCCTGGATGATCGAGGGCGGCAAGACGGTGGTTTACGCCATCAAAGGCGGCGCTGGCGGCTACGAGAACGAAGGACAGGCGTTGTATCGTTACGATATCACCACCCAGAGCAGCGCGCGGCTGGCCGCCCTGCAGCATCCGATCAAGGCGGTGGCGGAGGTGCAGTCGAAGAGCGGCCGCTCCGCCCTGCTGGTGGAAATGAGCGACACCGCCATCGGCGCGCCGCATGCGGCCATTGTCGACCCAACCCGCGGCCTCGTCTGGCGCAGCGACTATGCCCGCTTCGGCCGGGCCGGCGCCGGCCAGGTCGCCGTCGAGCGGCTGCCTCGTGGGGAGCTGGCAGACGGCGACTGGAGCAAGGTGGCTCCTTTCAAGATCGAATCGCTGGATCTGGATCGGGTATTACGCGGCCAAGTCGTCAAGCCCTGACCCCCAATGACGGCGGCGTTCAACGGTTCGGATCGATCACCATTCTGCCTCTGACTTTGCCGGCCAGAATCTCCTGCGCCAGACGCGGCGCGTCCGCCAGCGTGGCGACCTGGGTCATCCGTTCCAGCAGTTCCGCCGGCAGGTCGCCGGCCAGCCGTTCCCAGGCCAGCCGGCGGCGCGGCAGCGGACACATGACCGAATCCACCCCCAGCAGGTTGACGCCGCGCAGGATAAACGGCATCACCGTGGTTGGCAGTTCGGAGCCACCCGCCAGGCCGCAGGCGGCCACGCTGCCGCCGTAATCGATTTCCGTCAGCACTCGTGCCAGCACCACGCCGCCAACGGTATCGACGGCGCCCGACCAGCACTGGGTTGCCAGCGGGCGGACCGGCGCGGCCACCGCCTCGCGGCCGACGCAGTCGGTCGCCCCCAGCGCGTGCAGATAAGCCGCGTTCTCCGGGCGGCCGGTAACGGCGGTCACCCGATACCCCAGACGGGCCAGCAAAGCCACGGCCACACTGCCCACGCCGCCGCTGGCACCGGTCACCAGCACCGGCTTGTCGGTGTCGGGCCGTAGGTTGGCCCGCTCCAGCGCCAGCACGCACAGCATGGCGGTAAAGCCGGCAGTGCCGAGCGCCATGGCCTGCCAGGTGCTCATACCCAGCGGTAGAGGGACCAGCCATTCCGAGTGCACCCGTTGGCGCTGGCTGTATCCGCCCCAGTAACGCTCACCCACCCCCCAGCCGGTGAGCACCACCTTATCGCCGGCACGGTACGCCGGGGCATCCGATTCCAGCACAACGCCCGCCAGGTCGATGCCCGGCACCAACGGAAACTGGCGCACGATCTTGCCGGTCCCGGTGATCGCCAGGCCGTCTTTGTAATTCAGAGAGGAATATTCCACGGCCACCAGCACATCGCCTTGCGGCAATTCGGCCGTGCTCAATCGTTCGCTGCGGGCGACGGTCCGGCCGTCTTCCTGGCGCAGCACCAATGCTTGAAAGGTAGTGTCGCTCATGTTGTCTCCAGAAATAGAACGGGTTGTCCGGCGGTCTGTGAAGCGGAGCATTCGGCTCCCTCAGCCAGTCTACGCCAAGGTATTGCGCCGGACTGCGAGAGTAAATACCATTTTTGTCTCCCCTACAGGATAGCGAAAGAACGTCCAGGTTTTATAAACAGCCTAGCCGCCGGACCCCGCCGCCCGGCGGCGCCAGCGGCCGGCGCACCGGCATGACCATTCACACCGAATTTGCCCTATAATGGCTTGCCTGTTGGCACCTGTAAGGTAGCCAATTGAGAGGATTAGGGCTTAGAGTCGCCCGCTATCGCCGGGTATCTGTAAACCTCCAGAGAAAATAGGGTCAAGAATGAAAGTACTAGTCGCTGTAAAGCGGGTAGTTGACTACAACGTCAACGTGCGCGCCAAGTCGGATGGAACGGGTCCGGACATTGCCAATGCCAAGATGTCCATGAACCCCTTTGATGAAGTCGCCGTCGAGGAGGCGGTGCGTTTGAAAGAAGCCGGTAAAGCCACCGAAATCGTAGCGGTGTCGCTGGGCGTCAAAGCCTGCGAGGAAACCATTCGCACCTCGATGGCGATGGGCGCCGACCGCGGCATTCTGGTGGAGACCGACGTCGATCTGCAACCGCTGGCTGTCGCCAAAGTCCTCAAGGCGCTGGTGGACAAAGAGCAGCCGCAGGCGGTACTGCTCGGCAAACAGGCCATCGACGACGATTGCAACCAGACCGGGCAAATGTTGGCGGCGTTGCTGGGCTGGTCGCAGGGCACTTTCCTGTCCAAGCTGGACCTAGGGGAGAGCAAGGCCACCATCACCCGCGAGATCGATGGCGGACTGGAGACCGACGAGGTCACCATGCCGGCGATCCTCACCGTCGATCTGCGTTTGAACGAGCCGCGCTTCGTCAAGCTGCCCAATATTATGAAGGCCAAGAAAAAGCCGCTGGAAGTGATCAAGCCCGCCGATCTCGGTGTGGACGTCAACCCCCGGCTGGCCTACTCCAATTTCCGCGATCCGCCCAAGCGCAAGGCCGGCATCAAGGTGAAAACCGTGGCCGAGCTGGTCGATAAACTGAAGAACGAAGCCAAGGTGATCTGACCATGAGCGTACTGGTTATTGCTGAACACGACAACGCCACTGTCAAAAAGGCGACGCTGCATACCGTCACCGCCGCCGGCAAGATCGGCGGTGATATCCATGTGCTGGTGGCCGGCAACGGCTGCGACGCCGCAGCACAAGCTGCTGCCAAAATCGCCGGCGTGAGCAAGGTGCTGGTCGCCGATGCGCCCCAGTACAACCACGAACTGGCGGAAAACATGGCACCGCTGGTGGTCAAGCTGGCCTCCGGCTACACTCACATCCTGACGCCGGCTACCACGATGGGCAAGAACTTTATGCCCCGGGTCGCCGCCCTGCTGGATGTGGCGCAGCTTTCGGAAATCATCGGGATCGATTCGCCGGACGCCTTTGTCCGTCCCATTTACGCCGGCAACGTACTGGTCAATGTGCAATCCAAAGACCCGGTCAAGGTGATCACGGTGCGCACCACCGCGTTCGACGCCGCCCCTGCCGAAGGCGGCTCGGCCAGCATCGAGGCAGCGGAGTCCACCCCGGATGCCGGTCTGTCCAGCTACGTCAGCCAGGAGCTGACCAAGTCCGCGCGGCCGGAACTGACCTCCGCCCGAATCGTCGTCAGCGGTGGCCGCGCCTTCGGCAGTTACGATAAGTTCCACGAGATGCTGGAGCCGCTGGCGGACAAGCTGGGGGCAGGCATCGGCGCCACCCGCGCCGCCGTAGACGCCGGCTATGCACCTAATGACTATCAGGTCGGTCAGACCGGCAAGGTCATCGCGCCACAGTTGTATATCGGCATCGGTTTGTCCGGCGCCATCCAACACCTGGCCGGCATGAAAGACAGTAAGGTGATCGTGGCCATCAACAAGGACGAAGAGGCACCGATCTTCCAGGTCTCCGATTACGGCCTGGTGGCCGATCTGAACAACGCTGTGCCTGAGTTAACCAACGCCCTCTAAAGCCACACATCAGCGCCGCTTACGAGCGGCGCTTGCTTTACCCATCCCTTTCTTTAAATTTAAGGAGGTCAGATCCCATGACCGTATACGTTGCTCCGCTCCGCGACATGAAATTCGTGATCAAGGAGTTGGCTGGACTGGATGACGTCGCCGCTCTCCCCGATTATCAGGAACTGGGCGTGACCGATGTGGCCGACGCCATCCTCGACGAAGCCGGCAAATTCGCCACCGAAGTGCTGGCACCGCTCAACTGGGGCGGCGATCAGGAAGGTGCCAAACATAACAAGGACACCTACGCGGTTACTGCGCCGCCGGGTTTCGCCGATGCTTACCGGCAGTTTGCCGAAGGCGGCTGGAACGGCCTAAGCGCCCCTGGCCAGTACGGCGGACAGGGCCTGCCGGAACTGCTCAACACCCCCACTTATGAGATGTGGAATTCCTCCAACATGGCCTTCGCCCTGGCGCCCCTGCTGTGCGCCGGCGCTACCGAGTGCCTCAAGCACCACGGTTCGGACGTGCTGAGGGATACCTATCTGCCTCGGATGATCGCCGGCGAATGGGCCGGCACCATGGATCTGACCGAACCGCAGGCCGGCTCCGACCTGAGCAATGTGAAGACCCGGGCCACTCCGGTGGGAGATGATTACCTGTTGAACGGCCAGAAAATTTTCATCACCTGGGGCGATCACGACATGACGGAGAACATCGTGCACCTGGTGTTGGCCCGTCTGCCGGATGCGCCCGAAGGGGTCAAAGGCATTTCCCTGTTCCTGGCGCCCAAGTACCTGGTCAATCCCGACGGCAGCCTGGGCGCTCTCAACAGTGGCATGAAGTGCGTCGGCATCGAGCATAAGCTCGGCATCCACGGCAGCGCCACCTGCACGCTGGCTTATGAAGACGCCATCGGCTATTTGGTCGGCAAGCCGAATCAGGGGCTGATGCACATGTTCACCATGATGAACGAGGCCCGCCTGAAGGTCGGCGTACAGGGTCTGGCGATCGCCGAGCGCGCCTATCAGGCCGCCCTGGATTACGCCAAGCAGCGGGTACAGGGTTATCCGATGAAGGGCACGCGCGGTGGCGACCGGGTGACCATCATCAACCATCCCGACGTGCGCCGCATGCTGCTGACCATGAAGTCGCAGAATGAGGCGATGCGTGCCCTGAACTACATCATCGCCATGCACATGGACATCGCCGGTCACCATGCCGATCCGGACACGCGCAAGCAGCATCAGGCCCGGCTGGAGTTGCTGATCCCGGTCACTAAGGGCTGGTGCAGCGAACTGGCAAATGAAGTTACCTCGCTTGGCGTACAGGTGTTCGGCGGCATGGGCTTCGTCGAGGAGACTGGCGCCGCGCAGCACTATCGCGACGCCCGTATCGCCGCTATCTACGAGGGCACCACAGGCATCCAGGCTGCCGACCTGGCGGGCCGCAAGCTGGCGATGGACAAGGGTCAGGCGATGGTCGACTTGATCGCTGACATGCGCGCTGTGGTGACGGAACTGGATCGGGCCGGTGGCGCCGATCTGACGGTGATCAAAGACGGGTTGGCGCAGGCCGTCGATGCGCTGAACGGCGCTACCCAGTGGATGCTGAGCAGCATGGCCGCACAGGAAGCCAGTTCGGTCATGGCGGTGTCGGTGAACTACTTGATGCTGACCGGTTTTGTGTGTGGTGGCTGGCAGATGGCGCGAGCCGCGCTGGCGGCTCAGAAGAAGCTAGCGGCGGGAGACGATCCCGACTTCCACGAAGCCAAGCTGATCACCGCCCGCTTCTACGCCGAACAGGTTCTGCCCAGGGCCGTGGCGCTGGCACAATCGGTAAAAGCCGGCGGCAAATCCATGCTGGCGCTGGCCGAAGCGCAGTTCTAAAACCGCTGGTTCGTTGCCCAAAAATCCCGCCGCTTCAATGAATCGGCGGGATTTTTATGGTGGTGCCGATTGCCTCGTAAGTTCCTCAGGCGCTGGCAAGACAGCAACCCGCAAAATCCACCCCGAAATGTCTTGATTCAGCGCACGCTTTCCTACCACAGCACTCATTACAATAGCCGTCCAACAATAACCTACCTTCCGATACGCCGACCGGCGTGTCCATTCCAGATCACTCAAAGGAAACGACAGTACGTTGGAGGCAATGCCGGGATTCGCTGGTAGAGTGATCGACCGACGCTTCCCTTCTAATACAGCAGTGTTAATTTATAAAAGAGACACTTTATGAGCGAGTACCACAGCAATCCCTATGAGCTGGGACTGGACAGGAATCCCGCCAATTTCGTTCCGCTGACTCCCTTGAGCTTTATCGAGCGGGCGGCAACGGTGTATCCCAGCCGTACCGCCACCATCTATGGTCCGCTGCGTCGCACCTGGGCGGAGACCTATGCGCGCTGCCGGCAACTGGCCTCGGCCCTGCAGCGGCGCGGCGTCGGTCTGGAACAGACGGTGGCGGTGATGCTGCCCAATCTGCCGGAAATGTTCGAAGTTCACTTCGGCGTGCCCATGTCGGGGGCGGTGCTGAACACCCTGAACGTCCGCCTGGACGCGGAAATGATCGCCTTTATGCTGCAACACGGCGAGGCCAAAGTGGTCATCACTGACCGGGAGTTTTCTGCCACCATCGGCAAGGCGCTGAAACTGCTGCCGGCGGACCGGCGTCCCGTGGTGATCGACGTAGACGATCCGCAGTTCGCGGGCGGCGAACTGCTGGGCGAGCAGAATTACGAAGATTTACTAGCCGAGGGGGATCCCGACTTCGCCTGGGAATACCCGGCTGACGAATGGCGGGCGATCACTTTGAACTACACGTCCGGTACCACCGGCAATCCCAAGGGTGTCGTATACCACCACCGGGGCGCCTATCTGGACGCCGTGTGCAACGTGATGTCCTGGGGCATGGGGCTGCATCCGGTGTATCTGTGGACTCTGCCGATGTTCCATTGCAACGGTTGGTGTTTCCCCTGGAGCATCGCCGCTGCCGTGGGCGTCAACGTGGCGCTGCGGCATGTGCGGGCGGACGCCATTTTCGACGCCCTGCGCGAGCATACAGTCGATCACTTCTGCGGCGCGCCCACCGTGCTGAACATGTTGAGCAATGCACCCGCCGAATTGAGGGCGGGGATCGACCATACTATCAAGGTCTTCACCGGCGGCGCCCCGCCGCCCGCCGCCGTGCTGGAAAGCTTGGAGCGGCTGGGTTTCGATATCACCCATGCCTACGGACTGACCGAAACCTATGGCCCCGCCGTCTGCTGCGCCTGGCATGACGAGTGGGACGAGTTGCCGCTGGAACAGCGGGCCAAACTCAAAGCCCGGCAGGGGGTGCGCTATCCCATGCTGGACGGGCTGATGGTGGCCGATCCCGTCACCCTGCAACCGGTCCCCAAGGACGGCAAAACCATCGGCGAAATCTGCATGCGTGGCAATCTGGTGATGAAGGGTTATCTGAAAAATCCCCAAGCCACTGAGGAAGCCTTCGCCGCGGGCTGGTTCCATTCCGGTGACCTCGCCGTGTGGCATCCGGACGGCTATATCGAAATCAAGGACCGCTCCAAGGATATCGTGATTTCCGGCGGCGAGAATATTTCCACGGTCGAAGTAGAGGACGTGCTGTACCGCCATCCGGCGGTACTGGAGGCAGCGGTGGTGGCCCGCCCGGATGAAAAATGGGGCGAAACGCCCTGCGCCTTCATCACGCTGAAGCCGGGTGCCCCGCCCGTCGCTGAGGATGAAATCATCGAGTTCTGTCGCAACCAGATGGCCCGTTTCAAGGTCCCCAAGACGGTGGTGTTCGGAGAACTGCCCAAGACCGCGACCGGCAAAGTGCAGAAGTTCGTCCTGCGCGACCAGGCCAGGACACTTGCATGAAGACCTGTAGGCGCTAACCGGCAGGATCAGTCGCCGCCGGCCAGGTTGAAGAGCAACAAAAAGGGCTTCGCTGGCGCGTAAGCCCTTTATCTTGTTGGCTGGGGGACGAGGATTCGAACCTCGGTTGACGGAGTCAGAGTCCGCTGTCCTACCGCTAGACGATCCCCCAAAAAACCATTACCGCTTGGAGTACTGGGTAGCGCGCCGCGCCTTGCGCAAACCGACTTTCTTACGCTCGACCTCGCGGGCGTCGCGGGTCAGGAAACCGGCCTTGCGCAGCGTAGGGCGCAGATTTTCATCGTATTCCACCAGCGCCCGGCTGAGACCGTGGCGGATGGCACCCGCTTGGCCATTCATGCCGCCGCCCTTGACCGTGACGTACAGATCAAATTTGTCGCCCAGATCCACCACGTCCAGTGGCTGGCGCACGATCATGCGCGCGGTCTCGCGCCCGAAATACTCGTTCAGCGAACGGCGGTTGACCATGATGTTCCCGCTGCCGGGACGCAGAAAAACGCGCGCCGTGGACGTTTTGCGCCGTCCCGTACCGTAGTTTTGATTTATTGCCATTGCGATGATATTCCCCAATCAGCTTTTAGATATTCAGCGGTTGCGGCTGCTGGGCGACATGCCGATGATCGGGACCGGCATAGATCTTCAACTTGCGCAGCATGGCGCGTCCCAGCGGATTCCGGGGCAGCATGCCTTTCACCGCGTGTTCGATAATCCGCTGCGGCGCCTGCTGCTGCAGCTTATCGAAGCGGATGGACTTGATGCCGCCAATATGACCGGAATGCCGGTAATACACTTTGTCGGTCTGCTTGTTGCCGGTCACCCGCACCTTTTCGGCATTGACCACGATAATGTAATCACCGGTATCGACGTGGGGCGTGTATTCGGGTTTGTGCTTGCCCCGCAGCCGGCGCGCAATCTCGGTCGACAACCGGCCGAGTACCTTGTCAGTGGCATCCACAACGTACCAGTGGCGCTTGACGTCAGCCGGTCTGACGCTGATCGTTTTCATGTTCGCTCCAAAGCAAACCGTGCTTTTAAGAAAGCTTGAAAGCTTACAGAAGCGGGGTTTGTTTTACAAGCCCTGCTCGACCTGACAAGCTTCGCCGTTTTCCCGTACTATTAAGCGATTGCGATTGCGTTTTTCTTTTCCCACGTTGCCCTTCAACCCGCCTCTCATGACCATGCTACGCCACTATACTTCCCTCGATAGCCTGTTGATTAATCTCGATCAGGCAGTTCGCACTGTGTTCGGACGGCCCAACGGCACAGGACGCCCCAATCCCGCCGAGGAGGCCCCGGAAACCGAATTGACGGACACCGCCCAGCAGCAGGCCGCCCGGCTGATGCGCGTCAACCACACCGGCGAGGTGTGCGCTCAGGCGCTCTATCAGGGGCAGGCCATGACCGCCCGCCGGGACGAAGTGCGGGCTCAACTGCAACAGGCAGCGAGCGAGGAAAACGACCATCTGCACTGGTGCAAGGCGCGCCTGCACGAGCTAGGCAGCCATACCAGCCTGCTCAACCCATTTTTCTATGTCGGCTCCCTGACACTCGGCGCCCTCAACGGCCGCTTGGGGGACCGCTGGAATCTGGGTTTTCTGGCAGAAACCGAGCGGCAGGTGGTCCAGCATTTGCAGGATCATTTGAGCCGGCTGCCGCCTGAGGATGCAAAAAGCCACTCGATTCTGACCGCCATGCAGGACGACGAAGGCCGGCATGCCGCCACCGCCGTGGAGGCCGGCGGCGCGTCATTGCCGTTGCCGGTGCGCTTGCTGATGCGGGCCGCCGCCAAGGTGATGACCCGGACGACCTATTGGATCTGAGAACTTAAACGCGGTCCCGGTAATTTTTAACCCACTCTACTATATCCAGATTGCAGTGACGCCTCACATGACCTGGCAAGGCGATAAGGGCATTGTGAACATGCGCCCTGGTAAAGTGCTCCCGGCCATGGAGCGGGCCGGCTGGGTGGACCTCCGCAGCGTCGGCTTTGGCTTTTTCCCACCTTTCATCACCAATACCCAGTTTGGTCAACGCCTTGAGGATATGCTCGAGTCAGCGCGCATAGTCGGCTGGCTGCATGCGTTCCAGATCTTTCTTGGCAAGAAACCCCTAGACTGAACCATGCTTTCCTGGCGCTGCCCGACGTGCGGGCAAAGGCTAGACGACGACGACGGTTACATCTGTCGGCACTGCGGATTTCTGCTGAAAATGGTGGATGGATATGTAGACGCCGGCATGCCGAGCGCTCTGCATTTCTCACCGGAGCGCCGTGATGAACTCGCCACGATCGAGCAATCACATTTTTGGTTCAGCCCGCGTGATAAATTGGTCGAAAAGTGCATCGCTCGACTGCTTCCCAACCGGTGCAATATCATCGAACTCGGTTGCGGCACAGGACGCACCCTGCCTATTCTGATGCGGCACGCCCAATCCCTGGTTGGAGTCGAGGCTTATTCTGAGTCTTTAGCGGTGGCGGCAGAGCGCGCCACCGGCGCTACGCTGCTGCGTGCGGACGTGACCCAGATTCCGCTCGGCGGGAGCCAGTTCGACCTGGCGGTGGCGCTGGATGTGCTGGAACACGTCGAGCCAATGGCATTCCTGCTGGAAGCAGGACGGCTGGTGCGGGATGGTGGAGTGCTGTTGTTGACCGTGCCGGCTGACCCCAGGCTATGGAGCGTTCGTGACGAACGCGCCGGGCATCGCTGCCGCTACACAGTGGCGCAGTTGCAGAATGAGTTAGCAAGCACCGGTTGGCAATGGGGTGGACACACGTATTATCAGTTTCTGTTGTATCCGGCGATGCTGCTGAGCCGCGTGGTCTTGAAGGGCCGTGGCACAATCGAACGTCAACCGCCGAACTGGATGAACGTCCTTTTCGGCTGGCTGAATCGGGTGGAAGTAGCGGCGTTATCCCGCGCGCAACTGCCCTGGGGCTCCAGCATTGTCATGTGGGCCAGGAAAGTGACATAACATGGCTAACCTCGTACTACTGCTGTTCGAATGTGACGCTGCCAAGGTGGCCGCCGCCCGCGACGCCGGCTTAAGCCACTTCATAGTCGATTGGGAATGGCGTGGAAAATACGACAGGCAAGCGAGCGTGGATCGATGCAGTGTATTCCCTGTACTCTGCATGGATGTGGGGACGGTTGTCATAGAACATGGAAATCGTTGGCATCGTCACCCCCTGTTGGTTACTGCCTAATGCCTAGCATCCGCCGTGCGCGTAGCCCGTCGGTTGCATGCTTTTGTTAGGGTTATCGGAATAAATCGAGCTGGCTCCTTTTTCGTTTGAGCATTTTTTCGTTTTTCGTTTTCTACCTTTGCAGCCGGAAGTCATCATCCAAAGCCTGCTCCAGAGTGAACGGACAAGTCTGAGGAATGGCTGGTTGCTCGCCATAGGCGCGCAATGACTCAATAGCCTGCCGGCTGGCTCTCGGCCAGATCTCCGCGAAGATTGAAGGCATTTGCGGTCGCAAGCTAGGGTTGTCGACGAGCCGGTCCGCGATCTCGGCGCGGGCGTTCTGCACTTCTTCGATCCAACTGGGGCACGGCGCGGTGGCCGGCGAGAACTGGAGCTTGAGCCTTTCCCCATCTCTTCGATCTCCTCGGCCAAGTGCTCCCAATCGATTTCAGCGGCCCGGCCCTGCCGCAGCAGGTTGGCATTCCGCTGGGTCCAGGCGTAGAAGTCCTGGTCATAAAGTTCGGTCAAGGTGCTCATCATCAGTTCTCCCGCTGGTGGTGCCCTGCCTGCTTTTATTGTACTTGAGTTGTCGGGTTGGGATGATTCGTTTTGCCATGCCCGGTACACACGTTTGACATGAGCGGCAGACACCCGCTTGCCAGTGGCTGTCCGCTCGATGGAGGGATTAGCGCTTCTGCGCCACTGGTGGAGGAGTGAGAGGCGCAAGCTCTTTCGGATCCTTTGACGCCTTCAATACTTTACCGTATCGCTCACAAAAGAAACGCACACATTCAGGCGCAACGTCTATTACATGTTCATCATACTCGCCGGTCTCTGGATTAGGCCAGATCAAGGCATATTCTCCTCGAACTACCCGAAATCGCTCCGCATCCCTTAACACTCCAAACACGCCTCCAGGATTTTCTTCCACCAGCAATGGATAAAAATCCAACTCGTAAATCGAAACGTCAAGTTCATCCTCAAACCATAAGCGCAAGATGTGGTCATTTACATGTTCCGCTTTGAGTAGTCCTTTCTCGTATCGGCCTGCCCACATAGAGGCGTTATCTGCTAAAGTGTGCCATTCTTGCCATTTCATACCTATCTACCCCACAATTGAAACAAGTCGATTGTTCCAGGCATTTTCCCATTGTTCAAGCAACTCGGCCTCATGTGCTTCAACCCATGCCTCTATCAGCTTCTTTAAGGTCGGCTGCAACTCTCGACCAGATTGCATCCAAATCCTAGTCCTGATTTCAATTCGATAGCTTCGCACATCTCCCTGATACTTGACGTGAACATGTGGCGGGGCATGATCAACATAGTTCATCAATATGACCAAAGTTCCCTTCTTGAATGGGTGTGAAACTGGTGGCATGTTAATCTCTACAATTATTTATATCATTGGATTGTCTCTGACACAATTCACTATTACTTTGGGACTGTGGCCTCTGTGGTAGGAACACCGGTTACCCGGCGCCCGCCAATATTGCTACAAGGCTAAACCTCAGCAATTCCCGCTCTAATGCAGCGGCGCCAGTAGTTAATTGATCAGTAATTACACAAGAATCATAACGACAAAAACCACCCTGACTTCCTCGGAAGCCATAATGAACGACTCTCATTTTAACCACTTTCTTTCAACACACTCATTCATCAAAACAACTATGGACTTTATCAGAAATTATGATGTATCAGGTTCCAATACCCCACCCTTATGCCCATAAATTATCGCTAACCATAAGCTCTCCCAACTGGTAATAAAATACTCCTTAAATAATCCCTTTAACTTGCTCCATAACGAGGTTCTGGAACGGAATTGTTGCCGCGCCACTTGAAATAAACTACAGCACAGCTCTTGCACTTGATCGACGAAAAAGGCTAGCATCATCAGCATCCCAAACACCGTCGTCAAATGCTTTTGCCCATGTCCATAGTTGTGCTCTAACTCATAGCCCTGATTTTTGAGTGTGTTGAACGTCTCGTTTTCAATCTTCCACCAACCCCGACCTCCTCTCATCACCTGGTAGACATTATCTCGCCGTAGTTCCAGATCCGTTATCCACGAAAAATTGTACTCTTTACCCTCCCGCATTTCCCAATAATCCAGGTAATTCACCAGAATATCAGGATGAGATTTATTCAAAGGCAACCCCTTCATCCAGCGATAGCCCCGTAAGACGCCATCCTCTCCCAGTTCCTCAAATTCTTCATACTCAGCGCTATTTAATCGCTTCCGCACCTCCTCGAACAGCGACGGCTGGTCGCTCGGCTTCGCCACCAGGATGTAATGATACTTTAATTTTTTCAATAACTTAATGTGAGGACCGTCGGCCGACAAGCTGTCCTCCACCACAATCATGGGCCATTGCGGAAACGCTTCACGTAGTGCCAGTAACAGCCGTTTACTGGCATTACTTTCACAATCATTCTTGCTCGCCCCATCTTGGCGCGTAATGGCCTCAGGAAATAAAGGTAAGACTTGACTTTTATCCGGATGAACTATCACCGCTCCTACTAATTGATGATAATACTCGACCGTGCCATTTCGATGATGCTTTTCACAGCAATCGGCACAACGGATATTGGAAGAAGAAAAATGACCGGTCCCATCCAGGTTAACTAGAAATCCTCCTAAATACCGATACGCTTTCAATATCCCGTGCGATTGCAAGTGCTGATGAATATGAATAAAGGGGGCTCGTAACTCAGTGGGTGACACCTCATCCAACACTTTCCGCATCTGGGTATCACAGGGGGCTTGTGAAACACCATAAAGACTTTTTAAATTGGCTCGAACCCGCTCTTCATGACGTTGCTCATCAAACTTTAATAACGACGGATATTTCAGTCCAAAGACCGCCAAGCCTGACATCAAGACATCCGGTAAGGAAAACTGCTGACCGCCATGACGAGGGTCAGTGATCTTCCCAAAATCCTCTCTGATTTGACCTAACAAGGCCGGCGCTGAACAGTGTTTATTTAATTGCGGCCGCTGAGGGCGAAGTGGAATACAGTTTGCTTTTACCATCATGACCACCCAAATCGATTGAATTTGAAGCCCAAATACCTTGCCAGACCTACCGAAGCATCGTATATAATATACTGATTATACTAAAATTTCTAGAGCAGCGGGAATTGCTGGCTAAACCTGACCCTGCGCGTGTGCCGCGTCAGCGGCATCGGCTGGAACGATTGATTAGGTCAAGGCTAAACGCATATCATCAACTATGCACCTGACCCCATCACATTTTCATCCTCGGGGGTGATCAATTCCTAATGATCATGACAAGTTAGGCATCGCTTCATGGCTTGAGCCCAAGATATTTCTTTATATGTTTAGCTAAGTCATCGTCAATTTCATTGTGACGAGGAATTGGTTGTTTCTGACCAGTAGCGGGATTGATATAAATATCGTGGTGGCTGCCATGACGATACAGAACACAACCATATCGTTCGAGTTAACGAATAAATTCATTGCGCTTCACACAACTATTTCCTTGGTCTGATGATCGGCAGGAATGTCTTCCATTACCATTAGAAGGTAGGCATCTTTTAGATTTTCCTCTAACTCTTCAAGCGTTTCACCTTGGGTCATAATCTCAGGATGCTCAAGGAGCTTTCCAAGCCAATAGTGGTCACCTTTCCAGTAAACCCTCTTGAGTCGAAGTTGCATAAATATCTCTTTTTTGTTCAATAGCGTTTGTAGCTTAATTCGATACATTTGGTAGAATCGGCATGGCCTACTAATCGCATGAAGAGGGTAACGAAGAGACCCCAACGAATCCGCCAGCAAGCCGGCGCGCCGGCCGATTGTTCTATTTCTTCCCTTTTAGATCGCGGACGGCCCGGCAGTGAACCACTGGGCCGTCCCGCCGGATGGATTATTACTCCTTGGGCCGCTTGTCGATGACGCGCTTGGCCTTGCCTTCGGAGCGCACGATGCCGCCGATGTCCACAGGTACTACCTTGGCCGAGATACCGATATAGGACTTGATGTCGTGCTGCAATTGCTTGCTTGCCTGGTCCACATCATTATGGCTGACACCCGGCTTGCCTTCGATCATGACATTCACCTGATCCAGCGGACCCTCGCGATAGATTTCGATCAGGTAGTGCGCAGCCAGAGTGGGGATATGCAGAATGCGCTCTTCAATCTGGGTCGGGAATACATTGACGCCCCGGATGATCAGCATATCGTCGCTGCGGCCGGTGATCTTGGCCATGCGGCGCATGGGCCGGGCGCTGCCGGGCAGCAACCGGGTCAGGTCACGGGTGCGGTAGCGGATCATGGGTAGTCCTTCCTTGGTTAGCGTAGTGAACACCAGTTCGCCTTCCTGCTCGTCGGACATAGGATCGCCGCTGATGGGATCGATGATTTCTGGATAGAAATGATCTTCCCAGATGGTCGGGCCGTCCTTGGTCTCGATGCACTCCTGTGCCACGCCGGGCCCCATGATTTCCGACAGACCGTAAATATCAGTCGCCTCCAGGCCCAGCCGGGTTTCGATTTCGCGCCGCATGGACTGCGTCCAGGGCTCGGCGCCGAAAATGCCAATGCGCAGTGAGCAATCCTGGGGATTCATGCCCTGCCGTTCCATTTCGTCGGCGATGTTGAGCATATAGGACGGCGTCACCATGATGATGTCCGGCTCAAAATCCCGAATCAACTGCACCTGCTTTTCGGTCTGCCCACCGCTCATGGGAATGACGGTGGCGCCCAGCCGCTCGACGCCGTAATGGGCACCCAGACCGCCGGTGAACAGGCCGTAGCCGTAAGCGACATGAATCTTGTCACCGCGATGGCCGCCGGCGGCGCGGATCGAACGGGCCACCAGATCGGCCCACATGTCGATGTCGTTGCGGGTATAGCCCACCACGGTCGGCTTGCCGGTGGTGCCGCTGGAAGCATGAATGCGGATAATGCGGTCCATCGGCACGGCGAACAGGCCGAACGGATAATGATCGCGCAGATCCTTTTTCGTGGTGCATGGGAACTTAGCCAGATCCTGCAGCGTGTGCAGATCGTCCGGATGTACGCCTTGTTGATCGAAGCTCTTCTTGTAGAAGGGCACATTGGCGTAGGCGTGGTGCAGTGACCATTTCAGCCGCTCCAGTTGCAGCGCCAGCAATTCATCACGGCTGGCTTGTTCAATGGGCTCCAGTTCACCTGGCAGGGGTCGGTCGGATTGCATAAGGAAACTCCTCCAAAGAGTACGGGCTTATTGCTATGGGGCAGGGCAGGCCGGAGGGCCTGCCCTGCGGATTGAAAATACCGGTTGACGGTGACGATGGCAAGGAGTGTCTACGGTCAGACTCGCTCGATAATCATGGCGATGCCTTGGCCCACGCCGATGCACATGGTGCACAGGGCGTAACGGCCGCCGCTGCGCTGCAGTTGATACAGGGCCGTGGTGACCAGCCGGGCACCGCTCATGCCCAGCGGATGGCCCAGGGCGATCCCGCCGCCTTGTGGATTGACCTGGTCGGCGTCATCGGGAAGTCCCAGATCCCGCAGCACCGCCAGCGCCTGGGCGGCGAAGGCTTCGTTCAGTTCGATTAAGTCCATCTGCCCCAGCTGCAGCCCGGTCAGTTGCAACAGCTTGCGACTGGCTGGCGCCGGACCGAAGCCCATGATACGCGGCGGTACACCGGCGGTCGCCGCGGCTACGATGCGCGCCTTGGGCGTCAGGCCGTGGCGGGCGGCGGCAGCTTCCGAGGCGATCAGCAGGGCACAGGCGCCGTCGTTCACGCCGGAGGCATTACCGGCGGTCACCGTTCCCCCTTGGCGGAAGGGCGTGGGCAGTTGTGCCAACCCTTCCAGGGTAGCGTCGGAACGCGGATGCTCGTCCTTATCGACGATCTTCGGCTCACCGCGCTTTTGCGGAATCACCACCGGGATGATTTCCTGCGCCAGCGTGCCCCCTTGCTGGGCGGCGACGGCGCGCTGCTGGCTGCGCAGCGCAAAGGCGTCCTGATCCTGGCGGGAAATACGAAAGTCCTCGGCCACGTTCTCGGCTGTTTCCGGCATCGAATCGACCCCGTACTGGGCCTTCATCAGTGGATTGATGAAGCGCCAGCCGATGGTGGTGTCATAAATTTCGACGTGGCGGCTGAACGGAGTTGCAGTTTTCGCCATGACGAACGGTGCACGGGACATGGATTCTACCCCGCCGGCGATCAAGAGTTCGCCTTCGCCGGCCTTGATCATGCGGGCGGCGATGGCGGTCGCGTCCATGCCGGAGCCGCACAGCCGGTTAACCGTGGTGCCGGTGACTTCCGGCGGCAGGCCGGCCAGCAGCACCGCCATGCGGGCGACATCACGGTTGTCCTCGCCAGCCTGATTGGCGCAGCCGAACACTACGTCATCGACCGCGCTCCAGTCCACCGCCGGGTTACGCTCCATCAGTGCCTTCAGTGGCACCGTCGCCAGATCGTCGGCCCGCACGCCTGACAGTACGCCGCCGTAGCGGCCGATAGGAGTGCGGATGGCGTCGCAAATAAAAGCATCTTTCATGATTATTTCTCCAGCAGACCCGGCGCTACCGGACCGCCCAGCCGATGGGAACGGCCACGGAAGTGAGCGATCAACTCGCCGTGCTGATTGGTGACATTGATATCGTAAATCCCAGTGCGCCCCTTCAGCGTGCGTTCCTGAGCGACGGCGGTCAGTACATCGCTCAGCCGGGCCGGGCTGATAAAATCGATGCTGCAAGCCGAGGCGACGGTAACCTGATTGCGGCTGTTGCAACTGTAGGCGAACGCGGTGTCGGCCAGCGCAAAGGTCATCCCGCCGTGACCGATGTCATGGCCGTTGACCATATCCTGCCGGACGGCCATGCGCATGCGGGCGTATCCCGGCGCGATTGCTTCCAACGTGATACCCAGCATCTGCGCGGCGTAGTCGCGCTCGTACATCGCCGCCCCGCACGCTGCGGCAATCTGTTGGGGGCTAAGAGACTGCCCGGCGTTCTCACTCATGGAAATGGTGACCACCATACACTTTGCGGCGTAGCAGCGGCGAGGCGCGGTAGCGATCCTCGCCGTAGGTACGGGCCAGATGGTCCAGCACGGCGAGCACCCGCGGCAGGCCGATGGCATCGGCCCAGGCCAGTGGACCGCGAGGATAATTCACCCCATTCTGCATGGCGATATCGACCGCCTCCACGCTGCATACCTGCTGATTGACGGCGTCGGCGCCTTCATTGGCGAGCATGCAGACGGTGCGCATCACCACCATGCCGGGGATATCGTCGATCACTAACACCCGCTTGCCCAGCGCCTGGAACAGGCCGGCAGCCGCATCCAGGGCGGCAGCGGACGCTTGATCGGCCTTGGCGACGGCGATGCGGCTGGCCTGGGCGTAATCCAGCGCCAGATCGAACAGAATCAGATTGGGAACGGCGTCGGCGGCAGCCCGCTCGGTGGCGAAGCGGCCGTCGGTCAGCGCCAGCCGGGCCTCGTCCATTGCGATAAAGCCCGCTCCCGCCCGCTGCTCGACCGCGATGCCGGCGTCTTTAAGCAGCGGAACCAGGGGCGCCGCGATGCCCAGCTCGCCGTACACCGTCACCGCCGCCGGCGCCGCGGCGGTGGGCGCGGTCGCTGGCGGCGTGGGTTGGCTACCCTCTTCGTGTTCGTAGAAGTGGAAACCCCGCCCGGTCTTGCGACCGAGATAGCCGGCATTGACCAGTTCCTGCTGCAGCAGCGAGGGCTGAAAGCGCTGGTCGTTGAAATAAGCGGTGAACACCGAGCCGGTGACGGCGAAGTTAACATCGTGGCCGATCAGGTCCATCAGCTCGAACGGCCCCATGCGGAACCCGCCGGCTTCGCGCAGAATGGCGTCGATGGTGGCCGCATCGGCGGCGCCTTCCTGCAGGATCCGCATGCCCTCGGCGTAGAAAGGTCTGGCCACCCGGTTGACGATAAAGCCCGGCGTCGATTTGACGTGCACCGGCTGCTTACCCCAGGCGGCGGCGGTGGCGTAAATGGTGGCCGCGATTGGCGGGTCGGTATCGATGCCGCTGACTACTTCCACCAGCCGCATGAGCGGGGCCGGATTGAAGAAATGCATCCCCACCAGCCGCTGCGGGCGGCGCAATGGCGCGCCGATGGCCGTGATCGACAGCGACGAGGTGTTGGTGGCCAGAATGACCTCTTCGCCGCAGATTCTTTCCAACTGGCCGAAAATCTGCCGCTTTACCTCCAGATTTTCGACAATCGCCTCGATCACCAGCCGGGCGGGAGCCAGATCTTCCAAGTTGTAGACCGGCGTGATGCGCGCCGCCATGGCGGCGCGCTCGTCCGCACTCAGCTTACCGCGTTGCGTCAGCCGCTCCAGATCCTTGCCGATGCGGGTGATGCCCCATTCCACGGCTTTCTCGCTGGCATCGTACAACAGCACGGGATGACCGCGCCGGGCGGCGATCTGGGCGATGCCGCTTCCCATCGTGCCGGCGCCGATGACCGCCACGACGGTCGCAGTGGGCAGCGGTTCGACCATGTCAGCGGCCCTTGAAGACGGGTTTGCGTTTTGCCGCGAACGCTGTCACCCCTTCCAGATAATCCTCGCTGCGACCGCCGCGGCGCATGCAATCGCGCTCCAGCTCGAGCTGCTGGTCGAGGGTATTGGTGTAGGAGGCGTTGATGGCGCGCTTGCTCATCGCCAGGCCCAGCGTCGGCTGGGTGGCCAGATGAGCGGCGACCCGGCGGGTCTCTTGCAGCAACTGGTCATCGTCTACGCATTTCCAGATCAGGCCCCATTGTTCCGCCTGTTCGGCACTGATACGGTCGCCCAGCAGCGCGATGCCGAGCGCGCGGGCGTGACCCAGCAGCTTGGGCAGATGCCAGGTGCCGCCGGAGTCGGGCACCAGACCGAGGTTGCAGAAGGGTTCGATAAAGCTGGCGGAACGGGCGGCGTACACCAGATCGCAGGCGAAAGCCAGATTGGCGCCTGCTCCGACGGCCACGCCGTTAACCGCGCACACGACTGGAATCGGCAGGTTGCGCAGGGTGTGGATCAGGGGATTGTAATTATGCTCCACCCAGTCGCCGAGATCGGCGACACCCGGCTCGACACTCTTATCGTTTAGATCCTGGCCGGCGCAGAAACCCCGGCCGTTGCCGGTCAGCAGCAGGCTGCGCACGGCGACATTGCCTTCGATGTCCTGCATGACGGCGCGGAGTTCGTCGAACATCTCCGCATTGAAACTGTTCAGGCTTTTGGGCCGGTTCAGGATCAGCGTGGCGACCCCGTCGGCGATGGCGAATTCAATAGTCTGGTAACTCATGCTTTCAGCGTCCCATGAAATTCAGGTTGGTGTTTTTCCATAAAAGCGGTGCGGTGGCAGCGGCAGGACGCCGCCGCCACTAAGGAACCTGCAAGCCCAGGCGGTTGCAGCGCTCACCCATGGCGCTTTCCCAGGTCTGCAACAATTCGGAATTACTGTGCTGGCGCAAGCCATACTGGCGATACAGATTCATCCGGTCGGAGTCGATGCGCCCGAAGGTGGCGGCTACCCGGGGATACCAGTAGCCGACAGCAGCCTGGGCCGCCAAGGTGGAGCCGCGCCGTTCGATCGCCGCCCGCACGCCGCGTTCGCCCAGTTCGGCATGTTCCGCCTCGCGCTGGACGATGGCGGCCATGCACTCGGCCAGCGGCTGGTAGGAGCAGTGCTGCAATTCCCCGATCTGCACGGTGGTGGCGGCACCCATCAGCATGTTCATGGCCACGGCGTCGGTCCAGCCTTCCAGCGGATAATAGAACACGTTCAGGCGTTTGTCGCCACCGATCCGGCGCGCGCCGAGATCGACATCCCGGTCCAGCCGTGCGCTCCAGGGATGGGAGCTGACGTACAGCGCCGGGTTGACGCCGAAATCCTGCAACAGCGCCAGCACAGTCTCAGCATGTTGAAATTTCTCGGACACGATGCGCGCCGCGATCATCCGCTCCTTCAGGCCGGGACCGCAATTGATCACGTCGGCGAAACCAGCAGCGCCCGCTATTTCGGAGTCGGCAAAAATGACCATCAGGCGCATCAGTTCGCTGCGGAAGCCCACCGACAGTGCGGCGCCGCGCTCGATCTTTTCACCGGCCGCGATGCGGTCGGTCAGAGTCTTTTCATCCGTCGTCATAGCAGGTTTCCCCCGGGTTACGAGTCTTGCCCAAGCTCGTCAAGGTGGCCTGGACGCTTAGCGCTTCCTCGCAAAGAGATACAATATTGTGAGAATGACTTCTATTTCAGTATCAAAAAATGCGGCGTCGCTCAACTTCCAGGTTTTGCCGGATTTCAAGTTGCTTAGAGCGGTATTGGCGAAATTTCCAAAGCTTACCGCATATAGGCAAAGAGATACAATATTATAGACTAAATATCTACTTTCAGTATCAAAAAATTTAGTGTATCTTTATGTCTCTATCTAAACTCTTGAACCTGGAAGTCCAGCACGCTGGCTGAACCCCTGCGAGGAATTATGGCGAGTATTGTGATTCTGGTCGGCACGGAATCCGGCAACGCGCAGATGGTTGCCGATACGCTGCATGACGAACTGGGCGGCATGGGCCACGCAGTGGAGGTGTTTGACCACCCGGATTTCGACGCAGTCGATCCCGCCAGCCGCGAGGTGGTGTTGGTCTGCACCTCCACGCATGGTAGCGGTGAATTACCCGACAACATTATTCCCTTCCACGACGCCCTCAAGGAGCGCCGACCCGAGCTGTCTCAGCTGCGCTACGGCGTGATCGCGCTGGGCGATCAGACCTATCGCGACACCTTCTGCCAGGCCGGCAAGGACATGGATAAGCTGTTGGCAGAACTGGGCGCCGTTAAAGTGGGCGAACGCCTGGAAATCGATGCCTGCACCCAGCCCCTGCCGGATGAAGAAGCCCTGCAATGGGCGCAGGAGTGGGTAACTTTATTATAGGTGCAACGCAGGCGACGGCTGTCCTCTGCGCAACCCCTAAATTGGTTGAATCCATAATCTCTTAAACACAATCTCGTCTCCGGACGAGGAGGATTGCTATGAGTCGAGAATTTTTTGAACACCATTGGAAAACCCTGGAACAAGCCCTGCAAGTCAGCCACGATCGCGGCTATTGGAGCGCCTATCCGGAGATGCCCAGCGGCAAGCTCTACGGCGAGACCGCCAACGATGACGGTAAAAAAGCCTTCGAAAGCTATCTGAACGGTTACTTCGAGATCGATCAGCCCGGCACGGTCGGCGTGGTCGGCAAGGAAATCTCTCCCTTCGGCATCCCGTTGGGAATCACCTATCCCAAGGCCGATATCGATGTGCTGCTGCCGGCCGCGCAGGCGACCATACCGGCCTGGCGCAAGGCCGGTCCGGATGCGCGCGCCGGCGTCTGCCTGGAAATCCTGCAGCGTCTGAACCGGCGCAGCTACGAAATCGCCTATGCGGTGATGCAGACCACCGGCCAGGCGTTCATGATGGCTTTCCAGGCTGGCGGCCCGCACGCCCAGGACCGGGGACTGGAGGCGGTGGCCTACGCCTACCGCGAGATGACAGCGACCGCCGCGACCGGCTACTGGGAAAAACCGCAGGGCAAGAGCGAGCCGTTAAAGATGCACAAGACGTTCACCATTATGCCGCGCGGCGTCGGGTTGGTGATTGGCTGTTGTACCTTCCCGACCTGGAACAGCTATCCCGGCTTCTTCGCCAGCCTGGCGACTGGCAATGCGGTAGTCGTCAAGCCCCACGCCGGTGCCATTCTACCGCTCGCCCTCACGGTGCGCATCGCCCGCGAGGTGCTCAAGGAAGCCGGCTTCGATCCCAATCTGGTGACCCTGGCGGCCAACGATCCCGGTCAGCATCTGGCCGCGGTGCTGGCGGTCAGGCCGGAGATCAAAATCATCGACTTCACCGGCAGCTCCGCCAACGGCGCCTGGCTGGAGGACAACGCCCGCCAAGCCCAGGTCTACACTGAGAAGGCCGGCGTCAACACCATCGTCATCGACAGCAGCGACGACTTCAAGGGAATGATCCGCAACATCGCTTTCTCGCTGTGCCTGTACTCCGGCCAGATGTGCACCGCCCCGCAGAATATCTACGTGCCCAGGGGCGGCATCAAGGCCGGTGACCAGCACCTGAGCTTCGATGAGGTAGCCAAGGCGTTGGCCGACGGCGTGAGCAAATTCCTGTCCGATCCGGCGCGGGCGGTGGAAGTGCTGGGCGCCATTCAGAACGAGGGCGTGGTGCGGCGCATCGAGGCGGCGCACGATCTCGGTGAGGTGCTGCTGGCCTCTCAGACCATCATCCATCCGCAGTTCCCCAACGCCACCGTGCGCACCCCGGTGATGCTCAAGCTGGATGCCGCTGACGAGAAGATTTACATGCACGAGCATTTCGGGCCGATCTCGTTCGTGATCGCCACCGACGACACGGCCCACAGCATCGCGCTGGTGAGCAAAGCCGTGCGCGAGCAGGGCGCGTTGACCGCGTCGATCTACTCCAGCGATGAGGCCGTGTTGGCGGCGATGCAGGAAGCTGCACTGGAAGTCGGGGTGGCGCTGTCCTGCAATCTGACCGGCGGCGTGTTCGTCAACCAGTCAGCGGCCTTCAGCGATTTCCACGGCACCGGCGCCAACCCGGCGGCCAACGCTGCGCTGACCGACAGCGCCTTCGTGGCCAGCCGCTTCCGGGTGGTGCAGAGCCGTCGGCACGCCTGACGGGTAGACGGGCGATGCCGACTTACGCAATCGACGGGGTGACCCCGGTGGTGCACCCGAGCGCTTTCGTGCATCCGACGGCCTGTCTGATCGGCGATGTGATCGTAGGGCCCGACTGTTATGTCGGGCCGTGCGCGTCGTTGCGTGGTGATTTCGGCAGACTAATCCTGGAGCGCGGCGTCAATGTCCAGGACACCTGCGTGATGCACGGCTTTCCGGGCACCGATACGGTCATCGAGGAAGACGGCCATATCGGCCATGGCGCGGTGTTGCACGGCGCCTGCATCGGCCGCAATGCGATGGTGGGCATGAACGCGGTGTTGCTGGATAACGCCGTCATCGGCGAATCCAGCATCGTGGCCGCGATGGCGTTGGTCAAGGCCAATGTCATCATTCCCCCGCGCAGTCTAGTCGCCGGCGTACCCGCCAAAGTGATCCGCGAACTGAGCGATGAGGAAATCGCCTGGAAGCGGGAGGGTACGCTCACTTATCAGCGTCTGACCGTGCGCTGTCTGGCCAGTTTGCAGGAAACCCAACCCCTGACCGCGGTGGAACCCGACCGCAAGCGCATTGACAGCGAGACCATCGAGCCGCTCTACAAGCTTAAGCAGGCAGAACCTCTTCCTGACTAATGACCGACAATAAAACTCTTATAGGATCAAAGCACTATGCAAGCTGCTGTTCTACCCACTTTCGACCGCACCGCCTTTCTGCGTTGGCGCTGGTCCATCTATCTGGTCATGGTATTCGCCTACATTCTGGTGTTCTTTCACCGGATGGCCCCGGCGGTTGTCTCTGCCGATCTGATGAGCGCTTTCAACACCACCGGCGTGGCGCTGGGTTCGCTGGCGGCGATGTACTATTACATCTATACCGCCATGCAGATTCCCTCCGGCGTGCTGGCGGATACGTTGGGGGCGCGCGCCTCGGTCACCATAGGTAATCTGATCGCCGGCATTGGCTCCATTCTGTTCGGCCTCGCCGCCACTTTCGTAGAAGCCTCGCTAGGGCGGTTGCTGGTCGGTCTGGGCGTCTCGGTGGTGTTCGTCAGTCTGATGAAAAGTAACACCATCTGGTTCAGCGAGCGGGACTACGGCTTCATCAGCGGCGTGACCCTGTCGCTAGGCAACCTGGGCGCCATTCTGTCCGCCGGTCCGTTGGCCGCCGTGCTGCACTGGTATTCCTGGCGGGCGGTGTTCGTGGGTCTGGGCATCCTCCAACTCGCGCTGACTGCGCTGTCGTGGCTTAGCGTGCGCAATCGTCCCGAAGATCTGGGTTTCCCCTCGGTCCGCGAGATGGAAGGCAAGCTCAGCCATCCGTCCCGCCAGCAGCACTGGTGGGCGGCGCTCAAGAGCGTATTACGGAATATCAAGTTGTGGCCGGGGTTCTGGGTCAACCTGGGGATGTGCGGCGGCATGTTGTCGTTTGTGGGCTTGTGGGCGATTCCCTATCTGCGGGACGTGCACGGCCTGCAACGCGGCGCCGCCGCCAGTTATACCACCGTCGCGCTGATCGGTTTCGCGGTCGGCACGCTGGCCGCCGGCTGGATCTCCGACTGGATAGGTCGCCGCAAACCAGTGGTCTTCACCGGCGTCTTGCTCTATGCGCTGAGTTGCGTGCTGATGGCCTATGCGCCCTGGATGCCGGGCCCGGCTGCTTTCGCACTGTTCGCGCTGATGGGATTCGGCGCTGGCGGTTTTATCGTGCTGTACGGCTCAGCCAAGGAGCTGATCGACCCGGCGTTGTCCGGCATGGCACTCGCCCTGGTGAACACCGGCGCATTTCTGGGCGCGGCGATTATCCAGCCGCTGTTCGGCGGGCTGATGGATTTGACCTGGGACGGCAGGATCGTCAACGGCGTGCGCGTCTACGCCTCCGGCGATTATCAGTCTGGCTTTATACTGATGCTCGGTTGCGCGGCACTGGCCATTTTCGCCGTGAGCCGGCTCCAGGAAACCTACTGCCGCAATATCACAGTACAGGATTAAGACACGACCTGCGGCTGGAACGACGCTACTCGCATTCCCCCCCTGCCAAGGGAGGTGCCCGAAGGGCGGGGGGGTTAAGTCCGCAAGATCGAAAACCACCCCGGCGCTGCGCGCCACCCCTCCTTATCCAAGGAGGGGAATTCATGCCCACCTATGCCGCCTGAGTTTCCGGTATAGCCTTTGCCAGAAATCACCTTACTGTCTTATTTGAGGTTGAATAAAGTGAAAAAAATCAATTTTATCAACAGGCTTATCAGAGCAATAAAAGAAGTTAAATACAGTGTGCAAGTTGAAATAAGTTATTTGGCCTATATCGAACGGATAAGAATGATAAATTATCTTCTAAATGATTCCCGTTATCAAGATAAAAGGCATTTGATTCCATTCGGGTATAAACTTTATTCTCAGAATGACGAGGATGGCATTATAAAAGAAATTTTTAGAAGAATTGGAACAACGAATAAAATATTTGTAGAATTCGGTGTAGGAGATGGCTTGGAAAATAATACACTAGCATTATTGTTTGAAGACTGGCAAGGATTATGGATAGAAGGTTCAGCAGAATATTGTAGTAAAATTACCAAAGGCTATCCAAATACTATAGTAAAGAAACAATTGACAATAACTAATGCCTACATCAATAAAGATAATATAAATTCATTAATTGGCTCTCTGGTAATTCGCGTTGCTGGTTACCAGCTTTATGCTATTGATAATTAAGCATATTTTTCATAGCCTGTCAGATCGATAAAGAGGCGCTGAAATAAATGATCTACATTGAAAATCCCATAGCAACGTCTTTTAATCACCTTGATTTTATTATTCAATCCTTCGACAAATCCACTGTTTTTACGATCGACAAAATAATTCGTAATCTCTTCCAGTTGCTTGTCTAACGTTGATAAGAAACTATCAAAACAGTCTAACTTACTCTCCTGGACCAACTGCTTCCACGCCCGTAACCGTTGCTTCGCTTCTGCTTTACTCAGGGGAAGTTCAAAAATACTGGTTAATGTATAGCAAAAAACATACGCTGATCCTAATAGGGGAGTATGCTTGAACAAACCGCTTAGCACTTCTAACTCTTCTGGTTTCAACTCCGCTGGATTTTTACGCAGTAACCACATCACCCCTTTGAACGCTTTATAATCCGCCTTAGGTAACTCTTTCTTTAAGCGTTTTAGCTCTTTCTTGCGCAACTCATCCAACCCTTTTCGGTACAGCTTGGCTACATGAAAACGATCCACTACCACCTGTACCTTTTTGCCTAAAACCTCTTTCACCGCGTTAATATAACCCTTGTACATATCGCTACAAACCACTCGAATCGTTTTACGTAACTTCTTGGGAATAGTGGAAAAAAATTTCTTTACCGTCGCTTTCTCACGACCTTCCAGTACCCCCAGCACCCGTATTGCCCCGGTCGCTAACCGGGTCGTTACAATCGTGAAAAAATCCTGATGTCCTTTCTTGGAGGCAATTTCATCTATCCCTACCTGCGCTAATTCCTTAAACTCATTCCAATCCACTTTCTCACTCACCCTCCGATTAATGATTCCCTCCACCGCTTCATAACCTAATCCCTGTTTAATACTTACATCGGCCACTGTACTATTCACTAAATTGAGTAACACATGCGTCTCATATGCCTTCGTATGGGGACTCCGAGTATCATACCACGATACCTTCTGAGTCGTCGTTGGGTGATCTCTGCAATAAGGACATTGATATCTTTAGGCTTAATCCGAATATACGTCGGCTTCCCTAAAATCGATAAATGACGCAACGTAATTTCTCTCCCAAAACCATAAGACGCCGTGATTTTCTTGCCACAGCGATGGCAATGAGTTCCTTCTAATGTACTCTTCACTGTGATAATAATTTCATTATTTTTGATGAATTCTACACGTTCGATTTTGACATCGTCGATGTCTAATGGAATTTCAAAACGATCCATAAGCATTTCATTACCTCTTAACTTGAATCTGCACCGTAGGTCATAACTTGTTGTTTATATTATAATTGATTACCCCGCAAGATACCAGAGAGCCCATTAATTTCCAGTTATGTCAGCGGTGAGATTGATCTACTTTCCGTAGATATTGACGGTAACGATTATCATGTTTTTGAAGCTATATCATGTATTAGCCCACGCTTGGTAGTGATGGAGTATAATCCTAAATTTCCCCCACCCATCCGCTATTGTATGGAATACAATGAGAATCATATGTGGGATGGTTCCGATCATTTTGGCGCTTCTTTAAAATTCATGGAGGAAAAAATGACTAACAAACAATATTGTCTGGTTGGTTGTAATTTAGCGGGAGGAAATGCTTTTTTCGTAAAAAATGATCTGGTGCAAAACCTTTTTTATGAACCCTTCACTGCTGAAAATCACTATGAATCATTCAAAAAATCATTATACAGAATTCAAACAGGGTATCAACCGTCCTATAATACATTGGAAAAACGAATAATATAGATATGCTAATTATGATCTGTATAATCAACCGAACGTATTTCGGTAGGCCAGTGCTCCGACTCTGCCGCGGTTTCGGTCTCTGGCCCTGCCTGATACTTCGGGTGTTCTTGCACCTTGGCGTCCCCGCTCAATCTTCATAAACTATGGTCGTTCCCAGATATAGTCAAACGCATAAGTCATTATAATATGACTCTGTTTCCAAAAATTTAGAAATCCAATGCTTTGCAAACCCAAGTGAGCCTGATAACGTTTTCCATCCATCGGCTATTTTTCTCTTCATTTCATCCAGTGTGTCAACAAACTCTCTGGATAAAATCCGTTTTATACTCTTCCAGATATACTCTATTGGATTCAGGTCCGGCGAATAAGGTGGTAAATGAATTAAATAGATACCGAGTTCCTGGGCCGTCTCTGTTACCTTAGCCGCCCAGTGACTCCTATAATTATCTAGGATGATTACAATGGCTTTGGCCGTTGCATTGGCAGTTTTGACTTGGTTGAGAAAATCGACAATCGCATCTTCCTTTGAATTCGCCAGAAACGCCTGCACACTGACCCCTTGAATCGCGTAAAATCCAATCGTGTTACTCTTAAAATGCGTCGTGTTCTTATCGACTACCGGGCTTTTCTCGAAACTCCACACCCGTACCGTGTTGGCCCGATTTTGCGGACTCGCTTCATCCAGGAAGCCCAGCACGATGTCGTCCTTCCCGATCTCCTGCTCTTGCAAGGTTGTAAACACCTGATGGAGTTTCCCTTTCAGTTGCTCCTCGGCATCCGAGGGCCGACGATAATCGCGTGGAAACGGCTTGCTGAAATGCATCCCTACCCGCTCACGCAAGATCCGAATGACTTGATCCGGTGAATACTCAATCCCGAATTCTCGCTGAATCAATTCCCTTACCTCGGCCGTAGTCCAGGTGGCTGGTTGCTTTAACAGGTAGGTTAAAAATACTAGATCCCACTCATCGAGTCGCGGCGGACGCCCCGTGCGCTGCCCGGTGTCGCTAATCCCGGCATAGCCAGCATCACTCCAGGTGCGTAGCCACAGATAACCCGTGGACACCGCTATCCCAAAATCTTGACACGCTGCTTCTAAATCTCGACCTAATGGCGAGAAACATTTCAAGAAAGCCAATTTAAATTTAATTGGCATGTCTTTCTCTTCAGATAAATGCTCAAGCAACTCAGTTTGTCTTTCGACAAATAATCTTTTACCCTTCATGATATCTCTCTTTGTTCTAACAAGAGATAGTGAGTTTTACGCTAATAAATTATATCATATTAAGTAGATGACTATATGCAAGACTGCGGAGCCAGGCTGACAATCTGTCACCCTACGAAAATCGTTATAAGTTATTATAAAATTCAAACACTTAGCCTTCCTGCCGGAGAGTCTGTTTTTGCTGACCCGGTCGAGCGCCTTACCGACGCTCATACCACGCTACCGCCCACCGGCAAGGTTGCAAATACCCAGGTTGGGCCAGCCCTTCATCACTCTGATCGAACCCTTGCCCCAGGTTCCCACGCTACCGGTACGATTGGAGAGCCTGAAACTGTCACCACGCGAACAGGAAGTCATTACCCTGCGGCTGCAAGGTTTGCTGATCAAACAGATTGCCGGATGCTGCGGTCTCCAGGAGACCACCGCCAAGGAATATCTGCGGAATGTTTACAGGAAGGCGGGCGTCCGTACAGGACGTGAGTTCATGGCGCTTATGCTCGGTAATGAGTTACAGCCACCGCTACGTTGATACATGAATGCCCGACAAAGGCTTGGTCGTATGGCCTCCCCCATTGGTTCCGGCCTTCATACAGCGACAATTACTGACGCCTGGCGACTGAAGGAGGGACTCAGAATCACATCCGCGCGGCCAGAATGACGGTGGCTGCTTCAAGCCTGCTGGTAGCGTTTGACGCTGATGTCCGGCATCCCCATGACGCCGGGGACTCCTGTTCCACCCGGACCGGCTGGTCAGGACTCGCCGGGTCGCTTTTGGAGGGTAAGATGGAGGCTTACCGGCGATTTTCGCCCTCGCATGACACCTCTTCCGATCTTAGCTTTCAAGGGGGAGGACGATTATACTCCTTAGTTCTTGAGAGCATGAAGATGGTCACCTTGTTGTGCGGAACTGTACTAAGGCGCGATAAATGATGTTCCAAGACCCTGCCGGCTCAACGTCGCATTATACCATCTGCCCTAATTGCGCCCGTCCGATGCGGCCGGCGACGCTGGACGGCCACTACGGCCGTTCGGTCACAGTCGATCACTGCGCCGTTTGCCGTCTGCTGTGGTTCGATCACATGGAAACCGTCGCGATGTCACGCCAGGGCCTGCTCACTTTGTTTCGCCTGATTCGCGAGACCGAGGGCGCCGCCGGTGGTCCGCTCGAATCGCGGCTGTGCTGTCCCCGCTGTAAAGGTCCGCTGGCGCGCATCCATAACATGACGTGCCATGGCCGCATGATTCATTACCGTTGTGCACGGGGCCACGGCCATGCGGTCACGCACGCGCAGTTCCTAGCTGAGAAGGGGTTGCTGCGCCCGCTCACTGAGGTCGATCTCGCCGCGCCCCGGAATCAGTTGCTGGCGGTGTCGTGCGTGAACTGTGGCGCTCCGCTGCACGCGCTCAAAGACTGCAATTGCCCGTATTGTAATACGCCAGTCCTGGTGCTCGACTTCCGCAAGGCGCTCGCTGCGCTCGAAATGCACGACCTGGCGCAGCGCCGGCGCGAGGTGGCGCACGCCAAGGCGCAAGACGCCAGCCTCCAAAGCTTGCTCGAAACGCTACGTAAGCTGAACGGCTGAAGCAGCCTAAACTGGTGAACAACGTCGGCTTTAGAAAAATCCCTCCCCGGACGGGGAGGGAGGGGGAGTTGCAGTAGAAAATTACAGCATTTCGATAGAGGCAGCCATGGAGACGCCGCCGCCGCCGCAGATGGTAGCAAGACCCAGCGTCTTGCCGTGCTTCTTCATGGCGTGGATCAGCGTGATCATGATGCGGGCGCCGGTCGAACCCACCGGATGACCCATGCCGATGCCAGAGCCGTTGACGTTGGCGATTTCCCGCTTCCATTTCAGCTCGCGCTCGCAGCCGATGTACTGAGCGGCGAAGGCTTCGTTCAGTTCGACCAGCTCGAAATCTTCTATCTTGAGCTTGCCGTCCCGCTTGAACAGATCACGCACCGCCGGCACCGGGCTCATGCCCATGATCGCCGGGTGGCAGGCGCCACGCCCAATGGAGCGGATACGGGCGATAGGTTTGATCCCCAGCTCTTTGGCCTTGTCCGCCGCCATGATGATCATCGCGCTGGCGCCGTCGTTGATGCCGGAGGAATTGCCGGCGGTGACCTTGCCGGTTTTGGGAATGAAGGCCGGTGGCAATGCGGCCAGATCCGCCAGAGTAATGCCCGGACGGAAATGCTCGTCATGATTGAAAACAATCGGCGGCTTACCGCGCTTCTGCGGGATTTCGACCGGCACGATTTCTTCGTCGAAATCGCCTTCCTTGTTGGCGCGCTCGACGTTGTTGTGGCTACGCACGGCCACCTCGTCCATCTCTTCCCGGCTGATGTCCAGCATCTGGGCGATAAACTCGGCGGTATGACCCATAATGTAGGACTTGCCCTTGAAATACTCCCCCGGAGGAGCGTTTTCGACCGGGCTGCCTTCGGTGCCGGGAACCATCACCGAGCCGGCCTGCAAGCCGTGAATCATTAGGTCGATGAACGCGGTGTCCTGCAACCGGCAGCCCCAGCGGGCATTGAGCACGCCGTAAGGCACACCCGACATATGCTCGACGCCGCCGGCCAGAATGACATCCGCCACGCCGGCCTGGATCATCGCCGCGCCCGATAGTGTCGCCTCCATGCCGGAAATACACACTCGGTTGATGGTGACGGCGGGTACGGTATTGGGAACGCCACCCTTCAACGCCACTATGCGAGCCACGTTCAGCGCGTCGGGATGCTCCATGCAGGAACCCATGCGCACGTCGTCGATGATGGCGGGATCGATGCCGGCGCGTTTGACGGCTTCGCGTATCACTACGCTGCCCAGATAGCCGATATTGACGTCTTTGAGCGCGCCTCCAAAGGCGCCGACGGCGGTGCGACAGGCGGACACGATGACAACTTCTCTCATGATAACCCTCGTTATGGCTGGTCCGAGTAAAACCGTGGAGCACTCGGAAAAAAGAAAAGGGCGGCGTCGCCGCCGCCCGAAACGATATTAGACGCGTTCGAAGATGCCGGCAGCGCCCATGCCGCTGGCCATGCACATGGTCACCATGCCGTAGCGCAGGTTATGTCGCCGCAGGGCATGCACCACCGTGGCGGTGCGGACGGCGCCGGTAGCGCCCAGCGGATGGCCGAGCGCAATCGCACCGCCCAGCGGATTGACCTTGTTCATATCCAGGCCCAGTTCGCGGATGACCGCCAGGCTCTGCGAGGCGAAGGCCTCGTTCAGCTCGATCCAGTCCATGTCGTCCTTGCTCAGACCGGCCATTTGCAGCGCCCGGGGAATCGCCTTGATCGGGCCGATGCCCATGATTTCCGGCGGACAGCCGGTGACGGCGAAACAGACAAAGCGGGCTAGCGGCTGCACGCCCAGTTCCTTTATCTTGCGCTCGCTCATCAACAACACGGCGCCGGCGCCGTCGCTGGTCTGGGAGCTGTTGGCGGCAGTCACCGAGCCTTTGGCGTCGAACACGGTGCGTAGCTTACCGATGCTCTCCAGGGTCGAGGGACGCGGGCCTTCGTCGGTATCCACCACCCGCCTGATCACCTGCACGGACTGGCCATCGGGGGACAGCACGTGCTCCTCGATTTCGTAGGGCAGAATCTCATCCTTGAACTCGCCGTTCTTGATGGCCTCCAGGGCACGACGGTTGCTTTCCACCCCGAAGGCATCCTGATCGGCCCGGGAAACGTTCCAGCGCTCCGCCACCTTTTCAGCGGTAATGCCCATGCCGAAGGACAAGCCGCGAATGCCCAGGCTCTCATCGAAAACCTTGGGATTAACCGCCAGCCGTCCGCCCGGCATCGGCACCTGGCTCATGCTCTCGACGCCGCAGCCGATCATGACAGCGGCATCGCCCAAACGGATGCGATCCGCCGCCAGCGAGACCGCCTGCAGGCCCGAGGAGCAGAAGCGGTTGAGGGTGTAACCGGGCACGTCCACCGGCAGCCCCGCCAACAGGGTGGAGGTGCGGGCCACGTTCAGGCCCTGTTCCGCTTCCGGCAGCGAGCAGCCGCCAACCACGTCTTCGATATCGGCGAGGTTCAACTGCGGGACCTGGTTGACCACGCCACGAATGACGTGGGCCAGCAGATCGTCGGGACGGGTGTTGCGAAACATGCCGCGCGACCGGCCGACCGGGGTGCGCAGGGCGGCGACAATATAGGCGTCTTGAATCTGTTTGCTCATCTGAATCTCCTGAATCAAGAGAAAGCCGGGACATACCCATTGGATAACCAAACGGTCGGGTTTTGCATGTCTCGGCGGCGGTTCACTGGGCGGCTTAGTTGCGCAGCGGCTTGCCGGTCTGCAGCATGTGCAGGGCGCGCTCCTGGCTCTTGGGATTGGCGGCCAGTTCGACGAAGGCGTCGCGCTCCAGCTGCAGCAGCCAGGATTCGGGAACTTCCATGCCGGCCTCGACATCGCCGCCGCAGATAGCCAGGGCGATCTTGCGGGCGATGAAATAGTCGTGCTCCGACATGAAGTGGCCTTCCAGCATGTTGGACATGCCCATCTCGATGGTGGCGACGCCGATGCGGCCGGCCACCTTGACTTTTCTGGGTAGCGGCGGGCGGTAGCCGGCTTCGGCCAGACCGCGGGCGGTCGCCTTGGCGACATACAGAATCTCGTTGGGATTGAACACCACGATGTCGCCCGGCTTCAGAATGCCGAATTCCTTGGCTTCCTGGGCGCTGGTGGCTACCTTGGCCGTGGCGACGTTGGTGAAGGCCCTGACCAGCAGCGGCGTCAGATTGGCGTCGGGCGATTCCTCGGCGACCCGCTTGGCGAATTCCTTACAGCCGCCGCCGGCGGGCAGCAGGCCGACGCCGATTTCCACCAGCCCCATATAGCTTTCCAGCGCGGCCACCACCCGGTCGCACTGCATGGCGATTTCGCAACCGCCGCCCAGGGCCATGCCCTGCACCGCCGCCACCACCGGGATATAGGAGTAGCGCAGGCGGTTGTTGACCGTCTGGAAGTTCACCACGACTTCTTCCAGCTTCTTCCATTCGCCCTGGATGACCACCGGGGCGACGCCTTCCAGGTCGGCGCCGACGCAGAACGGCGGTTCGGTCTGCCAGATCACCAGGCCGGCGAACTGTTCTTCGGCGATGTCCATGGCCTTGTTCAGGCCCTCGATGACCGACTCGCCGACCGCGTGCATCTTGGACTTGAAGCTGATGATGGCGATATCGTCGCCCTGGGTCCAGACCCGCGCGCCCTCGTTCTCGAACAGGGTTTTACCCATGTCAGGGGCGGCTTCGCCCAGCACCGGCTCGGGATAGTATTGGCGCTGGTAGACCGGCAGAGTGGAGCGGCCGCGATAGCCTTTGGCAGTCGGCGAATAGGAGCCTTCCGGCTTGTGAGCTGCATCGATTTCCATCACCCAGGCCGGCAGCGGTGTAGCGGACATGGCTTTGCCGGCGGCGATATCCTCGGCCACCATGGCGGCAATCTGCTTCCAGCCGGCCGCCTGCCAGACCTCGAAGGGACCCTGGCTCCAGCCGTAGCCCCAGCGCATGGCGAAATCGACGTCGCGCAGGGTATCGGCGACGCTGTCGATGGTGACCGCCGCGTAGTGCCACATATCGCGGTGGATGGCCCAGAGGAACTGCGCCTGTGGTGTATCGGAAGCGCGCAGGGCGGCGAAGCGCTCACCCAGATTCTTATTGTCCAGGATGGCTTTGACGGCGGGATCGATGTCTCTACTGGCCGGGCGGAATTCGCCGCTGCCGGCGTCCAGCACCAGATTTTCTTTCTTGGAGGCGCCCTTGCGGTAGATGCCGCCCTTGGTCTTGTTGCCGAGCTGGCCCTTGTCGATCAGCCCTTGCAGCCAGACGGGCACGTGATAGTACTTGTGCCAGGGATCATGAGCCAGTACTTCGGCGGATTTGTTGAGCACATTGGCCAGCGTGTCCAGACCGACCAGATCGGAGGTGCGGAAGGTGGCGGTGGAGGCGCGACCGATGGACTTGCCGGTCAGGGAGTCCACGGTGTCGAAACCCAGACCCAGTTTATCGGCGTGGTACATGGTGGCCTGAATGTTGAACAGGCCCATGCGGTTGGCGATGAAGTTGGGGCTGTCCTTGGTGCGCACCACGCCCTTGCCCAGGGTGGTGACCAGGAAGGTTTCCAGCTTGTCCATGTAGGAGAGGTCGGTGGCGCTGCCTGGAATCAGCTCCACCAGGGCCATGTAGCGGGGCGGATTGAAGAAATGGATGCCGCAGAAGCGGCTGCGCAGGCCCTCGGGCATGACCTTGGCCAGCACGTCGATGCTGATGCCAGAGGTATTGGTGGCGAAGATCGCCTGGTCATTCAAATAGGGGGTGACCCGGGCGTACAACCCTTCCTTCCAATCCAGGCGCTCGGCGATAGCTTCGATGATCAGGTCGCAACTGCGCAGTTCTTCCAGGTCTTCGTCATAGTTGGCGGCTTCGATCAGTTTGAGCCGGTCTTTGGCGCCCGCCGGCGCCGGTCGCATCCTCTCCATGTTCTTGATGGCTTTGTCCACGATGCCGTTCTTGTTATTGCCTTTGTCGGCCAGATCGAACAGGACGACCGCGACGTCGGCGCTGGACATATGGGCGGCGATCTGCGCGCCCATGACGCCGGCGCCCAGAATGGCCACCTTGCGTATGTGTTTACTCATAACGTGGTTCTCTCCTCGAGGAGGTTGGATTGAGGTGTGTTTACACCGACGGAATTGTAAGCCAAAGCAGTGGATTTGTTCAGATGCGATTCATTCCCGTTACCAGCGGGGCAAACTGTGAGGTTGGGTCGTCCCGGCACATCCTGCCAACTTTAGGAAGCCCCTGTAGGTCGGGTTGGATGCGCCACTGACCGAACTGGCAAAAGCAGCGACGTGACGGGCGTATCGTAACCCGACAGCAGTGCTGCACGGGTCAGCACCACCTGCTGTCAGAACCGCCACGTCATTTGCGCGCTGAAGATACTGGCGTCGGCTTCGAAGTCGCCTCTGACCGTATTGCCGATCGGTTGCCCGGACGAGGCGCCGCTGACGACTTCGGTATCGTCGATGTTATAACTGGGCGCAAAAAGATAAGTATACGCAAAGGTGAAGCTCAAATTCGGCGCTGCAGTGTAGTCGGTGCCGAAGGCCAACCAGTAGCGATCCTCATCGGGCACGCGGGGAGTGCGGTATTTGCTCTTGACCGGGGTAGGATCGAATTCGAAACCGGCGCGCAGTGTCCACGGGTCGCTGAGTTTATAGGCCGCGCCGATAGCCGTGCGCCAGGCATCGACCCAGTTTTCAGGCTGTACCGAATCGGGTCGGCTTCCCTGCTCGAAGTCAACGCGCACTTCCTTGAAATCACTCCAGTTGGTCCAGGTGGTTCCAGCCATCAGCCCCAGACGGTCGGTGACATCGTAATAGCCGCCGAGAATCAAGGTCGCCGGCATATTCAGGTTGACACTGGCACCCAGTTTGCGCGACAGGAACGGGGTATTGAGCGGTGCGGGCAGTTGCGACAGGTTTTGATTGCCGCGGATGCGGACATCGCCGTCCAGTTTCACATTGATCTTGGAACGGTAAGCCGCACCCAAGCGCAGACCCGGCTGCGGTTGGTAGAGCACGCCGGTATTCCAACCATAGCCCCAATCATTGCCGGTCAGTTTCTGTAAGCCGTCGTACTGCCGCGACGAAGGTGCGCCGATACTACCGTTGCTGCCGAGGAAAGCCAGCGTGCCGAAATCAATGGCGTTGGTCAAGCGGGCGCTGGCGTACAGGGCGTTTAAACCGGCGCCGATGGACCACTGTTCATTGAACCGGAAAGCTACCGCCGGGTTGATGTTATAGGTGAGCAGGTGCGATTCCACGGCGTTGTAACGACCCACCCAATTATTGCTGTAGTTGGTTTCCAGCCCATAGGGGATATTTAAACCCAACCCGGCCGACCAGCGATCGTCGATCTGTTGACCATAGAAAAAGGTCGGGATCAGGGCGTTCTGACCGGCGTCGTCATGTCGGTCACCGGTGGCGGGAGCCGCCAGGGAGGAAAGCGGCGGGGGACTGTTCCCGAACGCATTGGTGGAGCCCTTGTCTTTGAACTGAAACCGAGGATAGATATAGTTCAGGTTGGCGTCTACGTTGTTTCCCTGCAGCCGGCTCAGACTGGCGGGGTTGAAGTAGAGCGCGGCGGCGCCGTCGACGCCGGCGGCCCCCATGCCGGCGTTCCTGACGCCCTGACACTTGGCGCATATTTCAGTGAGTTGGAAACCACCAGCCTGGGCAGGACCCCCATAGATCAGGGCGCCGGCGATGGTGAGGCTGACAACGGATCGGGTAAACCCAGTGACTTTCATCAAGTTAACTCCCCCATCAACTTAACGCAATTTTTGTCGCGCCAAGGATACTCTTACTCGCCGGGAATATCCATTAGTGCGGTATTGCAGAAGCGGCGCACCTCAACGGTGCTGAACGGCCAGTTCAGTTCGCCATCGTCAACGCTGCGCCGCAACACCGGAATGCGTATTCCGTAGCGTTCCATCAGCACATCGTCCTCTGCGATATCGACTTCGGTTACGACCTGGCCGAGGGCGTGGTAAATCACCTGCCGGGCCTGTTCGCACAAATGGCAGCCGCCGGTCATGTAGAGAATCAGTTCAGCCATCGCCAGGCCCCTGATTCACTGCGACCGGATAGAGCGGCTCGCTGAGTGCGGCCATCGTTTCCCAGAGTTGCTGAAAAGTTTTACCCAACAGCGGATGGCGACGTTCGCCAGCGATTTCGGCCAGCGGACGGAGCACGAAAGCGTAGCGGGTGATTTCCGAGCGAGGCAGTTGCAGCTCGCCGACCTGGATCACCAATTCATCGTAGAGTAGCAAATCCAGATCCAACCAACGGTCGGCGAACTTCGGTCCGTCGCGCCGGCGACCGTGTGCCGCTTCGATGGCGTGTAACTCAGCAACCACGCCGTACGCGCCCAGCGTGGTGTCGAATCCGACCACCAGGTTGAGGAAATCGGCGCCTTCGAAACCCACCGCTTTGCTGCGATACACCGTGGACAGAGCAAGGGGGCCGAAGCGCTCACGCAGCGCCTGGAGGCAGGAACGCACGTTGCGTTCTGGCTCCACGTTGCTGCCGATGCTGACGTAGACCCGCGCCATGCGTCTAACTCCGCACGCCGCGTTCGATGATGACCCCCACCTCACGGGAGCCACGCACCGCGCCGGGTTTGCTCAAAGTCAGTCGCAACCAGGGCGTGTTGAATTCGGTCAACACCAAGTCGGCGATGCGCTCGGCCAGGGTTTCCACCAGCAAAAACCGGCTTTCCCCGACCAAGGCGATCAGCCGCTTGGCGACGCTTTTATAGTCCAGCGCATCCTCGATGCGGTCGGAAGCGGCCGCCCGGCGGATATCGGTCGCCATTTCCAAATCCAGGCTGACGGTCTGAGGCACCTGCCGCTCCCAGTCGTAAATGCCGATGATGGTTTCGATGCGCAGGTCACGAATAAAAACAATGTCCATAGTCGATTCCGGTAAAATGACGGCAAAACTTCACTGCTCCCTCCTGCTATGCTGCTCACGATTGGCTTGGTCCTGCTCGGTTATCTTTGCGGTTCTCTATCGACCGCCATTATCGTCTGTCGCCTGCTGGGTTTGCCAGACCCGCGCACGGAAGGCTCCCGCAACCCCGGCGCGACCAATGTGCTGCGACTCAGCGGCAAAAAGGCCGCCGCCATCACGCTGGCCGGCGACTTTCTGAAAGGTCTGCTGCCGGTGCTGCTGGCGACCGCTGCCGGCATCGGGCCGACCGGCCTGGCGGCCACTGCGCTGGCGGCTTTTCTGGGTCATCTGTATCCGGTGTTTTTCGGATTCGAAGGCGGCAAGGGCGTAGCCACCGCCCTCGGCGTCATTCTGGGTCTGTCGCACTGGGTGGCCCTGGCGGCGCTGGCCACCTGGCTGTTCATGGCCTTCGTGGTGCGGATTTCCTCGCTGTCTGCGCTGACCGCCGCCGTACTGACGCCACTGTATGCGTGGCTGCTCGGGCTGCACAGCAGCTATCAGTTGACGCTGCTGTTTATCGCCGCCATGCTGATCTGGCGGCATCGCTCCAATATCCGCAACCTGCTGGCGGGCACCGAGGACAAGATCGGCACCCAACAGTAAGGTGCAAGCCTGGCTCACTGGGCCGAAAAGAAAATATCACCGTACCAGGCGGTCGCCGTCTGACCGCTGTTATCGGTATCGGTCATGATGGCGACGGCGTCGATGCGCTCGATATCATCGCCGAACAGCCGCTTGAAATCCGCCCGGACATCGCGTTTTTCGCTGACCCAGCCGTTCGCCGGGCCGGAGCGCAGCGCGAGCGTGCGGGCATTGCCGGTAAACGCATTGTCCCAACTGCTGCCGATGGGCTGGTTGCTGGACCAGACATAGACCAGCGAGCGGGTGCGCCAGAAGGCCACGCCGCCGGCAACGATCACATAGACCCGGGCTGGATAATCGTCACCGGCCTTGGTGCGCTCATCCACGCCGTTCAGCACATGGCCGATCCGCCAGGACCAGTTGAGATAGGGAGTCTTGTCCAGAGCGACGGGGATTTCCCGATACAGCCCGGAAGCCGTGCCCTTGCTGTCGGCCTGCAATACCTGACGACCGTTTTGCTCAACCAAGCGGTAAGTGGTCTCACCTTTAAAAGATTTGCTTTGCCACTCGCTTAAATCGCCGGCGGAAAATCGACCGATCACCCGGTCCGCTGCGGTGGTTAGGCTGAAGCCACCCAGCAGCAGGGCAACGAGGATTTTTTTCATTTAACCTCCACGGGTTCGAACAAGGTGTCCAGTAAATCGGGAGCGTCGAAATGTCGCCGTCCCACGAAGGCGGTGGCCTGCCGGCCCCGTTCGCGCATCGCGCCCGGCGCAGCGATACCCATCGGCCACAGCAGCCAGCGTTCGGCCCGTTCCGTGCCGGGCGTCAGGCCGTCCGGACCGAACAGGCTGCGGCGGCGGTCGCCGTCCGGGACGGCGTACAGGGCGGCATAATCCTCCCAGCCGTAAGTAGCTCCGGTAGCGGCGTCGGCATAAATCCGTTCGATGTAATGGTCGCCGGAACTCAGTCGCACCACGATCCGCCGCCAGGATCGAGACGCGGCGCTGGTTGAGGAACCAGCGGCGGTTCCGGCAGAATCCGCAGCCTCTGACCGCAGCCGCAGCGCGGCGGCGGGAAAGAATTGATGATAGCAACCGCAGTTATGAATACTATCGTACAGCAGAGGCCGGCCTTGGCTGTCCAGCGTAACCCGCCAGACTAGACCGTCCAGCGCACCCGCCAGTATGTCCAGCGGACCGCTGGCGGGACGCTCGCTGAACCAGATCACGTAGTTGAGTTGCAGCAAAACCTGATTTCGCCAGCGGACGTAGGAAGGATAGCGGTACACCACCGGCCTGCGCGTATCCACGTCGGGCAGGCGCTGCGCCTGCCAATAGGGTGCGCCGGGCAGATCGTAGGGACCGACGGTGTCGATTTCCCAGACCGGAGCATGAACGGTGAACAGCGTGGTCAGTTGTCCGGCGTCCAGTTCGGGTATGCCCAGCGCATCGCGGGGAAGCGTGGCGAATGGCGGTGGCTGAACAGCGGCGTCCGGCGGACGGAAACGGCGCAGTTGTCCGTTTACTGGAAGGGTGTCCAGCGGTTGCGCGAAAATGCGACGAGCCTGGGCATGCCAGCGGGCCACGCCGATACTCACCGGCAACGAACTCAGGGGATACAGACCCACGATTTGCCGCACGGTGAGATAGTCGGGTGGCACGCTGGCCCGTGTGCGCAGCGCCGCGAAGCGTTCCGCATCGTCCAGATCGTAAGCTTGCAGTGTGCGGGAGCAGGTTTGCAGTGCGGCTTCCAAAGTAGCCGGAGCGGTGTAGCGGCGGGTCAAGTCATCCAGCGCCGACGGTGGCAGTGCAGCCAGTTCCACCCGTCGCGCCTCTCGATCGAGTTGAGCAGAGGCGCGCGATCCAGGCGGTGCGTTGCTCAGCGTTGCAGGGTTGGGCGCGAAAATCGGCGAGAAAACGATCCACTCGCCGATAGGCAAAACCGTCGATGCGAGCAGGCCAGGAAGGCGAATAACCCCGTTCGGCTACGACCCGATCCACGGTGTCGTACAGCGCCAGACAGCGGGCCGTCCCGGGGTCCGGCGGCGGGCGCAGCGGCGTGACGGCACAGGCGGTCAACAGCAGACAGAGAATCACAACGAGCCGGTTGCGCATGGTGGTTAGCAATAGACGTGCTGATGGTCGAACCGATTGGAGTTTAAACCGTGCCCATTTTGAGACCTGAAGTTAACCACGACATTGCCCCGCCGTCGCTGTCCATGGTCAAGATCGTTGGCCGTCACACTCGCGCCAGCATCCCCACGCCGACAGTCATTCTGTTACTGGCCACTGTCCTGCTGCACGGCTGTGCGACTGCGGTCGGCACTCCCTATCTGCCGCCCGATTCCCACACAGCGCTAACCATCTATGTGGTCAACCACGGCTGGCATACCGGCATCGTGATCGATAGAACGCAAGCCGCCCCTTGGCTGTCGGCTCTGCAGGGACGGTTTGGCAACGCCCGCTATCTGGAATTCGGCTGGGGCGACGGGGCTTTCTATCAGACTGAAAATCCATCGGCATGGCTGGCCTTGCAGGCCGCTGTCGGGTCTGGCTATGCCGTGTTGCATGTGCTCGCCCTGCCGGTTGAGCCGCCCCAGTATTTCCTTGCCGGCGAGACGGTGGCAATAAGATTATCGCCACCAGGATTCCGGGGGCTGGTCGACTTCATCAATGCCAGCTTCTATCGGGATGACAGCGGCGCTATCCTCGATCTAAGCGAAAGTTCGTATGGCGACAGCCGGTTCTATCGGGCCACCGGTGGCTATCATCTGCTCTATACCTGCAATAACTGGACGGCGCAGGCGCTGCAAGCCGCCGGCTTGCCCGTCAACAGCGCCACCGCGCAGACCGCCGGCAGTGTGATGGGGCAGAGTAAACGGTTACTCCAGAACTCGTCGAACCGCTCCGCCCCGTTGCCGTAGACACGGCGAATTTGACCCTGCCGTCATTGGGGCTGTGCAAGCCTGTTCACTCACCGCAGCCATCCAGCCCCAGCCAGCCGCAAACGACGCCGAATCCCATGGCGCGCTTCTGGCCGCCGCCGCCCAGGATCAACGCCAGCAGCCAGGGCAGCGCCACTGCTACCGGTCCCGCGAGTTCCACCTCGCCTTGAAATCCTTGCAGGGGATAGGCGCCGCCGCTGCTTCTGGAGAAGCGTTCACCGACATCCACCGGATGGAGTTCACAGCGGCTGAGGTACAGTTCCTGCGCCGCCTGGCGGGCGGCTTCCCGGGACTGACGGGCCAGGTGATGGCGGTTTTCCCGGTCCAGGGTCTCGCCTGATTCCCGATCTTCCATATCCCAGGCGGCCAGTTCATAAGCGACGTTCCCCAGAATGGCATCGAGCGGCAGTAAGCCGCCGGCCATGAACAATCGGGTGCGGCGTGCCGCGTCCAATTGCACCGATTCCCGATGCAGAAAAGGCGTGACGAACTGGAGCAGCAGCCGCTGCCAGGGCTGGCCGGCCAGTGCCGCCGCCCGTTCCGCCAGTGTCCGGATCGGGCCGGCATGGGCTTCCGCCAGGGTAAATGGCAGTCGCATTCCGGCCACATCCAGGCCGGTAGCGCCGAGGCTGGCAATAGTATCGAGCACCGCCTGGCGGGCAGTAATTGCCTGGCGGCCCCAGAAGGTCAGTTGCAAGGTGAAGGCGGTCACCGGTTGGCCGGTTTCGAGCTCAGGTGCACGCAGCAGCACCGGCCGGGTCATAGTCCGGTGTTGCACCGCCGAGTAGGGCTTGAACAACCAGGGCAAAGTGCAGGACTGGGGTTCCAGACAGTGCGGCTGGACGCCTTCCGGTCCTTGATTACAGGCGGGCAGGCCGCGCCGGCGGCGGGCGCAGACGCAATCCCACAGCGCCACGCCGAAGGCGCCGTAGAACAGGGTCCCCGGCGTGCTGCCGGGACGGGGTCGCAGTTGCAAAGGGGCGGCGGGAAGGCAATGCAGGGTCAGGCGCTGCACCGGTAGTTCCAGGGGATGGATCAGCGGGTCGTAGTCCATGGTCATATTGCCTATGGAAATTTCGGTTAGTGTAGTCAATTATCCCCGATTCGCTGCATCGCTTATTCTACCGTCGATTCGTAAGGTAATTTCCTGAAAAGATTATACCAGTGGGTCCAGTCTTTATTCCCCCCTGCCAAGGAGGGGTGCCCGAAGGGCGGGAGGGTCAGTCCACAAGATCGAACCACCCCGGCGCTGCGCGCCACCCCTCCTTATCCAAGATACTGCTGGCGAATTCTCCGAAGGGGGGTAGTCGTTACGAGAGCACCGGAGCCAGGGCGGCGAAGGCCGATCGCCGAGTCTTGGCACGCGGCCGTCCGGCTAACCAAGCGCCGATTCGCAGCAGGTTGATGGCGGTGGCGGCCAAAAGATGGTGCAACCGCGTTTTGGCCAAGCCGATATATCGCGAACGGCGCAGATCACAGGTCCGGACGCCTTGCGAGAGGGTCCCCTCCACACCGGCCCGAGCCGTATAAGCGTCTTTGAAGGGCTCAGTGGTTTGTCGCTGCCGGGCGGCCTGAAGCGCTTCGTGCTGGTCGCGGGGGCGAACCGTCAGACGGCGCCCTTGGTGAGGCGACTGGGTACACTGGGGGCGTACCGGACAGGCCTGACAATCGGTACGCGCAAACTGAATGCGGATCACCGGCTGGCCATCCTGACTCTGGCTGGGCTGCCATTGACGGCTGACCTGGCCTTGCGGGCAGGTCGCCGTCTGGGCCTCCCAATCGATCACGAACGTGGCCACGTCGAACCTGTCGGGGGCCTGAGCCTGCCCACTGGTGTCTGGCATTACCGGTCCTAAGAGGTTGATCTGATGGGTCTGTTGGCTCGTGACCAAGTGCTCGGCGGTCACGTAACCGGCATCCACGATCTGTTCGGCTGGGAGCAGTTGGCGGGCGGCCAGGTCGGCCTGAATCGTGGGCAACCAGTCGCTGTCGGCCCGGGTGGCCGGGGTAGTCTGGACATCGGTGATCAGGTGCACCGTGTCCTCGTCGCACGTTTCGGTGAGATGCACTTTATAACCGACCCAGACCACGCTGCGCTTCTTGGCGTAGCGTGCTTCGGCATCATAGGGCGAACAGATCAACCCGGCCGACGGGGGCAGATCTGACGCCGCGCGCCAGCGCACCCCCTCGTCGGGGCCGTAAAACTGTTGGACCCAGACTTGGCGCAACACCTCCACGGCGGGCACTTCGCGCAACCACCGCGGCGCCGTCGCCGCGTAGATCCTGTCCAGCAGGGCAAAGCCATCGGTACCGATGGTCTCCGCCAAGGCATAGCGCTCGGTGCGCTCAGCGGGCAGTCGATAGTCGGCAAAACGCTGGCCGTAGCACTCAAACCACAGCGGTGGCACGTGAGCTGGTAACCAGTCCGGCTCGACTACCGCCAGCACATTGAGCGCATGACGCAGGGTCTCGCCCACACATTCCAGTCGATTTAGCATCTGAATCGCCGCCAGCACGTGGGTCGAGTCCGTGCGTTGTCGCGTGCGTGCCTTGATCAGACCGGCTTGCCGACAGCGCTCTAAGAGGGTCTCGAACAGCACCGCCTCCGCACCACCGGCCACTAACCGACCCCGAAACTCACTGAGCACCGACGCCTCAAAGCCCGCGTCCGTGAGTTCCAACCCCAAGGCATACTTCCAGTCAATCCGCGCTCGAACTGCGTCGGCCGCCTGCCGATCGGACAAGCCCTCAGCAAATTGCATCACCATCACCAGCGCCAGACACCCCGGCGCCTCCGCCGGCTGGCCCCGGGTGGAGAATAACTCCGCAAAGGTCTCGTCGGCATAAAGCATGCCGAATTCATCGCGCATCCGTAAGTACACGTTGCCCTTGGGAAACGCCGCCTGAGCGGCCCGTACCGTCTCCTCGGGAATCAGATCAAAACACCTCGGCTTCAGTGACATGATAATTCCTCCTCACATGGGCGACTAACCCGTCTACGGGTTATCTTACTCCCTGCAGCATCTGGCCAGTACAGCTGCCGCTCCCTATAAAGCGGGGTCTGACCGGGCGGTACGCCAGCGAACCCCTCCCCGATCAGGGCCCGTTTCCCCTCCGGTTACACGGGGTTCCCATCCGGCGGAACCCGTCCCTGGTTCCGCCCTACGCGGGTTTTGAATTCGCCAGCAGTATCTTTTCAAGGAGGGGTGGCGCGTAAGCGCCGGGGTGGTTGCCGGGGTGGCTTCACGGTTTCTCTTGCCACCTGTGCGCGCCCAATTCAAGGCTTGCCAAAGTCTTATTTCAACCACCATCAGGGCAGCACACCGTGCTTTCCTGCGTGGTTTTAGCGAGGGGAGGTTGTGTACCTGCACAGACGAACCACCCCGGCGCTGCGCGCCACCCCTCCTTAGCCAAGGAGGGGAAAAAACCGATACCTCACCCTATGAGTGCAAGCGGAGAAGAGGAGGTTAAACGGTCATCAAACATCCAGCGTATACCTGGCTCATTTTTTAGTCAGAATGTACTGCTTGCAAACAAATGTAGTACCTCCTACATTAGCCCTCTGCATCATCAAGTAATTGGAGGAATTTTCGTGGAACAACATATCAGCCTGCGCGAAGCCAATCAGCACCTGTCCCGTTACATCGAGGCCGTACAGGAGGGGCATGAGATTATCATTACCCGTCGTGGTCAACCTGTAGCGCGCTTGGTGGGCGTAACCAGCAAAAAAACGCTGAACGCTGAGCAACAAGAGGCCCGAAAACGCAGTCTGGAACGCATGCGGCGTGGTTATGCGTTAGGTGGACAGTCCGTCTCTAAAAATGAGCTACATGAGCGATGAAAATTCTCCGGGATCTATGTGGATACTTCGGTCATCGGCAGTCAATTTTGAACTCGGCTATAAACAGGTACAAATCTCAGCAATTCCCGCTGCTCTAGAAATTTTAGTATAATCAGTATATTATATACGATGCTTCGGTAGGTCTGGCAAGGTATTTGGGCTTCAAATTCAATCGATTTGGGTGGTCATGATGGTAAAAGCAAACTGTATTCCACTTCGCCCTCAGCGGCCGCAATTAAATAAACACTGTTCAGCGCCGGCCTTGTTAGGTCAAATCAGAGAGGATTTTGGGAAGATCACTGACCCTCGTCATGGCGGTCAGCAGTTTTCCTTACCGGATGTCTTGATGTCAGGCTTGGCGGTCTTTGGACTGAAATATCCGTCGTTATTAAAGTTTGATGAGCAACGTCATGAAGAGCGGGTTCGAGCGAATTTAAAAAGTCTTTATGGTGTTTCACAAGCCCCCTGTGATACCCAGATGCGGAAAGTGTTGGATGAGGTGTCACCCACTGAGTTACGAGCCCCCTTTATTCATATTCATCAGCACTTGCAATCGCACGGGATATTGAAAGCGTATCGGTATTTAGGAGGATTTCTAGTTAACCTGGATGGGACCGGTCATTTTTCTTCTTCCAATATCCGTTGTGCCGATTGCTGTGAAAAGCATCATCGAAATGGCACGGTCGAGTATTATCATCAATTAGTAGGAGCGGTGATAGTTCATCCGGATAAAAGTCAAGTCTTACCTTTATTTCCTGAGGCCATTACGCGCCAAGATGGGGCGAGCAAGAATGATTGTGAAAGTAATGCCAGTAAACGGCTGTTACTGGCACTACGTGAAGCGTTTCCGCAATGGCCCATGATTGTGGTGGAGGACAGCTTGTCGGCCGACGGTCCTCACATTAAGTTATTGAAAAAATTAAAGTATCATTACATCCTGGTGGCGAAGCCGAGCGACCAGCCGTCGCTGTTCGAGGAGGTGCGGAAGCGATTAAATAGCGCTGAGTATGAAGAATTTGAGGAACTGGGAGAGGATGGCGTTTTACGGGGCTATCGCTGGATGAAGGGGTTGCCTTTGAATAAATCTCATCCTGATATTCTGGTGAATTACCTGGATTATTGGGAAATGCGGGAGGGTAAAGAGTACAATTTTTCGTGGATAACGGATCTGGAACTACGGCGAGATAATGTCTACCAGGTGATGAGAGGAGGTCGGGGTTGGTGGAAGATTGAAAACGAGACGTTCAACACACTCAAAAATCAGGGCTATGAGTTAGAGCACAACTATGGACATGGGCAAAAGCATTTGACGACGGTGTTTGGGATGCTGATGATGCTAGCCTTTTTCGTCGATCAAGTGCAAGAGCTGTGCTGTAGTTTATTTCAAGTGGCGCGGCAACAATTCCGTTCCAGAACCTCGTTATGGAGCAAGTTAAAGGGATTATTTAAGGAGTATTTTATTACCAGTTGGGAGAGCTTATGGTTAGCGATAATTTATGGGCATAAGGGTGGGGTATTGGAACCTGATACATCATAATTTCTGATAAAGTCCATAGTTGTTTTGATGAATGAGTGTGTTGAAAGAAAGTGGTTAAAATGAGAGTCGTTCATTATGGCTTCCGAGGAAGTCAGGGTGGTTTTTGTCGTTATGATTCTTGTGTAATTACTGATCAATTAACTACTGGCGCCGCTGCATTAGAGCGGGAATTGCTGCTTCCCAAGAGTCAATATAAGCTGGAACAGTTTTATCCGGTGGCCGAGGCCAATGGCAATCACTGGCTCGGCCAGAGCAGTTTCACCTGGGGTGAGTGGCGCAATCTCCCGGCGGTGGGGGAAGACTTCGTCCATCTGCTGTGGCGTTGGACCGACTGCTGTGTGAGGTTTTGACGATGTGGCCGCGTCCGACCGCCGTGGTAACGGCTGTGGTCTTTTTCTGGATGCAGGCATGGCAGACTGGCTGGGGTGATGCCATCCAGGATGCCGCCCGGCAGGGCCAGGATGCCGGCACGCAGGTCCGGCAGGCGATCACTCTGCCGGCGGTCAATGCTCAGGGTACGCTGACGCTGTTTCCGAATACGCCGGGCGCGCTCTCGATCCAACCCAACGCCCTGTTTCCCGACTCGGGCGGCGGTTCCGCGGGGGACTTCAAGGCGCTGTTCGGCAACGACGCCGGCATTGCCGGCGCAACCAGCCAGGCGCAGGGTGTCCTGCGCGGTGAGGCCTCCCTGACCGGTGAAGCCTACCGCGCCATCGAGGGCGGTGCCAATCGCGCTCATCCCGATCTCAGCAACGATCCGATCTGGGGTAGTACCGATCAGACGATGAACGCCCTCGACACTCTGGCCCAGACCTTTGCCGATTGTGCGGTTACCACCACGACTCAACCGGGTTCGTTCCAGGCCCATGTGCCCGACTACCGCACCTGCGAGCGCCTGACCGCGGTCGGCGAGAGCCGGTGCGAGCTGATCCGCCACAGCCAGGTGGACCAGCAGGTCTGGGATATTCATGTCGCTGCTCATGGGGTGGATAAAAACACTTTCCGTTTCGACCTGACAAGCGGCGCCTGGGAGAAAGTGGCGCCGAGCGACGGCGACCAGTTCGTTGCCCTCATCCCCGTAGTCGACCGCGCCACGATCTGTATCGCTGGCGCGCCGACGGTGGTCGAACCCGCCGGAACATGGGACTGGCCGGACGCGCCGGTGTGGGGAGAATTCGACGCCAGCAGTTGCTATCGGGTGTTGCAGACGCCAACCTGTGACAACGGTCTGGTGGGCATCGTGCAACTCGACGATAACTGCGATGACGTCGGCGAGGACTGGTATAAATACGCCGCCCAGTTCCGGTTCCGGGCGATCCGGGTGCAGGATGCCGGCTGGGGACCCTCGAAGTGTCTGGCCACCTGGCAGCAGCGCGTCAGCGATGGCTTCTGTCAGGGCCAGGCGACCTGCACCGAGCCGCCGGATGCGAATGGCTGCACCACGCTGGGCGGCGTGCGGTTGTGTCCCGGCGAACCGTTGGCGGAGCGCTTGGCACCGCCACCGGTGGCGGGGATGCCACGCCTGTGCGGACGGATCGAACTGACGCAGGACTGTGCCTACACCCTCGGTGCGCTGGACTGCTGGACCGATCCGCAGGGTGTGCGACACTGCCCGGAGAATACGGCCGCCAACCGGGCGCAGAATACCTGCGGTGCGCTGGAAAACAATCCGGCCTGCGGCTTTATCAAGTCCGAGTGCGTACAAGGCGCTGCCGGTTCCTCCGGAACCTGCTACGTCTTCACCGACACCTACGATTGCGGCTATAACGCCACGGTGCCGACCCTGACGGCGCACTCGACCTACCGCTGTCCCGGTCCGGTGCGCTGCCTGGGTGAAGACTGCGTCGTGCCGCCGCGTGAACAGAATCAGGATTTTGCCCGCGCCGCCGCGGCCTTTCAGGCGGCGCAGGCCATCGCCGCCGATCTGTCCTGTCCACCGCCGGATGCGGCTCAGGGCGGTGGCCACAGCGATATCAAGACCTGCCGGCTGTTCAAGGGTGAGGATCTGGAGTGCAAGAAAGCCGTGGGCGGGAGGGTCGATTGCTGCGAATGCCCGGACGGTGTATCGCTGGCCGATTACGTCACCCTGACCCTGGCGGCCCTCAAGCTGGACAGCGCCATCACCTCCTGGAACAGCAGCACGGCGGCCGGCCAGGCGCTTCAGGGCGCCTGGACCACCCTGCGTGAACCCATCGTCCAGACCTGGGAAACCGCGACCTCGGCATTTACCTCGGCCATCGAGTCGATCGGCGGCAGCGTCGCCAAGGAGGCTGCGCAGCAGATCAGTGGGTTCAGTCTGCAACAGACGCTGCTGAATGCCGCTGCCGAGTTGATCGGCGAAGTGTTCGGCGAAGCCGCTCGCGACGCCCTGTTCACCGCCTCGACCGATGCCGCGACCGGCGCCACCAATTACGCCCTGACCGGTCTGGCCTCCACGGTGGCCAGCGCGCTGACCGTGATTATGTGGGTCTACATGGCCTACCAGATCGCCAAGATCCTGATTCAGATCATCTGGGAATGCGAACCCGATGAGTTCGCGCTGGGCGCCAAGCGTGAGCTTAAAGTCTGTCATTACGTCGGCTCCTACTGCGCCACCGAGGTCATCGGCCAGTGCATCGAGAAGCGGGAGAGCTACTGCTGTTTTGCCTCGCCGCTGTCGCGGATTCTGCAAGAGCAGATCCGGCCGCAACTGGGCTTAGGGTGGGGGTCGCCCAAAAACCCCGACTGTCGGGGCATCACCGTGGGGGAGTTGGCCCGGGTCAACTGGAACCGGGTGCATCTGGATGAATGGCTGGGCATCCTCGCCCAGACCGGTCAATTGCCCACTCAGCGCGACCTGTCCCTGCCGGGGCTGACCGGGACCGGCAATCTGCTCGATCAGCAGACCGGGAACCGCCTGGATACGCGGGCACGCACCCAGGAGCGACTTGATGGAATCGATGTGGACGGCATTCGCACCCAGGTCGGGCAGGACTTGTGGGGCAATCCGACGCCTTGAAAAGAAGGGTGAGAGGAGACCGTCTCCCGCGCGTTTGTCCCCAACTGAAGGACGGGTGAACCCCATGCTCAAATGGTTGTTACTGGGTCTGTTGCTGCTGTGCGTGGAGATAACGCTGGTCATGATTCTGGTCACCGAGCAGGCAGTACAGGCCGCTATCGCCACCGAGCGCGCCCTGGCCGCCGACTGGCTGGGCGACCGTGTGGCGGCACAGGTGGAAGAACAGGCCAGCCGCGGGTTCAACCACCGCTTCGTCCACACCGGCGTGGTCGCGGCATCCTACGCCATTCTGCTCCCCGACGAAGAGGTACGGCGTCGCTCGAACGTGCTGGCGGACATGGGAAGCAAAGACATCTTTCCCTATCTGGAAGGCCGGCTGCAGGTGTGGTGGGACACGGTGCGGCAGGTGTGCTGGCGCCTGGCCTTGGTGCAGTTGTGGCTGTGGTATCTGGCGCTGCCGGCCTTCGCCGCTCTCCTGGACGGTCTGTTACGGCGGCGGGTGAAACTGGCCGAATTCGGTAATTGCAGTCCCGCCGTCCATCGTTACAGCCTGTACGGCCTGCTGGTGTTGCTGTATCTGTTCGTTCTGAGCCTGCTCGTGCCCTGGCCGTTGTCGCCCGCCGTGGCGCCGGCGCTGATGGGGCTGGCGATTCTGTGTTTGAATGGGCTGCTGGCGAATACGCCGGCGCGGGTGTGAGCCTGAGTCCCTTCAGTCGCCAAGAGTCAGTAACTGTAAAGTAGGTAGTGCTAACCTTGGTAATGCTGTGTTCATAAAATCCGTGTAAAGAAGTTTATTTATCAATGTGTTATATGACGGTAAGCGTTAATCAGCATTACCAAGGTTAGCACTACCGTAAAGTATGCTCTGCATACCGAAGCGGGGGTAAGGTGCGGTACCCACAGCGTAACCTACGGGATTGCTTCGCCTTATCTCGGCGACGTAGTGGCTGGACATTACGGTTGCGCAGGGGTAAGGTACACAAAGTGTAACCTACTGGGCTTTGGATGCGACAGCCTGTGAATGGAAAGGTACGCGCAGTGTACTCTTCTGTTCAACCCTCACCGGAATAATTCACAACAAGCGTTTAAATGCATGGGCAGAGTGGACACAGGCGAGTTGTCCACCCTATGACGCGAAGAGTACTTCATGTATTTTTTTGGTACACAGTGTGTATCCTTCCTACTGCCCAGTAAGTAAAACCCCACACCAGCCATTCCAGCCATCTAACAGAGACAGGGGAGAGCAGCCATGGCCAAGGATACCTTCCGCGTAGCAACATTTAACGCCGAGAATCTCTTCGCCCGCTACCGCTTCCGCAAGAACTTTGATCCTCGCACCAGCGATGGTTTCACCATCAATGACTTAGCCTTTGAAGTCTACGACGAAACCGAGAAACGCCTCACGGCGCAGGCCATCAAGGAAGTCAATGCCGATATCATTGCCCTCCAGGAAGTAGAGAACCTACTGCTGCTGGACATGTTCAATTCCCGCTACCTGGCCGGGCAAGGCTACCTGTACCGGCTGGTGATCGATGGCAACGACCCGCGCCAGATCGATATTGCCGTGCTGAGCCGGTTTCCTATCCGGAACCTGCGCACCCATCGCCATGAGCGCAACGTCGACAATACTGCTCCCCTCTTTTCCCGGGACTGCCTGGAGGTGGAATTCGATCTGAATGGCAAGGTGCTCACTGTTTACGCCAATCACTTCAAATCGATGATCGATACCCGCGAGGAGACCTATGAACGGCGTCTGGAGCAAGTCCAGCGCGTTGCTGAGTTGGTCGATGCCGCCTGGAAACCGACCCGTTATCAGGGTAACTTTATCGTGCTGGGTGATTTCAATGACTACATGGAGGGGAAAACCGCGCTGAAACCGCTGGTGGTACATCCCCAGTTGGTCAATCTCGTTGACCGCCTGCCGGAGGCGGAACGTTGGACCCATTACTTCGCTGGCGGCAAGCGCGGTGAGAAAACCAAGCAACTCGATTACCTGTTACCCGGCAAGGCATTCGATAAACGGGCTGGCAAACCCACCGGGTATCATGCGCAAGGGCCTGCCCTATCGTGCCGAAGAGTACAGCGGTCCCCGCTTCGACGGGGTCGGGGAGAATGAACCCAAAGCTTCGGATCACTGTCCTGTATTTGTCGATATACCCTTCTCAGCGCTGACTTGAGCACCGATTATTTTCTGGCGGGATGGATCACAACAGTCGATTCTCGCCCCTGATACATGTTCATCGGGATTGGTGGCAACCCGTGCACCTGTAGCTCGGTGCGGCCTCTGCCGGTTTAGAATTAGATACCAGCCCGTCCGGTGTTACCAGGAAACGCCACCCCGGTGTTACCAGGGAACGCCACACTGTACAGGTGAGTAGGCTCACCGGGGTGACCCGGTGAGCCTACTCACCTGCCTTGCCGGGCTGGAGACAACGACTCTGGAATAGGACGCGCACCGAGTGCATCTGCAAGTGGCTATGCACCGGGCGAAACTATAATTTTTCCAGACCTACCGGTGTCTCCACGGCGTCCGGCTCATCCGGCAAGGTCAAAATCGGCAACCGCCCCTTGACCACCCGGCTGCCGGACAGTAGGGCGATGTATTCGAGGTTGGGCAGCAGGCCCAGCCATTCCGGCGCGAACAGCGCTGCTTCCTCCAGTCCCAGGCTTTCCTGATAGCCGCCGGTGAAGGCAATGGGATGCACCGACCCCGACGTGGAGCCTTGCGACGGCTGTAACAACCGGATCCGGGTTTTCGGCAGACTCTCGGCGAAGTACTGCTGCGTTTCGGCGTCGCGGATGCGGCCGACGATCAGATTATTGACATTGCCGAGCACCTGCCGCGCCTTGGCCGGACTGCCCAGCCGGGCTTCGATGTCGCCCAGGGTCTGGGTGGCCAGCACCAGCCGGGCGCCGCCGCCAGCGCCCTTGTTAAGCAAAGCGATCAGGGGATCGTTCAGCGCTTCGGCCGCCTCGTCGATGACGATGGTGACGGGTTTGAAGTCCGGACTGTAGTTATAGCGGGCGCCGATGGTGGCGGTCAGATCGGCGATGAGCAGCGAGCCGATGGCGCTGCCAATCGTATTATTGGCCAGCGAGTCCAGCCCCAGGTAAGCCACCTGCTGATGTTCGAGCAGTTGCGCCATATCGGTCAGCCGGCGGGCATCGTCGGCGTCACTTGGATCAGGCGACAGCAGCCCGTCCAGCGGCGCCGAGGTCAGCATTCCCAGCACTGGAATCAGGGACGCCACCATCTTGCCGAAATGCACCCGATCGTGCAGCACCATGGCGCTCAATCCCTCCAGACTGGGCGAGGGTCGGATCGGAGCCAGCACTTCCCGGTAGAATCGCAGCCAGCCGCCGAGTTGGGCGGCTCGAGTCACGCGCGCCTTTCAGATAGGGCGTCAGCCGTGCCGTATAGTCCGGCAGATAGCGTCCGGCATAGCGGGCGAGCGCCCGCTGCAACAGTTCGTCCGGCCCTCCTTCGACGTAACGGCGCAGCTTTAACAGCGTAGGCCGCTCCTCCACCTCCAGCAGGCCACCGACAATGTTGTTGAGCGCATTCCAGGAAAATGCCTTGAAGGGATCAGAACCGGTCTCGCTGGGAATCAGCGCCGCCACCCGGCTGGCAATCTCGGTGGCGTTGTTCCAGTTCTTCAGGGGATCGAGCCGGGCGCTCAGGTCCGGGAAAGCCGGATGAAAGTAGACGAAGGACTGAGATCGTCCCGTCCGCCGGCAGGCGGCCTGCAGCGCCCGGCGTACCTCGCGGTCACCCTTGGGATCGATCACGATCACCGCTTCGCCCCGCAGGACGGCCTGGAAAATGATCAGGATCAGCAGTTTGGTCTTAAATGAACGGGTGGTACCGACCAGCAGCAGATGGCCGGCCTGATGCTCCAGCGGCAGCCGAATGTCGGTTTCGCGGGTGCCGACGCCGTGCAGCCAAGGCACGCCGATGGCGCCGCGGGTCGCGTCCTGCGGCAACACGGTGTCACTCTGGTGCGCCAGCACCTCGTGAATGTGCTGGGCATGCACCGGCCGCCACTCGAAGCCCCGTCCCAGCCAGACCGTGCGCGGCTGGCGGGCCTGCTGCCGCGCCAACTGCGCCGGGGTGATAAAGCTGAGCGGCTGGCCACGCAGCCTTCGCTGCCAGCGCCACAGCCGGAGGGCGGGGATGGCCCGGTAGACCACCAACAGGATGGACAGACCGGCGGACACCTGTAGCGGACCCGGCGGCAGTGGCGCGACCGCGGCCACACTCAGCAGCGTGATCGCCGTCGCCAGCCAGATGCCGGCAGCGTAGCCCTCGTGGATGGGCCGCCAGGGCATCCAGTAGCGGGTGGTGGACATGCGTGCCTCTCTCCTTAATTTATATACCCAGGTGATGACCTACGGGCGCCGGTTATAGCGCCGACCGCAGCCGCAGACGCGGCGGCTGGCCGCGTCGGCTGCGGTCGAGCAGGGCCGGGGGCGCACCACCCTCCGGTGAGGATTGCAACAGCGCGGCGGCCAGCATCGAGGCGCTCACCCCGGTCTGGTTGGTGTACCAGGCGGTCGCTTCCCGGTAAGGGAGTTGCTGCCAGCCGCCATCCTGTTCTTCCACCGTAAACGGCAGTTCCCCGGCCGTCCGGGCGGCTTGCAGGCGGACAATGAAGTCGGCGGCCAAGGGTGAAGCAGGGGACACCGTTGTCTCGGACGTCGGTGTAATCGCCGGTTTATCCGGCGCAACGGGTGGCACAGAAGCCGCAGTGCCCTCGGCAGCATTGCTGAGATCACTGACAACCGCCGCTTCCGTTCCCACCGCTCCGGTCTCCGGCTCATTCTCCAGCACCCGCGCCGCAACCGGCGGCGGTGGTGCACCCTCGAACAGCAGTTCGGGCGCCAGCCGCAGGGTATACAGCACCGGCTGTCGGCCTTCCCGATCTTTAGCCAGTGTGGCCGGGACAATCCGCCAGTAGCGATACCGTCCGTGCGGGGCCTCGCGTGGCTGCGCCAGTCCCCGCTCCAGCAGGATATTGGCCAATGTGTCCGGGTCGCGCGGAATCCCGGCCAGCCGGTCGCGCGCCAGGAGCTCGACGATATCGCCCGCCGCCGCCCGCCAGACCAGGTACAGGCCATCGCTCAGCATCCACAGCCGGGCACCGGGAACATTGACCGTCCAGGCGCCACGGCGCAGCAGGCGCCGCATGGCGTCCAGCAGATATTGCTCTACGGGCACGCCCAGCGCGTTCTGCCCGGCCCGTTCCCGCCAGGTTCGCAGGTCCCGTTCGACGCTGTCGCGGTCGGCGGCGGCGAGGAGTTCGACCAACGGGTTGGCGCTATCGGCCATCCCGGCCAGCGCCTCGAACAGCGCCGGCACGAGGCCCGGTTCGATCTCGGCCAGCCAGGCCAGACAGGAAGACGGCAGAATCCGGTGGACGACGGCCAGCGTGGCGACCTCGTGCTGACCGTAGCGACCGCTGCGCCAGCGTAGGAAATAGCGGCTGATGTCAGCGCGCTCAAGCCAGTCGCTCAAGGGCTCCAGCCAGGGATTCCAGGTCACCCCGTGGTCGCTGGTCACCGCCAGATCGGTCACCGGCTTGCCGAGATCGTGGCACAACCCGGCGAGCAATGCCGCCAGCCGCCAGCGTTGCTCCAGTTCACGCCGTCGCGCCGGCGGCTCGCCATAACCGAAGATCCGCCCCTGGGCCGCCTGGACCGACAGCCACGCCACCTCCAGCCCATGCCGCAGCAGACCGCCGGCGCCGCGATGATGGTGTGCCTCGCTGGCCGGGAGCAGATGCACCCAACCGGCATAGCGGGTCAGCGCCGGCTGCACCAGACGATCGAATGTCGGGGCGGGAAACCCCAGGGTCTGCTGCAGCCGTTCGAGCAGCGCCACCTGGGTGGCCAGCACCTGTGTCACCGGCGCCGCCGGTAGCCCTTGCAGAAATGGCGGATAGCGGGGGATGGCCGAAGCGCTGCGCTCGGCAGCGGGCGGCCGTTGTAACAACTTCACCCAGGACCACATGGGGCGATGATAATCGGTGCCAGCGCCGGCCATGGGGGGAAAGACACCCGCCAGATGCCCTCTTTCGGCAGGGCGGGTCAAATCCGGCTAAAACAGCGGTTTCGAGTGGCTCTTTCGCGCGCATGAGGGGTGGACACAGTGGACATAATGCCGCCTGCATCCCCATGAATCCCTGCCGGAGACCATCATGCCTGCCAGCCTTCCCCCGAGCCGCCCCCTCATCACCCTGACCGGCACGCTGCAAACCGACCTGGCGCAGCGGGTGTACCGCAAGTACGGCGAGCATCTCCTGCGGGAGTTGCTGTTCTTCAGCAGTACTCTGCCTTTTCTCCGCGCCCAGGGCGATTCGGCGGATGCGGCGGCCGGGGCCGATGACAGTCTCGCCGCCGTCGACGAACTGCTGACGACCGCCCTGACGGAATTGAGCGACCACCATGAGACCTTTGCACAGCAGCTCAGGCAGCAAGGCGCGACCCCGCCAACCTACAGCCAGCCGCTGTCCTACGCGATGGCGATCACTTCGCCGCGGGGCCGCCGCTTCCTGGAGGTGCTGCAAACGGCGGATCGCTACGCCCAGCAGGTGGACGGCTTATGGCTGTGCGAGGCGTTGGACGACTTGGCGCGGGCCGGCGCCCTGCTGTGGGCGCGCCGCCAACTGGTGAAAGTGGCGGTCGGCATCGTGCAACTGGGCGCCCGGACCCATGCCCTGAGTTGGTTCTACCAGCAGGAGGCGGGGATTCTCAAGCAACTCGCTGACGGATTCCAGAACGAGCAACTGGCCTGGGGTCAGGATGGCTATCTCTATAGTCCTTCGACCGACGAAGAAGCACGGGTGGCGTTGCGATTTCCACTGGCATTGATGGATGACGCCGACCAGCAGCAGGCGCTGCTGGCGGCCTGGGCCGAGCGGGGCTGGCTGCGGACCCGCACGCCACAGACGCTCGCGCCCGATCTGCGCTTGCTCGTCCTCAGCCGTGAAGTCAGCGGCCATTTCCTGGTGGCCGCTGGCGTCAGCCGTAGCCAGCGGCGGCGGCTGGCCGAGCAGCATCAGGCGCTGCTGCTGGCTCAGCTTGCCTCCACCGCCAGCGGTACTTCTGCGAAGCACCGGGAAGACACCGAACTGGCGGCCTGATTCGCCTGAAGGGAACCTACGGGTTCAACCAGACACCGAGTGGCCCAGAGGCTTGTAAAAGATCATCCAATTCCGTTGGAGGATTGCCTTCTGTCAGCAGGCTCTGAAATACCGTATATACATCCGTCCGTGCACCGGCCTTACGCCGCTATGATGTTTACCCTTGCACAAACTGTTAACCGAGCAGTTCCGCCAGATCTTCCGCCCGCAGATGGGTATATCTTTTCAACATTTCGAGCGTCTTGTGGCCGGTGATGGCAGCGACCTGCATCGTGTTCAGGCCACGCTCGAACAACCGTGAAGTCGCTTCGTGGCGCAAGTCGTGAAACCGCAGGTCGTTTAGCCCGGTTCGCTGGCAAACCCGGTCGAATGCCTGGGTAATGCTATCGGCACGCATGCCCCACACCTGCCCATCCAGTCGGCGAGGCAATCCTTCCAATACGGCAACCGCCCGCTTTGATAAGGGCACACGGCGTGGCGTATCCGTCTTGGTCTCTGATACCAGGACGACGCGCACTTTGACGTCGATATGCTCCCAGCGCATGGCCGCGATCTCACCCCGACGCATGCCCGTTTCCAGTGCGAAACCAATGATCGATGGCAGCGGTTCACCGTAGTGCCGTGCCGCCTTCAGCAACTGCTCTTCTTCCCCAGCCGCAAGGCGTCGGTCCCGGCCACGGGCCTCCGTGGGACGGCTTACCAGTTTGACAGGATTCGCCGGCACATAGATACCCCAGTCCCGGATCGCCGTATCGACGAGATGAGACAGGGTGTTGAGCTCTTTGTTGACCGTGGCCGCGGCAGCACCTTCCTGTAAGCGCTTATCCCGATAAGTGGCCACGTGCTTGCCCTGCAAAGCGGCAAAGCGCAAGTGTCCCAACACTGACTTCAGGGTTTTCAGGCGGGACAGTTCACTGTTGGCGGATTTCTTGCGCGGAGTTAATTCCCGCGCGTAGCGATCGATAAGTTCAGCCAGCGGGGTGGATTCCGCCTCCGAACGATCGACGAAGACGCCACGGTCTATTTCACTTTCGATCTGTCGCGCCCAGGCTTCCGCCTGTGCTTTGGTGTCGAAAGTACGGTAGAGTGAGGGATGACCACGGCGGATGATCTGCGCCTGCCAGGCGCCAGCACGCTTGCGGAATGTCGCCATAAATTGCCTTGACCGGTCTGCAACTATGGCAGAATTATGGCAAAATGCCGGTTATGGCGCAACAGTAGCGACGGGAAGTGAGGTAAGCGATTGATTAAATTGGCGCGCCCGGCGAGACTCGAACTCACGACCTTTGGCTCCGGAGGCCAACGCTCTATCCAACTGAGCTACGGGCGCTTAAATGGAGGGGACTTAAGGGTACCGCGATAGCCGCTGCTTGTCCATGCCCCATTTTTCCCTGCTTCTCCGCTGTTTTCAGGGCAGCCCCAATACCGCTATAATTGTTTCGTTTAAGCAAGAATACAACAACTTAAACATCCGTCTCCGACCGTCATCGCCAAGCGGCGCCACGCTCGGATAATCCGGTCGACTCCTTATACCATAAGGTTAGCAACGCTGCGTTCAGGAAGCTTGTGGGGGCAGCGACTTGTTTGAGGTGATACTGTGAACCAGCAAGACAGATCATTCATGGTCACGTTTACCATGATTATTTCGGTACTCGTGCTCATCGGCATCGCTATCTTCCTGATTTCCAAGCTCGTTTCCAAGCTGACCATACAGCACGAAGATAGTTCGCGAATCGTTACGGTCGAAGAACGCATCAAACCCGTCTATCGGGTGGTGGTGGCCAAGACTTCCGCCGAGGCCACCGCCACTCCTACCACCCCTGCTGCTGCGCCGGCAGCCGCGGCGGCGGCGATCACCGGCGAAGTCGATCTGGCCAAAGGCAAACAGGTCTATTCCACCATCTGTATGGCCTGCCATCTGTCCGGCGCCGCCGGCGCTCCCAAGCTCACCGACAAGGCCGCCTGGGAACCCCGCGCTGCCCAAGGGGTAGATACGCTGGTCAGCAATGCCATCAACGGTATCCGGAGCATGCCCGCCAAGGGCGGTAATCCGGCGTTGAGCAACAACGATATCAACAACTCCGTCCACTACATGCTGTCCGAAGCCGGCGTCAAGGTCGAAGGGGCGAAATAGCGTCGGTCCCCCGCCTATAAACAAGGGCCTGCTTGTCAGGACAAGCAGGCCCTTTGCTTTTCTTCCCCTCTGCCGCATACCCATCATCTTGCTGAGATCAACCCTGAAGGAGAGGATGTGATAGCAGGCCCTATTGAACTGACCTACTCCAGGCTACTTCAGGCTACTTCAGGCCGGCAGCGCCGCACCCACTAGGGTCAGAATCTGCGTGCCGTATTTGCGCACCAGCGCCGGCCCAACCCCGACGACAGCCAGCAACTCCGCTTCACTGGCCGGTCGGGCGGCGGCGATGGCATTCAACACCCGGTCGTGAGCGATGGTGAACGCCGGCGTTCCGTGCTTGCGCGCTTCCTCCAGACGCCAGGCTTTGAGGGCTGCGAGCAGCTCTTCCGCTAGCGGCTTGGTGGGCGCTGGCGGCGCGGACTGGCGGGAGGCCACCACGGTCACGGTCCGGCGCTGCACCGGCGCGCCCGCCACGTCGGGTAGCATGATGTTGCTGACGGCGGCGGCTCCCCCCTGCTGCCCTGCCTCGGTGAGAAAGACCCGTCGGAAGCGGATAGTCTGTCCCGCTTTGACGAAAGAGTCTTCTTTTAACTGCGCCAGTCCGGCCCGACCCAGGCCACCCAGCAACTGATCGAACATGCGCCAGTCCGGAACGTCCACCTGCCGCTGCAACTGGCCGGTGGTCAGACCGTTGCGCTGCCGTAGCGCATCCAGCAGCGCCAGCAGCGTCCGCGTCTCCGCTGCGGTCGGCTTGCGAAAGGCCCGCACCACACAGTCGCGAGGCGCGCACACGTCGCACCCGCCGCAGGGCTGGCCGCTGTCCTCCTGATCGCCGAAATGCCGGACCAGATGCAGCATCCGGCAGTCGTGGGACTGCGCGAAGTGGGTGATATGGTCTAATTGCGCCAGCTTGTAATCTCGCTGGGCGCGATAGGACTGCTCCCAGCCGGCCGCACCGCGCATGGCGTTATCATCCGGATCGACACAGGCGCCACCGTGAATCCACAGTTTTTCCATGGCGTTGGCGAATAGGTCCGGGTTCATGTCCAGCCATTCGCGTAGCAAGTCTCTGGGCTGGCGGTCGGCGTTCAGGGCGGCGTAGATACGCGCCAGCACAGCGCTGTCCGGGTAGTCGCGCTGATGGAAATATTCGTGAGTGCGCCGATCGGCATAGGAATACAGCAACACCGCCCGCGCCGGTAGGCCGTCGCGGCCGGCCCGGCCGATTTCCTGATAATAACCTTCCAGACTGCCGGGCAGTGCGGTGTGGATCACAGTGCGGATATTGGGTTTGTCCACCCCCATGCCGAAGGCGATAGTGGCGACGATGACCTCCACTTCGCCGGCATTGAACTGCGCCTGCACCCGTTCCCGGGCGGCGGTCATCATGCCGGCATGGTAGGCGGCGGCGGGAAAATCAGCCTGTAGCCAGGTCCCCACTCCATCGGCCTCCTTGCGGGTTGGGGTGTAGACGATGGCCGGCCGGCGGGTGGGATCGGCCAGAATCCGCCGCACGGCGTCAAAACGCTCGCCGGGCTTGAGTTCGGCGACCTCGACGGCAATGTTGGTGCGCCGGAAGCCGTGGATATAGCGTGCTGCCTCGGTCATGCCGAGTTGCTGCACGATATCGTCCTGCACCAGCGGCGTGGCGGTCGCTGTCAGGGCGATGACGGGTGCCGGACGCAGCCGCGGCAGGTGTTGCCCCAGCATCCGATAGTCGGGCCGGAAGTCGTGTCCCCAGTGAGAGATGCAATGGGCTTCGTCCACGGCGATCAAGGTCGGCTTGCGCTTGGTGAGCAGTTCGGGAAAGCCAGGCACACCCAACCGTTCCGGGGCGATGTACAGATAATCGAGGCGGCCTGCCAGATAGTCGATGCAGACCTGGCGGGAGGCCAGCCGGTCCCGGCCCGAATGGATGCGTTCGGCACGCAATCCCAGTTCCTGCAATTTGGTGACCTGATCTTCCATCAGGGCGATCAACGGCGAGATCACCAGGGTCGTGCCGGCGCGGATCAGGCCAGGCAATTGGAAGCACAGCGATTTGCCGGCCCCGGTCGGCATCACCAGCAGCACATCCTTGCTCTCGATGACGGCGCGGCACACCGTCTCCTGATAGGGTCGGAAGGCGCTCAGGCGGAAAACTTCGTGCAACCACTCATCCGGTTGTCCAGCCACAACCGTGACCGCAGGGGACGCCGGGACGCGTTCGCCGGCCGGCGGCGCAGCGTTGTCAACGGCGGGAACGGCGCTGACAGGACTGGCCGCCAGCGCCTGCTCGACGGTAGCGCGCACATAGTCGCGGATGCCGTCCATGAAATCGGTCAAGTGCGCTTCGCCGCGTTGGATGCGCTTAAGCTGCGCTTCCCATTGGCCGGTCATGGCAGGACTTTTCACCTGGGGATGAACCTGTGCGATCAGGTACATGCCCCGCTCGGTGGCCTCCAGGCTTTTGCCCTGGCGTTGCAGATACTGCCGGCGCAGCAGGGTCTCGATGATTTCAGCGCGAGTGGCCGGCGTGCCCAGACCGGTTTCCTTCATGGCGGCGGACAATTCCTTATCCTCCAGCGTCCTGCCGGCGCTTTCCATCGCGGTCAGCAGCGTGGCTTCGGTAAAGCGTGGCGGCGGCCGGGTCTGCTTAGCCACAATCCGGGCGTCCATGACCTGTTGCGACTGGCCTTCGGCCAGACCGGGCGGCAGTTCCGCCTGCTCCTCTGCGGCGGGCGGTTCGGCGGCGACTTTCGCTGTAGCGCCGGCTTTGGCCTTGGCGCCAGCGACATCGAGCGCCTTCCAACCCAGTTGTTCGACCACTGCGCCGGTGCTGTGATAGCGGTCGACGAGCGGCTCGTCACCGTCCTGTGGCGGCGTGGTAATCGCCGTAATGACGGTAGTCACCGACCAGATATGATCCTCGTGCCACGCGGCCAGCAGCCGCCGGCAGATCAGATCGTAAATCTTATGCTCATCGCCGGCCAGATTCTGGGCCATCACCGGTGTAGGAATAATGGCGTGATGGTCGGTCACCTGAGCGTCGTCCACGAAGCGCCGGCCCAGCGGGCGTTGCCCTGTATCCGGTGCCAGCAGGCCGGCGTAAGGCGCCTGGATAGCCGGCACGACCTGCGCCAATGTCGCCGCCACGTCCTGGGGCAGATGGCGGCTGTCGGTGCGCGGATAGGTGAGCAGTTTTTTCTGCTCGTACAACGTCTGCGCCAGATTCAAGGTGCGTTCGGCGCTGAAGCCGTACAGCCGGTTGGCGTGGCGCTGCAATTCGGTGAGGTCATACAGCAGCAGCGGCGGCAGGCGGCGGGTTTCAGCCGTCTTGGCAACAATCCGGGCATGACCGCGCCGGGCTCGGTCGATAACAGCATTGGCCTCGACGCCAGCGGCCGGCAGGCGTTTGGCCCTAAGCTCGGGCTTATCGCCCCGGAACCAGGTTCCTTCGTAGCGCATGTCGGTAGCGGCGGCGGTCGCTGCCACTGGTGCGAAGGTCGCGACCACTTGCAGATAATCTTCGGGCGTAAAGGCGCGGATGGCCAGTTCGCGCTCCACTATCATAGCCAGGGTGGGAGTCTGCACCCGACCGACCGACAGCACTTCGCCGCCGGGTTCGCCGCAGGCCAGGGTATAGGCACGCGACAGGTTCATACCCACCAGCCAGTCGGCCTGACTGCGCCCCCGGGCGGCATCCGCCAGCGACTCGAACTCGCGCCCTTCGCGCAAGCGAGCGAAGCCGGTGCGGATGGCCTCCGGCGTCAGGGAAGAAATCCACAACCGACTGATCGGCTTGCAGCAGCCGGCGGCCTCGTAGATATAGCGAAAGATCAGTTCGCCCTCGCGGCCGGCGTCGGTGGCGCACACCACTCGCTCGACGTCACGGGCGTTGAGAATGCGGGCGACCGTTTCGAACTGGCCGCAGGTGTCGGCGCAGACGGTCAGCGGCCAGCGCGCCGGCAGCATGGGCAGGTGCCGCCGCCGCCAGCGTTTCCAATCGGGATTGATTTCGTGCGGCTCGGCCAGAGCGACCAGGTGACCGATAGCCCAGGTCACCACATAACCGTTGCCGTAAAGACACCCCTCGCCCCGCTGCGCGACGCCCAGCGTGCGGGCAATATCGCGGGCGACAGCGGGTTTTTCGGCGACGACGGCGATAGCCATCGCAGAAAAATGGCTAAGCCTTCTTGATGGACTTCACTATATCCATCAATTGCTCCTGCTCCTGCTTGGGCGAATTTTCGGAGTACAGGCCATAGAGCCAGCCCCATAGTTGCCCGTCCGGGCTGAAGATCAGAAAGTACAGGGACACAGGCTGGTTATCCTTGGCGCTCAATCCTCTGGCGTTCAATTGAGCGGCTGAATCCAGATCGTTCAATTTGGGCAGGTAAGGTCTGAAAGGCATTTTAACGCCCTTGATAGTGGCCTCTGCGATGGCGACGTTTTTGACATCGTATTTGAGCGCCACTTCCGTCTCCGCGGCCAGTACGTTGATGGCCTGGTCCGCATTCCCACGGGTGGTTTTGAGGATCATCTTGATGGCGCCGCTGGGCGAAGTGAACGTATAAACCTCGCCACTGCCCTCTTTAGTCTTGTCGGTCTTCCAGCCATCGGGTATCTGCATCTTGAACTTGGCGCCGCTCTCCGGATAGGAAAACAGGCCCGCCTGCACGGGCGCCAGGGTCTGAACGGCCAGCAGCAGGATAGCGAGGGATAGATACAAAGTGGATTTAAGCGATCTCATGCGGTTGTCCTTGAATCTGCAAGTGGGGTTGACAGCGTAAATTTGGTACGCCAATAGGTTATTCTACAGCAGGCGATGCAAGCCTTGCCCAACGGCTAAGCAGTAGGCGCGCCTGGCTCAACCCATGAAGATTTTCACGGTAACCCAGAAAGGACCGTATCTTGTGACCACAACTCGACAATCCGGGGGCCGCCTCAACCCACTGCGCAGCCTCTTGCCGTTCATTAAACCGTATTGGGGCACTGTGCTGCTGGCGCTGCTGGCGCTCACGGTGGCGGCCATCACCACCCTGGTGCTGCCAACGGCAGTCAGGACGATGATCGATCACGGTTTTTCTCGACAGAACTCCGCCCACATCAACGAGTATTTTCTGAAGCTGTTCGCCGTCACCTGCGTGCTCGCGCTGGCCACGTCGGCCCGTTATTACTTCGTCGCCCGACTGGGCGAACGGGTGGTGGCCGATATCCGGATGCAGGTCTACCGCCATGTGATCGGGATGAGCCCCCTCTTTTTCGAAACCACCCGCACTGGCGAGGTGCTCTCCCGGCTGACCGCGGACACCACCCTGATTCAGACGATGGTGGGTGCCACCGCGTCGCTGGCCCTGCGCAATCTGTTTCTGTTCGGCGGCGGCTTTATCATGCTGATCGTGACCAGTCCACGCCTGACTGGGATCATGGTGGTGCTGGTGCCGGTGGTCGTATTGCCCCTGGTGCTGTTCGGTCGCCGGCTGCGCCGCTTATCCCGTGCCAGCCAGGATACCCTGGCGGACACCAACGCCATGGCCGCCGAGACCTTGAATGCCGTACAGGTGGTGCAGGCGTTCGCCCATGAAGAGCGTGAGGCGCAGCGTTACGCCGCCACCGTCGGAACCGCCTTTGCAGCGGCAGTGCAGCGCATGCGGGTAAGGGCGCTCTTGACCGGCTTGGTCATTCTGCTGGTGTTCGGCGCCATCGTGCTGGTGTTATGGCTGGGCGCGCATGACGTGCTGAACGATCGGATGTCATCGGGTCAGTTGAGCCAGTTCGTGCTCTATGCCGTACTGGTCGCCGGCGCCGTCGGCGGACTGAGCGAGGTGTGGGGAGATGTGCAGCAGGCCGCCGGCGCGGCCGAACGGTTGCACGAATTGCTGGCCGCGCAGCCCACCATTACTATACCTGCGCAGCCCGCCGTCTTGCCGCAACCGGCGCGGGGCGACATCCGCTTCGACCAGGTAACTTTTCACTATCCGTCCCGCCCCGATCAAGCGGCGCTGGAAGATTTCTCCCTGACCGTTGCACCGGGGGAAACCATCGCCCTGGTCGGTCCTTCCGGCGCCGGCAAAAGCACGGTGTTCCAGTTGCTGTTGCGCTTCTACGATCCGCAACAGGGGCGTATTCTGCTGGATGGAATCGACATCACCCAACTGCGGCCGCAGGATTTGCGCCGGCAGATCGGCTTTGTGCCTCAGGATACGGTCATTTTCGCGGCGGATGCGTGGACCAATATTGCCTATGGTCGTCCTGAGGCCACGGAGGCGTACCTCAAAGCGGCGGCGCGGGCGGCGCTGGCCGACGAGTTCCTGGAGCGTCAGCCAGAGGGCTATCATACGTTTCTGGGCGAGCGCGGGGTGCGCCTCTCCGGCGGCCAGCAGCAGCGCATCGCCATCGCCCGGGCGATACTCAAGGATTCGCCGGTCATGCTGCTGGACGAGGCGACCAGCGCTCTCGATGCGGAAAGCGAGCGGCTGGTGCAGCAAGCGCTGGATCATCTGATGGCCAATCGCACCACGCTGGTCATCGCCCACCGCCTGGCGACGGTGCTCAAAGTAGACCGCATCGTGGTCATGGACCAGGGGCGGGTGGTCGCTACGGGCACGCATGAGGAACTGGTCAGACAGGGCGGGCTGTACACCCGACTGGCCGAATTGCAGTTTGGGGGCGGATCCTGAAGCAGGCCAGATGCCGAGACAGGGTAAATTTTAGAATAGGCGTGTACGAAACTTAAATAGCGGCTATTTTTTCGAGCACAGGTAAGAATATAAAACGTTGGCCATATTCTTAGCAATGTCAGACCACTCGTGCGCATCCGCAAACTGTTTTGCCGATTCCTGAATAGTCGTGATATCCCGTTGTTTGACTTCGACCAGTTTCTGCGTAAGTCCATCCATGTCAGCCGCCGCATCGTAGGTGAGCACGAACAATGTATTGTCCAGCTCGGTAAATATTCCTTTTCGAGGTGAAATAATAGGTTTGCCGAATGTCGCCGCCAAATACAGGGTGGCCGACGAGTAAATATCCTCATAGGGAGCCAGCATACAGTCAATGGCCGCCATCCATAAGTTCACCAAATCGTCTGGAACATCTTCATTGCCAATCCTCAGCCGCACCCGCTTGTCGTTCTCCGCCAAGGCAATAAGCCGTGACTGGTATTGGTTATCTAGGCATTGACCCATAATAATGAGCAGGGTGCTATCATCCATGAGATTAGCGAAAACAGGGATCGCTTTATGCACGCCTTTATAGGGACTAATTCCTCCGAACAAGAAAAAAATATATTCATCTTCCCTTAGTCCAAGCGCCTTGCGAGCGGACGCCCGATCCGGGATAGCCGGATAGACAGGACGGTAGTTGCCAATAGGAGCTAAATATATATTACGGGTTCGGTAGAATAATCTGCGCAGATCGTGTCTTGCGCCAGGGAAATTGATAAAAATCAGATTTACGGACTGAATGAATAACAACCGGCAGAGCCATTCCTTGCGAGTTCGTTTTCTATTATGTGGATAGAGATTATGCATTGTCCAGATTATCTGGTATCCAAGGATACGTGCAAACCAAATCTTCGCTATAAAAAGCAGTAGCCGGAGAATAGATGCATTGCCCTGGGAATCTGCGTAATAGTCGCCGATCCAATGAAAATGCAGAAAATCGATTTTTCCTCTGTTCGCGCGCAGCCACTCTTGACCAAAGTACCCGCTGGGTTGGCGCTTTACGCCCTCGCGTTCCAGATGGGTATAAAGAAGGTCCAGATAGGGATTGCCCGGAAAAGGATTAGGGAAAGATGCTACTACAATAGCTGGAGAATGCTCTGACTCCATAAATTTCTGGCTCTTTGGCATTTTGTAGATTACACTACAATAAGATTTGTTTAAGCCCTTTCTGAACGATTTACTTAGCGCAGTTTAAAAGTGAAGACGCCCTTGGGCTGCCCGATCTATATCTGCACGAACCATCATTTCAACCAGTTCCTTGAATTTAACCATCGGACTCCAACCTAACTTTTCTCTGGCTTTAGCGGGGTTAGAAATCAATAGATCGACTTCAGCCGGGCGGTAAAATTTTGGATTCACTTGCACCAGGACTTTACCTGTCTTGCGATCGATACCCCGGTTATTTTCCGCCTCTCCCTCCCAGACTAAATCATAACCGGCAATCTCGGCGGCTGTTGTGATAAATTGACGCACTGATTGTGTTTCGCCTGTCCCCAACACGAAATCTTCCGGCTGCGGCTGCTGCAACATCATCCACATCCCCTGTACATAATCGCCGGCAAAGCCCCAATCCCGCTGGGAGTCAAGATTACCCAGTTCCAATACATCCAGTTGTCCGTGACGAATTTGCGAGAAAGCCGCTGTAATTTTGCGAGTCACAAATTCTAAACCACGCAACGGTGATTCATGGTTGAACAAGATCCCAGAACAGGCGTACATACCATAAGACTCCCGGTAGTTCACGGTTATCCAATGGGCATACAGCTTGGCGACCGCATACGGATTACGTGGATAAAAAGGCGTTTGTTCGGTCTGTGGAATTTCCTGCACCTTACCGAACATTTCCGAAGTGGAAGCCTGATAAAACCGGATTGCCGGGTTTACTGACCGCACCGCTTCCAACAAGCGCGCCACACCGATCGCCACTACATCAGCGGTATAGATGGGTTGTTCGAACGACATCCCCACGAAGCTCTGGGCAGCGAGATTATAAATTTCATCCGGGCGAGTCTGTTCCACCACCCGTAGAATATTGGTGAATTCCAGTAAATCCATAGGAGCAAACTGAATCTGGCTATCTATGCCTAGCTCCGCCAAACGCCAGAGATTAAGCGATGCACTCCGGCGGTGCGCGCCGATGACGTGATAGCCTTTTTCCAACAAAAACTTGGCGAGATAAGCCCCATCTTGGCCGGTTATACCGGTGATCATTGCTGTCTTAACCATGTGTTTCCTCTTGGAAATAAATTTTTACTACTCTGACTATAATCAGAGCTAGCAAGCAAAGACGGTTGTTGAGTAGGCGAAAGTGTGTTCAGTTTAACAGAAACTTTCTTCGCTTTCTGTGATATAAATCTACCGGTGGAAAACATATAGCAATAAATTGATGTCATCTGCATCACCATTTTGTCAGTTAGCCCTTGTTCCAATCTTATTTGCGATCCCCAATTAGATGATGAAAAAGATGATTCAGCTCCAAGCGGATGGGATGGCTTGCCAGCCATACGCCGGCGACCCAGCCCAACAAAGCGCCGGTCACAAGGCCCAGCATCCGCACCAGCGACGCGTCATTGTCCATGATTATGCGAAGCCCTGCGAAAGCGCCAGCGCAGGTCGCGATTGTTACAATTACAGAAGAAAGCAAGCTTTTCAGCAGCACTATGACCCGTAACCCAATCAGATCACAAATGCGCCGCAGATAAACGACGCCAAGGATAGCGTCTCCGACAGCCGCCCCTACAGCGACTCCGGGCAATTCCCATATGGCTCCCAGCATGACCAGTACTAATTTGAGCAACTGGTACTTGACCAGCAGCTCCAGCACCAGTTGCGCTTGGCCCATAGCTGTCGCAATAGAGGAGCTGATCGAGGCCAACGTGAGCATCGCCATCCCACCACACAGGATCCGAGTGGGCAATATCGATGTCGTCCACTGGACGCCGAAAAGCAATGTAATAATCGGTTCAGCTCCTATGGCGAGTACAGCGAAGCCGGGCCAAGCAATACCCGTCATCAGCGCACAGCTTCGCTCGAATAACACAGTAAGATCCGCCCCTCCTCGGGCAGATTCGGCGAAGTAAGGCATAGCGACCGGGTACACAGCCTCCAACAGAGCGCGATGCACTAACTGAACAGCGCCCGTGGCCCGACTCAAGAAGCCGGTCGCCTCGAAGCCGAGCAGCTTGCCAGAAATTAAATCGGGGCCAGTAAAACCCATTTCATAGAAAAGAGAAGCTGCGCTGAAGCGCGCGCTGGTTGACATTACACGACGACTTTCCTTAAATGCGGGCCACCAGGGTTGCCCCGGCCGACGATAGAAGAAAGATACAGAGGTGGCGAAAATAGCGCTGGCAAGCGCGCCCCAGGCCAAACTCATGAAACCGTTGCCTAGCAGGGCCAGAGAAATCGACGTGGCCGACTGCGCCAAAGCGCTCAAAAAATTAATCCGATAGATGAGGTCGAATCGCATCTCCCGGCGTAGCAATGCCGCGGTTATTGAACCAAAAGGCAACAGGAAAAAGTTGATCGCCAATACACTCAAGATTTGCTGCACGCCAGGCTCTTTATAAAAGATAGCGATAGGCATTGACAGCAGCAGCAACAGCAGCCCCAATCCCCAACCAATGATCAGGGTGATGCCCTGGGCGCTCTGAATCCGCGCCGCTGTCAGTTCTTTTTCCTGTATCAGGTAATTAGTAACGCCGAAGTCACGCAAGGTATGAGAAAGCGTAGCAGCGACGCTTCCTACGGAAAAAATGCCAATATCCTCCGGCGACAACAAGCGCGCCAGCACGATGGAAGTCAGGAATTGAATCGCTAATGAACTGTATTTATCCGCGGCTGAAAGCGCAAGTGATCGGCGAATGCTCATAAAGGATTCAAAGTAATAGAGGACTGGAAAGTAAGTGGCTTTTATATCTTCGAATCCATTGGCTTATGTGTGATGATTATGTATAAACCTCCTTTGATATTAGCCAAGTTTATTGTCTATAGGAGGGGGAACCATTGGTAGTATACGACCTCCTGCACCATAAAAAAATGGACGAATAAGCTTAATACGTTGCTCATGAACTACAGGATCAAAGGCAATTAAATTATAACCGTTAACATACTGCGGTGGAGTTGGATTCTCATATGAGGGTATATGCAGGATTAAACCCTCATGGCAAACAAATAAGAATTGATAACCATATTGCATCAACAATTCCAGAACGTCATAAGGACCATAACCAAATGCATGTTCCCACGGCGCGAAAACTTCCATAAACAATAATGGTCTGGCGGAGCTTGCAAGCAATTGAGCAGCTCCATGCAGTACATATAATTCGGCTCCTTCAACATCTATCTTAACAAAAGATGGATAAATATCTTTGTTTTGTTCAAGAAATAAATCGATCGAGGTAAAATGACACTCATATGAATCGATATGCATAGCATTTTGAGTGCGCGCCCAGTTTTCTCCCAGGGCCATAGAACCCCTCGCGAAAGCCTCACCAGGCACCTGTATGGTCGTTTTCTTGTCACAATCAGCCACACCAAACGGGAGAGTGACTATCGGAGCCTTATGATAAGTATCACGCTGAATTGCAGCACAGAGAGATTGATACATAATCCAAACCGGCTCGAATGCAATAACTTTTCCAGATCCGCCTACCAGTCGCGCAATAAAAATTGATACGTCACCACAATTGGCGCCGATATTGAGGCAGCAATCACCAGGGGACAAAACTGCTTTATATATCTGCTCTTCAAAATCAGTTGCAGTAACGTCTTCAATCCTGGGCCATTGACGTAATCCCAATATTTCTCTCGCAGCACGTTTGAAACGTGTAACTAAACTCATTTTTTCAACCTTATCATTTCATTTCCCAGGCAAATCGAATCATTATCAACCCAGTGATCAATTCATTGGATTTACAAAAGTCTATTGAATTTGAGGCCAATCCGATTCAGGTAGTAGGCTGCGTGTTAGCAGTACATCCAGGAGCGGTGGAAGCGGGAAGCTGAGTTGGCGAATTCGCACGTGGTTGGGCTCGGGTAAGCCGTCAATATAGGTTTTTACACGATAGTTGTTATAAATTTGGTAAGCATTGTATCCGGCAGCTTTGAATCTATCCAGCAGATGTCTCACTTCTTCCTCCACGAGTTTTTCTCCTTCAGTAGTAAATTCAATCAGCCACTCTGTCTGGTTCGAGAAGTGGACTAAGTCATCTAAAACGGCAGTAAGCACAGAACGCTCAGCCCCTTCGATATCAATTTTAATTAAACGCGCTGTGAATAAATCTGCTTTTGGCATTGCTTCTAATAAAGGCTCAGCATCAACACAGCCCTCACTCGTCATCCCATCTTTTTCTGCACGATAATTTTCAGTTGTGCTTCCTCCCAGATTATCCGAATCAGCACGAAAAATCTGTAGCTTACCCTTAATATCTGCAATAGCAATATTTCTAGCGTAAACATTAGTAGCTTTATTGCGTCTGATGTTGTCAGACAGAATAGTAAAAATGGATGGCGATGCTTCGAATGCATATACCCGCCCATTAGAACCAGTTAGGCGAGAGGCTAGTAGTGCGTAGTATCCTATATTACTACCGACATCGACAAAAGTATCTCCGGCTTTAAGAACTTTCTGTATATAACTAGTAATATCTGGCTCCCAGAAGCCAAACATATGAATACGTTTTTGGATAATATCCGGATATTGGAATGTGATGCATGCACCAAAGCAGGTCCGCGTCAAGCCTGACAGAGAGCGCCAGCCGGCGTATTGCTCGAACCACCGATAAAGGCTGGCTTTAGTGATCTGGAAAGGTGAATGTCGCATCCAAAACCGGGTTATCTCAACAATTACAGCAATAGCAAGCTGCTTCATAGTGTTATCTACTCTTAGGGTTACTGAAGTTTCTTAATGTGTTAAGCAGGGTGTCTGGAAGAATATAGTTTAAGCGACATAAATTTATCAGGGATATAGGGATGGAAACCTTTTAGATAATGACTTGAATTGATTACAAATTTATTATTTTAACAATATTTAATTTTTAAGTCAATGGCTTAACCGTTAAGTAAACCGAACAAGAATTCCCGTGTGGCTTTAATTTATTTCTAAACTTTTGAATATATTATAATTTCTTATAAATGAACCCAACTGGAGCAGTTAGGTGCTATTTTTGAAGGCTTATCCACTGCGGCTCTTTTGAGGCAACACGCTTCCCGCTAGCTTTCTTGAAGTTCAAGAACCTGGTGAACCGTGACCAGCAATCCAATGCGACTGGATTATAATTCAAGGATACTCTTGACACTGTTCCGCTCAGGTTAGCTGTAAAGGAAATTAAAATAACCTGAAAGCGATAAGTGTCTTTAGCATAAGCCACTGAGCTTACACTGTTCATTATTCGACCGCTTGACAGGAAAATTGACTTTCATCACGTTTTTTAAACGACCTCAGGCGCGCCGCCTGCCAGCATAAACTATGATGAACTTGCTAAAGCATCTTAAAACAAAGTTTAAGCCATTCATAATTCATAAATTTTTCAGTTATGATCCAGACCGCCTGAGAGCCATGTTGGATCGACTCGGCGTCGTTCCCGGTGACGCGCTGATGGTGCATGCCTCCTGGTTGCCGCACAACGGTTTTCAGGGCCGACCGGTTGATATGATCCGCTGCTTGCAGGCCGCCGTGGGCGAGGAGGGCCTACTGGTAATGCCTTCGCTGACCTACCAGAACGAAAGCTCCAGAGATTTCCTGGCGCGTGGCGTGGCGGTGGATATACGCCGCAGCCCCTCGCAGATGGGCTTGCTGACGGAGGTGTTCCGGCGCGGCAAAGCGGTGCGTCGCAGTTTAAATCCGACCCATCCACTGCTGGCCTGGGGAGCGCGGGCAGACTGGTTTCTGGCCGGTCACGAGGAGGCGCTGGAGCCTTGCGGGTGCCAGTCGCCGTTCGCCCGATTACTGGAGCTGAACGGCAAGATTCTGACCATCGACGCGCCCTTCTCCACCATTACCTTCACCCACTTTGTGGAAGACCGGATAGCACCGCGCTTGCCTTTTCCGCTGTACGAAACCGAACCACTTGTGGGCAGCGTAATCGATTACGAAGGACGCCGACGGGAGATACCGGCGCGAGTCATCAGCGACACGGCCAACCGTCTCAGACGCGAGCCGCACCTGATCGCAGCCTTGGAACAGGAAAAAATTCTACGACGGGCGCGGGTGGGCAATACCCGGCTGCTGCTGGTCGGTTGCCAGGCCATGACGGAGTGCGTGGATCGAATGATGGCGCGCGGCGAGAGTTTTTTCGATAATCCGACCTGAACTCAATTACTTGACAATTTAAAACAGGGTATCCACTTAAGCCGGGACACTTCGCAGAGTGACCGCAACGGGCCGGCGAGGACGCCGGCGCTCGCAGGATCGAGATTGTCCCGTCTTAAGTGGGTAGCCTTAAAACAACTGGAAAATTCGTATGTCGAGCAGCATCGTGGAACGCATCAACTGGGGCCTCCGCCCGTGGCTGGAATCCTGGGGCTGGCGGCGCACGCCGCCGCAGACCAATCGCATCCATCTGGACGCCGCGATGGACTGGTTGTGTTATGCCCAGGATGCGACGCCGGATGACGGCGTCGCCCAGACCTATCTGGTCAAATACCGGCGCTGGGCCAATTCCTATCCGGAAACCACTGGCTACATTATCCCAACCTGCTACGATTACGCGGCGCTCAGCGGCGACAGCGTACTCCGCGCCCGCGCCCGCCGCATGGCCGATTGGGAATGCGCAGTGCAGTTACCCGAAGGTGGCGTGCTGGCGGGGGCATTGGGCGATGCCGATCAGCCCACCATTTTCAATACCGGTCAGGTGCTGTTCGGCTGGGTGAGAGCTTTTCAGGAAGAGCAGAACGAGCGTTACCGGGAAGCGGCCGTCAAAGCCGCCCGCTGGCTATGCGACGTTCAGGACGAGGACGGCTGCTGGCGCCGCTTCGGGTCGCCATTCACCGCCCGCCACGTCAATCTGTACAATACCCGCAGCGCCTGGGGGCTGGCCTGTGTCCATGAAATCGCCGGCGAACGGCGATTTTTGGATTGCGCGGTGAAAAATGTGGAGTGGGCTCTGGCGCAGCAGCAGGATAACGGCTGGCTGCCTTATAACTGCTTGCAGGATGACAGTCAGCCTTTCACGCACACTATCGCCTATGCCATGCGCGGCTTTCTGGAAGTGGGCACCTATGCCGGTCGCGAGGATTTCCTGGCGGCAGCCATCAAGATCGGTGACGCTCTGCTCGCGGTTCTACCTGAGAATGGTTTTCTGCCGGGCCGTTTCGACGCGCGCTGGCGCCCCACCGTCCAGTGGTCCTGTCTGACCGGCGCTGCGCAGATTGCGCTCAATTGCGGCCGGCTTTACCAGTTGACCGGGGTCAACAAGTATCGCGCCGCCGTCCGGCGCCTCAATACCTTCGTTAAGACTACCCAGAAACTGGCGGGGCCGGCGCAACAACGAGGCGGCATCAAGGGCTCCCATCCCATCGACGGCGGCTATCACCCCTGGCAATATCCCAACTGGGCGGCCAAGTTCTTCGCCGATGCACTGATGATCGAAGATAAGATAACGGTTGGGTAACCGCCATGCTGCGGAATAACCTGACCCAGGCCGCCCCACCCCTCATACTGCATGTAATCCATCACCTGCTGATGGGCGGGTTAGAGAACGGTCTGATCAATCTGATCAATCGGATGCCGGCAGCGCGCTTTCGGCATGCCATCGCCTGCGTCGAAGACTACTCGGATTTCCGCCAGCGCCTGGTTCGATCCGACGTCGAGCTGGTCGCTCTGCACCGGTCGCGGCTTGGCACCTTCGGCCTGCGGCGGGAGTTGTTTCGCCTGTGCCGCCGTCTCCGCCCGGCAATCGTTCACTCGCGCAATCTGTCCGGCCTCGACGCGCTCTTACCCGCGCGCCTGGCTGGCGTGCGCCACTGTGTGCATGGCGAACACGGTTGGGACGTCAACGACTTGAATGGCAGGCAGTGGAAACCTGCGTTGCTGCGCCGTCTGCATTCGCCCTTCGTCGACCGCTACATTACTGTTTCCAGAGACCTGGAGCGGTATCTGATCGAGCGCGTGGGCATCAACGCTGCCCGCATCACGCAAATTTATAACGGCGTCGATACCGCGCGTTTTGCGCCGGTTGCGGATAAACCGGTCGACGTATTGCCCCCCGGCTTCGCCACCCCGGCTACCGTTGTGATCGGCGCTGTTGGACGAATCCAGCCTGTCAAGGACCAGGCGACTCTGGTCCGGGCAGTTGCCAAGTTGCTGCAGAGCCGGCCTGAAAGCGGCACTCCGGTACGGCTGGTGGTCGTCGGCGATGGCCCTTTGCTCAGCGAGTTGCGAGAACTGATCGATTCACTGGGTATCGCCCGGTTAACCTGGCTGCCGGGCGCGGTGGGTAATGTGGCAGAAATCTTACGGGCATTCGATCTGTTTGTACTGCCCTCCTTGTCCGAAGGCATCTCTAATACGATCCTGGAAGCCATGGCGACCGGCCTGCCGGTGGTCGCCACGGCGGTGGGCGGCAATCTCGAATTGATCGACGAGGGGCAATCCGGTTGCTTCTTTCAGCCCGGCGACGTTGCTTCACTCACTGCCTTGCTCGCCCAGTATGTGGCCGCTCCGGCGCTGCGGCGCACACACGGCCAGCGAGCGCGACAACTCGCTGTTGAACGTTTTGGTCTGGCGACCATGGTGGCGCACTACCAGGCGGTATATGAACAGCTCTGTGGGACTGAACAGGCCTAAACGCCCTCACGCTGGCCGGCGTGCGGCGACCAGATCATCCAGAATCCGCGCCAGCCGCCGGCTGATCTTACGGCGCTCGAACTGGCTCAGATAATCTTCATCGGCGTCCAACTGCGCCGGCGCCGGCTGGCTCAACAGTTCCTGCAAGGCGGCTTTGCATTTGTCCACCGACTCCGCCGGAACCACCCGGCCGATGCGGGCGCGCTCAATAATGGTCTGGGTGGCGCCGGGATCAGTCAGCGCGAAGATCGGGCGGCGGGCCGCCACGTACTCGAACAGCTTGCCCGGTATCACCCCGTCCGAGGTCTCGCCAGTATCGACGATCAACAACAGATAATCGGCCTGCACCTGGGCGCGCATCGCCTCGACATGACCGACGTCGCCGTGAAAATGAAACAGGTGGCCGATGCCGTACTGTTGCAGCAATTCATCGTAGCGGGCGCGGATTTCGGGTGCCACTCCGCCCACGATATGCACCCGCACCGGAGCGACCAGTTCGGGCCGTGCAGCGGCCAGTTGTCCCAGCGCCTCAGCGAAAGCATAGCCACGCCGGTTCTTGAACAGCCGACCGGTGTAGACGAAATCGATAAACTCGTCCGGACGGCGCGGCTCCGCCAGTAACGGGGCATAGACTTCCGGATCGTAACCGTTGGTCAGGGTTTCCCAGCGAGCCCTGGCGGCCCGGAGCAACCGCTGCAGATAAGCGGTCTTCTGCTCCGACACTGCGATGATGACATCCGCCTGCCGCATCAGCCGTCGTTCCAGGGACAGTTCCAGCCGCCGGCGGACCGGTCCAACCCAGTCACGCAGCACATCGCCATGCCACAGGTCGCGGTAATCCACTACCCAGGGCAGGCCGGTCCGCCGCTTCAGCCGGTAACCCAGCAGGGCGGCGCTGAACGGCGGCAGGGTGGTGTACAGCACGGCGATGGGATGGGTTTTACAGATCCGCAGCGCTTCCTGATAGGCGCGCAGCGCCCATGGCAGATAGGCGTCAGGTATATAAACCCAGTTGCGGAGGAACCCGGTAAAAGCGGCGTGACCCAGATCGAGCAACGACCGCCGTCCGGCGGCGTTCGCACCGGCGGAAGCCGCATCCGCCAACTGACCGGCGTGCTCCGGTTGGGAAGCCGGTCCAGCAGCGGCGCGTCCGTCCGGGCGACCCCATAAGCGCTTGGCCCAATGGCCGACTGCGTCTTCCAGATCCGGCCAGACAACCCGGTAAACGGGGACGCCAGCGGGAATTTCCTGGTTCAAGGCCGGCGTCGCCATGCCAGGGCGCGGCTCGATGGTCAGCACCACGGCCTGCCACCCCTGTGCGCGCAACTGCTCGACGAACTTGACGGTGCGGATTCTGCCGATCGTCTTGACCGGTGGAAATTCCCCGGCGATCATCAGCACCTGCCGCTCCGCCCCGGCATTCATACCCGTTCGCTCCCCGCCAGCAACCGCTGACACAGGGCATGGAAACGCTGGGCGTTGTGTTCCAGACTCGACGCCCGCGCAATCGCCAGTCCCTGCTGTTCCAGCCGCTGGCGCAATTCGCTATCGTCGAGCAGACGCAGAATCGCAGTGGCGATTTCAGCGGGATTGCCGCCATCCACCAGCAGCCCGTTCTGACCTTCGCGCACCGCCTCCACGGCGCCGCCGGCCCGGCCGCCGATGACCGCCTTGCCGCAGGCGTTGGCCTCCAGAAAAACCAGCCCAAAACCCTCGGTGTCGTGATCGGCCAACTCGCGGTTAGGCATGACGAAGACATCGCACAACTGATAATGCGCCACCAGGTGGTCATTATCGACCGGCCCGGTAAAGGTGACATGTGCCTCCAGCCCGAGGGTGCGCACCAGTTCCTCCAGCAGCGCCCGATAGGGTCCGGTCCCGACGATCAGATAATGGACGGGGTAACGCTCCAGCACCTGCGGCAATGCCCGGAGCGTCATATCGATCCCCTTGCGCTCGATCAGACGGCCGACGGTGAGGATGACCAGCTTGCCCTGCAAGCCATAGCGCGCCAGCAGCGCCGCATCCTTGGGTCCCGGCTGAAAGCGGGCTACATCGGTGCCGTTGCAGATCAATTCGATCTTGCCGGGAGCGACCCCCATCTGCTCAATCAGCGCCTGCCGGGTAAAGCTGCTGACGGCGACCACGGCGTCGGCCCGTTGCAGATAGCGGCGGCGACAACGCTCGTAATAATCGCGGTGCAAATCGACGGTGACTTCCTCGCCGTGAATATAGTTGATCATCCTGACGCCCAGCCAGCGCTGGCAGAACAGACCCAGCCAGCTCAGCGAATTCAGATCCCCGATGCAGACCAAGCCGATATCCTCCTTGCGGATAATGCGCACGGCGGCAAGCAGCACCTTCAGCTTCAAAGGCAGATCGACCGTCAGCAGCAGCCACAGCGAATGCAGGCGGGAACGCGGATTGACCACCAGCGGGCGCAACAGCTCCAGGCGGTATACCCGATAGGGCGCGCGGGCGTCATGTTCCCGCCAGCCGTGCAGTATCTCCCCGGTCACGTAATGGCGTGAAGCGGTCAGCACAGACAGGCTTCCTGCGGGACTGAAGCGACAAACACCTTCGTAAACCACCGCCGAGCCGCCGAAAATAGGTGCAAAGACATTGGTCACGAGTAAGCATTTCAGGGATTTATTCTTGCGCATGGGTAGGAGAGCGAGGTAGTAACCGGTCTGTCGGTTCCTGGCGGAATGCTTGCAACAGCTTGGCTATTGTATAGTAATGCCGGTATGCAATGCGGGTGCTATGGGGTAAAGTTTACATTTTCCAGCCGTTCGCCCGGATTACCGCCGGATTGCTAAAAAGGGTCGTTTATGCAGGATTTGTGGATTGCGCCGTCGATTCTGGCGGCCGATTTTGCCCGTCTGGGGGAAGAGGTGGATAGCGTGCTCAGCGCCGGCGCCGACCTTGTTCACTGCGACGTGATGGACAATCACTACGTGCCCAATCTGAGCTTCGGCCCGGTGGTGTGCACGGCCTTGCGCAACCACGGCGTCACCGCCCCCATCGACGTGCATCTGATGGTCAAGCCGGTGGACCGCATCATCCCGGATTGCGCCGCCGCCGGCGCCACGTATATCACGTTCCACCCCGAAGCCAGCGAGCATATCGACCGCACTCTGCAACTGATCCGTGACCAGGGCTGCAAAGCTGGCCTGGTATTCAATCCGGCCACACCTTTGGGCTATCTTGACTATGTCATGGACAAAGTGGATATGATCATGCTGATGGCGGTCAATCCGGGTTTCAGCGGGCAACGCTTTATTGCGTCGGCCTTGCCTAAACTGCGGCAAGCGCGCCGCCGGATCGATGCCAGCGGTCATCCCATCCGCCTGGAGATCGATGGTGGCGTGAAACTGGACAATATCGCCGCTGTCGCCGCTGCAGGTGCCGACACCTTCGTCGCCGGTTCCGCCATTTTCGGCACGCCCAACTACCGGGCCACCATCGCCGCCCTGCGCGCGGAACTGGCCCGGGCGGCAAATACCGCCTGATGTTCGACCATATTGCGGCCATTTTCCTGGATCTGGACGGTACCCTGGTGGACAGCGTGCCGGATTTGACTGTAGCAGTGGACGCCATGCTACGCCAGTTGGACCTGCCGCCACGCGGCGAGCAGCGGGTGCGCGAATGGGTGGGCAATGGTGCGGATCTGCTGATCCGCCGCGCGCTGGTCGACGACATGGCCGGCCAAGCGCCGGAGGCACTGGTCGCGCGGGGCCGGCCCCTCTTCCAGGACGCCTACCGCCGCCATCTGTGCGTCGGCAGCCGCCTCTACCCTGGCGCCATGGAAGGCTTGCGCGCCCTGCGCGAGCTGGGCTACCGGCTGGCCTGCATCACCAACAAGCCCACGGAATTCGCCCTCCCGCTGGTGGAGCGGATCGGCATCGGCGCCTTCTTCGACGTGGTGCTGGGCGGCGAATGCGCTCCTCGGAAAAAGCCGGCCCCGGATGCCCTGCTGCTGACCGCCCGGCGTATGGGAGTGGATATCCGGCGGGTGCTGATGGTGGGAGACTCCAGCAACGATGTCGGCGCCGCCCGTAACGCCGGTTGCAAGGCAGTGGTGGCGGTACCTTACGGTTATAATCACGGCGAGGATATTCGCGCCGCCGGACCCGATCGGGTGGTCGCGTCCATCGCCGAATTGAGCCTGCTATTGCCGAAAGTTGCTTGAATGTATCCGCTGCCCTTGCCCCCGAACTGGACTGAGTCGCCGCCGACTGTTCGATGGCGTCGCTAGCGCCCTGGTTACTGGAGGCCAGTCTCCATTCGCTTCTCTTTCCGGTTTTATTCAGCAAGGCGTCTTTCGATGAATCCAGCACAGTTTCAGCAATTAGCCGCGCAAGGCTTTAACCGCATTCCTGTGGTCCGCGAGGTGCTGGCGGACCTGGACACTCCCCTGAGCACTTACCTCAAGCTGGCCGATGCGCCCTACACCTATCTGTTCGAGTCGGTGCAGGGCGGTGAAAAATGGGGCCGCTATTCGATCATCGGTCTGCCCTGTCGCACCATCATGCAGGCGCAGGGACGGGACATCACGGTCATCCGCGACGGACAGGTGATTGAACAGCAGCAATGCACCGATCCGTTGGCCTGGATCGCAGACTTTCAGGCCCGTTACCGGGCGCCCCCGGTCGGCCCGGGTCTGCCTCGCTTCTGCGGCGGGCTGGTGGGCTATTTTGGTTACGATACCGTGCGTTATATCGAACCGCGCCTGGGAGACTGTCCCAATGGCGATCCGCTGCATACGCCCAATATCCTGCTGCTGCTGTCGGAAGACGTGGTGGTGTTCGATAATCTGTCGGGCAAGCTGTTCGCCATCACCCTGGCGGACCCGGCGCAGGAACAGGCGTTGGAACGCGCCCAGCGCCATCTGGACGAGTGGGTCGAACGGCTGCGCGACAGCCGTCTCAGCTATCCCTACGGCCGGCCGGTCAGCGTGGTGCGCGAGGAGGATTTCGTGTCTGGCTTTACCCAGGAAGGCTTCGAGGAAGCCGTCGCCCAGGTCAAGAACTATATCGTCGCGGGCGACTGCATGCAGGTGGTGCTGTCGCAACGGCTGACCGTACCCTTCCAGGCCGCGCCTTTGGATCTCTATCGGGCGCTGCGCAGCCTGAATCCTTCGCCCTATATGTATTTCCTCAATCTGGGTGGTTTCCATATTGTCGGCTCCTCTCCCGAAATCCTGGTCCGGCTGGAGGACGGCGTCGTTACCGTCCGACCCATCGCCGGCACCCGCCGCCGGGGGGCGGGCGAAGCTGAGGATCAGGCGCTGGAAACCGAACTGCTGGCCGATCCCAAGGAACTGGCCGAACATCTGATGCTGATCGATCTGGGCCGCAACGACGCGGGGCGGATCAGCGCCTTCGGCAGCGTCAAGGTCACCGAACGCATGGTGATCGAGCGTTATTCCCACGTCATGCATATCGTTTCCAACGTGGTGGGCCGACTGCGACCGGGTCTGAACGCCATCGACGTGCTGCGCGCCGCTTTCCCGGCGGGCACGGTTAGCGGCGCGCCCAAGATCCGGGCGATGGAAATCATCGACGAACTGGAGCCGATCAAGCGCGGCATCTACGCCGGCGCCGTTGGCTATCTCTCCTGGTCCGGCAACATGGACACGGCGATCGCTATCCGTACCGCCGTGATCAAGAACGGCCTGCTGCACATCCAGGTCGGCGCCGGCATCGTCGCCGACTCGGTGCCGTACAAGGAGTGGGAGGAAACTATGAACAAGGGCCGCGCCATGTTCCGCGCCGTGGCCCTGGCGGGACAAGGGCTGTCGTGAACCGGGCGCTAGGGAAGGCAGGGACCAGCGGCGCTGAGTTGTGCGTTAACGGTAATCTGCGCCGTGTTACTATGAATCGCCTCCGCGACTGCGAGGCAACGATTTTTAACTCCAACCGAAAAGGTCTATTGTCATGAACTGGAGAGAAAAGCTGGACCAAGCCGTCAACACCCTGAAGCATGTCGCCGAAAGCGATACGGTGAAGCAGTTCACCGCCAAGGCGAGAGAAACGGCCGGCACATTGATCGAAAAGGCCAAAACGGGAGCAGCGAACGTGGCGGAAATCTTCAACGAAGCCACGGCGGATCCCACCGCCCTCAAAATCCGCTACCTCAATGCTGACATCAGCATCGTCGCTCCCTCCGACAATCTGGAAATCAAGCGTCCTCAGGTAGGCACGCTGGTGGTCAACGACGGAATCGGCAATGGCTTGGTCATCGACGCCGCCGCCGACAAAGCGTATGTCACGGAAACGGTCGGCAGCGTGAACAAGCTGGCCGACAATACCTACGACCTGGGCACCAAAGACGACATTAATGTGGTCGTGCTGAAAAATTGAATTACCTTCCCTAGGTAGACGCGGCGGACCCTGAACGGGCCGGCAACCTGGCCGGCGGTATTAAGCCTGAAACCAGACCGGCCCTTTCAGCAAATGCTCGTTGCAATCCACGTCAGGCTACCCATTTAAGGCGGGACCATCGCGTCGGTGTCCTTGCCGGCCTGCTGCGGTCAGGTTTGCCCGATCCTGGGAGCGCCGGCGTCCTCGCCGGCCCTGTGCGGTCAGCCTGCGAAGTGTCCCGGCTTAAGTGGATACCCGGAATTGTTGCGGCCAGAAGGCCATGCAATCAATTCCGATCACCCCGTCCGGGCCTGCGGCAGGCCCAACCCGAATTCCCGAATCCGCTGGATTTCATCGCGCAGCTTCGCTGCCTCCTCGAATTCCAGATCGCGGGCATGCTTGTACATAGCCTGCTCCAGTTGCTTGATCTTTTTAATCAGCGTCGCCGGCGACGCGCCCGCATAGGTCGCCGTCTCTTCAGCCACCTTGGCGTATTGTCTGGCCGGCGACGGCGCATCCGTATAGGCGCCTTGCAGAATGTCGGTCACCGCCTTCTGTATGCTCTTCGGCGTGATGCCGTGGGTCCGATTGTAGGCCCGCTGCTTGGCCCGCCGCCGTTCGGTCTCGTCGATGGCGCGCTGCATCGAGCCGGTGATCCGGTCGGCGTACAGAATTGCCTTGCCGTGCAGGTTGCGAGCGGCCCGGCCGATGGTCTGGACCAGCGAGCGGTCGGAGCGCAGAAAACCTTCTTTGTCGGCGTCCAGAATCGCCACCAGCGACACCTCCGGCAGATCCAGTCCTTCCCGCAGCAGGTTGATGCCGACCAGCACATCGAAGACTCCCAGGCGCAGATCGCGGATAATCTCCACCCGCTCCACCGTGTCGATGTCCGCATGCAGATAGCGCACCCGGACATCGTGCTCGCCCAGATACCCGGTCAGATCCTCCGCCATCCGTTTGGTCAGGGTGGTCACCAGCACCCGTTCACCGGCCGCTGTCCGCAGGGTGATCTCTGACAGCAGATCGTCCACCTGGGTGCTGGCGGGCCGCACCTCCACTTCGGGGTCAATCAGCCCGGTGGGCCGCACCACCTGATCGACGATAGCGCCGGATTTTTCCATTTCATACGGTCCCGGCGTGGCCGAGACAAAGATGGTTTGAAAGGCCAGGCGCTCGAACTCGTCGAAGCGCAGCGGACGGTTGTCCAGCGCCGACGGCAGCCGGAAGCCGTAGTCAACCAGCGTCTCCTTGCGGGAGCGGTCGCCCCGGTACATGCCGCCCAACTGGGGAACGGTGACATGGCTTTCGTCGATGAACGAGAGGGCATTAGGCGGCAGATAATCCAGCAGCGTCGGTGGCGGCTCGCCGGCCTGCCGCCCCGACAGGTGGCGGGAGTAGTTTTCGATCCCGCTGCAATAGCCGATCTCCAGCAGCATCTCCAGATCGAAGCGGGTGCGCTGCTCCAGTCGCTGCGCCTCCAGCAGCTTGTTGTGGGCGTACAGTTCCGCCAGTCGCTCCGCCAGTTCATCCCTGATCTTGTCGATGGCCGCCAGCACGGTTTCACGGGGCGTGACATAATGGGTCTTGGGATAAATAGTCAGGCGCGGCGCCTGGCGCAAGACATGGCCGGTAAGCGGATCGAAATAGCTGAGCGATTCAATCACGTCGTCGAACAGTTCCAGCCGCACCGCCTCCCCTTCCGCTTCCGCCGGATAGATATCGATAATCTCGCCGCGCACCCGGTAGGTTCCCCGGCTCAGTTCCAGATCGTTGCGGGTGTATTGCAGTTCCGCCAGCCGGCGCAGGATGGCGCGCTGGTCGGCCGACTCGCCCCGGATCAGGTGCAGCACCATCCGCAAATAGGCCTGCGGATCGCCCAGGCCGTAGATCGCGGACACCGTCGCTACGATGATGGTGTCGGCACGCTCCAGAATGGCTTTGGTGGCTGACAGCCGCAACTGTTCGATATGCTCGTTGATCGAGGCATCTTTCTCGATATAAGTATCGGTGGACGGGACATAGGCTTCCGGCTGGTAGTAATCGTAATAGGACACGAAATACTCCACCGCGTTATGAGGGAAGAAAGCCCGCATCTCTCCATACAACTGGGCAGCCAGGGTCTTGTTAGGAGCCAGGATCAGCGCCGGCCGCTGCACCGCCTGAATCACGTTGGCGATGGAAAAGGTTTTCCCCGATCCGGTCACGCCCAGCAGGGTTTGATGCGCCAGACCGTCGTCCAGACCCTTGATCAGCGCCTGGATGGCGGCAGGCTGATCGCCGGAGGGCTGATAGCGCGTTTCGAGTTGCAAGCGTTTGCTCATGGAAATTTTGGTCTGTTGCAGTGAATCCAGTATCATTTGGACCTTTGTTTATCCGCTGTATTCAACCGCCTATCTTCCACAGGAGTTGTCGTGAAAATTCAATTGTCCGATCGTGTTCTCGAAGTCAAGCCATCCCCCACCCTGGCCGTGACCGCCAAAGCCAACGAACTGAAAGCCGCCGGCAAGGATGTCATCGGGCTGGGCGCCGGCGAACCGGATTTCGACACCCCCGACTTTATCAAGGAAGCGGCTATCAAGGCCATCAGGGACGGTTTCACCAAGTACACTCCGGTGGGTGGCACCCCCGGCCTGAAAAAAGCCATTATCAACAAGTTCGAGCGCGACAATGGGTTGCGCTACGAGCCCGCCCAGGTGCTGGTATCCGTGGGCGCCAAGCATACCATTTACAATCTGATCCAGGCGCTGTTGAACAAAGGCGACGAGGTGATTATTCCGGCGCCCTACTGGGTGTCTTATCCCGATATGGTGCTGCTGGCCGAAGCCAAGCCGGTCATCGTCGAAGGACCCGTCGAGCAGCGCTTCAAGATTACGCCGGAGCAACTGGAAGCTGCTATTACGCCGCGCACCCGGCTGTTTATTATGAACAGCCCGTCCAACCCGACCGGCATCGCCTACACCCGCGCGGAACTCACGGCGCTGGCCGAGGTGCTGCTCAGGCATCCCCATATCGTCATCGCCACCGACGATATCTATGAGCATATCCAGTGGATCGACAAGCCATTCAGCAATCTGGTGATGGTCTGCCCGGAACTGTACGACCGCACGGTCGTGATCAACGGCGTTTCCAAGGCCTATTCGATGACCGGCTGGCGTATCGGTTACTGCGGCGGTCCCAAGGAACTGGTCAAAGCGATGGACATCATCCAGTCGCAGAGCACCTCGAATCCGACTTCCATTTCCCAGGTGGCGGCACAGGCGGCGCTGGACGGCGACCAGGGCTGCATCGCGCCGATGGTCAAGGCGTTCCAGGAGCGACACGAATACGTCTACAACACCTTGCAGGCGATGGCGGATGTCGAGGTGTTGCCGGCGGACGGGACTTTTTATTCCTTCCCCAGTTTCGCCCAGATCATGCAGCGGAAGGGCATCGGCAACGATATTCAATTGGCCGAGTTGCTGCTGAACGAGGGTGGCGTGGCGGTGGTGCCGGGTTCGGCTTTCGGCGCGGAAGGCTGTATACGACTGTCCTTCGCCACCAGCATGGGCAATCTGGAAAAAGCCCTGGAGCGGATTCGCAAGGTGCTGGGGTAGTAATTAGGTGATTTCTGGCAAAGGCTATACCGGCAAGTCAGGCGGCATAGGTGGGCATGAATTCCCCTCCTTGGCTAAGGAGGGGTGGCGCGCAGCGCCGGGGTGGTTCGATCGGCGATCCGCCGTATAGAGGACAATATGCGGCGGAATTTCCTTACCGTGTCCCGCTGTAGCGGCCCTAAACATTTGTGAATAGCCAAACCGACTCTATTCTGAAACAAAGCCGGACGGTTATCCCCCGGCTTTCTGCCATAGACGCCGTCAGAGGATGGGCTATCCTGCTGGTAATGATGGTGCATACCGGATCCGCTTTCCTGGAGCTTCCTTATCCAGTCAAAAAAATGACCAATTATGGCTGGTATGGGGTACAACTTTTTTTCATCGCCAGTGCGTTTACTCTTTTAAACTCATGGCGCCGGCAAAACAAACCATTCAGCGACAAAGCGCGCAGCTTTTTCCTGCGGCGTTTTTTCAGAATAGTCCCGATGTATTATCTGGGAATCTTAATCTATTATTTTCTGCGTCCACCCCTGCAGAATTTCAGTATGCAACAACTTCTGCCTAGCCTGACTTTCATCAATGCCTGGAGCCCGGAATGGTTGCCAGCTACAGAGCACGATTGGCAGGTCATGCCAGGGGGATGGAGCATTTCGGTGGAATTTTGTTTCTATTTCATTTTTCCTGTGTTGGCCGTCCTCGCAGGGAATCTCAAGAGAAGCTTTATCTTTTTGATGGTTGGCATTGTAATAATGGTGCTTTGCAATGCCTGGGGTTTTTCCTTTTATGGTCCCACTTACGGAGATCAGGCAACTGAGATATTTTTGTTCTTCTGGCTTCCAAATCAGCTCTGTATTTTCAGCCTGGGGTTTATCGTTTATTTCGTCATGCTGTCCCGGCATCGCGTTATAAAGGCTTGCCGGGATTTCCTTGGCAAACAACAAAGGATAATTTATTTAACCGGTTTTATTGCAATTGCAGGCATGGCGCAAGGCGGGGTATTTAAATATTTCACGCCTCAATTTCCATGGATACCGACCCATCTACTTATATCCATCATTTTTTCAATTCTGATTATTTCGCTGTTGGCGTGCCAGCGCCCGTTAACTGTCGTGGTCAATTCTTTCATGGAACGATTAGGCGAAGTGAGCTTCAGCGCCTATGTGCTGCATTGGGCTGTTTTGGATCATCTGCACCAGTATAAAGACTTATTGGGTTTGAATACTACTGGATGGACCGCCATCGGTTGTTTTATGGCGTTGTTTCCTGCCGTCGTTCTGCTCACCTTTCTCATTTCCAGCGTCACTTACCGATGGGTGGAGCGTCCCTTCATCGAGTGGGGACGGCGGCTGTCGATCTTGGGCATTCTTGACCACACTGGCGTTGGGGGGGAACCGATGCCGCCGGTCTCCTGAACCGGCCTGCCGGCGTTTCTGGAGAGTAATTAACTGTCGCGTTCAAAGAATAATTAGTTTTTATACAGCCTCTGAAAGATGGGGTCCTCCAATGAGCTATTGGCGTTCACTGGAGTGTGTCGCAGCGGAGATGATTCCGCGTCCTTGAAGCCCAACGCCGATTTTGCCTGGCGAAATCCAGAAACTCAGTATTTCTCCATCACGGCGTACATGTAATTCTTTGGGCGGATCATCCGCGGGTTCCTCTTGGCGTTGAATAATAAAATGATACACGTCCTTTATCGGTTTGCCATCGTAGTCGATGAATACATCACCAGCCTTAATACCCATTTTTGCAGCAGGACGGTCTGGTAAAACAAACGTCACCAGCACTTCGGTTTCAACTGGCTGACCATTGCTATCAAAACAGGTGGACTTGAGTGGATTGCCCTCCTCATCGAAGTTAATCATCATTTGTGCATAACCCCAGTACGGCTCGAAGCCCGTAAGATGCGTAATAATTAACTTTCCGCTCGGCGCATATTCACTGGTTGTTTCGCTATAGCCAAATGGAGTGGTAAACTTCTGATTGGTATATGCCGGCTTATCCTGATCATCAAAGAAGCCTTGATACACTTCTCTACCGACTTCATCGTAGCGAGTGATTTGTTTGGTAAAACCCTTGCTGCCATCAAGACCAATAACGATTTCTTCGGCTTTCTTACCACCAGGATAATAGCGCCACTGTTTCTTTTTGAATCCATCACTGGAAGAGACTAGTTCTCCATTTATTCCGTAATACGCTTGCTCAGTTCGATTACCGTGTTCATCGTACTGGGCAATTAACTTATGAAAGTCATTCTGATCTGATGCCGGTTTGCCAGTCGCATCGAAATAGGCAATTTCCTGCGGCTTGCCCTGATTATTCAAAGTGATAACCATCGTTGCATAGTTTCTCTCCGGTTCAAATCCTGAAAAACGCAAAATCCCTAATCGACCATCGGATCTATATTCACTGGTTATTTCGCTATAACCAAATATCTCAGTAAAATTTTTATTGGTATGAGCTGGTTTGTCCTGATCATCAAAGAAACCTTGATACACTTCTTGACCGGCTTCATCGTAGCGAGTGATTTGTTTGGTAAAACCCTTACTTCCATCAAGACCTATAACGATTTCTTCGGCTTTCTGACCACCAGGGTAATAGCGCCACTGTTTCTTTTTGAATCCATCACTGGAAGAGACCAGTTCTCCATTTATTCCATAAAATATCTGTTCAATTTGATTGCCGCGTTCATCATACCTGGCCGTAGATCGGTGATAATCATCTTTGTGTAGGGTCGGCTGGCCCGCGGTGTCGAAATAAATCCATTCGATCTGATTACCATGTTCATCGTATTTACTAGTGACCAGATGATAACCACCCTCAAGCGCCATAGGTCGATTAGCGGTATCAAAATAGGCCCATTCGATTTGATTACCGCGTTCATCGTACTTGGCCGTAGATCGGTGATAACCGTCCTTGTGCAGAGTCGGCTGACTCGCAGCGTCAAAATAAGCCCATTCAATTTTATTGCCGCGTTCATCGTACTTGACGGTAGACTTATAATAACCGTCCTTGTGCAGAGTCGGCTGGCCAGCGGTGTCGAAATAAGTCCATTCGATCTGATTGCCGCGCTCATCGTATTTACTAGTGATCAGATGATAGCCATCCTTAAGCGCGATAGGTCGATTAGCGGCATCAAAAAATACCCATTCGATCCGATTACCGCGTTCATCGTATTTAGCCGTAGACCGGTGATAGCCATCCTTGTGGAGGGTAGGCTGACCCGCAGCGTCAAAATAGGCCCATTCGATTTTATTGCCGCGCCCATCGTACTTGACCGTAGACCGGTGATAACCGTCCTTGTGCAGAGTCGGCTGGCCAGCGGTGTCGAAATAAGTCCATTCGATCTGATTACCGCGTTCATCGTACCTGGCCGTAGATCGGTGATAACCATCCTTGTGCAGGGTCGGCTGGCCAGCGGTGTCGAAATAAGCCCATTCGATTTGATTACCGCGTTCATCGTACTGCGCGGTCATCTTATGAGTTCCATCAGTTTGGTCTATCGTAGATTTTCCATCAGTATCAAAGTATGCCCATTCGATCCGATTACCGCGTTCATCATATTTACCAGTGATCAGATGGTAGCCATTCTTAAGCGCCATAGGTCGATTAGCGGCATCAAAATAGGCCCATTCGACTTTATTGCCGCGCTCGTCGTACTTGGCCGTGGACCGGTGATAACCGTCCTTGTGCAGGATCGGCTGGCTAGCGGCATCAAAATAGGCCCATTCGCTCTGATTACCGCGCTCGTCATACCGCGCGGTCATCTTATGAGTCCTATCAATTTTATCTAGCGTAGGTTTTCCATCAGTATCGAAATACGCCCATTCGATCGGATTGTCGCGTTCATCGTACTTGGCCGTAGATCGGTGATAGCCATCTTTATGCAGGATCGGCTGGACCACGATGTCGAAATAAGCCCATTCAATTTGATTACCGCGTTCATCGTATTTACCAGTAATCAAGTGATAGCCATCCTTAACCGTCATAGGTTGATTGGCGGCATCAAAAAATACCCATTCGATCTTATTACCGTGTTTATCATACTTGGCCGTAGACCGGTGATAGCCATCCTTGTGCAGGGTCGGCTGGCCCGCGGTGTCGAAATAAGCCCATTCGATTTGATTGCCATGCTCATCATATTTTGCGGTGAACTTACACCAGCCATCTTTAACCCGAACAGGTCGCCCATCGGCATCAAATGCAATGGCCTCTATTGTATTACCCAGACTATCGTAGACAAGCCTTAGACCGGAATTTCCGGCCGCGTCATTCATTGGCCGACCATCAGAGTCAAGTGAAGTAATTTTTTTTACCAATCCATTTGGATAAAACTCGTGCTGTCGTCTGAATTCCTTATCAGGTCCTTGCTGAGGATTACGAAGGCGATCGAAATAAGTCCTGAGAATTTCATCACCTTCAGGAGAATAAGTAAACTCTACAAATTCAGAAGATGAACTTGATTGGGGTCTAGGAAAACCATCCTGACCTACATAATGTGCATGTTTTTTATCTGCTTCAATCGAGGGAGAATAGACGAACCCCCATACCATTTTCTCCAGTTTGTTATAGGCTTTTTCATAAACGACCTGCTCTTGCGAGTCGTAAATAAACCTCCATTGGCATTCATGTAAGGGGTTGAATTGATTCAAAGAAGACTTGAAATAGGTTCCTACACCATTATTGGCATTACACTCTTCCCGACTGTTAATTGCTATTACCTTTTCTATAGGATTTCTAATTCCATGCCGGATAAATTTTAGTGATACTGCCCGATGCTTAACTTGTTCCAGTGTAAGTTGTCCCACACCGACCGGCCTTCCCAAACGCTTGGCAAAAGCATTGTAATACTTTAAATCCTCACGCCATTCAGAGTACCAGATCCATAAATAGCCGCTCCCCGACAGTAACAGAATTAGCCCAACAACTCCCAACCCAATTTTAAAACTTCTAGGCATTCGCCAGCGGGGGCGACTGTGCAATATCGGCTGGGTCAGACTGTCGTGGCTCAATTCGTAGTAATAGCTCTCCAATCGCTCTTCCTTGCGGAGCAGGCGCGCATCCACCAGGGTTTGCAGGGCCGGTGGACGCAGTTTGTACACCTTTTTAATGTTGTTCTCGACCAGGCTGACCCGATAGCCTTCCGGGCTCAGCAGACCCTCCTCACACAGCAGCCGTGCCCGTCTGCGCAGTCGGCGCTTCGGCAAACGGCGAATGGCGTCCAGATAAAAATTCTGGAGAATTTTTTCCATCGCCTTGCGACCGCCCAGATAAGCACGATCCACCCGGATATCCCGTTTGCCCTGCGCTTGCTCCTGCTGGACCTTCTGTTCCATCTGCCGGCACAGCACCTGCAACTGAAATGGCTCAATTTCCCCGGATTTCCCTCCTAGAAAATTCAATATCTCCTCGATCGCGCCGTCATCATAAGTAAAGGCCTGTGTGAAAAATTCCGCCGCCTCGAACTGCGCCGGTTCCACCACCGCCAGTCGGGCCTGCGCCCGGTTCAGCGGCGTCAGCCGAAAACGGTCGTTCAGGATTTGCGGCGCCTCAGTCGTCAGTTCCTGCAAAGCGCCCAGATAATCCTCCCGCAGGCTCAGAATAATCTTCACTGCTGGCGGTTTATCGCTGTAAGGCAGTTCTTCTCCAAGCTGGAGCCGCTCCCGCACCCGCTGCGGCAGACGGCTGCCAATGAGATCACCCAACTCGCGCGCCAACCAGCGCCGGTTGTCCACGCTTTGCAGGGTAAAAATCTCCTCGAACTGATCCAGCACCAACACCGGGGTCTGGAGGCTGTCGCCGCACCAGAACACCGCGGTTTTGAAGAATTCCCACAAACCGGCCGTCTCTCCCGGCGTATAGTCGATGCCCAAGGCGGAGCAGGTTTTATTGATCTCATCCGTGAGTACAGTCATCAAAGGCAGTTCGGGCCGGTTCAGGCGCACCGGCAGCGGCAGGAAGTTCTGCTCCCGCAAGCGGGGAAACACCCCTGCCTGCAACAGCGAGGTTTTGCCCAGTCCCGACTTGCCGTACAGAATCAGCAGATGGACGCTCAGAACCTGGTACAGCAAGGCGCTGATTTCCTGATCCCGACCAAAAAACAGCAGCCGGTCGTGCTCCGTATCGGTAAACGGCCGGGCGCCGGGATAACGATCATTATGGTTGGTTGCGTTCATGCCGCCTGCCTCCGCCGCCGCTGCCAATCCTCATTAATCGCGGTAGCCAGTTCGCGAACATTCTGCGGCTGGGCCGGGTTCAGTGCTATGACATGCAAACTGGCCAGGCTGGCCAGCAGTTGGCAGGGAGCAAGCTGAGCGGGAATGATAAATCGGAAATCTTCCCCAAAGCTTTTCTGGCGCTCGAGCGCCATCGCAATTTCCTTGTAACAATAGCTTTCCACTCTGCCGACCATGTTCGGACTTTGCAGCACCACCACATAATCGACCTGTTTCTGGATCACGTGCGGAATAAGCTGCTCCCAGTTATCACCACCGCGCAGGTTCTGCTGATCCAGCCAGACCCCGATCCCCAGCGCCTGCAACTGCTGTCTCAACTGAGCCACAAGGTCTCGATCCAAATGGCTGTGACAGAGAAATACCCGTGGCGCATCGACTGGCGGCTTCGGGGCCGGTCGGGTTACGCTGCTGACCAATCCGCTATAACGCTGCCCTAATTCCTCGGCGAAGGCCTGCCAGGACAGATGCTTGAACTCGATGCAATGCGTGCGTCCGAAAAACACGGCGGTCTCCGGCTCGTCCGGATGGGCGAAAAAGGACCTGTCTTCCAATGCCAGGGAACGATCCTGATGACCATAGGCTTTCAGCACATGCAGTAAAATCCGCACAAACCAGCGGCCGAAGCCGAAGCCGATGAATAGAAACGAGGTTTTGTGAGTGCTGAAGCGCGCGGTGATATAAGGCGGTAAGGCAGGGGAGCCTTTGACCACATTCACCAGAAAATCCAACATATCGTTTTCCGTCAATACCAGGGAATCCAGTTCTTCCAGAGCGCCATAGAGATAATAGACCAGCGGACGGGCGGGACTGGCTTCCGCCAGGTTGAAAGCGCGCTCATCCCGGAAATGATAATAAGCATACTCCGGGGACTTGCCGGCGGCGAGCAGGGCATTCCAGAAAAAATAATCGAAGCTGGTATTCACGCACAGCGAAAAGGGCAAGGCCGCCAGTTCTTGATGCAGCCGTGTGGTGGCCTGAGAATACGGTGCATAAAAGTCTCGCACCACCACTTCCAAATCCGTCCGGCCGCGAATGTGCTGCAGAAATCCTTCGGCGACATGAGCCAGGTCATTCCGATTGACCACTTCAGCGTTAGGCAGCTTCTCCGCCAGCGAGTACGCCAAGCGGGTGGCGAGCGGTCGGCCTTCGGGATCGTCGGGATCGATGGCGGCGCCGGGCCCCAGCACCAGAATGCAGTTCCCCCGCTGAATGGTCAGCAGCAGGCGTTCCCAGTCTTTATCATTGAGTTTTTCCATGGTAATCCAGCATCTATCTTATGTTGCCATGAATAGTGTCGGTCTGGTTGTGCAATCCTTTGCTAGCCGGTGTTCCTGCTCGTGGTCTGAACAGCCACTCAAATTGGCCAGGGTGCGTTTTTTCCCCTGGCCTTGGTCGCGTACGACTCCCGTAATAGAACCCATCAATCGCGAGCCTCCCGTCCCGGGAGGCTGCGCTCTCCCCGCGTCACCGCGGCAATGCATCGGCAAGGCGCTTAGGGCGCCGGCACGACCTGGTAGTAGACACCGTTGGCGCCATAGACCGGCTTAACCCACGCACTGCCGCACTGGTAGTACACGCCGGCGCCACCGGGCGAATAGCAGCCGGCAGGCAGCGTCGCGTAGGTCGCACCCATCGCATACTCGGCGCTGGCCGCACCGACGGCCGCGCCCGCGGCCATACCGACCGCCGCGCCGGCGGCAGCGGCTCCCGCCGGCCAGCCGCCACAGTTGCCGCAACCGGAGCCGTAGGAGTTAACGGTGGCGGGCGGATAGTACGGATGGTAGCCCCCGCCGTAGTAGGGGCTGGTGTGGTACGTGCCGCCGGAGGCGCTGTTCCAGTCCGTGCCTTGCCCGTAGGTATGCGTCGCGCTGCCACCGTAGGGGTTGGTGAAGCTCGTCTGCCCCGACCCTTGATCGTGCGTCGCAGTGTCACCGTAGCGACCGGTCGCCGTCGTGCCCTCGCCATAGGTATGGGTCTCGCTGCCACCCCAGGCGTCGGTCCGCGTCGTGGATCCCGACCCTTCCTCGTGGGAGGTGTCACCTCCCCAGCTATTCGCATGCGACCAGGCCGCAGCCGGCCCCGGCAAGGACAGCGTGATCATCAGACCTGCAAGCGTAATGACGATTCTGTTCATGGATGGCTCCTTACTTTGACTTGGGAGGCTGCGGTTCGGACGGCTTGTCCTGCGCCACAGGCGGCTTCGACCCCGACGGAGGCGCCGCCGGATGCTTGAATTCAATACGTTTGGCCGCGCTGGCCTTGGAGGACGCGAACGCCTCCGCCGCCGCCGGCGGATTGAGTTTCCAGTTGGAAAGCTCCACCTGGTGGCGCAGCCGCAGTGGGTCGGCACGATACACCGCCCGCACCAGCCGTGGCAATTTGTCCTCGGCGCCGATCCAGAGTTGCACGAACACGTGGTTGTCGGCATAGGCCACCATGTCCGTCACCGTGCCGCCGATTACCTTGGATTGCCCGATGTAAAAGGCGTGGACCAGGCCCTCGGCAATGTCCTTATAGGGATCGGCGACGATCACGTCGGTGAACGGGAAGTAAATCCCGGTGCGCTCGAACGCGGCCTTGAGCATGGCGTCGATCGTCGGCGGCGCCTCAGCGACGGCGACCAGATTTTCAGCCGGCGAGTAAGCGATGACCGTCTTGCCGTCGTAGTAGAACTCCGATGCCGGGCCGTCACCGGCCGTGAGCACCCGCAGCTTGTTCGGCCGCTCCAGGAGCACCTCGGAAAGCGTGGTGTAGGCGAGCGCGGGGCCGATGCGACTGGGGTGCTCGTAGGTGGACAACGCCGTGAACGACAGCGATTTTGCCGCCGCCAGGCGGTCACTCATCGCCTTCAGGAGGTCGAGGGCCTTGGGTTCGAGTACCGGCTTAACCGCCGGCGCTACTTTTTCGCTCGATGGCTTGACCTGCTCCGACGCCTTCGGCGCGGCTTGTGGCTGCTGGGCGTTCACGCCCGCCGCCAGGAACACGCCTGTCGCGAGCAGCACGGCGCGCCCGATGAATTGGTACTGGATCATCAATTGTCTCCTCATTCAAATTGCAAACAAAGCAGCCCCAGACGGGGCTGCCCGGAATCACCGATACGATTACTCGCTGGTTTTGTTGTTCCGCTGTGCCGCTTCGAGTTTCTTGATATCCTCGGGCGTCAACTGCGGACGGTCGACCGTGAGCGTGATCTTGTCGAGCGTGCCGGTGAACTTGAACGGCACCTGGTAGTCCTTGTCATCCACCGGCGTGCCGGTGTCGGCACCCACGTCGAAGTTCTCGTCCCCTTGCAGGATCAGCGGCAGCGTCCGCTCCATCTTCTGGCTGGCCACCTCTTTGCCGTCGACCTTGAGCACGCCCGTACCGCTGCGGCCGATGCCGCTCACGTTATTGAACGCAAGGGTAGCGATCCCCAACCCATCATACTTGAAATCGCTGCTGCTTCAGTACGTCCACAGGAATTTCGAAGCGCTCGCTGATCGCGACCAGATCGTCACCCTTGACCGCCACATAAGTAGCGGTGACGGTGTCGTACTGGCCCTGGGCGTGGTGGCGCGGTCCCTTATCGGCAGCCCAGGCGCTGCCGGCAGTGAGACAGGCCGTCACGGCCAGGGTTGAGAAAACTCTCAACCCGGCGCTGAGAAATACAGCTCTCATCGTGACTACGATCTCCTCGGTTTGGTTGGTCGTGGATAAACTGTGATTGGAGCAAGTTTATGTTACTGCATTTACTGGCTACGGTTTCTCCACCGCTATCGCCAACGCCTCCGTGATCTGCACCGTCACCGCGTCACCCGGCGCCACGTTCGCCAGATCGATGTCCGGATTGACTCTCACCGTTTTGGTTGTGCCGTCCACAAATTGCAGCGTGACTCGGCGGCTCATGGCGTCGACAGCCACGACCCGGGCGGTGACTTCCGCCGTCTCGGCCATCACGCCACCCGGCATGGCGCCTTTCGGGGCCAAGGCGACCTCGGCGCCCTCACCGATACTGGGCGGAGTTCCCGCCTTCCGCAGAAATACGGCCAGTTCCTCGGTCACCGTGACCTTCACCCGGTCTCCGATCCGGATCTGGTCGAAGTTGACGACCTCTTTACTGACCTTGTAGGTAGCCCGCCTGCCATCCGGCGCGACCAGGGTAATTCTACGGTTGAGCTTATCGATGGCTGCCACGGTGGCGGTCGTTCCGGCGGTTTCAACTACGATCGCTCCCGGTTCTGCGCTCGGCGCGGTGGCCGACGCCGTCGATCCACCGGTAGGCGTCGAGGTGCAGGCGGTGGTTAACAGCAGAGCCACCGGCACGAGCGCCAGGGCCGTCAGCTTGAAGGACTTTTTGAATGGCTTTGTGTTCATTGGATACTGGGTTACCTTGGGTTGAATGGATAACAGCCGCACGGTCCAGTAGAACGAGCTGTCCGGTGTCGGTTGACAACTCGGTCAATGGCCTGCGAAGGTTGGTGGATAATTGGATCGAACCTATAAACGTTGAGCGATTCACTAATCATTTTCTTATCATTTCACGCCAAACGGGAAAATAAATTTGTCCGCCTGATGCTGGTACCGATGTCCGGCAACCGAGAATAGCTTGAGGAGGTGTTATGAGACCCATACCGCTGGTTCGCGTGAACGCAATCCTGCCGTTTGTGACATTTCTCAAGGAGATAGGCTCACCCGTGCAGCGGCTCATGACCGCGGCCAAGCTGCCGATGACGGTTTGCGACAATGCCGAGGGCCTGGTCCCTTTGCACCAGGGTTGCCAGTTTCTGGAACTGGCTGCACGTTCTCAGGGAATCGAACTATTCGGTCTGTATGCCGGGCAGCGGGGACGGCTCAAAGATTTGGGCGCCTTTGGTCGCTTGGTCTGCGGGTCGCTGACGCTGTATGAAGCGATTACCGCGGCTTCCCGGCTGTTGGCCACTCATTGTACGGGCGAGCAGATCTGGCTCAACGTTCAAGGTGAACAGGCGCAGTTGTGGCATCAATTCGTGGCGGGGCTAGAGCGTGGCCGCCAACAGGCGGACCACTATACCTTGATGCGCTTACTGCAACTCGTTCGTTTAGCCGCCGGGGCTAACTGGCGACCCCGGGAGATTCATTTCGAGACTGCTCCGGCGCCTGGCTTGGACCAGTTCGAGCCCCTGGTCGGCGCCAGGCTGAGTTTCAATCAGGAAGCGACCGCCCTGTTTTTTCCAACGAATCTATTAAATCTGCCGCTGGAGAAACGGCTGCAGTGGCCGGTGGTACTGCCCGAAACGGAGACCGAGTTGTGGGCGTCGGCGCCAGCCACGGATCTTGCCGGTTCGGTTCGACAGGTGCTTGGCCTGCTGCTACAGGAAAGATATCCGGCTATCGGGCTGACGGCGGAAGCGGTCGGCGTGAGCAGTCGCACGTTGCAGCGCTGGCTGGCGGCGGCCAATCTCGATTATTCCCGCCTGGTCGAACAGGTCCGCTTCGAGAAGGCGACGCGGTTGCTGGTAGAGCCGCATATCAACCTAATCGAAGTTGCTTTCGAACTGGGCTATACCCACCCGGCCAATTTCACCCGTGCCTTTCGGCGCTGGACCGGCGTCTCGCCCAGTCAGTTTCGTTATCTGCGGCTGGAAAGCGGAGCCGCCTTGAACCCCTCAGGGTAGAAGGTGGTAATCCGACACAGGTAGGTAGTGTCTGACTGAAAACCTCTGTTCTGTATTGTTGTAGGATGGGTAGAGCAGAGCGTAGCGCCGCGAAACCCATCGTTTTCGCATGGCCCAACGAATGATGGGTTTCGCTCCGCTTGCGCTCCGCTCTACTCATCCTTGTATCTTGTTTTCCGTGATGGTTAGCTCCCATCACTTGAGGCGGAGGAAGCTTGAACCCATCCTGAAGGCGTAGACCTTGTCGCGTAGATCAAGCCCTCTATTCTCGCCGGCCACGCCCGCACCGACACTGAACGGTAACTAAGGGGCGAACCCTGCATGAACAAGGTAAGTGGGCGTGATGGTTTTTTTCTCGATGGATTTACGATCATGATGTATCTCGGTATTGATGTCTCCAAAGCCAAACTCCACGCCTGCCTGCTGCACCAGCAAGACAAGGGTAAGACCCAGGTGGTTGAGAACAATCCGCCCGGTATCGCCCTGTTGTTGGTTTGGGCCGCTCGGCACGGGGCTCCCGCCGCTCAGTTGCACGCCGTGATGACAGTGTGTTTATCTTGCGGGTCCACCGTAACCACCGTAAAGGCCAACCCCTCGGGTACCGGCCCCGACGCCGTGAAAACCGGGGCCGGCGCCACCGCCCGCACCGATCCAGTCGATGAATAAAGCGGTGGCTCCACCGGCTTTGGGCATCTTGCCCTCGATCAACTTGTAGTGGTAGACCAGATCATTCCCCTCGATAACCGGATGACTGATCTCGACCACGGTGAGCGTGTTTTCGGCCTTACCACCCTCATAGACCGAAAGCGTGGCGTTGGGCGGGTCATTGGCGAAATTGTCCGGGCCTGCGCCCGCTTTCCATTCATCCAGATACGCCGGCATCGTGAGATGCCCGGCGACACGCACCGGCCGATCCGAGAAATACAGCGTCTGCTTGCCGACATTGACCAGCCGCAAGGTCTTGTCGTCGGCTTTCAGATCGTCCGCCGTCTGCACGAACATGAGCTGGACCTTTTCCTTGGCCTTCTCCTCCTTGGTCTCTGCCAAAGACAGACTGGAGGTCAAGGGTGCAGCCGCTGCTATCAACACCGCGGCGGCGATGAACTTACGTCTGGTCGTCATTTGTGGCTCTCTCTGGTTTGAGGTGAATGAGGAACCCGGCGGTCACTGAGTCCCGCCGGGCGGTTACTGCGTCGAAGCGACCACCCTGGTCACCGCTTCTCCAACCCGTCCGGAGCCACGGCTCGCTAAATGTTCTTGTAGCAGCAACCGTAGCAGTTCGCGTCCATCCTCCTCCAGATAGGCCTCGACTTCACTCTGTGTCTCCGCGGACAACGCCTTACCTCGTAGATGGTTCGTTATCTCGATAAACTTCTCATAGGCTGAATGACACGGCTGGCATAGTACAGGACCTCTCGTTGCAGAAGGAGGGTGAATAAGATTCTTATTTACCCCTTGAGAGGTCCTTTTTCAAATCCTACACGCTATAACGTATTGATTTTTGGCAACCCTGCGTCGTAGAAAAAGAGCCGCACCCGTCGCTATTGATACAGATTACAAAATAACTCATTGAATCAAGCACTTGATAATGTTTTCGGTCTCCTTACGGTTCGTTGGACGCGCGAGTCAGGCTGTCAGGAGATTAGTGCCTGCCTCACGCAAGGGCGACTCAGGCCGGCTACAACGCCTCTTTCACCTGCGGGATTTTCCAGGTGCCGTCCAGCAACGAAGGCGGTGTCTCCTTCGGCCAGTACAACCGCAACATCAGCACGAACGGGCCTGCCGGTGCCGGCAGCCAGTTCGCTTCCTTGTCCTTGCCGGGGGACTTGTGCTGGATGTACAGATCAATTGATCCGTCCGCATTGGTTTTGAACGTATTGCGCTGGCTCAGCGTGTAACGATTGAGCGGGTTCTCCACGAAGAAGTAGTCCGCGTCGTACATCGTGAGCGACCAGAACCCGTCGACTGGCGGCATGTCACCCTTATTGAAATGCATGACGTACTTGTGCTCGCCACTGTACTTCTTGAGGATGTCCGGCCCCTCCGACGTCGGATAGACGGCATCCTGCGGCCGGTTGGCGCCGAGGCCGATGGCGGTGATCAGCGCCCGTTGCCGGTAATTCGTCCCATAGAGGCCGGTCTTCGTGGTGAACAGCCAGCCGTGCTCGAGCTTGAGGTCACCTGCAAGGATGCCCTCCTTCAGCCAGTCCATGATTTTGTCCTGGGCGGGTTTTGGTGCGGCGGCAAGGCCCTTGGCGACCGCAGGATCGAGTTTTGCCACGTCGAAATCCTGCCCGAGGACGATTCCGATCTTGGCCAGCTTCGCTACCATCGGCGCATCATCGGGTGCCGGGGGATTGGTCTTCAGCAGTTCGGTGAACAGTTTGAAATAGGAGGCGGCATCCAGGGCGTTGACCTGTTCCCGGACCGCCGTCTTCATGTCGATGCGAGGATCGACCTTGCCGGCCGGCGGGGTGTACGGCTTCCCGTAGGCGGAAAGCGGCACCGCCGACACCTGATCCTGCAGGGCATGCACCGCCTCGGTAATCTTCGGGCGTACCCGTGCAGTAGATGCGGCCCAGGACCCAGACCATCCCGGTCGGGGATTTGTATTCGGTGACGCCGGTCGGCAGGGGTCCCGACCAGCCCGGTCCGGTGATTGCGTACTGCTGCGCTCCGGTCCCCGTCGTGCGCTTGCCCGGATCCTGGAACACATTAGTCCAGCCGTCGAGCATTGGGAACAGGTAATAGCGTCCCTTCATGTCCGGGATGCTCACGATCCAGGGTTCTTTGGAAACGTCGAGCCAGGTAGTCGTGTAAAGGGTGTCCGCATTCGGCGCGGTGACAGCCTTGAAGGAGGCGTTCGGATACTCGCGCATCCTCACGAACTGGCCCATCGGCGCGCGCGTACCTTCCGGACGCACGGCATTCGTCAAAACGCGCCGGGTCATTTCCATCGTGATCAGCGGATAGGCGTAGATGTAGGCGTTGATGGCGGTCTCCCGTGCCTCCAACTCCTTGGCGACTGCTTCGACGGCCTCGACGTCGGCCATCACCTTGTCTTTTACATCGGTAGCCGCTTTTTCCGCCGCTGCAGTCGAATCGGCCGCCTGGACGCTGCCGAAAACGAAACAGGCCAGGACCGTAAAGGCCAGGCCATACTGCTGGATGACTCTTCTCATCGCTAGTTCTCCGGGTTAAAAGTAATAGCCGATCCGCACTTCAAGTTGCCATTGATAGGGCTGGAAATCTTGGGCATGAAAGAGCTGTCGGGAAAACTCGAGTGACCCGACGAAGTGATCGATTTTCTTACCGACCATTACATCGAAGGGGACAAACCATTTCCCCTGGTTGCCATAGTTTTTGATGATGCTTTCGCTCGAATAGGTAGTCAGGAACCAGTCATTCGGTAGAACGACGTGGAGTTGCGGCTGAAGGTTCAACTGATTGATGTCCGCCCGTCCTTTGTTTTCGTTGCGGCTGGCAACGCTGTTGAGATAAATCACCTGCAACAGAAAAGAACTTCCCGGACTGAGTTGCGGCAAATTGAAACCCGCGCCGACGACGGGTCCGACTTGGTACTTGCCATCTCCAGCCTCGTTTAAACTGCCGGTCGGCCACACGGCTCGGATGCCCACTTCATAGCCGATGCCTGCGGTCAGCGACGGAGAGAGGATCGCCGCCTCGGTCAAGAGATCGCCCTGCCCGAACCGGCTGTGACCTTCGGGGTTAAAGGGGCTGGTCACATCGTTGGAATAAACAAGCGGCTGATCCAGTCGCCCGTAGAGTTTCCAGCCGTCGCCTAAGCCGCTCCACAGGTCGGTGCGCAGCGTGGTCACCCATTTCTCCGGCTGCAAGCCGTTGGCGTCCGGGAGTCGCTCGTACCGCTCGCGTAGGTCCAGGCGACCCACCGTCCGGGTGGAGTCATCGATGGTGCCGGGAACCGGCTTATCGCGGCCGGATTCGGTAGATGCAGGCTCGTCGGCCAGAATGCCTACCGACGCGAACAACATACCGGCGACAGCCAGCCCAGGCTTGGCAAGTCTGAATACCTGGTACCAATGGTTCATCGGTGTCAGCGCTCTCTATGGCCATCGATGGCTATTCCGAAAGAGGAATAGCCTTTAACTGCACCAGCAATGCCGGAATAGACTGCTGAACAGTGCGCCACAAAATATCCGGGTTAACATCGAAATAGGCGTGTACCAGCCGGTTGCGCATCCCGGTGACTTCTACCCAAGGCACGTTGGGTGCTGCCGCCCGCCCCTCCGCAGAAACCTTGCTTGCTGCCTCACCGATAATCTCGACAGCGCGTGTCAAGGCAAAGCACAGCATCTCATCGCTATCCAGATCGGCACGGTAGCACCCTTATATGAAACGCATGGCCGATTCAGCGGCGTCGATCATATGCCGGATGCGCACACTGTCATCAGCGCGCATACTGCACCTCCGCCGTGCGCACCACCTCGTCACGGAAGTAGCGGGAAAGGTCTTGCGCGGTACGTAAATCGGCTTTCTTTCCACCTAGCATTTCCGCAAGTTTCAGTTCCATCCTGACCATATCCAGCAAGCTGGGGATATGTTCCGGGTCGAATTCCACTAGTAGATCGATATCGCTATCGGGTCGGGCGGTACCTTTCAGGTGCGAGCCAAACAGAGCCAGACGGCGGATATGATGACGCTCGCAAAACTGGGCGAGCATCGTTTCATCAAGCGGCAATACTGGATTCATGACGGCTCCCTCTCGAAGAAGCGGGGCACACTGCCCCGCTTCCCACCCAAACATCACTCAAGACTAAGGCGCCGGCACGACCTGGTAGTAGACGCCGTTGGCGCCATAGACCGGCTTGATCCACGCACTGCCGCACTGGTAGTAAATGCCCGCGCCACCGGGTGAGTAGCAGCCGGCAGGCAGCGTCGCGTAGGTCGCCCCCATCGCATACTCGGCGCTGGCCGCGCCGACTGCCGCGCCGGCGGCCATGCCCACTGCCGCGCCCGCCGCCGCCGCGCCCGCCGTCGACCAGCCGCCGCAGTTATAGCACCCTGAGCCGCCGTAGTAGTTGACGGTGGCGGGCGGATAGTACGGATGGTAGCCCCCGCCGTAGTAGGGGCTGGTGTGGTACGTGCCGCCGGAGGCGCTGTTCCAACTCGTGCCTTCGCCGTAGGTATGCGTGGCGCTGCCGCCGTAAGGATTGGTGAAGCTCGTCTGCCCCGACCCTTCCTCGTGCGTCGCGGTATCGCCGTAGCGGCCGGTCGCCGTCGTGCCCTGTCCATAGGTGTGGGTCTCGCTGCCACCCCAGGCGTCGGTCCGGGTCGTGGACCCCGACCCATAGTCGTGCGAGGTATCTCCTCCCCAGCGGTTGGCGTGCGACCAGGCTAAGCCGGCCCCGGCAAGGACACCGTGATAATCAGACCTGCCAGCGTAATAACGATTCTGTTCATGGATGGCTCCTTACTTCGATTTGGGAGGCGGCGGTTCGGACGGCTTGTCCTGCGCCGCAGGCGGCTTCGACCCCGACGGAGGCGTCGCCGGATGCTTGAATTCAATGCGTTTGGCCGCGCTGGCTTTCGACGACGCGAACGCCGCCGCCGCCGCCGCCGGCGGATTGAGTTTCCAATTGGAAAGCTCCACCTGGTGGCGCAGCCGCAGTTTATCGGCGCGATACACCGCCCGCATCAGCCGCGGTAATTTGTCCTCGGCGCCGATCCAGAGTTGCACGAACACGTGGTTGTCGGCATACGCCACCATGTCCGTCACCGTGCCGCCGATTACCTTGGAGATGCCGGGCCGTCACCGGCCGTGATCACCCGCAGCTTGTTCGGCCGCTCCATGTCATGCGGGCCTCAGCGATCCCGCTGCTTCGCTAGCGCTCCCATCATCACCTTGATCGCCTCCGGCGTCGCGCTCGACTCGCCGAGGTCGAACACGATCTTCCCCAATTTGCCGGTGAAGGCGAACGGCCCTGGTAGTCCGAGTCTTCCACGGGCGTCAGCTTCGGCCTCAGCCTCTTCGTACGACCCAACCCAATAGCAGCAAGCCGCTGGCGGCGATCCAGCTTCCGGCAACCCGCACGGCGATCCGTGCCCACGCTGCTCGCACTGCGGTCACCTGCCCCGCCAACAACGCGACGAGCACGAACAACGCCACACCCGTTCCCACCACGGTCAGGCCAATCGAACTTTGCCGGCCCAGTTCAAATCCGCTCAAACTGCCATGCAGCAAGCCAAGCAAAACCGCACCGCCGACCACCATCCACAAGCGCAGCGGACGATCCACCGCGACCAAGGTCCCGAACGCAATCGTCACGACGGCGGTCAGCGCGGGCGGCGTCAACGGGATGTGCCAGAAAATGCCGGCAGCCGCGCCGACCAGCCAGGCCGCCGGCAAGACAAACAACACGGCGCGCCCAAATTGTGGCCCGCGCAGTCCGGCCAGCAGCGCGAGCGCGATCACCGGCAACAAATCCTCCGGCGTCACGAACAGATGCGTCAAACCGTCGTAGAACGGGCCGAAGCCAGTGTTCATCAGGTGCGCGTGCGCCGAAGGCGCCGCACAGAACAGTGCCAGCAGCAGGCCAAGCCTTCGTTTCATGCCAGCGCTCTCCACAGAAACACGCCGCCGCCCGCCATCACTGCCGTTCCCGCCACGCGCAACGCGAGACGTCCGCGCGGCCAGCGATGGATCGTGCCGATGCCGATGCCGACGGCGTGCAGCGTGCCCGTCGCCATCACGAAGCCGATGCTGTAAAGCAAAGCATTCGCGCCATCGGGCAATTCCGTGCCGTGCGCGTGGCCGTGAAAAATCGCGAAGAACGCCACGAGCATTGCCGCCGCCCAGAGATTGGGCTTCGCCTCGCGCAGCACCATGAACCCGAGCGCGATGGCCGAGAGCGCGATACAAACCTCGATGCCTGGCAGTTTCACGCCCATCAAGCCCAACATCCCGCCAAACGCCATCACGGTCCGACGTTGAAGTTGACGTTGTCCTGGAACGGCACGCTGATCAGGTTGCCGACCGGGTTCTGGGCCAGCTTGGCCAACTCCTCGGCGCTGAGGGCCGCGTTCGCGCCGCTGGGGCAGGTGAGGGCCAAGGCCAGGCTGGCTGCCTGGACCAAGATGCTGCATGCACGGCCGCGAGCCGGAGCGAATGGCGGTAGGGCTGCTGGATGGGGCATGAGTGGTCTGCTCCTGGGGCGACGGTTCAGCGGCTCAGGCCCCGGCGGCATGGATCGCCGGGACTATGGTGTGGACGATGAGGTTGGTGGTTCCGGTGACCATGAATTGCATGCCGATGGCCGCCACCAGGAGGCCCAGGATGCGGGTGACGATGCCGAGCCCAATGTCCCCAAGGATGCGGCGCAGGAAGGGCCCGGAGAGCAGGATGACGAAGGTCAGGGCGGAGACCCCGGCGATCACCAGCATCATCCCCAGGGACAGGGAGGTGCTGGCGGCGTGTTTGGCCTCGCTGGAGTACAGCATCAGGTTGGCGATGACCCCAGGGCCGACCAGCAGGGGCAGGGCGAAGGGGATGACGATCTGCCGGTAGGCCGATTCGGCCTCCCCGATGTTGTTGGCCCCATCGAGTGTCAGGCTGGTTGTGGTCGCGCTGCCGGCTCCGGTGACGATCTGGATGCCGATCAGCAACAGCAGGATGCCGCCGGCCATGCGGAACGAGTCGAGGGTGACCCCGAAGAAGTCGAGGATGGCCGTGCCGCCGATCAGGAACAGGAGCATGAGCCCCATGACGGTCAGGGACACGAACAGGGCCACCCAGCGCGCACCCCGGGGCGCATCTGGGCCGTGTAGCCGATGAACACCGGGAGCATTCCCAGGGGGTTCAATAGGGCGAACAGGGTCGCCGCGAAGGTACTCAGGATCTTGGATTCGTCCATTCTTGATGTCCTCGCAGGGGCGCCCCCCGCGGTGGCGGGGGGCAACCCATGGGTTCAGCGAACAACGGACTCGATGTCCGCCGGACGCCAGGTCTTGTTGAACCAAGGTTCGAGCGGTCCGTAGAGCCGCAGAATCATGAACCAGCCCTTGCCCGGAATCGTCTGCACCCAGTTGCTTTCCTTGCCTTCGGGGGCCGTGGGACCGAACCACACATCCACCGAGCCGTCCGCGTTGACCTGGAGGTCCTTGTTCTGGCTGCTCACGCTCGGGGCCTTCTGGTCGGTCTGGATCATCGAGCGGGTCTGGTTGTCGTAGACGATAACCGACCAGAAATCCTTGACCGGGACGTTCGGCGGCAGATGCAGCTTGTAGGTCTTGGCACCCTCGAAGCGGTTGCCCTTCGCGTCCTCGACGGACCAGGGGTACTGCGACCCCTTGCCGACCATCTTCTCCTCCATTGCGGGCGTCACGCCGGTGGCAAAGTAGTAGAAGAAGGCCGCGCCATCGAGGTTGGCGACGCCGGGCGAGACCTCGAACTTGTAGCCGCCGAAGAACGGCAGTCGCCACGTGCTGTCCGGGTAATAGTAGGCGTCCTTGTCCCGGATCTTGAACGCAATGGTGCGTGCGGTCACCGCGCCGATGTTGGCGGCGTCGGCCAGGATCTTCTTCATGCGCTCATCCGGATTGAAGGGCTTGCCCTTCTGAATGCCGATGGAGGCAAACAGACCAAGCGTGGTCGGATCGCTGCCCTCGCTGGGTTCTTCCTGGATCACTTGGTTCAGCAGATCCCAGAACGCATAGTCCCCGGGCGCCACGAAGTTCGCCGGAATGCCTGAGGCATTGACGAACTTCATCGGCGGCGGGTTGGCGGCGTCGGCCAGGTGGTAGATCCGCAGGTTCTTCTTCACCGAATCGACGCCGGGCCGGGTCGAACCGTCCACGAGGAAGGCGCGGAAGACGAGCCAGTTGCCAAAGGTGCTCGGCCGGACGACGTGATACCCCGGCGGGATGTCGCCCTTGTATCCGGGCGGCAGCAGGAGGTACTTGCCGCCCTCGCCCTTGTCGGCGCCGGTGATGCCGACGTCGGCCACCCACTTGTACCAGAAGTCGTCGACCAGCCCCAGCACCTTGGGCGGAATCTCGGCCACCAACGGACCCTTGCTGGTGTCGACCCAGATGAAGTTGTAGATCGTGTTGTCGTTCGCCGTCAGCTCCACGGTCCTCGGATCGACCAGATCTTCCCAGATCACGTTGGTCTGGTTATCAGGTCCGAACTTGCGTATTGAATCGCGCATGCCCGCCTGATTGACGATCGGGATGGCCAGCAGGTAGGCCTGCAAGGCGCGCGAACGGTCGAGGTTGTCGTAGATCTTCTCCACGGTCTCGGCGGTCGGGTAGCCGTAGTTCAGGTGCAACGTGCCGATCGAGGTTTCGACTTTGTTCGGCGTGGCAACACCCGGTGCGATCGGGGTCGTCATCTTGTAATTCTCCGCCGCCTGTACGGATACCGTGCCGCCGGTGAAGAGGGCTATGGCGATGGAGCAGGCCATCGCCCCGCTAAAAAGAGGACGTTCATTGAGTTTCACAGTGTGTTCCTTTCATCGAAATTTAGGTGACGCTTAGGGTCAGCGTCCAGATCGGGTGAAAAAATATGCCTTTCATGGTTGGCATTTTCCTCTGGCCTCCTATGTGCTTTCGGGTTTCGACTGTGCAGTCGCGGGCCGCACTTGACCGAGCGGCTCGCGAGGACCTCGCGCAACTTGTCACTTCTTCATCAAGAACGCCTCCGGCTCGATGCCCGCCTGTTTGAGAATGGCCCTGAGCGTGCCTTCCGGCATATCGCCGGGATGGTTGGGAATGGTGGTGTCAAGGATAATCGAATGAATCTCCAGCTTGCCTGAGCTTCGGTGACCTCTGGCGTTCGGCCTGGGCCTCCAGCAGCTTCCTGGCCACGTCGCGGGCGATCTCCAGGGTCTCGGTGACGGTGCGGCCCTGGGCCCACCAGTCCCGGAATATCGTCCGATGTCGCAAGGTAAACGCCTTCCGGCAGATGCTCAATGTGCAGGTTGACGATATGTTCCATACCTTACCTCGATTCGTCAGGACGGCCCGGTTACAGCCGGCGGCCCGCGCGGGCCGCCGTGTCGGGAGGTGCCTTATCGGGCCTC
>CAVPSQ010000005.1:0-804861 GCA_963708455.1 uncultured Pseudomonadota bacterium
AAGCGGTCGGGCACATCCTATACCCGACCGACGGCGAGACTACGGCGACTCTGACCAACCATGGGTGAAGCACCGTTGCCTCTTGTTTTTCCAATGTGACATTGTCACTGAATGAAGAGAGAAAGCCATGAAATCCAAGATCGTCTTTACCGCAGCCAGCCTCATGCTGTTCGTAAATTTCCAAGCGAGCGGTGGATCACTTCAGGATAAAGACACCGCCAAACTGATTACGCCTACCCTGTGGGCGCGCCACATTCCCGGCGCCACGAACGATGGCACGTTGAACGACGGCATGCTGGCGTGCAACCTGACCAATGTGGGTAACAAGGTGCGCACGGTCCAGGTCCGGATCATCAGCGACGGCGCCATTCTGCTCGACAGCGGCGAAATCACCGTCGCTCCCCAGCACACGGCGAACCACTATGTCGATGGTTTTCCAAACGGCGCCCCGATCTACTGCGAGTTCACCGTAGAAGGCTCGAAAAACGATTATCGTGGAGCCGCCAAGCTGTTCCATTACCCGAACAGCAGTGACTTCGCTGTCATCGGGGCAGAGTAAGCGGTAACCCACAAGCGGTCCATCGTAGCCCATCGTAGGTCGGGCCGACGCAGAGCGACAGCGGCGCGCCTGGCCCGACCTATTGGCCCTGATGGACCGCGCCGGGCGCTACGGGCTGGCGGTGATCGAATCCCCGGTAACGCTGGCCGATCTGGGGGCTCTGCTGGCTACGCCGGATATCGTGCATGAACTGCGGGTGGCCCGTGCGCTCAATCTGGACGGCGGCTCTTCGACGGCGCTCTGGGTTCGCGCCCGCACCGGCGAGGAGATCTATCTGCCGGAACGGAACCGGGTGCGGAATTTTCTCTGTGTGCAGGCGGTTCCACCGCCCGACAGCCCCAAAGGGGCGTTTCAACCATAGCCCAGGCCAACGGGCCTGGGTTAACCGGTCATGTCGATGGGATGTAGCCCTGAAAGGGCGATTCAATGCGCCGGCTCGGAAGTGGCGAACGCCGCCAGCGCGTCGGCGTTAGTAACCGACTGGTGTGTAATCGACAGCCATAGGTTTCAACCTCCGCTTTCGCCTGACCCGTGCTAAATAGCACGGTTCCGGGACTCGGTTACAAAACCGTGACTATTTCACGGCCCGTGCTATTTCACGGTGATATTTAACGGGCCGTGAAATAGCACGGCTTGGAACCGCCTTTTCGACCTTCTTTATTTTTCGTCAACACACTAAATAGCTTTTTAAAATAACGACATAACATTAAATCCGGCATCGTACCCTCAGTTTGGCACAGTTACTGCTGTATTTAATATTGGTGCGTCACTAACGTGCCTCGAAGCCAGACCCTGGCCGCACGCCGGCCAGCGCCCCGACTTCCCGCGAAAAGAACGACTGCGCGCCAAGCCGGGATAGCACGGTGGCTTGCGCAGCCAGTGTATAACTCCAAATCGTTCTTATTAGGGGATTACCATGCAAGACAATCGGCTTCAACCTGTCTACCCGCAGCCTGAATCCCAGGGGCGGGTTCAGCCACGGTTCCAGACGGAGGGCCACTGGCGCTTCCTGCTGGTGGCGCTGTGCTACAGCTTTCTCTTACTCGTCGGGCTTTCCCCCGGCGTGGCGTCGGCGGGCGGCGAGAAAGTTACTTTATGCCACGTGCCGCCGGGCAATCCGGCCGCAGCGCATGAAATCGTCGTGGCGCCGAGCGCAGTAAAAGCGCACCTCAAGAACCATGCGGGCGACCATCTGGGGCCGTGCGTGACGCCGCCGGAATGCCAGACGAACAGCCAGTGCAACGACGCCAATCCGTGTACGGTGGATACCTGCACCGCGGCCGGGACCTGCGATTACTCCCAGCCGGTCTCGTGCAACGACGGCAACCCCTGTACCAATGATGTGTGTATCGCCGAGCAGGGTGGTTGCGTCGGCGTGCCAGCGCCGGGTGAATTGTGCGACGACGGCGACGTGTGTACCGGGACGGATACCTGCAACGCGGCGGGCGCGTGCGTAGGTGCGGCCATTGCGGGCTGCTGCCTCAACGACACGGCCTGCGCCGACAACGACGCCTGCACGGCGGACGTCTGCAACCTCACCTCGCATACCTGCAGCAACACTGAGATAACACCGCCTAAGGCGGCCCCCTGCTACATGTTTATCTGCGACCCGGAGATCGGCGGGATCAATGTGGACGTGCCGGTGACCTGCGTCGACGACGGCAATATCTGCACGGTCGAGGTCTGCGATCCGAGCATCGGGACAAGGGGCGCCTGCGTCACGAATCCAAACCCGAATCCGCCCGAAGGCACTCAGGAGGTGAGCTGCAACGACGGTCTGGACAATGACTGCGACGGTAATATCGATAGCGCCGATTCCGATTGCGCGCCGCCGGTTACGTGTCCCTGCGATGGCGATCCTATGTGGAGTGTCGCTTATTTCCAGGCGGCTATCGACGCCGATGAGGATGTAAGGTGCCAAATATACAGCCCACAATCAATCTCGATGTGGGAGATGCTATACCAAAGGTCTATTGACGTCTGGTCCGGGAAATGCTGGAGCGGTCCCAGCTCGATTCTGCTTACCCCCGAGCAGATACCGGTTTGCATGCAGAAAGTACAGGAGATCGCTAGCCAGTTGAATCCTCCCGTCACTTGTGGTGGTGCCGCCTTCTAATAAGCACCGACTGGAGCCACTCGACACTTCCTTAACTCGTCCGGTCACGCGCCCGTTCTAAGCGAGCCGTGCCGGACTCGACCCACCCTCGCCGCCCGGTGGCCGCCACCGCGGCGAGGGCCCTGACGGGAAAATACCACGCGAGGTCAACATGAACAAAACGTCCGGAGCGGTGGCCGTCATCGCCGCGCTGGTCATCGGCGCCGCGCTCTTGGCGGGCAGCCTGCTCGTGCGCACATCCCTCGACCACCAAACCGCCGCCATCGCCGGCGTGCAGGAGGCGCTGAAAACGCTTAATCAATCGGTCCAGGCCAGCGCCGCCGCCAAGCCGGCGCCCACTGTCGCCAATGCCCGCCGCGGTCCCGACCCGGCGCAACGCTACACGATTGCGGTGAACGGTTCGCCCGTGCGCGGCCAGCCCGACGCCAAGGTCACCCTGGTGGAATTCATGGATTTCCAATGTCCCTTCTGCGCCCGCGTCCAGCCGACGCTGCAGCAGATTCGAGATACCTACGGCGACCAGGTGCGGGTGGTCTTCAAGCACCTGCCGCTGAACTTCCATCCGAAGGCGCCGGGCGCGGCAGCCGCCGCCGAAGCCGCCCATCGGCAAGGCAAATTCTGGGAAATGGAGGAACTAATCTTCGCTAACCAGAAGACTCTCGACGACGAGCACTATCGCGCCTGGGCGCAACAGCTTGGCCTGGACGTGGCGCAATGGGATAAGGATCGCCAGTCGCCGGAAGTGGCCGCGCGGGTGGCGGCGGACGCCAAGGAAGCCGAACGCCTCGGCGTCAGCGGCACGCCCGCCTTCTTCGTCAACGGCCGCTTCCTCTCCGGCGCCCAACCGTTCGAGTCTTTCAAGAGCCTGATCGACCAGGAGCTTGGCAAACCGGTAGTGCTGAAATAAAGGTGGGGAACCGACCGGGCGAGCCGGGTTACCTTTCGGTCGCCCGCCGACCGCATCCCTGTAGCATCCGCACCAGGGGGAGAAACCGATGAACGCTTCCTTTCCTACAGTCTTCAAGCGTGGCGTACCCGCCCGTCGAACAAAGCAATTCAGAATAGCCATCAGCGCGTCCGGTGTTCGCTTAGCCTGCGCGGTAGCCGCCGCCAGTCTACTGCTGGCGTTGCCGCATCCCTTGGCCATCGAACCCGCCATCCCCGCTACCTCGGACATCGGCTGCCCTGTCGTTTCCTTCCTGCTCAGTCATCGGGACGACATCGTCAACGCGGCGGCGGCGCATGGCCTTCCAGGCGCGGCCATTGCGGGCGTGATTGCGGCAGAGTGGACGCTCAACCGCAGTTATGTCGATACCGCGCAGGAACTGTGGCTGTCGCTCCGGCTGAAGCGGAATGACGACGCCTGGTGGGAACACTGGGCCGACCAGGCCGCTCAGGAGGCCGCGCAAGCCCGCGGGGCCCAGCCGGGGCGGAGCAACCCGTGGCCCCTTTCCCTGATTGCATCCGGTTATGTCATGTCCTTCGGTCCGGCCCAGCTCAAGCCGAGAACCGTCATTCTGGCGTGTCAGCACTTTTCTGCCGAAGAACCGGTGTGCCGGCAGAGCATAAAAGCCCTGATGGCCACCTTGCTGTCCGAGGCAGGCAGCCTCCGGCTCGCCGCCGTCGTCCTGCGGCAGGAGGCCGACCTCTGGCGGACCCATACCGGCCACGACGCCACGAACAACGCAAGCCTGCTGGCCACGTTTTACAGCGCGGGGGCGGAAGTTCGGATCGCCATCCGCAATGAAGCCAGTCGAACCGGACTGAACCGCTTTGGCCAGTGGGTCGCCGATCACCGCACGGCGCTCGAAGCGCTGCTCGCCGCACATGCCCTGAACGCGGCGCCGTGCGCGCCGTAACGCCGACTCGCAAAACCACCCCGGCGTTGCGCCCTGATCAACAGGAGAAAAACCAACTCGGTAGGGTGGGTATGGCTCACCTTATCTCGCCGATCCACTCACCGCCCGGCGCCCGCCGCCGGGCCATAGGAGACAGCCATGAACCTGTTCTTCCGCACCCTGTTAAAGCACTGTGCGCTGGCGCTGGCGCTGACGTGCCTGAGCGCGACAGCCTCGGCAGCGTCCTTGCATCTCTGGTACAACGACAGCCGCGTGGCCGGCAATATCCTCATCAATGATGTCTATGTGGCCGCCACCGGTCCCACCACCTACTATGAAACCCTGGGCTGGAACCAGGGCGCCGAGGCCGGCGGCTACACCGGCATCCAGGATCATCCCTCCCAGGGCCATCTCATTATCTACTCCCTCTGGGCACCGTCTAACGGCCAGGCGATCACCTCGGTTTATGCCGAGCCGAATGCCCGGGTCGAACCGTTCGGCGGGGAAGGGACGGGGATGCATATCCTCACCCAGCCGAACCTCGGCGGCTCCAACTGGAACCTCGGCCAGTGGTACACGCTGCTGACCCGTTGCTGGGACTACAACAGCCATACCTACTTCGGGCTGTGGCTCAACGACAGCGTGACCGGCGTCTGGAAGCAGATCGTGACCTTCGACTATCCGATGACGGTGCGTTTCAACCTCGGCGCGATGGCGTTTCTGGAGAACTGGTCCGGTCAGTACCTGGATTACACCCGTCACATGCGCACCCACCACGGCTGGAAACGCAACGGGGACGGTTCCTGGCGCGCCTTCACCCAGGGCACCTTCAATGTCGGCACGACCGGCGGTGTGATCGATGACTATTTTTATATGGAGTCAGGGCCGAACTCGGTACCCAATATCACCGCCGACAATCGCGTTCAGACTCTGACCGCGCCGACCCCGACGCCCGATATTGCCGTCGGCCAGCTTACCAGCGCGTCGGCTTCCTACTATAGGCAAACCAAGACGGTCACGATCGCCTGGATCCCTAACGAGACCACCGGGCCGCAGTTCTCGTATCGGATCGAGATTTTCAAAACCGCGGCGTTCACCGGCAGTCCGCTGATCACCAAAGCCGACATCGCCCCACACCTCCGCTCGCTGGCGATCAACGTCAGCTCGCTGGCCAAGAATAAAACCTACTACGTCCGGGTCCGGATAACGGATATTCTCGACCGCGCTTCCAACTATGCGACGACGAGCTTCTATCGCAACTGATAGGCGTTAGGAGTTAGCAGTTAGGCTACCCACTTAAGGCGAGACGCTTTGCCTGCTGACTGCAGAGGGGCTCAAGACCGCCAAGCCTGACATCAAGACATCCGGTAAGGAAAACTGCTGACCGCCATGACGAGGGTCAGTGATCTTCCCAAAATCTTCTCTGATTTGACCTAACAAGGCCGGCGCTGAACCGTGTTTATTTAATTGCGGCCGCTGAGGACGAAGTGGAATACAGTTTGCTTTTACCATCATGACCACCCAAATCGATTGAATTTGAAGCCCAAATACCTTGCCAGACCTGCCGGAGTATCGTATATAATATACTGATTATACTAAAATTTCTAGAGCAGCGGGAATTGCTGTGAACTCGGCGTGTTAGCCAAAGAGCAATGCCACCCACGGCTACCAGCAGAGGCGTTGAGGGTTCGGGAACCACTAGGTATCGGAGATTATCGAAGTAGGCGTCGAATTTGACGTCCGAATTGGTAGCACTTTCCTCCCACCAAAGACCGAATGCGTTCATGCTCATTGGCCCCATAGGCGTCTCATACTTCACGTCAAACGAACCCTCTTGAATATCGCCAACATAGCCGATGTACCTTCCAGTTCCATCACCGAGGCCTGACGGTATCCAATGGATTTCAAACCCGTAACTTGTTCTCTGTTCTATAGACTGGTCGGTAGTAATGTTGTCCGCCACAGCGATCCTGGCTCTTGAGCGGAATACTGTGCCATTCCCAATGGGCTCGCGAGTCCTCCAACCAATATAGTTGATAGGTTGTCCGTTTGAGTCGGAGCCACTGGTGTTGAAGTAACCAAGATACACACTGTTATTTGTTGCTGTTCCTGGTTCTTTGGCGACCGAGAATATTCCCGTCGCCCACAGTTCATCGTTAAGACTGACGTCAACTCCGAGATCACGGGCAAAATAAGCCATCTCTTCGTTCCGGGTAAAGGTTCCTCCCAGTTCGCCCGCCGTGCCTCCGGCAAGGTTGCTGTTTTTCCAGTCAACAGTGTCCTTGGCATTGGGTTGCACCAGCAGCCAGTTTCCTGGACCCGTGTCGAAGTCATTGCTTTCCCATCCCATAGTGTAGGCTTGACTGGGTGAGGCGGCCAAGCACCACAGGGTAGCGACGGCAGTGCAGGTAAGTAATTGATGTATATTTGATTTCATAGTAAGCTCGGTTTGACTGGATTTTGGCTATTGGGGTGGTCTTTGAAGCAGGAAGCAGAGGTGACAATGGGGTAAGCTAAGGCGGTTCTCAAACCAACCGGAGCGTCCCATGCGGCTGCTGCCGGATGTCATTATAGTGGTTTTGACCCCCTGTTTCTCCAACTGTGTTCCCTTTCCAAACCTTTCCTGATCACCAGCGACAGAATCCAAGACAGGCATTGGCTTGTCCTTATTTTATAGTGGTTTTACGATGTGAGCTTCTAAGAGCCTGTACAAAAACTCCCTCCCCTCTGGTGGGGGAGGGTTGGGGTGGGGGGTTGGAAAATCGCTCTACTTATCCTACGGGTTTGTCGGCGAAAGTCTGTCGCAATTTCAGTTTGGACACCTTACCGGTGGCCGTGTGCGGCAAGGCATCGACGAACACCACCGCCTCTGGCACCGCCCAATGGGCAACCTTGCCCTCGAAAAAAGCCAGCAGTTCCTCACCGCTGAGGGCCTGTCCTTCTTTAAGCACGACAATCAGCAGCGGCCGCTCCTGCCATCGAGGGTGCGGGATAGCGATCGCAGCCGCTTCCTGGACCGCCGGGTGCGCCATCGCGATGCTTTCTAGAGCAATCGAGCTAATCCATTCGCCCCCAGATTTGATCAGATCCTTGGTGCGGTCAGTGATCTGGATGAAGCCCTCGGCATCCTGCGTGGCGACATCGCCGGTCTCAAACCAGTGGTCCGAGGTAAAGGCCTCCTGGCCGACGCCCTGATAATAACCGCTGGCCACCCAGGGGCCACGCACCAGAAGGCTCCCTGGGGTGTGGCCATCGGCGGGAACCTCGTGGCCGGCCTCATCGACGAGTTTCATCTCTACGCCGTAAAGGGGGCGACCACTTTTGGACTGAAAGCCCGCATAGCGCTGTTCGGCCGGCCATTCGGCCATCTCCCCCTTGGGGTTGCAGACGGCCCCCAGCGGGCTGATCTCCGTCATTCCCCAGCCTTGAATCAGCTGAATCTGGTAGACCGTCTCGAAGCGCTCGATCAAGGCGCGGGGGACTGCCGCGCCACCGACCAGCATCCGGTGGAGCGTTCTGGGCCGGCGGCCGGCCCGTTCCAGATAACTCAGCAGATCCAGCCAGACGGTCGGTACCCCGGCCGTGAGCGTCACGCCTTCCTGGTCGAACAGTTCGCACAAGTGCTCGCCATCCAACTGCGGACCGGGCAAAACCAACTTGGCACCAGCCATGGCGGCGGCATAAGGGATACCCCAGGCATTGGCGTGGAACATCGGCACGATCGGTGACACCGTATCCCGGCTGCGCAGACCTAGACCGTCACCGCTGCACACGGCAAACGCATGCAGCACCGTAGAGCGATGATGATACAGAACGCCTTTCGGCAGGCCAGTGGTACCGGAGGTATAACAGAGCGAGCAGGCCGTCGTTTCCTCTAATGCCGGCCACTCGAACGTGGCCGGCTGGCCGGCCAACAGGTCTTCATAACTCAATAGATGAGGAATCCCCATCCCCTCCGGCTGCAACGCCGGATCCGTCAGCGCCACGTACCCTTTGATCGTGGGTAACTGAGCAGCCAACTGGGCCACCAGTGGTGCTAAGTTCAGGTCGAAGAACAGGTAACTGTCTTGGGCGTGGTTAATAATGTAGCTCAGCTGATCCGCCGCCAGACGGGGATTCAGGGTATGGCAAATGGCAGCGATGCCCGGGATGGCATAGTACAGTTCCAAATGACGGTACCCGTTCCAGGCCAGGGTGGCGATCCGATCTCCCGGTTTGACGCCTAGTTGGGTCAGCGCATGGGCCAATTGGCTGATCCGGGTATAGGCGTCGGCATAGGTGTAACGGTGGAGATCGCCCTCCACCCGACGTGAGACGATTTCCCGCTCGCCGTGCCAGCGGGCCGCATACTGAATTAAAGAGGTGATCTTCAGATCGACATTCATCATTAGGCCATGCATCGGTTTCTCCTCGGTTTGCTTGTGCGGTAATCTTACTTGTAACTGTAGTCGCGCGGGCTACCGCTGATGCCGTCGAGCGAGAACGGGTCCGTGCGGTAACCGATTTCTTCCATCGCCGGCCGGCGCAGGTCGTTTCGCAACGTGGGCCAGCCTGCCAACACTCCTGGAGTAACGCCAATGAGTTGTAAAGCATTCCTGCCGTTCAGTGCCAGCACCCGGTGGTTGGTGCGGGTGGCTGCTCTGCTGGTTCTGGCCGCCTGCACGACCGGCAAGTACGCCGGTCTGCCACCGCCACACACCGTTGAACGCGTCGATCTGAACCGCTATCTCGGTGTTTGGTACGAAATCGCCAGCATCCCGAATTCGTTTCAACGCGGCTGCGTAGCGACCCAGGCGACTTACACCCAACGCCCGGACGGTCGCATCGGAGTGGAGAACCAATGTCGTCAGGATTCCCTGGACGGACCGGTCCGGCGCGCCGCGGGCGTGGCCTGGGTGGCGGATGACGATCCGGCCCGGCTCAAGGTGCAATTCTTCTGGCCGTTCAAGGGAGATTACTGGATTATCGAGCTGGACGAGAATTATCGTTACGCGGTGGTCGGCCATCCCTCGCGCGATTACTTGTGGATCTTGTCGCGCACGCCCTCGATGGACCCGAAGCTCTATCAGGAACTGCTGCAGCGCAGCGCCGCGCAGGGCTACGATCCGGCCGATCTGCGCCGCACGCTGCAACCGGCGGTTCCGGGCAGCGTTACCAGCTCTTGAATACGGTCAGGTCGATAGCCTGAGTATCGGCGCTGTCCAGGAAAGCATCGTCGGGATTCCACAAATCCCGGTAACGATTTTGCAGCGCCGCACGAATGCGTTCCGTGGTCCGGATCGCCCGCGCCCGCCTGGATTGCAAGCGCGCCGTCGCCAGCAAGGTGAATGCCGCCTCGGTTTCAGCCTGTTGCAGGGCTTCCCGCAACAGCGCTTGCGCCGCTGCTCCCCTCAGTTCCAGCCATTCCAGCACGTCTCGCGCCCGGAAAGGGACGCAGCGGGCAGTGCTGAAGTCGGACAGCCGCTCCACCAGCGCGGCGGGGCCTGCCTGGAAATACTCCAGTGGCGACATAGTCAGCGCCTGCGCCGCCAGTGCTTTCCAGGCAGCCGGGTCCAGTGAAATAGTGAAATAGGGGACAGACCACGTTTTTTGGTTCCTCTGGCCCCTTCCACGCTGCTCCCTCCATCCGCCTACGGCAGCGACAAGCTTCACTATTTCTATAGTACACCATAGCCGCAATAAAAACCGAGCATTACAGTCATGAAATCCACCGGCAGCGGGAAGGTGCTTTCTCCCTGCTGCATGGGTTGCCCGCTTTGCTCCCCGAAGATCGTTGCATTTTGCTCCGCTTCTCCACCAACCCCAGGAAGTCCAACCACACAGCGGCTGGAATCAGGGGGCGCTAGCATCGACGAGAGGCTTTCGTCAAGGGCACGGTGCGAGCCGACGGGGAGAGACGGGGAGTTGACCCCGGTATCCTGCGGACCGACTCAACCGGACTCCGTCGCCGCGCCACGGTCGAGCAGGGCGCGGAGCTTTTCCGCGAGTTGCGGCTTGCGGTAGGGTTTGTCCAGCAAGTCGCTGTCCGCCGGACGGTCGCTGAACCGGCTGAGGTGCGCTTCGGTATAGCCCGAGGTGAATAAGACTTTGAGATCGGGTCGTCGCTGGACGGCTTGCCGCGCGAGTTCCACCCCGCTCAGAGGGCCCGGCAGGACCACATCCGTGAACAGCGCCGCCACCTGTGGGGTGGCCTCCAAAACCGCTAGCGCCGTCGCCGCGGTATCCGCCTCGACGGTCTGGTAGCCCAAACTCTCCAGCATGCGCACGGCCATCCGGCGCACCGCGCTCTCATCCTCCACCACCAGGATGGTTTGCTGCTGGCCGGAGCGGGGACGCACCGGCTCGGAAGGGGGTTCGACGGCCGTGCCAGCGTCCGCCCCCGCCGCGGGCAGATAGAGGCGGAGAGTCGTTCCCTGGCCCACCTCGCTGTCGAGGTGAATAAATCCGCCGGACTGTTTCACCAGGCCATAGACCATGCTGAGTCCCAGCCCGCTGCCCTGTCCGACCTCCTTGGTGGTAAAGAAGGGCTCAAAGGCATGCCGTCGCACGTCCGGCGCCATGCCGCTGCCGGTGTCGCCGACCGCCAGCATGACGTACTGCCCGGGTTCCACTTCATAAAGCCGGGTGTGCGCGACGTCCTCGTGCAGCCAGTAATTGGCGGTCTCGATAGTCAGTTGTCCACCGAGGGACATCGCGTCGCGCGCGTTGACCACCAAATTGAGCAGTGCGGCTTCGAATTGGCCCGGATCGATCACGGTCGGGAGCAGATTCTCGGCCAAGTGCGTCCGCAAAGCGATGGTCTCGCCCAGACTGCGGCGCAGCAGATCGCTCATGCCGGCCACCAGTTGGTTCAAATCCGTCCTTTTTAACCGCAGGGGCTGGCACCGCGCGAAGGCCAGCAGGCGATGGGTCAGGCTGGCGCCGCGTTCCACCGCCACCAACGCCTCCTGCAGCAGGCTTCCCATCGCCGGGTCCTGGAGTTGCTCCGCCAGGAGTTCGAGATTCCCCAGGATAATGGCGAGCAGGTTGTTAAAATCATGGGCCATCCCTCCGGTGAGTTGCCCCACCGCCTCCATTTTCTGTGCTTGCCGCAGGCTCTCTTCGGTGAGCCGGCGTTGGGTAATGTCATGCGCCAGCAACACCACCATCGGTCTGCCCGGCAGCGTCGCGTCCAAGGGAGCGAGCCGCACCTCGAACGTGCGCGGGCCGACTTTAGGGATCGACAGCTCGTATTCCAGGCTCTGGATTTGGCAGGTCCGCAGGGTTTGGCGGATGGCCTCGAGCACCTGCTCCGTCACCGCCGCCGGCAGTCTCTCGCCGAGCCGCCGGCCCTGCAGCGCCGCGTGCTCGGTATAGAGCAGGTCGGGCCGGACGGTCAGGACCTCGACATAGCGCCCCTCTTCATCCAATACCAGCAGCACGTCGGGGACGGCCTGAACGATGGCCCGCAGCCGCGCCTCGTTTTCGCGCAACGCCTGCTCGGCCTGCCGGCGCGCGGTGATGTCGCTCATCACGACGCGACCCACGGGCGCGCCGTCGGCGTCCTGCGCGGCGGTTGCTTCCAGATTCGCCCAGAATGCCGTTTCGTCCTGTTTCATCATCCGCAGTTCGCACGCCTGCGGCGCACCGGTTTCAAAGAGCTGTTTGCGGAAGAGGTAGTAGCTGTTCTGGTCTTCGGGAAAGATAAAGCGGGAGATCGACTGCTTGACCAGCGCGCCCCGGGCCACGCCCAGCAGGGTCGCGGCGGTGAGATTGGCCTCCAGGATCAGCCCCTTCTCGGAGAGGGTGCAATAGCCCACCGGCGCCAGATCGTAGAGGTCGAAATAGCGCGCCCGCGCGGCGTCCAGTTCCGCCTGCGTCCGGCGCAACTCCTCGTTCTGCATCTCCAGCTCGATCTGGTGCACCCGCAGTTCGTGAAGCGTCTGCCGGATGCCTTCGGGCGACAGGGACTCCAGGTCTTCCGCCGACTGGGCCGCTTCTTTCCGGGCGATCTCTTCAGCCTGCCGGCGCAGTTCGGCGGCGGGTTCGGGCCGGTCATCTTGGCTTTTCATGGTGCGTTTCCACCATTCGATCCCTTCTTTGATTCTTTCGACCGCTCCGTGGTCGCAATCGCATACATCCGCCCGGCCTTATTCACCAAAGCGGTGGAGGTCAACCAGACCTCCACGACAGTACCCTCTTTAGTGATTCGTTGGGTACGATACGGCTCCAGAATTTCAGCCTGGCTAAGCTTCAGTACATTGGCCAACGCTTCTTCTCGCAGCCCCTCCGGGACCCGGTCGCGGACGTTCATCACCAGCGCCTCGGCTTCACTCCAACCATACATCCTCACCGCTCCCGGGTTCCAGGCCAGGATGCGGCCCTCCAAGTCCTGCACGGTGATGGCATCGTACGCATCGCGCACGACCACGGCCAAGCGGAGCAGATCATTGGCTTTCCGCAGTTCATCCCATGCTGCCTTTATTTCCGTGATGTCGACAAAGGTGATCACGCCGCCCTCGATCACGTTGTCCAGCGTGCGGTAGGGCTGAATGCGCATCTTGTACCACTGGCCCTCCGTGGTCTGCACTTCCACCTCTTTGGGAATCAGGCTATCCAGCACCGTCTGGGTATCAGCCACAATCCGGTCGTGGCCCGCCAGGTTGGAGAGAATGTGGCCCACGGGCCGCCCTACGTCCGTGGGGATCAGGTTGATGATCTTGGTGGCGGCGGGGGTGAAGCGCAGGATGTGCTGCCGGTGATCCACAAAGATGGTGGCGATGCCCGTGCCAGCCAGCAGATTGTTCATGTCGTTGTTGGCCCGCGACAGATCGGCTACCTTGGTTTGCAACTCGGAGTTGACCGTGGCCAACTCTTCGTTGACCGATTGTAATTCCTCCTTGGAGGTCTCCAGTTCCTCGTTGGTGGATTGCAATTCTTCGTTGACCGACTGCATCTCTTCGTTGGAGGATTTGAGCTCTTCATTGGCGGTCTCCAGTTCCTCGTTGGCGGCCTGGAGGTATTCCTCCTTGGCCTGCAGTTCCTGTTTGAGCACCGCAATGCGCGCGTCGGCATCCGTATCGGGGCTGTCCGCCCCTTCGCGGGCTCGCAGGCCGCCGCCCTGCTGCGCCGGTTCGGGGTCGAAGGGCGCTTCCTCCAGAACTACCAGGTAAAGGGGCGCCTCCGGCGTCGCGGCAGGGCCTGTCGCCACCGAGCGGACGGTCAGGTTGACCGTGGTGAAGTCGCCGTTGGTTTTGACGCGCAGGCCCGGGCAGCGCACGCTCTCTTTGGTCCCCATGGCTTTGTGCAGGGCCGTGGTCAGGTCGCGCCGCAAGCCGTCGCGGGCCATCTTCAGGATGTTGGGGGTTCCGGCCTCGCCCGGGGCCGGCTCGAGATACAGACCGGTGCGGCCGTGGAGGTAGAGAATCTCGCCGTGGCTGTTGACGAGCACGCCGGCCGGGGCGACCTGCTGCAGCAGCGCCTGCTCGGTCATCTCGCGCAGCGGCAGTTTCACTGGGAATGCCGTTTTTCCGGCGGCCCGCGGGAGCGCCGCATCGATCGCCGTCATGGACGGGAGAAACCGGCCCAGGGCCGCGCGCTGCGCGCCGTGAAAGTTTTCTTTGCGCTGATACAGCTTCAACTTGCGGTCCAGCACAGCAAACAGATCCATAAACTCGCCCACGGTCTCGGAGGTGCCCAGGAAGAGAAAACCGCCCGGGTTCAGGGCGTAGTGGAAGAGGGGTATGATCTTCTTCTGCAAGTCCCCGCCCATATAGATCAGGAGGTTGCGGCAACTGATGAGGTCAAGTTTGGAGAACGGCGGGTCTTTAATCACATTCTGCTCGGAAAAGACCAGCAGGTCGCGGATGCCTTTGTGGATGCGGTAGGCGCTGCCGTCGGGCTCGGCCGCGAAAAAGCGCGCCAGCCTTTCCGGCGTGAGGTCGGCGGCGATGCTGGCCGGATAGCGACCGGCCCGGGCCGTGGCAATCGCCTGACTGTCGATATCGGTGGCGAAGACCTGCACCTTGAAACTCTGTTTCATCGCCTCCTGACGTTCGGCGAGCAGGATGGCGAGGGAATAGGCCTCCTCGCCGGTGGAACATCCCGGCGACCAGACACGGATCACGGCGTCGGCGGGCTTGCCGGCAAAGAGCTTGGGGATGACCTGTTCCTCAAGGGCCTTGAAGGCCTCCGGATCGCGGAAGAAATTGGTCACGCCGATCAACAAGTCGTGAAAGAGCGCTTCCACCTCCGCCGGCGTCTGCTGAAGATACTTGACATACCCGTCCATCGTTTCGATCTGGTGGACAGCCAGGCGCCGCTCGATGCGGCGGTGGAGGGTGCTGGGCTTGTACTGGGAAAAGTCATGGCCGGTCTGGGCGCGCAGCAGGATGAAGATCTTCTTCAACGCGTTCTCGGTCTTGGGCGCCGGGGCGGTGGTGGCCAGGGGGGGCTTGCCGAAGGCATGGGCCACGTAGGCGATGAGCTGTGCGGGCATCTCGGCCGGCGGCAGCTCATAATCCACCAGGCCGGTGGCGATGGCGCTGCGCGGCATGCCGTCGTACTCGGTGGAGGCGGGGTTCTGGACCATGATCATGCCACCCTCGCCCTTGATGGCCCGCACGCCCTGGGTGCCGTCGCTGCCGGTGCCCGAAAGCACGATGCAGATGGCCCGCTCGCGCTGGTCCTGGGCCAGGGAGCGGAAGAAGAAGTCAATCGGCAGGCGCTGCCCGCGGGGGGCGGAGGGTTCCATCAATTGGAGAGCGCCGTTCAGAAAGGCCATGTCGCGGTTGGGCGGGATGATATAGGCGCAATTGGGCTTTACCGCCATCCCGTCCTCGACCTCGAAGACCTGCATGCGGGTGTAGCGCCGGATGAGGTCGGTGAGGATGCTCTTGTGGTCCGGGGCCAGGTGCTGCACCAGGACAAAGGCCATGCCGGGATCGGTGTCGGCGGGCATGCCGGAAAAGAAGGCCTCGAACGCCGCCAGCCCCCCGGCGGACGCGCCGACGCCGACGATGGGGAAACCGGCAACGGTACTTTCAACCATGGCTTGCACCTCGGCTGTTTTTCCAGCGATCTCCTGCGCCTCGATGGTCTTGGTATCGCGCGTTGCTTCTGATGCCTTTGCTTTGGCTTTTTTGCTTGCTGTCATGATGGCCTCTGATGCCGAAGAACGAGCGTTGTGGTTTCCGACGGCCTGGCTTGTTTTGCCGGGGTGACCGACGCCGGCTGCCAACACCAGCCTATCGTCGTAGGCGCGCGCAAACCCAAGGAGTTGCCGGAATTCAGTTGGGTCAATACGGTATTGGGCAACCTCAAAACCCGTTTCGGCGGCGCTTACCATGCGTTCGACTTCGCCAAGTACGACACACGCTACCTGGCCGCGTTCGCCTATCGTTTCAACCGACGCTTCCATCTGGAGACGATCCCCTTGCGTCTTCTCGCTGCCGCCGTCGCCATCGGGCCGCGTCCAGGGCCTTGGCTCTGTCTGTCGTCCCAATCCGGTCCCCGGGATAGACATTGGCTAGATTGCCACCCGTGGCCGCCTGTTGCCATTCCCACTCGGTCGACAGGTGAACCTCATAGCCCAACCGGGCACTCAGCCAGCGGCAGAAGGGAATCGCTTCCACCCAGGCCACCTTCTCCGCCGGGTGAATTGCTTACCAGCCTCAGCAGGTGGCTGGCTGACCAACAGCCCCTGCCACCAGACCGGATTGTGATAGCCTTTTGGATCTTCCAGAAAAGCCCTGTACTGAATATAGGTCACCGGGTACTTGGCAATGTAGAACGGCTCAACCTGGAAAGTAGGCGGCACCAGCCGTTTCAACCAGCGGGTCAGGCGGGAGGATCGCTCCGCTTCGATTTCCAGAGTGATTTCACCGCCCGGCACTTGGCACCAGACGATATCCGGCAATCCGTCCGGGCGCAGTCCCACTCCTTTGCGGGTATCGCCAATCAGCGCCAGCCGCACGCCGATCAGGGCGCGCCGCTCGTGGGACGTGGCCGGGTCGTCGATTTCGGCAAGCACTGGCAAAGGCTATACCGGAAAGTTGGGTATGGGTGGGTATAGATTCCCCTCCTTGGCAGGGGGGAATAAAGACTGGACCCACAGGTATAATCTTTTCAGGAAATCACCTTAGGTATAACTGCCTTACCCGGCGAAAGTCTGTCGCAATTTCAGTTTGGACACCTTACCGGTGGCCGTGTGCGGCAAGGCATCGACGAACACCACCGCCTCTGGCACCGCCCAATGGGCGACCTTGCCCTCGAAAAAAGCCAGCAGTTCCTCACCGCTGAGGGCCTGTCCTTCTTTAAGCACGACAATCAGCAGCGGCCGCTCCTGCCATCGAGGGTGCGGGATAGCGATCGCAGCCGCTTCCTGGACCGCCGGGTGCGCCATCGCGATGCTTTCTAGAGCAATCGAGCTAATCCATTCGCCCCCAGATTTGATCAGATCCTTGGTGCGGTCAGTGATCTGGATGAAGCCCTCGGCATCCTGCGTGGCGACATCGCCGGTCTCAAACCAGTGGTCCGAGGTAAAGGCCTCCTGGCCGACGCCCTGATAATAACCGCTGGCCACCCAGGGGCCGCGCACCAGAAGGCTCCCTGGGGTGTGGCCATCGGCGGGAACCTCGTGGCCGGCCTCATCGACGAGTTTCATCTCTACGCCGTAAAGGGGGCGACCACTTTTGGACTGAAAGCCCGCATAGCGCTGTTCGGCCGGCCATTCGGCCATCTCCCCCTTGGGGTTGCAGACGGCCCCCAGCGGGCTGATCTCCGTCATTCCCCAGCCTTGAATCAGGCTGAATCTGGTAGACCGTCTCGAAGCGCTCGATCAAGGCGCGGGGGACTGCCGCGCCACCGACCAGCATCCGGTGGAGCGTTCTGGGCCGGCGGCCGGCCCGTTCCAGATAACTCAGCAGATCCAGCCAGACGGTCGGTACCCCGGCCGTGAGCGTCACGCCTTCCTGGTCGAACAGTTCGCACAAGTGCTCGCCATCCAACTGCGGACCGGGCAAAACCAACTTGGCACCAGCCATGGCGGCGGCATAAGGGATACCCCAGGCATTGGCGTGGAACATCGGCACGATCGGTGACACCGTATCCCGGCTGCGCAGACCTAGACCGTCACCGCTGCACACGGCAAACGCATGCAGCACCGTAGAGCGATGATGATACAGAACGCCTTTCGGCAGGCCGGTGGTACCGGAGGTATAACAGAGCGAGCAGGCCGTCGTTTCCTCTAATGCCGGCCACTCGAACGTGGCCGGCTGGCCGGCCAACAGGTCTTCATAACTCAATAGATGAGGAATCCCCATCCCCTCCGGCTGCAACGCCGGATCCGTCAGCGCCACGTACCCTTTGATCGTGGGTAACTGAGAAGCCAACTGGGCCACCAGGGGTGCCAAGTTCAGGTCAAAGAACAGGTAACTATCCTGGGCGTGGTTAATAATGTAGCTTAGCTGATCCGCCGCCAGACGGGGATTCAGGGTATGGCAGATGGCGGCGATGCCCGGGATGGCATAGTACAGTTCCAAATGACGATACCCGTTCCAGGCCAGGGTGGCGATCCGATCTCCCGGTTTGACGCCTAGTTGGGTCAGCGCATGGGCCAATTGGCTGATCCGGGTATAGGCGTCGGCATAGGTGTAACGGTGGAGATCGCCCTCCACCCGACGTGAGACGATTTCCCGCTCGCCGTGCCAGCGGGCCGCATACTGAATTAAAGAGGTGATCTTCAGATCGACATTCATCATTAGGCCATGCATCGGTTTCTCCTCGGTTTGCTTGTGCGGTAATCTTACTTGTAACTGTAGTCGCGCGGGCTACCGCTGATGCCGTCGAGCGAGAACGGGTCCGTGCGGTAACCGATTTCTTCCATCGCCGGCCGGCGCAGGTCGTTTCGCAACGTGGGCCAGCCTGCCAACACTCCTGGAGTAACGCCAATGAGTTGTAAAGCATTCCTGCCGTTCAGTGCCAGCACCCGGTGGTTGGTGCGGGTGGCTGCTCTGCTGGTTCTGGCCGCCTGCACGACCGGCAAGTACGCCGGTCTGCCGCCGCCACACACCGTTGAACGCGTCGATCTGAACCGCTATCTCGGTGTTTGGTACGAAATCGCCAGCATCCCGAATTCGTTTCAACGCGGCTGCGTAGCGACCCAGGCGACTTACACCCAACGCCCGGACGGTCGCATCGGAGTGGAGAACCAATGTCGTCAGGATTCCCTGGACGGACCGGTCCGGCGCGCCGCGGGCGTGGCCTGGGTGGCGGATGACGATCCGGCCCGGCTCAAGGTGCAATTCTTCTGGCCGTTCAAGGGAGATTACTGGATTATCGAACTGGACGAGAATTATCGTTACGCAGTGGTCGGCCATCCCACGCGCGATTACTTGTGGATATTGTCGCGCACGCCCTCGATGGACCCGAAGCTCTATCAGGAACTGCTGCAGCGCAGCGCCGCGCAAGGCTACGATCCGGCCGATCTGCGCCGCACGCTGCAACCGGCGGTTCCGGGCAGCGTTACCAGCTCTTGAATACGGTCAGGTCGATAGCCTGAGTATCGGCGCTGTCCAGGAAAGCATCGTCGGGATTCCACAAATCCCGGTAACGATTGTGCAGCGCCGCACGAATGCGTTCCGTGGTCCGGATCGCCCGCGCCCGCCTGGATTGCAAGCGCGCCGTCGCCAGCAAGGTGAATGCCGCCTCGGTTTCAGCCTGTTGCAGGGCCTCCCGCAACAGCGCTTGCGCCGCTGCTCCCCTCAGTTCCAGCCATTCCAGCACGTCTCGTGCCCGGAAGGGGACGCAGCGGGCAGTGCTGAAGTCGGACAGCCGCTCCACCAGCGCGGCGGGGCCTGCCTGGAAATACTCCCGTGGCGACATAGTCAGCGCCTGCGCCGCCAGTGCTTTCCAGGCAGCCGGGTCCAGTGGTCCGAACACACTGTCCAGCGTCTCCAGTCGAACGGCGCCGCCAACCGGAGTGACCCAGGTCGGCCCTGCTGGTAAATATTCAGCCTCGCGCCAGCGTTCAGTGCAGACAGCTCCCACACCGGCCCAGAAGCCGGTGAACTCCACTATCAACCGGTGCAACCGGCTCTGCAACTCATCGACGATCAACAGGCGCAGGATCTGTGGCCAGAGCAGTTCGCTCACCAATCGCAGGTAGAAACGGTACAGGGTCGAGTAGGGTCCCTGCCATTCGGTCTTTTCTCGTTCCAGCCCGGCCAGCGCCAGTTGGGCAGCGGGTTGTTCGCCCGGCGGCGCTGGGGCAAATAACCGGCGTTTAGATAGCGACTGCCGCCCGTTGTCCGCCTGTTCCGCGCCCTGCATCGCATCCCACAGGCGGCGGGTCTGGTGCCGCTGCACCGCCAGAGGCAGCGCCGCGGTGAAAAACAGCTCACAAGTAGCGAACAGCAGGCGACGCGCGTCCGCTGCCCTGGGCGCACGTTGTTCCAGCAGAGACTGGATGTGATCCCAACTGCCCGTCAGGAAATGGATGGGGATATGTTCCGGGGCCGCGGAGGCATCGGTCGCCGCATGCAGCGCCTGCACAGCGGCGGCGACCGCCGCGCCGCTGTGCTGATCCACCCGGGCGATGGGCAGGCGGAAGGTCGAGATCAGTTTTTCGATTCTGGATTCGTAATAGGCATTCGCGCCGGTGCGCAGCGGCTTGCGGCAGAATTCCTCCCGCGCCTGTTCCAATCCTTTAACCAGAGCATCCAGGAAAAACCGGCCGCCGGCAAAACCGTCTGTATCGGCCTCCAGAACGGCGGCGAACTCGTGTCTCAGGCGCGCTTCCAGAGCCTGGCCGAATGGCTCCAACCGTTGTCTAACCTGGCGCTCGGCGGCCTCGAATTCCGCCTCGAAAACGGCGCGCGCCTGCCGGGCAGCAGCCATTTCCAGCGGACTGCCCGGCAGATTGGCGACCGCCTCCGGAAAATGCTGAAACTGCTCCGCGAATGCACCGGCGCAATCCACCAGGAAATGCTCCGCCTGCGCCTGCAAAGCCTCCTTTACAGCCGCGGCGAGGTTGTTGAGATTGACCAGTCCGCCCCAGTACAGGTTGTACTGCACGCGCGCTTGCAGATGCTCGAGCAGCGTTTCCTGCAGAGTGGCCAACTGGCGTATCCCCAGAGCGCAGTAACTGACGCGCCGACCGGTAGACCGACCGGCGTGGTGAAAAAATTCGGACAGAGCTGCATCCACCAGGGCACGAAACAGTTGTTCCAGCACGCCGGCGTCGTGCGCCGGCGGCTGCGCTGTAGTCCGGCAGAGCAGAATCGGGTTCACGCAGGAGGTCGCCGGCGCCCACTGTTCAAGCGCCTGGAAACAGACCTCCAGCCGCTGTTGGTCGGCGGCGCCTGCTTTGCCTGGCAGCAGCGCCACCGGCGTCAAGGTGGCTTTAACGGAGGGCAGGGCGACCAGGCTACGCTCGCAGTGCTGCATGAGTTCCTGTTGCCGGGCGTCGAATTGCCAGGCGGCGAAAATGATCGCGACCTCCAGAACACCAGAGGTATGCTGCGCCGCGTTTTGTTCCGCCCATTGCGCCAGCCACTCGTGCCAGCCGCTCAAGGGGTCGTCTTGAGGCTGAAAAAGCTGTATAGGCCCGGCGTTCGGAAAACAGGCCGCCAGCGCCTCCATGAAACCGTGCGCGACGCTGTGCCCGATGTCTCCCCATCCCCACAACAGCAAGGGAGTGGAGCGCACCACACGCTGCCGCCAATCCAGCACGCGCAGGGCTTCTGCGTCTGCCGCGTGGCGGACGGTCGGTGCCGTATGTCCTTCGGTCTGGTTATTCATTGGAGTTGGAGGCTACCATGTGACTGGATGCTAGTTTAGAGAAAATTTCGCTGCGGAGCACTCCTTATCAAACGGAGCAAGTGCGCCATCGTTGTGATGACACAACAGCGCTCAGGACCGGCGCGCTATATCGACCCAGTTGCGGGGGCGTTGGCCTTGAGCAGGTTGTAGCGGCGGCGATTGCCACCAGCCGTAGCTCGGAGGCTAACGATACGTTGGTGGGGCTGTTCTCGATCAACTGTGAGGTATCGTTGCCCGTTCCTGGGAGCGCCGCACCCCAGTGCGGCCTTGTAATCACCACCCTGCCATGTCTGGATAATGATTAGTGGAGCCATAGCAATCCACAACAGAACCAGCTTGCCAAGGTTGATAGCGATGCAAAGAAGGGGGCTGGCCGAAACGATGATCAAGGTCGCTAAACCGCCAAATGCTGTTGCACCAGGGGATCGGTCAATTCCGCCATCGGCCCGCTGGCCACCGCCCGACCTTTTTCCAGCAGGCAGAAATAATCCGCCACCCGGCGGGCGAAACCCAGTTTCTGCTCCACCAGCAGCACGGTCAGACCTTCCTCCCGATTCAAGCGGGCGATGACGGCACCGATTTCCTGCACGATATTGGGCTGAATGCCTTCGGTCGGTTCATCCAGAATCAGCAGTCTGGGCTCCAGAATCAGGGCTCGGCCAAGCGCCAATTGCTGCTGCTGACCGCCGGAAAGATCGCCGCCGCGCCGTTGCAGCATCTGCTCGAGCACGGGAAAGAGTTGAAAAATCCGCTCCGGAATTTTGCCGGCGCCGTCAGTTCGCGCGGCCAGACCGATCTGGAGATTTTCCTCCACCGTGAGCTGGGGAAAGATTTCCCGGCCCTGGGGCACGTAGCCGATACCCAGGCGGGCGCGGCGATAGGGTGGGGTGCCGTTCAGGGCGGCGCCGGCGAAGGTGATGCGGCCGGAGCGGACCGGCAGCAAGCCCATGATCGCTTTGAGCAGTGTGGTCTTGCCCATGCCGTTACGGCCCATCAGACAGGTGCAGGCGCCGGTAGGCACTTGCAGTTCCAGGTCGCGCAGGATATGGCTTTGGCCGTAGTAGAGATTCAATCCCTGGACGCTCAGCAGACCGCCGTCGGCCTCACTCATGTTCCCCTCCCAGATACACTTCGATCACCTGGGGATCGTTCTGGATCGCATCCATATCACCCTCCGCCAGCACCCGACCCTGATGCAGCACCGTGACCCGGCGGGCGATGGAGCGCACGAAAGCCATATCGTGCTCTACCACGACCACCGAATGCGCGCCGGCCAGTCCGGTCAACAGCCGGGCGGTATGCTCGACTTCCTGCGCGGTCATGCCGGCTACCGGTTCATCCACCAGCAGCAGCTTGGGACTCTGTGCCAGCAGCATGCCGATTTCCAGCCACTGCTTCTGACCGTGTGACAACAGCCCCGCCAGCCGCTGGCGTTCCTCGAGCAGTCCTATGGTTTCCAGCACGGCGTTGATGCGGTCGCACTGCGCCGGCGTCAACCGCGCGGCGATGCTGGGCAAGGCGCTCTTGTCCGCCGCCAGCGCCAGCTCCAGGTTTTCGAACACGGTGTGACCCTGGAACACCGTCGGTTTCTGAAACTTGCGCCCGATGCCGGCCCGGGCGATTTCGTACTCCTTCAGTTTGAGCAGATCCAGCGTCTGGCCGAAATACACATTGCCCTTGTCCGGCGGGTCTTGCCGGTGATTACGTCCATCAGGGTGGTCTTGCCGGCGCCATTGGGACCGATGATGCAACGCAGTTCGCCGTCGTCGATGAGCAGAGTCAGTTCATCGAGGGCGCGGAAGCCGTCGAAGTTGACCGTCACGCCCTCGACATACAGGATCGGACCGTGGCTGGTGTCCGGCAGTGGCCGGTCGGCCAGTTCCACTGCCAGTGGATGAGTTGCGGCGCTCATTCATTTTTCCTCTTCAATAGATCGCCCAGACCGATCAGGCCGCGTGGCATGAACAGCGTGACCACGATGAACAGCCCGCCCAGGAAATACAGCCACAATTGCGGATAAGCGACGGTCAGCCAGCTTTTGGCGCCGTTGATGACGGCGGCGCCCAGCAGCGCGCCGACCAGCGTGCCGCGTCCGCCCACCGCCACCCAGATCGCCATTTCGATGGAAGCAGCCGGAGCCATCTCGCTGGGATTGATGATGCCGACCTGCGGCACGTACAGCGCCCCCGCCAGACCGCAGAGCGCCGCCGACAGGGTCCAGGCCAGCAGTTTGTAGTGCAGCGGATCGTAGCCGCAGAACATCACCCGGTTTTCGGCGTCGCGGATGGCGGTCAGCACCCGCCCGAACTTGGTGGCCACCAGATAGCGGCACAGCAGATAGCCGCTTAGCAGCGCGACGCCGCTGGCGAGATAAAGCCCCAGCCGGGTGGCAGGCTCCTGCAACGAAAAGCCCAGGAGGCGCTTGAAATCGGTCAGGCCGTTGTTGCCGCCCAGGCCGGTTTCATTGCGGAAAAACAGCAGCATCAGGGCGAAAGTCATGGCCTGGGTGATGATGGAGAAGTACACGCCCTTGATGCGCGAGCGGAAAGCAAAGAAACCGAACAGGCAGGCCAGTAGAGCGGGAACCAGCAGGGCCATCAGCGCAGCGTAGCCGAAGTACTGGAAGCCGTGCCAGAACCAGGGCATCTCCTGCCAGTTGAGAAACACCATGAAGTCGGGCAGCTCGCTGCGATACACGCCCTCGCCGGTCATGGCCCGCATCAGGTACATGCCCATCGCATAGCCGCCGAGGGCGAAGAACACGCCGTGGCCGAGGCTGAGAATGCCGGCGTAACCCCAGATCAGATCCAGCGCCAGAGCGACCAGGGCATAGCACAGAAACTTGCCCAGCAGGGTGACCATATAATCGGGCACATACCAGGCGGAATCCGCCGCCGGCAGGCGGTTCAGCAGTGGGATCAGCAGGCCGAACAGCAGCGTCAGACCGCTCAGCATCACCCAGCCGGCGGGGGTATGCAGACCCCACAGCCGGGCTGTAAAACGATCGTCGCGCATCTTAAGCCTCCGCCATCCGGCCCTTGAGGGCGAACAGTCCTTGCGGGCGCTTCTGAATGAACAGGATGATCAGGATCAGCACGGCGATCTTGCCGAGCACCGCCCCGGCGAACGGCTCCAGGAATTTATTGACCATGCCCAGGATCAGCGCGCCGGCCACGGTTCCGGCCAGCTTGCCGACGCCGCCCAGCACCACCACCATGAAAGAATCCACGATGTAGGACTGTCCCAGTTCCGGCCCGACGTTACTGAGCTGCGACAGCGCCACCCCGCCCAGACCGGCCACACCGGAACCCAGGCCGAAGGTCAACATATCGACCCGGCCCGTATTGACTCCCATGCAGGCGGCCATCGGCCGGATCTGGGTAACCGCCCGCACCTGCAAGCCCAGCCAGGAGCGCTGGAACAGCAACCACACCAGCGCCAGCACCAGTATGGCGAAGGCGATGGTGGCCAGCCGGCTGTAAGGTAACACCAGCCCCGGCGCCAGCGCCAGGCCGCCCGACAGCCAGGCAGGGTTAGCCACTTCCACGTTCTGCGCGCCGAACAGCAGCCGCACGGTCTGGATCAACAGCAGGCTGATGCCCCAGGTGGCCAGCAGAGTTTCCAGGGGGCGGCCGTACAGCCGGCGGATAACGCTCAGCTCCAGCGCCATGCCCACCAGACCGCTGAGCACGAAGGCTGCCGGCGCCGCCGCCAGCGGGTACCAGTCGAACCACTGCGGCAGAAAGTCGCGGAACAGATTCTGCGTCACATAGGTGGCGTACGCCCCCAGCATCAGCATTTCGCCGTGGGCCATGTTGATCACGCCCATCAGCCCGAAGGTGATGGCGAGTCCCAGCGCGGCCAGCAGCAACACGCTGCCCAGGCTGAGGCCGTAAAAGAAATTGCCGGTCTGGTTGATCAGAAACTGCTGCACATTCAGATCGGCGAGGGCCTGATTGACGGCCTGATACAGCTGCGGATCGCGCTCCGATTGCGCCAGCAGCCGCTCCAGCAGGGATCTGACCTGCGGTCCGCCGGCTTCACCCAGCAGTTTCACGGCTGCCAGCCGGACCGCACTGTCGGGAGAATTGAGATCCAGTTGGGCCAGCGCCAGCGCCAGGGCCGCCCGCACGTCCGGATCCTGCTCCTGAGCAAGCGCCTGGCGCAGCAGCGTGGCGTTCTCCGCGGTAGGGTTTTCCGCCAACGACCGGGCGGCGGCCAAGCGGACAGTGCGGTCGAGGGCGTACAACTGCAACTGCGCGATGGCGGGAATCAGCGAGCGCCGCACGGCGTTGTTCAGCGGGGCCGTGCTCAGGGCACCGTCGGGAACGGCAACCGGCGCGCCGTTCAGCGCATCGGTGAGCGTTGTGCCCTGCCTGATGACCAGCCGACCGTCCGGCGTAGCCGCCAGGGCGCCGTCGCGCAGTGCCTCCAGAATCGGTAGAGCGCGGGGATCGCGACTGATTCCCAGCGTTTCCACCGTCTGGCGGATGGCGTTGCGGTCGCTGCCCGCCAGTGCCTTGACGGCGTCCTGGAAAGCTGCCTCGTCGGCCCAGGCCGGCTGCATCAAACCGAGCAGGAGCACGGCCGGCCACAGCCGGCGCATGCAGTTACCGAAAATGGCCATTGGTTTTTGGGTTGCTCTGCTGTGCGATGTTTAAGGATCCTGCTTTAGTCCTTGAAGCGCGGCGCGGTACAGTTGCCGCAGACCCAGGGGAAAGTCCAGTCGGCGACTTTCTTGGCGCTGTCGGGCAAGTAAGGGCTCCATGCCTGGGCGCGGATCGGGCCCTCCGTCTTCCAGACGATATCGAACTGGCCATCCGGACGGATTTCGCCGATGAACACCGGCTTGTGCAGATGATGATTCTTGGCGTCCATGCTTTCGGTGAAGCCCGACGGAGTCTTGAAAGTCTGATAGCCGAGCGCCTGGCGCACCGCCTCCACGTCGGTCGTGCCCGCCTGCTCTACCGCCTGGCGCCACATATGGATTCCGGTATAGGTTGCCTCCATCGGATCGTTGGTGACCCGCTTGTCGCCACCCGGCAGCTTGTTGTTTTTAACATAGTCTTTCCACTTGGCGATAAAAGCCTTGTTTTCCGGCGTATCCAGGCTCATGAAGTAGTTCCAGGCGGCCAGATGGCCCACCAGCGGCTTGGCGTCGATACCGCGCAGTTCCTCTTCGCCGACCGAAAAAGCAACCACCGGCACGTCGGTGGCTTTGAGACCCTGGTTGGCCAGTTCCTTGTAGAACGGCACGTTGGAATCGCCGTTGATGGTCGAAATCACCGCCGCCCGCTTGCCGGCGGAGGCGAATTTCTTGATATTGGCCACAATGGTTTGATAATCGCTGTGACCGAAGGGCGTATAGACCTCTTCGATATCGGCGTCAGCGACGCCTTTGCTGTTCAGAAAGGCGCGCAGGATCTTGTTGGTGGTGCGGGGATAAACATAGTCGGTGCCCAATAAAAAGAAGCGTTTGGCACCGCCGCCGTCCTCGCTCATCAGGTATTCCACCGCCGGAATCGCCTGTTGATTGGGCGCAGCGCCGGTATAGAACACATTGCGGGAGGATTCTTCGCCTTCGTACTGCACCGGATAGAACAGCAGGCCGTTCAGTTCCTCGAACACCGGCAGCACCGATTTGCGCGATACCGAGGTCCAGCAACCGAACACGGCGGCGACCTTATTCTTCTGCAACAGCTCGCGGGCCTTCTCGGCGAACAACGGCCAGTTAGAGGCCGGGTCCACCACGATCGCTTCGATCTTCTTGCCAAGCACGCCACCGTTGGCGTTGATTTCGTCGATGGTCATCAGCGCCACGTCCTTGAGCGAGGTTTCACTGATGGCCATGGTGCCGGACAGGGAATGCAGGATGCCGACTTTGATGGTGTCGTCCGCAGCCTGGGCGGTCAGGCCCAGCGCCAGGGTTCCCCCCAACAGGAACCACCGGAGGAGCGTGGAGATGGTGTTCATTCAATGCCCTCAAGGTAACTAGGATGATGGAAGCCACTGCCGTTAAAACATGGAAGCTGAAGCTGCGGGCAGCATTTTCTATGCCACGTAATTAAGTATGATCTGACAAACGGTTTGTCGTCGTCCCCAGTCGCCCTGGCAAACCGCGTGATCGAGCCTGGTACAGACTGGCGGCGGTATTGCGCAATGTGAGGGCAGAATTTAACAGGCGGCGGCGGAGCAGCTTGTGCTGGCTTGGGGCAGAATATGCAGGTGGATGTGCCATGACGGTGCAATGCGGATTTCCACAGATATTCAATTACCGTGCTTCCGCCGGCGGCGGCTGTAGCCTCCCGCGGGGCCGGTCTCGGTTGCCTAGCAGCCAACCGATACCTTAGCATACTAGTCAACATATAAGTTATGCAGTGAATTCTTTCGCTGGACTATTGTGTGGAATTCAATTATTCCGGCCTAACCTAAAAGTTCTATGTAGGAATTCAGGGTAGCCACAGCACTACGGGAAACCATCGTTTTTTAATATGGCCCGGATTGTGCAAACTGCACCCGCAATGACCCATTACAGGATGGTTGGCAACGGCCGGTCGATGTACTCGTTTTTTTCACCAACGCCCTCCGACACCCCCGCAGGCTGGCAGGCCCGCCTGCAACTGGAGTTTACCCTGGACCCCGCAACTGGACGCACCGTTCTGACGCAACGCCGGCATCAGGGACCGTTGCAGGTGCAACGCCCTTTCTACCCTGAAGTGGACGGTGCCTGTCATGTCTATATCCTGCATCCGCCCGGCGGGGTGGTCGGCGGCGATGGGCTGGAACTCCATGTCACCGTGAATGCAGGCGCCCAGGCGCTCATCACGACCCCCTCGGCCAGCCGCTTCTATCGCAGCGCCGGTCCCGTCGCCCGGCAGATGCAATATCTGCATGTTGCCGTCGACGCGGCGCTGGAATGGCTGCCGCAGGAAACCATTCTGTTCGACGGCGCCAAGGCGCACTCTCTGACCCGCGTGGAGTTGGCCGGCGATGCCCATTTCCTGGGTTGGGAAATCATCTGCCTGGGACGGCCCGCCGCCACTGAAACCTTTACCCACGGCGCATTCCTGCAAGGCTTCGAACTGTGGCGGGACGGTCTGCCGCTGTGCCTGGAAAAGGGCCGTTTCAATGGCAGTGGACTGCTGCCGGCGGCGTGCTGGGGTCTGGCGGGCCAGCCGGTCGCGGCCACGCTGCTGTGCACCCTGCAACAGGCCGACGCGGTCGCCGCGATTCGCGCCGCTTGGGGGGAACCGTGCAGCCCCGAACTGTTCGCTGTTACGCAACTGGACGGCGCGCTGCTTTGCCGCTACCTTGGACCCGGCACGGCCCGCGCCCGCGAGTTGTTCACCCGCGCCTGGCAGATTCTGCGCCCGGCCCTGCTCGGCAAAGCGCCGCATTTACCCCGTATCTGGCAAACCTGAATCGGAGCTTTCATGGAGCTGACACCACGTGAAAAAGACAAATTACTGCTGGTCACCGCCGGCCTGCTGGCCGAACGGCGCAAACAGCAAGGCCTGCCGTTGAATTATCCCGAAGCGGTGGCCTATCTATCGCTGCACCTGCTGGAAGGCGCCCGCGACGGCAGGACCGTGGCAGAACTGATGGGCTACGGCCGCACCCTGCTCAGTCGCGACGAGGTCATGGAAGGCATTCCTGAAATGCTCGCCGAGGTGCAGATCGAAGCCACTTTTCCCGACGGTACCAAGCTGGTGACTGTCCATAACCCCATTCCCTGAAGGAGTGCTGCATGATTCCCGGCGCAATCGTCACCCTCCCCGGCGAACTGGAAATCAACGCCGGCCGGCGGACCCTGAGCATCACCGTTGCCAACAGCGGCGACCGCCCTATCCAGGTCGGTTCGCATTACCATTTCTTCGAGACCAATCCCGCCCTGCAATTCGACCGCGCCGCCGCGCGCGGCTGCCGGCTCAACATTCCTGCCGGCACCGCCGTGCGCTTCGAACCCGGTCAGACGCGCACGGTGGAATTGGTGGAGTACGCCGGCGATGGCGCCAGGTCTACGGCTTTCGCGGCCTGAATCATGGGCGCCTTGGGAGAGCAGCCATGAGGCGCATCACCCGCTCCGCCTATGCCGATATGTACGGCCCCACCACCGGCGACCGGGTGCGGCTGGGCGATACCGAACTGTGGATCGAGGTCGAGCAGGATGGTACACCTGTACGGCGAGGAAGTCAAATTCGGCGGCGGCAAAGTGATCCGCGACGGCATGGGCCAGTCGCAACGGAGCAACCGCGACGGGGCGCTGGATACCGTGATCACCAACGCGCTGATTGTCGATCATTGGGGCATCGTCAAGGCCGATATTGGCATCAGGGATGGCCGTATCGCTGCCATCGGCAAGGCCGGCAATCCCGACATGCAACCGGGCGTGACTGCGATCATCGGCCCTGGCACCGAAATCATCGCCGGCGAAGGTGCTGATTGCCACGCCAGGCGGCATCGACAGCCATATCCATTTCATCTGTCCGCAGCAGATCGAGGAGGCGCTGATGGCCGGCGTCACCACCCTGATCGGCGGCGGTACCGGGCCGGCCACCGGCACCAACGCCACCACCTGCACGCCCGGTCCCTGGCATCTGCAACGGATGTTGCAGGCCGCTGACGCCTTTCCCGTGAACCTGGGCTTTCTCGGCAAGGGCAACGCCAGCCTGCCGGCGGCCCTGGAGGAACAGCTCGAAGCCGGGGCGATGGGGCTCAAGCTGCACGAGGATTGGGGAACCACCCCGGCGGCTATCGACAACTGCCTGAGCGTGGCCGACCGCTACGACGTGCAGGTCGCCATCCATACCGATACGCTGAACGAATCCGGCTTTGTCGAGGATACGCTGGCGGCGTTCAAAGGGCGGACCATTCACACCTACCATACCGAAGGCGCCGGCGGCGGCCATGCCCCCGACATCATCCGTGCCTGCGGCGAGGCCAACGTGCTGCCGTCCTCCACCAATCCCACCCGTCCCTACACCGTCAATACCGTGGACGAGCATCTGGATATGCTGATGGTCTGCCACCATCTCGATCCCGCTATTGCGGAAGACGTGGCTTTCGCTGATTCGCGCATCCGCCGCGAGACTATCGCCGCCGAAGACATCCTCCACGATCTGGGCGCGTTCTCGATGCTGTCCTCCGATTCCCAGGCGATGGGTCGGGTGGGCGAAGTCATCATCCGCACCTGGCAGACGGCTCACAAGATGAAGCTGCAGCGCGGCCCGCTGCCCCCGGATAACGACCGCGCGGACAATTTCCGAGTCAAGCGGTATATCGCCAAATACACCATCAATCCGGCCATCACCCACGGCCTCGCCCCTGAGGTCGGTTCGCTGGAAGTGGGCAAACTGGCGGATATCGTGCTCTGGCGGCCCGCCTTCTTCGGGGTGAAGCCGGCCATGATCATCAAGGGCGGGATGATCGCCGCGGCGCCAATGGGCGACCCCAACGCCTCCATTCCGACGCCGCAGCCGGTGCACTACCGCTTTATGTTCGGGGCCTTCGGCAGGGCGTGCGGCGCCACCAGCCTGACTTTCGTCTCGCAGGCGGCCCTGGACAGCGGCGCGCTGGATACCTTGGGGCTGTCTAAAACGCTGTGTGCGGTGCGCCATACCCGCAACTTAAGCAAGCGCGACCTGATCCACAATGATTATCTGCCGACGGATGGAGGTCGATCCACAGACCTACGAGGTGCGCGCCGACGGTGTGCTGCTGACCTGTGAACCGGCCAGCATTTTGCCGTTGGCACAACGGTATTTTTTGTTTTGAAATGGAGACCCTAATTCTGAAACACGCATTATCCCTACAGACCGCCGGCGTCACCAACGCCATGCCACTGGAAATCGTCGAACGGATCGACGCCGGCGACCCCAATACAACGCTCACCCTGCCTTACGAACTGCGCCGTAAGAGCCGCCTGCTGGCGCGCCTGGACAGTGGCGAGCCGGTCCGCCTGTTCCTGCCGCGCGGTACGGTACTGCGGCAGGGTGATCTACTGCGGACCCGCTGCGGTCGCGTGGTGCGGGTGCAGGCGGCGTCCGAAACCGTATCTACCGCGGTCGCGCCGCAACCCCTGCGACTGCTGCGCGCCGCCTATCATCTGGGTAATCGTCATGTAGCCCTGGAAATCACCCCCGACCGGCTGCGCTATCTGCACGACCCTGTGCTGGATACCATGCTGCAGCAACTGGGCCTGACCGTGACGGTCGAACAGGCGCCGTTCGAGCCGGAAGCCGGCGCTTACGATGGCCACCCGCAGCATGGCCATTGACGGGTTGCCACTGCTGCGCCTGTTGCAACTGGTCAGCCCGGCACTACCGGTGGGCGCTTATGCCTACTCCCAGGGGTTGGAACAGGCCGTGGTGCGTGCCTGGGTGCACGATGCAGCCAGCGCCGGGGACTGGATTCTGGGTCTGTTGAGCCATCCACTGACTTATCAGGATATCCCTGCATTCGCCCGGCTGTATCGCGCCTGGACGGCGGCAGAGCCGGCGACCGTGCGGTATTGGAACGACTGGTTGTACGCCTGTCGGGAAGCACGCGAACTGCAACAGGAGGATTGCCAGCAAGGCAGGGCACTGGCGCGGCTGTTGAGTGATCTGGACTGCGCTGCGGCACAACCCTGGCGGCAGGCCGACAGAGTGTGCTTCGCTACTCTGTTCGCACTGGCGGCGATGCGCTGGAACATACCACTGGAGCAGGCCGCCAACGGTTTACTGTGGACGTGGACGGAGAATCAGGTCGCCGCCGCCACCCGCCTGGTGCCGCTGGGACAGACCGACAGCCAGCGCTTGCTGGCGCGGGCGCAGCCGGTCATCGCCTCCGCCGTCGAACTGGGGCTGGCCTTGCCCGATGCGGAACTCGGCTGTTCCGCCCCTGGTCTCGGTCTGGCCGGCAGCCTGCATGAGACTCAGTACTTCGCGCCTGTTCCGGTCCTGATGGCCGCTTGCGTCAACTAGACCGCGATAGTGAATTAGGGGATTTATTGATGAACACACAATCTACCTTGCGGGTCGGCGTCGGCGGCCCGGTCGGTTCCGGTAAGACGGCGCTGCTCGAGGCGCTGTGCAAGCGCCTGCGCGACCTTTACAACATCGCTGTGGTCACCAACGACATCTACACCCAGGAAGACGCCCTGTTCCTGACCCGCGCCCAGGCTCTGGCGCCGGAGCGGATCGTCGGTGTGGAGACCGGCGGCTGTCCGCATACGGCGATTCGCGAGGACGCTTCACTGAACCTGGCGGCGGTGGACGACCTGTGCCGCCGCTTTCCAGGATTGAATCTGGTGCTGGTGGAATCGGGCGGGGATAACCTGAGCGCCACCTTCAGCCCGGAGCTGTCGGATCTGACCATCTACGTAATCGATGTCGCGGCGGGCGACAAGATTCCCCGCAAAGGCGGACCGGGCATCACCCGTTCCGATCTGCTGGTGATCAACAAGATCGACTTGGCGCCTTACGTGGGCGCTTCACTGGAGGTGATGGAGCGCGACGCCGGTAAAATGCGCGGTGGACGGCCGTTTGTGTTCACCAACCTCAAGACTGGCGAAGGAGTGGAAAAAATCGTCGCGTTTATCGTCGCAAAGGGAATGCTGGAAAACGCTGCTTCTGGGCGTCACTGTGGAACGAATGGAGTTGAGTCCCCCGCTTGAAAAATGATCTGTGTGATCCATCACCGGCTTATTTTTCATGCAGTCTTACCAAGTGGGCGCTAACTTAGGTAATTTCTGGCAAAGGCTATACCGGCAAGTCAGGCGGCCTAGAGCGTTGACCGGTTTGAACTACGTGGCCAATCAAGTAGCCGGAAACGGCCTGGGAGCGCCGGCGTCCCCGCCGGCTCCGACAGGACCACAGCGACGGCTGGGTTTGCCTGGAGCGGACGGTGGTCCAGTCCACGTCCTGGCCGGCGAGGACGCCGGCGCTCCCAGGGTCGGGCAGGTTGACCACCAAGGGCCGGCGAGGACGCCGGCGCTCCCAGGGTCGGGCAGGTTGACCACCAAGGGCCGGCGAGGATGCCGGCGCGATTGTCCCGCCTTAAGTGGGTAGTCTAAGGTTGAGATACAGCGTGCTGCTCAATTCAGTGCATCGATCAATTGCTTGATATCCTGATCCGCCCTATCGAGCGTCTTTCCGGCGAATTCCTGCACCGCCTTGGCATTCCCGGCGCGTTGTTTCAAGCTGCTTTCCAACGCGGCGGCGAGTTGTTTCAATTCGGCTGAATCGGCCAGGCGGTGCTGAATCTCCTTGTCCGCGAGGGTTTTTATCTCGCTATTGACCCGAGCGGCTTCAGTTTTGGCATTGCGGGCAAGCTGCTGCCGATACTGGCCCAGCGCATCGGTTACCGTCGCCAGCAGATCGACGGCCGGATTGGCGCCGCCGCGCTGGAATTTTCCCCGTGCGCCGCTGACGTCCGGTATCACCAGCACAGCCCCCTCTCTGACAGCGTGCAGCGCGGCTAGATGCGGGTTGGCCTTAAGCAAGGCCTGCTCGGCAGACCGGCGCGTCGCCGGCGTCAGGTCCCGGTAGAACTTGTCGACGAGTTCGGTGATCGACCGCTCGCCGCGAAAAGCGGTAATGCGCATGGCGTTATTCCCTCATGAAGCGTGCACGTTCAAAGCGGCCCAAGGCTCCGGCAGTGGCTTGCCGTTGACCAGTATCGGCCCGCTGCTAAGGTTGCCGAGTACGGCGAAGGGGCCGTTGCTGAGCAGTAGCGTAAACACATCCCCGGCGCCTTGCAGTCGGTTATGGCTGGCGTTCACGGCGGCGTTCTGGATGACCGCCAGCGGCATCGCGGCGCCGGTGAGCGTGGCGCCGCGGATGCAGTGATTTTCGGTGAACAGGCAGGTTCCGGCGCCGTCGATTTCGACCAGCGGCGAGGTAGTGACCTGGGCGCTGAAGCGGTTGCCATGCACCGTCAGTTCACCCGGTCGCCGGGCCAGGAAATGCAGATGCGTCGCTGTGAGTAGCACCACGTTCGCCGAATCCAGGATCAAGAAGCCGAGATTGGGCGCTACGATGTCCTGCGCCTGTTGGTCATCAGGGCTGAGCCGGCGCGCCTGTAATGCCCACCAGAGACCGGCGCCGAGCTCGGCGTCGTCCGCGGCGCGGGCGACGGCATTGTCCACGACCTGGACGGCGGCGAACGGCGGTATGACCGCGATCCCGACCACCTCGCCGGCGAACTGGCCGACCGGTCCGATGCCGTGCAGACGGTTGCCGGCCAGCCGCGCTTCCGCTACGGCGATCAACTGGAGCGCCTGCCGTGACCGGCTTTGCACCGCATCCAGGGCGACCCCGGAGAAAACATTGCCGCTCACATCGACCCGGTCCGTGGCGAACAGCCGCATGCCCGCATAGTTCAGGCCGGCCGTATTGAAGCCTACGCCTAAATTCAGGAACTGGTTATTTTCGATGGAGAGATAACCGGCACCGCCGCCGGCTTCCACAATCAGACCGCCGCCGCCGACACCATCGATGACGTTCTGCTTGATCATCCCCGAGTTGACGTGGGTTTGGATCACAATGCCGTGATTCGCCAGTCGCAGAATGCGGTTGCCCACAATTTGGACGTGGTCGATGCCGCCGGGGTCGAGACCGGCCGCCAGCACGATGCCGTTGCCCTGGGTTTCTTCGCCCAGCCGGCTGATGTCGTTGTCGCCAATGCGTAATTCGTCCACGCCCGCCTGAATACCGTCGCCGCCGACTTGCAGCGTATTGCCCAGCACATTGAAGGCCGAACCGGGGAACACACCGCCGGTGGCGACGATACCCGCCTGACGGCAGTTCAGGAACAGGTTGCCCGCGATGCGGGTGTCGCCGTAATGCAGGCTCTGCCGCTCCAGACTGACGCCGCGCTGCTCGCACCAGAATAGATTGTCGCTAACGCCGAGGTTGGCGGTAAGCAAATAATTGCTTTCCTGACCGGTGCCGTTGACGACGCCCCGGTCGGCCAGGAACACGCAGTCGCGCAGGGTCGCAGCGAGGGCGTAGCCGGACAGAGCAACGGCTGCGACCGTGGCATTGCCGCTACCAATGCCGAGTACGGCCAGCCGTTCCAGGCGGACGCCGATCGTGTTTTCCACTGCCATCACACCCGTGGCGCCACCCTCGGTCGAGGCGCCGACGATGGACAGGTTCTCCACTGTGATGCCCAGTCCCTGCGTGATGGCGACCACCGGTCCCGGCATTGCGGCCAGCAGAATGGTGCGCCAACCCTGGCCGCGGATACGCAGGGAACGGCCCTGGTCGATACTGAGCGTTTCATTCAACTGGTAGATGCCGGTTCCGAGACAGACCGTGCCGCCGGTTTCCCGTACGCTGTCGATGGCGTGCTGCAAAGTGGCGACGCCGGCATTATGCCCTGCGGCGCTGACGCAGACTGTGCAATCGCAGCTTTCACCTTCGTTGATGGGCGGCCACAGGATGCGACAATCGGTCTCTGCGTTGGGAAAAGTGACCAGCGCCAGGCGGGCATAGTGATGATGTATTCCCCTGGGCGGCGCCCGGTCGAGCTGTTCGATGGAAGCGTCCGCGGTGCGCGCGGCGAATACCCAGTAATCGCCGGTCTTGAACGTGCTGCCGGCGGGTTCGAGGTCGAACCGCGCCACAATCCCATCCTCCAGCAGCACCGCCACGCCCGCAGGCGGCACCGGAATGGCGCCAGTGCTCGAACCGCTGTCCAGATCGTGGAACAGAGTGCCATCGCCGCGGCGCACCTGACCGTGCTGATCCCAGCGGTGGATGCGGGTGTGACGGGTCGGATCGGTATTACCCTGGGCGTCGACCGGAAACAGCCCGGCGCTCAGGGGCTGCTCCAGGCTGATGGTGCGCGCGGTGTCGTCCACACCGTTGCCCAGCCGGATGCGTCCCAGTATTCCCGGCAACCCGTGCAATTCGCGCCAGTCGTCGGTGATCTCCACCCGGTCGCCGTTATTGAAGCGCAGCACCTCGTCGCGGCCCACGCTGTCCACCACCAGCCGGTCCAGCGCTGCAAGGGCGGTGACGCGCGCCGCCACCGTACCGTTGTCCCGTGACCATTTGAAGGTCGCCGTGCCGACGGCGCCGCCTTCCTGGATTGCGACGCGGTAAAGCTGATTTTCCAGACCTTGGTAGCCGCCGCTCGGCGGCACGTGGCAGGGGTCGGGTTCGCCGGTCACCTCCGCCGTGGCGGTGCTGAGCCGCCCGCCAGACGGCCGGATCAGCGCCTGCCAGCGGGGGACATTCTCGTCTTCGGTAGCGCAGCCGATGGCGCCGACATTTTCCAGCACCTGCACCTGCCAGACGGTTTGCAGCCGGCCGGTGGTGTCCACTCCGACGGCCTTTTCCACCAGTTCGGGATATTGCAGGTGGGTGACTTCCCGCTGCCATACGTCCAGATAGACCAGATGCGGACCGGCGCTGAACTGCGGCCGGTTGAACGGGCTGCCGGTAATATTGGCGGCGTTAAACGGCAGATAGGGTTGCGCGAAGAAAGGCAGCGGCGCCGAGCCGGTCAATTCGGCCAGCGCCGGCTCCCACTGCAACGGTTCCCCGCCGTGGTTTTCCGCCAGCAAACCGTCCACATAGATCCGCCCGTGACCGATGGTCAACGCGCCGCCAGCCGCTTCGATGCGGAACCCGTCCGGCGTCTCGCGCGGCACCACCGCGCGGCCGATCGTATCGAGAGTACCAGCCTGGAGGCGGCGCGCCACCTGGGAAACCCACTCGTTCCAGTCGGCATCGAGCTGAACCCGGCCCTGCTGCATGACCACGCCCAGGAAATCCTTCCAGGCATCAAAACTGAAGCGGCTGCAATCGAAACTCATGACGGGATCCTTCAGGTGGCGTAGAAAATTCCAGCTTCCAGGCCGACCCGCAGATACTCCGCGAGACGGATTCGAAGGTTGGTTTCCCGCTGGGGTTGATAGAGATCGTGGAAAGCGCCCATTTCGCCCTCATCGTCGGCGCCGCGGCGGATCGTGTCGGGCGTATGGGCGGCAAGCTGGCAATAGGCGGGAGCGCCGTAGCGCAAGGTAGTGAAGCCCGGCGTAGATTCGCTATCGGCGGCGTCTTCCGGCGGGCAGCGGTAACGGCGCGGCGTGCGCGCCTCCAACGGCAGAAAACTGAAGCGCACGCAGCCCTCCTGCCGGCGTTCGGCCATGACCGGTGCAGGCCAGGTATCGCCTGCCGACAGGCCAGCGAGCAGAATGCTGTTGGACACCAGTGGCAGCAGGCGGGCGTGCACCTTGCCGATCGCGGTGACCTGCTCCAGGGTCAGCGCGCCGCCGGCGGAAATACCATCCGGATGGGAGAAAGCGATCGCCGTCGCCGCTGTGGCATCGACGATGCTGTTGGCGATGTTGACCGTCACGCTGTCCACGGTCCGCACCGCACCCACGATGCTGGCATCGATCTCCACGGTGGTGTCGGGCTGTTCGATCACCAGACTGAGCCCGGTGGGCGCCACCGGTTCGCCCTGCCGGGTCAGCGCCAGTCCTGGCACCAGTGTGCAGTGACGCAGGCGCAGCAGGCGCGGTCCCGTGCCCGGCAGGGCCGGAACGCGCAGGGTGCCGCCGGTCAGCAGCAGCCCGTTCAGGGTAAACGCCGAGTTGACGGCCAGCCGGATTTCAAAATCGCCGCCCAGCACCAGCGTGGGCCGGCGCTCGTTGCCGGCTCGTAGTTCGACGGCGGCGTCAGGATCGATAGCGATGGCGGGAGTCTCCTCGTAGCGGCCGCTGTCGTCGATCTGCACGACCCCACCCGCGACCACGGCGTTCAAGGCGTTGTGCACGCTTTGGCCCTGAACGACCGTCTGGTCCGGCGGCGTGTCGATGGCGAAGCTCTCCTGGCGCTCGTATTCGCCGCCGCCCATGGCCATGCTGAAGCCGTAATGAAACATGACGCGCACGTTGCCCGGCGCGGAGCCGGCCGGGAAGGCGATGCGACCCAGCAGTGGATCGATGGACACGCTATTCAGAGGCAGGTGATTCCAGCCGGGGCCATCATCGGACAGATCGCACACCTGCACATTGCCGGGCGTGGTGTCCACTCCCTCGGCCTCCACCAGCAGGCTGAGATTCTCTCCATAGTAAAGATCGGTATAAGCGCGCAGTACGCGGCGGGAGATCGGTTCGGGTACGTTGAGCGGTCCGGCTAGATGGGTGATTTCATCCTCGGTCTGCGGGCGGGTGAACAGCGGCATGTCATGGCCCAGCGGACTGAACATAAATCGTTCCGCATCGACCCCGAACGCGGGTGAGTGGCGCAGCCTGAAGGCATCCAGCCGCCACAGGAACAGACCGATATTCTGGATGTTATAGCGTCCCCGGCCCGACTCGATGCGGCGCACATCCACCGTATGCGCGACCGTATCGAAGGCTGTGCCGATGCGCTCGAGGCTTTCCCCGCGGCGCAGCTCCGGAGCGTAATGATTGCCCGGTCGCCGGTGATTCATATACTGGGTGGTGGCCAGCAGTTGAAAAAATTCGACCGCCCGTGCGTTCCAGTCGGTGACATCGCGGGCCAGTTGCTCCAGCACGGTGGCCGTACCCTTACGCCGCCGCAGTGCGATGGTGTGCGCCACTTCGGCCCGCTGGCTGAGCATTTTCGGGACGACCGCATACAGCGGACGATAGCCGATGAGATCACCGATGTAGGGCACGACCCATTCGGCACAGGTCTCGATGAACTGATCGTCGTAAAGCTGCTCCAGGTTTTCCTCCACGACGGCGATCTGCTCAGCCAGCACGGCGAGCAGTTCCTTCAGGGGACCACCTTCGGCTTCGTCGCGGATGCGCTGGACGGCCGGCAGCAGCCGGTAGAGCGCGGCGGCATCGTAGTTCATGGCAGTTCCTCCAGGACCAGCGGTCCCTCTTCCAGCAGCAGCAGTTCCGCCGGCAGCGGGACAGTCTGCGGCATGGCGAGCGGCAGTTCCGCGAACAGGCGCGGCTCCACCTGCGCCACCGCGCCCGGACCGGGACGGTAAAGCTGGGTAATCTGCACCGCTTCGACCGAGGCGACCGCGTGGATGGCGGCAGCCACTTCATCCACCGACACCGGCTGGCCGAAGGTGCGGGCGGCGCAACCAAAGCGCTCGCGCAGCGCCGTCTCTACCTCGGCCAGAACCGTTGCGGTCAGCGCATCCGCTGCTACCTTGACCATGGCGCGCAGGCGGAAGCGCGCCGGGCGGTACGATTCGACCCGCAGCGGCGCCAGCGGATCGCCGTACTGTCGCAGCGAACTCACCAGATTGCGGTAGGTGGCGCTGCTAGCGTCCACGGCGGCGCCGTCCACACCCGCCACGGTAATAAAGATCCCGCGCGCCGGACCGCTGGAAATCCACAGGGCGTGGGCCTTGGCGATGCCGGCAAAGCTACGGGCATAGTCCTCGTAATCGCGCACTGAGACGGCGCGATCCAGAGTGAGCACGGTGAGCGGGGCGTTGACGCGGGTGTCCTCCAGCGTTTCGGGATCGACGCCGCCGCCCGCCGCTACCGGGTTGACCGCGCCGACGACGCCGAGCGGCCGGCTGAGCAGCGTACTGAGCTTATTCGCGGCCAGGTTGCCAGCGGCGCCGCTGCTCTTGCGATAGCGCGCCCGCACGTTGTCCTGTCCCGAGGGTAGTCGCGCCCCTTCACCACCGTCGCCGTAGCGGACCGTGGTGCGGCCGGCGTCGTCCAGGGACGTGGTATAGACCCGTTCGCCGGGACCGCGACCGTAGAGCGTCGGCACCTCCTGCCACAGCAGCTCGTTGACCCGGACTTCCAGGGTCGACGCACGACCGCTGGGCGTGGCCGCGCTGACGTAGGTCAACGGCACCTGCCGCAGCACGAAGCTCTGGTCGGACAGGCCGGCGTCGCCGCCGCCCAGTATTTCATTCACCGTCTCGCCGTGGGTGGCGGGGGCCACGTTGGCGTTGACCCGCACTGTAGCGCGGTCGTAGCAATAGTGCAGGCTGGCCGCGAGCGCGAGCGTGGTGCGGTCGCGACTCTGCGTTACCGCGTCGCTGCGGCCGGCGATGAAGGCGATTTGAGCCACCACGGCGTCATCCTTGCGGGCCGGTTCCTGGACGATCTGGTCGGCGTTGGCGACCAGCGTTCCACGGCGTTCGTCGCGGTCTTCGAGCCGCAGGCGCAGTGCCGGCGCCGGCCGGGTCGCGAGCGCCGCGCCGAATTGGGGCGGCGCTAAACCCTGCAAGGTGCCGCCGCCCAGCACCTGCTCCGGGGCCGCCAGCAACGTCAGCGAATCGCCTTCCCGCAGCGGTATGGAAGCGCCGTCATCGAGACTCAGACTCAGACCTTTGACGCCGGGAGCAATGCGCAGGCGCTGGCGGCGGCCACTGACGGCGAGCGCCAGGCCCGGCGTCAGGCCCTCGACCCGCGTGGCCAAGGCCAGCGTGTCGCCGTACATCGGGTAGGGCAGGGGGCGTTCGGTGGTCTGCAGCAGTTCGCTCTGGGCCAGCACCAGGGTCTCGCGAATGCGGTTGCGATAGCGGTCCAGGTTTTCGGTGGTGTCCGGCTCCAGTCGGGTGATTTTGGCGCTCAGGCCGAAGTCGCGGCGTGATACCTGGGACACCGTCCGGGCGCGGTACAGCTCCACGTAGCCCGGCAGCGCAGCATTAGCGACCGAATGCTCGTTGGACACCAGGGCGAACCAACTGCCGGGCACGATCCTGGGATAGGTGGTGTCGAGATCGATGTCAGTGCCAGCCATCGCATAGTTCTTCCAATTGAGCGTAATCCCTGCGCCCTCGACCAGTGCTCCAAGGGCGGTGTCTTTGGTATTGGCCATCAGGCGCGGGTCGGGCGCGTTGTGTCCGAACAGCGCCGCCCGCTGCCGGAATACGTAGACGCGCACGTTGTTGGCAGCCGGATCAATCAGGGGTACTGCGTGCCCCACACCTTCCTTCCAGACTACCCGGGTGCGGTCGTGCTCCAGGTCCGGCTCCACCGCCTGCACCAGGCGCACGTCCCAGCGTTCGCTGCCGGGCTCCGCAGCGCGCTCGCCGCCGACGATCAGGATGGCGTCGCCGGGCTGCAACTGCACATTGACCCCGGCCAGATACAGATCGGTATCGCCCCGCCGGGGGAGCCAGGCTGCGCTGGTCTGGGCGGGAATGGCGTTCCAGCCGGGCCGGGCCTGAATCGCCGCCACCGTCTCGAAGGTCTGCGGCTGCTCGCCGGGACCAGGCACGCTTTGCACCCGCACGCCGACCGGGATTTCGCTGGGAGCAGCGGCCTGCTCGGGCGCGCCGGGCGCTTCCTGCAGCGTAAACGCCAGGTACGTTGCAGCCGCCACGCCGGGCGCGGGACGGTAGCCGATGAGCCGCGCCAGTTCCCACGCGGACACCCGCTCGGTCGCGGTGCGCAGGTAGTTCTCGTTGGCGATGCGTTCCTGGTAGAACGTCAGCACATCCAGCAGAGTCGCCAGCGCAGCGCACAGCGCGATGGTGAAATCGTCGTCGTCGCGACTGGTGAGCCGGGCCAGCGCGGGAAAGTCGGCGCTGGAAAGCCGGGCCAGCAGGGATTCCCGGAAACTCCAGTAGCTTCCCGCCCGATAGGCGATGGCCGGCAGCCCCGGACGGTTGTCGATGGCCGCCGGGGTCTCGGCGTTCAAGCCGGCGCAGCAGCCGCAATCGTCAAGTAGATTCATGACCGGGCTCCGTTCACTTGCCTCCCCGCAGCGTCAGGCGCAGCACGCCGTGCTCCGGAAAGTTGGGGTCGTTGTCGAGACGGGCGATTTCCAGCCGGCCCAATTCCATAAAGCCGTCTGCCAGGAAACGGGTATCGTCTTCTCCCTGGCGCTGCAATCGGGTGATCTGCACGGAGGCCACACCCGGCACGGTGCGCGCCGCCGCATAGAGCGGACTCAGATACACCGTCTGGCCGAAACTGAAGTTGTCCGGATGGAACAGGCCGGTCCGGCCGTCGGGCAGACGGCGGTTACTGAGCACTTCGAGCAGGGCGGCGTACACGTCGCTGCGGAAATAATCCGCGGCGACACACACCAGCATATCGATTTCCAGCGAAACATAGACCGGATTGTCGAATTCCAGGTCGTGCCCGGCCATGCGATAGCGCTCCACCTGGCGGGTAAGCGCGTCTTCAAACGGCGGGTTCAGCGGCAGGCCGCCGCTGCGGTCGACGGTGATGAACACCGTGTGCCAACTGCCGGTCCAGCGCAGAGTGGCGGCGGCGCGCTGGATGCCGGCCCCGCGCTGGGTTACCTCGGCGTAGTCGTCCGGTGTGACGGCCCGCTCCTGGGTGCGGAACGCCTGCGGGGCGCGCCGGCGCACCTGGGCGGCTTCTTCCGGATCGACGCCTCCCGCCGCTGGCAACGGGTTGCGGGCACCGCCGAGGCGGGCATCGATGGCTACCACGTGAGCGATGGCGTCGGCGCCGATATTACCAGCGCGGCCGTTGCCGACCCGGTAGGAAGCCTTGAACACCGTACCTGAATCAGGCCGCTTGCCACGGTGATCGTCGCCGCAACGAAGCTGGGCCGCGCCGTCATGCTCCACCTCCACCACGAAGTCGGCCGCATCGGCGGCGCTGTTCAACAGGTCACGGCGGGGCTGCCAGTCCTCGCTGACCAGACCCACGGTGGTCGGCTGCTCGCCGCGCAGCCGGATTGCCGGCACCACGTCATCCATCCGCCAGAGCATAGCCTGGCTGGCCGCCGCCTCGGGATCGAAGGGCAGGCGCTCGCTGCGGCTGCTTCCTCCCTGGACCGTGATCTTGACGATGGTTCCCGCCTGGGCGAGCGGCGCCTGGGCCAGACCCGGACGGAAGCGGGGCGGCAGGGGAACGGGCTCGGTTCCGGCACAGTGATCGGTGTCGCGGTCGGGCGGATAGTACAGCCGGGGCGGCGGTACGACGCCGAGGGTCTCTTCGGCAGCCAGGGTCAGGCCATGATCGGCCAGCACCAGATTGCCACGGGCGACGCTGATGTCCTCGATGAACTGCTCGCCGTGGTCACGGTCGGTGACCGCCGACAGGCACAGCGGGAAAGACAGGGCATCCTCGGAAGCCCAGGTGATTTCAGTGATGCTCGTGGCGGTGAGCGGATCGGTGAGCGGCGCGCCGTTGTCGAAGGCCCGCACCCGCGTCAGTCGCACTACATGGCGGTGCTTCGGATCGGCGTCTTCGGCGGCGCCAGTCGCGGCGCCTTTCACTTCCTCGAACAGCAGCGCCATATGAACGGCGAGCTCGGGCAGATGGCCGCGCAAGGTGGCCGAGGTCGCGCCGCGTGGCAGGCAGCAGCGGCGGTCGCCCCAGGTGTAGAAGGTCAACTCGTTGTGGGCTTCGAACAGGGTGGCATCGTGCAGGGGTTCGAACACCACCGGGGACTGACGCAGGGCGTCATTATCCTCACGTGAACCAGGGGTCAAACGCGGCGCGACGCCGGGAAGTCGGGTGTAGAAGCGCGTGCCGGCCCGGTCCAGCAGGATCGCGTTGCCGGTCACCGGCACCTGCACCCAGGCGCGGGCGTTGCAGCCGTCGTGCAGATGATAGTCCACCAGCAGCGCGTGCCGCCGCAGCGAGATCCGCCGCCGGGCCGTTGCCAGATAGGCTTCAGTGGCGACCGCGTCCTGCCAGTAGCTGAGCTGGTCACCGACATAGGCGAGCAGTTCCGCCAGGGTCACGCCGAGATCGGCGGCGCTGCGCTCGCGCCAGCCAGGCACCTGCTGGCTCAAACGGTCCAGCAGCAACCGGCGGAAGCTGGCGTAGTCCTTGGCCAGATAGTCGTTCTCGGCGGGAGGCCGAGGTTCATCCGGACAGAGCCTGACCGGACGGCAGTCGAAGTCGCTGGGGCATTCGGCCTTGAACGAGAACTCCACCTCGGTCAGGCGCGGATCGAAATCGACCGGAGGCGAATCGTCGCTGGCGGAACGCGCCAGTCGCAACCGGTAGGTGGAAAAGTCGCCATAAATATCGGTGCGCACCACCAGCACGTGGTCGGGGGCGGTCAGCGTGGCGAAAAAGCTCTGCTCGGCCGGGGTGGCCTCGGCAGGCGGAAGAGCGGCGGCTGCGGCCCACTCGACCCGCAGCCGGCGGACGCGCTCGCCGCCATCGAGGCGCACGTTGTTACCGTCCAGGCCTGCCGGAACCGGCTTCAGCAGGCGCAGCAGCAGCGTGCGCTGGCGCGGACTGCCGGCGGGCGCATCCCGGTCCAGCACCTCCAGGTAATCGATCCCGTTCAGCAGCGGATGGGCGGCGACGGCGGTACGGCGCAATTGATCGCAGCAGGCGTAGATCATGGACTGCCTCCGTGGACGAAGGTCTGCACCTGGCGGGCGGCGGTGCGGCGGACCAGATACTGCACCGTGACCCGCAGCGTGGATTCCTCGGCGGCCACGTCCACGGCTTCCACGGCGATCAGGTGGCCGAGCCACTGCTGCAAGGCGCCCTGCACCAGGAACTGCGTGGTCGCCGCCAGTTCCGGGCTGTTCGGGGCGAACACCAGTTGCAGCAGGCCGCTGCCGAAATCGGGCCGGTTGACCCGCTCGCCGGGCGTGGTGAACAGCACTTGCTCGATCAGGCCGCGCAGGTACTCGTCTTCACCGGCGTCGCTGGTGCGGCCGCGACCGTCGATCCGGTAGGGATAGCGCAGGTTCATGGCGACCCTCACATGGCGATGACGCGGGTCTGCGCCACCACCGGCAGCAGCGGCGTACCGTTGGGCACACACAATGCCTGGCTGTCCAGCAGCACCAGAGGCTGGCCGTTGGACAGGACACGGGTCGCGGCGACCGTCCACTGGGCGGTGACGCAGGGTGAGGGCGCGCCGCTGATGTTGAATGGACAGCCGGCGACCGCATAGGGCGCGCTCATCACTACCGTAGGCTGGCCGCTCACCAGCACGCGCGGGTTGGGCGCGGTCGGCGTGGCCTGGCCACCGTGCATGCACATTACGGTGGCGCCGACATGCAGCACAGGTCCGGGCATGGCGTCTTCCTCCATCGTCAGATTCATATCACCACCAGGGCGCCGTTGTTGATGGTGACCGTGGGGCCGATCAGGGTGATCATCGCCCCTTTGCCGTTCTGAATGTAGATGCCGGTATCGTTCACGATCAAGGTCGCACCGGTGGTGCTCTTTAACAGAATGCCGCCGGTCGGCCCCGGCAGGTCGCTGATGGTCAGGCCATTCTGCAGCGGAGTTTGCAGGGTGATGGCCGGCAGCGGCGGCGGGGTCGCCCGCGCCAGCGCCGGCACTTCCGCCGCCGAGCCCCAGAAACAGCCGACCCAGATGGGATAATCGGGATTGCCCTGCTCGAACTCCACCCACACGCCGGAGCCGATGATCGGCAGCGCAAACAGGCCGTTCTGGATGCCGGCGACCGGCACGCAGGGCATCGCCCAGGAGCCGGGCGCAAGACCGGTCACATCCGGCACCTGCACCATCAGCCGGCCCATTTGCAAAGGGTCGATGTTGTTCAACACCACCCCGCGATACTTGCCGTAAAACTTCGCGTCACTGCCATCGCTCATGGCGGTACCCTGGGCGTAATCGAAATCAAACCGTTGCGGGTCAGCGTAAAGCTCTGCTTGAATTCGCCGCGTTTCAGCGTGCTCTTGACGCTCTGCACGTAGTAAAGTCCGTCGTAGGCTATCCCTGCGCCGCGCACGCCGACCAGTTGCCGTGCCCGCAGCAGCCGTCCATAACGGAGCACGTTCAGGTCACCCCGGGCGGATACCGCGTCCTGGGAGCGCCCCGCTGCGGCCAGCCCTCTGGACAGTGCCTGCATCGGATTGAGCTTGGCGGTATCACGCAGCAGCTTGAGATTGGCGATGGGCGCGGGCAGCAGGCCGAGCGGTGGCTGCAAGGGATTCAGGTTGGGAATGGGTAGTGGAATCGGTATGCGAGTCGCCTGGTTCTGAATAAACACGACCGGCAGCACCCCTTTGGTCGGGTCGAAGCTGAAGCTCAAGGATTCCACATTGGTATGGGCGTCCATGTCGATGTTCAGCGCCGGCTGCGGCACGCCGATCTTAATCTCCGGGCCGAAGTAGGCGATGTTGGTTAATGGCGCCGGACCCGGCTCGATGTAGAACACGTAACCGACCTCGCGGGCCAGTTGTTGCAGATAGTCCAGATCGGTGCCCTGATGGCCCGGAATGCGGTCGACCGGAATCGGGATATCGGGAAACAGCACGGGAATGGGCAGGGGAATGATGCCGAAGGCAGCGTACTTGGCGCAGATCAGCGCCACCCGCGCTTCGATCGGCAGGGCGGGATAGGGCAGGCCGCTGAAATCCAGCAGATCCATCACCTTGGTCAAATCCTCCCCGGTTACAGTGATCTGGCCGGGCGCGCCGTTCTGGCCAGGCTGCATCTGCACGTGGGTCATCACGCCGTCGAACAGCACCTGCGGCGTGCCGTTAAAAGTGACAATCAGCAGCACCCGCAGTGGCGGCGTCCCCAGGCCGACGCCCCGTCCCGCCGCGATCAGGAAAATCGTATTCAACTCCGAGCGGGCGTCGAACTGGAAGCTCATTTGAAAACCGCTGGCCGAGCCGGCCGCCGTAGTCACCGTGACGCTGTCGAGCGCATCGATGACCAGGCGCGGCGCCGGCAACGGCACTATCGGGCCGATCAGCAGGGTCAGATGGATGCCTTTAAACATCCGGCGTCCCCGGTATGCCTTCCGGCAGGGTGATACGCAGCCGCCGGCCCACCGTGTCGGTCAATTCCGTGGGGCGCAGCGCCCCGTTGGCGTCGCACAGCCGCCAGAATTGCTCCGGGTCGCCCAGATACTGCGCCGTCAGATTGTCCAGCCGGTCGCCTGCGCTGACGACCTGTTCCTGCAACAGGGCGAAGCGCTCGGGTGGCGGCACGAAACGGCGGCGCAGATAGACGACGGTAGCGCCGTCCGCGCGCGTCCATTGCCCCGTCGCTATACCGTGGTAGCGGCTGGTGGCGGGGAACAGCGGCGTTTGCAGCGAATTGGCCTGCAGAAACGCCTGCACCGGATCGATCATGGAATGCCTCCTATGCCCAAGGTGTTGAACGCGCCTTCCGGCGCCTTGCCGGCGAGCCGCTCCTTGGTTTGCAGATAGCTCAGGAACAGGCTGCCGCCCTTATGAGTAAAGCCGAAATCGTCTACGCTGAGCACCCGCAAGCCCAGGCTCACCTTGGCGCGGATGGGATTGAGCGCCGGGTCGAACGCTTCTTCGGTGATGCTGAAATCGGTGACCCGCACCGGCACGATGCGGCTCTTGCTCCATACGAACAGCGCGAGCGGTGTTTCCATGGGAACGATTTCCAGCGTGCCCGCTTGGGCCCGCGCGTTGTTGGCGAGCAACTGCTCGCTGGACGGATGCGTCAACAGTTCCAGCGCGGCGAGTTGCGGCTGGATGCCGAACTCGACGGCGCTGCGGTTCTGGTCGGGAAACTCGAGTTGGTCGACGGCGTCAATCTCGGCGTCCAGCTTGATGGTTTCCACTGCCGGCCCCTTCAGCCGCAAGGCTTCCGAGCGGTTGCCGCCTTCGCTGAAGGCCTGCACCTGCAAGGTGCGCGACAGCGACTCCGGGTTGTATTGCAGGGTGATAATGCGCTTGACCGCTGCGCTTTCCGGGTCGATCAGCACGAGGCCGCCTTTGAGGATTCTGGGAGAGTTCGGGAAAGTGGTCATGCCAATCTGTCCTATGGCTTGCCGCCCGCGTTGGGCTTTTGCTTGAGCGCGGCTTTGCACGCGGCCTTGAGGGCATCTTTCTCGCTGCTGCCGATGTTCAACGCATCGATCGCCGCTTCGCATCCTTTCTCGGTGCCGGACTCCAACCCATCGCGAATGGCCTCTTCCGCTTTTTTACGCAACTCTTTCGAGAGCGGCAGTTTTCTAAGGATCGGATTGATGACCTTATCCATCACCCCATCGATAACCACGTCGCCCAGGCTCTTGTTTTCCCTGGGATGGGTGCGGTCATATTCGTCGAGCTTGCGCTGGTTCTCTTCCATCTCCTTCCACTTTTCGGTTTCCGCCGGATCGCGGTAAGGGGGGCGCCGTCTAGTAGTAAAATCCCCGTCGGGTTTGAGTATCGGCGGTGGTGGCGGCGGCGTCTTATCGAGCGACGGCGGCTTGAGTGAGTAATCCAGTCCGAGGGAGATCGAGCTTTTGGCCACTTGGAAGAACACATTGACGCGGCGGTTGCGCGGTTCGGCCTGATCGTTTTTAGTCGGAACCACCGGATCGCCCTCGCCCTTGCTGTCCGTGGTGATAAGGTCGGCGGGCACGCCTTCTTTCTGCAGGAAGGCGCTGACCGCATCCGCCCGCTCCTGGCCCAGGGTGAGATTACGCTCGTCCGTGCCTACCGTATCGGTATGGCCGGTGATGTGTACCATCGAGCGGGGATACTTTTGAATAAAATATAAAATCTGCTGGGCGGAGTAGCGCAAGGTGTCCTCGCCGGCCTTGGGAATCTCGGCGCTGCCCAGCGCAAAGTGATCCACCGTGGTCGAGCCGAGCGCGCTCGCCAGCAAGGGCGAAGCGTTTTCGCGCAAATCCGTCGAGCCGACGGCCGCGGTCGGAATAGCCGTGGTCCCGGTGTCAGGCGCCGGCTGGCGCTGAATCGCCGGACCCGTGCCGGACACCGGCGTGCCGCCCGTCTGCTGCACCACGTGGGCCAACTCGTGGGCCAGCAGCCGCCGTCCCGTCAGCGAAACAGGATCGTACCGGCCCGGTCCGAACACGATGTTGGTCCCGGCGGTATAGGCCAGCGCATTGATCTCCCGTGCGGACTCGGCTGCGGCGGCGTCCGCGTGCACCCGCACCCGACTGAAATCATGGCCGAAGCGGGGTTCGAACAAGGTGCGGGCGGCCGGGTCAAGCGGCTGGCCCGGTGCGGCGAGTACGTTGTTTACCAGGGGCGGGGCCGACGCCTGGCCGGCGTCGCCGGGGCTATAGCGCTGGACCTGCAACGGCGTCGTCATAGGACGGCCGCTAGCGCCAGACCCCAGCACGGCGTCAGCGATTCGGTCCGCCTCCTGTTCATAGACATCGCCGGGCGCGTTGACGGCGAGCCTGGTTTGCAGGCTGGGCAGGCGCCGGTCACGGCACGCCGGGCATTCCTCCTCAAGGCGCGGCGCAGCCGCAACACAGGCACATTGCCGCTGCAAGCGACTCCAGTTTGGGGCTGGACTGGTGGAGCGAGCGCGGTGGGTCTGGGCGTACATGTCAGTTTTCTTCAAGCGGGCTGCGTCTACTTATTGCTGGTGACAGATGGCGGCGGAGAGCCCGAAAGGCGCAAGCTGCGCCTCGGTGGGCGGGACGCCGGGACAGTCAGTCATTCGCACCGAGTATTCCTGAGCACGGCGGTTGTACGCAGCGATGTCCTGTTCCAACTGATTCTGAGCCTGCTGGAAATCGTGCATAGACATGCCCACCTGACCCCGGAACACCGGCACTGGGTTGTTGCGGAGAAATTCGAACCAGTCGGCGGCATGCCGGCTTTCGTGAAAACGCAGCGTCGTGGAGTCCGCAAACTTATCCTCCGGCGTAGTGCCGCGCCCGTAACCCGACGCGCCTGTCGGGTCATAGCCTTCGCCGAAGATGGTTCGCACCCTTGCCTGCAGGTGCGGCGGGTTGAACGATTGCACCACGTTGGTCGAGGTGTCAATGTCTACCGTAGCGGTCCGGTCCAGCTCCAGGCCGAATTGAGTGACGGCTCGCTTGCGCAATCTTTCTTCGTTGCTGTTGCTGTCCGGCTCCGCCACTACGTCGATGCCGTTGATCTGGAACGACGCTATACCCTGTGGATTGACTGTGGCGGTGACCGGTACGGGAGCGGTAATGCGTTGCAGCATCGCCGCCTTCTGGGCCGCCGCCCGCACATCCGGGTCCAGCGCATTGTTCACATAATCCTGTAAATGGTCTTCCGACATGGCGCGGAAGCGGGTAACCAGCGCTTCGCCGGCGGCGTCGGCCGAGGTCAGCGTAATGGCTTCGATAATGCGCCGGTTCTGTCCGCTGAAATCTTCCCAGTACCCGGTTGCGGCCGATGCTGGACACGATCTGGCTCCGCTCACCCGGTTGCGCCCGCTGCAGTAGAGCGATGATCGCGGCTTCATCCGCCCCCAGCGTCGCTCCCTTGAGCATTTCGCGAATGAGTAAGGTTTTAATCGTGGCGTCATAAGGGCCCAGTTCGCTCTCGCGCTTGACACATGCTCTCGCCTTGTTGTCGCTGTCGTAATTATCTTCGATGTTGCCGCGCTCCTTCAGGCCGCGCAGATACGCCTCCAGAGTTTCCCGGCGGTAGGACTCACCGCCCAACAGTCGGTAAATGGCCACGAACGGAAACGCCAGCACGTCACCGAGGGTACTCAGGAACGAGCCCTGGACACGCGTGGCGCCAACCGGCGTGACCGGCGTTACCGGACGACCGGACAGCACCTGTTCAGCTACGGTATCGGCCTCGCGCTCATAGGCATCTCCCGCCGCACCCAGTGCGAGATCACCTCTTAAAGCGTTGCCGTGTTGCTGCACGACGTGGGTCAGTTCATGAGCAAGAAGATGCGCGCCAGAGGGGGTGCGGGGTGCGAACTGTCCCGTTCCAAACACCACATGGCGTCCGACGGTATACGCCTGCGCATTCACCGCCTGTGCGGACCTGGCTGCCGGCGCATCGGCATGCACCCGTACCTGACTGAAGTCGTGCCCGAAGCGCGGCTCGAAAAAGGCGCGTGTGGCCGGATCGAGCGGCTGGCCGGGCACTGACAGCGCCTGGTGCACGATGGGCGGCGCTTCACCGCAGCCGTTTTCTGCCGGCGCCCGCCGTTGCACCAGCGGCTGCGCCGTACGGATCGGCGCACAACTGCCGGGGGCCGGCATCCGCAGCACGTGACCGGCGCCCCGGTCTGCTTCCTGCTCGTCGCTGTCGCCCGGTCGGTTGACCAGCAACTTGGGCTGCACTCCGAGCAGTTTCTTATCACGGCAGGATTCGCATTCGCCCGTTAGCGCCGCGGCGCTGGAACCACAGGCGTATTGGCGTTGCAACCATAAATCATTGTTCACTGGCTGCAGCTTGGCGGCGGTTGTCTGCAAAGGCGCGGCGCTGCTCATCGCACTATCCCCTTGGCGATCCCGCCTGCCGCCGCCACCCCGATCTGTGCCGGCCTGGCGGCGTGACCGATGCTTATATTGCCGCTGCGCAACCGCGCCGCATCGCCCAGATCCGTCAGTCGCCCCGCCATGCCCGGCTCGGCCAGCAGCCGGACAAGTTCCTGCTGCAAGCCGGCGGCGATGATGTGCCGGTCTTCGTAGCGGTAACCATCGAGCACCAGACGGTCGATGTGCACAACGATGCGTTTCATACCCACCCCCTCGTCTCCGCGTCGGACAAAGGCCGCTCGCGCTTGGCGGCCTCGCTGTAAGCGGCGTGCAGCAGATGCGTCATGGTCACCGGCTCCCGCGCGGCGGCGGCGAGAAAGGCCGCGTTGAGGGCGATGTTGCGGATATTGCCGCCGGCGACGTGTAGTTGTGCGAGTTTACGGTAGTCCAGTTCCCCGGTCGGCGTGGCGGCTGGAAAGATGCGGCGCCAGATCAGTTGCCGCTGTTCCGTGTCGGGGAACGGGAAATGCACCACGAAGCGTAGCCGCCGCTGGAACGCCGGGTCCAGCGCCGTTTTCAAATTGGTGGTGAGGATAGCCAGACCCCGATAGGCCTCCATGCGCTGCAACAGATAGCTGACCTCGATATTAGCGTAGCGGTCGTGACTGTCCTTGACCTCGCTGCGCTTGCCGAACAGGGCGTCGGCCTCGTCGAACAGCAGGAGCGCGCCACTGTCCTCGGCGGCATCGAACACCCGGCGCAGGTTCTTTTCGGTTTCGCCAATGTATTTGCTGACCACGGCGGACAGGTCGATACGGTAGAGGTCCAGACTCAACTCATCGGCCAGCACTTCGGCGGCCATGGTTTTACCGGTGCCGCTCTCGCCGGCGAACAGCGCGCTGATACCCAGGCCGCGCGAGCCTTGGCCGGCGAAGCCCCAGTCGTCGTAAACCTTGAGCCGGTTTTTCACGTGCGCAGCGACCTGGCGCAGGGTCGACTGCTGCGTTTCGGGTAGCACCAGATCGTCCCAGCGAGCGGCGGGTTCCACCCGCTGGGCCAGATCATCCAGACGCGGCCGACCGAGGGAGCGGCAGGCGCGCCAGAGCGCGGCATCCGGGGCGTCGCTGCTGGCGAGCGCCGGTGCCAGTTCGGCGCCGGTGGTCAGTATCGTCTGCGCGCTCAGGCGGAACTGGCAGGCAACTCCATCCAGGGCGCCGTTGAGACGCTGCGCCGTCGGACCGAGCGCCTGGGTCCACAGCTCTTTCTGCTCCGCCGCCGCCGGTTTGTCCACCGCCAGCCGCAGTGTCGGCCGCGTCAGCCGCAGCGGCTCGCGGCCGCCGAGAAACAGCAGTCCGCTCAGCCGCTCCGCCAGCCGCAGCACCGCCGGCGAGGCATCGTGGTCGGTATAGCGCAGTAGCAAGGCGCTGCCCAGCAGCGCTGCCTCGCGCTCCCACAGCACGGCGAGCGCCTCCCGTTCGTGCACCCCGGCCGGCAGGTCTTCCGCCCGCAAAACGTGCAGCTGTAAGCCCAGCCCGGCGGCGATGCCTGCCGCCACGTCTTGCTGTCCCTGGGCATCGTTACCGGTCAGGTGGATGGCCGGTTGGGGCTTTGCCTCCCGCGCTACCAGCTCCGCCAGGGCGCTGTCCACCAGCCGGCGCTGGCTGGCGGGCAGGGCGGCCACCGGTGGGTACGGCCGCAGCAGGGGTTGCAGGCGCGGGTCCAGATAATTCACGCCGGCCAGAAAATGCAGCACCCGCTCGTCGATACGCAGTCGGCCGGTCGCCAGCGTGGCTTCATCGTGTACCTCGAGCAGGCGCCAGCGGCGCAGCGGCCGGACCGGCGTGAGGGCGCTCCAGTGCGGTTCGGCCAGGGCTGCCAGCGCCAGGCTGAAGGTGGCGCAAGCGCGCTGCGGATTGCCCTGTGCTGTGGCGCACAGCGCGGCCAGGGCGGCATCCATTTCCACGCCGGCGCACAGCAGCAGCAGATCGCGCTCGAAAGCGGAAAGACCGAAGACCTGGGTGAGCACATCGAGGGACGCGGCTTGGGGCAGGCCGGCGCGCGCCGCCTCCAGTTCGCGGGTATCGTAGTCTCCCGTCCCGCCGAGACGCGCCTTGAGCCGGGCGAACTCGGCCGCCAGACAGCGCTGGTTGGCTTCGGCCCAGTCGAGCTGCAGCGGCGCGTTCATGTCACCGTGATCCGGCGGTTGAAGAACACCGGCGGCGTCGCTGTCCGGTCGATGATCGGACTGTCGATGCCGTCCACGCGCAGGCGGACCAGCAGCGGCGTGTTGACCGGCGGATCGTTGAAGCGGAAAGTCAGCGTCGCCGTTGCCGTGGTGAATGGTTCAGCGGCCACTTCCTGCTGGCCCAGCAGCAGCGACGCCTGTTGGCCCGGACGCACCTCGGGACGGCAGTTCACGGTAATCTCGGCCACGCCCTGGGCGTCGCGGGCCACGCTGGCCGGCAGCGGCGTGGTGATCTCCGGCGCAATCGCCAGCGGCAGCCGGTTGCTGGTGCGCGGCAGGGTTTCGCCGGGTCGCACCAGGCGCACCGCCAGCAGGTACACGCCTACCGGCCAGTCCGCCGGGGCGTTGGGCAGGGTGAACTGCAACAGTGCGCCGCCGCCGCCCGCCGCTGCCGCCACTTCCTGCTCGATGTCGAAACGGGCATTGGCGAGCACCACGGTGCGGTTGGTTCCATCGAGATGATGGCCGCTCACCGCCACGCCGGCGCCGAGTTGCGCGACCGGCTGCCCGGCCGCCGGTTGCACCGCTTCGATGGTCGGCAGCGGTGGCAGCAGGCTAGGTACGACCACGACTCCGCGCTCGCGCTGCGTGACCGGATCGACCGGGCCGCGACTGAGCACCGGCAACGGCGCACGGGTCGGGCGGCGGGATTCGATCAGCACGACCGATACCCGATAGGTCGCCGTGGGGCGGTAGTGGGCTTGCAGCGCCGCCCACAGCCGCGACATCTCTTCGGAATTCATGGAAGAGGGCGTAATTTTGATCTGCTCTACCTGGTCCGCCAGGCCGGCATCGGCGAGCGCACGCAGCGCCGGCGGCAGATCGGCGCCCACATTCGGCGACGGATTCAGCGCGGTCTCGATGGCGTCCCGGCCCAGCACCGGCGTTTCGTGCAACAACTGCATCGCATAGCCGAGCAGAATCTCCGCGTGCAAATCCTCAGCGCCGTAAGCGCTCAGCAGATAATGCAGATCCAGTGCGAGCGGCGGATTGCTGAGGCGCTGCCGGCCCGAGGCATCTACTGAGGGCAATCCGGTATTGCACCAGCCCGTATTCAGGGTTACGTGGTAAAGAAACAGGTTGAGCTGCGAGGCTTCGGCGCCGTTGGCGGGAACCACCCGGTCGGGCGGCAACGCATGCACTGTGACGGTGCTGCCGAGGACGCCGCTGACGTTGTGGTTGATCAGCCCGTCGTTTAACAAGTCGCGCAAGACGGCGGTCACGCCGGCGATGGCCAGGGCAGTGCTCATGGGCGGCCTCGATTGCGCCTGGCCAGATAGTCGTCCAGCGACATCGGCTGCCGGGCGGGAGTGGGTTTAGGCTGCGGCTGGGGTGGGGCGTGCACGGCGGTGATTTCGATGCGGCCGATGGTGACGTGCACGGTGGGAGCCTCGTCCGCTGGTTCCAGATCCGCCGACGCGCGCTGTGCCGCACGGGTGAGGAGTGGCGAATGGCCGGACGATCGAGTCGCAAGGACCCGGTTCTCCACCGGCGATGACAAAGACGCGGTGGCGGCGGGAGCGTCGAATCCGTCCCGACCAGGGCTGGATTCATGGCCAGGGATCGGGGCAGGAACCAGCGAAACGAAGTTGCGCTCAGCGGTCTGATCAGTGGCTCCGGCCACGGGCCGGGGCGCCGGGTTGGCGAATCGGTCCGGGTCCGGCCCTTGCGTTTGGGAGGAAAAGCGCAATGCCGGCGGTCGGTCTTCGGGTTCTGCCAATGCCCGGCGAGCCCTTTCCACGGGTGCAGTGGTCGGGTGAGCCATGGGCAGGCCGGGCAACACCGGGTCCGCTGCAACGGAGGGCGGCGACAGTGAATCCGTAACGCTCGGCGGCGTGGCGGCAGCCGGCGGGTGCGGCGCAGCGGTCCTGGTCGGGTCCATTGTTGCCGGGATTTCCCCGACGCTCTGCAGAGGCGGCGCGGCTGCGTCCCAGGCCGGCGGCGAAGCGTAGGGCAGTCGCGCCTGCGAATGGATCGCCGGCGTCGGATGCAGCGTGCGGCGGGCCAGTCTACGCAGAAAGCCGCTCATGCGCTCACCCTGTCGATATAAGCGGCGCGGCGGGCGTCGCTCAGGGCGAGGATTTCCCGCTCCGACCAGCCGTAGGCGCGGGCCAGCAGGTGGACCTCCTGCAACAGCCGGGCGGCGCGGGCGGCGATCTCCTCCCAGAAAAAGCCGCCGATGTCGAACCCTGTTTTCCAGGCGTGGCCGCAGGCTGCGCAGGCGATGTCCAGTTCCAGATCGGCCTGGGGATCGGCGGCGCCCATGTAGAGCTCAGCCTCCTCCAGCAGCGCCGTCGACCACTCCGGGGCGGTCCGATCGGAATCGGCCAGATAACACAGTTCCAGCAGCGTGCGGGCGGCCCGCTCGAGATCTGTCTCAGCGGCGATCCGGGCCAGATCCCGGCTGGTCGGCAGGCGGAACCGCCAACCCTGGACGGTGATAATCGCCGCGCCATCTGCCGGTTCGGGCAGTTGCAAGGCGTCGCCAGCGAACGCGAACTCCAACCGCTCGCCGCAGGACGGACAATCGAGATAGACCTCGAACTCCGGGCCGAAAGTTGCGCAACGCAGTTGCAGCAGCGCCCCGTCGCGCCGCCCCACCGGCCAGTCGGCCAGACAACCGTAGGACTGCTCCGGGCAGGCCGCGCCGGCCAGCAGCAAGGCGCGGTCCAGCGGGTGTCGGTCGCGACCGCGTTCCCACACGCTAAGCAATGTGTCGGCTGACAGGGGGTTCATGGAACTCAGGCCGGCTCGGTGAAGCTGGGCTCGGTGGGCTCGGTCACGTCGTAGTCGCGCTCCCAGCCCTCGTTTTCCAGTTTGATGGTTTGGATGGCGACGGCGTTGGCGTTGGCGTCGAGATCGGGCAGCGCCTGGAATTCGGACACCCAGCAGCGAAATATTTTGTACGCCAAAGCCAGTTGACCGGCCTCGTTATACACTTCGATGATGATGTCCTTGCGGAAGTCCTTCAGGGACACTTCCGCTCCCAGGCCGGAGCCAAAATTCCACACCTTGTTGGCCCACTTTTCGAACTCGGTATCGTGGGTAACGCCGCGCTCCAGGGAAATGGCCTCGAACTTGGTGCGGCCGGGTGACTTGCGGGAGGTGGAGGGATCGCCGCCCTCGCGGTGCTCCACCATTTCGGTGGTGCGCTTGAGCGCGCCGACTTTGCACACGCCGGCCACGTAGCGACCATCCCACTTGACCCGGAATTTGAAATTCTTGTACGGATCGAACCGTTGCGCATTGACGCTGAACTGAGCCATGAAAGTCTCCTAAGTCTCGATCTGACCAGCCATTTGCTGAATCTTGATGACCACGAACTCGGCGGGCTTGAGCGGCGCAAAACCGACGATGATGTTGACGATGCCGAGGTTGATATCGTTCTGGGTCGTGGTTTCGCTGTCGCATTTGACGAAATAGGCTTCACGCGGCGAACGCCCCTGGAAAGCGCCCTGGCGGAACAGGTTCTGCATGAAGGCGCCGATATTGAGGCGGATCTGCGCCCACAGGGGCTCGTCGTTCGGCTCGAACACTACCCACTGGGTGCCCTGGAAAAGGCTCTCTTCGAGAAACAGGGCCAGCCGGCGCACCGGCAGGTATTTCCATTCGGACGCCAGTTGATCGGCGCCGACCAGGGTGCGCGCGCCCCATACCACGTTGCCGGTCACCGGAAAGGTCCGCAGGCAGTTGAGGCCGAGTGGATTGAGCCGTCCGTTTTCACCATCGGTCATGGTGTAAGTGAAGGCGCGCACGCCGGAAAAGGAGGCTTCCAGCCCCGCCGGTGCTTTCCACACCCCCCGCTGGGCGTCGGTCCGGGCGATGATGCCCGCCAGGGCACCGCCGGGAGCGAAGTCCGCCAACCGGTTCTCATTGAGTGGATCGGCCATACGCAGACGCGGGAAGTAAACCACCGCGTTGCGGCCGTCGTCGTTGCCGATCGCCGTCCGTAGACCGTTAACGCCCGCCTCCGCGGTAGTGATGGCGGTGCTGGGATTGGCCGTCCAGGCCGCCGGCGGGTCCACGATCAGCACGGCGCGGCGCTCCTGGCAGTAGGTGGCGGCAGCGGCCCAGGTCGCATCCGCCACGTCGTCTTCCGGCGTCAGCGGGGGAATGCACAACAGATTGAACAGAGCGGTCGCTTCCAGGGCGAAAATCCCGCTGCGATCATCCGGATTGGCGGTGATGATCTGGGCATCGCTGATCGGATTGCCGTCGTCGAACGTATCCCCTACAGCATTTTGCGTGCCGTCTGTCGGGCTCTCGTCAGCCGGCGCCGCGGTGCGCACCCGCACCAGGCTCGATTCCTGTTGCAGCACGGTATCGACGAAGCGGGGATCAAGCGGCGCCACGGAAACATTACGGAAAAATTCCGAGGAGATCACCCGGGTTCCGCCGGGCGTGTCGAGTTCTTCAATCAGCAGATTGAACAGATTGGTGTCGGCCGTGTTGCGGGTGGCGTGATCCACCGTGGCCCGCAGCGCGCTGCCCCACGTACCTGGGCTGGCCGCTTCCAGCACCAGGTTGGACGTGGCGGTGGGCAGGGTGATCGCCGCCGTGTTGTCATCCAGGTCGCCGTTGAACACCCGCACGATGATGGCGTCGCGCCCGCCGTGCTGGAAAAAGTGCTGCACCGCATAGCTCAGCGGGCTCTCGCGCCATAGCCCACCGTACAGGCGCGCATAGTCGGCAAAACTCTGAATGCGTACCGGCACATCGACCGGCCCCCGCAGTGCCCGCCCGATGAATGCGGTGATTGAGGTCGCGACACCGGTGATGGTGCGCACGCCGCTCGGTATTTCTTCGATGTAAACACCTGGATACGTAAGGGTTGCAGGCATGATTAGCCTCCTGTCCTGGGTGGTGAAGCTGACGGAACCGGAGCCGGTTTAGGGTGTCGCATCGCGGGCGACGAAGATATCGACTACAGCCGTTTTAGCGGTGCTGGCATTGCTGAACTTCAGACTCGGTGGGGTCGAGGCCGAACAGGGCAATGCCACCGCCGGCAAACAGTTGCGGTTCGTTAAGGGTGATGCTGGCGGAATCGGTGGCGCCGTCGCTCGCCGTAAAGCTTAGATCGGCTCCATAGTAACTGGATTGCACGGCGAGTACGGCAATGCGGCTGGCGGCGCCCGGCTGAATCTCTACCGTTCGGCCGCTGGCGCCCGGCTCGATCACTATCTCGATCCGGTCATAGGCTTCCACCGGTCCGGTCCGGCGCACGGCGCTGAAGGTCGGACCGCCGCTGACCGTGATGTTGCTCGTCCAACTTAAATTTGGCATGCGCTTTTCTCCTTAACAAAGGTTTATCGGGACAGACCAATGCCAGCCTGGTGAGCTTCACCTCGTCTGCTGCATTGTTATAAATTTAGAGAGTCAGCCGCCGCGAGCCGGTGAGCACAGGCATGATCCCACTCTGAATTGTAAGCAGGGATACCTGCGCCTCCTCTTGAGCAAGCGGGTTGATCCCAACCGCTGACTACCTAAAAGCATAGCTCTGTTTTTCCGAGTTGCCAGATCAACAAAAAAATTTTTTTAAAATCCGGCAGGGTGCTTTACCAGGCGCTTCGCGGCACGGCGACGGTAACTCCCACCAATCGTATAGTGATAGCATGAGTGGTGTTAGCGTCGCCGCTACCAGCGGTCAACGTCCAACTAATTTCAGGTGAGGGCAAGCGCAATGAACAACGAGATAGCTCCTGTCGAAGGCAACTGGTATTTGAACCTGGACAATGAGCAGGCTTTCGAAGTCGTCAGCGTGGATAAGGACAGCGGGCTGATCGAAATCCAATATGCCGATGGCAGCCTGGAGGAAGTCGACCTGAATACCTGGGATGAACTGGAAATCGAGCCAACCGAGGCTACGGAAGAGTGGGAAGATGTCCAGAGCGACGCCGGGGAAATCGACTATGACCAGGATGAAGACCGCGATTTGCTCGAAAACGAAGGGGAAGAATCTCGCAACAATGGGATGACTGAATGACCGTCTGGTGTCGTTCCCAGCCGGCATCCTGCCGGCTCCGCAAACCGGTTTGGCGGTCAAAAATCGGTGGTCTCCTCCACCGCCGGTCCGCGCTGTCTGCCGGCCCGTTGGCGCGCCGAGGAAGCGATCAGCGGCTTGGTCAGCGCTTCGGCGGCATCCTGAATGGTCAGCTTTGGATTATCGCTGCAGGTGGTCGCCAACAGGCGCACCACGCGCACCTTGTTGGTATTCGGCTCGTAAACGCGGTGGGCGCTGTCCAGCAACGCAGTCACATAGCCATCAGTCCAGTTGTTGGCTGCATAACGCGCCACTACCGCTGCCGCTGCGTCGCTGAGTTTGCTGTCATTGTATTGGGCGCACCGCATGGCAGGCGTGGCGCCAGGCAGGGGGGCGGGGTTCCGGCTGCGGCTGCGACCCAGTTGCCGGTACAGGGTCTGGCCCACGCTGTCTGCCGCACGTTGCAGCGAGAGATGGGGAGTACGCAGACAGGTGGTGTCGAGCAACTGCTGGATGCTGGCGATGCTGGCTTCGGTAACGGGGAAATTCCTGCCCTGACCTTCGAACAGACCGATGACATAACCGCTGACGTATTCCTGGGCGATCTGGCCGGCGCCCCACACGGACGGATCGACCGGTGGCGCGGCGCTGTAATTCGCGCAGGACCAGAGACCTGCCGAGGCGCGGCTCTCGGTCATGACCAGCGCGGGAGATAGCTGGATATGGGGGCCAGCCGTCCTCTTTTTCCCGGTGTCGGCGCAACCGGTCAGTAGCGCAGCCGCCACGATAAGTTTAATCCAGCGATGCCAACTGTTATTGATCATCTGTCGTTATTGACGTAATCGAGCGCGCCTTCATACCGTCGCGCTAAGGGTCAGCCGGCCGGTCTGCCGGGTTTACAAATCAGCGGAGTAGGCGAGGCGCTGCTTAGACGCCTGGACCGGGCCGCGGGCCGTGATCCGGCCGCCGCAAGCTATTTTGCCACGACGTCGGTCACGGTAAAGCCCAACATCATACCCGCTGTCAGATGCTCGGCGATATGGCAGTGCGCCAGCCATTCGCCCGGAGTGCTGGGGTCGAGCACAATATCCACCTGCGCGCCGGCCGGCACCAGTACGGTATCCTTCCAGACCTGGTTGTCCACCGCTTTGCCGTCCACCGCCAGCACCAGCAGACGCTGGCCGTGGAAGTGAATCGGATGCTGCATCGGATGGTGGCCGGTGGCGGGGTTTAGGATGCGCAGCTTGACCGGTTGGCCGCGCTGAAAGCGGTAGTGGACAGCCATGTTCTTCATACCGGTGGCGGCATCCTTAAGATACCAGCGGGTAGCGGTCGAGAGTTGCCGGGCGTTGCTCTCTCCCAGGGTATCTTCCCAGGCGATGGGGGTGGCCGGGCTACTGTCGCCGTGCCCATGCGCCGCCGTCCTGCCCGGCATATCCAGGCCCAGGATCAGGGTGTGGTCGGGCGGAGCATTCAGGTAGCGCTTGAAGGGCGCCACGGTGGCCTGCACGTCGGGGTGCTCGCGCAGCCGGTCGCCGGTCTCTTCCCTGGGGGCGCCTTGGACGATATCGATGCGTCCCAGTTCGCGGGGGTGGTCAGGCGTATCGTTGATCAGCGGAATGCTGCCCGGTTGCGTGAACAGCGTCTCTACGATGGCGCGTTCGGAAGGTGCCAGCACGATATGATCGACGTATTCCTCACGCTCGTAGCGGCCACTGTCGCCGCCCACGCGCTTGAGCCGGACGCCGGGCAGGGCGAGCTTGAAGGGCCGGGCGTTGGCGGCGTTGGTGAAATAAAACCGCACCCGCTCGCCAGCCTGCACCTTGAGCCGGTACTGTGCGGCGCCGTTGACCAGCAGCACGTTGCCGTAACGCCCCAGCAACGCATGATCAGCGGCGTCGCGGCGATAGGGGACCTGTTGGCCGTCCTGCAGGAGGATATCGTCTAGCAGCAGCACTTCCTCCCGGTCCACCGGGCCGTACGCCTTGGGATTCGCCGGCAGCACCCACAGATTGCCGTACAGACCGACGTCCTGTTGGAAATCCGCGCGTACGTGCGGGTGATACCAGTACATGCCCTCATCCGCGAAGCGCAAAGTATAGCGCTGGGTGCCGCCGGGCGGCACCGGCGACTGGGTCGTGCCGGGAACGCCGTCCGGGGCGTTATCCAGCCGCAGGCCATGCCAGTGAAGGGTGGTTTCCTGGTCACCGCCGTTGATCAGATCGATGGTCACTGTAGTGCCCTGCCGGACCTTGAGCAGCGGCCCGGGGACAGAGCCGTTATAGGCGTAAAAGCGCACCGGAACACCGGCGATGGTGTGGTTGACCGGCTTGATGTGCAGGGTGTAACGGGCGCCGTCGCGCAGCTCCACTATGGGCTGCGAAAGCATGCGCATGAGGCGCTCGCGGCCCTGACCAGGCAGCAGGGTCGTGACCTGCCGGTCGCTGTTCTGGGTCCTGCCGGGTAGCGCCAGGCTCAAACTGAGCAGGAAAAACAGGACTGGCGGCAACCATCGCGCTGTCATAAGGTCTACTCGCAGTAATAAAATACCGGTAATACCATCCGACTGAGTAAGAGCATTCCGCAACGGAAAAATTCCGCAGCGGTCCGCCTTGCAGATCTGAACTGTAAATCTTTGCGGCTGTCGACTGAAACTGCTTTCCCATGTCAAGCTTCGCCTTTAAATCGCTCCTCCTGGGGCTGATTCTACTGCTCGGTATCGTGGTGCTGGCCTGGCACGATGGGACATCCCAGGATAGCCAGGAAAACCAGCGCTATCGCACCCAGGCCGTCGATCGGGGGAACATCGCCCAGACGGTATCCGCCAACGGCACCCTCAACCCGGTGGTGCTGGTCAACGTCGGCACTCAGGTATCGGGCACGGTCATAAAAATCCATACCGATTTCAACGATAAGGTCACCGCCGGCGACATTCTGGCGGAACTGGACCCGGCTCTGTTCCAGGCCCAGGTCAGGCAAAGCGAGGCCGCTCTGCTCAATGCCCAGGCGACGCTGGAGCTGGTGCAGATCAAGTATGGCCGCACCGACGCACTGTATCGTAATAAGCAGATCGCCCGGGAGGAATTGGATATTGCCCGGCAACAGGTGAGCGCGGCGAGCGCCCAGATTAAGCAGGTCGAAGCTCAGTTGGAGCGCGACCGCATTAATTTGCGCAACAGCGTGATTCGTTCCCCCATCGCCGGGGTGGTGGTCGCCCGCAACGTGGACATCGGCCAAACTGTGGCCGCCAGTTTTCAGACGCCGACTCTGTTCCAGATTGCTCAGGATTTGCGCCGGATGCAAATCTACACCAGCGTTTCCGAGGCCGACGTGGGCAACCTGGCGCTGGATAGCCCGGTCCGTTTCACTGTGGACGCCTATCCTGGTGTGGAGTTTGCCGGCCGCATCCGCCAGATTCGGCTCAATCCGACCATCCAGCAAAACGTAGTCACTTACAACGTGGTGGTCGATGTGGATAACAAAGATGGCCGGCTGCTGCCGGGAATGACGGCCTATGTCGCGATCAACGTGGGCGAGCGTAACGATGTGCTGCGGTTGCCCACGGCGGCGCTGAGCTTCCGGCCGGAAGACGATAAGGGCGGCGACAGCGGCAGGAACGGCGCCCGAGTCTATGTGCTGGAGCAGGGGAAATTGCGTTTGATCCCGGTAACGACGGGCTTGAGCGACAATACCTTGACTGAAGTGCGCAGCGGCGAGCTCAAGCCGGGCGATCAGGTGGTGATCAGGAAACTGACCGAGCGGAAGGAAAACAGCAACTTCCGGATTCGCTTCATGTAATGCCAGCACTGCTGCGCGTAACCGGGCTAGGCAAGGATTACCTGCTGGCGGGAGGGCGGGTCAACCCGGTCCTGAAAAACATCGCTCTCACCGTGCAGGCGGGCGAATTCGTTGCCCTTATGGGACCGTCCGGCTCGGGTAAATCCACTTTCATGAATATTCTCGGTTGTCTGGATACCCCGACGACCGGCGAGTACGTATTGCACGGCCGGACGGTAGCCGGGCTCACTCACGACGAGCTGGCTGGCCTGCGCAACCACTTGATCGGCTTTGTATTTCAGGGATTCAACCTGCTACCGCGTTGCACCGCGGTCGATAACGTGGCCTTGCCTTTACTGTACGCCGGCGTGAGTCGTGGCGAGCGGCGGCGGCGCGCCCTGGAACTGATCACTACGCTGGGCCTGGGCGATTACGGGGACGCCCTGCCTAATCAGTTGTCCGGCGGTCAGCAGCAGCGTCTGGCCATCGCCCGGGCGCTGATCAATGCGCCCGCCCTGGTGCTGGCCGACGAGCCGACCGGCAATCTGGACTCCCACACCAGCCAGGAAATCATGGCGCTTTTCAGCCGGCTCAACCGCGAACAGGGGATCACTCTGCTGGTGGTCACTCACGAGCCGGATATCGCCCGTTACGCCCGGCGTCTGGTGAAATTCCGCGACGGCCGGATCGTGCACGACGGCGCGGTGGAGTTATGAAAATGCTGGCGATTGCCGCCGAAGCCTGGCGGTCGTTGGGGACCAACCGCCTGCGCGCCGGTCTGACCGTACTGGGTATGGTGATCGGCGTCGGGGCGGTGGTCATGATGCTGGCGGTCGGGCAGGGCGCACAGGCCACGGTCAGCGAGGCCATTGCCAGCATGGGTAGCCGGCTGTTCATCGTGCTGCCGGGCGCCAGCAGCGCCAGCGGCCTGCGCCTGTCCACCGGCACCGCGCCTACGCTGACGCTGAAGGATGCCCAGGCGCTGGCCGGTCTGCCTTCCCTGAGCCGGGTGGGGCCGATTTTCAACACCAATAACGTGCAACTGGTTTATGGCAATAACAACTGGAGTACGGCCGTATTGGGAACCACGCCGGATTATCTGGAACTGCGCGGCTGGAGCGTGGCAGCAGGTCAGGCGCTGACCGAACTCGATATCAGGCGGGCTGGCCGGGTGGCGCTGCTGGGACAAACGGTCGCGCGCAATCTGTTCAAGGGCGAAGAACCGGTCGGCAAGACCATACGTATCAAGAGCAGTCCTTTTCTGGTGATCGGGCTGCTGGAACCCAAGGGGCAGAGCCTGGACGGACGGGATCAGGACGATTCCGTGCTCGTGCCGATCACCACGGCGCAAAACCGGCTGTTCGGCAATCCTTTTCCCGGCACGGTGCGCTTCATCATGGCGCAGGCGAGCGACGCCGAGGCGATGGATGATACCGAGGCCGATATGGTGCAACTGTTGCGCAACCGCCATCGCCTGACCGAAGGTATGGAGAACGATTTCACCGTGCGCAATCTATCGGCGGTGGCCGAGACTGCCGCCATGTCGGCACGGGTGTTGTCGTTTATGCTGGGTACGATTGCCTCCATTTCGCTGCTGGTTGGCGGCATCGGCATCATGAACATCATGCTGGTGTCGGTCACCGAGCGTACCCGCGAGATTGGCATCCGCATGGCGGTCGGCGCACGCCGGCGGGATATTCTCTTGCAGTTCCTGCTGGAAGCGCTGCTGATCTGCGCTGGCGGTGGATTGGCGGGCGTGTTGCTGGGTGTCGGCGCCGCCTGGCTGGTCAGCACGCTGGCCGGGATGGTGGTCGTCATCGGCGGCAAGTCGATTGCGCTGGCGCTAGGATTCGCTGCCGGCATCGGCCTCTTCTTCGGCTATTATCCGGCTCGCAAGGCGGCCCTACTGCGGCCAGTGGAGGCCTTACGCTACGAGTAGATACAGGCCACAGGCTGGGTCCGGGGTTGGAGGCGGAACCCGGATTGCGCTCCGCGAGCTTCATCCCTCCGCTCCATCCCTCCGGGCCACGCTGGCTATACCTGATCACTGTGTTCAAACTCCCGGAGTGGCGCTCAATCGACCAGGGCCTGGTAGACCAATGGCTGAAGCTGCGACCGGATAGGGTGAGTATTCGAAGGCAGCAGTTGGGTGAGAAACAAAGCGGTGATGCCCTCGACCGGATTCACCCAGAAGACGGTGCTGGCGGCGCCACCCCAGGCCAACTCGCCGGCAGAGCACAGCACTTTGTTGGCCACGGGGTCGCTCATGACCGCAAAACCCAGGCCGAAGCCCACCCCAGTGAAGGTCGTCTCGGCGAACAGCGGTCGCCCGAAGGTCTCGAGATCGGCCCCACCCGGTAGGTGGTTGCGGGTCATGTAGCGAAAGGTCCGGTTGCTCAACAGGCGGACGCCGTTCAGTTCACCGCCCCGCAGGAGCAACTGGGTAAAGTGGTGGTAATCGGCCGCGGTGGATACCAGGCCACCGCCGCCCGACAGGCAGGTGGGCGGCCGCAGCACACGGTCACCCATACCGTCATTACGTACCGCACGCAGCGTGTCGGGCGCCGGGGTGTACAACGCCGCCAGCCGGCCGCCAGCATCCGCGGGGACTGCGAAACCGGTATCGATCATGCCCAGCGGTTCGAAGATCCGGTCGGCGAAGAACCGCTCCAGACTCAGGCCGGAAGCCAGTTCCACCACCCGGCCGAGGACATCGGTAGCCACGGAATAATTCCATTCGGTGCCCGGCTGGAACAGCAAGGGGAGACGGGCCCAGGTCTCGCAGCAGGCAGCCAGATCGGCGCCCTCCGGGGTCCCCCACTCGAAGCCGGCGGCCCGGTACAGGGCATCGACCGGGTGGGTGTAATGGAAACCGTAAGTCAGCCCCGCCGTATGGGTGAGCAGATGCCAGATTCGCACGGGTTCGGTGACCGGTTCGGTCACCGGTTTCAGGATCGAGCCACTCCGGTACACCCGCACGTCGGCAAAGGCGGGGATGAACCGGCTTACCGGATCCTTGAGCTCGAAGGCGCCCTCCTCGTAGAGCATCATGGCGGCCACCGAGGTAATGGGCTTGGTCATGGAGAAAATCCGAAAGAGCGTATCCACTTCCACCGCGGCGCCCGCTTCCAGGTCGCGCCAGCCATAGGTACTGAGGTGAACGATCTTCCCGGCCCGGCTGATCAAAATCAACCAACCCGGCAACCGACCATCATCGACATAGCGGGCGAAATGCCGATCGATGCGGTTCAGGCGGGCGGCATCAAAGCCCACCTCGGCGGCAGCCACTTCCACCTTCAATTCAGCCATGCGAATGCCTCTTCGAGCCATCGGTTCAATTTCAGGCCAAAGCCTGCGGGTTCCAGTGCCACCTGCCGGATCGCTGCTTGGCGCCCCGTGTGGTGGGATGACCTTCGTCTGGTTCAATTTCAGGCCAAAGCCTGGGGTTCCAGTGCCACCTGCCGGATCGCTGCTTGGCGCCCCGTGTCGGTGGGATGGACCTTTCCGTCGCTGAGATACAACATAGGGGTATTCTCTCAATGTGTGGCAGATTCTCCATCTATACTCGCGCCGAGGCCCTCGCCGAGCGGTTCCGGGCAGCCCCTCCGCCGGCAGGTCTTCGTGCTACCTACAATGCGGCCCCCTGCACAGCTATTACCTGTCATCCGGAATGACGATCCACAGCATATCACGCTGGCGGTATGGGGGTACCTTCCCCACTGGGCGGTCAGGAAGCCTACGGTGCGACCGCAAATCAACGCGCGGGCAGAGACACTGACAGAGAAGCCTTTCTTCCGGGAATCGCTGGCGCAACGCCGTTGCCTGGTCCTGGCGGATAGCTTCTATGAATGGCAACGCGAGGGGAACCAGCGCACGCCGTATCGCATCCTGCTCAACTCCGGGGAACCGTTCGCGTTTGCTGGGATTTGGGATCGAATTCCTGGCCCCCAGGGTGAGTTGCTCCCCCATTTCGCGATCATTACCACGGCGTCGAATACCTTAATCAGCACGATTCACCACCGTATGCCGGTCATCTTGAGGAAGGAAGATGAGCCGCGCTGGCTCGACCCCGCTGCCGCTGCTACCGCTGTCTCCCCTTTGCTCCAAAGCTATCCGGCGCTCGAATTAAGGATGTATGCAGTGTCCCCCAGGGTTAATTCGCCGCAGGTGGATAGTCCTGACTTGATCCTACCCGTTTAGGGTATTGCCGATCGAAGCCTGGTGGCCCTGGAAACTCGCTCCGGCTGGACTACACTATCAATAATCGAGCGCTTACCGGGAGCGCTCACCGGGTAACGGCAACTCCGAGGAGCAATTGATGAGCGATTCCACGTCTTCCGTTCGCGCCGTGGTCAGTGCTTCTCCCTCAGCCTGCGGTAGAATACTAAAATGCTCTGTCAAGCTGTGCACCAGCCGTGCCCTGGTCGGGAGACGGGGTAAATAGACAGAAACCATTTAATTACTGGTTGGGCCTTCAACCATGGAAGTCACCACCGTTGGCGAATTGCTGCACTGGTCCTACGCGAACCTTGCAATGGCGCACTCGGCCATCACTGCAAGAGTTGAAAAGTACGGGCGTATGCAGTTCATGGTTCGTGCGCGCCTATACGCGGGGTTGAACAAACAGACCATGAATATTGGCCCGCTCGCGGAAGACGAGCGCTTGAAGATGGTGCTTCCGCAGGCATGCTGCTACTGCGGAAGTCGGCAGCACTTGTCTGTAGATCACCTAATTCCAACGAAGCGAGGTGGCGCAAATACCGGAGACAACCTTGTCTGGGCCTGCCGTTCATGCACAGTTCAAAGTGGCTCGCGACGCACTCGAATGGTTGGCAGAGAAAGGCCAGTTCCCGCCCCTCTTGGTTCTTCGTCGCTACCTCAAGCTCGCCATTGAAATGAGCCGCGAAAGGGATCTCATGAACGTACCGCTCGCCACAGCACCAGAGCTGCCGTTCTCGTTGTCAGCAATTCCAAAGGCATATCCAATGCCCGGCCAGCTGCGCCTATGGGTCGTGGAACTGGCCTAACCACGCGTTCCAGTGGACTGCCTTCGGCAGTCGCTGAACGCGAACGTTATACCAAATACTACTAAAATCGTGTATTATGAAAGAATTTAATGTGGAGGAAAAAACATGTGCCGAGTGTTTAAACTTGAAGTGATAGAGTCACCAGAAACCCTAGAAGCTTTACTCAAGCAAGAGAAAGATGTCCGCAAACGTGAACGATTACAGTTTCTATACTGGTATAAAACAGGCCAAGCCAAAACTCGGCAAGCGTTGGGGAAATTGTTGAACCGGAGTCAGGTTGCCATCGGGCAATGGATCAACATCTACCGTACCCAAGGATTAAACAGTTTACTCCATCTAAATTATCGAGTTGGCAATTTAGCACCCTCTATACCGGTGGAAATCCAATGGCAATTAAAAGAAAAACTTGCCCAATCCGAGGGGTTTGCCAGTTACAAAGCTATCCAAGTTTGGCTCAAAGAAACGCATGGATTAGATGTACCTTATTCAACTGTTTTCGGAACCGTCAAATACCGGCTCAAGGCCGACCTCAAAGTGCCTCGACCGTATGCGGTTGATTACGATCCGGACGCTGTTGAGGACTTTAAAAAAAAATCGTGCCGGCTAGCCTAAATGAAATTGCAAGTATTTGTTTAGAAAGATATTCAAAGATTCGTTATTGGACCCAGGACGAAAGTCGGTTTGGCCTGAAGACCATCACGCGGCGGCGGATTACCCTGAAGAAAGTCAAACCACTGGTTAAGGTGCAATGGCTCTTTAAAGCGTTCTATCTATACGGCGCGGTGGAACCGTTGACTGGTGAGTGCATGATTCAAGAGTATGATCGGGTTAATACTGAAAATTTTCAGCAATTTCTCAATAATTTTTCACAACAGTACCCGGACGATTTTCACATCCTTCAAACCGATAATGCGCGCTTCCACTGTTCGAATGACTTAGTGATGCTGGATAATGTGATGCTACTTTATCAACCTCCGTACAGCCCCCAAGTAAACTCATCCGAGCAGTTATGGGAATGGGCTAAAGGGGAAATTGCTAATCAGATTTTTCCTAATCTGGATGTCTTAAAAGAGAAGCTAAAACAGCTTTTTTCATCCAAGTCAAAAGCGTTCTTTGCCTCATTAACTAGCAGGAAGTTTATCTTCGATGCCCTTCAAAAAATTGGTATAAAACCAGATACTACTTAAAGTAATATTTTACTAATATTTGGTATTAGCATTTGAATATGAGGACACAACATGAAACAATGGTATGAAGAGTTGTTTGAAAACTACGGAATAAAATATGATAACGAAAATTTCGTACAAGGAACTATCGGAGAGTGTGATTTTATTGAAAAAGAAATCAGATATAACAAAGCTACACGAATTCTGGATATAGGATGTGGTACTGGCAGGCATTCTATTGAATTAGCCAAAAGAGGATATACTGTTGTAGGAATTGATTTATCAGAATCGCAGTTAAAGCGAGCAAAAGAAAAGGCGTCTGAACAAAACCTGCAAATCATTTTTCAAAAACATGACGCGAGAAACCTTCCTTTTCTACATGAATTTAATCTGATCATTATGATATGCGAAGGCGCATTTCCGTTGATGGAAACCGATGAAATGAATTTTCAGATTCTCCAAAATGCTGCCAATGCCTTACTTCCAAAAGGTAAATTGATATTTACTACCTTGAACGGTTTGTTTCCTCTGTTTCATTCCGTCAAAGATTTCCTTGATTCAAAAACAAAAGAAGGGAACGCGAAATACGATAGTCTTTCATTTGATCTGATGACTTTCCGAGAGTGTAACACTGTATATATTGAAGATGATCTTGGGAACAAAAAAGAACTACAATGCAACGAACGATATTATTTGCCATCCGAAATAACTTGGCTATTAAAGACACTGGATTTTAAAACTGTCGCTATCTATGGAGCAAAGCTTGGCGCTTTCAGTCGAAACGATAAGTTATCAACTGAAGACTTTGAAATGCTGATAATAGCGGAAAAACAATGAAATGGTAACCAGCGGGTGGAGCGGACGGCGGGATAAACTCGCCGTCGCTCACCCTTGTCGTTAGGCATGGAAATCAAGTACCATGATAAGAGAGAAGGTATATCTCGAAAAAGGGGTCAGACACCTTAATTTAGGCGCCTTTTTAGGTGCTGACTGTGGCAAAGAGCAATTACTTTGCTACGCTCTCCACCCGACCCGCACCTGCAAGATACTAATCGTACGGCCTCGCACTTAGCGTACTGGGCTGAATCTGGGCCGTCTTTACAGCGAGAAGGGGGTAACCTAATGCAAGGGCGGGTTATACCGGCGAACCGGCTAACCTGCCCAACGGCCCTATGCAGAAGCAGCATTTGAACAGGTCAACACTATGCACTTGGAAGAAACAGACTCACATTTCGCCGCAGGGCCAAATCACCCTGCCCCCATCGATCCGGGAAATTCTGCGGGGCGATACGGTTCGCTTCGTGGTCGAAGACGATGTCGTCCGGCTCGAATCCCTGCCCGAATTAGCCGGCAGCCTCAAACGCTATGCTGGGCAATACGTCCCGCTGGAAACCATCCGCGAGCGGATATGGAGCGAGGTTGCGGATGAAGACCGTCCGGGTGGTTGATACCAATGTCATCCTGCGCTATTTGCTGGCCGATCACCCGGAACATTTCGCGCGGGCTTCCGAATTCATGGCCGGACTGAAAAGTGGGAATCAAACGGCCTATATCCCGGAAAGCGTGTTGGCCGAATGCGTGTTTGTGCTGCTGAAGTTTTATCGGGTGCCACGGGCGGAAATCACCGAAAAGTTACTGGGGATATTGAGCTTCCAGGGTGTCGAATGTGAAAACCGCATTGTGCTTCAGGATGCCTTACTACGATTCGCCAGCACAAACCTCAGCATCGTCGATGCCTTGGTCTGGACCATCGCCGAAAAGAGGGACTGGCAGGTATTCAGTTTCGATGCCGACTTGAACAAAAAGGTGGGACCGAAATAAGTCCCCGAAGTTGGCAGGTGATAATATATAAAAAGGGGTCATTTTTAGGAGGTAGGAAATAGGGACAGGGAATAGAGGGAATAGAGAGGGAATAGAGAGGGAATGGGGGACAGACCACGTTTTCTGGTGAACGGAAATGGAAAACGTAGTCTGTCCCCTATTTCGATACTATTTCGATACTATTTCGATACTCCCTATTTCGATACTATTTCGATAGGCAAAAAGAAAGACTTGACCTCGTTTTTTTTGGTTATGGGTTTTGATTCGACTGGGCCAGCAAAGCCTTGAGCCGTTCAATTTCCGCCTGCGCGGATTGTTCACGCTGCAACGCGGCTTGCTTTTCCATCCGCTCCCGCTCCAACTCCTGCTGAACCAGCTCTATCTCACGCAGTATCTCCTCCCTCTCCGCTTGCAGGGTGCGCTGTTCGCGCAGAAAGTCTTGCCGTGCTTGGTAGGCGAAATAATCACGCTCTTTCTCAGAAAACAGTTTCAAGGTGTTCATGGCTTGCCTCATTTCTTCAGTGTTCATCCAGTCCGGTAGCGCCGCGTCGTCCAGTTGCTCGCCTTCTTTGAAAAACCTCAGCCAGCATTGTTCCTCAGTTTCGATCCGCTCTGCCGTGAATTTCTTCAGTTCCAGCAAATGGATGCCGCCAAGGTTGCCCAAGTTCCCAGGGATATCACTGCGTAGGTCCGGTTCTCAATTAGCTGAACTACCACCCTACAATTACTGAATTGTAGACGGCGAGGTGCGGGGCCGCGGTGTCGTGGAAGAGCAGGTCGCGCTCCGCCATGTGCTCGCGGAAGGTGCAGTCCATCACGCAGGCGTCGATGAGGTCTTCGAGGAAGGCGGCGGCTCGGAGGCTGGCTCCGGCATCGGCTTTGGCAAACTGGATGAGGGGGACCCTGCGCTCGCACTTCGGCTTCATTTGGCGGTGCCCTCCACGATGGCGATTTCCTCCGGCGTCAGGCCGTAGAGGGCGTAAACCTGTTGGTCTATCTCCCTCTCCAACACGCTGGTGTCTGAAGCTGTGTTTTGCTGCTTAGCAGCCAATATCTGACGAACCAAGCTTGCAACTTTGTCTTGTTCCAGTTTTGTTGGGATTGCAAGGGGCAGCTTTTTTACGTGAGTGATTTTGACCTGTGGGAAGACTCTCCCTGCCTCTTTAACCAGTGTGTTGTAAGCATGTGAAATAAAACGTGAGTTAACCACGCCAAGCACATAGTAAATATCGAGTTTGTCCACATACGCAGTATTCAAGAATGCGCACTGAATCGTGTTGCGGAACCATCTTGCTTCCTCGTCGATTGTAGCTCTTAAGCAAGATGCAGTCTGTCGCCATATAATTTTAGGCACCGTTGAAAATGCTGTAAGTGTAAAACTAGCGCTCTCGTTGTCTTTTAGAATGTCTTTGTAGCCAAGATTGAAAAACTCATCTGTCCGTTCTTGAATCCAATATCGGTCTATTAAGCGTCCATACCACACGGGCCTACTGCTTTGGAAACAAGTGGATGACGATGAAAACAGACGTTCATATAAATCATTACCGCCTTTATTTTTAAGGCCAATTCCAGACCGGTGGTATTGAATGCCGGGATCCTTAATTTCCAAAGCATCTCCGAACAAGACTTGCCCTGATTTTAGTGACTCACCGGAGTAGAGATTTAAGTCTCTGGAAGAGACAATTTGCGCCGTTGAAAACTGTTGAAAGGTAACCTCTGAAAAATCACCGGTGAACTTATTCCCAGCCGTGAGATCAGCAAATTCGTATTCCTTTCCGGCACTTTGGTTGCTAATGAAACTCAAGCATACAGGAACAATGACCTGGCTGAACACATTCTCACCAAGATTCACGAGCTTCTTGATTCTGTAACGTAGTAAATACTGGCGCAGATCTTTGTAGCGAGGTTGAGATAGGAAAACGTTCGGAGAAATATATGTCAAAATTCCATTGGGGGCAGCCAGATCAAGACCGGCTTGGAAAAACATTTTGAAACTATCGGCGTAGTTTTGAATCACTTTCTGGTATCGCGGACGTAATGTCGTGAGCAATGCATCGACATTCGCGCCATAAGGGGGATTGCCAATCACTACATCAAATCCCTCTGCGAGGGACCTTCCAAACATCCAATGCGGATCGAAGAAATCGGCGCAGGATTGCGAATCGAAGGGATCCCATTCAGCAACGTGCTTGGACTTCACCGGGGACATGAGGCTTTCGGCAAGGAGCTTCCCGAGTTCTTGGCGCAGGGTTTTGATTGTGCGTTGAAGGTCGAGTTTCTGGTCTCGGCGCTGGATGGAAAAGTGGCTGTGATAGAGGGCTTCGATCTCCGCCTCTATTTGGTAAACCCGAGGATCGACCAGCTCCATCTGATCCATCTCCGGGAGTGCGATGAGGGTGTCGGCGGCGACGAACTTCGCCTCCAGATTGGGCAGCGGGCGGATGCCGTGGTTGTCCTTTTTATTCCGGTTGGTCTGCTGGTCGCAGACGAGGGAGATGAAGAAGCGGAGCTTGGTGATCTGGATGGCGATGGGCTGAATGTCCACGCCGTACAGGCAGTTTTCGATGAGGTAGAGCTTGCGGCCGTAGTCGTCGTTGTTGTCGGCGAAGGCGCGTTCCAGTTCCTCGCGCATGGGGGCGGAGTCGAGCTTGGCGAGCTGGGTCTGCTTCCAGCGCTCGTTGTCGGGATCGAGCTTGCCGAGGATAGTGACGAGCTTGTGGAGCACGCCCATGGGGAAGGCGCCGGAGCCGCAGGCGGGGTCGAGGATTTTCAGGGCATCGATGGCGGCGATGAGGCAGGCGACTTCGGATGCGGTGAAGGCGTGCTCTTTATCGGTGTAGGCGAAGAGGAGGTCGAGCCCGGCGCGGGCGTCGGGTTCCTTCATCTTGGCCTTTTCCACGAGGGCGCGGGTGAGGTGGGCCTTGAGCGACTCGTCCACCATGTAGTCCACGATGGGGCGCGGAGTGTAGAACGAGCCGGTCTGCTTGCGGGCGGTGGTCTTGGTTTCCTCGTTGTAGCAGGCGAGGAGGTTCTCGAAGACCTTGCCGAGGAGTTCAGGGTCGAGGGCGATTTCCTGATCGATGGGGGTGTTCTCGACGATGGTGAATTTGTAGCGGTTCAGGATGCGGATGAGGCCGGAGACTTTTTCCTTTTTGCGCTTCTTGTCACCGTAGTCCCCGGAGAGGTCTTCCTCGTGCTCGCCGCCGAAGAACAGGCGGTTGGGGACGGTGGGGCGCTTTTTGGCGTTGCGGGAGAAACCGTCGAGGTAGCGCTTTTTGTCGGCGCCGTCCTCGGTGCGGTCGAGGCACTCGAAGAGGCCGCCGTTGAGGAAAGGGATGTCGGCGAAATGGGCGAGGGCGGCGTCCGGCGCTTCACGGAAGAGGGATTCGTAGCGGTAGAGGTTGTTGACGTCGTAGGTCGTGCGGTTCTTCTGGAAGCCTTCGTCTTTGGCGAAGAAACGGTAGGGCTGGCCTTTGGCGTCCTTGCCCATACGCTGATTCAGCGTGGCGAAAAAGAGGTTTTGCAGGATGGCCTGATAGTAGGTGGAGCGGTCGTCATCAAGGTCGGTGAGGATTTTTTCCAGGTCGGTAGGGTGGAACAGTTTCTCGGGGATGAGGCCCTTTTCCTTGAGGAACCAGCAGAAGATCAGGCGGGTGAGCAGACGGATGAGGCCGGTGGCGCGGCGTTTCTCGTCGTCGGCTTCGAGGTCGGCCGGGAATTCGACCTGCGGGAGCGCCCAAAAATACCAGTTAGCCAGCTCACGGTAGAAACGTTCGTTGAGCAACTCGACATTGAAAATATGCTCCCACGCGGCGTGGAGAGTGTCGAAGTCGGTGATGGGCTTCTTTTGCGGATGGGCGAGCTTGAGCAGCGCCAGCGAAGCGAGGATGTCGAGGTGGCCGCGGTGGGGATTGGCGAAGTCGATCTCGCGGATGAGGGTGACCTTGCCGAGCACGTCTTTGCTCTCGTCGAGCTGGTTCACGCGCCGGTTGATGACGGCGATGGTGAGGCGGCCCTGGTGCTTGAAGAGCACCATGACAGGCATGGGGAAGAGGCGGTTGATCTGGCGGGTGATGGCGGAGAATTTGCCGCGGGCGTAGTCACTGCCCTTCAGCTCGATGGCGATGAAGACGTAGGATTTCAGCAGACCGGCTTGAACCGAGTTGTCAGTGAAGAGGCTGGATGCGCGGCTGAGTTCCTGATCGGTGAGCTGGAAGAGGAGATCGGCGGTCTTCCACTCGGGGACGAGGGCCTTGGCCGGGTCGAAGACATAGCCGGAGCCGAAGAGATCGAGGAAGGATTGCGGTGAGGAGCCGGCGCCGGCGATGAATTTGTCGCTCTGGTAGCCCAGCTGGGCGAGAAGCTGGCGGGCGGCGTCCTTGAGCGGTTGGGTCTGGAAATTAGAAAGGGCGGGTTTCATGGCTTTTCGTCGCGGTCGTGGTCTTCTGCGAGTTGCAGGGTGAGTTCCAGTTCGCGGCGAAGTTCTTCGCGGTCGGGCAGGTAGAGTTGGTATTTCTGAACGAAGAGCTGGCTGTTCATCTGGTAGGTGGCGTATTCGACAAGCAGTTCGTCCTTGTTCCGGGTGAGGATGATGCCGATGGGCGGGTTGTCGCCCTCGGTGTTCTCCTCGGTGGCGAAGTAGCCGAGATACATATTCATCTGGCCGATGTCGTGGTGCTCGACTTCGTTCAGCTTGAGATCGATCAGGACGAAGCAACGGAGGATACGGTGGTAGAAAACAAGATCGACCCGGTAGTAGGTGTTGTTGAGGGTGATGCGGTATTGCCTGCCGACGAAGGTGAAGCCCTTGCCGAGTTCCAAGAGGAAGGGCTGGAGGTGGTCACAGAGGCGGGTTTCGATATCGGTCTCGGTGACGTGATGCGGCTCGGGGATTTTCAGGAACTCGAAAACGTAGGGATCGCGGAGCAGGTCGGAGGGCTGGGCGATGATTTGGCCTTGGGAGGCAAGCTGAAGGATCGCGTCCTTGTCCTTTCCGGCGGCGAGGCGGAGGAACAGAGAGGATTTCTTCTGTCGTTTCAGCTCGCGGACAACCCATTTCTCGCGGATGGCCTGTTGTTCGTAAAAACTACGTTTGAGTGGATCTTCGATTTTCAGAAGCTCACTGATCACTGACCAACTCAATTTGTGCGACAGCGTCGCACAAATTGGGTAAGCGAGGTAAAACTGGCGAAATCGGGACAGATTGCTGCGGCTGAAGCCTTTTCCGTGGCGGGCGCTGAGATCGCGGCTAAGGCGTTCAAGAAGGCCCTTGCCGTAGGCGGCACGAGCGCTGCCTTGTTGCTCGAACTCGACGATGTCACGCCCAATCTGCCAGTAGGTCTCGGTGATGTGGACATTGACGGCCTGCGCCGCCCGTGCCTGACCTGTGGCGTAAACCTCGGAGATTTTTCCCAGCAGGCTTTGGTAGCCGGTGTCGGTGGTGAGGTTGTTGCCGTTCATGATTTGTGCCCCTTGATGACGAGCAAAGCCTGTAGCGTACCAAGTTCACGTGGTCTGTCCCCTATTTCGCTGAGTTCGGCAAAGCGGCGGGCGATTGCGGGCTTCGGCGACGAACCGCGGCATGATAGCCTGGATTGCGGTGGTCGGATTCATGGTTTCCTGGTCTTTGCCGGCGTGGGCGGAATGTCGTTCGCCAGTTCGGCTTCGATTTCCTCGATGCTCGGCAGATTCGTTTGCAGACGTTCGGGGAGGGACTGAACGAGTTGGTATTCGGCTACGCCGATGGGTTTGTTGCTGTCCCGCAGGGCATACTCGGCGACGACACTATTTTTGCTTTTGCAGAGCAGGAGGCCGATGGTGGCCTGGTCGTCGGGGTGCTTGATCTGGGCATCCACAGCACTGAGGTAAAAGCCCAGTTTGCCGGTGTGCTCGGGCTTGAAGGGGCCGGCCTTGAGTTCGATCACCACGTAGCAACGCAGTTTCAAGTGGTAGAAGAGGAGGTCGATGAAGAAATCATCACCACCGACTTCCAACGGCACCTGTCGGCCTACGAAGGCGAATCCGGCCCCCAATTCGATGAGGAAGTGGGTGATGTGCTGGACGAGGGCGGACTCGATGGCGCGTTCTTCCGCCTCTTTGCTGAGTCCGAGAAAGTCGAGACGATAGGGGTCTTTGAGGGACTCCCGGGCGAGGTCGGATTGGGCTTGGGGCAGGCGGAGGTCGAAGTTGGTGATGGCCTGACCTTGCCGCTCCAGGCGACGGGTTTCGATGTGGATATCCAGCACGTTGCGCGACCAACCGTGCTGGATGGCTTGCTGGGCGTAGACGAGTCGCCACTCGGGAGACTTGAGGCGGGTGAGCAGCACGATGTTGTGCCCCCAGGGCAATTGTCCAACAGCCTGTTGGACAATTGCGGGATCGGGCCATGCTTCGGCAAAGGCCCGCATGTAGAGGAGGTTGGCGCGGGAGAAGCCTTTCATTTCGGGAAAGGCGGCGCGCAGATCGCGGGACAGTCGCTCGATGACTTTCGCGCCCCATCCCTGATCGGCCTGGCGGGCAAGGATGTCCTTCCCGAGTTGCCAGTAGAGGGAGATCAACTCGCGATTGACGGAGAGTGTGGCGCGTTGTTGCGCCTGATGGATGCGGGCCTTGAGGTCCGCAAGCCAAGCGGTGTAGTCGCCGGGGATGAGATCAGAGGCCATAGCCGAGTTTTTCCAGGTTGGCGCGAATCGTAGATTCTAGTTTCGCGGACTCGGCGAACTGGACGTGCAGTTCAGCGACGAGGTGCGGCATCTTTTCCTCGAAGGGGTCGCCGTCGTCTTCGACTTTCTCGGCGCCGACGTAGCGGCCGGGAGTTTCATACACGGCCCTCCGCTTTGATGACAGCAAGGAGGTCGCGGCTGTCGGCGGTGAGGCGGAAGAGGCGGTTGCGGATGGGGTGGCTGGGGGCGTTGAGGGTGGTGTGCAGGTGGGTGAGGAAGTCGCGCTGCTGGGCCTCGCTGGCCGCTGGATCGTAGGCGGCGAGGTACGGGGCCACGGTGTCGTGGAAGAGCAGGTCGCGCTCCGCCATGTGCTCGCGGAAGTAGCACTCCATCACGCAGGCGTCGATGAGGTCTTCGAGGAAGGACGCATCAGCGTTATCAATCTTCGAGCGCATCCACCCCAGCGTGAACAAGATGCTTTCGGCAGTCTTCGTCCCAGATGGAATAGGAATCTGAGAGACATGTTCCTTAATCCAGCGGATCACACCCATTCCGCTCGTTTGTGCCGAGTGTCTCATAAAGAAAGCTGAGACGGACGAATTGAGCAAAGCCACAAGAGCATATGTCCTCCATTGTGGAGGGGGCAGAAGAAAATACGCCGTGTTGAGCAAGTAAACACCTGCTGGACAGACTACGAAGCGGGGAGTATTCGTCATCTCAGCCCAAACGACCCTGTCTAATTCGAAGTCGTCATAAAATGAGCAGGCGCGAAGATTCCACCAATTCTCACCTTGGGCACCACGGGAGAGAAACTTAGTGCCAAACGATTTGAGGTGATCGGCAAGGAGCGGGAAATTCCGAGGCAGATCCACACCGTTCTTTGAAAGAATCAGGAACTGATCAATCGGAGCAAGCTGGTAGCGATCTACATTCCTTCCTCTAATTACTGGCTTCAAAACGGCCTCATTTCTAGCATCGGCACGAACGAAATAATCTTTCTCTTCCCGGCTAACCAAAAACGCATCATTGCTGCCAGTGGCCAAGCCGAGGCGGATTTTTGCGTTGCGTTGAGCTAGGGATTTCTTCCCGGATTCGATTTGGTGGAGGATTTCAAGTTCGGAGCTTGTGGAAAGGGACCACACTCCTCGTAATAGTGAGGAGTTGGAGCCTTCGAATGAATGATCCGAGATGTGATCTTCAAACGTTCCCGATTCCCAAGAGGATCTACACCCGCAATACGAACCTGCTTGCTCACGAGTGGAACCTTTTGAGAATAGAAGAATGGCCACGTTCACGATGGCATTCGTGAAGACTTGTGACTTGTCGATACTGATCAAGCTATAAACGCTACATTTCTTGGAAACCAACTTCCTCAGAGCCTCACCATAGTCTGCGCGAAGAAAGGAATTTGACGTGATTGAGCAGGAGACACCGCCTGTGCGAAGTAACTGCATTGCCCTCTCAATAAAATAGCAATAGATGTCAGCGAATGGTTCCCAGCAGTCATAGCCAGTGACAGCGGCTTTGGTCGCGGCTGAAAGTTTCTCGTGCGAGATGTATGGTGGATTTTGAATCACTAAATCAAACCCATCCGCTAGCGCTCTTCCAAACATCCAGTGAGGATCGAAAAAATCGGCGCGAGACTGCGGATCAAAGGCATCCCAGTCGGCGACGTGCTGGGCCTTCTTCGGTGCCATCAAGCTTTCGGAGAGGAGCTTCCCGAGTTCCTGGCGCAGAGTTTTGATTTTGCTCTGAAGGGCGAGCTTCCGGTCGCGGCGCTGGATGGAGAAGTGGCTGTGGTAGAGGGATTCGATCTCTTTTTCGATGAGGCCGACGCGGGGATCGACGAGCATCATTTGTCCCATCTCCGGCAGGCCGATGAGGGTATCGGCGGCGACGAACTTGGTTTCCAGATTGGGCAGCGGGCGGATGCCGTGGTTTTTCGCTTTGTCGCGGTTGGTCTTCTGGTCGCAGACAAGGGAGATGAAGAAGCGGAGCTTGGTGATCTGGATGGCGATGGGCTGAATGTCCACGCCGTAGAGGCAGTTTTCGATCAGGTAGAGCTTGCGGCCGTAGTCGTCGTTGTTGTCGGCGAAGGCGCGTTCCAGTTCCTCGCGCATGGGGGCGGAGTCGAGCTTGGCGAGCTGGGTCTGCTTCCAGCGGTCGTTGTCGGGATCGAGCTTGCCGAGGATAGTGACGAGCTTGTGGAGCACGCCCAGGGGGAAGGCGCCGGAGCCGCAGGCGGGGTCGAGGATTTTCAGGGCATCGATGGCGGCAATGAGGCAGGCGACTTCGGATGCGGTAAAGGCGTGCTCTTTCTCGGTGTAGGCGAAGAGGAGGTCGAGCCCGGCGCGGGCGTCGGGTTCCTTCATGCCGGCCTTTTCCACGAGGGCGCGGGTGAGGTGGGCCTTGAGCGACTCGTCCACCATGTAGTCCACGATGGGGCGCGGAGTGTAGAACGAGCCGGTCTGCTTGCGGGCGGTAGTTTTGGTTTCCTCGTTGTAGGAGGCGAGGAGGTTCTCGAAGACCTTGCCGAGGAGTTCGGGGTCGAGGGCGATTTCCTGATCGATGGGGGTGTTCTCGACGATGGTGAACTTGTAGCGGTTCAGGATACGAATGAGGCCGGAGACCTCTTCCTTTTTGCGCTTGGTGTCGCCATACGCCCCGGAGAGGTCTTCCTCGTGCTCGCCGCCGAAGAAGAGGCGGTTGGGGACGGTGGGGCGCTTTTTGGCGTTGCGGGAGAAACCGTCGAGGTAGCGCTTCTTGCCGGTGCCGTCCTCGGTGCGGTCGAGGCACTCGAAGAGGCCGCCATTGAGGAAAGGGATGTCGGCGAAGTGGGCGAGGGCGGCTTCCGGGGCTTCGCGGAAGAGGGATTCGTAGCGGTAGAGGTTGTTGATGTCGTAGGTCGCGCGGTTCTTCTGGAAGCCTTCGTCTTTGGCGAAGAAACGGTAGGGCTGGCCTTTGGCGTCCTTGCCCATGCGCTGGTTCAGCGTGGCGAAGAAGAGATTCTGCAGGATGGCCTGATAGTAGGTGGAACTGTCGTCATCGAGGTCGGTGAGGATTTTCTCGAGATCGGTAGGGTGAAAGAGTTTCTCGGGAATGAGACCCTTTTCCTTGAGGAACCAGCAGAAGATCAGGCGCGTGAGCAGACGGATGAGGCCGGTGGCACGGCGCTTTTCGTCGTCGGCTTCGAGGTCGGCGGGGAACTCGACCTGCGGGAGCGCCCAGAAATACCAGTTGGCCAGCTCGCGGTAGAAACGTTCGTTGAGCAGCTCGACGTTGAAGATATGCTCCCACGCGGCGTGGAGGGTGTCGAAGTCGGTGATGGGCTTCTTCTGCGGATGGACAAGCTTGGGCAGTGCCAGCGAAGCGAGGATGTCGAGATGGCCGCGGTGGGGCTGGGCGAAGTCGATTCCGCTGATGAGGGTGACTTTGCCGAGCACGTCCTTGCTCTCGTCGAGCTTGTTGGCGCGCCGGTTGATGACGGCGATGGTGAGGCGGCCCTGGTGCTTGAAGAACACCATGACGGGCATGGGGAAGAGGCGGTTGATCTGCCGGGTGATGGCGGAGAATTTGCCGCGGGCGTAGTCGCTGCCCTTCAGCTCGATGGCGATGAAGACGTAGGATTTCAGCAGACCGGCTTGAACCGAGTTGTCAGTGAAGAGGCTGGATTCGCGGCTGAGTTCCTGATCGGTGAGCTGGAAGAGGAGATCGGCGGTTTTCCACTCGGAGACGAGGGCCTTGGCCTGATCAAAGGCATGGCCGGAGCCGAAGAGATCGAGGAAGGATTGCGGTGAGGAGCCGGCGCCGGCGATGAATTTGTCGCTCTGGTAGCCCAGCTGGGCGAGAAGCTGGCGGGCGGCGTCCTTGAGCGGGAGGGTCTGGAAACTGGCGAGGGTGGCTTTCATGGCGCTTTGATGACGAGCCAGGTGACGAGTTCGAGGTCGGTCTTTTCGTGAACCTGTTCCTGGGCATTCGGCAGAACGAAGCCGCGCCCGGACTGGAGGCCGGAGGCGGCGCGTTTGCGGAAGGTGGTGACGAGGGAGTCCACGGCTTTTTGCAAGAGCGTGTCGTAAACTTTCATGTCGCTGCCGTGATGGGTCTGCTGGTCGAACAGATTGCAGAGCGGGGCGTGGACCTCCGCTTTGCCCGAACAGAGAATCCGGTAGATGTCGAGTATCTGCTTCGGGTGAGCGAAACCAAAGCGGACGTTGCCGTCGTCCAGGACGTAAACGAGGAAGTAGGGATGGAGCGGGTTGATGGATTCGCTCGGCGCGGGCTTGGCGGCGGTGGCGCCGCCGCGCTGACCCTCCAGCCGGAAGCAGAAGATGACGCCGGGACCGATGGCTTTGTAGTCGGGTTGCGGCGGAACGCAGGTGTAGAGGCCGAAAGGGGCGGCTTCGAGGGCGGCGCGGTTGGCCTCGATGTATTTCAGCAGCTCGAGGCGGAAATCGTCGAGGGTGAACTCGGTGAGGGAGACGCTGTCGCCGAGGTCTTCGAGGTCGAGGACTTCGTCTTTGAGCCGGAGCAGCTGCTTGTCGCGGTAGCGGAGGTCATCGGCGATGAGGTCTTCGATATCCTCGTTCTTGAGCACGTTGTCCTCGAGGGTAGCGGAGAGGTCCACGAGGGCCATCCGGGCTTCGACACGGTTCTTGAGGTTGATGTATTTGTTCAGGTCCTCGGTGGGCCAGAAATTGACGAGTTGCACGGTGTGGCTCGCGCTACCGATACGGTCGATACGCCCGAAGCGCTGGATGATGCGGACGGGATTCCAGTGGATGTCGTAGTTGACGAGGGTGTCGCAGTCCTGAAGGTTCTGACCTTCGCTGATGCAGTCCGTGGCAATCAGGAGGTCGATCTCATCCTGCTGCGGCATGGAGGGAATCTTGGCGCGGTGTTTGGCGCGCGGGGAAAAGTTGGTGAGAATCTGGTCGTAAGCGCTCTCGCCGAAGGTGGCGCGGGTGTCACCGCCGCCGCAGACGAGGGCCAGGTGGATGCCGAGTTCTTGGTGTGCCCATTCGAGCAGCGACTCGTAGAGGTACGTGGCGGTGTCGGCGAACGCGGTGAAGACGAGGACTTTCCGGTTCGGCTCGCCCAGTTTGTTGGTCGTGGGTTTGGCGACCTTGGCGGCAATGAGCTTCTTGAGTTCGGCCAGCTTGGCGTCGGTCTCGGGCGTGACGTCCCGCGCGGCGTTGTAGAGGATGCGGGAGCTGGTCTTTGTCGCGCTTGAGCGCTTTGAGCCAGCCGTCGTCACCGTCGAGGCGGAGGTGATTCAAGCGAAACTTCAGTTTGCCGCCCACCTGCATGGCGTCCTCCAGCTCTTCGTCGTGGCCGGGGTCGTCGAATTCCAGTTCCAGCTCCTCGGATTCGGGGTTCTGCCTGGGCAACGCCTGGAAGTTTTTGATCTTCTCTTCGAGCCCCTCGATCTTGGCGATGGTGCGCTCCATCGTGATCTCAAACGATTTGACCGAGCTTTCGAGGCGCTTGAGGAAGTTCACCTTCATCATGCCGATGAGGAAGGTTTCGCGCTGGCCCTGCGTGAACGGAAACGCACCCTTCTTCTCATACTCGGCCTTGTGCGGCTCCAGGACGTATCGGGAGGGATTGAACAGCGCCAGTTTGTAGGCGGCGATTTCGTCGTTGAGCTTGTCGTAGGAGAGGAAGCGCTCGCGCAGGTCGATCTCGGGATAAAGGGAGACGGGTTTTTCGCGTTTCGGGAAGCCGCCGAGTTGGGCGATGGTGGCCTGGTAGTATTTCTGAATGTGCTTGCGCGAGCGGGCGATGGTCAGTTCGTCGAGGAGCTTGAAGAAGGCCGCATTGAGCTTCTCCAGCAGTTCGCCCGTCTTGCGCTCGGCGCTTGGCTTTTTTGCCCAGAGGGAGAAGACCTTTTGCGCGGTGGCGAGGGTTTCCTTGAGGCTGCCCACGCCGATGGATTCCGCGAAGGCGTCGTCGCGATTCTCGGTGAGGAAGTAGAGCTGGTTGCGGAGGTCTTTGAGGTCGTTGTTGACGGGAGTTGCGGAGAGCAGCAGGACCTTGGTGCGGACGCCGGATTTGATGATGTCATCCATGAGCCGCTGGTAGCGGCTTTTGCGGATGAGGTTGCCCTCGTCGTCGCGCTTGCCGGGCGTGTTGTTCCGGAAGTTGTGCGACTCATCGATGACGATGAGGTCGTAGTTGCCCCAGTTCAGGGCCGCGAGATTGAGGTCGCCGGAGTAACCAGTCTCGCGGCTGAGGTCGGTGTGGGAAACGACATCGTAGCGGAAGCGGTCTGAGACGAACGGATTGAGGAGGCTGTTGGCTTTGTAAACCGTCCAGTTGTCGCGGAGCTTCTTCGGGCAGAGAACGAGCACGCGCTCGTTCTTCAACTCGAAGTATTTCATGACGGCGAGCGCCTCGTAGGTTTTCCCCAAGCCAACGCTGTCCGCGATGATGCAGCCGTTGTGGCGGAGGATTTTGTTGATGGCGCCTTTGGCCCCGTCCTTCTGGAACTCGAACAGCGCTTTCCAGATTTCAGTTTCGAAAAGGCTGGTCTTGCCCAAGTCCGCGTCGGTCTTGCCGGCATCGCCGAGGAACTTCTCGAAGAGGTGGAAGAGCGTCTTGTAGTAGATGAACTCCGGGGTGTGGTTTTCGTAGAGCTGCTTGAGGTAGTTGAGAACGTCCTGCTTCACGTCCTTCACGAGCCTCTCGTTGCCCCAAGCTCGTCGAACCACTGCTTGAGTTCCTGGCGGTCGCGGTTGCCGTCCACGATCAGGTTCAGCTCAATGTTGTTGCCGGCATTGCCGAGGCCGAGACCGCGCACCGTAAAGTTGGAACTGCCGAGAATGGCGTCCTCCACGCCAGCGGTGGCGACGTGATACATCTTGCCGTGAAGGAGATTGGATTGCTTGATGGTCTTGATGTCCACCTTGCGCTCAATCCAGTCGGCGCACTCCTTGGCGATGCGTTTCTGCTGAAGTTTGTTGGCGAGTTCCAAACCGTCGGCGTCGATGATGAACGCTTTTTTCTCAGTCTTGCTGGGGTCGAGGCGGTTGACGAAAGACGGCTCACCAAAGAGAAAATCGAGATGTCCAATTCGCTCGAGTTCCTCTTTGAGCGCGTCGTAGGCGTAGATGGTGAAATAGGCCGACACGATGGAGAGCTTGGAGCCACTCTGGGTTTTCGCCCGCAGGAAGTCGGCGACCGTTCCCCTGGTGTGGTTGTCGCGCAGGCCGGAGTGGTTATTTGGCGTGGGCATTTAGTTTTTCCAGAAAGGAGTCCTGTAGAAGAGCGGGCACCTCCCGGTCGATGCCACCAACACTTATTTCCATAGGTTATACTCGATTTTCCATAGGTTATACTCGATCTGCTTTGATCAAGGCGAGTCAATTTCAATTGTACAGGCCGAATTTTTTAAGGTTTAAGACGACGGATGGTGAGACGAATGGGTGTACCGACTGGCGGCACCAGGGTGGAGTTGATCTGCACGCCACCATAGTTATTCAGGCCTATACCCAAGCGATGTTGAATCACGCTTTCCGGATCGTGCACAAAACTGATCAATGAGCCACTCGTTGCCGCCATATAGCGGCCATCCGGCAAAAAACCGGAGCCCGTATAAATCCACTCACCCGAAGTGACCGATTTGCCTGCTTCCAAAAACAACTCGGCTGCGTTAACGCTCACGGTTTTGCCATCGGTCTCCCAACTGACCCGTACCTCTACCGGATCTCCCTGGGTGGGTTCAGGGTCGAAATGATGCCGGGGCAATTTAGCCCTCTGGGAGTCCAGGCCGATTAAAATACAACCCAGATTGAAGGCGATGGGGTCGGCATCCAGTTCCAGCAGACTTTCGTAGCTTTTCAGACCGTTCTTGGCTGTCGCCACGAATTCCAGTGGAGCCTCACGCCGAATGACGGTACCTGGCAACGTAAAGAATCCTTCCGCCTTGGATACTGTAATAGCACCGATACGGTAACGCTCATCGCCCAAATTCTCGACCGCCGGTGGCGGGGGAGACGGCTCGGTGGCCGACTCCGGCAAGGGGGGAGCGGAATGGGCAGGGGGAAAGGGTACAGCCGGCGGCGCAGTAGGAAGAGAAGGTGGCGGTGGTGACGGTTTCGGCTCGGCAGCGCAGGCGCCATTCAAGCCGCAGCCGCAGGCGATCAGGACAAGCAGCAGGAGATGCCACATGGGTTTTCTCAAAGAAAATGGAATCAGGTTTAAGCTGGCTTCGTTCCCACAACGAGACGGTGTGGCAAGGGTGGTGGGAAGCAGCGGATAGATACTTCCTGAAAGCCGGCTGCTTGCATCCAGGCAGCGACCGCCGTATCGGCGTGCACCCCGCCATAAGGCGCGGTCAACAGCATATTCAGACCAAACAGCGCGGCAAATGCCGGTGTCGCTCCGTCGGCGGCAGTGAGTACATCGCTCAGAATCAGCAGACCGCCGGGGCGCAGACTATGGCACGCACGCAGGATGAGTTCCTGGCAGGTGGCTTCAGATTCGCGATGCAAGACGCCGGAGATCAATACGGCATCGTTGCCATCCGGCCAGGGAGTGGTCGAATAATCGCCGGCCAACAATGTCACCTGGTCGACAACCTTCATGGCGGCGAGGATTTCCGCGGCAATGGCGGTGACACCGGGTAAATCCAGTACCTGGGCACGCAAGTCAGGATAGCGTAACGCGAACAGGGCGGAGTAGGTGCCTGGGCCACCGCCTACATCCAGCAACTGGCGGCGACCGCTCAAATCGACCAGGTCGACCAGCACCTTGCCAATGCCCAGGGCCCGGTTGTGCATGCCGTAGACGAACTGGCGGGTCTTTTCGGGATCATCCCCCAGATAAGTCTCCGCCGGGAGTTGGGGACGATCTTCCCGCAGCGCCTGTTCCAAGCGTCCCCAGGTGGCATACAGGTTATCGCTGTAACGGATAGCGTTGCCCAGATAGTTTTCCGTGCCCGGCACCAGGAAGACCTGGCTCAAGGCACTGTTGTGAAAGCCGCGCTCATCCTCTACGAGCAAGCCCAAACCCACGCAGGCCTTCAGCAATAAGCGGGTAGGGCGGATAGGGGTGCCTAATGCCGCAGCAATCGCCGCACTATCCAAAGGACCTTGGGCCAGCACCTCGAACAAGCCAATGCGATTGGCGGTCAATAATGTCTGTGCTTCCCAATAAGCGGTAGAAAGCCGCATCAGCGGTCCCGGATCCAAGGGAGTAGTAGTCTGTTTTGTGGTCATCATTATCGCTGGACTCTCAAATTAGCAGCCCGCTGGAGGCGAGCTCTGCCATTACGTCTGTGATAGCCGGTGGTCACTTCCGGCAAGGCGGTCGAGGTCGCATTCCAATTGCATATAGGAGCAACGATGGCACATAAAATCCTCCTTGATATGCAGTCGATATTGGCGGCGGATGGCGTAATAAGCCAGATTCAATCTTTCAAAATAATGGCGCAGTCGGCTCATGTAATCGGGGTGGTCACGTCCGCCGACCGGCCAATAGAGAGAATAGATCGGAATAATGCCACGCGCGCACAGGGCTTCGGCCCCTTCAGTGGCGAGTTGCGCTGCTTGTTGCCGGGACAGTCCGTATTCCGGTTCTAACTCGATGCCGGCTACCATCGCCGTGTAGACGTGTCCGCGTCCCCATAAAGTTACCGCTGTTTCCAGAGCATTCAGCCAGCGCCGGTAGCCGACGAAGTGCTGCTTGCCCGGACATACCCTGGCAAATAAAGGTTCTGACCAGACCTCAAGATTAAAACAGATATGGTCCACCAATCCTTCGCTATGCAGTCGTTCCAACACGGTATCCGGCAAGGCACCCGAACCGCAGGACAGCGGAATACGACCCTGGTTGATACGCTGGACCTGCCGGGCTATCTCAAGATAACGCTCCCCCTCCTGCTGCCAATCCGGCAGAGAGCCGCCGACCAGATAGAGATGACGAATAGTATTTTCCGCCAACACCGCACGCAAGGTTTCCTGCATCCGCGTATAGGTCAACTCGGGCACGGCAATCTGGCCGATTTCCTGACCCAGGTGGGCCACCCGTTCATCCGGGGCGCCGTAGGCGCAGAAACTGCAACGCAACGAGACGCCATCCTGTTTATGTAAAAAATATTCGCAGCCCGGCGCCAGATTGATCACCGCCATATCGCCGAGCAATTCGATACCGGTCCGGGCCATGGGAAAACCGTCGCTGGTGTGAGCGCTCATCCAGCGCGGCAGCGGCTCGAACCGAATGGTGACCGGTTGGGCGCCGTCCGTGCTCAGCCGGTAACCGGCTGTCAGATCACCGGAAACCACCCAGGGAGAGGAACCATTGCCCTTGATCCGGATGACCGTGCCATCGGCAAGCGTCAACGAGTAGGGAATGGGCGCTTTTCCCTTGCCAGTCGGATCATATTCGCCTGGTTGAAAACGGTAGGGGTAAAAATTGGGAAAGGCCTGGGCGGCGGCGTGCCCCAGGGCTTCACTGTAACGGATTCCATGGAACAATAAATCCAGCTTGAACCGGGCGGAAGAGGGTAAGCTGCTCAGCACCATGGGTAAGCCTCGGTATCCAAGGTTGACTGTCGCCGATAAAATCGGCCACTGTTCGATTCGCTATTCATCGGAATACAATTTTATCCATGACCGTTGCGCTACGTCCGATTATAGTCATTATTCTGGCTTTGCTCATTCCTATCGTTCCTTTCGTCCTGGTGGGCGAATTGCCTGGTGAACGCTGGCTCTCGGCAGTCGACGATAATGCCTTATTATTTGCCCTGCTCGGCGCCGGTTTGCTGGCAGCCGACGTCGTGTTGCCGATACCCTCCAGCATTATGGGTACGTTGCTCGGTGCCCGCTTGGGTTTCCTGGCCGGTTGGTTCTGGGCCTGGGCGGGCATGCTGGCTGGCAACATCCTGGGTTATGTCGGCGGGCGCCTGTTATTGAGCCATTTGCAAGCGCGGTTGCCGGAAACGCCGACTTTGCTGGTTTTATTCCTCAGCCGACCAACGCCGGTATTGGCCGAAGCAGCGGCCATTGCCGCCGGCGTGGGACGGGTTCCCTGGTGGCGCTTTGTCGGGGTTTGCGCCGCTGGCGACGCCATTTACGCGCTGGCGCTGGCCGGTAATGGCGCCGCGCTGTTGCCCGGCGCCTTGGCGGGACCCGGTTTGGTGATTCCGATGGCGGTGCCGGTCGTCGCCTGGTTGCTGTGGCGTCGCCTGGCGCGCGGCGGGGCGGCGCCGACGGATTGATTGCTTAACTTTTCGACTCCCGAGGAGCGTTCTTATGTTGTATATGTTGATCAACCGTACCCGCCCTGGGCTGACAGCGGCGGATTTCGAGAAACTGGGGCGACTGGCTCAGGAATTTTACGATAACATTCCGCCGGGACTGGTGTTGCATAACGACTGGGCCGCCTGTGACGGTTCCCGCACCTTTACCCTGCTGGAGACCGGTAAGCCGGAGCTTTTGGAGCAGATCCAGGCGCCGTTTCGGCCCTATGTGGAAATGGAGCTGACGCCGGTAACGCCGGTGGCTGCTTGGAATCCACCCACAGCACCCTAGATAACCGTTCTCTTCCAGGCGATGTCCAGGGAACGATGACCCGCCGCGGTTAATTTACCAGCCTTCCGCGCCCACCGATCCGCCAGCATGCACCCCAGCGGGAATATTTATTTACGTGTCTTCCTGCCATTTTCGGCGGCGTTGGTGCTGGCGACCTTGCTGGCCTGGTGGCTGGCGACTTCCCTGTTGATCGACGCGCTGGAGCGGCGGCTGGAACAGCAGTTGGAACATGCCGGGCGGGTGCTTGCGGAGGGACAATTTCCACTGACCCGGGAATTGCTGCTGGAGTTAAGCAAGCTGCTGCAAGTGGAAATCGTGCTGATCGGCGACGGCGGGGCAGGGCTGTCAACTTTATACGGCAGGCAGGCTGAATTGACGGACGCCGTTTTGTCCGCCTGGGCGCAGGCCGGGAACGCGACCTATCCGCTGACGTTGAACAGCGGGAATGTGCCTTACCGGGTGGTCATCCAGCCCCTGCCGAGGGCACGGAATGCCCATTATGCGGCCGTCGCTATGCTAGCGTCCCTGGGAGATGTTCGTACTGCCGCTCGACAGGCCGCCGGCTGGCTGGGTGTCGCCGCCATGGTGGGCCTGTTGGCACTGGCCTGGATCGGTCATCGCATCACCCAAAGTATTACCATCCCCATTCGGGAACTGGCCAACATGGCCACCCGCCTCACCGCTGGCGACCGTGAGGTGCGCAGTTCACTGCATCAGGCCAACGAAATCGGCGTGCTGGCGGACGCTTTGAACAAACTGGTGGAGCGGTTGAGCGGCTATGAGGCCGAGGTCGCCGAAAACAGCCGGCTGGCTGCCATCGGCCAGACCACCGCCCGCATCACCCACGAAATCCGTAATCCATTGACCGCCATCAAGCTGCAAGTGCAATTGCTTCAAGAAACCCTGCCGCCGGAACAGTGGACGATCACGGCGCCCCTGCTGGATGAAATCCGCCGCCTGGATTTGATCGTCTCCAGTACACTGGATTTAAGCCGCCCGGTACGGCTGGTGACGCATAGGGCTGATCTGAACCAACTGGTGACGGAGGTGGCACAACTGAGTGCCGCCCAGTTTGCGCATCGCGGCATTCGCCTGGAGCTCGCGTTGACGCCGCAACCGTCGGAAGTGACCGTGGATGCCGCCCGTATCAAGCAACTGCTGTGGAATCTGCTGGTGAACGCCGGTGACGAATTGCTACAAGGCGGCATTATCCGTCTCGCTACCGTCACCCAGCCGGGCGGCTTGATGCTGACCCTAGAAGATTCAGGACCGGGCATTCCCCAGGACCGTCGTGCTACCTTGTTCAGCGCCTCCGCCAGTCATAAGCCCGGTGGCTTCGGCCTGGGCTTGGCGCTGTGCAGGGAAATCGTGGAATTGCATGGTGGCCGTATCGACCTGGGCGATAGCGCGCTGGGAGGCGCTAAATTCAGTATTCAGCTACCGTTAACGCCGGCATGAGCAAAGTACTGATTGCCGACGACGAACATTCCATCTGCCAGGCGTTCGCCCAGTTCCTGCGGCTGGAGGGCCATACGCCCCTGCTCGCCTCCAACGGCCGGGAAGCATTGGCCGTAGTGCGCCGGGAACGGCCCGATGTAGTCTTTCTGGATGTGCGCATGCCGGGTATGGACGGCCTGGAAGCCCTGGCGTTGATCCAGGCCGAACAACCGGATTTGCCGGTGATCGTGATGACCGCTTACGGCACGATGGAGACTGCTATGGCCGCCCTGCGCCAGGGGGCTTTCGATTACCTGGGCAAGCCGCTGGAACTGCCGCAGTTGCGTACGCTGCTCAAGCGTGTGCTGCATCGGCCGCAGTGCAGTGAGCGTGCCGCCACCGGAGAATCTCCGGCGGCTTCGCTGCTAGTGGGTAACAGCCCGGCCATGCAGGCAATCTATAAAATGATGGGTCTGCTGACCCAGAACGACCTGACCGTGCTGATAACCGGAGAAAGCGGCGTTGGCAAGGAACTGGTGGCGCGCGGTATTCATCTGCACAGCGCCCGTGGGGAAAAACCCTTTATCGCGGTCAACTGCGCCGCCATTCCGGAATCCTTGCTCGAAAGCGAATTGTTCGGTCATGAGAAAGGCGCCTTTACCGGTGCGGACAGCCGTCGCATCGGTCGCTGCGAGGCCGCCGCCGAGGGCACGCTGCTACTGGACGAGATTTCCGAGTTGCCTTTGCACCTGCAAGGCAAGCTGTTGCGGGTCCTACAGGAACGGACTTTCGAGCGGGTCGGCAGTGTGACCCCGGTTCCCTTGAAAGCGCGGGTGCTCGCCGCCAGCAACCGTCCGCTGGAGGCCGAAATCGAGCAGGGCAGATTTCGTGCCGACCTGTACCACCGCCTTAACCTGATCACGTTGACGATCCCTCCGTTACGCCAGCGCAAGGAGGATATTGAAGCGCTGGCCTATCATTTTCTGCACCGGGCCAACATCGAGCTGGGCAAACAACTGGAAGGCATCGAGGCCGTGGTGCTGGAGCCTCTGCGACAGTATCACTGGCCCGGTAACGTCCGGGAACTGGAGCATACGATCAAGCGCTCGGTACTGCTGGCGCGGGGCCCGTTGCTGAGTATTCACGATCTGGATCTTAAGCCGCTGGAGCCGGTCACCGTCGTTCCGGCCCTGGACCAGTTACGGGGCGCCGCCCGCGCCGCCCTGCACACTCTGCTTGAAGAAGGCGCTGGTTCGACGGCGGAGCCGGGAATTTTTCACAGTCTGGTCGAGACACTAGAAAAGGAATTGATCGAAGCGGCCCTGGAACTGACCGGGGGTAATCAGGTGGCGGCTTCACGGCTGCTGGGATTGCACCGCACCACCATGCGGAAGAAGATACAGGAGTGAGTCCATCGATTCTCCAGCATGCGGCGCAGCAAGCTGCGCGCAGGCGTCCCACCGGGCATTGCGCTATGTACAGAATGTCTAAAACGAGTCGTTAATGATGATTAACCCCCGTATGGGATTGGGTTATCCGCCTTTGCTTGCGCGAGGACTGCATCAACCATTGGCGGGGTTGCTCGCTATCGTTCTATGGAATTGCCCGCTGGCGCTTGGCGCCGAACCGCTACAGGACAAGTCTGACCGAGCAGCGACTGCTTACCCTGACACAAGCTCGGAAGTAGTCCCATTACCCTCGGTGAGACCGTTAGTGAGACGGTTGCAGCCCGCTGTGGTTACTATTGCCGGCGAGAAAGGGGTTTTGGGCGCCGGCTTTATCGTGCGGGAGAGCGGTTATATTCTCACCAACACGCATATCGCCGATGCGGATATCAAATTGACCGCGATACTCAGCGATCAGCGGCGCTATCCGGCTGTCCTGGTCAAACGCCATCCTCGGGCCGATCTGGCCTTGCTGAAAATAACGGCGGACCATCCTCTGCCAACCGCCGCTTTGGGAGATTCCGCAACCGTGGAAACCGGCGACTGGATTATCGCGCTAGGTAATCCATTCGGTTTGGGCGTGACGGTCAGCGTCGGAATTGTAGGCGCTGCCGGACGCACGCTAGGCAAATCAGATCCCAATGATCAATTGATTCAAACCGATGCGGCCATCAATCCAGGGAATTCCGGCGGGCCGTTATGCAATATGAAGGGAGAGGTGATTGCAGTGGCTTCGGCGCTGATAACGGTAGGTCAGGGGATTGGCTTTGCGGTACCAATCAATCTGGCGCAGCCTTTGTTAGCAGCCATACCACCCTGATCAATTAGTTAGTGCCTGACCGAAAACCAACTTAATATTATTATTCAATAAGTTATGCGATAGTGGCAAATATCAGAGCATTTTCGTATAGTTTTTTTATTTTACTGATTTTGCTATATTTCTAATCCTTAGTAACTTACCTACAAGTAACCAGTTTTTACGAGTTTGGTGACAAGATATTGATATTGCTCATTTTTTTTGAGTTTTGTCAGTCAATCAGCTCTTAAGCTTTAGCCGCGCCGTTCGCCGGATTTGGCAATCGGCGCTGTCTTTCGTCGAGTGGGTATTGCCCGCTCGTGTTTTCTGAGAACAACTACTAAAAAGGCAGGAATGATCATGCTGAAAAAACTCATGGAAAGTCTGCAACGGTCGGGAACCCAGAACCTCGCCAAAACCTTTTCCCGTCTGGGCTGGATCGGTTTTTGGGTGCAGATCGTGGTGGGGTCAATTCCCTTTCTATTGATGGTTTATACCTTCATCTTCACACGCTCTCCTTCCGGTCCGCGCGCCGGGCTGGCTCTCGTTGAATACTTGACGCTAGCCAGCTTGCTGATCCTGATTTTCACCATCGTCTGGTTTCACCGGCATACCCACCTGGCTAAAAGGATTGCGGATCCGCAAGCGTGTCCGCCGGCATCTTCGGTCATTCGATCTGTCTGGACGGGATTGGTGGCCAGTAGTATTGGTTTGCTGTTTTCCATGATGGTGATGATGATTGAGACCGGGCACCTGCTGTTTTATTTTCTGGCGGCGCCTCAAGGGGGCGTTCCAGTGTTCCAAACGCCCGGTGCTGGCCCGGCGAGCTGGGTGTCCGCCGTCGACATGGTGAGTTTGATGGCCTTAAGCCTCTTCGTTTTCGCCGAGTTGGTCGTGTTGATTCTGAGTCTCTGGCTCCTTTTCCGAACGATGCAAGTTTCCGCGGAGTTTCCTCCAGCTCCCGCGCAATGACGAGAAGGGAGGATGGAAGATGGTGAAGGCACGCTGTTTGGGGATGCTGATCTTTTGGGCGGCGTCCGTTCTGGCGCTGGCCATTGAAGTGGACAGGTCGGCGCTTGAAGGCGCGACCTGGCGTTTGGCGAGTGTCGCTCATACTGATGGTCAGCTTCACGCCGTCCCGAACAGCGTTGAAGCCACCGTAACCTTTGCTAATGGCTCGGTGAGCGGCAGCGGCGGCTGCAATCGTTACACCGCCAGTTACACCGTGGATGATGGCAAGCTGACCATCGGTTTGGCGGCGAGCACGATGATGGCGTGCTCCGAACCCCAGACGGCCGTCGAACAGCCGTTTAGGGCGGCACTGGCGGCGACGATGGCTTACAAAATCGAGGACGGTCAACTTAGCTTGCTGGATGCTGGGGGGCAGAAGATCGCGACCTTCAAGATGCAGCAACCGGTGGCGTTGAAGGGCGTCACCTGGCGGGCGACCGTTTACAACAACGGCCGCGGCGCCGCCGTCTCGTTGATTGACGGCACTGAGATCACGGCGACATTTGGTACCGATGGCGTACTGAGCGGGTCGGCCGGCTGCAATCATTATCGGGCCGCCTATGTTACCAAGGGATCATCCATCACCATCCAGGCGCCGGCGGCGACGCGCAAGGCTTGTTCCAGCCCTGCTGGGGTGATGCAGCAGGAAAGCCAATACCTCAAAGCGCTAACGACAGCGGCAACCTACGCGATCCAGGGTCGGCAACTGGAGTTGCGCACCGCCGGGGACGCGCTGGTTGCCTTGTTTCAGACCAGCGGTGACTGAACGCTCGGTTCTCTGCAGCAAACCCGTCAAGATGTCATTCAAACATCAAAGAGAAACCAGGTCGTGAGGGCAAAGTTTATCAAGCTGTTGAAAATTGGGGCGCTGCTGTTTGCGGCCAGCATGGTGACATTGCTGGCCGTGCGCGCCTATGACTCGCAGCGCGGCGCGCCACTGGCGCCTTGGCACACCTATGCACCCCACGAACTGACGGCTCAAGAACTGGCTAAAACCAATTGGGACGACTATCTGGCCGCGGAGCGGGCAATCTTTGAGAGCGTGCGCGTCAATGTCACCCAAAAGTTAGATCCGGGAGACCAGGTTTCGGCCAATCGCTACTTTGAAGGCAGCCCGTTGTATCCGACAAACTTTACCACCGACTGGAACCGCTCCTACATCCTGGAGCCACAAGGGGCTCCGGTCGGCGCGGTAGTGTTGCTGCATGGACTGACGGATTCGCCCTACAGCCTGCGTCACATCGCCCGGCTCTATCAGTCCCGTGGGTTTGTCGCCATCGCCATCCGGCTGCCGGGTCATGGCACCGTGCCCGCTGGCCTGACCAATGTGGTTTGGGAGGACTGGGTCGCCGCGACGCATCTGGCGGTGCGGGAAGCGCGGCGGCGGATCGGCCCAACGCTGCCCTTACATATCATCGGATTCTCCAACGGCGGTGCGTTGGCGATGAAGTACGCGCTGGACGCGGTCGGTGACCCGAAGCTGACCCGTCCGGATCGGATCGTGCTGATTTCTCCGATGATCGGTATCACGGAGATGGCCCGGTTCGCTGGGATATTCGGTTGGCCGGCGATCTTTCCGCCCTTTGCGAGGGCCGCATGGCTCAGCGTGGTGCCGGAATTCAATCCCTTCAAGTACAACTCGTTCCCGATCAATGGCGCCCGGCAATCATCGTTGCTGACGCGCGCCCTGCAACCCCGGATTGCGCGCTACGCGAGCGAAGGAAAACTCGCCGAGTTGCCCCCCATTCTCACCTTTCAGTCGGTGCTGGATTTTACCGTCAGTACCCGGGCGATTATTACCGCGTTGTATCAACAGCTTCCCGATAACGGCAGCGAACTGGTCCTGTTCGATCTAAACCGGAACGCCAAATTTGGCCCGCTCATGCGCGCCAGGGCCAACACCATGTTGAACCGCATCCTGCCGGATCCTCCTCGATCGTTCAGGACCACGATTATCACCAACATCAGTCCCGACAGCAGTGAGGTCATGGAGCGGGTTACGGAAGCCGGGGCGACCACGGAGCAAACTCGCGAGCTGGGATTGTCCTATCCGATGGGCGTGTTCTCGCTCTCGCATGTCGCGGTGCCGTTTCCCCTGAGCGATTCCCTGTACGGCATACATCCTGATCCCCTTGAGGAGTACGGCATCAGCCTGGGCGCGGTGGCCCCACGGGGAGAGCGCGGCACGTTGATCGTCAGTATGGATTCGCTGATTCGCATGTCATCCAACCCGTTTTTCCCTTACATGCTGGAACGGATTGAGCAAGGCATTATCGGCGGCCGCCCCGTGAGTGCATCGGAAAACGCCGCGAATTCCACCCGCCCAGGTGAAAGCGCGTTCCGGGACCAGGCGCCTGCTGACTCAGCGAAATGAGCCTTATCGCGAAATGGTGTCAGGCTACCAACTTAAGGCGGGACAGTCCTGTAGATACCGTCTTAGCCGCCCCCCGTCAATCCCGATTTTGGGTTTTTTTCGACGGTCACGCAGGTTTAAATTCAGGGTCGAACGGCTTGCCGGATTTGAGAATGGCAAAGGCGATGTGGATCAGCTTGCGCATGGCGGCGCAGTTGACGGCCATGCCGTGCTTGCCGTTGGCCTTGAGGCGCTGGGCGAAGGCGCGAATGGCAGGATTGAAGACCGTGGCCGCCAGGATAGGCATGTAAAGGGCCTTGCGCAGTAGCCGGTCACCAGTTTTGGCGATGCGGGTTTGACCGGCCCACCGGCCCGACTGGCGAAGCCTGGGGGCGAGGCCGGCGAAGGCGACGGCCTGCTTGGCGTCGGTGAAGCCGTGATGCTCGCTGAGCAGGGTCAGCAGCCAGGCGGCGGTGGCCTTGCCGACACCGGGGATGGATTCGAGCAGATCGGCGCGGCACTTAAGATCCGGGTGGTTGTCGATGTGGCGGCGGATCTTGTCGCGGGTGGCCTCAAGCTCCTTTGCCAGGGTGGCGAGGACGGCCTTGATGGAGTCGGCGATGGTGGCATCGGTGGTGTCCTGGCGGTTCTGCTCCATGCGCTGCATCTCCAAGAGGTGTTCGACACGGCGCAGCAGGGCCTGCAACTCGCGCATCTCCGGGGGCGGCGGCATCCAGGCGGACGGGCGCATCGCCAGGGCGTAGCGGGCGATCAGCTTGGCGTCGGCCTGGTCGGTCTTGGCCCGGCTCAGTTCGCTCTTGGCGAAGGCGGCGATTTTCGCGGGGTTGACAACGCTGACATGGAAGCCTTGCCCGATGAGATAGTCTGCGAGCGGCAGGCTATAGGGGCCGGTGGACTCCATGCAGACGTGCGGGGCATCGCTGCCGAAGCTCGCCAGCCATGCGGCGAAGAGGGCGAAGCCCTCGGGGGTATTGTCGAATTTCTTGTGTTTGTACTTGCCGTCCGCGCTAGGCGGGCGGCATCGAAGCTGGCTTTGGCGATATCGACGCCAACAGCGCTCAGGAACAGGCTTGGGGACATGGCTTCCTCCACAGGAATCTGATTTTAAATCAAACGGATACGATTCATCGAGGCCACGCGCCGATGTTCAGCCTTAGGACATCCAGGCTCACCCGGCAAAGCAGGGGCCTACGCATACCGTCCGAACTGCAAGGCGAGTGTGGGGGGCGGGGAGACTAATCTACGTGACAGGCTCGAAGCCTCAGGGTGGGCAAGGCTTCCCCGTCCCCCTCCCGACGATCACTCGGGGATCTTGACTCTTTTGGGGGACAAGATCGACATATAAGGGTGCGTCCTACGCACCATTGTCGATTCAGCAGGGCGCCCGAGCATTGGTGCGAGGTGGTAAGGTCGTCCTGCTCTGCAGCCGACGGTGGAGAAGCTGAGCCCGCATCCGGAGCCGCCACCGCGGCGATCTCGGGGCCGAGCAGGATGGCCAAGGGGCGGGTATGGGGGTTTGCATCCAGGGCGATGACGACGGCGGCGGTCAGGGGTACCGCGAGGAACATGCCCACGGTGCCGAACAGCCAGCCCCAGAACAAGAGCGAGATAAAGATCGCCAGGGTGGAGACCCCGAGCCCCTTCCCCATGATCCGGGGCTCGAGCACATTGCCGATCACGGTATTGATCACGAGATAGCCGATTGCCACGAGCAGCGTCGTCTGCGGATCGGTCTGTATCAGCGCGAGCAAGACCGGGGGGATCATCATCAGGATATTTCCGACCACGGGCACGAAATTCAAGAAGAACGCCAACACCGCCCAGAGGATGGCGAAATCGATGCCGAAAAACCACAGTAAAAGCCAAGCGCAAACCGCGGTACCGAGGCTGGTCAGGGTCTTGATCTGCATGTAGCGGTTAACGGTGTCCAGCAGCCGTTGCAGGCGCGCGTCGCCCTCTTCGGTCAAATGAAAGGCCGCCCGCAACTTGGCGGGGATTGTGGGCGCCTCGAGCAGGATAAAGAGCGTGGCGAGCAGGACCAGGAAACCCATCGCGAAGATGCCGCTGGCGTTGGACAGGAACAGTCTGACGCCGTGAGCCAGCTTATTCGGATCCAGCAGGTCCGGTATCGCCTCGCGGGAACCACCGACGCCCACGCTCTCCAACCAGCCGCCGAATTGGTGGCTAAACGTCATGAACCGCTCTTGATAGGTCGGCAAGCTGTCCCTGAATCCTTCCACGGCCCCGGTGGTCACTAGCGCGAGCAGGCTGCCGACATCGAGCAGGACGAAGGCGATCACCAGCAAGGCGCCCCACTTCGGGATCCCGATACTGCGCAGCCAACGCAGTATCGGGGTCGCAACGATGGCGATGAACACCGCGAGCAGGATGGGTACCAGGATCGACGCGGCGGACTCAAGGACGGTCACCACCAGGGCGAAGGCCCCGGCGACGAGCAGGCCGCGGGCCGGGGCGCTGAATGCGCGGTTGGATGTCATGGGTTGCTCTCCGCAAATAACCGAGGCCATTTCTCGATAGGTTTTGTCGAAACGCGTAGGCTGGGTAGAAGCGCTTCGCGCCGAAATCCAGCGCCATGCGCTTCGGTAAGACGGGGGTGATGCCGGCAGGGTCTGATGATAAGGCGATTCCCCGAAAAGACCTAACCGAATCGGGTGGGGTATCCATTTCGCTCAAGGCATCCCTTGGACATCGAGGTAGAATCACTGACCGTTCTTCCGCACGAACCGGCTCGTCAGCCCCGCTCCTTCAAACTCAATTTCGGGCGGTCAATAAAGGACATCTGGCACAGTTGGCGCCTACGGCTGTCTGCCGGGATGGGGACTGACGTCAATGCCATGGCGCGAACTAACCCATTCTGGGGGTAATTCGCTTCATAGTCCTGGGGCCGGGAGAGAGTTACTCATTGGGGGGCCGGGAATACGGCAGCGGCGACAGGTAACGGTTGTCCTTTGCGCGAACCGAACCGGTGCGAGTAGGTCCATGTGAATTCCGCGCCGAACAGGAAGATCTGAGCGGAGTAGTAAACCCACAGCAGCACCACGACGAGGGATGCGGCTGCCCCGAAGCCGGACGAGATACCGGTCCTGCCGATGTAGGCGCCGATCAGAAATTTGCCGGCGACGAACAGCAGCGAGGTGACTGTCGCACCAATCCAGACATCTCTCCAATCGATCCGCACCCGAGGCATCGTCTTGTAGATCATCGCGAACACCGGGGTCGACAGCACAACGTTGAGAGTGAGTTCGATCGTGTTCGCGAGGGTTGCCCATCCGCTGAACAGCGGATTCCAACACTTACAACACGCGGCCAGGCCGGCGCTGAACGCCAGCGACACCATCAACAGGAAGCCGATGCCGAGAATCATCCCGAAGGACAGCAATCGGGCGCGCAGCAGTCTCCACAAGCCGGAGTTTCCAGTCCTTGCCGGCGCCCGCCAGATGCGATCGAGAGCGTCCTGCAATTCGGCGAAGACGGACGTCGCGCCAATGACGAGAAAAACAAGGCCGAAGACGGAGGCCAGCACGCTGGTAGTCGGTTTGTCCGCGTTCTCAATGAGGCTGTGTACCGCTAGCGCCCCCGGTGTGCCGAGCATGCTGTCCAGTTGATTGAAAATTTCTCCGCGAGCGGCTTCTTCGCCAAAAACAAGCCCGGCGATCGAAATCACGATCAGCAACAGGGGGGTGATCGAGAACATCGTGTAGAAGGCCAATGCCGCGCCCATGCTTTGGGCGCAATCGTGCACCCAATTGACGGCGGCGGCTTTGAATAAATCCGGGATATCCTGGTAACTCATGTTCGCATTCCGCAGTGCTCTATGAACTCTTGCATTTAATTATCAATGTCTTTTCAGGAATGCTCGGTATCCGCATAAGACGACCCCCGAACGTGTATTGCAGCAGACCCAGCAAATATCGCCGCGCATACCCTTGGTAGCGGCACCCCAACCAAGGTTATCATAGCTGACCGTTTCGCGAAAAAAGAATGGCGAGCGGCCTGCTCTGACGCATAACCCACCCCATCGGCACCATTATGTCTGAATTCGGGTGAATGCCACCTGCTTCAGCACTGGGTTATCCACTTAAGGCGGGACACCTTTTGCAGGCTGAACGCAAAGTGCCGGCGAGGACGCCGGCGCTCCCAGGTCGGCTTGTCCCGCCTTAAGTGGGTAGCCCCCAAAAGACGGAGAGCCCAAGAGGGTTATCACATGGTCGGTGAAAAGCAAAACCCGTTGGTATTGAAATAACCCTTAAAAAACGACAGAGGTAAAACGCTATGGCAAACCTGATTGTGATCGAGTACGACGACATGCACAAAGCCGAGGAGGTGAGACTCAGGCTGCAGAAGATGCAGCGTGACTACCTGGTAGACCTGGAAGATGCCGTGGTAGCCGTCAAAAATGAGAAGGGCAAGGTCAAGCTGAATCAGATTCACAACCTCACTACGGGCGGGGCAGTCGCCGGGGGATTCTGGGGTACGCTGATTGGTCTGATCTTCCTCAATCCTCTGCTCGGCATGGCTGCCCGCGCGGCCGCCGGCGCCATCAGCGGCGCGCTGACTGATGTGGGGATCAATAATGATTTCATGAAGAAGATCGCTAGGAGTTTGTCTGACTTGCCCAGCATAATGAGGTAAGATGACCTAACGTACCTGATGAGCCTGGCGATGAGCAACCAATTTATCCCCATAGAACGTGACCAGCCGGTGGTGATCCCGGTGCAGGAGTGGCTGGCAGAGGATCATCTGGCGCGCTTCATTGTCGAGATCGTGGAGAGTCTGGATGTCACCCCGCTGGAAGCGGCGTACAGTGGTGGCGGCTCGGCGCCCTATCCACCGAAGATGATGCTGGCACTGTTGTTTTATGGCTATGCCACTGGCATTTTTTCCAGTCGGGCGTTGGAGCGAGCCACCTATGAGCTGATCCCGGTGATTTATATCACGGGTAACACGCACCCGGATCACAACAGCATCAATACGTTCCGGAAGCGGTTTCTGGGGGAACTGAAGGGTCTGTTGGTGCAGATTTTGCTACGGGCGTATGCGCTGGGGGTGTTGCAGTTAGGCAACGTGAGTTTGGATGGGAGCAAAGTGCACGCCAACGCCAGCAAACATAAGGCGATGAGCTGGGATATGCCAACCGGTTGGAGGAGCAGTTGCAGGCGGAGGTAGAGGCGTTATTACAGCAGGCCGAGGCGAGTCACACCGAGCCGGTCCCCGGGCTGAAGGTGGCCGACGAAGTGGCGCTCCGGCAGGCCCGGTTGCAGCAGATCGGGGAGGTGAAAGCGGAACTGGAGGCTCGTGCCCAAGCCCGGTATGCGCAGGAGCAAGCGGCCTATGAAGCGAAGCTGGCCGAGCGGCGGGCGAAGGAACAGGCCCGTGGTCGCAAGTTAGGGGGCCGTCCCCCCAAGCCGCCGGAACCGGGTCCACAGGACAAGGATCAAGTCAATTTTACCGACCCGGAGTCGCGCATTATGCCGGTGAGCGGCGGCGGGTTTGAGCAGAGCTACAATGCGCAGGCCGGGGTGGATCATGGCAGTCGCCTGATCGTGGAAAACCACGTCAGCCCGAACCCGAACGATAAACAGGAACTGCAACCGGCGCTGGACAACTTCAGCCAGTTACCGGAGGAACTCGGTCAGGTCGACCATCTGCTGGCGGACACTGGCTATTTCAGTGAGGCCAACGTCAAGGCTTGTGAACACGCTACCATTACCCCGCTGCTCGCCACGGGTCGTGCGGAGCATCATCCCACCCTGGAAGAACGCTTTGCTGACCCGGGTAAAGCCCCAGACACCGCTGATCCGGTAGTCCGGATGGAACACCGATTGCAAACCCCCGAAGGCAAGGCACTGTATGCCAAACGCAAGTCCACCGTCGAGCCGGTGTTTGGCATCATCAAGCACGTGATGGGGTTTCGGCAATTTCTGTTACGGGGTTTGCAAGCCGTGCAGGGCGAGTGGAATTTGGTGTGCATCGCCTACAATTTAAAACGGCTGCAAGTATTGGTGGCAGGATAGGTCTGCCTGCAGGGAGGATAAAGGCGCTCTGAGGGCGATAAATGCCCTCGGAAAGGGCGATAGAAACGCAAAATGTGCGTTTTTTCGGCCTCGTGATAGGAAAATTGAAGTTCCGACCCTAAGTCAGACAAACTCCTAGCGGTTTCAATAATGGCAGCTCCGCCTTGTTTATACTGGTCCGCCAGATGACGTCGGATAAGGTGCTTGCCGAGCTGGAAGGGACCGGCGGCAAAGTACTTCAGACCTCCCTCACGCACGAACAGGAGGCCAAGCTCCAGGCGGCGCTGAGCGCGGCGAAGCCCGCCGGCGAGGCCTAGTCTGTCGTTTCCCGGCAAATAGGCGCCGTAGGCCTACGGCACTCCCCTCTCCCTGCAAGGGTGTCGCCTTTGGCGACACCCCCTAGTGGGGCGTTTGGTTTGCCCATCGCCATTTCATGGGTGGATTTGGTACTCTGGTGGCGGAGGAAACAGCCATGTCTCGTCGTCAGAAATGCAGCTTGCGCGAACTCACCCCAGAAGAGCGAGCCCAGTTGGAGCAGATCAGTCGTGCGCACACCGTGCCCGCCAGCCACGTAGCGCGCGCGAAAGCCTTGCTGGCAGTGGCCACCCAGCACAGCTATACGGCTGCCGCTCACCAAGCTGGTCAGCGATCCGGCGATGCGGTCGCGATGCGGGTCGCCCGCTTCAACCGCGAGGGAATGGCGGCGATCTTTCCCCGACAGGGTGGGGGCCACCCGGCTCGTTACACCGTGGCTGGCCGAGAACGCATTCTCGCGGAAGCGCGACGGGTACCGGATCGCGAGCGGGACGGCACGGCGGTGTGGTCGCTGCGGACCCTGCGGCGCGCCTTGCGCCAGAGCGGTTTGCCCCAGATCAGCACCGCAACGATCCGGCAGGTGCTCAGGGGAGCCGGATTGACGTGGCAGAAACAACGGTCGTGGTGCGAGACGGGCACGGCGCAACGGCGGCGGCGGTGCGCGGGTCGGGCGGTGGTGGTGACCGTGACCGATCCCGATGCCGAGGCGAAAAAAAACTGATCGAGCGCGCCTACCGGGATGGGGAACGGCTGGGGTTGGCGGTGTGGTGTGCGGATGAAGCGGGGCCGTATCAAGCGATTCCGCACCCCGGTTCCAGTTGGCAGCCCGTTGGAGAGCCGGCCCGCTACCTGCATGAGTATGTCCGAGGCGGGACGGCCAAGCTGTTGACCTTGTTTCATCCGGCCTCCGGGCAGGTGCGGGTGAAGGGCGTGACTCGCACCTCCAATACGATCCTGCATCCGTGGCTCGAGGCGGAACTCTCGGCCATTGTCGCCACCCTGCCGCAGCGGGGGGAGGTGGTGGAGTTCGCCGCGAACCGGGCGGCGTGGGCGCGCTGGCAGGAAGGACTGTCCGCCCGCTTCACCCTGCTGGACGATCTGCCGCCCTTACGGCTGTTGCTGATCCTGGATAACCTGGCCGGCCACAAGAGCGCGGCGTTCGTCTGTTGGCTGATGGCGCACGGCATCATGCCGTTGTATACCCCCCTCGGAGGCAGTTGGTTGAACATGGCCGAGTCGATGCAGCGGATTTTGGTGAGCCGCGCGCTGTCGGGACAGCACCCCGAGAATCCCGAACAAATCATGGCCTGGTTAGAAGCCGTAGGGCGCGGCTGGAATATAGCCCCTACTCCTTTCGAGTGGGGTGGCAAGCGCGCCGCTCGGCGCCAGCGGGCTTGGGAACGACGCCATCGCTTGGGCGGTTCCGGTGCCCTTATGGGCCTGCCGCCTTCGTCGCAACCGGACGGGTAGTTATGGCGATGGGCAAACCAAACGCCCCACTAGGCTGTTGAATCTGCACAGTTTCCCAGCGTTGTTTTTCATGTAGCTTCTAGTTCTGTAATATTATTATAAATCATATACTTATGTTAAAATGTAGTTAGAATCCTGCATGAAAAAAAATGCACCAAGGTGGTGCATTTTCAACAGCCTAGGTTCAACCCTGGGGTGACGAGGTTAGTTGAAATGATATCCGCCCCCACCGCCATTCGTTATCTGCTTGTCTATGAACACCCTGTTCCGGCTTCGCTGCCTACTGGCGGCATTACTCGCCCTGGCGCTCCTGCTTCCCGGCCTGGTCAACGCGGCTGATGCCGAATCCCGCCCGCCCGGGGAACGGCCCAGAATAGGTCTGGTGCTCAGTGGCGGCGGCGCCCGCGGGGCCGCCCACATTGGCGTGATCAAGGTCCTTGAGGAGATGCGGGTGCCCATCGACTGCATCGTTGGCACCAGCATGGGGGCCATCGTCGGCGGACTGTACGCGGCGGGCCTGTCGGTGGAAGAGATGGAAAAAGCGCTGACCAGTATCGACTGGGTGGATGCGTTTCGAGACCTGCCGCCTCGGGAAGAACGGTCTTTCCGCCGCAAACGGGATGATGATTTTGGGCTGATCAACGCGCGGATCGGCGTCCAGAATGGCAGGATTGCTCTTCCCAAAGGTGCGGTGCAGGGGCAACAGCTGGGGCTGATTCTACGGGAACTGGTTTTCCCTGTGTCAAAGATTGAAAACTTCGACGAGCTGCGGGTGCCCTATCGAGCCGTGGCGACGGACATCGGCACGGGCCAGGCCGTTGTGTTAAGTTCCGGAGATCTGGCGGAAGCGATGCGGGCCAGCATGTCCATACCCGGCCTGCTGGCGCCGGTTGAAATCAACGGCCGGATCCTGGTGGACGGCGGCGTCAGCAATAATCTGCCGATCAATGTGGCCCGGGAAACCTGCGCCGACGTCGTGATTGCCGTCAGCATCGGCACCCCCCTGGAACCAGCGGAAAACCGGAAGACAGTCCTCGGCATCCTCGGCCAGCTGACCACCATCATGACCCAGCAGAACACCCAGCAGCAACTGGCCACCCTGCGGTCCGGCGATATCCTGATCGAGCCAGACCTGGGCGACATCACGACCGCCAATTTTTCCAGAGCGGTGAAAGCCATTCCGATCAGCGCCCGGGCGGCCAGGGCCAAGCAGGCTGAGTTACAGCGGCTGGCGCTGCCTGCCCCGGCTTACCGCTCCTATACCGCGAAAACTCTGTCTCCCGGCCGTGACGCGCCGGTGATCGACTTTATCCGCATCGATAACAACTCCCGTTTGTCCGACGAGGTGATCAGAGCGCGGTTAAGGATTAAAACGGGCGATCGCCTTGATCTGGCGGTATTGAATCAGGATCTGAAAATTATCTTCGGCATGGATGAGTTTGAGCGGGTCGATTATGAGATCGTCGCTGAAAACGGCAAAAGGGGTCTGGTCATCCGGACCGTCACCAAAGAATGGGGGCCGAACTTTCTGCAGTTGGGCCTGCAGCTAGGGGCCTCCCGGCAGCAGGGGACGTTTAACTTCAATCTCGGCTATACGATGAGCCAGCTCAACGCCCTGGGCGCCGAGTGGCGTAATGAATTGACCTTGGGCAGCGACGTTCGCCTGTACACCGATTTTTATCAACCCCTGGACTACAACCACCGCTATTTCGTGGCCCCATACGCCCAGTATTATGATTACAGCTTCGGCGTTTATGAAGGCGGCAACAACCGGGGCACCTATCGTGTCCGGCTGGGAGAAGCGGGTCTGGCCGGCGGCCGTAACCTGGGTTCCTGGGGGGAACTGCGCCTCGGCGTCCGGGGTCTGGGGGGTGACACCTCGTTCGAGTCGGGCGATCCTACGCTGTCGCCGGGGGACTCCTTCCGGGATGGCGGTTATTTCATCCGCTTGTGGGCCGACGGGCTGGACAATATCGATTTTCCCCGCCGGGGGTTCAAGGCCCAGATCCGTTATGATCAATCCCTCGCCGGCCTGGGCGCCGACAGTCCCGCTAAACAGATCGGGCTGCAAGGAAACTGGATAGGCAACTGGGGCCGGCACACGCTGATCCCGAGGGCGGAGCTGGGCACCCGGCTGGATGGCGAGCTGATTACCCCCAATCGCTATTATCTGGGAGGTTTTCTGAATCTGTCCGGTTTCCAGCCGCGAGAGCTGAGTGGCCAATATCTAGGTTTCGGAGAGCTGATCTATTACTATCAACTGAATCAGTCTGTCATCGGCAGCGTCGATTCCCGTCTATCTCGGCGCTTCGCTGGAAGCGGGCAACACCTGGGAAGAGAGCGGGGATATCACCCTGCGATCCCTCATTCCGGCGGGGAGTGTGTTCCTGGGGGTGGATTCCCCCCTGGGTCCCTTCTACCTGGGCGGCGGTTTTGCCGAAGGGGGTAACAGATCATTTCATATGTATCTGGGCAGGCCGTTCTGAAATAGAGGCGATTCATACAGGGCCTCTACGAACTCGCGGGAACGGCCATCCAGCTAATCATGCACAGCGCACCATCCATGTGCTTGCGGGCTTTGGACTTTGGACAAAATTCAGCAAAAGCTTTTTAAATCAACAAGTTGTATAGTATCCCAAATTTATTTAAGCGCTTGATTTAAAATAGAAATCTGATTTTTAGTCCAAAGTTCAGTACTAAAAAAACCTCTCAGGAGGCCATCATGAATGCTGTAAGTTGTGGTCGCACGGATCTCGGTCGACTCGTGCTGATCACTCTGCCTGTTATCTATCTTGCTGTCGGGTGTGCGCCGGAGGCTACGCCCCGTCCCGAGATAATTCGGCCGGTCAAGACCATGGTCGTGGAAGTCGGAGGAGAAACCCGGACACGTTCCTTCCCTGGCGTAGCAGAAGCGTCGAGAAAAGCCGAACTGGCTTTTCTGATATCCGGTTTACTGGTCAACTTCCCGGTTACGGAGGGGCAGAGAGTCGCCAAAGGCGAGTTGATCGCTCAACTGAGACAGGATGAATTTCAGGCCCAACTGCGGACACTGCAAGGTCAACTGGACCAAGCGCGCTCGGCGCTGCGAGCGCTGCGGGCGGGCGAACGACCCGAGCAAAGGCAGCGGCTGGAAGCGCAGCTGCGGGCGGCTGAGGCGACGCTGGCCAATGCGCGGACGGATTACGAACGCCATGCGCGCTTGCTGCGCTCTAACGCCATATCGCGGGCGGCTTACGAGCGCACTCGAACTGCCTATCGCGTGGCCCAGGAGGAACAACGGGCCGCCCGCCAAATGCTGCAGAAGGGAATGGTTGCCCGACCCGAGGAGATCGACGCCCAGCAAGGCGTAGTCCGGGGACTCGAAGCGCGCGTGGTCGAAGCGAACATTCAGCTCGAGGATTCTACGCTGCATGCTCCCTATGACGGCGTCATTGCCCAGCGGTTTGTCGAGGCGCGACAGAACATCAGAGCGCAGCAGCCGATCGTCCGATTCCAGGACGTCGACGAGATCAACATCGCCATGGATGTACCCGAGGCCGTCATGGCCGCTGATATCCGCTCGGCTGATATCGTCCAGATGCTGGCGGAGTTCAGCGGAGCGCCTGGTTCTCCAGTTTCCGGTTCGGATCACAGAGATCGCACAGGCAGCGGATCCAACGACACAAACGTTCAGAGTCCGCGCCACCATGAAGGTGCCGCCCGAGGTGAATCTGCTGCCGGGCATGACGGCCACGGTTTCCCTTACCTACCGCCGCGCCGGCATTCTCGACAATCGCATCCTGGTGCCGGTTTCCGCCGTTTTCAAGGAAAGCACGGGGCAGCAGGTTGTGTGGATCATTGGACCGGATCAAAAGGTAACCCGCCGACCGGTGAAAATCGGCGCACCGGCGGGCGGTCAGATCGAAATTGTCGACGGGCTGCAACCGGACGAGCGGATCGCCGTGGCGGGCGTGTCATTTCTGCGCGATGGGATGAAAGTGCGCGACCTGGGCGATGCGCTCGGAGGGGTCTAGCCATGAACCTCGGTGAAATCTCCGTCCGTAAGGACCGCATTGTTTTCTTTGTAATGTTGTTCGTCATTATCGGCGGGCTGATGGCCTATCAGCAGATGGGCCGGCTCGAGGACCCGGAGTTTACCATCAAAGAAGCCTTGATCATTACCCCGTATCCCGGAGCCAGCGCCGAAGAGGTCGCCAAGGAGGTCACCAATCCGATCGAAAGCGCCGTACAGCAGCTCGGTCAACTCAAGCGGGTCGAATCGGAGTCCTCGCGCGGGCGTTCCGTGGTGTCGGCCATTATCAAAGACCGATTCCACCGGGATGCGATTCCCCAAGTCTGGGACGAACTCCGGCGCAAGATCAACGACGTCCAGCCGCTGTTGCCGCCTTCGGTGCGCGGCAAGTCGATGGTGGTCGACGATTTCGGCGATGTCTACGGCATTTTTCTGGCGATTACCGGCGAAGGCTTCTCGCATCCCGAGCTGCGCCGCTACGCCGAGTACCTGCGCCGTGAATTACTGGGGGTGCAGAACGTTAAAAAAATCGAATTCTTCGGCGAACAGCAGGAAGTAGTTTTCCTCCAAATCTCGCGGCAACGGCTGGCGTCACTCGGTCTGAACGAGGAGCAGATCTATAACCAGCTGCAGGCGCAGAATATCGCCGCCGACGGCGGTCGCGTGCGCGTCGGCGAGCAATACATCGCCCTCGATCCGCAGGGCGGTTTCCGCTCGGCGGAGGATATGCTCGATATGGTGATCGGGTCGGACCAGACAGGCCGCCAACTGACCCTCAAAGATATCGCCTCGCTGAAACGCGACAATCAGGAGCCGCCGCGCCGTCTGCTCCGCTACGATGGCAAGCCGGCCATCGGCTTGGGTATCTCCACGGTGCAAGGCGGCAACGTCGTCACCATGGGCCAGGGCGTCCGCCAAAAGCTGGACGAACTCAAAAGGAACCAGCCGATCGGCATCGAGATTGGCGAGATTAACTTCCAGCCCGAAGCCGTCACCCAGGCCACCAATGATTTTATTTTCAATCTGGTCAAGGCGGTTACCATCGTCTTCGTGGTGCTGTTCTTTGCGATGGGGCGGAAAACCGGGCTGATCATCGGTGCGGTGCTGTTTCTGACCATCATGGCGACGTTCCTGGTGATGTATCTCGACGGCGATCTCCTGATGGAGCGAATTTCCCTGGGCGCGCTGATCATCGCATTATGTATGCTGACGGACAATGCGATTATCATCATCGAGTCGCTGAGGGTCCGGATAGAAGCCGGCGAGAATAAGCTCCAGGTGGTGCGCGAGGCGGTGGCGCAGAATCAATGGCCGCTGTTTGGCGCGACGGCCATCGCCGTGATCGCCTTCGCGGCGATCGGGCTATCGGAGGACCAGACCGGCGAGTATTGCAACTCCTTGTTCTGGGTTATCTTTATTTCCCTCACCCTAAGCTGGATATCGGCGATCACTGTTACGCCGCTGCTCAGTTATAAGTTTTTTTCGCCCACCGGCGGTAACACAACCGCCAGCGGCGATCCCTACGGCAGCCTGTTCTTCCGGGCGTACCGGCGCCTGCTGGTGACGGCGCTGCGCTTTCGCTGGACCGTGATAGTGCTCTCGCTCGTGCTGTTCGCTGCGGCGGTGTATGGCTTCGGCAAGGTCGAACAGAGCTTTTTCCCGGCGGCGACTCGACCGCAGTTTATGGTGGATGCCTTTCTACCGGCCGGCGTTCATATCGATGAATCGCAGGCGTTCGCCGACAGCATCGAGCGCTTTATCCATGCCCAACCCGGTGTCACCCATGTAACGACATTCGTCGGCAGCGGTGGCTTGCGCTTTATGTTGGTCTACAGTCCGGAAAGTCTGAACCGAGCTTATGTCCAGTTGCTGATCGATGTCGATGACGAGAAAAAGATCGACGGGCTGCTGGCCGACATCCAACGGCACTTGGATGCGAATTATCCGAACGCCAACACCGCCGCCAGAAAGTTTCTGTTAGGTCCCGGCAGTGGCGGGCGGGTGCAGGCGCGGTTCCGTGGCCCCGATCCTGCCACGCTGCGTCAACTGGCCGACCAGACGAAGCAAATCCTGGAACAGGATGGCAGGGCCAAGGGGGTGCGCCATGACTGGCGGGAGCGCGAGCTGGTGATCCGCCCTGACCTGCTCGAGCTGCAGGCGCGTCGCAATGGCATCACCCGGGTGGATGTCGCCCAAGCGCTGGAGACCGGCTTTCAAGGCCGGACGGTCGGCTTCTACCGCGAACCGGGCGGCGCCGGCATGGGTATCTTTCCACAGGAAACCCGACTGTTGCCGATCGTCGCGCGTCCGCCGCTGGCCGAACGCGATGACGTCCAGGAGATTCAGAATATGCAGATCTGGAGTCCGGTCGCCGGGCGGATGATTCCACTGAACCAGGTGACTTCCGACGTTCATATGAGCTGGGAAGACCCGGTGGTGATGCGCCGCGACCGTGTTCCGACCATCACCGTCCATGCCGACCCGCGATCCGGCCTGCCCAGCCAGTTGTTTAACCGGGTGCGGTCCCAGATCGAAAATATCGCCTTGCCCTCGGGCTATTCGCTCGAATGGGGCGGCGAATACGAGGGTTCCCGCGACGCCCGCGCCGCCTTAGCCAAGCCGCTGCCGATGGCGCTGGTGCTGATGGTCTTTATCGTAGTGTGCCTGTTCAATTCGGTTCGCACCACGCTGGTGATCTGGCTGATCGTGCCATTGTGCCTTATCGGGGTGACGGCGGGACTGCTGTTGACCGGTCAACCATTCGGCTTCATGGCGCTGTTGGGCGTGCTCAGCCTGGGCGGCGAACAGGTCAAGAACTCGATTGTGGTGCTGGACAAGGTCAACACCGAGATCGACCGAGGAAAGCCGCCCTATCAGGCGATTCTGGACGGCTGCGTCAGCAAGTCCCGACCCGTGCTTATGGTTGCCATCACTACGGTGCTTGGCATGATCCCTCTGTTGCAGGACGCTTTTTTCGCGGCCATGGCGGTGGCGCTTATGTTCGGGCTGTTGTTTGCTTGTGTCATAACCCTGATCATCGCGCCGGCGCTTTACGCTATCTTTTACAGGGTCAAAGCAGAGCCCGTCATTGCAGCAGAAGCACCCTAGCGGGGATACTCTCCCGCCGCTCTACCAGCGCCTGGTCGAAATCATTCCATGTCGAGCATGACGTCAACCGTCACCGCCATCATGACCGCAAAACCGACGATGGGCAGCCGATTGGGGGATCGGCTGCCCATCGTGCTGTAACCGGCCAGCAGTGTGCTGACCAGTTCCAACCCGAACAGAAGAATGAAAATAATGGCAGGCGGATGCGTTTGGGTTAGACCAAGATTACTGTCTCATGCTGACACGCACCGCATCCGCCCCTGGCGTCAAGGCGGCTCCTCTCATGGAGGCATCCAGCCGCATGCTGACACCATGCTCGTTTCTCAGCCACAATCCTCCTCTGCCGGTATTCCCTAACGCGAGCTCGCTCTTTTCTTGGACATAGGCGCCCGCAAAACCTGCCAGCGTGTTCAAGCCATAGACCTCGCCGATGGCGTTCACTCGGGCCAGCGCGGCTCCGCTGACGCCTAAGCCAGTCACTTCAAAGGGATACTGCTTGCCCTGGAAGTTCAGGATTCCATTACCCCTGGCGCCGCTGCCGATAAAGGCTACGTGGGTGAAAGTCACCTGTACCGTGCCAGAGGGCTTTGCCGGCACGGTAGCAGAGGTTTGCTGCGCAGCGCTCTGTTGCTGGGACGTATTTCCGCCCTGGGTGGCACAGCCCGCCAGGAGCGCGGCAGACAGAGCGATAAGGCCGATAAGACTTAACTGGTTCATGTGTTGAATCCTGATTAGGCTACCCACTTATAGGTAAATTCACTTGACCTGGACTTTGGCCATCCGGGGTGGTGTTAAACCGTTGCAGCCAGTTGATCGAGCACCGTTTCCCAGGTGGCCTTCGGAAATAGGAGACACTCGTTGGCGTCGGTCGAGGTGCTGAAATAATGATGCGCCCATAAGGTCCGCCGCACGAAGGCTAAGACATCGGAAAACGTGGCCTCGGTCTTGGCATACCAGGCGGTGGTGCGCGGCACCAGTGTCGCCCCGGCAGCCGTCAAGCGGTGCGCCATGAGGCAAACCAGCGAGAACAGCCCGAACAGCACCGGGGTGGTGCGGGCGATGGCCAGGTCGGACCACTGCCGCTGAGTTTCCACCCCCAGGTGACCAGCCGCAATCGGCTGATCAATACCGCCGGCTGCTGCACACAGGTCCACGCCAAGCGGAGGCAGGCAAAAGTGCCATCCCCCAGCAAGACCCACGGCCACCGTAACCAGCGCGACACCACCTTCACTACCTGACCGGTCCAGTCTACCGTAGTTTTAGGCCGTCTCTTAGCCTGTTGGTGGACCTGCTCGGACGGCGCCAACACCGTCAACACCGGCCAGGCCCAGGGGCGGGAACACCACGGCAAGCGCACTACCACCATCAGGCTGAGCCACTTCAAGCCCAAGCACTTGACGACGTGCTGGGCCGTCGACCGCACCGCATCCCGGTAGCATCCCTTGGCTTTAATCCGTTTTCCCCGGCGCCGCTCCACCGTATCATCCACCACCAGCAGCGGCACCCAGTGCCTGGGGAGTAACTGAATGATCGCCCCCAACAGAATCTTTGCCGCCTGTAAACCCGACCAGCGCGCCCGACTTAACACCCGATGATAGCGTTCAAACCGGGGTTCCTGGCCTAACCCCATCACCCGCAGGGCCGCCGCGACCGTGCGGGGACCTGGACAGAGGATGGCGCCGATCACCAGCACCTGGGCATGACTCCAGACCGCGGCGGAAAACAACCCGGCAAACGAGGCCAGAACCGCTATAATCATCTCCGGCAGAGGGGACATGGGACGCTCCGGTAGGTGTCAGAACCCCGTTAGCTTACCCCATCGTCGCCTCTGCTTCTTGCTTCAAGAACCACTCAAATGGCCAAAGTCCAGTTGACTTCATACTGAAAACTTTATATTTACCATCTTTTATTTTGATGGGCTACAAGGTTTAAAGGGGTGTATGTCCCAGGGTAAAGAGTTGACCTACGAGCAAAAGGTAGCAATTGTCCAAGTCAAGAAGTTCATGGACAGGGAAAAAAGTCAGGGCAATTCTGCTTGCACACACAATCCCGCCCTGCGGACAGCACAGGCACTCAATTTTAGTCTCGGCACGGTCAAGCAAGTGTTAGCCCTCGCTCACCAGCAGGGTGGGATCGAAAGAACGGCCTCGAGACCGCGAGGTCGTCTGCCTTTGACGATCAGTCCCCATGAGGTGGTAACCGCCCGACAGCTCGTTCAAGAGGCGCATTTGCGAGGGGAATTGGTCACAGCTCCGAAATTGCAAACCTGGCTCAAGGAACAACACATCGGGGTGCCGGCCTCATCGTTGCGGCGCGCGTTGTTGCGAATGGGATTTACCTATGGGCATGCCGCTCGCCGCAGCGCGTTGAAAGAACGGGAGGATGTGATTGCCAACCGTCGCCATTATCTCGCAACGCTGCGCGCCAATCGAGACACCGAGGGCGGGACGATCCGGCCGGAGGTCTACTTGGACGAAACCTTTGCGCATGTCAATCATACTCGACCTTGGCATTCTTGACGCCTTGGCAAGGCAAGGAATATCAGTGACTTGGGCGTATAACTCAATAATTGCTGCTAGTGGGGCGTTTGGTTTGCCCATCGCCATAACTACCCGTCCGGTTGCGACGAAGGCGGCAGGCCCATAAGGGCACCGGAACCGCCCAAGCGATGGCGTCGTTCCCAAGCCCGCTGGCGCCGAGCGGCGCGCTTGCCACCCCACTCGAAAGGAGTAGGGGCTATATTCCAGCCGCGCCCTACGGCTTCTAACCAGGCCATGATTTGTTCGGGATTCTCGGGGTGCTGTCCCGACAGCGCGCGGCTCACCAAAATCCGCTGCATCGACTCGGCCATGTTCAACCAACTGCCTCCGAGGGGGGTATACAACGGCATGATGCCGTGCGCCATCAGCCAACAGACGAACGCCGCGCTCTTGTGGCCGGCCAGGTTATCCAGGATCAGCAACAGCCGTAAGGGCGGCAGATCGTCCAGCAGGGTGAAGCGGGCGGACAGTCCTTCCTGCCAGCGCGCCCACGCCGCCCGGTTCGCGGCGAACTCCACCACCTCCCCCCGCTGCGGCAGGGTGGCGACAATGGCCGAGAGTTCCGCCTCGAGCCACGGATGCAGGATCGTATTGGAGGTGCGAGTCACGCCCTTCACCCGCACCTGCCCGGAGGCCGGATGAAACAAGGTCAACAGCTTGGCCGTCCCGCCTCGGACATACTCATGCAGGTAGCGGGCCGGCTCTCCAACGGGCTGCCAACTGGAACCGGGGTGCGGAATCGCTTGATACGGCCCCGCTTCATCCGCACACCACACCGCCAACCCCAGCCGTTCCCCATCCCGGTAGGCGCGCTCGATCAGTTTTTTTTCGCCTCGGCATCGGGATCGGTCACGGTCACCACCACCGCCCGACCCGCGCACCGCCGCCGCCGTTGCGCCGTGCCCGTCTCGCACCACGACCGTTGTTTCTGCCACGTCAATCCGGCTCCCCTGAGCACCTGCCGGATCGTTGCGGTGCTGATCTGGGGCAAACCGCTCTGGCGCAAGGCGCGCCGCAGGGTCCGCAGCGACCACACCGCCGTGCCGTCCCGCTCGCGATCCGGTACCCGTCGCACTTCCGCGAGAATGCGTTCTCGGCCAGCCACGGTGTAACGAGCCGGGTGGCCCCCACCCTGTCGGGGAAAGATCGCCGCCATTCCCTCGCGGTTGAAGCGGGCGACCCGCATCGCGACCGCATCGCCGGATCGCTGACCAGCTTGGTGAGCGGCAGCCGTATAGCTGTGCTGGGTGGCCACTGCCAGCAAGGCTTTCGCGCGCGCTACGTGGCTGGCGGGCACGGTGTGCGCACGACTGATCTGCTCCAACTGGGCTCGCTCTTCTGGGGTGAGTTCGCGCAAGCTGCATTTCTGACGACGAGACATGGCTGTTTCCTCCGCCACCAGAGTACCAAATCCACCCATGAAATGGCGATGGGCAAACCAAACGCCCCACTAGTTAATCGATAGCAAGGCGGCTAAAAAGAAGACCCGATGGGCGGATATGCCCATCGGGTCTGTCGCCTAGCGGTTAATCGCCGGGTAAGAAGTTAAACAAACTGAAGGCCCATTGCCCGTTATCCAGGTTGGTCACCATGATCAACACCGGGGCGGGGATGGGAAATCCCGAGCGGCTGTAGACGCTGTTGAATCCGTCCTGATAGACCAGTTCCAGACACTGGTTGGAATCTGTGAGAATACAGCCAAACGCCAAGTCCGTGGGCCATTGGGTCGATTCTTGAGCTGACCCCCCGGCATCATCGACAGCTTGGGCAATGCCTTTGATGTACTTGATGATGCTATTGATGCTCTTGCCGTCCACCTCGGCTCTGAAGGCGTCGATAACCCCACGGGCTGCATTCACCTGGTTAGGACCTACCAGATATACTTTATTCCGTCCAGGAATACGGCTGAATCCATTGCCCTCGATGACGCTACCGCCAGCGTTGAAGATATGGAAGCTCAGAGAGGCGCCGGTAATAATTCCCTCCATCCCCATATTATTGACGTACTGGTTCAGCAAATGCTCGGCCGCCAGAATAATCATGGCGTTTTCCAGATAGGTGATGGCGGGTCCATATATCTTCAACACCAGTTGGACCTGGATATTGGAGCCGCCCAATAAGCCAATCAGGCCGAAAAACGCCGGTCTCGCCTGAGAGTAGAACGCTGCTGGAGTAATTACAGTCGGCGGCTCACTCAGAGGCAAGCCAGCATAGTAATTTGCCGGCGACAGACTGCAGATAAGCTAATCCGTTCTGCTCCAATGTCGTCACGGTCCGATTGACCATCGCATGCCAATATACCGGCAGCGTATTCGCCAGCATCCAGTTCAGTTGACTTGACCATTTCACAACGCCATAAGACGTAGGATGTAAAGCGATGAACTGATTGACGAGCGCTTCCAACTCACTGTTGAGTTGATCGAGCCGGGCCTCGTCATCCGTCGGCGAGTTAGGATCCAGGGCGTTCAGAAAAGCCGTGATCTGCTCCAGTTTCGCAGTCAATTGCATCACCAGATTGCCCAAGGCTCTATCGTCCGCTGTCTCGGTAAATCCGGCAGCGGTCAGTTGCTGCAGGCTGGGCGGAAAACCCTCGGCGGGGGCAAAGGCGGTGCTGCCCTGTAGTTCAGCCAGATTGATGCTATCCTTGGCGGCGACCAACGCATTTTTCAGCGCCTGGATTGCCGGCAGATCGTTGGCCGTAACGGCTTCCACCAGCTCATCCATCGACCCGGTGATCTCGATCTGCGACTTGGAGAACTCGCTGTAGAGAGCCAGTTGTTCAGCAACGGCGGCGTTCGGAAGCACCACAAAGTCGACACTGGCGGTTACCGTGGTTGCTTGAACGGCGCCTTTCAGGGTGAAACTACCCTGCGTGTCAGACTGCAGTAATAATGGTGCTGCCGCTGATGCTGGGTGGAGTCCCTGTGGTTTGCGCTGGCGTGAACTGGATATGCAAGTCAACCGCTGGCGTCGGCGCCATCACATTGCCGTTGTTATCCAGCACTTCATAGGTAAACGAGAGGCTGTCGCCACCGTTCACCACATTCTGGTTCAGCAGCAGGTTGAGTGTCTTCGCGGTAATTGGCTCCGGCCCCTTCGACACCACCAGCGCTACGGCCGAACCCGCCGCCACTTGCAAGCCGCTGGCCGGATCCTGACGGATCACTTCGCCCTGTGGCGCAGTATCGCTGTACTCCTCGGTAACCGCGCCCATCACCAGATTGGCGGCCCTGAGGGCTGCTTCCGCCGCAGTCTGCGTCAGACCCACCACGTTCGGCACAGTGACCACCTGTTTGACCGTGAGGGTGTAACTCTGGACTGCGGTCAAGCCAGCCGCATCCCTGACTTGAACGGCGACGGGATGATCGCCTGCCTGCCCTGAAGTGGCGGTCCACTGGATCAGACCGTTAGTGGTGATGCTCATGCCCGGCGGCGCCGTGGTGAGCGAGTAACTTAAGGCATCACCCACATCGGGATCCATCGCCACCACGGCGTAACTGTAGAGCATTCCGGTAAGCGCCTGGGTAAGCGGGGTCGACGTAATCACCGGCGGATCGTTAACATTCGCTACTGTGATGGTGAAGCTCTGCGCGGCGTCCAGGCCGCCCGAATCCCTGACCACTACTCTGACCATGTGCTGCCCCACTTGGGCGTTGGTGGGCATCCATTGGATCAGACCGGTGGCGGAGTTGATGCTCATGCCGGCGGGTGGCGCGGGGATCAGGAAAAAGGTCAGCGTGTCGCCAATATCCGGATCTGAGCCTGCACCGGGTAACTGTAGAGCTGATCCTGAGTCGCCACTGTCACCGGGCTTGAAACGATCCGGGGAGGATCGTTGCGATTCTGGACCGTAATGGCAAAGGATTGCGTGCTGGAGAGACCCCCCGCATCGGTTACCCGCACTCTAACGGCCGCCGAACCTATCTGGCTTTCGGTGGGAGTCCATTGGATCAGACCAGTGGCGGAGTCGATGCTCATGCCGGCAGGAGCGAGTTCCAGCGAAAACGTCAGCGTATCGCCTTGGTTCGGGTCGCTGCCGACCACCTGATAGAGGTACGACTCGCCTTCGGTTGCTTTGCCTGACGGCGTGGAAATGATCTGTGGCGGGCGATTCAGTTCCGCCACCGTCACCGGGAAACTCTGCGTAGCGGCAGCGCCCGCTTTGTCCCGCACCTGTATCGTGACGTTTTGTACACCGATCTGCGCTGCCGTGGGCGTCCATTGGATCAGGCCGTCAGCAGTGATGCTCATCCCTGTCGGAGCCGTATCCAGGAAGTAGCTCGCGGTATCCCCGACATCCGGGTCGAAACCTGTACCTGGTAGCTATACGGCAGCGACTCCGTGGCGGTGGTCACCGCTGTGGACACGATCCTGGGAGGGTTGTTGACGTTGGCAACGGTGATCTGGAAGGTTTGGGTCATGGAGGCGCCGGCCTTGTCGGTCACCCGCACGACCACATTCTGGACGCCGACCTGGGCGTTGCCAGGAATCCACTGGATCAATCCCGTCACCGGGTCGATCGTCATGCCGCTGGGTTTGGTGTCCAGCGAGTAGGTGAGACTGTCGCCCGGATCGAGATCGGTAGCGTTGACATCGTAACTGTAGAGTACGCTTTCGGTGGCGCCAGTCACGGGGGTGGAGCTCGAATACCGGGGCGCGATTGCGCACGGTACGGTCATTGGGGGTGATCCGGGCTTCGTTGGATTGGCAGCGCTCGGCGCCGCTGGCCTGCGCTTCCCGCACGACATAGTAATAGGTCGTGCCATTGGTCACCGCGAAGTCGACATAGACCGCGTAGCGCGAGTCGGTCGCCGCCAGCAGACTATAGGGACCGCCCTGAGCCGTGCCTTTATAGACGTTATAGTGATGCGCGCTGGTATCTTTCCACAGCAGTTCCACCTTGCCGCTCTTGGTGCGGGCGCTGAGGTCGGTAATGCACTGGCACGCGGTATCACTGGCGTCTTTGACGCTGACTTGGGCGATGTCAGTGCTGCTGAGATCGGGCTGATTGCTGCTGGGGAAGGAGGTCGCGGTGGTGTCCGTGACCTTGAGTTGAACCAGATAGCTGCCTACACCGCGCCCGCCGAAGTAACCGGTCACATCCGGTTGCGGACCGCTGGCATCGGTGAAATCGTTGTTACCGTCCAGGTCCCACTGATAGCGCTGGATCGTATCGCCCGGCTTGCCGGGTTCATGCAGCCCTTCGTCCGGATTGATCGAACGAGTGCCGTCCAGGAACCATTTCTGCCCTGGGCAGAAGACATAAGGCCCGCCGGCGGTCGCCGTGGGCGCCAGGGGTGGAGTGGTGATGCGGACGATGACGACGGTGTCGTTGGTTAAGGGCGGCGCACTGTCATCGGTTACCCGCAACTTAACGGGATAAGCGCCTAACGTGGGGAAGGCGGTGGTAATGCTGGCGCCGCTGGCGTCGAAGACGCCGTCGTTGTTGACATCCCATTCCCACGTCGTAATTTTACGATTGGGGTCCTGATGGAAGGAGCCGGTGCCGTTTAAAGCGATGGTCTGGCCGGCAACGGCCGGATTGGGAATCGCCTGAGCAACTGCCACCGGTTGACCGGTCTCGAACACCGTCCGTTTGAGCATGACGATCGTCCAGCCGGTTTCAAAGGGACACTGTTCACCCGTGTATTCGTGGCACCACCAGAAGCCGGCTTCGCTTTGGTTGTTAACCGGGTACTGGGCGTCGATCAACGTCCGAGCGACGCCGTCGCATGGATCCCCCTTGCTGGTTTCCGCACTGTACCAGTCGATGGGCTGCACGCCCGCTGTTGTCGATTGGAGCAGGGTAATAGGCTCGGCAGTGCCGTCGCCGTTGGAATCATGCAGCAACATCGACTTGGTGAACGAGAACAGGCCGTAGTAGTAGCTTTTGAGCGCCTCGGTAGCACCACCGGTATTGCAGAAACGGTCGCGCATAAAGGTCTCGGCCCGATCCCATAGCGGGTTGCCGCGACCGGCGCCGTCCATCGCCAACTGCACCATGCCGGAGGCGCTGGTCGCATAGGGCCCCCAGGGATACCAGTAACCCGGCTGATAGCCAAATCCTCCATCCGAGTACTGACTGGCTGGCAACCAGTGGGCGAGGTTTTCCGATTTCACCCAGGTGGGCACGGTCAGGCCCCACCTGCGCTCCGCCGGAATCAAGCCGATTGCCGCCCATTGCGACGTGGAATTGTCCGGGTATTCATTAAAACCATAACGCCAGCCGCCCCGGCCGGCGTCATTGCCGTTGTATTGCGCCTCCGCATAGAAATCGACCAGGTCCTGGACGATATCCTTATAAGCGCGGCCACGGATGCCCGGGTTGGACCCCGTCGGCGTTTGGCCGGTGGTGGTCGAGGCGTTCGGCGTCCCGCTGGCGATGATGGCGTCTATGAACATACCGGTCTGGTAGATAATGTGACTCTGATCGACATGAACGCCGTAGCCGTTGTTGTTGCTGTCCGGATTGACCTGGCCGATTGGGGCCGGATAGGTTTGCAGGCTGGTGGCATAGGTGGTCAAGCGGGCGAATAGCCAGCGCAAGGCGCGCTGGACCGTTTCCGTATAGGGATTGTCGGCGCCGCCGTCAGGCAGATGCCCGTTGACCTCGAACGCCAGCAGATTAGTCGGGGTGATGCCATACCAGCCGCTGCAGTTATAACCCGAGTAGCCATTGCAGCCTTCCCAGTGGCCGGCGGCTTCATTGCCGCTGCTGCCGACTACGGTGGTTTTGGTCATCGTCTTGTGCAGTCGCCACAAACCTTCGTCGACGGCAACATTGACCTCGACCTGCAAGGTCTTGTCGCGTAACTGCACGTAATATTCCCGGCTGCCGGTTTCACCCGTGGTCGTGTTCTGCACCGTCAGGCGGGCGGTGAAGATGGCGCCGACCGCCCCGGTGTAGGTATGCGTGGCCTCGATAATGTACTGATCGTTTACCGTCCCGGTCGTGACCGGGCTGCCATCGCCGAAGTCCCAGGTAGAGGCGATATTCCCTCCTTGAACGTCGGCGCTTCCCTTCAGGGTGATCTGCTTGCCGCTCCAGGCATCGTGCGGAATGAGTGGGTTGGACGCCACCCAGGGGACGGTCTTGACGACCGGCGGGGCCGCCCAGGCCAAGCCTCCCAGTCCGAGCGACACAAGAATAACGACCACGTTTGCGAGACGTGGCAAAGCCCATCTCAATAGCCCAATCATAATGCCCCCCTCACTAACATGACGGTTGCCGCATGCCCCCCCTCGGGGCCTGGACAAACCAAACCTAGTGGCGGCAGCCGCTCGGCGGGGTTAGTCGCCCCGTCCTGACGGCCGCCAGCGGTTAACAAGCATTGCCCCGCCAATAGCGTCGCCCGGCCAGCCCGGCCAGCCCGATGCTCAGTAACAGAGCGGTCGCCGGTTCGGGAACGCTGGGGCCTTGACCTTGTTGAATGGTCAACGTGCTGTAGAAATAAATGTTGCTGTTGGGATCAGTTTGTGACAGATAAAAGCCCGAGCCGGGTACAGTTTCGCTGACGATAAAGTTCATGGTTGCAATCTCATCGACGGCCAGCAGGAAATCCCACCCCAGCGCCATGGCCACGTCATCGGGAAGGCTGCCCGACTGCTGGGTGTTGGCGTCGTAGAAAATCTGATTATCGAGAGCGGAAGCCGTGAAGTTATCGAAGATGTCACCGGTGTAGGCAGTGCCAAAACCCGGCTCGTCGATTTCCCACGATTGGCCCGCGGCGGGAGAACCGGAGGCGGTGCCGGTTTCATTGGAGAAGCCATTAACGCTTTCATCGATCTCGTGGTCGAGATAGACATCGACAGTGTGACTGCCAACTGTATTCAGGGTAATAGTAATGGTCCCCAGGCCGGTGGAGAAGTTAAAGCCGCTGGCGTTGATTGCTGCGGGTAAAGGTGCGGGCGTGAGGTACGCAGCGCCATCGAGATTAAAGCCCCATTCATAGAGACTGACCAGGGCCGCGTTGGCGGGAGCAGTCAGTCCGATCAGAGCGGTTAAACCGAACGCTGACTTGAGTTGTTTATGGAGCATGGCATTGCATCCTTAAATTATCGAAAAGTTTAATTTGCCTAGATTGTACAGTGTTTTAAATCCTTAGCGTTAATTACTGTTTATGTATTAACCGGTTGATTTTGAAAATATTACTAAATTAGATAAGCTGTTTGCCTTGATTTAATACATATTGACAATCGCACTTGCCCGGTTTTGTCCAAAAGGTAGCGTCCACGCGTCACCGTAGTAGTTTCCTTCAGAAAACGGCATTGCTTTCAATTCTGCTGTAAACCCCTGACGACAGGCGATTGTCGCCGGTGTCGTTTCCAGTGGTTTGGCGGCTATTGGGGCGGGGCCGCTATGTGAAAGTGAAAATAGTAAGCAATCGGAGTGGGACAAACCTCCCGCATCAGGGCCGAGCAGTCGGCCTTGATGCGGGAGGTAATTATTACCGACGCCGATCCTATCTCGGTCGCAAGGCGCGCAGATAATTCAGAGCTTGATCCACGCCTCTCTCGAAACCACCGCCGGAAACTTCCAGTTTGACGGTGACCCCATCGCCGGTGAACAGCTTGACCTCGAACCCGATCTTATAGTCGACCCCGGATTTGAACGCACCGGGAATCCCCTTTACGATCGGGTTGGGAATGTCATTGGCCTTATCGAGCAAACCCAGGGCACTTTTTATCTCTTCCATGCGCTTTTCGGTGCGTGCGATAGCCTCGTCCCAGATCAGCCCGATGTCATTGCCGTTCTCGTTGCCGGTCACAACTCCCAGGAACTCACCCACGAAAGTCAGATTGGTGGCGCCGAAACCATGCATGAAACCGATCAGGGCGGCCGCCATCTGGTTGTGAGTCGGGGCACTGAGAATCAGGCTGTACTCGACCAACGCAAACATCCCACTGGGATCGCTAAAGTTGATCGGGTTGTTGCGAACGTAGGCGTACAGGTTCTGGCTTAAAGGCAGCTTCAAGTTGCCTTGCAAGGGGTCCTTTTGCAGGAACCGTCCCAGCCTCGGGTCGTAGGTGCGCGCCCGATAGTGGTACAGCCCGGATTCTTCATCGTATTCCCTGGCTGTGTAAGTGAGTGTATTCACCAAACCACTGCCGCTGAAGGCAAAGCTGCCATCGTTATAGACGATATTGCCCCAGGCGTCATAGCCGTAACGCTGCACCACATGGCCTGCCACATCCGTGATGGCCACCACGCTGCCCAGCCCATCCGTGTGATAGAAGTAGGTCTGACCACTCCGCCGGATCAGCAGCGGTTCGTCAGGCTTGCAATCCATGCGTGTAACGGGCCAGTTGCTGGCCACTGCCATCGTACTCGGCCACGATATTCTGGCCGGAATACAGGTAATGGGTCACGACGCCGTCGACAGCACGGGTGACACGCCGCCCGATATAGTCGTAGCTGTAGGCTGCCGTGGTCGTTCCATTGCTGTAGCTGATGAGCCGGTTGTTGGAATCGTACCCGAAGCGTTCCAGCCCGCGCGCCGTGACGTTGCCATTATCGTCGTGCTGATAGGCGCCGTTGAAGTCTCTCAACAGACGATTGTCCGGTCCGTGCGTAGCGCCTGGATCCAGGCGGTTGCCGACGGTGTCATAGCTGTAATTCCTGGAGAAAGCGCCCAGACTGGCCGAAGTTACATTCTCTCCCACCAGTTGATACAGGGGGTCAAGATTGTAGGAGATCGACCCGTCGTGCAGGGTGACTCCGGTCCGCTGGCCGTTGCCGTCCAGGGTGTAAGCATACGACGCCACCACCATGCCGGTGCCGTCCCAGATGACCACGCTGGTTAACTGACCCAGGGTGTTATAACCGTAATCGGTGGCAGCACCATTGCTGTAAGCGGCCCGCGTACGCCGACCGGCGGCATCATAGGTGAAGGTGACCGTATCCGACCCCGTGGCGATTTGCTGGATGCGTCCTGCCGGGTCGTATCCATAGCTCGTCACCGTGCCGTCCGGCGTCGTCATGCTACTCAGATTGCCGCGTTGGTCGCGGGTATAGGTGATCTGTCGGCCCTGCGGATCCAGCAGGCTTAACACTAGTCCACGGGCATCGTAAGCAAAGGCATAAGTCCCCCTGCCTCCCTCGATCACCTGGCGCAGATTATTAGCACCGTCATAGACATAATCGATGGTGCGCTCAGGCTCGACCCGCCGCACCGTGCGATTCATGCCATCGTGTAACTGCTGGATGGCATCGCCGTTGGGATGGGTCAGACTGTTGAGATAGCCATCAGGGTTAAAGCCAAATCCCCAGGCGCCGCCATCCGGCCCGGTATGGCCGATTGGACGGTTGGTCGGATCGTTCTGATAGGCGGTCGCATGGTTGTTGGCATCGGTCAGACCCGCCAGGTTGCTGACCGGGTCATAGTCATAGCGGGTCACCTTACCTAGAGCATCGGTGACAGCTACCAAATTGCCCAGACAACTGTAGGCAAAGCCGGTCTTGGCGCCGTTGGCATCCGTCAGGCTCAGCAGCTTGTTCTGCTCGTTGTAAACAGCGCTATAGCGTACTTGCCCGCCGTGGCGCAACTGCGCCAGGTTGTTGAGTCCGTCGAAGCTGAACTCCGAGCGGTTACCCAGCCCGTCGATAAAGGCGGTGCGGTTCCCGTTGGCGTCGTATTCATAGCTTGACGTGACGCCGCTGGGATCGATTTCCTTGATCAGGTTGCCGGCGGCCTCATAGCTATAAGTGGTCTGCTTACCCTCCGGGTCCACCCAGGTCTTGCGATTGCCGTTGGCGTCATAGGTATAGGCATCGACGGCAAGCGGGTTGCCGCTGCTGTCCTGCCGCTCCCGGCGGGTTAGGTTGCCCCGATCGTCATAGCCATACACCACCTTATCGCCCAGCGGATTGGTGAAACGAGTCACCTGACCGTAGGCGTTATAGCTCGAAGTCGAGGTCAGCAGGGTGCCCAGCTCCGGTTGATGGGTTGCCGTGAGTCGGTTACCGTTGGCATCGTAGGTATAAGTCACCGTCTTGCCGGAGGGGTTGGTAACCGAGGTTTCGTTACCGTTGGCGTCATAGGTGTAGCGGGTCGCGGTGCCCAACGGATCGATGACCTCGACGGGTTTGCCCAGCTCGTTGTAGGTGTAGGTGGCGGTGAAGCCACGGGCATTGGTCACTATCTCCCGCCGGCTGGCGTCGTCATAGGCATAGGTGGTCCGGTTGCCGGCGGCATCCACGCGAGCCGCTAACCGCCCATCCGTACCGTACTCATTACGCAGCGGTTTGCAGTCACCCGGGGTGTTCAGACTCGGTCAGCAGATGGGTGTCACCCTGATAGCCGAAGCTCGACCGGTTGTTGTTTTGATCGATGAATTCGATCAGCCGGTCCGCTGTGTCGTAGCTGTAACGCAGCACATTGCCCTTGGGATCGGTGATAGCCGTGATTCTTCCTGTCTCATCCCGGCTGAAAGGCACGTTACGGCCGGAGTTGGTGGTAATGCCATTGGCGTCGATCGCAATGAAATTACCGTTACGATCTTCGATGCGCCTGACCCCATCAGTCTGACTGATTGTGTAGATTCGTCCTTCCTTGGTGGTCAGGATATAAATGTCGGGATCGTAGACATTACCGGGGAAGCAGAACCATTGCCCGCCCGAATGAACCACTGCGCCACAATCCGCCGCTGTGAGTGTGTCATAGACGCCCGGTGCCGGGGTGTAATGGGGCGCGGCGAGGAAGCTGAATGGGAACCCGAAGGCTATGGGCGTAAAGGCGAAGGCGGTGCGCCGACCATCGGGCAGGGTAATAAATACGTTCTTGCTGGCATCTTCGCGCAGGTCCATGGTGGTTAACGCCAGTTGCCAGCCGCGTCCAAAGTCGCCCGGCTGGGGCCGCTGGGTATCATAGACTCGGCGCAGGATAATGGGCAGGCCCATCGCCGGCACCCGCAGATCCTCGAAGGTCAGTTGGAATTGACCCAGATTGACCTGATTATTGACAGCCACCTCTATAAAGGTGCTGGTCTGCGCTACATCATCATAGGCTGTGAGCCGCAGGCGATAAAAGTCGCTGCGCAACAGGCTGGTATTCAGCCGGGTCAGCACATTGTTATCAACCGCGGTCTTACCGCTGGCAATCTCAACCCACTGGTCACTATCGGTGACGGTGTATTCCAGCACCCAACGTCTGAGATTGGCATCCTTGGCCGTGCCGATAATATCGACGCTGCCGGTCAGGGTGCTGCCGGAGGCTGGCGTAGTGATTGCCGCTACCGGGGGTTCGTTATCCGGACCGGTGGAAACCACCAGATCGACCGGTGAATGCGCGGGCAGCGGGACGCCTGCCGGTGGCTGCTGGCTGATGACATAACCTGACTGGACGGTGTTGCTGTTGGCCTGGGTGATCGTGCCGACTGTCAAGCCCGCCAACTGGATGGCGGTGACCGCCTCCGCCTGGGACAGTCCTGCCAGGTCGGGCACGGTTTGCAAGGATGGTCCCAGCGACACGACCAGATTGACCGGCCCTTGTGGTGGCCAGTGGGCACCCGCCACTGGATCCTGACTGATCACGGTGCCTTGTGGCGCCGTGTCATGGTAAACGCTGCTCACCTGGCCGGTAGTGAGATTGGCGCCGGCCAGGGTCGATTCCGCGGCGCCCTGGGTATTACCGACCACATTAGGTACGATAACCAGTTGCGAGGCAGCGATAACGTTTACCGTATAGGGCTGGGTTGCGGTCAAAAGGCCATCCGTCACCCGGACGTCTACGGTTTGAGAGCCAGCCTGAGTATCCGTCGGCGTCCACTGGATCAGACCGGTGGCGGAGTCGATGCTCATCCCTGCCGGCGCCGTTGCGAGCGCATAGTGCAGAATGTCGCCCTTGTCCGGATCCTGGGCGGTCACCGCATAGCGATAGGCCAGGCCGACGCCTGCCTGGGTGATCGGTATAGACGTAATCACCGGTGGGTCGTTGACATTGGCCACCGTCACGGTAAAGCTCTGGCTATCCTGCAGCCCCGCTTTATCCTGCACCCTGACAGTAACGGTATGGGCACCGACCTGGGCATTGGTTGGCCTCCATTGGATTTGACCGGTCTTGGAGTCGATCGTCATTCCCGCCGGAGCGGTCGGCAGTGTGAAAGTGAGTACATCTCCCTGATCCGGATCCGTCGCCTGCACGGCATAGCTGTAGAGCTGGTCCTGGGTCGCCGTGGTCACCGGACCGGAAACGATCTGCGGTGGATCGTTCTGGTTCAATACGGCGATCCGGAAGGCCTGGGTGCTCGACAGATTGCCAGCGTCCGTCACCCTGACCGTTACATCGTTAAATCCCACCTGATTCTGAGCCGGCGTCCATTGGATCAGGCCGGTAGCGGAATTGATGCTCATCCCGGCAGGAGCGACATCCAGTGAGAAGCGCAGGACATCCTCAGGGTTCGGATCGCTGGCCGTGACAGCATAACTGTACGGTTGCTTTTCGGTCGCCTGCGCCACCGGCGTAGAGGTGATCTGCGGCGGGCGATTCAGTTCCGCCACCGTCACCGGGAAACTCTGCGTAGCGGCAGCGCCCGCTTTGTCCCGCACCTGTATCGTGACGTTTTGTACACCGATCTGCGCTGCCGTGGGCGTCCATTGAATCAGGCCGTCAGCAGTGATGCTCATCCCTGTCGGAGCCGTATCCAGGAAGTAGCTCGCGGTATCCCCGACATCCGGGTCGAAGACCTGTACCTGGTAGCTATACGGCAGCGACTCCGTGGCGGTGGTCACCGCTGTGGACACGATCCTGGGAGGGTTGTTGACGTTGGCAACGGTGATCTGGAAGGTTTGGGTCATGGAGGCGCCGGCCTTGTCGGTCACCCGCACGACCACATTCTGGACGCCGACCTGGGCGTTGCCAGGAGTCCACTGGATCAATCCCGTTACCGGGTCGATCGTCATGCCGCTGGGTTTGGTGTCCAGGGAGTAGGTGAGACTGTCGCCCGGATCGAGATCGGTAGCGTTGACATCGTAACTGTAGAGTACGCTTTCGGTGGCGCCAGTCACGGGGGTGGAGCTGAATACCGGGGCGCGATTGCGCACGGTACGGTCATTGGGGGTGATCCGGGCTTCGTTGGATTGGCAGCGCTCGGCGCCGCTGGCCTGCGCTTCCCGCACGACATAGTAATAGGTCGTGCCATTGGTCACCGCGAAGTCGACATAGACCGCGTAGCGCGAGTCGGTCGCCGCCAGCAGACTATAGGGACCGCCCTGAGCCGTGCCTTTATAGACGTTGTAGTGATGCGCGCCGCGTATCTTTCCACAGCAGTTCCACCTTGCCGCTCTTGGTGCGGGCGCTGAGGTCGGTAATGCACTGGCACGCGGTATCACTGGCGTCCTTGACGCTGACCTGGGCAATGCCGGTGCTGCTGAGATCGGGCTGATTGCTGCTGGGGAAGGAGGTCGCGGTGGTATCGGTAACCTTGAGTTGAACCAGATAGTTGCCTACACCGCGCCCGCCGAAGTAACCGGTCACATCCGGTTGCGGACCGCTGGCATCGGCGAAATCGTTGTTACCGTCCAAGTCCCACTGATAGCGCTGGATCGTATCGCCCGGCTTGCCGGGTTCATGCAGCCCTTCGTCCGGATTGATCGAACGAGTGCCGTCCAGGAACCATTTCTGCCCTGGGCAGAAGACATAAGGCCCGCCGGCGTTCGCCGTGGGCGCCAGGGGTGGGGTGGTGATGCGGACGGTAACGACCGTTTCCGCCGTCCGTGCCGGGGTGCTATCGTCGGTCACCCGCAACCGGATCGGGTAATTCCCCAGTGCCGGGAAGGAGGTCGTCACACTAGGTCCGTTGATATTGTACACACCGTCGTTATTCAGATCCCATTCCCAGCCGACGATCTTACGGTTGGCGTCCTGATGGAACGATGTGGAGCCGTCCAGGGTGATTACCTGCCCGGCTACGCCCGGATTGGGAACCGCTTTGGCCACTGCCACGGGAGCGCCCTGAGCAAACAGAGTGCGGTTGAGCATGATGATGGCGAAGGCGGTATCGAAGGGATATTGCTCACCGTTATAGTCGTGATACCACCACCAGCCATCCGCGTGCTGCTCGTTGATAAGTTTTCTGGCGACGCCGTCGGTGGGGTCACCCTGGCTGACTTCGGCGCTGTACCAGTCGAGCGGCGGTACACCGGGCGTTTGCGATTGCAGGAGTTGCAGCGGCTCGGCCACGCCATCGCCGTTGGCGTCATGCAGCAGCATGGCTTTGGTGAACGAGAACAGCCCGTAGTAATAGTCTTTGATGGCGTTACCGGGACCGCCCGTGCTGCCGAAGTTATCCCGGATTCTGCTTTCGGCTTTATCCCAGCGGGGATCGCCCCGCCCCACGCCGTCCAGCGCCAGTTGCACCATCCCGGAGGGGGTGGTGGCATACGGTCCCCAGGGAAAGCTGTTGTTCCAGTCATAGCCGAACCAGCCGTCCGAGCGTTGGCTGTAGCCCAACCAGACCAGGTTTTCCTGTTTGACCCAGGCGGGCACGGTCAGGCCCCATTCCCGTTCCGCCGGGATCAGGCCGATGGCCGCCCACTGACAGACCGAGTTGTCTGGCCCCTGGTTCCAGCCGTAGCGCCAACCACCCCGATTGTCTCCAGAGTCATATTGACCGTAGGCGTAGCCGTCCACCATGTCCTGGACGATGTCCCTGTACTTGCGTCCGCTGATAGCGCTATTGCCTGAGCTGGTCAGCTTGTCGGGCGTACCACTGGCGATGATGGCATCCATGAACAGGCCGCCCTGATAGACGTACTGACCTTGATCCACATAGATCGCTTGATCATTGCCGTTACTGTCGGGATTGACCGTGCCGATATCGGGATAAGTCTGGGTAGAGATAGCGGTACTGGCCAGATAGTCGAACAGCCGGCGCATGCCTCGCTGCACGGTTTCGACATACGGATTAGCGGAATCGCCCTGTTCCAGGTGACCGTTCACCTCGAAGGCATTGACGTTGGCGGCGATAATCGCGCCGTAGCCCGACCAAGTCCGCCAATCGCCTTTGTCACCCTGGGAGTCGCTGAAGCGGGTCATGCCCTTGTGCAAGGCCCACAAACCTTCGTCGACGGCGACATTGACCTCGACCTGCAAGGTCTTGTCGCGTAACTGCACGTAATATTCCCGGCTGCCGGTTTCACCCGTGGTCGTGTTCTGCACCGTCAGGCGAGCGGTGAAGATGGTGCCGACCGCCCCGGTGTAGGTATGCTTGGCCTCGATAATGTACTGATCGTTTACCGTCCCGGTCATGACCGGGCTGCCATCGCCGAAGTCCCAGGTAGAGGCGATATTCCCTCCTTGAACGTCGGCGCTTCCCTTCAGGGTGATCTGCTTGCCGCTCCAGGCGTCGTGCGGAATGAGTGGGTTGGACGCCACCCAGGGACGGTCTTGACGACCGGCGGGGCCGCCCAGGCCAAGCCTCCCAGTCCGAGCGACACAAGAATAACGACCACGTTTGCGAGACGTGGCAAAGCCCATCTCAATAGCCCAATCATAATGCCCCCCTCACTAACATGACGGTTGCCGCATGCCCCCCCTCGGGGCCTGGACAAACCAAACCTAGTGGCGGCAGCCGCTCGGCGGGGTTAGTCGCCCCGTCCTGACGGCCGCCAGCGGTTAACAAGCATTGCCCCGCCAATAGCGTCGCCCGGCCAGCCCGGCCAGCCCGATGCTCAGTAACAGAGCGGTCGCCGGTTCGGGAACGCTGGGGCCTTGACCTTGTTGAATGGTCAACGTGCTGTAGAAATAAATGTTGCTGTTGGGATCAGTTTGTGACAGATAAAAGCCCGAGCCGGGTACAGTTTCGCTGACGATAAAGTTCATGGTTGCAATCTCATCGACGGCCAGCAGGAAATCCCACCCCAGCGCCATGGCCACGTCATCGGGAAGGCTGCCCGACTGCTGGGTGTTGGCGTCGTAGAAAATCTGATTATCGAGAGCGGAAGCCGTGAAGTTATCGAAGATGTCACCGGTGTAGGCAGTGCCAAAACCCGGCTCGTCGATTTCCCACGATTGGCCCGCGGCGGGAGAACCGGAGGCGGTGCCGGTTTCATTGGAGAAGCCATTAACGCTTTCATCGATCTCGTGGTCGAGATAGACATCGACAGTGTGACTGCCAACTGTATTCAGCGTAATGGTGATAGTCCCCAGGCCACCTCCACTGGTGGGGCTGGTGGAGAAGTTAAAGGCACTGACATTGATCGCAGAGGGAAGCTGGCCTGGAGCGGGAGGAGAGTAGGTCCCTGGTGCAAGGTATAAAGTGCCATCGATGTTAAAGTCCCAATCGACCAGACTGACTAAAGGCGCCGCGCTCACCGGAGCAACCAACACGGTCAGACTAGTCAAAGCGAACGCTAACTTCAGTTGTTTATCGAGCATGGCATTGCATCCTTAATTATCAAGAAATTGAATTTATTTCTATGATACAGCAATCTATATATTTGTCGTTAACCGCAGTTTATTTTTTAACAAATTGATTTTTAAAATAAATACAAGTTTTAAGTTTTCAGATAACAAACATTTACAATTAAACCATGATGGCAGGAATAGTCTGCGCTAGGCTGATGTAAAATTGTACAGTCTGTGTAAACCGACATCATTTTATTCAAGCTATTGATTCTATAATATTTATAACAATAATTATCATATTGACAGCCATTAGACTGTGCAGAATGACGACAATCAGTAACAAGACCGGGTATCTCCTTAACCTGATGATTGCCACTCAAGACATTGATCCATAAAACTTAATATTAATTTACAGAGATACCTTAATGGCTGGCGCGCAACTTGCCCTTTGACTTATGAGCCTGGGTTTATAGCCCGATCCAGTCCCCCTCGCTGGATCGTCATCATGCACTGCCCTATCCCCTCTAAACGGCAGTGCGACTTATTGCGGTAGCCGTGCGCCTTTCGAGGCGCACTGTCGCTTTTTTTAGCGGGTTCTTACCAGTAAACAAAGATGGAGAGGGTCATGGCATCTTCGCCAACATCGGCAGTGTTGCATCAGCAATTTGTGGTGCCCTTTGCCTACGACGTATATTTCACCACCGGCCTGTTGCGCCAGGACAATCCTATCCTGGCCACGGTCATGGGTTGCGGCGCGCCTGCCGTTCCTAAAAAGGTATTCGCCGTTATCGATGCCGGTGTCGCCCGGCATCATCCCATGTTGCCGGAGCAACTGGCCGAGTATGCCGACAGCCATGCCGCTATTTTACGGTTGGCCGCCGAGCCGCTGGTGGTGCCGGGTGGTGAGCTTTGTAAGAACACGCCTGAACTGCCGGAACAAATTCTGGGCCGTATTCACGAATTAGGACTTTGCCGGCACTCTTATGTTATGGCCATTGGCGGCGGCGCCGTCCTGGATATGGTCGGTTATGCCGCTGCTATCGCCCATCGCGGGGTGCGTCTGCTGCGGGTGCCGACTACGGTGCTGTCCCAGAACGATTCCGGCGTAGGGGTCAAGAACGGCATCAATGCCTTCAATAAAAAGAATTTCCTGGGTGTTTTCGCACCTCCGTATGCGGTACTGAACGACTTCAGCTTTTTGACCACGCTCGAGCCGCGCGATTGGCGTTCCGGTATCGCCGAAGCGATCAAGGTGGCGCTCATCAAGGACCCCGGATTTTTCGAATTCATCGAGCGGCAGGCGCAAGCGCTGGCGCAGCGCGATCTGGCTTCCATGCAGCAATTGATTCAACACTGCGCCCAATTGCATCTGGAACATATCGCCGGCCACGGCGATCCATTCGAATTCGGCTCCTCGCGACCGTTGGATTTCGGCCACTGGTCCGCTCATAAGCTGGAACAGTTGACCCATTATGACTTAAGGCATGGCGAGGCGGTGGCCATCGGTATCGCCCTGGACAGCATTTATTCCCATCTGGCCGGCTGGTTGGCTTATGCCGAGTTGGAGCGCATTCTCACCACGCTACGGGCGCTGGGCTTTCGCCTGTATGTGCCGGAATTGCATGCTCAGAGCGATAACCCCGATGATCCCCACTCGCTGTTTGCCGGTCTGCACGAATTTCGCGAACACTTGGGCGGGCGGCTCACCCTGCTGTTGCTGGCCGGTATAGGGCGTCCTGTCGAGGTGCACCAGATCGCGCTCGGGCGTTACCGGCTCGCGCTCGATTGGCTGGCTGCTGCCCATAGCAAGCGTCTGGCGCTATGCGCCTGAGCAACCTATTGGGCAAGGCCAGGTGCTCGAGTCAGCACCGTCTTTGGCTCAGCAACGGACTGGTACTGCTGTTGCTGGGGCCCCTGCTTGCCTTCAGCCTGAGCAGCGAAATCAGGCTGTCTCCCGGCAGTCTGTGCATGGTTTATGCCGCCAGCACAGTTCTGGCAGGTTGGCTGCTGTTACCACTGCCGGCGGCAGCTTGGGCACTGGGCGGCTGGAGCGTGCTGGCTGTGGTGGCTACTTGGCTGCCACTGGCCCTGCATGTATCCAGCGCTACCGCTTTCCCGCCGGCTCTGGCGGCGGGTGTACTGCTGTTTCTGCTGGGTAGCCTGCTGGTAACGGGTACTGCCTGGCGCCGGGATACGGCAATTGTCCGGCTGCTGGTGTTGACGCTGTTGGGTCTTGCCACAGGCGCTCCTGTTTGGCTGGGACCCGTAGCGGAGCAGTGGGCCGATATTCCGGGCGTAGTCGATGCTGTTGTCGTCGTAAGTCCCCTCAGTTATCTGGCCGGCGCGGCACACGAGGATTATTTGCGAGGTGTCTGGTTTTATCAGCATACTCCTGTGGGCAGCCTGCGTTACAGCTACCTGCCGACGGCATGGTATACGGGTATTTATCTGGTTATTGCTGTGGGCGCCCTGGCGGGCCGGCGCTGGCTGCTGTATAGACAACGCTCCAGCTTGACCGCCGGGATCGAGCTTACCCCATCGACTGTTTGAGGAGTGCGATACTAATGAGACGTGGTTTTAACCTGAGTATAGTGCTGGCTTCAGTTCTATGGGCGTTGCCCATTCTGGCAGCGGAACCGACCACGGCGCCGACGGCGGAACCGGCCAAAGCACCCGCGGCGGAACCGGCCAAAGCGTCGGCGCCGCAGAAAACGGATGTGTTGGATCCCGATCTGCGCACTAAGGCCAAGCGGGCGGTGGATGATGGCCTGCACTATTTACGTGAACATCAGGCGCAGGATGGCTCCTGGTCAGGTTCGGTCGGCGTCACGGCCCTGGCGCTGCGCGCCTTTCTGGAAAGCTATCGGGGCTATAACGAAGGGGACGGTCCATTTATCACCCGGTCGGTCCGCTTTATCGTCGATCACGCCAATCAGGATGGCTCCCTCAGTGAAACCAAGACCCAGAACGGCAACTATAATACCGCTACCGCCATCACCGCCTTACAGGCGACCAACAACCCCGCTTACGCCGCAGTCATCAAGCAAGGCCAGAAGTACCTTAAGCAACTCCAGGCGGATGAAGGGGAGGGCTATACGCCGGATCATAAATATTATGGCGGCATCGGTTATGGCGGCAGCGAGCGCCCCGATAGTCCTAACACCTATATGGCGCTGGAGGCGCTCAAAGCTACAGCCGCTGATCCCAACGACCCGGTCTGGAAAAAGGCCCAGGTCTTTATCAACCGCTGCCAGAACCGTACCGAAAGCAACGATCAACAGTGGGCGGCCAATGACGGCGGTTTCACCTACCGGCCTGGCGATAGTCCTCACGGCGGTACGGGATCTTATGGCGGCGCCACCCATACGGGATTGATCAGTCTGCTGTTTGCCGGGGTCGATAAGCAGGATTCCCGCATTCAGGCGGCCCATGACTGGATTCGCGCCAATTACACCTTGGAAGAGAATCCCGGCGCTGTCGGCAACCAGGGTCTCTTCTATTATTACCATGTATTCGCGAAGAGCATGTACGCCTATGGCGAACCCGAGGTGACCGACGCTAAGGGCATAAAACACAACTGGCGCAACGAGTTGGTCACCAAGCTGGTGAGCATGCAGATGAACGATGGTTCCTGGGTCAATCCTTACTCCTCACGCTGGTGGGAGGGCGATAAAAATCTGGTGACTGCCTGGAGCGTGATCGCTTTGAATCAGGCGTTACAGTGATGGCGGAAGGCGGGTGACGTTACCATGCCGACAGGCCAGGTGACCGGACTCACTGTCGCCATGCTCGGCCTGTTGGCGGGACCTCTGGCGGCATGGCCGGCGGAACCACTGGTGATCGAATTGTCACCCGCCTGGGAAGGATTCACGCGACCCGGCGCCGTGACCGAAATCGGGATCCGGTTGACGGCGGAACGCGGTGGCCCGGTGGCGCTGACGGTGACCACCGCCCAATCGCAGCTTAAGCTCGATACCTTTCTGGAAGCGAATACCCCTCTTACCTTCTGGCTTCCCGTCCAGGCCGATGCCGTCGATAGACCAGTCGTCGCAGCCAGACTGGAAGGTGCCGCCCCCGTGCATCAGCGCCTGAGCGACTGGCAATTGCGCACCGCGCCGCTGGTGGCCGCTATCGGGCAGCCGAACGAACCTATAGCCGATGGAGAAGGATTTGCGGTGTTCCGGCCGCGTCTGGCGCGCCTGCCTCATATCTCCCAGGCGTATCAAGCTATCGCTGTGTTATGGCTGGATACCACGGTCCTGGCGAGCTTGGATGAGGGGCAGCTTGGCGCATTGCAGGGCTACCTGGCCGGTTGCGGGCGTGTCGTCGCCACCGGCCCGCCCACCGACATCGCCCGTCTACGGCAGCAGGCCGGCTGCCAGGGGCAGTTCATCCGGGCCGGCGGGGAATGGCAGCAAAGCAGTTCGGCTGTCACTGCTTCATTGCGGGAGCCGCCGCCAGATTTACCGGCAGCCGCGGCACTGAGACGGTTGCTGCCGTCGCCACCGGGGCACGGGCAGCCGCTCGCCGTTTTTTTCCTGGGCTACGCGCTGGTGTTGATGCTACTGGCCCGTACCGTGCGGCGCGCCAGGTGGCTGCTGTTGTCGCCTGTCGCGGCGGTTACCCTGGTGCTGCTGACCTGGTCTCACGGCAGAGCCCAGGGGCTGTTCATCAGTTGGGCGGAGATGGTCAGCGGTGACCCTGGCGCGCGCTTTGCCGCCGTGCTCCAACTGACCGGCATGGGCAGAGGCGCTTACACAATGTCTATCTCTGCCACGCTCGGATTGCCTGAGAGTACCGATTCCTTTTTCGAATTCGTCTACGACCCCTCGGCGGCGCTCAACCGACTGACGCTGTATCCGCGGCTGGGGTCGCGGCAGGAGTTGCGATTCTCCGGCACTTTCCCGGTCGCTTGTCCCTTGGGCCTGGAACTGGATCGAACCGGTCCAACTGTCCGCAGTACGGGCCAATCTTGCCATAAAAATAGCCTGCTGATCTGGCGGGGACAGCGCTATACGGTGCCTGTGCTGGCGTCGGGAGACCGGTGGAGGCCACCGGCGCAGGCCGAAACTTGGGCAGAGACGTCGATGGAACAGTTGCTACGGGCGCGCAGCATGGGTGAAAGCGCTGTGTTGGCGGTCCCGTTTACGCTGCGTGAGGCAAGGCTGATTACCGCCGATCTTGATGCCGACGGCTGGTTATTGATCAGGCCGAGGCAGGTGGAGAGGCAGCCATGAAGACAGTCCGTGCCGGCCTGTACCTGGGTCTGGGCTACAGTCTGCCTGTGGTCATCTGGCTGCTTGGAACTTATGGCCAACAGCCGGTGACAGGGGGGGATTGGGGTCTCCGGGTGGTTACGGCCCTGGGCGCCGTTCAGGTTCTGGCCGTGGTCGTCTTTGCGCCCGGGTGTGCGGAACCGGCCGGCTGGTGTGAGGGACCGCTGGGCATTCTGATGTTATTGGCGGTTCCTCTACCGCTGCTGGCCATCTGCTGGCTGGCCGGCGCCGTGACAGTCACCCACCTGCTTGTCCTGCAACTGGGTCTGTTGGGCATGGCCCTGCTGCTCTGGGTCGTAAGCCGGCTGCTGATAGCGATGCTGCCTGGATGGTTGCGGCAGGCTGCCATCGCCGTACTGCAAGGTCTGGCGGTGGTTATGCTATGGCTCTGGCGGGAAGAGTGGCTGAACCCGTTGGGCGGCCTATGAATCCCGACAATGATCAGTCGCTAGCTGTGTTTCTACAGGCATTGCGTATCCGTTTGTGGCTGCAAGCTGTGCTGCGCTGGACATGGCGGGGTCTGGCATTGACGGCGCTCTGGCTGAGCGGCGCCGGCCTGGTCCACACTCTGCTGCATGCCTTACCCTTACCCTTGTGTTTGCTGGTCGCGCTGCTGCCGGTAAGCATCACCCTGCTGGTAGGTGGGTGGCGCGGCCGGCCCTCGCTGGATCACTGTGCGCAGGTGGCGGACCGCTGGTTCGACGGTAAAGCCTTGCTGACCTCTGCCTGGGATTTATACCATCATCTTCGTAGCGCCCACCCAGCCAGTACCCGTCTAATCTCACGACAGGCACAACAAGCGGTGCTCGACTGGCATGGTCAACTGCAACAGCGGCCGTTCTGGCCACCGCTGCCCAACCACGCCTTAATCTCCATCAGTTTCAGTCTGATAGGCATTTTTTTATTGATCGCCCCAGGAGCCATGCCCAAGCGGGAAGAGCAGGCGTTCTTAAGCGCCCCTGCGGTGCCTCGACCCGCCGCCACCAGTACCATCCTCAACTCCTGGCAGGAGAGGCCAGTGGCCGCCAGCTCGACGTTGAGGCAGGCAGTACCACCGCCCGGCGAGCCGATTCAGGCTGAGTCAGTACCGGTGCCGCCGGTGATGCTGGTCGCGACTCAGCCATCGCCACCGCCGGCGGATGTGGTTTCGCTCCATCATCCAGCGGCCAGCGGGGAAAAAGGAGACGACGCAACAGTAACCGTTACTATCGGTCCTGGAGAAGATCAGGCGGACCGGGGCAGTGGTTCCAGCCAACCCGGCAGCGGCGGTCACGCCACCACTCTGCATGGCGAACCGGCTGCCACGGCGGCTATCCCCATTGACTGGGTGGATCTGATACGCACACCGGCTGCTCAATCACGATTGGCGGGTACGACCGGTATGGAGCTATTCACCACCGCAGCGCCGCCACAGCACACAGCACCGGCTGCCGGTGGTACTGCCCAGACCGTTGTCAGTCAGTACGAAGCACCCTTCGGACTAGCGTTACGCCCTTACATCGCCCGTTATTTCGAACTACTCCATGAACAGCAACCCGGCAGCAATCGACCTGCAGACCCTATACGCTGACCTGGAACGCCTGCAGCAGGCGCTGGAAAGCGCCATCGTCGGCCAACGGACCTTGATTGCCGAGCTGCTGGCAGCAGTGTTCGCGGGTGGCCATGTCCTAATCGAAGGTCTACCCGGCTTGGGCAAGACCCAGTTGGTCAAGGCCCTGGCAGGCAGTCTGGGCCTGGACCTGGCCCGGATTCAATGTACCCCGGATTTATTGCCGGCGGATATTACCGGCAGTGAGATTGTAACCCGCACCGGCGAGCGGCAAAGTCTGGAATTCCGCCCCGGTCCGCTGTTCGCTGCCATGGTGCTGGTCGATGAAATCAACCGGGCGACCCCTAAAACCCAGGCGGCTTTCCTGGAAGCCATGCAGGAACGGCAGGTCACCTATGGCGGCGTACGGCACCCTTTACCGACACCGTTTTGGCTACTGGCCACCCAGAACCCGATCGAGCTGGAGGGAACTTATCCCCTGCCCGAGGCCCAACTGGATCGCTTCCTGTTCAAACTGAAAGTGGCTCAGCCATCGGCCGCCGCGCTGCTTGCACTGCTGGAGGTGTCACTGGATGAAGAACCCGCGGAGCACTTACCGCCGCTGCTGGAGCCGGGACGGCTGGCGGCCATGCTGGCAGGTATGCGGCAAGTTTTTATCGCTAACCCCATCAAGCAGGCAGTGGTGGAATTGATCCTGGCCACGCAGCCCGAGTCCACGGCAGCCAGCGCCCTGGCGCGTTCCCACCTGCGCTATGGAGCCAGCCCACGGGGCTTGCAAAGCATCCTGCGGGCGGCGCGGGTCAGCGCCCTGCGGGAGGGCAGAGCGCATGTCGCTTATGAGGACATCCAGGCGGCCGCGCTGCCGGCGCTACGCCATCGGCTATTGCTGAACATCCACAGTCAATTGGAGGGGATTGCTGTGGATGATATTGTGACCGGGATTGTGCAGGAATGGCTGGGCAGACGCTAACGCAGTCACTGTCGGCATTAAGCGAGGTCGAACTCGAGCGACTGGCGCGGCTGGCCGAGCGGCTGCTGCCAGGTCGGGCCAGGTTGTCGTCGGGCCGGCAGGCTAACCGCTGGCGGGCCGGCAATGGTGGGGAATTTCTCGACTACAGGCCCTATCTACCGGGCGACGATCTGCGCGCCGTGGACTGGCGCGCCAGCTTACGCTGCCGGGAATGGCAAGTGCGCCGCTACCAGGACGAGGCCAGCGCCGATTGGATGATCTGTCTGGATCGCAGTGCCTCCATGGGGTTGCCCGATCCAGGCAAATGGTCGCTGGCGGTCCGGTTAGCGGCTGCCTGGGCTTATCTGCTGTTGCACCTGGACCATCGGGTTGGGGTGCTGACATTCAGCCATCGGGTCGATGATCTTTGCCCAGGGGGTCGGGGTCCGGCTCAGTATGGCCAGGTGCTGCGCTTCCTCCAGGCGGTCACTCCCCGGTCGGCCGGCGGAGAGTCACTATTGGGCAGTTGCGCCGCCGTTATCGGTAAGCGCGCCGCGGTCATCGTGATCAGCGATTTTCTGGTCGAGGATGGCATGCAGGCGGACTTGGGCCGGCTGATCGCTCCTGAAATACACGCTTTCCAGGTACTCGCCGCCACGGAACTGCCGGCCGCCACCGGCGCCCAGGCGCTGTTGTGCGATGTGGAAACCCAACAATGCCAGAGCCTTTATCTTTCCGCACCAGCCTGGACCCAGGCCAACCGGGCCTTAGTTCATTTACAGGAAGAGTTAAACCGCTATTGCCGCCGCCGGGGGATCGCGTTCACCATCTGTGACAGCGGTCGATACTGGCAGACCGTGCTGCTGGAGCATCTGCGCAAATTGCAACCGGCTTATGGTTAGCCTAGCCGAGCCGTTCTGGTTGCTGGGCCTGGGACTGCTGCCATTACTGTGGTGGTTGCATCGTTTCCGCGACAGCGGCCGGCGGCTCACCGTCTCGGCGTTGTTCCTGTGGCGTCGGGCCGCTCCAGCCGATACCGCCGGGCGGATATTGGCCCGAGCGGATCCGCAATGGCGCTTACGGGCGGCTAGCATACTCTGCCTGCTGGTCGCCTTGACCGGACCGCGCTGGCGCAGCCAGCGACCGCCGATCGTAGTTTGGGTGGATGATTCACTCAGCCTGTTTACCCAGGAAGAGGGTCGCTCCCGGTTGGCTACCGGGATCGACAGTTTGCTGCCCGCTTTGCAAGCCAGCGCCGCCGCCGCTATTACTGTCCGCTCGCTTGGCGACCCGGCGAAAGTGCTGGTATTGGATCGGGAACAGCCGCAGCGGTGGCGTTCCGCCCTGCTCGCGGCTCTGGACGCACCCACGGCCGCACCGCGCCTGCCGGCCGCCGTGGAACTGGATAACCGGGCCGAACACTGGCTGGTCAGCGATGGCGCCCGGCCGGACTTACAGGACTGGCTGCGGCTGGCGCCGGTGGCGCACGTGATTCAGGTCGGCCGGTTAAGGGAGAATGTCGGCTTGACAACCTTGGCGGTACGGTCTTCCCTGACGACGGCGACTGCCTTGCAGGCGCTGGTCGCCATCGCCAACTTGGGTGAGCAACCGGCACAACGTGAACTTGAAATCCGGATCGATGATCACGTGGTCTGGCGGCAAACCGCAGTGCTGGCGCCGGGCCAGATCGTAAGGTTGCAGCGACCTTTACCCATGGGAAAAAGCGTACAGGCCAAGCTGACTCCCGCTGATGCCCTGTTGCTGGACGACGAGTTGCGTGTGACTGTGCCGGCCCCTGTTACCTGGCGGCTGGCAGGTGACTGTGGTGCACCGCTGCACGCCGCTCTGGCCGCTCATCCCCGCTTGCAACAGGTGGAAGCGGAGGCTGACTTGACAATAGCCTGCGCGCCGCTGCCGCCGTCGGTCGATGGCCCGTTGCTGTTGTTCCATCCTTCTCTGAACAATCGACCCGTGCAGGGTATTCTTTACTGGCATCCGGCCGCCGGCGCGCTGCGGCAATTACCGCTGGAGGCTGATTGGCTTGCTCGGGTACCCGCAGCACCGCCGGCGGCGGCGACCGAGGCGCTGTTGACTGCCGGTGAGATCCCGCTGATCGTGCGTGCTGCCCACGCCGGACGATTGATCGACGTGTTGCTGGCCATGGATAATCCCACCTGGAGCGACCGGCCCGAATATCCCTGGCTGCTGGCCGGTCTGATCGAACTGGCTGTGCAGCGCGAGCTGTTGGGGGCCATTGCCGACGTTCAGCGCGACCCGCAGGCTTCCCGGATCGCTCCCGTCCCCTTGCAGCCGCGGGAGGACGCTAAAACCAACGCGGCGCCACTGGACTGGCAGGATTCGGCCTCCGTCTGGATCGCGCTCTGCGCCCTGTTGCTGCTACTCGATCTATGGCGGCAGCGCCGCTTTCTACCGCCGTAATGAGCGCAGCGCCACGGTTCTGGCTGCGCGGTATCGTGCTGGGATTGCTGCTGCTGGCTGGGTGGAATCCGCCCTTGCCCTGGGGGGCGACCCCCGGCGATGTCATCGTCCTGCTGGATGATTCCCGCAGCATGGAACGTACCGCGGCGGCGGAGACCTGGTCCCGGCTGGCCGGCGACCTGGCTCGCCTACCCGCGGGTAGTCGCTTCGCGCTGGTACGGTTTGCCGCCACGCCCGTGCTGGCGATACCGTTGACCGGGACGGCGCATTTCCCCGTGACATTAGCGCCGCGCGTGCAGGCGCTGGACCGTTCCGCCAGCAACCTGGAAGCCGCACTGGCGTTCGGGATGCGGTTGGCCGATCCCCGCCGGGCAACGGTCCTGGTCCTGTTCAGCGATGGTGCCGAAACCCAGGGACAGGCGCCAACGATCCTGCGGACGGCGGCGCTGCCGATTTATGGAATAGCGCCTCCACTGAACGCCGCTGGAGACGCCTGGATCGACGCGCTGACCGCACCGGCCACCGCCCGACCTGGGCAGCGGACGCCGGTCACTGTCACGCTGGCAAGCACTATTGCAGGTGACGCCCAGTTGCAATGGCAGGTCAACGGCCAGCCCCAGGAGGACTATCCTCTTCGGCTGGAGGCCGGCAGAGCCGGTACAGTGACGCTCTGGTGTGCCTCCCTGGCGCCCGGCGCGAACCGGCTCGAGATCACTCTGGTGATGCCTGGCGATCAGCTAGCCGCCAACAACAGCCGCACAACCATGATCAATATCACCGGCGCAGCGCCTGTTCTTTATCTGAGCACCGCAACCGACAACCCGCCGGTCGCCGCCGCCCTGCAACGCGGCCATTGGCCGGTTCGGGTGATCCCACCGCAGGCTTTACTACAGCAGGATCTGGCCAATAGCGGCGTCATTATTCTGGATGACATCGCCGTGGATACTATGGTGGAGCCGGCCTGGTCGGCGCTGGCGGAGGCGGTACGCCGCCAGGGAACCGGCCTGATCGTGTTGGGCGGACCTCACAGTTTTGGGGGAGGAGCGTACCGTCATTCCACGCTGGAGTCCCTGTTGCCGGTGATAGCGGCCGGAGCCACACCGCAAGCGTCGGCCGCGGTACTCTTTATGGTGGACAAGTCAGGCAGTATGGAACAGGCGGATAATGGCTTGAACCGGCTGGCTCTGGCCCGTCGCGCCGTGGAGGCAACCGCCCTGGCTCTGCCGCCGGGGATCAGATCGGCCTGTTGGTATTCGACAGCGAGCCGCAGACCTTGCTGCCGCTGGGTAACTATCCGCAACCGGCGCAGGCTTTAGCGGCAGTCTGGCGCTTGCGCGCCGGCGGCGGCACCCGGCTGCAGCCCGCCTTGCAGTCCGCTCTGGAGCAATTACAGGCTGTGCCGGCCAACAACGTCTGCTGGTGCTGGTGACCGATGGCTTTGTCGAAGGCGAAGACTACGGTGCGATCGAGCGCCGGCTCGAAGCCGCCGGAATCACGCCGATCGCGTTGGCCGTGGGCGACGCCAATAACCGCATCCTGCAGCGTCTGGCGGATCATAACGGCGGCCGGCTGCTAGCGGTCCGTGAACTGGCTACGTTGCCCCGCATGATGCAGCAGGAAGTCGAGCGCCGTCGGGACGACCTGGAAACCGGTCCTGTCATCCCTCGACAACTCCGCCCATTGCCTTATGAACTGGGTGCTGCCTGGCCGGCTCTGGAAGCTTACCGAGTTACTCAGGCACGGCCGGAGTCGCAGGTTTACCTGCAGGCACCTGCCGGCGATCCCTTGCTGGCGATGTGGCAGGCCGGCGCCGGCCGGGTAGTGGCTTTGCCGGGTGGCTTGGGTGACTGGGCGCGGGACTGGTGGCCATGGCCCGAATTCGGCCGGTTTTGGGGGGGCCTGCTGGAATGGGTGGGCAGCCGTGCCACTGACCGCTATCTCCAGTTGCAGCTTGAGGATAGCGCGGGAACACTGCAAATTCGCGCCGATGCGCTGGGAGAGGACCAGGACTGGGACGGTTCCGGCACGGCGACACTGAGCCTGCAAGTATCCAGTGGCCGGCTGCTGGAAAGTACCCTGACCTTGATAGCGCCGGGCCGCTATGTCGCCACCGCGTCGGCGGCGCAAACCGGACAGTATCGGGTCATGGTGAGCGCTGGCGACCATGCCGTGCGACAGGATATTTGGCACGAAGCCGGCGGCGAATTCCAGGCGCCGGCCGCCGGTGGCCGGCAGTGGGAGCACTGGCTGCAGCAGGGACTGATTCAATCCTGGCCCGCCGGGGGCTTGACCCGCCTGCCAGGTGCGGCGCTGTCACAACCACTGCGTACCCCGCTGCTGCTGCTGGCGGGTCTGCTGTATTCAGGACTCCTGCTGGCCGAGCGTGCTCTGCTGACCGTGTTGATACCTTTGTCCTGGCGCCGGCGCAGACCCGTGGATAAACCCTGATGACGCTATCGCCCAAACAACTGGCTTATCTGCGCCTGCTGCGGGCACCCGCCGTCTTCACGGTGCTGGCCGATATCCTTGCCGCCCATGTGCTGGCGACGGGCGGTCACGTGCAAGGGTCCATTCTGGCGCTAACCGCCGCCGCTTCCAGCGCACTCTATCTGGCTGGGATGGTTTTAAATGATTGTTTCGATCTGCTGGAGGACAGCCGCGAGCGGCCGCACCGCCCCTTGCCTTCCAGGGCGATTGCGCCAGCGTCGGCCTGGCGGCTGGGCTGGCTACTGCTGGCCGGCGGGGTCGCTGTGGCCAGCTTGGCGGGTAGCCGCCCGCTGCTGCTGGCGCTGCTGCTGGCCGGAACCATTGTGCTGTATAACGGCAAATTGAAAGATACCCCGCTGGGAGGACCGACGATGGGCGCCTGTCGTTATCTGAACTGGCTGCTGGGTCTTGCGGTTGGGCCGCTCACCGGGCATAGCCTGCTGCTGGGATTGCCTGTTTTTATCTACGTAGGCTCCCTGACCTGGCTGAGCAGGGTGGAAACTTCCGCCCGCAGCCGCCTTCCATTGGGGGCGTGTGCCGGTGGCATGGTGTTAACGCTAGGAGTACTGATCGTATTCAACCGCAGCGGCCTATTACCTGCCGCCTGGGTGCTGGCGCCGGCCAGTGTCGCCTTGGCGATAGTGCTCTGGCGTTTGCTGAAGACTTATCGGGACTTTGCGCCGCCCTCCATCCAGCGCAGCGTGGGGATGCTGATCATGGGCATTATTCCCCTGGATGCGTTATTGGCAGGGGCGGGAGGCTTCTTGTGGGCGGGCCTGACGATACTCGCGTTGCTGTTACCGGGATGGCTGTTGAAGCGTCGGCTGGAGGTAACCTGAATGAGACAAAATGTACCGTTGTTGATTTATTTATATACAATCGTTGCTGGAATTGCTTAGCAAGTAAGCTGTCCAGCTAATCACAGTCTTCCACAAAAATATACAATCGTGCTATTTACTTTAGCCAGTTTTCGTATTAACTATTCTGCAACGATGATACTTTCTCCATCATGCTGGCTGATAAATAGCTGCAAATCAGTGCAACTTATAGGGGTTCGCATTATGAACTATCAGATCGATAGTAAACCTGCTATAAAATTTAGCAGCGCCCCCTGCCCGGGCACACTCTTCTGATCCGCGCCATCATCAATCGCATGAGCTAAGGCCATGACGCACGTCCTCCGTAGATTAACACCGCTGATTTACCTGCTCCTCTTCACTTTCTCCTGGAACTCGCTAGGCCTGACCAACTATGCCTATGCCTTCGAGGAAGGCCCTGCCAGGCCGCAAGCCCTGTTGGAGAGTCCCTGGCTGAAGCTCAACCGGGTGCAGGAGCAACTGGTTACCACCGTAAAAGATATCGAAGGGCGGCTAAACGCAGGGCAGGATGTCGCCGCTCCTCTCGGTGAAATCCAAGCGCTGGCGCTCACGATCCAGGAGATTAATGCGGAAATCCATCAAGCCAACCAAGCGATGGAACAATCATTGCTGGAGAAGAACCTGGGCGGAGAAATCCTGCAGCGCCATCGTGATGCGGTAACGCGCTATGAGAGCGATATGCAGCAATTGCTCTCCCGCCTCCAGGCGATCGAGCAGGCCAGGGATTATCCGAGCCTGATGGCGCAGGTAAAAGCGCTCAGTCAACTGTTACAGCCGCCACACCAGCCCGCCACTCAGCCTATCGATCCCGATAAGCTGCCGCATCGCACTCCCACGGTGCAACCCCGGCCGCCGGCGACCAGTAAACTTGAATTGCCTGAATTCTATAACCGCCTTCCCAAAGAAGGCGTTGCGATAGCCAGCCTGTCACCGGTTTCCCTCAATCTGGTCGGACAGGCCAGCGATACACCCCAGCCTCAGGATTTACAGGAAACGCTGGAGGTTAAATTTACGCCGGAGATTCAGCAGCTTGCCAACAGTCTGGGCAAGAATCCCGTGCGCCTTTTCGAATACGTGCGCAACCAGTTCGAGTATGAACCCACTTACGGCTCTATCAAGGGCGCCCAGGGCACGCTATGGGCGAAATCCGGCAATGATTTCGACCAGGCCAGCCTGTTGATTGCCTTGCTGCGGGCCAGCGGCATTCCGGCGCGGTATGAGTACGGCACTATCGAGGTACCGATCGATAAAGCCATGAGCTGGGTGGGGATGGAAAATCCGCTGGCGGCCAGCAGCCTGTTTTCCAGCGGCGGCATTCCGGCCGCGGCTATCATCGACGGCAATACTAATCAGGTTGTCAAGCTGCGCAAGGAACATGTCTGGGTCAAGGCCTGGACCGACTATACGCCCTCGCGCGGCGGCGTGTTCCAGGAGGGCGACCGCTGGGTACGGCTGGATCCCTCCTTCAAGCAGCATGACCTGATCGCTGGCGTGGATTTGAATAATGTCATGCCGTTCGACGCCCAGGAATTTTTCGACCAGTTGACCGCCGCGGCGACTCAGGGTGACTATTGGGTGACCAATGTCAATCCCTTGACCATCCAGGCCAAAGTCAACGAACTGAAAACCCAACTGGACGCTTATCTCGACGCTCATCCCACCCATACGATGCGGGAAGTGATCGGCCTGAAACGGCCCATCATCAAGGAGTACGGCATCCTGCCGGTGACGGCCAATTACGCGATTACCGCCCAGTTGAACGAGTACAGCGAAATCCCCGACCATCTGCGCCATAAGCTGACTTTCGGGCTGGCCAACATTGATTCTTTAACGGGCTTCACCGACCCGGTGTTCAGCTATACCGCCCGTATGCCGGAGTTGGCGAGCCGCCGCATCACCTTGTCCTATGCACCGGCGGACCCGGCTACCGAGAATTATCTCAATTCCCTGCTGCCAGCGGCCGTGCCTGGCGAGACGCTGGAGCAGCAAATCGCCCGTTTGCCGACCAGCATCAACGCCCGCGTGGTCCGGCTGCGGCCGGAGTTGAAAATTGATGGCGTCACGGTGGCCACCGGTTCTTCCATCGGCATGGGTTACGAGCAGCAGTTCGATCTGAATTTCTCCAGTCCCGGCAACTACAACAACGACAACGTCAGCAATACCATCGTGGCCGGCTCCTACAACGCCGTGGTGCTGAATCTGGGACCAGTTTCCAGGGAATACGTCAATCAGCGCCGCCAGGCTGTCGAGCAAATGCGTTCCCGACTGGAGAGCGGCGATCCCAGCGGTTATACCAAAGACGATGTGATCGGGGAAACCCTGCACCTGGCCGGCATCAAGTACTGGACGGAGATCAATCTGTATTCGCAAGTCGCCCAACAAATGACGGGCACTGTGGCCACCCGCCTGCCCTCCGAGGGGATATTCAGCTACAACCTGAACGTGATCTGGAGCGGTTTCATATTGTTCACTCCACAGACAGCCTACGACGGCGGGTTGGGCACTGATATCGACCACGAACTGCAGGCGGTTGTCAGCCGGGACAACGACTCGGCGAAGGCCAAGAATTACATGCTGGCGACCGGTGGCTTCGGCTCCTTTATGGAAGCCAGCGTCTATGATGAGATGCTGCACTTCACCGATCAGATACCGGGACTCGGCATTTCTACCTCTCATATTCTTGCCTACGCCAATGCTCAGGGCATACCGGTTTATCACATTAACAAAAGCAACATAGCGGTGCTGTCCAGTCTGCAGCTCAGTGACTACGTAAAGGACGATATCTTGGCGAAGGTCAACGCCGACAAGATCGTGACCGTGCCGGCACGCAATCTCACGATCAACGGCTGGTGGACCGGGGTTGGCTATGTGGTTTCCGATCCTGATACCGGCGCGGGGGCTTATCTGATCAGCGGCGGTTATGCGGGCGGCGGATTTCAGTTGCCGACGCTACATCCCTTGTTGTTGTTCCTGATCGGCGCCGTGCTGACCGGTATCGGTATTTTCGCCGGTCTGGGGCTCGGCATTGCGCTGGCTATCGCCGCCATTCTGATCGGTCTTTACGATCTGATATCGTCCTCCTTGCCTATACTCGACGACCCGAATCTTACCCCGGATGAAAAGGACATGATTGTCGGTTTTCTGACTGCGTTGTTCATCATCGGCGCCATCCTGGCGGTGGTCGGCATCTTCTTCGGCGGTGTATTGGGGTTTGTAGCGGTAGCTATGCTCTTCCTGTTCATCTCCATCATCGCCAGCAATATCATCACCAACCTGGCGCCCGCTCTCGCCAGGCGCCGCAACCAGACGGGCGGTAGCCTGTGGCGCTGGCTGGAGAAATGGCGCTGGTTCGCACACGGCGACAGCGGTGCCGGCATTCCATCTTACGGAGGACTGCCGGCGCCCGCTTGATTGGCACGGGCAGCGGCTAACCGTGGATGCGTGAATTCTTGTTTAACCCCGGCGGCGGCACGATCGCCGCCGCGCTGTTTGGCAGTGCTCCACTGGTGATCTTAATGGTCGCTTGGCAGCAGCGTGCCGCCAGTCAACTAAGCTGGGGCTGGCAAATCAGCAAGCGCTTGTACGGGTTGCCGCTGGTCGTGCTGTTGCTGGGTTACTACGCATTGCTCTACTGGTGGCTTTTTTATGATCAGTTCTACCGGCTCGAAGTGCGGCCGGAGGGTCTTTGGAAACTGGAATACCGCCTGCCGACCCGTGACAAGATCATTGCCACCAGCAATATCGCCGACCTCGCCCTGGAGTCCGGCGACCTCAGAACCTATCAAATGATGCGCTTGGTGATTGTCACCGCTAGCGGTGAGCGTTATCCAAGCGCGCAGATTTCCGAACGACAAGCACAACAATACCGCGCCATCCTGGCCCAATTCAGGCAAAAGCAGTGAGAACGTCAATGAGAAACCGTACCTATCGTTATATTCTTACGGGCCTCTGGGCGATCTGGATGGCCATAGCAGGCCATGTCGCCTTGGCTGATCAGGTCGAAGACGGACTCAACTGGCTGCTGGCCCACCAGAACGCCAATAAATCCTGGGGTGGCGAGCCGACTTCTCCAGCCACCCCTTTTCAGGCCACCTCAGAAGTACTGGAAACGCTAACCGCGCTGGTTCCCGGCAACAACGCCGCCTATCAGTCCGGCGTGGGTTGGGTCATCGCACAACAACCGACCAACGATGACTATCTGGCCCGTAAGCTCCTGGTGCTGGCGGGTAGCGGGACAGGTGGAGGCGCGGATATCACGCGCCTGGTGAATGCGCAAAATACCGATGGCGGTTGGGGAATGGACAGCGGTTTCGCCAGCGATCTGCTGGATACCTCGCTGGCCCTGCGGGCGCTTTCCCGGCAAGGGTATGACAATGCCCTTATCTTGCAAAACGGGCTTGGCTATTTATTGAATCATCGTAATGCGAACGGCGGCTTAGGGCTGTTGCCAGGGGAGGATAGCAAACCGTATTACACGGCGCTTTACCTGCTGGCCCTGCGGGACTATCAGTTACAGAGTGGTTCGACTGCCGGTAACCTGGCTACCGCGATTACGGCAGCCTGTAACTGGCTGATCGCCGCGCGCCAGGCGGATGGCGGTTGGGGTGACACGGCCAGCAACGTATTCGAAACCGCTTTGGCCGCCCATTCTCTCGCCTATGCCTCCTGCCGTTTCACGGCCCAGCCGACGGTCGATTATCTTCAGGCACACTTCAGCAACGGCGCCTGGAACGAAAACGCCTACGAAACCGCCCTGGCGATGCGGGCGCTGTTGTCGATAGCCCGGCCGAATCTGACCATTGCTGCGGATGAGATCGGTTTCACCCCCGCTATGCCCATACAGGGCGAAACCGTGACCATCAGGGCGACGGTGCACAACCTGGGTTTGGTGGACACGCAGAATGTTGTCGTGCGTTTCTATGAGGGTGACCCCGCCAGTGGTGGCGTCCTGATCGGCGCTCAGGTATTGGCCTCGATCCCGGCGGGTGAGAGGGCAACCGCTCAGCTCCAAGCTTCATGGAGCACCATTGGCCAGCGGACCATCACCGTACAGGTTGACCCGGATAACGCGATCGCCGAAACCAGCGAAAACGACAATAAAGCCCAAGGGACGCTCTATATCGTGGTGCCGGCGCCGGATTTGACCCTGAGCGCAGCGGATATCAGCGTTAACCCGTCCACCCCCTTGCAGGGTCAGCCCTTCACCCTTCAGGCCGTGGTGCATAACACGGGCCGCCAGCCGGCGAGCAACATCGTGGTGCGCTTTTACGAAGGCGACCCGGCGGCGGGTGGCGTCCAAATCGGTGCCGACCAAGCCATCGGCGCATTGGCGGAGGGCGCAACGGCCAGCGTCCAGGTGAATCATGCCATCGCAGCCTTCGGTCCCCACACGATTGTCGTAAGGCTCGATCCGGCCAACGCCATCGCTGAGTCCCGCGAGGATAACAATCAGGCGGCGGCCACGGTTACGATCACCCCGCTGCCCGATCTGGCTATTGCCGCCAGCAATATCAGCTTTACTCCGCCGGACCCCATCCAGGGGGAAACCTTTACTATCCGGGCGGTAGTCCACAACCTGGGGGGCTTGAGCGCACCTGCTTTTGTTGCCCGGGCTTATAACGGCAATCCGGATCAGGGCGGTGCGGTGCTCGCCGAATGGACGGTGAGTTCTCTGGGGCCCGCCGGCAGCATTCCCCTGCAAGCAACCTGGTCGCGCCCGAGTTCCGGCGCTTACGCCGTGTATGTGCGCCTCGATCCGACCAGTCAGGTGACCGAGGTCTATGAAAACAACAATCAGGCCGCCAACACGGTCACCGTTCGGGCGGTGCCCGATCTGGTGGTGACGGCTGCCGATTTGAAAGTGACTCCCGCCTTCCCCCGGCCGAATCAGACCTTCACCTTGCGGGCGACGGTGCGCAATCAGGGTGATGCCGCCGCTGCCAATGTGGTGGTGCGTTTCTTCAACGGCAATCCGGCCAGCGGCGGGACGCAACTGGGCGCCGATCAGACCATTGCTGCGATTTCCAGCGGTGGCAGCGGAACCGCGCAGGTAACGGCCGCGCTCACTCAGGAAGGCCGTTACGATCTGTACGTCCAGGTAGATCCGGACGGGTTGATCGTCGAAGCCAATGAACTTAACAACCGGGCATCGCGGGCCCTATGGCTATCCCAGGCCACGCCGTTCCAGTGGGCCAACAGTTTTATCATTGCGCAGGACGATAGCAGTGGGCTGTACTACGCCAAGAGCAATGGCGACGGTACCTTCAGCAATTTCAAAAAGCTCTGGCAGCTCGGCGGCGGCAACAGCCGAGCAGTGGTTATCGCTGATTTCGATAATGACGGCGACCTGGATTTCATCGCCGGTCGGGGCATCAGCAGCACGGCCTATTTCTACCTGTTCCGCAATGACGGCAACGACAACTTCAGCAATGTTGGTTTGGTAGGGACGCTCAGCAACGCCAACAGTTGGGCCATGGACATGGCAGCCGGCGACTTCAACAAAGACGGTCTCGTCGATTTCATCGCCAATGGTTATTCCTCTACGACCGGCCTTTACCTGAACGACGGCCGTGGTGGTTTCACCAAGACGGAGCTGAATCTGGGTGATCAAGGTCAGGGCATGGATGCTGCCGACTTCAACAACGACGGCAATCTGGATTTTGCCCGGGGAACCTACTCGAACGGTTATGTCAAGGTCTATCTCGGCAAGGGGGATGGTGCCTTCGACGCGCCGATCTTCGTCGGTGACGCCGGCGACCAGCCTTACGGCCTGGCCGCAGCCGATTTCGACAACGACGGCAAGATCGATCTGATCGCCAACAGCGGCAGCGGCGGCGATCCGTATTTCTTCAAGGGCAGGGGCGACGGCACGTTCGCCAGTTCGGTCTATATTCCCTCGCTCGATTTCAACAATCACGGCGCCTTTGACGCCTACGACCTCAATGCCGACGGCAATGTCAATATCGTCGCGGTCAATTACTCTGGCCTTCGGGTGTACTACTATCCGGGCAACGGCGACGGCACCTTCGGCGCGCGGGTCAATATCGGTGGCGCCAGCACCAACGTTCTGGCTGTGTCGGCGCCGCCGTACCGTCTGTTCGGTTCACCGTATGCGGTAGCCAGGCCACTGGAGCAGACCATCGCACTCGGCGGTGTGGCGACTCTGGACGGCAGCGAGTCGCGGGACAGCGACGATTTTGGCACGATTACGGCCTGGAACTGGCGCTTCGGCGACGGCCAAAGCGGCAACGGCGCTCAGGTTACGCATGCCTATGGCGGCAACGAGGCGACCGCCGAAGGGATTTACGGCGTCACCTTGACGGTGACCGATGATACTAATCTCAAGGATACGGCTCGGGTTAAGGTCAATGCCCGGGGCGCTCCGCCCGTGGCTGTCCCCGGTGGTCCCTATCAGGTGGGCGAGCAGAACGCGCTACTGGGCGTTTACACCGCGACCCTGGACGGCAGTGGCTCCACCGACCTGGGCGGCATCGTCAAGTATGAATGGGACTTTGGCGATGGCTGGACAGACGATTTCAACGACGGCGACGCCGTCGGTTGGACGCCCGTATCTGGTGCCTGGAGTGTGGATAACGGCGCTTATCGGCAAACCAATGTCAGTCTGGACCGGGCCCTTGTGCTGGGCGGCAGCTTTGCCGCGAGCGATTATAGCGTGGAGGCTGATGTCACACTGGTGCAGGGCAGTGGTCAGGAAGCCAGGCTGGTCTTCCGGGCGCTGGATGCCGACAACCGCTATGAATACAGCCTCCGGGGGCGCGGCAATAACAATATCCTGCTGTATCGCTGGGTTAATGGTAGTGCCACCCAATTGGTGGATTTCGATCTGCCCTTCACCGTGCAGTTGAATACGCCCTATCGCCTCAAGGCCCAGGTCGAAGGCGCCACCATCCGCCTATACCTGAATGGCAGCCTGGTGATCGAGACCACGGATAATACCTTTACCCGGGGCCGGGTGGGTTTGGTCACGTATCGCACCGACGCCCGCTTCGATAACGTGGTGCTCACATCGAAAGGCATGGCGGTAAAGCCGGTTCATACCTACAAACCCGGTACTTATAATGTCAGTTTGACGGTCACTGACAAGGCGGGTCAAACCAATACGGCGACCACTCAGGTCAATGTGACGCCAGGCGCCAGACCGCAGGCCCAGGCCGGCTCCAATGTGACCCTGCAAGGCGCTGATGGCTATGACGGCGACTGGACCGTCGCGTTCGATGCCAGCGGCTCCACCGATGACGTCGGCATCGCCAGCTATCAATGGGACTTCGGCGATGACACCACCGCCAGTGGTCCTCGGGTCACCCATACCTTCAGCCCGGTGTTCGGCAGCGGCCCGCGGGTCGCGACCTACACGGTCACCTTGACCGTGACCGATAACGCCCTGCAAACCAGCACCACGCAGATTACTGTCACGATCGATCTGACCGGCGACGCCCCGCCCACAGCCGCCGGCGGCGGTGATTACTCGGTCAATGAAGAGGCAGCGCGGAACGGCGAATGGACCGTGTTGTTCGACGGCAGTGGTTCCAGCGACGATCACCGCATCGCCCGCTATGAATGGATTTTCGGCGATGGCGGCACGCTGACCACCTGGTGGGCTAAAGAGCGCAACAACTTCTTCGAGGCGGGTACACAACTCTACGGTTATGACGTCCCGCAAGCCGGTTTGTACATCTATGGAACGCAGAACAATACCCGGGTGCGCATCATCAATCTGGCGACCGGTCAGGTGGTCAACTCCAACGACAACCTGAGTAAGTATACCCAGTGGGGTAATGTGGCTCCCGGTGATGGTATCTACTTCAAGGTCGAGGCCGACAAGCCGGTCGTCGCCTATCTGACCAATTTAAGCAACCATACCACCTTCATTCCGTCACTGGACAACGGTCCGGTAGGACAGGAATTCATCTTTTATTACTACAGCAGTCAGGGTTTCTACGTCTATGCCGTGGAAGACGCGCTGGTGCGCTTCTATAACACCAGCGGCACGCGGGTGGCGGAACGCTATCTGACCGCCGGCACCTATTGGAATCCCGGTCTGAACAGCGCAGTCTACAATGTGACCGCATCCGGTCGGATAGCCATGCAGAACGTCGGCGCGAACGGTTACACCAGTGTGCCGGCGAGCAGCGGCGACGGCGTAGGGCGGTTGTTCTACTTCGCCACCTATCAAGGAACCACCGGCGCATTCGCCGTATTCGCCCATGAGAACGCCAGCGTCAAGGTCTATGACCTGGATACCGGCAATCAACTTTGGACGCAGGATATTGCCGCCGGCGCTTACTGGTATCAGAACGGCGCAGGTACCCGCCGGCTGCGACTGGAAAGCACCGGTGATGTGGCGGTCTGGGCCGGCGACACCGCGGGTGGCAATGGGATCAACAACCTGGGTGATGATATTTCCTTCGCCGGCGGCAAACAGGGCAAGGAATTTTATCTGCATGGCTTGGTAGGCGGGGCGGTGTTATTCGCGCCCTATGAAGGCACTGAGGTAAACGTCGACGGCGTGGCGCAAACCTTGAACGCCGATCGCTATCTCGCTCTGAGCAGTGGTGCGCCGCATCATGTGATCGCCAGCAAACCGGTGCTCATCCAGACGCTGGGTCAGGCCAGTGGCTATAGCACTCTGGGCACCTATCTGGGCGGCGTTTCCAACATCATGCACCGTTACAGGGCGGTCGGTAATTACAACGCCAGTCTGACCGTTTATGACGACGCCGGTCAGTCGGACGCCGACCCCTTCACGGTCACGGTGGCGCAATCCGAGCCGCCGGTGGCCAACAGCGGCGGTCCTTACAGCGCGGACGAAGGGAATGCCAGCGGCGGCCGGTGGCGGGTGGATATCAATGCGTCCGGCTCCACCGATGACTTCGGCATTCTCCGCTATGAGTGGGACTTCGACGCCAGCAACGGCATCCAGATCGACGCCACCGGGCCAACTGTCACCGCCACCTATACCAAGCCGGGCACCTACACCGTGACTTTGCGGGTCTATGACCAGGCTTTGCAAATGCGGCAAGTCACCACTCAAGTGACCGTCGGCCAGGGTCGTCCACCGATAGCGAACGCCGGCGGTCCCTATGTCTTGACCGAAGCCCAGGCCAGTCACGGCGTCTGGACCGCCAGTCTGGATGGTAGTCGCTCCAGCGATGATGTCGCCATCTACGATTATCGCTGGACGTTTGCGCCCAACCTGGCTAGCGATTTCAGCGGCGCTTCCCTGGATAGCAACACCTGGCTGGCCAGCAGCGCCGGCGTGAGCCAGAACGATGCGGTGACCGTGGTCGGCGCCGGTAGTTGGGGTAACCGCTATCTTTTCAGCCAAACCGTTTTCGATCGTGACGCCAGCCGTCAGTCGGTCTTTCAGGCGCGCGTCACGCCGGTGAACGCCAGCGGCGGCCAAGAAGGCATGTGGGGGTTCAAAAACGCCAACACGACCAACTTCAGTTATACCCAAATGCCGTACGCTGTTTACTTTGCCAATGGCGCTGTTTACGTCTATGAGGATGGCAACAATCGCGGGCAACGAGGCAGCTACACTAGAGGGGTGGCCTATGATTTGCGCATCACCCTTAAAGCTCAGGGCGCGCTCTATGAAATCAAGCGCTTCGATGCGGCCCAGTGGACCTTGCTGTATGACTCTTCTTATTCTACGGAGAGTCCGCTGCGAGTCGGTGGGACGGTCGCTAGTGGCACGTTCCAGTTTGACGATGTAACGGTATATGCGACCGCGTCGACGCCGCTGGTCACCAGGACCTACACCCGACCGGGCGTCTATCCGGTCACTCTGGGGGTGCGGGACAACGCTCTGCAAGAGTCCTATGACAGCACCACGGTGACGGTGCAGGACGGCCAGCCGCCGACCGCCAATCCGGGCGGCCCCTATCAGGCCGAAGTGGGCAGTCTGATCACCTTCAACGGCGCCGGCTCAACCGACGACTTCGCCATTCAGCATTACGACTGGACCTTCGGCGACACCACCGGTGGTCCGGACACCGGCGATCCCAAGACTACCGCCAACCTGCCCTACACCGGCCAAGGCGCCACTGCGCAGCACTTCTACCGTGCGGTCGGCAGTTACCCGATGACGCTCACCGTCACCGATAACACCGGCAAGACCGGCGCCGCCACGACCAGCGTCAATGTGATCGTCGGCAATCCGCCCGTGGCGGGGGCGTCAGTCGCAGCCCAGGGCGCGGTCAATGGTCCGCCGGTGTACTTCGATGCCGGCACCTCCAGTGATGACTTCGGCATCGTCGAATATCGCTGGGATATGGACGCCGAGGTGGACAGCAACAGCGATGGCAATCCAACCAACAATATCGATGCGGTGGGGATGCGGCCGTTCTATATCTACACCGGTCCGCCCACCGGCCAGTTCCTCAACGCCCCCTTCGACGGCACCACGCTGGACGCTAATCTCTGGCTGGCATCCTCACTAGGAATCACTCAGAACGAGCGGGTCAGCATTACCGGCTCCGGTTCTTGGGGCGCCCGCTACCTGTTCAGCAAGGCGAATTATAGTCGGGGACGGGTTACATTCCAGGGGCAGGTGCGGCCGGTGAACACCAGCGGCGATCAATATGGCATGTGGGGAGTGAAAGACAGCGGTACGAACTACAGCTATACGCAAATGCCGCACGCGATTTACTTTTTCAGCAGCAACAGTCAGCCCACTATCGGTAACCTGCAAATCTACGAAAATGGCTCCAACCGCGGAACTTTTGGCAGTTATACGCGGGGGCAATTGTACGACGTGCGTATCGACGTCAAGCCCGGTGTCGGCGCGACCTACTACGTCAAGGCGGTCACGGCGACCAACTGGACGCGGCTATACGATTCCACCAACGCCAGCACCAGTCCGCTGAAAGTCGGCATGACAGTAAGCAGCGGCAGCTTCGAGGTGGACAACCTCACCGGCCAGGGACCGGATGCCTACCAGGCCACCTTGACGGTGGAAGACGGCGCTGGGCAGACGGCGAGCACGACTGTGCCCGTGCAGGTCGCGGTTAATTTACCGCCTAACGTCATCACCGTGCCGTGGGTCGCGTATGATCCGATCGCCCCGCACGAGACCTACAACGGCAAGCTGATTCACCTCAAAGGCATCGTCCGCGACGCCGATGCGGTGGAGTATCAGTGGGACTTCGGCGACGGCACCCAATCGGTGCGCAAAGCCATCACCAACCCGTACGATTTATCGGAGACGCACACCTATCCCACCGCCCCGGCGGGCACGCCGTTCGTGGCCACGCTGAAGGTCTGGGACAGCCAGGGGCAACTGGGGCAGGATACCTACAATGTGGCAGTCAAGTCCAAGACTCTGACCACCGAGATCAATGTCGCTATCGACGAAGGGCTGTGGTATCTGCATCAGCAGCAGACCCGTTCTACTATCGGCGGTTACCCATCTGGTTACTGGACCAGCAACGCCCGCGCCAGCGCCACTGCCTCGGCGTTACAGGCCTTCCTGATCAATGGTCACCGCGAGACCTCCGACCCGCGAGAAGTGCCCTATGCCGAGACGGTGACCCGCGGCTTCCGGCAGTTGTTCAGCGATCTGGGCACGGTCGCCATCGGCGCCCAGACTTATGGCCAACCGGATACCAACGGCAACGGCATCGGTATCGAGACCGGGCGCAATAGCTCCGGTGGCAATCCCATCTATCAGGGCGGGATGGTGATGGATGCCATCGCCAGCAGCGGTACGCCGCTGGCGCGGACGCTGACCGGCGACAGCGGCATCAAACGACAGCGCTACGCCAATATTCTTCAGGATATGACCGATCAGTTCGCCTGGGGCCAAAGTGATGGCAGTTCAGGTGGTGGCTGGCGCTATAGCTGGAATGCCAATATCGACAACTCTGCCGCGCAATGGGGCGCTATCGGCCCGCTGGCGGCGCAGGACATCTTCGGCATTCCGATTCCCCAGTGGGTCAAGGACCGCAATCTGGTTTGGTTGAACACCGCCTACAGCGGGACCGGGTGGGGTTACACCACCGGTGGCACCACTCGGGCGGGCACGCCTTCCGGTATGGTCCAGATGATCCTGGATGATCAGACCACCGCCGATAGCAAGTGGCAGACGGCGGAGCGCTGGATCGCCCAGAACTGGGACAGTGAATACCACATCAACCCCGGCAACCGGCCGTACTATGCGTATTACGCGATGACCAAAGCCATGCGGCTGGCCAAGCCAGAACCAGTGGTGAAATTTCGAGCTAACGGCTTCGACTGGTTCCACGATCTGCAGAAGGGACTGGCCCGTACCCTGATCGACGACCAGGAAGCCAGCGGCCGGTTCCCCGGCACGGAATATATTCAAGACCAATTGCGCAGCGCCTGGGGCGTGATCATCCTCAGCCGTACCCTGTTCGTGCAACCGCCAGTAGCGGAAGCCGGCCCGACCGGGTCTGGGCGGTGGACCTGCCGCGCGTCTTCGACGGCTCCGGTTCCTATCACCCTGACCCATTCCGCCGGCTCGTCAAGTATGAATGGGACTTCGACGGTGACGGCGTGATCGACAGCAGCAGTGACCAGCCGATGGCGACCTACACCTTCACCCAGGCTAAGTACCCCAATCTGCCGGTCACGGTCACTTCCATCCTGCGGGTGACCGACAACAACGTGCCGCCGCTAACGGCTACTGACACGGTGCAGACCATTATCGCCATCCCGCCGCACCCGCCGGTGGCTAACCCTGGCGGACCCTACACCTGCACCGCCGGCTTGTCCTGCCGGCTGGACGGCCAGCCGCTCCTACGACATCGACCCCACGGACTTCATCAGCCGCTATGAATGGGAACTGGATGGCGTATTCCCCTATAACTTCGCCGAGGCCAGCGGTGCCAAACCCAGCTACGTCTGGGCGACGCCGGGGAGCTACAACGTCGGCCTACGGGTGTGGGACAACGGCGTGCTGAACGACAGGGATGAGAAACTGAGCGACCAGGCCTTCACCACGGTAACCGTGGTGCAAAACCAGCCGCCCACGGCCAACGCCGGGAGGCCGTACACCGTGCCTGAAGGATCCAGCATTGCGCTCGACGGCAGCCAATCCAACGACCCCAACGGCGACCCGCTGCAATATGCCTGGGATCTGGACAACGACGGCCAGTTCGACGACGCCAGCGGCACCAACCCGAGCTTCACCGGCGTGGACGACGGCGTCTATCCGGTCCAGCTCCAGGTCAGCGACGGCCTGCTCAGCGCCGCCGCCGGCAGTACGGTCACCGTCACCAACGTTGCGCCGAGCGTGGACGCCGGCCCGGATCAGACCGTTCCTCAAGGCGCCACGGTCAGCTTCAACGGCCGCTTCACCGATCCCGGCGTCCGGGACACCCACACCATCCAGTGGAACTTCGGTGATGGCAATAACGCCAGCGGCGGCCTCACCCCGACCCACCGCTATGCTAATGTAGGGACCTACACGGTCACCCTAACCGTGACCGATGACGACGGCGGGGTCGGCAGTGATACGCTCAGCGTCACAGTGCAGAATGTCACCCCCAGCGTGGACGCCGGTCCGGATCAAACCCTGGTCGAAGGCGACACCGCCACGGTCACGGCCAGCTTCACCGACCCCGGCGTTACCGACACCCATACGGCCACCGTTAACTGGGGCGACGGCAGTCCCCTTGCCACCGCCACGGTCAGCGAGACCAACGGCAACGGTACGGCCACAGGCAGCCATGTCTATCCCGACAACGGCGTCTTCACCGTCACGGTCACCGTCCGGGACAACGGCGGCGCCAGCCGCAGCGATGCGCTCATCGTCACGGTGCAGAACGCGCCGCCGGTCGTGGATGCGGGCAGCGATCAAGCGGCTCGAGTGAACGCAGCCGTGTCCTTGCCGCCGGCGACCTTCACCGATCGGGGCGTGCGGGACACCCACACCGCCCGGATCGACTGGGGCGATGGCGTAGTGGAAGACAGCGTGGTGACAGAAACCAACGGCAGCGGCAGCGTGGCCGGCAGTCATGCCTACGGTCAAGCCGGCCAGTACACCGTGACCGTGACCGTCACCGACAAAGACGGCGGCGTCGGCAGCGACACGTTCCGGGTGAATGTGACCGTGGGCAATGAACCGCCGCAGGCGGTCATCGGTGGGCCGTACACAGTCAACGAAGGCAGCTCAGTCACGCTGGACGGCCGCGGCTCAACCGATCCCAACAATGATCAACTCAGCTTCGCCTGGGAACTGGACAATGACGGTCAGTTCGACGACGGCGGCGGGTCGACGGTCGTCAGCTTCAGTCGACCCGACAACGGCGTGTACCCGATCCGGCTGCAAGTCTCGGATGGGCAGTTAAGCGCGACCGCCGCCACGACAGTCACGGTCGTCAACGTCGCGCCGACGGTGAACGCCGGACCCAACCAGAGCGTGACTCTGGGTGTTCGCGTGCAACTGATCCAGACCCGCTTCACCGATCCCGGCGCGCTGGACACCCATACGGCCCGGATCAACTGGGGTGACGGCACAGGGGAGGACGGCGTGGTGACGGAAACCAACGGCAGCGGTAACGTGGCCGGCAGTCACACCTACGCTACCGCCAGGACTTATACGGTCACCGTTACCGTGACTGACAAAGACAGCGGCGTCGGCAGCGATACGTTCCAGGTGACCGTGCAACCGACGGCGCCGGAGCAAACCATCGACGATCTGCAAGCTCGACTCAAAGCCGACAAAGTGGAGTTGCGCTGGACCCCGGTGGCGGGAGCGGAGCGGTATACGGTCTATCGCCGCACGGAGAATGGCGCTTACGCCAAGCTCACCGACAAGGCCGTCTGCGCCGCCACTTGCGTGCACGTGGATTTCGGCCTGACGGCGGGTGTGAAGTACTACTATGTCGTCACGTCCTGGAGCGAGGGGGTGGAGTCGCTCCACTCCAACGAAGTCAGTGTCACCGGGCAGGCTTTGCGCGGACGGTAGTTTCCACTTACACAGGAGACAAAATGGCAGCGGCCGGGACGCCGCTGCCATTTTGTTGACCGGCGCATCAACGCCAATGCCGCAGGATCAGCTCTTTAACTTCTACCATCCGATACTGATCGGCGGCCAGGTCGCGGCAAGTGGCGATCAACACAGGGCCTTGCTCGGTGCTGGCAGGATAACGACCATGAGTGCCTTTAACTAATTCCGGCTGTAGGGGAATGACATCCAGCAGCATTCTAAACCCCAGCTTCTTTTGCAGCAGCCGCCAGGCGATTTTGACCTTGGGCCAGCGTATCTGTGGATCGAGAAATAATTCCACCGGGTCGTAACCGGGTTTGCGATGGATATCCACCGTGCGGGCGAAATCGGGCGCGTTGGCGGCATCCAACCAGTAATAATAGGTAAACCAGTATCCCGGTTCAGCAATAGCGATCAACTCGCCGGCGCGTGGATGATCGATCCCCCAGGCGGCTTTGTCGGCGCTCTGCAATACCCGCTCGATGCCGTGGGTCCGACTCAGCAATTCAGCCACCGGGCCAATATCCGCCGGATCGGTAATATAGATATGCGCCACCTGATGATCAGCTACGGCAAAAGCGCGCGAAGCACCGCAGTCCAGCAATTCCCAGCCCAAGGTCTCGCGCACACGGAGATAACCCTGTTCCCGCAGTACCCGGTTGATATGGACATGCCCGGTCGCCGGTTCGATGCCATATTCAGAGACCACCATGACCTCGGCGCCATCGGCCCGGACGTGTTCGATCAGGTCGCCGGCGACCTGATCGATCTGCCGAATATCCTGTGCTAGTGCCGGATCGTGCGGACCAAGGCGTTGGAGGTTGTAGTCCAGATGGGGCAGATAGACCAGGGTCAGGGTAGGCCGATAAGCTGCGAATACCTGCCGGGCGCAGGCGGCGATCCAGCGGCAAGAGGCGATGTCCGCGGCCGGCCCCCAGAAATTGAACAAGGGAAACGGTCCCAGACCGGCCTCCAGTTGCTGCTGCAAGGCGGGCGGTTGGGAATATAGCGCCGGAATCTTGCGCCCGTCGGCGGGATAAATTGGGCGGGGAGTCACGGCATAATCGACGCTGGCGTACATGTTGTACCACCAGAACAACTGGGCGCAGGTAAAGTCCGCTAACTGTATTCGGGCAGCTTCCCAAACCTGTTCGCCCTGCACCAGTGGATTGGCCTGCCGCCACAGCCAGACCTCGGCCAGTTCCCGAAAATACCAGCCATTGGCGACGATGCCATGCTGGCTTGGCCAGGTACCGGTCAGCAGGCTGGCTTGAGCGGTGCAGGTGACTGCCGGAAACACGCCTTGCAGTGTGGCCAGAAAGCCGTCGGCGATCAGCGCGTTTAAATGCGGTGTGTGTTCCCCCAGTAGCGCGGGTGTCAAACCGACGATGTCGATAACGACCAGGGGTCGCAGCTTCATGACGCCAGCAGACTGCGCTGCTGCATCTGCTCCTCCACCCAGGCCAGTTCCGCCGTCAGCCCCCGCTGTAGCTCCGCCTCATCCCGTGGCCGCAAAGCCGGCGGCAGTACCTGCCAGGTATAGGTCTCGACTTCCAACTGCGGGTGCACGGCACGGTTCTGCGCCAGAAAATTCAGCGTCTGACTGATTGCAATCTGGGTGGTCGTCAGTGCCAGAGGTGCAAGCACCGTTGCCTGTACCGGAACATGGAAATGGACCCGCCAGGGGGATGAGGTCGGGAGGCCGGGCGAATCCAGGGCTTGCGGCAAATCCATCACCTCCAGCATCCTGCCTTGCGTACAGGTGCGTACCTGATGGAAGTAGCGCGGTTCGACGAATTCACTGAGTGCCGCCCGCGCAGCAGGACGCTCGGGATGCAGGATTTCCAGGGCGCTCGATAGCTGGATTTTGCCGATGGCAATGCCGGCCCGGTGCAACCGGGCCAGGGATTCGCCCGGTGCTTCGAACATGACCGCTTGATGGCAGACATCGAAGCATATCCCCAGATGCTGTTCTATATTGTCCCAGGGAATGCCCCCGCGTTGGGCGGCGACAGGCAGATTCCTGCCGAAATAAGGCGAGCATGTCGCCGGTGTTTTGCAGCACACAGCCCGGCTCCATTTCCAGGCAAAGCCGAATCCGGCGTCCGGTGCGTTCCCGCAGTTCAGCCAGGAAACCGGCCAGCCGGCATAACGCAGCCACTGCCGCCTGTCGATGCGTCGCCATCCAACCAGGTCTGTAGCCCAGCGGCAGCGTGGAAATGGTGCCTTCCTCCTGGCCAGGGGATAGACAGTCAGCCAGAATCACCGCCAGTTGGCAGGTATAAGCCAGGCGTTCTGGGGAGGTCCAGTCGGGTTGGTAAACCTGCTCCTTGACTGTCGCCGCGTGGAAATTACCGAAAGGAAAACCGTTCAGAGTAAACAGTTCGATGGCGTTATCGAGCAGACAATGGCGCAAGGCGCTGCGGGCTTTCTGGGCTTGCAATTCGCTCGCCGCTTGAGCACTCAGCCATAGACCGCTCCCCATCCGCGGCAGGGAACGTAGCCGCCGTACCCCGGCATTGTGGGTGGAGATGACGGCGAGCACCGCCGCCAGGGTTTCGCCGGGATGGACGTTGCTGCAATAGGTCAGTTCCGCCCTTTGCCACAGCGGTGCTGAGGTCATGGCTGTACGATGGGGGTCTGGCCGCGTAATACCGAGTTATCTTCCCAAAATTGAGTTTGATCGATCATGACCGGTGTGATGACGTCTGCTACCGAAATCCGTCCACTTTGAGCGAAAAAACTAATCGGGTTGTGGAACAGCACCTTGTCGACGTCACCCTCCGAAAACCCAGCCTCCAGCATGGCCTGGCCCATCTTAGGCACTTTCAAAGGATCGCTGCGGCCCCAGTCGGCGGCGCTGTTGACGATCATCTTCCCGGTACCGTAGTGCCGTAACAGTGCGACCATGCGTTCTTCGGTCATTTTGGTGTGGGGATAGATGGAATGCCCCCGCCAGCAACCGGTCTCTACTACCAGAGGCAGGGTCTGTTCGGTGAGATGGTCCATTATTACTCGTTCTTCGGGAATCCCAATTTCCTTTACCAGCGCCAGACTGCGCTCGGTGCCGCGTTTCTTATCGCGGTGGGGGGTATGGATCAGTACCGGTAATTCCATTTCCTTGGCCAACTGTAACTGCTCGGCAAAAAAGCGCTCTTCGGCGGGCGTGATCTCGTCAAAACCGATTTCGCCTACCGCTACCACGCCGTCTTTTTGGCAGTAGCGCGGTAAAATCTTCATGACTTCTGCGGCCAGCGGCACGTTATTAGCTTCCTTGGGGTTAATGGCCATGGTGCAGTAATGATGGATACCGAACTGGCTAGCACGAAACCGCTCCCAACCGATCAGCGTATTGAAATAATCGATAAATGTGCCGACGGAAGTGCGCGGTTGCCCCTGCCAGAAGGCCGGCTCGACCACACCGAGAATGCCCGCCGCCGCCATGGCCTCGTAATCGTCGGTGGTACGCGACGACATATGGATATGGGGATCGAAATAGCGCATGACTTTACTCCAATCTAGAGTGGGTCTATCAGGCTGTCACGCAGCATCTTCAGTGTCTGCTCATCGGTTTCGGCAAGCAACCTGTCCATCAGCACCGACCTCAGCGTCGGCTTGATCGCCAGGCGGCTGCTCAGGGCGAGCGTCGCATAATAACGCTGGCGTGGCTCTTCATGGCGGGTATACGCGATCATGAGTTGTTCTCCCCGCTCGCTGGCGTGAGGCCCCAAGGCCAGCCACAGATCGGCGGGAATCGGTCGGTTCGCCGCTACCCGTTCATTCAGATAATCTTCGCACATCCGGGCCAGCTCGGGATTGGTCCGTCGCGGTAAACCCTCGATAGCGGCCAGCGGCAATCCCAGGAACATGGATTTCAGGACCAGTTGATTAAATTCGTGATCGCTGTAATAAGCCGCCGGATAGGGATTAGCCAGCGCCAAGGCCTGATACAACGTCAGGCTGTTAAAGCGTCCGGTTTCGAGCGCGATAGATTTTAAGGATTGGGCCGCGGGAAACAGGCTAAGGCCGCGGATGACGGCGGCGCGTTCCAGTTCATCGCCGTAGCGATACACGCCGCTCACCAACTCGATCTCGCGCTCGGGTTGCCGCTGCATCGTGGTCAGCAACAGGATGACCCGGCCAGCATCTCCCGCCGACCAGTGACCGATGGGAAGAACACCTGCCGGTGTAGTGATAGACAAGGCGGTTTGACCCACAGGGCGTTGGCCAAGCTGGCGGCGCCCCATGGCCGACAATAGCAATAGCTCAGTAGCGATATCTTCGCTGCTATGGAGCTGATGCCGAGCTTGCTCCAGCCAGGCGATGCCCTGCTCGGTGGCCACGGTGCGTATAACCGTCCATAGCTGATCCAGATAATAAGTGATTGGGGACATGGATATGGAGGGTCAAGAAAATGTTCGTTTAAGGCATTGTAAGGGTAGTGCGCGGCAAATAGAGAGGGCGGTCGCAAAATATAACGGTTCTCTCCCTCGAGATGCCGCCACGGTATCGATAAGAGACTACCTTCTCATAATAGCAAGCTTCTAAGGGCTGGTAGTAATTGACAACCGTTTTAAAGTCTGATTTCTACATGTCAGAACCACCGTTGTCCTCTCGATGCCATCAGGAGCTGTTGCGCCACCGGTAGCCTGGTAGGTTACGAAATTACGTAAAATGTAATTCACTAGGCCAGGGGAGGAGATAAAATTATATTCATTTTATATCATCATCTTTACTTTATCTAAAATCATGTAAATAAAAACTCAGATTCCCAAAAGAAACTAGAAAAAATCAGCGTTCTGACCAGCAAAATCCGCTAAGCTGAATGCAACATAAGATTGGTTATCGTGCATCCAGCCAGGTCAAACCAATCCCATGCAGAATTTAGTGGTAAGTGTAAGTTAAGCCACTGCGCTGCCCCGTCAGGCAGACACCGACGAGCAGTTGATTCGAATTTGGGTGCAACGCCATGAGAGTCCTCACACCCGCCGCACCTATCGGCACACCGCCGCGGTCTTTCGGAGTTTTATCAGCAAGCCGCTGATACAGATGACAGTGGGGGATATTCAAACCTGGCCGGGATGCCGGCGCGGGCTGTCATCCGAGGCACGCAGTCCCACCAGGCCTACCTTGCCAGCCCCCTTTACCGTGGAGGGGATCATCTCTCCCGGAAATCACCTAGCGAATCACCCGTCCGCTCGACCCAGTTGTTGGGTGATATATTCTGCTCTCTCTTCAAAAAGCATCAACTGTTCACGTTTAGGACGCATACCATGATTATGCTTTTCAATATTAGCCTCAAAATTGAAAACTAAAGCCTCAACGATTGATCTTCGGTTTTCGATCTTGCCCCCAGAATGGTAGAAGTGGTTGCGCGTGACGATATTGAATTTACCCCAAAGCGAATCTATAAACGTGTTCGCTCGGAAATCATTATGATGCCAAGTCGAAAGGATGAACCGAGCAGGCGTCCGGGATAGCAGATTAAAGAGTTTTTGTTCGTTTTCTTCGGTCCATCCGTTGTAGTAATCCACATATCTTCCAATGTACGGTGGATCACAGTAAATAATGTCGTCCTTTTCAGCCTTTACGATTGTGTTCTCGAAAGAATCGACAGTGAAAACCCAGTCTGGTTGAATGAGGCATGCGACGTCATGCACCTGATTAGCGATCTTGGTAATGTACGCACGCGAGAAACGTTTTGGTTTCTGACAAAAAGGGATATTCCACTCACCGTCTCTGTTAAAGCGCATCATCCCGTTGAACCCTGCCCGAGAGAGGAAAAGAAAATCCAGCGGATCATGTGTAGTGTTAAAGCGATTCCTAACAGTACGGAAATGTACATAGCCTTGATCGGGGGCTTTTTGAAGTTTTTCCCCTTCTCTCTCTAAGTACTCTCTAACTTGTTTGGGCGTAATCTCATGATCTTTTATCCCTTGGTAGAAACGGATAACATGCGGATTGGTGTCGCTTAATAGTGCTCTCCTGAAACCAGAATTAAAGGCAACCACGCCAGTTCCGAGGAAGGGTTCAATCCACTGCCCACGAACGTCGGGGACGAGTGTTTGAATCCAAGGGACAAGCTTGGTCTTAATCCCTTGACTCTTGATTGGTGGGACGATTACTCGCATTCTTTCTCGACCTTTTTTGTCTTCTTTTTAGTATTCATGGGCACGATCTTATTTTTGTCGTTGCCCTTGCCCTTGAAGTCCAAAAAATCTTCAATCGATCTGATTGGTGTAGCCTTCCCTTTCTTGATCATTGTGCTGATACCGTTGTTCATCCAATATTCATCGAACCATTCCTCGCCAAGTTTTGCGAAGACACCATTACCGGCAAGGATGTCATCGACATAAGTAATCGAGCCAATGTTGGCCGTGTTGCCAGAACCTTGCTTATCGCTTGCCAATCGCCACTTTTCGCACACAAAGAACTGCAAATCTTTGACAACTGATGCAATTGACCGCAAGTGGTCAACAGAAGTCACACGGTAGCGATGTGACGGTTCTCTGCTCTTCTCGCTGTCCAGTTCTTTGACGTGGATGACTTCATTGATAGCTCGGTTGCTTTGTTTGACGAAGCTGAGATCAGGGTACCAGTTCTGGTGTTCAGCCAGTACGATGGAGTAGCCGTTGTCTTGGGCAAACTGGAGAATTCGTGGGAACAAATGGATTTCTAGAATCTTCGAAACGATCTTCGTATCAGAACTGATCGTATAAATGTTTTGGCTCAATATGGATTCCAGTCAGTTCACTGCGTTATGCGACCAGCAGTTCCAAGAGGGGTCTGAGCAGGCCTTTGCCCCGAATGCGAGTGTTGTGCACGAACTGAAAGAAGCCCAGGTAGAGCGGCAGTTTTTCTTGCGAGATCCCACGATGGGGTCGCAGCCAAGAGCGCAGCAGCGACCAGAAGCCCTCAGCCGTGTTGACATGGATCTCATGGAAGCCATCCCCATCTTCGTCACGGGCGTATTCGCCCTGGCTGTGACACACCGTATGATGGTCAAAGCCCCAATCCTTCAACGGGTTATAGATCGCGTATTCATCGGTATGAACTCGGGTTCCCGGGGCGATAAACGCCTGGATGAGGGGACGGAGGGTGGCTTGCTGGACGTTCTCCAGCATCCGGACGACTACCGCGCCGCCGCGCTGAATCATGCCGAGAATGGGCGGCTTTTCCTTCTCCAAGGTGCCCCGACCCCGTGCCCCCTTCAGCCGCCGCCGCCGCCCCCGACGGCCTTTTTTTTCACCGCCTCCGGAAACCCTTTATGACCGGCCACCACGTAGACCTCGTCGCATTCCACGTCCCCCGACAGGACCGGTTCGGGCTGGCGGGCGACGATCCCTTCCCTGAGCTGTTCAGTCATCCGCTGTACATCGTTCGAATTCAAGCCCACTCGTGGGCGATCTGCGCGTTAGACAGATTCAACCCCATGAAATACAGGCACAAAATCCAAACCCCCAGCGGTTGATGATGCCCCGCTAACACCGTACCCGTGAGATCATCAAAGTAGCGATGGCAGCTTTCACAGCGATATTTCTGCCGCGCCGGCTGGGTCGTATCCCGCCCCTGCTTCGTGATCTCCGCTATGCTACAGTGGGGACAGTGGACCCCGTCCGGCCAGCGGAGCTGGCGAATAGTTTCATAGCACCGGACATCATCCAGCAGATTTTGAAGGTTGATCATCGTCGGGGGGCCTTCGGTCGCAGCGGCTCAGAACCCGTTCAGTGTAGCCGCCGATCGCCATCGGGGCGAGCGGTCCTCAACAGTCTGGAATCCATATTGAGCCAATGTTTTTATAGGTGTCAATGAACCCTTTGACGGTCCATTGGCCATTTTCAGCGGAAATGTCAGCAATTCCCGGTCAATTTTTTTCAATAACTTGATTTTAAAAGATATTTGTTCAACATATATCATTATTGGTACAGAAAAAATCCTTATAAATCAATAGGCCAGGAATTGCTGCGGAAATGTAGTCACTCAGTCCTTTGACGAAATCAGTCAGGGCTGTCGAAAACTTCCTTTTCACCAAGACGTTCTTTTTTATTCATCATTTTCATTTGCAGTCACCCAACGCTTGCTAACCAAACTTATTTTGATAAGTAATACCATTTCTGTATAGGTTTTATCAGAACCCGTAGAACCCTACAGCGTGCCCAGCATTGCCCGACAATCCTCCAGTTCATAGTAGCGTCTGTCGGGCACGTCCTGTGCCCGACCTACAGGGCTGATTGACCTTTTTCAAGCCGGTGGAGCCGGAGATTGCGCGCCTGCCGATAGCGGGCGACCTCAGTAACCCGGCGGTGGACCCACGACTGTATAGGACACATTGCCGCCCGCATAGGCCCGCGTATACCAGTCCGAGCCGCAGCGGTAGTAAGTGACGCCGTTGAGGTAGGCCGTAGTCGGCGAACAGGGCAGGGTGGTCACGTAGGTGACGTTGCTCGATGCCGCCCTGCCCGCCGCATAGGACCCTGCCGCTACCACGGCGCCGGTGGCGACGGCGGCGCCGGCAGGGTAACCGCGGTAACGGTTATCCCAGTTGCCGTTGGCGGCATCCTGCCAGTCCTCGCGCGCTTCCGAGCGATAATCCTGGCGGTTTTCCTGACGTCCTGAATAGCTTTCCTGACGCTGGCCCTGGCGTTCGGTGGTCTGCTCCTGCCGATTGGTACGCACGTCGGAGCGCTCAGTCGTGCGCTGCTGTTGCGTAGTGGCACGCTGGCCGGACCGCTCGCTGGCGCCCGCCTGCCGTGTCGCCGTCCGCGCAGTCGCCTGCGAAGCCCCGCCGGCAAAGCCGCCTTGCGCCGCTGGACCGGAACGGGAGAAGCCACCGCCACCACCGCGGCCGCCGCCACCGCGGCCGCCACCACCGCGGTCGGCATCGGCCGTGTCGACGGGACTCAGCACGACCAAAAAGGTTGCCGCCAGCCAGGCGGTTATTAACAGTAATTGGATCTTCATGGCTTTACCTCCTTTTTCTCAACGTCCGGAGCCGGGGCGGCGGCCGGTGGCTTCTCGCCGTCGGGATTCCGGGCTAATTGCGCCACAATGGGGATCTGTTCCGCATTGGGCGGAAGCGTAAGGGTAAACAGCGCTTCAGGGACTTCGGGCGTGAGGTTCCAGTCTGAGAACTGTGCCCGGAACTGCGGCTGTCCCTCCTCCTCCAGGTAGGTAATGACGACGCGCCGCGGCAGCGGGCGTTCGCCCTCGGCCACCCAGACCTGGAAGTCCACGGTTGCCGTGCGGGCGGCGATGTGGTCGCACGGCACATCGAACAGGGTCGTTTTTTCGACATAATCGACTTCGGTCACCCGGCGCGCGAGTTCCTGCGGCAGCGTCGTCACCAGCATCAAGGCGAGCGGCAGGCGCATTTGCAGATCGCCCACCAAATGGGTAATCGCGCCGTCGAGATGGCCGGGCTGTGCGACCCGGGCGTATACGTTGTCGGAGGCGTTGAAAACCGTCACTTCTTTGCCGTCAAACACCGTGACGCCTTTATCGCCATCGCTGCGCTCGCTGTCGATGCGGAGTTTGTCGGGACGGCTCATGATCACGTTACGGCGTTCGCCGAACTCGATCATCTGGCCGGAGTCCTGCAGCACATCGTAGTCGATCCGCAGGTTGAAGCTGAAGCGCGGCGCCTTGGCGAGAAAATCGGCCATGCGCTGAAGGATGGCTTTGGCTTGCTCGGTATCGCCGGGTTCTGCGGCGGGTGGGTTCGCCGCCGGCGGCTGGGCGCTCACGGGCGGCGTGGACAGAAAGGCGATGCCGAGCAGGAGCATCGGCAATAGCCTGGCGGTTGTTTTCACGGGATATTCCTCCATAGTTGGAATGACTTAATCTTAAAGAAATCGTAAGGCGATTTCCGGGAAAGGGTTTAACAGTTTAACTCGTATCTGACCGCAAATCTCTGTTCAGCCTCCCCCTGTAGGAGCGATAGTGTCCCTCGATAGTTGTGACGGGTAAATCGGCGTGTAGTAACACAACAGGCAGCATAATCTGGGACGTCGCTCTACTAGATTTTATGGCGTCCTTCTGAAAGAGTCCCATCACAGCAGTTGAGGGACACCACCGCGAATTCGAATTGGAGCCATTTTTATTCCACTCGTTAGAGTATTCAGCAGATCATTAGAGGCCCTCTCTTGAGTCAGGCTCCCTTGTCGTTTCGCATGATCGTGTTATCTCTTCGGTTGTTCGGACATGAGTGTCTTTCTCAGTCCACATTTGCCACGGCCAGCGCCCTTCAATTTCGACGGCCAGGGACCAGCCCAGGAAGGTGCGGACGAGCACGAGCAAACCGAGGACTGCGACATTGTCCAAGGTGGGCTCAAGGGCAACCGTCCTGACCACATCTCCCGCTACAAGGAATTCCAGTCCCAACAGTAACGACCTGCCCATCTGGTGCTTGTAGCTCTCGTAAGCGCCCGGCTTGTCGAGTTGAAAAAGGTAGCGAACCGTTCCGCGAGTAATCGCGACTCTCATAACTCCCGCCACGATTACCGAAGCACCCAAAATCTCGATACCAAGAGCCGCCCACTCGATGAATGTGCGGATGACCCCAACTACCTCACCGCTTGACATTGCATCCGCTCCGTCTTTTCCTCATGCCCTTTTCGCAAAGCTGTATCGGTTTTATCAGCTTCAGCCGTTGTAGGCGCGCCACGCAGACTTAAACGGACCTCTGCCACGCTTACGAGTCCGTTTCATCCAGGGAAAGCGTCACCTGGACTTCCGAGCCCTCCCGCTGCTGTTTCATCGGTAAGCCACTGCCGGTAAAGACCCTGAGCATGGCTTGATTGCCCGAAAGCACATACGCTTCGAACCGAGACACGTTCTGTTGCCGCCCGATCTGGACGAGGTGTTTCAAGAGGCGGCTGGCAATGCCAAGACCCTGGTAGTCCTCTTCCACCATAAAGGCCACTTCGGCGCTGCGCCCAGAATCCGCTGCTTCACCAACGACGTAACGTCCTGCGCCGATAATCGTTTCTGCGTCTCCGCAAGGCGTGGTGACAACCAACGCGACCTCTCGGTCGAAATCAATCTCAGTCATGCGCCTCAGGTCCTGATCCGTAAGTTCACTGACATAGTGGAAAAAGCGGGTGTAGACCGATTCCCGGTCGAGGTTCTTAAACGCGCTGGCGAGCCTGGTCTTTATCCTCAGGATGGATCGCGCGAATCGTCACCGTCGTTCCGTTCCTGAGCGTGTCGACAACAAGATAGTGGTGGGGATCAATCATGGGTTGTCTGTTCTGCTGCTGAGCCAAGCGTTGTCGAGATCGAACCGGGCGACAGCACCCGTTGGGTGTGGCGCGCGATCATCAACTCTTCGTTGGTGGGAATGACCCACACCGAGACGCGACTTCCGGTCCGCACTGATGCGCGGTCCATCCTGGCCGTTGGCCATCGGATCGAGTTCCACCCCCAACCAGGCGGCGGCGTGACAGACACGCTCGCGAAGCAGTGTGCTGTGTTCGCCGATGCCGGCAGTGAACACAATGGCATCGAGTCCGCCGAGGGTGGCCACGAGCGAGCCGAGTTCCCGACCGATACGGTAGACGAACAGCTCGATAGCAAACCGGGCGCGCGGCTCCTGGCTGGCTTCGAGCGTACGCATATCGCTGGAAACACCTGACACACCGAGCAGGCCTGATTGTTCATACAGGAGCTTTTCGATGGCGCGGGCGTCCATACCAAGTTCGTCGAGCAGATACAGGATCACCCCGGGGTCGAGGTTGCCGCAGCGGGTGCCCATCGGCAGACCGTCCATCGCGGTGAACCCCATGGTGCTGGCGATACTCTTGCCCGCGTAGAGCGCGCACATACTGGCGCCATTGCCGAGATGCAGGACGACCACGCGGCCCATGGCCGCCTGGGCGTCAACCTCCGGCAGCGCCGCGGCGATATATTCATAAGACAGGCCATGAAAGCCGTAGCGCCGCACTCCCCGCTCCGTGATGGCCGGCGGCAGCGCGAAGGCCTGAGCGACCGGCGGGTGGGTATGGTGAAAGGCGGTATCGAAACAGGCGACCTGCGGCAGCGACGGCGAACGCTGCAACAGGATCTTGATCGGCGCGAGGTTGTGCGGCTGATGCAGCGGCGCCAGCGGTACCAGACGTTCAAGTTGGTCCACGATCGCGGCATCGACCCGCACGGGCGCCGAATACTCGACGCCGCCATGCACTACCCGGTGGCCGACCGCGATCAAGGGATGCTCGCTGCGGTGCTGGCGCAGGAAGTCGGTCAGGTAGGCAATCGCGCCGTCGTGGCCAAGCCGGTAACCCTCCTGCCAGCCATGTTCACCGATGACGGCGCCGGCCGCGTCCCGGGCATGGAACGTTGGCGCGGTATAAAGCCCTTGTAGCTGGCCGCCCAGGGCCAGTTGCAGCGCCTGATTCTCGGCCAGGAAGAGCGAGAACTTGAGGCTCGAAGAGCCGGCGTTGAGCACCAGGATCGTAGCGGCCATGGTGCCCTACCTCACTGGGTTCTGCGCTGGCTGGATGCGGCGCCCGTGCGCCACCAGCTTGAGCACTGCCGTCGAAGCCAGGCGGGTGCGCACGTTGTCGGCGCGGCTGGTCAGCACGATCGGCACCCGCGTACCCAGGACGATGCCGGCGGCGTCGGCGTTGGCGAAGTACTGCAGTCTGCTTGGCCACCATGTTGCCAGCCTCGAGATCGGGCACCAGCAGAATATCGGCCTGGCCCGCGACCGGTGAGACGATCTTCTTGGTGCGGGCGGCTTCCTCGCTGATGGCGTTGTCGAACGCCAGCGGCCCATCCAGGATGCCGCCGGTAATCTGACCGCGTTCCGCCATCTTGCACAGGGCCGCCGCATCGAGGGTGGAGGGAATCTTGGAGTTGACGGTCTCGACCGCCGACAGGAGCGCGACCTTGGGCTCGCCGATGCCCAGGATATGGGCGAGATCGATGGCGTTCTGCACGATGTCAACCTTGTCGTCCAGGGTCGGAAAGATGTTGATCGCCGCATCGGTGATCAACAGCGGGCGCGGATACGCCGGCACAGCCATGATGAACGCATGGCTGATGCGGCGGGCGGTCCGCAGACCCTTCGTGGAGGATACCACGGCGCCCATCAGTTCATCGGTGTGCAGGCTGCCCTTCATCAGCGCCTCGACTTCGCCGGCGCGGGCCAGCGCGACGGCCTGCTCGGCGGCGGCGTGGCTGTGCTCGGTGGCCACCAGCCGGTAGGGCGAGAGATCGACGCCAGCGGCTTCCGCCACCGCGCGGATCTTGGCCTCGGGTCCCGACCAGCACCGGCATGATCAGGCCACGCTCGGCGGCTTCGAGTGGCCCCAGCAGCGAATCATGGTCGCAGGGGTGCACGATCGCACAGGTCACCGGCGGGATGCCCTCGCAGCGGCGCAACAGCCGGGTGAAGGCGTCACTGCGCTGCAGCATGACCCCCGGTTTGGCCATATCGGTATAGGTGATCCGCTGCGTCGGCGCGGCCACCGTGGCCGTGCCGGTGAGGAGGGTGTCGCCGTGTTGATTGACGCAGCGGCACTCGAACACGATGACATGCCCCTCCGGGCGTTTCGCTTGCGCCGTCACGGTCGCGGTGAGCTGATCACCGACCGCGATCCGGCCCTGAAACGCAAACTGTTCCGCCAGAATCACCGTACCCGGACCGGGCAGCCGGCGGTTCAGGATATTCGCAAGCAGTGCTCCGGCGCCGGCGGCTTCCGCTACCACGCCATCGTCGGCGCGACCGCGGACAGGCTCTTGCAGATCGATATGAAACGCATCGACATCGCCGGCCATCAGCGCCAGCATTTCGACTTCGTTCTTGTAGAACGTGTGCGTTACGCTGATGGAGGCGCCGACGTCGATCTCGTCAAAAGTACGATTGGTGAGTTCTTGCATCATTAGCTACTCCTTGGAGTCGGCGCTGCCCAGGCTCTCTTCGCCGAACAGCTTTTCGATCTGCGCCAGCCGTTCCGCCCGTTCGCCGGTGACGTCGCCGACCGCTGCCACGACGGTCCGGATCGCCGCCAGCATCTCCGTCCGGGCGTCGGCGTCGGCGGGCAGCATCTTGGGAATCGCGGCAAGCGCGCCGTCACGGTCGAGCAGCAAGGCGAAGAACTGTTCGCGCAGCACCTGTTTGAACTCCTCCAGCGTCAGTCCGCCGTGCTCGGCGCGCATCTGGCGCAGCGTATTAAACGCCCGCTCGTCCACCCCCGGTCCCGCCAGGCCAATGTAAACCAGGCTGCGGATCGCCGCCTCGCGCAGCCCGCCTTCGGCCAGCCGCGCCTTGAGTTCGGCGATGCGCTGTTGGATGAAGGCGAGTCGCTCCGCTTCCAGGCCAGGATGCCGGCGCGGGCTGTCGTCCGAGGCGCGCATTCCCACCAGGGCTTGCAGCAGCGGCGCGCTGTAGATCGCCAGGAAAATCTGTTCCAGGCTGCGATCCCGCAACTCGCGCCAGCCGTCGAGCGCCGCGATGATGCTCTCCGAGACCTTGGCTTGCACCTGGAGTAGGGGATTATCGGGCGTGGTCGGTTGCCGCTGGTGGCGGACCTGCTCGGCGAGTTGGGCGATTTGCCGCATCAGGGGGTTGCGCTCCGAGAACAGTTCGAACGGCAGCGTGGCGGGATTGAGCTTATGCAGCCAGTCGGCAGTCTGCTCGTTGGCGAACGCCCGCACGAACGGTTGCAGCAGGGTGCGATACAGGCCGAGATTGATTTCCGACACCCGCTGCGCGGTCGCGAACCGGCGTTCGTTCTCGGGACTGGGCTGGACGATAGCCCGGAGGTCATTCAGGGTGCGGCGCTCGAAGCGGACGATCCAGTCGCCGCCGATCAGCTCAGGATTGATGGCGTCCGCCGTCTTGCGAGTCATCACCGCCTCGTACAGGCCGGGCGGCAACACGTCGATCAGATCGATGTTGGAGGCGAATTCCTGGTGTTCTTTGCGAGCCACGCCGCCAGAGACGAAGATGCCGAGATGGCCGACGCTCTCGTGGATGGCGTAGACGAGGGTCTGGCGCTGGGCGAGGATATCCTCGTCCTTTTGATACAGGTCGCAAATCCAACCGAGCGCCTGCGGCGGCGGGGTGATGTTGTCACCCTGGGAGCAGAAGCAGAGGATCGGCGAGCGGATGTTGCGCAGGTCGACCCGCATCCCGTCGCGGGTGACGATCTCGGCGGTGGCCAGCCGGTTGCCGACGAACAGTTGATCGACGATCCACTGCATTTCCTCAGCATTGAGGTTGATGTGGCCGCCCCACCATTTCTCGAATTCCAGGAAGCGCGGCCCCTCGGTGTCCACCTTCGCCCACAGGTTGTAGTTCTTGGTCCACAGGGTGTTGGCGGGATTGAGGTTCTCGAAGTTGCCCACCAGATGCGCGCCGTCGAACGTGCCGGCGCCGAGGTCGCCGGTCAGCGCGGTCAGCCAACTGCCACCCAGTAGCCCGCCGGTATAGCGCATCGGGTTCTCACCCTCGATTCCAGCCCAGTAGGACAGCGGCGAGCCGGCGAGGATGATCGGCCCGAACAGTTCCGGCCGGGTCGCCGCCACCAGCATCACCGCCCAGCCGGCCTGACAGTTGCCGATCACGCAGGGCTTGCCCTCGGCTTTGGGGTCGAGTTCGATGACCTTCTCCAAAAACACCGCCTCGGCGTGCATGATGTCTTCGATGGTCTGGCCCGGCATCGGGTCGGGCGTGAAGCCGACGAAGTAGCTGGGATGGCCCGCCCGCATGGCCACGCCCAGCTCGCTGTCCGCCTTGAAACCACCGATGCCCGGCCCGTGCCCGGCGCGCGGGTCGACCACCACGAAGGGGCGTTTTTTCAGGTCGATGACCACCCCTTCCGGCGGCTTGATCCGCACCAGCAGGTAATTGACCGGCCGCTCGAAAGTCCGCCCGTCCAGCACCCCTTCGGCGTCGAAGCTGAGCACGTGCGGCACCGGCTTTGCCTTCTGCGCGGAGTATTGATCGCTGCGCTGGCGCAGCACGTCCCAGAACAGGATCGTGCGCTGCCAGGCATCGACCCAGTAGGACAGCGCCTGGGCGGCGAGTTCGGGCATCGGCCCGGGGCCTAAAGCAGCCGTCGGCGATGGGGTTTTGGATTGGGGCGATTGGGGCTGTTCGGACATAGGGTGCTCTCCTACTGTGAATTAACACTTAGATGTTGTACAAAAACTCCCTCCTTAGGGGGGAGGCAGTTTTTGTACAGGCTCTTAGCTCGCGGGCACGGTAATCACCGCTGTGACCGCCAGCCCCCCTCTGGCGCCTACCTCTGCCCTGGAAGCCCCTCCCGGATACGTTGTGAGAACGCGGGATCCTGGTCGGCAGCCTGGGCCTTAGCGGTGATCTCGCTACGCGCTCGTAGCTCCGGGAACGGCAGGCTGGTGTCAATCGTGCCCCGTTCGTAACCGAGTTGATCGAGGTAACCGTTGGCGAGGATTCTCCAGTCCCAGGGGTTGCCGGGTGAGACATTCTGGACGTGATGGCGGATAACCGTCGTGCAGTTGTGGGTGAGGGCATTGTACCAGCGCGGCCGCTCGGCCAGACGGTTCACCTCCTTGAGATAATCCAGCAGGATCTTCCGCGCCAACTCCATCGACATCCTGATGTGATACAGGTAGACCTGTTCACCGCGATAATGGGTGCGCAACCGAATCACGTCGCGCTCGTCGGCCACCACGTAGTAGAGCTCGTATTGGCGGAAGAAACCACGGATGGCCGAATACGACTCGCCCTTTTCCTTGCGCGTTTCGATGGAGATGGCAAGATGCGAGCCGTCCGCAAATTCCCAGCTAATGATGGTGTGGGCTATCAGCGTGGGTCCCCAAAACGATAGAAACAGATCGACACCCTGCAACTGGTCGAGGTCATAAGTCCGGGTCTCCCAGCGCGGCGTGTAGTCGGTCTCGGTACGGTAGTCGAAGTTGCGCAGGTTATGGACGGTCAGGCGATTGCCGTCGAGGGTCGCCGTGGGGAGCTGCGCGACCTCCGGAGACCAGTCCCGGTCGTTGCGTGGTGCGAGCTGCAGCCACCCACCGAGCAGGACCAGGAAGACGAGCAGCACGGCGAGCAGAGCCCGTCTGAACGGCCGCACGACGACCAGCAGAAGCAGGCACACCGCCACGAAGCCTGCGGCCAGTGAACCGGCCAGCCGCCGGTCCACCGGGCCGTCGAACCATAGTGCCAGTACCCCCCAGCCGATCCCACTGAGCACCCACAGCCAAAGTAACAGCTTGACGATAACACCGCCCCAACGACTGGCCATACGATCAAGGCTCCCCACTCAACCGAAGTTTCCCATCCACCGACCCAGCAGTACCGGGTGCTGAAGGGCGGTAGCCACTATGACCTGCCTGTCAATATCCCTGGCAACCCCTGCTATTGCTGGCCGGCAGCGCCAGCCTCCTACCCCTCTGCCCGTCCTGCTGTTTGCTCGAGCAAATGCTGGCGGGCATCCGCCTGGCTCTCATAAATATGCGGCGCCACATTACGCTGCTGCAACGCCTCGCCCACCTTCATGCGCATGAAGGTGCTGGTGGTGTAACGGGTGACATTGGAATAGAACCGCTCTACGACGTCCTTGACCATGTCGATATAGGCATCCAGCAAGTGCGGCGGCACCACGAAATTGTCGTAATTGACCACCGCGTACACTTTCTTGCCGAGTCCGATCAGCTTGGCCTCCACCTCCTGCCGGATGGTCTCGATAGTCGCGGCGTCGCGGATTTCCAAACCCTCGAAATTGACGAAGAACAGATTCTCGTCCGGGTCGTAGATCAGCCGCTCCGCGATCGGCACTTCCAGCAAATCGGCTTTCAGATTCATCGGGCCGGGCTGGAAAATGCGCGCATCCATTGCCTGCAAGGATGCACTGATTAACGGCCGAAATGCCATCTGCGCCAGAATATCCTGGTCCAGATCGACGCCGGGTGCGATCTCGGTCAATTCCAATCCCGCCGGGGTCAAGCGGAACACGCAACGCTCAGTGATGTAGAGCACCGGTTGTCGCCGTTGCGTCGCGTAGGAACCGCTGAACGTCCGCTGCTCGACCGCCTCGACAAATTTCTGTGCTTTGCCTTCCGTTGCAATGCGCAGCCGGCCGTCGGCCACTTGAATCTGCAGCTTGCCGGCGGTAAACGTGCCGACAAACACCAGTTCCTTGGCATTCTGGCTGATGTTGATGAAGCCGCCGGCGCCGGCCAGTTTCGGACCGAACTTGCTGACATTGACGTTGCCCTCGCGGTCGGTTTGCGCCATCCCCAGAAAGGCCACGTCCAACCCGCCGCCGTCGTAGAAATCGAACTGCGCCGGCATCTCGATGATCGCCTGGGTATTGCTGGCCGCTCCAAAATTCAGACCGCCCGCCGGCAGTCCACCGATCACGCCGGGTTCGGCGGTCAGGGTCAGATAGTCCAGAATCTTCTCTTCATTGGCCACGCTGGCGATGCCTTCCGGCATGCCGATGCCCAGATTGACCACGCTGTTCGGCTTCAACTCGAACGCGGCCCGCCGGGCAATGATCTTGCGGTCGCTCATCTCCATCGGCGCAATCGCCTGCATCGGTACCCGGATTTCGCCGCTGAACGCCGGGTTGTAACGCTCGGCGAAAGTCTGCCAGTGTTCTTCCGGCTGCGCCACCACCACGCAGTCCACCAGCACACCGGGAATTTTCACCTGTTTCGGATTGAGCGTGCCCCGGTCGGCGATCCGTTCCACCTGTACGATGACGATGCCGCCGTTATTGTGGGCGGCGGTGGCCATCGCCAGCGAGTCCAGGAACAGCGCTTCCCGCTCCATGGTGATATTGCCGTCGGTATCCGCCGTCGTACCGCGCAGCATCGCCACATTGATCGGATGCGTCCGGTAGAACAGGTATTCCTGGCCGTGCAGCGTCAGCAGTTCGACAATCTCTTCGGTGGTGCGGGCATTGACCTTGCCGCCGCCCAGCCGGGGATCCACGAAGGTGCCGATGCCCACCGTGGTCAACAGTCCTGGCTTGCCGGCGGCGGCGTCGCGGAACAAATGCGTCAGCACGCCCTGCGGCAGGTTATAAGCTTCGATCTCATTCTCAATAGCCAGTTTGCCAAGTTTCGGTGTCAATCCCCAATGACCGCCGATTACCCGCTTCAATAAACCGGTATCGGCCAGATGATTCAGTCCCCGTTCACCACCGTCCCCCTGGCCGGCCGCGTAAATCAGCGTCAAGCCGGTCGGCTTGCCAGTCGCCGCGAAGCGCTCTTTCAAGGCTACCGCCAGCCCCTCGGCAAAACCGATACCGACGAAGCCACCGGTAGCCAGCGTATCGCCATCGTGGATCAGTCGGACGGCTTCCTCGGCGGTAACGACTTTGCCCTTGTTGGCCAGTGTCTGGGAACTCAGCAACGGGTGAGTGAGATGTTCGTTCATGGTGACGTTTTCCTCAGACAATACCGGTCAGATAATAAGCGACGATGATCACGAATACCGCGGTGGTCTTGAGAACCGTGATTGCGAAAATATCTTTATAGGACTGCCGATGGGTCAGTCCGGTCACCGCCAGCAGGGTAATGACAGCGCCGTTATGCGGCAGCGTGTCCATGCCGCCGGAGGCCATCGCGGCGACCCGGTGAAATACCTCGAGCGGAATGCCGGCGGCCTGGGCATTGGCGATGAAGGTGTCGGCCATGGCCGCCAGTGCGATACTCATGCCGCCCGAGGCCGAACCGGTGATGCCGGCCAGGGTCGTCACTGAAATCGCCTCGTTGATCAGCGGATTGGGGATGGATTCCAAGGCATGGGCGATCACCAGGAAACCGGGCAATGCGGCGATAATACCGCCGAAGCCATATTCCGAGGCGGTATTGAGCGAGGCCAGTAACGCGCCGCCGATGGCCGCCTTGCTGCCCTCGGCGAATTTGCTGATCACCGGTTTGAAGGCGAACACGAATACCGTCAGGATGCCGAGCAACAACGCCGCTTGCACCGCCCAGATAGCCGTGACCTTGGTCACGTCGGTGACAATCGGCGTGGTTGCGCCGGCCAGAGTCATTTGGTGTTGGGGACCGTAAGCAAAGGGAATCAGATAGGTGAATACCAGATTCATCACGCCGACCACTATCAGTGGCAGGATGGCGATCCACGGATTGGCAAGTTCCGCGTGCTCGAAGGGTTCAGGTTCGTTGACCAGGTTGGTGCCATAACCTTCGTCGGCCTTCTCCGCCTGGCGGCGGCGCCAGTTCAGGTAGGTCAGTCCGACCAGCAGGATGAAAACGGCGCCGATCACGCCGAGCCAGGGCGCGGCCCAGGTCGTGGTCTTGAAAAACACCGTGGGGATGATGTTCTGGATTTGCGGCGTGCCGGGCAGCGCGTCCATGGTGAAGGTGAACGCGCCCAGCGCGATGGTGCCGGGAATCAGGCGCTTGGGAATGTCGCTGGCGCGGAACAGTTCCGCCGCGAACGGATAGACCGCGAAGACCACCACGAACAGCGAGACGCCGCCGTAAGTCAGCAGGGCGCAGACCACCACGATAGACAGCATCGCCCGCTCGCGCCCGAGCAGGCCGATGACCGCCGCAACGATGGATTTGGAGAAACCGGACAGTTCGATGACTTTGCCGAAGATGGCGCCGAGCATGAACACCGGAAAATAATTACGGATGAAATCCACCATCTTCGCCATGAAGACGCTGGAATACATCGGCGCCACCAGCGACGGATCGGTAAACAGCACCGCGCCGAGCGCAGCGATTGGCGCGAACAAAATGACGCTGTAGCCTCGATAGGCGACCAGCATCAGGAAACACAACGAGGCCAGGACGATCAGGAAGTTCATGTTGTTGCTCTTAGCTGGATGTTGGGAAGGAGGGGTCCCGACCGTCCGAGCGGATCGGGAAGGGAAAGGCTTTTTCCCGTAAGCCCGACAATACTATGCGGCATTTTACCGGGTTCCCTCAACAGTCGGCTGCACAGTGGCCGGGCTACCCATTTAAGGCGGAACCATCGCGTCGCTCTGCCCGATCCTGGGAGCGCCGGCGTCCTCGCCGGCCCTGATCCTGGGAGCGCCGGCGTCCTCGCCGGCCCTGATCCTGGGAGCGCCGGCGTCCTCGCCGGCTCCGATCCTGGGAGCGCCGGCGTCCTCGCCGGCCCTGTGCGGTTAGCCTGCGAAGTATCCCGGCTTAAATGGATATCCGCTCCAACAGTCCAGTGAATTGGACATAGGCAAAGCGCTGTCCACCGTTTGGTTGCCGCAGCAACCCCAATTTGCTAGCTTATGTTTCAGCATAGATCAACTGATCCTGAGCAAGAGGCTTCCATGTCTACCGAACGTCACGTCCGGCTATTCAAGAACGGTTGTAATCAAGCGCTACGTATCCCCCGCGAGTTCGAGCTACCAGGTAACGAGGCCATTCTCCGCAAGGAGGGAGACCGGTTGATCGTCGAACCGGCGCAGCGTCGCTCACTGCTGGCTCTGCTCGCCACGTGGGAGCCGCTAGAAGAGGATTTCCCCGAACTTCAAGACTGGCCTCCCGAACCAGTGGATCTGTGAGATGACCGCATCGTGCCCGTCGCATCCAACCGGCACCTTCAAACCTGGCGACATGGTGCGTCTGAAGGTCAAACCGGCCACCATCGGCGCCATCATCGCCCACCAACCCGGCGACCCGGAGGACCGCTACCAGGTCTTCCACGACGGCGCCATCACCACTTACTACACCTCCCAAATCGAACCGGTTACTACTACCCCGGTTAGGGCCAGTGTCGCCCCTGCCGCGCTGCATGCGGCGCTCTCCGCCCTGCAATTACGTCACCCCAGCACCAGCAACCTCTACTCCCTATTCGCCTCGCGCATCCATTTCGTTCCTTACCAGTTTCGGCCCGTGCTCAAGCTCATTCAGGCCGATCGACCGCGGCTGCTTATCGCCGACGAGGTGGGGGTCGGCAAGACCATCGAGGCTGGGCTGATCCTCAAGGAACTCCAGGCCCGGCGCGAGTTACGCTCCGTACTGGTGATCTGTCCCAGACCCCTGGTGTCCGAACGTAAATGGCTGGAGGAACTCAAGCGTTTCGACGAGCAGTTCGTTCATCTGGATGGCGGCGCCCTGCGCTACTGCATTGAGGAAACCCACCTGGACGGCGTCTGGCCGCAGCAATACGCCCGTGCCATCCTGCCTTATTCGCTACTCGATGAAGCCCTGCTCATGGGCAAGCAGAAGGGGCGCAAGCACCAGCGCGGTCTGCTCGAACTGGATCCGCCGCCGGCCTTCGATCTGGTCATCGTTGACGAGGCCCACCACATCCGCAACACCGACACCTGGGCCTATCGCAACGTGCGCTACATCTGCGACAACGCCGAGGCGGTCGTCCTGCTCTCCGCCACGCCCATCCAGTTGGGTGACAACGACCTCTACAACCTGTTGCACCTGCTGCGCCCCGATGTCCTGCCTGGCCGCCAGGCATTCGAGCAGATGGCCGAACCCAACCCGCACATCAATGCTGCCATCGAAGCAGCGCGAGGTGCGGGCGATGACTGGCGGACGGCCGCACGCGCAGCTATCGACACAGGCCATCGCCACCCCCTGGGGCCGCAGCGTGCTATCCGCCGACCCACGCATGCAGAGCGCCCGAGACCTGCTGGATGAGGACGACGATCAGCCTGCGAAGCCCGCCTCAATCTGATCCGCCAATTGGAAGAGCTTTACACCTTTTTTCCCTTCATCAACCGCACCCGCCGGCGAGACATCGGCAACTTCACCACGCGCAAGCCAGAAACCGTGGCGGTGGAATACACGCCCGAACAGGATGCGCTGCATCACGATCTGATTGATCTGATCGCCCGGATGCTTGCCCATCGCCACGGCGACCAGAACCTCAAGTTCATGCTCACTACCGTGCGTCGCCAAATGGCCAGTTGCGTCTTCGGTCTTGCGCCCCTTATTGGAAGACATGCTCAACCGTCACCTGTCACAACTGGAATTGAGCGAGTGGGGCGACGACGATAGCCCGGAAGATTTTGGCGAACCTCTGGCCAACTTCCGTGCCGAGGTTGAATCCTTCATCCGTCGCGCCGGCGCCCTGAGTGGCCCTGATCCCAAGTTCGACGCTTTCCTCAAAATCATCCGCGACAAGCAGAAGCTGCCCAACAACAAACTGCTGGTCTTCAGCACCTTTCGCCATACCCTGGCCTATCTGATCGGCAAACTCGCCGGCGAATCTACACGCATCGGCTTGGTGCATGGCGATATCCTCGACGACGAGCGGCGCGAACTGCGCAACCGCTTCAGCCTGTCCAGGGAAGACCCCCAGGCCCTGGATGTACTGCTCTCCTCGGAAGTCGGCTGCGAGGGCCTGGACTACCAGTTCTGCGACGCCCTGGTCAATTACGACCTGCCCTGGAATCCCATGCGCGTCGAACAGCGCATCGGTCGTATCGATCGCTACGGGCAGAAGAGCGAAACCGTGGTGATCTACAACCTCATCACCCCTGGCACGGTGGACGCTGAAATTTACGAACGCTGCCTGCTCCGCATCGGGGTCTTCCGCCAGGCTTTGGGCGGTAGTGAGGAAATCCTCGGCCGGCTCACCCGTGAAATCCACGCAATCGCCGAGAACCTCACCCTGAGTGCCGAGCAACAAGCTGCCCGCCTGCAACAACTGGCCGACAACGAAATCCGCGTCATCCAGGAACAGTCCCGGCTGGAAGAAGAGCAGGCCAAGCTCTTCGGTCTGGCCCTGCCCAGGCGCGACGCGGAGATGGTCAAGCAGGCATCCAGTTTCTGGCTGGTCCCGGCCATGCTCACCAACCTGGTAGGAGCGTTATCTGGAAGTTCTGGGAGTGGGCAACCTGCCCAAGCAATGGCGCCACAAACCCGTCGTTACCCTGCAACTCGGTCAGGAAATGCGGGAAAAACTCCTCGCAGATTTCCAGGCGCTCAAACTCACCGGCACGGTGGCGCAAACCTGGTCGCGCTGGCTCAAGGGTAACGATCCCTATCTTGCGCTCACTTTCGACCCGGCCACCGCCGATGAACGGCGCGATCTGGTCTTCATCACCCCCACTCATCCGCTGGCCCGACAGGCCGCCCAAGCCGTTGAACCGACGACACCGCTGGTCTGCAACCTGATGGCGCGTGCCGACGGATTGCCCGCTGGCCGCCACCCCTATGCCATCTACCGTTGGCGCAAGATCGGCCTGCGCGAGGACTTCACTTTCCAACCCGTGTGCACCCACCCAGAATTGGCTGCACGCATGTTGGAACTGCTGGAAATCGCACAGCCTGTCGAGACCGCTCTCCAGGAGATCACGGTGCACGAGGAACGCACCCTGGAGCAAAGCCACTACCGTCACTGGCTGAACGCCCGCGCCGCTCACATCGAACAGGTCACGCAAACCGCCCGCTCGCGCCTAGCCTCGCTGGACACCACCCATGCCGCCCGCGTTTCCCTGTTGGAAGAACAACGCGACAGTGCGACGGATGTCCGCATCCGGCGGATGCGGGAAGGGCAAATTGAGGCGGCTCGGCGGGATTACGGGCGACGAGTGGAAGAGTTGAAGAAAGGGCCTGAACAGGCGGATATCATTGCTGAAGCGGTGGCGTTTGGGGTGTTGATCGTGGAGGGGGAAAAATGAACGAGGAGATGAAAGAATCTGACGCTGAGACGTAAAAAGTGGGTGGATGCAAATCGGGAAAATGGCTTCGATGAAGGGATCAAAAACTTGCTGACGGAGCTTTACCCGGACAATGCCCACTTCATCTACGAGCTGTTGCAGAATGCCGAGGATGCGGGTGCTTCCGAAGTGCTTTTCACTCTAACCAAAGATAGTGTAGATTTTGAGCACAACGGGGCATGCTTGTTTTCGCTAAAGGATGTGAATTCCATCACCAGCATCGGCGCCAGTACCAAACGCGACGACCCTACCAACATCGGCAAGTTTGGAGTCGGCTTCAAAGCGGTGTTCGCTTACACCAATACCCCGGAAATCCACTCCGGCGAGTTCAATTTCCGCATCCATGACCTCGTAGTGCCGGAAACTGGTGATGTTAAGAAAGCCCAGATGGGCAAATGGGAAACGCGCTTCATTTTTCCCTTTAATCACCCGAAAAAACAACCCGAGCAAGCTGTGGAAGACATTGAGCGTGCTTTGCGCGCCTTGGGCGATAATACATTGCTGTTCCTGAACCATATCCGCAAGATCGAATACCTGCTACCAGACGCCTCCCTCGGCACCCTTGAACGGAAAGAACACGAGAGTGGGCAGATCGAAATTCACGCTAGTCACCCCGGTGGCAGCGATGCGGTTTCCCATTGGCTACGCTTCCAGAAGGACGTTGAGGTGACAGACGACGGCGGAAAAGCTAAACTCTGCCGTATCGCCATCGCTTACAGCCTCGTCAAGGAAGAGGATAAGAAAAAAGCCCAATTGAACTGGAAAATTGACTCGCTGAAACCTGGCCAGGTTTCTATTTTCTTCCCCGCTGAGAAGGAAACCTCCAACCTCCGCTTTCACCTCCACGCGCCCTTCGCCTCTACCGTGGCAAGGGACAGCGTGCGCGATTGCAAGGCCAATAAAACACTACGCAATTATCTTGCACAGTTGGCGGCTAGTTCGCTCACCTCGATTCGAGATCAAGGGTGGCTCACGGTTGGCTTCTTGGCGACGCTCCCGAATCCAGGAGACAACCTACCAAAATTCTACGAACCGATACGCGAGGCGATTGTTGCCGCCTTCAAGAACGAATCGCTCGTTCCAGTAAGAAAGGGCAGCCATGACGTTGCAGCAAATTTAATTCGTAGCCCGGCAAAGATTGCATCTGTACTTTCCGATGATGACATTACTCGGGTTGCCGGGAAGCAAGTCTGGGTGGCTGCCAATCCCCCTCAGATGAATCAGCGGGAAGATCAATTTTTGAAAAGCTTGAGTATTACGGAGTGGGAGTGGAAGGAGTTGAACATCGCTCTTTCATCTGATAGTAGCCGCACCATCATTGACGAATGGCTGGCCGAGATGAATAACGAATCCTTGGTGAACTTATACGAATTGCTCAAGCATTCAAAGGAACAGGACAAGTATTTTGATCGTACTTACAAGGAATATCGGACAAACCTGAATGTGGAGCGTCTTCGCATAGTCAGAGCTCGTGCATCAGCCGGAATGACCATGTGTCGACCAAAGGATGCCTTCTTTCCCGTAGATGCAGTGACATCGCGCCCGACAGACATCAATGTTGTGGAACCTGATTTTTGTTCCGGCGACAGCAAAACCTTCCTTGAGGATATCGGTGTCAAGCCTTATGACGAAAAAGCGGCGATCCAGAAAATACTGGCTGAATATAGCGCGGCGAGAGATCCGGGGACAGAGCACTACAACAACGTAAAGCGGTTCATCTCTTTCTGGAAAAAAAATCCTGGTGAATTTGATCTGTTCAAAAACTATGCTTTCCTGCTGCGTGAGTCAAGGGATGGCAAGCTGTTCTGGTGCCGACCGCCACAGCTATACCTCGACAGTCCCTATAGAGAAACACTACTCCACCTCTACTACAAGGGGTTACCCGACGACAAGCGCACCCATTACGCCTTGGCCTCGATGTATAAGGAACATGGAATCGATCCTAAAGAACTCTCGGATTTCGCCGAAGCAGTGGGTGTCCATGTGCACCTTGTTGCCCAGCCAAAGGAAATTTCGAGCAATCATCCTGAGTATGAGCATCTTCAAAGTGGTAATACATGCAAACGGAGTTACAATGATTCTGATAGAGAAAATAAAGATTTCGATATCAAGGAGTTCGAATACCTCTTGCAAAAGAAAGAACTGTATTGTTCGAAGCTGGTGTGGAAAACGATGTGTGAATCTGTCGAACCGGAACACCTTCTAGCAACCTACAAACATAACAATTATTCGGAATTAAGACGGGCTAAATCTCAACTAATCCATCGGCTTATTGCTGCGGATTGGGTTCCGCAGGACGAAGGAAGATTCGTTAAGCCACCTGCTGCCAAGAGCAGCGAATTGCCTGCCGGTTTTCGCTATGACCCAGGGAGTGAATGGCTGAAAGCAGTCGGCTTCGGGACCGAAGAGATCAGGCGCACTGAGGAGTATCAGTCTCAAGATCAAATAGCTAAGGCTATGGGGCTTGGTTCAGCGGAAGAACTTACTAAGATTGTCGATGTATACAAGAAAAGCGGCTTGACGCTGGAGCAATTTGGCGCAATAGGCAAACAGGAGAAGCCTTCTCAACCTGAAAACGCCGTTAAAAACCCTGAAAAACGCCGTACTGGTGTGCAGGAGCGCACAGAGACTGCTCCTCCGAAAGAAAGTGTAACCCGTGAGCGCTCTATCCAGCCGGATGTGCCAGAGGTCACCGCCGAAGCCAAAGCGTATCTGCGGGTCAATTACAAAAACCCCGACGGGCAGCTTATCTGTCAGTGTTGTCAATATGAAATGCCCTTCAAACTGAAGTCGGGTGACCACTATTTCGAGGCAGTCCAGTGCGTGCGCGATCAGAAAGCACACTACTACCAGAACCGTCTCGCGCTCTGCCCGACCTGCGCCGCCATGTACCAGCATGCCCGCGATACCGACGACGACGAAATCCGTCGTCGTATCGTTACCCACAATGCTCCGGACACTGCCCCTTTCGTCAAAATCCCCGTCAACCTCGCCGATCAGGAATACCGTTTGCACTTCGTCGGCACCCACTGGTTCGACTTGAAGATAGTGTTTTCCGGGAACGCTGACGTATGACGGCCAGGAGCATCGTCATCATCGCCGGTCCCAATGGGGCGGGAAAAACCACCTTCGCCCGTGAGTTTCTGCCCAACGAAGCGGGTTGTCCGATCTTCGTCAACGCCGACCTGATCGCGGCCGGCCTGTAATGCCGCGTTCCCCCCCGAATTATTGGATGAAGGAGGCTTGCAATGAGCGATCACCCGTCTATTCCCCGCGACCCTGATCTCCGTGGTGTCCCCGATGCCCTTTTCCGCGCTGCCGAAAAGGCACGTCACCTCGCCGAACAGACCGAAACGCCGTTTATCGTGCGCAAGCCCGAACCGCTCTCCGAAAAGACGAGTGAACCCGACATAAACAGTACCCGCAGCGATTCCCCAGCACCCACTGGCTTGACCTGAAGACCTTGCTGATGAGTGGTGCTAATAGTGCCTGGTAGAAAACCTGCTGTAGGGTGCATCCCGGTCCGTGCTCGGCGGGCGGGACCGCCCGCGCTCTCAGGAACCCTGATTCAATCACCGCTTTGACGACATCCAGCAGCGCGGCGCCGCGCAACGAGGTATCCACTTAAGCCGGGACACTTCGCAGGCTGACCGCACAGGGCCGGCGAGGACGCCAGCGCTCCCAGGGTCGGGCAGACTGATCGCAAGCAGGCCGGCAAGGACATCGACGTGATGGTCCCGCCTTAAGTGGGTAGCCGCGCAACGGTTTGGCCAGATAGTCTGCCGCGCCGAGCGCTACGAGGTGCTGGCCTACGCCGCCGGCGACGGCCGCCTGCTTGGACGCGGCGAGACGCGGGAGCCGCTGTTTGCGCTGCCCCGTGCCGGCGACGGACCCGCCGTGGCAGCGGTGCGCCCCCGTTGCCGGGACGGCTACGGGCCGTTCGCCTTCGCGGCTTATTGAACTCGGTAGCGCCGCGCTCGCTTTCGCTCTGCTTTTGCCCGACCTGAAATCTTAAGCCAGTCCGTGTAGGGCGGAACCCCCGGCACGGTTTCGCCCTGCGCGAGCTATACTTATAAATTATCAACCTCAGAGTAACCCGTTATGCCTGCCGAAGTCACCCTTGAAGAAGTCTGGAAGTTGTTCCGGGAAACTGAACAAAGGTTCCGGGAAACCGACGAAAAATTCCGGGAAACTGAACAAAGGTTCCGGGAAACCGACGAAAAATTTCGGGAAACTGACCAAAGGTTCCGGGACACAGGTCAAAGGTTTCGGGAAACTGACGAAAAGTTCCGCGAAACCGACGAAAGGTTCCGGCAAACCGACGGAAAATTCCGCGAAACTGGTGAAAGGTTCCGGCAAACCGACGGAAAATTCTGGGATACGAATCTTACACTTGACGAGTTGAAAGCGATTGTTGCGCGCACCACCCGCAGTGTGGATGATCTGACCGGGAAATGGGGCAAGTTTGTCGAAGGCATGGTGGCGCCCGCCTGCAAAACGCTGTTTGCTGATCGCAACATCCCGGTTCACAAAGTGCTCCAGCGGATCCAGGCCGAATACGAAGGCCGCCACATGGAAATCGATATTCTGGTGGTGAACGCGGGCTATGTGGTGCTGGTCGAGGTCAAAAGCACTCTGAAAGTCGACGACGTGCGCGAACACCTGGAGCGACTGGGTCAGTTTCGGGAATTTTTCTCGGAATATGCCGATAGGCAGATACTGGGCGCAGTGGCCGGAATCGTTATCGAAGAGCAGGCCGACCGGTTTGCCTATCGGGAAGGACTGTTCGTGATCGGTCAGGTCGGCGATACGGTGCGGATTCTGAATGACCCGCAATTTCAGCCGAAAACCTGGTAGGGCAGAAAAGAGGACACCCGATCTTCGTCAACGCCGACCTGATCGCGGCCGGTCTGTCGCCCTTCGCGCCGGAGCGGGCGGCGCTGAAGGCGGGGCGGTTGATGCTGGAGGCCATCAGCAACTTCAACAGATGCTACAAGCGCTTGGTGGACACGTGGCTGCATTACGACAATGCCGCGTCTCCCCCCGAATTGTTGGATGAAGGAGGCTTGCAATGAGCGATCAGCCGTCTATTCCCCGCAACCCTGATCTCCGTGGCGTCCCCGATGCCCTTTTCCGCGCTGCCGAAAAGGCACGTCGCCTCGCCGAACAGACCGGAACGCCGTTTATCGTGCGCAAGCCCGAACCGCTCTCCGAAAAGGCGAGTGAACCCGACATAAACAGTACCCGCAGCGATTCCCCAGCACCCACTGGCTTGACCTGAAGACCTTGCTGATGAGTGGTGCTAATAGTGCCTGGTAGAAAACCTGCTGTAGGGTGCATCCCGGTCCGTGCTCGGCGGGCGGGACCGCCCGCGCTCTCAGGAACCCTGATTCAATCACCGCTTTGACGACATCCAGCAGCGCGGCGCGGCGCAACGAGGTATCCACTTAAGCCGGGACACTTCGCAGGCTGACCGCACAGAGCCGGCGAGGACGCCAGCGCTCCCAGGGTCGGGCAGACTGATCGCAAGCAGGCCGGCAAGGACATCGACGCGATGGTCCCGCCTTAAGTGGGTAGCCGCGCAACGGTTTGGCCAGATAGTCTGCCGCGCCGAGCGCTACGAAGTGCTGGCCTATGCTGCCGGGGACGGCCATCTGCTCGGACGCGGCGAGACACGGGAGCCGCTGTTCACGCTGCCCGGTTCCGGCGACCCACCTGCCGTGGCGGCGGTCCGCCCCCGTTGCCGGGACGGCTACGGGCCGTTCGCCTTCGCGGCTTATTGAGCCGGTTTGGTAGTCCGACAGGCACGGCTCCGAACGGGTAAACTATGCTGGTAAGATTATCCAAAAACGGGGTCCAAAAACGGGGTCAGAGAACATTAAAGCCAGCGTACCCTACTACTACTTTGGCCTATGCGGCATGGCGGTAAAATTCATGAGAACAACTATGTCAAGTGTAATCAGTATCGACCTGCCAGAAAATGTGCTCCTGGCTACCGGTCAATCCAAAGAAGAGTTTGTCAAAGAGGCGAAATTTCTGCTCGCCTTGAAGTTATTCGAGTTAGGAAGGTTATCCTCCGGTCAGGCAGCGGAACTATGCAATATGCAACGTATCGACTTCCTGCTACTGCTCGGCAAGATGGGCATCGCCATCGCCGATCTGGATGAAGCCGAGATGGAGCGGGAATTCGCTGAATGAATAATGGCGTGATCGTCTGCAATGCGGGACCGCTGATCGCACTCTCACTGGTGGGAAATCTCGATTTATTGCAGCGTCTTTATGACCGGGTACTGGCGCCGGAAGCGGTCGTGCGTGAAGTCGTAGAATCAGGGGCTGGCCGTGCAGGCGCTATCGAAGTCGAAGCAGCCTCCTGGTTGGAACACGTGCGGCTTGATTCTCCGCCTGAGCCACTGCTTGCCAAAGAACTCGGGGCTGGCAAGGCCGCAGTTATCACAGTTGCCTATCAACTCAGTGCAACTTTGGTGTTGATCGATGAGCAGCGCGCCCGTCGAATTGCTGAGCAGGCTTACGGTTTACGAGTGAAGGGCAGCGCTGGGATTCTGGTTGCGGCCAAACGGGCTAATTTCATTCCTGCTGTAAGACCTTTGCTCGCAGCAATGGCTGACCACGGTTATTTTCTATCAAGGCGATTGATAAAACGGGCTTGTCAGGAAGCTGGAGAAACGAGCGAATGAAAAGTAGCCCGATAGGTCAGGCACAGAACGTGCCCGACAGGCACGGCTCCGAACGGGTACACTATACTGGCAAGATTACCATTGTCGATCCTGTCCTGACCCGTTTCCGCGCCGCCGTCGATGCCCTTTACGGCGACCGGGTAGAGCGTGTGGTGCTGTTTGGCTCCCGGGCGCGGGGCGACGCGCGCCCGGATTCCGATTATGACGTAGCGGTGTTTCTCAAAGACCCAAACAGTTTTTGGCAAGAGACCGGGTGTTTGGCGGAAGTGACCACGGCTATTCTCTACGATACGGGAGTCGTCATTAACGCCCTGCCTTTACAGGCTGGAGCGTATCGGGAACGCACACCATTGATGCGCGAACTGCGACGTGAGGGCCTCGATTTGTGACGCCGGAGATACGATATTATCTGGACAAGGCACGCCAATGCGTGGCGGATGCCAAGACGATTGCCGCCTTGCCGATACCACAGATTGCGGCGAAAGAGGCTTATCTGGCCGGTTATCATGCGGCGGCAGCTTTCATCCTGGCGCGCACAGGAAAAGTGGCGAAGACCCATACGGGGGTACGGACCGAATTCTCGAAACTGGTCCATAAAGAGCCGCGCCTCGATCGATCTTTCTTATCCTTTCTGGCCCAAGCCTATGAGTTGAAATCCGTTGCCGATTATGGCGTCGGCCCGATCGCCAAAATTTCTTCGGATGATGCTAAAGCGGCTATCGAAACGGCTGAACGTTTCATCGAGTGTATTGCTGAACTTCTGAGTCAACCCAATCTGCCATCGTCGTGATTAACCAATAGCCGGGTAGCCCAGATGAACTGTCGGGCATTTTGCCCAACCTACGTCACTAATGGGTTCGGTGGTTTGCAGCGGCGAAGTGAACCATGCTATTTTTCTTTTTGACATTGATTGATTCAATGACAGGCCATGAACAGCAACCAATTCAAAGCCTGGCTCGCCAAGCAGGGTTGTACTTTCGAAACCAAAAAGGGTGGCGGCGGTCATTTGGTGGTACGTCTGGGGGATAAGATGACAGATCTTCCCATACATGGCGGCAACAAAGAGTTGAAGAAAGGCTTGATCGAAGGCGTTAAGAAGCGCCTTGGCTTAAAGTAAGCAGGAGACAGTATGTTGATTTATCCCGTGACTCTCTCCGACGACGAAGGCACGACGCTGGTAGAGTTTCCTGATGTGCCGGAAGCCATCACCTATGGCGAAACCCGTGACGAAGCACTGCTGCATGCCGAGGACGCACTGATTACCCTCTTCGAAGCCTATATGGAAGATGGGAAACCTATTCCCATGCCGTCTCCTCTTGAAGACCGGCCCGGCGTGGTGTTGCCCGTACTCGTTGGCGGCAAGGTGGTTCTCTACAACGCCATGCTGGCAGCGGGCAAGCGCAAGGTCGATCTGGCGCGGATGCTGAATGTGACGCCGACGCTCATCGACCGATTATTGTCACTGCGGCACAAAAGCCGTATTGAGCAGATTGAAACCGCGCTAGCGGCGCTGGGTAAGCGTTTGGTGGTGGATGTGCGCGAGGCGGCGTAGCCCAGCCTGGTTGGGTGGGCACGGCCCACCTGCTTGTAAATCCAACGTTCAAGGTGGGCCATGCCCACCTTACCAGGCTTGATCGCCATGCCCAAACTTTACGAATACTTTGGTCTGATTGTGATGTTTTACGCCAATCAGCACGAACCGGTGCATGTGCATGGAAAATGCCAGGGACGCGAATCCAAGGCTGAGATTATTGTCCTGGATGGCATAGTGACCGGGATTCGCTATTCGGGAGTGGCCGGACGTGCACCCTTGGAGTTCCGTGAAATGCAGTATTTTCAGGAACTTGTCAGCACCCGTGCCGACGACATTGTGCGCAAATGGATCGATTTCTTCGTCCTGCACAAATCCATTAAACCAGAACGGATCACCGGGAGATTGAAATGAGCCAAATCTTGATTAATATCGTTACCGCTGAGTTGGCAGGTGATTACCGCCTGCACCTGACATTTGACGATGGTAAGGAACAGACGGTCGATTTCAAACCGTTTTTAACTCACGCACGCCATCCCGATATTCGTGCGTACCTGGATCCGGCTCGGTTCTCTGCCTTTCGCATCGAATACGGTGAACTGGTATGGGGAGATTATGAGCTGTGCTTTCCGATCATCGATCTGTACCGGAATCACTTGGAGCACAGCACCCACCAGGAAGCCGTCGCCTGATGATGTCACGGTAGCCCGCATTGGCGTTCCACGACCAGACGCCCGATCCGGCGGCCGAGTTCCAGCCCCGCGTCGTTGTCGCTGCGGAAGTGGATGCCCGCGTACAGCCGCGACATGGCGGCCTCCTCGGCGGCGGCTTGCAGCGGTCCGGCTGCGGCCGGAAAGAAAGCAGCCAGCACCTCCGCCGCCGCCCCCGAAACAGTGGCGTGGGTGGACACGTAGCTCGGGAAGGCTGGGGTGAGGATAGGGGGGAGCCATTCCGGGTCGAAACGCTCGCGGATAGCAGTCACGGGGCGCTGCGTCCAGTGGGTGAATTTGGTTCGCCAGGAGGCGACCGCGGCATCGGCCATCGCCATGTTCAGCACAGCCAGCACCTGGGCGGTTCGTAGCGTGTCCAGATCACCCACCTCGATCAGGTTCCGCGCTTTCAGATTCCACACCCCCGCCGGCGTCACCGAGCCCCGGTCGAGGTTCCACTCCTCGGCGATGCGCTTTTGCCCGGCGGTCAACGCCCGCGAGACCGTGAGCACCTCCTCCACTTCCCGCCAGTAGGCCGGAGTGTCGTAGGCCACCGGCGGCGGGGGCTGAACCTCAGCGCCGTCCTTCAGCACCCAGGTCGCCCAGAAGGCCGCCAGCGGTTCGAGCGGATCGTAGGCGTACAGCGGCGGCGCGGCGCGCCAACTGCCAGGGGCTGGCGCGGGCCGCTCGCGGGGGTCCCAGACCAGATCGCTATGGTCACGCAGCGCGTGCGCGATGGCGCGCTCCGCCGCCAGTTTACCCATCTGCCGGGCGTCCCCGAGTGTTTCCCGGCTGGACCCCGGCGCGGCGGCAGCGCCCGCATAAATTGCCCAAGCCATGGCCTCGAACCGCCCCGGGGTCTCCAGCGGGAAGAGGTAATCGAGCGCGGCGCCGGCAGCGGTGGCGGCCGCGACAGCCTGCACCTGTTCGTCACCATTTTTTGCCGCCGCGACCGCGTCGTATAGCGCCACGTGCAGCACCGCGAGCGCCCGGGCGACACGCAACGGATTGCGGCGGTACTTGACGCAGAGTTCCAGGGCACGGTCGTTCCAGAGAATCACGGCCGCCGCGCGGCTTGGCAATGGGAAGCGGTTCGTCGGCGAGCCGTTGCGGACATCGGCGCCAGGAGGTGCGGCGTCCAGGGATCCAACAGCGTTCGAGACCAGCTCCGCACTCTCACCGAGGATACTGCTCGACGACAGTAGCAGAACAACCACCAGCGTTAACCAGGGCAAGGCTTTTCTAGGAGTTTGTCTGACTTGCCCAGCATAATGAGGTAAGATGACCTAACGTACCTGATGAGCCTGGCGATGAGCAACCAATTTATCCCCATAGAACGTGACCAGCCGGTGGTGATCCCGGTGCAGGAGTGGCTGGCAGAGGATCATCTGGCGCGCTTCATTGTCGAGATCGTGGAGAGTCTGGATGTCACCCCGCTGGAAGCGGCGTACAGTGGTGGCGGCTCGGCGCCCTATCCACCGAAGATGATGCTGGCACTGTTGTTTTATGGCTATGCCACTGGCATTTTTTCCAGTCGGGCGTTGGAGCGAGCCACCTATGAGCTGATCCCGGTGATTTATATCACGGGTAACACGCACCCGGATCACAACAGCATCAATACGTTCCGGAAGCGGTTTCTGGGGGAACTGAAGGGTCTGTTGGTGCAGATTTTGCTACGGGCGTATGCGCTGGGGGTGTTGCAGTTAGGCAACGTGAGTTTGGATGGGAGCAAAGTGCACGCCAACGCCAGCAAACATAAGGCGATGAGCTGGGACTATGCCAACCGGTTGGAGGAGCAGTTGCAGGCGGAGGTAGAGGCGTTATTACAGCAGGCCGAGGCGAGTCACACCGAGCCGGTCCCCGGGCTGAAGGTGGCCGACGAAGTGGCGCTCCGGCAGGCCCGGTTGCAGCAGATCGGGGAGGTGAAAGCGGAACTGGAGGCTCGTGCCCAAGCCCGGTATGCGCAGGAGCAAGCGGCCTATGAAGCGAAGCTGGCCGAGCGGCGGGCGAAGGAACAGGCCCGTGGTCGCAAGTTAGGGGGCCGTCCCCCCAAGCCGCCGGAACCGGGTCCACAGGACAAGGATCAAGTCAATTTTACCGACCCGGAGTCGCGCATTATGCCGGTGAGCGGCGGCGGGTTTGAGCAGAGCTACAATGCGCAGGCCGGGGTGGATCATGGCAGTCGCCTGATCGTGGAAAACCACGTCAGCCCGAACCCGAACGATAAACAGGAACTGCAACCGGCGCTGGACAACTTCAGCCAGTTACCGGAGGAACTCGGTCAGGTCGACCATCTGCTGGCGGACACTGGCTATTTCAGTGAGGCCAACGTCAAGGCTTGTGAACACGCTACCATTACCCCGCTGCTCGCCACGGGTCGTGCGGAGCATCATCCCACCCTGGAAGAACGCTTTGCTGACCCGGGTAAAGCCCCAGACACCGCTGATCCGGTAGTCCGGATGGAACACCGATTGCAAACCCCCGAAGGCAAGGCACTGTATGCCAAACGCAAGTCCACCGTCGAGCCGGTGTTTGGCATCATCAAGCACGTGATGGGGTTTCGGCAATTTCTGTTACGGGGTTTGCAAGCCGTGCAGGGCGAGTGGAATTTGGTGTGCATCGCCTACAATTTAAAACGGCTGCAAGTATTGGTGGCAGGATAGGTCTGCCTGCAGGGAGGATAAAGGCGCTCTGAGGGCGATAAATGCCCTCGGAAAGGGCGATAGAAACGCAAAATGTGCGTTTTTTCGGCCTCGTGATAGGAAAATTGAAGTTCCGACCCTAAGTCAGACAAACTCCTAGGCATGAAGAACTGTTCCGGGCGTTGGCGTAACCACGACGCCGGATAGGGTTGTGACGGTCCAGGTCGGTATCAATATACGGCGGCTGATCGTGTCGCAGACAGGGTATCCACTTAAGCCAGGACACTTGGCAGGTTGACGGTACAGGGCCGGCGAGGACGCCGGCGCTCCCAGGGTCGGGCAGACTGACCGCAGCAGGCCGGCGAGAGCGCCTGACCGCCAGGAATCAGGCTCACCGCAACCGCCACCAGACTCAACGCCAGCATCGATCCGCCCAGCAGGGCCATCATCCCGTATTCGAAGCCGTGCGCCCCGCCACCGCTGCCTTTGAGAAACACCGAGTGGATCACCACCAGGTAATAACGCAGCGGATTGAGCCCGGTCAGCCATTGCACGCTTTCCGGCATGTTACTGATAGGAAAAGAAAAACCGGACAGCACCGTGACCGGCATGATTACCATGAAAGCGAGCAGGATGGCCTGCTGCTGGGTGCTGGAATAGCTCGAAATCAGCAAACCCAGCCCCAGCGTGCTCAGCAGAAACAGCAACGTGCCCAACAGCAGCGCCACCGGACTGCCGCGCAGCGGCACCTCGAACCAGCCGATGGCAACCGAGGTCACCAGCACCACATCGGCCAGACCCACCGTGGCGACCGCCAACATCTTGGCCAGCAACAGTTCCAGCCGCGCCACCGGAGTGACCAGCAACCGCTCCAAGGTACCGAGTTCGCGTTCCCGCACCACGCTGAGCGCCATCAGCACCAGCGTGGCACTCAACACGATGGTGGCGATGATGCCGGGTACGAAAAACAGCCGGTCGTCCAGATTGGGGTTGTACCAGGCCCGTTCCTCCACCCGCAGCGGCGGCTGGACGTCACTCTCCCGCGCGCGGCGGCTGAACGCCTGACTCAGTTCGCCGAGAATCATCTGCGCGCTGTTGGGATCGGCACCATCGGCAATCAACTGTACCGTCGGTTGTCGGTCGAAATCCGCCATGAACTGGACGATGGCGCGGATTCGATTGCGGTCCATGGCCCGGTCGGCGGCGTCCAGGGAAGGGTAATGCTGGACCGTAAAATGGCCGCTCGCCGTGGCCGCCGCCAGCAACTCGCGGGTAGTCTGCGTGCGGGCCGGATCGACTACGCCAATATCGGCCTGCCGCACGTCGAACACCGCCGCGTAGCCGAACACGAACAACTGGATCAGCGGTGGCATGATCAGCATGAAGCGCATGCGCGGATCGCGCAGCAGGTGCAGATACTCCTTGGCCAGCAGGGCCCGCAGCCGCAGCAGACTGTGCGTCAGCATCCCGATCATGGCGGCAGTCCCAGTTTTCTGATCTGCCATAAAGTGAGGCGCAGCAGCGCCAGCAGCATGACCATCAGAATCGCCCCTTCGCTCCACAACGCCAGCGGCGACATTCCTTTAAGAAAAATGACCCGGGACAGGCTGACGTAATAGCGGGCTGGCACCAGCAGAGTCAGGTAACGCAACGCCGCCGGCATGTTGGCGATGGGGAAGATAAAGCCGGATAACAGGAAAGCCGGCAGGAAGGTGCTGATCAACGCCAGTTGGCTGGCCAGCAGCTGATTGCCGGCCAGGGTGGACAGCAACGCGCCTTGCAGCATGACGACAGCCAGAAACAACGCCGACAGTAGCGCCAGCCAGCACACGGAACCGCGTAAGGGTACGTCGAACACGTACACCGCCACCGCCAGGGCAACGACCAGTTCCGCCATGCCGATGCAGAAATAGGGCAGCAGCTTGCCGAGTAGAAATTCGCGGCTGTTCAGCGGGGTGGTGCGCAGCATCACCAGATTGCCCAACTCCACTTCACGGGCGATGATCAACGAGGTCATCAGCGCCCCAATTACCGCCATGACGATGGCGATGACGCCGGGAATGATGGCCAGCCGGCTTTCGTGGGTTTCGTTGAAACGGGTGCGTTCTTCCAGCCGCAGCGCGGGCGTATAACCCTGGTCACGGGCATACTGGTCGATTACCGCCAGCGCGTAATTGCGCAGCAGTCGGGCGCTGTTGGCGTCCACCCCGTCCGCCAGCCATTGCGCCACGGCCTGACCGCTATGCAGTGCGGCGGCGAAATCGGCTGGAATAATCAGCACCGCCCAGACCGCGCCGGCGTGCAGAGCGTTTTCGGCCGTGCGGCGGTCGCTGGCGCGCAACACCACGTGAAACGCCTGGCTGCCCGCAAAGCGGGCGGCCAGCGCATTAGCCGCGCCGTCACGACTTTCCTGCACGATGGCGATAGGCGCATGACTGATATCCAGCCGTATCGCATACCCGAATAAAAACAGCAGCATACTCGGCATCAACAGGATCAGTGCCAGACTGCGCCAGTCGCGCAGCAACTGCCGCCATTCCTTGCGGGCCATGGCGTACACATGCTGCCGGTTCATGGCCGGGCTTCCTGGAATTCTTCCAGGACCGTCACGAACACCTCTTCCAGTTCGGGTGCGACCGGCTGTAATTGCTGAATGGTGAAGCCTTGCGCGGTGACTGCCGCGCGCAGGCTGGCAAGCGCCTCTCCAACCGCAACCTCAGGTTGCAGCCGGATGCGCAGACGACCGGCCAGCGGGGTGATTTCCCGTACCTCGGGCCGCTGCTGCAACAGCTTCCCGCAGGCCACGTAGTCGGGCGTGCGCAGTTCCACCAGCGACGTGCGCAGCGGCCGTTGCAGCAGTTCCTCCGGAGCGCCTTCCACAATGATGCGGCCGGCCTGCATCAGCGCCAGCCGGTCGCAGAACTGCGCCTCGTCCATATAATGGGTGGTGACCAGAATGCCGCTGCCGCCATCGGCCAGCTCGTAGATCAGTTCCCAGAACTGCTGCCGCACCAGCGGGTCCACACCGGAGGTGGGTTCGTCCAGAAACAGCACCGGCGGTTGGTGCAGCAGGGCGGCGGCCAAAGCCAGCCGGCGTTTGTAACCCAGCGGCAGTACGCCGGCCGGGGTAGCGGACTGCGCGGCCAGAGCCAGCCGCTCCAACCCCCATTGCAGACGTCTCTGCCGGTGGACACCGCGCAACCCGTACAGGCCCGCTTGCAGTTTGAGATTTTCCAGCACGGTCAGATCGTCGTACAGCGAGAAGCGTTGGGGAACGTAGCCAATGTGCTGGCGGGCGCGGCGCGGGCGTCGCGCCATATCGACGTCGGCAACCCGGATGTCACCGGCGCTGGGCGGCAGCAGTCCACACAGCATCCGGATCGCCGTGGTTTTACCGGCGCCATTGGCGCCCAGCAGGCCGAACACCTCGCCCGCCTGGACCGCCACCCGGATGCCGTCGACGGCCACAAACGCGCCGAAACGCCGGGTCAGATGCTCGGCCAGAATGACCGTGGCCGGCGTCATCGCCGGGCGGCGTTCAGGGCCAGATCCTTCAAGGCGATGTCCTGCAGAGTCGGTTGCAGCGGCTGGACCTGCAAGTCGGGCGCCACCGCGGCGAGACGCGCACGCAGTTCCTCCAGGTGGGCGGTGGGCGTCAGCCACAGGCGTAACTGCCGCCCTACCGGAAAAGCCCATTGCACTTCGGGCAGCGCCCGCAAGGCGGCCTGGTAATGGCGTACCGCCGTACCGGTAATGCCCACCAGCAGGGCCGGTTCGCCGTCGGTCAACGCCAGCGGCGCGCCCTGCCGCTCCAGCCGTCCCTCCCGCAGCAGGCCCACCCGGTCGCAGCGTTCCGCCTCGTCCATATTGGCGGTGGCGTACAGAATCGCCACGCCGTCGGCGCGCACGCCGTCCAGCAGCCGCCAGAAAGCGCGCCGCGATACCGGGTCCACGCCGGTAGTGGGTTCGTCCAGCACCATGACCTGCGGATGGCTGATCAGGGCGCAGGCCAGGGCGAGTTTTTGCATCATGCCACCGGACAACTGGCCGGCGCGCCGCCGCTCAAAGCCGGCTAGATCGGTGCGTTGCAACAACTCGGCGATGTGGCGGTCGGCGGCGGCGCGCTCCAGACTGTGCAGATCGGCGAAAAAATGCAGATTTTCCTGGACCGATAAATCCTGATACAGGCCGAAACCCTGGGGCATATAGGCGACCTGAGCGCGTAGCTCGGGACTGGCGGCCGCGGCGTCCAGCACCTGGATGCGGCCGCGTCCGGGCAGCAGTTGCCCGACCACCAGGCGCAGCAGGGTGGTCTTGCCGGCACCGTCGGCGCCGACCAGGCCGTAGATTTCACCTGCGTCCACTTGTAAATCGATATCCTGCAATACCCACCGTTGCTGGTAGGCGAAACCGAGCGCTTCGACGGCAATGACGCTCATCCGGCTGGCGGCGCAGCGGACCTGGATGCTTACCACGCACCACCCAGCGACCGAGACAGAATGGATTGCGCCACCTGTTTGCCGTTTTTATCAACGACCACCAGAAAGTTATCCTGGACTTTGGAGGTGTTGTTGTTCAGGCAGGTAGCCAGGACGTTACCCGCGCTGCCCAGGGCAGCCAGGAACAGCGCGCTACGACAGACTATCTTGCAGATTCTTCATCTGGGCATTCTCTTCAAGTCATGGTGATTGCTGATAATTCGGTTTGAGGAGCCAATCCCGGTGGTTAAGGAATGGCTCCGGTCACCCCCGCTTCCCTGCGGGCCCTCCCTGGCCGCAGAGCGGCTCAGTGCGCCGTCGCTAATTGTCCCTGCATTTCCGCCGCATACTGATCGGCGTTCAGACCGACCAGCAGATGCACGATCCGGTTGGGCAGTTTCATGACCCCTTCGACCCCCGCCGCGCGCAGCGCCGGCTCGTCCAGTAACTGGTCATCACCGAGCACCAGGCGTAAGCGGGTTTCGGCGCAGGCCTCCACCTTGTTAACATTTCCGGCGCCGCCCAGGCCGCTGATGACATCGCGCACCTTGCGGGGCGCATCGGGATCGCGCAGCTTGGGTTCGACGCCCCTGGGCTGGTAGGCCACTGTGGGTGCCACTTCTTCCGACAACTCCGCTTCCGGACCGGCGGTTTTCAAATACTCATCCATGTCGGTTTTAAGATTCTCGGATTGCGGTCCGAAAATCGCCTGTATGCCGTTGCCCACCACCACCACGCCAGCGGCGCCCAATGCCTTCAGCTTGCCCGGGTCGGCCTTGTTGATGTCGTTCAGACCCACCCGCAACCGGGTGATGCAGGCGTCCAGATTCTTGATGTTGCTCTTACCGCCGAAAGCCAGCACCAGTTGCCGGGAGAAGTCGTGGGCGACGCCGGCCTGGACTTCCGCCCGACTGACTTCCTCGGCTTCGCGACCCGGCGTTTTCAGGTCGAGCCTGACGATCAATACCCGGAAAACGACGTAGTAGATTAGCGCATACAGAGGACCGATGAGCAATACCAGCCAGGGCTTGGTGTCGCGCACGAAGAACAGCAGGTAGTCGATAAAGCCCTGGGAGAAGGTATAGCCCATCTTGGCGCCCAGCAGGTACATGATCACGAAGGCCAGACCGGTCAGCACGGCATGAATGCCGTACAGCAGCGGTGCCACGAACAGGAAGGAAAATTCGATCGGTTCGGTAATGCCGGTCAGGAACGAGGTCAGCGCTGCCGACACCATGATGCTGCCGATCTGTACCTTGTTTTCCGGTTTGGCGCAGTGCCAGATGGCGATGGCCGCGGCAGGCAGGCCGAACATCTTGACCAGGAAGCCGCCGGCCAGGTTGCCGGCGGTGGGATCGCCGGCGAAGAAGCGGGTCAGTTCGCCATGCACCACCTGCCCTTCCGGGGTGGTGAAGGAGCCGATCTGGAAGAAGTACGGCACGTTCCAGATATGATGCAGCCCGAAAGGCAGCAAGGCCCGCTCGACCACGCCGTAAATGCCGAACACGAACACCGCCTCATTAGGGTTGCTGCTGGCGGCCAGCCCGGAAACCGCATTGATGCCACCCTGGATCGGCGGCCAGATGATGCTGAGCGCGAAGGCGACGCCAATCGCCGCGAAGGCCGTGGCGATTGGCACGAAGCGCTTGCCGGCGAAAAAGCCCAGATAGGTCGGTAACTGGATTTTGTAATAGCGATTGAACATCGCCGCGGCGACCCAGCCGATCACGATGCCGCCGAACACGCCGGTATCGAGGGACTTGAAGCCCATGATCGGCTTGACCTCCATACCGAACAGTTGCGCGGCGATCACGCCCATGGTGCCGAGCATGACCACGTAGCCGACCACGGCGGCGATGGCCGAGACGCCATCGTTGTTGGTCAGCCCCAGGGCCACACCGATGGCGAAGATCAGCGGCAGGCTGACGAAGATCGGTTCGCCGGCGTTCTTCATGATATCGAAGATGAGCAGCAGCCAGCTGGACTCGATGTGGATGGCGCCGTCATGGACGCCGGACAGCAGCGCGCCGCCCACGCCCAGCAGAATGCCGGCTGCCGGCAGCACCGCCACCGGCAGCATCAGGGATTTGCCGATTTTTTGCAGAAACTCGAAAGCTCTACTGACGCCAGACATAGCTTGGTTCCTCGTGGATTATAAGCGTCGATGGTAAGCGCGCGGCGCTCAGGCAGTCTGCAACACTGTGTCTTCTTGCTGATAGGGGTCCGGGTAGAGGGCCCGCACCTCGGCGGCGGTTTTCAGGGTCAGCGCCTGTTCGGCCAGCCGCCGGCACTGCGCCAGATCGAGGGTGCGGATCTGCGCCTTGATGCCGGGAATAGTCGGCACGCTGACGCTCAGTTCATCCACGCCCAGACCGAGCAGGATCGGCACCGCCTGGGGGTCGCTGGCGATGCCGCCGCAGACACCGACCCATTTGCCCTGGGCATGGGCCGCTTTGACGGTGTGGGCGATCAGCTGCAGCACGGCGGGATTCAAGCCGTCGATCTGGGGCGCCAGCTTGGGATGGCCGCGGTCCATCGCCAGGGTGTACTGGGTGAGATCGTTGGTGCCGATCGAGAAGAAATCGACCTCCTGGGCGAACTGCTCCGCCATGATCGCCGCCGCCGGCACTTCCACCATGATGCCCACCGGCATCGGCGCGACGCCCAGCTTCTGCCGCTCCTCCTCGAACATGCCTTTGGCGGCCTGCCACTCGGACAGCGTGGCGATCATCGGAAACATCACCCGCAGCTTGCCGGCGCTGGACGCTTTCAAAATGGCCCGCATCTGGATACGCAGGATTTCCGGGCGGTCTAGCAGCAGGCGGATGCCGCGTTGGCCCAGGAAAGGATTATCCTCGGCGGGCACGGGCAGATAGGGCAGCGGTTTGTCGCCGCCCACGTCCAGCGTACGGATGATCAACGTCCGTGCCGTCCCTCCCAGGGCCGCGGCGATATTTTGATAGGCGACCGTCTGTTCCTCTTCGCCAGGCGCGTCGGCACGCTCCAGGAACAGAAACTCGGAACGCAGCAACCCCACGCCTTCGCCGCCCAGTTTCACCACTTGTTCGGCCTCCGCCAGGCCGCCGATATTGGCCGCTACTTCCACCCGCTGGCCGTCCAGGGTCTGCGCCGGCTGCAGCGTCGCCTCCAGATCCAGCTTACGCCTTACCGCCAGGCGTTCCTGCACTCCCTGGATGCGGGCGATTTCCTGGACCGACGGATTGAGCCGCAACGTACCTTTGCCGCCGTCCAGCACGACCGGGCGGCCATTGTGCAAGTCGAGCGCGCGGGGATCGATGCCGGCGACCGCCGGGATGTCCAGCGAGCGGGCCAGAATCGCTACATGGGAGGTAGCGCCGCCGCTGGTGGTGCAAAAACCCAGCACTTTGGAACGGTCCAGATTGGCGGTATCGGAGGGCGTCAGATCCTCCGCCACCAGAATGGTATTGACCGGCATGTCTGGCTCGCGAATCTCCACCCCTAACAGCAGCTTCAACACCCGCCGGCCCACATCCCGCAGGTCGTTAGCGCGGGCGGCCAGCAGTTCGTTGCGCAGGTGCGACAGGCGGTCGGCATGCAGGGTGTAGGCGTGCTGCCAGGCATATGCCGGGCTCTTGCCCTTGGCGATGGCGCTGTCGGCAATGTCCAGCAGGTCGGGATCCTCCAGCAGTTCCTGATGGGCGGCGAAGATGGCCGCTTTGCCGGCGTCGGCTTCGGCGTGCAGCCGCGCCTGCAAGGCCTGGAGCTGCACCTTGGCTTCTTCGAGGGCTCGGTCCAGCGCGCGCCGTTCCTGATGAGGGGGATTGACGGCGTTCTCCGGCACTTGCAGTTCTTCGCGCCGCACCTGGAAGACGTTGCCTACCGCCAGGCCCGGCGAAGCGGACACACCCAGCAGCAGGTTGGGATCGGTGGAGTGGGTCCGCGGGGCCGGGGTGGAGATTTCCGCCAGCGTCATGCTGGCCGGGGCCGGCGCGGGTTGGCTGCCTGCGTCCCCCAGACCCTGCTGCAGCAAGGGCATGAGCGTGGCAATGGCGTCCTCGGCGTCGGGCCCTTCGGCCAGGAGCACAACCTTATCGTTGTAATTCACCTCCAGGCCCATGATGGCGACCACACTTTTGGCGTTGGCTTTAGCGTCGCCGCGCTGCAGACGGATATCCGACTGGAACTTTTTGGCGACATTGGCGAGCACCGCCGCCGGGCGGGCGTGCAAGCCGGTGAGATTAGGCACCAGAATAGCTGCCGAGACAGCTTTATTGGCGGCCGCCACCGCCACTGCGGCCGTGGCTTCGGCCAGGGTCAATTCCAGCACGATATCCTTGCCGGCGCTCACGTCGCCGGAGCGCGGCGCAAAGGCGGCCACCCGGTCACTGTTGGTGACGACGATCTGGGTCAGCAGGCTTTTGGCATGGGTGGCAACGAAGTCGGCGTCGAATTCGATCAGCACATCGCCAGCCCGCACTTCATCGCCGATGTTAACTTTGGGAGTGAAGCCCTTGCCCTTGAGATCGACGGTATCCAGGCCGATATGCATCATGATCTCAATGGCGTCGCTGGTCTCCAGGGTGACTGCATGGCCAGCGGAATGCAGCAGCACCACTTCACCGTCGCAGGGCGCCAGCAGGGCCTGGCTGAGGGGATCGATGGAGATGCCATCACCCACCATTTTCTGGGAAAAAACCGGATCAGGCACCCGCTCGATAGGCACCAGACGGCCCGATAGAGGAGCTGTCAAAGCAATGGTAGCTGGGTGTGCGCTCATGGGTCTGTTGGCGTTGTGGTGGTTATCTACTAGGGAAAGCAGCCGAATCGCGCAACGACGCAGGCTCAGTGGCAGGCGCGACCAGCGCTTCGGTCGATTTTATACAGCTGTTGATAGCATAGTACTTACGGGCTACAGGTCAACAGTCCGGCAGGGCTCGGAACAGCCACAAGTCAATCAACAGCGACAGGATACTGTGGTCGCTTCCTCGGCTATACGTAGCCACCCTTTGCAATCATGCCGACCGTGGTTATGTGCTCATCGTCAAGGCGGAAAGCGGCGCGCGCCTGCCGAACGATCACCCTATCGCTTTTACTCCGGAGCAGATGCGGGCTGCGTTGAGCGAATTGCGGATCCAGCAGGGGACGGGCGCACCGACTGGATCGCCATGACGCCTTATGTCTGGTCGGAAAAGCCGGCTCAGGAGAAAGCGCCTACCGGCGTACCGGCGGTGCCGGTGGTCAGTTTCCCTGCGCCAACGCCAGCGACCGCGCCGCCGGTTGCAACTGCTGAATCCGCGCCAGCACCACCGCGCGCATCGCCAGCAACCGGTGCGCGGTAACCCGCTGCGCCTCGGGCAGACGGGATAATTGGCCCTCCAGGCGATCCAGCGTCTGGTCCGCTTCGACACCTACCTGCCGGTTCCAGGCGCGCAGTTCGGCGGGGCCGATCGGCTCCGGATCGAACGCCGGGTCGCCGGTGGTTTTTCTATAGTTCAGAATCGTTCGGTGTGTTCCTGGGTTGGGGAAACGGTGCGGCGCCGGTTCCCGGATCGTGCAGCAGACGCACCTCGCTCTCAGGCAAGGGAACAGCCATACCCGCCGCGATGAGGGCATCGTATATCGCCGCGGTCAGATCGCTGCGAATTCCCGAACAGTCATCGACCTGGTCTGTCCAGACGTGCAGCTCGAAGTTCAGCGCTTTATCTCCATAGCTTACCAAAAGACCCTGGGGCGGTGGCTGGGGCAGCACTCGCGGGTCGGCGGCCGCCACGGCTTTCAATAGCTCGATCACCTCTTGCAGCGCAACACGGTAGGTCACACCCACCTGTAGATCGATACGCCGCAACTGATCGCTGAGCGTCCAATTGGTCACATTGGCCGTGATGAACTGCGCATTGGGCACAATAATATCGGCCCCCTGCCCGGTGCGTACCGTGCTGGCGCGGATGCCGATGCGCCGCACTTTGCCCAGCAGGTCACCCACCTCGATGGTATCGCCCACGTGGATAGGCCGCTCGAACAGCAGGATCAGGCCGGAGATAAAGTTATTCACCACGCTTTGCAATCCGAAACCGATGCCCACTCCGAGCGCACCGAGCAGGACGCTCACTTTGGTGAAGTCCATTCCCAGCACCCCCAGCCCCACCACGAAGCCAAGGGCCAGGATAAGGTAATGGAGCAGGCTGGAAATGGCGTAGGACGAGCCCTGCGGGATCCCTTTCCTGGGATACACATCCTCCTGAAGTACAAAACGGATAAAAGCCGAAAGGAGATACGCCGCCCCTACGGTGAGGAAGAAAGCGATAATGTCGGCCGGAGAGAAGCTGATCGAGCCCCGTTCGAACCGGGCGGTCAGTATGGCTTCACCGAAGGATAGCGCCGGCTGGAAGAGCCCGATATAGTCCAGCCAGCGGGTCAACCAGGTGCCGATGGCCAGCCAGACCAGCAGGCGGTAAATGCGGCGTTCCAGCAGGTTACGATGGTGTTGGACCATCTGGAGACGGCGCAGCGGCCATACCCGCAGAACGAGCGCCACTATGCCCGCCAGCACCTGAACGAAGGCGGATAGCGCCAACGCCAGGACGCCGCCGCTAAGGACGCCGCCCACCAGGAGTCGCGCCAGGGGCATATAGCCCAAGGCGCCCGCCACCAGTCCGATGAACAGGGCTAAGAAAATGACGCCGGCGCCCACCCTGAGTGCGTCCGACCGCGCCACCGCCGGCGTGGTCTGGGCAGAGGAGCGCTGCAGTTTCCCACTGGCCAGAGCCCACCCCAGCACCGCCATGCCCGCGAGCGCCTCCAACAATAAAATCACCTGTTCAACCAGCGGCGCGCCGCCGAAGGCCTCGCGGAGAGTATCGAGAATGTACAGGAACCCCAGGGCATAGAGTTCGGGGACTATCCGCGGGTCAACCACCGGTCGGACGAGCCGGATCATCGGCACGAATGCCAGCACGATAAACAGATTGCGGATGATGGGGGGAGTGGGCAGGTAGGGCGAGGCCGCGAAGAACAGGGTGGCAAAGAACGCTGCCGCGTAGGGGTGATCAAGCACGGTGGTGGTAAAGGATAGATTCTTGCCTTTTGCTGCCCACCGCTGGACCCGTCGTCGCGCTGCGTATAACAGCAGCGCCAACGTCACGAAAATCCCAATGTGCAGCAGCATGCCCTGGGACGGATCACGCAGATACTGCTCGATGTCCGTCCCCTGCCGGGCGGCGATCTGGTGGACCCGATCGGATCCGTCGGTGTGCGCCCTCAACCACAACCCGGCGTCCCAGATTGGCGGGTTGTCACGCACCAGCAGCCCGCCCACGGCGCTGCGCTCGGCTTGGTTGATCAGTGACAGGGCCTCATTGCAGCGGGCCACCTCGCTGGCGACGCTGCTCTGGAGATCGAGCACGGCGTCGCGCTGCGTCTGCAGCGGCGCCAGCGCCGCTGCGATGGCGGCCAGTGTCGTCTCGATCTGCTCGAGGATTGGCCCTGGAGTCTGCGCCGCCGACGCGGCCTCGCGGGTTTGCAGCCAGGTCTTCTGCAGTTCCGCCAGCCGGTCCAGCGCCTCCCGGAGCTCGATGGCTCTCTGGGTCAGCAGATTCAGCCAGCCGGTCGCCTGGTGCTGCCGCCGTTGCCATAACTGCTGCTGTGTCTGGATGGCCTCGAAAGTCGGTTGCTCCTGGAGGATGCTCTTAGCCGCCGCGAATTGCTGGTTGATCTGCCCGCTGACCTCGGGAAGCGAGTGCTGGATCGTCTCGATGGCCGGGCTGGGAGCCAGATTCGTGCTCAAAGTCTGGAGGAGTTCGGTTACCTCCGTGGCTCGGGTGGGGACCTCTGCCGGTGCAATGGCCGTTGTGGCCGGCGGCGCAGCGGCCTGCTTGGGTTCCGGCGGGGTTTGATCCACCGCCCCGCCGGGGGCTGGCAGCAGGAAAAAGGCGGCCACCAGGGCGACCATTGGCAAATTCCGCATAGTGCGCAACAACCTGTCAAGTTTCTTCAAATTCATTCAACCTGTGGTTACCGTGAAAATCCCCAGGGGTGGGCAGTGGCGCCGACGCCGCCACTGCCCATCAGGGCGACTGTGATCGGTTCGGCTGTTGGGATTGTCTGGTTCATGACAGCATCCCGTTGGTCGGAGAAAAGCCTGCGATGAGTGGCAACCTCAACCGTGAGGGAGGTCGTGCTGGAGCACTGGCAGGAAACGGGGCACCGCAAGGAGGCAAGGGTAGATTCATGCTCAATTATTACCTATCGGGTCGGGTCGATAAAGAAGCAAAAATTCGGATCCGAATGATTGACCTTCCAACCGGGCCAGCACCCTGTTTTCCTGAACAGCCAGGTGAGTCAGAAACGCCTCGATTTCGGGTTTGCCCATCTCCTTGGGATGACGCTTGTAATGGAACAGGATAGAAGCGCCCTGATCCAGCCCAGATAAGCCTGTTCTGTACGGATGCTGGAGTGCTTAAGACGGATCAGATCTCATCTGATTCAACAGCTTCGGTCCCTCGTGCTCGGCAGGCATCTGCGTGCGCATATCTCCAAGTGATAAGTCCATCAAAATCGATTTTTAAATTTTAATATCAATTACTTAAAAAGGATAGCCGGCTTATCTGCGTGTTATAACACGCACCGCTGACGTTGCAAGAAGGCGACGCCGTCATACTGCGCCTTTCACGCAGCAATATTTCTCTTGAATTTCAGCAGGGTTCTGATGTATAAGGAATTTAATGCTTCCGCAAGGGAACAGGTGCGTGTTGTAACACGCTGATTAGTGCGTCTAATACGTAGTTAGACCAGTCGTTCTGGAACAAATAATGAACGAATCCACATCCAATGCAATACCGAACATTTTGTTCCGGTACATGAGTCTTGAGAGAGGAGAAGGTTTTATTGGTGATCGTAAACTACGCTTTAGTAATCCCACTGATTACAATGATCCTTTCGAGTTTTCACTCGGATTAAATCACTCTTTTCCCTGGGCTTTTGGAGTTTCTTTAATTAGTCTAATGCTACTTCCTGTTGCCGGCGCCTATGAATTTACAAAAAGGGCGCGCCACAAAAGAGCATGCGAGGCATGCACCGAGCACCTTGGAAAAACATTTAGTGTTTGTTGCTTTTGCGAGGAATGGGACAATTTGTTGCTGTGGGCTCATTATGCAAGATGCCACAGCGGCATCGTGATTGGCTTTTTTAACTCAATTTCTCAATGGGGAAATGATATGCTCAGGGTTCGTTATGACGCTGAGAGAGTAAAGGCCCCGAAGAATTTTAAGATAACTGAAGAAGGTATCACTAATCTTTCAGCCGAGATTCAGCGACGCATTCTTGTCACAAAAGCTATTTGTTGGTCATACGAAAAAGAGTGGCGATGCGTGAAAAGTTCGGAACATCTTTTTCAAGATGAGTATGGCCGCTACATGGTTGTCGATGCCAACTCTATCGCCTCGTTAACTTTTGGGCATAGAATCAATTTTAAGAAGAAAAAAGAAATGTATGAACTGGCAAAAATCAATTTTCCTGGCGCTTTAATTTCTGAGGCTATCCCAAGCCAAACACACTTTAAGGTTGATATTGAGATTTTTAATCCTGAAGCGGAAGAGTCTAGCCTTGAAACTAAAAATATTTAATAACATTCATAGGTGATGTGAGTTTCTAAGGCCAGTCTCGAGTAATTTTCAAGCGAAATAAATGTAAGGCAAAAGGGGTCAGGCTCGAGTTTTTTTGACCGAAGATATAGAAGAACAGTGATGGGGTCAGGCTTGCATAGTTGATGATATGCGTTTAGCCTTGACCTAACCAATCGCTCCAGCCGATGCCGCTGACGCGGCACGGCTGAGCTTACTTGTTAGACCGCTGACGGAATAATGCTCCACTTCACAGAGGTTACCGGGAGGACTCGTTGATGACTTGGTTTATTCTCCTCGTACTGGTTGCGCTTGTTGTTTATTTCGCGTTTATTCGTAAACCTAAGACGAATGAAATCGTCATTCGCGTTGAGACAACCACCTCTCCAACTTCTGGCGATTTTAGTGATGAAGCGTTGGAAGAAGAGAAAGACAACTGGGAGAGGTTTGACTTTTACAGCGCGAGAATGCTTCCGGCTAAAGGCCGTTACCAAATTAGCTACGAGGATCAACGTGGGCTAAAGACGGAGCGAGAAATCCAAGTCAAACGGGTATACGAAAACGGCGGACAGTACGCAATCGACGCGCACTGCTTTCTGCGGAATGCGCACCGGTCGTTTATCAATGATCGAATAAAGAAAGCGATAAACATCGAAACCGGCGAAATTGTCGAAAGCCTGGCTCGTGATGCCTTGGCTCAGTACAGCGATTCAGGCGAAGGTAGGGCATTAGCAGCTATCGACAAAGAATGGATGGCCGTAGCAATTCTGGCTTTCGTGAGTCGAGCCGATGGGCAAATGCGAAAAGCGGAACGAACAATTGTTGCCGAGTATCTCAAGCGACACTGCAATACAGTTAGTCTTGATGACTTCGCGCTAGATTCGGCCATAAAGTCTGTTGACGACCCGGGACATAGGGAGTTCAAACGGATAGTTCGCGATCTCAAGGGTGCTGGTGAGATTGAACGGTTGCGTGACCTTCTTGATTGTGCAAATCGAATAGTGGGAACCCAAAAGTCAGCCGCACCCATGGAAAGGGCCGCTCTGGAAATTCTCACCGAGGCTGCGTCATGAAAAAGCGGTCTAACAACGGGTTCCAGGCGACGTCGGCGCTAACGCGCCGCCGCGCCTGAACCCGAGCGTTATGATCACCTTTAAAGGGCTGGCTCATTGAACCTAAGCATTCAACTCAACAAAAGCAGGAGAAAGAAATGAGTTATGTTGATAGTAACCTCATGTCAGGTGAAAGGGTGATTTATAAAGCAAAAATACACTGGTTTATCTTTGTACCAGGAATTTTCTTGTTCTTTCTAGGTATATTTCTGTTCGGAGTAGATAGGCAAGGAGGTACAGGGCCAGTTTTTGGCTTTATTGCAATACTGATAGGTGTTATATTTTTAGTTAGAGCAATCATAACAAGATCATCTACAGAACTAGCTATAACCTCGAAGAGAGTAATTGCTAAGGTTGGTTTGATCCGTAGAAATACAGTGGAGTTAAATCATAACAAAGTCGAGAGCTTTCACGTAGATCAAGGCATTTTTGGGAGAATTTTTGGTTTTGGAACTCTTGTAATTAATGGTACAGGTGGCGGTAAGACACCAATTCCGAGTATTGAATCTCCGCTTGAGTTTCGCCGAAATGCAATGGAAGCTATTGATAAAAACCAGCAACCTTAGCAAATGTAAAGTGTGTGGAGCCGAAGTAAAACTAGCCTAACTGAGTGCTGCAGCCGACCAGCTTTGCAGGCGACTGAGCTTATGGTTAGGCGTCACGGAGACTGCGCATGATGACTTTCCTGCATCTTCGAGAGATTCTCACCGCCGCGTTGCTCGCTGCCGTATGCGCAGGTGCAGCACACGCGGCTGAACCGGCCCAGACGTCAAAGCTAAAGCCAGGCTGGACTAAGGCGGAGCTCAAGGCCTTCGCGGCGGGCTGCACAGAAGCGATGTTGGTTCCCGCCAAGCGCGACTACGCAGCCGCCGCAGAGAAAGCCAAGAATCCGTCTCCAAAGCCATTCCCTGAAGAGGAGTTCCTGGAATCAGTTGAACCCATGTGTGCTTGCATCGCACGCCGCGTAGCCGAAGTCCGGAGTCTCGACGAAGTCCAAAGGCAAGGACTTGGATTTGCCCAGCCGTTCATTAAAGAGGCAATGTCCGGAGGGCGATGCAAGCCTGAAGGACTGCTGGGTCGGGCGATCTCTGACCAAAGGAAGTAGCCCCAATGGCCGCCAGCGTCTGCCGTCGGCAAACAGTGACGCCCAACCCGCTGGTCAACCGGACCTGCCTTCGGCAGGCCGGTTACCAGCAACGTTATGTCTCTTAACGCGATCCCATTAGCGAATACGGTAGGGGGCTAGAGGAAAGGAGCGAAATAGGCGAAATAGGGCGAAATAGCGAAATAGGGCGAAATAGGGGACAGACCACGTTTTTTCAGAGAAAAGGAGCTGATCTCGATTCATTTCGACAGCCCTAAAAAAGTAAATGCTCATTAAGTGCAGGCACAGCCAAAATCAATGGGTTATGAACCTGTCTCAATACTTGAATAGTCAACGGCGGTAAGATACGGTTCTATCGATGTTCAGCAACCACCCTGACCACGATAGCTATGTCAAAACCGGCTAAGAAGAAACCCAGTTCAGTGCGCCACGCGCGCGCCGTGCAGCGGGATCGGACCAAACGCCCCCCAAGTGCCCCTCCTGATGAACACATTGGTAGTGCTTCAGACATGGATATTGACCTCATAAAACATTTTATAATCAATAAGTTGTTGATCTTTATATCCATGTCGATAACACTACCCGAAAGTGTTGGCATGAAAAAATTAAATTATTCAAACAGAACGAACCTCAACAATGCCTGACCTGAGCGATAACTGTAACAATCCCAAGGCCTCAGCCATGACGCAGCTCTTCATCTCCCACAGCTCGCAGGACGATGCGTTCGTGCGCGACCTCCGCGCGGCGCTCGCCGATCACGGACAGGAGGGGTGGATCGATTCGCGCGAGCTGCGCGGTGGCGATCCGCTCTGGCTGGAGATCAAGAAAGCCATCGATGAGGCCACGGCCTATGCGGTCGTGGTCAGTACCGACGCGCTGCAATCGAAATGGGTCGGCAAGGAACTACGCCACGCGCTCCTCGTACAGGAACAGCGCGGTAAGGACAAGTATCCCGTCATCCCGCTCTCGTTGAACGGCACCCAGCTCGGCGTGCTGGAGGAGTTCTTCGGCGAGGAGCCGATTTACATCCCGGTGAGCAGCGACGCGGGCGGCGTCGAAGCGGCGCTGAACGCGATCCTCGTCGCCGTGGGCCAGCGGCCCCCGGTGGATGTCCCTCCCACGCCGCAGCCCAAGGCCGAGCCACTGGAGGAACTCGTCCTCGAACTCACCGACCTGAAGTTCCACCAGCAGGACGGCGTCCGCCGCGCTTCCGCCCGCGCCCGGCTGGTCTATGAGCCGGCCACGTCGGGTCAACCGGACGTCCACAGTGCGCAGAACTGGCGTCTGATCGCACCCATCGGCCCCATCGAGGCGGAGGAACTGCGCTGGTATCTGGAGAAATACGCCGTCTGGCCGAGCCACTACTTCCGGGACCGGGCGCGCCAGGTGGAGCAGAACCTCGTGCAGTGGGGGCGAGCTCCTGCACGAAGCGGCGCTGCCCATCGCCCATACCACGAACGTCATGCAGGCGTGGGCGACGATTGACGACCACGCCGGGCGCCGCTTCTCCGTCCACGTGGATACCGCGCTCGACGCCGGCGCGCCCGAAGCCGAGGTGCTCACCGCCAAGGAAGCGGCGACCACCCTGCTCGGCCTGCCGTGGGAGCTGCTGCATGACGGCCAGCGCTTCCTCTTCCAAGGGGCGCAACCCACCCGCGTCCGCCGCCGACTGCCTGGCATCGAGGGCTTCGGCGTCCCCGTCGTCGCCACCCCCATCCGCATTCTGCTGATCACCGCGCGGCCGGAGGACGATTCGTGCGGCTACATCGACCATCGCGTCAGCGCGCTGCCGCTGGTCGAGGCGATGGAAGCCCTGCCCGGTCTGGTCGAGATTCACATCCTCAACCCGCCCACGTTTGCCGGCCCTGCGGCAAGGAACTCGACCGCGCTCGTGATCAACAGAAGCCCTATCACGTCGTCCACTTCGATGGCCACGGCGTCTATGACCGCAGCGTCGGCCTCGGCGGGCTGTGCTTCGAGCATCCGCAGGACATCGGCCAGCTCGACCAGCGCCGGCACGTCACCGTCTTCACCAGTGAACTCGGCCCGCTGCTGCGCGATCACCGCATCCCGCTGGTGTTCCTCGAAGCCTGCCAGACCGCGCAGGCCGAGAAGGCAGCCGAATCCGTCGCTTCCGAACTGCTGAAAGTCGGCGTCGCCTCCGTGGTCGCCATGAGCCACAGCGTGCTGGTCGAGACCGCGCGCCGCTTCGTCGCGGCCTTCTACCAGGCGCTGGCCGGAGGCCAGCGCGTGGGCGACGCCATGCTCGCCGGCCAGCGGGCGTTGAAGGACGACACCTTCCGCGGCCGCATCTTCGGCGTGGGCGAATTGCGGCTGGAAGATTGGTTCGTGCCGGTGCTGTTCCAGGAAAAGGACGACCCGCAACTCTTCAAAACCGCGCCCGCGAAGCAGACGCGGGCGGACTTCCAGACCGCGCTCGCCGCCCGCCTCGGCGCACTGCCCCAGGAACCGGAAACCGGCTTCGTCGGGCGCAGCCGGGAGTTGCTCGCGTTGCAGCGGCTCCTGCTCCCCTCGCCCCGGGTGGGAGAGGGGTCGGGGGTGAGGGGGTCTCGTTACGCCGTGGTGCGCGGCCAGGGCGGCGAAGGCAAGACCGCGCTGGCCGCCGAGTTCGCCCGCTGGTTGGTCCGCTCGCAGCAACGGCACCGCGCCGCGTTCGTCTCGGTCGAGACGTACAGCACGGTCCCAGCGGTGCTCGATGCCCTCGGCCGCCAACTGGTGGGGCCGAAGTACTCCGCCGCCGCGTTCGACGACCGGGAAAAAGCCATCCTGCCCGTCGAGCAGGTGCTGGTCGAGCAGGCGACCCTGCTGGTGGTGGACAACATGGAGAGCATCCTGCTGCCGCCCTTTCTGGCCGCCGAAACGCCCGAGGCCCTGTCCGAAGACGCGCGCCGCGAACTGGACGCCATCCTGAAGCTCTGCGCACGGCTCCAGGCCAAGGGCGACACCCGGCTCCTCTTCACCAGCCGCGAGGCGTTGCCCGCGCCGTTCGCTGCCGAGCGAAACCGGCGGGAGCTGCACCAACTCGATCGTGAGGACGCGGTGAAGCTGGTCGAGCGGGTGCTAAACGTGGCCGGCGGGGACGCCGGCGCTCCCAGCGACGCCGCCCGCGAGCAGATCGAGCAACTCGTGGACGCGGTTCATGGCCACGCCCGCACCCTGGCGCTGCTGGCTCCGGCGCTGCGCGACCGCGGTGTCGAAGCCACCCGCGAATCGCTGGTCGAACTGATGGCGGAGATGGAGAAGAAGTTCCCCGGCAGCCGGGAGCAATCGGTCTTCGCCAGCGTCGAGTTGTCCCTGCGACGCCTGTCGGCGGCGAACCGGGAGCGGGCGCGCGTGCTCGGGGTGTTTCACGGCGGGGTCGATCTGGACGCGCTCCGCTAGATGATGCAGTGGGAAGAAGCGGACGTGGCTCGCTGGCGGTCGAGCTGGTCGCGACAGGGCTGGCGACGCCGAATCGCTACAATCATCTCACGCTCAATCCCGCGCTCTGCCCCTACCTGCGCGGGCGGCTGGACGCGGCGGAGCGCGAGGCGCTGACGGCCCGCTGGGTCGAGGCGATGCGCGCGTATGTCGGGTTCCTCGAGCAGCAGAGTAACCAGAACGCCGAACTCGCGGCGACGCTGACGGGGCTGGAGCTGCCGAACCTGTTTGCGCTGCTCGACCTCGTGCAGCGCGCGGGGGAGGCGGAGGCGACGATTGATCTGGCCACGTCGCTCTACAGCCTGCTGCAAAATGCCGGCAAGCCGCGGCTGCTGGCGCGCGTGGGGCAGGTGCGCGACGCCGCGGCGGCGGCGCTGGGCGACGCCTGGAATCACGCGCGGTTCGAGGCGGCGCGGACCCGCATCGAGCAGCAGCTTGCCGGCGGGCGGTTGCGCGAGGCGTTGGACGGCGCGCAAGCTTTGCTCCAGCGCGCCCGGACGGCGGGTGAGCAGGCGTATCCCGACGCCGATTACGATCTGGCGATGGCTTGCTGGCTCCTGGCCCGCGTGTTGAGGACGGCCGGCGGCTCGGAACCGGCCTTGCCGCTGCTGGACGAGGCCCGCCAGCGCTTCGAGGCCATCGCGACAGGCGCGAGCCGGCAGAGGCGCGGAACGGATGGCGTCTGCCTGCCTCACGGAACAAGGCGACTGTCTTCTCGACCTGGGCCGGCTCGACGAGGCGGCGGCGGCCTACGAAGAGGCCATCCGCCGCGCCGAGCAACGCGGTGACGACCGGGATGTCGCCGTCGGCAAAGTCCAGCTGGGGACCGTCCGCCTGCAGCAGCGCCGCTACCCGGAGGCGCTGGCGGCGTATGCCGAAGCGCGCGAGCGGTTCACGCAGTTGGACGAACCGGGCACCGTCGCCGTGAGTCTGGCATCAGACCGGCATGGCGTATCAGGACGCGGGCCAGCCGGAAGCGGCGGAGGATGCCTACCGGCAATCGCTCGCGATTAAGGTGCGGCTCGGCGATGTCGCCGGGCAGGCGAGCACGCTCGGGCAACTGGGGAACTTGTATAACGATGTCCTCGACCGCCCGGAGGACGCCGCGGCCTTCTACCGGCAAGCGGCGGACAAGTATGTCGAGATCGGCGATGCGGCGAACGAAGGCCGCGCGAGGAACAATCTCGGCGATACCCTGCGCAAGCTCCGCCGCCTGGACGAAGCGCGGCAGGAAATCCGCCGGGCGATCGAATGCAAGGCGCCGTTCGGCCACGCGGCTGAGCCGTGGACGACCTGGGCCATCCTCGCCGACATCGAAACGGACGCCGGCAACCCCGCCGCCGCTGCGGAGGCGAACCGCAAGGCCATCGCCTGCTACCTCGCCTACCGCCGCGACGGGGGTGAGAACCACGACACGCCAGGCCGCATCGCCCTCGCCGTGACCCAGTCCCTGCTCGCCGGCGACCCGGCTGCCGCCGCGTCCCTCCTCCAGCAACAGGCTCCCCGCTTCGAGGCGGCTGGCTTCGGCGGCTTCATCCGCGCCCTCCAAGCCATCGTCGCCGGCAGCCGCGACCGCACCCTCGCCGACGCGCCGGATTTGCACTACGAGATGGCCGCCGAAATCCTGTTCCTGATCGAGACGCTGGAAAAGCGCCGGTAGCGACCGCGCTGCAAGGTGATGAGCGCATACCTCGACCCTACGAGCTTCCTACAAGCATATTGGCATAAAGTAATCTCGCACTGTGAAACCCAAGGTATACATTGAGTCATCTGTTATTAGCTATTTGGTGTCCCGACCGAGTCGAGATGTCGTCATCGCTGGTCGGCAAGCTATCACTCGTGACTGGTGGGAAAATCACCGACGCCGCTTTGAGCTTCGGGTTTCGGCACTGGTCGAAGAAGAGATTAGCCGAGGTGATGCTTCGGCGGCTAAACGCCGCTTGGCGTCGATTGCCGAGATTCCCAGCTTGGCTATCTCGGATGAAGCAGCGGAGTTGGCTGAGTTGCTTGTGGCGCAAGGCGTAGTTCCAAAAGGCAGCAAAGAAGATGCACTTCATATCGGCATTGCTGCTGCACAAGGCGTCGACTTTCTTCTTACGTGGAACTTCAAACACATCAACAATGCTGAAATGAAATCAGCTATCGTCAAACTGGTGGAGTCTTGCGGGTTTGTTTGTCCACAAATTTGCTCACCTGAAGAACTCGGAGGAACGTCAAATGATTGAAGATCCCATCGTTGCCGAAGTACGTCGGCATCGTAAAGAACATGCCGCGGAACACGGAAACGATCTCAAACGTATCGTTAAGGCACTCCGTAAACGGGAGCGTGAATCACAGCGCACGCTTTTGAATCCAGGGCCAAAATTGCTCCTGGACAAGACCGGAAGCTAAGCTGGGTAGCGCAGCGGCGTAGCCTGGATGGAGCGGAGCTTGCGAAGCGCAATCCAGGTTCCTCCGGTTGGCCGAAATAGTGATCATGGCCGGATTGCAACCAGTTCGCACAAGCCGATGGCTTTCGCCTTATTGAGAAATGGATGAGAACATTTGATGAAAACAACGCATCACCAGACAAGTGAAGACTACCCAAGGCCTCAGCCATGACCCAGCTCTTCATTTCCCACAGCTCGCAGGACGATGCGTTCGTGCGCGACCTCCGCGCGGCGCTCGCCGATCACGGCCAGGACGTGTGGATCGATTCGCGCGAGCTGCGCGGTGGCGATCCGCTGTGGCTGGAGATCAAGCAAGCCATCGATGCGGCCACGGCCTATGCAGTCGTCGTCAGTACCGACGCGCTGCAATCGAAATGGGTCGGCAAGGAACTGCGCCATGCACTCCTGGTGCAGGAACAGCGCGGCAAGGACCCGTTCCCGGTCATTCCGCTGTCGCTGAATGGCACGAAGCTCGGCGTGCTGGAAGACTTCTTCGGCGAGGAGCCGATTTACATTCCGGTGAGCAGCGATGCCGGCGGCGTCGAAGCGGCGCTGAATGCGATCCTTAGCGCCTTGGGCCAGCGGCTCCCGGCGGACGTCGCTGCCACGCCGCAGCCCAAGGCCGAGCCACTGGAAGAACTGGTGCTCGAACTCACCGACCTGAAGTTCCACCAGCAGGACGGCGTCCGCCGCGCCTCCGCCCGCGCCCGGCTGGTCTATGAACCGGCCACGCCGGGCCAGCCGGACGTCCACAGCGCGCAAAGCTGGCGGCTCGTCGCGCCCATCGGCCCCATCGAGGCGGAGGAGTTGCGCTGGTATCTGGAGAAATACGCCGTCTGGCCGAGCCACTACTTCCGGGACCGGGCGCGCCAGGTGGAGGCGAACCTCGTGCAGTGGGGAAAGTTGCTGCACGAAGCCGCGCTGCCCGTCGCCCACACCGCCAACGTCATGAACGCCTGGGCGACGATCCGCGACCACGCCGGGCGCCGCTTCTCCGTCCACATCGATGTCGATGCTACCCTCGAAGCCGGCGCACCCGAGGCCGAGGTGCTCGCCGCTAAGGAAGCCGCGACCACCCTCCTCGGTCTGCCGTGGGAACTGCTGCACGATGGCAAGGCCTTTCTGTTTCAAGGTGCCAAGCCCACCCGCGTCCGCCGCCGGCTGCCTGGCACCGAGGGCTTCGGCGTCCCCGTCGTCGCCACCCCCATCCGCATCCTGCTCATCACCGCGCGGCCGGAGGACGACTCGTGCGGCTACATCGACCATCGCGTCAGCGCGCTGCCGCTGGTCGAGGCGATGGAAGCCATGCCCGGTCTGGTCGAGATTCACATCCTCAACCCGCCCACGTTTGCCGCCCTGGACAAGGAACTTGACCGCGTCCGCGATCAAAAGCAGCCCTATCACGTCGTCCACTTCGATGGCCACGGCGTCTATGACCGGAGCGTCGGCCTCGGCGGGCTGTGCTTCGAGGAGCCGCGGGACATCGGTAAGCTCGACCAGCGCCACCACGTCACCGTCTTCACCAGCGAACTCGGCCCGCTGCTGCGTGATCACCGCATCCCGCTGGTGTTCCTCGAAGCCTGCCAGACCGCGCAGGCTGAAAAGGCATCCGAATCCGTCGCCTCCGAACTACTGAAAGTCGGTGTCGCCTCCGTAGTCGCCATGAGCCATAGCGTGCTGGTCGAGACCGCGCGCCGGTTTGTCGAAGCGTTCTACGATGCCCTGGCCGAGGGCAAGCGGGTGGGTGACGCCATGCTCGCCGGTCAGCGCCGGCTCAAGGACGACACTTGCCGCGGTCGCATCTTCGGCGCGGGTGAACTGCGGCTCGAAGACTGGTTCGTGCCGGTGCTGTTCCAGGAAAAGGACGACCCGCCACTGTTCAAAACCACACCCGCCCAACAGACGCAGGCCGACTTCCAGACCGCGCTCGCAGCCCGCCTCGGCGAACTGCCCCAGGAACCCGAAACCGGCTTCGTCGGCCGCAGCCGCGAGTTGCTCGCGTTGCAACGGCTCCTGCTCCCCTCGCCCCTGGTGGGAGAAGGGTCGGGGGTGAGAGGGTCTCGTTACGCCGTGGTGCGCGGTCAGGGCGGCGAAGGCAAGACCGCGCTCGCCGCCGAGTTCGCCCGCTGGCTGGTGCGCTCGCAGCAGCGGCGCCGCGCCGCCTTCGTCTCGGTCGAGACGCATAGCACGGTCCCGGCGGTGCTCGATGCCCTCGGCCGCCAACTGGTGGGGCCGAAGTATTCCGCCGCCGCGTTCGCCGACCAGGAACAGGCCCTTCAGCCGGTCGAGCGTGTGCTGAGGGAGCAGCCCACGCTGCTGGTGGTGGACAACATGGAGAGCATCCTGCTGCCGCCTTTTCTGGCCGATGCAACGCCCAAGGCCCTGTCCGAGGACGCGCGCCGTGAACTGGACGCCATCCTCCAACTTTGCGCCCGGCTCCAGGCGAAGGGCGACACGCGGCTCGTCTTCACCAGCCGCGAAGCGTTGCCCGCGCCGTTCGCTGCCCAGCGAAACCGGCGCGAACTGCACCAGCTTGATCGTGAGGACGCGGTGAAGCTGGTCGAGCGGGTGCTAAACGTGGCCGGCGGGGACGCCGGCGCTCCCAGCGACGCCGCCCGCGAGCAGATCGAGCAGCTCGTGGACGCGGTCCATGGCCACGCCCGCACCCTGGCGCTGCTGGCCCCGGCGTTGCGCGACCGCGGTGTCGAAGCCACCCGCGCCTCGCTCGTCGAGCTGATGGCGGAGATGGAGCAGAAATTCCCCGGCAGCCGGGAGCACTCGGTCTTCGCCAGCGTCGAGCTGTCCCTGCAACGCCTGTCGGCGGCGAACCGGGAGCGGGCGCACGTGCTCGGCGTGTTTCACGGCGGGGTCGATCTGGACGCGCTACGCCACATGATGCAATGGGAAGAAGCGGACGTGGCCGCGCTGGCGGTCGAGTTGGTCGCGACGGGGCTGGCGACGCCGAACCGCTACGACCATCTCACGCTCAATCCCGCGCTCTGCCCCTACCTGCGCGGGCGGCTGGACGCGGCGGAGCGTGAGGCGCTGACGGCCCGCTGGGTCGAGGCGATGCGCGAGTATGTCAGGTTCCTCGTGCAGCAGAGAGACCAGAACGCCGAAGTCGCGGCGACGCTGACGGCGCTGGAGTTGCCGAACCTGTTTGCACTGCTCGACCAGGTGCAGCGCGCGGGGGAGGCGGAGGCGACGATTGATCTGGCCACTTCGCTCTACAGCCTGCTGTCAATGGCCGGCAAGCCGCGGCTGCTGGCGCGGGTGGGGCAGGTGCGCGATGCCGCCGCGGCGGCGCTGGGCGACGCCTGGACTCACGCGCGGTTCGAGGCGGCACGGACCCGCATTGACCAGCAGCTTGCCGGCGGGCGGTTGCGCGAGGCGTTCGACGGCGCGCAAGCTTTGCTCCAGCGCGCCCGGACGGCGGGCGAGCAGGCGTATCCCGACGCCGATTACGATCTGGCGATGGCTTGCTGGCTTCTGGCCCGCGTGTTAAAGATGGCTGGCGGCTCGGAACAGGCGTTGCCGCTGCTGGACGAGGCCCGCCAGCGCTTCGAGGCTGTCGAAAAGCGGAGTCCCGGCAAAGGTGCGGAACGGATGGCGTCCGTCTGCCTCACGGAACAAGGCGACTGTCTTCTCCTCCTGGGCCGGCTCGACGACGCGGCGGCGGCCTACGAAGAGAGCATCCGTCGCGATCGAGCAGCGCGGTGCCGACCGGGATGTCGCCGTCGGCAAAGGCCAGCTGGGGACCGTCCGCCTGCAGCAGCGCCGCTACCCGGAGGCGCTGAAGGCGTATGAAGAAGCGCGCGAGCGGTTCACGCAGTTGGACGAACCGGGCACCATTGCCGTGAGCTGGCATCAGACCGGCATGGTGTATGAGGAGGTGGGCCAGCCGGAAGCGGCAGAGGATGCCTACCGGAAATCGCTCGCGATCTCGGTGCGACTCGGCAATGTCGCCGGGCAGGCGAGCACGCTCAATCAACTCGGTAACTTGTATGACAGCATGGGGCGCCCCGAGGAAGCCGCAGCCTTCCTCAGCCAAGCGGCTGACAAGTATGTCGAAATTCGCGACCTAGCGAACGAAGGGAAGGCGAGGAGGAATCTCGGCGACACACTCCGCAAACTCCGCCGTCTTGGCAAAGCGCGGCAGGAAATCCGCCGGGTGATCGAATGTGACGCGCAGTTCGGCCACGCTTCTGAGTCGTGGACGACCTGGGCCATCCTCGCCGCCATCGAAACGGACGCCGGTAACCCCACTGCCGCTACGGAGGCGAACCGCAAGGCCATCAACTGCTACCTCGCCTACCGCCGCGACGGCGGCGAGAACCACAGCGATGCTGGCCGCGATTGCTTTGCCGTGACCCAGGCCTTGCTAGCCGGCGACGTGGCAGGCGCGGCGGCTTTCCTCCAAGAACGAGTCACCGCTTGGGAAGCCGCCGGTTGCGGCACGTTCATCCCAGCCCTCCAAGCCATCGTCGCCGGCAGCCGCGACCGCGCCCTCGCCGACGCACCGGATTTGCCCTACGATGGGGCCGCCGAAATCCTGTTCCTGATCGAGACGCTGGAGAAGGCGTGAGGGGTGAGGGGTGAGGGGTGAGGCGTGAGGGGAAAGTTGGGTAGAGTGGGCATGGCCCACCTTTTCCCGTAAACTCTGATTTGAATGATGGGCCGTGTCCACCTTACAAGACTTTAAGAGGCAGTTTATGACGACAGCCCTCTATGCTACCTTTGATGGCGAAGTCCTACGCCCTGACAAACCCCTCCTGCTGGCGCCAAACACACGAGTACGCTTGATTCTCGAAACCGCCGAGCCGGCAGAACCAACGACCGCCTCTTTCCTCCAAACTGCGCAGGCGTTGAATTTAGAAGGTCCGGCAGACTGGTCCACTCGACTGGAGGAGTATCTCTATGGTGAGGCGCCCCAAAGGGGGGACTGATATTTTCCTGGATGCTTCTTATGCTATCGCCCTGGCTGCTCCGCAAGATCAAAATCATGCTCGTGCGGTAGCGCTGGCGCAGCGCATTCAGACTGAGCATCTCAGGCTCGTCACCACCCGTGCGGTAGTGCTGGAGATCGGCAATGCCCTTTCCAAGCGGCGTCATCGGGAGGCGGCAGTGAAGCTCCTCTATGCCCTGGAACACGATCCTTCGGTCGAGGTGCTTCCGCTTTCGGAAGCGCTCTTTCGGCAGGGCTTCGATCTCTACCGGCAGCGCTTTGATAAAGAATGGGGACTGACGGACTGTATCTCGTTCATGGTTATGCAAGAGCGCGGTATCACAGAGGCGCTTACGGCTGACCACCACTTTCGGCAGGCGGGCTTTCTTGCTCTGCTTGCAGGGGATTAATCATTGAGCCGGGTAGCCAAGTAGAGTGGTGGGCATAGCTCACCTTTTCCCTTGAACTCTGATTTGAATGGGGGGCCGTGCCCGCCCTACAAGACTTTATGCTATAGGCTACAACAGCCTATCGAGGAAACACCCCATGCCCAGTGCGCAGGAACTTCAGTGGAACCTTGAGGCGGTTCGAAACGCCATCGCGCAGCAACGCCTCGAGGGGTTGACGCCGTCCGCCGATCTTGTCCTTGACCTCGAGCGTGCCGCGCGCGGTGAAATCACCGTCAGCGACGTGATCAGAAACATTGCGCAACGGCATCATGCTGCCCATGAAGTATTCCAAAACAGACCGGTACCTTGATCCCGAGACCGGTGTTCTCAAGAACAAGCTCGGTATCCGCGATCCCACTGTTCTGGAGCAGCGCGAAGCGGACTATGCTGCTGTCCGTTCCTATGAACTCGCCTTGCAACCCATCGAGGGAAACTTCGATCTCGCCCACCTGTGCGCTATCCACCGTCACCTTTTCGGCGATATTTACGCTTGGGCGGGCGAGCTTCGAGACGTCGATATTGCCAAAGATGACAGCTTTTTTGCGCATCACACCTACCTTGAAGCCGCTGCCCACTCCCTCTTCGCGCCACTGGCGCGGGAAAACCATCTTGTTGGGCTGGATCCCCCCGCTTTCAGCGCGCGGGCAGCCTATTACCTAAGCGAACTCAACGCTCTGCATCCGTTCCGAGATGGTAATGGCCGTGCGCAGCGCGAGTTCATCAGCCACCTTGCTTACGAAAACGGCTGTTTCATCGACTGGTCGTCCATTAGCAAAGCCGACCTCGTGCGTGCGTCGGTTGAATCGTTCCTAACAGGTGATTCTTCTCTGTTGGCGAAGCTCATCCGCGCCAATCTCCGTGAGCGTCTAAAGACGTGACAAATGTACATATCAAGCCAAGTAGAGTGGGCATGGCTCACCTTTTCCCTTGAACTCTGATTTGAATGGCGGGCCGTGTCCACCCTACAAGACTTAAGCGTTATACGGCAGCGGCGTAGCGGCTTAGCCTGGATGGAGCGGAGCTTGCGAAGCGTAATCCAGGTTCCTCCGGCTGGCCGAAATAGTGATTCGTGGACGCCGTCCACGGCCACGCCCGCACGCTGGCACTGCTGGCCCCGGCGCTGCACAGTCGTGGCGTCGAGGCCACCCGCAAATCGCTCGACAAACTGATGACGGAGATGGAGCAGAAATTCCCCGGCAGCCGGGAGCACTCGGTGTTCGCCAGCGTCGAGCTGTCCCTGCAACGCCTGTCGGCGGCGAACCGGGACCGGGCACGTGTGCTCGGCGTGTTTCACGGCGCGGCCGATCTGGACGCGCTACGCCACATGATGCAATGGGAACAGGCGGACGTGGACTCGCTGGCGGTGGAGTTGGTCGAAACGGGGCTGGCGACGCCGAATCGCTATAACCACCTCACGCTCAACCCCGCCCTCTGCCCCTACCTGCGCGCTCAGTTGGACGCGGCGGAGCGCGAGGCGCTGACCCTCGCTAAAGCCACTCAGGAAAGAACGGTGGACCAATCGCATCACCAGTCAGGATACGGCCCGGAGCATGAAATCGACATGGACCGCATCGAATGGGAATTCGATCCTGCCGTCATCGAGTTTCCCTGGGAGCGCCGCACCCCAGTGCGGCATTGTAATCGAAGAATTCAACGTGCTGCTGAATCCTCGGCATGTGGACGCACCCAAGATAACGGCAACGGCCGTGCGGCCATGGTTCTATGACGGACGCCTGCTCGCCGTTACCTGAATCCATACCCATCCATACCTATCCATACCTATCCATGCCCGACTTTCCGGTATAGCCTCGGCCAGAAATTACCTAACGTTCAGCCCCTGAAACAACTCGAACCTGGCCCCTTTACCCTTTACCTTCTCGTTCAGGCTCATACCGCGTTGGGCAAGGCTGCGCGTTGTTTCTGGACAGTGAACAAACTAAACTAGTCTAACCAACCTGGTGATTACGGAGACTGTAATGCAAACCGTCAGTTTGTTTGATGCCAAGACGCATTTGTCGCGTCTGGTCGACCAGATAGCTTCCGGTCAGGAGGACGAAATCGTCATTTCGCGTAACGGTAAGCCGGTGGCGCGGGTGCTTCCCATTGCGGCCGATGCGACCCGGCGCATCGGCATCGCCAGAGGCGAATTTGAGGTTCCCGACGACATCGACCAACACAATGCCGAGGTCGCCAAACTCTTCCTGGGCCAAGGCTGACCATGCGATTGCTACTGGATACGCAAATCGCGCTTTGGGCACTGACCGGGTCGAAGCGTCTTGGCAAGGTCGCATGCGATCTGATCGAGGACCCCGCGAACGAGGTTTTCGTCAGCACCGCAACGGTTTGGGAGATCGCCATCAAGCACGCCTTGGGGAGGGGTGACATGCCAGTTTCGGGGGCGCGCGCGGTCGCTCTGTTTGGTCAGGCCGGCTATCGTGAACTGCCGGTCTCATGGCGTCATGCCGCTACCGTTGAAGGATTGCCCGATATTCATGCTGATCCGTTCGATCGCATCCTGCTTGCGCAAGCGATGGCTGAGCCCATGCGTCTGCTTTCCCGCGACGCGACGGTGGTCCGATACGGAGCCGTCGTCTTGGCGGTGTAAGACAGTCATGGCCAAGTCCAAGATTATCTGCTCCCGCACCGAATGTCGCGGTTGGTCGGCGACTTGCACAATCTTGCTGAAGGAGTGAACCGATGCAAAGTGAAGTGTTAGACAGCTTTGAAGAAATAGCGAGTTGGAAAGCCATCGCTTCCGGACAGGCACGGCTCGACATCTCCCAGGATCGAGGGCCGCACGGCAACGCCCTGCGACTGGACTTCGACTTCCACGGTGGCGGGGGGTTCGTGGTGGCGCGCAAACTGTTTGCGCTGACCCTGCCGGAGAGCTATTTCTTCCGTTTTTATATTCGCGGTATCGCTCCGAGCAACATCTTCGAGTTCAAGCTGGTGGATGCGCTTAACCAAAACGTCTGGCGTTACCGCCAGGATGTATGCGACTTTCCCGCCGACTGGCGACTCGTCGAGATCAAGAGCAACCAAATCGAGTTCGCCTGGGGGCCGTTGGGCGGCGGGCCGGCGCGTGATGTGGCCGCGCTCGAACTGGTGATTGCGGCCGGACCGGGTGGGCAGGGCACGGTCTGGATCGATGCGTTGGGCTTCGAAGACACGAGCTATCGCCTGACGCCACAGGTGCAGGCTTCCAGCGCAAGGCCAGGTTACGAACCCGGCCCTATCTTCGACTCGTCCGCTGCCACCCGTTGGCGCAGCGATTCCGCCGCTGCGCAGTGGCTGCTGATCGATTTCCAGCAGGAACGGGAGTACGGCGGCCTGGTCATTCACTGGGAAAAAGGATGGCAGGCGCGGACTTTCGCTGTGCAGATTTCCAGCGATGGCGCCCGGTGGCAAACCGTTTACTCGACCAACCAGGCGGGAAGCGAGCGCAATTACCTTTATTTGCCGCAAACCGTCTCGCGCTATCTGCGGCTCGACCTAAACCAAAGTAGCGAGGGTCAGGGTTTCGGCATCGTCGGCATCGAGGTCAGGCCCTACGACTTTTCCCGCTCCATCAACGCCTTCTTTGAGGCCATCGCCAAAGAACAACCACCCGGGTTTTACCCAAAATATCTGCTGGGACGGCAGACCTACTGGACGCCGGTGGGTACCGGCGAGGATGTGACGCAAGCCTTGTGCAACGAAGAAGGCATGGTGGAAGTCGACAAGGGCAGCTTTTCCATCGAGCCTTTTCTGTATGTCGCTGGACGGCTCATCACCTGGGCCGACGTGACTCTGCAGCAGGCATTGGAGGAGGGCTACCTGCCTATCCCATCATCAGCATGGCGCAGCAAAGATCTCGTGTTGCGAACCACGGCCTTTGGGACCGGCGCCTCCGGTGGGTCGATCTTATACCTGCGTTACCGTCTCGAAAACAGGGCGGATGAACCACGGCAGGTGCGCTTTTTCGCCGCAATCCGCCCCTTTCAAGTGACGCCCACCTGGCAGCACTGGCATGAATTCGGAGGCGTCAGCCGGATCGAAGAACTGTCCTACCGTGCTGACGGGATACGGGTCAATCGCAGCAAACTGATAATCCCCTTGACGACCCCGAACCAGTTCGGCGCGGCCGCCTTCGCCCAGGGTGCGATCACCGAGTACCTGGCAACCGGTGAACTGCCGCCTGAAACCTCGGTGAGCGACGACTTCGGGTACGCCTCGGGCGCGCTGCGCTACGATCTGGATCTCGCGCCGGGTTCGGTGCAGGAAATCTATCTCGCGATCCCGTTCGGATCGACGGCAATCTCAGGTGGCGCGGTGAGCACGCCGTTGCCTTCGCAAGTTGCCGGCACCGAGCAGTTCGATAGTGCCGTGCAGCAGTGGAAAACCAAGCTGGGAGTCGTGGACATACGCCTGCCGTCGGCAGCGCAAAGGGTGGTCGACACCCTCAAAACAGCGGCCGCACACATCCTGATCAATCGCGATGGTCCCGCGCTGCACCCGGGGCCACGCCGCTACTCGCGCTCGTGGATTCGGGATGGTGCTCTCATGGCGGCGGCCCTGTTGAGGATAGGGTGCACCGACGCCAGCCGGGATTTCATCCGCTGGTATGCCGGCTATCAGACGGCGGAGGGTAACCTGCCCGACTGCGCAGACCGTGACGGCACCGAGTGGCTGCCGGAATACGACTGCTGGGGCGAGTTCATCTTCGCCATCATGGATTATTTTCGCTTCACCGGGGACCGGGCGTTTCTGGTCGAGATGTGGCCCGCTGTGCTGAAATCGATCGATTACATGGAAGCCCTGCGCAACCAGCGGCTGACAGCAGAGTATCGAACGCCGCAGAAGCTAGCCTGTTACGGCTTATTGCCGGAGTCGATGAGCCATGAAGGCTACATGGCCCACCCTGTCCACGCGTACTGGGATGATTTCTGGGCGCTGCGCGGTTTCAAGGACGCCGCGGCCATGGCCGTGATCCTGAAGGATCCCGTTCAAGCCCAGCGACTAGCGGCTTTGCGAGACGCCTTCGGTGACACCTTGTACGCCTCGCTGGACACGGTCATCCGCGACCGCCAATTGGATTTCATCCCCGGCTCGGTAGAGTTTGCCGATTTCGATCCGGCCGCCACGGCCATCGCGCTCACCCTGGTCGACGAACTGCACCATCTTCCCGCAGCCCCCGTCGCACAAATGTTTGACAAATACCTGGCGGGCTTCCGTGAGCGCGTGCGAGGCGCCATGCCCTGGAACAATTACAGCGCTTACGAAATCCGTATCATCGGCGCGTTGGTGCGGCTCGGTAAACGGGAATGCGTCCAGGAACTGCTGGATTTCTTTCTGGCCGATCGCCGTATTCAGCCCTGGAATCAATGGCCGGAAATCTCCTGGCGTGATCCACAAGGCCCCAGTTTCATCGGCGATATGCCGCACGCCTGGATCGGCGCGGAGTATATCCTCTCCATCCGCAGCCTGTTCGCCTACGAACGCGAGGCGGATCAGGCCCTCGTCATTGCCGCCGGCATTGCCGCCGACTGGTTGAACGACGCTGGTGGGGTGGTCGTCAAGGACCTGCCGACCTACTACGGCAGGCTCAGCTACACCCTGCGTCGGGAGAATCCCACTACCCTGCGGTTAACGTTAAGTGGTGATCTTGCTCTGCCCAAAGGCGGGATCGTGGTCAAACCGCCGTTGCCGCGTCCCCTGATTCAGGTCGCAGTCAATGGCAGGAAAATCGAGACTTTCGCGGTGGACAGCGCCACCTGCAGTGAATATCCTGCCGAATGGGTGATGACGTATTAACCAAGGGTGCCAGGAGACTGTGCCATGATCAGAACACTAACCACATTCAGCGGGTGCTTTTGCCGGATTCCTGGCCGACACCGACAACCGCGCCGTCGCGGTGAGCGGAATGGCGCGTTCCCTTTATTTTGCAATTCTCATGAGAATCGCTGAACCACAGTGTAGACAGTTGACAGCTATTTTGCGCCAGCGTTTCGGGCAGAACGCCCGTATCTGGCTGTTCGGCTCGCGGGTGGATGATCATCGGCATGGAGGTGATGTCGATATCTATGTAGAAGCGGAACAGGTACCGGCAGGTGGGTGGGTAAAAGCCAAACTGGAAGCGGGAACAGCGCTGGAGTCAATCTTTGACGGCGCCACTGTCGATCTGCTGGTGCGTTTCCCTGGCGATCTGGAACAGCCCATGCATCGCATCGCCAAGCAGACAGGAGTACCCCTTTGATACGCTCTCAGCGAGATGAGTTGCAGTTACTTCAGCAGGCGGTGGCGCGGGTGGTCAAGCAAGTTGCCCACCTGCGTTATACCTTGGACCGACTGGACCCTGCCTGTTCACTTGACGACCCTGTCATAGTAGAGCGTTACGAAGCCCTCACTGCCCGCTTCTCTCGTTTGCAAGACACCCTGGTCGGTTCGTTTCGGAGCATCGCTTTGCTTGAGCTGGAGGAACAGAAGGCTGAGCGTATACCTGACCTTCTGAATCTCATGGAAAAGCGCGGTATCGTACCAGCCGCCGGCGATTGGCCTGCCATGCGACGGCTGCGCAACGCGATCGCCCATGAATATTGGGATAATCCGGATGAACTTTGCGAACTGTTTACCCTTGTCGCCCATTACAGCAGGATACTGATGACCACAGTTACCAACCTGAGCCATTATGTCGCCTGGCTGGAGCAGCAAAGCAGACTGGAATAAATTTAAAATTTAAGGAAGTTCAGACGCATCGACATAGCGATGAAGAGTGTCCACTTAAGGCGATTTCTGACCAAGGCTAGACCGGAAAATCGGGTAGGGGTGGGCCTGGATTCCCCTCCTTCAGGAAATCACCTAAGCCTGGACAGTTTGTAAAGGCAAGCGTTGGGCAACGCTGTGCTTTTGCCCGACCTTATATCTCGATTCTTGCCTCCGCAAGAGGCAGAATCACCGGCTGATCACCGGAGGGAGGCACCCGCGTCTCTCCCTTTTCACGCCACAGACAGGGCGGGCAGAGCAGAAAACTATGGTGTGTCCCCGTTTTTCCGCCACCCCGTTCGATTAGCGGATCCGATGCCCTGGTTGTGCTTCGAGGAAATAAGATGACGTCTTCAAATGGCGCTTCCCCTTGGGGGAAGTGGATAGGCCGACTGATGGGTTTAGCCCCGGGGTTACCCGCGCTGCTCGGCTACCGGCGTGCGGACTTTCCCTACGATTTGCTCGCCGGCCTGTCGGTCGCGGCCGTGGCGCTACCAGTCGGCGTCGCCTACGCTCAGCTCGCGGGATTCAATCCCGTGGTCGGCCTGTACGTCAGTATTCTCCCGCTGGTCGCCTACGCGCTGTTTGGCACCTCCCGGCAGTTGATTGTCGGGCCGGACGCTGCGACCTGTGCGCTGGTGGCGGCGGCCGTGACCCCCTTGGCGGGCGGCGACCCGGAACGCTACCTGTCGCTATCGATCGCCCTGACCGGTCTCGCCGGGCTGTTCTGCATCGGTGCGAGTTTCCTGCGCCTCGGCGCGCTCGCCGACTTCCTCTCGAAACCCATCCTCGTTGGCTTCCTGAACGGCATTTCGCTGTACATCCTCGTCGGCCAACTCGACAAGTTGCTCGGCTTCGCCATCGAGGCGCCCGGTATCATCCCCAAGCTGGTGGAACTGGCGGCGAAGACCGAGCAAATCCACTGGCCAACGCTGATCGTGGGTCTTACCACATTCGCCGCCCTGCTCCTCTCGACACGCCTGTTACCGCGCCTCCCCGCCGCACTGGTGGCGCTGGTCGTCGCCGGCCTGGTGGTGGCCTGGCTGGGGCTGGATGCGCGGGGCGTCACGGTGATGGGCGCGGTGCCAGCGGGACTGCCGGCCTTGCAGTTGCCGAGCATTCCGATTGACTTGCTCGACGACCTGGCCGGCGCGGCGGCTGGCATCGCGTTAGTCAGCTTCTCCAGCATGATGCTGACGGCGCGCAGTTTCGCCGCCAAGAATCGCTACGAGATCGATGTAGATCGGGAGTTCGCCGCCCTGGGAGCCGCGAATATCGCCGCCTCACTGTCGCAGGGTTTCGCCATCAGCGGAGCCGACTCGCGTACCGCGATGAGCGACGCGGCGGGCGGTCGCACGCAGGTAACCGGCCTGGTCGCGGCAGCAATGATCGCCATCGTCCTGCTGTTCCTCACCGAGCCACTCCGCTACGTTCCCATCGCGGCGCTGGGTGCGGTGCTGATCAAGTCCTCACTGTCGCTGCTGGACCTGCGGACCCTGGGTCTGCTCTACCGGCTCAACCGGGTGGAGTTCGCGCTGTCGCTGCTCGCCACTTTCGGCGTCATCTGGGTGGGCGCCATCAAGGCCATCCTGGTGGTCGTGGTCCTGGCGGTGTTGCGTTTCGTCCAGATCACCTCGCGCCCGCAGGTTGAGATTCTCGGCCGCGTCCAAGGGCTGTCGGGTCTCCATGCTGTCGGCCGCCATCTGACCGCCCAAACCTATCCCGGCTTGCTGCTGTTTCGCTTCAACGCGCCGCTGGTCTTCTTCAACGTTCCCTATTTTAAACGCCAGACACAAGCCGCTATTGCGGCCGCCGGCCCCGAGTTGAAATGGTTTGTACTGGATGCGTTACCAGTGACTCAGGTGGACGTGACCGGGATTTACGGGCTGTTAGACTTGGAACGGGACTTGCGGGCGCGGGGTGCGGGATTGGCGCTGGCGGGGCGGATGACCGAGACACGCCGCTGGCTCGAGGCGCGCGGGTTGCACACGGAGGCTTTCCACGTCGAGCATTTTCCGACCTTGCGGCAGGCGATACGGGCCTTGTCGGGTGACGCGGAATGACCGGTTCCCTTTACGGTAATGACCATGCGCGAAACTCTGAGAAGATATGAACTGAAGCTGCCGCTCTGGCTGATTCCGATGCTGTATGTGGGCGTGACCCTTGTCTACGGATTGGTTTTGCCACGGCTGGAACATGAATACCTGGCCTCCTACAGCCACACCATGTCGGTCGCGTCGACCCAGGCGGTACTGTCCGCCATCGCGTCCGGCATGATGGCGCTGACCGGCATCGTGTTCGCGCTGGCCTTTGTGATGGTGCAATTCAGCGCCCTTGCCTATTCCCCACGCCTGGTCGCCTGGTTTGGCCGCGACCCGGTGCTGTTTCATGCGCTCGGCCTGTTCACCGCCACGTTTTTTTATGCAATCGCAACCCTGGCCTGGATCGATCGCGGGGGAAACGGCAAGGTGCCGCTGTTCTCGACCTTGCTCGTTATAGCTCTGCTGATTCTCAGCATGAGGATGAATTCTGCAGAAGACGTGCTGAAACCGGGAGCGACCTTGACCACCACGCGCTTGAGGGCGCCGCGGGCCGCCGCCATCGCCGGTATCCTCTTTGCGCTCCTGCTGATCACCAGTTTTCTGCTCCTCCGGCTGGCCGTTCCGGCCGATCCGCTGGAGGCGGGAGCGTGGCTGAAGACCAATGTGAACACGGTGGCGTTGGCGCTGAACCTGGTGCCGTTCGCCGGCATTGCCTTTTTGTGGTTTATCGGCGTGCTGCGCGACCGCCTGGGGGAGCGGGAAGACCGCTTCTTCGCCACTGTTTTTCTCGGCAGTGGGCTGTTGTTCCTCGCCATGCTGTTCTTCTCGGCGGCGATGGTGGGCGGTATCATCATCGCCTACAAGGTTCAATCGGACCGGCTGCTCGCTTCCGCCACCTTCACGTTTGCCCGCGCCATCACGTATGAAATTATGAATATCTACGCGATCAAGATGGCGGGGGTGTTCATGATCGCTACATCCACCCTCGGGCTCCGCACCGGGTTTATCACCCGCTGGATTACGTTCTGCGGCTATGCGGTGGCGCTGCTGCTCCTGTTCAGCAGCCGCTATATCGAGGGGATTTTACTGGTCTTTCCATTGTGGGTGCTGCTGATCAGCATTCACATCCTGATTGACAATTTTCACGGCCTGGAGGAGTAACACTCATGAGTCATGCCAAAGTTGCAAAAAAGAATCACGACAACGCCCAGCCACCCGCAAAGCTGAAGGGCAAGGACTACGAGCAAGAGCTTGCCAAGCTGCACGTGGAGTTAGTCAAGCTGCAAGAGTGGGTCCGGCACAAGGGCCTCAAGGTCTGCATCGTGTTCGAAGGACGGGATGGTGCGGGCAAGGGTGGTACCATCAAGGCGATCACCGAGCGGGTGAGCCCACGCACCTTCCGGGTGGTCGCCTTGCCGGCGCCGACCGAGCGCGAGAAATCGCAGATGTACATTCAGCGCTATGCTCCGCACTGGCCGGCGGCCGGCGAGGTGGTCATCTTCGACCGTAGTTGGTACAACCGCGCGGGCGTCGAGCGGGTGATGGGGTTCTGCACCGAAGCGCAAGCCAAGCGCTTCCTGGAGATGACCCCGCTAGTCGAGAAAGCGATGATCGAGTCCGGTATCCTGCTGCTCAAGTACTGGCTCGAGGTCAGTTCCGAAGAGCAGACCCGCCGGCTCGAAGCACGCATCGAGGATGGCCGCAAGATCTGGAAGCTGTCGCCCATGGACCTGCAATCCTACAGTCGCTGGTACGACTATTCACGGGCGCGCGACGAGATGTTTGCGGCGACCGACACGCCGTGGGCGCCGTGGTACGTGGCGCGCTCGGACGACAAAAAGCGGGCGCGGCTGAACATCATCAGCCACCTGCTGAGCAAGCTCCCCTACGAAGACGTGCCCAGCGACAAGGTGAAGTTGCCGAAGCGGCAAAAGGCTGAGGACTATCGGGAACCGGACTATCCTTTCAAGTTCATCCCCGCCGTGTTTTGAGTCAGGAAGCCGTCAGCATGACACTGAAGAGTCGTCACCTTGCAGGAGAACTCTCATGAGGTTTCGCTTTCTTCAATCCCTCTTCACCGCCGCCCCGAGCCAGGCCGGTCAATTCGACAAGAGCCTGATCTTGCAGGCGATCGAACGGGTGGTCGATGGCACCGATCCCCGCTTGCGGGCAGTGAGTCATTATCGCCGCAAGCTGTGGGATGCCGTGGAGCACGCGCTCGACTACGTGGTGACGTTCGTCAATACCCTGCCACCCGCCAGCGCAGTTGACCGCCACGCTTACCTTACCGACCCTCGGCTGCGCGCCCTGTTCGCCTCGCCCAATCATCTGCAAGAGATCTTGAGTTTCAGCGACGGCACGCGGAACTACCTCAAACAGGCCCATAAGTCCTTGCCCGCCGAGCTGTATGCGGCGCTCGGGGTCACCCGGCTCGAAAAGACCGTGCTGGGGATCGACATGGATGGGGAAATGCTCCAGCGGGAGGTGCCCCAAACCGTCGTCAACTTCTGTGATCACCGGCTCGTCTGCCTCACCGACAACGAGCAGGACACGCGCCGGGAACTCATGAAGCGGGGCTTCGATTACCTGATCGAAGTGGCGCTACAGGGACTGGCTGCCACTCGTGTCCAAAAGCAACAGTTGGAACAGCAACAGCGGCAACTGCTGTTCCAGAAAAAAGCCAGTCTCATGAAGGCGGCCAAGCCGGGCCTGGAAGCGCTACTGGAACCGACCACCTCGGAACCGATCGATGTGGACGCGATCGAACGGCAACTTCAGGAAGTGGAGGCTGAACTGAATCAACTGCGGGCGGATTCGGCCACGCTCGAGCAGCATCTGGAAAAGATCGCCGCCACCCTGGCTAAACCCGAAGACTCTTTGCGACTGGAACCGGTCTCGCTCACCCTGGACCACATGAACACCAAGGTATCCCCTAACTCACCTCGGGTCGCGAACGCACTGACGTTCGATGAGATGGTGCTCGCCGCAAACCGCCGGCTCATCGCGCTGTTCATCCGGTTTCCCAGCCACGAGCTGCTCCCGCAACCGGACTTTTTTGAGGAGGCGCGCCGTTTTCTCTAACGTTATTACTGCTGATGATGGCTGAACCGGGTGCTGTCGGCATGGTATTCCGGCGGCTACATGATCCCGACAGGGATCCAAAACTGATGACACTGGCTGGCAATGGCAGGAGGAAAACATGAGTGAATCATCACAAGATCAGGGATTAATCACGGTGCTTTTACAAAGGCTGGAAACGCAGCGGCTGCCACGAGCACTAATCTTGAAGGAACGGGTTGATCGCGGCGAGCGGCTTTACGACGCTGACCTCGCTTTCCTGGAAGAGGTCTTTGCGGATAGCCGCCAGATCAAACCCTTTCTGGATCGCTACCCCCAATACCAAGAATTGGCGGCGCGCATGGTGAATCTCTACAAAGAGATTACCGCGAAGGCGCTGGAGAACGAACAAGCATCATCAGACCGGTAAAAAATCTAAGTCTCAGGCCGCCGACCCGATTCCTGTGTTCTCACTTCGCCTCCGGGAGGAGTTCATAGCGCAAAGTGCGATGCAAATGGGGTTGGCGGCCACAGTAACCAGTACCGGCATCCACAATCAGAAAGGGAATAAAAGCATGTCGACGCCAGTTAACCTGAACCAGCAGCTACGACTCACCCTGTGGCTGCCCATGCTGGCGCTGCTGTCGGCCTGCGCGACCGTCGGGGCCGGCTCCGTGAACCGGGATCGCCTGGATTACGCCGAGGCACTCACCAGTTCCTGGAAGGAACAGATGCTGCTCAATATCGTCAAGCTGCGCTACGCCGACACGCCGGTATTCCTCGAAGTCTCGTCGGTCATCAGCTCGTATCAACTCCAGAGTCAGTTGAGCCTCTTGGGCACCCTCTCGTATAACTTAACCCCCAATCTTCCGGACAGTTTGGGACGGGGCGTCACGATGGGGGCGACCGGTATTTACACCGATAGACCCACCATCACCTACACCCCGCTGCAAGGTGATAAGTTCACCCGCCAACTGCTACGGCCGATTGTGCCGGCCGCGGTGTTACAGTTGGTTCAGGCCGGCTACCCGGTGGATTTGATATTTCAATTGGCGGTGCGCGCTATCAATGGTATTTACAACCGCTCCACCCGCGGGATGGCGACCCGGGACGCCGACCCGGAGTTCTATCAGGTGCTCGACGCGCTGCGCCACCTGCAGTTGTCGGAGGCGATCGGCTTCCGGATCGAGAAGCAGGGCCCGGAGGAGGCGTCGCTTATCACGTTCCGCGGCAATAAGGTCACCCCGGCAGTCGAGCAGGATAGTCGCTTCGTTCGGACCGTGCTCGGCCTCAAGCCGGACGCGCGGGAACTGAACCTGACCTTCGGGACTGTACCGCGCAACGATCAGGAACTGGCCTTGCTCACCCGCTCCATGCTCGAAATTCTGCTCGAGTTGGGCGCCCGGATAGAGGTTCCGGCCACTGATGTCCAGGACGGGAGTACATTTCCCATTCCGCCGCTCCGCCCGGACAGCGGACCCCGCGACCAACCCCTGGTGAACATCCACTCCGGCGCCGAGCCACCGGCGAATGTGTTTGTCGCGGTGCGTTACAACCGTCATTGGTTCTGGATCGATAACCGTGATTTCCGGTCGAAAGGCATTTTCTCCTTCTTGCTTCTGCTAACCTCGCTCGCCGAGACCGGTGTGGCGTCGCAAGCCCCGGTGATTACCGTGCCCGCGAACTAAACCGGGATTGTGTACAAGGTGCCCAATTACGGCTGACTATTGATAGGCGTAACCGTTGCTCAGTCAGCATTATGACTTTAACCTATTAATATTTATAAAATATTGCTAAGGAAACAATGTTAAAATGTACCAGTTCAATAGCAGGAGGACATCCTAATGTCCGAACAGCCCCAATCTCCCCAATCCAAGACCCCGTCGCCAACCGCTTCTTCAATCCCCGGGCCGATGCCCGAACTCGCCGCCCAGGCGCTGTCCTACGGGGTCGATGCCTGGCAGCGCACGATCCTGTTCTGGGACGTGCTGCGCCAGCGCAGCGACCAATACTCCGCGCAGAAGGCAAAGCCGGTGCCGCACGTGCTCAGCTTCGACGCCGAAGGGGTGCTGGACGGGCGGACTTTCGAGCGGCCGGTCAATTACCTGCTGGTGCGGATCAAGCCACCGGAAGGGGTGGTCATCGACCCGAAAAAACGCCCCTTCGTGGTGGTCGACCCGCGCGCCGGGCACGGACCGGGCATCGGCGGCTTCAAGGCGGACAGCGAGCTGGGCGTGGCCATGCGGGCGGGCCATCCCAGCTACTTCGTCGGCTTCACGCCCGAGCCAATGCCGGGCCAGACCATCGAAGACATCATGCACGCCGAGGCGGTGTTTTTGGAAAAGGTCATCGCCCTTCACCCCGAGGCCGAGGGCAAGCCCTGCGTGATCGGCAACTGCCAGGCCGGCTGGGCGGTGATGCTGGTGGCGGCGACCCGGCCGGAACTGTTCGGGCCGATCATCCTCGCCGGCTCGCCGCTGTCCTACTGGGCTGGAATCGAGGGTGAGAACCCGATGCGCTATACCGGCGGGCTACTGGGCGGCAGTTGGCTGACCGCGCTGACCGGCGACCTCGGCGCCGGCACGTTCGACGGCGCGCATCTGGTGGGCAACTTCGAGAACCTCAATCCCGCCAACACCCTGTGGACCAAGAACTACAACCTGTGGGCGAAGGTGGACACCGAGGGGCCGCGCTTCCTGGAATTCGAGAAATGGTGGGGCGGCCACATCAACCTCAATGCTGAGGAAATGCAGTGGATCGTCGATCAACTGTTCGTCGGCAACCGGCTGGCCACCGCCGAGATCGTCACCCGCGACGGGATGCGGGTCGACCTGCGCAACATCCGCTCGCCGATCCTCTGCTTCTGCTCCCGGGGTGACAACATCACCCCGCCGCCGCAGGCGCTCGGTTGGATTTGCGACCTGTATCAAAAGGACGAGGATATCCTCGCCCAGCGCCAGACCCTCGTCTACGCCATCCACGAGAGCGTCGGCCATCTCGGCATCTTCGTCTCTGGCGGCGTGGCTCGCAAAGAACACCAGGAATTCGCTTCCAACATCGATCTGATCGACGTGCTGCCGCCCGGCCTGTACGAGGCGGTAATGACCCCCAAGACGGCGGATGCCGCCAATCCCGAGCTGGTCAGCGGCGACTGGGTCGTCCGCTTCGAGCGGCGCACCCTGAATGACCTCCGGGCTATCGTCCAGCCGAGTCCCGAGAACGAACGCCGCTTCGCCACCGCGCAGCGGGTATCGGAGGTCAATCTCAGCCTGTATCGCACCCTGCTGCAACCGTTCGTGCAGGCGTGCGCCAACGAACAGACCGCCGACTGGCTCCATAAGCTCAATCCCGTCACGCTGCCCTTCGAACTGTTCTCGGAGCGCAACCCCCTGATGCGGCAAATCGCCCAACTCGCCGAGCAGGTCCGCCACCAGCGGCAACCGACCACGCCCGATAATCCCCTACTCCAGGTGCAAGCCAGGGTCTCGGAGAGCATCATCGCGGCGCTCGACGGCTGGCGCGAGTTGCGGGATCGCAGCCTGGAACAGATTTTCCTGGCGATCTACAGCGCGCCGCTGCTGCAAGCCCTGGTGGGAATGCGCGCCTCGGACGACAGCCCGCGCCGGCATCCCGGCCTGGAAGCGGAGCGGATCGCCTTCATCCAACAGCGCATCGCCGAACTCAAGGCGCGGCTGGCCGAAGGCGGGCTGCGCGAGGCGGCGATTCGCAGCCTGGTTTACATCGGCATGGCGGGACCGGGGGTGGACGAGCGCGCGTTTAATACGCTGCGCCAGATCCGCGCCGAGAGCGGCGGCCTGACGTTGGAGGAGTTCAAGCAGGTGCTGCGCGAACAGTTCTTCGCCTTGCTGCTTGACCGTGACGGCGCGCTTGCCGCGATTCCTAAAATGCTGCCCGCCGACGCCGACGCCCGGACGAAGATGCTGGCGGCGATCCGGACCGTCGTGGCAGCGATCGGCGACGTTACCGGCGAACGGGCGGAACGGCTGGCGCAGATCGAAAAGCTGTTCGGCGAAGAGAGCCTGGGCAGCGCCGACTCCAAGGAGTAGCTAATGATGCAAGCACTCACCAATCGTACTTTTGACGAAATCGACGTCGGTGCCTCCATCAGCGTAACGCACACGTTCTACAAGAACGAAGTCGAAATGCTGGCGCTGATGGCCGGCGATGTCGATGCGTTTCATATCGATGTGCAGGAAGCTCTCCAGGGCTGTGCCGAGAGCGGTATGGTAGCGGAAGCCGCCGGCGCCGGAGCGCTGCTTTCAAATGTCCTGAACCGCCGGCTGCCCGGGCCGGGTACGGTGATTCTGGCGGAACAGTTCGCGTTTCAAGGCCGGATCGCGGTGGGCGACCAACTGACGGCGACCGTGACGGTGCAAGCGAAACGCCCGGAGGGACATGTGATCGTGTTCGAGTGCCGCTGCGGCAATCAACACGGTGACACCCTCCTCACGGGTACGGCCACGGTGGCCGCGCCGACGCAGCGGATCACCTACACCGATATGGCTAAACTGGGGGTCATGCTGCAGCGCAGTGACGCCTTCATCCGGCTGTTGCGCCGCTGCGAGGGCATCCCGCCGGTGACCTGTGCGATCGTGCACCCCTGCGACCCTGACTCGCTGCTCGGGCCACTCGAAGCCGCCGAGCGTGGCCTGATCACGCCGGTGCTGGTTGGACCCGAGGCCAAGATCCGCGCGGTGGCGGAAGCCGCCGGCGTCGATCTCTCGCCCTACCGGCTGGTGGCCACCGAGCACAGCCACGCCGCTGCCGAGCAGGCCGTGTCCCACCAACGAAGAGTTGATGATTGCGCGCCACACCCAGCGGGTGCTGTCGCCGGGTTCGATCTCAACTTCCCTTGATGAAACGGACTCGTAAGCGTGGCAGAGGTCCGTTTAAGTCTGCGTGGCGCGCCTACAACGGCTGAAGCTGATAAAACCGATACAGCTTTGCGAAAAGGGCATGAGGAAAAGACGGAGCGGATGCAATGTCAAGCGGTGAGGTAGTTGGGGTCATCCGCACATTCATCGAGTGGGCGGCTCTTGGTATCGAGATTTTGGGTGCTTCGGTAATCGTGGCGGGAGTTATGAGAGTCGCGATTACTCGCGGAACGGTTCGCTACCTTTTTCAACTCGACAAGCCGGGCGCTTACGAGAGCTACAAGCACCAGATGGGCAGGTCGTTACTGTTGGGACTGGAATTCCTTGTAGCGGGAGATGTGGTCAGGACGGTTGCCCTTGAGCCCACCTTGGACAATGTCGCAGTCCTCGGTTTGCTCGTGCTCGTCCGCACCTTCCTGGGCTGGTCCCTGGCCGTCGAAATTGAAGGGCGCTGGCCGTGGCAAATGTGGACTGAGAAAGACACTCATGTCCGAACAACCGAAGAGATAACACGATCATGCAAAACGACAAGGGAGCCTGACTCAAGAGAGGGCCTCTAATGATCTGCTGAATACTCTAACGAGTGGAATAAAAATGGCTCCAATTCGAATTCGCGGTGGTGTCCCTCAACTGCTGTGATGGGACTCTTTCAGAAGGACGCCATAAAATCTAGTAGAGCGACGTCCCAGATTATGCTGCCTGTTGTGTTACTACACGCCGATTTACCCGTCACAACTATCGAGGGACACTATCGCTCCTACAGGGGGAGGCTGAACAGAGATTTGCGGTCAGATACGAGTTAAACTATTAAACTCTTTCCCGGAAATCGCCTTACGATTTCTTTAAGATTAAGTCATTCCAACTATGGAGGAATATCCCGTGAAAACAACCGCCAGGCTATTGCCGATGCTCCTGCTCGGCATCGCCTTTCTGTCCACGCCGCCCGTGAGCGCCCAGCCGCCGGCGGCGAACCCACCCGCCGCAGAACCCGGCGATGCGGAGCAAGCCAAAGCCATCCTTCAGCGCATGGCCGATTTTCTCGCCAAGGCGCAGCGCTTCAGCTTCAACCTGCGGATCGACTACGATGTGCTGCAGGACTCCGGCCAGATGATCGAGTTCGGCGAACGCCGTAACGTGATCATGAGCCGTCCCGACAAACTCCGCATCGACAGCGAGCGCAGCGATGGCGATAAAGGCGTCACGGTGTTTGACGGCAAAGAAGTGACGGTTTTCAACGCCTCCGACAACGTATACGCCCGGGTCGCACAGCCCGGCCATCTCGACGGCGCGATTACCCATTTGGTGGGCGATCTGCAAATGCGCCTGCCGCTCGCCTTGATGCTGGTGACGACGCTGCCGCAGGAACTCGCGCGCCGGGTGACCGAAGTCGATTATGTCGAAAAGACGACCCTGTTCGATGTGCCGTGCGACCACATCGCCGCCCGCACGGCAACCGTGGACTTCCAGGTCTGGGTGGCCGAGGGCGAACGCCCGCTGCCGCGGCGCGTCGTCATTACCTACCTGGAGGAGGAGGGACAGCCGCAGTTCCGGGCACAGTTCTCAGACTGGAACCTCACGCCCGAAGTCCCTGAAGCGCTGTTTACCCTTACGCTTCCGCCCAATGCGGAACAGATCCCCATTGTGGCGCAATTAGCCCGGAATCCCGCCGGCGAGAAGTCACCGGCCGCCGCCCCGGCTCCGGACGTTGAGAAAAAGGAGGTAAAGCCATGAAGATCCGATTACTGTTAATGGCCGCCTGGCTGGCCGCGACCTTTTTCGTCGTGCTGAGTCCCGTCGACACGGCCGATGCCGACCGCGGTGGCCGCGGTGGCCGCGGTGGTGGCGGCCGCGGTGGTGGCGGTGGCTTCTCCCGTTCCGGTCCGGCGGCGCAAGGCGGCTTCTCCGGCGGGGCGTCGCAGGCGACTGCGCGGACGGCGACACGGCAGGCGGGCGCCAGCGAGCGGTCCGGCCAGCGCGCCACTACGCAACAGCAGCGCACGACTGAGCGCTCCGACGTGCGCACCAATCGGCAGGACCAGACCACTGAACGCCAGGGCCAGCGTCAGGAAAGCTATTCAGGACGTCAGGAAAACCGCCAGGATTATCGCTCGGAAGCGCGCGAGGACTGGCAGGATGCCGCCAACGGCAACTGGGATAACCGTTACCGCGGTTACCCTGCCGGGGCCGCCGTCGCCACCGGTGCCGTGGTAGCGGCAGGGGCCTATGCGGCGGGCAGGGCGGCATCGAGCAACGTCACCTACGTGACCACCCTGCCTTGCTCGCCGACTACGGCCTACCTCAACGGCGTTACTTACTACCGCTGCGGCTCGGACTGGTATACGCGGGCCTATGCGGGCGGCAATGTGTCCTATACGGTCGTGAGTCCACCGCCGGGTTACTGAGGTCGCCCGCTGTCGGCAGGCGCGCAATCTCCGGCTCCGCAGGCTTGAAAAAGGTCAATCAGCCACGCAGCAATAATTTAAAGTAGATAAACCCCCGGCTCTGCCGGGGGACTCAACAGGTTTGATCTTTCCGGGAGTCGACTTTTGCCGCGCCGCCGTCGGCGGATGTTGACACCGCCGGTTATCAAACTGCGACAACTGATTGATCGGTTTCCCAATGTGACTTGGACTCCACAGATCCAGGCAGGTCAAGAGTCACAGCCCTTTCAGCCAATCCAGCATTAAGAAAAGTGGTGCCCATGAAAAAAGCTCTCGCGTTCGTCGCAAAATCGGTGCTTGGCGGCTTGCTCGTCATCGTACCGATTTACCTCGCCGTCCTGGTGCTGCTCAAGGGAATGAAATCGGTCGGGCAGTTGGTACGGCCATTCGCCCAGCTCGTCCCAGACTGGTTTCCAGCCGAGCAGGCCCTGTCCCTTCTCCTCGTGCTGATGATCTGCTTCCTGATCGGGATTGCCGTCCGCACTCGGCTAGGACGGGTGACCCGGGAGCGGATCGAGAAAGGTTTCTTCGCAAGAATTCCGGGCTACACGGTATTCCAGAACCTGACCCAGCAGGTGGCGGGGGACAACCGCCAAAACGTCTGGAAGCCAGCGTTGGTCGAGATCGAAGAAGCCCTCGTCCCTGCCTTCATCATTGAGGAGTTCGAGGACGGGCGCTACACGGTTTTTGTCCCTTCGATCCCCACCCCGCTGGCCGGCGCCGTTTACATTCTCGACCGGAAACGGGTGCATCCCTTGGATGTACCCTTCACCGAAGCCTTCAAAACCGTCTCCCGGTGGGGATCGGGTGCTAAGGACCTTGTTGCAGCTATGGAAAGAGGCGGCAACTTATCGAGGTGACGCAGCAGCCGTGGTGGGCGGTGATGGGATAGAACACTCAGGACCTTCCGACATGAGGCGGCGCGGACCGGGAGGGGAGCGCTGCTGCAGGCGAGGTGCTGAGCGGAATAATCCGTTCCCTTCAGGTGATAACCATGCGCGAGACTCTGAGAAGATATAAATTGAAGCTGCCGCTCTGGCTCATTCCGATGCTGTATATGGGAGTGACCATCGTCTGCGGCTTCGTGCTGCCGCGACTCGAGCAGGAATACCTGGCCGCCTACAGCCACACCATGTCGGTCGCTGCGGCGCTGGCGGCGCTGTCCGCCATTGCGTCCGGCATGCTGGCGCTGACCGGCATTGTGTTTGCTATCGCCTTTGTCATGGTGCAATTCAGCGCGGTGGCCTATTCCCCGCGCCTGGTCCTCTGGTTTGGCCGTGACCCGTTGCTGTTTCACGCGCTCGGCCTATTCACCGCCACTTTTTTTTATGCGATCGCGACGCTGGCCTGGATCGATCGCGGCGGGAACGGCAAGGTGCCGCTGTTCTCGACGCTGCTTGTCACGGTTCTGCTGATTCTCAGCATGATCGTATTTGCCCGGCTGATACAGCGGCTGAACGATATTCAGATCACGGAAGTGCTCCAGTTGATCGGTCGGAAAGGCCGTCAGGTGATTCGAGAAATGTTCCCGCGCCTGGATACGCTGGCGGGCGTCGCGCCGGCGTCGTGGAGAAAAGTGATCGAGGAGGCCCAACAGCGCCCGATCACACAGACACTACATTATTCAGGTGAACCCTTGACGGTCGTTAAATTCCATATCGGCGCCCTGGTCCGGCAGGCCCAGGAAGTCGATGCCGTGATCGTACTGGAGTGTGCTGTCGGCGACACCTTGGTCGAAGACACCCTGCTGTTGCAGGTGTATGGCGGTAGGCCGCTGGCGGAAACCCGGCTGCGGCAGGCGATTGAGGTAGCGCGGGCACGTACCTTCGAGCAGGATCCCAAGTATCCCCTGCGGCTGTTGGTGGATATCGCCATCAAGGCCCTTTCCCCGGCCATCAACGATCCGACCACGGCGGTCCAGGCCCTGGACCAGATCGAGGATCTACTGCACCGCCTCGGCCGGCGCGCACTCGATGCCGGCTGCGCCAGCGATAATCAGGGTACGCTTCGGCTGCTCTTTCCGACACCGACGTGGGAAGATTATCTGACGCTCGCCTTCGATGAAATCCGTCAGTATGGCGCCAGTTCGGTCCAGGTGATGCGCCGGCTGCGCTCGGCCCTCGTGGGTCTGCTGGAGTCGGTCACCGAGGCCGAGCGCAAGGAAGTAGTGCAGCATTATCTCCACCATTTGAACGTCGTGGTGCAGCACTCCGACCTTGATGCCGAGGACCAGGTGATGGCGCTGCAGGAAGACCGGCAGGGCTTGGGTCTGTCGCGCCGGCGGGCCGAGCCATAACAAATCGTTTCCTGGATACGTATATCGTGTTGAAGGCCATTTAGGTCAAGGTGTCTTCCTAGCAAGCCACTGGAAACCAGGGTAGTAGAAACTGTGATTGGCGCAGGACGTTACGTCGTTGGTGAAGAAGCGGATTCTGGGCGTAGCGCCGAAGTGGCCTTTATGGTCGAAGAGGACTACCAGGGTCTTGGCATTGCCAGCCGCCTCTTGAAACATCTCATCCAGATCGGACGGCAGCAGAACGTGTCCCGGTTGGTAGCGGAGGTACTCTCGGGCAATCAAGCCATGCTCAGGGTTTTCGCCGGCAGCGGCTTGCCGATGAAACAGCAGCGGGAGGGCTCGGAGGTCCAGGTGACGCTTTTTCTTGATGAAACGCTCCCGTAAGAAATTATTCAACGCAAAGGTAAGACTGCAAAAATGAAAGTCATCATCGTTGGCGGCGTGGCCGGCGGTGCGTCGTGTGCGGCGCGCCTGCGGAGGCTGGATGAAAAAGCCGAAATTCTCATGGTGGAACGCGGACCGTATGTCTCGTACGCAAACTGCGGGCTGCCATACCATGTCGGCGGCGTGATCGAAAATGAGTCGAGCCTCCTCGTCGCGAGTGAAAAGACCTTCCGCGAGCTCTTCGCGATCGATTGTCGGACGCGCTGTGAGGTGGTCGGCATCGCGGCGGAAAAGAAAACCGTGCAGCTCAAGAATCACGCGACCGGCGAGGTGACGACCGAGTCCTACGACAAGCTGGTGCTGTCGCCCGGCGCGCCGTCGATCCGTCCGCCCCTGCCCGGCATCGACCTCCCAGGCATCTTCCAGGTCAGGACCGTGCCCGACGTGAGGGCGATCCGCGACTGGATCGAGCGCGGGACGTCGTTCCTCGCCGGCATGTACAACTACTCGGGATTCCAGACGGTGAGGCCCAAGACCCGTGCGGTGGTCGTCGGTGGCGGGTTCATCGGCCTCGAGACGGCGGAGAACCTCGTTCATCGCGGGTTCGACGCCACCCTCGTTGAGATGCTTGATCAGGTCCTGGGGCCGCTCGATCGGGAAATGGCGCGCATTGTAGAGGGCTACCTGGAGCGGCATGGTATCCACTTGGCGCTCAATGACGGCGTGGCCGGATTCAAACAGGCTGTCAACGGCGCAATCGATGTAGAAACCAAATCCGGAAGGACCTATCCGGCCGACGTCGTGATCATCGCGCTCGGCGTACGCCCGGATACCACGCTGGCCAAAATGGCCGGTCTGAAGATCGGCGAACGCGGGGGGATCCGCGTCGACGAACAGATGCGCACGAGCAACCCCAATATCTTCGCCGTCGGTGACGCCGTCGAAGTCAAGGACGTCGTGACTGGCGAGTGGAGTCTCATTGCGCTCGCCGGGCCGGCGAACCGGCAGGGCCGCATCGCGGCCGATGTGATCGCCGGGCGCGACTCCCGCTTTCGCGGCACTCAGGGCACCGCGATCATCGGCCTCTTCGGCGCGGCGGCCGCCTGGACCGGCGCCAGCGAAAAGACGCTCAACCGGATCGGCGACCAGGATTTCGAGAAGATCTACCTCTACCCGAATTCACACGCGGGGTATTACCCCGGGGCCAGGCCGATCGCGATGAAAGTCCTGTTCCGGAAATCCAACGGCCGCCTCCTCGGCGCGCAGGCGCTCGGCGAGGATGGCGTGGACAAGCGGATCAGTGCTCTGGCCATGGCGATCCAGCTGGGCGCGACGATCTACGACCTCGAGGAAGCCGAGCTGTGCTATGCGCCCCAGTTCGGCAGCGCCAAGGATCCGGTCAACTTCGCGGGGATGGTCGCCGCCAATGTCCTGCGTGGCGACATGCCGCTCAGTCACTGGGATTCCGCCGAACAGGGATTCCTCCTCGACGTGCGCGAGCCTGTGGAGCTTGCCGTGGAGCAGGCGCCGGGCGCGGTCAACATCCCACTGGGTCAACTCCGGGCGCGTCTCGGCGAGCTGCCCCGGGACCGCGAGATCCTGGTCATCTGCCGTTCCGGCGGTCGCGCCTACTACGCGACGCGCCTGCTGCTGCAACACGGGTTCAAAGCACGAACGCTCTCCGGGGGCATGCTGTCACGTTATCATACCCTCCTCTTGGTGAATTGAGTGAACGGGAGGCGCTTCGTGGTGACAGAGGTTAAAGTGTTACGAATCACCCGTAGCCGGGGTAACGAGGTTGCGTGGGAGGGCCAGGGATGATGAGCAGCCCTGATAAGCAAAAAGGGAACTGGAAGAAAAGAATAGTCCAGGAGTTGGTCGAGTACTGGCTAAATGTCTGTTATCTCGCCCTCGTGTTCGGCGCTTTCACGCAGTACCAAAGATTCCTTCTGGCTGCCTATGATATCACTTACACGGATTACTGGGTGGCTGTGATCGAGGCGTTGATTCTTGCTAAAGTCATCATGATCGGCGAGGTTTTCAGCCTCGGTCGCGGCCTTGAACAGAAGCCCTTAATTTATCCCACCCTTTACAAGACCGTCGTCTTCAGTCTCTTGGTCGGCGTCTTTAGCCTCATCGAGCATGCGATCAGGGGCCTTTGGAAAGGGGAGGGACTCACGGAAGGTCTCGTTGAATTCCTTGGGAAAGGCTCCCATGAATTGCTCGCCAGGTGTCTGGTCATTTTCGTGGCACTGATCCCCTTCTTCGCCGTCAAGGAGTTGGGGCGGGTGCTGGGAGAGGAAAAAATAGGGGCACTCTTTTTTCGGAGAAGGGACCCGGACTCCTCTAATGCGGATAATACGGAAAAGAGTTTAAATACAGTGTCACATCAGGGGTAGTGATCGGAAGTAAGGCTGAGACTGCGTGAATTGGGTGGCGTCCCTCAACGGTTATGATGGGACTCTTTCAGAGGGACGCTACAAAATCTAGTAGAGTGACGTCCCAGATTATGCTACCCCCCGGCTTTGCCGGGGGACTCAAAAGGTTTGATCTTTCCGGGAGTCGACTTTTGCCGCGCCGCCGCCAGCGGATGTTGACACCGATCCCGGGCTACACGCTATTCCAGAATCTGACCCAGCAGGTGGCGGGAGACAACCGCCCAAACGTTTGGAAGCCAGCGTTGGTCGAGATCGAAGAAACCCTCGTCCCTGCCTTCATCATTGAGGAGTTCGAGGACGGGCGCTACACGGTTTAAATTAACGCAAGCCGCGCGATAATGGTCAAACGACAAGGTGATAGCATGAAGACTCCACGGCAGGTAGCGACACAGCGATGGGGAATGCCGACCATACCAGGGATCCTGTGGCTCGCCATCCTCGCGCTGGCGCTTTCCGGTTGCGCAACACCGGTCGGCGTGAAGCAGGTGGACACCCAGACTGCCTATCGCATTCAGACCGAGAGCGCCCTGGCGGCGGGGCAGCCGTCGGAATCCTCGAAAAGGGTGCTGCGGCGTCTCGGTCTCCTGGATCGGTTCGACGCGGAGCCGACCCAGGTGCTCGCCGAATTGCATCGCGGGTTGAATCCCACGGGCGACGACGATCGTCTGTTCGCGCTGGCGGAGCTGTCCTTCCTCGAGGCGGACCGCACGGACGACCGCACCTATTTCCTTGCCTCCGCCGTGTACGCCTGGGCGCTCCTGTTCCCGGACGACGCCACCGGCACGCCCCTCCAGCCCTCGGATCCCCGCTTCCGACTGACGTACGATCTCTACAACCAGGCCGTCGCCAGAGGCCTGGCCGCCCACTCCGGCAGGAACGTCGACCCCGGCGAGGATGCCGGCCCCGGCGAGCGCGTCGATCCCGGCGAGGGTTCCAGCATAAACGAGGTACGGCTGGCGTCGGGCGTGTACAAGCTTCCCTTCGGGACCCTAGCGGTAAACCTGGACGAATCCGGGTTGTCGTGGGGAGGCTACCGGCTGGAGCGGTTCATCTCGACGACGACCCTGGAAGTTCGGGGCCTCCGGAACCGCTACCATACCCCCGGCATCGGCGTGCCCCTGGCCGCCAGCCTCGCGCCAGGACAGGCAGCGGCGAAGGTCGTCGGCTCGGAACGCCTCTCGCCCCGCACCAAGGTCCCGGTCACCGCGCTGCTGCGTTTGCAGCAGGCGCGCGCCAGCCTCGCCGACGGCCAAGTTCGCGGGCGGATCGAGGTCTACGCCACCGATCAGACGCAAACCGTTCCGATCAATGGGCGGGACCAGCTCCTTGAATCCGACCCGACGGCGGCGCTCGCCTACCAACTTGAAGGCAGTCCCATCTACATGGCGGAGATCTTGGGATTTCTCCGGGGCGGCATCTTCCGGGACCTGCTCCCCAAGGACCGGGCGCAGGATGGCCTGTTCCTGCTGCATCCTTACAAGCCCGGCAAGATCCCGGTGGTGCTCGTGCATGGAACGGTATCGAGCCCCGCCCGTTGGGCGGAACTCATCAACGAACTCGAAGGCGACCCGCGCATCCGGGAACGGTTCCAGATCTGGGTTTTTCTCTATGATTCCGGCAACCCCATCGGCTACTCGGCGGGGCGGTTGCGGTCGGCCCTGACGGCTGCGGTGAAGGCGTTCGACCCCGAAGGTAAGGACCCGGCCTTGCACGACATGGTGGTGATCGGGCACAGCCAGGGCGGGCTCCTGACCAAGCTTACGGCCATCGACAGTGGCACGAAGTTCTGGGATCGCATCAGCAGCAAGCCCTTCGATTCGATCCAGGTCGATCCCGAGACCCGCGAGATCCTGCAGCAATCGGCGTTTTTCACGCCCCTGCCTTTCGTCGGCCGGGTGGTGTTCGTGGCGACTCCCCATCACGGTGCCGTGCTCGCCTCCGGCCGGATAGGGGCTATTGCCACCTGGCTCGTGACATTGCCGGTGGGTATACTCAGCCGGGCCGCGGAAGCCGTCACCTTGACCGGGGATCAGAAGCTATTGACGGTACTCCGCCGGCCCCCAACGGCGGTGGACAACATGAATCCGGAGAACCCCGGCCTCAAAATCCTGCAAACCATCCGGGTCGACGCCCGGATTCCGGCCCACTCCATCATCGCGGTGAAGGGCGATGGCCCGAAGGAAGAGGGTGACGACGGTGTGGTAGCCTACCAGAGTGCACACATCGACGAAGCGGTGTCGGAACTAGTGGTCCGGTGGGATCACTCCTGCCAGGGTCAGCCCGAAGTGATCGAGGAAATCCGACGCATCCTGCTCGAACACGCGGCGGCATTCCAGGGGAGTCGCCCATGACACGCCGGATCGGCACGAGCGCTGCTTCTTTACTACCGGCACTGCAGCAAGACCGGCAGGGCTTGGGCCTGTCGCGCCAGCGGGCCGAGCCAGAAAGGAACACCGTTACCGAGCGTTGACGACTCAGAGGAGTTCTGATGAGTGCCGCAGAAGACGTAATGAAACCAGGGGCGACCTTAACCACCCCGCGCATGCGGGCGCCGCGGGCCGCCGCTATTGCTGGCATCCTCTTTGCGGTCCTGCTGATCACCAGTTTTCTGCTCCTCCGGCTGGCCGTTCCGGCCGATCCGCTGGAGGCGGGAGCGTGGCTGAAGACCAATGTGAACACGGTGGCGTTGGCGCTGAACCTGGTGCCGTTCGCCGGCATTGCCTTTTTGTGGTTTATCGGCGTGCTGCGCGACCGCCTGGGGGAGCGGGAAGACCGCTTCTTCGCCACTGTCTTTCTCGGCAGTGGGCTGTTGTTCCTCGCCATGCTGTTCTTCTCGGCGGCGATGGTGGGCGGTATCATCATCGCCTACAAGGTTCAATCGGACCGGCTGCTCGCTTCCGCCACCTTCACGTTTGCCCGCGCCATCACGTATGAAATTATGAATATCTACGCGATCAAGATGGCGGGGGTGTTCATGATCGCTACATCCACCCTCGGGCTCCGCACCGGGTTTATCACCCGCTGGATTACGTTCTGCGGTTATGCGGTGGCGCTGCTGCTCCTGTTCAGCAGCCGCTATATCGAGGGGATTTTACTGGTCTTTCCATTGTGGGTGCTGCTGATCAGCATTCACATCCTGATTGACAATTTTCACGGCCTGGAGGAGTAACACTCATGAGTCATGCCAAAGTTGCAAAAAAGAATCACGACAACGCCCAGCCACCCGCAAAGCTGAAGGGCAAGGACTACGAGCAAGAGCTTGCCAAGCTGCACGTGGAGTTAGTCAAGCTGCAAGAGTGGGTCCGGCACAAGGGCCTCAAGGTCTGCATCGTGTTCGAAGGACGGGATGGTGCGGGCAAGGGTGGTACCATCAAGGCGATCACCGAGCGGGTGAGCCCACGCACCTTCCGGGTGGTCGCCTTGCCGGCGCCGACCGAGCGCGAGAAATCGCAGATGTATATTCAGCGCTACGCTCCGCACTGGCCGGCAGCCGGTGAGGTGGTCATCTTCGACCGCAGTTGGTACAACCGCGCGGGCGTCGAGCGGGTGATGGGGTTCTGCACCGAAGCACAAGTGAAGCGCTTCCTGGAGATGACCCCACTGGTCGAGAAGGCGATGGTCGAGTCCGGCATCCTGCTGCTCAAGTACTGGCTCGAGGTCAGTTCCGAAGAGCAGACCCGCCGGCTCGAAGCGCGCATCGATGACGGCCGCAAGCTCTGGAAGCTGTCGCCCATGGACCTGCAATCCTACAGTCGCTGGTACGACTATTCACGGGCGCGCGACGAGATGTTTGCGGCGACCAATACGCCGTGGGCGCCGTGGTACGTGGCGCGCTCGGACGACAAAAAGCGGGCGCGGCTGAACATCATCAGCCACCTGCTGAGCAAGCTCCCCTACGAAGACGTGCCCAGCGACAAGGTGAAGTTGCCGAAGCGGCAAAAGGCTGAGGACTATCGGGAACCGGACTATCCTTTCAAGTTCATCCCCGCCGTGTTTTGAGTCAGGAAGCCGTCAGCATGACACTGAAGAGTCGTCACCTTGCAGGAGAACTCTCATGAGGTTTCGCTTTCTTCAATCCCTCTTCACCGCCGCCCCGAGCCAGGCCGGTCAATTCGACAAGAGCCTGATCTTGCAGGCGATCGAACGGGTGGTCGATGGCACCGATCCCCGCTTGCGGGCAGTGAGTCATTATCGCCGCAAGCTGTGGGATGCCGTGGAGCACGCGCTCGACTACGTGGTGACGTTCGTCAATACCCTGCCACCCGCCAGCGCGGTTGATCGACACGCTTACCTTACCGACCCTCGGCTGCGCGCCCTGTTCGCCTCGCCCAATCATCTGCAAGAGGTCTTGAGTTTCAGCGACGGCACGCGGAACTACCTCAAACAGGCCCATAAGTCCTTGCCCGCCGAGCTGTATGCGGCGCTCGGGGTCACCCGGCTCGAAAAGACCGTGCTGGGGATCGACATGGATGGGGAAATGCTCCAGCGGGAGGTGCCCCAAACCGTCGTCAACTTCTGTGATCACCGGCTCGTCTGCCTCACCGACAACGAGCAGGACACGCGCCGGGAACTCATGAAGCGGGGCTTCGATTACCTGATCGAAGTGGCGCTACAGGGACTGGCTGCCACTCGTGTCCAAAAGCAACAGTTGGAACAGCAACAGCGGCAACTGCTGTTCCAGAAAAAAGCCAGTCTCATGAAGGCGGCCAAGCCGGGCCTGGAAGCGCTACTGGAACCGACCACCTCGGAACCGATCGATGTGGACGCGATCGAACGGCAACTTCAGGAAGTGGAGGCTGAACTGAATCAACTGCGGGCGGATTCGGCCACGCTCGAGCAGCATCTGGAAAAGATCGCCGCCACCCTGGGTAAACCCGAAGACTCTTTGCGACTGGAACCGGTCTCGCTCACCCTGGACCACATGAACACCAAGGTATCCCCTAACTCACCTCGGGTCGCGAACGCACTGACGTTCGATGAGATGGTGCTCGCCGCAGACCGCCGGCTCATCGCGCTGTTCATCCGGTTTCCCAGCCACGAGCTGCTCCCGCAACCGGACTTTTTTGAGGAGGCGCGCCGTTTTCTCTAACGTTATTACTGCTGATGATGGCTGAACCGGGTGCTGTCGGTATGATATTCCGGCGGCTACATGATCCCGACAGGGATCCAAAACTGATGACACTGGCTGGCAATGGCAGGAGGAAAACATGAGTGAATCATCACAAGATCTGGGATTAATCACGGTGCTTTTACAAAGGCTGGAAACGCAGCGGCTGCCACGAGCACTGATCTTGAAGGAACGGGTTGATCGCGGCGAGCGGCTTTACGACGCTGACCTCGCTTTCCTGGAAGAAATCTTTGCGGATAGCCGCCAGATCAAACCCTTTCTGGATCGCTACCCTCAGTATCACGAATTGGCGGCCCGCATGGCGAATCTCTACAAGGAGATTACGGCTAAAGCGCTGGAGAACGAAACAGCGTCACCAGCCGGGTAAGTTATCCAAGGCTGTAATCGTGAAGTCCCCTCGCCCCCTGCCAAGGGGGCGAGGGCTAGGGTGAGGGGGTAAGTCGTTGCAACCGCGACCCTCACCCCCAACCCCTCCCCCGCAGGCGGGCGAGGGACGTGAACGGCAACCCATCGCTTACCGTGCGTCGTCGGGACGGCGTAGATCGATTTGGAATTGCCGCATCTGGGTATACAGAAAGCGTATTTGAGTGTATTCGAATGGGGAGCCTGATTCGTAATAGCGGAAGTTATTATTGCGGCGAGCATCGATAGCGTCCAGCGCGATATAGGCGATGTGCCTTTGGGGATTCTCTTTGAGACGCAGCGGGTCGATCGTACTGAGTGCAACCGAATCGACCACCAGGCCGGTGGTGTCACGCAAGTTAGAAGGTCCCAGCAATGGCAGCACCAGATAGGGTCCGGACCCTACGCCGTAATAACCCAGGGTCTGTCCAAAATCCTCGCGCCGTTGCGGCAGGCCCATGGCCGTGGCGGGATCCCACAATCCCAGGATGCCAAAGGTGGTGTTATAGACCAGCCGGGCGAAGGTTCTGGTGGCCTGCTCGCCCTTGAGCTGCAGGACCGCATTCAATAGATTGCGGATATCCGATATATTGGAGAAGAAATTGGAAACCCGATCTTCCACGACATTGGGAGTGATGGTTTCATAAGTCCAGACGATGGGCAAAAATACGTACTCGTCGAAACCGGCGTTGAAAGTGTACATACCCCGATTGAAGCTTTCGAAAGGATCGTAGACATCAAAAAAATAGCGGGTGTCGGAATCGGCATATCTAATGATCGGCCGTTTGGCCGGCTGCACGGGGCCCGTCGATTGCGGTAACCAACTGCAACCACACAGGCAGAAACACAGCAGCAGACCCAGTGCATGAATTGAAGCGCTTCTTGTTCTCATGGCCTGATCCTAATTCTTAAAAAACTCGAGCATATGGGCGACGTTTTGGGTATATTCCATATTCCCCAAATGACCGCCATGGGGATAAATTCTGAGCCGCGAACCGAATACCTGACGCAGATAGTTCAGTTCACCAGGGGCCAGAATAATTTCATCCTGATTGGTCACCACCCCGATGTGGGTAGCGCGCTTAAGGTAATCTTCAATGCTGCTCAAGCCGGCTTGGCGAATGATATCGCTCTCACTTGATCCCCGTTGTCGCGCCAGATGGTAGGGCAGATAAAGATCGCGAAAATAATCCATGAACGATACGCCCAGGGCCACTTTGAAGTAATCGGTCAAACTATCAGTGGGATACAGGATCAAGTTTTTCGGCTTGATATAACCGGCGTTATTAATGACATCCGCAACGAACACCATATTGGCGACCGAAATCCGGAAGGAGACGCCGATTAGCGCTTCCAGTTTGTCCTTTGGCGGTTCTATATCCTGATAGGCCAGATAGAGCGCATCTTCGGCCTGAAAATTCTCACCCAAGGTGATCACATCGCCGCGCTGCCGGTAGGTCTCCACCAGGGCGTCAATTAAACGCTTGACCAGATCATCTATATCCGCCATCGTCGGCGCATTCCGAATCAGCATGCCGTCCAGAATCCGCACCGAATTGTAGAGATTGACCGCTGGATTGATCAACAACACCTTGCGGAAATTGAACGCCTTATACTGCTCATCCAGTTTTGCCAGAAAGGCGGCCTGCGTGCCCCCCAGGCTGTAGCCCGTCAGATAATAGTCACTAACCTCGATCTGATCCTGGAGTTTTTCCCGGAGCAGTTGCATGACCCGGTGCAAATCCTGGGAGTCCTGCTGCAAGGCCCCCGGATAATGGCTACTGGAGGCTGCGGCGACGAAGTTAGGGTGCGTCGGGGAGGACAAGGTGATGACATGAAAACCGGCCTGATAGAAATAAGTGGCCAGATTTCTGACCCGGGTCGAACGATAGCTGCCGCCTGTGCCGGCGACGATGAAAATCAGCGGCGCCCTGTCCCGCTGATACAGTAATCCATTGCGCAGGATACTGTTGAACCACAGCAGATCGGGCATTGGCTGGTTCTGCAATAGAGTCAGATTGACGCGCTTGTAGTTAACATCCCTAAACGGCATGCGGGGCGCCTGAAGCTGAGTGGGCGTGCCGATAATGGTGGCGGCGTAACGATTGGTAATCGGATAGCCGTAACTGTCGGCGGCGTGCACCGGACCGGCCAGAACGGTCATGAACAGCAGCAGGCAAGCCAGCGCTGGAGAGCTTGGATGGGTTCTCATATCTCGATTTTTAAGGTCTGAGGGTGATTGGAGAATGCCGTCTGGTTTTTTACGCAGCGGGCTGCGATCTTCCGTCACGCCCGGACGGTTCCCCGATACGGCTGCGTTTGGCCGTGCACTTTATGATAGTGATGCAGACATGTCCAGTAACCTGCTTGCGCTTGCTGCCCTGATGGGTATATAGACTCCCAGTTGTTGACCTTGCCCCTGCCGATGCTCAATGATGACGCTCGCGTTCCCTCCATCGACAAGAGTGTTCACATGAGCTTTCGTTATCTGTTTTCCCCTTATGAATTAGGCGACCTCACTCTCCCCAACCGGGTGGTGATGGCGCCGCTGACCCGGTCACGGGCGATCAACCCGGAACTGGCCCCGACTGCGCTGGCGGCCGAGTACTATGCACAGCGCGCCTCGGCCGGCCTGATCGTTTCCGAAGGCACGCCCGTATCGTTGCAGGCCCGGGGGTACGCCTATACACCCGGCATCTATAGTGAAGCGCACATTGCCGGCTGGCAGCAGATCACCGCAGCAGTACACCAGCAGGGCGGGCGGATATTCATGCAGCTCTGGCATTGCGGACGCATCAGTCACCATACCCTGCGTGTGGACGGTTCGCCACCGGTCGGGCCGAGCGCCATCGCGGCGCCGACCAAAACCTACGGCCTCGACCCGGCAACGGGCGCAGCCGTGCTGCTGCCCTGTGATCCGCCGCGTACCCTGAGCACCACCGAGGTCACAGCCATAGTCGCCGATTTCGCCCAGGCGGCCCGCAATGCTCTGGCGGCAGGCTGTGACGGGGTCGAGATCCACGGCGCCAATGGCTATTTGTTCGATCAGTTCCGCTGTCCGTTTTTAAATGACCGCCGCGACGATTATGGCGGCTCCCTGGAAAACCGCTGCCGGCTGTTGCTGGAAACCACGGCGGCGGTCGCTCAGGCAGTCGGTCCGGAGCGAGTCGGCGTGCGGCTGGCGCCACTCGGCACGGCCAACGGTATGCAGATCGATCCGCAGCCTCTGGAAACCTATGGCTATCTGGTGAGCGAACTGGATCGCCTGAGCGTCGCCTATGTGCATATTTACGATCAATCCAGCAGTTGGATTCACCAGCCCGACGATGCCCTGCTGCGCCACCTGCGCGCCAGCTTCACGCGGGCCTTGATTCTCTGCGGCGGGTTCACTACCGCGCGGGCGGAGGCGGCCCTGCAAGCCGGCTCCGGTGATCTGGTCGCTTTTGGCAAGCTGTACATTTCCAATCCCGATCTGGTCGAGCGCTTCCGGGGGGATTTCGAACTGGCTCCCTACGATACCCGGACGTTCTATACCGGCGGGGCGACCGGTTATGTGGATTATCCGCCATTCACCGCCTGAACCCTGGCCGGAGGGACCGAGGTCCCTCCGGGGAGCGTCGGCGTCCCCGCCGGCTCCGACGGCACAGCCGATGCCGGGTTTAGGGCAGGGGATGCCGCCCAACCGGGCCCGTGATCGAGAAGCACAAAAAAATTTTTCCAGTAGGGGGATAGCCAGGACGTTGCCTGCAAATCTTTGTAAAGTCATCAGGGCCCTGGAGGAAGTATATAAGTGATTGAAAATCAAGAAACTATGTACAAGGAGCCAAAGCACCGCTGGCGCAGTTACGGGATTTGTGGCTTAGAGCGCGGCAATCGGGATGTAGCGACAAGGGCATTGTTGTTCTACCATCTTCTTTGGAAGCACTCTAAAATAGAATTCAACAGGCCGTTGCCAGGGCAGGATGCAGAGGGAGGAGCCGCTATGCTCTTGCAAGGTCGGGAAATGCCTTCATCTGTTTCAGCCCGTTTCACCGGAGATCATCAATGGCCAAACCTAAGAACCCAGGCAGTACCGAAAAAAAGAGCACCAGCAAGACGGCTCCCAGCCGTCCCGCCAGCAGCACGAGTACCGATACCACCAAACAGAAACAGGCCCGCGGCGGCATCGCCCAATTGGTCACGCCCAGTCCCGAACTGGCTGCCATCGTGGGTAAAGAGCCCCTGTCTCGCGCCAACCTGACCAAACAGGTGTGGGACTACATCAAGAGCCACAATCTGCAGGATGCCCAGGACCGGCGCCAGATCAACGCCGACGATAAATTGAGAACAGGTGCTGGGGAAAGATAAGGTGTCCATGTTCGAGATGACCAAACTCATCAATCAACACGTCAAGTAAGCGCTCTCCGCCCCCGCGCGGCCCGAGCGCGGGGGCCGGCAGCGGCAGGCGCCTATCCGGCCGAATCACTTCACCAACTGTGCGACTGCTGGCAAGCAAGCCCTGGATAGCCCTATCCGGGGCTTAATTTTATGGGCGTCGCTGCTCGATCTGCTGGCGCCCGCTCACAGCTTGCAAAGCTGGAGGCGGTGGAATCCTATCTGGCTAAGCTGTAAGGCAAGCTGACATGAGAATATCCCAGCAGGTCGAGATTCCCGACGATGAAATAGACCTGTATCCCATTCGTGCCCAGGGCGCCGGCGGACAGCATGTCAATAAAGTCTCTACGGCGATACATTTGCGTTTCGATATCCGACGTTCTTCATTGCCGGATAGCTACAAAGATAAACTGCTATCGCTTAAGGACCGACGTATTTCGAACCAAGGCGTGCTTATCATCAAAGCACAACAGTTTCGCAGTCAGCAGCAAAATCAGGAGGATGCGCTCAATCGATTGCAGCGCCTGATCCTGAGCGTTGCGACGCCTCGTAAACACCGCAAAGCGACTCAGCCAACCCGTGGCTCTGAGACCAGACGTCTGGATAACAAAAACAGACGCGGACAACTGAAACGGCTGAGAAGCCGTATTGTCGATTAAGCTGTTGTTATAGTGATCTACTCAATATAGTATAATTTGTTAAATTAAAAAATAGCAGATTGATGAAGAATGTTATGAAGATCAATTAGTTTCGTAAAGCATTAGATTTCAGAATTTCTGAAAATAGAATCATATTATAATGACTTATGCGTATAACTATAATGGTAGCACAGCCTTATCCATTTGCCACCGGCAGTAGTGGTAGCCCGGATGCAGGCCAAAGACCTGAATCCGAGGGTGGGTGTGGAACCCGGATTGCGCTCCGCAAGCTCCGCTCCATCCGGGCTACGCGGGCTCGTAGGTTGACCGCAAAGGGCCGGCGAGGACGCCGGCGCTCCCAGGGTCGGGCAGACTGACCACAAAGGGCCGGCGAAGACCCCGGCGCTCCCAGGAAAAGCCCCCTAAAAAACAAACCCCGGTGTCCTGTGAGCAGACACCGGGGTAGCGGAGACGCAACCCGCGTCTCCGCCGATTTGAAGGTTTAATGCGCCGGTTGATGTTCTTCCCGCACCGGCATGTTCTCGCTGATGAAGACCACGGCTAGCACGCCCGCGGCCACCAGACCTATGCTGACTACCCATTCCGACCAGGCGGGAATATACGTGGAGTTCGGAGTGAACATGCCGATCATGCTCACGTTCACCCGGTTGAGAATGACGCCCAGTACCACCAGCGTGGCGGCGGTGAACAGCCGTCCCGGCGACTCGCGCCAGGCGCGGCTGAACAGCATGATCGCCGGCAGTGCCAGCCCGAGACCCACTTCGACCAGGAACGATCCGGATTGCAGCGAGCCTTCCAGTGCCGCACTCAGCGAGCCGCGCACGGCCAGATCGGTCAGTCTTACCGCCAGCGTCAGCAACAGCAGCCAGGGCAGCGGCTTCGCCAGATCCCCCAGCAACTGGTTGTCCAGCGGGTGCCTGAGCAGCCAGCCGCTCAGCACCGACTCGAAAATGACCATCGCGAAGCCCACACAGACCGCGGTCAGCAGGAAGTTCAGCGGCAGAATAGGCGACCACCACAGTTCATGCAGCCGATGGCCCATCATCAGGAACAGCGAGCCCAGCGACGACTGATGCAAGGTGGACAGGATGATGCCGGCCACGATAAATACCGGCATGGCCTTACGCAGCAGTTGCAGCGGCCGCCGCAACCCGAACCGCTCCAGCGGAATCGGCAGGAATTCCACGAACAGCACGGTGGTGTACAGAATCACGCACCAGGCCACTTCGAACATGAAGGAGTGCAGATTCCACATGTAGATCGGGTGGTAGATGCGCCAGGGTAGACCGAGGTCGCCGAGCAGACCCACGATAGCCAGCAGGTAACCGACAAAGGCCGTCAGTACGGCCGGCCGCAGGAAGGGATGAAAGCGCTCGCGGCCGATCACTTCGATGAAAAAGGCCATGGTGAAACCGCCGGCCGCCAGGGCCACGCCGGTCATCATGTCGAAACCGATCCACAGTCCCCACGGAAAATCATCCCGCAGATTGGTGCTCGCGCCCAGCCCTACGGCGAAACGCCAGCCCAGCACGCCGATGCCCGCCACGGCGAGCAGCAGCAGTACCAGGCGCGACACGGTGATAGGAAATGTCCAGCCGGAACGGCCGGTAGTCGCTTGAATGCTCATCGTTCAGCTCCTTCCTGCGTTGTCTGAGATTCCGCGGCCGCCAGTTGTTGTTCGGCCTCGATCTTTTTCCGGCGCGCGGAGAGCGCAAAGGTCCCGCTCAGAAACGCACCGAAACCCGCCACCCACCAGGGAAGCAACTTCATCACCCGTTCGCCATGCATGGCCAGGCTGTGTGGCGCCACCTCTGGAAAGCCCAGTTGCGCGAACGGAATCGCGGACAGGTACATGACGCTCGTGCCACCGGCTTCCTTTTCGCCGTAAATATGATCGACGTAGCGGTCGGGATGCTGGGTGATGCGGGCGCGAGCCTCAGCCAGCAAATCTTCCCGGCGACCGAAGCGCAGGGCGCCGGTGGGACAGGCGCCGACGCAGGCGGGCACCTTGCCCAGTTGCATGCGGTCGTTGCACAGGGTGCACTTGCGCACGAAGGGCACGGGACTCTGCCATTCGTAACTGGGCACCGACCAGGCGCAGGCCATCATGCAATAACGGCAGCCGATGCACTTATCGGCATCGTAAGCCACCGCGCCATTGGGCTGCTTTTGCAGCGCGCCCACCGGACAGACCGACGCGCAGGCCGGCTCGTTGCAGTGCATGCAGCCACGTTTGGCGAAAGTCCAGTGCAGATCACCGTTCGGGTCTTCGGTTTCGGTAAAGGTGATCAGGGTGAAGGTATCGGCGGACAAGTTCGGCGGGTTCTGATAGCCGGGTCCCCCGAAGAAAGTGGTCTGTTCCGCGTTCAGTCCGTTCCACTGCTTGCAGGCCACCTGACAGCCGCGACATCCCATGCATTTGGTGGTGTCGATCAGCATGCCCATGCGTTCGGACGAATCTGTCATCGTCTGTTCCTCTTCTTTATATCCCGCTCCTACGCTTTACGCAGGTCGCACAGGAAAGCTTTGTATTCGGGGATCGTGGTGTTGGCGTCGCCCACGTGCGGAGTCAGCAGGTTGGCACTGTCCCCGGTGGCGATGCCGGCATAACCCCAGTGCCAGGGCAGGCCGATCTGATGCGTCTGCTTGCCGGCGATGGTCATGGGCTTGAACCGCTTGGTCACCAGTGCGTAGGCGGTCAGGCTACCGCGAGCCGAGCTGACCGCCACCCGGTCGCCGTTCTTGACGCCCTTCTCCCGCGCCAGCTCCTCCGACAGCTCCACGAACATGTCGGGTTGCAATTCCGCCAGCCAGGGCAGATTGCGGGTCATCGCGCCGGCCTGCCAATGCTCGGTCAGCCGGTAGGTGGTGGCCACGATGGGGAAGCGGTCGGGTGTGCCCGTCTCCTTCTCCCGATTGCGCCACAAGCCCATCTCTATCGCCGGATTAAAGGCTTGCGAATTAAGCAGGTTGCGTACCGGCGATTCGTACGGCTCGTAGTGTTCGGGCATGGGGCCGTCGACAGGCACCGGCGAGAACAGGTAGGCGTGACCCTCCGGATTCATGATGAAGGAGTAGCGGCCATCGGCGCCAGAGGCCAGCGGCGGCCAGGGACCATCGGGCACGTCGCCTTCCCAGGCTTTTTTCTCCGCATTCCAGCGCACCACCCATTTCTGCGGGGCGTACGGACGTCCCTCGGCGTCGCAGGAGGCACGGTTGTAGAGGATGCGGCGGTTGACCGGCCAGGCCCAGGCCCATTTCGGATAGAGGCCGAGGTTGTTGGCGGCGTCGGTTTTGTCCCGCCGAGCCATCATATTGCCGGTCTTGGGATCGGCGCTGACATATGAGCCGGCCATGACCCAACAGTCACAGGCGGTGCGGCCGTCGTCGGTCAGGAAGGCGAAGGAGGGTACCTGATCGCCCTTTTTGAAGGATTTGCCCTGCGCCGGGAACTCGGCGTCAGCAGTGAAATAGCCGTTGACCTCGCGGGCGACTTTATGTGGGCTGGCGCCGTGGCGGCCCGGTTCATCGTAATCCCAGGTCAGGTGCACGATCGGTTCGGGGAACACGCCGCCGGCGGCATATTCCTTTTTAAGCGCCTGCATCAGGTCGGTCATGATGTCCAGATCCGGCCTGGCGTCTCCGGGGGCTTCCTGCGCTTTATAACGCCACTGCGCCCAGCGGCCCGAGTTGGTGACGCTGCCTTCTTTTTCGACCGACGCGGCGGCCGGGAAGAAGAAGACCTCAGTCTTGATCGCGGCGGCATCCACACCCGGGCGCTTCCAGAAAATCGAGGTGTCGGTTTCCCACAAATCCATACAGGCCAGCCAGTCCAGCCGGCCCAGGGCCTCGCGTTCGGTGTTGGCATTGGGACCACCCACCGCCGGGTTTTGGCCCCACAACAGCGCGCCCTTGACTTCGCCGGCCAGCATGCGCTCGAAGATGGCGATATGAGAATAATTGCGGTCGCGCTTGGGCAGGTAGTCGTAAGCGAAATTGTTATCCGCGGTCGCCTGGTCGCCCCACCAGGCTTTCAGCAGGCTGACCAGATACTTGGGCCGGTTCTGCCACCAGTTGGGGGAACGCGGATCGGCATATTGGGGTGTGTTGCGCTCCCGGTAGACCGCCAGCGACACATCCTGATCGGTCGGCGCAGGCAGGTAGCCGGGCAGCAGATGATACAGCAGCCCCGCGTCGCTACTGCCCTGAACATTGCTTTCACCACGCATGGCGTTGATGCCACCGCCGGCCAGGCCGATATTGCCGAGCAACAGTTGCATGACCGAATAGGCGCGGATGTTCTGAGTGCCGTGCGTGTGCTGGGTCGTGCCCATCGCGTACAACATGGTCATGGTCTTGTCGGGCGCGGCGGTTTGGGCCACCAGCTCGCACACCTTCAGGAAAGCATCCTCGGGCATGCCGGTGACGGAACTAACCAGTTCCGGGGTATAACGGGCGTAATGGCGCTTGATGACCTGATAGACGCTGCGGGGGTTCTCCAGCGTCAGGTCCTTGATGACCTGACCGGAGGCATCCTTCTCGAAGCCCCAGGTGCTCTTGTCGTACTTGCGGGTGGTGCCGTTATAGCCGGTGAACAGACCTTCGTTGAAATCATAGCCCGCGGTGACCAGGAAGGCCGCGTTGGTATGGTTCAGAACGTAGTCTTTCTGAATCTTGTCATGGGTCAGCAGGTAATTGATGACGCCGCCGATAAAGGCGATATCGGTGCCGGAGCGCATCGGTGCGTACAGGTCCGACACCGCGGCGGTGCGGGTGAAACGCGGGTCGATGGTGACGACCTTGGCGCCACGCTCCTTGGCTTTGGTGACCCAGCGGAACGACATCGGATGGTTTTCGGCCGGGTTGCTGCCGATGACCATGATCACATCGGCGTGCTGGATGTCGATCCAGTGATTGGTCATGGCGCCGCGCCCGAAGCTGGCCGCCAGCCCGGCGACAGTGGAGCTATGGCACAGCCGCGCCTGATGATCGAGGTTGACGATGCCGAGCGCGCGGGCAAATTTGGCCAGGGTCATGCACTCTTCGGTATCCAGCGCGGCGCCGCCAAAATTGGCGATGCCGAGCGTGCGGTTGACCGGCACGCCGTCTTTATTGACGCGCACAAACGATTCGTCGCGGGTCTTCTTGATCCGCTGGGCCACCTGCTCGACGGCCCATTCATAGGGTTTTTCTTCCCAGTCGGAAGCGCCTGGAGCGCGGTAGAGCACCTTGCCGGCGCGACGCTCATTGACTGCCACCTGGTACAGCGCCGCCCCCTTGCTGCACAGCGCGCCTTCGTTGATGGGATGGTCGGGGTCGCCTTCGGTGTTGATCACCTTGCCGTCGCGGGTGCTGACCACGATGCCGCAGCCGCAACCGCAATAGGGACAAATGGTAGTGGTTTCGGTGGTGGCTTCCAGCTTGTTAGCAGTCGCCACGGTCGAGGTCTCGGCTTCGACCAGCGCTGGCAGTCCGGCCACCGAAGTGCCCGCCGCGCCACCTACCATTAATTTGAGTAAGGATCGTCTTCTCATGGCTTCAAATCTCCTCGATGGTTTTATTTCCCTAAGATTTACGGATGTCGTTGTCATTAAAGCAACCACCGTGCCACTTGCCGCAATGCAGCAAAGTTAAAAAAAGTTAAGTTGTTTCAAGATGATCCAGATTAATTCTGAAGCTTAGGGTGGGGTTAGAAAAACCAATTCTTTTGCAATGCAGCAAACGGACTCATCGCTCAAACCCTGTCTGGTTTGCCGGGCGCGGCTTTCAGCTTGCGCGAAGTCAGAATATTTTTATAAATATCAAATAATTAAAAGTATGTAGCGAAGGCGGGGAGGGCGGTTTGCAGAAATGCAAGCGGGGATTTGCAACCGTGCCAACGGGTATGGCGGGCGACAGTAAGAAGGGGATGGGCAGGAGTGTATAGCGTGAATGTGGCGCTAAGGTGGGGTTATCGGCCCACGCCGGGGCCGCAAAGGTGCTGGCAGCACATCGTCGCGCTGATCCAGGAGCAATTCCTCGGTCCAGGGCTCCAGGGCGTGCAGGAACAGCTCGTCTGGGGGTGCCATGCGGTTCCTGAGATCCAGGCGACGCCAGGCTCGCCGGCAGGACAGGCAATGCACCAGCGCCCGCCCGGTCTGTTCGGTGGCGTTGTACACCACCACATGGCGGCCGTCGCTCTCACCGCAATGAGGACAGCCGACTCGGGTGATGCGCCAGTAAGCGTCGCAGGCTGAGCAGGTCGCATAACGCTCGCTAAACTGATCCAGCAGGATCTCCAGGCGCGCCAGGCTGCCGCACGCGGGACAGACCGCGTTCAGGCTGGTGGAATCGGCAGCGGCCGGCTCCACCAGGCGCGCTCCCTGGGCCCACTGCTCGCGCGCCGCCAGCAGCGCGCACAGCGCCAGCGCCTCGTCGGCGCCGAGTTCAGATTGCAGGGTCGGAGCAAGGCTGTAGTTTGCGCCATAGCGGACAAAAGGACCGTCGTCACCGTCCACAAACGCCCGCGCCAGTTCCTCCGCCTCGGTCAGCGTCAAGGCCGGCGTCAGACCGGCTTCGGCGGCGCAACGCCGGATGGTAGCGGCCGCCCGGACAAGATCGAGTTCACTCGATGCAGCAGCGGGCGCGCCAGCCTCCCGGCGGCTGGCGTCGATCGCGGCACACAGACGGAGGATCAAGTTGCGGGTCACGGCGGTGGGGCTGTCTGCGGGGGTAATGTGGGCGGTCATGGCGGTGGCTTACTGTTCTGATTGGCGCTTGGCTGGGATGTGGTCGGCGCTGTTGCGCTGATCATGACCCCGTTTTCCAATCAGCCTAGACGCCTGCAGAGGGGAAGTCAATCGGCGGCGAGGCCACCGGAATTGCTCAACGTTGCAGGGTGCCTACTGGTGCAACGCGGCGTTTTCGCTTAATCTGCTCGCAATTTCGCCGGGCAGGGTATTGCGCCTGTGCATCCGGCTATTTGTACCTCAATCCCTACCCAATCGGAGCCAGTCATCATGGTCAGACATTCGCCCGTTCCCCCCGAAGTGGTCTACTACCTGATAGAAAAAATCGATGACCTGATTCAGGAACACAATCGGATCGAACCCGAGGCCTTCATGCCCAAAGTGGTGGCTGAGGAATACTATCGCGACACCCCGGAATGGAGTCTGGCGCTGGAATGGAGAACCCGCCAGGGGGTGGCCTCGTTCAACCTGCACGCCAACAGCGGCCGGGTGTGCATGACGTTCATTTTCCTGCGGGAATCGGTGACCGCCAAAACCTGGGCCGATATCCTGAACCATCCGGGCAAACCCCATTGGAACAAGGTCATCGACTATATCGCCTGCTTCGGCGACTACACCCTCTGGAATCACGAAATCCAGCGCCTGCAGAAGGAACTGCAGCAAAGAAAAACCGCGACGAGCTCAGCCTGAACGCTCGCCCATCGTAGCAACAGCCGGGATCGGCACACGTAGCCGGCGTCGATCCCGGCAGCCAGAGCGTCTTCCGGGGCCTGCCACAGGCGGTCGCGGAAGCGCATGGGCTACCGCACTCTACCGGGAGCGTCGCGCAACACCCGCCCGATTTCCCCGGTTCACCTCTGGCCACGACCGTTGCGTCGCGCCGCGTCAGGAGCATCTCCATGAACCCAGCGAACGCCGCTCTCAAGCCAAGCCCTTACCAACAACTGCTGGCTTTGCCGGAAAACCTGGTCGGCGAAGTCATCGGTGGCCAGCTTTACACTCAACCGCGTCCCAGCGGTCCACATGCTGTGGCAAAAAGCGGACTCAGTATCGAGTTGGGCATGCCGTTCCACAAAGGTCGGGGAGGTCCCGGCGGCTGGTGGATTCTGGTCGAGCCGGAAGTCCATTTCGTGCGCGACATCGAAGTCGTCGTGCCCGACCTGGCCGGCTGGCGACGCGAGCGAATGCCGACGATTCCCGAAGGCCATCGCTTCGAGGTGGTGCCGGATTGGGTGTGCGAAATCCTCTCACCAGGCACTGCGAAAAAAGACCGTGCCCTGAAACTGCCCCTGTACGCCCACTATGGCGTCGCCCACGCCTGGCTGGTAGACCCGGTGGCGCACACGCTGGAAGCCTATGAATTGCGCGACGGTGCCTGGCTGCTGTTGAGCACGTTCAAGGATGATGATCCTATTGGCGTGACGCCGTTCGCCGCGATTAGCTTTTCCCTGGCGGAACTGTGGACCTGATTTGTACAGAAAAACCTTTATAAATCAAGAGGCTGTGAATTGCTGATCGTCGGATTTCCGAATTCTTCATGGCTTTCACCCCTGAGATAGAGGGTCTTTTCAAAACCAGTAATCTCGCCGGATGGTCCTCGATTGAGCTTGATCCAACCCGCATGCTGCATGCCTTGCAGCATAAGCGTATTGAGCCTACGCAACTCGGCAGCTTCGTCTTTTAACTCTTGGCCTGCCCGCTTGTAGTAACACCACGAGACAAGCCACGTGATGATACCGCCGAGCACAACACTTATCAGGTCATTCATGGTGAGATAAGCCCTTCTCGCGATTGCATAAAGCGCCTAACATCGTTTCGGCCCCCACGAAGTCGATACCGTGTTTGACCAAATGTAATTATTCAGTCCCTTCTCCCCCTGCTAAGGGGTAACTACCCTCACCCCCACCCCTCTCCCGCAAGCGGGCGAGGGCAGTGAACGGTTACTTGATAAAAAGCTACTGCATTTAATGCCTGAGAGTCTTGTAGCCGAAAGTTCTGAAACGGTATCCTGATCTAAGAGCCTGTACAAAAACTCCCTCCCCCACCAGAGGCGAGGGGACGCATTTTTTGAAAAATTTATTAATACTATCATAGCTTTAGCTTTTGTACAGCCTCTGAAGTGCTGGTATTCACAGGAAGCCGTTTTCAAGGGATCCCGCTACGGGTTGCAGCACCGACTCAACGCTTGGATTGGTTGACTTCATGCCCCTCTTTGTAAGCTTTAAGCACCGCGTGCATGCGTTGTTGATAGCCAGGTCCTTGTGCCTTGAACCAAGTGAGTAACTCATCATCCACACTCAATACCACTCGGGTTTTCCTTAATGGTACGGGCAAACCTCTGTGTACAACAGCATCCGCCCAATCCTCCTGATGGGTAGCTGGACTGTCTTCGTCAAACACAATATTTTCATCGGATAAAGCATCGACTCGTTGCCAGTCAGTCTGGTTTGCTCGCGAGCCGGAAATAGGTTTCTTGCTCATGTTGGGCGGCCTTTCGAATCGAAATAATTATGTGCACCGGTTTTACGTTCAGTCCAGACCACAAACACCACTCGACCGTTCAACAGGGCGATGCTCTGCAGACGTTGTTCGCCATAGGCGGCACGCGTATCCTCGGATCAGCCAACACCACTTGCGGAATACCCGGTGCAGTTTTTGATATGAGACTTATTTCCCTGTTGATACTGGCAGCCGCCATAACCGCCATCCATACGCCTGTATACGGCGCCGAACCGCCAAGCTTCGGCTCTCAGATCATTCTGGAAACGTTGTGGACTCCCGCAGAACTCCAGGGTAGCGCCAAGGACCGGAAAATCCGCCACCTGTCTGTTCCCGATCGCACACCTCCGTTCAGAGAGCAGCCTACGCTGTCGTTGCCACCCCTTCCGTCCGGCTGGCAGGGTCGAATGCAAGTACAATCCTGCTGTGCCTCGTAATTCCTTAAGGTCTGCTTAAGATAACCCTGTTACCTTACCCGCATCCACACCGTTTTTCGTGGGAGATCGAAATGGGTAAGGTCGGATTCTGTGCAACCCTGGCTGTCATCACAGCGCTCGCTGGAGCCACTGCTGACGTTTCGGCGGAAACGCCGACTGATTTTCTGCAAACGTATGCAGCCGAGGCAAAAACCGCTGATAACCGTTTCGCCGGGTTTTCTGCCGAACGGGGCATGAAATTCTTCACCACTACCCATGACGGGAAGTGGAGCTGCGCGTTTTGCCATACCCAGACTCCGCTGCAGCCTGGCCAGCATGCCAGGACCGGCAAAATCATCGATCCCCTGGCGCCGGCGGCCAACCCGGAGCGGTTCACCAGCGCCAGCAAGGTCGAAAAATGGTTTCGGCGTAACTGCAACGATGTGCTTAACCGGGTCTGCACCCCCCTGGAAAAGGGCGATGTACTGACCTATCTGCTTTTCCTAAAGCCTTAGCATAAGTAATAATCATGCCTCAGTTATCTCTCAATACGCTCAATAACAGTGTCGCCCTGACCATGGCGACGGCTCTGCTGCTCTGGCCGACCGCCTGGGCGGACGCCGAGCGCTTTACAGCGACTAACCCAACCTGGAAATCCGAGTGCGGCAGTTGCCATGTGCCTTATCCGCCGGCGCTGTTGCCCGCCGCCTCCTGGCGCGCCATCATGACTGATCTGAATCGGCATTTCGGCACTGACGCCAGTCTGGAACCCCAGCTCGCCGCCGAGATTATGGCGTTTCTTGTCCAGCATGCCGGCCGGGACTGCTGCTCGGCGCACAGTCAGCCGATACTCCGGATTACCGAAACAGCCTGGTTCAAACATGAACACGGAGAAGAACTACCAGCCGCGATCTGGAGTCGTCCCGTGGTCAAGAGTCCTGCCAACTGCGGCGCCTGCCATACCAAGGCGGCTGACGGCGACTACAGCGAAACCACTCGGCGAGTGCCCCACTGAAGGAGACCGTCATGACTGAGAAAATACTGGTCTGGGATGTGCCTACTCGGGTGTTTCACTGGTTGCTGGCCCTGTGCTTCGCTGGGGCTTTTCTGACGGGAGACAGCGAACGCTTCCGGGATATTCATCTACTGTTTGGCTATACGCTGCTGGGGCTGATTGGCTTTCGGCTGCTGTGGGGAGTGCTGGGCACTCGTTACGCCCACTTCAGCGCCTTTACCTTCGGCCTGCCAGCGTTATGGGCCTACTTCCGTTCACTGCTGACGGCGGCGCCGGTCCATTACATCGGCCACAATCCAGCCGGCAGCTGGATGATTATCGTACTTCTCGTCCTCGGTGTTTTGACCGGCATCACCGGCTACGCGCTGAATCAGGAGCTGGGCGGGGAATGGCTGGAAGAACTGCACGAAGGAACTGCAAACGCCATGCTGGCGGCCGTGCTGGTGCATATCGCAGGAGTGATCGTCAGCAGCATTCGCCACCGGGAAAATCTGATTAAAGGGATGGTGACCGGCTACAAAACCGGCGCACCGGGCGCTGGCATCCGTCACGTCCATGGGCTGATTGGCCTTGGGCTGCTGGCCGGTGTGATCGCCTTCTGGATGGGGTGGCTCTGAGCACTGACGGAGGCCGACGATTGTGCGCCTACTGCTGGTAGAAGACGACTCACTGCTCGGCGATGGCATTCAGGCGGGCCTAGGCCAAGCCGGGTTTGCTGTCGACTGGGTGCGGGACGGTGTCGCCGGGGAACTGGCCTTGAACACCGAACCTTACGCCGCCGTCATCTTGGACCTGGGGTTGCCTCGTCTCACGGGCCTGGAGTTGTTAGGGCGGCTGCGGGTAGCAGGTAACCAGACGCCGGTGCTGATTCTGACCGCCCGTGATGCGATTATCGACCGGATTAAAGGACTTGACGGCGGCGCCGATGATTACCTCGTCAAACCGTTCGATTTGAACGAGCTGGCCGCCCGTCTGCGTGCCCTGATCCGCCGCGCCCAAGGGCAACCGGCGCCAATCATACGGATCGGCGCGCTGGCGCTCGAGGCCGCGTCCCACCAGGTGATCTTTCAGGGCCACTTGGTGGACCTGTCGGCGCGTGAGTTCGTCCTGCTGCACACGCTGATGCTGAATGCCGGGCGGGTCTTGTCGCGCGAGCAGCTCGAACGGCAACTCTACGCCTGGGGTGAGGAGGTGGAAAGTAACGCCATCGAGGTGCATATCCACCATCTGCGCCGGAAACTGCAGCCCGAGTTGATCCGCACCATTCGGGGGGTGGGTTACCTGCTGCCACGGGAGCCGCATGACTAAACCGCCGCGCCGGTTTTCCGTCAAACGGCGGTTGCTGTTCATACTGCTCGCTGCCGTCACAGTAGCTTGGCTGATCACCGTGCTGATGAGTTACCGGGATGCCAAGCGTCAGGTGGACGCGCTGCTCGACGCCCATCTGGCCCAATCGGCGGCGCTGCTCAACGCCCAGATGGGTGGAGAGATCGATGAGGATGATGATGACGACGGCAAGGAGCGGGAGGAAATCGACACCGACGATTTAACCCATCTGCACCAATACAGCCGCCAGGTCGCGTTCCAGATCTGGCAGGACGGGCGGCGACTCCTCCTGTACTCGGCCAACGCGCCGCGCGAACGCCTGGCCAGCCAAGAGAATGGATTCAGCGATGCCGTGCATGGCGGCGAACCGTGGCGGGTATTCAGTCTCTGGAGCGGCACCGGCCGGCAGCTCATTCAAGTAGGCGAGCGGCATGAGGTTCGGGATCGGATTGTCGGCAGCATCGCCGAACACCTGCTACAGCCGTTGTTCATTGCGTTACCAGGGCTCGCCGTACTGATCTGGCTCGGTGTCAACCGAGCTTTAACACCCCTCACCGTGCTCAGCGCTCAGGTAACGCAGCGCCATCCTGAAAACCTCATACCTCTGGAAGATACCGAGGCGCCGGTTGAAGTCGCGCCACTGGTCGAAAATCTGAATCGCCTGTTCGCCCTAATGCGCAATTCCCTCGACAATGAGCGCCGATTCACCGCCGACGCTGCCCACGAGCTGCGTACCCCACTGGCGGCGCTGAAGATTCAGGCGCAGGTCGCCCGAATAGCTACGATTGACAGCGAACGCCAGCGGGTGCTTGACAATGTTATTGTCGGCAGTGACCGGGCCGCGCATCTGGTCGAACAGTTGCTGACGCTGGCACGCCTCGAACCTGGCCAGTCGGAGCATCTCTGCCAACACTGCGATCTGCGCAGTGTGGCAACGACGACGGTGGCCGAATTGGCGCCGCTGGCGCTGCGCCGGAATATCGAGCTGGAGCTAGACCCCGGCCGTCCTGCCCCGGTCGACGGCAACCCCGAGCTGTTGCGAATTCTGCTGCGCAACTTGATTGACAATGCGGTGCGCTACAGTCCCAGTGGCAGCGTCGTCCGCGTTGCGGTTACCCCTGAGCGAACCCAGGTAGTGCTGTCTGTCACCGATCAGGGACCGGGACTGGCGCCGGAAGAGCGGGAGAAGGTCTGGCGGCGCTTCTACCGGATCCTGGGCAGCGGTGAAGTGGGTAGTGGCCTGGGGCTGTCCATCGTGAAGCGCATCGCCGATATTCACAGGGCCGTAGTGAGCCTTGACGAAGGCGACCACGGCCAAGGTCTGCGGGTGACCATTATCTTCCGCCATTCCGAACCGGGATAGGGTGGGTCAGCGGATGCCGCACACGAACTCAACCCGCTTGGCGTTGGCAGGCGGCGGCGACGACTGGTGCTGGGCGGCGGGTGGGTCGTGTGTTGGCGCTCATCTGGGTTCGGACTCTGGCTTTCCCCGATGGACGGTGCGACCGTAAATTAACGCGCGGGCAGAGACGCTGACAGAGAAGCCCTTCTTGCGGGAATCGCTGGCGCAACGCCGTTGCCTGGTTCTGGCGGATAGTTTCTATGAATGGAAACGCGAGGGAAAGCATAGGATACCGTATCGCATCCTCCTCAACGCCGAGGAACCATTCGCGTTTGCCGGGATTTGGGATCGAATCCCGGGTCCACCGGGTGAGTTGTAACCGTTTAGCCCCCTACTACATGTACCCACCCTGGAGGGGTTGCCAGCGGGGGACGGTTTGGCTATCCGTGTTTGTGAGTTGAGTTAGTGTACCTGAGCGACTTTGATCTTCAGCAGTTCGATGCGCAGAAGCTGACAGCGTTACCGGCGGAGCAGAAAGATGCCCTGCTGGTGAAGTTGCTGTGGGATTTAAAGGACGCGCGGGAGCGGCTCAAGGCGAACTCCCAGAGCCGTTCCCGGCCTCCCCGCAGTGACCCACCGTGGCACGGCCACGACCCCGCCGGTGAGGCATTGGAAGCGGCCGAGGACGGGGGTAGCGAGATGGAGTCCGAGGCGGAGGTCAGCGCCGCGAGCCCAGCGGCGGCGGAGCCCAGCGAGGTTGTGGCCCCGGCCGTGGGGACGACACCGGCGAGCACCGCAGACGCGACGCCCCAGAAAGTGGGGCGTCAGATCGGCGCACCGGGTCATAGCCGGCAGGTGAGTTTACCGGTGAGTGCGACGGTGAACCCTGCGCCGGAGAGCTGCGCCTGCTGTGGCCAGGCGCTGGAGCCCGCTGAGTTTATCGCCCGCACCGGGTTGTATGTCCTGGAGATTGAGACGGATCCAGACGCGGGCTTGCGCGGCGTACAGGTACGCCATGAGAAACATCGCTACGGTGAGATTACTTGCCACTGCGGGCATATCAACCGCAGCGAGCCCGGCCGCGGCCCCACCGACCCGCTGTGGACCGTAGGATTGACGGAATGGCATCTGGTGGGACCGCTGTGGGTGAGCCTGCGGGTGTGCTTATCGCATCGGCTGCACCTGTCGCGGCGACGGACTCAAGAATTGCTGCGAGACTGGCTGGGCATCGAGCTCAGCACCCGCACGATTAATCAATGTCTTCATGAAGCCGGTCGGGCGGTCGAGCCGCTCGAAGAGCAGTGAGTGGAAGAACTGCAGCAGGCCACGCTGGCCTACGCCGACGAGACACCGTGGAAGGAATGGGGCCGGTTACTGTGGCTGTGGGTGATCATCACCCCGACGCTCTGCCTGTACTTCATCGGCTATCGCAGTAAAGAGATCCTGGCCCATGTCTTTGGCGAGGGCTTGGTCGGCTGGCTGATGAGCGATGGTTACCAGGTCTACCGCCAGTTCCAGCAGCGGCTGCGCTGTTGGGCGCACCTGTTACGCAAGGCAGAAGGACTCAAACAAAGCCTCAACGCCGAGGCGCGGGCCTTTGGGCAGGCCACCCACGACCTGCTCAGCGACCTGATGGCCGCGATTTACCAGCCGCGCGAAGGTCCACCGGTGGACCTGACCCCGCACTTCCGCGACCGGTTGGATGCCTTCCGCCGATGATGCGAACAGCATCGGGAGTCTCCTCATGAGAAGACCCGCGCGCTGGCGCGCGAGTTTCTCCATGATTGGGAGGCGGTCTGGATCGTCGTGGCCCATCCCTATCTGCCGTTGACCAACAACGAAGCCGAACGGGCCTTGCGGCACTGGGTCATCGCCCGGCTCCTCAGCCAGGGGACCCGCACCGAGCAGAGGAGCCGCGCGTTCGCTTTGCTGGCCAGTGTCATCGACACCTGCCGCCGCCACCTGCTGCCTTGGCCCTACTTGGCACCAGTCATCGCCGAGCGGCGTAAAGGTAACCCAGCACCCCCATTACCGGCTGCCGCCTAATTTGGGGTGATGGCAAGGGGGGACTAAACGGTTACAGTATGAATGGCTATGGGACCAGCTCATGGACTATGTCGGCGCCGATCCGGTGAAGAGTCAGACGGCGGAAAGACTGACGCAGAGAGTAACCAGTGAAGCCAAACCCGGCTCTATCGTGGTCCTGCACGGCAACGGCCGAGGGTACAACACCGCCCAGGCGTTGCCGGCGATCTCCGCTGGCAGTCTGGCCGGAATTATCAGCGTGCGCTATCCCTGGCTGCGGGGTCCCTATCTGGAACTGCTCGGCCTGTTTCCCGACTATCAGGGAGTTGGCCTGGGTAGCGAACTGCTGCGCTGGTTCGAACAGCAGGCGCGGCTGGCGAACCCTAACGCCTGGGTGCTGGTTTCCGCCTTCAACCACAAGGCGCGCGCTTTCTACGAACGGCGCGGCTTCGTGGCCATCGGCGCGATCGAAGCGCTGGTCAAACCCGGTTACGATGAAATCCTGCTGCGTAAAGTGGTTAAAAAAACAGTCGGGCAATGACCCGATCAACAGCCCCGATCATAGCAATTCCACTTGATTCGGCAGTTCATCAGGATTGACCGGCGGCGGCGGGAAAAACCGCTCCAGCAGACCACTGACGGCGCGGACGCCCGCCAGCGAGCCTTGCTCGAAACGCCCCTGTCGGAAAGCCGCCGTCATGTCATGACAGATCGTCTCCCAGTCAGCTGGCGCAATGCAGCGGCTTATTCCCCGATCCGCGACGATTTCCACCGCGTGGTCGGCCAGCAACAGGTAGATCAATACACCGCTGTTGGCCTCGGTATCCCATACGCCCAATTCGGAAAATATCTCCACCGCCCGCTCGCGTGGCGTTTTGCCGCGCAGCACCGAGCGCAGATTGAGCGCCGCTTCCACCGCAAAGCGAATCTCGCCGTTATGCCGGGTTTCGCTTTCCTGAACAGCCTGCTCTATCGCCTGTCTGCACGGCAGAGGGAAGAGACGCTGCACGGTGAAATGGGTCGTGGCAAGATGCCTTAGGATGCGTTGCAGGTTCATGATCACCACCGATCGGAAGCTCCACCGCCGCCGAATCCGCCACCGCCGCCGCCGAATCCGCCACCGGAGCCACCGCCGCCGAATCCGCCACCACTGCCGCCGCCCCCCCAGCCGCCTGGACCGTAGTAACCGGAACGGCCATAGCGGCGGCCGGTGTTCGACCATCGCCCTTGTTGCGACTGGCCCAGCACATTGACCAGCAAGCTGCCGAGCAGGAGGAAGACCAGCAGGAGCAACAAGGGATCGATCCCGCTATCCCTGTGCGCGGTGCTGCGTTGCGGCGGCGGCAGCGGTTCACCCTCGATGACCCGGATAATACGGTCGACGCCCGCGTTGATGCCCTCGTAGAAACGCCCCTGCTTAAAGGCTGGCACGATGATTTCGCTGGTGATGCGCTTGGCGGTGGCGTCGTTGAGCACCCCCTCCAGACCATACCCGACTTCGAGCCGCAGCGTGCGGTCATCCCTGGCGACGGCCAGCACTACGCCGTCATCTATTCCTTTGCGACCCAGCTTCCATGCCTCGGCGACGCGGATAGCATATTGCTCTATCGTTTCCGGTTCGGTAGTGGGCACGATCAGCACCGCGATCTGGCTGCCCTTGGTTCGTTCAAAGGCTTGCAGGCGACTTTCCAGACTGGCACGCTGATCCGGGGTCAACAGACCCGCTAGATCGGTGACGCGGGTTTGTAACGGGGGAACAGCCACATCGGCCTGGACCGCAGCGGCCAGCAACAGCAGCAACAGGCCCAGACAGAGCGGCAGCCGGTTCATCGACCAACGCCGGGCGCGGCCGGCGCGGGACGGCCGAAATCGACCCGCGGAGCGGTGGAAATTTCTTTTTCATTCTCCACCGTAAAGGAAGGTTTTATCTTGTAACCGAACAGCATGGCGGTAAAATTGGTGGGGATCGAGCGTATCACCAGATTGTAATCCTGCACGGTTTTAATGTAGCGGTTGCGGGCCACCGTGATGCGATTTTCCGTTCCTTCGAGCTGCGCCTGCAAATCCCGGAAAAGGCTGTCGGCTTTGAGTTGCGGGTAATTTTCCGAAACTACCAGCAGGCGCGACAGTGCGGAAGATAGCTCACCCTGTGCTTGCTGGAACTGCTTGAGGTGCTGCTCATCGTTCAGCAGTTCCGGCGTCACTTGGATGCTGCCGACCTTGGCGCGGGCGTTGGTCACCTGCGTCAGAACCTCCTGTTCATGGCCGGCGTAGCCCTTGACAACGTTGACCAGGTTGGGGACCAGATCGGCGCGCCGTTGATACTGGTTGACGACTTCGGCCCAGGCGGACTTGGTTTGTTCGTCCGTACTTTGAATGTCGTTGTAACCACAGCCGCTGGCCAGCAGCGCCAGCACGCTCACGAAAAATACCCGCCACTGCTGTTGCATCATGATTGGCTCCACTATTAAGGTTATCAGGCGCCATTGTTACATCACTGGCAGGCGTTGACCATCAGTACGAGGCAGGAGGCGGGCAGGGAATAAATCAAGGGCGGACACCAGGTCCGCCCTCTATTCATACGGCAGTGGTGAGACGCTCACCGGTGAGGACAGGCGCCAGACCTGTACCTACAACCCTGCGTCTGGTTTGGGTGATCGTAGTTTGCCCGGCTACAAAGGGAATCTCGCTTCTGGACAGCGCCAGATCCCTCAGAGTCCGGTCATCCAACGCATACAAGGCCCGGTATGTTCGCCGCTGCTGCCGCCACCGTTGGCAGCGCTGTAAGCCGGTCCACAGTCGCCCGGTTACGTGTTGCGCAACGGTCCGAATCCAGCGCTGCAATCCCTGCTGAGGGGCAGCGCCCAGGGTGGGTCGAGAACAGAGCACCGTCTGGTTCATCGCTTCCCCTCCTTGATGCCGTCAATGCCAGCGGCGCACATCGCACCGACTGTTGCTGCGCCGGCGTGCCTCCAGCCAGTCGTAATCGACCGGCTGCCAAAAAGGCTGCGCCGTCAATTGCACGACATCGTCGCGGGTCAGGCCGATATCCCATAAGCGATGTTCGGGCAGCGCCTGCAAGATCCGTCGGTCATACAAACCCTGCACCCAGCGTTGCGCCACTTGACCGATAGGCCGCAGTATGGAAAACAGCAACCCTTTTTGGCTAGCGTCGCTGGAGCGCGGAGCCGACTGGGAAATGTAGAGGGTCTCGCTCATCCTTTACCTCCTGGAGGTCATCAATTGAATCAGGTGAGCTTACTATCCCAGATCGATATTGATCAGTCTAACGAATAGTTCTTATACTATAGTTCAATTTAAATGAACTATCCGGGTATGAACGTTATGCTGGAAACCGATTTGTTGCACACCTTCGTCGCCATTGCCGACACCGGTAGCTTCAGCCACGCCGCCCGGCGCGTGTTTCGGACCCAATCGGCGGTCAGCATGCAGATGCGACGCCTGGAGGCAGCGGTAGGCCGTCCACTGTTCGGACGGCAAGGCCGCTCGGTGGCTTTAACCGTAGACGGCGAGTTGCTGCTCGGCCATGCGCGGCGGATTCTGCACGCCCATCGGCAGGCGCTGGCCGCCTTCGACAGTTCCGCATTGGAAGGCAGCGTGGTCTTCGGCACGCCGGATGACTATGGCAGCACGTTTCTGCCGGGTATTCTGGCGCGGTTTGCCGAAACCAACCCACGGGTGCATGTCGAGGTGGTGTGTGAGCCGACGGTCAACCTGCTCCCCCGCCTGGCCGAAGGCAGCGTGGATCTGGCGCTGATCACTCACGGTCACGGCGACAACAGCGGCATCGTCGTGCATCAGGAGCCGATGGTGTGGGTAACGTCAGCGCGCCATTGCGTGCACGAGCAGGACCCCTTGCCACTGGCGCTCTACCAACCCGGCTGCCCGTTCCGGCAATGGGCGCTGGAGGCGCTGGCTGCGCAAGGTCGGGCCAGCCGGGTTGCCTACACCAGCGTCAGCCTGACCGGCATCGAAGCGGCGCTGCGGGCCGGACTGGCGGTCAGCGTACTGGGTTTAAGCAACGTGCCCGACGGCATGCAGGTGCTCACCCAACAGGATGGGTTTCCGCCCATGCCGGACTACACCATTGCGCTGCGGCGCGCGCCCGGCAGGGAAGCGCCGCTGCTGGACCGGGTGGAGCAACATATCATCGACAGCTTCCGCACCTTCGCCAAAGGCAAGAACGCTTAACCCATCTTCACACACCACAAAAAATTACCATTAATAATCAGTAGGTTAATGATCAAAAAAGTAACTTCTCAAAAACCCCTGGCAGCCTGACTACCCGGTCAGGGAATGTGCGCGTTGGCGGATGAGTACAGGCAAAGGTGGAATGGCTTGATCCCTTTGAATACGGTCAAGCAGATAACGCCAAAAGGATAGGCCCAGTTTGTGCGAACCAGTGTAAACAGCGAGGCCGCGGGCGGTGGTGCTCGGCAGTCGGCGCTGCGTTTAGTCGCCGGCGGCAATGGACAGCCCGGCATGTCAGGTTACGCTGTGCTAACCTGACCCACGAGCAGCTGCACCCCGGCTGAAACCCTGATGCAACAACAACCCGGCCAGTAGGCCAAAACCCACGTTCCAGATGCAAATAACTGCCGTGGTCAGCGCCACCCAGCGGCCCGAAGCCGTCAGTTCCGAGCCATAATCCGCCAGCGCCAACTGCAGTCCGGTAAACAACAGAATCACTCCCAGGACAGGCGGCGGGAGCAGATCAAACAGGAGCTGGGCCGAATCGCTGAAAAACAGCGCCATCACGGTCAGCACCAGACCGATGATGATGGACGCGCCTCCGGTCCTGGCGCCGAAGCGCACATGACCCGCCATACCACCCGCGCCGTGACACATCGGCACACCGCCCACAGCGCCCGACCAGAGATTGAGCAGGCCGGTCGAAACGGCGACCTGCCGTGCCGCAACCGGACGGTCGGGAAACAGGCGGTTGTTTTCCGCGACGATCGCGATGCAGGCATTGCCGAGCGTCAGGGGAAACTGCGGCAGCGCCAGCAACACCAGTCCAAGCCAGATATCCTGCCCTGTCAGTGAATGCGCCAGGAACGCGGGCAGCCGGAAAGCTACGTGTATAGCGGCGAACTCCTCGCGCAGCTCCGGTTGTTGCAGGAGGGCGAGTCCCGCTCCCGCCAACAGCAATAGGAACATAACCGGGAGCCGCGATTGCGACAGGAGCCCTGCGGTAACACCCGCCAGCACGCCGGAAAGCAGCCAGTTCGCCGCCATCAGCTGGAGCCCCTGAAACATGAAGCTCAGGCCTAAACCGGTCAGGACGCCCAATACAACCGCGCGCGGGAACCAGCCGGCCAGTCTCTGCGCCAGGCCGCTCAAGCCCAGCGCCAGCCAGGCAAAGCCGGTAATCAATCCAGCGCTGAACACGGCGCCCGGCGTCAGCACCGTTCCCTGCGCCGCCTGGGTAATCGCAATCGCGCCGATTATTTTCATCGGCTGGACGGGAAAGGGGGTACGGTAGTAAGCGCCTACGACGATCTGGGCAATACCGAAAGCCAGCAGAATTCCACAGGGGTCCATTTTAAGGACGGTCACGTAGGCAGTGACAAACGGCGCCAGCGTGCCGAGATCGCCGAATGCACCGGCCAGTTCGGCTTTGTTGAACCGGTTCTTGGTCATGGCCTGTTTTCAACCGGGGTCCCTGGGAGCGCCGGCGTCCTCGCCGGCCACGGGGTGGAAATAACCACCGTCCGCTCCAGGTAAACCCAGCCGTCGCTGCCCTATTGGCGGAGCCGGCGAGGACGCCGGCGCTCCCAGGACGGTGATTCCGGGAACATCTGTTTCCCAGTCTGGCCCATTTGACTGCCTTCATGCAAACCAATCAACGCTCTAGGCAACGGCTTGCCAATAAACATCCACTTGGCGCTGGATTTCCTGCAGCAGCGGCTCGTTGCGCTGCGGATGGAACAGATGAGCGAATCGCCCCTGCCGTTGCAGATAGGCGTCTACCGGCAGACGGGGCGCTGGAATCATGGTATGACTCACCCGGCCATCGACATATTCTTTCAAGGGCCACACGCCGGTTTGCACCGCCAGCCGCCCGATCTCCACGGTGTAGCGGGGATCGTAATCCCAGCCGGTGGGACAGGGGGATAAGGCCAGGATCAGCCGGGGCCCCTGGAGGCTTTTAGCGGTTGTGATTTTCCGGGCCAGATCGAGCGGTTCGGCGCCGATAACGGTGGCGGCATAGGTCGGTCGGTGGGCCGCCCAGATGGCGAACAGATCCTTTTTAGTACCGCCGTAGCCGCGTGACCCTGGGCTGGTGGCGGTGCGGGCGCCGTGTGGCGTGGCGCCCGAGGCCTGCTGACCGGTGTTGCCGTAACCTTCGTTGTCGTAACAGAGGTACAGAAAATTCAGCCCCCGCTCGATGGCCGTGGAGGTCGCCGCCAGTCCCATACCGTAGGCGGAACCGTCACCGCTTAGCACCACCACCTGTAAATCTTCGTCCGCGGCGATAGCACCGCGAGCCAGCAGGATATCCAGCGCGTCCCGCACGCCCTGGGCGCCGGCTGGCGCACAGCCCATGGCGGTATAGAGCCAGGAACCGCGGAACGGTGTGAAGGGATACACGGCCAGCAGAGTCATACACCCGGCGGCATTGACGAACACTGTTTTAGCGCCGAGCAGATCGTAAATCTCGCGCACCGCCTCCAGGCCCCCGCACCCGGCGCACAGGGGGGTGCCCGTCCCTAACAGTTGGGTGGAAGGCAATTCCGGACGCTGCTCCACTGCAGTTGCATTCATGGTTGTACTCCCAGGGCATGGCGTTCCACTACAGCAATCGCCTGTAATTTCCGGACTTCGCGCAGTTCCTCTGCGCGATACAGCAGGCGGGGTGGTGGCGCCTTGCCATCCGTCACTGCCTGTCGGGTCGCCTCCGCCATGGCGTAGAACTCTTCCGGCGTGATGTCGCGCCCTCCCAGTCCGCCGATAAAACTGAGCAGCAGCGGCGCACCCGGGCGGCCGTACAGGGCCGACGCCAGTTCGGTGTGCAGCACGCCGCCCTTACCCATCGACAGGTTCTGGTCGATGACGGCGACACCCTGCTTGCCGGTCACCAGGCCTTGCAACTGTTCCGCCGGGAATGGCCGCAGCAGACGGGGGCGCAGCAGGCCGATTTTCCAGCCTGCTTCCCGCAGCCGGTCCACTGCCTCTCTGGCCTTGGTGGCGAACGAACCCAGCATGACGAACACCAGTTCAGCATCGGCACTGCGGTAGGCTTCTACCGCTGGCCAGGTTCTGCCGATCAGCCGGGCGAACTCCTGGGCGATCTCGTCATACACGGTCAGCGCCTGCAGGGCGGCCAGGTGCAGCTCGTAGCGAAAATACGAATACGCCGCGCCGCCCAGCACCGCCACTGCCTGGCTGATGGGCGCACTGGCGCGGAAAGCGATGCTTTCCGGATCGAACGGCGGCAGAAAGGCGTCGACCGCCTCCGCCGGTGGCAGGGCTACCGGCTCGCGGGTGAAGGATAGATAAAAACCGTCCAGGTTGACGATCACCGGCAGACGGACACGCGGATCCTCAGCCAGCCGGTAGGCTAACAGCACGCTGTCCAGCACTTCCTGACAGGTAGCGCAATGGATCTGCAGAAAGCCGCAGTCGCGAGCCGCCAGGATATCGTTATGATCCGGCTCCAGGGTAATCGGCGCGGACAGGCCGCGCGACACATTCACCAGCACCAGTGGGGTGCGCCAGCCGGCGACCGTGTACAACATTTCCATCGCATGCAGCAGTCCCTGGCTAGAGGTGGCGGTGAACACGCGCACACCGGTGGTTGCGGCGGCGCCGGCGGCGGCCAGCATGGAATGCTCGGATTCGAGGATGACCAGCCGGCCGGCCATGTCGCCGCTGTCCATCCAGGCAGCCAGGGTCTCGATAATTTCGGTCTGGGGAGTGATCGGAAAGGCGGGCGCATAATCGATCCGGGCCAGACGTGCGCCCCAGGCGGCGGCGCCGTTGCCGGTCAACAAGGTGCGGTTCATGCGGCAGACTCCCCGGCGGCCCGATGTTCGGGCAGCGCCGACATGGCATGGTAGGGACATTGCACCACACAGATCAGACAGCCCTTGCAGTGGTCGTAATCGATGCAAGGCTGCCCTTCCACGACCTGGATAGCGCCGTCAGGGCAGAAGGTGGCGCAAGCCAGACATTGACGACAGTAGTGATAGTCGATGACCGGCCGCAGGGTCCGCCACAAGCCGGTCCTGACCTGGACGCTGGTGGCAGCGCCGTGAATCGCCGGAGCGGCCAGCAGGGTATCCTCCACCGGCAGATCGACCCAGGCGGGTGGCTGATAAGCTGTCGCCGACTGGACGCCGCCTTCGCTCACCGCGCCGGCGTGGTCGACCAGGCGCTCGTAGGCTGCCAGCGCCTGGTCCAGATTGTGCTGCACTACGCTGCGGCCGGCTGGGCCTAGTTCCTGCTGAATCGCCTGGGTCAGCACGCCCCGTTTTAGCCCGAGCAGACACGCCGCCGCGCCGGCGCAGGCCGCGCCGCTATAGGGTAGTTCCGCCCGGTCCTCGACCTCTGCGGCGGGCAGCACCAGCACGGTGCCGCTCAAGTTCAGCCGCTGCCGCCAGTAGTCCGCCGACTCAAAGCTGTCGATTAGCAAAACAGTGCGCGGGGCAATACCCGTCAACACTCCGGCAGCCGGAATCTGCATCAGGGTATCGTCCGCCACCACCACCAGATCGGGCTGCCGGATAGGACCGCGCTCGTCGATTGCGTGTCGGGCGGCGCGGACATAAGCGAAGATAGGCGCGCCGCGCCGCTCCGCACCGTAGAGCGGCGCATCCTGGACCTCGAAGCCGGCCAGGAAAAAGGTCGTGCCGAGAATGCGGCCACCTGTCTTGATGCCTTGACCTCCGCGTCCATGCAGGCGGATGCGGTACATGGTTGCCCCCTTAAGCTGCCGCTTTCGGAACTAACCCGAGCAAATCTCAGTTAGATAAACCCCGGCGCCGTGGAAAACAGTGACCAGCGCCGGTAGCTCATGGCTTTTTTCACCCGCTCCACCGCCAGTTCAACCGCCGCCTCACGTGGCAGGATGTGGCGCTCACGGGCGGTTGCCAGCACCTGTTCAGTGTTGCGCCGCAGTTTTTCCTCGATCGCCTGCAGCGCGGCACCCTCGCTGGCGCCCCGGTATTCCAGCGCCGCGCAGATCACCCCGCCGGCGTTGGCGATGAAGTCGGGCACGCACAGCACGCCGCGGTCATGCAGATAGCGCTCCGCCTCTGGCGTGATCGGGATATTGGCGCCCTGAATGATCAGGCGGGTGCGCAACCGGCTGACGTTGTCTGCGTGGATCACATCCGGACGCGCGGCCAGAATCCGAATATCGCAGTCCAGATCGATCACCGCCTCCCGCTCCAACCGCTGGCCGTCGGGATAGTCCAGCACGCTGCGACCGGCCTGCTTCAGTTCCAGCAGGGCGTCCACGTCCAGGCCGCGCGGGTTGTACACCGTTCCCTGGGAATCGGCCGCGCCGACCAGCACCGCGCCCAGCGCTTTGAGGCAGCGGGCGGCATGCTTGCCCACTGCGCCGAAGCCTTGCACCACGACTCGCGCACCGTCCAGCGTGAAATCGCAGTAGCGCACGGCTACCTCGGCCACATGGCCGATGCCCCAGCCGGTCGCTCCAATCTCATCCAGCGGAATCCCGCCGAATTCGCGCGGCAGCCCGACCGCCCGCCCGATCTCGTCCCGAATCCAGGCCATGCACTCCTCATCGGTACCCATGTCGGGTCCGAAAATATACTCCTGCACGCCGCGCAGGGAACTGGCGAAAGCCCGCAGCAGCCGCTCTTTGTCGGCCTTGGGCATGCGCGGATCGCCGTAGAGAACGGATTTGCCGCCGCCGTGGGGTAGGCCGGCGGCGGCATTTTTCAAGGTCATGGCACGGGCCAGCCGGAAACATTCCCGGGTGCTGACATCCGGCGCCATGCGCAGCCCGCCGACGGCCGGGCCGGCGGCGGTGTTGTCCACTACCAGCACGGCCTTCAGCTCCAGTGAAGGCTCATGGACATGAATGATTTTGGCGGGACCGAGTTCATCGGCGCAAGCGAAGATATTTTCCATAGCGCTGCCTGGCAGTGGGCGCGGCCTTCATTCCACCTTGATGGGGCGCCGCTGCGCGGCCTCCACCTTGGGCAGGGTGACTTCCAGTACGCCGTCCTTGAAGGTGGCCTTGGCCTGAGCGCCGTCTACTTCGGCCGGCAGGGTAACGGTACGGGTGAAACTGCCCCGCGACATCTCCGCGCGGTAGTAGTCACCCTTTTCTTCCTTCTCCTCGTGGCGGGTGCTGCCTTTGATAGTGATGGTATTGCCGGTCAGGGACACATCCAGGTTGTCTTTGTCCACGCCGGGTACTTCCGCGCGCACCACGATTTCGGTATCCCGGTTGACGACATCGACGCGCGGCAACTGGGTTTGCCATTCATGCCACAAGGGCCAATCCCCCTGGAAAGGCCGCATCCAGCCGTGCCGCAGGAAAGTTCCCAGCCATCGATCCAGGTCTTCCCAGGGACTTAAAGCGGGTGCAGGAGCAGCGGTTCGAAGCTTAACCTGTTGACCTTTGCTTTCGGTTGCAACGTCTTGCTGCCCAGAAGATTTTTCTTTTGCCATGGTCGTGACTCCTTACTGCTACAAGGGTATATTAAGGCATAAAACCTGGTTACAAGAACAGGCTCTGCATCCACTCGATCAGAGGAAGGCGCTGAACCGCGGCGCGGTACAGGCGCCCAATCCCGCTTGCCGGGGACTGCTAATATTATATTACTGTAATGGTAATATGGTTAAAATTTTATACATTCCGGGTTCCTACTGTCTCACAGGGCGCCGGAAAAACAGCGGCTGCGCAAGCCAATACAAGGGGCATTTATCATGAAAAGATATCTTTTTTTGCTGTTTGCTACTCTGCTGATTGCGATGCTCTCTGCGTGCAACGGTGGGGGTGATGATGACGATAATGATAATGATCATTCTTTTTCACCCGTCAGCCTTGAATCGGGAAAAAATACCATCAGGCTGTCTGTCGTCGGCAGTTATTCGGGCAACTTCTTCGATCTCAGCTCCATCTCTCCCCCTGCCTACGATCCGGTGACCCAGCGCATCTTCGTGCCCATGAACGATTTGGGATTGGTAGACGTGCTGGATATTAGCAATCCAGCCAAACCGAGCAAAGCCTTCAGCATCGTGACAGCGCCGTTTAAACCTAACAGCGTGGACGTGAACAATGGGATTTTGGCGGTAGCCCTCGTCAATCCGCTCAAGGTACAGCCAGGCAGAGTAGTTTTCTTCGACATCAACGGTACGCGTATCGGAGGGCCTGTAGAGGTGGGATCTCAACCGGCGCTGCTGGCGTTTACACCCGATGGCCGGCGCGTGGTGGTGGCGAACGAGGGCGAGGCTAATGACGAGTACACCATCGATCCCGAAGGCTCCATCAGCCTTATCGATCTAGGCGTTACCGGCCTGGACTGCCATATTCAACAATGCCAACTGGAACCCCAGGTGGTTAATCTCAACTTCAGGGCTTATAACAATAACAAAGATCAGTTGATCAAAGCCGGGGTGCGCATCTACGGACCGGATGCAACGGTCGCCCAGGATCTGGAGCCGGAATCGGTGGCCGTCTCCTTCGATTCACAGACTGCCTGGGTGATGCTGCAACGCAATAACGCGGTCGCTGTGGTAGACATTCCCGGCGCCCGGATAACCGCTATTACGGCGTTGGGCTACCAAGACCATAGCCTGCCGGGCAACGGCTTTGACGCCAGCGATACAGATGGCGTGATCAACATTCAGACCTGGCCGGTGCGCTCCTTTTATGAACCCGATATCGTCGCTCCTTTTCAGGTGGGTGGAACCACCTATCTGGTGACCGCCAACGAGGGCGACCCAAGGGATTTCAGCGGCTACACGGAACTGGCTCGGGTGAGTGACTTGCAGCTCGATCCGATAGTTTTCCCGACTGCGGCCAGTTTGCAGGAAAACCGCAATCTTGGGCGCCTGAGTGTGACGACGGTAGAGGGCGATACTGATAAGGATGGCGATTATGACCAGATCTATATGCTGGGCTCACGTTCTTTCGCGATCTGGACGACCGATTGGCAGCAGGTCTTCGCTAGCGGCGATCAACTCGAGCAGCGCGCCGCTCAGGCTGTGCCGGCGTTTTTCAACACATCGGATGACGCAACGCGGTTCGATCAGAAGAGCAACGAACGCGGTCCGGAGCCGGAGGAGCTTGCCGTCGGCCAGGTCGGTGGGCGTCACTACGTGTTCGTCGCGCCCGAGCGCATCGGCGGGATCTATGTCTACGACATCACCGAGCCAAAGGCGCCAGTTTTTCAGCAATACATCAACTATCGCAACTTCGCTATCGATCCGGCAGCCGTCTGTCAGAAGAATTTGCCCAAATCGGAGCAATGCGCCCGCACAGGCGACCTGGGTCCCGAGGGAATCCTGTTTATCGCCGCCGACCAAAGTCCCCTCAACGTTCCCCTGGTCGCCATTACCAACGAGGTGAGCAACAGCACTACACTCTACCGGGTTGACAAAATACGATGAGCATTTCGAAATACACGTAATCAATGGTCCACTCTTGCTTAGGAGCAAGCTGGCTCGCAAAGGGAACGGTCAGCAGTAAACCGATGCAGTTCGCGAGCCCGCCTGCTCCTGCAAGTGCCCTCAAGTAACCGGTGTAAGCCATTGATGATCTATGCATAACGCTCGACTGGTTACGCCCGAAGGAGACCTCACTTGATGTTAAATCGCCAGACGATTTTCGGGAATATACTCAATTTAAAGGCGTATTTCCGTAGCAACGACTTGACGCAAAAGTACGCCAGCGACGAGCCACCGCTGCGAGCGGAACTGTTCAGCAGTGTGCAGATGGAGCAGCATGGCAAGACCCTGGCGGGCTCGCACCAGTTAAGTCTGGGGCTTGCGCCGGACCAGTTGCTGCCGCGGCTAACCGAGAATGAAAAAGTCCTGCAGGAAGCCTGCCGCCTGCTGACGGCGGCGGTCAAGGCAAACCGCCGGATTGTGCCAGCCGGGGAATGGCTGCTCGACAACCTCTATCTGATCGAAGAGCAGATTCGCACGGCCAAGCGACACTTGCCCAAGGGTTACAGCCGGGAGTTACCCCGCCTGGCCTTCGGCCCATCGGCCGGGCTGCCGCGCGTGTACGACATCGCCCTGGAGACGATCGCGCATGGCGATGGCCGAGTGGATCCGGAAAGTCTCAGCCGCTTCGTAACGGCCTACCAGCAGGCCACCGCCCTCACCTTAGGTGAATTGTGGGCCATTCCTATCATGCTGCGGCTGGCGCTGATTGAAAATCTCCGTCGGGTTAGCGCCCGAATCGCCGCCGCCGTGATTGACCGCAATCTGGCCGACTCGTGGGCGGACCAGATGATGGAAATCGCTGAGAAGGATCCGAAGAACCTGATTTTGGTGATCGCCGACATGGCGCGGTCCAATCCGCCGCTGTCGGGCGCCTTTGTGGCGGAACTGGCGCGCCGGTTGCAGGGTCAGAGTCCCGCTTTGGCGGCGCCGCTCACCTGGATCGAGCAATGGCTTGCCGAGTCAGGCCAGACCATCGAGCAGTTGGTGCAGTTGGAAAGCCAGCACCAGGCCGCCGACCAGGTCTCCATCAGCAACAGCATCGGCAGCCTGCGCTTTCTGGGGGCGATGGACTGGCGCGAGTTCGTGGAGACGATGAGTGTAGTCGAGCAGATATTGCGTCAGGATCTGGGCGGCGTTTATGCCGGAATGGATTTTGCCACCCGCGACCGCGACCGTCACGCCGTGGAGAAAATCGCCAAGCACAGTCCGCTGTCCGAAGTTGAAGTGGCGCGCCAGGCGATCCACTTGGCGCGCGCAAGCGCAGCCAGCAAAGACGGCGATGACCGGATGGCGCATGTCGGGTTCTACCTGATCGATGAGGGATTGCCACGGCTCGAACGGCTGGCGCAGGTCAGCCGGTCCACGGCAGCGGCTCTCCAAAAAATAAGCCGCCGGTTTCCTTTGTTGGTTTATCTGGGCGCGATTGCGCTGCTGACGGCGGCCCTCAGCGCGAGCTTACTGGAGCAGGCGTATGCCACCGGGTCACCGGGTTGGCTACTCGCGCTGCTCGGCATCCTTGTGCCGCTGTCCACCAGTCAGTTGGCGGTGGCGCTGGTGAACTGGCTGGCGACGCTGCTGGCAACGCCACAGCCGCTGCCGAGAATGGACTTCTCCCAGGGAATTCCACCGGAATCGCGTACCTTGGTGGTGGTCCCGACCTTGCTCACCAGCGCCGCCGGCATCGAGGATCTGGTCGAAGCGCTGGAAGTCCGTTTCCTGGCCAATCGCGACGACAACCTGCACTTCGGCCTGTTGACCGATTTTCGTGACGCGTCCCAGGAAACCTGTCCTGAGGACGCAGCGCTGCTGCGCCAAGCGCAACAGCGGATTGAAGCGCTGAATCAAAAATATCGGCGTGCCGAAAGCGACACGTTCTTCCTGTTTCATCGCCCGCGCCGGTGGAATCCGCAGGAGCGGCTCTGGATGGGTTACGAGCGCAAGCGCGGCAAGCTGGGGGACTTGAATGCGCTGCTGCGCGGCGGCGCGGACGATCGCTTCTCGCTGCTCGTCGGCAGGACAGACGTGCTGACGAAGGTGCAATATGTGATCACCCTGGACACCGATACGCAACTGCCGCGCGATGCGGCGTGGCAGTGCGTAGGCGCCCTGGCGCACCCCCTGAATCGGGCCCGCTACGACGCTGGCAGGCAGCGGGTCTGTGCGGGGTACGGCATCCTGCAACCCCGCGTGGCCGTGAGCCTGCCCGGCGCCAACCGGTCGTGGTATGCGCGGCTGTATGGTAGCGAGGCGGGCATCGATCCGTACTCGCGCGCTGTCTCCGATGTTTACCAGGATCTGTTCCAGGAAGGCTCTTTCATCGGCAAGGGAATCTATGATGTCGATGCGTTCGAACGGTCACTCGAAGGGCGTTTCCCCGACAACCAGATCCTCAGCCACGACCTGCTGGAAGGCTGCTACGCGCGGGCAGGGCTGTTGAGTGATGTGCAGTTGTACGAGGACTATCCAGCGCGCTATAGCGCGGACGTGAGCCGCCGGCACCGCTGGATTCGCGGCGATTGGCAGTTGCTGCGGTGGCTGCTGCCGCGTGTTCCCGGCCTCGGCGGGCGCCGGCAGAAGAATCCGCTGTCCGCACTGTCCCGCTGGAAAATTTTCGACAATCTGCGGCGTAGTCTCGTGCCACCGGCGTTGACCCTGCTGTTGCTGCTGGGCTGGACAGCTTCGGCGGCGGCGTGGTTCTGGACCCTGGTGGTGATCGGCATCATCCTGCTTCCTACGTTGCTGGCCACGGGTTTGGCGCTGTTGCAAAAGCCGCACGAGGTGCGGCTGGGCCCGCATCTCGCTGCTACAGTACGCTCGACGGGCCAGCCATTGGCGCAGGTGGTATTCACGCTCGCCTGCCTTCCCTACGAGGCGTTCTTCAGTCTGGATGCCATCGGCCGCACCGTCTGGCGAATGGGGGTCAGCCACCAACGACTCCTCGAATGGAATCCATCGGGCGACGTGAATCCTGCCAGCCGCGCGGACCTGGTCGCCTCTTATCGATCGCTGTCGAGCGCCCCCGTTATCGCCTCTGCTGTGGCGCTCTATCTGCTGCTGTCGCAACCCGCCGTGCTGGCCGTGGCCGGGCCGCTGTTGGCCCTCTGGCTGGCCGCTCCGGCCATCGCCTGGTGGATCAGCCTGCCGCTCGCCCGCCGCGAGGCCAGACTAACGGCTGACCAGACCCGCTTTCTGCGGCAGTTGGCGCGCAGGACGTGGCGGTTCTTCGATACCTTCGTCGGCCCGGAAGATCACTGGTTGCCCCCCGACAACTATCAGGAGTATCGCCTTGCCACGGTCGCGCATCGCACCTCGCCCACCAATATGGGGCTGGCGCTGCTGGCGAATCTATCCGCCTATGACTTTGGTTACATTACGGCCGAACGACTCATCGAGCGCACGGCGAATACGCTGCGCACCATGGCCACTCTGGAACGCTATCGCGGCCACTTCTATAACTGGTACGACACACGCTCGCGGCAACCACTGTCGCCGCCCTACGTTTCAACCGTGGACAGCGGCAACCTCGCGGCCCATCTGCTGACCTTGCGACCGGGGCTGCTGGCACTGGCCGACGAGCCGATCCTGGGGGTGCGCGTGTTCGAGGGCTTAAGCGACGCCCTGGGGATTCTCGTGGACGCCGTGGGTGCGGCCAGACCGGCTGCGCTCGCTCAATTGCAGCAGGATCTGGAGGCCGCCGTCGCTTCCCGCCCGACCACACTCGCGGCGGCGTGGCGGCGCCTTGAGCACTGGCCGCCGCCACCACCGAGGTCGCCGCCCAAGTCGCCGGCAGTCTCGACGCCGCAGCCGACGGCGACCCCCACGGCTGGGCGCGCGCCCTTGCCAAACAATGTCAGGATGCTCTCGAGGAGTTGACCTTGCTGGCCCCGTGGCTTGCGTCGCCCGCCGCCGTGGAGGGAGTGAGCGACTTGCCCGGCCTCGACGGTATCCCAACGCTGCGCCAACTGGCCGGGCTGGAGGCGGAATGGTCGCCGCTCATCGAGCAGCGGCTCGAGGCGGTTGCATCCCCCGAGGAAAGCGAACGACTGACCGAACTACGGCGGCGCGGCGCGGCGGCGAGCCGCCGCGCCCAGGAGCGACTGACGGCTATCGAGCGGCTGGCGCGGCAAGCCGGTGCGCTCGCTCGCATGGATTATGGCTTTCTGTACGACCCGACGCATCATCTGCTGGCCATCGGCTACAGCGTGAGCGAGCGGCGGCGGGACTCAAGTTACTATGACTTGCTGGCGTCGGAAGCGCGCTTATGTAATTTTGTGGCGATTGCGCAGGGCCAACTGCCGCAGGAGAGCTGGTTTGCCCTGGGACGCCTACTCACCACCGCCGCGGGAGAGCCGCTGCTGCTGTCGTGGAGCGGCTCGATGTTCGAGTACCTCATGCCGCTGCTGGTGATGCCAACCTACGAAAACACCCTGCTGGACCAGACCTGCAAGGCGGCGGTGGCCCGGCAGATCGAGTATGGCAGGCAATGCGGCGTGCCGTGGGGCATATCGGAATCCGGCTACAACACCGTCGACGTGCACCTCAACTACCAGTACCGCGCCTTTGGTGCGCCCGGACTGGGAATGAAGCGCGGGCTAACCGAGGATCTGGTCATTGCGCCGTACGCCTCAGCGCTCGCGCTGATGGTGGCCCCCGAGGCGGCGTGCCAGAATCTGCAGCGACTCGCCGCCGCAGGGTTTGTCGGCAAGTTCGGCTTTTTTGAAGCCATCGACTACACGCCGGCACGGCAGCGCCGCGGCCAATCGCACACCGCGGTCCGGTCCTTCATGGCCCATCACCAGGGCATGAGCCTGCTGTCGCTAGCCTATCTACTGCTGGATCGTCCGATGCAGCGGCGCTTCGAGTCGGTTCCCATATTCCAGGCGACTCTGCTGCTGCTGCAGGAGCGGGTTCCCAAGGTCTCGGCATTCTATATGCACCCCGGCGAGAGCGCCGACTTAAGCGCGCCCGCCAGCGCCCAGGAGCTGGCGGTGCGCATTTTCAGCAACCCGGACACACCGCTGCCGGAGGTGCAGTTGCTGTCGAACGGCAGGTACCACGTGATGGTCACCAACGCCGGGGGTGGCTACAGCCGCTGGAAAGACCTCGCCGTCACCCGCTGGCGCGAAGACGGCGTCTGTGACCACTGGGGTACGTTCTGTTACCTGCGCGACGTGGCCAGCGGGGAGTTCTGGTCAACCGCCTATCAGCCGACGCTCAAGCGACCGCGGTATTACGAGGCGATTTTCTCTCAGGGGCGGGTGGAGTTCCGCCGCCACGACCACGACTTCGAGACCCATACGGAGATCGCCGTTTCGCCGGAGGACGATATTGAACTCCGCCGCGTCCGCCTCACCAACGCCTCCCGGATGCGGCGTACGATCGAGGTCACGAGTTACACCGAAGTGGTGCTCGCCGAGCCCGCCGCGGACGCGCTGCATCCGGCCTTCAGCAATCTGTTCGTGCAGACCGAGATCGTCCCTGCCCGGCAGGCGATTCTCTGCACCCGCCGGCCCCGTTCCCGCGACGAGCAGCCGCCCTGGCTGTTTCACCTGATGGTCGTGCACGGGGTACACGGCGACGAGATCTCCTACGAGACGGACCGCCTGCGCTTCATCGGCCGCGGCAACACGATCGCTGCTCCCCAGGCGCTGAGCGCCGCCGCGGTGCTGTCGGGCAGTCAGGGCCCGGTGTTGGATCCGATTGCCGCCATCCGCTATCGCATCACCCTCGATCCGTACCAGGAGGCGATTATCGATATGGTCTACGGCGTCGGCGCCAGCCGCGACGTGTGCCTGGGGATGATCGGGAAATACCAGGATCGACGGCTCGCGGATCGCGTGTTCGATCTGGCCTGGACCCACAGCCAAGTGGTCTTGCGGCAGCTCAACGCCACCGAAGCCGACGCGCAACTCTATGGTCGCCTGGCCGGTTCGGTGATCTATGCCAATGCTGCGCTGCGTGCCGACCCGAACATTCTCAGCGCTAACCGCCGTGGCCAATCCGGTCTGTGGGGTTACGCTATCTCCGGCGATTTGCCGATCGTGCTGCTGCGGATGAGTGACCCGGCCAACATCGAGCTGGCACGGCAACTCGTACAGGCCCATGCGTACTGGCGCCGTAAGGGACTCGCGGTGGACCTGGTGATTTGGAACGAAGAACCATCCGGTTATCGGCAACTGCTGCACGACCAGATCATGGGACTGATTGCGGCGGGCGTCGAAGCCCATGTGATCGACCGGCCGGGCGGCATCTTCGTGCGCTCGGCGGAACAGATCGCGAACGAGGATCGGATTCTGCTGCAAGCGGTCGCGCGCGCTATCCTGACGGACAGTCGCCGAGAGCCTGTCGGACCAGATCAACCGGCGCCGCAAGCCCGTGGAAGTACCGGTTCCCCGCTTGACGGCGACCCGAACCCATCACGCCGAACCCCCGGCGCCGGACGCAGCGCCGCGCCGCGACCTGATCTTCTTCAACGGGTTGGGAGGATTTACCCCGGATGGGCGTGAGTACATCATTACCACCGCGCCCGGGCGGGTGACGCCGGCACCGTGGGTGAATGTGCTGGCGAACCCGCACTTCGGGACCGTTATCTCGGAGAACGGCCTGGCCTATACCTGGAGCGAAAACGCCCATGAGTTCCGCCTCACGCCCTGGCACAACGACCCGGTGACCGACGCCAGCGGTGAAGCCTTGTACCTGCGGGACGAAGAGAGCGGCTACTGCTGGTCGCCGACGCCGCTACCCAGTCGCGGCGCGACGCCTTATCTCAGCCGGCACGGTTTTGGCTACAGCGTCTTCGAACATGTAGAGGACGGCATCCGCACGGAGATGTGGGTTTACGTGGCGGTGGATGCAGCAGTCAAGTTCACCGTATTGAAGCTACGCAACCAATCAGGCCGGTCGCGGCGGCTCTCAGCCACCGGCTATGTGGAATGGGTGCTGGGCGATCTGCAGCCGAAAACACTCATGCACGTGGTCACCGAAGTTGACCCCGGCAGCGGAGCGCTGTTCGCGCGGAACTCCTACAACACGGAATTCGCCGACCGGGTCGCCTTTTTCGCCGTGGATCAGGCGACTCGAACCCTAACCGGTGACCGGACTGAATTTCTCGGACGCAACGGCACGCTGCGCCATCCCGCCGCGATGGCCCGGTCACGGCTGTCCGGCAAGACCGGGGCCGCCTTGGATCCGTGCGCCGCGCTGCAGGCTCCCGTCGAGTTGGCCGACGGGCAAGAACAGGAGTTAGTGTTTACGCTCGGTGTGGGCCGGGATGCCGCCGCCGCCAGCGCGCTGGTGCAGCGCTTCCGGGGAGCGACGGCCGCGCGGGGCGCGCTCGAAGCCGTATGGCAGTATTGGAAGCACACCCTCGGCGCCGTGCAGGTAGCAACACCGGACCCAGCCCTCGATGTGCTGGCCAACGGCTGGCTCTTGTACCAGACGCTGGCCTGTCGCCTGTGGGCGCGCAGCGGCTATTACCAGTCAGGGGGTGCTTTCGGTTTCCGCGATCAGTTGCAGGACGTCATGGCGCTCATCCACGCCGAGCCGCGACTGGTGCGCGAGCACTTGCTCCGCTGCGCCGCCCGTCAGTTCCAGGAAGGCGATGTACAGCACTGGTGGCATCCCCCGTCGGGCCGAGGCGTGCGCACCCACTGTTCGGATGATTACCTGTGGCTGCCGTTGGCCACCTGCCGTTATGTTCTGACCACCGGGGATACCGGTGTGCTGGACGAACCCATCCATTTCCTCGAAGGCCGCCCGGTCAATCCGGAGGAGGATTCCTACTACGATCTACCGGTCCGGCTTGAGGAAGTGGCCAGTTTATACCAGCACTGTGTGCGGGCCATCCTGCGGGGCCTCAGATGGGGTGAACACGGCCTGCCGCTGATCGGCTCCGGTGACTGGAACGATGGCATGAACCTGGTGGGGCAACAGGGCAAAGGCGAAAGCGTCTGGCTGGGCTTTTTCCTGTACGACGTGCTCATGCAGTTCACCGCAATCGCGCGCCGGCGCGATGATCTGTCCTTTGCCCACCGCTGTCAGCAGGAGGCGGCCCGGCTGCGCCAGCAGCTCGAACAGCAGGGTTGGGACGGCGAATGGTACCGCCGCGCCTACTTCGATGACGGCACGCCGCTGGGGTCGGCGAGTAACCCCGAATGTCGGATCGATTCGATTGCACAAAGCTGGTCGGTGCTATCCGGGGCGGGTGACGGCAAACGCGCGCGCCTGGCGATGGAAGCCGTGGATCAGCGCCTCGTGCGCCGCCATCAGGCGCTGATCCAACTGCTGGATCCACCTTTCGACCAGTCGGATTTGAATCCGGGCTACATCCAGGGATACCTCCCCGGGGTAAGAGAGAATGGCGGCCAGTACACCCATGCCGCGATCTGGGCGGCGATGGCGTTTGCCGCCCTGGGCGACCGTCGGCGCGCCTGGGAATTGCTGACCCTCATCAACCCGGTCAACCATGCGAAGTCGCCGGCGGCGATGGCGACTTACAAAGTCGAACCGTACGTGGTCGCCGCCGATGTCTATGCGCTCTCACCGCACACCGGCCGCGGCGGCTGGACCTGGTATACCGGCTCGGCCAGTTGGCTGTACCGGCTGATCATGGAATCCCTGCTGGGGCTGAGGCTAGAGGTGGACAAACTGCATTTTGCGCCGTGCTTCCCGGCTGAGTGGCAGGAGTTCAAGATTCACTATCGCTATCGGGAGACGGTCTACCACATTGTCGTCCAGCATCTTGGCGGGAGTGGCGAGACGAGTGTGACAGTGGACGGCGTCGAGCAACACGACCCGGCTATTCCCCTGGTCGACGACCGTCAGGAACACGTGGTCGAAGTGAGAATAGGCCGTTGACACCCAAGGTACCCCCCTTCCTTATCCGGAACTCGCGTTACTTTAATGAGGGGCGTCATGATTACTGAAACCAGTGCAGTTAACTTCCGGCAGAACCTGGGCGAAATGCTCGATCAGGTGCGGTATCGGCATGACAGTGTGATCATCAATAAAGATGGCAAGCCAATAGCGGCATTGGTTGATGCCAGGCTGTTTGAACGCATTTGCCGAATGCAGAGTCGCTTCGACGCACTCTGCCAACGCCTAGAGGCTGGTTTTGCGAATGTACCTGAGGCTGAAGGATTGGCAGAAATTGAAGCTGCCATAGCGCTTGAACGGGTGCAAGCACGCTCATCAGCTAAGGAGCATTGAGCCACTGTGGCCACCCTGCGGGTGGTGCTCGATACGAACGTGCTGCTTTCGGGCATTGCTTATCCGGCCAGCGTGCCGGGCAAGATCATGACGGCTTGGCGTCACGGGGCGATAGATGTGCTGCTTTCTGCGTTTATTCTTGAGGAGTTACGCCGCGTGCTGCCTCGGTTGGCGCATCGTCATGGTCTGTTAGCGGCAGAAATTGATGATTTAGTGGATGTTCTTTCCATACAAGCCGAAGTCATTGAGCCGCTGCCCGGTGTAGAACAGGAGCTGCGTGATGTTGACGACCAGCCCGTACTGGGGACCCTGCTGGCAGCGCTTAAAGTGTCCGGCGCTGACTACCTCATCACCGGAGACAAGGATTTGCTGGCACTGGCTGAACGTTTCCCCATCGTGACTCCAGGGGCTTTTTGGGCAAGGCACACTGGGCTTTGAACGTAGCGTGGTCTCTGGCTTGGGTCGCAACCGGCGATGATCCGTCCGGCTGGAGCGCTTCGTTAGGCGGCGGACTGGTTGGTGCACTCGGCCTGCTTTGCGGTCTTGATCAGCCGGTCCTGGTATTGTTTCTGTAACTCTATGTAGTAGAGTGACGAAGGAACACCCAATTTGACCCACCACGATGAAAGGTTGGGGTTCGTTCCTCACCCCAACCTACGCGCTCTTATATGATTTACGCTGCGCATGGATGCCAGATTGTTTATACTCAACACTTGTTAGGTCTCGTTACTGACCGGGTCGCGGTAGCGGATGACATACTTTGTAGCCTTAAATAATATTAGTGAGGTTTCGCATGAAGAGAATCTTTTTGCTTGCTTTCTGGTTCGCTCTTCTATCGGCTGCTTTCTTTAATGTATCTCATGCCGATGTTACAGTGGATGATGCTGTCCGGGGAGGTTGCCTCACTGCAGAGGAAGTAAGGGCCAAGATCACCAGTACACTGGGTAAGCAAAATCTCGGCAGCAAGACCAAAGACAAGCTTTTAGAATTTCAGGGGTCGTCTGGGATTAGAGACGGCTCGGTGACAAGATCTTATGTAACCCACCCGGAAACTTGGGGTTATCGCTCGCTGACTATACCAAAGGAAGAAGAGGTAATAGTTACCGGAAAACTCTATTCAAAGGCGCTACATCAGCTTCAGAAGATGAAGGAGAAAGAGGGAGAATTTTGGACGGAGAACGGGCCACAAATCGATCCATCAGCGCAAAGCGATGAAGCCTTAACCCTTCGAATGCTGGCCACCTCCAGCAGTGACATCCCACCCAGCCAATTCCTATCTGTTGCGCTCACTCAAGAAGTGGCTCGCCGTTTCGGGACCGGTACATACGTCTACAGGTTTCAAATGAACCCAAACTCACCTGTGCTAGGCATGGAAAACTGCCAGCTAGACAAGGGGGAAGTGCAGATTCAGGTACCAGGTAATACGCCGATCCGCAATCTTCAATGATATTCGTTAACGCAGGATTACTGGGAGAAATACCAAGAAAGTCAATGGGTTAGACAGTAGGATAGCCCCAGCCCCCCACAGCACAGGTAGTTGAGATGGGTCGTAGGGTGGGCAGATTGTCTGCCCACGCGGTACATTTCACTGCTGCAATTGTTCCAGATATTTCTCCGCATCCAGCGCCGCCATGCAGCCGGTGCCGGCGGAAGTAATTGCCTGCCGGTAAACATGGTCGGCGACATCGCCCGCCGCAAAGACGCCGGGGATGCTGGTGGCGGTGGCGTTGCCGCTTAGACCGCTCTGGACCACGATATAGCCGTTGCGCATCTCCAGTTGTCCCTGGAACAACTCGGTAGTGGGTTTATGCGGGCGATAGCCTCCTGTTGATCGCCCAAAAATGGGCTTCTACAGATAAGACATTGATTTGAAACGTAGTAGTCTCCGTATAGGCTCTTAGAATCAAGATATAAGGTCAGGGTGACGAAGAACACCCACCCTGACCCGCCACGATGAAAGGTTGGGGTTCGTTCCTTACCCCAACGGTCATGACGCCCTACGTCACCCGGTTGATCGATCATGGTCGAGCAGTGAAATCGGTTGCCGTTATGTTGAGAATACCGCTAAACCGAAATTCCCATCTTGCGCAGATCGCTTTGTGGGGGAAGTTCGATGGTCTTGTTGTTCTCCCACTTGACCCAGTCTTGAGCCGTGAAATGATCGTCCGGCGGAAGTTCGGGTAAATGACCTTGTTGGCCCAGAGCACAAAGGTGGTGATGTTCGTTGAGGTACTGGTCAGGATTGCAGACATAGGTACCCCGATGCTGGCGAACCGCTCGCTCGGTTTTCCACCCTTCCACAGGACTGAGATATCCACCCGTTGATGCAGCTTCGGCTATTGCCTTGAGTTGCGGAAACAAGGTTGTATAGCTGGCTACGATTTGGTCATTGGATAATAGATTCGACGATCGAAAGCCTTCCAATATCGGCGTACCATAGGCCATCAAAAACTGGAGTGCCAAATGCCGACAGAGCTTGGCACTATGGCCAACGGCTTCACTGCTTAGATTCACATTCACTACATCGGAGTGATTTCCTGGCATGGGGAGAAAATGAACATGGGGCTTGGCGTGAGTGGCATTCAAACTATCTGGATTGCCCCCTTTCCCATGCTGGCTTTGAGGAGCCAGGAGTTTCATGTCCTGACGATCGGTTGGCAAAAAGTTACCCCCATCCGCATCCAGAGCCAAAATGGCCAAATAGTTGCGAACATTGGGGGGAATCTGGAGCATGTCCGGTGTTCGAGTGGTATAGCCACCGGGAACAGGATCGACGGCAAAAATATTGACCTCGATGGTATCTTCAAAAACCTCAAACAGCTTATTGGCCATCTTTAAGCAAGTCACTGCCCCCCGACTCCAGCCCACCAAATTGACCGTATCAATGGGTTGCTCTAGCTCAAACTTCAGATGAGTTAGCATCCAGACTGCTTTGTAAACATTATCATCCCATCCCCTACCAAGGGCCAGCCCCATGAGTTTCCAGGCTTCAGGCGTGTTGCCCATGAAACTGTCTTGAAATTCACTGGTTTGCTTTTCCCCAAAAAGCCAATATTTTCGTCCGCCTTTCAGTTCTAGCCCGGGGTTGAGTTCCTGGGATTTTCCAGGTGTTTTTTCGGTATTAAAGATGGGGTTGAACTTCCCCGGATAGGCATGGTGAACGGCGTCCTTGGAGTCTGTTTCCGAGACTTCTTCGGAGCCGGGTCCTTCACAAATCAGATAGTTGGGATTGCCTGAGCGCAGGGCAAAGGGCATGGGGTTTTGTTCAGTCCGCTGACCGGTTTGCTCCAGACGGGCTTCGTTGCCGGCGATCCCCTCGCTTAACTGGCTAATCAACTCTTGGGCAAACTGGGGGTCTCTGCGCTTATCACGATGAAAATCCGTGCCATGGTTGAGAATGGTGAGAACATTGTCTGTCATAACAAACCTCAAGATTTTTCTGGGATTTTGGAGCCTGAATATAGGCGTTAGTAAACGGGTACCCAACGAAAAGCCCCCCGAGTGCGGCACGGGAACCCGTTAGCGCCGCAACAGATGCGGATGCACAGTTATTCATGATCTCGGTGAAGCCCGCCACAGCGATCGGTCCTTGGTCATGTGCAATGAGAGACGCGAGGCCGTTCTCCTCAGATGGGCTTACGGCCCAGCGCCAGAACTCGGCACAGCGCCGTCAATCTTGCTTTCGCTGAGGTAACTGCGTCATTACATACAAGGGGGTGGGGGCTGCTTGATTCGCGGCGACCTGTCGGATAGCGGCCTGGGAGCTGTGCCACTTGCGCCTTTAAGTCTGCTAGCTCGGCAGATTGCTGTTGAAGCAATTGCTGGGCAGCCGTCAATCGCTCGATTTCCGCCTGCTGCTTGGCTACCAATTCGGCTTGTTTCTGGACGATCTTGTCCTCTTCTTGGAGGGCTTCAATCAGAAGGGGGATCAGATAGTGATAGTATACCGATTTATAGCCCGCCTCATCCGTGGTCACGGCTTCGGGCAGCACCGCTTCTACGTCCTGGGCGACGACGCCCACTTGAGTTTTTGCCAGTTCTTTATATTGCTTCTCTCGCTCCGCTTGCCAGAGCTTACGATTTTCTTCTTCCGTCGCTTCAGGACCTGCCGATAGGGTCTTCTCTATGTCCTTGGTAAAGTATTGCAAAGCGCTATCATTCCAGTGATAGGTTATCCCGTGCAGTTTCTTTACTTTTTCCAGAGCATTTGGAATTTGGTCTAGATTTTTTTAACCGCAGGTCGGATGGCGCGTCAACTATCTGGTTTTTATGTCCAATATCATTTGTAAAGCCAAGCAGTTTATTTTTGTAATAGAGATCACCCCCAATCTTGACAGCGCTCCCCTGGGGATTGATTATTAATGCACCGCCACCCGTATTCTCGATAATGGTCGAGTCCGACCCTGCACTGCTGGGGCGCACGATGAAATTCGAGCCCTTATGCTCAAGCTTCAGACTATTCCCTGACCCGCCTCCCGTATCGACAACCAGCTTTGCATCGGGAGTGGTGGTGCCGATGCCGACGTTACCACCTTTGGGATTTAAGGATAGGGCTCCAAAGCTTTTACCTGATTCCTGGATGGATTGTAACGAGGCGTAACCTCCCTCTGCTGCACTGATGCCGAGAACTAAGCTGGTAAAATTTCCTGACGCCGTATTGGGATTCCCAATTATGAATTCCGCCAGCGCCTTGCGGATCTACATTGAGTTTCGCGGACGGTTGCGCCGTCCCAATGCCGACATTGCCATTCAGATATGTATTACCATTCACCTGGAGTTTATTGGAACCGTCCGGCACTGTTCCAATGCCGATATTTTCTATGAATATCCCGTTTTTAGCCTTAATGCCAACAAAAGGACGATTATCCTTATCATCGTAAAAGTCAGCTGGACCTTTGGAAGAAGAATCAATGAGCTCAAACGTAGTTATCTCTGGCTTCCAGCGTATTTGTCCGTGAGCTCTGCCATAAGCCGGAAATCCTATGCGATTTACATCGAGAGCATCTGTGTACGTATAGCCCTTTACCATTGTGTTACCGTTTACCATAAGTTTATAGGAATCGGTCGGATCTGTCCCAATGCCGACGTTACCATCAGAATTAATTATCAAGGCCTTATCACCGTCCTGGCCGTAGAGTACACTACTGTTGAGAATCAACCCCAGCATCAGAGGCAATACTCTTAGGGTTAGTCGTCGGATGAGCTGCCATCTGCACTGTTGAGTTGTGGCGTATTGTGTAATACGTGCTGTCATGCCTGTGGCCCCCATGGTTTTCTGTTTCACTAGCTGTTTTAGGATCTGTCTCATTGGGCTTACCCTTTACCTCGTCACAGCCCGATAGGCTGAATTTTGGCGAAATGTTTTACTTACTCGGCAACGTCGTTTGCGCATGAGCTTTTCCATCATTTTTAGGAAAGCCTATGCTAATTAAAAGCTTTCAAATTTAGAATTGCTGGAGTCAGCAGCCGATCTGCCTAAAATCCCGTGCGGCATAATAAGCTTGCCCCCTTTTGCACGGTGAAACCCTTGCCTAACTCAATACTTTTACCAGCCTGAAATAGCAACTGGGTTCCCGCGCCCAGCACGAGACCACCGGCCATGATCATCGTTTCGGCCATTACCTCATGCGACGGCTCTCAAGAGGGGTTTCGCCGCTGGCGGTGATAGCCGTTTCCGTGCTGGCCTAGCCGGCATCGGGACGTGGTCCAGTAACCACTCGAAGAGGTCGGCCGGTTTGCTGCCAAAGAAGCGTTCGGCCGGGGTGGTGCCATCGGGACGGCGGATGAAATAGTTGTGAATGGTCGTCAACGCAGCCAGCTTGCGGGGACGGATCCGATGCAGATGATGGTGGTGCAGCGCTAATTGCCCATTGCGGCCTTCGACACAGGAGCTGGAGCGCTGAAACAGGTGGGCGCTTTCGGTAGCGACCTGTTCGATCAGGGCCAGTTCGTCGGGCGGCAGTCCGGTCAACGGACTCCCCGGCGCATTGAGGGGGGCGAGCAACTCGGTGGCGTGGTGTTGCAGGCGCTGCCGGTGCGCGCGGTCGGTGGTTTGCGCGGCCACCCGCTGCAGATACAACGCGGGAATCAGTTGGTTCAAAACGATGCTTTCCACTTCCGGGGTCAAGTCGAGCGCCTCGATTTTGGCGGTAACGGTCATGATGAAGAACGTCACCGTCGCCAGCAGGTCAGTGACTACCCGCCGCGCCTTTTGTAGCCGTTCGCGACAGCGCTGCGACAGTGAAGCGGTGTCGGCGACTTGCTCGAGCTGAGCAAACGCCTGCTCCAACTGGCGCTCTATGTCGGCGGTAGTTTGGGGCTGAGCCGTTTCCAGATGATAGGGATGATAGGCGCGGTTGATGGTCTGAATCGCCTGCTGGGCCTGCGCTTGCTGGGCTTGTGCCTCCTCCAGCGCCACCTCGGCAGCGGTGACTTGCCATTGCGCCTGACGAAGCCGGGGGTCACGGTCCGGTGATGGGCCGGGACCCGACTTGGTGCGGGTGGCCGCTGCCTGGGACTGACGCTCTCGTTCTCGGGTGGCCGTGGTCAGCGCCTGTTCGGCCTGCCGGGTCTGGGCCGCCAACGCCCCCGCGGTGCCTTTCACTACCTCCTGCTGGACGTGGAACAGATCGGGTGAATGGTGCGCCCCCAAGGTCTGTTCGACGTGGCACCGAATCGCTTGCGCCTCATCGCTGGTCGACTGAATGACCTGCACCGGCAACTCCTTGAGCGCTTCGGCCATCGCCCCTTGCCACGCGGCGGCCGTCCGCGTGGGCGCATACTGTTCCAGCAGAATAAAGTTGGACACCGGCTCGAGAGCCACCCAACACGGCTCGGGATGAAACGTTTCATCCGGGCAGGTGGTGATCTTCTGCGAAGGCATCGCCTTAGCCAAGCGAGCCTTCTCCTGCTGTCCAAAGTGGACGGTGGCGGTCTCGATCACCGTTCCCACCTGCTGCTGCGCGCCATAAGAGGCCGCCACAAAGCGATTCAACCCGGTCAATTCCAACCACACGCCCACCAGCCGGATCCCACCACTACCGAGCAGCGTAATCACCACATGGGCGGCGATCAGCAACCGATGTAGCAACACCAGCCCCTCGGGCGACTCAAAAAAAGCCACCACTGCCGGCGTCGCCTCCAGCGCCTCCTGGCGGTGCTGCCAATACTGCAACGTGCTCCGGGGAATCCCCACCTGCTCGGCCACCTGTCGGTGCGATCCCGGCCCGTTATCCGCCAACGCCGTCTCTGCCTCCTGCAACTTGAGCGCTTGTGCGGCCCGCTCCCAGCGCTTCATGACCCACCCGCTCGCGGCCCTAGCCCGCTGACAGCACCACAGCACCACGCTCCTGAAACCGTTGATACCCTCTCAAAGCACACTGGAAATCGACGCCACTTTCGCTTACAGTAACTCATGGTGGAACCCGCCATGCATGATAAAGGTTGCTTCGGGTTCCGCCACTTTTCAGCCGCCGACTTGGCTAGATCAACCCTCAGTTCACCCGATTCCACCCAGCTAGAGAGGTCTGTTGCAGCGCTAAGCAATTCCTCTCGTTGTCCGGCGGGGGGCCTCAATGGCCGAAACGATGATCATGGCCGAAACATCGTCTAACAACGGGTTCCACCGGACAACAAAAAGCGCCGCTTCGCTCTGCTTTTTGCTGCCGGTGAACCCAAGCGTTAGGGCGGGTGGGATTGCTCTCCACCCCGACCGACTGTCGAGTCCACTCGCGGCTACCCGGTTTGTGCTGACGGGTTCCTTCAAGTGTCTCTTGGCGGGGGTGGCAGGAAGCGGCGGGTGGGGTGCGATGGCCTTATTAATCGACCTGGAATTTTTTCGATTGATAACCGCAAAGTTGGTAATTTTTTCTTGCAACCATTAGGTTTTCAGTCAGGCACAAACTAAAGAGAATGATAAGATGAAACTCTCAGTCAAGAATTCAATTATCGTTGTTTTGACCTTGCTGGCGCTGCTGACGGGGCTGACCGGAGGCGTGCTGTTTGGGTTGGTGCAGGCTGCCCCCAACACCGGCGGTCTGGCCACCGGCCGCATCTGGCACACCGCCACGCTCCTGCCCAGTGGCCAGGTACTCGTCGCGGGAGGCTACGACTCCAGCGGAGCCCCTCTGGCCAGCGCGGAGTTATATGACCCGGCGACGGGAACGTGGAGCGCGACCGGAGTGATGAGTGCAGCCCGTGCCAATCACACCGCCACGCTTCTGCCCAATGGCAAGGTACTCGTCGCAGGGGGAGGGAACTGCTACTTCGACAGCAGCGGCCCGCTGGCTAGCGCGGAGTTGTATGACCCGGCGACGGGAACGTGGAGCGCAATCGGGACGCTGAGCACAGCCCGCGGCTGCCACACCGCTACGCTCCTGCCCACTGGTCAGGTGCTCGTCGCAGGCGGCCTTGGTAGCGGCGGCCCTCTGGCCAGCGCGGAGTTGTATGACCCGGCGACGGGAACGTGGAGCACGACCGGGGCGCTGAGCACAGCCCGCAGTTGCCACACTGCCACGCTCTTGTCCGGTGGCCAGGTGCTCGTCGCAGCGGGGGGAAACTGCCGCGACTTTAATGGCTGGCTGGCCAGCGCGGAGTTATATGACCCGGCGACGGGGGCGTGGAGCGCGACCGGGGCGCTGAGCGAGGCCCGGATCGGCCACACCGCCACGCTCCTGCCCACTGGCCAAGTGCTTGTCACGGGGGGTATCAAAGACGCCAGCGAAGAGCCTCTGACCAGCGCGGAGTTGTATGACCCGGCGGCAGGGACATGGAGCGCGACAGCGGCGATGAGCGAGGCCCGCTTCAGCCCCACCGCCACGCTCCTGCCCGATGGCAGGGTGCTCGTCGCGGGGGGTAGCAGTAGCAGCGGCCCTGTAGCCAGCGCGGAGTTATATGACCCGGCGGCGGGGAGTTGGAGCGCGACCGGGTCGATGAGCACACCCCGATATTGGCACGCTGCCACGCTCCTGTCCAGTGGCCAGGTGCTCGTCACAGGGGGTTCCGGCTTCGGCATCTATCTGACCAGCGCGGAGTTGTATAACCCGGCGACGGGGACGTGGAGCGCGCCGACGGAGGAGATGGTGACGTGGAGCGCGACGGGGTCGATGAGCGAGGCCCGCTTCAGCCCCACCGCCACGCTCCTGCCCGATGGCAGGGTGCTCGTCGCGGGGGGTAGCAGTAGCAGCGGCCCTGTAGCCAGCGCGGAGTTATATGACCCGGCAGCAGGGACGTGGGGCGCGACGGGGTCGATGAGCGAGGCCCGCTATCTTCACACCGCCACGCTCCTACCCAATGGTAAAGTGCTCGTCGCGGGGGGCTACAACTCCAGCAGCGGCCGTCTTCTGGCCAGCGCGGAGTTGTATGACCCCGTGACAGGGACGTGGAGCGCGACGGGGTCGATGAGCGAGGCCCGCTATTTTCACACCGCCACGCTCCTGCCCGATGGCAAGGTGCTCGTCGCGGGGGGTCAAGGTAGTGGCGACAATCCTCTGGCCAGCGCAGAGTTGTATGACCCGGTGACGGGGATGTGGAGCGCGACCGGAGTGCTGAGCACCGCCCACTTCGGCCACACCGCCACGCTCCTGCCCACTGGCCAGGTGCTCGTTGCGGGAGGTAGCAGTAGCAGCGGCTTTCTGACCAGCGCGGAGTTGTATGATCCGGCAGCGGGGATATGGAGCGCGACGGGGTCGATGAGCGAGGCCCGCTATCTTCACACTGCCACGCTCCTGCCCACTGGCCAGGTGCTCGTCGCCGGGGGGGCCGGTGGCGGCTTGGCCAGCACGGAGTTGTATGACCCGGCAACGGGGATATGGAGCGCGACGGGGTCGATGAGCGAGGTCCGCTATCTTCACGCTGCCACGCTCCTGCCCACTGGCCAGGTGCTCGTCGCCGGGGGGGTCGGTGGCGGCTTGGCCAGCACGGAGTTGTATGACCCGGAGACGGCAACGTGGAGCGCGACCGGGGCGATGAACGAGGCTCGCTTCGGCCACACCGCCATGCTCCTGTCCAATGGCCAGGTGCTCGCCGCCGGGGGGGGCGGTGGCGACTCGGCCAGCGCGGAGTTGTATGACCTGGCAGCAGGGACGTGGAGCGCGACCGGGGCGCCAAGCACTGCCCGCGAGCGTCACACTGCCACGCTCCTGTCCACTGGTAATGTGCTTGTTGCGGGAGGCTACAGCTATAGCAACGACTCTTTTCCGTCCAGCGCGGAGTTGTATAGTTCGGCGACGGAGACGTGGAGCACGACGGGGTCGCTGAACACACCCCGCGACCATCATACTGCCACGCTCCTGCCCAGTGGCAAGGTACTCGTCACGGGTGGCTGGGGCAGCAGCGGCGATCCTTCCGGCGCCGGCGTCCTTCTGGCTAGCGCGGAGTTGTATGACCCAGCAACGGGGATGTGGAGCGTGACCGGGGCGATGAGCGAGGCCAGCTACGATCACACCGCCACGCTCCTGCCTAGTGGTAAGGTGCTCGTCGCGGGGGGTGGCGGCAGCTATGATTTCTATCGAGCCAGCGCGGAGGTGTATGACCCGGTGACGGGGACGTGGAGCGTGACGGGGTCGATGAACGCGGCCCGCATTCGCCACACCGCCACGCTCCTGCCCACTGGTAAGGTGCTCGTCGCGGGAGGCGTCAATGATAGCCGGCTGGCCAGCGCGGAGTTGTATGACCCGGCGACGGGAACGTGGAGCGCAACGGGGTCGATGAATGCGGCTCGCACCTTTCACACCGCTACGCTCCTGCCCAATGGCAAAGTGCTCGTCGCGGGAGGCATGAATGATAGCGGCTCTGCAAACAGCGCGGAGTTGTATGATCCGGCCACGGGAACATGGAGCGCGACAGCGGCGATAAGCAAAGCCCGCAGCGAGCACACCGCCACACTTCTGCTCAATGGCAAGGTGCTCGTCGCGGATGAGTTGTATGACCCGGCCACGGGGACGTGGAGCGTGACGGGGAAAATGAACTACTCCCTCTACGGCTCTCCCGCCACGCTCCTGCCCACTGGCCAGGTGCTCGTCACGAGGTTCAGTACCGCAGAGTTGTATGACGTGGGGTTGGGTTTTTCACCAGCCTGGCAACCGGTGCTGAGCACTGCAACCTCGCCGCTGGTACTAGGTCAGGTCCTCACCGCTACCGGCAGTGGCTGGCGCGGCTATGGCTATGCCGAAGCCTCGGGCAGCGCTACGAACAATTCGGCCAGCAATTACCCGCTGGTGCAATTGTATCGTCTGGACAACGCGCAGACGGTTTGGCTGCCCATCAGTGCGTTCAGCGCAACCACCCTGGCCACCCTGCCGCTCAACGGCTATGCGCCGGGACATGCCCTGGTCACAGTTTTTGTCAATGGCATTCCCAGTGCAGCGCGCATCATCCGGGTTGACAATCCTACGCCCCGTTCTGGAGACCTCAATGGTGATGGGGATATCGATCAAAGCGACTACAACCTGTTCCGGGCCACCTTCGGCATATGTAGGGGGCAGAGCGGTTTCAATAGCAATGCCGATTACAACGGCGATGGTTGTATTAATTTTGTAGACTACCAAATCTGGTACGGCTACTACAAAACCAGATAGCGAACAGGAATCTCAATGAGAGCGAGCAAGATGAAAAATATCCTCTGTTTAAGCCTACTGGCATGCCTGCTTCCAATCAGCAGCGGGGCAACACCGATCAATGTCTCTTTCGTGCTATCCGCCTCGGTGGTAAACGTCGGCGAGACCTTCACCGTCGATCTTGTAGCGGACATTCCCGATCCCGTCCTGGGTTGGGGGCTGGATGTGACGTTCAACCCTGCTATTCTCTCTCAGGTCGGTGTGCTTATTGCCAATCCTCCCTGGGACGCTGGCTTTGCTCCTGATGGAGATGAATTAGTAGGGTTAGCGTTTCCGTTACCGATTGCAGGTGATGACATCCGCTTAGCCACTCTGACTTTCAGGGCTATAGCACCTGGTCTGTCGGCCCTTGTAGCGAGCCTAACGGCAGACGACCAAACTGAGGGTTTTCCATTGGCATTTCCGGCTTCCCCTGGAAGTTTTGCCGAAGTCAGTTTCATTGACGGTTCGGTGAATATTATACCCGTGCCAGCCACCCTTGCATTGATAAGCCTGGGTTTAGCTGTTCTCGGGTTTGAGCGTCACCGTAAAGCAGTAAACACGTAGGACAGATAGCCTACTTGGTCGGGAGTACTCCACTCCCGACCATTTCCCTCTGATGGGGTCAGGCTTGCATAGTTGATGATATGCGTTTAGCCTTGACCTAACCAATCGCTCCAGCCGATGCCGCTGACGCGGCACGGCTGAGCTTCACCGTTGAGCGGCACAAGGAGTTCGAGGGATGTTGATGTGAAGCGAGTCACTTTGAAAAGCCCGGTGCGGTAATTTCGCACGCCGGAATCCGTGGGGGTGCAGTGGGGTAACCGGCTGTCCTACCCCGATGCCAAAGAAAGAAGGATAAGATGACAGATCAACAGAAGCAGAAGGTAGTCAGCGTGGTTGGGTTCTGTGGAGGTGGGGTTTTCTTTCTTCTCAACATCCTGACAGGCGTCGTTCCCGGCGGTTTCCAGGGAGGAGTACTCGGAGGCCTGATATTCGGAGGGATCGCAGCGTTCGTAGTGTACGTCCTGATGCCAAAGGAGAAAAGCACCGGTTCCAGCAAGTGAAGGACCCCTTTATAAGTGCTTGTTTTTATTCGAAACACAACCCTGCAAGATACCTAAAGAGCCGAAAAACACAATGATATTCTTGTATATTTTTATAATCTCTATTGTTTTGGCACCAGCCATTGTGCTTGGATTTATGTGGACTTTAACTATAATTACCCTAGTGGGTATTGTAGCGGTCACCACTAAAAATCAGGCACTGGAGTGGATTTCAGCGGGTTTAGTGGGCGGTCTAATTAGTGCTCAGATTCTGCTGGATGCAGTCTATTTGGTGACCCACACTAATTCATTTACTTATTTGGAGTCCACTTTTAGAATAGGATGGGTAATAATGTTCTTAATAGCCTCTGCGGGAGCAACCATACTATGTGCTTACCGCGCTTTAGAGACGTCGGTTGAATCGGGCTATCCGGTGGCTATTATTGCCATCTCATGCCTACTGTCTTTTGCAGGCGCAGCTAACTTTCTAAACCCGTTTATTATGTATGTTAGTGGTGACCAAACTTCGACAGTTATAGAGCATCTATGCTGGTTCGGCGTTGGCGTTGTCCAAATCTTGATAGCTTTATTGCTCCTTAACCGTCAAGATTTCGGTCGCAAGCTTTACTTTGCTGGAATTCCAGTTTTTTTACTCATTATGGGATCTATTGACCAGGCTATTTAGTTTTTTTCTTAGGATATTTAATCTTGGCCTTTTTTCTCACTCGTCCTTCAGTTGTCCAATGGCTAACGGTTCCGAATCCGTCAGCCCGGTAGTCTGGTAGGGTGGGCACGGCCCACCTTAACCGACCGGTTCTCGCAACCGGGAAAAGGGGCTAGGCTCAATTTATATTCCGATAGCCCTAACAAAAGCATACAGCCGACGCGCTACGCGCGCGGCTGATACTAAACGTTAGGCATGGAAATCAAGTACCATGATGAAAGAGAAAGTATATCTCGACTCAACCATTCCAAGTTATTACTTCGATCAGCGTGAATCGTTAGCGACCTTTATTGAAGTTACTAGAAGATGGTGGTCAGAAATGGCCAACATCTACGATGTATTCATATCAGACGCCGTACTGCAGGAGTTAAACTATGGAAATTATCCGCGTAAAAGAGATATTATGGAGTTCGTGTCACATATCCGATTGTTACCGTTGACCAACGACCTTGAGCCAATTGTAGACTTTTACATCGCTAATTACGTTATGCCAAAATCTCTCATAGGTGATGCAGTGCATCTTGCATATGCCAGTTATTATGACATCCAGTACCTTCTTACATGGAATTGCAACCATCTCGCTAATGCGAATAAACGGAAGCATATTCGAGTTATCAACGGTCGCCTTGGTCTATCAACGCCAGAGATCATCACACCACTCGAGCTGTTTACAGAAGAGGCAGAGCAATGATTCACTCAGAAATATTACAAGAGAAGGATCGAATCCAAGCAAAGCTGTCTGGAGAAAGCAGATCAGTGCATGAATATCTGACACGTTCCCACTTCGCGGCCAAAGAGATTGCAGCGTCATACGGATTCAGGCTTCAATACGCTGAATTGCCTAACAAAGCATGCAGCCGACGCGCTACGCGCGCGGCCGATGCTGAACGTTAGGGCGGGTGGATTTTTCTTTCCATCCCAACCGATTGTCGGGGTGGTAAGAACCGGCGGGTGGAGTGCGATAAGAGCGCCCAGTCGGTAGCAACGTAAACCCGCTGTGCGCTGTTTCAAGGCAGGGCGGCGGTTCGGAAACGGTGAGTTTCTGGAAACCGTATTCGCCCTAACTGAACGCTCCAGCCGACCGTGCTACGCCGGCGGCTGAGCTTAAGGCGTTATTGGGAAATACGGAAGGGTAAAGAGTACAATTTTTCGTGGATAACGGATCTGGAACTACGGCGAGATAATGTCTACCAGGTGATGAGAGGAGGTCGGGGCCAGTGGAAGATTGAAAGCGAGACGTTCAACACACTCAAAAATCAGGGCTATGAGTTAGAGCACAACTATGGACATGGGCAAAAGCATTTGACAACGGTGTTTGGGATACTGATGATGCTAGCCTTTTTCGTCGATCAAGTGCAAGAGTTGTGGTACTTTCTCATTAAGTGCAGGCAGCTTTAAAATCAACGACTTATGATGCAAAATCGAGCGATTTTTGGTGCTTTCGGCACCAGTAGACATCAGTAATTTGCAGGACGATTTTTGCGATATGTTAAAAATCAACAGGTTAAAAATATCCGCATTTTTAATATTACATTGGGACAGGTTCGTAACCCATTGATTTTGGCTGTGCCTGCACTTAATGAGTATTTACGAGTTGTGCTGTAGTTTATTTCAAGTAGCGTGGCAACAATTCCGTTCCAGAACCTCGTTATGGAGCAAGTTAAAGGGATTATTTAAGGAGTATTTTATTACCAGTTGGGAGAGCTTATGGTTAGCGATGATTTATGGGCATAAGGGTGGAGTATTGGAACCCGATACATCATAATTGCTGATAAAGGCCATAGTTGTTTTGATGAATGAGTGTGTTGAAAGAAAGTGGTTAAAATGAGAGTGGTTCATTATGGCTTCCGAGGAAGTCAAGGTAGTTTTTGTTGTTATGATTCTTGTGTAATTACTGATCAATTAGCTACTGGCGCCGCTGCATTAGAGCGGGAATTGCTGGAAAGTCACGGATCCTGTCACCAGGATAGCCGGATTGCCGGGTGCGACAGCGTCAAGCTGCACGAGGTGGTTCGGCTTTTTTGTTGAGTGGCTGACTTGGGGAAATTGAGGTGTAAAACACACATTGCTAAGCAATGGGGGTAACAAATGAGAGTGCAACAAGTGACCAATGGCATAACGATGCCAAAACTAATAGAAAGAAGAATAGCCATTCTTCTTTCAAATCTCCTTACTCTACTTCTGATTGTGTTTGCCTTACTCACTACTGCTGAGGCTGCATACACTGCCAAGTTTTCCGACAGCTTCACCGTAGCCCTCTGGCTATTTGATGAACGCCCTTATCCACGCATTGATGAACGTCCCTTCCCACATATCACCATCACTGACGCCAGCCAGAATGAATACGATCTGTTGCTGATGGAGAGTGGGGTTCTTGAGCCTGGCAAATTCGGAAATGCCCTGAAAGTATCTCCCACAGACAGTTACAAGGTCAGTTATGCTGGCTGGCAAGGATCGTTTACTGGCGAAACACCACCACGTGGCTTACGAGGACCCGATGGATTTCCAAGTGGCCTCTGGGGGATTACGCTTAACCCATGGAAGATTTTAGAGACCTTGGTTTCCACAGAGTGGACCCTCGAATTCTGGTTCAAGCTGGACGAGATTCCCACCACCAATGTCTACGTTCTGGATCTGGGTTACGCTTATCAGTCCGGCATGACGGTCATCTTGAACGGGAACGCGGCGGCATTCCAGCTAAACGATGATTATGCGGGCTTGAATGCAATCTGTGCCGTAAGAGATGCCAGGTTACGCGATGGTGGGTGGCATCATGTTGCTTTCACCAGAGTAGAGGGAAACATTACCCATTTTATAGACGGAATACCCCAGGCTTGTGAGCAGCGGTCAGTTCCACAGCAACCACTGCCTGGTCCAGATCCACAACCTGTCAGTTTGCAACGCAACAATTGCAGTAGAAATGACAATTCTGGATGGTGCACCCTACGCACAGAACCTTTTAGAGATGCATGGATCGATGAATGGAGGCGAGAACATCGTTTCAATATTTCATTGGGTGAAGATCGGCATGGTAGTGGTGACCTCAATGGAATGCTCGATGAAATACGTCTGTCGAGCAATGCTCGCTATGATCAACAATTTACCGTCCCGACGAGCTTCGCACGTAATCACGGCGACAATGCGCCGCAACCGGATGTTCCTACGGGACCACCGTTGCTGTTTGGCTCTGGCGCGCCTACCGATATTTTCCAGCTTGGTGGGCGCAAGCACGTGTTCATCGACGAAGCATTATTGGAAACCAAGACCAATGTCGTTTTTGCCATTAATCCGTCCGTTAATCCAGAAAGTTTGTATCTGGCAACGGCTCCATTCCAGCCTACACAGGGATCATGGAAAGAGACTATTTATGATCATGATGGCAAGGTTTACCTGTTTCTTAATGATGGCTACTCTTCAGAGGAGGGTCTTGTCAGGTTGTATGTTTCCGGAGATGGGCTCAACTTCACTGCGCCTAGCCTCGGCGTCATCAACTACAAAGGCTCTACAAATAACAACTTCATCTTTTACAAGCGACCTATGGGGGCGACGGTATTCAAGGACACCAATCCTAACGTTAGCCCTCACGAACGCTTCAAGATGACAGCCTATGGCTCTAACCGGGGGACCTATCTGTATGTGTCTGCTGATGGGCTTCGCTGGCGCCGCAATGAGACAGGAATGCTGCCTCTGGTGAGTGGTGGCGATCCAGAGACTTTCTGGGATGATCAGCAAGGTGAATATGTAACCCATCTGAAGCGCGACAGCAGCTATAACACTCTGAATTGTTCAGTTCCTGGGCGCAGTGGTGTCATGTTCAGAACGAAAGATCCTTTCCGGCCCTGGCCATTGACCTTGTTGGAAGCTCCCTACTTCGAGGGCTATCCGATGCCGGCTGTGACTTGCGAAGGGCCAGTGACTTTCCCTACGCGAGTTCCATCACAGGGACGTACCGAGGAAGTGTACCGAACCCGCGCGATGAAATATCCGTGGGCGCCTGATACGTATATTGCGTTGGTCTGGCGCGGTATCCGGGACAATAACTCACCGGACGAAGACAGGCGACGGCAGATTGAACTCGGAGTTAGCCGTGATGGCAAGGAATGGAAAATCTATGACTATAAGAATTATCAGTACTATATGCCATCAGTTCAGGTTTGTTACGGCGGCAATAGTCCTAGCTGTTTCGATGCTAAAGACGTCCAATCTTTCTTTGGTTTGATTAGGCGAGGCGATGAGATCTGGCAATATACGGAATATACGAGTTTACCCGATGGCAACGGAACCATGCAGTTTGCCCGCTTAAGGCAACGCCTTGATGGGTTTACATCGCTCGACGCGGGGACCGCGGCTGGACAGGCCATTACCCGACCGATCGTATTTACCGGCAAATTCCTTGAACTCAATGTGAAGGTCAATACCGGCGGTTACGTGAAAGTCGGTATTCTCGACGAGAACGGCAACGAGATTCAGGGGTTTGGAATCAATGATTGCATCCCGCTCAATCGGGATTCGGTACGTGCCCGAGTTCAATGGGTTGGCGGTTCGAATGTAGAGAACTTGGCAGGTCAGACCATGCGGCTGAAGTTCGAGTTGCAAAACGCTAAGCTTTATGCGCTGCAATTCTTTCGTACTGGTTGTGACGCCAATTACGATGGCAAAGTGGACCGCACCAATATCAATGCGCTGATGGATGCCCGTGGCGTCTCCATAGCATCAGACGATCCACGCGACGTGGACGGCGATGGGCGCATCACCGTAGGGGATAGCCGCGCGTGTGCGCTGCGTTGCGACAAACCTCAATGTGCTCCTTGATAGTCTTTGAAAAGAGGACAAGTCCATGAAAAAGCTGATTTTCATAAGTCTCCTGGCTCTGCTCTGCGGGTGGTTAGTCTCTGTGCCCGCACGGGCAGTCAGCATTGGCCTCGATCCGTCTTCACGCGAGGTACAGGCGGGCGACACGCTGAGCGTCGATGTAGTCGTTTCCGGCTTGGGTAAGCTGATCGTGACTGCCTTCGATCTGGACGTGCTCTACGAGCCGTCGTTGCTTGAGAGTCTGGGTATTAACTTCGGTCCCTGGTTGGGTGATCCCGCCGCGTTCGAAGTGATCGAAGATCCTACCGGACCTGCAACAGGTCCAGGGGTGCTGGATTTCTCAGCAGTTTCCTTGCTGTCAGATACCAACTTGAAAGCCCTCCAGCAAAGTGCACAAGGAACACTTACCCTGGCGACACTTAACTTTAACGTACTTGCGAGTGGGACTGCGGCTCTGCAGTTTTCTTGGGGACCCGGCAACATGATTGTCCTAGCGCCTGAACCTGGAACCGTGCTCCTGTTGGCAGGCGGTTTACTGATAGGAGCATTCTGCCGGCGTCTGGGGTGGAAAGGATCTTAAAATCGTGTTGTTGTAGATTAAGCGCGTAGGGCACATTAGCGTAGCGATTAGCGTAGCGTAATGCGCCGCATGCGGTGAGTTGACCAAAACCATTCGGCGGAATACGGCAGGGTGGCCTATTCCGCCTTACAAAATCTGGAGGGCGACCGGCTGAAGAAATTGCCGGTTTACACTACCAACCTTTTTGACAGGCTATTTCCTGCACTTCTCTCGGCGTACTTCGAGCACCCCATCATACCCATACATGATTCCAAGGACTAACCCCAAGTCCAGGAAAATCCTGCATACGGAGCGGGATTTTCCTGGTATGATATGGTTATGATAATCGAGCGTAGAGTCACCAAAACCCTGATCGAGACAGCCCTGCGACGTAACCGGGTGGTGGCGCTGATTGGACCGCGCCAGTGCGGCAAGACCACCTTGGCCCGGACCTTCGTTCCCCCTGATTCGTTGAACTACTTCGACCTCGAAGAATCCGACCAGCCTGGTACGTCTGGAGGAGCCGGTGACGGCGCTTCGGAACCTGGAAGGACTGGTGGTGATCGATGAGATTCAGCGCCAGCCAGACTTGTTTCCTGTATTGCGCGTCCTGGCGGACCGTGAATCGCTGCCTGCCCGTTTCCTCATCCTCGGCAGCGCTTCGCCGAGCCTGCTGCGTCAGTCTTCCGAATCGCTGGCAGGCCGGTTGGAAACCATTAGCATGAGCGGATTCAGCTTGAGCGAAGTGGGTGGGGCCGCACAGGCGCAGCATTGGCTACGCGGCGGTTTCCCGTTGTCGTTTCTGGCGTCTTCCGAAGAAGACAGCCTGGCCTGGCGCAAGAACTTCATTCAAACCTTCCTGGAACGGGATCTGCCGCAACTGGGTATCGGCATACCCGCCGTCACCCTGCTGCGGTTTTGGACGATGCTGGCGCACTATCATGGACAGCTCTGGAACGCCGCCGAACCGGCCCGTTCCCTGGGCGTCAATGAATCCACGACGCGCCGCTATCTCGATCTACTCGAAGGGGTATTCATGGTTTACCAACTGCAGCCCTGGTATGCCAATCTCAAGAAGCGCCAGGTCAAATCGCCCAAGGTCTACTTGCGTGACACCGGCCTGCTGCATCAATTGTTGGGTATTCGCTCGGAGCGTGATTTGCTGACCCATCCCAAAAGCGGCGCTTCGTGGGAAGGATATGTCGTCGAGGAGATCGTTAAAGCTGTCCGTCCCGATCAAGCCTTTTTCTGGGCCACACACGGTGGTGCGGAATTGGACCTGCTGCTGCTCAAAGACGGCCGTCGACTCGGCATCGAGTGTAAACGGGTGGATGCGCCCCGTCTAACGCCTTCGATGCGTATCGCGCTGGAGAATTTGGATTTGGATCACCTGACCGTGATTTACCCCGGTGACCGTCCTTATCCACTGGCGGAACGGGTAACGGTGACACCCTTGGAGGCCGTCGCGACCGGTGACGAATGGCTGACAGATCGGCATAAACCTTGAGTCAAACGCTATAGTCGGCCGCCGTAACCTGGATGGAGCGGAGCTGATGGAGCGCAATCCAGGTTACGCCGGCCTGTGGGAGTGGCGCCCTCGCCACGATCAACCCGGCGCCTCAGCTTCGACTTTGCCGCCGGTTTAATAGGAAGAAATAGGGGTTAAAGGAAGAAATAGAAGAAATAGAAGAAATAGGGGACAGACCACGTTTTTTTAGAGGAAAGAAGCCGATCTCGATTCATTTCGATAGCCCTAACAAAAGCATGCAGCCGACGCGCTACGCGCGCGGCTGATGCTAATCGTTAGGTGTCTACAGGCTGGAGAATGGAGAACATGAGCGTAAGAGCCCGTAGATCCCGTAGGTTGCCGTGAAAGTCATCTTTCATTGGTGAGGGTGCCGGAGCAACGCGGCATGACCGTTGGGGTTCGTTCCTGATACTGTCGGCGAATTCTTTGATCCCTCGCGATCACGCTGTGCAGGGGCGTAATACCGCCAGACCTCCAGCGGAAGCTATCTCCATTCCAGTGAATTCGCCGACAGTATCCGTTCCTCACCCCAACGGTCATTTCATTTGGCCTTGACACCCCTATGGATGAAAGTCCAGTACTTTCACGGCAACCTACGCGCTGCATCCGGCCTTCAGCAATCTGTTCGTGCAGACCGAGATCGTCCCTGCCCGGCAGGCGATTCTCTGCACCCGCCGGCCCCGTTCCCGCGACGAGCAGCCGCCCTGGCTGTTTCACCTGATGGTCGTGCACGGGGTACACGGCGACGAGATCTCCTACGAGACGGACCGCCTGCGCTTCATCGGCCGCGGCAACACGATCGCTGCTCCCCAGGCGCTGAGCGCCGCCGCGGTGCTGTCGGGCAGTCAGGGCCCGGTGTTGGATCCGATTGCCGCCATCCGCTATCGCATCACCCTCGATCCGTACCAGGAGGCGATTATCGATATGGTCTACGGCGTCGGCGCCAGCCGCGACGTGTGCCTGGGGATGATCGGGAAATACCAGGATCGACGGCTCGCGGATCGCGTGTTCGATCTGGCCTGGACCCACAGCCAAGTGGTCTTGCGGCAGCTCAACGCCACCGAAGCCAACGCGCAACTCTATGGTCGCCTGGCCGGTTCGGTGATCTATGCCAATGCTGCGCTGCGTGCCGACCCGAACATTCTCAGCGCTAACCGCCGTGGCCAATCCGGTCTGTGGGGTTACGCTATCTCCGGCGATTTGCCGATCGTGCTGCTGCGGATGAGTGACCCGGCCAACATCGAGCTGGCACGGCAACTCGTACAGGCCCATGCGTACTGGCGCCGTAAGGGACTCGCGGTGGACCTGGTGATTTGGAACGAAGAACCATCCGGTTATCGGCAACTGCTGCACGACCAGATCATGGGACTGATTGCGGCGGGCGTCGAAGCCCATGTGATCGACCGGCCGGGCGGCATCTTCGTGCGCTCGGCGGAACAGATCGCGAACGAGGATCGGATTCTGCTGCAAGCGGTCGCGCGCGCTATCCTGACGGACAGTCGCCGAGAGCTGTCGGACCAGATCAACCGGCGCCGCAAGCCCGTGGAAGTACCGGTTCCCCGCTTGACGGCGACCCGAACCCATCACGCCGAACCCCCGGCGCCGGACGCAGCGCCGCGCCGCGACCTGATCTTCTTCAACGGGTTGGGAGGATTTACCCCGGATGGGCGTGAGTACATCATTACCACCGCGCCCGGGCGGGTGACGCCGGCACCGTGGGTGAATGTGCTGGCGAACCCGCACTTCGGGACCGTTATCTCGGAGAACGGCCTGGCCTATACCTGGAGCGAAAACGCCCATGAGTTCCGCCTCACGCCCTGGCACAACGACCCGGTGACCGACGCCAGCGGTGAAGCCTTGTACCTGCGGGACGAAGAGAGCGGCTACTGCTGGTCGCCGACGCCGCTACCCAGTCGCGGCGCGACGCCTTATCTCAGCCGGCACGGTTTTGGCTACAGCGTCTTCGAACATGTAGAGGACGGCATCCGCACGGAGATGTGGGTTTACGTGGCGGTGGATGCAGCAGTCAAGTTCACCGTATTGAAGCTACGCAACCAATCAGGCCGGTCGCGGCGGCTCTCAGCCACCGGCTATGTGGAATGGGTGCTGGGCGATCTGCAGCCGAAAACACTCATGCACGTGGTCACCGAAGTTGACCCCGGCAGCGGAGCGCTGTTCGCGCGGAACTCCTACAACACGGAATTCGCCGACCGGGTCGCCTTTTTCGCCGTGGATCAGGCGACTCGAACCCTAACCGGTGACCGGACTGAATTTCTCGGACGCAACGGCACGCTGCGCCATCCCGCCGCGATGGCCCGGTCACGGCTGTCCGGCAAGACCGGGGCCGCCTTGGATCCGTGCGCCGCGCTGCAGGCTCCCGTCGAGTTGGCCGACGGGCAAGAACAGGAGTTAGTGTTTACGCTCGGTGTGGGCCGGGATGCCGCCGCCGCCAGCGCGCTGGTGCAGCGCTTCCGGGGAGCGACGGCCGCGCGGGGCGCGCTCGAAGCCGTATGGCAGTATTGGAAGCACACCCTCGGCGCCGTGCAGGTAGCAACACCGGACCCCAGCCCTCAATGTGCTGGCCAACGGCTGGCTCTTGTACCAGACGCTGGCCTGTCGCCTGTGGGCGCGCAGCGGCTATTACCAGTCGGGGGGCGCCTTCGGTTTCCGCGATCAGTTGCAGGACGTCATGGCGCTCATCCACGCCGAGCCGCGACTGGTGCGCGAGCACTTGCTCCGCTGCGCCGCCCGTCAGTTCCAGGAAGGCGATGTACAGCACTGGTGGCATCCCCCGTCGGGCCGAGGCGTGCGCACCCACTGTTCGGATGATTACCTGTGGCTGCCGTTGGCCACCTGCCGTTATGTTCTGACCACCGGGGATACCGGTGTGCTGGACGAACCCATCCATTTCCTCGAAGGCCGCCCGGTCAATCCGGAGGAGGATTCCTACTACGATCTACCGGTCCGGCTTGAGGAAGTGGCCAGTTTATACCAGCACTGTGTGCGGGCCATCCTGCGGGGCCTCGAATGGGGTGAACACGGCCTGCCGCTGATCGGCTCCGGTGACTGGAACGATGGCATGAACCTGGTGGGGCAACAGGGCAAAGGCGAAAGCGTCTGGCTGGGCTTTTTCCTGTACGACGTGCTCATGCAGTTCACCGCAATCGCGCGCCGGCGCGATGATCTGTCCTTTGCCCACCGCTGTCAGCAGGAGGCGGCCCGGCTGCGCCAGCAGCTCGAACAGCAGGGTTGGGACGGCGAATGGTACCGCCGCGCCTACTTCGATGACGGCACGCCGCTGGGGTCGGCGAGTAACCCCGAATGTCGGATCGATTCGATTGCACAAAGCTGGTCGGTGCTATCCGGGGCGGGTGACGGCAAACGCGCGCGCCTGGCGATGGAAGCCGTGGATCAGCGCCTCGTGCGCCGCCATCAGGCGCTGATCCAACTGCTGGATCCACCTTTCGACCAGTCGGATTTGAATCCGGGCTACATCCAGGGATACCTCCCCGGGGTAAGAGAGAATGGCGGCCAGTACACCCATGCCGCGATCTGGGCGGCGATGGCGTTCGCCGCCCTGGGCGACCGTCGGCGCGCCTGGGAATTGCTGACCCTCATCAACCCGGTCAACCATGCGAAGTCGCCGGCGGCGATGGCGACTTACAAAGTCGAACCGTACGTGGTCGCCGCCGATGTCTATGCGCTCTCACCGCACACCGGCCGCGGCGGCTGGACCTGGTATACCGGCTCGGCCAGTTGGCTGTACCGGCTGATCATGGAATCCCTACTGGGGCTGAGGCTAGGAGTTTGTCTGACTTGCCCAGCATAATGAGGTAAGATGACCTAACGTACCTGATGAGCCTGGCGATGAGCAACCAATTTATCCCCATAGAACGTGACCAGCCGGTGGTGATCCCGGTGCAGGAGTGGCTGGCAGAGGATCATCTGGCGCGCTTCATTGTCGAGATCGTGGAGAGTCTGGATGTCACCCCGCTGGAAGCGGCGTACAGTGGTGGCGGCTCGGCGCCCTATCCACCGAAGATGATGCTGGCACTGTTGTTTTATGGCTATGCCACTGGCATTTTTTCCAGTCGGGCGTTGGAGCGAGCCACCTATGAGCTGATCCCGGTGATTTATATCACGGGTAACACGCACCCGGATCACAACAGCATCAATACGTTCCGGAAGCGGTTTCTGGGGGAACTGAAGGGTCTGTTGGTGCAGATTTTGCTACGGGCGTATGCGCTGGGGGTGTTGCAGTTAGGCAACGTGAGTTTGGATGGGAGCAAAGTGCACGCCAACGCCAGCAAACATAAGGCGATGAGCTGGGACTATGCCAACCGGTTGGAGGAGCAGTTGCAGGCGGAGGTAGAGGCGTTATTACAGCAGGCCGAGGCGAGTCACACCGAGCCGGTCCCCGGGCTGAAGGTGGCCGACGAAGTGGCGCTCCGGCAGGCCCGGTTGCAGCAGATCGGGGAGGTGAAAGCGGAACTGGAGGCTCGTGCCCAAGCCCGGTATGCGCAGGAGCAAGCGGCCTATGAAGCGAAGCTGGCCGAGCGGCGGGCGAAGGAACAGGCCCGTGGTCGCAAGTTAGGGGGCCGTCCCCCCAAGCCGCCGGAACCGGGTCCACAGGACAAGGATCAAGTCAATTTTACCGACCCGGAGTCGCGCATTATGCCGGTGAGCGGCGGCGGGTTTGAGCAGAGCTACAATGCGCAGGCCGGGGTGGATCATGGCAGTCGCCTGATCGTGGAAAACCACGTCAGCCCGAACCCGAACGATAAACAGGAACTGCAACCGGCGCTGGACAACTTCAGCCAGTTACCGGAGGAACTCGGTCAGGTCGACCATCTGCTGGCGGACACTGGCTATTTCAGTGAGGCCAACGTCAAGGCTTGTGAACACGCTACCATTACCCCGCTGCTCGCCACGGGTCGTGCGGAGCATCATCCCACCCTGGAAGAACGCTTTGCTGACCCGGGTAAAGCCCCAGACACCGCTGATCCGGTAGTCCGGATGGAACACCGATTGCAAACCCCCGAAGGCAAGGCACTGTATGCCAAACGCAAGTCCACCGTCGAGCCGGTGTTTGGCATCATCAAGCACGTGATGGGGTTTCGGCAATTTCTGTTACGGGGTTTGCAAGCCGTGCAGGGCGAGTGGAATTTGGTGTGCATCGCCTACAATTTAAAACGGCTGCAAGTATTGGTGGCAGGATAGGTCTGCCTGCAGGGAGGATAAAGGCGCTCTGAGGGCGATAAATGCCCTCGGAAAGGGCGATAGAAACGCAAAATGTGCGTTTTTTCGGCCTCGTGATAGGAAAATTGAAGTTCCGACCCTAAGTCAGACAAACTCCTAGAGGTGGACAAACTGCATTTTGCGCCGTGCTTCCCGGCTGAGTGGCAGGAGTTCAAGATTCACTATCGCTATCGGGAGACGGTCTACCACATTGTCGTCCAGCATCTTGGCGGGAGTGGCGAGACGAGTGTGACAGTGGACGGCGTCGAGCAACACGACCCGGCTATTCCCCTGGTCGACGACCGTCAGGAACATGCGGTCGAGGTGACAATAGGGAGTTGACGGAATCCCGGTTTGAACCTGTCTGGATACTGATTTACCTATCATCTGGGAACGCTGGCCGGATCGGGGTAAACGGGAAAATCGGGGGTCTGTTCCCGATTTTTCAGTTGCGGCTACCCACTTAAGGGCGGGACAATCGACAGAAGTGACCTAAACAGGAGGTGATATGAAGCGTAACGAAGCTTTGGCCATACTTAGAGCTGAACAGGAGTATCTACGTTGTGATTTTGGCGTAAAATCGCTGGCTTTGTTCGGGTCGGTAGCGCGGGATCAGGCTAGGGACAGCAGCGATGTGGATCTGCTGGTCGAGTTCGACCGGCCCATAGGATTGCTGCACCTTATCGGAACCCGGCAATATATTGAGAAACGGCTGGGTGTAGCGCGGGTCGACCTGATCCTAAGGCGGGCGGTACTACCGGAGTTAAAAGAGAATATCCTGACGGGGGCGGTAGATGCCTTCTAAATACTCCGAAGTGGAAATTTCGCATTCAGCACATTTTGAATGCCATTGCTGAAAGCCGGGACTTCATGGGCAATATGACCTATGAAAGTTTCTGTACCGATGCCAAAACACTGAAAGCGGTGGTTTGCAATCTTACGGTGATCGGTGAAGCGGCCCGTCATGTACCTTCTCATGTCGAAGCAGCATTTCCAGAAATCCCTTGGCCCCAGATCAGAGGTATTCGCAACCACATTGTTCATGCTTATGATCGGATTGATTGGGAAATCGTATGGAAAGTCGTGCAAGATGAACTGCCGCCTCTGGTTGCCATTTTCGAGCGCATTTTGCAGGAGGTCCCAGAGTGATGGGGGGCAGCCAGCGTAGCCAGCGTAGATACCATGAGCAGAGCCAGCCGTAACTGGACCGCATACGGTATAAAGGGGTCGGTTTCAGATCGGCCCGGATAGAAGTTGGGTTCCAGCCCGTAGTTGGGGTTCGTTCCTCACCCCAACCTACACACTTATCCGGCCAGCGTGCCGGGCAACCACTCAATCCGCTCCACGCCCGCTGGCGGTGAGGCTTGCCGCGCCAGGACCCCGTACACGCTGAGCGTGGGCAGGTGTTCGCGCGCCCGGTAGCGGGGCGGTTTCAACGTGACCGCAGCAAACTGCACTGTCAAGGTAGCCGTGCGGCCAGGTTGGGTCCCGTGCCGGGGCACCGTGACGGTGACGGTGCCCGCCACCGGTTGCTGCTCCAGATAGTCCCACAGATAACGTTCTTCCTGGTCGACGGCCCGATTCCAGGCAGCCCGTACCAGTACGTCCTGTTACAGGTCACGGCCCAGGAGGAAGACATCATCCACATCCGCTTCCCGGTCACCCACACTCACCAGCCGCGTGTCGGGACAAGCGGCTTGCAGTCGCGCCGTCGCGTAGACTGTCCAGCCATTGGCGGCTTTCCTTCTCCGCGATCGGGCGCTGTTTGCGGCGGTGTTTCTTGCCGAACTCAGCCGGATCCCGGTAAATGACTGGTTGATCGATCAACCCCAACGGCACCCGGTTCGGGGTTACCATCAAGGTGCTGTGCAGCAGCACCCCGCGCTGCTGCTCATCCTCCAGAATCCCCAACCCTGACGTGGCCGGATGATGGCTGTAATCCACCCGCGTGGTATCCTGCACGGCCAGCACCACCCGTTCGGTGGCCACTCGCCGCGCGGTCGCTTGGGAGTGGCTCTTCAGGATCGCGTCCCGACTGACATGCGGATTGTCACAGAAGTCATACATCGCTTTCAGCCCGGCCTTATCGTCAAAACTTGGTGCTAGCGAGACATTGGGTCGTTGGGCCCGCGCGGTGGCAATGGTGATCAACCGCCGCGTCCGACGCGGATCGCCCAAGTGAGCCGCGCCAAATTCCTCTTCCGCCCACTGACTCATGGTACTCTTAACCTCTACTTATTACATATCTATAATATATGGGTATTTTAGGGTAAAGAAAAGCCACCAGGGGGAGGGAGTTTTTGTACAGGCTCTAAACAGCCCTTTGCCGCAAAGGCGGGCATTGTGTACGAACTGAAAGAAGCTTAAGAGGCTATATAAAAACTTTTGTAGCCTGGATGCAGGCCGATAGGCCGGAATCCAGGGTTTCCCCGGATTTCGCTGCGCTTCATCCGGGCTACAATCTAGTTAAATCACAGGCTTAGTTTTTATACAGCCTCTAAATATAGCGGCAGCTTTTCTTGGGAGAGGTCACGATGAGGCTGCAACCAGGAACGGAGTAACGACCAGAACCCCTCAGCGGTGTTGACGTGGACTTCGTGAAAACCGTCCCCATCATCGTCTCGGACATATTCGTTTTGGCTATGACACGCCGTGCGGAACAAATACCTCATCCTTCGCTGCCCCTTGGCGCCGTCAACGCATGAGTTGCCGCACATAGCCGCAGACTGTCACTAGCTGATCCTTATCCATGCGACCGATGATGTTGCGGATCACCGAGGCAATGATTCTGACGGCGCCGCCCATGCCGAGGTTTGCTGACTGTTGCACCACAAAGCCCACCTGGACTAACTGGAGCGGCTTGAGAAAATAATAGTCCATCCCGGTGTCGGTTAATTCCACCACGAGCTCGCCCAGCGCATCGCTATGTTGAGTCGGGTCTGCGGCGTTTTCAAGGGTATCGAGCAAGTCGATGGTCTTGGTATGGAGTTCTGCTGAATAACAGAAGCGAAGGGATGGCGGTTTGGAGGACTTACGCATGATATTCTCCTTTTTCAATCACAAGGTAACTATTGTGACACCGAGCGGGCCTAAAGGTTACGGGCAAGTCCATGTTCAAGGCAGGTCTGCAACGGCCCGCTGCGCCAGTGGATCTCACGGCTGGTTCGAGCGGCGTCGAGACCACACCGGCCACCACGCTGGAAGACAACCGGGCAGAGGTCGTCCATGCCGCGCTCGCCCAGCCGTGACCGGCTACCGGCCGAGCATTGGGTCGACCCAGGCTATACCGATGCCCAGGTATTCATTGACAGCCAGCGGGATTATCATTGGTTGGGTTTACCCCGACGAGAGCGGCATCATCGCGCTGTAAGAGTGTTTCCGGAAGCGGCGCTGCTACGATTGACGTTATACGCCGGCCAACTCTATACGCGGTCGAAAATGTCCTTGATCTTCTGGTAACACTCGCAAGCGGATGCCTTGAGGTTTTCTCGATCCAAGATCGTGATGTTTCCGCGGCTGTATTGGATCAGCCTTCGTTGCTGCAGAGCGCTGGCCGCCACGGTGATTCCGACCCGTCGCACACCCAGCAGGTCCGCCAGCCATTCGTGGGTAAAACGGATGGAGTCCGACTGGAGTCGGTCACTTGCCATCAGCAGCCAACGGGCGAGGCGTGCCTCCACCTGATGAAAGCGATTGCACGCGGCAGTTTGCGTAATCTGGGCGATCAGGGCATGGGTATAGCAGTGTAGTGCGCGTTGCAATGCGGGGCAGGTTTCGAGGGCTTCGCGAAAGTGTGATGATTCCATCTGCATGGCCGTGCCCGTTCCCTGCACCACGGCGCGAACGGACGATGTGCTGATCCCCTGCGCCAAGGGAAGTCCGACCATGCCTTCACTACCGACCAGTCCGATTTCCAAGGCTATGTGGTTCTGGACCAGGGTCAGCAAAGAAACCAGAAGGCCATCGTTGGGGAAGTAGATATGCCGAATCAACTCCCCAGGTTCATGGAGCACGTCCCTAAACGCGAGCGTGACGGGTTCGAGACCGGCCAGTAAACGCTGATGCTCCTCATGGGGCAGAGTCGCCAGCATTTTGTTGGTGGGCGCTTCGCCCTGACGCAGCGACGCCCGCGCTTCCGGCAACAGGATGGCGCGGCGGCTCACGGGATCAACCCGGCCATCGCCGTCTGCAATGATCTCCACCGCGAGGTCATAATACGCGCGGCAGCCCGGCCGTTGGGCCATTCAGCAGACGCCTTCAAATTTGCGGTCTCCGGCTTCAAAGCGAACTGATCCCCGGACCCGATGCCCGGAGATCAGTTCGCGGTTCGCGACACTCGGCCTCCTGTCACTTGAGTTGCATGGCATTCTTGACAGAGTTCACGCCTGGGACGCTGCGCGCAACTTGGATCGCCTTGTTAACGTTCGCCTGGGAACTGACAAAACCGCTCAATTGCACCACGCCCTTGAAAGTTTCGACATTGATCTCAGCCGATTTCAGCGAAGGTTCGTTGAGGATTGCCGCCTTCACTTTGCTAGTAATGACGGTGTCGTCCATATATTCCCCGGTTCCTTCTTGCTTTGCCGTCGAGGCGCATCCCAAGAGAGAAGCGAGCAAAATGACGAAGAAAAAGGTAGTGAATCGATTGAATAGTCTCATGGTGATACTCCTAGTGAATGATGAATCTTAGGGTCTGGCGGGGGGTGGAAAGGGTTAAATCATTTGAAATGCGATTTGAACTTATGCACAGAATCCTTAAAGGCTTCCCAGACATTTTCAGCTTCCGCTTTGAGTTGCTCCCAGGAATCTTCAGTAGCGGACTTGATCGCCTCCAGCTTTTTCTCGCCTTCCAGACGCTTGGTGTGCAGTGCGCTGAGCTGCTCCTGATATTTCACCTTGGCGTCCTCCTTGGTTTTATGCACTTTCGCCTCCAAGGTGTCCATTTCCGCGCTCCATTTATCAAGCTGTTGCTTCATTTTTGCTACATATTCATCTCTTGTTAACATTGGGGCTTGCTCCTGTTCTGAATCGGTAACCCGGCAAGTTGCCGGGAATTAGGTATCTGCTCGACGCATGAGCAACGGTTTCACATTGAATCACCCCCCCACCCGAAGCTCTGACATGGAACCCAAAATCCCGAAGGCACTTAATATAAAAAGAATCACGACAATGATAACGACCACATTCAAGATTTTCTTGATGGTCTCGTCCATCGGTATGTAAGTATTAATTGCCCACAGGATCACCCCGAAGACGACTAAGACAATCACTAATTGAATCAGCGGCATGGCGCTTCTCCTCTCATACTACGTGATAGACACTCTACAACACACTGTAGTCAGCATCTGTTCGCTAGCGCACAGATGCTGTAGAGCACTGCAGTGCTGTTCATTACCCACATGTTGCGTTGCATCGGTGGGTGAGATGGCCCAGGGATTGGAACGGATCACACCGCGATCACGTTGGGGAGCAGACGGCGGAACTCTTTCCTGACAACCTCGTAGCACTCGCAAACCCGCGCTTCCAGGCCCGGTCGATCCAGCACGGTGATGTGGCCCCGGCTGTAGTGAATCAACCCGGCCGTCTGCAATTTTCCGGCGGCCTCGGTCACGCCCTCACGCCGTACCCCCAGCATGTTGGCGATCAGTTCCTGGGTCATGCTTAACTCGTTCGAGGGCAACCGGTCGAGACTGAGCAGCAGCCAGCGACAGAGTTGCTGGTCGACCGAATGGTGCCGATTGCAGACGGCGGTCTGCGCCATCTGGTTCAGCAGGGCCAGGGTGTAGCGCAGCAGCAGATGCTGCAATGCATCGGAGCCGTTGAATTCCTGCTTGAGCAACTGTCCCTTCAGCCGATAGGCGTGGCCCGCACTCTGCACCACGGCCCGATTCGGCATAGTTTCGCCGCCCATGAACAGGGCGATGCCCACGATGCCTTCGTTGCCGACCACGGCGATTTCGGCGGACGCGCCATTCTCCATGACGTACAGCAGGGACACGATGGCGGTGGTGGGAAAATAGACGTGATTCAACCGGCCTCCAGACTCGTACAGGGCGTCACCGAGCGGCAGCGGGACCAGTTCGAGGTGGGGAAACAGGCGCTCGCGTTCGGACTCGGGTAGGACGGTGAGCAGCTGGTTTTGTCGTGGGCTCGGGGGGATTGGTGGGCTGGGCATGATGGACATCAGCAATCTCCAAAATCGTCTGTCGGAATCGTATGGCCTGAATTTCTTAGCCAACAACATAAATTTTGTCAAGATTATCATTTTATGTGCGATGGCGTACAGAACGAGCGGAGGTGTTCCGTGTAATTTTTACCGGTAGTGCGCGGCAGGCTGTGAGCGCCGGTAAGGTACAGTGCGACAGCAGGCCCGTCTGTCATGGAGCGGAGGTATCAGTCATGATTCGGATATTCAGGCATTCGCAGGCGCATCACTGCGTCAAACTGGGTATGACCGGCTGGGCGTAGGTGTGCTACCACTCGTACAGACGGTAATTCCTTTGGCTCAATATGGATTCCGGACTGCTGCGAACGGGTTGCCTTGGCAGGGGCTTGGTAGCCATGCAGACCCTATCTTAAGCTATTGTAATAGAAGGTTTTCTTACCTTCCTCTCGGAAGTGCTGGTCGCCTGATGCGGTGAACTGACTGGAATCCATATTGAGCCATTCCTTTTATTGATTTCATTGATCTGTGCGCTAGCGAACAGACGTCTGCCAGAGAATATTGTAAATTTTTCTTAATTTCAGTATGAAAGGAGAAGTGCTATGCCGTTGATTCAATTAGTGCTTGCTTTAGTGGTCGTTGGCGTTGCTCTGTGGCTGATTAACAACTACATACCGATGGACGCTACCATCAAGAAGATCTTGAATGTGGTAGTAGTCATTGTAGTAGTTCTTTGGCTATTGAGTATCTTCGGGCTCTTGGGTCCCATGTCAGGAGCATATGTGGGCAGGTGATTAAGAATAGGGTGTTGTGAGTGGCGTTGAATAAACACTTTGATGATAACCTCAACTGAATGAAAGGAGAATATCCATGAAGAAGCACATCGCGATTGCTGTACTGTCGGGTCTGGCCATGCTGACAACAACAGGCAATGCTGTCGCCCAAGGCCAAGGCTCACCAGTCGCGGGTTCCACTACCCTCATTGTGACCGTGGAGGAGATGAAAAATGTTGCACGTGGCTGGAGCGCCAAGAAGACTATTCTAGGTCATGAGATTTACAACGACAATAAGGAAAAAATCGGTAAGGTGGAAGACATTATCGTTGCCCCTGACAAGACGGTGTCCTACGTCATTGTCGAGGTGGGTAGCTTCCTTGGCATGGGCGGGCATTACGTTGCGATTCCGACCAGCCACTTCAAGGAAGAGGGCGACAAGCTGATTCTATCGGGTGCAACCAAGGAAGTGCTCAAAGGTTTGCCGACGTTCGAATACGCCAAGAAGTAATACCAATTCTCCATAGGTCTTGGCATTTAATCTTTTTTCCACTGGAGAGGAAAAGGGCATTTGTTGGGTCTGGCTAGCAGGATCAATGGATAGACTCGTATTCCCGTTCAGCCAGCGAATCTCGCGGCGTGCACGCCGTAGTATCAAAGGAGAAAAACCATGCCGTTGATTCAATTAGTGATTGCTTTAGTGGTCGTTGGCGTTGTTCTCTGGCTGGTTAACAACTACATACCAATGGACGCTACCATCAAGAAAATCTTGAATGTGGTAGTCATTATTGTAGTGGTTCTTTGGCTATTGAGTATCTTCGGGGTCTTGGGTTCCATGTCAACGATGCATGTAGGAAGGTGATTAAGAAGGGGGTATGTACAGTTATGTGCGCTACCGTACAGACTACACTTGGTTTTGCGCGCATTATTATTATAGTGAGCGTCGGAAACTGAGTACGACGCTCCGATCAATCGTCCACTTTCATTAGCAGGAAACCATCATGAACAAAGATCAAGTTGAAGGCCGCGTCGAAGAAGTGAAAGGTAAAGTCAAGGAAGTGACCGGCAAGATAATCGGCAATAAGGACTTGGAAGAAAAAGGGAAGGCTCAAAAAACCGGCGGCGAAATCCAAGCAGGCTATGGCGATCTTAAGGAGGACGTTAAGAAAGCCACCTGAAGCGAGCAACTGCTTAGCTGCAAGTGAGCCCAGGCTTGCCGGCCGGGCAGTTGGCTGGCAAGTCGTATGGCAGCAGTATCTTCTTAACCACGCCGGTCCCTTAGCGTGGATTACGCCCTCGGTCTTACGAGGGCTTTTTGGTAGTGTTACATTTCAGTGTGTCAGCAATAATGGCCGCACGAACTGCGTCCCATTCAAGTCTTCTTTCCATTAATGGAGTTCACGGTGACAGCATTTCTTGAAAGATGGTTACGACCGGACTGGGCCGTCGCTCTGCTGCTTGCCGGACTGCCGGTCAGCGTGATGCAGTCGGCGTGGGCTACTCCGCATGATCACGAATCCCAAACTCTGAAGGGCGTCGTTGAGCGTTTCAACCACAGTCCCAAAGGTGGCTATGAAAGCGTGTTGATCGAAAGTGCAGACAAGCTGGTGTAAGTCAACTTCCCGCCGCATATGGCCGCGGAAGTGGTTAAAGCCGTGGCGACGGGCGACCAGATCAGCATAGTTGCCGTGGCCGAAAAATCAAAGGGTGAAGAGATCGTCATGCTCAAACCAAAGCCAGGGGAACAGCCAAAGCCAGGGGACGTCGGAAAGATCGAGGGTGTAGTCAAGTATCTGAACTATGCCCGTCACGGCGAAGTGAACGGCGCCGTGCTCGAAAGCGGTGACTTTGTGCATCTTGGCCCGGATGGCGCTAAACTTGTAAAACCCGCCATCGGTCAGAAGCTATCGGTCGAGGGTGCGGCAGCGACGATGGCTGACGGCCACCTCGTTATTGAACATCCGAGCGCAGTAAACGGTGTCAAGATTCGCTGATGGGCGACGACGCCCTATTGTAGGTTGCGTTTGAGCTTTACCGCTGGGAGGTGACGCTTAACTCCCGGCTCGTCAGGCGCGATTTCCAAGAGAGAATAGAGGATGGTGTTCCAATAGTGTTGGTCTGGCAGATTTTAGTGAGTTAAATCAACTGAACAACAATTTTAGAGCGCCACCCCCGCAGCCACATCACCATCCTTGACCGCCAGGGACTGGAAGCAGCGGTGTGCGAGTATTATCGGATGGTGAAGCACGAATCTGATCGTCTGATCGCAATATACTTTAGTTTGACCTTCTTTTTTTAACGGGAGCACGAACATGTCACTTGGCACAATCTTACTCATACTTCTGATCTTGATCCTGGTGGGAGTAATCCCAACCTGGCCCCATAGCCGGGCGTGGGGTTATGCACCCAGCGGCGTGCTCGGGCTGGTGGTGCTCATCTTACTGATCCTGATCTTATTGGGTAGAATCTAGCCGCAAGAGGAACTTGAAAATGAGTCTGTCAGATAGGGGTTTTTGTATCGTCTTTTTACTAGCTTTCGTTCTCGGATTGGCCGGTTGTCAACAAGAGGGGACAGCCGAAAAGGCAGGGCAAAAGATTGATCAAACGGCTGAAAAAGCGGGCAAAAAAATTGAAGGAGCAGCGGAAGCGCTAAGCGAGAAAGCCGAAAGAACTGGAGAGTATATGGACGACGCTGCGATTACAGCCAAGATTAAGGCTTATATCTTGAGTGACCCTTTGCTTAAAGTATCTCAGATCAACGTGACCACTACGAACGGTGTGGTAAAGCTAAGCGGCGTCGTTGACTCGCAGCAAAGTATCGACAGAAGCAAAGAAATCGCCCATAGCGTGAAAGATGTGAAATCGGTAGAAAGTGAGCTTGTAGTTAAGGGCACCGAGTAGAGCCATTGCATTGTGTTCTTAGCGCGAATGCATTGGCTGGATGCCCCTTTCGATAACGAAAGAGGTGAAAACATAATGGCTCAATATGGATTCCGGTCAATTCCACCATGAGTTCGCCCAGCACCTCGCTATGTTGGGTTGGGTTTTCGTCGCGCCTTACCCTCTCGATCTGGCCACGCCATGATCTGGAACCCACTCCCGTTAACTGCCTATTCTCACCTCGACCGCGTGTTCTTGACGATCGTCAACCAGGGGAATAGCCTGGTCGTGTTGCGCAACGCCGTCCACTGTCACACTCGTCTCGCCACTCCCGTCAGGCAGATGCTGGACGACAATGTGGTAGACCGTCTCCCGATAGTGATAGTGAATCTTGAACTCCTGCTCAGTGACAATTACACATTAACATGGATGACAATTAGACATTAACATGGCAGGCCACCTGTCAGTTCATGGCAAGCTGTGCACTTTGGCGAACCAGAGAGCACAGCCGTGATAACGACAGACCGACAGGTGAGAAGGATCATGAAAGAACTGAGTACGCATGGGAATCAGGGCAGAGCGGCGGCGAAAGCGGGCGTCTGCCGACAGACGGCGGCCCAATACCAGCAGTTGGGGAAGCGGCCCTCGGAGTTGCAAGCCGGGCGAACGTGGCGGACTCGACCGGACCCGTTCGTGGCGGTCTGGCCAGAGATCGAGGCCCGCTTACGGGAAGCGCCGGGGCTGTGGGCACGGACCCTGTTCGAGGAGTTGCAGGAGAACTACCCCGATCAGTTCTCGCCGGGCCAGGTGCGTAGCCTGCATCGGCGGGTGCAGCAGTGGCGGGCCGCGCATGGGAATGACCAGGCAATAGACCTGTTCTTCCCGCAGCAACACCGGCCGGGGGAAGCGGCGCAGACGGATTTTACTCACACCGGTGAGTGGGGACTGACCTTGCAGGGTGAACCGTATGCGCCCCTGCTGTGCCATCTGGTGCTGCCCTACTCCAACTGGCAGTGGGCCTGCCGCTGTCGCTCGAAGTCGTTGCTGGCGCTGAAGCGGGGGATTCAAGCGGCTCTGTTTCGGTTAGGGAAAGTGCCGGAGTGGCATCAGACCGATCACGCCACCGGCGCCACCCATCAAGTGCGCACCGGCCAGCGGGAATTTAATCGCCAGTATCTCGGCGGGCCTACGGCGGCCCTGCCAGCGGCTCATCCCGGCACGGCCGGCGATGCGGCCTACCTGCGGCTGTTGCACCTGGCGGCCTCGACCCAGGAGGCGGAGGTTCAGGCGGCCCTGGAGTGGGTGTTGGAAGCCGGGCAGGTACCCGAGCCGGACCGGGTACGCGAGTGGGTCCGGCCGGCCCCCCGGTCGTGCCCGCCCTGGCGATCCCGGCAGTCGAATTGGCCAGTGATGACGCCCTGCTGCGAGGGCTGACGCGATGACGGACTCTCTCGACCGGCTGTTGCGTGAACTCCACTTACCGACCGTGCTGGCCCAGGCCCAAACCGTGGCGATCGAGGCCGCACGGTCGGGCTGGAGCTTTACCCGCTATCTCTACACCCTGGCGGCGTTGGAGCTGGAGCAACGGCGCCAGCACCGGATTCAGCGGCGGCGGAAGGCATCCGGCTTGCCGTCCAGCAAGACGCTGACGACCTTGCAGCTGACCCACCTCCCCACCCCGGTACGGCACCAGTTCCCCACGCTGTGTGAAGGGCAGTTTGTCGAGCAGGCACAGAACGTGTTGGCCTTCGGCTTGCCCGGCTGCGGCAAAACCCACTTACTGTGCGCGGTGGGCCATGCCCTGGTGGAGCGGGGTTATCGTGTCCTGTTCCCGCCGGCCTACCACCGGGTGTAACGCTGGCTGGCGGCCCAGCAAGCGCTCCGGCTGGAGCAGGAACTGCATAAGTTGGATGGCTTCGCCGCGATCCTCCTGGACGATAGGGGTTACCTCCAACAAAGTCGGGCGGAAATGGAGGTGTTATTTACCTTTTTGACGGAGCGCTATGAACGCAAGAGTGTCCTCATCAGTAGCAATCGCGTGTTCAGTCAATGGGATCGAATTTTCCAAGATGCCATGACCACAGCCGCCGCGATCGACCGGCTCGTCCACCATGCCATCATCCTGGAATTGACTGGATCGAGTTTTCGGACCGAACAGGCCAAGGGGCGACAAACCCCTACCACGCTGACTGAAAGTGATCCCTCGACGGTGAGGGACACGCCGAGCAATCACTGCGCTCCAGAGACGGTGACCGAGCCGGGTGGCCACTGTGCCGATGTTAAAATGTAGTTGTCACTGATGTTAAAAAGTAATTGACATTGAGCACAGGGTATCGAGGTAAGCACGGAAATCTTTGGAAGGATTCCCGAGAAATACAAATCTCATCTTGTGACCTTGGGTGTCAACGGCCTATTCTCACTTCGACCACGTGTTCCTGACGGTCGTCGACCAGAGGAATAGCCGGGTCGTGTTGCACAACGCCATCGACCGTCACACTGGTCTCGCCACTCCCGCCAAGATGCTGGACGACAATGTGGTAGACCGTCTCCCGATAGCGGTAGTGAACCTTGAACGCCTGCCACTCAGCCGGGAAGCACGGCGCAAAATGCAGTTTGTCCACCTCGAGCCTCAGCCCCAGCAGGGATTCCACGATCAGCCGGTACAGCCAACTGGCCGAGCCGGTATACCAGGTCCAGCCGCCGCGGCCGGTGTGCGGTGAGAGCGCATAGACATCGGCGGCGACCACGTACGGTTCGACTTTGTAAGTCGCCATCGCCGCCGGCGACTTCGCATGGTTGACCGGGTTGATGAGGGTCAGCAATTCCCAGGCGCGCCGACGGTCGCCCAGGGCGGCAAACGCCATCGCCGCCCAGATCGCGGCATGGGTGTACTGGCCGCCATTCTCTCTTACCCCGGGGAGGTATCCCTGGATGTAGCCCGGATTCAAATCCGACTGGTCGAAAGGTGGATCCAGCAGTTGGATCAGCGCCTGATGGCGGCGCACGAGGCGCTGATCCACAGCTTCCATCGCCAGGCGCGCGCGTTTGCCGTCACCCGCCCCGGATAGCACCGACCAACTTTGTGCAATCGAATCGATCCGACATTCGGGGTTACTCGCCGACCCCAGCGGCGTGCCATCATCGAAGTAGGCGCGGCGGTACCACTCGCCGTCCCAACCCTGCTGCTCGATCTGCTGGCGCAGCCGGGCCGCCTCCTGCTGACAGCGGTGGGCAAAGGACAGATCATCGCGCCGGCGCGCGATTGCGGTGAACTGCATGAGCACGTCGTACAGGAAAAAGCCCAGCCAGACGCTTTCGCCTTTGCCCTGTTGCCCCACCAGGTTCATGCCATCGTTCCAGTCACCGGAGCCGATCAGCGGCAGGCCGTGTTCGCCCCATCTGAGGCCCCGCAGGATGGCCCGCACACAGTGCTGGTATAAACTGGTCACTTCCTCAAGCCGAACGGGTAGATCGTAGTAGGAATCCTCCTCCGGATTGACCGGGCGGCCTTCAAGGAAATGGATGGGTTCGTCCAGCACACCGGTATCCCCGGTGGTCAGAACATAACGGCAGGTGGCCAACGGCAGCCACAGGTAATCATCCGAACAGTGGGTGCGCACGCCTCGGCCCGACGGGGGATGCCACCAGTGCTGTACATCGCCTTCCTGGAACTGACGGGCGGCGCAGCGGAGCAAGTGCTCGCGCACCAGTCGCGGCTCGGCGTGGATGAGCGCCATGACGTCCTGCAACTGATCGCGGAAACCGAAAGCACCCCCTGACTGGTAATAGCCGCTGCGCGCCCACAGGCGACAGGCCAGCGTCTGGTACAAGAGCCAGCCGTTGGCCAGCACATCGAGGGCTGGGTCCGGTGTTGCTACCTGCACGGCGCCGAGGGTGTGCTTCCAATACTGCCATACGGCTTCGAGCGCGCCCCGCGCGGCCGTCGCTCCCCGGAAGCGCTGCACCAGCGCGCTGGCGGCGGCGGCATCCCGGCCCACACCGAGCGTAAACACTAACTCCTGTTCTTGCCCGTCGGCCAACTCGACGGGAGCCTGCAGCGCGGCGCACGGATCCAAGGCGGCCCCGGTCTTGCCGGACAGCCGTGACCGGGCCATCGCGGCGGGATGGCGCAGCGTGCCGTTGCGTCCGAGAAATTCAGTCCGGTCACCGGTTAGGGTTCGAGTCGCCTGATCCACGGCGAAAAAGGCGACCCGGTCGGCGAATTCCGTGTTGTAGGAGTTCCGCGCGAACAGCGCTCCGCTGCCGGGGTCAACTTCGGTGACCACGTGCATGAGTGTTTTCGGCTGCAGATCGCCCAGCACCCATTCCACATAGCCGGTGGCTGAGAGCCGCCGCGACCGGCCTGATTGGTTGCGTAGCTTCAATACGGTGAACTTGACTGCTGCATCCACCGCCACGTAAACCCACATCTCCGTGCGGATGCCGTCCTCTACATGTTCGAAGACGCTGTAGCCAAAACCGTGCCGGCTGAGATAAGGCGTCGCGCCGCGACTGGGTAGCGGCGTCGGCGACCAGCAGTAGCCGCTCTCTTCGTCCCGCAGGTACAAGGCTTCACCGCTGGCGTCGGTCACCGGGTCGTTGTGCCAGGGCGTGAGGCGGAACTCATGGGCGTTTTCGCTCCAGGTATAGGCCAGGCCGTTCTCCGAGATAACGGTCCCGAAGTGCGGGTTCGCCAGCACATTCACCCACGGTGCCGGCGTCACCCGCCCGGGCGCGGTGGTAATGATGTACTCACGCCCATCCGGGGTAAATCCTCCCAACCCGTTGAAGAAGATCAGGTCGCGGCGCGGCGCTGCGTCCGGCGCCGGGGGTTCGGCGTGATGGGTTCGGGTCGCCGTCAAGCGGGGAACCGGTACTTCCACGGGCTTGCGGCGCCGGTTGATCTGGTCCGACAGCTCTCGGCGACTGTCCGTCAGGATAGCGCGCGCGACCGCTTGCAGCAGAATCCGATCCTCGTTCGCGATCTGTTCCGCCGAGCGCACGAAGATGCCGCCCGGCCGGTCGATCACATGGGCTTCGACGCCCGCCGCAATCAGTCCCATGATCTGGTCGTGCAGCAGTTGCCGATAACCGGATGGTTCTTCGTTCCAAATCACCAGGTCCACCGCGAGTCCCTTACGGCGCCAGTACGCATGGGCCTGTACGAGTTGCCGTGCCAGGCTCGATGTTGGCCGGGTCACTCATCCGCAGCAGCACGATCGGCAAATCGCCGGAGATAGCGTAACCCCACAGACCGGATTGGCCACGGCGGTTAGCGCTGAGAATGTTCGGGTCGGCACGCAGCGCAGCATTGGCATAGATCACCGAACCGGCCAGGCGACCATAGAGTTGCGCGTCGGCTTCGGTGGCGTTGAGCTGCCGCAAGACCACTTGGCTGTGGGTCCAGGCCAGATCGAACACGCGATCCGCGAGCCGTCGATCCTGGTATTTCCCGATCATCCCCAGGCACACGTCGCGGCTGGCGCCGACGCCGTAGACCATATCGATAATCGCCTCCTGGTACGGATCGAGGGTGATGCGATAGCGGATGGCGGCAATCGGATCCAACACCGGGCCCTGACTGCCCGACAGCACCGCGGCGGCGCTCAGCGCCTGGGGAGCAGCGATCGTGTTGCCGCGGCCGATGAAGCGCAGGCGGTCCGTCTCGTAGGAGATCTCGTCGCCGTGTACCCCGTGCACGACCATCAGGTGAAACAGCCAGGGCGGCTGCTCGTCGCGGGAACGGGGCCGGCGGGTGCAGAGAATCGCCTGCCGGGCAGGGACGATCTCGGTCTGCACGAACAGATTGCTGAAGGCCGGATGCAGCGCGTAGGTTGCCGTGAAAGTACTGGACTTTCATCCATAGGGGTGTCAAGGCCAAATGAAATGACCGTTGGGGTGAGGAACGGATACTGTCGGCGAATTCACTGGAATGGAGATAGCTTCCGCTGGAGGTCTGGCGGTATTACGCCCCTGCACAGCGTGATCGCGAGGGATCAAAGAATTCGCCGACAGTATCAGGAACGAACCCCAACGGTCATGCCGCGTTGCTCCGGCACCCTCACCAATGAAAGATGACTTTCACGGCAACCTACGAGATCTACGGGCTCTTACGCTCATGTTCTCCATTCTCCAGCCTGTAGACGCCTAACGCTAGGCTTCAACCGCCGAGGAACGAGGTCGGCTGGAAGCCTTTGTTAGCAGTTTTGGTGGCAGCGATACGAGTGTGTGCCCGCATACACTCTCTATCCTTTTGGGCGTAACCAGTCGAGCGCGGTGGTGGTAAGAGGTGGTGGGTTCCGCTGTCCAGTTTGAGTGGACCTGGGTAGGATGAGAGTGTGAATCCACCCTCCCGAGGAACCCACCGATGCAGATGATGAAGCCTACGCTGGTTGAAGACAAGCGTTTTGACCTACAAGGTTGTCTGGATGAGTTACAGACGTTCGTGCGGTCGGCGGCGGGCGCTGGCACGCCGGTTCACGAGGTTGAGCGCGGCTTATGGCGCCGGCTGTTGCAGTTGGGGTATCAGTTGCAGGGTCAGTTTTTCGCCTTGGTGGGGGATGGTGATCAGGGGGAAACCGTGACCTTGGCCGAGGGACAGGTGGTGCGGCGGTTGCCGGAGCACCATGGTCGGCCGTATCAGTCGGTGTTTGGGAGTTTCGAGCTCGACCGGGTGGTCTACGGCACGCGGGAAAGCCAGTCGATCGAGTTCGTGCCGTTAGACGCCCGCCTGGGCCTGCCAGCGAGTAAATTTTCCTATCTGTTGCAAGACTGGGATCAGGCGCTGGTGGTGGAAAATCCGTACCAGCAGGTTAACCAGGTGCTGTCGCGGATCCTGGGTTTGGAACAATCGGTGGCCAGTCTGGAGCAGATGACGCGCACCGTGGCGACGGCGGTCGATGACTACCGGGCGACGCAGCCGCCAGCGCCCGTGGCCGAGGCGCCGCAGTTGATCGTGCTCAGTGGCGATGGGAAAGGGGTGCCCATCCGCAAACCGGCAACGGCGCCCCCCATTAGCGCACATGACCATCAGCCAGGTCCAAAACCGGACCGCAAGAAGATGGCCTTGGTCGGAGCCGTTTACCAGATCGATCCCTATCCACGCACGCCCCACGAGGTGGTCGAGGCCCTGTTCCACGACCCCGCGGCGGCGGCGCTGCACCCGCCCACTCGCCGCCCCGCGCCGCAGCACAAACGGCTGCAGGCCAGTCTCAACCGGCCGGAAGGCACGACTCCGGTGCGCGCCGCCGACGAGATTTTTCCGTGGCTGGTCGCCGAAGCCCACCAGCGGGATCCCGAGCAGCAGCATCCCTGGGTAGTGTTAATGGATGGACAACCCTCCCTGTGGGAGGCAGTCAACCAAGCCTTGGGCAACACCCCCCGCATCGAGATCCTGGATTTGTTACATGCCACCAGCTATCTGTGGGAGGCCGTGCATCTGTTCCATCCTGCCAGCAGTGACTTGGCGCTGCAACTGATGAAACTACTGGTCCTGGGACTGTTGAGTGGCGTGGGGGCCGCGCTGATTCCGTGGCTCACTGACCAAGCCGAGTCCATCGATTTAACTGCGGCTCATCGGGAACGGCTGAACCAGATTAGCCAGTATTTTCACCATAACCAAGCGCGTCTGCACTACGATCAGTACCTGGCAGCCGGTTATCCCATCGCCTCGGGCGTGATCGAAGGCGCCTGCCGGCATGTGATCAAAGATCGCCTGGAGCGCACCGGCATGCACTGGACGGTTCCCGGCGCCCAGGCGCTACTGCAATTGCGCTGTGTGGCCCTCAACGGTGACTGGGAGGCGTTCATGAAACACTATATCGATCAGGAATCGATACGACTCTATCCACATGCCCATCTGGTCGAGAAAGCAGAATGGCCCCTACTTAAAGCGGCTTGATCGGGCGCGCTTGACTGGTTACGCCCTATCCTTTTTAGGTCGCGACAGATTGCCACAAGATCGTGATTGAATTCTTTTGCATGATCTTGCCGTGCTCTTCGCACTTCTTCTACTATAGGATCTTTCATATCAGTCTCCCAAGAATTCCTCTGGCGAGCAGATTACTGGCGGGACAAAACCCCGTTCCTCGATTGTACGGATGATCTGTGATTTCTTGAATGCATTGTTGATATGAGTGAAGTTCCAAGTTAATAGAAAATCCATACCGTTTATACTTGCTACCGCGATATGTAGGGCATCTTCTTCAGATTCAGCAGGAATTGCACCTGTGTTGATTAAGGACTCGGCAAGCTCTCGCGCCTCCCGTGAAATCTCCAGCACAGGAATGCCGGATATTGCACTAAGGCGTTTCCTAGCCGCTTCAGTATTTCCCCGTGACGCTTCTTGTATCTGGACTTTGGCCATCCGGGGTGGTGTTAAGCCGTTGCAGCCAGTTGATCGAGCACCGTTTCCCAGGTGGCCTTCGGAAATAGGAGACACTCGTTGGCGTCGGTCGAGGTGCTGAAATAAGGATGCGCCCATAAGGTCCGCCGCACGAAGGCTAAGACATCGGAAAACGTGGCCTCGGTCTTGGCATACCAGGCGGTGGTGCGTGGCGCCAGTGTCGCCCCGGCCGCCGTCAAGCGGTGCGCCATGAGGCAAACCAGCGAGAACAGCCCGAACAGCACCGGGGTGGTGCGGGCGATGGCCAGGTCGGACCACTGCCGCTGGGTTTCCACCCCCAGGTGACGACGGCTTTCCTCGAAGGTAACCTCCCCATTCCAGCGCAGCACCAAGGCGGTGACCATCCAGTGAGGTTCACAGGCCGGGCAGGTACAGAAGAACGCGGTCGGTTCCGGGTCACCCTCGGCATTCACCACCAACACCCAGCGAATGGGCAACGGCTGTTGCCCGCGCCGATACCACAGGGCCACGTCACTTAACAGTCGGACTCGCCGCCACTCCCCGCCATACCCATAGAGTTCTACCTCTTCCCCGGTCCGTTGGGCCTCTGCCACCCGGTCCCGCAACGCCGGCAGACGTGCGCCCTGGCGTGGCTTCGGCCCCCGCCGCGGCCGCACGGGAACCGTCGGGAAATCATATAACTGGGCATCCAGCCGTAACCGGCTGATCAACACCACCGGCTGCCGCACACAGGTCCAGGCCAAGCGCACGCAGGCAAAAGCCCCATCCCCCCACAACACCCACGGCCGCCGTAACCAGCGCGACACCACCTTGACTACCTGACCGGTCCACTCTACCGTGGTTTTAGGCCGTTTCTTGGCCTGTTGGTGGGCCTGCTCAGACGGCGCCAACACCGTCAACACCGGCAAGGCCCAGGGGCGGGAACACCACGGCAGGCGCACCACCACCATCAGGCTGAGCCACTTCAAGCCAAAGCACTTGACGACGTGCTGGGCCGTCGACCGCACCGCATCCCGGTAGCATCCCTTGGCTTTAATCCGTTTTCCCCGGCGCCGCTCCACCGTATCATCCACCACCAGCAGCGGCACCCAGTGCCTGGGGAGTAACTGAATGACCTCCCCCAACAGAATCTTTGCCGCCTGTAAACCCGACCAGCGCGCCCGACTTAACACCCGATGATAGCGTTCAAACCGGGGTTCCTGGCCTAACCCCATCACCCGCAGGGCCGCCGCGACCGTGCGGGGGCCTTGGCAGAGGACGGCACCGATCACCAGCACCTGGGCGTGACCCCAGACCGGGGCGGAAAACAACCCGGCAAACGGGACCAGAACCGCTATAATCATCTCCGGCAGAGGGGACATGGGACGCTCCGGTAGGTGTCAGAACCCCGTTAGCTTACCCCATCGTCGCCTCTGCTTCTTGCTTCAAGAACCACTCAAATGGCCAAAGTCCAGTTGTATAACAAGCGCTGAAATAAATAGTTTGAATTTCTCTTGGAGTATCGGCCATACCTCGTGCGTAATCTCCTGCCGCGCAGCGATAACCAAATCCCTGTTTGGTCTCGCTGTGTAATAGCTGACAATAGATGTTTCGACGTAGACTTTCTGTTCCATGGTATCTTCTACCTACTGCTAACGATGAGCATCAGCCGCGCGCGTAGCGCGTCGGCTGCATGCTTTTGTTAGGGCTAACGGAATAATCGAGCTTAGCCCCTTTTTACCCTGGTAGCGGCTCTGCTGAAGCAACGTGTTAGGCGGTTTGCCTTGTTCTTTCAACCTCCCGTGATACAGGAGGACTAATATGCTTCCTTATATATTCTTTTTGTTCTTCAAAGCTCATATCCTTAAATTTTTGGCTAAGGTTATCACGGATTTCTCGCATCATTTTTACAGCATCAAACTGCTTTTCAGTCGTTTTCATATTGAGTTACCTCTTGCGGAGTTCTGATTTCCAACAGTGGATAACCGTGTCGGAGGTTTACTGAATTATAACCATGAATTCGTTGGAGATTGACGATATGCTTAAAATTCCAACTTACCAGAACATCAACATGGCTAATTGTTGCCATCGCGATATGCTGTGCATCTACAATTTTGCCCGGACCTATGACGCCTTCGGCAATATAACGCCTTGCAAGTTCCCTTGCTTCTTCCTGAAGTTCTATGCATTCCTTATTTCCATCCGGGATATTTTTAAGAATTCCCTTCACTTCTGCAGGAGCCAATTCAAGCTCCAGGAGTGTTAAATCTGAAACTACAATTATCGCCTCACCTGTCTTGAAACTTTCAATCAATCGGAGTGAAGGAGATTCGAACTCTTTGTCGAAGCACCCACCAATCACAGAAGTATCCGTATATATTCTTGGTTTCATTTTTGTTTCATCACACCCGAATGCGGATGCCTCTTGCGGAGCGGGTTAGGGAAACTCGTTAGGCCATGATACACAGGAAAAAGTAACATCATCTTACCGTTAATGTTCTCTGATCCCATTTTTGGGCTATGATACACAGGAAAAGGTAACATCATCTTACCGTTAATGTTCTCTGACCCCATTTTTGCACCGTCCCTGGTCGCGTATCCACACGCGGACGTAACCCGTTTAACGGGTTGACGGACAGGTTGGACCAGTCCGTCGAAAGTCGCCTAGTGGCCTGTTTCAATAATTTTGACAGGTATTCCTTGGTGACCTATGGTAGCAAAAGGAGGAATACCTATGACCCATAAATACCTTGTTGACCTTACCGAAACGGAGCAGGCCTACCTGCTCAAGCTGATCCAAAAAGGCAAACTGTCGGCGCGCAGGGTGGCGCGGGCGCAGGTGTTGTTGCACGCCACCGAAGGGGCGACCGATAACGCGATTGCGCAAGCTCTCCACGTCGGTGTCTCAACCGTGCATTGGACCCGCCAGCAGTTTGTTGACGAAGGGCTCATGCCCGCCTTAAGTGAGCGGACACGACCGGGCAAAGGGCTGGCTTTGACCGGCAAACAGGCGGCGTTCTGGATCGCGTTGGCCTGTAGCACGCCGCCAGCGGGACGCTGCCGCTGGACCCTGCGGTTACTGGCTGACCGCTTGATTGAACTCGAGCAAGTCGAGGCGGTTTCCCCCGCGACGGTGCACCGCGTCCTCAAAAAAACGACCTCAAGCCGTGGCAGCGTAAAGATGTGGTGTATTCCCAGGGTCAGTTCCGACTATGTCTGGCACATGGAAGACGTATTACATACGCATCAATTTAACGGGATTTGGAGCGAAACCAGGCAGATGCCGGTAAGATGGGAGGCCAACTTCGATTGGCAAACCCAGATGAACCGTGATGAATATTTGTTCAACAGTCGCCCTTGCGTTGCAAACCATTTTGACCGTCCGGGCTGAGGTCCTGGCCAAGACCAGTGGGTTCATCCGGCGCCAGCGCAAGGTCAGCGGCGCGAACTTCATCAGGACGCTGGTCTTCGGATGGATGCAAAACAGCCCGCCGTCGGCGGAGGGGCTTGCCAGGGCGGGCTTCAGCCACGGCCTGAAGGTGTCCGCGCAGGGCTTGGACCAGCGCTTCACGGAGCCGGCTTGCGCGTTTGTGAAAAGCGTCCTGGAAGAGGCCATGGCGCAGGCCGTCACGGCCGGCCGCCCGGTAGACGTGGCGATCCTCAATCGCTTCGAGGCGGTCCACATCGCCGATTGTAGCGTCGTCCCGCTGCCCGCCGAATGGGAGCACCTTTGGCGCGGGACTGGCGGTGCCGGAGAGGCCGGCAAGGCCGCGCTGAAACTGGACGCCGACCTTGAACTGCGGACGGGGCGGCTGAGCCTGGGGCTGTTACCGGGGCGACACTCGGACAGCCGCAGCCCGCTGGCCGAGGCGGTTCACGCGAAAGGGGTTCTGCGCATCCAGGATCTCGGCTACTTCAACCTGGCCCGGATGCGGGCGCAGGGCGCGCGCGGCGAGTACTGGATCAGCCGCCTGCAGCCGCGGACCGTGGCGTTCCATCTGGACGGGGCATGCATCGACTGGCCGCGCTGGCTGGGGATGCTGGCCCGGCAAGACGTGGTCAGGCACGAAGTGGCGGTGGAAATCGGAGCCGAGGAGCGCCTGCCCGTGCGCCTGCTGTTGTGGCGGCTACCCGAGGAGGCCGCCGCGCGGCGGTGGGCCAAGATGAAGGACAACGCGCGGAAGCAATGCCGCACCGCCACCGCCGAGAGCCTGGCCCTGTGCGACTGGAACCTGCTGGTCACGAACGTGGAAGGCGACCAGTTGAGCCTGCCGGAGTGCTTCTTGCTCTACGCGGTCCGCTGGCAAATCGAGTTGCTGTTCAAGCTTTGGAAAAGCCATGCGAACCTGGGGCGTTCGCGCAGCGCCAACCCGCATCACCTGCTGTGCGAACTGTACGCCAAGCTGCTGGGCGTGCTAATCCAGCATTGGCTGATCCTGACAGGGCTTTGGCATGTGCCGCAACGCAGCCTGGTCAAGGGCTGCCAAATGATCAAGGAGCAGTCCGCGCGCCTGGCCTGCTGCATCGACGACCTGCCCGCCCTGGTCCGGTTGCTGGAGGAACTGGCCGGACGCTTCCAGCATGGCTGCTCATTGAACACCCGGAAAAAGAAACCCAACACCTGTCAGCAACTGAAAAACGGTTACAAATTCGCTTAAATTGATGCGTATGGGGCACATGGAAGACGTATTAGACTTGTATGCTGAGCCGTATGATGCCCGGCGTCCCCAAGTTTGCTTTGACGAAAGCCCGGTGCAGCTGACCAGCGAAAAACGCCACCCCCTGCCGGCCCGACCCGGACAGTCTGTCTGCTATGACTACGAGTACAAACGCGAAGGGACGGCCAACCTGTTTCTGTTCGTGCAGCCGTTGCAGGGCTGGCGCCAAGTCAATGTGACCGCGCAGCGCACTAAGCAAGACTTTGCCCAGCAGATGAAGCTGTTGGTCGATGTCTATTTCCCGATGGCCGAGGTAATCCGGTTGGTGGTGGATAATCTCAATACCCATACGCCAGCCGCCCTCTACGAGGCTTTTGCACCTGCTGAAGCACGTCGGATCACCCGCAAGTTGGAGTTTCACTACACCCCCAAACATGGCAGTTGGCTCAATATGGCTGAATGTGAATTCGCCGTCCTGGCCGGCCAGTGTTTGGATCGCCGCATTGCCGAGAGTGAGACCCTGCGCCAAGAAACCTCGGCTTGGCAAATCCAGCGTAACCATCACCAGACGAAGATCAACTGGCAGTTCGGCGCCGACTCGGCACGCCTCAAACTCAAACGACTGTATCCATCAGTAAAGGAACCTGAAGAAGCTCTTATACAAGGAGAAGCCTAACCTGTCAAAATTATTGAAACAGACCACTAGCTACTCTTAATCCAATTCTAGACGCATCAGTTGAGTACCACACAAGCGTTACCTCTCCGAGGATTTTCGCGAGGGGCAAAGATCCCCACAATCGACTGTCCTTACTATTATCGCGGTAATCTCCTAGCACAAAAACGCCGTCGCTCGGGACTGTGATTTCAGTCATGTGCAGGGAATAGTCCTGTACTTTGGATGATTCTGGCACATATGGTTCTGCAATTGGTGCTCCATTGACGTGGACTATGCCGTCAATTATACAAATGCGTTCACCAGGCAGCCCGATTACGCGGCTGACAAATACTGCAGAAGGATTATTGGGCCATTTGAATATGATTATCGATCGCCTTTCTCGAACAGCTCCATTACGCAAGAAGCGCGTGTCTGAGGCGATAAAATCCCCCACCCGAAGAGTTGGCGCCATGGCGTTTGATGCGATCCTGTGGCTATCGAAGCCAAACAGGAAGCCTCAATAGCCGAGAAGCAACTGCATAACACCAAACAAGAGGATCAGGATCGGGACATAGAAGTACCATCGATTGTACGACTTGAGTTCGTATTCATGACTGCGACGTGCCTGGACTATTGCGTCGACAAAGAGCGCCAGCACCAGAAACAGGTATATGCCCTGCATCAGGTAGTACATAGCCGGTGATGTTGCAGCGCCCGCCTAACCTAGCGCAGTAACGACGGCCAAGCCAACGACAAATATCGTGAAGCCTCGAAGCGGCTGGCCCACGTAAATATGCCCAAACGTGGGTACGATGAGATTTGTTAGTCCTGCGAGGATTGCGCTACGTCCCTTTTTCACGTTCTTACCCTGGAATGTAACGACAAGCTCAGCCGCCGCGCCCGGCTGGAGCGCCTAGTTGGGGCTTCTTCGATTCCAGGAAATTCCACCACTTCCGGACGCTCCCATTGCTCTGCACTTGCCGGTTTCTATCCGTTTGCTCCAGCAAAGCCGGGGACTCTCCAATTGGCGGGTTTCCCTCCGGGATTTCCAGTTTCCCCCAATTTGCCAGCAGGGAATTGCTACCGCAGACCCATCGAGGTAGGACAGCCGGTTACCCGATTGCCCCCTCGCGGATCCCGGCGTGCGGAATTACCGCACCGGGCTCTTCAAAGTGATTCACTTCGCACTCGACCACTTGCGCGGTCGCTTCGTTATTCCCCGCAGTGAGGTTGGCTTCATTGCTCCGGTCCTTCATGCCCGGTTGAAGTTGCCTTTGCGGGCTGCATCACTTTGCTGACCCCTTCCCCCTGTACGCGGCTTTCCCGCGCTCCGAGTACTATGAGTCAGTCTGACTCCCCATGAGTTTTCAGTCCGCCTTCTTTCAGTTGGCATAACTTACCTGCATAAAAGCCATTCCGGTTCCGGTCTAATTCCGTTTCCGGGTTTCCCCTTCAGTGTCTCAATAACCGTATACCGTTGGTCTTTTCAGGAACCCATGAGGCCTCTCAAGTTCCTGACGCTTCTCTGCCGACATGCCAGGCGCTCGGACCCCGGCAGGCCCTCGGGCGTCTCACCCTACCGACGCCTTCGTGTGGGCTTCCGTCACGTTAACAACGTCGCCACCTGCTTGGTTGCTTTTGACGAGGCTGGAATCGCTTCAGAGTGGTGCGGACACCCCTCTGGCCTATCGGTTGCTCTGTCTACGCTTCACCTCTTTTGTTCGCTTGAGGCCGCCGATTCCTTTCCGCCGCTTCCGCTCCGCCAGAGGCGCAAGACTCGATACGGGTGGGTGGTTAGCCCTTACCCGACGGAGACTTTCACCCCGCCAGAAGCGTCAAGCTCAGCAATTCCCGCTCTAATGCAGCGGCGCCAGTAGCTAATTGATCAGTAATTACACAAGAATCATAACAACAAAAACTACCCTAACTTCCTCGGAAGCCATAATAAACTACTCTCATTTTAACCACTTTCTTTCAACACACTCATTCATCAAAACAACTATGGTTTTTATCAGCAATTATGATGTATCGGGTTCCAATACCCCACCCTTATGCCCATAAATCATCGCTAACCATAAGCTCTCCCAACTGGTAATAAAATACTCCTTAAATAATCCCTTTAACTTGCTCCATAACGAGGTTCTGGAACGGAATTGTTGCCGCGCTGCTTGAAATAAATTACAGCACAGACTCTTGCACTTGATCGACGAAAAAGGCTAGCATCATCAGCATCCCAAACACCGTCGTCAAGTGCTTTTGCCCATGTCCATAGTTGTGCTCTAACTGATAGCCCTGATTTTTGAGTGTGTTGAACGTTTCGTTTTCAATCTTCCACCAACCCCGACCTCCTCTCATCACCTGGTAGACATTATCTCGCCGTAGTTCCAGATCCGTTATCCACGAAAAATTGTACTCTTTACCCTCCCGTATTTCCCAATAATCCAGGTAATTCACCAGAATATCAGGATGAGATTTATTCAAAGGCAACCCCTTCATCCAGCGATAGCCCCGTAAGACGCCATCCTCTCCCAGTTCCTCAAATTCTTCATACTCAGTGTTATTTAATCGCTTCCGGACCTCCTCGAACAACGACGGCTGGTCGCTCGGCTTCGCCACCAGGATGTAATGATACTTTAATTTTTTCAATAACTTAATGTGAGGACCGTCGGCCGACAAGCTGTCCTCCACCACAATCATGGGCCATTGCGGAAACGCTTCACGTAGTGCCAGTAACAGCCGTTTACTGGCATTACTTTCACAGTCATTCTTGCTCGCCCCATCTTGGCGCGTAATGGCCTCAGGAAATAAAGGTAAGACTTGACTTTTATCTGGATGAACTATCACCGCTCCTACTAATTGATGATAATACTCGACCGCACCCTTTCGATGATGCTTTTCACAGCAATCGGCACAACAGATATTGGAGGAAGAAAAATGACCGGTCCCATCCAGGTTAACTAGAAATCGTCCTAAATACCGATACCCTTTCAATATCCCGTGCGATTGCAAGTGCTGATGAATATGAATAAAGGGGGCTCGTAACTCAGTGGGTGAGACCTCATCCAACACTTTCCGCATCTGGGTATCACAGGGGGCTTGTGAAACACCATAAAGACTTTTTAAATTCGCTCGAACCCGCTCTTCATGACGTTGCTCATCAAACTTTAATAACGACGGATATTTCAGTCCAAAGACCGCCAAGCCTGACATCAAGACATCCGGTAAGGAAAACTGCTGACCGCCATGACGAGGGTCAGTGATCTTCCCAAAGTCCTCTCTGATTTGACCTAACAAGGCCGGCGCTGAACAGTGTTTATTTAATTGCGGCCGCTGAGGGCGAAGTGGAATACAGTTTGCTTTTACCATAATGACCACCCAAATCGATTGAATTTGAAGCCCAAATACCTTGCCAGACCTGCCGAAGCATCGTATATAATATACTGATTATACTAAAATTTCTAGAGCAGCGGGAATTGCTGAGGGCATCACGGTCCCTGAGGAGAGTAACCTATATCGTGACAGTGGCTTTCAGGGTCATGACTTACCGGGTGTTACTATTCACCAACCCAAGAAAAAACCACGCGGTGGAGAACTCAGTTTGGTAGACAAAGTAGAGAATCGGTTGATTTCTAGTATCCGGGTGGTAGTAGAACATATCATTGCTGGTGTGAAGCGGTGTCGGATTGTTAAAGATATTTTTAGAAACACGAAAGAAGCGTATGATGATAGGGTGATGGAGTTGGCCTGCGGTTTACATAATTTCCGAAGTGAAAGGCGATTATTATGTTATTAAAATTTGTTTTTTGATCAGAAAGCCATACGCGGTTAAAAAATTTTTAAAGGATTAGATACAACAGTTATTTTTTAACTATTGACCCGCCTTTAAGGGGGTTAATAGGTTAGTTTTCTGTAATTATTGATAGAGCTTAAAAGTGCTCGAAGAGGGTATAAAACTGAACGAAATTCGTTATTAAGAATTAGGTTTCTGATAATGTCTATTGTTATCTTAACTATGTTACTCCCAATAACTATGTTACTCAGAACATTAATAGTGAGCTTATCTAGTTCATCTCCTTTGACTGAAGAAATAAGTGCTTTTTTAGCTAATCTTCCAAGTTTAGCTAATCTTCCAAGCTATGGAATTTGGGGTACAATAATTGCCATAATAGTTGAAGAAGTGGTATTTATATTTCAAATAAGCTTGTTATCAATGTGCTATAATTTCTTTGGCTCTCTGGTATCTTGCGGGGTAATCAATTATAATATAAACAACAAGTTATGACCTACGGTGCAGATTCAAGTTTCAAGTTGGGCGTAACCAGTCGAGCGCGGTGGTGGTAAGAGGTGGTGGGTTCCGCTGTCCAGTTTGAGTGGACCTGGGTAGGATGAGAGTGTGAATCCACCCTCCCGAGGAACCCACCGATGCAGATGATGAAGCCTACGCTGGTTGAAGACAAGCGTTTTGACCTACAAGGTTGTCTGGATGAGTTACAGACGTTCGTGCGGTCGGCGGCGGGCGCTGGCACGCCGGTTCACGAGGTTGAGCGCGGCTTATGGCGCCGGCTGTTGCAGTTGGGGTATCAGTTGCAGGGTCAGTTTTTCGCCTTGGTGGGGGATGGTGATCAGGGGGAAACCGTGACCTTGGCCGAGGGACAGGTGGTGCGGCGGTTGCCGGAGCACCATGGTCGGCCGTATCAGTCGGTGTTTGGGAGTTTCGAGCTCGACCGGGTGGTCTACGGCACGCGGGAAAGCCAGTCGATCGAGTTCGTGCCGTTAGACGCCCGCCTGGGCCTGCCAGCGAGTAAATTTTCCTATCTGTTGCAAGACTGGGATCAGGCGCTGGTGGTGGAAAATCCGTACCAGCAGGTTAACCAGGTGCTGTCGCGGATCCTGGGTTTGGAACAATCGGTGGCCAGTCTGGAGCAGATGACGCGCACCGTGGCGACGGCGGTCGATGACTACCGGGCGACGCAGCCGCCAGCGCCCGTGGCCGAGGCGCCGCAGTTGATCGTGCTCAGTGGCGATGGGAAAGGGGTGCCCATCCGCAAACCGGCAACGGCGCCCCCCATTAGCGCACATGACCATCAGCCAGGTCCAAAACCGGACCGCAAGAAGATGGCCTTGGTCGGAGCCGTTTACCAGATCGATCCCTATCCACGCACGCCCCACGAGGTGGTCGAGGCCCTGTTCCACGACCCCGCGGCGGCGGCGCTGCACCCGCCCACTCGCCGCCCCGCGCCGCAGCACAAACGGCTGCAGGCCAGTCTCAACCGGCCGGAAGGCACGACTCCGGTGCGCGCCGCCGACGAGATTTTTCCGTGGCTGGTCGCCGAAGCCCACCAGCGGGATCCCGAGCAGCAGCATCCCTGGGTAGTGTTAATGGATGGACAACCCTCCCTGTGGGAGGCAGTCAACCAAGCCTTGGGCAACACCCCCCGCATCGAGATCCTGGATTTGTTACATGCCACCAGCTATCTGTGGGAGGCCGTGCATCTGTTCCATCCTGCCAGCAGTGACTTGGCGCTGCAACTGATGAAACTACTGGTCCTGGGACTGTTGAGTGGCGTGGGGGCCGCGCTGATTCCGTGGCTCACTGACCAAGCCGAGTCCATCGATTTAACTGCGGCTCATCGGGAACGGCTGAACCAGATTAGCCAGTATTTTCACCATAACCAAGCGCGTCTGCACTACGATCAGTACCTGGCAGCCGGTTATCCCATCGCCTCGGGCGTGATCGAAGGCGCCTGCCGGCATGTGATCAAAGATCGCCTGGAGCGCACCGGCATGCACTGGACGGTTCCCGGCGCCCAGGCGCTACTGCAATTGCGCTGTGTGGCCCTCAACGGTGACTGGGAGGCGTTCATGAAACACTATATCGATCAGGAATCGATACGACTCTATCCACATGCCCATCTGGTCGAGAAAGCAGAATGGCCCCTACTTAAAGCGGCTTGATCGGGCGCGCTTGACTGGTTACGCCCGTATTCAAGTTAAGAGGTAATGAAATGCTTATGGATCGTTTTGAAATTCCATTAGACATCGACGATGTCAAAATCGAACGTGTAGAATTCATCAAAAATAATGAAATTATTATCACAGTGAAGAGTACATTAGAAGGAACTCATTGCCATCGCTGTGGCAAGAAAATCACGGCGTCTTATGGTTTTGGGAGAGAAATTACGTTGCGTCATTTATCGATTTTAGGGAAGCCGACGTATATTCGGATTAAGCCTAAAAGATATCAATGTCCTTATTGCAGAGATCACCCAACGACGACTCAGAAGGTATCGTGGTATGATACTCGGAGTCCCCATACGAAGGCATATGAGACGCATGTGTTACTCAATTTAGCAGCAATTCCCGCTGCTCTAGAAATTTTAGTATAATCAGTATATTATATACGATGCTTCGGCAGGTCTGGCAAGGTATTTGGGCTTCAAATTCAATCGATTTGGGTGGTCATTATGGTAAAAGCAAACTGTATTCCACTTCGCCCTCAGCGGCCGCAATTAAATAAACACTGTTCAGCGCCGGCCTTGTTAGGTCAAATCAGAGAGGACTTTGGGAAGATCACTGACCCTCGTCATGGCGGTCAGCAGTTTTCCTTACCGGATGTCTTGATGTCAGGCTTGGCGGTCTTTGGACTGAAATATCCGTCGTTATTAAAGTTTGATGAGCAACGTCATGAAGAGCGGGTTCGAGCGAATTTAAAAAGTCTTTATGGTGTTTCACAAGCCCCCTGTGATACCCAGATGCGGAAAGTGTTGGATGAGGTCTCACCCACTGAGTTACGAGCCCCCTTTATTCATATTCATCAGCACTTGCAATCGCACGGGATATTGAAAGGGTATCGGTATTTAGGACGATTTCTAGTTAACCTGGATGGGACCGGTCATTTTTCTTCCTCCAATATCTGTTGTGCCGATTGCTGTGAAAAGCATCATCGAAAGGGTGCGGTCGAGTATTATCATCAATTAGTAGGAGCGGTGATAGTTCATCCAGATAAAAGTCAAGTCTTACCTTTATTTCCTGAGGCCATTACGCGCCAAGATGGGGCGAGCAAGAATGACTGTGAAAGTAATGCCAGTAAACGGCTGTTACTGGCACTACGTGAAGCGTTTCCGCAATGGCCCATGATTGTGGTGGAGGACAGCTTGTCGGCCGACGGTCCTCACATTAAGTTATTGAAAAAATTAAAGTATCATTACATCCTGGTGGCGAAGCCGAGCGACCAGCCGTCGTTGTTCGAGGAGGTCCGGAAGCGATTAAATAACACTGAGTATGAAGAATTTGAGGAACTGGGAGAGGATGGCGTCTTACGGGGCTATCGCTGGATGAAGGGGTTGCCTTTGAATAAATCTCATCCTGATATTCTGGTGAATTACCTGGATTATTGGGAAATACGGGAGGGTAAAGAGTACAATTTTTCGTGGATAACGGATCTGGAACTACGGCGAGATAATGTCTACCAGGTGATGAGAGGAGGTCGGGGTCGGTGGAAGATTGAAAACGAAACGTTCAACACACTCAAAAATCAGGGCTATCAGTTAGAGCACAACTATGGACATGGGCAAAAGCACTTGACGACGGTGTTTGGGATGCTGATGATGCTAGCCTTTTTCGTCGATCAAGTGCAAGAGCTGTGCTGTAATTTATTTCAAGCAGCGCGGCAACAATTCCGTTCCAGAACCTCGTTATGGAGCAAGTTAAAGGGATTATTTAAGGAGTATTTTATTACCAGTTGGGAGAGCTTATGGTTAGCGATGATTTATGGGCATAAGGGTGGGGTATTGGAACCCGATACATCATAATTGCTGATAAAAACCATAGTTGTTTTGATGAATGAGTGTGTTGAAAGAAAGTGGTTAAAATGAGAGTAGTTTATTATGGCTTCCGAGGAAGTTAGGGTAGTTTTTGTTGTTATGATTCTTGTGTAATTACTGATCAATTAGCTACTGGCGCCGCTGCATTAGAGCGGGAATTGCTGCTGGCTGGGAGAGTTTTGGAGCACTGGTCGCCCATTTCCGCCTCGTGCGCGACCATCATAGGTACGTCAGGAAGATTGCCGTGGTGACCGATTCCACTCTGGTTAAGGTGATCGAAAGTCTGGCTTCGCACTTTGTGTCGGCTGAAGTCAGGCGGTTCCCTTCGGGGGAGACCGAGGCAGCGAACCAATGGATCTTGGGCGGCTCGTGATTCGCCGGGCAGCTCACCTGGACAACGTCCATCATCGGGGAGATGCTGGCACGATTTCCGGGATAGGCCAAACCACTCGGGATCGGGTTTGGGTAACGGGATTGCGCCCGTTACCCCTCCCACACCACCGGACGGGTGGTCTTCCGCATCCGGCGGTTGAACCCGCGTAAGGCGGAACCATGGATGGGTTCCGCCGGACGGGAAACCGGCTACGATCTGAGGGAAAACGGGATCAGAAAACATTAACGGTAGGATGATACTATCTTTTCTGTGTATTCATGGCCTAACGAAGGCTTGCAGCGGACGGCGCTAACGCGCCGCCGCTGAAGCTGACGTTAGCCGCCAGAAATGCAAGGTCAGAGCACATCAGGCCAATGGCTGAGTCTGTTTACATCGAGTCATCTGTCATTAGTTATTTGGCGGCGCGGCCAAGCCGTGACGTTGTCATCGCTGCGCGTCAAGCGATTACCGAAACATGGTGGCGAAATCGAAGGGCTGAATTTGAGTTGTATATCTCTGCTCTCGTGGAACAAGAAATTGTACGGGGCGATCCTGATGCCGCAGAGAGGCGGCTAAAGGCCGTGGAGAAAATCCCTCTTGTTGCAATTTCACCCGAAGCACAGAGTTTAGCTGAAGATTTGCTGGCGAGAGGCGCAGTGCCTGCTAATAGTGAAGAGGATGCGTTGCACATTGGTATCGCCGCTGCAGCTGGAATCGATTTTCTTCTCACTTGGAATTTCAAGCACATCAACAATGTCCATACCAAAGTTGCCATCACAGCAGTAGTCGAAGCGCACGGGTTTGTTTGTCCGATGTTGTGCTCACCTGAAGAATTAGGAGCAGAAATATGAATGAAGATCCGATCATTGCAGAAATTCGTCGGTATCGTGCCGAGCACGCCGAAAAATATGGCCATGATCTCGGTCGCATTTGTGAGGCATTGCGGGAGGCCGAAACGAAATCAGGCCTTAAGGTTGTACACCGTAAACCGCGCCTTCTGCTCCCGAAAACTGTGAGTTCCGGGGACAGTATACTCAACTCCTTGGCAAACTCCTGAAAGGGAAGCGCCGAGAAGAAAAAGGAACCAAGCTCGATTTATTGCGATAGCCCTAACAAACGCATGCAGCCGACGCGCTACGCGCGCGGCTGATGCTGAGCGATAAACGGTAGCGGTGTGGTGAATATCATGGGCACCTTCTTGCATAAAGCCTACAGTTTCTAGCGAGACTAGAGCTTCATCCAGAAGTTTTGTCAAGGGTATAACGGAGGAGAAATAGCGGAGGAGAAATAGGGGACAGACCACGTTTAATTCTTTCGCGGCTCTCGCTCGCGTTCGCTGGCAAATATAGTCAAACGCATAAGTCATCATAATATGACTCTGTTTCCAAAAATTTAGAAATCCAACGCTTTGCAAACCCAAGTGAGCCTGATAACGTTTTCCATTCATTAGCTATTTTTCTCTTCATTTCATCCAGTGTGTCAACAAACTCTCTGGATAAAATCCGTTTTATACTCTTCCAGATATACTCTATTGGGTTCAGGTCCGGCGAATAAGGTGGTAAATAAATTAAATAGATACCGAGTTCCTGGGCCGCCTCTGTTACCTTAGCCGCCCAGTGACTTCTATAATTATCTAGGATGATTACAATGGCTTTGGCCGTTGGATTGTCAGTTTTGACTTGGTTGAGAAAATCGACAATCGCGTCTTCCTTTGAATTCGCTAGAAATGCCTGCACACTGACCCCTTGAATCGCGTAAAATCTGATCATGTTACTCTTAAAATGCGTCGTGTTCTTATCGACTACCGGGCTTTTCTCGAAACTCCATACCCGTACCGTGTTGGCCCGATTTTGCGGACTTGCTTCATCCAGGAAGCCCAGTACGATGTTGTCCTTCCCGATCTCCTGCTCTTGCAAGGTTGTAAACACCTGATGGAGTTTCCCTTTCAGTTGCTCCTCGGCATCCGAGGGCCGACGATAATCGCGTGGAAACGGCTTGCTGAAATGCATCCCTACCCGCTCACGCAAGATCCGAATGACTTGATCCGGTGAATACTCAATCCCGAATTCTCGCTGAATCAATTCCCTTATCTCGGCCGTAGTCCAGGTGGCTGGTTGCTTTAACAGGTAGGTTAAAAATACTAGATCCCACTCATCGAGTCGCGGCGGACGCCCCGTGCGCTGCCCGGTGTCGCTAATCCCGGCATAGCCAGCATCATTCCAGGTGCGTAGCCACAGATAACCCGTGGACACCGCTATCCCAAAATCTTGACACGCTGCTTCTAAATCTCGACCTAATGGCGAGAAACATTTCAAGAAAGCCAATTTAAATTTAATTGGCATGTCTTTCTCTTCAGATAAATGCTCAAGCAACTCAGTTTGTCTTTCGACAAATAATCTTTCACCCTTCATGATATCTCTCCTTGTTCTAACAAGAGATAGTGAGTTTTACGCTAATAAATTATATCATATTAAGTAGATGACTATAAAAGAAAAACTTGCCCAACCCGAGGGGTTTGCCAGTTACAAAGCTATCCAAGTTTGGCTCAAAGAAACGCATGGCTTAGAGGTACCTTATTCAACCGTTTTTGGAACCGTCAAATACCGGCTCAAGGCCTGCCTCAAAGTGCCTCGACCGTATGCGACTGGTTACGATCCGGACGCTGTTGAAGACTTTAAAAAAAAATCGTGCCGGCCAGCCTAAATGAAATTGCAAGTCCTTGTTTAGAAAGATATTCAAAGATTCGTTATTGGACCCAGGACGAAAGTCGGTTTGGCCTGAAGACCATCACGCGGCGGCGGATTACCCTGAAAAAAGTCAAACCACTGGTCAAGGTGCAATGGCTCTTTAAAGCGTTCTATCTGTATGGTGCGGTGGAACCCTTGACTGGTGAGTGCATGATTCAAGATTATGATCAGGTGAATACTGAAAATTTTCAGCAATTTCTCAATGATTTTTCACAACAGTACCCGAACGATTTTCACATCCTTCAAACCGATAATGCGCGCTTTCACTGTTCGAATGACTTGGTGATGCCGGATAATGTAATGCTACTTTATCAACCCCCGCACAGCCCCCAAGTAAACTCATCCGAGCAGTTATGGGAATGGGCTAAAGGTGAAATTGCTAATCAGATTTTTCCTAATCTGGATGTCTTGAAAGAGAAGGTAAAACAGCTTTTTTCATCCAAATCAAAAGCGTTCTTTGCCTCATTAACTAGCAGGAAGTTTATCTTCGATGCCCTTCAAAAAATTGGTATAGCACCAGATACTAATTAAAGTAATATTTTACTAATATTTGGTATTAGAAGGCCTGTCCATTACACACATCTTGTAGAACGAACCGCCGCCTCCATCTAAGGGAGGTAGATGCAGACGACTGAGGTACAAGTGATGACGGACACGGCGGCGGGAAGTTGGGCAGCGGCGGAACTGGCGGGAGCGGACTTGGGCGATGCCCGGCTGAACCGGCGGCTGGTGCAGGTAGCGCAACAACTGGGCGCGCAGCCTGGCGCGAGCATTCCGGTGGCGTGCGGGGGCTGGGCGGAGACGCAAGCGGCGTATCGATTGCTGGCGCACGAGAACGTCGACTGGGAATCGGTGCTGGCGCCGCACTGGGACGGTAGCGTCGAGCGGATGCGGGCGCATCGGGTGGTGCTGTGCGTACAGGACACGACCGAGTTGGATTTCACGTCCCAGCCGGGAATTGGCGGTCTGGGACCGCTGAGCTATTTGCGACAGCACGGAGTGTATGTGCATCCTACCCTGGCGGTGACACCGGACGGGGTGCCGTTGGGAGTGCTGGATGCGTGGTTGTGGGCACGCGACCAGAAGACCTTTGGCGACGACAAACGCCACTGGCCCATCGAGGCCAAAGAGAGCATGCGCTGGCTGGAAGGATTTGAGCGGTGCGCGGAACTGGCCGCCACATTGCCGGACACCCGGTTGGTCTATGTCGCCGATCGGGAATGCGATATTCATGAATTCATGGTGCGTGCCGGCCGCTGGCCGGGCATCGACTGGCTGGTTCGGGCCACCCACAACCGCTGCCTGGCGGAGGGTGATAAACTCTGGGACCGGCTGGCGAAAAGCGCGGTGTTGGGTGAAGTCCGTTTCATCCTGCCCGCCCGGCCGGGACGGCCCAGCCGGCCGGTGGTGCTGACCGTCCGCGCGGAACGCGTGACCCTGCAACCGACGGGTGGCGAAGCGGTCACCGTGACCGCGTTACGGGCGCGGGAAGAAGCCCCGCCAGCGGATGTCGAGCCACTCGACTGGCGGCTGCTCACCAACCGCCCGGCCGACATTCTCGCCCCAGCGGCCGAGTTGCTCCAATGGTACGCAACTCGTTAGAGCATCGAGGTTTTTTTCAGAATTTTTAAAACTGGCTGCCGCGTGGAAGCGTTGCAACTGAGCACCCTGGAGCGGCTGCAACCGGCCTTAGCCTTGTATCTGATCATCGCGTGGCGGATTCAGTATTTGATCTTGCTGGGGCGGGCCACCCCCGACCTGCCTTGTGATGCAGTCCTGGACCCGGCCGAATGGCAGGCCGTCTACGTCGCAATTCACCGCCGGCCGCCGCCGGTGACCCCACCGTCGCTGCCCGTCATGCTCCGTTGGATCGCCCAACTGGGCGGCCATTTGGGGCGCAAGCATGATGGGCCACCCGGTCCCAAAGCCCTCTGGATCGGCCTGCAGCGAGCTCGCGACCTTGCCTGGGGTATGCAATTGGCGTCTGATCTCCATTCCCAATCAACCGGTTAGAGATGTGTGTAATGGACAGCCCTGAATCCCGCTACTGAACCTGCCCCGGCGAAGGAGCCCGTGACCGGCATGGCTCATCCGCAAACCGCTCCCCGACTTACCCCAAGGCGGGAAGAAACGGTCACGCCATCCATGCCGTCTCACTCCCCACGCACGCCATTGACCCCTCCGCTCCCACGGCTGGCAGCCGTCGATGATGCCGGTTCGGCACAACAGCAATTCCCGCTGCTCTAGAAATTTTAGTATAATCAGTATATTATATACGATGCTTCGGTAGGTCTGGCAAGGTATTTGGGCTTCAAATTCAATCGATTTGGGTGGTCATGATGGTAAAAGCAAACTGTATTCCACTTCGCCCTCAGCGGCCGCAATTAAATAAACACTGTTCAGCGCCGGCCTTGTTAGGTCAAATCAGAGAGGATTTTGGGAAGATCACTGACCCTCGTCATGGCGGTCAGCAGTTTTCCTTACCGGATGTCTTGATGTCAGGCTTGGCGGTCTTTGGACTGAAATATCCGTCGTTATTAAAGTTTGATGAGCAACGTCATGAAGAGCGGGTTCGAGCCAATTTAAAAAGTCTTTATGGTGTTTCACAAGCCCCCTGTGATACCCAGATGCGGAAAGTGTTGGATGAGGTGTCACCCACTGAGTTACGAGCCCCCTTTATTCATATTCATCAGCACTTGCAATCGCACGGGATATTGAAAGCGTATCGGTATTTAGGAGGATTTCTAGTTAACCTGGATGGGACCGGTCATTTTTCTTCTTCCAATATCCGTTGTGCCGATTGCTGTGAAAAGCATCATCGAAATGGCACGGTCGAGTATTATCATCAATTAGTAGGAGCGGTGATAGTTCATCCGGATAAAAGTCAAGTCTTACCTTTATTTCCTGAGGCCATTACGCGCCAAGATGGGGCGAGCAAGAATGATTGTGAAAGTAATGCCAGTAAACGGCTGTTACTGGCACTACGTGAAGCGTTTCCGCAATGGCCCATGATTGTGGTGGAGGACAGCTTGTCGGCCGACGGTCCTCACATTAAGTTATTGAAAAAATTAAAGTATCATTACATCCTGGTGGCGAAGCCGAGCGACCAGCCGTCGCTGTTCGAGGAGGTGCGGAAGCGATTAAATAGCGCTGAGTATGAAGAATTTGAGGAACTGGGAGAGGATGGCGTCTTACGGGGCTATCGCTGGATGAAGGGGTTGCCTTTGAATAAATCTCATCCTGATATTCTGGTGAATTACCTGGATTATTGGGAAATGCGGGAGGGTAAAGAGTACAATTTTTCGTGGATAACGGATCTGGAACTACGGCGAGATAATGTCTACCAGGTGATGAGAGGAGGTCGGGGTCGGTGGAAGATTGAAAACGAGACGTTCAACACACTCAAAAATCAGGGCTATGAGTTAGAGCACAACTATGGACATGGGCAAAAGCATTTGACAACGGTGTTTGGGATGCTGATGATGCTAGCCTTTTTCGTCGATCAAGTGCAAGAGCTGTGCTGTAGTTTATTTCAAGTGGCGCGGCAACAATTCCGTTCCAGAACCTCGTTATGGAGCAAGTTAAAGGGATTATTTAAGGAGTATTTTATTACCAGTTGGGAGAGCTTATGGTTAGCGATAATTTATGGGCATAAGGGTGGGGTATTGGAACCTGATACATCATAATTTCTGATAAAGTCCATAGTTGTTTTGATGAATGAGTGTGTTGAAAGAAAGTGGTTAAAATGAGAGTCGTTCATTATGGCTTCCGAGGAAGTCAGGGTGGTTTTTGTCGTTATGATTCTTGTGTAATTACTGATCAATTAACTACTGGCGCCGCTGCATTAGAGCGGGAATTGCTGTCGGCACAAGGCAATTCACTTCGTTCTGCTCAGATCAGCGGTGCAAATTCTCAAGATAACCAACGGAGTTCTGCTGGGTTGAAATTAAAGGGCGCCAGCTGGGTATGGGTTTATGATAACCTTGATTCTGCACTCAATGACTACCAGCTAAAGCCGGTAGGTTGTTGAGGGCGTGAACGCCTATTACGACTAAAGTCATCTGTAAGTTTTCGGATGAATCCGACTTAAGATTCCGGCTTCGGCGGTTTCTCTTCATCCCAAACCTGGAACACATGTGCACCCTCTTCATCTTGCTGCTCGATATACTGTTTGATCTGCTCCTCGGCAGCAATTCCCGCTCTAATGCAGCGGCGCCAGTAGCTAATTGATCAGTAATTACACAAGAATCATAACAACAAAAACTACCCTGACTTCCTCGGAAGCCATAATAAACTACTCTCATTTTAACCACTTTCTTTCAACACACTCATTCATCAAAACAACTATGGTTTTTATCAGCAATTATGATGTATCGGGTTCCAATACCCCACCCTTATGCCCATAAATCATCGCTAACCATAAGCTCTCCCAACTGGTAATAAAATACTCCTTAAATAATTCCTTTAACTTGCTCCATAACGAGGTTCTGGAACGGAATTGTTGCCGCGCCGCTTGAAATAAATTACAGCACAGCTCTTGCACTTGATCGACGAAAAAAGCTAGCATCATCAGCATCCCAAACACCGTCGTCAAGTGCTTTTGCCCATGTCCATAGTTGTGCTCTAACTGATAGCCCTGATTTTTGAGTGTGTTGAACGTTTCGTTTTTAATCTTCCACCAACCCCGACCTCCTCTCATCACCTGGTAGACATTATCTCGCCGTAGTTCCAGATCCGTTATCCACGAAAAATTGTACTCTTTACCCTCCCGTATTTCCCAATAATCCAGGTAATTCACCAGAATATCAGGATGAGATTTATTCAAAGGCAACCCCTTCATCCAGCGATAGCCCCGTAAAACGCCATCCTCTCCCAGTTCCTCAAATTCTTCATACTCAGTGTTATTTAATCGCTTCCGGACCTCCTCGAACAACGACGGCTGGTCGCTCGGCTTCGCCACCAGGATGTAATGATACTTTAATTTTTTCAATAACTTAATGTGAGGACCGTCGGCCGACAAGCTGTCCTCCACCACAATCATGGGCCATTGCGGAAACGCTTCGCGTAGTGCCAGTAACAGCCGTTTACTGGCATTACTTTCACAATCATTCTTGCTCGCCCCATCTTGGCGCGTAATGGCCTCAGGAAATAAAGGTAAGACTTGACTTTTATCTGGATGAACTATCACCGCTCCTACTAATTGATGATAATACTCGACCGCACCCTTTCGATGATGCTTTTCACAGCAATCGGCACAACAGATATTGGAGGAAGAAAAATGACCGGTCCCATCCAGGTTAACTAGAAATCCTCCTAAATACCGATACCCTTTCAATATCCCGTGCGATTGCAAGTGCTGATGAATATGAATAAAGGGGGCTCGTAACTCAGTGGGTGAGACCTCATCCAACACCCTCCGCATCTGGGTATCACAGGGGGCTTGTGAAACACCATAAAGACTTTTTAAATTCGCTCGAACCCGCTCTTCATGACGTTGCTCATCAAACTTTAATAACGACGGATATTTCAGTCCAAAGACCGCCAAGCCTGACATCAGGACATCCGGTAAGGAAAACTGCTGACCGCCATGACGAGGGTCAGTGATCTTCCCAAAATCCTCTCTGATTTGACCTAACAAGGCCGGCGCTGAACAGTGTTTATTTAATTGCGGCCGCTGAGGGCGAAGTGGAATACAGTTTGCTTTTACCATCATGACCACCCAAATCGATTGAATTTGAAGCCCAAATACCTTGCCAGACCTGCCGGAGCATCGTATATAATATACTGATTATACTAAAATTTCTAGAGCAGCGGGAATTGCTGTCAGACCGAGCGGTTGCAGCACCAATTCGTTCAGTATTTCGCCCGGATGGGCGGGATTGTGCATGACCATTGGGTTTTCTCAGTGATAATCCTCGTAGTTAACCGCCTCGGCATCACGATCGTCGAACCGAAACGTCAACCGCCAGTTACCGCTCACCTTAACGGCCCATATTCCTTTACGCCGCCCCTTCAGGGAATGTAACGCCAAGCCGGGAAGATCCATATCAGCAGGTTTCTCCGCCTGATCGAGATTAGACAGAATCAGTCGCAGACGTCTTGCGTGGGCTACTTGAATACCGGCGGTAATGCCGGTGCGGTAGAAGTTTGCCAACCCTTTATTTCACGGTTCGCTTAAATTGAGAGCCGGTTTTAGAAAATGCTGAATCAGTCGCACATATATATTCAGTCGACAAGCCGAGCAGTTCCAGCAAGCGTTGATGCTGATCGCTCAGCGGCGACAGCAGCCCGCACCCCTGTCCAGCAATCTCCATGACGGTCAAGCTGATGCCCCGAAACGCCTGCAAGATCAATTCCGCCGTTGGGGAGGCCGTCGCGCGCGTGGCCTGACCCGGATAGAGTCCGGCGACCTTGCTGTGGGTTTTCGCCAATGGCCGCCGGACCACCAATTCCACTACGATCAACAACCTCAGGGCCAGACTCAACCAGTGGATCAAGCCCTCCACCCGGGCTTCGGTTTGTAAAAACAGCGGCGTCAGCGACAAGGCTCTGCCCTTGAAGCGTCCGAAACACCGTTCAATCCGATACTGCCCTCGATAAGCCATGACCACCTCCACCAGCGTCAGCTTCCCATGATGGGTCGCATCAACACGCCATCCCTCTGTGTCAGGATAGTTGTCGCCTCACAGTAAGTTTATAGTTTGAAGAGGGTGAAGGTGAGAACCGATGACGATTTATCCTGATGAACAGAAAGCACGTCTGATTGAGCGGATGTTACCGCCAGGCCAGGCGAACGTACCCAGGCTGGCAAAGGAGACCGGCATTCCACGGGACACACTCTACGGTTGGCGTCGTCAAGCGCTCCAGGCGCGGGGCCTGAGGACAGCGCCGGCCGCGGGCGGTGGAGAGCGCTGGAGCAGCACTGAGAAATTTGCCATGGTGGTAGAAACCGCGGCGTTGAGCGAGGTGGAACGGGGCGAGTATTGCCGTAAGCGGGGGATTTACCCCGAGCACCTCCAGGCCTGGCGCCGGGCCTGCGAACAGGCCAATGGCGGGGTGTCGCCCAGGATTCACGGCGAGCGCTCCGCCGAGCGGCGCCGGATTCAAGCGTTGGAACGTGAACTGCGGCGTAAGGAGAAAGCGTTGGCGGAAACGGCGGCCTTGCTGGTGCTGCGAAAAAAAGCGCAGGCGATCTGGGGGGAGGACGAGGCCGCATGATCAGCACCCCCGATCGCCAGCACGTCCTAGCGCTGATCGAGGAGGCCCACCGCGCGGGCGCGCGCTGGAGCCGGGCGTGTGCCGAGGTGGGGATTGACGTACGCACCTACCCGCGCTGGACCGCCGGCAAGGCGCTCCACGTCGATGGCTGTCCCGACGCCGTGCGTCCCGAACCGGCCAACCAGCTGAGCGTGGCGCAGCGGGCACAGGTGCTCGCCGTCTGCCATGAGCCGGCCTATGCCAGCTTACCACCGGGGCAAATCGTTCCGCGGTTAGCGGATGAGGGCCGGTATCTCGCCTCGGAATCGAGCTTCTACCGGCTCCTCCGGGCGGCTGATGAGCAGCACCATCGGGGCCGGGGCCGCCGGCCCCGGCCCCCGGCGGAGCCGCCACGACGGGTAGCACGCGCCCCCAACCACGTGTGGACGTGGGATATTAGCTGGCTGCCGGGACCGGTCAAGGGGTTATTTTTCTACCTCTACCTGATCCTGGATCTCTATAGCCGTAAGATCGTCGGCTGGGAAGGGTATGCCTGCGAGTCGGCCGCGCACGCCGCCGCGGTGGTCAGCCGCGCCGTGCTCAGCGAGCGCTGTATCGACCAGCCTCTGGTGCGGCATGCGGACAACGGCAGCCCGATGAAGGGTGAGACCTGGTTGGAGACCCTCTACCGATTGGGCATCGCGACCTCCTATAGCCGGCCCCGAACCAGCAACGATAACCCGTATTCTGAAGCGCTGTTTCGCACCTGCAAGTACTGTCCGGCCTATCCGGCCGCAGGCTTTGCCTCCCTGGAAGCGGCTCGCGCCTGGATGCCACGGTTCGTGGACGGCTACAACACGGTCCACCGCCACCGTGGGATTCGCTTCGTCACGCCTCAACAGCGCCACGAGGGGCTTGGTCAAGCCATTCTCGCCCACCGTCAGGCGATCTATGAACAGGCCCGAGCGCGCCATCCGGAACGCTGGTCAGGAGGCCTGCGTAACTGGCAACCGATCACCGAAGTCTGGCTCAACCCCAGCGCCGAGGTGATCGATTCATCCACAAGCAAGTCACAGGCCAATTAAGTAGAGGCGACAACTATCTTGACAACTACCGTACGAAGCCCCGGCGAAACGCGGCAAAGCCCGTCAAGCCGTGGTAGTCGAGTCGTGTTTTGCACCGCTGTTGGCCTGGGTGCTGAGCCTATGGGAAGGGACTCAACTGGCACTCGCCCTGGATGCTACCATCTTGGGGGACCGGTTTACGATGTTGGTGATCAGTGTCGTGTACCGGGGCTGCGCCATTCCCATCGCCTGGACGGTGTTGACCGCCCATGTCGAGCAAGCCTGGCGTCCGGAGTGGTTGCGGATGCTCCGCCAACTGTCCCGCGCGGTACCGCCCACCTGGACGGTGATCGTGCTCACTGATCGGGGACTCTCGCAGCGTTACTCAATCAGACCCCCTTGCCCCGCGGGCGCTGGGTTTCCGAACCGTGGCCGACTCGACCGCCGCGAGACCCGCAGGGGACTATCCCACCCCTTGTGGAGTTGCTGCAAGCGGCCTGAAACCAAGTCATCCAGGTACACTAAAAGGATGGATAATCAAGCTAATAGGAGCGCAAATCGACCGCTCTCAAAAAATACCTACCCCAGAAAGCCCCCAGGGAGGAGGGGACGCATTTTTTGAAAAATTTAATACTATCATAGCGTTAGTTTTTGTACAGCCTCTTAGCCCCACCTTGGAACTGCTGCTGACGTAACCGATTGAACTGACCGGAATACATATTGAGCTGATCTTTTATAAAATTGCTGGTATAGCACGGATTTTCAGTAACCTTCCCGGACCGGCACAATATTTGCTAGCACTATTGCCTGGACTTGCCGACTTGCCATAGAGTAGCATCGCCGTCGGCTGTCGGGGTTTAATAATGCGCTGCATCAGGAGTAAGCGAACATGGCCTATCCGGTCCTGCAACGAGAACTCACCGTCCATTTGCACAATCGCCACTGGTATATCCGTCCCGTCCCCGAATCCCATATTCTCGGCCCGGTGGATTACGGCTGGCGCCGCTACAACCTTTATCCTGACAGCTTCACCTTCGGCGAGGGCCTACTGGCCGGCAACTCCATCCCCGGTGCCCGGCGGCTGGTGTTCTGCGCCTGGAGTCCGCAATGGGAGGGTTTTTATGTCTCCAGTATGGGCGGCGCCGCCTACGTCTTTCACGGCGTCGGCGTCAACTACGTGGCACTGCGGGGCCACTGCGATAATCCCAGCGTACTGATTCTCAATCACCGGGCCGGCGAGGTGCAGGTGCGGCTGGAGTCGGTCGACCTCCAGTCCATCTGGAATGCCTATACGGCGCCCAATGGTCGCACCTTAACCGGTTTCTATGCGCTACAACAGGCGCTGTTCGACCGCTATGCGGAGGAATATCCCCGCAACAAGGTGAGAATCTTCGCTGTCGGACCGGCCTCGCTGTTGACGCCCGAGGGCGCTATCGGCTCCAGCACCATCGCCAAGGGCGCTTTCACGCCCGTAGTGGACTGGGCCGGGCGCGGCGGCCTGGGCAGCCGCCTGCTGCAATTTCACCACATCGTCGGTTGCGTTTTCGGCGGCGAATGGGAAGATCCCGACCTGCGCGATTCCACCGAAATCGACGGTTATTTCCTGAAACATTTCGGCAAGAAAACCGTTCAGACCGATCTTGCCGTCACCGAAAAATACCGCTACTTTCCGCGCTTCGAGACGGGTGGGACCTTCGGCGTCAATATGCGCGAGTTATACGATCGCATTCTCAGCTTCAATTACAGCAGCGTAAACGCCACGCCAGAAGAGCGGCTGCGCCAGCACGAGGATTTCATCCTCAAACATTACCTGTTGCAGTTCAATCAGGAGAGCATCAAACCGAAAAAGTTTCAGCATTGCGGCGAGCCCTGCGCGGTGGCCTGCAAGAAATTGTTCGAGAATTATAAAAAGGACTACGAACCCTATCATGTACTCGGCCCGCAGGTAGGCGTGTTCGACCAGCGGGCTGCGGAAATCCTCAACGATTATGTCGATGCCATGGGCTTCGATGCGATTCAATGCGGCGGCGCTCTGGCCTGGATGATGGAAATCATCGCCGCGGGACTGATACCGCCGGAAGATTTCGGCTTTCCGCCGGCCTCGGCCATGCGCTTCCGCTTCACCAGCCGGGTCGAGGAGTTCGACTTGGTGGAAGACAGCTTGCGCAACGCCAAATATGCCATGGCGCTGGTCGATGCGCTGCTATTCGATCCCCGTTGTGCGCTGTTCCGCCGGGGAATACGCGATGCGGCCATCGCACTCGACCGGCGTTACGGCACCGCCACCATCGACCGCACCGTCTTCATGGCGCACGGCGATCACGGCTATATGGCGCCCAACCAGTACTGGGTGCCGGGCATGTTGAGCCCCATGCCCATCATGGGTAAATATTATCTCTACTACGGTCCCGAATTCTTGCCGCCGGCCGAACTGGGGCGCAAGAACGTGGAGCGTATGACCGAGGAGCTGATCAATGACAACGGCGGCATCTGCCGCTTCCACCGCAAGTGGGCCGAAACGATCACCAGTGAAATTCTGCAATCGCACTACGATCTAGATGTAGATTTCAAAGCCCACCAGTTCCAGTTGGCCAAAACGATTTACGAACGCGAGGCTGGCAAGAGCCGCCCCTGGGCGAGCGCGCGGATTGGCGCCATGCTGCTAGGTTTTCTGGAGTACTGGCGCGATAACGGCCTGAAACACCCCGAGCTGGACGCCTGGCTCGCCCGTTTTCAGGCTGACAGCAAAGCCGCTATGCAGGTGTTCTGGGAAGAAATTTACCGGGGGCAGGCAGAAGCGTTTGCCGCCGGCTTGCCAGTCGCGGCGGATACTGCTTCGATCAACACAACAGCCGCCGCGGCCTGAGACTAAACACTAGCCACTAGCCACTAGCCACTAGCCACTAGCCACTAGCCACCAGCCACCAGCCACCAGCCACCAGCCACCAGCCACCAGCCACCAGCCACTAGCCACCATGTTTACATTACACCCGCAATTGCAGGCAGATTGCCATCCGCTGGGGCGCTTTGCACTGTGCCGGCTGTTGTTATTAAACGACGCAAACTATCCCTGGCTTATCCTGGTGCCGGAACGGGACCATATCACCGAATCTACCAACTGACCTCCGCGGATCAGATTCAACTGATTCGCGAATCGTCCTGGCTGTCGCAGCGGCTGGCCGACTATTTCAAGGCCGACAAGATGAACGTGGCGGCGTTGGGAAATGTTGTTCCGCAGCTGCATATACACCATATCGTCAGATACCGCCACGATTCAGCCTGGCCGGCTCCTGTGTGGGGCAAAGTTCCATCGCGCCCCTATGACAGCCAGGAGTTGGCCCGCCGGCGGCGGATTCTGGTAGCTCTGCTGGCAGAGATGCTCACACCGTAGCTACCGCCGATTATCCCTTACCGGCCGCCGCCTTGTGCTCGCAAGGCATTGACCTGGAAACGATTTAATCCAGCTTGGCGTGGGCGTCCAAGGTGATGGTGAAAATCGAGCCGGTCGGCTCGTTGGGCGCCACCCGCAGCTGGCCGCCGTGGGCTTCGACCACATGCTTGCAGAAAGACAGACCCAGGCCGATCTGGGTAAAATCTTTCTGTCTCAGGGCGACGATCTCGAAGGGATTGAAAATCCTGTCCAGGTGCTCCACCGGTATGCCCGGTCCTTCGTCAACTACCTGGATGTGCAGGCGTCCTTCCGCAACAGTCGGCGGGGCAATGACCCGCAGCACCACCACGCTTCCCGTCGGAGAGAACTTGAGCGCATTGGCCAGCAGATTATCCAGCACCCGGATAAACAGATTGGCGTCGAGCTGCGCGTAAGCGGACTGTTCAGGTAGATCGAGCTGCAGACGGATGTCGCGTTCTTCGGCGATTATCCGGTGATGCTGCCAGGCGTCCCGTGCCAGTTGGCCAACGTCCACCACGGCCCGGTTCAAAACGAACTGGCCCTTTTCCATCTTGGCGGTAATCAGCATTTCATTGAGGAGCTTACTCAAGCGGTCCGCATTGTGGTTGATGGCCTCCACCCATTCCCGCGGCTCCTCCGGCAGCTCGGTTTCCGTCAGTAGCAGGTCGGCATAGCTCATGATGACCTGCAGCGGAGTGCGCATATCGTGCACCACCATGTTGGCGAACTGCTCGCGCATTTGTAGGAGGTATTGCAGTTCATCGTGCTGTTTTTTGATGCGCAGCATGGAGCGGACGCGCGCCCGCAGTTCCAGCCCGGTCACCGGTTTAGATAAAAACTCGTCGGCGCCGGTGTCCAGTCCGCGCACCAAGCTGTTCTTGTCGCTCAGCGCGGTCAGCATAATGATGGGAATGGCCCGTGTCTGTGCATTCGCTTTAAGGTGCTGGCATACTTCATAGCCGTCCATGTCCGGCATCATGATATCCAGCAAAATCAGATCGGGCGCCGCGGCGGCGGCTTTAGCCAGACCATCCTGCCCATCGGCGGCAAAGACCAGTCGGTAACCTTCCACTCCCAACAGGGCTTCCAGACTTTCGCGGGCAATGGGTTCGTCGTCGATGATCAAAATCGTGGGGGTCGTATCCATTGCAACTGCCTATGGTTGAACAATCAGTCGTGCGGCTATGGCCTGGATCAGCCTGCTGAAAGTTGACCGGTTTACTGAGATAGTCATCAGCGCCGGCGGCCAGACAGCGTTCCCGGTCACCCGGCATGGTCAGTGCCGTGAGCGCTACGATCGGTGTGGCGGCGACAGCCGGAGCGCTGTCCGCCCGGATGCGCCGGATGACTTCCAGGCCATCCATGCCCGGCATCTGAATATCCATTATGATCACCGCAGGCCGCAGTTGCTGAACCCTTTGCAGCGCCTCTCCGCCATGCCGCGCCAGCGCCACCGGGTAGCCTCTAGTCCGCAGATAATCTGCATAGGCGCCGATAATAGTCTCGTTATCGTCGACCAGCAGGATCAACGGCTGCGGCTCCAGATTGCCGGCGGGCGGTGCGTCCAGCAGGGGCGCCGGCGGCAAGGAGCCGGGTGTCAGTGGTGCCGCTGCCGTCCCCGTGCCGTTCTTCCAGGGCAGACAGAGAGTAAAGCAACTTCCCTGCCCTGGGGCGCTGCTCACGCTGACTCCGCCGCCGTGCAGGTCTGCCATACGCTGCACCAGCGACAGCCCCAGACCGGTACCGGAATATTGCCTGGCCAGGCGACTGTCCAATTGGGTGAATGGCTGGAACAGTTTGGGCAGATCGTCCGCAGCGATGCCGATGCCGGTATCCCAGATGCTGAAGCGCACCGCTGCCGCTGTCGGGTCGCCTGCCACGCGCAGGCCGATCCTGCCCTCTTCAGGCGTGAATTTGACGGCATTGCCAAGCAGATTGAACAACATCTGCTTCAAACGGCGCGCATCGGCATGCAGCTCGATAGTTGCCGGATCGATGGTGAAAGATATCTCGCTGCCGTTTTTTATGCGCCATCCCTTTGATTAATTGCAAGCTACTCTGACAGACCTCTGCCGCCGAACATTTTTCCGCGTGTAGTTCCAGTTGTCCGGCTTCGATCCTGGAAAGATCGAGGATATCGTTGATTAATTCCAGCAAATGGCGGCCGTTCTCTTCGATGGTGTGCAAATAGTTGAGCTGGCGCTCGTTCAGCCGGCCGTAGATCTGTTCCTGCAAAGCTTCCGAGAGATTGAGAATGCCGGTCAAGGGGGTGCGCAGTTCATGGCTCATGCTGGCCAGGAATTCGTCTTTGAGACGGGCGGCCTTAGCCAGGGAGGCGTTGGCGGCGCTTAGTTCGTCCCGGCTCAGACGCAAAGCGTGTTCCGCCCGCTTGCTGGCGGTGATGTCCTGGACCAGCGCCAGAAAACACTCCACGCCGCCGTCGGGACGACGCAGACATTTGAGTGAAATGCTGACCTCGATGCTTTGCCCGTCTTTGCGGATAAAGCGCTTATCCAGCGCGCAGCCGTCTATTTCGCCCGCCAGCATCCGGCTGAAACAAGCCATGCTGGCTTCCACATCGGCGGGGTGCGTTACATCGGCCCAGCTCAGGTGCGTCAATTCCTCCGGGAAATAACCCAGAATTTCGCACAGCCGATCGTTGACTTCGAGCCAGCCCCGCTCCGGAGAGGTGACCGCCATGCCGACCAGGGATAGTTCGAAATAACGTCGGAAACGCTCCTCGCTATGGCGCCAGGCCGCCTCCGCCTGTTTGAGTTCGCTGATATTGAACACGGTGGAACGGCTCATGACATAGTGACCGGCCTCATCCCGGACAGTGGTCTCGTTCAACAACACTGGGAAAGTCGCGCTATCCTTGCGGACTATCGTCAGTTCCAGATCCTTTACGTAGCCGTGCTGCTGAAGCAGCAGATGACGTTGCTGGAACTGCCTACCGCTCTCGGCAGTGAGCAACTCCACAAAGTGTTTGCAGCCGGCGAGTTCGTCGCGCTGGTATCCCAGCCAGCGCAATTCGGTATCGTTGATATGGATGATGACGCCGTCCGGGTCCAGCGAGTGATAGCCGCAGGGCGCATTGTTGTAGAGATCCTGTACCTCGGCGGTGCGCTGCTTGACCCGCTGTTCCAGCTCGGCGTTCAACTGCTGCAATGCCAGTTCTGCCCGCTTGCGCTGCAGCAGACCCCACATGGCGCTCATGAATAACGACAATTGCCGGGCATCGGTCTCGTCGTAAGGTTCCGCCTTATTGCCGACACCCGCTACGGCGACCACCCGGTCGCCATCGATCAACGGTACGCTCAGATGCCTTACGATATGTATATGGCCCTCCGGATAGCCCTTTCTGTCGGGTACATGCTGGTAGTCGTTGTGAATCACCGGACGGCGCTGCCGGACGCAATCGACCCATACGCCCGCCTGCTCTAACGGGTAATGCTTGGTTTTCTCGGCATAACAGTGCTTATAGACTTCTTGTGACCACGTGAAAAGTTCCAGGCTGATCTGATCTTCGTTAATGAAATGCAGATAGCCGATGGTGCTGTTGGTCAGACGTACTCCCTCCTCCAGGGCCAGATCGATGATTTCTTTCTCCGCAGCAGCCGTCATGCTGCTGAAGCGCAGTAGCGCCTCCAGCCGGACTTCGTTCAGCCGCAGGCTCTCTTCGGCGCGCTTGCGCTCGGTAATATCTTCCTTGACACCAAGATAATGGGTGATTGTGTTGTTCTGATTCCTGATGGGGGAAATCGAAGCCAGTTCCCAATACAGTTCGCCGTTCTTCTTGCGGTTGTGAAATTCGCCTCGCCATTCCTGCCCGGCAGAGATGGCATCCCACATCTGGCGATAGTCTTCCACTGACGTTTCGCCGGATTTGAGAATGCGCGGGTTCTGGCCGAGAACTTCCTGAGTCGAATAACCGGTGATGGCCACGAATTTAGGGTTGACGTATTCGATGCGTGCCTCGAGGTCTGTGATAACGATGGACACTGGACTCTGTTCAACCGCCCGGACGGTTTTGCGCAGTTCTTCCTCTGCCCGCCAACGTTCGGCGATTTCCTGCTGTAAGCGGGCATTAGCCGCCTCCAGTTCGGCAGTGTGCTGTTGCACCCGTTGTTCCAACTCCGCGCAGTCGGCTTGCGCTGGTGAGGTTGACATTTGTCGGGCGGCATCCAGCCGCAGGAATACAGCGGTGAACGGTGGGTCCGGTTGTTGCGGGGTGGCGAGCCAGGCGTCCGCGGTAAATCCGGAGCCGTCTTTGTGGTGGCCGCTGACTGATTGCCGGTAGCTGTGAGAGAGACTTGGATTTTGCCACCCATCAGGTGCAAGCCGCAGAAAAACAGCCACGGGTTGTCCTAGTGCTTGGGCAAACGTATAGCCAAACAGTTGTTCTGCGCCTTGGTTGAAGCGAACAATACGTTGCCGCCGGTCCACGACCAGCACCGCATCGAATGCTTGAGTCCAGATTTCCTCCAGCGGTAATGCAGCCCAGTCCAGCGATTCCTGATCGGCGGGTGGGCTGGACGGCTCCGTTGGACCTGCCGCTAGCAGGGTATCGTCTGGCGGGAATTCTTTAGTGGTGGTAAGAGGCACGGGATGTATCTTGGCGGGCTTTATGTATCTTAGTTCAATTATGGTGCATGTTTGCCATTTATTCACATGATTTTTTCAAATTGGTTGGTTTGTACTGAAAAAGATGATGGTATAATATCTTTAGATAGGTCATGCCAAACGGTAGGCAGCTTGGGGATTGTCCCGGGTGATGTAGTCTTGAACCGCCGCCAGGTCCTGGGCGACCGGTCCCGTTCAGATGACGTTCATTTGGCGCCGGGGGTGGCTACTTGGTATTTTTCAAACAGGCGCTCCATCTCCTCGTCAGGCACAAAGTCTCCCTTGTCTGCCGCCGCCATGCCCGCTTGTACCTTAAAGTGCACCCCTTTGGTCTGGAAATCGGTTGGCACGATAGGGAGATCAGCGCGGGAACACCGTGGGAACCAGAAATCCTGAAACAATTGAAAGCCGCGGACATTATCTTGCTTCTTATCAGTCCTGATTTCCTAAACTCTGATTTCTGCTTGGATAAGGAAATGGAACTTGCACTCAAGCGGCACGAGGAAGCAGCAATTCCCGCTGCTCTAGAAATTTTAGTATAATCAGTATATTATATACGATGCTCCGGCAGGTCTGGCAAGGTATTTGGGCTTCAAATTCAATCGATTTGGGTGGTCATGATGGTAAAAGCAAACTGTATTCCACTTCGCCCTCAGCGGCCGCAATTAAATAAACACTGTTCAGCGCCGGCCTTGTTAGGTCAAATCAGAGAGGATTTTGGGAAGATCACTGACCCTCAGCAATTCCCGCTCTAATGCAGCGGCGCCAGTAGTTAATTGATCAGTAATTACACAAGAATCATAACGACAAAAACCACCCTGACTTCCTCGGAAGCCATAATGAACGACTCTCATTTTAACCACTTTCTTTCAACACACTCATTCATCAAAACAACTATGGACTTTATCAGAAATTATGATGTATCAGGTTCCAATACCCCACCCTTATGCCCATAAATTATCGCTAACCATAAGCTCTCCCAACTGGTAATAAAATACTCCTTAAATAATCCCTTTAACTTGCTCCATAACGAGGTTCTGGAACGGAATTGTTGCCGCGCCACTTGAAATAAACTACAGCACAGCTCTTGCACTTGATCGACGAAAAAGGCTAGCATCATCAGCATCCCAAACACCGTCGTCAAATGCTTTTGCCCATGTCCATAGTTGTGCTCTAACTCATAGCCCTGATTTTTGAGTGTGTTGAACGTCTCGTTTTCAATCTTCCACCAACCCCGACCTCCTCTCATCACCTGGTAGACATTATCTCGCCGTAGTTCCAGATCCGTTATCCACGAAAAATTGTACTCTTTACCCTCCCGCATTTCCCAATAATCCAGGTAATTCACCAGAATATCAGGATGAGATTTATTCAAAGGCAACCCCTTCATCCAGCGATAGCCCCGTAAAACGCCATCCTCTCCCAGTTCCTCAAATTCTTCATACTCAGCGCTATTTAATCGCTTCCGCACCTCCTCGAACAGCGACGGCTGGTCGCTCGGCTTCGCCACCAGGATGTAATGATACTTTAATTTTTTCAATAACTTAATGTGAGGACCGTCGGCCGACAAGCTGTCCTCCACCACAATCATGGGCCATTGCGGAAACGCTTCACGTAGTGCCAGTAACAGCCGTTTACTGGCATTACTTTCACAATCATTCTTGCTCGCCCCATCTTGGCGCGTAATGGCCTCAGGAAATAAAGGTAAGACTTGACTTTTATCCGGATGAACTATCACCGCTCCTACTAATTGATGATAATACTCGACCGTGCCATTTCGATGATGCTTTTCACAGCAATCGGCACAACGGATATTGGAAGAAGAAAAATGACCGGTCCCATCCAGGTTAACTAGAAATCCTCCTAAATACCGATACGCTTTCAATATCCCGTGCGATTGCAAGTGCTGATGAATATGAATAAAGGGGGCTCGTAACTCAGTGGGTGACACCTCATCCAACACTTTCCGCATCTGGGTATCACAGGGGGCTTGTGAAACACCATAAAGACTTTTTAAATTGGCTCGAACCCGCTCTTCATGACGTTGCTCATCAAACTTTAATAACGACGGATATTTCAGTCCAAAGACCGCCAAGCCTGACATCAAGACATCCGGTAAGGAAAACTGCTGACCGCCATGACGAGGGTCAGTGATCTTCCCAAAATCCTCTCTGATTTGACCTAACAAGGCCGGCGCTGAACAGTGTTTATTTAATTGCGGCCGCTGAGGGCGAAGTGGAATACAGTTTGCTTTTACCATCATGACCACCCAAATCGATTGAATTTGAAGCCCAAATACCTTGCCAGACCTACCGAAGCATCGTATATAATATACTGATTATACTAAAATTTCTAGAGCAGCGGGAATTGCTGACTGACCCTCGTCATGGCGGTCAGCAGTTTTCCTTACCGGATGTCTTGATGTCAGGCTTGGCGGTCTTTGGACTGAAATATCCGTCGTTATTAAAGTTTGATGAGCAACGTCATGAAGAGCGGGTTTGAGCCAATTTAAAAAGTCTTTATGGTGTTTCACAAGCCCCCTGTGATACCCAGATGCGGAAAGTGTTGGATGAGGTCTCACCCACTGAGTTACGAGCCCCCTTTATTCATATTCATCAGCACTTACAATCGCACGGGATATTGAAAGCGTATCGGTATTTAGGAGGATTTTTAGTCAACCTGGATGGGACCGGTCATTTTTGTTCTTCCAATATCTGTTGTGCCGATTGCTGTGAAAAGCATCATCGAAATGGCACGGTCGAGTATTATCATCAATTAGTAGGAGCGGTGATAGTTCATCCGGATCAAAGTCAAGTCTTGCCTTTATTTCCTGAGGCCATTACGCGCCAGGATGGGGCGAGCAAGAATGATTGTGAAAGTAATGCCAGTAAACGGCTGTTACTGGCACTACGCGAAGCGTTTCCGCAATTACCTATGATGGTGGTAGAGGACCGCTTGTCGGCCGATGGTCCTCACATTAAGTTATTGAAAAAATTAAAGTATCATTACATCATTGTAGCGAAGCCGAGCGACCAGCCGTCGCTGTTCGAGGAGGTGCGGAAGCGATTATAGTCATATGCATAAGTCACTATAATATGATTCTTTCCCCAAAAATTTGGAAAATTTAATGATTTTATAAGAAATTGATTTTTATAATATTTTTTATTCATCTGCTATTTTTTATTTGGCTCAATATGGATTCCAGACTGTTGAGGACCGCTCGCCCCGATGGCGATCGGCGGCTACACTGAACGGGTTCTGAGCCGCTGCGACCGAAGGCCCCCCGACGATGATCAACCTTCAAAATCTGCTGGATGATGTCCGGTGCTATGAAACTATTCGCCAGCTCCGCTGGCCGGACGGGGTCCACTGTCCCCACTGTAGCATAGCGGAGATCACGAAGCAGGGGCGGGATACGACCCAGCCGGCGCGGCAGAAATATCGCTGTGAAAGCTGCCATCGCTACTTTGATGATCTCACGGGTACGGTGTTAGCGGGGCATCATCAACCGCTGGGGGTTTGGATTTTGTGCCTGTATTTCATGGGGTTGAATCTGTCTAACGCGCAGATCGCCCACGAGCTGGGCTTGAATTCGAACGATGTACAGCGGATGACTGAACAGCTCAGGGAAGGGATCGTCGCCCGCCAGCCCGAACCGGTCCTGTCGGGGGACGTGGAATGCGACGAGGTCTACGTGGTGGCCGGTCATAAAGGGTTTCCGGAGGCGGTGAAAAAAAAGGCCGTCGGGGGCGGCGGCGGCGGCTGAAGGGGGCACGGGGTCGGGGCACCTTGGAGAAGGAAAAGCCGCCCATTCTCGGCATGATTCAGCGCGGCGGCGCGGTAGTCGTCCGGATGCTGGAGAACGTCCAGCAAGCCACCCTCCGTCCCCTCATCCAGGCGTTTATCGCCCCGGGAACCCGAGTTCATACCGATGAATACGCGATCTATAACCCGTTGAAGGATTGGGGCTTTGACCATCATACGGTGTGTCACAGCCAGGGCGAATACGCCCGTGACGAAGATGGGGATGGCTTCCATGAGATCCATGTCAACACGGCTGAGGGCTTCTGGTCGCTGCTGCGCTCTTGGCTGCGACCCCATCGTGGGATCTCGCAAGAAAAACTGCCGCTCTACCTGGGCTTCTTTCAGTTCGTGCACAACACTCGCATTCGGGGCAAAGGCCTGCTCAGACCCCTCTTGGAACTGCTGGTCGCATAACGCAGTGAACTGACTGGAATCCATATTGAGCCTTTTATTTTAAATAAATTATACCGTATTGAGTAGATGACTATAAATAGCGCTGAGTATGAAGAATTTGAGGAACTGGGAGAGGATGGCGTCTTACGGGGCTATCGCTGGATGAAGGGGTTGCCTTTGAATAAATCTCATCCTGATATTCTGGTGAATTACCTGGATTATTGGGAAATGCGGGAGGGTAAAGAGTACAATTTTTCGTGGATAACGGATCTGGAACTACGGCGAGATAATGTCTACCAGGTGATGAGAGGAGGTCGGGGTCGGTAGAAGATTGAAAACGAGACGTTCAACACACTCAAAAATCAGGGCTATGAGTTAGAGCACAACTATGGACATGGGCAAAAGCATTTGACGACGGTGTTTGGGATGCTGATGATGCTAGCCTTTTTCGTCGATCAAGTGCAAGAGCTGTGCTGTAGTTTATTTCAAGTGGCGCGGCAACAATTTCGTTCCAGAACCTCGTTATGGAGCAAGTTAAAGGGGTTATTTAAGGAGTATTTTATTACCAGTTGGGAGAGCTTATGGTTAGCGATAATTTATGGGCATAAGGGTGGGGTATTGGAACCCGATACATCATAATTTCTGATAAAGTCCATAGTTGTTTTGATGAATGAGTGTGTTGAAAGAAAGTGGTTAAAATGAGAGTCGTTCATTATGGCTTCCGAGGAAGTCAGGGTGGTTTTTGTCGTTATGATTCTTGTGTAATTACTGATCAATTAACTACTGGCGCCGCTGCATTAGAGCGGGAATTGCTGCGCTCGTGCACTCTTCCTCTTCGCGCTCCATCGTTGACTATGCCCCGTCCCGGGCGTATCCTCATTCCTCAATCGGCGGAACCGCCGAAACAAATTCCTATCCTTCATCCACTATCCACTGTCCCCAATGGGCAGCAGCGCCCAAAGAATTATCTGCTTAGTATCCGGCAGCCGGCGTTTAGAGGGTGAATCCACATCCGTTACCCGAGGCAATCATGAATAAGGGACAACCCACCACCGCTATCCTGCAAGCCGACCAGCCAGTATCGATAGACACCCCAACCCCAGACGCCCCCGCCATGGGTGACGCCCAAACAGCCGACCTGGCTCAGCTGGGTGATCTGCAGATTGGAGATGTCTCAATCACGGCCAACGGCGGTCTCAATAACGCCATGGTCATCGCCGCGGGGACATCGCAAACGAATGATCTGGCGCAGCAGGCCGACAAGGACTTGCTCGAATACCGCGATTACCTGCTCGACTTGTTCATCCTGACTGACGAGGAGAAAGACCCGGACTATCTGGAACTGATCGAGTCCCGCTTTTTCCAGAATTTCCGAACCACCTCGCGCGACCTGTTGCCGGTGGATCGCCTGATGATTCCCATCGTTTCCAAGATCATGGAAACCCCTAGCGATGCCTTTGGCTTGGGCGTTGACCTCTTGTCGTGGCCTTCCTCCGAAAACAAGACCGAGCGGGAATACCTGGAGGCTCTGCTCGCGCTGGCCGGGGTCAGCGCCCATGAATTCGGGGTGCGTTACGGCCTGGACCTGGAGCGGCCCGCCGGTGCTCTATCCTGCGAGGTGGCGGAAAACATCGGCACACTCCAGCGGTTCTATCGCGATAGCTTCCAAGACCTCAAAGATCACAAACCCATCTATCCGGCCGACAAGCAAGATCGGGCACCCTTCTTTTTGCAGTATGACGAATGGCAGAGGTACACCGCGCCATTCTATGGGGAGAACTTTTACAATGGCAAGCTTCCACTGTTTCAGGATCTATTGCCCTACGACAGACAACAGATTTTAGATGGAGCCGATATTACCACTTTTGCCCTTTGGAAGTGGTATCAACAAGCTCTTGGGTGTCAACGACAAAATGGCTGATGCCCATCGCTTATACGACCTCGGCGAATACAACAAGGCTCGTGCCGCCTATTTGAAAGCTTATGAACTGGCTGCTGCGGCCATTCTTCTTGGAATTCCTGAAGAACAAACTTACCCCGCCGGCCACATTCCGGAGATCAAGAGCGTTGCGGCACTGATTGAAGAGATGGAGGGTGCACTTGTAGACATTCGCGATCGCTCCATACGGAATCTACGGGCCTTGGACCAGTTCGAAGCCCATATGACGTTAACAATTTTCCACAACAGCATGGAGTGGTTTCCGGGGGATTGGCTATACCCAAAAGAAACGGTATTAACAGATTGGCTACGCCCTAAGAGTCCTCATGTAAGGTTCGCACTTGTGTCTCTCGTGGTCTATCAGATTCCGCTTTGTCTGGGCGACTGCGCCTTGGCCATGGGCGACTACGGAGAAGCGGTCAGGCAATACGCCAACTTCTCTCCTTTGTGCATCGGGAAGGCGGTAGCGGAAAACATCATGGGGTATGTGGATAGCGGTGCGCCTTCTGGGGATCCCAGTCCGTCTAAGGGGGTTCCAGTACACAGCAAATACAATAGGCTTTTCAGCGAGGGCGGCTTGGTCTATACGATTTCGCGGAATGCGGGAGCGGATTCTGAGTTTGGCCATAAGGTATTTACTTACCCCAGATTCAGGCATAAGATACCATCCTAGAGAGGTTGCGGCCCAGATCATCCCATACACCAATCCCATGGTGTTGCGCTTCTATCGGCTGCGGCTGGCGGACGCCTTGGTCCAGTGGGCGGATGCCTTGTACCGCTCCGACCAGCCCGGCAGCATCGCCCGCGCCCGCGAACTCTACAAAGGCGTGTATTGGGTGCATGGCACGGAACCCCCCGTCTTTACCCAGCGCCGAGCACCGCTCTTCAGCAAGAATCCGGCGGTACGCTCGCAGATCCGTCGAGCGGAGCGCGGACTGGTGCAAATCGCGGCCGGCCTGAACTATTTCGGTGGCAGCGACCAGATCGTCCCGGCCCTGCGCTACAGCACCCTAAAGCAGGCGGCGGACCACTTTGCCGATGCCGCCAAATCGACCCAACAGGATTTTCTGGTCTACATGAGCAATATCGAACAAATCCTGGCGCAAGAGATGCGCGACGATTTGGTCAACGCGAATATGCTCAAGAAGGCGTTATTGCAGGGGCAGATTGCCGTGGCCCAGGCCGACATCGCCCAAGCCGGGGTCAAGCAGGCCAAACAACAGGTAGAGGCGGTTAAGGCGGCGATCCAGACCAAGGAAGAGGAGATTGCCGAAGACAACAGCTTCTTCGGGCAGTTGACGGATTTCTGTAGCGGGTTCAAGTCCGCGCTGGACGGAGTCTCAGCCGACAACAAGGGCAAAGCTGAGATGTATGCCAGCCAAGGCGGCACGGGCGCGGCTGCTGTGCCCGTAGTCGGGGTGGCCCTCGTCGCCTACGCCGGCTACTCCAGCATCAGCAGCATGGTCAGCGAAAACAAGCGCTTGCAGGGCGAATTGGATACCCTGGTGAATCAGGCGTTGCCACAAGCCATCGCGCAGGTGGCGCTAAGACAGCAGGAGGTGCGCATTGCCGAGCTGCAGGGCGCCATCGCCCAAGCCGATGCCGAGCTGGCGCAGAACCTCAACGCCGCGCTGCACGAGTTTCAGCGGGATCGGTTCTTGAGCAGCGAGTTCTGGGGCCGCTTGGCGGCCTTGATGAAACGCATCATGCGCCGCTATATCGAGTTGGGTGCGCGCTACGCCTGGCAGGCCGAACGGGCCTTGGCCTATGAGCAAGACAGACTCGTTCGACATCATCCGCTTTGACTATTTCCCGGCCCGGCAACAAGATGTCAGTGGGGCGGACATTTTGAAACTGGATTTGGGCGAGTTGGAAGCGGCCCGGCTCAACAATCTCAAACAGTTGGTTCCGGTGAAATGCAGCTATTCGCTGGCGCAGGATTTCCCGCTGGCCTACGGGCAATTCAAGAAGACCGGTCGCTGTAAATTCCAAACCACAGAATTGCCCTTGCAACTGGCATACCCCGGACTCTATGGCTACCGCATCCGCGCCGTAGATTTGGAGGTGGTCAGCGCCTCACCAACGGTGAAACCGCGTGGGCTTTTGATTAACCCAGGCTTCTCGCTGCTGTCCCGCGCCGACGGCACTACCCACCCCTCCGTGCGCTTCCCCGAGTCGGTTCCATTTTCCGATTTTCGGCTGAGGACCGATATGACCGTGCAAAGCATGCCCGGCGAATGCCTGTTCAATTTTGAGGGCGGCGGCATCGATACCTTCTGGGAACTTGAATTTGCCCCGCAGGCCAACGTCTGTGGCTTGGAACAGGTGGTCGATGTGCTTATCACCTGTGATTTGCGGGCGAACTACTCAGCCGAACTGCATAAAATCCAACGTGCCGCCTTGCCGTCACAGGTCCACAATTTGCAGTTTGTCTCGGCAGTCAAGTTCCAGCCCGAAGCCATAACCGAGTTACAAAAGGGAAAAGGGCCGGCCACAGTGGTATTCGACCTCGCCAAGATCAGCCTGCCGGGGCAGGGCTATACCCAGACGATCAACAATCTGATTGTCCTGATTACGGGCGCTGACGGGGAGACCCTGCATGCCCAACTGCACTGCGACTCCGCGCCAACGCCCATCGACCTAACATTAGTCGATGGTTCGGCATTCTCCACCGCCCCGCCATTAACCAACACCAAGAATGGTCCCTCGCCACTTGATGCCTTGCTCGGCAAAAAGGCAGGGCAGGCTTTCACCTTGGTCATCAACCCGGCCGCCAATCCGGGTGTGGCCTTCGATCAGATACGCGACGTGATTCTCGGCGTGGATTACATCATCGAATACGGGACCGCCAGCAACACCACAGAACGACTGATCCGCGAGAAGGCTTATCAACTTTGGATAGAGCGCGGTCGCCGCAACGGGTTCGCAAAGGACGATTGGTTCGATGCGAAACAGGCACTTGCCGCATAACCGCAAACTACGCACTCTGGGGTAGCGTCCTGCCAAGGACTATAGGATGCGCAGGGGAACGAAGCACATCATTCGCGATTGATGTAGGGGGAAATAGTGATGTAGAGGGGAAATAGGGGACATGTAGAGGGGAAATAGGAGGGGAAATAGGGGACAGACCACGTTTTTTCAGAGAAAAGGGGCCGATCTTGATTGATTTCGATAGTCCTAACAAACGCATGCAGCCGACGCGCTACGCGCGCGGCTGATGCTAAGCGGATGTCGGTAATCTCGACTTCTCTGGAGGGAAATATACGGTCAATATTTGGCTCAGGACAACTCGTCCTGCCGTTACTAGAAACTTTCGGGTCGCTATTAGTAAAGCGGATATCTTTACGGTTGTTCAGACTTTTGAGATATTCCTAGGCGATGGCCGGCCGCTTCCTGCTGCAGGACTTAATGCACCTATGTACTTTGTATGGGATGGTGGCGTAAGTGTGGTAAACACTTTTGTAGGATTTAACTCAAACATCAATGGACGAGACGGGAACTGGCATATGGTGACCGCCACCTACACCAATGGCAGTCAGAGGATGTATGTGGACGGTTGTCTTGCAGGAAGAGACAATTATCCTAGCCCACTCCCACTCGTTTCGCAAAGCGTCCCATTTAGAGAATCCTGAATTTCGGGAATTGGTATTCGCTTATGTTGAAGTGCCAGAGATCAAGGCACGGATAGCAGCGTAGAAGAAGAGGAGTCAGATTCCTTTGCACAGCGAAAGGGGTCAGCGCGGCAACCATCCACAAAATGAACTTCCCGTTTACCTGAAACTGTCGACATATTGTAAACCCTGATATCATGAAACGAATTATTTTTTGGCATCTAGAGTCAACTTACCAATTTCCTGTCATCTGCACACCCGCTGATTTTTTTGGATAGTAGGCTATGCCATCGAACGAAATACTCGAAGAAATCTGGAAAACACGTGATGAGTACGCACGGTGTTTCAAATGACCTTGAAGCGATCTTCGAGGATATGCGCAAGCAGCAAGAGGCTGTGAAGCGAAAAGTCATATCGTTCCTTGAACCCATGCCTAACAAACCGTTGCAGTCAACCGCGCCTGACAGCGCGTAGATTGGAGTGAGGAACGAACCCCAACATTTCCCAGTCAGCGTAGGGTTTGTTCCACGCACCATCCACCCGCTCTCGATATAGTGTTTCAGTTGGATTTTATCGCGCACCTGGTCAAGTAGACTGGGCTTGTCAGGCATGGTGGGAGGGTGTATATTTTTTCGCAATCACACACAGAGGCTTTCAAACATGGATTGGGCAAGCGCCATTAATAATCCTTACTTGAGGAACCTGCCGTTTAAGATCGAGTCTCAATAGGTGGGGTAAAATCCTCATGAGTCCTGCGAGCAACAATCATGGGCATATCCAATATGAGGTGGGTTCTCACATCGACAAACATAAGCAGGGTGGCAAGATAATTATGGAGTGCTCGATTCAAACAAGTGATGGAGTCAAGGTAGCTGACGTCGCCTGGGCATCGGATGCATTTATTGATAAATACGGATTCGAAACTCCCTACAAGAAAGCTCCTGAGATATGTGTCGAGATAACGTCGCCCTCGAACTCAAAAGGCGAAATTGAAGAGAAGATTCAGCTTTACCTGGCTAGGGGAGCGATTGAGGTTTGGGTGGTTGATGAAAATGGAGACACGTCTTTTTATTCTTACGAAGGTCAGATACCTAATAGCGTAGAAGTGCAATGCTAACAGCCGCCTGAAAAGCGACCTCAAACTGTGAAATCCGTTTTATACTCTTTCATATATACTCTATTGGATACAGATCCAGCGAATAAGGTGGCAAATGAATTAAATAAACGGTCCATGGAGGCTCATCACCTCGCTACTTGAACATTCAGGAGGGGTATCCACTTAAGCCAGGACACTCCGCAGATTCGCAGATTGACCGCAAAAGGCCAGCGAGGACGCCGGCGCTCCCAGGGTCGGACAGACTGATCGCAGCAGGCCGGCGAAGACACCGACGTGATTGTCCCGTCTTAGTGGCAGGATGGGTTTCGCTCCGCTCTACCCATCCTGCAACAGCCTACAACAGCCGTCCCCGTCGGCGCTTTCAGGACAGTACTGGCAGCCCGGCTTGTCAAGTCAAGCACGGCGCGGTAAGTTGCAGCGACAACAACCGGCTGAAACGGATCATGAGCACACCCCTGCTATGTAGTCTGCTCCGTCTTCCGGCGCTGCTGTTACTGTGGCTGCTGCTATCGGGCAGCGCGTTCATCAGTTGCAGTTCCGGCGGGGGCGGTGATAACGACGGGTCGTTTAATTACGCGCCAATCGCGGCCAACAGTTATCTGGTCACCCGCGTCAATGTGGCGGTCAGCAGTTTGCTGCGGGCGGAGGACAGGAACGGCGATCCGCTGACCTTTCGAATCATCTCCGGCCCCTCCCTTGGCTCCATCGACTACTTCGATCCCTACAGCGGTCGCTTCAGCTACATTTCCTATTCCAGCGGTACCGACAGCTTCACCTTCATCGCCAGTGACGGCGGGGCTGTTTCCAATGTGGCCGTCGTGACAATCACCGTCAACCGCATTTCCACAGCGTTACAACCCCTGCGGCCAGAGGAGGCGCCACCGCCGGGGTTGACCTGGGTGGAGGCGTCAACACAAGCACCGACGGTCGATCCCTTCAATACCGCTCATTGGCTGAAGTACGCCCGCAATCAGGGAATTCTGCACAGCCCGGATCAGGGCGCGACCTGGACCGTGACGCCACTCGACCCGGCGCTGCTGCAGGATAGCGTGGATGGCGTCATCGCTTACCACGGATTGACGCCGAATCTGGCGTATCTCGCCATCAATACCTCCAGCGCAGGCTACCGTCTGCTCAGAAGCATCGACGGCGGCGCTACCTGGGTGCTGATCGGCCAGGACCCGTCCACCCGGATCGCCGCGTTGACTGCCACCGCCCTGCTGGCCGACGGCAGCATCGTCGTATACGCCCGTCTGCAAGGACAACCCGGACTCTACCGGCTGAGTGATTATCCTTATTGAATCGGCGCCGGCCGCAGCGGCCGCGGCAGACTGCGCAGCGCGTTGGCGATATCGCGGCTGAACAGCGCCACCGTCTGGTTCATGGCGGCGACAATGGCTGGATAGTCGTCGCCGGACGGCAGCACGGCATAGCTCGAGGCGCGGTTCGCCAACTCCTGAGCGCCGTCGCCGCTGATGATGCTCCAGCGGACCTCGAGTACGCTGTCGGCGCCGTTGGTACGGTCGAAGCGAATCACTTTTACCCTGACCTGATAGGCGATCGGCGTCGCCCGTTTCCAGGGATACACGCTCACCTGCTGGCTGGGCAGCAGCAGCGCCAGATTTTCCGCCAGCACCTGGATGAAATTGTCCTGCAACGGCTCGCCCCAATGGGCGAAATCCGCCAGATCGATCTGATTCTGACTGGTGCGGGTGACGATCTGCGAACGATCCAGATAATTCGGAAAATCCACCGGGCCCAACCCGACAGCCAGCCCCGGCGCCGCCGCACCGCCAGCCTGCGCAGGAAAAGAGAGCGGCGACAGTACATAGAAGTGCGTGGGCGGACTGGCGCAACCGGCCAACGCCAGCAACACAGCGCCGGCCAGGATACCAAGCAGCGGCATAAGGACAGTTTTGCTCATTGTTTCTCTCCCACGCCGGCTTTGCCTCTTATCAATGCTTCAGGATGACGCTCCAGATAACCGGTCAACGCCCGGATCGAACGGGCCGCGCCGGCCAACTCTTCCAGCGTATTGGCCAGATCCACGACCATCGGTGTCCCCGGCTCCACGCTCTGCAAGGTGGTTCGCAACGATCCCAGCGTCTTTTCAGTGGTGGCCGCCAGGGAGACGATCTGCCGATCCGTAGTCTGGGTCAGTTTCTGCATATCCTTCAGGACGGCATCCAGCGAACGCAGCGTGCTTTTCACATCCGGATCGCTGATCAGGCGGTTGGCGTTTTGCAAGGTCGCCGCCAGTTCGTTGGCGATCTTGTCCAGCGGTATTTTCTTCAGATTGTCCAGCACATCGGCGGCGGTTTTCTGAAATTCATCCAGCACCGTCGGCACCGTTGGGATCTGTGGATATTGGCCACCGTAGATTAATTCAGCGCGGGGGCTGTCGGGAAAATAATCCAGATTGACGAATAACTGCCCGGTCAACAGGCTGCCGGTCTGCAATTGCGCCCGCATACCGGCGGCAACCAGTTTTTCCATAATGGGGGCTCCCGGAGATAGATTTTGCCGCGTCTCCAGGCTGGCCTTTAATGCTTGCCACTGTGTCGGGCTGAGAAACCGTTGCGGTTCAAGATCGATAATCACCGGGATTTTCGTCTTGCCCGCCGTATCGAGTTCCAGTGAGACGCTGACGACTTGGCCGATCTGAATGCCGCGAAACTCCACCGGCGCCCCCACGCTCAAGCCCCGCACCGATCCGTTGAAGTACACCAGAAAGGGATTCTTGGTGACCAGCTCCACGTCCTTGGCGCTGTCATAGCTGTCATACAGGACAAAACGCGCCCCTTCCTCGCTGGGCGCAGTCGCCTGCGCCTGCCCGGGCGTCTCGAAGGCGATGCCACCCAGCGCCAGTGCCGCCAGGGACTCCATCTTGAGGCTGAAGCCTTGCGCGCCCATCGAGACATCCAACCCGCTGGCCCGCCAGAAACGGCTGTTGTTGTGCACCAGTTCGTCGTAGGGAGCACGCACGAATACGCGCAGATAGACACTGCGCATATCCGGCGCCAGCCGGCTGTCCAGCACCTCGCCAACCTGGATGCCGCGGTAATAGAGTGGCGAACCGGTGGTGAGCGAACCCAGTTTGTCCGCTGCCAGCAGGAACTGCCGGCCTGGTGTTTCAGGCGTAATCAGGGGAGTCTTCTCCAATGCGGTGAACGAGCGGGTCGGTTTGGTGCCGCCAAAAATTACCGCGATATAGGTTCCCGATACCAGCGTTTCCAGGCCGCTGACGCCTTGCAAGCCCACCTGCGGCTGCACCAGCCAGAAGCGGGTACTTTCTCCCAGATGAGGTTCCAGTTCCTTATCGATCCGGCCCTGGACGATGACCTGCTTGAGATCGTCGCTCAGATGAATACCCTCGACCAGCCCAACGTCGAGCGCCCTGTACTTGATTCGGGTCTTGCCGGCCTCCAGACCGGCGGCGTCCTGAAAAATGATGGTAACAGCCGGGCCTCTTTCGCTGAGGGTCTTGTAGGCCAGCCAGGCGCCGATGAGGGCGGCCACCAGGGGAATCAGCCAGACGATGGACCAGCCGCGACTCTTTGCCACCACGGCTTCAGGCGTAGACGGCGTGTCATTCTTTGGGTTGTTGTCAGGAGTGTGGTTCATAGGGTTTATCGATAACGTCCCAGATCAGGCGGGGATCGAAACTCATGGCGGCGAACATCGTGACAACCACTACCGTCCCGAAGGCGATGGCGCCCGGACCTACCTCGATGGTGGCGATATTGCCGAGATTTATCAACGCTATCAGGATCGAGATCATGAAGATATCGATCATCGACCAGCGTCCGACCGCTTCGGTGAGACGGTACATGACGGTGCGGTCGCGCGGCCGCCAGCGGGAACGACGCTGCACCGAAAGCAGCAGATACGTTAACACGATCAGCTTCAGCATAGGCACCGCGATGCTGGCGACGAACACCACCAGTGCAATGGGCCACATGCCGGAGGCGATCAGCAGTACGACGCCGCTCAGGATGGTGTCCGGTTCGCCCTGACCCATCGACACCACTGTCATGATCGGCAGCACGTTCGCCGGAATGTACAGGATAAAGGCGGTCAGGGTGAGCGCCCAGGCGCGGGTCAGGCTGTTGGGTTTGCGCGGGTGCAGCGGAGCGCCGCAACGGGGACAACAGGCGTGGTGACCCGGCGGTGCCGACACGGACTGGCTTAACAGGTGGCAGGCATGACACTGGATGAACCCAGCCCGGGCAGCCGTAGTCAGCACCGCGTTCATGCCTGGATTGCCACGTGTTCCCACAGCTCTTCCATATCCAGGACGGAATCCGCTGCTGCCATGAGTACGATCAGCGCCACGAAGCAATAGAAGGCGACTCCCGGCGCGATGGTGGCGTAGCTGAGCAATTTGACGATCGCTACGAAAATGCCGAGCAGATAGACTTCCGTCATGGCCCAGGGATGCAGCGTGGTGATCAGGCGGCAGGCCCGGGCCAGTTTCCAGGGCCGCCGACCAAGGTACAGCGGCAACAGAACGTACAGCAGATTCAGGATCTTCAGCAGCGGCGCCAGCATAGTGACGAAGAGCACCAGCAGGGCCAGTTCCCAGAACCCTTGCCGGTAGAGCGCCAGCACGCCGGTGACGATCTTGTCGATCTCTACCCGGCCGTGAATCTCGAAGCGCAACAGGGGAAAGACATTGGCTAAGATAAACATGATCAGCGCCGCCAAGGTCAGCATCAGCGCTCGCTCCAGGCTGTTGCGCTTGCGCTGATAGAGCAACGCCCCGCAGCGCAGGCACAGCGCCTTTTCACCTTCCTGCAAGGGCTGCTTGCGATAGAGCAGGTCACAATCGTGGCAGGCGATCACTTCCACAGTGTTTTGCAAGGTCGGTTCTATCGGTATAGGGGCTGGAGCCGGGCAGAGGGACAAGGCGGTTCTGGCGGAACGGCTCGTATCATACCGTGAGCCAATGAATTTTTACCACCCGGCCTATTTAGACTGATTCATTGTCCGGCTATGAGGACTACGAAAAGGATGCCCCGGCGTTTCGCGAATGGTGGGTGGAGTCTGGCAACGTTATCGGCGGCATTTTCGGAAGGCACCCGGTTCTGGGCGGGCAAACGCTTCTATCGCCGTCAGGACGTTCATATCAATGATTTTTATTACTGGGGCCAGGGCGGCCGCACTGGCGCCGGCTTCGAGGATATGAATGTGGGCCTCGGTCAGGCCGCGGTCGCCTATTTTCTCTACAGCAACCGACTGCGCTCACCGGCTCGCGACAGAGGCGTTCGACCCCTCGCAAAACCGCATTATAGGTCGTTAAATGGTTACAGCAATACGAGTAGCGGCGGGCGCCGTCCCGGTCGGGTCATCTCCCGAGCCGGTCCAGGGAAGCACCCGTCTGTTAGAGGACTACCCACTTAAGGCGGGACCAGCGCGCCGGCGTCCTCGCCGGCCTGCTGCGGTCAGTCTGCCCGATCCTGGGAGCGTCGGTGTCCTCGCCGGCCTGCTGCGGTCAGTCTGCCCGATCCTGGGAGCGTCGGTGTCCTCGCCGGCCTGCTGCGGTCAGTCTGCCCGATCCTGGGAGCGTCGGTGTCCTCGCCGGCCTGCTGCGGTCAGTCTGCCCGATCCTGGGAGCGCCGGCGTCCTCGCCGGCCCTTTGCGGTCAACCGGCGAGGTATCCCGATTTAAGTAAATACCCTGTTAGAGCGCTCATGCTTCAAACCGTCGCGTGGCTCGGCTATAGTGACCAGCAGTATCCACTGGGAAACACCGCCACCGCTTGCGGGAGATCGTATGCTCACTTTAAATGTAAACGGCCGCAGCGCAGCCATAGACGCTGAACCCGATACCCCACTCCTCTGGGTGTTACGCGACTACCTCGGACTGACAGGAACCAAATACGGCTGCGGCATGGCGCTCTGCGGCGCCTGCACCGTGCATCTGGACGGTCAGCCCACCCGCGCCTGTGTCACGCCGGTCTCCGCCGCCATCGGTCGCCGCGTCATCACCATCGAAGGGCTGGATTCCAAGGCGGGCAAAGCCGTGCAGGCGGCCTGGGAGAAGCTGGATGTGGTGCAGTGTGGTTACTGTCAATGCGGGCAGATGATGGCCGCCGCCGCGTTGCTCGCTCAGAATCCACGCCCTGCCGACGCCAATATCGCCGCGGCGCTGGCGGGTAACCTGTGCCGCTGCGCTACCTATGCGCGGATTCGCGCTGCTGTCAAAGAAGCATCTGCCGCGTTGACCTGAGGGCTGGGCCATGAGCGCAATACACATTGTTAACGAAAGCCGCCGCCGTTTTCTGCAGGCGGGGATCGGCCTCACCCTGGCGGTTTATCTGCGGCCCGCGCCGGCGCAGACCGCTACTGCCGCTGCGACCGGTGCAACCGGCGGCGGCGTGCTGGAGCCGAACGCCTTCGTCCGCATTGGCGAGGACAACACAGTAACGGTGATCGTCAAGCATCTGGAAATGGGACAGGGCGTTTATACCGGCCTGCCGACACTGGTCGCTGAGGAACTCGACGCCGCCTGGTCGCAACTGCGGGTCGAAGGCGCACCGGCGGACGCCAGGCTTTACAACAACCTGCTGTGGGGACCGACGCAGGGTACCGGCGGCAGCACAGCCATCGCCAATTCGTTCGAGCAACTGCGCAAAGCGGGTGCGACCGCCCGCGCCATGCTGATCAATGCCGCTGCGCAGCAGTGGAATGTGCCGGCAGACTCGCTGCGGGTGAGCGAGGGCATCGTGTCGCACCCGGCCAGCGGTCATCAGGCCAGCTTCGGAGAACTGGTCAAAACCGCCGCGGCGCTGCCGGTGCCGGGTGAGGTGAAACTGAAAGATCCGCGCGACTTCGTCTATATCGGCAAGCAGGCGCCCCGCACCGACAGTCGTGCCAAGATTCAAGGCAAAGCGGTATTCACGCTGGATGTACGACTGCCGGATATGCTCACCGCAGTAGTCGCTCACCCACCCCGTTTCGGGGCCACCGTCAAAGCGGTCGATGCGAGCCGCGCCAAAGCGGTGCGCGGCGTCCTGGACGTGCTTGCGCTTCCCTTCGGCGTGGCGGTGGTGGCCGGAGACTGCTGGGCGGCGCAGAAAGGGCGCGCCGCCTTACTAGTCGAGTGGGACGAGAGCGCCGCCTTCAAGCTGGATTCGGCGGACATCCTGGCCCAGTACCAGGAACTGGCCCGCCAGCCGGGAGCGGTGGCGCGCAGCGACGGTGACCTGGAGGCGGCGCTGGCGAGCGCCGCCCGGGTGCTGGAAGCGCAGTTCGAATTTCCCTTCCTCGCCCATGCCGCCATGGAGCCCATGGACTGCGTAGTGCAATTGCGAGCGGACGGCTGCGAGATCTGGAACGGTGAGCAGTTCCAGACAGTGGACCAGGCCACGGTGGCAAAAGTGCTGGGTCTGCGCCCGGAACAGGTGAAGTTGAATATGCTCTATGCAGGGGGCAGTTTCGGCCGCCGCGCCAATCCACACTCGGATTACCTGCTTGAGGCAGCGGCCATCGCCAAGGCGCTCGGCGGCGGGCCGCAGGCCGGCAAACCGGTCAAGCTGGTGTGGACCCGCGAAGACGATATGCGGGCGGGCTATTATCGACCCATGTACCTGCACAGCCTGCGTGCCGGCCTGGACCAGGCCGGCAAGCCGCTTGCCTGGTGGCAGCGGATCGTCGGCCAATCGATTATGGCGGGTACCGCCTTCGAAGGTGCTCTGCTGAACAATGGCGTCAATATCACTTCGGTGGAAGGTGCCGCCAATCTGCCTTACGCCGTGCCTCATATCCGGGTGGACCTGCATTCCCCTAAGCTGGCCGTGCCGGTGCAGTGGTGGCGTTCGGTGGGATCGTCGCACACAGCCTTTTCCACCGAAGTATTCATCGACGAACTGGCTCACGCAGCCGGCCAAGACCCGGTGCTGTTTCGCCTGAGCCTGCTAGGCCAGCATCTCCGGCACGCCGGCGTGCTGCGCTTGGCGGCAGCCCAAGCTGGCTGGCAACAGCCGCTGCCGCCAGGCAAGACCGGCGCACGGCGTGGACGCGGCATCGCCGTGCACGAGTCCTTCAATTCCTACGTCGCCCAGATAGCCGAAGTCACGGTGCAGCCCGACGGCGGTTTCGCCGTGGACCGGGTGGTGTGCGCCGTAGATTGCGGCATCGCAGTCAATCCCAATATCGTGCGCGCCCAAATGGAAGGCGGTATCGGCTTCGGCCTGAGCGCAGCGCTGTATGGCGCGATTACGTTCAAGGAAGGTCGGGTGGAACAGTCCAATTTCCACGACTATCCTTTGCTGCGTATTGGTGAAATGCCACAGGTCGAAGTGCATATCGTCGCATCGACCGAGTCGCCGACAGGCGTAGGCGAGCCCGGGGTTCCTCCCATCGCGCCGGCGGTCGCGAATGCGCTGTTCGCGGCCACCGGTCAGCGTTTGCGCCGCCTGCCGCTGCGCTTGGGATGATGGATTCTGTCGATCTGGAGGTTCTCAAAACTGCCTGCGCCTGGGCCGGACAGGGCTGGCGCTTCGCTCTGGTCACCGTTGCCCGCACCTGGGGATCGGCGCCCCGCGCGCCAGGCGCCTGGCTGGCGCTGCGCGCCGATGGGAGCGTGGCCGGCTCGGTGTCCGGCGGCTGTGTCGAGGATGATCTGATCGACCGCATGAAGGGCGGGCATATCACCGGCGACCGGCCTTTTCTGCTCAGCTATGGTGCCGGCGCAGAAGCAACGTCGCGGGTCCGCCTGCCTTGCGGCGGCGTACTGGAACTGGTGATCGAACCGGCGCCAGCTACAGCGATTCTGGCGGAGTTGCGGCAGCGGCTGGCGACCGGCGGGTGCTGCGTCCGCCAAGTGGATGTGGTTACCGGCACGGTATCCCTGCTGCCGGCGCCCCGCATCGGGCGGCCTGCCTGGGACGGCAGGACACTGACCACGATGCACGGGCCACGCTGGCGGCTGCTGCTGATCGGTGCCGGTCAACTGTCCCGCTGTCTGGCGGAGATGGGGCTGGCACTGGATTATCAGGTCAGCGTCTGCGACCCGCGCAAGGATTATGCGCACGGCTGGCATCTGTCCGGCGTCGAACTACTGACCCTGCCGCCCGATGATGCGGTCACTGCTTTCCAGCCGGATCGGCATAGCGCGGTGGTGGCGCTGTCGCACGATCCCAAGCTGGACGATCTGGCCCTGCTCGTGGGGTTGCAGTCCCCGGCTTTTTACGTGGGAGCGCTCGGCTCCCGTGCCAGCACCGCCAGACGTAAGGAACGGCTGCAGCAGACTCGGGCTGCCGGCAGAGGCACTTGCACGACTGCACGGCCCGGTTGGGATTTACATCGGCAGCCGCACCCCGCCGGAGATAGCGGTATCGATTCTGGCGCAGCTTACCGCCGTGAAAAACGGCGTGACGCAGCCAGGACAGCGGCCGGAATGGACGGCGGCGCCCGCTGTGGACGGATGCAGTCTAACGTGACCGGCAATATCGTCGGCATTTTGCTGGCCGCCGGTACCTCCAGCCGCTTCGGCGGTGATAAATTGCAGGCGCCGCTCTCCACTGGCACCACGGTTGCGGTCGCCAGCGCCCGCTCGCTGGTCAGCGGTACAGACCGGGCGCTGGCGGTGCTGCGTCCAGGGCGTCTGGAACTGAGCGGACTGCTGGCGGCGCAGGGTTTGCAGATCGTGGTCTGTCAACGCGCCATCACCGGGATGGGAGCCAGTCTGGCCTGCGGCGTAAGAGCGGCTCATGAAGCGGCAGGCTGGCTGATCGCGCTGGCTGACATGCCGTTTGTGCGTGCAGCCACGGTTGCTGCCGTGGCCCGGGCGGTGCGTGCGGGCGCTGCTATCGCGGCGCCCGTGTGGCAAGGCCGGCGCGGCCATCCCATAGGCTTTAGCCGAGGCTGGTATGCGGCACTCACGGCCTTGGAAGGCGATGCCGGCGCGCGCGCGCTGCTAGCGGCTCATGTCGACCGGATCACCTGGGTGCACTGCGCCGATCCGGGGGTAACCCGGGATATCGATGTGCACGCCGATCTGAGCGATTATGTGGAATCCATACCTTAGCCAGGCAATTGGCTATAATACCGCTCAACCCACGCTGTCACTTTATAGCAATCAATCCACGGCTATTCCTAACCACTCAGAGCTATCCTTATGAATACGCTGACACTGAAAACCGCCCTGAACCGCCGCATCCATCGAACCGCCGACCGTGCCAACCCGCTGGAGAACGTCCCGATGACAGCACAGCAGAGTTCCCCCGGCATGCTGCAAGATTCTGCGTTGGAACAATTGCTGGGCACGCTGGTTACTGTCTATCTGATCTCCGGCATCCGCCTGACCGGTACGCTCAAACAGCACGATTCGTTCACCCTGCTGTTGCAGGGGGTCGATGAAGTGCTGGTTTTCAAGCACGCCATCAGCACGGTGGTGCCCGGTGCACCGGATCTGTCGGTCCGTAGAGAGCGGCGTTGGTGACTGCAAGGACGGGGCTTACTGTAAAGCTTTTGCCGGCGGACATGGCATCAGCGTTGCGGGCAGCCCACTTGCCAACCCGTAGCGCCACGGTGTTTTTGCGGAAGGCGCTGGCAAGGCTGTTGCGGCGGCCGCGGCCGCTCCCAAGGTGGCTCTGGCCGGGGAGGAGGCTGCACGGGTGGTTGTGGATAGACGCACTGGCCTGGATAGCGATAGCAGGGATTGGCCGGCACGAACAGATAGCGCTGTTGCGGTTGACTGACTGGCAGGTCCGCCGTCTGACTTTCCTGATAGGCGTCAAGCGAGCGAGCCTGGCGCAGTTTTTCCTGCAACGCCGCCTGCTCCGCTGCGCGGGCTTTCCGGTCCGCTTCCAGCGTGGCGGTCAGCGTGCGTATTCTCTCCAGTTCCTCCGCTGGCGACGCGGAGGGGCTCGGAACAGACAGTGCGCCGGCTTTAATTTCCTCCAGCAGTAGCCCGGCTGTTTCCTGGATGCTGCCAGGTTGCTGGTCCGCCTGAGCAGGCAACGACCGCGCCAGAGCCTCTGCCAGGGCTTCAAGCGTATCCCAGTCCGGTGCGGCGGTCTCCACGCGCCGGGCCAACGCCTGCGCCAGCGCGCGGGTTTCAGTACTTACCAGATCGCCGGATTCATTCACCTGCTGCAGCAGGTGTTGGGTCAATTGTCTTATAACCGCGCTGCGCACCAACGGATCCACCGGCGGCGCAACGGCAACCGGCTGGCTGGTCACCGTGATGACATCAACCTGCCCCGCGTCCGGCGGCGGGCGGTCGCTGAAATGCGCCTGCCCCTGCTCATCGATCCATTGATACAGATCGCCCCGCGCCACCATGGGCATGCACAACATACCCGCCACTACTGTCACTGCTAGAGGATGGTTCATCAGGTGCATCGCTTTGCCCACTGAATCGACTGGCCCGCCGGCATTCAAACCGGTAGCACTCTAGCCCCTTTCCCCTTCAGGGAAAGGGGATTTTTACTTCAAGTCCACTGCAACCAGGCGGGCAACCACGCTGCCGCGCTGATCGAGCAATTCGAGCGCGTCGCCGCTCACCCGCCACTCCCGCACCTGGTCGAGCGCCTGGAAGAAAGCAGCTTCCTGCTCCATTGCTTCGATGCAGGCCATTCGGGTAGCGGCCACCTGACCGAAAGAGAGCGCCCGTCCGTCGAGCGTATAGGAGCCCATCATCCGATTGCAGCCGCCCGACCCGATCAGGCGGCCGCTGGCGGCCTGCAAAATCAGGTGCGGTTCGCGCTGATTCGGTGCCAACTGAATGGCGCGGTCTTCGAGCCCGACCAGCTTCCAGTAAGTGTCGGTGAGCGATCGGTCGGGCGGTCCGTCCGTCCCCTGCGCCGTCTGCGCCTGCACGCTGGCAGGCGCCAGCCCAAACAAAGCAACAGCTATGACGAGTGCGGCGCTGCCCCGCGCCAGGCGGTTGGTGGTGCGTATCATATAAAATCCTCTCTAGGGGTAAATGTCCATACGAAATCTCATCGCCGATTTCATTTCCATCCTAACCTTCCCCCTTGCCAGGGTAAAGAGATCATGATGAGTCTACTCACCTGAGCGGGAGACGGTCGCCCAGCAAACAACCCCACGAATTGCGCTAAACTGTCGCTTTGCAATAGCGTCCGCCGAGGTTCCACAAGTGCGATTAAAGAGTTTGGTGGCATATAGCGACGCCTGTCTGCTTGGTGGCCTGTGCCTGGTCCTGAGTCTGCTGTTGAACGGCTGTGCTGTGCAGCACATGACCACGGCAACCCCCGCTTCACTGTCCAGCGGCTACAGCGGTATGGCGCAACTGGATCCGGAGACCTACCTGGTGGTGCACGATGTCAAAGGTACTGGCGCCCGCTTCGGCCTGCTGCATGTCGTCGGCAACGGTCCGCCGCAATACGAACCCTTGGACGCCGCCGGTTGGCCGTCTCCGCACAGCCAAGCCGAAGACCTCGAAGCGGTCTGCGCTTTGCCCGGCGGAGGCTTTCTCGCGGCGGAAAGCGGCCAATCGCCAAGGCGTGAAGGGCGTATTTTGCACCTCGAGTCTGGCCGGAAAAAACGTGCAGTTGCGCCGGACGTTGCCACTTCCCACCGTGTCCGCTCTGACCGGTGCGCCGCGTCAAAACAAATTCGAGGGTATGGCCTGCGCTGCCCGCCGCGATGGCAAGATACTACTCGTACTCGGCGAGGCGGGCGGTTCCAGTCTACATCCCAAAGGACTGCTGTACTGGGGACTGTTCGATCCGACGGCGGGCACGCTGCTGTGGCCGGCTCTGGGGCAGGTCGGCACGCCGGTCAACCCACCCGGCCTGTGGGTCAATGCCCGCGAGAAGCGCGCCATCGCCGATCTGTATCTGAACGATAAAGGCGATCTGTGGGCGGCGGCGAGCGAGGATGGCGGTAAAGAGGGTCCCTTCCGCTCGATCATTTACCGGGTGGCCACGGTGCAGGCCAACAGTGATACCCCCATCCAGGTTAACCCGAACCCTCGCGCCGCCTGGATCGTCGATGGCTTTAAGGTGGAAGCTGTGGCGGGACCGCCCGTCGCCATCGCTGGCAGCGTGCTCAGCTTCGCCACCGACGACGAGCATTACGGCGGCGTGTGGCGGCCTTTGTACCGTTCACTGACAGATTGCGACTGCAAGCCGGAGGAGGCGATTCCAGTGGAGTATCGGGCATCCGGCAAGACATTCTGAATGTTCGAGTAGCCTGCCCATCAAGGGTCTCTGCCACGCCAGTGGGTCGCCGGCCAGCATAACCCGCTCCTGCGGGCTTTTTGGGGACTGAACGATTACTACAGCAGCACATCGTAAATAGGAACGCCAATGCTGAAAAACTATAAATTTTTTGTCTTGGAAACTGTTCTGTTTTCGGTACTGACCATTACTGGATCAGTATGGAGCGGATTCCTGCAAAGCGCTGCTCATGCCGAATCCGCCACCAGCGAGACAGACAAGGATTCTAATGAACTGGCGCAACTGGGTGCGCTGGTTACCACCCTGAGTACCCATGTAACGAACCTGGAACTCAACAGCGTCACCTTGCAACAGCAGATAGGCTATCTGCAAGCCGCCAATCAGAATCTGGAAGATGAAATAAAGTCTTTAAAGAACGCCAATCAACTGTTGCAACAGGATTTACAGGATCAGGAAAATCGCTATGTCGATTTAGAAAAAATAAGCCGGGATATGCAGGGTCAGATGAGCGATTTGCGCCGTATGCAAATCGAGGTGGTGAGCAGTTTGCAAAAGCAGGTGAGCGGCTGCCAGGCAGAAGTGAGCAGTTGTCGCAACGAAGTAAGCAGTTTGCGGAGCGAGCTTTACAATTCGCGGCGTACACAATGATTTCAGTCAGGAGCACCGGCGCAGCGGTGCAGTACACAGCAGGCGGTGGACGAGAATAACAGGATAATTGTTAGCCATTATTGATCCACGAACAGCGGGGCACGTTTGCCCAGAAAAGCGGCGATGCCCTCGCCGCATTGCGGGTGATACAGGCACTCCAGAAACGCGCTGCGCTCGGCGTTTAATTGCGCGTCCAATCCGGCGTACAGCGTCGCATTCAATAACTGTTTAATCTGACTCAGGGCAACACTGGGACCGGCGGCGAGCGTTGCAGCCCACTGCTGCGCTTCCTGCACAGCCTGACCTGGGGCGCACAGCCGGTTGATCGCCCCCAGTTGCTGCAACCGTTCCGCCGCAATCCGATTGCCGGTATACAGTATTTCTGTCGCCAGTTGCGGCGCGAGCCCACGAGTCAGCAGCAGCGATGAACCTCCGTCCGGACTGAGTCCCACCTTGACATAGGCCATGACGAACCAGGCGTCGGCAGCCGCCACCGCCAGATCACAGGCCAGCGTCAGGGCAAAACCGGCGCCCGCCGCGCCGCCCTCGATCGCCGCAATGACTGGTTTGGGACAGCGGCGAATAGCGCGAATCCAGTCGTGGAACAGACTGATGCTCTCATGCTGCACCGACGGCGCTTTTTCCCGGTTCTGAATCAGCCGGTTAAGATTGCCGCCGCTGGTAAAGAACCCATGCGCGCCCGTCAGCACCACCGCGCCGATACCGGAATCAGCGCCGGCCTGGTCCAGCATTTCTCTGCCGGCCTGATAGATGCCGGGATGCAGGGCGTTGCGGTTGTCGGGATCGCTCAGTGTGAGAGTCAGCACGCGCCCCCGTTGCTCGTGCAGCAGTTGGCCTGTGAATTCCATAAAGATTACCATTGCTGTGGTGGACAGCCGGCATTGTCGGCAAAGCCTGCTTCGATTGCAACCATCTGCTCGGACACTGCCATGATCAGAGATCCCAATACCCTCGACTTGCTGCTGGACAGCGTCGCCCGCTTTGTGCGCGAACGCCTGATACCCAACGAACGGCGGGTCGCCGAACTCGACGATATCCCGGCAGACATCGTGCAGGACATGCGGGAACTGGGCCTGTTCGGGCTGACTATTCCCGAGGAATACGGTGGCCTTGGGTTAACGATGGAGGAAGAGGTGCGGGTGATCTTCGAAACTGACCAGAGCCTCGCCGGCGTTCCGCTCACTGATCGGCGGCAACAACGGTATCGGGTCGCAGGGAATGATTATCGACGGTACGGACGCGCAGAAACGCCGTTACCTGCCCCGTCTGGCGCGCGGCGAACTGATCGCTGCTTTCGCTCTGACCGAACCCGAAGCCGGTTCGGACGCCGCCTCGCTGCGCACTCTGGCGCTGCGCGACGGCGATGATTACGTTCTGAACGGCGTCAAGCGCTATATCACTAACGCCCCCCGGGCTGGGATATTCACCGTGCTGGCGCGCACCGATCCCAAGGTCAAAGGCGCAGGCGGCATCTCCGCTTTTATCGTGGAGGCCGGCACGCCCGGACTGTCGCTGGGCAAACCCGATAAAAAAATGGGCCAGAGCGGCGCGCTCACCTGCGATGTACTGTTCGACGCCTGTCGGACGCCGGCGGCCAATCTGATCGGCGGTCGGGAAGGACAGGGTTTCAAGATGGCCATGAAAGTACTGGACCGGGGACGATTGCATATCGCCGCCGTCTGTGTGGGCACCGCGGAGCGTATGCTGGACGATGCGTTGCACTATGCCCTGGAGCGGCGTCAGTTCGGTCAGCCGATCGCGGAATTTCAATTGGTTCAAGCCATGCTGGCGGACAGCAAGACCGAGTTATACGCGGCCCGCTGCATGGTGCTGGATGCGGCGCAACGGCGCGATCGGGGTGAGGAATATCACTACCGAGGCGGCCTGCTGCAAGCTGTTCGCGTCGGAAATGTGTGGGCGGGTAGCGGACCGGGCGGTGCAGATTTTCGGCGGCGCCGGCTATATCGCCGACTATGGCATTGAACGCTTCTACCGGGATGTGCGCCTGTTCCGGCTCTACGAAGGAACCAGTCAAATCCAGCAACTGATCATTGCCCGCAATCTGCTGAGAAAATAGGACTCAGACGGGAAAGTTGCGCAATTCGAGTCTGACCCTGGTTGTCCGTTATTTCCTGCTCGATGAGGACGCCGTCTCTTCGCGCTTCCCGGTCATGCGTACATTCATGAACTTGCCCAGTACATCGAACCAGAAGCCGCTGCCGAGGCTCAGGGCGAGAGCGGTCAGCATCCAGCCAGCAAACATCAAGTAAGGATTCTGGTCGGGCTTCCAGGGCCAGCCGATCGGGTATCCGGCAGTGGTCAGTTGATTCATGGCCTCTTTAATCTTTTCTTGAGTACAGTCTTTCACGGCCTGCCACTGTTCGGCGGTCAACTCTTTGTCCGCCGTCTGGACTGTTGTTTTACACAACGAGTTCAACTGCGTTTGCCCCGCATTGCTTTGATAGAATGCTTCGGCTGCTGCTACCGATTGAGTCCGTAGTGCTTCGTCTTGCCACAGGCGCTGCGCTAGGTAAATAGTATCGGCGTTCAGAATGACCGCCAACACTAGAGAAATCATGAGGGCCACGCGCTGCGCCTTGACCTTGTACCAGCCGGAGGCTCGATCCATGACGCTGTCGAATAAAAACTCGATCTCCTTTACTGCGGTATCGACGATGTCAGTCGCTGTCTTCAGTTCGCTGACAGCGGCCGTGAGGGCGTCCGTTGCGGCCTTCTGCACGGTTGCGTTTTTGATATTGCCGATAAGCCCCGTCGCAGTCTTGTCAAACTGCTTTATCCGTTCGGCAAGTGTGCCACTTGAAGCAGCATCAATGAAGAATTGGGCGAGAGCAAAGGCCGGCGGCTGGGCCGGGTCTGCCACTGGCCCGGTGGACGATCTTCCATTTTTTCGCTGGAGGTCAAAGACGGTGAGCGCGAAATTCCGCTTCGGGATGTAGGATGGACCGCCCTCTATGGGGTCACCGCTACCGTTGACTCCACCCTGGAACAGCGGAAGTATAAGCGGGTGCTCAAAGAAGTCCTTCTTGTTTACCTCGCCGATCAACTCGGCAATCGCCATTCGCAGGTTCTCGTTCCGCCACTTCAGGAACGACGAGATAAATTCCTGTAGTACCGTGATGATGGTGCTGAGCAGCACATAGAAGAAGATCAACCCAATGGCAACATCCAGCATGGGATTACCTAACATTTTCACCTCCGAGAAAATTTAGGATCAGACTCGAATTTCGGGAAATTCGAGTCTGATCCTAAGTTTATTACGTTGGACCGGCCTTGGCAGTCAGTCTGCCCGACCCTGGGAGCGCCGGCGTCCTCGCCGGCCCTTTGCGGTCAACCTGCGAAGTGTCCCCGCTAGGTGGATAACCCTCACGGGCAATCGCGGGTCACTGTCGAACGCTCCGATCACGAGCCAGCCTGCTCCTGCAAGGCAAGGAATAACGCCATGTTGCCATATTTCTGCATCCTATGGCTGCTGTTGTTGTCCTCTCTGGCAAGTGCTGCCATTCCGCCTCTGGAGCGTATACACCGAACCGGGTCGTCGTTGGACTATACTGAAACGCAGCGCGTATCCGCGCAGCCATCGTCCCGCTCTATAAGGCGAGCGCAAACCGGAATCAGCTTGCCCCGCACCGACAGAGGATCAAATCAATGGCGGAATTCACCCAACTTCACGTCCAGGACCGGGTAGGACAAATCGTTCTGAATCGTCCGGATTCTTATAATGCCCTGGACCTTGCCACGGCCCGCGAACTGGCGGACGTGCTCCACCGCGTGAGCACCGACGGACGCATTGGAGCGATCATCATCACCGGCTCCGGTCAGGCGTTTTCAGCCGGGGGCGATATCAAGCGCGCCCTGACCCCACCCGTTTACCCACAATTTTATCCATCCTCGGCGTAAGCCAATTGGTGAGACTCAAAGGCGATGGCAAACGCTCTGACCTTCTGTAGGCCTTCCCAGATCGCCTTGGGACCGGGGTGACCGTCGTGCTTGCGGCCGAGAAACCCGCCAAAGCCCGCGATCAGCCGCACCATCTGGCCCAGGGGTGGGGGCGTTTCCGGTGGCGGGCAGCGATGGGCCACGATCCAGGCCGCCTGCCATTCCTCGGGATCAAAGACGACGTCACACGGCAAGTTCGGGCAGTCGCGCCCCCAGGTCACCAAGTGCAGAATCCGCCAGGCGATAATGAGGTAAATGACCAAGGCCCGTTCCAACCGCTCCAGGGTACCCAGTTGCAGCGCCTCGACCCGGCAACCCGATTTCAAAATCCTGAAAAAAATTTCCACCAGCCAGCGGCGACGATACCCATCAATGAGTTCCACTACGGCTTCGAGCGTCTCCGCCGTCCGATTCGTCAGCAGTCGCCATTCGATTGCCTTCTCGCCCGCCGGCGGGTGTTCCTCGCGGGCCAGGACAGCCGTCACGGTCACCGCCGATGTGCCGTGATGCGCCGGCAGCGTCACCGCTTGCCGGTACAGCGTTTGCCGCACGAGACGGGCCGGGCGGTCCGGTGCCGCCGGCAGCAGGAATTCCACTTCCCCCAGCGGTTCATCCCGCGCCAGCCGATCCCACAGCTTCTCGCCTGTGGTCGTGTTGCGGTTGTGCTGGGCTCGCACCAGCCAGTCCGCCGGGTGGCCGCGCTCGGCGGCCAGGTCCATCAACGCCCGGATATCGCCTTCCCGGTCGGTGACGTAGACCAGCCGGCTCGCGGGCACCCGCTCGGCCAACTCGGCGACGATCGCGTAGCCTTCCAGCCAGCGCGTACTTTCCTTGACCTGCGGTACGTCCTTGGGTGGGCGGGCCCAGATCCAGGCATCCACCACCCCCAAGGCCACCCCCGCCGGCGTCACCACCAGGGTCGGATGCACGTACAGGCCATGCTGAGCCTCGTAGCTCAACCGCCCCAGCCCGGCAATCCCCGGTTGCGAGGTGAAATCCAACTCGGTGGTATCTTGAATGCACAACAAGACCGCCTGGCCCTGCATCCGCTCGACCGTCCGCTCGGTATGCACCTCCAGGGATCTCGCGCCACTCCAACGCCGGGTTATTCAGCAACCGATAAGCCGCCTTGGTCTCCGCCCAGCCGCCGCAGGCCAACGGAATGCTCCCTGTCGGTTGAGCCGACAGATCGTCCACCAGCTTGATCAAGCGTTGGGTCCGTCGCGCATCTCCTATCTCCAGGGTCTCAAACTCTTGTTGCGCCCAGCTCATCCCACCACCCCACAAGGTTATAAAAACTTATATTATACAATTAGTTGGCAGTTGTGGGTAATCGGGTGCCCTGACCCATCCCCACGGCCCCGGCGCCGCCTTTCACGAGTTGGCTACTTACGTGCACATATGCATAACCGAAATCCGCCGGATGCGCAAACCGGTAATCGCCGCCATCAACGGTGTGGCCGCCGGCGGCGGTTTCTCGCTCGCCCTGGCGAGCGATTTCCACGGCTCTCTGGTATCTTGCGGGGTAATCAATTATAATATAAACAACAAGTTATGACCTACGGTGCAGATTCAAGTTAAGAGGTAATGAAATGCTTATGGATCGTTTTGAAATTCCATTAGACATCGACGATGTCAAAATCGAACGTGTAGAATTCATCAAAAATAATGAAATTATTATCACAGTGAAGAGTACATTAGAAGGAACTCATTGCCATCGCTGTGGCAAGAAAATCACGGCGTCTTATGGTTTTGGGAGAGAAATTACGTTGCGTCATTTATCGATTTTAGGGAAGCCGACGTATATTCGGATTAAGCCTAAAAGATATCAATGTCCTTATTGCAGAGATCACCCAACGACGACTCAGAAGGTATCGTGGTATGATACTCGGAGTCCCCATACGAAGGCATATGAGACGCATGTGTTACTCAATTTAGTGAATAGTACAGTGGCCGATGTAAGTATTAAACAGCGATTAGGTTATGAAGCGGTGGAGGGAATCATTAATCGGAGGGTGAGTGAGAAAGTGGATTGGAATGAGTTTAAGGAATTAGCGCAGGTAGGGATAGATGAAATTGCCTCCAAGAAAGGACATCAGGATTTTTTCACGATTGTAACGACCCGGTTAGCGACCGGGGCAATACGGGTGCTGGGGGTACTGGAAGGTCGTGAGAAAGCGACGGTAAAGAAATTTTTTTCCACTATTCCCAAGAAGTTACGTAAAACGATTCGAGTGGTTTGTAGCGATATGTACAAGGGTTATATTAACGCGGTGAAAGAGGTTTTAGGCAAAAAGGTACAGGTGGTAGTGGATCGTTTTCATGTAGCCAAGCTGTACCGAAAAGGGTTGGATGAGTTGCGCAAGAAAGAGCTAAAACGCTTAAAGAAAGAGTTACCTAAGGCGGATTATAAAGCGTTCAAAGGGGTGATGTGGTTACTGCGTAAAAATCCAGCGGAGTTGAAACCAGAAGAGTTAGAAGTGCTAAGCGGTTTGTTCAAGCATACTCCCCTATTAGGATCAGCGTATGTTTTTTGCTATACATTAACCAGTATTTTTGAACTTCCCCTGAGTAAAGCAGAAGCGAAGCAACGGTTACGGGCGTGGAAGCAGTTGGTCCAGGAGAGTAAGTTAGACTGTTTTGATAGTTTCTTATCAACGTTAGACAAGCAACTGGAAGAGATTACGAATTATTTTGTCGATCGTAAAAACAGTGGATTTGTCGAAGGATTGAATAATAAAATCAAGGTGATTAAAAGACGTTGCTATGGGATTTTCAATGTAGATCATTTATTTCAGCGCCTCTTTATCGATCTGACAGGCTATGAAAAATATGCTTAATTATTAATAGCATAAAGCTGGTAACCAGCAACGCGAATTACCAGAGAGCCATTTCCACATCATGGCCGAGTCAGCGTGGCTCAAGCAGGGCTTTACCACAGCAATTCCCGCTCTAATGCAGCGGCGCCAGTAGTTAATTGATCAGTAATTACACAAGAATCATAACGACAAAAACCACCCTGACTTCCTCGGAAGCCATAATGAACGACTCTCATTTTAACCACTTTCTTTCAACACACTCATTCATCAAAACAACTATGGACTTTATCAGAAATTATGATGTATCAGGTTCCAATACCCCACCCTTATGCCCATAAATTATCGCTAACCATAAGCTCTCCCAACTGGTAATAAAATACTCCTTAAATAATCCCTTTAACTTGCTCCATAACGAGGTTCTGGAACGGAATTGTTGCCGCGCCACTTGAAATAAACTACAGCACAGTCTCTTGCACTTGATCGACGAAAAAGGCTAGCATCATCAGCATCCCAAACACCGTCGTCAAATGCTTTTGCCCATGTCCATAGTTGTGCTCTAACTCATAGCCCTGATTTTTGAGTGTGTTGAACGTCTCGTTTTCAATCTTCCACCGACCCCGACCTCCTCTCATCACCTGGTAGACATTATCTCGCCGTAGTTCCAGATCCGTTATCCACGAAAAATTGTACTCTTTACCCTCCCGCATTTCCCAATAATCCAGGTAATTCACCAGAATATCAGGATGAGATTTATTCAAAGGCAACCCCTTCATCCAGCGATAGCCCCGTAAGACGCCATCCTCTCCCAGTTCCTCAAATTCTTCATACTCAGCGCTATTTAATCGCTTCCGCACCTCCTCGAACAGCGACGGCTGGTCGCTCGGCTTCGCCACCAGGATGTAATGATACTTTAATTTTTTCAATAACTTAATGTGAGGACCGTCGGCCGACAAGCTGTCCTCCACCACAATCATGGGCCATTGCGGAAACGCTTCACGTAGTGCCAGTAACAGCCGTTTACTGGCATTACTTTCACAATCATTCTTGCTCGCCCCATCTTGGCGCGTAATGGCCTCAGGAAATAAAGGTAAGACTTGACTTTTATCCGGATGAACTATCACCGCTCCTACTAATTGATGATAATACTCGACCGTGCCATTTCGATGATGCTTTTCACAGCAATCGGCACAACGGATATTGGAAGAAGAAAAATGACCGGTCCCATCCAGGTTAACTAGAAATCCTCCTAAATACCGATACGCTTTCAATATCCCGTGCGATTGCAAGTGCTGATGAATATGAATAAAGGGGGCTCGTAACTCAGTGGGTGACACCTCATCCAACACTTTCCGCATCTGGGTATCACAGGGGGCTTGTGAAACACCATAAAGACTTTTTAAATTGGCTCGAACCCGCTCTTCATGACGTTGCTCATCAAACTTTAATAACGACGGATATTTCAGTCCAAAGACCGCCAAGCCTGACATCAAGACATCCGGTAAGGAAAACTGCTGACCGCCATGACGAGGGTCAGTGATCTTCCCAAAATCCTCTCTGATTTGACCTAACAAGGCCGGCGCTGAACAGTGTTTATTTAATGCGGCCGCTGAGGGCGAAGTGGAATACAGTTTGCTTTTACCATCATGACCACCCAAATCGATTGAATTTGAAGCCCAAATACCTTGCCAGACCTACCGAAGCATCGTATATAATATACTGATTATACTAAAATTTCTAGAGCAGCGGGAATTGCTGGCTTTACCAGCAACGCGCTGTGTATCGACGCCGGCGGCACCTATTCGGCCATGATCATCGTTTCGGCCATTACCTCATGCGACGGCTCTCAAGAGGGATTTCGCCACCGATGGTGGCGGCCGTTTTCGCGCTGGCCTAGCCGGCATCGGGACGTGGTCCAGTAACCACTCGAAGAGGCCGGCCGGTTTGCTGCCAAAGAAGCGTTCGGCCGGGGTGGTGCCATCGGGACGGCGGATGAAATAGTTGTGAATGGTCGTCAACGCGGCCAGCTGGCGGGGACGGATCCGATGCAGGTGATGATGATGCAGCGCTAATTGCCCATTGCGGCCTTCGACACAGGAGTTGGAGCGCTGAAACCGGTGGGCGCTTTCAGTAGCGACCGGTTCGATCAGGGCCAACTCGTCGGGCGGCAGTCCGGTCAATGGACTCCCCGGCGCATTGAGGGGGGCGATCAACTCGGTGGCGTGTTGCTGCAGGCGCGGACGCTGCTCGTGGTCGGTGGTTTGCGCGGCCACCCGACGCAAATATAACGCGGGAATCAGTGGGTTCAACACGACGCTTTCTACTTCCGGCGCCAAGTCGAGCGCCTCGATTTTGGCGGTCACGGTCAGGATGCGGAATTCAACGTGCCACATCACGCACCGTATTTTTATGCCTATTACCAAGACCAAGTGGCCATCTATAGCATTGATCCTATCGAGTTAATTGCAGGCTCACTACACAGACGCCAAAGCCGTCTGGTCGAAGCCTGGGCCGAATTGCACCAAGCGGAACTACTGGCAACCTGGCAGTGCCTGCAAGAAGGCTGCAAACCACAGTCAATCGAGCCGCTCAAATAGGGAGAAAACTAATGAGTCATCCAATCTACCATGTTCGATTATTCGAGAGGATTGCCCCTACACACTTCGGATTGAGTTTGATGACGCGACTAAACGTACCATTGACTTCCAACGGATTCTGACAGGCGAGTTGTACGGGCCAATGAATCCGAGGTTACGTAAAATACGTTGATGCATCACAGTGGGCGCTGGAACCCACCCGATTACCCACAACTGCCAACTAATTGTATAATATAAGTTTTTATAACCTTGTGGGGTGGTGGGATGAGCTGGGCGCAACAAGAGTTTGAGACCCTGGAGATAGGAGATGCGCGACGGACCCAACGCTTGATCAAGCTGGTGGACGATCTGTCGGCTCAACCGACAGGGAGCATTCCGTTGGCCTGCGGCGGCTGGGCGGAGACCAAGGCGGCTTATCGGTTGCTGAATAACCCGGCGTTGGAGTGGCGCGAGATCCTGGAGGTGCATACCGAGCGGACGGTCGAGCGGATGCAGGGCCAGGCGGTCTTGTTGTGCATTCAAGATACCACCGAGTTGGATTTCACCTCGCAACCGGGGATTGCCGGGCTGGGGCGGTTGAGCTACGAGGCTCAGCATGGCCTGTACGTGCATCCGACCCTGGTGGTGACGCCGGCGGGGGTGGCCTTGGGGGTGGTGGATGCCTGGATCTGGGCCCGCCCACCCAAGGACGTACCGCAGGTCAAGGAAAGTACGCGCTGGCTGGAAGGCTACGCGATCGTCGCCGAGTTGGCCGAGCGGGTGCCCGCGAGCCGGCTGGTCTACGTCACCGACCGGGAAGGCGATATCCGGGCGTTGATGGACCTGGCCGCCGAGCGCGGCCACCCGGCGGACTGGCTGGTGCGAGCCCAGCACAACCGCAACACGACCACAGGCGAGAAGCTGTGGGATCGGCTGGCGCGGGATGAACCGCTGGGGGAAGTGGAATTCCTGCTGCCGGCGGCACCGGACCGCCCGGCCCGTCTCGTGCGGCAAACGCTGTACCGGCAAGCGGTGACGCTGCCGGCGCATCACGGCACATCGGCGGTGACCGTGACGGCTGTCCTGGCCCGCGAGGAACACCCGCCGGCGGGCGAGAAGGCAATCGAATGGCGACTGCTGACGAATCGGACGGCGGAGACGCTCGAAGCCGTAGTGGAACTCATTGATGGGTATCGTCGCCGCTGGCTGGTGGAAATTTTTTTCAGGATTTTGAAATCGGGTTGCCGGGTCGAGGCGCTGCAACTGGGTACCCTGGAGCGGTTGGAACGGGCCTTGGTCATTTACCTCATTATCGCCTGGCGGATTCTGCACTTGGTGACCTGGGGGCGCGACTGCCCGAACTTGCCGTGTGACGTCGTCTTTGATCCCGAGGAATGGCAGGCGGCCTGGATCGTGGCCCATCGCTGCCCGCCACCGGAAACGCCCCCACCCCTGGGCCAGATGGTGCGGCTGATCGCGGGCTTTGGCGGGTTTCTCGGCCGCAAGCACGACGGTCACCCCGGTCCCAAGGCGATCTGGGAAGGCCTACAGAAGGTCAGAGCGTTTGCCATCGCCTTTGAGTCTCACCAATTGGCTTACGCCGAGGATGGATAAAATTGTGGGTAAACGGGTGCGCTGGAACCCTCAGTAAATCTCCATCCAACAACTCGTAACGGGCGGATATGAATTCCGGCAGGGTTTGATAGTCTTCATAGTGAAAACGGATATGGGGATTGGCAATAGCCATCGGTTGCTCACCGTTTTTGCCAAGTGATTAGCCAATAATTGTTCAGCCTATTCCAACCATTCAGCCAAGCGCAGCCAACTCGCTATCGAGTTCCTGCGGGTCGTAACGAACCACCGGAATGCCCAGCAATTCCCGCTCTAATCCAGCCGGCGTAGCCTGGATGGAGCGGAGCTTGCGAAGCGCAATCCAGGTTCCTCCTTTTTTGGTTGCTCAGGTGGCCCAGTTTTCGATACGCAGGCCATCGATGCGGGCGAATTCACGCTCGTTATTGGTGACGAGAATCAGGTTTTCCGCCAGTGCGTGGGCGGCAATCCACAGATCATTGTTACCGATGGGCGTGCCGGCGCGTTCCAGGGCACTGCGAATATAGCCATAGTACCTACCCGCCTCGATTGGCAGCGGGTCTACTGGTAGGATTGACACCAGTTGCATGAGTGCGGTCAGGTTATTTTCGCGCTGTTGGCTTTTTTGCACTCCCCTCCAGAGTTCACCATAGGAGATCACCGATAGACCGGCAGCACCTGGAGGCAACTCGACAAGACGTCGAGCTACCGAAAAAGGTTTGTGTTTAATGCAATAAATGCTCGTGTCGGAGTCGAGGAGATAACGCAGCCGTATCATAGCGCTTCGCGCTCTTGCGGTGGCTGGTCATCACGACCGTCAGCCATGAAATCTTCGGAAAAAGACTTGAAAATGGCCAAAATTTCAGCAGCAGAGCGGGGCTTCTCCCTTAAGACGATCTCGTCATCACGGCGGAAAATCTCCACTTCGTCAGTGTTGAAACGGAATTCCTTGGGCAAGCGGACGGCTTGGCTGTTACCGGATTTAAAGACCTTTGCAGTCGGCATAGATAAGGCTCCTGAAGATTGGATATACGTTGAAGTATATACAACATTTGCCTGCTTGTCCAAACTCCTGTTACCTATTCATCCCCCAATTTAGGCCCTCAGGACGCCAGTGAGGACGCGGGCGGGGGTGCTCCCATCAATTCGTCCCGCCACGGTATCAGCCAGACAATGATCATCGATAGTTCGTTCGGCAGGCGCTTCTCCGTCATGACCCGATCTCCTTCATCAATCACCGTTACCACGCTGTTGTTTGAGCGCCAGTCGATTCCGCTATACTTCATCTCTAGTCTCCGGTGTAGTCAAAGCCAGTTCACAACCTCACTTTAACCCCATCACCTCGGCGGTGGGAGGCTGGCTAGATGATTTTCAGACCACTTTTTTTCACTCGTTCCACACATCAGGCAGCAGATAGGGGGTGACAACCGCATGCCAACGATTTCCATGTTTTATGGGATTCTTATCCGTATGTTTTTTCGAGACACCGAGAAACACCACGTGCCACACATACATGCGGATTACCAAGGAAAAGTAGCAGTGCACTCAATTCTTGACGGAACACTCCTGGCAGGTGAACTGCCGCCGAACAAACCCAAACTGGTCGTCGCATGGATCGAAATTCATCAAGAAGATTTGCTTGCTGACTGGGTCTTGGCTGTAAACGGCAAGAAGCCATTTCCAATCAAAGGACTTGACCAATGAGAATTGCAGAACTCCGTCCACAACCCAACTGGGTGTTGTCCATTGTTGCAGACGACGGTCGCATTGGCAGTTTTGATGTCAGTCCTTATCTGGAATATGAGGCGTTTGAAGACCTTCGAGACCCCAGCGAATTTATAAAGGTTTTCAATGGCGGATACTTTGTCGAATGGGATTGTGGTGCTGATTTGTCAGTGGACACCATTGAGGCGCGATGGCAGATTGTTGGGAAAGCGGCCACACAGGCAACTACCTAACCTCAAAACTTTCTCGAGAGAAGTAAAAGGCTAAGACAGTGAATCATAATTATCCGCTCCGTAACCGTGGTTGGAGTGCCTAACGTAGCAGGTAACCGGCAGGTTAGGCATTGGTCACTAACACCACGACAACGATGGGAACGAGCAGCGGCCAGACTCACTAGGGTGAGGGGGGTAAGTCGTTGAAATCACTGCCCTCACCCCCAACCCCTCTCCCGCAAGCGGGCGAGGGGAGTGAACGGTTACCTGCTGTACAAGCGTGGCCGGCTACTTGTCGATAAATGCCCGCTCGATCACATAGTGGCCGGGTTCGCCAGTGTGCGGCGCAATGCTGAACCCACGCGCATCGAGCAATTTGCGGGTGTCCTTGAGCAGACTGGCGCTGCCGCAGATCATGATACGGTCATGTTCGGGATCGAGCGCCGGCAGACCGATATCAGCAAACAGTTTGCCGCTCGCGATCAGATCGGTCAGGCGGCCCTGGTAGCGGAACGGTTCACGGGTCACCGTCGGGTAGTAGATCAATTGCGAACGCACATTTTCCCCCAACACCTCATGCTGCGGCAGTTCCCCGGTAATGAAGTCGGCGTAGGCCAACTCATTCACCTGACGGACACCGTGCAGCAGCACGACCTGCTCGAACCGCTCGTAGGTTTCCGGGTCCTTGATGATGCTCATGAAGGGCGCCAGACCCGTGCCGGTGCCGAGCAGATACAAGCGTTTGCCGGGCAGCAGATCGTCGAGCACCAAAGTGCCCACGGGTTTGCGGCTGACCAGCAGCAAATCGCCCGTCTTCAGGTGCTGTAAGCGCGAGGTGAGCGGGCCATCCGACACCTTGATGCTGAAAAACTCCAGGTGTTCTTCATAGTTGGCGCTGGCAATGCTGTAAGCCCGTACCAGCGGCCGACCCTCCACCTCCAGACCGATCATGACGAAATGGCCGTTGCGAAACCGCAGACTCGGCGGGCGGGTGGTTTTAAAGCTGAACAGCGATTCGTTCCAATGGTGTACGCTCAGTACCTGTTCGGTATGGTAGGCCGTCATAAATTGATCACTTTGCTAGATTCAAACTGCAACTGGCGGGCAGCGCCTGACTTCCAGATTATCAGCAGCAGCGAACCCCAGGGCTGGGTACGCTCGCGGTTTTTCCTTATCACAACGGCAACGCTGCAGGGCGGCGGGAAAAATACCAAAAAACGCATTTTTATTGAAATAAAAGAATTTTTTACTCATATAACCAACAGCTATTAAAAAAGAGCCGAGATCGGCTCGCCTTGATTCTAATGTGACATTGGCAAGTTACCGCCGCAGACCATTCAAGTTGGAGGGCTTGACAGGGCCGGAAAAAGCTTAACTTGTGACTAATGGGCTAAGCTGGCTGCTTTTCTAGAGATCACCATACTCTCTCCGTATTTCCGCCAATCAGATCATCCCAGACGTCTTCATAAATGGCGCGTAGAGGCAGCAGCAACAAGGGTTGAGCGAGTTCTATCACCGCCTCGCCGCCGCGAAAAACCTCCTCAGCCCAGCCACTGGCGCGACGATAGACCTCGATCTCCACCGCCGTCTGCGACAGGATCAAATAGACCTGTACCGTAGCAAGGGACTTATATGCCTTGAACTTAGTATTGCGGTCGCGACCTACGCTGCTTTCCGACAGAACTTCGGCCACCAGTACCGGTTCGGTCTGATAAGCCTCCGGCTTCAGGTTGCAGACGATCATGACGTCCGGGTAAGCCTTATTACTGCGAGTGGAGGTACCGAGCCGCAGCCCCACGTCGGCCATAAATACCCGACAGTGGGTTCCCTTAAGCTGCGGGTAGATCGTCCGCGCCAGCGCCAACGCAATCAGGTTATGGGCGGGCGTTCCTCCGGTCATTGCTACCGGTTCGCCGCCCCACAATTCGTAGCGCAAGCCGTCCCAGTCTTCTAATGCCTCCAACTCGTCGAACGTCAAGTCCTTGAGAGCAGGTTCTGCCATGGTGTGACTCTCCGAATCGAATAGTCGGTAATTTTACATGGTTAAGATGAAACGTAACTACCTACCCCCTACATAATTTGTTATTCTGTTCTTATGTTTGAGTTGATCTGCCCCACCCAAGCCGAGTGCAGAACGGCTTGGCGGCCTGCCCAGTACGTCCACCGGCGCCTGGACAAAAAAGCCGGATCAAGCAACATGAAGCGATGAAGCTGTTGCTCCGGCTTCGGGATTACAAAACCCAGGTCTAGCGGTTCCTCACGGATTGACGGGTACCGTTCGACAACAATCGGGAGAAAAGGCTGGTGCGCCCCGCCAAGGTCAAGTTGAAGATAACCGGAGGCTTCCGCGCCTTCGGGGGCTCCACAGCTTTTTGCATCCTTCATTCGGTTTGGGAAACCAACAAACTGAAAGGCATCAATCCTTTTGTTGATACCCTCATGCTGATATTTGAGGGTAGGTAGTTACCTTAATTTTTTGATTTTCTGTCTAGATAAGGGGGTCCACTTTAGTGGACAACAAAAATGGCCGAACGAACGAAAGTGTTTGTCAGTTACAGTCATCAAGATCAGGCATGGCTGAAACGGCTTCAGGTTCATCTAAAACCTCTAGAACGTGAGGGTAAAATTGAATGCTGGGATGATACCAAAATAAAGCCTGGTTCACCGTGGAAAGAGGAAATTCGCAAGGCCTTAGCTTCGGCCAAAGTCGCTGTGCTATTGGTGAGCGCTGATTTTCTAGCCTCTGATTTTATTGCCATTGATGAGTTACCGTCATTGCTGGCAGCAGCAAAAGACGATCAGGCTATTATTCTACCGGTCATCGTAGGCCCTTCCCGATTTAAAAAAACTCCACTGGCGCAGTTCCAAGCCGTTAATCCGCCGGGTAAGCCCCTACTTGAACTTTCGAAGTCAGAGCAGGAAAAAATTCTGGTGCACGTGGCGGATGTTATTGAAGATGCTTTAAACCCTTAGTGACCTCCCCGGCGCAGGGTGGCACAATGCCGGGGAGGTTTGGGGTTGTGCCCGTACCCAGCCGGTTCTTTACCGACCAAGAGATGCTGCCAGAGCGGCCATGATCATCGTTTGGGCCATAGCAAGGGGGAGGACATGGAACACCTGGGCGCTACGCCGCGCATTTTCATCAGCTACAGCCACGACACGCCCGCGCACAAGAAGCGTGTTCTTGACCTGTCGGAACGGTTGCGGGCGGACGGGATCGAAACCCGCCTCGATCAGTATGTGACCGGCACCCCGGCAGAGAAGTGGCCGCGTTGGATGCTGGACCAGATCGACTGGGCGGAGTTCATCCTGTTGGTCTGCACCGAGACCTACTATCGCCGCTTCCGAGGCCACGAGGAGCCTGGCAAGGGTAAAGGGGTCGACTGGGAAGGCGCTGTCATCACCCAAGAGCTCTACGACGCCCGCAGCGCCACCATCAAGTTCGTGCCCGTGCTGTTCGACGCGACTGACGAGCGCTTCATCCCTGAACCGGTGCGCGGCTACACCTTCTATGTGTTGAACTCGAAGCAGGCTTACCAGGATCTCTACAACTTTCTGCTCGGTCAGGCGGGCGTCGAACCCGGTCCTGTCGGAGAACCAAAGCGGAAACCGCGCGTGCGCGCCAAGCCGCTCGTCTTCGGAGACGAGGGCGGCGGACCGGGTCACCCAGGGGAGGGTGCTGGCCGAAACGATGATCAAGGCCTGCCAGAGCGGCTGCATGACGCACTTCTCACTGTCGACCTGGAACGGCACGGCGATCAGCTGAGAATAAATTATTACCGACAGGAGGCCAAGGTGCCTTCTACACTCACTCACCCGTGGGATCAGTGCGTAAAACAAATTAAAACTATGGTTGATACGCTGGAACAGACCGATGAGAGAACCTTGCAGCTTTCTATTGAGAAGGCTCCGACGAAATGGGGTGCGATGTTGTTCAAGCTGTTGTTTGGGGAGGAGCCGCAATGGGAGAATGTCTTCCGGGCCCTATTCGGGCGGCCGCCGCCGCAACCACGCCCTAACCCGATCTGGGCGCCAGTACATCTGCGCATTCACACCGATGAACCGCTATTGCTTGGTCTGCCATGGCGGTTGACAGCGTGGAATGGTCATTTGCTAGTGGATAACCGCTGGATTTTCAGCACGACCTCCTCACGATCTGAACCAAGCAAAAACCTTATAACGTTAGCTCCATGCAACGTCCTGCTTGTTGTGCCGGATAACGCTACAACTGCCACCGGCCATCTCCAGGCGCTTAAAGAAGTTTTCCAGGAGCTTTGGCCCGGGCAGGAAAAATCCTGCTATCTGCGCACGGCGCGCACACGCACGGATCTGGAGCATGTGCTGCGCGGCATGAGCCCCCATCTGGTTTACGTGTATGCACCAGCCATTATGACAGCAGGGCGTCCGGGAGTACTATTGACTGGCCAGTTGGCACGTGAATCTGAACCATTATTTTTAGCAGAATTAACTCACTGGCTTGAGAACCAAAAACCCGCGCCGGGAATAGTTTACCTGAATATTGACGGTATTGATGTTCCAGGAATAGGAACAATTGCCCTGCAACAATTGAGTCGTGCCGTGCCGCTGGTAATCTGTCGGCGGCTGCCAACGAGAGGAGAGGGGGCCGATTCAGTGGTACTTGCCTGGCTGCGCCGCTGGCTGGAAAAAGGGGAAGATCCGGTGCAGGCAATGCAGACACGCGATAGCAATAAGGCTATTATTGAGTTCGCCACCTTACTATTGCACTGTAATTACCAGCACTCGGAAACAGCGACCTATAAAAAAGCTCTATTACGAGAACAATTTCCTCATCTGGTGCTCAATCGAGACCAGCAAAAAGCATTGGTTCGCAAAAATCTGGCGGAGTTGGTGGTTAGTCCTAACCGCCGGGTATTGGCACTGGTTGCCTATGCCACTCCAGGTAATTCGCTTGATTCTTTGCCAGAACAATTACGAGACTATCTTGAAGTGGACATGGCGAACTCCGTCGCTATTAGGTGGTTGAAACTGGAATTCCCCACTGATCGGCATGAAGACAGACTGCGGAACAACCTAGAAAGAGAGTTGGAACAGCAGCTTGAAGCAGACAGTGGGGAACCAATCCGGCATTTGCTCCGCCGACATACCCCTTCAGTAGGAGGTACAGGAAAACAGCCGGTGCTATGGTTAGATTGGGGTATCTTCGGACATGCCCTTAACTATCAGAAGCAATTAACACGTACCCAGTTGGGTGCTTGGTTACGTTATTGTTCAGAAGTGCTGAGCAGTGATAATTACTGCCCTACTGACCTGCACATTGTAGTTTATCTCGCTATCGAATTGGAAGAGGAGAAGCACTCAATATTATGTAGCTGGCTCAGCGAATACTGTTGGGAACCCTGGGCCAAACAACCCTCTTTTCGCATATACCCTTTACCACCCCTCGGCAAGGTTACGGAAGGGCATCTGTATGAGTATCTGTTGGATGGTCACTCTGGCTGTCCTAGTGAGTATCAACAGGAAGTGGCTTCTCTGCTGATACAGAAAACGGGAGGTGAATTCCAAAGCATTACGGCGTATTTGCGGAAAGCACAGAGCACAGGGTGGTATGATTTATTAGTCGATCTGAGCCGCAGTCAGGATGTAGGTTTACGACAATCCGACGAAACACTTTAAATGCTATCTACTATGCCTTTCGAATTATATAAGCCTAATGATAACAGTCCAAATCGTGGTGAGAGACTAGCAAAGCATGTACCGCCGAAAAGTCTGAACAGTCTATCGGTTACTGCACCTTTCTATCAGCCAGACGACACGCTAGTGGATGCTATTAACGTTGCCCTAGCTGTCGGAGCACCGCTATTGTTGACCGGTGAGCCTGGCACCGGCAAGACTCAGGTAGCTTATCATCTAGCCTGGTATTTCGGTTTGGAGGAGCAATTTTTTCCGTTGTTTGTGCGTAGCACGACAACGACAGATGATCTGCTTTATCGCTTCGATGCAGTAGCTTACTTACATGCGGCCTATGACCAGGCAAACATAGGTAAGCCCATCGATAAGGCTGCATTCATCGAGAAGGGACCACTGTGGATGGCTTATGAAACCAGCGGACCTGCAGTAATATTGATTGACGAAGTAGATAAGGCTCCCCGAGATTTCCCCAACGATCTGCTCAATGTACTCGCCCAGCATGAGTTCCATGTACCAGAGAACCCAGAGCAGTATCGCACCATCAGCCGAGAGATCGACAAACCACCGATAATTGTGGTGATCACCAGCAATAGCGAGCATCGTCTACCTGAACCATTTTTGCGACGGTGTATTTTCCATCATATTATATTCGATGAAAAGCTGGTGCAGCGGGCGGTAAATGCTCGCTTGGGAGATTTTCCTGACCTAAGCGAGTCAATACGGGGTCTGGCCATTACGCGCTTTCTGGAACTGCGGGGAAAAAATCTTCGCAAGCGACCGGCGACAGCAGAGCTGCTGGTCTGGCTATCGGTATTGGCGGCAAAGAATAACATAACAGAAAAAGACCTGAATAGACCGTTAAAGCAGCTTCCTGCACTTTCGACTATGATTAAGGATCGAGACGATTTGGAAATGTTATAGCAATTATTAGTTGCATATAATACAATACCATTAACTATTTAATTGGTTTACAAGTGTCGGGTTATAAAATTTCGCCTTTAGGTGGAAAAGTCTTTAGCATCTTGCATTTCATTAAGGGTAACTGCTTGAGCGAACCGAATCAGGTTCATTGGGAACGGTAACAGAATTTATGACTAACCCTTTGAGCCTATCCGTCCTGTTTGCGGCACTGCGCGAAGCCGGTCTGCGAGTGAGCATCCTAGAAGTAGAACGTCTGCAACAAGTGTTAGCCCTGGAACCCGAATTGACCGGCGCTAAAGCAGAGGATACTAATACCCGTGAGTGCTTGAAGTCTTTGCTGAGCGCTATACTAGTCAAGCGCCAGGAAGAACAGATCACTTTCAATAAGGTTTACGCTAAATGGCTAGCGGATGCCGAAGAGGAACAGCAGTATCTTACCAGAGGATCGGACTCCGGCATTTCCCATGTTGAGCACTCTCCCAGATCGGTTGATAAGGGCTCGCCAACGCTTGCTAAGAAGGAACAACAGCCTCGTGATAGAGTACCCAGTGTCGATGGCTCGTCTTCAATTTCAACAGAACTAAATGCTTGGATACGACGCTACTGGCGAATATTGAGCTTAATAGCGCTGGCACTATTAAGTATAGTAGTGGCAGTGATTATTTTTTTATTATCGGTAGAATCTAACCCACCGCCAATATCTCAGTCCGCAACATCCGCTCGCTCTAACGCCATTAGACCATCAAAAGATCCGCAAGACCTACACCAATTTTCTTTTCAAACCCAAGTTCCCGATCTGAAAGTGATACCAGCGAAGCCAAGCTGGACTGGTTGGCTATATCTGTGTCTTGGTCTGTTGGTCCTGGTCCCTACCGGAAGTATTTGGTTGTTGTTCAAATCTGAGTTGCACTTCTGGTTACACCGTTGGCGATTGCCTGGCCCCGCACCTGAACCGCAGGGTAAGGGACCACCACGAGTATTTCCGCAACCGCTGTTGCTATCTGGGCCACAACTGCTTGATGCCTTTCAGCAGGATATGCTGGTCTGGGGTATCGGGAGATTTATGAGCGATGAGCCAACCCGTTATCTAGATTTGCAGGCTACTGTAGCGGCGACCGCACGGCAGGGAGGCAGGCCAGTGTTGCATTTCCAACGGGCCTCATATCAACACCAAGTGTGGTTATGGCTGGATCAGACTGCTGAAGATTCGACCATCGCCCGATATGCTGATGAGGTGGAGAATATTCTTAAGGTCCACAGCCTTGAGATGGAGCGAGCAACATTTTGGGGCATTCCGGATCAGTTGCGCACGCCGCTGGGTATGGTGTTCGCCCCGCGCGAAATCGAGGAGCGGAGAGACGTGGCCTTTGTGTGGGTGCTTACAGACGGGCGCATGCTTAAACGCCAGTACCTGATTGACAACCGCCGCGCTCGTATCGATGCCGTATTAAGAGATTTGTCCTACTGGCCCCACTTGGTATTCGTCGATTTTTCCACGGATGGCCAAGCGCTAGTGGAGATTCTGGAAAAGCACCGGTTGGAACGAATCACCCCTACGGAGTTACCGGTGTTCCTATGGTCAGGTAACCCTGTCCTGCGTCCGGCGTATGTTGACCAAAATTATGCCGCATGGGCCGCCGCCTGTGCCTTGGCCCCGACTTCCGTGGATGAAGCCACTGCGCTAGAACTGCGCCGGCAGCTTGGACCTGTCATCTCGCCATGGGCCTTGCGGACCTTGCGGGCCGAAGCTCCCGGTCCTGCTGGGCGGTTGCAATGGCCACCTGATCTGCGCGCCCGCCGACTTAACTGGCTACTGGATGCAGAGGCAGCAGACGCCGCTGGTAATATCGCCCCTGGCAGCCTCCTCAGCAAAGCTCTGGACTTCTGGGAAAGCTTGTACGATCAGGAGCTACAACGTCGCCTGAACAGTTGTCCCTCCTGGCAGGATGAGCCTGCTAAGCAGCACTCGGAAATGGAACTGAATCTTCTGCGGTTGTGGCATAAACCCGATCAAGCGATTTTAAAATTATATCAACTATATCAAGTACAGCGTTTCAAGGATCCCATCCAAGAAGCACTCGGACAAATGAAACCTCGTAGTTGGGGCGCTACGGAGCGGATTCGCCTGTATTTTTACCGCTGCCTAGCTTGGTTAATAGGCAATTATTCAACAGCAGTCTGGATATTTAGCACCCGCCATTGGGGTGCTAAGGAGTGGATTCGTCTGCATTTGTCCCGGTGCCTAGCTTGGTTAAAAGCGATTATTCAGGAAGAGCCTGAACATTTACCCCGCAACTCGGACGCTACGGAGCGGATTCGCCTGCCGTGGTCTTGGGCAAAGCGTAGTTCCAGAGAAAAGATGATGCTCAAGAAAATGGGCTTTGGGGGGAATATACGGACGAGCCGTTTGCGCCGGCCGGAGCTGCTATGGCTAGGTTTGATAGTTTGCAGTGTTTTTGCGGTGAGTGCGCTGATGGCAGCATTTCGCAGCCCATGGATTGCACCTACAGGTGCGCCGCAGGTGGAACATGCTGAGAAATGGCCTACAGATGCACGGTATTGGACAGACTCAACTCCAGCTGGCTGGCAGTTATCTATCACCACACCAGCCTGGCATAAGGAGGTTATGGTGCCAAATGCGGCACGGGTACAGGTAGATTGGAAAGCAGAAAGCCGTCCCTGTATTGATGTCATAGATAATGACAAATCTGAACTTTGGCGTTGCGGTACCATAAAGAATCCACGCCGCATGTCCAGCACCATTCAGCGCAGTCTTGTGGTGTTGCTGACCCCGCCTGGGGTCAAGGAGGCGGAAGAACTGGCAACCGCACTATTAGACGGCGGCAGCGCTGATGTAGTGTTACTTGATCCAGATTGGCCTCAACATCGCGAGAAATTGCTAGGTAACCAAACGCAGATTCGGCCGGAACAGCAATTGCTCATCATCGGTATTGGCAAGCACGCGATCCCGATAGGAGAGGCGATGCTAGCCGGTGAGCATAGCACTTGGCTGGAAACCGATAATTGGACCAAGCTAACGGAGGATCTGCGCAGCTTTCGGAATTTACAGACCGTGGCCAAGGCTTGGCCAGGATTAGACATTGTTGCCGGAAATCCTGATGCGTCTCAAGTGCACGGCATAGGCGTTTGCCAACCTCAGGAAATAAAAGATGATCGCAGCAACATGGTTTTTACCCTTCTTTGTCCAGGCACGTTCAGGATGGGGTCGATTGAAGGAGCTGAAGCGCCAATTCATGAGGTCACTGTCAATGCTTTTGAGATTAGTAAATACGAAGTAACTAATGCTCAGTTTCAGCAATTTAGCCCGAATTACAAAGGCTACTGGTCAAAGAAAGATGCACCAGCCAGCAATGTTTCCTGGAACGACGCTAAAGCCTTCTGTGAGCACTATGGCTATCGCTTGCCAACCGAGGCAGAGTGGGAATACGCCGCCCGTGCTGATACCTCTACGGATTGGTCCTTCGGCGATAACCACGAGGATTTGAGCCAATACGCCTGGTATAGTGGCAATTCTAGTTACAATGCTCATTCTGTTGGCGGAAAAAATCCTAACCCTTGGGGTTTGCATGATATGCACGGTAACGTATGGGAGTGGGTACAGGATTGCTGGCACGATAATTACATCGGAGCGCCCAGCGACAGTAGTGCGTGGGAAAGTGGAGAATGTACCCAGCGGGTTCTGAGGCACCCGATTACCCACAACTGCCAACTAATTGTATAATATAAGTTTTTATAACCTTGTGGGGTGGTGGGATGAGCTGGGCGCAACAAGAGTTTGAGACCCTGGAGATAGGAGATGCGCGACGGACCCAACGCTTGATCAAGCTGGTGGACGATCTGTCGGCTCAACCGACAGGGAGCATTCCGTTGGCCTGCGGCGGCTGGGCGGAGACCAAGGCGGCTTATCGGTTGCTGAATAACCCGGCGTTGGAGTGGCGCGAGATCCTGGAGGTGCATACCGAGCGGACGGTCGAGCGGATGCAGGGCCAGGCGGTCTTGTTGTGCATTCAAGATACCACCGAGTTGGATTTCACCTCGCAACCGGGGATTGCCGGGCTGGGGCGGTTGAGCTACGAGGCTCAGCATGGCCTGTACGTGCATCCGACCCTGGTGGTGACGCCGGCGGGGGTGGCCTTGGGGGTGGTGGATGCCTGGATCTGGGCCCGCCCACCCAAGGACGTACCGCAGGTCAAGGAAAGTACGCGCTGGCTGGAAGGCTACGCGATCGTCGCCGAGTTGGCCGAGCGGGTGCCCGCGAGCCGGCTGGTCTACGTCACCGACCGGGAAGGCGATATCCGGGCGTTGATGGACCTGGCCGCCGAGCGCGGCCACCCGGCGGACTGGCTGGTGCGAGCCCAGCACAACCGCAACACGACCACAGGCGAGAAGCTGTGGGATCGGCTGGCGCGGGATGAACCGCTGGGGGAAGTGGAATTCCTGCTGCCGGCGGCACCGGACCGCCCGGCCCGTCTCGTGCGGCAAACGCTGTACCGGCAAGCGGTGACGCTGCCGGCGCATCACGGCACATCGGCGGTGACCGTGACGGCTGTCCTGGCCCGCGAGGAACACCCGCCGGCGGGCGAGAAGGCAATCGAATGGCGACTGCTGACGAATCGGACGGCGGAGACGCTCGAAGCCGTAGTGGAACTCATTGATGGGTATCGTCGCCGCTGGCTGGTGGAAATTTTTTTCAGGATTTTGAAATCGGGTTGCCGGTCGAGGCGCTGCAACTGGGTACCCTGGAGCGGTTGGAACGGGCCTTGGTCATTTACCTCATTATCGCCTGGCGGATTCTGCACTTGGTGACCTGGGGGCGCGACTGCCCGAACTTGCCGTGTGACGTCGTCTTTGATCCCGAGGAATGGCAGGCGGCCTGGATCGTGGCCCATCGTGCCCGCCACCGGAAACGCCCCCACCCCTGGGCCAGATGGTGCGGCTGATCGCGGGCTTTGGCGGGTTTCTCGGCCGCAAGCACGACGGTCACCCCGGTCCCAAGGCGATCTGGGAAGGCCTACAGAAGGTCAGAGCGTTTGCCATCGCCTTTGAGTCTCACCAATTGGCTTACGCCGAGGATGGATAAAATTGTGGGTAAACGGGTGGGTTCTGAGGGGAGGTTCCTTCATGGGTACGGCATGGAATCTGAGTTCTACGAACCGAGTTAAGAGCGAACCCGAATGACGGGTTCCGTTGTGCACGAAGCCATCAACGTTAATTATAGTCAAATACATAAGTCATCCTGATTAGCAAGATTCTTCAGCCAACCCCAGGCAACCCCAATTGTTTTCGGTTAGAAGGCGCATACTGGTCGCCTACCCACCGAGGAGGATCATGTCATGGCGATGAATCGCATCCAATTCCAACCGGGCCTGTCGCTGCCCGAGTTTCTCAAGCAGTTCGGCGCCGAGGCGCAATGCGAGGCGGCGCTGGAAAAGGAGCGCTGGCCGCAAGGCTTCCGTTGCCCGCGCTGCGGCCAGGCGGAGCATTGCGTGCTCCGCGTCAGAGTCCGCAAGACCTTCCAATGCCAGGAATGCCGGTTGCAAACCTCACTGATCGCCGGCACTTTGTTCCAGAGCACCCACCTGGCGCTGACGATCTGGTTCCTGGCGATCTACCTGGTCAGCCAAGCCAAGACTGGCTTGTCCGCCCTGGCACTGAAGCGGCAGTTGGGTGTCAGCTACCCCACGGCTTGGCTGATTCAGCAGAAGCTGATGCAAGCCATGGCCGAGCGCGACGCCCAGTACCCGCTGGGTGGCCAAGTCCAGGTGGACGATGTCTATCTCGGTGGCGAACTGGCCGGCGGCAAGGCCGGGCGTGGCTCCGAGAACAAGGTGCCGGTTGTCGCGGCAGTCTAACTCAACGCCGAGGGGCACCCGGTGTACATCAAAATGGCGCCAGTTCCCGGCTTTACGCGCCAAGCCATTGCCGACTGGGCCCAGTCCGACCTCAGCCCGAATTGCCTGGTGATTTCCGACGGCTTGGCCTGTTTTGCCGGGGTAACCGATGCTGGCTGCCAACACCAGGCTGTCATCGTTGGCACACGCAAACCCAAGGATCTGCCGGAGTTCGGTTGGATCAACACCATCGTGGGCAACCTCAAGACCCGTTTCGGCGGCGCTTACCATGCGTTCGACTTCGCCAAGTACGGCACACGCTACCTGGCCGCGTTCGCCTATCGTTTCAACCGACGCTTCCATCTGGAGACGATCCCCTTGCGCCTCCTCGCTGCCGCCGTCGCCATCGGGCCGCGTCCAGGGCCTTGGCTCCGTCTGGCTGAAGAATCTTGCTAATCAGGTAAGTCATTATAATTTAATTCTTTTCCCAAAAATTTAGGAACCTAGTGCTTCACCCGTCCTGAATTGACGGGTAGAGGCGCTTGAGCTTGATGCGGGCATCAGGGGTGGTGAAGCGCCAATTCACCGGCCGGGCATTGGTGTTGCGCGCCTGCTCCCAAGCGGCCACCTCCTGGGTCAGGGTGTCCACATCGGGGATGCGGCGGTCCAGGCACTGCCGGCTCAGGACGCTCAGTTCGATCTCGGCCATGTTCAACCAACTGCCATGCTTGGGGGTGTGATGAATCTCCAGCCGTTCGATCAGCGACCGAGCCACGGCGGGCTCGAACGCTTGATACAGCGCGGCCGGTTTGTGGGTGTTGAGGTTGTCCATCACCAGGACCACCCGCTCGACATGCGGATAGCGGACCTCCAGCAAGTCGCGCACCTCCTCGGCGAAATCGACCGCAGTGCGCTGCTTGGTGACCGTGACATGGCGGTGCCCGGCCAAGGGTTCGCAGGTCAGGAACAGATTGGCCGTCCCGCACCGTTCGTATTCGTAGTCCACCCGCTCGGGCTGGCCCGGTTCGGCCGGCAGTGGCGTGCGGGTTTCGGCCACCAACTGCTTGCTGATCTCGTCCAGGCACACCACCGGACGGGCGGGATCGTACGGCCGGGTATACACCTCCAGCACGTCCTCCATGGCGCACACGAACTCGGCATTGGCCTGCGGCGGGATCACCCACTGCTTCCGCAACCACGGCTTGAGTTCGTTTTTTTTAAAGTCATGCGCACGCCTTCCGGGCTGATCGACTCCACCATCTCCAGTTCGACCAGCCGGTCGGCCAGCAGCCGCAAGGTCCAGTGGGTCCGTCCCTCCGGGGGCGCGCCGCACGCCAGCGCGATCAGGTGGGCCTCCTGGGCGCCGTCGAGCTTGCGATACTGGCGACCGCTGGGCTTCTTCCGGAACAGCGCCGCCGTCAGCCCCTCCTCTACGAACGCCTGGCGCACCCGGTACACCGTCGAGGCTCCACACTCCACCGCCTCGGCAATCGGCTCATCGTCCCAGCCCGGCCCGCCCGCGCCGGCATCGGCCTTGAGCAAAATGCGGGCGTGGATCAACCCGGACGCTGCCTGCTTGCCGGTGCGGATCAGGTTATCAAGCTGGGCGCGCTCGTCGGCGGTCAGGCGAACAATGTATTTGGGTAGCGGCATGGTCACGGTCCTGGTCGGGATACCCCTACAGGAAAACCAATACGCTGCTTAAAGTCAACTAAGGTCGGTTGAAACACTAGTTATTTTTAAAACTAATTGAGTCCAAAAGCTTTCTCTATTCATCATTTATTTTTTCTGATATTTCATTTTAATAAATTATATTATATTGAGTAGATGACTATAATTCGAGTTAATATCGACCACTTTTATCTCTTATCGGCAGCGTGTAAAGTAATTTTCCAACCTTGTGGATTGATTGGAATTTCCACACTATCTTCAGTTGCCAGGCGAGCAACGTGATCCCGCCACGCCAAGTCCGGCATGTTAACCAAGCTTTGCCAGCGCGCTGCCGCCGATAATAGAATTAGGCATATAGCCACCACTCCGATGAACCGTCTCCAACGGATAGCGATGCAGAGGACAACTGCGAGTTGCAGCCACCATGTATAGAGTGGGATAAAATATCGTCCTCCATCACCGAAGGGGTTTAAGAGAGCAATGTCCTTAACGTTCTTAACCGCCCCTGCGAACAACAAGGCTAAGCCCAGCAGCGAGGCGATAGCCGTCAGCCACCTTAAATAGGAACGTCCTGCTGTCACGCCTGCAGTGAGAAAACCACTAGTGAACACATTGGCAAATACGACTGCTGCAACACCGAATAGCTTGAGGATTTTCTTTTTAAGGAAAAGTGGAGGGAGCGTTTGTACAACTATCAGATGAGCAAAGGCAAGAGCACCGGGCGAAGAATCGGATGTAAATGTATACGATGTGACCATGACCAGCACCTGTGCTAGCGCGGCTGCTGTTGCAAACAAGAAAAGTATCGAATCCAACGTTGCGGACTTGCGATGTCGGATCATGCGAAAAATAAGCAGTGGCAGGGCAAAAGCAAAGAATGGACCAGTCAAAGCAATCAGACAGATGATCGGGATAAGCAACAGCAATTGTGCATAAGTAACGATCGGTTTCTGTAAAATAAAGAGGGGAAGCAGTCCTGCGCCAAACCACTGGACACCGGTGAGATTCAAGAATACTTCGCCAGAATGAGGAATAACAAATAGCGATAGCGGCAACACTAATCTTATACGGTAGAGATTTTTATCTCTAACCGCGATCCAATATAGCATCACTGCAATTAATGCATACCAGAAAAAGGTCGCCCAAACATAGATAGCCGGAGTCCATTCCAACGAAAATAGCGATGCAAACTGAGCTACTAGTCGAGGGTAAGTATGTAGATATCCTGCATAATGAACCTTGAAGGCAGCAAGCCCTAATTCCCGCTGCTGGGCTAAAAATATTACTCCATCCTCTGCCCACAGTTGGGGGTTGACAATTTGCTCGGAGCGTCTGGATACCATTATCATAAAAATCAGGCTGATTATCAGCAGGATTTCAAAGAATGTTCTTCTATCTGGATTTTTTTAAGGCCTGTCCAACTTTGGAAAAATGACAATCTGAGTTTAAGTTGTTGGATACTGTCGGCTATTGCCCCTGACGGATAGAGACAACGATTTGGGTTGGTCATAGTGCTTGTTGATATCTAATCGACGAAAATGCTTGGTAGCCCCCATGTCGGGTTACGACGCGCCCGCACCCCCCCTGTTTTTACCGGCTTGGTAGCAGACACGTCTAACCTAACGGTCATTTACTTTGGCAACGACACCCCTACCGATGAAAACACTGCTGTACTTTCATGGCAACCTACGGGGATTTTCACAGTAACACTCGACCGTTGCTACAGCGCCAGGCTGACATGCATCAGATCCGGATCCTCCGGGTCGCACTGGAGCGTAAATCCCAGCGCCTGATTGAGCTCGAGCATCGGCTGATTTTCCTGTAGCACCTCGCCGAACACTTCCCGGATACCGCAGTGACGAGCGTAATCAATGATCCGCCGCATCAGTAGCCCACCCAGTCCCAAACCACGCCATGCAGGATCCACCACGATCGCGTACTCGGCCTGCTCCACATCGGGATCAGCAGTTAGGCTGACCATGCCCCAGATAACCGCCTTCCCCGCTACGCCTGGTCCAGTCAAGACGAAGGCCATCTCCCGGTCATAATCCAGTTGGGTCAGGCGAGCCGCCAGGGCGTGCGGGAGTTCTTTCAGCGGTTGAAAGAAACGCAGCCGCACGTCTTCCACAGGCAAGCGCTGCACCAGCGACTGTAAGGCGGGTTCGTCCTCAGGCAGCACCGGGCGCAGCAACAGCGTGCGCCCGTCGGCCAGCATCAGGGATTCCTCCAATTCCTTGGGATAAGGACGAATGGCCAGCCGCTCAAAACCTGCGGCGGCTGGCACGATCCGGACATTGGCGCTTAACGCCAGCACGCCCTCAGCATCGACCCGCAGCGGGTTGATATCCAGTTCGATCAACTCGTCCAGTTCAACCACCATTTGCGCTACCTTGATCAACACCAGAGCCAGCGCGTCCATAGCAACCGGTCGGCCAGGACTGCCTTCAAGCAGCGAGTACAGGCGGGTGCGCGACATCAGTTCGCGGGCCAGATGCATATTGAGAGGAGGCAAAGCATAAGCGAAATCATTGATCACCCGACTCTCCGTGCCGCCATGCCCGAAAAACAGCACCGGACCCGCTCGAAAATCGCGTCCCGTGCGCACGCCGACAGCGACTTCATAAGCGCCCCGGCGAGTCAGCATGGGCTGAACGGCGAAGCCCGCGACACTCGCTTGCGGGACCAGTTCCCGCACGCGCTTTAGCATAGCGGTCGCGGCCTGCAACACGTCCTGGGGACTTTCCAGAGCCAGCGTCACGCCGCCTACGTGGGAGCGGTTATGAATATCTCTGGATACTATCTTGAGGGCAACGCTGCCGCCCAGCGCGGCGGCGAGCGCAGCGGCGTCTTCGGGGGTCGGGGCGAAGCGGGTATCGATCATGGGGATTCGATAAGCCGCCAGCAACCGGCAGGTCGCCTCGACATCCAGCCGGTCCAGCCCGGCAGCCAGCGCGGCGGCGACCAGTTGCCGGGCTGTCCCAGTGGCGGGAGTGAATTCTTCCGGCGCGGAAGACGGCGTCGCCGTCAATAATTCCTGATTGTGGTGATGTTCGGTCAGTTGGATAAAGGAGTGCACCGCCTCGTCAGGCGTGCCGTAGACGGCGATATGAGCCTGCTGTAACGCTTGTTGAATACTGGTGGCAGGTGTGGCACCTACCCAACTGAGCATGACCGGACGCGAGCTGTGCGCCACATGGGCTACGATCGCGCGGCTGCTGGCCTGATCCAACTCCGCCAGGTTGGGAACATGCACGATCAGGACGCCGTCCGCCTCCGGTTCCTTGAGAAGCAGTTCCAGAGCCCGATCGTATTCCTTAAAACCGGCGTCATCGCCTAGATCCAAAGGATTATCAGGTTGGCAATCAGGCGCTGCGCCCGCGGCCAGTGCGGTGCGGGTAGCGGGGCTCAACGGCGCCAGGGCGCCACCGGCGTGCTGCAGGACGTCACTGGCCAGCAGTCCCATGCTGCGACTGTTGCCCAGAATCAGCAGGCGGTTGCGGCGCACCGGTTTGGCATGGGCCAGCGTCGCTACCCCTAGCGCCCAGTTCGCGGATCAGTCCGAGGCACTCCTCCAGGGGTGTGATGAGAATCGCCAGATCGGGGACCACAGGGAGTCCGGCGATATTCGGATAGGTGAACACGCCGGCCACCGCCGGGCGGTCGGGGTTGACCGGTAATACAGGCCCCTTGAAACCGGCATTGATCAGGTTCCTTTGCAGGGTAGCGTCGATCTCCTGATCGGGGTGGCCGCGCCCGATGATGGCGATGGAACGCGGGTTGAACATCGATTGCAAGGTGCGGGTAGTCATGGCTGCTTCCCTCGGCGGCGCAAACGCCCCGGCGGTTCGATGGCGGCGCTCAGCCACGCTGGCTGTAGCACCCTGGTTTACCCGAAATCGGCGGCAGCTCAACAGCAATGGAGTGACGTAGCATAGACAACTGGCTCACTGCGCAGCCTTCTGCGCGCACACTAATCCCCATAATGTCCTGTCAAGGACAGACTTTCAGCAATTTCCGCGCTCTTTGAGGAACTGTGCGAATTCTTCATCGGTGGCAACAGGCAGCAGGCGTTGCCGGGCGAAATGCCGGAAACACCCCTGTATCATGGCATGGTCCAGACCGCTTTTTTTATAAATAGGCCGCAAAATGGCGTAGTTGGGTTGGGCGCTCTGCACGATTTCACTGAGGAAATCGGCTTCCAAGCCCTGCCGTTCCGCCTCACTCAGGCTATGCAGCGCCAAATCCAGACGCTGCTTCTCGAACTCAGCCTTGAGCCACTCCTGCTGCTCAGCCTTTTCTGCTTCCGCCAATTGCTGCTGTCGCGCTGACACCTGAGCCTGTTGCAACGCATCCTGTCGGGATTCATAGGGCGTTTTGTGTGGCCGGTAATCCTGGTTCAGTGCATCCAACGTGGCGGCCCGCAGCGTGGTCTTAATCGCCCCTTTGAATAGCATGCCGGCCACGATATCCAAGTTGGCGTTAATGTAAGCTGCATCGTGATCCTGCAGGATTTGCGCTATCTCTTTCTCCCGCAAGCCGAATTCCAGCAGACGGGTATGCAGACCGGCATGGTCCTGACTGGGCTGATGCTCACTCGTCTGATGCAGTACCCGCTCCGGCTTGGCCGCAAAAAGAGGCATCTGAGGCGTTTCCTTGACGGCAAAGCGCACGGCGGTGACCCGCTTTTTCTCCGATTTGGTTTCTGCTTCCAAATGCAGAATCCGAGGTCTTATTGACCTGTTGCACAGCCGGCTTGATGACTTTGCTGTTCAGCCTCCGGAAATCGCCATAATAGGCATTGTCTTCGACGCCCAGCAACTTGCGGAACAGCTCCAGCGGCAGCCAACCGGTCGAACCCACTTTGCGAAAGCGCGCACAGTTCTCGTACAGCGCCAGCGCATATCCACTGGTGAATTTCTTCTGAATGCTGAGATTGATGCGGGCGTAAATTTCCGGATTGAACAGCTTCAGCCGCAGATCGGGATGATAGGCGTAGATACACCAGCCGCGTTCCAGGTCGGCCGACATGATCATCGGCCGCGCCCGCCATACGATTTCGTTACCCTTGGCATCGAGCAGGTTCCAACTCAGCACCGTGCTCATCAGATTCACCAGGGACTCCTTCAGACAGCCACGGTCGTTGCTCGCGAATCCCAGCATGCTGGCAAGGTCCTTGATGCGGATACGATGGGTTTCCTGCGTCAGCAGATTAGGATAGGCGTTCAGCAGCAGCACGTTCGCCATCTTGCGCTCGAGCAGGGAAAGACGGTTCTCGATATGAATAGCAGCGATGTGCTTCTTGAGATCCTGATCCGTCAATTCCACCTTGGCGATATGGGTCATGACCGTTCACCCGGTTCCCAGCCTAAGTTATCTGTCCCTAAGCTTAGCAGATTCCAGGGACAATAACAGGAAATACCACTCAACGGGTGGCTGCCCTATCCCGTAAACGGGGACATATCCGCTGCATATCCCGTAAACGGGGACATATCCGCTGCATGTCCCGTAAATGGGGACATATCGTTAACTCCAAGGCGTTGTGTACGCCACTAAAGATTTGTTAATACGTGATTTTTCAGCCCGTCTTCCCGTAAATGGGGACACGTCCCGTAAATGGGGACATATATCCTAAAACGTCCCGTAAATGGGGACAATAGCGTCCCGTAAATGGGGACATATCTTGCCGATTTATCCCGTAAATGGGGACAATACGTCCCGTAAATGGGGACATATGGTGTCATAAATTATTGATTTTTAAAGACTTTTCGCATACTAAACAGTATTTAAACGTAGTATATTTAAACACTCTCTTTAAACTCCTCCTTCGTTTAGGTGACTCCTCAACCATGATATAGCGCCGCCGTCTGCAACGCGCAGGGAGGAGTTTTTTCAAAAAAATTTTCAAAAGACCCACATAGGTAGTGTAGCCCGAACGCGATCGACCAACTCGCGATACGTGCTGATCGCGAGCGGGCTCGCCTCATCTAACAAACCTGCGGAATTGGGCAGGCCGTTTTTCGAGAAACGCATTGACCCCTTCTTTGGATTCGTCGGTCTGATAGTAGAGGCTGACCGCCTGTACCCCCAACTGACCGATGCCGCGGATATTTTCCGAGTCGGCGTTGATGGAGCGTTTCGCCAGGGTAAGGGCGGTAGGGCTCTTTTCCAGAATTTCCTGACACCATCGGGCCACTTCGGCATCGAGTTGATCATGCGGTACGACGCAGTTGCACAGCCCCATTTGCAGAGCTTCCTGGGCTGAATAACGGCGACACAAATACCAGATCTCGCGGGCTTTTTTCTCTCCCACCACACGAGCCAGATACGCCGTTCCCCAGCCGGGGTCCACCGAGCCTACCTTAGGCCCCACCTGACCGAACACAGCCTGGTCTGAAGCGATGGTCAAATCGCAGATCAGGGCCAGCACATTACCGCCGCCGATGGCATAACCTTGCACCCGCGCGATGACCGGTTGGGGGGAATCCCGGATAATGCTGTGCAGTTCTTCGAGTGGTAAGCCGATGGCGCCCCTGCCATCATAATGGCCGGCATGGGACGATTGATCGCCCCCGGAGCAGAACGCTTTGTCGCCGGCGCCGGTCAGGACAATGACCCCGCAGGAAGAATGCCAACTGGCTCTGCTGAAGGCGTGAATCATCTCCTCGACGGTAAGCCCGCGAAAGGCATTGTAGACTTCGGGACGGTTGATGGTGATGGTGGCGACACCATCCTGCTCTTTGTAAAGGATATTCTTGATAGTCCATCGTAAGCACCTGCCGGCTGGTAAATCCAGCCTGTTGGATTGAACAATACGACTGTAGTGTAGTGGATTCCAACCGCCAAACCTAAGCGAGACCCGGCGATGAACGGTAGTTAAGCAGAATTGAGTGACTCTCACATAAAGACTATAAATTCACCTAAATACTGCTTTATAATAAAAAAATTATTCATGAATAATGGAAAAGCTTAAGAAGGCAACTTATGTATCCCGCACTCCATTTCCACCGACTCTGCCGTTCCGCAGCCCAGCGTGGAGAGGCGTTGCAGAAGTCCTTGCAGGACACGCTGGCGACTCGTCATCAGGATAGAAAGCTCCCTTTGTTCGGCATCGAACGGGCCGCGCAGATGGTAGGGTGCAGCACCAATCACTTACGCAGCCTGGAAACACGGGGCGTGATCGCCCAGCCGACCACAGTCTATGCCGGCTCTACCCCGCGCCGGGTGTACGATTACAATACCATCAACACCATTCGCGCCGCGATCGGCCGACAGCCGCAACGACCCCGCGGCGCCCATCCGCTGCGAGTCGTATTCTCCAATCTCAAAGGAGGAGTTGCCAAAACCACCATGTCGCTGCACTTCGCCCAGTATCTGGCACGGGAAGGATTCCGAGTGCTGCTGGTGGATGCTGACCCACAGGCCACGATTACCGGAGCTTTCGGCTTCATTCCCGACCTCGATCTGAAGGACGGCGAGGATCTGTCCAAAGCGATGGTGGAGCGGCCGGAAGCCATCGCCACCGCCGTCCGGCGGACCCATTGGGATAAGCTCCATCTCATCCCCGCCCGGCTGGCCTTGCAATTCGTCGACTGGGCTTTGTCCCAGCCTATGGAGCGGGACGATGCCGGTCTGGGACCGCCGCCGGTGCGCCTGCATCGCGCCCTGGGAACGCTGGAACAGGACTACGATGTGATCGTGGTCGATACGCCGCCTTCGCTAGGGATGCTGTCGATCAACGCCATCGCCGCCGCCAATCTGATCATCATGCCCATCGCGCCCCATATGTACGATATTTGCTCCAGCGTGCAGTACTTCAAGTTGCTGGAACAATTGTGCGACCTCTACCGGGACCAAATCCATGTACAGCGGCTGGCGATTCTGCTGACTAAAGTAGATAACAGTACGGAGACTTTGAACAACATTGCCCTGCTCAACGGCTCCTACGGTGAGCTGATCCTCAGCAGCCGCATGGGACTGACCAAAGAATTGCAGAAATCCGCCAGCGATCAGATCAGCATCTATGAAATCGACCAGCCGCGCGGTTCGCGCGATACCTACAATCGGGCGGTGATGATGCTGGACAGCGTCAATGCGGAAATCCTGTTGGCGGTGCGCCAACTCTGGCAGCAACAGGCGACGGTGTTGGAAACCGCCGCTATCGAGGGTTGAGACGATGGAAAATCGGCGCCGACTCAATTTATCCGATTTCATCGGACGCGGTCAGCATCTGCATACCGAGCCGCTGGTCGATGTCTGTATGTTGCCTGTCGATAAGCTCTGTCGCGGCCGTTTCCAGCCGCGCGAACCGGCCGGCGTGGATGATGCGGGTCTGGCGGAGCTGGAGCAGACCATTCGCATGCTCGGCGTGATAGAGCCTATCGTAGTGCGTCGTCTTGCTGAACTGGACACCTATGAGATTCTCGCCGGGGACCGCCGCTGGCGGGCGGCGCAGCGCGCCGGCCTGAGCAGTGTGCCAGTGGTCATCCGTCAGGCGGACGATCACACCGCGGCGGCTATCGCGCTGGTGGAAAACCTGCAACGTAAAGATCTCAACCCGATGGAGGAAGCCAGGGCAATACAGCGCCTGATGCAGGAATTCGGTCTATCGCAGGAAGAAATTGCCGCTACGGTAGGCAAATCCCAATCGGCGATCAGCCGCCTTATCGGCCTGCTCGACCTGGATCCCGTGGTGCAAGCGTATCTGCGCGAAAGCCGTCTGGAAGCCGGCCATGCCAAAGTCCTGCTCAGTCTGGACCCGGCGCTGCAACGGCGGCTGGCTGACCAGTCTGTCGGCCAAGGCTGGAGCGTGCGCGAACTGGAGCGGCGTAAAGCGGCGCTGTTAACCTATACCGCCGCGAGCGAACCCCGAACGGCTACCAGTAACCGGCGGCGGGACCCCAATATCGTCCGGCTGGAAAATCGCCTCCAGGAGCATCTGGGCGCGCCTGTCAGACTGGGTTATAGCGCCATCACTGGTCACGGACACATCGATATCCGTTTCAACAGTCTGGCGGAATGCAATGGCATCCTGGAGCGACTGGGGCTAACATCGGATAGTAATTTCTGAGGCTACCCACTTAAGGCGGGACCATCGCGCCGGCATCCTCGCCGGCCCTGATCCTGGGAGCGCCGGCGTCCTCGCCGGCCCTGTGCGGTTAGCCTGCGAAGTGTCCCAGCTTAAGTGGATACCCATTTCTGAATTTATGCCACGTGGCATATTGCTACCAACCATGTTTACTTGAAGCGGTTTAGCAGTTGCCGGTCATGCAGCCTGCTCAGGGTCAACAGCGCGGCGAGTGCGCCCAACAAGGCCATGAACATATCCCATTGGGTATCCCAGACATCACCCTGGGTGGCGAGAAACTCCTGAGCGCCCTGGCCGAAGAGCAGCGCGACCCACCATTCGATCAGCTCGTAGCAGGCGCTGATCGCCATACAGACGCAGATGACCAGGAAGAACAGCATCTTGCCCGGCTGCAGCGGGGTGTTTCGCAGCAGGATTTCACGGGCAAGGATGGCGGGAACAAATCCCTGTGCCAAATGCCCTAGCCGGTCGTAGGGATTGCGCGCCAGATCCAGCCAGTCCTGAATCCAGAAACCGAGCGGTGTCCTGGCATAGGTGTAATGACCGCCGATCAGCAGAATAAGACAGTGCGTCAATATCAGGAAGTACGCCAGTGGAGTCAGGCAGAAGGATTGACGGGTAAAGATCAGCACAAGAATGGCGATAATGACGGGAAACACTTCCAGCCACCAGGTTGCCCTGTCATACGGTTGTATCCCTGAGACGACCAACGCCAGCCCAAGCGTGGCGAGGTAGCAGTAAAAAAGAGAGTTTGCTTTCATGGGAGAGAGCCTGTTCCTGTCAGTCAGTGCTTTTAGGGCGGTGGATAGCGTTCATCATGGCCGGGATGGGCGTAAAACGCATGCACCTCAAGTTGTACAATAATCGGGTCTCATTCGCGAGGGCGCCATTATGGGGACTGAATCCACGGTTCCACAAATTGCGATCGCCTATCAGGATTCACGTTGTTCCCCTCAATGTGCGGCTCAGTACTTGCATTCGTCGTGCCTGCGGGTATAGTGCTATCCCCTTTTTCGATCCGATGTACAGCGCTTTATGGAATCCCACGCATGGGAATTACAGGCGCGACGCATGGCGAACGCCATCCGCCGCCGCGTGCTGGAACACACCATCCGCCAGCAGGGCGGCTATCTGAGCCAAGCCTGCTCGGCGGCTGAAATACTGGCCGTGCTGTACACGCAGGTGCTGCAACTCGGACCCAGTCAGGCGCCCCCGCTGCCGCCACTGTTTGCAGGTGTGCCGGGTAGGGACAATCCGCATGCTTTCACCGGTGCCGCCTATAACGGCCCGCACGCTCCCCACCTGGACCGCTTTTTGCTCTCGGCCGTGCACTATGCGCTGCCCTTGTATGTCGCGCTCATCGAGGCGGGCCGGCTGGCGCCCGAGGCGCTCGAACAGTTCAATCAGGACGGCGGCAGCATGGAGATGATCGGGGCGGAGCACTCGCCAGGTCTGGAAGTGACCGGCGGTTCACTGGGACAGACCCTCAGTCAAGCCGGTGGCATCGCATTGGCGCGGCGCCTGCGCGGCGAGTCGGGACGGGTATGGGTGTTCATGTCCGACGGGGAATTCCAATCGGGACAGACCTGGGAAGCCGTTCAGGCGCTGGCCTTTTATCAGCTCGATAAGATAGGCGTTTACGTGGACGTGAACGGCCAGCAGTGCGACGGCAGGATGAGCGACATCATGAACATCGAGCCGCTGGCCGCCCGCCTGGAGGCCTTCGGTGCGCGGACGGTGGCGGTGGACGGACACGCTGTGGACGCCCTGGCCGCGCCTGCCGGACAGCCGCCCGACGGGCGCCCGCTGTTCGTGCTGGCCTACACCAATCCGTGCGCTGGCATGCCATTGCTGGAAGCGCGCCGGCCGCACTTGCATTACGTGCGCTTCAAGGACGAGCAGGACCGACGCCAGTTCAGCGATTTTCTGTCCACGCTGCCGACCTAATCGCCAACCCTTGCATAGAGCACTTTGGCCGTCATGGAAATTCTGACCCGCGTCCACGCCCGCAATTTGGTCCACTGGGCCAGCGACAAACCCGAAGTCATCGTCTTGTCGGCGGACCTCACCAGTTCCACCGAAATCGATCTTTTCCGCAACACCTATCCGGAGCGTTTCTTTTCACTCGGTATGGCAGAGCAGAACATGCTGAGTTGGGCGGGCGGCATGGCGCGGGAAGGCTTCGTCCCGCTGCTGCACACCTTCGCGGTATTCCTCTACCGCCGCGCCTACGATCAGTTGTGCGACTCCATCGCCTATCCCAATCTGCGGGTGCGCCTGTTCGGCTTCCTGCCCGGCGTCACTACCCCCGGCGGAGCCACCCATCAGGCCATCGAGGATCTTGGCGTGCTGCGCGCCCTGCCCAATATGACGCTGGTCGAAGTAGGCGATGCCACCGACGTGGAAACCGTGCTGGACGCCATCCATCCGATCGACGGTCCGGTCTACGTGCGCATGCTGCGCGGCGAGATTCCCCGGTTGTTTCCCGCTGACCAACCGCTGCGCCTCGGTCAGGCGCGGGTGCTGAGCAGCGGTGCGGATCCGACTTTACTCTCCACCGGTATCTGCACCGAAGAAGCGCTGCGCGCCACCTATGCCCTGCGGGAACGAGGCGTCGCTATCCAGCATCTGCATGTATCCACCTTGAAGCCGTTCGATGATCCTGTCGTGCTGGACAGTCTGGCACAGGCTCGCTACGGGGTGATTACTATGGAAAATCACAGCATTCTGGGCGGGCTGGGCACGGCGGTGGCGGAACTGCTGGCCGAACACGCGCTGGGCAAGCGACTGGCGCGCATCGGTCTGAAAGATACCTTCATTCACGGTGCCAGCCGGCCTTATCTGCTGCGTGAATATGGACTCGACGCACTGGCGCTGGTCCAGCGGGTGGAGGACTTGCTGGGAACGTCCTTTGCGATTGCTGCCGCTGATCTGGCCGCCGTGCGCATCGAAGCGACCCACAGCAGCGCCAAGGCCGAGGCCTTGTAGCCGATGGCGATTCCCACTGCCTGCGTGCCGCTGTCTGGGGAACGTCTGCGTGCCATCTACCGTCTCACCGGCGACCGGCAACGGGCCTGGGAAAGAGCGCAGGATCTGTGCCTGGAGCAGACGGTTGAACTGCCCGCCGACCTCGTGCCCGAAGGTGATATCCGTGACGCTATCGTGGCAAGGATTGAAGCGTTCGAAGCCTTGCAGCCCGACCGGTTCGAGGCCGTCATCAGCTTCGCCGTGGAGACCGTCGGAGGGGAATTAACTCAGTTGCTGAATGTGCTGTTCGGCAATATCAGTCTCAAACCCGGCATCCGACTGGAGCGGCTGGAACTGCCCGATGCGCTGTCGCGCACTTTTCAGGGACCGCGCTTCGGCTGTGACGGTTGGCGCCGGCTACTGGATGTTCCGCAGCGACCGTTGCTGTGTACCGCGCTCAAGCCAATGGGTCTGCCGCCGGTGGCCCTGGCCGAACTGGCGCAGCAGTTTGCGTTCGGCGGCATCGACATCATCAAGGATGATCATGGTCTGGCTGATCAGCCGTTCGCGCCTTTCCGCGAGCGGGTGGAGCGCTGCGCCGAGGCGGTTCAGCGCGCCAATCAGGCCACGGGCTACCGCTGCCTGTACATGCCGAATGTCACTGCTGCCGGCGAGCAGGCGCTGGAACGGGCGCTGTTCGCCAAGCAGGTAGGGGCAGGCGCGCTGCTGGCCGCGCCAGGGCTGATGGGGTTCGACGCCATGCGCCGGTTGGCTGCCGATGACCGGGTTGCTCTACCCATCATGAGCCATCCCGCTTTCCAGGGAAGTTTTACGGTCCATCCCAACAGTGGCGTTGGCCATTACCTCCTATTCGGGCAGCTTCCTCGGCTGGCCGGGGCCGACGCCACCATTTTTCCCAACGTGGGCGGACGCTTCTCCTTCAGCCGGGAGGAATGCCTCGCCATTGCTGCCGGCGCGGCCGCTCCCCTGGGACATCTTAAACCGATCATGCCCACGCCCGGCGGCGGTATGAACCTGGCACAGGCGCCCGCCATGCGGGCCCTGTATGGGCAGAATGTGATCTTTCTGATCGGTGGCGGACTGCACCGCCACGGTCCAGATTTGGTGGAGAATGGCCGCTACTTCCGCCGTCTGGTGGAAGCGTGATAACGGCCGGCGGCGAACGTTGGTGACGGGTCCCTGGGAGCGCCGGCGTCCTCGCCGGCCCCGGGGTGGAAATACCACCCATCCGCCCCCAGGTAAACCCGGCCGTCGCTGCTGTCCTGTCGGAGCCGGCGGGGACGCCGGCGCTCCCAGGGGGGACATCGGTCCTCAGCCGAACTGACTTGCTCACCGTCATTTAAACCAGTCAACGCTCTAGTGCTCTCAAGAACTTAAGAGAAGGTATAACGAGGGTCTCGGCTTGAAAGCCTATTTCACTCGCTCAGTGCTTCCCTGGCGAAGAAACCGCCTGGCGACAGCCAATCACCGACATCCGGCTGATGCGCAGCGCTGGCGGTGGCTGGACTCGTTGCCGCTGTTTGTAGTCATTGCCGCCGGCGTCGTGTCTGGCGGCATCGGCGGAGCGGGTTTCTTTTATCTGGAAGCGCCGGGCTGGGCGTTGTTCTGGTTGGCGTTGTTCGCCGCGCTGGGCTGGCTGGGCTATACAGCGGTGCCCGTCTTTGAGGAGGACAACCCGGTGCGCGCCCCGGCTAAGCCGAGGCGGGTGCAGGACGGTGAGCTGGTGATGGTGGACCTGCCCGGCGGCAGTTTCCTGATGGGTTCGTCGGACGCCGACGCTATGGCGCGTGATAACGAGAAACCGCCCCATGAGGTGACGGTCGCGCCTTTTCGCATCGCTGCCACCGTGGTCACGGCGGCGCTTTACCGGTCGATTATGGCGGCACAACCAACGGACGAAGCGGAGGCTGAGGCGCGACAGCCGGTAGTGGATGTCAGTTGGTATGACGCCATCGAATTTTGCAATCGGCTGTCGCAACGGGCGGGCTACCGACCTTGCTACGCTCGGCGATTTGGCCGCTGGCGCTGCGATTGGCGCGCTGACGGTTACCGGTTGCCAACTGAGGCCGAATGGGAATATGCCTGCCGGGCGGGGACGATAACCCGGTATTTTTTTGGTGACGACCCGGCCGGTCTCGATGCCTATGCTCGGTATGGCGGCAACACAAAGACACTGCAGCCGGTGGCGACCAAGCGCGCCAATCCGTGGGGGCTGTACGATATGCACGGCAACGTGTGGGAATGGTGTTGGGATTGGTATGGCCCTTACTCGCCGACAGCCGCCCGTAATCCGCGTGGGCCGACGCGACCCAAGTCCGGGAGGCGGGTGGTGCGCGGCGGTTCGTTCGTCGACGCGCCCCAGGTCCTGCGCTCCGCGCTCCGGGTCGGCGGCGTCCCCGAGCGCAGGGGCTGGGGCTGGCGCCTCGGGTTTCGGTGCGTGCGTGTCCCGCCCCCGCATGTTGATTCATCGAGCGATTGATTAATTGATAAAAGCCGGCGCGCTAGCGCCGGCCGGCTTTATTTTACGAATGGACAATTTTGTTCAATTGGCTGACATCTTGTTATTTTGTTGTTGTTTTGTCGAAGCACAAGCCGAACGGTTGAGGGGTGTGGGTGGGTCTGGATTCCCCTCCTTGGATAAGGAGGGGTGGCGCGCAGCGCCGGGGTGGTTCGACCTTGCAGCCTGACCTCCCGCCCTGCGGGCGCCTTCCTTTAAGGAAACACCAGCAAACTGCTGGCAAAGGCTTACCGGAAAGGCAGGTATGAGGGGATCTGAATTCCCCTCCTTGGATAAGGAGGGGTGGCGCGTAGCGCCGGGGTGGTTCGACCATTGCAGCCTGACCTCCCACCCTGCGGGCGCCTTCCTTTAAGGAAACACCAGCAAGCCTCGATAGGAACGAACGGTGCGGATCAAGGCGTCCTCGCCTTGGGCCGCTGCGACCCGCACGCGGTGGCGCAGCCGGCGGCGGAGCTTGCGGCTGGGGGCGATGCCTGCCGGCTGATCCGGTCCGCAAGATCGAACCACCCCGGCGCTACGCGCCACCCCTCCTTATCCAAGGAGGGGAATTCATACCCCCCTATCCACTCATACCCCCCTATCCACTCATACCCCCCTATCTACTCATACCCCCCTATCTACTCATACCCCCCTATCCACTCATACCCCCTTATCCACTCATACCCCCTATCTACTCATACCCCTTATCTACTCATACCCCTTATCTACTCATATCCCCCTATCCACTCATACCCCCCTATCCACTCATATCCCTCATACCCGCCTTGCCGGTATAGCCTTTGCCAGCAATCACCTTACGGCGAGCCGTGCTGCGCACGGCTATTGATTCAAAAGATCAAACACTCAATGGCTCAAGGCCGGGGCGGGACACGCACGCACCGAAACCCGAGGAAACTGGCCCTGTCCTCGGGGACGACGAAGACCCGGCACGCGGAGCGCAGGCGCCGGGGCGGGTCGAAGAACGAACCGCCGCGCACCACCCGCTGATCCGACTTGGATCGCGTCGGCTCCGCTGGATCGACAAAAAGTCCGGCTTGGTAGTCGCCATACCAGTCCAGCACCCATTCCCACGCATTGCCGTGCATGTCGTACAAGCCCAGCGGGTTCGGCCGTTTCTGTCTCACCCGGTGAATTTCACTGTTCGAATTCCAATCGAACCAGTCATAGCGGCCAAGTTGGTTTTCATCCTCCCCGAACGACCAGGGCGCGCGGCTGCCGCCACGGGCGGCGTACTCCCATTGCGCCTCGGTAGGTAAGTCGCCGCCGACCTTGTCACAAAAGGCGTGGGCCTGTTCCCAGTTTATATTTACCACCGGCTCGTTATTGCGGACCGGGTGATCGGTCACCACCTGGGCGTACTGGCGGTTGGTGGTTTCGGTGGCGGCCATCTGAAAGGCCGACAACGCCACCCGGCGCGGCGGTTCGATGATTTCATCGTCTTGCGCCATCGGTTCGCCTTTGACTGAGCCCATAGTGAACGCGCCGGGACAGATAGAAACCCAGGTGATGCCGTTCGCTAATTCGGTTGGGGGGCCACCGTAGACCCGCACCGCGCCGCGCTGCTCGATCACGCGCCAGGGCAATCGCGCCTGCTCCAGCGTTCGGGCGCCACTGAAATCGATGGCGCGGGCCAGGCTGACCAAATCGTCGGCGCTCACCACCGCCCACGGTCCCGGATGACCGGTCAAGTGGCGAGCAGCGTCCGGGTCTTTCCCCTTCGGCGCGATCACCAGCACTTGTGTTTGTCGGTTGAGCACCGGGCTGGGTCCCAGCCATTCCTCCAGGTGCTTTGCCCACTGCGTACCAACCAGCGCTTGATCGACGCCGCCTTTGTCCAGCAGCCGAATCGCCAGTTGCCGGGCGGCTCGATCCGTATAGGGCGCGGCGATGACCGCCAGCGACCGTTGCGGCCAGTCAGCACAGGCGCGGATCGGTTCCGCCAGGGACCCGGCGCGCAGCAGCACGCTGTCGCTGTCGCTCAAGCGCACCGGGTTATCAGCCGCCGCCCAGCGCCAGTTCACCGGTATCTCGGCCCCGGCAGGGACTTGCAGCGTCAGACTCTCCCGCGGGCTGCCGAGCGTAACCCGGTATTCGTTCGGAGGCTGATCGACCGGTTCGATGATCCGCACGGTTTGCGCCGCCACCACGGGATGTTCGTACCGGCTGTCCTGCGCCAGCAGCCGCGGCGGGTTGGGCGTCAGCCAGCGGTAACCGGCCGCCGCGAACGCCGCCGCCGCCAGGGTAGTCAACAGGGTCAGCGCCAACGCCAGCCGCGGCGCACTTTTGAGAGGCGGCGGCGCGCTCGGATAAAGGCCGGCGGCGAAGCCCAGTTCGCGGAGCCGGTGGCGGGTCGTGGCGGGCAAGGCGGCGAAACGCCAGGTCAGGTAAATCCGCTCGCCGTCCTCATCCCGGTCGTCGGACCGGTGATCCGCAGCGGCGAATTCGCCCAGTCGAGCGCGGATTTCCTCGCGTAATTCATCATCCGCCAGTCGCGCCAATGGGTCGGCGGCGCCGGCGGGATCGGTGTACAACTGCAACAGGGCGCGTTCGACCCGCCAACGGCGGCTGGCGAGCGAGTCCCGCCAGGGTGACAGGGGATTTTCCTGCGCCTGCTTGTCTCGGTCGGCTTCGAGGTAGCGCATTTGCCACCAGTCCAGCGCCCGCCGCGCCGGACTGTGCGGTCGTCCCGGAGCGTCGTCGCGCAGGTCGCTGCGCAACAGCCCATTGATCAACCGTCGCCGGGTTTCGGGGTGAGCGCTGGCGGCCCGTATCTGATCGATTCGCCAGGGGCTGACGGACAACCCCAGCAGAACCCGCAGGGTGTGGGCGGCGGCGGCATCGGCCTGCGCTCCGCCCAAGGCGGTCACGGCGGCCCACCGGCGCGCATCGCCGAACAGACCGTCGTCCTGCGGCGCGGCGACCGGCGCGGCGGCCGCAACCTCGCCCAACCAGGCCGGCAGTTGCGCCAACGCCACCACCTCCAGCGACAACCGCTCCGTCGCAAACAAGGCGCTGAGTTGATCGCCTTGGGGCGAACAGTCCACCCAGCACAGCCGCGGCCAGCGCTGCAAACTGCCGAGGAGTCGGCGGGTTTCTTCCCGCTGCAGCGGGTGATCGAGTTGCCGCCTCAGTCCGGCGCCATCGGAGAAGATCGCCACCAGCGCCTGACGGCCCTGGCCCTCCTCCGCCACGGGGCGGTAACCGGGTTGGGCAGGCCAATCGACCCGGTGCGGGACGTCGGTAAAGAAGCCCTGCCGCGTCTCCAACCCGGCGGCCCGCAGGGTGGTGCCGAGTTGCGCGGCGACCTCCCGCGGGGTTCGCCATTCCAGGTGTCGGTCCAGCCAGAACCAGATATCGCGGGCGTAGACGGCGGGCTGGAAATGGAGCCGCGTAAACCCACCGGCCTGGGCGGTTTCGTTGACGGTCCTGGACAAATTCAACCGCCGGGTGGGATCGTCAGCGATGAAGCGTTCGATATTCCACACCAGTTGACGGCGCGAGCGGGCATCGATCAGGGCGCTGTCGTCACGGGGCGGCGGGGGCAGCGGTTGCCAGCCGGCGCCCCGATAGCGCGCCGGCGCCGGTTTGATAACCGGGAACCGCCGCCAGTAACGCCACGCCAGCGTCAGCGCCAGCGTCAGGGCGGTCGCGCCGAGCAACGCCAGTAGCGCCGGGCCGAGCCGGTTCGGTGTTCGCACGGCCGCTGGCGTCACCGCGTCGGTCCGCCAGAACCAGACCGTATTGACGGGTTGGTCGGGCAAGTCCGGGTCGGAGTTCTCCCCGGTGGGGGATGGCGGCGGAGTGTTCTCTACGGGTGGCTTCTGCTCGATGCTCTCAGTGGGTGTAAGCAACTGCCAAAGCAGCACGGCCAGCGCCAGCGCGCCCACGAGCGCGCCGGGCAGCCAGTACAGGAAGCGGCGGGATTCAGGCGGTGGTTCGACCGTAGGCTCCACCGATTCGCCGGGGCGCGGCGGCGGAGCCGCTCCCGACGATGGCGCCGTGATGGACGGGGGCGGCTCCGCCGGCCAATCGGCTTCGTGGTCCGGGCACCAGGCGGCGAACAAAACCTCGAAGGTCTGGCGTTGCGCCGGCGTTTTCACCAACAGCGCGCTGAGCAGCGCTTTCAGTCCGGCGCGGTCCAACGAGGGTTCCCGCGCGAACAGATGGCGCAGCCGTTCGATCTCGCCCGGCCCGATCGGTAACCCATTAAGGCGCAGCGTGGCCAGGAAATCGTCCAGTCCGGCCAGCCGGTCGGGCCCGTCGAGAGGCATGGTTCAGCCCAACCGGGCGAGGTCCCCGGCGTCCTTGATCAAGGCTCCCAGGGCGGGCAGAGCCGCCAGCCGGCAGCTTTCCAGTGCCTCGGCCGTCACCCGTTGGGCGCTCAGAATGCTCAGCCAGGTCAACAGTTCGGCGGTGGAGGGTTTCTTGTCCAATCCCGGCGTCTCGCGCAAATCCCAGAAACGCCGGCGGGCCACGGCGCGTGTCGTCGGATCGAGATGGGGAAAACCGGCGCCGGCCGCGCCCGCCATGCTTTCCACGGCCGCTTCGACCAGCGCGGGCGTCAGCTCGATGCGGTGAAAAATGCAGCGGCGCAGAAAGGCGTCCGGCAAGCGGCGCTCCTCGTTGCTGGTGACGATCACCAGCGGCGGCCGACCGGAGCGCGGCTTGATCCAATCGGTGGAATCGAACGGGTGCGGAAAGCTGTGCTGGTCGAGTTCGTGCAGCAGGTCGTTGGGAAAGTCGCGTGACGCTTTGTCGATTTCATCGATCAACACCACAGCGTCGCCATCGGTCTCGTAGGCTTGCCACAGCGCCTGTTTGTGCAGAAACCCTTGCCGCACGACTTCAGCTTCTTCGGCAATTCTCTGGTTCGGCGCGGGTTCGCGGCGGGCCGACTGCGCCCAATGCAGATAGCCGACGGCGTCGAATTCGTACATCAGGTCCTGCGCGGTCGAGGTCGATTTGACCAGAAATTTATACACCGGGATGTCGAAATACGTCCCGACGAAATCCGCCGCCTGGGTTTTGCCCGTGCCCGGTTCGCCGGTCAGCAGCAGCGGACTGCCGGTGTGCAGCGCCATGTTGAAGGCGAGCAGCAGTTCATCGGACGGCCGATAGCGCCCGGCGGCCTGGGAATGGCTGCCCAGGAACGACGGCAATCGGCGCTTCGCCAGCCACTGCTTTCTGGCTGGGGCGTCGTGGGCCGCCGAGTTCGCCGGCAGCTGCGCGATCAGCTCGAACGGGGCGTCTTTGTCAGTGGTCATCGCGCCGTCTCCAGAATTTCGGATCGTAATGCGGTGGCGGCCAAGCGTTGTTTTGGGTCATCTCGGTCAGTTCGTCGAACAGGTTGCCCCAGTTATCGGGTTCTCCCCGGCGGATGGTAGCGACCGCTTCATCGAAGGGCATTTCCTGTCGCTTGGCCAGCAGTAAATCGGAAAACAATTCCCGGTAACGGTCGTCGCAGCTACAAATCGTCTCATTGCGGAAGTATTTGCGTAAATCCTGGCGGCCCACGGCGGCCAGCGGGTCCAGTTCACCGAAATGGAAGCCCGGCTCCGTATCGTACTCATCGATCAGGCGTTCGACCACGGGGGCCAATGCTTCCTTGGCGTGTTCCGCTTCCAGCGCCAGGATGGAGATGACCCGGACCTTTTCGGGCTGACCCCCCGCGCCGAATTCCGCCCCCAGGCGGAGGCGGCACCAGTCCGCCACGGCGCGTAACATCGCCTCACTGACCGGGGCCTGACACGCGCGCCACCCCAGCACCAGAAAACAAAACGCCACGCCGGCCGTCAGGTCCGGATCGAGCAGACCGCTGAGTAGGGCTTGCGCCGGGGAGAGGCGGCATTGACGGCGCACGGCGTCGTCCACCCGCTGGATGTTGTCCGTGCCGGCGATCAAGTCGATCGCTCGATAGTAATACGCTTCCCGCTCGCGCTGGTTGCGCACCAGGTGTTGCTTGATCATTTCTGGGAAGTGGCTGGTGAGGCAGCCCGGCGTGCCGAGCGCGACTACGTGATGAAGGTAGCGCGTGGCGTAGGTGTAAAACTCATCCCTTGCGCCCGACAGCGTATCACGCTGCCGGTGGCGATCCAGCAACAGGTTGACCAGATCGGGGTTCTGCAACCGCGCCGGCGCCACCGTCTGCCAGCTCGAATAGCGGGTCCAGGCGCTGATATGGCCGCAGGGCGGCTGGTGCAAAGCCACCACCGGATCGAGCCGGCGGCAAAACACCTTATCCAGCCAGGCCAAACCCGCTTTGGCGGCGGCGTGGGCGTTGGTGCGCGGGTTGCACTGAAACAGTACCGCCCCCTTGACGCCGTTCAGCAAGACCGCGCCCTGCGCGAGCGCCTCGTACTCGGTTTCGCCCACCAGATTGAGAAACAACAGCGAGACCGATTGCGATTGACGCAACCAGTCCGCCAGTTCCTGCCAGGTGACACACCCACCATCCGTCGCCCCGTCTTGTAGCAACAGGCCATGCCGTGACGCCGGTCCGTAGTAATACACCAGGCGGGTCGAACCGGCTTGCAGGGCGGCGTGCAAGTCGCCTGCGTCGGCCGCTACCACCGGATCAGGATTTTCCGGCCAGTGTCGCTGAAAGAAGCGCTGCAGGTCGTGGAAATGGGCGGCCTGGCGGCTTGCCGCGGAACCGACCAGCGCTACCCGGCCGGGGAAATAGCACAGATGCCGGGCGTACTCCGGGAAACCGGGCTCGACCCCCGCGTGCAGTTCGACCGTCCAGCCGTCTTGATAAAGCGGGCGGCCGCGATAAGCGATACTCCCCCACGGTAAGCCACGCAGCGATTGGACATCGGTCAGCAGCCTTATCCGCAGCCGCGCCTCCGTTGGGTCGACGCGATGGTCGGCGCCGACCGCCAAGGCGAGCAGATGGCCCCAAATCAGCGGATCGCGGCCAAACAACAGGTCGAACATCTGCTCACCGTCGAGGTCCGCCGCCGGTTCGGGGCAGTCGAGCGTGGGCTTAATGGCGTCCGGCTGGGTCGGCAGAAAAAACTGGTGTTGCCAGTGGTTGCGCCGGGCCTGGAGCAGGATCGCCAGTTCATGGCGTGGTTCGGTGGACGCTGGGGTTGATGGGGAGGAAGGCACCAACTGGCGGGCGACCCAATCGGCGGCGTGGGCGTAGATGACTTTGCGCTCGCCGTCGTTCTCTATTGAATCCAGTGGCTTGTCCTTGTTGATCCAGAGGGTTTTGGCTAAATCCACAGTCCATTTCCGACCGTCCCACTCCAGTTCCACCGACTGGGCGGCTTCGGGAATGCGGCTGACGTAGAGCATGCCCAGCTTTAAGGCGCCACGATCGGCCTGCTCCAAAAGGTAGGGCAGTTCGTGTTGGGTAATGTACTCGGAGGTCAGAAAATGGTTGCTGATCAGGAGCAAGGCCACTCTCGCCCTGGCCAACGCCTGTTGAATTTCAGGATGGAATTTATCACCGTAATCGAGCTTTTTATGATCTACCCAGACCCGGTCCCGGATGGAGGGCACGGCCGCCAGCGCCGCCCCCAGTTCGGCTTGATATTGCTGGTCTTGGTCTTGGTGGCTGTAGCTGATAAATATCACGCTGTCCATCGATAGTTCCTATTTGTGGCTACCCACTTAAGGCGGGACAATCGTGTCGGTGTCCTCGCCGGCCTGCTTGCGGTCAGGTCTGCCCGACCCTGGGAGCGCCGGCGTCCTCGCCGGCCCGTTAAAGCCGCCTCCGCAGGGCTCGATGATAACCCGGTCTGCTGCGGTCAGGTCTGCCCGACCCTGGGAGCGCCGGCGTCCTCGCCGGCCCGTTAAAGCCGCCTCCGCAGGGCTCGACGATAACCCGGTCTGCTGCGGTCAGGTCTGCCCGACCCTGGGAGCGCCGGCGTCCTCGCCGGCTCGTTAAAGCCGCCTCCGCAGGGCTCGACGATAACCCGGTTCAGACGACTGCGCCAATCGTCCAGGATGAACCATGATAGTGCCATCTAATATCATTCACCAATTTGCGGTATGACGCGCGTTGTTCGGCAGGCAAAAGAGATGACACCGGAAGAAGCCTATCAGGAGGCGCTGCGGCGGATTGCGGTGGCGCGGGAGCAGCGGCTGACGGAATTGGATTTGACCAACACATCACGTTTGATATTAATTTTTTATGCGCTATAATGTGCGTATGCACAAATATTGTATTCTCATGATTGCCATCTACGCTGCCTGATGCCTCGTGGCCGCAAACACCGCTGCTGTCGTCCCTTGAGTGATATGCGGGTGCTCAAACCCAGGGGCATACCGCTACCCGAGGTGGTGGTGCATTGGCTGGCATTGGACGAGTTCGAAGCGATGCGCCTGTGTGATCTGGAAGGTCTCTCTCAGATCGAGGCGGGCGAGCGGATGCAGATCAGCCGGGGTACGGTGCAGCGCCTTCTGGAATCCGGGCGCCGCAAGGTGGTGCAGGCCCTGCTGGCCAATCAGGGACTCGGGCTGAGCAGCGCTTCCGAGCACCCTTTTGCAAGGATTCCGTTGCATGAGGAGGAAATCCCATGAAAGTTTGTATTCCTTTGCCAATGAGCTGGAGCCTTCCATGCAAGATCTGAACGCACCAACCGCCACTCCGTCACCGCCTACTCAACCGGTTGCGATCGGCGCTCTCAAGCGCTTTAAAGTACTGTGCATTTCTGAAGTCGGCTGGCTCGATAACGCCACCCTGCTGGCGGATATCCAGGCTGTTGGCGGCATGAATGCCAATCAATATCGATTGCCCTGGCCACCGTTCGGTGAGCTGCACGCCGACAACGCGGCCGGTTCGGCGGCCTTGATCGAAGCGGAAACAGTGGATGGCAAACTGCATCGGATATTATTCGATACCGGCTGGAACCCCGCCTGGATGGAGCGCCGCTTCGCCGAAGAAGGCGTGGACCGACTGTTGGCGGACGGCGCGATTGACTGTCTCGTCATCAGTCACGAACACTTCGATCATTTCTGGGGGATCGGTGCCACCCTGAAGCACTGCCCCTCGCTGCCGATCTATATTCCCGAGGGTTTTCACCAGGAAGGGCTGGATTTGATCCAACAACTCGGTCACACCGGCCCGGTCATCACGGTGCCGCCCCAGCAGCCGATCACTCTGTTTCCCGGCTGCGCGCTGGTGCAGTTTCCGATGCAGACCTTGTTGCAGGTTCAGGGCGAGAACGTGCTGTACTTCGAGATTCAGAACAAGGGCCTGGCGATGGTGACCGGTTGTGGTCACGGCGGTGTCCTGAATCTGCTCGAGTACGCCCGCCGCACCTTCGTTGGGGGTGAACGCCTGTACGCGGTGTATGGCGGTCTGCATATCGCGCCCTTCGAGGATTGGAACGCCGACAAGGACCGGCTGATCGAAGCCCTGGCTGCCTATCGGATCGAGCACTTCGGCTGCAATCATTGCACCGGCGCGACGGCCGTGCAGAAGATGCTGGCCGCCGGTCTACCGGTGGTCAGAGGCAGTGCAAAGCATGGTTCCAAAACCGATCTGTTTCTCGGCAATGGCGATGTCCTGGAACTGGCGGCGGAGGGAGCCGGATAGCTTGCTTCCTCCCGGCGCTCAGGCCCGCTTTGCAATCACAAGCCACAAGCCACAAGCCACAAGCCACAAGCCACAAGCCACAAGCCACTAGCCACTAGCCACTAGCCACAAACCAACGCACCCAGCGCCGTTGCCGCGAACCCCGCTGCACCAACCGATCAGGGCGAGACGCAGCCCTGGCGCGGCGTTGCCCAGTCGGGTTTGGGTGCAGCGAGCTCCATCGCCATTGCTTGATTCCTTCTCCTCAGCCTGCCGCACTCACCGCGATGCCCAGCGCTTTGGCGACGCCTGCGCCATAAGCCGGGTCGGCCTGCAGGCAATGGCGGATGTGGCGCAACTGGATCTCGCGTGGCGCCTCGCCGATCGAGCGGGCCGTATTCTCGAACAAGGCCTGCTGCTGCGCCGGACTCAGCAGGCGGAACAACGCCCCGGGTTGCGAGAAGTAGTCCGTGTCTTCGCGGTGGTCCCAGTGGTCGGCGGCGCCCTCCAGGCTCAGCGGGGGCTCGCGGTAGTCCGGCTGCTCGGCCCACTCGCCCTGGTCGTTAGGCTCATACCCAAGCGTGCTGCCGTGGTTGCCATCGACCCGCATCGTGCCATCGCGGTGGTAACTGTGCACCGGGCACCGCGGCGCATTCACCGGAATCAGGTGGTGATTGGTGCCAAGCCGGTATCGTTGGGCATCGCCGTAGGAGAACAGTCTTCCTTGCAGCACCTTGTCCGGCGAGAAGCCGATGCCCGGCACCACGTTGGCCGGATTGAACGCCGACTGCTCGACCTCAGCGAAGAAATTCTCCGGATTGCGGTTCAGTTCCATCACGCCCACTTCGATCAGCGGATAATCCTGGTGCGGCCAGATCTTGGTCAGGTCGAAGGGGTGGTACGGCACCTTCGCGGCGTCGACCTCGGGCATGATCTGCACCTTGAGGGTCCACTTCGGGAAATCGCCCTTCTCGATGCTCTCGTAGAGGTCGCGCTGGTGGCTCTCGCGGTCCTTGCCGATGATCGCCTCGGCTTCGGCGTCGGTCAGGTTCTTGATGCCCTGCTGGCACTTGAAGTGGAACTTGACCCAGTAGCGCTCATTGTTCTCGTTGATGAAGCTGAAGGTGTGGCTGCCGAAGCCGTGCATGTGGCGGTAGGTCGCCGGGATGCCGCGGTCGCTCATCACAATGGTGATCTGGTGCAGTGCTTCGGGCAGCGAGGTCCAGAAGTCCCAGTTGTTCTTGGCGCTGCGCAGGTTGGTACGCGGGTCACGCTTGACCGCGTGGTTGAGGTCGGGGAACTTGAGGGGGTCGCGCAGGAAAAACACCGGCGTGTTGTTGCCGACCATATCCCAGTTGCCTTCCTCGGTGTAGAACTTAACGGCGAAGCCCCGGATATCGCGCTCGGCATCGGCCGCACCGCGTTCGCCGGCGACGGTGGTGAAACGGGCGAACAGCTCGGTCTGCTTGCCGATCTGCGAGAAGATCTTCGCCCGCGTGTACTGGGTGATGTCGTGCGTGACGGTGAACGTGCCGTAGGCGCCGGAGCCCTTGGCGTGCATGCGCCGTTCGGGGATCACCTCGCGGTCGAAGTGGGCGAGCTTCTCCAGAAACCAGACATCCTGTAGCAACTGCGGGCCTCGTGGACCGGCGGTCATCACGTTCTGGTTATCGGCGACGGGACAGCCGGCGGTGGTAGTGAGTTTTTTGCTCATGTCTGTAATCCTTGGCTTGATCGTGAGAGTTGCTAGATCAGTCGAATAAAGGGATGAGGGTAATTACCGCCAGATCGGCCTGGCTTGGCGCAAAGGCACAGCCCGCTTCGCCGAGTTCTGCGCACTTGGCGATCTGATCGTAAGTCGGGTTAGACGCGCCCGCTACCGAACCGGCTAATAGCAGAGGCGTTACCGGCGCGGCGTAACCCGACATCGGGACCGATTTCCATCCCCGGGGGGTTGTTTTTCTCCACAACATGACCCGTTAGGCGAGGGATCCCTTATTCTTCTTCTTGGATTTCTTCTCAGCCTGCTTTTCCTTCAGGCTCTTCGTCGGTTTCTTCTTGGCTTCTTTCTTACTGTCTGCATTTTTACTCATGGTGTTTGCTCCTGTTGGTCCAGAGGTACCTGATTATCTAAAATGCCATAATGATGATACCAGAAGTTGATAATATCTTCCATCAATGGGGCAGATTCGGGAATTAAGCCTGTGCCATAAAAGGCATTATAGCGTTCGGCATATTCTCGACCTACATGGTATCCCCAAAATGCCGAGTCCGCTGGCGACAAAATACATTGTATCGCTTTTTCCACCACTAAGGTGTCTGAACTTTCAATCAATCTCACTAGCCCCCAACGCTGATTTTCATAGGTATTTTGCAGTTGTTCTATTTTATACAGGAGGTTTCGTAACTTTTCTTCTCCTTGAGCAGTTTTGTGATTGAGATAACTTGTCATGTGCTCAACGGCTTCCCTCACCAGTGCTTTATGTTGGTGCCATTTTTCAGGAGAGATGTTTTTATTCTCCTTCTTCGCCATTTTCTTCTGCGTCTGTTGAGCAAGATAGAGGACAAAGCGACTGGCTGTATCCGGATCTTGACATAAGCTTTTGAGGGTCGTTAACCGGGTAATATTATAATCTTTTCCTTGGTGTAATTCATGAGTTATTTGCGCCAGTTTTTCAATCGCCTTGGATGTTTTTACAGGTATTTTCTTTTGCGTGATCTCATTCATATATTTTCTATCGCTCTTGTATTCAATATTTGTGAGCCGGTACGACCGTAAATCGTAGCACAGCCTCATCCATTTGCCCACCGCAGTAGTGGTAGTCCTGTTTTAATTCTTCGGGGGGATAGTCGATGACTGGAACGCCGAATTTGCCGAGTAATTCGATAAAGGTAGGCTTGGAGTCACCCGCCAGGGAAGCTGCCTGTCCGAGAGTGAGTTTTCCGGTTTCAAAGAGTTTGACCATCAGTAGCAACTGCGCCTCTTCAACAGGAATGTCTGGGGGGAGTTGCACTTCTAATGCGTTCATCGCCAACCGCCATCAGTCAAGGATAGTCGTTGTTCAAATAAAATTATTTACTTGTGTCAACTCACTCCAGTATATCTCATCCACTTAACCTGGAAATCCCCTGCCAGCGACGCAGGCGCCTGAACCATGACCTTGGAACTGAACTTCCGCTTTCCCACCCCCGAGAATCTGTTGTGACGGTGCTTTTACGGACAGGGGCAATTGGAACCGGCGGAGGCTCACTACCTGCAGGCGCTGGCGGTGGCGCAGCAGTTGGAAGCTTCGCCTGATGTGCGCCGTGAGATAAGTCGCTTGCAGACACTTCTGGCAGATGTGCTGATGGGCAAAGGCGATTATGTGGGCGCACGGGTGGCTTATGCAGCAGGGCTGGCAATTTCTGAAGAATTGAGTGACTTTCGTAGTATGGCTGTTAAGAACGGCCAACTCGGCACGCTGGCGATGAGGCAAAACGACTTGCCGGAAGCGGAACGCCGATACCGGGAGGGGCTGACAATCTTCCGGCGACTAAAAGAGCCGGAATCAGAAGCAGCTTTTTGGCACCAACTGGGCTACATGTATCAGAAAACCTGCCAATGGGACGCTGCCGAGCGGGCTTATCGGGAGGCCGCACACATCAGCGAATCGTTGGGTGACTTGGTCAGGGCCGCAGGTACCTGGAACAATCTGGCTCGCGTCATCCAGTTGGCCGGCAAACCCGCCGCCGCAGAGGGTTGGTATCGCAAGGCGCTTGCCGGATTGAAGACGGTTACAAGCATCAGTTGATCGAGATCGTCGCCGGCGTCTGGGCCAAGGCGACTCTCAACAATGATTCCGCCTTCCAGCACCGACGCGGCTGAAATCAGGCGCGTCGGGTCACGCTCAATCGCATCGAGGAATGCTTGACATTCCAGTTCATCCAGAGCGATAGCCAGCAGCGCGGAGGTATCGACCACCATCAGCGCGGTAAACCGCGTGCGTCGTAACCCATGATTGCGTCAACGGAACGGTCATCGAGAACCGGCCGTGAGACCATGCGTTTGATGGTTTCATGAACCTTGCTCCGGTCTATCGGCCTACCGCGCTGGCGCGTTTCCTGCTCCAGCCGTGCGCGCAGGGCCTTGTTGACCGCTTCGGTGAGGCTTTCGCCGGTGACTCTGGCAAGGCGTCTTGCGAGCCGGTCTGTTTCGGGATCTTTGATGTTTAACGTCATCATGATCACTTGAAAGTAAAGGAATCGAAGCTGAAGCGTCCTTCTACAGTCCTGAAGCCGCTTCGTCAACGTCGAGCGCCAGCCGGGTGCGGTTCTCGTGCCGTGTAGAGAATGAGCTATAGTAAACGTATGGGTGCGTTCCACGCACCACACACCCGCGTGTTTATGGTGCGTGGGACGCATCCTACAAAGCTCGCCTACGGTTGCGACAGCCCCAGCAGCGCCTCGCAGCCGACGATGACATCCAGCAACTCGGTGGTAACCGCCTCCTGTCGCAAGTCCCCGGCAACCGGGAGTGGGAGGCCTATTGGCGAGGGGGCGAAAAAGGAAGCCGCGTGAACCGGTCATGGCGACAAGGCATCACTTTGAATCACATCCATGCGAAGGTCTATAAACTACTGGTCAGCACGCCTGCGCCTGCAAGAGCGCCAGCAAACCCGCCAGCAGTTGCGAGGGATTCGGTGGACAGCCGCGGATCTGCAAATCGACCGGAATAACCTCCGATACCCCGCCCACGCAGGCATAACTGCCCTGAAACAAACCGCCGTCCCGCGCGCAATCGCCTACCGCCACCACCCATTTGGGCGCAGGCGTCGCCTCATAAGTGCGTTCCAGCGCTTCCCGCATGTTGGCGGTGACCGGGCCAGTCACCAGCAGCACGTCGGCATGACGGGGCGAGGCGACCAACCGGATGCCGAACCGCTCCAGATCGTAGAAGACATTGTTTAAGGCATGCATCTCCAGTTCGCAGCCGTTGCAGGAACCCGCGTCGACGGCGCGGATGGCCAGGCTGTGGCCGAGCCGCCGGCGCGCCGCCTGCTCTACCTGAGCGCCCAGTTCGGCCACAGCCTCCGGCGAGCGAGCTGGGGCCGGGAGAGTCAAGGGGGAACGCCAGAGATTTTGGAACAGCAGTTTGCGCATCGACAGCCCGCCTTAAAGATCGTGACCGGAGTAGGAGCAGTTGAAAGACTTGTTACAGAGCGGAAAGTCGGCCACGATGTTACCTTCGATAGCGGCTTCCAGCAGTGGCCATTGGAACCACGACGGGTCGCGCAGATGACAGCGTGCTACTGTGCCGTCGGCAGCGATCCGCAGCCAGACCAGAATATCGCCGCGAAACCCCTCGACCAGCGCCACGCCTTCGCCGGCAGCATTCGTTAATTCACCACGCCACGGCCCGGGCGGTAGGCGGTCCAGAATCTGCTCGATCAGCGTCAGGCTCTGTTCCACTTCGCGGATGCGAATCCAGACCCTTGCATCAACATCCCCCTCGGTTAATACCGGCACTTCGAACTGGAGCTGGTCGTAAGGGGAGTAACCCGGTGTGTGGCGGGCATCAAAGTCCCGTCCCGAGGCGCGGCCGATGTAACCGCCGGCGCCAAAGCGGTTGACCAGTTCAGGAGCTGACCTTGCCAGTTCCTACGGTGCGGTCTTGCAGCGAGGCGGTATTGTCATACAGTTCGATCAACGGCGGAAATTGCCGGTGGATATCGGCTAGCAGCGCGCGCAGCGCCGCCATGCCGCTGGCGGCCAGATCCACGCTGACGCCCGCCGGGACCACGCTATCCATCAGCAGGCGGTGGCCAAAGCAGGTGGCGCTGGCGCGCAGCACCTGCTCGCGCAACACCCCGCAATGAGCGTGCATCAGAGCGAACGCGGCATCGTTGCAGATTGCGCCGATATCACCCAAATGATTAGCCAGGCGTTCCAGTTCGGCCAGCAGCGCCCGCAACCAGCAGGCCCGGGGCGGCACGTCGGTGGCCGTGGCGGCTTCGACGGCATGGGCGAAGGCCAGCGCGTAAGCCACCGTACTGTCGCCTGATACCCGGCCCGCCAGGCGCGCCGCCTGTTCCAGCGTGGCCCCTGCCAGCAAGCGTTCGATCCCCTTGTGGACATAGCCCAACCGTTCCTCCAGCCGCACCACGGTCTCCCCGTTGGCGGTAAAGCGGAAGTGGCCGGGTTCGATAATGCCGGCATGCACCGGTCCCACCGGAATCTGGTGCAAGCTCTCGCCTTCCGCCGGCAGAAATGGATACGGTTCCGGCAGTGCCGGCGCGGGTTGCGTGGCCCCCAGGGGATGGCGCAACGGCCAGCGGCCATGGTCAAGCCAGGGTCGATTGTCGGGGATGCCTTCGGCATGCAGGCCACAAAGGTCGGCTAGGGCCCGTTCCAACCGGATGGCGGGCGGATGCCAGCGTCCCACCGAGGGGAAACGCCCTGCCGGACAAGATAGACTGGCGATCCCCAGCGCCTCGCTGGCCTCATCGCGCGCCGCCAGATGGACCATGCCGGGCTCGCCCCACAGCCCGATCAGGGTAAAAGCGCCGTTGGTTAATCCCTCTGCCAAACTATTCCAGGTGTCGCTGGAGACGATGGCGCGCGGCCAGGGGCGCTGCGCCGCTACCGGCTCACCGGCTGCAAGTAACTGTGCCAGAGAGAAGTTTGCAGTCATCGGTTGCCCTCAGCCAAGCAGCGCCGCGACATGGTTGAACCAGGCCACCAGCGGTGCCGGCAACCAGATACCGGCAACCAGGACTAGCGCTAAATGCACAACCATGGGCAGGTAGGAAGCCTGCATCGGTGCGGCGCTGCCCTGTGGTTCGCCGAAGGCCAGTCCGTGCAGCCTTAGCAGCAGCGCGCCGAAGGCCAGCAACAACCCCGCCACCAACGGCAGCGCCAGCAGCGGCTCACGGGCAACGGTGGAACTCACCACCAGGAATTCGCTGAGGAAAATACCCATCGGCGGCATACCGGCGATAGCGACAACGCCGAGCACCAGACCCCAACCAAGCAGCGGATGGGTTGCCGTCAACCCTTGGATCTGGGAGATACGCTGGGTGCCTTTGGCCTGGGTGATCTGGCCGACAGCGAAAAAAATCCCCGACTTGGTCAGGCTATGCAACGTCATGTGCAGCAGGCCGGCGAAATTGGCCAATGGCCCGCCCATGCCGAAGGCAAAGGTAATGATCCCCATGTGTTCGATAGACGAGTAGGCGAACAGCCGTTTGATGTCGTTCCGGCGATACAGCATGAACGCGGCGAACAGCACGGACACCAACCCCAGACTGACCATCAACGGCCCCGGCGCCAAGGCTGCCGCGTTGGCGCTCATCAGCATCTTAAAGCGCAGCACGGCATAGAGCGCGACGTTCAGCAACAGGCCGGAGAGCACCGCCGAGATCGGGGTGGGGCCCTCGGCATGGGCGTCGGGCAGCCAGGCGTGCAACGGCGCCAGACCGACTTTGGTGCCGTAGCCAAGCAGCAAAAACACGAAAGCCAGATTGAGCAACGCCGGATCGAACGCACTGGCTTTATTGATCAGGATATGCCAGGCCATCGCCGGCAAGCCCTCGCCCACGATAGGTTGGGCGGCCAGATACACGAGGATAGTGCCAAACAGCGCCAGGGCGATGCCAACACTGCCCAGGATGAAATATTTCCAGGCCGCTTCCAACGCCGCGTGCGTCCGGTAAATGCCGACCATCAGCACCGTGGTCAGGGTCGCCAGTTCGATAGCCACCCACAGCAGGCCGATGTTGTTAGCCAGCAGTGCCAGGTTCATGGCGAACAGCAGCACCTGATACATGGCGTGATAGAAACGCAGATAGCGTTGGCGTCAACCGTCCGATCGCCAGTTCATGAGCGATGTAGCTGGCGCTGAACACACTGGTGGTGAAACTGACCAGGTTGTTTAACACGATCAGATAAACATTAAAATCGTCCACCAGCAGGTAGAGATTGGGTTCCGGCCGCGCCTTGCACAACGCCATAGCTGCCAGCAGGCTGAGCAGCGTCGCGCCGACATTCAAGCGGGCGCCGAGCCGGTAACTGGACAGCAGTCCCAGCAGCAGCGCCGTGGTGGCTGGAATGATCAGCAGGGCAGTAACTGCAATGGAACCTACGCTGTTCATCACTGTCGTCCTCCCCGGAAAGTATCCAGCATCTGCATGTTCACCGTATCGAAGCGCTCTTGAATGCGGAACAGGAAGATACCGATCACAATCAGGGCGATCAGCACCGAGAAAGCGACGCTGATCTCCACCACCAGCGGCATGCCATGCGCGCCGGCGGCGGCCAGAATAAGGCCGTTCTCCAGCGACATGAAACCGACCACCTGGCTGACGGCATTGTGCCGGGTGATCATGATGAGCAGACCCAGTAACACCACTGCCAGAGCGAAAGCCAAATCCTCACGCACCAGGGCTTCGGCCATGGCCGTCACCGGTAACATCACGAGAATCGCCAAAGCAACCAACGCGACGCCGGCTAACATGTTAAGGCCGACACCGACTACCTGCTCAATCGTGCGGTGGATACCCAACCGCTGGATGATCCGGTGCAGAACTGTCGGGATCAGGATGGCTTTGAAGACCAGGGCGATAGCGGCGGTAACATAAAGGTGAGTCGCATGCTGGATGTACGCCTGCCAGCTCACGGCCAGGGCGAGCAATAGCGCGTGTAGGGCATACATGTTCAAGAGCGCATACAGGCGATCCTGGTAGAGTAACAGCAAACTCACCACCACCATGCCACCCGCGAGCAGATGTGCAATATCGAAAGCCAAACTGTGCATCACTTAATCCGCGACATGAACAGCAGCAGCGTGCCGAGCAATCCCAGCATCAGCGCGGCACCTAGAAACTCATCGACTCTGAACACCCGCATCTTGGCGATACTGGTCTCGAACAAGGCCAGCAGGAAGCCACTCACAGCCAGCTTACTGACATAAGCCATCGCGCCGATGAGATAAGCCGGCAGCCCGTCGCCGGCGGTGGCCATGCCCCAGGGGATGAAAACGCATGCCAGCAAGGACAGATACAGCAGCAATTTCAGGGAGGCCGCCAGTTCAATCATGGCCAGATGGCGGCCCGAATATTCCAACACCATGGCCTCGTGGACCATCGTCAATTCCAGGTGGGTCGCTGGGTTGTCTACCGGGATGCGGGCGTTTTCGGCAATCGCCACCATGATCAGGGCGAGCATCGCCAGCGCCAGTGACACCCGCAGACCGACGCCACCAGCCAGCATGAACTGGGTGATCGAGGACAATTGGGTGGTCTCGGCCAACAGTGACACCGTGAACACCATCATCAGCATCGCCGGCTCAGCCAGCGAGGCAATCATCATCTCGCGGCTGGCGCCGATGCCACCGAAACTGGTGCCCACGTCAAGTGCGGCCAGCGCCAGGAAAAAACGGGCAGCGCCCAGCAGGGCGACGATAGCAATCAGATCGGCGATCCAACTGAACGGCAGGCCGCTGGCGAAAGTCGGCACCAGCGCCGCCGCCACCCACACGGCGGCGAAGATCACGTAGGGAGCGACCCGCAATAGCCAGGAAGATGAATCCGCCAGCACCACTTCCTTACGCAGCAGTTTGCTCAGATCGCGGTAGGGTTGCAGCAACGCCGGTCCCCGGCGGCGCAGCAACCGGGCCTTGACGGCGCGGACAAAGCCGGTGAGCAGCGGCGCCAGCGTCAGCACCAGTAGCATTTGGCAACCCTGCACTAGATAGGCGGTGATCATTGCCATAACGCCAGTCCGATCAGCAGCAGCACCAGCACGCCAAATACCAGGCTCAGGTAGAGGCGGATGGAGAGAAACTGCAGGGAGTTGCAGCGGCCTGCCACTGCATCGACGGCGGCGGCCAGCGGTGTATACAGGTAATCCCAGGCGGGATCGCGCAACCGGACGTTAAGCCGCGCTGGCCGCAGGTCGCCGGGTGGCGGCATCTCGACGTGCTCGCTCGCCTGAAATACCACGCTGCCGAAGACCCGGCGGATGGGTTGGGTGAAACTGCCGGCGGTGTATTGGGTAGCAGGATTGGAATCGGGGAAACCGCAGTCCCAGGCCACGCCACGCCGCACCGCTTTGGAAGCGAGGCGGTGAATCAGATAGGCAGACAGCAGGGCCGAAAAAGCGATGAACAGCAGTACCAGCAGCCCGTTATAGGTGCTCCTGACCGCGGCGATCGGCACCAGCGTTAGCCAGGACTGGTCGCTCTGCGCCAGCAGGTGGGCGCCGCCGGTGAGCAGGCTCACCATGGGGGCCAGACCATCGATCACGAAACCCGGCAACACCCCGGCCAGCACGCATAGTGCCGCCAGCGTGAACAGCGCCGCCAGCGAGCAACGGTCGGTTTCCTGCGCCTGAGCGGCGGCGGGGGAGCGGGGACGGCCCAGGAAGGTGATGCCGAACGCCTTGACAAAGCAGGTGGCCACCAGCGCGGCGGACAGCGCCAGTACTGCGCCAATGGCTGGCACCAGGAACTTGAGCAGCCACTGTGGCAACTCAGGGCTGATCAGGATGGCCTGCAAGGTCAGCCATTCGGAAACAAAGCCGTTCAGGGGGGGCAGCGCCGAAATCGCCACCGAGCCGATCAGAAACGCCACGGCGGTCTGCGGCATACGCTGGATCAGCCCGCCTAACTGCTCCATATCGCGCTCGCCGGTCGCGCTCAATACCGCGCCAGCGCCGAAGAACAGCAGGCTTTTGAACAGCGAGTGATTGAGCACATGAAACAGCGCTGCGGTGAGGGCCAGCGCCGCGCCAGTGGCCAAGCCGTTGGCCTGAAAAGCGAGCGCCAAGCCCAGGCCGATAAAAATGATGCCGATGTTTTCCACCGTGGAGTAGGCGAGCAACCGTTTCAGGTCGTGCTGCAGCAGCGCGTACAGCACGCCCATGACAGCGGTAATCGCGCCGACCGTCAGCACCAAGCCGCCCCACCACCAGGCCGGTTCGCCGAGCAGGTCAAAAACGATACGGATGAAGCCGTATACCGCCACTTTGGTCATCACTCCGCTCATCAGCGCCGAGACGTGGCTGGGTGCGGCGGGATGGGCCAGCGGCAACCAGACATGCAGGGGTACCAGGCCAGCCTTGGAGCCGGTGCCCAGCAGGGTGAGCGCCAGCACCAACGCCGCCAGCCCCGGCGTCGCCAGGCCGGTGCGGATAGTGGCGAAGCTATAATCGTTTCCGCTGCTGGCCAGCAGTCCGAAAGCCAGTAGCAGTGAGAACGTGCCGAAGCTCGCCATGACCAGGTAGATGTAACCGGCGCGGGCGTTAGCCGGTTCCCGGTAATGAGTCATGACCAGCGCCCAGGACGCCAGCGACATGAACTCCCAGGCGAATAAAAAAGTGTAGGCATCGTCGGCCAGCAGCACCAGATTCATGCCGGCCAGAAACGCCGGAAAGAATGGCAATATCCGTTCGGGTGCGGGTTCGTGTTGACCGTAGCCCAGTCCAAACAGACTGGCGCTGGCGCCGCCCAGGTTGACCACCACCAGAAAGCCGGCAGTCAGCGCGTCGAGGCGGAGATAAGTACCGCTCCAGGGAAGGCCCAGTGGCAGAATGAGTGTTGTCGGTGGAGTGCCATCCAGCAGTGGTACCAGCGCCAGCAGCAACAGGATGCTACAGAGCGCCAGCGTGATGCTGTAGACGATGCGGCTGGCGCTTGGGCGGCGTGCTGCCGTGACCGCATAAACGCTGGTGACCAACAGGCCAACCAGTAAACCCGACAGTAAGTGTAGTGGCATGGTTGCTGAATCGAATCCTCCCACAAGTAACCTGCAAGGTGAAAGGAGACTCAGCGTTTCAACCGGACTCCTCGCCCACCACCTTCGCTGACGGCGCCTTCGTTGATCAGCTCCACGCCTGCCGCTTCGAGGGCAGCGACGATTTTGACCAGGGAATCGACGTTACCGCGGATGTTGCCTTCGCTAGCCTCCATCCGTTGGATCGTCGGTAGAGATAAACCGGCCGCTTCCGCGAACGCGCGTTGATCGATGCCGAGCAGCGCGCGCGCTGCCCTCAACTGTGCTGCCGTTAGCATGTTCGAAGCATCAACTTAAAGGTTTCGATTATCAAATATAAAATATGAAATTTTACAAGTCAATTATATTAATCATAATGTTTAATATTAAACATTATTATTAATGTATAAAACATCATTTTAGCTATTAGAAAGACTGATCAGACCCAGTAGCCAGACGGTAGCGGGTAAGCTAAAGAGGGTCGTAAACCAGTCGTTTGCCCGCCTGCCTGGCGCGTTGACCGGTTTGAATGAAGGCAGTCAAACCGGTTTCGACTGGGAGACAGAGGTTCCCGGAATCACTGTCCTGGGAGCGCCGGCGTCCTCGCCGGCTCCGACAGCACAGCAGCGATGGCTGGGTTTACCTGGGGTGGATGGGTGGTATTTCCACCCCGTGGCCGGCGAGGACGCCGGCGCTCCCAGGGGCCGGTATCCCGGCCTCGGCAAGACGCTACTGTCTTGCCATACAAACCGGCCAACGCGCTAGGCGTACCTCTCCCGTTCTCCTCCACCGCCCCCCTGTCACTGGGTTGACGTTCAAGAAGCCGGCTCAGATTCAGCTTGGAGGGTTGGGCTGGGATTCACCTCCTGACAGGTTGACGGGTGGCGCCTGGATTGCGGGAGCAGGCGATCTCCTGACGCCTTAGAACAGTAGCCGTAGCCTGGATGAAGCGAAGCTTGCATGCCAAAGCCCGGCGACTGTTCGACCGCTTTCTGGAGCGGCGCGAACCGGGCCGGCTGCTGACGGTGAGCAGCGACCATCCGGCGGTGCTGGCGCAGCCGTGGGAGTTGCTGCCCGATGCCGCCGGGACGTATCTGGTGCATGACAATCCGCGCATTTCCGTGCGCCGCCGCTTGCCGAAAACCGGCGGCGGGCGGACGCCGTTGAAGGTTAAGCCGAAAGACCGGCTGCGCTTACTGTTCGTGGTGAGCCGGCCCAAAGAAGCCGGTTTCATCGACCCGCGCGCCGATGCGTTGGCGGTATTGGATGCGCTCGACGCCAAAGCACCGGGGCGGGTGGCGATCGCCGGTTTCGGCGGGCAGGGCAAGAGCTACCTGGCGGCGGAAGCCGGCCGCTGGTTGCAGCGCACCGGTCTGTTCCGGCGGGTGTGCTGGGTGAGTTATGCCGCATTTCAGGGCATCGACGCCGTGGGCTTGGCGGTCGGCACGCTGGGAACGGTGGTCGAACAGAATCTGCTGGATGTCGCCGCCGCGACGCAGGCATTACGCGCCGAACCGGTATTGCTGATTCTCGATAATCTGGAAAGTCTGGGCGTGGAGCCGTTGCGGGAGAGACCAAGGGCAATTGGAACAGGCGGAGGCCCACTGCCGACAGGCGCTGGCGGTGGCGCAGTAGTTGGAAGCTTCGCCTGATGTGCGCCTTGAGATAAGTCGCTTGCAGACACTTCTGGCAGATGTGCTGATGGGCAAAGGCGATTATGCGGGCGCGCGGACGGCTTATGAAGCAGGGCTGGCGATTGCTGAAGAACTGGGTGATCCTCGGCAAGCAGCCGTCATCAACGGCAAACTCGGCATGCTGGCGCTGGAGCAAAACGACCTGCCGGAGGCGGCGCGCCGTTGCCGGAAAACTTTGAAGATCTTCCAGCGACCACCGGGAGAGCCGGCAGCAGAAGCCATCGTTTGGCATCAACTGGGTTACGTGTATCAGCAAGCCCGCCAATGGGACGCCGCCGAACGGGCTTATCGGGAGGCGGCGCGCCTCAGGGAATCGCTGGGCGACTTGGCCGGCGCCGCAGGCACCTGGAACAATCTGGCCATCGTTATCCAATCCGCCGGCAAGCCCGCCGACGCGGAGAGCTGGTATCGCAAGGCGATTGACGGATCGAAAGTGGCTGGCGATCAATTAGGTGTTTCCAATGCGCTCAACAACCTCGCCGCTCTCCTGCGAAACGAACCCGACCGTTTGGCCGAATCACGCCAATTGGCGGAACAGGCGCTCGCCATCAGACAGACGCTCGACCCGGCGGCGGCTGAAATCTGGAAAACCTACAGTATCCTGGCCGAGATCGCCGCCCAGGAAGGTCAGGCGGAGCAGGCCCGCACCTACCGTCGGCTGGAGCGGGAAACCTACGCCGGCTTTGCCGGCGCCTGGCATCAGTTGTGCCCGCTTGCCCCGGTCATCGCGGCGGTAGTCGCCACGGTGACCGGCCCAGCGCAACGCAGCGACCTCGAAGCGGCGCTTGAAGAAAGGGCTAAGCATGGCTATGGCAATCTGGTCCCCGCCCTCCGCCGGTTGCTGGATGGCGAGCGGGATGAGGAGGCGATTGGCGAGGGGCTGAATGGTGAAGAGTGGCTGATCGTCCACGCCATCCTGCGGGGCATTGCCGAGCCGGGGAGTTTGCAGGCGCTGCTGGCATCCCAGCCGGAAGCCTGAGTTGCAGGGTCGTCAGCACGTCATCCCGGCGGCGGTGGTCAACTTGCGGCCACTCGGCGTGTGAGAGACGCGCCTTACGCTGGCTGGCGCGCGTGGTGGGGCAGGAATTTACCTTAACGGCAGGTAATGAATCTGTCCTTCCCACTCATTCTCCAGACTGCACTCCGCCAGCAGCAGGATATCCTCGATCAAGCGACCTGCCGGGGCTGTCCGACTCACTTCAAACAGTCCCGACATCGGCAGACCGGCCTGAATTCGTTCGTAAGCATAATGTGTCATCGTACTCACATCGTGAGTCAGTAGAATGCGTCTTTCCTGAGCCGCCCATTGCAGCACTGTAGGATCATCCGCACTTGACAGATCGTTGACGTCCTGAACCCGGACGATATCCAAATCCGGGTTGCGGTGCAACAAGCCGCGCACAATGTGGTTATTGAGATTCTCGTCGGCTACGAAATGAAGCATCATTTACCATCTGACGGAGAGGTTTTCCGAGCCAGCAAGCGCGCCCGGATGCCGTGTGGATCGAAACGCGCCTCGTTCTGCCGGCGAACCGCCTCAGCCTGGCTGCGACGTTCCTGCAGATAGGTTTCCACCTCGGCGCGGTTCCGCAGATAATAGCCAAGTACGGCGTACACATCGGCCAACTGTAGCGACGGATAGGCGTAAACGATTTCTTCGGCCGACAAACCGTCCGCAAAAGCCGAGACGATGGTATCCAGCGTAACCCGTGTGTTACCGACTCTTATCACGCCGTCAGGATGAATTGCCAAAGGAGTGGGTTCAGTCTTGATAGCCAACATAATTTGCACCGTGAGCTAGCCATCACGATGACTCGTGGTGGCTGAGTCTGGTTGAGTCATGCTCTCAGCATACCCTAAGAGGCTATTGTTGAGACAGACCCAGCAGCGCCTCGAAGCCGACGATGACATCCAGCAACTCGGTGGTAATCGCCTCCTGCCGCTGCTGGTGATACAGCGTATGCAGCACCGTCAGTTGGTCCTCGATATGGCGCTCGGCGCTTTGCATCGCCAGCAGCCGGCTGGCGTGTTCGCTGGCCAGCGATTCGGCACAGGCGCGGAAGAAGGCGATGAACAGCCACTCGCTCAGCAGGGTGGCCAGCAGATTTTCCCGGTCGCCATAATGGCCGGGCAGGGAACGTCCCGGCCACGGCCGCGGACTGTGGAAAGTGGCTGGATCGAGCGGCAGCAGCGCCAGCGTCTGCGGCGTCGGGCGCATGCCGGCTTGCGGGCGCTGCTGGCATAACAGCAACCGTTCCATCCCCGTGTTCCGCCATTCCTGCAACACCGGCAACAACTGCCGCAGCGTCTGCACGATACCGGTCGCGGCAGCCGGGGTGTAGAACGTCTGCTCCGGTATCAAGCCCACGCTCGCCAACACGGCCGCCAGCCGTACTCCAACCGCCAGGAGCCGATGACCGTGTGCGGGGAACTCAGCCAGCGCCGCGCGGCTATGCTCGGCCAGGTCTTCGTTGAACCGCCCGCACAGGCCATGATCGGAGCCGAACACCACCATGCCAACAATGGGCTCCCGCTGACCCAACGCTGCAGGGACGGGTTGTGGGTGGACAGGAGCCGCCTCACCCAATAGCGCCGTCAATCCCAACCGCACCGCCCGCTCGTAGTCGGCGACCGCCGCGACCGCTTGTTCGTACTGGCGGATGCTCACCGCCGCCAGGGTCTTCATAGTGCGGACGATGCCTTGCAGGCTTTCCACCGTGGTAACGGTACGGTGCAGGTTGTCCAGTGTCGGCATGGTGGCGGGTTGTTGTCAACGGTCGGGGCGATTCGCCAGCGCCGCGCGGGCAGCGCCGAGCAGGGCATTGCGATCCTCCTCGCTCAGATCGGCGCCCGCCGCGATGCGCTGGCCGATTGCAACGCACTGGGTCGCCAGCGCTTGCCGTACTGCCTGCTCGGCCTCGCCGATCCGCTCCAGCGGCACGGCGTCGAACACGCCCTGGGTGACGGCCAGCAGCACCGCGATCTGTGCGGCCGCTGGCAGCGGCTGACCAGGTGGCTGCTTCAGCACCTCCCGCAGTCGCTGTCCCCGGTCGATGGCGCGGCGGGTGGCATCGTCGAGACGGGTGCCGAAACGGGCGAAGGCTTCCAGTTCCTCGAACTGGGCGTAGGCCAGCCGCAATTCCCCGGCCACCGCCCGGTAGGCCGGTAACTGCGCCTTGCCGCCGACCCGCGATACCGATTTGCCGATGTCCACCGCCGGCCAGATGCCCTTGCGGGCCAGCATCGGCGAGAGATAAATCTGCCCGTCGGTGATCGAGATCAGGTTGGTGGGAATGTAGGCGGCGAGGTTCTGCGCCTCGGTTTCCACGATCGGTAATGCCGCCAGCGAGCCGCCGCCGTACTCCGGGCGCAACCGGGCGGCGCGTTCCAGCAGGCGGGAATGCAGGTAGAAAATATCGCCGGGAAACGCCTCCCGTCCCGGCGGGCGCCGCAGCAGCAGGCAGAGTTCCCGGTAAGCCTGGGCATGGCGGGACGATTCCACCACCGGACGCAACCGGCGGATCAGCAACACCCGCGCCAGGATAAAGGTCAGAGCGCCACGCCCAGGCGCGGCAGGCTGCGATCCGGGCCGAGAATGAAATAGAAGCCGGCCATGCTGACCGCCAGCCGCAAGGTAAAACTGCCGAACACCCACAGCGCGGGGTGCGCCTGTTCCGGCAGCCGCCGTAGCGTGAACCACAGGCCGGCGTAGTAGAACAGCCCCAGCAGCGCAAAGGGGTGTCAGCAACCGAACCTAACATTCTCTTACAGCTTTTTCCACCCTTATGCCTAAGTCGGCGCCTATACCGTGCTAGCCCGGCAGCGGCAGGGTCAGTATACCGCCCACATGAACCAACATACGGTAAGCGGCGCCCCGTGGAACACTTTTCGGCAACGTCCACGGGAGAGCCGATGATTCCGACCAGCGAAAACCTGAACTTGAGACCTGCGGATGTACGTGGCGGCCAAGACCGCTCGAGCAGGAATTGCGTGAGGTCCGGCCAGCTGAGCAGCCTGGGAGCAGCAGTGGTTGGATCACGTCGGGATGTGGTGCATACCCAAGCGGATGTCGCGCGTCAACAGTTGAGCATCGACCATCTCAAAGAACGCATTTACCGTATTGAGCGGCGGCTCGATCTGCGCGACGGGGCTGGCTAAAACCACTATCAGCCGGGTAGAGCCGTAGAGCGGGTTAGGGCGTCTGACCAGTCCCCTTTCGCCGGTCACGAAGCGCTAACCCGCCCATCCGGGGTATGACCGACGTGCCGGAACAGCGCCGCCATACCCGTGGCGGGGCACCGAACGCCCTTCGGGTCCTTCGGCGTTGATCCTGGCAACCGGACCAGCACCTCGATGGGAGTCAGCAGTTTCAGGCGCATCGCCGCGCCTCGTCGAGACCGCCGATCATATACAACGCCTGTTCCGGCCAGTCGGCGCAGTCGTCGTTGAGCAGGCGTTCGCAATCGTCCAGGGTCTGCGCCAGGGGCACGCTGACCCCGGTCCGTCCGGTGAAGTGTTCGGTGGTGAAGAACGGCTGGGTCAGATAACGCTCCAACCGCCGCGCCCGGTGGACCGTGGCCCGGTCGCCGGGTGACAGTTCCTCCAGCCCCAGCATGGCGATGATGTCCTTCAGCTCCTCATATTCGGCCAGGGTGCGGCGCACCGCCTGGGCAACCGGGTAATGGCGTTCTCCGACTACCGCCGGCGTCAGCAGCTTGGAATCCGAAGTCAGCGGGTCTACCGCCGGATAAAGACCCTGGCTGGCCCGCTGCCGCGACAGGGCCAGGGCCGCCGACAGGTGAGCGAAGGTATGGGCGGCGGCAGGATCGGTGAAATCATCGGCGGGCACGTACACGGCCTGCACCGAGGTCATCGCGCCGTTGGCGGTGCTGCAAATCCGTTCCTCCAGTTCCGCCAGTTCGCTGCCCAGCGTCGGCTGGTAGCCGACCCGCGACGGCAACCGCCCCATCAACCCGGAGACTTCCGCCCCGGCCTGCACGAAGCGGAAAATATTGTCGATCAGCAACAGCACGTCACGGCGGGCGGTGTCGCGGAAGTATTCGGCGATGGTCAGCGCCGCGTGGCCGACCCGGAACCGCGCTCCCGGCGGCTCGTCCATCTGGCCGAAGACCAGCACCGCCTCGTGCAGCACGCCGGCGTCGCGCATTTCCCGGTGCAGTTCCTCGGCCTCGCGGCAGCGCTCGCCGATGCCGCAGAACAGGCTGACGCCCTGATAGCGCCCGACCATGTTGTGAATCAATTCGGTGATGATGACCGTCTTGCCCACGCCCGCGCCGCCGAACAGGCCGGCCTTGCCGCCGCGTTCCAGCGGGCAGAGCAGGTCGATCACCTTGATGCCGGTTTCGAACAATTCCCGCCCGACCTGTTGCTGGCGCAACGGCGGTGGCGGTTGATGAATCGCCCGCTGCTCGACATCGGCCAACGGCGGCCCCCCATCAATCGTCGCTCCGAACACATTGACCATGCGCCCCAGCAACGCCGGCCCGACCGGCGCGGTCAACGGCACGCCGCTGTCCCAGACCGGTTCGCCCCGCGCCACCCCTGGGTGGCGGTCAGGGCGATGCTGCGCGCCGTATCGGTGCTGAGGTGTTCGCTGACTTCCAGCACCACCTCCGACCGCCGTCCGGCCAGCAACCGTTGCCGCAGGGGCGGCAGGCGGTTGGGAAAACGCGCATCCACCACGCTGCCGCGCACGGCGGTTACCGTGCCGGTGTGCTCAGTAACGGGCATTAAGGCGGCGGGCATGATGCTCACCTCACTGGACGGTCGGTAAAGCGCGTTCATACCGGATTCCGTATTCCGCCAGTAGTTTCCGAAGTTCGGCGTCGCTGTCCTTCTGACGCGGGCCCAGCGTCTTCAGAATATTTGCGTAGTTCTCTAGAGCTGTGCCTGGACTCGAGATGCGCGTACCCCGTGCGGCGGGTGAAATCGAGAACAATGCCCAGTGCCCGGTGCAGCAGCGGCTCGGCCTTCTCCGCCCGCCGGTTGGTGTCCTGGAGCAACAGGGCCAGGTTATTGAGGCGGATGGCGACGTTAGGATGGTCGGGGCCGAAGCTGTGCTGGTCAATGGCCAACGCCCGGCGCATCAGCGGCTCGGCCTTCGCCCGCCGGTTGGTGTCCTGGAGCAACAGGGCCAGGTTGTTGAGGCAGCGGGCAACGTTGGGATGGTCGGGGCCGAAGCTGTGCTTGTCAATGGCCAGCGCCCGGCGCATCAGCGGCTCGGCCTCCGCCAGCCGATTGGTGGCCCGGAGCAACAGGGCCAGGTTGTTGAGGGCCGTGGCGACATCGGGGTGGTCCGGGCCGTAGCTGCGCTCGTCGATCTCCAGCGCCCGGCGAAAGAAGGGCTCGGCCTCCCCAGCCGGTTGGTGGCCCGGAGCAACGGGGCCAGGTTGTTGAGGTCTGCGGCGACATCGGGGTGCTCCGGCCCGTAGCTCCGCTGGCGATCGCCAGCGCCCGGCGCATCAAGGGCTCGGCCTCCGCCAGCCGGTTGGTGGCCTGGAGCAACACGCCAGGTTGTTGAGGGCCGTGGCGACACTGGGGTGGTCCGGCCCGAAGCTCCGCTCGTCGATCGCTAGCGCCCGGCGCATCAGGGGCTCGGCCTCCGCCAGCCGGTTGGCGGGCTTGGAGCAACGCCCCTAGGTTGTTGAGGGCGGTGGCCAGGATGGCAGGGTCATCCAGCGCTTCGGCTTCATCCTGGGCCAGCTTGAATTCCTCCTCCGCGTCCGGCCAGCGGGCCAGATCGTACAAGAGATCGGCAATCTTCAGCCGTGTTTCGACCCGCTCCCTGGCGTCCGTAAGATGGTGCAGGTGGTCGCGCAGGAAGGAAATTTTGGTTTCGGAGAAAGACTTGAAGCTCAGGGTATCGGCCAGTTCGCTGAATCGCGCGGCGAAGGCTTCGAGATCGCCGGACCGCTGGAGATCCCAGCAGTCGATCATCTCCTGCAACTCGTTGAGGTAGTTGGTCGAAGGGGTGTCGTCTACATGCCGGACTATCCAGGTGCCGAGCGGGTCGAGGGGCAGCAAAGACGCTTCGCGCAGGTACTGGATGGCTTTGTCCGGCGTGCCGTGGCCGGCATGCAGCCGGACAAGATCCAGCTTGGCGACGGCCTTTTCCTCCGGTGGTCCCACTTCGCTGAGGTAGTCGAGCGCCTGTTCGGCGTTGCCGTCGCCCCAGCGGGCGCGAAGCTCGGCGCGTTTCTTTTCCCGTTCCTCGATACTGGGATAATAAAGCGTGAAAAAGTCGAGCAGGAACGGCAGCCGCTCGCGCGCCCCCCGGGAGAGGTTCATGGCCAGCCAGATGTCGAAAAAACCCTCGCGGATGGTGTAAAGCCGGGAGCGCTTGTCCTGGGGGTGCGGCGTCGCCCGCAGATAACGGGCCTCGGTGAGGCGCTTGAGCAGCGACGAGGTCTGGGGCTGGCTCAGCCGCATCCGCGCGGTGATGGCGGCGGGCGTTTTCTCCTGGTCCCGCATGACCGCCATCGTTTCGAGCACCGCGCGTTCCTGCGGCGGCAGGTCGTTGAGGCGGCTTTGATAGAACGGGGTGATGCGGTCCAGCAGGATTTGAAACTGCTGCCGGACCTGCGTGACGGAATCATGGGCGATGAGTTCGTAGAGCATGACGGTGAGTCGTGGATTCCCCCCCGTCATGCGGTAAAGGGCCAGCAGCTTGGGTCGCAGCGAGTCGAAGTCTTGCAGTAGATCGTCGCGCTGCTCCCATTCCATATTGCGCCGGATGAGATCGAGCGTTTCCGCCTCGCTCAGGTCTTCGAGAATCTGCACGTCGAAGAAGTCGTAAAACGGTTCCGCCACATTGGTAATCGCGTCGAAATGCAGCGGCGCCGTGGCCAGCAGCAGGCAGCCGTTGTCATCCATGAAGAACTTCCGCAGCGCGGCGATATCGGTTCTTCTTCTTGATCTGCCGGGTGAACACTTCGCCGAGATTTTCGAGCATCACCAGCACGGTGCGGCGGCGCTCGCGATTCTGGCGGCGGATGGCGGGCACTAGGGTATCGATGAGGGTGGCATCGTTTTCCTCCGTGCAGAGCCGTCGATGTAAATCCTGCCAGAGCGGTTCGTCCGGCAGCGTATTGCCAAGGATTTCGCAGAGACCGAGCAGGAAATCCGCGAACGAGAGCGTGCGGTGGGATTCCTCGGGAAAACGGGCGACCACGTAGTGTGCGGCCAGGTCGGATGCAGCCGCGATCTCGTCCTCGATCAGCGACAGCAGGTGAGTCTTGCCGATGCCGCGCGGGCCGATGAACAGGAAATGATGCTTGGAATTGCGCGACATCGACCCGCGCAGGATTTCGAGCGTGTCCTGCACGAGATGAGCGCGCGCCACGGTGATGTGCCGCCGGTGCGCCGCCGAGGTCAGCCCGGTCCGGTAGAGGCCGAGGTGGGAGGTGGCTTCAGGCATAGTATTTCTTCCACCAGGCTTTGAGCAGGCCGCTGGCGAAGTCGTACTGACTGTCCGCGACTTCGCTGACGTAGAAATCGTTTTCCAGGTCGCGCAGAAGTTGGTTGAAGTGACGCTTGCGCTCGTGAGCGGGAACGGTTTGCCCGGCCTGAGCGAGATGCCGCTCGAACTCCTGAGACAGGGCGGTGCGGCTCAGGCCGGCGGAACTCAGGCTGAGCTGGCCCAGTAGCGCATGGGCGGCGGAAAGGCGCGGCTCCTCGTAGTATTTCGCGATGCGCGAATAGTAATGCTGGAGTTTGTCCCTGGCGGCCGTGCTGATGACGAGTTGGGCAAACACTTGGTCAACGTCGGCGGACGCGAGCTTGCGCGGCGCTTTTTTCCAGGAGCGATAGAGTTCCTGGGTGGCCATCTGCATGAACAACGGGATGGGCCGGCCAAGGTGCGCGCGCAGACATTCCGGGACCGTGGCCTCGAATTCGACGCCGCGTCCAGCGAGCATCCGTTGCACGAACCCGATGACTTGGGCATCCGTAAGAATGGGCAGCGATAGATCTTCGAGATCGTTGATGAGATCGACGAGGCCGAGAGCATCCAGCGTACCGGAGAGATTGACGGAACCCCCGATGAGCCAGCGGGCGCGGTCTTCGCTGGGGTGCGGGTTCTGGCGTTGGGCACGGAACCAGGCCAGAAACTCGCGCAGCAGCGCGGGGTTCTCCCGCTTGAGATTGAACAGCATGTCCGGCAGTTCATCCACGATGAGGAGGACAGGCGATGCCTGCCTTCGAATCTGGTCGAGAAACTGATCGCCGTGTTGCCGCCAGTTGTCTTTCCAGTTGGGATCGGTGTTCCGCAACTCCACCCTGAACTCACCAAATTCAATCTCCGAAACCCGGCTCAGCGCATCGGTGAGCAGTTTCCAGCCTTTCGCCAGACGCTTAACGAAATCGGGATGCCGATCTTGCAGAGTGTCGAGGATGGTCTGAAAGAAATCGGCGGGATGGGTGAGGTCCTGGACGTTCTGGTAGATCACCGTGAAACCGTGCTCGGGGAAATCCCGCAGGTGATCCATCACGCTGGTCTTGCCGGTGCGACGCGGGGCGGTGAGGAGAACATGCCGGGTGCGGAGGGCCTCCCAGAGTTCGGCGAGGAAGTCCTCGCGGAACAACAGATCGGCAGAGTCTACCGGGGCGCCGGTGTAGAATTCGGGGCAATCGGGGTTGGGTGGCATGGCTTGGTTACTCCTGTCTTGCACGAGCGAAACTGTTGTAAAGCAAATTTGTTTTATTTTATACATGAAAGACAAAACTGTTGCAAGACAAAAGTGTTTTATATTTTTCAGCTTGTCCATGCCCATATCCGGCGTCGGCCACCAGCGCCAGCGATCCCGCCCACCAGCCCACCCCGGCTTCCACCCCGGCATAAGCCAGGGTCAGCCCGGTGGCCAGCCACAGGACGCGGCCTGTGGTTTCGCCGTGGTGGTGATGATTGGCGTGTTCGTGGGGCGGGTGCATGACCTTGACCGGGTGGGTGGCGTGAACACGTCCTAAAACCAACCTTCAACTTTCTTACGATTGGGTACGCCACCGGCATGCATCACCTTGCCATCGATCACCACCCCGGGCGTCGCCATGATCCCGTAGCTCATGATGTCCGGCAGTGCTTCCACCTTCTCAATCTGGATGGCGACACCCGTGGCATTCGCAACTTCTTCGATCAGTTTGATCGTGTTCCGGCAGTTTGCACAGCCAGTACCCAGCACTTTGACGTTTTTCATGGTGAACCTCACAGAATCAAGTTGAAAAGATAACCGGTGATGATGATGGAAACGGTGACGATGCTAATGAACATCGCGATCAACGGCGGCTTGAGCACACGGCGCAGCAGAATCGTCTCGGGCAGGCTCACTCCGACTATGGCCATCATGAACGCAAGCGCCGTACCGAGCGCCGCGCCCTTTTCCACCAGCGCGAGCAGGATCGGCACGATCCCGGCCGCATTGGAATAGAGGGGTAACGCCACCAGCACTACCAGCGGTACCGACCACCACAGGGGCATCCTTGCCCATGTACATCGCCATGGCGTCGGTCGGCACGTAGCCGTGGATCACCGCACCGATACCAATGCCGATAAGGACGTACAGCCAGACCTTTGGAACAATGTCCCTCACTGCCTCGCGGCCCCTGGCAATGCGCTCTTCCCAAGCCAGTTTCCCCGATTCGTCCTCACTACCTTGGAACTGCATCTGCCAGACGAAATCCTCCACCCATCTACTCCAACCCCAGCCGACCGATGAACAGGCCCGTGATGATCGCAATGGCCATGCCGGAGGTGACGTCAAGTACGGCCACCTTCCAGCCGAACATACCATAGAGCAAAACCAGCGCCACCTCGTTGATGACCGGTGCGGCGATACAAGAAAGGAAAAGGTGACGCCTAACGGGATGCCGGTCTCGACGAAGCCGATGAAGAGCGGCACGGCGCTGCAAGAGCAAAACGGCGTGACAATCCCAAGCGCCGAGGCGAGTACGTTGCCGATGCCGACGCGCTTGCCGCTCAACAATTGTTGCGCCCGCTCGGCGCTAAAAAAGGTGCGCAGCACGGTGATCGCGAAGATCATACCCGCGAGCAGCAACAGAATCTTGGGTACATCATAAGAAAAAAAAGGCTACCGCTTCACCCGCATCAGGAAACCCGCGCCAACCCGACTGCCTGGGTGCGGAAATCCATTCCGATAGCGGCTGGATGATGTTGTAAAGCAATAGCCATGCTATCGCGGCAAAGATGACGGCGACCCACAGGCGACCGTTGGCGTGGGTGTGCAAAACTTCGGAAGTGGTATTCATGTCAAGAGCCTTTGGCTGATCCTGGTAATGACGTACCGCTCGCACTCTATCGAAGAATGCCAATAAGGCGGCGGTCATGCGCAACGATAGAGCGACCCTTTTTGGGGACGATTGGGCATGCTCGCCAGCGCTTCGCGAGTAGGCGCAGAACGGCGCTTGCTCGACCAGCGCCCGGTTAGCAAGTCGATAACACGTCCCGCATCCAGTCAGGGAGGTCGGGGAGTACAAGCGGTAATAAATCCACTGTGCTTCGCGGCGGTCGAGAACGAAACCGGCGGTGCGCAACGCCGCTAGATGCCGCGACACCTTGGGCTGAATTTCGCCCAGGGCATGGGCCATTTCGCAGACGCAGACTTCGCCTTCCGCCACCATCAGCATCAGGCAGCGCAGTCGGGTGGTGTCGGCCAGGGCTTGGAAAAATCGGTGAGCATGGGGCATAGTACTTGTTAATCCGTATGTTCGTATAAACATATATATCACAATCTGGAACAATTGCAAGCATGACACCCATAGGTCCATGCTCGCCGTCCATCTTGTCCCCCAAAAGAGTCAAGATCCCCAGTGATTTTCGTCGGAGGGGGACGGGGGAAGCCTTGCCCACCCTGAGGCTTCGAGCCTGTCATGCAAGATTAGTCTCCCCGCCCCCCACATTCTGCCTTGGAGTTCGGACGGATGCGTAGGCCCCTGCTTTGCCGGGTGAGCCTGGATGTCCTAAGGCTGAACATCGGCGCGTGGCCTTGATGAATCGTATCCGTTTGATTTAAAATCAAGTACTCCTGTGGAGGAAGCCATGTCCCCAAGCCTGTTCCTCAGCGCTGTTGGCGTCGATATTGCCAAAGCCAGCTTCGATGCTGCCCTCCCGCCAAGCGCGGACGGCAAGTACAAACACAAGAAATTCGACACAGCCCCCGAGGGCTTTGCCCTCTTCGCCGCATGGCTGGCGAGCTTCGGCAGCGATGCCCCGCACGTCTGGATGGAGTCCACCGGCCCCTATAGCCTGCCGCTCGCAGACTATCTCGATCGGGCAAGGCTTCCATGCTCAGCGTTCTGCGACCCGCCAAAATCGCCGCCTTCGCCAAGAGCGAACTGAGCCGGGCCAAGACCGACCAGGCCGACGCCAAGCTGATCGCCCGCTACGCCCTGGCGATGCGCCCGTCCGCCTGGATGCCGCCGCCCCCGGAGATGCGCGAGTTGCAGGCCCTGCTCCGCCGCGTCGAACACCTCTTGGAGATGCAGCGCATGGAGCAGAACCGCCAGGACACCACCGATGCCACCATCGCCGACTCCATCAAGGCCGTCCTCGCCACCCTGGCAAAGGAAGTACTGCAATGCGCAGAGACTCGCTGCCACATCGACAACCACCCGGACTCGCAGCGCTGGCGCCGATCTGCTCGAATCCATCCCCGGTGTCGGCAAGGCCACCGCCGCCTGGCTGCTGACCCTGCTCAGCGAGCATCACGGCTTCACCGACGCCAAGCAGGCCGTCGCCTTCGCCGGCCTCGCCCCCGAGGCTTCGCCAGTCGGGCCGGTGGGCCGGTCAAACCCGCATCGCCAAAACTGGTGACCGGCTACTGCGCAAGGCCCTTTACATGCCTATCCTGGCGGCCACGGTCTTCAATCCTGCCATTCGCGCCTTCGCCCAGCGCCTCAAGGCCAACGGCAAGCACGGCATGGCCGTCAACTGCGCCGCCGATGCGCAAGCTTATCGACATCGCCTTTGCCATTCTCAAATCCGGCAAGCCGTTCGACCCTGAATTTAAACCTGCGTGACCGTCGAAAAAAACCCAAAATCGGGATTAGGGGGCGGCTAAGACGGTATCTACCGGGCTGCCGGGATCACCGCGCGATGCAGTTCCTCGCGAATGATGCGTCGCAGCTTTTCTTCCAGATCCTCATGTTGCATGGCTTGCCGCAGGGTCTCGTTGATCAACGTCTGATAGCCTCGCTCGCCCGCTTGCGCCTTGAAGTATTCAACGAGGCCAGTATCAAGCAGTATTGTCACGCGTCGTTTGCGCGGCGCAGGCTTCAGACTGACGCGGAACGTCGCGTGATCCAGGTCTGCCTGGGTAACATTGAGGTATTCGTCGCGTTCGTCAGAGGTTGGAGAAGCAGTTTCCTGATCTTTTCATCGGGAACATCGTGACCGCCATCCTCGACCCGCTGAATGATACGACCGATGGACAGCTCCGGGCTGTCGATGCCGATGAACACCAGGAATACCGTATACCCGGCGTTCTGGGCTTCCCGCAGGAACCTGCGTTTGTCCCCGACCGGAACTGAGAAAACCGTTTCCATGCAGAACCAAGTGCCCTCAGCGATAAGCAATCGCCGCTCCGCGGCGGCGACTCCAGCGGCTTCATAGGCGACGGCGGCAGGACTGGCTTGATCGATGGTGCGTGCGATCAGGTCGGCATTGACAAAGTGGATTCCGGTCAATGCCAGGAAGACTTCGAAGAAGGTCGATTTGCCGGCGCCGTTGGGACCAGCCAGCACAATCAGGACCCGCTCATCCCCGGAAGCGGCATCTTGCAGAATACCGAGCGGCGCTTCCCTCATCGCTCATCGACGGCGGGCACAAAGCGCCGGTTTTCGAAGCGGCCTGGCGTGCGGGTGCCGTCCGGGTCGATCCTGACCACCATGCCCGGAAAGCGAGGATCGGCGCTGTACACCGGCTTGCCGCGCGCTTGCAGTTTCTCGATAACGCCGGAACGGTCAGTCGTTGCAGCGATGCGTTCGAGCAGAACCTGTATGCTTTCCTGCTTGGATTTTCCAGGAAAAGTTTTAGTGAGATCGCCATTGCTACGCTTCAGCGCCAGGACATCCGTGTGTTTCAGCGCTGCTTCGGCAGCGCGGCCCAGCTTGGCCCAGTGCTCGATCTGGGCTGTGATGGAACGATCGGTTGCGTCGGCTTCCAACCGTGCCGATAAGACCAGGTCATCGGACAGCTTGACAGGCATTCCCATGAGTAATCTCCCGAGGGCAATATAATTGGTAGTAAAATACTACCTTTAGTCAAGCAGTACAAGATGGGGTTATGAAGTCGAGTCATCAAATTCCTCATTTTCGAGTAACCGTTCAGACCCCCACCCCAACCCTCCTCCACAAGGGGAGAGGGAGTTATTCGACAGCGCCGGCAAGCCGCAACTGGGTACGATGCTGATCTATCAGGGACAGGTGTGGCCGAGAAGCAAAATGGGCGAAGTGATCGAACGGCGGTTGGAGAAGCAGGGAATAGGGGACAGTGCGGCTCGGCAATGCCGCGTAGTCTAGTGGGCTGCCGCAAAAGTTTTGATAGGTACCGGTGGGAAGTCCTTGCGGAACAACAGATCAGCAGAGTCTACCGGGGCGCCGGTGTAGAATTCGAGGCAATCGGGGTTGGGTGGCATGGCTTGATTACTCCTGTCTTGCACGGCACAATTGTTGTAAAGCAAATTTGTTTTATTTTTACACATGCAAGACAAAAGTGTTTTATATTTTTCAGCTTGTCCGGCTACCGGCTGATAGCGTCTGGGCCGAAAGCCGCTCACGACAGGATCCACTCTCCGTGCAGCTTGATTTCGTCATACATGGCGTCCGGCGCGAGATCGAGTTCATCAGGCCACGAGACAAAACCGTCCGTTACCTGAATGCGGTTAAAAAACGCCGGATCTTTCAGCTTTTCGAACACGCCATACAGATGTGATGGCAGCATCCGCACCCGGCCTGTAACGCCATCAGTAAAAGTCACAGTGAATTCCAGATGATCTAATACCTTGACGTCGATTACATCGTAATTCACAGCATTTCTCCTATTCAGTGCAATGGTTCAATTTTATGAGGCTGAATTTTTTGCTCACATAATGCCCAATTGTGCAGTAGTTCGGTCTGATGCAATTCCGCCCAATCCAAAACCAGTTCCAGGGACCGGCGCGGTAGCTTGCCTTTCATCAGTGTTAGTTTTTGGATATCGATAATCGCCTTGAATTCGCCATATTGGGCATGAAAGTGGGGTGGAGCATGTTCGTCGAAGAACATGCGAATTACAATGCCAAAGAAATCACTGATCGTCGGCATAACTCAAACCTCCAATGCATAGGGCGTCTACCATCCCGGACGCTGCCTACCCTGCCATCGAGGATCAGCAACAACTGCGAGTAGCACAGCATTCGCCTGTCTCGCGCTGCACCTCGGTTCCAGCGCTTACCTGTTGCTTTTGCTGCGCCTCAAAGAAGCGCTTCAGGTTGGCCCACGCACTATCAGGGATAGGCGGCCTCGATGGTCTTATCCCAGCCGAGTCGCAAACCTCCCGTAGCAGGGCATCGACGAGCATTGCTGTGGGAGGAGCCTCGTAATCCTGTCCCTGATACAGCCATACCCGGCAATCGGTATCGACGCCGCCGATGGTGCTGCACGGAGCACAGTGATTCTCTTTGCTCTCCAGTTGGATATCGCTGCCGTTGACACGAATCGTGGGGGAACTAAAAAAATCCAGGGTGATAGCCTGTTCGAGAGACTGAACCTGGATTTTGTTGCAGGATACTGCAACGCCAACAGCATCCAGTAAACCGGCAACTTCCGTTAGCGCCTCTTCGAGATGCGTTTCCGTGGCGCGGCACCTCGCGCATACGTTCAGGTCCAGATACATAAATTCAACGGTCAGCCGTTTTGGTGGAGTCCGTTGGCGCAGCGTGATGGGTATCTCGGTGACAGCAGAGGGTGAACAGCCGCATGGGATAGGTTGCTTCATGAGAACAGTCTCCTGCTACCAGGGCCTCCGCCACGTCGCCGGGCGGTGCAGCCGATGCAGTTCAGTGTTAGGGGATTTTCTCAAAAGATCATACCTGTGGGTCCAGTCTTTATTCCCCCCTGCCAAGGGGGGTGCCCGAAGGGCGCGGGGCAGTCCGCCAGGTCGAACCACCCCGGCGCTACGCGCCACCCCTCCTTATCCAAGGAGGGGAATCCATACCCACCCCTGCCCGACTTTCCGGTATAGCCTTTGCCAGAAATCACCTTACGTCTTAACAGCAGCGCTAAACCGCCGCTCATACCAGTCTTTGCTGCCATTGACGATCCGCACTACGGACAGCATGACCGGAACTTCAATCAGCACGCCCACCACCGTGGCCAGCGCCGCGCCTGATTCGAAACCGAACAGACTGATGGCCGTTGCCACCGCCAGTTCGAAGAAGTTGCTGGCGCCGATCAGGGCGGAAGGACCCGCCACGCAGTGCGCCTCTCCGAACTGCCGATTGAGCAGATAGGCCAGGCCCGAGTTGAAATACACCTGGATCAGGATAGGTACGGCGAGCAGCACAATGACCAGGGGTTGCTTCAGAATCTGCTCCCCCTGAAAACCGAACAACAGCACCAGGGTAAGCAGCAGGGCGGTCAGCGACAGCGGTTGCAGGCGCTGCAACCAGGTCTGCAAAGCGGCTTCCCCGCCGCGCTGCAACAGGCGGTGACGCCACCCCTGCGACACGATCACGGGGATCACGATGTAGAGCACCACGGACAGGAACAACGTATCCCAGGGGACAATGATCGCGGACAGGCCCAACAGCAAGCCGACCAGGGGCGCAAAGGCGAACACCATGATGGTATCGTTGAGGGCCACCTGGGTGAGGGTGAAGTGAGGCTCACCGTTGCTCAGGTTACTCCATACGAAAACCATCGCCGTGCAGGGCGCCGCGGCGAGCAGGATCAAGCCGGCAATATAAGAATCGATCTGCTCGGCGGGCAGGAAGGGTGAAAAAATCCCCCGAATGAACAGCCAGGCCAGCAGCGCCATGGAAAACGGCTTCACCGCCCAGTTGACGAACAGCGTGACGCCAATCCCTTTCCAGTGCTTGCGGACCCCTGCCAGCGCGGTGAAATCGATTTTGAGCAGCATGGGGATGATCATCAGCCAGATCAGCACCGCCACCGGAATATTGACCCTGGCCAGTTCCAGTCCACCGATGAACTGGAAAGGCTGCGGCAAAATCGAACCCAGACCGATGCCGGCCAGGATGCAGAGGAAGACCCAGAGCGTTAAATACCGCTCGAACACCCCCAGCGGATTGCCCGCCGACTTTGGGCGATGACCTCACATTGTGCGCTCATACCGATTCTTTGGCTGCTTCAGGCGCTATCTTCCCGATCCGATCGATTTCCTGCTTGAGCTTGATCTTGTCGAGCAACGGGACCGGCAGGTTGACGAAAGCCTGGATTCGCTTCTCCAGTACCCGGAAGGCCTCCCGGAAGGCCTGGATCCTCTCCAACTCGCTCCCATCCACCGCAGCCGGATCGGAAACTCCCCAATGAGCCGTCATCGGCTGACCCGGCCACACCGGGCAGACTTCATTGGCGGCGTTATCGCAAACTGTGAACACGAAATCCAATGTGGGCGCAGCCGGCACGGCAAACTCATCCCACGCCTTGCTACGCAATCCTGCGGTGGAGAAGCCTTGCCGCTCCAGGATTGCCAGCGCCAGCGGATTGACCTTGCCGGTCGGATGACTGCCGGCGCTGTAGCCGCGAAACTTACCCTGTCCCGACCGGTTGAGCAGCGCTTCCGCCAGGATGCTGCGGGCCGAGTTGCCGGTACACAAAAACAACACGTTATAAACCTTGTCGTTCATTCATCGTCATCGTCTCTTCGCGGTTTGCAGGTGATGACTCGTTGCTACAGCCGGGTCGGTCGTGGCGTGCATCCGGTCGTGTTCGCACAATGTGGCGCAGTGGTCGGGGTCGTCGGCACAGCAGTTTTCGGTAAGGTAAGCCAGTAGGCTGTTCATCCGGGCAAAGTGGGCGGCGTAGATGAGGGAGCGGCTCTGGCGTTGGCGTTCCACCAGCCCTGCGTGCTGGAGGGTTTTGAGGTGAAAAGACAGGGTTGCGGGAGGCAGTCCCAACGCCTCTGCAATCTGTCCGGCCGGCGCCCCCTCCGGTCCGACTTGGACTAGATAACGGAAGATATCGAGGCGGGTCTCTTGGGCCAGCGCGGTTAAAGCGGTAAGAACATCTGTTTTTTCCATATTTCCATTATCGTGGAAATATTGGAACTATGTCAACGCTTCCGTCAGGGCAAGCGCGCTTATGGGTGACTAGTGGTTAGTGGTTAGTGGCTAGTGGTATCCACTTAAGCCGGGACACTGCGCGGAGTAACCGCAACGGGCCGGCGAGGACGCCGGCGCTCCCAGGGTCGAGCGGGTCCCGCCTTAGGTCTAGTGACTACCACTAGCCACTAGCCACTAGCCACTAACCACAAGTCACTATCAACTTCCCACGTTACCCGATCTACCGGGATTTGACTCACTGGTTGTTTTTTGAAAACATTCACTGCAAGCACCGAAGGGGCGTCCCTGCCACACCGTGGGCCTGCCCGATCCAACCCTGCAATCCATGCAATCATAAGGTCTTAGCGGAGTCTCTATTAATGTCCCCCAAAACCTGGACCGAGCACGTTGAGTATATCCTCGACGCCATCGCCGAGATCGAGCAGTTCACCTACGGCATGGATGCCGCCGCTTTTGCCGACGACGCCAAGACCATCAAAGCGGTGGCGCTGAATTTTATTCTGATCGGCAAGGCGGCGGCCGGTATTCCCATAGAGGTGCAGCAGGCCCATCCCCAGGCGCCCTGGCATCTGTTGCATATCATCCGCGACCGGCTGATCGACATTCATGCCTCCATCGATTCCCGACTTATCTGGGAACTCAAGCAGCACAATCTGCAACCGCTGGTGGAATCCCTCAAAGACCTGCTGACCGGCACCGAAGACCACTAAGTTTCGGTGACCGGCATTCGAAACCCAGGAGGCTGGTATGCGCATTGCCATTTTCGGAACCGGTGGAATCGGCGGTTATTACGGTGGACGGCTGGCGCAAGCCGGGGAAGAGGTCACTTTCATCGCCCGTGGCGCCCATCTCCAGGCGCTGCACCGTCGGGGTTTGCAGGTGGACAGCGTCAAGGGGGATTTCGTCCTGCACCCTGTCAAGGCCACGGACGATCCCGCCACGGTCGGCGTCGTGGATACGGTTATCCTCGGCGTAAAGACCTGGCAGATAGATGAGGCGGCGCAGGCGCTGCGTCCGCTGCTCGGTCCGGACACCGCCGTGGTGACGACTCAGAACGGGGTCGAAGCGCCTGCCCAACTGGCCGCTATCCTGGGCGAACAGCAGGTGCTGGCGGGCGTCGCCAAAATTTTCAGCTACATCGTGGGACCGGGGCATATTCACCATCTGGGCGGTCCGACGTCGCTTGCTTTCGCCGAACTGGACAATCACTCCAGCGAACGGGTCCTGCGGCTGCGGCAGGCGTGCGAACGCGCCGGGATTGGTGTCGAAACGCCGGCGGATATCCACGTGGCGCTGTGGGAAAAGTTTCTGCTGGTGATTCCCTTCGGCGGACTGGGCGCAGTCACGCGCGCTCCCCTCGGCGTGCTGCTCGATCTGCAGCAAACGCGGGCTCTGCTGCAAGAGGCGATGCAGGAAGTTTATGCACTCGCTCAGGCCCACCACATCGCCCTGGAGGAAGGCAAGGTCGCCACGTGCCTGGGTTTACTGGACAGGCAGCCTCGCACCGGTACGACCTCGCTGCAACGCGACATCATGGCCGGGCGACCGTCGGAGCTGGATGCCTGGAACGGCGCCGTAGTGCGCCTGGGGCAGCAGGCCCGGGTAGCGACGCCGGTGCACCGCTGTATCTATCACAGCCTGCTGCCGCAGGAACTGCAGGCGCGCGGTCAACTGACATTCCCTACCGATGACAATCCGTTTTAAACGCCCTAAGAAAACCGTACAGGTTTAAGAGCCTGTATGGTTACCACCACGGGATAGTGAGCAGAAGGTGGGGAGTTATTCACGGAAATTGTGGATAACTCTATCCCTCAAAAAAAACGGAAAACGGGGGCTATCGCCCCCGAAAAGAAAGACAAAGGGAAAAAGATCAAAGAATTAAGGGAAAGTCCTGGCCAGGCGAAAACCCCTGATGCTGTCCCCTGTCGCGCGGGTCCCCGTAGCCGCGCGCAGCCCCGCGCAGCCCACCGCGGTCCGTTGCCCCACGAGCCGCCCCGCAACACCCGTTGCTGACAATCCCCTTCCTCCCAAGCCGAACCATCCATAGGAGCACCGTTATAATCCTCATGCCAGCAATCCTGTACCCATTCCCAGACGTTGCCACTCATATCGTGCAAGCCCCAAGCATTAGCTTTATTCGGACCCACAGGATGTGTTCTATGCTCGGCGTTCCCGTTGTACCAGGCATAGTTGCCTAACTGTGTCTCATCCCCATCAAAACAGTAAGTCGTCTCCTTTCCAGTCCTACAGGCGTATTCCCATTCCGCTTCAGTCGGCAGCCGGTAATGGCCACCGGTCTTCTCAGAGAGCCATGACGCATAGGCTACGGCGTCCTCCCAGGAGACATTGATCACTGGCTGTTGGCCACGGCCCCAGCCTTCATCACTGGGTGGATGGCCCCCGGTATCCAGAGCAAACTGGTCGTATTCCCTGAAAGTAACCTCATATTTGCTGATTGCGAACGGCTTCACGATCTTCACTTGGCGGTACAGTTTTCCTTCCGGGTCGTCATCGCGTGACCCCATCCAGAATTCTCCTGGCTGGATATTGACCATTTCGGGCACATAGTAGAAATGCAACTTGGCGAGCACCAGTGAGATTCCTTGCGGCACCGTCCAGTTCTTAGCTTCAAACCACACTGCCAACCCCACGACAGTCAGCAGCAGGGCAGCGGCAACCCCCGTCAAACTCCGCTGAATCCATAGCCGCCGCCGACTCGCGCGTAGAAACCGGTCAGCCAAGTCAGAAGGTTTAATCGCCTGGCGGTAGCGCTTGAGCCTGGCCCCCGACGCCAAGGCCGAGCCACGTTTGCCCAGGGCCTGCCATTCCTGTGCCGCTTCCTCCAGATCCTGACCCGCCTTAAGCTGCTCGCGGTGGATTTCAATCCAATGACTCAACGGTTGCCACGCCTTGAACAGCGCTTCATGGGCCACTTCCACCACCGGTTGACCGTCTTCTCCCCGGCTGGCCACCAGTAGACGGGCAGCGATAAAGGCTTGCAGCAGTCGCTCAGCCGCAACCGATTGGACCAGTCGTGTCCACGGCGCCCGCCGTCGCGTCACGGCGCCGCCCTCCTCGACTTCCACCAGTTCCTGAAAGACGTCTCCGATCGTCTCCGCAGTCACGCCGAGTTTTCTGACAGTGTCTTCCGCCCGCTTGGCAATGGCGCCCTGCACGCCGTTGAAGCCCTCGTAAGCCGCCCAGGTCAGACGACCTGCGGCGGTTTTGGCGTCATAGAGTTCCGCCAAGGCGAAGGCCAGCAGCGCCAGCGCCCCCGGCGCGGCGCCCGTGTCATCCAGGATGCGCCCCACCAGCCCCGGCTCGAAGCTCAGCCCCGCGCGCTCTGTCGGGCGGGTGATCATCTCATGCAACGCGCCAGGACCCGGCGCCGCCAGCGGATAGGAACCGGGGCGCAGCAGTTCGGCCAGTACCGGCAACTCCACACAACGATGATAAAAGTCCGCCCGCAGAGTAGCCACCACTCGAATACGCTCGGTTTGCGCCGCCTGGCGGAGCCACTCCACAAACGGAGCGACGGAGCGTGGCGCCGCCAGCGTGAACAGTTCCTCGAACTGATCGACGAACAGCAGCAGTTCAGCCCAGGCTGGCTTGCCGGCCAGCACCAAGTCGCGCAGTTCGGCCAGCGCGGCCGGATTCGTTGCCAACTGCTCTGCCAGCTCGCGCGGTTGCTGACCCTGTGGTTGTAAGGCATCCTTGAACGGCATGGCCAGCGCCATAAAGGGATTCTCGCCGACCTCACCCGGCGCGAACCGGACCCAGGTCCAGTCCTGGCTACCGGCAATCGCTCCGGCCATGAGGCGGGGAATCAAACCGGCGGCCACCAGCGACGATTTACCGGAACCGGAAGCACCGACAACAGCCAGGAAGCGGAGGGCGGGATCGGCCAGCTTGTTGACCAACTCATCGGTTTCCCGCCCCCGCCCGAAAAAGATCGGGGCATCATCCGGGGTAAAGGCGCGCAGGCCAGGGAAGGGGGAACCTGGCCACAGCGGAGGGCCAACAGCCGGCAGCGCCGGCGCTGCCGGCTGCGCAAGGTTAGGCGCCTCACGCTCCAGCATGTCCCGCACCAGCGACCGCAGATGGAGGTTCAACTGCTCCCTGAAATCCTCCGGCAGGCGGTAAGCGTTACAGCCACGCTCGATGGAACCATCCGGATTCTCGAAGGCTTGAAAGAACTGCTTCACCAACTTCCACTGCTGAGTTTTCACTTCAAAATCCGGATCGTCCGGATCGAGTGTGATTTTCTCCGTGCGGCGATACACCAGAATAGCCGGTTTACCGTGCTGTTCCGCCGCTTCCAGAGCATTGAGATATTCCCATTCGGTGCCAGACAGATAGCGGCCGCCATCCGCCTTCTTCCACTCGGACGGCAAGGGCGTCCCCATCCGTGACCAGAAGATGACGATGACAATATCGCATTCCGAGGGTTCAGGCAGTCCCTGCGCAATCGCCTCCTGGGGGGTCATCGTAGCCAGCAGGGGCGTACCCGCGCCGGGTTTGTCCCAGGCGACGGTTTCCACGGTGACCCTGCCGCGCAGCAGCGGGTCGTATTGCAGTTGCTCCAATACCGTTAACGCCAGGCCACGCTCATCCGCCACGTCCCCCGGCGAGGCCAGGAACACCCGCAAATGTCGCGGGCTATGAGAGGTACTGTCGGTTGTGCTCATGGAAACGCTCCTTTCTCCGTTTATGCTCATACTATCTGTGCATAGGTTCTGGCCTTAAAATTTTTATTAGCGGCGAAGCGGAGGCGCCACAGCTTGTTGCAATTGCCGCCACTGCCCGGAATCGAGCCATTTTTCACACCACGCCTGCAATGATTCCGGAGTTTCCTGCAAATGCAAAAACTCCTCCATGGCGACCTGAGGTTGCTCCCGAGGCCACCAGGATTGAGTTTCCATCTGTCGGCGTAAATGCTCCCGGGCTCGCTGAATAGTGGTTTCGTCAAGTTTGAACTTTCTCATAACTCCATTCCTGTTAATGCCTGATCTACCCGTCTGGTGTAGCGTCGGGGGTGCAGCTTGTAACCCTGTTTGACTTTCTCAGCCAATTTTTGGAAAATTCCCATAGTCTCTTCATGCCATCTGTTAACCGGGGTCGGCAGTTTATCTGAAAACTGATACGTGGCAAGCGGATACTGCTTGCCACGCGGTGGCTGACCAGGATAGGAAGGTTATCCACAGTTGTTGTGGATAAGTCGCCTGTCTCTATCCAGCCGCGGCCAAAATTTTCAGCCGGAATAAATTGTTGGTTAAATTGCGTAAAAAATCACCAGCAGGGCTGGTGCCCCAGGGGCCGGCCTGGGTTGGTCGTCGGACGCTGTCAGGCGGAGCGTCACATCCATGGCGGCGCTCATCAACAGCCACCTTAACAGATGATCACATAAATAGATTGAAAGGCGATGTTTTGCTTCACTGGACGCCTCTATCATTTTGCAAAGGTTATACACTTGCCCTATTTGTTGGCGATATTTTAGCTGTGAGACCTGTCTATTCCCCTGATTTCTACTTCGAATAACCCACTCTAGTAATCTAGGTTGTTCACTCTAGTATTTTTGTGTTTTAATCCTTGACAATTAATGGTTTTCTATACGCACCCAATGTAATCGAATTTTATATCCAGTGGCGTTATAGAATTTTAACGGTGTAATTTATCGCAACCCTGATACGAAAGGAGAAAAGCCATGAAACAAGCGCATGCGGCCAACTACATCAGCGGATTCGCTCACCAACTCTGGTTAGCCGGTCTGGGTATGCTTGCCGTTGTTCAGAAAGAAGGAGGCAATCTTTTTGATGAACTCGTCAAGGAAGGTAAGCATGTCGAAAACAGACGGGTTAACAAAGACAGTCTGGCAGCAGCGGTCGTGTCAACGAAAGTGGCCTATCAGAAAAAGATGGAGGCACAACTTAAGGAATGGGATGGGCAACTGGATCAGTTGATGGCCAGAGCGGCAAAGATGAAGACCGATGCCCGTGGCAAAGTCGAGGCCGAAATCGACGGACTTAAGGCCAGACGAGCCACTGCCCAGAAGAAACTCGACGAGTTGCGCCAGCGCGGTGAAGATGCCTGGGTAGATTTAAAGGACGGTGCCGAACAGATATGGAACGACATCAATCAAGCGTTGGGGAAAGCACTCGCCCACTTTAAGTAAACGGTCTTGCACCCCCAACCCCTCTCCCGCAAGCGGACGAGGGGAGTGAACGGTTACGCGCAGCGTTGCCGGCATTTTTCCGGCCTCGGCAAGGTGCCGGCAACTCAAGCTTGCTAGTCCCGCAGCTGTTCGCCGGTGCGCTGATGCGCTTGGCGAGCCTCGCTCAGAATGCGCTCAAATAATTCCTGCACCGTCGGCACATCCTGAATCAAACCCTGGGCCTGACCGATAAATTGCATGCCCTGAATTAAATCACCCTCTTCCGTGGCCGCCCGCAGGCGCGGCACGGCAGCGCCGAAATAGGTCAGCAATCTGACCTGTTCAAGCCGAGTCAGCAGCCCCAGCAGAATCCTGCCCACCGGTTGCCCCACCAGCCGGGCCGCCTGGGCAGCGTGCCACGCCGACCTCCAGAAACTCATCGGCTTGCGGGTCAAGCGCAGTGCTGTCGGCGTCTTCATATAGCGCGCTGGCAGGCCGTCAAAATGAGGCGAATACACCGTGTCATGAGCGTTCTTTTCGAGGATAGCCCGCTTGACCTGGGCATGCAGCGGGCTTTCCTGGGTCGTGGCCAGCCGCGAGCCCATCGCTACCCCCGCCGCGCCCAGGGCCAGCGCTGCCAGCAGGCCCCGGCCGTCGGCAAAACCGCCCCCGGCGATAACCGGTATATCGACCGCGTCGGCGATGGTCGGCGCCAACACCAGGGAGGTGACCTCGCCGCCGTGAGCAGCAGCCTCGTGACCGGTCACCAGCAGAGCATCCACCCCACTGCGCTGGGCCGACTGGGCGTGCCTGACGGTCGTTACCGTGGCAATCACTTTGCCACCATAGGCATGGCAGCGCGGCGCCAGCCAATCGCCCTTGCCGAGGGAGAAATTGATCACCGGCACCTGTGCTTCGAGCGCTGCTTCGGCGTTCTCGCGGGCGCCCGGCATCAGCAGGGTACAGCCGATACCGAACGGTTTATCCGTCAACGCCCGAATCGCGCCGATGGCTGCACGGGTCTGCGATGGAGTGAGCGGCCCTGTCGCCAGAATGCCGAGCCCCCCGGCCTGCGACACCGCGGCCACCAGCGGCGGAGTGGAAATCCAGCTCATACCGGGGAGTAGGATCGGATATTGAATACCTAAGAGATCGGTCAGGCGGGTTCTCATGAGTTGTCCCCGTGGGACCGGCTTCCAGCCGGCTGATAGGCGCTACACAACGGTCGTTGTCGGAGTTGTTGTTACTTGTTGTTGCTCTCAAGGTAGCTGTTAAGCCGTTCGATATAGTAGGAGCAACTTTCTTTATCCCCGGTATAATCCCAACTGACCAGCTTACCGCTCGCATCGGCGGTCAGCTTTATCGAGCAACGCATCTTCATAGTGGCAGACTCACCGGAAAGACTACTGCCACGTTTATAGCGCACTATTTCCCGACGGCTGCCCAGAGACCAATAATAAACCGTGGAGCCAACCGCTTTTTGTTCTTTATCGGAATACGCCTCGGCGCTCTGGCTTGACTTATGTTTAGGATTTCCAAGAACATCGACAGCCGTTTTTACGTCCTGTCCCATGAGGGCATCAAGTCCTTTCTCCATCGGCGCTGTCACACAGCCGGATACCAATAATAGAAAACCTGTAAGAATGATCCGATGTTTCACTGACTACCTCGTTTTACCTGACGCCAAAGTCTCATAATGGACATAGTGCTGCCATGCGCATTATCTTATCATGACGCTACGGTCTCCAGCCATATCGCTGGCGCCCTTCCATGCGTAAATTAATGGCAATAAAAAATGGTGCTGTAAAATAATGGCGGTAAAAAAACCTGCGCCGGTCACTCTGGTGATCACTGCCGCCAGAGTTGTCTAATTTGATTTACATTGGGTTACGACGCGCCTGTAATGTTGCTGCTATTGGCTGGCTCGGTCGCGGGCACGTCTAAATGATCATGCTCTGGGACAAAAGAGATCCCTACGTCGGGTTAACGCCGCGCTCCTGGGCAGGTAGGTCTGGCTGATACGCTCACTCCGTTACCTGCTCCACCACGATTTCCGGCTCTACCACGGGTGGGTTCCCCAACGGCAGGGTGAATGCGAAGCACGCGCCGCCGCTTTGCCTGTTCTCGGCCCAGATGCGGCCCTCGTGAGCTTCGACGATGGCTTTGCAAATCGCCAGCCCCAGACCCATTCCTGGTTTTGCTGACTGCTGCTCGCCCCGCCTGAATTTTTCGAAGATCGCCTGCTCCATGCCCGGTGGCAGGCCAGGCCCGTTGTCGCTGACGGCAATTTCGATCTCTTTAGCCCTTACCACGGCTTCCACGGTGATTTCACTGCCTGCCGGCGTGTACTTGGCGGCGTTTTCGAGCAGGTTCACCAGCGCCCGCTCGATCAGTGCGGCGTCGAACTCGATCAACCGCAAATCGGTCGGGAGTTGCACCTCGACATGATGCCCCGCCAGCAGGGATTCGCGCGCCTTGAGGGCGCTGCCGACGACTTCTTCCAGCGACTGCCACTGCCGGTTCAGCCGCATTCCGCCCGCCTGCAAACGCGCCATATCGAGCACCTTGTTCACCAGTTCACTCGTCCGCAGAGCTTGCTCGCGAATGGCTTGCGCCAATTCGGTTTGCTCGGAGGAGAGCGCCGGCTGGCTTAGTTCCAGCGCATCGGCCAGACCGACTAAAGCCGTGAGCGGGGTGCGCAGATCATGTGATAGGGCGGACAGCAAAGAATTGCGCAGGCGCTCCGATTCCATCCGGATCAGCGCCTCCCGGGCGATGGTCACAAAATGGACCCGTTCCAGGGCAATGGCGATCAAGGCGGTAAAGATGTCCAGTTGCCGGCGCTGCTCCGGGATCATCAATACACGGGGATTGGTCGGCTCGATCGCCAGCACGCCGCGCGTGCGCAGCGGCGCCTTCAGGGGCAAATACAGTGCCGGACTGCCGGGTAAGGTATCGGTACCGATCCCCGCCGGTTCACTGCGATCGTACACCCATTGGGCGATGCCGAGATCCAGTATTGACTTCTCCCCGGCGGCATAGGTGCACGGCAGCAATTTCTGCTCCGCTTCGTCCGGCAATAGAATCTCCGCCCGCGCACGAAAGCTCGCTTCGATATAACGGTCGCTGATCTCGGCAATCTGTTCCTCGGTGAGTGCGCCGGACAGCTCCCGCGCCATTTGATACATGTCGCGGGAGCGTTCCTCACGATGTCCCGCTATGCGAGCCTGATAACGCAGTCCGGCCGTCAATTGGCCAGTGATCAGGCCCACGCTCAGCATGACGGCAAAAGTCAGCAGATACTGGGCATCGTGGATGCCAAACGAAAACTGGGGAGGTACAAAGAAGAAATCGAACGCCGCCACGTTCACCACGGCGGCGAGGGTAGCGGGTCCCCGGCCAAAGCGGACCGCCGCGATTACGACCGCGAGCAGAAAGAGCATGACGATGTTCGCCAGGTCGAAATACGGCAGGAGCGGCAGCGTCACCAGTGTAGTTGCAGCGCAGACGAGCAGCGCCCATAAATACCTGGTCCAGCGCAGCGGGTGCCAACCCGACGGCTCTTCAAGCGTAACGGTGGAGGTGGCTTTGGCCCTGCTCTTGTCGCTGTCGTGCGCCACCTCGACGACATCAATATCGCAGGCGAACTCGCCGACGTGCCAGGCGAATGAACGGTGGAACGGCGACCAGCGTCGCCGGGAAGTCCGCCCGACGATCAACTTAGCCAGATTGTGCTTGCGGGCGTAGGCGACAACGGCTGTGGCGATATCCTGGGCGGGCAGGGTGGCGGTCACCGCGCCCAGATCCTGGGCAAGCTTCAGCGTTTTCAGGATAGACCGGCGCTGGGCTTCCGGCAGTCGTTGCAGCCTGGGGGTCTCGACATAGACGGCATGCCAGGGCACGTCGAGTTGAGTGGCCAGCCGGCTGGCGCTGCGCACCACTTTCTCGGCACCCGGCTTAGGTCCGATGCACACCAGGATCGCATCGCGGGTCTGCCAGATCGGTGCGGCGATAATATCCCGGCGATAGGCCAGCATCTGCTCATCGACCCGGTCCGCCGTGCGCCGCAGCGCCATCTCTCGCAGCGCGATCAGATTGCCCTTGCGGAAAAAGTTCTGGATCGCCCGCTCGGCCTGCTCCGGCAGGTAGACCTTGCCTTCCTTGAGGCGTTGCAGTAGCTCGTCGGGAAGAAGATCGACCAGCACCACCTCGTCCGCTTCCTCGAAGATGCGATCGGGCACGGTTTCCCATACCCGAATCTCGGTGATGTCGCTCACCACGTCGTTGAGGCTTTCCAGATGCTGCACGTTGACCGTGGTGTAAACGTCGATACCGGCGGCCAGTAATTCTTCAATATCCTGCCAGCGCTTCGGATGGCGCGAACCCGGTATGTTGCTGTGAGCCAGTTCGTCGACCAGTATCAGGACGGGCTTGCGCTTGAGCGCGGCATCAAGATCGAATTCCGTCAGCACGCGGTCGCGATACGGCGCCTCCCGGCGGGGCAGGAGTTCCAGCCCTTCCAGCAAGGCCTCGGTTTCCTGGCGGCCGTGTGTTTCGACGATGCCGACCACCACATCCAATCCCTGGGCGCGCAGTTGCCGGGCCGCCTGCAACATGGCGTAGGTCTTGCCGACACCCGCCGAGGCGCCAAAGAAAATCTGCAATTTACCGCGTTGAGCCTTGGTTTCTTCCTCCTGGTAGCGCTGCAGCAGTTCATCCGGATCGGGTCGCTGGTCGGTGTCGATGTTCATCGGAGTTACCGTAGTGGTTGTAGGATGGGTAGAGGTGCCAGCCGAAACCCATCGTCCGCCGCTTGATGATGGGTTTCGCTTTGCTCTACCGATCCTACGTGGGCTATCGGAGTAAATCGAGCCTAGCCCTTTTTAAGAAGCTTATGCAGCCCGAAGTGGTGTCAGTTCACTTTCTTTCAGGGGTGATAACCCCAACTTACTAAGTACACCATTGATATCCATCACAGTTACCTTTGTAGGAGCTGTAATTTCAATTCCGATAGGGTTCCCACTTGGGCCAAAGTCAATAATCATACCCGGTTCAATTTTTAATGTGCGAGAGCTTTTCTCTCCAGTTCGACGTGGTAGATACAGGTACGCGGCAATAGGCCGGCCACGACGAAACGTAACTTCCAAATACAAATCTTTCATATCAATCATCCCAAACTGGGTAGGCAGTTATAACCACTAGCAGCTTACCAATCACATCCGGTTCGACGATAACCTCCCATGGGTGTTCCTCATGGTGCGTCTGTATCACCCAACGACCATCCACAATGTTTTGGTGGTATGACCGCGCGTGTTCTAGCATTGTCCTTATATCTACTTCATTGAATTGACGATCCTCCATACGTTTGAGCAAGTGAGGCGTAAACTCCAATTCCCAATTCCACCACTCTGGCCATCGCTGTTTTTTCAGAACAAACCTCCGAACACTTTAGTGCTCCCAACCTTCGACGTCTTTGCTAGTGGCTAATAATCTCAAGATATACAGCTATGGATATCATGACATGCCAGATATCCCATCTGATTTAGTCCGCAGGTTGAGGTGACGAAGGAACTCAACGTAATCCACCACAATGAAATGTTGGGGTTTTTTCCTCACCCCAACGGTCATGCCGATTCGCCTCAGCACCCCTATGGATGAAAATCCCCCGGTGCAGAGCCAATCGTGATTTTCACGGCAACCTGTGCGCTTCGGCGTGTGGCTGCAGCGCTTGGTTAGGCATGCACTTGGTCAGGAACACTGAGTTCTGCGGCGTGATCAAGCATCTCTATGACCCACTTATCTACCTCTTTTCCAGCTTTCTGGGCAGCAAGAATAACCTTGCGATGTTGTTCAGGAGAAAGACATATCGTAAACCGACCCGAAAAAGGCTGGTTTGGCTCTTCCCCGCGCTCGATACAAAACGCCAGATAATCCTCTACAGAGTCTTCGAATGCCCGGTGCAGTTCATCAACCGATTTCCCCTGAAACGTAACGATATCCCTGATGTTAATCACTTCACCATGAAAAATATTCGCCTGATCGTCGAACTCGACACGGGATAGATAGCCTTTATATTGCATCATAGTTGTATACCTGCTTCTATCAAAAAACGGCGTATTGACATCACTGCACCTTTGTCAGTGTCTTTCTGGGGATGGGGGCGATGAAACACCGCACGTACACCATTGAGCACAACACGTACTCTGGAACCCCGGCCTTCACTAATCTCAGATCCACAAGCAACAAGCAAACTCTCGATATCAGTCCATAGGATGTTCGCTCGAACAGGATTCTCGAAAATAGCTTGTAACGTTCTACGACGTTTTGATTTCATTACGTGCATCGCTCCTTGCTCGCGCGTCTAACGGTAGGTTTCAGCGGCGGCACGTTAGCACCGTCCACTGCAAGCCTTCGTTAGAGTTAGATTATGGGGAAAAGGTGCTAGTCAGCGTAGTGGAACCCAGAATTTGCTCTCCGTAAGTAGCCTCGAACTGGCTTCTTGTTAAAGCCGTTCCTGAGACTACAAAGGGCATGGTCGGATTAAGTGCATAAATAGTAAATTTATAAGTATGTTTATTAGGCGGGCATGGACCTGCATAACCTATAGCACCCGTATAGTTAGTCCCCTCTGTTACACCGGAAATATCGATTACTTTTTGCCCTACAGAGAAGGTGTTAATAGTGGCAGGAATATTGTAAACCATCCAGTGCCGACAGGCGCTATCACCGGTCCCGCATGGAGAATTTTCGTCATCCATGATCAAAGCATAGCCGCTCGTCCCAGGCGGTGGGTTTTCCCATGACAAGGCGGGAGATAAATCGTTACCTCCTAGCGCTGTACAAGTATGTACTCTGGGTATCTGACCTCCATCGCTAAAATTTTGACTCTGTAATGAGAAATGGGAGAAATGCTTAGCAATAAAATTTGCCTCTCTTGTAATTCGACAGTCATAGCCGTATTTAATGATACCCTCCGCTCTAGTTGTGCTGACAAAAGAACCTGAAATTGCATAAGCATCGGTAGGACAGTCTGTTCCACCTATCTGACCATGTTTATGAATGAAGGATCCATCTTTAACTGGAATACTATCATAACGGTAGCAGTCGCTGGCAAAAGAGACAAACTTTGCACTGGTCATAGAATCTTGGGTAACGCTAAAACAACCTGTCTGATTAAAAGAATAGCTCCCAGTTGATGGATCAATCCCTGTTTTGGTAGGGTCAGAAATTCCCCAGTCATGATTGTTGTCACCCCCGTTACCCCCGCCGCCGCCACCGCAGGCATTAATTAGAAGATAAAATCCTAACAAAGTAGTCAACCGTCTCATTCAACTTACCCCCTTGCATACTGAGCCTAACGGCCCATCTCAGCCGCCGGCGTCAGCCGGTCGGCTGGAGCGATTGGTTAGGCGGCGGACTGGTGGGTGCGCTCGGCCTGCTTTGCGATCTCGATCAGCCGGTCCTGGTACTGTTTCTGCAACTCTATGTAGTAGGCTACTAACTGGGTGGGATCATGAGCAAAGCGTGCCGAAATGCGGTGCCGCACTTCTCGAATCTCATCAATTACTGGATCACTCAGGTTCTGTTCCATCGCTACCTCCAAGTAGTTCTAAGGGGGTCACCAGCGCAGGCACGAAAAGACCGAGCATCGTATTCACGCGGCGGATATGTCCGAACTTGTTAGCGTTCGCCAAATGTTGACAGTTCCACGTAACCAAAAAATCACATTTGTGATAGGACGCCAGCGCCAAGTGTAACGCATCACCACCAGGATCGGCAGGCATCAGTTTGTGGCGGATGTACGCTTGCACAATCTCGCTAACGGCCAACTCAACGGGCAGCAGCGGCAAATCGCGGACCAAGGCCAGCCGTTTCGCAACGCGCTCTTGAGTACCGCTGGCCAGTTCGTCTAGTACGGCCACGCTGGTAACCAATTCGTAGCGCTCAAAAGCGCCGTCCCACCACCGTCGGGTCCACTCCCGGCGCACCACGATATCAGGGGCAGTGCGCTCTTCCCGATAGAAGCTGGGAATCGTGGTCTCAACGTATACGCGTGGTTTGGTCATGACGATAGGATACTATGTCTACCTCACCAGGAACAGAACGGGCAAGATAAGTCTGTGGATGGAGTGAGAGATAAACCTCAACATTTTCCAATCGGGCGTTAATGTTGGGGTTCGTCCATCACTCTCACCACGTGCTGGGTTATGCAAATTTTGTGTGCTGTTTCTTGCCAACAGCAAACAAACCACCTAAACCAGCAACAAGCAGCAATAGGCTGGTAGGCTCGGCAATGGTACTAGCAGGATTCACGGCGACGGCGAAAAGACCTACGTTGTTGAGAGATGGATCGCCGATAGGCGGGTGTTGGAGGCTGAAACGTAATGTTTGTGCGACGTCGCTCTGGGTATCCAACTGCAACAGGTAATACGTCGCATCACCAGCCCAATAACTGATTGCGCCGGTGGTGACGCCGTCAGCCAGAGTGGCTTGATAGCTGGCGTCACCCACAATCCCTGCCGCCAGCTAAATCGTTAGCTGCGTTAAACCAGCCGGCACGAAGATATCAACTGCGGGCTCGTCATACTGGTAACCGGCATGATCACCCGGCGGAGCAGCCGACGAAGGTGGTGACGTGCCATCGTTATAGGTGAAATAGGGATAGTTGCCAGAAAAGAAATCCAGCGAGGTCCCACCTGGACTGGCCGAAGTGAGCGTTGTGGTGTTGCCGCTACCGGTGGTAGAAATCATGCTTCCGCCAGCCTTCTCGTTTACACCGACAATGGCCCAATCCAGTTGCCCGTATGTACCAATATCAAAACTGTTCCGTAGGATATCTGCTGCAATGTATGCTGGGTAATGGAACCCGCGCTAGCTGAACTGCACATAGCCATCCCCAACAAGGCTGTGGCCCATAATACTTTTTGAATTTTCATCGAAATGGCTCTCTGGTATCTTGCGGGGTAATCAATTATAATATAAACAACAAGTTATGACCTACGGTGCAGATTCAAGTTAAGAGGTAATGAAATGCTTATGGATCGTTTTGAAATTCCATTAGACATCGACGATGTCAAAATCGAACGTGTAGAATTCATCAAAAATAATGAAATTATTATCACAGTGAAGAGTACATTAGAAGGAACTCATTGCCATCGCTGTGGCAAGAAAATCACGGCGTCTTATGGTTTTGGGAGAGAAATTACGTTGCGTCATTTATCGATTTTAGGGAAGCCGACGTATATTCGGATTAAGCCTAAAAGATATCAATGTCCTTATTGCAGAGATCACCCAACGACGACTCAGAAGGTATCGTGGTATGATACTCGGAGTCCCCATACGAAGGCATATGAGACGCATGTGTTACTCAATTTAGTGAATAGTACAGTGGCCGATGTAAGTATTAAACAGGGATTAGGTTATGAAGCGGTGGAGGGAATCATTAATCGGAGGGTGAGTGAGAAAGTGGATTGGAATGAGTTTAAGGAATTAGCGCAGGTAGGGATAGATGAAATTGCCTCCAAGAAAGGACATCAGGATTTTTTCACGATTGTAACGACCCGGTTAGCGACCGGGGCAATACGGGTGCTGGGGGTACTGGAAGGTCGTGAGAAAGCGACGGTAAAGAAATTTTTTTCCACTATTCCCAAGAAGTTACGTAAAACGATTCGAGTGGTTTGTAGCGATATGTACAAGGGTTATATTAACGCGGTGAAAGAGGTTTTAGGCAAAAAGGTACAGGTGGTAGTGGATCGTTTTCATGTAGCCAAGCTGTACCGAAAAGGGTTGGATGAGTTGCGCAAGAAAGAGCTAAAACGCTTAAAGAAAGAGTTACCTAAGGCGGATTATAAAGCGTTCAAAGGGGTGATGTGGTTACTGCGTAAAAATCCAGCGGAGTTGAAACCAGAAGAGTTAGAAGTGCTAAGCGGTTTGTTCAAGCATACTCCCCTATTAGGATCAGCGTATGTTTTTTGCTATACATTAACCAGTATTTTTGAACTTCCCCTGAGTAAAGCAGAAGCGAAGCAACGGTTACGGGCGTGGAAGCAGTTGGTCCAGGAGAGTAAGTTAGACTGTTTTGATAGTTTCTTATCAACGTTAGACAAGCAACTGGAAGAGATTACGAATTATTTTGTCGATCGTAAAAACAGTGGATTTGTCGAAGGATTGAATAATAAAATCAAGGTGATTAAAAGACGTTGCTATGGGATTTTCAATGTAGATCATTTATTTCAGCGCCTCTTTATCGATCTGACAGGCTATGAAAAATATGCTTAATTATCAATAGCATAAAGCTGGTAACCAGCAACGCGAATTACCAGAGAGCCATCGAAATTCTCCTCTAAACCCTAACGACTAAGCTCAGCGGTGTGAGGTACGAGCATCCGCTGTAGCGCCGTGTTATGCCTTCTTGAGAACAACGTAAGCATAGCTAGTAAAATTTGGATTGGGATGTCGCAACAGGTAGTTTGTTTTAATTTCGTGTAATTTTCTTAACTTGACTTTGGCCATCCTGGATGGTGTTAAGCGGTCGCAGCCAGTTGATCGAGCACTGCTTCCCAGGTGGCTGGCGGAAATAGGAGACACTCGTTGCTGCCTACCGAAGTGCCGAAATACTGGTGGGCCCATAAGGTCCGCCGCACGAAGGCTAAGACATCGGAAAACGTGGCCTCGATCTTGGCATACCAGGCGGTGGTGCGTGGCGCCAGTGTCGCCCCGGCAGCCGTCAAGCGGTGCGCCATGAGGCAAACCAGCGAGAACAGCCCGAACAGGACGGGGGTAATGCGGGTGATGGCCAGGTCGGACCACTGCCGCTGGGTTTCGAGGCCCAAATGCCGGCGGCTTTCCTCGAACGTTACCTCGACGTTCCAGCGGAGCACGAAGGCAGTGACGATGCCGTGGGGTTCACAGGCCGGGCAGGTGCAAAAGAACGCCGCGGGGTCCGGGTCACCCTCGGCGTTCACTACCAACACCCAGCGAATTGGCAACGGCTTTTGTCCCCGCCGATACCACAGAGTGACATCGCTCAATAGCCGCACCCGCCGCGTCTCCCCACCATACCAGTAGATTTCCATCTCTTCACCGGACCGTTGAGCCTCTGCCACCCGGTCCTGCAACGCCGGCAAGCGCATCCCCTTGCGCGGCTTCGGTCCGCGCCGCGGGCGCCGGGGGATAGCCGGGAAATCATATAACTGAGCATCCAACCGCAACCGGCTGATCAAGACCACCTCCTGCTGGACACAGGTCCAGGCCAAGCGCAAGCAGGCAAAGCTGCCATCCCCTAGCAACACCCAGGACCGCCGTAACCAGCGGGAGACCGTCTTGACCATCTGGCAGGTCCAGTCTATCGTGGTCTTATGGCGTTTTTTCGCTGCCTGGTTGGCCGCTTTCGAGGGCGCCAACACCGTCAAAAACGGCAAGGCCCAGAGCCGCGAACTCCAGGGCAGCCGCACCAACAGCATCAGGCAAACCCATTTCAAGCCAAAACACTTCACCACGTGCTTCTGGGTCGAGCGCACCGCATCCCGGTAGCAGCCCTTGGCCTTAATTCGTTTCCCCTGCCGTCGCTCCACCGTATCATCCACCACTATCAGCGGCACCCACGGCGGCGGGAGTAACCGGATCAACAGGCCTAACAAGATCTTCGCCGCCTGCAACCCCGACCAGCGCGCCCGATTCAAGACCCGATGATAGCGCTCAAACCGGGGTTCCTGTCCCAACCCCATCACCCGCAGGGCCGCCGCGACCGTGCGGGGGCCTTGGCAGAGCATGGCGCCGATTATCAACACCTGGGCGTGACTCCAGACTGTTGAGGAAAACAACCCGGCAAACGGGGCTAAAACCGCTATAATCATTTCAGGCAGAGGGGGCATGGGACGCTCCGGTTGGTTTGGTCACCCCGTTAGCTTACCCCATCGTCGCCTCTGCTTCTTGCTTCAAGAACCGCTCAAATGGCCAAAGTCCAGCTTAACACTTTAACTTTATTGTAGTACCCGCTATGCCCAAAAAATCCCCTATATTCGACAACGTCGTACCCCAAAGAAATAAACCTCTGTATTTGCTTACGAGAAGGCCCGCGACACCATTGGTAATATGCAGGGAACTTGTTGTGTTGATGCTTGTTTCTGGGCGCAAATTTGTTTAACAGAATATCTGCAATGTATTCTGGAAATAAATAATTAGCCAAAAAGGGTAACGTATATAGAGTCGGGAAAAAATGCACTGCCAACCCATTATTAGCTAGACAGCTCAGCACATTCTTATGAAACTGCTCTGCATTCGAAATATGTTCTGCTAGCATTTTGCTAAAAACTAAATCATATTGACTGGTTAGTACAAAATCCGGTGAAGCAATATCTGCCAATACCTTATTATAGTCTTTTGGCGCCTTACTCAATTCTTCCTCAGATATATCGAGCAAGGTATAGTCAAGGTGTTTTTCTTTAATATAATCCTCACTGAACACGGGATTAGCGCCTCCACCTATGTCACATACTTTACTTATGTGATTTTCATTGATTAGATTAGTAAGAAATAGGGTGAATCCTTGCCAAGCATCCTGTGTTTTTCCATACGAAATATTAGTAGCCATAAAAGTACCTTGGTTTTGGACATAACCAATAATTGAACAGTTCCGTTTACCTGTACCACCATCCCTCCTCATCCGTCAAGCCAGAATTCTCAGTTAACCGTAGCGGATTGCCTTCAACAGTTGTTTTTATGCAACAAACCGATGAGATTTGTTTAAATTTTATTCTATATCAATGCGTTAAGAAATTTTAATGAAAAGTCACGGTTTGGCAAGAACGTCTGCTTCACGACCGCTGGCTGTCTGTTTATCATTACCTACCGCAAGATAAACAGTTTCTGGATAGCATGACTGCTTCATCCCCCTGAGCTAGGCCGTCTGTACGACACCCTGCTGCTTTAACGGGCCGGCGAGGACGCCGGCGCTCCCAGGCATCGTCGAGTCAGGCGGGTTAGACTGTCAGGCACGTCCTGTATCCAACCTACTACTCGGCTGCCCTCACCCCCAACCCCTCTCCCCGCAAGCGGGCGAGGGGAATGAACGGTTACACAGGAGCTACCGTATTTGCTCGAGCGCCAGATTGAGCTTGAGCACATTCACCCGGGGTTGGCCCAGAAATCCCAACAGGGGGGTCTCGGTTTGTGCCTCGACTAACTGTTTGACGCGGGCGACATCGAGACCCCGGACGCGGGCCACCCGTTCGACCTGATAGTAGGCCGCTGCCAAACTGATATGCGGGTCGAGACCGCTGCCCGAAGCCGTGACCAGAACCACGGGAATGGGCAGGTTGGGCTGCGAACCGGCTGCCTGGAGCGCCGCAATTCTCGCTTTTACCGCCTCTACCAGAGCCGGATTCAGAGGACCGAAATTGGAACCCCCCGAGGCGGCGCCGTTATAGGGATAGGAAGCCGTTGCGGACAAGCGCCCCCAGAAATAGCGGGGTGCGCTGAAGTTCTGACCAATCAGTTCCGAGCCCACGACCTTGCCATCCTTGACGATAAGACTGCCCGCCGCTTGCTGGGTAAACAACAGCCGACCGATGCCGGTCACCAGGGCGGGATAGAGCAGGCCGGTAATCACCGTCAGTGCGATAAATAAAACCAATCCAGGACGCAGTAAGGACCACATTAGATTTCTCCCTTCAAATCCAGCCGAGCAATTCGAGGGCCAGGTCGATCAGTTTAATGCCGACAAAGGGCACCACCAGACCACCCAGGCCGTAAATCAGCAGGTTGCGCCGCAACAGGGCGGCGGCGCCCAGGGGCCGGTATTTGACGCCTTTCAGGGCCAGAGGAATCAACAGGACGATGATCAGTGCATTGAAAATCACCGCCGACAAAATGGCCGAGGTGGGGCTTGCCAGCTTCATCACATTGAGGGCGATCAGTTGCGGATAAGTCGTCGCGAAAGCCGCCGGAATGATGGCGAAATATTTAGCGACGTCGTTGGCCACGCTGAAAGTGGTCAGAGCGCCGCGGGTGATCAGCATCTGCTTGCCGATCTCGACGATCTCGATCAGCTTGGTGGGATTGGAATCGAGATCGACCATATTGCCGGCTTCCTTGGCCGCCTGCGTTCCGGTGTTCATGGCCACCGCCACGTCCGCCTGGGCTAGCGCCGGGGCGTCGTTGGTGCCATCGCCGGTCATGGCCACCAGTCGTCCCTCACCTTGCTGTTGCCGGATCAGGGCTAGCTTCATCTCCGGGGTGGCTTCAGCCAGAAAATCATCGACCCCTGCCTCGGCGGCAATGGCTGCCGCCGTGAGCCGGTTATCGCCGGTGATCATCACGGTCTTGATGCCCATCCGCCGTAGTTCGGCGAAGCGCTCCTTGATCCCGCCCTTGACGATATCCTTGAGTTCGATCACGCCGAGCGCGCGCGGTCCGTCGGCGACCACCAGCGGGGTGCTGCCGCGCCGGGCAACTTCATCGACCAGGCGGTTGATTTCCGGGGGAAACGGCTGACCGAAGGACTCGATATGCTTGCGGATGGCGTCCACCGCGCCCTTGCGGATCTGGCGGTTGCCCAGGTTGACGCCGCTCATCCGGGTCTGGGCGGAGAACGGCACGAAGGTCGCGTCCAGGGTATGTAACTCGCGTCCGCGCAGCTCGAAGCGCTGCTTGGCGAGTACCATGATGCTGCGCCCTTCCGGCGTCTCGTCCGCCAGTGACGCCAATTGCGCCGCATCCGCCAACTCCCGTTCGCCGACGCCGGTGGCGGGCAGGAACTCGGCAGCCTGGCGGTTGCCCAGGGTGATCGTGCCGGTCTTGTCCAGTAGCAGCACATCGACATCCCCGGACGCCTCGACGGCCCGCCCGGAAGTGGCGATCACGTTTGCCTGCAGCATCCGGCTCATGCCGGCGACGCCGATGGCGGACAACAGCCCGCCGATGGTGGTAGGGATCAGGCACACCAGCAGCGCCGCCAGCGCTGTGATCGTGATGGGATTGCCCGCCTGCATGACGTCCACACCGAACAGGGAGTACGGCAACAAGGTGGCGGTCGCCAACAGAAAAATAATCGTCAGCGCCACCAGCAGGATGGTGAGGGCGATTTCATTGGGCGTCTTCTTGCGCTTGGCGCCTTCGACCATGGCGATCATGCGATCGAGGAAGGTTTCGCCCGGATTGACCGTAATCCGCACCACGATCCAGTCTGACAACACCCGAGTGCCGCCGGTCACGGCGGAAAAGTCGCCCCCTGCTTCCCGGATCACCGGCGCCGATTCGCCGGTAATGGCGCTTTCGTCCACCGAGGCCACTCCCTCGATGACTTCGCCGTCACCGGGGATGGTGTCGCCCGCCTCCACCAGGACCACGTCACCCTTGCGCAGCGTATCGGCCTGGACCGTCTGCGTGGGGGCGCCGTAACGGGGTTCATTCTGTTGCTTCGCCCAGACGGTCTGTTGCAAGCCGCGCAGGGCCGCCGCCTGCGCCTTGCTGCGGCCTTCAGCCAGGGCTTCGGCGAAGTTCGCGAACAGCACCGTGAACCAGAGCCAGAGCGCGACTGCCAGAATAAAGACCGGCGACGCTTCGCCCCGGCCCAGCAGCGCCTGGATATACAACGCCGTGGTCAGCAGGCTGCCGATGTACACGACGAACATCACCGGGTTGCGCCACTGCACTCGAGGATCGAGTTTCTTGAACGCATCCAGTAGGGCGGTGCGCATCAAAGCGGGATCGAACAGGGAAAGTCGCTTGCGTGACATTTATGAAACTCCTTTATCAGTGCGCCGGCCACAGCATGAAGTGTTCGGCCACCGGCCCCAGCGCCAGGCCGGGAATATAGGTCAGGGCGCCGACGATCAGCACGGTGCCGACCAGCAGGGCGACGAACAAGGGGCCGTGGGTCGGCATGGTGCCCGCGGTCACGGCGAGACGCTTCTTCAGTGCCAGGGAACCGGCAATGGCCAGCACCGGGACTTTCACGGTGAAGCGGCCGAACCACATGGCGATGGCCAACAGAGTGTTATAGAAGGGGGTGTTGGCCGACAGTCCCGCAAAGGCGCTGCCGTTATTATTGGCGGCGGAGGAAAAGGCATAGAAGACTTCTGAAAAACCATGCGGACCGGGGTTGAAGATGCCGGCCCGGCCGGCCGTCGTAGCCACTGCCACGGCGGTGCCGACCAGCACCAGCAAGGGCGTGATCAGAATCGCCAGCGAGGTCATCTTGATATCGTAGGCTTCGATCTTCTTGCCGAGGTACTCGGGGGTACGGCCGATCATCAGCCCGGCGATGAACACGGCCAGGATGGCGAACAGCAACATCCCGTACAGGCCGGAACCGACGCCGCCGAATACGACCTCGCCGAGTTGTATCAGCCACATCGGGACGAAGCCCCCCATCGGGGTGAATGAATCGTGCATGGCGTTGACCGCGCCGCAGGAGGCGGCGGTGGTAATGGCAGCGAACAGCCCGGAAGCGGCGATGCCGAAACGAGTCTCTTTGCCTTCCATATTGCCGCCGGCTTGCAGGTCCGAGGCTTGCATATCGACGCCGAGAGGGGCCAGCAGCGGATTGCCCTGTTGCTCGAACACGGTTACTGCGATGACGGCGGCCACGAAGATCGACGCCATGGCCCCGAATACGGCCCACCCCTGGCGGGTATCGCCGACCCGGTAGCCGAAAGTATAAGTGAGGGCGGCCGGAATCAAAAAGATAGCCAGCATTTGCAGAAAATTCGCCAGGGCAGTCGGATTCTCATAGGGATGGGCCGAGTTGGCGTTGAAAAAGCCGCCGCCGTTGGTGCCCAGCATTTTGATGGCTTCCTGCGAGGCGACCGGACCCATGGGTAAAGTCTGGGTCTGGGTGGTCTTCGGTTCGACCACCGGCTGTCCCTGGGCATCCTTAAGGGGCTGGCCGTCCGGCTCGAGCACCGGTTCCTCGTAAGTCGTGGTGTCGAGCGTCGCGGCCTCCTGATAGGGCGCGAAGTTCTGAATCACGCCCTGGCCCATCAACACTACAGCGATGATGAGAGACAGGGGCAACAGGATATAAAGCGTAGAGCGGGTCAGATCGACCCAGAAATTGCCGATGGTAGTCGCGGAATGACGGGCGAAGCCCCGGATCAGGGCAATGGCTACCGCGATGCCGCTGGCGGCGGAGAGAAAATTCTGTACCGCCAACCCCAGCATCTGGGTCAGATACGCCATGGTGGATTCGCCGGCGTACCCCTGCCAGTTGGTGTTGGTCACGAAACTGACGGCGGTATTGAAGGATGAATCGGGACTGACGTTGCCGAATTGCTGCGGATTCAGCGGCAGGAAAGCCTGCCAGCGCTGGATTCCATATAGAAAGAGTGCGCCCAAGGCGTTGAATACCAGCACCGCCAGGGCGTACTGCTTCCAGTTCATTTCCGCTTCGGCCCGGATGCTGCAGAGGCGGTACAGTCCGGTCTCCAGCGCATTGCCGCGTCTCTGCTCATCCATCACCCGGGCGATATAGAGCCCCAACGGTTTGGTGCAGGCCAGGAGGATAGCGAGGAAAACGACCAGCAATACGATCGCTTGAGTCGTCATCAGAAATCCTCCGGTCTAAGCAGCACGGCGAACAGGTATGCCAGCAGCAAGACCACGATGATGGCGCCGAGAATATACATGGCTACCCCCGTTCCTTGAGTTTGGCGCAGCCACTGACCAGCGCGACCATGAGCAGGAAAAAGACGATGATAGCGAGCACAAAGAGAACATCCCACATGTCCCGGTCCCCCGTTAATAAGAATAATCAACTCTATCAGTTTAACGCTGACAAGATAAAGACTGGATAGAAAAAAGGAAGTGAGGTGTAAAAAAGATATAAAAAATCGCGCTCTATCAAGCCATTGCAGTGAGCGCTGCTGCAGCCTGTTGCGGCTTCGCCCATCCTATCTGTGTCAGTCCTGTTCTGTTATCAGTGGGCCGACCACAGCATAAGGTGTTCAGCCACCGGCCCCAGTGCCAGGCCGGGAATGTAGGTGAGGGCGCCGACGGTTAGCACGGTGCCGACCAGCAGGGCGACGAACAAGAGGCCGTGGGTCGGCATGGTGCCGGTAGTCACGGGGTGATGCTTCTTCAGCGCCAGCGAGCCGGCGATAGCCAGTACCGGGACGATCACAGTGAAGCGACTGAACCACATGGCGATAGCCAGCAGGATGTTATAGAAAGGGGTGTTGGCCGACAGCCCTGCAAAGGCGCTGCCGTTATTGTTGGCGGCGGAAGACAGGGCGTACAGCACTTCCGAGAAACCGTGCGGACCGGGGTTGAAAATGCTGGCCTTGCCGGCCGCCGTGGCCACCGCCACCGCCGTGCCGACCAGCACCAGTAAGGGTGTGATCAGAATCGCTAGCGAAGTCATCTTGATATCGTAGGCTTCGATCTTTTTACCGAGGTACTCGGGCGTGCGGCCGATCATTAGCCCGGCGATAAACACGGCCAGGATGGCGAACAGCAGCATGCCATACAACCCGGAGCCGACCCCGCCGAACACGACCTCGCCGGTTTGGATCAGCCACATCGGCACGAAGCCCCCCAGGGGGGTGAACGAATCGTGCATGGCGTTGACCGCGCCGGGAGAGGCAGCCGTGGTGACGGTGGCGAACAGGGCGGAGGCTGCAATGCCGAAACGGGTCTCTTTGCCTTCCATATTGCCGCCAGCTTGCAGGTTCGAGGCGTGCAGATCGACGCCGAGAGGAGACAACAGCGGATTGCCCTGTTGCTCGAACACGGTCGTAGCGACCGCGGCGACCACGAAAATGAAGGCCATGGCCGCGAATACAGCCCACCCCTGACGGGTGTCGCCAACCCGGTAGCCGAAAGTATAAGTGAGGGCCGCCGGAATCAGGAAAATAGCTAGCATCTGCAGGAAATTCGCCAGGGCGGTCGGGTTCTCATAAGGATGGGCCGAGTTGGCGTTGAAGAAGCCGCCGCCATCGCTGCTGAGCACTTTGATGGCTTCCTGCGAAGCAACCGGACCCATGGGCAAAGTCTGGGTTTGGAGCATTTTTTGCTCGATTATCGGCTGCTCCTGGCCATTTTGGAGCGGTTGGCCATCCGACCCGAGCACAGGCTGCTCATAAGTCGTGGTGGCGAGCGTAGCGGCTTCCTGATAGGGGGCGAAGTTCTGGATCACCCCCTGGCCCAGCAGAACGATGGCGATGACCAGGCAGAGAGGCAACAGGATATAAAGCGTGGAGCGCGTCAGATCGATCCAGAAGTTGCCGATGGTGGTCGAAGAGCGACGAACAAAGCCCCGGATCAGCACCAGCGCCACGGCGATGCCGGTGGCGGCGGAGAGAAAGCTCTGGACTGTCAAACCCAGCATCTGGGTCAAATAAGCCATGGTGGACTCGCCGGCGTAACCCTGCCAGCTCGTGTTGGACACGAAACTGATGGCGGTATTGAAAGCGGAATCGGGACTGACGTTGCTCAATTGCTGAGGGTTCAACGGCAGGAAAGCTTGTAAGCGCTGGATGCCATAAAAAAAGAGTGTCCCCAGGGTGTTGAACACTAGCACCCCCAGTGCATACTGCTTCCAGTTCATTTCCGCTTCGGCCTGGATGCCGCAGAGGCGGTACAACCCGGTCTCCAACCGATTGCTGGATCGGTCCATGAGCCAGGCGATGTAAAGCCCCAGCGGCTTGGTGCAGGCCAGAATGATGGCGAGGAAAACGACCAGTAGCGCTACAGCCTGAGTCGTCATGAGAAATCCTCCGGTCTAAGCAGCACGGCGAACCGATACACCAGCAGCAAGACCACGATGATGGCGCCGAGAATATACATATCTACCCCGTTTCCTTGAGCTTGGCGCAGCCGCTGACCAGGGCGGTCATGAGCAGGAAGAAGACGGTAATAGCGAGCACAAAGAGAACATCCCACACGTTCCGGTCCTCCTCGATTCTGGGATTCAATGGATTCTTTGATGAGAATGCTCTACTCCGTCGCGGGACCCTCACGAGCGGCAAGCAGCACCCGTAACCGGGCAACCTCGGCTTCCGCGGCTACAGCCCGCTGCGTCTCCGCCTCGGCCCGCCGCATCTCCGCCGTCAACGCTTCCTGGTCCGTTGGCAACAACTTCCCCTCCAGCGTGGCCCAACGCAGCCAAACGGCTTCGACGCCGGCATAAATGCCGTGCCAGCGCACCAGCGCCAATCCCAGACGGCGGCAGATCAGCCGGTCCCACTCATCGGGAACAATTGGTTCGTAAACGCCATAGTGTAACTCGAATCCCGCCCAATCGTCTGGATCGAAGGGATCGAACCAGAAATACTCGGCGACCTTGAGTTGATTCTGATAGATGGCTCTCTGGTATCTTGCGGGGTAATCAATTATAATATAAACAACAAGTTATGACCTACGGTGCAGATTCAAGTTAAGAGGTAATGAAATGCTTATGGATCGTTTTGAAATTCCATTAGACATCGACGATGTCAAAATCGAACGTGTAGAATTCATCAAAAATAATGAAATTATTATCACAGTGAAGAGTACATTAGAAGGAACTCATTGCCATCGCTGTGGCAAGAAAATCACGGCGTCTTATGGTTTTGGGAGAGAAATTACGTTGCGTCATTTATCGATTTTAGGGAAGCCGACGTATATTCGGATTAAGCCTAAAAGAATATCAATGTCCTTATTGCAGAGATCACCCAACGACGACTCAGAAGGTATCGTGGTATGATACTCGGAGTCCCCATACGAAGGCATATGAGACGCATGTGTTACTCAATTTAGTGAATAGTACAGTGGCCGATGTAAGTATTAAACAGGGATTAGGTTATGAAGCGGTGGAGGGAATCATTAATCGGAGGGTGAGTGAGAAAGTGGATTGGAATGAGTTTAAGGAATTAGCGCAGGTAGGGATAGATGAAATTGCCTCCAAGAAAGGACATCAGGATTTTTTCACGATTGTAACGACCCGGTTAGCGACCGGGGCAATACGGGTGCTGGGGGTACTGGAAGGTCGTGAGAAAGCGACGGTAAAGAAATTTTTTTCCACTATTCCCAAGAAGTTACGTAAAACGATTCGAGTGGTTTGTAGCGATATGTACAAGGGTTATATTAACGCGGTGAAAGAGGTTTTAGGCAAAAAGGTACAGGTGGTAGTGGATCGTTTTCATGTAGCCAAGCTGTACCGAAAAGGGTTGGATAAGTTGCGCAAGAAAGAGCTAAAACGCTTAAAGAAAGAGTTACCTAAGGCGGATTATAAAGCGTTCAAAGGGGTGATGTGGTTACTGCGTAAAAATCCAGCGGAGTTGAAACCAGAAGAGTTAGAAGTGCTAAGCGGTTTGTTCAAGCATACTCCCCTATTAGGATCAGCGTATGTTTTTTGCTATACATTAACCAGTATTTTTGAACTTCCCCTGAGTAAAGCAGAAGCGAAGCAACGGTTACGGGCGTGGAAGCAGTTGGTCCAGGAGAGTAAGTTAGACTGTTTTGATAGTTTCTTATCAACGTTAGACAAGCAACTGGAAGAGATTACGAATTATTTTGTCGATCGTAAAAACAGTGGATTTGTCGAAGGATTGAATAATAAAATCAAGGTGATTAAAAGACGTTGCTATGGGATTTTCAATGTAGATCATTTATTTCAGCGCCTCTTTATCGATCTGACAGGCTATGAAAAATATGCTTAATTATCAATAGCATAAAGCTGGTAACCAGCAACGCGAATTACCAGAGAGCCTGATAGATCGTCTTGTTACGGCCCTTGTCCTCGACAGCGGTTTTCTCGGATAACAATTCAATCACCACATCGGGATCCTTGCTCTCTTCCCACACGACCCAACTCTTGCGCTCCCGCGCCGGCACCCCCAGCACCACGAAACACCCGATCCCCGGAAATCCTGGTTGCGGACCTGTGCCAGGCTGAAATACACGAACATATTGCCATGCACATAGCCCCCATCCGCCCGCTGGGCCAGCCAGGGTTTGAGGGAATAGATCAATAGATCCATCTGCAATTTGTGGCGTTCGGTTTCCATTGGGATACCATCTTCACAGGGTAGTTGGTCCTGAGTGGGTGGCAGCGTCACGTCGGGTGCCAACGGTTCAATTAATACCAAATATTACTAAAATTATGTATTATAAAAGCATTTAATGTGGAGGAAAAAACATGTGCCGAGTGTTTAAATTTGAAGTGATAGAGTCACCAGAAACCCTAGAAGCTTTACTCAAGCAAGAGAAAGATGTCCGCAAGCGTGAACGATTACAGTTTCCATACTGGTACAAAACAGGCCAAGCCAAGACTCGGCAAGCGTTGGGGAAATTGTTGAACCGGAGTCAGGTTGCCATCGGGCAATGGATCAACATCTACCGTACCCGAGGATTAAACAGTTTACTCCATCTCAATTATCGAGGTGGCAATTTAGCACCCTCTATACCGGTGGAAATCCAATAGCAATTAAAAGAAAAACTTGCCCAACCCGAGGGGTTTGCCAGTTACAAAGCTATCCAAGTTTGGCTCAAAGAAACGCATGGCTTAGAGGTACCTTATTCAACCGTTTTTGGAACCGTCAAATACCGGCTCAAGGCCTGCCTCAAAGTGCCTCGACCGTATGCGACTGGTTACGATCCGGACGCTGTTGAAGACTTTAAAAAAAATCGTGCCGGCCAGCCTAAATGAAATTGTAAGTCCTTGTTTAGAAATATATTCAAAGATTCGTTATTGGACCCAGAACGAAAGTCGGTTTGGCCTGAAGACCATCACGCGGCGGCGGATTACCCTGAAAAAAGTCAAACCACTGGTCAAGGTGCAATGGCTCTTTAAAGCGTTCTATCTGTACGGCGCGGTAGAACCCTTGACTGGTGAGTGCATAATTCAAGATTATGATCGGGTGAATACTAGGCTGTTGAATTTGTACCAATTCCTCTGGATTTTCTTCATGCAACTTTGCTGCACTGATCAAGCAGGCTTTGGTGCGTAGGACGCACCCTAGATTATAGTTCGGCTAATTGAGAACCGGACCTATGCAGTGATATCCCTGGGAGCGCCGCACCCCAGTGCGGCATTTAAAAGCCGCACTGGGGTGCGGCGCTCCCAGGGTGCCAACGGCAACGAATGTCTGGATAACTATTAGCGAGACTATAACATGATTTATGCATGAACAGATGCTGATTAAAATTAGCCAGATTCAACAGCCTACCTCGGCACCCCTATGGATGAAAATCCGTCCGCTACAGAGTCAATCGTGATTTTCACGGCAACCTGCAAGCTATTTCTGTCTCCCCTATTTCTCCCCTATTTCTCCTCTATTTCTCCCTCAGACCCGGGCTGCGGGAAGCGGCACTGGACTTCAGAGCAACTGCTTCTGGAGATGGGCAAGAACCCGCTGCCGCGTATCGATGCCACGCGCCACGGCGTCCTTGTAACCAAAAGCAAGTGTGGAATGGCCTTTGCCGGGCACGTCGATGCGTTTGAACCGCGGGCTGCCGTTGGGCGTGGCGCCGGAAAAAGCTGCCTGCAGACGATCCATACGTTGCTTTGGGCTGATCCGGTCAAGTTCAAAACGAAGGCCGAGCAGGGATACGTCGTCAGCGCGGTTGGCGGCCTTCACCAGGGTTTCCGGTTCGACGTCGAGGGCGCAAGCAGAAAAAAACGGAAGGCTGGGCTGCGCGACGACCGGGGCCAGCAAAGCGGGTTCGAGCATCATCGAAAGCACAAAGCCACCCGTAAAACACATGCCGATGGCGCCGACGCCCTTGCCCCCGCGTTCGCCATGAATTTTGGCGCACAGGCCGCGCAAAGCATTTGTGATCGGGCTGGATTTACCGGCCGCCAGACAGTTGAACTCCCGTCGGATGCAAACGCCGGCAAATTTTAATATTCCCAGAGTGGCGTTCTGCAATGGGGAGCCGAACAGCAGGGGCATCACGACATGGAAGCCGTTGGCGGCGATGAACTTGGCGAACTCTACGGTCTCACCGGTCAGGCCCGGCAATTCGTGCATCAGGATGACGCCAGGTCCGTTGCCCTTCCGGAAAATCGGAAAAGAGAATTCGCCGTCGGAGTAGGACTGTTCTTCGAATGTGGGAATGGCGCTCATCCTGCCACCTGCCTCAGGCCGCCGCTACGGCTATGGCGCAGAGGACCGCGTAGGCCACATCCCGATTGCGGACATCCCCATGGCTTTTGATAAGGTCTCCGGCACCGTTCAGGGCATTGAGGTTGTGCAGCTTGCCTGCCGCGAAGGTGTACTTCCCGCCGGCCACGACCATGTTCCCGTCGATGACTTCGGGAGTCTTCTGGGCGCCGTTACGCCCTATGCCGCCATAGTCGCTGTCCTTGTCACCGATTCCGGCAGCGGTCTGGCCTGCCAGCAAGGAGGCGAGGGGATAGGCCATGCCCACGGCCTTGTCGCTGACGGTGTGGGTGATGACGATGGGACCTGAGATCGCGTGCTTATCGACCACCCGTCGGAAGAAGCCGTCGTGGTTCTGGTCCTTCCCATCCCAGTTTTTCGCAAAGCCGTAATGGGAGAAGGCCGCCTGAAGCAGGGTCATGGACTGTGCTTTCAGGATGGTGGAGTCGCCGGTACCGGCGGCTGTCGCGGTAACCAGCCGTCCACCGAAACTGTGGCCGACCAAGTGGATGCGAAGCTCCGGATTTTCCTGGGCGATGGTCCTGAGCAGAGGGTTCAACGCCGTACTGCCGATAATACCCGCCCGCTTCTTCATCTGGTAATAGGTGGTCAGATTCAGCACGTTGCGAGCGGCAGACTGGATGCCGCTGAAAAAATCGCCAATGCCCAGCGCGGAGCCGCCCACTCCCGCGGCCATGCCTTTGGTGCCCCCGGTCGGGAGGGGTTGGGTGAAGGAGACCGGGTTCGTCAGTTGTTTGAAAATCTTCAGCGGTGGTTTGCTGAAAAAGTGGTCCGCCCCGTCCCCGGCATCGGTGCTGCTGGGTTTGATCAGGGACCGCGCCAGTTTGACGAAGTCCTCGCAGGCGGTATCGCTGTTCTTCAGCTTGGGGAGCAGCACCTTCATGGCCTTCAGGGTTTCGCCTTCCTTGTCGGAGTCGAAGCCGCCCTTCATGGCGTTGAGTTGCTTGCTCAGGGCCTTGACGTCGACGGTGTCCCCGGCGCCCGCCGCATTGCCAGGGATGAGCTCGCTGTCGGTGAACTTCTTCGACGGCCAGAGGACGCCCAGCACGGCGAACTTGCGGCTGGCGAGGCCCGGCAGCTTGCCCTCCTTGATGAGATTGCCGGCATTGGTCAACAACTCCGAGTACAAATCCTCGGCCTCGCTCATGTTGTTGTTCCAGCCGTGGGATATGACGATCAGGTCCGTGGGCAGCTTGTTGGCGCGGGGGGTCTGCAGGAGCTTCCTGAGGTCGGCGTCACCCGGCGCGATGACTTTTGCATCCTTATCGAACTTGATCGGGAAATAGGGAAACGGAACGGAAGGCATGGTGGTTTTCCTCGTTGCTAGACGTATTGAATGGCGCGCATCAGGTCCACGAGCCCCGCGCCCTGGAAGGAACGTTCCCGACCGAGATCCGTTGCCGTGGCTAGAAAAACCTCCTTGACTCGATCGGGCCGACCGATGAATTCCCGTTTCACGGAGAGAAACGAGGCGATGCAGCCGGACACATGGGGAGCCGCCATGCTGGTGCCGCTGAACTCGATGTAGTTGGGTCGACGAGCCTTTGGATCGTCCGGCTGGTTCTTTTTCAGCAGTTTCCCGACACCGCAGGAAATGATCTTCTCCCCGGGCGCGAGCAGGTCGGGCTTGAGGCGTCCGTCGCCCGTGGGCCCCTTGCCGGAAAAATAGGAAACGCCGTAGACATGGGGCATTTCCCGGTGGGTCGAGCCGACGGTGATAGCGAGATCGGCATTACCCGGATCGCTGATGGACAGCGCCAGTCCGCCCATGCGGTTCTCCTCCTGCTGGGTCGAGGCGAGTTGGCCGTAGCCACGGTTACCGGCCGCGACGACGACCACGACACCGGAGCGAACCAGCCGGTCCACCTCCACGCAGAGCTGGCTCTGGCCGCAGGCGAACCATTCCGCATCAAACGGGTAGCCCACCGACAGATTCACGCCGTGGATCTGGATCCGCCGGCCGTAGCCGTTGATCTCCTGTATCCAGTTGAGCGCCGAAATGATGCTGCTGACCTCGCCGGAGCCCTCGGCATTCAGCACCCTCAGGCTGACGAGACGGGTATGCGGGGCCATGCCCGAGAGGGTTTGCAGGGGAATGGCCGACGTGGCGACCTCGCGGCGATCGGCTGTACTCTTGGGACTCAGGATGCGCTGATAGGCGCGGATGGCGGGATTGGGAAAGAGGCTATCCTTCGGCTGCCGCCTGCGCGGGGCGAGGACTTCGCCGGCGATGATCCCGGCCACGTGGGTGCCATGGCCGTACTCGTCCTTGAGGGCGCTACCGTTGCTGCTCGAAGGCTTGTCGGAGGTGAAGTCCCGGTGCCACTGGGCATGGTATCCCTCCAGATTCCCCAGATTATCGTGTTCCTTAAAGTGCTCGTGGTCCTTCTCGATGCCAGAATCGATCACCGCCCACACAATCTCTCTGCCCCCCGCCCTGAAAGCGGTGCGGGCGGCATCAGCTTTTACGGTCGCGATGGTCGCGGTGATCAGCGGGTGGACTTTGAAATCTTCCCAGATTTGATAGAGGGCGCGAGGGACGTCTTCTTTTCGCCCTTTCTTAGAGGGCGGAATGGTTTTCCTGGGCATCCTGGCGCCGGAACTCGCGCCCGGTCTTCCGGCCGCCTGTTCCGCCCGTTCCCATTGGTCCAGTTCCGCATTGTGGAGGCCATCGAGTTCGACGAGGGTCTTGATGACGTCGGCGGTGACGCGCGCGAACACGTAGTGAGGCTGGTCCTCATTCTTGCCGGGTTTGAGCCGCGCGTCCTTGAGATCGGTGCCGAGCAGATAGGCGAGGGTTTTCAGTATCCATTTGCGCGCTGCAGCGCGTGCTCCGGGAAAATCCAGGTGGGCGTCGATAATGACGTTGTATTCGGAGTCGGGGGACGACTCCCCCATTTTCTTGAGCAGGGGAAGGGCGATAACGGTTTTTACCAGGGTTTTCTGTATCCGGTCGTGCACTTCATCGTCGTTGTTGTCGTCGGGCTTATTCGGGCTCGTGGTCATGATGATTCTCCTCGGTTTTAGGCGGGCACGGGGGTTCTCCGGTCCCGTCCACCACTATCTTTTGATAAATTCGGAAGTTCCCCCCAACTCTGCGGCCTGTTCTTTATCCACATGTTGCATTGTAACACAACAAGCTGTTGATAAGGTTGACTTTTTCTCTCGTTGGCCATGCAACTTGGTTTATTGTATATTGTTAAGAATCAATAACTTGTCGACTTGTGGGTAAAGCTTAGATCGGGGACACGAGGGTCGTGAGCCGCCAAGTACATGGCCGAGAGAGAAACCCGCTGGACAAGCATAACCTACATTCCGCATACCCATCATGATAGCTTAATAATTTTGTGCCACCACCCCATCAATAGAGTCATCTGAGGTCAACCCCACGGGGAGGATATGATGGCAGCTCATATTGAAACTGGCACGATGGCGCCGCCGCTACACTGCAAGAGCTACACGCTGGATCATTTGGGATGGGTGGCCGGGATGTGCGATGAACTGGGGATAGCCGAACTGATGGGGTCAGGCTTGCATAGTTGATGATTAGCCCGCGTGATAGAGTCAGGCTTGCATAGTTGATGATCAGCCCGCGTAGGGCACATGGGGGTTTTGGCCTGCTGGCCGGGTTGCTGCTGCATCAGGGTTTCAGCCGGGGCGCAGCTACTCGTAGATCAGGTTAGCGCAGCGTAACCCGACAGACCGGGCTGTCCATTGCCGCCAGCGGTTCTCTGTTATGATGCCGTGCCGCTGGAATCAACTGCCCTAAGGAGTGAAGCCATGACCGTGCCGCAATCGACCTCCAACCGGCCGCCGCCGACTAAACGCAGCGCCGTGCTGCTGTTGGGACTGGCAATCGCCGTCAATTTCGGACTGTCGCCGGCCGCGGCGGTCGCGGCTGCGGCGGCGGATGCTGTCGCCACGGCAGGCACCCTGCTGGTCGAGTTGCCGAATACCGACGGTTATGGGCTGCTTCCCAAGCCGCCTGCCTTTACGCCGGAGCAGATGGACACGCTGTTGGCGGAAGGCAAACAGGCGTGCGCGGGCCAGTGCGTCACGCCGTTCGGCCGGGTGCTGGGCGTTGCTGACGGCGCCGCCGGTCGCTCCAATTGCGTACCGACCTGCATTCGTCCAGAGTATTCTTTCCTGGACCTGCAATCGGGCAAGGTTGCGGTATACCAAGAAAATCCCAGGCAGGAAAACCTGCGCTATATCGGCGTGACCTACCAGTGCGTCGAATATGCCCGTAAATGGTGGATGAAGAACAAGGGCATCACCTTTGGCAGCGTCGATAGCGCCAATGAGATTATCTATCTGGCCGCAGGCGCCGACCTGCATTCGAATAACACTGTTCCATTGGCGCGCTCCATCAATGGGACAGCCAGACGGCCTCCCAGGCGCGGTGACCTGGTGGTCTACTATCCCGACAGAGACGACCCCGAATGGCGGCATGGGCACGTGGCGGTGGTCGTGGCGACGGATTTAAAAAGCGGCGTGGTGGCTCTGGCGGAGGAAAATTACGATAACAAACCCTGGCGCAAACCCCGTGCCTTCGCACGCCAGATCCGCCTTTTCAAAATAGGCGGCCGCTATACCCTGCTCGATGTGCCGGTGGCCGGAAACGGCAACCCGGACGGCGGCCGGATCGCCGGCTGGATTTATCCGCTGACGGAAAAGTAAGTACACCGCTGCACCAAGGGCAAAATTCCCGCTTTCTCGATCCAGCTATCGCACGCCAGAAACTCGATATGGCAATCTGACTGGATGACTTGTTTTTTTGTGCTATACCTTTAAACAAGGGCAGTCAGCTTAACCACCGACCAGCGTGCGGGGTGGATTCGCCACTGTCTGTCGGCGTTTGCCGAGCTACCGGCGCGGCGCAACAGCCGGCGCTGTTTTTCGTGTACCAGGGGCAAACCGCCTTGACGGTCATGGGGCGCGCCACGGGCAGACGGTATCGTTTTTCCCAACCGGGAGCGCGGGTTGCCATCGACCCGCGCGATGCTCCCGGTTTCCGGGGAATACCGCTGCTGCGCCGAGGGTAATCCGGCACACTCTGTTGTCTTTAGAGGGAGGTCATTTTCACCCCAGGCAGCGTATGTCCGCACAACAAACACCCTTACAACCGGCTTAACAACTCCGCCTTTTTAGCCGTGAATTCTTGTTCCGAAATTACATTTCTTTGCCGTAACTCGGCCAGGCGGTCGATCTTGGCGATGATATCCTCGCCGGCGCCGGCAGCGGGCGCTGCGGTGACCGTTGTCGGCGCAGCCGTCGGCGCGCCGCCGCTCGCCACCGGCAGATCCACCAGCCGGACCACGCCGTACTGACTGGTGAAGGTGACCGTCGTCGCATCGCCCTGCTGTTGGGACACGCCGCCGATCTGATGGTCCAGGGCATCGTACACGGTGAGCCGGCCGTTACTTTCCACAGCCAGCCGTCGGGTGGCTGGAAAATACGCATAGCGGACCTGATTCTGCGCTCCCACTGAGGCCGGCGTCCCCAGTTCCGCTGGCCACCAGTTGCCTGAACCGCTGGCGGAGACGAACAGACTGACGCCACCGCCCTGCTGCATGCCGCCCTGACTCTGTGTTTGACTGCTGGCCGGCGGGGACCAGAGGGGTTGACGGGTCAGCGCCGCCACTAATTCGGCGCATAAACCGTCCACCTTGGCTTTGAGCGTGTTGTTGAATAGATCCCCGACCATCGTCATGCCACCCTGCATCCATTGACCCGAACCGCCCAGGTCGGGGTGGTTGAACTGGGCCATCGTGCCATGACCGGCCTGGACGGCGTACAACAGATTTAACACGGCGTCGGTACTGACGCCGTAGCGATTCGCCAGATCCACGATAAGTTGCTGCCCCTGCGGGCTCAGTGCTTGCATGCTGGTTTCCTCTTCAAGTGATTAACTTGCCAATGTCACATTAGAATGTAATCGTTCAGTCCTCTCCCTCTGCTAAGGGGGAGGACTGAACGATTACTCCCGAAGATAACAATATCGCATCGAGCCAGAGTCGGCAAACCTTGATTGCGCGCTATACTTCATTCTGTAAGGGTAACGACGGCCGTTCGAGCTAACGACAATGACGACACCGATTTTTGATCTTTGCACCCCGCGTAGCGATGTACTCACCGGAGCGCTCACCGGAGCGGATTTCGCGGCCGATCTGGCCCAGGTGATCCGGGGTGACGGCGGGCCGGATACCTATCGCCGGGCGGATCTATTCTTCGCCAATACCTATCCGACCCGCGGCCTCAAGAATCTGCTGGCCAATGTCTGCGCCCGACTGAGCGGCGCCGGCACTGAAGTCGCTGCCATCTTCCGATTGGATACCGCCTACGGCGGTGGCAAGACGCACGGCCTGATCGCGCTCACCCATGCGGCACGCCGCATGCCCGGTGTGGCCCATGTCGAGGAATTCGTCGCTCCCGATCTGCTACCGCAGGGACCGGTGCGGGTCGCCGCCTTCGACGGTGAGAACGCCGATCCGGCCAACGGCCGGGCGATGGGTGACGGTGTACTGGCCTATACCCCGTGGGGCGAGATGGCCTACGCGCTGGCCGGCCCGGCCGGCTATGAACGGGTCCGTCCCAGCGATCAGCAGCGCATCGCCCCCGGCGCCGAAACGATCCGCGAACTGTTCGGCCACCAGCCGACCCTGATTCTGTTGGACGAACTGTCGATCTATCTGCGCAAGGTGCGCCAGATGGTGCAGGCCCGTGACCAGTTGACGGCCTTTCTGACCTCGCTGTTCAAGGCGGTCGAAGGCGCTCCCAACGCGGCGCTGGTGTACACCCTGGCGATCGGCAAAGCAGGCCGCGCCACCGACGCCTACAGCGATGAAAACCAGTTCATCGCCGACCGCATGGCGGAGGCCGAAAGCGTCTCCGCCCGCAAGGCGACGTTGCTCAACCCCACCGAAGACGACGAGACCATCCAGGTGCTGCGGCGGCGGCTGTTCGAGCGGATTGACGAGGCCGGCGCCGCAGCCACCCTCGCGGCCTATCGGGATGTGTGGCATGCGCACCGTGACGCTCTGCCGCCGGCGGCGGTGCACCCGGAAACCCTCGCGAGTTTTATCGCCAGTTATCCGCTGCATCCTGAAGTGCTGGAAACGCTGACCGGGAAAACTGCGACGCTGGGTAACTTCCAGCGGGTGCGCGGTATGCTGCGGCTGCTGGCGCGCACCGTGTACCGCGTCTGGCAGACCCGCCCGGCGGATGCCACGGCGATTCACCTGCATCACATTGATCCCGGTTTCGAGCCGATCCGGCAGGAAATCGTCACCCGGCTGGGGCAGGCCAACTATGTGCCGGCGATTGCCAACGACATCGCCGCGTCGGCTACCGGCAGGCGAGCGCTGGCCCAGGAGTTGGACGCCACTTTCTATGCCGGCCTGCCGCCCTATGCGTCCTACGTGGCGCGCACCATCTTCATGCACTCGCTGGCGTTCAACGAGCCGCTCAAGGGACTCACTCCGGAGCACCTGCGCTTTTCCATCATCGGGCCGGCTGCCGACATCAGCTTCGTGGAGGACGCCCGCCAGCGCTTCAAGCACGAATCGGCTTATCTGGACGACCGGCCGGCGGCGCCCATGCGTTTCCTGGTCGAGGCCAATCTGACCCAGATCATCCGCCGGCAGGAGCAGCAGGTCGATCCCGGTGAGGTGCGCGCCCAACTCAACGATCGCATCAAGAGCATTTTTGCCGGCACCACCTTCGAGTCGGCACCCTTCCCTGGCGGACCTTATGAGGTGCCGGATGAAGTCGGGGCCGGCCGCCCGTACCTGGTGGTGCTGTCCTACGACGCCGAGACCATCGGCGCCAGCGTGGACGCGGTCCCGCCGCTGATTGAACGGCTCTATACCCGCAAAGGGTCCGATGGGGCCGGCGTGCGCGCGTTCCGCAACAACCTGGTGTTCGTGGTCGCCGACGCGGCCCGCAAGGACGACATGCGGCGGCAAATGTACCGGCGGCTCGCCCTGGTCGAACTGAGGAAGGCCGAGCGGCTGGCGGAACTGGCCGAGCATCAGCAGGCGAAGGTTCTGGAACTGGGGAAGCGTTCGGAACAGGAACTGGCTATCGCTATTCAGCAATGTTATCGGCATCTGTTTTATCCTTCGCGCAATCGTATCGGGCAGGGCATGGTGGACTTGGCGCATTCCGCCATTGATATGCAGGCGACCGCCGATAAACCCGGTAGCGGACAACAGCAGGTGGTGCGCGCCCTGCGCGATTTGAAAAAATTACGGCTGGCGGAGGATGAGCCGGATTCGCCGGCCTACATCCGCGACCGCACGCCGTTGAAGAAAGGCCAGATCACCACCCTGAAGTTGCGCGAGGAATTCCGGCGTGATCCCGGTTTGCCGATGCTGGCGGGGGATGACATCTTTATCCGCGGCATTCGGCGCGGTATCGAAGCCGGTGATTATGTCTACCGGCGTGGTGAACTGCTGTACGGTCCTGGCGATCCGGCGGCCATGATTCAGATTGACGAGCAGTCGGTGATTTTCACGATGGCGTATGCCAGGGAGCACGGGATCTGGCCACGACCGGAGAAGGTCACTCGGACAGATACTTATCCCACCGACCCTGACACTGGCACGGGGACCGGAACCCGCGACGGACAGGGAGTCAGGAATGGCGGCGCCGTGGACACCGAAATAGGAAACCAGCCCGATAGTTTCACGGCGGAAGGGGTGCTTAAGGAAGCTTTGACCCGGTTGTGGGAGCAGGTACGGGCGCGCAAGCTGGACACCATCAGCCGGTTGACGATTCGCCTGTTCGAGGCCGGCGATGCGTTCCGGTTGTTGGGTGCGATTCGGGCGGTGCCGGGTGCGACCAAGATCGTTCATTTTGAGGGCGGTTATGAAACGCCCGACGGCGGGACGCTGCAAGTCGAGTTCCAGGGTAACGCCGATGATGCGCAGCCGGTCAAGGAATTCCTCGATGCGCAAATGCGCGCTGCCAAGGATAAGAACCTCACCACCGCCTTCGAGTTGCAGTTCGAGAGTGGATTGCCGATCCAGGGCGAGGCTCCGGAAAAACTCAGCGAACGGCTGGCGCGGTTCGCATCGGGTGCGGCTTATGTCAGTGCCACAGCGGCAATATAACCCTTATTGTAAATTTTTCTGTGATATAGCTCCGCTAATGATTATCCAGACATTGCAGGATGGTGGGTAGCCGCGCAAATACCACCCCCTGGGAGCGCCGCACCCCAGTGCGGCTCTCGCCACTTGCCACTGGCGTCATTACAATGCCGCACTGGGGTGCGGCGCTCCCAGGGTGCCAGCGGCAACGAATGTCTGGATAACCATTATCGGGACCATAACCACGCTCATGACCGCGACAATGCCAACGATCAGCGCCATGCAGATCCCCGATTCCGCGCCCCAGTATGAACTGCGTGCCCGCCACCCTAAACTCGGCGACAGTGAACAGGAAATCTGGCAATTGCCGTCACCGGCTTCGCCGCATTTGACCGCCGCTGTGCGGGTGGCGGGGCTGCGGGGCCGCAACTTGGAACTGGTCGAGCATCGGGTTCAGAAACGGTTGGCGCAGGCGGGGGTAAAGCTGGGCACGCTGCGGACCGATAATCATAGTCAGGGCTATGCCATTACCGAAGACCTGGCGCTGATGCTGGGACTCCTGTTTCGGACCCTGGCGCCGATGCGCAACCGTGACAATATGCGGGCGGTGGCCGAAGGGATCGAGGCGATGGGACGCGAGGAAGCGGCGTACTGGTTGGGCATGGCGATGTACCGGAAGAATCCGCGGCGGGTGTTGAGTGCGCTGCGACTGTTGTTGACCGACCCGGCGGTTGCCCGGTGAGAGGGTACTGGCGATGCAATTAAAAACGGTGATCCTGGAGAATTTTCGGGCGGTGAAACGCTTGGAATTGCCGTTCCATCCACAACTCACCGTACTGGTTGGTGAGAACGGTGCCGGTAAAACAACGGTGTTGGAGGGGATTGTCATCGGTTTACAGGCGATTGCTGCCCGTTATCCTCGCGTTAAAAGCCGTGATTTTAAAACCAGCGATCTTAGAGGAACCTGGCTAAAAACGGATTCACAGAGCGTTCTCCCTGGGTTTGCGGATTCATATAACGCATTTGCCAGGGTTGTAAAAGAGCCTTACATGCGCGTCACTCTGGAAACGACTGAAGGATTGCGTTGGGATCGTACTCAGCAGAGGGATAAAGCGGCGTCAACTGCTGGGCAAATTCCGGCGCGGACCGGTTTGAAGGCATTATGGGCAAATATTGACGGCATGATTGAAAAGGTGCAGGCAGGTCAGCCCGTGTTACTGCCGGTTTTCATTTATTATGGTGTTGACCGAACTGCTCCGGTAATTCCTCAGCGGCAGCGCAATTTCCGCAAGGAGTTCGACCGCTTTCCCGCTTTGGAAGGTGCTTTGGAAGCGGGTTTCCGCTTGAAAGAGGTCATGGAGTGGTTTATGGCACAGGAGGACTTGGAACGACGTGAAAAAGAAACCCGGCAGGACTGGAATTATCGCCTGCCAGTTCTGCAAGCGGTACGGCAGGCCGTTCAAAGCCTCTTGCCTTGTTGTGGATGGGTACGTACCGCAATTCATCCACCCCGTCTGATTCTGGACTTTGAACCGACGCCAGGCGTTTATGAAGAATTAGATTTTGATCAATTGAGTGGCGGCTATCGGACGATGCTTGCATTGGTCATGGATTTGACTCGATGCATTGCGCAGGCCAATCCGCATTTAGGAGAGCAGGCTGTTACTGTAGCAGGCGTTGTGTTGATTGATGAGATCGAGTTGCATCTGCATCCACGTTGGCAGCAGCGGGTTTTGGTGGACCTGACCAGAACATTCCCGAACATGCAGTTCATTGTCACTACCCATAGTCCCCAGGTGTTGACCACGGTACATCCAGAAAATATCGTAATCCTGCGTCGGGAAGACGATAGCATGGTGGCGGAGCAGGCGGTTTCATCGTATGGCGCCGAGGCGAATCGGGTGCTTTCGGAGATTCTTGGTGTGGATCCGCGTCCACCAGCCGATTACAACGAGTTCACCCGCTTGTTGCAGGAATACCGGCAGCTTATTGAACAAGATTTGGGCGAGACTACTGAAGCGATGGATTTAAAAAGAAAGTTACAGGAACTCTCCGCTGATGATCCGGCGTTGCTGCGGGCAGACCTGGAAATCCGTCGGCGCCGCGCTTTGCGACAAAGGGAAGGGGCCTAGTGAAAAAGGTTCTGCAACTGTCTCGATTGACACCAGGGCTGGACGCCTTTCTGCAGAATTATCCTGAAGGTACGTGGAACGAATTTCGTGATTTTAATGGAGGTAATGCTTACAAGGAGTTAATCTATACACTCATGGATAGACAACATGGTCTCTGCTCGTATTGTGAGATTAACCTGACAGATAACGACCACCAAGTCGAGCATTTTCACCCGAAAAGTGATGATTCAAAAGGCGTTAACTACTGGACTTTTCAAATATCGAACCTCTTGGCAGCCTGTAAGGGTGGCAGCTATCCGCATACCGGCGATACTAAACGATCACTACCGCCTGTGAAGGATAACCTTAGCTGTGGGGAAGCAAAGACCAATAAAATATTGGATAAGGTCATTCTTAATCCGGCTTCGTTATCGGCGACACCTCCGGTTTTTGCGGTGAATGATGCTGGAGAAATAAAAGTTGAAGCTAGTAATTGTCAAATTGTAAACATCGATGTAAATCAGGCGACAGCGACAATAAAGGAGTGAACTTAAATTGTAGACGTTTAAAGAACGCCCGCGTTAATGTATGGCAACAGTTGGAAGACGACTTTCGGCAAAGAACCGAAGACGGGGAATCGGACCAGGGAGCACTGAGAAACATTGCTATTTATCTTTTGCCCGATGGCGATGAAAAATTGCCAGCTTTTTTCACTACCATCCGGGCATTCTGCGGTGTGATAGGTGAGGAGCTTTTGGCTGAATCCCTCGATGTATGGTTATAGTGCCTGATACGGGAACGACAAATGGCAGATACCCGACTGATCGAACGCTGGTTGCCGATTGCGGCGCTGGGCATAGAAAGCCTGCGGGAACGGACTCCAATGACGCCATTTCCCGCCCCGAATCGCCTGCATGTCTGGTGGGCACGCCGGCCGTTGGTGGCGGCGCGGGCGGCGATTCTGGCCTCACTGTTGCCCGCCGATGCCGATCATGACAAGTTTCTGCATTTGCTGGGGATTCATGGGGACCCGGTGGCGGCGAAGCATCGAATTACCAAAGCTACCCGCGAAGGGATTCGACTTGGCGCCGAGGCTTACGGTTATCCACGAGCGTTCGCTTACCTTCCCAACGAAGCAGAGCAAGCTTGGATCAATGGCGAGTTATTGAAACTCAGCCTCCAACGACCTGTCGTCCTCGATCCGACGGCGGGCGGCGGTAGCATTCCCTTGGAAGCCGTTCGGCTTGGATTGGCGACGGTTGCCAATGACCTCAACCCGGTGGCTACGCTTATCCAAAGAGCGACCGTGGAATGGCCGACTCACTTGGGCATGGCGGTGAAGCAGGAATTCCAGCGGATAGGAGAAAAACTGGTATCGCGTGCCCGTGAGCGATTGGCTTTTGCTTATCCTGCGGAACCAGACGAAGACATGCGCCCGGATGGCTATCTCTGGGCACGCACCATCACCTGTCCCTACTGCGATGGTCTCGTACCGCTCTCTCCCAACTGGCGACTGGCGCCGGATGGTACCGGTGTCCGGTTAATCCCGCATACACACGGCGAAAGGCGCTGCTCCTATGAAATCGTCACCAACTTGAAAGAGCAGTCGCCTGGCACCGTTGCTGGTGGTGACGGAACCTGTCCCTTTCCAGATTGCGGGCGGGTGATCGATGGGGATGAAGTCAAACGCCAGGCGCAGGCGGGGAAAATGGGCGAACAGCTTTTCGCCGTCGTTTTCAAGCGCCGCGAGTTGACCACCACCAAAACCGGCAAGAAGCGCGAGAAATGGGTACGTGGTTACCGTGCCCCGCGCCCGGAAGATGATGTGTCGGAAAATATCTCCGCACGGTTGGCGGAGAAGCTACCGGAGTGGGAGGCGCTGGATATGGTGCCTTCCGAGCGTTTTCCAGAGAACACCAACGATGATCGCCCAATCCAGTACGGTATGCCGCTATGGCGCGACCTGTTCTCCCCGCGCCAATTGCTAGGCCACGGCACCAGCGTAGAAATTTACCGGGAACTGTTGGAGGAAGAGCAAACGGCTGGACGGCTGAATGAGATGGTTCGGGCGGCGTTTGCTTATCTGGCCCTCTCGCTGGATAAGCTGCGCGATTACAATTCGCGGATGACGCGCTGGCACGTCAATCGTGAAGTGATGGTCAACACCTTCGACCGGCATGACTTCTCGTTCAAATGGTCTTACGCAGAAATGGCCCCCCTCATCGTCGGTCTCGGCTACGACTGGGCCATTGAGCAAACCGCCAAGTGCATTAAAGAACTGGTAGAACTCACCCGCCCGGATGCTGCTACCCATACCGGCCAACAAGGCGGGTTGAACTTCCATAATTACACCCCGCCGCCCATCACCCTCACCTGCAAATCGGGTGACAGCCTCGATCATATTGCTGATGCCAGTATTGACGTAGTGGTGATGGATCCGCCCTATTACAACAATGTGATGTACGCCGAGTTATCGGACTTCTTCTATGTCTGGCTCAAGCGCACCGCCGGCTATATTTATCCCGACCTGTTCCGCCGGCAACTGACTGATAAAGATAACGAAGCCGTCGCCAATCCCGCCAAGTTCAAAGGTCAGAAAGGCGCCCAGGCCCTCGCCACCCGCGACTATCAGGACCGCATGGCCGCTATCTTCGCCGAATGCCGCCGCGTGCTGAAACCGAACGGCATCATGACCCTGATGTTCACCCACAAGGCCACCGGCGCCTGGGATGCGCTGACCACCGGCCTGATGGCCGCCGGCTTCACCATCACCGCCTCCTGGCCGATCAACACCGAAGCGGAAGGCAGCCTGCACATCAAGGACAAGGCCGCCGCCAACAGCACCATCTTTCTGGTCTGCCGTCCCCGCCTTGGCAATCCCACCGAACCGCACGGCAGTCCCGTGTACTGGGAAGACGTAGAACCGCTGGTCGCCCAGGCCGTCCGCGCCCGCGTCAAGGACTTTCAGGACAACGGCATCAGCGGCGTCGATCTCTATCTCGCCTCTTTCGGCCCGGCGCTCGAAGAATTCTCCCGGCACTGGCCCCTCCAGCGCGGCGTCCCGCGCCCACCACCCGAAACCCGCAAACGCCGCCGCCAGGCCGAACTGTTCGAGGAAGCCTGGGACCCCTATGCGGTCACGCCGGAAGACGCCCTCGATGCCGCCCGGCGCGAAGTCAAACGCTGGCGCCTGGAACAACTGACCCACTTGAAGGCGCGTGCCGAACTGGACCCGCTGACCTCCTGGTTCGTGCTGGCCTGGGACGCCTTCCGCGCGCCCACCTTCGCCTACGATGAAGCCCTGCGGCTGGCTCGTGCCGTCGGCGTCGATCTGGATAGCGACATCATCGGCCGGCTGGCCGCCAAGAAAGGCAGCGACATCCAACTGTGGGGCAGTGCCCAGCGGGCCGCCAAAGGGGCGCTCGGACCCGCCGATGGCTCCCGCGGCATGATCGATGCCATCCACCACGCCGCCCATCTCGGTCGAACGCGCACTCTGGCCGCCGCCAAGGATCTGGTCGCCCAGGTCCAACTCGATCAGAACCCGCCGTTCTTCGCGGCGCTGGAAGCCGTGCTGGAAGTCTTGCCGGTCTCCAAGACGTTTACGGGCATCGAACTGGAGGGGGATGTGGCCAGTTCCGGCAGCGATTTCGAGGTACTGGAAAATCTGCGGCGACTCGCTTACACAGATCAGATCGATGAACCGGAACAGTTGGAGATTTGGAAGGAGTTGACAACTGATGGCCCTGCCCGAAAACCTCACGGGCGAGATTCTCAATGGTGAGCTATACACCCAACCGCGCCCTTCAGGACGGAATGCCGCCGCCGTACTGGGTCTGGGGATAACCGTATGTTCAACCAAAGGTAAACACCATGCACATTGAAGCCGAACTAGACGATCTGCATGCCGAACGACTGTTGGAAATACAAAGGCACTCGAACAAATCCTTGCCTCAACTGGTAGCGGAAATACTGGCTAAAGCCATAGAAGAAACGACAATATCGCCGGAAACCGAAGGCCAGAAAGTGCTACGAATCTTGGAGGAGCACGGACTGCTTGGGTGCATGGAAGGCGATTCCAATTTGCTGGAGACGTAGATGAATCCAACCAGGAGAAATATAGCAATCCTATTTGAGTTATGGATTTTCCCCTCCTTGGATAAGGAGGGGTGGCGCGCAGCGCCGGGGTGGTTCGAAGCGGCGATTCCACAAATCAGATAGGAGCGCTATATATGAGTCTTGCCACCAAACTTCCCAACCCTACGCCTTACGATCAGTTGCTGGCCCTGCCAGAGAACCTGGTCGGCGAAGTCATCGATGGCCAGCTTTACACCCAGCCGCGTCCCACCGGAAAGCAGGCCATAGCGACAAGAGGGCTAAGCATCGATATAGGCGGGCCTTTTGACCTCGGTCGGGGCGGACCGGGCGGCTGGTGGATTCTGATCAAGCCGGAAGTCCATTTCGTGCGCGATACCGAAGTCGTCGTGCCCGACCTGGCCGGCTGGCGGCGCGAGCGGCTGCCGACAATTCCCGAAGGCCATCGCTTCGAGGCGGCGCCGGATTGGGTGTGCGAAATCCTCTCACCGGGCACCGCCAAAAAAGACCGTGCCCTGAAACTGCCGCTCTATGCTCATTACGGCGTTGCCCACGCCTGGCTGGTGGACCCGGTGGCGCACACGCTGGAAGCTTATGAATTGCGCGACGGCGTCTGGCTGCTGTTGGGCACATTCAAGGATGACGATCCCATCCGCGTGGCGCCGTTCGCCGCGATTACTTTTTCCCTGGCGGAACTGTGGACCTGAACAGTGCTGCTGGCTCAGTGTGACTGGAAGCGCAAATACACCCTGGAAGATGGTGATCTGGTCCGGCTGTTTTACCTTCCCGTCCTCGAACACGCCATTCGTTACGACCGGCTGACCGGTTATTTCAATGCCAACGCCCTGGCGCTGGCAGCGCGCGGCATCGAAGGACTGATCGGCAACCGCGGCCACATGCGGCTGATCGTCGGCTGCACTCTGGCGCCCGCCGAAATCGCCGCCATCGAACGCGGCGAGCAACTGAGAGCCCTGGTCGAACAACGGCTGACCGCCCAGCCGCTGACCCCGCCCGACGCCGCCAGCCGCGACGCTCTGGAACTGCTGGCCTGGATGGTGGCCCACGGCATTTTGGAGGTCAAAGTCGCGGTGCCGTGCGACGCCCAGCGCCGGCCACTGCCGGCGGATGGCATTTTCCACGAGAAAGCCGGCATCATCGAAGACCGGGCCGGCGATCGGCTCGCCTGGAACGGCAGCCTGAACGAGACCGCCGCCGGCTGGCGATACAACTGGGAAAGCCTCAATGTCTTCACCAGTTGGGGACCGGAACCGCAGCGCGTCACCGACGAGGAAAGCAACTTCGCCCGCCTCTGGGCGGACCAGGCGCGGCGGGTCATCACCCTCGACGTACCGCTGGCGGTGCGGCAGGATCTATTGCGCTTCCTGCCGGCCAACGACCGCCCGGCACGCTTGCCGACCACCCTCACGACCATCCCGCCACCATCCCCACCCGCTCCCGGAACCCACGAGCAGCCCCCGTTGACCGACCCGCGCCGCTTGGTGTGGGGCTTCATCCGCGCCGCTCCCGCGCTGCCGAACGGCGGTGAGCGGGTCGGCGAGGCAACCGCCGCGGTGGTTCCCTGGCCCCATCAAGTCCGCGCGTTCCAGCGCCTCTACGACCGCTGGCCGCCGAACCTGCTGATCGCCGATGAAGTCGGCCTCGGCAAAACCATCCAGGCCGGCCTGCTGCTGCGCCAGGCGTGGCTGTCCGGTCGCGCCCGGCGCATCCTGATCCTGGCGCCCAAGGCGGTATTGCGGCAGTGGCAAATCGAACTGCGCGAAAAATGCAATCTCAACTGGCCGATCTACGACGGCCAGAAACTCAACTGGTATCCGTCACCTGCGCGGCGCGACCAGGACAGCCGCGTCGTCACTCCGGATACCTGGCATCAGGAACCGGTGGTCATCGCCTCCAGCCATCTGCTGCGGCGGCAACACCGCGCGGCGGAGTTGCTGGACCACGCCGCGCCGTGGGATTTGCTGGTGCTCGACGAAGCCCATCATGCCCGCCACAAGGCGGCTGGCACCACCAGCGAGGGCGACCCGAATGCCTTACTCAGGTTGCTGCAGGGCCTGCGCGCCAAGACCCGGGGCCTGGTGCTGCTCACCGCCACCCCGATGCAGGTCCATCCCATTGAAGTGTGGGATTTGCTCGATCTGTTGGGCCTGCCGCCGGAGTGGACGGCCGCCAGCTTCCTGCAATACTTCGCTGATCTCGCCGAATCCAGCCCGTCCCCGGCCGCCTGGGAGCGGCTGGCGCGGCTGTTCCAAGCCGTGGAACGCCAGTTCGGCCCGCTGGCGGAGGCGGACGCGACCCGCTTGACCGGACTCGGTCGGCTGAAGACCGCCAAAATCCTGCGCGCCCTGCGTGACCAGGCCAGCATTCCGCGCCGCCAGCTCGAGACCCCGGAACGGCGAGCTGCACTCCAGTTGCTGCGCGCCAACACGCCGCTCCGGCAGTTGGTGTCGCGGCACACCCGTGAACTGCTGCGCCGCTATTACCAGGCCGGGATGTTGTCCACGCCGATAGCCGAGCGCCAGGTGGAAGACCGTTTCATTGACCTGAGCCGCGACGAGCGCCGGCTCTACGAAGCCGTGGAGCACTACATCGCCACCACCTACAGCCGGGCGGCCACCCAGGAGCGCAGCGCAGTGGGGTTCGTCATGACCATCTACCGCCGGCGCCTGGCCAGCAGCTTCCACGCCCTCGGCCATACCTTGCAGGCCCACCTGGAGGCGGTGCGGGCGGGAGCGCCACCCGCGCCGCTGGCCGGCCTGGAAGAAGACACGCCAGACGACGAAACCGCCGATGAGATCATGGACGCGGACGACGCCGCCGAACTGGAACGCCAGGCGCTGGCGGTCGAAGAGCAGGTCGACATCGCCAGCCTGTTGCAGCGGATTCAGCGGTTGCCACCGGACAGCAAGGGTGAACGGCTCAAGGAAGTGCTCGCCGAATTGCGCGCCGCCGGCTACCCGCAGGTGATGGTGTTCACTCAGTACACCGACACAATGGATTTCCTGCGGGACGAACTGAAGACCTTACCCGACCTCCGGCTGCTGTGTTTCTCCGGGCGGGGTGGCGAAGTGCCCCGTGCTGATGGCAGTTGGACCACCGTCAGCCGCGATGAGGTCAAACGGCGGTTCAAAGCCGGGCTGGCCGACGTGTTGCTGTGTACCGATGCGGCCGCCGAGGGCTTGAACTTCCAGTTCTGTGGCGCCCTGGTCAACTACGATATGCCCTGGAATCCGATGCGGGTCGAGCAGCGCATCGGGCGCATTGATCGGCTGGGGCAGCGTCACCGCACGCTGCGCATCGTCAATCTGCACTACGAAGGCACGGTCGAGACCGACGTGTATCGGGCGCTGCGTAACCGCATTGGCCTGTTTCAGACGGTCATCGGGCGGTTGCAACCGATCCTGTCGCAACTGCCGAGCCGCCTCGCGGCGGCGGTATTGGCCGATAGCGTGGAGCCGGAGGCCGAGCGGGCGCGACTGGTCAGCGAACTGAACAGCGACGTGGACCGCATGACTCAATCCGGCTTCGACCTGGACGCCGTGACGGAAGATGAATTAGCCCTGCCGGCGCGGCCGGAACCGTTGCTCGATCTGGATGACCTGGATCGGCTGCTGAACCAGGAATCCCTCCTCCCTGCCGGGATTGCGGTCAACCCGCTGACCGGCCGTGAATATGCCTATCAGACGCCCGGCATGGCGCAACCGGTCCGGGTGACCACCGACATCGAGTTCTACGAAGAACACGCCGAGAGCGTGGAACTGTGGTCGCCGGGGAATCCGTTATTTCCTGAACCGGAGGTCATTGCAACCGTGGAGGAATTACCGCCGGGGGAATCCTTGCATAAGCTGTTGGCAGCGGTGAACTGCCCATAGAGCGCCCGATAAGCAGCAAGGGCCAAGCTGCGGTGTTCCAATGGCCAGGCTAAGCGCTAACCGTCAACCGCGCCGCTGGACCGGCTTGGCCCTCGTTGGTGTGGTGCCGCTGGACCTCTACAGTAAGGTCTATGCAGTCGGATTATTACTGCGGCGACAGGGGGGGCGGTTGGCCCCCATTGATGTAATTAAACAGCCACGGGGTTGGCCGATCGGGAAACTGATCGGTATTTAACAACTGGAGAGCGCCTTCGAAGTTTCCTTTGCCGCTGCCACCGGGCTGGCGCCTTTCGCCCTGCTCGTACAGGTCGATGTAATACAGATAGTGGGCATTGAGCAAATGGCCCCAGATATCCTTATGGAGGTAGCGCGGGCCATCGATGGTGATCTGCCATTCTTCCGGATGGGGCGCGAGCATACCCAGGCGGGCGACGAGATCGTGTTCATTGCCAAAGCTCTCGATCCAGGGAACCCGTGCTTCCTGGTCGAAATAGGTCATCTCACGGGCGCAGTTAGCAAAGCAATAAATCTCCAGTTTGGCCAGTTCCTGCACCGTGAGGGGCCTAAAATCGGACGGCTGCAGCGGGGCCTGATTCGGATACACAAACACCGGTTCCGCCGGGGTATACAACTGCTCTGGCCCGGTCGCCACAACCCGGGCTTTCTTGCCGTGAAGCCCTTGCGTTGCTGGCCACTGTCCCTTGAGCAAGCGGAGCACATAAGCCATGATAATGGTCCCTTGTGAGTGCGCGACGACCACTACCTTTTTTTTCTGCGGATTCGTTAAGGCCTCATAAATGGGGGGGAAGGCCTTGATGGCCGATTCGGTCATATCCCACCAATTGAAGTTCTGCTCTAACTCCCAATCCCTGCCCATCAAGCACTCGAACAGATCGATCAGAAAAGAATCAGTGGAGTTTTGAATCAAGGTCAGCGGGCGATGAAACAGGTTGGCCAGATAAGCGGCATTCAGTTGGGCGATCGAGTCATTGGTCATAATGCCGTTGATGTAAATCCAGGCTTCTTCGGGAAAGCTGGTATAACTGCCGTTATGATCCGGCCGTTGTAAGATGACGGTCGGGTGCCAGAAAATATTATTGAGTAAAGTAGGACCGAACGGCGGTGGGTCGAGAGGAATCGAGGGAATCAGCGTATTGACGAGGTATTTGACCGTGCGACTGAGCCGCCACAGGTCAAGTATCTTGAATTCAGAATAACCGTTTTTGCCGAACGGCGAAAACCAGGTAGTGACCGGGCCAAGAATGGCGGGTAGATTCATTAGCGGGTTGCGTTCCGAGGCATCGAGCGCCGTGCCGATTATGACCTTTATCTTGTTGATGACCTCGGTAGGTTGAGAGGGTACGGTTAAGTTCCATTCCTGGGTGGAAACGCTTGCCGCTACTGTATTAGGCAGTGTGGTGAGAGTCATGGCTTTCATACTGGTAGTCCTATAGAAAGAGATATTCACTGGGGTAAGATAGACTCTAAAAGAGCAGGCCTCGCGGGCTTGAGGGCCAGGCAATCATCTCATTCAGTATAAAATTTCTATCCGCTCAAACGTGTTGAAGTCAGGGCGGATGAAGTCCCCAAGCGGGGAGCACATGCTCGGCATTATTTTAACACACCCCGGGACCTCGCGCCTAGGCTGTTGAATCTGGCTAATTTTAATCAGCATTTGTTCATGCATAAATCATGTTATAGTCTCGCTAATGGTTATCCAGACATTCGTTGTCGTTGGCACCCTGGGAGCGCCGCACCCCAGTGCGGCTTTTAAATGCCGCACTGGGGTGCGGCGCTCCCAGGGATATCACTGCATAGGTCCGGTTCTCAATTAGCCGAACTATAATCTAGGGTGCGTCCTACGCACCAAAGCCTGCTTGATCAGTGCAGCAAAGTTGCATGAAGAAAATCCAGAGGAATTGGTACAAATTCAACAGCCTACCTCGCGCCCTGCTCGTACAAACCCTCTTTACCCTCACTCCAGTTAGGATTGAACTAGGCCAGATACTCCCCAGGTCCGTTTCCAACTGAAGCAAAACACCCGTTAAAGCCAGCGTAAATCCAGGCAATAGGGGGTCAGCGATCCGGCGGGCGGCAGCCTGTCCGGCGCGTCGACCGGATGCTCGATAGTAGCGACCACGAACCGTGCGGCGCGCCGCCGCCACGCCTCGGCGGCATCCGCTGGCAACCCGTCGTAAGGTTTGCCTTGCGGTTCCCAGTTGTACAGCGTAATCCCCACTGCCCGGTCGGGAGCCGGCCCACACAGCGTCAGTGTCAGCGGACCCTGCGCCGCCAGACCGGGATGCAGGCCGATCGTGGGCACAAAATTCCGAAAACGCAAGCCGGTTACCAGCGCCACACCGGCCGCGTCTTGCTCCCGCCGCAGCGGAACCCGCCAGCCGTCCACATACAACCGCCAGGAGGCGGTTATGGGTGGGGTCGCCACCGGTGGCCGCAGCATGATTTCGATCCGGCTGCTACTGGAATCGACCAGCCGCGTGGCGCCGCGCTCCTGTGAAGCGACGTCGCCCAGCAGTGGCCAGAATTCCAGAGCGCGCCTGACGGTGAGGCGGCAGCCGTCAAAATCCGCGCAGCCCAGCAGGTGATAGTGGTCATCGAGCAGCCGGTCGACGATGGGCTGCTCCAGCCCGAGACCGGCTGCAGCCAGCTCCGCCAGCACTTCACCCAGGTCGCGGCGCAGAAAATACGGCAGAGCGAAGCGGTCGTGCAGTTGGTCGCCCCAGTCATGCAGAGTCCGTCGCTCCTGCCGCAGGCTCAGGAACAGCACGAGGGTCCGCAGTAACGCCGCCAGCGCGGCCATCCGTTCAGGGCTGTCCGCCATGCGCAAGGCGCGGAATTCGACCAGCCCCAGACAGCCCCGGTCAGATAGGTAGGGATTCCACAGCTTCTCGATGTTAAGTTCGCTGCGATGGGTGTTGCCCGCCGCATCGGCCAGAAACGGCGCCAGGCTGCGCCACAGCATGTCCGGGGTTGGCTTTTCCTGCCGGGCCAGCAGGTCCAGCGACAGGGCCAATTCCTTACAGCCATCCCGGATGCCCTCGTCGCAGCGCGGCGACTGGCTGGAGCCGCCCACAAAATCGGAAGCGAAATAGTACGACAGCGAGGGATGGCGACTGACGTAACAGAGCAGCTCCGGCAGCAACTGGGGGTTGAGGAAAAACGGGCTGCTGGACGGCGCCGGCCCGCCCAAGGTCAGTTGGCCGCCGCCGCCGGAGTCGGCGATCTGGCCGTTGTACAGATAACGCAGCGGCGCCAGGCCGTATTCGGCCGCGGCGGCGAAAATGGTTCGAGTCTCTTGCAGAAAGGCGGCGACCGTTGCGGTCGGAGCCATATTGACTTCGAGCACCGCCGGATCGGGGGTCAGCGTCATCCAACTGACGGAGGCATCCACCGGTGGCGGATAACCCGCCAGTATCAGACTGTCCAGACCGGCCTCCAGCGCCGCCCGCCCGGCCGCTTCCAGAAAAAGGACGAACGTGGCCACCGTGGGAAAGGCCGGCAGCTCCAGCAACGCTACCGGTGAGCTGGGCAGCCGTTTCGCTGACCGTGATGACCAGCAGCAGGCTGCCTTCCTGCGCCAGTTCATCGCGCAGGCCTGTCACGGGGATCGTTCTGGCGTGCACTGTAACGCGGCTCAAACGTTCGTCTTGCGCCGGATCGACCCGCAGGGGTTCGTCCTGCTGTCGGCATAGCAGGCGCAGGCTGCGATCCTTTGGCTGGAAGGCGGCAACCATCCAGCCAGCGGCCCGGAGCTGGCTGTTCAGCGCCGTCCACAGGGTTTCCAGCGCTCCCGGAGGTGGCCGACGGAGTCGTTTACCCACCAGCAGCGGATCGGGCGGACCGGCCCAGCAGGCGCGCCCATCGCGCCGCCGGTACAGTCCCAGATTCCAGCGCGGCAGTTTTTCGCCCTGATATTGCCGGCCCACGGTGCGCAGGATGACGCCGCCCGGTCTATAGGCCAGCAGCGCCGCCATCTTCCGGGCGCGCTCCTCTTTATCCGCTCCCAGAGCGCCGGTCAGCCACTCGGCAGCCAGCGACAGACGGTCAGTGAAGGTGGGTTCGCCTCCGATCCAGATGGCGCCACCGCGCCGCTCCACCAGCGCGTCATGCGCTGTAATGGCCTGGTCGAAGGCTACCTCGGGATCGGTCATGCAGGTTTGCGGAAGGGCAGCCAAGCGGAATTGACCGCGGCGGTCTTATGCTGAATGTCGATACGATAGCCCACTGTGCATGGTTCCAACATGGCGAAAATTCTTAGTGGTAAAGTTAGCAGCGGCGCAACGGCGCGCGTCCGCCGTTGTTATAGCAAAACCTGTTCAGCTTGCCTATGGCTAGTGGCTAGTGGCTGGCGGCGCAGCACCGGTAAGGCCGCCCGTTCCCCGTCGCTGGATTGACCGCGGGCCGGGCCGCGGCCCTGCGGTTTGCCCGCTGCCAGCGTGTGTATAATACGCTTCACTATTTATGCTCCCTCACCAATACAGGTCGGCCCATGAACATCACGCATTACCTGGAGTGGCTGGCGGTCAACCGGCCGTGGGCTGGGTGAGTGCTTATGTCTCGCGTTCAGACTGGTTTGGAAATCTTGCTGCAAGAGGCTGTCCACCCGCTGCGCGGGATGCGGCTGGGGGTAGTCTGCCATCCGGCCAGCGTCGATGCTGAATTGCGTCATACCGTCGATCTGCTGCATGCCGCCGGCGCGCGCATCGCCGCTATCTTCGGACCCGAACACGGCGCCCGGGGCGAGGCCCAGGATATGGAAGGGGTCGCCGATTTCACCCTGGATGCCAAGCTGCAGGTGCCGGTCTACAGCCTCTACGGCGCTACCTTCGACAGTCTCACTCCGCGTCCGCACCAGTTGCAAGGGCTGGACGCGCTGCTGATCGACCTGCAGGATGTGGGGGCGCGCTACTACACCTTCGTCTGGACGATGGCCCTGTGCATGCAGGCGGCCGGTGCGGCCGGGGTGCGCGTGCTGCTGTGCGACCGGCCCAATCCGCTCAATGGGCTGACCACCGAAGGCAATCTGCCGCAGCCAGCCTTCCGCTCTTTCGTAGGGCTGCATCCGCTCCCCAACCGCCACGGACTCACTCCTGGCGAGATTGCCCTGTACCTGCGCCGCTATTGCGGGGTGGACTGCGAACTGGAGGTTATACCGCTGCGTGGCTGGCGCCGCTCCATGTACTTCGACGAGACCGGTCTGCCGTGGGTGTATCCCTCCCCCAATATGCCCACCCTCGACACCGCGCTGGTCTATCCCGGCATGTGCCTGGTGGAGGCGACCGAACTGTCGGAAGGACGCGGTACCTGTAGACCTTTCGAGCTGGCCGGCGCCCCCGGCATCGATCCGGACGCGCTGGTCGCCGCGCTTTCCCAGGAGCGGCTTCCCGGCTGCCGCTTGCGCCCCGTTTATTTCCGCCCCCAGTTCCACAAACACGCCCATAAAACCTGCGGCGGCGTGCAAATCCATGTCACCGACCGGTGGCGGTTCGACTCCTGTCTGACTGGCGTTGCCTTCCTGCGCGCTGTCCGCCAGATTGCGCCCGAAGCCTTCCTCTGGCGGGAAAAACCCTATGAGTTCGTCGCCGCCATTCCGGCTATTGACCTGCTGGCCGGCGAGCAGCGCTTGCGGCTGGGATTAGAGGCCGGCGTCTCACTGGCCGAACTGTCCGCTGGCTGGATGGAACAAAGGACCGCATTCGAGGCAATCCGCCGAACGGTGTTTTTATATCAATAGCGCCTCATCATAATTACAGTTGAGGAAAATAATAATGCTGGAAAAAATTCACCGCTCTTTGATAGGATTCTCTAATACACGACTGTTCTTTGTCTGCTTCCTAATCCTGCCTGTTATCGCCAGTATCGACTATCTGACAGGATTTGAAGTCTCCGTTTCTATATTGTATCTTATTCCTGTTTTTATCACCTCCTGGTACGCGAATAGCCGATTAGGGTTGTTAATAGCAATAGCAGCCGCTTTTACATCTCTCTATATGGATCTATACTCAGGACATACGTTCAGAATTATCCTTATCCCTTTTTGGAATATGGGCGTGAGACTGGGATTTTTTCTTATCACCGTTTATTTACTGTCCCGGATTAGATTTTATCTTGACAAGGAGCAGCGCCTCGCGCGCATCGATTTTCTGACCGGCGCCATGAACGTTCGGGGCTTCGAAGAAGAGGCCAAAGCGGTTATGGCGATGGCTTTGCGGCATAACATCCAATTGACCCTTGCCTATATCGATGTAGATAATTTCAAATATATCAACGATACTCATGGCCATAGCGAAGGCGACAGGTTACTGCGCTCAGTGGCGCAGGTGTTAAGGCAGTCGCTGCGCGGCTATGATGTGGTTGCTCGATTGGGCGGCGATGAATTTGCCTTGCTTTTTCCAATGACGGATTTTACTTCATCGGATAAGATCATAAAAAGAATTCGTAATGTTCTCAGCGCCCTGACATTCAGAAATGGCTGCTCGGTGACTTTCAGTATCGGTGTGGTAACGTTTCAAACATTGCCGAAAAGCATCGAGGAATCAATAAAAATCGCCGACCGGCTTATGTACCAAGTAAAGCACGCCGGCAAAGACAATATGATCCACCAGATTTGGAGAGACGGTCAGTTGCTGTAAGCGGCGCTCAGTCCACCCGCTCGATGCTGATGGGGTTGGAACATCGGGCGCGGCGCCACAGCGTCGTCAGGCCTGGAGGAATGCGAGCAGATCGGCGTTGACCTGTTCCTTATGGGTCGAGCACAGACCGTGTGGCGCGCCCGGATAGATTTTCAGCGTGGAACCCTTGACGAGCTTGGACGAGAGCAGGGCCGAAGCACCGATTGGCACGATCTGGTCGTCGTCGCCGTGGATGATCAGCGTCGGCATGTCGAACTTCTTGAGATCTTCAGTGAAGTCCGTCTCAGAGAAGGCCTTGATGCAGTCGAGGACGCTTTTGAAACCGGCCTGCATCCCCTGGAGCCAGAACCAGTCCCGCAGGCCTTGCGAGACCTTGGCGCCCGGCCTGTTGGCGCCGTAGAACGGCGTGGTCAGATCCTTGAAAAACTGCGAGCGGTCGGCAAGGACGCCGGCGCGGATACCGTCGAACGACTCCATCGGCAGGCCGCCGGGATTGTCGTCCGTCTTTAACATCAATGGTGGCACCGCGCCGATCAGCACAGCCTTGGCTACACGTTTCGTGCCGTGGCGACCGATATAGCGGGCGACTTCACCGCCGCCCGTGGAGTGGCCGACATGGATCGCGCTCTTCAGGTCGAGCTTTTCGATGAGTGTCGCGAGGTCGTCGGCGTAGGTGTCCATTTCGTTGCCATTCCAAGGCTGGCTCGATCGGCCGTGGCCGCGACGGTCATGCGCGATGCAACGGTAGTCGTGGGAGGTCAGAAACACCATCTGGTCTTCCCAGGCATCCGCGTTCAGCGGCCAGCCGTGGCTGAAGATCACGGGCTGGCCGCTGCCCCAGTCTTTGTAATAGATTTGCGTGCCGTCTTTCATCGTGATCGTGTTCATTGGTTGTCTCCTTTTCAGTCGCAACGGTGGTTGACCTAACCGCCAGCTTGGCGCGATCAGGATTTCGAACCCCCCTCTTAATACGAACGCTACTGAGCCGTTGGCGTAGCCGATCGGCTGCAACGCTGGGTTAGGGCCAACGCGGTTCCAAGAAATCTACTGTCTCGAACTGCCACCCTACTGTGAAACATAGCACAGCCTGTTCAAGTTGCCATCGTCAGGACGCTTTTATCACGCTCTTCCACGGCAAGCGCGGCGAATTGCGGCAACCAATAAGTCCTGGCGCTTTTGAAATCAATGGCTTGCAATGGTGAAATGGCGACTTCAGAGCATATTCCTGAGTCTTGCCCACGAACAATCAATGACTTACGCAGAGCATTGATTACGCGGAGGGGTAAAAAGCTGATTTTTGGTCCACTAAATCATTGTTTTTGTTGCTGCCAGGACTTATTGAGAAGTTACCTAGAGCGTTGACCGGTTTGAACTACGTGGCCAATCAAGCAGCCGGAAACGGCCTGGGAGCGCCGGCGCTCCCCCCACCCCAACCCTCCCCCACCAGGGTGGAGGGAGTTTTTGTACAGGCTCTTAAGTGGGTAGCCTTGCAACTCTGAAGGGCGCATGCGGTAATGGCGCGTGGCGGGTGAGCCCGCTGCTTCGCACTCCCACGGGCAGGACAGTCCAGGTAACCCTTCTACTGACGAGGTCGTTATGTTGGTCACCTTTCGAACCGAGACACACGCCAACATCATACTGTTCGGCGACATCGCCGTGCAGTTGCTGAAGATGATGGGACACAGCGGCACCGTACCCGGTGCTCTGCTCGCCGCTGATGTTCCGGCTGCGCTGGCGCACTTGAAACAGGCACTGGCGGCCGAGCAGCCAGTGGCGGTGGTGGATACCGAAGACCAGGCGGAGGACGAGCAGGAGAAGGAGCCGCCTGTGGGGTTAGCTCAGCGAGCCTTCCCGCTGATCGAACTGTTAGCGGCCGCCGCCACCGCGCACGACGACGTGATGTGGAAGTAGTTGCGGTCGGTGCTGGCAGGACGGACGAACGCTTGGTTGTGCCAGTTGGTAGATCGGGCAAAAGCGCCAGCGTTGCCCGACATTTCACTATTGCGGGGCGGCGTGGGGCCGAGGGGTGGCCGGAGGTCCTGCGTTCACCTTGTTGCTTGCTGTGTACACCGCCTGAGAGGAGAACCCAATGACTCAGAAAGACCACTGGACTGAGACACTCCATCGCAAGGAGAAGGCCGATGAGGATCGCTATTTTGCCGAGCAGGATCGGAAGCTGATCGAGCAGCGCCGGCGCCAACGCCAGCCCGCTCAGGAAGCCGACCCAGTACCACCCGACTCAGCTACCACCGAACCGGCTGGTACGTAGACGGGATGGCTAACTGCGTTCCTGGGTGGAAATAGGGCATTCGGTGGGATTAGGGGGAGCGATCGCATGAGCACAACCAATAACACCGCTCAAAGCCGACGGCATCTGCGGGTGGGTAGTGTTCTAGATATGGAGATTCGCTCTCTCGGGATATTGTAAATCAATAGGTTGCATGTCATTACCTCCATATCTGGAATACTACCCGCCAAAAATTTCTCCGTTGCTATAAAAAGGCCGTTTCCAGCATGATATCTGATCTCAATCTCGATACTTACCAAGTCTACACACCATGACAACAAACTCATCCGGATTACCGTATGGAAACAGCCAACCATGATGACAGCCAGACCCTGCGCGAGGCTGTATTACAGGCTGCCGCTGCAGGTACCCGTCCGTGCCGGTACACCCTTGCAGGATGTTGCGGCAGTCCTGGCCCGGAGTGGGCAAATGCTGGGTTTTGAACCACCCCACTGCGGCGCCGATGCCACTGTGGGAGGCACCATCGCCTGCGGTCTGTCGGGACCGCGCCGTCCTTACGCCGGAGCAGCCCGGGACCTTCGTGCTGGGGGGGCCGGATTCTGAACGGCAGGGTTGAGCTCCTGCGGTTCGGTGGCCAGGTGATGAAAAATGTGGCCGGTTATGGCGACCGGCAAGGACTCATCTTCCAGCCAGTGGCGCCGGTGGTTCAGCAACTGCACCACCGGCTCAAACAAAGCTTCGATCCGCACGGTATCCTCAACCCTGGCCGCCTGTATCCAGATTTTTGAACTGGGTTAACGCTATGCAAACCGCTCTCGCCGCCGTTATCAAAGATACTCCCCAGGGCCGGGAAGCTGACGCCATCCTGCGTCGCTAGGTATTTGATTGTGGGTCTTTTGCTCGTGACACAGTACATGATGGCCGCCGCCTTATTGATGGCCGGCCTGCTGCATCTGCTCGTTTGGCTGCGGCATGGCACGGGCGCCAAAATCTCTCTGCTGTTTGCGCTGACGGTGTTGGCCGCCGGGGCCAATGCGCTATTCATGGGGTGGTGTTACCAGGCTACGACGGTGGTTGCCTTGATCCCCGCGTTAAAGGCGTATGTCGCCAGCGACCTGCTCTGGTTGATGGCGTTCATCTGGTTTGTGACGGCTTATACCGGCCTGGAAACCGCCCGCCACGGGTGGGCCACCGGCCTGAGCATGCTGCTGATCGGTCTGAGCGTCGTGAACCTGTTGATGCCCGCCAGTTTGCTCTATACGGAGATCGTCGGACTGGAAGATTTGACCCTTCCCTGGGGTGAACACATCGCGGTGGCGGTAGGCCGAAGCAGCCTTTGGCGTCTCCCGGTCGAACTGGCGGACCTTGGGATTTTGGGGTTGATAGCGCTCGGTTGCAGGCGGCTCTGGCGCCGGGGCGAGCGGCGCCGGGCCTGGTTGTTCGGCGGCAGCCTCATGCTGTTCATGCTCTTGTTCGATTACCATGACTTATGGGTCGATCTCGGGCGCTTGCCGCCACCGTATCTGTCGGCTTACGGCTTTTTGGTGATCACCCTGGGCATGAGTTATGACCTCATCGGCAAGGTAGCGACGGACGAGCGGCGCTGGCGCACCTTGCCGAAAGAGGTGCACTTGCTGGTCGTCGGCTTCAATCGCGCCGGCCGCATCGGCTATGTCAACCCCTTCTTCGAAGCCGTGACCAGCTACACTGCCGCCGAAGTGATCGGCCGGCCTTTCAGCCAGTTTCTGTCCGCCGGCGAGCGAATCCGCTTGCAACAGGCCTTCGAGGACCTGCTGGCAGGCAACAACACCCTCGAACCTTTCATCGAGGCGGTGCTGTGCATTAAAAGCGGCGAGGAGCGCATCATCCACTGGTCCAACGTGGCGCTGCACAATCCCTATGGGGAAATCACGGGCGTATTGAGTATCGGCATCGATATCACCGGGCAGCGACAGGCGGAGGCGGCCCGCGACGCCACGATACAACAACTGCAGCACGCCTTACAGGATACTGCAAGCGGCTAAAACCCGCCTCGAAGAACATGTCGTCTATCTGCAACAGGAAATCAAGACGTACCATAACTTCGACGAAATCATCGGCCGGAGCCAGGCGCTGAAGGTGGTGCTGGAGAAGATCGAACAGGTGGCGCCGTCCACCATCACGGTCTTGATCGAAGGGGAGACCGGGGTCGGCAAGGAACTGGTGGCGCGGGCGATTCACCGCTTGAGTCCCCGCCATGACCAGCCCCTGATCAAGGTCAACTGTGCGGCGCTGCCGCCGAATCTGATCGAGGCCGAGTTGTTCGGCTATGAGCGCGGCGCTTTTACCGGCGCCAGCCAGGCGCACAAGGGCTACTTCGAAATGGCCGACGGCGGCACGCTGTTTCTCGACGAAATCGGGGAACTGCCGCTGGAGCTGCAGCCCAAGCTGCTGGGCGTATTACAGTCGGGCGAACTGGAGCGGCTCGGTGGCCACGGACCTATCCGGGTCAATATCCGCATCATCACCGCGACCAACCGCAACCTGCACAAGGAAGTCAAACAGAACCGGTTCCGCCAGGATCTGTATTACCGCCTGAACGTGTTTCCCATCATCGTGCCGCCGTTGCGGGACCGCAAGGAGGACATTCCGTTGTTGGTGAATGTGCTGGTTAACCAGTTCGCTCGTGTGCTGGGCAAGCAGATCGACCAGGTGCCGGAAGCGGTGATGAAGCAATTATTGCGGTATGACTGGCCGGGCAACGTCCGGGAATTGGAAAACATCATCAAACGGGCGGTGATCACCACGTCGGGCAGTCAGCTTCAGTTGGAGGTGCCGCTCACCGACCAACGCAGTACCACGCCTCCCCTTATTCCGTAATGGCACCCTCGAGCAGATCGAGCGGGACTATATCATCCATATTTTGCAGCAGTGCCATTGGCACATCGAAGGCGAGCGGGGGGCGGCGGCCCAACTGGGCCTGAACTCCAGTACCTTGCGCTCGCGGATGCGTAAATTGGCGATTAAACGCTCCAACGTGGAGCTGTAGGCACGACCGATGAATAGCCGGCGGCTTAACTTGCCCCTCCCCCCTGATGGGAGAGGGGACGCATTTTTTGAAAAATTTATTAATACCATCATAGCTTTAGTTTTTATACAGCCTCTAAGGCAGCAGGATTTACCGGAGTCATTGGCACCATGCTGAACAGTAATTTCTGGTGGATGGGGATCGTGCTATTGCCGCTATTTCTGGAATGCGCGCAGGCGCTGGAGGCGCCGGCATGGCGACTGCAGCAGGAACAGGCGTTGGCAGTCTTTGCTCCCGCGCTACGCGTCGTGGTCAAGTCGGTGGCGGCTGAACCCGAGGTGCGGTTGCATCTCGTCTGGCCTGACCCCATGCGAACGCGGCTACGGATTCTCGACAACCCCGGCAACGCCCAGCGGCTGGAGCAAGCGATGCGTGAGCAATCCTGCCTGGCCGGTGTAAACGGCGGGTATTTTCATGCGGACGCCACCCCGCTGGGTCTCGTGGTCAGCGCCGGGCGCCGGCTTCATCCCTTCGAGCGTGTCCGGCTGCTCAGCGGCCTGCTCATCGTGCATGACAGGCAGCCCAGGCTGGTGCGCGTGGCCGAATTTTCGCCCTCGATGGCGCTCTCCGAAGCGCTGCAGGCAGGTCCTTTTTTAATCGATCGCGGTAAACCTGTTCAGGGCCTGGATAACACCCAGCGGGCGCGGCGCACCGTGATCCTGATGGACCGCGCCGGGCGCTACGGGTTGGCGGTGATCGAATCCCCGGTAACGCTGGCCGATCTGGCGGCTCTCCTGGCTACGCCGGGTATCGTGCATGAACTGCGGGTGGCCCGTGCGCTCAATCTGGACGGCGGCTCTTCGACGGCGCTCTGGGTTCGCGCCCGCACCGGCGAGGATATCTATCTGCCGGAACGGAACCGGGTGCGGAATTTTCTCTGTGTGCAGGCGGTTCCACCGCCGGCTGCTCCCGGCAAGTAATCGTAGTAATCGTAGGTCGGACAACAGCAGAGCGACAGCGAGCGTGCCCGACCTACCGGCCCTGTCGGGTACGTCCTGTGCCCGATCTACGGCGACGGCTGAAGCCGGGCCAGGAATGCCTCAGCCGTGTCGCAGGTCACGATCCACTCGCCGACCTCGGCCAGCCGCTCTGGATCGTCAATGGGTTCCAGTAGCGGCACCAGGGTTTGGGCACAGGCGGCGCCGAAACGCTTGCCTACCAGTCGCAGCAATAAGGCGCGTTCGTCTGCCAGTTCTTGTTGTAGACCTTGTTGTAGACCTTCCTGGCGACCTTCCTCCCGTCCCTGCTGTTTCCACTGTCGGGTCCAGTCGAGGGTATCTTCGGCTAACATGGCTTTCACCTCCGCGAGCGTGTGTACGGACGGAATGTCGGTTCCGGGCAGGCGGCTGGGCAGAAATACCCGGTTGATCCACACCAGAAAGGCCCGCGCCAGGCTGTCTTGTTCCGGCAGTTTCAGCCAGGCGCTGAGGGCGTCCACCGCCTGACCGAATTCCTGTGGACCCGGACTGTTCTCCAGCCGGAACAGCGCAGCAGCCAGATTCTGCAACGGCGCCAGTTCGGTTTCAGTATAGCGGGCCTCTTCCAGCAATAAATAGTGCAGTTGCGGGCAGTACTGTTCCAGTCCACCCGGCGCCGGTTCGATCAGGTCGGCCAGGTTCTGTGCGGCGGTCCAGGGGCGACGTCCGTTATACAGCACCAGCGGCAGCACCGGCGGCAGCCGGCCGGAGGGGGGTAGCTGTTTACTGCGGAGCAGTTCCTGATACAGCAGCATGAGATAGGCCAGCAGCCGCACCGCCATATAGGGATCGCTGGTGGCTTGGAATTCCAGCAGCAGATAGATATACAGCCAGTCCCGCCCGCGCCAGCGCACCCGCCAGATCAGATCGTCGTGGCGATCCTGCAAGCTGTCGCTGACATGGCTGCTGCTGAACCGCTCCAGCGTGTCGAAGTCGAGTTCGGCCACCCAGGGTTCATGGACGAAGCCGCGCAGCAGATCGGCCACCAGGTCGGCGTGGGCAAACAGCAGCTTGTAACTGTTATCGTGTTCCATCTCGTAAGTATAGAAAACCCGGTAGGTGACGACCAGCCCGAAAAGGCGTTGGGTAACGGTTTCAACCTCCGCTTTCGCCTGACTCGTGAAATATCACGGCTCCGGGACTCGGTTCAAAACCGCGATATTTCACGGCCCGCGATATTTCACGGTGATATTTAACGGATCCGTGATATTGCGCGGTTTTTTACCGCCCGACGTTCCAGCGGCTGTAAAAATTAATTCGTAAAATCAATGATATAAAATAATTTTTGGTTTTTCCCCAGTTTGGCATGATTGCAGCATACCTTATTGGCAGCAACACGGATGCTGACGGGCGAGATCACCCGGCCAACCGCCGGGTCGAGGCTCTCCCAAGACCGCTAACGAGAATCGGACGGGTTTTTCAAACTTGGGGGGCGCACTTTGTCTGTGCCGATCGTCCGTTCCGGTGAGCAGAGTAGAACGATTCGCTGAATCAATGTGGTGAATAAGATGAAAACGCATTCAATAATGGCAGTTTCAAGAACTCCGGCCGGGTTAGGGCCGGTCCATCACTTCTTCCGTGCGGCGAAGGCCGGGCGCTTCCTGGGGGTGGCGCTGTGCTCCAGCTTTCTTGTCGGCGTCGGATTGACCCCCGGCGTAGCGACAGCGGCGGGCAATCAGGTGACTATATGTCATTTGCCGCCAGGCAATCCGGCCAATCCGCAGGAGCTCACCGTGGGGCAGAAAGCGGCGGATGCGCACTTGAAGAACCATCCGGGTGACAAGCTGGGCCCCTGCACGCCCCCGCCCGTGGGCTGTCCTTGTGCGGAAAACGGCGACTCCATCTGGATCGATGCCTCGGCCATGAAAGCGTATTGGATCAGCAAGAGCTATTTCTCTGACTGGAGCTGTGTGAAAGATACCGAGACGCTCCAGGCAACGTTCTTGGGCATATACGATTACTGCTATCCTCTCGGTCCCAGCTCGATAGAACCGACGGTCCTGAACGGTGCTTGCCAGGGAAGTAATGGTATTACTCTTACTGTTACCGCCGCCCAGGCGCAGGCTTGTATTCAGCAGATGGAGACTCTCGGCGCTGGGCTGGATACGCCGATTACCTGTGTCGAGCAAAGCAGCGAGTTTTGAGGCTTAAGAAGCACCGTCCGGAAGAACTCGACACTCCCTTGAAGGGTCCGGTCATGTCTCCGTTCTAATCGGCGCGTGCCGGACTCGACCCGCCCTCGCCGCCCGGTGGTCGCTACCACGGCGAGGGCGCAGTCCTCCGCCTCCTTCCAGGGCGTGATCGCACCGGACCTCGTCCGATCATGAATGACCCAGAGCACATCATGTTCGCTCAAGTGAATTCCAACCGGTGGCTGGAAGCGATTATGGCGGTGGCTCTCCTGGGCGCCGCTCTGCTCGTTTTCCCCTCACTGCGCCCCCTCCATGAGTCTTTCCTCGCGCCAAAGCTGCTGATGCTCGGCGTCAGCGGCGCGGCGGCGGCGCTCGTCCTGGCCGCTTCGATCACGGACAATAAGTTAGCGCTCACCGGGTTCGACCTGGCGCTCCTGGGCTATTTCGTAGCTGGTGTGTTGTCGTGGAGCGTGAACCCGGGGTGTACCGCCCGGAGCGCCCTGATGCTGGCTACCGAGGGGGCCGCCGTACTGCTGCTGTTCGCGGCCAGCCGCGTTGCCCGTGACCCGAGCGGCGTAGATCGGATCATCCGGGTGGTACTCGTAGTGGGCGTGCTCGTCGCCGCGGTGGCCCTGCTCGAGGTGCTGGGGGTGGCGCTGCCCTGGCAAGGCACCAAACGCCCATACAGCACCCTGGGCAACCGCAACTTCGTGGCCGCCCAGGTGGCCATCACACTGCCGTTCGCGTGTGCGCGCCTGCTGGCGGCGCCCGGCGCGGGGCGCGCCGCGGTCGTCGTCCTCTTGACCCTGGTCACGGTGCTGACCCGTTGCCGCAGCGTCTGGTTAGGCGTGCTGGCCGCCGGGGTGGTGACCGGCGCGCTGTATGCGTTCGTCCGTCGCCAGAGCACGCCCGTTCCCACCCTGACGCCGCGCCGGTGGCTGGCCGCCGGCGGCGTGCTCGTCGCGATCATCGTAGCCGCGAACGTACCCTGGCCGGGACTCCACTGGAATCATCCAACACCGCTGCTGTCCTCGCTGCAGCGCCTGGTTTATCTGAAAGGCTCGGGGGCCGGTCGAATCGACCAGTACCAGATCGGGCTCGCTATTTTCGCCGACCATCCCGTGATCGGCGTTGGCCCCGGTAACTGGGATGACGCGGCGGCGGCGCATGCCCATGCCGCGCCCGGCAACCACGCGTTCCCCTGGGCGTACCGGATAACCCCGATGTCGGATTTGGTGCGAATCGCCACCGAGAGGGGGCTGCTGGGATTGGGATGCTTTCTGGCCGCGCTCGCGCTCCTGGGGGCCGGCGCGCTCCGGCGGGCGCGGCGGGGCGATATGCCGGTCGGGCTGACGCTCGCGCTCCTGGGCGCGCTGGTCATCGCCGCGGTGCATGGGCTACTCGATGCGCCACTGTTCCGGCCGGAGGCGCTGGCGCTGCTCGCGGTGCTGGCGGGGCTGCTGCGCGACGACCGCCCGGCGCTGGTTGTGCCCCTGCCGCGGCTGTGGCAGCGAGGTCTCCTGTTCGTGGCCGGCGCCGTAGTCGTGGGCGTGATCGGCCTGCGGACCACCGCCGTGTTCGCGTCGCAGTACGGACCCGATCCGGTCGCCCGGCAGCGCGTCGCTCTGGCGTGGTTCCCGGACCCCTTCAGGGCCGAGGAAATTATCCAAATCCAGGGAATGTTCGGCCACTGCGAATCTATCCGTGACCTGCTTGCGCGGGCGCAGGCGTGGTCTCCCCACCACTGGGGCCTGTGGTATGTCGCCTCCCAGTGCGCCGGGAAGCGGGGCGAAGCGCGCGAGGCCGCTGAGCTGCTGGCCGTTGCCAAACAGATCGAACCCCATTTCAATGAGCGCTTCGGACCTTTTGTCCGACCCGGCTGGAAACCTTCCTCCCAGGCCGCCACCGGCGCCGCGGCGAACCGTATCCAGTCCGGCCAGACTTACAACCCGCTGGAGCCGCCCCCCGGCGCCGCTCCCAGCCTGAACAAAATCCCCTGAGATCGCCTGGGCCACTCCATGTACACAACACTGATCACTGCTACCTCTCTGTCCGTCGCGATGAGTGTGGCGCCGTTGGTCGCCGTCGACGTGGGCCATTCCCTGGCGGCGCCCGGCGCAATCAGCGCCCGCGGCCGGCCGGAGTTCGAATTCAACCGCGCTCTGGCTGCCGAACTCGCCCGCGCTCTGGCGGCGCGCGGATTCCGAATCCGGATGATCGGCGCGAAGGGCGACCATGTCGTGCTATCACAACGGACGGACGCGGCGCGCGGTGCGCACCTGTTCCTGTCGGTCCACCACGACTCTGTGGCGGAGTATTTCTTGCAGGACTGGCAATACGAGGGCGTCATGCGCGGGTTCAGCAACCTTCGTGCCGGAGCCACCGTGTTCGTGTCGCGTCGCAACCCGCAGTTCGCCCGGAGTTTCAAGTGCGCCTCGGCGATTGGCGCCCAGCTGCGCGCAGCGGGTTTTGCCCGCTCGCCGCATCACGCCGACTGGCCTCCCAGTGTATTTAGCTGGCTCGATCGCAGCAACGGCGTTCGTTACCATCAGAACATCGGCGTGCTGTACCGTACCGACACCCCCGCGGTGCTACTCGAAGCCGGTGTCATCGTCAACCCGGCGGAGGAATTGGCGTTGCGCGATCCCGCTACGCAGCAGCGCCTGGCCGCTGCGGTAGCCCAAGGCGTTCAGAACTGTCTGACGGGTTTCACCGCTGGCGGGTGGTATAACTCCGAGCGACAACGATTTCTATTTGGTCAGCCTGGGTAGGTCGGGCAAAAGTGGAGCGAAAGCAGCGCGTTGCCCGACTCACCGGACGGTCGGCATAAGCGGAGGAATGTATGAGCGAGCACCCTCTTAAAGTCAATGACCAAACGCTATCCGCTGAGGAAAAACGCCAGCAGGACCATGGAATGGCGGGTTTTTCCCCAATCTGGCTGAAAGCTATTCTGCGGCAGCAGTTGGGTTTCCAGGGGGTAATCTTCAGCGACAATCTGGATATGGTAGGCGCTCAGGCTGCCGGTTCGCCGGCCGAGCGGGCGGCAGCGGCGCTGGCGGCGGGCTGCAACATGGTGCTGGCCTGCAACAACCGACAGGCGGCCATCGCCATTCTGAACGGCCTGAAGTTTTTCCCCGACCCGGTTTCCCAGTTACGGCTGGCTCGCCTGCATGGTCGTGGCCGGCTGACGCTGGCGCGGATGCGCACCAGCCCCTCTTGGAAACGGGCGGTACAACTGGTGCAGGATTACGATGCCTTTCCTGATCCGACGGGGAGACAGGAATCAGGAATAAAGAGGATGAGTGAATGTGTAATTCCAATAAGTTGCGGAGAATTAACATGAAAACCCATCCACTGAAGCCTTCACGCGGTTCCTTCACCGGGCTGGCGCTGGCGGCGGTGCTGACATGCCTGAGCACTACGACTTCGGCAGGGTCCTCCTTGCATCTCTGGTACAACGACATCGGTGCTGCCGGCGACATCCTCATCAACAAGGTCTATGTCGCCTCCACCGGTCCGACCACCTCCTATAAAACCCTGGGCTGGAACCAGGGCGTCGAGGCCGGCGGCTACGCCGGCATCCAGGACCATCCCTCCTATGGTCATACCATTATCTACTTGCTCTGGACGCCCTCGAACGATCAGCCGATCACGTCGATTTATGCCGAACCGTATGCTCTCGTCGAATCGTTCGATGGGAAAGGGACCGGAATGCACATCTTCACCCAGCCGAACCTCGGCGGCGCCGGCTGGAACCTCGGTCAGTGGTATACGCTGCTGACCCGTTGCTGGGACTACGACAGCCATACCTATTTCGGGCTGTGGTTCAACAACGCCGCGACCGGTGTCTGGAAGCAGATCGTGACCTTCGACTATCCGATGACGGTGCGTTTCAACTACCGCGCCGTTGCGTTCCTGGAGAACTGGTCCGGCCAATACCTCGGTTACACCCGCCAGATGCGCACCCGCAACGGTTGGAAACGCAACGGGAACGGCGCCTGGGTTGCCTTCACCCAGGGCGCCTTCAATGTCGGCACGACCGGCGGCGTGATCGATGACGCTTTTTATATGGAGTCGGGGCTGAACTCGGCGCCCAATATCACCGCCGACAATCGCGTTCAGACTCTGACCGCGCCGACTCCGACGCCCGATATCGCCATCGGCCAGCTTAGCAGCGCGTCGGCTTCCTACTATAGACAAACCAAGACGGTCACGATCGCCTGGATCCCTAACGAGACCACCGGGCCGCAGTTCTCGTATCGGATCGAGATTTTCAACAACGCGGCGTTCACCGGCAATCCGCTGATCACCCGCACCGACCTCGCCCCACACCTCCGCTCGCAGGCGATCAACGTCAGCTCGCTGGCCAAGAATAAAACCTACTACGTCCGGGTCCGGATAACGGATATTCTCGACCGCGCTTCCAACTATGCGACGACGAGCTTCTATCGCAACTGATAGGAAAGAAGGTTAGGTCTTGCTTTTTGCTGGTGGATAGTAATCACAGGTCGGGCCAACGCGCCGCGTAGGGATAGCAGTTTTCCCCTCCTTTTCAAGATACTGCTGGCGAATTCAAAGTGAAGTCATTTCCATTCCACCTGATAGGGAATTCAGTAGGTTCCATAGGACATAATTCCCACATTGGTCCCTGTTTGCGTCAGTTTCAGGCAACCCTTTCCCACGCGCTTGATTTCGCCAGCAGTATCTTTTCAAGGAGGGGTGGCGCGCAGCGCCGGGGTGGTTATTTAAGGTGGTATCACCTCCGCACCCGGGGAGAAATCGATGACTTCGCCGTCGGCCAATTGATCAGCGCCTCGGCCTCCTACCAGGCGCCGACAAAGACGGTCACGATCACGTGGCTCCCGAACGAGACCACCGGGCCGCAGTTCTCCTATCGCATCGAGATTTTCAACAACGCGGGTTTTACGGGCAATCCGCTGATCACCCGAACCGACATCGCCCCGCACGTCCGCTCGCAGGCGATCAACGTCAGCTCACTGCGCAAGCATAGGACCTACTACGTCCGGGTCCGGATCACGGATATTCTCGACCGTAACTCCAACTATGCCACAACGAGCTTCTATCGCAGCTGATAGGCGTTAGGAGTCAGGTGATTTCCGAAAAAGATCATACCTATGGGTCCAGTCTTTATTCGCCCCTGCCAAGGGGGGGTGCCCGACTTGTACCCGATCTACGGCGACGGCTGAAGCCGGGCCAGGAATGCCTCAGCCGTGTCGCAGGTCACGATCCACTCGCCGACCTCGGCCAGCCGCTCTGGATCGTCAATGGGTTCCAGTAGCGGCACCAGGGTTTGGGCACAGGCGGCGCCGAAACGCTTGCCTACCAGTCGCAGCAATAAGGCGCGTTCGTCTGCCAGTTCTTGTTGTAGACCTTGTTGTAGACCTTGTTGTAGACCTTGTTGTAGACCTTGTTGTAGACCTTGTTGTAGACCTTCCTCCCGTCCCTGCTGTTTCCACTGTCGGGTCCAGTCGAGGGTGTCTTCGGCTAACATGGCTTTTACCTCCGCGAGCGTGTGTACGGCCGGAATGTCGGTTCCAGGCAGGCGGCTGGGCAGGAATACCCGGTTGATCCATACCAGAAAGGCCCGTGCCAGGCTGTCCTGCTCCGGCAGTTTCAGCCAGGCGCTGAGGGCGTCCACCGCCTGACCGAATTCCTGTGGACCCGGGCTGTTTTCCAGCCGGAACAGGGCGGCGGCCAGATTCTGCAACGGCGCCAGTTCAGTTTCAGTATAGCGGGCCTCTTCCAGCAATAAATAGTGCAATTGCGGACAGTACTGTTCCAGTCCACCGGGCGCCGGTTCGATCAGGTCGGCCAGGTTTTGCGCGGCGGTCCAGGGGCGACGTCCGTTATACAGCATGCTGGTGCACCGGGCGATCGACGGTTCTCCGGGACTGCAGCGAGTCGCCGAGTTCGGCGAGCCGGTGGGCCCGGGCACGGTGGAGGGATTCATCAGCGATAGCGGCCTGCGGCCCCGCTACCCGGCGGTCCAGATCTACCGGGTCCAGCCGATCGGCGCCGCCGATCCCGGTGGCCCCTACTTCAGCGCTGCCAGCGAGATGGTGCGCGTCGCCGGAGGCCCGGAGTCACTGTTGCGCATCGATGAGCGTCGCCGTCTGCTCGGCGAGCCCGCACTGGGACCCATGCTGCTGACCTCTGATGCGCACCGCGCCGGATTGTCGACTCCACCCGGCCGGGGTGTGATCGTCACCGATACCCCTGTCGACCGGGAGACCGACTACGGCCGCGTCGATGATCATTCCTCGGCGATCCGGGCGCCCGGCGACCGGCGTGACACCTTCAACCGGGTACCGGACTATCCGAGTCCGGATGCCGCGCTGACGCAGGGGCGGTGGTCGGGTGGACGACTGAGCGCCTCGAGTTCCTCATCGGATGCCACCGCGCTGCCCACGGTTGCCCCCGCAAGTGCTCCGGTCGCGGCGGTGGACTTCGACCCGGCCACGGCATGGGTGTCGAACTCACTCCAGCCGGCACTCGGGCAGTGGCTACAGATCGACTTCGACTACCCGGTGACCAACGCCGCTCTCACGATCACCCCGAGTGCCACCGCGGTGGGCGCCCAGGTGCGCCGGATCCAGGTGTCAACGGTCAACGGAACCTCCACGGTGAGCTTCGACAAACCGGGTATCCCGCTCACCGTGGCACTGCCCTACGGGGAAACACCGTGGGTCCGCATCACCGCGGTGGGCACCGACGACGGGACCTCGGGAGTGCAGTTCGGCATCACCGAACTGTCGGTGACCCAATACGACGCGTCGGGATTCGCCCAGCCCATCGATCTCCGGCACACCGTCGTCGTACCGCCGCCGCCGAGGGGTTCGGCGGTGGCCGCCTGGGATCTGGGATCAGAACTACTGGGCCGCGACGGGTGCGCGGATGCCGAGGACGCGGTGCTCTGCGCGGCGTCGATGGCACTGGCTCCCGAGGAACCGGTGACACTGAGCCGGACACTGAACGTGCCCACCCGAATCGACGTCACCCCGACCATATGGGTACGGGCCAGGCAGGGTCCTCGGCTGGCTGATCTGATCGCCCAACCCGGCCGTACCCGGGCACGCGGTGACGCCGACCTGATTGATGTGCAGGGGTCGGCATATGCCGCGACCGACGGCGATCCGCGAACCTCATGGACGGCACAGCAGCATGTGGTGCAGCGCGGCTCCGGTGCGACGTTGACGGTGACGCTGCCCGAGGCGACTGAGGTGACGGGGCTGCATTGATGGCCAGCGGCTCAGCCCTGCCGACCCGTCCGACGATGATCGCCGTCGATCTCGGTGACGGGCCCCAGGTCCGTCGGCTCGATTCCAGTCCCGACGCCGGACAGCAGACGGTGTCGCTCCACCCCCGGTTCACCGACACCGTTGTGATCAGCCTGCTGGACTTCGACAACGTCATCGACCGCACCGCCCTGGGTTTCGACCAGCTCAAGCCGCCGGGACTGGCCGAGGTCACGGTGCTGGGTCCGGACGGCAGGCCGATCGCCGCCGCGGATGCGGCGAGCAACCGTGGTCGGGCGATCGAGATACCGTGCGGCGAGGGTCCGGTGGTCGCCGTCTCGGGGCGGTTCGTGCAGACCTCGGTGTCGACGACGGTGGGCACACTGCTGGAGGGCGATCCGATCGCGGCGCGCGCCTGTGATCCGACCCCGATCACGCTGCCGGCCGGTAGCCAGGAGTTACTGATCAGTCCCGGCACGGCCTTCATCGCCGACGGCATACAGCTCAGCGGACCTCTCGCGGCCGAGATCGTCACGGCGCCAACAACTCCCGCGCAGATCATCGGTTGGACATCTGACCGCCGACAGATCAGCGTCGTTCGCTCGCCGATCACGCGAGTCGTGGTGGTACCCGAAAGCGTGAACCCGGGCTGGATCGCGCACACACCGGACGGTGCCACGCTGACACCGGTGATCGTCAACGGCTGGCAGCAGGGCTGGGTGGTGCCGGCCGGCGCGCAGGGCACCATCACCCTGGACTTCGAATCCAATCGCGCCTATCGCATCGGGCTGATCGCCGGCCTCGCACTGCTGCCGTTGCTGCTCCTGCTGGCACTGGTTCCGACCCGTCGACCGGTGGCACCCGGACCTGCGACCGCGGACCAGATCCCCGGGTAAGTTCGCCGCGATCGGACTGCTCGCCGCCGGCGGGGTGATCGCCGGGGTGGGCGGTGTCGCGGTATTCGGTGCCGCACTGATCGCCACCTATCTGCTACGCCACCGGCAGCCGATGCTCGATCGGCTCACCGTGGCCGTGACTGCCGGCCGGACTCATCCTGGCCGGATCACTGCTCTCCCGTTACCCATGGCGCTCGGTCGATGGCTACATCGGTCACTCAGCCTGGGTCCAGGCGCTTGCCCTGATCAGCCTCGCCGCAATGGCCACCTCGACGCTGCCGCGCCCGGCACCACGCACTGCCACCGAAACCGATATCGCTACGGAGCCTTCGTCGTAGGGTGCCTGGTGATGACTGGTCAGTCCGAAGTGGAGACCATCCGGGGCGCGATCCCGACGTCCGATCTGGGCGTCACGCTGATGCATGAGCATGTCTTCGTGCTGTCCCCGGAGATCATGGCCAACCACCCCGAGGGCTGGGGCGATGAGAAGGACCGGGAAGACGCTGCGGTCGAGAAGCTCAACGCACTCAAGGCGATCGGCGTGGATTCCATCGTCGATCCCACCGTCATCGGCATCGGCCGCTATATCCCGCGCATCCAACGGGTTGCCGCGCGCACGGATCTGCAGATCGTGGTGGCCACCGGCCTCTACACCTACAACGAAGTGCCGATGTACTTCCACTTCACCGGTCCGGGAACCGCGCTCGGCGGCGCGGAGACCATGACCGAGTTGTTCGTCCGCGATATCACCGAGGGCATCGCCGACACCGGCGTCAAGGCGGCGATCCTCAAATGTGCGACCGACGCTCACGGACTCACCCCCGGTGTCGAGCGAGTATTGCGGGCGGTCGCTGCGGCCCATCGTGCCACCGGGGTTCCGATCACCACCCACACCCATGCGCACTCCCGGCGAGGTCTCGATCAACAGCGCATCTTCGCCGAGGAGGGTGTGGACCTCAGCCGGGTCATCATCGGGCATAGCGGCGACACCAAAGATATTGACTTACCTTGAGGAACTGATCGCTGCCGGGTCCTATCTGGGCATGGACCGGTTCGGCGTGGACAACATCCTCAGCTTCGATGACCGGGTCGACATCGTGGCGCAGATGTGCGAACGGGGCCACGCCGACAAGATGGTGCTCGCGCACGACGCGTCCTGCTATATCGACTGGCTTCCGGAAGCCGCACTTCCCCTGGTGCTGCCGAACTGGCACTACCTGCACATCCACAACGATGTGCTGCCCGCACTTCGGGCCCGCGGTGTCAGCGAGGACCAGATCACCACGATGCTGGTGGACAATCCGCGCGCCATCTTCTCCCACGGAGGCGGCTACTAGTGACAGAGCCAGACCAGGTTGCGGCCATCGGGACGCAGATGAGTCACCTGGCCGCCGAGGCACCCAATGCCCCAGCGGTGACACATAACGGCCGGACCGTCACCCGCGGAGAATTGGAGTCATCGACCAATCGGCTGGCTCGGGCTTACGCCGAACTCGGTGTGACACAGGGCGATTACGTCACCATCGCCGTGCCGAACTCGATCGAATGGGTACAGGCGGTGGTGGCGGTCTGGAAGCTCGGTGCGATTCCCCAGCCACTATCGGCTCGACTGCCCGATGCGGAGTACACAGATCTTCTCAACCTCATACCCCGGGCGCTGCTGGTCGGCCGACCCGACCCGCGTGGCGTGACGGCCTCGGTGCCCGCAGATTTCACGCCCCGTGCAGAACTCTCCGATGCGGCACTGCCCGAGGCGGTTTCACCATCGTTGAAATCGATGGCGTCCGGCGGAAGCACCGGCCGGCCGAAACTGATCGAGGCGGGTGGCGACGGCCGCTTTCAGGGCACCCTGGTGGCGGCGATGATGGGCAACCTGGCCAGCGACACCCAGTTGATATCGGTACCGCTGAGCCACAACACCGGTTTCACCTCCGCCACCATGGCACTGGCGACAGGTCAGCATCTGGTGCTGATGAACCGATTCGACCCGGCACGAATTCCTGCGACTCGTCACCGAGTATCGGGTCAACTATCTGGCCACCGTTCCGACCATCATGCAGCGACTGCTGCCCGTTTACCGCGCCGATCCGGGAGCCTTCGACCTGTCGTCGGTGCGGCGCTGGTGGCACTTGGCCGCGCCCTGCCCGCCCACGATCAAGGAAGCCTGGATCGACATCCTCGGCGCGGAGGTGGTCTGGGAACTTTACGGCGGCACCGAACTCCAGGCGTTGACATTCATCAGCGGCACCGAATGGCTCGACCATCGGGGCTCGGTCGGCCGGGTGGTGTCCGGGGAGATGAAGGTGCTCGACGACGACGGTGAGCGAATGCCCGCCCGGGGTGGTCGGGGAGATCTACATGCGTCCCCGTCCCGGGCAGTCAGACCCACCTACCGCTATATCGGCAGTACGGCTAAAATTCGCCCGGACGCGCTGGGCGCCTGGGACTCCCTGGGTGACCTCGGCTGGTTCGACACCGAGGGCTATCTGTATCTGGCAGATCGCCGGGTGGATATGTTCACCGTCGGCGGGCGCAACGTCTACCCCGCCGAGATCGAGGACGCGCTGGCCGAACATCCTGCGGTGCTGTCATGTCTGGTGGTCGGAGTGCCGCACGAGGATCTGGGTCAGGTTCCGCACGCACTCGTGCACGCGGGATCTGACGGACCTCGATGAGACCGCTGTCATGGCGTTCGTGGCGCAGCGACTCGCGGCATACAAGGTGCCGCGCACCGTGGAGTTCGTCGACACACCCTTGCGCGACGATGCCGGCAAGGCCCGCCGTACGGAGGTCCGCGACGAGGTGATCGCGCGGCGGCAGGCTCAACCGCGTGAGTCAGTGTGCGATACGGGTTCAGGTGAATCGGTAACCGAACTGTCCAGCGGTGGCGGCGTCTGCGACCGCGCGCTGCCCGGCGATATTCCCAGCGCCGCAACGCATTCCGGCACGGTGACTCGATCAGCGCGTAACTGACCGCCGCCATGGCGAATCCGAGTACCAGCGTCAGGCCCAGCACTACGAAGAAGTTTCCGTTGAACATGAATTTTCCCACCATCGGGAACACCATCACCAGCGCCGCGAGGTGCCAGACGAACAGCCCGTAGGACCACCGACCCAGAACCACCATGATCGGGCTGCCGAGAATGCGGTGCTCGGTGTCAGGACGATCGAGCACCAGCGGGGCCAGCAGCGCCGCGGCGACAATCGCCCCCATGGAGGTTCGCACCACGAACTGACCCAGCGTGGCGGGCACCAGATTCTCCGGTCCGGCCAATGGCGATGCCGAGACCAGGTAGGCGCCCAGCGCGACCGCGGTAATGGCCACCCGGTTGCGGGCCAGTCGGTGCGCCCAACCGATCGGGCTCACCGTCCATTCCGCCAGCAGCATTCCGGCGGCGAACCAGGAGGCGTAAGCCGGCGGCCAGTTGAGAAAGTTCACTCCTGGCGGGGTGTGGATGGGCAGCAGTCCCCACCCGAGGCTGGCCACCGCCACCGCCGCGATCACCGGTACCCGGGCACGAACGGGAAGCCGGTAGGCCAGAAAGGCCAGGATCGGCAGCGCCAGGTAGAAGCTCACCTCCACCGACAGGCTCCACATCTGGGTCAGACCCGCCGTGAGGGTCAGCGGCACATAGACCTGCGTGAGGGTCAGATTGGCCAGCCAGACAGTGAGGCTGGCGCGGTTGGCCTCCGGCAACAGAGTCAGGATCACCACAACGGCGAACAGATAGCCCGGCATGATCCGCACCAACCGGGACCGCAGATAGTGGCCGGTGGCGGGCCGGTGGCGCCATCCGCGGGCGGCCGCGGCGTGACCGCGCCATAACAGGAATCCCGAGAGCGCGAAGAACACCGCGACAGCCAGATCGAACCGGTGCAGCAACCGGCCCACCACCCCGCCCGACGTGCCCGTTTGGAAGGCGACGTGGGTGAGGACCACCCCCATGGCCGCGCAGGCCCGCATACCCTCGACCGCCGGCAGGAAACTCCGGGTGCCACCGACCTGCTCGGTCACGGGTTTCCCGATCGGGTTTCTCGGTCACGGGTTCATAGCGGCCAGTGTGCCGGTACCGGGGAATCAACGCAGCGGAAGGTTCGCCATGGCGTCTGCTGTTAGGGTCAATCCGGATTAGAGGACAACGATGCAGCACAGCACCGAGGAGGCCAGGGCAGCGTGAACCGCGCAAGCATGTTGCGTCTCGTGGCGTTGGCCGTCATGGGTCTCGGAGCCGCACTGCTGACCGCCGCGTTGCTGCTGACTACCTACACCGCGGGCAAGATCGAGAAGATTCCCCTCAATATTGACAAGACCTTGGTCAGCGGCGGCACCGGAACGGCTCTCGACCCGGCCTCGCTGTCGGCAACACGCTTCGTCATCGACAGGGACGTCCCCGTGGTCTCCCAGCAGGCGATCACGGTGGAAACCCCTGCCAATGCTCAAGTAGTGACGTTCCAGGTGGGCACCTCGGTCCGGCGCACCGACCGGCAACAGGACAGTGGACTGCTGCTGGCCATGGTCGACACCGTGACACTCGACCGTCGAACCGCCGAGGCGGTCTCCGATGACGAACGCCCGGGTGGTTCGGTGCAGAAGCCGCGCACCTTCGAAGACGACAAGCCGTCGACGAATATCGCCCTGCCGCATGAGGGTCTGACCTATCGGTTCCCGTTCAACACCGAGAAGAAGTCGTATCCATTCTTCGATGCGATCGCACAGAAGCCCTTCGACGCCAATTACGACGGCGAGGACGATGTGAACGGGCTGAGCACCTATCGGTTCACCCAGAACGTGGGCTACGACGCCGACGGAAAACTCGTCGACCCGATCAAATACGCCTCGCTCTACGACCGGAATGAAGACGGGGAGGTCACCGCCCGGGCCGAGCTGTGGGGCCTGCCGGGCGACCCGTACGAGCCGATCACGATGACACGTTTCTATGCCGCCCAGCGCACCTTCTGGGTGGACCCGGTGACCGGGGTGATCGTCAAGGTCCGAGGAGCACGCCAACCACTACTACGCGCGGGATCCGCTCCTGCCCGAGATGGCGCTGGCCGACTACAAGGTGACCTCCACCGAACAGACCGTCGAATCGCAGGTGGCCATGGCCCGCGACGAACGTGACCGGGTGGCACTGTGGTCGCGGATCCTGCCGATCAGCTTCGCCGCCGCCGGTCTGATCGCGCTGATCGGGGCGGGCCTGCTGGCCTGGTTCAGCGTTCGGATCGAGTCAGCGCTGGCCGGGCCGGGCGAGGACGATATCGAACTCGGCATCTTCGGTAAGGACGAGACCGGTCCCATGCCCGCCGCGCAGGCGCCGACCGAGAAGATCCCCACCCGGCGACCGGAGCAACCACCCGCGCAGCGGTGACACCGATGCGATGGGCGCCACCGGGGTACGCCCTGGCTCTGACATTCGCAGTAACCGCACCACTGCTGGCACCGGGCTATCTGCTGATCAGGGATGCCGTTTCCACACCGCGTTCCTATCTCTCTGACTCGGCCCTGGGCCTGGGCGAAGCAGCTCCACGCGCGGTGCCGCAGGACTTCGCCGTGGCCACCCTGTCGGCGGTTATCGACGGTGGGGTGGTCGTCAAAGTGGTGCTGATGGCCGCGCTGTTCCTGGCCGGCTGGGGCGCGGCCCGGTTGGCGGCGCAACTTCTGCCCGACGCAGGTCTACCCGGCCAACTGGTCGCTACGACGGTGGCGATCTGGAATCCCTATGTCGCCGAACGACTTCTGCAGGGGCACTGGAGTCTGCTGCTGGCCTATGGCTGCCTGCCGTGGGTGGCGCGGGCCGTGGTGCGGCTGCGAACCGGGCCGGCCGACCGTGCGGCGTGGGCGTCGGCGATGTTCTGGATCGCGCTGGCCGGCCTCACGCCGACCGGCGTGATACTGGCAGCCACCGTTGCCCTGGTGTGCATCGCGGTTCCCGGTACCGGTATCGCCCGGATTCGTTGTGGCGCTGCAGTATTAGTCATCGCCGTGCTGGCGGCATCGCCCTGGCTGACCGCATCGGCGCTCGGTGATGCACTGGGTAGCTCGCAATCCTCGGGTCTGGCGCCGTTCGCCGCCCGGGCCGAACCGGGTCTCGGTACCCTCGGCAGCCTGGCCGGGCTGGCCGGCATCTGGAACGCCGAAGCGGTCCCGTATTCGCGAACGACGATATTCGCATTGGTGGCGACGGCCGTGCTGCTCGGGATCGTGGCGCTGGGTTTACCGGCCGTGTTGCGACGCCCGTCGATCGCACCGCTCATGATCCTGGCCGGGGTCACGGTGCTGATCGTGGCGGCGATGGCCACCGGCCCCGGCGTGGCACTGCTGCAGGCGATCGTCGAACGCGTGCCCGGGATGGCGATCCTGCGCGACGGCCAGAAATGGGCGGCGCTGGCGATGCCGGGCTATGCGCTTGCCGGTGCCGGCGCGGTGCTGACCGTTGCGGCGCCGGGTGCGACCGGGGGTAAGCGCGGTGGTGTTCGCCGTCGCGATGATCGCGGTCCTTCCCGATCTCGCGTGGGGGGTCGGCGGAAATCTCCGGTCGGTGCACTATCCGTCGTCCTGGGCGGCCGTGGCGGCAAGGATTAACGCAGAGCCCCGAGACGTCGCGGTGTTGCCGCCGGACACCATGAGGCAGTTCGGATGGTCGGGTCCTGCCCCGGTGCTTGACCCACTGCCCCGGTGGGTGCGCGCCGAGGTGCTGTCCACCGGTGACCTCATCGTCTCCGGGCGCATCGTGGCCGGCGAAGGCACCCGCGCGCGGGAGGTGCAGCGATTGCTGACCGCCGGAGCGGACCGAACCGCCCTGGCAGCGGCCGGAGTGGGTTGGGTGGTCGAATACACCGATCACGACATGATGCTCTACCGGGTCGACGGGGTGAGTCCGGTTGTGCCGCAGTGGAAACGGACCACCGTGATCGTCGCGCATCTGATCTGGTCGATGATGATCGCCACCGGCGCCCTGGCCATGGGCGTCATCGCATGGCGACGGCGCGTTCAGTCCTGAGAGTGGCCGTGACGCCTGCGGTAATCCTCGCGGATGTGGGCATCGCGCTGGCGTTCCACCTCATCGACGAGGTCGGGATCGAGACCGTGCTGACGTAACCGATGGGTGCGCCAGACTTTGTCCAGTGCGTGGGCGAAGTAGATGAACGGCAGGAACAGCAGTGCCGACATCGCCAGGTGCATACCCAGGGTGGCCGGGATCAGCCACAGTGGCGCGATGATTACCAGCGCCGGAATCGTGACGCGAATCGAGGTTGCGCCGTCGGGCACCCTTGCCGGCCAGATCGTGGCGGACCCAGTCGTCGTACTCGATTCCCAGCACCGCCCCGTAGCAGTAACCGATGTAGGGCAGCAGACCGGGACGTTGGGGGTCGGGCATCTAGATCACGCCGCTGACGCGGCCACCGGCGTGGACCGTCTCCAGCACAGTGCTCATCGCCGCCGCGCTCTGCGGCCAGGAGAACTCCCGGCTGCGGGCGGCGGCCTTGGCGCCGAGTTCCTCACGCAGGACCGGCATCGCCCAGCAGTTGTTCGAGACGGTCGACCAACTCGTCGTGGTCGTCGACGAGCAGTCCGGTCACCCCGTCGACAACCGAGTCGGTGAGGCCACCGGAAGACCGATAGCCGATGGTGGGCACACCGTGCTGGGCGGCCTCGATCACCGCCAGCCCCCAGCCCTCTTTGCGCGACGGCAGCAGGTGCACCCAACAGCGTTGCACCACAGCATGTTTGGTGGCGTCGTCAACGTGGCCGTGGAAACGTGACGGCATCGGTGATGCCCAGCTGCTCGGCGTGTCGAACCAGGCGGTCATGCCACCATCCGCCGCCGACGATGTCCAGGTGCAGATCCGGGATCCGGGTCCGCAGCACCGCGACGGCGTCGAGTGCGTCCTCGATCTGCTTATGCGGCACCAGCCGGGACAGCACCACGACCCGCGGGGTGGCTGACCGCGCGGCCGATCAGCGTGCTCGGGGGCGCTTCGTCCAGACCGTTGCGGACCACCGCGATCCGGGCGGCGTCGACGCCGAGGTCGGCGAGATCGCGCGCCGAGGGCAGCGACACCGTGACGTACTGGTTGTCGCCGGTGCAGTCGCGGTGAGAGCCGGGATTCGACGAACCAGCCGAACCGGCCCAGGAACCGGCCGGCGACCGGCCACTGCTCACGGTGGCAGTGGTGCACCAGCACGACCACCCGCCGGCCGAACGCCAGCCGCGCCAGGAACGGCAGGCCGTTCTGGCTGTCGATCACCACATCGGGCCGCGCGCTGCCGCAGCGGACCCAGCCCGAGCCGGGCGGCGACCATGGCCAGTCCGGCCCAGATGTAGACGGTGTAGTGGCCGCCGCCGCGGCTGATCCGCACGCCGTCGACGACTTCCCGGCGCGCGGCACCCGGAGTAGCGGGCGGTGCGCAGGGTGACGTCGATTCCGGACTCGGCCAGCAGCGCGCCGATGCGCTGAAGGTAGGTCTCACTGCCCCCGCCCTGGGGGTGGCCGGTGTCGCGCCAGCACAACAGCAGCACTGAGCGCACGGGGCCGAACGGGGGAAGACATCGCGACCAGCCATATCTCGGCAAGGGTGTCCGTCGATGGCCGTCACCGACCTGTTCGCCCGGCGTGCGACCCTGGCCCGGTCGGTCCGGTTGCTCAGCGAATTCCGCTACGAACAGTCCGACCCGGCCCGTTTCTACGGCGCACTGGCCGCCGACACCGCCGCCATGGTCACCGACCTCTGGGGCTTCCGGGCCACCGCGGCCGCACCCTGATCGACGTGGGCGGCGGCCCCGGCTATTTCGCGACCGCGTTCACCGACGCGGGCTGGCGCTACATCGGCGTCGAACCCGACCCGCAGGAGATGCACGCCGCCGGGCAGCGTCGACCGCGGCGGGCCCGGGAGTTTCGTCCGGGCCTCCGGGATTGGCCCTGCCGTTCGCCGACCACAGCGTCGACGTCTGCCTGTCATCCAATGTCGCCGAGCACGTGGCGCAGCCCTGGCAGCTGGGCGCGGAGATGCTGCGGGTCACCCGGCCCGGCGGGCTGGCGATCCTGTCCTACACCGTCTGGCTGGGGCCCTTCGGCGGCCACGAAACCGGTCTGTGGCATTACCTGGGCGGTGCCCGCGCCGCGGCCCGCTACACGCGCAGACACGGCCATCCGCCGAAGAACAACTACGGGTCGTCATTGTTCGACGTGTCGGCCGCCGACGGACTGCGCTGGGCCGGCTCCACCGGCGCGCTGGTGGCCGCATTCCCCCGCTACCACCCCCGATGGGCGTGGTGGCTGACCTCGGTGCCGGGTGTGCGGGAGTTTCTGGTGAGCAATCTGGTGATGGTGCTGCGATCACCGATGACCGATGACTGAAACAGGTTCTCGTCGTCGCTTCCGATCGGTACTGTGGCGCCCATGACGCAGACCGCCTACAAGACCGAATACGACAAGCTGTTCATCGGTGGCAAGTGGGTCGAGCCATCGACCGCCGATGTCATCGAGGTGCATTCGCCGGCCACCGGCGAGTACGTCGGCAAGGTGCCGATGGCCGCCGCCGCCGATGTCGACGCCGCCTGTGCCGCGGCCCGCAAGGCTTTCGATGAGGGCCCGTGGCCGCGGATGACGCCGCAGGAACGTCAGGCGGTGATCGGCAACGCGGTCAAACTGATCGAGGATCGCGACGACCTGTTCAAGTTTCTGCTCAAGGCCGAGACCGGCCAACCGCAGATGATCGTCGACATGATGCAGTACGGGGCGGCGATCTCGGGCCTGCAGTACTACTCCACGGCCGCGGACAAGTTCACCTGGTCGGACATCCGCGACGGGATCTATGGCCAGACCCTGGTGCTGCGCGAGCCGATCGGCGTCGTCGGTGCGGTGGCGGCCTGGAACGTCCCACTGTTCCTGGCGTGCAACAAGCTCGGCCCGGCGCTGCTCGCGGGCTGCACCATGGTGCTCAAGCCCGCCGCCGAGACCCCGCTGAGCGTCAACGCGCTCGCCGAGGTGTTCGCCGAGGCCGGCCTGCCCGAGGGCGTGCTGTCGGTGGTGCCCGGTGGGGCGGAGACCGGACGCGCGCTGACCGCCAATCCCCTGGTGGACAAGTACACCTTCACCGGCAGTTCCGCGGTCGGCAAAGAGGTCGGCAAGCTGGCCGCCGAAAAACTCAAGCCGTGCACGCTGGAGTTGGGTGGCAAGTCCGCGGCGATCATCCTGGAGGACGCCGACATCGACTCCACCCTGCCGATGCTGCTGTTCGCCGGTCTGATGAACTCCGGGCAGGCCTGCGTGGCGCAGACCCGGATCCTGGCGCCGCGGTCACGCTACGAGGAGATCGTCACCAAGCTCGCTGCGGCGGTGGAGGCGATGCCGGTGGGTCTGCCCGACGACCCGGGTGCTTTCATCGGGCCGCTGATCACCGAGAAGCAGCGCGAGCGCGTCGAGGGCTATATCAAGAAGGGCATCGACGAAGGTGCCCGACTGGTCACCGGCGGCGGGCGCCCCGAGGGCCTCGACAGCGGCTACTTCGTGTCGCCGACGGTCTTCGCCGATGTCGACAACTCCATGACCATCGCCCAGGAGGAGATCTTCGGGCCGGTGCTGTCGGTGATTCCCTATGACACCGAGGAGGACGCGATTCGCATCGCCAACGACTCGGCCTACGGCCTGGCCGGCAGCGTGTGGACGACCGACAACGACAAGGCGATGCAGATCGCCTCGCGAATCCGCACCGGCACCTACGCGGTGAACATGTACGCATTCGACCCGGGCGCGCCGTTCGGCGGCTACAAGAACTCCGGCATCGGCCGGGAGAACGGGCCGGAGGGCATCGACGCCTACGTCGAACTCAAGAGCGTGCTGCTGCCGTTCGGCTACACACCGAAGGTGTGATCTGAACCCGTAAGACGTGACGTGAACATGTCGTGGGCGCGGGGCGCTTGTCGGCCGGGTTTGCGGATTCGCGGTGGGCCTCGGCGTGGGCGCGGCCGTGTTCTACCGGGCGGGGCTGCCTCAGCTGATACCGGCGGCCCGGCTGCCGGGGGCGCAGATACCGTCGGAGCCTCGAGTACCGTCGGCCCGCGGTCGACCGAGGGGGCTCGCCAACGCGGCGCCGCCCGTCGCGGCGTAGCGGCCGCGACCGCGGCGGCGGCGGCAACGACATCGACGTCGACAGCCGGCACCCTCACCGTCAATCCGACGGTGAAGATCATCGACGGCATCATTCAGGGCAGACTCAATGCCACGAGTGCGCGTGTTAGACCCTGACCTACACCGCCCTCGGTCTCGCCGCCGGGTTCGACTCCACGGTGGGCGAGAGCGGCGGAAAGATCAGCCTGGGCACGGTGCCGGTCAGCCCCCCGACGGTCCCACCGACGACTGACCCGCAGAGTTTCACGATCCTGCCGTACGCCAACTGGCTGGACGGCGGCGCCAAAGGCACCCAGACCTTCAGCGTGCGGGTCAGTGAAGTCACCGCCCTCGACTCGTTTTTGACCGGTATTCCGCTTGTCGGGTTGGTGGCCGCACCCGTCATCAACCTGCTTCAGACACTGCCCCTGATCGGTGACCTCCTCGCTCCTATCATCGGCGCCTCAGTGGTGGCCCGCATCAACGTCGACGTCGCGTCCCTGGCACCGTCGGACACCCCGGTGGCGTTGACCTACATGGTCACGTCGTTCGACGGCGTCGGGATCAGCACCAATTTCTTCCCGGCGGCAGGCCTGAGTGCCGGGGCCACCGCACCGACGGCCATCAGCATGGCGGGCCTGGGTGGTGGGGCATATTCGGATCCGTACACGGACCGCGTCTTCGACATCGAAGGATCGGAATACGACGTTCCGTCTGTCGGGGTGTTGCGCAACAACGGCTACAACGTGGTGAGCGCGACCCCACGCGGTGTGCGGAACTCCGGGGGCATCATGCAACTGGACAACCCGTTCTTCGAAGGTCGCGACATGTCCGCGGTCATCGACTTCATCGCCACTGACACGCCTGCGACACTCGACAGCCCCAATGACCCGGCGGTCGGCATGGTGGGAACCTCCTACGGTGGCGGCATCCAGTTGGTGGCCGCCGGCATCGATCCGCGCATCGACGCCATCACGCCCGAAAACACCTGGAACTCGCTGAATTCCTCGCTGTATCCCGACAACACCTGGAAGACCTCCTACGGGTCAGTGCTGTACCTGGTGTTGGTTGTCACCGGCGCCCGGGTCAATAGCCTTGTCCCCCGCGCGGTTCTCACCGGCAACCTGTTCGGCCGGATCTCCGAGACCGCGCAGGCGGCGTTGGCCAGCAGTGGTCCGACCGCGCTGCTGAACACGGTGCAGGCTCCGACGCTGCTGACCCAGGGAATCCAAGAGGCCCTGTTCCCACTCCGGCAGACGCTGGACAACGCGGAAGCCATTCTCGGCAACGGCTTCGGCACCACGGTCAAGGTGGCCTGGTTCTGCGGCGGCCATGGCGTGTGTCTGGACCCCGTCAATCCCGATCAGGAGGCGATGCTGGTGGCTGACACCCTTGACTGGCTGGCCCAGTACGTCAAGCGCACGGGCACGCCCGCAGACGACATCCCGAACTTCCAGTGGTTCGACCAGCTCGGCGGCTATTACTTCTCGGACACGCTGCCGAACCAGTTCGGGTTCAACAATCGCCCGGACATCACCGCCACCTCGGCCGGAGGTCTGCTCCCTGTCGTGCCGCTCCTCGGCGGCTCGAACAGTTTCTTCGCCCTGCCATTCTCGCTCGGCGGCGGATCCGTTGCCCGCAACGCGATCAATGTGCCGGTCACGGTGGGGGCGGGTACCCAGGTTGTCGGCGCGCCTGCGGTGAGCATCACCTACCAGGGTCTGGGCACCACGCCGGGCGGTGTTCGCGCAAGTCGTCGACGACAGCACCGGCTTGGTACTCGGCAATGTCGTCACTCCGGTGCCGGTGATATTGGACGGCAGGCAACACACGCTGACCATGGACCTGTCGGACATCGTCTACACCAACGCAAGCACCGACTCGCGCACGCTGACCGTGCAGATCACCAGTTCGGCCACGGCATTCGAGAACTTCACCTCGTTCGGGCTGATGAATATCTCGGATGTCAGCGTGACGATGCCAAACCGCACGGCCTAGAACAACACCCGGGCGATCATCTCGGCCACCGCGGCCGGCTTGTCCACGCCGTCGATCTCGATGGTGTGCCGCACGGTCAGGTCGACGGTGCTGTCGTCCTTCGCAACGGCGTCGGCCAACTCAGAGCGCACCCGGATGCGGCTGTCCACCGGCACGGCAGACAGAAACCGCACCTTGTTGAGCCCGTAGTTGATGACAAGTTTGGCGTTCTCGACGCGGAAGTTGTCCTTGCTCAGTGCGGGAATCAGCGAGAGCGTGAGGAATCCGTGCGCGATCGGAGTGCCGTAGGGACTCTCGGCCTTGGCGCGGGCGACATCGATGTGGATCCACTGGTGGTCGCCGGTGACATCGGCGAAATCGTTGATGCGCTTCTGGTCGATATCCATCCAGTCGCTGACGCCGAGTTCGGTGCCGACCGTCGCTACCGCATCGTCGATGGAGGTGATGAGCTTCATGGGGTGCCGCCTTCTGGACCGTTGTCGTGGCTTGACCGCCACAGACTAACGCCCCGCCGGCAGCTATGACATTTGCCATAGCCCGGGGTGCGAATCCGTCTCCAACAGCAGGTCAGGGCGCCGTTATCACCCGGTGACCGACCCTCCGGCGCGTCGTCGCTTGCATGACGAAGTGCGCCGCCCATAGCTTCATAAGCAGAGTTATGGTCCATTGCTCGGATCATGTATAGCGTGAGGAGACGACCGTGTGGCTGATTGAGATCAGCATCGCCGGCCGCACGATCACGCGCCGCGTCGCCGGTAAGCGCCGCGAGCTGTTCGGGTTTGGTGGACGCGCGCTCCCGGTGCGGCCGACCGAGCTGCGTCAGCCCGCCTGAGTCTGATGACCGCACTGACCCGGGGCGACGGGCTGGATCCGGAAACCCCGATCAGCATCCTCAGCCGGTTCGCGATCACCACCATCGAACGCGATCTCGCCCAGTTCATCGTCGTGGGCGCCATGCCCATTGGCGGAACGTGCAATCCGTTCACCGGGCTGCCGACCATCGCAGGGCTCGCTGTGCTGGTCGATGACGTCGCAGGCCGGGTGAACTATGACCGCTGCGAACAAGGGCAGTGGACGGTGTCCAGCGAACTGGTCGTGGAGATGAGTCCCGGCGCAATCGACAGCATCCTGGCCGCTCCCGATGAGCCCGTGGTGGCCAGCGCCCGGCCGCTCGGCCCCGGCGGCGCCACTCTGCTCGCAGTGTGCACACTCACCCACCGCGGGACCATCATCGGCGGAGGAACCGTGCGGACGATGCCGTTGGTCGGCGGACCCGACGAACCCCTACGGCGGGGAGACGACCCTCTTGTCCGCACACCGGACACCTCACTGGCCGAGCTGATGGCGGTGGAGCCGCTAGCAGTCGAGGACGGCACCTATCGACTGCGTCAGCGACCCGATCCGATGATCAATAACCTGATCGGGATCGTCCACGGCGGCGTCAGCAGTGCGGGGCTGGAACTGGTGGCCGCGGCAGCTATCAACCACGAGCAGTCCCAGCCGTTCCGCACCGCCTCAATTCGAGTCAACTTCCTGCGACCGTTCCTGGCCGGTGCACAATCTGTCTATGAAGGAACAGCATTGCGAGTCGGGCGCACGTCGGCCATCGGGGATTCCCGCGCCGTGGGCGATGACGGGAAGACCGCGGTCATTGCGCGCGTCACCGGCTACCGGTAGCGGACCGGAGAACAGCAGTGACTGACAGCTTCGAGGCGCTGAACGTCAATGAGCCGGAATTGGCGAAACTTCGCGGCGCACTGCGGGAGTTCCTGATCGCCGACCGCGCCGAATTCGGCTGGCAGCCGGCAGTCGACGCATGGCTGTCTAAATGGGACGAAGCCTTCAGTGCGCGCTTGGGAGATGCCGGCTTTCTGGGGCTGACGATTCCTCCGGAGTACGGCGGCCAGGGGCTGGGCCACCTACATCGCTATGTGGTGACCGAGGAACTACTGGCGGCCGGTGCACCGGTTGCCGCACACTGGATTGCCGACCGTCAGGTGGGGCCGGGTCTGCTGTCGTACGGCACCGAGGAGCAGCGTCAGCGGATACTGCCCAGAATCGCTGCGGGACGGTACTTCTCAGCGATCGGCATGAGCGAGCCACAGGCGGGATCGGATCTGGCGGCCGCCGCGATGAAGGCGGTTCGCACCGACGGCGGCTGGATCCTCTCCGGGAAGAAGGTATGGACAAGCGGGGCGCACCTGGCCCACCAGGTGGTCGTACTGGCCCGCACCAGGCCACTGGATACCGCGCACCGGCACGCCGGATTCAGCCAGTTCATCGTGCCCACCGACTCCCCCGGACTTGAGATCAGCCCTATCGTGTTGCTCACCGGCGAACACCATTTCAATGAGATCGCCTTCGACGAGGTGTTCATCGACGACACCAATCTGCTCGGAGCCGAAGGGGACGGCTGGCGGCAGGTGACGGCCGAATTGTCTTTTGAACGCAGCGGCCCCGAACGAATCCTCAGCACCGCGCCGATGATCACCGCACTGGTGCGATTGCTGGCCGGCCAGAAGAACCTCGACGACCACGCCGCAGCAGCCGTGGGTGATCTGCTGGCCAGGCTGATCTCCCTGCGGCAACTGTCGGTGTCGGTGGCGCGGGCATTGGCCGACGGGCGCCCGCAGATCAATGAGGCCGCACTGGTCAAGGATCTGGGCACCCGCTTCGAACAGGAATCGGTACAGCTGGCCGCCGACCTGCTCAGCTACGTCGACACCGATGCACCCGGCCGGGCGGCGGTGGCGGATCTTGTGGAGGTGGCGGGCCTGCATGCGCCGATGTTCACCCTTCGCGGCGGCACGAACGAAGTGCTGCGCGGCATGGTGGCCAAGGGCATGGGGGTCCGATGACGGTCTTGAGTGGTGGAGTTTTCGGCAGCGCCACCGATGATCTCACCGATCTTCGGGCTCTGGTGGATGACATCGGGGCGCGCTCGTTCGAGTCCCGTATCGGTCAGCGCGGTCTGCCTGATTCATTCGATCGCAGTGCGTGGGAGCATCTCGAGGGCGCCGGGCTCACCAGGTTGGACAGCACCGTCGACTCCGGCGGCGGCCCGGCCGAGGTCGCGGTAGTGCTGCGCGCACTGGCCCGCCACGCAGTGAGCGTGCCCGCGGCCGAAACCGACGTGCTCGCCTGCTGGGTGGCGGGCCGTGCCGGACTCGAGGTTCCGCAGACCGGTCCATTGACGATCGCCACCACACTCGACGCGGTGCCGTACGCGTCCGATGTAGCCGCCGTTGTGCTGGCACTGCCCGACGGGGGCGGACTTCGGGTAGCAGTATGCGATCCGGCCGATCTGTCAATCACCAAGGGGCACAACGGTGGTGGCGAGCCTCGCGATGCGATCATCACGCACCTGCCGTCAGATGCATTCGTCGTCGTCGAGGATGCTGCGGCGGAGTTGGTGCGGCGCGGTGCCTGGGTGCGCTGCATGCAGGTCATCGGCGCACTCGACGCGGCCGTCGAGTTCTCGGTGGCCCACACCCGCGAACGCGAGCAGTTCGGCCGTCCGCTCAGTGCGTTTCAGGTGGTGCAGCACTCGCTCGCGGCGATGGCCGGAGACGTGGAACGGGCCAGGGCCGCGGCCAACCTTGCCGTCGTCGCCGCTGCCGACCACGGCTTCGACAGCCCGCAGGCCGATTACGCGGTGACGGTGGCGAAAGTGACCCTGGGCCGAGTGGTGCCCGCCGTGGTGACCTCAGCACACCAGTTGCACGCGGCGATCGGTGTGACGATCGAGCACCGACTCTGGCTGGTGACCCAGCGGGCGCGCAGTTGGATCGCCGAGTTCGGCGATACCGCCCACTACGCACACCGACTGGGCCGGCTGGCGTTGGAGCCGCCGATCCCTGGGATGTCATCATCGGCAGCACGGCGGGCTAGGAACTCAGCTTCCCGTCCAATTGGGCGGCCGCTTCTCGGCGAAGGCGACCGCACCCTCCTTGGCATCTTTGGATGCGAACACCGGCATGATGATCTTGACCTGCTCGCGCCACTGGTCCTCCGGGCTCCAACTGCGCGACTCGACAATGACCCGCTTGGTGGCGGCGACGGCCAGCGGCCCATTGGCGGTGATCCGCTCGGCCAGCTCGATCGCCGCCTCCAGGGCGTGTCCCGGTTCCGCCAACACATTGACCAGACCGAGTTCGTGCGCGCGCTCGGCAGGCAGGTTGTCTCCGGTCAGCGCCAGTTCCATGGCGATCTGGTACGGGATGCGCTGCGGCAGGCGCAACAATCCACCCCCGGCAGCCACCAGCCCGCGCTTGACCTCCGGGATACCGAACGCCGAGTTGCGGGCGGCGACGATGAGATCGGTGGCCAGAGCCAGTTCCGTTCCGCCCGCTAACGCGTAGCCCTCGACGGCGGCGATGAGCGGTTTGACCGGTGGCCGCTCGGTGAAGCCCAGACCGCGGCCCTTGACCGCGACGTTCTCGCCGCGGGCGAAGGCCTTGAGGTCCATCCCGGCGCAGAACGAGCCGCCGGCCCCGGTGACGATCCCCACCGACAGGCCCGGGTCGTCGTCAAGGGCGTCCGTCGCGTCCGCGAGGCCCTGACTGACCGCAGCGTTGACCGCGTTCTTGGCCTCGGGCCGGTTAATGGTGATGATCAGGATCCGGCCGCGCCGCTCGGTCAGGACCGATCCGTCCGTAGTGGGTTCTTCGCTCACCCGGCGATCGTAACGGCCGCATAATGGCAGCCATGCCCAATGAGGACATCCATCCCGAACTACGTCGCGCGGCGCGGTTCATCCCGAATTTCAAGATCCGCCCCTGGGCGCTGCCACTGGTACGGACGCTGACCAATCTGCGCAAGCCCTCGGACACCGGGATCGACGTCCTGACGCTGCCGTCGGGGGCGGGCGTGCGACTGCACCGACCGGCCAACGCCGCGGACCCGACGCCGGCACTGCTGTGGATCCACGGCGGGGGCTACCTGTTCGGCACCGCAGCCCAGGATGACGATGTGTGCCGGCAGTACGCCGAACGCCTGGGTATCACGGTGGCCGCGGTGGACTACCGGTTGGCACCGGAGCATCCGTATCCGATACCGCTGGAGGACTGCTACAGCGTGCTGACGTGGCTGGCACGACTGCCCGGGATTGATTCCGAGCGCATCGCGATCGGCGGAGCCAGTGCCGGCGGCGGATTGACCGCGGCACTGGCATTTCTGGCGCGCGACCGCGCTGAGGTGAGACCGGTACTGCAGGTGCTCTCCTACCCGATGCTCGACGACCGCAGCGTCGATCCGTCGTTGGACGACAGCGGTTTCCGGCTCTGGAACACCGCGAGCAACCGCATCGGGTGGCAGTCCTATCTCGGTGGTGCCGACCCCGCGGTTGCAGTGCCGGCACGACGCGCGGATCTCGCCGGACTGCCGCCGGCCTGGCTGGGGGTGGGAACCCTCGACCTGTTCCACGATGAGGATCTCGTCTATGCCGACCGCCTCAATGCCGCCGGTGTGCCCTGCGAGGTCCACGTGGTTACCGGGGCGTTCCACGGCTTCGACCGGATCGCCGCGAAGTCCTCCATCGCGCGGTCGTATTTCGACAGTCAGGCCGCGAGTCTGCGCCGCGCACTGGGGTTGGCGGGGTGAGCGCCGTGACGTCGGTGCTGACCGAACAGCAGAGTGACCTGCGCGACGCTATCGCTGATCTCCTCGCCAAGCGTTCGCCCGAGGCGCAGGTACGGCGGCTGATGTCCGAGGACACCGGCCATGACCCCGGCCTGTGGGCCGAGTTGGCGGCGATGGGACTGCTCGGCCTGATAATCCCCACGGAATTCGGCGGGGCCGGGGCCGGGGCGACCGACCTTGCCGTGGTGGCCGAGCAGATGGGCCGGGTGTTGATGTGCGGGCCGTATCTCTCCAGTGCTGTACTCACGCCCTATCTGCTGCTGGCATCCGGCGATACCGCTGAATGCGCCGAGGTGTTGCCGCGGATCGCCGCGGGCGAACTGATTGCGACGGTGGCCTTCGCCGAGACCGGTTCGGCACGTCCACCGGTGCACCCGGCGACGACGGCGACTGCGGATGGTGACGGATGGCGGCTGACGGGTGAGAAGACCTTCGTACTCGATGCGTCAACTGCCGAGCGGTTCTATGTCACGGCCCAGCATTCCTCCGGCACAGCGATTTTCGCCGTTGAGCGCTCTACTCCGGGACTCTCGATCACACCGCTGACCACGGTCGACCAGACCCGCAAACTTGGTCAGCTGACACTGTCCACTACCGCCGCACGGCTGATCGGCCGGGCGGGGTCTGGTCAGTCGGCACTGGAGACCGCACTCGACAATGCGGCAGTGGCATTGATCGCCGAGCAGGCCGGCGGTGCCATGCACGCCATGCAGATGGCCACCGACTACGCCCGGGTCCGCCACCAATTCGGCCGTGCCATCGGCAGCTTCCAGGCAATCAAGCACATGTGCGTCGACATGCTGCTGGAGGCGCAGTCGGCGTACTCGGCCGCCCGCCATGTCGCCGCGGCGTTCGACGCGGGTGAGCCGGACCGGGTGGCCGATCTCGCGCTGGCACAGGCCTACTGTTCGGACGCCTTCGTCTTCGTCGCAGCGACCTCTATCCAGGCCCATGGCGGAATCGGTTTCACCTGGGAACACCCGGCCCATCTCTATCTGCGTCGCGCCCGCACCGATGCCCAGATTTTCGGCGACCCGGCCTGGCACCGGGAACGCTACGTCCGGTTGAAGGAGGAGAATTCGTGAACGACGACGACATCCGTGCCGAGGTCAGAAGTTGGCTGGCGGAAAATTACGATCCCGCACTGGACCGCGCCGAGTGGCGACGCCGGGTATTCGAGGCCGGCTGGACGGTACCGAGCTGGGAACCACAGTGGTGGGGGCGTGGGCTCACCGATACCCAATCCCGGATTGTCGCAGCCGAATTCGCAGCGGTGGGTGCGCCGGGGAGCGGCTACGACCGCGCCGACATGATGGCCTGCACCCTGCACGACCTCGGTACCGATGAGCAGAAGCACCGGCTGATCCCCCCGTCGATCCGCGGCGAGACCCGGTGGTGTCTGCTCTACAGCGAGCCGGGTGCCGGCTCGGACCTGGCCGGGTTGCGTACCCGGGCGGACCGCGACGGCGATGACTGGATCATCAACGGACAGAAGGTCTGGACCTCATTCGCCAAGACTGCCGATTACGGATTGCTCGTCGCCCGTACCGATTGGGATGTGCCCAAGCACAAGGGCATCAGCTTCTTCATCTTCCCGATGCGCCAGCCGGGCGTGGAAGTCCGGCCGATTCACCAGATCACCGGCGAGTCGGAGTTCAACGAGGTGTTCATCACCGACGCCCGGGTGCCGCACGCCAATCTGGTGGGCGAGGCCGGCGGCGGATGGGGTGTGTTGCAGTTGGCGCTGGCCTACGAACGCCGGCTGATGGGTGATCTGGCCCGGACCGCACGATCGAGCCGGGATCTCAAACCGGATGCGGACAGTCTGATCGGGATGGCCCGGGCTGCGGGCGTGCTCGCCGATTCCGCACTCCGCCAGGAGATCGCCCGGGTGGACGCCTACGCGGCGGTGAACCGGTGGAACACTCAGCGCGCCAAGACCACGACCGACCGTGCCGAGGCGGCCACCCTGATGGCCCTGGGCAAGATCGCGATGTCACGGATCCTGCACGAGACCGCTCGGGTGCAGACCGGGATCGTCGGGCCCGAGTCGATGCTGACCGGAGCGGAGAATCCGGTCGGCGACGCTGTCACCTTCCGCACTCTCAATGCCTATTTCACCTCAATCGGTGGCGGCACCGATCAGATTCAGCGCAATATCGTAGGTGAGCGCATCCTGGGTCTACCGAAAGAGCCGGAGCCCTACCGCGACAGTGCATTCCGCGACCTGCCGCACTGACGTAAGCCGTGGAAGCGCGGGGCGCCGGGTCAGCGGAAGTGCAACACGTCACTTCCCCATGCCTGCCGGATATTGGCGTCGGCATCGAATTTGATGCGGTCTTCGCGGTCGATGATCAGGCACGCGCGATCAGTCTCCTGGTACGGCGTCCACTCGGGATCGTCGGGTAACCCGTTCGGCTTGGCGTTGGCCGCGAAGTTCGCCCACCGTGTCCGTATCCGCTTGGATACGGCCTTGGCGGCTTTGGCCCCGCCCAGTTTGAGCGTGACATCCTTGGGAGCGCCGAGAGTGCCCCAGACATAAGGCAATTCGGTGGCGTGTGCCGCCCCGACGAGCAGCAGCCGCATGATCGGAGTGGAGTAGTCGAAACGGTAGAGATAGACCGGTGCGACCCGACTGTGCCCTTCGGCCAGCCACACCGACGGCATCCGGAATCCCACATCGCTGGCGATACTCAACCCGCGGCCGCTACCGCGGTAACGGGCGTGGGAGGTGCCCAACTCCTTCACGGTCGGCAACGCCATATCGGGCTGTTCGGCGGCGATATCGTTGAACATTGAGGTGATGGCGCGCGGCGTGATCGGCAACAGTGGCGAGCGCATGAGGCGAAACAGTGCGGCCTCGTGCTTATTGGTTCCGATGATCAGTGGAACCGGATGGGTCAGGCCGTCTCGGGCCGACTGCACCGGATAGTCGAGCAGCAGATCACCGTCGACGACGGGTACGAAAGCGACCGTTCCCGGATTGCGCGTGGGAATCTCGTCGAAGACCTTCTTGGTCGCCGCGATCAGCGCCCGAACGTCCACTGAGGTCAACTGTTGGGCATCGGCCGCGGCGATACCCAGATGGTCGAGCACCATATGGGTGACGCGCTGGGCGCGGTCATGCTCATACACCGATGTGGCGGGCGAACTCTGGGCGATCGCGGCGGCGAAAAGCCCTTCGGCCTCGGGCACGGCGAGAAGTGCGGTCACGATGCCCGCGCCGGCGGACTCACCGAACACCGTCACCCTGGTTGGATCACCGCCGAATGCCGCGATGTTGTCGCGCACCCACCGCAATGCCGCGAGCACGTCGCGCAGACCCACGTTGGTGTCGAACCGTCGGCGGCCCCGGCCCATGCCCGAGAGGTCGAGAAACCCGAAGACCCCGAGTCGGTAGTTGATCGTCACGATGATCACGTCGCCCTCGGCGGAGAGGCGCCGCCCGCCGTAGAGCGGCTGACTGCTCGACCCGAGCACGAACGCGCCCCCGTGGATCCACACCATCACCGGTTTGCCGTCGCCGGGTTGGGTGGCCGTTGGCGCCCAGATATTCAGGTGCAGACAGTCCTCGTCCTCCGGAGCTCCGAGGTCCAGCGGGAAGGTCGGGACCGGAGGCTGCGGACAGACCGGACCGTAGCCGGTGGCATCGGCCACCTCGGTCCAGGGTTGCGGGGGCTCGGGTGCCCGGAAGCGAAGGTCTCCGACTGGAGGCGCCGCGTAGCGAATACCCTTCCACGACGCCGCCCGCCCGTCGTCGATGCCACGAACCGGGCCGTAGATGGTTTCCGCCACGGGGTTGTTGACGTTCATGCGGCTCGCGCGGTCCTTTCGGGTCTCGCCCGAGTTTACCGGTAACCGGGCAACCCGTTAGAACAGCAGTGCGGAGAACCGCCAATCCAATACCGGCCGATCCGCGCCTTCACCGACCGCGTACACCAGCGAGCGCAGGCCCACCACGCCACCGCGACCTCCGGGCAACGCGCTCGGCCGACTCGACGCGCAGATCGCTGTAGAGGGTGTCGCCCTCGTGCACCGGTCCGGTGTGATCACACGACTGCCAGCCGAGAACGGTCACCAGATTGGGCATGAGTCGAGTGGCCTGGGCTAGGGCGAGTCCGATGGTGTGCCCGCCGTACACCAGGCGGGTCTTTTCCCCAGGGCCCGCTGTGCGCGAATCATGATGGGTGGCAGCGATATTCAGTGTGAGCCTGGCGAGTTCGGGGGCGGAACTGACGATATCCCCGGTGCTGCGCTGCACTGAATCGGTGATATCGGCAGAGAAATGCGGGCCGGGCACCCGTCGGCGGAACGCATCAGCATCCCAGTGTCGAGTCGGATCGATATCGGGCGCTGCACCTGAACCGATCCGCGACAGGTCGTCGCTGTGCCCGGTGTCGCCGGCATCGGGGCTGCACGGCAGCATCGCGCATCGATAGAAGTCGAGAACCAGCCGGCCGACGTGGTCGACCGTGGTCATCCGCAGCGCGGCCAGACCGGTGGGTGCGCGGTCGGGTTTGGCGCTGTTCTGCTTCAGGCCCACCACCTCGGTCCGGGTGAACAGGGTGTCGCCGATCATCGGGAACCGGTGGAAGCTCAGCCCGCGGTAGAACAGGTTGGCCTTGACGCGCTGCGTCACCAGAGTGGACTGACCGATCGCCACATCGCACACCAACCCCGGGTGGGCCAGCTGTCCGGGCTCGCCGATCACCGCATGCGCCAACTCGGCGTCCAGTGCCAACCGCAATCGATCCCCGATGATCGCCTGATGGGCGGCGGCGACACCGGCGGTGATCGTCATCGATGGAGCCCAGTCAAAGACCTGCCCCACCACCAGGTCATCGAAGTAGGGTCCATCGCTGCCTATATGGCCATGCAGAGTCACAGCAATCAGTGTGTCATTCGGCTATTTGCGGACTAATCTCTTCCACACACTGAGGAAGGGATCCAGGATGATTCACACACTGCGCGCGCCATTGACTGCCGGCACAGTTGCCGCCGTCACCGCGGCCGCCTTGATCAGCGCACCGACCCACAGCGTCGACCGGGTGCTCGCCGCGCTGGAGGTGCCGTCGAATGCTCTGGTCACACTGACCGCCTGGCAGAACCCCATCGTGGCACTGCTCGAGTCCGGTGACCAAGCCGAGAATTACGTCTTCGGCGACTACTACAACGGTGGTGATATTCCGACGCCGGGGGCGGGCGAGGCAAACTGGCCCTTCGCCGGATTCGATCAGACTGGTGGCGATCTGCTGAACTACCTTCTGTACAACGAAACTCGAGTTGGGTTATTACAGCTACGTTGGCATGTTGGAGAACTTTGCCGCCGAGGCCTACCTTCCGGCGGTTCAGCAGTGGCAGATCAATGTCGAGGGCTACCTCAGCGTCGTCTTCAGCGGACTGAACCTGGCGGCCAGGGAGCTGGCGACGGGCGTGTGGGACTTGCCGTCCGCCGCCCTCGACGCGGTCCAACTGGCGGCGGCGGGCCAGTTCGCTGAAGCCCTCACCGTGATCCGCGACGCCATCGTCGGCCCGATCGTCGCGGCCGCGCAGAGCGTGCTCGCCGCCGGGACCTACGTACTGAACAACGTTGCGGCCAAGGCAAGCGCGGTGGTCGCCGCGCTTCCGCAGATTGTGACGACCTTCGCCGGCTCGGCAATCGGCGGCGCCTCGATCCTGGCGCAGAAGATCGCCGCGATCGCCACCGGCGTGGTGTCCAGCCTGTCCACGCTCAACCTCCAGGGTGCCTGGAACACCGCTGTCGACGGATTACTCGGACCGTCTGGAATCCCCGGCACGTTGCTCAATCTGAACACCGGCGCAGGCGTCCAGACCGGGCCGATCCTCGACCCGGTGACCGACATCCCGACCAACTTCGTGCCCAGCTTCCGCACGGCCCTGCAGGCCGCGCAGTGGACGATCAGGGGCGCATCTGGAGACGAAGCCGGCGGCGGCGGCAAGTCCCGCAACGGCGGCGACGGGCAGCGTACCCGGGTGCGGCCAAGCCGACTCCGACCGTGCAGCTCTTCGAAGGCGACAACCTCCACGGCCGCTGCCGATTCCCGCGTCCGCGGCCGAAACTGCGGACCACCGCCGGCATCCACGGACGACGTCAAGGCCACCAAACACCAGGCCGAGCCCACCGCGGCGCCGCCAACCGGATCGGCAACTAGATCTGGAAACGATCCTGACCATTCAACTGCCGTTTCCGCAGCCGCATCCCGCTGCGAGCGGGAAGTGAACTGCGCGCGGTGCGCGCCGCCGGGCCCATCCATCGGGTTCGAACCCCGTCGGTGATGCGGCCTGGCTGGTCACCGGCTACGCGGAGGTCCGAGAACTGCTTGACGATGACCGCCTCGGCCGGTCGCACCGCTCACCGGCAGACCGCGCCGCGCAGCCGGGCCTCGGCCTTATTCGGCGGTCCGATCGGCGACTTCGACGCGGAATTCACCGGTCAGGAGCGGATGCGCGCCCTTCTGAATCCGCACTTCTCCGCCCGAGCCTGCACGCGCTGAAGCCGAAGGTGGAGGCACTCACCACAGGCCTGTTGGACCAGTTGGAACAGGACGGTCCGCCCGCGGATCTGCACGCGAAACTCGCACTGCCACTTCCGGTCCTGGTCATCTGCGAACTGCTGGGAGTGCCCTACAGCGATCGGGACACGTTCCAGGTGTGGGTGCACGCCTGCGCCTTCGAGGAGGACGCGGACCGAGTCATTAGACGGGCCTGGCGGCGCTGATCGACTACTGCGCCGGCCTGGTCGCCGACAAACGCCGTCACCCCAGCAGCGATGTGATCTCGCAGTCTATGCACCGAAGATAACCTCGCTGACGGCGAAATCGCCGTTCTCGCAATGGCTCTGTTGTTCGCCGGCTTCGAAACGTCGGTCGTCAAGATCTGGCATCTGGTCGTGCAATTGCTGAGTCGAACGATCCCAGTGGCAGTCACTGCTCGAAAATCCTTCGCTGATTCCGAAGGCGACCGAGGAGTTGATGCGGGTGACCATGAACGCCAACCCAGGAATTCCGCGCTACGCGCGGGAGAACATCCAGGTCGGCGATATCACCATCACAGACGGCGACCTGGTGCTCCTGGACCCCGGATCAGCCAATCATGACCCGAAATTCTTCGCCCATCCCGACGTCGCCGATTTCACGCGCAGGGGAACGCCACCCATGTCGTTCGGATATGGCAGACGGTACTGCCTGGGTGCGCCGCTGGCCCGACTCGAGTTGAAATCAGTTCTTTCCCAATTGATCCCGCGTTTTCCAGATATGCAACTGATGGTCGATGCCGCCGAGTTGGGCGTCGACGTCGATTCGCTGGGATCCGGCCTTCGTCCGCTGCCCGTCACCTGGGAGTAGGTGACCCGTATTTGTCGATCAGACTCTGCTTATAGAGCTTGCCGGTATCGGTGCGCGGGAGTTGCTCCTCGAAGGAGATCGACCGCGGGCACTTGAAGTGCGCCAGCCGTTCCCGCAACCAGGTCAGCAGTTCGTCGGCGAACTCATCGCCGGCATCGGCGTGGTCGACAAGTTGGACCGCACCCTTGACCGACTGGCCCATATCGTCGTCGGGAATGCCGAACACCGCCGCGTCCATCACCTTTGGATGCGTGACCAACAGGCTCTCGGCCTCCTGCGGGTAGATGTTGACTCCGCCCGAGATGATCATGTGGTGGCGGCGGTCGGTCAGGTAGAGGAAGCCCTCGTCATCGAGGTAGCCGATATCACCGACGGTCGTCCAGCCCCGCTTGTCGCGGGAGGCGGCGGTCTTCTCGGTGTCGTTGAGGTACTCGAAGGTGTTGCCGCCCTCGAAATAGATCTCCCCGGGCTCACCGGCGGGGAGTTCATTGCCGTCCTCGTCGAGGATGTGCACGGCTCCGCCCATCGGCCTGCCGACCGACCCGGGATGCGCCAGCCACTCCTCGGCACTGATCAGGGTTGAGCCGTGCGCCTCCGAGGAGGCGTAGTACTCGTCGACGATCGGCCCCCACCAGTCGATCATCTGCTGCTTGATCTGCACCGGACACGGTGCGGCCGCGTGCATGACGCGTTCCAGACTGGAGACGTCATAGGAATTGCGCACCGCCTCGGGAAGTTTCAGCATCCGGGTGAACATCACCGGAACGAACTGGCCGTGGGTGACCCGGTGTCGGGCGATCGCATCGAGGGTTCCCTCGGCATCGAATTTCTCCATCACCACCACCGGGATTCCGGCTGCCTGCATCGTCAACGACCAGACCGACGGCGCGGTGTGGTAGAGCGGAGCCGGGCTGAGATAAACCCCGTCGGGCTTCGCCCAGAAACTGACCAGTGCGGTCATCAACCCGGGTGCCTCCGCCGGCGGCAGATGCGGCAGCGCACGTTTGATGCCCTTGGGTCGCCCGGTGGTACCCGAGGAGTACTGCAGCAGATCGCCCTCAATCTCATCATCGATGGGCGTATCCGGTTGATCGGCAACACATTCCGGGTAGCTCTGCCAGCCATCCAGATCGCCGTCCACAATCGAGAAGAAGTTCCGGTAGACCATTGGGCAGGTGCTCGCCGAGGTTCTCCAGGACAGGTCGCAGTGCTCGCCGAACCGATGATGGCCTTCGCCGCGCTGTTGTCGATGATGTAGGCGGCCTCGGCGGCGGTGAGATGGGTGTTGATCGGCACGTAGTACAGACCTGCGCGGCGGGCCGCCCACATCGCCATGTGGAAGTGCTCATTGTTCTCCATCAGGATCGCAACGGGATCGCCCTCACGGAGACCGGCCTGACGGAACAGGTGCGCCAACCGATTCGCCCGTGCCTCGAGCTCACCGAAAGTGACGGTGACTCCGGAGGGATACATGATGACAGCGGGTTTGTCGGGGCTGGCCTGCGCATGCTCGCGGATCTGCATGTAGGCGACTCTACGACAGGCGGTATCGACGATTTCAGATGATGCTGACGGTGCCGTCCTGCAGGCTGTAGTACCCGACCACAAGTTTGACCGCGCCCGAATCGAGGGACGCCGTGAGCTCCGAGGTTGTCCTGATCTGGTCGGCCGATTGGATGGCATTGGCCCGGACCGCGTTATCGAGCAGGTCCCCCGGCCTACCCTTGGCCGCCTCGACGGCCGGCGCGATGGCGGCAACCAACTCGCCCACCGCCCCCGCGGGTGTGGTGAACGGCGGCTGCAGGGTTTTGAGGGTGGCTGCCACCGCTCCGCAGTTCTGGTGGCCCAGCACCATGATCAGTGGGGTGCCGAATTCCTCGACCGCGTACGCGATGCTGCCCCGCACCGCCTGGTCGACGATATTGCCCGCCAGACGCACCACGAAGAGGTCTCCGAGGCCCTGGTCAAAAATCTCCTCCGGGGGAACCCGGGAGTCGGAGCAGCTCAGCACGACTGCGAATGGCTTCTGTGCGGTCGACAACTCGCGTCGCACCTGAATCGACTGGTCGGGGTAGGTCCTCTTCGCCGTGACGAACCGGCGGTTACCGTCGAGCAATTCCGCCAATGCCTGGTCGGCCCCGCTGATCACCGGGTGCGTTACCTCGGTGGGCGCGGCTGCCTTGTTCGGAAGTCCGCAACCCGCAGCAATCGCGGCCGTGGTCATACCGGCCGGCGGCGAACCAGGCCCGCCGCGACAGCACCCGACTGCCTTCTAAGCCCGGTCTGCGTCGGCCAACCGCTGTTTCAGCGACTCGAACTCATCCCGGATACCGGTGGGCAGCTTCTCGCCGATGAACTCGAACCACTCCTCGATCTGCGGAAGTTCCGCGCGCCACTCGTGTGCGTCAACGCGCAGTGCCTCGGCGACGTCGGCCTCGTCGACGTCCAGGCCGCTGAGATCCATCTCGTCGACGGCGGGCACGAAACCGATCGGGGTCGACACTCCGTCGGCCTTGCCCTCGACGCGTTCGACGATCCACTTGAGCACCCGGCTGTTCTCACCGAAGCCGGGCCACAGGAAGCGGCCGTCGCCGCCGCGGCGGAACCAGTTGACGAAGAAGATCTTCGGCAGTTTCGAGGAATCGGAGTTCTTCCCGAGATCGATCCAGTGCTGGCAGTAGTCGCCGACGTTGTAGCCGAGGAACGGCAGCATGGCCATCGGGTCGCGGCGGATGGTGCCGACCGTGCCCTCGGCGGCGGCGGTCTGCTCGCTGCCCAGCGTGGCACCGATGAAGACTCCGTGCTGCCAGTCGCGGGCCTCGGTCACCAAGGGCACCGTGGTCTTGCGTCGGCCGCCGAACAGGATCGCCGAGATCGGCACGCCCTGGGGGTCGTCCCATTCCGGTGCCAGCGTGGGGCACTGCGACATCGGGGTGCAGTACCGCGAATTCGGATGTGCCGCAGGCGGATCCGGACTCCGGAGTCCAGTCGCCGCCCTTCCAGTCCACGAGGTGCTGCGGGTCGCCCTCCAGGCCCTCCCACCACACGCCGCCGTCATCGGTCAGCGCGACGTTGGTGAAGACGGTGTTGCCGCCGGCGATGGTCTTCATCGCGTTCGGGTTGGAACTCCAGTTGGTTCCCGGCGCCACCCCGAAGAAGCCGAACTCCGGGTTGACCGCATACAGCCGGCCGTCCTTGCCGAATCGCATCCAGGCGATGTCATCGCCAAGGGTTTCGGCACGCCAACCGGGGATGGTCGGCTGGATCATCGCGAGATTGGTCTTGCCGCAGGCCGACGGGAACGCCGCAACGACGTAGTAGGCCTTGTTTTCCGGCGAGATGAGCTTGAGGATCAGCATGTGCTCGGCGAGCCAGCCCTCGTCGTGGGCCATGGCCGACGCTATCCGCAGCGAGTAGCACTTCTTGCCCAGCAGCGCGTTGCCGCCGTAACCGGACCCGTAGCTCCAGATCTCCCGGGTCTCCGGGAAGTGCGAGATGTACTTGGTCTCGCTGCACGGCCACGGCACGTCGGTCTCGCCGGGCTCCAGTGGCGCGCCGATCGAGTGCAGCGCCTTGACGAAGAATCCGTCGTCGCCGAGTTTGGCCAGCGCGGCCTTACCCATCCGGGTCATGGTGCGCATCGACACCACGACGTACTCCGAATCGGTGATCTCCACTCCGAGTTTGGGGTCCTCTGCACCGAGTGGGCCCATGCAGAACGGCACGACGTACATGGTGCGTCCGCGCATACAACCCCGATACAACTCGGTCATGGTGGTGCGCATCTCGTCGGGAGCCATCCAGTTATTGGTCGGGCCGGCGTCGATCTCGCGCTGCGAGCAGATGAACGTACGCGATTCAACCCGGGCGACATCCGACGGAGCCGATCGGGCGAGATAGGAGGTGGGGTCCTCGGCGAGAGCAGTAAAGGTGCCGGCCGCCACCAGTTGGTCGCAGAGCCGCTGATACTCCTCCACAGACCCGTCGGCGAAGACGACGCGATCCGGTTGGGTGAGCTCGGCGACCTCTCGGACCCAGGCAAGCAGGACGGCGTGCTTGGTCGGTGCGCTGTCCAGACCGGGGATGGTCGCAGAGGTCATCGGTATCTCCCGCTTGAGTTCCGTGCAGATTAACGCGGGCGCGGTGCCCGTCGTTAATCGCCAATTATGTCCGATCGCTCCAGGCGGGATTCGGAAACCGGCGCACGGCTGCCGTCTCACCGGCGGCAGCCGCGGCAGCCAGGGCGAATTCGGCCGCCGACAGCCGCGTCGCCAGGTCATCCTCCATCGCGGCGCGAAGGCCCGCGGTGACCTCGATCACCCACCGGTCGAGTGCGGCGCGCTGCGCCATTACACCGCGGGTTCGAATGACCCACACGGTCAGCACAACACCGGCCACCAGAGCACCAACGGTCACAGCCGGGGTCCAGTCGGGAGCGATATCGGCGAGCACCCGACTCACGGTCAGCGCAATACCCAACCCGAAACCTGCGCTGAGCGAAACGGTCAACCGATTCTCCGGTCGCGGACGGCACCACCGCGGCAGATACGAGTCCAGCGGCGGGCACGGCGGCACCGATAGCTCGAGTCCACCGGTCAGATGAGTAAGCCGGCCGGTCAGCCTGGCCTCAAGTTCGGCGGCCACATCCATAACCCGGCGGCGCACCCCGGAACAGAATTCGTCGACCTCGCGCCGGTTCACCTCAGCGGCCTCGTCACGCAGGTCGGTACGAAGCGCCAAACACACCGTGCGCACCTGAGCGGAGATCTGGACCCGCGTTTGTTGCATCTGAGGGCGTAATGTCCTGGTGCGCAACGGTTTTCGCGGTGATCGTGCCGGCCGGGACAACAGTGCTCGAAGCTGTTCGACCAGCCGATCGACTATTACCGGCCCGATATGCGGGTCGGCGGCCACCGGAACCCAGGCCAGTCGCGCATAGCGGGCCGCATGGCGCGCCAACAGCGCCCGGTCGGCATCGAGCACCTGCGGCCAGGTGCGGTGAACATCGATCTTGGACACCGCTGCTACGACGGCATCGGTGTTCGCCGCAGCGACATCGAGAACACCGGCATCGGATTCGGTCAGCGGCGCCGCCGCCGAGACGACGAAGACCACTGCGGCCGGCTGTTCGCCGGGTCCGAGGCGTTCGACGACGCGGTGCCTTTTCAGCCGGTCGGCCAAGGCTCCGGCCACACTGGTGACACCGGACAGCGCCGCACCGGTCACCAGGACGATGGGGCGGCCGTCGATCATCGAACCGGCTCGGGAATCCCGCCCGCCTCAGACCACAGCCGCAACGCCCCGCGAGCGATATCGGTGGCGCAGCCGCGCTGCAGGGCCGAGACCGGACCCCGCGCGTAGCGCTGCCAGTGAATCGCCCGGCTCAGCAGATCGGCGGGCCCACCGGAGGCGGCGGGCCCAGAATCCGCCATCGCATCCGTCGCGGCGTGCATCCGCGCCAGGACAACGGCGTCGCCGGCAAGGAACTCGGCCACCGGAATGCCACGGCGACCGACAGCACGGCCGGCCAGGCCTGCCAGCGCGGTGATCAGGCGTCGGTATCGGATCGGCGCCCCGACCCGGCCGATGGCATCGAGTACCGCGGGCAACCCGCTGACCTCGCGGAGTCGGGCTGCCAGTTCCGCGTGATCGGCGCCGCCGCACACCGCCTCGGCGGCGATGGCGATACCGAAAAAGTCCAGTTCAGCCAGCATGCCGCCGGCGGATCGGTGGACTCAGCCGGGCGGGTTCGACCAGTACCGTGCGCAGCGCCTCGACCAGCGGCGGGTCGAGGACCGCCGGGTCGCAGGCGGCGACTGCGAGCAACCCCGCCAGCGGCAGGATCGGCACACCCGTGTCACGCTCCAGGCCGCGACAGCGTTCGGCGGCCCCCGCCATGGGTCCGGCGCCCCGAAAGCCGCTGAGATCGGCCTTGTTCAGCACCGCCACCGCGGGCCGGGGGGCGGCGGCGAGTGCGTCAATATCCTCCCTGGTCAGTGTTTCAACACCGAGATAGACGTCGATATCGGCCGGCTTCCCCGGCTCGGCCACCACGGCTCCCGCACCGCGCAACGCCCGGCGCACCGTGTCCCGGCCCGACCCGAGCCGACCGGCCACCCCCACCCGCATCGGGGCGCTCAGGTCGGCGGTCAGCCGCTCGAGGGTCGGGTCGTCGAGGGCCTCGGCACCGGCTCTCAGCAGGGCGGCAAACGGGTGGTCGGCCATCGCGTCATGGTGGCAGCCGCGACGGTGCGGCGCGAGTCACGCGAAATGACAACTGTTGGGTATCAATCTCTCCTCGGGTAGTGGTCCGTCGCAGTTCATGGGCCACCATGGACCAATGCATGCGCAGCGCCAGGGTGGCTCGACCACGCCCGAGACCCCGGCGCATCCCTATCGCCGGGTGACGAGTTTCCGGTCGCGGCGCGCGGCTATCACCGAGGCACAGCAGGAGGTCTGGGAACGGCTGTGGCCCGAGCTGGGCATGCTGGCCCAGCCACCCGCGGAGCTTGATACCGCGGGCTGGTTCGGCCGCAGTGCACCGCTGGTTCTCGAGATCGGTTGCGGAACCGGCACATCGACACTGGCCATGGCGCAGGCCGAGCCGGATATCGACGTGATCGCGGTCGAGGTCTACCGCCGCGGGCTGGCGCAACTGCTCAGCGCGATCGACCGGGAGGGCGTGGCCAATATCCGATTGATCCGGGGCGACGGTGTCGACGTGCTCGAGCATTGTGTCGGTCCGGGCACGCTGACCGGGGTGCGGATCTTCTTCCCCGACCCCTGGCCGAAGTCGCGGCACCACAAACGGCGGTTGCTGCAACCGCAGACCGTCGCGCTGATCGCCGATCGGCTCCGACCGGGCGGTGTCCTGCACGCCGCAACCGACCACTACGGGTACGCGGAGCAGATCGCCGAGGTCGGCGATGCCGAACCGCTGCTGCGCCGGGCGGATGCGGGCGAGGCACTTGCGATCTCCGTCGATCGACCGACCACCAAGTACGAGACCAAGGCCCGGCACGCGGGCAGCGCAGTGACCGAATTTCTGTGGGTGAGGCAACCATGACCGTGATCGACGAAGCCACCGAAGCCGCTCCGGAGCTGGCGACGGAACCTGCGGTGCGGCGGGTGCTGCTGGTCTGGGATGCGCCCAATCTCGATATGGGCCTGGGCTCGATCCTGGGTGGCCGGCCCACCGCCGCCCACCGGCCGCGCTTTGATGCCCTCGGCCGCTGGCTGTTGTCCCGCACCGCTGAGCTGGCTTCCCGGTATCCGGAGGTGGCGCTGGAACCTGAGGCGACGGTGTTCACCAATATCGCCGCGGGCAGTGCTGATGTGGTTCGGCCCTGGGTGGAGGCGTTGCGCAATGTGGGATTCGCCGTCTTCGCCAAACCGAAGGTCGATGAGGACAGCGATGTGGACAGCGACATGCTGGCCCATATCGCCCTGCGGCACCGGGAGGGACTGGCAAACCTGCTGGTGGCGTCGGCTGACGGTCAGGCCTTCCGGACCCCGCTGGAGGACATCGCGCGGTCCGGCACCGGGGTGGGCGTGCTCGGATTTCGCGAACATGCAAGCTGGGCGTTAGCGTCGGATACCTTGGATTTTGTCGACCTGGAGGACATTCCCGGTGTTTTCCGTGAGCCTCTACCGCGAATCGGCTTGGATTCGCTACCAGAGCAGGGCGCGTGGCTTCAGCCGTTCCGGCCGCTGTCCTCGCTGCTGACATCGCGGCTTTAGTTAGGAGATCGAGTGTTCGCCTGGTGGGGTCGAACCGTATATCGGTACCGATACATCGTCATCGGTCTCATGGTCGCGCTGTGTGTCGGCGGCGGCATCTACGGCATCGACCTGGGCAAGCACGTGACCCAGAGCGGGTTCTACGACGAGGGCAGCCAGTCGGTGCGCGCCTCCCTGCTCGCCGACGGCGCCTACGGACGGGATCGCACCAGCCACATCGTGGCCATCCTGACTCCGCCCGACGACAAAAAGGTCGACGACCCGCAGTGGTCGAAAGAGATGGTCGACGAGCTGGACGCGTTCGCCAAGAAGCATGAGGACAAGGTGGCCGGCTGGGCGGGTTGGTTACGCGCGCCCGACAGCACCGACGCCACGGTTGCGCAGATGAAGACCCAGGACATGCGAAAGACGTTCGTCAGCATCCCGCTCAAAGGTGATGGCGACGACGAGATCCTGAAGAACTACCAGGCCGTGGCGCCCGATTTGAAGACGATCAACAACGGCGATATCAAACTGGGCGGCCTCAACCCGTTGGCCAACGAGCTCACCGGAACGATCGGCGTCGACCAGCAACGCGCCGAGGTGGCGGCCATCCCACTGGTGGCGGTGCTGTTGTTCTTCGTCTTCGGCGGTGTGGTGGCGGCCAGCCTCCCCGCCATCATCGGCGGCCTCTCCATTCTCGGGGCGCTGGGCATCATGCGCCTCGTCGCCGACTACGCGCCCGTGCACTTCTTCGCCCAGCCCGTCGTCACGCTGATCGGTCTCGGTATCGCGATCGACTACGGGCTGTTCATCGTCAGCCGATTCCGAGAAGAGCTCGCCGAGGGCTACGACACCGAGGTGGCCGTGCGGCGCACCGTGATGACGGCCGGGCGAACCGTGGTGTTCTCCGCGGTGATCATCGTGGCGTCGTCACTGCCACTGCTGCTGTTCCCGCAGGGATTCCTCAAGTCGATCACCTACGCGATCATCGCCTCGGTCATGCTGGCCGCGATTCTGTCGATCACCGTGCTCGCCGCCAGCCTGGCCATCCTGGGCCCGAACGTCGACGCGCTCGGGGTGCGCACTCTGCTGCGGGTGCCGTTCCTGCGCAACTGGTCGGTATCGCGAACGATCATCGAGTGGCTGGCGGAGAAGACTCAGAAGACCAAGACCCGTGAGGAAGTCGAGAACGGCTTCTGGGGCAAGTTGGTCAACCGGGTGATGAAGCGGCCCATCATGTTCGCCGCCCCGATCGTCATCCTGATGATCCTGATGATCATTCCGCTGGGCAAGTTGGCCCTCGGCGGTATCAGCGAGAAGTATCTGCCGCCCGACAACCAGGTTCGGCTGGCGCAGGAGGAGTTCGACCGGACCTTCCCGGGGTTTCGCACTGAGCCGCTGACATTGGTGATCAAGGGCGACGAGGGACAGCCGGTCACCGATCAGCAGGTCGCCGAGATTCGCAGCAAGGCCATGGCGATCAGCGGCTTCACCGATCCGGATAACAACCCCGACGCGATGTGGAAACCGCGGCCCGGGGTATCCAACGATCCATCGGTGCGGGTGATCCAGAACGGTTTGGTCAACCGCAACGATGCGGCCAAGAAGATCAACGAATTACGGGATATCTCCCCGCCCAGGGGTCTGTCGATCTATGTGGGCGGCACACCGGCATTGGAGCAGGACAGCATCCACAGTCTGTACGCCAAGCTGCCACTGATGGTGCTGCTGCTGATCACCACGACGACGATCCTGATGTTCCTGGCGTTCGGCTCACTGGTGCTTCCGATCAAGGCGGCCCTGATGAGCGCGCTGACGCTCGGATCGACCATGGGCATTCTGACGTGGATGTTCGTCGAGGGCCACGGTTCAGGGGTGATGAACTACACCCCGCAGCCGCTGATGGCCCCGATGATCGGGTTGATCATCGCGGTGATCTACGGCTTGTCCACCGACTACGAAGTGTTCCTGGTGTCCCGCATGGTGGAGGCCCGAGACCGGGGCATGTCCACCACCGAGTCGATCCGGATCGGAACCGCCACCACCGGCCGCCTGATCACCGCCGCCGCACTGGTGCTGGCCGTGGTTGCCGGCGCCTTCGTGTTCTCCGATCTGGTGATGATGAAGTATCTGGCGTTCGGTCTGCTGATCGCCTTGCTGCTGGATGCCACGATCGTGCGAATGTTCCTGGTGCCGGCGATCATGAAGATGCTCGGCGACGACTGCTGGTGGGCGCCGAAATGGATGAAGCGGCTGCAGATCAAGATCGGTCTCGGCGAGACCACACTGCCCGATGAGCGCAAGCGGCCCGGTTTTCCCGAACCCGAGAAAGCACTTGTCGGTGCCGCCCCGGCGGTCTCCGCAGCCGCGAACACACCACGGCATCGGGTGGTCACCGCCGCCGCCCCGGCGCCCGAACCGGTCAGCGATGCACCGACAACGAAATTCGCGGTCACCAAGACAGCGGACGACCGGGACATCGGTTCGTGGCTGGGCGAGCTGCGTGGCAAGAAACGTCATTCGGTTCCCGGTGGTGTGGCCTCCGACGAACCGACGCATGAGATCGCCAATGCCCCGGCCACCGAGCCGGCCACGACCGCGATTCCGACCCAGACCCGCGCCGTGCCCGAGGCCCAGCCGATCTCGTCCGAGGAGACCAGAGCCATCCCGGTGAGCAGACCGGAGTCCGGGGACACCGACACCGCCACTGAGCAACTCAACGCGCGCGCCAAGATCGGGCGGCGGGCTCAGCGCCGCGGACTTACTGCGTCGAGAAGGCCGGCTCTAGAGGCGGTTCTCGATCGCCGGTTCATCGGGCTGCGCGTGCATGACGACGCTGCCTTCGCCGGCCTCCAGATGTGCCGCCTCGGCAGCGGGATCCGGTGCCGCCAGCACCCGCACGGCGCTGTTGAGGAAAGCCACCAGGGGCACGGCTAGGAGCGCACCGATGATGCCCGCAAGCACCGCGCCGGTGGAGATGGCGAGCACGATCGCCAGTGGATGGATCGACACCGCACGACCCATTACCAACGGCTGGAGTACGTGGGCCTCCAACTGCTGGACCGCGATGATCAGGCCGAGGGCGATCAGCGCGTAAATGAAGCCCTTGGCCAACAGCGCCACAATGACGGCGAGAAACCCGGTGAGCACCGCCCCGACCAAGGGAATGAACGCGCCGAGAAACACCAGCGAGGCCAGGGGCAACGCCAGTGGAACGCCGATGATCGCCAGTCCGGCACCGATCCCGACCGCGTCGACGAGTGCCACCAGGAATGTCGCCCGCACATAACCGATCAGGGAACCGAACCCGGCCCGGCCCGCGTCGCGCACCCGGTTACGGGTATGCGCGGGAACGATTTTCGTCAGGAAGTCGTAGATGTTGCGGCCGCCGTACAACAGGAAGATGAGGGTGAACAGCATCAGCAACGCGCCGGCGATGATCTCGGTGAGCGTCGCGGCGGTGGACAGAGCGCCGGTCGTCAGCCGTTCCTGGTTGTCCCGCAATGCCGCGATGGCGGTATCACCGGCGTTGTCGATCTGCTCCCGGCTCAAGTGCAGCGGACCGTCGATGAGCCAGCGGGTGGCGTTATCGATACTTCGAGTGACCTGCTCCACAAGGTCGGGCAATCCTGAAATAAACTGACTGACAACGAAAGTCATGATGCCGCCGAATACGGAGAGCCCACCCAGCAGCACCAGTGCCACCGCTCCGCCGCGTGGCATCCCCCACAGATCCAGGCGGTCGACCGCGGGCAACAGCAACGCGGTCAAAATGACGGCCAGCGCCACCGGAACCACGATCACCTGGAGCCGCCACATCAGCCACAGCAGCGCCGCCACCGCCGCGAGGATGACCAGCAGCCGCCACGACCATGCGGCCGCCTTGCGCACGAAAGGATCAACCGCGTCGTCATCGGCCGGCATGGCGCCAGCCTAGCCCGGCTACGCTGAAATACGTGGCCCACGACGCGACGGTCGACTCCGCCCGCGGGGGAAACGACAGCCCCAGATCCCGGGGGAAGTACTGGTGGGTGCGCTGGGCCGTGCTCGGTGTCGCACTGATCGTGCTTGTGGTGGAGGCCATCCTGGTGTGGGACCAGCTGGCCAAGGCATGGTTGAGCCTGGTCTCGGCGAACCCCTGGTGGGTGCTCGCGGCAGTCGCCGCCGCGATGGCCTCGATGCATAGCTTCGCCCAGATTCAACGAACGCTGTTGCGCTCCGCCGGTGTGACCGTTCATCAATGGCGATCCGAAGCGGCGTTCTACGCCGGCAATGCCTTGAGTACTACCTTGCCCGGCGGCCCGGTGCTCTCGGCGACCTTTGTTTATCGGCAGCAACGGCTCTGGGGCGCCTCCCCGGTGGTGGCGTCCTGGCAGTTGGTGATGTCAGGTGCGTTGCAAGTGGTAGGACTGGCCCTGCTGGGTCTCGGTGGCGCATTCCTGTTGGGCGCCAAGGACAATCCGTTCTCGCTGCTGTTCACCCTCGGCGGTTTCATCGCGCTGCTGCTGCTCGCCCAGGCGGTGGCGACCCGCCCTGAACTGATCGACGGAATCGGCGTCACGGTTCTGGGCTGGGTTAACTCCGTGCGCGGCAAGCCGGCCGAGACCGGAGTGCACCGGTGGCGCGAAACGCTCACCCAACTGGAATCGGTGAGCCTGAGCCGTCGCGAGCTCGGGGAGGCCTTCAGCTGGTCACTGTTCAACTGGATCGCCGACGTCGCCTGTCTGGCTTTCGCTGCTTACGCCGCGGGCGGACATCCCTCACTGGCGGGTCTGACCGTCGCTTACGCGGCTGCCCGGGCAATGGGCGCGATCCCGCTGATGCCGGGCGGGCTGCTTGTTGTGGAGGCGATCCTGGTGCCCGGCCTGGTGTCCAGCGGGATGGCCCTACCGGACGCGATCTCGGCGATGCTGATCTACCGGCTGGTCAGCTGGATCTTCATTTCCGCGATCGGCTGGGTGGTGTTCTTCTTCATGTTCCGCACCGAAGGGGCACTGGACCCCGAGGTGGTGGTGGACGAATTGGCCGCCCAGGAGATGGCCGCCCACCGACGGACCCGCCCCCGGCGGACCCCACACCCGATGCCGATGGACGCCCGTGAAATACCCCCGCTCATCCCCCGGGCAGACATCCGCGGCGCTGTCCGCGCTGGCCGCCGACCTGGCCTGCGTCGTGCTGTTCGCCACCGTGGGGCGCCGCAACCATGCGGAGGGTGTGAGCCTGGCGGGCGTCGCCGAGACGGCGTGGCCGTTCCTCGTCGGGACCGTGGTCGGCTGGCTGATCTGCCGCGGCTGGCGTCGGCCCACCGCGGTCGTGCCCACCGGCCTCACCGTGTGGCTATGCACCGTTGCGGTGGGAATGTTGTTGCGTAAAGCCACATCCGAGGGAACCGCGGTGAGCTTCATCGTGGTGGCCACCTTGTTCGTGGCAGCGGTACTGCTCGGTTGGCGGGCCGTCCTGATCGTGGCGGCCCGGCGCTCCCGCTAGATGTACTCGGCTAGGGCGAGGGAACGTCGAGGTCGTCAGACTCCCCGCAGCGGGCCTTCAGGTCCACCAGTGGCTGACGGATACCCGCCAACTCTGCCCGCACCGTGGGGTTGGCGTCGAGGTACTGCTGCACCGATGCGCGCAGGGTGTCGCGGGGCGTGCCCTCAAGTCCGGTGAAGAAGTCATTCACATCCGGGTTGGTGAACAGGTAGACCGAGGTCGCGGCGGAGACGCCCGCGGCGACTCCGGCCAGATCCGCGGCGGTGCAGTTCGGTGGTGCGGCGAGCGCTGACGGGGCCATGCCGATGAGGAACGCGCCGGCGACAACTCCGGCGCCGATTGCGCCACTGATCGCGCGGCCGGTCTGACGGACAGTCACCATGCTCGGACTCCTTCACTTTGACGTTGGCCTCATCGTAAGGCAGAGCGGCTGCTCAGTGCCGTTGCGGTGGCGGTGACACCGTCGTGTGGCGTGCGCTCGGATCCGGGTCTGGGCACAATGATCTCGGCACAGTTAACGGCAAGGGTGCTGCGGTAGGCTCGCACCCACGCAATTCGGTGCAATGCGGGGAGAAACGCCATCCAGCAGTTCATGATGCGCCTGAGCGGCACGCTGCGCAGACACCGTTGGCTGGTTTTCGCCTGCTGGCTGTTGGCGGTGCTGCCGTCGATCTTTCTTGCGATGACGCAGTCGGACCAGCTGACCGGTGGCGGGTTCGACGTGGCCGACTCGCAGTCGCTGCACGTCCAGAACCAACTCGAAGAGCAGTATGCCGAGCAGGGCGCCTCGCCATTGGCTCTGGTCGCCGCGCCGCGGGCCGATGCGAGTTACGACGATATGGCCGCCGCCGTGGCCCAGCTCGAAGAAGCCGCGCGTCAGGTTTCCAGCGTTGAACTGGTGGCCGACGCCCGAACAGCCGGCGCCGGCGCCGGACCGCCCCTACGTGGTGTCGCTGCGGTTGGGTTTTGACAACTCCGGCGCAGTCGATGTGGCCCGGCAGTTACGGGCGAAAATCGGTGTCAAGGGCAACCAACCCGGTGCCATCGACAACGGCCGGGTCCGGCTCTACGTGATCGGTCAGGGTGCGCTCGGGGCGGCCGCGCAGTCCACCACCAAGCACGATATCGCCGCCGCCGAACGCTGGAATCTCCCGATCGTCCTGATGGTGCTCGTTGCGGTGTTCGGCTCACTGGCCGCGGCCGCGATCCCCCTGGCGTTTGGCATCTGCACCGTCGTCGTCAGCATGGGTGTGGTCTATCTGCTGTCCACGGTGACCACGATGTCGGTATTCGTCACCTCCACGGTGTCGATGTTCGGTATCGCGCTGGCGATCGATTACTCGCTGTTCATCCTGATGCGTTTCCGCGAGGAATTACGCGCCGGACGCGACCCCGATCAGGCCACCGATGCCGCCATGGCGACATCGGGTCTGGCGGTGGTGCTCTCGGGGCTGACCGTGATTGCGTCGCTCACCGGCATCTACCTGATCGATACCCCGGTACTGCGGTCCATGGCCACCGGAGCGATCCTCGCGGTCGCGGTGGCGGTGCTGACCTCGACCACCCTGACTCCCGCGGTGCTGGCCACCTTCGGGCGGGCGGCGGCCAGGCGGTCACCACTGCTGCACTGGTCGCGCCGGCCGGAGGCGACCCAGTCTCGATTCTGGACCCGGTGGGTGGGTGCGGTGATGCGCCGGCCCTGGGCTTCGGCTCTTTCAGCCGCGGCTTTTCTGCTGATGATGGCCGCGCCTGCGTTTTCGATGACGCTCGGCAACAGCATGCAGCGGCAGTTTCCGTCGTCACATGAGATCCGCGGCGGCGTGGCCGCCGCCGCCGAAGCACTCGGTCCCGGGGCGCTTGGCCCGGTTCGGATCCTGGTCACATTCCCCGGCGGTAACGCCTCCAACCCGGACAACACCGCAACCCTCGACGCCATCGCCGCGAAGATCACCGAGGCGCCCAATATCGTCTCGGTGGCTCCGCCGGTATTCGCCGACGACAACAGCAGCGCATTGATCTCGACCGTATTGTCGGTCGATCCCGAGGATCTGGCCGCCCGCGACAGTGTCGACTGGATGCGGGAGCAACTGCCGGCGGCGGCCGGTGCCACCCGCATCGACGTGGGCGGCCCCACCGCACTGATCAAGGATTTCGACGACCGGGTGGCGGATACGAAACTGTTGGTGTTCGGCTTCGTCTCGTTGATCGCCTTCGTGATGCTGCTCATCTCCATCCGATCGTTGTTCCTGGCACTCAAGGGCGTTCTGATGACGGTCCTCTCCGTCGCTGCGGCCTACGGCAGCCTCGTGGCGGTATTCCAGTGGGGATGGCTGGCCGACATCGGATTTGAACCGATCGCATCCATCGACAGCACCATCCCGCCGCTGGTCCTGGCCATGACATTCGGTTTGTCGATGGACTATGAGATCTTCCTGCTCACCCGGATCCGGGAGCGCTACCTGCAGTCGGGCGACACCCGCGACGCCGTCGCCTACGGGGTGGCCACCAGCGCCCGCACCATCACCAGTGCGGCGCTCATCATGATCGCGGTGTTCATCGGCTTCGCCTTCGCGGGCATGCCACTGGTCGCTCAACTCGGCGTCGCGTGCGCGGTGGCGATCGCCGTCGACGCCACCGTGGTCCGGCTGATTCTGGTGCCGTCGCTGATGGCGATGTTCGACCAGTGGAACTGGTGGCTGCCTCGCTGGCTCGACCGGATCCTGCCGTCGGTCGACTTCGAAAAACCCTTGCCCAAGGTCGATCTCGGTGATCTGGTGGTCATCCCCGACGAAATCTCCACCAGCGCCCCGCCGGCCGCCGACCTGCGCATGGTGGTGAAGAGTGCGGCCCGGCTCAAAGAACTCGCCCCCGATGCCGTCAGTGTGGCCGACCCACTGGCCTTCAGCGGCTGCGGGCCCCCGGTGCGGGACCGCCGGCTCGCGCGGTCATCGCGCGGCCCCAGGTCGGCAACGCTGCGGCCGGTGCACCCGGTGACGATGTGGCGGGGCCGGCTCGCCGTCGCGCTCGACGCCCTGGAAACCGAGGCCGACGTCGAGCGCCGAAGTCCGGTCGAGACCACCAACGTCCAGCTGCCCACCGGTGACCGCCTGCAGATCCCGACCGGAGCGGAGACCCTGCGGCTGAAGGGTTTCCTGGTGCTGTGCCGGAACAGCCGCTCGGACTACGCCGAACTCGCCGACCTGGTCGACTGCATGAGCATCGGCAACGCGGCACTGGTTCTGGCCGGGATCGACGGGTACTACAGTTCTGGAAGACCACACCCGCTGTGGATCGCGACCCAGTTGGTCCGCCGACTGGCTGATCCGATCCCCACCGAGGCGGCCGACGACAACGCTGGTCAGCCCCGGATGCGGCGTCGGAGTGGGACGATGTCCGAACGCGGTGCCTGTCGCTCGCGGTGGCGATCCTGGAGGAGGCGAGCTGACGTTGGCCATCGACGACAGACCCGTCGAGTTCTGGCCCACGGCATCGATCCGCTCAGCGCTCGAGACCGGGGACATCACCATCTGGCAGCGCATCGTCGTCGCGATCAAACGCGACCCGTACGGACGGACCGCGCGCCAGGTCGAAGAGGTGCTGGAAACTGCTGCGCCCCAGGGAATTTCCAAGGCCCTCAACGAAGTCCTGGTGCGCGCCCGCTCCCATCTGGAAGCCAATGAACGTGCCGAGGCTGCCCGCCACGTTCAATTACTCCTGGAGCGTTCCGGCCTCGGCGAGCAGGAGTTCGCCTCCCGGATCGGCGTGCGCGCGCCACGATCTGGCGTCCTACCTCGCCGCGACGACGAGTCCGCCGGCCTCGCTGATGATCCGGATGCGCCGGCTTTCGGATCGGTTCGCCAAGATCCGGTCCCAACAGGACGAAACGCAGGCCGACTGAACGTCTCAGCGGGAACTGATCGGTGCGACGTCGATGACCTTCCAGTCTCCCTGTTGTTTGGACAGCGCCACCCGCAGGGACAGCACCGCGGTACTCGGATCCTGACCGGGAACGCTCTGGGTGCCCCGCATCAGCACGGCCACACTGGCCGAGGTTGTTCCGAGCGCCTCCAGTCCCGCTGACAGGGTGCTCGCCTGTGCTGACACATTGCGCTTGACCATATCCGCGGTCGCCGATCCGAACTGGGCCCGGAAGGCCTCGGCGCGTTCGGGCACCATCATCGATGTGGCACGATCCATCGCCGAGTTCGGATCGGACGGGGCGAAAGTCGCCGTCGCCTCGGCGACCTCAGTGGCGATCCGCACAACCCGCGCAGAGTCGGCATCGAAAGCCCGGTCGGGCAGCGTCCAGTTGGCATAACCGACCGCCACCGCCGACGCGAGCGTCACAGCGGCGACGCCCACGACTGCCAGCCGAAGTCCGGGCCTGTCGTCATCGGTGCCCACCGTGACCGAATCACGCCGGTAGGCAACGATATTGACCAGCATGGCCTCGATGATCAGCAGGCACAGGATCGAACACACCGATACCCACCACAGCGGCCATTCGAGCATCACCCCGATGACCAGCAGGGCCGAGATCGCCACCAGCGGGGCAACGATATCGAACGCCAGCACCCTGGCCGGGTTCCTCATCGCACCGACTCCAACCGGGAGATCCTCGGTGCGCCGTCCACCTCGGAGACGCCCAGCCGCAGATTCCACCGCACCGTGGTGGGTGTGTTGCCGACGTTCTCACTCACCGATGTCGCCACCACCAGAACGGTGTCGGTGCGGGTGGCGAATTCCGGTGCCAGACTCGCCGGCGCACCCTGCTGCCGTCCGAGACCACCATCCAGGTCGTGGTGAACCTTCTCGATCGACACCGACTCCACCTGTCCGGTGGTGCGGGAACGCAACGTCTTGACCACATCCCGGTACGGGGCGATCGAGGCTTCGAAACCGGAGTTCAGTTCACCGACGGTGCCGTCGCGCAACCGTTGCAGGCTGGCTTCGACGTTCTCGGTGTTCATATTGATCAGCACACCGGTCCACTCGGCGGCAACCTGCATCGATCGGGCCTGATAGCTGCGCTCGGCGGCGGCGGCCCGGTGCCCCGACCACATGCCTGCGATCAGCACCGCCGCAGCCACGGCGACCACCGCCAGGACAGCGGAGGCGATGCCAAAGCCGGAAAACACCCTGGACCGCTCGTCGTCGGGTTCGGTCACCTCGTCCGCGTCGGGCATGCAGGGCACGCTACCGCCCATGGTAAGGATGGTGTCGTGACGGTAGACACTCAGCGGTCCGGGATCGACCTCGCCCACGTCGATCCCGCGGTCCGCCCGCAGGACGATCTGTTCGGCCATGTGAACGGCCGCTGGCTCGCCGGCTACACCATTCCCCCGGATCGGGCCACCGACGGCGCCTTCCGTCTGCTCTACGACCGGGCCGAGGAACAGGTGCGCGAACTGATCATCGGAGCCGCCGACCGCGCCGACGCCAGCGCCACCGATGAGCAACGCATCGGTGACCTCTACGCGAGCTTCCTCGACGAGGAGACCGTGGGGCGCCGCGGTCTGCAACCCCTTCTCGATGAGCTGTCCCTCATCGATGCCGCTGCCGATCCCGGCGCGCTGGCCCCGGTGATCGGGCGATTCCAGCGCACCGGCGTTGGCGGCGGCGTCGGCCTCTACGTCGACACCGACTCCAAGAACTCCGCCCGCTATCTGGTCCACCTCAACCAGTCCGGTCTGGGACTTCCCGATGAGTCCTACTATCGCGATGATCAGCACGCCGCGATCCTGGGCGCCTACCCGCGGCATATCGCGAGGATGTTCGCGCTCGTGTTCGGCGGTGAGGCCGATGAGTACGCCGAACGGGCGGGGCGCATCGTGACCCTGGAGACCAAGCTCGCCGCCTCGCACTGGGATGTGGTGCGTCGTCGCGACGCCGACCTCACCTACAACCTGCAGACCTTCCACGAGTTATCCACGACCGCGCCGGGCTTCGACTGGAGCGGCTGGATCGCCGCTCTGGGGATAGCGCCCGATCGCATTACCGAACTCGTTGTGCGCCAACCGGACTATCTGATCGCCTTCGCCGAACTGTGGTCACACGCGGACATCGCCGACTGGCAGGACTGGGCCCGGTGGCGACTCATCCACGCACGCGCGGCCGCCCTCACCGCCGAGTTGGTGGATGAGGATTTCGCCTTCTACGGTCGCACGCTGAGCGGCACCGAGCAGATCCGCGAGCGGTGGAAGCGAGCCGTTTCACTGGTCGAGGGCCTGATGGGTGACGCAGTCGGCCGGCTTTACGTGCAGCACCATTTTCCGCCACAGGCGAAAGCACGAATGGACTCCCTCGTTGCCAACCTGCGCGAGGCCTACCGGGTGAGCATCAGCGACTTGGAGTGGATGACACCGGCGACCCGGCAGCGTGCGCTGGCCAAGCTGGACAAGTTCACCGCCAAGATCGGCTATCCCACGAATTGGCGGGACTACTCTGCCTTCGTCGTTTCACGAGATGATTTGTACGGCAACATTATTCGTGGTTCTCAGGTGGAGTTTGACCGCGAAGTGGCCAAACTCGGTGGCCCTGTCGACCGCGATGAATGGTTTATGACCCCACAAACGGTCAACGCGTACTACAACCCCGGCATGAATGAGATCGTCTTCCCCGCCGCGATCCTGCAGCCACCGTTCTTCGACGCCGACGCCGACGATGCCGCCAACTACGGCGGAATCGGCGCGGTGATCGGCCATGAGATCGGCCACGGTTTCGACGACCAGGGCTCCAAATACGACGGTGACGGCAATCTGGTCGACTGGTGGACTGACGCGGATCGTGCGGAGTTCACCGTCCGCACAACGCAACTGATCGAGCAGTACGACGCCTACGTGCCGCGCGATCTCGAAGCCCGGGCCGACTCACCGCACGTGCAGGGTGCGTTCACAGTCGGTGAGAATATCGGCGACCTGGGCGGGTTATCCATCGCACTGCTGGCCTACGAGTTGTCCCTGGACGGCAGGCAGGCGCCGGTGATCGACGGACTCACCGGGGTGCAACGTGTGTTGTTCGGCTGGTCACAGGTGTGGCGCACCAAATCCCGCACGGCCGAATCGGTCCGGCGACTCGCCGTCGACCCACATTCACCGCCGGAGTTCCGCTGCAACGGTGTCGTACGAAACATCGACGCCTTCTACGAGGCCTTCGGTGTCAACGAAAACGATGCGCTTTACCTAGCACCACAGCAGCGGGTCCGAATCTGGAGCTAGCGCCGACGAGGACGTTACGACCTCAGTAGAGGGTCCACTGCCAGTCGTCAGCGCCGTCGGGGTTGTTGTACAGACCGACCGAGTTCTTCACGACGATCGGATCCCCGCTGCCGAAGTTGTCGTAGAACCACTTCGCATTATCCGGGCCGAGGTTGATACAGCCGTGGCTGACGTTGCGCTTGCCCTGATCGGCCACCGACCACGGCGCGCTGTGCACGAATCCACCGCTATTGTCGATCCGAACCGCCCACTGCACCTTGAGCTTGTAGCCGTCCGGCGAGTTGACCGGAACGCCGTAGGTGGAGGAGTCCATCACCAGGTCGGCGAACTTCTCCAGGACGTAATAGGTGCCGTTCTTGGTGTCGTACTTGCCGTCCAGACCCATCGATACCGGGAACGTCTTCTCCACCTTGCCGTTGCGGGTAACCGTCATCTGGTGGGTCTTATCGTCGACGGTGGCAACCAGGGAATCCCCGACCCGGAAGCTGGACCTGGCGCCACTGGCGTCGATATTCACGATGGTGCCCGACGGCCAGAAGTTGTAGGGCCGCCAGCGCACCTGGGTGTCGGTGGTCCAGTAGAACGCACCCGGCACCGCCGGCGCCGAGGAGATGTGGATGGCCTGTTCGGCCAACGGCCGGTTGGCGATCGGACGCTGGAAGTTGATGATGATCGGCTTGGCGACTCCGACCAGTGCGCCGTTGACCGGGTTGAAAGCCGGCGGAGCGAACACCGGGTCACCGGTGAACGGCGCGGCATTCTGGCCCTTGGCCGCGCTCATGGTCACGGCCGGCGGGGCAACGGGTGCCGCAATGGGTGCCGGCGGAGGTACATCGACCGGCGGTGGCGGCACGTCACCGGGTGCCACCAGATCGCCGGGCAACGGCGGCGGGGGCGGCGGGAACTCCACCGGAGGAGGCTCGACCGGAACGGGCGCAATGTCGACGACCTGCGGATCCACCGGCGGCTGATCCGGATCGGCCAGAGCGGAGCCGCCACCCAGACCCGAGACCGCGAACCCCACCACACACAGGGCGGTGGCCAGGACGCCTTTCACCCGCATCACCAAACTCCTCCAATTCTCTTTCGGTTCCAGTCTGACATAGCGCCGGGCGCCGGCAACCGACGCGCGGCCGCCCCGCAAACCCCGTTAGAACCCCTGGCTAATGCGTTTACCTGTGTAAATGATCGCTACGGCAGTGACGAGCGTTACTTACTGCCCACCACATCGACGTCGACAAGGAGCTGTTTTCCGGCGACGACACCGGCCAGGGCGGTGGCGATCAGCAGGGCCGAGGCCGTGAGCATGACCGCCTCGCCGCCCCAGGAGAACAGCAGGCCGCCGAGCAGGGAGCCGGCCATGATGCCCACCTGGAAGGCGGCCACCCACAGACCGGAGGCACCGTCGGGGTCCTGCGGTGAGGTTCGCATGGCGGCCGACTGCAGCATGGGCGACATCGCGGTAGCCGTGGCGCCCCACGCCCCGATGGCCACGATCCCACCCAGCATCGTGACACCGGTGTGGCGCCCACCGAAGGCCAACCCGGCCAGCACCGCGAAGACCAGTGTCAAACCACCCAGACCCATGATGATCGCGGCCCTCGGGCGCCGATCTCCGGAACGGGCCAGCAGCCCCATGGCGGTCAGGCCCGCGATCCCATAGGCGGCCATCAACCAGGCGAGGTTGGCACCGCGCACACCCACGACGTCACGGATGATGGCCACGATGAAGGTGTAGGAGATGAAGTGCCCGGTGACTCCGATCAGAGTCAGCACGCTGATCGTCATCAGGCGTCGGTTGTGGTGATGCCGGGTCCGGCGCGGGCCGGCCGCACCGGTGGGCATCGCCATCAGCGGGAGAGTCAGGCGGGCGGCCACCAGCACCGCGATGGCCGCTGCGGTGATCGCGGCGACGGCCATCCGCCAACCCCACAGTTGGCTCATCAGCGCGGTCAGGGGACTTCCGACGACCAGCGCCAGACCGGTTCCCACATAGACCGCGGCGGTGGCCCGGCCGGCGTGGGTCGGCGGCACCAGTCGCACACCGATCGGAGCGATCACCGACCACATCAACCCATGGGTGATGGCACACAGCACCCGGCCCAGGGCGAGCACCGCGAACGTCGGCGCCAGCGCCGAGATGAGTTGCGATACCGCCAGACAGATCAGGGTGAACAGCAGCGTCGTGCGGCGCGGCCATCGGGCGGTCCACCGCACCAATGGAACGGTGGCCACCGCCGCCACCAGCGCATAGCCGGCCAGCAGAGTGCCCACCGTCGCCTCGCTGACGCGCAGGTCCTCGGCGATCGCCGGAAGAGCACCGACGGGCATGATCTCGGCCGTCACGTAGATGAAGGCCGCCGCCGACAGCACGGCCAACGCGAGGATGACCCGAGGCGTCCACGGACCAGAACGCGGCGGGGACGGAATATCCACCGTCATCGCCGAAGTGGTCACGCGTCACGGTATCGGTTGCCGACCGGGGACATCGGCGCCCGACACCCCGCTGAACCGGTTTGAGACCAGGCCGAGACCTCGGCTCAGGAACGCACCAGCCGGGCGATGGCCGCCGACGCCTCGGCGAGCTTCTTGTCGGCCTCCTCACCGCCCTCGGCGACGGCGTGAGTCACGCAGTGACTGAGGTGTTCGGAGAGCAGACCCAGTGCCACCGATTGCATGGCGCTGTTCACGGCACTGATCTGGGTCAGGATATCGATGCAGTACTTCTCATCGTCGATCATCTTGGCGATGCCCCGCACCTGGCCCTCGATGCGGCGCAGCCTTTTGGCGTAGTTGTCCTTGTTGTCCGAATACCCCTGTTGCCCAGTCACTTTAGGCCCCCAACCCGATCAGCATCTGCTTCATCTGGTCAATCTCGGCCTGCTGTGCCGTGACGATGCTCCCGGCCAGCGTCGTCATATCGGCACTTTTGCCGTCAGCGATCTCGGTCTTGGCCATCGCTATGGCGCCCTCATGGTGGGAGATCATCGACTGCAGCCAGAGCGTGTCGAAATCCGTGCCCTTGAGATTGTCGAGTTTGACCATCGTGGCGTCATCGACCATTCCCGCCATGGCCATCCCGGCGTGACCGCTCTCGTGTGACATTTCGTTGGGGTCGACATCCCACTGCAGGAGCAACGCCTTCATGGTGTTGATTTCCGGCTGCTGCGCACCGGCGATCTTCGTCGCGAGAGCGATCACATCCGGGTTGGTGGAACGGTCGGGCACCATCGCCGCGAGTTCGACCGCCTGCTGGTGGTGCGGAATCATCATCTGCGCGAACATCACGTCATCGGCGTTATGGGCGGCCATCTGTTCGGCCGAGGTGGCCGATGCGGGCAGGCCTTGATCTTCTCTGGAAGAGGTGCTGCAGGACGAGACGGTGAGGGTAGCGGCGAACGCGGCCACGACCGCAAGAACTCGAGTGCGGGTTGAAGTCATGCCACCACCCTACCGCATACCCCTTGGGGGTATTTCGCGGCGATTTTGGCGGCCACCCGGAGCAGGTCATACTGGTCGGGTGAGCGAAACTCCTGACATCAAGCCCCGCAGTAGAGACGTCACCGACGGCCTGGAGAAGATCGGCCGCTCGCGGCATGCTCCGGGCGGTCGGAATGGGCGATGAGGACTTCGCCAAACCTCAGATCGGCGTGGCGTCGTCATGGAATGAGATCACTCCCTGCAACCTCTCGCTGGACCGGCTGTCGAACGCGGCCAAGGAGGGCGTGTTCGAGGCCGGCGGTTTCCCGATGAAGTTCGGCACCATCTCGGTATCGGACGGCATCGCGATGGGGCATGAGGGTATGCACTTCTCGCTGGTATCGCGGGAGATCATCGCCGACAGCGTCGAGACCGTGATGCAGGCCGAGCGCATGGACGCCATGGTGATGCTGGCCGGATGCGATAAGTCGCTGCCGGGCATGATGATGGCCGCTGCGCGACTGGATCTGGCCGCGGTGTTCATCTACGCCGGTTCGATCCTGCCGGGCTGGGCCAAGATGTCCGACGGCAGCGAGCGCGAGGTCACCATCATCGACGCGTTCGAGGCCGTCGGTGCCTGCGCGCGCGGTCTGATGTCCCGTGAGGATGTCGATGCAATCGAGCGGGCGATCTGTCCGGGCGAAGGTGCCTGCGGCGGCATGTACACCGCCAACACCATGGCCAGCGCGGGTGAGGCCCTGGGACTTTCGCTGCCGGGAAGTGCCGCCCCGCCGGCCACCGACCGTCGGCGCGACGGATTTGCGCGGCAGAGTGGACAAGCTGTTGTCGAGTTACTGCGCCGCGGTATCACCACCCGCGACATCCTGACCAAGGAGGCGTTCGAGAACGCCATCGCGGTGGTGATGGCGTTCGGTGGATCCACCAACGCCGTGCTCCATCTGCTGGCCATCGCTCACGAGGCCGAGGTCGAACTGTCGCTGGCCGACTTCAACCGGATCGGCGCGAAAGTCCCGCATCTGGCCGATGTCAAGCCGTTCGGCAGCCACGTGATGAACGACGTCGACCGCATCGGCGGTGTGCCGGTGGTGATGAAGGCACTGCTGGATGCCGGACTCCTGCACGGCGACTGCCTGACCGTGACCGGAAAGACCATGGCGGAGAATCTCGCCCACATCGACCCGCCGGACCCCGACGGCAAAGTTCTTCGGGCGCTGTCCAATCCGATCCACCCCACCGGCGGGATCACCATCCTGCACGGGTCGCTGGCTCCCGAAGGCGCGGTGGTCAAGTCCGCCGGCTTCGATTCAGACGTGTTCGAAGGCACGGCAAGGGTTTTCGACGGGGAGCGCGCGGCCATGGATGCCCTCGAGGACGGCACTATCACCGCCGGCGATGTGGTGGTGATCCGCTATGAGGGCCCCAAGGGTGGACCGGGTATGCGCGAGATGCTGGCCATCACCGGTGCGATCAAGGGCGCCGGTCTCGGCAAGGATGTACTGCTACTTGACCGATGGTCGATTCTCCGGTGGCACCACCGGATTGTGCGTGGGCCACGTGGCGCCCGAGGCCGTCGACGCCGGACCGATCGCTTTCGTCTCCGACGGGGACCGCATTCGCCTCGACGTGGCGAACATGACTCTCGACATCCTCGTCGAACCCGCCGAATTCGATTCGCGCCGAGCCGGATTCACTCCGCCGCCGCCCCGCTACACCCGAGGGGTACTGGCCAAGTACGTCAAGCTGGTCGGCTCAGCGGCCCAGGGCGCGGTCTGCGACTAGACCGCTGCACTCCTGGCGGACCTGGCGGACCTGGCGGCAGCGGCCCGCTTCGGCGCGGGTGACTCCTTGGCCTGGCTCACCGCTCGCCGGGTTCCACCGGTACGAGACTTCGGTGTCTTAGCCGCGTCGACGACCGCCGTCGGCGTGGTGACCCGAGCCGCCGAACCGACAGACCCACTCAGGCCCGGTACGAAACCGTTGACGAGCGCCCGGACGACATCCCCGGGCACCTGTGCCCACTCCGCCGGGGTCAGCGGGTTGACCGACAGATACGGCGTGTAGGTGCCGGACTGGTCGTAGGTCCGGTTGTAGGTGCCGCCTTCGCTGGGTGTCTGCACGTCGGTGTAGCCGACATTGACCAGGATCTCCGCCGCAGGCTGTAGCGCATCCGCCAGCGGGGTGGGAACGGTGATCGGCACACCAAGAGCCTGGAACGCGGCGTTGACCAGGCGGGCCGGCAGGCGCAACGGCTCCAGCAATGGCAGATCAGTGGGTGCCAGCGTGCCGTAGGTGGTGCTGGGCAGGTTCAGTGTGGCCAGCGCACCGAGCTTGGCATAGATCACATCGTCCGACGTGCCGGCAAGAGTGGCCCCGCCGATCAGATTGGTCGGAAGTACCGTCGCCAGAAGGGAATTGGTCAGCGAGAACGGATTCAGCGTCACCGGGAAGTCCGACATCAGGTTGTATCCGAGCGCCAACCCCACCGTCGCAGCATTCAGCGCGATCCCGGTGCTCGATGCCGACGTCCCGCCCTGACTGACGGCTTCGATACCGAACAGATTCAGGATCGGGGCGAACCGGGCGTAGAGGCCACCGTTGGGCGTACCCGGATTGTTCACCTGCGCCAGCGCAAGGTTGGTCACGTTGATGCCCTGCACGCAGGAGACGCCGGAGGTGCACGGCTCCCCGGTCAGCGAGTTGACCTTTCCACTCGGCACCAGCGGGGTGTATCCGGCCGGTGTGTTCCCGGCAGCGCTGGCCAGCATCGCCTCGTACGCGATGCCGGCTTGATAGGCGCCCAGGCCAGACCCGCCCAGGATGGCGGCACCCAGGGTGCCGCCGGGCTGGCGTTTGAAGGTGGACAGGACGGGCGTGAAGCCGCCGAACGGAAACGCGTTGACATCATCGGCCAGGACCGTCGGGAACGGCAGCGCGTAGTCCAGGTTGATGGTGATGGTGCCGAGCACATCGACATCGGGAATCTCGATGGTGGTGACTCCGAGTGCCTGGGCCACGCGGAACAGCGGCCCCGTCGCGACCGCGTCGAAGGCTACGTCGGCTTCGGCGGCCGGCGCTGTCAGTCCCGCCACCATTGCACTCGCCGTCACCGCGACGGCACCCAGAACAGTCATCTTGGCGGCCGAAACGCGCCCGCGGCGACCCTTCCGAGCAACCTTGCCAACTGTCATTTTCCAGACCCCTCCCGATGAACTTCCGCGAATCATCGGGAGAATAGCAAACACCGCGACGGGCAGTTCATTCCTCGTGTCTTGCCACGGCCGCGGCAGAAGCGCACAGTGACTCGGGTGAGCAGAACCGCATTACGAATCTGTCCGCTGTGCGAAGCCACCTGCGGAATGGTCCTCACCATCGAGGACGACAAAGTCACCGCCGCGCGTGGCGACCGCGACGACGTCTTCAGTCACGGGTACATCTGTCCCAAAGGTGCCAGCCTCGCTGAACTCGATAACGATCCGGACCGGTTGCACAAGCCACTGGTTCGCCGCGACGGCGAACTCGTCGAGACCAGTTGGGACGAGGCGTTCGCCGCCGCCGCCGAGGGCCTGGGTCGGGTCGTCGCCGCCACCGGCGGCGGATCGGTCGGCATCTACCTGGGTAACCCGAATGCCCACACCATCGCGGGCGCGTTCTACGTGCCGACCGTCGTGCCGGTCCCTGGGCACCCGCAATATCTTCTCCGCCAGCACCCTCGACCAGATGCCCAAGCATGTGGCGTGCGGGTACATGTACGGCGCTCCGGTGCCGTTCACTATTCCTGATCTCGATCGGACCGACTATCTCGTGATCATCGGTGGAAATCCGTTGGTGTCCAACGGAAGTCTTGCCACCGCAGCCGATTTCGGTGGAAAGCTCAAAGCTATCCGCAAGCGCGGTGGCCGACTGGTCGTGCTGGATCCGAACCGGACCCGCACCGCGGAGCTGGCCGACCGCCATATCGCACCGCGGCCCGGCACCGACGGCGCGCTGCTTTTTGCCGTCGTCAATGTGCTCTTCGACGAGGACCTGGTCGACCTCGGCCGGATGGCCGATCATGTCGTCGGGGTGGAGCAGGTTCGGGCCGCGGCCGCGGACTTCCCGCCGGCAGCGGTTGCCGAGCACTGCGGGGTGAGCGCAGACGAGATCCGGACCCTGGCCCGCGAGATCGCGGCGGCTCCGAGCGCGGCGGTGTACGGGCGCATGGGCACATCGACCGTCGAGTTCGGCACGATCACCACCTGGTTGGTCGATGTCATCAACGTCCTGACCGGCAACCTCGACCGCGCCGGCGGGGTGATGTTCGCCAGTTCATCCGTGGCTGCCGCACCCCGGCCCGCCCGTGCCGGCCGCGGGTTCACGACGGGCCGCTGGAACAGCCGCGTCTCCGGCTATCCGGAGGCGCTGTCCGAGCTGCCCACGGTCGCGCTGCCCGAGGAGATCGAGACACCCGGCGAGGGTCAGATCCGCGCGATGATCACCCTGGCCGGCAATCCGGTGCTCTCTGCGCCGGACGGCCCACGTCTGGCCGATGCCCTCGACACCGTCGATTTCATGCTGTCGGTGGATCCCTACCTCAATGAGACCACCCGGCATGCCGACGTGATCCTGCCGCCGCCACCGCCGTCGCGCGTCGGTCATTTCGATGTGGCGTTCGCCGCCGCAGCGGTGCGTAACAACGCCCGCTACTCGCCGCCTGCCGTGCCGCTGGCCGACGATCGGCCCGACGAATGCGAGATCCTGTCCCGGTTGGCGTTGATCGCACGCGGTTTGGGGCCGGATGCCGATCCCGCCCTGGTCGACGATCAGATGATCGCGGGGAGGTTGGCCAAGGAGGTCGCCGATCCGGACTCACCGGTCGCGGGCCGATCGGTCGAGGAACTGACCGCAATGCTGGCGGACGGTCCCGGTTACGAACGACAGCTGGACATGATGCTGCGGTTGGGCCAGTTCGGTGACGCGTTCGGTGCCAACCCCGACGGTCTGAATCTGCAGCGACTCAAGGACAACCCGCACGGGATCGACCTCGGTCCGCTGACACCGCGGATTCCAGAGATCCTCCGAACTCCCTCTGGCATGGTCGAATTGGCGCCCGAGCCGATCCTGGCCGATATCCCACGGCTGCACGCCTCGCTCGGAAGCAATGACGATGGTTTCCTGCTCATCGGCCGTCGGCATCTGCGCTCCAACAACAGCTGGTTGCACAATCTGCCGGCACTGTCCGGTGGTACCAACCTCTGCACATTGCAGATCCACCCCGATGACGCCGCCCGGCTGGGCGTGACCGATCTGGCCGTGGTGACCGGGCCGGGCGGCAAGCTCGAGGTGCCGGTCGAGATCACCGACGCCATCCGGCCGGGTGTGGTGTCACTGCCGCACGGCTGGGGCCACACCGAGCCGGGCACCCGGATGTCGGTGGCCGCGGACCATCCCGGCGTCAACGTCAACAGTCTCTTCGACGATTCGCTGATGGATCCGCTATCCGGTAACGCGGTGCTCAATGCGGTGCCGGTGGAGGTCGCGGCGGCGGGCTGAGACGCCGCTAACCGGCGCGGGGCTCTGTCACCCGGGCGATGACGAAACCGTCCCAACCCTTGCTGCCGACCGTCTGAATCGCGGCCGACTCCAGCCGGGGTTCGGCGCCCATCATCTCCAGCATCTCGCGCACCGCACTGCCTTGGTGGTCGTCGACCGCCGGATCCAGGATGCGGCCCGCGCGTACGGCGTTGTCCACCACGATCACGGTTCCGGGGTGAGCCAGCGCGAGCGCGGCCCGGACATAGGCGGTGTTGTTCTCCTTGTCGGCGTCGATGAACACCAGGTCGAAATCACCGGTCAGCCCGGGCAGGGTGTCCAGTGCCGCGCCGACGATGATCTCGACCCGGTCCGCGACGCCGGCCCGGTGCAGGTTCGCCTGTGCGATCTCGGCATGATCCGCGCGATATTCCAGTGTCACGACGCTGCCCTGCTCGCCGACGCCGCGGGCCAGGCAGATGGTGCTGTAGCCGCCGAGGGTGCCGATCTCCAGGACCCGGCGCGCGCCGATGATCCGGGTCAGCAGGTAGAGAAACCGGGCGCTCTGCGCCGAGACCTCGATGGCGGGCAGGCCCGCGGCGGCGGAATCGGAAAGCGCCGCGCTCAGTGCCTCGTCCGGACCGAGGAGCAGTGCGTCCAGCAGTGCGTCGACGGGCAGCCACTGTTTCGGACCGATCGAATCTGTACTCATCGAACTCCCTCTTTGCTGTAGACCACGCGCAGTACATGCCCCACCTCCGGACCCATCACCGCCGCGGTCAATGCGCAGAAAGTGGCGACGAAGTGCGGCCCGTGCGCAGGGCACGCACCCGCCGCCAGATGATGCGCCACCTCATGCAGTACCACCAGTTCTCGCATCGCCCAGCCGGCTGCGCCGCGCTCCGGAACGGCGATAACGGCGGTGCCGTCATGGTTTTCGTAATGGGCGGCCGTCGCGGCACGCCGGGACCGGACAGCGATCGGGGAGCACTGCGGCCAGTGCGCTGTCACGGCGGGCAGCGCCAGTACCGCATCGACATAGCGCTGCACCGATTCGATCGATCCGAACCGTGCTTCCGGCGGAAGTGTGATCGGATCGCCGAAGAAGTCAATGGCGCGCGAACTGTGTTCGGCGGCGCGATCGAAGAGGGTGCGGACGAACTGCTCGGCCGCATAGACCCGAGAGCGTTGGTTGTCCCGGACGCTCACCGGGGCAGCCGGGTCCGCGCCCCCGGCAATTCGGGGCTTGAGCCCAGCCGCGCCTGCCGGCCGGCCCGGTCACCGGCGCGGCGCGCGGCGGAGGAGTATCCCGCCGAGGCGCTGGTGGCCCGCCAGGTGCCGCGCGCCTTGGACTCGCTGCGGTAATGATCACGCAGCTCGACTTCCTTGTTACGCAACGCGATCGCGGTCCCTGGAGCCGCCGTACGGGACTGGGTCGCCTCCCGCTTGGCCTCGTCACGCGCATCGGAGAGCCGGGAACCGATCCGGGTGCCGAATGCGAGTTGGAAGTTGAGCCGAGCGGTGATGGTGGGCGTGGGCCGATGCGCACCGGTGGCCAGATAGGCGTCGCAGGAGCGCACCATCTGGACCACCAGGCTGGCGTACAGCGCGTGGCTGGCGTCGATATCCTCACTGAAGCCGTAGGCGTAGACGAACGTCGAGTTCGACGCCACATCGCAGCGGACATCGTTGGCGGCGGCGATCGCGGCGAACAACTGGACGTAGGTGCGCAACCCACGGCTGCCCGGCTCGCCGATGGTGATCGTCCGCTGGGTCGGAACCTGGGCGGCCGTGCGGGAGGCCGCATGCGCGCGTGCCACCGCGAGATCGATGGACGTCATGGTCGCCAGACGTTGGGCGGCGGCCATGAAGGCCTCGGCCTCATGGGCGTTATCGGTGCCTTCAGCCTGGCGCAGTAGGGCGGCGATGCGGGCGAGCATCTTGTCTTCGGTCATGGCGTCACGCTAGGCGAGGACAGCGACATACTCACCGAGCCCGATCCGCTGAGCGGTGAGCTTTCCCCACACCGGAATTCATCAACAATCACCGCCGTGGGCGAGCGAACTGAGATGGCCACGGTGACTCCTTGGGATTAGCCCGGGCGGCTACCCGGGCGGCTACTTGGTGACGAACTGGTCGAGTGCGGCGGTGAGTTGGGGTGACAGCGGATCCTTGCTCGCATAGTTGGCGACGTTGTCGCTGGGGTCATCGCGCAACACGTGATTGACCCCGGAGAGCTTAACCAGTTGCAGAGCGGTGTGCGCCAATGCGTCGGCCAACGGTGCGATGTCGGCGCAACTGGCCTGGGCGTCGGAGTCTGAGCAGGTGAGCAGAACCGGCGTGCCCGCGGGGATGCGGCCGGCCAATGCGACGGGGTCGATCGCGTCGGATTCGACGACGACTTTGACATTGCCGGGAGCCAGGATCGCGCTCAGCCCATCCGGCAGTCCGGCCGGCACCGTGCCGGTGGTGCGGGCCTGCTGGACCGCGGCCAGCCAGGCGGCAAGCACGGCATCGGCTTGCTGCTGGGTCGTGTCTGCCGGCTTGTACCGCCGCCGTGACATCGGCCCGCACTCGGCCGGTGATCATGTCGAGGTAGCGAGCGGGCAATGGTTGCAGCAGACCCAGCGAATGAATTCGCGGAGCACCCGGCGAGGTGTCGCCGGCCAGCGACATCGCATGGATCGTGCCCTCCCCGAGCGCGTACACCGAGATCCGGGCGGCATCGGTTCCGGCCTGCCCGGCCAGGAAGCGCACCGCGGCCCGGGCGCCATCGGTGGAGACCGCACTTCCGACGTCGGCCGGGCGGTCGGCGAACGGGCCGAGGCCGGTGGCGCCGGTACCGACTTTGTCGTAGCGCAGCGTCGCCACACCGTGTTCGGAGAGGAACTCCGCAAGCTGGCGCATGTTGCCGACCGGCCCGGCGACATTGTTATCGCCATTGCGATCGGTGGGCCCACTCTCGGAGATCAACAGCGCAGCCGGACCCGCAGCCGTCGCCGGAGAGATGGCGATAGGTGCCGTGCACGGTCAGTCCGTTGGCGTCGAAACTCACCTCCTGCTCCACCCAGACCCGCTCGGCGGCATCGTTGCGCGCGCAACCGGCCACCAGGCTCACGGCCAGCGCCGCCGACCAGCAGTCTTCGGATCACAGCCGGGCCGCGATCCACCCGGTGACGTCATCGAGCACGATGTCGCGCTCGGGCTCGTTGAACACCTCGTGGAAGAGCTGCGGATACACCTTGAGTTCGACATCGCGCGAGGCCACGCAACCCACGAGCCGCTCGCTGCCCGCGGCGGCCACCAGCCGGTCCCGTTCGCCGTGAACCACCAGCAACGGTGCGGTGATGGCACCGGCCAGCCGGGGCATCGTCTCCCCCACGACAAGAAGGGCCTTGCCGATCCCGGCCGGGATCTTGCCGCGGTAGACCAGCGGGTCGGCCTTGTAGTCGGCCACCACCTGCGGATCGCGGGACACCGCATCCGGATCGATCTGTTCGATCGGCAGATCCGGCAGCACCGAACCCACCATCTTCCCCAGCAGCGCCTTGGCCTTGGACACCCCGGTGTGGGCGGCGATGGCCGGACCGGAGAGAACCATGAGGTCGTATTCGTCGGGGTACTGCGCACCGTAGGCGAGCACGATCCCGCCGCCCATGCTGTGGCCCAGCACGATTCGCGTCAGGCCCGGGTACTCAACGGTGGCCGTCTGGACCAGCGAGCGGAAGTCGGCGACGAACTCCGACATATGGCGAACGCGCACGCGCTTGCCGCCGGCGCGGCCGTGACCGCGGTGATCGAGGGCATAGGTCACCAGACCCGCGGCGGCGAACCGCCGTGCGACGTGGTCGTAGCGGCGGGCATGTTCGCCGTACCCGTGCGCCAGCACGACCACACCGCGGGGTTCGACATCCGGCGTCCACACGTCGTAGACGATTCGAATCCCGCCCACGCCTGCGAAGGTTCGCTCGGTGCGCTCTGTGGCCATGGGATGAGGGTAGTCGGGGCCTGGTGCCGGGTACGACCTGAAACCGTCACAAAAATGTCATTTTTTGGGACTTCCCAAACCGGAGCGCAGGGGGACTATGAGTTCAGCGCCCGCCACGTGCTGCAGACGCGATCGGTAACCGCCACTAGAAGATCGGGGACCACAATGGGCACCGGCGATCCCACAGCCATTTACATCATCCTTGCGGCCATCGCCTTTATCGCCCTGGCCGGGCTGACCATGCGGTCAGTCATTCGGCGCGAGAGAGCGATGATCCGCGAAAAGACAGACGATCCAGACAACATCGCGGCCTACGAGAACCGGTGGAGAGGTCAGCGCGGGGCCTGACGACCGGACGTCGGATTCTTTTGCGGCACTTCGTAATACGGCCGCGCCACAACGGTGACCTGGCCGTTACGGATGTTGACAGTGTTACTTGCGGGGCTATCGTTAACCTGTGTCGAACCTCGCCGCCACCCTCCGTCGCATCGGCGCGGGATGTATGGCCGTGCTCACCTGCGCGACGGTGGCCGTCACCAATTCTCCGCACGCCGTCGCCGCCGACGGTCGCGACAAGTTGTTCGGGGCGATCGCCAATACCCGGGGCAGCTATCTGGTCTATAACTTCGGCAGCGGGTTTCCGGCCCCCATGCTCAACGCCGCGGGAAACTCCTACGAACTGACCAACGGCGGTCATCTGATGATCGTGAAAGCGGCCTCGCAACGGCTTGCGCCCCGACTGCTGGTGGATACCCACCAGGGTGCCCAGGCGCGGTGTGAGCGAACGCCCGGTGCCCGCACCTCCGAGGGTCTGATGCAGGCCTCGGAGACCTACGCCCCACTGCAGGCGTGGGCCGCACTTGGTCAGCCCACCATCGCCATCAACGCCAACTTCTTCGACGTGCGGTCCCAGCAGGCCGGCTCGTGGAAGAACACCCGGTGCAGTTCACCGCTCGGGACCTACATCGACAACACCGGCGGACTGGGCCGGGCGAATATGGCGGTCACCGGCACGCTTGCCTATGCAGGCAAACAGGCGCTCTCCGGTGGCGACGAGGTGTGGACGGCATTGAGCACGCTGATCCTGCCGGTGCGCGGCGCCCCCTATGTGGTGACCCCGAAGGCCCCGAATGATTACGACGCCGCCTCGCCGGTGATCAATCAACTCGTCGCGGCCGGCACCCGATTCGTCGCCGTGAGCGGATTGAAGCTGCTGGCTCCCGGGGACACCGGTCAGCTCAACGATCCGGGCCCCAGCGCGGCCAGGACGGCGGTGGGCTACTCCCGGGACTCCGACCAGATGTACGTCTTCCAGGGCGGTAGCTATACGCCGGATCAGATCCAGGATCTGTTCCGCGGGCTGGGCAGCGATACCGCGGTGCTCCTCGACGGCGGCGGATCATCATCGATCGTGCTGCGTCGAGATACCGGCGGAATGTGGGCCGGTGCCGGTTCGCCCCGAGGATCCTGCGACACCATGGCGGTGCTGTGCGACGCCCGGGAACGCGCTCTCCCGAGTTGGCTCGGGTTCAACTAGAGCTTCGGGGTGAGGTCCAGTGACGTCACGGTGGTCATTTTCGTGACCCGCCAGTCTCTGCCCTCGCGCTGCAACTCCAGCCGGTAGGAGAGGTACTTCAGCGACGGGATGTTGTTGCTCTTCGGTGTCGCCGAGGTGGTGTTGGTATAGACCAGTGCGGTGGCTTCGGAGCCGCGCAGCGATTCCACCGCGGCCGCCACCACCTGGGTGCTGCTGGTCACCTTGGCCTGTTTGTTGGTAGGTGCGATCGCATCGACATAGCGGCGGTACTGCACGGCGAAGTCGCCGCCCAGATACTTGGCCGAACGCTCGGAGAGCTTGTCCATATCGTCAGGGCTGTAGCTCCACAATGTGGTGATCGCGTCGGCGGCGGTGCGCGCGACCTTCTCTTTGGTGGCCACGGTCGCGCGATCCATCAGATACGGCTGTACCGCTGCTCCGGCGAACGCCCCTGCGGCGACGAACAGTCCCACCGACGACCCGACTGCAAGTTTTTTCCTGTTGCGCACCAGCCACTTTCGTGCGGCTGAGGGTTCTTTGGGCGCCTCATCCGCAGGTGTTCGTCGGCTCCGGACTCGTCGGCTGGACTCCTCGACTTCAGCAACTGATTGCGGGGATTCCTCGGGCGCCGAGTCGCTCAGATCACCTGCTTCAGGTTGCTGACCTTCCACTGCTCCCCCTCCTTGGTTGCGGTGATCGCCCATCGGCTTGCACTCTCGATACTCTTGCCATCGGGCATCTTGGTCGTCATCATCGCCACCGCAACGACATCAGCGCTGCCGTCGGAGTTCCAGCGTTCGATGCCGATCTCCTGCACAGCGCCGAATCCGCGCTCGGCTTGGGCCACCTGAATCACGACGGCATTGATGTTCTTTTCGAAATCCTCGGCGAACACACCCGTGCCCTTCGCCAGCACCGAGTTGGCGTAGTCATTGGCGCGGAAGGGATCCGGTGAGGTGTAGTTGGTGATGAACGATCTGGTGAAGTCGAGCACGTCGGCATCGCGAATCTGTGCGCGCTGCACCGTGTCGTGCTTGGCGAAGATCAGCGCCGCGGCTGTGACACCGGTGATCACCACCACGCCCGCCGAGGCGGCGACCGACGCCAGCATCCGGTAGCGAGGCTGCGGTTCGGGGAGCTGCAACACCGGGGTGTCGGGTTCGTATCTGCGGCGTGGGCTCATCGGCCACCCCCGTCGGAACTGGGAGCAGTCAGCACGGTCAGTTCCGATACCTGCCACTGGCCCGAACCCGACTTCTCAAAACCAGCTCGAACCGAGGCCGTGATGAACCGCTGAGCCCGTTCGATACCGCGCTGGCCCTGCAGCAGCAGCAGCATCGTCGCGCGGTCCTTCGAGTTGGACAACACCGCGCTGTTGGTGACCCAGAGTTCGTTATCCATCGCGCCGGCCTTGCGGATGGCCTCCTGCTGAGCGATCCAGGTCGGCCGGAAGGCCTCGGTCACCAAACCCTGGGCACGGGTGAAGTCATCCTGGACGCTGGCAGCCTTATAGGTGAGGAGATCGGCGACGATCTTGGGCCCCTGCACGGCGATCTGCTCGCGGGCGTGCGCGATCGCCGTTTCCTGCCGGTACACGGCGAAGTACCCCGCTGTAGCGATCGCGGTCGAGAGCACCGCCGCGGCGGCCATGGCCGCGACCGCGCGGTGACGCCGGTCGGGTCGGGCACCGTCGATCCGGTGGACCTCGGTGCGGGCCAGCATGTCGGCGAAGGTCCGGCCGCGGGAATCCAGCAGTGGCCAGAGCCAGCCCAACAACAGCGGCACGGTATCCAGCAGGTGGGCCACATCACGCAGCAGCAGCCGCCACGGACTGACAGGTTCACCGTCACGGTCCAGCACCGCGATACCGAACACCGAACGGCCGAGGCTCCATCCGGTGGCCGAGGGCAGCAAGAGCCGATTGACCAGCACCGCCAGCAGCACGACCGCGCCCACCAGCAGCGCCGTCCACCACAGCCAGCCTCGGGACGGTGCTGAACCCCACACCAGCAGGGCCACCGCGACAACGCCCGCGCCGAACAGCACGTCGATGACGAAGGCGCCCGCCCGAGCCGACCAGGTCGCGACCACGCCGGCGGTCACGGGGACCTCGGTGGCGGCATCCTCGATCAGGGTTTCGTCGACGGTCACGGTCACTTACTCACCGGCTCGATATTGTCGATTTTGTAGGTGCCGTCGACGGGTGCCATCCGCACTCGCAACCGATAGCTCAACTCCTGGCCCTGCTGCTCGACATTCGACATCTCGACGCGGGTGGCGACCAGAACGTCGATCGCGCCGTCGGAGTAGTGCTTCTCGGCCGCGGCCCGGATATCGGTGATCTTCACCTTGGCGTTGACGGTCTGATAGGCCTCGGTGAGCAGGCTGCTGTAGAGGTTGGCCTGGGGTGCGTAATTCTCCGTGGTGCAGGCGACGATCTTGCGCTGGCTGTCGTTCATCGCCTGGATATCGGGCGCCTGGGTGGCCGCGATGCAGTCCTTGGCCGTCTCGACGGCCAGCACTTCATCGGCTTCAGTCGAGGCGATATCGCGATTGGAGACCCACGCGAACACGCCGGCCGCGATCACCGCAAGGCTCACCGCCACCAGTGCGGCGCACACACGAACCAACCAGCGTCCGGAACTCAGCCTCGACTCGGTCGGCTCAGGCACTGTCAATGGCGGGGTTGGGGTCAGCTGACCGGAGCCAGCATCTCCTTCCATCCGTCGTCTCCTGTACTGGTCGAGTTCGTGACGGTATACGTCGTGCCGTCAGGCCCGACAATATCCCCACTCTGGGCGTCGTAGACCGCCGAGGTGTTGGTCGCCGGTGCAGGCCCAGGCGTGTAGGTACACGGGTTGGGTTGCTGACCGTTGCACTGCACCGTACCGCCGCGGGGCGCCGACGGCGCGTCCTGGGCGGGCGGCTCGGGCACCGGCAGCAGTTCAGCCGCCAGTGGGTTGAGCCCGTTGTTGATGCTCGGTGCGGGGATGACGGTGCCGGGATTGACCGGCTGGTCGCACCGGGCACCCGGGGCCGGGCAGTTGACGATCTGGTTGGGGTCGCCGTACCACGGGTTGGTGCCCAGCGGTGTGTACGGCTCGTTGCTGCGGCACTCCAGCGGTGTGGCCCCACGCTTACCGGGCACGTCCACACAGGGGAAGTTGCGCGCGCCACGAACAGCGTTGGCCGGAGTGTCCTTCGGGATCTTGCAGTAGAGGCCCGATTCCACCGGCTTCACACTGAGGTCGGCTGGCGACCGCCACTGGCTGGCCGGCAGGAAGCCGGTCAGGCACGGCGGCGGCTGGTTGAGCGACAACCCGAGGTCGAGCGAGGCCTGACCGGGGAATACGCCCGCCACCGACTGTCCGGCAGCCGCGCCCTGCGGCAGGAGCACCAGGGACTGCTCCACACCCTTGTTGTACCGCTTGAGCATCTCGATGATGATCTCGAGGTTCGCCAGGGTCTGCGGCAGGCCATCCTTGACGTCGAGGAACAGGGTATTGAGCCCCTCCGCAGTGGGTGCGGCCTGCTGAAGACCGCTGCGCAGCGCGGCATCCTGGGCCTTGCCCTGTGCCGTCAGGGAGTTGAGGTTGGCGGCCCACACGGCGATCGCATCCCCGGTCGACACCTGGCTGTCCAGGATCGGCGGGGCGTTATCAACAATGTCATTGAGATCGGTGATGTTGGTCTGGAGTGCGTCGACGAACTTCGACGTGTTATCGGTCAACCTCTGCAGTGTCGGCCCCAGGCCACCGACGGCCATGGCCGTCTCGTCCAGCAGGGTGGGGATCTTGTCCGCCGGCAGCGCCGACAGGTTGCGGTAGAGGGCGTCGAGGGCAGGTCCCACCGGTTGCGGGATGGTGCTCTTGGTGATCGTCTGCCCGGCGGCGAAGTACTGGCCCGTCTTACCGTCGGACACCAGGTCCAGGTACTGCTCGCCGATCGCGGTCACCGACCGGACGTTGGCGGAAGCATCGACCGGGATCTGGTATCTGTCGGCGATCCGGAGCGTGGCCCGGGCGCCCTTCTCAGTGGGCTCGATATCGGTCACCTGGCCGATCGTGACACCGCGATAGGTCACATTCGACGTCTTGTACAGACCACCGGCCGACGGCAGATCCACCGAGAGGGTGTACTGACCGATCCCGGCGACGCTGGGCAGGCGCAGGTAGTAAATGCTCAGGCCAATCAGGGCCAGCACGGTCAGCACGACGAACGTGCCCAACTGGAATTTGATGAAGCGGGTCAGCATGGGTTCATTCCCTCACTCACTCGCCACGCTCGACGAACGGACCGCCGCCGGAGGTCATGTTCGGGTGCGGGGTGAACCGGACATCCGGGATCATCGTCGCCGGATCACGGCCCCACGACTGCTCCAGCGCCCGCAGCATGCCGGAGAAACCGGTACCGGTCAGCAACGCATTGTCCAGTGAACTCAGCGTGAGATCGGCCTGCAGCGAGAGGTTGATGTAGTCGCCGCGGATGGCCTTCGGAATGCCGTCCAGCGGATAGGGGTTGGTGATGATCAGCTTCATCGCCTCGAGGAAGTACGGTGCACCGCGGCCCAGTTGCTTCAGCGGCCGCTGCAGCGTCGCGAGGTTGGTGTCGATATCGGCGCGGGCGGCCGACAGGCTGTCACCCGTCACCTTGTTGAACCGGCCGAGTGCGAGCACCGCATCGGTGACCCGGTCTTTAGCGCCGGCCAAATACTCGACCAACGGCGGCAGGTCGACCAGCAGTTGGTCGACGGTGTTGTTGCGGCTGGCCACGTAGGCGAAAAACTCGTTCGAGGACTCGATGGCGCGAGCGATATCCTCGCGTTGCTTGTTGAGCCCCGCGGTGAACACATCCAGGTTGTTCAGGAAATCACGGATCTGATCGGCATTACCGGTCAGCAGATTGTTGACCTCGGTCTGGATGATCTCCAGGTTCGGGATTCCGCCACCGCGCAGGACCGTGGCCAAACTGGCCAGGGTCCGCTCGATCGTCGGGAACGACGACGAGTTCTTCAACGGGATCGTCGCACCGTCTTTGAGCCGCTGCGGCGACGGATCCGCCGGCGCCGCCAGCTCGACATGCTGAGTGCCCAGAATGGAGCTCTGTCCGATCTTGGCGGTGGCATTGGCGGGCAATTCGATGCCCGGCTCCACTGTCAGGGTCAGTGTCGGGACCCAGTCCTGGAGTTTGATCTCGCGCACGGTGCCCACGAACACGTCGGCAACCCGGACCCGGCTATTGGTGTTGAGCGCCAACGTGTCTGCAACCTGGACGTACACCGTCGTCGCACCCTTGCCGGTGCCCGGTCCCACCGGAAGCGGCAGGTTGGCGATACCGCGCCACCCGCACGAGGTCAGCACCATGACCGTGACGAACAGCAGCAGTGCGCGCCGACCCATCCGACGAGTGGAATTCAGGAACATGCTCACTATCCAGCCCCCATCTCAGCAGGCAGCATCGGTCCGGGCGCGGCCGCGGCGGGTGCGGGCGGGCCGATCAACGCCGAGGCCGGAAGCGGACCCGGCACGACATCCACGCCGGGTGCCGGCGGCGGCGGCGCACCCGGGTACCACGGCGGCGGCAGCGGGTTGTTCTGGTTGCCGAAGCCGTCGTAGGAGTTCGGCGGCGCGCCGCCACGAGGGCCGGCCACTGGCATCGAGACGGGGTCGGGTCCGCCCATGAGTGCGGCGAGTGAGTCCGGGGTCAGCATCGGGCCGGTGAACGGACCGACCTCGACACCCTGCATGCCCTTAGCCACGATCCAGTCCGGCTCCCCGAACGGACCCTGCCACGGGACGGTGGAGGAGTTGCCGTGCGAGAACAGGGTGTCCCGCGACCAGATACCCGGCACCGTCGTGTCCTTCCACCCGGACGGCGGCCGCAGCCGCTCTTCGGAGTAGGCGACGTACTTGGGCAGCGTCTCGGCGCCGGAGAACTGGTTCAAGCTGAACGGCGGATAGTTGAACTTGGTCGCGTCGAAGATCGGCGACAGATACTGGGCACACAGCTCAGCCGAATCCTGGTAACCCAGCCGGCTGGCCGCCTGGATCCCGCTGCAGATGAACTGCATCGGGTTGGCCCAGCTGGCAACGGCCGGGATCGCCTGGATCGTGCCGTGGGTCGGGTGATAGATGTTGTTGACGTTCGCAGCGAGGTTCGGATACACATGCAGCGCGGTCTCGATACCATTGCGCGGCTCAGGCTGCATCAGAGTATTGGTCACCGCGGCCAGGTTGTTGATATCGGTGGCGAGCACCGATCCGTTGTCATCAACGAATTTGCGGGCGGTTTTCAGCAGGGTGTCGATGTCCTTGACCGCGTTGGCCAACTCCTGATCGGAGTTGGTGAGCGAGGTGGTGAAGGTCGCCAAGTTGTTGTTGAGGGCGACGAACTGCTGATCGTTCTGATGCAGCGCGTTGACGAACAGCGCCAGACTCTTGGTGACACCGAAGAGATCGTCACGGCCTTCGCCGAGCGCCGCCACCGCGTCGCTGAGCGCCCGGAACGTCGTGTTGATCTGCTTGCCCTTACCACTGAGTCCGTCGGCCAGTGACTGCACGAAATCGCCCAGTGGGCCCTTCGGCTGGCTCGGGGTCGGCCCGAGTTCGGTGACCAGCGTGTCCAACTGCTTGCGGATGTCATCCCACTCCACCGGCACCTGGGTGCGCTCGAGGGGGATCACCGCATTATCGGCCAACGCCGGACCGCCGGTGTAGGGCGGCGCCAACTGGATGACGCGGGACGCCACCACGGTCGGGTTGAGGACTGAGGCCGTCGCATCCGCCGGCACCTTGTACCGACTGGCGAAGCTCAGCGTCACCTTCATCTTGTCGCCGGCGGGTTCGACGCTGTCGACACTGCCGACCTTGACGCCCATGATCTGAACGCGGTCGCCCGGATACACCGCCAACGCGTCGGCGAAGTAGGCGACGACCGTGGTGGTGGCGGCCTTCTTGTACAGATTCCAGCCCACGAACGCCGCGATCAGAGCGAGGACGACCGCGATCGTTCCCACGACTACCGACCCGCGGGAGATCTTCGACAGATCCTTATTGCGGAAATTGAAGATGGACATGGACTACGACCCTCCCATGTCGACGGGCGCGATGACGGTGGCGTCGAGCGGTTCCGGTACCGGAACGGTGCGCGCTCCGGTCGGACCGGGCGCCAGTGCCGGACCCGGCAGGCCGGGAGCGATCGGCCCCGGCAGGCCGGGGATGGCCGCCGACGGGACACCGTGATTAGGTGTCGCGGAGTCCGGCACCGGGGCCGAGATCGCGATACTGGGCGGGCCGAAACCACCGGGCACCGGCCCGTACGGACCCTCCGTCGCGGCGGCGCAGGGCAACGGGTTGCCCGGCGTCATACTTCCGCCGGTCGGCGTGTAGGAGCAGGGCGAGCCGGGACCGACCGCCGGACCCGGGAACTCCGGTGTGCCTTCCAGGACCTGCTGGGGCGCCGGGGGCGCTCCGTTGGCCTGCATGGCGCCGGTGGGATCCGGGAACCGGAACGCGGGCAGTCCGGCGTTGCGCCAGAACTCCTCGGGATCGATACCGCGCTTCTTGAACGCGGCGTCGATGAACGGCTGCATGAGCTGTCCGGGAATCAGGTTCACCACGAGGGACTTGAAGTACGGACCGGAACCGATCGACTCGGCCAGAGCGCCCATGAACTTCGAGGCGATGGTGATCGAGTTGGCGAAGTCATCACGGCGCTTAACCAGAATCTCGCTGATCACCCTGAGTTGCTCCAGAACCTTGTTGAGGTTCGGGTTGTCGTCGATGAATCCGGCGAACTGCCTCGACACCGCGGAGACGTTCTCCAGCAACATATCGATGGCCTGGCCCCGGGCGTTCACCGTGGCGAGCAGAACCTGGGCGTTGACCAGCAGGCGGTTGATCTGCTCACTGCGGTTACCGAGCACGCTGGCGACTTTGTTCGCTTCGGCCAAGAGCTGTTTGAACTCCTGATCGCGCTTGCCGACGGTGTCGGAAAACCGGGCAATACCGTCAAGGGCCTTGCTCAGCTGAGGTGAAGTCTGATCAAGGGTCTCGCTGAGCACATTGAGCGACTTCTTGACCGCACCCAGATCCCAGCCGGCGGTGGTCTTGGTGAGATCGGAGAACGCATCGTAAAGCTGATACGGCGTGGTGCTCTGCTCCAACGGCAGCACGGAATTGACCGCCAACGGCTTGGTGCCGCGCGGCTCGATCTCCATCACGCGCTTGCCGAGGATGGTGTCGGTGCGGATCGACACCCGGCTGTCGGCGCCGATGCGCTGATCACCCAGGGTGAAACCAACCCGGACCCGGTCGCCGTCGATCTTGAGCGACTTGAGTTGACCGACGTCGACGCCGTTGATGCGCACCTTATCGCCGGGGCTGGACCCCGCCGAGTCGGTGAAGTGCGCGTAGTACATGGGCTTGGCGAAGAGCATCGGGGTACTGGCGAAGCTCTGGCCGACACCGATGACCATGATCAAAACCAAGAGGCCGATGAGGCCGTTGCGAATCCGGTCGGAGCCTTCGAGGGTTCTCATTTCGGTGTGCACCTGCCAGACGTCTGCTTGGTGATGGCAATGGTGCGCACCGGGCCACCGGGCTGGAGGCCATTGAGCTTGAGTCGGATATCGCAGAGGTAGAAGTTGAAGAAGTCACCGTAGATACCGCCCGCGCGACCGATCAGGGTCACCGCGGCCGGGTAATCGCCGAGGATCTTGTCCAGTTTCTCCGGCGCATCGGCGAACGGCTGCTGGATGGTCTCGAGGTGACCGGTGGTCTGCTGCAGAAGCGGACGGTTATCGCTCAGCAATCCGGCCAGTGTTCCGGAGGCATCACTGATATCGGCGATCGCCCCGGCCAGCGGATCGGCGCGATTCTTCAGGCCGGTGATCAACACTTCGAAGTTGTTGACGGTCGAGTCGAACTCCTTCTGGTGCTTGGCGACCGTTCCCAACACGGTGTTGAGGTTGGTGATGACCTCACCGATCGCCTTGTCGCGATCGGCGATGGTGTTGGTCAATTGCGTTGTCTGGGTGAGGATGTCGTTGATCGTGCCGCCCTGGCCCTGGAACACCGTGACCAACGAGGTGGCGATGTTGTTTACCTTCTCCGGATCCAGTGACTTGAACAGTGGCTTGAAGCCACCGATCAGTGCATCGAGGTCGAGGGCCGGCTGGGTGCGCGCGATCGGGATGAATCCACCGGCCGGCAGCACTCGGTCGGCACCCTCACCGGTACCGCGCTCGAGGTTGAGGAACCGGTCGCCGATCAGGTTCGCGTAGCGAAGCTGAGCGGTCGTCGACTGGTACAGCGGGAGCGACTTGTCGACCTTGAAGGTGACCAGAGCGCGCTGACCGCTATCCGTCAGAGCAACTCTGGACACCTTCCCGACCTCCACGCCCCCGGCCCGGACGAACTGGCCGGGACGCAGGCCGCTGCCATTGCTGAACTCAGCGGAGTAGGTGTTGTAGCGCTCGAAGCGCAACTGTCCGAACACGACGATGAGAAGCGCGGTGCAGAGCAGCAGCACCACGGAGAAGAAGCCGAGTTTGATGGCGGTCGAGTTATATCTCATGGGTTGATCGTCTGCTGTCCGATTTGGCGTCCCCACACGTATTCCATGAGGAACGGCTGACCGAGTTCGAAGTGATTGTAGGGAGCGATCGAGGCACCGGTGTCGACAACCAGGGTGGGCGCCGGCCAGAAGTCCTTGGTGATCGGCTGCCAGCAACCGGGTGCCCCGCCCGGGCCGCCCCGAGCATTGACGCGCGGGAGGTTCTCCGGATACACGTACGCGTTCGGCGCGCCCAGCAACTCGGCATTGGCGTCCAGCGAGAAGCCGTTACCGCCGAAGGAGGAGTTCGCCAACGGCACGAGATCGGCGTAGTTGCGGATCAGGCAGAACAACGAAGGGCTGTAGGTGTTGAGCAGTTGCGAGGTCGGCACCAGATCGGACATCGCCCGGACGAAGTACGGCATGCCCCGCTCGAACACATCGGCACCGGTGTTGCTGAAGCCCGCGGCCGCCAACAGCGCGGCGTCCAGATCACCGCGTTGGGCGTTGATGGTGCGGGCGGTGGTCAGCGCATTGTCCAGCGCGTCCCAGAAGTCCGGGCCGTATGCGGTGTAGATATCTGCCAGGTCGGCCACCCGCTGCAGGCCGTACTGCAGGCGCGGCAGACGCGGGTTGATGTCCTGAAGCGCCGCGTTGGCGTTCACCAGCGACTTGCCCAACTTGGTGCCGAGTCCGGTCAGCGACTCCGCGGTCGCCGACAGCGTGAGATTGAGCTTGACCGGATCGATCTTCTCCGCGATCGAGGTGACCGTCTCGAAGAGCGTGTTGAACTCCACCGTGACGCTGCGCACGTCGATGACATCAGAACTGGTGATCCGTGCCGGGCTCGGGTTGGCGGGACTGGAGAGGGAGACGTACTTGTTGCCGAAGATCGTGGTGGCCTGGATATCGGCGTTCACATTCGACGGAATCAGCGGGATGAAGCGCGGGTTGACGTCGAGCAGCAGCTTCGCGGCTTCCCTACCGTCCTCCATCTGAGCCGAGATGGATTTGACCCGACCGATCTCGACCCCGTTGAAGGTGACCTTGGAGTTGGGGTCCATGACCAGGCCGGACCGGCTGGACAGCACGCGTCAGCTGGGTGGTGGGCGTGAGCTTGCCCCGGAACTCCAGGCTCACGAACGTCACGATGAGCGCCAGGATGATGAGCAGGATGGCGCCGGCAAGTTTCAGCGGTGGGCGGCGCTGGGTGTTCAGGGGTGCTGTCATCGGCCGCTACACCGTCAGGTTGAAGTTCGGGTTGGTGCCGTACAGCGCCAACGAGGCGAACAGGACAACGAACTGAACCACGACCAGCGATGTCCGCATTGAGCGGCCCACTGCCTCACCCACGCCCACCGGGCCGCCGCTGCAGTTGTAGCCGAAGTAGCAGTGATTGATCATCACGATCACCGAGATGATGATGACTTCGATGAATGACCAGAACACGTCATTAGGTCGCAAGAAGGTATGGAAGTAGTGGGCGTAGGTGCCGCCCGACTGTCCGTAGAGGACCGTGGTGGTCAACTGCGCGGACAGGAAGGCCATGATCAGCGCCATCGCGTACAGCGGAATGATCACGACGCTGCCGGCCAGGATCCGGGTGGACACCAGGTAGGAGATGCTCTTGATGCCCATCACCTCCAGGGCGTCGATCTCCTCGGAGATCCGCATGGCACCGATTTCCGCGGTCGCGCCGGCGCCGACGGTGGCCGCCAGCGCCTCACCGGTCACGACCGGTGCGGTCAGACGCACGTTGACCATGGCGGCCAGGAAGCCGGTGAACGCCTCCACCCCGATATTGCCGAGGGAGGCGAAGCCCTGGATCGCGATCAGCGATCCGGCCGAGAGGGTCACGAAACCCACGATCGCGACGGTGCCGCCGACCACTGCCATGGCACCGGCACCCATGCCGATCTCGGCGATCAGGCGCACGATCTCCTTACGGTAGAACCGCAGGGCGTGACCGATCTGTCCGATGGCCTGGACCGCGAACCAGGCAACCCGGCCGCAGCTGTCCAGGAACCGGCCGGGCAGGGAGGCGAATCTTCCGGCATCGCGGGCCGCGCGGGGAAAACGGGTGCGGACAACTGTCGCGTTCGCTGTCGCAGTCGCCATCTATCGCCCCGTCCCGAAACGCACACCAATGGTCGTGAAGATCACGTTCACCGCGAACAGCGCCACCACGCACAGCACCAGGGTCTCGTTCACGGCGATTCCCACGCCCTTGGCACCACCGCCCACGGTCAGGCCGCGATAACACCCGACCAGTCCCGCGATCAGACCGAAGGCTAGAGCTTTCACCACGGAGATGATCACCTCGGGTAACCCGGTCACCAGGGTGAGGGTCTGCAGATAGGCGCCGGCCGAGATGTTTTGTAGACCGACTCCGAAGATGAAGCTGCCCACCAGGCCGATGGTGATGACCGCGCCGTTGAGCAGGACGGCGACGAACATCGCGGCCGCGACGCGGGGCAACACCAGTCGGTGGATCGGGTCGATGCCGAGCACCTCGAGGGCGTCGATCTCTTCGCGGATGGTGCGCGCACCGAGGTCGGCGCAGATGGCGGTGGAGCCCGCCCCGGCGACCACGAGCACCGTCACCAGGGGGCCCAACTGGGTCACCGACGCCAGGGCCGCGCCCGCGCCGGAGACGTCCGCGGCGCCGAACTCTTGAAGCAGCAGGTTGAAGATGAAGATGATCAGCACGGTCAGCGGGATCGACATGGCGAAGGTCGGCAGCAGCGCCACCGACATCAGGAACCAGCTGTACTGGACGAACTCTTTCCCCTCGAATGGCCGCCCCAGCGCCTTGCCGGTGAGCAGGCACATCTTGAAGAAGCCGCCCATGGCCTGCAACGGGCCGCGTGCGCGTTTGCGGAGGTACCCGCCGACGCCGGTCGTTGCCGTCACACGCAACCTCCCTGGCCCGAGTAGTAAGTGATACCGATCTCCCTACCAACCGAGTAGTGAGCAAGTCCACAGGAACATACCCGATCTTCCGCAGGTGATACGCCGCAACCGCACTATTGATCTTCTGACGGTTTTCCGACCGTGCCAGAAACGTGCCCTCAACTCGTTCTTCAGCACTTTTCCGGCCGGATTTCTGGGCAGGGATTCGACGATTTCGAGCACTTTGGGGTGCTTGTAGCGCGCCAGTCGCTCGTTGAGGAACTCGCGTGAGGTCGTCCAGGCGTAACTGCCCGGCGCTGACGGCGGCGACGGCCACCGGCACCTCGCCCCACTTCTGGTCGGCGCGGCCGATGATCGCCACCTCGACGATGGCGGGGTGCGCGGCCAGGACGTTCTCCACCTCAGCGCAGTAGATGTTCTCCCCGCCGGAGATGATCATGTCCTTCTTCCGGTCGACAACGAAGATGTAGCCCTCGGCGTCGCTGCGCACCAGATCGCCGGAGTGAAACCAGCCACCGGCGAAGGACTCCGCGGTGGCCAGCGGATTGTTCCAGTAACCCGCCATCAGGGAGGGCCCCCGGTACACGATCTCGCCGACCTCACCGACGGGTACGTCACGCATGTTGTCGTCGACGATCCGCGCCGACACGGTCGGAACGACCTTGCCCACCGAGCCGAGTTTCCGAATTGCGTCCTCGCCCAACAGCATGCAGGTCACCGGAGACATCTCGGTCTGTCCGAAAGCGGCCAGAATCTTGGCACTGCGGAAGGTCTCCGACATCTGACGCAACAGGGTGTCCGATGCCGGTGCCGCACCCCAGGACATCGCGCGCAGACACAGTTCGCGCGGCCGCGCCTGTTGTTCGGCGCACACCACCTGCCACTGCGCGGGCACCAGAAAAATTCCGGTGACCTTCTCGGCGGCCAACACGTCGAGCAGGTCGCCGGGGTCGAATGCGCCCAGGGGGTGGATGACGGTGGGGGTACCCATGGTCATCGCCGGGAACATCCCGCCGATGCCGGCGATGTGGAACAGCGGCACACCGATGAACCCGACATCGTTGTTGATATCCGGACCCGATGAGTAGATCGCCGTCATGGCTTGCGCCGCGATATTGGCGTGGGTGAGCACCGCGCCTTTCGGGTTTCCGGTGGTGCCGGAGGTGTACATGATCAGCGCCGGAGTGTCACCCGGGATGTCGACGGGCGGAGCCGGATCGCCGTGCTCGGCGACGAGATCCTCGTAGCCCACAACCACCTCGTCCGACGGCGTCTCGGCCACGATCACCGTCGACAGCACCGACGTGGCGGCACGCACCGCGGCGGCGATCGGCGCCAGCACCGGTTCGGTGATGAGCACGCCGGCGCCGCAGTTGTCGACCAGATACGCCAGCTCCGGCGGAGTGAGCCGGAAATTGACCGGAACGGCGATCGCGCCCAGCCGATTCGCCGCCAGGGTGGCCTCGATGAATTCCGGGCGATTGAGCATCAGGATCATCACCCGATCGCCGAAACCGATACCGCGGCGATGCAGCGCACCGGCCAGCGCGGTCACCCGGCGATCGAGCTGCGCCCAGGTGATGCTGCGTCCGACAAACCGCAGTGCGGTGGCGTCGGGCTGCATCAGTGCGTGGCGATCGAGCTGGGTGATCCAGTTCTGCCGGCGGGACAGGTAGGGCTGCTCGGTATCCGGTGAGTGGTCCATCGCGAATCAGCTTGCGCCAACGGCGGGCCGTCGTGGGCGCAAATTGACCAAACTCGTTGCCGCCCTTGGCTCTACAACCCCGGCTCTACAACCCCGAGGCGAGATGTTCGGCGCGTGACTTCAGATTGTCGGCAAGGTGATCAAGTGCCTCGTTGACGATTTTCTTCATCATCACGTTGGGCACCGGAAGCGAGATTTCGACGTCAAGATCCACGGTGAGCAGGCTCGACGGGCCCATCTCCACGACAGAGAACAGCTGCTCCTGTTTGGTGAAGAGATCGCCCTGCTGCATGACGGTCTGGATCTGCGCCGGACCCGGGTAGTACACCGCCTGGATGTAGGTGCCGGCATTGCCCTGGATCTCGGTGTCGATCCGCAACTGGCTCGGCCGGCCGTCGTGATACCGGGCCAGGATGTAGACGGCCTTCACCTCGTCGTTCCACTGCGGGAAGGATTCGAAGTCGGCGACGATTCCCAGTATCGCCGCGGCGTCGGCGTCGACCTCTACGGTCTTGCTGACGAGGGGCATCGGCCGATCATATCGGCGCCTGCTCGGCGCTCCAGTCGCCGACACCCAGGGGGCTCTCAGCGCGGATCTTCTCGTCTCGGATCAGACCGCGCAGCAGTGCGGTGCTGAATTCGGCGGCGATCTCCTGCGCCGAGCGCCGGCCGTCGGGCCGAAGCCAGCGGTAGGCGCCCATGGTCATCCCGATATAGCCCAGGGCCACCACGTGCGAGTCGCATTCGAAGAACTCGCCGCTGGCGATGCCGCGGTCGATCAAGCCCGCGACATGCTCGTAGACCTGGGTCTCCTTCTCCCGGACCTCGGTGACCTGCTCCTCGGTGAACCACTCGGTGATGTAGGGCTGCTCCTGGAAGTACACCGCCGCACCCTCGGGGTTGTCGGCGATATTGGTCAGCAGTCGCACGGTGTACTGGTAGAGCGCCTCACCGGCGGTCCAGGACGGGTCGTCGTGCACGGCGGCGAGGGTGTTCTCGGCGGCCCGGCGGTAGATGTCGAACAGGATCAGCGACTTACTCGCGTAGTAGTGGTAGACCGTCGCCTTATTGAGTCCGACCACATCGGCGACATCGTCCATCCTGGTGCCGTGGTACCCGCGCGCGGCGAATAGCTTGGTGGCCACGGCCAACAATTCCTCGCGGTCGGCCGTCCGGTGGATCCCGTTGTCCGGTGGCAATGGTTGGCTAGTTTAGGCATCTGCCTAGATCACGCCTGCGGTACGGTCCGGCGCGATACACTCATCCACCAGTAGGACGCCATCGATGGAGGTTTGCGAAATGGATCCGGTACCCGATTACGACCCGACCGACGAGATCGAGTACTTCATCAGCTGGTTCCCCTGGGCGCTGCGCGGCACCGACTGGACCGGCACGCCGGCTTATCCGCCGGTCTGAAGGTTCCCAGTCACCCTCACCAATCCGCCGGGGAATAGTCCTTGAGGAACACCCCGTATAGGTCGATTCCCGCCTCCCCCTGCACGATCGGGTCATAGACCCGCGCCGCGCCGTCGATCAGATCCAGCGGTGCGTGAAATCCCTCTTCAGCCAGCCGGACCTTGGTGAAATGCGGTCGCTCGTCGGTGATCCAGCCGGTGTCGACAGCCGTCATCAGGATGCCGTCGGTCTCGAACATCTCCCCCGCGCTGGTTCGGGTGAGCATGTTGAGGGCGGCCTTGGCCATATTGGTGTGCGGATGCCCCGGACCTTTGTAGCGGCGCGAGAACACGCCCTCCATGGCCGACACATTGACCACATAGGTGCGCCGCGCCGCCGACGCCGCCATCGACGGACGCAGCCGGCTGATGAGCAGGAAGGGCGCGGTGGCGTTGGCCAGTTGCACCTCCAGCATCTCCAGCGGCTCAACCTCATGCACATGTTGGGTCCAGCTGTTCACGTGATGCTCGTCGGGCAGCAGTCCGCCGGCGTCGATGGCGGTTCCGGCGGCCAGCCGCTCCAGTGAGCTCGATCCGGCGGTCAACGCGGCTTCGTCAAGGCTCTCGGCTCGGGCTCCCACCGAGGCCGCCAACGCCAGCGGGTGCGGATCGCTGGCATGTCCGAAGGTCAGCAGCTCAGGAATCGGACCCTCCGGCAGCGGCGCCAGTTCGGCGTCCACCAGCGGCGCGTAGGCGCCGGGTGAGCGGCGCACGGTCTGGGCGGCATTGTTGATCAGGATGTCGAGCGGCCCGGCCGCCGCCACGGCGTCGGCGAGGCTGACCACCTGAGCCGGATCGCGCAGATCGATGCCCACCACCCGCAGCCGGTGAATCCAGTCGGCGGAATCCGCCAGGCTGGAGAACCGCCGCACGGCATCCCGGGGGAACCTCGTGGTGATCGTGGTGTGCGCGCCGTCGCGCAGCAGGCGCAGGGCGATGTACATGCCGATCTTGGCGCGGCCGCCGGTGAGCAGGGCACGCCTGCCGGTGAGATCGGTGCGCGCCTCCCGCTTGGCATGGCTGAACGCGCGCGCACTCCGGGCACAGCTGGTGATAGAAGGCGTCGACCTGGGTGTAATGGCGCTTGCAGATATAGCAGGCCCGCGACTTGAGCAGGGTGCCCGCGCTGGGTGCGGTCGCCGACGTGGACAGCGGGATGCCGCGGGTCTCGTCGTCGATGCGATCCGGCGCGCCGGTGGCGGTCGCGGCGACCACCGCGCGGTCGGCGTCGGCGATCTCGGCCCGCTTGGAGTCGCGGCGCGATTTCTTCACGGACTTGAACATGCGCGCGGTCGCGCGACGCACGGCGATGAAATCGGGATGGGACTCCTCGAGGGTGTGCAACTCGGCCAGAACGTCGAGAGTCACCCGCAATCGCTGCGGATCGATACCTGACTGCCCGTCGGAACCCACGGCCGATTGTATCGAGTTGCTACGCTGGGATACCTTGTGACCGACTGGGACACCTTGTGACCGATTGGACGACCACCGCCCCGCGTCCGGATCCGCGACGTCTTCGCCTGGAGTCCTACCCCGTTGTCGACGTCGATCGCGGCCCGCTATGGCGATATGGACGCCAACGGCCATCTCAACAACCTGGCCCTGGAGTCATTGCACGAGAACGCCCGCGCCACCATGAACCGCGGCCTGCTGCCGCACGCCTATGACGTGAAGCGGCGCAGGATTCGCCTGGTGACGTCACAGAATGCGGTGCACTTCCTCGTCGAGGCGCACTGGCCGGCGACCATCCAGACCGGCGCGGGAGTCGGCCGCATCGGCCGCACCTCCTATGTCGCGTCGACCGGCCTGTTCCTCGAGGGCGACTGTATCGGCGTGTGCGACACCGTGCTGGTGGCAGTCGGCGACGACGGACCCGAACCGTTGTCCGATGAGTTCCGCGCCGCCCTGCAGACCGTCCTGATGGGCGCTACAGGTCTTTGAGCGCCTCGATGACCTCGGAGACCGATTTCTTGGCATCGCCGAACAGCATCGAGGTCTGATCGAGGAAGAACAGCGGATTCTCGATACCGGCATAACCCGACGACATCGACCGCTTGAGCACGATCACCGATCGGGACTGATCGACATTGAGAATCGGCATCCCGTAAATCGGGCTCGACGAATCGTTGCGGGCGGCCGGGTTGGTGACATCGTTGGCGCCGATCACCAGCGTCACATCCGTGCGGCCGAACTCGCCGTTGATATCGTCCATCTCCTTCATCGCGTCGTACTCGACATCGGCCTCGGCAAGCAGCACGTTCATATGTCCGGGCATCCGGCCCGCCACCGGGTGGATGGCGAACTTGACCTCGACGCCTCTGGCTTCGAGTAGGTCGGCCAGTTCCTTGACGGTGTGCTGAGCCTGCGCGACGGCCAATCCGTAGCCCGGAACGACGATCACCTGGTTGGCGTAGGCCATCTGGATCGCGGCGTCGGCGGCCGATGTCGCCTTGACGGTGCCCTGGTCGCCGCCAGCCGGTCCATCTGCGGTATCACCACCGCCGAAGGAACCGAACACGATCGCCGGGATGGACCGGTTCATCGCCACAGCCATCAGGTTGGTCAGGATCGAACCCGACGCGCCGACGATCATGCCGGCGACGATCATCGCAGTGTTGTTGAGCGCCAAACCCGCTGCGGCGGCAGACAATCCGGTCATCGCGTTGAGCAGCGAGATGACCACCGGCATATCCGCACCGCCGATGGGGAACACCACGAACAGACCCATGATGCCCGCGAGCACCAGCAGAAGAACGATCCACCACTCCGCAAGGCCCTTGTTCAGGCCGATATACACCGCAACCGCGACAGCGACGATCAGCAGCACGATATTGGCGGCCTGGAAGGCCTTGGCGCCCTTCACGAATGCCTTCTCGACATTCTTCGGAATGATCGTTTCCTGCAGTTTGGCGAAGGCGACCAGCGAACCCCAGAACGACACCGAGCCGATGACGGCCGCGAACAGCGAGCCGACCACCAGTGCGACGGTGGGTGACTGCTCGGGCTTGAACTCCGAAAAACCTTTGGTCTCAATGAATTCCGACCAGGCGATGAGTGCGACCGTGCCACCGCCGACACCGTTGAACAGCGCGACCAACTGCGGCATCGCCGTCATCTTGGTCTTCTTGGCCGGTGGCACGCCCAGGATCACACCGATGGCCAAACCGGCAACGATGAGTATCCAGTTGATCGGTGCGGTGTCCCGGATCTTGATCAGGGTCGCGACGACGGCGATACCCATGCCGATGGCGGCGATCCAGTTACCGCGTACCGCGGTCTTGGGTCCGGTCAGACCGGACAGACCGTAAATGAACAGTGAAAAGGCGAGGATGTAGAGGCCATCAACGAGGTAGGTCACTTGGTGACCTCCTTCGCCTTATCGGCCGCCGCAACTTCCTTCTTCTTGCCCTTGAACATGCCGAGCATGCGGTCGGTGACGAGGAAGCCACCGATCACGTTCAGTGTTCCGAACACCAGCGCGATGAAGCCGATGATGCGCACGCCCCAGTGCGCGTCGGCGGGCAGGTTGCCCAGCACCAGCAGTGCGCCCAGCACCACGATGCCGTGGATGGCGTTGGTGCCCGACATCAGCGGTGTGTGCAAGGTGTTGGGCACCTTGGAGATCACCGCGAAGCCGACGAAGCCGGCAAGCACCAGGATCGCGATATTGGCCAGCAATTGGGTGTACATCAGTTCTGCACCTCGCGTGTGACACAGGAGGCCGAGATGACCTCGTCGTCGAAATCCGGTTGCAACGCACCATCTTTGATCAGCAGTTCCAGCAGCGAGGTCAGGTTCTTCGAGTACAGCTCGCTGGCGTGTTCGGGCATGGAGGCCGGCAGGTTCAGCGGCGAGGCGATGGTCACACCGTGTTTGACGACGGTCTGGCCCGGCTCGGTGAGCTCGCAGTTGCCGCCGGTCTCGCCGGCGAGGTCGATGACCACGCTGCCGGGCTTCATACCCTGCACCGCAGCGGCGGTCACCAGCCGGGGCGCGGGGCGACCCGGCACCAGCGCCGTGGTGATCACCACGTCGAAGCCACCGATGGCCTCCTCGAGTTTCTTCTGCTGGGCGGCCCGTTCCTCCTCGGTGAGTTCACGCGCATATCCGCCCTCACCCGCGGCGTCGATCCCGATGTTGAGCCATTGGGCACCCACCGACCGGACCTGATCGGCCACCTCGGGCCGGACGTCGTACCCGGTGGTGCGCCCACCCAGCCGCTTGGCGGTGGCCAGTGCCTGCAGTCCGGCCACGCCGACGCCGAGCACCAGCACGCTGGCCGGTTTGACCGTGCCCGCCGCGGTGGTCAGCATCGGGAAGAAGCGGGTGGATTCGCTCGCCGCAAGGATGACGGCCTTGTATCCGGCCACGTTGCCCTGAGAGGACAGCGCATCCATCACCTGGGCGCGGGAGATACGCGGGATCGCCTCGACCGCGAACGCCTGCACACCCGCCGCCTTGAGCGCACCGATCTGGGTGTCGGCGTTGCGCGGTGCGAGGAAGCCGATGAGCGTCTGGCCGGCCCGAAGTCGAGCCACCTCAGCAGACGTCGGAGGCGCTACCTTCAACACGATGTCGCATGCCCAGGCATCGCCGATCGTCGCGCCGGCGGCGGTGTAGAGATCGTCGGGCAGCAGGGCGGATTCCCCGGCACCGGATTCGACCACCACGGCGACGCCGCTGTTGACCAACGCCGTGACCGCCTTGGGCACCAGCGCCACCCGGCGCTCATCGGGCGCCGACTCGGCGACGACGCCAACAGTCGTCTTGGTATTCTGTCATGAACTGTGCTTTTGCTTCCTAGGATGTTCGGGGTCGGGCCCCGATGCTCGTGACACCCTAACCGCAATGGCCGATAGCGGGTAGGCGTCCCCGTGCCACAATCGGGCCATGAACGCAACCGAGGTCTATGACGTCGTTGTCATCGGGGCAGGATTCGCCGGGCTGGTCGCCGCACGCGATCTGATCGAAGCGGGCCGCAACGTCGTGGTTCTGGAGGCCCGGGACCGGCCGGGCGGCCGCACCTACTCGGGCACATTCCCCGGCACCGACGTCGTGATCGACCTCGGCGCGGAATGGTTCGATCCGGCACGGCATCACTTCATGGCGGCCGAGGTGGCCCGTTACGGCGCGAAGTTCGTCGAAGCAGACAAAGGCGGCGCCAGCCGCTGGTTCCTCGACGGCCGGCACTCCGACGGTGACGAACCCGACGGGTTGATCGATATGAACGAGTTGGAGGAGGTCCTCAACCGGCTGCGGGCCGATATCGCTCCGGTGGTCTTCGCCAAGGGCTTCACCCAGACCAATACCGCTGCTCTGGACATCCCGTTCAACGAGTACCTGGACAAACTCGACGCTCCACCGGCGATCGCCGATCTGCTCCGCGCCCAGTCCTACACGCTCACCGGAGCCCTGCCCGAGGAGTTCTCGGCCCTGGTCTACCTGCGCGAGATCGCGGGCTTCGACCACAACCCCGACTACTCGTTCTTCGCCTCCCTGGCCCGCGTCGATATCGGCAGCGGCGGGTTGGCCGAGCGCGTCGCCGCCGAGATCTCCGAGCACATCCGTCTGAGCGAACCGGTCACCTCGGTGACCGAACTCTCCGACCGGGTCGATGTCACCACGGCCACCGGAAAGCGCTACTCGGGCCGCCAGATCATCCTGGCCGCCCCGCTGAACACCCTGGGCGATATCGAGTTCACCCCGGGCCTTCCACCCGCCCTGGCCCAGTTGGTGCGCGAAGGCCACACCGGCCGGTGCGTCAAGGTCTGGTCCAAGTTGTCGGGCTCCAAGCACGTATTCGCGATGGGCTGGCCGGGGATCATCGAGTGCACGGTCAAGGGCACCGTGAGCGAACCGGACGGGGAACGGGCCATCATGGCCTCCTTCGGTCTGGCTCCGGATCTGGCCATCGACCGGCCCGACCTGGTCCAGGCCGGCCTCGATGACCTCAAGCTGGAAGCCACCGTCGAAGAGGTCTACGGCCACGACTGGATCGGCGATCCCTACTCGAAGGGCACCTGGCTGGCGCTGCGGCCGGGACAGCCGCCTCTTCATGGACGTGTCGAAAGCCATTGGGGCGCAATTCATCTGGCCGGGGCGGACTTCTCCGGAGTCTGGTCCGGTTGGGTCGACGGGGCGATCGAGTCGGGCCGGGATGCGGCCCGGATGGTCGACGCCGCACTGGCCTAATCGGTCAGAAGGAATCGGGTCCCCCGATCGGTGGACACACGGTTCAACCCGGTGTGGGTCCACTTGGTGGACGGATTCGGGTGCCGGACGGCGAGATAGTCGATTCAGGCCGACATCACCGGCCCTGAAGACCTAAGGAGCCGAACATGAACCGCACCATCACCCGCCGAATCACCACCGCCCTGGCCGGAGCCGTCGCCGCGGCCGGAATCTTCGCAGGCACTCTCGTCATGGGGGCAACAGAGGCCGGCGCGCAGCCCGCCACCGACGCCCAGTGCAGCAGCATGGCCATGCCCAGTGGCCAGGCCAACGCCAACAACCTCAACCCGCTGACCCGGGCCGGCCAGATCGGCGCCGCGGGCAATACCGGCACCCCGGCCGGCAGTGGCGCCCCGATGGACTGCCAGGCCGTCGGCCACAGCTGAGGCCGATGACCCCCGCTGGGGTCCGCAGCACCGTGACATAAGGTGGCTGCGGACCCCATTGGAAGGGAATTGCAGTGGATTTCGCTCTGTCCGCCAAGGCGGCCGATTACCACAAACGCCTCACCGAATTCATGGTCGAGCACGTGGTGCCGGCCGAGGAACCCTATGACGCATACCGGGCCGCCGCGGGCCCGGGCGACTTCACCGTCCCGCCCGTCGTGGAGGAACTCAAGAAGCTGGCCAAGGAGCGCGGGCTGTGGAATCTGTTCCTGCCCGCGGAGTCCGGACTGACCAACCTCGAGTACGCGCCGCTGGCCGAGTTGACAGGCTGGAGCACCGAGATCGGTCCGGAGGCCATCAACTGCGCCGCCCCGGACACCGGAAACATGGAAGTGCTGCACATGTTCGGCACCGAAGAGCAGCGCAAGCAGTGGCTGACACCGTTGCTCGCAGGTGAGATCCGCAGCGCGTTCTCGATGACCGAACCCGCGGTGGCCTCCAGCGACGCCCGCAACATCCAGACCGAGATCACCCGCGACGGTGACGACTACATCATCAACGGCCGCAAGTGGTGGACATCCGGCGCCAATGACCCGCGCTGCAAGATCCTGATCGTGATGGGTCGCACCAACCCCGAAGCCGCATCACATCAGCAGCAGTCGATGATCCTGGTTCCGTCCGACACCCCGGGCGTGAACATCCTGCGCTCCACGCCGGTGTTCGGCTGGCAGGACCAGCACGGCCACGCCGAGGTGCTCTACGACAACGTGCGGGTGCCGGCGTCCAACCTGCTGGCCGAGGAGGGGATGGGGTTCGCGATCGCCCAGGCCCGCCTGGGCCCCGGACGTATCCACCACTGCATGCGTGCGATCGGAGTGGCCGAACGCGCACTGGCGTTGATGACCGAGCGGGCCCGCACCCGGATCGCCTTCGGCAAGCCGCTGGCCGAACAGGGCATGGTGCAGCAACAGATCGCGTTGTCGCGCAACGAAATCGACCAGGCCCGGCTGCTGTGCGAGAAGGCGGCGTGGACCATCGACCAGCACGGCAACCGGGCGGCGTTCGCGCTGGTGTCCCAGATCAAGGCGGTCGCCCCGCAGATGGCCTGCACGGTGATCGACCGTGCCATCCAGGTGCACGGTGGTGCAGGCGTCAGCGATGACTTCCCGCTGGCCCGCATGTACGGCTGGCACCGCGCCATGCGAATCTTCGACGGCCCGGACGAGGTACACATCCGCACCGTCGCGCGGGCCGAGGTCGGCCGGGAGAAGAGCGCACTGGCCGCGGCGGTGACCGGCGGGTGAGCAGGTCGGAGCCACGAAAAACTCTCCGGCGCGTGGAACTTCCGCGATGTCACACAGACGGCGGGTATTGCGCCGGGGCGATTGTTCCGGTCCAGTGAGCTGAGCAAGCTCGACGATTCCGGTCGCGCCGCGCTCACTGAAATCGGCGTGACCGATGTGGCCGATCTTCGGTCCCCGGCTGAGTTGGCGCGCCGCGGCCCCGGTGCGGTGCCCGATGACGTTGTGCTCCATCATCTTCCGTTTCCGGAGGTCTCACACTCGCACTCCGATTCCGACGACCCCGCCGAGGCGCCGCACGAGACGGCCTGGCAGAAGATGATGACGGAGTACTCCGATGAGGAGCCCGCCGAGGCGGGTCAGCGGTGGATGACAGGCGAGTACGAACGTTTTCCCACCCTGGGCGGTGCGCAGCGGGCGGTCCGCAAGGTCATCACCCTGCTGGCTGACGGCAGGGCGGTGCTGGTGCACTGTTTCGCCGGAAAGGACCGCACCGGATTCGCCGTCGCGATCGCCCTCGAGGCAGCCGGAGTCGACCAGGACGCGATCCTCACCGATTATCTGCGGAGCAATGATGCGACCGCCCGGCTGCGCGAGCACATCGTGGCGACGACGCGCAGCCGCGAGGGCGTGACCGATGAGGTGGTGTCGTTCATGGAATCCCGGCTCACCGATGAGGTGCTCGGGGTGCGAGAGCAGTACCTGAGCACGTCACGTCGGGTCGTCGAGGAGAACTACGGCGGGCTGGACGGTTACCTGCGGGCGTGCGAGGTCAGCGCTGACGATGTGGCCCGGTTGCGCACCGCGCTACTGGGTTAGCACCACACCGACCACCCAGGCCGCGGTGGCGAGCATTCCGCCGGCCAGTTCCACCCCCACCGACAGCGCCGCACCTTTGACGGCGTGCACCGTCGACGCCCACGCCCGGCGTTGATCGCGCCGGTGCGCCAGTTCGGCGAGGTACACCCCGAGCACGAATCCGACAAGCAATCCCAGAACCGGGATGACGAAGAATCCGATCACCCCGGCTACCGCGCCGGCGGCCAGGGTCGCCGGGCTGACGTCGGCCGCCCGCATCCGTTTGACCGGCCAGAGGTACTTGATCGCCATTGTGGCGGCAAGGATCGCGGTCACCACGCCGAGCACCACCCAGCCGACGGTGTTCTGCTCCACAAACGCCCATACCGCGATCGCGGCGTAGACCAGGAGCGTGCCGGGCAACAGCGGCACCAGGACGCCGACCAGACCGACGGCGATCGCCACCGCCACCAGGATCAGGCCGCCGGTAGTCACGGCTGAAGAATCACTGTGCCGTAGACATCACCGGCAGGAGATCCGGAAAGCACACAACCGTTGGGCGACAAGAGCTTTCACGTGCTAAAGCTTGAATGCGGCGGGCTTGGGCGCCGAGAGATCGTCGATCTGCGACCAGTGGGCGGCCACATCATCGACGCTGGGCACATCCTCGAAGGTCACGCCGTCGTTCTGGAACAGTGCGGCGCGCTGAACCTTGCCACCGCCGACGATGAACACCGAAGCACTGTCCGGCACCTCTTCGGTGCACAGGTAGGCCACCACCGGGGCGACATATTCGGGAGTGAGCTTCTTGAGGATCTCCGGCGGCATGATGTCCTCGGTCATCCGGGTGGCCGCGATCGGCGCGACGGCGTTGGCCTTGATGTTGTACTTGGCGCCCTCCTGGGCGAGGGTGTTGATCAGACCGACCAGGCCGAGCTTGGCGGCGCTGTAGTTGGCCTGGCCGAAGTTGCCGAACAGTCCGCTGGTGGATGTGGCGACGACGATGCGGCCGTAGCTCTGCTCACGGAAGTGCGGCCAGGCCGCGCGGATGACGTTGTATCCGCCGTAGAGGTGCACTTTGAGAACCGAATCCCAGGCTTCGTCGGTCATCTTGTGGAAGGTGCCGTCGCGCAGGATGCCGGCATTGCTCACCACACCGTGGATGGCGCCGAATTCATCGATCGCGGTCTTGACGATATTGGCCGCACCGGCGGCGTCGGCCACGGAGTCGTAGTTGGCCACCGCACGTCCACCGGCTGCCTTGATCTCGGCCACCACCTGATCGGCCATCGCCGATCCGGCGCCGGTGCCGTCACGGGCGCCGCCGAGGTCGTTGACGACGACGCTGGCGCCCTCGCCTGCCAGGGTCAGGGCGTACTCACGGCCCAGTCCGCCTCCGGCACCGGTGACGACGATGACTCGATCCTGTACTCCTGGCATGACGTTCCTCTCTCAGCTGTGTTGACGCGGGCAATCGTAACCAGTGCCGCTCATCGACCCGCGATGCGCTCCGCGACCACGAAGGTCGAGAAGGTGTCCTGCTCTTCGCTGCCCGCCCACTCGACCCACCGGTTCAGGCTGCGCATCTCGTCGGTGGACTTGCGGCCGGATGCGATCCACCCGTGGGCACCCAGCCACTCGGTGAGATCAGCGCGGTGGGAGTCGTTGTAGGTCAGATCGGAGATGTCGACGGGACGTTCCAGGCCGATCTCGTCGGCCATCTTCTCCCAGCGCATCCGCATCTGTTCCCGGCGTTCCTCGTCACGGTGACCGATCGCCTCGGCCGAGACCCGGCTCCCCGGCGCACTCAACGCGGTGATCTCGGTGAAGAGCGTGTCCTGGGCCTCGGCCGGCAGATACATCAGCAAGCCCTCGGCCAACCACGCCGTCGGGGCGGTGGGATCGAATCCCGCGGCCCGCAGGGCGGTCGGCCAATCCTGACGCAGGTCGATGGCGACCTCGCGGAGTGTGGCTGTCGCGGTGGCGCCATGGGTCGGCCAGGGTCTGCGATTTGTACTCGAGCACCTTGGGCTGATCGATCTCGAAGACGACGGTGCCGGCCGGCCACTTGAGGCGGTAAGCGCGGGCATCGAGACCGGACGCCAGGATCACCACCTGTCGGATTCCGGAGTTGGCGGCGTCGGTGAAGAACGCGTCGAAGAAGTGCGTTCGCACCGCCTGATAGCCGAGCATGTTCTCGAAGATTGCGGCGGCCTCCGGGTCGGCAGCCTTGATCCGCTCGGTCACGGACTCGTCGATGAAGGTCTCCCACATTCCGGTCCCGGCACCGTCGACCAGAACGCGGGCGAACGGATCGACGATCAGCGGGTCGGCGCTCTCGGTCTCCCGGGCCCGGGCGGCGGCCACCATCACCGCCGTCGATCCCACACTTGTCGCGATATCCCAGGTGTCGTCATTACTGCGCAGATTGCTCACCGTTCTAGAGCAGCCTGCGCAGGATCTTCATGGCCCGGTCGGTGTAGGGCGGGTACAGCAGGCCCGGGTCGGGTTTGGCCGGCTTGGACAGCACGGCCCGGCGATGACTGAGCGCCTCGAAACCCCACTGCCCGTGATAGGCACCCATGCCGCTGGCACCCACACCGCCGAACGGCAACTGCGGCACCAGGCAGTGCATGGCGATGTGGTTGATGACGGCCCCACCCGAGGGCATCCGGTCAACCAGATCGCGGCCCTTCTGCTGGGAGGAGGTGAACACATACAGCGCCAGTGGTTTAGGCCGTGCATTGACGAAAGCGACTGCCTCATCGGTGGATCCGACCGTGATGATCGGCAGGATCGGACCGAAGATCTCATCGGCCATCACCGAGTCGTCGGGACCCGGGTCGACGACCACCGTGGGTTCGATCGACAATGTCGCACGGTCTGATCCACCGCCGGTGACGACGGTGCCCTCGGTCGCGCTGAGGATCGACACCAGGCGATCGAACTGACGCTCGTTGACAATCCGCAGCGACGGATCCTTGCGATCCGCGCGGAATTTGGCGATGGTCGCCACGATCTTGTCGGTGAGTTCCTTGGCGATGGAACGGTCGGCGAGGATGTAGTCCGGCGCGATGCAGGTCTGTCCGGAGTTGAGCAGCTTGGTCCACGCGATGCGTCGTGCCGTCACATCCAGATCCGCATCGGCAAGCACCAGAACCGGGCTCTTGCCGCCGAGTTCCAGCGTCACCGGCGTGAGCGTCGGCGCGGCGGCGGCCATGATCTTGCGGCCGATCTCGGTGCCACCGGTGAACAGCGCGTGATCGAAACCCTGCGACATCAGATCCTGGGTGACGTCGGCGGCGCCTTCGACCACCCGGACTGCCTCAGTGTCCAGATACAGCGGAATCAGCCGGGCCATCAGTGCGGAGGTCGCGGGCGCCAACTCGGAGGGCTTGACCACCACGGCGTTACCGGCCGCGATGGCAGCGACCACCGGCGACATGCACAGGAAGAACGGGTAGTTCCACGGTCCGATGACCAGGACGACGCCGAGCGGGTCGTACTGCACCCATGCCCGGCCGGGCATCTGCGCCAGCGGCAGGCTCTGACGGCGCGGCTTCATCCACTTCCGGAAGTTCTTCCGCGCGAAGACGGCCTCGGCCTTGGTCGAGGCGATGTCACCCAGCCACGCCTCAAACGTCGAGCGGCCCAGATCCTGGGTCAGCGCGTCGGAGATCTCGCCCTCGCGCTCCTCACACATCCGCTCGATGGCCCGCAGCTGCTCCTCGCGCCACTGCACCGAACGGGTACGACCGGTGTTGAACACCGAGCGGACCTGGGCGAGCACGCCGGCGGAACCGCCCTCAGTGGTGTGGTCGGTGGTCATCTGGATCGTCATCGCAGCTCCTTGAAACTCGCGCGCACAGGTGCGCCTCCCTACAGCTTGCCGCATTGGGGGCCGGGAGCCTTAATGTTTGACCATGGCCATCGTCACCGCCAGGGCGTCCTATTTCGAGACCGGCCTGGAGATCCTCGCCGACCTCGGCCTGGGCAAGCTCAAACTGGCCGAGGTGTGCGGCCGGCTCGGCGTGACGACCGGCTCCTTCTATCACTATTTCACCAGCTGGAACGCCTACACCCGGGAGTTGGTCTCGTACTGGCAGGAGGACCGCACACTGAAATTGGCCGAGGTGATCCGGCAGGAGCCGGACCCCCGCATGCGGATGCGGGCCATCATCGAGGCCGCGCTGTCGCTGCCGCACGGTGCCGAGGCCGCCATCCGGGCGTGGAGTTCGGTCGACGCCGAGGTGCACGCCGTGCAGGTCGAAGTCGACCGGGAGCGTTTCAACCTCTGCTACGAGTACGCCCACGCGATCGTCGACGACACCCGGCAGGCGGAGGTGTTCGCCGACTGGGCGGTGTACCTCCTGGTCGGCTACGAGCAGTCGACACTTGAGCGCGACCCGTTGATCTACGAGTGGATCAGCAACCAGATGCTGGACCATCTCGAGTCGGGACGGTTCGCCACCGTGCCGCCCGATGAGGTCGTCCCAGATGAGGTCATTCCGGTGATCGACCGCCTGGCGGCTCTCTTGCGTCAACGCGATCCGGAGCGCGACGCTGCGCGAAAGGCGTTGCGCGCAGCCATTTTCATCCCGATCGCCGCGGCCGCGAGTTTCGCGGTGGCCGGTGACACCCAGACACCGGTCTTCACAATTCTGGGGTGTATTGCACTGCTGATCGCGACGGACTTTCCCGGCACCGTCGGCACCAGGGCCCTGGGTTACTGCGGTCTGGCGGTCTTCGGTGCGGTGCTGATCACCGTGGGGACCCTGGCCGCGCCGCACCCGTGGGTGGCGGTGCCGCTGTGCTTCGCCGTCGGGATGCTCGTGACCGTCCTGGGCCTGCTCAGCGAGGTCATCGCCGGCGGGCAACGGGCGACGCTGATGATCTTCATCCTGCCGGTATGCATCAGACCGGTGGCGCCGCTGGGTGATCGGCTGTTCGGCTGGGTGATCGCTCTGCTGATCTGCGTGCCGGCCGCGCTGTTCGTGTTTCCGCCCCGCTATGACAGTGCACTGCGCCGCCAAGCCACCCGGGTCTGCGCGGCGCTGGCTGATCGCATCGAGGGCACCAGCTCGGCGGCGGAGGTGCGCGCCGCCATCGACGCGTTGCGCGCCGGATTCTTCACCGGCGCGGTTCGCCCGGTCGCAATGACCGCCGGGAGCCGGGCCCTGATCCGGGTGGCATCTGATCTGCAGTGGCTGTGCGACCGGGTGGATTCCGACACCCGCGAGCTGCTCGGGCCGATGACCGCCCCGGCGACCCGGACACTGCGGGCCTGCGCCGTGGTCCTCAGTTCCAGCAATCAGGCCGAGGACCAGGTCGAACTGGAGAACGCCTTGGCGGCCCACCGCGCGGCGGCCGTCAGCCGCCAGCGGGCCGATGTCGCCGAACTCCTGGCCGATCCCGATGACGCATCGGCGGTGGAATTCGGCCGAAGGGTGTTGAGCCGTCGCACCATGAGCAGCACCATCGGACTGACCGGCCGGATCATTGCCGCTGCCGTCGCTGCCGATACCCGGCCGCTGTGGGCGCGCGTGTTCGGACGGCAACTGCCCGAAACCGGGATCGCCGACCGGGTGTACACCAAGCGGGCCGCTATCGCCTCGCTGCGCGGCTACGTCAGCACCCGGTCGGTGACGGTGCTCAACAGTCTGCGTACCGGTCTGGCGCTGGCGCTGGCCGTCGTTGTCACGATCGTCTTCCCGGTTCAGAACGGACTGTGGGTGGTGCTCGGCGCGTTGTCGGTACTGCGAACCAGTGCACTCACGACCGGAACGACGGCCGTGCGCGCGATCGTCGGCACGGTGATCGGATTCGTCGTCGGCGCTGTCGTCATCGGACTGCTGGGCGTGGACCCGTTGGTGATGTGGCTGTTGTTGCCGCTGGTGGCCTTCGGTTCCACCTACGTGTCCCAGGTGGGTTCGTTCATGGCGGGTCAGGCGATGTTCACCATGATGGTGTTCATCGTGTTCAACCTGATCCAGCCGATTGGCTGGCAGGTCGGTCTGATCCGGATCGAGGACATCGTGCTGGGCGCACTGGTCGGTCTGACGGCGTCGGTGCTGCTGTGGCCACACGGCGCGGCCGCATCGGTACGGCGGGCCATCGACGCCGCCCTGCAGGTGAGTTCGCGGTACCTGACCGCCGCGGTTGCGCGGATCACCCGGGGCTCCTCGGAACAGTCCGATGACGCGGTGATGGCATTGAGTCAGGACACCTTGACCGCGGTCCGCACCTACGGCGATGCGGTGCGCAATTATCTGTCCGAGGCGGCGGGCGCCGTTGATCCGAGTGTGCTCGACAGCAATAACCGCATCCCGAGGGTGCGTACGACCGCCGACCTCATCGCCGATCTCGTGCCGCCGCCCATCGGGGTCTATACCCAAGCGCGAACAGTGTTGGAGGAACACACCGCATCGATATGCGCCCTACTCACGGACGCGCGGGAAAGTGCTGTTCTGCCACCGATCAGTGACGACTTCATACTCGCACTACGGGCCGAGTCCCGCGGCGGGGAAATGGCTGTCTCCGCGGCACTGCCGTTGGTGACCGCGGCCGCCAATATTGGCGAGTTGGAGATGACCTATCAGGCCGAGATGACCCGCGAAACGGTCAGCTAGCGACGACGCTCGGCCATCACCCGGTGGTGCCGATCGGCGGCCCGAGTTCGGGTTCGCTTGGGCATCATGGCTCCGCGATTCACGCAATGTCGTTGACGGAGTTGACCATTGAGCGATCCGGTGGGGACACACAGCGCCGGAATCAGCAGCTTGCTATCCGGTGCCGTGCGATAGACATGGCCGGAGGGCGCGGTCCAGACCACGGTGCCATCGCAGAGTTGTTCATCACGCCAGCCGTCGGATCCGCACCAGAACGTTTTCAGTAAATGATGTTTTCGGCACAGGGCTTTGAGGTTCGAGGCGTGGGTGGGACCACCGAGATCGTAGGGAATCGTGTGGTCGAGGTCGCAGAACTCGGCCGGACAATCACACCCCGGAAAACGACAGGTGAGATCGCGGCATCGCACGAAGTTCGCCAGCGCCGCCGACGGTCGGTAACGCGGCTCCGGTGGAGCATCACCGGGATGAATCACTGGGCGCAGCTCGGCGATCCCGCGGGCCGCCAAATCGGCGAGAACATCGGCGGGCACTGCCGTTCCGCCCGCCACGAAGCCGAAACCCGGAGTCGCACCCGGCGTGGCCGGCCGTGGCGTCGACGGACAGCCGGCTTCCGCGATCACCTCGGCCAGGCGCTCCCAGCTGGTGATGAACTCGGCGGTGTTGTCCTCGGGCCGTTCACCGTGCACGGTTGAGGCGTCCGCGGACTCCAGCACAGCGGCCTCAGCCACCACATGCACGATCACTGCGGGTACCGAGAGATTTTCTGCCGCCGCGCACTCGGCTGCACCACACGCGCACACCAACACCGTCTGCCCTGCCGCAAGCGCACCGAGCGCATCAGCGCGACGCTGATCGACGGTGCGCGGATCGTTGTCACACACGGTGTGGGCCAGTGCCGTCAGCCGTCGATCAAGCAGCGTGGCGTCGGTCTGGAGTAACTGACCCGACAGATATGACGTGCCTCGGTCATGGGTGATGTCGACGTGGCGGCCACGGACCTGCGACTCAGTCCGGCGCCGGGCATCCGGGTCATGCGAGGTCACAATGCGATCCACCGTCTGCACCAACTTGTTCGCCGACATCGGCCCCCACGTCCGCACTGCCTCCGCAATCTCGGCGTCGATTGCAGCCAACACATCGGGATCCACCGCGAGCAGAGTGCGGGACACGATCACCCGGACAGTCCGAAAATCAATGGCACCGGTCGCGAAGACCGCAGCCACCCGCGGCAGTCGCTCCCGCAGACAAATCGCGTAGTGCATCAGCCCGCCGGCCGCACCTGCGGTCAGGCATTGGGCTGCCGCTACCTCGGCGGCGACCGCCTCCCACGGGTCGATGCGCCACAACTCGCGGCCCTGGCCGTCCTCCACCGGAATCTGGCGTCGCTCATACAACTCGGCGATGGCCGCCAATCGCCGCGCGCATGCCGTGTTCTCCGCCCGCGCGGAATCGCCGATTGCCGCCACCAGCTGGGTGTCATCACATTCTTCGAACATGTGTTCGACACTAGATCATGGCTCTGACAGGTTCCACCGCCGCCGGCCCGCCTGGGGATGGCGCTGGATCTGTGGACGAAAATCAGCCCAGAACCGCCATGGCGACCTCGCGCGCCTCGGCCGGGCTGGCAGTCCCCAGTACGGCATCCGCGGCGTCGCGGCACTGCTGCAATGTCACCGAGGCCAGTTTGGCGCCCACCGGGGTCACCGCGGAGGCGGCGGCCGACAGCGAGGTGATCCCCAACCCCGTGAGGATGCACGCCATGAGTGGGTCGGCGGCGGCCTCACCGCAGACGCCGACCGGCTTGCCCACCGCCGCGCCCGCCCGCGCGGTTGCCGCGACCAGAGCGATGACACCGGGCTGCCACGGGTCGGTGAGAGTGGCCAGATCCGAGGACATCCGGTCGGCAGCCATCGTGTACTGAGCAAGGTCATTGGTTCCGATGGACAGGAACTCGACGTGCTCGAGAATCTTGTCGGCCAGCAGTGCGGCGGCCGGCACCTCGATCATCACACCGGGATACAGGCCGCGTTCGCGGGCGAGACCGGCGAACTGCTGCGCCTCGGCGGCGGTGGCGATCATCGGCGCCATCACCCAGGGCGCGTTACCGGTCGTGAGCGCCGCGGCCGCAATGGCATCGAGTTGACGGGCCACCAGTTCGGCATTGCTACCGACGATCCGGAAACCCCGCACGCCCAACGCCGGGTTGGCCTCCTCGGGTGTGGTGACGAATTTCAGTGGCTTATCCGATCCGGCATCGAGCGTGCGAATCACCACTTTGTGCCCGGCGAACGCCTCCAGAACCTCCGCGTAGATCGAGGCCTGCTCGTCCACGCTCGGCTCGGAATCCCGCTCCAGGAAACACAATTCGGTGCGGAACAGCCCGATGCCCTCCACCGGCGCCTGGCGTGCGGCACGGGCGGCGGAACCGTCGGCCACGTTCGCCAGGATCGCCACCGAGTGGCCGTCAGAGGTTGCGCCGGGACCACTCCAGCTCGCCATCGACGCCGCCGCGACATCGGCCGCGGCGACAGCCGCAGCAGCATCCGCACGATCCGGATCCAGGGTGACGGTTCCACGGTTGCCGTCCAGCAGCACCATGGTGCCGGCGGCGACATCGTCGAGGCCGGGCACCGCAACCACGCACGGGATGCCGAGTTGGCGGGCGATGATCGCGGTGTGGCTGGTGGGTCCACCCAGCGAGGTGGCCAGACCGACGACGCGGTGCGGATCCAGGCTGGCGGTGTCGGCCGGTGCGAGATCCTCGGCACACAGGATCGACGGCTCGACCGGCATCGGCACACCGGGCTCGGGTAGGCCGGCGAGTTCGGCGATGACGCGGTCGCGAATGTCCTTGAGGTCGGTGACCCGTTCGGCCATCAGCCCGCCCATCTTGGTGAACATCTCGATGAACTGGGTGGCGGCTTCGGCGGTCGCCCGGACGGCGGTCTTACCCGCTTTGATCGCGTTCTCGGCCGATCCCAGCCAGGCCCGGTCCTGGGCCAGTTGCGCGGTGGCACCGAGCACCTCGGCGGCCGCCCCCGTCACCGCTTCGGCACGTTCACGCAGGCGCTGGGCCACCGACGATGCGGCGTTCGCGAACCGGGCCGCCTCGGCGGGCCGATCCGACTCGGCCAGCACCGCACCGGTATCGAGTTCATCGATCGCGGGTAGCCGGTTAGCCCTGATGACAGGGGCGAAGCGGACACCCGGGACCACGGGCACGCCCTGCAGCACCGTCGTATTTGGCGAGGTCATGCAGTGGATTACAGCAAATGGTTGACATCCCCACACGGTCGGCGGTAAAACAACACATACCCACATAAAGTGGGTACGAACCCACATTCATCCCCACACACTCGGAGAACCGTGTACCCGGAGGAACGCCAGCAGGCCATCGCCGCGACGGTGATGTCCCAGGGGCGTGCCTCAGTCGCCGATCTGGCGCAGGCCTACGACGTCACCACCGAGACGGTGCGGCGGGACCTCGCCGTTCTCGACCGGGCCGGCCTGCTGCGGCGGGTGCACGGCGGTGCGGTGCCGGTCCGGGCGCTGCACCTGGTCGAACCCAGCGTCGATGAACGCGAGTCCACCCGGGCCGGCCACAAACACGCCATCGCCTCAGCCGCCGCGGAGTTCATTCCACAATCGGGTGCCACCGTCCTGTTCGACGCCGGCACCACGACGGCCCGGGTGGCCGCGTTACTTCCACCCGACCGCGAACTGCTGATCGTGACCAACTCGGTGCCCATCGCGGCGCGGCTGGCCAGCCTGACATCGGTGTCGCTACAACTGCTCGGTGGCCAGGTCCGCGGCCTGACCCAGGCGACGGTCGGCGAACGGGCGGTCGGGATGCTGGAATCGCTGCGGGTCGATATCGCCTTCATCGGGACCAACGGGATCAGCGTCCGCCACGGCCTGTCCACTCCCGATCCCGGTGAGGCCGCCGTCAAACGGGCCATGGTCGCATGTGCGAATTTCGTTGTGGTGGTAGCGGACTCGTCGAAAATCGGTCGGGAGGAGTTCGTCAGCTTCGCCCCGATCGATCGGGTCGACGTACTGGTGACCGACTCCGAGATCACACCGGAGGATCGCGCCGCCCTGACCGAACACGGTGTGGATGTCGTTGTGGCCCAGGATCTCTCATGATCATCACCGTGACGCCGAACCCGAGCATCGACCGCACCGTCACCCTGCCCACAGCACTGGTGCGCGGCGCAGTGCACCGGGTGACTTCGGTGTCGTCCGAACCGGGCGGCAAGGGTGTCAATGTGGCCCGAGCCCTGACGTTGGCCGGCCTCGATGTGATCGCGGTACTCCCCGCCGCGCGCCACGATCCGATCCTGCTCGCGCTGCGTGCGATTGGTGTCGACGTCCACGCGGTGCCGGTTGCGGGTGCGGTCCGGACCAACCTCGCCATCACCGAAACCGACGGCACCACAACGAAAATCAACGAGCCGGGAGCGGTCATCGACCCCGCCGATATCGACGCGCTGGTGCGCACGGTGACCGAATACGCCAATTCAGCACAGTGGGTCGTGCTGTCGGGATCGCTGCCCCCGGGCATGTCCGATGGGTGGTATTCCGACATGGTGGCCGCACTGCAGCCCTATGGATGCAAGGTCGCCGTGGACACCTCCGATGCCCCGCTGGCCGCGCTGGCCGCCGGGCTGGATCGCGCGGCACCCGATCTGATCAAGCCCAACTCCGAGGAACTCGCCGGTCTGGCCGGAGTGACGGCGGAATCGCTGGAATCCGCCGTGGTTCGTGGTGATTCCGGACCGGTGGTGCGCGCGGCACAGCAGCTGATCGACCGCGGCGTGGGCGCGGTGCTGGCCACCCTGGGCGCCGCCGGTGCCGTCCTGGTCAATGCCGACGGCGCGTGGCTGGCCACGCCTCCCCCGATCGTCCCGCGCAGCACCGTCGGCGCCGGGGATTCCGCACTGGCCGGATACGTCCGCGCCGATGTCGAAGGCGCCGACGCGCCCCTGCGGCTTGCGATGGCCGTGGCCTACGGCAGTGGCGCCGCCGCACTTCCCGGTACGGCGCTGCCGTCGCCGGGTCAGATCAACCTCGACGACGTGGCGATCACGGCCGTCCCAACCCCAACCCGAAGGTGACCCCATGACGAACCTCCCGATCATCAGCCCCGATCTGGTGCTGCTGGATGTCGATGCCGGTGCCGATAAGCAGGCCGTCATCGAGCGACTGGCCGGCCTGCTGGCCACCGCCGGGCGCACCGGTGACGCGCCGGGCGCTGCAGCGCGCCGCACTGGACCGGGAGTCGAAGTCCGCGACCGGTCTGCCCGGCGGGATCGCGATCCCGCACTGCCGGACCGCGGCGGTCAAGCACCCCTCGATCGGATTCGCGCGGCTGCGGCCCGCGGTCGACTTCGGTGCGCCCGACGGCCCGGCCGATCTGGTGTTCCTGATCGCCGCACCCGAGGGCGCAGGCTCGGAGCACATGACGCTGCTGTCGGGTCTGGCCCGGGCACTGGTGCGGCCGGACTTCGTGGCCTCACTGCGGACCGCGGCCACCGACACCGAGATCGTCGCACTCGTCGATGCCATCGTGCAGCGCCGATACTGGCCCGGTTCCCACCACAACCGTTGCGCCCCAGGGCAAGTCGATCATCGCGATCACGGCGTGTCCCACCGGGATTGCACACACCTACATGGCTGCCGATGCCTTGAAGTTGGCGGCGCGTCGAGCCGGTGTGCAGTTGACGGTGGAGACCCAGGGCTCGTCGGGCAGCACTCCGGTGAGCGCGGCAACGATCGCCGGGGCTGATGCAGTGATCTTCGCCACCGACGTCGGAGTCAAGGACCGGCAGCGGTTCGCCGGTAAGCCGGTGATCGCCTCGGGTGTGAAGCGGGCCATCAACGAGCCCGATGTCATGGTGGCCGAAGCCGTTGCGGCGGCGGACAATCCGAACGCGGCGAGGGTCGAGGGAACGTTGGCCGCAGGTGCATCCGCCGGCACTCCCGCATCGGGGGCGTCGAGCCTGGGCTGGGGCACCCGCCTGCGGCAGATCCTGCTGACCGGTGTGAGCTACATGATCCCGTTCGTCGCCGCGGGTGGTCTGCTGATCGCGCTGGGATTCCTGCTGGCCGGGTACGACATCGCCAATACGCCTGAGGGCAAAACGGATTCGCTGGCCCACATCATCGCGACCGGGAACTCACTAACCAATCTGCCTAGCGGTGGGCTTGGTCAGTACCTGGGCGCGGTGCTGTTCACCCTCGGCGGGTTGGCCTTCGGCTTCCTGGTTCCGGCGCTGGCCGGTTATATCGCCTTTGCGATCGCCGACCGTCCGGGTCTGGCGCCCGGCTTCACCGCCGGTGCGGTTGCGGTATTCGTCGGCGCCGGGTTTATCGGCGGCATCGTCGGCGGTCTGATCGCCGGCTTCGCCGCACTGTGGATCAGCCGCCTCAACGTGCCGCAGTGGGCCCGCGGCCTGATGCCGGTGGTGGTGATCCCGTTGTTCGCCTCACTGGTGGTCGGTCTGCTGATGTTCCTGCTGCTGGGTCGCCCACTGGCCGATATCACCTCGGGGCTGACCAATTGGCTGAACGGACTCTCCGGCGGATCGGTGATCCTGCTCGGGGTGATCCTGGGTCTGATGATGTGCTTCGACCTCGGCGGCCCGGTGAACAAGGCGGCCTACGCATTCGCCACCGCCGGGCTCAACATCGCCGAACCCGCGAGCCTGCGGATCATGGCCGCGGTGATGGCCGCGGGCATGGTGCCGCCGCTGGCGATGGCGCTGGCCACCACACTGCGGCCGCGGCTGTTCAGTGAGCCGGAGCGGGAGAACGGCCGGGCGGCGTGGCTGCTGGGCGCATCATTCATCTCCGAGGGAGCCATCCCGTTCGCGGCGGCGGACCCGTTCCGGGTGATCCCGTCGATGATGGCCGGCGGCGCGGTGACCGGGGCGTTGATCATGGCCTTGGACGTCACGCTGAAGGCGCCGCACGGGGGGATATTCGTATTCTTCGCAATCGGAAAGCTGTTGTGGTTCCTCGCAGCCCTGGCCGCCGGTACCGTGGTCGGTGCTCTGGCCGTCATCGCCGCCAAGCAGTTTGTGAACCCGAAGGCCGAGGCGGAGGCGAACGCCGCGTTCGCTTCTGCCTGACCGACATCAGAAGGAGCTCGCCATGCCCAGTAAGACCGTGACGGTTGGTTCGGCGGTCGGACTGCACGCCCGCCCCGCCGCCGTGATCTCGGAGGCCGTGGTCAACGCCGGTGTGCCGGTGACCCTCGCACTCGATGGCGGGGATCCGGTGGATGCCGGTTCGGCGCTGATGATCATGACCCTGGGCGCCGGCAACGGTTCCCAGGTCACCATCGAGACCGATGACGCGACAGTGCTGGAGACCATCGCCGCACTGGTGGAACAGGACCTCGACGCCTGAGGCTGGCTTCAGATCAGGCCAGGCCCTTGAGCATCAGGTTCCAGTAGAGGAACGGCAGACCGTACTTCTTGAGGTACCAGTACGACCGGTGCGGCTTGGTCGGGTCCAGCACCGGGAACGACGGTTGCAGCGCGAAGTCGTAGTCGAACTCCGCCAGCAGCATGTCGTGGCCTGACGTGACGATCGGGCACGAGGCGTAGCCGTCGTAGGAGCCCGTCAGTGGACGGCCCTTGAGGTGAGCGTCGATGTTTTCCACCACCACCGGCGCCTGTTTGCGAATCGCCGCACCGGTCTTGGAGTTCGGCGTCGATCCGGCGTCACCGAGTGCGAAGACGTTGGGGTAACGCACGTGCTGCATCGTGTGCTTGTCGACCTCGACGTAGCCGGTGGGTTCGCTGGTCGACAGCGGGCTGGATTTGATCCAGTCCGGTGCGGACTGACGTGGTACCGCATGGAGCATGTCGAAGGCCAGCGTGGTGTCGGTGCCACCCTCGCCCATCGCGGTCAGCGTCACCTTGCGGGAGTCGGCGTCCACCGCCGTCACCTCTGACAGCGTGTGCAACTGGATTCCGTAGCCGGCAATCACCTTGTCGAGGTTGTCCGCGATCGCAGGAATGCCGAAGATCCGCGGGGTCGGTACGACGAGGTGGATGTCGATCTTGTTGAGTACGCCTTGCTTACGCCAATGATCGGCCGCCAGGTAGGCGATCTTCTGCGGAGCACCGGCACACTTCATCGGACCGGACGGCATCATGAAAACCGCACTGCCTGAACGCATATCGCGGATGTACTCCCACGTCTTCGGCGCCAGGTCATAGCGGTAGTTCGATGCGACACCACCACGGCCGAGGGTCTCGGTGAGCCCCTCGGTGGCGTTCCAGTTGAGTTGAATACCGGGGCACACCACCAGTACGTCATAGCCGTAGGACGAGCCGTCGGAACAGGTGACAGTGTTGTTATCCGGATCAAATGCACTGGCGGCCTTGCGAATCCAGTTCGCGCCCTTGGGCATCACCGAGGCTTCGGATCGCTCCGTTGATGACGCCTTGGCCTGACCGCCGCCAACGAGCGTCCACAGCGGCTGGTAGTAGTGCTTATCCTCCGGTTCGATGACGGCGACATCGGTGTAGCCCTTACGCAGCAGTCGCGCGGCCACGGTGATACCCGCGGTGCCACCGCCGACGATAAGAACCTGGTGCTTGGCATTCATTACTTGTTGTTCCTCCCCGTATTAGGCGTTCTGGGTGGCTTCGTCCCAGGCGTTGTATCCGCCCAGCACATCACTGACGTCGTTGAAGCCACGCTGGCGCAGGAAGCTGGCCGCGACCGAGGAGCGGTAGCCACCGGCGCAGTACACCACGGTCGGCCTGGCCGGGTCGAGTTCAGCGATGCGATCCGGCAGCTGACCCACCGGGATGTTGACCGCGTGGGCGATCATTCCCGCAGCGGCCTCGCCCGGGTTGCGCACGTCGACCATCTGCAACTCCGGGACGTCCGCAATGCGCTCGCCCAGGGCGTTGGTGGTCAGCCGCGATGCGACCTCGACGTCGGTCCGATGGGAGAACATCACCTCGTAGGGATCCTTGAGGTAGCCGATCACCCGGTCGAAACCGATTCGGGCGAGACGGTTCTTGCCCTCGAGTTCCTGGCCGGGATCGGTCAGCAGCACGATGTCGATATCCGGCTTGATCACCGAGCCGGCGAATTCGGCGTAGCGACCCTCGAGGCCGATGTTGATGGCGCCCTTCAGATGTCCGAGACCGAACTCCTCGGGGTTGCGGCCGTCGACCAGCACCGCACCGGCGGCCATCGCCGCGCGAACGTCGTCGTAGGACATCGCGGTGGGCATCTCGGTCTCGTTGAGCAGTTCGCGGCCCTGGCGGTTGAGGATCGCGTTGTAGACGAAGTAGCCCGGTGCCGGCGGCTGGCCTTCGGTGACGAGTTCCATGAAGGTCTTCTTGTCCGGTGCGCGCAGCGCGTAGTTGGTCTTGCGCTGCTCGCCCATGGTCGACCAGAGTTCGGTCGACAGGTTCTTGCCGCAGGACGAACCGGCACCGTGGGCGGGATACACCCGGGTGGTGTCCGGCAGCGTCATCAGCTTGGTGTGCAGCGAATCGTAGAGCTTGTCGGCCAGTTCATCGCGGGTGAAGCCGATCGACGAGAGCAGATCGGGGCGGCCGACGTCGCCGATGAACAGGGTGTCACCGGTCAGCACGCCGTAGGGCACGGTATCACCGGGGTGCTCGTAGATGACGATGCTCATCGACTCCGGGGTGTGGCCGGGGGTGTGGCGGAACTCCAACTGGAGTTCACCCAGTGAGTAGCGCTCGCCATCGGCAACCGGCATGTAGTCGAACTCGGGCTGGGCCACCGAGGAGTAGACGATCTTGGCGCCGGTCGCCTCGGCCAATTCCAAATGGCCGGAAAGGAAGTCGGCATGGAAGTGCGTCTCGATGACCAACTCGATGGTCATGCCGAGTTCCTTGGCGTCGGCGACGTATTCACTGACATCGCGCTGCGGATCGATCACGACCGCGCGCCCGGTGGTCTCGTCGCCGATCAGATATGACGCATGCGACAGGCATTCGAGGTAGTACTGGTTGAACTTCATGATGATGTCCTCCGGGTTGTGGGTAGACGGTGTCAGGAAAGGCTGAGAAAGAGCTTCTCGAGCTCGGCTTCGGTGAGGCCGTTGGCCTCGCCCGGGTTCGGGCCGGTGGCGCACTCGCGAAGGCCGCAGGCGACGATCTTGAAGCCGGCGCGGTCGAGAGCCTTGGAGACCGCGGCGAGCTGGGTCACCACATCCTTGCAATCGCGGCCACCTTCGACCATTGAGATCACACCCGCGAGCTGACCCTGGGCCCGACGCAGCCGGTTGAGTACCTCGGCGACGTTGCTTTCATCACCCAACATGGCGTCGCCTCCTTTCGTGTTGCGGATACCTCTGGGGGTATCTCCTGTCTCCAGGTTACATACCCCCATAGGTATATGCAAGGGGGTCGGACCGGGCCCGCTGCGGTCACGAACCGGATTGGTCCCGGCGGGACAGAATCGCACGCAGAGCAGGGAGAACCCGCTGGTCCTTGGGCCGGTTGGCGGCCTGCTTGGAACGAATGACGTCCCCCAGTGACGCAACTCGCACGGTCACGTCGTACAACTCGGCCTCGGTCGAGTCCCGCCGCAGATCGGGATAGCCACCGGTACCCGAGGGTTCGAAGGCGATGTCGAGATCGCCGGCGTCGGTCACCAGATTCCACGTCTGTGCGCCCGCCAGTGTCTCCGCGTCGCAGGCGAACGGCAGGCCCTCGGCTACCGATTCGGTGCGAACGCGCGCACCCAGCTCGTTAAGCGCGGCGGCAAGGCGCACAAGGTTCTCGGGGTCGGCCGCTGGGGTGATGTCAGCGTCCTCGGTCGGGAACGGTGATCCGTGGAAGACCGCGGCGAGGCCACCGATCAGGACATAGGCCACGCGATGACGGTGGAGTGCGCCCACCAGGCGTGGAAAGTCAAGTTCCACTTGGGATTTCACCAGCCGCGCGCAGGTGCGACAGTTGGCGGGTCAGCCGCGCGTGCCGGTCGAGTCGTTGCCGACCGGTAAGGGTGGCCAGCCGCGCGGCCTGGGCCGTGTCGCTGTCATCCGGCTCGACAATCTGGAATTCCAGATCGAGTCCGCAGAGGTGCACCAGGCGAAGTACGTCATCGAGGCTGACTGCCGTCCGGCCAGATTCCCATCGCGCGATCGCGGGCTGGGCAGTGTCGGCGAGGGCCGCCAACTCCGCCTGGGTGAGACCTGCGCGTCGGCGGGCCTCGCGGATCAACTGCGGACCGAATCCCATCCTCACAGGATATATCAGCTCTGTTATATCGGGGACCCGCAGCTGATGGGCACGCGCTTCTCCGCACACACCTCGCTGACCGCCGACACCATGTCGTGGGTGCGCACCCGCTCCAGGTCATCGACGGTGACGGATCCCGGTTCGGCGCGGTTCTGGGCGGCCACCCGTGAGTCACGCAGGCGTTCGGCGCGTTCGACGACATTGCGGGCGAACCGGCCGTTCTGCAGAACGTCGATGCCGTGGGTGCCGTCCGGTGCGACATAGCGCCGCAGTTCCCGGCACGCGGCGTTGAAGGCGTCGCGGGCATCGTCGTCGATGACGGTGGCACGGGGTTGGCCGTAGCGGACCGCGATCTGCACCAACTCGTCGGCGCTGTAGGACTCGAATCGAAGCTTGCGGTTGAACCGGCCCGCCAGCCCGGGGTTGACGGCGAGGAACTCGTCGACCTGTTTCTCATAACCCGCACCGATGAAACAGAAGTCGAACCGGTGCACCTCGAGTGCGATCATGAGTTGATTCACCGCTTCCATGCCGATCATGTCCGGCCGGCCGTCGTGGTGGCGTTCGACGAGGCTGTAGATCTCGTCGAGGAAAAGGATCCGGCCCAGCGATCGGGTGATGAGTTCGTTGGTCCTGGGGCCCGACGATCCGATGTGCTCGCCGCAGAAGTCCGACCGTTTCACCTCGATGATTTCCGGATGCCGAACGATGCCCAGTCCCGCGTAGATCTTTCCCAGCGCTTCGGCCGTCGTGGTCTTTCCCGTTCCCGGCGGCCCCACCAGCAGCATGTGGTTCGTCTGGTTCGTCACCGGCAATCCGTGGGCTAGCCGCAGCGCACGGACCTCCAGTTGATCCTCAAGCTCAGCGACGGCCCGCTTGACCTCGGTAAGACCCACCTGGTTGTTCAGCAGGGCACGCCCCTCGGCCAGCAGTTCATCGCGGCGTTCCCGGTTCTCCTCGGAGGTGCGCGCTTCGGCAGACAGTTCCGTGGCCGCATCCCAGCGATCGGTGCGGCTGCTGATTGTTGCCTCGTCGGTGACGACCAGTTGCATCTGGGAGTCCGCCAGGGCCCGCTTGGCCGGGTCGATCAGAACGCCATTGAGGGTGGCTCTGGACAACCAGATGCGGGCGTCCTCTTCCTGCCCGAGTTGCCGATGCACCATGCCCCGTAGATACGCGAGATCGGTTGCGATGAGGGGGAATTCATGCGAGTCGACCACGGCTCCACGGGCCGCCCAATCGAGCGCGTTCAGGGACTGACCCAGGTGGGCGGCCGCATGCGCAGCCAGTGCGGCGCTGGCCGCCGTGACCGCGGGCATGACCACAGCCTGGGGATCAAGCACGCGGGCGGCCTCGGCGATGACATCCGGCCATCGCCCGGTGGCGAACATCAGGTAGGCCCGCAGGTGTTGGCGCCACTGGTGGTTCTCCCAGCTGTCCAGCAACGCCGGAGTCTCCAGGACCGCATCTGCGTCCTCGAAGCGTCCCGTCGTCGACGAGAGCGCCGGCGAGGGCGATGCCGGCGTGGGACGCCTCGGTGACCGTGATCGAGAGATAGGGACCGGCCTTGATGGCCGCCGCGAGCACCACACCCAAGCGGTTGGACTCGCGGTGCAGTCGGGAGCCGTGGCGATACAGCATCTCCACGGTCGTCAGCGCGTCGTCCCCCGCCGCGATCCGGCCCAGCCAGGCATCGGCCATCGACGAGTCCGCGTCGGTGGCGTCCTGGAATAGTCGCCGCGCCGCCGCCGGGTCGGTATCGACCATCGACATCGCGCGATCGAAATACTTACGGGCAGTACCGCTCGTGCCGGTGGCGGTCATCGGCTACTCCACCGCAACCAGATCCGCCGGCAGCCCGACCGAGTCGGTGGCGTAGCGGTTCTCGGCGCGGAAGAACTCCACCTCGACCTCGTCACTGCGCCCGGCGGAGGTCACCCGGATGAGGTGCGGATGCGTCTGCGCAATGACCACCTCGGCTGCGGAGTCGGCGGGGGTGTCCGGCGGGTACGCCGAGATGACGGTGCTGGGCCGCGGTGCCGGTGCGACGGTGCCGTCGACCACGCTGACGGTGGTACCCGGTGCGGGCCGGGGATCCTCGGTCACGACGATATTCGGCATGCGCACGCTGTCCCAGCGGTGCCCGTCGCGGGAGTGCACCGTGACGCGTTCTCCGGCCGCGGCAGTGCGGATGATGATCCGCTTGGCGATGGCGTCCTCGGCGGCCAGGTGAATGCGGGTCTGCTCGCCGGGATCGGCGAGGGGCAGCAGCAGCCGATCACCGGAGGGGGTCCTGCCCAGCAGCACACCCGATGCACCGACCGGGACCACCAGGGAACGCGGCAGTGGGCCGCGACTCAGGCCCCGGATCTCGGGGCGCGGGCCACACAGGTTGGCGGCGACCGCCTGGGCTTGTTCCCCCGGCAGGGTCTGCAGCCTGACACTCGGCGGGGCTTTGGGCGGCTGCGCGGTGTGCACGGTCACCGTCGCCGTCGCGCTGCCGTCGCGAGAAGATCGTCACGTTCTGCGTGATCCCGTCCGCGGGCAAGGACCACGCCTGCGCGAGTGCCTCGGCGGAAAGGTCGGCCGGCCGATACCCATAGGTGGTGTACCAGCCGGAGTCGCCGCGCACGCTATGCCAGTGGCGATGGGCCGGATCAAGGCTGCCACCGGCCAACCGCCGTTCCAGCTCCAGCATGTCGGTCGCGGTGGCGACCTTCGCCCGTATTCCCCGGCACCGCAGTGCGCCTGAAATGCGTTGGGCGGCAGCCAGAGCCGCGGTTCCGACGCTATCGCGGCACTGGAGCGCCTCGCCGTTGGCCAGCGGCCGGATCCGGATGATCATCCACGTCTGGCGCCGCCCGGCATACGGTGTGGTGCCGATCAGGGAGTCGTACACCCGCGGATAGTCACCCAGTGCGCGGCGGCGCGAACCTGAGCTGACCACGGACAGGGATTCGATCGTCAGGCCCAGAGCTCTGCCGCAGCAGGGGCGTGAGCTCCGCGATATCGAGGGTGTTATCGGTCTGCATCGAGGTGGATCCGGTGAGCAATGTCGGCCGGCGGGGTTTGCCGAGCAGGTGTAGCGCGGTGACAGCCACGTCGCCGTGGAAACGGACGCCGCCGCCGCAGCGATCATTGACGACCGTGATGGGCTCGACGAGTTCCACCGCCCGGTTGCGGCGCAGATACACCGCGGCCCACGACCACAGCGGTTGGCGCCGCCACGGAATCACCAGCATCGCCGCACCCAGCGCCAGTCCACCGGCGGTACCTGCATAACCCGCTACAGCCCAGCCGACGACACCGACAGAGGAACACTCCGGCAATGACCGAGAGCCGAGCGTGCTGTGTCATCGCGCCCGCCGCGCCCGGGCGATGAGAGCACCCAGCAGAACACTGCCCGCGATGCTGCCGGCGAACGCCACTGCGACCGTGTGGGCGCGGCGATCCGGCGGCGGCGGTGGCGGCAGCGGGGTGAGAACCCGGGTGAGCGCGCCGGGCGCCACGACGTCGCCGGCCGGAACGTTGAACGTCAGCGCCGCAACGGGATCCACCACCCCGTATCCGACCTGATTGTCGACTCCCCCGGGCGGATGATGCGCGGTGTGCAGGATGCGGTTGATCACCTGATGCGCCGACAGTGCGGGAAACTTGGCCCGAACCAGCGCCGCCACCCCGCTGACGTAGGCGGCCGAGAAACTGGTGCCCCAGAACGGCACACTGCTCTCGCCGGGTCGGGCGGGCGGGTAGGCGTTGACCGGCATTCCGTTCTGCGGTGACAGACCCACGATGTTCACCCCGGGTGCCGCAACACCCACCCACGGACCGGCCAGACTCGTCGCGATCGGTGCCCCCGTGGTGTCCACCGCACCGACGGACAGCACGTAGTCGGAGAACCAGGACGGCGTTGACACCGTCTTGACGTGCGTCCAGTCCCGCAGTCCGCGGGCGGTGGTCGGATCGGGTGCGGGATTCTGCGGGCAGCCGTCCTCGTTCGCGTTACCGGCGGCGGCGACGATCACCGCATTCTTCACCGTGGCCGCGTACCAGACGGCCGCGCCGATCGCGCGCTGGTCGAGGGGGTCGGCGGCGGAGACAATCAGAGCGTTTTGACCTATCCAAGTAATTGCTGGTACGCATACAGCGTCTCCAAAGCCCCATAGATTTTCATTCAGTTTTTCAACCAAAGGATAAACATCGGGTACGCCTTGCAGTCTCGCTGCTTCCCGTGCAGTCATGAGCCGTGCACGTAACCTGCCCTGGCCCGCGGCAATTACAATCTGACGTCCACTCCCGCCAAGTGGTGTTCGCAGGCAGCCTGCAAAATTATCATTCCGGATCTCAGTGTAGGTTTTATTTCGCCGGACGCGATTAAAGGCCGTCCGATAAGTTAATTGCTCTCCGCAGATAAGGATATCCACCATTGATTTGTGTTTGTCGCTCAATCTTTCTTGGTATAGCCGCTAACCTTTCTGCCGGCCACCAACGGGGATCGTCGTCTAACAGATGCTCGATGATTGAATTGAGGTGGTAATTTGTTTGAGGGGATCAGGAAGTCTAGACACATCCAATTTAAATTAGAATTGTCTGGTTAACGCCTGAACCAAGCGATTTGGACGCAACGCTGGCGCTCTGGATTGGATTGCGCCGATGACCGTATAAATTGGCAACGGATCGATCCCATGGATCCTATGATAAACAATCTCGGTCTGCTCTGCGGGGTGAAGTGCTTGGCATCTAGGACAAAGGCATCGGTTGTGTATCCCAGACTGTTTAAAGCGATGATTGCATTACGAAAATCCTGTCCGCCATTCGCAGACAAAGAATCCAAAGGACATTCTCGACCGATGACTAGCGGGGGACGGCGGGCTTTCATATCTCTAAGGATTCTAATGCACTTCTTCAAAGTTCCGCCGCTTGATTTATGTGGATCGTTCCTCTCTGCATCGAATCCATTATGCCAACCTGCCAGCGACACACTCTACACACGGGAATGAGCAGGAGCAAGCGCTGCTGCAGGCATTTCTTCCGCAGTAATCTTGTGAATATCTTCAACGACATAATGGCCTCCATTTAAACTGAAGTGGCCGAGGTACAGGTTGAGTTTTTTGGGATCAATGTCATTTGCCCAAATACACTTCCACCCTGCTTGCTCCAGACCCAATCTAACTAAGCCGATACCAGCAAAAAATTCGAGAAATTTTTTCGGATTATTGGGAGTTGGCATAGATAAATTATAAACATAAATGAACCTCTTCATGAAGTCAATTTCGAAATCACCGCCGGTGAAACCACGCCGCCAGGAGCGCCAGGACGGCGGTGAGGCCCAGGCCCCAACCCAGGATACCGGCAAAAAATATCCAGACAATGTTGACAGCCTGCCCGAGTGCGCCCAGCAGGCAGAAGATGCCGCTGGCGGTCAGCGTCCAGCGCAGCGATCGCTCCAGCTTACCGGAGGAGAAAGCGGGCGCCAGGGTGAGAAAAGCCAGCCCGAGGAAGAAACCCCAGGCGAGCACTTCGATGGCCGCCATGATGGAGGGCCAGCCGTAGGGCATGAACCATTCCAACCCACCGGTTACGCCCATCTGCAGGCTCTGGCGCACGACGGTCAGGGCCACGTAGCGGTTGATGCTGGTCAAGGCGGCGAAGATGGTCACCAGTGCCAGGGAAGCCTGGGTGAAGGCCCGCTTCTCGGGGGCAACCGCCTGGTGCAGCAGCGCCCAAAGCCAGACGATCAACGGAGCCGAAAGCAGCGACACGAGGCTGATGATCGTCTGGTAGGGTTCTGCGGGGGGCATCTCACCCGAAGCCAGCACGGCGGCGAGGGCCGCCAGGAAGATGAGCGCCAGGATCACTCCCAGGATGGCGCTCCCATACCCGAGCCGGCGCAGCGCGGGGGCCGCCAGGCGGTTATCCATTGGGTTCTTGCGCGGCCAGGGTTTCGGCGCGGGATTTGATGCCCAGCAGCATGCCGCGTTCCATGAAGAACACGCCGGGGTGAATCACCGTCCAGAAACCGCCGACCATATTTGTGCGGGTGCGCAGGATCAGGCGGGAGGCGCCATCGGGCTGGGGCTCGATGATGAACTGGTACAGATCCACCCATGCGCCGTTCTCCTGGTGGCCCATAATGATGGCCTGGTCGGGAAAGATCTGGGCGATGATGTAGGGCGGCGGGGCGAATTCGCCGGGGCACATATTCATCGGGTCGCCCACTTTCAGGTTCTGCCATTCGGGGTGGATGCGGTCGGCGTTGACCTGCGGGCAGCGGATCAAGCCTTCCAGCGCGGTATAGGAATACATGCCGCCCTTATCGGCGCCAAGCTGCACGATCCAGGGGTAGATTTGTTCGGGGGCCGCCTGGACGGTGACGGCGCGCGTGACCTGGCTGAGCGGGGCCTGCACAAGCTCATCGCCGGGGAAACGTTTGACCACTTCGGCGTCGGTGGCGCCCCAGCGGTCCATCCAGGGCGTGAGCAGGGCGGCGGCTACGATAACGACGACCAGCAGGCCGAGGATTACGGCGGTTATTTTGAGGAATTTTTTCATGGGTGGCTCCTTTATTTCGGGATGCTTATTGTAAGAGTGGGGCTGCAGCCGGGGCCAGCGTGGGCGCAGCGGGGCGGCGCAGCAGGGCGAGCTTGATGAAACCCTGAACGAGATCGGGTACGAGGCCGACAACCATCAGGATGCCGATATCCGGCAGGGTGGTGAACATCATCCTCATCTGGTAGGTCCAGTTGAAGCGGTAGCCCAGGAAAGCCTGGATCTGGCTGAAAACCACTGTGCCAATCAGCAAGGGGATCAGGAAGCTGACAGCGATATCCAGGGCCAGCCTGGCCTTCGACCAGAGGCGGGCACGCTGCTGCCATCCCCTGAGGCGCAGAAAGTTGTGGGTGTGCAGGGCGCACAAAGCCAGGACGAGGCCGAGCAGCCCCCAGCCGATGGTTCTGACCGACCAGCCCTGCGACAGCGGGGCCGGGTCCCGCCCCAGGAGGATGGCTTCGACGCCGGCGAAAACCTGGTCGGCCGAGATGTAGTGATCCAGCATGTAGCCCTGGTTGATGAGCAGGACGATGCCCAGGCGCCTGGAGGGGTAGAGGTCGAGGTAGGTCTTAAAGGTTTCGTTGGCGCCGCCGTGGAAGATGTGATCCCCTCCGATGAACCAGCCCATACCGTAACCCATGACGGGTGCAAAAAGCCGGCTGGAGCCTTTGGTAAGCACACCGGCGGCATCGTTGTTCATGGCGATGGCGTAGCGAGCCAGATCTTCGGCGGTGGAGATAATGTAGCCTGCGCCGACCTCATAAATGCGGTGCGGCTGAGGCTGCGGGATGGTGAAACCGAAGAAACGGCTGTAACCCTGCGACAGGCCGTTACGGTGGGCGGCGCCGGGGTCGGTGGTGGTGGCTGCCATGCCCAGCGGGTTGAGGATGTGCTCCTGCAGATATGCGGCGTACGGCTGCCCGCTGACAGTTTCAACGATGGCCGCCAGCACGTCGTAACCCAGGTTGAAATACTGGAATTTCGTCCCCACAGGGGCGGTGAGTTTTGCGTCTGCCAGGGCGCGCACGGCGGTTTCGATGCTGGCGTTTTCAGGCAGGACGGTGGTAAAGCCGGCCTCAGACAGGCCGCTGGTGTGGTGGAGCAGGTGCGAGAGGCGGATTTTCTGCGTGGCCTGCGGGTCTGCCACACGAAACCAGGGGAGGTAGCTGATCACCGTGGCATTGGCGTCGATCTTGCCCTGCTCGATGAGCTGCGCCACCGCCAAACCGGTGAAGGATTTGCTCTGCGAGCCGATGTACATGGGGGTCTGCGGGGTCATCGGGCGCCCGCCGCCGGCCGTGCCGTAGCCTTTGAGGTAGATGGTCTCATCGCCCCGGGTAACCGCCAGGGCGACGCCTTTCAGCCCGTGTTTGGCCATTTGCCCGGCGACGAAGCCATCCAGGGCGGCAAAGTCGATCTCACCGGCGGGGAGCGGGGCGGCGGCGCGTGCGCAGGGGCGCAGCCAGGAGGGCGAAGATGGTGATGAGGGTGAGGAGGTGGTGATTGATTTCATTGGATAGGGCAAGCGCTTGATTTGATTACGCTACTTCATGGATGATCTCTGGGGTTGCTTCGCTCGCTGAAGAACGCTCGTTCGCAACGACATGGCAAATATCTGGTATGGCATCATTTGCATAGATGAAGGATACCGTCTGAACAACAAAAACTCCCCCGCCGCCGGGGGAGTTTTTGCCTAGCCGTGTGGACAGGTGGCGGCGCTTGCGGCGAGGATCAGACCAGCTTGCGCTCGATGGCCAGCTTGACCGCTTCCACCCGGCTGTCGACGCCCAGCTTCTGGAATATGTTGGAGACGTGGAATTTAACTGTGCCCAGGCTGACTACCAGGCGGGCGGCGATTTCATTATTATTCAACCCGTCCACCAGGCATTTGAGCACATCGCGCTCGCGCTCGGTCAGCTCGCTGCCGGGCAGGTGCGGCTGGGTGAAGGAATCGGCCAGGGCCTGGGCGGCCTCCGGGGAAAGGGTCATGCGCCCGGCGTGGGCCGAACGAATGGCGTTGGCCAGCTCGGCGGCGGTGACGTTTTTCTGCAGGTAACCGGCAGCGCCGGCCTGCAGGGCGCCCTCGACCATGTTTTGTTCGGAAAAACTGGTCAGGGCGATCACTTTGATGTGCGGGTATTTCCTGTGAATTTCACGCGTGGCGGTGATGCCGTCCATGCCGGGCATCATCAGATCCATCAGAACCACATCCGGGCGGTGCAGGGCCACCAACTGCAGGGCTTCGGCGCCATCGCCGGCTTCACCCACCAGCTCCAGGTCTTTATTGACCAGCAGGAATTTTCCCAGACCGCTGCGCACAACCGCGTGGTCATCGACGAGTAATATGCGGATCGTCATTTGTCAGTACCTCCAAGGTGGTTTTCATTCCAGGTGACGGTTATGCGCGTGCCTTCACCGGGACGGCTGGCGACCTCAAAATCGGCCTGGATGGTTTCGGCGCGCTCGCGCATGATGCGCATACCCAGGCTGGTGGGCTTGAGACGGGCCGGATCGAACCCGACGCCGTTATCGGTCACTTCCATGTGAACGCCGGCAGGCGAAGAGGATCAGGTGCACATCCACCTGCGTGGCACGCGGATATTTGAAGACGTTGTTCAGGCTTTCCTGGGCAATGCGATACAGGGCCACCTGCACATCGGGCGGCAGGGGGCGGTCGCCTTCCACGGTGAGCCGGATGGGCAGGCGGGCGCGCCCGGTCAGGGCTTCACACAGCTGTTTCAGCAGGTCGCCAAAGCGGGCCTGGGTGAGGGCCGCCGGGCGCAGCTCGAGCAGCAGGGTGCGCATTTCAGCCAGGGCGCCGCGGGTGAGCTGGCGCAGCTCTTCGGTGGATTTCTGGGCTTCAGCTTCGTCAACCGCCCACAGCTCGGGCAGCACCTCGGCAATCAGGCTGGCGGCAAACAGCGTCTGGGTGACGGCGTCGTGCAGGTCACGCGCCAGGCGGGTGCGCTCGGCGGTCACGGCTTCATCGGCGGCCTTGGCTGCCAGGGCGTCTTCGGCGCGCCGGCGCTGCTCAATCTCGCTGCGCAGGAGCTGGTTGGCTTCGGCCAGCTCGTGGGTGCGCTCTTCCACGCGCTGTTCCAGGTTGCGGCGATACTCCGCTTCCTGAGCTGCCAGGGCTTCACGGGCGTTTTTTTGTTCGGTGATATCTTCAATCATGCCGATCAAGAAAATGGGCATGCCGTCTTTATCGGGCACCACCGAGTAAGTCACCCGGCCCCAGAAAATCTCCCCATTTTTACGAATGTAGCGCCGTTCCACCAGAAAACCAGAGCGTTTACCTTCGATCAGCTCTTGAAATTCGGCCAGGCCGATCAGGCGGTCTTCCGGCACCGTCAGGTCGGTCGGGTTGATCGTCTTGAGCTCATCCTGCGAGTAACCGGTGATGCGCGTGGCAGCCTGGTTGATCTGCAGCACACGCCGCTCGAGGGTGGAGAGGGTGATGCCGACGGAGGTGTTATCGAACATGGCGCGGAAGCGGGCTTCCGATTCGCGCACGGCTTCCTGCATACGCTTTTCGGCGTCGATATCCTTGACCATGCCCACCAGGTAGTAAGGTGTGCCCTCCAGATCGCGCACCAGGCTCATCGTCACCGAGGCCCAGAAGATCTCGCCGTTGGGGCGCACATAACGGCGCTCGGCCCAGTAATGATCGATGCGCCCGGCGATGAGATCGGCGAAGTCCTGCGTAGATTTCGGATAGTCATCGGGGTACGTGGCAAATTCAGGCGTGTGGCCCACCAGCTCGGCTTCGGTGCGGCCGAGCAGCTTGCACATAGCCGGGTTGGCAGACAGGACGACGCGCTCCAGGCTCATGATGCCGATGCCCACAGCAGAGCTGTCGAATACGGCCCGGAAGCGGGCCTCAGACACCGAGAGCTCCTGCTCGGCACGGCGGGCCAGGGCCTGCTGGGCATGGCGCAGCTCTTCGGTGCGCTGGGCCACTTCATCTTCCAGGGCTTTTTTCTGGGCCTGGATGCCGCGCAGGCGGGCGATGGAAAGGGCGGTCACAAGTCCGCCAACCACGAACACAGCGCTGCTGATGAACCACCAGCGCATCCAGAAAGGCGGTGTGATGACAACGGGGATGGCGGCGCCGGTCTCGTTCCAGACGCCGTCGCTGTTGGCGGCCTTGACGCGGAAGATATACTCGCCGCCGGGCAGGTTGGTGTAGCTGGCGTAGCGACGCGAGCCAGATCGAACCCAATCGCGGTCGAAGCCTTCCAGCATGTAGGCGTACTGGTTTTTGGCGGGGGCGTGGTAATCCAGGGCGGCAAACTCAAAGGCGATGAAATTCTGCCAGTAGGGCGCCACGAGGGGTGTGGCGCCGCTCAAATCGGCCTGCACCGGTTCGTTGAAAACGCGGAAGCTGGTCACCGCCACCGGCGGCGGGGTGGTATTATCCCGGATGGCAGCCGGGTCGAAGGCGTTGAAGCCGTGCACACCGCCGAAATACAGGACGCCGGCCCGGTCTTTGTAATACGCGCCTGAATCGAACTTGTTGGACTGCAGCCCGTCGCTGACATCGAAGACCTTGAAAGTCTCGCTTTGCGGGTCAAAGCGCACCAGACCGTTGCCGGTGCTCATCCACAGCAGCCCCTGGGCGTCTTCGAGAATCCCCAGGATGATCTCGCTGGGCAGGCCGTCCTTAAGCCCGTAGCGTTTGAAGGAGCCGTCGGGGAGCATCAAATTCAAGCCGCTCTGCGTGCCCAGCCAGAAACGCCCGGTTGAATCGTGCAGCATACTCCAGATGGAGTTATCGCTGATGGAGGGCCGGGTTGGCGGGGTCGTTCTGGTAGCGCACAAAACCGCCGTCCGGACCGGCGGTGGGGTCGTAACGGTGAAGGCCGCCGCCCCAGGTGCCCACCCAAAGCGCGCCCTGGCGGTCGATGGACAGCGACACTGCGCGGTCATCGCCCAGCGAGGCAGGGTTGTTGGGGTCGTTGAGATAGTGGGTGAACAAGCCGCTGGCAGGGTCGAAGCGTTCCAGCCCGCCCAGGGTGCCCAGCCAGAGGATGCCCTGGTCAACTTCCTGGATTGCGTAAACGAAATCGTTGCCCAGGCTGGTTGGATCGGCGGGATCATGGGTCAGGGTGGTGAATTCGCCGGTGAGGCGGTCCAGGCGTGAGAGGCCGCCGTGCTGCCCACCCAGAGGATGCCGCGGCTGTCTTCGAAGATACAGTTGGCATGCGTGGAGGGGAAGCTGGCGGGGTTTTGCGGGTCGGGCAGGTATGCGCTGAAGCGGTCCGTGGCCCGGTCCCAGTAATTGAGCCCACCGCCCCAGGTGCCCACCCAGAAACCACCCTGGCGGTCTTCATAAAAACTGCTGATGACGTTGAACCCCAGGCTGTCGGGGTCGGCGGGATTGTGGTGGTACAGGCGGAACTGGCTGCGGCGCGGGTTGAACTTGCTGACGCCGCCGTTGAGGGTGCCCACCCAGACCACGCCCGACCGGTCGGCGTAGATGCTCCACAGGATGTCGGCGCTCAGGCTGGCGGGATCAAAGGGGTCATTGAGGACGCGCTCGAAAAGCGCCGGTGCGGCGGAAGGGTTGAAGAGGTTCAGCCCGCCCCAGGTGGCGACCCACAGCCAGCCGTCGGGCGCCTGCCAGATGGACATGACGTTGTCGTTACTCAGGCTGTGCGGATCGGCGGGGTCATTCTGAAAGCGTTCGGCAGTCCCGCTGGCCGGGTCAAAGCGGTTGAGGCCGGCAGCCGGCAGGCTGTAACCGCCCGTGCCCACCCAGAATTGGCCCCGGGGGTCTTCGTACAGGCTGGCGATGTTGTTGCTGCTCAAGCTGTTGGGATTGGCGGGGTCATTCTGGAAGCGGACGGCTGTGCCGCTGGCCGGGTTAAAGCGGTTGAGACCGGAGCCTTCAGCGCCGAAACCGGTGCCCACCCACAGGCTGCCGTGCGAATCTTCAAACAGGACGGAGATATTATCGCCGCTCAGGCTGGCAGGGTCCGCCGGGTCGCTGCGGAAATGGGTGAAAGCCCCGCTGACCGGGTCAAAGCGGTCCAGCCCACCCAGGGTGGCCACCCAGAAGGCGCCGTCGCGGCCGATCAAAAGGTCGGTGACGGTGTCATCCGCCAGGCTGGTTGGGTCGTCCGGGTCGTGACGGTAGGCGCTGAAGACGCCCGTGACGGGATCAAAGCGGTTCAGGCCGCCGCCCCAGGTGCCCACCCACAGGATGCCGGCGGGGTCTTCGGCCAGCGCCAGGACGGAGCTGTTGCTCAGGCTGGTGGGCAGGTCGCCGGCGTGGCGGTATGTGGTAAAGGTGTAGCCGTCGTAGCGGTTGAGGCCGTCCTGCGTGCCCAGCCACAGATACCCCTGGCGGTCCTGCAGAATGGCCAGGACGGCATTCTGCGACAGGCCGTCTTCGATGGTCAGGTGGTCAAAGGACGGGCGGGGAAATGGCGCCAGGGTATGGGATGCCCTGGCTGCAATGCGGGCCGGGGCAGCCAGCGCAGGGCCAGCGGTGCACAGGAAGATGATGACCAGTGAGATGAGTGAGCAATATCGGCGCATGCTGGTACCTGGATGATGTCTCAAACAAAAATTATACAGGAATTTTTTCCGTTTCCAACAAGATTATGACATTTGATGACAAGCGGAGGATGAATTTCATCCTTGCAGTGGGCAAAGCCTGCCAATAAATCTGTAAGTCGCGCCTCAGGAACATACCGCTATAATGAAATCAAATCCTATGGGAGGGTCTTCACATGAAAATGATCCGGCTGGTGTGTGTCATCATAGTATGCCTGGGCGTCCTGGGTTTATCCGTTCCAGCGCCTGCCAGGGCCAATTCATCCCAATTGCTGCAACCCATCCTGTCTCATCCAGAGCTGGATGAGGGCGTTGCACCGGCGCCAGGGTCCGGTCACAGCCTGCCGGAGAGCCTGGCCGGGCTGGCGCTTACTCCGCCAGTGCAAGGGCAGGCCGGCGACGGCACCTGGAGCGGTCTCTTCTCCCCGCCCGGTACTTCCTTTCAGGTCAAGGCGGTTGCGGTCAGCGGGGATAACGTTTACGTGGGCGGCGGTTTTATCACAGCCGGCGACGTGGAAGCGCATTATATCGCCCGCTGGAATGTGACCGGCCAGACCTGGCACCCGATGGGCGGGCTGGATGACGAGGTCACCGCCATCTATGCCAGCGCCGGTGAGGTGTTCGCCGGTGGGGAGGGCTTTATCGCCCGCTGGGATGACCAGGCCGGCGCCTGGCAAAGCCTGGGCTATGTTTACGGTTTTGTCAACGCCATCACCGGCAGCGGAAACTACCTGTATGCTGCGGGAAATTTCTCGCAGATTGGCAGCGTGCCGGCGAACCACGTGGCGCGCTGGAACCGGCTGACACAAGAGTGGCAGGCCCTCGGGAGCGGGACGGACAGCGTGGTTTTTGCGCTGGCTGTCGGCGGGAATAACCTGTATCTCGGGGGGTTGTTCGACAGCGCCGGCGGGGTATCTGCTTCACGCATCGCCCGCTGGAACCTGGACACAGGCACCTGGTCTGGTTTGGGAGGTGGGTTGACCGGCGGCGAAGTGCGGGCGCTGGCCGCGCATGGCACCGATCTTTACGCCGGAGGGGTGATTACTCAGACCGGCGGGGTGACGGTCACGAATGTGGCGCGCTGGGACGGCGGTCAGTGGTTCGCCATGGGCCACAACCTGCAAGAATACACGCCGGTCAAAGGGCTGGCTGCCGGCGACCTGGGGGTGTACGCCACTACCGGCCTGGACGACTACTCCAGCGGCGACGGCGTGCGCTGGAATGCGGTTTCTCAATCGTGGGAGTCGCTCGGCAGCGGGCTGGAGTGCTTCACCAGCTATTGCGCGACGTATGCGGTGGCGGTGGGCGCCGAACAGGTTTATTTTGGGGGTGACTTTGTGGTGGCGGGCGGTCAGAGCGCCTTCCGGGCGGCAGCCTGGGACGTTGCCGGGAGCGCCTGGGAGCCGTTGTACGCCGGAGCGGGGGGCAAAGGCCTGGACGGGCATATCAACGCCATCGTGGCGAAAGGCACGGATGTGTACGTAGGCGGCGAATTTCGCAGGGCCGGCCCAATCGGGGCGGACGGTATTGCACGCTGGGATACCCTGACGCACACCTGGCACGCGCTGGGCGATGGTGTTGCCGGCATGGTGCAAACCATGCTCTTTGTCGGGGATGATCTGTATGTCGGCGGCAACCTGAGCGTCAACCTGGGGGGTGTCTCCGCCGATTTTATCGCCCGCTGGGACAGCTTCACGCAAACCTGGCACGCCATGGGTCAGGGCAGCAGCCCGGGGTTGAATAACACCGTGGAAGCGCTGGCGGTAAAAGGCGACCGGTTGATCGTGGGCGGGTTGTTCTGGTACATCGACAGCGGCCCGGAGAGCGATTACACCGATTACCTGGCCACCTGGGATTTGACCGGGCACACCTGGACGCCGGTGGACGGCAACCTGGGGAACAGTGTCTATTCTTTGCTGGTGGACGGGGACAACATTTACGTTGGAGGCGCGTTCGATAAAAATGCCGGCAGCGACTACGAGCATATCGCCCGCTGGGATACCAGCGACGACACCTGGCATGAAGTGGCGGGCGGGCTGGGCGGCAATGTGCATGCGCTGGTTAAGCACAACGGGCGCATCGTGGCGGGCGGCTCTTTCAACAACTCCGTGCGGCGCTTGAACCCTGCGCTGGATGCCTGGGAGCTGCTGCCGGGGGGCGGGCTGTTTGGTGGTTTTTATTACGGGTCGATTGCCTACGATCTATTGGTCGCTCCGGATGGCAATCTGATCGTTGGCGGCGATTTCGATCATGCCGGGGGGCACCCGGCATCCATGATCGCCCAGTACAGCCCGGTTTGCAACCTGTGGGTGCAGGTGGGGGCGGGCACCAACAGCCGGGTGAATGCCCTGGCCCTGCTGGACGGCGAATTGTATGCCGGGGGTCAATTCGCCCTGAGCGATGCGCCGTCGTCCAGGCTGGGCAGCCGGCCCTACGACCCGCTGTCGTGTCTGTATGTGCCGCTGGTGCTGCATTAGAATTAATCCACCACCCACACCACCAGGTAGCGCGGGCCGTGCACGCCAAGGGTGACGATCAGCTCGATGTCGGCGGTGCGGCTGGGGCCGGTGATGAGCACCAGGTAGGGGCTGCCCTTGCACTCGGCGAACACCTGCTGCAGGTCGGGGCGAAAGGCGCTCGAATGAAGGATCGCCAGGTGGATGCCCGGCAGAAGCGAAACGGCGCGAGGCTTTTCGGGGGATGCAAGCAGGCCGATGGTGCCGGTTTCGGCCAGGGCATAATCGGCTTCGGTGACGCCCAGATCGCAGCCCGCCAGGGCGTGCTTATCTGCGCCGTGGGGCAGCACCTCCACCCCCAGGTGGCGCAGGCACTCGGCGATGCCCAGGGCGTCCAGGCGGGGGGTGGACCACAGGGCGGCTTTGCGCACGGAGTGTGTGCGCACCAGCTCCTGCAGGGCGGCAGGCAAATCCGGCGGGCTGAGGCGCTGACCGGCGGCGGAGAGTTTGTGGAGCTCTTCCAGGAAGAGGGTGATCTCTGCATCGAGGGAGCCCGCGGGGCGTGAGGGTGGGATGGGGATGGGCGGCATGGGGATGCCGCTCACTCCAGGGAGGCCGCCCCCGCCGGGTGCGACGTTTTCTTCAGACGCCCGGGCGAGGGCCAGGGAGCGGCGCACAGCTTCGAGCACGGGGTTGGTCATGAGCGCTCTCCGGGGGTGCGCTGCTGCCACCAGCGGCGGAAGCGGGCGCTGAAAGCCGGCAGCGGGCGCACCTGCGTCCAGCGGCTGAGCGGGTAGGGGGCGGAGGCGATCCAGCCCTGGCGGGTGAAGATGCGCATTGCGCCCGGGAGCAGGCGCGTACCCAGGCGGTACAGGCCGCTCCAGGCCAGGGCCAGCCCTCCCAGACCGGCGGCGGCGCGGATTACCGGCGGCATGCTGGCGGGGGCAAACTCGTCGCCCTGGGCCACGCGGCGGCGCAGGTGACGCAGAATGGTCGGGATGGGGATCATCACCGGGCAAACATCGGCGCAGGCCCCGCACAGGGTGGAGGCAAAGGGCAGCTCACGGGCCGCGTGCGAATCCAGCATCTGCGGCGAGAAGATGGCCCCGACCGGGCCGGAGATGAACCAGCCGTAGGCGAACCCGCCCACATTTTTATACACCGGGCAGACGTTGGAACACGCCCCGCAGCGGATGCATTTGAACACCTGGCGGCCCACGCGGGTCTTTGAGCACGGCGGAACGGCCGTTATCCAGCAGGACGACATGCAGCTCTGCGGGGCCAAACTCGGCCTGGCTGCGGCGCGGGCCGGTGATGAACTGCGTGTAGGTGGAGAGTTTTTGCCCGGTGGCCGAGCGCGCCAGCAGCTTGAGCAGCACCGCCAGCGATTCCCAATCGGGGATGACCTTATCGATGCCCACCACCGCCACGTGCAGGTCGGGAAGCGTGGTGCACATGCGCCCGTTGCCTTCGTTGGTCACCATCACCAGCGTTCCGGTTTCGGCCACCAGGAAGTTGGCCCCCGAGATGCCCATACCGGCGCTGAGGAACTCCTGGCGCAGGCGCTGCGCGGGCGATGCGGGTCAGCTCCTGCGGGTCGGCGGGGGCGTCGATGCCCAGCTTCTGGCTGAACAGGGCGGCGATTTCTTCTTTGCGCAGGTGCAGCGCCGGGACGAGGATGTGCGACGGCCCGGTTCCCGCCAGCTGGATGATGTACTCGCCCAGGTCGGTCTCCCGGACGGTCGAGCCCGGCGGCTTCCAGGGCATGGTTGAGGCCGGTCTCTTCGGTGGCCATCGACTTGGCCTTGACGGCGTGGGTGACGCCGTGCTGGCGGGCGATCTCCAGCACGATGCGGTTGGCGTCGGCGGCGGTGGCGGCCCAGTGCACCTGCCCGCCGGCGGCTTCCAGGTTGGCGGCGAAGCGGCTGAGATAGACATCCAGGTGTTCGATGGTGTGCAGGCGGATGGCGGAGGCCGCCTGGCGCAGGTCTTCCCAGCCGGGCAGCTCGGCCACGCGGGCGAGGCGCCCGGTGATGAAACGCTCTGTGGCCTGCTGCACGGCCAGCGGGATGCTTTCGGGCACATGGCGGGTGTATTCGCCAAAGGCGATGTAACCGGGGGCCTCGCCGCTCATCGCGTCTCGCCTTCCCCGGCCAGCAGGTCGATGATGTGCAGGGCGCGCACGCTGGAGCCGGCTACCCGCAGGCCGCCGGCGATGTTCATCAGGCAGCCCGGCTCGCAGCTCACCACGCACGCCGCACCGGAGGCGGTGATATCCTCCACTTTGTGCTCCATCATGGCCTGGCTCACGGCCGGGTAGGTGACCGAGAAAGCTCCGCCAAAGCCGCAGCAGGTCTCTTCTTCCTGGAGCGGGACGAACTCCAGCCCACGCACGGCGTTGAGCAGCGTTTTGGCTTCGGAGCGCAGCCCCATCTCGCGCAGGTAATGGCAGGAGGCGTGGTAGGTCACCCGGTGCGGGTAGGCGGCGCCCACGTCGGTGACCTTGAGCACGTGCACCAGGTACTCGGTGAACTCATAGGTGCGGGCGGCGATATCGGCTGCCAGGGCATGCTCCGGGCGTTCCTGGCGGGAACAGCTCCGGGTAGTGGTGGCGGATCATGCTGACGCACGAGCCGGATGGCCCGACGATGGGGGCGTCGCTTTTGGCAAAGGCGTCCAGCATGAGTCTTTGCCACACGGCGCGCTTGATCTTCGAAGCCGTTGTTGAAGAGCGGCTGCCCGCAGCAGGTTTGTTCCGGAGGGAAACTGACCTGCACCCCCAGGCGCTCCAGCAGGCGCACCATGTTCTGCAGGGTGTGGGTGTAAAACTGGTCGCCCAGGCAGGTGATGAAGAGTTGGGCTTTGGGCATGCTGGTCAGGCTCAGAAGATGTCCTGCGAGACGTGGAAAGCGCTGCAAATTTCCCGGATTTCGTCCGGGTTCAGGCCATCGGCCATCTCATTATTGCTCAGGTTGAGAGCCTCGTAGCGCGCCGCGGTTTCAGCGTACTCCACCAGGTCAACGGCGCGCTTGACGGAAACATCGGAGCGCGCCATCAAACCGTGCCTGGCCCACAGGATGAGTTTGTGGCTGCGCAGTTTTTCCACCGTTTGATTCTGCAACTGGGTGGAGCCCGGCACGCAAAAGGGCAGTACACCGATGCCCTGCGGGAAGTTGAGGATGGCCTCAGGCTGCCAGCGCAGCAGGCGGCGGTTCAGGTAGGCTTCTTCCTGGTAGCGGGGGATGTGGGTCAGGTAAGTGAGATGAAGCGGTTGGGCATGGACGATGCCCAGAAAATTGGCGCCGTTGGCCCCGATCTGGTCAGCATGCACAGCCAGGTGAGAATTGAACTCGCTGGTCACCCGCTGGAAGCGCCGGCGGTGGGAGTAGTACAGCCTGCCGGTGCTCCCGTCGCCGTCCACCACAACACAGGCCAGGCTGGCTTCGGGTTCGATGATGATCTCGCGCAGGCGGCGTCCCGAGCCGGTGACGATCAACACAGCGCCCGCCAGATCGGGAACCGGCTGCGGCAGGCGGATGGGCTCCACCAGAGGGAAGCGCGAGCGCGGCTCCAGCGGCCAGCGCACACAGACCGAGATGTTGCCGGCTGCGCCTTCGGCGGCTTCGATCTGGGTCAGGCGGTCACCGGCCTCGCCGATCATTTCCAGCAGATCATCCAGTTGCGGGTAAGGAGAATCTGAACATGGCGGCTCCCTGGTTGGATTTTGGATGCTGTCCCTTCAACGGGTGCAGGGCTGTTTTGTGAGCAATCGGTGCATTACAATCGATCTGGCTAATCCTCACCTGATTTGGTATTTTTGTCAACTTGGAATTTTCGACCGCGGAATACACGAACCAAACGAAAAATGCGCCGGTGCAGGTATAATGGGCGCAAACCTGCAACCGGCTGCCAATCCCAAACTGAGGAGTATGACCATGACCGACCACCAGACCTGGGTAGAAAAAGACAAAAAACAACTCCATCCGGTGTACCACCCCAAGAGTTCACGCCGACCCACTGGTGGTGGAGCGCGCCGAGGGGGTGTGGCTGTACACCACCGACGGGCAGGTAGTGCTGGACGGCATGGCGGGGCTGTGGAACGTGAACGCCGGTTACGGGCGCGAGGAGCTGGCGAAAACGGCCTACGAGCAGATGAAGAACATGGCCTTCACTTCGAACTTCTCGGGGATGACCAACCTGCCTTCGATCCAACTGGCCGACAAGCTGGCGGGCTATGCTTATCCAGGTTTGAACACCACCTTTTTTACATCCGGCGGCTCCGAGGCCAACAATTCGGCCTTCAAGACGGCGCGCTACTACTGGAAACGCATGGGCAAGCCCGGTAAGGTCAAGGTCATCGCCCGCAGGGGCGCTTATCACGGCGTGACGATGTACGCCACCTTTGCCACCGGTCTGGAGAAATACCAGACCATGTTCGGGCCCGCCGTTCCGGGGTTTATCCACATCCCGGCGCCCAACCCGTACCGCTACGAAGGCGATTGCGCCCGGGCGAGAGCGTGGGGCAGGCGGCGGCGCGCGCTCCTGGAAGAAGCCATCCTGCACGAGGGGGCGGAGACGGTGGCGGCCTTCATCGCCGAGCCGGTGATGGGTGTGGGCGGCGTCATCGTGCCGCCGGAAGATTACTTCCCCCGCGTGCGGGCGATCTGCGACCGGTACGAAGTGCTGCTGATCGCCGATGAGGTCATCACCGGTTTTGGGCGCACGGGCGAGATGTTTGCCCTGCGGCACTGGAACGTGAAACCGGATATTTTGAGCTTTGCCAAGGGCATCACCAGCGGCTACGCCCAGCTGGGCGGCATCCAGATATCGGATGCCATCCGCGTAACGATCGAGACGGCAGCCGAAGCGGAAACCTGGATGCACGGCTTCACCTACTCGGGGCACGCCATGGCCTGCGCGGTGGGTTTGAAAAATATCGAGATCCTCGAGCGCGAGCAGCTTGCGCAGCGCTCCAAAGCGCTGGGCATGCGCCTGCTGGAGGGGTTGAAATCGTTGGCGGAATTCCCCTTTGTGGGCGATGTGCGCGGGCTGGGGCTGCTGTGCGGGGTGGAGATCGTCAGCGATAAAGCCGGCAAAACCGCCGACCCGGGGCTGACCCTGCGCATCTTCAAAGCCGCCCAGAAGCTGGGTCTGCGCACCCGCCCGCTGGGCAGCACCCTGGCTTTCGCCCCGCCGCTGAGCATCAGCGAAGACGAGGTGGATGAGATCATCAAGCGCCTGGGCGCGGCGATGGATTCGATCCGGTAAACAAAAAGACCCTAAGGGTTTCTGAAACCCTTAGGGTCTCATACTGAAACCTCCCCGGTTTTTTTCACAGAGCTTCGACCAGCATCATTGAGCCGGGTCGAAGATGATCACATCGTACGAGAAATTAAGGTATTCGCCGTTGACGAGTACATTTTGAACATGGACGCTGTAGGTCGTGTCACCTGCCGGGCGCGGCCAATTATCGCCGTCATTCATGCCATTGGGGATCCACACCAGGGTGTTTTCGCCATACCCGGCGAAGGTGGGCGCCAGGTCAACCGATACGCTGCTCCCGCCGGAGGTCATCGAAACGGAAGCCCCGGAAAAATCGGCATTGTCGTATGAGAACGACCAGCGGGGAAACACCACCGGGTAGGGCACATATCCGGGTGGAGGCCAGGCGACAAATTCCTCCCGGGTAAACGGTCGAGGTTCCCACATATGGTCATCGAATACGCGCAGCGCGTTGGCTGCGGGATAGCCCTGGGAAGCAGGGATATCGCCCGTCCCCATGATCTGAGTTTGTGGATAAAGAATCCAGCGGCGGTGACCGACGGGATAGTTGGAATTTCCATAGTCGTGCATATACCCGTTGATTGCCGTCCATGAATAGACACCCAGAAATAAATTTGAGCTTCCAGCGCCTTCATCCCCATCGGTAGAGTAGCAGGTCCAGTCTGGTGAGGGATCGTGTGACAAACGCCGGTTGACGCTCATCATTAAGGCAGCAGCCTGTGCCTTGCGATTCGACTCTTCCGAGAAGGTGATATCCGCGGGTATGCCTGCCATGGCCCGGAAATAGTTGATCCGGCGCAGAACGGCGTCGCGAAAATTCTGACCGGTGGAACCCGGGTTACAGGCGCCACGATCCCCTGTCCAGTCAATGGACACGCCATTGGATGTAAGATACTGGCTGGTGTAGAAATCCAACGAATTACTCCGATCATAAATCTTAACAATCACCCCGCCGCGCATCAAAACATCGGCAGATTGGAGATCGCTCCATTCCCCAACCCCCGAAATATTTATTCCGCGGACGCGATAATAGAAACTGCCGGCGACCTGCTTCTGCACCGGGCAGGTTTTTTGCACGGTGGTGCAGACCTCCCTTACATGATGGGTGAAACCAGGATCGATCGCCTCCTGGAGGGTGTAGGAAATGGCCAGTTGGGTGGGTAATTCGTCCCAATCAACGGAATAAATACCGTCTTCGTCGTCTGTAATTTCCTGGATGACCGGTTTATTCGGAAGCGGGGGCCAGCGATATCGGATGATGGGTAAATGGATGATGTCTGAAATAATCGTTGTATCGGTGATAACGGCCAGGACTGTGGGGCTGAGATAAGATGCAGCCGTAATCCGGGTGGTTTCAATCCCGGCCCTGGCATCGAACGGCACCGAGAGGCGCAAAAGAATGGGAACCGTCATCTGGGAGCCCACGGTGAGCGATAAGTGGGTGGTTTCGCTCAGAAGACCGTTTGCAGACAGCCCAACCGGCCAGTTTTGGGCGGATTGAGCTGTGACAATAAAAATTTCTGTTATGGTTCCCGTGTTTGTCAGGGTATGGCGATTTGTGACGATCTGGCCTGGCTTTGCGCTTCGGACAACCTCTGGCCCAAGTTCAACGCCGATGACCGCCGACATGCTCGAGGCGGCATTGAAGTAAGCAATCAACAAAAGAGCGCCGAGAAGAATGACAACGAGCAGCCTGCCGGTTCCGAAAGCGGATTTCCGAAAATTGATCACTGTTACTCTCCCTGGAAAACCATGGAATTCCCCTCGCCTGTGTGTAAACACCTTACTTGATTATACAGGCCCTTTTCGATATTTCGCGCCGCAGGTTACCCCGCGGTTGAATCTTTCGATTGCTCAACCTGTCCACCTGACCAGTGAGAAACCCGCCTCCCGGTGAGGGTGTACAGGGGCGATAGGCTGTATCCTTGTGCATGAGACCGAAGGAAAGGAACCTGCAGCCATGAAATATCTTCTCATCGCAATACTCATTGTTGGGGCGCACTTCAGCCTGACACGCTTCGCTGCATCGCCCGCCGGAAAAGCCTGGATTGCCTGGCCCTTCGCCGCCGATTCGAAACCCATCTTGCCCGCCCTGGGCGCCATCACACCTCTGGCGGCGGGGGTCGCCGGGTCCTGCTTCCTGGCGGCCGCACTGGGTGTCTTTGGCTGGCTGGTGCCTGCCGCCTGGGTGCGCCCGCTGGTGCTGGCAGGCTCGGGTGCGTCGGGCTTGTTGTACCTGGCTTATTTTGGCCCGTTCGCCATCCTGCCCCTGGCGTTGGATGCCGTGCTGGTCTGGGGAGCGCTGAGCGGCGGCTGGTTTTCCGCATAACAGGGAGACGAAATGGAAAAGACGGTTGACTCCTACCGCTTTATCAGCGGGATCACCAAACGCATGATCAAAAATTGGATCAACATGGAGCAGCCGCGCCCCATCCCGTGGACGCCGCTGCCCCGCCCGCTCTCCGAGTGCAGCGTGGCGCTGATCAGTTCGGCGGGCATCGCCCTCAAGACCGACCGCCCTTTTGACCAGGAAGGCGAGCGCCAGCACCCGTGGTGGGGCGACCCGTCCTACCGGATTTTACCCAGGGACGCCAGCGAAGACGATGTGCGCCTGTACCACCTGCACATCGACCCGGCCTGCGCCGAGCAAGACCTGAACTGCCTGTTCCCGCTGCAGCGCCTGCAGGATATGGAGCGGGAAGGGCGCATCGGCCGCTCAGCGAGGCGGCACTACTCCATCATGGGCTACCTGCTCGATCCCTCGCAGCTTCTGGCGGAGAGCGTGCCCGAGATCATCCGCAATTTAAAGAAGATCACGCCGATGTGGTGATCCTGGTGCCTGCCTGACCGATCTGCTGCTGGTCTGTAGGACTGGCGCAGCGTGAAATTGAAGCGGCGGGTTTCACCACCATCACCCTGACCCCCATCCCTGATCTGACCGCCTCGGTGAGCGTGCCGCGCCTGGCGGCGATCGAGTACCCGCTGGGGCGCACGCTGGGCATGCCCGGCGACTGCGCCGGTCAGCGGGCCGTACTGGAGGGTGTGCTGAGCGCCCTGGAAACCATCCAAACGCCCGGGGGCATCGCCCACCTGCCCTTTACCTGGCCGCAGGCACCCAAGGATGTGCACAACAGCCCGCCGCAAGACCCGCCCATCGCCCGCTACCTGGCGCGCAACCCGTGGTTCCTGCCAAGATTGTTGAACCGCAACCTGCCGGGATGAGATATCTCTACGAGGACAACGATGCAAAATCCATCTCAAAAAAACTTCACCCCCTGGTTCATGCTCCTTTCACGGAGTGTCCTGTTTCTGGCTTTCCAGGCGTTGTTTGCCCTGGCCTTCCGGCTGGCTGGCAATCCCGCGGCGTGGACTGAATCGGCGCGCTGGTGGATGTTCGTCGCCACGCTGACCAACCTGGTTTCCGCCGGTCTGCTGGCGGCGGTCTTTCGCGCCGAAGGCAGGCGCTATCTCGATATCCTGCGCTTCTCACGCAAAACGATGGGAAAAGACTTGCTCTGGCTGCTGGGTTCTTCCGTCATCGGATTGCCGGCTGCGGCGCTGCCGATGGGCAACCTGGCCGTGGCGCTGTTTGGCGATCGCATGGCGCCCATCGAGATGATGTTCCGACCCGCTGCCGCCCTGGGCGCTGGCGGCGGGGCTGCTCTTCCCACTGACGATCGCTTTCGCCGAGCTGCCGACCTATTTCGGCTATGTCATGCCGCGCCTGTTCCCGGGCGGCTCCCCTGCGCGGGGTTGGGCCGGCTGGCTGGTGGCTGCGCTGTTCCTGGGCGTGCAGCACATTTTTCTGCCTTTTCTCCCCGATGGGCGCTTCATCCTGTGGCGCCTCGGGATGTACCTGCCCTTTGCGCTGTTTGCCGGGCTGGTGCTCAAGCTGCGCCCGGGGTTGCTGCCGTATTTCGCCATCATCCACGCCCTGATCGACATCTCGGCGGTGTCGGTGTATTTGATGGTGTAAGCATCGGGATAACCGCTTAGCCTGTTCGTGGCCGTGCAGATTAAGCAGGCCGGGCGGTTTGCCCGGTCTTCTTTGTGTTTAACCTTGAGTGAGCTTATTTTCTTAATCTTGAGAGCGCATCACGCACTTCGTTTCCCTTTTGTTCGATGATATCCAGCAGTTCTTCGGGCGTGCGGAAATCTTCATTTGTTTTGGCATTCGGATTGACCGCTTTTAGATCATAGTTGCGGGCTTCGATCTGCTCGCGGGCGACCGTCCAGCTCCGGTCGGAATCGGCCCGGGTGGGGAGCAGGTTGAAAAAGCCATCAAAACGATCCGCGGTCAGCGGGGTCTTTTTACCCACTTTGATATCCGATAAGATCGTAATACCAGATTTTTTCGGTGGGTTTGCCCTTGGTGAAGAAGATCAAGTTCGTCTTGACCCCTGCCCCGGCGGCGGTAAACACGCCTCCCGGCAGACTGACAATCGCCCACACGTCGAAATCGTCGAGCAGTTTGCGCTTGGTTTGCATAAAGGCGTTCTCGTTGGTGCGGAACAGCACGCCTTCATCCAACACGATGCCGCACACACCGCCCGGACGCAGGCTGTCGATGACATGCTGTAAGAAGAGGATTTGCGTAGCGCCGGTTTTATAGGCGAAGCGGGTCTGGGCTTCCTTGCCTTCCTTGCCGCCGAAGGGTGGATTGGTCAGCACCACATCGAACAGCGCCGGCGCGCCTGGAACAGCCCGCCAAAGGTTTCCTGCCCGGTGAGGGAGTTGCCGTGCCACAGGTGCGGCTCGTCGATGCCATGCAGCACCAGGTTTGCCAGCGCAATCGGATAGATGAGGTTTTCTTTTTCACGCCCGAAAAAGGTGCGCGTTTTGAGCGTCTATCTGTCGGGGTGGCGTCCGTTGCAGAGGACGGCGAGATAATCCAGCCAGCCTCGATTTCAGAAGCACGGCGCCCGGCTGATAAATACCCAACTTCCCGGATATATTCATAGGTCTGCGCCAGAAAACCACCCGTGCCGCAGGCAGGATCATAGACGGTCTGCCCTGGCCGGGGGTCGACCGCCCGCACCATGGTGCGGATGACTTCGCGCGGGGTGAAGAACTGCCCGCCATCGTTGCCTTTCTCGCCCATCTTGAGCAGCAGCCCTTCGTAGACCTGCGAGAGGGCGAAGATATGGGTGGTGTCGATATTTTCGTGGCGAATCTCGTGAACTTTATCCAGCACATCCAGGAAATTCTTTTCGGTGTCCACGCGCACGCGCTCGACGCCCGACAGGATTTCACTGATCACTTTCTGGCGCGAGTTTGCGTTGGGCCGCTCGCGCAGACCTTTCAGGTAAGGGAGCAATTCGCCATTCACAAAGCCAAAAAACGCGCCCAGCGCCCCATTTTGTAAGGCAATGCGCTTTGCGCCATCCGGCGCGGCCCAATCCTGCCAGCGGTAGGGGGCTTCCAGCGAAGGGCTGAACGGTGCGCCGACGGCTTCGCTGCGCTCGGCTTCCAGGGTTTCACTGTCATCCAGGATGCGCAGGAACAGGATCCAGGTCAGCTCGGGGACATATTGCAGCGCCCCGGCGCAGTTGGAGCGGCGCAGGATGTTGCAGATGCCCCAGACATAGGAGTCGAGGCTGGATTGGGTGGTGAATTTCAGGGTGTTCGTTTTCGAATTGGCAATTTTGGGCATGGATTAACACCCGTTCGTGTGTGGATAAAATCAAATCTGTGACAAGGCAGGTGTGGCATCACGCCAATTCTTGCAGGGCGCGCTCCAACAAGTCGCTGACTTTGAGTTCTTTGGCCCACTGGCGCAGATACCCCAGGTCGAGTTCGCCGGCCCTGGTTTTGAGCACGCCCAAAATGTCGCGCCACTGACGCTCGGAAACTTCGCCGCCCAGCCGGTACCACTCCAGTTTGGACAGGATGGTGTCTTCAGCGCTAGCAAAATTGGCGCTGATGGCCGTTTCAAGCTGAAAGGTCTGACGCTGAACGCGGGCGAGTTGAGATTGCTGGAAAAGGGCGCGGGCGTGGAATAAAAATATCCACCTTGAACATGCTCTCGCGGTGGATGATGTTGAAGCTGGAGTTGCGTTGGATCGATTCGGCGATCATTTCATCGTCGATGTAAAACTCGCTTTCCAGCGCATTAATAAAGGGCTGGACATGATCAGGGCGCATCTCGGTGATAATGTCGGAATCTTGGGTAGTGCGCACCATGCCGTAGAGTGTGCTGGCCAGCGACCCGCCAATCAGGTAAGGAATGTCGAGTTTTTCAAGGATGCTGGTGACCTTGAGCGTGACTGCGATGGGGTCATTCTGCATGGCTGATTTCCCCGTAAACTTTGCGCGCCAGGTCTTCACCCAATAGCAAACCGGCCAGGCGGCGGCGCAGTTCGGTTTCGCTGGCCTGTGGATAGCGCGAGCGCAAACCAGTGAGAGCCAGGGTGCGCGCCGAAGCATTTAGCTGCGCCAGCATTTCCATTTTGCGCGCCGGGCTGGCCTGCCGTAATAATTGGATTTGCAAGGCTTCCATTTTTGGATGGGTATCGGAAAATAGAGCTGTCATAGTTTTAGTATAGCATTCTCTCGAGCCAGAGCGCAAAAGGGTTATGCAGCTTTACATCTCACCATTGAACGCTCGTCGTAGCAGCACGGCCGGGAGCTGGTTGATTTCGGCCAGTTGGGCGTCAAGCACTTTTACCAATGATTTTGATGATTCCAATTTATTGACCAATCTGCCAGCAATTTCCATTTGTGTTTCTAGTCTAGGGATAGGTATTCTGAACTTTCCAACTTGATCAGTTGTCAGGTTTCGAAATATAGCCCCTGTGGCCTGTTTGTCGTTTTCGCTTCGATAATATTGCAGGCAAAAGTACAAGAACTCTGGAGTTATTTTTCTCTCTGTAACTCCCGAAATCCGACAAATCCATCATGAATGCAGGCGTCAACGGATAATATTCCTGGCAGACCAGGTGCACCACTTACAACCATTACAACATCGCCTTTTTTCATTGGGCGACTTAGTTGCGAGCCTTCATTTGTGAGAAAATCAACCCTTGGTGTTACATACATCCCATCTCTCGTAACATCTTCTACCATCAATCTTGGCACTTTGCCACCATAAAAGCGTTGGTCGCCTTTTGGTCTGGGGCTACTTCCACGAACAATGGTACTCAAAGAGCCCAGATTGGTTGATTTCCAGTTGTGATTATCAAACACTTCCCTTAAATACGTGTACTGTAACTTTCGTGCTGCGTGGAGCTGTTCTTCCGCTGCCCGGCGCGCCTGCGCCACCGCCGCCATTTGTTCGTCGAGCCGGGCAGCTATGCGCTGCTGTTCGTCCAGGGGTGGGAGGGGATTTCGAGTGATTTTAGAAATATATCCGGTACTCTTTGTTGTCCAACTGTACCGGTGAAAAAGTTTTTGGCTGATTGACGCAATATTGGTTGGCGAACAAAATACCAAATCCATTCTGCTGTTATGTTTTTGTTCGGACGGATTACATGAAACTCCGTTGAGCCAAACCCGATCCCATCAAGTAGGTTAATAGCTATAGCTTGTTTGCCATTTTCCATGCAAGGAGTGATTTTGGCAAAAATTACATCCGATTTGGTAAGAAGGTATAGCCTTTCTTTACTTCCGAATAAAGTCTCTGCTCAGGCGAGGCTATAACTCCGTTGATTTCATCAATCGCAGACATCGGTACAAAAGTTGTCCAGGCTGAATCTTCGCGGACTAAAGTTGGCCGATGTGGATTGATCTCACAAATTTCACCTAATTTCACCCACTGCCAGCTACTGGATGATCGTCCGTCACCAATATCAATTGATAGATGGTTATCCGAATATTTGATCATCAAACCACCTTTAAGAGATCGTCGGTTGATGTCATTCTACAAAACGGTTCATCGCGGAGTAAATGCACCAGACAATTTTTGGTAATACAACGAATTGCTGCAAGGTTGCTAGTCTTAATTTCAAAACTGCCACTGTGCACAATTGCAGACCGAAGGCCATACAATTCTCGAACTTGCTTCGCTAAATCGGGCCGATATTTAGAACCTGAAGCCATCAAATGGGCGAGGCGTAATGACAACCGATAAGTGATCTCTGTTCCTTTATCCGGGACGATGATGGATTCTAGCGCAATCATATAATGCAGGAAGGCATCTTCCATTCTGTCTTGGTACACGAGTACGGTTGCTTTTCCAGCCCACCGGAGAGCGGTGAGCAGCATTTCTTCATATTAATTTCTTGTTCCAGACATCATGCGCTGGATATTGGCAAACCCCACACCATGCTCCCTCTCCAATTTTAGCAATGCTTCACTGGAGAATGATAGAAGGGGACCTGCGATTTCATACGATATGCTCCTCGTGGTATGATCGTCAACTCCGATCACTATGGATATGATTTTCTCACGGCCAGCGTCTCCAGGCAAAAACACAAAACCCGAGGAATAGGGATTTAAATCGCCGAAAAAATTTAATGCTCAAGACAAGCACGAATTTCTCTTAGGGCGTTTCTTCAAGCAGCTTTTTGATCATAAGCACCTGATCTTATTTTTGCAAAAGGCTTACCCCAGAGGCCTCGGTTGGTTATGTCATCAAGGATGCTTTCAGTAATTTTCCCCTCTTCCTTAGATGTGGATAGGTCTGGTGAAAGATATACTTCGTTCGCGTATTGTTCTTGAAATAAATCGAACTCAATATTCCCTAACGAAAAGGGTAATCCGTCGGCGGACATACCAAATACTGGATGATATATATAATATTCTTGGTATCCGTCACGTAAGGCGTTTTTGAAATTTGTTATCGCAACATCCAAACGTTGCTCAAACGATAAGCCAGGTCGGCGTGAATTTATATCCAGCGTTTCTAATATCGCCGTGTTGTATAACTCTCCTACTCTTTTTGTACTCAGGGTCTCTGATTTGCAGAGTGAAAGAATGAGTGACTTCAAAACATCATTATATTCTTTCGAATTCTGCCCGCTTAAGAACAGTACGCCTTCGTCCTGGCTTCCAAAAAACACATTGCTATTTAAAATGAGGTTTTGAACTCACCTCCTTAATCCATAGCGATTGGATCAAGGTTCGAAGATTCTTCTCTAAATCTACTGGAAGGGTGATGGTAGCACGTGCGGGTTGTGGAATAGCCTTGCTTTTTTTGCTCATTGGTTGTCTACGCCGCAAAAATTCTCGTTTTGGTCTCGCGTAACACATCCGCCGGCCTGCCCAGCGAGCGCAACACGGACAGCCCACCCGTGCGCTGCACATCGGGCGTGTCAAAGATGTGCGGGTTTTCCAGCCCGTCCGTCCCGGCGCGGCCAAACTGCATGGCCAGGGCACGCAGCGTCTCGGCGCTCTGGCGGGGCATGCCTCCCAGCCAGGTTTCGTGTTTGTAGGTGAAGGCTGCGGCGCGCTCCAGGCGCGTGCGCGGGGCCAGGCCGTAGCCCAGGTGCGCCAGCACATCGTACAGGTCGCAGGCTTCCAGGTCATCCAGGGTGCGCACCAGCAGGGCCGAACGCGCCCCATCCGGCAGGGCTTCCAACAACATCCGGCGGGCGGCGGGGTCGATCCACACCTGGCGGAACTGTCAATCGTTGGGGCCTGCTGCACCAGGCGCTGAGACAGGCTTTCCTTATATTCTTCCAATGTCACCGGCATGGCTTTGCCATCCACCATGGTCAGGATCGAATTGCCTGCGTCGTGATGGTCACATCGAAACCCTCCACCTGGATGGGCGGCGTATAGGTTTGGGTTCGGCGTAATACTGGCCTTCGTCTATCTCGTGCACAAAACGGGTCAGAAACTCCTGCCCAAACAAGCGCCGGGCGTTGGTGTAATCGTAGACGCGGAACATCAGCTTGCCGCTGGGTGGGTGCAGGCGCGTGCCGCGTCCGACCATCTGGTAAAAGGCGATGGGCGATTTGACGTATTTGAAAAAGACAATGTTTTCCACCACGGGCACATCCACGCCGGTGGAGAGGAGATCCACCGTGGCGGCGATGAAGTGACTGCGCGATGCCCCGCGCAAATCGGGCAGTTGGTCGTTGCCTGAGCTGGCGGATGTGCATTTGAAGGCATAGGCCTGGAGCGGCTTTTGCTCGTTACCGGCGCACCAGGCTGGCGTACAGGTTGTTCATCGCGATGGCGACTTTATCGGCGTGGCTGTCGCTGGCGCAAAAGATGATCGTTTTCTGCTCCGGAGCGCCGTTGCGCACCAGCAGCCCAAACAAATCTTTGCACATCGCCTGAACACGGTCGGGCAGTTGCAACTGGCGCTCGAAACTGCCGGCATCATAGCGCCGGGCGAGTTTTTTGTAATCCACCCGTGCGCCGGTCAGGGCGTTGGTGACCTGCTTGCCCTGCAAATCGGGCTGTTCCACACCGGTTTCCACTTCGGGCCGGGGTTTCTGGTCGAGAAAAATATCCCTCTGGATGATGTCGCAGGCGGCCAGGTAGCCATCGTCCATGCCCTGCGCCATCTCATACTCATAGACCGGCTCGCCAAAATAGCGCAGGTTGTCAGCGGTGATCCTGTCATCTTCCGGGTACTCGTCCCAATCGATGCCCGTCAACCGGCGCGGGGTGGCGGTCAGGCCGATTTGCACCGCATCCGGGTTGCGTTTCAAGACCAACGACCACTTGCCCCAGGCGGAGCGGTGGCACTCGTCGATGATGATATGGCTGAAAAATCCGGCGGGATAGTTTTCGGTCAGGAAGTTGGCGTCTGCGTCCTCGGTATCCACATCCAGGGTCTGGTAGGTGGCGACGAGAATGCGGGCGTTCTTTTGCGGATCTTCTGCCAGTCACTTCGGCGGCATCGGCCCCAAACACATTCTGAAATGCCCCCAGCCCCTGGCTGCGCAGCTCGTCCCGGTCGCACAAGAACAGCGCCCGGCGCAATTGACCGGCGTCGGCGATGCGTTTTAACAGGTTGACTGCGATGAACGTCTTCCCGAGCCGGTTGCCAGCGCCAGCAAGGCGCGGTTTTGGCCCTGGGCGATTTTTTCCAGCACTGCCCGGATGGCGGCATCCTGGTAATAGCGCCGGGTGGCTTCCCCGCCGCTGTAGCGTGTGAGCAAAGGTTTGGCGATGGGGTCGGCCAGGGAGAACCCCATACCGTTTTCGTAGATAGCGCGTAGTTCAGCGGGTGTGGGAAACTGGGCCAGCGGGGACGGCTTACTTGTCTGCCCGCTGAAGCGGTCGTACAGCACAAACAGATGTCCATTGGTCGCGATGACAAACGGCACGTTCAAACGTTTACTGACAGCGTAGGCTTTGGCTTGCTCCAGGCCGTGGTCGGGAGGCAGGTTTTCTGCTTTGGCTTCAATCAGAGCCAGAGCCACGGGTTGGCTGTCGAGGGTCACCTTGACACGCAAGATGTAGTCCAGGCGGCCTTTGGAGCGTTTGCGCGGCCTGCCATCCACAATTTCCACTGCCCCGGCGCTTTCTTCGCGGCGGATTAAATCTTCCGTCCAGCCGCGGGCATGGATGGCAGGGTCAATCAGTTTCGCGCGTGTCTCGGCTTCGTTGAGCGGCATCGGCTTTCACAATCCCGGTGAAACCAGATCGTTATACAACCGGGTATGATAAAAGTATACAACAAAATCGCTGCATCCATATTTCATTCTGGGTCCAATAGCCGATCCCGATAAAAAACTCACGGCTATCTGAAATAGATAGCCGTGAGTTTGCTGTCGGGGCGCCGAGATTTGAACTCGGGACCTCACGGACCCGAACCGTGCGCGCTAGCCGGACTGCGCTACGCCCCGAACTGTGCGGGTGGGATTATACTGCACGGGTGCAACGGATGTCAAGCAGACGAGCAGATTGCGGCGGATTGGCACCGGGCAGGCGCCGCTCTGAGCCTTTTACAGGTGTGCGGATAAGGTGGTGAAGTCAAAATCAATGAAGGGCGCATCCTGCTCGATCCTGGACTTTCGCCCTTGCATGAAGCGGGCGCACCACTCGTTATCAATGTTCTCCACGTCGAAATCCCGGTGCATGACGGCATACAATTCGATCTCACGCATCTTGAGAAAGCAGGGGATTTCACTCAACCAGGCCGGGTCAAGCGGGCAGGCCTGCAGGTAGCCCCGGAGAAAATGGGTCATAAATTCCTGTGTGAAGGCCGGCCAATCCTGCGCATCTTGCACGATGTAAAACAGCACAATGGCGATTTCATTGATGAACCAGCTGTAGGCGCATTCATCGAAATCAAAGAGCGTGATCTGGCCTGCCTCATCCACGAAGAAATTGCTGCCGTGCGCATCCTGGTGGATCAGACCATAGGCATCTTTTCCCCTGGGAAGGGTGCGCGCATGATTGCACAGGTCTTTGTATTTGTTCCTTGCTATAAGTTCGGTTTCCGGCAAATATTTATCAACAAATTCGAAGAGGTCATCGTCCCAATCAGGCCGTTTCCACGCCGGCCGGGTTGGCTGGTACTCTTTTGACAGTGTGTGCATCCGGCCGATCAAATTCCCGTAGGTTTTGTACAGTCTGGGTGTCCAGATGTCCCAGGGTGGTCGCCCATGCGCTTTTACAAAAGCCGTTGCCAGGAATGAACCCCCTTGTTGGTCGTCGATCGCTTCCACGAGCTGCCCGGTATCCGAAAGGACTGCCCGGGCAGCCGAAACGCCGCCTGCCGCCAGGTAATTGATCCAATCGACCTCGCCCTGGATGAGGGCTTCACTGCGGCGAACGCTGTGCGAGATGCGTAGAATGTAGGCCTGCGAAGCGCGCTCGAATTCATAGATAAAGCTCTCAAACGCATTGAGGGAACGAATCTGTTCCGGGGCAATGCCAAAGCGGCGCATGGCTTCCTGCAAAATGGCGTCGTTGTAGCGGTCTTTGATGAATTGTTCCATAGGTGGACTAAAAAAATTCTCCGTGTTTTAAGAAGTGCACGGTCTGTTCGATCACAGCCGGGTCGAGCATGATGAAGGTGTGGCTGCAGGGAACTGCCAGGAAATCCCGCATCCCGTCAAGATGCGCACGGGCTACGGAGACCCTTCCGTCATTCGGGCCGGGTATGAGGCGTGAGAGCAGCCCAAGGATCGGGCGTGTGCCGGTGATGACGCCGAGCTCGAAAGGCGCCGGTCCCAGCCGCCGCGGCAGGGCAGTCTCACCCGTGCCAAGCTGCAGCCCGGCAGGCCCGAAGATCACCCGGAAGGGGCGCAATTTGCCGAAACGGTCGACGAGCTCGCTGCCCTGGTTGGGCGGGCTGAGCATGACCACCCGGCGGATATCCGGCAGCAGACCCGCGGCGGCGATCTGCCTGACGAGGATGCCGCCGAGCGAATGGGTGACAAAATGCAGGCCTTGGTCAGCCTCCGGGAAGCGCTGCAGGATTGCCGGGACGATGAAATCCGCCGCCAGCGTTTCGACGGAATGCCTGAGCGATGGATAAGGCAGGCTGCAGGTTTCAAAGCCCGCCGCCTGCAAGCTGCTGTCCATGCGCCGCATCGACCAGGCGAAACCAGCCAGCCCGTGCAATAGCACCACACGTTCTTTTGGAGAGTTTATCATAAACTCCGGTGAAAATCAGGTCAGGGGCTGGCCTGCGTAAATTCATCCATTGTGAATGGTCTGCCGTGCCCGGGGTACACGGCGGTTATTTCCAGCTTTTTAAGCATATCAACACTGGCGTTTGCCGCCCTCGGGTCATCCATGATGGAGTTGAGGGCTGGTTTTTTCAGGTTTTCGAAAAGATCGCCGCAAAACAACTCGCCGCACCCCGTCAGGATGCCGATGGATCCCAGCGAATGCCCGGGGATGGAGAGCGCCCTGGCATCCAGGCCGTATTCAGAGAAATCAAATTGATCGCCAACCAACAGGTCGGGCGTAAATCTCTCAGCTTTGCCGAAACCAGACAGGGCAGGGATCAATTTTCGGAGGATCAGGTTGGGCTGTTTTCTGTTTACGAACATATCGCCGCGCTCAGCCATACCGGCATCATCCCGGTGCATGGCTACCGGGGCGCCGAACCACGGCGGAGATGGGCGGCATTTCCGGTGTGGTCGAAATCCCCGTGGGTGATGACGATCAGCTTCAGGTTACCGGGTTTGCAGCCAGCAGAACGGAGCTCACGTTCAAGGTAGGCGCGCTGGTTTGAGCTGCCCGTATCGATCAGTACATAATTGAGGCCGGCGTTGACAAGGTAACAGTTCACGCTGCCCAGCTTGAAAGGCATCATCACCGGGATCGTTTGGATGTGTGTCATAGGTCCTCCTTACCACTTGGCTCCCAAGAAATCGAGTGTTGCTGCGAGTGAGCGCTTTTCAGCGAGCAGCCTGCCCAGAGGGGAGCGAAGGGACGCAGTCCCCTTGTTTGCCGGGAGACCGTTTTCCTTCGTGGGCCATCCGCAGGCTCGGGGCAAGCTCACTTTTTTTTTACCGCGAAGACGCAAAGAGCGCAAAGTATTCCATTTCGTTCATTCTTAGCGTCCTTTGCGCCTTTGCGGTTTACAAGCCCTCGACAAAACCGAAGATATAGTGGCCTAACCGTTCAGGCCGTGGGATGCCCGCCACCCGTCTCGCTGTGATGGCAAAAATTGGTAATCCCTCATTTCTGCTCGAGACTTTGCAGGAAGGCGGATATATCCTCCCAAACAACCCCGTCATGCAGCAGCAGATCATGGCCTGCGCCCGGGTATGTTTTCACGATGGTCGCACCGCCCCACTCCCCGGCCATTTTGTACGACAGCTCGGGGGGAACTGAGGCATCCTCTGACCCGACCAGGCAGAGCAGCGGGCTGGCGATGCCCGGGGCGCGTGAGATCGAATCAAAGAAACGCAGCATGACGCCCGCCAGGGGCGCATATACCAGCGGGCGCTTGAGACCGGTGAGCGTCAGGCGGTCGTACGGCGCCGCCAGGATAACGCCCGCCACCGGACGCTGCTCAGCCAGGTACACCGCCACGCCTGTCCCCAGGCTGTATCCCATGGCAACCACGCGGCTCGCATCGACATCGGGCCGCCGCGAAAATGTATCGTACAAGAAAACTGCATCTGCAAAAGCATGCTCCTGGCCCGGCGTCCCTTCGCTTAACCCGAAACCGCGGTAATTGACCAGCAAGACCGACCAGCCTGTGAGCTGTGCGCAAAAGGCACCATCCTGGAGGCCTCCGAACCGCTGCCATCGAAGTAGATGATCAAAGGCGAGGCGTCGCTGTCTGAATTGTTCACCATCCAGCCGCTCAGCCGGGTTCCATCGGGTGTGGTCAGGTCGACGGCTTCAACCTGCGGCGAGAGCAGCGCCCGGGCGTTCGCCTCAGAAAGCGGCTGCGGCTGAAAGAATGCGCTCGTCTGGTTTGCAAGCTTATTTTGAAAGAATATCACCACCACGAACAGGATGGCGTAAGAACCGAGCAGCACGGTGGGCCAGACGACCGCATAGGCCCGCAGCACCCTGGATGGATTTTTAATGCTCAGCGCCAGGAGAACCAGCGCAATGATAAAGCCCAGCCCGCAGGCAGCTGCGAGGTTGACGACCTGCCGCCCGGGAACAAACTTGCTCAGAGCGTAGGCGGTGAAGCCAATCGTTCCGAACAGGATGCAGATGAGCCGGTACAAAAAATCTTTTCTGATGGTGGACGGGGCGGTCATGCCTGTACCTTTTCTGAAATGATTGTACAACCAAAAATCATGCCGGTGCAAGCTGGAAAACTGGCAGAAGGGATAATTCGATCAAAATCGTTTTTAATCGAAACACAGAGAGCAACGCTGTAATCTGTGCACAGCGCTCTTCGTAATTCAACACCTATCAAACTGCAGGGGTCCGATTATCCGCTCATCTTACGGCCTAAGGATGATTGGCAGGCAAGTCGGGTATATGCCGCCCATGCGCTGTGACAAGGGATCTCCGTAAGCGGTCACACCTTCGGCGCAGGATACGCTGTAAACGGCGTTGGTAATATCGTGCGTGCTTTTGACCTGGACACGAAACGTGATGATCAGTTCTTCACCGGGCGGCAGTACCGGGAACTCTCACCTTACCAGGTCGCCCACTGTTACTTAAATTGCCTATTTAACGTGAATTCGGGTGTAAGGTCTCATAATCTCGTACCCAAAAAGTCTCATAATTTCGTACCTTAACAATCGTATAAAATCGTATCCCTCGGTTAAGGGGCTAACGGCAAGGTGAGCTGGATAGGTGGCAAATGGGCTAAGTATACCGGCTTCTCCAAGCCGGTCAGCGAGAAGAAATCTAAACCGAAGAGTGAGCGACGGTTGAGCTCATGTTCTTGACCTTGCTCGTCTCGTTCCAGGAACATCCATTCTTGCGTTTGCTCGTCTAAGCGGACCAGGATTTGCTTCTCTTTATGAGCCAGTCCAACCGTGTAATGATGACCTTTCAAAGTCACCTGCCCGTTTCGATTCACCTTGCGTTCGAAGGTAAAGCCAGCCAGATAGTGATACACACGCTGCATGTCGAAAAGGATGGCTTCCAGTTCTGTCCGATAGGGGCGACGAGGGCGGAGCAGCTCTGGATGAGCTTGCAAGGGAGGAGAACCACCACAGTCACTGGCTCGAGAAGGGAACTCGTCATTGTATAGGTGTCGTTCTTGATCCAGGGATCGTTGAAAACTGACCAAATCCTGTCGACTGCCTTCATCTTCAGTCAGCCCATCGAGCGTACGGTGGTTGCGTTCCACCTGGGGCTGATCAGTTGGCCGATGAGAGCGGATGAAATTATGTTTGATGCCTAAGCCCGCCAGGTACAAGCTTAGCCAACTTGGGAAGGGATCATTGGGGTTGCCTCCCAATCCCATCTCATTGTCGGTGAGCACGCTGTCAGGTAAGGTCTGCCATTCGGCAAATCCAGCTCGCAGCACCTGACGCACTTCTTCCCAGGTCAGCTTTCGCCAACGCTGCTCGGTTTTGACCGAAAACGCCTGACTGGCGATCATCGCTGCTCCGTACGGATCTCGAATATTGCACACTGTGGCGATGCTCCCATCGAGCAAGCGATGGCCCTCTTGGTGATCGACTTGCCACTCTTCATGCACTGCGCTGGCAGTCGGGGTTGGCGGTACTTCTTTGTGCTGGGTCCACATGCTCAAGCATTCTGGGCATTCCTGATGAAAGAATGCATACAGGCGGCTGCGACTAGGAAAAGCCAACCCGGATAGAGCAGGATCATTCCGCAATTCGATCAACACCCGGTTGGCTCCCCAACGTTTATGCTCCCGCTTGAGCCTCAAACTGGTCTCTCGCACCTGGATTGGATATGTAGACAGCACTCCTTGGATTGGGCGACCACGTTTTCGTTCCAGTAGTCCGAGCATGCCTTCATTTCGACCTCGTCGCCACCACTTACGAACACATGCCGGGGATGTGACTAAAGCTATGGCAATTTGGGGAATGGTTTGACCAGACCGCTTGAGCAGATAGATTTGTTCTCGTTCGCCTTGCGTTAGCTTCTTTTGGTTCATAGGGCCGCTCCTTCTTTCCTGATCCCAGGATACAAGGTTTGCGACCAGCCAAGGGGTATGAATTTCCGAGACTCTTGGGGTATGAATTTATGACATTTTTAAAGGTACGACATTATTGGACCTTACACCCGAACTCACGTTATTTAAAGAAATACTCATAGGCCAGGAAGCCAAGATACAAAACCAGGCAAAGAGATGCACCCCACATGATGATTGTGCCCTTTAACATAGTTGCTTCTTTTCAAAAACCACTCTACTACCAAGAAAACTATCGCTCCCATCCAGGCGAGAAATGAGATAAACTGCCCCCAGTCGCGAAACCAAATTGGAGGCAGAAATGTGACCACAGAGATAAGCAAAAGTCCGTAAAATGCTGTCTTCGTTTCTTTGTTCTTGATGCCGTCGCGCATCATGTGAAAACCATGTACTATCCCCAAACTTACCAGAAAAGCCAATAGCAAAACAAGCTGACCAATAATTTCACCTACCCCTGAAGATCCTCCTGATCCGCTTTCACCCGGTGTTGTTGTCGGAGTAAATACACGGCCTTGCAAATACCCAACCGGATTGCTATCAATAAATACTTCTCCTGTATAATTTACGCTTGGATCAATGTGTGCCACCCCGTCGGGACCTCTCCAACCTATTGCCTCGCCTAATTTGCTAAACAGCGTGTCGGGCATGATCGCCTCCTTATTGAGCTCGGCTCTCAGTCATATGTCGAATATTTACCGAAATGACACTCGAATTGGCTTTTTGGTTATTATTACAGCCTCAACCCACGCAAGGCAGGGCAAGTAATCTTATTTCAGGCGTCAATCCAGCTCGGATATCTCGAACCTGGCGCTTTCAGTTGCTGGAATGGGTCTGACGTGCAGGCGGGTATATTCGGATCGGTTGCCAAACCATTCCAGAACAGCGTCCCGGTTCAGCATAGTTGGTAGGTCGCTTAAAAGCAAACCGTAGGAGGAATATTTCCATTCACGGAAATCATCCACAAACTTGTGCTTTTGTGGATTGTGGTGAATATACAAAACAACCTGATGGAATTGCCCAGAGTTGGTCACGGGAATTCGCCCAAATGGATGTTGAAAAAAACTCCCGGTGCGACCGTAGGCATTATTAATGGCTTTGGCGTAGGCGTTGAAAAAATTTGAGAATTGGGTAGATGGGGAGGTGGAAACCTGGATGGTCTCTGAACTATTTTGGATTTCCGAAAATATTTCGGTTTCAGATTTGATTCTCACCAATAAGTGGAAGTGATTGCGTAGCAGGCAATAGGCGAAAGTTTCAGCGACAGGCTCGATATACCTGACATATAGATTTAACTCGTCTTTAGACAAAAGTAACACTCCCGACTTTCGGTCGGGTTGAAAATCAGCACCTTACCAATCGAGTTTCAAGCCGTTATAGCCGCTGCAGATGTTTTTTTGACCACAGCATAGCGTTGTTTCGGCGTTCTTTGCCTGCCTGGCGGCCATCCTGGCGCTTTTCCGCGCCGTTTCGGAGGGCGAGCCGGAGTGCCAATCTGCGCAAAAATCGGGTGGATGCTCTGCTGAACCCGCTGGGGCGTCAAACGCTGCTGCAGTTTCTGCCAGGGAAGCGGTGTGTCCTCAACAATTGGGCGAGCCAAGTAAAGCAGCCAACAGGCGATAGCGGTTAGCTCCGTCCAACGGTCTCCTGCTTCTTTGGTTTGGAAGCGTGGCATCGTCCATCCCAGCGTATCTTTGCGAAATTGGATACCCGCTTCTACCGGCCAGCGAGAGACATACGCTCGCCAGATCGTCTCCAGCGTAAGCGTAATACTGTCCGGAAGTGGGTCTGGAGATAACCAGGCGAGCCACAGAGCTGCCGGCAGTCGGCTGCGTTCCAGATGAACACAGGCTCGGATCACAGCATAAGGCACGTCAACGCCCTTCTTCTCATGCAGCCCATTCCAGCGTTCCAGGCGCACCTGCCCCCAGCAGGGATCTTCCAGCTCGATCATTTCATCGGGTGTGCCCCAGGTCTGCGGCTCTTTGAAGGCAAAGCGTGCTCCATGCACTCTGGGACGACCTTTTTTGCCTGTTGGAGGTGGGGGTGGGCCGCACAGGACCCGATCACAACGTAAACGAGCCAGGATCCCACAGCGCAGCCCTTTCACCGAACGCAGGAACCCGGCATTCCCATACTTGCCATCCGCCGCAATGATGTCCAGCGCTTCCACATAGGCTGTTCGAGCGTTTGCCAGGGTTTTGATTTGCTCTGCACCAACTTCCTGAGCAGTTTGTGTGCTTGGCACCCGGCGCACGTCCATGGGCAACGACCAACTGGAGTGAGGCTCAGCGCACCATTCCAGCAGCGAATAGGGGTAGCCGATGGTGACCGTACCCCCGTTCACGTCGCTTGTCGCCTGATACACATACTGTCGGTCGTCTAGCACTCGTGATCTTGGCCTGGGCCAGGGTGAGCCGTCAATTGGAAAGACACAGATACCCTGTTGAGGCACCTGTTGCCCCAGAAAGCACCGCAGCCAGTTGCTGTCGAGCACGCCATCTTCAACCGCAGCATACAAGCTGGACCACTTTCTTCGGAACTGGTCGGTCTGGCTCAACATCGCAAAGGATGAGACCGGGCCTGCCGAGAGAAGGGCGTCTAGTAGATCGAACAGCGCATCCCGCCGGGCTAACAGAGCGTTGGCATAAATGGCTTGACGAAACTCGATTAGTTTGTTAATGTCCTGCTTGGTAGTCTCTTGGTTGTGCACACCTCCAAGTTTCTACCAAGGGGCGGTTTTGCTCAAGGGCAGAGCCGCCCTAATATTTGTCTAAACTCGAGATTAATAAGTGGGCGTAATTGCGTTCTTCGATAAAAATATTCTCACGATTGATGCCACGATTATAGATATGGTAGTAGGTATCGTATTGTATTGCGGGTGGGCTGGTCATACATTCTCCTTATCAAAAAAGACCCTAAGGGTCTTTAAGACCCTTAGGGTCTGGTGGGGAGCAAAAACGAGAAGTTGCTGCCCCTGCCTTCCACACTTTCAGCCCAGATTTGCCCGCCGTGCATTTCCACCATCACTTTAGCCACCGCCAGACCCAGCCCCATGCCGCCGTGACGGCGGGTGGTGTGACCTTCCACCTGGTAGAAACGTTCGAAAACCCGGTGCAGGTCTTTGGCGGGGATACCAATGCCGTTATCGACCACCGAAATTTTGATGTAACCCGGCAGCTTGACGCCGCTCAGGTGCACCCGCCCGCCTTCATCGGTGAAGGTCAGGGCGTTCTCAACCAGGTTGCCCAGTGCAATCCCCAGCTTCTCGGCATCGGCCTGCACATTGAGCGGGTCTTCAGGCACCTCCACGCTGAGCAAAATGTGCCTGGCCCGGGCCTGGGCCTGAAAAGAGCGGGCTACCTCGGTGAGCATCGCCGCCATGGAGACGGTGCTGCGGCGCATGCGAGCCTTGCCCGGCTGCTGCTGATCGACGTTGGAAAGGTCTTCGATGATCTCGCGCAGGCGGTTGGCGCTGCGCACGATCACTTCAAGCTGCTGCTTGAACTGCTCATCTCCGGTCATTTCCTGCAGAATGGATGCATGCCCCAGGATCAGACCGAGGGGAGTGCGCAGCTCGTGAGAGGTGATGGCGATAAAGTCGTTCTTTTTGCGCTCCAGGTCATCCACATCCTGGGTGGCATAAACGGTCTCTTCCATCAGGGCGGTGTTGAAGAGGGCTATCCCGGCGTAAACCGCCAGCGTCTGCAGGATGGCAACATCTTCGGCGGTGTACGGGGTGCTGCCCAGCTTGTTGACTGCTTCGAGCACACCCAGCGGGCTGCTTCCGTAGCTGATGGGCACCGCCAGGATGGAACGTGTTTCGTATTTGAGGATATGGTCAACATCTTTGAAAACGAGCGGATCTGAAGCGGCATCCTGAACGATGACCGGCTCGTTCTGGGTATAAGCGCGGCCGGCGACGCTGCGCTCGATCGGGACACGCGACGCGCTTGAGCATCTCGGCCTGGAGGCGCGGCGAAGCCACGAACTTGAGCAGACCGGTTTCCTCTTCGAAAAGGAAGATCGAGCCGCCTTCGCTGAGGGTCAGCTCGCAGGCGCAGTTGGCGATGGTTTGCAGGAAGGGCTCCAGCTCAATCGCCTGGTTGAGCATACGGCTGATTTCGAGCAGGCGTTCGAGCTTGAGGGTGCGGGCAGGCGTCGTGGGGTGCATACGGTCTCCGGTGCAAAAATCACAAAAAGAATTATAATCTACCCGGCGTATGGTCTTTGCCATTATTCTCAAGAATTCCCGGAAATTTGCGGGGTGGGTACCCTGATAGGGCCATTTCAGGAAAAATCCACGTCCGTTTCCGGAGAGCCAATATCAGAAAGAAGGAGCCAACCTATGAGTGAGTCCAAGAAAGTGCGCGTAGCCATCATCGGGGTGGGGAACTGCGCCTCTTCCCTGGTGCAGGGTGTGCACTTTTATCGCAACGCCAAGGATGAAGACCGGGTGCCCGGCCTGATGCACGCCAACCTGGGCGGGTACCGCCTGCGCGATATCGAGTTCACCGCCGCCTTTGACGTGACCGAGCCCAAGGTGGGCAAGGACCTGTCGGAGGCGATTTTTGCATTTCCCAATAACACGATCAAGTTTTCCGAAGTGCCCCACCTGGGGGTCAAAGTGGCGCGGGGGATGACGCACGACGGCCTGGGCAAGTACCTCTCGCAAATGCTGACCAAAGCCCCGGGTCCCACGGCGGACATCGTGGGCATTCTCAAAGAGACCAAGACCGATGTGGTGGTCAACTTCCTGCCGGTTGGCTCTGAGATGGCGACCAAGTGGTATGTGGAGCAGGTGTTGGATGCAGGCTGTGCTTTTGTCAACGGTATTCCGGTTTTCATCGCCTCGCAAGAGTACTGGCAGCGGCGCTTCAAAGAGCGCAACCTGCCGATCATCGGCGATGATATCAAATCGCAGGTGGGTGCAACCATCCTGCACCGCGTGCTCACCAGCCTGTTTGTCGACCGCGGCGTGCGCCTCGACCGCACTTACCAGCTCAACTTCGGCGGCAACACCGATTTCCTCAATATGCTGGAGCGCGAGCGCCTGGAGAGCAAGAAGATTTCCAAGACCGGGGCGGTGACCTCGATGCTGCCTTACCAGCTTTCACCCGATGATGTGCATGTGGGCCCGAGCGACCATGTGCCGTGGCTGACCGACCGCAAGTGGTGCTATGTGCGCATGGAAGGCACCACGTTTGGCGATGTGCCGCTCAACCTGGAAGCCAAGCTGGAAGTGTGGGATTCGCCCAATTCCGCCGGTGTGATCATCGACGCGGTGCGCTGCGCCAAGCTGGCGCTGGACCGCGGCCTTTCCGGCCCGCTGGTGGCGCCGTCTTCTTACTTTATGAAGACCCCGCCCAAGCAGTTCAAAGATGAAATTGCCCACGAGATGACCGAGGCGTTCATCCGCGGCGAAGAATAATTCAGTCTCTGCCTGTAAAAAAATCCGGCGCAGCCCGCCGGGTTTTTGTTTAAAGAGAAGTGGGGATCAGGATCAAGTTCATCCTTGTCAATCGGATAAAGAAGATATAAAATGGCGAATAATTGTTTCCTGCGGGGTCTGGGATGCGGAGATGATGCCCCGCTACCGGCAACTGGATGATCGATTCTCGATGATCGATTCTCGATTTACAATTGGCTCTTCCATCCGAAGCGAGGTGTGATTATGTCGGTTCGATTCTTACGTCACCCACGAACCTGGCGATTGGCCTTGTTACTGGTATTGCTGTCTGGCGCGGTTCACGGCGGCTTGCCGCAGCGGGAGGCCGTCCTGGCCCAATCTGCCCCGACGGTTACCCCGACCACCCTGGTCGGCAGCGGGGTGACTTCCTTCGTCGCGGACGGCCCGCTGGTTTACTGGGTCAGCCAGCCGGCGAGCTGCCCGCCCGGTTCACCTCAGCCCACCACCATCCAGCGCACACGCAGCTCGGGCTGGGAATTCCGCACCGTATTCACCCGCACCCCGGCAGACGGGGAGCCCTGCCCGTACCAAATCTATTCCAACATTGTAGCCGATGCCAGCTACCTGTACTGGGTGGATACGACCGGCGTGGTGCGCTTCCCGGTTGCTGCCAGCCCAACCGACCAGCCTGAAACGCTGTTGTATCTGTATTCTGAAGGCGCCAATCACGAGCTGGCGATCAGCGGCACTTACCTGTGGGGTTACACGGGTGGAAACCTGTGGGGCATGGAAAAAGCCAACCCGGCCAACAATTTTGCCATTGGATACACCGGCCCGGAGACCTCTTACAACCTGCAGTGGGATGGCCAGTACCTGTATATGATCCGCGGGCCTTCCAGAAATCTTGCAGCGCTACACACCGCAGGGGGCGGTGCAAAATATCGATACCGGCGTTCTCACCTACACCCCCATCGGACTGGAGACCTCCTGTCCGGTGTTTGTTTGCACCGACCACTCTTATGTGTATTACGTCAAGCAGGCCGCCGAAGGGGCAATCCAGCGCTTTGATAACATCAACAACGGCTACAGCACGCCCTATATCAGCGCGCCGCCGCCCGGTATGGTGGCCAGAATCGAAGCCCTTTCCAGCGGTGCGACCGGCTTTTTAAACTACCTCTACACGCGGGATATTTTCTTTTTCGAAAAGCAGTGGGTGCCCTGTGGCTGTTTTGAGACAAGCTCCACCGACTATCTGCGCCGCCTGAACCTGGGGGAAAGCCCGGCCGATACGATCTATTTCCGCCCCAGCACCACCTCCTGGCACGCCGCCAACATGCTGGGCACCGAGCAGCACCTGTTCTGGAAGGACGTAGCCGCCATCAACCCGGCCAACCACGGGGCTATCCTGCGCGCTCCCATGAACGCGGATGCCCTGCCCTCGATCAATATCCGCGTGACCGGCTGGCAAATCAACCAGGGTGTTCAGAGGCCCGCCAACGACATATTCCTGATCCGCAACCGCGTCACCTACTTCCGCCTGTTTGTCAAATCAGATGGCGTCAATGTGGATCAGGTGACAGCCCGCTTAACGGCTTACTGGGGCAATGCGCCGCAAGGTTCCATCGCTCCGATCACGCCGCTGATGACCGTCAAGAAGTACTATTCAGATATTTACCAGACCAACGGTTTTCTGTTTGTGCTGCCGCGTGAATGGCTGCTCCACAATGACCTGCAGCTGGAGCCGGTCTTGAACCCCATGGGGGTGCCTCTGGAGCCGAACTACAACGACAACAAATTCTCCACCACGATCACCCCTCCGGTCATCTACGATAATCCGCAGGCCAAATTCCACATCGTGAGGCTGAGTTACAACTACCAGAATGTCAATTACACCGCCAACGATTTCAATGCCATCGTGAGCTGGCTGTACCGGGCTTACCCGATTGCCGTGGAGCCCGGGGGCAGCGCGGCGGGCGAGCAGGTGATTACCAACAATGATGTCGGCAAGCGGGTAAAAGAGTTAACACGCTTAAAGAATGTGAATATCTCAACGACACCAAGAAAAAGCAGGACAACCGCAACCTGTGCGCCAGCTACTTCCTGAACGACCAGCTGGCTGCCCTGCGGCGGGATGGGGTGCTGCCGCGCAGCGCTTACATTTACGCTTCGGTGGTGGGGCTGCCGCGCGGTTCGGCTGCCCCCAAGCGATCCGGTGGCCAATGGGCCGGATGAGATCACCAACAAATTCCCCTTTGCAAAGGCCGGTTTTTATGCCGGCCATGAAATCGGCCACCTGCTGGGCCGCGGCCACCCGTTTGCGATGAGCGATGACCCGAATACGCCGGGGACCGAAGGCTGCGGGCACGATCCCAAAAGACTCGCTCTTCCCGTACTTTTTTAACTGGATTGGCGAGCCTGATAACCAGGTGGTGGGCATCGATTCTGGGGTGGGCACGCCGGCCGGAACGGTGCGGATCATGACCTATTACGATGTGCGCGAGGTGATGGGGTACTGCAACACTCCCGATCAGTGGCTGAGTGATTACACCTACGAGGGAATCTACAATTTCATCAAGGACCACCCGGCTCCACCCCCGCCCAACCAGGCGCAAGGAGCAGACGGCCCCATGCTGGGTGACTGGCTGGATATCTCCGGCCGTTTCACGCCGGGCGGGCCGGGGGCGTTTACCTACGTGCGCCGAATCGACAGCGTGGAAGAGATGCCCACCCTGACACCGGGCGGTTACACGCTGCGGTTGGTGGATGCTTCTAATGTGACGCTGACCGAATTCCCGATCACACCTGAACCCGTGGCGGATGCAGACGGCTGGATGAGTTTTGCCGCGGTGGTGCCGTTTGACGCCAGCGCGCGCCAGGTGCAGCTTGTGGAAGACGCCTCAGCCACCGTGATCGCCGTCCAGGCGATCAGCGACAGCAGCCCTGAGGTGAGCGGCGTGGATCTGCCCGGCGCCGTGGCGCCTCTTCAGGGTGTGGCGACGATTAACTGGACTGCCAGCGACGCCAATGGCGATGCGCTGACCTATGACCTGCTCTACAGCGTGGATGGAGGCTTCACTTTTGAGCCGCTGCAGCTGGGCCTGACCGGGGGCAGTGTTGATTTTGATACCAGCCGCCTGGCAGGGAGCATGAGCGGCGTCTTCCGCATCGTTGCTACCGATGGCGTCAACACCGCCTATGCCGACAGCAGCCCAATCCAGGTGGCGGTGAAAGCGCCGGAGGTGCATATCCTGACGCCCTCCGAAAACCAGCACGTGCAGTACGGCACGCCGCTCTTGCTGACCGGTTTTGCCGTTGACGCCCAGGACGGCAATGTGACTGCCGATTACAGCCTGGAGTGGAGCAGCCAGACGGGCTCACTGGGTTTTGGCCCCAACCTGACCGTATCGAACCTGCCGACCGGGCCGAACATCCTCACCCTGACCGTGATGAACAGCGCCGGGGTGTCCAACTCGGCCTCGGTGACGGTGCTGGTGGGCGACGACCTGTATGCCCCGCCGCCCCGCCTGGATGTTTCGCCAGCCGAGATCAACCTGCAGGCTCCCGGAGAGGCGCCCGCCCCCCAAACTGCGCAGCTCTTTCTGGTGAATGCTGGCGGCTCGGGCGCGATCGATTGGATCGCCAGCAGCGACTCGCCCTGGCTGGAGGTGGACAGCGTCGGCGGCAGCCTGCCTTACACAATGACCGTCACGGCCAACCCCACCGGATTGTTCCTCAACACCACCCACACCGGCAACGTCACAATCTCGGCAGGCTCGCAGACGTTTACGATACCGGTGAATTTACAGATCGGCGCGGGTGAGGTCTGGGCGCCGCCCCGATCGGGTGCAATAATCTACCTGCCCATGGCGCCCCGTTAAGATTTTGCGAAAAGCCCGGAGCTGCCCACACGGCCGAAGCTCGTGACCGCGGGCGGACAGCAACGATCTACCAAAACACAAAAATCCGGCGCGCAGCGCCGGATTTTTGTGGATACGAGGATCATAGGGGAGATGGTATTACATCATCTCACGGAACTGGAAGCCGTATTTCTTGCGGGCTGCCAGCCAGGCTTTGCGCAGCAGCTCGTACACAGCCTGCGGGTCTTTGATATTGCGCAGCACCAGCCTGGGGTCAGATGGATCGGCGCCCACGATGGTGACATCGCCGACGCCAATCATGCGCTCGCCCATTTTCTGGGTCACATCAATATCCTGGACGCGGATCAACTCAAAGTTTTCCGTCTCTTTGCCGAGCAGGCCTTTGACGACCTTGATGCGCTCGCTGGTAATGGTGTAATTCTCCACCAGGGAGAGGAAGGGGCGGCCCTCCCATATCACCACTTCTTCGCCTTCCAAGGCTTCGCCAGCAGCAGCCGGGGGTTTGGCGATGTCGTCCAGCACATCGTTGAGGCTCACCAGCACCGCGCTGCTGATGCTCTCCACCAGTTTGCTCTGGTCTTCGGGGGTGATGGCAGACAGGCTCACGCCGCTCTGGGCGATCGCCTGCCAGACGCTGCTCTTTACCTTGGCGCTCATCTGTTCAATTTCCATGGCTCACTCTCCTGGGATAAAACGAATTGTGGGTAGATTTTACCTTAAAATTTCCACCTTCGGTAATTCTCCGCGATTTCCACCGGGAATGCGCCAGCCCTCGCCAAGAAAGCTGAGTGTCACGCGGAGACGCGGAGGGCGCGGAGAAAAACGGAGAATTGCTCCCATTCGCTATGCTCCGGGCAAGCTGCCCGGCAAAGGCGGGTAAAATCCACCCGAGCGCCGGCTCTCGCAGACAGTTTCTACTGGAGGGAGGCGCGCCCTGGCGCCGTGGACCGAGCATGGGGATGCCCGGTCTGGCGGGAGACGGGGCGGATGCGTTCGCTGACTTGCGCTCGGGCAAAAACATGCTGTGTGGTTAATTTTTGTGTATTCTCAGAAAATAACGGGGTGTCACAGCGCCTGGTTTTGGGCATCCCACATGCGCCGGTAAAGCCCGTCTTGAGCCAGCAGGCCGGCGTGCGTGCCGCGTTCGAGCACTGCCCCGCCATCCATCACCAGGATTTCATCCATCCATTCCATCCCAACCAGCCGGTGGGTAATCATCAGGGTGGAACGCCCGGACATCAGCGAATGAACCGCAGCGAGCAGGCCCTGCCCGGTGAGGCTGTCCAGGTTGGCGGTAGCCTCATCCAGCACCAGCAGGGGGGCGTCCTTCAGCAAGGCGCGCGCAATCGCAAGGCGCTGGCGTTCCCCGCCGCTCAATTTCAGACCGTGCTCGCCCACCCAGGTGTCATACCCCTGCGGCAGCGATTGGATAAAATCATGCAGCTGCGCCTGCCGGGCAGCCTGCGCCAGCTGCTCCGGGCTGGCGCCCGGCCGCGCCAGCAGCAGGTTTTCGCGGATGGTGCCGGTAAAGAGATAGGTGTTCTGCGAAACTACAGCGATCAGGCCGCGCAAACCACCCAGGGGCACCTGGCGAATATCCACGCCGCCGAGGGTGATCTGCCCGCCGGTGACATCCCAAAAACGCAGCAGTAAATGCGCCAGGGTGGTCTTGCCTGCACCTGAAGGCCCCACGATGGCGATTCGCTGGCCGGGCCTCAGCGAGAATGAGACCTCGCGCAGAACATACGGCGTGGTCGGGCCCTCGCCAACCACCTCCGGCTCCGCCTGATCCGGCGGGTATGCAAAGGAAACCTGCCGGGCTTCGAGGAGCAGCTCGTGTGGAGCGGGGGCAGGCGCGGGCGGGTCGGCGACTGCCGGGCGGGCATCGATGACCTCAAACAGGCGGCGGGCAGCCTGCAGGTTGGCTTCCAGGTACTGCGCCGCCGCCGGCAGCGGCTGCACCGCCTCGAAGCTGGTCAGGGCGGCCAGCGTCAAAACGGCCAGGGCGACGCCATCGATCTGACGGAGGCGCACCAGCGGGATCGCCACGACCAGAACGAGCCAGGCGCCCAGCCCGGTGAAGAGCAGGACAAGGCCAGATTGCACGGCGGAGATGCCCGCCAGCCTGCGCTGGGAGGCAGCTAGCTCCTGCCCCAGCGCCTCCAGGCGTTGGATGCAGGCCTGGGCCGCGCCAAAGGCGAGCAGGTCGCTCATGCCCTGGATGCCATCCACCACTGCCGCGCTCAGCCGGGAGCGAATGTCCACCAGTTGGCGGCCCGGTGTGCGGCTGAGCAGGCGTCCCAGGAGGGGCACGCCCAGGCCGGCCAGGGCTAAAAACAGCAGCAGAGCAGCCGCCAGCCTGGGATGAAAAGCAGCCATGAAGACGCCAACCAGGGCGGCGACCGCCAGGGCGGTGAGCGGCGGGGCCACGGCGCGCACATAAAAATTTTCCAGCGAGCTGATGTCGCCGACCAGCCGCGCCAGCAGGTCGCCGCTGCGATCCTGCAGCAGGCGCGCCGGGGCGAGCGGCTCGAGAGCGGCATAAAAGGCCACCCGCAGGCGCGCCAGCACGCGCAGGGTAACATCGTGGGTCACCAGCCTTTCAAGATAGCGGAACAACCCCCGGCTGATGCCAAACAGGCGCACGCCCACGATGGCAACCTGCAGGGTCGCAATGGAGGGGTGCAGCGCGGCGCTGGCGATAATGAAGGCGGCGGTGCTCATCAGCCCAATGCCGCTGAGGATGGTGATCAGGCTGAGCAGAACGGAAAGAGCGATGAGGGCGGCGAATGGGCGCAGCAGACCCAGGAGAGAAGCTCGCCGGTGGAGCGGCGCCGGGGCGCCGGGTCCTTCATCACCGGCCGGCCATTCCCTTCCGGGTGTAGCCAGGGTTTCACGACCGGCAGGCCGGTGGCTGCCGGTCACCGGCGGTTCCAGCGGCAGGGAATGGCGCTCGACCAGGCGCCGGTATAACCCGTCCTGCGCCAGCAGGGCGGCATGCGATCCCTGCTGCACCACACGGCCCTGTTCCATCACAATGATTTGATCGGCATCCATCACGGTGCTCAAGCGGTGGGCAATGACGAGCACGGTGGAGCGCTCTGCAAGGCGGTTGACCGCACCCCGCAGCAGGTCGTCATTCTCAGGGTCCAGGTTGGCGGCAGGCTCGTCGAGGATCAGGAAGGGCGCATCCTTGAGGAAAGCCCGCGCCAGGGCGATGCGCTGCGCCTGCCCGCCGCTCAAGCGGGCGCCGCGCTCGCCAAGCGGGGTCGTGTAACCCCGCGGCAGCCGCAGGATGAATTCGTGGGCATTCGCCAGCTTTGCAGCGGCGATGATTTCATCCATGCCGGCTCCCGCCCGCCCCAGGGCGATGTTGGCGGCGGCGCTTTCGTTGAAGAGATAGGGGTTCTGGGGCACCCAGGCGACCCGGCTGCGCCAGACATCCAGGGGAATATCGCCCAGGTTCCGGCCGTTCACCCGGATGGAAGATTGCGCTCCGGCGGGTTCGAGAAAGCGCAGCAGAAGAGCGGCGATGGTGCTCTTGCCGGCGCCGGTCGGCCCCACCAGGGCGGTCTTGCTGCCGGCTGGCAGGGAGAACGAGACCCCCGCCAGGGCCGGGCGGGCGCCGGGGTAGCTGAAATCGAGCGCATCCAATTTAATCTCGGGAGGGGTGCTGGGGGTTTCGGTGTTATCTTTTTGGTCTGCGGGCGGCGCAGCGGTCGGCGCGGCGGGCCGTCTATCTGCGCCAAGGATTGCAAAGATCCTGCGAGCCGCCGCCGAACCGGCGATACCGGCGTGATAGCGCGTGCCGAGTAAGCGCAGCGGCAGATAAAACTCTGGAGCCAGGATGAGAACAAAGAAGGCCTGCTCAAAATCCAGGCCGCCCGCCAGCAGGCGCAAGCCGATCTCGACTGCAACCACGGCGGTGCTCAGGGTCGAAACCATTTCAAGCGCCAGGGCAGACAGGAAGGTCACCCGCAGCACCCCCAGGGTGGTCTGGCGGTAACTCTGGCTGAGCCGGTCGATCTCGTCCACCTGTTCCCGGCTGCGTCCCAGTATTTTGAGGGTGGTCAGCCCCTGCAGGGTGTCCAGAAAGCGGGCGCTCATGCGGCTGAGGCTGAGCCACTGTACCCGGGTCAGGGCGCCGGCCTGGCTGCCGATGAGCACCATAAAAACCGGGATCAGCGGGGCAGTGAGCAGCAGCGCCAGCCCTGAAATCCAGTCAAGCGGGAAGACGAATACCAGAACGGTGAGCGGAACCAGAGCGGCCAGGGCGATCTGCGGCAGATACTGGCTCAGGTAGGCATCCAGGGCTTCGATGCCTTCCACGGCAGTGTTGGCCAGCTCGCCGGTGCGCTCGTCCCGGGTGTAAGCCGGGCCGCGGGCAAAAAGCCGGGAGAACAGGCGCTGGCGCAGATCAGTTTTGACGTGAGCGGCGGCGGCGTGGGCGCAAATCTCGGCCCCCCAGGCCAGCAGGGCGCGGCACAGGATCAGCGCCAGCAGCAGACTCAGCAGGCCGGAGACCTGCTGCAGGGTTTGCCCGTCCAGAAAAACACGCCTGACCACACCGCTCAGAATCCAGGCCTGCCAGACCGTGAAGGCGCCCCCTGCCCATCCCAGCCCGACCGTCAAAATGAGGGGCAGGCGCTGCTTGAAGGCTGCGTGCAGCAGGCGCGAATCCAGCTCCATCCGGGGATCAGTAAGTCAGCTCTTCGGCCTTTGCCGCAACGCGCTGGCGAAAGACCCGGTAGGTCCAGGCGGTGTAGGCCAGCACGATGGGTACAAAGATGAATGCCACCACGCTCATCACGGTGAGGGTGTACTGGCCGCTGGCGGCGTTGTAGATATCGAGATCATACCCCAGGGTCGAGACCATCAGGCGGGGGTAGAGGATGGTGAAAAGCATGAGCACCGAGAGGGTAATGGTGAGGGAGGTCATCACAAAAGCCCAGCCGTGCCGTTTTATGTTGATGAAGTAGCCGGATGCCAGCAGGGTCAGGGCGGCGCTGATCGGAACTGCGCCGGGCACCAGGCCCAGGCGGGCGACCATATCGGTGGACATATACGTGCCGCCGATGAAGAGCGCCAGGATGATGACCACCGGCAGCCACAATTTTCTGGCGGTGTCATGGGCGCGCTGGGCCAGGGCGTTCGTGGTTTTCAGGCTGAGGTAGATGGCGCCGTGCAGCAAAAAGGCTGCCACCATGGCGACGCCGCCCAGCAGGGCATAGGGGTTGAGCAGATAGAAGAAGCCGCCCGTGTAGCGCATGTTGGCGTCGATGGGCACGCCGCGCACCAGGTTGGCAAAGGCCACCCCGAAGAGCAGCGCTGCGACCAGGCTGCCGCCAAAAGCGCACCAATCCCACAGGAGGCGCCAGGCGGGGTTGTCATCTTTGCTGCGAAATTCAAAGGACACGCCGCGCAGGATGAGCGCCATGAGCACCAGGAAGAGCGGCAGGTAAAAGCCGCTGAACAGGGTGGCGTACCACTGCGGAAAGGCTGCAAAGGTGGCTCCACCGGCCGTGATCAGCCAGACTTCGTTGCCATCCCAATGCGGGCCGATGGTGTTGATGATGGCGCGCCGCTCGGTATCGTGTTTACCGAGGAAGGGCAGCAGCATGCCAACACCGAAATCGAAGCCTTCCAGCACAAAGAAGCCGGTGTATAACACGGCGATCAGGATAAACCAGAGAATATTGAGGTCCATAACGTCCTCCAAACTGCATCAAAATGGAGCCGGCGGCTGTGAAACAGGTCGGAAACGCGCCGCTCCGCTTCAGAGCGCTCAGGCTGCACTGGCCTCGAAATCGGCTGCCTGCGGGCCGGCTTTGGCGTATTTGTTCATCAAGAAAATCGTGGCAGCCATCAGCAGGCCATACACCAGAATATAGCCGATCAGAGAAATCCAAAGCATATAGGCCGGGACGATCTCAACCGGAGAGAGACCCTGATCGACACGCTGCAGGCCAAAAACGATCCAGGGGTAGCGGCCGACTTCGGTCAGCATCCAGCCGGCGCTGTTGGCGAGATAGGGCAGGAGCATGGCCCAGGGCAGCAGGTTGAGCAGTTTCGGGCGTTTTTCGGTCATTTCGCCCAGCGACAGGAAGAGGGCATACACCGCCAGGATGATCATCAACATGCCAGCGCCCACCATAATGCGGAAGGTCCAGTAGGTGATGACTGCGGGCGGGGTGTAATCGGCCGGGCCGTACAGGCGGTCGTATTCGGCATCCAGATCGTTCATGCCTCTGACGGTGCCTTCGATCTGGTTGTAGGCCAGCAGGGAGAGCATGTTGGGCAGGCGGATGGAAAAGACCTCGTTTTTACCGCTCAAATCGCCGATGGTCAGGATGGAGAACGAGGCCGCCGGGCTTTCAGTCTCCCAAAGGGCTTCGGCAGCCGCCATCTTCATCGGCTGGCTCTGCACCATGTGCTGCGCCTGGCTGTGCCCGTTGATGGCGACGAACAGCGCCGCAAATGCGCCGATGATGGCGGCGATCTGGAACGAGCGCCGGAACAGATCGATCTCGTTTTTGCGCAGCAGGTGGTAGGCGCTGATCCCCAGGATGAAAAAGGCGGCGGTGACCAGACCCGACATCAAGACGTGCGGGAACTGCACCCATATGTTTGGGTTCAGGATAACCTGAAAGAAGTTATCCATCACCAGGTGCCCGTTTTCAAGCAGCGGGCGCCCGGCGGCATCCAGCTTCATGCCGACCGGCTCCTGCATGAAGGAATTGGCAATCAGGATCCACAGCGCCGAGAGATTGGAAGCGATGGCGACCAGCCAGATGGCAAGGGCGTGGGCGCCTTTGGAGAGCTTTTGCCAGCCAAAGACCCACACCCCCAGGAAGGTGGATTCAAGGAAGAAGGCCAGGGTGGCTTCGATTGCCAGCGGCGCGCCAAAGATATCGCCGACGAAGCGCGAGTACTCCGACCAGTTCATGCCAAACTGAAATTCCTGCACGATGCCCGTGACGACCCCCATGGCAAAATTGATCAGGAAAAGCTTGCCCCAGAATTTGGTCATGCGTTTGTAAACTTCGTTGCCTGAACGCACATACATCGTTTCCATGATGGCGACCAGCAGGGATAGGCCCAGGGTGAGGGGCACAAAGAAAAAATGATAGATGGTTGTGGAGGCGAATTGAAGCCTGCCGAGAATCAGTTCCATCGCATAACTCCTTGGAGTTGATCTGAATGAACCTCATCTGTTCAGCCGGAATATTTTCCACCTGTCCCCGGCTGAGGTATGGATATCATATGCCAAAATTGCTTTGTGGTCAATTTCACGATGTCATATGGGCGGTATGACAGATGTCATGGATAGATATTGCATCTACGTGTGTCTGGATTGAAACGAGAGCCGATTCGTGATCATTTCAAAAGAGAGTGCCTGTCAGAATAGCAGCCCTGGCACACGGCTGGCAACACGGCGGTCATCCTTCAAATATCCAGGCAGGGTAGCTCATGGCGTAATCGCATTCGGATAGTTTTGCGTTTAAACGTGATCGAAATGTCATTGCGGTAATCCAGAGGGTTGCTTCGCTCGCTGGGAAACGCTCGCTCGCAACGACACCGATATTCGGGATGAATATTATTATCAAATGCGATAGCCCCAGGGTAGTTCATGAACCCGGCGAACGCGGATCAGAAGCAGCAGTATAATAGTTTAATTTCAACATAATCTCTGATAAACACACTTTACAGATCCTGATCAGGAGGGAGACATGCGCGTGAAACAGGTGAACAATGGCCTTACAGTGAACGCCATTGCCGGATCTCACGTTGTCTTGCTGGGCTTTGACCTGGCTGAAGCGCAGCGCAAAGGCTGCCTGGGGTTTGCGATCCAGCGCGAAGATCATACCGAGGATCGAACGCGTCTGGTTGAGCGGGATGAAAACATTCGAGGTCACCGATCCGGGTCTCGGCCCTGGAGGCCAGGTCTCGAGCCGCAGGCATCCCTTCCAGACCTTTCCAGTGGGCAGACTATGCCGCCAAGCCAGGTTACGACTACACGTATACGGTCTTACCGCTCTACGGCACCCCGAAACGTCTCCGCAAGGGAGAAAGCGTCAGCGTGCGCATCTCGACCGAACCGGAATTCGGGCAGCATCATTCGGTGTTTTTCAACCGCGGGGCGGTGGCTTCACAGGAGTACGCCCGCCGGTTTCAGAATATTGCCCCCAACAAGCTCCCCGGGACTCAGGGCGAGGCGGCTTACCGCTGGCTATCCCGCGGTCTGCTGGATGCGCTGATCAAATTTATCCACCAGGCAAGCGGGCCGGGATGGGGTTTGTACGGAGCCATGTATGAATTCCAGTGGCCGGCGGCTCTGCAGGCGATCAAGGAAGTCTCCGATTCCGGGGCTTTTGTGCGCGTCATCTACAATTCGATACCCGGCGAGACCGGTCCGCGCAAGCGAAACAATGCAGCCATTGCAGCAGCGGGGATTGGTGGGCTGTGCATCCCGCGCGATATCGGCAAGATCATGCACAACAAGTTTTTCGTGCTCACCAGGGATGACCAGCCGGTGGCGGTGTGGACCGGGTCGACCAACCTGACAGAGAACGGCATTTTCGGTCACTTGAACTGCGGGCATATCATCGAAGACGCCGAAGTCGCCCGGGCATATCTCAACTACTGGAATGAGCTGAAGAAAAACCTGGACACAGCCTCGGCGAAATCATTTATCGGGCAGAACAACCCCGCGCCGCCGGAGCCGTGGACAAAAGGTGTGACCGAAATTTTCTCGCCGCGCCGGGGATTGGATGTTTTGAAATGGTACGCTGGTGTGGCAGGCAGCGCAAAACAGGCGTTGTTTATGACTTTTGCATTTGGCATGGGTGCAGATTTCAAGGAGATTTACCGGCAGAAAGATGGCGTGCTGCGTTTTGCACTGATGGAGAAGGAAGGCAACGGGGCGGCGCTGGCCCAGGCCAGGGTGGATATCAAGGCGATCCGCTCGCTGCCCAACGTGGTGGTGGCGGTTGGGAACAACATCGCCGTCAACAGCTTTGACCGCTGGCTCCAGGAGCGCAGCAAGCTGACCCGCGAAGCCAACGTCCGTTGGATTCACACAAAATATATGCTGGTGGATCCCCTGAGCGATAACCCTGTGGTGATCACCGGCTCGGCCAATTTCAGCGCCGCCAGCACCAATTCCAACGACGAGAATATGGTAGTCATCAAGGATGACACGCGCGTGGCAGATATCTACCTGGGTGAGTTTATGCGGCTTTACTCGCACTATGCCTTCCGCGAGTTCGGTGGCGCTGGCGCGTGAGACAGGCGAGGATAAGACCTGGCAGCCCAATTACCTGATCCCGGATGACTTCTGGCAGAAGACTTATTTCTGGAAAAATCACCAGCGCGCCCTGCGCCGGCGCTATTTTGCCGGCACGTGAGACGGCCAAACACGCCGGATAACCTTGTTGCAAATCATGGAATTTATTGTACAATGATTACAGGTTATCCGGCGGTGAGGAATTGGCCGATAAATATGCTCTGCTGATTGGCACCAGCGAATACAACGACACCCAACTTTTGCGCCTGAACACGCCCGAATCGGACGTGACCACTCTTGGCGCGCCTGCTCGAAGACCCGCAGATCGGCGGTTTCCAGGTGCGCCTTTTGTTAAACGCCACCAACGCCCAGATCCTGCGCGAGATGGTGGCATTTTTGAAAAACCGCAGCCGGGATGACCTGCTGCTGCTGTACTATTCGGGGCACGGCATTGTGGATGACGCCGGGCGTCTCTTTCTGGCGGCGTGCGATACCGATAAGGATTTACTGGCAGCGACGGCTGTTTCCAGCAGCTTTTTAAAGGAAGAGCTGGACCGCAGCCGTTCCAAACGGCAGGTGCTGATCCTGGATTGCTGCCATTCGGGCGCATTCCTGCGCGGCGCCAAAGGGGCGGCTCTGGCGCTGACGCAAAACACCTTCGAGGGCTACGGCCGGGCCGTGCTGACGGCGTCTGATTCGGTGCAGTACGCCCTGGAAGGCGACCAGGCGCTGGAGGGGCTGACCCTCTCGCTTTTCACCCACTTCCTGGCCGAAGGCCTGGAGACCGGCGACGCCGATCTGGGCGACGACGGCCTGGTGGAGCTGGATGAATGGTTTGATTACGCCTACCGCAAAGTTCGCGACCACACCGACCAGCAGACGCCGCGCAAATTTGTCCATGACCAGTACGGCGAGCTGTACATTGCCCGCAGCGCCCGCCCGCCAAAACCCGCCGAGCTGCCCGAGAAGCTGCGCGCCCACCTGATCAGCGAATGGAAGCCTGACCGGCTGGATGCGGTCAAGGCGCTGGCTGTGCTGTTGAAAAATGACGATACGGCGCTGGTCCAGGCGGCCCGCCTGGCGCTGGAGGACGTGGTTGAACATGACGACAGCCAGGCTGTGCGCCGGGCGGCGGCGGCTGCCCTGGGGCTGCCGCCGCCTGCGCCGCCGGTTGTGGCGGCGCCCACGCCGGAAGTGGCAGCCCTGCCCTCCTCCAAAACAGCAACGCCAATTGAGTTTCGTACATTGCAAGGGGAACCTGATGCAGCCGGGATCCCGGAGCCTGCGCCGGTCTTCCGCGCGGCTGCCATATCAACCGAAGCTGGCTTTCGACTGGCAAAAATTCAAAATGTCCTTCGCGCCACGCACCGGGCAACCGGTGAAGCTTTCCACCAGGCTGTACCTTCAGCGGCTGGGGAGCGTAGCCGGTTTTTCACTGGCCTGGGCAGGTGTGATGGCTTTCGCCGGCCTGTTTGCTTCCGGTTTCCTGGTACCGCTCATCTCTACTCTATTATCTGCAGGCGCGGTCCGTTAATAACTGCCGTGCTGATCGGCCTGATTTTGCTGCTGCCGGTCAGTGAGAGGTTCAGCCCAGCCCGGCGAGTATTGGGATGGGCGACCACCGGTATCGCCTTGAGCGCAGGTTTCCTGGTGGTGATCTTCTGGAAATCCAACCTATCCGCCCTGACACAGCCGCTTGTGGGCATGACCCTGGCTCTGATCGCCAGCGCCATCCAGCTGGCTGCGCTCTACCGCCGCCAACATCCGGGATTGGCGAAGACAGCCGTCTGGCTGGTCTGGAATGCAGCCGGTGGGGTCGTTGCCGCGCTGGTGCTGGGCAATGTTTATTCACTTCCCAACCGGTGGATGGGCTCTACCATCACCTGGACGATATACTGTGCGATATTTGGGATTGCCAACGGCGCCGGCCTGGCGGGCCTGTTCAAGGCCTTACCTGCGGCACCGATCGAAGCTGCAGAACCCACCGGCAGACAATCTATTGGTGGGCAGGCACAATTGGCAGCACTGATCCAGCCGCCGCTGGCGTTGGCGATGGCGCTTCAGGCAGCGACCATCCTGGTCAAATCTTTTAGCGCATTTTTCCTTGAAAAGCAGATGGATGTCTGGTTTGGATATCCACTCGTGGCTGGCCTGCTGGCGCTGATCTATCTCCGGTTTACGGGTCAGAAACGCGGCAGCCCGTTGAGCTTATCGACCATGGGGTTGGGTCTGGTATTGGGCGGGGTGATTTACCTGGGATTTTACTTCTTGCATACACCCCTGGCGATGAGTGTATCTTTGTTTGGCCGTTACTGGTTTACGATGGCGTTCGGTTTCGTCGTTGGCGCCGGCCTGGTCATTGTCCAGGCTTTCAGCCTGCGCCGCCACCTTAAAACCGCGATCTACCTCATCCTGTTGTGGGCTATCCTGCTGATTGGTGTGGGCGGCCTGGCAGGCCTGGCAGTCGATCCAATTTCACGCACCAATGAAAGCCTGCTGGTCACGCAGGCGGCCTGGGGGCTGCTGTTTGGCGTGCTGGATGCAGCCAGCATCCGCGGGCTTGAGGCGCTGAGCAAACGCAGCAGGGAAAAGCACATCCCCACCTGACCCGGATCAAACCGCCGGATGCATGGTATAATTTCTACTTGATTACTCCTAATTGTGGTACGCTTGCGTGGGGTGATCTGGCAGTTGTTTATGGCATACGAATAAAGCCGGGGTTATGACTGAAAAATATGCTCTGCTGGTCGGCACCAGCCAGTACCAGGACGCCCGCATCGCCCGCCTCAACACACCCGAAACCGATGTGACCACCCTGGCGCGCCTGCTGGAAGACCCGCAGATCGGCGGTTTCCAGGTCAAGCTGCTGCTCGACCAGCCAACCTCCCGGGTGATGCGTGAGCTGGTTCTTTTTTGAAAAACCGCAACAAGGATGACCTGCTGCTGGTGTATTTCTCGGGCCACGGCATTCTGGATGAAGCCGGGCGGCTGTTCCTGGCAACGGTGGACACCGATAAGGACCTGCTTTCGGCGACGGCGCTTTCCACCGGGTTCCTGAAAGATGAGCTGGATCGCAGCCGCTCCAAACGCCAACTTCTGATCCTGGACTGCTGCCACAGCGGGGCTTTCCAGAAAGGCGCCAAAGGCGACGCCCCCGCCCTGACCGAAACGACCTTTCAAGGCTACGGAAGGGCTGTGTTCACGGCGTCGGATGCGGTGCAGTATGCCCTGGAAGGCGACCAGGCTGTGGAAGGCCTGACGCTCTCGCTGTTCACGCATTTCCTGGCCGAAGGGCTGGAGACCGGCGACGCCGATGGGGGCGGGGATGGCCTGGTGGAGCTGGATGAGTGGTTTGATTACGCTTACCGCAAAGTGCGCGACCATACCGACCAGCAGACGCCGCGTAAATTTGTGGATAACCAGTACGGCGAGCTGTACATTGCCCGCAGCCCGCGCCCGCCGAAACCGGCGGAGCTGCCCGAAAGACTGCGCGCCCGCCTGAACAGCGACTGGAAACCCGACCGGCTGGAGGCGGTGAAAGAGCTGGAGGGATTGCTGCACGGGGCGGATACGGCCCTGGCATTGGCAGCCCGCCTGGCGCTGGAAGACGCCGCCAATAACGACGACAACCTGTCGGTGCGCAATGCGGCTGAGGCTGCCCTGGGCCCGCTGCTGCAAACTGCCCGGCCCGCCGCAGCTTCGCCTGCAAAAGCGGCGGCGGTCGTCAGGCCGGTAGAAACATCCTACACACCACCGCCTGAGCGATCGCAGTCGCAAGATACAACCCAGAAGATCAAGGTCAGCGTGAGCGCTTTTTGGCGTCGGGTTTTGGCTGTGACTTGCCTTTGTTGGTGGGCGCTGCGGTGGCACAGCTTTTTATTGATCATGATTACGAGTGTTGCCAGAATCATTGGTCCGCAATGATGTCGGCGATTATCATGCTGGGTGTGAGCTTGAGCACCAGGAAAGACCCGGGCGGGGTGACGTGGAGAGTCTGGGATGGGGTTTTTTTGTGGGGGGGGTCGCTGCAATTCGGTTTTTTTCAAATTATGGTGGCCTGGAATTCTTACTGGGTGATCAAGGTTCGTGGCTGCTCTTGATGGTGGTATTTGGAGCGACCCTGGCGTATGGCATCACCCAGATAAAGGCGTTTTCCAACCCTGTGCCTTCAGAGATCACCCGCCCGGTCTGGGCTTTATGGGTATTGGGCCTGACGCTGGCTGGCGGGTTGCTTGGGATTTCTTTATTAACGTTGTGGATAGTGACTCTATCATATTTCATTTTCGTTGTTGTCTGGGGGCTGTATTTTGGCCTGATCTACCGGTAAGCCTGGAAATGCTGGAAAGGCGCCGGGAGAACAGCCTGGCGGCTCAGGCAACCGTCGTGCGGCAGGTTGCGTCACACCCGGAGGATCAGCCGCCTGCTCCTGCCCGGTCGGAAGCAGTACGGCAGCCAGCGCAAGCGATCGAGGGCCAATCCTCTGCGGTGGTCCTCCCGGGTCAGGCAAAGAATGTCACGCTGTATTTCATCCGCCACAGCCTGGCGATCTGGCTGCCGCTCCTGGCAGCGTTGATGCTCTTACAACTGGTGAACAACCTGGATTATCTGGCGGCGGCAATTCTGGTAGGCCCGCAGTTGGTAGCAGGTGCGCTTTTGCTCCTGGCGGTGTGTTGTTTCCTCGCCGGTCACATGGAACCGGTGACTGGAAGCTGCTTGGATGGGGGTTTCTCCTGGGTGGGGCAATTGAGACCGGCGTATACCTGCTTTTAGAAATCTCAGGAGACGGCTGGATCTTGCTTGAACATCCATGGCCAGCGCTGGCGTTCGGCGTGTGCCTGGCAGCCGGGATCGCCGCCCTCCAGGTGCGGTTAAAATACAAACAGGGAGGGCATCAGCCTGTGGCTCCTTGCAGGTTGGGGTGTCATCATGACCCTGGCGGGTGGACTATTAGGCGCTCTCTCTATCCCGATCGTAACCGATTTGGCATTTTACGGCGCCTATGTGGCGGCGTGGGGGCTGATATTTGGTCTGTTGAATGCTGCTGCGCTGGGCTTGCTGGAAATGCGCAGCTCCTAGTTCCTGGCTGGCTCAAGCAGGTGGCGTATAATTAATCCATGCACGCCCTGCGACTTTATACTCCTGCTCCTGCAGAAGAATTCCCCCTGAAACTGGAAGACCTGCCCCTGCCCGAACCGGGACCCGGGCAGGCGCGTTTGCGCGTGCTGGCCTGCGGAGTGTGCCACACAGACCTGCACACCGTTGAGGGAGATTCACCCGCCGCGCCTGCCGGTTACACCTGGGCACCAGGTGGTGGGCCTGATCGATGCGCTCAGGCCCTCATCCCCGGCCCTTCCCCCCCGGGGGGAAGGGGAGCGCGCCTGGAGCGCGCCGGAGCGCCTGGGAGCGCGCCTGGGAGCGCGCCTGACTCCGCGGAGTCGGGCGGGGAAGGGGGAGAGCCCCTCTCCCGAAGGGAGAGGGGTTGGGGTGAGGGAGCGCTTGTGGGGCTGCCCTGGCTGTACTCGGCCTGTGGGAGCTGCGAATTCTGCCGGCGTGGGTTGGAAAACCTGTGCCCGGCGGCTCAATTCACCGGTTTTCACGTGGACGGCGGTTACGCCGAATACCTGCTGGCGCGCAGCGATTACCTGCTGCCCCTGCCCGCCGGCACGGCCCCCGAACAGGCGGCCCCGCTGCTGTGCGCCGGTATCGTGGGCTACCGCGCCCTGCGCCTGGCCGAGCTGCAGCCTGGCGAGACGCTGGGGCTGGTGGGTTTTGGCGCCAGCGCCCACCTGTGCCTGCAGGCGGCGCGCCACTGGGGCTGCACGGTGTACGTCTTTACCCGCTCCGAAGGCCACCGCCGGCATGCCCTGGAGCTGGGGGCAGCCTGGGCGGGCGAGGCCGGTGATACACCCCCGCACCCGCTCGACCGTGCGGTAATTTTTGCGCCCTCCGGGGCTCTCGTCCCGCCCACGCTGGAGGCGCTGCGCCCCGGCGGCACACTGGCGATCAACGCCATTCACATGTCGCCCATCCCGCAGATGGCTTATCCCCTGATTTACGGCGAGCGCACCCTGCGCTCGGTGGCCAACGCCACCTACCAGGATGGGGTGGAATTTCTCAAATTAGCCGCCGAGATTCCCATCCGCCCGACGGTCAGCACCTATGCGTTGGAAGAGGCTCCGCGCGCCCTGCTGGATATGAAATACAGCCGGTTGAACGGCGAAGCGGTATTGGTTCTCTAGTTGATCACAAATTCCTTGATCAGCTTTTTCTCACGGCGGCGCTCGATCAACGCCCGCACCTTGACGTGCTTCTCCAGCCCGGAGCCGATCAGCTTGCGCTTGAGCAGCTCATCCACCTGGAACAGGCCGGCCGAGTTGTTCATCAAGACGTTGATATTGATCGGCTTTTCGTCGCCTTCGGTGATCTCCACCCGGTCGATGGCTGCCGCCGAAATGGAGTAGATATCCACGTTGCCGGCCTGGTAAGGGATGCGCGAGCGGCCCTCGCTCATATCCAGCGCATCGGCCACCCGCACAATGCCGGCTTCAATGGTGTGCGGCTTGCCGCCGCTGCGGTGGGCGATGATGGCGTGCAGCGTCTCGGAGATGACGATGGTGCGCTCCTCCACCGGCAAAAACTCCAGGATCTTGTGCAGGATGCTGTTGGCCAGGAACAGGCTGAACTCCTCGTGGCCTTCGCGGCTGATGGACATGCCCAGGTCGTGGAACAGGCTGGCCAGCAGCACCACCAGCTCGGCGTATTGCTCGGGCAGCTCGTAATATTTTGTAATCGACATCTCGACGTCGTGCTTGAGCAGGATGCGCGCCAGCCGCAGGGCGATGTTGGCCACGATCTGCACATGCACCGGGCCGTGGTCGCTCATCCCCAGGCGGTCAATGGCGTTGATGTTGATCACCCGCCACAGGGTTTTGATCTCAACATCTTCGTTGATCTTTTCCAGCGCCTTTTCGAGCAGCTCGTTGCCGGCAGTGGGAACTTTGATATTCTTCAGCTGGGGTATCTTCTTTTCCTGCATGATAACTGCCCCTTTCGTGGGAAACATAAACTACATGACAATCTTATCACAATCGTTTTGCCGGTATAATCTGGCGGTATGAAAACGATCCTGGTCACGGCGTTTGAGCCCTTCAACGGGGAAAGCCTCAACCCATCGCTGGAGGCTGCCCGGGCTGTGCTTAGCCCGGGAATTGGCGGCGTCTCGATTGACCTGCTGGAACTGCCGGTGAGGCGCTTCGCAGCGACCGATCTTGTACTGGCGCGCCTGTAGACCTCCCCGCCGGATGCCGTGCTGATGCTGGGCGAGGCGGGCGGGCGCGCCCGGGTCACCCCCGAGCGGGTGGCAATTAACGTGGATGATTACCGCATCCCCGATAACAGCGGTTTACAGCCCACGGGCGAACCGGTGGTGGCGGGCGGCCCGGCGGGTTATTTTTCAACTCTGCCGCTTGATTTAATGGTGGCGCGGCTGGCGCAGGCCAATATACCGGCGGCGGTCTCCAACAGCGCCGGCACTTACCTGTGCAACCGGGTGTTTTATTGTGTGATGCATTGGATTGCGACGAACAATCTGCAGTTACCGGCGGGTTTTATGCATCTGCCCTACCTGCACGAGCAGGTGGTGGGCAACCCGCGCGAAGTCGCCAGCCTCTCGCGCCAGACGGCGGTGCAGGCGGTGCAGATCGCCCTTGAAATCATCTGCGACCGCATCTCGATTTAATTCCTCATTGACCATCCCAACCGGCAATGCGCGCCAGCAAGACCCAAAACGCCTTGGCGATACGCAGATGGCCTGCGGAGGTGCTGCCTAGATGACCGCCCATGATCTCGGTCGTGTAATCCTGGCACAGGGCAGCGATGTTCTGCTGGTCATCCGGGAAATTCTCGCATCCCTGGGTGCCGCAGTATTCCACGCCATCGCGGTTGTCATAACACGGGTTGCCTTTGTCATCATGCGACTCAATATCTGCCACATCGAACAAGATTTTGTTGTGATCAATGGCGTACTGGCGCATCTGGTTGTTGAACGTGGTGGCATCCTCCGTTCCGATACTGCGGGCCAGGCTGGTTGTCCAGTAAAAGAAGGTCTTTTCTGGATACTGAGATTCCAGCTCTTCAAGATCTGAGATATCCCAGCGCTCCCGGTTGGTATAAAAACCATGATGGGGTTGGTCGGAGAAGAATCCATTCACCGGATCATCAATGGTAGCGCCTTCTTCAACATTGAGGTACGTGAATTGAAACGAGAGGATATCCTTACGCTCCAAATTAGCCGGCACCAGGTCGAGCACAAATTTTTGGATCAGCTCCTCCCAATTGCCACCCACGCTGTTCACAAATTCTATATTGGACCGGTCGTATTTGACGGGGTCCGGGGTGAACAGGATGCGAGCAGGGACGTTATTATCCTGAAAATCTCTCAGGGTGTAAGTCTTAAATTTCCAGGCGCTGCCTTCAATTGAAGAGTAGTCCACCCGGCAGTAATTTAGGGATTCGGGCCATTGGTTTGCGGTCAGGCAATTCAACGCTTGATCGATGTTGAAACCCACAGACCGATCTGCATACAGCACGCGCAGATCACGAGCCGCAGCCAGGTACTGCTCGGGTATCTGTTCGAACAGATCTACGGAGGTGTGATCAACAATGATGGCGCCGCCAGGACCTGGTTTAACTTCCTGCGGTTCAGCAGTCTCGGGAACGGCGGTTGGCGTGGCTGTGTCAGCGGGGATGACGATCTCGCTGGTTGGCGTGAGGGTGGCGGTTACGCTCAACGTTTCAGCCGGTGAAGCCGGCGTCGGGGCGGAGGTCGGTTCGCGTTGTTCTTGAGTTTGGGTTGCAATCTTTTGGGGAGTTTGGGTCGGACTCAAGCTGATCGGTTGCGCCGAACAGGCTGCCGCCAGAAAAATTACCAGGATCGCTGATCTAATTTTTTTTATAATCATGTGTTCTGTACCGTCATCTTGATGTAAAAAATATTGGAATTGATTCTTCAGGCAAGTTATTATGACACATACAGGAACGGTAACACCTTAAAATTTCTTAATTTTGTGAAAACGTCAGTTCACAGGGTTCAAATTGCCTTCAAGGTAACGCCTGGCGAAAGTTTAATTTTCATTTTGTATCAGGTGATCTGCACCAACAACTCTGGATATAACGCTTGACGTTTAGCGTTATACGTTATAAAATCGAGATGTGATCAAATCGTTTAGAGACAGGCAAACTGAGAACATATTTAGGCGCATAAGATCACCCCGGTTGCCTGCATATATTCAACAGGTTGCTCTACGGAAGCTTAGGATGATTAACAACGCATACTCTCTAATGGACTTGCGGATACCACCAGCAAATCATCTTGAGAAACTGGCCGGTGATCGGGAAGGTCAGTTCAGTATTCGTATCAGTGACCAGTGGCGTATATGCTTTGAATGGCAAGATCGGGATGCGTACAATGTTGAGATAACTGACTATCACTAGGAGTTTACGGTTATGGCTGATGAAAAACTACATCCAATCCATCCAGGCGAAGTCTTGCTGGAAGAATTTCTCAGACCAATGGGCTTGAGCCAGAACCGTCTGGGATTGGACATCGGCGTCCATCCACGCCGGATTAATGAAATTGTTCTCGGGAAACGCGGCGTCACCGCCGATACCGCACTGCGTCTGGGGCGGTATTTCGGCACATCACCACAATTCTGGATGGGTCTGCAGACCGATTACGAACTGGACATAGCTGTGGAAACTCTGGGGAGCCGTCTCGAGCAGGAAGTGCACATCTCAGCTCTGGCTGACAGGGATGAGAATACTTCGTACCGGACACGCTGAGTGCCAGGCCTTATTCTATCATCCTTTGTCCTGGGGATCGCGTTTTGCGCCCCGCCGGGTGTGGTGACGGCCGAATCGGTGCGGCGTGGGCTGAGAGGCGGCTTCTGGGCGGCCCTCAATCTGCAGCTTGGCTCGCTGATCGGCGATGCCGTCTGGGCGCTGGTGGCGCTGGGAGGGGCGGCCTTCCTGGTGCAGAATGCAGCGGCGCGCCTGGCGCTGGGGGCCGGCGGCGCGCTGGTGCTGCTGGCCCTGGCCTGGAGCGCCTTTCGAGACGCCCGGGGCGGCGCCGCTACGAGCGGCGCCGCTCGTAGCAGCGCCATGCCGCAAACGGCGGGCGGGCGGGGACGGGGTGATTTTATCACCGGGGCGCTGCTCTCGCTGGGCAACCCGTTTGCGATTGCCTTCTGGCTCGGGGTGGGCGGCTCCGCCGTCTCCAGCCGGGTGGCCGACCCACAGGCGGTGGATTACGTGGTCTTCTTCCTGTCGTTTATGCTGGGTGCGCTGGCCTGGGCCTTTTTCCTGGCCGGGCTGATCGCCCGGAGCCAGCGGGCGATTACACCGCGATTTTTCCGCTGGGTGAACATAGTCTGCGGATTGGCTCTGATGTATTTTGCGATTAACCTGGTATGAAGTATCCTAAAAGTGCAATGACCCTCACCATCACACCTATAACCTACCGCCGCTACCTGCTCGGGCAGCAGGGGCTATGGCCCGGACGGCGCTGGCGCGGCATCGATGGCGCCGCGCAGGCGCTGAACTCGGCCAGCGTGGTGCAGATCGACCCGCTCAACGTCGCCGCCCGCAGCCAGGATATCGCCCTGTATGGACGGGTGCTGGATTACACCCCGCCGCTGCTCAACGAGCTGCTCTACAACCGCCGCCAGGGGTTTGATTGGGGCGGGACGGTTTACCTGCACCCCATGCAGGAGCTGCCCTACTTCCGCACGGTAATGGAGCGCAAGATGCGCCAGCCGCGCCGGGCAGCCTTTGCCGCCGAGCATGGGGCTGTGATCGAAACGGTGCGGGCTGTGATCACTGAGCGCGGCCCGCTGGGCGGGCGGGATTTCACCGGCAAGCGCCTGGCGCAGTGGTCTTACCGCTCGCAAAAAGACACCGGTCAGGCGCTGTACCACCTGTGGATCGGCGGGGAATTGATGACGCATTCGCGGCGCGGTTTCGAGCGCCTGTACGATCTGCGCAGCCGGGTGGCGCCGCCTGAATGGGACACTGCCGCCAGCCCGGAGGAGGCCGACGACTACTTTGCCCGCCGGGTTTTACTGGAAGGGGGCCTGCTGCATGCCCGCTCCTTCCGGGGTTGGTTTTCGGGGACGATCGAACGCCCGGTGGATACAGCCGAAGCCGGCGCCCGCCTGGAGGCCATGCTGGCCAAAGGGGAGATCGCCGCGGTGCAATTGGAAGGCGAGCCGGTAACGCCGCGTTACCTGCCTGCAGCCCAGATGCCCGTGCTGGAAGACCTGCACGCCAGGAAAATCCCTGACGCCTGGCAGCCGCTGGAAACCACCACCGAAGAGGAGATGGTGCTGCTGGCGCCGCTTGAAATCGTCTCGGCACGCGGGCGCGCCAGGCCGGTGTTTGGTTTTGAGTACCTGTGGGAAGTGTATAAACCCGCCGCGCTGCGCCGCTGGGGCTACTATACGCTGCCGGTTCTGTACGGCGACCGCCTGGTGGCGCGTCTGGACCCAAAAGTGGATCGCCTGACGGGCGCCCTGCACATCCTGGGTTTCTGGCTGGAGCAGGGCGTCAGCGTGGATGAGCGCTTTAAACACGCCCTGGCTGCGGGGCTGCAGCGCTTTCTACGCCTGGCTGGCGCCGAAACGCTGGTTTGCGATGTCCCCGTCCCTCTGGCGGGTCATTGATCGGTTTTTTCAGGATCGGTCAGCAGCCCTCGCGATTGCGCCTCAAAGCCAAACGCCTGGGGTAGCTGGGCGGCTGCCGCTCCCACCTGGCCATGGGTTTCCATACCAGGCGGCGCGAGGTGGCTTTTACCGGTGGAATACACATGCATCGAGTGCCTCGAAGCCGTGATTGTGCGGCGCATGCGCCAGGTGACCCACAGGGCATTGGGGTAAGCGATGAATAAAAACAAAAAACTGTGGGTCATCCAGAACACCCGGAGGGGCTGCGAAAACATCAGGAAGACCATCACCACGCCAAACAGGGTTTGCAGCCACATGTACTGGAGCAGGCGCACACGGTATTTGCTGTTCCCGGGGTAGCGGAATGAAAGACGCCTGAGATAGATGAAATAGGCGGCAAAAGCGAAATATTCGCTGGCAGCCAGAAATACGGTGATCAGGTCTGGAAGCAGGACTCGGCGCCAGGGGTTAAACGTCCAGAAAGGCCACAGGATCCCGACGCTGTCCACCCAGGCCACGGCATCTACCAGGATGTGGAGCACAAACATGCCCACCCCCAGCCCGGCAGCGAAAACAGGCGCATCGGGCCAGCGCCTGAGCCAGCCCACCAGAAGCACCAGGGCCATCACGGCGGCCACGAAGAAAACCGAGTGGGTCACCGAGCGCTCATAAAGCGGGCGCGCTGCCGAAAAGGGAATGCGCTGGACGAGGACAGCCGTCAGGGTGAGGAGAGTGGCGACATTGGGAAGCTGCGCGCCGAAGACCAGCCCCAGGGTAAACCAGGGACGGCGCGGGAATGATTTGCGTGTAGCCACCGCCAGGATGGCGTGGACACCCACTTGAGGCAAAGTGCGACCTCCTTAACCTCGCCGCTGCGGACCACCGACCCGCCGGGGCAGGCTGACCTGGCCTTCTGAAGGGTTGCGCGGGCTGGAGACGGCTTTTGTAAACTCAAACGCGCCCCGGGCGGGCAGGTAAGACCCCTCCACCTCGATCGCCGGCGCGTAACGGGTGGCAATCGAGCGTAGGCGAAAATCGAATTTATCCCCGTTGATCCGAACCTCTCCGGTGTAGGTCAAATCACCGCCCGGGCGGGTCCCTGTGAGGGCCAGCTTTTTGCCGCCCTTGAGCGGGTGAACAAACAGATAAGTGTCCAGGATATAGCGGTCGAGCGAGTATCCGCTTTTCAATAGAACCAGCGGCACGCCGCTGCGCTCTTGAAGGCTGAGCAGCGCATCGCGAACTCTGAAATTCCTGGTTGAGGGCCAGGAGCAAGTTGTTGGTGAAACACTTCAAACCTACGGCCCCGGTCTCGGCCAGAGTGATCCCCGGTAAATCCTCGCGCGTATCCTGGATGATTTCCCGCGCCACCCTGGCGCTGGTCTTCTTGATCTCCATGGGGACGCCGTCCTTCACTTTCACGATCTGCGAGGCGGCAGGCACGGGCAGCAGATGCCGGTTGAGGCGCAGGCGGTAGGCCAGCAGCGACCTGGCAAACTCCAGTGTGCGTTGGGCGGCTGGTTCTACAGGAGCTTTGATTTTTTCCAGGCGCTCCAGGGCGCCTTCGGCGCCCATGCGGCCCAGGGCCTGTACGACCGGGCTGAACAGAGGCGCTTCCGCCGTCTCTAACAGCTGCAACAGGAGCGCCTGGTTTTCGGGCAAAGGCTGTTTGCCCAGCTCGCGGACCAGCACCCGCCGGGCAGCGGTGGATTGTTTGGGATCGCTCAACACCCGGCGGTAAACCGCCATGCGGTCCGGGCGTTTTCTGCGCACAAATTCTTTGAGAAACCCCATCACCTGTTCTTCGTCAACCCCGGCACCCACCTTCTCCAAAAGTTCATCGTCGCTCAGGTCTTCGCCGAACTTTTCAACATCTCTATCCATAGGTTAGCCTCCTGGGCTCGCCTGCCTGGCTCAGCATCCATTATCCACAAAGCAGTGGCCGCGCATCGTGCTGCCCTGCGAGCCGGTCAGCACGGTCGAGTCGCGCACGCTGGAGGCGCAGCGTGTTTGCGCCATCAGGTTGGCCGTACCGGCGGTGGAGGTGGGGCAGTCATCGCCATGATTGTGTGGCAGGCCCAGGTAATGACCGATCTCGTGGGCAAATGTGCGCGCCACCGCATCGCTGCCGCGGTTGACCTCCCCGCCAATGACCCCGTTCATGCCCTTAAAATCCTTATCGCACGGGCCGCCCACCGGTGAGATGCCGACAAAATCCGAATTTGGAGATATTTTCCACCATGAAAACATCCAGAGCGTCATTGGGCACGGTCCAGTCGTGGGTCAGGTCTTCGGCTTCGTCTTCGCTGCCCAGGTCGTCTTTGCCGTCCGCATCGGCAGAGGTCACGTCGTAATGCTCGACCCGCCCCACACCCAGGCTGACCTGGCGGTAGATGTTGCGGATCTTGTAGATGGCGTAATCGATTTTATCGACCTCGGCGCTGGTGAAATTATCGATCCCGACCCGGATTACGTTGATATGGATGTGCTTGCCCTGGAGCGACTGGACGTACTGCAGGAGCGAAACCTGGGCGGTGACCGAGGTGTCGGGGTCTTGAGGCACCTGTCCGCGGATAAAACCGAAACCGCTGAAGAGGAGCGAGACCGACCCGCTGGTATCGACGCCGATGCAATTCAAGATGGATTTGACCGAAGCCATAGCGCCTCCTCACTGCAGGGTGATGAGCACATCCACCAGCCCGGCGCCTTCAGGCAATGGACTGAGCGCTTTGCCGATCACTGCGCCAAAGGCCTGGAGCGGATCGCTGGCTTTCATGGCGTGCCCGGCGGTGGGAGAAGTGGTCAGCAAATCGCCAATCTCAATCGGCCCGTAGGCGGCGTCGGCCTGGCAGGTGACTTTGCCGAGCACCGAAATGGGGACGCGCCTGGTTGAGCTGTGTTTGTGATCGAGGACAATGCCCGGGCGGTAATTGCCAGCTCCGGCGACCACGCCCACCACCTTGCGGTCGTACGGGCGGGCGGCAGGCTCGAGCTTGCCGGATGCATTCAAGACCATCACCGCGCCGGGCGTGGCTGCGGCGGCTTCCGCCAGGTCAAAGTGTTCGGCGGCGTCGGCGTTGCTCAGGATGATATCGCCTGTGCCGCCGTTGAGGTGGATCACCTCGGCACCGGCGTCGTTGCGCACGATGATATCGCCCTCATTGCCGCTGGCGCCCACCCGCAGGACGGCGAACTCGGCGTCGAACTGGAAGACTTCACGGTCGCTGCCGTCGCGCACGCTGATATCGCCTTCGTTGCCGGCGGTGCCAATGCGCAGCACGGCGTTGGCGCCATCCACATGGAAGACCTCGCGGTTGCGGTTATCGCGCACGATCAAATCGCCTTCGTTTTCGGTATTGCCGATGCGCAACACGGCGTTGCCGGCGTCGAATTGAAAGACCTCGCGGTCGCTGCCGTCGCGCACGCTGATATCGCCTTCGTTTCCGGCGGTTCCCAGGCGCAGCACGGCGTTGGCGCCATCCACGTGGAAGACCTCCCGGTTGGCGTTGTCGCGCACGATCAAATCGCCTTCATTTTCAGTGTTGCCGATGCGCAAAACAGCCGCGCCGGCGTCGAACTGGAAGACCTCGCGATCGTTGGCGTCACGCACGCTGATGTCGCCTTCGTTGCCGGCGGTGCCAATGCGCAGCACGGCGTTGGCGCCATCCACGTGGAAGACTTCGCGGTTATCGTTGTCCCGCACAATCAGATCGCCCTCGTTGCCAGTTGTGCCGATGCGCAAGACAGCCGCGCCGGCGTCGAACTGAAGCACTTCACGGTCGCTGCCGTCTCGCACGCTGAGATCGCCTTCGTTGCCGGCGGCGCCCAGACGGAGCTGGGCATTTGCGGCGTCGAAATGAAACACTTCGGCTCCGGCGGCATCCCGGATGCTGAGCAGCCCGCTGTTGCCGCTGGCGCCAAGCTGGAGAAAGGCAGTGTTGGCGGTGACCCGGAAAACCTCAGTTCCAGTTTGATCCAGGACGGAGATGCTGGCGTTGGATGCCGCCCCGGCGCCGCTGGCGACCTGCAGGATTGCAGATAAACCGTCCAGCCGCACCACCTGGGCGCCAGCACCATCCTGAACGTTCAGCTTGCCGCCGACGCCTGCCGCGCCCAGCTCGGCAGAGGCCGAATTGGCATCCAGCCGGATGGTGACCAGGCCGCCTGAATTCTGGATATCAACGGTATCGGTAAACAATTCTGCCATGGCTGCTGACCTCCTGGGGTTAAAGTACGACCTTGATATTCATTTATAGACGCCGGGAATACCGGGATCACCGGAGGGTTGGTTGTTGGGCGAAGACCGGTTTATGAGGTTTTGATAAAAGCGGACACTTATAATCTTATTATATAAAAGAAGTCGCCGGAATAAGATTAAAATGAGATTAAACAAAAAGGCGCCGCTTGCTCCGCCAACCAAAAAAGTTAATCACCGTGTGTCGACTGCACAGATTTTTGGTAAACTATATATTATGCCTGACCACGAAGATTTTTATGCGCTGTTGTCCAGCCTGCTCGAGAAAACAGCCCAAAACCCGGATGCGCTGCCGGTCATTCCTCTCGATCGCTGGCCCGCCGGATCACCCGAGCAGCTTATGTTGAAAGATCTTCAGATTGCTCTGAGGGCGCTGCAAACCGGCAGATACTACCCACCATCACAGGCATTGGAAGGCGAATCGCGTTACCGGAGCATCTTCGAAAGCGCCAGCGACGGTTTAATGCTCACCGATGTAGAGACAGGCCGGGTGGTTGCGGCCAATCCAACGGCGTGCAGGATGTACGGGTATGCCCAGGATGAATTGATTGGCCTGCTCCCCACAGGCTTCGTCCACCCCGACAGCGCTCACCCGTTTGTCAGGTACGTCCAGGCGGTTCAATCTCAGGATGTTCACCTATCGCTGCAGACCCACCTGCGCCGGGACGGATCACAGTTCTACGTGGAACTGAGCGGGACAATCCTTACCGATCAGGGGCGATCTGTTCTCCTGAGTATCATTCGTGACGTCACCCAGCGAGTGCATGCAGAGCAGCTGCTCCGCCAGCGCGTGGATGAACGCACCCGCGAACAATCTACCCTGTTGGAGATCTCCCAAAATCTGGCTTCCGCCCTTGAACTGCAGCCGGGACTGATCCTCGACCAGCTGCGTGTGATCATCGATTACACCCATGCCGGCTTATTTAAGCTGGATGACTCAACCCTGACCGCCCTGGCTGTGCGCGGGCCGCAAGCGCTGGAACAGGCCATGCCCTTCCAAATCCGGCTGGAAAATTCTGATACTCTGGCTGCACTGTTCAACGGACAACGCTCGAACCGGATCGCGGATGTGCAAAGCTCTGAACCACCAGCGCGGTTTCTGCGCACCTTGCTGGATGACCAGGCGCGCATTCTGCTGGAAGGTGTGCAGTCATGGATGTGGGTGCCGCTGGCAATTAAAGACCGCATTATCGGGGCCGTGGGTGTGGCGCATGCCGAGCGGAATTTCTTCACAGCCCACCACGCCGGTCTGGCGCTGACCGTGGCTAACCAAGCGGCGATAACCATGGTGAACGCCGAACTTTACGAACATGCGCAAACGCTCGCCGCGCTGCAGGAACGGCAGCGCCTGGCGCGCAATCTGCACGATGCAGTCAACCAGTCGCTCTTTTCGGCTGGTCTGATCGCCGAAGTACTGCCGCGCCTGTGGGAGCGAGACCCGGATGAGGGGCGTAAATCCCTGGAAGATTTGCGCCGGCTGACGCGCGGCGCCCAGGCCGATATGCGCCTGCTTCTGGCCGAGCTGCGGCCTTCGACTCTGACGGATGCGGAATTAAGAGATTTGCTGCGCCTGCTGGCAAATGCGCTGGCAGGCCGGACGAATATCCCGATCGACGTGACCGTAACGGGCGAAGGAAAGCTGCCCACAGACGTGAAGGTGGCGCTCTACCGCCTGTGCCAGGAAGGGTTGACCAATATCGCCAAGCATGCCGGCGCCAGCCAGGTGGACATCCAGCTTCAATATGAGACGGATGGGGTTGAGCTGCGTATCATCGATGACGGCCGCGGTTTTGACACCGAACAAGCGTACCCCGGTCATTACGGGTTGGGCATGATGCGTGAGCGCGCCACCGGCATGGGCGCAACGCTGTCCATCACCAGCCAGCCAGGCGGCGGCACGGAAATTGTTATTCACTGGTTGAAAAACCAGACACAGGAGGCCGGATAACAATGAGCCATCCCCAACCGATTCGAGTGATGCTGGTCGATGACCACACGATGGTGCGGCGGGGCCTGGCAACCTTCTTGAAGGTCTTTGATGACCTGGAACTGGCAGGCGAGGCCGACAGCGGAGAGGCCGCCATCCGGCTTTGCGGCCAGGTGAACCCGGATGTCATCCTGATGGATCTGATGATGCCAGACATGGATGGGGCGACTGCCACACGCCTGATCCGGCAGCAGTATCCCGGGGTGCAGGTGGTTGCCCTGACGAGCTTCAAGGAGCAGGAGGTGGTGCAGAGCGCGCTGCAGGCCGGGGCGATTGCCTATTTGCTCAAAGATGTGTCGGCGGACGATCTGGCCCGGGCCATCCGCGCGGCGCACCTGGGGCGCGCCACCCTCTCTCCGGAGGTCGCCCAGGCGCTGGTAAACGCGGCCAATCAGCCGCCCAAGCCGGGGCTAGACCTGACACAGCGCGAGCGTGAAGTTCTAACCCTGATGATCGAGGGGCTGAACAACACACAGATCGCCGGAAGGCTGGTCGTCAGCCCGTCGACCATCAAAACGCACGTCAGCCATATCCTCTCCAAGCTGGGCGTTGCCAGCCGGTCAGAAGCTGTGGCGTTGGCTTTGCGCAGCGGACTGGCTGCCTGACAGCCAGCCCAGGCGGCTGCGACCCATTTCTCCCCCAAGTGGGGGATACAAACACCCCCCGGTGGATGGATGCAACCGGGGGGTGTTTGGTATAGAATGAGTCCATGAAACGTGTCTATCTGGCTGATTCACAATCTGACGAGCGCCTGGCGTTCCGTCTCATCCTGCAGGATCTCAAAATGCAGGTGGTAGGGGAAGCCGCCGACTGGCCGACTGCGTTGGCCCAGGCGCCTGCCACCAACCCCGACATGTTGATGGTGGACTGGGGGTTGGTGGCGGCTGCATCTGGCGCGGACCTGGCAGAGCTGCGCGAGGCCTGCCCGGCTGCGCTTGTGATTGTGCTCATCAGCCATTTGAGTGCCCGTGAACAGGCAGCCATATCGGCGGGAGCGGATGCCTTTATCAGTAAAGGCGAGACGTCTGACCGGGTGGCTGAACGCCTGCGAGACGCGGTGGCGAGTATTCCTTCGAGATGAAGTGACTTTAAACCGGGTGGGATAATCACCGGTTAAAATCGCCGCGCGAGCAGCAAGCCTATCCCCATGAAATATCACTCTATGCAGGTAAAGCTGATCTTTAATCCCGGCTCGGGGGAGATAGGTGAGTCGCCTGTCCAGCTTATGGATGTGATCCGTGAGATGCAAGCCTGGAAACTGGCGCCGGAGGCCTATCTGGTCGAACCAGGCAGCGATCTGCCGGCGGTAGTCCACGACGCTCTGAAGCAGGGATTTCGAATGGTCGTGGTATGCGGCGGCGATGGAACCATTGACGCTGTGGCCGGAGCTATGGCCGGCACGGGCGCTGTTCTGGGGATCATCCCAACTGGAACGCAAAATAACGTCGCCCTCAGCCTGGGTATTCCAACGGATATCCCGGCTGCCGTAGCCATTCTGCGGAAGGGCGGGCGTATCAAAGTGGATATGGGCCTGGCAGCCTACGGCGAAATAAAGCGGCCTTTCCTGGAGGTATGCTCTGTTGGGCTTTCATCGGCCCTTTTCCCGGCAGCCGATGATATCCAGCACGGCAACCTGGCGCGGGTTGGCGATTTCCTGGCGTTACTGGTCGCCGCGCCGCCAGCGCAGATGCGCCTGGTGTTGGACGGCAAGCATAAAATCCAGGCTCAGTGTCACGTGGTTCTGGTCGCTAACATGTCGTATATCGGTCCACATTACCAGGTCGGCTCTCCAGACTCGATCCAGGATGGTTTGCTGGATGTGCTCCTTTTCGGCGACCTGACCAAGCTGGAGCTCCTGGGCAACATTGTCCGGGTGGTCAGGGGCGGGTTGGAAGACCCACGCATCCAACACTACCACGTGCACAGGGTGGAACTTGAGTTCCCAGCCGGTTATGCCGGTTATGGTGGATGGATGGGCGTTGCCAGGCCAGGGGCCTCTCCAGATCCGTATGCACAAGCACAGCCTGGTGGTGATGGCTGGCGAGATGGCGGCGCCTCAGCCGCCATCTCAGGACGTGAGTATTGAGTAGCAAAAGGGGGGATCCCATCCAGGAAGATAGCGTGCGTGAAGATAAAGTACCGGACGGCTGGACGCGCCTGAAGCTCAGGTGGGGGGAGTACCAACCGGCTGCCTGGCTGGGGTTCCTGACCGCCAGCCTGGTTCTTTTCCTGGCCTGGATGCCTTCGCAGATGCGCATGATTATCTGGCGTGGGTTGACCTCCCGGGGGACCGTGTCGGGTATGCTGGTTATTTTTAGCTTGCTGGCGATCTCGCTGGTGTGGTCGGTGGGCCAGCGCATAGACGTATGGGCATTCCTGTACATCAACCTGCGGGGGGCGCGACCGCTCTGGCTGGATTGGGCGATGTTGGGTTTCACCCAGATTGGAAGCGGGGCAGCAGCCCTGGTGATCGGGTTGGTTTTGTTTTTGGCCGGAGATCGCCTGGGGGCGTACGAACTGATTCTGGGGACATTAACGTTATGGATCGTGGTGGAGTTGTTGAAAGCTCTGCTGCGGCGGCCAAGGCCTTTTTTCGGGGTCACCCAGTCACGCATCGTCGGGGCGAAGGCTCTTGGGCGTTCTTTCCCGAGCGGGCATACCAGCCAGGCATTCTTCATGGCCACATTGATAGCCCGGCATTTCCATGCCGGCGCCGGGGCGGTGTTCCTGCTGTACAGCGCCGCCGTGCTCATCGGCATCACGCGCATGTATGTGGGGGCGCATTACCCGCGGGATGTGTTGGCGGGAGCCATCCTGGGCAGTGTCTGGGGACTTCTGGGGGTATTGGTGGACGGGTATGTGCTGGGCGGATCTGGTTAACCCCTTTAATTTGTGTAGTGCAGCCACCATTGGTTGATCTCCCCCAACCGGCGTAGGCGAAGTTCCCCCGCCTGGTGGATGTGGCCGGGAGGCGTTTGTTATAGAATGTGATTCAGGTCGTATTCTTGACCCTATCCGGGGCGTATCCAGCCCGGGGGTTGAGAAAATTTAGACCCCCCGAAGCGCTCATGGCGAAAGCCAGAAAGGAATTTAAAGATGAATGATCAACAATTGGATAAAAAAGTGCGCCAGGACGCTGCCAGAGTAAAAAAAGACATCAACACTCTGATGGGAGATAGCGCCGATCGGATCGGCAGATTTGAAGAGAACCTGAGCCAGGCCTCTGGCAAAGCCAAAGAAGATCTGACCACATGGGTTGGAGATGGCGTCACTCAATTGAGCGAAGGATTTGAAAAACTGACCGGCGACGCAAGGGAAAGCCTGGTTGGCGCTGCGGCGACGCTGAAAAAGGATGTTGGACATGGATTGAGCCAATACAACGCCAGAGCCCAGGAAGTTGCCGACAAAGTTCCAGGCGATCTCGGCAAGAAGGCTGCCAGATACCCCTGGGTGGCGATCTCGATGGGCGTGGCCGTTGGCCTGCTGCTGGGGGTTATCCTCAAGCCGGGCCGTCAGCCTGTTGGGTAGTTCCAGATTGGTTCGAACTATTACCGGCCTGCTTCAGGGGCAATATAGTCACACCTGGCAGCAGGCTGATGTGGAATACAAGATGAGGACAAAATGACAGATTATCAAGAAGTGAGAACGACACAACACGAACCAGGACAGGAGCAGCGTGTGGCGACCTTTAAAGCCACACAACTGATCTGGCTGCTGCTGGGCATCCTCGAAGCCGGGATTGCACTGCGGGTTGTTTTTAAGTTGATCGCGGTCAATGCCGCCAATCCATTCGCGGCGCTGCTGTACAACGTGACCGACCTTTTCGTGGCTCCCTTTGCAAGTTTGACCCGCGCTCCGGCAGCGGGCGGTATGGTGCTGGAAATTTCTTCCGTCATTGCCATGATCGTCTATTTCCTGATCGCCTGGGCATTTGAACGGATTGTGTATGTGCTTTTCTACCGACCACGCGGACCTGTGAGCGTCAGGCAGACCGTTGTTGCCGAGCATACCCCTCAGCAAGCACCTGCAGGCACCAGCCAAACGACCGTGACGCAACGCACGAATACCCAAACGCCGGGTTCCCCTTGACCGTACAGGGAGGGGCGCCCACCACCTGTTTGTTTATGCAGCCGCGGGTAACCCGGAGTTGTACAGCGCTCTGAAAGGAGAAAGTAGTCAATGAACCTGTTAAATTTTATCGTATGGCTCTCCACCGGGGCCGTGATCGGCTGGTTTGCCAGTCGGATGGTTAAGGTGGAACACAAGTTGAGCCGCAAGCCAGTGCCTGGCAAAGCGCCCAAGTCTGATTAGGTCAATTGCCCTCTGGTCACCCCGACCAGGTGGGCTTTCAAAATCACATTCACCAGATCATTGAAAGGAGAATCTCATGTTGTGGACCATCGTCGTTATTCTAGTAGTTCTATGGCTGCTCGGCTTTTTCGGGCGGAACATCAGTCCAAGCTTCCCGAAAACAGGCAGCTGGATTCATACATTGCTTGTCATTGCCGTCATCCTCATCTTACTGAACGCCGTTGGAGTAATCAACCTGTAACGTAATCCCGTTTGACACTCGAGACGGAAGGGCGGCGTGCCACGCAGACCAGAGCGCCGGTGTTAAACAGCCAGGCGCACCAGGAAGGATTTGGAGGATTACTGAATGAACAAGGATATTTTGGAAGGCAAGTGGAAGGAAATGCGCGGCCAGATCAAAGAGTGGTGGGGCAAGCTCACCGACGATGAGCTGGAACAGGCGGGCGGCAATAGCGAACAAATCGTTGGCTTGCTCCAACAGAAGTATGGCTACACCCGCGAGCACGCTGAAGAGGAATTCAACCGGCGGATAAACGATGTAAAAGAGGCGGTTAAATAACCTCTGAGGCGCATGATAACCGTGCCCATCCTGGCGGTGATTTGACTGCCAGGCATGTGCTTTGATCGGGGCCAGCCGGATGGTCCAAAGCGCAGGGGCGCAGCGGGTGACGACCCAATTTACACGGGTCGAAGAACTGCTGCGCCCCTGCCCTGGATTGAGAGAAGCCTATCGGGTTGTTGACCTGGAGACCGGACAGCAAGCGGCTTGAGCACAGATGGCGGCGCGGTTCTTAACCACCCGCTACGGGCAGGCAAAGTATGGCACTCGAACCACCTTCACAAACGTATTCATGGACATTCCGGCGCGTTATGTGGGCGACGCTTGTCCTCGTTTTTGTCGCCCTCAGCTTCTGGCTGCTCTACCGCTTTAACCAGGTCGTTTTCACCTTGTTCGTCGCCATCGTGATCGGCACGGTGATCCGGCCGGTGGTAGCCTGGCTGCACCGGCGAGGGCTGCCCCGGATGGCGGGGGTGATCCTCGTCTTTTTCCTGCTGTTCACAATCATCATCGGGTTTGGGCTGTTGTTGTTCCCGTTGATCGTTGAACAGGGCGCAACGATTGCTGCCGCAACACCGGGTTATTACCAGAGCCTGCGGGAATGGATGGTCAATTACCCCAATGTGTTGATCGTGCGCTTGAGTGATTTCCTCCCGCCGGCGCTGCCCGGTCTGCAGCCGGGAGTGCAAACCGGACAGGAGATGCTGGCGTCCGCCGGGCAGGCAATGGGTTACGCAGCATCGGCGGCCAGGGCGGTCTTTATATCAATCGCGATTTTGCTGTTGGCCCTGCACTGGACGCTGGATGGGCCGCGCATCATCCAATCCTTCGTGCTGCTGATTCCGATGGGCCAGCGCGAGACCACACGTGAGTTGATTTCTGCCATAGAAACAAAGATCGGTTTCTACATTGCCGGCCAGGGCGTGCTGTGCCTGGTGATCGGCATCATGGCGCTGGCTGCCTATCTGATCATCGGCCTGCCCAATGCCCTGGTGCTGGCGCTGATCGCCGGTATGCTGGAGGCGGTGCCGATGATTGGGCCGCTGCTCGGCGCCATTCCTGCTGCGGTGATTGCCTTATCCATTGCGCCTTCCAAGCTGGTGTGGGTGATCGTAGCCACACTGGTTATCCAGCAAATTGAAAACAGCCTGCTGGTGCCGCGCGTCATGCGGAAGGCGGTGGGGGTCAATCCCTTCGTTTCTCTTCTGGCAATTTTTGCTTTTAGCTCTTTGTTTGGGATCGCCGGCGCGCTGATGGCGATACCCATTGCGGCAATTATCCAGCTCTTACTCAACCGCTTCGTCTTTGAGCCAACCGCGACGGAGGCGGAAGTCTCGACCGGGCGAGATTATGCCAGCCGGCTGCGCTATGAGGCCCAGGACCTGGCGCAAGACCTGCGCAAGCAGGTGCGGCTCAAGAAGGGGGGCTCCGAAGAGAGCATCAAGCAAATCGACCGCATCCTGGATGAAATCGAGACGATAACCACCGACCTTGATACGCTGCTGGCCCAGGTTAATCCACCAGGTGCAGCATGACGAAGCAGCTGATTGGGATTGGTACAGCAGTTATGACCACGCTGCTGGCGCTGGTGGCGCTGTGGCAGTTTCGTGTCGTCGTGATTTACGTGTTGATCTCGGTCACGCTGGCGGCAACGCTGCGCCCGTTGGCCGGCCGCCTGAGCGGACGCAGCCTGGCGGCGCGGGCGGCCTGGGTTCTGATCTACCTGGCAGCTCTGGGTAGTTTTGGCTTTTTACTGTTCCTGAGCGTCGAGAGCGCCATGCAAGGGATCCAACAGTTGGCGCAGACGGTTTCGGTGCAGGATGCGTGGACGCTGCCGCTGTGGTTGGAGGGCAGCGCGTTCCAGCAGGCGCTGATTGGGCGGCTGCCAGCCCCGAGTTTGCTCTTTGACGCCTTGACCGGCGACGAGGGGCAGCTCGTTCTGCCGGCCCTGCTCGACTTTACGCAGGGCATCGCCGGCATCGTGAGCGGTGTGCTGGTCATCCTGTTTTTGAGCATCTATTGGAGCATCAATCAAAACCATTTTGAGCGCCTGTGGCTTTCGCTGCTGCCTTCAGGCCAGCGCAAACAAGCGCGGGGCATCTGGCGCACCATTGAGCCTGACATCGGCGCTTACATACGCGGCGAGATCATCCAGAGTCTTGTGGGCGGGCTGTTATTGGGTGTGGGTTACTGGCTGCTAGGGTCGCCTTACCCGGCGCTCCTGGCGCTGGCCGGCGCCCTGGCCTGCCTGATACCCGTGGTTGGGCCAGTCCTGGTGGTCATCCCCGTGCTGTTGGTGGGGCTGCTGACCAGCGTGCAGCTCAGCCTGTTGACATCCCTGTATGCGCTGATCGTCTTGTTTGCCCTGGGTGTCTGGTTCAAGCCGAGGCTTTTCAACCGCAGATGGGAGAACCCCATCCTGACCGTGGTTCTGCTGATTGCCATGGCCGACGCCTTCGGGTTGGCTGGCATCATTGCGGCGCCTCTTTTATCGGTGGTATGCCAGATCGTGTGGAGCCGTCTGGTCAGCCGCGCGCGCGGTGTCGGGGCGGCGACCCAGATTTCGGACCTCAAGGAGCGGCAGGCGCTGGTGTGGGAGAAGATTAACGCCATGGATGAAGCGCCGCTGGCATTGGTGACCAGCAGCATGGAGCGGCTCAGCCAGTTGATTGAGAAAGCTGAACCTATTCTGCAGGCAAGCCAGGCCGCAGTCCTGGCGGCAGGGCCTTCCAGTGCTCTCCACTCGCCTCAGCTTGCGAGCGTTGAAGGCAAGCCGCCTGGATCCATAAACCCATGAAGAAGCAGTCGATGATCCTGCCCGGCATAAACGGACGAATATCACAGCTCTGGCAGCAAGGTGTCCACGGCGCAGGCCGGCTTAACCGAAGAGCGCACGGCTGGCCAGGGATGATCGCAGATGCAGCCGGGGAAGCCTTAAAGCCCAACTCGGCGATTACGGCGGCGGCAATTGCCTACTTCTCCCTGTTCTCCCTGTTTCCGCTCACCCTGCTGAGCATATCCATTGCCAGTTTCAGCCTCGGCGCGTTGATGGACCAGCAGCTCATCCTGCAAAAGCTGGAGTTTATTGCCCCGGCCCTGGGGCAGCTTTTGGGTCAGAATATCGATGAAATCATCCGGGCGCGTGGCCCGGTTACCGGTGTGGCATTGGTTGGTTTGATCTGGTCTGCCTCATCCATTTTTTACACGCTTACCCAAACGCTGAATAAGATTTGGGGCTACCAACGCAATCGTCCGGTATGGAAGCGGCGTGGCCTGGCAATCCTGTTTGTCCTGACCTTCGTTGGCCCGGCCATCTTCCTGGCTTCTTTTGCCGGGAGCGTGATTGCCAACCTGCGCACCTGGCTGCCCGACCAGATCCTTCCGATCTGGAGCGGCGTCACTGCCGCAGGGGCTATCCTGCTCGATATTGGCTTATTTATGCTGCTCTACACCTTGTTACCCCACAGAGCTGCCACCTGGCGAGAGATTTTGCCCGGCGCGATTGGGGCCGGCCTGCTCTGGGAGCTTGCCAAGAAAGCCTTTTTGTTCTTTATTGCCAGCTACATCTCCGTCTCGAACCTGATCTATGGCTCAGTGGCAGCCATTCTCGCCTTCCTGGCCTGGGCTTACCTGAGCGGCATCATCTTTCTCTTTGGCGCTTTCTTGAGTGTTTCGTATTACCGGCGAAAACAACAAGAACGGGAAGGCGTCGATCAGGAAAATTCAGATACACGGAGCGGAGGAAACCGATGACAAGAGCTGAGATTGCAGACCAGGGCAGAAATGAAAACAGGGAAGTCTTAATCTTTGGCGCCATATTTATCGCCATTGTTCTTATGACGATCTGTGTCTTGAGCATCGTATTGCTTGGCCCTCAGAAGAAATCCCAGGAAGCACCAGCCCCAAAAATGTTGATGATCGAACGACCGCCGGCGATGCAAGCCAGCCGTTATTTGATCCGTTTGCCTATGGTTGTGTCAAGTTCCAGATCGGTTGTGTCACAGGCCGTGGTGCAAAGTCAGATCTGGAAGGTAAGTAAAATCAAAATTTTGGGATATGAATTGGACGGTCAGCGCTACGACCAGGCAGTATTCAAGCGCCTCGACAGCCAGGATACGATAAAGGCTTACTGTATAAATCGGGGCTGGGATACACCCGATATCGGTACAGAATATCTGCTTAACACAGATGGTATTTTTGTTCCTTTGCAAGAATCTGATGCCGATCCCTTGCAGCGCTTTTTAAGGATCCAGTAATTATATGGTGAGTGTGTAAGAGATTTTCAGGTCAATCAGATCTCATGTGAGAAAGCATAATGGAAGGGTATTTGTCTAATGCAGCCAAGTCGATCCACTCAAGGCGAAATACAAGAGCACACGGAAGACAATCCGGCAATATCCAAGATCATCGAACGAAACATTCGCACCATCATCGATCTTCGCCTGAAAGCCTCCCACGAGCGCAACTTGCAAGATCGTATCGCAGATGCATTCACATCTTTTTCGGGGCGGATGGTTTTTGTTTATGTGCACGTTGTGTGGTTTGGCGTTTGGATCCTTTTAAACACCGGACGTCTGGGTGTTCATCCTTTTGATCCATTTCCGTACGGTCTCTTTAACCATGATCGTGTCGCTGGAAGCGATTTTCCTGTCGACCTTTGTGCTCATCAGCCAGAACCAGATGAGCGAAGAAAGCGAACGGCGCGCCGACCTGGATTTACATATTGGTCTGCTGACCGAACATGAGCTGACACGCGTGTTGCAAATGCTGGATGCTATTCAAGACAAAATGGGCGTCGAAAACCATGAGGAGAGTGAGCTTGCAGACCTTGAAATGGAAACCAAACCTGAAGATGTGCTGGCCGAAATCCACCGGCTTCAAAAGCGTTCACTCCAAAAAAAACCTTAGCGGCCAGACCCTTACCCCGGCCGAGACAAACTCATTCTGAGTTCAATTGATGTTGATCTCCCCCAACTGGTGGAGCAAATGATCCCCTGACAGGTGGATGTAACCTGGGGTCTTTGCATATAGAATGAAATAAGGATCTTATTGGATCGGATTTCGCCGCAACCGATGCCTTAATGGTGCCAGAGGGGGAGAAGCAGTTTGAAAATCCGGCGCATATGCTGTCCCGAGCGCCGGCGAAAAGTGGGGCAGCTTATCTCACAAGATTCAGGAGGATTAAGCATTGAATAAAGATGTTTTCGAAGGCAAGTGGAAAGAAATGCGCGGCCAGGTAAAAGAATGGTGGGGCAAGCTCACCGACGACGACCTGGAACAGGCGGGCGGCAAAGCCGACCAGCTTAATCGGCTTGCTCCAACAGAAGTACGGCTACACCCGCGAGCGCGCCGAAGAGGAATTCAACCGACGTTTAGATGATGTTAAGGAGAAAAGTAAATGAATCTGATCATATGGCTGATTGCAGGGGCTGTTATCGGCTGGCTTGCCAGCAAGATTATGGGCACCAACTCACAACAGGGTCTAATCCTCGACATTGTGGTGGGAGGCGTTGGCGCTCTTCTGGCGGGCTGGTTCCTGACCCCGTTGTTTGGGATTGCCACGATCAACCAGAACGACTTCAGCCTGCCGGCTCTGCTGGTTTCGCTTCTGGGCGCAATTATCCTGCTGGCAATCGTCCGACTCGTCCGGCGGAGATAGTTGCTCGCCCGATAAGGGGGGTGTTTTCCCCTGTGATTAATCAAATCACCCCGACAACGAGGCGGGATTGCGAAATCGCAACCCCGCCTGTAGATTTATGCGCAACAACCGGCGTGTGCGCCAGGGCGAACTGAGCCATCAGCGTTCAAAGGATGGCGTTCGCCCCTCTTTCCCGGGTTTGGAACGCCGCGGTCTGGCTGATCCGGTCAACGTAATATAAGAAAAGGATATTCTCATGAAGAAATGCAGTGAAGTGATGACGAAAGACCCGGCCTGTTGCCTGCCGACAGATGCGGTTTCAAGTGCAGCGCGACAGATGAAGGTAGAGAACGTTGGTTCCATCCCCGTCGTCGAGAGTGAAAAAACCAGGAAACTGATCGGGATCGTGACCGACCGCGATCTGGCATTGCATGTTGTGGCTGAAAGCCGCGACGCCAAATCGACAAAAGTGGCGGATGTAATGACCAACAAGATCATCACCTGCCACGTCGATGACGACATCCAGAAGGCCGTGGATGCGATGGCGGAGCACCAGTTACGGCGAGTGCCTGTGGTTGACAAGGATTACAAAGTCGTCGGGATCATCTCCCAGGCAGATGTGGCGACACGCGTCAACCAACCGCAAGAAACCGCAAAGATGGTCAAGGAAATCTCGCAGCCAAAGGCGTAGCAGTTCGCGGGTGGTTCGCACGACCCGCTCAAGGGCAGGCCAGGTTTACAGGGATGTATTCAGCATGCTCTGATGTACGTATAAGGATATTCGTCCTATGGAGCAAAGCCTCCTGAACCAGATGGAAACCGAAGACGAGGCCGGGGATAATCCAGCCCCGAGCAACGTCATCGAGCAGAATACTCGGACGATTATTCACCTGCGCCCGAAGGCGGTCTATACGCGCGGTTTGCAAGACTGGATTGCCGCTTTCGTCACTACGCTTTCCGGGCACATGATCTTTGTGTACGTGTATATCGTCTGGTATTGTGTTTGGATTCTGCTGCGGACCGGAAGGTTGGGAGTGCAGCAGTTCGAACTTGTTCTGGTACGGTCTCATGACAATGGTCGTGTCGCTGGCAGCGATCTTCCTGGCTTCTTGTGTACTCATCAGCCACAACCAGGTGAGTGAAGAAAGCGAACCGCACGCCGATAAGGATATGCACATCGGTCTGGTGACCGAACATGAGCTGCCCAGCGTGTTGCAAATGCTGGATGCCAATCAAAACAGCAATTTGACCGATATCGATATGGAGACCTGAAGCTGCGCTGCCGTCCGGCCGGGGCGTTGGCCATGCGGCCGCTGTTCCGAGGCTCTGGGGCGTAGAAATATGGCAGCGTTGTTTTGTTAAATTTCAGAGCAGGTTCTTAGCAGTATTCCAGGGACTTGATTTTGTTTGGCGAGGTTTGTAATCTAAGATAGATTACAGCAAGACATTGAGGAGATAACCATGTTTCCAATCGGTGATGACAACAGCACTCGAAGAATTGTACCGATCGTTACATATATTTTGATCGTGCTGAATGTGCTCTTCTTCTTCGTGGAGCTCAGCGGCGGCGATGCTTTCATCATGAAATGGGCGTTCGTTCCCAGCCGATTCCTCGCCAACCCGGTGGCTGATTTCGTGACACTGTTCACTTCCATGTTCATGCACGGCGGGTGGCTGCACCTGGGCGGCAATATGCTTTACCTGTGGATTTTTGGTGACAATGTCGAGGATCGTTTTGGACATGTCAAGTTCTTGATTTTCTACCTGGTTTGTGGGCTTGCGGCTACTGCGGCTCAACTGGCATTCAGTCTTGACTTGAATATCCCAAACCTGGGCGCATCTGGAGCGATTGCAGGTGTGCTCGGCGCTTACATCTTGTTGTTCCCAAAAGCGAGAGTCAGCGTCTTACAGGGACAGAGAATCATCCCGGTGCCGGCATTGATCGTGATCGGGCTGTGGTTTGTTCTACAACTCTTTAGCGGCATCGGCTCCATCGCCAGTACTGCAGCAGACACTGGCGGCGTGGCTTTTATGGCGCACATCGGCGGATTTGTGGCCGGCTTTGCGCTGACCTTCTTGTTGAGAGGAAGCTCAAGGCCACGTATAACTGCATAAAAAATCATCACCATTTTTGGGTTTAGATCATAGCAGGGAGACCTGTTCATTGATCTCCCCCAACTGGCGGAGACAAATACACCCCTGCCGGTGGATGTAACCGGCAGGGGTTTGTTATAGAATGAGTATCAGGCCAAGGATCTATTAATTCCCCTGGTCTATCCTGTGCGGGATTGATATTCCGCATAAGAAGCGGTTTTTAAACCGGCGTGCAATGAAGCCCTGTGCGGCGGTAAATCCCGGGGCAACCTATCCGAGATAAAGCAGATAACGAATGGAGGATTACTATGGGAATACTATCGTGGATTATCGTTGGTTTGATCGCCGGTTTTCTGGCCGGACAGGTCATGCGAGGGGGCGGCTATGGTTTGATCGGCGACGTCATCATCGGCGTGCTGGGAGGTTTGTTGGGAGGCTGGATTGCTTTCTACTTCTTCCATATCGGTGACACGATGTCGGGGATCAACGGAACGTCGATCCTGGTTGCGTTTGCCGGAGCAATACTGTTGATCTTGATCCTGCGCATGATCGGCGGTAGAGGGCGTTTAAGAAGGGATGATTAACATCAGGAATGCACCACAGGGTCGATTGTGGGTGATGACACAGCATATTCCGCGCAGGGAAGATTAACGCGGTGAGAAAACCAGTCTGATATTAAGGAATACCCCATGCGAGATGATTTAACGATCGGCAGACGGCAGCAAATACGTGGTAAGAAACGCCCCCATGCGGGCGTACTCACCCTGGATGATCTTCCCAAAAGCAATTGGAAATATAGCCAGTTGATCATCCAGCTCCAGGCCCGGTATAAGGTAGAAAAAGAGCAGGGAAAAGACAAACCCGACCATAAATCAGATGATTTTTCGATTTAATTTAAGGGAGATCCTCTATGCTTAAGAAGAAACAGTTTAGCCTGGCTGAGGCAAAGCAGATCGGTGATGAATTAGGGATCGATTGGCGTGCGTTTGGTGTGGAGCAGTTCCAAACCGGGCTCGAGGTGGAGCTTGAGCATGGGAGCAGAGATGAGCAAACCAACGTAAGCAATGATGATGCTGTGATCACTGGAAAAATCGCCCTGGCGCATCTAAAAGAGTTTCCAGATTACTACACACGCCTGTTGGCTTTGGAAAAAGAAGCCGACGATTACTGGTCAAATGTATAAGAATCAGGCGAATGAACAGCGAACGAAACTCATCCTGTCATGGAAGATACCGGGATGCCGGGAATGGAAATAAGATGGAAAACCAAATCGTATGCCCGAATTGCAAGAAAACGATCTCCAATCAGCCGTTGATTGACGCGGCGGCAAGGGGAGATGGTCTTGGATCGCAATCCATCAATTGCGAATGTGGCGAAAAAATTACTTATTGGGCCATGACAGCCCAGCTTAGAAACCAAAAAACGATGGGCGGGAAATTCCGGAATTGGGTGCGGTCTTTTTCTCATGGCCGGAGCTAGTTACATGAATCCGAATTATCAACACCACCGTGCGATCTTAGAGGACATCGCCGAAAGAGCGATGCTGGATCGTGGTTTGCTGCCTGACTTTTCTGCCCAGGCGCTTGCCGAACTAAACAAGATTCAATCCCCGGCGCGGAGCGACGGCGGCTCAATTCGTGATCTGACGGAGCTGCCATGGGCTTCGATCGACAATGATGACTCGCGCGATCTGGATCAACTCACGGTTGCCGAAGCCATGCCTGGCAATACAGTGAAGGTTCAGGTGGCGGTGGCAAACGTAGATGCGCTGGTTAAAGATGGATCGGCAATCGACGTACACGCTCGCCATAACACGACCACAGTCTATACCCCGGCTAAGATATTCCCGATGATTCCAGAAAAGCTTTCAACCGACCTGACTTCCTTAAATTTCAACGAAGAGCGCCTTTCGATTGTGGTTGAGATGGTGATTGGCCCGGATGGATCCCTTCAAAAATCAGACATTTACCAGGCGCTGGTGCGCAACCATGCAAAACTCGCCTATCATGGCGTGGCAGCCTGGCTGGAAGGGAATGGTCCTCTCCCCGAAGCAGCGGCTGCCGTCAATGGGCTGGCTGAGAGCCTGCGTTTGCAGGCGCAGGCCGCACAAAATCTGAAGAATCTCAGGCATGTGCACGGGGCGCTCAGCCTGGAAACGATCGAGGCAAAACCTGTGTTCGACGGCGAGATGATTCGGGATCTGGAGATGGATCAGAAGGATCGTGCCAGGGAGATCATAGAGGATTTCATGATCGCTGCCAACGGCGTAACTGCCCGGTACCTTTCGGCCAGGAAATTTGCGTCACTACGCCGGGTGGTGCGGTCTCCGAAACGATGGGATCGGATGGTCGAGATTGCCAGGGAACGCGGTTTCGAGCTGCCCGGCAGTCCGGATTCGGGAGCACTGGATAAATTTCTGACCAGGGAGAAAGCTGCCGATCCGCTGCGCTTCCCTGATCTTTCTCTGACGATGATCAAACTGATGGGGGCGGGTGAATACACCGCAGAACTTCCCGGTGAGACAAACGGGGGGCATTTCGGCCTGGCTGTTAAGGACTATACCCATTCCACAGCTCCGAACCGGCGCTACACCGACCTGATCACACAGCGTTTGTTGAAAGCCGCCATCGATGGGATGCCTTCACCCTACAGCCTGGCTGAGCTGGAGTCTCTGGCTGCCCACTGCACCGCAGAGGAAGACGCCGTAAATAAAGTCGAACGACAGGTGATCAAATCGGCGGCGGCGCTGCTCCTGGAAGGGAGAATCGGCGAAAAGTTCGATTCGATCGTGACGGGTGCATCTGAGAAAGGCACCTGGGTGCGGTTGATCAGCCTGCCGGTTGAAGGCAAAGTGATGCGCGGGTTCGAAGGTGCAGATGTCGGCGATCGGATGCAGGTGCGGCTGGATTCTGTCGACGTTGAACGAGGCTACATCAATTTCAGTAAGGCAGGCTCACCCAGGCGTTCCTGGGGTAGAAACGAAACGAAGGCAAAACTAAGGAGTTGAAAACCATGGCAAACAAAACAAGCAAGACGGAAACCAAACGACTGCCCAAAGGGCAGCGCACTCACATCCGCCGGATAAAGCAAGCCGCCCGCAAGGAAGTGGGGGCTTCCAACCTCGGTGCAGCCCGTGCGAGTACAAAAGAAGCCGGAACAGGTTTAAAGAGGTAGATGGATGGATTCCCAAAAACCAGACGGCGATCGCTTTGAGGCAGGTAAACCGTTACTGCCATTCAGGAGGCCGCCGTTCCGATTTTCGATCGGCTTCCTGTTTTCTCTCATCATGCTGGCTCTGCTGGCATACCGTCTGGTTAATGGGATGACCCCCGCGCCAAAAGAGATCCCATACAGTGAGTTCAAAACATATCTCACAGATGGACGCGTCCTCAGCGTGCTGGTTGGCGCCACCAGCATCGACGGAGAGATGCGCGATGGTACGGCTTTCACGACCGTGCGGGTGGAAGATGCGGATCTGACGAAAAGCCTGGAAGCGCAAAAAGTGGAAATCCGCGGGCAGGTGGAGGACAGCGGCGGTGGAATCCTGGGTTTTATATTAACCTGGATCCTGCCGATGGCCCTGATGGTGGGTCTGTGGTACCTGCTCATGGGGCGAAACAAAGGCGGGATGGGCTCGATGGGTAATATGTTCTCCTTCGGCAAAAGCAAGGCGCGGGTGATACAAGGCGAACAGACCGGGGTGACTTTCGAAGATGTTGGCGGCGCGGGAGAGGCCGTGACCGATCTCAAAGAGGTGACCGAATTCCTCAAAAACCCGGAACACTTTCAGCGCCTGGGCGGTAAAATGCCCAAAGGCGTTCTGCTGGTTGGGCCGCCTGGCACCGGAAAGACCCTGCTGGCCAGGGCGACTGCCGGCGAGGCCGGTGTGCAGTTCTTCAACCTGAGCGGAGCCGAATTTGTGGAAATGTTCGTCGGGGTTGGCGCTTCCCGGGTGCGCGATCTCTTTGAACAGGCCAAGAAAAGCGCGCCTTCGATCATTTTTATCGATGAAATTGATGCCATTGGAGGCCGCAGGGCCGGCGCAGGCGCGATTGGGGTGCATGAGGAACGCGAGCAAACCCTCAACCAGCTGCTGGCCGAGATGGATGGGTTTGAAACCGCCCGCGGGGTGATCGTGATGGCGGCCACCAACCGGCCTGAGATACTCGATCCCGCCCTTTTGCGGCCGGGTCGTTTTGACCGCCAGGTGATGGTCGAACTGCCAGACCGCCAGGGGCGTCTGGAAATCCTAACCATCCACGCCCGATTGGTCACCCTGGGGAAGGATGTAAACCTGGAGGCGGTCGCGCAGATGACGCCGGGCTTTTCCGGGGCCGACCTGGCCAACCTGGTGAATGAAGCCGCCCTGCTGGCATCGCGCAATGGGAAAGAAGCGGTGGATATGGCCGATTTCGATGGGGCGTTCGAACGCGTGGTTGCCGGTTCGGAGCACCGCACGCGCACCATCACCCCGTCAGAAAAGAAGGTCATCGCCATCCACGAAGCCGGGCATGCGCTGATCGCCAGCCTGACCCCCGAAGCGGATAAGGTTCATAAAGTGACGATTGTCCCGCGTGGGCGCGCCATGGGTTATACCATGCAGCTTCCCACCCACGACCGCTATGTGCTGGGTGAACGTGAGCTGAAGACCCGGCTGACGATCCTGGTGGGGGGCAGGGCGGCGGAAACGCTGGTTTTTGGGGAAGCCTCGACTGGCGCTGCAGATGACCTTGCACGGGCTACAGACCTGGCGCGCCGCATGGTCACAGAATTTGGCATGAGCACCGTTCTGGGCCCGGTGCGCCTGGCGTCCGATATGCAGGCCAATTTTTTGAGCCAGCAGTTTGGCCTGGATGCCCGGGTCAGCCCGGAAACCGCTACACTGGTGGATATGGAGACGCGCCGGATCCTGGAAGAAGCTGTGGATGAAGCCAGCCGTGTTCTGAACAACCACCGACTGGCGTTGGACAGCCTGGCCGAGCTGCTTTGTGAAAAAGAAACGGTCGATGGAGCCCAGATCGAAGCGATTCTCGACCAGGCCGAAAACCGGGGAAAAGGAGAGTTAATTCCTGAGCTCAGCTCGAACGGGCATGAGCCATTGCAAATGGACGCGTCCAGCAACACCGGTGATGCGCGCAATGCCAATGTGGAGCCGGCTGGAGTTCTGGATTGGGAGGATGAAGGTGGGCAGTCAGCCGAGCGCGTGAGCGCAGGGGAAGGTTCTCCAACAGAGGAAACAACCTCGGCGCCACCTGAGAGGAGGCCGGAAAATGGCGGATTATAAGGTAGGAGACAGCGTGGTTCATTGGATTTATGGCCCTGGTAAGATTGTTGCCATTGCCGATAAGGGAGTGCCGGGCCAGCCCTGTTTCTATTATGTGATTGAAGGCAGCCAGCAAACGCTCTGGGTTCCCGTCGATGAGGGTGGGAAGAGCAGTCTTCACCTGCCAACCCGCAGGGCTGATTTTGCGGGGTTGATTGCGATCTTGCGCAGTGCAGGAAAGAAGATGCCTGACAATCTGGTGCAACGCGGAAAAGAGCTTGACCAACGCATGCAAAAAAGGAGTCTGGCTGACAACAGCCTGATTATCCGGGACCTCAACTACCGATCCAAACGGGGGAAACTGAGCAGCGGCGATATCCGGGTCATGAAGGATGCCCAGACATTTTTATTGGATGAATGGGAACGATCTTTGGAAACTCCACGAGGTACAGCCCAACGTGAAATGGAATGGATCTTAAACGAAACTCCGGCGAGATAAAACTCATTCTAGCCCACAATAAAAGCCAGGAGGATTCGGGCTTTAAGTAAGTCCGGAATCGTGACACTTCGCACCTGACACCGCCGGGGATGAGATGGTATAATTTTTACCTCGCGAACGACCGGTTGCCGCAAGGCCCAGTTTTCGCGTTCAGCAGGTTTTTACACCGGTATCTTCCCCTCAGGAGAGTTGTATATGTCAGGACATTCGCATTGGGCTACCATCCGGCGCAAAAAAGGGGCTGCCGATGCCAAGCGCGGCCAGGTTTTTACCCGCCTGGCGCGTGAAATTGTGATGGCTGCACGTGAAGGCGGCGGCGATCCCGATTCCAATATCCGGCTGCAATACGCCATGGACCGTGCCCGGGCGCAGAACATGCCCAAAGATAACATCGAACGAGCCATCAAACGCGGCACGGGCGACTCGAAAGACGGCGTGGTGTATGAAGAAATCACCTATGAAGGTTACGGCCCGCACGGCGTGGCGTTCATGATCTCTTGCGTGACCGATAACCGCAACCGCACTATTGCCGAGATCCGTCACCTGCTCAGCAAGAGCGGCGGCAATATGGCCGAGGCCGGTTCGGTAGCCTGGCAGTTTACCCGCCAGTCTTATTTCGCTTTCCCGGCAGCCGGCAAGGACGCGGATGCCATTTTTGAGCTGGCTGTGGATGCCGGGGCTGACGATGTAATCATCGACGAGGAGCACATCGAAATTGTCGGCCCGGTCGAGAACTTCAAGGAGATCAGCAACGCGCTGCAGAAAGCCAAGATCCACCCGGAAGATGCCCTGCTGCGCTTCAGCGCCAATAACCCGGTGGATATGGACACCGAGGCGGCTCTCCAGGTGCTGCGGGTGGTGGAAGGCCTGGAAGAGCTGGATGATGTTCAGGATGTTTACTCGTCGTTGAATATCACCGACGAAGTGATGGCGCAGCTCGAAGCAGCCTGATCGCCACGAGCCGACGGCTGCATGCTTGTCATCGGGATCGACCCTGGCACTGCAACCACCGGCTACGGCCTGGTGCATGAACTGCCCGATGGCAGCCTGGCGGTGGTGGATTACGGCGTCATCGAGACGCCTGCTCACACCGAAATGGCCTCCCGTTTGCTGGAGATGCACCGCGGTTTAACCGAAATTTTGCTTCTCCACCGGCCCGACAGCGCGGCGGTGGAGAAGCTGTTTTTTTCCAAGAATGTGCGCACGGCCATCAGCGTGGGGCAGGGACGGGGTGTGGTGCTGCTGGCCCTGGCGCAGGCCGGACTGCCTGTGGGAGAGTACACTCCCATGGAGGTGAAACAGGCGGTGGTGGGTTACGGCGGCGCCGATAAGAACCAGGTGCAGCAGATGGTGCGGGCGCTGCTGAACCTGCCTGAAATTCCACGCCCGGATGACGCCGCCGACGCCCTGGCGGTGGCCATTTGCCACATCAGCTCGAGCCGCATGCGCGGCATGCTGGCCGATGCCGAAGGCTAGACCCGAGACTCAAAGTTCCGCCGGATTGCTTCGCCCGGTAAAGGCGGGTAAAAACCACCGAACGTCGGGTTTGCAACGACAGTATCCTCTGGAGGGAAGAGCGCTTTGGCGCTTTGGTTTAACTCGCAAGGGCAGCTATGTGTCACGCGGAGACGCGGAGGGCGCGGAGAAAAACCAATGCACCGGCTCTAGCAAAGACAGTTTCCTTTCGAGGCAAGAGCGCCCAGGCGCTGTGGTGGTATTCGCAAGGATGTGTGGGTTAACTCGTGTAATCCGGGACGCAGGTTGTACCATGACAGCATTTGCCTGTATTATTGAATGGGATGGGAGGTGAGAACATGATTGCCAGCCTGAACGGGCGCGTGTTGGAGCTGCTGACCGACAGCGTGGTGGTGGACCTGGGCGGGGTGGGCCTGCAGGTATCCGTGCCGGCCCCGCTGCACGACCGGCTGCGGGTGGGTGAAATGGTCTTCTTGCATACCCACCTGGTGGTGCGGGAAGACCTGCTGGCCCTGTATGGTTTCGAGAGCCGCGAAGCGCTGGAGTTCTTCACCCTGCTGCTGGGCGTCAACGGCGTGGGGCCGCGCCTGGCTCTGGCGGTGCTTTCCACCCTTTCCACCGACGCCATCCGGCGCGCTGTGTTCCACGAGCAGGATGAGGTCTTCAGCAGGGTTCCGGGAGTGGGTAAGAAGACGGCCCAGAAGATCATGCTGCACCTGCAGGACCGGGTCACTCTGACCCCCGGCATGGAGCCGGTGGCGGCGATGACCGACGTGGATACCGAGGTGCTCAACGCCCTCACCTCCCTGGGTTACAGCGTGGTGGAGGCGCAGAGCGCCCTGCAGAATATCCCGCGTGACGCCGCCCAGGATGTGGAAACCCGCCTGCGCCTGGCGCTGGGCTATTTTGCATCCTGAGTGCAATCATTTTTTTGGAGGCAGCCATGTTTGAAAACCGCAAGATCGCATTCATCGGCCCGGGTGTGATGGCTGAAGCCATCATCGGCGGCCTGATCCGCAAGAATGTCGCCAAGCCTGAGGCGCTGATCGCCGCCGGACCGGGTGTAGAACGCCTGGAGCACCTGGCGAGCAAATTCGGCGTCCTCACCAGCAGCGATAACGCCCAGGCAGCCAGCCAGGCGGATGTGGTGGCGCTGACGGTTAAGCCGCAGCGCCTGGATAAGGTGATGGCGGGGCTGCGCGGCGCCATCCGGCCGGATGCGCTGGTGCTTTCGATCATTGCCGGGGCCAGCATGGAAAAGATCTCGCACGGGCTGGGGCACAACCTGGTGGTGCGCTCGATGCCCAACACGCCGGCGCAGATAGGCGAAGGCATCACGGTGTGGACGGCCACGCCCGGGGTGAGCCCCGAGCAGATTGAGATGGCGCGCCAGATCCTGGGCGCGCTGGGCGAAGAGATCTTCGTCGAAGAAGAAAATTACCTGGATATGGCCACGGCGCTTTCGGGCACCGGCCCGGCTTATGTGTTCCTGTTTATGGAAGCGATGGTGGACGCCGGCGTGCATCTGGGCTTTCCCCGGCGCATTGCCGAACAGCTTGTGGCGCAGACGGTGCGCGGCAGCGTGGATTTTTACCGCACGCACGAAGATTCGGTGCACCTGGCGCGCCTGCGCAACGCGGTGACCTCGCCGGGCGGCACCACCGCCTCGGCGCTGTATTTTCTGGAGAAGGCCGGTTTCCGCACGGCGATCTCGCGGGCGGTGTGGGCGGCGTACGAACGCTCGCGCGAGCTGGGCCGGACTGCCAAACCGCACGCCCCTGAGCCGGAGGAGTAGATGCATCCAGCCCCGGCATGGGGATGCCGGGGTTGTCAAAAAGCAGGGCGAAGCGTGGTAATACCGCCATATATTCTGTAAAGGACCTCGCTTCGCCCCTACAGGTGGGCTATTTTTGTTGAAACGGCGTTCTGTTTCCCGAATCTGATCGATTCTAAAATTCCAGGATTTATGAGATAATTAGGATAGTAAATTCTGATTTCCAACCCGCTGTTTTCAGCTCAGACAAGTCGCAGGAGGGTACTGCTGTGCCGGTCACTGAATACAAGGATTTTCCAATCCAGGTCAGCCGCATCACACCGGGGGATAAGACCAGGCTATTCGTGGTGCACATACCGGGAAGTGTTCCCAGCGGCGACATCTCCATCGACGAGAAAGAAGTTTCCCATTACCAGCGTAAAAAATTTAAAGCCGTGCGAGATAAGCACAGCATCGACCTTCTGGATGAGCTTGCTAACGGCTCGCTGAAAGGCGCTGATATTTACCGGGTGGGCAAGATGCTCACCGATTTGCTGCTGCCTGGCACGGTGCGGCAGCACCTGCGCGACAGCCTGATCATCGTTCGTCAGAAATCCGTCGGCTTGCGCATCCGCCTGAAGATCGAAGACCCCGAGCTGGCCCGGCTGCCTTGGGAGTATATGTACATCAAACCACCAGGCATGCTGGACGACAGCCCAGATTTTTTCCTGGCGCTGATGCACGATGTCTCGATTGTGCGCCACGATGTCATCGGTGCAGCCGCGCCGCCGGATCAACAGAGACACACATTCAATCTCCTGGGGGTCTTTGCCCTGCCCCCTAAGCTAAAACCGCTCAATCTGACAGCGGACCGCGACGCCATCCAGGCTGCCATTGATGATCTGGGCGCCGCGGCGCCAGTATCGCCTGTCTGGGTGGAACACTGCACCGCGCGACAAACTCATCGAAGCGCTTGCAAAACCCGCCGATATGCTGCAATTTTCGGGGCATGGTGAATTTGAAGGGGAACAAGGCGTCCTCGTCCTGGAAGACGCAACCAGCGATTATGGCGATTTATATCCTGCGTATTTGCTGGCAAACCTGGCGAAGACCGCCGGTGTGCGCCTGGCAGTGTTATCGGCCTGTAAGACGGGTGAGAAGCTCGAAGGCCAACCCGTGGGGAGGTGTGGCCCGGGCGCTGGTGCTGGCGGGGGTGCCGGCGGTGGTTGCCAGCCAGTTTGAGCTGTACGATACGAGCGCCGAGCCGATCGCAAAGGCGATCTACCGGGGCGTGTTGAGCGGCGGGACGATCGACCAGGCTGTCTTCCGGGCGCGCCAGGCGATTTACCAGCAGTTTGAGTTGGAGAACACTGATTGGGGCTCGCTGGTTTTGTATTTGCGGGCCGAGGATGGCGTCATTTTCAGGCGTTCAGAACCAGGACTACTACTGCCAAAACCGGCCCTGCTGCCTTTTATTGGAAAGGACGATGTTTCTGGTCTTAACAAAGCCATCAAGTCGTGGGCCAATTCGATCTTGAATGCAGCCGGACGGCGTCAATTTCTTGTGAATGCAAGCGTTGATGATGTATTCATCAACCGGCTAACGCTGGATTCCAACCCCAATCTGCTTGCCATGGCAATTGTGGCGGGTTTTCGGGAATACAAGGTGACCAAGAAAAACCCGGAGTACCATCCCATGCTTGCCATGCTGGGCTTTATCCTGGAGCAGGACCCGGCTGATTTTGGCTGGGGAGATGAGGATGAGGAATTGGCCGAACAGCTGGTCGCGCGGGCAAAGAAAATCCTGGAACCGGCGCCTGAGCAAAATCCATAGAATCGCCGGATCGGTTTCGTTTTTTACCCGGACTTGTGAAGCATGTCGTACCTGACAACCTCAGAAAACATCGTCCTGTTAGAAATCCTGCGGAATAACGAATATTTACGCGGGACGAAAGCTGTGCGCGATGCTTTCCTGAGCATCCTTGGGCTCAAGGCGGTCACCAACGAGCTCAGCCCGGACAGCTCTGTGAATGACGCGGTTGTCATGCTGATTGACCGCCTGGTTGAGAAAACCTTTGTTCAAGGTGGTGAAAAAAAATTCGGTTTAGTCTTCCTGCTGGAAGGTATCCTGGAAGAGGATGGTCAAAAAGCGAATCCTGAGCTTTCAGACGATCACCAAACTTTGATGAAACAGGTCATCCAGAAGGGAAAGGCATGGCTGGAATCGGCTGAGTACAAGCAGAAACAGTTGATCGGGGATGCGCTCGAAAACGGGCTGGCCGGGGTGCCGGAAGAATCTGAGCCACTGCAGGTGCGCTATAAGGTGGATAAAGGCTTGATCACCGATTTCGACATGGAGGATCTCACCGATTTTATCAGCCAGGGTACGAAAAAGTACGAGGGACTGGTGACTTTCCTGCTGGAGGGTTTTGAGGATGGCTTTCCAACCCCGATCGAGCGCTATTTCCTGGAGCGAATACTGAGCGAAATCAAAGCTCGCAAAAAAAATATGAGCTGGTGCATTTACGATATCCCCCTGTCGGAGGACGATCTCGGGAGCGGCGAGGATTGGATCGAGCGCAAGCTGGTGAATATGCTGAAATACGAGCGCGTCGATGATTTGTTCAGCGGCGCGCACCAGAATATTGTGCTGTGCATCATTAATAATGATATTCCCGTGGAAGTGACCGCCAAGCGGATTGTGCCGTTTTGGAACAAAATCCAGGCGGCGGCTCCCACCCATCTGGAAAACAAAGGCCGCTTGCTGGTGTTGATCTTTTTGGACACCGGCGCCGGAGCCAGCACCGGTCTGGAGAAGCTGCCGCTGCCCGGTAAATTTGATGTGACCAGCCTGTGCGCCTGGCTGCATGCCAACCTGCTGGAAGCGCAGGTGCCGGAAGATAAAATTGCTGCCTATAAGAAGCGGCTCAGCAAGTGGAATGGGCAGGTGCTCAACACTTACACCGAGATGGACGGAATTATCAAAGAGCTGCGAGGAGGATGAAGGCATGAATTCATTTGCGGAACGAATTTTTGAAGGGGATGGAAAACGACGCTACGACGCTCTCGATGGCGCTCCCACTGAGCCTGAGACCTATGTAGCCAGTGATGAGCTGCAGAAAGCTGTCAGCCGGGCTCTCTACCTGCGCCGCCCGCTGCTGCTGGAAGGCGAGCCCGGTTGTGGAAAAACCCGCCTGGCCTATGCCGTGGCTTACGAGCTGGGCTACCCGCTGTTCCCGGCCTATATCCAATCCACCAGCCGGGCGCGCGACCTACTGTACACCTTTGACGCCCTGCGCCGGCTGTATGATATTCAGGAGACTACAAAAAGCGGGGGGGCGATCAAACGGAAAAGCGAGTATGTCAAACGCGGGCCGCTGGGGGAGGCGATCCGCAAGGCGCAAAACGATATCCCGTCCGTGGTGCTGATCGATGAGATCGACAAGGCGGATATTGATTTTCCCAACGATCTATTGCTGGCGCTGGACCGGCTGCAGTTTGAGGTAGAAGAGGCTGACGAGAACGACCCGGACAGGGTTTTCGATGCGCTTAAAAGGAGACGCGCTCCGAGCGCAAGGACTACCTGCCGCTGATCCTGATCACCAGCAACCGGGAGAAGGAGCTGCCCAAACCATTCCTGCGACGCTGCCTGTATTATTTTATCGAGTTTCCCGGCGAAGACGATCTCAAGGACATCGTCCAGGCGCACGGGCTGGAAAAGAACGACCCGCTCTCGGAACAGGCATTGTATAAATTCTGGGATCTGCGCAACCAGCAGGCCTTCACCTGGCGCAAAATACCCGGCACCAGCGAGCTGCTCGACTGGATCTTGATCTTGAAGCGCGAAGAGCAGCTTGGAAATGTTACTGCCAAGGCGCTTAAGGAGGCGGCATTTGCCAAACTGCCCGCCCTGGATGCCTTGATCAAAACCGAGGGCGATTTGAAAGAAGTGCAGAAGCTGGTCAAAAAAGCCTGAAAAATAAATGCCAGACCCGGGTGAACTTTTATACGATGTGTTTGAATATTTGCGGCGCAACCGCGTGCCGTTGGGCGTGTCTGAATACCTGACGGCGATGATGCTGATCCAGGATGGGACAATTCTGAGCAGAGACGATCTGCGCAGCGCCTGCCGGCTGCTGTGGGCCAAGTCGGTGCGCGACCAGCAGATGTTCGACACTGCCTACACCCGCCTGGTGGAGCCATTTTTACCGGGTGCAGAAACCTGGTCTGCGCCCGTTGAACCAGCGCTTGCTGTAGATCCAGGGGGTGAGCAGCCGGTCCAGATTCCAAAACGTCTGGATGGCGAGAAAGCGCCTGAGAGAAAGGAGCCGGTAAAACCGGCGCGAGGCCAGCCCGGTCAACGTGAGCGGCGCCCGGAGGCGAGGCGTGCGGTGTTGGATAACCTGCCGCTGCCAGAGCAAGCCTTTGAGTACGGCTCGCAAGCGACCTACAATTTTGTCACCCGGGCGCCGATGGAAAACCGGGATATGGCGACCGCCTGGAGGCACCTGCGGCAGCTAAAACGCAGCGGCGCGGCCGATGAGCTGGATGTGGAGGCCACCATCCAGGATTTCGGGCGGTATGGCTTTTTCCGCGGACCGGTGCTGCGGCCCCGGCGAAAAAACCAGGTGCGCCTGCTGGTGCTGGTGGACCGGCAGGGGTCGATGCAGCCGTTTGAAGCTTTCATGGAGAGCGCCCTTTCCAGTATTTTGAAAGGCGGGCTGCTGGGGCGGACGGCGGTCTTTTATTTTCATGACTGCCCGGAAGAATTCCTGTATGAGACCCCGGCATTGACCAGGGCGCGCAAGCTCAACCAGGTGCTGCAGGCCTACGGGCAAAACGGCAGCACGGTGATCTTCAGCGACGCCGGGGCGGCGCGGCGGGAGTATGAGCGCAAACGGGTTGCCGTGACGCACGCATTTCTGCTGAAACTGAGCGCCTACACCTACCGTTATGCCTGGTTGAACCCCTTACCCGAAGAGCGCTGGGCCGGCACCACCGCCGAAGATATCGCCCGCCTGGCGCCGATGTACCCCCTGGAGCGGGACGGATTGGATGACGCCGTCAACATCCTGCGCGGCAACCCATTCCCACCTGGAGTTAACCTGAATGCCACCGAGCGCGCTTGAGCTGCTGAATGCGCCTGCGCCTGTGCAGCAGAACTGGCTGGCGCAAGAGGATGCCATCCAGGAGGTGGTAGCCTTTGCCCGCCAGTTTGGCTTGAAACACCTGCGGCTGGCCTGTCATATCGCTCTGCCAATGCTGGTGACCCCGGAGCTGGTCAACCTGATCCGGCTCAACTTTCTGGGCGAAGAACAGATCCCGTGGTACGCGGAGGCTGATTTTCTCCTATCCCACCTGTGCAAGGCGGTGGATCCGGGCATCTATGCTGTGGAGCCGCGCGTGCGCCAGGTGCTGCTGGTGCAGCTTGAAAAGGAATACGGCTGGAGGCGCTTGCAGGCCCTGGCAGACTTCTTGCTGGCCTATCTGAGCAAAAATCCCGACCTGCCCACCCGGCGCACCCTGCGGCGCACCCACCAGTGGGTGGCACGCGCTTACCTGGATCCAGACGGGCTTGTTAGCGAAATGAACAGCCTGCTGGCGCGTAACCTGACGACCGGGAGCGGCGCAGCCGATGAGCTGACCGACCGCATCCAGCTCAGCGCGATGGTGGAAACCCTGGCGGATCCGCTGAGGCGCACCGGCAAGCCGGAAGAGCAGCGCCTGCTCAAGAACAGCGCCAGGGCGCTCTCGTACATCGTCTCGGGCAGGGAGCAGGAGATCGCCGAAGCGATCTTCCAGGCGGAAGCGTCGGGTGAGGAGCTTGCCGGGGCTCAGGTGCTGCCCGCCGTAGCTCATTGGCTGGAGGCCAACACCGCGGTCGTGACTGCCGAGCAGGAAAAACGGCATCCAATACACCAGAGGGTCTATCAAGATTTTATTGTGATTCTGACGAATTACACCCCGGATTTCGCCAAGTTTGAAATTCAAATCCAGAGCCGCTGGGGCGAGCAGACGGCAATCTCGAGGTTGAACGATAAGATGAAACATCACCTTGATCGGCTCGAGATGTCGGGTAGATTGAGCAGCGATGCTCTGGTTGACTTGGGTGTAATGCTTGCGGATAGCCTGCTACCGGAGGGAGCAGTACGCGAGATTTTTATCCAGGCAGTGGAAAGTTTGGGGGTAGAGGAGGGGATCCGCCTGCGTCTGGTAATGAGCGACCCGGAGTTAATGCGGCTGCCTTGGGAGGTTGTGAGTTTACAACTTGGGTTGGGCGACCGCGTTGGAGGGCTGAATTTTCTGGCGCTGCATCCGAAAATTTCGCTGGTCCGTGATATTTCTTCTCCAAATGCGAGATTTTTGGCGCCAATAACCAATCCTTTGCAAATGGCCGTTGTCATGTCCAGTCCAGAGTCTCTCCAACCACTCGATCTGCAGGCCGAGCGAAATGCGATCCAGGAAGCGGTGCACCGGTCTGATTCGGTTGGCGCTGATCTCATGTGCAATTTTATTGAAGCAGTTACTGTGGAAGGTATTCATGACCTGCTCAGGAAAAATTTACAGATCTTTCATTTTGCCGGTCACGGATCATATGATAGGATCAGCGGAACCGGCGCCATCCTGGTGGGGGATAATCAGGGAGGAATTGAATACGTGTTTGGCGAAGAGCTGGCGCAACTGCTGAGTGCTGCGGATGTACGCCTGGCATTTTTTAACTCCGAATATAGCAGCGCCATTTCGACTGACCCCGCATTAAACTGTGTGGCGATTGCGGCAGTCAGAGCGGGGATACCCGTTGTGATTGGCTTGCAGATCGGTATCGAAGACGCGCTGGCAATCGTCTTCAGCAAGGCATTTTATAACGCCTTGTTTGTCGGGTTGAATATCGACGAAGCCATGTCGCATGCCCGCCTCGCACTCGCGGCCCAGCAAGAAATTTCCAACTCTGGCTGGGGGATTCCCACGCTGTATCTGTCTGGCCAAGCGGAAGCTGTGCTATTTCCATTTGGCGACCAGCCGGTGAGCGAAGCTCCTCCACTTTCAATTAATATCAAACAGGAAAGGGATGTGAGGGGAGAAGCTGGGGAGAGGCCAGAACAAGAGGAGGATGATGTTCTGCCAGAACCAGGCGAGCTGCCGGCGGGGAGTTGCAGGCTGCTGAGGCGCAACCCGGCATTTGTGGGTCACGCCGAAAAGCTGAAACTGCTCTGGTCTGCGCTCCGCCCGCGCGAGAAACCCGATGCCCGCTATAACGCCCTTATCACCGGCATGGGCGGCTCTGGCAAGACCCAGCTTGCGCTGGAGTTTTGTTACCGCTACGGGCGGCGGTTTCAGGGGGTGCACTGGATTTCGGCAGATCGGGATATCCCGGCTGGGATTGCCGCCTGCGGGGGCGAGATGGGGTTGAGCCCCTGGCCGGAGGGACAGGCTGAGCAGGTGCAGCTCACCCTGCAAGCCTGGCAGGACGGCGGGCGGCTGGTGGTGCTGGACAATATCCTGGAAAAAACGGTGCTGGAGGCATGGCTGCCCCGCCTGGGGAATGCCAGCGTCTTGGCGACCTCGCGCATGGCCGATTGGATGATAGGCAAATCATTGACTATCCCGCTGAATGGGTTGGAGCGCAGCGACAGCCTGGCGCTGCTGCGCACCCTTGCGCCGGAATTGTCCGGGGAAGAGGATGCATTGCTGGAGCAGCTGGCGGAGCGCCTGGGCGATCTGCCGCTGGCGCTGGACCTGGCCGGGCGGTATTTGCACAGCCGCACCCGCCAGAACCTGAGCGACTACCTGCAGGAGCTGGAAAAAGGCGGCTCGCTGCTGGAGAATGACTCGATGCGTGGCGCCTCATCGTTCAGCCCCACGGAGCACAACACCAGCCTGCTCGACACCTTCAGCGCACAGTGGCAGATGTTGACCGGGCAGGGAGAGGTGGAAACCCAGGCACGCCAGTTGTTCATCACCTGCAGCTATCTGGCGCCCGATACGAATATACCCATGGCGCTGATGGCGGCCAGCCTGATGCCCGATCTGGAGTTCTTCACCGCAGATTACGGTATTGGCCCCGCCCTCAACCTGCTGACCGGGCTCAGTCTGATGGATGAATGGCAAGAAACGGAGGAAGTAGCGGCCGGTCAGAGCATCCACCCCCTGCTGGCGGATTTTGGGCGCGGGCTGGACGATGACCGGGACGGGCTGAGGCGCCTCGTGCGCGGGCTCGTGACGATGGCAAATGCCGCCGGAGAAAGCGGGCGCCCGGATCATTACGAATTGCTGCTGCCGCACCTGCAGGTCGTTGCAATGCACGCAGACCAGGTTGCCGGTCTGGAAGAAGAAACCGGCATGCTCTGGAACGCACTCGGCACGCACAGCGAGATGACCGGTGTTTACGAACAGGCTGTAAATTATTACCAGCGCGGGTTGGCTGTCTATGAACGGCGAGATCGCCAGGGTCACCCATACATAGCCGTGCTGGCAGAGAAGATTGGCAATGTGCAGCGTCGGATGGGGGATCTGAAGCAGGCCCAGGCCACACTGGAGAGAGCGCTGGATTTTTGCCGGCGTGCTTACGGGGAAGGACATCCTCTGGCAGCCACGATCACCATCGATCTGGGTCAGATTGCTTTCGATCGCGGGGATCTGGGAGCGGCGCGGAACGCCTTCGAGACCGCACTGGCCATCGATGAGAAAGCCAACGGCCCGCGCCACCCAGACGTGGCGCGTGACCTCAACAACCTGGGTACGGTGTTACGCTATGAACGAAGCGGAAGCGGCCCGGGCAGCCTTCGAGCGGGCGTTGTCAATCGATGAGCAAGTCTTTGGCCCGCAGCATCCGAATGTTGCCAGAGATCTCAACAATCTGGGGGATGGTCCAAGGCGATCTTGGAGATCTGGCCGGGGCGCGGGCAGCTTTTGAGCGGGCGCTGGCGATCGATGAGCAAGCGTTTGGCCAGGAGCACCCAAATATCGCCCGGGACCTCAACAACCTGGGGCAGGCGCTGCGTGACCTGGGCGACCTGGAGGCAGCACGGAGCATGCTGGAACAGGCGCTGAGCATAGATATTCAAGCCTTTGGCGTCCTCCACCCACGGGTGGGGCGAGATAGGGCCAACCTGGGCAGGGTGTTGCATGGAATGGGTCAACTCCAGGAAGCAACGGCAAACTTTACACTGGCGCTCGAAGCCGACGAGCGCGCCTATGGGCACCAACATCCACTGGTAGCCGAAGATTTGACCGACCTGGCGTGGGTGCTGCTCGATTCGGGCGAGCTGTCGCAGGCTCGAGAAGCCTTCGAACGAGCCTTGAAAATTGATCGGAGTGTATTCGGTTCAAGCCATCCCCGTGTTGCTCAGGATTTCAACAACCTGGGCCGTGTCCAGGAAGTGATGGGGGATTTCCCCGCAGCTTTAAACGCCTACCAGCCGCGCTGGGAATGTTGGAGAAGTTATTCCCGGATGGTCATCCCGACCAAGAACCTGTGCGTCAAAACCTCAGGCGGGTGCAAAGCTCCATGGATCAGCGGCAGGCATAGGGCTGCCGATTTGACCATCCACGAATGCACATAGGAGGCGCCGTCTCCGCATGTGCGGATGGCAGCCGGTCATTCGTTTATTCGTGGAACATTCGAGATGGCGGGTACCCCGGGCGGCGGGGTATAATTGCGCCGTGCATCGAGACGAACGCATCGATTTCCTGCGCGGCCTGGCGCTGCTGGTGATGGCGGTCAATCACCTGGACGTCAAGGCCTCGCTTTTTTATGTCTTTACCGGGCAGGGACGTTTTTACATCTCGGCGGCGGAGGGCTTTTATTTTCTCTCCGGGCTGGTGCTGGGCCTGGTAGCCGCCCGCCAACCGCTGGAGCGCATGCTGAGGCGGCTGCTGCGCCGCCTCGGGCAGCTCTACGCCCTGACACTGGCTGTTTCAATCGCATTTACCCTGCTTGGGCTGACCGGGCTGCGCCTGTGGTACGACCTGCAACAGGAAATCCCCACCGGCCCGGTGCTGGCAGCCTACTTCGGGCGCATGCTCAGCTTGCAGAACGCATTTCACGGCGGCGAGATCCTGGCGCTGTATGTGATCCTGCTGCTGGGGGCCATCCCGGCGCTGTGGGCCTGCGCTCACGGCAAAAGCTGGCTGGTGGGGCTGGTTTCGCTGAGCGCCTACACAGCCGGGCAGGCTTTCCCGGGCCAGGCCTACCTGGGGCTGGATACGATTTTTGCTGTGCTGAACTGGCAGATCATTTTCTTTGGCGGGCTGCTGGCGGGTTATCACCGGCAGGCGCTGGGGAGGGCCTGGCGCAGGATAAACCGGCGCGGATGGGTTCAGGCAGCGGTTTTGTTCACCGCGGGTGCCTTCCTGTGGCTGCACGCCAGCGGCTACGGCCTGTGGCCCGGGCTGCCTGCATTGCTGGGCGAGCGTGAGAGCCAGATGGCGCCGCTGCGCCTGGCGTTGGTGGGGTTGTATCTCCTGATATTTTTCCTGCTAACGGCGCGTTTGTGGGGGGCGCTCCGTCCGGCACTGGGCTGGCTGACTGCTGCCGATGGGGCGGCATTCGCTGGCGGGTTTCGTCACCCATCTGTTCGGAATTGTGCTGATCTACAACCTGCCGTTTTTCACCCGCCAGCCAGACTTGCTTTTGGGAACCGGCCTGCATCTTATCATGCTTGCCCTGGTGTGGGGCGTGGTCAGCCTGCTGGAGCCGCGCGCGTTTGCCCGGCAGGTCTCACATTCTGCCGGATAATCGATCACTCGTCGCCTAACTGCGTGCCCAGGCGGGCGTGACGGGTGCGCATTTCGTGAAAATGCAGCAGGGTTTCGCTCTCGCGCATTTCCTGGTAGTGCAGATAATCTTCGTAGGGGATGATCGCCGCCTGGGGGTTTTGCTGGCGGGTGAGCACGATTTGCGTTTTGTGGTGGGCGACTTCATCCACGAAACCTTGCAAACCGCGGGGCAGGTCAGAAATACCAATCATTTTGGGCATAACAGCCTCCTGTAATTAGACTAATTAACCCGGAATAAGCCCAAGGGTTGCGCTGGGTCCAGATATTGTGGTTTTCTTTGATATTCTGTGCGGCTGGGGGCTTAATAAAGCCGACAATATTGCAAGCCGGTAATGGTTAGCAATATTTCATACAAATTTGTTAGTTGATGTTGTCTTCCGGTGGATATAATCGTATAAAAATGCGAGTATTGGGGAGATTTTGACCCAGGGAGGTAGTGCCAGAGATGAAAAAATTCAAATTTCGGAGAGGTATGGGTGACCACTTATCTAAAATCAATGCTCGCCTGGTTCACGGCCTGATGATTTTGTCCGTCGTGGGCGGTTTGTTTTTGAGCACAGGCCAGGCCACGCCGGTTTCTGCTGCCACCTCAGGCGAGGCCTTTGTGCCCTATGTGGCTGATAATTTCCATGACAACGCCGGCGGCAACACCGGGTTGACCGGCAACGATGGGATGGTTGACTGGGGCGCCGGTTGGGCTGAGATCGGCGATAATGGCCTGCCCGGCAGCGGGGATGTGCGGGTGGAGAGCACAGAGCTGGCACACCTGTATATTCGTCAGAATGCGAATGGCGCCAGCCGTGCGGTGGATCTTTCCAGCCTGGCAGGAGCTTCCAGCCTGAAACTGGTGGTTGAGTACCGCGTCCAGAGCTCTCTGGAATTTGGCGAAAGCGTTTCAATTCAGATTTACATCCGACAGCGGCAGCGGCTGGGTGAACCTGGGATCGATCACTGGCGCAGCAAGCGCCACCTATACCCGCGTGGAATACGATATCCGCAGTCATGCCACGGCCTCTGCACAGGTTCGATTTTTAAGCGCGGGAGGGCATGAATAACCAGGACGTGGTTTATATCCGCTATGTCGCCATCACCTATACCGACAGCACGCGCAATTACTGTTACCTGGTAGCCGACGGGCAGGATGGTCTGGGCAACAACTCAGGCCCTGATCTCCTGACGATCCTGCTGAAATCCGGATCAGAAGCTGCGATTGGCTCAACCACCGGCACCTACAACGTGGAAGCGATCGCTTTTCAACCCGGCACCACCACGCTGTATGCCGCCGATGAGCAGACTACGGGCACGCGTGGCGTGTTTGGCAGCATTAACATCCACTCGGGTATTTTTACCCAGATCAGCCCGGTCGGGGGGATTGGCGCCGGCACCGGCAGCCTGGGCTCTATCACCTTTGTGGATGTCGACTCGCTATCCTTTGATCCTTTCAGCGGTGTGCTTTATGCTGTGCGGCGGCGGGCCGGAACACCCAACCCACCCGATATCCTGTTCCAGATCAACCCTGCCACCGGCACCTATGTCCAGAATGCCTTTGGTCCAGGCGCCGACTACCTGGTGATACCTGATGCGGGCAACACCAACTGGACGGATATCGACGATATCGCCGTGAGCTCATACGACGGCGTCCTGTACGGCGTGGCCAATGCCGACGGCACCAATGATGAGCTGGTGATCATCAATAAAACCACCGCCGCCCTGACCCGGGTTGGCACAGGGCTGACGGTCAACGATATGGAAGGGCTATCCTTTGATGTGGAAGGTAATTTATTCGGCTCGACCGGAGATGCCCAGGGGCCGCCCAATTCCAACAAGTTGTGGGATATCAGCGTCACCACCGGCGTCGCCTCCAACGGCCGAACGCTGCGGCAAGGCAGCGATTACGAGGGGTCAAACTGCCTGACCTGGGGAACCAACGATATTCATGGTACTGTGTTCCTGGATTCGAACTACAACGGGGTCCTGGATCCGGCGGAAACCGGCACCCCCGGCGTCAGCGTGCGGTTGTACCGCGATCTCAACGGCAACGGTTGGATTGACGCCGGCGAACCTGTTTTGACCAGCCTGGATACCGACGCCAGCGGGAATTATGCCTTCGGCCTGGCAGGCGGCGTGGCAGCCATTGGTAATTTTGCCATCGATATCGAACATGCTGATCTGCCTGCCGGACACAGCCTGACCACCGATAACCTGGAAAGCGCAGCCTTTACCACCGTGGGAAACAGCGACATCCATAATAATTTTGGACATGCCGATTACGCGGCCTCGGTGGATTACGGCGATCTGCCGGACAGCTACAATGACACCCTGTATACCGAGAACGGCGCCCGCCATATGAGCGGTTCAGCCTACCTGGGGGCGGCGGTCGATGCAGAGCCGGATGGGCAGGAAAACCCCAATGCCTCAGCAGACACGAACGACGACGGCGTTACCCGCACAGCGGGGTTGGCCTGGCATACGGGTGCAAACGGAGGTTCGATCGATGTAACCGCCAGCGGCTGCTCGGGCACGTGTTATCTGAGCGCCTGGCTCGATTGGGATAATGACCATGCCTTCAGCCAGGCGGGAGATACCATCCTGCTGGACGAACCCGTCAGCGATGGGCCTCAGACGGTCACATTTCGATATCCCTGCCGGGGTCACGTTCGGCACCTTTAACGTGCGTTTCCGGCTGTACCCTGCCAGCACCGGCGGAAGCGCTGCCCCTGTAGGGTTTACCCTGAACGGCGAGGTTGAAGATTACCAGTGGGCGTTCCATCCCACGGCTGTGGATCTGGTGACGCTGGATGCGCGGTCTGCCGCCAGCCCCTCCTCTTCGCTGCCAGCTGTGCTTGCCGCGCTGGCTGCACTGGGCCTGGCGGCAGTTTTGCTCCGGCTTCGGCGATTACCTGCCCAAAGGTAAAGATTTCGGCCTGATTTTTTTTGAGTGAAGATATCCTCCGGCCAGCGTGCGATCGAGCTGCCGGAGGATCTCTTTAATCAATTTTGAAGGGCCGGCAAAAATACTCTGGCGGTTGTAAACGGGCAATCGTCAGTGAATGAGAATGAATACGTCACAAACTCGCTGGTGGAGGCTGCCATCGTCATACAGATCGATGATCACGTAGCCGGGCGGGAAATCCAGGAAAGCGCCCTCCCACCAGGCCCCGCAGATGGCGCCATCGTTGAGGTACTTCACATTCAGGTAGGTCAGCTCTTCCTGCTGGTGGGCGTGCCCGCTCAGGCATAATTTGACATTGGGATGCTAAGGAACAGATTGCGCGTGCGCCGGAATTGATGTGCATCCAGGCTGCCGGCACCTTCCAAAATCCGGGGTTTCATTATCTCCGTCGTAAAACTCACAGGCGCACAGCAGAGGGATATGAGACAGGATGCAGACGGGTTTCGGGTTATTCTGTATCAGCTCCTGGCTCAGCCAATCGTACTGCTCTTCGTCTAACTTGCCGATATACACATGCATGGGCATCTTCCACCTGGGGCGGGTGGGTGCTATCCAGCATGATGAAATGCCAGCCTGCCAGGTCGAAGCTGTAGTAGCGCCCGGGCAGGTCGAGTGCCTGGATGGCCATATTCTTTCCAAACAGCGGGTCGTCGGCGATATCTGGGTGTGTATTCTGGTAACCCCAGCCCCAGACATCGTGGTTGCCGATGCAATGGTAGACGGGTAAGGAGCATTCCGCCGCCATGACCTGTTTGAAGGCTTCCCACTGCTCCAGGGTCGAGACCTTTATCCCTATCCAGAGAATCCATAATCGAATCGCCGGTGTTGAAGATGACATCCGGCCGCGGGTTAAGATCCTGGATATGCTGCAAAGCCGACGTAAAGCGAGCGGTGATATTTTTCGATGGGGCCAGGTGGATATCGGTGATATGGGCGATCCTGAGCACATGTTTTGCTTTCGAGCCGGCTGGAGGCGTCAGCCCCATGAGTTGAGATTGGCTGAGTCTAGAAATGGCGTGCCGATTGCGGCTGCGCCGGTGGCCTTGAGGAAATTACGCCGGGAAATTTTTGTATTCATTTGACCCTCCCAATTGATTATGCGGTTAAAAATAAAACACCCTCTGTCCATGCAGAGAGCGTTTCAGGAGTGTGAGCAGAGATGTAGCAGGCCGGGATGAGCGATTCCCAGCCCATGCTCTTGTTATCTTCGGTGGTAATACGTTTATATATCCGATTATCCCCCTTGTCAATGCGTATGTGAGTCAATTTCAGGGTTTTAACAAATTCTAGTTGCGGTTGCGATGGAGCGTTATTTGCGACAGCTTGCCCAGCACGTAGCGAAGGGAGGCAATCTCTTCCTTGCCAGTCGAAGAGATTGCTGTAATCCGGGGGATAGCTGCAATCAGATTGCTTCGGGCCGGAAGAGCATCGGCCCTCGCAAGGACATGCCAAAAACAGGTCCGTTGTCAAGCGACTTTTTGGGGGCTGTGGAGTCAATTAGCAGCGAGGCGCTGCCTGGGGTAAAATTCTTTCACACCCGATGATCTCTCAACGGATGCGTCAGTTTGATCTGTCTGGCGCCGCTTTATTGACTGTTGCTTTCCCTGGAGTGCATATGTCCGAGCCAAAACGAATTCTCGTCACCGGCGCTGCCGGCAAGGTGGGCCAGACCTTTATACGGCGTTTCCTGGCAGAGCGCAGCTTTGACGGGTTTATCGTGCGCGCCCTGTGTCATCACCGTGAAATCGCGCCGCACCCCCGCATCGAAATGTGCACGGTTCCATCGAAGACCGCCAGACCGTGATTACCGCCATGCAGGGTGTGACGCATGTTTTGCACCTGGCAACGCCCAAGGAATCGCCGGACCAGATCATGGATGTGGCGGTGAAAGGGTTGTTCTGGCTGCTGGAGGCGTGCCGCACCAGCCCGACATTTCAGCAGTTCATCCTGATCGGCGGCGATGCAGGCGTGGGACACTTTGTTTACCCGCACCCGGTGCCGGTCACCGAGACGCAAAAACACTCGGCCTATCCCGGCTGCTATGCGCTCTCCAAAGTGCTGGAAGAAGTGATGCTGGAGCAGTATTACATCCAATATAACCTGAACGGCTGCTGTTTGCGCGCGCCCTGGATTATGGAAAAGGATGATTTCAAATACCAGTTATCCTTCGGCGAAGATGTCTTTGGGGGTCCGCGCTGGCGCGACCTGGTCGGCGCGCAGCAGGCAGATGAATACGTGCGTGCGGGCGCCATCCCGGTCATGCTTGACCCCGCCGGGCAGCCGGTAAAACGGAATTTTGTGCACGTGGAAGATCTTGCCAGCGCGGTGTTACTGGCGCTCGATCACCCACGCGCCCGGCAGCAGACCTTCAATATCTGCATGGATGAACCGGTGGATTATGGAGCGGTGGCTGCTTACCTGGCAGCCAGCCGCGGGCTGCCCTGGGTCGGCATCTCGACGCCGTACCACTCGACCTGGCTGGATAACACCAAAGCCAAATTTCTGCTCGGCTGGCGTCCTGAATATGATTTGGAAAAGTTGATCGAGGCGGCCTGGGAGTACGAGCGTGCGGAGGACGACCCGCGGGTGGTGGTTTATCCTGGATAATGGCGGGTACTGCCAAACCCGTCCCGTCTCGCAACGATATATCTTCCAGCATCGTCGTGAGCGAAGATAAAGTCCGGGACGTTTAACTTCTGATCAAATCGAGCATGGCGGCGTGCAGCCGGCCGTTGCTGGCCAGCATCTGGCGCCCGTGCACGTCAAAGGGCGAGCCGTCGATTTTGGAAAGCTTCCCGCCGGCTTCGCTCACGATCAGGGCGCCGGCGGCCATATCCCAGGCTTCCAGATCCAGCTCCCAGTAGGCATCCAGGCGGCCGGCGGCCAGGTGGCACAGGTCGAGTGCGGCCGACCCGTCGCAGCGCGGTGAGAGCACCCTCGTCACCATGGCCGCCCACTGCGGCAGGTTGCTGTGGGGCGTATCCCACACATCATAGGGGAAGCCGGAGGCCACCAGGGCCTGTTCCAGGCGGTCGACGCTGGAAACGCCCAGCCGCCGGTGGTTTAGGTAAGCGCCGCCGCCTTTCTCGGCGGTGAACAGCTCATCCAGCAGCGGGTTGTACACCACCCCCACCTGGATTTCACCGGCGGCTTCCAGGGCAATCGAGACGCAGAACAGGGGGTAGGAGTGGGAAAAATTGGTCGTGCCGTCCAGCGGGTCCACGATCCAGCGCACCCCAGCCGGGTTGGACGCCTGGCTGCCCTCCTCGCCCATGAAGCCGTAATGCGGAAAAGCGCTGTGCAGGCTGTCGAAAATCAGCGCCTCGGCGCGCCGGTCGGCCTCGGTAACCAGGTCAATGGGGCCTTTGTAGTGGATCTCTGAAATGTTCCCCAGCATGGAGCGCAGGGCTTCACCGGCGAGGCGTGCGGCGTGGACGGCGGCGTTCAGCTCGGAAGACAGTAATTTAATTCCTTCGATTCGCCGTGGCAGGCAGCATATCAATCACGGGTCAAGCCCTCCAGGGCTGCCAGCCGGTTGAAATTGCCCCGGTTGGTCTCGTAGAGCTGGCGGTAGAGCTCATAACCCTTGCGGTAATGCGCATGCGCCTCCATATCGGGGTGGGTGGTGCTTTCCAGCCGGATGTATTTCTCGATCTCGCCCCACCCGGCAAACGCGCCAACCCCCATACCGGCGATGAAAGCCGCCCCCAGGGACGAGCCGGGGTGGTGGGCGACCGCTTCCAGTTCATGACCGGTGACGTCAGCGGTCACCTGGCGCCAGAGTTGGCTGCGCGCCCCGCCGTTGGCCACGCGCACACGGCGCACGCCAAAGCCGCCCTCTGCCAGCACCTGCAGATGGTGAAGGAAGCCGTAGGAAATGCCCTCCAGGATGGCGCGGTACAGGTGGGCGCGGGTGTGCTGCAGGCTGAGACCAAAAAACACACCGCGGGCCAGCGGGTCGAAAATGGGGGTTTTCTCGCCGATGAAGTAGGGCAGCAGCAACAGCCCCTCCGAACCGGCGGGTACGCGGGCCGCTTCGGCATCCAATTGGGAATAATCCAGACCGGGGGCAAATTGATTGCGGAACCACTTGATGATCGAGCCGGATGAAGCCATGCAGCCGTTGATCAGGTACAGCCCGGGGATGACGTGGTAATCGATAAACAGGCGCGGGTCGATCTCGAGCCGGTCGAGCGAATACAGGATATCGCCGGCGCCGCCCAGCTTTACCAGCAGGTCGCCGTTTTCTTTCAGGCCAACCGAGAAAGCCGAGGCCACATGGTCGGCGCTGCCCGCCACCACGGGGGTGCCCTCCAGCAGGCCGGTCTGGCGCGCCGCCTGAGCAGTTACCGTCCCTACCAGGTCGGAGGGGCTGTGCACCGCCGGGAGCTGGAAGCGGCGGATGCCTGCCAGCGCGAGCAGCTCGTCATCCCAATCCTGGCGATGCAGGTCGTAGAGGCCGCTTTCGAGCGCCCAGTTGCGTTCCAGCACCGGCTGGCCGGTGAGACGGAAATTGATGTAATCGTACGAGCCCATCACCAGCGCTGTGCGGGCAAAGTTGTGCGGCTCGTGTCTGGCAAGCCAGAGCAGCTTGGGGCCGATGCTCTGCTGGGTGATGGCGGAACCCGTGCGGCGAAAGACATCGTCATGATCCACCCGGGCGATGAACCCGGCAATTTCAAGATGCGAGCGGGCGTCGTTTTGCTGGATGGAAAAGCGCAGCGGCTCGCCGTCTGTCCCCACCAGGATGGCCGTGGGCACCATGCCGCTCACACCTACAGCCAGCACTGCGGCAGACTGCACACCGGCACGCTCCAGGCACTCTGGCAAAAGAACGCAGACATTCCGCCACCACTCGCCGGGGTCTTCTTCGGCGAAATTAGCCTGGGGCGAGTGCAGCGTGGCCGGGCGCGAGACCTCCGCCAGGATGCGCCCGCCGGTGTCGATGGCAATGACTTTGGTGCCGGTGGTGCCGATGTCGATGCCGATCAGGCAGGCCTGGTTCATGCCAGCTCTTTACGGATGAGGCGCACAGCTTCCATAAAGGCCTTCACCCGCTCGGGATCGACCGGGTTCCAGGTGTAGCCGTCCACCTTCAGGCTGGAGCCGACGATGGCGCCATCGGCGATCTGCAGGAACTGGCGCACGTTCTGAAGGCGGGCGCCGGTGTTCAGCAGCACCGGGGTGCTGAGGCCCACGGCCTGCTTGGCCTGGCGCAGGGCTTCAATATCCGGTTCGGAGCCGGCCATCGGCCCGGCGATCAGGATGGCATCCACCAGGCTGGAGACCACGGCGCTGCGGGCGCGCTCGGCCACTGTGCGTGTACCCAGCGGCGAGGCGAACTCGGGGGTGATGTTGGCGAAGATGCGCACATGCCCGGCGTCGATCTGCTCACGGTAACGGAAAATGGCGGCAGCGTCGGGCGCCCATAGGCCCATATCGCTTTCGTACACCCCCGTGACCACTTCGCGGATAAAGCTGGCCCCGGTGGCCTTGGCGACTGCCAGCGGGGCGAAGGCGTCCCACAGGAAATCCACGCCGAAAGGCCGGTCTGTGGGGCGCAGCTCGGTGACGATGCGCGTCATCACCGCCACGGCTTCCAGCCCGGCATGAAAGCTGTAGGGGCGGTCGTCTTCGTTGCAAAACATGATGGCGTCCACGCCGCCGTCCAGCAGGATGCGAACGTCTTTGGCCATGCGGTCGAGGGCGCCTTCGATGCCCAGGGCGGGATCGTAGCGCGGGGTGCCCGGCAGAGCCGGGAAGTGCGCCATGGCGATGATGGGTTTGTGTACGCCGAACCAGGTATTCAGAGGATCTGTCACAGGAATCTCCTTGGGTGGACGCCGTGCGGGGATGGACGCCGTCCACCCCGAGGGTGTCGTCGTTACGCGAGGATCACTTCGATGTTTTTATCTTCCAGCCGGCGGACGATCTCAGGATCGACCTCGCGGTTGGTAACAATGCGGTTGACCGATTTTAAAGGGGCGATTGCGGTGAAAGCGATGCGGTTGAACTTGCTGGCGTCAGCAACCAGGATGATCTCCTTGGCGTTGCGCAGCATGGCCTTCTTTACCAAGGTGTCTTCCAGGTTGTACTCCGTCAGGCCGGCGTCAAAATCGATGCCGGCGGCGGCCAGGAAGAGTTTGTCCACATAGAAATCTTCAAAGAAGCGCTCCGCCAGATGCCCCACCATGGAGAGCTCCCCGGAGCGCAGGATGCCGCCGGAGAGTATCAGGTGGATGCCGGGATGGTCCGCCAGCAGCGCGCCGATTTGAAAGCACGCTGTCAGGATGGTGAGGTTTTGCTTCTCCAGCAGGTTGCGAGCCACTTCCAGGGTGGTGGTGCCCACATCCAGGGTCAGGCTGTCGCCGTTTTCCACCAGGCCGGCGGCGGCCCTGCCGATGCGCTCTTTTTCTGCCTGGTGAGCCAGCGAGCGGGTGATGAAGGGCGGCTCGTAAGAGCGCCCACGGTCGTTAACCGCCCCGCCGTGCACACGCCTCAGCAGGCTTTTGTGCTCCAGGATGTCCAGGTCGCGGCGGATGGTCATCTCTGAGACGTTGAAGCGCCCCACCAGGTCGGTGACTTCCACCGCCCCGTGGGCATTGATTAAATCGAGGATGGCTTGCTGGCGTTCGTGTATAAGCATGGGATTAAAAAGTAGGCAAAGGATGTTCGATAGTGTTGTATTTATACAGGATATTTGTTCGAATGTCAAGTTGGTAACTTGGCCCGTTTATAGGCCAAATAAAGTGTATAATCTGGACAATATAAGTCTTTAATTAATCTGCCCGGATTTTATAACAGTCATGGCCGCACCTGCACGACTGGAAGCAAGCCGGCTGGCTTAGAATCTTTTGACGGGGTAACTGTCTAGTTGTATTGGGTCGTGTGGGAGGCCACTGTGCAGATCAAACCTGGATTTCGATTTTGGTTAAATACCCTTTTGCTGGTTGTGCTGGGATTTAGCCCGGCAGCAACCGCGTTCGCTCCGCAGCCGGCTGCGGCCTCAGCGCTTGAGCAGGCCATGCAGTCGGCCGGTGTGCGCCCGCCTAAATCTGGCCTGGCGGCCGAAGTGGGACAGGTCGTGGCTGGACCGCAGATGCGAGAGGGGATGGACGCCGTCCCGGCCGTGGACAAGGCTGTGGTCGCTGACCAGCGCATACCGGCCTGGGAAAACCGCTACAACACCGTGGCGGGGGTGAACCTCATGCCCCCCCTTGCGCCCCCATCCGGCCTGTCTGCACTGGGACCGCTGGTCGATGTGGGTGGCTTCCGCTCTTTCAACCTGGGCGGTACGGATCCTATTCGCAGCATGGCTGGCGCGGTGGATGGCCGTGTTTTCGCCGGAATTCGGGGGTGGGCCTGGGGGTGTTCTCCCGGCAGACAAACGGTACGTATGCCTGGTCGATCATCACGACCAGCCCCGGGGGACTGGGGTCGGCTGATATTACCGATCTCGCCATCTCTGGAGATATGTTGTGGGTGGGCACATCTGTTAACGGCATTTATGTACTTAGCCTTTCTGCCGGCGGTTGGAGCCATTACACCACTTCAAATACCGACCTGCCCTCCAACTCGATCAACAGCCTGACCGGCATCCCATCGGTGCCGGGGAGCGAAGAATTCTACGCTGCCACTTCCAACGGGGCGTGGTACTACGTGCAGGATCCCTACGGCCTTTCAACCGGGTACTCGTTCATTGGCACCTCGGTCAATAAGGTCATCCAGTACATCCGACCCTCCGGGACTCGCGACGAATGGTATGCCACCGAGCTGGCATTGTATCGCTATGATGGCTACTATGGCACCACAACCCAGTTCCTGGGCATGCCTGGCTGCCCGCTGAACAGCGCTTCTACCATGGCGGTGGATGGGCAGAATGGCATCTGGTTTTCCGCATACACGGTTGGCCCTAACAGCCCCGAAGGTGAGGCTGCCTCGGAAGTTGACCCGTCTGCTCCAACGGCCAGGTTCCCGATCGGCGTGTGCCGTTATGCCGGCGGAGTTTGGACGCGCTACTCCAATGCCACCCCCGGCTTACCTTCTGACAAAGCCACCGACCTCAAGTCCGACTTCGATGGCCGGGTGTGGATGAGCTTTGACTATTACAACAGCGCCCTGGGCGGCGTATCCGTTTACGACCAGGGCACCTGGCTGGTTTTCAAAAAGCAATACGGAGATCCGTTGTTGACAGACGATCTTGCCTCGGTGGGCGTGGCGGGCAAATCAGTCTGGTTTGGCTATTCCAACCTGGCATCCGTGACCCAATACTCGAACAATTGGGCGCGTTTCACCACCGCCCAGACCGGCGGCAGCGGGGCTGCCAGTGCGGTCTTTGTCGACTACGCCGAGACCTACATTGGCCGCGCTTCCGGCATTTCGTACCATGATGGCTCCAACTGGATCTACCGTGCCATGCCAAACCTGACCACCTCCATCAGTCACATGGCGCGCCTGACCAATCTGTGGATCGGCACGCGTGGCAACGGCATCTTCGAATACGATGGCACCAGCTTTATTCCGCACACTACGGCCGAAGGTCTGGCCTCAGACGATGTGCGCGACCTGCTGGTAGACCGTCAATTTCGCCTGTGGGCGGCTACCGCCGGCGGGCTTTCCCTACGCACAAACGGCTACTGGCTCAACTTCACCAGCGCCAACTCGCCGCTGACTACAAACGATCTGACCGCCATCGCCGCCGGCAGTGATGGGCGCCTGTGGATTGGCACCAACGGCGACGGGGTGTGGGCGCTCGACCCGAACATTGAAGCCGGCATGGAAGGCGCGCCTCCTGCTCCGGCCTGGACGCACCTGACGACTGCTGACGGCCTGGCTTCGGATACGATCAAAGCCATCGCGGTTGAGCCGAATGGGGCGGTGTGGGCGGTCGGTCCAGGCGGACAGGCGCGCCGCGATCCCGCGACTGGCATATGGGCTGTCATGGGCAGCATCGATACTAACAGCCTGTCCATCGATCCATCCGGACGGGTCTGGCTGGGCACCACCCAGGGTTTGTTGAGCTACACGGGCGCCAGCCGCCAGTTCCTGGTTGGGCGCACCCTGCTGGACAGCGACACAATCGACGCAGTCGCATCGGATGGCAGGCGCACCTGGGTGATCAGCGGCGGCAACGTGCAGGTGCGGGCCGATATCACCGGCCCGATCGGTTTCTTCCCGCCCTCGATCAGCAGCTTTTCGCCGGGCGCCGGGGGCGTCGACCAAATCGTGACGATCAACGGGGCCAATTTCGACACCCGAAGTCCGGGATATAACACCATCAGCTTTGGCAACCTGAGCGATGCCTACACCTACGGGCTGGTGAATACGGCCAGCGCCAGCCAGATCGCCGTCAAAGTGCCGCTGCTGGCCCTGACCGGGCAAATCTGGGTGCGGGCGCACCGCTTGAACGGGGTTTCGGCCGGGGTCTTCACCGTTTTGCCGGCCATCCGCAGTCTCAATCCGGTTTGCGCCAGCCTGGGGAGCGAGCTGGTCATCGAGGGCAGCGGCTTCAACTCGGGCAACCAGGCGGCCTATGTCAGGCTTGGCAGCGGTCCCTGGCGGTATTCGGATTCGCAAAACCCCACCACCCTGCGTTACCGTATTCGCCCCGGCGATACGGATGGGACCGTTTCCGTGCGCCTGGGAACGTCTGGAGCTGTCATCAACAGCGCCCAGAGCCTGACCATCGATACACCCGTGATCGACCAGGTTGGCATCCAGCAGGCCATCCAGGGACTGCCCCTGGTGTGGGCCAAGCGCACCCTGGTGATGCTTTCGATGCGCTCGGGGCGCGGGTTGTGCCCCAGCCGCGTAGATGGCGGCCAGCTGGAGTTTAAGCTCAAGGACGGCACGACCCGCCTGGACTGGCTGTCTTACCAGCCGACCGCTGCCGGTCTGACGGTAGGCGTGACTGCCCCGTCGCTGGGGGTGAGCACGGGGGTCAACTTCGTCATGTGGAGCCAGGCCCTCTCGCAGCCCGATTTCTCGATCACCGATTTCGACGGCGTGCGCCTGCACCTTTTCAGCGGCCCGGTGGAAGTGCTCACCTACGACATCCCCAGCACATCCTTCTATTTCACCGATCTGGCCGGTCGCCGCCAGCATATGAATGTTTACATTTATGACACCAGTATCGCCAGCAACGCTGCCTGGGATGCCTTTTATAAAAACGCCGAAAAAGGTCTTGACCATGTAGCCCGGGTCTACCCCCAGTCGGATATCGGGGCGTATTACGGGCGGGATAAATGGATGACCTGGGCCTGGAAAACCATCAGCCGGACCGCATTGGTTGACCTGAGCGGCTCTGACACCTTCCACAGGCTGCAAGGGCAGGTGGAAGATATCCGCTCCAGCGCCAATGACAACGGCGGTCATTATGATCAGGCCATGGGTGTGATTGAAGCCTCTCTGAAAACCGGGGATGTATCGGGCAAGGCTACTTATGATTGCTCCAACCCTTTCAGCGACTGCGACCAGCACTCGGCGGTGGCCTTTAACACGACCGACGGTCTGGCCCACACGTGGATGCAGGAAGCCATTCACACGATGAACTGGATCCAGGACAGCTCGCCCAACCACGACGCAAGCAACGAAACGCACTCAAGGTACAAAAATGCTGTCAAGAGTGTCTGTACGCCGGCGATCACCTTCCGCCAGGCGCTGGTAGACCAACTGGGATATGCCGCCCGGGTAGTGCGGCTGGAATACGGCAAAGCGCCTTACCAGTTCCAGTTCGCCGATTGCAGCGCGGGTCAGATGCCGGCCAGTGTGATGTCTTACGCGGCCAGCCAGGATGACAACTCTTTCCTCGAGCCGCTCGATTTCTTCTATGTCTTCAATAATATCCGCATCTTCGGGCAGGCGCTCGCCAGCGGTGCGGATTCCGGGTCTGCCGGGGCGGTTCCCGGCTCGCTCGCCCGTCTGAGTGGTTTGTTTGGCCTTCCCTCCGCCCCACAGATGCACAAAGAGCTGCGTCTGAACGGCGAAATCAGCGGCGGCGAGGCGCACACCGTCACCATAACACTGTCGTACCTGGATGAACCTGGCGGCGACCTGACCCAGCCATCCCTCACCGGGCCGTATGTGCTGGTCTTCCGGGATGCGAACGGGGACAACCTGTCAGAGTTCCCCTTCTCGGTCGGGGCGGGGCACACGCACGGCGCACCCGAGCAGGACTACCGCTTTGGTCTGCGGGTGCCTTTCCCGGATGACACCGCCAGCGTGGCCATCGCCCACGACGGGCAGGATATTTGGGGCGGCCCGGTCAGCTCTGGAGCGCCTGTTGTGAGCCTGACCAGCCCGATACAGTACCAGTCTTATAATGCCACCGACCCGCTGCCGGTGGCCTGGGATGCCTCCGATCCGGACGGCGATACGCTCTGCTTCATCCTGGAATATTCGCCCGACGACGGCGTCACCTGGCAGACCATCGCCACCGGCCTTAGCGGCGCCAGCTACGATTGGACCCCGGCTTTCTCGCCGGTGGGCCTCGGTCGATTGCGCATCACCGCCTCCGATGGCTTCAATACAACCCAGGCGATCTCGGAGATGTTCTTCATCCAGCCCGGTAACCCCATCGCCATCATCCAGGAGCCGGTTGACGGCCAGGTGATCACCGAGGGCGGTATGCTCAGCCTGGTGGGCGCTGCGTTCGCTTCTGAGAGCGGCGACCCGGTGGATTACAACTGGTACTATGACGGCAGCTACGCCGCTTCCGGCCAGTACATTTACACCGATCTTACCGATATCGGCGCACACACCCTGGGCCTGGAGGTGATCGCCAACGGCCTGCCCAGCGCGATGACGACCGTCACGATCACGGTGGTGCCGGATTTCGACCACGATGGTCTGCCGAACGAGTATGAGCAGGCTAACGGGATCAACCCGCTGGACCGCTCAGACAGCGCTGCCGACCCGGATGGCGACGGTTTGTCGACGCTGATCGAGTTCCAGATCGGCACCTCGCCTGGAACGGCAGACAGTGACGGCGATAAGGTGAATGACGGCGACGAGCTGGCTGCGGGAGGCTTTCCCATCGATCCCGGGAGCGTCCCATCCAGCTCGCCGGTGCTGCAGGTGGGCGCGGCCGAGTTCGGCTTTATCTACCGCCAGGGCGATCCTTTCCCCGATCCGTGGAGCATCTGGGTCACCAACGGCGGCGGCGGGACGCTGGACTGGAGCGCACACAGCAGCGCAGCCTGGCTGTCGATCGGGGCGGCTTCGGGCAGCGCGCCGGGTGAGCTGGTCGTCTCGGCCGATCCGACCGGGCTGGCAGCGGGTGTGTATTATGCTTCGCTGAGCGTCACCGCCCTGGGGGCATCCGGCAGCCCGATGTCCATCCCAGTCTGGATGCGGGTGTACGATGCCAGCGGCGCCATCAACTACCAGATGTTTTTGCCGGTCTTGAGCCGATAGAGGTGTGAGAAGAGGTTATTTCACGGCGAGAGCGGCTGAAGCCGCCACTACAAAGTAGGCGATTTAGCGGTAATGAGCTGTTAGAGGTGTGGAGCTTGTCTATATCACGCTCAGGGTCGTGGCTTCGGCCGTATTTCAGGGAAGCGGCTGAAGCCTCCACTACAATGAACAAGATTAAGCTGTGACAGTATGCCGGGGCGGGCGCCTTCATTGTGAATAACTGGACAAGACCGCCTAAATCAGGTATCATTTGACCGCTTAAATCCTCTCGAGGTGGTCTCCCGCATGGACTTTACACAAGAATTGTTAAAAGAACTGACGGAAGCCCACGGCATACCCGGATACGAAGCTCCTATCCGGGCAGTGGTGCGTAAGCACCTGGAGCCGTTGGGCGAGCTGACACAAGATAAAATCGGCAGCGTGATCTGCCGCAAAGACGGCGCAGCCGAAGCCCCCAGAGTGATGCTCGCCGGACACATGGACGAAATCGGGTTCATGGTCAAGTACATCACCGAGGAAGGCTTTTTGAAGTTTCTCCCACTGGGCGGCTGGTTCGACCAGGTGATGCTCGGGCAGCGCGTGATCATCCAGACCGGCTTGGGGGAGGTGGTGGGCGTGATCGGGGCCAAGCCGCCGCACCTGCTGTCTGCCGATGATCGCAAAAAAGTCGTTGAAAAGAAAGAGATGTACATCGATATCGGCGCAACCAGCAAAGCCGAAGTGGAAGCCGCCGGTGTGCGCCCCGGCGACCCGGTGGTGCCGCGCGCCGATTTCGTCCCGCTGGCAGGCGGCAAGACCTACCTCTCCAAGGCCTTCGATGACCGTGTGGGCGTAGCCCTGCTGGTCTCCACGCTGCGTGAGCTGCAGTCGCAGGCTCACCCCAACCGGGTGTATGCCGCCGCCACCGTGATGGAAGAAGTGGGCATCCGCGGCGCCACCACCAGCGTGCGCGCCATCGACCCGGATGTGGCCATCGTGCTCGAATCGGACATCGCCGGCGATGTGCCCGGCATCAAGGCCGATGAGTCAACCGTCAAGCTGGGCAAAGGTCCCACCGTGGTGATCTATGATGCGCGCATGATCCCCAACCTCAAGCTGCGTGACCTGGTGCTGGATACCGCCGTTGAGATCGGCGTGCCGACGCAGATCTCGTACATTGAAGGCGGGGCTACCGACGGCGGGATTATCCACCTGCACGAGCTGGGCGTGCCCACCGTGGTGATCGGCGTGGCAGCCCGCCACATCCACTCGCACTCCTCCATCCTGCACCGTGACGACTACGATAACGCCGTCAAGCTGCTCACCGCCCTGGTGATGAAGCTCGACGCCGCCACGGTGGCGGGTTTGACGAAATAGCGACCGCCGGCAGGCGGTCACACGAAGAACCGACGATTGGACAACCCCTCCCGGAGGCTTTATGTCTGACCTCATCAAACAGATTACTGCTGATTTACAAAAACAGATCGAAGCATTCAAACCTGAAATGGAAGTGCGCGATGTGGGCGCCGTCCTGGAAGCCGGCGACGGCATTGCCCGTGTGAGCGGTCTGGGCGCGGTGCAGGCTCAGGAGCTGGTGCAGTTTGATAACGGCGTGCTCGGCATCGCCTTCAACCTGGAAAGTGACGCCGTGGGCGTCATTATCATGGGCGATTATGCCGAGATTAGTGAAGGCATGCTGGTGCGCACCACCGGCCGCATCGCCTCTGTGCCGGTGGGCGAAGCCATGATCGGGCGCGTGGTGGATGCCCTGGGGATGCCCGTGGACGGCAAAGGCCCGATTAAAATCGAGCGGCTTCCGCCCGATCGAGCGCATCGCTCCCGGCGTGGTGCAGCGCAAAGACGTGGACACCCCGGTGCAGACCGGCCTCAAAGCCATCGACTCGATGATCCCGATTGGCCGCGGCCAGCGCGAGCTGATCATCGGCGACCGGCAGACCGGCAAGACCGCCCTGGCGATTGACGCCATCATCAACCAGAAGGGCAAGGATATGATCTGCATCTACGTGGCGATCGGCCAGAAAAAAGCCGCCATCGCCCGTACGGTGGGCATTCTGGAACGCTTCGGCGCCATGGATTACACCACGATCGTCATCTCTGCCGCCGATGAACCGGCGGCCCTCCAGTACATCGCCCCGTACGCCGGCTGCGCCATCGGCGAGGAGTTTATGGAGCGCGGCCAGGACGTGCTGGTGGTGTACGATGACCTTTCCAAGCACGCCTGGGCTTACCGCCAGGTTTCGCTGCTGCTGCGCCGTCCCCCCGGACGTGAGGCCTACCCCGGCGATGTCTTCTACCTGCACTCCCGCCTGCTGGAGCGCGCCGCACGCCTGGCCGACCAGTTCGTGATCGTTCCGGCAGCCTTCGAAGGCGCCCAGGCGACGCAACAGGATTCTGTGGACGGGGTGGTTTACGGCGGACCGCTGGCCCGGCACGACGCCGGTGAAGCCCGCAAAGCCCTGCCAAACCCGGATGAAACTAAGATTGTCAAAGTGAAAGGCTCGGGCGGTTCGCTGACCGCCCTGCCGATCATCGAGACGCTGCTGGGCGATATTTCAGCCTACGTGCCCACCAATGTCATTTCCATCACCGATGGGCAGATCTTCCTGGAAAACAACCTGTTCTACGCCGGCATCCGCCCGGCGGTGAACGTGGGTATCTCGGTCTCGCGGGTGGGCGGCGACGCCCAGACCAAGGCGATGAAGCAGGTGGCCGGCCGCTTGCGCCTGGATATGGCCTCCTTCCGAGAGCTGGCAGCGTTTGCCCAGTTCGGCTCTGACCTGGATAAATCCACGCAGGCCCAGCTCAACCGCGGCCAGCACATGCAGGAGCTGCTCAAGCAGCCGCAGTACGAGCCGATGGCGACCGAAAACCAGATCATGGTCATCTTCGCCGCCGGCAACGGTTTTGCCGATAAGGTGCCGCTGGAGCGGATGCGCGCCTGGGAAGCGGGTTTCATCCGTTTTATGGAAACCAGCTACCCGCAGGTGGGCAAAGATATCGCGGATCGCAAGATGATCACCCCGGATAATGAAAAGGCCCTGCGGGCTGCCCTGGATGCCTTCAGCGCGGGCTGGGCGTAAATTATTTCAAAAATAAACCCTAAAGGTCTCAAAGACCCTTAGGGTTTATCCACCAAGGGAGAACAACATGCCCAGTGGTAGAGAGTACCGGCTCCGCATCCGGAGCATTAAAAACATCGCCCAGGTGACACGCGCCCTGCAGGCGGTGAGCGCCAGCAAGGTGCGCAAGGCCATGCAGGCCGTGCTGGGCACGCGCGCCTACGCCACCAAAGCCTGGCAGGTGCTGACCCATATCGCCGGGCAGCCGGGGCGCAACACGCTCCACCCGCTGCTCACCAGCCGCGCCGAAGTGCGGCGGGTGCTGGTGGTGCTGATCACCGGCGATCGCGGCCTGGCGGGCGCGTATAACACCAACATTGTGCGCTACGCCATGCACCGTTTCGATAATTCTCCTGTCCCGGTGCGTTTCATCACCGTGGGACGCAAAGGGCGTGACCTGATGCTGCGCCGCCGCAAAGAAGTATTGGCTGAATTCAGCAACCTGCCGGCTGCGCCCAGCTTTGCCGACGTATCGGCGATCGGGCGGCTGGCGGTGGATGAATACCTGAGCGGGCGCGCCGATGAAGTCTACCTGGTGTACACCACGTTTGTCAGCATGGCGCGCCAGGTGCCCGATGCGAAGAAGCTGCTGCCGCTGGAAGTGGGGGAAGGCGAAGGGCGTGTGCAGGCCTTCACCCCCGCAGCGCGCAGCCTGGCGGCGGCCTATATTTATGAGCCGGGGCAAATCGAGATCCTGGAGCAGATCGTACCGCGCTTCACCGCCCTGCAGGTTTACCAGGCCATTCTGAAATCGCTGGCCAGCGAGCATGCCGCCCGCATGGTAGCCATGAAGAACGCCACCGACAGCGCCAAGGAACTCGCCGGGGCTCTGCAGCTGGCTTACAACAAGTCACGCCAGCAGACCATCACCAACGAAATGCTGGATATCGCCGGCGGCGCTGAGGCGTTGAGCCCGTAGCTGCCAGCCGCAGGCACGTATTCTGATCGAGTTTTGATGATAAAAACGGTACCAACTGGCACCTGAACGACAAGGATTGGTTTTTATATCTTCTCAAACTAAAATCTGATGCTGATAGCTAAAAGCTGATAGCTGATAGCTGATAGCTACTGGTTCACTGGAGGAATTATGGCGAAAACTGGAGCAACCGGCCGTGTGGCGCAAATTCTCGGTGGTGTGGTGGATGTCGAATTCCCCGCCGAGCAGCTCCCGGAAATTTTTGATGCGATCGAAGTGCCTCGCCAGGGGAAGTTGCCCCTCGTGTTGGAAGTGCAGAAACACCTTGGAAACAGCCTGGTGCGCTGCGTGGCGATGGACGCCACCGATGGTCTGCAGCGCGGCGTGCCCGCCATAGCCACCGGCGCGCCCATCCAGGTGCCGGTCGGCCCCGAGACGCTCGGGCGCGTCTTCAATGTGCTGGGCCGCACCGTGGATGGCAAAGGCCCGGTGAATGCCGTCACCTTTTACCCCATCCACCGTTCCGCACCGCCCTTCTCCGAACAGTCCACGCGGGTGGAAGTGTTCGAGACCGGCATCAAGGTCATCGACCTGATTGCCCCCTTCACCAAGGGCGGCAAGACCGGCATCTTCGGCGGCGCGGGCACCGGCAAGACGGTCATCATCATGGAGCTGATCCGCTCGATTGCCACGGTGCACCAGGGCAACTCGGTGTTTGCCGGTGTGGGCGAGCGCACGCGTGAAGGAACGCAGCTTTACCGTGAAATGCTCGAAAGCGGCGTGATGAAAGACACCGTGATGGTTTACGGGCAGATGAACGAGCCCTCCGGTGTGCGCTTGCGCGTCGCCCTCTCGGCCCTCTCCATGGCCGAGTACTTCCGGGACGCCGGCCGCGACGTGCTGCTCTTCATCGACAACATCTTCCGCTTTTCCATGTCTGGCTCCGAGGTATCGGCGCTGCTGGGGCGTATGCCCTCCGCCGTGGGTTACCAGCCCACCCTGGCGACCGAAATGGGTGAGCTGCAGGAGCGCATCACCTCCACCCGCACCGGCTCCATCACCTCCATGCAGGCCGTGTACGTGCCCGCCGATGACTACTCTGACCCGGCGCCGGTGGCGACCTTTACCCACCTGGATGCGACCATCGCGCTGGAGCGTTCCATCGTCGAAAAGGGCATCTACCCCGCCGTGGACCCGCTGGCTTCCACTTCCCGCATCCTGGACCCCAACATTGTTGGCGAAGATCACTACACCACGGCCCGTGAGGTGCAGCGCGTGCTGCAGCGCTACAAAGACCTGCAGGATATCATCGCCATCCTGGGCATCGACGAGCTCTCCGAAGACGACAAGCTGATTGTGGCGCGCGCCCGCAAGATCGAGCGCTTCTTCTCCCAGCCCTTCCACGTGGCGACCCAGTTCACCGGGCGCGAAGGCCGCTATGTGCCCCTCCGCGAGACGGTGCGCGGCTTCCGTGAGATCCTGGACGGCAAGCACGATGACCTGCCCGAGCAAGCTTTTATGATGGTGGGGACGATCGAAGAGGCCCGTGAAAAATCTGGCAGTCTATAGGCCAGGAAACGATGGATAGAGGCAAATTCTATGCCAATTCGCTGTGAGATCGTATCGCAAGACCGCATGGTGTTCGAGGGGGATGTTGATATCGTCGTGGTGCCGGGCGTCGAAGGTGAGATGGGTATCCTGCCCAATCACGCCCCGCTGCTTTCCACGCTCAAATACGGCATCCTCAAGGTGCGCCGGGGCAGCGACGAAGAGATTTTTACGATCGCAGGCGGCGTGATGGAAGTGCAGCCTGATATCGTCACGGTGCTGGCGGATGCCGCCGAGAACGTGGCCGAGATCGATGTGGCCCGCGCCGAGGCCGCCCAGCGGCGGGCGGAGGAATATCTCAGGGTCGGCCCGCCCCCCGATACCGACGCCTACCTCAAGATGGAAGCTGCGCTGAAACGTTCCACACTGCGCCTGGATGCTGTCCGCCGTTACCGGCAGGGCACATCTATCCGGTCATCAGAAAAGGGAGAGGGCGATTTGTGATCCATGAAAAAAAAAAAAAAAAAAAAAAAAAAAATGGTTGTTGGGGAACCGTTGACGTGTTGCCATGGCGCGGAAGTGGTGAATGGTTGTTTGAATTGAATGGTGGAATGACTGTGGTAGCGGTAGGCGAGGTAGGGTTGTTGCGGGCTTGTAGAGGCGAGGCCTTGGGCTGGTTTGTTGGGGATATCGCCAGTGCCTACTTCACAGGCTACAAGATGCCGGTGCGCGAGGTGTTGATCCCAGCGGCCCTGTTGGGTGCGGATGTGGTAGAGGCAGGGTTGGCGCTGGGTGACCGAGCGAATCCGGGGGCGGCGCTGGAAGCGCCTGTGGAATTGTTTTCCCGGCGAGGTTGAAGAGCCAGCGGTCCCCACCGACTGCTCATCGTGGATGACTCCGCGCTTATGTGCGGAGCGCTGCAAAATATTTCGGCCTAGACTCGCGTTTTGAAATCGTGGGTGTAGCACATGACGGCGTGGAGGCCCTGGCCCTCATAGAGAAGCTGAAACCGGACGTGGTCACGCTGGACATCCAAATGCCTCGGATGGACGGATTGACCGCCCTCAAGCACATCATGATTCGAGACCCCAGACCGGTCGTGGTGTTGAGCGCTTTCACCAAGCAAACCTCACGGCTGACCTATGAATCGTTCAAGTACGGGGCGGTGGATGTCTGCACCAAGCCGTCAAAGGGAGATCTCTCAGATGGAAAAGGAGGCGGAGAGCAGATTGCGCGACGGCGTGGCGCAAGCCTGCCCGTGTCCGCATGGAAGCTGCCCAGTATATCCGCGAGCAACAATGGGAACCGAACCACGCGTCAGAACCGGAGCCATGCTCGACCAGAGTGAATTCCTGAATCCCAGGCCTTGTCGTTATCCTATGCGGAGCGGGAGGATTTCCTTCCTTGCTTAAGCTGCATGTTCGCGTTCTCCTGGGACGATCGAGCTTCCACCCATCCTTGCCTGTATGGCTTCGCCTCAAAAAGGTGGTCGAAGCACTCGTGCCCAACTTGCAGAAGGACTGCCGGGTGAAAATAGATGGAGCTCCAGCTCGGCATGCCTTTGGAAGCCGGTGTATGCTATCTCTTCTCCGTGAGGACTGTCGGGCCGAATGATGAGGAACGGGACGAGGCACATGGTGGAGAGAAGCACGGAGTCTCAGGAAAGAGCAAGGCCCATTCGATCATTTGTTGATCAGTGCCGCAGAGAGTCTTTGGGCAATCGAGTGGTGGCGAATGTATTCTATCAGGTTCGGGAAATGATGGACTGGAAGGCATGCAACGGATTCAGCAAAAGGGGGGTTTCACCTTTACGCTCTCTCCCGAAGCGTGTTTGAAACCGGAACTTCCTCGAAACATTTTGGATTGCGGTTATGCGAGAGAGGTTAAGACCGCTGCGGACCTGGCCTCTTTGTTGGAAGCGTATGTTCGATGGACGGTGAACGGTTGCAGCAAACAAGCGTGATCGAAAAGGAATGCCCGGACATGAACCTTAGCTCCGCGCGATTTGCCTGCGAGACGGGCGTAAAACGGATGCCAAGGAGTATGACTATGGCGTTGCCTTCTTTGGTATCTAGAGTACCTCGTTTCGCCCAGGAGGAGTCCGAGCAGGTTAAGCAACTTGTCGGATTTCGCATTGGAGAGGAGGAATTCGGAGTCGATATCCTAATGGTTCAGGAAATCATTCGACTTCCCACCATCACTCCAATACCGAACGCTCCTGGTTTGTCCTCGGAATGATCAATTTCGGGGAAAGATCATCCCGGTCATTGACCTGCGTCTACGCTTGAAGATTCGCGGGAACGCGTCTCCAAGAGAGGACAGGAGGACGCGTATTCTGATCGTCGAGATGTATAGCCACGTGACCGGCTTCATTGTGGATTCGGTATCAGAAGTCATGAAGGTGCGTGTCAGTGACATTGAACCGGCCCTTCATCTCGTTCTCACCAGCATTGACGCTGAGTACCTCAAGGGTGTGATCAAATTGGCCCAATCAGGCTCATCCACCTTGTTGGATTTCCGGCAAATCTTGAAACCGCAAGAAGAAGGGAACTGCAGGCCATCGAATTTGACGCCTGGGGGAAACGGAATTTGAGGGTGAAGAGTCCGATGATGAAACCGATGAATATATCAGTTACACGACATACGATGACAAGAACTAGATACCTGGAAGGAGGTTAGGTACCATGAAATCGGGGTTTAACATCCGCAGGTCTTTGAGGACTAAGCTGCTTGTATCCTTGATGTTCATCACCCTTGTGCCCTTGGCCATCCTGAACATCATCAGCTACCGAAGTGTGAAATCGCAGATCGCTGAAGACGTGGAACTGCGCTTGAGTGGTTTATCCAGGCGTGTGTGCAAGGAATAGACATCGTCATGGATCAGCGCATGAGTAACGTAAGTGGCTGGACCGGTTTGGACACGGTGCAGACCGCCATCGAGCTTGGAAGTGGGCAAGGCGGTGCCAACAGATTGTTCGAATCTATGTGAAGTCATATGGCACCTTCGATCTTGTTATGCTCCTTAATAAGAAAGGCGCTTCCATTGCCGCCAGCCTTCCCCAAGGGATCGGGCTTTCCAGGCTGATCAAGACTGGTTCAAAGAGGCCATGGAAGGCAAGAATTACATGGGGGAATGGGGCAAACAGCCCCTTCTGGAGTAGCTTGTGCCTGCATCCAACGGCTGGTCGGTCTTGATCGCATCTCCCGTGACCGTCGTGAATGAGGTGAAGGGTGTGCTGGTAGGGTTTGTGAGATGGGAAACCATCAACCAGATCATCGAAGCCTTCCCCGTTGGCAAGGCTGGTTACACCTACATGGTGGATCAGAACGACATGAGCGTCATCGCCCACCCCAACCGTGAAATCGTGGGCATGAAGCTGACCGATGCCAAGACATCAACCTCCCCAGGTGGCACGAGCGTCATGCGGGCAAAGAGCGCGGCATGTCTCGATCTATGATTTCACGAACCCGGCGACCAATCAGACTCTGCACCGAACGGTCGGGTTCAGCACAACAAGGGGTACGGCAAGTTCGCCAAGAACTGGGCGGTGGCCTCCGGCGCCCACTATGATGAGGTCTTTGCAGGCCCTGCCCATTCACTGAGGAACTCGATCATCATCTGTGCCGTGTTTCTCGCCATCTTCGTGGGCAACTGCAGCCTTGCTCCTCAGCCGAACATCTGCCAGGCCGTCCTCAAAACCTCCAACACCATGGTTGCGATCGCTGGAGAATCTGGACTTCACCCGCCAGATCGAAGTGAAAGGCGAGGACGAGATCGCGCAGGATGGAAGCGGCGTTCAACATGCTGGTCGACCAAACTGCGTGAGACCTTCGGAACCATCGTTGCCGGCAACCAGCAGGTGTCCGACGCCGTGGAACGCGTGAAGCAGATTTCCGGCAACATCGTGACCAACGCCACCGAGCAGGCCCAACGTGCCCAGGACGTGCTCAAACGCATCGAGACCATGGGGCAGACGGCGGGCGAAGTGCAACAGAACGCTCTGGAAAGCCAACAATCCTACGGTGACACCACGCTGTCTCGATCACCCAGCTGACCTACGAGCATCCAGGAGATCGCCCAGGCGGCCCAGAAGCAGGCAGGCATGGTGGAGGAAGCGCGCGGCATCATCAATTCATGGGTGAAACCGCCGGGGGGTGGCATCCCGTGCCAACCAGCAGCACCAGGCTGCCGAAGAAACAGCCCAGGCCGCCGAGCAGGATGGCTGTCTCCGTGCGCAACGTGGCAGAAAAGGCGTCCAAGCCGGCCAGCAGTCAGGACAGTCCTATCAAGCGGCCATCGAGGGCCGAAAGGCGGTTGAGCAGGTGGTGCAAGGTATGCACAGTATTGCGGAGAGCTCCGAACAGATCACGGAAATCATCGAGGTGATTTCCGACATCGCCGATCAGACCAACCTGCTGGCCTTGAACGCTGCCATCGAAGCTGCAAGAGCCGGAGAACACGGTCGTGGGTTTGCGGTAGTTGCCGAGGAAGTCCGCAAACTGGCTGAAAGAACCGCGGAATCCACCAAAGAGATTTCGACGCTCATCAAGAACAGTAACGAACGCGTGAAAGACGGGACCCAACTGGCCACCGGCAGTAACCGGGCTCTTGCCGATATCGTTAGCGCCGTTGAACAAACCAACACGCTGATCCGCGAGATCGATGTCGCTACTCGCGAACAAACCAAGGGCATCCAACTCGTCGCCGATTCCATGGAACGCCTGCGCGGACTGGCTCGTGAAATCACCATGCTCACCGCCGAGCAGGGCAAACGCCGCGAACGATCGACATCGATCATGGAACAAGTGTCCCAGGTGTCTCATGATGTATCACAATCCACCCTGGATCAGGTCAAGAACGCGGAATCGGTCATGCAGGATGTGCGCAATGCGAACCAGCGTGCTGAGAACATCACCAACATGACGACGATGCAGCGCGAACGCAGTCAGGCCTTGCAGCAGATTGTTCAGGACATGAGCAACGTGGCTCTCACCAACGCATCTGGCGCGCAGAATTCGCAGAAGTTCAGCGAGAACCTTGCCGACTTGATGGGTGATTTCAGTACGCTGATTGCTCAGTTCAGAATCACCAGGGACACCCGAGGTGGTGATGGGCGGCCGAAGGTATCGTCGCGAGCGGAGGGAACTCAGGCCGGCACGTCCCAGGAAGGGCGCGAAACGCGTGCTGGAGCCTGAAGGTGACCCAGTTCTGTGAAAGCTTGTTGGTGCTTAGGCTTGTTGGGCAGGTGCCACACACGGTGTTGTCTTGCAGTTCAGTGCGGACCGGCGGAGGTTGCTCTTGAATCACGCACGCCGATGATGACTCTGGGGGGCAATACTGCCAGTGCCACCACCGCAAAACTCGAGGAACACGTTGAGGTAAAACGTATTACCGGAAGGAAGACGCTCCCAGATGTCGAAACGCGTTCTTGTAGTGGATGATTCGAACCTCATGCGGCACCGAATCGTGCAGTGTCTTAATGACGCAGGCTATGAGGTTGTGGGTAAGGCAAAGGATGGCAACGAAGCGGTGGAGTTGTATCGGCAACTGCAGCCGGATGTTGTCACCATGGACATCACCATGCGCGATAAGGATGGGATCACTGCAGCCAGGGAGATTCTGGAATGGGACCCCAAGGCATCCATCATCCTGTATACCTTGTTGGATGCTGCAATGACGACTTCGCAAATCTCCCAAGTTGCGGTCAAGAAGGTGATCAGGAAGGGTGATGAGGCAGAGCTCTTGCAGACGTTGGCAGCTTTGCCGTGACTGACGCTTTCCATCAAAGTCGGTCATTCCAGGGACGTAATGTGTAGCCGGCTTGGTTGCACTCTTCCTGAAGCCACCGGATGGATGTGCCCTAAACAGGAAACACGCTGGGAAATGAGGATCTTATGGCAGCCCAGGACTTCTTGCAAGACTATGCGGACGAGGTCAGAGAGCACCTGCAGGAGCTGGAAAGGTCCCTCCTGATCTTAGAACGTGAAGGGACGAATAAAGAAGAGATCAATCAAATCTTTCGAGCTGCTCACAGTATCAAGGGCGCATCAGCTTATATGGGTTTCGAGAGGCTGGCAGGTGATCAGCAGCATCGGCTGCTCGCGGGCGTTGTCGACGATTTGCTCCGGCAAGGGCGGCTTCGGCCGTTGGGGTCGGCTCAGGTGTCACGGTCGGCGGGGGCGGCGGCGGGATCATAATGTTGATCTCAGCCCGCACGGGGTCGCTGCGCCCCTCCAGGCCCAGCTCGTCGCGCACCACCGCGCGCAGCGAGTGGATGCCCGCGGGCAGCTGCGAGAAATCCCACGTGAACGCCTCGTCAGGCGACAGGTTCGCCACGACACTGCCATCCACCTCGTACAGCACCCGCTCGATGCTGCGCGGGAAGTTGTCCGGCCAGGCCACCTCCACCGTCACCGGCTCCTCGCGCGGCTCGATGGTCGTCGATGCTGGTCCCAACTGCTCGCGACGCGGTCGTACACGACGCCATCGGCCGGCACCGTGATACGCACGCCGGCCGGCTGCACCGGGATGGAGACGCTCCGAGCCGCGCTCTTGTACTCCCGGTCACCCACCTTGACACCGACCTCGATGCTCTGCGGCCCGGTCTGGTTGATCTTCGACCGATAGCAGACCCGGTATTGCTCGGCCTGCGACTTAATGGCGTTGTACAACGGAGCCAGCGAGTCCGGCGTCAGTGTATTCCGCGTAGGCCCAGTCGGCACGTGTTTCGCGCGGGGTCTCCTCCGCCATGCGTTGCAGCGCCTTGCCCGCCCCCTCGGGGCCGATCTTTACGGACAGGACCTTGACACCAAGGTTGTTGGCGCGGTTGATGACATCGGTGACGTCGCTGGCGCTGGTGCGGTCGACGCCATCGGAAAAGACCAACAGGAACTTGGCGCGGCGGTCATAGTCGGGCAGGTCCTTCATCCGCACCATGGCCTCGACCAGCATCTTGTAGAGCGGCGTGTCCGTCTTGACCGGGCCGAGCTGGTAGGCGTTGTTGTGTACCGCAACCGGCTCCGTCGTCCACTTTCCATCCGGCAGAGCGATCTTGAAGGCGTCGGGGCCGGTGGGCGCGATCAACAGCATCTGATCGACCTTGGGATCCTGCTGCAGCCATTTGCCCTTGGAGAGCACCAACTCGTCCAGGGCCGCAATCGCATCGTCGAAGCGGCGATTGGTGCCTGCGCTGCCGGGCCGGTCAAAGCTGCCGGAGGCGTCGAACACGATGGCGATCTGGCTGCCGACGTACTCCGCGCGTGACCGTCGAAGCCGGCCGCGGGTCGCCGTTCTCGTAGATCTGAACCGAATCGGCCGACAGCTCAGCCGGCACCGTGCCGTTGGCGGCGACCGGCGCGACCTGCAGGCAGATATCCGGGAAGGCAGAGTAGTCGATGCTGAGGGTGCGCACCTCGACCGGGCCGGTCTGTGCTCGCAGGGGGAGCGGGGCCGGCAGGCCGATGGCAAGGATGAAAACCAGGAGCAGCAGGAGCTTGCAGGGTTGAGCGATGCGGGCAGAGAGCATGTGGAGACCTCCGCGATACCAGAAGGATGATACTGAAAAGGACGAAAGACCTGGAATCACAAAGTGGCAGGCGGGCCGACTTCGACAAGAATCATAACACACACCACACGGAAAGAGATAAAGCTCACATTACGGGTCGGCGGTGGGGGTCATGGACGGCGCCGGTTCGCCGGTGACGATCAGCGCCATCCGGTCGAGCAGATCCCAGCTCCCCAGGAAGGCCTGCCAGTCAAAATGGTGTCGCTGACCATCCCAAGGGTCGATCAGCCAGAGTCCATCGGCGTCGTACCCGACCGCAAGATAGGTGTGCTCGCCGGGCACGCCTTTCACCGTGACGCCATCGGCCGCGGTCCACGTCGCCACCGGCCGGATGGTCATGTTGCTGGTGGTCCACACCATCACCGGCCGGCCGTTCGCAAGCTGCGTCACGAGCCATTCACGCGGGTTATTGTAGGAGACCTCCGCTGTCAGGCCAAGCTGCGCAAAGGCCCTGCGCGATCGGCTCGGCGTAAACCCCATAGCCGAGCGGATACAATTGGCCGGGCCGGTCATCGAAGCTGCGGCCCACGAAGCCCTTGTGTGGATTGCCGCCCACGTCGTGGCCGACGTACTGGTAAATCTCCTCCCAGGTAAAAGGACGGCCGTAGTACCAGGCCAGGTCGGAAGCGGTCTGGAACTCGCAGTTGAGCGCCCGGGTTTGTTTGCCGATAGGCACCTCTTGCAGCAGGACTGCGGCGGGCAGGCTGCCCTCCGAGCAGGGTCGGGGTCCCGGTGCCGGCGCCGGTGTCTCCGCCAACGCGGAGTCGGCACGAGGATCACCCCCCCCGCCGAGCGCGGACGCTCGGCGCTTGCGGCCGCGCAGCGGTCTGCGGCGAGGCAGTAGGCGTGGGCCCAGCCGCTGCCTCTTGAACGGCTGCACTTTCAGGCTCTCGGGCCTGGTTCCCGCGTGTCAACCAGTAGTTGACGCCCAAGGCCAACGCCGTCGCTGCCAGCAGGATGACCACCAGCCAGAACGTCACCAGCGCCCAGGTGGGGACAGGGAGCCTCGGTGTTGCGCGCCTGAGCCGGTCTCCAAGGGTGGCACGAGCAACTCTCGTTTCAACATAGTCCGGTCAATCACGGCCCCCAGGCCAGGCGTTCTTCGATCCAGCCGGCGCCGAAACCGGGCACGGCCACCAACTTCTGAGGGTTGCTGCCGTCGGCATTCATCACCCAGATGCCCCAGCCGCCATCCCGGTTAGACATGAACGCAATATAGCGGCCATCGGGCGAGAAGGTCCCGCCGGCATCCTGGCTCGGGTGGTTCGTCAGGTTCTGGGGCGTGCCTCCCCCCTCGGGCATAGCGTAGACATCCCAGTTGCCGGTTCTCGGCGACGCAAAGAGCAGGATCCCCCCGGCGCTGTCGGTGCTGATGTCGGATGGGTCGGTGGTCAACTGCGCCGGGCTGCCGCTGTCGTCGCTGTTCACGGTCCAGATGCCGCAGTTGCCGCCGCTGGCCCAGTAGTTGCAGCCGGTGAACGCGATGCGCCACGTCTCCAGCCAGGTCGGGTACTTGCCATAAACGTCCGTCTTGTTGACCTGCAGACTATTGGGCTCTTGGGCGGTCGACATATCCCACAGGACATAGATCCGATCCTTGCCATCTCCCTGCAGCGTCGAGTGAATCGCAGCGCTCACGCCCGTCGGAGACCAGCTCGGATAGCTGTCTTCGGGATGGAGGCTGTTCATCCGCTCGTAGCTGCCGTCGAGATTGACCGAGAAGATGTTGTCCTTGCCGCCGCCGATGCCGTTGAAGACGACGCGGCCGTCCCCGAGGATGTCCGGTTGGCGGGCGTTGCCGTGCAGCTCCCAGGTGTTGCGGTTGGCCACATCCAAGCACCGAGATGGCCGTTGCGCCGCCGGCGCCGCTCGTGTAGACGATGTGGCCGGTCAGCCCGGCGGGCGGGCCGCCGGCCGCGGGAGGCGCAGCCGGGGCCGCGGGGCTGTATTCGCCGCAGGGGCCGGGGCGACCGCCTGCGGCGCGGTGACATCACCGGTGCTCAGGTCATCCAGGTAAATCGCACCCGCGAACGGCCCGCCCCCGTCCGGCACGCCATCGAGCACCAGGGAATCCAGGCTGATGGGGAAATCCAGCCGGCCGTTGTCAGTCCCCGAGATGTGCGCTTGCGGCCAGGCCGCGGCGGTATCCAGGGGCGCCTCCAGTCTCCTGCCACCCGGTGTGCGTGATCTGCCCAAAAGTGAACTGGCGCACTTCGCCCTGGCTATCGCGCACCCAGGCGTTCAGGAAGTGGCCGGACCCATCGCCGTACACCCACAGCTTGAGCGCCGCAGGCTGGCCGGGGATGGACGCTGCCGGGATGCGCGGAAGACCACGTAGTTCTTGGCGACAGCCGGGAATTGGTAGGCCAGCTTGCCCGAGTAGTTGCCGCCATGCTTTTGCTCGCTGGACTGGCGGCGAAGTCGCCATACGGCTCGATCGCCGATGCGCCACGTGCCGAGGTTCTCGAAGTCCAGCACGCACCCCCGGCGTCGTGGCCGCGGGCTTGGCCACTGCGGGCTGAGCCGGCGCGGTTGTGGGCTTGGCCGTGGCAACCGCCGTCGGCGCGGGTTGCGGCGTGGCGGTGGGGAGGGGGTCGGCGTCGCCGGCTCAGTGGGCGCCACCGTTGGTGTGGGCGCCAGCACGGTGATGACGACAATCACCGGCGTCTGCGTGGGCGCCGGTGTCTCGGTGGGCGCGGCGGTCTTGGCCACGACCACCCCGCCCGCGCCGCGCGTGGGCGATGGCTGCGCCTCCTCGGTGGGGGGGACGGTGGGCGCCTCGGTGGGCAGCGCCTGGGCCACCTGGGTCGGCGCAGCGGGTGTCACGCCTTGGGCTGTGCGCGCGTTCAACGCATCCCGGCCAGATACCCTCCGGCGCCAAGCAGCGCCACCAGCGCCAGCACCAGGAGCGCAATCAGGAAACCACGGCCGGCGGACCGCTTGCGCGGCAAAGCGGCGGTCTGCCGCCACGGGCGTGGCGCGCCGCCGTCCGGGCACGGCGCGCATCGCCTGCGTGGCCTGGTCCCACTCCTCTGAGGGCGGCGGCACAGCGACGACGCGGCGCTCGCGCAAGGCTTGGGCCATCTCCTGGCCGGTTTGAAAACGGGCGTCCGGTTGCTTGGCCAGCGCCTTTTGAATGATGCTGTCCAGGTATAGTCGGGATGGCGGGGTTGACCGAGCGCGGCGGCGGCGGCGTCTGATGGACGACCTGAAACATGATGGCCATCGACGTGTCGGCCTGAAACGGCATCTTGCCGGTGGCCATCTGGTACAACACGATGCCCAGGCTGAAGAGGTCACTGCGCCCGTCGACGCGTCGGCCCTCCGCCTGTTCCGGCGACATGTAGTCGGGCGTGCCGATGCTGGAGCCGGTCTGCGTCAGGCGCGGGCCGCTGCTGACCGCCTGGGCGATGCCGAAGTCGGCCAAGAGGGGACGGCCTTCTTCATCTAGTAGGATGTTGCTCGGCTTGATATCGCGATGGACGATGCCGCGGCGGTGCGCGTAGTGCAACGCGTCCGCAACCTGCGCGACCGTGTCGGCAGCCTCATCGTACGAGAGGACCCCGCCTTTGCGCAGGCGCTGAGCCAGGGTGCCGCCCGGCGCATAGGCCATCACGATATATTGCCGGCCCTCGAAGGAGTCGGCGTCGTAGATCCGCAGGATGTTGGGGTGATCCAGCCCGCCGGCCGCCAACGCTTCCTGGCGAAACCGGGCCACGAACTCCGTGTCCTGGGCCATGACCGTATTGAGCACCTTGATCGCGACAAAGCGATTCAATGACGGCTGATAGGCGCGATAAACCGTCGCCATGCCGCCGTGGCCAATCACGTCACGAATCTCATAGGGACCGAGCTTGCGGCCGATCAGGTCACGCACATCGCCTCCCTGTCATGCCATGCGGGTTATTCTGGATTGCGCTTGTGAAAAGTGGAAGGCCATACTTATAGCACGAAGCAAGGGAACGGTCAAATCGTCAAGTCGTCTGAGACAGATCCGATCCGCTGCCGTCATTCCGGTTTGCACAATCTCATGCCCTGGCATACAATGGCGTTCAAGTAAACGCAAGCTTCTGTCAGCCGCCGTTGCGGCTGTCGAAATCCGCCTTCGGTTCTGCCCTCCTCAAGAACCGAACTGGGCAGCGTCACGCACCTGACGACGATCTTCGGCCAGGCCATCGCGGCCCGGCCGCGGAGACGGCAGCCACCCTCCACCCCTCTGGCGGACTCAGTCCCCCAATGCCTTGAGTGCATTGGGCTTCGTTTTCACATGCCAGTTCAGATCCCAGCTCGCCCGATTGATATGGTCTCGGATGGGTTCGTGTCCCTCAAGTCGCAGGTTTGCCTCCGGCTTCCTCCAGACCCCACCTCACGGCGACGCCTTTGCCCTCAGCTAGTGGTTGGTGCAATCAAACTCCGCAGCGGTCGTCCACCGCCTAGCCAACGCCCATGCTGGGCGCGCATGAAAAGGCCCCGACCAAGTGTGGTCGAGCCTTAGCGTTCCAGGAGAGCGGATAGCTCCCACGCGACTTGCGTGCCGCGGAACGAGCATGGGAGTACGTTGGCGAGGCCGCGCAGGTCGCTCATCATCACAACACGGTCGGCGATCTGCCCCATGTGGACCACGTTGCAGGCGTCAGGAGACGGGATCAGGGCGACGGCGGAAGCCGTGTTACCTGCGACGCACTGACGGCCACCCGCCGCAGCCAGTCCTACTGCCGACCTAGCCGTCTTCCAACGGGCTGAAGTTCGCGGCGCCCTGCCAGCCAGTAAGCTTCTGTGGCATATTGACTTAAGATAACACGGAACCCCACGGATAGCTATCCGTGGGGTTCCAAGTACGCCTGATGATAATATTGAGTCGGGGAGAGAGGATTTGCGCCGTCCGACCTCACGGACCCGAACCACTGTGCCACTTCGCGAACCACCCCGCTCACGGCTACCCCAAATCGGGTATCCATGAGGTGGCCGGTTCGCACTAACCATGATCGCTGCGGTTCGTTATCCGTGAGCGCTCCGGTTGCCGGAGCATCCCGCTTTTCGACTTGTCTGCCTGATCTGCCTTGCCCGATTCCCCCTTCGGACTTTGGAAAACGTATCCTCGCCGACTGGAATTATACGCCATCTTACGATTCAATACCTTCGCCAACTAAGGCGAGCTGGACGTGGTCTGAGCCACGTGAATGCGGCCCAGAGCGGTCAGTTGCTTGAAGATGCGCGCCAATACAACTGGCTCAGGCTTTTCCGGAAGCATTTTGATGGCTTCGGCGACGTACTTGGCGCCACGGCACAGCGCCTTCAGGTCCAGAACGCTGCAATCCGGGTTGGCGGGCCGCAGATCGCCGAGTAAGCGCTGCGAGACGTTGACCATGAACAAGGACAGGTTAGCGGCATTGGTCACGGCGGTTTCCGAGACGTTCATGAAGTCCTCCAGGCCCCAATACTGTTTGGCGTCCCGGAAGTTGAACTCAATTTGGAACCGCAGGCGATAATAGTCGATCAGCGTGTCATAGGCGAGCTCCAGGTCGCTACTGAACAGAATGACATGGGCCCAAGCCTGGGTTTGCAGATTGACTTTGACCAGGATCACGACATTGAGCGGCTGGCTGAACTCCTTGTGCAGGCATTGCATCTGATAGATGCGCGTTTCGATCTGCTTGGCGGTCGTGGTTTGCTTCAGGTACTGAGCGGGCAAGTGCTGGTAATCGAGCCGGTCACCGTACTTCTGGTGCGGCCCATGCCCCTTGTAGAGGCCATCATAGGGCAGATACAAGGCCGAGTCACAGCGCAGCTTGGAAATCAGCTGCAAGCCGCACTGCCGCACCATGTGCCAGGCCGGGTGGTTGCCAAAATGGCCATCCAAGACCAGATAGGTCAGCGCGATCCGCCCGGCCATGAGTTTGAGTTGCGCCTTCAGCATGGCCTGGATGCGGAGCAGTTCGGGCGATAAGACCAGGTCGGTCGCCGTTTTGTTCTTGCTACCTTTCGGGCGGCCGGGCTTGCGTGGTGCAAGCGGTTTGGGCGCTTGTTTCGCGGCGGTTTTGGCCTGACTGGCGGCTTTTTCGGCCTCGCTGCGCACCACTTGCTCGATCCGCACCGGAAATGAGCGGCGTTGTTCCGTATCAATCAGCGCGAGACTGAAAAAGGCGAGGCTCGGAATCACGCGGCCGTACACACCGGCGAAGAAGCGATCCAGCCCATGGGTGTGGTGCCCAGCTTTGCTGACCACCACCTCATCACCAGCCAGGATGTAAACGGCGTCTGGACGCTGCAGGTGCTGGCGGAAAAACACCCAAAACAGCTGCGCCCAAGGCAAGACGGTGGTAAAGAAGCGTTGCACCGTACGATAGCTACCACCTTGGCCGGCCCAACGCGAGATGCCGAGCATGGTGACCCGCCCGGTCATCGCCAACAGCGCCACGATGATCTTGCTGAATTGGCGCAACGTCGTGGCCGTCACGAACGGCTGGAAGCATTGTAAAAGTGCTACAATATCAAGCATGGGCTTTGCGTAGCTCCTGAGTCGGATTGTGTCAACAACCAACTCTACTACGAAAGCCCGTTTACGTTAACTCAACTTGGCGAAGGTATTGATAAAGGGAAATAAAAAAGGGCGCCCGCAGGCTCCCCGCTTTCGCCGGTGCGCAGGGCCGAAACCCCGCCGCAGCCGGCAACCAGGCGTATCTTACACGGCGATCAGGCCCGCGTCAATGGGTCTGCGGCGCCGATTTGGCAAGTCATGTCTGTCAGGTTATGAGAATCTACCGCGTAGATGCTTGACAAATCCCCTAAATAGGTATAAATTAGGCGAGTAACATCGCCTGCTTGAGGAAAATGCCATGACTCAATACCCCCGCGCCATCCAGCCCGCGGTCGAAGCGGCCTTGTTCAAGGGCAAGGTCGTGGTGATCTACGGCGCGCGCCAGGTGGGCAAGACCACCCTGGTGAAGGAGATCCTGGGCCGGTATCCCGATCGTGGCCTCTACCTCAACTGCGATGAGCCGGACATCCGAGACGCTCTCACCAACCGCACTTCCACTGAGTTACGCGCGCTGATGGGCCGCCGGACCCTGGTCGTGATCGACGAGGCCCAGCGCGTGCGCGATATCGGCCTGGCGCTGAAGTTGCTCGCCGACAACTTCCCCGACCTGCAGGTGATCGCCACCGGCTCCTCGTCCTTCGAGCTGTCCAACACGATCAGCGAGCCGCTCACGGGGCGCAAGACCGAGTTTTATCTGTATCCGCTGTCGGTCGCCGAGCTGCTGACGCAGGAGACGCCGCTGGAGGCGGGCCGCCTGCTGGAGCGCCGCTTGCGCTACGGCCTGTACCCCAGCGTGGCCCTGGCCGACGACCCGGCTGAGACGGTAACGGAGATCGCGGCCAGCTACCTGTACCGCGACGTGTTGGAGTATCAGTCGGTGAAGAGCCCGGAGGTGTTGCGCCGGCTGCTGCAAGCGCTGGCCCTCCAGGTGGGGAACGAGGTCTCGTACAACGAGCTGGCGCAGTTGCTGGGCATCGACCGGGCCACCGTGGAACGCTACGTCGCGCTGCTGGAAAAGGCGTTCATCATCTTCCACCTGCCGCCGCTCAGCCGCAACTTGCGAAAGGAGCTGGCGAAGCTGCGCAAGGTGTATTTCTATGACCTGGGCATCCGCAACGCGCTGATCAACAACTTCAATCCGCTGGACCTGCGCAATGACAGCGGCGCGCTGTGGGAGAACTTCTTCATCAGCGAGCGCATGAAGTTCAACCACAACTGCCGCCGGCACGTCAACACCTACTTCTGGCGCACCTACGACCGCGCGGAACTCGATTACCTGGAGGAGGAGGGGGGCCGCCTGCTCGGGTTCGAGTGCAAGTGGACCGCCACGCGCTGGCGGCCGCCCGCAGCCTTCACCGACGCGTACCCGGACAGCGAAACGCACCTGGTCAACCGGGCCAATTACCTGGACTTTCTGACGGCTTGAGGTGGAGGCATGCAGCAACCAAACGCCGATGCGATCTCCGTTGTGCCGGCGTCAAACGCTTCGGATGCGCGATCCGCGCAGACCCTGACGCTGACACTGCCTGCGTCGCTGGCGCGCGAGTTGGACTCGGCCACACACGACTTCCTGGTCTGAGCTCCTGGCGCATGGGCTGCGCGAGTTCAGGGTAGAGCGCGCGCTGGAGCGCTATGCGCGCGGCGGCATGTCATTCGGCGCAGCCGCCCGGCAGGCCGGCGTGTCGCCGCTGAAGGCTCGCACCTCGGCGCGCCTGCGCCTACGCGCAGCGCAGGGCATGGAGCCGCCCACCTCGGAGGAGACGTTGGCCGAGGAGTTGGGGCCAGCGCCCCGGCCAATGTCGCCTCCCAAATCCACCCGCTGATTGTGCTGCTCATGCCCAGCGCTCCCCTTCCTCACCGCCCCGCCGGCACGATCTCCGCAAGCGCATCCGTCCAGACCCAGCGCCCATCCTCCTTGTGCGCCGCGCCGAGCGGCTGATAGAGTCGCCGTAGCGGTGGATGTCGCAGCCGGCCGCCGAGCAATTCGTGCTCCAGCAGTCCGCATCCCTACGGCTTTTGGACCTCGGGCAACGCCTGCCCGGCTGGCACGAAGCGGATCGACAGCGAATTGACGCACTCGCGCGTGTTCTTCTCGGTCAGCCGTTCACCCAGGAACTCGTGTCCCAGATGGCCGCCGCAGTTAGCGCATTGGATTTCTGTGCGCCGGCCGTCGGGGTCAACCAGGCGCTTGAGCGAGCCCGGGCAGCTATCGTCGAACGCCGGCCAGCCGCAGCCGGCATCGAACTTGCTCTGCGAGGCGAACAGCGGGGCGTTACAGCGCCGGCAGATGTACGTCCCCGATTTGTCGAAGTTGTCGTATTCCCCCGTAAAGGGCCGCTCAGTTCCCCGATAGACCAGGATGCGCTCTTCGTCACGTGTCAGGCTGTTCAAGGTCATCGTATCCTCCTGCTGGCGTGTTTACGGAGGATGAAATCATCAATGGCGACAAAAGTCAACCTGCGAGACACCCCGCACACGCGCGCCAGCAGGCATGGTCCGGCGCAAACCCTCAGCTCACCACCCCGCCGGCACGATCTCCGCAAAGGCATCCTGCCAGACCCAGCGGCCGTCCTCCTGGTGCGCCGCGCCCAGCGGCCGGTAGAGCGGCTGGCTGAAATCCGGCCGGTCCGCCGGGCCGACGCCTACTGGCGTGCCAGGCCAGGGCAGCGTCTCGGCGAGGAAGCTGGTGCTGGCGTCAGCCAGGTGCGGCCCGGCCGTGCCGATCGCCAGCGTGGTGCCCGCGTTGTAACCCCAGCCGATCAGCAGGGTCGTGCCCGCGCCGTCGTCCTGGGGGAAGAGGCTGTGCTCCACCCGGCACGGATCTTGCGTCATGCCGTAGGGATCCACGAAGGTATCACGGTCCGTTGCCCAGCCCCAGCCGGGACAGCCGGCATCCGGGTGCGGCTGCGCGTCCACCAGCGTGATGCGGATCGGTCCGGACTGCGCGAAACGGCTCTGGCGCCGGTAGCGCTGGACGTTCTCGTCGTCGATCTGGTGGGCCACGGCTTTGCCGTGCCGAAGACGTCCCGGTGCACCACGATGTCGTACGCGGCTGACAGGTCCACAAACTCGTAGCCCCAACCCTGGATGACCCGCGCCCGCACGGGATACTGCGTTTCCGGGCCGAGCACGATCAGGTCGGGCTGGGACGAGGCTGAGGTCAAGGTTGAGGTTGAGGCTAAGGTCGGGGTTGCGGCAGGCTCAGCCTCAGCCTGAGCCTTGACCTCACCAGTGGGCGGCGAGGGGGTGGCGGCAGTGGGAAGCCGACTACTTCCGGCGCCTGTTCTGCGGCCGTGTTGGCGCTCACCAGCTCGCCCCAGATCCAGCCGGCGCGCCCGGCGAGCGCGATCTGCCACCAGCCGCTGAACCGGCCCGTCACTGACAGACGATCGCCTGCCCGCGCGCCGCCGATGACCGGGTAAGCAGTGCCGGGCCGGAGCGGAGGTTAGCGTTGACCTGCACCACGACAGCCGGCCCTTCAGGCGTCGGTGTGGCCGCCGGCAGCAGCGCAGTCGCCGTAGCGGTGGATGTCGCAGCGGGTCGCGGCGTCATTGTGGGCGGTAGCGTCGCCGTGGCGGATGGAGCCCACGTCGCGGTAGGGCTCGGCGCCAACGATACCGTCGCCTTAGGCGTCAAAGTGGGTGCGGCCGTCGCAGTTGCAGCTGACATGTCCTCAGCCTCAACCTCAGCCTGGGCCTCAATTCGGGCCACTTGGGCGGATCCTGGCGTGCAGGCGGCCAGTGCAGGGGAAACCAGGACCAGGATCAGTGTGAGTAGGCTACGCATCATGTTGTGTGCCTCCTGGTAAGTATGGTGAGAGTCGCCTCTCAGATTGTAGTGATGTAGCGACAACTCTCGACAAGCGGGATGTCCGTCCGTGCAAGTGACTTTGCATTGTGACGGTTATCCCGGTATAATTGGCGTAATTAAGCAGTGAAGCCGGCCAGATGGTACTGGCCGGCTTCACACCCGTTTCCTGTCCCAAAGGGATGGTTCCCGATCGAACCCAGGATCCGGGGCATCGCAGCCCTCATTGCGAGCCGTTACGGTTAGCACGGCTGTTCCAAGCGTCAAGTGAGGCCGAGGTCCCTTTATCCAGGGTCCGCGGCTTTTTGTTAGGCTGGGTTCAGAGGTCGCGTGGAACGCAGCGCAGGCGCTGAATCAGCGTGAAAGGTGCAGCAGTTGGAGCCACGTGATGTTACGCGCGAGTTGCTGAAGGCGGTCGAGGTCGAGTCGGGGTTCCCGGTGCATGTGCGGGAGGACGCGAACCTGGCGACGGTGGCGTCGGTGCGGCTCGCCCACGACCCGCTGCCCGCGCACATGATTAGCTATCGGCCGGACGGCAAACGCGTCCTGGATTATCTGATCTGCTATCAATGCGGGTTCGTGCTGCGCCATTTTGCAGCCCCGCCGGAAGCCCGCGGCGATGCCCGTTCGACGGTGGCAGGCGAGGCCGCGGTGCATGAGCTGGTGCGTGATCTGGCGGGGCCGGAGGCGGCGGCGCAGGCTGAGCTGACGCACCTCTACCTGGGCGGGCTGATCACGCACGTGCGCTCGATCCCGGTGGGGCTGCGGGTGGCGGCGTGGCTGGCCGAACACTATCCGGTCTTGCGGGAGCAGCAAGAAGAAGCCGTGCTGCGCGAACTGGCCGAGGCGCAAGTCGGTCTTGAACCGCGCATCAAGGAGGTCACACCGGAGGCGGTGTACCGGCCGACGCAAGCGATCAATGCGGCTTATGCGCTGTTCTGGGCGGAGCGGTGGGGGCGGCGGGAGTTGGCGGCGCCTTACCGGTTTGCCGGGCACGATGCCGCAGGCGGGGCGCTGCTGAAGCTCTGGCACGAAGTGCCGGCCGGGCCGGAGTATGACCGGGCGCTGGTGGACGCGTGGGGCGCGCAGTTGGGGATTCTCGGCTGGTATGCTTGGGCGCCGTATCAGGCGCCGAGGTGAGGGGCAGATGGTGAAGAACAAGCGGGTCATGCGGCTGAAGATCGCCGAATTTGACCTGAGCCTGCTGCCGGCGGAGGCGCGGACGCCCGGCCGGGCGGCGTTTCGCGAAGCCGTGTCGCAGTTCCTGCGCAAGCAGTTCCGCCAGTTGGGCGGGGTGATCGAGACGCTGGTCTTTGGGCCGGACACGATCGAGGTGACGTGGACGCCGGAGCGGGGGTCCAGCAACGGGGAGGCGCCTGATCCGATGGCACCGATCGCCGCGATGTTGACGCGCGGCGAGCTGCGGGAAGGGGTAACGCTGCTGCGGTTTCTGCTGAGCGATGACCCGGACAACCCGGATGTGCTGTATAACCTGGGCATGGTGCTGAGCGATCGGGGGCAGATGGATGAGGCGGTCGTACGGCTGCGGCGGTTGGTGGTCGTGGCGCCGGACCATGTGAACGGCCTGGTGGCTCTGGGCGTGGCGCTCACTCGGCAAAACGCGAACGAGCAGGCGCTGCCGATTTTGCAGCGCGCCGCGGCGTTGAACCCGGACAACGTGTGGGCGCAGCGCAACCTGGGCGGGTGTCTATTGAAGCTGAGGCGGCCGGCGGAGGCGGTCGAGCCGCTGCGCAAGGCGACGGCGCTCGATCCGCAGGATGCGCGGGCCTGGTATGGGTTGGGGCAGGTGTTGGAACTGACCGGCGATGATATCGGCGCCGATGCGGCCTACAAGCGGATGCTGGCGATCGACGAGTTCGGTGAAACAGCCAAGCTGGCCGAGGAGGCGCTCTCGCAACTGGCGGCACGCACGTTCCGGAAGAACGCCGTGGGCCTGCCGCGCATGGACGCCGTGATGTACTGCCTGGGCGCGCTGAAGACGTTTGAGAAGCTGACGCCGGCGGAAGTGCGCAACGTCGAGTTTGAGATCGCGATGCTCGGTACGCGTGGCCTGGATGTCAATGATCCGGCGCCGAAGTACACGCTGCGGAGCCTGCCGGGGCAGTTCAGCGGGCTGAACCTGGTGGCGCTGATGTATGTGGCAGCGCAGCAGCGCGCGCCGGGGCTGGATGTGGGGTTTGATCTGGCGCAGGAGTATGCGATGGCGCTGGGGTTGCACAGGGGTGAGGCAGCACAGCAGCGGAACTGAGGGGCAGAGGGGCTGAGAAGCG
>CAVPSQ010000006.1:0-9676 GCA_963708455.1 uncultured Pseudomonadota bacterium
ATCCAGACAAGAAAGGGGATTATCCAAATAATAATGATCGTGAGCGTAGACCTTCCCCTAGACCACGCGAGGATATCAGAGGATATTAATCCATAGCTAATGCTGCTCTTTTATTATTTTTTATCGGTGAATGCACGATTAACAGCGCTATGAATCCAACCCACCCTGTCACCAGTGCTGAAATAAAGGTGGAGCTGATAGAGACTTTATTCCGCTCGGTCCCTATCGCCATTATTGTCCATACTGTTACCAGCACTTTACTCGCCTTCATGCTCTGGGGCACGGCATCCCACAACAGTCTTCTGGCTTGGCTGGCTGTTCTCTATGGGTTAACGGTGGTTCGATGGCTGCTGACGCATGCCTACCAGCAACGAAAACATATCACGGAAATGATACCCTACTGGGGAGCGGCAGCGGCTGCTTTATCCTGGGTTTTTGGTCTGGCTTGGGGAGTCGTTCCCATCCTGTTCCTGGATCCGGGACAGCCGGTAACCCTGATCATCATCACCGTTATCCTGGTCGGATTGAATGCGCAGGCACTGATGGCTGTGGTGTCCTATCCGCCGGCCTATTTTGCTTCCATGCTGGTATTGTTATCCCTGATCACCGTATTGCTGCTGCGTGGTGGCATGATCGGCGCGGAAATCGCCTTGCTGGTGGGCCTAAATCTGATAGCGAGCTTGTTCTATGCCAGAAATGTCTACAAAACCCTCAATCATTCCCTGCAGCTTCGCTTTGAAAACACCACCCTGCGACGGGAGACGGAAGAAAAATCAGCCCTGCTGGAAACTACCTTGCAGCACATCCAACAGGGCATCAGCCTGATCGACCGGGAAAGCCGATTGCGGATGTGGAATCAGCGCTTCCTGGATTTACTCGGCCTGGGTAGCCACAAGATCGAATACGGTCAACCTATCGATACGATCCTGCGCGCCGCCGATCCGCCGCTGGATAATCTGGGGGAAGGACAGGTTGAGTACTGTCGCGCGGACGGCGCCATCATCGAAATCCTGCAAAACGCCACACCGGATGGCAGCCGGGTGCTGACCTATACCGACATTACCGAACTCAAGCACCGGGAGGACGCGCTGGACTCGGCCCGCCAGGAAGCGGAGCAGCCAATGCGGCGAAAACCCGGTTTCTGGCGACGGCCAGTCATGATTTACGCCAACCCATCCACGCTCTGGGCCTGTTTTTCGCCAATCTGGTAGATCGGGTATGCAATACCGAAACCGAGCCGCTGATCAAGCAGATTGAGGACTCCATCCGGGCCATCGACAGTATGTTGAGCGCCTTGCTGGATATCTCCAAGCTGGATGCTGGCGTGGTCCACCCCAACATAGGCCCCGTAGTCGTGGCCGAGCTGTTCAAGCGGCTGGAAACCGAATATCGATCTCATGGGATCAATCCGTTCGGGACCATGCTGGAACGGAGGCGATTCAAGCGGCTGGAACCCGAGCATCAATCCCCCCTCTGGAATGGTAATGCCCTGCGAATGCGCCCCAGTCGGGCTATCGTGCGAAGCGACCCCTCCATGCTGGAGCGTATATTAAGAAATTTGATTTCCAATGCGCTGCGCTACACTCGCAATGGCCGCGTGCTGGTGGGCGCCCGTTGCCGGGGTGGCAAACTGCGCATCGAGGTACATGACACTGGCCCTGGTATTCCCGAAGATCAACTGGACAATATCTTTTTAGAATTTCATCAGTTGGGCAATCCGGAGCGGGATCGGCACCAAGGGCTGGGGCTGGGGCTGGCCATTGTCAAGCGGCTGACTGCTTTGCTGGGGCATGAGATTGTGGTCCGCTCCCACTTGGAGCACGGTTCCTGTTTTGCGATTACCATGCCCCTCTTCCGGGATTCGTCACGCCATTCTGCATCCTTAACGACCACGACTCCGGCCAAGGCGCTGCGAGGTCACCGGGTGCTGGTACTGGATGATGACAAGTCCGTATTGGCCGCCATGGATGGCCTATTGGAACAGTGGGGCTGTGCCGTCATCAAGGCCAGCTCGTTGGAAGAAGCGCAGGAACAGCTCAAGGCGCACATCCCGCCTCCCGAGCTGTTGATTGTGGATTATCGTCTGCAGGGTCAGTTCTCCGGTCTGGAGGCCGTGGCGATTCTGCAAAAAGTGCTGCGCCGTTATGTGCCGGCCCTGGTGATTACCGGCGATACCGCTCCCGACCGCTTACGCGAAGCCGAAGCCAGCGGTTATCCGTTGTTGCATAAACCTGTGCAGCCAGCCAAATTGCGCAGCGCCTTGCATCATCTGCTCCATCTGCGCGAGCGTGAACTGCTGGGTTAGCTCCCTCTATCCAACGCGGGTATCAGGCCCCGTCGCGTCGCCTCGATCACCGCTTGGGTGCGATTGCAGGTATTCAATGCCCGCATGACGGCGGTGACGTGCAGTTTCACCGTACCTTCCGCTACATTCAGGCGTTTGCAGATCCCCTTGTTGGACAAACCTTGCGCCATCAGGCGCAGGACCTCCACTTGTCGGGGAGTCAACCCCTCAACACTCTTCTCCTCCTCCACGGATGCCGCAGTAACCTCAACCGAAGCTGCCTCCAGGCTTTCCAAGGCCACCAACATAGCAGACGGAACATACACTTCACCCGCCAACACCAGGCGTAAAGCGGTGATCATCTCGTGGCTGCTGGACGACTTCGGAATATAGCCCATCGCACCCGCTTCCAAGGCCTGCCGGACATCAACGGAATCCTCCGAGGCGGACAAGATGACCAAGGGCGCCGTTGGTCGGAGTTCATGCAGTTCGGGCAAAGCGGACAGGCCGTTCAAGCCGGGCAAGGTCAGGTCCAGCAGAATCAGATCCAAATCGTGATAATGGGTAGCTAGGCGGATAGCTTCCCTGGCGGTCGCAGCCTCAATTACCACAGCCGTGCTATCGAACTGTCTGAGCACATGCAGAAGAGCCTCGCGGAACAAGGTGTGATCATCAATGAGGAGGATACGCATAGCTCTCTCCTACTATTGCTTGAGGCGATTGATTGGGCGTTGGGGTATAAAGTAGCCGGTGTCTCTCTCTCCGTTTCTCGATTTTGGCTATTTTGGGCTTTTGACGCGAGGGAGGTAGGTAGAGGCTATTCTGTGTGGATCAGACCAAATCCATGTGAATGTACTCTGATGGTGCCTCTGTCTGAAGTGATTATAGCTGCACTGGTTACTTAACCAAGTAATGCTTTCGTTGATTTTTGGTAACATATTAGTTGATGATGATATAAAAAGCGAGGATCTCGCACTCAAGCGACGGCAGGCACCAAAATCCTCGCGACACTGCCGGCGGCAGTACGAGCTTACGTCCACGCCGCACCCGCAGTCACAGCCACTGGCGGAATAACCGGCAAAGGTTCCGCTGCGTTGCGTGCCTGGCGCAGTTTCACCAGCGCCACGGCTCCTGCCACCGGGGCGATGAGCAGGAATCAGGGCGATCAGGGACTTTTTCATCATTGACGGTCCAGAGGCTTGGCCGATTCAGCCTGACCGCCCCGGTGGCGGGTGAACCACGCTGCCAGCGCGGTGAGGCCCAGGGCAATAGCCAGCAGAGCCGCCGAAACCCCCAGGTTGTTGAGCAGCGCCGGCGCTGCCGCCAGCAGGAGGCCCAGCTCCAGCATCATGACGCCGGACAGCAGCTTGAGCAGTCGCCCCTCCCGTTCCGAGAGCTTGTGGGCGCCCAGGGTGCGCACGAAGACGAACACGATCAGCGCCAGCGGTAGCACATAGATCAGGTTGTAGAAAGCCAGATAGGCGTAACGGGCGCCGGCCGAAAGCTCGCTCAAAGTCAGCAGGCGGGTGTACACCATGGGAAAGCCGGCGGTGCAGAGCAGTTCGTAGAAATTGGCCGCTATGGCGAGCAGGATGGTCGCGCCCAGCAGGGCCGGCAGGTTCTCAGCATTGAGGATGAGCCGTGCCCGCCGATAGATATCGAGCTTGCGCGATTCGGGAATCGACAGTGTGATTCCCCGCTCGAAGGCGAAGAAGTCCTTGACATTGATAATCCCGACCACGATGGCCAGGAGGCCGGCGGCCAAGGTGATCCATGCCAGCGCACCCAGCAACTGGAACACGTTCAGCCAGGCCGCCATGAAGGCGAAATACATCAGCCCCGAGGTCAGGACAAAAATGCCGCCGATCAACGCCATGCGCCGGCGATCCTGCTGATGGGCGAGCAGGCTCAGCAGAAACAGCAGGACAAAGAAGGCGCAGGGGTTGAAGGCGTCCAGTCCGGCCAGCACCACGGTAAAGGCCGGCAGAGACAAACTGTCGGTTGCGACCTCGCCGAGCAAAGGAATTCGCACCTTCGCCGTCTCGGGCGTGGGCGCGGTCACGGGTGTTGCGCCCGGCATCGCCTGCGTCCGGCATTCATCCAGCCGCCGCAACAGGGCGGCGCCGGTGCGGGCCGCATCGTCCCAGCCCACCTCCAGCGCGCCGCAGGCGATCAGGGTCGGCACCGCTTCGGCGGTTTGCCCGATGGACTCGGCCAGGGCGATGAAGCGCCGGGCGTTTTCCGGATGACGCGCGACTTCGAGCGAGTGGAGAATCACCCAGGGACGCTCGGTGGGTATCGCCTCCACAAAGGGGCGCGCCTCCAGACAATGCGGACAGGTCTCGGACCAGAAGAAGTAGAGATGCACGCGGACATGGCCGGACGCATCCTGCTCGATCCAGGGGCCTTGCGCGAACGCGGCGGTGGCGATCAGCAACCAGGCCGCCAAGACGCACGGCCAAGCTTCGCGCCGCCCGATCATTGGGGTTTTTAACTCCGAATTCGGCACGGTTTTGAATCGCGCCCGCATTATCGGTTGTCCGCCGCTGGCAATGTTGATCCCGCAGCCAGCCAGCGGTAAAGGTCGGCTCCTGTCAGCCCCAGAGCGATGGCCAGCAACAACAATCGGGAGCGGTGGGTCTTCATCGCGAGTTTTCCAGATGGTGGTGGTGAGTGAATTCCCCGCCCCGCGCTCCCAACCAGCGCACCGTCCGGGTTTCGGGTTCCGGTTGCAAGGTAGCGTGTTCAATAGCAAAGCGCTCGGCGAGCAGGGTATGGCAGGCGTCCAGCACCGTTTCCCACTGGCGCAGATCGCGCACCACCAGATGAGCGGACAGCATGATCTGCTCCGAGGCCACGCTCCAAATATGCAGGTCATGCACCGAGGCTACGCCGGGTACCGTGGCCAGCGTCCGCCCGACCTCCTCCGGCGTGAGATTAAAAGGCGTCCCTTCCATCAACCCGTGCAGGGCCTCGCGCAGCAGGCGCAGGCTGGACACCAGCACGAGCGCGCCGATGCCCAGCGACAGCAGCGGGTCGATGGGGGTCCAGCCGGTAAAAGCAATCACGATACCGGACAGCAGCGCGGCCACCGAGCCGAGCAGGTCGCCGAGCACGTGCAGCAGCGCGGCGCGGGTGTTGAGATTCCGTTCCCCGCGACTGAGCAGCCAGGCCACCCCGATGTTGATCGCCAGCCCCACGGCGGCGGCCAGCGACACCGCCTCGCCGATCACCGGTTGCGGGTGGTGCAGGCGCTGGACGGCGGACACCGCGATCCAGGCCACCAGGATCAGCAGCGCTAGGCTGTTGAGCAGGGCCGCGATCAATTCGGCGCGGCCAAAACCGTAGCTGTGCCGGGCCGAGGCTGGACGGCGAGCCAGCCAAGCGGCAATGGCCGCCAGCGCCAGCGCGGCGGCATCGTTGACCATATGCCCGGCGTCGGCCACCAGCGCCAGCGATCCCGCCCACAACCCTACCCCGGCTTCCACCCCGGCATAGGCGAGGGTCAGCGCGGTGGCCAGCCACAGGAAGCGGCCTGTGGTTTCGCCGTGGTGGTGGTGATGCGGTTGTTCGCGGAGTGGGCTCATGACCTTGACCGGGACGGTGGCGTCAGGCGCTCAACAGCTTTTTGATCTCCTCGACCGACAATACCCGGCCGGCGCTCCTGACCTCGCCGTTCACCGTCAGCGCCGGCGTACTCATCACCCCCGCGTCGATGATGGCGTTCAGGTCAGTGACTTTCTCCAGTTCATACTCCAGCCCCAGCGCTTGAGCGGCGGCTTCCGTGTGTTGGCCGAGCGCCTTGCATTTCGCGCAACCGCTACCGAGAACTTGAAACTTGATCATGGCCTGCACTCCTTATGGGTAGAACGTACCAAATACCACGCCAGTGAGGGTCGCCATAACCACCACCAGCGCACAATACACCACCGTCTTTTGCGTGCCGAGAATGCCGCGGATCACCAACATGCTGGGCAGCGACAGCGCCGGCCCCGCCAACAGCAACGCCAGCGCCGGCCCCTTGCCCATGCCCGAGCCGATCAGCCCCTGCACGATGGGCACTTCGGTCAGCGTGGCGAAATACATGAACGCGCCGACCAGAGCGGAAAGGAAATTGGCCGCCAGCGAATTGCCGCCCACCGCCGCGCCGACCCATTCGGACGGGATGATGCCCTCGTGACCGGGCCGGCCCAGCAGGAACCCGGCCAGCAACACCCCGCCCAGCAGCAGCGGCAGGATCAACTTGGCGAAACTCCAGGTCTGGCTCAGCCATTCCTCGCCGTCGCCGGGCTGCAGTCGCGGCGGCCAAGGTCAAACCGATCAGGCCGGCGCTGAACGCCAGTTCGGGATGCTGCGGAACCAGTATGGCCAGGACGGCGACCACCGCAGCGGTCGCGGCCAGCGGCTGCCAGTTCCACCGCCAGCGCCAGACCAGCAGTCCGGCCAGACTGATGCCCGCCAGCGCGGTCAACGGCCATTTCCAGGCAAAGATCGCGTGCCACACCGCGCTGTCCTCGGCGCGGGCCGGCACCCAGTTGGCGAACACCAGCACCGCAACCTGCAAGGCGAAGAACACGGCAGTGTCGCCCAGCGGCCGGCCTTCCGATCACACCCAGCGCGAAACCCTTCTGCGAATTGGCCCGCGTCTGCTCTTCGCGCCGGTAAATCCAGTGCATGAGCAGTCCGATCACCAGCGCGAAGCTCACCGCGCCCACCGCCCGGGCGATGCCCAGTTCCACGCCGAGAATCTTGGCGGTCAGCACGATGGCCAGCACGTTGATCGCCGGGCCGGAATAGAGAAACGCAATCGCCGGTCCCAGCCCCGCGCCGCGCCGGTAGATGCCGCCGAACAGCGGCAGCACGGTGCAGGAACACACCGCCAGAATCGAACCCGACACCGACGCGACGCCGTAGGTGGCAACCTTGTGGGCGGCGGGGCCAAGATACTTCATCACCGCGTCCTGACTGATGAACACTGCAATGGCTCCGGCGATAAAGAAGGCAGGAATCAGGCAGAGCATCACGTGCTCGCGGGCATACCAATTGAGCAGAGCCAACCCTTCCAGCACAGCATTGTCGAACCGCGCCGCGCCCACCGGCATGAAGAAGACCAGCAGGAACACGGTGACGAAGCCGGCCAGCCATTTGAATTCAACCGGATCGTCGCGCAGCGCCGCGCGCAGCCGGTCCGGCAAGCCGGCGGGAGGCGCTGGGTCCGTCATGGTGGTAGTCGTGACCATCGGAGTACTCCTTCACTTGAAGCAGAAAGGCTGCTGAAGACGGTCGGCCTCATTCGATATCGGAGAAGACGGTTGTTAGCAGCACTGAGCCGCAGCGCAGGCCGCCTGCCGGATGAGCGTTGCGGGAATGGCCTCAAACGTCTGACCTCCGACGGAAACGGTGCGGCAAAAGCTCGGCTGGCCGCACAGGTGGCCGCAGGATGAACACTCGCTTTCCGACGCGGACGTGCCCGGCAGTACCGACTCCAGCGGTACGCCGTTGAACAGGATCAGATTGGACTGGGACAACTGTTCGGGCGGCAACTTCGTCTCGCGGTACGCGATAGTCACGCCGCGCGAGGCGCATTCGGCAACCAGTTGGGAGACGACCTGTTGCAGCGACTGCAAGGTGTCGGAACAGCGCAGACAGGTGCGCCCGTCTTTTTCCAGGTGACGCCATTCGATTTCGAGCATGGTCATGGAAGTTCTCCGAAAATTTAACGGGTTTCGGTCGCCGGGATATCTAGCCCTTGCTCGTACCAGTCACGACTGCGATTGACGATGTGGGCCACCACCAGCATGACCGGCACCTCGATCAGGACACCGACCACGGTGGCCAGCGCCGCGCCGGAATTGAAGCCGAAGAGCGCAATGGCCGCCGCCACCGCCAACTCGAAGAAATTGCTGGCGCCGATCAGAGCCGAGGGACCAGCCACGCAATGCGGCGATCCGACCTTGCGGTTGAGCCAATAGGCCAGCCCGGCGTTGAAGAACACCTGAAACAGAATCGGGATCGCCAGCAGCAGGATCACCAGCGGCTGCGCCACGATCTGCTCGCCCTGGAAACCGAACAACAGCACCAGCGTCGTCAGCAGCGCCACCAGCGAGGTCGGGCCGAGCACGTCGAACAGGCGCGTCAATCCCGCTACACCTCGGGACTCCAGGACCGCCCCACGCACGACTTGGGCGATGATCAAGGGAATCACGATGTACAGCACCACCGACAGGAACAGGGTGTCCCACGGCACCACGATCGAGGTCAGCCCCAGCAGCAGGCCGACGATGGGGCCGAAAGCGAACACCATGATCACATCGTTCAGCGCGACCTGACTCAAGGTGAAATGCGGCTCGCCTTTCGTGAGGTTGCTCCAGACGAACACCATCGCGGTGCAGGGCGCGGCGGCCAGCAGGATCAGCCCGGCGATGTAGGACTCGATCTGCTCCGCCGGCAGCAGCGGCGCGAACAGCCCGCCGACGAACAGCCAACCGAGCAGCGCCATCGAGAACGGCTTGACGCCCCAGTTGATCAGCAGGGTGACGCCGATCCCGCGCCAGTACTGGCCAACCTCGCGCAGCGCGGCGAAGTCGATCTTGACCAGCATTGGGATGATCATCAGCCAGATCAGCACCGCCACCGGCAGGTTGACCTGGGCGATTTCCAGCTTGCCGATGGTCTGGAACGCGCCCGGCAGAAAGTGCCCCAGCACGATGCCGGCGACGATGCACAGCGCCACCCACAAGGTCAGGTAGCGCTCGAACAGGCCCAGTCGCGCGCCTTCCGCCTGCCGGGCCGTGACGTCGCAGGCCACGCTCACGGATTCTTCTCCGGCATGGTCTGGCCGATCTCGTCCAGCCGGGACTGCAACTTGATCTTGTCCAGCGAGCGGATGGGCAGATTCATGAAGATCTTGATGCGGTTTTCCAGTTCGCGCAGCGCCTGGCGGAACGCCAGCATCTTGATCGCATCGTCGCCTTCCACCGCCGCCGGATCTTCCACGCCCCAATGGGCCGACATCGGCTGACCTGGCCAGATCGGGCAAACCTCGCCGGCGGCGTTGTCGCAGACGGTGAACACGAAATCCAGCGGCGGCGAATCGGGAGTGGCGAACTCGTCCCAGCTCTTGCTGCGCAGTCCCTCGGTGGGCATGCCCTGCAATGCCAGCAGCTTCAGGGTGAAGGGATTGACCTGGCCGGTGGGATAACTGCCGGCGCTGAAGGCGCGGAAGCGGCCTTGGCCGAGGTGGTTCATCACGACTTCCGCCAGGATGCTGCGGGCGGAGTTGCCGGTGCAGAGAAACAGCACGTTGGAGACGGAGTCCTGATTCATGGCGGCGGGTTTCCGAGTGAGGGTTTCAATGGGGATGAAGGTCGTGGCGTCGAACGCAGGCAGGTC
>CAVPSQ010000007.1:0-280899 GCA_963708455.1 uncultured Pseudomonadota bacterium
ATCCCAGGCAATCGTTTCGGGCTGTGAGCCGCTGATCGGATCGAGCGTCGGTTTGATATTCATGAGCCTGCCCCTATGGAAAGTTAATTCCCGTGGAGGAAAAAAAGACCTACTCATACTCAGATGAGCGGCGGTACAAGGGGAGATCATCGCTGTATAAAGGCAGTGTACTATGATTAAATTACATTGATTTGACAGTGCCTGTAGGAGCGAGCTTGCTCGCGAACATCGCCGGTTTACCGGCGACCGCTGCATTCGCGAGCAAGCTCGCTCCTACATGAGAGCGGACCACTGGTTACGCTCACTAGAAACAGATGTTCGGGGGGTGCAGCCCGTCTAAGAACGACGCGGGTACGCGGTGGGATAACAGTGCTGTGATGGTCCATACAGGATCAATTATCCCCGCTGCCATGGCCGGTGTTATCGCCCGCCAGCACCGTTTTGAGCCGTTGCCGTGCGGTCGGTTCTGGGGTTTCGAGGGGGCTGCCGTAAGCTATTGTGCGGTAATATCAGGTGATCATGAAGCTGCCGACGTGATTCAGAAATTTGGAGATCACCTGGTGGGTAGAGCTTGATGCTGCTACCAACTGAATACGGTAGCAGAGGAGCAAGCTCAGCGGCGCCGCGCCGCGAGCGGTGCGGCGGCAGATAGATCCATGCATGCATCAACAGCAGCCAGAACCCTGGCGGCCCAGCCCGGATCCTCGGGCGAGACGACCACTACGGCGAACTGATGGTCTTCGCCTTCCATGGCCACTCCCGCCGAGTCGTCCACATGCAGGTCGATGCCGAAGGCAGGAGGGTACTTCGAGGGACCGCGGGTGCCCACTCTTTGCTCATGCCAGGCCTGGTTGACCACCCCTTCGATGGCGATGCCAAAGCTCCTGAACCAACCTTTCAGATAGCGCGGAGAGCGATAGGATGTGGTGTAGATCCAGATCCGGCAACGCCGCTGCACCAGCGCCTCCATGAGCGCTTTGGTGCCGCGACGGAGGGGCTCGGTGTAACGCCAGCGGTGCCACCAGGGAATATATTGCTCGGTCGGTACGGTCGGCAAGCAAACCAGGGTATCATCGATATTGAACGAGATTCGCATACGAACTGAAGTTCTCGAGAAGTTGGCCTTGACCCGCTCGCTGTCATTGTCCCTCTTCCGGAGCAAGGACGGATAGGACCCCCTGACCCTGACAGGGTAGTAATAGCGGGGCAGGAGCAGGTCGGGCTGATCGTATGGGATAAACATGATAAAGCGGGTTCGAGCGGCCATGCCCGGAAGAATCAATGGATTCTAACTCTTCATTCGCTCAATAATTCCTTATTCGTTCAAAGAAAGCCGCTTGATTCTATTTTCTGAGGCGCAAGGCAGGCGGGCAAGTTGCCCACCTGCTGAAAATGCTGAAAATGCTGCAACCCATTTAACCCGGTAGCAACATCCTGTAGCAGCGATAGCGCCGATTACACTTTGAACTGTCCCGTATTGATCCATTCGTTCTTGAGCAGCGACCACCAATCGACCGCCAACCCGCGCAGCACATATTCATACGGCAACCAGCCGTAACCAGCGGCGCCCCAGGCCGTGCTCCAGGAATTTCTGATCAGCAAGGCGCCGGTCGTCTCTACCGCGCCGGCGGCGGTGTTCTTGATCTTCATCGCATCGTCGTAACCGACAGCGACGATGGCATGACCGCCGACGATGCGGTCACCGGAGGCGGGAAAGGGAATCTTGCCGGTTGCGTTGCCCTGTATATACGAGTTGTATACGGTAAACCCGAACATCGAGGGCAGACCCGCCGCCAGATTTTTCTTGATCTGGTCCAGCAGGGCTGGCCGCTGCGTCCCCGTCGGGTCGAGCCGATAGAACGTGATCGCCTGGAAATTCTGGGCAAAGGCGTAGCAGAAAGCAGTCGGCTCCTTTTCAAAATCGGCCACGTTATAGGGCCAGTACTCTTCCGGCGGCGTGCCGAACAGGGTCAGCGCGCCCGCCGTGCTGCGCAGGTAAGCGCCGGTGTCTCCGGTTACATGCATCAGGTTGCGGGTGACCTTGTACAGGAACAGCCGCGAGGCGTCGATATGGGTGTTGAACGCGCGCCGTTCGAAATACTCCACCAGTCCGACCCCGGCGTGGGCGGTGCAGGAACCCAGATTGGCTTGATTCTCGATGGGAGAACACCAGGACCGCAAATCCACGCTGGCCGGCAGCGTCGCCGCCTTGACCTTGGTTACACCGGTCTTGGCGAGCATCGCCTTTATCGAGTCCTCCTGTCCCAGGCTTTTCAACTTGCGGGAAACATTATTGGTGTCCGGCGTGTAGTCCCGGTAATCGGGAAAATCGCGTAACCAACCCATCGCCATAGTTTCGACCGACATATTGCTCATAAGGTGTTGCCTCTCGCTGCAGTGGTTAAGGCTGGCGCTGGTGTGTTGCGCAAAGGCGCTCCGCCAGCCGGGAACGTCTTTGCCTGTGTCCCCGCTCCTGCCGCTCTATGGCCTAGAACTGGGCGCGCATTATTTAAAACTAACAATTACCAGGGAACCAGTGAACTTTGTCACCGGCGCGCCAGGCAATTTTCACATCTGCCCCCATCGCCGCCGGCTGTTTTTTGCTAAAATTCGCACCCTTGTTGTCACTACTCACTATAGGATGGTTAGCAATGTCACGCCCATATAATTTTAGCGCCGGACCTGCGGTATTGCCCGAAGCGGTGTTGGAACAAGCCAAGGCGGAGTTGCTCGACTGGCGGGGGTCGGGTATGTCGGTGATGGAAATGAGCCACCGCGGCAAAGAGTTCATTTCCATCGCCGCCCAGGCCGAGGCGGATCTGCGGGAACTGCTGAAGATTCCGGCCAACTACAAGGTGCTGTTCCTGCAGGGCGGCGCCACCGCTCAGTTCGCGGTGGTTCCCATGAACCTGCTGCGCGGCAAGACCAAAGCCGATTACCTCAATACCGGTCAGTGGTCGAAAAAAGCCATCTCCGAAGCCAAACGCTACTGCCAGGTCAACGTGGCGGCCAGCTCTGAAGCCGCCAAATTCACCACCATTCCACCGCGCGACGCCTGGCAGTGCGATCCGCAAGCGGCTTATTTTCATTACACCCCTAACGAGACCATCAACGGGGTGGAGTTTCATCACATCCCGCAAGTCGGCGACGTGCCGCTGGCGGTGGACATGTCATCGACCCTCCTGTCCCGTCCGCTGGATGTCTCCAAATTTGGCGTGATCTACGCCGGCGCGCAGAAAAATATCGGTCCGGCGGGGCTGACCATCGTGATCGTGCGCGACGATCTGCTCGGACAGACGCTGCCGGGCACGCCGTCGCTGTTCGACTACCAGGCACAGGCCGAGAATGACTCCATGCTCAACACCCCGCCGACCTATGCCTGGTACATCGCCGGTCTGGTGTTCCAGTGGCTCAAAGATCAGGGTGGTTTGGAGGCGATGGCACAGCGTAACCAACGCAAGGCGGGAAAACTGTATGCCGCTATCGAGCAGTCCGGCGGTTTCTATAAAAACCCCGTAGACCCGGCCTGCCGCTCGTGGATGAACGTGCCGTTTACGCTGGCCGACCCGGCGCTGGACAAGACCTTCCTGGCCGAAGCCAAACAGGCCGGTCTGCTGACGCTGTCCGGCCACCGCTCGGTAGGTGGCATGCGGGCCAGCATCTACAACGCCATGCCCGAAGCAGGCGTGCAGGCACTGCTCGACTTGATGCAGGAGTTCGCCCGGAAACGCGGTTGAATTCGCGGCGCGCCTGGATGAGGCCGGGCGAGTTCCACCGGCTCCGTCCAGGCTACGCTGAGCATTCGTCCTGGCGTCATGCTCCCTATCCTGCCCAAGCGGCTTGTCAAACTGACGCAGCGACGGACATTTCCCCTTGATACGATCCGATTGGATTGATACCTCATGTATAAAATTCAGACGTTGAATAATATCGCCGTCGTGGGTCTGGAAAGACTGCCCCGCGACCGTTACGAAGTCGCCTCCGAGATGCAGCATCCCGATGCGGTGCTGTTGCGTTCCTTCAATATGCACGACTGGCCGCTACCCGAAACCGTGAAAGCGGTCGGTCGCGCCGGCGCCGGCGTGAACAATATTCCCGTCGCTAAACTGACCGCCCGTGGCATAGCGGTATTCAACACCCCTGGCGCCAACGCCAATGCGGTCAAAGAACTGGTCATCGCGGGCATGCTGATGGCGTCCCGCAATATCGGTCCGGCCTGGAATTTCGCCCGCAAACTGGAAGGCGCCGACAAGGAAATCAACGAGCAGGTCGAGAAAGGCAAGAAACGTTTCGTCGGCGTGGAACTGCCCAACCGTACCTTGGGAGTCATTGGTCTGGGCGCGATCGGCGTCAAAGTGGCCAATGCCGCCCTGGCCCTGGGCATGCGGGTCATCGGTTACGACCCGCATATCACCGTCAGCAACGCCTGGCAGTTGTCAGCCCAGGTCGGGCAAGTGCTGAGCGTCGACAATATCCTGATGCAGGCCGATTACGTCAGTCTGCATATCCCTCTGGGAGACGCCACCCGCAACCTGATCGACGCCAATCGCCTCGAAAATGCCCGGCCGGGCATCACGATTCTGAATTTCGCCCGCCAGGGCATCGTCGATGAAACGGCGATTTGCGAGGCGCTCCAGGCGGGTCGAGTCAACGCCTATGTGTGCGATTTCCCCAGCAATCTCTTGAAGAATCACGAGCGGGTAATCGCCCTGCCGCACCTCGGCGCCTCCACCGTGGAAGCGGAGGAAAACTGCGCCGTCATGGTCGCCGACCAGGTGCGTGATTATCTGGAGCAAGGCACGGTCAAGAACTCGGTGAACTTCCCTGCCATGGACATGCCCCGCACCGAGGGCGCGTATCGCCTGCTGGTGGTCAATTCCAACATTCCCCATATGATCGAGCGCATTTCCACGGCGATCGCCAAAGCCGATATCAACATCCTGGATTTGTTGAACCGGTCGCGGGCGGAAATCGCCTGCACGCTGGTGGACGCGGCCTGCCCGTTGTCGGAAACCGTGGTGCAGGAAATCGCCGGCATCGAGGGCGTCCTGACCGCGCGGGCGTTGTGAACGGCGCCGGATAGTCCAATAAGAGATTGTCAAAAGGCTTACCGCGCAAGGTGTAAGCCTTTCACAATCCCTGCCGTTACCAGCGAGACGCCCCGCTATGGCTAAAACAGCAACTTATCAAAATAATTATCTTTCGACCAAACCGATCCCGTTAACTGAACGCCTTATCTTCGCGCTGGATTTACCGGACACCGAACAGGCCAAGCAATATGTCGAATTGCTTGGCGACACGGTGCATTTCTACAAGCTCGGCCTGGAAGTGTTCATGGCCGGTGGTTATTTCGAACTGCTCGAATGGCTGCGCGCCAGAGGCAAAAAAGTCTTCGTGGATCTGAAATTCTTCGATGTGCCGGAAACGGTGCGCTCCGCGGTCCGGCAATTGAAGAAGCATGACGCCACCTTCACCACGGTGCACGGCAATGACTCCATGCTCCAAGCCGCCGCGGCGGAGGTCAGCGACGGTGTCAGCAGGCTGAAAGTTCTGGCGGTCACGGTGCTGACCAGTCTGGATCAGCACGATCTGCGGGATCTGGGCTTCGATTGCGATTTGAAAACCTTGGTGCTCTCCAGGGCCCGGCGGGCGCTGGCGCTCGGCTGTCATGGCGTCATTTCCTCCGGCCTGGAGGCGTCCGAACTGCGCGCTGAACTGGGCGAGCAGTTTTTGATCGTGACCCCCGGCATCCGACCGCTCCACAACGTCGATGACCAGAAACGCACGGTCGATGTGGAACAAGCGTTCATGAACGGCGCCGATTACATCGTGGTCGGCCGTCCGATCCGCCAGGCGCCGGATCCCCGCGCAGCGGCCGCCCATATCCAGGCGAGAATAGCGAAACTGTTCGCCGCTTAGCTGCGCCGCTGTAGAGTGTAGGCGTCGAGGCGCCGAACGCTTACGCTGCACCGTTCCAGTCCAGCTTCCTGAAGGATACCGGCATGCCGCACAGTTTGTTTCTGCAAACCGCCATCCGGGCCGCCCGGGCCGGCGAAGCAGTCATTAAAAATTACTACCGGGGTAATCTCAGCGTCCGCCTCAAGGAGGACCGCACCCCGGTCACGATAGCGGATATAGAAACAGAACGCGCCATCAAGAGCATCGTACAGGCTGCTTTCCCGGAACACGGCTTTTACGGCGAAGAAACCGGCAGGAGCCGGCCCGAGGCCGAGTATATCTGGCTGGTCGATCCCATCGATGGCACCAAAAGCTTCGTGCGGGAATATCCGTTTTTCTCAACCCAGATCGCGTTGCTCCAGGGCAACCGCTTCATTGTGGGCGTCTCCAACGCCCCGTTGTTCGCCGAGTTGGCCTATGCCGAAGCCGGCACCGGCGCCTGCCTGAACGATCGGCCACTGCGCGTCAGCGCTATCGACCGGCTGGAAGCGGCCACGTTGTCGTTCGGCAACATCAAGACCCTGGCCGGCGACCCGCGCCGCTGGTCGGGCAGCGCCAGACTGGTGCAACAGCTCAATCGTACCCGCGGTTACGGCGATTTCTATCACTATCACCTGCTGGCCGCCGGCAAAATCGAAGCGGTCATCGAATCGGATATCAATATTCTGGATATCGCGGCCCTGACGCTGATCGTCCAGGAAGCCGGCGGGCGGGTGACGGATCTGCAAGGCCGGCCGCTGGATCTGGACGCCACCACGATTCTGGCCAGCAACGGGCGCCTGCACGATCCAGTCCTGGAACTGCTGAACGGCTGAATCCCTTTCACCCCACGTGCTGCGAAGACCCTACCCGGCCGCCGCCCGCCTTGCCGGACCCACTGCCGCAATAGTCAAGTAAATCATGAGCGAAGATATTATCACCACGGTCGATCTGCTCCGGCACGGTGAGCCGGAAGGCGGCAACTGCTACCGCGGCACCATCGACGATCCCTTAAGCCTGTGCGGCTGGGCACAGTTGCGCGCGGTGGTCAGTGGGCAACAACCTTGGGACGTTATCGTCAGTTCGCCGCTGCGTCGCTGCGCCGACTTCGCCCGGCAACTGGCCGGAGAACTGGAGCTGGCCCTGGACCTGGAGCCCGGTCTGCGGGAAATGTCCTTCGGCGAATGGGAAGGCCGCACCGTGGCGGAGATCATGGCCGCCGACCCGCAGGCGCTGCAGCGCTTCTGGCGCGATCCGGTAAGCCATCCGCCCCCCGATGGCGAACAACTGACCGCTTGCGCCGCCCGCGTGACCGCCGCCTGGAGCACCCTGCTGCAGCGCCATGCAGGCCGCCATGTGCTGCTGGTGGCACACGGCGGTACGATCAGGCTGGTGCTGCGCGATCTACTGGAGATGCCGCTGGCGCACATCTGGCGACTGGAAGTGCCCTACGCCAGCTTCAGCCGGGTGCGCGTTTATAACCAAGGCGCGGCAGCGACGCCGCTGTTGGTTTTTCACAACAAGGATTCCGCGTGATCCGCCCGCTGCGCCTGGCGCTGGTCTTTCTGACCCGCATTCCGCTGCCGTTACGGTTCGACCCCAGTCCCCGGGACTGGGGACGGGCGGCCTGTTACTTTCCAGTCGTAGGTCTGCTGCTCGGCGCCTTGCTGGCCGGCGCTGCGGCGTTGCCGGTCGCTACCGCTCCTGCCCTGAAGTCCGCTCTGCTGCTACTGTTCTGGGTAGCGCTGACCGGCGGCCTGCATCTGGACGGCCTGGCCGATACCTGCGACGCCTGGAGCGGCGGAGGCGGTGACCGGGAGCGGACTTTGGCGCTCATGAAGGACCCGCACACCGGCTCTATGGCCGTGATAGCGGTGACGCTGCTGCTGCTGACCAAATTCGCCGCCCTGCAAGCGATGGCGCAACAGCGGACCTGGGAAGCCTTGCTGCTGGCTCCCGTAGTCGGCCGGGCCGTTATCCTGGGGTTGTTGCTTACCGCGCCCTACGTGCGGCCCGGCGGTCTCGGCACTGGTTTCGCCTCCCAACTGCCGCGCACCGCCGCCGCCAGCGTGCTGCTGGGCGCCGGCGTTATCAGTCTCGGCCTGCTCGGCTGGAACGGCGTCGTGCTGCTGGGTGCAACCGGCGCCACTGTGTTGTTTTTGCGACAATGTTTCCTAAAACGTATCGGAGGTATCACCGGCGATACTCTGGGCGCGGCCTGTGAACTTAGTGAAACCGGGGTTCTTATCATTTTAGCCTGCAAATCCCTGACTGATGGATAAAATCATACCTTCCAGGGGCCTTGCAGAGCAGCAATCAGCATACCAGATAATAATTTAACTATTTGTAATTAAAATGTTTTTTCCATATTTTTGTAAAAAAAGATTGATTTGCATAAAACTAGTGCTTACACTGCTTTTCAGCATACCTGTAAACAGCGGATCCTACGGACGCGGCTTCACGCAGGAGCTAAGAGAAGCAGCACCCTGAATTGCATCAGGACCCGGCGGACCGTAGCCGCCCGCTATTGACGGAGGTGCGCAATGCGCGTTAACCAATTCTTCCTTATTACAGTCGCCACATTCACGGGTCTAGCCGTCGCGCTATGCCTGACCCTTTCACCAGCGGCCCAGGCCAAGTCCTTGCCGGACCACCAAGCGGCGCCAGCGGCAACCGCCGACAGCCGCCCGGAGCAGAGCCAGGTCAGCAAGCTGGCCAAATACATTCAGGAGAAATATAAAGTCTCGGCAGCGCAAACAGCCGCTGTCATTAACGAGGCTTTGCGCAGCGGCGCGGCGCATGGCCTGGATCCGACGTTGATCCTGGCCATGATCGCGGTGGAATCCAATTTCCGGGATAAGGCCCTCAACCCTCGGGGAACGCGAGGATTGTTGCCGGTCAGTGCGGATAAGCAGTATTACCCGGTGAAGGAAATCGGTGGGTCACATTCTGTAGCCAGGGCCGACAAAAACATGTATGCCGGCGCGAAAATCCTGGCCGATTACCTGAAGGATCACAACGGCAATCTGCGGACCGCCCTGCTGTCCTATTCCGGCAATCTGAAAAATCCCAAATCTGCTTATCCTGACAGAGTATTACGTGTCTATCAGGATTTCAGGCAAGCGGCCTGGTAGCGCTTTTCAGTTCTGCCGCCAGCGTCGGGATGGCTGGGCGGCGCGAGGCTGTTCCTGCGTATGTCTGCTGATGGGCGCGCTGGCCTGACCGGCCTCATCCTGGCCGGTGGCCGTGCCCAGCGCATGGGCGGCCGGGACAAGGGGTTGCTGCCCGTGCATAGGCAACCGCTGATTGCCTATGCCATTCAAGCCTTAGCTCCCCAGGTAGACGCCTTGCTGATCAGCGCCAACCGCCATCTGGACCGCTACCGGGTGCTGGGTTACCCCGTCGTCAGCGACAGCCTCGGTCCGTACTTTGGACCTCTGGCCGGCATGCTGGCGGCCTTGGAAGCCGCCGCCACGCCCTGGATACTGTCTATTCCCTGCGATTCCCCTTTTCTACCCACTGACTATACCGCCCGGATGCGGCAGGCGCTGGTGCAACAGCAGGCGGAGCTGAGCGTGGCCTGGGACGGCCACCGTTTGCAGCCAGTATTCGCTCTGTTAAACAGCGACCTGCGGGACAGTCTGAGAAATTACCTGGAAGCCGGCGAACGCAAGATCGACCGCTGGTTCGCGCGTCACCACACGGCCACAGTCGATTTTTCCGACCGACCTGCGCTGTTTCGCAACATCAACACCCCGGAGGAACTGGCGGCGCTGGCAGCGGCCCTGGGCGGGTCAGTTCAAGGCGCAGCGGACTCCAAACCCCGCACATCACCCTGATCGAAGCGCAAGCGGGTAGACGGTTCACAGGTCAACCATGCGCGCCCGGCGGCTGGCGATGCTGTCCGTTGCCGCAGCCGGCTCGGCGGTCTCCAGTTCGGCGGTTGGGCGACAGTGGGTGGCCGCCCACTGTCGCAGTTTGTTGCTTTCCAAGCGGCAGGGTATAAACCTTCGCCTTTAGGCGGAAAAGTCTTTAGCATATTGCCCTTCATCAAGGGCAACAGCTTGAGCTAGTCGAACATGGTGGATCGGGAACGCTATCGTCGAGGGGCGCATACCGTCGCGGAACTGAAGTATCACTTCGTATGGAAGACGAAATACAGCTACCCGGTAGTGCGTGGGGAAATTGGGTTGCGGTTGCGAGAGGTGCTCAGAATGATCTGCGTGGAGCAGGGGATGACCATTGTGCAGGGTAACATCCGTCCCAATCACGTCCATCTGCTGGTGAGTGCACCAACCCACCTGTCACCGGCAAAGATAGCCCAATATCTCAAGGGAAAGTCATCGTATCGGCTCCAACGTGAGTTTGGAGAGTTACAGAAGCGTTACTGGGGGCAACATCTGTGGGGGCGTGGCTATTTCTGTGCGACGGTCGGTGCGGTCACCGAGGAGCAGATCAAACAGTATATCGAGCAGCAAGATGAAGAGGGTGCCCATGTGTTCCAGGTTTGGGATGAAGAGAAACCGCCGAATACGAACAGCTTGCGCGGTCGCCTCCACATTTCCTGCTGTCGCAGCAGTTCGTCGATCAGTTTCAGCGCCCGGTGCTCAGTGACAATTACACATTAACCCTCTGTGTCAGGATAGTTGTCGCCTCACAGTAAGTCTATAGTTTGAAGAGGGCGAAGGTGAGAACCGATGACGATTTATCCTGATGAACAGAAAGCACGTCTGATTGAGCGGATGTTACCACCAGGCCAGGTGAACGTACCCAGGCTGGCGAAGGAGACCGGCATTCCACGGGACACACTCTACGGTTGGCGTCGTCAAGCGCTCCGGGCGCGGGGCCTCAGTACAGTGCCGGCCGCGGGCGGTGGAGAGCGCTGGAGCAGTACTGAGAAATTTGCCATGGTGGTAGAAACCGCGGCGTTGAGCGAGGTGGAACGGGGCGAGTATTGCCGTAAGCGGGGGATTTATCCCGAGCACCTCCAGGCCTGGCGCCGGGCCAGCGGGAATTTAATCGCCAGTATCTGGAGTCTGATGGACCACCTGGGGATGAAACCACGGACCATCGCGGTCGGGCCAGAAAGCACAAAATGGCACCGTGGAGGCCCAGAACGGGGCGTTCAAACGGTTCCTCAAACAGGCCCTGCTGGGGCCGGGGCAGTAGTGACTTTGCGTCGGAAACGGCCTTTGACGCCTGGTTGGAGGGGAGGCTACAACAGGAAAACAACCGCCGCCACGCCTGCTTGCAGGACGAGCTGGCGGTGATGAAACCGCTCCCGGTCGACCGCTTCCCCGAGTTCAAGGAAGTCACGGTGGGGGTCAGCCAGCCCAGCACCATCAACGTGCTGGGCAACCTGTATTCGATACCGCCCCGACTGCGGCATCAGACCCTGCGGGTGCAGGTTTATGAAAACCACCTGGTAGTCTTTTCCGGCGAGACCCGAATTCAGGAGATGCCGCGGCTGATCGGTCGGTCCCATCATGCCATCGATTACCGCCACGTGATCTGGTCACTGGTGCAAAAACCCGGTGCCTTGGCCCGCTATCGCTATCGGGAAGCGGTATGCCCGACCCTGGTATCTCGGCGGGCCTACGGCGGCCCTGCCAGCGGCTCATCCCGGCACGGCCGGCGATGCGGCCTACCTGCGGCTGTTGCACCTGGCGGCCTCGACCCAGGAGGCAGAGGTTCAGGCGGCCCTGGAGTGGGTGTTGGAAGCCGGGCAGGTACCCGAGCCGGACCGGGTAGGCGAGTGGGTCCGGCCGGCCCCCCCGGTCGTGCCCGCCCTGGCGATCCCGGCAGTCGAATTGGCCAGTGATGACGCCCTGCTGCGAGGGCTGACGCGATGACGGACTCGCTCGACCGGCTGTTGCGTGAACTCCACTTACCGACCGTGCTGGCCCAGGCCCAAACCGTGGCGATCGAGGCCGCACGGTCGGGCTGGAGCTTTACCCGCTATCTCTACACCCTGGCGGCGTTGGAGCTGGAGCAACGGCGCCAGCACCGGATTCAGCGGCGGCGGAAGGCATCCGGCTTGCCGTCCAGCAAGACGCTGACGACCTTGCAGCTGACCCACCTCCCCACCCCGGTACGGCACCAGTTCCCCACGCTGTGTGAAGGGCAGTTTGTCGAGCAGGCGCAGAACGTGTTGGCCTTCGGCTTGCCCGGCTGCGGCAAAACCCACTTACTGTGCGCGGTGGGCCATGCCCTGGTGGAGCGGGGTTATCGTGTCCTGTTCCCGCCGGCCTACCACCGGGTGTAACGCTGGCTGGCGGCCCAGCAAGTGCTCCGGCTGGAGCAGGAACTGCATAAGTTGGATGGCTTCGCCGCGATCCTCCTGGACGATAGGGGTTACCTCCAACAAAGTCGGGCGGAAATGGAGGTGTTATTTACCTTTTTGGCGGAGCGCTATGCACGCAAGAGTGTCCTCATCAGTAGCAATCGCGTGTTCAGTCAATGGGATCGAATTTTCCAAGATCTCATGACCACAGCCGCCGCGATCGACCGGCTCGTCCACCATGCCATCATCCTGGAATTGACTGGATCGAGTTTTCGGACCGAACAGGCCAAGGGGCGACAAACCCCTACCACGCTGACTGAAAGTGATCCCTCGACGGTGAGGGACACGCCGAGCAATCACTGCGCTCCAGAGACGGTGACCGAGCCGGGTGGCCACTGTGCCGATGTTAAAATGTAGTTGTCACTGATGTTAAAAAGTAATTGACATTGAGCAGTCCGCCTGGCAGCGTCCGAACCAGGGCAATCGCGCTATGTGGTAGCGGGGGTTGGGACACCCAAGAGCAGGTGTGACCGGTAATTTACCCCACGTAACACCGCGCACAGCACAATCATCAAAATATCCTGCAGTGAGTGCAACTGGTTACGGGTCTCACGGCGAGGATCCGGCAGGTTAGCAAAATACGGGCGCGGGTCGAGCAATTTGGGCAGCATTAGTTCTTTCCATCAGATCAACCCAGTCCTGTTACCCTAGCCCATCTTTAACGCGCCAAAAAATAATTTGTTTGGTAACAGATAGTTACAGCTTAAAAAAATCCGAATGGCACTACATCGGCGTCAAGTGATCAATTTTCGGGTACCTCCGGGGGCGGCGTTGAGGCCCAGGGCCTGGTAGATTCTCAGCAAATCCGGTTCGGCCAATGTGCTCTTGCGGACATTCAGGGTGTGGCCATCGCTCTGGCGGAAGGTGGCGGTCACCCGCCGCTGGACCAACAAGACGTCGCGTAGGGTGGCCCAACGGTCGTGAATACCATGTTTTTGCAGTTCGGTGCGGATCAAGTGAACGCACTGGTAAGCCAACACGGTGATAAACAGATGGCCCTCAGTACGGGTTTCCGTGGTATGAAAGATCGGGCGTAGTCCGAGATCGGACTTGAGGCTACGGAACACCGCTTCCAGGTCGGTGAGCAGGATGTAGGTCCGCCACAGCGTGGCTTCATCCCAACCGGTTTCATTGCTAGTCAGGCAATAGACGCCGGGATCGGTGAACCGGGTACCGGCGACGGGGTGTTGAACCCAGGTCAGCGACACGGCCTTGTTACCCTCGGCGTCGGGTTCCAGGGTGATCTGATAATGCTGACCGATGCCGCGACTGCGTTCCTTGAGCCGGCCGATGCGCTCCTGGAGCCGGTCCAGTCGCTTTGCGGCCCGCGGTTTGGTCAGGCCGTCGGCCAGTTTTTGCAGGCTGGCCTCAAACCGCTGGCGGAAACGGGTGTTGATGGCGGTTTCCTTCTGCTCACGCCCGGGCGAATGGCAATACAGCTGCACCGTCTGACCGTCATCACTGAGCACCTTCTGCAGGCGGATGGACTCACCGCCGGCCGTGTCGATAGTGACCGCGGCGTCGGCATCGAACTGGCGGGTACCCCCGCGTTGGGCCACCCAATAGCGATAGCCGTGGTCGACCCGCCAGTTCAGGTTAGCCTGGGTGGCGATGCCGCGATCCAGGATGACCATCGCGCCGGCGGCGGCGCCCAAGCCGTGCAACATCACTGGTAAAGTTGGCGCTTCCACCGCGTTACCGTCGAACACGCGCGAACGCCGGACCAATCCGCTGCCATCCAGTACCAGGCCCAAGGTCACCAACACACAGTCGCTCCGTTTCTCTTTCGAATGACCTCGCGCGGCTTTCGGCTGTGCGGTGGCATCGCCTTCAAAATAGGTGTTGGTCAGATCGAACAGGGTGATCGTCTCGCCCAGATTGAACAGGTCGCGGACCCGTGCAAAGACCGGCGCTTCCAGGGCCTCGCGATAATGAACCAGGGCGTCGGACGCGCGGTACAGCCGCATCGGCGACAGCGCCTCGAAGTCGACATCCAGGAGTTCGCCCAGCGCGCTGGTGTGACACAGCCACTGCCCCGTGGCCCGCTCCGACCCCGGTGCCGCCAGACGGCCAAGGAGACTGCCGATCACCGCCGCCCGCGCCACGCCGCTGAAACCCAGTTCCGCCAACCGCTGCATCCAGACCCAGCCGGTTCACTGCCCATAAACCCACGTGCTCCACACCGACCGAGCGCGGACGCAGCAACTCCAGCGAGTCGATCTCCACCGCGACCGCCGAGGCGGTCGGCGCGGTCGGCGCGGTCGGCGCGGCAGTAGTGCCCGCGGCGTTTGGGGTTTCTACTGGCACCACGATCGCCCGTACCACCAGTTGACCGGCAGACCGTTGCGCCATTCGCTCAACCGTCTCTGGCAGGTCCACCGGCAGCAGCACCGCCTGGCCACCGATCAGTTGCTCGATACGGGCGCACAGCAACGGCCATTGCTCCTGGGCGAGGGGAAAATGCCGGCCCAAGTTCAGCCACGTGATCTGCCGCACCTTACCGGCAACACGCTCGGTCCGTACCAGCCGAAACGTGTAGTAAGACTCGCCGGTGGCTTTGTTACGGGTTGGTGAACGACGAATGAACATAACGGCGACCATAACCGAGGTCGCCGGAAAACTTCAAGATGGTCTCATAAAATTATGGCACTACAAAACGCAATCATTAAACTGAATCTAATATAATCAATAAGTTATATGCGAGTAACGGGCAAAAATCTGGATTTTTCAGCCAGCGGGCGTTAAAGATGGGCTAGCAATCAGCCGCCTGTCAACCCTCCACATAGCGTGATTGCCCTGCCGACACCCCGCCCAAACTCAGAGACAGGGTGCGCCTGATCACCGGTTTCGGCGGGTTTCTCGGCCGCCAGCACGACGGTCATCCCGGCCCCAAAGCCATCTGGGAAGGGATGCAAAAGGTCAGCGCGTTTGCCATGGCCTTAGAGGCCGGCAAAGCGGTCTACACCGAGGATGGATAAAATTGTGGGTAAACGGTTGGGCTAAGGTGAGTCTGAAAGAGGAGATACAATTTCAAAGCCCTGTTCGCTGAAATGAATATCGAAGGTAAAAACCTGCTTCAAATTCCTTCGCCGCATGATCTCAAAACTGGTGCAATCCACCAGACTGAGCTGGCGCCGAGCGCAGTGAGTAAAACCGTCAGCGCGGCATGGTGAATATCCTGATTCACCTACTCAATATCCAGCAATGGTACAAAATCCCAAGAAAGCGCTCGGACTGCATCCATGCCCAGGCGCCGCTGTACCAGGGCATACGCTTCAATCAACACATAGCTGCTGGTAACAAGTCTTGCGTCCTGAGCCAGTAAAGACCGTCAAGCGGCAACCGCCAGTGAATGAAACCGATCATCCCCATCCAGCAAGGCAAGTAGTGCGGCGGTATCGACGAAATAATCGTTCATTCTCTGAATGCTTCATCAAGATACCGATCGTGTTCCACCGCCAAATCCGTCAGACCGGAGTGGAAACGGCCCAACGCTTCCAATGAGCGCTGTTTGATAGCTTCGCGATCCGGCGAGCCGCGACTTTGTAACAGCAAATCAATCCCCTGACGCACCACGTCCGCAAGAGAACACCCCTGGGCCGCGGCCAATTCCCGCAGTTGCCTGGCTTGGTCGTCGGTCAGTCGAATCTGTGCCTGTTGCATGGGTTTTACCTCAAAAAACTCTCTTGCTGTAAATTTTCCCGCAATCAGTACGGGGCAGGTACGCACGGCGTAACCTACGAAGTTAGACATCATCCACTGCGATCACCCCGTCACCGGCCACAGATAAACCAACCCCACCGGCTCCAGCCGACTCGCCCGCACCTCGTACAACTCCCAAATCCGGGCCGGTTCCCGTTCCAACTCGGTCGCCAGCGCCGCCAGTCGTCCAAGAGCAGGTGCGACCGGTAATCCTCGTTGAGGGCGGTGCAGTGTTTGCGGCGGCGGATACCATCGCGGGGCGGGCTGTTGCGGCGCAGCAGGTTCAACGCCATGCGGCGCATCAGGGCCAGGTTTGCCGCCGCGTGGTTCTTGTGGGTCCGGCAGGCATCTTCGCCGCATGACACGTCCAAGATCCAATGCTGTTGGTTGTCATTTGCCCAATGGCCGCGGACGGTGGCTGCGAATCGGTCTCGCTCCGGGAGCGAGCACAGAAAATAGCGGCATTCTGGTCTGTCCCCTATTTCTCCCTGGTTGCATGCGTGTGACCGTGACCCCGTGCGTGTGACCCCGTGTGTGCGGTTCGTTTCAGCCGATTGAGTGAGTGCTACAATGTAACTATAGTAGCAATCGAGGCTCCATCATGACAGATACCATAGTCCGTGCCCGCATTGAACTGGCCTTGAAGGACGAAGCGAATCGGCTGTTCCAGCGCATGGGCCTCACCATGAGTGAGGCCATTCGCTTGTTTCTCCACCAAGCAGTGACCGAACAGGCGTTGCCTTTTGCCGTCGAGGTACCCAATGCGACGACCCTCGCCGCGATGGAGGCAGTCGAGCAAAGCAAGGGATTGGAGAGTGTGACGCTCGATCAGTTGGCGCAGGAGTGGGAAGCCGAGTGCGAGAAATAATTCGTCAGGCCCAATTCAAAACCGACTTCAGGCGTATAGCATGGTCTGGCCGTTATAAAGTGGCCGATTTGCTGACTATCGTAGATGATTTAGCAAACGATAGACCGCTGGCTTCCAAGCACCGCGACCATGCCCTATCAGGCAACTGGCAACAATATCGGGAATGCCACATCAAGGCCGATTGGTTACTGATTTATAAACTGGAGCCAGGATGGTTCAGCAATTCCCGCTGCTCTAGAAATTTTAGTATAATCAGTATATTATATACGATGCTCTGGCAGGTCTGGCAAGGTATTTTGGCTTCAAATTCAATCGATTTGGGTGGTCATTATGGTAAAAGCAAACTGTATTCCACTTCGCCTTCAGCGGCCGCAATTAAATAAACACTGTTCAGCGCCGGCCTTGTTAGGTCAAATCAGAGAGGATTTTGGGAAGATCACTGACCCTCGTCATGGCGGTCAGCAGTTTTCCTTACCGGATGTCTTGATGTCAGGCTTGGCGGTCTTTGGACTGAAATATCCGTCGTTATTAAAGTTTGATGAGCAACGTCATGAAGAGCGGGTTCGAGCGAATTTAAAAAGTCTTTATGGTGTTTCACAAGCCCCCTGTGATACCCAGATGCGGAAAGTGTTGGATGAGGTCTCACCCACTGAGTTACGAGCCCCCTTTATTCATATTCATCAGCACTTGCAATCGCACGGGATATTGAAAGGGTATCGGTATTTAGGAGGATTTCTAGTTAACCTGGATGGGACCGGTCATTTTTCTTCCTCCAATATCTGTTGTGCCGATTGCTGTGAAAAGCATCATCGAAAGGGTGCGGTCGAGTATTATCATCAATTAGTAGGAGCGGTGATAGTTCATCCAGATAAAAGTCAAGTCTTACCTTTATTTCCTGAGGCCATTACGCGCCAAGATGGGGCGAGCAAGAATGATGGCTCTCTGGTAATTCGCGTTGCTGGTTACCAGCTTTATGCTATTAATAATTAAGCATATTTTTCATAGCCTGTCAGATCGATAAAGAGGCGCTGAAATAAATGATCTACATTGAAAATCCCATAGCAACGTCTTTTAATCACCTTGATTTTATTATTCAATCCTTCGACAAATCCACTGTTTTTACGATCGACAAAATAATTCGTAATCTCTTCCAGTTGCTTGTCTAACGTTGATAAGAAACTATCAAAACAGTCTAACTTACTCTCCTGGACCAACTGCTTCCACGCCCGTAACCGTTGCTTCGCTTCTGCTTTACTCAGGGGAAGTTCAAAAATACTGGTTAATGTATAGCAAAAAACATACGCTGATCCTAATAGGGGAGTATGCTTGAACAAACCGCTTAGCACTTCTAACTCTTCTGGTTTCAACTCCGCTGGATTTTTACGCAGTAACCACATCACCCCTTTGAACGCTTTATAATCCGCCTTAGGTAACTCTTTCTTTAAGCGTTTTAGCTCTTTCTTGCGCAACTCATCCAACCCTTTTCGGTACAGCTTGGCTACATGAAAACGATCCACTACCACCTGTACCTTTTTGCCTAAAACCTCTTTCACCGCGTTAATATAACCCTTGTACATATCGCTACAAACCACTCGAATCGTTTTACGTAACTTCTTGGGAATAGTGGAAAAAAATTTCTTTACCGTCGCTTTCTCACGACCTTCCAGTACCCCCAGCACCCGTATTGCCCCGGTCGCTAACCGGGTCGTTACAATCGTGAAAAAATCCTGATGTCCTTTCTTGGAGGCAATTTCATCTATCCCTACCTGCGCTAATTCCTTAAACTCATTCCAATCCACTTTCTCACTCACCCTCCGATTAATGATTCCCTCCACCGCTTCATAACCTAATCCCTGTTTAATACTTACATCGGCCACTGTACTATTCACTAAATTGAGTAACACATGCGTCTCATATGCCTTCGTATGGGGACTCCGAGTATCATACCACGATACCTTCTGAGTCGTCGTTGGGTGATCTCTGCAATAAGGACATTGATATCTTTTAGGCTTAATCCGAATATACGTCGGCTTCCCTAAAATCGATAAATGACGCAACGTAATTTCTCTCCCAAAACCATAAGACGCCGTGATTTTCTTGCCACAGCGATGGCAATGAGTTCCTTCTAATGTACTCTTCACTGTGATAATAATTTCATTATTTTTGATGAATTCTACACGTTCGATTTTGACATCGTCGATGTCTAATGGAATTTCAAAACGATCCATAAGCATTTCATTACCTCTTAACTTGAATCTGCACCGTAGGTCATAACTTGTTGTTTATATTATAATTGATTACCCCGCAAGATACCAGAGAGCCAGAATGATTGTGAAAGTAATGCCAGTAAACGGCTGTTACTGGCACTCCGCGAAGCGTTTCCGCAATGGCCCATGATGGTGGTGGAGGACAGCTTGTCGGCCGACGGTCCTCACATTAAGTTATTGAAAAAATTAAAGTATCATTACATCCTGGTGGCGAAGCCGAGCGACCAGCCGTCGCTGTTCGAGGAGGTGCGGAAGCGATTAAATAGCGCTGAGTATGAAGAATTTGAGGAACTGGGAGAGGATGGCGTCTTACGGGGCTATCGCTGGATGAAGGGGTTGCCTTTGAATAAATCTCATCCTGATATTCTGGTGAATTACCTGGATTATTGGGAAATGCGGGAGGGTAAAGAGTACAATTTTTCGTGGATAACGGATCTGGAACTACGGCGAGATAATGTCTACCAGGTGATGAGAGGAGGTCGGGGTCGGTGGAAGATTGAAAACGAGACGTTCAACACACTCAAAAATCAGGGCTATGAGTTAGAGCACAACTATGGACATGGGCAAAAGCATTTGACGACGGTGTTTGGGATGCTGATGATGCTAGCCTTTTTCGTCGATCAAGTGCAAGAGCTGTGCTGTAGTTTATTTCAAGTGGCGCGGCAACAATTCCGTTCCAGAACCTCGTTATGGAGCAAGTTAAAGGGATTATTTAAGGAGTATTTTATTACCAGTTGGGAGAGCTTATGGTTAGCGATAATTTATGGGCATAAGGGTGGAGTATTGGAACCCGATACATCATAATTGCTGATAAAGGCCATAGTTGTTTTGATGAATGAGTGTGTTGAAAGAAAGTGGTTAAAATGAGAGTGGTTCATTATGGCTTCCGAGGAAGTCAGGGTAGTTTTTGTTGTTATGATTCTTGTGTAATTACTGATCAATTAGCTACTGGCGCCGCTGCATTAGAGCGGGAATTGCTGAGGATGGTTAATCCTGGTACGTACCGGCTCGTATAGCGAGTTATTTTAGGTCACTTTCTGCTGAAAGTATCTGACCGCCCGTGCACAGCCCCGATACAGCGTCAAACAAGTCGTTATTCCCTCTGTCCCTGCTTGAGCAGCGGCTCTAACCGGTTCAGCGGTGGAAATACGGATAATTCGTAGCCCACAGGGAAAATCATCGCGCCTGTTGACAGATTTTCTGACCAATTTGCTTGGTTGAATGGTAGCTATCCTTGTGCTTACATATAGCCAAAGCGCTGGCGCTTGTGTCGGCGGATGGTGGGAGCGGCGGGGAAGTGGTCAGGAGGTAGGCTGTTGAAAATGCACTGCTTTAGTGCATTTTCTTTCATACAGGATTCTATCTGTAATCATAGTGTAAGTTTATGATTTTTAATCATATTTCTGAATAAAGAATCTGCATGGAAAGCAACGTTGGTAAACTGCTCAGATTCAACAGCCTAGTCAGGAGGAACCAGATAGACGTGGTTAGTCATCAGAACGTAGGCATGAAAAACGTGGTCTGTCCCCTATTCTCACTCCTATTCTCATTCCTATTCTCACTCACCCTATTCTAACCTATTCTCACTGGCGCTATGTTTCAAGGTAAGGCAGCGGTTCGCAAACGGTGGGTTTCTGGAAGCCGCGTCTGCCCTTCTTCTAAGCAACTTCAGCTAACAGGTTAATTTTGTTGACGCCAAAAAAAATGTTATGTTAAATAGCTCTTGGGAGTAGCTGGTATGCAAAGTTGCTTCCCCAAGGTCAGTGGCGAAGCCGTATAAACAAACTAACGGAGCGTTGCAGCCGACCGCGCCTGACGGTGTGGCGGCTGAACTTCCCTCTTGACATCAACCGGAGGCACAGATGGGTGATCGTCCACAAGTTTTTCTCGCACATGCTTCAGAAGACAAAACCGAAGTCCGGAAACTCAAAGATCGGTTGGAATCGAGCTGGGGTCAAACCCTGGCTTGATGAGTTGGATCTTGCACCTGGCGCTGTCTGGCCAGAGGAAATACCGAAAGCGATCAGGGAGAGCGACATTTTTCTTGCTTGTCTTTCTAAAACTTCAGTCAAGAAGACGGGCTACATTCAAAGGGAACTGCGCCTTGCGCTAGTTGAATATGCCCAGCGGCCACCGGGACAGGTCTATTTGATTCCGGTCAGACTTAACGATTGTGAAATACCAGCCTCTAGCTTTGGATTGACGGAACTCGCGTTTGACCTGTCTCACTTTCATCGGGTGGACCTTTGGAAAGAAAACGAATTTGATCAACTCCTGACTCACATTCAAGACTCTTTTTCAAGAAAACTTAGTACTGCCACAAGAAAAGCCACACCCCCGGGGTTGGAAAAAAGTGATTGGTCACTCCTTGAAGAAGCCGTAAGAGATATGGCTGCGATGGCTGGATTTACAGCCATGGGGTATTACCGAAACGCACTAGCGGATTCAGGTACGTTAAGTGATTCTGGGAATCCATCGACAGTCGCAGACGAAATGGCTACAGTCGCAAGCCTTAAAGCACTTTACGCGCTGGAGCCGTTAGCGTCGAAGCTAAACTACCAGTATCGTGTTTTCGCAGAAGAGCTCGACAAAGTGGATGTTGCGGAAAGAATCCTATCAAAATTGGTAAGTAATCCTATTCATTCCAAGATCAAGACCTCCGCTCATGATTTCCGAGAAGGCTGGGAGCGTTCATTGTCAATTCTTATTGACCCAATAGATGGGACTGCCAACTTCGACGCCAACCTACCTTTTTACTGTTCAGCGGTGGCTCTATTTCTGGGTGGAAGGCTTTCCATAAGTGCGATCTACGATCCCTATCACGAGCATATATATTATGGATCGCTTCGTATTTTACCGGATGGAACTGAGCAACCAATGGCACAAGTATGGGATCGCCACGCCGGAACCTTGGAGAATATGTGTTCGCGACAAGACCGCAGCGATGAACGATTGCGTATAGCTACGCATATCACTCGAAGTGATGAAAACGCGCGAAATCGCTTCCTGCAATTTCTGCCTCACTTGTATGAAGACGACGAGTTTAAGGGAGGCACCTATATGCTTAACTCGGGAGAACTGGCTCTCGCTCACGTAGCACAGGGCAACATTGCAGCTTTTCTCAACAATACCACTGGAATATGGGATGTAGCCGCGGGAGAAGTATTGATTCGAGCGTCAGGTGGAAAAGTAACCGACTTTATGGGTCGTGAGATCGACTATGGAGAATCAAGTAAAGTAAGCGTGTTGGCCTGCAAGAATAAAAGCATACACGACAGGTTGCGCGCAAAAATTGACGAGCATTACCCATGGAACATCTGACTATGGCCTGTTAACAAAAAGGGGGTAAGGCTCCAATTGTCTGATTGGTGATGACAACTTGTCATCTAATAATCTAATAAACATGGCCCCCCCAAAAGTGCAGCAGTGTATGGACCGGAGAGATAGGTAACAGGTGTTCGGAGACATCGGTAACACCTGTTCGGAGACATAGGTAACACTGAAAAACTATCATGAGATGATGTGTATTGACTTCATGCCGGTGTCCTAAGATCAATCCGAGTGACCTTATGGTGACAGAAGTAGATATCAAACTGGCCCTCGGTGTTAACGGGCCGCAATGCCACCGGGTAACCTTGCAAGGCGCTACTGACGGTAAACAACCGCCCTTGGAAGTGCACCACCCCTTTGTTTTGCACCCTGCGGACCCGATCATCCGGACCGTACTCAATTGGCGGCAGGGTTTCAGGAAAGGAACAGGGACTGGGTTGATAGCGGCTGATCGGGACAGCCATGTCCAGAGCCTGATGGGGGCGCTCCCGGTTGTACACCTCCCGCCACCGATCAAAGGCCCCTTGACACACCGACAACGACGCAAAGTACTGGTCACGCAACACCTCTGCCTTGAGGGTACGATGAAACCGCTCATCCTTTCCCTGGGTCTGCGGATGATAGGGATGACTATGACTGATGCGAACCTCCAAGCGGATCAGCCACAGGACCAGGGCCGACAGGGTTTGCTGGCCCTCGCCCCCCCAGGGTGGGCCATTATCCATGAGCATCCGTTCCGGCAAGCCATAGCGCCGAAAGGTCGCGGTCAGGGCCGCTTGCACCGTGGCGCCCTGTTCGTCCCCACACGCCTGCAGGCAGACCGCGAAGCGGGAATGGTCATCCAACACCGTCAAGGGATGGCAGCGGCCTTGGGCAATGGCAAAGTGGCCTTTGAAGTCCATCTGCCACAAGCGATTGGGGGCTACCTGTTCAAAGCGATGCCACGGCTGATGCTTACGCCCGTCTGCTGCACTCAACCGCTGATGGCGCCGCAAAATAGCCGTCATGGTGCTCGCACTGGGCAAGGCCGTCTGCCCCTGGGCCTGCAGGTAGGCGCGGAGTTTGCGCCCACCCCAGGCGGGATGGGCATCCCGCACCGCTACGATCATCTGCTCGAGCGCCGCCACCGTTTGACGCGGCGACCGGTATGGCCGGTGGTCACGCTCGACCAACGCTTCCAGACCCCCGGCACGAAACCGCTTCAGCCATTGGTAACCGGTCTTGGTACTGATGCCATACCGGTGGCACAAGGTTCTCATCTCGATCTGCGCTTGGTTGGCCAACAGGACAAACTCTTGCCGTACTGCCAGCGACACTCTCTGTTGCGACATCAACATTCTCCTCTAGGAAAATGCTGGTCAGCTTAAAAGAATGTTACCGATGTCTCCGAACAGGTGTTACCGATGTCTCCGAACAGTGTTACCCATCTCTCCGAACAGGTGTTACCGATGTCTCCGAACACCTGTTACCTATCTCTCCGGTCCATACACAGCAGCACTCTTGGGGGGGGGGGTTATTGCAGCGTTAGGCGTCAAAATCAGCATGGGAGAAAGCTGTGAGGCCAAGAGTTTATATTGAAACATCAATTCCTGGCTATCTGACTGCACGTCCGAGCAACGACATCCGGGCTGCAGCAAATCAGAACGCCACACTGGAGTGGTGGGAAACTTGCCGCTCTAGTTTTGAGCTATTCATTTCGGAATTTGTCACCGTCGAAGTGAGCCTTGGCAATCCAGAAGCTGCATAGAAACGCCTGGAAGTCATTGCCGAGCTGCCTAAACTTTCAGTTACTGAAGAAGTAAGAGCATTGGCTAAGGCGCTGATTTCAGAGGGAGCAATTCCACCCCAAGCTGAAGTCGATGCTTACCATATTGCCGTAGCTACTGTTAACGGCATTGAGTACTTACTCACTTGGAACTGCACGCATATTGCAAATGCGGTCATGAGGCCAAAAATTGAAGCAATATGTCGTCAGCAAGGCTTTGAACCACCTATAATTTGTACACCTCAAGAGTTAATGGGGGGTTAGACTATGTGGAAAGACCCTATCGTAGAAGAAACCCGCAAGCTCCGCGAGCAGTATGCAAGCCAGTTCAATCACGACATTGATGCTATTTTTAAGGATATTCAACAGCGCCAAGCTCAAGCAGGTAAAAAACTGGTGTCATTCCCAGCACGCAAACCATTCAAAAAATCAAATGTCGCCTAGTTCGCGAAACCGTTCGCCCAACCGTTCCTGTAACTGTTCCTGCCGCACCGACAGAATCCGGGTGTCCTGGGGAATAAGGTGATTTCCTGAAAAGCTTATACCTGTGGATCCAGTTTTTATTCCCCCCTGCCAAGGGCTGTCCATTACACACATCTTGTAGAACGAACCGCCGCCTCCATCTAAGGGAGGTAGATGCAGACGACTGAGGTACAAGTGATGACGGACACGGCGGCGGGAAGTTGGGCAGCGGCGGAACTGGCGGGAGCGGACTTGGGCGATGCCCGGCTGAACCGGCGGCTGGTGCAGGTAGCGCAACAACTGGGCGCGCAGCCTGGCGCGAGCATTCCGGTGGCGTGCGGGGGCTGGGCGGAGACGCAAGCGGCGTATCGATTGCTGGCGCACGAGAACGTCGACTGGGAATCGGTGCTGGCGCCGCACTGGGACGGTAGCGTCGAGCGGATGCGGGCGCATCGGGTGGTGCTGTGCGTACAGGACACGACCGAGTTGGATTTCACGTCCCAGCCGGGAATTGGCGGTCTGGGACCGCTGAGCTATTTGCGACAGCACGGAGTGTATGTGCATCCTACCCTGGCGGTGACCCCGGACGGGGTGCCGTTGGGAGTGCTGGATGCGTGGTTGTGGGCACGCGACCGGAAGACCTTTGGCGACGACAAACGCCACTGGCCCATCGAGGCCAAAGAGAGCATGCGCTGGCTGGAAGGATTTGAGCGGTGCGCGGAACTGGCCGCCACATTGCCGGACACCCGGTTGGTCTATGTCGCCGATCGGGAATGCGATATTCATGAATTCATGGTGCGTGCCGGCCGCTGGCCGGGCATCGACTGGCTGGTTCGGGCCACCCACAACCGCTGCCTGGCGGAGGGTGATAAACTCTGGGACCGGCTGGCGAAAAGCGCGGTGTTGGGTGAAGTCCGTTTCATCCTGCCCGCCCGGCCGGGACGGCCCAGCCGGCCGGTGGTGCTGACCGTCCGCGCGGAACGCGTGACCCTGCAACCGACGGGTGGCGAAGCGGTCACCGTGACCGCGTTACGGGCGCGGGAAGAAGCCCCGCCAGCGGATGTCGAGCCGCTCGACTGGCGGCTGCTCACCAACCGCCCGGCCGACACTCTCGCCCCAGCGGCCGAGTTGCTCCAATGGTACGCAACTCGTTGGAGCATCGAGGTTTTTTTCAGAATTTTCAAAACCGGCTGCCGCGTGGAAGCGTTGCAACTGAGCACCCTGGAGCGGCTGCAACCGGCCTTAGCCTTGTATCTGATCATCGCGTGGCGGATTCAGTATTTGACCTTGCTGGGGCGGGCCACCCCCGACCTGCCTTGTGATGCAGTCCTGGACCCGGCCGAATGGCAGGCCGTCTACGTCGCAATTCACCGCCGGCCGCCGCCGGTGACCCCACCGTCGCTGCCCGTCATGCTCCGTTGGATCGCCCAACTGGGCGGCCATTTGGGGCGCAAGCATGATGGGCCACCCGGTCCCAAAGCCCTCTGGATCGGCTTGCAGCGAGCTCGCGACCTTGCCTGGGGTATGCAATTGGCGTCTGATCTCCATTCCCAATCAACCGGTTAGAGATGTGTGTAATGGACAGCTGCCAAGGGGGGTGTCCGAAGGGCGGGGGGGTAGTCCGCAAGATCAAACCACCCCGGCGCTACGCGCCACCCCTCCTTATCCAAGGAGACCCTTGACGGGATCGTTGGTCCCAGAGGGGATTCGTGCTACCACGTTTCGGGAAACTCTACCAAACTTCAAACATACAAGGGGAATCCATACCCACCCATGCCCGACTTTCCGGTATAGCCTTTGCCAGAAATTACCTTACCTATGTCTCCGAACAGGTGTTACCTATGTCTCCGGTCCATACAAAGAGAACAACTGGGTGCAGACCGTCCCCGGCAAGGGCTGGAACGTCGCCCTGCGCCTGTACGGGCCCCTCGCCCCCTGGTTCGACAAGACCTGGCGCCCGGGGGAAATCGAGCCACTCACCTAGAACGTTGACCGGTTTGAACTACGTGGCCAATCAAGCAGCCGGAAACGGCCTGGGAGCGCCGGCGTCCCCGCCGGCTCGGACAGGACCGCAGCGACGGCTGAGTTTACCTGGAGCGGACGGGTGATCCAGTCCATGTCCTGGCCGGCGAGGACGCCGGCGCTCCCAGCAATCCCAATCCCGGTCTCGCTAAGATGCCGGCAACGAGCTTCAGCCTTATTCCGGCTTACGACTTGCCATACAAACCGGTCAGCGCTTTAGGGGACTATTGCCCCCACCGCGGCGAATGGTGAGCCATGCCCACCTTACAAAACTCGTCCAGGCCCCCATTCCTTGATTGCGTACGCTGACAGGTCTTACACTGAGTATTACTTTACGGAGATGATCTATGACAGCGCTTACCCAAAAGGGGCAGGTGACCGTACCGAAGGCGGTGCGACAGATTCTTGATCTGCACACCGGTGATGAAGTGGAGTTCGTGGTCAAGGACGGGCACGTTGAGTTAAAGCGTTCCCGCTGCGACCACCGGAGCGCCTATGGGCTTCTGAAATCCACCGCGCCCGAGGCAGCGAAGGTCGGGGAACAAGACTCCGGATTGATGGACGCCCTCATCGAAGACGACGATCGTATTCGCGGCCAGTACCGATGAGTTCGCGTGCCGTTGATACCAACGTGCTGCTACGCTATCTCACGGCCGACGATCCTGAGCAATCGCCTCTCGCAGGCAGGCTGATCGATCAGCCGGAAGAGAACTCGGATGATTTCCTGGTCACCATCCCGGTCGTGTGCGAGCTGACTTGGCTGTTGCGCAGTCGACGCTATGGGTTTGACCGGGAGCAGCTTGCCGATGCCTGGGAATGGCTGTTGGGCTCGAATCGGTTCAGGTTCCAGATGCGTGCCCAAATTGCTCAGGCGGTGGAGACATTCCGCACCGGAACCGCGGACCTCTCCGACTACTTGATTCTCTACCTTGCTGAGCATGAGTGAGTCTCTGAAGTCATAACCTTCGACCGCGACTTTGCCTCTACGGAAGGTGTCGCTCTGCTCGACGATGAGAGTTGAAACCGAAGAGCTTCCAGCCGGCTAGATGCCGTCTTTACTGTCAAGCGGAACAGGCATAAGCCATAGCGCTGACAGGCGAAGAAATACGTCTCCGCTTCTACCAGACAGGACCCTTGCCAGGCCCGATCCACGGCGAGCCGACCTAAAATCATCACCGGAACCGGATCAGGCCTATTGCGCCGCCCCCGACCCGGCGCTTGCGCATATAGCAGGGAGCCTGCGGCAAGCCCCTTTCTGCTCATTGTGCCGAGCACGGCGCTTTAACCAGTCATCGAGCGAAGGTACCCCACAATCGAAGGGGTTCCAGTTCATGCGCTAAGGCGAGTCTCTGTGGCGCCGTCAGTATGGTTTGGTGATCGGCCCCGTCACTCATTGCTCCCACGGCGCTTGGGTTGAGAGCAATTTGCGGAGTTGAGGAAGATCACGCGCCGGTGCATCAAGGAGTGCATTGAACCGTTCCCAGGTGGCTTCATCCACCGGAAACACGCGGCGGTCAAGCAGTACCGTCTCTGCCTCACGGCAGGCCGTCTCCAACCTGTGATAAAACGCCCCTACGGGCGTACTGGGAGCGGCGGGAACACCGCTGCTCGCAACGACTCGACGACTCGACGCTTCACCAAACTTGACAGCAGGCAACCCAGGGCAGTACATTCCGGCCTCTTTGTGCCGGTGCAGCCGGTCAAGCGTGCTAAGGGGCTATCATGAAGCGGACTTTTCAACCCAGCAACATCCATCGCAAGCGCACCCACGGGTTTCGCGCCCGTATGGCCACCCCCGGCGGTCGCCGCGTGCTGAAAGCCCGTCGTGCCAAAGGTCGCGCGCGCCTCGCCCCCTAGCGTGGACAGCGCGCGCTTCACGCGCCGCGCCAGGCTGTGCGCCAAAGCCGACTTCCGTCAGGTCTTCGCGCAATCAGTCAAATCCGCAGATTCTTGGTTCACGGTCCTCGCCCGACCTAATGCACTGGGGTTTCCCCGCCTCGGTATGGCCGTCTCCCGCAAAGCAGCCCGTTCCGCCGTGATCCGCAGCCGCATCAAGCGCGTCATCCGGGAAAGTTTCCGCCAGCGCCAGCAGGCGCTGGGCGGGCTGGATATCGTCGTGATTGCCCGGCCTGATCTGCAGGCACAGGGCAATCCCGCGCTGTTCGCCGCCCTGCAGCGCCACTGGACCCGATTGCTACGGCAATGCGCAGCATCCTGATCGGTTCGATCCGCTGTTATCAGTGGCTGCTGAGTCCACTGCTCGGCAATAGCTGCCGCTATTATCCTAGTTGTTCCCAGTACGCCGTCGAAGCGATCGAGCGGCATGGCCCCTGGCGGGGCGGCTGGCTTGCCCTACGGCGTTTATTGCGTTGCCATCCCTGGCATCCGGGTGGTTACGATCCTGTTCCCGACACGAATAAAAAAGTCCGCTGATGGAAAATCAACGCTTGTTTCTGGTCATGGCAGCGCTGTTCATCCTGTTTCTGTTATGGGAAAACTGGATAGCTTTTGAGGCGCGCAAGCACCCGCCACCGCCAACCGTGACCAGCGCTCCCGGTCCAACCGGACAGGCGGTGCCGCAACCGCCGGGTGCGCCAGCCCAGGATGTACCGTCCGGCGCGGCACCCGGCGCGATACCAGCGCCGGCGGCTCTGGAAAGCGGCCAGCGCGTCAAGGTGGCGACCGACCTGTATGAAGTGGAAATCGACACCATCGGCGGCGATCTGCGCCAGGTCGGTTTGCGCACCTATCCGCAATCGTTGCAGAACTCCAGTCCCTTTATGCTGCTGCAAGACAATAAGGCGGATCTGTTCATTGTTCAGTCGGGACTGGGTTCGACTACCGGGCCGGCGCCCAATCATTACGCCCGCTTCCTACCTGAACAGACCGAGTATCGTCTGCAAGACGGCCAGGACAGTCTGGAAGTGCGCCTGAACTGGAGCGAAGGTGGCATCGATGTCGTCAAAACCTACACCTTCCATCGCCATAGCTTCGTCATCGACCTCAACCAGCGGGTGCGGAATACCACCTCCCAGGAGTGGCGCGGTTGGCAATACCGGCAGTTGCAGCGCACGCCGCCGCCCACTCCATCAGGCAGTTGGCTCAGTGGTGGTATTTATACCTACACTGGCGGGATCATCTCCACCCCCGAAAAGCCCTATGAAAAGCTGCCGTTCGACAAGATGGCCGAGGAGAATCTGGACCTTACGGTGAGTGGCGGCTGGGTGGCGATCATCCAGCATTACTTTTTCGCGGCGCTGATTCCCGCCAAGGAGCAGAGCGATACCTTCTACAGCAAGGTCATCGACGGTAACCGCTTTGTGCTGGGCCTGCGGGGACCGCCGCAGAGCATCGCGGCGAACGGCGAGGGCAATTTCGCCACCCGGCTCTATGTGGGTCCCAAGATTCAAAGCGTGCTCGACGAGATAGCGCCGAACCTGCGGCTCACCGTGGATTACGGCATACTGACCGTGATTGCGCAACCGCTGTTCTGGTTGTTGAAAGCCATCCATCACGTGCTCGGCAACTGGGGTTGGGCGATCGTGATACTGACGATTTTGATCCGCGGAGCTTTCTTCAAGCTGTCCGAGACCAGTTACCGCTCCATGGCCAGGATGCGCAACGTGGCGCCGAAGATCACTGCGCTCAAGGAACGTTACGGCGACGACAAACAGCGCCTGAATCAGGCCATGATGGAGCTGTACAAGCAGGAGAAGATCAATCCGCTGGGCGGCTGTCTGCCGATCGTGGTGCAGATTCCGGTGTTTATCGCTTTGTACTGGATGTTGCTGGAAAGCGTGGAGCTGCGCCAGGCGCCGTTCATTCTGTGGATTCACGATCTGTCCGAAAAAGATCCCTACTACGTATTGCCCATCATCATGGGCGTCACCATGGTGATCCAGCAGAAGCTGAATCCGCCGCCGCCGGATCCCACCCAGGCCAAGATCATGATGATGCTGCCGATTCTGTTCACCTTCATGTTCCTGTGGTTCCCTTCCGGCCTGGTGCTGTACTGGGTGGTCAGCAACACCCTGTCGATCATCCAGCAGTACGTGATCACCAAGCGGATGGAGGAGGCCGCCGCCAAGGGCTGAGCGCCGGGCATGATGACGGACACCATCGCCGCCGTCGCCACCCCGCCGGGCCGGGGCGGCATCGGCATCGTGCGGGTTTCCGGTCCGCACTGCGCGGCCATTGCGGCGGCACTGCTGGGCGGCGCGCCGCGACCGCGCACGGCCGCGTTCCGTCACTTTCGCGATGCCCGAGGCGAACTCATCGACGTGGGCATCGCGCTGTATTTTCCGGCGCCGCAGTCGTTCACCGGCGAAGAGGTGCTGGAGCTGCAAGGTCACGGCGGACCAGTGGTTATGGATCTGTTGCTGGCACGGGTGCTGGAGCTGGGCGCCCGCCCGGCGCGGCCGGGGGAATTTTCAGAGCGTGCTTTTCTGAACGATAAACTGGATCTGGCCCAGGCCGAAGCCGTGGCTGATCTGATCGCCAGCAGCACCGTGGCAGCGACTCGCGCCGCCATGCGCTCTCTGCAAGGCGAATTTTCCGCCCAGGTGCACGCACTGACGGAGGGATTGGTCGAGCTGCGCATGTACGTCGAAGCCGCCATCGACTTTCCCGATGAAGAGATCGACTTCCTCAACGAGGGCCATATCGCCGCACGCTTGCAGGAACTGGAGGCGCAGTTGTCCGTCTTGTGCGCCGCGGCTGCCCAGGGACGGTTATTGCGGGACGGCATGACCGTGGTCATCGCCGGTCGTCCCAATGCTGGCAAATCCAGCCTGTTGAACCGGCTTGCCGGGCGCGAGGCGGCCATCGTGACGGCCATTCCCGGCACCACCCGCGATGTGCTGCGCGAGCATATCGGCATCGACGGCATGCCGCTGCATGTGATCGATACTGCCGGTCTGCGCGACAGCGCCGATGCCATCGAGCAGGAAGGCATCCGTCGCGCCTGGGGAGAAATCCAGTCCGCCGACCGGATTCTGCTGGTGATCGACGATCGCGAGGGCCTGACTGCCGAAGATCAGACGCTGCGGGCGCAGTTGCCCGCCGGCGCCGCCGTGACGCTGATCTACAACAAGATCGACCTGACCGGCCGCGAGCCGCAACTCCGCGAGGACGAACAGGGCGCCGCGGTGCTGTTGTCAGCCAAAAGCGGAGCGGGACTGGCACTGTTGCGGCAGCATCTCAAGTCCTGCATGGGGTATCAGGGCGGCGGGGAAGGGGGCTTCATGGCGCGTCGTCGCCATCTGGATGCGCTCGAACGGGCCGGCGCAGCACTGCGGCAGGCGTGCTATCGGCTGGACGTGTCTCACGCTGGCGAACTGGTGGCGGAAGAATTACGCGACGCGCAGCACGCCCTGGGTGAAATTACCGGTGAATTCAGCAGCGAAGATCTGCTGACGCGGATTTTCAGTTCCTTCTGTATCGGCAAATAAGCCGCGCTGTAGTCTGAGTCGGCCGCGCAGTGCGGCTGTCCGCCCTGCGCCCGGGTGGCCTGCATAGAGTGGCAGCGCCTGGGGCAGTTGCGCCTTAAGCTCCTCGAAGCGGGATTCACCATCAAATCCAGGCCGATCGTAGCGACTGCGCCTTGGTGAGCCCGGCTGAACGGCCGCAACAGACTCTATTCGGCGCCGCTGCCCTCATCACTCTATGATGGCGTTATGATCTACCTTAACGGCGCTATTCAGGCGGAGCGAACAAGATGACGACAATGGCCGACAGCCGGCGCGGCAGCGAAGAAATCCTTATCAATATGATGCCCCGGGAGACCCGGGTAGCGGTGGTGGAAAACGGGGTTCTGCAGGAAGTCTTTATCGAACGGGAACGCAAGCGCGGCCTGGTCGGTAATATTTACCGCGGCCGGGCCTGCCGGGTACTGCCCGGCATGGAGGCGGCTTTCGTGGAAATCGGCCTGGAGCGCGCCGCCTTCCTGCATGCCTCGGATATCCGCAGCGAGCATTTTTCTGACGCCGACGCTGGCGATACCAGCCCCCATCTTATTCCCATCACCGAACTGGTGCGGGAAGGTCAGGAACTGGTCGTGCAGGTCATCAAAGATCCCATCGGCACCAAAGGCGCGCGCCTGACCACCCATATCGCCCTGCCGTCGCGTTTCCTGGTGTTTCTTTCCAGCTCCGACGTCACCGGTGTGTCCATCAAAATCGACGACGAGCAGGAGCGTCAGCGGTTGAAGGAGGTGGTCAACGCCTTTCGGGCCGAGTTCGGCGGTGGCTATATCGTGCGCACCGCCGCCGAAGGTGCAGAGCCCTGGGCGCTGCGGGCGGACATGCAGTTTCTGCGGCGGCTGTGGGATTCGATCCAGGAGAAAATCCGGGAGGCTTACGACAGGGCCCCCATCTACGAGGATCTGCCGCTGGTATTGCGCATCCTGCGGGATTTCGTCAGTTCCAACGTGGAGAAGGTGCGCATCGATTCCCGCGAAGCCTGCGAGCGGATGTCGCAGTTCGCCGCCAAATTCGTGCCGGAGATGCTGCCACGCATCGAATACTATCCGGGCGACCGGCCGATTTTCGATCTTTACAATATCGAAGACGAAATTCAGAAGGCGCTCGGCAAGAAAGTGCCGCTTAAATCCGGCGGCTATCTGATCATCGACCAGACCGAGGCGATGACCACGATCGATGTCAACACCGGCGCTTATGTAGGTCACCGCAACCTGGAAGAGACCATTTTCAAAACCAATCTGGAAGCCGCCCAGGCCATCGCCCGGCAACTGTGCCTGCGCAATCTGGGCGGCATGATCATCCTGGACTTTATCGATATGTCCAGCTCCGAACACAAACAGGCCGTGCTCAAGGCCTTGGAGCGGCATCTGGCCAAGGATCGGGCCAAGAGCCATATCTGCGAAGTCTCGGCCCTGGGTCTGGTGGAAATGACCCGCAAGCGTATCCGCGAAAGCCTGGAGCATGTGCTGTGCGAACCCTGTCCGCTGTGCGACGGGCGCGGTTCCATCAAAACCACCGAAACGGTATGCTATGAAATATTTCGCGAGCTGCTGCGCGAAGCGCGACAGTACGAGGCGCGCAAGTTTCTGGTGCTGGCCTCGCAGGAAGTCGTCGATCGCATGCTGGACGAGGAATCCCCCAGCGTGGCCGAACTGGAAGCCTCCATCGGCGTGCCTATCAAGTTCCAGGCCGAGGCGCTGTACTCCAGGGAACAGTACGATGTCGTGTTGATGTAACGATCGCTAAGTCTTGCAACCGCGCGCCGGCGACCCACGCCCGTGTGCTGTGGTTATCTAGATGAAAGTCATTCTGACCGCCACCTATCATTGCAGCCGCTGGACGCTGCGCCTGATCCTGCTGGCGCTGCTGCTGGCGGCGCTGGCGTTGCTTATCGGGCGGGTGCTGACGACTCGCCTGCCGGCCTATCAGGACGAGATAGCGCGACTGCTGAGCGAATCCATCGGCGCGCCGGTGCAGATCCAGGCCATGCAGGTCAGTTGGCGGGGCTGGACGCCGACGTTGCGCCTGGAAGGTCTGCGCATCGAACAGCCCGGCGGCCGCGCTGTACAGGTCGAGCTGCGCCAGGGATGGGCTAGCTTGAATCTGTTCGACTCCCTGCTGAACCGCCGCTGGGTATTGCGGCATATCCGTCTGGAAGGCGTACGTCTGGTGCAGCAGAGCAACACCGCTGCAACCGGCGATCTGTCGACCCGGCTGCAGGAGCTGACCTGGCTGTTCAACATTCCTTCGCTGGATGCGGTATTCACGGAGTGGCATCTGGAGATGGGCGCCGCCGCCCCACTGATTTTCCACGATCTGCGTCTCAGCCTGCGGAACCACAAGGGCGCGCGGCGACTGGATGCAGCGCTGCAACTCCCCGCAGAACTGGGAGAGCGCCTGCAGGCGATGGTGGAATGGCGTGGCGACAACGCCAACCCGGCTGCCTGGAACGCCACTTTCTATGTACGCGGCGACGCCTTGCAGTGGGCCGACTGGCCGGTGGCGTTCAAACCGGCCGCCGGCCGGATAAGCCTTGTGGAGCTGTGGGGCGATTGGCGGGACGGGACTTTGCAGACGCTGCGCGGTACCGCTTCCCTGGACGCGCTGGCCGCTCCCGAACTGCCCAATGGCGGCGGGCTGCGCCAACTGCTGGCGGCACTGCCGGTGGTCGGCACCACCTTCAACTGGCAACGCGATGCGCAAGGCTGGCAGCTGCACAGCGACTGGACCGGCAGCGACTCCGGGGGCAAGACGGTGTTCGCCAGCAAGCTGGATCTCAGCCTGCTGGCGACTCCCGCAGATGGCACGGTGCCGCGTCTGGAGGTCCGCTGCCGTGATCTGCGCGGCCAGGATCTGGCCGACCTGGCGGCCCCCTGGCTGGAGGCGAACGCGGGCAGGCTGCTACTGGAGTCTGAATCCCCAGGGTCAGTTGCCGGAACTGCTGGTACGCCTGCCGCTGGCCGACCCGGCGGCTTTCCCGCCGCGCTTCGCCGCTGCCGGCGGCTATGCGCTGGCTGCCCGCTTCCAGCAGTTGAGTACGCACCCGGCACAGAATATCCCCGGCGTTCAGGGACTGGCGGGCAGACTGGTGGTGGATGGCGACAGCGGCCGCCTGGATCTGGCGGGCAGCGGCCTGCGGCTGGAGGCGCCGTGGCTACGTGCGCCGCTGGATTTCACCGCGCTGCGGGGGCCGTTGCAGTGGCGGCGTTCCCAGGCCGGGCTGCTGCTGAATTCGGCCGGCATCGATCTGGCCAGGGATACGCTGGCTGTTCACCTGCAAGGCGCAGCCACGCTGTTCGACGACGGCTCCAGCCCGCTGCTGGACCTGAAACTAAGCCTGAAGAATATAGACTTCGGCCAGATTCGGCAGCTCGTGCCGGCGCCCAGCCTCCATCCCTCTCTGGTCAAATGGCTGGATCGCGCTCTGGTAAGCGGTCGTGTGCCGACGAGCGAATTGACGCTGCGCGGTCGCCCGGCGGAATTCCCCTTCGATAAAGACCAGGGCCTGTTCGAGGCGCGCGTGCAACTGAGCGACGCCACCCTCGATTACGATCCTGTCTGGCCCCGCCTGGAGGCATTGAATGCCCAATTGCTGCTGCGTAACCGCGTGTTTCGGGTCGAGACCGCCACCGCCAGGATGCTCGGCGCGGAGGTGCCGCGCCTGCAGGCCAAAATCACCGACATCACACAACAACCCGTGCTGGAATTGGAGGGACATGGCAAAGGTTCCGGCACCACGCTGCTACGCCTGCTGCGGGAAACCCCGGCAGGCCGCAAAGCTGGTCCCTACCTGAAAGACATGCAGTTAACGGGCGACACTACGATGGATCTCGCCATGCAGATTCCACTCGATCCCCGTCCGAACACCTGGCAGGGCGTGGTGTACTGCGACGGCAACGAACTGAAAATGTCCGACTGGGGCCTGGAATTGCAACGCATCCAGGGCAAGCTGAGTTTTACCGACCAAAGTCTGACGGCCAGCGATATCCGCCTGGTGCTGCGCGGCGAAGCGGCGCGGCTGGATATCGACACCAACTCGCAGGGTGGGGGGACGCAGTTCCGGTTGCGCGGCCAGGCCGGGGTGCGCAACCTGGGCGCTAACGCTGCTACGCTGCTGGCCCCGTATGCCGAGGGACGCAGCCGCTGGGAGGCGGTGCTCGGACTGACCGCCGACCGGCCTGATGAACTTTCCCTGGAGCTGGCGTCCGATCTGGTGGGCACCGCCCTCAAGCTGCCCGCTCCCCTCGACAAACCGGCCGCCGTCCCCAGAGCCTTGCGGCTGCGCGCCCGTTTGGATCGCAAGACCGCTAATTTGCAGGTCCGGATCGAGTACCAACCAGCGGTCCGGGGGCTACTGCAAATTCTCGATTTTCCGGCCCGTCCCCGCTTCGACCGTGGCGAACTGCGTATCGACAGCGGCGAGGCGCGTCTGCCGCAAAGCGCCGGCCTGAGTGTGATCGCCCATCTGCAGCGTCTGGATTTGTCTGCTCCGCAGCAGGGCGACACGGCTATGCCGGGGTTGCCGGACTGGCTGACTATGCTCCAGATCCAGGTCGACCAGTTGCTGGTCGCTGGACAGACCTTTGCACGCCTATCCCTGGAGGCGCAGCAGCGCCGTAAAGTATTGAGCGTGGAGCTGGACAGTCCGACTCTTGCCGGCAGTCTGAACATCCCGGGTGCGCCAAGCCCGGCGCAACCGGTGGACATCCGCCTGCGCAGGCTGGCCCTGAACAGCGGCAATGACGAGCACCATTCGCAGGACAACGGGTACGACCCACGCTCGCTGCCGCCGCTACGGCTGACGGTGGAGGACCTGTTGCTGAACGGCAATTCCGTAGGCAATCTGCAAGTGAACGCCAGTCCCCAGGCAAACGGTTTACGGCTGGACAAACTGCAATTGCGCTCCAATCTGCACCAGTTCAACGCCAGCGGCGACTGGCTGAAAACGGCTGGCGGGAATTTATCCCGCCTGCAGGCCAGCCTGAAGAGCAGCGATCTGGGCAAGACCTTACAGACTTTCGGCTATCGGGCCGCGCTGCAAGGCGGCCAGGCGGAGGCCGAACTGAAAGTCAGTTGGCCGGCTGCCCTGCCGGCCTTCTCTCCCGAGCTGTTGCAAGGCGCTCTGGAACTGCGCATCCGTAACGGTCAGTTGCCGGAGGTGGAGCCCGGCGTCGGCAGGCTGATGGGATTGGTCAACCTGTTCAGCCTGGTGCGCCGGTTGCGCCTGGATTTCAGTGATCTGTTCGGGGAGGGTCTGAGTTTCGACAGTATCGACGGCAAATTCCGGTTTGCCAGCGGGCGGGCCGATACCGATATGGACATCCAGATACCGTCGGGCCGCATTCAGATGGAGGGTCAGGTCAATTTCAAGAACCGCACCTACCAGCAGACCGCCAGGGTGATACCGCAACTCAGTACCTCGCTGGCCATCGCCGGCACGCTGGCCGGCGGTCCGGTGATCGGCGCCGTGGCCTTCATGGCTGGACAAGTCCTCAAGCCGGGACTCGATCAGATCCTGCGGCTGCAATACTCGATCACCGGCTCCTGGGATAATCCCACCATCGCGCCGTTGAACCCCGCCAGCGGGACTGCGCCTGCCAACCGCGATGCGGTGGACAATCCGCCCGTCCCTACGAGCGACCGACCACTGCTACACGATCGCTGAGTATTGCATTATGATGATCCTGCAATCGCAACCGGCCTTGAGTGTGGAGGAGAAGTCAGCATGACGACAAGCTATCAGGCGGGCGTCAAAGCCTATCGCGAAACGTATTGGACGCCCGATTACGTTCCTGGGGACAGCGACATCCTGGCCTGTTTCAAGGTGACCCCCCAGCCCGGCGTTCCGCGCGAGGAAGCCGCCGCCGCGGTGGCTGCCGAATCCTCCACCGGCACCTGGACCACGGTCTGGACCGATTTGTTGACCGACCTGGAGTATTACAAGGGACGCGCCTATCGCATCGAGGACGTGCCCGGCGACAGCGACTGCTTTTATGCCTTCATCGCCTATCCCATCGATCTGTTCGAGGAGGGCTCAATAGTCAACGTGCTCACTTCGTTAGTCGGCAATGTGTTCGGTTTCAAGGCCTTGCGCCATCTGCGGCTGGAGGATGTGCGCTTCCCGCTTGCCTATGTGATCACCTGCGGGGGTCCGCCGGCCGGCCTGCAGGTGGAGCGCGACCGGTTGCACAAATACGGCCGGTCGCTGTTGGGTTGCACCATCAAGCCCAAACTGGGCCTGTCCGCCAAAAATTACGGCCGCGCCGTCTACGAGTGCCTGCGTGGCGGTCTGGACTTCACCAAGGATGACGAGAACGTCAACTCTCAGCCTTTCCTGCGCTGGCGGGAACGGTTTGTCTATGTCATGGAGGCGGTGCGCAAAGCGGAGGCCGAAACTGGCGAGCGCAAAGGGCACTATCTGAACGTGACCGCGCCGACGCCGGAGGCGATGTACGAGCGGGCCGAATTCGCCCGGGAACTGGGGTCGCCCATTATCATGCACGATTTTCTGACCGGCGGCTTCTGTGCCAACACCGGTCTGGCCAACTGGTGCCGGCGCAACGGCATGTTGCTGCACATCCACCGGGCCATGCACGCAGTGCTCGACAGGCATCCCCGGCACGGCATTCACTTTCGCGTGCTCGCCAAGACGCTGCGCCTGTCCGGCGGCGACCATCTGCACGCCGGGACCGTGGTCGGTAAACTGGAAGGCGACCGCCAGGCGACCCTGGGCTGGATCGACATCATGCGCCAACGCTCCGTTCAGGAAGATCGTAGCCGGGGCCTGTTCTTCGCCCAGGACTGGGGCGCTATGCCCGGTTTGTTTCCGGTGGCCTCTGGCGGTATTCACGTCTGGCATATGCCGGCGCTGGTCGCCCTGTTCGGCGATGACGCGGTGTTCCAGTTCGGCGGCGGCACCCTGGGCCATCCCTGGGGCAACGCCGCCGGCGCGGCGGCCAATCGGGTGGCGCTGGAAGCCTGCGTGCTGGCTCGCAACGAGGGCCGCCAGTTGGAAAAAGAAGGCGGCGCTATTCTGCGGGCGGCAGCCGCCCACAGCCCGGCGCTGGCAGCGGCGATGGAGACCTGGAAAGAGATCAAATTCGACTTCGACGTGGTGGACAAGCTGGACGTGGTCCGGTCTTGAATCGGTTCGCATAACCCTCAACGCGGGAATCGCTGATGAACGACGTGCCGGATTATCCCTCCCGGTTATTCGACCCGGCTAGCCGCCGGTGCGAGACCTTCTCCTATCTGCCGCCGTTGAGCGCAGAGCAGATCCGCCGCCAGGTGCGGTATATCGTCAGCCAGGGCTGGAACCCGGCCATCGAGCATAACGAGCCGGAGCATGCCCTGGATTGCTATTGGTCTATGTGGCAACTGCCGCTGTTCGGCGAGACTGATGTAGAGCGGATTCTGGCCGAGGCCGACGCCTGCCGTCAGGCCTATCCCACCCACCACGTGCGCCTGATCGGCTATGACCATCGGGCTCAGTGCCAGGGAACGGCGATGGTGATTTATCGGGCACCGGTCAAGGCGTAGGCGGGCAGCGGCCGCCTGTTTCCGCCGGATACGAATCATCCGCCACGTAGAACACCCGGACCTTGATCATTGTTTAAAAATCAATGACTTACAAAAACAGCGTAAAAACCGCTAAATTTAATAAAATCAATAGCTTATGTTCAGCACCGCCTGCTTGAGAACCGCAAAGGGCCAAAATCGAGCTAGACTAATACGCTGCGGTACCTGCACTATGGCTGCAAGCTACGCTGAACCGCTGGCATTGCAGCAGTCAATCCATAACGTTCGAACCCGAAGGAGGATCCTGATGGCACAATCCATACCCGTTATCGAAGGTTCGCTCACTGGACCCCGGGTGCGCATTATCACCACCGAGCATCCCTGGCATTGGCTGGAGGCCGGCTGGCGGGACATGGTGAAAACGCCCCTGGCCAGTTTTTTCTATGGCACCGTGTTCGTCGTCATGGGATATTTTCTAACCCATTTCATTGCAGAGAGATTCCATCTGTCGCTGGCCCTGACCGCCGGCTTCCTGCTGGTCGGTCCGTTTCTGGCGACCGGTCTGTACGACCTCAGCCGCCGTATCGAACGCGGCGAGCCGCCATCCCTGGGCGCGTCCATGCTGGCCTGGCGCAGCAATCTAATGGCTTTTCTGCTGTTCGGCATCGCCATCGGACTGGTGTTGATTGTCTGGGCACGACTGTCGGCGGTGCTGTTCGGGGCCTTTTTTCTGAGCGACAACCCCACTGTGGACCCCGAAGCCGCGCATATTTTCTTTTCCGGCGACGGACTGCGCTTTCTGCTGGTGTTTACCGTGGTCGGCGCGATTCTGGCCGGGGTGGTGTTCGCCATCAGCGTGGTATCGATTCCGATGCTGCTGGATCGCCCGATCGATGTCATCACGGCGGTGGTCACCAGCATCACGGCGGTACGGGTCAATCCGGGTCCCATGTTCTTGTGGGCGGCTTTGATCGTGTTGTTCACTGGAGTGGGCCTGATACCGCTGCCCTTTATCAACCTGTCCCTGGGGCTGTTGATCACCATGCCTCTGATCGGTCACGCCACCTGGTACGCTTACCGGGATCTGGTGGAACCGGAAAAAGCCTGAGCCGTGTTACTCCGCCTCGCTCTTAGCGGGATAGTCGCATAGGTCGCGGATCGCGCAGGCCCCGCAACGCGGCCTGCGGGCAGTGCAGACGTAGCGGCCGTGCAGCACCAGCCAGTGATGGGCGTGTTGCCGGAACTCCTCCGGCGTCACCTCGAGCAGGGTGCGCTCGACCGCCGTAACGGTCTTGCCCGAGGCCAGGCCGGTGCGATTGGCAACCCGGAAAATGTGCGTATCCACGGCGATGGTGGGTTCTCCGAAAGCGGTGTTGAGAATGACATTAGCGGTTTTACGACCCACCCCGGGCAACGCTTCCAACGCTGCCCGGTCGCGCGGCACCTGACCGTTATGGCGCTCCAGTAACAGGGCGCAGGTCTTGATGATATTCGCCGCCTTGCTGTTGTATAAGCCGATACTCTTGATATAGCTTTTCAAACCCTGTTCACCCAGGGCGAGCAGCGCTGCCGGGGTAGGGGCTACGGCAAACAGACGGGCGGTCGCCTGGTTGACGCTTTTGTCGGTGGCCTGCGCCGAGAGTATCACGGCGATCAGCAGCTCAAAGGGGTTGGCGTGTTGCAGTTCCGTGGTCGGCTGCGGCAGGGCAGCCTGCAAACGGGCGAAAATTTCCCGACAGGTGCATGGATTCATGGGCTGTTGGATTCAGACAACCGGCTGGTGCAGACAGGTTCAGCAGTGCGAATTGTAGCCTTTTCCCGGATGGAGGGGTCCAGTCGAGGCAATCTCTCCCCCACACACCCGGTTGCGGCCCTCCCCCTTCGCCTGGAACAACGCCTTGTCGGCGGCCTTGATCAGTAAGGTCGGTTTGGTCGCCGGCGTCGGAATCACCACTGCAACCCCGAGGCTGAGCGTGACGTGCCCGGCAGTGGGCGACTTGGCGTGGGGTATGGCAAGTCTTTCGATAGCCAGGCGCATATTCTCTGCAATCAGCCGGGCTCCTTCCAAAGAGGTATCGGGTAGTACCGCCGCCAATTCCTCACCGCCATAGCGGGCCAGCAGGTCGGCCGGGCGGCGAATTGCGGCATCCAGCGCCTGGGCGATCTGGCGCAGGCAATCGTCGCCTGCTTGATGCAAGTAGTAATCGTTATACGCTTTGAAGTGATCGACATCGGCCAGAATCAAGGCCAGCGTCTGCCGGTTGCGCAGCGCCCGACGCCATTCCCTGGACAGACAGACATCGAAGTGGCGGCGGTTGGCGATGCCGGTCAAACCGTCCAACTGGGAAATCCGTTGCAGTTCCCGATTGGCCTCCAGCAGACGCTGATTAATCTGCTCCATGCCCTGTTTGGCTTGCGCCAGTTCCAGCAGTGCCTTCTTCAACTCGGCATCCGCCCGCTTGCGCTCGCTAATGTCGCGCACCGCGACCAACACCAGTGGCCTGCCTTCATAGTCTATCGGACTGAACAAGGCATCCACGGGCATAGCGCCGCCATCCTTGGGATGGATATGGCCTTCTACTATCACGCTGCCGCGCTGCTGCACGTGCTGCAGCACCTGTGGCAGCGTCACCTCGCCGCTGGCGCTACTGATATTGTTGATAAAGGAGGAAAAATTTAAAGAGAAGCAAGCGCTCGCGCGTATAGCCCAGGTTATCGCAGGCGAGCCGGTTGACATCGATAATGCGGCCGCTGGCATCGATCAGCAACAACGCTTCTCTGGAATATTCGAACAGGGAACGGAAGCGCAGGCTTTCCCGCAAGGCCGCTTCGGCCTGTTTACGCTGAGTGATGTCTCTGAAAGCCACCACGGCACCAGCAAGCTGCCCCTGCCGGCGCAGCGGCAAGGCTACCACGGCGACCGCTAGCAAGGTCCCGTCTTTGCGCCGGAAAGCGGCATCCTCGGCTTGATAACTGTCACCTCGGCGCACTGTTTCCAGCAGCGCACAGACACCGTTAGCAGGCACAGCCCCATCAGCGTTCAGGTGAAACAGGCGGTGGGCATCCTGTCCGAGCATTGCCTCTATCGACCAGCCGAGCAGCTTTTGGGTTTCAGGATTGACGAAAGTGACGCGTCCTTGCAGATCCTGCACATACACCCCTTCTTTCAGAGCAGCCGTGATTTCCCGCAGGCGGGTTTCACTTTCCCTGATGGCGGCTGTCATCCGCTGCGCCAGCAACTGCGCCCGCCGCCGGGTGGTTGCCAGAGACCAGGTGGACAGAAACAGCAGCAAACTGACCAGCACGCCGATTAACAGCACAGCCGAGGAAAAGCGGCCGGGAAAGGCCGTCGGGGCGACGGGAGCGCGCGCCGTAACAACCAGCATCCAGGAATGATTTCCTAGCATTAACTCCGTCTTCATGCGCAAGCCGGATGGCTCCCATCCGGATGCTGTCAAGGCGCTATCGTATAACTGCGTATGTGGCGCAATGTCCTGGCCATCATAGATCCGCAGGCGCATATCCGGCGCCAACAGTTTTCCAATATCCGCCATCAAAGCGCTCATCTGGAATGTGCTGTAGACGTAACCGAGCAGGGCAGCGCGACGCTGTTCGAGCGTAGCCAAGGGTAGATCCTGGCGATAGACGGGTAAAAAGACGATGAACCCGGGCAAAACGCGGTCATCGGCCGCTTGCGGCAACAGGATTCTGTCGGAAAAAACAATTGCGCCGCTATCTCCAGCCTGTTGCAGGGCGGCGCGTCTTACGGGTTCCGAGGACATGTCGAAACCGAAGGCCAGGCGGTCAGGTCCAGCGGCAGGTTCGCTCAAAATCACCGGCGTATAGTAGGCATGCTCCTCTGCCGGCCAGAGGGTGAAATCGGGGAATCCCTCGGCGCGGATTTGCCGGATCAGCATTTCCCGGTCCGCCGCCGGGATATACCGGGCGAAACCGACAGTCTGGATGCCCGGATAACGCTTTTCGATATGCAGACTTTTATAATAGTCCCGCCATTGCTGGCGCGCGATCGTCCCGGTGGCATTCAACAGGCCGACGAATCCCATCAGCATCTGCTCGTAGCTCCCCATACGCTCACTGATGGCGGATTTGGTTTCGTTTACCCGAAATTCGAAATGTTCGAGGGTAAGGCGATCTTCATCTATTCTGGCAAGGTGCCAGAACCATCCTGCAATCAGCAATGAACCTAACAGGACGTACCAGGCCACTCCCATACCGCGGGCAAATTGCATCGGTCTTGCCAATTAGAGTTGATGGAAAGTTATTTCACAACGGATTGTTTTTACATTTCACTGTAACATCAACTACATTCCCGATAATGTAACTTATTATTAACCAATTTAAAGGTTAAAAATGATGAGAATTAATGCCGCTCGGTCGCAGACGGCTGCACGGCGCGCCGGTAAAAACGGCAAGCGCCTGGCCTTGCCTCGCCTGTGGCAAAGCGTGGGATGGTTGATGGTCGTCACCGTGATTGTATTGACCTTGATGCCTAAACCGCCTCAGCCACCGTTATTTTTTCTCAATTGGGACAAAGTCCAGCACCTGCTGGCCTACGGCGGCCTGATGTGGTGGTTCCGACAGGCCTTCATCGCCCGCTTGCGCTGGATCGTGTTTTTAATCGGGTTGGGCGTAATCCTGGAGTTTATGCAGGGATGGAGCGCAATTCGTCAGTTCGAATATCAGGATATGCTGGCCAACGGCCTGGGGGTGATGACCGGTTTGCTGCTGGCCGTCACCCCGCTGGGTTCCCTGGTCGGTTGGCTGGACTACCGGCTTGCGGCGTTACTGTCAACCGGTCACTCGTCGGTGGAGACCGCTGGCGGCGAAGAGCGGCGGCGGCGGGGACGGTCGTGACGCCATAACACTTCCACGCCGCCCTCGTCGCGGGCCGTAATCCGGCAGAGCACGAACAGCAGATCGGAGAGGCGGTTGAGATAAACCAGTCCCTGGGGATTGATATCCTCCTGGCGGGCCAGCGCGACCAGATGGCGCTCGGCGCGACGGCAGACTGCCCGCGCCAGATGGCAGACCGCCGCCGCCGGACCGCCGCCCGGCAGTATGAATTCCTTCAACGGCGGCAAACCGGCGTTGAAACCGTCCAGTTCCTGTTCCAGTGTGCTTACGTCCTCGGCGTTGATAGCCTCATAACCCGGCATGCTCAATTCGCTGCCCAGATCGAACAGCTTGTGTTGCGCTTCGCTCAGACAGGCGCGGATTTCAGCACGGATATCGTGAGCCAGTACCATACCCAGGGTGCAATTCAACTCATCGATCTGACCGATGGTCTCGATGCGCGGGCTGTCTTTGGCGATGCGCTGGCCGCTACCCAGACCGGTGTCGCCTTTATCGCCGGTACGAGTGTAAATTTTGGAGAGTCGGTGACCCATGCAAGCCCCTTTCAAATGTTCAGCGTGTACGATCTACAATGCCCGTTGAGCCCCTGCTTTGCAAGCCTTCAGGTGTGCTTGCCTGTTCCTGGCGACCCAGTTGAGAGAAGGTGCCGGACTAGCCTCCGTCAGGCGACCAGTTGCCGCACCATATACGGCAGGATGCCGCCGTGCAGGTAGTACTCCACCTCGATCGGTGTGTCGATACGCAACGTCACCGCCGTCGCCTGGGTGGTGCCGTTGGCGCGCTGAATGACCAAGGTCGACTCCTGACGGGGATGGAGACCGCCCTCGATGCCGATCAGGTCGAATTTTTCGGTCCCATCCAGCTTCAGGGTGGCTGCATTTTCGCCGGCCTTGAACTGACAGGGAAGCACGCCCATCTGCACCAGATTGCTGCGGTGGATGCGCTCGAAGCTCTGCGCCACCACCGCCCGCACCCCGAGCAGCTGGGTTCCCTTGGCGGCCCAGTCGCGGGAACTGCCTGTCCCGTATTCGTGCCCGGCAAAGATGACCAGCGGCACATTCGCCGCCTGGTAACGGACGGCGGCGGCGTAGATGCTCAGTTGGTCTCCACTCGGCTGGTGGATCGTCACGCCGCCCTCCACGCCGGGAATCATCAGGTTTTTGATGCGCACGTTGGCGAAGGTGCCCCGCACCATGACCCGGTCGTTGCCACGGCGTGCGCCGTAGGTGTTGAAGTCGGTGACGGCAACGCCGTGCTCCTGCAAGTACAGGCCGGCGGGCGAGGACGGTTTGATCGAGCCGGCGGGACTGATATGGTCGGTGGTCACCGAATCGCCGAAGATACCCAGGGCGCGTGCGCCCTTAGTATCACCCAGCCGTTCCGGCGTCAGGCTGAATTTCTCGAAGAAAGGCGGCTCCTGGATATAGGTCGAGTGGGTATCCCAGTCGAACACCTGGCCGACGCTGGCCGGGATCTGCGCCCACAACGGATTCTGCTCGTTAAAGTTGCGATACAGACGGCGGTACACTTCCGGGTCGGTCGCGGCGTGCAACACCGCATCGATTTCCTCCGGGGTGGGCCAGATGTCGCGCAGATACACAGCGCGCCCCTCTGGGTCCTGGCCGAGCGGTTCCTGGGTCAGATCGATATCCACTCGCCCGGCCAGCGCGAACGCCACCACCAGCGGCGGACTCATCAGGAAGTTGGCCTTGACGCTTGGGTGCACCCGCGCCTCGAAGTTGCGATTGCCGGAAAGCACGCTCGCACAGACCAAATCGCCGCCGGCGATGGCCTTTTCTATAGCGGGGTCCAACGGTCCCGAATTGCCGATGCAGGTGGTGCAGCCGTAGCCGACGGTGTAGAAACCGAGCCGGTCGAGATAGTCCTGTAAGCCGGTTTTCTTATAGTACTCCGTCACCACGCGGGAGCCGGGGGCGAGCGAGGTTTTGACATCCGGCGGCACGGTCAGCCCTTTCTCCACCGCCTTTTTCGCCAGTAGTCCCGCCGCCAGCATGACACCGGGATTGGAGGTATTGGTGCAGGAGGTGATGGCGGCGATTACCACGTCGCCGTGGGCCAGTTCTACCCGGGCGCGGGGCAATCGCTGCGGTCGCATCGCGTCCTCCTTGCCGTAACCGCCTGCCGCAACCGGCGCGTGCAGCAGGTTGAGAAAGCGCTCTTTAAGCTGCGGCAGGTCGATGCGGTCCTGCGGCCGTTGGGGGCCGGCGACGCTCGGCGTAACACTGGCCAGATCCAGTTCCAGCAGCTGGCTGTAGGCGATCCGGCCCTGCTCCGGCATGCCGAACAGCTGCTGCGCTTTAAAATACTGGCGGAAGGCGTCCACCTGCTCCTCGCTGCGCCCGGTCATCAGCAGATAGCGGCAGGACTGTTCGTCGATGGGGAAAAAGCCCATGGTCGCGCCGTACTCCGGGGCCATATTGCCGATGGTCGCCCGGTCGGTGACGGATAGCAAGGCGGCGCCCGCGCCGTGGAACTCGACGAACTTGCCGACCACCTTGGCCGCGCGCAACATCTGGGTGATGCGCAGCACCAGATCGGTGGCAGTGACGCCCGGCTGCAAGGCGCCGCTCAGATGCACGCCCACCACATCCGGGGTAAGGAAGTAGATCGGCTGGCCGAGCATCCCAGCCTCCGCCTCGATGCCGCCCACGCCCCAGGCCACCACGCCCAAACCGTTGATCATGGTGGTGTGCGAATCAGTCCCAACCAGGCTATCCGGGTAGTAAACGCCGTTCTTTTCCAGCACGCCCTTGGCCAGATATTCCAGATTGACCTGATGGACGATGCCGATGCCCGGCGGCACGACGCGAAACCCGTTGAACGCCTGGGTTCCCCATTTGAGCAGCTGATAGCGTTCCCGATTGCGCTTGAATTCCAGGTCCATATTGCGCAGCAGGGCGTCAGCGGAGCGGGTATAGTCCACCTGCACCGAATGATCCACCACCAGATCCACCGGCGCCAGCGGCTCGACGAGGCCGGCCTCCTTGCCCAACCGGGCGACGGCGGAGCGCATGGCGGCCAGATCCACCAGCAGCGGCACGCCGGTGAAATCCTGCAGCAAAATGCGGGCAACCCTGAAGGGAATTTCCGTCAGTCGCTCTGCGTGCGGCTGCCAGTTGGCGAGCGTTTTGACATCCTCTTCCTGGACTCGCTGACCGTCTACGTTGCGCAGCAGCGCTTCCAGCACGATGCGGATGCTGACCGGTAGGCGCGACACTGGCCCGACGCCGACGGCCTCCAACTGCGGCAGGGAATAGAAGCGCCCCGTCTTAGCGTCGGCGTAGGTGAATGTCTGCAACGTGTTATACAAATTATGCGGTTCGGTCATTGGCGTTTGGCCTCTGTCTTAACGGTTGCGACCCATCCTTCCGGCACACCCTCGCGACCGGCAATGGCAGTGCAGGGTACTGCCATGCACTCCTTTGTCGAAAGGGACAGCGGACGCGGCGTTCTTGTTCAAATCCGCCCGAATCACTACAACCGCTGCCACAGTACTGCGGTTACTTCCTCATCCGTCAACATCAGCGGATTGGTTTTCATGCTGCCGCCCCGGCACTGGGCGACGAGCGGCGCAAAGTCGCTTTCCTGGATGCCGTACTCGCGCAGCGGCGGCAGGGCCAGCCGCCGGGTCCACTCGTGCAGAGTCGCCACCAGCGCCGCGCGCGCCGTGGCAGGTTCATCTAACGACCGACCGCTCAGAATGGCGCCAGCTCTGGCGTATTTCTCCAGCGCGGGATGGTCGGGGGCGCGAGCTTGCAGCGCGGCGATATTGACCTGCGTGGCGGCGGCCACCAGGGTGCCGCAAACCACGCCGTGGGGAATCGGAAAGCAGGCGCCGAGCGGCGCCGCCAGCCCATGCACCGAGCCCAGTCCCGCCTGCGCCAGACAGATGCCCGACGCGAGTGCCGCGAAGGCCAGACAGGAGCGCCCGGCAGCCGCCTCAACGCCGCCGTCATACCAGGCGAACAGTCCTGCGGCGACCGCTTCCATACCCTTTTCCGCCAGCCCGTCGGTGAAGGGATTGGCGTTACTGGATACGTAGGACTCCAGCAACTGGGTAAAAGCGTCCATCGCGTTGGCAGCGATCTGGGGACGCGGGCAGGTGGCCAGCAGATCCGGATCGACCAGCGCGTATTCCGGCACCAGCAGTTCATGGCGGAAGGATTTCTTGAAGCCGTGCTGCCCCCGACTACTGAGCACCGCGTTCTTGGTGGCTTCGCTGCCGGTGCCCGCCGTGGTGGGTATGGCGATAAACGGCACAGCCGGACCTTGATAAGGCTTCTGCGGGCCTACCCCTTCCAGATAATCCATGACCGTATCGCCGCTACGCAACAGACCGGCGACCGCCTTGGCGGCATCCAGCACACTACCGCCGCCGATGCCGACTACCACATCGAGGCCGGCGCCATGCAACCGCTGCACGGCCTCATCCACCAGCCGCGGCGAGGGCTCGTCGGCGACATTGAGCAGCTCCCAGGCGATGCCCCGCGCGCGCAACGCCGTCGTCAGGGATTGCCACTGCGGCGAGGATTGGAACGAACGGGCGCCGACCACCAGCAGGGCGCGGCGGCCGTACTGCGCGATCAAAGCGGGCAATTTGCCCAGCGCGCCAGCGCCGAATTCGATGCGCGGCAGCCGGGTGATGGAGAAGGGTTTAAGCATCGGTCGATCCCCTGAAAAACCCGCAGATGGAACTGCGCAAGGCAAACCATTTTGTGAAAAACCGGTCCTTGGCACTATAGTAACAAACTCTTTTTCCGACACAACCTGCAAGAGAGCTGCCTTGAGCTATCCTGGGTTCACCCTTGCCGACCTGCAAAGCTGCTCCGGTGCCTTGACTATCGAACTCGACCTGAACGGCGTGGTTGCGGAACAGCGGCCGCCGGCGCCGCTGGCGCGCGCCCTGGCTGCCGAGGTCGGCGGCTGCCTGGCTGCCGATCTCGAGCGGATTCTGTCAGGCATCGCCCAGGTGGGACTGGTCGTTCCCGGCGCCGTGTACGATCAGACCGACGTGCTGCGCCCCGGCTTCCCGCTGGCGCGCGCGCTCGAACAGATTTATCGCGGCGCGCTGCGGCATGACGACTTCACCCCCCAGTTGATCGCGCTGGGGACGGACAGCGGGCGTTTCCCGGTGGACGCTCTCAATCCGCCTCGGCTGCCGGGATCGGGTCCTTTGCTGCTGTTGCCCTTTACCCTGATCGGCCGCCAGGGCGATATCCTGCCACTGTCCAGCCAGATGGAGAATGTGCTGTTACAGACCGGCGCAGTATCCATCGCCACCCGCGACGCCGTGCTCGGCGCTTTTGGGCTGCAAGCGGTCAGCATGTCCTACGCCACCATCGCCGACCTGTGCGCTCTGTTGCAGGTGCAGTTGGAAAATCACGGCTTCGACGGTCTCTGGCGGCTGCTGGAGCATGCTTTGTTCCAGCGCCGCGGCGTGCAACAGATCCGGCTGGAGAACGGCGCCCACTTTGTGTTGCTCGATACGCAAGTGTATGCGCCTTTTTATACTTTCGACGACTGGGCGCAGAGCGGGCCGGGTCGGACGCTGGCGGTCGACCGCTTGCCTGCCGCGTATGGCGACTGGCTGCGCAGCCACCGTCAGTATACGTTGACTCTGGAAGCGCACGGTCTGGAGGTCAGGCGGGTGCTGGCTAATGCCGCGCTCGAACAGGAAAATCCTGAAGCAGTCCTGGCGGCGGCGCAGCAAGCGCAGCCGCTGGCAGGCAGTTATCTGATTGAAACCGTCATTACCAACGACAGTGGCGCTTCCGAGAGCCGGCGGGTAATCACCCATCAGTTCGATCAGGATAGTGGCACGCTGGCCTATACGGTGCTGGCGCTCGACAGCGATGGCGGTATCCTCAGCCTGGAGAACTATTATCCGCTGCGTCCTGAAGGTCTGTCGGCGGTTATCGACCAGTTGCGCCAGCGCAGTGTCACCATCGACCAACAGGTGCTGCATCCCCGGACTCTCGTTTATTCATCCGAGCGGCGCTGTCTGCAATCGGCGGCATGAAAGTTTTCTATTACGATCATTTCGAGCTGCCGCTGCCGCCCGGCCATCGCTTCCCGGCGCATCAATACCCCTTGCTGCGGCAGCGGGTGACCGCCGCCAACCAGGGCCAGTTCGAGCTATGTGTGCCGGCGGCGGCGAGTGATGACGAGCTGCTGCTGGCGCACGATCCCACCTATCTGCAACGGCTGATCGAAGGCGCACTGTCGGCGCGCGAACTGCGCGTGCTCGGCCTACCTTGGTCGCCGCAACTGGTGGAGCGGTCGCGCCGTTCCGTAGGTGCCACCATCGCTGCCTGCCGGGCGGCACTGCAGGACGGCGCGGCGGCCACGCTGGCCGGGGGCACTCATCATGCCTTTGCCGACCAGGCCCAGGGTTTTTGCGTCTTTAACGACAGCGCTGTCGCGGCGCGGGTGTTGCAACGCGCAGGCCGGGTCCGCCGGATGATTGTCATCGACTGCGATGTGCATCAAGGCAACGGCACGGCGGCCATTTTCGCAGCTGACCCCACGGTATTCACTTTTTCCCTGCACGGCCAGAAGAACTTCCCATTCCGCAAGGAGCACAGCGATCTGGATATCGAACTGCCGGACGGCAGCGACGATACGGCCTATCTGGCCGCGCTGGAGGAAGGTTTGCGCAGCGCCCTGCCGCAGGCCCGGGCGGAACTGGCGATCTATCTGGCCGGAGCCGACCCGTTCGCAGGCGACCGTCTGGGCCGGCTGGCGGTCAGCAAAGCCGGTCTGGCGGAGCGGGATCGGCAGGTGCTCGACTATTGCGTCCGCTACGGACTGGCCGTGGTGGCGACCATGGCGGGAGGCTACGCCCGCAATCCCGACGATGTGGTCGATATCCATTGGCAGACCTTGACGCGGCTGGCCGAGGTCGCGACGGAGCTGGCCAAGGCCCGGTTGCGGTTAACCGGGCCGGCTGGCACCCGTTCAAGCGATCTTAAGCCGCGCCAGCCTGACCAGCACAATCGCAATCAGTGGCAGGATCAGACCCAGCACCGACACGGTGATCAATAATTCGCCAAATTGGCGGTAATCGGCCGGCACCGTCAGTGCGCCCGTGGCGTGGTCACGCACCGCGCGCGTCACCGTGTAATACTGATTGACGTACTTGGTTCCGAGCTGACTGAGCGACAGCGCCAGATTGGTGAAAGAAGCCATAACCGCGAAAAAGGTGGCTTTGAGACTGGCCGGCGCCGAGTTGGCAATCCAGGCGAGCATGGGAATCATGGCGACCTGACCGAGGGGCGACTCCAGAGCGGTGTCCACCAGCGCGATGAAGCGGGCATCGACCAGACCACCGGTATGGGCCGCCGTCCAGTGGTGCAGGTCGTAGTACATGCCGATGATGGGCAGGCTGAGCAGCGTGCTTACCAGGGTCAGGCAGACCACCACATAGGCGATGGAACGCTCGGCCATGAAACGGCGGAAAACGAACATGCCGAACAGCGCCAGTCCGCCGGAGATCAGGGACAGCACTGCCAGAAAGCGCTGATCGAAACCCAGGTTATCGATCATCCACCAAGTCGAGCCTGCGCCAGGAGTAGGCACGGCGCGATAGACGAAAATAATGATCGCGGTGCCGACCAGGAGGCGTTGCGCTGCGGGTTCGAGGACGCGCACGAGTTGCGCCATCAGGAACAGCACGATGGCCATGGAGCCGGCGAAGATGATTTCCTGGTTAAACGGTATCTCGTGCAGGCCCATGAAAATCGTGAAGGCGACGAAGATGAGACTGCCGCCCAGGATATACCAGTTGGGGACCGTCGGCTCCGCATGCACCGCCAGCAAGTCCCAGGCTTGCCGCCAGGTGTAACCCCGGCGTTGCAGCCGGCGCGCGGTGCGCAGCCGCAGCAGTCCGCCCAGCAGCACGCCGAGTACCGAAATCGCCGGGATGCACAGAGCCAGCTCGTAGATGCGCGTATAGATACCCACCTTATCGCTCTCGCTCATCGCCTCAACGCCGCTGAACATGAACACGTTGAGCAACGCGACGATGATGCCGCCGCTGATGATGGCGACGCGACCGAGTGTCTGCATGGTGGTGTGCATCAGGCGGCGGCGCGCCGGCTCGATAGCGTTGCCTTCGCTGTCGACGGGAGGGACGGCCTCGACCGTCATGGCGTCGGCCACGACGTCCTGGATGACGTAACCCACCGGGGCAAGCAGCGCGCTGAGCACATACCAGACCTCGACCGGCATGATCGTGCGCAGGGCCTCGGTGTGGGCCAGCAGCCCGATCATGATGCCCAGACTGACGGTGATCAGTGCAGCCCCCAAGAACACCAAGGCGCCCTTGAAACGCCACAGCAGATCCACCAGATGGCCGAGTGGCATCTTCAGCACCCAGGGAATGCCTGTCCAGAAGCCGAGGGCGGCGAGAAATTCGGCCGAGAGGCCGAGATAGTCCTTCACGAAAAAGGCGCCGACAATGGCGGTCAATCCTGAAACCCCGGCGGCCAGATAGACCATGAGCGGCGGCAGATAGGAAAGCCGCAGTTCCCGGCCCAGTTCCAGAATATTGCGGTCGCACCAGTCGTACAGCCGGCCGACAGCGCGGTGATTCCCTGTGGATGTGTGATTCGGCATCAAGTTTTACAGATAAACCAGGGCCACAGCAGCGGGCGGATAAGACCACGCTCACCCGGGCGGATCGCAAACCCGACCCCGGCGGGCGTGCGAAGGTTGCCTGGCCGATTTATACCCCAGGCAAGGCCAAGGTCTCAGAACGGCTTGGAGAATCCGCCCGGCGAACGCGCTTTAATGGGATACCCGCGCCGTGCCGTCCTGACCGGTTATGACCATTACCCGCTCGCCCGGCGTGAAGGTCTCATTACCGGCCGCCTGGGTCACCGCTAGCGTGTGCCCGCTGTCCAGGCGGACGGTGATTTGCAGGCCGGTCTCGCGGGTCAGCCCTTCTTCGGCCATCGAGCCGATGGCCCCGCCCAGCACTGCGCCGCCGAGTCCACCGAGAATCTTGGCGCGCGTTCCCCCGCCGATGGCGCTGCCGCCGACGCCGCCAGCCACCGCGCCAATGCCGGTGCCGACATTGCTCTTAGTACCTTCGATCTGCACCGTCTGCACATTCTGCACAACGCCATACTCAACAGACTGCGCCTGGCGGGTCTCGGATCGACTGTACGCGCTGCCGGACGTGCTGGAGACGCAGCCGCCGGCCCAGACGCCAACCAGCAAGACAGCCACTGCTTTAGCTACTGTGTTCATAGTACTCATGCTCTTCGATCACCTTGAATAAAAGCAAAAATCGTCTCAAAGGAAAGGGCGGCTCGCCGGCAGCCGCTACGCAACAGACCGCTGTGCAGACGCCTTGCGTTTGACAATCATATATTCCAGGAGCCTGTTAATCAGGCCGTTATCGATGCTGTAACGCAACAGGCTGTCCAGCGAGTAACTGTGTCCCAGGATAATCGCCTCGGCTGCCAGAATGCCGCTCTTTACCGCCGGGCTAATCCCTTCGCACAGATCCCGCGTAGCCAGACCTGCCGCATCCCCGGTCACCAACGCATTGCCGATGCGCATGACATTGACATTGCCTCGCAGGTAATAGCTGTAACCCTTTGGATCATACGAATACGCCTTGGTAAAAGCGTGCCTGTCAAGCAGCCCTGTGAACTGCTCCCAGTAGTACCTGATATCTCTAGCGGATTGCTTGAGCTTGTGTGCCATGCCGCCGACGCCTACGTTCAAATAGCCATCATTCTTAGGCACGTACCAGGAATAACCCGGCAAACCCTGGTCGAAAAACCATAGATGACATTTCCCGTCCTGCCAGCGATAGGGAAACTCCTCCTCCAGGGCCACTGCCTGCAATTCTTTGGCGCGCGGATTGGCATCCCTGAAAAAAGTCCGATAAACAGGACATTGTGTGCCGCCAGCGCCTACCAGATAGTGACACCGGTACCGGCCATCGATTATATAGTAGCCGTCTACCTGCTCGATGGTTGTCACAGGGTGGGTATAAACGGGCGCCCCGGAACGCTTCAGCAACCAATCGTCAAACTCGTAGCGCCTGATCGAGTGTTGCACGGTCTTCATCGCGAAACTGAAGCCCCGCACATGAACCTGAATGTGATCGAAGCTCAGGAAACTGTGCGGATAGCGGTCAACGTCGATTTCTAGATCCTGTACCACCGCCGGCGTAATCCAGCCGGCGCACAGCTTGACGCGTGGGAATGACTGGCGGTCCAGCACGATACAGTCGCCGCCCAATTGCCGCAAGCGCCAAGCGCAACTCGAACCCGCCGGCCCTCCACCCACGATGATGGTTTCTGCTGTAATCATGGCAAGCTCCAGTCATTCATTCCAGATGAGAATAGCCCAGCATACTCAGTCTGCTGACCCACTGTTGGGTGCGAGGCTACAGCTCGCGGTTCGATGAGAGCACGCTTATGGGCTGCTCGGGTGGATGCCAGCGGATGGGCGCGACCGCTGCCGGAGGGAAGCGGCTACCGCAGGTTGTCGCGCCCTGCTGTCACGGCGGGCTTGGAGCGAGCAGCACTTCATTGATGTTCCTGATCAGGAAAGTTTCATCGAACGGTTTGGTGATGTAGCGTTTCGCTCCCTGGCGCATGCCCCAGACCTCATCGGTCTCCAGTTTTTTGTTGGTCACCATGATGATCGGAATATGGCTGGTCCGGGCGTCTCTGGTAAGCTGCCGTGTCGCCTGAAAGCCGTTGAGCTTAGGCAGCACGACATCCATCAGGATCAGATCGGGCAATTTCTGTCTGGCCAGTTCCACGCCGTGCTCGCCGTCCACGGCGGTGATTATCTTGTGCCCATATTTGGCCAGCAGCTTTGTCAGACTATAGGTTTCAGTGAGGGAATCTTCGACAACCAGAATGAGAGCCATGCTTTTCCTCCTGCAGCCGCCAGCGGGTAGGTCGCCGGGTAGAGCCGGGAACTTTACGGAGACGGCCGCCATAGTAGCACTTTCACGCCGCCTGGTAAGCAAGCCTGGCGGGGTAGGCAGGTGAGTAAACTCACCAAATCAGCCGATCCTTGCGGCTTTACTTTAGATTGGTGTTCTGTTATGGTCTGTCCAGATTTTTATCCATATTACTCCTATCCCTACAATCAAAATTGCAGAGGTAGTTTATGAAAATGCGGTTAATACTAAGTTTTTTTCTGTTGCTGCTGGTCCAATGGCCCGCAAATGCGACTTCGCTTTTTAACGTTTCCTTTACCGCAAATGATGGAGTAGGGTCAGGTAATGGCCTGTTTACTTATGATTCTGCAACTGGAAAGATCACCTATGATATTTTGATCAATGGATGGAGTCTGCAGGCGGCGGCTGACGTGGAAGCAGGTAACAGTCCGTGCGGCGGTTCAAGTCCATGCGATACTGACGGAGATCTGTTAGTTAATAGCGTAATCAAAATTAACACTTTTTATCATCTCTGCCCGCCCTGTAATGGACCTATCAATCTTATAGATATCATCTTATTGCGAGAACCTACTCCAAGTACGGGATGGATTAATGCTAATTATCCAGCTATAACAAACTTTCAGATCAATGTCTCTCAAGGACGGGTAAGTGGCTCTTATCCTATTGTTTGTGAAGGAGTCATATGTAGACCACTGCAGCAAACCTGCCTGAATATAGAAAACAACAACTCCTCCGATTCTTCGATGTCGGGCTGTCTTCAGGCGGCGATACCTGATCCAGGCTCGCTGCCATTGCTGGGCATTGGTCTGGTAGGAATCAGTCTGCTGCTGCGGCGATCGGTTTAATCAAACTCGATTGCTGTTTGTTATGGATGCGGGGTCTCTTCGGTGCTGCTGTTCGGGGGGGATTCCCTCACTCTCGTCTCATACCGGCCGGGTTATCCCGGTCCATACTTGTTGACTGTGGTCACTACCTCCTGGCTTGCAGCAGGAGGCTTGCGCGCTATGGTCGAGAGGTCGTGACTATACCCGTTTTTCATGCATCATAGTGCGTCCTATCCATTTTTGAGAATAACCGTTTTCCTGCCGGCGGCGATATCAAACGCCAGCGGTATTAAGTGCCAGCTTAACCGCTCCCCAGACGATCAAAATAAACAATAACGTCAATAGCAAGCCGGCAATAATAAAGTGGACTGGCCTGCCATGTTGAAAATCCCGCTGTCGATTTTGGTCGCTCTGCACGCCGACAAAGGCTGCAAGGATGCTTTTAATAACTTGCCAAAAAGAAAGTTTCTCAGTCGCCATAACGTTATTTCCTAAAGTCGGTTGTTAAAAAATGCGGTGTGCTGTTCTTGAAGATAACAACAAGCACCACTATGGTTTTGCAATATGATTGCAAGAGTTGTTGAAGTCCACTGAGTAGCCGGAACGAGTCTGTCCGGCATGGCATATTCCCACTGACCTGGATCATTTTCATGAGCAAAGAACTTCGCGTTCATGTCGCTGCGTTCACCCATCCGGGTATAGTGCGCCTCTATAATGAAGACTGTGTCGCGGTAGGCACCTGGATTCAACAGGACGCCATGACTCGACCCGAACAGTGCACACTGGATTTAACCAGGCCGCTACTGTGTCTGGTCGCAGACGGTCTGGGGGGACACGCCGCCGGTGAGGTGGCAAGCCGTTATGCCGCACAAAGATTGAGCGCTGCAGTGGCCGAGTTGGCCAATAGCGAGCAGGCGGTTGCAGACTGCCTGCAGCAGATCAATGCAGAAATGTATGCCGCGATGCGCTCCGATCCACAGCAGACCGGTATGGGCGCGACGGTAGCCGGCCTGGTCATCACGGCGCAAAGTGTTGTCGCCTTCAACGTAGGAGACAGCCGGATTTACCATCGCCGTAACAGACAACTGTTGCAGTTGAGCACTGACGATACGCCGGAGGCGCTGCACAGTGGTTTGATGAACGGTCTTTTCAGAAGCCATATCGTTACGCAATGCCTCGGCGGGCTGGATACAGACCGGGACATCACACCGCATACCCTTGCGCTAGCGGTAGAACCGGGGAGCGTCTATCTGTTATGCAGCGACGGCCTGACCGATATGCTGGCTACGAGAGATCTGAAAAGCAGTTTATCGAAGCATCCGGAACAGGCCGTGACTACACTTTTTAACAAAGCCATGAGTCTGGGCGGGGAAGACAATATTTCCATCGTCATGGCCAGCATCGATGCTGTATAGCCTCCCGCCCGCAGGCCGCAACGGTCGCCCGGAGAAATCAGCCGGGCCTTCCTTCGTACCCGATGCTGCTATGCATACCACGGCTCCCCACCCAGCCGAACAGCGCGGCGATAGCACCTTACTGTAATCGCGATCACCAAGGTGCTATCGGCCTGGGCAGCCTGCTGGAGCGACCACCGGGGCTAACCGGGTGGACTAAAACACAGGCGTCGAGTTGGAAGCATCCCCCACAGCAACGATTTGATTATCGCCTGCCGACCATATTTCGTCGTTGATGAGGAATTTAAAGGTGAGTGGCCCACTCGCATTCTCGGTAGTCCACAACCACTCGTCGCCAGCCGTGTTCACCATCAAAACACCTTGGGTCCAACTCAACTCGGCGCCCTCTCCCCGCAGATACAGATCGTTGCCATAGCCTATGTCCACCTTGGCGATGATCCTGGTGACCGCTCGGCTGGCGGCTTTCTGTTGAACCGGGGGTTTTTTTGCCGCTGGCGCTTTGGAAACGGGTTTGGCAACCGGCTTATCTCCAGCAATGCCGGCGGCGGGTGCTTCTTTGGCCGCCGCCGCGCCGGCCACCGCTGCGGTGCTCTTCGCAACCGGTGGTACGGCTGGCGGTGGGGGTACGGGCGCCGTTACAGCAGGCTTTTTGGCGGGTACTGTGTTGGCAGCCGTTTTCTTCGTGGTCGCAGACGACGTGGTTACCTTCTTCGTTGGCACTGTAGATACTCCTCAATGAATGAATTATTAGCAAGTGACTTGGGCAATTTCAAAGTTCAGCCGGTATTCACCCCTTGCCTTCAACTGACCCTTGATGTTCCAACCTGCAATGGCTGCTGACAGGGTTCTGGTGACGTCGGCAGTGATCACTTTTCAGACTGCTGAAATATAAACGCAGCATTATCGGCCTGTAAACCCCTTTCTTTTCCGGCAGGGTTATTAAACGCACGGCGTCATTACCGTCTTCGCCAGACGCACCGCGACGCAACCCCTGACTATTGTTCCACAAGCCGGCTTAAACAGACCGGGACAACAACCTCTGGTTTAGCTAAAGCTGGCTGCGCCGCTGCTGCTGCGCCTGCCGGGCCAGCGCCAACCTATCTCCGGTCCGGGCGGACAACAGCAGCCCATCCGCCGCTCGACTGCGCTGGATCGCTCTGAACAGAGCCGCCCGGTTGAAAACCGCCGGGTCTAACCCCTATAATCGTCGTCAGTCAATTAGTGACGAGGTTATTCAACAAATAATGCCGAACGCATCTATTTCACGGAAGCGAAAACCGCCGGCTATTTCGGAGCGCAACACCGGGACAGCGGAAGCCGACGGTAGCTGCCCTGGAACCGGAACAGGTTTTCACCATCCGCTCATCAGCTATTGCAATCACCTGCTGGTTCTACCGCTAGCCTTATCCTTACTACTGCTCGCCTCCCTATTCATCCTCTTCAGAGGCGCCAATTGCCGCCTCTGCGGCAGTTCCATGTCCGGTCAGTGGCCCCGCATCTCACCTTTCAAGGCTTACGTACAACGCCTGTTGCGCGACCACCGGCGCGACTCCCAACCCCGACGCTATGCCGGCTGAAAGCCGCGGCGGAGAGCATTCCACCGCTTTCGTGGTCGTGACGGCGGGTTTCATCACCGCCTTACTGAGCGCCAACATCATCGCCGTCAAGCCGCTTGCCGCCGGCAGTTGGATCCTGCCGGCGGGGATCGTTATTTTCCCCATCAGCTATATCCTGGGCGATGTGCTTACCGAAGTTTATGGTTACCGCCGCACCCGTCAAGTGATCTGGCTGGGTTTCGCCTGTAACGTGCTGGCAGCAGGCGCCATCGTGCTGGCGGGCGCCTTGCCGGCGGCGCCTTTCTGGGATGGACAGGCAGCTTATGAACGCATCCTGGGCTACACGCCACGGCTGCTGCTTGCCTCTTTTCTGGCCTATCTGGTTGGAGGGTTCGCCAATGCTTTCGTGCTGGCCAAGCTTAAAATCGCCACTCAGGGACGTTGGCTATGGATGCGCACCATTGGCTCCACCCTGGTGGGCCAGTTGCTGGATTCAGCCGTATTCATCACCCTGGCTTTTACCGGCGCCTGGCCGCCGGCCAGCCTGATTTTCGGCATTGTCACCCAATGGATCACCAAATCCGCCTATGAAGCGGCAGCCACTCCTTTGACCTACGCTGTGGTCAATTACCTGAAATCGCGGGAAGGGCTGGACAGCTACGACCGGGATGTCGATTTCAATCCATTGAAGCTGCAAGGTTGAGAGACAAACACAGCGCAACGGCGCAGTGTCTAAAGACTGCTCAGCACAGCGTCGATTTTACGCAAGGCGAGCGTAAAATCACTCGTCAGCATAACAACGCGCAGGGCAACCAGTTCCGCGGCATAGCGCTCTGTGACTTTACCGCCGATAAAAACCGGTACTCTTAGCTGTTGCAACAGTTCCGGTAACGCCTGTCGCACCACTGGTTCTGCGACTTCCGCAGAGCCTGACAGCACCAGTGCCTGGCAATTGGCCTTTGCCATTACCGGGGGAAGTTCCTCCAGTGGTGTGTTGGTGCCCAACAACACGATCCGAAAATTCCAGTCGATCGCCGTCAGCGCGAACAACAGAATGGCGACTTCATGCTGCTCGCCCGGCAGGCAACAGACCAGCAGACCGGGGCCGCTCACAGTTCTGCTGCGATGATGAAACCGGGCGCCCAATTTATTGCGCAGGAAGACGCTGAAAAAGTGCTCCTCAGCAACGCTGCCCAGCGACTGTTGCCAACGCCAGCCCAGTTCCCGCAGCAGCGGCGTGATCAGACGACTGGTGACGATATCGATCGGGTATAACGACAATGCTTCGTTGTAAACTTCGTTCAGGGTGTGCTCATCGAATTGTTCGACGGCCTGAATCAGACGGTGTTGATAGTTCATCCAGGGGTCGAACACGGGTTCCAGCGATTCTTTGGGTTTGACCACGTCCGAGGTGAGCGCCTGTCCTACCTGGCCGATAGACATGCCTCCACCCAGCAAGGCCACCACTTGATTGATCAGATCCACGTCGGCCATGGTATACAGCCGATGCCCTTTGGGAGTGCGCACCGGTCTGATGAGACCATAACGTCGCTCCCAGGCCCGCAGTGTAACCGGATTGACACCGGTCAGACCGGCGACGGTGCGGATCGGCACCAGGCCAGTGCTGGGTAGCTGAATAGATTCATGGAAGGAATTTATCGCCATGTGCGTACCTCTGAGGAACAAATCGAATTACTTATACCAAATTTATACAATATCATTATCTAATTCTACTTTGTCAGATTAGAAATCATGTAAATCATATACTTACGTTATAAAGATGCAATTTTGGTACCTAAGCTGCAGGGTGAAGCCATTGTACAAACCTATGCCATGGATAACATTTTTAATAAAAATCATTAACTTAACGTGAGTTCCGGATAATTATGCTACATAGTTCAGCAACTTAAACTGATTTTGAGACAAGTTAAGGGACGGTTTTTTGGGTTGATGTATAGGCCACCCAGCCGGCCAGGAAATTAACCATACAGTTGGTCACACTCCGATGGCGAGTATGTTCAATCTGACTGATGTTTTTGAGTTGATCGTTGCTGGTTTCAATGAGCACGCGTTTGCGCAATAACAATTGGTCGGCCAAGGGGAGCAGTTTGTTAGGCATACCCTTGCGCAGTTGGGTAATCAGACTGAAGGTCCTGTTCTAACAGGGCCTCGAAGAGTTTCTGAGAGATATAGCCACGATCACCGCAGAGCTTACCGGTAAGGCCTTTGACCAAGCGGGGTACCGGTTTACGGTCATCGACGTTACCGGGGGTAATCTGGAACGCCAACAACTCACCGCAGTCATTGACCACCAGGTGGAGTTTGAAGCCGTAGAACCAACCGACCGAGGTCTTACCGCGCCGCGCGATCTGTTTGAAGACTTGATGGCTGTGGATCCGGCGGTTATGGCACACCACCAGAGACGTAACGTCGATAAAGGAGATCCCGCTAGGAGTTTGTCTGACTTAGGGTCGGAACTTCAATTTTCCTATCACGAGGCCGAAAAAACGCACATTTTGCGTTTCTATCGCCCTTTCCGAGGGCATTTATCGCCCTCAGAGCGCCTTTATCCTCCCTGCAGGCAGACCTATCCTGCCACCAATACTTGCAGCCGTTTTAAATTGTAGGCGATGCACACCAAATTCCACTCGCCCTGCACGGCTTGCAAACCCCGTAACAGAAATTGCCGAAACCCCATCACGTGCTTGATGATGCCAAACACCGGCTCGACGGTGGACTTGCGTTTGGCATACAGTGCCTTGCCTTCGGGGGTTTGCAATCGGTGTTCCATCCGGACTACCGGATCAGCGGTGTCTGGGGCTTTACCCGGGTCAGCAAAGCGTTCTTCCAGGGTGGGATGATGCTCCGCACGACCCGTGGCGAGCAGCGGGGTAATGGTAGCGTGTTCACAAGCCTTGACGTTGGCCTCACTGAAATAGCCAGTGTCCGCCAGCAGATGGTCGACCTGACCGAGTTCCTCCGGTAACTGGCTGAAGTTGTCCAGCGCCGGTTGCAGTTCCTGTTTATCGTTCGGGTTCGGGCTGACGTGGTTTTCCACGATCAGGCGACTGCCATGATCCACCCCGGCCTGCGCATTGTAGCTCTGCTCAAACCCGCCGCCGCTCACCGGCATAATGCGCGACTCCGGGTCGGTAAAATTGACTTGATCCTTGTCCTGTGGACCCGGTTCCGGCGGCTTGGGGGGACGGCCCCCTAACTTGCGACCACGGGCCTGTTCCTTCGCCCGCCGCTCGGCCAGCTTCGCTTCATAGGCCGCTTGCTCCTGCGCATACCGGGCTTGGGCACGAGCCTCCAGTTCCGCTTTCACCTCCCCGATCTGCTGCAACCGGGCCTGCCGGAGCGCCACTTCGTCGGCCACCTTCAGCCCGGGGACCGGCTCGGTGTGACTCGCCTCGGCCTGCTGTAATAACGCCTCTACCTCCGCCTGCAACTGCTCCTCCAACCGGTTGGCATAGTCCCAGCTCATCGCCTTATGTTTGCTGGCGTTGGCGTGCACTTTGCTCCCATCCAAACTCACGTTGCCTAACTGCAACACCCCCAGCGCATACGCCCGTAGCAAAATCTGCACCAACAGACCCTTCAGTTCCCCCAGAAACCGCTTCCGGAACGTATTGATGCTGTTGTGATCCGGGTGCGTGTTACCCGTGATATAAATCACCGGGATCAGCTCATAGGTGGCTCGCTCCAACGCCCGACTGGAAAAAATGCCAGTGGCATAGCCATAAAACAACAGTGCCAGCATCATCTTCGGTGGATAGGGCGCCGAGCCGCCACCACTGTACGCCGCTTCCAGCGGGGTGACATCCAGACTCTCCACGATCTCGACAATGAAGCGCGCCAGATGATCCTCTGCCAGCCACTCCTGCACCGGGATCACCACCGGCTGGTCACGTTCTATGGGGATAAATTGGTTGCTCATCGCCAGGCTCATCAGGTACGTTAGGTCATCTTACCTCATTATGCTGGGCAAGTCAGACAAACTCCTAGCAGAACTTTAACCCAGTCCTGCCCCAGGAGGTACCCCTTGCTTATCCGGAACTCACGTTAACTTAAATCTGACAAAGTAGGACTAATCCGCCGCATGAACTGGCCGGCGAGGACGCCGGCGCTCCCAGGGACGTGACCCCTTAGCGCAGCGTAATACGCCGCATGAACTGGCCGGCGGGGACGCCGGCGCTCCCCCAGGTGGAGACATCGGATCCGCAGCCGAACCGACTTGCTCACCGTCATTTACATCGGTCAACGCTCTAGCAAACCGGTCAACGTTCCAATCCGTACCTGATGGCCTGGCAGGATATGTGGCAGCGCGCTATCCGGTACACTACCGGGCGCACCAAAATACCGCTAATCAAAGCGAGGATCCCGTGGAAACCTTGTTGCACTTCGCCCGGCTGATCGACGCGCTCAACGAGCGGGTAGGACGCAGCGTCTACTGGCTGATTCTGGTTATGGTCATTATCAGCACGCTCAATGCCCTGTCCCGCAAACTGTTCAGCGTCAGTTCCAACGCCTTTCTGGAAATCCAGTGGTATCTGTTCGCCACCGTATTCCTGCTCGGCGCCGGCTATACCCTGCTGCGCAACGAGCACGTGCGCATCGATGTCGTCGCCAGCCGTTTTAGCACAAGGGGACAGTTATGGATCGACATGATCGGCACGGTGCTGTTTCTCTTTCCCCTCTGTCTGCTGGTGCTGTATGACAGTTGGCGTTTTTTCGTGCTGTCGTTCCACAGCCAGGAATCGTCCCTCAATCCCGGCGGACTCATCGTCTGGCCAGCCAAGCTACTGATCCCTGTAGGCTTTCTGCTACTGTTGCTGCAAGGGGCGGCACAACTGGTCAAACTGCTCGCGGCGCTGCAGGGCAAAGGCGACCCGGGTGCTCTGCTTAAGCATCACACGGAGGCGGAAGACGTGGTGGATACCCTGCTCGGCGCCCAGCAGAAGGATTGAGGAAAGCATCATGACGCAATTCATCATCGCCAATCTGGCGCCGCTGATGTTCATGGCACTGATCGTTTTCATGCTGTTCGGTTACCCGATCGCCTTCGCGCTGGCCGCCAACGGCCTGCTGTTCGGCTATCTGGGCATCGAACTGGACCTGCTGCGGCCGGAGCTGTTGCAGGCGCTACCGCAGCGCATCTTCGGCATCATGCAGAATGAAACCCTGCTGGCCATTCCGTTCTTTACCTTCATGGGCCTGATTCTGGAACGCAGCGGCATGGCCGAGGATCTGCTCGACACCATCGGCCAGTTGTTCGGGCCGCTGCCGGGCGGTCTGGCCTACGCGGTGATCTTCGTCGGCGCGCTGCTGGCGGCGACCACCGGCGTGGTGGCGGCTTCGGTGATCGCGATGGGGCTGATTTCCCTGCCGGTGATGATGCGCTATCGCTACGACCGCCGCCTGGCCGCCGGCGTTATCGCTGCTTCGGGCACCCTGGCGCAGATCATTCCGCCCTCGCTGGTGCTGATCGTATTGGCCGACCAGTTGGGGCGGTCGGTCGGCGATATGTACGAGGGCGCGTTCAAACCCGGCCTGTTACTGGCCGCCCTGTATGCCGGGTTCGTGCTGCTGGTCACGCTGGTCCGCAAAGACATGGCGCCACCCCTGCCGCCGGAGGCGCGCACCTTGCGTGGGACGGCGCTGCTGCGGCGGGTGCTGGTTTCCCTGCTGCCTCCCTTGATACTGATTTTTCTGGTGCTGGGCACCATCTTTATCGGAGTCGCCACGCCCACCGAAGGCGGCGCCTTGGGCGCCAGCGGCGCGTTGATTCTGGCACTGATCAACCGGCGGCTGGACTGGACGCTGCTCAGGCAGGCGATGGACACGACCGCCAAGCTGTCCTGCTTTGTGCTGTTCATCCTGGTGGGCTCGACGGTATTCAGCCTGGTGTTCCGCGCCGTCAACGGCGACCTGTGGGTGGAGCACTGGCTGACTGGTCTGCCGGGCGGCGTCTTGGGTTTTCTGATCGTGGTCAACATCATGGTGTTCCTGCTGGCCTTTTTTTTGGACTTCTTCGAGTTGTCCTTCATCGTGGTGCCCTTGCTGGCGCCGGTTGCGGAAAAACTGGGCATCGATCTGATCTGGTTCGGTGTGCTGCTGGGCGTCAACATGCAAACCTCGTTTCTGCATCCACCCTTCGGCTTTGCGCTGTTCTATCTGCGCAGCGTGGCCCCCAAGGCAGTCAAAACCTCTGAAATTTACTGGGGCTCGGTTCCATTCGTTTGCATTCAGTTGATCATGGTGGCGCTGCTGATCACTTTCCCCGGCCTGATCGGGGTGCAAACCACCAAAGTCGATGCCAACGCCCCGGTAATCATCGAAGCGCCCGTTATCGATTACTCACTGCCGCCGCCGACCTTCAATATCGAGCCCGAGCGGCGACAGTAGGATGCACTTGCGTACCGCCACAGGCGTGCCTATCCCGACCTCGAAGCGTTGCTGCCTGTAAGCGTCGCCGGTATCTGGTTGCCAGGGACGCTGGTCGCCTGGTTCAATCATGTGGCGGCCTTGCTGGGTTGAGGATCGGCATCCGGTTTGTCGCCTCGGGATTGGCAAAGAAATAACTTCGGCACATACTTTTATGGGTAGGAAGCGTATCGTTCGCGATTGATGCGCTTCGTATCTCAGCGCATCCTACGCGCTCAAGCACAGCAGCGACTGGTACGATCTCCGTAAAGTCGTTCATCAGCGGCAACCGTCTGCCACAGGCTTCACCGTTTGGGAATGCCTGCCTACTCGCCCCAGCGCCCAGCAGAACCACGTGAGGTCGCTGCCTGGTGAGCTGCGCAATTTCTGCTTCGACAGACACCAAATTCTCGCCCATGGGATGACCTCGAGTGCCACTTAACGATGAGCATCAGCCACGCGCATAGCGCATCGGCTGCATGCTTTTGTTAGAGCTATCGGAATAAATCGAGCCTGACTCCTTTTTCCTTTTTTCCGACCCCTTTTTCCTTTTTCATGCGTTATTAGGAGTCTCTTGGGGTTGCCTTGCTTTGCGCCACTGTAACCATCGCTTGAACGAGGCGGCACTTTCTGTAGACTGCTTGCCAAGCAGCAATCCTTCGATGCCAATATCCTCATCGAGCTCAGGCCAATGCATGCCATAACCTGCGCCGCTGATCTGAACATTGGCGCGCTCAACCGGTGTGCCATGCGCCAGACGTGGATACCAGCCAATGGACACAGCCATGGTACGACCGTCTTCGAGGTCAACAGACAGGGTATCGTCGGTCATCGTGACACTAACTATTCTAGGTCGGGTGAGTGTCACCACTGCAGAAGGCGTCCCATTCATGTCTCAAAGTCTCCAGATGCTCATACATGATGCGCTCGATGTCACGTAAGGTGATTTCTGGCAAAGGCTATACCGGAAAGTCGGGCATGGGTGGGTATGGATTCCCCTTGTATGTTTGAAGTTTGGTAGAGTTTCCCGAAACGTGGTAGCACGAATCCCCTCTGGGACCCACGATCCCGTCAAGGAGCTTGAAGCGCCACGTTCCGGTTTCTGTGAACCACAAGCCCGAACAGTTGATTGGACCTGAATCCGTATCGTGCAAGGTTGGGATGAGGAACACATCCTGGTGAAGAACCAACTCGCAGTCGCCGTCCAGGCGGCAATCCACTCTGAATTGACGGTCAGCCGTCCACTGGACCCGGCTGCCGCTGTGATGGTGTCCCCGGCGATGACCGCGGCGGACGCCACGACGCCCGCCCGAGTGCTGGGTGGGGATCGACGTCGCCAAGGCCCACCTGGATGTGGCCCTCTGGCCGACCCAGGAGCGCCTGCACGTCACCCGCGATGAGGCCGGCTTGGCGGAGTTGATCGCCTGGTTGCGCCCCCGGACGCCCGCGCTGATCGTTTTGGAAGCGACCGGCGGGTTGGAGACCCTGGTGGCGGGGACGCTGATCGAGGCGCACTTCCCCACCGCCGTCGTCAATCCCCGCCAGGCGCGCGACTTTGCCAAGGCGTTGGGGTATCTGGCCAAGACCGACGCCTTGGATGCCTTGGTGCTGGCGCGCTTCGGTCACAGCATCCAGCCGGCGCCCCGCCCATGGAAAGACGAAGAGACCCAGGCGCTGACCGCGCTCCTGCAGCGCCGTCGGCAACTGATCACGATGCTCACCGCCGAGAAGAACCGCTTGGCCAGCGCCCATCGCCAGGTGCAGGCGGATCTCCGCACGACCATCACCTGGCTTGAAGAACGGATCAAGACCCTCGATGACGACCTCCAGAGCCGGCTCCGCGCCAGCCCGATCTGGCGCGCGCAGGATGACCTGCTGCGCAGCGTCCCGGGCATCGGCCCGGTGACCTCGGTGACGTTGCTGGCGGCGTTGCCGGAACGGGGAACCCTGGATCGTCGCCAAATCAGCGCCTTGGTCGGCGTCTGCCCGTTTAACCGCGATTCCGGCCAGGGTCGCGGACACCGAAGCATCTTCGGTGGGCGCGTTCTGGTCCGGACGGCGCTGTACATGGCGACGGTGATCGCCAGCCGGTTCAATCCGGTGATCAAAGGGTTTTACCAGCGCTTGCGTGCCGCGGGTAAACCGGCCAAGGTGGCGCTGACGGCGTGCATGCGTAAATTGCTGACGATCTTAAACGCGATGCTCAAGGCCAAGACCCCCTGGCAGCCTCCCGAGGAGTGCAGGTCCTGAGGTTTTCAACACAGTTGCTCCTTGGCTAAGGAGGGGTGGCGCGCAGCGCCGGGGTGGTTTGATCTTGCGGACTACCCCCCCGCCCTTCGGAACACCCCCCTTGGCAGGGGGGGAATAAAGACTGGACCCACAGGTATAATCTTTTGAGGAAATCACCTAAGATAATCGCCTTGTTGTGCGGAACTGTACTTAATGGAAGGGTTTAGTGTTTCCTCTGTCAGGAACTCCACCAGCCGGCACAGCGCGAGACTGCGCTTGAGCGCCACAGCCTGTTCGGCTACCCACCGGGCTTGGCCAAGAGCACCGGCGCCATATAAAGCCACCGCCCGCTGCTCCAGTAACTCCGCCTGTCTCTCAATCCGCAGCAGGATGGCCAGATCCGCGCCGCAGCGATAGCAGATGGGATCATCCTTAAACCTAGCCTTGCAGACCGGGCAGCGTTCCATCACGACTCCAGATAGAACAGAATATCGGCCAATTCATCCATGGCCTTGGGCAGGGCGTCGAAAACGTCGTTGCGCAGCGCATCCTTGATCGTTTCGATCAAACCGATGATATCCTCCTGATCGTCGGGAGCGACCTCATCCAGCATGCGCTCGGCCTTTTCCACCAGGGCCTCGGCCTGTACCTTGAGCTGTCGCGGTGTGCCCCCGGCGCCGGTTTCACTGGCACGCGGTTCCTGTGCGGAGAACAGAGCCTCGACCCGCTCGCGGGCTGCCTCCAATTCGCCATCCCGAAAGCGGGAAATGGCGTTGTCGATACGGATCGATTTTTCCAGTCCGGTATTTTTTTCCCGCGCCGAGACCTGCATGATGCCATCCAGATCGAGCGCCAGTTGCAGGATAATCGGATTGCCCGCCGGCGCCTTGCTGAGATGCTCCACGGTGAACTCGCCGATCTTGATGTTATTCAAGGCATCCGGATCTTCCCCCTGATAAATGCTGACGATCACCGTCTTCTGATTGTCCTGGATGGTGTAGAACACTTCGCTCTTGGTGACCGGAATAGGGGTGTTTTTATGAATGATGGGGATGTAGACAAAAGGATACATGTCGCCGTTGAGGTCGCCCAGGCAACTGGTGCCGAAGGTATAGGGAGTGATGTCCACCAGTACGGCGGCTACGCTCTCACCGGCGATCATGGCTCCCTGAATGGCGGCGCCGGTGGCGACGCAGAGTTCGGGGTCGACCTCGGCGCGCACCGTCAAGCCCAGTTCCTCTTCCAGCCGACGGGTGACCAGCGGGGTGCGGGTCGCACCGCCTACCAGCAACACCTCGTCCAGATCGGATACGGTCAGCCCGGCCCCGTTCAGAGCGATATGGACCGCTTCCAGCGTCTCATCGATATAAGGGGCGATCAGGTCCTCGTAGTCATGCCGGGCCAGTTCCAGCGACAGGTTAACCGGGGCACCCTGCTGCTCCAGCAGATATTCCTCTTCGATTCTGACATAGGGTTGATCGGACAGGGCGACCTTGGCGGCTTCCGCCGCGCGGTTGATGCGCGCCATGACCTGGCGGGATTGCGTCACGTCCACGCCCTGCTGCCGTAAGTGCTCCACCAAATGGGCGACGATCTTGGCGTCGAAGTCGTCGCCGCCTAAGTGATTATTACCGTGACTGGCCAGCACCTCCACTACATCATCCTCGATGCTGACCACCGACACATCGAAAGTGCCGCCGCCCAGATCGTAAACCAGGACACGCTTATGCTCCTGCCGGCTGGCCTCGTAGGACAGGGCGGCGGCGGTCGGCTCGTTGATCATCCTGACCACTTCCAGCCCGGCGATTTCGCCCGCTTCACGGGTGGCCTGGCGCTGGGCGTCGGAGAAGTAGGCCGGCACGGTGATCACGGCTTTGCGCAAGGGGATGCCCAACTGTTGCTCGGCAATGTCCTTCAGGCCCCTCAGGATGATGGCGGAGATTTCCTGGGGACTGTAGGCATGGATGCCTAACATCACCTTGCCCTCGCTGCCCATCTGCCGCTTGATCGATTTGATGGTCCGCTCAGGATAAAGGCTGTATTGGTTCTTGGCTGGTTCACCCACCAGGATGGCGCCATCATCGGCCAGGCCGACGAAGGAAGGCAGGATTTTCTTGCCGGGGCTGGCGTCGATGACCGTCACGCGGCCGTTTTGCACGACTGCGACTTCGGAATTGGTGGTGCCCAGATCGATGCCGATGATGGTGTCAGTCATGATTGATTATCCGTGGTGATAGGCAGGGAAGGCGGTTCCGACCGGCGGTTGACTTTGACCTCGGCGATCCGCAATAGCTCGTCTTCCCATTTGAACCCCCTGCGTAGTTCGGCGGTGACTACACCGTCGTCCACATCGGGGCGCTGGTCGATTTCGGCGGCGCGCATGGTATAGGGATCCAAGCGCCGGCCCAGGGTCTCCAACGGGACCACGTGTTGGGCGTGCAGCACCTGCTCCAGCCGGCGCAGGCTGATGTCCTGACCTTGCGCCACCGCCGCGAGCAGGGTTCTGTCCCGCTTATGGAGCCAGAATGGCCGGGACGGACGATAGTTCCGCACCGCCTGCAGTCCAGCCTCCAGCCGGTCCCGTAAGTCCAGCAAGTCCAGCAGCAGGGGCCGGAGCACAGTGCGCCGCTGTTCCCGCAAGGCCGTCCGGGTGCGTTCCAACGCTTCGTTCAATTGTGCCTGGTTGTCATCCAGCGTGGTGAAAACGACTTTGAACTCGTCCAGAGCCGTCTTCATCTGCCGCGATTCCAGCCTGACTTCGTTCTTCAGGGCCGCCAGTTCCGTGAATAAGGAATACAGGTCGGTCTGGCCGCTTTCCGTCGCGGAGGTGGCGGTTTCCAGCGCGCTATCCAGATAGGCGCTAAAGCGGTTCAGCAACTGCTCTTTGGTTGCGGTATCCATCGTCGAACGTGCTACAGAGATCGAAACATAAATGGTATAGGGCTTCGCTAGCTGTCCCGCTTGCCCAGGCTTTCGGTCAGCACCCGGAGAAACTGCTGTTCCGTAGGGCGTTTGCCGGTTCCACCCTGCAAGGCGGTTTCCACCAGCGACTCCATCTCGGGAGACTCCTGCTGGAACAGGCGGTAACGCAGCCGATCCTGGCGGGTCTTGATGGCCTCGAAGGCCACGCGGATGGCCTGAAACTGCTCCGGTTCGCGCTCCGGGGGGTGTTGCCGCACCTGTTGCAGATAGGCTTTTTTGATGGTTTCATCATCCGCATTTTCGGGGACGCCCAGCAGAACAAACGGGTTCTTCATCGCTTTTTCGGTTTGCGGCGGGACTGCCGCGGCAGCGGGAAATCGAACGGTAAGGATCTGTCATCCAAAAAATCCAGCGGTTTGCCGCTGCCGCCACCCGACAGCAGCAGTGTTTTCAGAAGGATTTTACCCAACTCCGGCGGAATCCCGTAGTGATCAGGCAAAGACTCTTCCAGCATCTGCTCCACTATCGTCTCCCGCAGCGCCGGCGGCACGAGCAACAGCATCTCACGCATCTTTTTGAAATCCTCTAAGAGATCGGCCGGCAGGGAGGGCAGGTTGAGCTCGGCCACTGGCAGCCGCGGAAAATCCTGCTTCAGGAACTGATCGATCAGGGTGGCGGTACGATGGTCTTTGGCGGCTTCAGCTTGTTCCCAGGCGTGCTTCAACCGGCTGTAGTCCCGTTCGGATACGTTATCCAGCCTGCCTTCGGCGCGGCCAAAAGCTGGTAATACACGAACAAAGGGCGTTCTTTCCAGTGTTTAAGCGCCTCGGTGGCGAAATATTCCAGCAATTCGTAATGCGGCGCCTGGCGCAGGCAGTCACAGACGACCTGCATATCCTCTTCGGTAGATATTTGCCCGACCGCCTTTTTCAGCGGCGCTTGCAGATCTTCCAGTGCTGAACCCAGGTCGGCGACTCCCTCCTCCCGATAGGCGTTGACAACACGGACCACGGCCAGGAAGTCCTCGCGACTGGGAACCTGAGTCCGATTGGTGGCCAGATAAGGCAGGAAATCTCCGGGTTCGAGTCGCAGTCGGATGCATTCCACCGCCAGGCGCAATTGCGCCACCAGCGGGTTGCCGGCAAGCCGCAGCCCTTCCTGGAGCCCGTGTTGCAGCCGATCCTTCTGGTTAAGGCAGGACGCCAGCAGTCCCCGGTTGATTTCCACCACGCCGTTACGGCTGCCCTCGCGCTCCAATTGCCCGGCACTGTCCAGTTCCTTTTCAGCCAGTGCGTACTTGCCCGCCTGGATCAACTTGCGGGCGTGGGACAGATGCGCGTTGATCAGGACCATGCGGGCCTTGCTGTTGATGGGGTCCAGTTCCAGCAGTTTGGTGGCGAAGCCCGCTGCTTTCTTGAAGGCTTTACGTTGGGTGGCTGTTTCCACCGCCGCCAGGAGCACCTGGCTGTCTTCGGGGAATTGCTTGAGCGCCTTATCCACCCACTGATAATAAGCTTTGGTATCGCCGGACGTTTTGGTCAACTCGGCCAGTTTCAGATAGGTTGCTTTGTCATCCGGATCCAGCCGCAAGCTTTCTTCCAGCAGGCGCAGAGTGGCCGTCGGTTCCCAATCGGGCGCGTGGCGCCCCCGCAACTCCACCATGTGCCGCAGGATGAGCGCCGCCGCCAGCGCATTGTCGGCCTGGTGAAGGTCCTGCTTTAGCAGATTGACGCAACCCTGCCAATAACGCACAGCCCGGAGGTAGTCATGCTCGCGCTCGGCCCGCAGCGCCTGGAGGCGTTCCGCTTCGAACGGTGGCAAAGGATTGAACAACCGGTTATAGATGTTGAGACCGTGAGGATAGCCGGGCAACAAGGCAAGACAGATGCGCCGGGCCTGCTCCCGCTGCAGCAGCGGAAGCTGAGCGGCGATAAACTCGAACCAGGCTTTATCGCTTTGCCTGGCGCGCATCGCTGACCACTGCCTGAGCAGGCGAAGCTGGCGTGGGTCCAGACCCAGCAGGTTGGCGGCCAGTTCCTGTTGGGCAGGGCTAAAGTTGGCCAGCGCCTGGACCAGGCCGGTGCTACGATTGCCGCAGGCGCGGATGACGGCGGCTATCCCTCGATAGGGTGAATCAGCGGTGAGCCGCTCCAGCAGTGGCAGAGCGCCCGCCGGTTCGGACTCCAATTTGATCAAGGCATTGAGAACCTGTCGGAAGTCTTTGTAAGGGGAGCGAAACGGGATGCTTTTCAAGTGCTCACGCACGCTGGCCTCGTCGGCGCCCTGACCATAGGCGCGTAGCGCTGCCTGGGCGGCTGTCAGGTGCTGACGTAAGGCAGCAGTCGCCGGCAGTGCTGGGGTGATGTCTTTATGCCCGGTCAGCAGCAGGGTGGCGAGCCAGGCTTCCAGCGCCTCGAGGGCAGCGGCCTGCAACAGGGGTTCATACTGGCCATAAGCACGGGCTGCCTTGGCGTACTGGCCGCTACGCAATAACCAATCGAGGTACAGTTCCGGCTGTAGTACCTGGCGACACAGGCTGGGTATGTTTTCCCATAACATGGCCGCTTCTTTGTACATGGCTTTGGCTGCCAAGTCTCTGGCCCGTCCCAGATAAGCCGTGGCCAAGGCACCGCGCCAGTCATCCCGGGGTTCCCGCTTGAGCAGTTGCTTATACGCTTCGATCGCGTCCTTGTACGCTCCGCTGGATAGATCCGCCTGGGCTTTGGCGGCAAGCGCCATGGTGGAAAGATCGCTGAAAGGGCTTTTTTTAAGCATCTCTACATAGGAGTTAAAGTTTAACCGAGAGTTTATGGAGAATCAGAGCAAAATCCAACGATCTTCGTAAACACCCGAGTCTGACCAATGACCTGGAGTGGCTGTATGCGATAGAGCCAACAAGGTCGGGGGGAATCGCAGGCTGAAGTGCCATGATGGCCAGGCTGTGAATAGTGAAATTGTAACCGTTCAAATCCACCACCCCAACCTCTTTCCCTACAAGGCTTCTCTTTACCCTGAAATGCCACCGTTATTATGGATAGGTAATACTCGACTTTGGCCATCTTGGGTTCCCGGGCAGGCAGTGTGGGTATCCACGTAAGCCGGGACACTTCGCAGGTTGACCGCAAAGGGCCGGCGAAGACGCCGGCGCGATTGTCCCGCCTTAAGCGGGTAGCCCCACCTGCAAGATTTAACCCATTGAACTTACTAACTGTCCCAGCTTAAGTGGATACCCAAGTTTAGATAATTTTATAGCACAAAAAACTCCGCTTTACTGTCTTCTTGCTGCGCACACGTGCCTTGCGCCTGACCGTTCTCCTCTCTACAATGGCGTCCCTTTCCCCCAACTCCTTGCCTCACCGTGCCGCGGGAGGCTGTGCCAGCCGAAAGGAGCTTTATGCGTCATTATGAAATCGTGTTTCTGGTCCACCCCGACCAGAGTGAACAAGTGTCCGCCATGGTCGAGCGCTATCGCACGATGATCGAAGCCGACGGCGGCCGGATCCATCGCCTGGAAGACTGGGGCCGACGCCAATTGGCCTTTCCCATCAACAAGATTCACAAGGCCCACTACATATTGATGAACATCGAGTGCAGCCAACCGGTTATGGATGAACTGGTCAGCGCCTTCCGTTTCAATGACGCCGTCATCCGCAATCTGATCATCCAACGTCCCGGTCCGGAAACCGAACCGTCCCCGCTGGCCAAGCCGCGCGACGAACGCGAAGGCCATGACGACCTGTATGAAGAAGGCCCGCCAGTCGAGAGCGATGTTGAGAGCGATGTTGAGAGCGATGTCGAAAGCGATGTCGAGAGCGATGTCGAAAGCGATGTCGAGAGCGATGTTGAGAGCGATGTCGAGGGTGAGAATGAAGAGACGCTCCCGGAAACGGTTTGATCCGGCGCCATGCTGTGGCGGCAACGCCTGTTCTGGATAACTGTCTGCTGATCGCCGGTCGTGTGGCCGGTCCCAGCCAGACACGTTATTCGCCCGCTGGCCTGCCTATCGCCCGCTTTCTGCTGGAGCACCATTCCCAACAGGTGGAGGCCGCCATTCCCCGAGACACCCGCTGCCGGCTGCCCGTGATCGCCTGTGGGGAAGCGCTGGCGCAGGCCGTCCAGACACTGCCTGTAGGAACTCTGGTCAGAATACGGGGGTTTTTAAGCCGGGCTAATTACCGTCAGGGGGAACACCAGTTGGTGGTCCACGCCGAACAGATAGAAATTCTCAATTCAGTGCAAGAATCGCGAGGTTGAACCTATGTCACGTTTTTTCCGTCGTAAGAAATTCTGCCGCTTTACCGCCGAAGGCATCAAGGAGATTGATTACAAGGACATCAATACCTTGAAGAACTACATTACCGAAACCGGCAAGATCGTGCCGAGCCGCATCACCGGCACCAAAAGCCGCTATCAGCGACAACTGGCCACCGCCATCAAGCGCGCCCGCTTTCTGGCGCTGCTGCCCTATTGCGACCGGCATTGATCCGTCAATCCAACGCAGGCTGCTAAGATCACGGTGGAGCCGGCGACATGCAGGGCATAGCTTCCTTTATCCTGCGGGGCCGCTCGCCGGCAGTGGCGACGCTTGTCCTGGCGGCGTTGCTGCCGCTGCTGAATCTGTGCAGCGGCGCCGCCCTCGCCCTGGTGACCCTGCGCAAAGGCGCGCAGGAAGGCATGCTTACCCTGCTTATCGCGGTCTGTCTGATGATCGTGGTAACCGGGCTGCTGTTCGGCTCGACCCTGCCGGCGCTCCTGCTACTGCTGTTCTTCTGGGTGCCATCATGGTTACTGGCAGGCGTCTTGCGTTACAGTGTCTCTCTGACCATCACCGTGCAACTGGGGCTGCTGCTGGCCACGCTGGCGCTGGCAGGCTCCCTGGTGACCCTGGATGATGTCGCCGCCTGGGGGCGGCAGTTGCTGGAACAGCGCCTGGAGCCGCTGCTGCAACCCGTGCAACTGACCGGCCCGCAACTGGCTGCGCTCACCGCCATGCTGGCGCCTGTCATGCCGGGACTGATCATCGCCCAGATGCTGTTATCCGTGCTGCTCAGCCTGCTGCTCGGCCGCTGGTGGCAGGCGCTGTTGTTCAATCCCGGCGGTTTCGGCGCGGAGTTTCGCGAATTGCGGCTGGATAAGCGGCTGGCGCCGCTGACGGCTGCCTTACTGGTGGGCGCGTGGTGGCTGCAATGGCCGCTGCTGGTCAATCTGACGCCGTTGCTGCTGGCCGTCTATAGTTTGCAAAGCATTGCTCTGGCGCACGCCATCGTCAAGCGGGCACGGTTCGCGCAGGGCTGGCTGGTGGGGTTCTACGCGGTGCTGGTGCTGTTGCCGCAGTCCATAGTGCTGCTCAGCCTGCTGGGTTTGCTTGACGCCTGGGTGGATATTCGCACCCGCATCAAATCCCCGGCCGGTATCGTTTAATCGTTCATTGATATCGGGAGTGTACCGATGGATATCATATTACTGGAGAAAATCGCCAATCTGGGCAATCTTGGCGACCGTGTGACGGTCAAGCCCGGCTATGCCCGTAACTACCTGCTGCCGCAAGGCAAAGCCACCGCGGCGACCCCGGAAAACAGCGCCCGCTTCGAGGCCCAGCGGGCCGAACTGGAACAGAAAGCCGCCACCTCGCTGAACAGCGCCCAGGCGCGCGCCGAAGAACTGACGCAGTTGATCGTCACGCTGGCTGCTAAAGCGGGCAACGAAGGCCGTCTCTACGGTTCCGTCGGGGCCGCCAATATCGCCGCCGCCGTGTCCGTGGCAGGCTATGAATTGAACAAGCAGGAAATCCGCCTGCCCCAGGGGCCGCTGCGGCAATTGGGCGAATACGATATCACGCTGCAACTGCACGGCGACATCAAAACCCATATCCGGGTCAATGTCATCGCCGAATAAACGCGCCGCCCGGCTGCGCTGCGAGGAGCCGGGCGCTTTCCACGGCCTCCCAGACCCGCTCCTGATTCCAGGGATAATTTATAACCTATTGAATTAAATATAAATATTAATAATTTTCGATTCAAACAGTTGCATTTTCGCGGCGCTTCGAGGCGTTCAACTGACTGTGCCTTAAGCTACACTAGATTTAACGGCGCCTGGATGGCAGCCAATAACAAGCCGGTTACCACTGTATATGCAACCTTTGGCCTCTACTAGCAACCGTAAGGATTCTGCCATCGAATCCTTAAAGGTGCCGCCACATTCCATCGAAGCCGAGCAGTCGGTGCTGGGCGGCTTGATGCTGGATAACAATACCTGGGATCAGGTGGCGGATCGTCTGGATGAAAATGATTTCTACCGGGCCGACCACCGGCTGCTGTTTCGGGCAATCCGCGAACTGGCGGCCAAGGGCTCGCCCTTCGATGTGGTCACCCTGGCGGAATGGCTGGAGCGCAACAATTTGCTGGAGGACGCCGGCGGCTTCGCCTACCTGGGTGTGCTGGCGCGGGATACGCCGAGCGCCGCGAATATTCAGGCCTATGCCGCTATCGTCCGCGAGCGCGCTATCCTGCGGCAGATGATCGAAGTCAGCACCACTATCGCCAACAGTGCTTACAACCCGCAGGGCAGGGACAGCCATACCCTGTTGGATGAAGCCGAACAGAAAGTCTTTGCCATTGCCGAGCAGGGCGCCCGCCAGCAGGCCGGTTTCGTCAGCGTCAAGGAGCTGCTGGTCAAGGCGGTGGAGCGGGTCGATATGCTGTTTCAGCAGGCCGATCCGATTACCGGCCTGCCCACCGGCTGGCATGATTTCGATGAAATGACCGCCGGTTTGCAACCAGGCGATCTGGTCATCATCGCCGGCAGGCCATCGATGGGCAAATGCATAGTCAGCGGCAGCCGGTTGCTGGACCCGGCAACCGGCCGCCTGCGTACTATCGATGCGCTGGTTAAAGCCGGCGACGGCAACCTGGTTACCCTGGACGATCGTTATCGCTTACGCCCGGCGCAGCCCTCGCATTGCGTCGATGACGGCTGCAAACCGGTTTTCCGGGTGCGGACGGCGCTCGGCCGGGAAATCTGCACCACGCTGACCCATCCTTTTCTGCACCTGGACGGCTGGCGACCGCTAAGCGAATTGCAGATCGGTGACCGCATCGCCGCGCCGCGCCGGCTACCCTTCTTCGGTCAGCAGCGTCTGCCGGAAGAGCAGCTCAAACTGCTGGCCTATGGCATCGCCGACGGTTGCCTGGCCCAAACTGTACTGCAATTTACCCATGCCGATTCCCGGCTGCGCGCGGATTTCTGCGCCTCAGTGCAGCACTTCCCTGGCGTCAAAACCACGCTGTGCACTTCCCGCGGAACGCCCCCCCCCAGTGTTCGAGTGGCGGTGGATAGCCAATTTATCAACCAGACCCACCGCCATTTCACCCGCCGCCTGCGGCAACGCTGGCAGCAGTTATCGCTGTCCCTGCACGCCCTGGCCGGGCAATTACCGATCGTAGTCGCCACGGTGCCTGACTGGAGTCGCGGTGTAGTCATGCCGGGACAGCAGACCTTCGCCACGCTCCGCGAACTGTTGCGCATCGAGCTGGCGCAACTGTTGCCTGAAGGTCCGGCGGCCGCCCGCCGGAACAGCCCTAATCCGCTAAGAGTATGGTTGGAGCAAACAGGATTATGGGGCCAGGATGGGTACGCCAAATGTGTCCCGGAGGTAGTGTTTGAACTGGAAAGATCTCAATTAGCCCTGTTTCTCAATCGCCTGTTTGCCTGCGATGGCAGCGCTGATACGCAAAATGGAAACCAGTGTGCAATTTCTTATTGCACAGTAAGCCCTACACTGGCGCGTGACGTACAACACCTGTTATTACGCTTTGGGATTAATGCCAAATTACATGATCGTCAGGTAAATTATCACGGCCAGAAGCGTCCCTGTTATGAATTACGGATTATCACCCAACAGGATCTACTGCAATTTATTGAACACATCGGCATATTCGGTAAAGAGGACCGGCTTGAACAGCTACGCCGGCTTTGTTTAAGCAACCCGGCAGAAGTTGAGCTAGACGCTCTACCCTGGGAATCGAGCGATATTTATTGGGACCGTATAGAATCCATCGACTACCTGGGCATTCAGCAGGTTTACGACCTGACCGTGCCGGACACCCATAATTTCATCGCCGAAGATATGCTCGTGCACAACACCACGTTCGCGATGAATATCGCCGAAAACGTGGCTATCCGCTGCCGCAAGCCGGTGGCCGTATTCAGCATGGAAATGCCCGCCGAGCATCTGGTAATGCGCATGCTGTCTTCGTTGGGACGCATCGAACAACAGCGGATTCGCACCGGCAAACTGGAGGAATCAGACTGGCCACGCCTGACCTCGGCGGCCAGCATGCTGAGCGACAAGCCGTTGTTCATCGACGATACGCCCTCCCTGAGCCCCATCGAAGTGCGCGCCCGGTCGCGCCGCCTGCAACGCGGCTGCGGGCAGCCTCTGGGCCTGATCCTGATCGACTATATTCAACTGATGCAGGTGCCCGGCACCACTGAAAACCGCGCCACCGAAGTATCCGAGATTTCCCGTTCACTCAAGGCCCTGGCAAAGGAACTGCGCGTACCGGTGGTGGCTTTATCCCAACTTAACCGCAGTCTGGAGCAGCGCGGCGATAAAAGACCCATCATGTCGGATTTGAGGGAATCGGGTTCGTTGGAGCAGGACAGCGACCTCATCTGCTTTATCTATCGCGACGAGGTTTACAATCCCGACAGCGCCGATAAAGGTGTGGCCGAGATTATCATCGGCAAGCAGCGCAACGGTCCCATCGGTCATGTCCGTTTGACTTTCCAGGGCCGCTATACCCGTTTTGACAGTTATATTTCCGAACAAGCTTTTTCCGTGGTGCCCCATGAGTCGAGCGGCCACAGCGTACATCGATCTGCAAGCCCTGCGCCACAACCTGCGCCGGGTCCGGCAGGCCGCCCCGAGCAGTCGGGTGGCGGCAGTCATCAAAGCTAACGGCTACGGCCACGGTCAGGCGCGGGTGGCGCGGGCGCTTGACGCCGCCGACGCCTTCGCCGTGGCCTGCATCGAGGAGGCGGTGACGCTGCGCGAAGCCGGCGTCCACAAACCCATTCTGCTGTTGGAAGGCTGTTTCGAGGCCGCCGAACTGCCGCTGTGCAGCCTGCTGGGCTTCGCCGTCGGCGTGCACGATCCCGGTCAGGTGGAGATGCTGGAACAGGCCCGGCTGGAACGTCCAGTCAGCGTATGGCTCAAAATCGACACCGGCATGCATCGGCTGGGGATTGCGCCGGAACAGGCGGTCGCCGTGTGGCGGCGGTTGCGGGACTGCCCGGCGGTGGCTCCGGCTATACACCTGATGAGCCATCTGGCCCGCGCTGACGAGCGGGACAGCGATTACACCCTGACGCAGTTACAGCTCTTCGAGCACTTGGGTCGGGCGCTACCGGGTGAACGATCGCTGGCCAACTCCGCCGCCGTGCTGGCCTGGCCGCAGACGCATTACCACTGGGTGCGCCCCGGCCTGATGCTGTACGGTGCTGCTCCTTTCGCCGACACCCTGGCGGAGGCGGAAGGCCTGCAACCGGTAATGACCCTCGCCACCCGGCTCATCGCGGTCAAGCGCGTGCGCCGGGGGGAGCCGGTGGGCTACGGCGGCGGCTGGATCTGTCCGGAGGATATGGACATAGGCGTGGCTGCCATCGGTTACGCTGACGGCTACCCCCGCCATGCCCCTTCGGGCACTCCGCTGCTGGTCAATGGCCGCCGCGCCGCGCTGGCCGGGCGGGTGTCGATGGATATGATCGGCGTCGACCTGCGCGGCCATCCCGACGCCAAGGTCGGTGACCCGGTGGTGCTATGGGGGCCCGGTTTGCCGATCGAATGGGTGGCGCAGGCCGCCGGTACGATTCCTTATACCCTGCTGTGCGGTGTCACGGCGCGGGTGTACTTTGAAGAGCATGAGCAGCAAGCTTAAAACCGTTTACGTCTGCAACGAGTGTGGCGCCCAGTTTCCCAAATGGGCGGGCCAGTGTGGCGATTGCGGCGCCTGGAACAGTCTGCACGAATCCCTGGCCGCACCGCCGCCGCGCAGCGAACGTGCCAGCGGTTATAGCGGTCTAGGCAATGAAGCGGCGGTCCATCGGCTGGATCAGGTCAATCTCAGCGAGGAAATCCGCCTGTCCACTGGGATCAGCGAACTGGACCGGGTGCTGGGTGGCGGGCTGGTGACCGGCTCGGTGGTACTGATCGGCGGCGATCCAGGCATCGGCAAGTCCACCATTCTGTTGCAGACCCTGGCGCATCTGGCGCAACAGCACAACACCCTGTATGTCAGCGGCGAGGAATCGCCGCAGCAGGTCAGTCTGCGCGCCCGGCGGTTGGATCTGCCGCGCGACCGCCTGCGGCTGCTGCCGGAAACCTGCATCGAAAATATATTAGCCTCGGTCGAGCGGGAACGGCCGCAGGTGATGGTGATCGACTCCATTCAAACGGTGTTCACCGAACGCCTGCAATCTGCGCCTGGCGCGGTCGCCCAGGTGCGGGAAAGCGCCGCGCAACTGGTGCGCTTCGCCAAGCGCAGCGGCACCGCGGTGTTCCTGGTGGGTCACGTGACCAAGGAAGGCACGATCGCCGGACCGCGCGTGCTGGAGCACATGGTGGATACCGTGCTGTATTTCGAAGGTGACAACAGCAACCGTTACCGGGTGATGCGGGCAGTGAAAAACCGCTTCGGGCCGGTCAACGAACTGGGTGTGTTCGCCATGACCGAGCACGGTCTGAAGGAAGTCAGCAATCCTTCGGCTATTTTCCTGTCGCGGCACGAGACCCCGGTTTCCGGCAGCGTGATCATGGTCACGCGCGAGGGTACGCGCCCGCTGCTGGTGGAAATTCAGGCACTGGTGGACGACAGCCACGGCGGCTATCCGCGCCGGGTGACGCTGGGGATCGAGCAGAACCGACTGGCGATGCTGCTGGCGGTGCTGCATCGGCACGGTGGCGTGGCAATGTACGACCAGGACGTGTACGTCAACGCCGTCGGCGGCGTGCGGATCAATGAGACGGCGGCGGATCTGGCGGTGATCGTGGCGGCTCTGTCCAGTTTCCGCGACCGGCCGCTGGCCGGCGAGCTGGTGGTATTCGGTGAGGTCGGTCTGGCCGGCGAAATCCGGCCGGTGCCGAATGGCGAGGAGCGTTTACGGGAAGCGGTCAAGCACGGTTTTAAACGGGCCATCGTGCCGCGCGCCAATGCGCCCCGCAAAGGCAGCCGGGTGGAGGGCCTTGCAGTGATCGGGGTAACCCGGCTGGCGGAAGTGATGGGGACTGTTTGATCTGGAGGCTACCCACTCAAGGCGGGACCATCGCGGCGGTGTTCTCGCCGGCTTGCTGCGGTCAGGTCTGCCCGACCCTGGGAGCGCCGGCGTCCTCGCCGGCCCTTGGTGGTCAACCTGCGCAGTGTCCCGGCTTAAGCGGATACCCGACCTGGAATTCCGCACTCCCTTATGCGGGCATTGGCATAGACGGCCATAGCCGTTGCATCAGGTGCTCCTGTCGCCTGCCCTGGCGCTGTGCGCCGACGCAAGCGGCTTGAACAGTTCGACCGGTATGGGTATCACTATCTTGGAATTGCTCGAACTGGAGATATCGCTCAAGGTTTGCAGGTAACGCAACTGCAAGGCTTCCGGCTGGCGGGCGATGATGGTGGCCGCCTGGAACAACCGCTCGGCGGCCTGGTACTCGCCTTCAGCGTTGATGACCTTAGCGCGCCGTTCCCGTTCCGCCTCGGCCTGTCGGGCGATGGCGCGGACCATGCTCTCGTCCAGGTCCACGTGCTTGATTTCCACGTTCGAAACCTTGATACCCCAGACATCGGTCTGGGAGTCCACGATATCCTGAACGTCCTTGTTCAGCTTGTCCCGCTCGGCCAGCATATCGTCCAATTCATGCTGGCCCAGCACCGACCGCAGGGTGGTCTGCGCCAACTGGCTGGTGGCGTTGTAATAATTCTCCACCTGAATGATGGCGCGCTGCGGATCGACCACCCGGAAGTACAACACCGCATTCACTTTGACCGACACATTATCGCGCGAGATCACATCCTGGCTGGGGACGTCCATGACCACGGTGCGCAAATCCACTTTCACCATTTGCTGGATGAAGGGAATGAGAATCACCAGACCAGGACCTTTTACGGCATAGAACCGGCCCAGAAAGAACACCACGCCACGTTCGTATTCGCGCAATACCTTGAGCGAAGCCACCAGCAGCGCGACCAGCAGCACGATGGCTACCGGCAGCAGATTGGCAAACAGCGAAGTTATCATCGTCCTGAGTCTCCTTTTTTCATCGGTTGAACTGTCAGCGTCAGACCGTCGCGCCCGGTAACCCGTACCGGCTCGCCCTGATGCAGCGGACGGTGGCTGTGGGCCCGCCAGGATTCGCTATGGACCCATACCCGACCGTCGTGCTCGAAATCCTCCAGCGCCACACCGGTGGCGGCGAGCAACTGCTCGGCACCGGTCACCACCGGGCGGCGCCGCTGGCGCAGCGCCATCGTCCCGAAGCCGATGAGTATCAGGGCGCTGGCCGCGGCAAAGCCGAGAATGATTCCCAACGGCGTCTCAAAGCCCGGACCGGTTTCATCCCATAGCATCAGCGACCCGACAATAAACGCCACGATGCCACCGATGCCAAGCGCGCCGAAGCTGGGGATGAAGGCTTCGGCGATCATGAATAACAAGCCTAAAAAAAGCAGCCCCAGGCCGGCGAAGTTGATGGGCAACACTTGCAAAGCAAACAGCGCCAGCAACAAACAGATGCCACCCAACACGCCCGGCGCCACGGCGCCCGGATGCGCTACTTCGAAAAACAGGCCATAGATGCCGAGTAGCAGCAGGATATAGGCCACCTGCGGATGGGTAATGGCGGACAGCAGCCGGGTTCGCCAGTCGGGCGCAATCGTAGTGATGGCTGCATCGCTGACATTTACAGTGAGTTCTCCACCCGCCATCCGCACCACCCGGCCGTTGGTTTGCCGCAACAGCTCCGGCACATCGACGGCGATCATATCGATCACTCCCAGCTGGAGTGCATCCTGGGCGCTCAAGCTGGCGGCCCTATCCACCGCCTGTTCCGCCCAGTCCACATTGCGCCGGCGCAACTGCGCCAGGGCCCGGATATAGGCGCGGGCATCGTTGATCAGCTTGCGCTCCAGCGCGGGGTACGGCTCGGCGCTCTGTTCTTGCGGCGCCGGCTGGGCGGTTTTGTCCTTGTTCGGCTGGCCCTCTTGCGGTTGCTCGGGTTCCGGTTGGGGGCCGGGCTGTTCCGGCATCGGCAGGCCGCCGATTTGCACCGGCGTGGCGGCGCCCAGATTGGTGGCCGGCGCCATGGCGGCGATGTGGCTGGCGTAGAGGATATACGTGCCGGCGCTGGCAGCGCGGGCGCCGTCGGGCGCCACATAGGTCGCGACCGCCACAGGAGAGCTGAGAATGGCCTGGATAATCTCACGCATGGAGTTGTCCAGGCCGCCCGGCGTATCCATGCGCAGCACCACCAGACGGGCCTGTTGGCGGCGCGCCGTCTCCAGCCCCTGTACCACGAACTGGCTGCTGGCGGGACCGATAGTGCCCTGCAATTCCAGCACGATGACTGCGCCTGTGGCCTGCGCCGGGCAGGACATAGACAACAGCATCGCCAGCGACAGGATCAGGCGTAACAGCATGGCGGGTCTCGCAAGGTAGATTTCCCTGAATTATATCCGACCACGGAAAATCCGCCCGGCCTCTAGGGTGATAGCCCTTTGGCGCGCAGATACTCCCGCACTGCGACCACCTGACCGGTGTAGCGCATGGGATCGTCTGCCAACAAGGCGCACAGTGCCCGGGCCGTCAGTTCCGGCGGCTGCGCCCAGGCATCTACGTCGCGTCCAGCGTACAGCCGGCGGACGGTCTCGGTGGCGCTGACCGGGGGCGACAGCGAGACGCAGGCGACGCCGTACTGTTGCAGTTCCGCGCTCAATCCCAGGGTAAGGCGATCCAGGCCGGCTTTGGAAACCCCGTAAGGGACGTTCAGAAAACCGGTGCGTACCGCCGCGCCGGAACTGATATTCACGATGGCGCCGCTGCCCTGGTTCACCATGACCGGCGCCACCGCCCGGCAGCATAAGAAAGCGCCCCACAGATTGGTATCCACAATCTCCCGCCACAATTCCGGCGTGGTATCCAGAAAAGCGACCTCGCCCGCCATCAGTCCGGCGTTATTGACCAGCACATCGATCCGCCCATAACGCTGTTGCACCTGGTGCGCCAGTTCCTGGACCTGAGTCGGATCGCGTACCTCCACCGACATCGCCAGCGCGGCGCCTGCCGGGGGATTTTGTGCGGTCAGACCGCGCGCCGCTGCCACCACCACGGCGCCGCGTTCCGCCAAGGCCCGTGCCATCGCCTGCCCCAGGCCACGGCTGGCTCCCGTGACGATAACGATCTGCCCTTGCAGCATGTCAGTTGCGCAGCGCAACCCGGATCTTTTCCGCCACCTGACGGATGGCGTCGGAATCGCCGGGACCGCGACCGTGTGAGCCGATCCGTTGTCCCGTGCGCACTGGAATAAGATGCAGATGATAGTGGAACACCGTCTGTCCGGCGGCGGCGCCGTTGAACTGACTGACCCGCATGCCATCCGGCTGCAGCATCTGCTGAATGGCCCGGGCGATGCGCTGACTGGTGACAGCGACCGCCGCCAGGGTGCTCTCTTCGATATCCAGCAGGTTCTCGAAATGAGCCTTGGCGACGACCAGTGTATGGCCTTCGTTGGCGGGGTTGATATCCATGAAACTCAGGGTCAGGTCGTCCTCATGAACGATGTCGGCGGGGATCTGACGCCGGACAATCTTGCAAAAGACACAGTTATTCGGGTGCTGCATGGGTTGCTCCTGGTGAGGGTTGAACAGAATAAGCGAATGATCGAACTGCCGGATGGCTGGGATTTTCCAGGCGCCTCAATCGCTCCCTTCCACCGCTGAACAGGATGGGTGACGACTGCCTGTCACAGCCGGCATTCTGCCCAATTTTCTTTCCTGCCAGGGAAACAGCCTGGACACCACCACCAGTATCACGGCGCCCACGACCATCCCATACAGCACGTCGATACCGTAATGATAGCCGTTATACAGGGTGCTGATGGCCAGGCCAAAAAACACCGGCATGAAAAAGAACGGAGCCACGCGCAACCGCAGCGCATACCAGGTTGCCACCATGGCAACGGCGACGTGGCTGGAAGGAAAAGCGCCACCGACGATGGTGCCCTGCTCGAACACCCAGCGTTCGATAGCGGTGATCGGCCCGCCCGCCAGTTTTTGTACGCCACCCGGATAGGCCGGCCAGAAGATCGGCCCACCCGCCGGCGTGCACAGGAAATGCAGATAGCAGACCCAGAAGGTCAGCGATACCGCCAGCATAAACTGGCGGAACGGCGCGCCGGGCTCGCCACTGCCCGCACCACCGCGCCAGTAAAGCGGCAACCCTACACCCGGCATAAAAAAATAATAACTGGCATAGCAAAAATACATCAGTTCGGTCAGCCAGAGATTGGCGTAACTTTGCAGCAACGGCGTCAGATCCCGACCGAACAGATAGCGATCAGTGGTGATCAGCGAGTCGTCGATCAGCGCCGGCCGCAGCAGGTGGATCATCTGGCCCACCGCTTCGAAGCAGAACGTGCAGAGCAGGAGCGGATACCACCAGCGCAACAGGCGCGTAACGGGGTGGTTCCAGAGCACCGGCAGCCAGCGCGCGCCCATGCCCAGCGCGCCGATCAGCAGATGCCAAGCAAGCAGTTTCCAGGGATGGTCATGACGACCGTAACCTGCGCCCAGCACCAGCAGCAGGGCGATTGCGATCCCCAGATAAGCGAGAAACAGGCAATCCTGCAATTCCCAGCGCGGGCGGTATGGCGTTGGTCGGCTCATCGTCGCTAGCGATTTTGCGGGTAGCCACTGCAACCGGGACACTGCATAGGTTGACCACCAAGGGCCGGCGAGGACGCCGGCGCTCCCAGGGTCAGGCAGACTGACCGCAGCAGGCCGGCGCGGACAGCGACGCGAGGGTCCCGCCTTAAGTGGGTAGCCGATTTTTCCATGTTCATTGTGGCCGCCAGGCACCCGCTCAAGGCGTATCCCGTTTTTCTATCTGGGTTGGCGTCGCGGCCTGGGATTGCTCGAACCAGGCGCGAATGCGGGCCACGGCGCGCTGCGTATCGGCGAGTGGCGGCGGCGGTGGCCCAGGCGGAAACGGCTGACCCAGCCAGACCGCCCGGCCCGAGGCAAGCAGATAGTCATGCACCAGCCGGATATCCCGGGTCATCCGCTGGGGGGGGATATGCAGCAGCAACCAGTAGATGAAGGCTTGCAGATGGGAGAGATTCCAGTTGCGCCACCAGCGATACAGCCGGGGACCGCGGCTTTCCCCTGGCGCTCCCGTGCGGCTGGGAATACCGCCCAGACCCAGATCGAAGATATATACCGGTTTGCGGGTGGCGCAGGCTTCCGCCAGCATGGTGGCGCTGTCGCAGGTGACGATGAAGGCGTCGGCTAGCGCCAGATAGGCGAAATAGGGGTTGTCGGGATCGTTTGGGCGCCAGCGGTAGATCTGCGCCGGCACGTCGATAGCGGCAGTTAAAGTAGCGATCGGCGCCGGCGCCGTGCGGAAACTGGTCGACACCAGTAAAGCGCCGCCGCTTTCCCTGGCCAGGGCGCTGGCTGCGCGGCCCAGCCGCTCGGCGCGCAGATGATCGAAGGTATAGGGGCCACTATAGCCGCCGATGAAAACCCCAATCCAGGGTCGGGGCAACTGCGCGAGGCGCGGCGCCCAACGCGCCGCCTTCTCGGTGAAACGCTCCTGCGCCACGCTGAACAGGCTGAAATGGTTTTGCAGCACCTGCGGGTGCTCGGCCAGCCGGTACTCCGGCACGGCGATGACCAGATCGAAGTGGGCGGGCCGGGCCCAGGGACGACCTACATGGACATAGCGGACCTGCTTGTCTCCAGCTTGGCGCTGAATCCAGCGGATCACCGGTTCGTTGCGAAAGGCGGCGGAAATCACCAGATCGGGCCACGGCGGAGTCAGCGGGCTGGAAGCGCTTAGGTCGATGTCGCCGAGACCGGTCCGGCGCAGCAGGCTGGTCCAGAACTGGTATTTCCTGTAAGCCAGTCGCTTGATCTCGAAAGGCCAGCCCAGGGCTTCAGCCAGTGCCAGAATCTGCGCGTTTTCACCGGCGCGATAGCACAGCACTGCCCATACGCGGGGCGGCTGCCCGGTCGGCGCCGCAGCGGTCGGCTCAGACATGGACGGCAACTTCCTTCCAATTTACCATCGGCGAACTCTAGGCTACTCCTCGGCAACTGTCAAACTATTGCTTGATTACTAAGCACTTTTCCAATTTGTCCTGCGCTCGGCCAGGGTCTGCGGGTAAACAGCATCTATCCAATAAAACACCGCTTATGCTAAAGTTTTTCGTCACAAACGGCCCGAATTGAACCCGCCTACGGCGCTCGATTCGGTTACCTTATTACGACAGGATCGAGTGTTCATGTTTACGGTGCTTAACGAAGTTACCCGGTGGCTGTTATTTTTCCTTCCCCAGGATAAAAAAGTGAGCTTCGAAAGATGGCTGCGCGGTTGGGAAGAATGCCGCAAACTACGGCAGGCTGATTGCGTGATCGTGTCCTTCGGCAAAAGCGGACGTACCTGGCTGCGGGTCATGCTGTCGCGCTTCTATCAGATCAAATACGGGTTGTCGCAGCGCAGCTTTCTCGGCTTCGATAACTTCCACCGCAAGAATGCGGCAATCCCCCGCATCTTTTTCACCCATGACAATTACATCAAGGATTATACCGGCCACGCCGACTCCAAGGTCGATTTCTACGGTAAGCGGGTGGTCCTGTTGGCGCGCGATCCGCGCGACGTGGCGGTGTCGCAATTCTTTCAATGGAAACATCGCATGCGCCCGGTCAAAAAGACCTTGAACCAATACCCAGCCCACAATGCCAATATCTCGGTATTCGATTTTGTCACCCACCCGGACGCGGGTCTGCCCAGAGTCATCAATTTCATGAATGACTGGGCCAGAGAGATGCCGCACATCGGGCATATGCTGGTGGTGCGTTACGAAGACATGCGCGCCAACCCGGAAGACGTACTGCGGCGCATCGTGGATTTCGTCGGCACGCCGGGCTCTGCGGAACAGATCCGCGAGGCGGTGGAGTTCGCCTCCTATGAAAATATGAAGAAGCTGGAAGAAAAGAAGGTATTCTGGCTCAGTGGCCGCCGCATGCTGCCCAAGGATCGCAACAACCCGGACTCCTTCAAAGTCCGCCGGGCCAAGGTCGGTGGTTACCGGGATTATTTCGACGATACCCAGGCAGCCGCGATCGACGCCCAGGTGCGCGAGCGCCTCGCTCCGGTCTTCGGTTATGGCGGGAACGGCGCCGCCGACCAGGCCGTTAATGCTTGAGAGCGGCTTCCCGGCCCAGTCGCCGGCTTGTCGCAGAGGCGTCTTTTTGCTATAAGCTGGCCCCCATCATCTCCGCCGGAGGAACCGGAGCTTGGACTATCGAATTTTCATTCAAGCCAACAGTCGCCAGTGGTTAGGGGCGCTGGTGGCGGCCTATTCGATGCAGCGCAATTCCGCCCATGCCGACCGCTTCACTGTCCATATCCTGCGGCAGGAAGACTACCCGTTCTTCCGGGCCCGGCAGGGTCAACTGTATCTACGCAGCGGTTTCAAGCGGCCCTGGCGCAACGACGATCTGCAATCGTTTACGCCCCTGCGCTTCATGCCCCCGGAACTGATGGGCTATCAGGGTCGCGCCCTGGTGATCGATCCGGATGTCTTCGCCGCCGCCGATGTGTGGGAACTGCTGTCCCGCGATATGCAGGGCAAAGCCATCCTGTGCCGCTTATATTCCGGCAGTAGAGGCTGGCTCGACCGCTGTCTGGCCAGCAGCGTCATGCTGCTGGATTGCGCTCAACTGACTCACTGGCACTGTGCGCAGCAGTTCAATGAAATGTTCGCGTTCCAACGCGATTACGCCCGGTGGAATCTGCCTCAGACTGGAGCCGCGCGAGTCCATCGGCTTGTTCGGGCCGGAATGGAACGATTTCGACCGGCTCACCCCGCAAACCAAGCTGTTGCATAACACCCGCCGGCTGACTCAGCCCTGGAAGACGGGCCTGCCAATCGATTACACCCCGGCTGAACATTACAGTCTGTTTCCGCCGTTCGGCTGGTTGATGCGGCTACGGCGGCGGCTGTTCGGTGAGCACGGTCTGTTGGGCCGCTATTGGCGCCACCCCGATCCGAAACAGGAACAGTTCTTTTTCGGCTTGGTGCGGGAATGCCTCAACAAGGGCCTCATCGAGGAACAGTTGCTGCGTGAGGAAATGCAGCAAAACCATGTCCGCCACGATGCTTTCGAGGTCATGGAACGCACCCCGCCGTTACCGGCACCGCCGGTGGCCGTCTGAGTGGCAGCCGCCGGTGACGCTGGCCCGTTGTCCCTTTCCTGCGCGCCCCGGCACAGGATCAGAGAGTCAATGTGATCTGAAGCCATGAATCAAGAAACCCAGTCCCCGACCACCGAATCGGCAATCCATCCGCTGGAACGGGCCAAGGCGCTGCTGGAGCAGTTGATACAAACCTATCCAGCCGCGTTCTTTCCCGGCGGCGTCAAGCGCATCCATCCCCTTAAGATTGGTATTTACAAGGATCTGTCGCCCGTCAGCAAAGGCTGGGGTTATGAGCCGAACGAACTCAAATTCGCCTTGAAGTACTACACCCGGCCCATGCGCTATCAGATGGCGCTGCTCAAAGCGCCCCATCGGATCGATCTGCTGGGAGAGCCGGCCGGGGAAATCACCGCCGCCCATCGCCAGGTCGCGCAAGAGAAAGTCAACGAAATCATGGCAAAGCGCAAACAGCGCCAGAACGAGCGACCACCGGCGCCAAGCCGTGACCGTCGCCAGGAGGCCAAAGCGAACCGCTACCTGAACGAGCAGGTACTGGCCACTTTGCAGGAGAAATTGAGCACCAAGGCGTTGCCTTGATCATCAGTGCAGCCGGCTGGCAGCCGGCTAACCTCAATCAGTCCGTCTGCTGAGTGAAACGGACAATCTGGCGGCGTTCTTTTTTACTGGGACGGCCGGCGGGATGGGGCATCGAGGCCGTTTGGCTACGGCGCTCCGCCGCCAGCGCCTCGCGGCGTTCCCGACTGTGCGGAGTTTCCTGGTACAGTAGCGCGGCCCGATTGGCCGGACCGCGTTCGCGCGCGACCTCTTGCACGATCACCTCATATTCATAAGGGCCGCGCCGGATACGGAGAGTTTCGCTTACGCGCACGCCGTGGGAGGGCTTGACGCGCGCCCCGTTGACATGCACCTTGCCGCCGTTGACGGCCTCTGCCGCCAGCGTCCGGGTCTTGAAGAAACGCGCTGCCCACAACCATTTGTCGAGGCGGACTCTTGCCGGCGTTGGTTCAGCATGGACGGTCACTACCGGGCGACCTGCTCATCGTCGGACAGCGTGATGTTGAGTTCCAGCACCTCGCGGTCCTCTTTTTTGTCCAGATGCACCTTGACTTGATCCTGGCTGACGGGCACGTATTTGCGCACCACCTCGAGTATCTCTTTTTTCAAGGCCGGCAGATAATCGGGGCTGTGACGCCGACCGCCCCGCTCGTGAGCCACGATGATCTGCAACCGCTCTTTGGCAAGAGCCGCGGTGCCGCGCCGGACGGGACGGAAAAAGTCTAGAAAACCCATACCTCAATTCCTAAACAGCCGTCTGAAAAAGCTTTTCTTCCCGACTGTGATGAAGCGGTGCGGACGGTCCTGACCGAGGAAGCGATCGACCAGATCGCTGTAGGCCAGACCGGCATCGCTGTGCTCGTCCAGAATCACGGGAACACCGGCATTGGAGGATTGCAACACGCTCTGGGATTCAGGAATAACCCCCAGCAAGGGAATCCCCAGAATCTCGATCACATCGTCCACGCTCAGCATATCGCCGCGATTGGCGCGGTCCGGCGCATAGCGGGCCAGCACCAGATGTTCCTTGACGGGCTCGTCGCCCTGCTCGGCGCGCCGCGATTTGCTGGCCAGAATCCCCAGGATACGATCGGAATCGCGCACCGAGGATACCTCGGGATTAGTGACCACCAGCGCTTCATCGGCAAAATACAAAGCCATCAACGCACCCCGCTCGATGCCCGCGGGGGAGTCGCACACGATGTATTCAAAGCTTTGTTTCAATTCGTTCAATACTCTTTCCACGCCTTCCCGGGTGAGGGCTTCCTTGTCGCGCGTCTGCGACGCCGGCAGGATATACAGATTGTCAACGCGCTTGTCCTTGATCAGCGTTTGATTCAAATTGGACTCATTATTGATAAGGTTGACGAAATCATAGACTACCCGGCGCTCGCAACCCATAATCAGGTCCAGATTGCGTAAGCCCACATCGAAATCGATCACCACGGTTTTGAGACCGCGCTGGGCCAGACCTGTGCCGAAACTGGCGCTGGTAGTGGTTTTACCCACCCCTCCCTTGCCGGAAGTCACCACGATCACTTTAGCCAAACTATTATCCTCCACACTTCTTGGAATTGGCTTTTACCTGGACAGAGGCTCGATAATCAAGCGTTCTTCGCTAAGATACATCTGGACCGACCTGCCCCGCTCGGCCGCATCCAGTTGCTCGATCACCCGGTAACGTCCGGCAATGGAAACCAGTTCGGCTTCCAGGCTGTGGCAGAAGATGCGCGCCTCGGTATCGCCCTTCACGCCCGCCAGCGCGCGACCCCGCAGCGGACCGTACACATGGATGTTGCCGTCCGCCAGCAGTTCGGCGCCGGCGCTGACCGCGCCCAGCACGATCAGATCGCCGTTCGACGCATACACCTGTTGTCCCGAACGCACCGGTTGGGTAACGAGTTTACTGTGCCAGGCAGTCAGGTGTTCGTTTTTGTCTGGCTTTTTGGTAGCGCCGGCGGCGCGGTTTTCCGGAAGTATGGGCAGGCCGGCCAGGGTGGCGGCCGCCTGCAGTATGATGCCGCCGTTGCGCACGCCGACAGGGATCAGGCCGCGGGCGCGCAGCAGCCGGTCCAGAGCCACGAAATCCACGCTGAGATTGCGCTCCGCCAGAGCCTCCAGATCGATCACCACAGGAGTATTGCTGAACAGACCGGGCGCCTGTCTGACTTTATCGTTCAACTGGCGAGCGATGGCGTCCTGGTCCACTCCACGCAGGTACATCACCGTCAATGTAAACAGGCTGCCTTTCAGTTCGAAGGGAGGCGGTAATTCGCCGTCAAGCTGGGCGGATTCGGACATCATAACCAGGATGCAGGGATAGTGCTGCGCTGCTGTTCAATAATATTTTACCGGAACCCGACATACCCCGGTGGCATGTGCGTAGGTCATCTCAGCGGATACTTGTTTTCTCGTCCGGACGCCGCCGGTTTGCCCGTCGCTTTCGATAATCACTATAATTCCCGGCAATCACTGTTGAGTAGCCGGCGACCGCGATGACTCCTTACTACCTGCTGCCAACGCTAGGACTGCTGTTGCTGCTGTCTCTGGCGGGTTGCTCTTCTCAGCCCCGTTCCGCTGCGGCATTGTTTCATGATGACCTTAGTTTTGCCAAGCGTCAACGGATTTTACATACCGCCGAACGCCTGCTGGGCGCACCTTATCGACCGGGTGGCGAAACCCCTGCCGGTCTGGATTGCAGCGGTCTGGTGCAGTACGCTTACGGTCAGGCGGGTCTGCGCGTGCCGCGCACGACGCGGGAGCTGTTCCAGACAGGCTATAGCCCCGGGCAGTTGCAACCCGCCGATTTGCTGTTTTTCGATATCCAGGGCGGCGGCGTTTCCCATGTCGGCCTCTATGCTGGCAGCAATCAGATGATTCACGTTTCTTCCGGTAGTGGCCGGGTCAGCAAAATCAGCATCGACCGTCCCTATTGGCGCCAGCGGCTGGTCGGTAGCCGGTCGCTTTTCAACTGAAGCCACGGCAGTCCGGATCAGCCAGACCGGCCTGGCGGAACCTGGCAAAGAGGCTACTCCGGTTCAGCGGCAGCGGCGGGCTCCCAACGATACAGATGGCCGTCCTTCTTAAACCCGGCCTTTTCCAGGATCGTACGGATTTTTATCATCTGGGGGCTTTCAGTGTTCCAGGTGACCGGCACTTTGGTCATATCCACCGTATCGCCGGATTCCCGCAACTGGCCGCGAATTTCGCGCCACGGCAGTTTGCTCCATTGCTTATCCTTATCATCTTTGCGTATCTTCCTGGCGATTTTGCGGGTTGCTTCCCAGGCGGCCTCATCAGCCTGACCGCGCTTGTCCGGTTTGTCCGGTTTGTCCGGTTTGTCCTTTTTATCCTTACTGCCTTGCTCTGCTTTGGTCTGTTTGTCTTTCGCCATACCATGCACCTCTTGCTGAGTTTGCGATTCAGAATGATTCCGGCTGGAGACGGTTGAACACGCCGGCAATGCTCAGGGTGCACCCAGCGTCGGCTCGGGCGTGGTCGCGCCGCGCTCCGCAGTCGCTGCTCCGGAAACGGTTGGTTCGGTTCCGGCTGGGGTCTCCAGTTCGGCGTCTTCGATATCTTCCAGCACGACATCCAGGCTGCCGCCCAGACTGACTTCGACTCCCAGGTTCAAGTTCTGCAGATAGATAACCACGCCGTTGTCGTTTCTCAGCACGGCGCCGCCGCCGCCCTGGATGGCCGTAAAACTGCCCCGTAATGCTCGGTATGTGCCCTGAAAATCTTCCAGTCGCTCCAGGTTATAGACGACACCCAACGCATCCATCCAGGCCGCACCCAGAGACAACAGTTGGTAACCTTTGATGGCAAAAGGATAATCCTGGCCGTGCAAGCGGAGGCTGCCCCTGCCCTGAGTGTAACCGACCAGCAATCCGAAGGTGACGCCGGTAAAGGCCACCCGTCCGGAGGGCAACTGCTCTTCGGCCCAGGTGGGCGATAGGGCGTAACCAAGCAGCAGCAGCAGACCAAGCAGTCGATGGCGGCGCGGCATGAGAAGGCTCCCGGATAGTCTATTAAATAGATAGGCTTGGATGATATACACGAGCATCAGACTGCTGCTCCAGCGGCCAATTTACCACTTTTGCAGGGGTCGCGTCTCGTGTGCCGGAACAGGAGCAAGCATCTGCCCGAAGCACGATGATAAGCTCGTCACCGGTTTACCCTGAACCGCCGCTCAACCCGCCCGCACGATCCGCCCGCTGCTGAGATCGCGGATCTCACTCGGACGGGCGGCGCCACCGACCGGGCCGGCGAGGATGTAATCCACCTGGGTTCCCAATCTCCGCCGCACCGCCAGCGCACTGCGGGCGGGTGGGTGGCCGCCACTATTGGCGCTGGTGGATACCAGCGGTCCTCCCCAGGCGCGGCACAGCGCCGCCGCCAGCGGATGAGCGGTGACCCGCACCGCCAGGGAGTTATGCGCACCGCGCAGCCAGACCGGTGTGCGTCGGGCTGGCGCCAGCCAGGTCACCGGTCCAGGCCAGGTGGCTTGCAGACAGGCGAGGGCGGTCGCATCCAGAGGATCGAGGAAGCGTTCGAGCTGCTCCAGGCTGGCAGCGATCACAATCAACCCTTTGTTCAGGGAACGCCGCTTGATAGCCAGAATGCGCTGCACGGCCGCGGCGTTCAGGGGATCGCAGCCGAGTCCATAGACGGCCTCGGTAGGGTAGGCGATGACCTGTCCCAGCCGCAGTCGGCGCGCTGCCTCCCGCAAGCGGCTGTCCGTCATCGCGAAGCGGTCGAGGCCCGGCTGGTTTTACTCTGCGTTGTCCGGTGACGGACGGTCTTTTTGGCCGGTGCCGCTTGTAGTAGCTGTTCACATTCGGCCAGAGCGAGGCTGTCCGGCTCGCGCCCCTTGGGCACTCGGGCATTGCGCTGGCCGTCGGTGACATAGGGTCCGAACCGGCCTTTGAGGACTTGGATGGCCGACTCGGAGAACGAGCGGATGACCCTGCTGGCGCTCAACGCCTGGTGCTGGGCGATCAGTTCCAGGGCACGCTCCAGGGACACCGTGTAAGGATCGTCGTCGCCCTTGAGAGAGACGTATTTGCCGCCGTAACGGACATAGGGTCCGAAGCGACCGATATTGACCTCGATCGGTTCGCTGGCCGCCGTCTCCCCCAGTTGCCGCGGCAACCGGAACAGGGCCAGAGCGTCCTCCAGGGTGATGGCGTCCATGCGCTGGTCCGACCTTAAGCCCGCGAAGCGGGGTTTTTCCTGGTCGTCCTTGGCGCCGATCTGCACGAAGGGACCGTAGCGACCCATGCGCACGCTGATCGGCCGCTGGGTCGCCGGATCGAACGCCCAGCTCGCGATCCGGCACGATTTCCTTGCGGGAGACGTTTTCCGCCTTGTCCTGCAGCAGCTGCTTGAAGTGTTTCCAAAAGGAGACCATCAGGGGAATCCAGTCCCGTTCGCCGCGCGCAATGGCGTCCAGTTCATCCTCCATTTTGGCGGTGAAGTCGTAATCCACATACTGCGTAAAGTGTTGCGTGAGGAAGCGATTGACGATCCGGCCCACGTCGGTGGGGCGGAAACGACGGTTTTCCAGCACGGCGTAGTCGCGCTTCAGCAGCGTATCGATAATCGCCACATAGGTGGAAGGCCGGCCGATACCGAATTCCTCCAGCGTCTTGACCAGACTGGCTTCGCTGTAGCGCGGCGGCGGCTCGGTGAAATGCTGTTCCGGACGAATTGCCAGCAACCGCACCGGTTCCCCTTCGCACAACAGCGGCAGCGCGCGGTTGTCTTCATCCTCCTGCGCACGGTCATCGACGCCCTCCTGATAGACCGCCATGAAGCCCGGCTCGACCAGGGTGGAGCCGCTGGCGTGGAAAGTGTTGCCGGTGCCGCAGCCGAGATCGACCGCCACCGTAGCGAAGGTGGCCGGCAGCATCTGGCAGGCGACGGTGCGTTTCCAGATCAGTTCATACAATCGGAACTGCTGCTCCGTCAGGTGGGCGTGGATGGCGTCCGGCTCCAGCCGCGCCGCCGTGGGCCGGATCGCCTCGTGCGCTTCCTGCGCATTTTTCATCTTGGTTTTGTAGCTACGGGGGCTGGCAGGGAGATTGTCCCGTCCATAACGCTGCGCGATCAGGGCGCGGATTTCCTCCACGGCTTCGGCGGCGAGTTGCACCGAGTCGGTCCGCATATAGGTGATCAGCCCCACGGCACCGGCGCCGATGTCGATGCCCTCGTACAGTTGTTGGGCCAGACGCATGGTCAGCTGCGGCGGAAAACCCAGTTTGCGGGCGGCTTCCTGTTGCAGGGTGGAGGTGGTGAAAGGCGCCGCCGGATTGCGCTTGCGTTGCTTGTGGGTAACGCTGTCGACGGTCAGCCGACCCTGCCCGGCCTGCTGCAAGGCGGCTACCGCTGCCTGGGCGGCTGCGGCGGTGGTGATGCTGAACTGACTGAGTTTTTCGCCGGCATATTCGACCAGCCGGGCGCTGAAGGTGTCGCTGTCCTTGGCGGCGTCCGTTGCGATGCTCCAGTATTCCTGGGTCTCGAACTTTTCGATTTCCTGTTCTCGCTCGACCACCATGCGTAGCGCCGGCGATTGCACCCGGCCGGCGGACAGGCCGCGGCGGATCTTCCGCCATAACAGCGGCGACAGGTTGAATCCGACCAGATAGTCGAGTGCCCGGCGCGCTTGCTGGGCATTGATCAGCTCTTGCGACAGGCAGCGCGGGTGCTGCATAGCTTCCTGGATCGCCCGCTGGGTGATGGCGTTGAAGACGATGCGGCGCACTGGTTTGTCGCGCAATACCTGCCGTTCCTTGAGGATCTCGTGCAAGTGCCAGGAGATGGCTTCGCCCTCCCGGTCCGGGTCGGTGGCCAGATACAGGGCGTCGGCTTTGTCCAGAGCTTTGGCGATCGCATCCACGTGCTTTGCGTTCTTGTCGATCAGCTCATAACGCATGGCGAAATTATGATCGGGATCGACGGCTCCCTCCTTGGGCGCCAGATCGCGGACATGCCCGTAGGAGGCCAGCACTTCGAAATCCTTGCCGAGATATTTCTTGATGGTTTTGGCCTTCGCCGGGGATTCTACGATGACCAGGTTCTTGCTCATAAACATCGCTTGGTGGGATCGGGACTGAGGCAACGCCGGCGCGCCGCCGGCCGCCGCCACGGAAATTTATTTAGAGGAGAGAATCAGTGCAGATAATCGGGACTGTCTTCGAACATCAGATCCTCCATCCAGGCATAGGCTTCTTCCTGACCCGGTTGGTTGAACAGCACCATGAGGATGACCCACTTCAACTGATTGATGTCGATCTCCTCGGTTTCCAGCGCCAGCACCCGGTCGATGACCAGCTCGCGCGTTTCCGAACTGAGCACACCCGCCTGCTCCAGAAACAGCAGGAAGCCCCGGCACTCCACGTCGAGGCGGGCGCTTTCCGGCGAGGTGTAGATGCGGAAGGTGTGCTCCTCGGTGAGAGTTATTACCGGCGCCTCCTGGCGTGCCGCCAGCCCGTCCAGCCAGTCGAAAGCCTGAGATATCTCCGTCAGAGGAAAGCCTGCCTCCAGCAGTTCGGTCTCTATCGATTCCCGGTCCGGGAAGATGTCGCTATCGTCGCTCAGATAGTTCTGAAACAGGTACATCAACACGTCCAAGACGTTTTCTTTCATCGCGAAAAACCTCAGTTCAGCCGGGAATACAATCCCCCTGGAGCGGCGGCGACCAAGCCTTGCAGCTCCAATATAAGCAGCATGGAGGAAACCACATCAGCCGTCAATCCGCAGCGTTCGACCAGCCAGTCCACCGACACCGTCTGTTGCCCCAACTGGTCGAGCAACTGCCGGTAATCGTGGTCCAGTTCGGGCGCCGGCGGCGGCTCTTCTTGTGCCGGCAGGTCCGCTGCCGCCGCGGCCAGCGGGCCGAGTTCCTCGATAATGTCGGCCGCTGTTTCGACCAGCTTGGCACCCTGCCGGATCAGGTGATGGCAGCCTTTGGCCATGGTGTTGTGAATGGAGCCGGGGATAGCGAACACCTCGCGTCCCTGTTCGCCGGCCAGCCGGGCCGTGATCAGCGAGCCGCTGCGTAGCGAGGCTTCGATCACCAGCGTCCCCAGCGCCAGACCGCTGATGATCCGGTTGCGGCGCGGAAAGTTCTCGGCCACGGCCGGGGTGCCGGGCGGCAGCTCGGTGACCAGGGCGCCAGCGGCGGCGATGGCGTGGGCCAGTTCGCGATGGGCGGCCGGATAAATCCGGTCGGGACCGGTACCCATCACGGCAATGGTGCGTCCCTGAGCGGCCAGGGCGCCGCGGTGCGCTTGCATATCCACGCCGAGGGCCAGACCGCTGGTGATCGCTATACCGAAACCCGCCAGGTGGGCAGCGAACTGACGGGCCGTCTCCTTGCCGGCCGGGGTGGGATTGCGCGTACCGACGATGGCGATTTGCGGCGTCCGCAGACAAGCGGGATCGCCGTGCGCGAACAGCAGCGGCGGCGGCGACGCAATCTGCCGCAGTAAGGGCGGATAGCGGGGGTCCTGCAGGGCGAGCAGATGGTTGCCGGGTTGCGCCAGCCAGACCAGATCCTGCTCCACCAGCGGCCAGGCCGGGGCATCCAGATAATCCAGGGCCGTCGCCGGCAGATGCAACGCTTCCCAATCGCTGCGGCGGGCGGCGAACACCGCCTGCGGCGAGCCGAATGCCTGTACCAGCCGGGCGAACCGCGCCGGGCCGATGCCGGGCGCCCGCCACAGCGCCAGCCAATAGGGCGCTTCGTCGGCATTCATGGCGGGTTGGCTCAGGGTTCACCCACGCCGTCGCATCTCTCGACGTAGTCCCGCATCGCCGTGATCAACCCGTAACTGACCTGGTCGTAGACTTTGTACAGCATCAGCGTGGCGATGTTGTGAGCGGGCAGACGCCCGGCATAACCAGCACAGTTCCGCAGACCGCGACCGGTGCTGTACACTCCCAGCATATCGCCCACTGTGACGCCGTTCCCGGCGCCGAGGTTGACCACTACGCTTTGATACTGGCCGGCAACCACATTGTTGCCCAAGAGCGAAATAATCTGTCCCTGCAGGTCCGGCGGCGGGGCCTGCAGGGTGAAGTTGTAGGGTTCGACCGCCGTAAACTGATCGGCAGGAAACAGGCGGTCGCCGGCGCGCGCCTCCATCTGACTATCGGTCATCACCAGTACGGCCGGTTGCTCCTCTTCCGCCTTTTCCAGCACGGCCGTGCCCACGAACGCACCGCCGAAGCCCAGCGATTGGCCACTTCCCGGATCGCGATATTCACCCAGGGGGTGGAACACGCGATAGCGGCGTTGGTCAGAGGAATCCAGACCGGTAACATAGATATAAACCCAGCCGGCAGGCAACAACACCCGGTCGTCGTAGTTGCTGACAATGACCGGTGCGGCTTCCCAATCGGAGCTGTCCACCACGATGGATTCCTTGAGGAACCCGGCCACGGCTGCCCTGGGCAGGGTGGCAATGGGCTGGCTGAGCGCCTCGACCCGCGCCTGGGGTGACAGCCGGACAGTGTCCGCGGCGCTGGCGGTGGCGGGGCGCAGGTGCGGCTGGCCCGGCTCGTCAACCAGTTCGATGATCTGGCCAGGATAGAGCTGCGTGGCGGCGGTGCCCGCCGCGGGACGCCAGACCTCCTGCCACCGCCACGGTTGTTCCAGGAACACCCCGGCCACCTGCAGCAGTGTATCGTCGGGCTTCACCACATAGTTTTGCGGGCGATCGGCACGCCAGCGGACCGGTCCGGCAGGCGGGCGGGCCCGCCGGGGAACAACCGGAGGACTGGCCGGCCCGGCAGCGGTGGCGGAGGTCTCGAGCAGGGGCGGCCCGACCGGCGCGACCGAGCGGGGCGCCCCGCCGGGCAGTGGCAACTGGGAACAACCGGCCGCCGTACATAAAGCCAGGATGCCGGTCCAATACAGCGTCTTGCTCATCGCTTTATATCTTCAGGAATCGGAAAAATCGGCTGGAGGGCAGGAAATCACTGTCAGGGAAGTATAGCGGTTTTCTGGGTATTTCTTGTATTATTTACGATACGTCCGTGACATTTTTATTGCACGTGTGACAACTGAAGGTTCCGGCGAGTTGACCATGGCACGCTTAAACATCCTGCATTTTCCCGACCCACGCCTGCGCCAGCCGGCCGTGCCGGTCGATACCATCGACGACGAGGTGCGCCGTCTCATCGACGCTATGCTGGAGACCATGTACGCAGCGCCCGGCATCGGCCTGGCGGCCAATCAGGTCAACGTGCGCAAGCGCATCATCGTCATCAATATCTCCGAACAGCGCAATCAGCCACTGGTGCTGATCAACCCCACGATAGTGCAGCGTTCGGGCAAGGCGGAGACGGAAGAAGGCTGTCTGTCGGTGCCCGGTTTTCACGAGCCGGTGCGGCGGGCGGACAGCATCCGGGGGAGCGCCCTGGATCGCGACGGCGAGCCGGTCGAACTAGCCGCCGCGGGTCTACTGGCCGTCTGCATTCAGCACGAACTGGACCATCTGGATGGCAAGCTGTTCGTGGATTATCTGTCCCCGCTCAAGCGCAACTGGATCCGCAAGAAACTGGAGAAGCAACAGCGCGCTGACACCCGCGCCGGCCAGCCGGCGTTACGGTGAAAGCCGGCGCGTGGCAAGCGGCTTTCCGAGGATCCGCCCGACCTGCCAGCCCGCGTGGCGCGGCGGTGCACCGTAGCACCGGCGCATGACCGTTCCACCCCTGCGCATCGTATTTGCGGGTACGCCCGACTTCGCCGTGCCCAGCCTGGAGGCACTGCGCGCCGCCGGCTATCACCTGTGTGCGGTCTATACGCAGCCGGATCGCCCGGCCGGGCGCGGCCGGCAGTTACGGGCCGGGCCGGTCAAGCAGCAGGCGCAGGGATTGCCGCTGCGACAACCGATCAGCTGGCGCGATCCCGCCGTCCAGCGCGAACTGGCAGCGCTGGCACCCGAACTGATGGTGGTGGTCGCCTATGGCCTGCTGCTGCCCCCGGCGGTGTTGCAGATTCCGCGTCTGGGCTGCGTCAATGTGCATGCCTCGCTGCTGCCGCGCTGGCGTGGCGCCGCGCCGATCCAGCGCGCCCTGCTGGCCGGCGACCGGGAAACCGGTGTCACTCTGATGCAGATCGACGCCGGGCTGGATACCGGTGCGGTGCTCGGCGCTGCTGTCTGCCCGATCAAGGCGGACATGACCGGGGGCGAGTTGCACGATCGGCTGGCAGCGCTGGGCGCCCAGACCCTGCTGCGGCTGCTGCCGGCGCTGGCGGCAGGGAAACTGACTGCGCAGCCGCAGGACGAGGCACAGGCTACCTATGCCGCCAAGCTGGACAAGGCGGAGGCGGCCCTGGATTGGACCCAGCCGGCGCTGTTATTGGAGCGGCGAGTGCTGGCTTTCAATCCCTGGCCGGTGGCGCACACCTGGCTGGACGGGCAGGCGCTGCGCATCTGGCGCGCCCGGGCGCTGTGCGAACCAAGCGCCGCTCCGCCCGGCAGCGTGCTGCGGCAGGAGCGGACCGGCATCGACGTGGCCACCGGGGCCGGGGTGTTGCGCATGACCGAATTGCAGTGGCCCGGCCGCCGTTCTCTGCCGGCGGCGGATTTCAGCAATGCCTGCAGTTTGCTGGGCCGGGTGCTGGGCCGCTGACGCCGCGGAGGTGAGCCGGATGACTGGAACGAGCAGCGCCTGCAGCGCCCGCTCCGCCGCCGCCTGGGCCCTGGGCCAGGTGGTCGGCGCCGGGCAATCCCTCAACACCGTGCTGCCGGCGGCGCTGCAGCGGGTTGCGGCACGCGAGCACGGCCTGGTGCGGGAATTGTGTTACGGCTCCCTGCGCTGGTATCCGCAGTTGCACTATTTGTTGGGGCGGCTGTTGCGCAAACCACTCGAACCGGCCGAGCACCAAGTCGAGGCGCTGCTGTTACTGGGGCTGTACCAACTGCTGCACCTGCGCGTGCCGGCTTACGCCGCCGTTTCCGAAGTGGTGGACGCGGCGCGCGCGTTGGGTAAGACCCGGGCGACCGGTCTGATCAACGCCGTGTTGCGCAACTTCCAGCGCCGCCGTGCCGACTGGCTGGCCGAACTGGAACGCGACCCCGGTGGGCGCACCGCCCATCCGGCTTGGCTGTTGCAGCGGTTGCAGGCCGACTGGCCCGATCACTGGCAAGCTATCGTGGCGGCCAATAACGCCCGCCCCCCTTGCAGCCTGCGGGTGAATCTGGCGCGGCTTAGCCGCGACCACTATCGGGAGCAACTGGCCGCCGCCGCTCTCGGGGCACAGCCGGCGGTGTTCAGCGCAGCGGGTCTGATCCTCGACCGGGCCTGCGACGTGGACGCTCTGCCGGGTTTCAGGGAAGGTCTGGTGTCGGTGCAGGACGGTGCCGCGCAACTGGCCGCCGGGTTGTTGCAACTGGAGCCCGGCCTGCGCGTCCTGGACGCCTGCGCGGCGCCGGGTGGCAAAACGGGCCATATACTGGAAACCGAACCCAGGCTGGTGTTGCTGGCCCTGGACAGCGACGCCGCCCGCCTGCGACAGGTGCAGGATAATCTCGACCGGCTCGGTCTGACGGCCGCCGTCCGCCAGGGGGACGCCACTACCCCGACTGCTTGGTGGGACGGCGTGTACTACGACCGCATTCTACTGGACGTTCCCTGCTCCGGCGGCGGTGTGCTGCGCCGCCATCCGGATATCAAAGTGCTGCGCCGCGCCACCGACATCGAGCCGCTGGCCACCCGGCAGCGCGCTTTGCTGGAAGCGTTGTGGCCGTTGCTGCGGCCCGGCGGCAGGCTGGTCTACGCCACCTGTACTCTGCTCAAACAGGAAAACGAGGATAACATAGCCGCTTTCCTCGCCGCCCATGCCGACGCCCGCGATTGTCCCATCCAGGCCGGGTGGGGCCACGCTCGAACTCCAGGCAGACAAATCCTGCCGGGCGAAGCGGCAATGGATGGTTTTTATTACGCTTGTCTGCTCAAGGATTAATCGTGCCGCTTGCTTGCATCGCCGCGCTCCGCCGTAGACCCCACCTCGGGCTGTATCTGCTGCTTGGCTTCCTGTTGCCGGCGGCGTTGGTGTTCGCCGCCAATTTCCGGGTGGTGTACGCCAACACCCATCTGGAAAAAGGCATTTACTACCTGGACGCGAGCATCAAATACCGCTTCCGCGACGAGCCCCTGCAAGCCCTGCAAAGCGGAGTTCCGCTGGTCTTCGGGCTGGACATCCAGGTGTACCGGCAGCGGGAATGGCTGTGGGACGACACCGTCGCCAATATGCGGCAGCGCTATCGCCTGGAATATCATGCGTTGTCCCGCCAGTATCTGGTCACCAACCTGAACAACAGCGCAGTGAGGGGGTATCCCGAGCTGGACGCCGCCACTCAGGCGCTCGGTCAGGTCGAACGTTTTCCCCTGCTGGACGCCAGCCAGTTGGCGCCCGGCGGGGTGTATTTCGTCAGGTTGCGCGCCAACTTCGACATCGACGCGCTGCCGGCGCCTTTACAACTGATCGCCTATCTGGCGCCGGCCTGGCGCCTGGCCAGTGAATGGCGCACATGGCCACTTTAACGCGGCGTCTCGGGCGAGGCTGGTGGCTGCTGTTGCTGCTGGGGCTGCTCGGCCCGCTGTTAACCGCTCTGGCGCTGTTGAGCGGCGCTTTGGATTATTTCACCTATTCCGGCCGACTGTATTCCTGGTTGCTGTTATCCAGCATGGTGGGCCTGCTCAGCCTGGCGCTGGTGATCGTCTATCACTTCTACCGGCTGGTGCGCCAGTATCGCGAGCATGCGGCGGGCGCGCGCCTGACACTGCGCCTGGTGATCATCTTCGTGGCGATTGCGCTGTCGCCGGTGGCCGTGGTGTATTACTTCTCGTTGCAGTTCCTGCAGAAAGGCATCGATAGCTGGTTCGATGTACGGGTGGAACAATCTTTGCAAGATGCGCTGGAACTGAGCCGCACCGCGCTGGATCTGCGGATGCGCGAGGTGCTCAAGCAGACGGTGCGGATTGCCAACGCCGTGGCGCCCGCCCCGCCAATCCAGGCGCCGCTACTGTTGGACGAATTACTGGATATCAGCGACGGCACCGAATTGACCCTGTTCAGTCCCAACGGACGGATTCTGGCGACCGCCAATGCGGACCCTGCCGTGCTGGTGCCCCAGGCTCTGCCGGAGGGCGTGCTGCTGCAGGTGCAGCAGGGACAGGACTATATCAGCCTGGACCCGGTGCGCGACGGCGGTTTCAACATCCGCGCTGTGGTGCGGGTGGCGGCGCAGGAAGCGCAGCAGGAGGATCGCATTCTGCAGGCGCTGTTTCCCGTGGCCGGACGTTTCAGTGTACTGGCGGACTCAGTGCAGGACGCCTTCAACAATTACAAGGAAATGGTGTTTTTACGCTCGCCGCTCAAGACCAGCTTCATACTGACGCTGTCGCTGGTGATGCTGTTCGCCGTACTGACTGCGCTGTGGGCCGCCGTTTACTCGGCCCGCCGGTTGGTGGAGCCGATGCGCGACCTGGCCGAGGGCACGCAGGCCGTCGCCGCCGGCGATTACGATACGCAACTGCCTTACGCCAGCAACGATGAGCTGGGGTTTCTGGTCAATTCCTTCAACACCATGACCCGTAAACTGGCTCAGGCCCGGGACAGCGCGCTGACCAGCCAGCAGTTGCTGGAGCGGCAGCGTGCTTACCTGGAGGCGGTGCTGGCGCGGCTCTCCTCGGGCGTGTTGACGCTGGATCACGATGGCCGACTGCGTACCCAGAATGCCGCCGCCGGCCATATTCTGGGAATCGATCTGGATGCCCTGCTGGGGACCGACCTGGCCGCCATCCAGACCGCCCATCCGCAGTTGCAACCGCTGCTCGAGGCCATCAATCCCTACACCCACGGCGCCGCCGGCGAATGGCGTCAGGAGGTCACCTTGTTCGGCACCAGCGGCCGCCAGGTGTTGATGTGCCGGTGTAGTTCGCTGCCCGATCCGGTGGGGCTCAAGGGCGGTTACGTGATCGTATTCGACGATATCACCACCTTGATGCAGGCGGAGCGCAGCGCTGCCTGGTCCGAGGTGGCCCGGCGGCTGGCCCACGAAATCAAAAATCCACTCACCCCGATTCAGTTAGCGGCCGAGCGCATGCGGCATAAGTATCTGAAAACGCTCGACGAGAAGCAGGCGCGGGTGCTGGACCGGGGCACGCATACCATTATCCAGCAGGTGCAGGCGCTCAAGGAAATGGTAGACGCCTTCAACGAATACGCCAGACCGCCGCAGCTCAAGCTGGCGACTGTCGCGCTGAACGAGTTCGTTACAGAAATTCTGTATTTGTACCGCGATTATCCGGCGGGTGTGGAGCTGCACCTGGATCTGGACCCGCGGCAACCCTGCATTGAGGCCGATAAGGGGCGCCTGCGGCAATTGGTGCACAATGTGGTCAAAAATGCCTTCGAGGCCATCACCGAGGGTCACGGGTCAACCCTGCAGGTCAGCACCCGCTGCAGCACGGAAGTCGACGCCCGCTACGTCGAATTGCAGTTTCAGGATGATGGGGTGGGCTTTCCGGAAGGCACCGTCGGCGATATCTTTGAACCTTATGTCACTACCAGACCCAAAGGGACCGGCCTGGGTCTGGCGATTGTCAAAAAGATCGTCGAGGAGCACGGCGGTCTGATCCGGGCGGAATCGCCGCCTGAAGGCGGTGCCCGGATCGCCATTCGTTTTCCCATGCACGCCGGCGCCATGACACCGGCCCCCATCGTTTCCATAACCGTCCATCAAACCGAGGAGGCAGGATGAGCAGCGGACCCTATATCCTGGTCGTCGACGACGAACCGGATATCTGCGACCAGGTTAAAGAGATTCTCGAAGACGAAAGTTACGAAGTGAGCACCGCGGCCAACGCCGCCCAGGCGCGCGAGGCGCGGCGCGTCCGCCGCCCCGATCTGATTCTGCTGGATATCTGGATGCCCGATATCGACGGCATCAGCTTGCTCAAGGAATGGACCGAAGGCGATCATCTGCCTTGCCCGGTTATCATCATGTCCGGCCACGGCACGGTGGAAACCGCAGTCGAAGCGACCCGGCTGGGCGCTTATGATTTCCTGGAAAAGCCGATGTCGATGAACAAGCTGTTGCTGACGGTGCAACGGGCGCTGGAAGCTGACCAGCTGGTGCGCGAAAATCTGGGACTGCGCCGTCTGCGCCCGATCAGCGAGCCGGTCGGCAAGAGCGAAGTGGTGCAGCGGCTGCGCACCCAGGTGATGCGGATCGCTCAGCACGATACCCCGGTGTTGATCTTCGGCGAACCGGGCACCGGCAAGGAAATCTACGCCCGTTTTCTGCATCAGCACAGCCCCCGCCGCAGCGGCCCCTTCGTCGATGTCGGGGTGGGCTCCATCGCCCGCGAAAACTCCACTCTGGAGCTGTTCGGCTCGGAGCAGGACGACAAAATCCATTACGGCTTGCTGGAGCAGGCCAGCGGCGGCACGCTGTTTCTGGACGAGCTGGCCGATATGGACCCGGAAGCCCAGGCCCGTCTGGCCGGGGCCCTGGAGAATGGTTCCTTCCTGCGTATCGGTGGCAAGGAGCCGGTGCAGGTGAACGTGCGGATCGTGGCCGCCACCCATCGCGATTTGGAGCGGCTGGTGGCGGAAGGGCGGTTCCGCGAGGATTTGTACTATCAGTTGAACGTGGTGCCGATCCGTCTGCCGCCGCTGCGCGAGCATGTGGAGGACGTGCCGGAGTTGCTGAATTTTTACATTAATTATTTTATGGACCAGGAAAGTCTGCCCTACCGGCACTTCACCACGGCGGCCCAGAACCGGCTGCGCAATTATGTCTGGCCAGGCAACATCCGGGAGCTGAAGAATCTGGTGCAGCGGCTGCTGATTCTGGGGTTCGAAGAGGAAATCACCCTGGAGGAAGTGGAAGCGGCCATCAGCAGCGTGCCGGTGGCCAAAAACCGGGAAATGGGACTGGTGCCGCTGGATTTACCCCTGCGTGAAGCGCGCGAGCAGTTCGAGCGTTCCTATCTGCTGCAACAGTTCAAGGATTGCGACGGCAACGTGGCGCGGCTGGCAGAGCGGGTTGGCATGGAGCGTACCAATCTGTACCGCAAACTGCGCGCCCTGGGCATCGATCCCAAGCGGGTGGTCGATGGCGATTGAACGGGGACTTGTCCGGCAGGCGCCTGCACCATGACTGACGAACCGCGCCGCTGCTGGGATGAACGGTACCACGCCGCCGCCGGCGCGCCACCGCCGGCCCGAGTGCTGGTCGATCATGCCCATCTGTTACCGGCAGCCGGACAGGCGTTGGATCTGGCCTGCGGGTTAGGTGCCAACGCCTTGCTGCTGGCCGCTCGGGGGCTGGAAACCTGGGCCTGGGACAATTCACCGGTGGCCATCGCCCGGCTCAATGCCGCCGCCACCGCCGCCGGTGTGGCGCTGCATACCGCAGTCCGGGATGTCATCGTGCAGCCACCGGAGCCGGCTCGCTTCGATGTTATCGTGGTCAGCCATTTCCTGGAACGGTCGCTGGCGTCCGCCTTGCAGGCGGCCTTGCGGCCGCCGGGCTGTTGTTCTATCAGACCTTCACCAAAACCCGGCTGGCGAGCGCAAGCGGTCCTCAGAATCCTGCTTTTCTGCTGGACGATAACGAACTGCTCCGCCTGTTCGCCGCGCTCAAGGTGCGGGTTTACCGGGAAGAGGGATTGCTGGGCGACACTCGTCAGGGGTTTCGCAACGCAGCCCTGTTGATCGCGCAGCAAGGCTGAAACGATGGACACGATCGAGCGCTTCGAGCAGACTGCTGGCCAAGGGCCAGGATAACGCCTTGCTGCGTTGCGGATTGGGCAACGCCTATCTGCGGGCGGGCGATACGCGCCGCGCCGTCGAGCATCTGCAAATGGCGGTGAGGAGTGATCCCGGTTATTCGGCTGCCTGGAAGATGCTCGGCAAGGCGCTGACCGCAGCCGGCCGGGTGGAGGACGCCTGCGCGGCCTATGCAGAAGGCATCCGGGTGGCCGAAGGCAAGCGCGATATACAGGCCGCCAGGGAAATGAAGGTGTTTCTCAAGCGTTTACAAAAAAACTAGTGGTCTGCCGTATTGCGATGGAACTGCCGCATGTAGGTTATTGTATTGTGAATGGGTAATCGCCGCGCCACCCGGCTACGATAGCGGGTGAAATAATGCTATCCTAATTACTTAAACCGACGGGCATGCTAAGGAATACCCAGCCCGTTCGTAGTCAGCAGGAACTGATTTTCCGCGTCTTAGGACCGCTCTTCGAGCTGGGGCGGCGCGGATTTCTCCTCTCGGGAAAGCAGGTACTCAAGATGTTGAACACCGCTGAAAAACTTGACGAAAGCACATTACAGGCCCCCAAAAGCGGCGCCGAGATCGTGGTCGATGTATTGAACGAACTCGGCGTCGACTATATTTTCGGCCATACTGGCGGCGCTATTATTCCTCTCCATGTAGAATTTAACACCCGGATGGAGCGTAAGGAAAAGACGCCGCACTTCATCCTGTGCCGCCAGGAAAGCGGCGCTGGCCATGCCGCCGAGGGTTACGCCAGAGTCAGCGGCAAAGTAGGCGTGGCGCTGGCCACCTCGGGCCCCGGCTCGACCAATCTCGTCACTCCTATCGCGGACGCCTACAAAGATTCGATTCCCTGTGTCTTCATCACAGGTCAGGTGCCGAGCACCATGATCGGCAATGATGCTTTTCAGGAAGTGGATATGGTCGGTATTACCCGCCCTATTTCCAAGCATAATTATCTGGTCAGGCACGCCGAAGATCTGGACGGCGTGCTGCGGCAGGCCTTCTATATCGCCCAGAGTGGCCGGCCGGGACCGGTGGTGGTGGATATCTGCAAAAATGCACTGCTCGGTAAAGTCACCAACGGCCACAAGGTGCGCACGCTGAAGAGCTATCACCCCGACGTCAAGATGGACCAGGTCGAAGCCTATGCGCTGCTCACCGCCCTGCTGAAGGCTACCAAGCCCGTGATCAAGGTCGGCGGCGGCGTGATCAGCGCCGATGCCAGCATGGAACTGCGGCAGTTCGTGGACAAATATCAGATTCCGGTCGCCCAGACCTTCATGGGTCTGGGCGCCCTCAATCATGACCATCCGCTGTTTCTGGGCATGCCGGGCATGCACGGCATGGTCGCCGCCAATTACGCCCTGAGAGATGCTGACTTCATCCTGGCTATCGGCTCGCGCTTCGATGACCGGGTGGCGGTACGCGAATTCGGACGGGGCATCACCGTCGCCCATGTCGATATCGATCACGCTGAAATCAGCAAGAACATTCCCACCAAGTTCGAGCTGTGCGCCAACGCCAGGGAATTTCTGCAATACGGCATCGACGCGGATCTGGAGGGCGTGGACATAGCTCCGTGGTTGCATACGCTGAACGTCTGGAAAGAGAAATATGCCATGCGTTACGACCACGACAGTGAACTGGTCAAGCCGCAACAGGTGGTCGAAGAGTTGTCCCGGCTCACCAACAAGAACGCCATCATGGTCACCGGCGTGGGCCAGCATCAGAATGTGGGCGGCGCAGTTTTACAATTATCAGGAACCGCGCCAGTGGGTCAGTTCCGGTGGTCTGGGCACGATGGGTTTCGGCCTGCCTGCGGCCATCGGCGCCTACTACGCCAATCCCGACAAGACCATTCTATGCATCGACGGTGACGGCAGCTTCCAGATGAACATCCAGGAACTGGCGACGGTCGCCGCCAATCACATCCCCCTCAAGATATTCGTCTTCAACAACGGTTATCTGGGCATGGTGCGGCAATGGGAAGACATGTTCAGCGAAGGTCACCATTACGAGACCTGTCTGGTACGCACCATCGAATGCGACCCGGCCTGCGTGGATAATATGGAATGCCGCACACCCAATCCCAACTTCCTGCAGCTCAGCCGGGTCTATCCGGGCATCAATACGCTGCGGATCACCCGGCCCGACCAGATCGCACGCAGTCTTGACAAGGTGCTGGGGGACGACAAGCCCTGGATTGTCGATGTGTGGATCGACCGCACCGAAGACGTGAAACCGATGATTCCGCCGGGTGGATCGCTCGACGATATCATCTACGATCTGGATGAATAGCAGCCTGATGACAAGGCCGGCTCCGCCGGCCTTGGCTTTTTTAACCCCAGCTGCTTACTGTGGTCACTAGATACCCTTCCGCCCTCAGCCAGACCAGATTCTCTTCCGAAGTCAACCCCGGTTCATCTACCTCGGTAAACGCAACCGGGCGCGGTGCTTGAGAAACGGGTTAAGGGCGCTGTTGTCCACGACTCGACGCAATGATCTAGCGCGTTTTTTGAGGAGGCGCTTAATCCGTCACCTGGCGGAACTGTGTTGGGGCATGATTCTAATCCAGACGCAATCATCCTGCTATCCGGCTTGTTCCGACCGCGTTGAGCTGTTGTCGGCGTTATCCGGAGGGGATTGGCAGGTAGGAATGGCGCAAAAAAGCCGGGGTTGGGCGCCCCGGCCAAAAGACCACAAAGGAGGGTTGGAGAACAACATCCCGAAGGATGTTGCGATGCAGTATAAAATTTATGTTGCAGCGCGTCAATATGCTTTAAAAATTATTGATTGCCGCTGGAGGTTATCTTACGTTGTTCAATTTTCCCTTAATAATCAAAATAAAAACATTGATAAAGAAAAAAGCCGGGGGTTTAAAACCCCGGCAAAAGACCACCAAAGGAGGATTGGAGAACAACATCCCGAAGGATGTTGCGGTGCAGTATAAAAAAAATGTTGCACTGCGTCAACCGCTATTTTAGTGTTGTTCTGTTTCAAATATTTTACAGTTTTTGCGCCAGAAGTCTATCGTTGGGCTCCCTTCGGGCCGCATGCCGGGAAACCTGTTTCTGGTAGTATGGCAGCCCCCACTGCAAGCCTTCGGAGGAAAATAGCGATGCGCAAACCTGCTCAAACCCAGGTCCCTATCGCCGATATCGTGGCGCTTCGTTGGAGTGCCCGCGCCATCGATCCGTACACAGCGGTCACCCGTGACGAGCTGCTCGCGTTGCTGGAAGCGGCCCGCTGGGCGCCATCCTGCTTCGGCGAGCAACCCTGGCGCTATCTGATCTGGGATAAATTTCATGACCCGGCGGGTTGGGATAAGGCGTTTGCCTGTCTTTCTGAAGGCAATAAAGTCTGGGTGAAGAACGCTCCCGTGCTGCTGCTGTCCGTAGCCGCGCCGATCTTTAGCACGAACGGCAAGCCCAATCGCTGGAGTCAGCACGATACCGGCGCGGCCAGCGAGAATTTGTGTTTACAGGCGACGGCGCTAGGGCTGGTGGCGCATCAGATGGGCGGTTTCGATCCCGACCAGGTCAGGGCCGCCTTTGCGATTCCGGCGGATCATACCTGCATGGCCATGATCGCCGTGGGCCATCCGGCGCCTTCCTCCATCCTGGAAGGGGACCTGCGCACCCGCGAGGAAGCGCCGCGCCAACGTCTGCCGCTGAGCGAGTGCTTCTTTGTGGGAGAATGGGGCAAGGGCATCGAATTGGCCAGATAAGGCCCACCCTCAGCCGCTGAATAGCAGGGGGCAGTGTTGCTGCAGTAGTGGCGCCATCGGTTGTTGGTAAACTGCGGCTACGTTGCAACATTCTGGTTATTCCTTGCTTATTCTCGACCTGGAGCACCGCCGGCTACTGAAACGGGAGCGGCATGCAAACCAAGCAAAGATTAATCGTTGGTATCACTGGAGCGACCGGCTTGATTTACGGAGTGCGTCTGCTCGAACTGCTGCGTGCGATCGGGATCGACAGCCATCTGGTCGTATCGCGGGCTGCCGATCTAACCCGGGCCCACGAATTTCCTCTGTCGGCCACGGCCTTGCGCGAGCTGGCGACAGCCAGCTATCACAGCAGCGATATCAGTGCAGCGATCGCCAGCGGTTCGTTCCGCACGCGGGGCATGATTATCGCGCCGTGCTCGGTGCGCACGTTGGCGGAGATCGCTTCGGGTGTGACCACCAGCCTGCTGACCCGCGCAGCGGATGTGGTGCTGAAGGAGCGGCGGCGGCTGGTGCTACTGGTGCGGGAGACTCCGTTACACGCCGTGCACCTGAGAAACATGCTGACGGTTACTGAGGCCGGTGCCATCGTCATGCCGCCGGTGCCGGCGTTCTACAACATGCCGCAGTCGATCGACGAGATGGTTACCAATACCGTCTGCCGGGTGCTGGACCTGTTCGATATCGATACCGGGATGCTGCAGCGCTGGGGGAGGATATCGGCCTGCGCAGGCCGGTCGATCGATCGTCCGATGAATAACAACCCGCTGTTCCTTCACCAGCGGTCGCTATGACAGACGTGGGCGGAATGACTGCCGCGCTTCGCTATTTACAGCGAATATATTCGTAAATATTCAGATAATCCTGTCCGGGTTTATTCCACGAGTAATCACATCTCATTCCATTGATCATCAGCTTGCGGAATTCATCCGGATAAGAATACCATAACCCAATAGCCCGTCGCATCGCGGATTCAAGGCCGGTGGCATCAGGTTCGTAAAAAACATAGCCATTGCGCTGTTCTACAGGGCGGTCAGAGTAATCCCGGTCGAAAACGGTGTCCACTAATCCACCCACAGCCCGCACGATAGGAACCGTGCCGTATTTGAGCGCGATCATCTGGGTAAGGCCGCACGGCTCATAAAGGCTGGGCATGATAATCATATCGGAACCGGCATAAATGAGACGCGACAGTTCTTCATTAAAGCTGATTTCCAGATGGCAGTCGGGATTGTCATTCAACTGCTGTTTCAGTCCCCGAAATTCATCGTTGATATGGTGTTCAGAACCGACTCCCAGCAGCACAAATTGCGCACCATTCTGCAACGCATAGAAAATCCCATGCTTGATAAGCTGGACGCCTTTTTGAAAATCGAGCCGGCCTACATAGGAAATGATTGGCTTGAATTCTTTGCGTAACCACAAGCGTTCCCGTAACACTTCTTTATTTACATATTTGTTCTCCAGCGGCGGCCTGACATAGTGGGGCGCCGCGGCATGAGGCTGCTCCGCCGGCGGGCCACTATAAGCCATCGCCGCCAGTGGCGCTACGTCAGGCGCCTCTATCACCCTAGCAGGCGTGACCGGCCCGGCAACGGGCGCTTCGATCTCTACAGTTTGGTCAACTTCAGCTTCAGGAGTCGCAGCGACCGGCTCAGCCACTGGCTCGATCGGCGCTGCGACTTCGGCGTCTTGGTCAGCCGGCATCGCAACGGTTGGTGCGGCGGCCATGGCGAGGGCTTCTTGGACCAGCGATTGAATGATGGCGGCTTCGCGGGTCGGGGCTGGGTCGACCGGCGCGGCAGCCTCATCGAGCGCCTTCTTGATGATGGCTTCGACGACCATTTCGACAGCAGCTTGACGCCCAAATCTGGCGGGCCGCTCCACCGTGGTGGTCTCTCCATTGGACAGACAGCCAACCGGGTTAGTAGCGCCGGATTGTCTGTTTACGTTACGGGCAGCGCGGCCAGTGGCCTTTTTCGCGGCGCGCCCGGCGTTAGGATTATCTAAGGTCATGGATTTTTTATTCATCTGTTTTCATTCCCAGGGATAAGTATAACGATGTGGGATATGAGGATCGATCTCCGGATTCCATATATCGTAATCTAGCCCATTAAGCACTCCTCCGAATTTGTGCTGATGGATTTGCAGAGTCGGTTCCAGACCATAGCCCTGGTCATAACGCGCTTCCCAACAATGTCTGGGTGAAACCGTGGTGATGAAGTTGGAATACACGATCCCGCCTTTCATCATATTGAGGGCGTCATGATAGCGGTTGTCGCGCAGACGGTCATAATGGAAAAAGTATTCAGGGCGATGCAAACCAGTCGCGCGTAAAATATCTGCACCGGTGACGCCCTGATAGCGGAAATTGTGAATAGTGTAGCAGACGCGCTGACTGCTCATGCCGAGTTGGACATAGATTTCGTACAGCAATACCGGCGTCAGCCCGGTCTGCCAGTCATGGCAATGAATCACGTCGGGTCGTTTGCCAGATTTGTACATGAATTCCAGGGCCGCCCGATTGAAGAAGGTGAAGCGCATGGCATCATCATCGGAACCGTAATAATGTCCCCGGTTAAAATAGTTTTCCCGAGAATGCGGTTCGATAAAGAAGCAGCGGCGGCCGTGCACGAAACCGAACCAGACCGTACAGAAAATACCACCATCGTACCAGGGCACCCATAAGCCGGGATAGAAAACCGTCAGGTCCCAGATATGGTCGTACCGCATGCAGTCGTATTTAGGTAGGATGATGTCAACAGCATTGCCACGGATTTCCAGTTCCCGGCTGAGCCCGAAGACTACGTCGGCCAATCCCCCGACCTTGGATACAGGAGCACATTCAGAGGAAACCATAACGATATACATAGCGGCGCCTCAATCGAACTGCCAATCGGATATTAGCACTCAACACTCGCAAGCAGGCAACAGCGCTCAGGAAATGTTCGTGGCCCTTACAGATACCTCTTCGGTCCAGCCACTCAATAAATAGAGTAATAGCATTTTGTCGAGTAGAAAATCTAAAGCGCCTGGAATCGTGTGGTGGTGGACTGGCGTGCGGTCCGGCGACAGGCTGCGCGCCCGAAAATGATAAAAAAAGATTGTTACAATCGGCGCTGCAACAACCCGGTGGTGAGCAGCGCCGGGATGGTCTGGAAAACCCGCAGGTAGTGCTCGCCCCCACACGCTGAAGGATTGCTATGTCCATGCTGGTGCTCGGTATCGAAACATCCTGCGATGAAACCGGCGTCGCCCTGTACGAGGGCGAACGTGGGTTGCTGGCGGATGCGCTCTACAGTCAGGTGGAATTGCATGCGGCCTATGGCGGCGTGGTGCCGGAACTCGCCTCCCGCGATCACGTGCGCAAGGCGATTCCTCTACTGCGCGAGTTGTTCAGGCAGGCCGGCGTCAGCGCCAGGGCGGTGCGTGGTGTCGCCTATACCGCTGGCCCCGGGCTGATCGGCGCCGTGCTGGTCGGCGCCGCTTTGGGACGCAGCCTGGCCTGGACCTGGGGCGTGCCTGCCGTCGGTGTGCACCATATGGAGGGCCATCTGCTGGCCCCTTTGCTGGAACCCGAACCGCCGGAATTTCCCTTCATCGCCCTGCTGGTGTCCGGCGGCCACACGCTGCTGGTGGAAGTGACCGCGCTAGGCGCGTATCGGATTCTGGGGGAATCGGTGGACGACGCCGCGGGTGAAGCCTTCGACAAGACCGCCAAGCTGCTGGGGCTGCCCTACCCCGGCGGCCCGGCGCTGGCCCGTCTGGCCGAACAAGGCGATGCTCAGCGTTTTCAGTTTCCCCGTCCGATGACCGACCGCCCCGGCCTGGATTTCAGCTTCAGCGGTCTGAAAACTTGTGCGCTCAATACCTGGCGGAGCCTGGAACCCACCACCCAGAACGCGGCCGACGTGGCCCGCGCCTTCGAGGAGGCGGTGGCGGATACTTTGACGATCAAATGCCGGCGGGCGCTGCGGCAGATCGGCTGCGACCGGCTGGTGGTGGCCGGCGGTGTCGGGGCCAACCGCCGGCTGCGGGAGCGGTTGCAGGCGCTGGCGGCGGCGGAAGGCAGGCGGCTGTACTACCCCCGCCCGGCGTTCTGCACCGACAATGGCGCAATGATCGCTTTCGCGGGTTATTGCCGGCTGGTGGCCGGTCAGTCCGACGATCTGGTCATTCGGGCCACGGCGCGCTGGCCGCTGGATAGCCTGCAACCGCCGGGCCGCTCCACTTGAGTTATGGCTTTGCCTTAAAACCCCGCGTGGGAACAGCGGACCAGGGATCGTCCGGCCAGGGATGCTTGGGATAGCGGCCCTTGAGTTCCTTCTTCACCTCGGCATAGGCACGCTCCCAGAATCCGCGCAGGTCCTGGGTTATCTGAATCGGGCGCTGTGCCGGCGACAGCAGATGCAAAGTGACCGGCGCCCGACCAGCGGCGACGCGGGGGGTATCGGCCAGACCGAACAGTTCCTGCAACTTCACCGCCAGCACCGGCGCGGCGCCGGGCGTATAGCGCAGCCGCAAGCGGGAACCACTGGGGACTTGCAGATGAGTAGGCGCGGCGCTGTCCAGGCGCGCCTGCAAGCGCCAGTCCAATTGGTGGCGCAGTATCCGGGTGAGTTCCAGCCGGTGCAGATGCTCCCGGCGGGTGACGCCGTCCAACCAGGGCTCCAGCCAGTCTTGCAGCGTGGCGGCGAGTCGGTCGTCCGCGACATCCGGCCAGCCTTCGTTGGGAAACCAGGCGCGCATGGACAATACCCGCGCCTGCCAGTCGCGCAACTCACGATTCCAGGGCAGACAGTCTAGTCCCAGTTGCCGGATGCCCTCCAGCATGGCGCGGCGCAACAGCGCAGGTTCGGCCTCCGGCCAGCTCCGGCCCGCCAGTAGCAGACGGCCCAGGCGGCGTTCGCGCCGGGCCGCGACAGCCTGCTGGCGGCTGTCCCAAACGACGCTCTCCTGCTCGCGGATACGGCTGGCCAGATGGATTTCCAGATCGGCGGGCGCCACCGGCGCAGCCAGAAAAATCCGTCCCTCGCTGCCACCGGCGTCCACATGGGCCACTGCCAGCCAGTCCCGACCGAGCAAAGGATCGGTCTCCGCCAGACGCGCGCCACGCCCGTTAGCGAGCCGGTAGCGGCCGTCGCTATCGGTGCGGCGCTGGGCGATGCGGTCGGGATAAGCGAGCGCAATTAATAATCCGACAGTTGCAGACGAGCTTGAGACGGATGGCGCAGCCTCTTTAAGCAGGCGGCGCAACCGGCGCGCGGTTTGTTGCACGCGGGCGCCGGTCACCGGATCGGTGCCGGCACGGCGGGCGCCGGCGCCGCCCTCGCTGTCATAGGCATGTAAGGCCTCGAGCCGCAGATTCAGGTCGCAACCCCGCATTGCACCGCACAGAATATCGCGCTCTTCCAGCAGCGCGGCCAGTTCGGTCGCCAGATCCGCCACACCCAGCGCCGCCCCCTGCTGCAGCAGGTGCGCCAGACGCGGATGGACCGGCAGTTGCAGCAAGGCCCGACCGACCGATGTAATCCGACCCTGTCCATCCAGAGCGTCTAGTTCGGACAGCAGTTCGCGCGCCTGGGCCAGGGCACCGGCCGGCGGCGAGTCCAGCCAGCGTAGTTTATTGGGATCGGGCACGCCCCAATTCGCCAGTTCCAGGGCCAGCGGGGCCAGATCGGCTTCCAGGATTTCGGGTCCGCGGTGGGGTCGCAGTGTGCCCTGCGTCGCCTTGCTCCACAGCCGGTAACACACGCCCGGCCCCAACCGGCCAGCGCGGCCCGCCCGCTGTTCGGCGGAAGCGACGGCGATACGCACCGTTTCCAGCCGGGTGAGGCCGCTGGCCGGCTCGAAGCGCGGCATTCGGGCATAACCGGAATCCACCACCACGCCGACGCCTTCGATGGTCAGACTGGTTTCGGCGATGGGAGTGGCCAGTACCAGCTTGCGCCGTCCCTGGGGATCGGGCTGGAGGGCCTGTTGCTGCCCGGCGTAAGGCAAATCGCCATAGAGCGGATAAATCTGCACATCTTTACAAGCCGGCTCCGTTGCCAGCAGGTCGCGGGTGCGGCGAATCTCGGCTCCGCCCGGCAGGAAGGCCAGTATATCGCCGCTGCATTCCAGCAGCGCGCGCAGGATGGCCCGGGCGACAGTGACGGGCAGCGGACCATCCGGGTCGCGCGACAGATAGTGAATGGCGACCGGATAGCTGCTCCCCTCCCCTGTTAGCAGCGGCGCAGCGAGCAGCCGGGCAAACGCCTCGCCGTCCAGGGTGGCCGACATCGCCAGCAGGCGCAGGTCGTCGCGTAGCGCCTGCTGCGCTTCCAGGCACAGAGCCAGCGCTAGATCGGTGTTCAGATTGCGTTCGTGGACTTCATCGAAAATTACCAGGCCGACGCCGTCGAGTTCCGGATCGTGTTGCAAACGGCGGGTCAGAATACCTTCAGTCAGCACTTCGATACGGGTCTGGCGGGATACCTGGCTGTCGAAACGGGTGCTGTAGCCAACGGTGCCACCGACTGGCTCGCCGATGAGTTCCGCCATGCGCATGGCCGCGCCTCTGGCCGCCAGTCGGCGCGGCTCCAGCATCAGGATTTTTCCGCTCTTAAGCCAGGATTCGTTCAGCAGCGCGAGTGGTATCAGGGTAGTCTTACCGGCACCGGGCGGGGCTTGCAGGACCAGGTTGGGCCGGACGCTCAGACTGGCCTTGATGTCGGGTATGACGGTCTGGATGGGAAGTGGCGGCACGGGCTTGCAGTCGGGTTAAGGCGGTCAGGCCGTTCCCGGCATCTTGCCCTGCGTTCTATAAATATACTCCCGGCTCCAGGGCAGGGCGTTATTGTCATGGCGGGTGAACACCACCTGGAACAACTGCAAATGGCCGGTGGTGAATGCGGCAATCGAGCCGGCCAGATAAAACCGCCAAGCCCGGAAAAACGCCGGATCGAACAGGGCGAGCACGCGCTCGGCAGAGGCATCGTAGCGGTGCAGCCAGTGCCGCAACGTCTCGGCGTAGTGCAGCCGCAGGTTCTCCACGTCCAGCACGGAAAAGTGCCACGGCTCGAATAATTGCATCATCTCCCCCAGACTGGGCGGATAGGCGCCGGGGAAAACGCGTTTTTCAATCCAGGCGTTCATCGGCGCCGGCTGGTTGCGGCCGATGGAGTGAATCAGGCCGCGTCCATTGGGCTTGAGAACGCGGTTCATCACCTCGCCCAATTCGTGAAAGTGATTCAGACCCACATGTTCCAGCATGCCCACGGAGGCGAATGCATCGAATTCGTCGGTAATCGTGCGGTAATCACCTTCGATATACTCGACCCGGTCGTGCAATCCTTCCCGCTGCGCCCGTTCCCGGGCATAGGCAAGCTGTTCCTTGGAGATGTTGTAGGCTTTTACCGTAACGCCGTAATGTCGGGCCATGTGCAGCGCCAGCGCCCCCCAGCCGCAGCCCGCTTCCACCACAGTTTCGCCCGGTTGCAGGCGCAGCTTGCGGCAGACGTGGTCGAGTTTGGCGACCTGCGCCGCCTCCAGGCTCATGGTTGGATCGGGGAAATAAGCGCAGGTGTACACCAGTTGCTCGTCCAGCCACAACCGATAGAAATCGTTGCCAATATCATAATGGTGGCAGATATTGTCCCGCGCCCTATCCTGAGTATTGCGCTTTAACAGATAAAACCGGTTGAGCAGATTGACCAGCACACCGCGTTCCTCATAGGAGGGCAGGGTGCGGGAGAGCGCTTCCAGCATTTCCACCAGATCGCCTTCGATGCGTACACGACCGCTGGTTAACAATTCGCCCAACTGGAGGTCGGGGTGCAGCAGCAACTTATAGAGACTGCCCCGATCGTGGAGGATAAGCTTACCGACGAGCGCCGTCGCAGCCAGAGTTATCTCTTGCCCGTCCCATAATATGATGCTGATCGGCGGATTGCTGGCGGCTTTGAGCAACTGCCGCGCCAGCCATTTATCGAGGTCATACACGACGCCGCCTGGCGCTCCATTGGAATCAGCCGGAGTCATATCGCCGCCGGGCACAAGACCCAGGGGCGCAGTTTGATTGCGTTTCATCGCTAAGCTCTCATGTCACGGCGGCGGTGAAAAGACGTTCAGGTTACAGATCACTTCACCACCGGTTGCAAATGTGGGCCAGTAGGCTCTAACTCAACCATGATTACTCAGGGATTGCAAGTTAGACTCAAGCGCTGCAACGCCGCGCACAGCGGCAGGCGAAGAGCGTCTGGCTTTGGTAAGCGTAGCACGAAAAATACGCCGGGCAATCCGGACAAGAATATAACAGCTTGCCACCTATCAGTTTTGAGATGAACTCCCGCCTCTGGTTAACGATGGCATGAGGCTACTTGCCCGAGATCATGCTGTTTAACTGCGACCTACCGACAAACCTGGAGATTTGGCGTGAAGTGGGGCATGAAGAACCTCATACCAAATACTACTGAGAGGCTGTACAAAAACTAAGTACTTAATTTTATAATGATTATTTTGGTAAAATACGGCTATAGTGGCATTGCTAATGGTATATCGAGATTTTTTCAGAATCTTGCAGTCGGGTTTCTCGGCCGCCAGCACGACGGTTATCCCGGCCCCAAAGCCATCTGGGAAGGGATGCAAAAGGTCAGAGCGTTTGCCATGGCCTTAGAAGCCGGCAAAGCGGCCTACACCGAGGATGGATAAAATGGTGGGTAAATGGTTGGGTTAAAATCAGTCAGCTCCAAGTACTTTCTATCCAGCGCATCGGCAAGAGGATCAGCAGGGCATTGCCCGAAGCATTGGCTCAACTGGTAGGAAGGCTTACCTGAAATCAGCGGCGCCTGACCAGATGCTCAACCTGTCTATTGGTTATCTTCAGCCTCATAACGCAACCCTCTCATGCAAGACTACCAACGGGAATTTCTCGATTTCGCCATCGAACGGGGTGTGCTGCGCTTCGGCCAATTCACGCTTAAATCCGGCCGTGTAAGTCCGTACTTCTTCAATGCCGGGCTATTCAACAGCGGTCGCGCCCTCGCCCGTCTGGGGCGCTTTTACGCTCAGGCTATCGTCGCATCCGACATCAATTTCCACATGCTGTTCGGTCCCGCTTACAAGGGCATTCCCCTGGTCGCCGCCGCCGCCATTGCCCTGGCCGATCAGCATGGACAGGATCTGCCGTGGTGCTTCAATCGCAAGGAGGTCAAGGATCACGGCGAAGGGGGGGCGCTGGTGGGCGCGCCCTTGCAGGGCCAGGTGCTGCTGATCGATGACGTGATCACTGCTGGCACCGCCATCCACGAATCCATCAACCTGCTGGCAGCGCAGCAGGCCCAAGCCGCTGGCGTGGTGATCGCCCTGGACCGACAGGAGCGAGGTCAGGGCGAATTGTCAGCTATACAGGAAGTGGAGCGACGCTATCGCCTGCCGGTCCTTAGCATCGTGCGGCTGGACGATCTGCTGGAGTATCTGGCGGACCAACCGGTGTATGCAGCACATCTGGACGCCGTGCGGGCGTATAGGCGCCGCTATGGGGTTGGGAATTTGCCCACCGGTTGAAAAAAAATGGCTCAATATGGATTCCAGTCAGTTCACTGCGTTATGCGACCAGCAGTTCCAAGAGGGGTCTGAGCAGGCCTTTGCCCCGAATGCGAGTGTTGTGCACGAACTGAAAGAAGCCCAGGTAGAGCGGCAGTTTTTCTTGCGAGATCCCACGATGGGGTCGCAGCCAAGAGCGCAGCAGCGACCAGAAGCCCTCAGCCGTGTTGACATGGATCTCATGGAAGCCATCCCCATCTTCGTCACGGGCGTATTCGCCCTGGCTGTGACACACCGTATGATGGTCAAAGCCCCAATCCTTCAACGGGTTATAGATCGCGTATTCATCGGTATGAACTCGGGTTCCCGGGGCGATAAACGCCTGGATGAGGGACGGAGGGTGGCTTGCTGGACGTTCTCCAGCATCCGGACGACTACCGCGCCGCCGCGCTGAATCATGCCGAGAATGGGCGGCTTTTCCTTCTCCAAGGTGCCCCGACCCCGTGCCCCCTTCAGCCGCCGCCGCCGCCCCCGACGGCCTTTTTTTTCACCGCCTCCGGAAACCCTTTATGACCGGCCACCACGTAGACCTCGTCGCATTCCACGTCCCCCGACAGGACCGGTTCGGGCTGGCGGGCGACGATCCCTTCCCTGAGCTGTTCAGTCATCCGCTGTACATCGTTCGAATTCAAGCCCAGCTCGTGGGCGATCTGCGCGTTAGACAGATTCAACCCCATGAAATACAGGCACAAAATCCAAACCCCCAGCGGTTGATGATGCCCCGCTAACACCGTACCCGTGAGATCATCAAAGTAGCGATGGCAGCTTTCACAGCGATATTTCTGCCGCGCCGGCTGGGTCGTATCTCGCCCCTGCTTCGTGATCTCCGCTATGCTACAGTGGGGACAGTGGACCCCGTCCGGCCAGCGGAGCTGGCGAATAGTTTCATAGCACCGGACATCATCCAGCAGATTTTGAAGGTTGATCATCGTCGGGGGGCCTTCGGTCGCAGCGGCTCAGAACCCGTTCAGTGTAGCCGCCGATCGCCATCGGGGCGAGCGGTCCTCAACAGTCTGGAATCCATATTGAGCCAAAAAAATTATTCCGGCTTTTGGCGTGCGCTGGCTCTTGACTGGCGCTGCCCTATCTTGGTGCTGCCCGCTATTCAAGCGGCTGAGTCGAAGACTTCAGCGAGCGTTGCTGCTTGCAGCACCCGCTCGGCCCAGCGTTCCAAGTCCTCAAGGCTGGCCTGTTCCAGGCGTTGTTCCGCCCAGGAAGGCAACGAGCCAAATCGCCGCACTAAACCGCAGCTACTTGGCAATGTCTATTCCAAGTACTACGCTGACTTTATCGCGTTCACCCAGGCGATTGAAGCCTGTTTAGCGACTACCCAAACGACCCACAAACAGGTACTGAGTTCGCTGTTGACGTTCAACTTTCAGTCCTTCAAAAAAGTTCAATCCCTGACCGTGTGAGGTCTAGTGGAGGCAGAGTGCTCATGTCCGATTCCATCAATCCGAGCCTGTTGCCGGTCGCCGGCATTCGCGTCGGTGTCACCTGCGCCGGCATCAAGCACGCCGGACGGCGTGACCTGGTAGTGATCGAGGCGGCCCCCGGCAGCGCCGGCGCGGCGGTATTCACCCGCAACGTCTTTTGCGCGGCACCAGTCGTGGTGGCCAAAAGCCATTTAAGTCTGGCCGGGCCACGCTATCTGGTAATCAACACGGGCAACGCCAATGCCGGCACCGGGCGGCGCGGCCTTGAAGATGCCGAGGCGATCTGTGCGGCACTGGCCGGAACGGTCGGTTGCCGGCCTGAAGAAGTACTGCCTTTTTCCACCGGGGTGATCGGCGAGCCGCTGCCGCTGGAGCGGCTGCTGGCCGGCCTGCCGCAGGCCGTGACGGCGCTCGCCGCCGACGGCTGGTCCGACGCTGCCTGGGGCATCATGACTACCGATACACGCCCTAAGGCGGTCTCTCGACAGGCGCGCATTGCCAACCGGACCGTCACGCTGACCGGCATCGCCAAAGGCGCCGGCATGATCAAGCCCGATATGGCGACCATGCTGGCTTTTATCGCCACCGACGCGGGGTTGGAACGGTCGCTGTTGCAGTGTTGCCTGACAGTGGCGCTGGCGGACTCTTTCAACGCCATTACTGTGGACGGCGACACCTCCACCAACGACGCCTGCGTGGTGCTCGCTACCGGCCGATCAGGCGTAGTCATTCAGAAAGAGGACGAGGCGTATGCGGCTTTTGCGGCCGTCTTGGGGGACGTATGCCGTGAACTGGCACAAGCCATCGTGCGCGACGGCGAGGGCGCGACCAAGTTCATCACTGTCCTGGTGGAACAGGGTCGCGACGCCGCGGAATGCCGGCAGGTGGCTTACGCCATCGCCCATTCGCCACTGGTCAAGACCGCCTTTTTCGCCTCCGATCCCAACTGGGGCCGCATTCTGGCGGCGGTCGGGCGGTCCGGCCTGGATGAACTGAATCTGGACGCTGTTACGCTCCATCTTGATGAAGTCTGCATCGTGCGCCAGGGTGGCCGGGCCGAAGACTACACCGAAGAAGTTGGCCAGCGAGTCATGCAGCGCAGCGACATTACTATCCGGGTGCAACTGGGCCGAGGTCAGGCGAGCGCCCGCATCTGGACCACTGATTTGTCTTACGATTATGTGCGCATCAACGCCGAGTACCGCACCTGAGCGATGATGGCCGCCAGGAAGGAAGTCCATGTGGCCGTCGGGATCATAGTCAATCCACAGGGCGAGGTATTGATCACCCGGCGGCCTGAGCATACCCATCAAGGAGGTCTGTGGGAGTTTCCCGGCGGCAAGGTGGAATCGGGCGAAACGCTGCAAACCGCGGTGGCGCGGGAACTGCGTGAAGAACTGGGCATCGAGGTCGAAGCCGCCCGGCCGCTGATTCGCATCCGCCATGCCTATCCCGACAAACCGGTGCTGCTCGATGTCTGGCGGATCGAGCGTCATCGTGGCGAACCGCAAGGACTGGAAGGTCAGCCTCTGCGCTGGCTACACCCCGAAGCGATGAGCAGCGCGCTGTTCCCGGCGGCGGATGTGCCGATCATTAATGCGCTGCGGCTGCCTCCCTTGTATCTGGTCACCGGCGCGCCGGCGGATGATCCACCTACCTTGCTGCAACGCCTGGAGCGGGCCTTACAGCAAGGCATACGCTTGGCGCAGTTACGCGCCAAACAACTGGCGGCTGAGGCGCTGTTGTCCCTCTACCGACAGGCCCAGGCGTTGGGACAACGCTACGGCGCCAAAATCCTGCTGAACGGCAGCCCCGACCAAGCTCGCGCTGTTGACGCCGACGGCGTGCATCTGAACGCGGAACGACTGCTGGCGTTGCGCAGCCGACCGCTGCCCGCCGGTTACTGGATGGCGGCTTCCTGCCACAATCGGGAAGAACTGGCGCACGCCTGCCGCCTGGGGATGGATTTCGTGGTCGTCTCGCCGGTGTGCCGCACGGCCAGCCATCCCGCCGCCCGGCCGCTCGGTTGGGAAGGTCTACGCGAACTAACGGAGGCCGCCAATCTGCCGGTCTATGCGCTGGGCGGGATGACGCCGGCGGATCTGGACACGGCATGGCGGCACGGCGCTCAGGGCATCGCGGCGATCCGGGGTTTATGGAATGAAAAAGTTTGAGCTCATCAGATTGGGCATTCTGGAACAGGGCAAACACTTGCTTCAACAGGTGATGGGCAACTTTTCAGGGTATCCACTTAAGCCGGGACCGACATTCCGTACATCAATGCAACTTGTTGAATGTCATAGATTAATTTTAATGCCAGTCCCATTAGAGAATGCTTATATAGTATGAAATTCAACTGGTTATATCAGCGATGTGCGGAATGTCGGTAAAAAAAGCTATAATGATCATTGCCTTACTGCGATGATCTGGAGATCAACATGCAATGGCAAACGCTTAAAAAACAACCCGAGACCATCAGGGTTGTTCCCAACCTGATGGATTATGCAGCCAGCCGGGAACACTTTTCCTGGAACCAGGTACGGGCCGAACTGGAGGGTCTGCCGGATGCGGTGGGCCTCAACATCGCCCATGAAGCAGTGGACCGTCATGCGGCAAGTTCCCGCCGCGACCACCTGGCCCTGCGGTGGCTGGGCAAGAATGGCGAGGTGCGTGATTACAGCTATGCGCAATTGCGTGAACTCAGTAACCGTTTCGCCAACGTTCTGAAAACCCTGGGAGTGGGCAGGGAAGATCGAGTCTATGTACTCACCGGCCGTATCCCTGAACTATACATTGCAGCGCTGGGCACGTTGAAAAACGGCTCGGTGTTCTGCCCGCTGTTCTCCGCTTTTGGTCCCGAGCCTATCGCGGCGCGTCTGGCGATCGGCGCGGCTAAAGTGCTGGTGACCACTGCTACCCTCTATCAGCGCCGCAAGATTGCCGACCTGCGCCGTGAGCTTCCCCAGTTGCAACAACTGCTGGTCATCGGCGAAGGCGCTAAACCCAGCGCGATTCCCGCTACTCACGACTTTCATACCCTGCTCTCGGCGGCGGATGCGGAATTCACCATTGCGCCCACCGATCCCGAAGACATGGCCCTGCTGCATTTCACCAGTGGCACCACCGGCAGACCCAAAGGCGCTGTCCATGTCCATGCGGCGGTGCTGATGCACTATCTGACCGGCAAACTGGTGCTGGATTTGCACCCCGACGACGTGTTCTGGTGCACCGCCGATCCCGGCTGGGTGACCGGCACGTCTTATGGCATCATCGCCCCGCTGGTTCACGGTGTGACCAGCATCATCGACGAGCAGGAGTTCGACGCCGAACGCTGGTACCGCCTGCTGCAGGACCAGCAGGTGACCGTTTGGTACACGGCACCCACGGCGATCCGCATGCTGATGAAATACGGCACCGAGCCGGTGCGCCAGGTTGATCTCAGCCGGCTGCGGTTCATGGCCAGTGTCGGCGAACCCCTGAACCCCGAAGTCGTAGTCTGGGGCCAGCAGGTGTTCGGCATGCCCTTCCACGATAACTGGTGGCAGACGGAAACCGGCGGCATCATGATCGCCAACTACGCCGCCATGGATATCAAACCTGGCTCGATGGGCCGTCCCCTGCCGGGTGTCGACGCGGCCATCGTGCAACGCACCCGCTTGGGTGGCGTCGAACCGATCGACGCGCCGGATCAACAGGGAGAGCTGGCCTTGAAGGTCGGCTGGCCTTCCATGTTCCGTGGCTATTTGCACGAAGAGCGGCGTTACCGGAAATGCTTCGTAGATGGCTATTATCTGACTGGCGACCTGGCCCGGCGCGACCGCGACGGCTATTACTGGTTCGTGGGCCGCGCCGACGATGTGATCAAATCCGCCGGCCACCTGATCGGGCCCTTCGAGGTGGAGAGCGTGCTGATGGAACACCCGGCGGTAGCCGAAGCTGGCGTCATCGGCAAGCCCGATCCGGTTGCTTTGGAAATCGTCAAGGCATTTGTTTCCCTGAAGGCCGGTTTTAAGGCCAGTGAGGAACTGCGCCTTGAATTGCTGGCGCTGTCCCGCAAGCGCCTGGGAGTGGCGGTGGCGCCTCGCGAGATCGATTTCCTGCCCGGTCTTCCCAAGACCCGCAGCGGCAAGATCATGCGCCGCCTGCTCAAAGCCCGTGAACTGGGGTTGCCGGAAGGCGACCTGTCAACCTTGGAGGAGGAACCCCAATGACTCTATCGCCTGTTGCATCATCCACCTCCCAGACGGAGCACGATGTAAAACTGCTGCGCGAGATGCTGCTTATCCGCCATTTCGAGGAAAAATCGGCCGAGTTGTACACGCAGGAAAAGATCCGCGGTTTTATGCACCTCTATATCGGCGAGGAAGCGGTGACCATAGGCGCCATGCAGGCGTTGCGGCCGGAGGACGCCGTGGTGTCCACCTACCGGGAGCACGGCCATGCCCTGGCCTGTGGACTGTCGGCAGACTCCATCATGGCGGAGATGTACGGCAAGCTGGAGGGCTGTAGCCGGGGGCGGGGCGGCTCCATGCACCTGTTCGACGCAGGACCCGTTTTTACGGCGGCAATACGATTGTGGGCGGCGGCCTGCCCCTGGCGGTGGGCTTGGCTCTGGCCGACAAGATGCAGGCTCGCAACCAGGTGACTGCCTGCTTTTTCGGCGAGGGCGCGGTGGCTGAGGGTATCAGCGCCGAAGTGCTCGACCTGCGCACCCTGCGCCCGCTGGATACGCCTGCCATTCTCGGCTCGGTGACCAAGACTCATCGAGCGGTGATTATCGACGAGGGTTGGCGCAGCGGCGGCATCTCCGCCGAGATCAGCGCGCGCCTCATGGAAGGCACCTGCTACGAGCTGGATGCGCCGGTAGCCCGCATTTGCAGCGCCGAAGTGCCTATGCCTTATCCCAAACATCTGGAACAGGCGGCGCTGCCTCAGGCCGAGATCATCGTGCAAACCGTGCGGCAACTGGTGGGCGGTCATGGCTGAGTTCAAGATGCCCTTTAACGGGCCGGCGGGGACGCCGGCGCTCCCAGGGCGAATGGTGGGCGGTCATGGCTGAGTTCAAGATGCCCTTTAACGGGCCGGCGGGGACGCCGGCGCCGGTCATCACGCCGGGCCGTACCCGGATTTCACCGGCAGCCCGGCAGCGTGCCGGTGAACTGGGTGTGGACCTCGCCGGACTCACCGGCACCGGACCCGGCGGTGCTGTCACCCTGGATGATGTGGCGCGCGCCGCTCAGGCAGCCAAACTACAACCGCCCACAGCGGCTGAGCGCCACGCGGCGATGCGCCAGGCCATCGGCGCCGCCATGGCCCGTTCCAAGCGGGAGATACCCCATTACTATCTGGGCACAACTATCGACATGAGCCAGGCCATGGCATGGCTTCAGACCGAGAACGCGCGGCATCCTCGCCGCTAAACACCTGAGCATTCCATCATGTTCCTGTATTGCCACCGGTTTACATTCATAGCCGTGCTGTTGTCAGGTCTGTTGGGCGGTCTGCTTTACCTCGCCCTACAAAGCGGACTGATCGATAGGCCCGGCGAAGCCGTCGTGCTATCCGCCCTCCCCGACTGCGATCCGGCGCAACAAAGCTGTACGGCCGGTGACAGCAACCTGATGGTCAAACTGCGCCTGTCCGGCGACGTGAAGCCTTTGCAGCCTTTTAACGTTCAGGTCGAACTGGAAGGCGCGACGGCCGGCATCGACAAGGTGACTGTGCGTTTCGACATGGTTGGCATGGACATGGGCATGAACCGCTTCAATCTCAGTCAGCAGGTCGACAATCTATGGCAGGGTCAGGCGATGTTGCCGATATGCAGTCACGGTCGGCGAGACTGGCAGGCGACGGTGGAGGTGAGCGGCAAACAGCATTACCAGGCCGTGTTCGAGTTGCGCGTGTTGTAAGACTGACCCGCCTCGGGGGGCGCACTCAAAATACGTGCTGGTCAGGTCATACAGCAGCACGTCGCAACGGGCATCGAACAGGCTCCGCCAGCGCTCGGCGAGCACCGCAAGTCGGCAATCAGGCCGCCAAGCCGGTTCTGGCACGTCCGCAGGCGCCAGAAACGCTCCGCTTCCGCTCCACTTATCCCGGCCTACTAAAACTTACCAGCTATCTATGCTCAATTTCTGGTGGCTGTTGACACCGTAAGCGGCTATATTTATCACCGTGATTGCGTTCAACGTGCTGGGTGACGTGCTCCGGGATATTGTCGACCCGAGGATGAAGCTTTAAGATTTTTATTTTTTATTTCAAACACTTATTGAATGACTAAACGGGTGAGACACGATGCGGATAGAGCCAGAGATTAGCGGTGTGAGCATCGTGCTCGTGGGGAGCTTCAATCCCCCTATATTTCATCCGGAATGGTTTGCAAGAAATGGCCTTATTAGCGATATTGAAAAGGAAGCTGCCGAAATTGAGCTTATTCATCGGGAGCTTACGCTTGTTCGCATTGAATGGCTATCTATCCAGGTTGAATCTCAGCGTTTCATCGCTGAAACCCGAGAGGCCCCATTCATCAGACTATCAGATTTTGTCGTCAAAACTTTTAAGGAATGTCTAAACCATACTCCAATAGCCATGATGGGCATCAATCGATCTGTACACTTCAGCGTAGGCGATGAGAACACGCGCAACCGCATTGGTAAAAAACTTGCCCCCCAAGAACCATGGGGTGAATGGGCGGCTGCTATCGAAGGCAAGTCCAGAGAAAAGCAAGGAGGCATGACCTCTTTAGTCATGACGCAACGAGATCTTGACGACCGCAAAAAGGGTTATATCAGAGCAAAAATTGAGCCTTCAACAGAGATCAAAAACGACTCTGGTATCCTCATGGATATCAATGATCATTACGAAGCTAAAAATCTGCTCCAGAGCCAGGGAAGTGAAGAAATGATCGGGATATTGGAGCAGCAGTTTGAGGTCTCTATAAAGCGTTCTGAATGGATTATTGACCAAATTATGTCTTTGAAGGGACAGATATGAATACGATGACTGTACTAGCCAAAAAAATTGGGGAAGACAGAGCATGGCCGGAGAGTACAAGTGGTTCTGTCGGAATTCATGAGGAGCTAATCCATGATATTGCACAGCAACGTCTCTCCATACCTGGAAGACAATCCTGTCTCGACTTGAATCAAGATCAAGCTCCCTCCACTGTTAGCAGCATGGAGCAGCAACGGGCTACGGCAACACGGGCTGTGGTAAACCTTGATCAAATGTTTCCCGATAAGCCACGTTTGCGGCCTAGTGAAGCTACTTTTACCCCCTTGCAGGAATGGGAAGGCTATGTAGTGGACGTTAGCGAAGAAACTTTTACCGCCCGGCTGATCGATCTTACCTCAAGCGATGAACAGGAAGAAGAGGAAGCAGATTTTCCAGTTGCCGAACTTTCCGACTCAGACCAACAGATGTTGCGACCTGGCGCCATCTTTCGATGGGCGATTGGCTACCGCAGAACCCGAGGCGGTACTAAAGAGCGCATATCGCGGATTATCTTGCGTCGACTGCCAGCTTGGACTGCACGCGAGTTAAAAGAGAATAGGCGAAAAGCAGAAGAACTGGCTGCTATCTTGCAAGGAGAATAACTGCATTGTTACCAACTGCCGACCAAATTGAGCTTACCTTGTTCGGTCCAGGTTACGGCGAGAGCGCTGTAGTGCATTTAGGAAACAATCGTTGGGTGGTTGTTGATTCTTGCATCGACTCCGAAACAAAGCAACCTGCGGCACTCGCCTATTTTCAAGCTATCGGTGTTGACCCGAAGGAGGCTGTCCGTCTAATCATTGCAACCCACTGGCACGACGATCATATCCGGGGGTTGAGCCGTTTGCTGTCTCAATGTAAAAAAGCACGTTTCTGCTGTTCCTCAGCTTTGACTCATAAAGAATTTCTAGCTACTGTTCTCGATTACAAGCAGCCTGCAATGAAAATAAGATCGGGGATCAGGGAAATCTCTGAGGTTTATCAGGAACTGCAAGCGCGACCAGTGCCTGCCCGCACTCCGATTCATGCCCTTGCAAATAGAACCGTATTCTTTTTGCCAGCAGAGGAAAGCGGACACGGTGCAGATTGTCGAATTTGGACGTTATCGCCTTCGGACAAGCAGTTTCAAAAATTTTTAGATGAACTTACCCTGCTTATGCCTGGTGTCAAGGAAACCAAACGGGGTGTAACACTACAGGGACCAAATCATATATCGGTCGTTACCTGGATCAGTATTGGTGACATTGCTTTATTGCTCGGAGGAGAATCTGGAAGAAACAGGCGAAGAGGATACTGGCTGGTCGGTGGTTATTGCCTCTACCGAACGGCCTCATGGTAAAGCGTCAATTTTCAAAATTCCTCATCATGGATCGGAGACCGCACACCATGATGCAGTATGGCAACAGATGATCGAGCCGCGTCCCTACGCAATCCTATCGCCTTACAATCGTGGTCACAAAAAGCTTCCCTCACCAGCGGATATTCAGCGCATTATGGCATATACCGAGCATGCCTATTCCACATCATCGTTGCGAACCTCAGCAGCCAAGAAGGCGGCCAGACCAACAGCAGTGATCAAAACAATCCGTGAGACTGTAGGTCAGATCAGGGTTGTGCAACCGCGTACAGGATGGATACGGCTTCGCAATGGAGGACAGAACCAATCTGATAAGTGGCTCGTGGAATTCTCAACAAGCGCCTGCCCTTTGGACCAAGTGCACTGAAATTTGTAACCACCGCGCCTCAGAAAGTCGAAGCTGCTTGCGGCGTTGGCAAAAAAATATCATACATTAAGGAAGTAACCAGTGGTTGCGGTTAAAGAAGACGCTGTTCCGCAGGCTGTTCCGCAGGCTGGTCGGCGGCGGGTATATCTTTATCCACCGGATGCTGTTGGACTATTTCGCGACTCTGTATCCGTCGAATTCAGAACCTAAAGGCAAAGCCTCAGAGTCTGTCTGAAAAGCTCACGCTGTGTCTGCTCGTTTTGGTTCCTGCTGCATTCTAAACACCAGGCATATAGCGCGGAATAGCGTAGCCTGGTTGGCTGGCATGCACGGCTACACATTCTGAAACCGTTGGGCAAAGCTACACTTTTGCCCGCCCCACGACCTACTGACATACGACCCAAAGTGATTCATGACCGCGGCAACAACAGTCCAATCACGATCACAGGAGGATGCAACCCTGGCTGAACCAAACCAACCCCTGGAACAGCGCTATCAAGAATATCCTGCAAGCGCAAACTATCACCGAGGAAAGCCCCGGCAAGATCCTGAAGGATTTCGCCACCCTGTTGGATTTCATCGGCTCCGAGGATATGGAAACGAGCGGCAAGTATCATTTTCTGCCGATGCGGCTCCTGCCCAAGCTGAACGCGCGCCTGAGCAAACCGGTTGCGCTCAACCTCAAGCGCCCGCAACAGAAATCCTATCCGCCTATCCACGGACTCTACCTGCTGTTGCGCGCCAGCGGTCTCGCCTACGTGCAGCAGCGCGGTAAAAAGTCCTATCTGCAATTGGATGAACAGGGGTTGGCCTCCTGGCACAGCCTTAACCCGACTGAACGCTATTTCACCCTGTTGGAAAGCTGGTTAGTGCGAGGCGATCCGCAAATTCTCGGCGAACGCGGCTACTTTGCCAGCGGCGGCATACAAAACTGGCCGACATTTTTCCAACGGTTTCCCGACCGAAGCCTGCAAGTTACCGGCAATCAAGAAGTCGAGTCGCTGTTGCCCTATGCGCCATCGCTGTGCACTCTGGCCTTGCTGGACTTATTTGGCATCGTCACCCTTCGGTACGCCAAGCCGGAACCGGGCAAAGGCTGGCGGATTGCCCGTATCGAGCGTACCGGGTTTGGCGATGCGATGACGCATGTGTTGTTCGAGAAAGGAATCATTGCCGAGGTGTTATTCACCGAGCCGGAAGACCAGCCGGCGGCTATACTCCAGACCAAATTCGCCTCGTTTTTCCCCGAATGGCAGCATCATCTGGTGCTGTCAGAGCCTGAAAAGCTGGAAGGCATCTACGTTTTCAAAGTGTCTCTGGGGTCGGTCTGGGCACGGATCGCCATTCCATCGAATGGCCTGCTGGAAGATCTCAGCGACAGTATCCTGAATGCGTATGAATTCGACTTCGACCATCTATACTGCTTTACCTACGTCAACCGCTTCGGTATTGCCGAGCACGTCAACCACTCATACATGGATGAGCCACCGTGGGCCGATCAAGTTACCATTGACGACTTGGGTTTAACCCCTGGCATGGTGATGACGTACCGGTACGATTTCGGCGACAACTGGCAATTCCAGGTACTGCTGGAACGCGTTGAGCCACCGGACAGCACCGTCAAGCAGGCCAAACTGCTCGATCTGCATGGCAAACCACCCTCGCAGTATGGCGATGATGACGATGATAATGGCTGGTGGGATTGATATAACCGAGCAGATCGGGCACGAATGTGCCCGATCTGCATTACTACACAGCCTGAAATCGCCGGACAAAATTTCGAGTTAATCCACTCGTTCCAGCAGCTTAATGACGGTGGTGCCGATCATGTCCGGCAACCACTCGTGCTGTAAGTCCAGCGGGGTCGATGGTAAATGGATTTGCGACCGCCCCACAGGCTGGCCAGGAACGCCGACCACCACCACGTTCGGCGGCACCGATTTCACCACCACGGCATTGGCTCCGATCCGACAGTCATCCCCAGATCTTGATCGCTCCCAGCAGCTTCGCCCCAGCACCCACCACCACCCGGTCTGCCAGCGTCGGGTGGCGTTTGCCCTTGTTAAGGCTGGTGCCTGCATTAATCGGCTAGGTCTGCGAACAGCGCCGTGCTGAGGTAGCGTTCGCCGAACGAGGGAATGATGACGACAATCAACTTACCTGCATTCTGCGGCCGGCGTGCCACCTGCAACGCGGCCCAGAGGGCGGCACCCGATGAAATGCCGACCAGCAGACCCTCTTCACGCGCCGCCCGCCGGGCGGTGTCGAAGGCGTCCTCGTTTTTGACGCGGATGATCTCGTCGTAGATTCCAGTGTTGAGGATGTCCGGCACAAACCCGGCGCCGATCCCTTGCAGCGGGTGAGGACCTTTCACGCCGCCGGACAGCACTGGAGAGGCGTCCGGTTCCACCGCCACACACTGGAACGCCGGTTTGCGCGCCTTGAGCACTTCGCCTACACCGGTGATGGTGCCGCCGGTGCCGATGCCCGACACTAGGAGTTTGTCTGACTTGCCCAGCATAATGAGGTAAGATGACCTAACGTACCTGATGAGCCTGGCGATGAGCAACCAATTTATCCCCATAGAACGTGACCAGCCGGTGGTGATCCCGGTGCAGGAGTGGCTGGCAGAGGATCATCTGGCGCGCTTCATTGTCGAGATCGTGGAGAGTCTGGATGTCACCCCGCTGGAAGCGGCGTACAGTGGTGGCGGCTCGGCGCCCTATCCACCGAAGATGATGCTGGCACTGTTGTTTTATGGCTATGCCACTGGCATTTTTTCCAGTCGGGCGTTGGAGCGAGCCACCTATGAGCTGATCCCGGTGATTTATATCACGGGTAACACGCACCCGGATCACAACAGCATCAATACGTTCCGGAAGCGGTTTCTGGGGGAACTGAAGGGTCTGTTGGTGCAGATTTTGCTACGGGCGTATGCGCTGGGGGTGTTGCAGTTAGGCAACGTGAGTTTGGATGGGAGCAAAGTGCACGCCAACGCCAGCAAACATAAGGCGATGAGCTGGGACTATGCCAACCGGTTGGAGGAGCAGTTGCAGGCGGAGGTAGAGGCGTTATTACAGCAGGCCGAGGCGAGTCACACCGAGCCGGTCCCCGGGCTGAAGGTGGCCGACGAAGTGGCGCTCCGGCAGGCCCGGTTGCAGCAGATCGGGGAGGTGAAAGCGGAACTGGAGGCTCGTGCCCAAGCCCGGTATGCGCAGGAGCAAGCGGCCTATGAAGCGAAGCTGGCCGAGCGGCGGGCGAAGGAACAGGCCCGTGGTCGCAAGTTAGGGGGCCGTCCCCCCAAGCCGCCGGAACCGGGTCCACAGGACAAGGATCAAGTCAATTTTACCGACCCGGAGTCGCGCATTATGCCGGTGAGCGGCGGCGGGTTTGAGCAGAGCTACAATGCGCAGGCCGGGGTGGATCATGGCAGTCGCCTGATCGTGGAAAACCACGTCAGCCCGAACCCGAACGATAAACAGGAACTGCAACCGGCGCTGGACAACTTCAGCCAGTTACCGGAGGAACTCGGTCAGGTCGACCATCTGCTGGCGGACACTGGCTATTTCAGTGAGGCCAACGTCAAGGCTTGTGAACACGCTACCATTACCCCGCTGCTCGCCACGGGTCGTGCGGAGCATCATCCCACCCTGGAAGAACGCTTTGCTGACCCGGGTAAAGCCCCAGACACCGCTGATCCGGTAGTCCGGATGGAACACCGATTGCAAACCCCCGAAGGCAAGGCACTGTATGCCAAACGCAAGTCCACCGTCGAGCCGGTGTTTGGCATCATCAAGCACGTGATGGGGTTTCGGCAATTTCTGTTACGGGGTTTGCAAGCCGTGCAGGGCGAGTGGAATTTGGTGTGCATCGCCTACAATTTAAAACGGCTGCAAGTATTGGTGGCAGGATAGGTCTGCCTGCAGGGAGGATAAAGGCGCTCTGAGGGCGATAAATGCCCTCGGAAAGGGCGATAGAAACGCAAAATGTGCGTTTTTTCGGCCTCGTGATAGGAAAATTGAAGTTCCGACCCTAAGTCAGACAAACTCCTAGAAAATCCGCCTGGCCGTCGGTGTCGCGCCAGATCTCTTCGGCGGTGGTTTTGCGATGGATTTCAGGGTTGGCGGGGTTCTTGAACTGTTGCGGCATAAAGTAACGGGGGTCGGAAGCGGCGAGTTCCTCGGCCTTCTGGATGGCGCCAGCCATGCCGGCGCTGCCCGGTGTGAGAATCAATTCCGCACCGTAGGCCCGCAACAGCAAGCGGCGTTCCTTGCTCATGGTTTCCGGCATGGTCAAGACGCAGCGGTAGCCGCGAGCGGCGCAAACCATCGCCAAGGCGATGCCGGTGTTGCCGCTAGGAGTTTGTCTGACTTGCCCAGCATAATGAGGTAAGATGACCTAACGTACCTGATGAGCCTGGCGATAAGCAACCAATTTATCCCCATAGAACGTGACCAGCCGGTGGTGATCCCGGTGCAGGAGTGGCTGGCAGAGGATCATCTGGCGCGCTTCATTGTCGAGATCGTGGAGAGTCTGGATGTCACCCCGCTGGAAGCGGCGTACAGTGGTGGCGGCTCGGCGCCCTATCCACCGAAGATGATGCTGGCACTGTTGTTTTATGGCTATGCCACTGGCATTTTTTCCAGTCGGGCGTTGGAGCGAGCCACCTATGAGCTGATCCCGGTGATTTATATCACGGGTAACACGCACCCGGATCACAACAGCATCAATACGTTCCGGAAGCGGTTTCTGGGGGAACTGAAGGGTCTGTTGGTGCAGATTTTGCTACGGGCGTATGCGCTGGGGGTGTTGCAGTTAGGCAACGTGAGTTTGGATGGGAGCAAAGTGCACGCCAACGCCAGCAAACATAAGGCGATGAGCTGGGACTATGCCAACCGGTTGGAGGAGCAGTTGCAGGCGGAGGTAGAGGCGTTATTACAGCAGGCCGAGGCGAGTCACACCGAGCCGGTCCCCGGGCTGAAGGTGGCCGACGAAGTGGCGCTCCGGCAGGCCCGGTTGCAGCAGATCGGGGAGGTGAAAGCGGAACTGGAGGCTCGTGCCCAAGCCCGGTATGCGCAGGAGCAAGCGGCCTATGAAGCGAAGCTGGCCGAGCGGCGGGCGAAGGAACAGGCCCGTGGTCGCAAGTTAGGGGGCCGTCCCCCCAAGCCGCCGGAACCGGGTCCACAGGACAAGGATCAAGTCAATTTTACCGACCCGGAGTCGCGCATTATGCCGGTGAGCGGCGGCGGGTTTGAGCAGAGCTACAATGCGCAGGCCGGGGTGGATCATGGCAGTCGCCTGATCGTGGAAAACCACGTCAGCCCGAACCCGAACGATAAACAGGAACTGCAACCGGCGCTGGACAACTTCAGCCAGTTACCGGAGGAACTCGGTCAGGTCGACCATCTGCTGGCGGACACTGGCTATTTCAGTGAGGCCAACGTCAAGGCTTGTGAACACGCTACCATTACCCCGCTGCTCGCCACGGGTCGTGCGGAGCATCATCCCACCCTGGAAGAACGCTTTGCTGACCCGGGTAAAGCCCCAGACACCGCTGATCCGGTAGTCCGGATGGAACACCGATTGCAAACCCCCGAAGGCAAGGCACTGTATGCCAAACGCAAGTCCACCGTCGAGCCGGTGTTTGGCATCATCAAGCACGTGATGGGGTTTCGGCAATTTCTGTTACGGGGTTTGCAAGCCGTGCAGGGCGAGTGGAATTTGGTGTGCATCGCCTACAATTTAAAACGGCTGCAAGTATTGGTGGCAGGATAGGTCTGCCTGCAGGGAGGATAAAGGCGCTCTGAGGGCGATAAATGCCCTCGGAAAGGGCGATAGAAACGCAAAATGTGCGTTTTTTCGGCCTCGTGATAGGAAAATTGAAGTTCCGACCCTAAGTCAGACAAACTCCTAGTCAGGCTCCACCATGATGGTATCCTGGTGGATCAGTCCCGCCTGTTCCGCGGCATTGATCATCGAGACGCCGATCCGGTCCTTGACGCTGTGCGCCGGATTGTAGAATTCGAGTTTGGCGACTACAGCGGCAACGGTGCCCTCGGCGATTCGCTGGATACGGACCAGCGGCGTGTTACCGACCAGATCAGTTATATCATTCGCGATTCTCATGGATTGCCTTTTTGCCCGCCTAGCGCGTTGACCGGTTTGCAGGAAGGCCGTCAAATGGGCCCGACTGGCAAACAGATGTTCCCGGAATCACCGTCCTGGAAGCGCCGGCGAGGACGCCGGCGCTCGCAGGGACCCGCAGCTTACGGGTCTCGGTAAGATGCCGGAAACGGCCTTTGACCTTATTCCAGCCTACTGTCTTGCCCTGTAACCCGGTCAACGCGCTAGGCCCCGCCCGCCACCAGACTGTCGAGTTCGGGAATTTCGGCATAATCCGGATGATTGAGCTTGAGCACCCGCAGGCTGTCGGCGGCTAGATTGCGCATGCCTAAGTTGGCATAAGCCCGGGTCATGATCGCTAGCGCATCCGCGGTAGACGGCGTCCTGGCGTAGTTCTGCAACACATACTCGGCCCGGTTGACGGCCGCCACGTAGGCGCCCCGCCGCATGTAATAATCTGCCACATGGATCTCATGGGCGGCCAGGCTGTTGTGCAGAAACAGCATGCGCTGGCGGGCGTCTTCCGCGTAATTGCTGTTGGGAAACTTGCGGACCAGTTCGGCAAAATCGTTGTAGGATTGCCGCGCCAGGCTACTGTCGGTCCGGCTGGGGTCGTCCGGAAAGACCCGGTTGACCACGCTCTGGTTGCGGTTGAAATTCACCAGACCTTTCATGTAGTAGGCATAATCCACATAAGGATTACGCGGATTGGCTTTGATGAAGCGGTCGGCGGCGGCAATGGCGGAATCGGGCTCGTTGTCCCTGTAATGCGCATAGATCAGGTCGAGCTGGGCCTGCTGAGCGTAGCGCCCGAACGGGTAGCGGGCCTGTAATTTTTCCAGATACTCGACGCCCTGCTGGTAATTGCCGCCCTGTATGGCGTCCTTGGCTTCGCTATAGAGTTTGCTGGCGGACCAGTCTCTGGTTTCGTCATATTTTTCCGGCAACAGGCCACAACCCGGCAGACCGATCAGCAGACCGGCGCAAAGTAGTAAAATCGAGATATCGATATACTGGCATAAACACGCTTATACGCTACGCTGTTCTTAATGATGACGCAGTATAACCCTGCCAGCCCGGCAACGGCTATCGCCGGTGGTGACTACATTTATTGCCGTATTCCGCAAGCCTGCGCCGGCCTGCGGCTGGATCAGGCACTGGCTGAACTGTTGCCCGATTTTTCCCGCAGCCGCCTGCAGCAGTGGATCAAGGACGGTCAGGTAGAGGTCGAGGGGTGCATTCTGCGCCCGCGTGCACCAGTGGCCGGAGGCGAGCAGGTCAGGCTAAGAGTGCCACGGCAAGTGGAAACCAGCGCCCAGGCGCAGGACATTCCGTTGGATATCCGCTACCAGGACGACGACCTGCTGGTGCTCCACAAACCGGCGGGGCTGGTGGTCCATCCGGCGGCGGGCAATCCTGACGGCACTCTGCTGAACGCCCTGCTGCATTACGCGCCAGATCTGGCGGCGCTGCCCAGGGCCGGACTGGTACATCGGCTGGACAAGGATACCTCCGGTCTGCTGGTGGTCGCCCGCAGCCTGCGCGCCCATACGTCGCTGGTAGCGCAATTGCAGGCGCACACCGTGGAGCGGCAATATGAAGGGGTGGTCAGCGGCGTCATGACGGCCGGCGGGCGGATCGAAGCACCGCTCGGCCGTCATCCCGTGGATCGCAAACGCATGGCGGTGACGGCGGCTGGCCGGCCGGCGGTGACTTATTACCGGGTGCTACGCCGTTTTCAGGGCCATACCCATATCCGGCTGAAGCTGGAAACCGGACGTACCCATCAGATCCGCGTCCATCTGGCCCATATCCGCTATCCGCTGGTCGGCGACCCGGTGTACGGCGGCCGGCAGCGCCTGCCGGCTGGATTGTCCGACCGCTACCGCGAGGCAGTGCAGCATTTTGCCCGGCAGGCGCTGCACGCGGCGCATCTGGCCTTGACCCATCCCGGCAGCGGGGAACGCCTGATCTGGCGGTCGGAACTGCCGGAAGACATGCGGGCGCTGCTGGCGGCGCTGGAGGACGGTGGTGATTGAGCTGATTGTCCCCGACTGGCCGGCGCCCGGAGCGGTGCGCGCCGCGAGCACCACCCGGCAGGGTGGGTTCAGCCATCCGCCTTACGACAGCCTGAACCTGGGTGATCATGTCGGGGATAGCGGCGAGCAGGTGACCACCAACCGCCGCTGCCTGCGGGAGACGCTGAATCTTCCCGCCGAACCGGTCTGGCTGGAGCAGGTGCATGGCGCGCGGGTGGTCGCCGCCGAGCAGGTCACTGGGATGGTGCAGGCCGACGCCAGTTATACCCGGCAGCCGGGTTGCATCTGCGCCGTGCTGACCGCCGACTGCCTGCCGGTATTGCTGTGCGACCAGGCCGGTGCTCAGGTGGCGATTGTCCACGGCGGCTGGCGGGGGCTAACCGGCGGCGTGCTCGGCTCGACCCTGGCTCGAATGGACGGCGATTCCAGCAACTTGCTGGCTTGGCTGGGTCCGGCGATTGGCCCCAGTGCATTCGAAGTGGGCGATGAAGTGCGCCAACAGTTTCTGGACTTGGATTCCGGCAATGCGGCCTGTTTCCGAGCGTCCCCGGCGGGTCGCTGGCTGGCAGATATCTATGGACTGGCGCGGCGCCAGTTGCACGATCTCGGAGTTGCCGCCGTGTATGGCGGCGGCTGGTGTACGTTCAGCGAGCCGGAACATTTTTTTTCCTATCGCCGCGACGGTCGGACTGGGCGGATGGCGAGCCTGATCTGGCTGGCCGATAACCAATAGCGGGTGGTTAGTGGTTAGTGGTTAGTGGTTAGTGGCTAGCCACTAGAGCGTTGACCGGTTTGAAGCGAGCCTGACCTTGGCGGCAAGGTCAGGAGACTTGATAAGAGCCAATAAATTAGCTGATGGTAGGCGGGCAATCCCCTGTGGTTACCCACTCAAGACCTCAGCCCGACCGAAGAAAAGATTGCCGATGAGGCGTTCTGCACCACCGTCCGGACGCTCTGCGACCGGTATACTCGGCCCCTGATGCCCACGAGATAGTATCCTGCAATGGAAGCGGTTGCAGATTGCAGATTTTGCCTCCAAAACCGACCTACGCAACCAGCTGATGGCTTTCATCACCGAATACAACCAGCACGTGCATCCCTTCAAGTGGATGCCTCAATCGGTGGCAAAAGTCATCGCCAAGATTGAACCGTCCTCATTCGCTCTGGCCGCATCATGAACACCTGGTTCTGCGAAACTGTACTTAATCCATGTAATTCACTCATTTTAAAGACAAATTCTCTGGTCAGCGGCGGCCAGCCAGGCTTCTTTGTGCGGATTGCCTTTTACCGGCTTTCCGCCTATGCTCCGCGCACATTCACATAAGAATCTGGAGCGAGCATAGCCATGTCCACCGAACACATCGCCTTTATCTTTCCCGGTCAGGGGTCGCAGTACCGGGGCATGGGCAGCGATCTGTGCGAGGAATATCCGGTCGCCCGTCGCATCTATGAGCGGGCCAGCCGCGCGCTGGGTTACGATCTCGCCGGACTGTGCTTCACCGATCCCGACGAGCAATTGAATCTCACCCGCTTCACCCAACCTGCCCTGCTGACCCACTCCATCGCCTGCCTGGAAGTTTTCCGGGAACTGACCGATCACCGGATCAATCCGCGAACCGCCGCCGGGCACAGCCTGGGCGAATATTCCGCGCTGGTGGCGGCCGGTTCGCTGCGCTTCGAGGAGGCCCTGCGGCTGGTGCAGAAGCGCGGCGAGCTGATGGGAACCTATGGCGAAGGGGAGATGCTGGCCTTTCCCGTGGAACTCGAACAGGTCCGCCCGCTGGCGGAGAAACATTATTGCGCTATTGCCGCCTGCAATCTGCCGGACCAGACGGTGGTTGGCGGACGCGGCGACGACCTGGACCGGTTGCTGCAGGAAGCGCAGGACCGCTTTCCCCGCAAGCGTCCGGTGCGCCTGAAGACCGAAGGCGCCTTTCATACCTATTTTATGGTGAGCGCCGCCGTCCGCTATCGCGAGTTCCTGGACTCCGCTGCCGTTGCCTCCCCCGCCCTGCAGGTGCTCTCCAATTTCACCGGCGGCTATCACGAAGCCGACCCGTCCCTGATCAAATCGCGGCTGTTCTTTCAGTTGTTCCACCCGGTGCTGTGGAATAACAACCTGCAACGGCTGTTGCAGGACGGCGCCACGCTGCTGGTCGAGTTCGGCGGCGGTATCGGTTCAGGCGAAACCCCCGCCGCCAAGCGCCCCAATCTGGAAGGCGTCATTAAAAAGGCGCTGCGCAGCAGTGAAAGTGCTGCGCAGTACTTTGCGGTAATCAACAATGCCACGCTGCAAGCCACAGCGGAAACGCTGCTGAAGATGCTTTGACTGCTGACAGGTTATAGGGCGCGCCTGCTACCTCTTCGTCAGCCCCAGATTGAACAGTAGGCGCACCTGACCCAACCTGCGGGAATTTTTCTGCTAAGCCAGACGATAACCATCACCCAGGGGTTTGCACCCATGACGCTGTCTGCCAGACACCTCGAGGAACTGCGGGAGCGCCGCCTGAAGCTGTTCGCAGCCGGCGGCGAAGACAAGATTCAGAAACGCCACGAACGGGGCCTGTTGTCGGCGCGGGAACGGCTGACCACCCTGTTCCAGCCCGATACCTTTCAGGAAATCGGCGGCCACGTGCACCACGCCACGCTGCATTTCGGCATGGCCGACAAGGATCTGCCGGCCGACGCCGTGATCTGCGGCAGCGGCTATATCGACGGCAGACCGGTGTGTGCTTTCAGCCAGGATTTCACCGTAGCTGCCGGCACCCTGGGCAAGATGCACGCCCAGAAAATCGTCCAGGTGATGCAACTGGCGGTCAAAACCGGCATGCCGCTGGTGGCCTTCAAGGACTCCGGCGGAGCGCGCATTCAGGAAGGCGTCGATGCGTTGTCCGGCTACGGCGAAGTGTTCTACCACAACGTACTGCTGTCCGGGGTGGTGCCGCAGATCGCCATCATCGCCGGTCCCTGCGCCGGCGGCGCCGCTTATTCGCCGGCGCTGATGGATTTCGTCATCATGACTAAGACCAACGCCTATATGTTTATCACCGGCCCGGAGGTGATCAAGGCGGTAACCGGACGCTCCATCAGCATGGAGGAACTGGGCAGCGCGGCGGTGCACGCAGCGCTTAGCGGTAATGTCCATTTCGTTGCTGAAGACGAGCTGCACGCTATCCAGATCGTGCGCCAGTTACTCAGCTACCTGCCGTCCAACAACACTGAAGACCCGCCACACCATCCCAGCCCGGATATTTTGATGTCCCGGGACGAGACTATCGCTACGCTGATCCCGGATGAATCGAGCGAGCCGATGGACGTCCGCCCGATCATCCAGCGGTTGGTTGATCGCGGTGAATTGCTGGAAGTGCACGCCAACTGGGCTGGCAATATCATCGTCGGCTTCGCCCGCATCGGCGGCGTGGTCGTCGGACTGATCGCCAACCAGCCGACCATCAAGGCAGGTGCGCTGGATATCGACGCCTCCGATAAGACGGCGCGCTTTATCCGCTTCTGCAACGCCTTCAATATTCCGCTGGTGACGCTGGTGGACGTACCGGGCTTCATGCCCGGTATCGAAGAGGAGCACAGCGGCATCATCCGCCACGGTGCCAAGATGCTGTATACCTACGCTTCGGCCACCGTGCCCAAGCTCACCATCATCATGCGCAAAGCCTATGGCGGCGCCTATCTGGCCATGTGCGCCCAGCAGCTGGGGGCGGATTTTGTGTATGCCTGGCCGGGGGCAGAAATCGCGGTGATGGGCGCGGAAGGTGCGGTCAATATTCTGTATCGCAAAGAGATCAAGGAGGCGCCCGATCCCAGAGCCAGGCGCAGCGAACTGGCTGCCGCCTACCGGCGCGAATTCGCCTCGCCCTATCTGTCGGCGGCGCACGGTTATATCACCGACGTGATCGAGCCGGCGGAGACTCGCTCGGTGCTGATGCTGGCCCTGCGCAAGGTGCTGACCAAGAGCGAGCTGCGTCCGCCCAAGAAGCACGGCGATATTCCGCTGTAGGCCCCCCGGAGTCCATGATGAGCAATCTGTCAGCCGCTTTACTGATTTATGCCCTGGGAATCGTGATTTCGCTGCTGGTCGCGCTGGTCATCAAAGGCATCGTGGTGGCAACCGGCCTGTTGGCCAGACCTGCCGCCGCGACCCCGGACGAACCCGTGGCCGCGGCGGAGGCCATTCCTGCCGGGCATCTGGTCGCCATCGCCGCCGCCGTCCATACGCTGCTGGGCGCGGGGCAGCGGATCGTGCACATCGAAGACGCCGGACGCAGCCGGGTCTGGACCGCATCGAGCCGGGCCGCGCATTACGCCTCTCACCGGCCTCGTCACCCCCACTGATCGCAGCAGGATAGAACCATGGAGCGCAAATTACGCATCACCGTAGAGGGCCGCCAGTATATCGTCATGGTGGAAGACATCACCGAAGACGGCAGCCTGCTTTTCCCGGAGCCGGGCAGTATGTATGCGCCGGCGACCGTGGCCGTGACTGCGCCGAGCAGTACCCCGCATCCCGCCGCCGGACCGGGCGATGAACTGAGTCCGCTGGCCGGGGTGGTGCATACCGTCGAGGTGACGGTTGGGCAGATGGTCCATGAAGGCGATCTGCTGGTATCGCTGGAAGCGATGAAGATGGCCACCAAGGTGGTGGCGCACTGCTCCGGCAAAGTCGCGCAGATCCACGTCAAGCCGGGCGATGCGGTGGAAGCCGGTCAGCGGCTGCTGACGATTGCCTGACGGTCGCCGGCGCCATGGAATCGATCGATTTTCTCAACCTCTTTCAGGGCATCGCCACGCTGGCGGCCTCGCCGCCGCGCATCATCGCCATGCGGCTCTTGCTGATCGGTCTGGGGCTGTTACTGATGTACCTGGGGCGCAAAGGGATTTTGGAGGCGCTGCTGATGATCCCGATGGGATTGGGCATGGCCACCATCAACGCAGCAGTGCTGTTTCTGGAAAACGGCCGCCAGGGCACACTGTTTGTCGATCCCTTGATCACCGCGCCCGATCAGCTATTGAACATCCTGCAGGTCAATTGGTTACAACCGATTTATACCTTGACCTTCAGCAACGGACTGATCGCCTGTCTGGTGTTCATGGGCATCGGCGCGCTGCTGGATGTGGGTTTCGTGATGGCGCGCCCGTTCCAGAGTATGTTTATCGCCTTGTGTGCGGAACTGGGCACGGTGCTCACCTTTCCGCTCGCCGGCGCGCTGGGATTCACGCCGGGGCAAGCGGCGGCCATCGCCACCATCGGCGGCGCCGACGGGCCGATGGTGCTGTTCACTTCCCTGCTGCTGGCCCGGGATATTTTTGTCCCCATCACCGTGGTCGCCTATCTCTATCTGGGGTTGACCTACGGCGGCTATCCCTATCTGATTAAACTGCTGGTGCCCAAACACATCCGGGCGCTGCCGATGCCGGTCGAGCCCGTGCGAACGATCGGCGCCACCGAAAAGCTGGTGTTCTGCAGCGTCACTTGCGTCATCCTCAGTCTGTTGTTCCCGGTGGCGGCGCCGTTGTTTCTGTCGCTCTTTCTCGGCGTGATCGTGCGGGAAAGCGGCCTGCGCAATTTTCAAGAACTGCTGTGCGGCCCGATCCTGTATGGGGCGACGTTTTTCCTGGGGTTGCTGCTGGGTGTGCTGTGCGAGGCTCACACCATTCTGAATCCCCAAGTGTTGAGCCTGCTACTGTTGGGCATGGTGGCTTTGCTGGTGTCCGGCATCGGCGGGTTGCTGGGGGGCTATATCCTGTATTTCGCCAGTGGCCGCAAATACAATCCGGTCATCGGTATTGCCGGCGTCAGTTGCGTGCCGACCACCGCCAAGGTGGCTCAGAAAGCGGTGTCTGAAGCCAACCCGGATGTGATTATCCTGCCGCAGGCCTTAGGCGCGAATATCAGCGGAGTGATCACCTCGGCCATCCTGGCCAGCATTTTCATCACCGTGTTGCAACGGGTGACGGGGCACTGAACACGGCGCTTGCTCTTGGCAAATGATTGGGCATGGTTCTCCTGAGTCTTGCGGGATTGAGCCTGAATCACGAGGGTGTCATCGAGTCGCACAAAGCTGATCGGTAAACAGGTTGCGCAGCGCACTTTGTCAGTAGGTGTTGATATTCTCGACTTTGGCCATCCTGAATGGTGCTAAGTCGTCGCCGCCAGTTGATCGAGCACCGCTTCCCAGGTGGACTTCGGAAATAGGAGACACTCGTTGGCGTCTGTCGAGGTTCTGAAATAATGATGAGCCCATAAGGTCCGCCGCACCCAGGCTAAGACATCGGAAAAGGTGGCCTCTGCCTTGGCGTACCAGGCGGTGGTCCGGGGCGCCAGCGTCGCCCCGGCGACCGTCAAGCGCTGAGCCATCAGGCAAACCAAACAGAAATTGGGGATAACTCTACCCCTTTAAAAAAGCGGAAAAGACGGGGGCTTCGCCCCCGAAAAAAAGCAAAGGGAAAAAGAGAAGAGAGTCAAGGGAAAGTCCTGGCCAGGCGAAAACCGTAGTCGTCGAGCCTGAGTGCGCGGGGTCCCGTCGTTGCGCGCAGCCCCGCGCAGCCACCCCGGTTCGTGGCACCACGAGCCGCCCCGCAACACACACGGGCTGTCAACCGAGTGATCGGTATTCAGCACAGACTGATGCGCCTTCGAGTAATCCTTCGTGTACTCCGACGCGGTCCATTCCCACACATTACCCGCCAAGTCATGAACCACTTCGCTATCCGGCTGAATCGCCAACCACCAATTAGCAGCGCCCCCCGGAAAACAACCCACGGCACTGGTTTGCGCCTAATAGCGGATTCCTCACTATTGCAACGCCAGGTTTCCCACTGATTACCCCAAGGGTATTCTCGGCCTTCGGGCCCACGAGCCACCCATTCCCATTCGGCTTCCGTCGGCAAGCGAATAGTCCCTCTCGGTAAACCCCATTGTTCATTCAGCCAGTTGCAATAGGCTTCCGCTTCGTACCAGCTAACCCCTACCACGGGGTGGTTTGCCAGTGTCCAAGTCAGATCGTTCCAAAAAACTGGCTTCGTCTGTTTTTCCTTATCTCGCCACTGCCACCCGGTCTTACTCCAATAGCGCTCCTCTCGATAACCACCCCGTTCTACAAAGGGACGAAACTGGGCCACCGTCACGGGATAGACCGCTAATTCAAAGTCGGCAATTGTTAACGGCTTGGTTCTGTTTCCCAACATGAACCCTTTGAAGCCTGAAAACTGGCCACTCTGCCGTACCCTGTCCGTCCCTGGAATCTTGATCCAGCGCAGATCGGGCCAGCCGTCTTCTCGCAGCCCGACGCCTGGACGCGGATCGCCCAAAGCCGCCAGCGCACGCCCGGCGCGACACCGCGGCTCAGCGGGAACCGTCCTGTCTTGTTGCAGCGTCTCCAGCAGGGCAGTTCTCACACGCTCCCGGCTGGTTGACGGAATACCCACCGTTCCAACGTCGATCGTGGCTTCACCCGCCAGCACGACGGCCACTCCTGGCGGCCCTGGCTGTTTACTCACCAGGGTTTCTACCACGCTGCCGGCCACCGTATCGAGTTGCTGGATCAGTCCCAGGTAACCCACGGTGAGCAAGCCGATCTCATGCCAGGCCGGTTCGCCGACGTGCGCCGCCAGCGCGGCCACGATGGCGTCCACCTGGCCCTGGGCTTGCAAGGCGATAGCCACCGCCGCCAGGTATTCCTCAAAGGTCAAATGAATAAAGCCGTATTCCCGTGGCCCTCGTTCCAGCAGTAAGCCGCTGTAGTTACGAACATCCTCCAGAAACTGATGGGCATAGACCTCCGGTTCTAGCTCGCCACGGCGAGTGTAGATTGACTTTAACTCGTAGCAGAGTGCAGCTTGTTTCACCAGCCCTACGCCCGGATTGGTCTCGTGCATCCACAGCGCCAACGGCGCCAGTATCTTGATGGTCTGCACCGGGTCCAGGTCCCGACTGGGCGGTCGGCCCAATCCCCGCGCTCGGTTCCAGGTGGATAGCAGCGTTTTAACGTACTGGTCGTACAGTTCCACCCGACGTTCCGGCAAGGTGACACCCTGCCGCTTCATCAGCGCCAGGATGGTCAGCAACAACGGATTGGCGGCCAATTGCCGCACGCCGGCATTGCGCTCGACCGCCTCCAGCAGTTCGCTCCGTTCCCGTTCGGCATCGGCCAGAGCCAGGCGGGTATCGCCCTGAGCCTGTTTCTCCAGCGCCTGGGTCCAGCGGTCTACAAAGGTCTTAATTTCCTCATCGTTAAAATCCACCAGAGTGCATTCGGCCAGGCCGGTGGCTACCCGGCGCACCTCCCGATAACCGATGATACGGCTGGTGATAACGAACTTGTTACCGGCCTTGCGGCACAAGGTGTAGAAATCCACTACCCGTTCCACCACCAGGTGACGCAGGCTCTCATCCTGGACTTCGTCCAGGCCATCCAGCAGCACCAGGGCAGCGCCGCGTTCCAGCGCATCAGTCAGCAATGCCTTCAGCGGCAGATTGGCGCCAATATCGTGGAAGTAACCGGCGATGAAGTCATCCAGCCGGATATCACCCTTCTCCAAGGCATTGGCGTAACCGGACAGCGGCGCCAGGATCGGTAACCGCTCTCCCAGGCCAAGTTCAGCGCTTTCCCCACGGGTCAACTTCAGGGTCAGGTACTTGAGAAAGGTGGTCTTGCCGGCGCCGGGATCGCCGAGGATCACCAAGCCATCCCGCTGTTGCAGCAGTTCCAGCACCGGCTGCGGTTCGCTCAAGCGGCTGGCTAGTTCCTGTTGATCATCCGCCGCCAGCAACCGGCCGGCTAAGCGCAGGTTACGGTTCCAGGTTTCCCCCGCTGGCAGTTCCAGCCGGGCCTGGAGCGGTACGTAGAGGTCCAGTAACGGTAGTTGCAGGGGACCCGTTCGGACAGTCCCATGCCCTTGAGGCTGAGGTATTGGTGGCGGTCAAGCAGATAGCTCAGGTAGTGAGCGGTGGCAGCGCGCAGATCGGGGCGGGGTGGTTGGACCGAACCGACCCCTGGTAGCGATGCCCGTAATTCAGGCGCCAACTCCAGGATCAGCGCGCGTAAATGGGTGTTCAGGTCGTCCTTGAACTGGAGCAGGGTCGTGTATTCGTTACAGCCACCCCGGATCGAGCCATCGGGATTACGCAGGGCGGCAAAGAATTCTTTCACCAGCCGCCACTGGCGGGAATTCTCCTCAAATGCGGGATCATCGGGGTCGAGTAATACTTTTTCAGTTCGGCGGTAGAGCAGAAGCTTCGGTGTACCGTGCTGCTCAGCCGCTTCGAGTGCATTGCAATATTCCCATTCCGTCCCGGAACGATAGGAACTGCCGTCTGGTTTTTTCCAATCCGCCGGCAAAGGCGTTCCCAGACGGGACCAAAGAATCACAATGACAATTTCGCACTCGCTGGGTGGTGTTAAGCCGTTGGCGATCGCTGCCTGTGGCGTCACCGTCGCCAGCATGGGCGTACCCGCGCCAGGCTTGTCACAGGCAATGGTTCTGATAGTGATCTTGTCCCTGAAGACGGGATCGTCTGGAAGCCTATCCAGTATTTCCTGAGCCAGCTTGCGTTCCTCCGCTACATCCCCCGGCGATGCCAGGAACACCCGAAGATGCTGCGGGCCTTGAGCAGTGTTGTTGGTTGTACTCATGCAATCGCTCCACCTAATCCTGCTGAATGCCCTATTTCCACCCAGGAATGCGGTCAGCCATCCCGTCTACGTTCCTGCCGGTTCGGTTGTCGTTGACTCCGGTGGCGCCGTGTCGGCTTCCTGAGCGGGCTGATGCTGGTGCTGGAGTTGCTCGATCAGCTTCCAATCTTGTTCGGCGAAATAGCGATCCTCGTCGGCCTTCTCTTTGCGGTGGAGGGTCTCGGTCCAGTGGTCTTTCACGCGAATCTCTCCTCGGTTACAGCGGACTGGCAGAACGCTTTGGAGCCATTCTTTGAGGAACTGAGCTTAGCGAACCGGAAGGTTGCAGCGAAATTCGGCCAGTTCGGATGGCATACCGCTTACCGGCAACACGCCGAAACCGATCATCATCGGCACTGTAGCGCGATGATCGGCTAATCTCCGCTTACCCTGGCTTGCAGGCAGTAAACTACGCGGGCGGTATCGCACCCTTCGCCGGCTGGTACTGACCGCCCAACCGCGAATCGTTCTGGATATCTTTGACGATTTCGTTGAAGACCTGTTCGAAGACCTGATTGGTTGTCTTACTGACTTGGACGATGTGTTGCACTGTCCCTAGATAAAGTGGGATGTGGCCTTCGCCCTTGGCGCTATATTTTTTTCAAAGAGTAATTGGTTAGCTTTATCCCTGATATTCAGGCTGATTTCCAACTGGGCGGCTTTACTAACGGCTGAAATATCAAAGTTAATAATTTTTAAACTTAGCAAAAAATTATCGTCATCTTGTTGTTTAAAACTGATTCTATCGAACAACTTGGATAGATAGACATCGGCATAAGCCTTCAAAATTTTACCCGGGTATACTCTATAAGGGAAAAGATAGCCCACTAAACCAAAGTGAGAGTCATATTGAGAAGCTAACTCTTCATCTGATATGAAGATGGCGGCTTTCTGATGAATCTTCTTGTAAATATGTGAGCTAATAACAGCCGCCGCCGGCGTGGGATTTTCTATGGAGAAAAATTGACCGCTGACAGGCGTACCGGGTGAGGGCGTTTCGACAGTGTAAGCACAGCCTTGCAGTAAGGTTAGAGGAATTATCAGAGTGATCAATACGACCGGCTTATTCATGGGTACATCCCCCCTAATGAAAAATTGAGGTGGACGCAGGACCTCCGGCAACCCCTCGGCCCCACGTCCTGTCGTTCCGTGACAGTGCTATTCGGCGCTCCCGTCCCTGCGAGTCCTGGAAACGGGCTCATGGACACCCGCAGACCACACCCGTAACATCCGTGGACGCCCCGGCTCTGGGTAAGCGGGCGGACTGGCCAGGCGAAAACCGTTGTTCTTGTTCCTGTTGTGCGGGTTGTTCCTGTTGCGCGCAGCCCCGCGCAGCCTGTTCGGTTCGTTGTTCCACGAGCCGCCCCGCAACACACACGGGCTACCCTTCGGCCCGTTCCCGCTGAAAGTATAGCGCGGCAAAGAGGCTTTCACGCAGTCCCCAGGTGTCGGCATGGCAAGCATGACCAATCCAGGCTTGCACACTGGGATTGAAGTCGGCCCAGTCCAGCCGGCCCTCGGCGTAGCCCCGCGCAAACGCGCGCAAACGCCGCCGAAAGCGCAGACCGTTCTCATTGCGCAACCGGCGATGGTGCGGAAAGACGTGGTAGCCCAACAGATCGATGCCTTCTCTAACTTGGCTGACCTTACCCCCTAAAGCGCTGACCGGTTTGTATGGCAAGTCATAAGCCAGAATAAGGCCGAAGCCCGCTTCCGGCATCGTAGCGAGATCGGGACTGAATCCTGGGAGCGCCGGCGTCCTCGCCGGCCAGGACGTGGACTGGACCACCGTCCGCTCCAGGCAAACCCAGCCGTCGCTGTGGTCCTGTCGGAGCCGGCGGGGACGCCGGCGCTCCCAGGCCGTTTCCAGCAGCGGAATCAGCCAGGCCAGCAGTTCATGACAGGCTTGTACTGCTCTGGGCGTTGTATCGCCCGCTGGCTTATCCACCATAACCCCCAATTTGCGCGACCAGGGGGCTCCGCCCCCTGGACCCCCGGCAAAGGGAAAAAGGTTATAGATCAAAGGTTAAGGTCCTGGCCAGGCGAAAACCGATGGTGCTGTTCCCGGAGCGCGGGGGCCCGTGTAGAGGCGCGCAGCCCCGCGCAGCCCCCCCGGTTCGTTGTTCCACGAGCCGCCCCGCAACACACACGGGCTATCATCCGAAAAATTCGGTATTCAGCACTGACTGATGCGCCTTCGAGTAATCCTCGCTGTATTCCGAAGCCGTCCATTCCCAGACATTACCGGCCAGATCATGCGCAACCTCACGGTCCGGCTGGAGCTTCTGCCACCAATCCGCCGCACCACCCGGAAAACAGCCCACCGCACTGGTGCGATTGATACCGGACTCAGCTGCTGTTACAGCGCCAAGCTTTCCCATTCATCACCCCACGGATAACGGTGGCCTTCGGGTCCTCGCGCGGCCCACTCCCACTCCGCCTCAGTCGGCAAGCGGATGGTTCCCGGCGGCAAGCTGCAATTGCTCGTTCAGCCAGTTGCAATAGGCTTCCGCGTCGTACCAGGTCACGCTCACCACCGGATGATTGTCTAGCGTCCACACTGGATCATCCCACAGATAGGGCTGCACCCGATTACCGCGGTCGCGCCTTCCCGCTTCACTCCACCAACGGTCCTCGCGGTAGCCCTGCACGACAAAGGGCCGAAACTGCGCCACCGTCACAGGGTAAGCCGCCAGTTCAAAATCCTGCAGTTCCAGCGGCTCCGCCGCCACCGGCCAGTTTTCGTCATCGCGCGCTTTCGGGTCCGGCTTGGCGCCATTACCCAACCGCAATCCGGCGAAATTGGGAAACCGGCCGCTGGCCTGCACGGCCGCCGTGCCCGGAATCCGTACCCATTGGAAATCAGGTAAACCTTCTGCTCCCAGTTCTACACCCGGCCGCGGATCACCTACACGCGCCAGCGCTCGCCCAGCCGTTGCCCGTTCTTGCAGGGCGTCACGCAACGCTGCCGGTGCCCGCAGCAACAGCGCTAGGCGCCCCCGAATACGCTCCTCTAGCTGTTGGTCCGGTATCGCCACTTCCCGGCGCAGCGCCTGCAGCAACTCGCCAGCAAGTAGAATCCGGCGCCAGTCTGGGTCAGTTTGCGGTGTTTCCTCCTGACACAACCTTTCCAACAGCGCTTGCGCCTGCTCAATATCGGCGCCGTCCTTATCGTGGCACAAATATTCCCCTAAGAACCGCACAACTTCCCGCCAGGCAGGTTCCCCGGCGAGTTCCGCCGCCTTTTGGGTAAAGCTTCCATTTACTTTTACGCGTTTTAGGTGACGGGCCGCCAGATACTCCTCAAAAGTTAAATGTGGAAACGCATAGACTGGTTCGGGAATACCTTCAGCAACCGTCGGGAACTTCCCCTGATATAGCACTAGACCGTTAGCGTGATGGCAATAGTCCAAAAAAGTCTCCACCGCCTGATGGGTCCGCCTTCCATCCGGCTGCTCGAAATGTCGATGCAGCACGCCACGCAACGTATCGCCACTGATCAGCGCACGTCCGCCGCCGCCCAAGCGGTCGGCCTCTCCCACCTCATGAGCACGATACGCCACTTCCCACAGACCCTGCTCCAACTGCCGCTCGGTGACACCGCAGGGTAGCAGAGCGTCCAGCAAGCTTTGCCGCCCTCCTTCCTCCGCTTTCCGCTTCTGCCAGCGCTGCAGCAGGAGTTCTACACATTCCCGATACACCGCGATCCGGCTACCTGGCAGTTCCTTGTGGCCATGCACGATCGCCATCACGGTCAGCAGCAGCGGGGTCCGCGCCAGTTGCAGCAAACCACGCGGATCGTTGGGTGTGAGCGCTGCCCGCAAGGTGGCTTCCTTGCGCCGATAACCGTCCTCACCGCTGCGGTCGCGCTGGATTAATGCCTCATACCAGCGGCTGATGAAATCGGCGATTTTTTCATCGCTGAAATCCGCCAACTCGGCTACTGGCCAGTCCATCCGCCAGCCGGAGTTATGCCGATAACTGTGGGTGCGGCAAGTCACCACAATGCGGCAGTGCAGATAGCCACCGGCAAAGCGACTCAGCGCCGCCTTCAAACGCTCCCGCTGCGCATCAGGCACCTCGTCCAGGCCGTCGAAAATCACCAGGCCACCGGTTTGTTGCAGTTCCTCCAACAGCGCTGGACCATAGTCCGCGACATCCTTTTCGACGTAGGTGTAAAGACCCGACTCAATATCCCTGGCGCTGTCCCCGCGTAGCCCGGCCACCAACCGGCCCAAGGGTATCAGGATCGGCAGCAGCGCAGGACCGTTCCAGCCGGGAAGCCGGTCCGGTAAGGCGAAAGCACCTGGCCGCCGCAGGGCTTCCGCCAGGGTCAGAGACAGATAACGCGCGAATGTGCTTTTGCCTGAACCAGGCTGGCCCAATAGCAGCAGTCGGCCCGATGCCGAATTCCACAGCGCCTCGACCGCCGACAGCGGCGGTTGCTCACCCGCTGCCGTACCTTCACGGTCAGGGGCGCGGGGGCGCGGCGTCGTGGTGTCAAGCGCCACATAGATCTTTTCCAGCGGCAGCAGTTGGGAATCAGCATCGGCTGCTTGGGAATCCAGCGCCTGCAATCGTAGCTTGCGCCATTCTTCCGTCATGCGTTCCAGGTAGGCGCGGCGCAACCTGTCGGCCGGCGGCTGCGGTTCGTGCTGGGCTTGCCAGACTACAAGGACGATGAGGCTGATCAAGCTGACAATTAAGACTGGCCATGCCAACCACAGATAGGGCTGCCAGGTTGCCGGCAAAATGCCGGTTGCAATGTTGGTTGCTGCACCGAGCAGAGCCGAAAAAACGGCTATCAGCCCGATGATGAGCTGCAGTGAGGTGCGACGGGACGTCATGGACATTTCCCTTATAGGTTGGCAGTGTCCAGTCGTATAAATCTGACGGGTTTTGTCTATCCTAACGTGAGTTCCGGATAATTATGCTAGGGTATCCACTTAAGCCGGGACACTTCGCAGAGTGACCGCAACGGGCCGGCGAGGACGCCGGCGCTCCCAGGGTCGAGATTGTCCCGCCTTAAGTGGGTAGCCATTATGCTACATAGTTCAGCCTGGACTTTGGCCATTTGAGTGGTTCTTGAAGCAAGAAGCAGAGGCGACGATGGGGTAAGCTAACGGGGTTCTCAAACCAACCGGAGCATCCCATGTCCCCTCTGCCGGAGATGATTATAGCGGTTCTGGCCCCGTTGCCGTCCTCTGCCAAGGCCCCCGCACGGTTGCGGCGGCCCTGCGGGTGATGGGGTTAGGCCAGGAACCGCGGTTTGAACGCTATCACTCGACTATCAAGGATTTTTCCCTTGACAAAACTTCTGGAGGAAGCTCTAGTCTCGCTAGAAACTGTAGGCTTTATTCAAGAAGGTGCCCATGGTATTCACCACACCGCTACCGTTTATCAAGGAGTTTATTGACCCGCTTGACCAGGGGATCCAAGACTATGCGCCGACGCGCAAGCTGTCGAAGGCGCAGCGCTGGTGGTTGAGTTTTTGCCTGATGGGCATCCTGCTGTCCAACTCCGTGTGTTGGGCGGAGTTTGAACGGGTAAGCTTAGGTGGTTACCAACAGGCCGCGTTATTATGGATGTTCAGATGCAGCAAACTGCTCTGGCCGTTGCTGCTGCATGTCAGCATCATGCTGGTGTTGAAACCCAGCGGCAGTGGTCCGATCTAGCCATCGCCCGCACCACCCCGGTGCTGTTCGGGCTGTTCTCGCTGGTTTGCCTCATGGCGCACCGCTTGACGGCTGCCGGGACGACACTGGCGCCACGCACCACCGCCTGGTATGCCAAGACCGAGGCCACGTTTTCCGATGTCTTAGCGTTCGTGCGGCGGACCTTATGGGCGCATCATTATTTCAGCACCTCGACCGACGCCAACGAGTGTCTCCTATTTCCGCAGGCCACCTGGGAAACGGTGCTCGATCAACTAGCAGCGACGGCTTAAACCACCCCGGATGGCCAAAGTCCAGGATATTAGTCCAAGTCGAATTCCGCCACGATGGGAGCATGGTCGGACGGCCGTTCCAGGGCGCGGGTTGCCTTATCTATGCGGCAGCTCGTGCAGACCTGCGCCAGGACGGTGCTTGCCAGGATCAGATCGATGCGTAACCCCTGATTGCGGCGAAAACCGGCGGCACGATAGTCCCACCAGCTAAAGCTGGCCGGCGGCTGCTCGAACAGCCGGAAGGCATCCACCAGACCGAGTTGCAGCAACCGCCGCAGGGCCCGCCGTTCCGGCTCGCTGCACAATACCTGGCCGGCCCAGGCGGCCGGATCGTGGACGTCGCGATCTTCGAGAGCGATATTGAAATCCCCCACTGCCGCCAGGCGGGGATAGGCGGCGAGCTGCTCGCCGAGATAAGCCACCAACCTGTCCAGCCAGGCTAGCTTGTAGGCATATTTTTCGGTTCCCACGGCCTGACCGTTCGGCACATACAAATTCAACAGGCGAATTCCGGCGATGGTCGCCCCAAGTGCCCGCCGCTGACTATCGGCGACCAGACCGGGTAAAGCCGTCACCACTTCAGTGGCCGGCTGTCGGCTGAGCACGGCCACCCCGTTATACGCCTTCTCCCCTGCAAAAACCGCCTGATAGCCGAGCGCGGCCAGCGCGGCTTCTGGAAAGTCCGGATCCGGCGTTTTGGTCTCCTGCAGGGCAAGAATGTCGGGTTGTTCAGCCTGCAGCCAGTCCACCAATTGCGACAGACGGACGCGCAGGGAATTGACATTCCAGCTAGCGATTTTCACCATAACTACCCCCTACAGATGCAACAAGCCGTGCGCACGGTTATCCACCGGTAGTTGCCGGCGGTCACCGCGATCGTGTCATAATTTCGGCTCGGTTACCCGGCATTTTCCGCATTCATGCGAATACCCCGCGTTTATCTGCCTGTTCCCCTGCAAGTGGGCTTCAGTGTGCCTCTTGCCGAGGCCGCTGTTCACCATGTGATCCGGGTGCTGCGCCTAGCTCCCGGCGCCGCGCTGGTCGTGTTCAATGGCCAGGGTGGAGAGTTCCACGGCGTGTTGACCGAGGCGCGGCGGCGTGCAGCCAGGATCGATATCACCGGATTCATTGCCCGCGAAGTCGAGTCGCCGTTGCCGGTGCTGCTGGCGCAGGGCGTGTCCAAAAGCGAGCGTATGGATTTCACTATACAGAAAGCGGTGGAACTGGGGGTCGCCGGGATTGTGCCCGTGCTGGTGCAGCGCAGCGTGGTCCACCTGGGTGAAGAACGTCTGGTTAAGCGGCTGCAACGCTGGCGCGGCGTGATTGCGGCAGCCTGTGAACAATGCGGCCGCAATCGCCTGCCTGCCCTGATGGAACCGGTTTGTCTGAGCGACTGGCTAAGCCAGGATCGCCGGACGGGACAAGGGTTGGTGTTACATCCCGACGCGCAGCACAGGCTTAACGCGGTTGCCCGGCCTGCCGGCCCGGTACATCTGCTGATCGGGCCGGAAGGCGGCCTGAGTCCGGCGGAAATCACCGCGGCAGAGGCAGCCGGCTTTATCTCTATTCAACTCGGACCGCGGATCATGCGCACCGAAACAGCCGGCCTGGCAACACTGGCTGCGCTCCAGGCGCTATGGGGGGATTTGGGTTAATAGGGCGCAACTGGGACACCTCCCTGAATATGGAACGGATGGAAGCGGTGGTCCCGGAGGCGGATCATCAAGTTCATCGATCACCGCCTGCAACGCTGCTAAACCGCATCTGTTTTGAGACCTATAGTTTTCTCTTAACGGTTCCCCTTCCGTTCCCTCCCCCCTCGTGGGGAAGGGAATCGGTGGCAATAACAACCGTCCGGTTTGATTCCCAAAAACTTCAGGTTTCAAATTGGACACGGTTTAAAATACGCGATCATCCTATTCGCACCGCTGGATTGATAGAATAGCGAACGATCAGCACGTTATGCTGCCCTACCCTATCAACCTGTTTACAGGAATCCAGTTATGAACAACCTTACCTTGCCGGCTTTTGTCACCGTGTTGCTGCTCGCAGGCGTCGTTGCCCAGGCCGCTGACCCCGCTCTGGTGATCAGCACAGGCAAAAGCGGTGGTGGTTATTATGGCATCGGTGAACGACTGAAGGCGGTGATGACCGAACAGGGAGTTGCCACCGACGTACAAGCCAGCGTCGGCTCGACCGAGAATCTGCAACGCCTGGACGATCCGGCCAGCCCCGTCAACCTCGGCCTGACCCAGGCCGACGCTTTGAAATATTTCCTGGGCGAGCATCCCAAATTCGCCGACAAGCTGTTCACCCTCGGTGAAATCGGCAAGGAATGCGTGTTTATCGTCACCGGCAAGGACAGCGATATTGGCAGCGACAGCGATCTGCAAAAGAAGCAGGGTAATCAAATCGCCATCCGGGACCCGAACAGCGGCACGGCGATCACCTATCTGTACATGATGCAACTGGAGTCGGGCTTCAAGAACACACCCGCTGCCTTCGTAGACACGATGCAAGCCCTGCTGGAGCTTAAAACCGGCGGCAAGCAGAGCAAGATCAAAGCCGTCATGTTCGTGCAGAAACCGGAAGTGAAATCCCCGGAAATGCAAGTGGTGCTGGACGATCCCAAGGATTTCCGTTTCGTGCCGGTAAAAGACTGGGATTTGAACGACAAACTACCCGACGGCAGCGCGGTGTACACCTTCGACAAAGTCACCCTACAGGAGAAAAAATGGAGCTTCGATACCTCGGTGGAAACCATCTGCACGCGGGGTCTGCTGATCGGCAATAAGGAAAAACTCAGCCCCGAGTTGCGGGAGCGGCTCGCCAAAGTCATGCTGCTGTCGGCCAGCCGGGTGCTCGAGAGGCAGAAATGACCCTGCGGGCGTTTATCATTCCGGTTACCCCCTTCGAGCAGAACTGCTCGCTGCTCTGTTGCCTGGAAACCGGCAAGGCTGCGGTCGTCGATCCGGGTGGCGACCTCGATCGCATTGTGCAGGCGGCGGAGCAGGCCAAGGTCGAGATTGAGAAGATTCTGCTGACCCACGGGCATGTCGATCACGCTGGCGGCGCCGGCGCGCTCGCGCAGCGGCTGCACATTCCTATCGAAGGACCGCAGCGGGAAGATCGCTTCTGGCTCGATCTGCTGGCTACCCGCGGCGCCCAGTTCGGTTTGGCGGAAGCCGGGCCGTGCACGCCGGATCGCTGGCTGGAACAGGGCGATACCGTAACCTTCGGCCATATCCAGCTCGAAGTTCGCCATTGTCCCGGCCATACCCCCGGCCACGTGATCTTCTTCCATCCGCCCAGCCGCCTGGCCATCGTCGGCGATGTGCTGTTCCAGGGCTCCATCGGCCGCACCGATCTGCCGCGTGGCGACTACGCCACGCTGATTCGCTCGATCCGCGAGCAGCTCTGGCCGCTGGGGGAGGACGTGCAATTCATTCCGGGGCATGGGCCCGTGTCCACCTTCGGCGCGGAGCGTCGCAGCAATCCCTTCGTGGGTGACCGCCTGCTGGCTTAGTACAGTTCCGCACAACTCCGCCGCACCACGGCATCCACCGGGTTGGCGCACCGGGCACGGATCATTCTGCTGCTGGCCGAAGGACGTTCGATCACCGCCACGGCCCGACAGGTGCAGGATCAGCGCCGGATCGTTCGTAAATGGGGGTAACGATACCAACGGCATCGCGTTAACAGATTAGGAGATAGGAGGTAGAACATGCGAACGTTCGCACAGAAGCACAATCAACCTCAGCGAGCGGCATCCGCTAGCCTGGTTAAGTCCACCAGGGCAGCGTCTGCACCAAGTGATCATACCAATTCAATCATGCACTTACAGCACATGATTGGCAATCAAGCAATACAGCGGTTGATCGACACGAATACTGAAAACCGCGAACCCGACTCCAGTCATACTGACGAAGCGGCGGTTACAGCCACGCGCCTACGGGGGGCGCACGCCTTTATCAGTGGCCTCCCTATCGAGTTTGCGCCCGGACAGTATGCTCCTCATACGTTGGCCGGACGACGCCTGCTTGCCCATCAGACTGGCGCCTGTCGTTCCGCAGCAAGACTCGGTGCCGCGTGTGCAGCGCACTATCGGCGATCACCATGACCTCAGTTCGAACCGTTTCAAAGGTAACGAGCAACTGGAAGCAGCCTATGATAACGAGACCCTGATTCAGCAAGGTGCCAGAGGCCTCCACGTGACCATCCTGCAGCAGGCTCTAGTCGATGCCGGGTTTGCGCTGCCCGTGTTTGGAGTAGACGGCAACTTCAAAGACGAAACGAAGACCGGAGTCGAAGCCTTCCAAAGCGCTAAGGGGCTTACGGGCGGAGACGTTGATGGAATCGTGGGCCCTACGACCATGAACCTGCTCGATCAGCACTTTCTCCATCACGCTCCGGAGCGTGCCATCGCTGCGCATCCAACCAGGCCCTTGACGGAAGGCACAAGAAGTCTCACGGCTGCGGAGCGAGCCGCCGTGACCAGCGCCATCACCACCGAGGTGCGGACGCCGAGCGGTGCGCTGCCGACTTTCAGCCGTACGATCGCCACGAACCCGGATCCCTACGAGCTTCGAATTCAAAATCGGCTGAACCAAGCCATCACCGGCTTGTACAATTCCCTGGTTGCCTCACGCCCGCCGCGCACGGCAGCCAATATGATGTCAACCGCCGACGTTGACCGCTTGGCCCAACGGGCGAAAGTGGTCACCGATACGGTCTATGGCCGCTACAGCACCGGACCTGCGATGGCCTTCGGGGTTAATATCTTCGATCAGTTCGTGCAACGGCAGAGCGCTATTGCAGCATCCACGACCAATGCGGATCAGGCCGCTAACTGGCGGGTTCTGAAGTTGCTTAACGGCGACGATATCATTAAAAACATCGATCGCGAGCATGGGGCTGTGCAGACCCGCACCACCGAGTGGGGTCTTATCGCCGGCGTCACGGGCTTTCCGACCCAGCCTCCAGGGGTTCTCGACTATGACGCCAGTCCGCCGCACGTCACAACCGGCATTGTCGGAACCAGGCGAGCAGAACTCCTGGACATCCACCGCAACTGGCCTGCTTCCGCTGGAGGCGGCCAGATTTTTCTCCAAATGTATCTCGGCGCCACCAATGCGGCGAACAGGAATATCATGTACAGGACTTTCGCGACCATCATTCACGAATATATCCATACACTCGAACACCCCAATCACGTGACCTACCGCTCCAGCCTCCCGGAGCAGCGTGGAGGCTTCGTTCTTCGAGAGGGCATGACCGATTACCTAGCCAAGATTGTCTGGGATAATCTCTCCTTTGACGCAACGTTACGCAGTGCTATCGAAGATCGGTTTCAGGATCCTGCCAATCCCCTGGGCCATCCGATTCCTGCGCCGCCGCGTTATGACGAGTGGACTAATGCCGAGCGTACAGTGGGCATCGTGGGCATTCGCAATGCGATGGCGGCTTTCTTCCTCGGGCGAACCGATCTAATAGGTGGGCCGTGACAACGGCGGCGCCTCTGTAATTAAGGCAGTAGGGTGAGGCCCGCCATCAACGGAATAGTAATCGGCATCGCACTTGTTGTAGTCTGCCTCAATGGCGGAGGAACCATGAAAGACAATGAAAGAAACAGCGCTTGTTCCGAAGCTTGGAGTGCAATTGCAGCCCGGGATTACCGCGCCTGGAAAGGTTTGCCAGTGTCGTGTGGCTACTCGGATTTTGACGCTGCATTTGCGCGCCTGAGAGATGAGTACGGCCAAGGTGTCCTCGGCCGCGCCCATCGCCAGGCCATGTATCGCATGCACGTTGCCGAGGGTTATGCGCATAACCTCAAGGTCTGGTTTCGCGCAGAGTATATTGTCCTGATCGAGATAAGATATCCCCTGCTCCCTTATCCCTCGCACGAGCTCCTCCGGCAACTCGGTGAACCCGAAATGAAGCTCGACTATTACCTTGATGTCATGCGAATCCCCACTGGAGCGTGGGTGTACCCGACTAGGGGACTCGCCCTTTTCCTTGACGCAGGACATACTGAGGTGATGGGGGTTGCCTTGTTCCATGCGTGCCGCATGACCGAGTATCTGCAGGAAGTTCACCCAGATGCTCGTCTGCAGGAGCTGCCTTTCCATGAGTGAGTCAGCAACAAACGGCTCCGCAAGAGGGGCTGACGATCAGGCGCCTCGTGACACACTAACCAATTGAAATTAGTAAATTTCCAGGCTTAAGTGGATACCTTCGGTGGGTGCGCCGGGCGGTTGATGTGAGGGAGCCCCAGGTCAGACTCGAACTGACAACCTATCGATTACAAATCGATTGCTCTGCCGATTGAGCTACAGGGGCGGTAACCGGGCCGAAGGTCGGAATCATGATAACTTATCACCTGCCTCGGATTCCAGCCGGATGCAGTGGATGCCCGGCTGGCACGTCCGCTCCGGGGCTCCGGCTTTTGCTACGAGTGCGTCGGGTACAGTCCGGCGTTCACCAGCAGACCGTAAAAAATCAAATCGGGCTCCAGATGATAGCCGTGCCTTAGATAGGGCAACAACGTCGCGGCATCTCCACCGGTCAGCAGCCGTTGGCTTGCGCCGGGCATGGCTGCCGCCATTCGCTCGGTGATGCCGTCGATGGCGGCGGCGACCGCCAACGTTGTACCGCCCCATACGCAATCCCGGGTGCTCCGCCCGAATACCGTCGCCTTGCCGGCAGCAGCCGCAGGAATCTGGCGGGTATCCCGATACAGCGCCGTCCGCATCAACTGCATCCCTGGAAAAATCACCCCGCCCAGATGGATGCCGGCGGCCGTCAGAGCGTCTACCGTAATGGCGGTGCCGCAATCCACGATACAACAGGAGCGGTCGAGCAGCGCTCTGGCCCCGAGCATCGCAACCCAACGATCGACGCCCATCTGCGCTGGTGACTGGTACGCATTGCTGACGCCGTAACCGGCCGCTTCCACCACGGCGAACCGGGCCTCCAGCGACCAGCGGCGGCGCATCCAGGTGTGCAGTGCGGCGGCCAGTTCGGCGCCGGCCACGTTGGCGATCCATACCTGTTCGGGGCGCTCCACTCCCTGCCAGAGCCGTTCTCCCAAAGCAGACGGGTCGAGCCCTTTATGCAACAGATGGCCGCGCCGGTCGGCCTGACCGTTATTCCACAGCAGCCACTTGATGCGGGTATTGCCGGCATCGACGAGCAGAATCATGGCGCCAGCCGCAAACTGATTTCACCCCCCAGAAAACGGCGCATGCCGGCGGCGGTTTCCAATAGCAGGGCGCCGGAGGCATCGACGCCGCGAGCGATGCCGGCAATCACGGCGCCGGGCAGATGGAGCGTGACCGGGTGGCCCTGCGCCAGATCGAAGCGTCGCCAGTCTTCTCTGAAGGCATCGAGTCCTTGCTGTTCGAACTGGATCAGCGCAGCGACCAACTCGCTGATCAAGCGGGCAGCTAGACGGTTGCGGGAAAGCTGCTCTTGCCGACCCACGATGGTGCGCAGATCCACCCAGGGCTGGTCGATCTCCTGTTCGGTGGACCTTGGCATAGCTACGTTCAAACCCACGCCGGCCACGATATGGCAGGGTCCCGCCGACTCGCCGCCGAATTCCAGCAGCACGCCGGCCAGCTTGCGCCGCTGCCACAGCACATCGTTCGGCCATTTAAGACCCAGGCCGTCGATCCCGACACTGTTCAGAGCGCGGATCGCGGCCACACCGACAGCCAGGCTGACGCCGCTCAACAGCGCCGGTTCCAGCGCAAAGCGCCACAACAGCGACAGATACAGATTGGCGGCGAAGGGCGACACCCACGAGCGACCACGCCGTCCGCGTCCGGCCGACTGCCATTCAGCGAGGCAAACGGTGCCGCCGGGCAGTCCCTCTTTAGCGCGATTCATCAGGTAAGTATTGGTGGAATCGATCCGTTCGTGGACTTCGAGTGTGCTTACCCAGGAACGGGCGGCGACTGTCAATCCATCCTGGATCGCAGCAGCGGCGAGCAACTCCACCGGTTCCGCCAGGCGATAGCCGCGTCCGCGCACAGCGTGAATTTCCAGTCCCAACGCCTGCAGATTTTGGATCGTCTTCCAGATCGCCGCCCGACTGATCCCGCCCAAGCACCCGGCCAGGCTTTCGCCGGAATGGAATCGGCCGTCGTTAAGGATGGTGAGTAACTGGCGCCCCTGTCCCATAAGTACGGTGGCTGTTGACGCAAACGGCCTCTTACGAGGCCGTTTGCAAGAGTGAGGAAGTTTACAGAATGACTGAAAAGAAGCTGATTAGACCGGCCACAGCCAGCACCATAATGATCACCAGCGGAAAACTTTGAAATGTGAACATGAGTCGTTATTCCCCTTAGGGATTTACTTTCCCCTTGAACTACCATTCATTTTAATTAATTTATCTGGTGTTGGCGAGTCTTTGTCAGTCTGTCCGTCGGCAGGGCGGGGAATGCGGGGATCGTCGTCGTCCATCAGAATGCGGTAGGCGGGTCCTTCCAGATCATCGAACTGACCGGTCCTGACCGCCCAGATAAAGGCGACCGCCACGATAATCATGATGAACACGGTAAGGGGTATGAGAAAGTACACGATTTCCATAACGGCCTCGTCCGGGCCGCAACCCGGCTGTTCAAGACTGATAAAAAAACATATTATACCGGGCAGTTTAGTTTTCCGGATTGAGCTGCAAGAAGGATACGGGAAACGCAACCGCCCGCCCCATCCGGTTGCGCCATGCCGGGGATGGAACCTGAACCACGGCTACCTGTCTTTTCTAGTAGTTTTTCTACTACATTATATTTTTACAATGACTATGCGCTCTTCTCGTGCTGCTTCCGCGCTGGCGCTGCTACTCAGCGCAGTGCTTGTTCTGCCCGCGCCGGCGCAAACCATCGCCCTGCCCAATATCGGCGATCCCTCCCAGCAATACCTGAGTCCCAATGATGAACACCGCCTGGGCCAGATGGCGTTGCGGGAAATACGCGATCACGGCGTCGTCATAGACGATGTCCAGTTGAACGAGTATCTGGCTTCCGTAGGACAGAGCATCGGCTCCTACGCCCAGAACAACGGCAATCCATTTACCTTTTTCTGGATCAACAGTCCCGACATCAACGCCTTCGCGGCGCCGGGAGGTTTCATCGGCTTCAACTCCGGGCTGCTGCTGGCGACGACCAATGAAAGTGAACTGGCCGGCGTGATGGCCCATGAAATCGCGCATGTTTCCCAGGGCCACATCGCCCGGACCTATGCCGACGCCTATAGTATGACTATTCCCATGGCGGCGGCCTTTCTGGCATCGATAGCCCTGGCGATGGCCGCGCCCGGCAGTCAGATCGGACCGGCCGCCATGACCGCGACCATGGCGGCGGGTGCCCAGCACCAGGTCAACTTCACCCGCGCCAACGAACAGGAGGCCGACCGGATCGGCGCCCACCTGTTGGCACAGTCCGGTTTCGATCCGAATGGGCTGGCCAGTTTCTTTGGCCGCCTGGAGCGCCAATCGGGAGGGCTGGAAGCGCAGATTCCAGAATTTCTGCGGACTCATCCAATCCCCCGCAATCGCATCGCTGATACCCAGGACCGCTTCATCCAGCCGCCTTCGTCGCGGCAGCGGCGCGACAGCCTCGCCTACCATCTGGCGAAAGCCCGGATGCAGGTGCTGGCGAGCACCGACACCACCAGTCTGCTGCGTTATTTCGAGACCACGCTGGCCAAGGGCGACTATGCCGACGAACTGGCCGAGCGCTACGGCTATACGCTGGCCTTGAAGCGCGCCGGTCGCTACGACGAGGCGCAGCAACAGATCGCCCGCCTGCGCAAGGCCAAACCCGACAAACTTGTTTTCCGTATCGAAGAAGCGGAAATCGCCCTCGCCAAAGGAGACCGCGCCCAAGCATGGCGCCTGTTCGACGATGCCGCCGGCCTGTATCCCGACGACTACACCCTGGCCATGCATTACGGCTATGCGTTGGCGACCCAGGGCGACCCACGCAAAGCCATGCAGATCCTGCAACCCTTGCTGCGCCGCCGCGGCAGCGATCTCGCTTTATATTCCACCTATGCCCAGGCGGCGCAACGGGCCGGCGACGATGCCACTACCTACGCCATGTTAGCCGAGTATTATTCGCTTAACGGTCAGTTGAAAGAGGCGATCGAACAGGCATCCCAGGGCTTGCGGGCGACCACGGTAACGCCTTTTCAACAGGCACAGTTACGCGCCCGCTTGGCGCAGCTGTGCAGCCGCCTGCGGCAATCCAAGGATGAATATCGAGCGTTGACGGAGCAGGATGAGTATCAGATGCTCATGCGCAGAGAATGCAGATGAACAAGTCGATAAAGGCGCAATAATCTCTTCAAGCTGGACGGCTGATACCTAAACCCCGTGGACGGCTGATGTTCGCCTAACTGGAAATAGTGGAAATAGGGAAATAGAAAGGAAATAGAGAAAGGAAATAGGGGACGGACCACGTTTTCCAGCGAACGGAAATGGAAAATGTGGTCGTTCCCCCGATTTCGGTCCCTTGTCCAGGGGGGAGTCCATTTTAGGCGTTCGTGCTTTTCTCAAAGCATAAGGTATGATGCCAGCGGAAGCGATTAATTTCGATGCCACAGTCAAAACCGGCAGCCGTCGCCATGGCAGCCAGTGTCGACGCCGTTTCCGGAAAGTCGTAATTCCCGATATGCTCACAAATAGCGTCCAGTTCTTCGGGCTGCAGGGCCTGCCACGCTGACCGCAACCAGCCACAATACCGGGCCAGATAAAGGGCCGGCTCCTCATCCTCCTCGCGCATCACATCGATCAGCAGTAATCTCCCGTTTTCATTCAGGTGCTGGCAGGCCAGTTGAAAAAAGGCCGTCTTATCGGTAGAGACGAAATGATGCAGGGCAAAGCTGGAAAAGATAAGATCAAATTTTTCTCTACTCGCTCTTAAGCCCTCCAGCAGGTCACCCTGATGCAACTCAATAGGGCAACCCAAGTCAGCCAGATTGCGGGCGGCATGAACGAGCGCCAGGTCGGAGAGGTCATAGCCACGGTAGCGGCAAATCGGGCTGTTCTTCAAGGCGTGCGCCAAATGGAGTGCACTACCGCAGCCGAGGTCGAACAGTGCAAAGGGGCGGTCGGCATAGTGACTGGCAATAAAGTGTTGCACATCCCGGTAGATGTCATCATGGTACATGTAATTATGGGCAAGCACTTTGTCATAGATCGACCAGTTATCGAAAAATTTTTTAACAATGGATTGATTCATAGTTTGTTCATCGGGTGAACTGTTCAATGTGGCAGAGGACGGAATAACCGCCTGCTGGCTCCTAAATAAGGGTAAAGAGGGAAGCGGCTGGTGATCATCGTACCATGAGAGTGGCGGCCGCTGGCCGTCAAGTACCTGCTCCACGTAGTGTCCCCATTTGCAGGACACGAGGTCGGGCTTGTCACTCGGTCCACTCGGGCCTTCTGCCGAAGGGCGACCGGCGCTCCCGTAACACGACCGGTACGCCTGGGATGATGGTGCTGGTGGTGTGCTTGAAGATTAGCGAGTCAAGGCTGTCCGCGCCTTGCAGCAGCAGCGTGTATTGATCGTGCTGCCTCAACTTGCCGCTCAGCTTGATGCCGCTGACCAGGTAAACCGTAACCATCCTATCCAGCATGTCGGTCAAGAACGCCGTTTGTAGCTCCTGCGGCTGCCGCTGGCCGGGTGCCTGGGAGCTGAAGTCCTGTTGATCGGCGGCTTGCTCTGGGGGGTGGGCGGATTTCAGGGTCAGGCGGTCGCGCATGGGCGGGTTTCCGCTTTGTGATGGTTGACGCAGCGACAATTCTATCATCTATCATCAAAATAGCCTTTCCTGCTCGACGCTACCCTTGGCGGTAGCCATGAGCTTATCGACCTCAGCGACGGTCAGGTAGCGGTGGGCGCGGGCAGGTCGATCATTTTGTCTCATGTTGCCGCCGTGCTGGTCCAGGCAAAACAAGGGGTTACGGGTGGTAGCCCGGCCAACAGTAGACACTTGAACTCAAAATGTCCAATGTTTCGCGGCAGCGTTTCATTTCTACAATTTTTGTGGGAAACTTTCTGAATGACGCGGCCAAGGCCGCGCTTTCCGCCAGCTAAGGCTGCCTGTCATACTGGACTTTGGCCATTTGAGCGGTTCTTGAAGCAAGAAGCAGAGGCGACGATGGGGTAAGCTAACGGGGTGACCAAACCAACCGGAGCGTCCCATGCCCCCTCTGCCTGAAATGATTATAGCGGTTTTAGCCCCGTTTGCCGGGTTGTTTTCCTCAACAGTCTGGAGTCACGCCCAGGTGTTGATAATCGGCGCCATGCTCTGCCAAGGCCCCCGCACGGTCGCGGCGGCCCTGCGGGTGATGGGGTTGGGACAGGAACCCCGGTTTGAGCGCTATCATCGGGTCTTGAATCGGGCGCGCTGGTCGGGGTTGCAGGCGGCGAAGATCTTGTTAGGCCTGTTGATCCGGTTACTCCCGCCGCCGTGGGTGCCGCTGATAGTGGTGGATGATACGGTGGAGCGACGGCAGGGGAAACGAATTAAGGCCAAGGGCTGCTACCGGGATGCGGTGCGCTCGACCCAGAAGCACGTGGTGAAGTGTTTTGGCTTGAAATGGGTTTGCCTGATGCTGTTGGTGCGGCTGCCCTGGAGTTCGCGGCTCTGGGCCTTGCCGTTTTTGACGGTGTTGGCGCCCTCGAAAGCGGCCAACCAGGCAGCGAAAAAACGCCATAAGACCACGATAGACTGGACCTGCCAGATGGTCAAGACGGTCTCCCGCTGGTTACGGCGGTCCTGGGTGTTGCTAGGGGATGGCAGCTTTGCCTGCTTGCGCTTGGCCTGGACCTGTGTCCAGCAGGAGGTGGTCTTGATCAGCCGGTTGCGGTTGGATGCTCAGTTATATGATTTCCCGGCTATCCCCCGGCGCCCGCGGCGCGGACCGAAGCCGCGCAAGGGGATGCGCTTGCCGGCGTTGCAGGACCGGGTGGCAGAGGCTCAACGGTCCGGTGAAGAGATGGAAATCTACTGGTATGGTGGGGAGACGCGGCGGGTGCGGCTATTGAGCGATGTCACTCTGTGGTATCGGCGGGGACAAAAGCCGTTGCCAATTCGCTGGGTGTTGGTAGTGAACGCCGAGGGTGACCCGGACCCCGCGGCGTTCTTTTGCACCTGCCCGGCCTGTGAACCCCACGGCATCGTCACTGCCTTCGTGCTCCGCTGGAACGTCGAGGTAACGTTCGAGGAAAGCCGCCGGCATTTGGGCCTCGAAACCCAGCGGCAGTGGTCCGACCTGGCCATCACCCGCATTACCCCCGTCCTGTTCGGGCTGTTCTCGCTGGTTTGCCTCATGGCGCACCGCTTGACGGCTGCCGGGGCGACACTGGCGCCACGCACCACCGCCTGGTATGCCAAGATCGAGGCCACGTTTTCCGATGTCTTAGCCTTCGTGCGGCGGACCTTATGGGCCCACCAGTATTTCGGCACTTCGGTAGGCAGCAACGAGTGTCTCCTATTTCCGCCAGCCACCTGGGAAGCAGTGCTCGATCAACTGGCTGCGACCGCTTAACACCATCCAGGATGGCCAAAGTCAAGTCATAAAGATGCTCAAGGAAAAATATCAAAATGCCTGATATAAAACTTCCCGCAATAATCGGGAATACATTGCCCGCTCTCGATCAGCTAACCGCGACGCTTGGTGTTCCCCGGGACATACTTGCTTCTGCTGATGAGATCGAAACCGCATGGAATAATCTTCCCGGAGTGCTGAAAAAAATTCAGCCAGCCCTGCGCACTGAAGGAATGGCTCGAATGTGCGTTGCTGTAGCATTTGGCCTATTTGATAGTGCAATTAATTACATCTGGAACTCGTCAATTATCGAATTACGTGAGAAAGTCAGACGGTTCGGTTTAAATGTAGTTGAGCAAATCACTGGCAAAACTAACTTAGACGACCAAGCACTGCTTGACCTTAAGGATGCTGAACTTCTAAGCCTATGTCTAAAGCTTAATCTCATCACAGAAGACGGCTATTTCTTCCTAGATCACTGCCGAGATATTCGGAATAATTTCTCGGCTGCACATCCAGTAGTTGGAAAAATTGATGGCCATGAACTCGTAAGTTTCGCTAACCGCTGCGCTAAGTACGCATTGGGGGATGAACATAACCTTGTTGGCGTTGACATCGCTTCCTTCATGAAAGCGATAAAGGGCGGAAAGTTCTCCGGTGAGCAAAAAAACCAGTGGGTGCAGAGAATTGAAAGAACCCATGAAGCCCAGCAATACCTACTGTTCGGTTCTTTGCACGGAATATACAGTGACCCAAGTAGCAATGAAGAAGCAAGGGTAAATTCGTTATCTATCGCGGCAGATTTCGCACCTCATTTTACACCCAAGGCAAAATCCGACTTAATAAATAGGCATCACGACTATATTGCAAAGGGCGACGAGAAGCGTCACAAAGCATCTCAGCAGTTCTTCGAGAAACTGGGAATGCTGGCTCTTCTGGGAGAACATGAAGTTCACTCATTATTATCGAACGCTTCCAAACGCCTAATGGCAGTTCACCAAGCATTTGACAACTTCTACAACGAGCCACCATTCGCCGAAAGACTTCTCCAACTCTCGCAGCAAGCCGCAATTCCTGATACCGTAAAAGAAGAGCTTGTAACAACAGTAGTAACGTGTGCTATCGGCAACCCCTACGGGGTCTCAAACGCCGCTGTCCCCTACTATCAAAAAATCATTAAAGGATTTTCACCAAGTGAAGTTGAAATTATGCTGAGCTTGCCAACAAAAAAGACTGTTGCCGGAGAACGGCTTAAGCACTATGCAGGCTGCAAGGAAAGATACAAAAGTCTTGTAGGGCTAATCGATCCTTCAACTGTCCCGGCAAAGTCAGGGGTGGCGTACGCGTACTGGACAAAATTCTGATGTTTAATACCTGCTTGTTAGTCAAATATTAGACATTTCGATACGTTCTGTCTAATCGTGGATTCCGCTTTCCCGCCGTGCCCGCGCCGCGCTAAAAATCGCATAATGTCATCTTCTGGAAAATCGTTCGGGGAAGGCCGGAGAGAGCCGTGGGTTAGGGCTTCGCAGGGTATGCGGCGATGATGACTTGGGCGAGCTGCTCCGCCACCTGCTCGTTGAGAGCTTCATCGTAGTCCTTCACCAAAGAGTGTGATGGGTCGTCGTCTTTCTCGTTGAGTACAATGGCTACGGTGGCGTATTTCATAGCGGCGTTCTTTGCTGCACCAACATTCAAAAGCGCGAACCTAGACTTCGGGCCAACCGTGCGGCCCTTATTCACAAAGATGTCCCGAAGCGGGGGGATGGCTTCTTGCGGCGTGAGTTTTTGAAAATACTCAACCCAGTTTACCGACAACCCTTCTTCGATCTGCCCATTTCCCTTTTTCTTGCGACGGAATGCGGCGGGGTCAATGAAATCGCCGTCTATCGAGGCTCCCCCAACATGACGGAATATATGATGGGACAGGTCGATCTCGATCATCACGCAAACGAAGCGCCAATGGCGCAGGCAACTGAAACAATGCTCTCAACCGGCTCGCTGCCGAAGTGCGGCGCCGTCAAACTGTCCCCCTGAGGTATCTCAGCAACCAGCTTGGCGAGCGGCTCACCGGTAAATTCAATAGCAACGAAATTTCTCGGGCCGTGAATCCACCGCGTGCGGAGCGTGCTGTTTGGCGTAAGGGTAATTTTGGGAAGGCCAAGTTTGGGTTGCGCCAAAAAGAAGTCGGTAAACTGACTAAGGGAGGCGGGAAGAATGTGTTCATCCTCCGCGAGGGCATCCCGGTATAGGGCTGTTATCCGGTCAGCAATTTGCCGGTCACGCGGCGTGTTGCTGCTCAGATAGAGGGCCTGGATGGCGTCAAAAATCTGCTGACTGTCGGTGAACTCCGGAATGATGTTGGGCGAGGCCCAGTATATGCGTTGCGGATCGCGTGCAGTCGCTTCGAAGAGCCCTCGCGGAAGGGTCATCGTCCCGGTGAAACCGCTGCCGGGGTGCGCCCTTGCAGACAGTATATTGCGGCGGTGGTGTTCCCATTGATATGAGTAGTTCTCTGAGGTGCGAACGTCGAGCGACGCCGTGTTAAACATCATATCCAATTCTGAAACACCACCATTGCGGGCATAGGTCAGCGCGGCTTCCATATCGTCTCCTGCACCTGCTTGGCGGTGGCATCGAAGAACAGCTTGTAGGTAGCGTCATGAGCTGAGTCATACCAGGCCCGCGCTCCATCCAGAGAGAGGTCACTCGGGACGCCGTAGGCCTTGAACTCCAAGCCAACGGCAAGCTCCATGGTGTCCGACCGACGACCGGACCGAATGGCCAAGTCAAGCAGAAGACTCGGATTTACTCGATAGGTTGCCGTTGCATTGAGCCCTGCAAACTGTCGGTCGTCGGTCTGAATGTCATAGAAGCTCGTTACCGGGGGCAACATGTTCATAAGCTGCACTTGGTTGGCAAAAACTTCGTTGGAGGTGATGACATTGACATAGGTAAGTTCGCATCGCTGGATAGGGTCGAGCTCTCTCCCGATGAACTCCTGAATAAATGCCTTATAGTCTTCAATCTCCCGCCAGAAGTCTTTTATTACCGTCTCGTAGTGAGGATATTCGCTCGGCGTCGAACTAGACAAGCGCCGCCAGTTGAGCATAAACGCGTTCCGTTGAACTTGAATGAGCGTCGGGTGATGATCACTGAAAAACCAAAAACGCGGCAGAGGGAAGACTTCGCCGGGCGCTTCCATAAGTGGCTGCGCATCGGACGGATTAACGACTACGACTTGCTGCTCGCAAAGAGGATATTTTTCGCGGATGCGATCCCAGTAGATGCCGATGTGTTGAGCTTTAAACTCCGGTATCGGCAGATGAAAGAGAGAAACAACAAGCTCGGTGATAGGAGGATTCTCGAACTTGATGCGCTCCTTGGTGTTTCCGGCTAGTGCGTTGGTCATTGGGTAACCACAATATGTAAAGAATTACTAAGGAATCCTTAGCACTTGAGCGGCCTCATGCCGTCAGCCGTGAGATCGTACTATGACTGACGTTGTGGCTGCGGGCAATGTCCCTCACCCTATAGCCCGTATGCAGCTCGCTCGGTATGCGATGAACTCCGCGATCAGCGCAAAGCAGCCGCCGATCAAACTCCCCCAGTCCGTCAGGAGCTTATACCATGTGAGGTCGAGCGGCAGCCCCAAGTTCATATGGTTCCTCGCCGACTGCTTCTTGCGATTGTTGCGCATCCGGGTGGCGGTGTCAAAACCGCATAAGCCCATTGGTCACAAGTTAAGGATTCTCTAAAAATGTCAAGGCCCCTGAACACAGGCTGGTTGCTGCTGGCGAGCGGGCTTACGGCACCCGTTTACCCACAATTTTATCCATCCTCGGCGTAAGCCAATTGGTGAGACTCAAAGGCGATGGCAAACGCTCTGACCTTCTGTAGGCCTTCCCAGATCGCCTTGGGACCGGGGTGACCGTCGTGCTTGCGGCCGAGAAACCCGCCAAAGCCCGCGATCAGCCGCACCATCTGGCCCAGGGGTGGGGGCGTTTCCGGTGGCGGGCAGCGATGGGCCACGATCCAGGCCGCCTGCCATTCCTCGGGATCAAAGACGACGTCACACGGCAAGTTCGGGCAGTCGCGCCCCCAGGTCACCAAGTGCAGAATCCGCCAGGCGATAATGAGGTAAATGACCAAGGCCCGTTCCAACCGCTCCAGGGTACCCAGTTGCAGCGCCTCGACCCGGCAACCCGATTTCAAAATCCTGAAAAAAATTTCCACCAGCCAGCGGCGACGATACCCATCAATGAGTTCCACTACGGCTTCGAGCGTCTCCGCCGTCCGATTCGTCAGCAGTCGCCATTCGATTGCCTTCTCGCCCGCCGGCGGGTGTTCCTCGCGGGCCAGGACAGCCGTCACGGTCACCGCCGATGTGCCGTGATGCGCCGGCAGCGTCACCGCTTGCCGGTACAGCGTTTGCCGCACGAGACGGGCCGGGCGGTCCGGTGCCGCCGGCAGCCGGAATTCCACTTCCCCCAGCGGTTCATCCCGCGCCAGCCGATCCCACAGCTTCTCGCCTGTGGTCGTGTTGCGGTTGTGCTGGGCTCGCACCAGCCAGTCCGCCGGGTGGCCGCGCTCGGCGGCCAGGTCCATCAACGCCCGGATATTGCCTTCCCGGTCGGTGACGTAGACCAGCCGGCTCGCGGGCACCCGCTCGGCCAACTCGGCGACGATCGCGTAGCCTTCCAGCCAGCGCGTACTTTCCTTGACCTGCGGTACGTCCTTGGGTGGGCGGGCCCAGATCCAGGCATCCACCACCCCCAAGGCCACCCCCGCCGGCGTCACCACCAGGGTCGGATGCACGTACAGGCCATGCTGAGCCTCGTAGCTCAACCGCCCCAGCCCGGCAATCCCCGGTTGCGAGGTGAAATCCAACTCGGTGGTATCTTGAATGCACAACAAGACCGCCTGGCCCTGCATCCGCTCGACCGTCCGCTCGGTATGCACCTCCAGGATCTCGCGCCACTCCAACGCCGGGTTATTCAGCAACCGATAAGCCGCCTTGGTCTCCGCCCAGCCGCCGCAGGCCAACGGAATGCTCCCTGTCGGTTGAGCCGACAGATCGTCCACCAGCTTGATCAAGCGTTGGGTCCGTCGCGCATCTCCTATCTCCAGGGTCTCAAACTCTTGTTGCGCCCAGCTCATCCCACCACCCCACAAGGTTATAAAAACTTATATTATACAATTAGTTGGCAGTTGTGGGTAATCGGGTGGGCTTACGGGGGCGCTTCAGAATCCCCAATAGCTTAGTACAGTTCCGCGCAACAAGGTGACCATCTTCATGCTCTCAAGAACTAAGGAGTATAATCGTCCTCCCCCTTGAAAGCTAAGATCGGAAGAGGTGTCATGCGAGGACGAAAATCGCCGGTAAGCATCCATCTTACCCTCCAAGAGCGACTCGAACTGGAAGCCATCCTCCGCCGCACTACGGCCTCCGCCGGGTTGGCCCACCGGGCGCGAATCATTCTGCTGCTGGCCGAAGGACATTCCATCACTGCCACGGCCCGGCAGGTGCAGGATCAGCGCCGGATCGTCCGTAAATGGGGGCAACGATACCAACAGCATCGTCTCCAAGGCTTGGTGGATGCCCCCCGCTCCGGTCGACCATCGGTTTTTCCCCTGGCGGTGGCTCTGCATACGGTCAAGAACGCCGTCTGTAGCTCCTACGGCTGCCGCTGGCCGTGCGCCTGGGGGTTGAAGTCCTGTCGATCGGCGGCTTGCTCTGGTGGGTGGACTTCAGGGTCAGGCGGTCGGGCATGGGTGGGTTTCTGCTTTGTGATGGTTGATGCAGCGACAATACTACCAAAACAGTCTTTCTTCCTGCGTGATGCGGCTCAGTCTGGGGCGACGGTCAGATAGCAGCGGTGATTGCGGGCAGGTCGATCATTTTGTCTCATGTTGCCGCCGTGCTGGTCTAGGCAAAACAAGGGGTTACGGGTGGTAGCCCGGCCAACAGTAGACATTTGAACTCAAACTGTCCAATGTCACGGTGTGCCTCCGCCCTGTCCCTGTCGCCTCGGATGCAAGCGCGGGATTTATGCTACACTTGGCTGCCAGAGCGCTTGCTTGCTCTGCGGGTTTTGTTTGTATCTTATGCGGGGCGTTAGGTTTCAAGCGTACTATGAAGTGCTGGATTTGCGGTGGTGAAGCAAACTCCGGGGAGCACATGATCAAAGCATTTGACTTGAAGTCGATCTTCGGTCATGTTTCACAGAAATCGCCGCTTTTCTTCCACACAGATGCAGAACGCAATCAAGTTGTACCGAGCATCAAGAAGTCGGATAAGTTAAAATTCGCATCACTTATCTGCCCACGCTGCAATAACCAACGGACCCAAAGGCATGATTACGCATGGGAGCACCTGTCTGCGCATTTGAGAGGCATGCAGCCACCCATTCGGAAAGGCATGATCGTGTGCCTGGAAAAAGTCTTCCCTGGCAGCGTTCGTCAATCAATGCTTGATGTTCATCTTTTCTTCCTCAAGCTATTCGGATGCTTAATAACCGAATACTCGATTCCCCTCGATGTGCAGCAGTTCTCACAATCGATACTCTGCGGCGTCGCTCATCCGAAAGTCCATCTGGCGTTCTGGGCAGTGCCTGATCATTGCCACTCAATAGAAGCCGGCCAGCTACCAGTCAAGACTGAGCAACTCAGTGGCCGCATTGTTTTCGCATACTGGTTTTACTTTGTTGGCCCGCTTGCAGTTAATATTATGTTTGCTGAACCAACTGAACGGCGCTCGGGTCTAGTACACGCATGGCATCCGTCAAATATTACTAAGCGTGTCCGTATAACTGGCCTATGAAACCTAACCCTTTGTTTGAGCGAACAGCCACCGGCAAACCAGTGTCTACCGCTCAACTCAACCGTTAGACCTTGCAAATCAATAGGAGCCATAATGAACGATCCAATGCTCACAGCCAAAAAGTTTTATGATCTTGCTATTCTTGCGAAGGATGCAACCACTCCTTTTGAAAATGCTGCGATATTTGCCGCTGCCCAAGCCTTGGCCGCACAGTTCAATGAAGAGGAAGAACGCTTCGATAGCTATGCGCTAGAGCAGGTCGAAAAGGCAAGATGGAGCATTTGTGCTGCTGTTGGCTACGACATCACGAATGGTCACGACAAGAGTCAGCATGTTGCCTTTGCACTTGGAGCGGCATCAGTATTGCAGGATGTACTGAGTCGGCAGTTGTAGACGCAACGGCGGGCGTCGGGAACCGTGGGGCGTGGGGCGGGAACATTAGACAAATAGGGCCTAACTGTCGAATGTTCCCGCCGCCCTGGGCCTTCGGGCAACGGACGAGCTACAGGTCCAGGTCCGTCTGCTTGCTGCCGCTCAAGTCCTCTTTCGCCGCCTTTTTGAAGGCGGTTGGGTCCAGCATCATCCAATCTCCAGGTCGTCGGTTGCTTGGGCACGTACTCCAGCGTATAAATGGTTGAGTATTAACGCCCAGGACCTCGACAATAGGAATGGCTAACGTAACCATCGAGAATCCCGTCATCAACTCCCCGTTCGAGGAACCGCGACGGTTCCATCCTCTATGACCCCGCACGCTTTCATCCAGAAATGGCAGCACGCCACCCTCAAGGAGCGGTCGGCGGCGCAGGAGCACTTTCTCAACCTCTGCGCGCTGCTGGAGGAACCGACGCCGGCGGATGCCGACCCGACCGGCACCTGGTACAGCTTCGAGAAAGGCGCCAAAAAGACTGGTGGTGGGGAGGGGTGGGCCGATGTCTGGAAGCGGCATTGCTTTGCCTGGGAGTACAAAGGCAAGCACCACGACCTCAACGCCGCCCTGCGGCAATTACAGCAGTACGCTCTGGCGCTGGAAAATCCGCCGCTGCTGATCGTGTCCGATCTGGACACCATCATCATTCATACCAACTTCACCAATACCGTTCACCAGGTCCACACCCTGCCGCTGGCGTCGCTGGCCGATCCCGCGCAGTTACGGTTGCTGAAGTGGGCCTTCAGCGAGCCGGAGCGGTTGCGCCCGGACCGGACCACAGCGGCGGTGACGGCCGAGGCTGCCGAAGCCTTCGCCAGCCTGGCCCAACGATTGCGCGAGCGTGGCCACGAGCCACAACGGGTGGCGCACTTCATCACCCAGTCTGCTGTTCTGCATGTTCGCCGAGGATATCGGCATTCTGCCACCGGATCTGTTTCAGCGGCTGCTGACGGCGGGGTTACGTAATCCGGCGCAGTTCGCGGCTATGGCTCAGGGCTTGTTTGCGGCGATGACCCGGGGTGGCTTTTTCGGAGTGGAGTCCATTCCCTGGTTTAACGGCGGTCTGTTCAACGATGACGAGGTGCTGCCGCTGGAGGCGGAGGACCTGAAGCTGGCACACCGGGCGGCACAACTGGACTGGAGCGCCATCGAGCCGGCCATCTTCGGCACCTTGTTCGAGCGGGGACTGGACCCGGACAAGCGCAGTCAGTTGGGCGCGCATTACACCGATAAGGGTTCCATCCTGCGGCTGATCGACCCGGTGATTCGGGAACCGCTGCTGGCGGAGTGGGAACAGGTCAAGCAGACGATTCAGCAGGAGCTGGATAAAGCAGGACAGGCCAAATCCGCCGTGGCCAGTTCCAAAGCCAGGCATCAGGCGGAACAGGCCCTGCAAAGCTTCCTGGAGCGGCTACGCACCTTTCGGGTGCTGGACCCGGCCTGTGGTTCCGGCAACTTCCTGTACGTGGCCCTGCAAACCCTCAAAGACCTGGAGCATCAGGTGATGCTGGAAGCTGAGGCCCTGGGCCTGCAACGCGGTTTTCCAGCGGTCGGCCCGGAAGCGGTGTTGGGGATCGAGATCAATCCGTATGCGGCGGAACTGGCCCGCGTCACCGTCTGGATTGGGGAAATTCAGTGGATGCTGACTCACGGCTACAACCTGAACATGAACCCGGTATTACGGCCGCTGGATCAGATCGAGTGCCGGGATGCGCTGTTGAACCCCGATGGCACTGAGGCGACCTGGCCGGCGGTGGAGGTGATGGTGGGGAATCCGCCATTTTTGGGCGATAAAAAGATGATTTCGGTACTGGGTGAGGATTATGTCAGCACGCTGCGTACCCGGTATCGGAACCGAGTGCCGGGCGGCGCTGATCTGGTGTGCTACTGGTTTGAGAAAGCGCGGACACAGATTGAGACCGGTCAATCGCGGCGGGCTGGATTGGTGGCGACTAACAGCATCAGGGGCGGTGCGAACCGCAAAGTGCTGGAGCGTATTCTCGACACTACCCGCATTTTCGAGGCTTGGTCTGATGAGCCCTGGATCAACGAGGGTGCAGCGGTGCGGGTATCTCTGGTGTGCTTCGGCGGGCAAGAGAATGTACAGATCGATGGCCGGCAGGTGTGGAAAATTCACGCCGATTTGACAGCCGGAGAGGATAGGGCATTTGATCTAACGCAGGCACAAAGACTGGCGGAGAATGCTGGGGTATCGTTCATGGGTATTACAAAATCTGGTCCATTCGATATTCCCGGCGACTTAGCGCGCAGGTGGTTGAGTCTTCCCAACCCGCACGGCCAGCCAAATAGAAGTGTGCTTTTCCCTTCGGTTAATGGGCAGGACTTGGCCAAGCGAGCCTCGGATAGTTGGATAATCCATTTCGGTGAACAAAGCGAAGCAGAGACCGTCTTGTATGAAGCACCTTACCAATTCGCGCTGCAGCACATCAAACCGGAGCGACTGGAAAGCCGCACGCCGAAGAACCGGGAAATCTGGTGGCGATTTGAGCGTGCGCGTCCGGAGATGTTGGGTGCTTTGGGCGGGCAACCACGTTATATTGCCACCTGCCTTGTCGCGAAGCATCGGTTTTTCGTTTGGCTGCATAGGCGTGTAGTGCCTGAAAACGTAGTGATCGTCGTTGCCCGTTCCGACGACACCACTTTCGGCGTCCTACACTCTCGCTTGCATGAACTGTGGTCGCTCAGAATGTGCACTTGGTTGGGTAAAGGCAACGATCCTCGCTACACCCCCACCACCTGCTTTGAAACCTTCCCGTTCCCCGAGGGCGTACTGTCCGACCCTGACCCGGACGCCCGGTTTCCCGCCATCGCCGAAGCCGCCCGCCGCTTGGTGGAACTGCGCAATAACTGGCTGAATCCGCCGGAATGGATCAAGCGGGTCCCGGAAGTCGTGCCTGGCTACCCCGATAGGCTACTGCCGGTGGATGACAAAGCCGCCCAGCAACTGAAGAAGCGCACCCTGACCAACCTGTACAACCAGCGTCCGGCCTGGCTGGTGAATGCGCACCGGGCGCTCGATGAGGCGGTTGCAGCAGCCTACGGCTGGCCGGCTGACCTGAGCGATGACGAGATACTGCGGCGGTTGCTGGCGCTGAATCTGGAGCGCACTACAGCAACCACTACAGTGATGAAGTACTGAAGGTGTTTGAAATTTAACTGACTATCCTGAAGGGCAAAACATGGCAGGCATCTTCATCAGCTACCGACGCGATGATTCCGCCGGGTGGACGGGGCGGCTGAGCACCGATCTGCAGGAGCGGTTCGGCCAGGAGGCCGTGTTTCAGGATATTGGCGCCATCGAGGCGGGAGAAGATTTCATTGCGGCGATCGGGCGGTCCCTGGAATCTTGCTCGGCTGTCCTGGTCGTGATCGGGCCTGAGTGGTCCCTCATCAAGGACAAGACGGGCGCCCGGCGCCTGGACAACCCTGAAGATACCGTCCGGCTTGAAATCGCCAAGGCGCTGACTCGGCCAGATCGCCTCGTTATTCCGGTGCTGGTGGGCGGAGCACAGATGCCAATGGCCGACGAACTGCCGCCAGAACTCAAAGCGCTGGCGCACCGGAATGCGTTTGAATTATCGGACAAGCGCTGGAATTACGATCTTGAGCAACTCGTCGCCAGCCTGGTCAAAAAGACCGGCCTGACTCAAAAAGCACACCTTGGATCGCCCGGCCTCAAGCCCGCGCGTTGGCTAACGGCGCTGAGCAGCGTTGTGGTCGCCGTGGTCGCACTGCTTGCCGGCTACTGGTACTTCGTAACTCAGGAAAGCTCGAAGAGCCCGCTCGAAGCGTTCGAGATTACTCAGCCGGGCAATGGCGAAGAGTTGCCGTTGGGAGAAAACCAGCGTTGGATGCTGGAGGGTACACTGCGCCTGGCTGCTGAACCGGGAACAACGACGAACAACCCCCGAATGAATGTCAAAGTGTTCAAGCTGCCCGAGCGGCAAGCTGTTCCGCAAGGAGGCGAAATGTTCCTTTCCACTGAACGGGGTCTATGGCGATTCGAATCCGCCACCTTCGCCGGTGAGGGTACCTACGAAGTAGTGGCCACGGTTGTCTTCGACGGCAAGAGCGATTTTCAAACGCTCACGGTGAAATGTGCACCGAAGGCCACCGCCTACCGGCAGGCGATCAGCAGAGATCGAGACAGCCGCGGCGTCCATGCGGTGACCCCGGTGCAGCTCAATCCTGTTGAATTATCGGCCCTGAAACAGCGGGTTTACCGGATGCAAAATGAATTCTTCCGGCTCTTACCGCACGATCTTGACGGCGCCGCAACGAATGCCATCCAGACTCTGGATTTACTGGACCCGGTGCTTCCCTCTTATCCCAATGATTGGTATCTCCAGAACCTCCGCGCGTATGCCCTCAAAAATTACGCCATGGTCATGCGTGATCGTGACAAACCAGAGGAATTCAACCGGGCTTTAGGTGAAGCCGGAAAGATGTTCGAAGCGATCCGCCAGCAGAACCCGGATGATCCTAGTGCCTGGAATGGGCTCGGCAGCGTGGCGCTACTACGTAACGATCCGGTCAGCGCGTTGTATTACATCGACCGGGCGCTCGAAATCCGTCCCGACTATAACGCCGCACAACATGATCGAGTCATCGCAGTGCAGATGTTGGAGCAGCAAAAAGGATCGGGTCGCTAAAAAGCAACGGCTGATTCACTCTCAGTAGTTCCAAGTCTGGCATGGTCAGGGTACCCGCGCAGTGACCACGCTATCATTGATGCCGAAAACCTCCTCGGCGATTGAACTGCTCTGCTAAGGTCGCCGCGTCCGGACACAGTGCGATCAATGCGTCGCCTACGGCTGGGTCACGAGCCGGCAGTGCCTGGACCAGCGGATACCAGATTAGGAGACGCTGGAACGCGAAGTGAAAGCCTGGCAAGCCCGGCGGAATGCGTCACCAGCCCCGGTGAATTGGCGGTTTACAACGGCAGACGCGCAGATCAAGCTACAAGCGGCTTTACCCGTCACTACAACGCTGACGTACTACTAGAGCGTTGACCGGTTTGAACTACGTGGCCAATCAAGCAGCCGGAAACAGCCTGGGAGCGCCGGCGTCCTCGCCGGCCAGGACGTGGACTGGACCACCGTCCGCTCGAGGCAAACCCAGCCGTCGCTGTTGTCCTGTCGGAGCCGGCGAGGACGCCGGCGCTCCCAGGACTCAGTCCCGATCTCGCTACGATGCCGGAAGCGGGCTTCGGCCTTATTCTGGCTTATGACTTGCCATACAAACCGGTCAACGCTCTAGTGGGTCATTTGACTTGCATGTAGCCATTACTAATGGCCTAAGTTAATATTATATATGACTTTTTATATCAATGTGCATGCCAAATGACCCATTAGTCCTGTGCTGTCTTATGGAGATGGCGCAGTGCCGTCAAAGTAAGTCTGCGCCTTGACCCATGCCCGGGCGCCGACCAGCCGACCCGCCGTCCGGGCGTCCAGATCGCCAAGAATGAAATGGATGCCCCCATAGCGCCGCGATATCCCCGCCTCGTCGGCGGCTGCCGAGAAGGTGGGCCAGGACAAGATGATATCCTGAGCAGGCACTTGGCCCGGTTCGACCCGCGAACTGCCCGCGCTGATGCTTACGGCATCCCCGAACGCATCGCTGCCGGTATGGGACTTTAGAATTTCCGCACCGGCTGCACTGAAAATGCTGTGCCCCGAAAAGTATTCGGGGAAAGGCGGCGTCACTACAGTGATCGCTTGGTACGGTTCCCAGTCTGCTCCATCGATCCAGCATACTCCCTGACAAGACCTGGCCCAGGCCAGAATCTGCTTGCCCGTAAACAGAAAATGGATAGCGGTTACCGGCCGCACGGAGTCATAGACCCGCTTGGCGTCCCAAGACACGATACTGGCGTCGAGGATGGCATTGGTCATGGCGAAAAACATCTTGGCGTCGGCGTCCACCCGATGCCCATCGCGGTGAGAGACAAACTGGGCGAACAGCGCCCAGTGGCCCGGCGGCAATTCGGAAGAGGGGCCATCGGCCCAGTATTCGGCGATCACCTTTGGCTCGTCGGTCAGGTTGGCGCTGTAATCGATCACTTCCTGAGCCTGGGTTGCATAAGCCTGGTTGACCGGATCCGTTGGAGGGAGTGATACATCGTAAATAACCGGCAAAGCTGGAGGACGGAACTGGGAAGCACTGGTGAGAGCGAAGGGGATCACATTGGCTCTCTGGTAATTTGCGTGGCTAATTACTAGCTGGTATGTTCTTGATAATTAAGCAAATTGTTCATAGCCTGCCAGATCGATAAAGAGGCGCTGAAATAAATGGCTCTCTGGTAATTCGCGTGGCTAATTACTAGCTGGTATGTTCTTGATAATTAAGCAAATTGTTCATAGCCTGTCAGATCGATAAAGAGGCGCTGAAACAAATGACTCACATTGAAAATCCCATAGTAACGTCTTTTAAGCACCTTGATCTTATTATTCAACCCTTCGACAAATCCACTGTTCTTTCGAGCCACAAAATAATTCGTAATCTCATCCAGCCGTTTGTCTAACGTTGACAAGAAACTATCAAAACAGTTTATAGTTATCTACTCAATATGATATAATTTATTAAAATAAAATATGAGAAAAAATAAATGACGAATAGACAAAGCTTTTGGAATCAATTAGTTTTAAAAATAACCAAGTTTCTGAATTTTTGGTATAAAGAATTAAATTATAATGACTTATGTGCTTGACTATAAGTAGATGACTATATACTCTCTGGCTACCCACTTAAGGCGGGACAATCCGACCCTGGGAACGCCGGCGTCCCCGCCGGCTTGAGAGCATCGGCGCTAGTAGGCTGCTGCAAAAGTTTTGACAGGTTAGGAGGCCTCTGGCCCGACCGGATCTTCGGTGGATTCCACAGACGGATAGAGGCGCTTGAGTTTGACCCGGGCCACCTCGGTACCAAATTGCCAGTGGATTTTGGTCTGGCACTGGTTGCGTGGGCCTTCCCAGGCGGCGATTTCCTCCCGCAAGGTGTCGATAGTCGAAATGCGGCGATCCAAACACTGGCCGGCGAGCACGGCCAACTCGCACTCGGCCATATTGAGCCAACTGCCATGTTTGGGGGTGTAGTGAAATTCCAGCTTGCGGGTGATCCGGCGGGCTTCGTCCGGCGGAAAGGCGCCGTACAGGGCCGCCGGAGTATGGGTGTTGAGGTTGTCAACCACCAGCCGGATGCGTTCCGCCGTGGGGAAGTACTGATCGACCAGCAACCGCATTTGTTGGGCAAAGTCCTGTTTGGTTCGTTGCTTCGTGACATTGACGTGACGCCAACCGCGCAAGGGCTGGACAAACAAAAACAGATTAGCGGTACCTTCTCGTTTATATTCAGTGTCATAGCGCTCTGGGTGGCCGGGACGGGCCGGCAGCGGATGACGGGTTGCGCTGGTCAACTGCACCGGGCTTTCGTCAAAACACACTTGGGGATAGCGCGGATCATCGGGCTCGGCGTACAGGTCCAAGACATCCTCCATATGCCAGACGTAGTCGGGACTCACACGGGGAATACACCATTCTTGGCGTTGCCACGGTTTGAGGTCGTTTTTTTAAGCACACGACCGACGGTATTGGGGGAAATCGTATCGATTTGGCGCAATTCAACGAAGCGATCGGCCAAGAGTTTCATCGTCCACCGCTGGCGGCCCGCGGGCGGGGTACTACAGGCCAACGCCACCAGAAAAGCCGCCTGTTTGCCCGTCAAGACCGGCGGCGAACCGGACCGCGACCGCTCACTTAACGCCGCGATCAACCCTTCATCCACAAAGCGCTGGCGGGTGCGATGCACGGTAGAAAACCCCAGATGGAGCGTTTCGGCGATCTCCTCATCGGCAGCCCCCTCCGCCGCCCGCAGCAAAACGTGGGCACGGGCCACCCGGCGCGCGGTCGTTTTGCCTTTACGGATCACGTCGAGCAGGTATCCCTGCTCCTCGTCGGTGAGGTCAATCAAGTATTTGTGGGCCATGGGGATTCCTCCTATTGGCCCCACCATAGGGTACCCACCGCTACCTGTCAAAACTTTTGGAGCAACCCACTAGTCCGTAAGTGGTTCGGATCCGCTTGTTCAGCCGGCGTAGCCCGGAGGAGCGGAACGGGCGGCGCGCAATCCGGGGTTTCCCCCCCAATCCCTGGATTCCGGCCTTCGGCCTGCATCCGGGCTACCGTGCCCCAAGGGTAGAAACGGTGACCGTTCCCACGAATCAGTCAAAGACCTGTTCGAGTGCTGCAGCGCTCAATACCCGGTCTACCCAACGCCAGAGGTCATCGGGGCCGGCCGTGAGAATCCGTTGCTGATAAGTCGGCGGAAGCGGGCCAAACTTGCGTTCCAGGATTCTCACCAGCAGTTCTGCCTGCCCTTCTTGCCGTCCTTCTTGCCGCCCTTCTTGCCGCCCTTGTTGCAGTCCCTCCTCGATGCCCTCCTGTTTCCATGTTCGGGTCCATTCCTGCACGCGTTCCGCTAACATCGCTTTCATCTCCACCAGGTCGATGACCTCCGGTAATTCAACCCCCGGTAAGCGACTGGGTAACAAGACCCGCCGCAACCAGACCGTAAAGGCCCACCCCGCGTTCCGCCCACGCCGTCAGCACTTCGTTACCCATCTGGCGCAGTGCTTCGATCACGCGTCATTCCGCCGCATCGGCTTTTTCACAGTCGCCCGCCGCATCCTCTACTACCTCTAACAGGCTTTCCATACGGGCACGCCAGTGCGGATGACGATTCAGGCGCTCGCACAACAGCTGGTCGCGGTCAATGGCTAACATGGGGTCTCCTTGGGCAGTATCAGTAGGTCATGCGGTATTATGGGGCCTGCCTCACTTTGAATCACACCCGTCCTAAATACATCTATAGACTTGTGATCTCATCGAAATAAACAGGGTACTTCTCAAACCAGGCAATCCAATCATCCTGCTGTTGCAGGATAGCACCGTGTAGCTCCGCTTGTTTTCTTGCCGTTTCGTTGAAGTGTTGATTGGTTGCCGCTACCAATTTGAACTCAACATTAGGGTGCTTTTCTCGGTAGGCGGGGGCACCGCCGGCTACATCTCGTACCGCTTGCCAGCCGAGTGCCTGCCCAAGACGGGCACTGGACTTGCACTGAACCAGCAGACCTTCTTGGCCGCGTATACCGACGACATCAATTCCACCGTCCCCGCTTCCGGGAGTCAGATACGTGTCATAACCTTGCCGGCTCAACCATAATCGGCATAGGTGCTCGAAGACTTTAGATTGTAATCTGCTCAGTCGATCGGCATCGAGCAGAGTGCGGGTAATGGCAGGGCTGCCGTCGGGTGCTCCCAGTCCACTCCAGTCGGGAAGATCAATTCCAGGTGTTCCGTTCAGCATGTCGGATGCCAGTTGTCGTTTGGCTTCCAGCAGGGCATCCAGCTTGGCCTCGAAGGTGACGAAATCTTCAGCGACTACGGTCGGATAGTATACCTGTACGGGTCGAGTCTGGCCGATGCGATAAGCCCGGTCGGTCGCCTGATCCTCCTTGGCGGGATTCCAGGGACGAGTAAAGTGAATAACGTGGTTGGCTGCCTGGATATTGACGCCGAACCCCACGGCTGTAGTCGAAAGGATGATCACATTGAAATCGGGCTGACGCTGAAAGTCATCGATCAATGCCTGCCGTGACTGGTCGCCTGCTTCCTGACCGGCTTTGGTACTGCCATTGACGATGATGGGACAGAGGTTGAAATGCTGGCGGATACGGTATTGGAGCAGGCGTTGCAGGTCGCGAAATTCAGTGAACAGAATCACTTTTTCCTTGTGCTGGCGGATGGTTTCCAGTTGCGCCAACAGCCAGTTGAGTTTTGGCGACCGCTGGCAATGGATTTTAGAATCACTGTTCAAATCGGGTTGAGTGCCGGCATCACACGGATCGGCGCAAATCGAGCGCAGTCGATGCAGCATCGCCAGCAGTGCAGCGTTATTACCATCCTGGCTCTGAGTTTGCAGTTGCGCTACTGCCTGGCTGTAAAGGGTGCGCTGATAAGGTGAGAACGGAAGTACGCGGCAGTTTTTGTCGATGTGTTTTTCAGGTAAATCAGCCACTTCAGTTTTGAGCCGCCGTAGCTTTTGCGGTTCGATCAACTTTCGTAATTCATCAAGTTTGCTGTTCTGTTCCTCAGTTTGGGCTTCGATAGGCCGTCGATAGAGACGGCAGAACTCACTCAGGGAACCGAGCAGGCCGGGCTGAATGAAATCGAACAGACACCAGAGGTCGGCCAGGCTATTCTCCACCGGGGTACCGGTGCAGGCGATTTTGAAGCGGGCATTCTGGGCCTTGGCGGCGTGGGTGACCATCGCCCCCGGCGTCTTGATCTTTTGCGCCTCGTCACAGACCATGATGGACCAGCGCACCTGTGCCAGCGAGAACTGCAAGTCGCGCAGCGTTTCGTAAGTCGTCAGCACCAAGCGTTTAGAATCCAGCCAGCCAGGGCGTAGATGAGTACGGATGCCTTCCTGCCGCAGAGCCTCGTCGATCTCATGTTCCCGCAGCTTGAGTGGTCCCAACTCGTGGCCATACAGCAGCAAGACTTGATGGCTCAAACGGGAATCGAAAAACTTGTCGATTTCGATTTGCCAGTTCTCCAGCAGCGAGACCGGCGCCACTATCAGCACGGGGTCAGCCTGTTCCGCCTCCTGTTCCAGGTACCAGGCAATAAAGGCCAGCAGTTGCAAGGTCTTGCCCAATCCCATATCGTCGGCGAGCAGTGCGCCGCGTACCCCATGCCTGTCGCAACCCCAGAGATGCTGCAACCATGCCAAGCCCTTGCATTGGTGTGCTTTCAAGGCCATATCAGGCCGCAGCCAAGCCGTCAGTTGCGGTGGTTGGGAAAGATCAAAAGCTAGTTGCTTGGCTCGCTCCTCTGCATAGTCAATTTTTTCAATGTTTGGACGGATAATCAGCGTAGGTGATTTGGATTTGAACCGCCCATTTTTTACCGCGCCAATTGCCTTAACAAGGGTATCCAGTAACTGTCTGGCTTCGGCTACAGTAACTGGCCCAGGCCAGCCCGGCGGTGTGAACCGGGCATCAGCCGGCGGATCGCCGACCAGCCATTTCTTCAGTGCTGTTAGCGCCTCCCCACTGACGCTGACCAGTACCGGTTCGCCGCCCGGTGGTTGATACTGAACCACTGGCTCCAGATTCTCCGGCACCCAACCGCCTTGAGTATTTTTCTGGGCGATATAGGGTACATACTGAGGCCGGTGTAGGCCGATGTCTTTGACCCGCGGCGAATACCGCGCCAGATCATGGATAGCGGCATACTTGATCAGCGGTTCGCCTGACCAGGGTTCATGGAGTACGGCACGCAACCGGCACAGCCTATCTTCGGCATCACCACGCAGTTCGAGTGTATGCCGTCCCCACCGGAAACAGGGCCGGCCCGCTTCGAGGCCGGCGCTTAAGATATCGACAAAACGCTGCAGAATGACTCTATCAGCCAATTCGATGGAGGGCAGGGTAGGAGCATCTTCATCGACTGGTTCCAGCAGTAGGCGCACGGCGCGTACATGACCATCCGGTTCACGGCAAATCTCATCGCGAAAGGTGTAAAAACGCACGCCTGCCGCTTCCCGTGCTTGCTCAAAGCGCTCTGGTGGCACCACCCGAGCCATGGCATCGCCCAGTAAGGCGTAAGGGTTACGCAGAAAGGCTTCGGCACGCTCCCCGGCGATCCGCCGTCCGGGCATGCGTTTGATCTCAGCCAATACCGCCTGCGCATCAGGCTCTACCAGAACGCGGATGAGTTCGCCTTTGTCCGTGGTGAGATCGTAATGCTCGCGTACCTGGTTAAAGCCATCGAAAGCCTTCAGCCAACGTTCGTCCGGCGCACCGGGCACTCGTGGTATGACCTCGATCACCGGCGTATCCGTTACTTCGACATGGCGTAGGGCTAAGTCAAGTTGCTCGACAGTCAGGATAATGGTGCGTTCCAGATAAAGGTCAAGGCCGGCGCTGGCGGCGACCGCGAGTTGCCGAATATGGCCCCAGGCGCACTCCTGGGCCTGTTGAGTCCGTTTTTCATCCGGCCGACGGGCGAAGTCCTGCACCGCGGTAGCCACCCGCCAAGCTGACTCGGAAAGAAGATATTCCTGACCTTGGAGGCGCATCACCGCGCCTGTGCGAGTAATAACGGTACTCAGTGAACCGCCGTCGGCGCTACGCCAGTCGAGAGCAATATTAAAATTGGGATCGCTGACGCTGCCACGCGCCATCAGGACAGGACGTAATTCGATGGATTGCGGCAAGCCGAGCAGTCGTTCACCGTCCCGGTATTCCTGGGTTGCAAGCAGTTGAAAAGCTTCCTCCCAGCCCAGCAGTAAAAGCTCGTCTTGCGTGACGGCATAACCTTCCGCCTCGATCTGGGCAAGACAGGCGACCTGTTCCCAATCATCGAACAGACCGGGGTCCCGCAACCATTCGACGGCTTGCGATGGCAGCCCCGCGCCTGATATTTGATATTCAATCCCACCTTCAGTGAAAGTCAGAGCCAACTCACCTTGGCCAATTTTCTCCGGACGGCGCCAGAACCAGCGTGCCATTATTTACTTCCTCCACCAGCCGCGGCCGTTGTGAAAGCGGAAACCAAGCTGTTGTAAGCGTTCGGCGAATGGACCGGTGGAGTTGAAATACTGGATCGACAAAGCCCCACCACTGGATCGTTCGTCCTTATAAGAGAAGTGCTTCTGCCCGGCCAAGGTCTTGGCAGTTGTATAGGGGTCGTCAGGATCAGAGGGTTGATTTATCCGATCAGGGAAAATGCCCAGTTGCTGTAACTCGCGTTCGAACTCGTTCTCCCAAGGGGCACGGTGGGTGAGTCGGAGTTTGGCGTTAGCAGGAACCTTGAGCTGGTTTAAAGAGAGGCTTTGGCCAACGATAAGCTTGAATGGAACTTGGTCCTTGTGATAGCAGTAAAAGGCATGACCCGTTATACTGAACTCTACCAGGAAATAATTTCCAATTTTGAAGATAAAAGCGTTATTGCTGGTCATCCCTGGATTGATGAGACGGCAGATATGCTGGCGAAATTTATTATGAAAGTTTACATAGTCTGGTTGACGATTTTTCAATACATCAGGTCCTAGTGCGAAATGGAAATACTCAATTACACCTTGATAGCGCAACCAGAAATTCAGCCTTTCCTGATCAATTGATGAGGTGGAATCGCGCAGAATGGTGAAGAAGTCGCGGATCGCTTCAACGACCAGCCAACTCTGAACCATTGCTTTTGCGGCTGGGTTAACATATCCCCAGCCGGTATTACGCTCCAGATGCGGTGTACCCCAGATTTTGAGGGCAAAATCCCGTAATTCTGGATGTGCGGTGCTGCGAAAAGCCGAAGTGGCATACCGCTCCAGCAGCATAACCAGCGCCTGATCGCGGACCCAACCATACTTGCCGAGTAAGCCAAGCACACGCGCCAAACCGTCTCGAAACTCCGAGTCACCGCGTTCCACCAGACACTTGACTTGGGTCAACAGCAGTTGGCTCCAGAACCAGGAATTCTCGGGAATCTGCAATTCGTCTCGCAAGCGGTTAATTTCGTTTTCGTCTCCGGCCAGCATTGCCACGCCGTAACGTTCACAGGGCTGCTCGGACAGCAGATTGACATGAGTATTAATCACTTCCAGCCAAGCCGGGTGAAATCTAGTACGGGCAGTAATAGCTGGCAAAGTCTGAGCCAGAAAATCACGCAAGTGACGCCAATTAGGTTGGTCTGCTACATCTTTTGTGCTCAGATCGCAATTAAAATAGGCTTGCAGTAAACCGCGCCAGGCAGTGAGCGGGATCACAGAATCTATATTAAGTTGCTTCAATCTCTCCAGCATGGCCGGAAATAGCTCGGCATCATGGAGTAACTGTTTTTTTGATGGTCCCCATTCCGCTAACAGCCCCCAGCACAAGTAGCGGAGGTGGCTGGAAAACGCCGCATCCAAACCTTCCTTATAAACGAGAGTCAAGGCTTCCTGGATACGATCACGAGAAATAACCTGGCTCACTTCATCAACCTGTTTCCTGATCTTCTGCACTGCTTTTCGCATTAGTTCTGGATTGCCAAATGTCGGCGGATGCTGCTCGAAGTCATTCAACCGATTCTTCAATTCTTGTTCCAGGCGATCCAAGGCGGATTTCAATTCAATTGACATTTGCCGATCTCCACCGGACCTAGACCGACCGGTTTTTCAGGTTCTTCATCGACGGCCTGGAAATCCAGGCGCAACTCGATGCGCCGGCTTTCCTCTTTGGATGGCCTGGCGGAGTTGAAGGAAAAACCACCGACCAGAAACAAGTCACGCACTCGCCGCTGTTGCTCAGGCGTGAGACTCGTTCCCGTAGTGGGTGACGTCGCCATGAGCGCGCACACTACACTCTGGGCACGTTTCAGGCTGAGGTCGAGGTTGTAGAGATAAGAACCGTCCGTGTCGGTGAAGCCTTCGACCACCACACGCCGGAACCACTGGCGGCCTGCTTCAGAATCCACGGCTTCCAGCAACTTGGGGATAAAAGCGCGCAAGTCTTCAGCGCCTTCCGGGGTCAGGTGATAATCGCCTCTACCAAAGCGGGCGTGTTCGCCGAAATCGATAGCCAGACGGTCACGACCGATACTGACTCGTCCTCGAAAGGCTTCGCTGTTGGCAGCCGCTTGTAGGCGATCCATCACCGCATTGATCGCCTGCTGTCGGGCATCGCGCCTGGCCTTCAGCGCATCCATCAGCTTTTTGGCTAACTCCAGCTCGCGTTGCTGTGCTTCGAGTTGCGCCTTCTGTTCCTGTAAGATACGGTTCCGTTCGAGCAGTTCCTGCGTAATAGTCAGCAGGGAAACGCTCATCACTACCAGGAACAGCACCATCAAGGCGGTCATCAGATCGGAATAGGAAATCCAAAACGGCTTTTCGCCTTCGTCACGACTGCGCCGCTGGCCAGGTAAAGAGAGGCTGAACATGGTTACCTGCCGGCCTTACCGACGGCGCGCACGAGACCATCCAGTGCGGCATCGAGTTCTTGAACTTGAGTCGAGATCATGCCGACTGCATCGGTCAGTGATTTATCGAACTCACCGCGCACCTGGCCCAATCGATTGGTGACGGCATGTGCTAATCCGTCGAAACCTTTGATGAAGGCGGCATTGACCTGCTCGATGTGGCCAGAGAGACCGGCAAGCAAATCTTGCACCTTATCCGTCATGCGCTGCATTTGACCCACCAGTTCCCGGCTCACGCCGGCACGCTGATTGGCTTCTTCGATCAATCCACGTAAAGTAGTAACCAAGCCTTCAAGCCGTGTTCTCTGCTCCTGATAGCTGTTCAGAACTTCCCGCATCGTCCGGCTGGCTTCACTGAGGCTCTGCGTGGTCTGAACCATTTGCCCCTGAACCTCAGCGGTACGTTTCAACACTTGGCCAATCTGGGTCCCAGCTTCGCTCATTCCGCTGGCCGCCGTGCTGACAGCGCCCGCGCCGCGAGTAAGACTGTCGGCACCGCTGACCGAAACTTGCTCCAAACGCTGGATTGCAGCATTCATCGCAGTGGTTCCCCGATTCGCCGCTGTGCTCAGGTTATCTACATGGTCGGCCAGCCGTTCCAGCAGCGTTTTAGTCTCCTGTTCTCTGGCCTGCTCCCGCTGAACGCTGTGCTCATCGGCAGCCTCGATTTGCGAATGGATGGTCGCCAATGCTTTCTGGAGAACGGTTCCTACCGCGGCTTGGCTAACCGCCTGGTCACGCTGCATCTGCTCGACCAGCGACTGGACTTGAGCGTTGAGTTCTTCCTGGCGGCTTTTCGTCTGTACGAACAACTTCTGCAATTCAGTGCCGTAGATTTCGCCGGTTTTGGTTGAAGAAGCCCGAATTTCCTCGATCAATCCGTCCAGCCCTTTACGTAGATCATTAAGACTCTGATTGAGCTTTACGGCACCTTCCTGCTGAGTCTGCGACATGGTAGCTCGAAGCTGATCAAGCAGGCCGAGCATAGTGTTGTTCATCGTCTCCTGCCGCTTCTCGGCTTCCACAGCCAGTTGGCGCAGTTGCTCGGCCAGGGCGGTATTGGCGTTGGCCCCGGCGGCGGCCAGTTCATGCAGGAGGTCTTGGAAACCGGACTGCATGCCCTGCATCAACTGGGTGTTTTCAGTCATCACGCCGTTGAGACCACGCATCTGATCGCCGAAAGTGCCCTCAAGCTTGGCGAGAGTGGCGGCCAACAGGTCGTTCACGGCTTCACCTTGATTACCGCCCAGTGTTCGGGTTGCATTGGCGATGGTCTGCATGGGTTCATGCAGGCTGCCTGCGACCGCTTCAGTAAGTGCTGTGGATAATTCTGCATGGGCGCTGCTTTGTGCAGTGATCAATCGATGGGAATGCTGCTGGAGGCTGTGCTCGACAGCGTGGGCGAGGGAACCGGAAAAATTGGTCAGCAATTCCTTGAGATCGTTGATCAACGCATCCTTGAGGTGGCGGGTCTGGACGGCGCTCTCCTCGGTCGCCCCCACCAATCGCGATAGATACTCCTCGCCAGCACCTGCCTCGTACAGAGTGTCTACAGCTTGTGCCAATGCCTCGGTCTGCCGATAGCACCAATTGAGCAGCCATTTTTCGATGAGCGTGATCAGTATGGCGAAGAAGATGGCTATTCCAGACGCAATGAAGGCTTCTTGAACTCCTTGCAACAGTAAGGCGAGGTTTTTCTGTAACTTTTGGGAATTAGTATCGACGTTAAAATTCTGCAAACCTCTGATCAGACCTAAGAAGGTGCCGATGATGCCGATGCCAGTGAGAATACCCGGCAGGTGCCTGAAGAATTCGGTATGTAACGGCGTATCGACCAGCACAGAAGTATTGAAAAACGCCTCGGCAGGTACTGTTGCCCGCAACCGTAGTAACCGCCTCTCTCCATCCTGCTGCCCATCCTGCTCATGCAGGGTTTCGGCGTACTCATTCCAGGCGTGCTTCAGGGGCTCTGAATGGCTGAACTGCTCTCCTACTTGGTGCTTATCGAGGCGTTGTCCGCGGCTCAGTCCTTCGATACTCCTGCGGGCACGCTGCATAGCATTACCCACGGTCACGGCTGGTCTGACGTATGACCAGATAAAGTAAACTGAAAATAAGCCTACAAAGACTATTACGATAGTTGGAATAATGGGTAACTGATCCAGGAAAGTGAACATGATCAACCAACTCTTTAGATTTTTTGGGATTGTACTCTCTGGCTACCCACTTAAGGCGGGACAATCCGACCCTGGGAACGCCGGCGTCCCCGCCGGCTGAGAGCATCGGCGCCAGTCCGTAAGTGGTTCGGATCCGCTTGTTCAGCCGGCGTAGCCCGGATAGAGCGGAGCGGGCGGCGCGCGATCCGGGTTTTCCCCCCAATCCCCGGATTCCGGCCTTCGGCCTGCATCCGGGCTACCGTGCCCCAAGGGTAGAAACGGTGACCGTTCCCACGAATCAGTCAAAGACCTGTTCGAGTGCTGCAGCGCTCAATACCCGGTCTACCCAACGCCAGAGGTCATCGGGGCCGGCCGTGAGAATCCGTTGCTGATAAGTCGGCGGAAGCGGGCCAAACTTGCGTTCCAGGATTCTCACCAGCAGTTCTGCCTGCCCTTCTTGCCGTCCTTCTTGCCGCCCTTGTTGCAGTCCCTCCGCCATGCCCTCCTGTTTCCATGTTCGGGTCCATTCCTGCACGCGTTCCGCTAACATCGCTTTCATCTCCACCAGGTCGATGACCTGCGGTAATTCAACCCCCGGTAAGCGACTGGGTAACAAGACCCGCCGCAACCAGACTGTGAAGGCGCGCCGTAACTCCCGCTGTTCCGGCGCGCTTAACCAGTCCAGCAAACAGGTCAGTACCCGCTCTACATCCTGCGGCTCCCGGCTGTTTTCCAGCCGAAATAGCGCCGCCGCCAGATTGCGCAGGCCCGCTAACTCCGACTCCTCGAAACAGCCTTCATCCAGCAGCAGATATTGTAACTGGGGCCGATACCGCTCCAACCCGCCGGGGACGACTTCGATGAGATCCGCCACATTTTGCGCGGCCAACCAGCGCTGAGCGCCATCAGCAGCTTGTAAGCGGGATCGTGTTCCATGGTCGGGGTTGGGCAGGAGCGTCAAAACGATGGTGCCGAGGGAGATGAGGCTTGTCAATCGGTGTGGGGCAAAGGGGTGCAATTAAAACTGTGAAATTGTCTCAATCAAGGTATATTTTTGATTTTGATTTTTCCCAGATGACAGGCGCGCCATCCTCCCAGGCGCCAACCCTGTCGTAGTCCTCTCCAGTCAGCGGAAGCGAAGATGATGCACTCTCCCACCTTGTATCGGCCTGAGTTTGAAAGAGATAGCTGTGGTTTCGGCCTGATCGCGCAGATGGATAACCAAGCCAGCCACTGGCTGGTGAAGACCTCCATCAATTCGCTGGCCCGCCTGACGCATCGCGGCGCCGTGGCCGCCGATGGCAAATCCGGCGACGGTTGCGGTCTGTTGATGAAGAAGCCCGACGGTTTCCTGCGCGCCGTGGCCGCCGAGGCAGGCTTTACCTTGAGCGCCGACTACGGCGTCGGCACTGTCTTTCTTAACACCGATATCGAGCTTGCCCGGACCGCCCGCGCCATCCTCGACGAGGAACTGACGCAGGAAGGTTTGCAAGTCGCCGGCTGGCGGGTGATGCCGGTCAATCCTGACGCCTGTGGCGACGAATCCCGCCGCACCCTGCCGCACATCGAACAGGTGTTCGTCAACGCCCCGGAGGGACTGCAAGGGTTGGAACTGGAACGGCGGTTGTATCTCGCCCGCCGCCGCGCCGGCAAGCGTATCCAGCCGAACGACCCGGTCTACTACGTCATCAATCTGTCGGGACGGGTACTGTCCTACAAGGGCTTGGTGATGCCGGCCAATCTGCCGGTGTTTTACCAGGACCTCAACGACGAGCGACTGGAAACGTCCATCTGCTTGTTCCATCAGCGCTTCTCCACCAATACCCTGCCGCAGTGGTGGCTCGCCCAACCGTTCCGTTATCTGGCCCATAACGGCGAGATCAACACCATCCAGGGCAATCGTCACTGGTCCCAGGCCCGCAGCTATACCTTCTCCACGCCGGTGTTTCCCAACATGGACGACGTGCGTCCGCTGGTGAACATGACCGGCTCCGACTCCAGCAGCCTGGACAACATGCTGGAAGTGCTGGTGATCGGCGGCATCGATCTCTTCCGCGCCATGCGGTTACTGATTCCGCCGGCCTGGCAGAACGTGGAGAACATGGATCCGGATTTGCGAGCCTTCTACGAATACAACTCGATGCACATCGAACCCTGGGACGGTCCCGCCGGCATCGTCCTGACCGACGGCCGCTACGCCGCCTGCACCCTGGACCGCAACGGTCTGCGCCCGGCCCGCTATGTGATCACCCAGGACCGTCATCTCACCATCGCCTCAGAAATCGGCGTTTATGACTACGCCCCGGAAGATGTCGTCACCAAAGGACGGATGAAGCCCGGCGAGATGCTGGCGGTGGATGTCGAGACCGGGCAACTGTTGCTACCCGCCGATATCGACCATGCCTTGAAGAGCCGCCATCCCTACCGGCAATGGCTGCACCAGCATGTGCGCCGGGTGCGTTCCCTGCTCAAGCAATCCAGCGGCCTGGAGCGCGATGTCCTGACCAGCGAACCGATGTCACCTGACAAGCTGGCGACTTATCAAAAGCTATTTCAGGTCAGCTTCGAGGAACGCGATCAGATCTTGCGGATACTGGCCGAAGCCGGTCAGGAGGCGATCGGCTCCATGGGCGACGACACCCCGTTCGCGGTGCTATCGGAGCGGCCCCGTGCGCTATACGACTATTTCCGCCAGCAATTCGCCCAGGTGACCAATCCGCCCATCGACCCGCTGCGCGAGGCCATCGTCATGTCGCTGGAGGTGTGTCTGGGGGCGGAAGCCAATATGTTCGAGGAGCGGGAGGACTACGCTCCACGGCTGGTGGCATCCTCACCGGTATTGACCGAACATCGTTTCAAGGCGCTGCTGGAGTTGCAAGATCCCCACTATGCACCGTATTGCATCGACCTGAACTACCCCGCAGAGGAAGGACTGGAGCCGGCGATTCGCCGCATCTGTCAGGAAGCGGTGGACGCGGCGAAGGCCGGCAAGGTACTGCTGATTCTGACCGATCACCGGATCGAACCCGGCAAACTGCCGGTCCATGCCCTGCTGGCGGTAGGCGCCCTGCACCACCGGCTGATCGACGCGGGATTGCGCTGTAGAGTCAATCTAGTGGTGGCCACCGCCACCGCCCGCGACCCGCATCACTTCGCGGTCCTGCTCGGCTACGGCGCCACCCTGATCTATCCCTATCTGGCCTACGAATGCCTGCACGATCTGGTACGCAGCGGCGAGAGCAAAATCAAAGACGAGGCCAAGCTGGCGGAAAACTACCGCAAGGGGATCGACAAGGGGCTGTACAAGATCATCTCCAAGATGGGGATTTCCACCATCAACAGCTATCGCGGCGCGCAACTGTTCGAGATCGTCGGTCTGCACGACGACGTGGTCAACCTTTGTTTCAAGGGCACGGTATCCCGCATCCAGGGCAGTCATTTCACCGATCTGGAAGCGGATCTGAACCAACTGGCGCGGGCTGCCTGGCTGCCACGCAAAGAGATCGACCCGGGCGGTCTGCTGAAATACATCCACGGCGGCGAATACCACGCCTATAACCCGGATGTAGTGATGACCCTGCAGAAAAGCGGTCAACAGCGGCGCTTATCAGGACTATCTGGAATTCTCCCGGCGGGTCAACAAGCGTCCGGTCGCCACCTTGCGCGATTTGTTGCAACTGCGCGGCGACTTGCAGCCGATTCCGCTGGAGCAGGTGGAACCCATCGAGACCATTCTGCCGCGCTTCGACTCCGCCGGCATGTCGCTGGGCGCCCTCTCGCCGGAGGCGCACGAGACCCTGGCGACCGCCATGAACCGCCTCGGTGCCCGCTCCAATTCCGGCGAGGGTGGCGAAGACCCTGCCCGCTACGGCACCGAGCGCATGTCCAAGATCAAGCAGGTCGCATCGGGACGCTTCGGCGTCACCCCCGCCTATCTGGTCAACGCCGAGGTGTTACAGATCAAGGTCGCCCAAGGCGCCAAGCCGGGCGAAGGCGGGCAGTTGCCCGGCGATAAGGTGGATCCCCTGATCGCCCGGCTGCGCTATTCCCGGCCGGGGGTGGCACTGATCTCACCACCGCCACATCACGATATTTATTCCATCGAAGACCTGGCGCAACTGATCTTCGACTTGAAGCAGATCAATCCCAAGGCGCTGGTCTCGGTCAAGCTGGTAGCCGAACCGGGCGTCGGCACCATCGCCGCGGGCGTCGCCAAAGCCTATGCCGATCTGATCACCATCGCCGGTTACGACGGCGGTACCGGTGCCTCGCCCCTGAGCAGCGTCAAATACGCCGGCTCGCCCTGGGAACTGGGTCTGGCCGAAACCCATCAGACGCTGCGCCGCAATAACCTCCGCGACAAGGTGCGGGTGCAAACCGACGGCGGCCTGAAGACCGGGCTGGATGTGATCAAGGCGGCGATTCTGGGAGCGGAAAGCTTCGGCTTCGGCACCGCGCCGATGATCGCGATGGGCTGCAAATACCTGCGGATCTGCCATCTCAACAACTGCGCTACTGGCATCGCCACCCAGCACAAGGTGCTGCGGCTGGAACACTTCAAGGGCAACGTCGACAAGGTGATGAATTACTTTCACTTCGTCGCCCGCGAAACCCGGGAGATCATGGCCAGCTTGGGGATCCGCCGGCTCAGCGAGTTGATCGGGCGCACGGATCTCCTGGAAATCCTGCCCGGTAACACCGCCAAGCAGGCCCGGCTGGATCTGCGGCCCATCCTCTCGGTTCAGGGGCTGGCCGGGGACCAGCCGCAGTTTTGCGTGGCGCCGCATAACGCGCCGTTCGACCAGGGCCAATTGGCGGAGCAGATGGTGGCCGCTGCGCTGCCGGCGATTCAGGGCAAACTGGGCGGAGAATGGCACTACGACGTGCGCAATGTGCACCGCTCCATCGGCGCCCGGCTGTCGGGTGAAATCGCCCGCCTCTGGGGCAATCATGGCATGGACGACCAGCCGATCGTACTACGGCTGAAGGGCACGGCGGGACAGAGTTTCGGCGTCTGGAATGCCGGCGGTCTGCATCTGTACCTGGAAGGCGACGCCAATGACTATGTCGGCAAGGGCATGGCCGGCGGCAAACTGGTGCTCTATCCGCCGGCGAACAGCCGCTTTGTCGGTCGGGAAACCCCGATCATCGGCAATACCTGCCTGTACGGCGCCACCGGCGGCACGCTGCTGGCGGCCGGGGTAGCCGGTGAACGCTTCGCAGTGCGCAACTCCGGCGCTCAGGCGGTGGTGGAGGGCCTGGGCGATCATGGCTGCGAGTACATGACCGGCGGCGTGGTGGTGGTGCTGGGGGAGACCGGCATCAACTTCGGCGCGGGGATGACCGGCGGCTTTGCCTATGTGCTGGATGAAAACGGTGTCTTCCATGACCGCTACAACAACGAACTGGTCGATATTCACCGCATTGCCACGGAGAACATGGAATCGCAGCGCAATTACCTCTACTCGCTGATCGCTGAGTTCGTCAGGGAGACCGGCAGCCATGGGGGTAAGACCATCCTGGCGGATTTCCGTTATTACGCCAGCAAGTTCTGGCTGGTCAAGCCCAAGGCGGCGGAATTGGCGACGCTGTTGGATACACTGCGGAAGGCGGCTTGAGGAGGCGCTCACGGTAATTGGGGTTGGGCGACAGGATGTTGCCCAACCTGGCCAATAGTCGCTCTGTTGCGGCGGTTAGGGAGTGCTTTGACTAATGCGTATAAGAGATGCATTATGCGGTAGTTTCGCTCATTTTTTTGTAGGCCTCTGATTTTTAAGTGTATAATTTTTACCACATAAAAATTAAAGTTTTACCAAGATATTGAATATAAAAAAATTTTTTAGATTCGAGCGAAAAGAGAGTTATGTGTGTATGGATGTTGAATTCGATCCCCACAAAGCTGCTTCGAATCTGAAAAAACATGGCGTGAGCTTCGAGGAAGCCGCCAGTGTGTTACTCGATCCACTCGGTTTAGTGCGCGAAGATCCGGATGCAGAAGGTGGAGTCGGCTGGTTTCACTGGGGATGAGTCAGCACGGGCGATTACTGGTAGTAGTCTACACATTGCGCGATGACCACGTGGGGCTGATTTCGGCCCGCAGCGCTAAAAAAGACCGAGGAGAGACAGTATGCGTGAAGAATACGATTTCATAGGCGCTCAGCGCGCCCAGGACGTGCCAGCCTTGGCCAAGCTGCAAGCCGAGGCGGCGGTAGGCAAAACCCGTATCACAATTTTTATCGACGCCGATGTGTTGGCCGCCTTCCGTACTCGGGCGGAAGCGGAGGGTAAGAGCTATCAACTACTCATCAATGAAGCGTTGCGGTCCGTTGTGCAGCCTGAACAAGCCCCTGTTACAGTCGAAACGCTGCGCCGGGTGTTACGTGAAGAGTTACACGCCGGTTGATGGAGGTCCAAAGCGGCGGAATTGGCGACGCTGCTGGTTACGCTGCGTAAGGCGGCTTGAGGGATGCTCATGTTAATGAGTGGTGTAGCCTGGATTGCGCTCCGCAAGCTTCGCTCCATCCGGGCTACGCTGGCTGGTTGCGGCGTAATCCAAATCTTTGAATGGTAGTGGGAGCAATGAGTGGGACTTCAGACTGTAAGTGACAAATTGTTCGAATACCTGATCTCTAATGTTTCAGGTGAGCGCTTTGAATCTATCGCAAAGAAACTTTTTAGCGCCGCCTATGGTGACGAGTATGTTCCGCTCGGAGGAATGCATGATGGTGGAGCGGACGGCTATTATCTGTCACACGTTTACGCAGTAAAGAAGCCAAACACTTTTTTCCAATTCAGCGTTACGGATTCAAAACTTGCTAAAGACAAGGTTGTTCGGACAATTGAGTCATTGAGGAAGGTAGAGCGGACACCGAAGCAAATCATCTATTCCACGACCCAGAATCTCCCAAAACAAGATATATTGAAAGAACACATATTCAACCAATACGACATACTTCTGGTAATTTATGATCGGGATCGCCTAAAGCAGCTAGTGAATTCGGATGCGAATGCGAATAAGCTTTTCTTGGAGTTCTTTGCCCCAGATATCGATGCCGTAAAGAATAGTGCCAAGTCACTTCATGGAGCAGTAAATAAATTTGTCCAGGATCCAACCGTATTCGCATTGCTGGACTACGAATTAAAGGACAGATTTTCGAAAGATCAGTTGAAGGATCGGATACTGGATTCGTTGATCTATTGGGCCCTTCGAGATACCGACCCGGACTCTGGGAAATTTCTTAGGCGTGAAGAAATCGCCCAGAAAATTAGCACTGTATTCCCGACAGCAACTTCTGTATTGGCCCCCACACTAGATGCAAGGCTAATCGAATTATCACGTAAGGTTGTCGGAGGGGCCGAACGGGTTCGGTATCACAAGCGTCAAGATTGGTTCTGCTTGCCATTTGAGATGCGCAGACAACTTGCGGAGAGGGCAATAGAGGAGTCCAAGCTACAAGAAGATTTCATGGATTCCATCAAAGAACGGCTGAAATCGATTGCGAAAAAAGCGTTAACCGACGACGTGGTGAATCTCGGCGCGGAGCTCGATATTTGATTCTGTCCACGAGTATTTTGTAGAGCAAGGTCTCATTTTGTCAGCCTACTTGAACAACAAGGTTGAGACTATCCAAATATCGGATCAAATCGTCGAAGATCAGGTCAGCCGGGTGCTGGCGAAGTCGGAAAGCAAGTCGAAAGTTTCTCCATCCTTGATCGAGGACTCCATGCGAGTTCTTAGAGGCATTTTCTATGACCCGTCGGACGTGGAGCGACGCTACCTGGGTTATCTCAGTCGGACTTCGCTCTTGTTCATGACCCTTCAGTCTGCACCCAGGATGGTCGAGTATTTCAACCAAATGGGTGGGAATTTCCGCTTGTTAGTGGGAACAGATATGTTGGTGAAGGCGGTTTCAGAGCAGCCGCTACCGACTGAGCAGCGGCAGGTTGAGAACCTTCTCAAGGTCTGCATTGATCTTGGGGCCAAGCTCGTTCTGACGGAACCTGTCCTCGATGAGCTATTTACCCATTTGCATGCAGTCGACTTGGAGTATCGCAATCACTACTTATCAAACGAGGCATACCTTACCTCCGAGGAAGTTTCAGAATGTGACCGAATTCTGATTCGTGCATACTACTACGCTCGACTTAGGAATGGAACACGAATCAGTTGGGATAAGTTTATCAATACGCTGCTTGATCCATGCGCATTGCGAGCAAAATCTGAGAAAGGACGCACCGAGCTTCGTGGATTGTTGGTCCAGCGATTTCATATGGAGTTTCTCTCTAAAGAAGAGATTGAGGCCGGGGTCAATCGAGAGGAAATGGACGATCTCGCGAAAAAGCTTAGCAAAGCGCGCAGACAAAAGAACAAAGAGCTATCAATCAACGATGCCCTTATGGTACACGCAGTATACTCGCAACGACGACAGCACAAGGAATCCGCGATATATGATGGCTTTGGGTACAGAACTTGGTGGCTCACGAAGGAAACCAATGTACTTAACTTCACCGCTGTTTTGGTGAAAAAGGAAGGTGGTGTGCCGTATATTATGAGACCGGAGTTCATTCTGAATTTTATAGTACTTGCTCCAGAAGCAGCTCACGTGCGCAAGACGTTTCGACAGCTTCTACCAACCACGGTAGGGCTGCAACTCGGTCAGCATCTGAAACATGAAACGATGCAGCAACTGCTTGCTGGGACGGAAGAGTGGGCTTCGCTGTCACCTGAGCGGGTGTCGATGATAATTAGTGAGCGGATAAACCGTCTTAAGTTCGATCGATACAAACAATACACTTCGAATATCTAGCTCGTAGGTTGAGGTGAGGAACGAACCCCAACATTTCCCGGTCAGGAGTTATGTTGGGATTCCTTCGTCATCCCAACCTACGGCACTGTCAAAGTCGTATAACTGCGTAATGGTAATAGAGCAGGATTGCCGCCAGTATCAATCCCGTGATGGTAACAACCCGTTGCAATTGACATCCGTTATGTAACGCATTACGATGTGGGATGATTAAGTCAATCCGCCACAAAGGGCTGAAACGCCTTTACGAGGACGACGACCCGCGCGGCGTGATTGCCGAACATATTGTTAAGCTGCGCGATATTCTTGCGCGGCTTGATGCCGCCCGAACAGTTGCCGATATGAACATGCCGGGTTTTCGGCTGCATCCGCTTAAGGACGAGTTAAAGGGCTTTTGGGCAGTAACGGTGCGGGCTAACTGGCGGGTGACATTCCGCTTTGCTGACCCGGACGCCTTTGATGTTGATTATGTCGATTACCACTAGGGAGGTCGAACGATGCCGATGAAGAATCCTCCTCACCCCGGCGGCCTTGTGTTGCGTCAGTGCATTGAGCCGTTGGGCCTGAATATCACGGAAGCCGCCGCCGCGCTTGGCGTAACGCGCACCACGCTTTCGGAACTGGTGAACGGGAAGCGCGGAATTTCGCCGGAAATGGCCGTGCGTTTGTCTGCGGTCTTTGGCGGCAGCGCCGAAAGTTGGCTTGTCCAACAGGCGCAGTATGACCTTGCCCATGTTCGCACTGACCGCATCAAATTGAAACGGTTGGAACCTGTCTAAGATCGTAAATGCTCATTAACTGCAGGCAGGCCCATGTCGGGATAGCGCCGAACTGTCGGTGATCCGCTCACCCAGCAACGTCAGGTTACCCGCCACGGTGCGCAGTGACTGATCCAGGCCACAATACAGTAGGACGACCCGCAGTAACTCCTGCGGCGTTTTGATCTTGTGGGCCCGGGTGAACGCTTGGAACTCGCGCGCCGAGTCGACCAACTCGAGAGGAAGATTCTTGCAATAATGCTTCAAATTGGGTATCAACTGGGTTCAAGGCGGGCTTACTCATCCGGTAACCTGTTTCAAGGAGTGTAAGTCAAGAGGTGATGGAATTAAGCCAGCCGCTTAGAAAAGTCAATCCCTACCGCTGCCCATCGCTCAACCCAACTGACCAAGGGAACCCAACCGTCAATAAATACTGCTTATTATTCAGGCTGTTAACCCTTAAACTGGCACGTATGGGGCATGGCCCACTTTATACTTTTGATTTTTCTACATAAACGGTTACTCACCATTCGCTCTATAAAAAAGTAATAAAGTTTAGTTTTTTATCATTACTCCTCTTCATTCGCTCAATAAGGACCCTGAAAACTGAATTTTCGGAAGGGCCTCTGAGATTTACCTGGGAATGTATTTTCAAACAAGGAGTTGCTATCCTTAGCGGCACCCCCACGATGAGGATAGCGTCATGATAACCGAACTGGATGAACCCACCTAGACCGTGCTGAGCACAGCCGAACTGGTGATTACTACGGAGCGCGTGGATGATGTGGCGTTACTGCTAGGACACATGATCAAGATGGGGCTGGTGGAGGTGTTGGATAACCACCTGCCCCGGCACTGGAAGCAACGGGGTTTAAGCTGGGGATGGCTTATATGGACCGGTCATCGACCGGTTGGAGGCGGGATTAAACCAGACGGGTTTGCTGTTTGTGGGGGATTGTAAGATGAGTGCGTTGGAAACCCGCGCCCAGTTGGTCGAACATCAGCACTACTACCTGTCGCCGCTGCCATTAACGGGCACTACGGCCCAGCAGATGGACGACTGGATCAATCAGGGCGTGGCCCAAGCCCACGCGGGCGGAGTTACCACCCATCGTCCGAACCACCGCCTCAGAAGCCGTTATGATCGCCTAGGGGTATGAGTTCGAGCGACCGTGCACGGCACCAGGGCCATCGCGCCGTTGCAGTGGACCGAGCGGGTGTTGGTCATCCACTCCCCCACCTATGCGGACCAACAGGCGGCCGGGTTAGAGCGCCGCTTAGCCACGGCGGAGCAGCAACTGCGTGCCTTAACTCCACCCCCCGGTCGCGGCCAGCGACAGATCAGTGAAGAAACCACCCTGCAGGAGGCGATCGCCAAGGTACTCAAGACCCCTCGAGTCGAGGACTTCCTCACGGTGACCTACGACCGGCAAGTCCGGCAGCAGCGCCAGTACCTGGGTCGGGGTCGAGGGGCGGCCCACCGGCCCTCCCAGGTGATCGAGAAAGTGCGCTACCAGATCACCGCGGTGATCCGCCAGGAGGCCCAGCTTGCAGCCCAACACGAACGCTTCGGCTGGAAAGCGTTTGCCACCAACGCGCCGAAGCCACGGCTGTCCCTGGCGGAGGCGGTCTTGTGCTATCGCCACGAATACCGTATTGAACGGATTTTTAACCGTCTCAAGAGCCGCTTAGAGATCGCCCCGCTGTTCGTCAAACGCGATGATCAAATCCAAGGGCTGACCTATCTGTTGACCTGGGGGGTACGGGTGTTGACGGTGATGGAATTTATCCTGCGGCGGTCCTTACAGCAAGATCAGGCCACAATCCCCGGTTTGCATCTGGAAAACCGCAACAAGCAGACGGATAAGCCCACCGCCGAACGGCTCCTCAAAGCCTTTGGCAAGATCTCGCTGACGATCATCAAGGATGCGGCTGGCAACGAAATCCGGCGCTGGCTCACGCCGCTGTCAGCCGTACAGCAAGACATCCTGTACCGGTTGGGATTGGATGCAGATCTGTATTGGCAGCTTGAAATTCAGCATGGGTCCGTTCGATTGAGCGAATGATGAGATGTTAATGTGTAATTGTCACTGAGCAGCGGACCACCAACGCTGGCCAAACGGCTTCTTCGCTAGACATGGGCTATTCACTTTGCACGAGGCCCATGCACTGGCGAGCCAACCCCGATGAGGAAACTACCGACTGGAGAGCCGTATGCGGGAGAATCGCACGTCCGGTTCGGAGGGCGGGGAGGACATCAATCCTCTCCGCCCCTGTCAATTTTAGAGCCTGCACCCGTTTGCTGTGAAACAAGTCAAGCAAATGCAGAGCGTCTCATGCCCCTATCTGGCGGCGCCGCCGCCATCCGTAAGCACCCGCCAGACCCACACCCAGCAGACCAAGGCTGGACGGTTCAGGGACTACCTGAGCGCGGATTTCACCCCCCGGATAGGTTGAATTATGCAGATTGACATACCACAGGCCGTTCAGCACTTGCTGTTCCTGGGTATCGTTAATGGTCTGAGAACCGACCAGTCTACCGGCAGTAGACGCAGGTGGATTAATCAGTGAAGGGAAGATATTGATCTGCACGCCGGCATTGACTCCTGGCGCGGCAGGTCCGTGAAAGTGGGCGGAAGCCAGATTAGTTGTCAGCCCTTGAAAGACGATGTCCCAACTGAACAGATTGGTGTCGGTATCCAGGGTGATGACGGCGCTGCCAGTGGCTGTGCTGGTATTTGGAGGAACTTCCTGGGCGCCGCTCAGGGTGGCATAGAACGGTAGCACGACCGCCTGCACCGTGCATGGATAGCCGCCGGCAAACAGAACGCTCAGGGCGGCCAGCGGCGGCAACAGACGTTGCGATAGATTTTTCAACATAGCTTTACTCCTCTTGTGGTGAAGGTAAATAACGACACTGCATCCTGCGCAAGGAGGCGGTTCCAGGTTCGCCGGGTTCCTGATTCCAGGCCAGCTTTTGATGGAGTTCAATGGCGGTATCCCATTGCCGGATTTAGCTATTATCCTTGGTGAGAACGCCGGTTGCATAGACAGTTGCATCCAGGGGCGAATCGCTGCAAACTCACCCTTCCCGTAGCTGCAAGCTACCTGCGCAGCTACGTCAGACAGCCAAGGGGAGTATTCGATGGACATGCCAACAGCGATCCGCACCGTCATCGAGGGTCGCGATCTGACGACCGCCGCGATGACCGCCGTCATGCGGACCATTATGAACGGCGAGGCGACGCCGGCGCAAATCGGCGGTTTTCTGGTGGGTCTGCACATGAAGGGCGAGACCGTGGAGGAAATCGCCGCCGCCGCCCAGGTGATGCGCGAACTCGCCATCCAGGTCCAGGTGCACGGTCCGCACGTGCTGGATACCTGTGGTACCGGCGGCGACGCCGCCGGTACCTTCAATATTTCGACGGCCAGCGCCCTGGTGGCCGCCGCCGCCGGGGCCAAGGTCGCCAAGCACGGCAACCGTTCCGTCTCCGGCAAAACCGGCAGTGCCGACGTGTTGGAAGCCGCCGGCGTCCGGCTCGATCTGAGTCCGGAGCAGATCGGCGCCTGTATTGAAACAGTAGGCGTCGGCTTTCTGTTCGCTCCCCTGCATCATGGCGCCATGAAGCACGCTATCGGTCCGCGCCGCGAGATGGGTGTGCGCACGATTTTCAATCTGCTGGGACCCCTGACCAATCCCGCCGGCGCGCCCAACCAGATCATGGGGGTATTTGCCGCCACCTGGGTGGAGCCACTGGCTCAGGTATTGCAGCGCCTGGGCAGTCGCCACGTGATGGTGGTGCATTCCGCAGATGGACTGGATGAAATCAGTATCAGCGCGCCGACTCGTGTGGCGGAATTGCAGGATGGGCGGGTGCGCGCCTATACCCTGACACCGGAGGATTTCGGTGTGGCGCGCAGTTCCCTGGAAGCGCTCAAAGCAGCCGATGTCGAACAGAGCCTGGCGAAGATTCGCGAGGCTCTGACTGGACAGCCAGGTCCGGCCGGCGCCATCGTCGCCCTCAATGCCGGCGCCGGCATCTATACGGCGGGGCTGGCGGACTCCCTCCAGGAAGGGGTGCGCAAGGCGCAACAGATAGTAGCCGATGGCGCCGCCCTCCAGGTGCTGGAGCGACTGGTCAACTTCACCCGCCGGGTATGAGTGATGGCGGCAATACCCGACATACTGCACAAGATCTTGCAGCGCAAAGCCGAGGAAGTCGTTGCCCATAGCGGCGCGCTCAGCCTGCGGGCCTTGAGTCAACGGATTGAACAGGCGCCGCCGCCGCGCAGCTTTCTGGCGCGTCTGCAAGCAACTATCCAGACAGGGCGGGCGGCGGTGATCGCCGAGCTTAAAAAAGCCTCGCCCAGCAAGGGCCTGTTGCGGGATCCTTTCGTGCCGGCGGATATTGCCCGCAGCTATGCCGCCCAGGGCGCCGCCTGTTTGTCGGTGCTGACTGATCACGACTTCTTCCAGGGAAGCGAGGACTATTTGCAGCAGGCGCGCGCCGCCTGCGAGCTGCCGGTGCTGCGCAAGGATTTCATTATCGATCCCTATCAGGTCTACGAGGCGCGGGCCATCGGCGCCGACTGCATTTTGCTGATCGTCGCCGCGCTGGGCGATGCGACACTGCAGGAACTGACCGGCCTGGCCCTGGATTTGAGTATGGACGTTCTGGTGGAGGTGCACGATGCACTCGAACTGGAGCGCGCCCTGGTGTTGGACCTGCCCCTGATCGGCGTCAACAACCGCGATCTGCGGACTTTCGAGACCCGGCTCGCCGTTACCCTGGATTTATTGCCGCGCATTCCCCCGGACCGGCTGGTGGTCACTGAAAGCGGCATTCACACGCCGACGGATGTCGCGCTGCTGCGCGCCCAGGGAGTAAACGCCTTCCTGGTGGGTGAGGCGTTCATGCGGGCGCCGGAGCCGGGGGCAAAACTGGCGGAACTTTTTAATTATCAATAGCATAACAGCCAGTACTCAGGCTACCCACTTAAGGCGGGACAATCTCGACCCTGGGAGCGCCGGCGTCCTCGCCGGCCTGCTGCGGTCAGTCTGCCCGATCCTGGGAGCGCCGGCGTCCTCGCCGGCCCCCGAGAGCCCCACCCAATCGGCAGGCTAATCCACCCCTTCTGCACACGCAGTCACAATTCCCATCCCAGCCAGCCGGTCGATGCTGTTAAGCAGACGCTCCCGGTCGTTTTCGGACCAACCCCAAACAGCGCAGAATGACTGCAAGGCGTCTGCCAGCGACTGCTCTCCTTGCAGACCGAGGATGAAATTCACCACTTCGTGGGAATGGAGAAAATACAGGCGGCGGTCGTCGTAACGATACACCAGACCGCCGAAGCGCTCGGGCCGAAGCGCCACACCCGGCGCCAGTCGATAACGGGTCCGTAGATTCATTTCAGCATTTTTCCGGCGTCTACATTCAGTTTCTGCCCGGTCACATAGCGCGCCTCGTCCGACACCAGCCACAGGGCAGCGTTGGCCACATCCTCGGCCTCGATCAGCCTGACCGGCAGCATATGATCCTGATGGATAAAATCGACCAAGTCCTGCGTTGCCGTGTCGGCGGCCTGCGCCATGCCGGTGATGATGGCCGTGTTCACGGCGGTGGGATGCAGGGTGTTGACCGTGATGTTGTGCGGTGCCAGTTCCCGCGCCAGGGTCTTGGCCAGAGCCCGACCACACCCCATTTGGAGGCGCAGTAATGCGCCATGCCGGGCTCGCCACGCAGGCCAGCCACGGATGAGGTCATGATGATGCGTCCGCCGCTTTGCTGGGCCAGCATCTGCGGCACCACATACTTGACCGCCAGCCAGTAGCCCTTCAGATTGACGTCCAGCATCATGTCCCACCAGTCTTCGGTGATGTCCCAGGTCAACGCCATATCGGCAATGCCGGCGTTGCAGACCAGAATGTCGATGCGTCCCAGCGTCTCGATGGTCGTGGCGACTGCCGCCTGCATGTCAGGACCGCTGCGCACATCCACCCGCAAGGGCAGGGCACGCCGCCCCAGCGCCTCGACCTGACGGACGGTTTCCTCCAGGTCTTCGGCCGTGGCCAGCGGATAGCGCGGATAGGGCAGATCGTGACAGATGTCGAGCGCGGCGATGTCGGCGCCTTCGCGCGCCATGATGACGGCGTGAGCTCGGCCCTGACCGCGGGCGGCGCCGGTGATAAAGGCGACTTTGCCTTCGAGCTTGCCCATAGGACGATCCTCCCAAAGTGACTCCCGACTGGCGTCGGGAGCCCATCGGTTATCGCTCAGTAAACGCCGCACATGCCGTCGATGCTGACCTCTTCGATCAGCAGTTCTTCGGTAACGCGGAGTTTTTCCATGCGCGGCTCCGCCGGCTTCATGGGAACGGCGCGCAGCGCGGCGACTTTTTTCTCCTGGGGAGTCGCCTTGGGTAAATACTCATTAAGTGCAGGCACAGCCAAAATCAATGGGTTACGAACCTGTCCCAATGTAATATTAAAAATGCGGATATTTTTAACCTGTTGATTTTTAACATATCGCAAAAATCGTCCTGCAAATTACTGATGTCTACTGGTGCCGAAAGCACCAAAAATCGCTCGATTTTGCATCATAAGTCGTTGATTTTAAAGCTGCCTGCACTTAATGAGAAAGTACCGCCTTGGGAACGACGGGCGCCGGAGTTTTGGCAGTTTGCGCAGACATAGGTTTTACCTCCTTACAACGGTTGTTGGAAAAACGGTGTCTGAGGGGGAAGCATGGAACACAACATGGCGGGTAGCGCCGTCGTCGTTGCTTTGCTTCCTGTTCAGGCTAAATGCACTATCCATGCTCAATACTGATTGAAGTCATTAAATAAACCGCAATAAATACGACTCAAAGCACATGGCTATTCACTTAAGCTGGGACGCTTCGCCGGTTGACCACAACGGGCCGGCGAGAACGCCGGCGCTCCCAGGATTCTTAAGTGGGACGCTTCGCCGGTTGACCACAACGGGCCGGCGAGGACGCCGGCGCTCCCAGGATTCTTAAGTGGGACGCTTCGCCGGTTGACCACAACGGGCCGGCGACCACGGCGGCGATATCCTCGACTTCCATTTCCTTGGGCAGTTCGCGGCTGTTGACTTCGGGCACGGGAGCCAGGACGCAGTTTGCTCCGGCAGCGTCCTGCTGTGCTCGAATAGGCAATCGGGATCGGGATCATCCAGAGCGCGGCCGGTGAAGTGCTTGACCGCGATGCAACCACCGTGGCAGGTGGCGTAGGCAGTGCAGCCCTGGCAACGACCGCCGACGTGCCACTCCCGCAACTGTTCGAACAATGGCGCCTGCCGCCAGAGCGCCTTAAAACCACCGGGTTGGCGCACGTTGCCGGTGGAAAAAGTCGGGTCCAGCAGGAAGGGACAGGCGTATACCTCGCCCACCGGATCGACACAGCAGACAATCCGTCCGGCGCCGCACATATTCATGCCCTCCAGCGGCTGGCCGTAAGCCGACAGGTGAAAAAATGAATCCCCGATCAGCACATCGCGATGCGTCAGCAGCCATTGGTAAAGGCCTCGGTTCTGCTCCGCCGTCGGGCGTAGCTCTTCCCATACATCCACACCGCGCCCGGTGGGACGCAGCCGCGTCAGCCGCAATTCCGCGCCATAGCCTTGTGCCAGTGCATACAGCGCCTCGAGTTCGGCATAGTTATGACGGGTGACGGCAGCGTTGATCTTGAAAGCAACATGGCGCTGCGCCAGATGCTCCATACCCTGCCGCGCCAACTCATAGGAACCGGCGCCACGCACCGGGTCATTGGTTGCTTCGCTGGCGCCGTCCAGGCTGATCTGCACGTCCAGATAATCCTGCGCGGCGATCCAGGCGGCGGCATCCTGGTCGATCAACGCGCCGTTAGTGCTGAACTTCACGCCGATGCGGCGCGCCAGCGCATGCTCCATCAGCTCGAAGAAATCGCGCCGGAGCAGCGGCTCACCGCCACCGACGTTGATATAGAAGACCTGCATATCAGCCCACTCGTCGAGCAGCCTTTTAGCCTCAGCGGTGCTCAGCTCATCCTGCCGGCGACGGCCCGATGAGGACAGACAATGCACGCAACGGAGGTTGCAGCCATAGGTGATTTCCCAGGTGAGACAAATCGGGGCGGTCAGACCCTGGCGCCGCATTGCGTAGCTCATGGGCGCTCGCTCGTGCAGGACGTTGCCGGAAAGGGTGGCTCAGCTTTCCACCGTGGTCGGATCGATGACCGTGTTGATTGCGGCGATGACGTTGGCGGGAAAGCCGCCGTCCTGGGCGTGTTGTCTGATCAGTTCCTCGTTGGGGGCGATATACACGCAATAGATTTTGTCGCCGGTGACGTAGCTCTGCACCCACTGTATTTGCGGTCCCAAGGCGTTGAGCACGCCGCAGGATTTTTGTGAAATGGCCTGCAAGTCGGTGACGGACAACTGGCCGGCGCCGGGCAGTTCACGCTCGATCAGATATTTGGGCATGACGTTCTCCTCTGGGTGGTGGTGGTGGTTGCAGCTTCAATGACGGCGGTCGACGACCAGCCAGCCGCCGTGGTGTTCGAAATAGCGATACTCCCCGTCGAGTTGCGCGCCGATGGCGCTCAAGCGGGCCTGGTCGAATACCTGGCGATGACCGAAACGGGCGTCCGGTTGTTCCTCCAGTGGGTAGTATTCCAGATATGGAGGTAATGACATGCAACCTATTGATTTACAATATCCCGAGAGAGCGAATCTCCATATCTAGAACACTACCACCATTCTGATCATATTGAGGACCGTAACTTGTTGCTCGCTGCCGGGATGCTGCACCCACCTGAGTAGCGGGCCTTAACCTCGTGATCACCCGATCAACCTCCCCAGTAGCCCGGTAGGGTACGCACTGCGTATCTTTCTGTTTTCCAGTACGAGCGGCGGCTCAAGGCGCTGGATCAGGGTGCGCACGTTTAGGGTGCGCGGAACGCACCCTACAGAACTCGAGGTTGTACCACCGCGGCTACCGGCAGGGCGCGGCTGATCTGCAATACAGCCGACCGGGAGGGATAGGGCGGTGGTGGAGGAAGCTGGCGCAGCAGCGAGCAATCGCTCTCCTGACGCTGGCTAATTGCATGACTGAAATGCTTGGTTTTTATGGCGGCTATGTTGTGCTACACGTAGTTAAAATGCTGGCGCTTCTGTAAGCGGATGGAGGGAGCAGCGTGGAAGTGATCAGAAGCAACCTGGATTGCGTTCTGCAAGCTTTGCTCCATCCAGGCTACGCCGGCTATGGACTCTTACCCTGGCAGTGTCAAAAAACCGGAGATGCCGGCCTTCAGGGTTGAACCCGATCCGCTGAGAACTTATGCTAAGTATTACTTCATCGAGTAATACATCTCGCCCTATCGAGCAACTTAACTATGCGCGTTACCGTTAAAGGTCAGGTCACCATTCCCAGAGTTATCCGGGAACAGTTGGGCATCACGCCCAACAGCGACGTTGAATTCGTCGTGGAAGGTAAGCGTGTCTACCTGCGCAAGGGGGAGGTAGCCGCTCCCGGCAATCAGGTGCTTGCGATTCTGGCTGGCAGCGCCAATGCCCGCCTTTCCACCGATGAAATATTGCAGTTGACCCGAGGGGATGAATGACGACGATCCTGGTCGATAGCTCGGTCATTCTGGATGTCGCCACGCGCGATCCGCACTGGTTCGCATGGTCGAGCGCCATGCTCGGCGAGTATGCCGACCAGGGGGCGTTATGTATCAATCCAATCATTTATACCGAAGTATCCATCGGTTATGAGCGCCCTGAAGAGGTGGAAGCCGCATTACCGCATGAGACGCGAGAAGAACTGAGGGGACGACGAACCGAGCATATTTTCCTGCATTGCCCCCGTGCTAGTGTCGAGAATGAAGAAGCGGAGCACCACCCTCCAATCGCGCCGAGTGGCATGAGCGGTGGAGCGTTGATTGACCTCGGGGATTTCTCGATCCCAGACAACTCTATTCAGTCAGGTGGCACCCCCCCCTCTCCTCGCAGGCATCTTACTCGAATACCATCGGGCGCACGAGATATAGTCTCGCTAATTATGATCCGTACATTACCAATAAGTTAAGTTAACTTTAGTTTTACAAATCAACATGTTAGAATTAAAAAATCCTAAAATAAGTTGGTTATACTGTAATCTTATCTATAATCGTAGCGTTAAACATCAGGTTCGTTACCGACGCTATCGAGAACACACACTAACAATCGCATGCACTCGGAGTTCTGCTTTTTGCGGCTGGTGATGCGAGACGTTATGTGTCACAAGAAGGTTTGAAACGTGTTTGACGATTTGGCCGCTTACTTTCATGAAAATGTAGTTTCGTCGTACGTCGCCTACCTCGAGGTCCGGAACAACGAATCTTTCGGAATCAGTAAGAATCTTCGAGCTGTGATCATAGCCGCCACTGCACTGTTCCACCTTCGGGAGCACGTTCCTGCGCCACATAAGAAGTCCCGATCGGCAGTCGCCAAAGCTTGCCCCGATTACAACATTCTCGGAGACGTTGTGAATGTTTCAAAGCACCGAGCGCTGGATCGCGGGCAACCGCAGTTCAAGACCGCCGAGGACGTCTATGAAATAACCGTGATAACTCAATATGAAGATGAGAACGGGCCATATTCTGACGGGCGCAAACGAGCTGAATGAAGATGAATCCATGGAGTGGCATTCACTTAAAACAGATGAACAGCGACAAAGTTTCATGAGCAAATTGGCAGAAGAAAGAAGCGGCGAGCTGCAGCAACTTTTAATAGAGGCACTCCGATTATCTTGCTCTGAAAAACGCATGAAACCATTCCTCGCTTTTCTCCAGGGTCTCGACGCCGACCTGCGGGCAGGTCTCCAGGCCCAACTGCGGGTGCTCTGGACCCATCACTCGACGGCTATCGAAGGCAACAGCCTGACTCTCGGGGAGACGGACTTTGTCCTGGGCGAAGGGCTAACCGTGGCGGGCAAGCCGCTTAAAGATCATCAGCAGGTGGTGGGGCATGCCCGCGCGATCGATTTTTTGACAGCTTGGCTGAGCCAGGGGCGCAGTCTGACCGAGGATGATTTATTCCTGCTGCACCGGGCCATTCAAACCGAGGTGGTCATCGATATCTATCAACTCGTGGGAGCGTGGAAGCAGGAACCGAATGGCGCCCAGATCGTGGTGGATGGAAGACTGATTTTCAACGACGCTTACGCCTACCCCGAGGATGTGCCGGCGCTGATGGCGGACTGGCTGGCGCTGTTAGCCGGTCATCGTCATGGCGGTTTGTCCCAGGAAGCGGCGCTATCCGTTTACACAGAATTGCATACCGCCTTCGTCCGGATTCACCCGTTCGCCGATGGCAATGGGCGGATGGCCCGCCTGTTGGCAAATATCCCGGTGCTGGAGGCAGGATTTCCACCGCTGGTGATTCCTCGCGAACGACGGCAGGAGTACTTGCGGACGCTGGCTGTCTGGGAATTGCGCGTTGGCAGACCGATAACCGGTAGCGCGCTGTTACCGGAAAGCCAGGCACTGGCGCCCTTCGTGGCGCTGTGTCGGGACGCCTGGCAGGCATCATCGGAACTGGTGAATGAGTACCGGCGGCGGCAGGCTGAGCGCGATCAGGTACGGAAGCCTTGATGGCAGACAGCCAGCGTAGCCGGCGTAGCCTGGATAGAGCGAAACTGGAGTCAGATGCGCACGGGACTCGCTGCGGTCGGGCGGGCGCGGGGCTTCACCAAGTCAGCGACATCCCACAGGGCGACGGTGCCATCGTCGGAGGCCGAGGCCAGGCAGTCCCCGCCAGGGGAGAAGGCGATGGCCCGGACTCCACTCGCATGACGGCCGACCAGGGCGACTTCCCGGCCGCTGGCCGGGGTCCCACAGCCGCACGGTGCGGTCCGCCGACCCCGAGGCTAACCCGCGCCCGTCCGCCGAGCAGGCCACGCTCATGACCCAGGCCACCGAGCTCGTCCAGGCCACGTGCCCAAAGCAGCAGCGGAGTTCCGCCCCGCTGGCCGGGTCCCACAGCCGCACGGTGCAGTCTGCCGACCCTGAGGCCAGCCAGCACCCGTCCGGTGACCACGCCACGCTCAAGATCAAGCCCTCGTGTCTTTCGCCCCGCCACAGCAGCCGTCCCTCCGCCGTGAGCACGTAGACACGGGCATCACAGCCCGCTGTCGCCAACCGTGTCCCATCTGGCGACCAGGCGACAGAGAGTGTCTCCCCTCCCAGCCTGAACTCCCGCAGCAGTCGTTCCCGCCCCTGTACTTCAGCCATTTAGCTCACCTGCAACCTGTTTATCCCACCGCCCACATGGCTTCCAATGGAAAACCGCACCGCGATGTCGGGGGATACCGGCAGGGAAGGCTCCTCGACTGTCGATTCCAGGAAAGAATGTCTGAATTTCATTATCTTCTAATCAGAATACGATAGGCGTTTGCATGCGTTTTCCAAAACTCTACAACAGTGAAAATTCAGCAGCATATTGCACCAGGCCGTGCGCGCCGGCGAGCGCGTCGGGCTGCAGCGCCAGCGCCATGAATTCCTCATCCGCGCCATACGTGTTACTCAAGCCATACGTCAGCGCCCGGCGGAAGCCAAAGCGCCGGTAATAAGCCGGCTCGCCCAGCACCACGATAAAACCGAAACCGGCCCGACGGCAGGCGTCGATGCCAGCTTCGACCAACCGGTGTCCAATCCCCCGCCGCTGATAGTCGGGCAGAACGGCGAAGGGAGCCAGGCCAACGCCTGTTATGTGATTGGGGTTGGATTCAATCGACACCGGGCTGAACAAAACATGCCCGATGATATGGCCTTCCAACTCGGCTGCCAGGGACACCGCGACTTTGCCCTGGGCGCACAGCGCGTCCACCAGTCGGGCTTCCGCGTCGGTTGGAAAAGCGGCTTCGTGCACGGCGTAAATTGCGGCGCCGTCGGCGGGGTGTTCGGGGCGGATTTTTATCATTAACCGCAGGAATTGCTGATGCGGCTCACTTTATAAATTGACTCACAAATTTTAAATAACCTTGTGGTCCCCCGTGCTTATTCCATTTATCCACTGATTTGCGAATCCGTTTTAGACAAGCCAGGATTTCATCGACGGTGTTGTTCGCAGAAGGCATGATCTCTTCATCCATTCCCAAACCTTGACGGCCCAGCCTGAATTCACACATATCGCGGGTGAGTTCAAAAATCAGCGTATCCTTTGCCGGTAGATTGACTTGCCTGGGGGTGTGTCCACGAGACTCAGCGCGATAGCTTGCAATCAACGCATCCAGCGCGCGCATGACATCATAATCCCGGAGATCATGGTTTTTCTTATAAACGCTTACGATAGCGAATTCGATGTTTTGTAAAACATCAGAGTATTGGTCTTCAAAGTTCATGTGGCGACCTCTCGCTTGGCAGTCTTTTGTTCCGCGCGCTCAAGGCAACGGAAACCCAGGGATAATTTCATCGATTTCTTCCATCAACGCCATCGTCCGTTCGATGGCCGCTACGATATAGCGGTAATGCTCGCAGTCGTCATAGCTCAGGGCGCGACCCTTACGATCTTTCAACCATTTCTGGCAGACCTGATAGCCGCCGATATAGAATTCCCATACGTCCGCTTTTACCTGGTCGAAGTACTGAGTCTTGTTGATATACACTTTTTCATCTTTATAATCGATCTTCTCGACCTGGTTATTGCCGACTACTGAATAAGTGCTGTTCTTTTGAACGGCGGCTTCCATCAAGTGGAGATTGACCAGTTCCCGTCCTACGCGGGCAAGCTCACGAAACAGCGCTTTATCGTGGGTCAACGGCAGGCGCGGAAAATCGATTTTAAGAAATTCGGCGTATCGCTGACGATAGATCGGGCTGTGGAATACGGCGTACAGGTAATAAAATAGATCTTCGGGACCGATGGTGGTTTGTAGGTCACCGCTGCCTTCGTGAATGAACTCCAGTTGAAGGTGAGTTTGTAGAATCTTGAATGAAGCGTGGGGAAAGATTCGGTTGGCGTTTGGATTCAGAAGAGTGTAACGAGATATTGGCGAATAAGCCTGTTTCTTTTTCAGGATAGAGATAAAGAGGGAAAACAAAGCCATTATTTGATGTGTTTGGCGACATACAAATTACTTCAACAATATGGCGAGTAACCTGAGCATGCTTAAATGTCTCTCCCTTTGTTAAACGCGATGTGATAAGTGCAAGGTTATCACCTGCCAGTATTTGCTTCATAATGCTCGGTCTTGGCATACATAAAAAACCACGAGTTTGACCAGTATAATAAGTATATCTTCTATCGAAAGGTCGATATAGAATTGACACAATATAGGATTTATTTATCCCATGTTTTTTAATATCTTGCTGGGCCAGATCTACTTTCCAATCCCTAGCGTCTTTACCCAAATTATATTTTGTTCTTACCTGCTCAACCTCTAAACCGACAAAATCCAGAACTGTACTCATAACCGCTTCAGGAGATTCGTGAATAGTAAGTTTATCCCGCGCAGTTACAATACCGACTGAATTAACAGGCATCATATCGGTAACCTTCCACCCCGCCTCATATTCTTTTCTTAAATCCACATTCTGCGGCGTGAACAGATAAAACGGCGCTTGCGGCTGTAGTTCCTTCCAGACGGTCGTAGTCAAATCGTTTTCCAGCAGCCATTGATACTTTTCCTTACGTTCGCCCCATAATTCGGCATGGAATAGTTTGGCTGGCTGTTCGCTGTTCTGGCTAGATTTAATGAATATTCCTATCGCCACTCCTTGTTGAATATCGAACACATTCTTATCGGGATCGCCGCTCGGCGTTTTTTCTTTCTTCTTGCTGTTGCCGTGCAGATCCAGCACATAGATTTCGTCAAAATCATGCAGCAGCGCCTGCCGCATGCCACGAAACGTAGGATTATCCAGATAACCGTGATTGGTGACAAAGCCCAGCACGCCGTAACCGGTCTGCATAATCCGCCAATGAGCAAAGCGAATGAACTTCACATAATCATCGTTTAACCATTTGGGATTGCGTTCCTTGAGCGGCTGACCGTCCACCTTAAAATAATTAGCCACCGGCCGGCCTTCGTTATAGTCGCCGCCAACACCATGCAATAGATTATTGATCCAATCCCCCTTGTTGGCCGAATGCCCGGAATAGGGAGGATTGCCCAGAATGACCATAACGGGCATTTCCTGTTTCACCGCGCTGGCCGCATTGGCTTCATCCGACAGCCACTTCGCCAGCAGCGTTATATCGCTGTGATGCGGCTCATCCAACGTATTGCTGAGAAATACCCGCAACCGCTCGTCGCTGTGGAAGTCATAACCCAATTCCTGCAATTGCAAGCCCAGTTTCATGTGAGCCACGGTATAAGGGGCCATCAGCAGTTCGAGGCCGTGCACCCGCGGCAACAGGTGCTGCGATACATAGCCCGACCACAGGCCCTTATTGGCTTGAAACTGCTCGAAAATCCGGGCGAACACCGCATACAGGAACGTCCCCGTGCCGGTCGCGGGATCGAGAATCTGCACCTTGTGCAGGCCGCTTGGCAAGCGGCTGCTGTCCGCCAATCCATCGTTGAGACCAAAGGAACTGCGCAGCACGCCATCCAGTGAGCGCACGATATAGGACACCACCGGCTCCGGAGTGTAATAAACGCCGCGCATTTCCCGCAGAGTCGGATCGTATTGCGCCAGAAATGTCTCGTAGAAATGCACCACCGGGTCTTCCTGCCGGGTGCGCTTGCCGAAATTCGCCAGAATGGCCGCGATGTCGGCGCGATTGAGCACCGCTATCAGATGCTCCACCAGCCACACCAGCCGCTCGTCCAGTTCGACCCCGGCGATTTGGTTGAACAAATTGCGCAAAAACGGATTGGTTTTGGGAACATAGTAACCCGCATGAATGCGGGAGAAAGCTTGCCCCGACGCGCTGCATTTGGCGGCGAATAAGCCATAGCAAATCGTCTGCGCGTACATATCGGCAAACTGCTCCGGCGTCAGATGATCGAGCAGCACTTGGCGAAAGCTTTCGAGCTGAGTGTGCAGTTTGCCGTTGCCGGTTTCCTGTTGATAAGCGCGAACAATTAAATCCCGCAGCAGGCGGGCGATTTTCGCCATTTTCGCGGCCAGCTCATCGGGACCGCCTAGCGTAATGGCTTGCGCTCCGCCGAAGCTTTCCAGCAAGGTCCGCAAAGCGTGGAAATTGTCGGGGAACGGTTTTAACTGGCTTTTACCATCGATTTCTGCCAACCGTACGGTCATATCAGGCTGGTATTGGCCTTCCACGAACCAGCGGAATTCCAGATAATCGGTGAGAATCAGATTATTGAGAGAGTCCCGGTACCGTTTAAGCTGCTCGGACTTCTGAACTTTATCCAGATTTTCGCCGATGTCCTTGGCTTCGATATAGCCCAGCGGCTCGACCCCATGCTGAATCACATAATCGGGCGCGCCACAAGCAATATGGCTGGGTTCGTTAAGGGCGTGCACTGAGGGTAGCAAGCTCTGTATCAGAGTTTGCAGTGCTGGGCGGTGAGTGTGCTCGGTGGCTTGTCCGGTTTGCAGATTTTGCTGGAGCTGGTCGAGATAGCGTTGGATGAGGTTCATAATATTGTTTCTATTAAAGGGGAACGCCGCAAACTGCAGGTCAGTGTCAGCCGGCCTCCTACACGCTATACCTGCTTAGATTTATGTCTACCCCCCCGCCACCGGCGGCCAGATTGCCACCGTATCCCCTTCCTGGAGGGTGGTGGCGGATCGCCGGTCGAGCGGGACGAAGACGCCGTTGAGCAGCACCAGATGCACCAGTTCCCGCGGCAGGTTCAGTTGCGCGACGACCGTGTCGATGCTGGCGCCGTTGGCCAGCTCGAGCGGGCTGGCGTTACGCTCCGCGTCGGGCGGCAGATGCTTGGACAGCATGGCGTAGAGCTTGATGGTGATCTGCATGGTTCAGGCGCCGTGCTGGGAGGAATAATTGGTAGCCAGATACGCTTCCATGATCCGCGTCGGGTCCTGCATCAGTTTGCTTTTCCAAGCGCGCAGATGCACTTTGCTTTGGATCAGTCCGCGTAAGACGCCAACGTGCGTGGTCAGCCCCAGACTGGTCGCGCCCACCAGCACATCATCCTCAAAAGCCAGATGGATATAGCGGAACCGGTCTGGGTCGCAGGCTTGCGCCGTGTCGCCGCCTTGCACTCCGATCCATTGGCCGAAGGAACTGGCAATCAGGCCCAGCGTGTCGAGCACGTTCATGTTGACGCTGCCCTGGTAGCCGGTGGCTACACCGGCCATGTTCAGGGCCGCGATCCGGCCGTGTTCGCTGGCGGTGGGCTGGATGGCGTGTACGGCGTAACCGCCGGTGGAGAAATCCCGCCCTTCGGCCACGTCGCCGGCGGCGTAGATGGTCGGGATATTGGTTTGCAGATACGGGTTCACCCGAATGCCTTGGCTGGTCTGCACGCCGCTGCCCTGCAAAAAATCGATATTGGATTTGACGCCGGAGGCGGTGATCACCAAGTTCGCCGCCATTCTTGCACCGTTGTCCAAAATCACTTGCAGACCGGGCAGTGGTATCTCCTCGTCGGAGGTCGTGCTGCCTGCTTGCAGCAGTCGCCCGGTATCCGCGCTGGTGGAAGGTTCGATCGCGCTAACGCGAGTCGAGGTGTATACCTTGACGCCCTTGGCTTCGCACCACTGCTTGATCAGCTTGCCAGCGGTCTGGTCCATCATGCGCGGCACCATCCGGTCGCCCATCTCCACCACTGTCAGCTCCACCTGCCGCATGGCCAGCGCCTCCAGGATGATGCAGCCGATAAAGCCGGCGCCGATCAGCACCACTTTGGCGCCGGGATAGGCGTGCGTGAGAATCTGGCGGGCATCCACCAGGGTCCAGCAGGGGTGCACGCCGGGCAGGTCGACGCCCGGTACCGGCGGTTCCAACGGGTGGGAGCCGGTGGCGATCAACAGCCGGTCGTAATCAACGGCGCCGCCGTCTTGCAGGTCCAGGCGCTGCCGGCTGGCATCCACTGCCGTGACCTGGTCCTGCAACACGTGGATACCCCGTTGGCGGAAGTGCTCGGGATCTTTGCGCAGGTAAGTGCCCTGCTCGTCAATCTTGTCGATCAACAGATAAGGAATCGCCATACGTGAGTACGGTGGTTCCGGCTCGTCGCCAATCAGGGTGACCTCGCCTTGAGGGTCGGTCTTGCGCAACGTTTCCGCCGCGATCACGCCGGCGGGACCCGCGCCGATGATGACATAGCGCATGCTGTGCCTCCTTCGCTGGTTACCTCCATGAAGGGAGGTTATTGTAGCTCTACGGTTCTTCGAGGGAAGAAAGGGGTGCACCTCAGTGCACCCCTTTCGCCAGGGATGGGAAACCTGCTTTGGAAAATGCTTAAACGCCCAACCGCTGCCGGGTTTCGGGCGTAAGCCGGCCGTCCGTGGTCCAGCCGCGCAGTTGGTAATACTCCGGCAGCATCTTATCCAGTTCGTTGACGTGGCCCTTGGCCGAGCCGACCGGGGCGGGCTCTTTCAGCAACCGGGGCGGCAGGGTATCGTCAGCAGCGGTCAACCCGGCGTCCATATTGAACTGACGCTCCAGATTCCAGATCCGTTCGCCCACCTCCATCACTTTGTCCATGCTCCAGTCGCCCTCACAGGCGGCGGCGATTTGCGGCTGAATATCGTCCATGCTCCAGCCGAAGGTGGTGAACACGCACAGCCCGGCGGAATCCACCACCGCCGTGGCGTCCTGGAAGGCCTTGACCAGCGCCGGCTTGCCGTCAGTGGCGAGCGGGTCGGTCTTCTCTGGAATGCCGAGCACTTCCGAGGCCACGGTGTAGGAACGCAGATGGCAGGCGCCGCGATTGCTGGTGGCGTAGGTTAGCCCCATGCCCTTGATGGCGCGGGCGTCGTAGGCCGGGAATTCCTGCCCCTTGACGGTCATCGACAGTTCCGGATGGCCGTACTTGGCGCACAGCCGCTTGGAGCCCTGCCCCAGTTCCAGGCCAAAACCTTCGCCCCGGCCAGTCAATTCCGTCACCGTTACCAGCGCCTGGGCGTTGCCGAATTTCAAGTCGATGCCGCCGGTATGCTCTTTGGTCAATACGCCCATTTCATACAATTCCATCGCCGCTGCCACGGTGGCACCGAAGGAGATCGGGTCCAGCCCCTGTTCGTTGCAGACGAAGTTGGCGTAGGTCAGGGCATCGAGATCATCCACCCCGGTATCGCACCCCAGCGCCCAGGCCGCCTCGTACTCCAGACCGCCGGACGCTTTGCGGAAGTGCTCCGGCTTGCCCTCCAGGGAAAAATGAGTAGGGTCGATGGTGGAGATGCGTCCGCAGGCGATGGTGCAGCCGAAGCAGGCGCCGTTGCGGACCAGATTGGGCTTGCCGTCGGACTTGCGCGGCTCGTGCATGGCCTCGCCGGAGATCTTGCTGGCGCCCTCGAACTGTACCGTCCGCCAGTTACGGGTGGGCATGGCGCCCATCTCGTTGATCACATTCATCAACACCTGGGTGCCGTAGGTGGGCAGGCCCTGGCCGGTAACGGGATTTTCCGCCAGCACCTTTTTGCCCCGCTCGGTGGCCTCCTGAAAAGCCTGTAGATCCTTGATATGGCGCAACCCCCGGGTGCCGCGCACCGCCACCGCCTTGAGGTTCTTGGAGCCCATCACCGTGCCTACCCCGGAACGACCGGCGGCCCGGTGCAGATCGTTCACCACGCCGCACAGCAGCACGCCCTTTTCGGCGGCCGCACCGACGGCGGCGACCCGCAGCAGTGGATCCTGGTGTTTTTGATGCAGCCAGGCGTCGGTCTCCCAGACGGACTTGCCCCAGATTTGAGCGGCCGGCAGCAACTCGGCGGTTTCATTTTCAATATACAGATACACCGGCTGAGGAGCTCGACCCTCGAAAATAATCATGTCCCAGCCGGCGTATTTCAGCTCCGCCCCGAAAAAGCCGCCGGAATTGGAACAGGCGATAGCCCCGGTCAACGGCCCCTTGGTGATGACCGAGTAGCGTCCGCCGGTGGAAGCGGCCGTGCCAGTCAGCGGTCCGGTCGCCATGATCAGCTTGTTGTCCGGCGCCAGCGGATCCACCTTGGGATCGATCTCTTCCACCAGATATTTGGTGGCCAGACCCCGCTGGCCCAGGTATTGCTGAGCCCACTCCATGTTCAGGGGTTCGCTCTTGCAGACGCCGGTAGTGAGATTGATGCGCAGTATTTTTCTTTGCCATGCCATGATCGGAACCCTCCTCAGACTCTCGCGGCGGTGTCGGTTTTGGCTGCCCAGGCGCGCATCCGGCCTAGCCCGGTCCAGTTGGCGTCGACATAAGTGATCGCGCTGGTGGGGCAGGCTTTGGCGCAGGCCGGATCGCCCTTGCACAAATCGCACTTGATCACCTTGCCGGTGTCTTCGTTGTAATTGACCGTGCCGAACGGACAGGCGATGGTGCATACCTTGCAGCCTACGCACACTGACGCCAACACGTCCTTGGCGCCGGTCGCCCGGTTCACCACGATAGCCTCCACCGGGCAGGCGTGCATACACCAGGCTTCATCGCACTGGGTGCAGGTGTAGGGCACGAAGCGGCCTTCCTCGTGGAAGCTGAACACCTTGATACGGGATTTGGAGGGGTTGAAAGCACCCTCGTTCACCAGGGAACAGGCCATCTCGCATTGCAGACAGCCAGTGCATTTTTGCGGGTCGATATGCAGCGATCGCAACATGTACTGTGGTCCTCCAGAGTAACCGGTGGTCTTGATGATCGATCGCAGTGGATCGGACTGCCATCCGCTGGGGTCAGGACAGGCGCCCAGATCGGTACGCTTGTGCAGCCTGGCGATTCACCCATAGCACGCCGGCCGATGTGGCGATGATAGAAAGCGGGATGGCAACATAGCATGACCTGGGTCAAACTTGCCCTAATATAGTGAATTGGTGCAAAAATGTCAGAAGCGCGCTGTCCTGACCGCCAGGCGCGCCGCCCTGCCGCGACGGTGTGGGGAGGGCGAATGTTGCAAATTCTTGTTCGCTCCGATGGTCAAGGTTAATATGCAACGTTTGATTTGCCAGTAACTGGAGTTTGTCCTATGGCTCTCACGACCGACAGAAAAGCACAAATCGTGCAGAATTTTCAACGTGCTCCCGCCGACACCGGCTCCCCGGAAGTGCAGGTTGCGCTGCTCACCAATCGCATCAACGACTTGCAGGGTCATTTCGCTGCTCACAAGAAAGACCATCACTCCCGCCGGGGACTGTTAAAGATGGTCAATCAGCGCCGCAAGATGCTCGATTATCTGAAGAGCAAAGATCTACAGCGCTATCAGGCTTTGCTTCAGCGCCTCGAACTGCGTCGCTGACTCTTAATGATTATTTATATATACAGTGGGATGAATTCGTGACCCCTTTAAGAAAAACCTTTCAATACGGCCAGCAAACCGTAACGCTGGAGACCGCCGAGATTGCCCGTCAGGCGGATGGCGCGGTGCTGGTCAACATGTCCGACACGGTGGTGCTGGTGACCGCCGTGGGTTCCCGCGCTACCCAACCGGGTCGGGATTTCTTCCCGCTGACGGTCAACTATCAGGAACGCAGTTATGCCGCCGGCCGCATTCCAGGCGGTTTCTTTCGCCGCGAAGGGCGTCCTTCCGAGAACGAAACGCTGATTTCCCGCCTGATCGACCGTCCGCTGCGGCCGCTGTTTCCAGATGGTTTCATCAACGAAGTCCAGATCATCGCCACGGTGCTGTCGCTGAACGGCGACGTCGATCCGGATATTCCGGCCATGCTGGGCGCTTCGGCGGCGCTGGCGCTGTCCGGCATCCCCTTCGGCGGACCTATTGGCGCCGCCCGGGTGGGCTATCACGACGGCCGCTATCTGCTGAATCCCACCCGCAACGAACTGCAAAGCTGCACGCTGGATCTGGTCGTGGCCGGCACGGAAACCGCGGTGTTAATGGTGGAATCAGAAGCCCAGGAACTGCCCGAAGACGTCATGCTCGGCGCCGTCATGTTCGGGCACGAGCAGCTGCAGACGGCGATTCAGGCGATCCGCGAGCTGGCCGCCGAAGCGCAGGTGCAGCCGTGGGAGTGGCAGCCACCGGCCAGCAATGAATCGTTAGCGGCGGCGGTGACGGCAGCGGTCGAAAGCGCTCTGGACGCAGCCTATCAAATCGGCGAAAAGCAGGCTCGCCAGCAGCGGGTGAAGGAAATCCGCGACGGCGTGGTAGCGCAACTGGCCGAACAGGAACCGCATTGCTGGCCAGCGGATGCCGTGCGCGCCGCCTGCGGCGAGGTCGAAAAGCGCGTGGTGCGCAGCCGCATCCTGACCGGCCAGCCGCGCATCGACGGCCGCGATGCCCGCACGGTGCGGCCGATCAGCATCCGCATCGGGATTCTGCCCCGCACCCACGGTTCGGCGCTGTTCACCCGCGGCGAGACCCAGGCCCTGGTAGTGACCACCCTGGGCACCACTAAAGACGCCCAGTTGATCGACGCCATCGAAGGCGAATACCGTCAACCCTTTATGCTGCATTACAACTTTCCGCCTTATTCCGTCGGCGAGGTCGGCATGGTCGGCAGTCCCAAGCGGCGTGAGATCGGTCATGGCCGGCTGGCCAAACGCGGCGTACAGGCGGTGATGCCGGCTATGGACAGTTTCCCCTACGTGGTGCGCGTGGTTTCGGAGATCACCGAATCCAACGGCTCCAGTTCGATGGCCTCGGTATGCGGCGCCAGCCTGTCGCTGATGGACGCCGGTGTGCCGATTGGCTCCCATGTGGCCGGCATCGCCATGGGTCTGATCAAGGAAGGGGAGCGGTTCGCGGTGCTCACCGACATCCTGGGTGACGAGGACCATCTAGGCGATATGGATTTCAAGGTGGCAGGCACCGCCAAGGGCGTCACCGCTTTGCAGATGGATATCAAGATCGACGGCATCACGCGCGAGATCATGCACACCGCGCTGGCGCAGGCCCTGGAAGGACGGCTGCATATCCTGACCAGGATGGACGCGGCGCTCGCTGCGCCCCGCAAGGACATATCCGAATATGCGCCGCGCATCACCACCATCCGCATCAATCCGGAGAAGATCCGCGACGTGATCGGCAAGGGCGGCATCACCATCCGCGCCATTACCGAAGAGACCGGTGCCACCATCGATATTACCGATGACGGCACCATCAAAATCGCCGCGGTGGACAAGGCGGCCGGCGACGAGGCCCGCCGCCGCATCGAGGAAATCACCGCCGACGTGGAAGTCGGCAAAGTCTACGAGGGCCGGGTGACCCGGATTATGGATTTCGGCGCCTTCGTCGCGATTCTGCCGGGCCGCGACGGCATGGTGCATATCTCGCAGATCGGTGGCGAGCGGGTGCAGAACGTCAGCGAGCGGCTGGCGGTGGGTGATGTGATCAAAGTCCGGGTGATGGAAATCGACAAGCAGGGACGGGTCCGTCTGACTATGCGGGGAGTCTGAGGGCTGCCCCGCCCTTCACTGCAAGCTCAATCCGGCACGTTGCGCCGCAATTCCTCCAGCCAGACCTCCGCTTCCGAGTCGCTGGGCGCGCGCCAGTCGCCGCGCGGCGACAGCGAGCCGCCGGAGCCTACCTTCGGGTCCGTTCGGCGCGCAGGAACGCTTGAACTGACTGATCTTGAAAAACCGGTAGAGAAACACCTCCAGCCAGCGCCTGATAGTGGCCAGATCGTACTGATTGCGTTTTTCCGCCGGCAGGCCCGGGGGCCACAGACCCCGCTCCCGGTCGCTCCAGGCGTGTTGACTGAGAAAAGCCACCTTGCTCGGCCGGAAGCCGTAGCGGGTGACGAAATACGTATTGAAATCCTGCAATTCATAAGGCCCGATTCTGGCTTCGGTGCTCTGGGCTGGCTGGTCGCTGCCAGCGCTGGTCGGAATCAGTTCGGGCGAAATTTCGGTATCCAGTATGGCCTGGAGAATGATACCGGTGGGTTGGTCGAACTGGCGGCTGTGAATGACCCAGCGGATCAAATGCTGGATCAGCGTCTTGGGCACTGAGGCGTTGACATTGTAATGGGACATATGGTCGCCGACGCCGTAGGTGGTCCAACCCAATGCCAGCTCGCTCAGGTCGCCGGTGCCGAGCACCAGTGCATGGTGAAAATTGGCCAAACGGAACAGGTGCGAGGTGCGCTCGCCGGCCTGGACATTCTCGAAGGTAATATCGTGCACCGGCTCACCGTTGACGAACGGATGGCCGATATCCTGGAACATCTGCATGCACGAGGGCCGGATATCGAGTTCCTCTGCTTTGACCCCCAGCGCCTGCATCAGCGCATGGGCGTTGCTTAACGTGGTCTTGCTGGTGGCGAAGCCCGGCATGGTGTACGCCAGGATATGCTCGCGGGACAGGCCCATCAGAGCCATCGTCCGGGCGGCCACGATCAGGGCATGAGTGGAATCCAGTCCGCCCGACACGCCGATCACCACCCGGTTGATGCCGGCGCTTTGCAGGCGCTTCAGCAAGCCGTGCACCTGGATGTTATAGGCTTCGAAGCAGCGTTCGTCGAGTTGGGTCGGGTCGTGCGGGACGTAAGGAAAGCGCTCGACATGGCGCCGCAGGTCGTAGACCTGCTGAGGAACCTGGAACTCGAACGTCACCCGGCGGATGGCGCGCACCGGCTCCTGCTGATACTGAGCGGCGTCGTTAAAACTGGTGGAACGCATCCGGTCCTGCGCCAGCCGCTCCAGATCAATATCGGCGATGATGACCTGCTCGTCGGTGGGAAAACGCCGCGCCTCGGCCAGCAGTTCGTCGTTTTCGTAGATCAGCGCATAGCCGTCCCAGGCCAGATCGGTGGTGGATTCGCCCGGACCGGCGGCGGAATAGAGATAAGCGGCGATACATTTGCCCGACTGGGAGGCGCACAGGTTGCGGCGGTATTCGGCCTTGCCGATGGTGATATTGCTGGCCGACAGATTGGCGAGCACGGTGGCGCCGGCCAGCGCCGCGTAACTGCTGGGCGGAATGGGCGCCCACACATCCTCGCAGATTTCAGCGTGCAGCGAAAAGTCTTTGACATTGACGGCGTCGAAAATCAGATCGGCGCCGAAAGGTACGCGCGCGCCGAGGAAATAGACGTCGCGACCGACCGCCGCTCGGCCCGAGGTGAACTGGCGCTTTTCGTAGAATTCCCGGTAATTGGGCAGATAGGTTTTGGGCGTAATGCCGAGCACCCGTCCCCGATAGATGACCACAGCGCAATTGAACAGCTTGCCCTCGAAGCGCAACGGCGCTCCGACCAGCAGCAGCGGCGTCAGTTCCCGGCTGGCCTGCACCAGTCGATCCAGGGCCGCCGTGGTGGCGTCCAGCAGCGCATCCTGATGGAACAGATCCTCGTTGCTGTACGCCGAGATGCCCAGTTCGGGAAAGAGCGCGACCGCTGCCTGCAAGTCAGAAGCGCGCCGGGCCAGCCCCAGGGTCCGTTCCAGGTTATAGGCCGGATCAGCGACCCGCACGAAGGGAATGCACACGGCGGCGCGGATAAAGCCGTGCGAGTAGATCGAATAAAAGGGATGCGTTGTTGGCATAGCGGGTGTCACCGTAAAAATATTCCTAACTGTAAATTTTTCAGTGATGGAGATAAGTTAATACACTATATTTGTGTAGTAATAGTAAAAATAATACTACATATAGTGAAAAAATGTTCTCATCACTGGAAAATTTACACTACCCTGTTTTTTCTATTTCTGTTGATTGACGGTAATGTAAGGCCGGATCTTTTCCAGTTTTTTAGGACCCACTCCCTTGACATTGAGCAATTCCTCGACATTTTTATAAGGACGTCCAGCGATAATCCGGCTAGCGAGCACAGGACCGATCCCGCTAATAGACTGCAATTCAATCTGACTGGCTTGGTTGATATCGATTATACTTGATAAAAGCTGGCGTTTTTTTATTTCACCTTGCAGCATCTTCAACAAACGCTCTTCATCCCGCTGCCTGGAGCGAAGTTGAGCGATTTCCTCAGGGTCGCTCTCCGACCAGACGCCGACTTGCTTCAACATGGCCGCTAATTCGAGATCACTGAGCCGTCTGGACATTTCATCGCGCTGTATATTGTCCGGCGTTTCCCGGCCTATGCCATGAGTGCGCGCAAAACCATTTTTGACGAGCAACATGGCTAAATCATCACCACTGGCGGTCTTGATGAAACCATAGACTCGGCCTTGAGAAGACCTACCAGGCGCGGTTGCAAAACTCGTATACAGCGTAAAAGCTCCAGTCAAAGCGTTTTGGGTAAAAGCTTTGGCCTCATTGCCAAAATTAATTATGCGCGCCGCATCAGGCAGCCCAAAATATCGAGCTTGCTCCTGTATCCTCTGGGCATCGACCGTCGAGCTTGCCGAAGTTTCAGGACAATCCACAAAATAGAGCCTGACATGCAGCGTTTTTCCATCCACTTCCAAGAAGAAACTATCACCATCGTTGGCGGTATGGTCCACTAATATTACATTGGAAAATTTCTGTAATTCGGCCGCATAGGAGACATAGCCTGCTACATTAATCAAGCTTATGATTAATATAAAAAGTATTTTGCTCAGTTTTATCGATTTACACATATCAATGGGGCTTTTACTGTGTTTCGGATGGCTAGACTAATAGTGTTAAACGGAAGTGAGAGAAAACAAGCTATTATGCACAGCGCCAACCACCACTATGGGCGAATTGTCTGAAACACATAAAGAGTCAACTTCAATTACCTGCACTTTTTCAAGCACCACTTGATCAGAAATTCCAGAGTCCATCTCAGCAATATAATAAAGGACTTCGTGGCCTGCTTTATGGAGCTTATCGGCGATTATATAATCTCAGCAATTTCCGACCTATTGATTTATAGAAATTTTTTCGTAACAAAAGTGGTACACATCGGGGAAATATTTTATAAAATCATGTTGTTGAAAAAAGAAACCGGGAATTGCCGTTTATATTTTTTGCTTGCTCGATCTTCTATTATACTGCCATGATCATCTCGGATAATAATTTCTATCGTTGCCATATCGATATCTTTTTAATTCAAACGAAAACGCCTATTTTTAACATACTATAGCATGCTTGGGTATTCATCACTCGAAAATTTACAGCAAGAAAATATTTAGAGAATGATATTACCGCTCGGTGCCCCGGGCGTCATGCGTAGTGCACCGCCAGCCAGACCGTAGCCTGTTCCGGATCGGTCCATTCCACTCGATGTTTTGTATGAGCCGGGATGTTGACGTAGTCGCCCGCGCTCAAGGTCAGTGGCTGATTGCGCTCCTCGAACAGCAGACCGGCGCGCCCTTGCAGCACGATGACCCATTCGTTCCAGTCCTGATCGTACCAGCAGCCGGGCGGTGAGGCGTGACCGCGCGAGACAATGCGTTCGATACGGCAGGTGGCGCCTTGCGTTAGCATCTCGAATGTCTCTTCCGGCAAGGCGGATGGGATAGGCGCTAACAAATTCTTTTTATATATCATAGGGTTTTAATAAACCGCAGCTATTTTAAAACCTCTTTAGTAACCCCTTCCCTGATCCACCCGGTTCAGCAAAGGCTGTCCGTTATGCAGGTGGCGGATATTCTCCACCACCTGCGGTGCCGCGGTACGGGGATTGGTCATGCCGGCGATATGGGGCGTGATGTGGACTTTAGGATGGCGCCAGAACGGATGCTCGGGCGGCAAGGGCTCCTGCCGGAATACGTCCAGCGTAGCGCCCGCGATATGGCCGTTGTCCAGCGCGGCCAGCAGATCGTCCTCTACCACATGACCGCCGCGGGCGCAGTTGATGACATAAGCGCCAGTTGGGAGTAAGGCCAGGGTCGTGGCGTTAATAATGCCTTCGGTCTCGCGGGTTAAAGGCAGCAGACAAACCAACACCGCGCTGCGCCGCAGCAATTGCTCCAGCCCGGACGGACCGGCGCAGCATTCCACGCCGGCCAGGGATTTGGGCGAGCGGCTCCAGCCGATCACCGCAAAGCCTAACGCCTGTAATTGCCGGGCGGCATAGCCGCCGATCTCGCCCAGACCCATCACGCCGATCGTGCACATCGCTGTATCCACCAACGGCAGCCGCCGCCACCGCTGTTCCCGCTGGAATTGCGCGTAGTCGTCCATGCGCCGATGGTGATGCAGCGCGGCCAGGCAAATGTACTCGCCCATCTGGGTAATGATGCTGGGGTCCACCATTCGGACCAGGGGCACGTGAGACGGCAGTTCCGGAACTTGCAGCAGGTGATCAACACCCATGCCGAGCGAAATGATCAGTCGCAGCTTGGGAAAGCGTTTAAGTTCCCCGGCAGGCGGTTTCCAGGCTAGCGCCATGTCGATGTCGCTCGTAGCGCCGACATCCGGCCATACCCGGATATCGAGTTCGGGCATTAAATGATGCAGCGCCTGGGTCCAGGCGACCGGATCGTCACTGGGGCTGAGGAAGAGGAGAGCCATTTCAGATTATTAAAAGTTTAAAAATCAATAACTTGAGTTTAACTTGGCAACCTGCTTCACAGCCAGACCGGAGGCTTGACCACGTCAGGTAACCGAGAATCAGACGGTTGCGATCAAAGAAAGCAGTCGGCTGGAGCGATTCGTTAGTTTCGCTCCCTGTTTCATAGAGGAAGAATGCCTATACGGTTTACCCATTCTTCCGCTTCTGTCGCTGACCAAATCAAGATCAGATCCTCTATTGTCGCGGCCACCGAAAGCGATTGCGGAATCACTATCAGGCCAGGACTTGCTTCGCGGGTAATGAATTCAGAAAAATGCCATGGCATGGTTTTCCGATCGTGAGTGACGAGCACTCGGCCATGTTTTGCGGCGCTCGCCAACACTTCCAGATCGGTTCTACCGGGCAAACCCGCAGCAATCGCGCTTTGAAAATCGCTGGCGGGTTCCCGTCGTATCGTCGCTAACAGGATGATCTGGTTTAAATCAGCATCCGCTTGAAAGCGCACTCTCATGAGCGAGCAAGTTCATGCGGCTTGCCGGCGTGCATCCGCCAGCTTTTGATAGAACATCGGGTCTTGCTCGCGGGCGGCTTCGCGCAGCACCGCGAACTCCGCTTCGGCCTCTTCAAGATAAGCATCCACTGCGGATTTATTGGCCAGATAGAACGTCAAGGCGCCGTACACTTGCTCAAGCGCCAGCACTGGAAATGATTGCGCAATGCTCTCAGCCGTCTGCCCATGCCAAAAAGCAAAAACAATAGAATCTAATGAAACGCGCATACCGGTCAGCCGGTAAACACTGTCTATGTTTTCAACGTACTGTTTATTCATGAATTTTACTCTTCACCAGCATGCCAACTTAATTCTACCACCAATGGCCACACCATTAGAGGCTAACGCCCCAGGCTCAGCCGCACTGCGTCAGTAGTTGTAACCCGGATTGAGGCTCTGCAAGCTCCGCTCCATGCAGCTCACACCCTTTGTCATAAATTCAAAAACTAGCACACCCGATAACCTAAACCCCAGGTTCTTAATAAATCATGACAGCCCTGCTCAAAAGAACTGGTGAAATCTATATATTGAATAATAGATAGAGTCCATGAAAATTTTTTATAATCACATGCTTGACAAAGAATTGGAATAATCCTGTTCTCGTAACGATTTTCCTGTAAAGCAAATAACAATTCTCTTTTTACCCAGATGGAATTTACTGCATTGGGCGAGAGTACGAGCACAAACCAGTCACATCTTTCTAAGGCAGAACCGATCTCGTCATGCCATTGTTGTGCGCCCATTATATTGGTCTGACTGTACCAGACCGGAACCCCATGCTGACGAATAATTTCAGCCAGCCTATTTGCAAAATCCCGGTCTCCTGAAGAGTGTGATAAAAAAATCTCATTGGGCAGCATAGTTATAAGTTTCTTTAGTAAAATCATCAGCCTCTTGTGATAGGGCTTGTACGATCTGTTGCAGGCCGCTATCGTCCCGCCACGGATCAACCACTGTTATAAGTTGTAGTTTTTTAAATATCCAGGGAATTTTTGCCTCTAATTCCTTCGAGTCACCGATTATGACAGGAATAAGGCGCAGATTATATCTTTCTTCGCTTAGCGCGTATTGAGTTTCATGAAGGACCCAACTGGATTTAAGAGCAGCCGGCGTTAATAAAACCACCATAGCATTGGAATCTCGCAACGCCTGGGCTACTTTTTCAGCCCAGTTATCGCCGGGTAAGATTTCATTCTCACTCCAGACCTCAAAACCGGATTCTTTTAATAAATTTGCTATTTTCTCGGCTATATCCGTAGCATCATGAGCATAACTGATAAAAACTTTCATAGGGTGAACCTCATTAGAGGAGGTTAATTAAGAATTCACGAAGACAATAGTTGCAGCTTTTCCCGCAATCCCGAAGAGCGTCGGGTAAGCTTGCGCACGGACTGTAACATTATCTCTAAATTGCCCCAGATCGTCACCCGCGTCCGTGCCCGGGTAAGGCCGGTATAGATCAACTCCCGCGTCAGCACCCGCGAATCCTGCGGCGGCAGGACCAGCAGCACCTCATCGAATTCCGAGCCCTGACTTTTATGAATCGTCATGGCGAATACCGGTTCGCAGGTCGGCAGGCGGCTGACCGGAAAGCTGCGCAGACGGCCGTCCGTTTCCTGAAAATAGACCCGCAAGCGATCTTCGTGTTCGGAGTCGGGCAGGGTAATGCCGATATCGCCGTTGAACAATTGCAGTTGATAGTCGTTGCGAGTGATCATCACCGCCCGCCCTGGATACCAGTCGCTGCCACTGCGGCGCAGCCGGGTTTTGATGCGGCTTTCCAGCAGAGCGTTCAGGTTTTCCACGCCAGTCGGGCCAGTCCGCTGCGGACACAAGGCCTGAAAAGCTTGCAACGCGGCGAACACGGCGGCGCCCGGCGCCCGGTCGCGCACCCGCTGCAGATAGCCGTCATAACCCTGTAACAGCCGCTCCACCAGTTCCTCCGGCCCCGCCGCCGGCGGACGCCAGTCCAAAACCGCGCTAGGCTGATTGCGCAGCGCCCGGATCGCCGGCTCGTCACCCCGATTAACCGCCTCGGCCAACTGTCCGATGTCGCTGTCCGCCCCAAAGCGATAGCTATACTGCAACAGGGCGATGCAATCCTGCAAGCAATGCGCCGGGGTGGTCCCGGCGCTGACAGCCTCCCCGGTCAGGGCCGCCAGACGGCGGGCAAACTGCGGCGAGTAGCCACTCCTCTGTGCGCACAGTTCGCCCAGCACCGCGCCGGCCTCCACCGAGCTGAGTTGGTCCTTGTCGCCCAATAGAATCAGCCGAGCATGGGGGGGTAGCGCCCACACGGTTTTGGTCATCAGCGCCAGATCCACCATCGACGCTTCGTCAATGACCAGCACATCCAAGCCGAGCGGATTGTCACGGTTATGGCGGAAGTAAACGCCGTCCGGTTGCGCTCCCAGCAGGCGATGCAGGGTCGAGGCGTCTTCGGGTATGGCCGCCAGCAGGTTGGGCGTCAGCAGAGCGGCGAGCTGTTGCTTGCTGCTGCGAATTGCTTCCTGCATGCGCGCGGCGGCTTTGCCGGTGGGCGCCGCCAGACGGATGCGCAGTGACCTGCCATCTGTCTGCTCGATCAGCAGAGCCAGAATTTTAGCCAGCGTGGTGGTCTTGCCCGTGCCCGGCCCGCCGGAAATCACGCTGAAACCGCGTAGCACCACCAGTGCTGCCGCCACTTTCTGCCAATCCACCGGCGTGGCGTGCTGTGGCGGAAACAGGCGCTGCAAACCGGCTTGCAGGCGCGCTTCGTCAACCACCATGGTGAGCGTAGCGCGTTGGTGGAGTTCCTCCGCCAACTGCTGTTCATAGCTCCAGTAGCGGTACAGGTACAGCCGGTCGTTTCCATCCAGGATCAGCGGTTTGAACTCGCCGGGCTCGCCGATCGCCGCACTGCGCCGCAAGGCCCGCCGCCAGACGGTCAGTTCCGGGGCGAACACCGCGTTCCGGTCCAGTTCGGGCCATAACAGCATCTGGCCGGCGCACTGGTTTAAATCCAGGCAGACGTCGCCTGCGCCTACAGCGCGGCTGGCCAGCGCGCAGCCCAGCAGCAATTCCCGGCTGTCGTCTCCGGCCAGTTCGCTCATGAAACGGGCGAATTCCAGGTCCAGGGCGTCGATCAGGCCCTTGCGATACAACCACTCCAGGCTTTCATACATATTCTGGATTCCAAACACCGCATTGAGATTAGCAGGAATGTTCGGCAACGCTGCGCTTTTGCCTATGCTGCCTTTTACCAATTGCTAACAACAAGATCAAGATTGTCGATTATACGGCTTTGCCGTATAATGATAGTATGTTTACGATTATTGAAACCTCATCATTCTTGAGCGTCGTTGACAAGTACCTTGACGAAAACGCGCTATTCGCGCTGAAAACCTATCTGGCTAACCATCCTGATGCAGGAGAAGTTGTGCTCGGTTCAGGTGGAGTACGTAAATTGCGCTGGACGCGTCCCGGCATGGGCAAGCGCGGTGGGGCGCGAGTGATTTATTTGAATCGGCTGGATCAGGGTGTAATCGTGTTGTTAACGATTTATATCAAAGCCAAATTTGACAATATTCCAGCTCATATTCTTAAGGCATTAAAAGAGGCGGCTGAAGATGAATAAGACGCTGACGGATGAAGAATTAGAGCAATTTGAAGAAACCCGCGACCCCTGGGAAGAAGCATTGCAGGGTTTGCGGGATGTAAAGGCCGGACGTATCGGGCGGATAACGAAAATCGCTACGTCTCCGTTAGTTGCGACGCGACTCAAAGCGGGCCTATCCCAAGCTCAATTTGCTGTATTACTCGGCATCTCTGTGCGTACGCTACAAGATTGGGAGCAAGGGCGGCGACAGCCTTCAGGCGCCGCTCGAACGCTCATCGCCATTGCCGAAAAGCGTCCTGAGGTGCTGCGCGAAGTGCTGGAAAGTGCCTGACAAAAGGTTGTTCCCGGAGGTAAACCTTATGCAGCGAGAGCAAGTTATTAATCGAGATCCCGATATTCTTGACGGTACTCCTGTTTTCACGGGTAGCCGAGTGCCGATAGGGAAACGGCGGGCAACGCTGCGCTTTTGCCCGACCTATCATTACCTTTAATTCCACTTTCCATTCAAATAGCCATCCAACGTCTCCACCAGTTCCCACTGCGGCCGCTCCGCAAACACGCCGCTATCCATTCCCCGCTCCGGGCGCATGCCGCGCAGAAATAGATAACGCACGCCGCCGAAGCACCGCTGGTAATCGTAACCCGGCAGACGCCAGCGCAGATAACGATGCAGCGCCACTGTGTAGATCAGATATTGCAAATGATAGCCGCCGGCGGTCATGGCGGCGGCGAGTTTGTCCGGGCGATAGTCATCCAGTGTCGGTCCCAGCCAGTTGGACTTGTAATCCACCAGATAGAAGCGGTTCTCATGCTCGAACACCAGGTCGATAAAGCCGCGCATGAATCCCCGCCGTAAGCGGAAATCCTGGGCGTCTGGCGCTGCATTCATGGCCACACCGAACTCTTGCAGCAAGCGCCGCAACGGCTGCATGTCCAACTGCTCGAACGGGTACATAAACTCCAACTCGGTCAGCCGCCGGCTGATTTTCGCCAGCTTGAGCTGACCTGCGGCGTCCAGCGGCGTGCGCAGCGCCTGTTCCACCATCAGGGCGATGACATCGCTCCAGTCCTCTTCGAAACCATATTTGCGCAACTGCTCCGCCACCGTCACGGCGATGGCCTGCTCTGACCAGGTAAAATCAATGGCCTCGAAAATGGCGTGCAGACAGCGCCCCGCTCGGGCGCCTTGCGGAAACGTGAAGATCGAGCGCTCGGCGCTATCCAGCAGCGGCGACTCCAGCACCGCATCGTAGTCCGGCGACTCCAACTCGTGCCGTTCCTGCAAGGCGGTGAAGCTGGCGAAACGCCGGCCTGCCCGTATCTGGCCGGTGAACTGGCGAGCGGCCAACAGGGGCGTCTGGCCGCTGTCCGGATGGTAGGCTGCCTCTTTTTCCAGGGGCAGTGGCGCGATATGGATCGTGCCCGCCGACTTCTCGACCAGCGCCTGCAACGGCTGCAACAACCCCTGGTCATTCAACTGCTTGACGTAGTTGCGATTGGCGGTAATCGCATCGTCATGCGGATCTTTCACACTGGGGCGGTAGAGCAGCCAGGCCAGCGCCGATTTTTCGTTATCCTTAAGCGCGCCCCAGACCGTGTAGCAACGATGCTTGGCACGGGTCAGGGCGACATAAGTCAGGCGCAGATTTTCCGCCAGTTCCTCGCGCACGGCGTGCGGCCGGCGTTCTTCCTGTCGCTCGGAGCCCATATCCAGCACTGCCCGAAATTCGTCTTCGGGGTCGTGGAAGCTGAAGATCCGGGTTTTGGCGGACTCCATAGTGAGCTTGCCGTCCCACAGGAACGGGCAGAATACGATCGGGTATTCCAGTCCCTTGCTCTTATGCACGGTGACGATTTTGACCAGTTCAGCGTCGCTTTCCAGGCGCAATTGGCGCGCGTCGTCCTCGACGATATCGGCCTGACGCTGCTCCGCCAGCCACTTCAGCAAGCCGGTCATGCCGAGACGCTGTTGCAGGCTGGCGGCCTGCAACAGTTCCGCCAGATGCAGCATATTGGTCAAGCGCCGTTCGCCGTCGCGAAAACCGAGCAGTCGCCGATAGCCATCGCGCCGGCTCAACAAGGCCCGGAACATTTGGATAAAGCCCTGATCGCGCCACCGTTCATGATAGTCGTTGAACTCGAACAGCACGTTCTCCCACTCCTGTTCCCGCTGCATCAGCCGGTACAGTTCATCGCCGGCAATGCCGAACAAGTCGGTGAGCAGCGCCGCCCGCACCCGTTCTTCCTGGCGTGGCACGGCGATCGCTTGCAACACCCGCTCCAGTTCGACCACTTCGTCCGTCACGAACACGCTGTCGCGGGAGTGCTGCACGCTGGGCACGCCGGCCTCCAGCAGCGCCGCGCGGATCTCTTGCGACTGGTGACGGTCACGCACCAGCACGGCGATATCCCCACCCGTGAGGGGCCGCCGCCGCTCGCCTTCGGTGAGATAAGCCTGACCGCGTTGCGCCAGCGTGAGCAACCGGGCGATCCGGCCCGCCGTGGCCATGGCGATTCGTGGCCGGATAACCTGCTTGTCCTGGCGCCGATCCCTGCTCTGCCGGCGTTTGGAAGTGTCAGCGCCGTCCTCCTTGGGGCCTGTCACGAACCACCAGCGGAAAGGCGCATCATCGCCGTCGTCGGCGACCAGTCGGGATGCGGTTTTGCCGGCAGGCGTCACCGCCTGGAAGGGAATCTGCTCCAGCAGGAACGGTAGCGACTGTCCACCGAACAGCGCGTTGACCGCCGCGATCAGACCGGGATCGGAACGCCAGTTGACAGCCAGCGTATGCGCCTGGGCGGCGTCCTGGCGGGCTCGCAGATAGGCGAAGATATCGGCGCCGCGAAAGCTGTAAATCGCCTGTTTGGGGTCGCCGACCAGAAACACCGGCTGGCCGCTGCCGCCATAGATGGTCTGAAAAATCGCATATTGGGTCGGATCGGTATCCTGAAATTCATCGATCAAGGCGGCTTTGAAGCGTTCCCGGATGATGCCCGCCAACCGTTCGCCCTGGCCCTGGTCGTCCAGCGCATTATGGAGATTGAGCAGCAGGTCATCGTAGGACTGCACTTGCAGTTGACGTTTGCGCCGGGGGAGTTCGTGGTTGCAGTACAGCAGCAGTTCCTGCTGAAGCCGCAGCAGATAGCCGTCCAGGCAGCCCTGCAGCCGATCGGCAACGGTTTTCAGGCCGTCGCCGGCAACGAAGAACGGATGCACCGGCTCGGAGTGGCCTTTATTGAGGGCTTTTTTGAGTCTGGTGGCGGTGAAATACTCGAAGGCTTCGGGGGCTTTGCAGTCCGGCCTGTCCTCCTGTTCGAACCAGGCCTCCAGACGCAGCGCCCATTGCTGTATTTTGTCGGAGGTGTAGCTTTTCTTGTTCAGACCCTGGTGGTCCAGTAACAGACCGACGATCGTGTCCCGTTCCGCCAGCCAGATCCGCCGGACCTCCTGAAACGCCTTCTCGAAAGCCGGCTCCAAACAGTCCAGCGTCTCGCCGGGAGCCAATTCCGCAAGCTGCAAATAGGGTTTGTTGAGATGCGGACGAAGGCGCTGTCTCAGCCCGCCCGGATCGAGCTTTTCATTGACTACATAATTCGCCCAGCGGGCCGGGATATCGTAAAACCGCCGTCGCCAGTAATCCTCGACGATTGCCTGCAACAGTTCGGCATCGTCGGCCAGCAGGTTGGCAGCCAGCGGCAGGCCGCTGGCGAAGGCGCTGTCGTTCAGCACCCGCTGGCAGAAGCCGTGAATGGTGAAGATGGCCGCCTGATCGAAGGCCAGGATGGCCCGGTTCAGACGGCGGATCGCCCGCTGCCGGTCGGGGTAGCAGGCCAGCATTTTGCGGTAGAACGGATCGCCGGCGGATTGCTGTTGAAACACCTGACGCGCTTGCAGCAGGCGGTTGTGGATCCGTTCCTTCAGTTCCTCGGTAGCGGCGCGGGTATAGGTGACCACCAGAATATCGCCGGCGCTGTAACCCCGCTCCACCAGCAGACGCAGATACAGCCCGGCGATCGCATAGGTCTTGCCGGTGCCGGCACTGGCCTCGATCAGGTTGATAGCGTCCAGCGGCGCGGCGAAGATGTCCAGTGGTTCGATCATGGCGTTTCTCCAAAAGTCATCAATTTGGCCAGGGCCGCTGCGGCCGGTTGCAACCGTCGGGCTACGGTTACTGCTGGGAGGCCGAGAACTTCACCAGCAGGGCATCTTGCTGCTCTGTCGGTGATGCCGTCAGCTCCTGCTCATCTCACTGCTGAAGATCAAAGTCGCTCAGGTACACTAGCTCAACTCACCAACACGATAACTGGCTCGCTGGCGCGATAAGATAGCCACACCACCTCCCTGCTGGCAACCCCCAGGGTAGGTACTTGTAGTAGGGGGGTTAAACGGTTACCGAGCGGCTTGCCAAAGCCGGATCGTTCAGTTATACATTCCCCCCTTTTACGCGAGATCATGGACATGACCAACGACTGGACGCCCACCAGTTGGCGGCAGCACCCCGCCGCCCACCTGCCTGTCTATCCCGATGAGACTGCCTTGCAGGCGGTCGAGCAACGGCTGGCGACGTTCCCGCCACTGGTGTTCGCGGGGGAAGCCCGCACCCTGCTGGCGCAGTTGGGCGACGTGGCCCGGGGACGCGCTTTTCTGTTGCAGGGCGGCGACTGCGCCGAGAGCTTTGCCGAATTCCGAGGTTTCAATATCCGTGACACCTTGCGGGTACTGCTGCAAATGGCGGTGATCCTGACCTTCGCCGCCGCCTGTCCGGTGATTAAAGTGGGGCGCATGGCGGGCCAGTTCGCCAAGCCGCGCAGCCGTTCCACCGAAATTCAGAACGGCGTGCCACTGCCCAGCTATCTGGGCGATATCGTCAACGGCATCGATTTCACCGCGGCGGCCCGCCGGCCCGATCCGGAACGCCAGGTGCAGGCTTACGCCCAGGCGGCCGCCACGCTGAACCTGCTGCGCGCTTTCACCCAGGGCGGTTTCGCCGATCTGCACCAGGTGCACCGCTGGAACATGGATTTCGTGGAAGCCAGTCCGCAGGCCGCCCGCTATCACGACCTGGCCAACCGCATTACCGAGAGCCTGGCCTTTATGGGAGCCTGCGGCCTGAACGCCAGCACCGTGGCGCAGATCCGCGAAACCGCGTTCTACACCTCGCACGAAGCGTTATTGCTGGGTTACGAGCAGGCCTTCTGCCGCCGCGACAGCCTGACCGGCGACTGGTACGACACTTCCGCGCATCTACTGTGGGTGGGGGAGCGGACCCGCCAACTGGATGGCGCCCATGTTGAATTCGTGCGCGGCGTTCACAATCCGCTCGGCGTCAAAGTCGGCCCCGGCATGGACCCGGATACTCTGTTGCGGCTGATCGATATGCTCAATCCAGATAATATTCCCGGCCGGCTGACGCTGATCACCCGTCTGGGCGCGGAGCAGGTGGCAAGGGCGCTGCCACCGCTGCTCCGGGCGGTGCAGCGGGAAGGTCGCCAACTAGTGTGGTCCTGCGATCCGATGCACGGCAACACCATCGAATCCTCGAACGGTTACAAGACCCGCGATTTTCAGCAGATTCTGGTGGAAGTGCGGTGTTTTTTCGCGGTCCACCAGGCGGAAGGCAGCCATCCCGGCGGCATCCACATCGAGATGACCGGACGAGATGTGACCGAATGCATCGGCGGCGCACAGCAAATCACCGAACAGGGCCTGGCCGACCGCTATCATACCCACTGCGACCCCCGTCTCAACGCTTCGCAAAGCCTGGAGCTGGCCTTTCTGATCGCCGCAACGCTCAAACAGGAGCGACGCCGGGGCGGCGAACCGGATCGCCACGACACGCCGCTGTGATACCGCATGGTTGACTCCCTGCTGACGATTAGCAACTCGCTGGCGCCGGTATTTCTGATCATCGCACTGGGCTGGCTGCTGCGGCGCCACCAGTTTCTGTCCGCCGCCGCTTTGCAGGATATGGCGCGGCTGACGTACTGGGTCGGTTTGCCCTGCCTGCTGTTCGTCAATATCGCCGCCGCCCGCCCGCTGCTGGGTGAAGCCGGGAGCATTTTTGCAGTGCTGGCCGTCGCCACCGTAGCAGGCATCCTGATCGGCTATGTCGTGGCCCGCTGGCTGGCCATGCCCAGAGCCGCCGTCGGCACTTTCCTGCAGGCGGGGTTTCGCGGCAATCTGGCGTTCGTCGGCCTGCCCGTGATCCTATATGCCTTCGCCGACGCCGGCCAGGATGCCGCCGCCGCGGCCAAAGCGACCGCCCTGGTGGTTCTCGGCCCGATGGTCGTGCTGTACAACATCGCTGCCGTTCTGGCGCTGCTGTTGAGCCGCTCCCCCATCAGCAAACAGGCGCTGGGCGTGCTCTACCGGGAGCTGCAAACCAATCCGCTGCTGCTGTCCTGTTGCGCTGGCGTCATCTATGCCGCGCTGGACTGGCATTTGCCAGTGCTGGCGGAACGCAGCTTCGATGCGGTCGGCCAGATGGCGTTGCCGCTGGCGCTGTTGTGCGTCGGCGGCTCGCTGGTATCGATCCGCCTGCGCGGCCATCTCGGCTGGGCGGCGACCGCCGCCGCCGCCAAATTGCTGCTGCTGCCGCTGCTCGGTTTCGCACTCGCCCGGTTGCTCGGCCTGAGCCTGCCGGCCATGCGCATTGCGCTGGTTCTGCTCGCCTGTCCGACGGCCTCCGTTTCTTATATTCTGGTCAGCCAGATCGGCGGCGACAAACCGCTGGCTTCCGGGGCGATCCTGTTAAGCACCGTGCTGGCGGCGGCGCCGCTGGCGATCATCTTGGCGCTTGTTTGAAACCGGGCGTCGCGTGGCACGATCCCGATAATGACCTCCGGGGCAGCGCGTGATGCCGTTTGCTGCGACGCGCAGCGATTTATTTCACTACCGAACTTGCTTAGCGTATTCAGGCGACGTAAATTTAGTAGAATATCGAACTTCAACGAAATATCTTAGGAAAGCTGATGCAGCAGATCATCCCCAGTTATCGTGGTGCAGCCGTTTTGCTATTGGTGGTCGGCATCCTGCTGCTGGCGTCGCCGGTACAGGCGGGTCCTTACTCGGCTCTGGTCGTCGATCCCGATTCGGGCCGGGTATTGTTGGAAGAAAACGCCGATGCGCCCCGCTATCCGGCTTCGCTGACCAAAATGATGACTTTGTATCTGGTCTTCGAGGCGCTCAATAACGGCAGGCTCAACCTGGGGCGACCTTTAGGGGTATCGTCAGCGGCGGCGGCCCGTCCGCCCTCGAAATTGGGTCTGCGGTCGGGGGATGTCATCACGGTCGAGCAGGCCATTAGTGCCCTGGTGACGCTGTCTGCCAATGATGCCGCCACGGTGCTGGCTGAAGGCTTGGGCGGCAGCGAGGGCAATTTCGCCAGAATGATGACCTCCAGGGCGCATGCGCTAGGCATGACGCAAACTTACTTCCGCAATGCTTCCGGCCTGCCGGATCCCTTCCAGGTCACGACCGCCTGGGATATGTTCAAGCTGGCCAGAGCCCTGCAACAGCAGGCGCCGCAGTATTATCATTATTTTTCCAAGGACAGCTTCTATTTCCGTAACCGCCTCCACCGCAACCACAACCATCTGCTGGAAACCTATCCGGGCGCGGATGGCATCAAGACCGGTTACATCCGCACCTCCGGTTTCAACCTGGTAGCTTCGGCGCAGCGCAACGGCCGCCGTCTGATCGGCGTAGTTTTCGGGGGTGAAACGGCGCGAGCGCGGGACGAGAATATGCGCGGCATCCTGGACATGGGCTTCGCCCAGTTGGGTGTGTCCGGACCTTCCTGGCAATTCGCCTCCCGATCCTATTCACCGTCGGCATACCCGACGACTCTGACCCCGTACAGCCGGGGTGCTGGATTCGCTTCCTATCAGCCGGTCAGAACCGTCGCCACCACCTATCCGGCGCCTGCCGCAAGCGCCGCTCCCGTCGATGGTGACCGGTTCAACGGCGCGTATTCGACCCGCGCCACGCCTGCCAATCCCGCGTCGCCCGTGCAATCCGGGTACGGCAACCGGTCCGGCTCCGCTTACGCCGTGGCCGTCCGTACTACGGCTGCAGAAGCTGCTGACAGCGCCGCCGCGCCGCCGACCAGGCCCAGCACCGCCGACTATGTGATACGACCCTTCATCCGCTCGGCTGAAGCCGCGCCGGCGCCGGCCAGTCCCACGACCAGCTCAACTCGTTACGACTGGCAGGCTCCTATGAACGCGCCTGCCGCGCCGCCGCCCTCGGCCAGACCCGCGCCGACGGATGTCAGCGCGGTGGCCTCGCGCAGCGCTATCACTTACGTTCCCCCCAGGCCGACGCCCACGGCGCAGGCGACGTTCCCGTCCGAACGGTCAACGTCCACGTACACTTACGTTCCCCCCAGGCCGACGCTCACGGCGCAGGCGACTCCACCGTCCGAGCGGTCAACGTCCACGTACACTTACGTTCCCCCCAGGCCGACGCTCACGGCGCAGGCGACTCCACCGTCCGTACAACCGGCGCCCTCATGGCGGTCCGGGTCCGGGGCGCCGGTGCGGCTGGCCGCCAATGATAAAGTATCAGATTCCGCCGGAGACGATGAGGAGCCAGGCGCATCCGCCGCCGCCGCCGCCCCGGCGACACCCCGCTACACGTCCCCTGGACCGGCCGTAACAGCACCGGACAGCCGGACAGCGGTCGGCACCCGGAACGTAGATCTGGTCAGCCAACCGATGTACGAAGAGACCGACAGTGAAAGCAGCACTGCCCGGCCCGACCTGTTTCCCAAATCTGTCTCTGCTGCCGAGAAGCCCGCGCCAGCCGTGGAGAAGAAGCCGGCGCCCACCCCGAAAGCGGCGGCTGAACCCGCCGCCAGCGCCACCAGGGACGAGGCTGAGGCGGAACGGCCTGCGCCCCGCGCCCGAAGCGTCGCCAAAGAACCCGCCAAGGGAAACGCCAAGGCAGCCGTGCCGGCTGCGAAAAAAGAACAGCCGGAGCGGCTGGCGGATACCGGCAAGCAAGCCGCCACGCAGACCAAAGCGCCCGCCGATCCGAAGGCGGCGGGCCAAAAGAACCCGCCAAACAAGGCTGTCGCTCAGACAGCAGGCAATGCTAAACCGGTGGACAAGGCCGCCCAGGCGCAGCAGCGCACCGCCGCGCCGCCGCCAGCCAAAACCAGGCCGGGAGCCGACGCAGCGGCGTCCAGGCCGGGCGCCACGCGCAACGGCGCTGTCGCTCAGGCGGAGGAGAAAGGCGGTTATCAGGTACAGGTGGGCGCGTTTTCGTCCAAGGCCGATGCCGCCAGGCAACTTTCCCAGGCCAGTCAGTCCACGCCGGAATTATCCCGTTCCCGCGCCGTGGTCGTGCCCGTCGTCAAAGACGGCAAGACCTTATACCGGGCCAGTTTCAAAGGCTTGAATCAGCATGGGGCGGGCTCCGCCTGTCAGGCGCTGAAGCGCAAACAGCAAGCCTGCCTGATCTCACAGCAGGACGGTTGAGTCCTGCTCTCTAACAGCGCCGGTCCGCCACCTGACGGTCGGGCCGGCGCGGGAGTATTGTCGTGTCACATGGGTCGATCCAGTCTTCCGCCACCTCTTTCTCCGTCGGTCCGGTCGCACAGCCGTCGACCGCAGACGCCACCGCGCACCGGCAGATCGCCACCTGGCTGCTGCTCTGTTGTGCCCTGGTATTCCTCATGATCGTGGTGGGGGGCGTCACTCGCCTGACCCACTCCGGCCTTTCCATGGTCGAATGGCAGCCCATCGTCGGCACGCTGCCGCCGCTCGATCAGCAGCAGTGGCAGGACGTGTTCCATCAGTACCAGCAGACGCCCGAGTACCGAGAAGTCAATGCCGGCATGAGTCTGGACGATTTCAAGAAAATTTTCTGGTGGGAATACGCGCATCGACTGCTGGGCCGGATTATCGGGCTGGTCTTTCTGGGACCGTTTCTCTATTTTCTGGCGCGGGGCAAAATCAACCGGACGCTCGTTCCCCGGCTGGCCGGCATCTTCCTGCTGGGCGGCCTGCAAGGGGCAGTCGGCTGGTATATGGTTAAAAGCGGTCTGGTGGACGATCCCCGCGTCAGCCAGTATCGCCTGGCCGCCCATCTGGGCCTGGCCTTTTTGATCTATGGCGCCCTGTTTTGGGTGGCGCTGGGTCTACTGTTTCCCAGAACCGCTGCGGCGGATGATACACAGGTGCGGTCGCTGCGGGGTTTTTCCTGGGCATTGACGGGGGTGATTTTCGTGATGGTGCTGACCGGAGCCTTCGTCGCAGGCATCAGGGCCGGCTTTGCCTACAACACCTTTCCGTTGATGAACGGCCACTGGATACCGCCGGAGTTGTTCATGCTGCAACCGTGGTATCTGAACTTCTTCAACAATATGGCGACCGTTCAGTTCAACCATCGACTGATCGCCTGGCTGCTCGCTGTGTTGGTGCCGCTGTTCTGGTTCAAGTCACGGCGGGCGCCGCTGTCGCCGCGCGCCCGGCGGGCGGGCACTGTGCTGCTGCTCATGCTGGCGACTCAGATTACGCTCGGTATTACGACGCTGGTGCACGTCGTCCCGTTGCCGCTGGCGGCGGCCCACCAAGCCGGCGCCGTGCTGCTGTTCAGCGCCGCCCTGTGGGTGAATCAGACACTGCGGCAGGGCTAAGCGGGTAGTGAGTCGGGTTACCGTGAACATCCTCGGGGGCACTCAGGCAAGCAGCTTCAAGCGCAACCAGTTCAACAGGCTGATCACCGAGAATTGGCGCAGCTGCTCAGCCCGGCCCGGCAACCGTAGCTGCTGTGCTTCAACCTGACCGTGCCGGGCGATTCCCAGAAAAGCGGTCCCCATCCGGTAACCCCCCGCCTGCTCGTGCGGATCGGTGGTGGCCGTGGCGGCGATGCCGACGTCGGCGCCCAGCACTCGACAGGCGCCTGACGCCAGCGCCTTGACCGCTGCTTCAGATAGCAGAGAGCCCGGCGGAGCGCCGAGCAGCTCGACGGCAAGCGCCCCGGCACCGATCACCACCGCGCCGCGCAACACCCCGGCAGCGCCCGGCACGGTGGTCAACCGTGAGGCCATCAGCCCGCCGGTCACCGTTTCCGCCACGCCGAGGCTGAGCCCACGGGCGCGCAACAGTTCGAGCACCACCGTTTCCATGGTCTGCTCATCGACCCCGAAAACCAGGTCGCCCAAAATGGCCCGTAGCTGTTTTTCCTCCTCGTCCAGCAGCCGGTCTGCCACCGCCGCATCCGCCGCCTTGACGGTGATGCGCACCTTGATCCCTTCGATACCGCTAGCCAGGAACGCCAGCGTAGGATTGCCGACCCCATCCAACGCCGCGATGCGCTCGGCCAGCAGTTCCGCCAGACCCGATTCGGGTTGTCCCCAGGTCCGCAGCGTACGGCTGCGGATCGCCGCCGTCATGCCGGCGCGCCGCCGCAAATCCGGCAGCACCGTGCCGGTGACCATGTCCCGCATCTCCACAGGCACGCCGGGCACGGCGTAAACGACTTTATCGCCCACCGGACAGATCAGGCCGGGGGCGGTGCCGGGCATCTGCGGGATCACCGTGGCGCCTGCCGGCACGTCCGCCTGACGCAGATTGTTTTCCGGCATCGGGCGGTTACGAAACCGGAATAGCAGGCGAATTCGCTCCGCAATCGCGGCGTCACGCAGCAGCGGTGCGCCCATCACCCGGGCCAGCGCAGCGCGAGTGATGTCGTCCTGGGTGGGACCCAGACCGCCGCACAAGATAGCGGCGTCGCTGCGCTCGAGCGCGCTACGGATAGCGCTGACGATCCGCTCCAGGTTATCGCCCACTTTGGTCTGGAAGTGGGAGTCGATGCCGGCCAGCGCCAACTGGGCGCCGATCCAGGCCGAATTGGAGTCGACGATCTGACCGAGCAACAGTTCCGTCCCGATAGCGATGACTTCACAACGCATGCCTGTACCTCTGATCGTAGTGGTTGGAGAGCGTAACAACACCCCCGTAGTGGTTCATTGCTTGGTTAGAGTTGATTACTTAATTACTATTAAAATTAGCAGTTTATAACCCTCAGCGGGCTGGCAGGAACTGGATGGAAACCCGCAATCCCGGCTGATTGTCGGCCAGCGTCAGTTCGGCCTGATGCAATCCGGTCACCGCTTTGACCAAGCTCAATCCCAGCCCGCTGCCCGGCTGGCTGCGGGCGCTGTCCAAGCGCACGAAGCGCTCCAGCACGCGCTCGCGTTCGGCGGCGGGAATGCCGGGGCCCGAATCGGCAACGCTGAGTAGCGGCCCCTGGGGGCCGCTACTGACCGTCAGGGCGATGCGCCCGCCCGGTGGCGTATATTTCACGGCGTTGTCCAGCAGATTGCTGAGCGCCTGGGCCAGCAACTGGCGGTCGCCACGAATGCGCAGGTCCGGCGCGGCGGAATACGTCCAGGTAATGCCTTTTTCCTCCGCCACCGCCTCGTACAACTCGGCCAATTCGCCGGCCAGTACCCCCAGCTCCAGTTCCTCCCACGGGGTGCGATGCATGCCGGCTTCGGCCTGGGCGATGCTGAGTAAGGCGTTGAAGGTGTTGAGCAAAGCGTCGGCGTCGCCGATGGCCTGATACAGCACGCTGCGGTACTCCGCCGCGCTGCGTGCTTCCAGCAGGGTGACTTCCAGGCGGTTGCGCAACCGGTTCAAGGGACTGCGCAAATCGTGGGCGATATTGTCGGTCACCTGACGCAGGCCGGTCAGCAATTGCTCGATGCGCTCCAGCATCGCGTTCAGATTGCGCCCCAGCAGATCGAACTCGTCGTCGCGCGCCGTGATGGGAATGCGCCGCGCCAGATCGCCCGCGACGATCTTGCCGGCCGTATGGCTGACGGCGTCGATCCGCCGCAACGTCTGATAACCCTGCACTGCGCTGCCGAGCAGTGCCAGGAGAAAGACCAGCACCGTCACCGCGACCACGACATCCAGCGTATGGTCCAACGCCAGTCGCTCGTCGTTGAGATCGCGCCCCACCAGCAGCACCTGACCATTGGGCAGGTAGGTGGCCAGCACCCGCACCGGTTCGCCGCCGCCGTGTAGCGTCGGGTCGAGCGGAAAAACTTCGTCCAGATGCAGGTTCGCCAACAGCCGGGGCTGCCCGGATGACTGCAAGGGGGGCGGCAACCCGGCACCCGGCCCCAGGCGATAGAAGAAAATCCGGTGCTGACCGGCGTCTTCGCTGCGCCGGCGGACGGCCTCCGCCAGCGCGGGCAGAGCGCGGTCCCGATACAGATTCAGCAGCACCTGGGTTTCCAGTTGCAGGCGGGCGTCGACCTGCTGCTGGATGTAACTGGCCGTCGACCAGTAGATAAATCCCAGGCCGGCGGTGGCGACCAGGCTGTACAGGCAGGCGTACCGCAACGCCAAACGGAAGGCGGTAGTGCGAAACAGTCTAATCTGGCTCATGGAGCGAATAGCCGGCGCCACGCAGCGTATGCAGCAAGGGTGTGGCGAAACCCTTATCGATCTTGCTGCGCAGCCGGCTGATCTGCACGTCGATCACGTTAGTCTGGGGGTCGAAGTGATAATCCCATACCGCCTCCAGCAGCATGGTGCGGGTGACCACCTGACCGGCATGGCGCAGCAGATACTCGAGCAGGCGAAATTCCCGTGGCTGGAGCGCAATCGCCTGGCCGGCGCGGGTCACCTTGCGCTTCAGGCAATCCATTTCCAGGTCGCCGACCTTGAGCAAAGTCTGTTGTTGCTCGGGATTGACCCGCCGTGCCAGCGCGTTCAGCCGGGCCAGCAATTCGCTGAATGCGTACGGTTTGACCAGATAATCGTCGCCGCCCGCGGTCAGTCCCGCCACGCGGTCGTCGACCTCGCCAAGCGCGCTCAGAATCAGCACCGGTGTATGGCTGCCGGCGGCCCGCAGCGCGCCGATCACGGCCAGGCCGTCCCGCCGGGGCAGCATGCGGTCAACGACCAAGGCATCGTAGTGGTTCTCCAGTGCCAGTTGCAGACCCTGTGCACCATCAGCGGCATGCTCCACCGTATGACCGCTCTCGGTCAGCCCCTTGAGCAGATAGGCCGCTGCCACGCGGTCGTCTTCGATCACCAGTATTTTCATAACATTTATGAGCAATAGGACAGTCGCAAATGCAGCGAATGCATACCGTGAAAATTCCCGGGGGCGCTCTTTTCCTGCAGAGCATGACCCGTTACAGTAACTTTAATAGCAAACCAGTGTTGCCTGACCCGGAGTAGATATTATGAAATCAGTGGTAGCGATTCGGCATGTCGCTTTCGAGGATTCTGGGGAGTTTCGCGGCGGTGCTCCAGGAGCGCGGCTACAGCATTCACTATCACGATGTCGGACTGACGGAATGGACGCAACTCGACCCGCTGGCGCCTGCTCTGCTGGTGCTGCTGGGCGGTCCTATCGGCGTGTATGAAGAGGACCGCTATCCATTCCTGCAACAGGAACTGCGCCTGTTGCAAATCCGGCTGGCGGCCAGCCGGCCGACCCTGGGCATTTGTCTGGGCGCGCAACTGCTGGCCAAGGCGCTCGGCGCCAGGGTGTATCCCGGTCCGCACAAGGAAATCGGTTTCGCGCCCATCCGGTTGACCGCTGCCGGTAAAGCCTCCTGCCTGGCGCCGTTCGGCGCGCCGGATGCGGTGGTGCTGCACTGGCATGGCGATACCTTCGATCTGCCTGCCGGGGCGATCCGCTTGGCCTCGACGGAATTTTACGACAATCAGGCCTTTGCCGCAGGCTCCAGCCTGCTCGGCTTGCAGTTTCATCCCGAAATCGGTGCCATCGGTTTCGAACGCTGGCTGATCGGCCATACCGCTGAACTCAGTGCCGCCGGCAGCGACGTAAACCGGTTGCGCGCCGACGCCACCCGTCACGGTCCCGCTATCGCACGCTACGGCGCCGCCTGCCTCGGGCAGTGGTTGAACGGTGTGGGACTATGATCGTCCCAACGCTGCCGGTAGCCCGCGTAAGATGCGGTGAACAACGAACCGCATCGTTCGCGTGAGCAGAATTGCGCGAGCGATGCGGTTGGTGCCGCTTCCTGCGAGCTAGAATTGGCCGGGATAGGATGACCTGTCGGCTGCTTCTCCCCGGCGTCGTGCGCTCATCCGCCCGCTGGGGATTGCACGGAGATGGAGAACGATTCCGCGTAAGTCGCCAGCACTTCATCGCCTACTTGGATCTTGCTGAGGTCAATAGTATTGCTGGCTTTCAGCACCAGGGTTTTTTCCACACCGCGCACGGTCACGGTCCGATTCTGCGTGTCGATGGCTTGCACTTTGGCCCTAATTTCGACGACTCGCGTCACCTGGCCGGCAGGTTTCTGGCCAAGCTGCGCCCGGGAGGCATACTCGCGCGTCTTACGCTGCCGCATACCGGCCTTGGCCGGTATGATCTTTAGGGCCAGGGCTTCGACGTACTCGATGACCAGTTTATCGCCTACCTTGACCTGGGGGAGATTGCGCACCTCCTCGTTGACATAATAGGTGGCCGTCTGCCCATCTTCACCCCGCAGCGTGATCAGGCGTTTCTTGAGATCGACCGCAGTGACGGTGGAGGTAAGGACCATTCCAGTTCCTACGGCGGCGCCCGGCAACCGGGTGGACGTGGCCGCCGCGCTCTGCGCTTGGGCCGGCACGGCGGTGGTATCCGAGGAATGGGTCGATTTGTCGGCGCAGGCGACCAGCGCCGCGAAGGCTACTGGCAGGGTAAGCGTCAGGAATGCTGAGTGTAACTGTTTCATTTGCTGGAGTTCCCAGGGAAAGTGAAGGAACAAGGGCGGCTTGTTGCAAGCTAGGGTTAGCCAGCATTCACAAGCAGGACAACCGGTATGTTTACGGCCGCTATAAATAGCGTTTTTCACCCCGCCACGTCAACGTCTATTAGAGCGGTTGTCCGCCAGTTAGAACCGAATATCTACCGGGACAGTCTTAAGGTAAGCTATCATCAAACTTCGGCGCGGCCGGCGCTGTACGGGCGGCGCCCCTACCACTCAGCAGATTAGCGTGTCTCCAATCACCCTACCCAGTCGGAAGCGCCGTCCGTGAGCTGTCCCGTCACTTCCTTCGCAAGCATAGCCACCGCTAAAAACAGTCTGGCCAGGCAATTGTGTGAACTATTCGCCTCCAAGCCGGCGCCGACCGAGCGGCGCCTCTTGCGTCTGGAAGCGCCGCTGGGGGTGGAGTGCTGTGCCTTGCAGTGGCTGAGCTGGCAACACCACTCGCTCCGTCTGTACTGGTCCAACCGGCAGCACGCCTTCGAAGCGGCCGGCGTCGGTTGCGCCCATAAGATCAAACTACGCAACGGGCAGGATTACGGCCCGGTATTGACGGCCATGGGCGACAATCTGAAGGGCTGTTCGGGCAGGGTCCGCTATTACGGTGGACTGCGCTTCGATCCCGACACCCAGATGGACAAGCACTGGCTGCCTTATGGAGCCGGTTTCTTCGTGCTGCCCCAGTTCGAAGTCACAGCCGACGCCACGGGGTCCTGGCTGGCCTGCAATATCCTGCTCAACGGCGGCGAGCAGCCGGGGCAGAAACTGCGGTTTTTGCTGAAGGCGCTGGAACAGATCAACCTGGACGGGCTGGCGCTGGTGGAGAACAGCCAACCGGCCTGTCTGTTGCGGCAGGATATTCCGGAGCGCCAGGAATGGCTCGGCCAGGTCGAAGCGGCGCTGGCTATTCTGGCGACAGGCGAGGTCGCCAAGGTCGTCCTCAGCCGCAGCACCCTGCTGGAATTCGACACGGCTCTCGATCCCCTGTTGCTGTTGCAGCGTCTCCAGCAGATCGAACCGTCGGCCTATCATTTCTATATCCAGCCGGAACGCAGCCATGCCTTTCTGGGAGCGACTCCGGAGTGTCTGTACAAGCGCGACCGGGATACCTTGCAAAGCGAGGCGCTCGCCGGCACCTGTGCCCGGGGTGCAACCCCGGACGAGGATCGGGCGCTGGGCGAAGCCTTGTTGCGTTCAGAAAAAGAAGGTCGCGAGCATGCTATCGTGCGTGACGATATCAAAACCATTCTGCAACGGCACTGCCGCTGGGTCGACGCCAGCGATGCCCTGCAACTGCTCAAGCAGTCCCGGGTACAGCACCTTTACAGCCGCATCCGGGGGCGTCTGCCGGAGCGCCTTGGCGATAGTGAACTGCTCAAGCTGCTTCATCCCACGCCCGCCGTCGGCGGACTGCCGCGCGCCCGGGCCTTGCAGGAAATCGCCCGGCTCGAACCGTTCGACCGGGGCTGGTTCGCCGGACCGGTAGGCTGGCTGAGCCGGGACGCCGCCGAGTTTGCTGTCGGCATCCGCTCGGCCGTGGTCAACGGCCGGTCGCTGCGGCTGTTCGCCGGCGCCGGCATCGTTACCGGTTCCGCGCCGCAGGCGGAATGGCAGGAAATCGAAACCAAGATCGGCATCTTCATGGCTGCGCTGGGAATCCACTGATGGCCGTGGCGGCGACCGCCGGCGCTGGCGGCATCCCTCTGTTGTGGAGTTCCCTGCTGGTCGAGGAACTGCTCAGGAATGCAATCGATTATTTCTGCATTTCGCCGGGCTCCCGTTCGACCCCGCTGACCGTCGCCGTCGCCCGCCATCCGCAAGCTCGCAGCATCGTCTGCCACGACGAGCGCGGCGCGGCTTTTCACGCGCTCGGCTATGCCCGCGCCACCGGCAAACCGGCGGTGCTGCTGTGCACCTCGGGAACCGCCGCCGCCAATTATTATCCGGCCCTGATCGAGGCGGCCATGGACCACGTGCCGATGTTGATCCTGAGTGCGGACCGGCCGCCGGAATTGCAGGAAACAGGCGCCAATCAAACGATCCGGCAGAGCCATCTGTTCGGGTCTTATCCGAAGTGGTATTTCGAACTGCCCTGCCCAACGCAGAGCATCGTTGCCGCCGTGGTCTTGACCGCCATCGATCAGGCGATCTATCAGTCCCTGAGTTGTCCCGCCGGCCCGGTGCACTTGAATTGCGCCTTTCGCGAGCCGCTGGAGCCAGTGGCGCCCACTGTCGCGCCGGATTATCTGAACCTGCTGGCCGGCTGGCTTGGCGGCGCGACGCCTTACACGCACTATCCGCTGGCGCGCCCGACGCCTGCACCCGACGCCATCGACCTGATCGGCCGTCTCGTCAGGGACACAAAAACGGGACTGGCGATAGTGGGACGCCTGACTACGGCGGCGGAGCGCCGCGCCGTGGAACGCCTGCTGCGGCGGCTGCAATGGCCGGCCTGCGCCGATATCACGTCCGGTCTGCGTCTCGGCGATGGGCCGGTCGCGCATTATTTCGATCAACTGCTGTTATCGACGGCGTTCCGCACCCACTGCCGCCCGACGGTGTTGCTCCATATCGGCAGGCAGACCGTATCGAAACGACTGCTGCAATTCATCTCCCGTTTGCCCTCGCTCGAACACTACCTCGTCATTCAGGATCATCCCGACCGCTACGATCCCCTGCATCGGGTCACCTGTCATGTGGAAACGGCCATTGACCTGTTCTGCACTGCGCTGCTGGAGCGGCTGGAGTCCTGGACGGGAACTGAGCAGACGCAGCAACTGGCACCATTATCGGCAACGGTCGGCGCAGTCGTGCGCGCTTTTGTCCAAGCCGACCGGCCACTGGATGAAATCGCCGTGGCGCATGTGCTCAGCGAGCATATTCCGGCTGAACACGGCTTATGGCTGGCCAGCAGCATGCCGATCCGCGATATGGATATGTACGCCAGCCCGGTGGGACCGCCGGTACGGGTGGGGGCCAATCGCGGTGCCAGCGGCATCGAAGGCGGCATCGCTGCCGCGGCCGGTTTCGCCGTCGGGCTGCAACGGCCGGTTACGCTGGTCAGCGGCGATCTGTCCTTACTGCACGATCTCAATTCGCTGGCGCTGCTGCGCAAAATCCAGCAGCCGTTGATCATCGTGGCGCTCAATAACGACGGCGGGGGCATCTTTTCGTTTCTGCCGATTGCCGCTTACGACGATGTGTTCGAGGAGTTTTTCGCCGCTCCGCATGGCCTGCGCTTCCAGGCGGCCGCTGGCTTGTTCGGACTGGATTACGCCGCGCCGGCGACCGTCGCGGAATTCGTCGCCAGCTATCGCGCCGCCGTCGCCGCCGGTCATTCCTGCCTCATCGAAGTGAGCACCGAGCGGCGGGAAAATCACCGTCTCCATCAGGCTCTGCAACGCTGCATCGCCGAGCGGATCAACAGTCATTGGGCCTGATACTCTCGTCCTGCACAGCCGTTCGTTACCAATTGCCTTTACGGTATGCCCTGCACTGGGGCGCACCGCCCCTTGTCTCCCGCTGCGGCTTTATCATGCGTCTCGGTGATAGCGAACGGCATTACGGGTATGGCGAAGTGGCGCCCTTTCCCGGGTTGCATAAAGAGAATCTGCAAGATGTCTGGCGGCAATGGCGCGGCTTGCAATCCGTGCTGACTGGCAGCGAACTGCCGGCGGATTTGCAAAGCCTGGAGGGTGGTTTCGAAAACTGGCTGGAGCAGTACGCGCTCTATCCGGCGCTGCGCTGCGGCCTGGAAATGGCGGCGCTTAATTTACTGGCCGCCGTCGCCCAAACCACCCTCGCCGGTTTGCTGCGGCCTTGCTATCCGCGCCGGCTGCCGGTCAATGCGCTGGTGGTGGATAGCGCGGCGATCCCGGTTGAGATAGAACATCTGCTGGCCGCAGGCTACGCCACCGTCAAGCTGAAGGTGGGCCGGCAGGCGTTGCAGCGCAATATCGACAGCGTGCGCAGTGCGCGGGCGGCGCTCGGCACGGGCGGCGCGCTGCGGCTGGACGCCAATCGCTGCTGGGATCTGGCGACCGCCGTGCGTTTCGGGACAGCGGTGGCGGATTGCGGCATCGAGTATATCGAGGAACCGCTGGCCGATCCTGCACAGCTCGCGCGGTTTTACGCGCTGACCGGCGTGCCGGTCGCACTGGATGAAACGCTGGCCGCCGCCGATCCCGAGGTGGTGGAGATACCTGCCGGCGTCGCCGCTTTGGTGCTCAAGCCGATGGTGTTGGGCGGCTTCGAAACAACGGCGCGGTTGATCCGGCTGGCCCGGCGGCACGGTCTCAAGAGCGTACTGAGCAGCGTCTTCGAATCTGGCATCGGAGTGGCGGCGCTGGCCAATGTCGCCGCAGCGCTGTGCGGCGACACGCCTGCCGGGCTGGATACCTATCGCTGGTTGCGCGAGGATGTGCTGGCGGTGCCGCTGGTGTTGCAGCAGGGGCGGATCGACGTGGATGACGCCTGTAGCCGGGCGCGGCGGCTGCGCGCCGGCTGGTCGACAGCCGGTAAAAACAATCTTTAAGGGTGGGTGGAACGCGACTCCCTGTCGAGTTACGACGCGCCGGTAAGGTTTCTGCTGTTGGCCGGCTCGGTAGCGGGCACGTTGAGCAAGTCGGTTCGGCTGAGGACCGATGCCCCTGGGAGCGCCGGCGTCCTCGCCGGCCACGAGGTGGAGATGACCACCCGCCCGCCTCAGGTAAATCCAGCCGTCGCTGCTGTGCTGTCGGAGCCGGCGAGGACGTCGGCGCTCCCAGGGACCCGTGTCCCGGCCTCGGTAAGATGTGCCGGAAAAGGCCTGCGGCCTTATTCCAGCCTACTGTCTTGCCATGCAAACCGGTCAACGCTCTAGCGATCTGCTTGCTGTCAACCCCCCACATAGCGCGATTGCCCTGGTTATCAAACCTTGAGTGTAACCTTCAGCAGGGGTAAGCTTTATTCAGTGACTCTGCGCAGCAAGAGCCAGCCGTTATCCTCCGTTGGGGTGCTTTAGAAATGGCTCATCATCTTATGCTCGTGCCTTCGCTGGTCTGCCCGGCCAGTTGTGCTTACTGCTTCGGTCCACACACCGGTGGTTCGCCGCTGCGGCAGGAGACTCTTGCGGCCATTGTGCGCTGGCAACAGGCACTGGGCGAGCAGGATACCTTGGAGATCACCTTTCACGGTGGTGAACCGCTGGTGCCCGGCGTCAAGTTCTACCGGATGGCGCTGCCATTGTTGCGAGAAGGCTTGGCGCCGCGGCGGGTGCGCTTTGCCATCCAGAGTAATCTGTGGCTGCTGACAGACGAGTTATGCGAACTCTTCCGCGATTACGGCGTTTCTCTGGGCACCAGTCTGGACGGTCCTGAACCCATCAACGATGCACAACGCGGCCAGGGCTACTTCCAACGCACGCTGGCCGGGATTGAACGCGCCCGCGCGCATGGCCTGGAGGTGGGCTGTATCTGCACTTTTACCGCCCGTTCTGTGCCCCAGGCCGGCGCTATTTTCGACTTCTTTGTGCGCCAGGGGCTGAACTTCAGCATTCACGCGGCGCTGCCTTCGCTGCGTTATCCCGATGCCGATACCTGGTCTCTCTCTGGTGAAGCTCACGGCCAGTTGCTGGTGGATCTGCTGGAGCGCTACCTGGGTAATCTGGCCAGGATTCGCATCAGCACGCTGGATTCGATGTGCCGCAGCGTCTCCGCCGGACGCGGCGGAATCTGCACTTTCGGCGATTGTCTGGGCGGCTATCTGGCGGTCGGGCCGGATGGCGCCATCTATCCCTGCCAGCGTTTCACCGGGATGCCGGAGTACCAATTGGGTCATGTCCACGCTGAACCGTCTCGGGAGACGCTGGCGGCGTCGCCGGTGTGGCGCCTGTTCCAGGATCGACAGGAACGTATCCAGGAGGAATGTGGGGAATGTCCTCACCTGGACTATTGCCAGGGCGGTTGTCCTTACAACGTGCTGGCCGTCCACGGCAGTTTCCAGCACAGCTTGCGCGATCCGCATTGTCCCTCCTACCGGCGGCTGTTCGGCCACATCATGGATCGGGCGATGGCAGAGGTCTTCTCTCAGGAGAATATGGAGGCCGTGGTCAGCCGTCCCGATCCCAAAGCCGGGCTGCTGCGCCGGGGCAAGTTGTTGTCTCTGCTGCGGGATGGCCCGCATCCGTATGAAACCGCCGGCAATGCCCGGCAGATTCTGGCGGCAGTGGTATTGGCGGTGACCCGCGATCCCATCGAGGCGGCACGCCGCTTTGAACAGTTGGGATTGGTAACCCACCTGGCGCGTACTGAAAAGGGCATGCAGGCGCTTTACCAGCGGCTGACCACACCATCCAGCCAGTTGAATAACCTCTATCTGCACCTCACCTTTGCCTGTCCGCTACGCTGTTCTCACTGCTATGCCCGAGGCGGTAAGGCCCGGCAGGGGACTTTGGCGGTCGCTGACCTTGAGCGTGCCTGTCGCGAAGCGGCGGCTCTGGGTTTCCGTCATGCCGTTATCACCGGCGGCGAGCCGCTGGTTCACCCGCAACGCGATGCCCTGCTGGATGCGCTGGCCGCGCTACGTGAGGAGATTAAACCCCTGTTGACCGTGTTGCGCACCAGTCTGGCCTTGCCCATGGAGGATGACTTGCTGCGGCGGATTGCCCACAGCACTGACGAGGTGGTGGTCAGCGTGGATGGAGATCGGGAGACTCATGACGCCCGACGCGGTACGGGCAGTTATGACCTGACCGTGAGCCATTTGCATGCTTTGGTGCAGATAGGTTATACGACTGCTCTTTCCCTGGCGGCGGTGCTGCCGCTCCAGCAGGCCAACGGCGCGCCGGGCGAAGCGGTACGGACACTGGCGCGGGAGTTGGGTATCCGCCGCACCCGCTTTCGTCCTTTGTTGCCGTTGGGCCGGGCGGTGGATTTCGAAGCTGGATGTTGTGCCGGAGACGCTGTGGGGGCATATCGACCCGCGTGAGCTGGTGGATTATGGCTTCAGCCCGGTGGCGTCGTGTGGGATCGGGCAGAACCTGTACGTGGAGCCGGACGGCGCTGCCTATCCCTGCTATGCCTGGCACGGTGAGCCGTGGCGGCTGGGTTGTATCAAGGCGGAAAAGGGACTGGCAGGGGTGATCCGCACGCCTGCTTTTCAGGATTTGCGCCTGCACACGGTCAACAGCAATCATGCCTGCCAGGATTGCTCGCTGCGCTATCTGTGTGGCGGCGCCTGTCGGGCCTGGAGTCGCCAGCCTGAAGCGTTGCAGACTGATCTGGATACGGCGCCAAAGGATTGCTCACACCTGAAACGGCGTGCCCGTTCGCTGTTAGTCAATGCCTTGGCTTGCCTGGAGATAACGGAGGATCGATGGCTTGCGGTGGGGCTACTACTGACAGAGGGTTGAGCACTGGCAACCTGCTATTTGAGGAAAGGAGAAAGATGATGAGATTCTTACAAACTCTGTTCCCACCCAATATCAAAAAATTAGAGTCCAGGCGAAATATCCTAGGCCTGATCAAGGCCCTCGACCACGAAGACGGGGACATACGCCGTGATGCTGCCGGGAGCCTGGGTAGGCTCGATGATGCCAGCGCTGTCGAACCCCTCATCACCGCCCTCACGGATAGCGACAGCGATGTGCGCCAGGCGGCAGCGGCGGCGCTGGGTCAGTTAGGCGATACCCGCGCCGTTGAACCCCTCTGTCGCACTCACAAGTATTTGCAGGTACGCCAGGCGGCAGCGGCAGCGCTCGTTAAGATTGGCGCGCCGGCCATCGAACTCCTCTGTCACGCCCTCAAGGATAGGGATTGGGATTTCCACCGGGCAGCAGCCGCAGCATTGGTTGGAATTGGTGCGCCAGCCGTCGAACCCCTCTGTCGCGCCCTCGAGGATAACAACTGGCGTGTGCGTGAGAGGGCAGCAGCGGTGCTAGGGCAGTTAGGTGACGCCCGTGCCGTCGAACCCCTCATCACTGCCCTCACGGATAATGACAGCGCTGTGCGTGCGGGGGCAGCCCAGGCGCTGGGACAGATCGGTGACGCCTGTGCCGTCGAACCCCTCATCACCACCCTTAAGGATAACGACAGGGATGTGCGCAAGCATGTGGTGGCGGCGTTGGGACAAATCGGCAATGCCCGCGTCGTCGAACCCCTGATCACTATCCTCACGGATAACGACAGCGCTGTGCGTGCGGGGGCAGCCCAGGCGCTGGGACAGATCGGTGACGCCCGTGCTATCGAACCCCTCATCACTGCCCTCATGGATAATGACAGCGCTATGCGTGGGGAGGCAGCACAGGCGCTGGAACAGATCGGCGCGCCAGCCGTCGAACCCCTCTGTCGCGCCCTCAAGGATAACAACTGGCGTGTGCGCGAGAGGGCAGCAGCGGTGCTAGGGCAGTTAGGTGACGCCCGTGCCGTCGAACCCCTCATCACTGCCCTCACGGATAATGACAGCGCTGTGCGTGCGGGGGCAGCCCAGGCGCTGGGACAGATCGGTGACGCCCGTGCCGTCGAACCCCTCATCACCACCCTTAAGGATAACGACAGGGATGTGCGCAAGCATGTGGTGGCGGCGTTGGGACAAATCGGCAATGCCCGCGTCGTCGAACCCCTGATCACTATCCTCACGGATAATGACAGCGCTATGCGTGGGGAGGCAGCGCAGGCGCTGGGACAGATCGGTGACGCCCGTGCCGTCGAACCCCTCATCACTGCCCTCACGGATAATGACAGCGCTATGCGTGGGGAGGCAGCGCAGGCGCTGGAACAGATCGGCGCGCCAGCCGTCGAATTTCTCATCACCACTCTTAAGGATAACGACAGGGATGTACGCAAACATGTGGTGGCAGCGTTGGGACAGATCGGTGACGCCCGCGCCGTTGAACCCCTGATCACTGTCCTCACGGATAACGACAGCGCTGTGCGTGCGGGGGCAGCGGAGGCGCTAGGAGTTTGTCTGACTTGCCCAGCATAATGAGGTAAGATGACCTAACGTACCTGATGAGCCTGGCGATGAGCAACCAATTTATCCCCATAGAACGTGACCAGCCGGTGGTGATCCCGGTGCAGGAGTGGCTGGCAGAGGATCATCTGGCGCGCTTCATTGTCGAGATCGTGGAGAGTCTGGATGTCACCCCGCTGGAAGCGGCGTACAGTGGTGGCGGCTCGGCGCCCTATCCACCGAAGATGATGCTGGCACTGTTGTTTTATGGCTATGCCACTGGCATTTTTTCCAGTCGGGCGTTGGAGCGAGCCACCTATCGAGCTGATCCCGGTGATTTATATCACGGGTAACACGCACCCGGATCACAACAGCATCAATACGTTCCGGAAGCGGTTTCTGGGGGAACTGAAGGGTCTGTTGGTGCAGATTTTGCTACGGGCGTATGCGCTGGGGGTGTTGCAGTTAGGCAACGTGAGTTTGGATGGGAGCAAAGTGCACGCCAACGCCAGCAAACATAAGGCGATGAGCTGGGACTATGCCAACCGGTTGGAGGAGCAGTTGCAGGCGGAGGTAGAGGCGTTATTACAGCAGGCCGAGGCGAGTCACACCGAGCCGGTCCCCGGGCTGAAGGTGGCCGACGAAGTGGCGCTCCGGCAGGCCCGGTTGCAGCAGATCGGGGAGGTGAAAGCGGAACTGGAGGCTCGTGCCCAAGCCCGGTATGCGCAGGAGCAAGCGGCCTATGAAGCGAAGCTGGCCGAGCGGCGGGCGAAGGAACAGGCCCGTGGTCGCAAGTTAGGGGGCCGTCCCCCCAAGCCGCCGGAACCGGGTCCACAGGACAAGGATCAAGTCAATTTTACCGACCCGGAGTCGCGCATTATGCCGGTGAGCGGCGGCGGGTTTGAGCAGAGCTACAATGCGCAGGCCGGGGTGGATCATGGCAGTCGCCTGATCGTGGAAAACCACGTCAGCCCGAACCCGAACGATAAACAGGAACTGCAACCGGCGCTGGACAACTTCAGCCAGTTACCGGAGGAACTCGGTCAGGTCGACCATCTGCTGGCGGACACTGGCTATTTCAGTGAGGCCAACGTCAAGGCTTGTGAACACGCTACCATTACCCCGCTGCTCGCCACGGGTCGTGCGGAGCATCATCCCACCCTGGAAGAACGCTTTGCTGACCCGGGTAAAGCCCCAGACACCGCTGATCCGGTAGTCCGGATGGAACACCGATTGCAAACCCCCGAAGGCAAGGCACTGTATGCCAAACGCAAGTCCACCGTCGAGCCGGTGTTTGGCATCATCAAGCACGTGATGGGGTTTCGGCAATTTCTGTTACGGGGTTTGCAAGCCGTGCAGGGCGAGTGGAATTTGGTGTGCATCGCCTACAATTTAAAACGGCTGCAAGTATTGGTGGCAGGATAGGTCTGCCTGCAGGGAGGATAAAGGCGCTCTGAGGGCGATAAATGCCCTCGGAAAGGGCGATAGAAACGCAAAATGTGCGTTTTTTCGGCCTCGTGATAGGAAAATTGAAGTTCCGACCCTAAGTCAGACAAACTCCTAGGACAGATCGGTTGGCGACCAGATAAAAATGAAGCTGGAGCCCGTTATTGGATAGTAGAACAGGAATGGGAGAAGTGTGTTGAAATCGGCGTGCCAGCCATCGAACCCCTCATTACCGCTCTCGCGGATAACAATTGGCGTGTGCGTAAGAAGGCAGAAGAGGCGCTGAGACAGATCGGTTGGCGACCAGCTAAGGATGAAGCTGAAGCCCGTTATTGGATAGCAAAACGGGAATGGGAGATGTGTGTGGCAATCGGCGTGCCAGCCATCGAACCCCTCATTACCGCCCTCGCGGATAACGACAGCGCTGTGCGTGCAGGGGCAGCGGAGGCGCTGAAACAGATCGGTTGGCGACCAGCTAAGGATGAAGCTGGAGCCCGTTATTGGATAGCAAAACGGAAATGGGAGAAGTGTGTTGAAATCGGCGTGCCAGCCATCGAACCCCTCATTACCGCTCTCGCGGATAACAATTGGCGTGTGCGTGCGGGGGTAGCGGAGGCGCTGGGACAGATCGGTTGGCGACCAGCTAAGGATGAAGCTGGAGCCCGTTATTGGATAGCAAAATGGAAATGGGAGAAGTGTGTTGAAATCGGCGTGCCAGCCATCGAACCCCTCATTACCGCCCTCGCGGATAGCGATTGGTTTATATGCTGGGCAGCAGCACGGGTGCTAGTTGAAATTTACAAGACAGGTCGTCTCGACGGATCTAATAAACGCAGAATTCTGGAAATGAAGACAAGAATTACCTTATTGCCTCATCATGATGAGAGACCTGGTGACTGTCATTCTGATAGTGGTATTGGCGTTAGCTTCCCCGTTTGAGGAGCGAGCGTAACCAATTAGTGCGTAGGGACCATTAGCGCAGCGTAATGCACCGCATGCAATCGACCCCGGACGAAACACATTCGGCGGAATACGGCCTGGCGGCCTATTCCGCCCTACGATCTGAGAAAGATGGGGTCAAGTCTTGCCTTTTGCTACGTGGAAAAGTTTCGATCCAGCCGGGCGCTGGGCGTGAGTGCGTAGGACGCACCCTACTTTGACATGAATTCATGCATGAACAGATGCTGGTTAAAATTAGCCAGATTCAACACCCTACGCATAACCCCTGGATTCTACTTGAAGAAACCAACTGGATCACAGAACGATTTGGAACCGGTGCTTATGAAAGCGAGTTTAGGCAAAGACTTGACAACACTATCTATCTGCCGCTGATTGAGCAAGTTTTCAGTGAGCGATTGAATCGTATTAGTAAGGAGTGAACAATATGCTTAAACTTATTGAAACAAACCGATCCAAGATAATGCATATATGCCAACGTCACAAGGTTCGCCGTCTTGAAATATTTGGTTCAGCTACCAAAGGGGAATTTGACAAACAGTCAAGTGATTTGGATTTCTTGGTTGAGTTCCAGGATATGGATTTTTCTTCTTATGCTGACGCTTACTTCGGTGTTCTTGAGGATCTGGGCAAGCTTTTTCAGTGCCCTATTGATTTAGTCGTAATCTCCAGTATCAAGAATCCTTTCTTTTTACAAGCCATTAATCAGAATAGAGAATTACTTTATGCAGCTTGAAACCAAGAAATATTTACATGATATTCAAAAGGCAGCACAGCTTATCAAGCAATTTTCTCATGGCAAAACCTTTACAGATTATCAGACAGATCCATTATTGCGTTCAGGTATTGAACGCCAATTTGAGATTATTGGCGAGGCTCTAAGACAACTGGCTAATAAAGACTCAGATTCTGCTGAAAAAATAAGCGAATATCAGCAAATCATCTCTTTTCGTAACATCCTGATCCACGGTTATGCTGACATTGATGATAAGCTGGTATGGAGCATTTTGCAGGTGAAGCTGCCAATACTCATGCGAGAAGTTGATGAGATGATCAGTATTAATAGCCAGGTAGCCAGGTAGAGTACGCATTGCGTACCTTATTCTAGCCCGGTAGGTCGGGTACGGCTGTGCTCGACAGGCACCGCGATGAACTCAGGAAATGTCGGGCAACGCGGCGCTTATGCCCGACCTACTCACTCCAGCCAGGCTACTTCGCTATTGTAACCCTGGATCAGTGCGTTACAATGATTGTATTTCATACACCGGTACACGAGATATGAATCTTAGAGCCAGAGTTACCGAGCAAGGGTTATTGATCCCCAGATATTTATTAGCGGGATTTGATGAGGTAGAAATTCGCCAGGAGCAGAATAGGATTCTAATCGTCCCCGTCATGGCTGATCCAATTTTGCAACTGGGCCAGCAGCCAGTCAGTGGTGATGTTACTGATGCTTCAGAACACCATGATGATTATATTTATAACCAGTGAATACTGCTTTTATTGACACCAGCTATTTGTTAGCTCTGGAACTGGCGAATGATCAAAATCATCTTGCCGCAAAACAGCATTGGCAATCTTTGATTGGATCACTGCCGCGATTAGTCACAACATCGTATATATTTGACGAGGTCGTCACGTTTTTCAATAATCGCGGTTATCATGCCAAAGCGATTCAAATCGGTAATAGCCTGCTCTACAGTCCTTCCCTACAATTTATCCACGTTGATACAGCGTTGTTTCAAGCCGGTTGGACTTATTTTCAACAACATCAAGACAAACAGTATTCTTTCATTGATTGTATTTCCTTTGTTGTGATGCAAAACCTGGGTATCAGTACAGCACTGACTTTTGATAAACATTTCGCGCAAGCAGGCTTTCAGAAAGCGCCGTAACCTTTTGGTTCTGACGGAAATTGAAGCAAGTAATCGAACAGACCAACCGGTTGTCGTCGGGTAACACATTACCGGGCTCCGCAAGGGGTTTTCCGGCCACCAGGTGAGTCTACTCACCTGCGTAATAACCATAGCCTTCTTGCCTGCAACACAAGCATTATGGGACACTGCCGCGGCACAGTCGTCCCCATCGCTGCCATAAAATGCCCCGCCAATCCTTAATCGCTATCCCGCTGGCACTGTTGTTCTGCATGCTGTTAGCCGCCTGTCGCTGGCCCTGGGAGACCGCAGCCGATGCTGACGGACTACTCCTCCCCGGCACGCTTGAAGCCCGTGAGATCGATCTGGCTTTTCAGGTGGGCGGACGGCTGCAAACCCTGACCGTGGATGAAGGCCATGCCGTGCAGACCGGTCAACCGGTCGCCGGCCTGGACCCCCGCGATTACGAGCTGGCGTTGCAAACCGCCCAGGCGCAGGCCGCCGCGGCGCACGCGGTGCTGGCTGCCCTGCAGGCGGGCAGCCGCTCCCAGGAGTTGCGGGTTGCCGAAGCCAGACTCGCCAGCGCCAGCGCGGATCTCACCTTTGCCCGCGCCGAAGTCGGCCGTTTTACCGAACTGGTGTCCCGGCGGCTGGCACCTCAGCAACGGCTGGATGAAATGCGCATGCAGCAGGACGTCGCCCAGGCCAGAGTAGCCCAGGAGGCGCAGAACCTGGCGCTGTTGCGGGAAGGCCCGCGTAAGGAGGATATCGACCGCGCCGCCGCCGACTATCGGGTGCGCCAGGTGGCGGTGGAGAACGCCCGACAGCAACTGGACTATACCCGGCTGAACAGTCCTATCGACGGCGTGGTCGCTGTGCGGCTGGCCGATGTCGGGGAAATACTGGCCCCTGGTCAGGCAGTGCTGCGCATCGCCGAGCTGGCCCGTCCCTGGGTGCGCGCCTACCTGAACGAGACCGATCTGCCTAAAGTCCGGCTGGGGCAGGCGGTGGAAGTGCGCGCCGACGGTCTGCCCGGACAGGTCTTCAGCGGCCGGCTCAGCTTTATCTCACCCAAGGCGGAATTCACCCCCAAGACCGTGGAGACCCGCGCCCTACGGGTGGATCTGGTGTACCGCATCAAGATCGACGTGGCCAATCCCGAAGGAGCGCTCAAGCTCGGCATGCCGGTGGATGTGCTGCTGACGACCCAGGCGCCGTAAAAGTCGGCGCGATTCCGGGGAGCCGCCGGCGTCTGGGCAAAGCTCTTGCCGGGGAGTATATTGACCCCAGGCCGTCATTGCCGAGGAGCGATCATGTATGCGTTTTTGAAATATACGGTGCAGGACGCCATGACCCCTGCGCCTATCACCGCCATGCCCGATACCCCGCTGCGCGAGTTGGAAAAAATCTTCGAGACCCATGATTTCAACGGCGTTCCGGTGCTGGATAATGAAGGCCGACTGGTCGGCATAGTCACCAAATACGATCTGCTCAAAGCATTCATTTTTACGCCGGATGCGCCCATACCCCGCTATGGCTTGATCATGGAGCGCCCCGCCGGTTCGGTGATGACCATCGAACCGTTGACCGTAAAACCGGATTTGCCTTTGAGCCGGCTGCTGCAAATGCTGGTGACCATGCAGACCAAGAGTTTCCCCGTAGTGGAGGAGGGCCGCCTGGTCGGGATCGTCTCCCGCGAGGATGTGTTGCAGGCGCTGCATCGCGCCACCGAAGCCTGATTGCCGGAGGAGTTTCCCATGACCACCCTGCTCTATCACCATCCGGTCTGCGCGGAGCACGATATGGGCTATGGCCATCCGGAGTGCGCGGAGCGGCTGACTGCCATTTTCAACGCCCTGCAGCGGCCGGAATTCGCCGCGCTGCAATGGCGGGAGGCACCGGCGGCGACCTCGGAGCAATTGACCCGCGTGCATCCGCAACGCTACGTGGACCGGATTCTGGCGTCGGTGCCGCCGCACGGTCTGCGCGCTCTGGACGGCGACACGGCTTTGTGTCCGAGTTCCGGAGAAGCGGCTTTGCGGGCGGCCGGCGCGCTGTGTGCGGCGGTAGACGCCGTGATGGCAGGGGAGGCCGACAATGCCTTTTGCGCGGTGCGTCCACCGGGCCACCATGCCGAGCCCAACAGGGCGATGGGCTTCTGCGTGTTCAACAACGTCGCCATCGGCGCCTTCCACGCCCGTGCCGTTTATGGACTGAACCGGGTGGCGGTTGTCGATTTCGACGTGCATCACGGCAACGGCACCCAGGCCGCCTTCGAAACTCAGCCCAACTATATGTATATTTCCAGCCATCAAGCGCCGCTGTATCCGGGCACCGGGCGGCGCAGCGAGCGCGGCGTGGGCAATATCGTCAATCTGCCGCTGGCCCCCTACAGCGGTTCAGAGGAAATCCGCAGCGGCTGGAACTCGCTGCTCGCGCCGGAACTGCGCGCCTTCCGCCCGGATTTCATCTTTATCTCAGCCGGCTTCGACGCGCATCAACTGGACCCGCTGGCACAATTGAATTTCACCGAGCACGATTACGACTGGCTCACCCGCGAAATTCTGGACATCGCCGCCGAGTTCAGCCAGGGACGGGTCATTTCGACTCTGGAAGGCGGTTACAGTCTGACGGCGCTGGCGGCCAGCGCGGCGCTGCATGTCAAGGCGCTCATGGAAGCGGAGCGGAATGGATAAGTTGGGTTGCCGTGAAAATCCCTGCAAGTCGGGTTAGACGCACCCACGACCGAGCCAGCCAATAGCAGGGACGTTACCGGCGCGTCGTAACTCGACGTGGGGACTCAGGGCAGCAACAACGTAGAGCCCGTGGTCTTGCGGGCTTCCAGATCACGGTGCGCCTGGGCCGCGGCCGCCAGCGGATAAGTCTGATGCACTTCGATTTTGACGGCACCCTGTTGCACTACGTCGAACAGTTCGGCGGCGCCGGCCAGCAGATCCTCGCGTCTGGCGGTATAGTGCATCAGGCTGGGTCGGGTCAGGAATAACGAGCCCTTGGCAGCCAGCAGTCCGGGCTCGACCGCCGGCACGGCTCCCGACGCATTGCCGAACGTGACCATCATGCCGAGCGGTTGCAGGCAATCCAGCGAATCCATGAAAACCGCTTTGCCTACCGCATCGTAAACCACCGCCACGCCCTGTCCATTAGTCAGCTCTTTGACCCGCTGCGCAAAGTTTTCCCGGCTGTAAACGATCACCTGCTGACAGCCGTGGGCGCGGGCGACGTCCGCCTTGGCGTCGTTGCCGACTGTGCCGATGACCGTGGCGCCCAGGCGCCGCCCCCATTGGCACAGCAGCAAGCCGACGCCGCCGGCCGCCGCATGCACCAGCATGACGTCGCCGGGCTGAACGCGATACGTCCGCCGCAATAGATACTGGGCGGTCAGGCCTTTGAGCATCATCGCCGCCGCGCTGCGGTCGTCGATGGCGTCAGGCAGCGCCACCGCCCGGTCAGCCGGCAGCAGGCGAATCTCGGCATAGGCACCCGCCGGCGGCGAGGCATAGGCCACCCGGTCGCCGGCCTTGAAGTCGTTGACTGCGGTGCCCACGGTTTCCACCACGCCGGCAGCTTCCAGCCCCAGACCGCCGGGCAGGGAAGGCAGTGGATAAAGGCCGTTGCGGTGATAGATATCGATAAAGTTGAGTCCGACCGCCGTATGGCGGACGCGGATTTCCTGCGGACCCGGGGCGCCGACGTCGACGTCCTCCCACTGCATGACTTCGGGACCGCCATAGGTGTGGATGCGGATGGCTTTGCTCATCGAATGCTCTCCTCGGCTGGAATCGGACAATCACAAGACTATAGTTTATAGTGGCGCAAAATACTTCACCTATCACTTTGCTGTTAATTAATGCTGGCGTCATGAAACCATCAATCCTTCTGTTTTTATTGCTGTTTTCCTGGGTAGTTATGGCTGAACCGAACGAATTGAAAAGCACCGCGACCGATCAGCAGGGCGTCGCGCTGACGGTTTACAACCGCGATCTGGCCCTGGTACGGGATACGCGCAAAGTGCGTTTGCCGCAGGGCGTATCCCGGCTGGCCTTCACCGACGTGAGCGCCCGCATCCGTCCGGAAACGGCGCGGCTGTACGGCGATTTGCAGGTGCTGGAGCAGAATTTCGACTACGATCTGCTGTCGCCGCAAAAGCTGCTGGAAAAATATGTCGGCCGCACTATCGGGTTAGTGCGGACGCATCCCCAGACCGGCGAGGAAAAGCGCGAACAGGGCGAACTGCTGAGCGTGGCCGAGGGTCAGGTGGTGTTGCGGGTCGGCGACCGCATCGAAACCGGCGGACCGCATGCGCCGTGGCGCTTTGTCTTCGACGAAGTGCCGGCCAATCTACGGGAACGGCCGACCCTGACCATGCTGATCGACAGTCCCGTTGCCGACGAACGTCCGGTGGAACTGGTCTATCTGACCGGCGGCCTGTCCTGGAAGGCCGACTACGTGGCCACCCTGGAAGGCGATAAGCTGGATTTGAACGGCTGGGTGACGCTCAACAATGTCAGCGGCGCGACCTACCGGGACGCCCGCCTGCAACTACTGGCCGGCGACGTGCAGCAGGCGCCGGAGCCGGCAGCGAAACTCATCGCCCGCAGCATGGCGATGGAGGCGGCGGCGCCCCCCATGAAGCGGGAGGAATTGTTTGAATATCATCTCTACACCCTGGAGCGGCCGACCACCATTGCCGACCGGCAGACCAAGCAGGTGCTGTTGCTGCAAGCCAAAGGCGCGCCGGTGAAGCGCGACTACCGCATCGACGCCGGCGATGCCTATGACACTTTCGATGCCGCTGAGCAGGCATTGAAAACCCAGGTGTGGCTGCGCTTCAGCAACGAACCTCCCGCGCTGGGCCAGCCCCTGCCCGCGGGCGTGCTGCGCTTCTATCAGCGCGACCAGTCCGGCGCTACCCAGTTCATCGGCGAGCAGCGGATCGAGCACACCCCGGAAGGACGGGAGCTGCAATTGAACGTCGGCAACGCCTTCGATATCACCGCCACCCGCCGGCAGACGGATTTCCGCAAGGGCTATGGCGAGGAGCACGAGGCGCGCTGGGAATTGCAGGTGTTCAACGCCAAGGCCGAGCCGGTGCAGGTCAATGTGTTGGCCGCTTTTCCCGGCGAGTGGAAGGTATTGGAGGAGAGCGCGCCGCACGAGCGGCAAGACGCCGCCACCGCCCGTTGGGCGGTGGCGGTTCCCGCCAAGGGAAAAACCGTATTGACCTATAAGGTGTGGATGCGTTAGAGCTCAGCTAACTGCGCTGGCGGCTGCCGTCGAGCTTGCGTAAACCGCGCTAGCCGCGGCCGCAGCGCCGCCGGGCTGGGGATTGACGCCCGCCTCGCTCAAAATGCGCTCCAGCGCATTCAGACAATACAGCACGTTCTGTTCCCGACTGGCGTAGCCCATGAGTCCGATGCGCCATACCTTGCCGGCGAAATCGCCCAGGCCCGCCCCGATCTCCAGGTTATAGTCCTGCAACAGGCGCTGGCGCACGGCGGCGTCGTCTACACCTTCCGGCACATAGACGGCGTTGAGCTGCGGTAGCCGGCAGGCTGCGTCCACCAGGAAACGGATGCCGAGCGCTTCCAGACCGGCCCGCAGCGCCTGATGATTGCGGCGATGCCGCGTCCAAGCGTTTTCCAGCCCTTCCTCGTACAGCATTAGCAGGGCTGCATGCAAAGCATAGAGCGAATTGACTGGTGCGGTATGGTGATAGGTGCGGCGGGTGCCGCTGCCCCAATAACCCATGACCAGATTGAGATCCATAAACCAGCTCTGGACGGGTTGGCTGCGCTGTTTGAGGCGCGCCACTGCCGCGTCATTGAAGCTTAGCGGTGCCAAACCAGGCACGCAGGATAGGCATTTCTGCGTACCGGAATAAACAGCGTCGATACCCCACTCATCGGTTTTAAGCGGCGACCCGCCCAGCCCGGTGACCGTATCCACGATAGTCAGGCAACCGTGGCGATGGGCGATAGCGACCAGAGTCGGCACGTCCGAACAGGCGCCGGTGGAGGTTTCGGCATGGACGAAAGCGACCAGCCGAGTGTCCGAATGGGCCTTGAGGGTATCGTCCAGTTTCTGCGGATCGACCGCCTGTCCCCACGGATCGTCCACCACCACCGGAACGCCGCGCGTCCGGATTACATTTTCGACCATGCGCCCGCCGAACACGCCATTGCGACAGACCACGACTTTGTCGCCAGGCTCCACCAGATTGACGAAACAGGTTTCCATCCCGGCCGAGCCGGGGCCGGAGATCGGGATAGTCAAGGTGTTCTGAGTCTGCAAGGCGTACTGCAACAGACTTTTGACTTCATCCATCATGCGGATGAATTCAGGGTCCAGGTGACCGATGGTCGGCGCGCCCAGCGCTGCCAGCACGCGCGAATGCACATCGGACGGGCCCGGCCCCATCAGGGTGCGTCGGGGTGGTTTAAAAGAAGCGATATTCATAATGCAATGTCCTGACGATGCGATTGAGTGTAAGGTGTGCGGCGCACACCGGTCGGGCTGTCATAATAGCCATCGCATCAAGATTTAGGTGCTGGATCAGCATTTTTCATGGTCAGCCGCTTGTCTCATGTGATTGGCTTCGATGATGCGCCGTTCGCTCCCGACTATCGCGGCGACGGGTGTGTATGTACAGCGGGTGGGGATTTCACTGGAAGACGCCAGGGGACTGATCCAGAGCCTGGCGGTGAACAGCATCCTGCCGGAACCTTTGCGGACCGCCCATTCTGATCGCCGGCGGCGTCGCCCTGGGCGAGAGTCGGCATCGGGCCTAAATGTACGAGGAGATGCGATGTCATCGGTCACGTCGTCCTGGAGGGGCTGGAGTTTTGGCCATGATCATCCTTTCGGCCAGAAGAACCTGGATTACGCTTCGCAAGCTCCGCTCCATCCAGGCTACACCGGTTTTGGCCCAAACGATGATCATGGCTGGAGTTTTCATCGGTCGCAAACGCCATTCGCGTCTGAGTTTTTTGTTGTTATTTTGTATGATTCCCACCCTTGTTGATGGCATGGCGGATGCCATGCTGCCTTTGTTGTAGTCCTGCCACGCTAAGTTGTTGTATAATGCCGTTGTAACATCACAACAGTAAAATCATCTTCGTTGTTGTCATACTTCCCTAGTATCGTTTATCTTTCATTAAGTTATGTTAAAATTGATGCTCCAAACCCCAGCACAGGCGAATATTGTGACAGTTGCTATCAAGCAACAGTTTGTATGTATTTTGAAAAAAGTAGTTGCTTTTATGCGTCAAAGTGTGTATAAAAAGGCACAGGTAAAATTATTTGCTTATATCGAGTCGATTGCAGCCACTCTGTCGCTTAGCAGCAACAGAGTGGGGAGATATCCAAGTTAATGAGAAGGTCTGTTCCGGCGTTGGTTGTTGCTACTGCTCTGGGTGTTTCCGCCGCCTCTCAGGCGGACACGACGCTTTATGGATCGGCCCGTATCTCCGTGGACTGGAACAAACTGGGTATCAGCAGCAATCAACAAGCGCTGTATGATATCGACAACGATCCTTACTGGGATATCTACGATGATGTCTCGCGGTTGGGCGTGCAGGGCTCCGAAGAATCTGGGCAACGGCTGGAGCGCCATCTATCAGTACGAGTTCGGCATCAATATACCGGGCGACGACAAGAGCGGCAGGGTTTACTTCTACAACACGCTGCCCCGTCTGGTGGGTCTCAAAAGCGACGACCTGGGCGCGCTCACGCTGGGCACGCAGTACACGCCTTTTTACAACGTGCTCGGCTACACCGACTTGTTCAACAGCATCGCCAGCTTTGATTATTTTCAGTGGGATCTGAACGTAGCCGGCTCCATTCCGCTGGCGGACGGCGGCCTGCCCATTTTCTACCATAGAGGGCTGGCTTTAACCCGCAGAGGAAAATCGGTCGTTTACGCCACCCCGGAGTGGCAGGGTCTGAGCGCCCAAGGCATGCTCGTAATGGACGGCCATCCCACCGTCAACGGTGTACCCACCGACAACACCACCAACCGCAGTCCGGACGCCATCGACGTGTGGGAAGCCAACGTCACGTACAGGAACGGACCGTGGTTCGCGGGCGCGGCTATGATTCAGGATCGGGGTCAGTATTACGCAACCGAACCCGGAGAAGTTAGCGACCAGGGTCGATCGCCCCGTCACACCGACAGCCAGTATGGCGCACTGGTCGGCTGGGACAACAAGCAATTCGGTCTGGCCTTCAGTTGGCAGCACTACAATCCCGAAGACAAGTTTAAGCCGTACCTAGATCCGGACAGTGACGAGCTGGTCAATGGCCGGCGCAAGCTTATCAATGGCCGGCGCAAGCTTAACACCTATGCAGCACAGGGAAATTATTATTTCACCGATAAAGACATCCTGCGGGCCACCTACTCCCGTGGTATTTTCGACAACGCCAATGGCGTCAAGCTGAACACCTTCGAGGTGGGTCTGGAGCACAACCTGAGCAAGCGGACCCGGCTGTGGGTCGAGTATCTGCGTGGCAAACAGATCATCGGCAATGTCAGAGTGGTCGATGCAGAAGATCTTAGTCTTGAAGACACCAAGACTAATGTGCTTTCCATCGGCATGCGCCACGATTTCTAAAGTGACTGGCAGGCGATAAGTAGCAATGAGTTCGATGTTTCGGAGCGCCGTTGACAACGGTGCGTTGGCAGGTTCCAAAAGGCAGTTCGACTGCAATACACAACTGAGGAGTTACACCATGAAGAAATCAGCTTTAGCACTAGCTGTTGCCGCCGCGCTGGGCGTTTCCGCAGCGCAGGCGGAGAGCAGGGTGACCACCCTGTACGGTTCCGCACGAGTGTCCGTGGACTGGAACAAGACGAGCATTGACAATGATGTTGCAGAGGTATTCAACATCGATAACAACCCTTTCTGGGAGGTATTCAACAATGCATCCCGTCTGGGCGTGATCGGCGCCGAGGATCTGGGCAGCGGTTGGAGTGCCTTCTACCAGTACGAATTCGGCGTTAATGTAACGGGCTCCAGTAAAAGTGGCCAAGACTATTGGGACCAAAGCAACCGCCCCCGTCTGGTGGGCCTCAAGAGCGATTTCGGCGCCCTCAGTCTGGGCACCCAGTACACGCCCTTCTATAACGTCCTCGGTTACACCGATACCTTCAACAGCTCCAAAACCTTCGGCAACGACTACTTCCTGGGGAGTACAACCGGTAATAATGCTAACAATATATACGGTATACCCATTGTCTATTCAAAGGGTATCGGAGCGATACGCAGAGGTAAATCGGTGGTTTACAGCACCCCAAACTGGGATGGCCTGAGCGCTCAGGGCATGCTAGTGATGGACGGCCATCCCCCCGGCACCAATAACACCACTAACCGCAGCCCGGACGCCATCGATTCCTGGGAAGCGAATCTCACCTATAAGAACGGGCCGTGGTTCTTGGGCGGCGCCTATCTCAACGACCGGGCTCAGTACTATGGCACCGAGGTTAATGGTGAAGTGGACCGGCATAGCGACCAGCAATATGGCGTTGCCGGCGGCTGGGACAACAAGCAGGTCGGCGTGGGCCTGAGCTGGCAGCAGTACAAGCCGGACGACACCACCCAGGCGTACTTCAATTCGCCGGGCTTTAATGATTGCAGTCTAACCAATCAAAACAATAACTGCTTGCAAATCGGTCGTCCGAAGATCAATTCCTATGCCGGCCAGTTGAGTTACTATTTCGACCAGGACAATATTCTGCGGGGCACCTACAGCCGCTTGAAGCCCGACGAAACCGGCGGCTCCAAGATCAACATCATCCAAGTGGGCTACCAGCACAATATGAGCAAACGGACCCGGCTGTGGGTCGAATGGATGCACGCCCAAGTGAAAGCCGGCCAAATCGAGACACCGCAAGGTGAGGTTGACCTCACGGATGAGTTCGATGAGACTAATGTGAACGTGGTCTCGACTGGTATTCGCCACGACTTCTAAGCGAATCCTGGCCGTTTGAAATCCCAGATGGGCGCCTGCGGGCGCCCATTTTTTTGGGCGCTTACCTGCCGTGCAGTTCCTGCACCCCGTCCGGCCCGCCCAATAGCAGCACATCGGCGGGCCGCAAGGCGAACAGTCCGTTGGTGACGACCCCGGGAATGTCGTTCAACTCAGCTTCCAGTCTAGCCGGCTCCATTATTTTCAGATTGTAGACATCCAGAATCAGGTTGCCGTATTCGGTGGCGTAACCTTCCCGCAGCACCGGTTGACCGCCGCGGCGATGCAGTTCCCGTCCGACAAAACTACGGGCCATGGGAATGACCTCGACCGGTACGGGGTAAGCGCCCAGTACGTCCACCAGCTTGCTCTGGTCGGCGATGCAGACGAATTTCCCGCTGGTCGCAGCGACGATCTTTTCGCCGGTCAACGCGCCGCCGCCACCCTTGATCATCTGCAATTGCCGGTTGACCTCGTCGGCGCCATCCACGTAGAGAGACAAAGGACCGGCGGCATTCAGATCCAGCACCGGGATGTGGAGAGCTTTAAGGCGTTCGGTGGTGGCCTTGGAACTGGACACCACGCCGTCTATCCGGCCTTTGATCCTGGCCAGGGCTGCGATGAAATAATTGACGGTGGTGCCGGTGCCGATGCCCATCACCAGAGTATCCTCAGTAATATAATTCAGGGCGGCTTCAGCGGCGCGTTTTTTCATGTCGTCTTGAGTCATGACGGAGATTCCTGGGTTTAATGGCGAATGATGCCGGCTAGCGTGCAAAAATTGTAGGGGCAGTTCGCGAACCGCCCCTAGTAAGTCTGTGGAGGCGTTTCATCAGCAGGGTGCAAATCCGCGCCGGAGTATGCCACAGACTGCGTAGCCAAGACGACGACGTCACCCAGGGAGAGACTGATCGAACCCCGTTCGAACCGGGCGGCCAGTACGGCCTCGATGCAGGATGGCGCCGGTTGGAAGAGTCCAAAACGCTGGACTAATCACGCCGAGTCTCTATCCACTGGCAGCGCGTGGCGACTGCCGGCGCTGTCTTGCCCGTACCAATGCCGTTGGTGATCAAACCAATCACCCGTTCATCCGCCTCATAGTCGTTGTGAGCGGTCAAGGGATCGGCAAAAGCGCCGAGCACCGGTAGGACAGTGACTGGCGCCACGTTCACCGTGGCATTGACAATCTCAGGACACAGCCGGGAATCGATAAATTCCTCCCCAAACCGGGGCGGAATCGCATAGCTGAGGAGATCATTGGGGTCACTGAAGGCGACGATGCGCACCTGTTGGAACATCCGCTGGTCATAGCGGTCGCCGCCTGCCTGGCAGTAGCGGTCGCGCTGGCCGGTAATCTCCGGCTTGACGAAGCCGAGCTGTAAGAGCGGCAACTGATTGGCCAGCATGTACACCGGAATATCCTTATCCTGTAAGGCTTGCGACAGAGGATGACGCTGTTGCCCCAACTGCTGCCGCAGCCCTGAGGCGGCGATAGACTGTAGGGCATCGAGAGCAATCCGGCTACCGAGACTGTGGGTGATGATGACCAGGGTGTCCTCCTGAACCTGCCGTGCGGTATCACCCTCCAGGGGATTGCAGCGATACTGGCCGCCATTGGGCAGAACGTTCCAATCCCCGCTGATCATCCAACACACGGACTGGGTCACGGAAACCAGGATTTTCTGGTGGTTGTCACCCGCATAGATAATCGGGTCAGGAATATGGCTGTCAATGAATTCCTTGGCAGCGCGGTTTAACGTGGCCCGGTGGTAAGCGTATTCGGCAGTGGTGTCATAGGCAAGGGTAGCTTTGGTCGAGTCGATAATCATTGACCAGGCTCAGTTCGTAGAACAGTAATTCCCGCGAGCCGCTCTTGTTGGTATAGCGATTGATGCGCAAAGTCCCCAAAGGCTGATCGCCCAGGTTCAGATCCGGGCGGGGTAACGGCGGCAACAGCGTAAATTCTTTGTATTGTTCCTGGACTACATCCAGGCCCAGGGCGGTGGTCAACTTGTCCTGCAGGCGGCCGGAGTAACCGGGCAGGTGTTTGCCAATCCCGTGGATCATCAGCACCTTGACAGTCTGGCCGGGAGCAGCAGCCTGACGTTCCAGGGCGGGCGCGATGCCCTCATAGGCAGGCCCGCGGATGGCGCAGATACCGGTGTCCTTTTGGCTGTTTTCGCCGGGAGTGCCCATGATTCCTTCGGTGACACCCCTGGCAATGCTGGCACAACCGCCCAGCAGAGGTAAGGCCAGGCAAAGCGGGATAAGGGAATTTTTCAGCAACATGGCATCGACCTCATCACTTCTATCCGGTTCGATCTGAAACTGAACTCCTTATACCGCATGCAGTCCCGTTATCGCTAGAATTCTTTCTCGTATCTACGCCGGCTGGCTGAGGTACAAGTCGAACGGGTCTCGCAGCGGCTTTGAGTAAGGGCCATGCTGCCTGTACCTCGACGCCTACCGGCGGATCGCCGGCGTCGGCCACCGCGCAGAGCGCAGAACCGGGGGCGATTGTAGTCGATACTGTCGAAGCAACCGCCACCGTGACAGCCATCGATAAGCTCAACCGTAGAATCACCCTGGTCGCGCCGGATGGCAGGCGGGCTACCTACAAGGTCAGCAAAGAGGTCATCAACTTCGATCAGATCCGGATCGGAGACCGGGTGAAGGCCACGGTGACCGAGGAACTGGCCGTATTTCTGCGGAAGGCGGGAACTCCGCCCAGTATCGGTGAAGGCGCCGAGGTCGCCTTGGCCCCGAAAGGCGCCATGCCGGGTGGCGTGGTGGCCGAGACGGCGGAAGTCACCGCCCGCGTGGTTTCCGTCGACATGATGAGCCGCCGAGTGACGCTGCAATTTGTGGATGGCTCGACTAAAACCGTGAGAGTCAACCCGGACATCAATCTGGCGAATGTGGCGCCGGGCGACGCCGTGACGTGCGGATTACGGAGGCGCTGGCGGTGCTGGTGGAGAAACCGTAGCCAGTACATAATGCAATAACATAAGTTTGCCCCAATCACAGTTTATCCACGACCAACCAAACTGAGGAGACCGTAGTCACGATGAGAGCTTTATTTCTGAAATTGCCAAACAGGGCCAGGTTGAGAGTTTTCTCAACCCTGGCCTTGGCGGCCTGTCTCACTGCCGGTAGCGCCTGGGCCGCCGATAAGGGACCGCGCCACCACGCCCAGGGCCAGTACGACACCGTCACCTTGACCTATGTGGTGGTTGAAGGCGACGATCTGGTCGCGGTCAGTGAACGCTTCGAGATTCCTGTGGACGTGCTGGGAGCGCAGAACAAGCTCACGTCGAACGACTCAAGCCGGGCCAGAAACTGAGTATCGCCAGCGCGGCGGCGCCGGCGACGGCCCAGGTGCTCCAGGGCAAGCCCGGCGCGCCGACGACGCTCGAATTCCCCGACTCGCGCGTGCTGCCGATCCCGACCCCGCCCTTCGCCGGCACCATCATGCCGAACCTGATCAACAGCACGCCCGGCTGGCCACCGACCATCGCCCCGCCCCAAGGCGCGCCGAATGTCCTGCTGATCCTGATCGACGACGCCGGTTTCGGCTCGAACTCGACCTTCGGCGGCATCGTGCCCACGCCGACCCTCGACAAGCTGGCCACGCAGGGCCTGCGCTACACCCAGATGCATAACACCGCGCTGTGTTCGCCGACCCGGGCGGCGCTGCTGACCGGACGCAATCACCATGCCGTCGGCTACGGCGACGTCGCCGAAGGGGCGGTGGGCTACCCCGGCTACGACACGGTCACGGGCCCCGAGTCCGCGCACGTGGCGATGACGCTGAAGCAGAACGGCTACGCCACCGCCTGGTTCGGCAAGAACCACAACGTGCCGATCTGGACGGCCACCCCGGCCGGCCCGTTCGACGAGTGGCCCATCGGGCTCGGCTACGACTACTTCTACGGCTTCGTCGGCGGTGACACCAGCCAGTGGCAGCCGGGCAACCTGTTCCTTAACACCACCCCAATCCATCCGTACAACGGCAACCCGGGCTGGAACCTGATCACCGCGATGGCCGACGACGCCATCGAGTACATCCAGACCCAGACATCGACTAACCCGAAACGGCCGTGGTTCATCCACTACGCCCCGGGCGCCACGCACGCGCCGCACCATCCGACCAAGGAATGGGTGGACAAGATCAGCGCGATGCACCTGTTCGACGACGGCTGGGAGAAGGTGGCCGAGCGCATCTTCGAGAACCAGAAGAAGCTCGGCGTCGTGCCGCCCAACGCCAAGCTGCCACCCTGGCCGGACATCCTGCCCAAGTGGGACACGCTGACCGCCGATCAGAAGAAGCTCTATCTGCGGCAGATCGACATCTGGGCCGCCTACATGGCCTACAGCGACCACGAGATCGGCCGCATCATCGACACCATCGAGAAGCTCGGCCAGTTCGACAACACCCTCATCATCTTCGTCGCCGGCGACAACGGCATGAGCGGCGAAGGCTCGATGAACGGCACACCGAACGAGGTCGCGTACTTCAACGGTTTCGCGTTCACTGTAGAGCAGATGATGCCGATGATCCCGGTCTGGGGCACCGACCAGACCTACAACCACTTCGCGGTGCCGTGGGCCTTCGCGATGGACACGCCGTACCGCTGGATCAAGCAGGTCGCCTCGCATCTCGGCGGCACGCGCACCGGCATGGTGATGACCTGGCCCAAACGCATCAAGGACGCCGGCGGCATCCGCAACCAGTTCCATCACGTGATCGATGTCGCGCCGACGATCCTGGAGGCGCTCGGCATCCCGCAGCCCACCTTCGTGAACGGCATCCAGCAGCGTCCGTATGACGGCGTCAGCATGACCTACACCTGGGACAAGGCGAAGGCCAACGCCCCCTCGACGCGCACGACCCAGTACTTCGAGATCTTCGGCAACCGCGCGATCTATCACGACGGCTGGATGGCCAGCACGGTGCCGGCGGTGTATCCGTGGGAAGGCGTCAAGGGAAAGCCTCCAGTGGACGTCATGAACGGCTACAAGTGGGAACTGTTCAACCTCAAGGATGACCCCACGCAGTTGAACGACCTGGCGGCCAAGGAACCCGAGCGGCTGCGCATGATGCAGGAGCTGTGGCTGATCGAGGCCACGCGCAATAACGTCCTGCCGTTGAACAGCTCGCAGCTTCCAATCCTCACCGCCGAGCGCCCAGGCCCGGCGGCGGGACGCACGCAGTTCGTCTACACCGCGCCGATGACCTCCACCCAGTTCGCCGTCGCGCCCTCGATCATCAACCGCTCCTACCGCATGACCGCGGAGATCGAGATACCGCAAGGCGGGGCGAACGGCGTGCTGGTGACCCAGGGCGGCCGGTTCTCGGGCTATGGTCTTTATCTTAAGGACGGCAAACCCACCTTCACGATGAATCTGCTCGACATCGAGCGGCCGAAGTGGCAAAGCGCCGAAGCCTTGACCGCCGGCAGGCACACCATCGTGTTCGACTGGAAGATGGACGCCAAGGGCGAGCCGCTCGCGCGCGGCGGTACCGGCACCCTCACGGTGGACGGCAAGCAGGTCGCGCAGAAGTCGCTGCCCCATACCCAGCCGTTGATCTGGGCCTGGGACGAAACCTTCGACGTCGGCCTCGACACCGGCACGCCGGTGGACGACCAGGATTATCAGGTGCCGTTCGCCTTCACCGGCAAGCTGGGCAAGATCACCATCGATCTCGGTGAGTCGAGCGTGTCGCCCGAGTCGATCAAGGTGATGATGGAAGCGCTGGCGAAGCAGCGGGATCGCT
>CAVPSQ010000008.1:0-13977 GCA_963708455.1 uncultured Pseudomonadota bacterium
TGTTTGCGCCCCTTGAGCTCGGTCAGTTCGATCACGATGAAATCCGCCTCCAGGCGGACATTGCTGGTGCCGCTAAGAAGTGCTGTACTTGCCCTCGCGGGTAAAGGCATACAACTGCCGTCCCATGTCGCTGACCCGGGGGTCCTGCTCCGCCAGCAGCGCCGCCGCCATGTCATCCAGAGTCAGGTCGTGGCCCTGGCTATCCCACGCCTGCTTCAGGAGACGCTTCAGTTCGGCGGTTTGCAGATCGGCCAGCGGCCGGGTTGGGGCGATCATGGCCGACAGCAGGCCCACCAGCATGTCTTCCTCTTCGCTGTAGTCCCGCACCAGTTCGAACGGATTGATGCGCAGACTGCCGTCGTTCTTGAACTCCAGGAATTCACCGTGCAGGACCCGCGCCAGCTTCTGGTAGGACCGGCCCACATCGATCACCCAGACGCGCCCGCCGGTTTCCAGATAGGACTCGATCAGTTGGTTGGCGAGAAAGCTTTTGCCCTTGCCGCTGGCGGCGGCGATGACACAGTTGTAATTGCTGCGCGATTGAAACAGGTCGAGGCCCATCGCCTGGCCGTTACGGGAAAACAGAGTCAGCACCGGCGCGCCGGTGCCTTTCCAGTCGCCCAGCACCGGCAGCAGCGGCGCCACATGGCGGGTCGCCCAGGTGCGGTAGCGGTGCGTTTCCTTGAGCGCCTTTCGGTCGCCCCCGAACGGCAGGCAGTGCAGGAACAGTGGCAGGCAGAAATAGCGGTCCGGCATCACCTGCAACCCGTTTTCCCGGTAGAACGTTTGCAGATTGGAGACGGCGGTGACCGCCTCCTCCCGGCCGGCCGTGAACAGGACGAAACCCAGGTACAGCCTGACCGGGCGGTCGCCGTTGTCCATGGCGTCCCGCATCAGGTCGAAGCCCTGTTTGCGCTTCGCCAGTTTGGGGACGAATTTCAGCAGCAGGCTGTAGGTCTGGTGGGCCACCCACTGGCCGCTGCGCTCCAGGGCGGCGCGGCTGTTGACCGCATCCGGGATCAACACGGTGGCGGTGATCAGCAGGTTCTCGCGCACCCCGCGGGTGCCGGTCGTCATGTCACCGAGGTAGCGCAGGGCGTTGCCGAGGAACACCCGTTCCGGGTATTGCTTGACCGACAGCACCGTCACCCGCCGGTCGCCGAGCCACAGACCGTCCTGATCGACCCGCAGGGCGGTGTCGAAGTCCAGGAGCTGCTCGCACAGCAACTGGTCCGGGCGGTACAGCGGAATGCCCGGTTCCCGCCAGCCGGCGTCCGCTCCCCAGTTCAGGAGGGAGGCCATGAACCGCAGGTACTGCTCCGGCTCCAGCGGAACCGGTCCGAATCCCGCCGTGCGCAGATTGGGTTCCACGCTGTTGCGCCGATCGTCGGCCTCGCCGAGTTCCCGCTCGGTAGGTTCGACGCCGGCCAGTGGCAGCTTGGCCGTGATCAGCAGTTGAATATCCCGCACCCGGGCGCCGGTATAAGGTTCCAGCGGTTCACGGGCGCCCTCTCGGATAAACCGGGCGCGGGCGGCGACCCGCTCGCGCGCCTCGCCCGGCGGCAAGCGGAACCGCCGGTTGTTATAGGCGGCCAGGAACGGCTCGATGTCGGGCGAGGTCCACAGCGTAAATTGCAGCAGCGTGCCGGTCGGCCAGTTCAGGTTCAACAGCACATTGAGGTTTTCCTGCAGGTTTTCCGTGCTGACGGCCGGCTGGCAGAGAAAGCCGAAGCCGATGCTGTTGTCGGCCAGCAGGAACAGTTTTCGCTCCGGCTCGAAGGCCAGCGCCGGGAACAGCTCGCTGGCGCGATCCCGGCTGGCGGGAAGGGTAATGGCGGTGGGTAGACCTTTCATCGGTTTGCGGTTAGGCAAGCGTTGTCGGCGGAGTCCCAGGGGGCAGGACCGCCAGCGGAACATCACGGTTGGCTTCTGTACCTGCCCCCTGGAACCGGGCAGCCGCCCTCAGGACACGAGCAGCGGCAGGGCGCCGACCGCGTTCAGGGCGTCGAGTGGCGTAAAGACCGTCAGGGCGGGCGGCGTGATCGGCAGGGTGGCGACGATGACGCCATCCACCAGTCCCTGCGCATAGTAGACGGTGATGCCGATGCCGAGACCGACAGCGAAACCGGCCAGACTCTGGGTGACGACTGCGGCGATGGCGGCGACGATAAATGCCAGAATCATCACGATCCGGCCGGGCGTTCCCTGCATGTAACCGACCAGCTTGTCATAGATATCGTCGAACTCGGCGCCACCGACGCCGGCGCAGGCCTCGGGCGCGATGACGGTCGTCGCCAGCACCGCCAGCAGGCAGGCCGTCAACAGGCGACTGTTCAGTAGGGAAGAAGGTGAAGAAGAGGAAGAAGAACAAGCAGGCAATGATGTCAGCATCGCAGTTAATCTCCTGATGCAGGTAGTGAGAAGTGGGTTTACTGGTTACGGCGTTGTACTCGTGGCGATCTCTCGTTCAGGGTCAGTTTGTCTCCTCTGGGTTGCTCTTCGTCACGCCGCACCACTTGCAGCGGCCGGAGCGTCACCTCCGGCTCGGTGGCCGCCATGCCCAACTGCCAGCGACGCGGCTCGATTTCGGTGAAAATGAAGCTGGTCGAGTGCAGGTTCCCCGTTCCGTCCTCCCAGGGCGCGATCCACACCCGCATCACCTGGGACTGGGTCCGGATCGGCAGCGGATTGCTCACCCGCAGAGCGGGCGCCGGTCCCTGGATACGCTCCCCGGCCGGGCTGGCGCCGCCCGGTTCCACCCGTGCCTTTTCCTGGCGCTGGCCGCCACCCCGGACCGTGTCGGTGGTTTCGGTCGCCTGGTATACCTCCCTGGCCGACAGACACTGGACGCCTTCCGACATGCCGGAACAGCCGAATTCACCGCTGCCCGAGACGGCGTCGAACACGGCGCAGCCGGTCATGCCGAGGTGGACGGTTAACAACAGGAGCAGGTACTGGGTCTTCATCAGAATAGTCCGGTGAGTCACTATGCAGAGGGTCGATAAATGGGCTGTGACGGTGAGTTTCAATGCGCCCGCTCGGTCAGCCGCAGCCGCTGGCCGCGGTGGACGATGAAGTCGATCTGCCGGCCGGCATCCACCTCGATGACCGGGAACATGTCCTCGGCCATGTCCAGATAGAACTGCGCCAGCCGGTCCAGGGCGCTGCCGACGCCGGCCAGCGCCGCCGAGCCGACGGCCTGGGGCGTGAGATTGCTCTGATACTGCACGTCCCGATCTACCCGCCCGGTGGAAATGGTGGCGACCGGCTGCTGCCGGAACATCGAGGCGAACGCTTCCAGAAAGCCCGCCTGCATGGCGCGCGCCAGCACCGCGCCCTGCTTGCTCACCAGCCGTCCTCGTATCCCCGCCTTGCCGTCCTCGCCCACGGCATAGGCTTCCAGCGTCGTCTCGATCACGCCGCCGTCGTCGCGCACACAGCTCAGATTTTCGGCGCGCAGGTAGGCCCGCTCGGAGCTCAGGTCGCCATAACCGGAGGCGATCAGGAAACATTCGCGGATATCCACGGTGAAGCGGTTGGGCAGGATGGCCTCGTGCTTGACCCGCAGCAGAATCGGGATCGGATCGGCGCGGGCGCCCTTGCCGGTGGCGGCATCCATGCCGGTCAGCAGGGTGCCGCCGATGATGCTGACCGGCAGGAACCCGTCTTCCTCTTTCGACGAAGTTCGAGCGCCTGCCGGTCCGCCTTTTCCCTGGCTGCCGTTGGCGGCCTCGCCGGCCGGCTGTTCTCCCTCGCGAGGGGCCGCTGTCTGCCGCAGGACCCGGATTTCTGGAGGCGACGCCGGCGCTTTGGCCGCCGCTGGCAGCAGGCCGGGCGAGGGCGCACTCGGCGGTAATTCGCCGATTTTGTTTGGACCGGCTCCCGCCAAGCCGGGTGGCTGAAACAGGGTTCCCGGCGCCAGGCTTCCCCGGTCCACGGTTCCTGGTTTGGGCGATGGCTGCCGCTCCGGTGGCGTGGCCCTAGGCGGCGGCGGAGTGGCGGCCGGGGGTTCACCTTCCGCCGGTTGGGCGCCATCCCTGTCTTTGGGCGGTCGTTCCCTGGATTCCCTGGATTCCCTGGATTCCCTGGCTTCAGTGGGTAGCGCCGTAGCGGTTTCCGCCCGGCTGGCCAGCCGTCTGACGTCTTCTTTCAACTCCCGGAGTTCGTTCAGCCGACCTTCGACCTCGGCCTGGATCCGGCGCAGGTTTTCTTCCATCGAGGTGGATTTGCCGGTCTGGATCTGCTGGATGTCCTTGTTCAGGCTATCCATCCGCTGCGCCAGGGTCCGCAACTCCGCCACCACGCCGTCGATCCCCAGGGAGTGGACATCCTTGTCCGTCAGAATCTGCTTGATCGTCTCATCGCGGGCGCCACGGCGTCGCTGGACCGGGTCCTGGCTGACGAAGGGATAGATGACCGCGATCAGCACGACCACGACGCCGGCCACGACCAGCAGCCATTGCCATTTGGGATCGAGGCGGGTCCACCAGTCCGGCATGAACGTAGCTCAGCGCTTGACCAGCGACGGTCTCGGCGTCAGGGCGGCCTTGTCCTCCGGTAACTGGCGCCGCAGGGCCACGTACAGTTCGGTTTCCTGACCGGCCTCCAGCCGCACCCGCGGCCAGGCGGCCACCGCGGCGGTGCGCGGTCCGGCGCAACCGGTTTCGCTGAGTTCGGTGACCCCGGCGCCGACGTTGCGAGCCAGGGCGATGACGATCAGCCACTGATGGCCTTCCACCACCTGGGCCGGACGCAGTTCGATGCCCGCTAGGGAGCACTCGGGCACGGGATCGCCGGCGCCGAAGCGGCGCAGGTTGAAGCCCTGGGGTATTTCTTCCAGCGCCAGCGCCCGCATGACGCGGAGCAGCGCGTCCACGTAGGGCTGCTGTTCCTCTCCTTGCCGGGACTGCCCGGTGCTCACCGGGGTGAAGGGGTAACGGCCGCCTTCCAGCCGCAGCTCCAGTTCCCGCGGCGGCATGCCGCAGGGCACCAGTGTCACTGACAAGGCCACAGCTTCGCTGTTTTCCGGGGTGATGAACAGCGACACCGGCTGTTCGCCCTCGGTGGCGAAGTACACCACCCGATCGGTCACCTTGACGGTGGCGGTTTTATCCATGGTGGTGACATTCGGCTGTTGGAACGGGGTGACGATCCGGTTGGTGTGTCCCCGCGCGACCGGGATGACTTCGGTCACACCCGGCCGGACGGTCAGCGTGTTTCCTGTCAGGGCGCTGCCGCATACCCCTTCGCGGGTCAGCAGCGGCGCCGGTTCCCGGCCGTTGGCCAGTACGACCCCACTGCTCAGCAGCAGCAGGACAGCGATCAGGTAGCGGTTCATGCGGTCTCCACAGAGGTGGCTCGGCTTACGAGGCAGGCGGCGCTGCTGGCTCACTGCCTGCTTTTTTGGGTGGTCCGCTGTAGGCGGTCAGTTGGGTCAACTGGGGGCGGTAATCCTTGATGGTGAACCGCATCTCGTAGGTCCGCTCGCTGCGCTGGGCGGCGCCGGCGACGCCGGTGGTGGTCAGGGTTCCGCTCACGTAGACCCGGTCGGTGGCCGGATCGTACTGGGTCTGGCGGGGACTGAAGGCGAGGGTGACCTGTTCCTTCCGCAGGCTGCCGAGTTGCTCGGCCACGGCGTCATGCACCGGCTGGTAGATGGCGGGCGCCAGCAGTGGATCCAGGGCGCTGAGGATCAGATCGGTACTGCCGGGAGTGACATTGCCCAGCAGTTGCGCCACGAACAACCCCCACGCCATCTTGTAGTTGGCGTCCGCCGCCTGCCGAGCCACGGTCACCGCCTCATTGAGGGTGGGCGGCGTCAATATCACCGTGGTGTCTTCCCGGCGGGCATCGAGCCAGGCGATGACATTGCTGACGACCAGCAACAGGATGATGACCCGTCCCCAGTGATTCTCCTGCCGGGCGCCCTGCCAGGTCTGCAGGTACTGATGCAGGTTCATGGCAGAAACAGCCGCCGGTAGGGATTGATGACGCTATAGCCCTTCAAGGGCATCAGCCCGAACCAGTACAGCCGGTGGTAGAGATAGCCATCCGGCCGGTTGTCCCGGAAGCGCCGGAAGAGTTTGATCAGCAGGAAACTCAGCAGCAGGCAGATCAGCAACTGCTCCAGCAGGACGCCGGCAATCAGCATCCCGAAAAAGGGGACCATTTCCTCGGTGCTGGCCAGCAGAATCTGATGGGCGTCGTCGAGACCTCGCGGCAGTTCTATCGGCTCCACAGCGGCTACCTCACCATCGACAGGGAAACTGGGGAGGGATTGTGGCGCGGGCAGGGAGTCGGTGGGGTGGGGAAAAATGCGGCGTAGCAGCGGGGTTGCGTTTTTTCCTTACCGTCTCAGCGGAGAGGAAGAACCACCGGAGGAATACAACGGTACTACCGCTGGCTATAATGGTTGTAGGGTGCAACCTTTAAAGGCATGGCAGAGTACGGTTATGCAGATCAAACTCACGGTAAGGCTCGACAAGAGCCTGATAGACAAAGCGAAGTTCTGGGCGCACGCGCGTCAGATATCGGTGTCGCAATTGGTAGCCGAAGTGTTTGCGCAGCTCCCCGATGAGGTCAGCTCGCCGGCGCTGAGCCCGTGGACTCAGCGCCTGATCGGGGTGGCGAAAACGGCTGGCGAAATGACGGATGCCAACGTCCAGCATGATTATCATCGCTATCTTGAAGAAAAATACCGGTGAAACGCGTTGTCTACGATACCAACGTCGCGCTCGACGTTCTGCTGCAACGCGACCCTCATTTTCAGGCATCCGCCAGGGCGCTGGATGCCGCAGGATGTGGCCAGGTTGAAGGGTATCTGGCAGGCCATGCGATTACGACCATCGCCTATATTCTGCAAAAAGCCTTAGGTGCGGCTCGCGCAAGGCTGATTTTGAGCGATCTCTTATCCCGGCTACAGGTAGCGCCAATGACAGACGCCGTGATACGCCGTGCACTGGCAAGCCCGCTGACGGACTTTGAAGACGCTGTCTGTCACGCCGCTGTCGAGGAAGTCAGTGCGGTGGTTATCGTGACCCGCAATGTGAGCGACTTTGCTAAAGGCGCCATCCCGGCGATCCTGCCTGATTTGTTTCAGCCCGATTGAGTTGGGGTTGCCGCTGCAAAAACAGTACGTGAGGAAATTTCCATGACGACCGTGACCATCGAACTGCCGGATGATGTGTATTCCGCTTTGCGCCGTTCCCCCCAGGAAATAATCCGGGAAATGCGCCTTGCCGCCGCCGTGGAATGGTACGCCCAAGAGCGCATTTCCCAGGGCAAGGGCGCCGAAATCGCCGGTTTGTCGCGGGCCGAGTTTATCGACGAACTGGCCCGGCGGAAGATCCCTGTGGTGCAGATTCGGCCCGAAGAACTCTGGCAGGAAGTGTATGGCTGAAACCTGGGTAGTCAACGCCTCACCGCTCATTTTGCTCGCGCGAATCGGTCAACTCGCCTGGTTGGAACAGTTGGCACAGGTTGTGTGGGTGCCGGCAACGGTGATTCGGGAAGTCGAAGCCGGTAAAGACAAGGATTCGTCTGCCAATGTGGCGATTGACTGGGCTGCACTGCGCCGTATCGCCGATATCCCATTACCGGGGAGCGTACAGATTTGGGACATCGATCCGGGCGAATCGCAAGTTGGATCACACGCCATTTAGCTACGGAAACTATCGCTAAGGTATTATACGCTTAATTTATACGCTAAATATTTGGCATATAATTGATTATTTCTACTTTGTCAGATTAGAAATCTTTAAAATCATACAGTTAGTGCGCCACGAGGCGCCTAATCGCTAGTGGCTGCAAGTGCCACCGAGAAAGTGTTGACCCGGCACATCTCGTACCGAGTCTTGGGCCGATGTCGGTAACGACATGGGTTAAGCGTAGATAGGGATGCTGCAGGCCGTAAGCCGCAAGGCTGAAGTGATTGAGCCCCGTTAATGATTATTGTGGGAGAGTCGATGAGGTTAACTACTCAGAAGACAACATCCTCGCCATCGCGAGAGGGCAGAAGGCGGGTGGTCTCCCCGGGGTCAGAGAGCACGGCAGGTAGCAACAGTGGTTAGGTGAACGTGGGAGATCCTGGTCGTTCTTCCCGGACGGAAGTATCGGTGGCCAAGTGTATAGTGTCGCTAATTCAAACCAAGACATTGTTTAATTCTAAGCCATTGACTGTAAAGACAAAATTGCTTTTTAAAATGTACGGATCATAATTAGCGAGACTATAACAGCGAGAACAGCGAAACGACGGCCAGGAAGTCAGATGGGGCATAGTACTACAGAAGCAGGGTAACGCCTGCGGAGGGAAGGCCCCTGGGTGAAACCGACCTCAGAGGGGAAACGTCATGGGTCCAACAGAGACCTGCGCTATGACGGACACAAAACTGAAGAGGATAGCGTGGCTTTCCGCCCGCGACCCGCACAAGCGCTTTGCGTGCTTGATGCACCATTTCAATGAGGGGTCGCTGGCGGCGTGCTTCCACGAACTGGATGGGAAGAAGGCCGTGGGGATTGATGGAGTCAGCAAAGCCGACTATGCGGAGCATCTGGAGGCGAACCTCCAGGATTTAGTGGTGCGGATGAAGCGCATGACGTACCGGCCATTACCGGTTCGGCAGGCGCTGATTCCTAAAGAGGGCCAACCGGGAACCAAGCGACCGCTAGGAATTAGTGTGCTGGAGGACAAGATCGTGCAGAAGATGATGCAGAAGGTGCTGGAGAGTATTTATTAACCGTTGTTTCTGGACTGCTCCTACGGCTTCAGACCGGGGCGCGGCTGTCATGAGGCGATTCAAGCACTTTACGGGCATCTATTTCGGTACGATGTACAAGTCGTAATCGACGTGGACTTGGCGAACTACTTCGGCACCATCGATCACCGGCTACTGGTGGACATGCTGAGTGAGAAGATCGGTGATGAACGACTGATGCGTTATCTGATCCGGATGTTCAAAGCCGGCGTACTGGCAGAGGGGGAACTGACGGTAAGCGATGAGGGGCTTCCGCAAGGGAGTATTTGTAGCCCTGTGCTGGCCAATGTCTTTGCCCATTATGTCATCGATACTTGGTTTGAGGACACGGTCAAGCGCCACTGCAAGGGTCGAGTGGCGCTGTTTCGCTACGCAGACGATGCGATCATTTGCTGTCAGTATGGGCAAGATGCGACCCGCATCAAGGTAGCATTAGGCGAGCGCCTGACCAAGTACCATCTCCACCTCAATGAGGAGAAAACGCGGCTGGTACCCTTCGCTAAGGAGGCCCAACGGCGAGGTGACCAACAAGGGGCATTTGATTTTCTTGGCTTCACGTTCTACTGGGGCCGCTCACGCCGCGGGGCCGTGATCCCCAAGCTCAGAACGAGCGGGAAGCGGGTAAGCGGCAAGCTCAAGCGGGTGGACGAGTGGGCGCGACGGGTGCGTAATGTACTCCCTCTGCGACAGATTTGGGCGGTATTCCGCACCAAGCTCAGAGGACACATCCAATACTATGCGGTGTCGTTCAACGGTAAGGCGGTGAACGAGTTTATCTACCAGGCAACACGGAACTTGTTCAGGCACCTCAACCGCCGCAGTCAGCGTAAGTTGTTCACCTGGGAGCAATTCGACCGCTTCAGGAAAGCTCATCCACTCCCACCGGTGAAGATTTACCACAGGCTATTCTGACTTATAAAGCCACGTGAATGGTTTTGTCTTGAGCCCATTGCCCGAATTGGGCACGATGGGTTCTAAATGGGGGGGAGCTGGGGCAACCGGCTCCTCTACCAGCTTGTTCTGAAAGCCCAATTTTGCACGCTCTTTCGGAGGAATCGTTGGTAGCGGGGTTTGCTGGTTTTTGCTGCGATTATGGTGGCGAAACTTCAGAGTAAGCCCGCTGCACTGAGTATATGCCAAAAACAGCATTTTCCAGTAAAATCATTGCTTTAAATCTGACAAAGTAGAATTATATATGCCATATTTAAGCCCATATTGGAGTATTATACGCCTAATCGAGAGGGGTTAACGGGACTGGGATTATGCGTATAAGCTTATCCGAGCCAGCCGCCGATGATGCTGCGCTGCTCCAGGCGTTCCAAGCTGGCTTGATCAAACGCGATCTGGCGCCAGCTACCGTGCGGGTTTATCTGCACGACCTCAAACTATTCCGAGACTGGCTCGCCTGGATCTACGAGAGCCCGATGGTATCGTTGGCACAGGCAGGGACGGCGGATTTGGCGAGCTTTCGCCAACATCTACTGCACGAGAAGGCGCAACGTGCGACGACGATCAACCGCCGGCTGCAATCGCTGCGGCTGTTTTACCGCTGGCTCACGCAGCACCGCGGCGCCGCGGAGAACCCGGCCGAGCATCTGCGCTACCTGCGCGAAGGCCGGCAGCAGCAGCCGGCAGCGCTGAATCGGAGCGAGGTATTGGCGTTGTTGCAGGCCGCGGCCGCTTCACCGCATGGCCTGGCGAAGCGCAACCTTGCCCTCGTGCAACTCATGCTGCAAACGGGGCTGCGGGTCGGCGAGGTGGCCGCCCTCTGGCGTGAGGATATCCAGCTGGGGGTGCGCGCCGGTTCGGTACGGGTCCGCGCGGGAAAAGGGCTGAAAGGTCGCCAACTGCCGCTCAACGCCACCGCCCGCCGGGCGCTGCAGCGCTATCGGGAGACGCTGCTCGAAGCCAGGCCGCAGACGCCGTTCTTCCTGAGCAAGCGTCAGACCCCGCTGTCGATACGCGCCATTCAAAACGTGATGGCAGAACTCGTGCGGCACGCCGGAATAACCCGCATTCCGGTGTCCGCCCACACGCTTCGGCATTCGTTCGCCGTCAACTACCTCAAGAGCAATCCCGGTAAATTGATCGAGCTCGCCGGCCTCCTGGGCCACGAATCGCTGGATACCACCGCGATCTACGCCCGCCCGTCATCCGACGACCTGGCCGACGACCTAGAACGGAGCCCACTCAATGTCCTCGGCGAATGACCCGCCCGGCGGGCCGGCGGCGGTGCTGATCCACAAGGCGACGCCGCCAGCGGTCTCGATCACCTCACAGCCCACTCCCGACGAGCTCGCCTTCGATTGGACGCTGTCGCCCAAGGACCTCCGTCTGGTGCTGACCCACCGCGGCCAAGAGAACGTGCTGCGGTTTGCCGTGCAGCTCTGTGTATTGAAAAAGCATGGGCGGTTTCTGAGCGATTATACGCAGGTGCCAGCGGCGGTGCTGGGCTACCTGGCCCGGCAACTGGAGATCGAGCCGCTGGCCGCCCTCACCGGCCGCGGGCCGCGACAATACCGAGGGTGACTACCAGCGCGAGATCGCCACCTATCTCGGTTGGCAATCCTACGATGCGAGCGTGGCCACTCGGCTGCGGACGTGGATCGCCGAGCAGGTTGCCCAGTATCTCTACGTCGATCACCTGGTAAAAAAAGCCGAGAACTGGCTGCGCGAGAACCGCATCGTTATTCCCGGACCCGTGGTGTTCGAGCGCGAGGTGAACGCGGCCTACCGCCACGCCGAAAGCATCGTGTTTCGGCACATCGCCGCGCAAATTCCGCCCGCCGTTCGCCAAGCCATCGACCCCTTGTTGAGGGTCGACGATCCTGGTGGCAAGACCGATTTCATGCGCTTTGCCGAATACCCGCCGGAAGCCAAGGCCAAACACATCGTCCGCTTTTTCGAACGCTATCGGCTGCTGGCCGCGCTCGGCCTCGACCAGGTGCGGTTTATGGGCGTGGGCCGCGAACTGCTCCAGCGCCTGGCAGCCGCGGTGCGCACCTATCAGTCCTGGCAAATTCGTCACTTCGAGCCCGACAAACGCTATGCCTTGGCGGTCTGCTTTCTGTATGAGGCGAAGAAAACCCTGCTGAATGATCTGGTCGCTATGCACGCCCAGTTCATGACCACCATGGAGCGGCATTCCCGCTGGGCCTGGGAGGAAGAGCACCGACGGCTACGCCACCAGGTGCAGCGCGGGGTGGCCTCGCTGCGGAACCTGGCCACCGTGGTGCTGACGCTAGGCCGCGAGCCGGAGACGCCCTTAAGCCGGCTGTTCGAGCACGTGAATGCCGCCACGATCACGGCCGCTGTGCAAGACTGCGAAGCCTTCGAACAGCTGCAGGCCCACGGCTACGTCAATCGACTGCGGGCCCGCTACGGCAATTTCCGACGTTATTTTCGCCACTTCATTCATCTGGAGTTTCATGCCGAGCCCGGTAGCCAGGGGCTGTTGCAGGTGATCGAACTGCTGCGCCAGCTCGATGCCGGCACGCTCAAGGCGCTGCCGGCCACGGTCGATGTCACCTTTGTCCCCGTGGCTTGGCGCGGTCGGCTCACCGCGGATCCGCGCGGCATCGACCGCCGGACCTGGGAGATCGCGCTGGCGCTGGCGCTGCGCGATGCCCTGCGCGCCGGCGAGATCTATCTACCCGACAGCCGCCGTCACGTGGCATTCTGGGACCTCTGCTACGACCCCGTGACCTGGGAAAGCCAAAAGCCCGCCGCGTATCAAGCGCTGGGCCTGCCCGTGGAAGCGGAGGCCGCCCTGGCCCGACTGGTAGAGGAGTTCCGGTGACGGCCGCGGGTACGGCGCTCAACCTGCCCGCCAACCCTTTCGCCGAGCGGGTCGCCGGCGAGCTACGCCTCAAGCGCGATCCGGCGCTGGAGGAACCGGCCCAAGCGCCGCTGCTGCGGCAACTCCTCGCCCACCGTCTGCCCAAGGTACGCATCGAACACCTGTTGCGGGAGGTCGATGCGCGCTGTCAGTTCACTGCCGCCCTGAAACCGCTCGGCCGCACTTCAGCCAATCCGCGCCGCCACGAGCCCGTGTTGCTGGCGGCGCTGACCGCTCACGGGACCAACCTCGGCATCTGGGCGATGGCCGACAGCGCCGAAGGGATGACGGTGGCTCGGCTGCAGGCGGTGAGCCGCGCCTGCCTGCGCCCGGAGACGATCCACGCGGCCAATGCGATCCTGGTCAACGCGGTGCGCGCCCTGCCCTTGAGTACCTGCTACGGCGATGGTCGGCTATCGTTGTCCGACGGGCAGCGTTTTGGCGTCCAGCGCAGTTCCCTGTTAACGGCGTTGTATCCCCGTTATTTCGGCTACTACGACCGCGCGGTCACGGTCTATACCCACCTGTCGAACCAGTTCAGCGTATTTGCCACCGAAGCGATCTCCTGCGCCGAGCGCGAAGCACCCTACGTGCTGGATGGGCTGCTGATGAATGATACCGAACTCAATATCCAGACCCATACGACCGATACGCACGGCTTTACCGAGCAGATTTTTGGTCTCTGTTTTTTACTCGGCTTTGCCTTTATGCCGCGGCTGAAAGACGTGGCTTCGCAGCAACTCTACCGGCCCGCGGGTCTGGAGGCGCCCGAGGGCATCCGGCCGCTCTTCACCGGCACCGTGGATCTGGAACTGATCAAGGAGCAATGGGATGGCTTGGTCCGGGTGGCCGCGTCGCTGAAGAACCGCATCGTGCCCGCCCATGTCATTGCCAAGCGCCTGGTCAGCGCTGGCAGTGGCAACCGTCTCGCTAAGGCGCTGACGCAGCTGGGGCGGTTGGTCAAAACGACCTACCTGCTGCGCTTTATCGACGATCGGGAACTGCGCGGCTTGGTCGGGTTACAGCTGAATCGAGGCGAATTCCGCCAGAAGCTTGCCCGCCATACCTTCTTTGCCAATCAGGGCGAGTTCCGGTCGGGCGACTATTTCGAAATCATGAATAAAGCCAGCTGCCTGAGCCTGCTGTCGAACGCCATCCTGCTCTACAACACCGTTCACATCGGCCATATTTTGGAGCAGGCTCAAGCGGCCGGTCGGGTGTTCTCGCCCGAGGTTATCGCCCACGTCCCGCCTCTGCTGTTTGACCATATCATTGTCAACGGGACATATGACTTCTCCGCCACCAACCCGAACAAATCGACAAATTAGACGTATAAATTAGGCGTATAATATCTTAGCGATAGTTTTCGTAGCTAAACGGCATGTG
>CAVPSQ010000009.1:0-82176 GCA_963708455.1 uncultured Pseudomonadota bacterium
ACGCCCAGCCCCAGCAAAGCGCGAGAGGAGCGGACGGGACGGGTGGCCGTGCATTCGGGCGTGGATGCGGTCATGAAAGCCTTGCTGAGCACGGAGGCGGAGACTGCCTACACTCTTGCGCTTGCGACAGACGGAATGCCGCGAGGTTCAGCCGGTACCGTTTCGAAACTTGGGGTAGCCGAGGCCGGCTTTCTCGAGTATTCTCGGTAGGTTACATCACCCTCCCGCCTTAAGTGGGTAGCCCGAGAGAACGTTTTCCGAGCGGGCGGCGTTCGCCGCCCGCCCACCGGCCCGGGACTCCTTCCTGGTTGGGCTGAATCCGGTCCGGGAAGTTCGGCGGCGGCGCGGACCGGAGCGAGCGGCCGCGGCAGCCCCTCACCACAACCCCGCCAGGGGATGATCGTCAAACAGTTGGCTGGCGCGGAGGTAGCGCGCCAGGCTGGCGTGGGTTTGGTGACCCGAGATTTACCGGATGCGCCAAGCCGGCTCACCATGGCGAGCGGCGGCGTTGCAAAAGCCGGCACGCGGCGAATGACCCGAAAAGTCTTCCGGCGCCAACCCCGCCACCGCCCCTGTTTGATGATCGCCGCCACCGCATGGCCGGTCAGCGCCTGCGGGGCCAGCCGGCCGTAGCGGTCGATCGGGCGAAACAGCGGCGCCGGCTCGTCTTCCTCTCGGGCCACCTGCGCCCGGCGCAGGGAAGCCCTTTCAGTATTCCACCCGAAAGGTCGGACTGTCTTCCGGGCGGTGGTGCCGTTTGTCGTACAGCCGGGTGGTGGCCACGTCGGCGTGGCTCAGCCACGCCTGCACCTTGGCGAGGTCGGCGCCGGCCGATTTCAGCGGCGCGGGGCGGGGTTTGACGAACAACCGGACAGAAAACTGTCGTATAGGTTATTCTTTTTACCAATCAGCACATTACGTCACTGTCTCAACAAACGTGGTTTTTTAAGACAGTGTTCTAGATGCGCTGAGGCGCGGAAAAACAGGTCGCCCGTGTATCATTTTCCCGTCTCAAAAATAAAAATCTCATCAATTCGTTGTTTCAACCGATAGATGAGACGGTGCCCAGTTGCTTATGTACATTCTCTGTCCGGTTGCTCGTCATACCCCGATCACGCTTGGGGCCTGTCCAAGAATAAGTGATGCAAGTTAGGATGGCCGACGATGATCTCTGCATAAGCCGCCAACTGATTGAATAAGCCTGCCTTAACGTCAAGGTTGTTGCAGTTATTTACGGACAGGCCCTTGGCGCATTTCCCCGGCTTTCCGGCCTTGTCACCTGCAGTAGCTTGAGCCTGTTGCAAAATTGCATATTATGTAGGGTTTATTGCACAAAACCCACCATATGTGGTGGTTAGAGTACGTCTCTGCCGTAATTATGCAAATAGCTCGCTTGACAGATAACTGCCGCTGAGTGCATGCTCCGATTGAAAAGCCTCTTGGCATTCTTATCACCATCGGAGTAACAGAGATGACATTGAGTTCCGCCTTAGGTAGTCATGATCTAGGCGCCGTCCTTGACGCCTTGGCTCAACACAATTTCCACGCCGTGATGGTCACTCTGGCACAAGCTAAAACTCCGATCATCTATGTCAACGACGCCTTTGCCGATCTGACTGGTTACACTACCGAAGAGACGATAGGGAAATCTCCGAGCTTCCTGCAAGGACCCGCGACGGATGAGAAGGTGTTGGATCGGTTGCGCGAAGATATGTCAGCGGGTCGAGTCTTCGAAGGTAAAGCTATCAACTATCGTAAAGACGGTTCGGCGTTTACGATGCTTTGGCGCGTGGTTCCAGTCAAAGATGCTGCCGGCAAGCCAGTCTATTTCATAGCTTTCCAACAAGAATCCCCATCTGAGTAAAGTACTCGGGGTACGATAACGATTCCTTCATTGTGGGGCCACAAGGCTGTGGCTCTCATGCAAGTTCATAAAAAAGTTAGTTTTTCTGGTACAGATCCTTACTGTTCCCGACAAACCCGATGGGTGCGTTGGCCGAACCAGCCAATATGTGGGCACCAACCCGCCTCAACCGCGCGGCGTCACCGAGAGAATCAGATCAAAGCTCGCTGCCAGCTCGACGCCTTCTCGCCGCGCGGGAAGAAAGTCGGCCAGCACCAGCGCCCGTCGGTCCGGGGGAATCCGGCCGAACAAAAAGTCGGCGGCGTTCCGGGGCTCGTCGCGGACATAGAGCTGGGTGGTGAAGCGGCGCTCCCCTCGGGGAAACACCGCGAAGTGAATGTGCGGGGTGCGGCCGGGATAAGGCACCGGACGTATGGTGCGAAAGCGGTAGCGGCCATCGGCGTCGGTGATCGCGTGGCCGAAGCCCTGAAAGTTCGGATCCCGTTCGTCGCTCGGGTCCAGGGGGTGGTGATATTGCCCGTTGGCATCGCACTGCCAGATTTCGATGCGCGTGGCCGAGATCGGCCGGCCATCGGGATCGAGCAGCCGGCCGCTCAGGTCGGTGATGCGCCCTCGGGCGATACCGTTTCCGCCGCGCACGCGGGTCAGATCGTGATCGTCCTCGGGCGGGGGCTCGGTCGGGTAGAACGGGCCAGCGCTCTGGGCCGGCGTGGCGGTTAGCCGCGCGGCGGCCCGCGCACCGCCCGCCAGCAGCCATGCACCTGCGGCCAACAGCAGTCGTCGGCGCGTCGGATCGAGATTCATGGAGATGCCCTCCCTCGTTGGAGTCGATGATGGACGGGTGATCGCCTTTTAGACCAGGCCCTATCGTTCCCAGTTGCGAGAAAAACCCTTGATGACCTAATTGCGGCGGGCTTGACGCCACGAGCGCGGCTTTCTCGCTAAGAGCGGTTCACGGCCCCGATGAAACCCGGCGTCGGGGACCGGGGTCCATGTTGTCATGCGCTCCTTTTCGCTCCGAATCGCCTTTCTCGGGTTGGCGGTCGCCCTTGCGGTGGCGCTGCTGGCCGGTTGCAGCGTCGTTCGTCTGGCTTATTCCCAGTTGGATCGGTGGCTCGCCTGGCGGGTGGAAGAGTACGTGACCCTGAATCCCGGGCAGCGCGCTTGGCTGGGCGAGCGCCTGCAAGCGCATTTGGCTTGGCACTGCCGCACCCAACTGCCGGCCTACGCCGACTGGCTGCGGTCGCTGCGGGCCGAGCTGGAACGCGCGCCGCCGGACTCCGCGCGGCTGCGCGATCATGCGCGACAGGTGGAACGATTCTTCGACGCGATGCTGGAAACCCTCGTGCCCACGGCGGCGGAATTGCTGGTGCGGTTGGACGCGAGCCAGCGCGCCGAGCTGTTCGCGCGACTCGACGAGCGGATCGCCGAGGCTCGCGCCGAATACGTGGACCCGCCGCCAGACCGGCAGCAGCGCGCCCGGGCCGAGCGCCTGGAAAACCGCCTGAAACCCTGGCTGGGTGACCTGTCCCCGGCGCAAACCGCCCGTGTCCAGCAATGGAGCGTGGCCCTGGGCGACCAAAACGCCGGTTGGCTGGCGAGCCGGCAAAGGTTGCTCGCCGAAGTGCGCGCCACCTTGGGTATTTTTGACTAAACCGGCGACAGGTCAATTTTTGCCTAAAAAGTAGGCAGTGGAAATCTAAGTTTGCCAGCCGATTGGCGTCATCCAGAAAACCACCGTTTTTCAGAAGAAATTTAGGTCTTGGTGCAAAGGCGACGCTTCCCCTTAGAAAATGCGTACTAACTCATCTATTTATCAATGACAGATAATGGAATGAGAATACCGCGCAGGCAAAAATTGACCTGTCGCCGGTTTAGTCAAAAATACCCAAGAACACGTGGCGTTACGGCCGTTACCGGCGACGCCGTTTCTCACAGCGGAGGTGCTGACCTGTCGCGTGGACAGCAGTAGCCGCATCCGCGTCCGTACCAATCACTACTCGGTGCCGGTGGCGTTGGTGGACCAGGCGGTGGAGGTACAGCTCCATGCCCAGCAGCTGGAGGTCTTCCACCGCGGGCGGCGGGTGGCCACCCATGAACGACTGCCGGGTCGGTTTGGGGAGCGCTTGCGGCTGGATCACTACCTGGAGCTGTTGCAGGTCAAGCCGGGCGCCCTGGCGAACGCCCGCGCGCTGCATCAAGCCCGCCAGAGCGGGCAGTGGCCTCCCCAGTATGATCGCTTGTTCGCGGAGTTGAAGCAGCGCTATGGCGACACCGGGGGGACTCGGCAGATGCTGCAGGTGCTCCTGCTGCATCGCGATCATGAGGCGGCGGCGGTGCATCAGGCCGTCGCGCAGGCAGTAGATCTGGGCTGCGGCGACGCCGGCGCGATGGCGGTCCTGGTGCGTCAGCAGGGCACCTGTCCCGCCCCGCCAGCGATGGTGGAGGACTTGGGCGCCCTCGCCCGCTATGGTCAGACTTGTCCAGCGAGTCTGCACATTTATGATGGCCTGCGGCCGAGTCAAGCGGTGGAGGTGACCCATGGCGGCGCCAGCGCTGGGGCTTAAAGGCCTGTGTCAAACCCTCAAGCTGCCCACGGTGGCGCGCGAGGCGGAACCGTTGGCGGCAGTCGCCCAGCGGCAAGGGCAGGGACCGTTGGCCTACCTCCAGCAGCTCCTGGAACTGGAGGTCGCCGAGCGGGCGGCGCACCGGGCGGCCCGGCGGCTCAAGGAAGCCGGGTTCCCGTTGCCCAAGACCTTGGCCAGCTTCGACTTCCGGCGTGCCCCGACACTGCCGGAAGTCCAGCTCCGGCAGTTGGCCGAGGGTGACTATATCGACCGGGCGGAAACCGTGATCCTAATGGGGGAACCGGGTACGGGCAAGACCCACCTGGCGACCGCCCTGGGGATAGCGGCGGCCCAGCAGGGCCGAGCGGTCCGCTTTGGCCCAGACCGGCTGTTTTTGCCCAACCCCTCGAAAAGGTAAAAACAGACAAAGTGCAACTCATTTACTGTCTGTAACACCCCATGCACTCGCTAAGTAATGCCATTTTTGAGTACGGTTCCGGTCACGCGTCGCCGTTGGTGTACGAAAGTAAGCTAAATGGATTTCGGATACTGATCATCATTCGTACCCTGCTTTCGGACAGGATGGGCTACACTGCCATTTTGACTAATTTTACCTTTTCGAGGGGTTGGGCAAAAACAGCCAAGAAGAAAGCCGCCCTCGCGCTGAAGAAGGATCTTGGGCGGACCGTGAAAGAGATTTGCGCGATCGTGGGTATCTCTCGCAATACCTATTACAAGTACACGCGCTCGGAGGGCACGCCAGCGGCGGTGCCGCGAAACAGTTCCAGTCCCAAGCCGAAGGAGAACCAGCCCGCACCGCCGGCCAAGGTAATGAACGTGAAGCTATGGCTGCGGGTGGAGAACAACAGTAAATTGGGGTACGTGCAGGATACGTGTAAAAAGTTATCACTTCGGTTGATCAAGGTGAAATTGTGACCGCTGGTCACCAAGCAGCTAGTTCAGAAAAACCTCCGTTTTGTCAAACTACGGTCAGTTTGCCAGTTTTCGCCTAAAAATCAGGGTTTGATTGGTTAAAAAAGTGGTTTCTATAATCAAAGTTCAGTTTTCTAAACCTTGATGAGTTTAACGAACTTTTTAAAAAAACCGTTTTTTATCAGTTTGTTATAGGTTAGTGATAACTTTTTACACGTATCCTGCACGTACCCCATCTTGGACTTCAAACCCCCACTTTGTCTGTTTTTACCTTTTCGAGGGGTTGGGCAAAAACAGTCTGAGTCAACCACTCCACCGCCTTGCGCCGACGCAGGGAGTCGGGTGGTTCACGCGCGACAACGGCTTCGAATGCGGCCGCCGCCGCTTCCCGGCGCCCCTGTTGGGCGTAGAGCACGCCGAGGTTAAACAGGAAGACTGTGTTGTCTGGGGCGAGCCTTTGGCCGTGTTCGAGCAGGGCTATGCCCTTGTCCGGATCGCCCAGTTCCGCGTGAACCAGCGCCAGATTGCTCATGGCCGGCAGGTAGTCGCGTTCTTCTTCCAGCACGCGCTCCAACTCGGAGGCCGCCTTCTCCAGTTGGCGCAAGGCGACCCAGGCCAGCGCCAGATTGTAACGGGCGAGGGAATAGGTTGGTTTCAGTTCCAGGGCGTGCTGAATAGGCGCCAGGGCCAGATCGGCCTTGCCCTGGCGGATGCGGATTTGAGCAAGGGTATTCAGGGCATCCAGGTGATTGGGATCAATTGCCAGCAGCCGCATCAGGTGCCGGGCTGCGAGATCCGCCATGCCTGTGCGCAAATAGGCGACCGCCAGGTTATAGAGCGCGTCAATGTCTTCCGGCTGATAGCGTAGGCAATCTTTGTAGGCGTCGATGGCGCGCGGCAGATTGCCGCGAAGCTGCCAGGCCAGGCCGCGATTGCGGTGGGTCATGGCGTTCTTTGGGTCGAGCCGAGTCGCTGTTTCGAACTCTTCCAGGGCGCGGTCGTACTCCTCCAGGCTGACGTAGGCAACACCGAGATTGTTGTGGGCCGTGGCATCGTCGGGGCGAATCGCCAGTGCCCGCTGATGCAGCAGCACCGCTTCGACGCTGCGGCCAAGATCGTTGAGCAGTTGGCCCAGGTTGGTGCAGGCCGAGGTGTTGGAGGGATCCCAACGCAGCGCTTCTTCGTAGGCGCGCATGGCCTCATCCCGGCGGCCTTCCATGTGCAGGGCGAGGCCGCGGTTGTTGTGGTAAGCGGAGCGTTCGGCCGGGGTACAAAAAGCTCGATCAGCACTGGTCACGGAAGCAGTCACTCTTGAATAAACTCACCGAAACCAAAATCCGTTATCAAGCAAACAATTTTATTTTCATTTTCATCGGCGATTCCCCAAAAGGATTCATAATAACCATCCCCTAATCCACTAGCAAACATCGCTACATTAAGTTCTAAATTGGGCAACTGGTATATCGCCCATAAGCTATCAGTAAATCGCTCCAAAGTACTGAGCGTATTTTCTTTGAATTTTGCTTCGATGATATCCGAATAGTAGTTGCCATCGGGATGAGCGGTGTAAAACTCCCTCATGATGCTCACCAGTTCCTGACGGGTCAGGTCGTCCATGAAAGAACCGATACCTGCATCGACGAAATAGGAGTTCACACTATCTCCCTTTACCGCTTTTACGTAAAAATCAGGACCGGTTCGCTCATCGAATAAAATCTTCGCTGCCGCCACTCGTTTTCCCCAACCGACCAGATCAAGTATATCTAGGCAGACTAAATATTTGCCAGGCTGTACTTGATGTAAAAATGGAGTAGCAATTCCACACAAGAAGGGATCACAGGCAACGATAATTCCAGTGGGTAGGTTGATTACACCTATCTCAACATTCTCTTGCAAGTCTCGAATATCGTCCATTGCTGATACCAGATGTCTATACCGTAGGGGGCAAGTATCTTGCCCCGATTCTTGCGCCTCTTGCGCGATTAGGACCGCTGGGTTCCAGTTCATAATTGTCTGGATCATCCATAAATCTTAGCACTATATCTGATTGTTCGCCGGTGAAGCGACCGTTGCTGTTCCACCAGGCCACCGCATCGACGAGATGACCCATGTCGCACCCTGATTCGGGATACCATGTGCCTGATTCTCCTGCAGGAAGGGGATTCCCGCTCTGGTCTCTCATGTATAAAACCTCGCGTGTATCCGGCCGGTATTTCCCCTGACTCTGCATCCTTGCTTTGACTTGTACACCGGTCGGCGAATCTCTATCCGGTGTCGGTCCGAGGTAGAGATCTCTTGGATCATCGACATATTTTTTGAATTCAGTTCCCCATTTACTTATGAAGTAATTCCGACTAAATCCTTCACCGCCGCCACGTCCATATTTGGCCTTAGGACCTCTTCTCAGGCGTAAATACCTATATTTTACCATTTCTCCTATTTCGGTCACTTTTGCGATCAAATTGCTCCGTTCATTTCGGATCAGATCGTTTACTTCCACTGGTAAACTTCCTGCCACCGGCGCCGGTGTGGCAAGAGGATCGAGCGGGATCAGGCTATCCAATTTATCGGAGAGACGAAGCAATGCCTGATTTAATTCATCCACCGCTCTCGGATCGGGGGCTGCTGATTGATCCTGCACATTACGTATCATTCTGCGTGTTTCGCTTGCTAACTGCCCTGCCGCCGCGTAGTCGAGTTTTTGCTGATCTGTGCCGCTGTCTACGGCTGTCTGTATCCGCTGCAAAAAAGCATCCACCGGCGTCGGGCTGGTCTGCAGAGTTAGTTCGAACTGATTACCGACCCGTTGGAAGAACAGGGAATGCGACGATCCATCGTCCGCTCGAAACTGCTTGCGCGGCGCCTCCCAACCACTGCCTGGCGCTGCCTTTTCCCCCTTTTTGTCCTGCTCCTTCTTCGCCGCATCCTGAATCGTCTTCTCCAACTCCGGTGTCTTCTTACCGCCTTCCTCCTTGACCGTGCCTTTCGGCGGTGCCTCGCCGGGCGCCGGCGGAGCCTTCTTGGCCGGCTTCGGCGGAGCGGCCGGGGTTTCTGGTGCTTTCGCCTTGTCGGTGGCCTCCTCCGGCACCTGGTCGGCGCTCTTGCCCTTGCCCTTGAGCGCGCCCGACCACTCGGCGCGGTTCTTGAGCGCCTCGCGTGCCCCTGATCCCTTCGGCCCTTCTTTCGGCATGGCGTCCTGGATCAGGCGCTCGGCGTCGATGTCCGAGGTCTTGAATTCGAAGCTGGGCGGTTCCGGTTGGCCGAACGTGTAGTTCACGTTGGCCTGAAGGGCAAGGGTGGGGCCGACGTCCCACACCCATTCGCCGAGCCGCCAGGTCTTCTCCCAGACGGTAATCCACAGCGCCTCGATTTCCGCCCACGCCTGCAGGTCCCAGCTTCAGCTTCGCCGCGGCGGCCATGGTGGCGGTGCCGTTAATGTTGTAGTTGCCGTCCCGGTAGGAAATGACCGGCAGGACCGAGATGGCGCCGTAGAGACCGGCGGTCCCAATCGCCTCGATGCCGCCGGTGAGCGAGCCGATGACCACGTCCAGCCCGAGTCCGGCGCCGAAGGCGACATACGCCTCGGCGTAGGCGGGGATAAACAACTCGCCGCTAATCTGGAACGAGGGCATGCCTTCGCCGCCGACCGTGTATTCCCCCTCGACCGTGATGTCGCGGAGCTGACCCGGTCCGATCCCGGCCCGGACGCCGGCGCGCAGGCGGATGACGGCGACCAGGATCGCCCACAGCGGGATGTTGCGACTGATGCTGAACAGCTCCTTGTCGGCTTTTTTTTCCGGGAAGAGCTGGATGGGTTCGGTGACGGTGATGGCGCCGTGCAGTTTGGTCTCGCCCTCCGGCAGGATATCCACCTTGAGGGTGCCGGCAAGAAAATCCGTGAGCCGGGCGGTCACGGCGCCACCGCCGTAGACGGCGAGATCGCCCTTTTCGGTCTGGGCCAGGCCCAGCGTGACGTCGCCCTTGACCTTGCCGCTGTCCCGCTCGTAACCGAGCTTGGTCTCGCCCTTCCAGAGCTTGTTTCGATAGGCGACATGCAGGTTGCCGGTGATGCCGGCGAGCTTCTTGCTGGCGACGGGGACGTCAACCTCGCCCTCCAGTTCACCGTTCTTATAGTCGATACGGGCCGTGACCGCATCCAGGCCCGGAACGCTGACGGTGACATCCGCCCCCAAATCCAGCTTACCCTTGTCGTAAGCGCCGCGCAGTGTGCCGCGACCGACGCTGGCGAATTCGACGCCAACCTCTCCCCGGAAGCTAACGTCGCCCTTCTCATTGATACCGGCGGTAATCGACCCGCTCTTTACCGGCAAGGACGCTGGGAATTGCTTCGCGCTAACCGTGGCTTCGCCCCAGAGTTTGCCGCTCTTGTAACCGAGCTTGCCTTTCACCGGCTCAATCGCCGGGATATTGATGAGCAACTCGCCGGTTCCCTCGACATGATCCTTACTAATCTGGCCGCTGAGAGTGGCTTCGCCGAGCTCCCGATAGACCAGTCGCAAGCCGGTGATGGCGCCCGAAAGCATGCCATTGCGCATGATGATTTGAATCGAGCCTTCGGGCACACTCAGGCCGGGGATCGGTGGCGCGATCTTCGCGGCGGGAACCGTCACGTCGGCAGTGAGATTCCCTTGCTCGATCTTGAGGCCAGCGCTGACGCCGGCGAGAAACTCCTGGGTGATTTCGACCTTGCCGCCGCCTTCGGGCATGCCATCCTTGAATCCCAGATTGAAATCGCCTTTGGCAAGACCGGCGTAGACCAGGTTGGCATTGACGCTGCCCGACAGTTTGCCCTGCCCAAGGGTGAGCTGGCCGCCACCTTCCACCGACAGCTTGGGCAGACCCGGGAGGCTTCAGCTTGTCGGCGGAGACCGCCAGCGTTGCCGTGACCTGCTGGTCGGTGCCCACCGTCAAATCCAGTGTCGGCTCGTTCAGGGCGCCGATCTTGACCGGCAACTTGGCGCGTCCCTTAAACTCGGCTTTACCGGTTGCATCGACGGCGACCTTGACGCCGGCCGGGTCTCCCTGGACAAACGGCACGCTGATATCGGCTTCCAATTCGCCCGTCTTGCTGGCCGGCCGGTAGAGAAACCGCTTGAGTTTGAGGCCGGGCACGGTCGGCGGTTTGGTAGTCAGGTCGATGCCAGCGCCGCGGCCACGCCCTGAAAGTTCCGCCGCCTTGATGAGGATGCCAGTCCCTAACTTGATCTCCAGATCGCCGGCTCCCGCCTCACCCTCGGGTTCGGGTGGAGGTCCAGGCGGCGCCGGCGTCCCATCAGCACGGCGGATGGCGCCGGTCGCGTTGCCGGCTTCGGAACCAGGTTGTTCGCTGGCCGCTCCGCGCACCAGGCGGTTAGCCGTCTCGTCGGCCTCCCGTTCCAGCGGGTCGTCGGGCGAACCGACGAGCAGCTTGCGCTTGATCAGGGGCGGCGCCGCACCCTGCTGCACCGTATGTGTGAGCTCGTGGGCCAGCAGATGCCGCCCCTCCCCGGTTTGCGGCTGGTAACGACCATGCCCGAAGTACAGGTCGCGGCCGCTGGTAAACGCCTGCGCCCCCAGCGCCCGCGCGGCGTCGCCCGCCCCGGTGTCGGTATGCAGACGCACGCCGCCCAGATCGTGGCCGAGGCCGCTGCCCAGTGGCTCCCGCAGCGTCTGGTCCAGCGCCTGACCCTGACCCCGGGAGCGTTCGATATAGTTCTCCACCGCCGGCGGCGCCGTCCCCGCCCCGTCACGAGCCTGCACCACCGTATCGCTGGCGAGCAGGCGCTGCACAGCGGCATTGCCCAAGTGGCGCTGGAGTTGGTTAACGGCCCCGGCGCGCAGTGTTTGATGTCGGGACTCGCGCAGCGCCGGCTCCCTGAGTACCGACAGCGATGCGGCTGGATCGGGTCGTGGCGGTGGCGCGGCGGCGCGGCGGCGCGGCAGTTCCATTGAGGTAGCCGGTTCGCCGAAGGTTTCCTGCCGGGCTGGCTCATGGCGCGGCTCGACTGCAAATTCCGGCGAGCGCGCTGGAGCGGCGGGGAGTTTATCAGCGTTCTTATCGGCCATCCGTTTCGTACCCCACGCCGCCGGGAGCCGTCAGCCAGCCGCCACCGCGACCGGTGGCCACCCCTGTTCGGGGGCGCCGCCAGGGGGGGCCGGGTGCAAAGCGGCGATAATTGCCGCGACTTCGCCAAGATAAGTCGTCTGCGGCAGTGACTGTCCCCCTTTCCCAATGGCGGCATTGCCGCGCTCCAGCGGATTGCCATGCTCCAGCCGCGCCCGGTTCCAGCCGGCGGCGACCGCGCGCCAACGCTCGGGTGGCAACGCCAGCCTGCGACCGTCGCCAGGCGCGCATAGACGTTCAGCAGGAAATCGTAGTAGGCATCGACGCTGAACCGGCTGCCCGCCTCCGCCGCCTCCACTCGGGCATTCCAGCACTGCACGACCTGTTCATAGATGTCCCGCTGGACCACAAAGTCCTGCATCTGCTCGCGCCAGGCGGCCACATCCATGCGCGACAGCTTCCAGGCGCCAGTCGGACACATCACATCATCGCGCAGCGCCACCACGCCGTGGTCCAGATAGGCGGGGTAGGTCTGGCAGACGTGCGGCCGGTGGGCGTGGATACCACAGCGCCCACCCCCACCCGGCAACTCAACCAGGAACACGCACGGCCGGTGAGGGCGCTCGTCCGCGATCTTGTCCAGGGCGATATCGAAACGCGCATCGCCCTGATCCAACCGGAACGATCCCGCGGCGTCGGGCCGCGCCGCATAGTGGATCAGGAATTGCTGCGGCGCTAGGCGCAGGCCCGTGGCGATCGTCCACACGTCATAGCCGGTCACGGTGACGGTGTATTCGTGACAGCAGCGGGCGCTGCAGGTGGCGCAGGCCGACACGGCACCGTTCAAATTCGGCGCCGGGCGCTCAGTCGGCGGGCCGCGATCCGGCATACCAGTTTTCGACATAATCGCAGAACTCGTGGAAGCCAAACTCACGCCCGGCGCTGTCCCAGACCCGGCGGTTCCAGACCGCGAGCAGTTCCCGGTAATCCGCCCGGTGGCATTCATAGTCATCGCTCCTTTGCCGCTCCTGCTCGATGTCCAGTTCGCTCACCGACCAGGTTCGCCAGCACCCCTGAGGATCGTTGATGATCCGGGCCAGGCCGTCGTGGAAATAGGCCGGATACAGCCGGCACTGGTCGGGACGCAGTTCGCCGAGACCGCAGCGGTGTGCCCCATCGTTGGTCTTGACCAGAAATACGCAGCCGCCGTGGTGGCGCGGCTCGGCGGATTTGGCCAGCGCCAATTCGTAGCGCGCCCCGCTCGGGTCGAGCACGAAGCTGTCCTCGCTGCCCGCCTCCGCCTCGACATAGGCGGCGAAACGCGCGGGCGGCAAGTCCAGCGTGTGGGCGATGCGCCACAGGTCATGACCAGTGAGCGATACGCGATAGTGGTAACAGCAAGTCCGCGCCGCACAGGCGGCGCAGATTGCGTCTTTATTGACACCCCGGTTGCCCATCGCTGGCTTTCTCCTCACGCCCCGAGCAAAACCAGCTTTACGCTGGCCGCCGCCGCCACAGAATGAAGAGAAGGATCAGCACTACGAGCAAGCCGAGGAGGTAAATCCACCCGTTGAGGGGGCGTTCCGGTTCGGCGACTGAGATCGAGGGCGCCGCAACGCTTCCGACCGAGACGGCGACCCGCGGCTCGCTCTCCTTGGCGTATTGAACGACCTGTTCGTAGGCGCCGTCGTAGGTGTCCTGCAGCGTGCCGATTGCCTGAGCGTCAGTCAGCGCAACGGCTATTTCACTGGCGCGACCGACGCCGAACCAGTTGCCCTGCTCATCCCGGGGTTCGATGCGGACTACCTTTCGTTGGAAACCGGCAGGAGCGGGCTCCTGGATTGCTTTCAGGACAGCGGGGCTGTAGAACGGGTTGGGGCGCAATTCGGCGATGGCTACCGCTTTTTGAACCAGATTCGGAGCGAGCACAACATCGGCAAAGGCGTCGAGTAAATACTCCCGTTGGAAACACTCGCGCTTCTTCGTGGTCCCGGCAAGATTTACGATAACGCTATAGGGACCCTGGTACAGGACTTTGTTGATTTTCGCCTGATAGACAAGCGGTTTCACCACCTCGCCTGTGACCTGCGCTGAGTGAGTGTCCGAACGGTTGGGAAGTTGCGGCTTTGACAGGAGTCGCTTCGATCTTCTGCAGGTCGAGCGCGGCAGTCTCGCGCGAGAAATCGAAGTTCCGGTCCTGGAGCCTGAGAAGGGCATACGCTTTCGTCGCGGCCGGGGAAGCCTGCAAATCGGGGTTGTTCGGAACCCGTTTCAGCAATTCCGGCGACACGGGGGTCGTTGCCAGGAAGTTTGTCCAGGAGGCCTTCGGCCGCAACACCTGCGCGGAAACCTGGATACTGTCGGCCAGGATAACATCGTCCCCCGGCCGCAGTGTGAACAGGCCCTCTTTGAGCACGCCCGGCAGCGTGAATGATGGTTTCGGTTGGTAGGTATCCTGGCCGAAGACCTGATACAGGTACGTAGTCGGCGCCGCCCCCATAACCCGGAGGGTCCACAGCCCCGAACCGGCGTCGCCGCGGAGAAGGTCGCCGCGCACGACGTAGCTGTTGTAGTTTTCGCCACTGATGAATGAAACGTCATTCGAGCCGGTTGCGCTCGCCGGTGTGATCGTCTGCCCGGTCGGTGTTTGCAGCGTAACGGAGACGGCTTGCGAGCCGTGCCGATAACGGCCAGTGCACCGAGAACAACAGTTGCTGAGTTGATCCGGTCACGCAGACGTCATGGCTCCTGGTCTGGCCGGCCGTGATTGACGCCTCGGGATCGAGAAAGGTCTGCAAGTCGAGCGCTTCGCCCAGCGCCTTGATGAATTCTTTCTGCAGGTCATTGGGGCTGGTTATGTCGGCTGGAAAGCGGCGTCCCCCCGACTTCGCAGCGACCTGCTGGAAAGTCGCCTGCCAAGTTTCGTAAGTCGAGCCGTAAGGGATGGTAAAGAACGGTATGTTTGCATCCTGAAACTCGGAAGAGTTGTACCAGTCTTGCGGTGTCGCCTTCGGTGCCGCACTGTCGCAGTTATGCTGACCGTCCCCGAACATGAAGACGGCGGCTCGCTCGTTGGCGGGACGCTCCTTCAGCATATTAAACACACGGCGGATTCCTTCGGCCATCGGCGTAAGTGCATAGACATCGGCAGGCTTGATGAGCTGCGGTTTTCCCCGCGCGAAGTCGAAATGATCTTTGAAAACGTCGAGTTCGTTCTCGATCACACGTGGGTTGATAAATTCCTGACTGGACGGACAAGCTCCGGCCGCATTCGGATAGCTATATAGGCTGAGCTTTGCTTTAGGCAGCAACTCTCGGTACGTTTCAGCCAATTGATTGGCCGCAACGCGGGCAAACCGAACTTTTTGCTGTTCGACGTCGGTGGTCCAGTTAACTATTTCGATCATCCAGCATGCTGCCGGAAAGATCGAACAGGATCGCGGAATTCAGGAGAATACCTGAGCCGTTCAGATTCAGTTCGAGGGTGCCTAGCAGTCGTGGTCAGATCGATCTCCTTCGGCGCCGGCGCCGACCCAAGCACTGTCGGTTGGAAGGCGATCTGGCGGGTATAGGTTTCCATCGGCTTGACCGCGTTCCGACGTCGAGAAGAATCCGGTCAGAAACTTGAAGGCGTTGGTACCGCTCCATGTCGTCGGACTGACCCCATCGATCTCCAGAGGACCGGTTCCGACGTTGGTGAATTCATAGATCTGGTCCGGTCGGTAGGCGTCGGCGAGGTTAATGTGTACCTCGCCGAAATCGAGCGTCTTGACCGCAGGAAAATTGATAAAGGTGGCGAAGTTGGTCAGGTCTGCCTGCGGCGCAATCAGTCGGGGTCGGGTGACCTGAGCGGTCAGAGTGTCCTCCACCGTGGTGGCATCGGCGCCATCGCCCTCGGTCCGGAAACCAAGATAGGTGATTGCCCCAGCAGCGAGTGGTTGGGCTCGCACTGACCACTCCAGCGCCGGATAGTTGTAGCTACTGTTCAGCTTGACCCGGAGCTTTATCAAGCGGAAGCCAGCTTGAGGAACGGCGCTGCCCGTCAACGTCGGGGTCAGGTCGCGCGCCCGAACCTCGAATACTGTGTCAGTGGTGACATTGTTTTGCAATGACTGATTGCCAGAGAAGGTTCCTGCCGTTGCGAAGTTCTCCGGATCATAGTTGGGGTTCAAAACAACGGGAGCGAGCTGAAAGACTAGCTCGCTAGCCGCATCGTTCACGATCAGGTTGGCGATAACCATGCGGTTCGCCGCCGGCGCCCCCGCTGGGGTCGAAAACTTGAACAGTTCGACGGGGACGGCGCCTGCAACCTGGCTTTGCACAACCGTCTGCGCTCGAGCGGGTGACAAAGGGAAAGTGGCCACACAAACGAGCACCGTCAATAGCAGGTAACGGATTAACGAAATAGAAAACATGGAAATCTCCCACTCAGTCATCGTAGGCAAATGAAATTTCGTCGAAGTCGCCCCGAACTCCAGGCGCAGCGTAACGGGTTGATTGACAAGCCAAGCCGCCGGCGGACCGGCATGGTGAATTGCACGCGTTGCAGGCTCGATGCATCGGCCAACGCGATGATCGTCGAGGCAACGGCGTCGACAAACGTCGGTATCACGCCGGCCGCGTTCAACCGGATGGTGGTTCCGGCGGCCTGTGACCCCGGAGAAATCGATGGATTACGAATATTGGTACCGCGGATGATAACGATCGCATTGGACGATTGTGCGCTAACGTTGGTGCCAACGATGTCAACGTCTACCGTCACCGTGAAGGTGGGGCGCGCTGGTCTCCGTGATGCCACCGACGGTTACCGTGATCGGCCCAGTGGTCGCGCCGGTGGGAACGGTGGCGGTAATCTGGGTAGCGGAATCAACAGACACCACGGTTGCTGCGGTTCCGCCGAAGGCTACGATAGCGCCGGCGGCAAAGCCGGTACCGTCAATGGTGACCGACGTCCCCACCGGACCGCTGGTCGGCGTGAAGCTGGTGATGCTCACGACGATGGCCGCAGTCACCGTCACCGTCAGCGTGGCACTGATGGCGCCAACCACTGCAGTGATGACAGCCGAGCCCGATGTTACGGCGTTCACTACGCCCACCGTTGATACTGTAGCAACCGGCATGTTGGAACTCGACCACAGCAGTCCGTCGCCGGCCGGCTGAGCGGCCGGTCAGGTCCGGTGTCGAAGTGGCCTGTGGCGGTCAGGGTCGCCGTATTGCCGACGGTCAGCGACAGCGGGCCTGGTGGAGAGAGCGTGATACCCGTCAACGTCGCCGGGGATGGCCCACCGGACAGCAGTGCTCGGACATCGTCGGAGAGGATCTCCAGGCGCACGCCGCCGCGCCCGCTGGTGTTGGTCACGTTGCTATTGCTCATCGCCGCCGTGAAATCGACATCGGCAAGCACGATGAACGGGTTGCCGCTCGGCGGGTCTGCCGGAGCCGGCGCGGTTCTGCGCAGGCGGACGACGGCCTGCTCGACCCAGCCGGTCGTTGCCGGGCACCAGGACGCCAGCACCACCGGCCGAGCCAGTGCCGGAGTCACGCTGCGCCTCCGCGAACTCCAGCGTCACCTGTACCGTGTCGCCAGCGGTGAAACCGAAGGACGCCGTGGACAGGTCCAGCGTCACGGCGTTGGCCAGATGTACCTCATAGGCCACGCGCTGCGCGTCATCGCCGATCAGCGCCGTGCCCGGCGAGACGGTGATGCTGGCGCCGCTAGCCGTCACCTGTAGCGGTGTCATCGCGTCGTCGGTGTAGAGCCGGCCGGGCTTGAATAACAGGTAGTTCAGATAGCGCCGGGCGGCGAAGTGGAAACGCTGGTCCAGGGTGAAATCCGCCTTCCTTCAGAAAAAGCCCATTGAAATACCGGACGCGGGTGTAGTCAGCGATGTCGACTCTGTGCTCGCCTGCCATGTGATTGCTCCCCTTCAATCGATGGGCCGGGCGCCGCGGCTCGGCCAGATCAAGGTATCCCACTCAACCGTGGAGTACTCGCCGACCACGATGCCCGGCAAGTCATAGACGGCTTCATAATCAGTATGGGCTGGTTTCTCCAGATCGAGAATTTCCCGCACATTGCCGCTCAGAAAACGCAGAAACTCAAAATCAAAACGGCGCGGATTGGGTTCACCGGTCTCACGGTAGCCATAAGGAATCTCCACCCGAAACAGATGCGGCAACCCCCCGACAGTGGTATCCACATCAACCGTGGCGCGTACTCCCACCTGGATGCCCAATTCTTCCCTAATGCGCACCGGCGACTCGACGAAGATCTCCAGAATCCGGGCGATACCCTCCAGCGTACCCCGCAGCTTGTACAGCGGCACGATACCGGCGATTAACCGCCGCTTCTTGGCCTCGGGCCAGTGCTGCCGGAGGCTGAGTGACACCCAACTCGCCAGATAGGGCAGGAAATCGTCGTCGAAGAATCTCGTCGCGCCACTGCTATCCGCCGAGCCGGCGGGCGCCTCCAGGGGGTCGCTGTAGCGCCCGATCCCATCCAGCAACCGCTCCAGCCCGGGCACGGCTTCCGTGCGCCCCGGCGAGAACACGCGCAGCGGCGCGTTCTCCATCCCCGCCATCATGGCCTCGAACAAGGCGATGAGGCGTGCCAGCACGCCATCCGGCGCATCCAGATAGACCGGCGGCAGATAGCTCGCATAGGGCGGGCGGGTTACGACGTTGTTCATGCTCAAACTCCCCGAATGGTGATATCGGCAGCCGCCACAAGGATTCTCGGTAGCTCCAGCGGCCGCAGTTCCACGTAATCCCCCGTACCGCCGTCCAGGGACACCGCCTCGACGTAAGCGACGTCTGTCCAGCCCGCTGATCTGTTCAAACACTTCGGAGCGGTACACGCTGCGGCCCAGCGGCCAGCCGGTGCCGGTGAAGCCGGTCAGCGGATCGAAGAACTGGTTTACGGCGTCCGCCGCCCGACGCTGGAGCACGGCGGTGTCGGCATTGCGCCGGGCCACGATCCGCGCCTGCACGCGGATCGGGCGGTACTGGGGATCACCGATTAACAGGCGAGTCGTGATCGGCCGTCGCCGATCAAGAAACCGATAGACCGAGCGTTTCAATGCCGCCGTCGGTACCGGCCAGCGGTCCGCCGGGTCGCGCGGGATCACCATGACCGCCACGGTGCCGAGATCGTCCAGACGACGGGCCAGCAGCCGCCGGATCCGGGGAGTACCCGCCAGCCCATTCTGTTCATTGAAGGCGTCGGCCAGCTGTTCGAAATCCTCGGTGGTGATGGCCCGCTCAACTTGCGTCAGCGCGCGCAGGCCAGTATCGGCGGCACTGTTCAGGTCGAACAGGAAGCGGCCACCAATCGCGTCTTCCGGGTTGTCAACCACCAGGTTGCTGGCCGCGAACAGGGTCTCCACAGCCTGCCGGTAGTCCTGGGGTGGGGACGGAATGGCCAGCAGCGCGGCGCGCTGCGCTGCGGTCAGTGCCCCATTAACGGTCAGCAGCCCACGGCTCGCATCATGACCAAGATTGAGCGGCAGGACAGCCGCAGCGGGCAGGACAGTCAGGGGAGCGCGCGTCTGCCGTACTTCGGTCAGCGTTCCGGCCGCCACCTGAACCTCCTTGCCGCGCACCACCTGGAATCGCCGGCAGCGGATCGGCTGACCCACCGGCGGAATCAGCCCCCGCACCCCGTCGCCGAAGCATAGCCGGTAGCTCAGCCACTCGACCGTGAATACTGGCTCCGCGCCCACCTCCAGCAGGTCCTGCACGTAACGCCAGCGCTGGCCGCCGACTTCGACCTCGGGATTGGGATTGTAGAGTCCCGAACCCTGGCGGGCGGGGTCGAGCAGGATGGGTCGGGTGCCGACTGCCGTCGCGCTCAGCGGCAGCAGCGCGAAGCGCTGGTGGGCGGAACCATCGCTGACGCCCAGGTCACCAGCCGGCAAGACCTCTTCGAGATGCCGCGCCGGCACCGTGACCGTCAGCTCGCCCGGCAAAATCCTTCCCTCCCGCACCGTCTCAAAGACCTCGCCGATGGCTGGCCCGCCGACCCGGGTTCCTGCGGGCACGATCAGCGGGTCGGTGGCCGGTGGCAGCCGGCTGAAGCGCAACTCGACGGTGACGGGCTCGGGGCGCTCCACGACCAGCTTCAAAAAGTTCTGCGAGACCCCCTCCGGAATCTGGTCCATGCGGTAGAGAATCATCTCGGCCATCGCCGCCAGTAGTTCGAGTACCGCGATGCCGGGATCCGCCGGGTTGTGGTCGGTGTAATCCGCCGCGACCCGCGGGATCTCGCTCACCAACTGCCGGCGCAGTTGCTCGTAGCTGCGATCATCGAGGATGGGCAGGGACAGTGCCATACGAGCTCCTCAAGCGGTCCCCGTCGCCAGCGCCGGGTCCACGGCGAGCGCCTCGACGGTGTGGACGCCGCTGCGTACCAGTTCGTTGGCGCCGACGGTGACTACGGCAGGGCCGTGTACGCCGATGAATTTGGCATGGAGCACGTGATCCACACCATCCACCGCCTCGATCAAGGCGCAGATCTCGGCGATATGGACGTCACGGTCGAAGGCCCAGCCGTTACCGTCCCGCCCTCCGCTCAGCGGGTGCAGAAAGGCCTCCAGCGCCGTGGCGACCCGCGCGGTGATAACGCTGGCCTCCGCGGGATTGGTCGGCACAATCCGGGCGGCGACCGCAGCGACCTGGTAACTCGGCCCGATGACGTAGAGTCGGTGCGCGGCCGTGACAGCCATACGCTGCGCCAGATAGGTCCGAACCTGATCGAGGAGTTCGGGTGATGGCTGGGGTTCGCGCTCGGCGCTGTGCGGCACGATCAGCACGGTGACGGCCCCCAGCTCGCGCTGGCCCAGCGGGTTGCTGATCGGCAGCGTCCGAACCAGCGCGACCTGGGAACTCGCCTCGCGTGCCAGTGCGTCGAAATCCTCGATGGTCACGGCCCGGTCGCGGTGTTTCAGGGTGGCCGGCCCGCGCGCCAGCGTGTCGCTCAGGCGCTCCGCGGCGGCCCAGCCGGCCGCCTCCTGGTGGTTGGCGACCCCGGCCACGAAGGGCAGCGGAGCTCTTCAATTGCTTGATCTGGCCTATGCCGACGTTGGCGTCGGCCTCAACCCCAGCGCGGTAGCTCTCGGCCAGAATATTGTCCCTGGCCAGCGGCACTGGCCGCGCGCCGAAGGTGATCTCTCCGCTCACCCGGTCGAGCACGTAATGGCGGCTGTTCGGAGAGGAAAAGCGAAAACTGCTCACCGGATACCAGCGCACCCAGAATTCGTCCTCGCTCGACAGGGGGTTGCGGCGCGTCAACACGACTGGTTGGGGTACTGTGCCGAGTTTCTGGGCCAGCGACTGTTCGGCAGCATTCAATTCGGTCAGCACCGCTTCGAGGGCGCGATTGTCTTCGCGCACCCGAATACACTCGCCGTACAACACCGGCCGCTGCGCCAACCGCACGGTTTGCGGCGTTTCACCACTGCCGGAGCCGAGCCGTTCGTCGCGCACGGTGCGGATGCTCTGCGCCCAGACGGTGTTGAGATGCACCGCCTTGAGCCGGCGCGGCGCCTTGAGTTCGCCGGCGGCGAGCCGCGCCCGTAGCCAGTAGGCCCGTCGGCCGAACTGGACCGAGTCGGCCATGTCCAGCGGGGCGGTGAAAGCCAGCGTGCCGGTACTGCTGAGGGCGCGAGCGCCGTCCTGTACATTCAGCGGCTGCCAGCCGCCGGTTGCGCCGACATATTCCCAAACGATGCGTGGCGACTGCGCGCCAGTCTCGCCGAGCAGCGCCTTCGGGTCGGGCGCCGCCAGGCGCAGCAGTTGGCTGATGCGGACGTTGCCAAAGCTGTTGTCGTAACCCAGATAGAGTGCCGGGGCCGACTCGCCCAATTCACCCAGGTTTCGGAAAGGGCGGAAGGAATCGCTCGACGCGGTATTCGCCGCGGTGTGGTCGGCATAGTGGAAGTAGTTCGCCGATTGGCAGGCGGTGAGATTGACGAAATCAGCGCCGGGCGTTTTCGCCTCATACTTGATGTGAAAATGCGTGACGGAGAGGAACGGTGGCCGGAAACTCTCAGGAGTAAAGCTGTAGGAAGTAATTTGGTTATTTGTAACTTCAGTGCGGAGCGCGCCGCCGTCCCGTAATCACCACCCGTGAGGCGCGCGCGCAGCCAGTGGCCCTGCACGCCATTGACCTTGACCGCCGCGACATCGGCCGGAAGATCAAAGGCGATAGCGACCGTCGCGGTGCTGTCGCTTTGTGGCGGCGCTGGGTGAAATTGTTCGACCCGTCAGTCGGCGCCCCAATAGGCTGCCAAGCTTTGGTCTGACCGGACCAGTATTCCCAAGTGATTACAGGGTTTCGCGCGGGATCGGGAAACGCCTGACTAGCCTCGGCGCCTGGAACCGGGGCGAGCCGGAGGTTTACTGTAATGCGGCGGGTGACAACCGGTTCCGGATTGGCGAAAGCCTCCTCGCAGGAGAGATAGAAGGCGTCGTTGCCGGCCGGGCGCGGCCCAAAGGGGAAGAAATCCTTGTTGAGATCAATGGGGAAGGTATTGTAGAAGGCTTGCTCCGGCGCCAGGCTGCGCCCGGCTGGCGGTGGAGCGGCCACCTGGATGCGCTCGATCAGGGGCAGGGCGTCCGCGCTCGCGGTCAGCGGCCCCTTCAGGCGGGCGCGCAACCAGCGTCCCGCTATCCCATTCACCTCGCCGGATTCCGTTCCTGGGAAGGCGCTCATGACCACATCAATGGGGCCAGCGGCGCTCAACCAGGTCGCCGCGTTGCTGGCGGTAACTGGCGTCCACTGCTTGCCATCGTAACGCTCCCAGACGACGTCCATGGTATTCAGACTGCCCGCCCGTGCGAGTTCGAAACGGAGGGTCAGATCGGGCTTGGTTTTCAGCGCGAACAACCGTTCGTGGGCGATATAGAGACTGTGCTCGACCAGAGTCTCCGCCGTCAGCGCGTCCACTGCCAGCACGGTGACGCTGTCCACACCCGCCTTCGCCAGTTCCGCCCGTACGTCACGGTAGCGGTCCGCCGCCGGCTCAACGGTCAGTAGGTGCGCCAACTGCACTGGCGTCAGATCGAAACCGGTCTCGGTCTCGAAGATAATTGCCGGGCGTGTCTCGGTCTGCGTGGTCGCGACCTGGACCCCGGCCGGAACGGGCGGCACCGTCGTCGTTTTCGGCGCCAGGCTGAAGGTCACCGGCGCCCGCGCCGGTGAGCCTGGCAACTGCTCGACGCCGAGCATGTCGAGGAACGCCGTAAAGTGCTTGTCCGGCACGCTGGTTAAGGCGTTCGCTGAGCAGTTCCATGAGCCGCGCGAACAGCTTGAGTTGAGCGACGCCAAAGTCGTCCACGGCCGCCGAATCGGGGTTCCACATCGGCAGGAAATAACGGGCCAGACCAGCGTAGTCGACGCCGTCAATACGCACCGGTTCGCTCAACAGCAGCGCCAGGTAATCGGTGTAGGTGCGCCTGTCAATCCGGGGTGTCACGGCTCACCTCCATTCAGATAAAAGGGATAAACGAGGTTGCGCCGGGTATTGCTCGAACGGATTTCGTATTCAATGTCAATCAGCGCCGTGGCCGGGTCGCTCCGGCTCGCCGTCACCCGCACGCCGAGCACGCGGATGCGCGGCTCCCAGGCGATCAGGGCGTCTTGCACTGCCGTCGCCAGGCGGCCGCGGTTGACGTCGCTGAGCGGCTGGAACATGAAGTTGTGCAAATCCGAGCCAAAATCCGGCCGCATCAGCCGCTCGCCCTTGGCGGTACCCAGAATGAGCATGATGGCGCGGTCGATAGCCTCGGCGTCGCTGGCCCGAACGAACTTGCCGTCGGCGCCGATCCGTACCGGGAAGGCCAAACCGCTGCCGAGGAATCCAGTCTGCGCCATGGCCTTACCCAATCAGCACCGTGCCGGCGGCGATTACCGTACCGACCGGCGCGTCGGACGGGTCGTTGCAGGTCTTGGCGGTATCGCCCAGGCGCGCCGCCGCCTTACCGTTGATGTTAACAGTCTGGCTGCCGACCTCGATCGTACCGCGGTTGGTGGGCGGCGACTGGAAGGGGCCGCCCTGGGGAATATGTGACGGGGTGTTGGTAGCGGTGCTACCCACCGTCGCCGCTGGCTGGCCCATGATATTGACGTCGGCGCTCAACTCGCCGTCAATCAACCCGCTGAACGGATGCGGCAGCGGCGTCGGCACCGGGCCGCCCGGCGTAGGAATCATAATGATGTGCGTGTCTACGGCGACGATTTGATCGCCCTTTTTTGCGGCCGGCTGACCCATGTTCGTCTCCTCGCTTCAGTTGATGTTGACCGTCTGCCCTGCAGCGTCAGCGTGGCGCTGGCCGTGACCTCCAGAGACTGGTCAGAGGCCAGCGTCGCGGCGGACGAGGCTTTGAGTTCCAGTTCCTGACCCTCAAGGACAATTTTGCCCTGCGGGGCGGCAAGGGTGATGTCCTGGTCGCTGCTGATGGTGATGCTGTTACTGGCCGTATCAATAACAATGCTGTTATTGCCGCTGGCGTCTACGATTTCGATCTTCTCGGCGCCGTCGCTGTCGTCGAAGCGCACCGTGTGGCCGCTGCGCGAGCGGATCAGGCGAAGGTTGTTCGCGCCGTCGCCGTTGTCGGTCGGCGGGGCGTCCTGCCCGTTCCACAGCCCGCCGAGCACCACCGGCCGGCGGATGTCGCCGTGTTCGAAAGCGACCAGCACCTCGTCGTCAACTTCGGGCAGGAAAAACACGCCTCGATCCGGGCCGGCCATGGGCGTGGCGAGCCGCGCCCAGTCGCTTTCCTGTTCGTCGCTGAGCCAGGGGAACTTGAGCCGGACCCGACCGAGTCCGTCGGGGTCCTGATTATTGGTGACGATGGCGACGACCACACCGTACAGAGGATCGCGCCGGAACAGCCGGTCATCGGCCGGTTGCAGAATATCGAGCAGGCTCATGTGACGGCATTCCTCCGGCAGTCGATGCGGGTCCGGTAACCGTCTGAGTCGATAAGATGCTGGACCCGGGTCAGGTAATACAAACCACTCAAACGACGCCCCAGGTTGCCGATTTCCACCACCTCACCGGCCCTGAGTAGGGCGTTGCCGACGGCCTCGCCCTCCCCTCTGATGAACTGCAGGCTCATCCGGTTAAAAATACTCTTGGCCATCTGATCGGCCTCGGTCTGGCTGAACACCGGCTGGTCGGTCACCAGTTCCTGGAATGCGCCGAAGGCGTTCTCGGCCAGGGAGACGCCCAGTTCAGCGCCGCCCATCTGGGAAATTTCGTCGCCCGCCTGGCCGAGGCCGACGATCGCCTCCTTGGCGGCCACGTCCCAGCCGCGCACCACGACTTTCTTGACCTGGGCCAGCGTCGATAGCCGCACGCTGAACTGTTTCAGATCGTCCTGGTAGTTCAGGCTCAGGGTTTTGCCGCGGTCATTCGCGGTCCGGCGGAAGTACAGGGTACCACCGACTACATCCACTTCGTAGTTGATCCGCCGTGCCCGTTCCTGCAGAAAATCGATGTTGCTCTGGTTGTATTGGAACAGGTGCGCGTGGACGACCTGCGAGTCGTCGGCCTGAACCTGAAGCTGCATTTCCCGGGCGATGCTCTCGGCGATTTCCGAGTCCTTGACATTGACATAGGTCTGGCTGCGGCGGCCGCGACGGAAGCGGTGCAGTTTGTCGTAGCCCTGAACTTGCAGTACTGGCGCCGTATCGGCACCGTAGTCAATCTCCAGCGCCACAATTTCACCTTGAATCAAGCTCTCCAGGTCCTCGCCGTAGCCGACCAGTACTTCCAGTTCGCTGCCTGCAACGAGAACATCGTCATCCAGCCACTGAAAATCCTGGGCGAGTGTATCCCAGACGTTGACGGCGATAGTGAATGTGTCGGCGCCATCCACGTGCTGTTCCACCTCCACCGATAGAATGTCCGGAACCACCTCGGGCGACAGCTCGACGCCATCGAGCCGGATCCGCCAACCCGGTATCAATTCCTGCTGGGTCGTCTGCTGTGGCATGGTTCAGCACTCACTCGATGGCGGGAATCACCAGCAAGCGGCCCGGCGTGAGCACCCGGGGATCCTGGATGCCATTGGCGCGGGCGATACGCCGCCACTCCTTTGGTTTTTTCCAGAATGCCTGGGCGATTCCACTCAGCGTGTCACCCTGTTTGATGAGGTAGGTGCGCGCCGGAAAGGAACCGCGTCGGGGAAAGCGTTGCTCCAGTTCCTGGGGGGTCAGATACTCCTGAAAGCTCAGGTTTAGCTTCGCCCGCACCGGAAAGCCCTGCTCGGCAAACAGCACGAACTGCTGGCGCAGGCTCAGCAAGACTCCTTTAAAGGGAAAATCGGGATTGAGCAGGCCAGCCGGCGGGTCGCCCCAGGACACCTCGACAATCGGCGGACGCTTGCCGTCGCCGTCATCTACGCTGACGATCATGAGCCGGGCGATACGGTCGGTATAGGTGCGCACATCCACGGCACGGTTCTCCCCGTCACGCTCCTCGTAAGAGTCGAAGAACAACTCCAGGTTGAGCTTGCGTAAATCAGCCTTGGTGAACTGGGTGCGCGGCTGACGGCCCTGTACCGGCTGGGTGTCCCAGGCGTTACTCTGCTCAATCGTATACTCGGTCGGATTGAACAGCACCCGGACATTGCTGTCGGTGAGCGGTTCTTCCGTGTCCAGGTTGCGAATCGCCATCTTCAGCAGCGGCATCGCTTATCTCCCCAGGCGTTCCCGTTCGCGGCCGAGTTGCCTGACCAGCGTGTGGTAGGCTTCGTCGGCGATGCGTTTGGGATTCAGGTTTTTTCGGCCCCACTGTTCGAGATTTTCGTACATCAGCCTCTCGATGCGGCTGTCCAGCCTGACACCGTCGCCACCCGGCGCGGGGCCGCCTGCGGTCACCACCGTAGTCCCTTCGGCGCCTGCCCTGGCGCCGAAGGGACTACGGTGGTAGACGTAGGAAGTCGCCGTCGCAGCGACGCTGGTGCGGCTGGTAGGTGAAGTTCGCAGAAGCGGGACCGGCGGCATTGGTTGCTGGTTCGGGCGGCCGCTACTGTGGGCCAGCATGCTGATGGCATAGGTCGCAGGGCGCGGTGGCAGGACCGACGCGGCGCCGCCCCCCAAAGCTGCTCTCAGACGCCCTGGTAGGCTCAGACTGAGCCGGGTCACCAGTTCTCGTGTTACCCGCTCTCGCCGACCCTCACCGCTACTCCACCCCGGCTCAGCCCCACGGCGGCGACCGATGGCGAGGAAAACCGGTGGCTGGCTGGTGACCTGTGGTTCGGCGAGGATTCGGCGCCGGTGATCAACGGCAACGCTCGTCAGCCTGGAGGGCCAGTCGGCGACGGCCGGCTTGACCAGTCCTCGCTGTAACCAGGGCAGCGACCGCCGCCACATCGCCGGTAACTGCCGGAGCGGCAGCACGTAGCGCAGCCTGGTCACGCACGGTGGCAGCGAAGTCCGTAATTCGTTGCGGCCGCCGCGCGACAGGGCGCGTACCGCCATTGGCGATAGGCTCTGCCCTGCACCGGCAGACGGTGTGGGCCAGGGCTGAATCAGGAACGAGGGCCGCCACCGCGTACCGGACTGCCCGGATGGCGTTCCTGCCGGCCACCCGGCAGCGGCGGGGGCAGGAGCGACGGGGGTGGCTGGAGCGGCGGCAGGGGTGGCAACGCGGTCGGCAGCGCGCTGAATCGAAATCGTCGACCGGGCCACTGGCGAAATCCGGAGCACGCGGGTTCGAATCACGGTGAAACGCTGCGTTTGTTGCGGTGCTCTAGGGGGCAGTTCGCGAGCATCCCTTTGACTATCGCCCCATGCGAGACCGATGCGTCTGGCCTGAGACCTGCCACTGAGGCAAAGCGACAATCGTTGTGACCTTCTCCGAGGACAGTGTGCGGTTGCGCCGGGCCGCGTCCGGCAACCGCCACAGCAGCCTGTGAAACAGGCCGAAATGCCCACTCAGCGTCACGTCGAGCCGCTGCGCGATCCGTTGCCGCTGCTCGACGGACTGACGACGTCCCCTCAAGCCGGGCAACAACCAGACCAGGCGCAGAGCCATCCAACCCGGCTGGATTCCGCCACGGTCGCCGCTCGGACCCCAACTACGCAACCAGCGGGTCCAGGGATGGAAGTCCTTGCTACCCCCGTCCAGGGACCAGCGCAACGACGGGGGTCGCACCACACCACGGTAGCGCCGCGGCGCCCGGAAGCGGTGCACAACGAGTTGGTGGAGAGAGTCGTTTGTCATGGTTAACCCGGAAACTGGAAAATCACCACGTAGTTGACGGCACTGTTGGAAAAGGTGGCCCTGACCCGTGGCAAGCCGCCGGTTTCAGTCCTCACATAGAGTTTGACGGTGCGAGCGGCTTCACCGCCCGGATCGTCGCTGCGGTAGTCGCCGGCGGCGAGTTCGCCGAGCGGAGCGAACATCGTCTGTACACCGTCCGGGACTTCCAGAATCAGTATAGCCTCGCCGGCGCCCTCGGCCATTTCGTAGCGAAAATTGACGGAAAAACTGCCGGCGTTAATGGTGCCGCGCCCCTGTGCCGGTGTGACCTCACGCGAGCGCCGCAAGGTACGCGGCGTGACCTCTTTTTCTTCTTCGGCCTGACGCAACAGCCCGGCCGCTGTAGTGCCACCCAGCACCTTCGTCGTCTGGCCTGCACGCACCCGCGATGCAGCGGCATGTGCTTCCTGTTCCAGGTGGCTGGTCGCCGGTTCGATCTCCTCCGGTTTTACCGTGCGACCGCCAGTTTGCACGACATGGGCCAACTCGTGGGCCAGCGTTTCCCGGCCTGCCGGCGAATCCGGATCGTAACGGTCTCTGCCGAAATAGATATCCCGGCCACGCACATAGGCCTTGGCGCCGAGGGCCGAGGCGGCCGCCGCGGCCTCGGCGTCCCGGTGAATGCGTACCTCTTCGAAATCCTCGCCGAGTAGTCTTTCCATAGCCTGGCGTGTCTCCGGGGCGAGCTGCTCGCCCTTGCCGTCGCGCTCGGCGGCCGTGCGGGTTTTCGAGCGTACCGGCACGACAGGTTCCACATTCGGCCGAGTCCTGGTTGTATCCTGCGATTGCCAGCGTTTGCGCCGTTTCATAGGGGAGCCTCATCGTTGACCAGGTCGAAAAACTTGCCGAATTCCGATTTCGTGCAGATTCTGCCGAGCTTCTGGTACTCACGCTTAATCCCCAAAATGGCGTGAGCCATGCGGATTGCCCGGGCCTCGCGCGCGGCGAGGAATGCCGCACTGAGCACAGCATTGCGGATGTGGCCCCCCGCCAGCTTGAATTGCCGGGCCAGGAACGGGATGTCAAGGTCTTCGGCGCGCGGGGCGGTCTTTGGAAAGGAGGCGTGCCAGATGCGCTCACGGCTATGTTCGTCTGGAAAGGGGAACTCGATACAGAAGCGCAGGCGGCGCGTGAACGCCTCGTCAATGTGAGTGCGCAGGTTGGTGGCCAGAATCACCACGCCGTCATAATCCTCAATGCGCTGCATCAGGTAATTGATCTCGATGTTGGCGTAGCGGTCGTGAGAGTCTTTCACTTCGGTGCGTTTACCAAACAGGGCGTCTGCCTCGTCGAAGAACAGAATGGCGTTACTCTGCTCGGCTTCAGCAAACACCTGACTGAGGTTCTTCTCGGTTTCACCGATGTATTTGCTGACGATGCAGGACAGGTCTATCCGGTACAGGTCCATCTGCAATTCGCCGGCGATGATTTCAGCCGCCATGGTCTTGCCAGTACCCGAGGGACCGATGAATAAAGCGTTGAGGCCACGGCCTCTGGGTAACTTGCCGGCAAAGCCCCAATCCTCAAATACCCGCTCCCGGAAGCAGACCTGATCGCAGATCTCGCGCAGTTGCGCCAGCCGGTCGGGAGCCAGGATGATGTCCTGCCAGCCGTAGGTGGGTACGATCTTGCGGGCGACCTCGCCGAGGCGCAGGTTGCATTGATCGCGGGCGGCCCGATAGAAGGTGGCGCTGACGTGCCGCGCATGGCCGTCCGCTGCCAGCAGGTGCAGATAGGTGGCCTGGCGGATGGCATCATGAATCTGGCCGGGCGTGAACTGGAACTGATTGGCCAGGGTGGCCAAATCCACCGCCGTCAGTTTCAGCCCAGCCGCGTCGCTGGCCTGCAACCAGGCCGCTTTGCGCAGCTCGTAACCCGGGCGGGGCAGTTCGATGCGCAGCGTCGGCGGCTGCTCGCCCGACCGGACGGACGGCGGGCGCGCGCGGCGAGGAAAGTCGGCACCGCCAGTTCAGCGAGCACGCCCTGGAGTACACCCCGCAGCGTCGTACTGCGTTCGTCATCGCCATTGAGGTAGTCCATCCCTTCGAACAGCAGTGCAGCCCCGTTAAGCAGGGCTTCCCGGCCGATGCGCTTCAGCAGGTTGCGGGTGCCGTGCTCGGCCCGCGCCAGCCGCGGCAGGTCGACGGCCAGCAGGGGCAGGCCGAGACCAAGGCAGACCGCCGCGGCGGCACGCCGTTTGCCCACACCGTAGGGGCCTTCGAGCCAGCATTGCAGCGGCGGGTGCCCCGCCGGCCTCGCCGCCGCATGGTAGCGTTGGACCAGGCCAGCCAGTTGAGCTTTGACCTCGGCGCGAGCAGCAGATCGGCCACCGCATCCGTGGCCGGCACCGGTTGCAGGAAGGTCGCCAAGCGCGGGTCGAGTGCCTTGTCGTGCAGCAGGTAATCCACGATCCGGTCGTCCATTTTCAGAAAGCGTCCCAGTAGCGGTACCGACCCGTCAGTCTCGTCAGCGAAAACCAATAACTGCTCGCGGATCAGCGGCGCCGTCTCCCGAAAAAACGCACGCCCAGCCAGCGTTTCCTCGAAGCCCCGGCAAAGCAGTTTCAACGTCAGGTCCACGCTCGGTCGGCGCCGCGTGACGTCATCTTGCAGATAAGCGTAGAGCCGGTCGTATTTGCGGTTGATCTCTGGCGCCAGAACCACCAGCAGCACGTCCCGCTCGAAGGGACTCAGGTGAAACAGCGCTGTCAGCCACTCCAGGGTCGGCGGCGTACCTCCTGCCAGGACTGTTCGATCCGTCCGGCGATGCGCTGCTCCAGGGCAGTCAGCCGCTCGCCAAAGGCGGTGTCGGTAAAAGCCGCACCCACCGACTCCTTGAGACTGTGTTCGACCTCATCCCGGCTCAGCACCAGGCCGCGCAGTTCGGCATCACCCGGTGGTCCGTCGCCAAGGTGATCCAATTGCATGCGGATGAGCAAATCCAGCCGCGTCAGTTGCTCCCGCAGATAGGCCTCGTTGCTGTCGTAGGCCTGCCATTGCGGTAGACGTCGCGGACCGAGATCGGCGGGGCGGCTAGCGTTGCCCATACCGTATTTCCTGGGTTTCGACGCGGGATATGTCTCGTCTGTCCTGAGAATCCAGGTGCGCCAGGCGAATCTCGTAACAGACCGAAAGTCGGTACGACATCTGCAGGGCATTCCAAATCCGCGTCTGTTCCTCGAGGTTCATCCGGCATAGCACGACGCGCAACTCTTCGCCCGAACCCCGCAGACTGCCCGTGAGCAGCGGATCACCGATGATGGCGTTATCGTAGAAAACCCGCATTGCCGCGCCGAGGATCAGATGTTCGTTAAGATTGCTGTCACTGTCCTGGGTATAAGGGGTGAGCATGTAGTAGAGGCTCAGCGTCAGTGGCGCGCCCTGCAGCTGGTGTGGGGTGATGGTCAGCGGCGGCCGGTTCTTGGCGAAGGGGCTCTCGACGACTTGGTACAGATAGAGGTTCAGCAGGTGGTTGGTGCTCAGCGTTACCCGCTGGGGCGAATTAAGGGTGACTGCGACATTGGTCGGGTCGGTTACCCCGTTTTCGAGCAGTTGGCGTAGCGTTTCGCTGACGTCGTGGATTACCGTGTACACGCTCATACGATCAGTTTCTCGATGCCTTCATGGGCGAGTTCGATGGCTTCGAAACACACGCTGTTGTCCGTCGCCTTGAACTCGGGCCCTGTCCACTTGACCGGGAACGCCCGACGCAGCAGCCATTCCTTTTGCACCTCGCCGGCAGCATTGATCAGCGCGATGGAGATCTTGCGGCTACTGTCCTGCTGGCTTGTCGCCGTGCTGTGGCCCGGCTCGCGGTGAGCCGCCGGGCGCTGGTTGGCATGAGCGAAGGCGCCGGTAGCGACATCCATATACCAGTCGAATAGCTCATAGGACAGCGTCAGACCCCGCTTGAGCATTACGTTCTTAACTTCGCTCTGCTCCGGAAACTTCAGGGTATGGGAATTGCGTCCACCCTCGCGGTACTCAAAAACCTTGGTCTCCATCTCCAGCCCGGTACACTCGGAAAAGCCGGCGATTTTGACGCTGCCCAGGCTCAGGCGAAACAGATAGCCGGCAAAGGGATCTTCGGCTCTCATCAGCGGTTCTCCCCCAATGCCTGCGTGTCGAGAGCAACGGCTACAGCTTCGGTGCTACGCCGGATGGTCGCCACAATGAATTCCATCGGCCACAGCGGTGCGAAGCCGATCTGGGCGATGACCTCGCCGCGTTCCAGGGTTTCTGGCGGATTGGTCTCGGCATCACACTGCACGAAATAAGCCTCATCCGCACTGGCGCCGGCCAGCACGCCGGTCTGATACAGGCCGCCGAGATAGCTGTTCAGGCTGGCCGCGATGCCCCGCCGAAGGCGCTGATCGTTCGGCTCGAACACGCTCCACTGCAGGCTATGGCGGATTTCCCTAACAATTGCCAGCAATGTCCGACGCACCGCAATGTAGCGCCAGCGGGAATCGCGCGTGAGGGTCCGCGCTCCCCAGATGCGGATGCCACGGCCAGCGAAAACGCGCAGGCAATTGATTCCGTCCGGGTTTAGCAGTGCTTGCTGCTGCGCGGTGACGGCGAACTGGGTTTCGAGCACCCCCTCCAGCCTTTCGTTGGCCGGCGAGCGATGCACGCCCACCAGCACGTCGGTACGAGCAAATACCCCGGCTACGATTCCGCAGGGTGGCACAAAGCGTTCAATCCGCTGCCCTTCGATCGGCGCCAGGCGTACCCAGGGGAAGTAGAGGGCACCGTTGACTGCCGCCGGCATGAACGCCAGTTGCTCAATGTAATTCGGGATCAGGACCGACAACGGATCGCCGTTCGCCGCCTGGCGCGGGCTGTCGAGAATGGCGAAACGGTCCCCCTGCACCTCGCAGTGGCGCAGCACCTGCCGCTGACCGGTCACGAACTGGGCATAATCCGCGGTCTCCTCCGCCAGTCGCGCCAGGTCAGGCAGCGCCACCAAAGCGATTTCCTCGATGGCCTCCAGTGTCGCCAGTCCCTGGTAACCCGCAACCACAGGATCGAGATGGGGAAAATAACCACTGTCGTCATAGCCGGTGAAGTAGCCGACGGCAATCGGCAGTATCGGGTCCTGCCCCTCGGTCTCGCGGACGAACACCGCGGCGGTGGTCGTCACATCCAGACCCTGCCGGCCGGCACCGTCCATCAGCGTCACCCGTACCAGGATGGAGTGACCGGCGGCCAACTTGGTGAGATAGGCGCTCTCAGCCGCATCGCCGTTAATTCTGTCCGCAAGATAGCGGGGATGAACAGGATTCAGCGAGAGGTCTTCGAAGCGCTCGAGGCGGTCCAGGTCCCAGACTTCAAAGTCGAGGCCGGCGCCCAGCACCAGGCTACCTGCCGGTAAGGCGTATGCCAGCGGCGCATCCAAACGCACCGTACTGGCCGACAGCACAGTGGCTACCCTGCGGTCCTGCCGCACCCGGCTGTCAGTAGCGTGCACCAGCGAGAGTTCTTCGCCGTCCTGCAGATCCACAGTGGCCGCCAGTTCCAACCGGTTCGCGCCGGCAGGCGCCGCCAACCTAAGCTGGGTCAAGGACATGCGCGCGCGGCTACGCGACAGCCGCAACTGCAACGTGTTAGCCCAGGCCCCCTCGTTGGCCGCCTCGACAGCGATTACAACCTCGCCACGGTCGTTGCGTGCTACCCAGCGGGCATGGCGGGGTGCCTTATCCGGGCTTAGGCTGTCAGCCACGCGCACCACGTAACAGATCTGACCACCGTTGGCGAAGAAGCCATACACCGCCGGCCCCAAGTCACCATCCTCCGTCAGACTGCCGAACACCGTCTTGAACTGTTCCCAGTTTTCCAACCGCTGCGGTGAGTTCAGCGGGCCACGCTCGGCCAGGCCGATGAAACCCGTGACGCTGGTCAGCCGCGGCAGCGGCGCTGGCGCCGCCGCCGCCCGCCGCAGATAGATGCCCGGCGTATGCAAACCGTTCATGCGTGGTCTCCGCTGCTCGCTCGTCGTTCACCGTTCAGGCTGTTGCGCACTCTTGTTGATCTCCTCGTTGATCCGGGAAATCTCGCTGACCCAGGAGCGACGCTCCAGGTGGGGCAACTGCAGCAGCGTCTCCCGTGACCAATGGAAATGGTAGGCGATAAAGGCTACCTCCTGACGCGCCTGGTCCAGGGGGTAGCGGGCTATTCCCCCAAGGGACGGTCCCCATAAAGAGTAGTCGGATCCACCTCGAAGGCTTGAGCACAATGCGGGCAGGTCACCGTCAGCGCCGCGTCTTCGCCGCTGTTGATGCGCGCATAGAGCTCCTGCAGGTAGGAGACGTCAGCGGCGAACATGCGCTCAATCACGCCGGGATTGACGTTCGGGCAGGTTGCCTAAGCGGGTGATCACCCGCGCTAGCAGGATGATGCTCATATAGGCGCTGTTGCGCTGCACCCGTGGGTCCTGTAAGGGTGCGATTTCGTCCGCCGCGCTGGCCAGCCGCATGATGCCCTCACGGTGCAGATTGCCTTCATGGTCCACGTAACCCTTGGGCAGGGTGAAAGCGAATTCTGTTTGTAGCATGACTGGCGCCCAATTAGCTGACCACCATCTCGGTAATTCCCTCGTGGCAAAACTCCAGCGTCTCGATGGCGATCTCATTGGCGTTAGCCTTGAGTTCCGGGCCGGTCCATTTGCTCGGCCAGGCATGCTGTAGATTCCAGCGGATGCGCTCGCCGCCGCCAGTGACGCCACGCTCGTCGTAGAGTATGATCGAAACGTTTTTACGCTCGATGACCCCGCTCATGACGGTCTTGCGCCAATCGAACAGTTCGCTGTTAGTGCTGAAACCACGCTTCAGGGTCACGTTGGATTGCTTCTTCAGTCCGGGCAGCTTGCGCACGGTAATGTCCTCGTTGCCCTCTCGGTATTCGATGACGTTGGTTTCGCTGTCGAGCCCCGTGCATTCCGAAAACCCAGCCGCCGTAATGCCTTGGATCTCCACCACGAAATTGAAGGCCGCCAACGGGTCGAAAGGATTGTTGTCACGTCGCGCCATTGCATCTCACTCCTCAATTATGAATGTTGATCAGTCAGAGTCTATTCCGAGATTTCGGCCCCAGCCCTGGATTGAGCTATCCGGAAGATCACGAACTCGGCCGGTTTGGTGATCGCCACCCCGATTTCGGTGATTACCTGGCCGGCTTCGATCGAATCGGGGGTGTTGGTCTCCCGGTCACACTTGACGTAAAAAGCCCGTTCCTCGGTTTCGCCGAAAAGGGCGCCGCTACGCCAGACCACACGCAGAAAGGCGCGAACGTTGCGCTCGATGGTCCGCCACAACTCGGGGGTATTCGGCTCGAAGACCACCCATTGAGTGCCCTCGTCAATGGACTCTTCGATAAACAGTAGAAGTCGTCGGGTACTGACATAACGCAGGGCGGGATTGGCGGACAGTGTGCGTGCCCCCCAGATGACCCGCCCTACGCCTTTGACATCGCGCAGTACGTTGACATTGATCGGGTTCAGTACTTCCAGCTCGGCACGACTGAGCAGCCGGGCCAAGCCCAGGACACCGCGCATCAGACCGTCCTCGATACCTGCTGGCGCTTTGTGAACGCCACGGCGAACATCGGTAGCCGAGTAACGCCCCGCCACTACGCCGACCGGCGGCACCAGGATAGTCTTGCGGGTAAGCGGATCGGCCACCTCCACCCACGGGACATACAGTGCTCCGAAGCTGGAGTTGAAGGCATTCTGACCGCTGAACTCGGGGCCAGTGGCCTGCTTGTAGGCTAGCGCCTCGGCGGCCGTGTCGATGGAATCAGGGGCGGCGACCAGAAAAAAGCAGTCGCCGCGATTCTCGCAATAATTGATACCGGCCAGCATGACGTCACGGGAGGCCCTGTCCGGCACGGCGACGATATTGATATTGTCGATGGGGTCGAAGGCTTGCAGGCCATCGGTCCCCGTGAAATCACTATCCACCAGACTCGCCGTGCCGTCGCTGCCCCCACTCAGGTTGCGGCGGATCGTCATCAGGGGTCGGTCTGGCAGGGGGAACAGGTCGTTGGGATTGGCGTTGACACGGATGGCCTTCGACACGTCGTTGACCGCGTCCTCGACCGAGGCGACGGCATCGGGATCGAGCACGACGGCGTCATAGCGCTCAACCTGCTCACCACGATAGAAAACACGCAGCTGAAACGCGGGCGCGCTGCCCGCAGCAACCGTCGTGGTCCGGATCACGCCGCCCGCCCCCACCACCCAGCTGCGCTGGGCATCAACCAGCCGCACCGCGCGCAACGCTGCGCGCGCGCCACTGTCCTGCACGGCCCAGATGGCACCACCGCTGCTGGTCGCCAGGATTACCCCGCCAACGCCGCTGGCCCAACCAGTGGTGGCATTCTGAAAATGAACGGCGTGCAAGGTCTGCCGTGTCCCGCTTTGTTGCGCCGTCCAGGTCGCGCCGCCGTTTGCCGTCGCGAGGATCACGCCGCCCGCGCCCACCGCCCAGCCGACCATTGCGCTGACGAAATACACCCCGTGCAGGTCCGTCGTCACGCCGCTGGTTTGCGCCGTCCAGGTCGCGCCACCGTTCGTTGTCGCCAGGATGCGGCCACCCGCACCTACCGCCCAGCCGGCCGTCGTGCTGGCGAAGTGCACCCCGTGCAGGTCCGTCGTCACGCCGCTGGTTTGCGCCGTCCAGGTCGCGCCACCGTTCGTTGTCGCCAGGATGCGGCCACCCGCACCTACCGCCCAGCCGGCCGTCGCGCTGGCGAAGTGCACCCCGTGCAGGTCCGTCGTCACGCCGCTGGTTTGCGCCGTCCAGGCCGTGCCACCGTTCGTCGTCACCCGAATCACGCCGCCGGCGCCCACCGCCCAGCCCGTCATCGTGCTACCAAAGTGCACCCCGTGCAGGTCCGTCGTCACGCCGCTGGTTTGCGCCGTCCAGGTCGCACCGCCATCCGTCGTCGCCCGAATCACGCCGCCCACACCCACCGCCCAACCGGCCGTTGCGCTGGCGAAGTGCACCCCGTGCAGGTCGGTCGTCACCCCACTGGTCTGCGCTGTCCACGGGTGCTCGATGCTGATCGCCACGGCATCGCCCCAGGTTCCCCGGCTGTGCGCGCTGAGGCTCAGCGCATTGTGGGTGCCGTCCGTAATCGTTGTGCTCGACGCTATGGCCAGTTGATGACCGGATGCATCGTGCCCGCAGGTGCGGACCACGTAGCAGCGCGTCCCGCCGTTCAGAAAAAAAGATCAATCGTGTAGGCGAGAAAAGCACCGGAGACAAGGCCCCCGAAGCGCTCGAAGAATTCGCTTCGGTTGCCGATCAGGGTCGCTTCGCCAATGGGGCCTTTTTCGGCCAGGCCGACGAAGGCGCCCGTCGAAGTACCGACTCCCTGGATAGGCTGGTTGCCCGAAGGCACCTCTTCGACGTAAACACCGGGGGAAAGATACTGCGGCATCGCGGCTACCTCCTCATTCCGTCAGCTCGGATCCGGCTGCGAACTGCTTGATGCGAAAGATCACGAACTCGGCCGGCTTGACCACGGCCACGCGGATCTCGGTGATTACCTGGCCCAGTTCGATGGTTTCGGACGTGTTGGTTTCGGCGTCGCACTGGACGCGGAACGCCTGGTCTTCGGTCTCGCCGAACAGCGCCCCGCTGCGCCACACACCACGCAGGAACGCGCCGATATTACGCTCGATTTTTTTCCACAGGGCCAGATTGTTAGGCTCAAAGACCACCCATTGGGTGCCGTCGTCGATGCTCTTCTCGATAAAGTTCATCAAGCGCCGGACGTTCACATAGCGCCACTCAGGGTTGCTCGAGACCGTGCGCGCACCCCAGACGGTCAGGCCGGCCGCCGGAAAACTGCGGATAACGTTAACGCCCTGGTTGTTCAGACCATCCTGTTCCGCTTTGGAAACGATCCGCTCGATGCCTGTAGCCGATTTCAGGCGACCGATCTCGGTGCCGGCTGGCGCCTTATGCACGCCGCGGCGCTGATCGGCGTAGGCGTAGATGCCGGCAATGGCACCGGCGGGCGGAGCCGAGTAGCGTTTGTTCTGGCCAGCCGGCGTAATTTTTATCCAGGGCCAGTAGTAAGCCGCATAGTTTGAGGCATCCAGGGACTGCCGGAAAGTCAGCGCGTCGACCGCGTTCAGCTCCGGCTTGGAGTCCAGCACGCAGACCATATAACGCCGCTGTTGACAGTAATTGGTCGCCGCGTTGTAGACCTGCCGCAGGGCTTGATCAGTGGCGAGTGTGGTATCGTTGAAGCGTGGATAGGGCACCACCAGAATGCTGACGTCGTCAATATCATCCAGGGCCGAGAAACCCGTGCCACTGACCGGACTGCCCACATAATCGAAAGAATTGAGGTTTTGCCGGCCGTCAGGATCGGTGGCAACGCCCGCAAGCCGGGTGGATGCCGTGTTACGCATTGGCAGCGCGCTGTCGGTCGCGTCTAGTCGAATATGGCGCGAAGCGGCACCACCGAGATTGATTCGATTCGGCGCGAAATCCTCCTGGTTGCCTTCCACCGGCGAGAGATGCGCGAAGGTTTCCAGCAGATCGTCACCTCTACTGACCCGAAGCTCGAAATCACGCGCCAGAACCTTGCTGGTCGCTGGAAAAGGCTGGGTCAGGGTGATGGCGGTACTGAAAACGACGTGACTGCCCTCAACGCGGTCGACGATCGCCAAGTGCTGATGAGCCGGCTCGATGACCCAGAGAGTCTGACCCTGTTCGAGTAGCTGGCCGTCAATATCCTCATTCGGTCTGCTGCGACCGACAGTCAGATTGGTCAGAATTGACGACAGTGCCCGAGGCGCCTGTGGTGTCCAGGCTGTTCCACTATCGGTGGTGGCAAGAATCAAACCACCTGCACCGGCTACCCAACCGGTCGTGGTATTCACCGCCCGTACGGCAGCTAATGCCCGGGTCGTTCCGCTCATTTGCCGACGCCAGTTTGCGCCGCCGTCGGTTGTCGCCACAATCGCACCGTCCGCGCCCACCGCCCAGCCGTGCGTCGCGTCGGCAAAATAGACCCCGTGCAGGTCCGCCGTCACCCCGCTGGTTTGGGCCGTCCAGGCCACACCGCCATTCGTCGTCGCCCGAATCACGCCGCCCGCGCCCACCGCCCAGCCGACCGTCGCGCTGGCAAAGTACACCCCGTGCAGGTCGGTCGTCACCCCGCTGGCCTGCACCGTCCAGGGCGTCGCGCCGCCGTCCGTCGTCGTCCGGATCACGCCGCCCGCGCCCACCGCCCAGCCGTGGGTGGCGTCGGCAAAATGGACGTCATGCAGGTCGGTGGTCACCCCGCTGGCCTGCACCGTCCAGGGCGTCGCGCCGCCGTCCGTCGTCGTCCGGATCACGCCGCCGGCGCCCACCGCCCAGCCGGCCGTCGCGCTGGCAAAGTGCACGCCGTGCAGGTCCGTCGTCACGCCGCTGGTCTGCGCCGTCCAGGTCGCACCGCCATCCGTCGTCGCCACGATCGCACCGTCCGCGCCCACCGCCCAGCCGGCCGTCGCACTGGCAAAGTGCACGCCGTGCAGATCCGTCGTCACGCCGCTGGTCTGCGCCGTCCAGGTCGCACCGCCATCCGTCGTCGCCATGATCACACCGTCCGTGCCCACCGCCCAGCCGGCCGTCACGCTGGCAAAGTGCAGCGCGCGGCGGTCGGCGCCACCGGTCAGGGTCACGGCTGGATTCAGGCGGGCCATGTAACGGAAATCCGGCGTCAACAGCAACGAGTTGGCGGCGATGCTATCGCCGGCCACAAGTCTTGTTCCTGTCGGGTCACGAAGCAGTCCGCGCGCTTCGTCGAAGATCAATTGTCGGCTGGTGCCGGCATAAGCGACGCTGGCGAAGACCGGCCTCACGATCCACAATTGGGTGCCGCGAACGATGCCGTCGGCTCTGGCTACGGTGATCCGGTCCACGGAACCCGCCGCAAGCCCCGTTGCCAGGGAAGTGCCGAAGCGACTGGAGTTGCAAATCGTGATTTTGATCTCACGTCCCCAGGCGCCCTCGCTGGCCGCGCTCACCGTCAGCAAAGCAACACCGTTTTCGTTATCAAACGAGGCTGTGGCGGTTTCGGCAGTGAGGCTGCTGCGGTCGAGAATATCCGTATAATGCGCAACCCTTACCACGTAGCAGCGGGTCCCGCCCTCGCGGAAGAACCCTTCCACCGCATAGGCCAGATAGTAGCGCTGACGAATGTCAATCGGACGGCCGAAGGTCGTGTAGAACTCGGTGAGGTTGGTGATCAGCGTGGTCCGGTTGACGGGCCCCCGCTCAGCTACCCCCACGAAGGCGCAGGTCGACGTACTGGCGCCTTCAATCGTCCTGACGCCGGAAGGCACTTCTTCGACGTAGACACCGGGTGCAAGATATTCTGGCATCGGTCAACTCCCGTGCTTGAGCTTGGTGTTCGTCTCTCGCCGTGCTTGCGTGCGAGGCCTGCTTTTGCCTGAAAGCGTATCAGTGGTGGAATCTAGGAAGGCTTTCTTTATCTGTGTCCTGTCCGCCGGAGACGATGCCGTAGCGTTGGCTTCCGGCCCCTCGGAGACGGACTCTTCAGTACCGGTCGTTTGAGGCACTTCCCCTGGAGTGATCGTTATCGGCGACGGCGTGTCACTTGGTGCGGTCTCGGCCACCGCGACAGGAGCCGTGGGGACTGGTTCCATCTCGGTCGCCTCGGTTACGCTCGACGCCACTTCGGATGACTCGGCAGCGAAGATCACTCCTTCGCGGATGAGCTTTTGCAGTGTCGGCGATTGGCAGTCAACGCGCTCGAGCGTGCAGGAACCGTGCGGTGCAATTTGCATATATCTGCTGCCAGGCAGGTAGAACTGCACCGTGCGGTTGGTTCGATTTCTTGCAGTGATCTTGGTCATGGCTTTACCTTCAAGGGCGTCAACAACCGGGTGCGCTTAGCTTCGTAGCAAGTTAAAACTGTAATGGTTAGCACTATGCAGTCCGAGATTGATGCTTGCCGACTCGGCTGCCTGATAGCCATTCGCAGTGACCCGTACCATCACGGATTGCACGTTCAGATCGGCCCGGGCGGGGAAATAAAAGGCATAGCTGCCCCGAGTCGTCGTGATACAGTGCCTGTCCCGCTCAGTGCCAATCACGCGCTTTTCTGAACCGGTACTCATGGAGCAGATAGTCACCAAATTAGTGCTCGTTGTACCGACGACCTCAGCGTTTATGCTAAGGTCATTGACTTGCACGAGCTCGACCGTAGCGCCTGTTATGGGTTGACCGTCGGCCGCGTCCCGAACGGTGCCGGTCAAGTGCCTGAGATCGCCCATGAAGGGATAGCCAGGCCCCGGCCGTAGTCGCACCACGCGCGCTGGCTTGACCAAGCGCACGATGTCATCCTGCTGCAAGGTTCCAACACTCTGCAGTGTCGCCGTGTCCACGGCTTCGCCTTCGATTGGCTGGGCGAGCGCTGTAACTAAGTCTGAGGAGACGACTGGAGTACCCGCGGGCAGGGGATCGAAGACGTCGCGCGCCTGAAAGCGAATGGTGCTGGTCTCAGAATCCACCGATTGCACAGCCAGCACAAGCTCGTTTTCACCGGGAACGTCCAAAATCAGTCGATCATTCGTCGGCAGCGGCAAGGTGAACACGCGCTCGAAGTCCTGATACATTGGCCGGCGGACAAGCATGCGAAAGCTTCCTCCCCCGAGATCAGTGAACACATAAAACCCATCCTCTTTGATAACCGGACTTTGGCGCTGGCCCTCGATTCGCACGGCGGCATCCCGAATTACCGTCGAATATAAGTCATCCAGCAGTTGAACGGCCATGGAAACGTGTCTCAGGCTTTTCTCGAACAGCATCGGTTATAACCACTCCAATCCGGCTTCAGATGGTAACTTCTCAATAAGTCAGGGCGCTCCCAGCGGAACGGCAGCCTGCTGCCGGATGAGGTCGGGCAGGGGTGGAATCGCGTGCGTGCGCGATGTTCGATCAGTGAGGTACCGCCAAAAGGAAACCCCGAGCTTTCGACAGCTCCGCTTTAACACCGATTTTCACGAGATAGATAACCGCCAAAATTGAGTCAAGATTTTTTGCTTATTCTTCATATATATCAAGCTGTTGGATTCTGATATTTGAGTTACTGGATGGCGCTTAAAATTCTAAAAATTTATCCTAAAGTTGCCCCCTTCCGGCCCCTCACTTCCCCATTTTAGCGGTTTTCCCTGAGATTTCACCCCTCAAATCGGCTTGTCGGGCTGACGTGAGCGGTCAACAACTTTCCATTTGGTGATATTATAACCGCCATAATTATCTCAAGGTAGGTTGACGGTGCCCGACGATCTCGACGCCTTTTTTCTCACTCCCCAAACCGCGAAACAACGTCAGTATGAGGCGCTGCGTGCTTATGTGCTCGAGGGGCTATCCGCCAAAGCAGCGGCCGAGCGCTTTGGCTTTACCGAGGCGACACTCTATACCCTGGCGCATCGCTTACGCTGCGGCCAACTGGAGTTGTTTCCGGCGACGCCGACCGGCCCCAAAGGGCGTCGGCTCACGCCGTATGTGCGCGGTCAAATGGTGCAGTTGAGAAAACGGTAGTGTTCTAAAGTTGGATATTGTATACTTGAGCTTGAAATAATAGACATTTTCCTATTAGAAGGAGACAGTTGTGGTTCTAATACCTGTACGTTGCCCTCACTGTGGTAGTGATCAAGTTGTGAAGCGCGGCAAAACTGAGAATTCCAAACAGCGCTATCTTTGTCAACAACTAGAATGTTCAACCCAAACCTTCATTTTAGATTATGACTATCAGGGTTATTTGCCTGAAGTCAAAAAACTGATTATTGACATGGCGTTGAATGGCAGTGGGATCCGCGATACGGCGCGAGTACTGGAGATCAGTCCAACCACGGTTATCAGTGAATTGAAAAAAAAGAATCTTGCCTCGAATCGGTTAACCGGGCGGTGCTGGAACGCTTGGATCCAAATAGTGTTATTGTTTATATTTAAAAGGTTGAAGATGCAGAGCTCGATGAAATGTGGAGCTATGTTGGCAACAAAGATCAGCAGCGCTGGCTCTGGCATGCGATTGATCACACCAGTGGGGAAATCCTTGCGTATGTGTTCGGTGACCTGAAAGACGCCGTGTTTTTAGAGTTAAAAGCCCTGTTGGAGCCGTTTGGGATCACGCGGTTTTATACGGATGGTTGGGGAGCCTACGAACGCCACTGATCACCTCAACAACAAGTTGTTGGTAAAGAAAACACTCAAAAGATTGAACGGAAACATTTAACCCTACGCACGCGCATCAAACGGTTGGCTCGACAGACGATTTGCTTCTCCAAACTGGACAAAATGCATAATATCGTCATTGGCCTATTTATCAATCGATACGAATTTGGAGTTTTAGTATAATATCCAACTCTGGAACACTACCCCCCAAACCCCTATACCAGGCCCGACCCCGGCGCCCTGGAACGCCTCCGCCAGACCCCGGCCTGGCCGGCGACCCCTGACAAGCCCCCCGCCCCGCCCGCGCCAGCCACGGCGTTGAGCCGGGTCCTGCGAGCTTTGATCCGGCTCGAGCAGCATGGTGTGACCGTGGACGCCATCACCCTCCGGCGGGGCCACGTTCCGCCGCGGATCGACGTGAGCGGCGCCGTACCCGCCTTGGCTTGGCGCTGCTACGCCTGGGGTCACGACAGCCGGGGCCGCTACCGCCGCTTCACCGCGCCCCTGGAAGGCTGCCAGGTGGTGCGCGAGGTGCGCGACGGGCCGGCGCGCTCACACCCCCGAGGGTAACCGTTATCGCTGCCGGGTCAGGCCGCCGTCGGATCGTCCCCTGAGCCGGGCGGCGGGGCGGGGTGTGTCTGAGGGGAGGTCATTCCTCCGGGAGAGAGTCCGGTAGAATGATCCATTCCCGGCAACACCCTACGGGAGAAGACCATGCACGAGCGGACCGTAACGAGCAAAACCATCGACCTCAATCGCCTGACCGACGACCCGACCTGGCCCACCCAGCGCCAGGACGTGCTGGCGGCGCTGGCGATTATTCAGCGCCACGCCACCCGGAGCGGCGGCGCCCTGCGCCTGCTTGAAGGTTGGGGCGAGGCTGCCCCGGACCACCTGTGGGTGCAACTCCCGGAATGGCTTCTGGACTTGGGCCGGCACTACCAGGCCCTTTATGGTGAGGCCGGTGAGCCGATCCTGCAGCGGGTGTTGCGGGAGCTGCTGCCGGTTGAGCCGCTGCACTAAGGCGGAGCGGATCACGCTTCAGGCCGCCGCCCGGCCCCTCGCGCCCGGCCCGCGGCGCATGGCATAATGATTGACATAGCGCTATCAGCAGCACCAACGATCAAGCGATTCCCAACCAAACGGCTAACGCCCGGTTAACACGCACTAAGGTGTCATTGTCCAGTTGGCCGAGTCGCTTACCCACTTTGTCACGACGATAGGTCATCGCCTTGTCCACCATGATTTGAGAGAGCTTGCGCAAACCGTTCGTCATCGAGGGTTCAAGGGTGATCCGGAATTGCAGGGCATCTCGCAGTTCGCTGGTCAAAGGCAAAATCGTAAGCGTCGGGTGCGTTGGGTTGAACAGATCTGACTGAATCACGAGGGCGGGCCGGGGTTTGCCAAAATCACCTTGCAAGGCAATCGTGACGATGTCGCCGCGTTTTACGCGGTCCATCCGGTATCATCCTGCAAGGCTTCCAATTCTTCCATCAATTGCTGCTCAGCCGGGTCATTCGCGACCAGTAAAGATTGGTGACGGCATTCCTCGGCAAACTCAGGAGAGCGGGTATCCGGCACCCACAGTTGAATGGCACGAAACCCCTTAGCCCGCATCCGCTCGCGGTAACGGCGAATGTTTTCCTGATGGGAATTAGCAGTAGACATAGCGCTTTTACCTGTATCAATACTATATAACTATGTAATATAGCATGGTTACACTCTCGTGTACAAGCTACCGCGGTTATCGCGCGAGGAGATTCAACGCCTGTTGCACTTACCCGAGGTTGAGTTAAAACAAACTCGCTTCTATCAAGACGTGTTCGGGAGGGGCGTACCCGAAGGGCGTACTGAAGGGCGTGCCGAAGGGCGTGCCGAAGGCCAGCAGCAAGGCGAGGCCGCGCTGGTGCTGCGGCAGTTACGGCGCCGGCTGGGCGCGTTAGCGGCGGACCTTGAGACTCAGATTCGCGCGTTGCCGGTAGCCGACCTGGAGGCATTGGGGGAGGCGCTGCTGGACTGGCAGACCCCGGCTGAACTGCTGGCATGGCTTCAGCGCCACAGCGAGTCATCCCGCCTGAGTCGTTGAAAAACGACCGCGGCGGCCGGACGGCAAGCCGTTTCACCTGGAAGATCGGACGGAACCGCCAGAAGAAGATGGCGGCGAAGGTGAGCCCCTCCAACAGCAAAGCGGTCGGCCGACTCAGCAACAAACCGAAACTAAACTGGACCACCAGCAGGACAACCAGTAACCGCATCAACACCTCCGCGGCCATGCCGCCAGGAAACCTTTCTCTACCGGTAGAGACATCGGCGGTAGATTAGCCGAGCGGGTGACCGGAGATTGTGACATTTTGTCCCCCGACGCGAGCGACCTCGGCAACGGGGCATCACTTCCGGCTTTGCGGCGCCGCCAGGCGGCGCTAGACTGGCTATCCCAACGACCACCCAAGAGAATCCGATCGACCCGGTCCAACGCCTACTGGCGATGGCCGAGCGGGAGCGACGAAAACGCTCGCCCGTGTCGGCCGGCACGCCCGCCAAACGGCAGCTGCCGCCCGCTCCAGCGGAAGACTCTGCCCGACGGCATCAGCGCTGTCAGCAGGCCCTGGTGGAGGCCGTGCGCGCGGAGCGAGAACCTGACGAGGAAGCCCGCGAGGAATTAGCCTGGTTCGCCCGTCTGGGTATGACCGAAGCCGAAGCACTTTCCTATCTGCTCCGAAAATATCCTGCTGCCGACGCCGGCTGAGGCATCGGATGATCCGGCTGCGTTATGCGATCTGGACGGCACGTTGCTTGAGCGGCGGCGCTTAACCACTGCCCCACAGCGCCACGAACAGACCGAAAGCGGTGATGACCGCCATCACCGGGGACAGCAACACCGAAATGATGGATAGCATAACCCACTCCTCTTGGCAAAATCATCCGGCCGAAGCCATACCGTGACACGCGGTAAACCGCCCCGCCACGGCGAAAAAACACGACCGGCTTCCCATCCAGCGGGACTTGGTGGAACCACACAAACCCACGAAATCCGCCTGGCCCTGCGACTTGACCCACCGTTCCAGCCATGAATCATCGGCGCGAAGCACCCGGCGCCGGGTGGACGTCAGCGGCGGTTGACGCCTCGATACTCGGCCGGGCCGGTGGAAACCAGACCTGTGCCGCCAGCGCCAGTAGCGCCAACAACGCGGCGCCGAGCACGGTCCAGCGGTTTTTACGGGGCAGAGTCATCCTTTCGTGGCCTCGGTGGAATACGCTTCGACCCATCGTCGGGGCGGAGTCGAGGGAAAAAGCGATGCCAGCGGGCCCGCCTTAACCCCCCCATACGGCTCATCCTACTCCGGGCCGCCTGAATCGACCCTGAACCGCTCCGGCCAGGGCGCTGGCGTGGTACCGGCCGTTTCAGGAAAAGCCGGGGGGCAGTGTAACCGCGCGGCGAGTCAAGCGCTGTGATGGATTCACCCGCTGGCTGTGAAATAGTTACCGAAATTCCCCCCGAGGCGCCTGAGAGCAAAAAGGATTTGGCCGACGCGGGCGGCGGGATTATGATTTCAACCACGGCAACGCCGCCCACCCCGGGTAAGACACGATGAGCACCTTTGAAGACGCCCTGAAGAAACTGAAAGCGCGGGAACAGCAGGCGCGGGAGAAGGCCCGTGCCGAAGGCCGCCGCCCGCTATCCGCCGTCAAACGCCGGATGATCGAAAGCAGCGTGAAAATTAGCGCGACCACCCCTGACGAAATCCTATTCCAGCATACCGTTTTTTGTCAGACCGTCTTGCCCTACCGCGACCCTGGGCCGGAAGTCAGGACATGGGAACGGCAGCAGGGTAACGTCAAACTCTTTATCGAAGCCGGTAAAGCCTACGATCCTGCAACCGAGCGCCTTGAGCAAATCGGTTTACCTTATGGTCCCGCTGCCCGGTTGATCCTGTGCCATCTGAACACCGAAGCCTTGCGGACAAGTTGCCCCATTATCGGAGTTCAAGGCAGCATGACCGCCTTTGTGGCTCGGTTGCATGGTTTCAGCCCGGATGGGCGGCAAATCCGCAAGTTCAAAGACCAGCTTACCCGCCTTGCAGCGGCCCTGATCCGTCTTGTCGCTGCCCACGACACCCATGCCGTGCAGGTCAACACGCAGATCGTTACCGCCTTTAATGTCTGGGAGGAGTACTTTAAGGGCGAGCGCTTTCTCTTCCCCCGGGAAATCAGGCTAAGCACCGACTACTTCGAGAGCCTGCAAGCTCACGCCGTACCCCTGGACGAGCGCGCCGTCACCGCGCTAGCCCATTCCGCGATGAGCTTGGATGTTTACTGCTGGCTTGCCCAAAGGTTGCACCGCGTGGACCCACAGCGCGGGCAATTCATTCCCTGGACGGCCTTACATGAGCAGTTTGGGCAGGGATACCAGGAAATTCGCAAATTCCGCCGCGACTTCAAAACCATGCTCAACCAGGTTTTGAGCCAGTACCGCGAAGCTCGTGTTAAGACCGATAAGGGGGGACTGTTGCTAGGCCATAGCCCGCCACCCGTACCATCGCGTCACGCGATTTTGCTTCCCAAGGTAATGCCTCCCAAAACAACGTAGGCCAGGCAGCCGGCGACTTTTCTTCCACTTGTTCTTATAGATGTTATTATTTCTACTTTGTCAGATGAGAAATCATTTAAAATCATAGGGTTACGTTGTAGTTAAAGTCCAATTTTGCACGCTCTTTCGGAGGAATCGTTGGTAGCGGGGTTTGCTGGTTTTTGCTGCGATTATGGTGGCGAAACTTCAGAGTAAGCCCGCTGCACTGAGTATATGCCAAAAACAGCATTTTCCAGTAAAATCATTGCCTTAAATGTGACAAAGTAGATCTATTAGGAGTAGGATAGCGATTGCCTAAACCACGTACACTTTCTCACGCTTGCCACGTGCTTTCCTGGGCACTTTGGCCTGAAAGCTGTGGATAAGTCAGTTATTCACGGTCAGTTTCTCCCGGCTGTCACGGTCACTTTCTCCCGTTTTGCTTCTAGCGGCCTTGAAAGCTGTGGATAAGTCAGTTATTCACGGTCAGTTTCTCCCGGCTATCACGGTCACTTTCTCCCGTTTTGCCTCCAAAAACCACGGTCAGTTTCTCCCACAAACCGATATCTTTAAAAATCCTATATCTTTCTCCGATAGCGGTGCCCGCCCCAAGCAATCCCTAATATGAGACCCCCCTGAACCTGACGTTACCCTGCCGATGCACAGGACACTATCACCTCATTGTCAACCACTAAGAGCCTGAGAAGAAAGAAAGACACACCCCCCTCCCCCGCCCGCCGTAGCGTGAAGCCAGTATCCCGTTTGACTAAGACATCGCTCAAAGGAGATAGCGCCGAAGACCGTGGTCCGGATGGTATAGGATCAAGCTTGAGCTTTCTTGATTGCTTGAAAAAAAACTTGACACGCCCAATGGGCGTGTTATACTAATGACCATTGGAGGGTGCTCCTCCACCCGCACCTCGGGGTTTCGGAGGCAGGAGAAATCGCATGTTGAACCAACCCATCATTACCGCCGCCCGTAAGGGCCAGTTTACCCTTGATGTCATGGCCCAGATCACGGGCGTGCCCACGCGCTTGATTGCCGCCACGGTCAAGCCCAGTCGCCACGGCAACGACCTGTACAGCTTGAAGCGGGTCGTACTTTTCTTCGAGTCCGAAAGTGGGCAACGGCTGCTGCGCAAGCTTCACCAGGACCAACTGGAGATTTATCGCGATTGTCGCGCCACCTGGCGGGATGAGTTCGGGACTCAACGCGAAGTAGAGCCGTGTCTGGTGGAAGTTCACGGCAAGCGGTTGGAAATCACCCTGAACAACGGTCATCGCGTCATCCAACGCGCCGATAATCCAGCCACCGGTTTTAAAGGCGCCAAGATCGAGTGATCGGCCCGACCGCCGGCTCCCAGGCCGGCGGTCTCCACCTTCAAGGAGCAGCCATGTACTCCCTGATTGATGCCCTGTCGCACTTAACCAGCCTGCCGGATGAAGCCCTTGGCGTTGAACTGGCCCAACGGCGCAGCGCTACCCGATTCCGGCGTCAGACATCGCCGACTGGCGCCGCCGGGAGCGGCCCCGGCCGGTCTGGGTGCAGCGCGCCGCCGCCCACTGGATCGGCGCGCTGTGGCACACCGCCAGGGTGAATTGCCCGCCACCGCAGCGCGGCGCCGTGGATACGCGCTATGCCGCCGCGCTCGATCCCGCGTTAGGCGAGGTCTATCGCCTGTTGGAACAGTTCGAGCACGCCCCTGGACCGGTGGCGCCGGCGACCCTCCGCCAGGAACTGGAATCGCTGACCCGTCTGTTGCGGGAACGGGTCCGGCGCCAATTCGATCTGCTTCTTCCGGGAGAAGACTGATGGAATCAATAGACTTGGAACCCGCGCGAGCGACCTTGGCTCACACCCTTGACGTACTCGATACCCAGGGTATTCCGGGCGTATTGATCGCCTGTCTGCTGCCAGAGGGAGCGTCCCTGATCCGGGCGGGGGGCCTGTGCACGGATCTCCATGGCGCCTGCCTGGGGTTACATGTCGCGGTGACGGCCATCCGGGATCTGGCCTTGAGCGAGCACCGCGACGCGCTGGCGGCCATGCTGCAAACGTCCGCCGATGCGATCTGGACGGTGATCCAAACCACCACTCCACCGAAGGAGCATTGATGACAGCGACCCCTCCTCAGCGCCAGCGCCCAGCGCGATTCGACAACGCCGTGAACAGGCCGGCCTGACCCAGGCCCAGGCTGCCGCGCAGGTCGGCGTCCATGTCCGGTCCTGGCAAAAATGGGAACTGGGCGAGCGCACCATGCCGCAACCGGCCTGGCGGCTGTTCCTTACCCTCACGAGCGCCACTTCGTCTCCTGAAGCCTAAGGGGACTGCCCACGGCGGCGGTGGCAGGCCGCCTGGGCCAAGGCGCAAGCGAGCCAACTCTTGCCGATCCCGGTGGAATAAAACCACCGCCGCGGAATCCGCCCGGCCGGGCGACTTTACCGACGACTCCGGCCATGGCTCACCGGCGTGAAGATGCCTCTCCTCCCCAGGGCGTGGAGTGTCATGAAAAGCGGCGTGACACTCGGCCGGCTGGATGGCGTTACGGCGGTATCTTCCGGTGCCACGCCAGGGTGAATTCGGGTGACCACTGGCTGTCGAGGGGATTCTGGCCTGGTGGACGTGTTGCCGGCGGGCCCTGGGCGTCTGGTCAGCGGCCGGGCGTCGGCGGGGTGGGGTGATTATTTCACCGTCCGAGCGGGAATACGTCACAGCGCCTGGCCCGCCGCCGCGCTAGACTGTCCACAGGCTTCTCCTGGGCTGACCAGGACCTTTCCAGCGCCCCGATCGGAGCGGTTCAGGGTCGATTCAGGCGGCTCGGATTAGGATGAGCCGCGTGGGGTTAAGGCGGGCCCTCCGGCAGCGCTTTTTTCCCCGAATCCGGCCCGGCGACGGGTCGAACCTTAGTCCATAGCAGCAACGAGAAAGTGATTTTGCCCCGCAAATACCGCTGGACTGTGATCGGCGCCGCGCTACTGGCGCTGTTGGCGCTGGCGGCACAGGTCTGGTTTCCACCGGCCTGACCGGGCGTTGAGGCGCCAACCGCCGCTGGCGCCCGCCCGGTACTGGGAGCCTCTCGTCGGTGGAGCCAGCCCGGAAGCTACCACCGGGTTTCTACAATTTGTTACCGTTTCTTTGAAATTACTGGATTAGACTTAACCTACCCCGTAAACCTCATGTGTTAGAGAGGGTATCGCCATGATGACCGGTACCGATTATGTCGTCACTCAGCCTTTTTTCAGCAGTAATGGGATGAGCGGAATCATCGACTTTTTCCCCGGTGATCACCTGTTTGGGGTACGTGCAGGATACGTGTAAAAAGTTATCACTAACCTATAACAAACTGATAAAAAACGGTTTTTTTAAAAAGTTCGTTAAACTCATCAAGGTTTAGAAAACTGAACTTTGATTATAGAAACCGCTTTTTTAACCAATCAAACCCTGATTTTTAGGCGAAAACTGGCAAACTGACCGTAGTTTGACAAAACGGAGGTTTTTCTGAACTAGCTGCTTGGTGACCAGCGGTCACAATTTCACCTTGATCAACCAAAGTGATAACTTTTTACACGTATCCTGCACGTACCCCTAACTCCTGCAGCAGCCGCTGAACCCGCTTGCGGTTCACCGCATACCCCTCGCGTCGCAGCACGGCCGGTTATTCCGCCGGCTGCCATAGACCGGATGGGCGGTGTACAGTTCGTCCAATCGCCGTTTCACACCTCGTCCACGGCGGGCGGTGCGACCGGTCGGTAATAGACCGTACTGCGTGCTAGCCCGAGGAGTTCATACTGGCGACTCACCGACAGCCCCTCGGCCTCCCCCTCTTAGCTGTAACGGCTTGCAATCGAAAACCCGCAAACCTGCAATCAGCGCATTTTTGGCCCGAATTAACTGCAACTGACGGGCGCTCAGACCCACATTATCTGCAACTGAACCTGCAATCCATCGCACCGACCTGCAATCATCCGACTTGGACCCACTTTATTTGTCACTTTTCAAAGTCAACGTCATCAATAAGCACGAACTCCCTTGAGCGGCATGGATTAAGATGTCATAGTCGATGTCAGCAGCGTTCAAACCCAACGTCAGGAACATCGCAGATCTCGAAGTCAACGTCAGCACACCGCACGACGGGATGCCATGACTGACCTATCACAGATCGCCGAGCAGGACTGGAACGAAGCGCACCGGCGCGCCGTGATCATACGTCCGTTGGCCGAGCTCAAGCAGTGTCCGCGGAGCCAGGCGCGCGCCGCCGCCGCAGATCTGGGTCTGTCGGAGCGGCAAGTATATAGGCTGATACAGCGGTTGCGCGAAGCCGACGGCGCACTCACCGCCTTGCTGCCAGGCGGTTCCAACGGCGGCCGCGGCAGACGGCGCCTGGCGGCGCCACGCGAGAATCTGCTCCGCCGCCTGATCAAGGAAGTTTTCGTCACTCCCCAGAAGCAGTCGGCTGCCGAGCTCGTGCGTGTAATCCGCAGCCAATCCATACAATCCGAATTGCAACCGCCTTCGGAGAGCACGATCCGCCACCGCTGAAGACGCTGTCGCTGGCCGAGCGCCGCCAGCGCGGTGAGCCGCACCCGGAAGCCGAGCCGATCTACGGGGTCACTTCGCCGGCCGATGCGCCCCTTGATTGGCTACAGATGGACCACACGCCTGTTGATTTGATCGTCGTCGATCCGGTTGATCGTGTCCCGATCGGTCGACCGTGGATCACGGTGGCGATCGATGTCTTTAGCCGCTGCATCGGCCGGCTTCATTTGTCGCTTGAAACACCGTCAGCAACCAGCGTCGGCCTGTGCCTGACATCGGTCGCCTGCGAGAAGGCACCGTGGCTGCACCAGCGCGGCATCGAGGCGCACTGGCCGGTGTTTGGCAAGCCGCGTCGCCTGGGCGTCAACAACGCCGCCGAGTTCCACTCGGCGGCATTCGAGCGCGGCTGTGCGCAGCACGGCATCGCCATCGAGTGGCGGCCACCGGGCCAACCGCATTTCGGCGGCATCGTCGAGCGCGTCGTCGGCACGTTGATGCAGCTTGTGCATACGTTGCCCGGCACAACCTTCTCCAACCCCGCCGAACGCGGCAGTTATGATAGCGACAAGACCGCCTGCCTGACGCTCGAGGATTTGGAGCGCTGGTTGGCAGTAGCGATCACCAAGTATTACCACGTGCGTCCGCACGAGGGGCTGGACGACGAGACCCCGCTGCATCGCTACGAACAGGGCGTCCAGGCGCTCATCGCCGCCGGCAAGACCGTGCCGGTGGCGCGCGATCCACGCGCCTTCCTGATCGACTTCTTGCCAGTGGTGCGCCGCTCTTTGCAGCGCAATGGCATCACAATCGACCACATCACCTATTTCAGCAATGCGTTGTGCCCTTGGATTCGGCGGCGTGACCAGCTCGGCCCGCTACTGATCCGCCGCGACCCGCGCGACCTGTCGCGCATCTTCGTACTCGATGCGGAGAACAATACCTACTCGAGGTGCCGTATCGAATGTTGTCGCGTCCAGCGATCACGCTGTGGGAGCACAAACTGGCGTGCAAGCGCCTGCGCGAGCAGCGGCGCGCCGTCGTTGACGAGGCGAATCTGTTCCCGCCATCGACGAGATGCGCGCGATCGAGCGCGAGGCCGAGACCCTCACGCGCACCGCCCGCCGCAACCGGACCCGGCGCCCGGTCGGTCCGACGCCCGGTCGGGCGCCAGATGCCCGGTCGGTGGCGCCGACGGAGTCCGCGCCTGCGGCAGCGATGATCGACATCGGCCCCGTGCGCCCGTTTGACGACATCGAGCCGTGGTAAGCCTCGAGCACCTGCATCCGGAAACACGCGCGCTCGCCTTGCTGCCCGGCGCCGAACGCCTGGCTGGCCTCAGCGTCGAGCACTGGATCGGCTATACCCGCGCCCACCAGGCGCTGGCGCAGTCGAAGCGTTATCTGGCCCACGAGCCCGGCAAGGTACGCCCGCGCAACCTGCTCATTGTCGGTCCAACCAATAACGGTAAGACGATGATTGCCGAGAAATTCCATCGGGCGCATCCGCAGCGTACCGCCGATAATGGCGAGCATGAGGTCATTCCGGTGCTGAAGATCCAGATGCCCGCTGAGGCGACGGCCATGCGTTTGTACACCGCGCTGTTGGTCATGCTGGGTACGCCGGTCGGCCTGCACGGCTGCAACGATCTCCGCGAGGCGCTGGCCTTGCGGCTGATGCGCGCGGTCGGCGTGCGCATGCTGATCATGGACGAGGTCCACAATCTGCTCGGCGCGGCCGCTCGCCGGCAGCGCGAACTGTTGAACCTGCTGCGCTTTCTCGGCAACGAGCTGCGCATCCCGGTCGTCTGCCTGGGCATCCGCGACGCCTACCTGGCCATTCGCAGCGACGACCAACTTGAGAACCGGTTTCATCCGCTGTTGCTGCCGCTGTGGGAGGATGGGGAGGAACTCGCGCGCCTGCTCGCCAGTTTCGAGACCGTGCTGCCCCTGCGGGAACCCTCCCAACTCGCGGCCACATCGCTGCGCGAGTTGATCCTGCGCCGCTCCGAAGGAGCAATCGGTGAAATCGCCCTGCTGCTGACCCGCGCCACCGCCGCGGCATTGCTGTGGGGGGAGGAACGAATCGACCCCGCCGCCATCGAGCGCGCCGACTATCAGCCACCGAGCATGCGCCGTCGTCTGATCGAACGAGAGTTGCGATGAACGCGATTTCCCGCACGAGCCGTTGGCCGTTACACCCGAAACCCCAAGCCTACGAGACCTTGGAACGGTATGTGCGCCGGCTCGCCGAGGGTTATGGTGCCCGTTACGACCATTTTTGCCTGCGCGCGCTCGGCATACCGCTCGGCGACCGCCAAGCCCGGTGGCTTCAGGAGCCGGCACCGGACCTATTGCGGCGCCTGTCCAACGGTACCGGCGTTCCGGTTGAGCAACTCGAGCAGATGACTTTGCCGCACGTCTGGGCTCGACTGCTGGACGAGATGCGCCGGATCGCGGCAACTCCAGAGGGGCAGGCCGAGTTCGAACGCCTCGCAGGGCGGTGGTTGTCGCAAAACTCCTAAGTGATGCGACAAACCGCTCGCTCCTGCTGAAACAAGCGCTTACGCTGTTGCAAAAATAGGGTGCGAAAGTGTATCTTTCCAATACACTTTTGCGACGCTTCTTGATCACCCCGCCATGCTCATCGGCTACGCCCGCGTCTCCACCGACGACCAGCACCTCGACAGCCAACACGCCGCGCTGTCCGCTGTCGGCTGCGGCCGCATCTATGCGGAAAAGTTTTCCGGCGCGAAGCGTGATCGACCCGAACTTGATCGTCTACTCGAACACCTGCGCGAGGGCGACGTTGTCGTCGCCACCCGCCTAGACCGCTTGGCGCGCTCGACCCGTGATCTGCTCGAGATCGCGGAGATCCTCAATCGCGCCGGTGCTGGCCTGCGCTCGATCGCGGAACCATGGGCCGACACTACCTCGGCAGCCGGCAAGATGGTGCTCACCGTGTTCGCCGGTATCGCCGAGTTCGAACGATCACTAATCGCCGAGCGCATCAGCGCCGGACGTCTCGCCGCTCGACAAAAGGGTGTGCGCTTCGGACGACCGCCCAAGCTCAGCGCCGAGCAGGTCGCGCTCGGGCAACGTCTGCTCGCCGAAGGCACTTCGGTGCGCGCCGTTGCCCGTATCCTGAGCTGCCACCATGCCACGTTGTACCGCGCGCTCGCACTCCATCAGATCGAGGTCAGCCCCAAAATTCACCGCTGAAGTCCTCTTTGACAATCTGCTGACGTCGACTTTGAAAAGTGACACCGGCCGCCGGTAGGATTAGCGGTTCTAAGGGCTCCAGGTTGGCAGGGATCGATCTGCACGCGATCGGGGCGCCGAGTACAGGTACTTACTTTTGCCGTTGTGCCCACAACCGGGCAATTTCATCCTCACCGAGCGGCTTCGGGTGCTTGACCCGTAAGCTTTCTCCCCATTCCCGGGCGAAATCGCGTTGCAGATAGCTGTTCAGCAGGGCGGTGATAGCCATGGCCACCACGGCCCCAAGACTGGCGAGCAGCATATCCTTGTGCGCGTCCCAGGGGTCGCCTTGCGTTCCCAGATACGCGGCGCCCAAGTCACCACCGAGCCCGACGGCGGCCAGCCACTCAATCAATTCATACATCATCGATGTCAACATCGTCAGATCGAGCGGCAGAAAATAGCCCCAGAAGCCGCGCACCTCGGCCACCCGCAGAAACACTTCCCGCACCGGATACGCCAGCAGCAAGCCATAGCAGAAATGGACCGCGCGATCATAGTGGTTGCGGTTCCACCCCATCCAGGCATTTAATGACCGGCCGGTCAGCGCCTGGAACCAGGCATCGTAAGGCACTTCCGAATAGGTGTAGTGCGCGCCGATCTCGTGCAGGCACAGGAACAGAAAAATCAGCGTATAGGAAATGCGTGAGAGTGGCAGGCGTCGGCCAGACAGCAGCAGCGCGGCCACCAAGGGAATCGACAGCGCATTCTCCAGGGCCCAATCGTGGCGATCATACGGAGCGATGGCCAGAGCGACCCACAGCAGGAGGAACAATACAGCCAGGCTAAGCAGATAAAACCGACGCGACATGAGGATTGATCAATACCCTGAAGGAAGACGTACTGGAAAGCGCTTTACGCTTTCTCAACCGTATTCGCCGCTAAGCGTTTTAAGCCGGGTAGCCGGGTAGGGTGGGCATGGCCCACCTTTTCCTGTCAACCCCGGCTGGAACGGTGGGCCATGCCCACCCGACAAGACTACAAGACTGATTCTGTCGAATGGAGAACCACGAGGGTGCTCGTCTCACCCCCGTGGCGCGGGGTGGCCGGTTCCGGCCGCACTTCCCGTCGCCCGGTGAGCGCCTCGGCCACCGACCAGCCACGATGCAGCCGAACATAAACCGTCATGGGCTTAAGCCGCAGCCGCCGGCACCAGTCCTGCAAGGGGCGCACTTCGCCCTGATACTCCAGGTGGCGCACCAGGTAATGGGAACGCCGCTGATAAGCGTGAGTCGGCTTCCTGGAGAAGTTGGACACCGGGGCGCTATGACCGGTCGCCTGCTGCCGGGCGGTCTCGCGGAGCAGGGCGATGGCCTCGGCCTTCAAGGGGGTCAGGGCCGCGATCCGGTCGAAGTCGGGACCCGCAAAAAAGGCGTGGGCGTCCCGCCGGATACGCGCCTTCGGGTGCTGCAAGTCGTCCCAGGCGCGCCACAGGACGGCGCACCAGAGCGCCGCTTCGGGCGCACCGGGGCTATCGATGAAATCAAGCATGAAGCCGTGTGGGTTCCCGTCGCCGGACGAAGCCACGATCGAGGCGAACGGAGGAGTTCTTAACGCCATCCGACGCTTCCTGTTTTGAGTTCCCCTGAAGGCCGGGCTCGTGGCCTTGGTTAAACCTTAATTCATTCAATTGCTTAATGCAAGAGAGTGCAACGTGCCGGGGCGCGCTCGCCGCCAGCGGAACCCGCGCCGGCGCCCGTGGTAACGGCGCTCTCCGGTCATGGGGATGACACCGCAGGGCAGGAGAGGCCCTAAAGCGTCACCGGAAGGCTGGCCGGTACGGTTCCCGCGGCGCGGCTCACCGCCGAACGTAACCAAGAAATATCGATAATTCAGAGACTAAGCCGATTTCAGCCGATCTGCTACCAAAGTCTTACGGCTTGGCACGCCACGTGCATTGAGTACCGTGTCATGGATATTGATCTCCTCCTTTGGTGTTAACAGGTCAGCCGGCGGGTCTCCTCAGCATCTTCTCCAGCCGGCTTTTTTTCGCCAGGCATTGAAGTCGGCGGATTCCCGTCTGGCAGCGGGTTTTTCGCCCGACGCCGGCGCCACTCCCCGCACTGTCCCCGTTTACAGGACAAGCGCTCGACTATCAGGCGGTCCACTCGGGCCTTCTGCCGAACGGTGTCCGGCGCTCCCTCGATACGACCGGTGCGCCTGGGATGATGGTGCTGGTGGCGTGCTTGAAGATCAGCGAGTCGATGCCGTCCGCGCCTTGCAACAGCAGCGTGTACTGATCGAATTGCCTCACCTTGCCGACCAGCTTGATGCCGTTGACCAGGTAGACCGTGACCAGCCTATCCTGCATGTCGGTCAAGAACGCCGTTTGCAGCTCCTGCGGCTGCCGCTTGCCGGCGGGCGTCTGAGGGTTGAAGTCCTGTCGATCGGCGGCTTGCTCTGGCGGGTGGGCGGAGTTCAGGGTCAGGCGGTCGCGCATGGGTGGGTTTCCGCTTTGTGATGGTTGACGCAGCGACAATCCTATCACCTGATCATCAAAACAGCCTTTCCTGATCAATGCTGCCCTTGGCGGCGGTCATGAGCTTATCGACTTCGGCGACGGGTCAGGTGGCGGCGATCGCGGGCAGGTCGATCATTTTGTCTCCTGTTGCCGCTGTGCTGGTCCAGGCAAAACAAGGGGTTATGGGTGGTAGCCCGGCCAACAGTAGACACTTGAACTCAAATTGTCCAATGCCAACGGTTCACACCCAGGGCAATCGCGCTATGTGGGGGGTTGACAGCGGGCTGATCGCTAGGGTAATAGGAATGGGTTGATCTTGTGGAGAGAACTGATGCTGCCCAAATTGCTCGACCCGCGCCCGTATTTTGCCGACCTGCCGGATCCTCGCCGCGAGACCCGGAACAAGTTACACAAACTCCATGATATTTTGATGATTGTGCTGTGCGCGGTGCTCAGCGGGGTGGAGGATTGGGTGGGGATGGCGGACTTCGCCCAGGAGAAGGAAGCCTGGTTGCGGGGGTTTTTGGAGCTGCCCAACGGCATTCCCTCACACGACACCTTGAGTGATGTGATGGGGCGGATCGATCCGGTGGCCTTCAAGACGGCCTTCACCGCCTGGGCCACGGCGGCCTTGCCGGAGTTGGCGGACGAGCAGGTGTGCGTGGATGGCAAGGCGGTACGGGGGAGTCGGGACGGCACGACCGAAGCGATCCACTTGGTGAGTGCCTTTGCCGGCCGGGCGCGCTGGGTGTTGGCGCAGCAGGCGGTGGCGGAGAAGTCCAATGAGATCACGGCGATCCCGGACCTGCTGGCGCTGCTGGACCTGCAGGGGGCCGTGGTGTCGATCGACGCCATGGGCTGCCAGAAAGCCATCGCCCAACAGATCGTGGATGCCGGGGCCGATTACGTGCTGGCTCTCAAGGACAACCATCCGACCTTGTGTGAAGACGTCCAATTGTGGCTCGATACCGAAGTCGCCCGCGGCCGGCTGTCGGTCCAGGAAACCGTGGAGAAGGACCACGGCCGGATCGAAATCCGCCGCTACGCCCTCAGCGATCAGATCGACTGGTTAGAGGCCAAACCGGACTGGGCCGGACTTCAGGCGGTCGGGCGGGTCGAGTCCACCCGAATCATCGGCGACCAGATCAGCACGGAATGTCGCTATTTCCTGTGCTCGTTCCCCCATCGGGACCGGTTCGCGGCCACTGTCCGTGGCCATTGGGGGATCGAAAACCAACAGCACTGGGTCTTGGACGTGCAATTTGGCGAGGATGACTGCCGGACCCGGAAGAACCACTCCGCCGAAAACCTGGCCCTGGTGCGTCGCATGGCCCTCAACCTGCTGACCCACAATGGTCTACCCCGCGATAGCATCCGCCGCCGCAAACGCCGCGCCACCCTTAACGATGAGTACCGGTTGCGCCTCCTGTTTGGTACCCCAACCCCGGTTACCATATAGCGCGATTGCCCTGGAGGCTTGCCTCGATCAGCCGGACCACATCGCCCCGGCGGTGAACGGAGCGGCGCAGCGACTGCTCCGCGGGGGCGGCTAACCGAATGTGATAGTGGTTCTTGGCAAGGAGGCGATCCAGTTTCATTTTTCATTGTTGTTGTTGCTCCCCGCTGGCATACACCGGCAGCACCAGATCGCGGGTCACCAACACGTTAAAGAGATAGCCCGGCCGAATCACCAGGGTGGGCTGCACGTTTAAATTCTTGCGGGTGATCTGCTGGCCGACCTGATTGACATTGCCCGCGACCCCCTCCATCGCGAGTTGGCCGATACTGGGGTCCGAGGTATTGACGCGCGGGCCGTAGGCGACCTGGGCGCCTACGCCCAGGATCGAACTGAGGATGACTCCGCCGAGCAGCTTGCCGTAGTGGTTATCCACCTGGTCTGCCGACCCGCCCTGGCCGATACTGTCGGTGCCGGGCATCCCCTTCAGCGCCAGGCTGGAGCCGTCCGGGAAAGAGATGCCGTTCCCAGACGACCAGCACCCGCTCCTGGCCATAGGCCACCTGGCTGTCGTAGCGCCCCACCAGGCGGCTCCCCTGGGGGATCAGCACGTGGCGGGCGCTGACATAATCGTAGACCGTCTCGCGGACTTGGGCCACGACCGCGCCGGGCAGATCCGAGTTAATCCCGGACAGCAGCACCGCCGGAATGATACTGCCGGCTTTGACCTCGTACTGACCCAGCGGTGCGGTCCGGGCCTCGTCCAGGTAGCCGGGCGTTCGCGCTTCCGCCGCCTTGAGGAAAGCGGCTTTTTCCGCCTGCCGGTTTTGCGCTTCGTCATCACTCCCCGGATTCCCCCGGCCGCTGGCAAACTCCCGCCCGTCGCCATTGAATGCCAGCGTAGAGGCGCCTTCCGGGAGCGGGGCTGCCCGTGGTAGAGCATTCCCTGGACTGGCATTTTGGCTTCCAACCGGTGGCGCGACCAAGGCGGCCAGATGGTCTTCACGGCGTTTTCTTTCCACCTCAAGCCGATATTGCTCCTCCGGCGTGAGCGGTTTAGGACAATGGCAACGATTCGAGCAATATCCTCACACATCTATGGTAGTTCGAAGTTCAACGGTTCCGGGACTCGATCCATATTGACGGCATAGTTGCCAAAGCGGTTTAAATGCCCGGTTTGATAAGGACTCAGATCGTCTACAGCACCCTCATCGATGATATGGCCATCGGATTTGAGCTTTTCTAGCGCTCGATCCAGTGTCACAAGATTGTGAAAAATCAGCAGATTGGCGATCAAGTGATTATATTTAATGATTTTACGTTGCTCGTCACGAATATTCTCGGCGATGACACCGCCACCGCCAAAGAGCACCCACTGCGCGAACTTATTGAACGCTTCGCTTTTGTTCGTTGCCCGTTGGATTTGCCGACGTAAGCTTGGGTCGGAGATATAGCGCAGCAGGAATATTGTCCGAACCACACGGCCGAGCTCTCGGAACGCAAAATACAGCTTATTCTTGCGGCTATAGGTGCCGAGGCGGCGTAAAATCGTCGAGGGCGTAATTCGACCCAGTTTCACCGAGACGGCAACGCGCAACATGTCCGGCAGCAGCGTGTCGATCAGAGTCCAATTGATCTGTGCGGTAAACAACGTGTCGAGATGCCGATAGCGACTGTCCGAGCGGGGTCGGTAGAAGTGAAGGTGCTTCCAGTCCTTGATTCTTGGCATTAATTGGATACCCAGGAGATATTGGACTTTGGACAAACCTAACTGGCAGGATAAAAAAATCGTTCAGTCTCGTAAAATGAGAATGTGATCAACCAAAACAAGGAGACTGAACGATGTTGAAACAACTCACCGAAGCCGTTGTTGGCGCGCTGGTGAACTTCCGGCAACGGCTGTATGACGCGTTGGTTTACCGGGCAGACGCCCTGTTCAACCTGCTGGACAGTCTGAGTGGGAACACGACGGCTCAGTCGGTGGTGGAGTTGAGTCTCAACGCCCCCTTTACTCGACAGTATAGCAGCCTGCACGATGGGGTGGATAACCTGCAGCTGAGGGGGGCCAAGTGCGGAGACGGCGCCCACCGCGACGGCGGCGCCGCCATTGGACTGGGTTGGGTTGATCGCGGACGAGCTGCCGCGTCCAGCCGAGCGACCCTTCTGGCTGCTGGGGCTCGATACCACGCCAGCGGTGAGACCTTTTGCCGAGACGTTGGTGGACCGCGGGGTGGTCTATTACCCGAACCCGGCACCGGGCAATAAGCCGATTGGGGTAGGCCACTGCTACTCGGTGCTAGCTCTGTTGCCGGAACGGGGCCCGCAGGAGGCGCCCTGGGTGGTGCCCCTCCGCTGTGAGCGGGTGCCCACCGCCAAGAAGGCCCGGGCGGTGGCGGTAGAGCAGATGGTCGGCGTGTTGACCCACCCCCAGTTGCCGTTGGCGCACGAGCTGAGCGTAGAAGTGGTAGACTCGCACTACAGCCACGCTGGCTACCTGAGTCCCGTCGGCGGCTATGAGCACCACGTGGTGATCGCGCGGTTGGCCGCCAACCGGACGCTGTACCGGGCGCCCCCTCCCGGCACCGACACGGGACCGGGTCATCCGCGGTGGTATGGTGAGCCGGTCAAGCTGTCGCAGGCGGAGACCTTGGGCCCACCGGACGACATGGCGGAACTCGACTGGTACAGCCGGTGGGGGCGCCGCTGGCGGGTCCAGTTGCACCGCTGGCATGATCTGCGGATGAGTGGCAAGCGCGACGCTCCGATGCATAACCGGCCGTTCGACCTGATCCGCGCTACGGTGACGGATGCGCAGGGCAAGCCGCGGTTTCAACGGCCGTTGTGGTTGCTGGTGCTGGGGTCGCGGCGGCGGGAGATTTCCCTGGTCCAGGCGTATCAGGCGTACTGTCAGCGCTATGATTTGGAACACTTCTTCCGGTTTGGCAAGACCAAGCTGCTGCTGGACCGGTATCAGACGCCGTGTGTCGAGCACGAGGAGCACTGGTGGCAGGTGGTCTGTCTGGCCTATATCCAGTTGTGGCTGGCGGCTCCCCTGGCGGTTTGGTTCCCCAGACCGTGGGAGCGCTACGCGGTCACCGAGGCCGCGCGAGCGGTACCGGGGCCGGGGCAGGTGCAGCGGCAGTTCGAGCGAATTATTCGGCAGATTGGGACACCGGCCCAGTTGCCCAAACGGCGGGGTAATTCCCCTGGGCGGGCGCCGGGGCACAGTCCCGGTCGCCGTCCGCGCCAACCGGTGGTGTTCAAACGCCGGTCTCGCCCGAAAAAGGCGGCTTGAGGCGTTCGGAAATCCTCTCCGGTTCATCCGGAATAACCGCTTTTTCAAAGCGGAAAGGGTTAGATTTGTCCAAAGTCCAAGAGATAGGCCAAGCCGAAAATCGTTTCACTCTGGCCGTGGGTATCGAATGGATTGTTTCAGGTTGTACATCGGATCGATTTTCGTTAATGAAGTCGAGGATGTAGTAACCCTCGTAGGTACCGCACGCGATGAAGCGGGAAAACAGCGCCACATAGGAATCGGCAACCAGGTAGTAACCCAAACCGCCGTAGCCCCCGTAACGGATGTGATACTGCGAAATCAGGTTTTGCGGATAAAGCTCCCACTTGGTGCCGTCAGCTGAGGCGGTTCGCCCTGAACCCCACCGCGCCTGCAACCCGATGCGCACATACGCGTTGACCACCGTCGTAATCGCTTCGTTGAGCTTCTCTTCGGTCACATGCCGTTGGTTGACGAAGGCGAGGTGGCGGCGGTCAACGCCCGTCATAGCGCGCGCCGTCTGGGATGGGCCGAGGTTGCAGGGCAATCGCATCCTTACATTTGTGTATTCAATACCTTATGGAGGTAGTCAATTTCGAGAGCGGCTTTAAAGCGCTTGGCTTTGAGACCCACCTTGGCGGTTTTTTCCTGCCGGAGCAAGCTCAGGGCGATATGTCGTAACACCGCGAAGTTCTCCGCCGCTTCCCCTTGGCGGACTCGGCAGGCATCTTCGTTGAAAGTAACATCCAAGGACCAGTGCAGGGGATTCTCAATACCCCAATGACCCCGCACGGCATGACCAAAGCGGACGGCGTCATTGGCTAAACTGGCAAGGTAGTAGCGTCGTTCCACACTGACGGTATCCCCGATATGCCGTTCCGACTCGACCATCCCGATCAGGTTCAAGCCCTTCCACTTGGCGCGGTCGGCTAACCACTCGACCTGATCAACCGTCCAATAGCGGCGGACCTCCACTCGACCGTGATCGCCGTCCACCGTTTGATGATAGCGGTGGGGGATACCGTTAAACTGGCGCGCCTGGGCGGCGTCAAAGAAGGTGCGCACATCCTCATACAGGCCGCCTTGGTTGCCTTTCAGCGCCAGCACGTAGTCGCCCTCCGGCGCGATAATTTGGGCGGCAATCGCGCGCTGACACCCCATCGCGTCAATCGTCACGATACAGCCCTTCACGTCCAACAGCTTCAACAGCTCGGGAATGGCGGTAATTTCATTCGACTTCTCGTCGGTCTTGACCTGTCCCAGGACCAGCCGATTCGCATTCGCCCAAGCGCTGACCATATGGATGGCGGCCTTGCCCGAGCCCCGATCATAGGACCGGCGCAAGGTCTTGCCGTCGATCGCAATCACCTGCCCTTGGGTCACCGTGAACACCGCCTGAATCCAACTGGCAAAGCACCGTTGAAAGGCCACCGCCGACACGCGCGCGAACACGCGGCCAAAGGTGTCATGCGACGGAATGCCATTAGGCAGTTCCAAAAAACCCTTGAGCCACTGATATCGCGCCTTGCCGAACTCCTCGATCTCGACCCAACTGTCGGCCCCACAGATCACAGCACAGATCGCTATCGTGATGATATCCAATAACTTATGCTCTACCAGTCCAGCCTCACGGGGATCGGGCACGCTACCGAAATGGTCGCTCAGGCGGGTTAGTGGTGAGCACTGCTCTACCGGTTGCAACGGCATAACCTTCTCCAGCGCTTCAAGCTGCTGCTCGAAGAGGGTTTGCCTCACGGCCACCGCTACTGGCGTAAGCATAGGTAATACCACGGTTCGGCGGTAGACTGAGGGCAAACCAGCATAGTCATTATCCTCTTTGAAACTTGAAATGGTCACTTCCTTAGTTTACGTTACTTCCCTAAGCATTTGTTGGTAAATAGATTAGTATGCGATTGCCCTGGCCGAGGTTGCAGCCATAGCAGAACGCCGTCACCAGATACCGCTCGGCGGGATTATCCAGTTTGGCTTCAAAGCCTGACAGAGGGCCAAAGTGACGGGTCCATCGCAGCCAATATTCGGTATCGATCAAGGCATCGATGATATTGATCGGTTCGATCTGCTCGTCGAGCAGGCGCTCCAACCGTTTAGCATCCTCATTGTCATCAGATTTGGCACGCAGCCGCTTGAGGATCGGTACCCCCTTCTCGATACACAAATCTTCATTCGTGGGGAAACTCGCATCGGCGTGGTTGGCAGCCGTTTCCAGTTCTGTCTGCAGTCGGGCAACAAACGTCATGCCATCGGTCGGTACCCCGGCTTGCTCGCCGTAGGCCGTAATTTCACGGGCATAGTCTTCCCACGAGATCAACTGCTGGCGATAGTCGCCGAACTCCTCGCTGTCGGGTACATAGAGATCCCCGGACTTGAGATCGAGCATGACTTGAGTCATCACGCACAACTCGAAATAGCGGCGGTCGACCGTGGTGACCGGCTTTTCCCGAGAGCGCTGACCGGTGACCAGCGACCACCATTTATCGGCGATAAACGATAGATCGAGCAACGGCATAAAGCGCTCCGAGCCGTCGGGTAGCCGTTCGGGCGCGGTTACCGTGAGTTCAGATCGACGTTGGTGGCGGTGCGTCAGCATGAAGGCAATCGCCTCAACCACCGCGGTGTCTTGCGAGGTTGAGCGTAAGTTCAGGTTTGCCAAGGCCTGCATCAGCACCGCTCGACGAGCGTGATAGAAGCGCGCCAGAAACAGGAAGTGGTTGTTGCCGGCGAGCGCGGCGTGGGCCTCGCAGCGCATCACGATATCGTCGCCAGCCGATCCCAGCAGCGTGGCAATCGCAGCCAGCCGTTCTTCGGCACTGCCTTCGCTTTGATAGGCTAGCACCGTCTCGCGGAGCAGGCCAATCAGCGCATCCACCTGATCCGCCGGTTCGACCTGGTATTGCTGTAGGGCTTCAACAGCGTGGTTGTGCATCTTCTGCACCTGGCGGATGAACAGAGTTGCCACATCATCCAGGGCACGGGCTGCTTGGCGCTGGAGCAACGCGGCCATCAACGTCAACTGCTTCGGTTCGACCAACTCATTCATAACCGCCGCGTTGAGCGCTCGCGACTCGGCGGCGAACTGGCTGACTTTCACGTCGGGGATGCCGTCGAAGACGCGGGTGCCTTCGCTTTGCATCCGTAGCCAATGCAAATGATCGAGAAACACTCTGAAGTGGGGCAAGGTCGGTTTCTGCGGTTCGGCCTTGACCCGATCCCAGGGGGTGCGCGACTCACCAACCGGACGCTGTAGCAGCTGTTGCAACCGGGCCTTGGTGGCGTCGGTTAACGACGCGGCGATCCGCCGATGCAATCCCCGGTTAACGGTCGAACGAGCCGTGCGGGCGATCCGCACCAGCGTGCTGAAGGCCGGTAGCTCGTAGCGGTGACGAACCAGTTCCTCGATGGCAATGTTAATGATATCGGCCAGATCGTCGCGCGTTCGCGCGGCAGCGACGCTGGCTTCGACGACAAGCCGGCGGGCATCGTCATCGAACGCGCTGACGCTCAAAAAAATACGCACCTGGTTCATCTGGCGCATCCGATAGGTACTGTTGTCGTAAACCCGGATTTCTGCGCCGACTTCCGGGCACTCGGCGGCCGCGGCAATCTGCTTGATCACCGCCAGTGGCACGTCGGCGAAGCGGGGAAAGTAACCCAGCCGTTGAAAGGTCTTTAGCAGCACCAATAACGCGACGCGTGGACCCGGGCGCCGGGTCTGTTTCAGAGCAAAGGCCATTTCCGCCAGCGTCGGCGTGAACAGTGCATCCAGCTCAGCCTCGTTAGGATGCGATTTAAGCCGGGGATAGGCGGTGTCGCTGATATGAAGCATAGCCTCTCTTGAGGACGGCTTGGTTGATCACTTCGCGCGCTCGGTGCGGCGTAGAATTTTCAGAACGCCGGCTGGCGAATAGCCTTCCCGACGGGCGATTTCTCGCAAACTCAGGCCTTGCTTTCGCAACACGACCATCCGCCCACCCGCCGTCCGGTCGCGCACCGGGGAGCCCATCGTCTGGCCTTGTGCACGGGCCTTCACCAAGCCGGCTCTTACCCGTTCACCGATGAGTTCCCGCTCGAACTCGGCGAACGAGCCAATGATGTGGAAAAACAGCCGGCCCATCGGGGTGGTGGTATCAATGCTCTGGGTGTAGCTGATGAAATCGATACCCAGACTGTTGAACTGCTGCAGCGTGGTGATCAACACCCCGAGCGAGCGCGCAAAGCGGTCGTATTTCCAGACCAGTACGCAATCGATGACTCGCTGGCTGGCATCGGCCATGAGCTCCTGGAAGGCGGTGTCCTTTCTACCCTTGCGCTTGGTGAAATTCCCGCTGATCACATCGACATATTCCTTGTGCACCATAAACCCGCGCCGGGCAGCATATTCGCGCAATGCCAGCAGCTGCGTGTCCGGGTCTTGATCGTTGGTCGAGACCCGGGCGTAGATGGCAACTTTTAGCGGCTTGCTCATGGTAGAAACCATTGTCTGGACGGCGTCAGAATCGTTTACTAAAGTATAGTTTAGTTAACACCGAAAATGTAAGTATGTAGTGCTTTATTTTCAATCACTTAGATGGGTAGCTTTCAGAGGGGTTTAGTAAACGCCAATCCGACAGTCGTTTAGTTGGCTCGTGAGATGTATGAGGATTTTGCTCAAATCGTTGCCATTGTCCATCCAGGGCACCCCTCGCCATGAACGGCATAACCGTGAGCCGTTCCCCTTTGCCCCCGCGACCCTCGATGCGGTGGTCCTCACCCATGCGCATCTGGATCACTCGGGCCGTCTGCCACTGCTGCTCGACCAGGGCTTCGAAGGTCCAATTTATACCCACCCGGCCACCGCCGACTTGTGCCGTATTCTCTGGGAAGATGCCGGCAACTTGAACGGGCAGGAAGCGATATGGGAAAACCGCAAGCGCGAACGCAAGGGCTTGCCACCGGTGACGCCGCTGTACACTCGAGAAACCGCACGCCTGATGCAGGCCCAGTTCCGTCCCCTGGAGTACAGCCGCCCGGAAGCGATTTTCCCCGGTGTCACCCTGACCTTACGCGATGCTGGGCATATCCTGGGCTCGGCCATCGTCGAACTGGCCCTGCGGAAGGAAGAGGGGACCCGGTTTCGTCTGGTCTTCAGCGGCGACCTGGGGCACCGAGGCGCACCGATCCTGCGCGATCCAGAACCGGTGAGGCAGGCCGATCTGGTCGTCCTGGAAAGCACCTATGGCGACCGTTGTCACCGGCCCTGGGACAGCACCTGGCAGGAACTGGGAGAGATTCTGACGCAGGCGCGCTATTCTCAGGGCAATATTCTGATCCCGGCCTTCAGTATCGGCCGTACTCAAGAACTGCTGTACGTGTTCAAATGCCATTTCCAGGCGTGGGGCTTGGAACACTGGCTGATTTTTCTGGACAGCCCGATGGCCATCGCGGCCACCACCGTCTATCGGCGGCATCTTCGGCTGTATGATGCGCCGGCCCGGCGCGCTGGGCGCAGGAAGGCGATCTGTTCGATTTGCCTAATCTGCGGGTTTGTCGTGACACGGACGACTCCAGGCGGATCAACCAGTTCCGTTCCGGCGCGATCATTATTGCCGGGAGCGGCATGTGCACGGGCGGGCGGATCAAGCAGCATTTAAAACATCACATCTGGCGGGAACACACGCACGTGATCATCACGGGCTTTCAGGCCCAGGGCACGCTGGGACGGGCGCTCGTGGACGGCGCCCGTTATATCCGCCTGTGGGGCGAAGTGATCCAGGTCAAAGCTCAGATTCATACCCTCGGGGGTCTGTCCGCCCATGCCGATCAAGATGGCCTGGTCGACTGGTATGGTCAGATCGCCGGCCACCCACCGGTCGCACTGATCCACGGCGAACCCGCCGCCATGGCGGCACTGGCGGAACGCTTGCAGCGGGATTACCGGACTCAAGTTATCCAGCCGACCTTCGGCGAGTGCCTTGATCTCACCCACCCGATAAGCCCGCGGCCTAACCATGAGGACTGAAGCCTACTGGGGTATTGTGGCTTGGCCTGTAGAGTTTCCTCCAGCATCCGCAGGCTGCCTTGGACTCGGTAAAACTGACTGCTGGGCAAGGGACTAAAAATGCAGAGAATACAAGTGTTAGACCGAGGGCCAATCGGAAATAAGGTTGCGGGAGTTCCGCGGAGGGGCGGCAATCCGTAGGTCAAGAGCCGGCACCCGGCTCATGCTAACCGGACAGACCGAAAACCGGTTCTATGCGCGGGTAGGTGATGACGACTGGAAACCGCTACAATACGCACTCCTGTTCTTACTGTCATGGCGCCTGACTCTCGTGCTATCACAGCGCTGGCCTCGCTTCTTCCGTGGACCTCTCCTGGTCCTGCTGCTGGCAAGGGTTGTTCCCGCCGGAGCGGTGGATTTTACGACCTTGCGGGCGCAGATGGTGGAGGAAATCGTCGCCACGGTCAGATTGACCCAGCATGAGTTGGGCAAGCCGGCCCTGGATGCGCGGGTCCTGCAGGCGCTGAGCACCGTGCCGCGGCATGAATTCGTGCCCGACTCGGAACGGCCTCACGCCTATGACGATCGGCCCCTCCCTATCGGCGCGGGCCAGACCATTTCCCAACCCTATATTGTGGCGATCATGACGGACCTGCTGGACCTTAAACCGGACCAGGTTGTGTTCGAACTGGGGACCGGGTTCGGTTATCAAGCCGCCATCCTGGCCGGACTGGTCAAGCAGGTCTATACCATGGAAATCATCCCGACCCTGGGAGATCGGGCCCGGCAGACATTGCAACGCTTGGGCTACCACAATGTCAGCGTCCGGGTCGGGGATGGCTATTACGGTTGGGAGGAGCACGCCCCCTTCGATGCCATTCTCGTCACCGCCGCGACGGATCACTTGCCGCCACCGCTGATCCGGCAGCTCAAGCCGGGTGGCCGGATGATCCTGCCGGTGGGCAGCAGCTTCCTGACCCAACAGTTGCTACTGGTCACGAAAGCGGATGACGGCGCCCTTCGCACCCGCACGATCTTGCCGGTGCGCTTCGTCCCGTTGACAGGTGGGCGTTGAACCTTCCGGCGACCGGAACACCCCCGCTAAGGGCCATCGCCCTGCTGTCGGCCACCGCACTGGCCTATGAGGTCCTGCTGACCCGTCTCTTCGCCATTATTCAATGGCACCATTTTGCTTCCATGATCATCAGTTTGGCGCTACTGGGTTATGGCGCTTCGGGGAGTTTGCTTACACGGCTGGGGACCGTCATGCGGCGGCGCTTCGCCGATTGCTTCGTCGGTAGCATTTTTCTATTTACCCTATCCGCCTTGACGGCCTTTCTGCTGGCCCAGCGGGTGCCCTTCAACGCTCTGGAAATCGGCTGGGACCCGCGTCAGTTGGGAATGCTGCTGCTCCTGTACCTGCTGCTGGCGGTCCCCTTCTTCTGGGTCGCCAGTGCCCTGGGCCTGACGTACCTCCACTACGGCGCGCAGATTCACCGCCTGTATGCGTTCGACCTGATGGGCGCCGGCGCCGGGGCTCTGGGTGTGATCTTGCTACTGTACATCGTCCCGCCGGTGGCCGCGCTCCTGATCCTGTACGCTTTGGGTCTGGTCGCCGCCGGGGTGGCGCTACTAGAAACTCGCGGGCCGCGGTGGGGATGGTTGGTTGGGCTGGGACTGGTCGTGCTGGGCTTCAGCCTGCCGGCGCCCTGGACAGCCTTGCAGATGTCCGCTTATAAAGGCCTGAGCCAGTCCTTGCAGGTGGTCGGCGCCCAGGTGATCGCGGAGCGTTCCAGTCCGCTGGGGCTGCTCAGCGTGGTCCGCAACACGGTGGTGCCGTTTCGCTATGCTCCCGGCCTGAGTCTGACCACCACTACTCAGCCCCCACCCCAATTGGGGCTGTTCAGCGACGGCGAAGAACTCGGCGCCATCACCCCGTTTACCGGCCGGCTCGATGATCTAGCCTATCTGGATAACCTCACCTCGGCCCTACCCTATCATCTGTTGCCCCAGCCGCACGTCCTGGTGCTGGGAGCGGGCGGTGGGGCCGACGTGCTGCAAGCCCTGTATCATCGGGCGCGTCGGGTGGAGGCGGTGGAACTGAATCCCCAAGTAGTGGAACTGGTGCGCGACGACTTCGGCGCCTTCACGGACGGTCTGTACGATCGAGCGGACGTTCAGGTGCATATCGCCGAGGCCCGCGGGTTCGTCGCCAGTCACCGCCAATCGTATGACCTGATCCAGATGACGCTGTTGGATACTTTTAACACCACCGCGGCCGGATTGCATGCGCTAAACACCAGTGCGCTTTACACTGTGGAAGCGTTCCAGCACTATCTTCAGCACTTGAATCCCAGTGGCCTGCTGGCCATCACCAGTTGGTTGCGGCAACCGCCGCGTGACAGCCTGAAGCTCTTCGCGACGGCCGTTGTGGCCCTGGAACGGCTGGGCGTACCGGACCCGGGCGCCCAACTGGTGCTGATCCAGGGCTGGAAAACCACCACCCTGATGGTGAAGAACGGCGCCTTCAGCCCCGAAGACAAGGCAAGCATTCGACAGTTCTGCCAGCGTCGGGCCTTCGACCCTGCCTGGTATGCCGGGATGCAGGCCGACGAAGCCAACCATTTCAATGACCTGGAACCGCCGGATCTGTACACCAGCGCCATCGCGCTCCTGGGTCCGGAACGGGAAACCTTCCTGGAACGCTATCCGTTCAACCTAAGGCCCGCTACGGATGATCGGCCGTATTTTTTCCACTTCTTCAAATGGCGGGAACTGCCGGCACTGTGGGCGAAGCGAGCGCACGGCGGCCTGGGACAACTCGAATGGGGTTACCTGGTGCTGATCGCGACGCTGGTGCAGGCGCTGCTGGCCAGCGTGGTCTTGATCCTACTGCCTCTGTGTCTGGGCCGGCGGTCGGAGCGGGTGCCGGCGCGCGGCCTGCGGGGGCGGGTGCTCATTTATTTCATCGCCATCGGCCTGGGATTTCTGTTTCTGGAAATCGCTTTTATCCAGCAATGCATGGTCTTCCTCAGCCATCCGCTGTATGCCGTGGCCGTGGGGCTGTGCACCTTTCTGGTGGGCGCCGGTCTGGGGAGCGCGGTTTCCCGCCGCTTCGCGGATCCACGCCGGGCCGTGCGGTGGGCCGTGGCCGGCATTACCGGATGGGCGCTCGTGTCTCTGCTGGCGTTGCCCGCCTTTTTCCAGTGGGCCTTGCCCTGGCCCGAGCCGATCAAGTGGCTCTGTGCTATCGGGTCGATCGTCCCCCTGGCATTCGGGATGGGCATGCCGTTTCCCTTGGGGCTGTCGCTGCTAGCGCGGACTGCACCGGGGCTGGTGCCCTGGGCCTGGGCCATTAACGGCTGCGCCTCGGTGGTCAGCGCGGTGCTGGCAACGGTATTGGCCATGCAGATCGGTTTCAGTGGGGTGGTGCTGGCCGCCGTCATGCTGTATCTGGTGGCGGCGGCGGTAACGCCACCGCTACGGATCGGCGGTGTGACTGTTGGCGGACCGAGCGGATCGCTACAACCGCCGAAAGCAGCCGATTCTAGTCTCCCAGCCAAAGCGCAGAAAAGCTGGCAATATGTAGCTCTCGGAGGTTGTACAGGTCGCTCCTGCAGGCGGGTATCAAGCCCCACGCGCGGGTGAGCGTGCTACCGTCCCGTCGCCTCCCGCGGCGGCGGGGCGGTGACGGGGCGGCTGGCGTCGAGGCTGGCGTTAATACCCGACGGGGTGTCCTAACTGACGCATGCAACTCCATAAGGCGGTTTGATACTGCTGATCGCCTTGATAGGCTCCATACGCGCCACCGGCTAAGGCGCCCAGGGCGCCGCCCAGCGCGGCCCCTTTGCCCATCGGGACCTTCTTGGACATCGAGCCCGTGATCGCGCCACCGGCGGCACCGACCGCCCCGCCGGCCAGGGCGCCTTGGGCCGCTTGCGTGCCGGTTTGTGCCGTCTGACTGGCTTGCCCCTTACAATACTCCAAATCCTGCTCATACGAGGCCGCGCGGGGATCGACCTGGGGAGTCGCCAGCGGTTGGTAGCCGCGCGTTTGGGCACAGGCCCCAAGCGTAAGACCACCGGCCACACTCAGGGCCAGCCAGAAAGAAATCAATCTAAAGCGGGTTTTCATCTTCACTGCCTCTCCACGTAAAGGTAAGAACGGTTTTTTACCACCCGTAGGGACTACCGGTGGCTCGTCCGCCCGACAGCGCACCGCCGTCTGTATTGATGCCTGGATCGAGTTTCGACGACGCGGCCGGCGCGGCACTTAACCCGCCGCCGAGCCCGCCTTCGCGCCGCCGCCCTCCGGCGTGATCGCCCTCCCAGGGCTTCCTTACATCGGTCAGAACCACAGGTTGACCCAACGGCGTCCGGGTCAGGGCGCCGGACGGCGCCGTCGCTGGAGCATCCGCTGCTTGAAGGCCTCGCGCGTACTGAACGCCGGGTCTTCTGAGCCGTCGTCGGCTGAGGGTGTGCCAGAACGACGTTGAACCGTGATATCGGTACTGCTCCCGTCTCGGGTAATGAGGGTCTGGCCATCTTGATCCCGGATCACCTGCGAATGGCTCGGGCCCCGACCCCCACTCTGCTCGATGGTGGTGGTGGAGCCATCGGATTGAAAGGTCTCCGCACCCACGCTGACGGCTACCGCCACCAAGACTACACGGGTGACTCGCCAACCCGTCTTTGTTATTGCCACGTTTGAAATCTTCATGTCACCGCACCTGTTGTTGGAACGACGGTCGAGTCGACACACCGGATGCCGCGTCGACCCGAGGCGGGCCGTATCGGGCGCTCCGGGTCACCGCGGCGGGCGGGCGGAAGCCACCGCGCTGTCGGGTTCATTCCTGTCGATTTTCATCGTGAGGGTGACCTCGCCACCCCGCACCCCGGCGCTGGCTGTGGTCTGGCGAGGCGGGGCCGCGGGCGTCGCCGCCGTGGTTGAAGCGGATGCCCTGGAAGCCTCGGCCCGACTCTATCCCGGCGGGATTGAACCGGCCGAACGCGCCGGTTGGGTTCGCGGTATTACCGCCGAGTTGAAGCGTGCGGTTGCTATTGATCACACCCGTTTGCGAGGTCGTGTTGGTGTTGCTGGCGCCCTGCTGGACGGTTCGGTTGAGGTTGATCTGCCCGTTCTGGATCGTAGTGTTCGTGCGCTGGGCCTGAACAGCGAGCGGGGCCAGCAAAGTGGTCAATACGACCACACCCGCACCCAGGAAGGATTTGACAACTGGAGGGTTCATTCTCATTCGCCTCAGTGGTGAAGCGCCGGGGCGTCATAGGTAGCCGCCAGGCCCTTGGCCGGGACCGGATCCGCCGGCGGGCGGTGACTGCCGCCACCCGCCGGCAAAGCGGGTTCCGGTTCGTCACGGCCCGACTCGCCCGCACCAGTGCCGGCGCTGACGGACGGCTACTCGCCCCCGCGGCGCCGGTTGAAGCCTGCCGGCACGTCGTACTGGTATTGCCGGACCTTGTTGTTGTTGACCTGGCCGGTTTGGGTCGTGTGCGCCTGATTCCGCGCCCCGGCCTGCACGGTGCGATTAAAGTTGCGCTCGCAGTTCTGCTGCACGGTCGAGTCGTTGAACCGCTTGTTCTGGATAGTGACCCGGAAACAGGGTCTGTCGGTCTGAGCGGACCTCGACTCGGCATCCGCCAGGGGCAGGGCGGCCAGGAACGCCACCCCGACTGACCCAGGTAAAGTCTTCATGGGTTTATGCCTCTCTGTGAAGCCAGTGGGGAGGCCGACGCCCAGGGGGTGGGCGTCGGCGTGAGGCTCAGCCATCCGAACCCGGCTGCTGACGCTTCTGGCGGGGGCGATCGCCGGGCTGGTGCTGGTGGGTTTCGTTGTAGTTGGACCGGCCGAACTGCCCGGTCTGGTTCCAGTTGTCCGCGCCATACTGCCGGGTGCGGTTGGCGTTGTCCTGGCCTTCCTGATAGGTCGCGTTGTCGTTGACGCGGCCCCGCTGGTGGGTATCGTTGGTGTTCATCCGGCCTTCCTGGATCGTGGTGTTGGTGTTGCTCTCGGCCCAGACCGGGCCACCCAGGGCGGCCAGCAGAGCGGCCACGGCGAACAGGGACAGCTTCGGGGTTACGATTTTCGTTACGGGTTTCATTCACATCACCTTTATCGGGTTGAATCACGTTAACAGACGAATAAAGTCGATACGCGGGAGCGCGGCGCGGCGCGGCGCGGCCTCCCTGGACGGATTCCCTGGGCATGCCCCCAGGCGGGGAAACGCCGCCTGGAGGGACGCGAGGGGGTCGATCCCGTCGTTGAGAGCAGAATAATCAAGCTGAACTGAACGAAAGCTGAACCTAACGAGCGCCTGGAAAAGCCGGACTGGCCCGCCGTATCGTCACCTGCCAATCGCCGTTATCGGCCTCAACCTTTCACTCGATACAGAATCCTGAGAACCGCCGACCCTTGCGGTGGAGAGACCGAGGAGAAGAACCCTGGCAACACCCGTCAGGCCTCCAGGGCGGCACACGCGCTAACGAAGGGGGAGCTTCAGAAGGAGTGAAGGCGCGGCGGGGTGAAGCCCGGTTTATCCGCTTGGGTGGCGACTCTGAGCACGCCAACCGCTGGGGCTTTCCGAACCCTGAGCCGAAAGGATGAGCGCGGTTAGAGCCGCCTTCCCAACGCAACCCCCGTGACCCTGAGCCGATTCGGGCGGTTCCTGCCGGCGGGGGCGGTCGCGAGTCGCTCGGTGTTACCAGGAAATCGGCCGGCCATCCCGGAAGAATCCCCCGCTCGGACCGTCCTCACCCAGTAGAGCCGCCCAGACAATGCCGCGGGCGCCCGCTTCGACGCGGCGGGGAGCGCTCGGTTCGCCCATGTCGGTCCGGACCCAGCCAGGACACACGGCGTTGACGCGAAGGGCGGTCGAGGCCAGTTCTTTGGCCAGCAGCCGGGTAAAAGCATTCAGGCCGATTTTGGAAATCCGGTAGGCATGGCTGGGCCAGCCGTGTTGGGTGTGCTGACCGGCCTCCACGTCCCGCACAAAGCGATGCAGCAGGTCCATCAACCGCGCTCGGGTCAGCGTCGGGTCGAGAAACTCAGCCTGCAACGCCGGCGGCAGCCCGGCCACCTGCCCCATCCCACTGGACACCATGACGATGCGACCGTGGGGTGAGAGTAACGGCAACAGGTGATCCACGACGGTGATCACCCCAAAACAATTGACGGCCAAGGTTCGGCGCACGACCTCGGCACTAAAACCCTCCAGGGCGACACCGGCATTATTGATGAGTACCTCGATCTGGCCGAACTCTTGCCGTAACATCTCGGCCAGCGCGGCTACACTGGCCGGCTCGGTCACCTCGAGTGGGCGAGAGACGACCGTCAGGCCCTGGGTACGGAGTCGGTCGGCCGCGCGCTGTCCCTGGGCCGGGTCGCGGCTCGTGAGCACGACGGTCAAACCCCGTTGCGCCAGTTGGCGGCCCGTCTCCAGGTCCAGGCCACGATTGCCACCGGTGATAACCTCCACCGGCGGAGTCAACGCGGCCATGGGTCTGTCCTCCACGTCAGGGAAAATACCTCTGCTGACCACCGCGCCGCCGTTTTAATTCCCCTGCCCTTCCGCGGCATCTCTGTCTTATGAGGTAGCTTGGCGGTTCTTCAGGGATAACACTGGTTTCCGGCTGGCCGGGTTAGGATCGGCCGCCGCTGTGGTGGCCGGAACGGGTACCGCTTCCGCCGGCTCCGCCACGGCGGGCGCTGGGGCGACGTTGACAGGACTGACGGCGGCTAACGCGGCGGACAACGCTTCCGCCAGGGGTGACGCCGCTTCCACCGGCGCTTTCGGCTTGCGCTCGAACACTTGCAGGCCCGGGTTCGTCAGCACAAAGCCTTTCTCGGTGCGCGCCCCCATGGTGCCTGTCAATGCGGCGGTCCAGGCCGGCCAGTCCGCTGCCGCCTGGCTGAGCTTGTTCCAGACTTTGTTGCTCACCTCGGCAGTGACGAACTGCCCGTCCGGGGTCTTCAGCGCAAACGCCATTTTGCCCGAGCCGGCGGGCTTGGCATTCGGCAGGGTGGTGAATTTGAGGGTCACTTCCAGCTTGGCATCGACGGCCATGGCGTACAGGTCCTCCAGGAAATACGGGATGGGGCCAGGCTTGGGCGCTGGGGGGGGCCGCGACCGCCGCCGTCATTGCCGCCTTGGGCGGACTGGTGCTCGCGCCGGCGCTGCACCTCGGTTCGGGCACGCTGGCGGATGGCCTCGGTATCGTCGTCGTGACCACCGCGCCGGTCAGATCGAGTCGCCCCAGACCTCGCGCCACGGCATTCAGGTAGGCCGTCCGGCCCGTATACCAGCGCAGGAAGGGCTTCAACTGTGATCGGTCGATGCCGTCAGGCAACGCGCCGGCCTTGGCAAGCCGGAGCAGATCACGGTACAGGAACGCCTTGAGCGGTTGTACCTGCCCCGGCTCGGTAAAGAAGGTTTGGGGAAAGGCCGCTGCCAGGGTTGGCAGCGGGGCCGCCGCGCCTGCCGATCGGGGCGCACCACGCGCCGCTTGATCCGGTTGCCGGCGCTTGATTTCCTGTTGCGCCTGGTGGCGAATGTCTGCGGAATGTCCGTATCCACCACCGCCCCGATCAGATCGACCCGTCCCAGACCCCGTGCCAGGGCTTTGCGGTAACACGTCCGCTGGGTATACCAGTGCAGGAAGCGCCGGAGCGGGAGCAGGCCGATCTCGGCCGGCAGGGCCTGGGCCTTGCGGAGGTCATCGAGGTCGTGGTGGATGTTGATCTTGAGCGGCTGCACCTGCTTAGGGTCAGCAAAGAAGGTGTGCGGGAACGCGGCGGCCAGCAGGGGCAGCAGCTCAGAGGCGGGCGGGCGCGGGTTACTCATTCAAGTGGACTCACTCATCCGGCGCCTACCGTTGTCAGGGCCGGTAACGTTACATCGTCCACCGGGGCATATCCCCGTTGGGTACGGCACTGCTGTACTTGCTGAACCCGGCTCAGCCCCTCGGCATAGGACCCGCACGGCTGATGCCGGACCCGGCCCAAGGGCGAACCGCGCCGGCCCCAGATGCGGGTCACGATCCAGCCGCCCCACAGGTCTTGATGCAGCAGCACTTCGTAGTAGCGGGTGTGCTTTACCCAGCGCAAGCGGAACAATGCCGGATTAACCTTTTATCTAGGTAGAAGCTATCTACCTGCTATCTAGCAGATTCATACGCATCCAGAGCCCGCTCCAGCACTTCCACCAACAACAAGCCATCCCGCTGCGCGATGTGCCGCAATCGGGCATCGAATTCCGGGCTGACGCGAGTCGCCAACTGGAGGGTGCGTTCGGAACGCCGCAGCGAGCGGCCATCAATGCGCTCTACCGGGGGCCAAGCCAGCTCCGGCTCTTGAAGGTTCCGGCTGGCTTCCTCAATGGACGGTGGAGGGCCTAAGCCAGTTTTGCGTTTGAGTTTCGATGCATCAGCCATTGGACACCCTATCAATCAACGCCTGGATCAGTTTATCGGCCCGTTCATTCAACCCCGCATAGGGAGTTTCTGTCACCGCCAGCCCCACGTTTTGGGCTTTCCGGTAGCCGGGCCGCTCCGGGAGACACCCCGCCAGCATCGCATAGCCCGCCTCGGCAATATAGGCCCGCGCGTCGGCTTCCTCCGCGTCGGTCCCGATCCGGTTCAGCGCAAAGGTCGACCGCTCAGGCGGAATGCCTGCCTTAATCAGCGCATGAAATTCCCGCACCGCCGGGCGGAGATCATCGACCGAGGCCCCCGTGGGCTGAACAACCAAACTGGCGACCCGCGCAATTTCCAGGGTGGCGCTACTGGTTCGAGCCGGTCCGTCAATGACCAGCAAATCATACTGAGCGGCCTGTTTCAGGGCGTGCGCCGCTGTCCGGTACGCTTCCACGAATACCATAGGTTCAATGTCGGCGTTCAGTCGGGTCCGATGCCAATCCACAGGTACCCTGCTGAGTATCGAGGTCTGCTATCTTCACCCGGAGCCCGCTCACGGTGGCTTCACGAGCCAGGGCACGAGCCAACGTGGATTTGCCCACACCACCTTTTTGCGATACGAATGCAATGATAGTTGTCATTTCTCTAGCTGTCATCTAGCAGATTTCTAGCTTATACCTAGCAAATTTCTTACTTCTGTCCGCTATCTAGCAGACAGATTATAACTAGACAAAGGAGGAACAGCAAATAGCTAGTGTGACGTCAATCTTCGATTGACGGGTAAAGTTTTCGCAGTTTCTGTCGTGCGACGGCCAAGGTGAAGGTCCAATGGATGCGTGCCTCCAAAGCGTTTCGCTGGTTTTCCCAAGCGGCTATCTCCGTTGCGATCTGCTCCGGGCTGTCAAGACGCCGATCAAGGCACTGCCGGTTCATGATGCCGATCTCCGTCTCCGCCATGTTGAGCCAACTGCCATGCTTAGGGGTGTAATGAAACTCGATCCGATCCAACAACTCCCGAGCCTTCGTCGGACAGAACGCCTCGTACAGGCTGGCTCCGTCGTGGGTATTCAGGTTGTCTTGGACCAGCCGAATCTTGATCGCCTGCGGGTAATACACCTCGACCAACTCCCGCACACAGGCGGCATAATCCCGTCGCGTACGACGTTCAGTCACGCGGACATGACGCCAGCTCCGCAACGGCTCACACATCATGAACTGATGGCAGACACCCTTGCGCTCATATTCATAATCCACCCGCCTCGGTGCTCCCGGTCGTGGCGGTTGGGAGGGTCGCACCTCCCCGAACAATTGCTTGAAGGTCTCATCAAAGCAGACCACGGGATAGGCGGGGTCATACGACCGCATGTAGGTCTGGATCACATCCTCCATGTGCCAAACAAAGTCGGCGCTGACCGCGTGAGTTCGGTAATCTGATTTGGGACATTTCGGCAATCTGAATTGGCCCACCTGAACGTTGCTAACGCTTACTCTGTTGACCTGATTTCCAGGCAACAGAGGGGCCGTGATGAACCGGAGACAGAAGGTGGAGCTATTTGAGCAGATCCGACGTGAATATGAGTTTGGTATCGGGACCATTCCCGGTGTGGCGCGGCAGTTGGGTGTCCACCGGCGCTTGGTGCGCCAAGCGTTACAGAGGGCGTGGCCACCGGAGCGCCAGCGCCCGGTGCGGTCGTGTCCACGCCTGGCGCCAGTCCAACCGCCGATTGACGCCATGTTGGAACAGGACCGTCAGGCGCCGCGCAAACAGCGGCATACCGCCCATCGGATTTACCGGCGCCTGCGCACCGCGTATCGGCCGTATCCGATTTCCGAACGCCGGGTGCGACAGTAGGTGCGGGTGCGGAAAGCCGAACTGGGGTTGCTGCGACAGACGGTTTGTAGTCCCCAGCGTTATGACTGGGGGGTCGAAGGCCAGGTGGACTGGTATGAGGCGATGGTGGAACTGGCCGGTGAGCGCCAGCTGGCGCAGGTGTTCGGGGTGCGGAGCATGGCCAGTCGGTTGGCCTATCATCGTGCCTATCCCCGCGCGACGCCGCAAGCGTTTCTGGACGCGCCTCAGCGCGCTTTTCATTATTTTGGTGGGGTGTTTCGGCGGCGGCGCTATGACAATTTGACCAGCGCGGTCAAGAAGCTTCTGCGGGGCCATCAGCGGCAGGAAACGACCCGCTTTATCGCGTTTCGGTCCCATTGGCAGTTCGAGGCCTCTTTCTGCACCCCGGCTCAAGGTCATGAGAAAGGGGGTGTGGAAGGGGAAGTGGGCTATTTTCGCCGCCATCATCTGGTCCCGATCCCTCAGGTGGCCCGCTGGGATCAGCTCAATGAACGCCTACGGCGCGCCTGCCAGGAAGAGGAACCGCGGCTCATTCAAGAAGGCACGCTGACAGTCGGTCAGGCCGTGACGCGGGAACGCCCCCAGTTGCTGCCGTTGCAGGCCGAGGACTTGGACCTGACCGAAGAGCACACCTGCCGGGTTGACGGTAAAGGCGGCGTCCAAGTACGAACCAATTGGTATTCCACCCCGCTACTGCCTGGGACCCAGGTCCGGGTTCGGGTCGCCCCGTTGACCGTCGCGATCTGGCACGGCGGACAGGAAGTCGCCTGCCATGAGCGCTGTTATCGCCGCCGACAACAGGTGCTGGAGTTGGCGCACTACCTGGATGTGCTGCTCCACAAACCGGGGGCACTGGCCGGTTCTACCCCCTTGGCGCAAGGGCGGGCGGCGGGACGGTGGACTGCGGCCCACGATCAACTCTGGGCCTTGCTCCGGGAACGGCAGGGCTCTCAGGAAGGTACCCGTCAAATGATCGAGTTGCTCCAGTTAGGGCGACAGCACGGCTATGACCGCCTGACCCGGGCGATCCACCACGCCCTGACCAGTGGGGCGTACGATGCCGCTGCCGTCCGCTATTTCCTGACCGCGCCGCCGCTGGCGCCACCGCCGGTGCTCAACTTATCCCCCACCGATCTCACCCCCTGAACTATGTCACCCGGCCGCTGCCTTGGCTGGACGGCTATGACCAACTGCTGGTCACGACAGCGGCCGCTATCCAGGAGACGGTATCATGACCGCCACCACCGCCTTGGACCTCGCCACCATCCGAGAGTACTGCCGCGTTCTACGGTTCGCCACGGTGGCCGCACAGTGTGAGCATCTGGCCCAGGAGGCGCTGCGGCAGCAGCAGCCACCGCTGGCCTACCTGGCCAGCCTGCTGGCCGCTGAAGTTGATGAACGGGAGCGGCGCACGATCGCGCACCGCTTACAGGAGGCCCACATGCCCCGACTGAAAACCTGGAGGACTCGATTTCAGCGCTGCTCCCCAGGTCTCTGTTGCGCGGCTGAGCAACTCGCCGAAGGCCACTATCTCGACCGGGCCGGGCCGGGTCGTTTCCGCAGTGGGCGGGACTGGGGCCACGGCAAAACCCATCTGGCAACCGGCCTGTGCGTGGCGGCCTGCCGCCAGCAAAAACGGGCCCGTTTTATCACCGCGGCAGGCTTGGTCAACGAGTTGGTCGAAGCCCGGCGACAAACGTGCTGGGGCGGGCCCTGCAACGCTGGAGCCGGCTTGACCTGATCGTCCTGGATGAAGTGGGCTATGTTCCCTTTGCCCAGGGCGGCGCCGAGTTACTGTTTCAGGTCATCAGTGAACGCGCCGAGCGAACGGTCTGGATCATTACCACGAATTTACCGTTTTCCGAATAGACCCCGGTGTTTCCAAACGCGCGCTTATGCAAAGCGTTGCTGGACCGGCTCACGGACCGCGCCCACATTATTGAAACGGGTACCGACAGCTATCGCTTCAAACGCACCCTGGCCAGCCGTAAACCAACCCCTGAGCGGCAGGCTCACCGTCCCCAACAGGACACGTGATGATGATTACCCTGGTCAGGTGGGCCAAATGAGAGTGCCGAAATGGGCCAAAACAGCTTGCCAAACTCAACCGCGGGTGGGATGCACCAGGAAGCCACAATCCACGGCTGAATGTCGTTTTTTTTAGTGCCTGCCGCACGGTCTCGACACTGACCCAATCCAATCACTTACCCGAGTACAACCAACTCGTCGGCGAGCATCTGCAACGTCCAATGGCAGCGTTTCCCGAGAGCAGTCGCTCACGCCAACTGCAGGAGCCGTTGCTCGAACATCGCCCTTGATTTTGATCTTACCCGGCAACGGGGCTGCGGGCCGGGGATGTCAGCGACCTCTAATCCCTCCGTGACGAAGCGCTGGCGCACACGTTCGATGGTTCGCCGACTGGTCTTCAGAACCTCGGCGATGTCCTCA
>CAVPSQ010000010.1:0-1397500 GCA_963708455.1 uncultured Pseudomonadota bacterium
AGTTACTTTTCCTAGCATCTTAGCAACCCTTACCCAATCGTAACAAGCTATATAAGTTAATGAGTTAACAATCATTACAACCTTTATAAGCATTAGCGTTCCTTACCCGACTTCGCTATAATCTGCTTACAACCTGCTTACAAGTCGAGAAGGGCGACGCCATGAGCAAAATCACGAAGCGCACCGTTGACGCCGCGCAATGCCCGACCACCGGGCAAATCTTTATCTGGGATAGCGAGCTACCAGGGTTCGGGCTTCGCATCACCCCAACCCGCAAAACCTATATCGTCCAAAATCGAGTAGCCGGGAAGACCGTCCGCATCACCATCGGTCTGCACGGCCCATTGACGCCAGATCAAGCCCGGCGGGAAGCGGTCAAGCTGCTTGGCGATATGGCAAAAGGCGTCAATCGCAATCAGGCGGAACGAGAAACCAAGCTGCGCAGCGTCACGCTGGCCGAGGCGTTCAACGCCTATGTGGGTTCGCGCCCCTTATCGGCAAACACGCTCAAAGATTACCACAAAGCCATGACGAGGGCATTTGCCGATTGGCAGGATATGCCGCTGGTCACCCTCAGCCGCGCCATGATCGAACGGCGCTTTGACCAATTGAGCGAGCGCAGCCAAGCCCAGGCGAATCAGCAGTTTCGATTCTTGCGCGCCCTGCTGAACTTCTCGATGGAAAAATACAGCACCGCCGACGGCGAACCGCTGATACCGTCCAATCCCTGCAATCGGCTGACCGCGCTCAAGAAGTGGCATCGCATCGAGCGGCGCACCCGGCATATCGAGCCGCACCAATTGGAAGCGTGGTTTAGGGCGCTGGCGCATAACCCCGACGATACCGAGCACCGCAACGCCGTTCGTGACTTTTGCGCCTTCATTCTGTTGACCGGCTGTAGAGAACAAGAAGCGGGTCGGCTAACGTGGGATGACGTAGACCTAAGCAATCGAACCGTGACCTTTCGCCAGACGAAGAACCACCGGACGCACACCCTGCCGGTCGGCAAGTGGCTTAGCGGACTGCTGGCCCGACGCAAAGCCACGGCTGGCGCATCGCGTTATGTGTTCCCTGCCGACAACAGGGAAGGCCATCTAATGCACCACCGCAAGAGCGTTCTTGCCATCGGCCAGCAAAGCGGTGTCCCCTTTACCCTGCATGACTTGCGGCGTACTTTCGCCAGCATCGTAAATCACCGCCTAGAGCGGAATTTCAGCGCCTACACCATTAAACGACTGTTGAATCACAGCAGCGGCGGCGACGTGACTCAGGGATATATTCAATTCGGCGTAGAGGATTTGCGAGAGCCGATGCAGGCGGTTGAAACCTTCGTGCTGAAGTGCGCCGGTCTGGAGCAGTCAGCGCCCATTGCCTACTTGAACGCCACGAACGAGTAACCCTTTTCAGCCAGTCCTAGGCCGATCACCGAAAACGGGGACCCCTTCACCCCGCTGGACTGGCTTCTTCTTTGAAGGGCTGCATAGAAGGGCTGCAAGAGATGAGCGAACAGAAAGACCTGAACTATCCGCCGTATGGCGGTTTCCCTGCCGCAAAACCGGAAGAATTAGAGAAGGCTCTGAAGCATAAAGCTTGGCAGTGCACTGAAGCGTTGTGCTGGCTTTTGGGGAGAACTGCTGAATTCGGCCTCCGCCAACTGCCTAGACATGCTCGGATGGAGATCGATTCAATAGATCGGGCTATTAAGTCCGGGTGGCTAACTCAAGACAGCACACCGCCGCGCCAATGGATAGAGTTTGCCATCGAATTGGGATGGGATGTTCCGCCGATATTTAAGGAGTTCGTCAAACCTCAAGGATTAACGTCCACGTTCTTGCTTCGTGAAGCACAGCAATCAGCGCCAGAGAGGGTTGAGCGGTTTGAGCCAGGAAACCAAGCTATAGCAAAGCCCGACCCGTACACCATAGCCTTGAAGCAGTTCGCAGAAAACTTGTTAGAAGCGGAAATCGCTAAGAGGGACCCCGGAACGCAATCTGGGTTTAGCAATGAGCAGAAGACCAGCGGCAAGAAACGGTTTCGCGCCAAGAGGAAAGACCGGTTAACGGCGGCAATCCTAGAAGCGAAAACAGCCTTACGCGAAAAGCTCAAGCGGGAGCCAACAGCAGATGAGGTTTTTCACCACTTAGCGAACGATGATGAAACAGGAGTTATCGCCGACTCGACCGACGATAAGTTGATCTGGACGTGCACCAAAGGGAATCTGCATGATACTTCTCGCAAAGCGTTAGCGAATCGCTTGAGCAGATTGAATCGCCCCCAAAGTACTTAGCTGTGCGAAATCCCGCCTTTAATCCCGCCTTTAATCCCACCTATGCACAGGAAGCGAAAGGCGGGAAATAGACATGACATAGTGGCCCTCGTGTTCTTCATAACCCACGCGAGACCACTATGCTACGCAATCATCGTAAACCAACCTTTATTGAACTGCGCGAACGCTTCTATAAAGCCCCAGACGACGCACTTATCCCCCGGATGGAAGTCGCTGCGGGACTAAATATCAGCCGCAATTGGCTTGAACAGCAAGCTATTCGAGGGGGTTTCGTCCCCTACGTGAACATCGGTCGACATGCCATGTATCGCAAAAGTGAAGTAATGGCTTGGCTGGCAGCCAACGGACGGCGCGTTGTGTCCACCAGTGACTGGAAGGTAGCCGCAAGATGATGAAGGCAAAAAAAATCCGCCCGTAGATGGGCGGAAGGATCATTCAAACGTAACAACTCAAAGAGATTTAATTATGTCCGATCATTCCCTTGAAGTCCAGCGCCAGCGCCTACTAGCGGCGCTCCGGCAAAATCCAATCACCACCCTGGAAGCCAGGCAAGACCTGGACATCATGCACCCCGGCGGTAGAGTCCTTGAGCTTCGCCTCCAAGGTCACCCGATTATCACTACGTGGGTTCGGCAACAGGGACACCGCATTGGGCGATACAGTTTGATGCTGGCCCGCCAAGCGGCGCAGGGAGGCGGCCAATGATCGGCTTGATCGTGTTGCTTGCCTTGCTCACATTGGCCGGCTTCTTTGCCGGCTGTTATGTCGGTGCAGTTTCCGCGCTACGTTGGGCGGCAGTCGCCAGGGAGGGGAGGTTATGACCATCGCCAAACTGGAGGGGCTCTATGGATAAGATCGGCTTTATTCAGTATGTCGCTGAGCAGGCGCGGCCCCACCTGGAACGCATTGTTACGCACTTCCTGCCGGGTGGAAAACGAGAAGGCCGGGAGTATCAGCCGCTCAATCCCAAGCGCGCCGACGCCACGCCGGGCAGCTTCTCAATCAACCTGGACACCGGGCAATGGGCCGACTTCGCTACCGGCGATAAGGGTGGCGATGCCATCTCACTGGTTGCCTATCTGGACGGCGGCAATCAGCGTAAGGCAGCCGAAACGGTAGCCGCGCTGCTTGGCATTAACAGCAAGGCCGCCCCCGCATCACCAAGGGCGGCGAACGCTGGAAGAAAGGAGGAATGGACGCCCATAACGCCGTTACCGGATAACGCGCCGACGCCGCCAAGCCACCACTTCAAGCACGGCGAACCTGTAGGCCGATGGACCTACCACGATGCCAATGGCCGGACCGTCTGCTATGTCTGCCGCTTCGAGACCGCCGAAGGCAAAAGCTTTACGCCGCTGACCTACTGCCAATCGGCGGATGGTCAACGCACTTGGCGCTGGCAGGGATTGCCGGCCCCGCGCCCGCTCTACAATTCCCACCGACTTCAGGATTACCCCAAGGCGATCATTATCGTCTGCGAGGGTGAAAAGGCGGCTGATGCCGCTGCCGTTTTATTCCCGCTGCCGGACTACGTGATCACCACGCCGATGAACGGCGCGCAGTCCCCAAGCAAGACCGACTGGACGCCGCTGGCGCATCGCACCGCTTGGCTCTGGCCGGACAACGACGCCGCTGGCCGTGGCTTTGCCGATGCGGTCTGTAAGCTGATTCGAGCGGCGCAGCAGAATGAAGCGCCAGAGGACAGGGGCGCGATTCATGAGATCCGATTGGATTTCTTCAAGCGTATGCCGGATGGAACCGAGCGGGAGCTACCGGCTAAGTGGGACGCGGCTGATGCCGTGGCCGACGGGTTCACGGCGGAACATATAAATAGCGTGTTCCTGTCTGATCCAGCGAACCTAACCCCGCCGAGGCTGGAAGCCGAAGCCGCTGCTGATGCGTTCAAGGAGCAGGAAGCTGCCGCTGAGCACGAACGCCAATCCCGCCAGGAGGCGAACGGGTTCACCGTGGTCGAGTGGCAAAAGGGCCGGCGCAACGGCGTTTACTACCAAGCTGAGGGCGACGACTCCCCCAAATGGATATGTGACCCGATCCGTGTTGTGGCGCAATCCCGCGACACCAGCAACAGCGATTGGGGCTATCTGCTGGAATGGCAGGACAACGACGGCGTTGCTCATAGCTGGTTGATGCCGGCTGAGCTCCTGGAGTCGCCCGACGAGTACCGCAAGGCGCTGCGTCGCGGCGGGCTGGGGTTGGCGTCCAGTAGCGCCGCACGTAATCTGCTGACTGCTTATATTCAGACTGCGCCAGCGATCAACCGCGTTCGTTGCGTCGATAAAACGGGATGGTACGGCAAGACGTTTGTCTTTCCGCATCGCACGATAGGCGAACAGTCCAAGGAGCGTGTGCTGTACCAGGCGACCGCATCGCGCACAGAGAACCGGTTCGGCTGTAGCGGCGATCTGGCCGACTGGCAAACCCACATCGGCAGGCTGTGCGCGGGCAATACCCGGCTGGTGTTCGCGTGTTGTGCGGGCTTTGCCGCGCCCATGCTACATCCGGTTCATCAAGAATCGGGCGGATTTCACTTCGACTCAGTATCGAGCATTGGAAAAAGTACCGTGCTCCGGGTTGCGGCATCGCTCTACGGCCCGCCCAAATACCGCCGAGAATGGCGGCAGACCGCCAACGGCATCGAGGGCTCGGCGACCAGCGTAAGCGATTGCCTGTTTTTACTCGACGAAATCGGCCAGGCGGACGCTAAGCAGGCGGGCGAAGCGCTCTACATGGTAGCCAACGGGCAGGGAAAGCAGCGGGCGAATAAAGACGGCAGTCCGCGCCCCGTGGCGACGTGGCGCGTGCTCATGCTGTCATCCGGCGAGCTAAGCTTGGCTGATCTCTTGCGCGAGGCGGGTAAAACCGTTCGCGCTGGACAGGAAGTCAGGCTGTTGCACATCCCCGCCGACCCAGGAAAAGGACTCGGTGTTTACGACACCCTACCCGAAGGGTTCCGCGACGGCGCGGCGCTCTCAAATCATCTGGCCCTGATGACGGAAACGTATTACGGCACGCCGATTGTCGCCTTTATCGAATCGCTGCAACGCGAGGATTGGGCCACCTTTGCCACCGAAATCCGAGAAGTGCGCGACCACTTCGTTGATAAATACGTTCCGTCAGGCGCTAGCGGGCAGGTAACACGCGCCGCCCAACACTTCGGATTGTGCGCAGCGGCGGGGGAGGTTGCAACGCGCTACGGGATTACTGGGTGGCCAATGGGCGAATCGTTCACCGCCGCCGCCGCCTGCTTTGCCGCTTGGTTGGACCAACGCGGGGGGGCCGGCAATCAGGAAACAAGGGCGATTCTGGCGCAAGTCCTGAAGTTCTTTGAGCAGCACGGGGACAGCCGGTTTACCCGGAAAGGGACCGAGGGGCAGCAGGACTATGACGTTCGGACAATCATTAACCGAGCCGGGGCCGTGGAGTACGACGGCGACGGACAGCCTACGTTCTACGTCCTGACGGAAACGTTCGAGCAGGAGCTATGCCGAGGCTTTAAGCCGGCGACCGTAAAAAAGGTGCTGCTGGCCGCCGGACTGTTGCAGCGTGGCGAAAAAAACAGGTTCGCACAGCCCCACCGTCTACCGGGGATAGGGAACGCCGTTCGCTGCTACGTGATTACACCGTTTCACGAGCAAGACTGAGAATTTTTCAGATATGCAAAAAAACGTGGTTACGCTGGTTACATGGTTACAGCCCTTAAATATCAATAACTTAGGTCGTAACCAAGCTGTAACCATCCGCGCAACTTGGTTACAGCGAATGGTTACGGCGAATGGTTACGGCGAATGGTTACAGCGAACGGTTACGGCTGTAACCAGAATCTGTAACCAGAATCTGTAACCATCCGCGCAACTTGGTTACAACTTGGTTACACGTAAGCTGTTGTTTTTACTGCCCGTTACCAGTGTAACCAGCGTAACCATACAAAACAGCAAGTTTGAACTGAATTGATGGTTTGATGAGTTTACTTTCTGACTTACTGAAGTCGCAGGCTCCGGACGGCGAACAGCAACCCGCCGACGAGTCTGCTGATGAAACCAACCGCGCCGCCGCGCCGCTATCCGCCGCAATGGGCATGGAAGGCAATGACGATTCCGACACGGGGAGCCCCGCGCCGTCAAACGTCCTGCCGCTCATGTCGGCAAAAACTGCGTCCTACCGGCTGAATATCGACGGGCGCGCTCAACTGGTATGGCTTGCGCCGGACCTGGAGCCGGATGAGGCATTGCGCCAGGCGCAGGCGCTCTATCCCGATCTGGATGTAACCAACAATCCACCGGTGCACGGCTGGCCGAAGCTTTCGGATATTCCCGAGATTCCATCGAGTGGAACCCCTCAGCTTGTGGAATGCTGGACGCCATCCGGCAAGCGGTTGGTGGTCACTGCCTATTCGGAGGAACACGCCGAGCAGGTTCGGAGAATGAACCCGCCCCGGGGTGACAGCAACGGCGACCGGGAAGGGTACGAAGAGCGCGTGGCAATCATGGAGCATGACGGCGGGTTGCCCAGAGCACAGGCAGAGCGGAAAGCGGCGACATGCCGTTATTGCAAGCACTGGTGCGGAACTCGAAGCGGGTCGGGTTGGTGCGTACTGACCCGCCCACCCGTAGCGCGTCAAGCCGCCGAGTCCTGTGAGCAGTTCACTTTGGAGGGTACATCGTGCTGACCGTCATGTTATCCGGCACTATCGCCAAGACTCCAGAGCAACGCACCAGCAAAAACGGTAACGAGTTCGCCACAACAAGCGTGCGAGCGCAGACCGGCGAGGGTGACCTGTTCGCCAGCGTGACCGCGTTCGGCGAGCTTGCGCCTACCCTGGCACGGCTGGCCAAGGGCGACCCGGTTACCGTCATCGGGACGGGCAAGGTAAGCGTGTACCAGGGCAAGGACGGCGACACCAAGGCCGGATTGTCCGTAATCGCCAGCCGTATTATTGCCCTGGCTGACCACCAAGCCCCGCTCAAGCCGAAGTCTACCAAGCCGGAAGGGAGCGGACAGCCGCGGCGCTTCACGGATTACCAGCAGCCAACCTGCCCGCGTGAAGTCGCTCCCGACTTCGATGACGCTCCACCACCGTTTTAACTCGGAACCATCCCTATGAGTTTGCAAAGGTTTACCAAGTTTCTAACATGTTTCCTGACGACCCCATCGACACCGCACGCTGGCTTGAGGAACACCACCCCGGACACCGCTGGCAACGTGCCCGTACCTGAGCAGAAAACGATCTGCTTCTACTGTAGGTCCTGGTGTGGCACAACCGGTTTAGGTTGGTGCGTGCTGACAAGCCCCCGCGTACGTCGCTATGCCAGCGATACATGCGAGCAATTTTCAGAACAGCGGCTGAGCAGTGATATGCTGCACATATCGCAAAATCATGACTGATAGGTAGCGACAATGACTCCAAAGCAACAACGCTTTGTCGATGAATATCTGACGGACCTGAACGCGACGCAAGCGGCGGTCCGGGCGGGCTATAGCGAGCGAACCGCGTACGCCATTGGGAAAGAGAACATCCACAAACCTCTGATTCAAGCCGCAATCCAGGCGGCCATGCAGACCCGCTCCGAGCGCACCCAGATTGACCAGAACTATGTCGTGTCCCGCCTGAAGGAAGAAGCGGAACGCATGGACGGCGGCAGTCCCGGCGCACGGGTCCGCGCATTGGAGTTGCTCGGTAAGCACCTTGGGTTGTTCGTGGACCGGCATGAGGTTAGCGGTCGGGACGGAGCGCCTATCCAGATGCAGACCACCAGTGAGGTTGTGATCCGGACGGACTATGCGACGCTCCGCGCCCTGCTACAGGCGTCCCGCGCCGCTACCCCGCCAGAAGGATCATGCGGGGTTTAACGCCGGCGGGACACTGGAAGCCAAAAAACGGCTGGCAGGTAGGCCGCCAATCGGATCGAAGCGGTTGAATTTCCGCTCTACTGCTTACAATACGCTTACAAGAAAAAACGGCTTACAGCACCATGCCTGTAAGCCGTTGTTTTTCTGGTGGCCAGGGGCGGAATTGAACCACCGACACGAGGATTTTCAGTCCACTGCTCTACCAACTGAGCTACCTGGCCGCTTGATCCAAGCAACGGAGCGCGTATTAAACCTTCTTAAATTGTTGCCGTCAAGTATTCCCGACAACGCCCCGCAGCAATCGCGCTATTTTAGGACATACTGTTATCTATCAATCGCTTATAAATAAATCGTCGTCACTGTAGTAATGCTAACTAGATGGATGCTTCACCTTTCAAAGTGCGAACGAAAGTCTTATCCCGCCACCCACTCGATCAAGTCTTCCAATAAGCTCAGCAGCAGTGCCAGATCGCGGTCCCGCGACAGGCGGTGTTCGCCGTCTTTGACCAGCATGATCCGTACATCCTCGCTCGCCAGCCGCTCGGCGACCTGGAGGCTGGTCCGCCAAGGCGCATCCGGGTCGCGCATGCCGTGCAACAGGCGCACCGGGCAAGCGATCGGCAGCATCCCTCGATTCAGCAGCAGGTGCTGCCGGCCTTCCTCGATCAAGCCCAAGGTGATAGCGTAGGGTTCTTCACCCTGGTAGCAGGACGGAATATAGATTATCCCCTCACGCTGTAACTGCGTCCGGGTAGCGTCATCCAGTCGTTGCCAGAGCATGCTTTCGGTGAAATCGGCGGCGCAGGCGACGCCCAGCAGTCCGGCGATGCGCTCCGGTCGCGCCAGCGCCAGCAGCAGCATGATCCAGCCCCCCATCGAAGAACCTACCAGAATCTGCGGCCCTGCGGTTAGATGGTCAAGCACGGCCAGGGCATCCGCCGTCCAACCGCCGATCGTGCCGTCCTGGAAGCGGCCGCTGGAAGCGCCATGTCCCTGATAATCGAAGCGCAGAAAGGCCCGACCGTGCTGCTGACACCAGTTGTCCAGGACAGTTGCCTTGGTTCCAGTCATATCGGAACTGAAACCACCGCAGAAAATCACGCCGGGCCCGGCGCCGGGGTAACGGCGATAGGCAATGGTCACGCCATCGGGCAGTTGCAGCGTGGCTATAGGTTCGGACAGATCGTTCATGAGGGGAAAGTAGCGCGGAACGACACCGAGTGCGGTTGATGTTGCAGGAGATGGGCGGAAACAGCCTGTCAGACGAGCGGGCCGGAGGTGAGGATTTGGTGGAGCCGATGGGGATCGAACCCACGACCTTCGCATTGCGAACGCGACGCTCTCCCAGCTGAGCTACGGCCCCACCGCATGAAAGAGGGGTAATAATACACCGGTTCAGCGCGCTCAGCCAACCCTTTGTTAGAAAATGAGTCGTTGTCTTTGTCGGCAGGATAAATTTATCATGGCCCACGGATCGCCCGGTCGCAGCGATGTTGATCGGGGCAGCTTTTTTTGCCATCTTGTTATGCTATGGTATTTACTCGAAACGGGTCATCATTCATACACCACCCCAGCCGGATGGAAAAGAATCCGGAATAAATAAGGTGTACGGCGGAAACCAGGACAACGCCTATCTTAAATTTAAACAAATTACCATCTACCTATAGCAGCGCTCTTCCGAACCGGTAGTAGCGGCCCACTACAGAAGGAATTCATATAATGTCAGATTCCGAGCAAGAACGTATGTCCTCCGTGGACCATGCCTGGCTGCGCATGGATCGTCCCTACAACCACATGACGATCTGTGGGGTGTATATTTTGGCGCACAGGTTAGCTCTGCAGCAGTTGCAGCAACACCTCGAAACCCGATGGGTAACCACGCATAAACATTTCAAACAGTGGCCCGTCGACCACCGGACGGGAGCTTATTGGGAGACGGATGCCCATTTCGAGATTGACAATCACGTCCACCGCGTGGGCTTGCCCGGTGCGCAGGGCAAGGAAGAACTGGAGGAATTCGTTAGCAACCTGCTAAGCACCCCCCTGGACCCGACCAAACCGCTGTGGGACTGGCACCTAGTGGAGGACTATCAGGGAGGCAGCGTGGCGATCATGCGTATTCATCACTGCTACGCGGATGGACTTGCCATGGTACATGTAGTGCAGGCGATTACGGATAAGGCTCCCGGCGCCACTGTCTCCAGCCCACGCCAGTCCGCCCGCCAGACCGCGCCCGCTGCAGAAGGTGAGGAAACCCCGGTCGATATTTTCAGGCAGATGCTCGAGCCGGTGACCAAAACCGTCAGCAGCGCGGTGCAAGTAGGGAAGGATTTGGCGGAAGAGGGCCTGAATATCATGCTCCATCCCTCGGCGGTGGCGAACTATGTTCGTGAGGGTATAGGGGTGGTGTCACGTTATGCCCAGCAGAGCCTCGGCTTTGGCCTGGAAGCCGCCCGGCTGGGGTGGTTGGCGGATGATCCTCACACTTGCTTTAGAGGCAAGCTTGGAGTGGCCAAGCGGGTCGCCTGGGCGGAGCCGCTGCCCCTGGACGAAGTCATCGTCATCAGCAAAGTTCTGGGCTGCACGGTTAACGATGTCCTGTTATCCTCGGTCACCGGCGCTTTGCGCGCTTACCTACAGGAACGCGGCAATCCGGTAGACAGGGAAATGACCATACGGGCGGCCGTGCCGGTCAATCTCCGTTCTTGGGAACAGGCCAGCGAGCTGGGCAATATGTTTGGGCTGGTGTTATTGACCCTGCCTATCGGTATCGTAGACCCGCTGGAGCGTGTCCAGGCAGTCCATGAGCGTATGGAGCAGTTAAAGAATTCCTATCAGGCTGTCCTGACCTTCGGTCTGCTGGAGGTCATGGGCCTGGGTCCGAACATCGCCCAGGCCACGGCGATGCGGATACTGAGCAAAAAAGCCACGGCGGTGATGACCAATGTGTCCGGTCCGCAGGAGCCGTTGTATTTTGCGGGCTGCCCACTGGCCGAACTGATGTTCTGGGTGCCCCAGTCGGGTTCGGTCGGGATGGGAGTGAGCATTCTAAGTTACAATCGCCGGGTGCACTTAGGCCTGATCACCGATCGGAAATTGGTGAAGGATCCGGAAACCATCATCAACCACTTTGGTGACGAGTTCGAGCAACTGTTGCTGACCGCGCTGATGGGGTCCTGGCATGAGCGTTCCGAGGCCGCCACGGCACACAGGTAGTCTGGCCCTGGCACAGTCGACCAGGCCCTGTGGCCGGGGGTTTGCGATGGCCACCTGCTCTGCCTGATTGGGGCGCGCGTGCAGGCAGTCTGCGATTGCGTACACCGGCCTATCAAAACTAAAAACCCCGCCACAGGGCGGGGTTGGAGTGTAGTAATCTTACCGGGCTTACTCTGTGACCGGCGCCACCCGGGTGGCGTTCAATCCCTTGGGGCCCCGTTGGGCCTCAAACTGCACCATCTGCCCTTCCTGCAAACTTTTGAAACCTGAACCCTGTATCGAAGAATGGTGCACAAAGACATCATCACCACCGTCCTGCGGCGAAATAAAACCAAATCCCTTAGCGTCATCAAACCACTTCACTTTACCAGTACGCATAATTCACATCTACAGCACAGATCAACATTGAAATTCACTAAATGCACAACAAGCTCTTTAAATCAAGAACTTATGGCTATTAGCTGCTCGTCACTCCTGTGGATACTAACGTCCATTATTGATTAGGGCGCGGTCACCCTACGAAGTTCATTTTACCAAGCCTGACGCATCAGCGCAGAAATTTTGACAGGTTAAGCTGATGTTTCCGCTATCCCGGCAATGCCAACCGGCCTCCCCTGTTGGGTTACGACACGCCCGGTAACGTCCCTGCTATTGGCTGGCTTGGTCGCGGCCGCATCCTAACTCAACCTACGGAGATTGGTACGGTAACCTGACTACGGGGGGTTGCACGGTAATGAATGTACTTTCAATTATCATCCCGGTGCTGAACGAAGCCGATCACCTGTTCACCTGCCTGCACGCTTTGCAGCCGTTGCGCCGACAGAACTGCGAACTGCTGGTCGTGGACGGCGGCAGCGCGGATGCCAGCGCCGCTCTCGCCACGCCGCTGGCAGACCGGGTGCTGACAGCACCCAAGGGCCGGGCAGTACAGATGAACGCAGGGGCCCGGGCTGCGAAAGGCGAGATCCTGTGGTTTCTCCATAGCGACAGCCTGCCGCCATCTCAGGCCGTCGCAGCGATCCGGCAGGCGCTGGCCGGTGGTGACCGTCACTGGGGTCGCTTCGATGTCCGCCTGTCCAGCAGTCGGGCGCCGCTGCGGGTGGTGGAAACGCTGATGAATCAGCGTTCCCGCCTGACCGGCATCGCGACCGGCGATCAGGGAATTTTCGTGCGCCGCCAGGTGTTCGAGCAGGTGGGGGGCTATCCCGCCATTCCCTTGATGGAGGACATCGCTTTGAGTCGCACGCTGAAACGAATCGGACGACCGGTCTGCCTGGGGCAGCGTCTGTTGACTTCCAGCCGGCGGTGGGAGCAGCAAGGCGTCTGTAGCACCATTCTGCTGATGTGGCGGCTCAGGCTGGCGTATTTCTGCGGCGCCGATCCGGCGCGGTTGGCGCGTATCTACTATGGTGGTTGAACTGGAGTTTCCCCAGTCCCGGCTGCTGGTTTTCGCCAAAGCGCCCGTACCCGGCCAGGTCAAGACCCGCCTGATTGGCACGTTGGGGCGACGCGGCGCCACTGGATTGTATCGGCGGCTGTTGCGGCGGACCTTAAGTATGGCGACGGCCGCGCGATTGTGCCCGGTGCAACTGTGGTGTGCCCCGGACAGCCGGCATGGTTTTTTCGGCGCCTGCCGACGGGAATATGGCGTCACGCTGCACCGGCAACGGGGTGGCGATCTGGGAGCGCGCATGCAACAGGCGCTGGCCGTAGTTTTGCGGCACAGTTCCTGCGCGTTGCTGATCGGCGGCGATTGCCCTTCGCTGAACGAGGCGGTATTGCGCACGGCGCTGGCGGCGCTGACGCAGGGACGGGATGCCGTGGTGGGACCGGCTGAGGACGGCGGTTATGTGCTGATCGGCTTGCGCAACCCCTGTGCGGCGTTGTTCAGAACCATTCCCTGGGGCAGCGGGACCGTGCTGGCGGCCACCCGCCGCCGTCTGCGGCGGTCCGCCCTGAACTGGGTAGAACTGCCGCCGGGCTGGGATGTGGACCGGCCCGCCGACGTGCGCCGGCTCAAGACGGAACGCCCGCTAGCAACCGGCTAGGCTACATCCTGGTCGCCGAACGATTCGGTGGTATAGCGTTCCGCCTGCAGCTCAGGTGACCAGAAATCCAGCGGCAGCCCGGCCTTTTGCTTGAGCTGGGTCAGAAATATATAAGGATTGGAAAGCGTTTCCCACACCGTGGGCAGGAAGGTGGCGTGGCGCTGGCCGAAGCGGATGATCAGTCCGTCTATGTTGGGACGCAACTGCGCCAGCAACTCCTCTTCCGAACCGAAGCTGAGGGCCTGCGGCGGCGACAGAATCGAAAGATGAATATCCAGTTGGGAAAATTCCTCTTTGCGCAGAGGCAGAAAGCGCGGGTCCTCGAAAGCGGCCGCAAAGGCATGCTCGGCCACATCCTGCACCAGCGGAGAGCGGGCCTCCAGCGTGCCGATGCAGCCCCGCAATCGGTCGGCGATCTCCAGCGTAACGAAAGTGGCCCGCACGGGACGCAACGCCTCCGGATAATCTTCCGGCTTTACCGGCAGGGGCGCCTGCTGGCGCAGTCCGTGCTCAATGGAACGGCGGGCGACATCCAGTAGCAGCGTCCGCTCTACTTTGGACAGGGTATTATGCAGTGAAGACATAGGCGCCATAGCCGACTACCTCGTCGCGGGGTCCGGCCGTGTCGCCGGAGTTACGCAGATCGATGGTCTCGCCATGCAGGCCCTTGCGCCGGGCGATCCATAACAGGCCGTTGATCGGGTTGCGTCCGCAGGCGTCCTCGTAGCCAATATCCTCGTAACGCAAGGACTCGATCGCCCGCGAAGTCGCTGCGTCCATCTGCCGGGCCTGTCGATAATCGTGATAATGGCTCAGATCCGAACTGATCACGATCAGGGTCTCCGGCCCGCCCCACAGAGCTTCCAGCACGGCGCCGACCTGCTCGGGCATGGCCTCGCCAACCACCAACGGCACCAGCTTGAACGCGCCCAGCACTTCCTGCAAAAAAGGCAGATGTACCTCCAGGCTGTGCTCCTGGGCATGAGCTTTTTCCAGCAGACTGACATAGGGCAACTTACGGATACGAGCAACGGCGTCGTGATCGAGCGGGATGGCGCCAAGTGGCGTAGTGAAGGCATCCATGCCGCTCACAGCGATGCCGCGAAAACCGACCCGATGGCTGGGACCCAGCAACACCACCCGCTCGATGACGTCCCGGACGGCTTGCAGGCGGGCGTAGGCGGAGGCGGCGATGGGGCCGGAGTAGATATAACCCGCATGCGGCGCGATAATCGCCTTAGGTGCCGGCCCGGCGCCGGCGGCCTGCTGCAGGAACTCCTGAAGCTGCGCATGCAACTGCGTGGCATTGTTGGAATAAAACATGCCCGCTACGGCGGGGGGGCGTAGGGTGGTCATGGGCATACCTCCATTGAGCGGTGCTGGACTGGGTGTAAACCCTTGGATTGCTTTGCGACAATAATACCTCTTTGACGGAGGCTTTGCCCGTTTCGTTTTATCGTTGCAAGCACCATCGCTCCCTATCAAAACCAGTTTGTAATCAGCGTTCGCAGCCGCTCGGAGGCTGTCATGAATACCGTGATGAAACCGAATTATTTTCCCACCCGTTACTGGCACCGGCTGGACGACGGGCGCATCCAATGCGATGTCTGTCCACGTTTCTGCAAGCTGCACGAGGGGCAGCAGGGTCTATGCTTCGTGCGTGCCCGCGAGCAGCATCAGATCGTGCTGACCACCTATGGTCGTTCCAGCGGTTTCTGCGTGGACCCCATCGAGAAGAAGCCATTGAATCATTTTCTGCCCGGGACGCCGGTCCTGTCCTTCGGCACGGCGGGTTGCAATCTGGCCTGCAAGTTCTGCCAGAACTGGGATATGAGCAAATCCCGTGAGATGGACACGTTGGCCGACGCCGCCTCGCCGGAACAGATCGCTCGCGCCGCCCGGAAACTGGACTGTCGCAGCGTGGCTTACACCTATAACGATCCGGTGATCTTCATGGAATACGCCATTGACGTGGCGGTCGCCTGCCGGGAACTCGGCATTAAGTCGGTGGCGGTGACCGCTGGCTATATGTGCGACGAGCCGCGCCAGGAGTTCTATCGCTACATGGACGCGGCCAACGTGGATTTGAAAGCCTTTACCGAGAAGTTCTACTGGAAAATCTGCGGCGGCCATCTGCAACCGGTGCTGGACACGCTGGTTTATCTGAAACGGGAGACCCAGGTCTGGTTCGAGCTCACCACCCTGCTGATTCCAGGCGAGAATGACTCCGACCAGGAGCTGGAGGAATTGACCCAATGGGTGGTGACCCACCTGGGGCCGGACGTGCCGCTGCATTTCAGCGCTTTCCATCCCGACTGGAAGATGCTGGACCACGGTCCTACGCCGTCCTCCACCCTGACGCGGGCGCGCCGGATCGCTATGAAAAACGGTATCCGCTATGCCTACACCGGCAACGTCCACGACGAGGACGGCGGCAGCACCTATTGCCATCACTGCGGCCACAAGCTGATCGGGCGCAACTGGTATGTGCTGAGTGATTGGAATCTGACTGCGGACGGGTGCTGCCAGGCCTGCGGCATGCACTGCGCGGGCGTGTTCGAAGCCAGTCCCGGCCGCTGGGGCGCACGCTGCCTGCCGGTGCGGCTGCGCGGTTACGCCTGAGTGGTGCCTGTCTATGCCGCCCTTGCTCATCCCTATCCGGGTCTGATCCTGCATGTGCCTGATTCTGTTTGCTTACCGCCAGCATCCCCAGTATGAACTGGTACTTATCGGCAATCGCGACGAGTATTACGCTCGGCCAACCGCGCCGTTGGCCTGGTGGCATGACGCGCCGGCGCTGCTGGCCGGGCGGGATCTGGCGGCGGGCGGAACCTGGCTGGGCGTGACCCGCAACGGCCGCTTCGCCGCCATCACCAATTACCGCGATCCCCGCAGCGCGCGTCCGGACGCGCCGTCGCGGGGTCCGCTGGTGAGCGACTACCTCAAAGGCGACTGTCCGGCCTGGGATTATCTGCTGAATCTGCAAGCGCGGGCAGCGGAGTACAACGGTTTCAACCTGCTGCTGGGCGATGCCGAGGGACTGTGCTATTTCTCCAATCAGGGCGGCGCGCCGCAGCGGCTCGAGCCAGGACTATACGGCTTGAGCAATCATCTGTTGAATACGCCTTGGCCCAAGGTGGAGCGGGGCAGGCAGGCGCTGGCGCTGCTGTTGCAAGGCGGCGCCGAGCCGGAGACTGCCCACTTGCTGCACTTGCTGACCGACCGTAACCCGGCAGACGATCCAGACCTGCCGGATACCGGCGCCGGGCTGGCGTGGGAGCGGCTGCTGTCGCCGCTGTTCATCACCAGCCCCGACTACGGCACCCGCTCCTCCAGTGTGCTGCGGGTAAGCCAAGAGCGGCGGGTCACGCTGGCAGAGAAAACCTGGCCGGAAGGGACCGTGCGGGAGTTCGAATTGCAGTGGCCGGCGCCGGCTGCGATTGCCTGCCAACAGGAGTTTTACGAGCAGTGATTTTGATTCACGGTAGATCACCTTGCTCCAAGCTCGTGAGCCCCTGCATCGATGGCGCCGTGCTGCGGGCGGGATTGCAAGCGTAGCGGATGGACGTATTCAAAGCCTGGCCAGAGGATAAAGCCGCTGGCTGCGCGACCGGGATCGATGCCCTCATCGATGGCCGGCGAACCGGGCCGCAGCCGGTAATCGAACCGGGCTTTATCCCGCACGGCGGCGTCGGTGACGACCAAGTTATTGCGCTGCTCGCCGGGACCCTCAAGCGGTGTGATTTTGCCCACCAGCAGATTGTTGATCAGTACGACCGGCGCGCTGCTGTGATTGAACACGAAAACGCCATTATCACAGTCGTTCACGGCGGTGTTGTTGACCACATACAGGGATTGCTGCGGATTGTCCTGATTGCCTTCAGGCGCAAAAGCGATCAGAACAGGATTGTCGGTGTTCGGTCCCTGCCGGAACAGATTGCCGATGAGGTAAGCCTGGCCGCCTTCGCTTAGATCGACCAGATAACTGGAGCCGTTGTGCTCGTCCATGATGCGGTTATAAAGGATGTAATTTTCGCGGGCGCGGGATTTGACATCGTGACCGATGGAGGCGTCGTGGACGTAGCTGTTGCGCAAGGTAAAGCGGCGCACATTGCCGATATAAATATTGTGTCCCAGACGCCCGTAGCGGGGGTAATCCACGGTGTTGTCATTGAATTCCGAGCCTTCGATCAGAATATCGCTGGACGGATGCGGCGCTGCCAGGATGCCCATTTCATTATGGTGAAAATGAGCATTGCGAATAGTGAGGTTGGCGCCTTCAAAGCGGATGCCGGCGCCGTTCTTATGGTTCACCTGGGCGCCCGAAAATTCGATATTTTCGACCACGATGTCATCGCCCTTGAGCACCCAGATTGCTTTTTCTTCGGCGGCATTGCCTTGGGCCTGCAGCTGCGCCCGCCCGCCGACGCCGCGCAGGCGCAGCCGATGTTGTGGCCAGACAGCGACATCGCCTGCATAAACGCCGGCGTCGATGGCGATGATATCGCCATCCCTGGCCGCCCGGGCGGCGGCGCCGGGGGTTTGGTAAACCCGACCGGGACCGACCTGGAGGGTGTCCGCATAACTTACGCCACTCAGGGCAAGAGTCAGTACCGTCGTGACCCACAGTAGTGCAATCGTGCTCATCAACGCCCCGGTGGATGAAACAGCGCAATAAACGGGTGGTTGCGACCACCGGTCATGATTATCCTGGATATCAGTGATGTGTAGCAGTGATACCCGGAGCACAGCGATGCCTTGCGATTACGACCGTATTGCCACAGCGATTCAGTTCATTGAGCGGCGTCTGGACCAGCAACCTGACCTGCAAACTCTGGCCGCCGCGGTGGGACTGAGCCCGTTTCATTTGCAGCGGCTGTTTCAACGCTGGGCCGGCGTCAGTCCCAAGCGATTCCAGCAGTTTCTGACCGTGGAATACGCCAAACAGTTGCTGGCGCAGTCTTCCAGCGTATTAGAGGTCAGCCTGGAGACCGGCCTGTCCAGCCCGGGCCGATTGCACGATCACTTCGTCGCCCTCGAGGCGGTCACCCCCGGCGACTATAAACGCAGGGGCGAGCATCTGGACATACGCTACGGCGTCCATCCCAGTCTATTCGGTCCGATGCTGTTGGCCACTACCGAGCGGGGCGTGGTCTGGCTGGCCTTTGTAACCGATACCGTGGCCGAGGCGGCGGAACTGGCAAGGCTGCGTGGCATCTGGAGCGCGGCGCGGATCGTCGCCGATGCGGCAACTACCGCGACGGTGGCGCAACGGATCTTCTGCCGGAACACCGGATCGGCGCCGCTGGCGGTGCTGGTCAAGGGCACCAATTTTCAGATCCAGGTGTGGAAAGCCTTGTTGCAGATCCCGTCCGGTTCGCTTCGCGCCTATGCGCATATCGCCGCCGCTATAGGTCAGCCGAGCGCCGGCCGGGCGGTCGGACAGGCGGTGGGCGACAATCCGGTGGGCTATCTGATTCCCTGCCATCGGGTCATCCGCAGCGTCGGCTTACCCGGCGGCTATCGGTGGGATGCGACCCGCAAACGGGCGCTGCTTGCCTGGGAAGCGGCGCAGGTGTGGGGAAAGGCGGGCGTTGCTACCCGTCCGCCTCGTCCTTGCTGAGTAGCGCGGTGACGAACTCTTCCGCGTCGAACTCCCGTAAATCCTCAATATCCTCACCCACGCCAATGAAGCGGATCGGCAGACCCAGACGCTGCGCGATGGCAAACACAATCCCGCCTTTGGCGGTGCCGTCCAGTTTGGTCAGGGCGATGCCGGTCAGACCGACCGCTTGGTGAAACTGAACTGCCTGGTTCAGGGCGTTCTGCCCGGTGCCCGCGTCCACCACCAGCATGACCTCGTGCGGCGCGGCGGCGTCCAGTTTGCCGATCACCCGCTTGATTTTCTTCAACTCCTCCATCAGATTGGTTTTGGTATGCAGGCGCCCGGCGGTATCAGCCAGCAATACCTCGACCTGGCGCGAGCGGGCGGCCTGAACGGCATCGTAGATGACCGAGGCGGCGTCGGCGCCGTTCTGCTGGGCGATCACCGGGATCTGGTTGCGCTCCCCCCAGACCTGTAACTGCTCCACCGCCGCGGCCCGGAACGTGTCGCCCGCCGCCAGCATGACCGAGCGGCCTGCAGCCTGTAAAAGATCAGCGAGCTTGCCGATGGTGGTAGTCTTGCCGACACCGTTGACCCCTACCAGTAGGACTACGTAGGGCCGCTGCGCTGGATCGATCCGCAACGGCTGACTGCACGGGGCGAGAATGGCGAGCATCTCATCGTGCAGAGCCTGCAGCAGGGTGTCCACATCGGTCAGTTGCTGGCGTGATACCCGGTCGGTCAGGTGATCGATAATAGCGCTGGTGGCTTCGACGCCGACATCGGCCAGCAGCAGCCGGGTCTCCAGTTCCTCCAATACGTCGGCGTCGATGGTCTTGCGGCCGAGCAACAGATCGGCCAGCCCCTGACGGGTTTTGCGCAGCCGGCTTTTCAGACGGGCGAGGCGCTGCGGCCGGGCCGCCGCCTCCGCAGTGTCGCCGGCGGGTCTGGCTGTGCGGAAGGGCAAATGAATCGGTTTATTCAGATACTCGAACAGCGTGGGCTTTCTGCTGTCTACCGACTCAGCAGTCGGCCGGTCGGATGAGTCCTCTTTCCTGAAGCGGGTCATGCGGTTCACCGGATTAGCAAACAACGATGGTTTATCAAACAGTGTCGCTGCCAAGTCAGCGCAACGACGGAACAGGCGGGCATTCCATGTTACAGCGGTTTCTGGCAATTATCCTGGCGGGTCTGTCGGCTGTGGCCGGCGCCGCGCCGACGGTGCATGAATTCAAGTTGGATAACGGCTTGAAAGTGCTGGTCAAGGAAGACCATCGTGCCCCGGTGGTCGTTTCCCAACTGTGGTACAAAGTGGGCTCCAGTTACGAAGCCAGCGGTCTTACCGGCCTGTCCCATGCGCTGGAACATCTGATGTTCCAGGGTACTCCGGCGGTCGGACCGGGCCAGTACGAGCGCCTCATCGCCGTCAACGGCGGCAGCCAGAACGCCTTCACAGGGCGCGATTATACGGTCTACTTTGCGCAACTGGCAAAAGACCATCTGGAGGTTAGTTTGCGGCTGGAAGCGGATCGCATGCATCACCTGCTGCTGGACCCGGAGGCGGTCGCCAAGGAACTGCGGATCATCGCCGAGGAACGGCGGCTGCGCACAGACGATTCGCCGGAAGCGCTGACCCAGGAGCAGTTCATGGCGGCGGCCTATGTCACCAGCCCCTACCGCCGCCCGATCATCGGCTGGATGAGCGATATCGAAGGGCTGCGCGGCGAGGATGTACGCCGCTGGTACGAGCAATGGTATGCGCCGAACAACGCTACGCTGGTGGTGGTCGGCGATGTCGATCCGCAACAGGTATTGGCACTGGCGAAGACCTATTTCGGGTCCCTGCCATCCCGGGAAACGCCACCGCTGAGAGCCACCCCGGAAATCCCGCAGCGGGGGGAGCGCCGCATTACCGTCAAGGTACCGGCCGAGATTCCTTATATCGTGCTCGGCTATAAGGTGCCGGTGTTGAAAACGGCCGCCCAGTCTTGGGAGCCTTACGCGCTGGAAGTGCTGTCCGGCATTCTGGACGGCGGCGACAGCGCCCGCCTCAGTCGCCGGCTGGTGCGCGGCGGCCAGCTCGCTGCTGCGGTTGGCGTGGGTTACGACATGGGGGCCCGCCTGGAGGACCTGTTTACCCTGGCCGCCAACCCGACCCCCGGCCATACGACCGCCGAACTGGAGCAGGCGCTGCGGGCCGAGGTCAAGCGTCTGCAGGAAGAAACGGTCAGTCCGGACGAACTGGCGCGGGTGGTGGCCCAGGTAATCGCCGGCGATGTCTATCAGCGCGATTCCCTGTTCTATCAGGGCATGCGGCTGGGCTCGCTGGAGACGGTCGGCCTGAGCTGGAACGTGCTGGATGATTACGTGGCGCGCATTCAGGCGGTGACTCCCGCCCAGATCCAGGAGGTGGCCCGCCAGTATCTCACCGACGAACGCCTGACCGTAGCCGTGCTGGAGCCGCTGCCGCTGGCCGGTCCGCGTCCACCCACGCCGCACAACGAACCGAGCGGCCTTATCCGTTAACTGCCAGGACTCCTCCATGTACCAAACGATTGTTGTCAGCCTGTGTCTGGCACTGGCGGGTCTGCTGTCAGCCCGGTCGGCACAGGCCATCCCTGAAGTGCAGCACTGGACCACCGCCAACGGCGCCCAGGTGTATTTCGTGCCGGCCCCGGAATTGCCGATGGTGGACGTGCAAGTGGTGTTCGACGCCGGTTCCGCCCGCGATGGCCGCCAGTCGGGCCTCGCCAGTCTAACCAATGCCTTGCTGGACAGCGGTACGGCGGAACTGTCCGCCGACGCCGTGGCGGAACGCTTCGACAGCGTGGGCGCCCAATTGAACAGCGACGCCGCCCGCGATATGGCCTGGCTGTCGCTGCGCAGCTTGGCCGATGCCCGCTATCTGGCCCCGTCCGTGGCCACTTTGAACCGGTTGCTGCGGGAGCCGGCCTTCGCTCAGGACGCCCTGGAACGGCAGCGCAACCGCATGATTACCGCCGTCCGGGAACGCGCCCAGTCACCTGCCGCCATAGCCGACCTAACTTACTATCAGGCGCTCTACGGCGATCATCCCTACGCCACCCCTCCGGAAGGTACGGAAGAAAGCCTGAAAACCATCACCCGCGAGCAGATTCAGGCTTGCCATGGCCGCTACTACGTGGCGAGCAACGCCGTCATCGCCATCGTGGGCGCGCTGGATCGCGGCGGCGCCGAGCAACTCGCCAACGCGCTGGTGGAAGGTCTGCCGGCCGGAACCCCCGCGCCGCCGCTGCCGCCGGTACCGCCACTGGCGGCAGCGAAAACCATCCGCATTCCCTATCCCTCCACCCAGAGCCACGTCTATAGCGGCCAGATCGGCGTCAGCCGCGACGATCTCGATTACTACAGTTTGTATCTCGGCAATCACGTGCTCGGAGGCAACGGCCTGGTTTCCCGCCTGGCCGAGGAAGTACGGCAGAAACAGGGGCTGTCGTACAGTGTCGGCAGTTTTTTCACGCCGATGCGTCAGGCCGGTCCCTTCGCCGTGAATCTGCAAACCCGCGTCGATCAGACCCAGGCGGCCGTACAGGCGGTCGAGTCCACCTTGAAAGACTTCGTCGCCAACGGTCCCGCCCCGGACGAACTGGAAATGGCGCGGCGCAATATCACCGGTGGTTTCCCCTTGCGCATCGACAGCAACGGCGAACTGGTCCGCTATCTGGCCGCCATCGGCTTTTATCACCTGCCGCTGGATTATCTGCAAACCTTCACCAGCCGGATCGAGGCGCTGTCGCTGGAGCAGGTCAAAGCCGCTTTGCAGCGGCGCATTCAGCCGGCGCGACAGCTTACGGTGATCGTCGGCGGAAGCTGAGCCGTGGCCAGTCCCGGCAACCAGTTGCGTATCATCGGCGGCCGCTGGCGCAGCCGGCGACTGCGGTTTGCGTCGTTGGAGGGTCTGCGTCCGACCCCGGACCGGGTGCGAGAGACCCTGTTCAACTGGCTGGCGCCGTTCATCACGGGTGCCCGCTGCCTGGATCTGTTCGCCGGCAGCGGCGCGCTCGGCATCGAGGCGCTGTCGCGTGGCGCGGCGGAGGTGGTATTCGTGGAGCGCCATCCCCAGGCGGTGCGCCAACTGCGGGTCAACTTGAACTTGTTGCAAGCCGAGGGCGCACGGGTGGAGCAGGCGGACGCTCTGCTGTGGTTGCGGCGACCGCCGCAGCCTTTCGATATCGTATTCCTGGACCCGCCCTTCGGCGAGCGGCTGCTGGTGCCGGTTGCGACGGCGCTGGAATTGGGCGGCTGGTTAACGCCCGACGCCCGTATCTACCTGGAAACTCTCAAGGCGCTGTCTAAACCGGACCTGCCAGCCGCCTGGATGCCGATCCGCGAGCAGACCGCCGGGCGGGTGAGTTATCGTCTAGCCGTGCGTGCCGCTTAGCTGGCCTGTGGTTCAATGTTAAGCTGTCGTTCACTGTTCACCGCACGGGTCAGCTCATGACAACAATAACCGCTATCTATCCGGGCACCTTCGATCCGATCACCAAAGGCCACATCGATCTGGTGGAGCGCGGTGCCCGTCTGTTTGACCGGCTGATCGTCGGCGTGGCGGCGAATCCGGGACCTGGCAAGCACCCCTTGTTTACTATGGACGAGCGGGTCAGGCTGGCCCGCGTCGCCCTGGCCCCTATCGCGGGCGTCGAAGTGCACGGCTTCGATTGTCTGCTGATCAATTACGCCAGCGAGATTGGCGCCAGTGTCATCGTGCGTGGTTTGCGAGCGGTGTCGGATTTCGAATATGAATTCCAGCTCGCCAGCATGAACCGGCGCCTGTTGCCGGGCATCGAGACCATTTTTCTTACGCCCGCCGAACAGTATGCCTTCATCTCCTCCACGCTGGTGCGCGAGGTCGCCCGGCTGGGCGGGGATGTCTCCGCCTTCGTGCATCCCCAGGTGCAGGCGGCATTGACGGCCAGGCATGCCATGCCTTGAAAAAACAAGAACTTACAGGGATCGGCGGTGTCAGTTGCAGTGTTTTTTAGAGATCAATCGACAAGCGTAGCGAGCGAGGCGTTGTCATGGCGTTGCTGATCACCGATGAATGCATCAATTGCGATGTGTGCGAACCGGAGTGCCCCAATGAGGCGATTTCCCAAGGACCGGATACCTATGTGATCGACCCCAACCAATGTACTGAGTGCGTGGGACACTTCGACCAGCCGCAGTGCGTGGTGGTCTGTCCGGTGGCATGCATCATCAACAATCCCGACCACGTCGAGACGCCCGAGCAGCTGCTGCAAAAATCTAAGTACCTGTCGGCAGGGCGCGTTCTCCGCACCCGTCAGTGAAATGTCGGGCACGGACCGAACGGTCCGCATGCCCGTCCCTATAATCAGTTCCTGCTGCAACCCTTTATCAACTACAATTTCCCCGGCGGTCTGTAGCTGTCGTCGGCACCGATTATCACCGCCAATTGGAAGGCTGAAAGGGACAAGAATACCTGGACCGTGCCGCTCGGCGGTGGCGCGGGTAAGCTCTGGCGGATCGGCAAACTGCCTGTGAATACCCAAGTGTAGGCGTTCTCTAACCTGGGCAATATCGGCTGGTAGGATTGGTCGGAGTTCGGTAAAGTCGAAGTCGGTGTCAGCTCCCTCGATACCGGTAGGGTTGTTACAGAACCGTCGGTGGACTCTATCGCCGTCGACGGGTATAACTAACCTATCCTGGGATTGTTCTCATGCGCTGGTAGCCCAGGACCAGGAGAGAGATGTTATGAGGGTTAAGCTTGCATTTTTCATCCCGGTAGCCGCCCTGGTGGCCGCATTCTGGCTCGCGCCGACCACACCCGGCGCGTTAGGCGCCGATACCAGCGCTCCGGCCCAACCCAGCCCGGTCACCGGGCAGAACGAGACGCAACCCCGTTATGTCGGCCAGCAGGTCTGCGGCCGTTGCCATCAGGAACAGCAGCAACGCTGGACCGGTTCGCACCACGACCATGCCATGCAGGTGGCCAACGAGCAAACCGTGCTCGGCGATTTCAACGACGTCCAATTCAACTACTACGGACTCAGCTCCACGTTTTTCAAGCGTGACGGCAAATTCATGGTGCGCACCGACGGTCCCGATGGCGCGCTGCACGACTACGAAATCAAATACACCTTCGGCATCCATCCGTTGCAGCAGTACCTGATCGAGTTTCCCGGTGGTCGCCTCCAGGCGCTGGGCATCGCCTGGGACAGCCGCCCCAAGGAGCAGGGCGGACAACGCTGGTTTCATCTGTACCCGAATGAAAAAATTACCTCCACCGACAATCTGCACTGGACCGCGCTCGATCAGAACTGGAACTATCAGTGCGCCGAGTGCCACTCAACCGATCTGCAGAAAAACTACGATCTGACGGCCGATCGCTTTAACACCACCTGGTCCGAGATCAACGTGGCCTGCGAGGCTTGTCATGGGCCGGGGTCTCGCCATGTGACCTGGGCGGAGCGCCAACCCGGTTGGGAAGTGCTAAACGACGATCCCGCCAAAGGGCTGGTAGCGCGCTTCAACGACCGGGCTGGAGCACAGTGGGTGATGGATTCCAAAACCGGCACGGCTCGTCGCAGCCAGCCCCGGGAAACCAGCGTCGAGATCGAAACCTGCGCCCGCTGCCACTCCCGTCGTGGCCAGTTCTGGGCGGACTATACGCCGGGACAGCCGATTCTCGACACCCATCGGGTGCAACTGCTGACCCCCGGCCTGTACCATGCCGACGGCCAGATGCAGGATGAGGTCTACAATTACGGCTCGTTTCTGCAAAGCAAGATGGCTCACGCCGGCGTCACCTGCAGCGATTGCCACGACCCTCACAGCCTGAAACTGCGGGTGCCGGCCAATCAGGTGTGCGCGCAGTGCCACAATCCGGGCAAATACGACACCGCCGCCCATCATTTTCATAAGCCGGATTCCGCTGGCGCCAGTTGCGCCGCCTGCCATATGCCGACCACGACTTACATGGTGGTCGATCCCCGTCACGATCACAGTTTCCGCATTCCGCGGCCGGACCTGTCGGTTCAATTGGGGACACCGAACGCCTGCAATAACTGCCATGCTGATCATCCCGCCAATTGGGCGGCGGATTTGATCAAGCAATGGTATAAGGAGCCACTCAAAGGCTATCAGCAGTTTGCCGAGACCCTGCACGCCGGGCGCACTGGGGTGCCGGGCGCGGAACAGGCCTTGATGCACCTGGCCGGTGACACCAGCCAGCCTGATATCGCTCGCGCCACGGCGCTGGCCGCCTTAAACCGCTATCTCAGTCCGGCGTCTCTCGCCGCCGTCCGCCAGGGTTTGCAAGACAGCGATCCGCTGCTGCGTCTGGGCGCCGTCCAGGCGCTGGATAACATCGATCCCAGGATGCGTCTGCCGCTGCTCTTCCCCTTGTTACAGGACCCGGTCCGAGCCATACGGATAGAGGCCGCGCGGGGACTGGCACCGCTGCCACCTGCCCTGCTGGCCCAATTGCCGGCGGCGCAGCGGGCGGTGCTGGATAAAGCCACCGCCGAATACATCGCCGCCCAGCAGACCAATGCCGACCGTCCCGAATCTCATCTCAACCTCGGTTTGCTGTACGCCGAACGCGGCGAGTTCGCCGAGGCGGAAACCGCCTATCGCACGGCACTCAAGCTGCAACCTACCTTCGTTCAGGCTTATGTCAATCTGGCCGATCTCTATCGCCTGCAAGGCAAGGATGGCGACGGGGAGAAGGCGTTGCGGCAGGCGGCGGCGATCGCCCCCAAGGATGCGGATGTACAGCAGGCGCTGGGCCTGTTGCTGGTGCGCCAGCACCGCCTGCCGGAAGCGGTCGAGGCGCTGGCGCAAGCCACCCGCCTCAATCCAGATCATATGCATTACCGCTATGTCTATGCGGTCGCGCTGCATTCCACCGGCCAACCGGATGACGCGATCCGGGTGCTGGAGGAGGCCCACGCCCGCCAGCCCAACGACCGAGAGCTGCTTTATGCCTTGGTGACATTCAACCGGGATCGGGGCAATCTGGAAGCCGCCCGGCGTTATGCGCAGCAACTGCTCACTGTGGCGCCGCAAGACCCGGCGGTGCGGCAGTTGGTGAAGCAATTACAAGCACAGTGAACATAAGCTCGCGTAGGGCGGACTCGGTAGCGTGTCCGCCGTCATGTCGCCCGCTATCGCTCCTGCTTTCTAAACAGCACGACCTGTTAGTCTGGCTTCTTTTCGGCCAAAAAAGCCTGGAAGCTTTCATAGACATCTCGTCTTCGTCCGACATAATAGATTTCAAGAAAGCCATCGCGATCATTGAGTTGGTAAAGCACGCGATAACCCTTGACGCGGTAGGAGCGAAAGCCGGAGAGATTGAGGCGAAGTTCGTGTCCGATGAGAGGGTTATCGAGCAGTTCCCGGACCGCTTGGCGAATCAGACGCTTTATCTGCGGATGCAGCTTCCGGACAAGCGATGCGGCTTCGGTCGTATAGCGGACCTTCAAGCCTGATCCTCGCCGAACACCTGATTCTCCTCGCTCACCCACCGGCCTGCCCGGCTGTCCTCTATTGAACGAGCCAGCGACTGCATCGCCGCGCGATCCGCCAGCCACTCGATAGTCTCCAGCAGACCTTCGTACCGTTCGGAACTGAGCATCACTGCCACGGGAACACCTCCCCGAGTGATGGTCAATACCTCATCCTTTTCATCGATCTCCCGAACCAGGTGCAAAAGGCGATTCTTCGCTGCCGTGATCGGGAGAAATTGGCTTGTCTGCTTCATGGTTCCCACTTAGCAAATAGCTGGAATAATGGCCATTATAGCAGTTCGCGTAGCTCGCGTAGGGCGGACTCGCGTAGTTGCAATGTCGTGTAAGGCTTGCGCTTTTGCCGACCTACAAACTACTGCCAGCTTCAGACAGTGAGTTTTACCGGGTGTTGCGGCTATACTGGTTGCAGCCGGCCGCCCTTGACGGCGACTCCGAGCCGGCGCCGATGGCGTCCGTCGACTGACGCCGCCGCCTGTTTCTGTATAACCATCGCAAACTTGGCAAGAGGTAAAAAACGATGCGTGCAGTCATCACATCCATGTTAGTAGTACTGTGCCTGGGTCTGCAGGCCTGTTCGTCGACTCCCATGACCCAGTCCCAGAAAAACGAGCAACGAGCCTCAGTGCGTGACATGGCCAGCCAGACGCTTGACAAGTTATATCAGGCGAATCCCAACGCGCGGAGCGTTGTCAAGAAATCGGCCGGCTATGCGGTGTTCAGCAACTTCGGCATGAAGATTCTCTTTTTGGGTGGCGCCAAGGGCGCGGGCCTCGCCGTCAACAACGCCAACGGCCAGGAGATCTTCATGAAGATGGTCGAACTCCAGCCTGGCCTGGGCCTGGGCGCCGAGAACTTTCGGCTGGTGTTCGTATTTGATACCCCACAAGCCTTTAACCAGTTTGTGACGTCCGGCTGGGAGTTCGGCGCCAATGCCATGGCGGCGGCGAAGGGCAAGGCCGAGGGCGGGGCGTATAGCGGGGCGGTGTCGGTGTCGCCGGGCGTGCATATGTACCAGCTCACCGAGCAGGGCCTCATCGTCGGCGTCAGCGTCACAGGCGCCAGGTACTACAGAGATGGCGAGTTGAACTGAAGCCTGCCGGCGTCAGCCGGGTGTGCCGGCTGACGCCATGGTTTTCAAACGCCAATGTGATCAGCCGGGTGTTGCAACGCCCGGTTATTTGCGGTTATTTATCAGCCAGCTTGAGCGGCAGGAATAGCGTGCTGCTCTCGCGCTGTACCAGCACCGGCACGGTCTTGTTGCGCGGCAGCGCCTTGACCAGTTCGGCGAGTTGCGCCGCGCTGTTAACATCCTTGAGATCGAGCGCCAGAATCACGTCGCCTGCCTGAATCCCGGCTTCTTCCGCTGGACCGTCATCCACCTGCTCGACCAGCACGCCGCGACCTTCCACACCCAGTTCCTGGCGTTGTTCCGCGTCCAGGTCGGTCACCACCATATCCAGTACCTTACTCTGGCGGGCCCCGCCTTGAGGAGCCACGACGGAACTCTCTGCTTCCTGCAGCGGCTCGATGGCGATCTGGAACGTTGTGGACTGGCCCTCACGTAACACGATCAGGCTCACGTTCTTGCCCACCGCCGTATTGCCGACCAGCAAGGGCAACTGTGACGAGTCCTGGATGGTCTGACCCTCGAAGCTGAGGATGATGTCGCCCGGTTTGAGGCCGGCTTTGGCAGCCGGACTGCCGGCCATTACCTGAGTAATCAGCGCGCCCTGCGGCCGCTCCAGACCGAAGGATTGCGCCAGTTCCTGCGTGACGGACTGGATCATCACCCCCAGCCAGCCACGGGTGACATGCCCCTGGGCCTTGAGTTGCTCCACCACCTGCATCGCTACCTTCATGGGAATGGCGAAGGACAGCCCCATAAAGCCACCGCTGCGGCTGTAAATCTGGGCGTTGACGCCGACCACCTCACCGCGCAGATTGAACAGCGGTCCGCCGGAATTGCCCGGGTTGACCGCTACGTCAGTCTGGATGAAGGGCACGTAGTTATCGCTGGGCAGGCTGCGTCCCAGCGCGCTGACGATGCCCTGGGTGACGGTGTATTCCAGACCGAAGGGCGAGCCGATGGCCAGCACCCATTCCCCGACCTCGAGTTGGTCAGAGTCGCCGATCTTTACCTTAGGCAGATTGCTGGCGTCGATCTTGAGCAGAGCAATGTCGGAACGCTCGTCCAGGCCAACCACGGTAGCCGGCTTTTCGCGGTGGTCGAACAGCCGCGCCACAATCTTGTCGGCGCCCTTCACCACATGAGCGTTGGTGAGAATGTAACCGTCAGGCGAGATGATAAAACCGGAGCCCAGCGATTGCACCCGCCGCTCCGACAGGCCGGGTCGTTCCTCGAAGAAGCGTTTGAAAAATTCATACAGGGGATCCTCTTCCGGCGCTTCGGGAAAGCCGGGAAAGCGCTGCATCCCGGCCAGTTTCTGGGTCGTGCTGATGTTAACCACGGCGGGCCCGGATTCTTTGATGACCTGGCGGAAATCCGGCAGTTCTACCGCCGCCAGGGGAATACCCGGCCAGGACAGCCACCCAAACAATAGCCAGGCCGCCAGCGCGTTCGTCAGTTTCATGGCAATTTCTCCAGCATGGGAATGCAGTGATTATAGGAAGCGTGGTGATAGAGCGCACTGCCCGGCGCGCGGGCGCTGCGACTGGTTGTTATTACCGCGTCGGCAGCCGGACGATAAAGCAGGCGCCTTTGCCGGGGGTGGATAAGACCGAAATGGCGCCGCCGTGCTGCTGGTGGACGATGAAATAGGATACCGATAGGCCCAGTCCGGTGCCTACTCCTGCCGGTTTGGTTGTAAAGAAGGGCTCGAACAGGTGCCGCCGGGTCTTTTCGTCTATGCCGGGACCCGTGTCCTCCACCTCCACCCGGGCCCACCTGTCCTCGCGGCGGGTGCGCAGCGTCAGCCGGTGCGGTCCCCGCCGGTCGGCGCCGGTCATGGCCTGCACCGCGTTCTTGAGCAGGTTGAGCAGCACTTGTTCGATAGCGACGCGGTTGCAGTGCACCGGACCCACGCCGGCATAATCGCGGGCAATCACCACTTGGCGCAGATCGCATTGCTGCTGCAGATGGCAGTCGCTTTCCAGCCATTGTGCTGCCGTATCGAGCATATCCTCCAACTGGACCGGCTCGAAGCCGGCATGGCCGCGATCGGTAAAGGAGTGCATATCGGCCACGATCCGGCTGGCCCGCCGGGCCGCTCCCGCCATGGCTTCCAGGAAACTCAGAATCTGGCTCTGCTCCAGATAGCCGCGCACCTGTTCGAGCGCTACTCCCAGCGCGGCGGCCACCCGCTGGTTGCGGGACAACTCTGGAGACAGACGCCGCAGGATGTTCTGACTGCCCTGCAGAATCACGCCCAGCGGATTGTTAAGCTCGTGGGCCATGCCGGCCGCCAGCCCGCCGACAGACAGCATCTTTTCGGTTTGCAGCAGCATCTGTTCGAGCCTGCACCCGCGAGGTGAGGTCGTCGATGCGGATAACTGCGCCGACCGCTTCGGCGCCGACCAGCAGGGGATAGACCACCACATCGGCATAGTGGAATTCCCCCTGCGCTTCGCTGACGACCCGTTCGACCGGGGCCGGCCGCCGCTGCCGGATGGCCTCGGCGACCTGATTGAGCAGGGCGGGGTAGTGGGGAAACAACCGGCTCACTGCTTGTCCCTGGGCGGTCGCCGCCGGCAGGCCGGTTACCCGTTCCGCCTCCTGATTCCAATCGGTGACATGACCGGCGGGGTCCACGCCCACCAGGATGGAGGGCATGGAATCGATGATATTCTGCAGATAAGAGCGCATCCGCTGCATTTCCTGGACGGCCTCCCTGGTTTCGCTGATATCCATGCAGGAACCGATATAGCCCAGGAATTCGCCGGCGCCGGCGTAACGCGGCACACCACTGTCCAGCACCCAGCGATACTGCCCGTCAGCCCGTCGCAGCCGGTACTCGATCTGCCAGGACTGGCGGTGTGCGTAGGCGTCGCCACAGGTGCTCTTGTAACCGGCGCGGTCGTCGGGGTGCACGCTCTGTATCCAGCCCTGCGCCAGTCCCTGAGACAGGCTGCGCCCGGTGAATAGCAACCAGGGCTTGTTCAGGTAGATGAGCTGCTGCTGGGGATCGGTCATCCAGATCATGACGGGAGCCGTAGCGGCGATCATGCGAAAGCGCGCCTCGCTCTCGCTCAGGGCGTCCTGGACGCGCCAGCCGTTCGGTGATGTCCTCACCCGAACTGAGCGTGCCGGTTACGGCGCCGTCGGCGGCAGTCAGGCGTACGTTATGCCAGGCGATCAGGCGTTCCTGACCGTCCCGGGTCAGTACCGGATTTTCATAATATTCCAAAGCCGCCAGTTGTCCGGCGATCAGTCTGCTAAAACCTTCCCGGACCGCCTCGCGGGTCTGTTCGGGCAGGCAGGTCTGAAACCAGTCCTGGCCCAGCAGTTCCTGTTCCCGCCACCCCAATACCTGGCAACCCTTGCGATTGATCATCTGGATAGCGCCGTTGTGGTCCAGACTGACCAGCATCACTTCCACGAGATCGAGATAGCGCTGCGCCCGATCCCGTTCCTGTTGCAGGGCCTGCTGGATCCGGCGGCGCTCGCTGATGTCGATAAAAGTGACGACCGCGCCGACCATCTGGTCGCCCTTGCGGATCGGATGAGACCAGTATTCGACCGGGAAACAGGTGTGGTCGGCGCGCCACAGCACTTCGTCGTCGCGGTGGACGTAGTCGCCCTGGGTTAAGGTGCGATGAATCCGGCATTCTGCCAAGGGATAGGGCGTTCCGTCCGCATAGGAATGGTGGGTCAGCGCATGCATGGGCTTGCCTAACAGTTCCCGGGCATCGCCATAGCCGAGCAGCCGCAACGCTGCCGGATTGCAGAAGGTGCAGCGACCGCTCTTATCCAAACCGTAGATCGCCTCCCCAGTCGAGTCCAGCAATAACTTGACCTGTTCCCGGCTTTCCTGCAGCGATTGCTCCATCCGCTTGCGCTCGGTAATGTTGAAATGCACGATCATGGCGCCGGTCGCGTTGCGCAGGGGAAGCACGCGCAGCAGGAACCAGCGGTCCTGATCAGGCGCATGGCAGGGATATTCCAGCTCGAATTCGGTGCTGAGACCTTGCAGCACGGCGGTCAGACCCGTACAGGCACTCGCAGGCGCCCGCCACAGCAGGGTCGGCCGCCGCCTGGTGACAGGTTTCCAGATAATTGAGCCCGACACCCTCCACCAGGGCGGGAGGCGCTCCGTTTTCCTCGGCGAAGCAGCGCCAGGCTTCGTTGACCGCCACAATCGCGCCCACTTTATCGACGATGGCGACGACCGCGGTGAGCGAATTCAGAATGAGGTTGTCGTCGGCGCTGGCGCTTGGGTCTGTCATGAGTGATCCCCCTTGCACAATCCGCCGGGCGTTGGGTCCGGCGGCGCCCTAGAACTGTACCTGGATGCCGATTTCGATCACCCAGCCCGGTGGGATGCGGAAGAAAGCGGTCGTCGGCGAGGAATTGCGTTGCATCAGAGCGAATAATTTCTTGGTCCAGATCGCCATGTCGCCCTTTTTGGAACTGGCGATCAACGTCTACCGGCCGATGTAATAAGTGCAGGCCAGCGGCTCCAGCACCAGTCCAAAGCGTTTGCACTGCGCCAGCGCCGCCGGTATGTCGGGATCTTCCATAAAGCCGTAAAAGATATTCACCCGGAACAAGACCATTGCCGAGTTTACGCACCCGGATCCGCTCCGCTTCGGACATGCGCGGCACCCGCCGCGTCAACACCGTGCAGAACACCACCTGCTCGTGCAACACCTGGTTATGCTTCAGATGGTGCAGAAACATGGGCGGGGTGGAGGTGCGCTGCTCGGTCATGAAAATGGCGGTTCCCTTGACCCTGGCCGGCGGATGGGCCATGAGCAGCTTGAGGAACTGGCCCAGCGGCTGATCCACCAGCCGCAGCCGCTGGTTGAGGATACGCTGGCCCTTGTTCCAGGTAGTCATGATAATCAACAATATAGCGGCGACCAGCAGCGGAAACCAGCCGCCTTCTTCGATCTTGAGAGAGTTGGCGACGAAGAACGAGACGTCGGCTGCCAGAAACAGGATCACCAGCAGCCCAGCGGCGAGCCGGCTCCAGCCGCCCCGTTCGCGGGCCACCACGTAGGCCAGTATCGAGGTGATCAACATGGTTCCCGATACAGCGATGCCGTAAGCCGCCGCCAGATTGCCGGAGCTACGGAAGCTTAACACCAGCGCGATAGTGGCGATCATCAGCAGCCAGTTGATGGAGGGAACATAGATCTGGCCGATCTCGGTCGACGAGGTCTGCTCGATGCGCAGGCGGGGACACTCGCCCAGTTGCACTGCCTGGCGGGTGAGCGAGAAGGCACCGCTGATGACCGCCTGCGAGGCGATCACTGTGGCCAGCGTGGCCAGCACCAGCAGCGGTTGCAAAGCCCAGTAAGGCGCCAGATGGTAGAACGGTTCCGTCGTTTCCGCCGGGTTGCGCAACAGCAGCGCCCCCTGGCCGAAGTAGTTCAGCAGCAGCGCCGGCAGCACCAGGACGAACCAGACCAGGCGGATCGGCAGACGACCGAAATGCCCCATGTCGGCGTACAGTGCCTCGCCGCCGGTCACGGACAGAAACACCGAGCCCAGCACCAGGAAACCGATCCAGCCGTTATCGAAAAAAAAGTGGATGCCGTAGCCGGGAGCGACGGCATTCAACACTTCGGGCCGGTCGATGATGCTGTTGACGCCGAGCGCCGCCAGGCTGGCGAACCAGATGATCATGATCGGTCCGAACGCCGCGCCGATCTTGGCGGTGCCGTGGCGTTGGAAGATGAACAGCAACAGCAGCACCGCGATGGTGAGGGGGATCACGAATTCTTCTGACGCCGGAGCCGCCACTTTCAGGCCCTCGATGGCGCTTAATACCGAGATGGCCGGGGTAATCATGCTGTCGCCGTAAAGCAGGGCTGCTCCAAAGATAGCAAGAAGGATCAATGCCTTGCGCCCCAATCCTGGGGTTGCGCGCTGCGGTTGCAGCAGCGCCAGCAAGGCCAGGATGCCGCCTTCTCCCCGGTTGTCGGCACGCATCACGAAAATCAGGTATTTCACTGAAATGACGATGATCAGCGACCAGAAGATCAGCGACAGTACGCCAAGCACGTTATGCGTGGTCGGTTCGATCGGGTGGAAAGGGCTGAGAAAGCATTCCCGGAACGCATACAATGGACTGGTACCGATATCCCCGAACACGATGCCGAGAGCGGCAATGCTGAGTGGCAGCAATCTTTTGTGCTCGGCAGCCGCCGCTGCGGCAGGGTCTGAAGGAAGTGCTGGCGACTCGGTGTCGGTATCGGTTTTAATGGTCGGCATAGGGACCACTCATGGTTGGCGCTACGGGTTAACAACAGGTCGGTCGTGCGCTGTGCGACGCAGCGGTGGTCGGACAGGTCGAAGCGCGAGCAGTATAGCCTGAATTGACGCTTGGGCGGCAGTTGGGTATTCCCGGCGGGAGCCAGAGTTGGCCAGGGGGTCAAGGAGGCGTCTGCATAAGGCGGCTGTTCCGCAATAGGGGTTATCCAGGGTAGTATTTGACTCGTGGCCAAATCGGTCCGTTTTGCACGAGGTTGCGCATGCCTGTCGTTCCCGCTGTAGCCTGGGTTATTCTCGCTGTCGGCATCGCTGTCGGCGTCATTATCCTGGCTGCCTCGCTGGGGCGGGCGTTTTCCTGGGTGTTCATTCCGCTGGGGCTAGTGGGCGGTCTGTTCGGAATCGCTGCCCTCTACGAGATATTACGCGCTGTCTGGAAGCGTCCCAGAGATAAACGGGCGGAGAAATAGCAGCGATGGCCTTGTCGGATTCCTTCGCCGTTATCGCTCTGCTGACCTTGCTTTCACTCACGGGATTTTCCTACTATACCGAAAAATTCCGCTTGATTGAACGGATTCTGGCTTGCCACTATCCGCAGCAGGTGGTCAGAATTGCGTATCTTTCCGGTTTGCTGATCGGTGTCATTCTGCTGGGTTTTCAGATTTATTTAGCCCCGATTGTATTCTATATATCCCTGCTGCTCTATATCGTTGTGCAGACTGATAATCAATACCGCTGGATGCCCAATATCATCAAGACTGGCGTCATTTTCATGATCATTTATTGGATATTACGTCATGCGGAAAGCATGACATTCTGGCAGTGGATAAAAATTCATCCGTGAGGGGCGTAACCCGTCGAGCGCGGTGGTGGTAAGAGGTGGTGGTTAACCCGGTTTGCGGAGGGGTGGTAGTTTGCTTCCAACCCTGGGATCGCGGCGTTTCAGCGGATTTCATGAAATCGGGGGAAATCGGAGGAAATCGGGGAGAAAATCGGCGGGGAGAAAATCGGGGACAGACCACGATTTCCATCGCTTTCCATTTCCGTTCGCCGGAAAACGTGGTCTGTCCCCGATTTCTGTCAAGGGCGAGCGCCCAACGTTTTAATTCACCGGCCTGCGCGGCTTCTTGCGCAGGTCCGGTGGAATGTAATGTTAGATTTCACGAATAATTGTTGAGCGGCGTAATTCATCTTGCGGAAAAACCCTGCCACTTTTCAAACAACTGAATATATGGTCAAAAACCAAACCCGGCACTCCCTTTTCTCTCCCATATCGGAAATAAGAATGCCCCTTTGGATTGTCATATGCATTGTTCACATCATCGCAGTCCACTACATAAACATTTTTTGGTGTTAGCTCCATGTTTTCCGGTCCGGTATGACCTAAGCGACGAGACGCAATTTTATTTTTCAGATTGGTAGCCTTACTAGCGCGTAAGGCCAAATCATCTGAAGCAAAATAGACTACGACGTTCCGCGATGCATCACAGATCAACTTGGCTCTCTCAGTACGATGAATAGACTCGTTTTCTATATCCGCTGCAATAAGAAATGTATTGCGGAATATGAGTGGAACTCCGTCGGCAAGATCATATTTATCCCATGCACATAGTGTTTCTCGGAGCACTCTATTTCCCATGGAGTGCGCAAGAACATTAATTCTTTTTAAGCATGGATCTGTAGCAGGGAAATTTAAATCTGATTCTCTCCATTCAAGAAATCGACTAAGCGCCCTTGATAGGGAAAATGCACTTCCATCGGCTGACTTTTGATCGTCCCAATAGTCCTTGACAATTCCTAAGTCGTTATCGCATGGCCAGATTACCGAAACAACCAGAACTTCCTTTTCATCCTTGCTTCTGCAAAGTTCCTGAAACTCAGACGACGCCTGAAAAACGTCGTCCGGAAGATTGGAGAATCCATGTATATAAAGCAGAATTTGGCGGTATTCAGAGTTTCTCAGTTCTGATAAGAAATTCATTCCGCCAACTTCGGTGATACCCCCACGATCATCTCTTTTGCAAAAAAACACCGAGTTACTTGGGGCGTTGTTTTTTAAATCGAACTCGAATTTTCTTCCTATCTTTGTTTGAATCGAGCCTTTTGGAAATCTATTGGTGATAAACAGCATGGTTGTCCCTCCGTGTGGCAATGAAATCTAACGCTTAGCATCAGCCGCGCGCGTAGCGCGTCGGCTGCATGCGTTGGTTAGGGCTATCGGAATCAATCGAAATCAGACTCCTCTTCTCTGAAAAAACGTGGTCTGTCCCCTATTTCCCGCTATTTCCCGTCCCCTATTTCCCTACTATTTCCCTATTTCCTATTATTTTCCCTATTTCCCGTTTTTCTACGCGTATGCGGGCTCAACAAGAGGCTTGACTTGCAAGGCGGTATCCACTTGACTTCCACCAGCGTCGGTAACCAAGGCTGAGAATGCCAAGGGTCATTAAAGCAAAAGTGGTGGGCTCTGGCACCGCATTTATGGTAGCCTCTGCCAAAACCTGGTGAAAAGCTGCTGTCGGGTGTATACCATCATAAAACACGAAATTGCCGGGGTTACTACAGACAGAAGTCCTTCTTGCGCATGGCAGCCCCGTATCTGTAAACCCAAATACTGCAGGATTGGCTACTACTGAATCAAAGAAAGCAAAAAAATCAAATTTGATCAGGTCGATTGCTAAGTTATTGGTCAAATTATCCAGTATAATATCTAGAGTTGAGTTAAAAGCTTCAGTAACTAATCGAGCAGTAACAGCATTTGAGGGAGTACCCACAATAGATATTTGTGGAGTGTGCCCCAAATCAAACATATTTAATACCAGAAAATCTACCGCACCAGCTGATGCAAGATTACTGACTAATGTTCCAATATTATTGGCAGTGTTCATCAGAATTGTGGAAGGATCGCCACCACTTGCTGCTATTGGAAGTGCATCTGAATATATATCGTTGATACCACCAAAAATAACATACAGTGCGTTTGCTGGTGCAGAGCCATTGAACTGCGTTAAGAATTCATCGGCCTGATCAAGTAAACTGGGAGTAGGATTAGACAGGCTGGGGGGAAATGCTGACCCTGGAGGATTCGCAAGTGGTCCTGTTCGTGCACCGCCGAAAGCGTAATTAGTTCCACCTCCCAAGACGGGATTCGCACTTAAACCAAAGTGAGCAGCAAAATCCTCTACCCATGCAGGGCCATTTGTGAACCGCCCGCCAGCGTAATATGAAGGCGGTGCAGTGCCGAAGGGCACGGGCCTTGCGACCGTACCAGGTATTGATGCCGTGTTACCCGAGTCTGTATAGCTATCGCCGAATGCAAAGATATTGCTGAAGGGTTCCGCTGAGGCCTGCAGCGATATGAGTAGAGTGATAATGACAAGTACATTTTTAAAATAAGACATGACTGCTCTCCTAGGGATGTGTTGAGGGTCTTGGGTTTGGCCATCTGGGGTTAGCGATGGTATCTAACTAGTGATTAAACAATTCTATTTATTTCTACCACCATCCCCCATCTCCGGTCAAGCAAAAATTCTCGGTTAACCGTAGCAGGTTGTCTTCAACAATTGTTTTTATGCAATAAATCGATGAGATTTTTTAAATCTTTTTCTACTTCAATATCTTAAACAATGTTGATCAAGCGTCACGACTTGGCAAGAACGCCTACTTCACCACGGTGGACTGCCTGTTTATCATTACCTACCGGAAGATAAACAGTTTCTGGATAGCATGATATGCTTGCCATCCCCCTGAGTTGGGCCGCCGGTACGACACGTTGCTGGAGCGCAAGGGCGTTATCGTTGAGCCTTACCTCCTTTCATCGGTGAGGTCATGAGAAACTGAATAGGCGGTAAGGTGTAGATACCGTTTTGATTGTCGAGAAGTGGTGGGTCATGTATAGCCAGAGTTGCTGCATTATCTCCCATAAGCCGTTGGGTATCGCTGCGGTTTGCCGCATCCAGGCAACCCATCCGGTGTTTGCCCGACGGATCGACCCAAATAGCGCCTTGCTGCAGCCGGCAAGGTTGCCGCAGGTAAGTCCTGAGTTGTGGATGCTTGTCCAGACGCGATAGGGGCAGATTCTTCATAAGCTCGCTGCCCGGCTGTCATCCAACGCCGGTCTGGCCTACGCGCGCTCAATCGAATTTGGTGTCTTTCCAGTGGCGCACCGCGCCGAAGGTCTCCGCGCCGGCGGCGAGCGGCCGGCCGGCGAACCGCGATGCGGCCTGAATGACCGTCGGCTTGTCGAAGCGTAGAAACGGATTGGTGCGCCGCTCCAGTTCCAGCAATGAAGGAACGGTGGGCAGACCACGCTCGCGCAGTGCCTGGCAGTCCCGTTCCCGTTGCCGCAGGTCGGGATTATTCGGCTCCACCCATTGAGCGAAAGCGATGTTATCTAATGTGTATTCGTGCGCACAGTAGATTCGTGTGTCGTCCGGTAAAGCAGCGGGGGGGACGGAAATCGGGGACAGACCACGATTTCCATCGCTTTCCATTTCCGTTCGTCGGAAAACGTGGTCTGTCCCCGATTTCTGTTATCACTGGAAAATTTACACTACCAAAGAATTTACCCAACAAACCGATGCTTCCGATGCCAAGCAAAATGCTTTGGATCGGGACCGAGAATGGTATCTTTTAGGAAAAATAAGGGCTTCTCGTGGTGATCGCAGAGGGTGCGACCGTAGGAAAAGAGGCCAGGCTAGATTTATTCCAATAGCCCTAACAAACGCGGCTCTCCGGTATTTTTCGGGGTATCCAATTATAATATAAACAGGTAGTTACAGTTGTTCCGGAATGTCAACGTAGCGAGGCGATGAGTTCCCATGGACCGTTTTGAGATGCCCTTAGACATCGAAGATGTCAAGCTTGAAGCTGTCGAATTCACCCCAAAGAATGAAATTATGATCACCGTGACGAGTACCACCGAAGGGACTCATTGTCGTTGCTGTGGCCAGAAAATCACGGCTGCTTATGGCGGTGGGAGGGAGATTACGCTGCGTCATTTACCCATTTTAAGGAAGCCGACCTCTATTCGGATTAAGCCTAAAAGGTATCAATGTCCTTATTGTGGGGATCATCCCACCACCACCCAGCAGGTATCATGGTATGATGCGCGGAGTCCGCATACGAAGGCGTATGAAACCCATGTGTTACTGAATTTAGTGAATAGTACGGTGGTGGATGTGAGTATTAAAGAGGGGTTGGGTTATGAAGCGGTCCAGGGGATCATTGATCGGCGGGTGAGTGAGAAAGTGGATTGGAGTGAGTTTAAAGAATTAGAGCAGATCGGGATAGCTGCAATCGCCGGCAAGAAAAATCATAAAGATTTTTTCACGATTGTGACCACCCGGTTAGCGACCGGGGCGCTGCGGGTGCTAGGGGTGTTGAAAGGGCGCGAGAAAGCGACGGTAAAGAAATTTTTTTACAGTATTCCCAAGAAGTTACGTAAAACGATTGGCGTGGTTTGTAGCGACATGTAGGAGGGTTATATTAATAGCGAAGCGACGCTTACGGGCATGGAAGCCGTTGGTTCAGGAGAGTGATTTAGACTGTTTTGATAGTTTCTTGTCAACGTTAGACAAACGGCTGGATGAGATTACGAATTATTTTGTGGCTCGAAAGAACAGTGGATTGGTCGAAGGGTTGAATAATAAGATCAAGATGCTCAAAAGACGTTGCTATGGGATTTTCAATGTGGGTCATTTGTTTCAGCGCCTCTTTATCGATCTGACAGGCTATGAAAAATATGTTTAATTATCAATAGCATAAAGCTGGTAACCAGCAACGCGAATTACCAGAGAGCCACAAACGCATGCAGCCGACGCGCTACGCACGCGGCTGATGCTAATTGTTAGGCTTTGTAAAAACAGTAGGAGATACAAAATTGATGACCGAACTTCTTGAAAAAGCCTTTGCTGAGGTATCTAAACTGCTTGAATCAGAGCAGGATATATTTAGTCGTTGGATACTCGAAGAGCTTGCTTCTGAGAAGCGTTGGGATATGGCCTTTACCAATTCTCAATATCTACTAAGTAGACTTGCTGATGAAGCTTTAGCAGAGCATCGAGCAGGCAAAACAGAAGTACCGCTTAAGTTAGCGCCTATGGCCCTCTCCCCCTGGCAGGGAGAGAGGGGACTGAACGGTTACAACAAGGTTATTACCGAATATGCCGACAATTAGAGTATATGTAAGGATAGCCATAGCTTATGCAGTTCTAGCCACCCTGCTTTGTGGCATGACTCCAGCATGGGCGGCAATGTATTCTCCTGATCTCAACCCGCCTAAAGAAGAATTACCCCAAACCGAATGGTCAGAAACCGGCCTGGGCGTTTTTGCTGCACCTGCTCCTGTGGTTGAATGGATTTATCACAGAACCAGCGATGGCAAGCATCCGAACGGCCACGAACAGGCGCTGTTATGGTTGATGAACCGCGCCCGTCGGGATCCCAGGGCTGAGGGTAAATGGCTGGCTACCTCTCGGGACCCGGCTATCGCCCCAGGACGCACCTACTTCAAAGTCAATATGTCACTGTTGCAGAAAGAGTTTTCGGCTTACCGTACAAAACCGCCGGCGGCTTTCGATGTACGCCTATACACCGCCGCCAGAACGTCACTCTCAGGATTTGATTGTGCGTGACGCTCAGGATCACAATCGGCAACTGGAGCGAGTTAACACGACGGGTTTCAGATACAGCCAATATAGAGGAAGTGTATTCTCTTATGCGACTAGCGCCTTAAATGCCCATGCCGCGTTCAATATCGATTGGGGAGGCAATGATGGTTCAGGAATGCAACCAAATCGAGGCCACCGTAAAGCCATCATGTCGCTGGATGGTGACTATACTAATGTCGGTATCGCTGTATTACCCGAATCGAAGCCACAAACGCAGGTTGGACCTTGGGTAGTGACGGCCAACTATTGTAAAGCGATCATGGACTACAGCAATCATTTCAACCGTTTCATTGTCGGAACTATGTGGAAGGATCTGAACAATAATAAACGTTACGATCCTGGAGAGGGATATGCTAATGTCACGGTGCTGCCGAATAAGGGCACCTATTATGCAATAACTGCTGCAGGAGGGGGTTATGCAATTCCCATTACCGCCGTTGGCAAGATCAAGCTAAGGTTCTCAGGCGGCCGGCTTACCAAGACTTACACCAAGCAGGTGACGGTCGGCTCGAACAGCATTCTGGCCGATTACCAGGTGGCCGCAAGCTCAACCAATAGTAAGTCGAAGCTGGATAATCCGCTTGCCACGCCAGCGGCTATGGGGCCAGCGCTGGAGTGGCCCCGGGTTAGTGATTGATCCCTGAGCACAGCAAAAAAATGAATGGGAGATCGGCAAAAAACACCCGAGTGGCCCTTCGCTCAAACTACTCAATCTGCTCGATCGCCAAGGGTTGGAAGCGCTGATTTGAAAGCAGTCATCGCCTGCAAAGCGCGCTGACTGGAAGGAGCGCCCCGGCTTCAAGCAGCTCTCCGCCAGCCCCCCTCGGCAGGATCACACCGCATGAACCTCGACTACACCACTCTCGACGCCCTGCGCCGTAACCACCCCGGCTGGCGCCTGCTGCTGGCCGATTCGGCGCCGCTGATCGCGAGTTTCCTGCAGCGGGTGTTCGTCGCACCCAATGTACGGGTGATGGCGCAGGCCGACCTGGTGGAGAAGCTGGAAGACGAGTTATACACGCTCCGCCAAACCTTGGGCGCGGCGGCGTTTCCGCGCCCCGCCGCGCACTATCTGGGCGACTGGGCGGCAGATAACAAGGGGTGGTTGCGTAAGTTCTACCCACCCGGCTCGGATGAACCGCATTTCGATCTGACTCCCGCGACCGAAAAGGTGCTGACTTGGTTGGCAAGCCTCGCGCAACGCGCCTTCGTCGGCACCGAATCGCGCTTGATGACAGTGTTCGAGCTGCTGGGACAGATGGTCGAGGGCTCGGAAACCGACCCGCAGGCGCGCGTTCGTGACCTGCAGAAGCGTCGCCAGGAAATCGATGACGAAATCGCACGCATCGTCGCCGGCGATCTGCCCCTGCTCGACGATACGGCGCTGAAGGATCGGTTCCAGCAACTGGCTACCACGGCGCGCGACCTGCTGAGTGACTTTCGCGAGGTGGAACACAACTTTCGGGTGCTGGATCGCCGGGTGCGCGAGCGCATTGCCTTGTGGGAAGGGGCCAAGGGCACACTGCTCGACGAGATTCTGGGCGAACGGGACGCCATTGCCGACTCGGACCAGGGTCGCAGCTTCCGGGCGTTCTGGGACTTTCTGATGTCGCAGGCCAAGCAGGAGGAGCTATCGGCGCTGCTCGATCGAGTCATGCAACTGCCCGCGGTCACCACGCTGGAACCGGACAGCCGCATCCGCCGGGTGCATTACGACTGGCTCACCGCCGGCGAACACACCCAGCGCACCGTTGCCTTGCTGTCGCAGCAGTTACGCCGCTTTCTCGATGACCAGGCCTGGCTGGAAAACCGTCGGATCATGGAAATCCTGCACAGCATCGAGAGCCACGCCCTCAGGTTGCGGGATGCGCCGCCCACGGGCGATTTCATGGCGATCGACGATACGGCGGTCAGCGTGGCGTTGCCGCTGGAGCGTCCACTGTTCTCGCCGCCGCTGAAGACAGCGATCGCGACCCAGACGCTGGAAGCGGGCGAAGAGGAATTCGATGCCGACGCGCTGTTTTCGCAAATCGTGATCGACAAGGCGCAACTCGCAGGCCGGATTCGCCAAGCCCTGCAACTGCGGCCGCAGATCACGCTGCGAGAGATAGTCGAAGCCCACCCCCTGGAACACGGTTTGGCCGAACTGGTGACCTATCTGACGCTGGCGGGTGACGACAGGAAGGCGGTCTTCGACGCAACCACGCTTGACCGCATCTGCTGGCAGGACAGACAAGGAGGCTGGAAAGCGGCCGAGTTGCCACGGGTCATTTTCGCGAGGTGAGTGATGCATCCGGTTGAAGCCTCTTCTTGCGTTGAATGAACTGGCGCGGCAGGAAAAAACCGTGGTGAAACCGCAAGGCTGCGCCGCGCCATAGCTCTAACCCGTCTTGCCGTCGCCATGCACGCTTTCGACGCACCAGTCGCCGCTGGGAATCGCAAACTGCTGTGCGTAGATGGCGGTGTTTTCGCTATTCTGCTCGCAGTCCTCCCAACCGCCAGGACTGATCGAAACGAGACGCTTTCGGGTAAGCCACGCGGGGTTCTTGGGCGGTCGGTGCCCGTTCCCAGAGCATACCAAGGCGGCTCGTTTCGCTCGGACCCCATGGCGTCCTGGAGCGGTGGACGATACCAATAACCCGGTCGGGCGCCAGCCTGGATGAGTGCCACCAGGTCGTGCGCGTTCTGTAGCCTTGACCGTCAGCTTGGGGTTTATCAGGCCGCTGTGTCGAGCCGGTGACAGTGCAAAAGCGCGGGATGGCCAGGCCACGCCAGCGATAACTACTTTCGCTCATGATCATCGACTCATTGTGGCCTAAGAGCGCAACGACGGGGAAGCTCAGCCGTCGCCATTCCAGCCGTGGCTCCCGCTCGTGCTGGCAGAGCCAATGCCAGCGATCCAGAGGCGGCGGCTCTCCGTCAGTCAAAGCGCAGTTGTACAAGGCATACCGCGAGTGCGCATGCTGCTCGGCAAAGTCCCGCATCGCTTTATTCAAGTTGGCGCCCACTGACTCGACGGCCTGCTCGGCTTTTTCGCTCAGGAGGATTCGATTGCGACTGACCTCGATGCTTCCGGCGGACTCGGCGGTCCAGTCGATCTCGATCACACCAGGAGAGCGGTATTCCTTGAGCCTCTCCAATCCGTGGTCTGCCCGCACCCCGAACCATGAGACGAGGACCGGACACCAGGGCGCCCAGGCGACGTCCTCTGAACGGTCACCAAGCTTAGCAACCCGGGCCCCCTCGACTTCTTCGATTTCAAAGAAATGGAGGCAGAGACCACCCTCAAGCTCGAACCACGGGAAGAAGAACCGATCGCGTCCGAGACCATCCGGTAAATCCCCAACGACCGGCTCGGACCAGCGCAGGCGCCCATACGCCGCGTCATGGAGTGCCTCGGACCTATCCCTGGCCTGCTGCCAAGTGCTGAGGCGCTCCTGTGGGACCAGATCCGCCAGATTGTCCGCCAGATTGGCGAATCCCGTCGGCGATCGCAGCTTGGGCGTCAGCACTGAAAGGGACTGCTCGGCGTAGGTCGACGGCTTGCGAATCCAGCCCGGCACAGCGACCGACCCATTGCTTTCGGGGAATTGAGCACCACTGACCCGCAGCCGACACGGAAGATGAGTCGCGTTATGATGGGTTTCGCTACGCTCTACCCATCCTACTCTTGCTTTATCCACCACCAGGATTTTCTATGTCAACCGTCAAACTCACCACTGTCGGCAACGCCGTGGGTATCGTGCTACCGCGCGAGTTGTTGGCCAAGTTGCGGGTGAATCAGGGTGATACCTTGTATGTCATCGAAACACCCGATGGTATCAAACTCACCCCTTACCGGCCGGACTTCACCCGACAAATGGACCTTGCCGAGGACATCATGCGCGAGAACCGTGGCGTTTTGAAAAAACTGGCTGAATGATGATGGCCGAACCCTTATGGGTGCTCGATGAGGTCGTCATAGCGATTCACAAGCACCAGCTTGCCGAGCATGGCGGCGCGGTCGGAGTCAGGGATGCCGGCCTCCAGGTCAATACCACGGCGGCGTTAACAAGGGGAGGGAAGCCCGCCTTCAGGGTAAGCGCCTGCCAGGCGGACAGGTAGCACCACCGGGGGGATGCAGAAGGTGAGGCCGATGCCGATCAGCAGCAGCCACCGTAACCGGGAAGAAGGCGTAAAGCCGAGCAACAGCAGTACCATGCTCGCCAGGAGCACCGCGCCGGCAGTGACCCAGACCGAAAGTTTCAGGCCGGCGCCGAGCAATCCCAGGGTACGGTGATCCCAGAGATCGGCCGGATTCTTGAGGTGGGCCACATCGCGGCGTCGACGTCGTCGGTGTCAGTGAGGCCAACCGCATACTCGCCCCGCGCGACGGCATCGCGCACGTTGGAATTGCCGGCCAGCAGTGCTACTTGGTTGTCTCGCAGTCCCTGGACGAACCGGGTATATTCCTCCGTTCCCCAGCGGGCATAGAGGGCAGCGAAGTGGGTGGAGGTGGTGCCGAAGTAGGGCCTGGCAATGGCTGCTTTGCCTTTCCAGCGCGGGTCGAGCAAGTCGTTCAGATGCCGGGGCCGGTCTTGAGGAGCCACCAGGGCGTTGTTGACGATCAATACCCGCAGCCGCACCCCAAGGCCGGCCCAATATCTGGCGGGATCCCGAAAGGCCTGCGGAATGTTTTGGACCGCTGTGGAACGGTACGGTGCGAACACGCCGGCAGCCGCCAGGCGCAAGGTACGTAGGTGTTCAGAGTTCCAGAACACATCGGCCTGGGGGTGGGCCTTTTCGGCCAGCAGGCGCTTTTCCAGGCCGACGGTTTTAGAAGACTCCACATCGTAGGCGACTTTGACCCGGATGCCGGTATCTTGCTCGAAGCGCTTGAAGATGGGCTCGGAGAAGACTTGGTCGACCGAGGTGTAGACGACTACTTCGGGAGACGAGGGCTTGCTGCATCCTGTGAGAGTAAGCTCATCAGCGGAAAGCTATCCGTGATGCCAATAAAACACCCTGTGCCCGTCTCTCTCGACAGCGATTGATCCGCCATTCCCGCAGCGGTAGTGCGTGTATCCGCTGGCTTGCTGCTGAGAACCACGCTGCTTTTCCGTCAGGGGTTCAGGCCACCAATCACCGCCCCCCTTTCTCGGGAAAGCAGCTTCCACTGCCTCAATCTGCTGGCAGGACTTCTCGATGGAGTCAAGCTCGCCCGAATCCATTGAGAATCTCAGCCAGACCTCATTGGTGTCCAGATTGTGCTTCTCGGTAATCTCTTTCGCCGACAGCGGTAGAAATGCTGGAATCCAACCTCGCTCAACCGCGCCGGCTCTGATCGCTTCTGGGGCATCTGGATACACGTTCTCTACTGTGTCCAGCTTTTCGCAGGCAGCAGTCATTACCAAGATGGTCAACCCAAGAGCACACTTAGCTTTGGTCATGGTGACCTCGCCCCTCAGTATTGCGGCGGCAGACCAGCAGGGCGGAACGGAGCGCAAGCTGCTGCACATGACCCGCCAGGATTCATCACGCCCTGCCCACGACCATGCCGATTGGCAATTTGATCGGCAGCGCTGTCCGAGGCGGGATAACCCTTGATGTTTTGATCCCACCATTCGCGCGTATCACTGATCGTGCACGCAGCGTCTTCGCCCCCAGGCCCACGCTGTGCGGCTTCGCAGTTGGCCTTGCAGTGAAAATACTTGTCAGCACCAATCCAGTTTGCCTGCCGCATGTCCCGGTAGTTCTGGACGAAATCCCCAGTGGCGTCGAAAACCTCGCCCCAATAATTCACGACATCGGCTGGACTGGGCCAAGTCCACAGACCGTAGGGATCAATGTTTGAAATCGGATTGTTTCCAACATAGACATATAAATTAATCTCCTTTTTCAAACCAATCGGATCCTCTGATATAAATCTTTGAATAACTGGATTATAATACCGGACCCGGTAATGATATAGCTCATCGGCATCCTGTTCCCGCGCCGTGTACCTATAACGATTCATAGTTTCACCAGTAACTTGCGTCTTACCATAGGGATCGTAACCATACTGGCTTGCGATACTCGATCCCGCTGTCAGCGCCATAACACTGCCCAAGTGATTGGTGTGAAAATAGCGATTGACTCCAGCTCCACTCATCCCCAACGGCTCATCGATCTTAGTTCCAAAGGTAAAGCTGCGCAGCACGTTGCCGGCGTTGTCGAGCACGCCAATCAGGTCAGCGCCGTCATAAACATAACGCTCCGTCAACCCATTCTCGGCCTTGGATGCACGCCTCTCTAACGGATCATACGTAAACGCGAGTACTTGACTAGGTACGGTGGCTGTAGCATCCGGATAGCGCTCGTAGCGAAGCAGTTGGTTCTTGGCATTCCAGGTATATACCGTCCGGGCGCCACTGGTCTTGTGCTGCTTGCGGGTGAGGTTGCCATTCTGATCGTAGTGGTAAGTGTAGTCGTTGTCCTCGAGGAGACGGTTGGCCACGTCATAGCGACGACCATTGTCCAGGATGTTGCCCACGGCGTCGTAGACGTAGCTGAATACGTCCGCACCGTGAATGGCCTGGATAAGCCGGCCCAGCGTGTTGTACTGATAGCTCCAGTCAGCCCCATCCCCCCTCAGATCGGTGCTATGGCCGGCGGCATCAAAGCGGTACCCGTAAGTGGTGGTAAAGGGCCCGCTATGGGCAAGATTGGTTAGTTGGCTGGCGGCATCATAGCCGTAAGTGGCAACCGCACCGTTAGGCAGATTCAACTGAGTGCGTCGTCCGGCGGCGTCATAGCTGAAGTTATAAGTCCCAGACGCAGTGCTGATCTGGGTGAGCAGGCCACGGACATCCTGCGTATAGGCCGTGGTGACGCCGAGCGCCGTCATCTGGCTGCGCTCGCCCTCGCTGTTGCGGGTCAAAGCGACCGTCTTGCCCTGCATGGTCTCCTGCTGGAGACGGCTGGCGGCATCATAACCACGGGTGATGGTGCCACCTGGGCTGGCCGCTTGCGTGAGTTCACTCCGGGCATTGTAGGTATAGCTGGTTATTGTGCCCGCCGCGTTCTCCTGGGTGGATCGCTTGGCGGCATCATAGCTGTAGCTGATGGTGCGATTATCCGGCAGCGTTACCTGAGAGAGCAGATTGTTGGTCCGGTATTGATATAGCAATCCTATTTGAGTTATGGATTTTCCCCTCCTTTGATAAGGAGGGGTGGCGCGCAGCGCCGGGGTGGTTCGAAGTGGCGATTCCACAAATCGGATAGGAGCGCTATAGCGAAGCTGCCGCCGGTCCGGAGCGGTACGGATGGCAAGCCGTCCATAACTATCGAAGCTATAGCCCGTGGTTGCCCCCGCTGGGTCGGTCAGACTTAACAGCCTACCGGCAGCATCGTAGGTAAATCCAGTCGACTGGTTGAGAGCGTCGATGACTTGGACGACACGGCTAAGAGCGTCATAAGTAGAGCGGAGGGTTTCGCCAGCCGGATTCTGCTGAGAGGTAAGGTGGCCTATGGTGTCGTAGTCATAGCGCGTCACCCGACCTAAAGGATCTGTGACGGCGACAACGAGACCGATATTGTTATAGCTCAGACTGGTACGGTTACCTACAGCGTTAACGACCGCAATCAGGTCACCTTTGGTGTTCCACTTCAGCCGGCTGACAGCGCCTGCCGGATCGGTAATGGCGACGGGATTAAATCGGCCATCGTAAGCAATCTGTGTCACGCGCCCCGAGGACGAGGTAATTTTAACCGGCTTGGTATTGGTACCGCTGTAATCAAAACGGGTGGTTTCCCCCAGCGGATTGGTGCGACTGGTGGGGCGACCCAGGCTGTCGTAGGTGGCCGTCCAGACTTTGCCCAGTTCATCGGTGTGGCTGAGTGCTAGGCCGTTGGCATCATAGGTATAACTGATGCTGTTATTGAGCGGGTTGGTTGCGCGTGTGATCAGTCCTTGATCGTTGTACACATAAGTCCAGCGGCTGTTCAGGGAGTCGGTCTTGGTGACGGTCTTGGTGCTGGCCGACTCGCTCCAACTTACCGGGTTATCTGTAAACTGTGCCGGCATGTGAAAGATGGGGCCATGCCACCACTCAACGCGGCGTGGTGACTCGAGAACACTACCCTGACGCTGGCGGGTGACGACAGGAAGGCGGTCTTCGACGCAACCACGCTTGATCGCATTCGCTGGTAGGACAGACCAAGGAGACTGGAAAGCGGCCGAGTTGCCACGGGTTATTTTCGTGAGGTGAGTGATGGATCCGGTTGAAACCTTTTCGTCTGCGCTTTCGCCCTCCCTGTCCGCACTGGTCATCGGCTTGATGAAAGGCGTGCTCTATCAGGAGAGCGATGGCGAACTCTGGCAGTCGTTGTTGCAATGGCAGGCGCGGGTTCGCGATTACGTCGCTGTGCTCGGACTGGAACTGGTGCTCGACGAAGCCGAGGGTTACGCCTTTTTGCGCTCTCGCCGGATGGAAGAAGGTGACCCAGAGCTGCCTCGCCTGGTGGCGCGGCGGCCGCTGTCTTTTCCGGTGAGCCTCCTGCTGGCCCTGCTCCGCAAGAAGCTGGCAGAGTTCGATGCCAGTGGCGGCGATACCCGGCTCATTCTGTCGCGTGACGAGATCATCGAGCTGATTCGGGTTTTCCTGCCGGAAGGCAGCAACGAGGCTCGCCTGATCGATCAGATCGACATCCATCTCAACAAGATCGCCGACCTGGGTTTCATTCGTCGGCTGCGAGGCCAGGAGCAGGTCATCGAGGTGCGGCGGATTCTGAAAGCCTTCGTCGATGCGCAATGGTTGGCTGAATTCGATGCGCGGCTGGCCGCCTACCTGGCCCAGCTCGGTGGCGGCCAGGTGACTGCTACACAAGAGATGGCTCACTCGGAGGGAGAGCGCTGATGGGTAATCTGCCTGAAAGCCTCAGCCTCGACTTTGCAGGTGACGAGGCTCTTGCCGGATTTCGGCTGGAACGCCTCGAGGTCTTCAACTGGGGAACTTTCGATAAACAGATCTGGACGCTCAACCTCCACGGCCGCAACGGGCTGCTGACCGGTGATATTGGTTCCGGCAAATCGACGCTGGTGGATGCGATCATCACCCTGCTCGTGCCGGCGCAACGGATTGCCTACAACAAGGCGGCCGGCGCCGACAGCCGGGAGCGGAGCCTGCGATCCTATGTGCTGGGCCACTACAAGTCCGAACGCAATGAGTCGAGTACGTCGGCCAAACCGGTGGCCCTGCGCGATCTCAACAGCTATTCCGTGCTGCTGGGCGTTTTCCGTAACGTGGGTTACGACCAGACGGTGACGCTGGCCCAGGTTTTCTGGCATAAAGACGCCCAGGGACAGCCGGCGCGCTTTTTCGTGGTGGCCGGGCGGGCGCTGACCATCGCCGCCGATTTCGCCGGTTTCGGCGCTGACATCGTCAATCTCAGAAAGCGCTTGCGCGCCGGTGGCGTCGAACTGTTCGACACGTTCCCGCCGTATGGCGCTCACTGCCGACGTCGCTTCGGCATCGACAACGAACAGGCATTAGAGCTGTTCCAGCAGACCGTTTCGATGAAGTCGGTGGGTAATCTCACCGACTTCGTGCGCGGCCACATGCTCGAACCCTTCGAGGTGGAGCCTCGCATTCAGGCTTTGATCCAGCATTTCGACGACCTGAACCGCGCCCATGAAGCGGTGCTCAAGGCCAAAGCGCAGGTGGAGCGGCTAACGCCACTGGTGGCGGATTGCGACCGGCATGCGGAACTCTGTGAGGAAGCCGATCAACTGCGGGCCTGTCGCGAGGCCTTGAAAGCCTACTTTGCCGGGTTGAAGGCCGACCTGCTGAACAAGCGTCTCGCGAAATTGGCGGAGGAGCACGAGCGGCTGGGTACTCAAGTGCAGCGGCTGGACGAGCGGAAACGCGCGCTCGTCGGCGAAGAACGGGAACTGCGTCGCGCCATTGCCGACAATGGCGGCGACCGGATCGAACGAATCGCCGAAGCCATCCGGGTCAAGGAGGAAGAAAAAGAACGACGGGCAAGGAAAGCTGAGCGCTATGCCGAACTGGCTCGAGCGCTGGGCTTGCCCGCGATAGACAGCGCCGAGGATTTCATCGCCAACCGCCACGCCTGCGAACGACTGACCGAGGCGGCGTCGGACCGCGAGGCGACGGTCCAAAACGAGTTGAACGAACGCGGAGTCGAGTTCGCGCAAATCCGGGGTGATTACGACGCCCTGAACCGCGAGCTGGACGGTCTACGGGCCCGGCGCAGCAATATCGATCAGGCTCAGATCGCCACCCGGCAGCTCCTGTGTCGCGCCCTGGGATTACCTGAGGAGGACATGCCTTTTGCCGGCGAGTTGCTGCAGGTGCGCGAGGACGAGAAGGACTGGGAAGGCGCGGCCGAGCGAATGCTGCGCAATTTCGGCCTCTCGCTCCTGGTGCCGGACCGGCACTACGCGAAGGTGGCCGAATGGGTGGACCGTACCCATCTCAAGGGACGATTGGTCTATTTCCGGGTGCGTACCGGCGGCGCGGGGACCCTGCCATCGCTGCATCCCGACTCCCTGGTGAGAAAACTCGCCATTAAACCGGATACCGCCTGCTACGATTGGCTCGAACAGCAGCTGGCACGCCGCTTCGACTTCGCCTGCTGTGAGTCGCTGGACCTGTTCCGGCGGGAACAAAAGGCGATTACCCGCTCGGGTCAGATCAAGATGCCGGGAGAACGGCACGAAAAAGATGACCGCCACCGCCTGGACGACCGCAGTCGTTATGTGCTGGGGTGGAGTAACGAGGCGAAGATTGCCGCGCTGGAACGCAACGGCCAGGTGTTGGAAGAGCGCATCGGCAAGCTGGGGAAACGGATCGGCGAGTTGCAAAACGAACAGAGAGAGATGAAAACCCGCCTCGATCGGCTCGGCAAGATCGGTGAGTATCGTGACTTCCGCGATATCGACTGGCGGCCCTTGGTTAAAGAAATCGCCGCGCTGACAGAGGAAAGGCGAACCCTGGAAGCGGCGTCCGATCGGCTGCAGGCGCTCAATACGCGCTTACAGGCGCTCGACGCGACGGTCAAGCAAACCGAGGACGACCTGACTCAGCGCAGCGGTGACCTGCGGGTCAACCAGCAGAAGCAGGCGGATGCGACAGCTCTATTGGCCGATGCGGAGGCGCTGCTGACTCCGGAAGTCCTGGCCGATCACAGCAGGTACTTCTCCCGTATCGACACTATGCGGGCTGAAGCCCTGGGTGGGCACACCCTGACGGTGGAAGCATGCGACAACCGCGAGCGGGATGTCCGCGACTGGCTCACCAGCCGGATCGACGCGGAAGACAAGAAAGCCGCGCGCCTGCGCGATCGCATCATCGATGCGATGCGGGGTTTCTGTGCGGCTTATCCACTGGATACACAGGAAGTCGATGTCAGCATCGACGCCGCTAGTGAGTTTCGCGACATCCTCCGGCGGCTCGACAGCGACGATCTCCCGCGTTTCGAGGCGCGCTTCAAGGAACTCCTCAACGAGAACACCATTCGCGAGGTGGCCAATTTCCAGTCGCAACTGACGCGGGAACGGGAGACGATCAAGGAGCGCATCGAACGCATCAATGAATCGCTGACACCAATCGACTACAACCCCGGCCGCTACATCCTGCTCGAAGCCCAACCGACGACGGATGCCGAGATCCGCGATTTTCAGACCGAACTGCGGGCCTGCACCGAGGGCGCCCTCACCGGCTCGGACGACGAGCAATATTCGGAGGGAAAATTTCTCCAGGTCAGGCGCATCATCGAGCGGTTCCGGGGGCGCGATGGCCAATCCGAGTTCGATCGGCGCTGGACGAAGAAAGTCACCGATGTGCGCAACTGGTTCGTGTTTTCCGCCTCCGAGCGCTGGCGGGAGGACGATAGCGAACACGAGCACTACACGGATTCCGGCGGCAAGTCCGGCGGCCAAAAAGAAAAGCTGGCCTACACCATCCTCGCCGCGAGCCTGGCCTATCAATTCGGCCTCGAATGGGGCGCGGTGCGGTCGCGGACCTTCCGTTTCGTCGTCATCGACGAGGCCTTCGGCCGCGGTTCCGACGAGTCGGCGCGCTTCGGGCTGGAACTGTTCAAGCGCTTGAACCTGCAGCTTCTGATCGTCACCCCCTTGCAGAAGATTCACATCATCGAGCCCTACGTTGCCGGTGTCGGCTTCGTGTACAACGAGGAAGGCCGCTCCTCGCGGCTGCGGAATCTCACGATTGAAGAATACCGAGCCGAAAAGGAGGCTCGAAGGGCATGAACTGGACGGCCCCTGATGATATTCGCAGTCGGCTGCAACGGGAATGGGAAAAGGGCCGCTTGCTGGCCACCATCGCTACGGATGAGCCGCTGTTTCCGCTGCGAATCCCACTCAAAGGTCCAAGCTCGACCGAGTTGAGAGACCGATTTGCGGAGGTGCGAGAGTGGATCGCCCGGTTGCGATCGAAAGCAAAAACAGAGGGACGGCCCGGATTCCGTTTGGAGATGCGGAAAATCGAGCATCGGGTGATTGGCGGCAATGAGGTGCCGGCGGAGATCTGGATAGATTCCCTGGACGATGCGTTGGCCTTGACCGGAAAAAGCCGGGAGGCCGCGTGCTATCGAGCGCTACTCGCCATTGCCAGGGAGCGTTGCCCGTCGGTTTTGCCCTGGCTCGCGAAGCGTCCCTTGCGTGGACTCGAACTGGCGGCCGACTGGTCAAGGCTTCTTGATGTCGTCGAGTGGCTACAGGCAAACCCGAGGCCAGGCCTGTATCTGCGACAAGTCGACCTGCCAGGCGTCCACACCAAGTTCATCGAGCAATACAAAGGAACGCTGTCCGAACTGTTCGATCTCGCCCTGCCGGCTGAAGCCATCGATGCCGGAGCGAAAGGCAGCGGCCTGTTCGAACGGCGCTACGGCTTCCGCGAAAAACCGGCCACGATACACTTCCGACTGCTCGATACTTCGCCGGTGCTCCCGCAAGGGTTGTCGGATCTGTCGTTGATCGACGAGGAGTTCGCATATTTCGATCCAGGGCTGAAATGGGTATTCATTACCGAAAACGAGATCAATTTCCTCGCGTTCCCTCCGCTGCCGGACAGCCTGGTGATCTTTGGTGCGGGATACGGCTTCGACGCACTCAGGCAAGCGCAGTGGCTGCACGATAAGTCGATTTACTACTGGGGTGATATCGACACTCACGGCTTCGCCATCCTCGATCAGTTGCGAGCGCATTTCCCTGATGCAGGCTCTCTGTTGATGGATCACGACACCCTGATGGCGCACAGGGAATGCTGGATTGAAGAAACGCGCCCGACGAATCGAACGCTGTCCCGGCTTACGCCGGCCGAGATGGCACTTTACGACGACTTACGGAGCAACCGTCTGGGGAACTCTGTCCGGCTTGAACAGGAAAAGATTAGATTTCAGTGGCTGCTCGATGCGTTGAATGAACTGATGCGGCAATAAGATTTAAAGCGACTGTAGAGCGCAATAGCGTCAGCGTACTGAGCCGAATGAACCCAGGTCACAGGCACGCAACCCCACCTGGGAGCGCCGGCGTCCTCGCCGGCCACGGGGTGGACATGGTCACCTGTCCTCCAGGTAAACCCAGCCGTCGCTGCTGTACTGTCGGAGCCGGCGAGGACGCCGGCGCTCCCAGATGGAGGCATCGATTCCCCGGCCGAACCGACTTGCTCACCGTCATTTAAATCGGTAAACCGGTCAACGCTCTAGCTGTTGACTCGGCCCAGAGGGGGCCTAACCCGCCCGGGGATTGATCCACTACATTCCCTGTGCCCCGTCGCCGACCAGTACCCGGAATGAGGGCGTAAAAATCAGGTCGTGTGGCGAGGTCGCCTCCACAAACGCGGCGAAATTGCCGGACGTCCGGACTTCCTGGAACGCCTCGAAGGCATCTTCGTAGTAGCCTAGTTCCTTAAGCAGAGTGGATTTCTGTTGCAGCGACGCCTGGGGAATGACGGCAATATGCAACAACGCCAGGTTTTCTATAACCCACTGCTGCTCGTCAAATACCGGGACCAACAGCAGGCTCTCGGAGTTATTGGGGCCGGTGCTCACAATCGCCCGCCCCAGACGCAGCGCCCGCCGCTTGCTGCCGGCAGCCAGTCCGGGCTGGTCGAAGTTCGAAGTCCGCCCGACCGAACTGCCAATCCGCCGCACAATCTGGATCTCCGGCGATTCCTCCCCTTCCCATTCGTAAGGTCCGCCGACAATCCGGTACAGCGCCCCACCTTCGACCCCGGCCAGAAAAGACGACAAAGCAATCAACAACTGCCGGTCGCGCTCGGCCAGACCGGCCGGGGCCACGCCCAACTCGGCCAGTGCCCGTTGCAGCAGCGGAGCGATATCTTTCTGCGGCCGCGATATCCCGACGGTCACCGTCTTGGCCTGATGGCGGATGGAATCGATGGGACGGCTCAACTCGTCGCAGGCGGCTTTCATCAGAGCGATGCCTGCGCCGAACACGGCGCTGCGGGCCGATGGATCGGCTCCCATGCCGGCCAGCTGCCCCTGATACTGACCGAGTTGAGCCGCGATGCGAGGTGGCAGAGCGGCGTCCATTTCACCTTGCGCCGCGCTGTCCAGCAAGGCGCCGATCTGCGCTTGCAACAGCGCCTGCGGCGCCTGTTCCGGCGCTTCCAGACAGGCCGCCAGGGTCGCCGCCGTATTGCGAAACGGCAGTGCAGTCGCGTCGATAGCCTTGGCGGCGTGGAAACCCCAAATATGCCCGGCTACGGCGGCGATCACGAAATCCAGGCCGGCGCCAACCGATGGCAGATAGATAATGTGCTCGGCATACGGCTCGAAACAGCTTTCTCCCAGGGCGGCGAAGACGATGGGCTTACCGTTGTGCGCCTTGAAGATCGCCACTTCCTTGGCGGTATCCTGGGCCACCAGATGGGGCAGATCGTTAGCCACCACCAGCGTTAGCGGTTCGGTGGACAGATCGATGTGCTTCTTGTCCTCGGTGAAATCGCAGGGGATGGAGCGATAGCATAACTCGCTGAGCTTGATGCGGATTTCCTCCGCAGCGATCTTGTTGGGGCCGTTGCCCACCAGCGCCCAGTAGCGCTGGCACGGTGCATAAGTCCGGGCGCAGGTGGCAATCCCGGCTTCCTGGTCCAGCACTTGCTGAATCCGTTCCGGCAGACTCTCCAGCGCCAGGATTTCGGCATAGATCTGGGCCGGCTCCATGGTCTTGAGCACCTGCGCCAAACAGAGGGCGGTCAGCTTGCCAGCGGCGACCTGGGAATAAAAAGCTTTGGTGGAGGCCACAGCCATTTCCACATCGCGGCCGTCACTGGTGAACAGGCGGGAATCGGATTTACGCACCAGCGGCGAGTTGCGTCGGTTGACGATGGCGTGCACCCAGGCACCATCCGCGCGAGCCAGATCCACGGTGCGGTTGGTATCGGTGGTGGTGCCGCTCTGAGAAATGGCCACCACCAGCGTGTCTTTCATGGAGCGTCGGCGAAGCCGGTGGACAGTTCCGAGGCCTTGCCCCAGTCCACCACGATGGGCGCTCCGTCCAACGCTTTCTGGATCAGAAAAGCGGTTCCCATCGCGGCGATGGAAGCGGTGCCCTGGCCGGTGACGATGATGCGCCGGACCGGCGGCAGGGACTGATCGCGGAGGCGGGCGATCAGCGGCTCCAGATCGTTCTGTTCGCCGGTTTCGAAGCTGACTTTGCGACCGTTTTTGCTATAACGCCCCTGCAAGGTCTTGCGCAAGCTCGTCGGGGCTTCGTGAATTTCCTTCTCCAGAAAATAATCGAAGCCACCGCGATAAATGTCGCGGGAAAAGATTTCGATGGTTTCCGGCGCTAGTTCGATCGGCTCGCCGTCGTCGATCAGGCGAGCGTGCGGGGTCGCTTCCAGGCTGCTGTCCAGCGTCACCTGAACGCCGCCGCGACCGACCTGCACCAGTGGCAGACAGCGGCGGGCGCGGGCCGCTAGACCGTAGACTTCCGAGGCCAGCAGCCAGCCGTCGCTGACCTGGGCGATGAACAGACTCTGGCCGCTGCCCTTCTGCGCCAGATAGAGATGGTCGGGATCGTCCGGATGCAGTATGCCGATCGCCATGGAGCCTTCCAGACGCCTTATCACGGTCAGCACCCGTTCCGCCAGTGGCTGGTCGGCGGCAGTGTCCAGCCGGAACAGCACCGGGATGATCTTGGCGTCGGTACGGATCGCCGGTGGAAGGGCGCAGTGGCGCGATTCCACCGCGCTGGTCACCAGTTGCTGATAGTTATCGACATCGCCGTTGAGCACGCCCACCACGTCGGCGTCGGCGGAGCGGTCACCGGGGAAATCGGCGGACAGGCTGGCGTTGACCGGATGGCAGTTCGCCAGATTGATGATGCCGTTGGAGGCCCAGCGGGTATGGGCCAGAATGCTTAGCGTCCGGGTGAACCGGGCGATGTCCCACAGCAGTGCATCGGCGCGGATGGCGGCGCGCAGATGGGCGCCGTTGTCACCGAGCTTGCCGATCAGATTGGCTACTTTATAGACGAACCGGCAGACCGTGCGACCGTCACTCAATCGGTGCGCCAGCACGCCGCCGTGCTCGGCATGGAGATCGCCACTGCGCCGGTCCAGTTCGGCCCGCAGAGTGGCGGGCGACTGCTGCATCGACCAAGCCGGGTCCAGGATCAATTGCACCACGATGCCGGAAGAATCACGGCCCCGCACTTCCAGGCGGTCGATGTTCTCCAATACCTGCTCGATGCCCCAGGCGACGAAATGCCGGGCCCGTCCCACGGCGTCGGGCGCCAGGGCGTCAGGCAACAGGTTCAACGTCCGCGCGACGTTGTCCAGCACTTCGGCGCGAAGCTGCCAACTGTAGTCGCGCACGCCTTCCAGATAGCGACCCGCCTGGTCATTGCCGGCCGCAGCCGCGCCCGGCAGTTTGTCCTCCAACTGCTGCAGCGCCGTCTGCATCTGCTCCAACTGGCGGCGTACCCCGGTATCCTCGATGATGGCCAGATGGGTGGCGAAGCGCATCAGATCGGGAAAATGACTGGACAGTTCAGCGAGAGCGGTCTCCAAGTGCTGTAACGCGCCGACATCCGCCTTTTGCAACTGTCTGAGCGTCGCATCGAGCCAGTTCAGGCTCGCGTTTTCCTGCCATAGGGCGTTAGAGAGAAAACCGGCAATTCCACACATGACAACCTCGATTGGATCGACAGTCCCGGCTGGGCTTAAAGCTAGATAACAACCCTGGACGCCCGACTGTCAACCGTTTGGTGAATATTTCACAAAATTTTCCAGTAATACTTCACAGTAATCCTTATGCGATCGGGGTACTTTATACATCAAGGGAGTTTCAGGGAAGGAACAAGGATCAGGCAAGGAGCAGGGATGCCAACACCCCGCAGGTTGGCAGGAATAATGATCAATACGGACGCGAGGTTTGTGGTATCCATAAAAGCATACAGGACAGCACCGGCCACCGTAAATTTAGGAATTATGAGCAAACAGGGGGCCGGCAGGAGTTCAAGTGGGGACAGGGACAGACAGCCGAGGTCTCCACAGCTATCGTGATGGAGTCGGATGTATCGCATGGTTGCTGAACAGGCAGGAGTTCCATGGCAGGAACAGGGAACTAAGCAGGAACCAGGGAGCGGTTAACCCACCGCTGGCGGGAGTTCCAGGACCGGGACAGGGAGAATTTCAGGGCGCCAGGAAGACATCCCTAAAAGCATACTTACTAAGGAGTTCCAGGACCGGGACAGGGAACCCACCAAGGGAGGCAGGGACGCCTCCGCACCCGCTGTACAGCACAGACCGCTATCTCAACATCATCCTCCTCATCATCGCCTTCCCCGCTGCGCACCCCCTCGAACAGCCGCAACAGATCCGGACCCGTCCAGACGAGTTAGAATTGTGCGAATGGAATGCCATCGCCCAATCCTGGGCAGTTCTCAAACAAGCTCATGAACAACAGTATCTCGCCGGCCATCTTCCTGATGGGTCCCACCGCCTCCGGCAAAACCGATATAGCGGTCGCGCTGGTCGAGCGTTTCCCTGTCACCATCATCAGCGTGGATTCGGCACTGGTCTATCGAGGGTTGGATATCGGCACCGCCAAACCGGATGCAGCGACGCTGCAACGTGCTCCGCACCGCCTGATCGACATTCTGGATCCCAGTGAAAGTTACTCCGCCGCGCAATTCCGCACCGATGCGCTGCAGGAAATGGCGGCTATTTACAAGCAGGGAAACATCCCGCTGCTGGTCGGCGGGACCATGCTCTATTTCCGCGCCTTGCAGCAGGGCTTGTCCGTGCTGCCCTCCGCCGACCCGATGGTCCGCGCCCGGCTAGCGGCGGAACTCGTCGAGCAGGGTCTGGCCGCGCTGTACGCGCGTCTCGCCCGAATCGATCCGGCGGCGGCGGCCCGCATCCACCCCCATGATACCCAGCGCATCCTGCGCGCGCTGGAGGTGTACGAACTCAGTGGTGTGCCGATTACGGAACTTTACGCCCGCCAGCGGTCCGAAAACACGGCGTACAGGTTTGTCAAACTGATAGTGGCGCCGGCCGACCGGCGCCTGCTGCACCAGCGGATAAAGCGCCGCTTTCACCGCATGCTGGAACAGGGTTTCGTGGCTGAAGTGGAACGTTTGCGGGCGCGCGGTGATCTAAATTTGGACAAGCCTTCGATGCGTGCGATAGGCTATCGCCAGATATGGGAGTATCTGGAGGGCATAACCGACTACGCTGGCATGGCGCAACGCGGCATCGTGGCGACGCGGCAATTCGCCAAGCGCCAGTTGACTTGGTTGCGGACGGAACCGCAAGCGGTCTGGCTGGACAGCGGCGCACCCGATCTGGTGCAGCGGGTGAGCGAATATTTACTGGAAAACCACACTGTCAGCGGAGTAAGTGCAGCGAATATGCTGTCCCAAGATAAAGACTACTGGTCGCAACAGCGAGAGTTGCAACAGCAATCGAATCCACTTGCGATAGAGCGGCTAGTATGATTATTCTAGTTATCATTGCTAAACTAATAATTTGTAAGCCATTACCATGCACGCTACTTACGATACCCTCGGCATTTCTAAAAAACCTGTATTAACAGGATCTTAGATACCCGTTGACTGGTGAATCGACGCATGGTGGGGCGATCCGCTTGAGAAACGTAGGGTGGTCTGCTATGAAAACACCAAGTCCAATTTGTATGACAGTCCTGGCGGCGCCCGGTCCAAGTAAACTCTTTTTAAACTTAAACCGCCCATAAGAATAAGGGAGGCTATCCATGGCAAAAGGCCATTCTCTCCAGGAACCTTTCCTGAATGCATTGCGCAAAGAGCGTATTCCGGTTTCGATTTATCTGGTGAATGGAATCAAATTGCAAGGTCAAATCGAATCCTTCGATCAGTTTGTGGTGCTGCTCAAGAACAGCGTCAGCCAGATGATCTACAAGCACGCTATTTCCACCGTGGTTCCGCAGCGCAACGTACGGCTGCATCTGGGCGATGAGAACGATGGCGATAGTGAACAGCCGTAGCTACGGCGCCACCCGGGGAGAGACCGTTTGTTGGAGCGCCCGCAAAGCGGTGAACGCGCTGTACTAGTGCACCTGACGCTGGCTGACGGAACGGAAGACGACGAACGCACTATCGCCGAATTCCAGGCTCTTACTGCTTCCGCCGGTGCGCGCTGTGTCGCCCTGGTGACCGGCAGTCGGCGTCGTCCGGATGCGCATTTCTTTGTCGGTAGCGGCAAGGCCGAAGATATCCGTCAGGTCGTGGCGCAGGAGGCCGCCGAGGTGGTCATCGTAGACCATGCGATTTCACCCAGCCAGGAGCGCAATCTGGAGGCTTTGTTGCAGTGCCGGGTGGTAGATCGCACCGGGCTCATCCTCGACATCTTCGCGCAGCGCGCCCGCAGCTTCGAGGGCAAACTGCAAGTGGAACTGGCGCAACTGCGCCACCTCTCCACCCGACTGGTGCGCGGCTGGACCCATCTGGAACGGCAGCAGGGTGGCATTGGCCTGCGCGGACCGGGCGAGACCCAGTTGGAGACCGACCGGCGGTTGCTATCCGAACGCATCAAGCAGATCGACCGGCGGCTGCAAAAAGTCACTCAACGCCGTCATCAGGGCCGTCAATCCCGGCATAAGGCGGATATACCGACGGTGTCGCTGGTCGGTTATACCAACGCCGGCAAATCCACGCTGTTCAACCGACTGACTGCTTCCGACGTGTACACCGCTGATCAGTTATTCGCCACCCTGGATACCACTTTACGGCGGCTGCGACTACCGGATGCGGATCCGGTAGTGCTGGCGGATACGGTGGGATTCATCAGCCGTCTGCCGCATGAACTGGTGGCCGCCTTCCGCTCCACCTTGCAGGAGACCAGCGCAGCAAGTTTGCTGGTGCACGTGATTGACGCCGGCGCCCCGGGCCATCGGGAGCGGGCCGCGCAGGTAGAGCAGGTGCTCGAGGCGATCGGAGCGGAGCAGATACCGCGCATCGACGTATTCAACAAGATCGATTCCCTGGGCGAGGCGCCGCGCCTGGAACGGGATAGCGATGGCCAGGTCCGGGCCGTGTGGCTGTCGGCGGCTAGCGGCGACGGCATCGGGCTGCTGCTGGCGGCGATTGCAGAGCGGCTGCAGCGTGACACGGTGCATGGCTGGATTCGCCTGCCGCCCGCGGCCGGCCGGTTGCGGGCCAGGTTATTCAGCTTGGGCGCGGTGCGCGCAGAACGCCTGCAGCCGACCGGAGAATGGCTGCTCGAAGTCCGGACCTCGCGCAAGAACTGGCAGCAACTTTTGCACCAGGAAGGCTTTCGAGATCAATGGATGCAGTCGCCTCCAGACTTGCGGGAAGTTGCGACAGTCTTCTAATATCATTTTTTTAAGCCCTGGAGTAAACAATGGGTTGGAATGAGCCAGGAGGTAGCAACCGGGATCCCTGGGGGGAGGCGGCCGCGATCAAGGTCCACCCGATCTTGACGAAGTCATTCGCAAGCTGTCCGACAAGCTGGGCGGGCTGTTCGGTGGTAAAGCTGGCGGCGGCGGCGGCGCACGTAGCGGCACGACGGGCCTAGGCGGTATCTGGATCATCATCGCCATCATCGTTATCGGCTGGATCCTGTCGGGTATCTATATCGTCGACGCCGGTAAACGCGGCGTGGTGTTGCGCTTTGGCAATTATGTGGACACGACCCTGCCCGGTCCCCACTGGCGTTTGCCCCGTCCTTTTGAAAGCCATGAAATCGTCAATGTCGAGGAACGGCGCGCCGAGGAAATAGGCTATCGTTCTATGGAGCGCACCTCCCACTCCCGCCTCGAAGAAGCTTTGATGCTGACCCAAGATGAAAATATCGTCGATATCCGGCTGGCCGTGCAGTACCAGATTCGCGATCCCCGGGAATACCTGTTCAGCGTGTACGAGCCGCAAGCTACCTTGCGCCAGGTGGTGGAGAGCGCCACCCGCGAAGTCATTGGCAAGAGCACCATGGATTTTGTGCTGACCGAAGGCCGCAGTGAGATTGTGGCGGATATCAAGACGCTCAGCCAGAGGATACTGGACCGCTATCACACCGGACTGATCTTGACCAACGTCAACCTGCAGGATGCTCAGCCACCCGAAGAAGTGCAGGACGCTTTCGCCGATGCCATTAAAGCCCGGGAAGATGAACAGCGCCTGAAGAATGAGGCGGAAGCTTACTCCAACGAAATTATCCCCAGAGCCCGCGGCCAGGCGGCGCGGCGCCTGCAGGAGGCGCAGGCTTACAAGGATCAGGTTGTCGCCAGAGCGGAAGGCGAAGCCAGTCGCTTCGAGCAGGTGCTGACGGAATATCAAAAAGCGCCCGACGTGACCCGCCAGCGCCTGTATCTGGAAAGCATGGAGAACATCCTGACCAATACCAGCAAGGTGCTGGTGAACGTGGAGGGTGGCAACAACCTGCTTTACCTGCCGGTGGATCGCTTGCTTAAGCCGCAGGACAACTCCAGCCCCCGGAACGCCACTGCGCCGTTGCCCACCGAGTCGGCGCCCGCCGGAGCAGGCTCGTCCGGCGAGGAAAGTCCGGTCCAGTTGCGTGACGCCGGTCGCAACCGGGTTGTTCGCTAGTCATACGGTATGTTCGCCAAGAATCTGCAAACCATGCGAGAACGACTGTTATCGAGAAACGGCCTGCTCAGCCTGGCCGGAGCGGTGATTTTTATCGCCACTTTCTGCCTGTTCACCGTGCGCGAAGGGCAGACCGCCATCCGCTTCCGGCTGGGCGAAATCGTGCAATCCAATTATTCCCCCGGCCTGCATTTCAAGTGGCCATTTATCAATAACATTCTCAAATTCGATATCCGGTTGCAAACGTCCGATCCGGAACCGCCGGAGCGTTTCCTGACGGCCGAGAAGAAAAATGTGCTGGTGGACTATTTCATCAAGTGGCGGATCGCCGACGTCACGCGCTTCTATACAGCAGTCGGCGGCAATATCGCCAGGGCTAATCTGCGGCTCGATCAGATCATCAAGGATAACCTGCGCAGCGAATTCGGCAAACGCACGCTGCGGGAGGTCGTTTCCGGCGACCGGGCACAGATCATGGATATTCTGTCCACCACCGCCAACCGCGAGGCCGAGCAATTGGGCATCGAAATTCTGGATGTACGCATCAAACGCATCGACCTGCCGGCGGAAGTCAGCAACTCCGTGTTCCGACGCATGCGCGCCGAACGCGAACGGGTGGCCAGGGATTTCCGCTCGCGTGGCGCCGAAGCCGCCGAACGCATCCGCGCCGATGCCGACCGTCAGAGCACCGTCATCGTAGCCGAAGCCTATCGGGATGCCGAACGCAGCCGGGGCGAGGGCGATGCCCATGCCGCTGAGATTTACGCGCAAGCCTACGGCAAAGATTATGATTTCTTTGACTTCTACCGCAGCCTGAGCGCCTATCGCAACAGTTTCAGCAGCAAGGACGATATGTTATTGCTCGGTCCCGACTCCGACTTCTTCAAGTATTTCGACCACGTGAAATGAAGGATGTAGGCGGAAGTGGCCGCCCGCTGCGGCTGCGCCCTGCCTGCGCCCCACCGATCATAGCGCTGTGATGTGGCAAGACTTGCTGGCGGCTTTCGGTTTGATGCTGGTACTGGAAGGCATCCTGCCGTTCTTAACTCCCGCCGGGTACAAAGACACGCTAACCCGACTCATGCAACTGCCGGACCGACTGCTGCGACTGATCGGTCTGAGCAGTATGCTGCTCGGCCTGCTCCTCCTGTACGTGATTCGCGCTTAGCGTGTTATGACCCGTGTAGACCGCTGGCTCCTGTCCCAAGGCACCTGCGCCGTCCCGCGCCGCAGGCTGCTGTGAACGGGCGCAATCGTGCAAAAAAACGCTTAACTGGGTGGTGACGCCCGTAGTCTGACAACAACGTGGACAACGCAATGGCTAAAAACGTCGTCGTGATTGGCGCCCAGTGGGGTGATGAGGGCAAGGGCAAAGTCGTCGATCTGCTCACCGAACGGGCCGCTGCCGTGGTGCGTTTTCAGGGAGGCCACAATGCCGGCCACACCCTGGTGATCGGTGGCCGCAAGACGGTGCTGCATCTGATTCCTTCGGGCATCCTGCATGCCGGCGTGCACTGTCTCATAGGCAACGGCGTGGTTCTGTCCCTGGACGCCCTGCTTGCCGAAATCGACGCGCTGGAGCAGAGCGGCGTACCGGTACAGGGACGACTGACCATCAGCACTGCCTGTCCACTGATCCTGCCTTACCACGTGGCGCTCGATCTGGCCCGGGAGAAAGCTCTTGGCGACGAGGCCATCGGCACCACCGGGCGCGGCATCGGGCCGGCTTATGAGGACAAAGTGGCGCGCCGAGCGGTACGGCTGGATGACCTGTTCCATCCGGACCGCTTCGCCGCCAAACTGCGCGAGGTCATGGACTTTCATAATTTCGTTTTGCAGCATTACCTCGGCGCGGCGACGGTCGACTTCTCCGAGGTGCTGGAGGCGACTCTGGCGCTCAGCGAACAGTTGCGGCCGCTGGCTGGTGATGTGACCGACTGCCTGTACCGGATTCGCCAACAAGGCGGCAACGTGGTGTTCGAGGGCGCGCAGGGCACGTTCCTGGACGTGGATCATGGCACCTATCCTTATGTGACCTCGTCCAACACCACCGCCGGGGGAGCGGCCACCGGCACCGGCACGGGGCCGCGCCATCTGGATTATGTGCTGGGTATCGCCAAAGCCTATGCCACGCGGGTGGGGGGCGGTCCTTTTCCCACCGAACTGTTCGATGCGACCGGCGCCCATCTGTCCCAGCGTGGCCACGAATTCGGGACCACCACCGGGCGGCCGCGCCGCTGCGGCTGGCTCGACACGGTGGTTTTGCGGCGCGCCATCGAGAACAGCAGCATGACCGGCCTGTGCATCACCAAGCTGGACGTGCTGGACGGGTTGGAGTGCATTCGCTTAGGCGTCGCCTATCGCTACAACGGCACCGAAGTGATCACACCGCCGGTGGGTGCCGAAGCGTTCGCCGCCTGCGAACCGGTGTACGAAGAACTGCCGGGCTGGCGGGAGAGCACAGTCGGCGTCCGCCGCCACGAGCAACTGCCTGCCACTGCCCGCCGCTATTTGCAGCGCATCGAAGAACTGGTCGCCACGCCGATCGACGTGATCTCCACCGGCCCGGACCGGGCCGATACCATCATGCTGCGGGATCCGTTGGCGTGACCGTGGGTTACAGCGGCTTCAGGCCGGCAGGATGCCAGTTTCACCAGGCTCTCAGGCGAGCAGCGCCACTATTCAGCAGGTCTCATAACCAGCCCTGCAGCGACGCAGTCATGAAATCTCGCCACGATGCGCGAACAGCGGTCCGAAAATGGCTTTGCTAAGCGCAGCGAATTCAGCGTCGATCGGCTGGCAGCCGCGAAATACGAGCTGGTAGTAAATATCCTGACTCTCCCCCCACGTTTTCTCGGAGCCTTCCCAACACCGCCGCGCCAGTTCCAGCGGGTCCTGTTGTTCGCCAGCCTGCATATAGACCAGTCCGCTTTTAGGAAAAAATGGTAACGGTTTTTGCAGGCCCTGCCAGTAGAGCGCCAGCAATGCTTGCAAAATCGCCTCCGGCTGGTGCAGCGGCTGCAGCGCCAGCCGTCCCTCCGGGTTACCTGCCTCGCTCAGGCCCTGCCAGACGCTCACCGGCGCCACGCCCTCCGGTTGCAGGCAGTTCAGCACCAGGTGGCGAATCCACAGCTCCAGATAATGGCGCGCCTTGAGCGCCTGGACGTCAACCATCAACAGGCCCTCGTCGGACAGACCATGCAGCCAGCCGCTCAGGTGGAACCCGCCCAGACTCAGGTCTACTTCCAGGGTCCGTCGGGATTGCCCGGCGGCTTGTCCGCAGACCGCCAGCAGAGGTTGCACCCGGCGTACTTCCCGAGCATACAGGTGCTGGCCGATCTGCCCATGTGGCAACAGCCCTTTGGCGCGGACAATCGATAAAATCTCACCGGTCGTCCGGCCTTGGAGTTGCAACGCCAGCACATCCCGACGGATGGCGGTATCGACGAACGGTTCCAGTTGAAACGGCTCACTGGTCGCCAGCACGTCCTCGCCTGCCCGCAGGCGCACCTTGAGGCGGTTGCGCAGCAGATAGCGGGCCGGATTGTGGAAAAAACCGATAAGATCCTGGATATCCAGACGGCGATACTCGTCTTCCGGCTGCGGCAAGCCCTGTACGAACAGGGGCGCTGCTTCCTGCTGACCGCGACCCTGCTCGCGCGCCGCCGTGCACAGCAGTTGCGAATAGCTGAACAGGCGTGAGCGGCCATCGCCCGCCTCGAAGTAACGCCGGCTGAACGCCTGCAAGGGATGGCGGGTGACAATCATAGCCAGCGGATCGCCTGTCGGGTCTTCCGCTGGATAGAAACCCTGGCGGATATAATCCAGCAACTCGCTTACCAGCACCGAGGGTGGAATCGGGGTATTGTCGCGGATATGGCTGCCGACATGGCTGATATACAGCACAGCGCGGGCCGCCAGCAGCGCTTCCAGAAACAGATAGCGGTCTTCCTGGCGGCGGGAACGATCGCCCCGCCGGGGATAGCGGGCCAGCAGATCGAAATCTAACTGCCGCTGCGGCCGGGGATAGGCGTCGTGGTTCAGGCCGAGCAGACACACGACCCGGAAGGGAATGCTGCGCATCGGCGTCATAGTGCAGAAGGTGACGCCGCCGCTCAGAAAACCTGCCACGCCCTGATAGTCGTCCAGATTCTGCACCAGCCAGGTGCGCACCACCGCCAGCGGGACGGCGCCGGCAAAGCCTGACTGACTGACGCACTGGCCGAGCTTGTCCAGCGTCGCCCGCAGGGTCTCCCGTTCCTGCTCGTGCGCATCCGTAGCGGCGATAAACTCATCCAGCAGTTGCTGCAACAGCCGCTGCCATTGCGGCACGGTTTTTTCGCCCTCCAGCAAGTTTTGCAGATCGAACAACTGACGTGCGAAATGCTGCAAACGGCCCATGATCCGGGCGCTTTCGCCTTCGATGGCGTCGAACGGCAGTACCTGCTGGTACAGCCGGCAGCCGGCGGCGGGCAGCGCAAAGCCGAGCAGCAGACGCTGCAGGCCGGCTTGCCAAGTATGCTCGGCGGTTGCCGGCAACTCCAGCGCCGCACGACTGTCGCCGTCGATGCCCCAACGGATGGCGGTTTCCCGCAGCCAGTCGGCAATCAGAGGCAAATCCGCCTCGCTCAGCCCGAAACGCTGCTGGATAACCGGGGCTTCCAGCAAGGTCATCACCCGGTTGACGCTAAAGCGGCTGCCAGGCATATCCAGCAGGCTCAGAAAGGCCGCTGCCAGCGGACTTGCGGCCCGCAGCGGGCGATCCGCGACCCCGAAGGGAATGCGCTGCTCGTACTCCGCGGTGGCGAACACGGCGCGAATGGCGGGTGCATAGAGCTCAATATCCGGCGTCATCACCACCACATCGGAGGCTTGCAGATCGGGATAACGCTGGAACAGATCCAGCAACTGGTCGTATAGCACCTCCACTTCACGCAGGGGACTGTGACAGACATGGATTTGCAAAGAACAGTCGCCTGGAGTGAGCGGCGTGGCGGGGATAGGTTGGCTCAATTGATCGAAGCGGCAGACGGCATGATTGCTGCCGCGATTGTGCAAATCCAGAATATCGGCCTGCAAACAGTGCAGCAGGGTGTCCTCGGGTACCTCTTCGAACAGTTCCTCCGGCTGGGCATCAATCGCGGCGATAAGGTGATGGAAGTCACGTCCCTGCCGCCCCAGCGAGGCCAGCAGGCGATTGCCGGTTTCCAGGTAGAGTTCCTCGGCGTCGGCGTCCGTGGCATGGCGGGCGATTTCCCGTTCGGCCTGGATCAGTCCCCAGTATTGCCGACAGGGATTGAGTAGATACAGGTGAATATCGCACCACGGCGCCAGTTGATGAAGCACATGCAGATGGGCGGCTGGCAGGCTGGCAATGCCGCAACAGGCCAACCGGTGCGGCAGGTGGGCAGGACGTTGCTGCACCGCGGCCAGCCTGGCCAGGAACGCCCGTTGCACCCGGACGCCATGCAGGACGTCGTCAGTCACCAGCCGCCGCCATAAGGCTGCCTGCCAATGCGTTTCCTCGCCGTTTTCCCATTGTCCAATCCAATCTGGACGGTAGATCAGATACTGATCCAGCGTTGTCGCCAGCGCATGGGCAAGCTGATAACGCTCCAGGTGGTCGGCGCCGCGCAGATAAGCTTGTACGGGAGCGAATACCGGCTCGTTCGCCAGCGACTCCAGGGAATGCAGTATCCGCCACACCAGTAAGCCGGGGGCAAACGGCGACTCTGCGGGGGCCTGGGGCACTAAGGTCCGATAAGTCTGCCAGAGGAAAGTGGCCGGATAGGGAAATTGCAGGTTGGCACCGATCCCCAGCCGCCGCGCCAGCTCCATGGTGATCCAGCGACGCAGGCCGTTGCTCTGCACCAGAATAATGTCCGGCGCGAAAGGATCTGCCCCAGGGATTCGCAGGCCGTCCGCCAGCCGGTCGATCAGCCGCTCCAGGCGGTTGCTGTGATAAACTTTTAGCATACAGGAACTTCCCAGACGGTTCATGGACTGCGGAGCGGCGCTTTTCCACCTGACGGAGCGCGCTGGCCAATTTATTAAAAATAACGCAGCGCCGGGCTGCAAGCCAGCGGTTTTCGATATCGCAAAGAAGCGGCGGTCAGTCCGCAAAATCCAGTTTCGGAACGGCGGGATGCTACTTTGCCGGCTGCGGGAGCGCGGCTTGGCGCGCCTGCCGCACGCTCAACACGCCCTTGAGCGTTACACAGGCGAACACCACCACGCCGCCGATCAACGCCCATTTGCCCGGCACCTCGCCCAGAAACAGCATCACCCAGACAGGATTAAGCACCGGTTCGATGCTGGAAATCAGCGTCACTTCCAGTGCCGGCAGGTATTTCATCGCATAAGCGAACAGGGCGTAAGACAGGCCCAGTTGCAAGATCCCCAGCAGCAGTAGCCATAGCCAGCCCATCGGATCCGGACCTGGACCGGCCAACATAAAGGGTGCGGCGACCACTGCCGCCAGCACGTTGCCAAACAGCAAGGGCGCGGCGCCCGCGTCGCCCTGCCGGCGCACGAACAGGCAGGTCCAGGCGTAGGCCATGCCGCTGGCGATAGCGGCAATATTTCCCCACAAGCCGTAGAAGGTCAGGCGGTCGAAAAAGAACAACGCCATACCGGTCAGCGTAACGGTGATGAAGGCAATATCGCGCTTCGTGACCGGTTCCCGCAGAAACCACGGCGCCAACAGTGCCACGTAGACAGGAGCGGTGTATTGCAGAAAGATGGCGTTGGCGGCTGTGGTCAGTTTGGTGGCGACCACGAACAGCAATACCATGATGGCGTAACTCACAGCGCCGCCGATAAGATAACGGTCCAGCGTGAGCCGCAGGCTGCGGTGATAAAGACCCCACAGCACCAACGCAGCGATGGCGCTGCGCACGCCGGCGATGGCGACCGGATTCCAGGCCACCGATTTGATCAATACACCGCCGAGGCTCCACAATACGGCGGCCGTCGCGATGGCGCACAACGCCCGCTGTTGCACGGAAATGGCTGCTTGCCTACTTACCATGAAAATCCGCGTAGGTCAGATTGCCGTGAAAGTACTGGACTTTCATCCATAGGGGGTGTCAAGGCTAAATGCAATGACCGTTGGGTTAGGCGTGTCCGCTACCGAGCCAGCCAATACAAGGACGTTGCGGGTGCGTCGTAGCCCGACATAGGCGCTTGAAGGAGAAAGCAGTAGGGCTAATCCTAACGGTTACTCTTGTCTGCTAACGACCAAGCTGACCGGGCGGCCGCCAATCAGCGTTCCTGTTGATTCACACCGGATCGGCCGCTCCGGTCCAGCGATTAGTTCGGCGGATTTGGCCCACGAACGACCCTGCTCAGCTATCCGACCCGCCTCAGTATAGGCACGAACGTACGAGCGACCTGGATCAGCTCGCGAAATAACCCCGCGGCTGCTGTGCGTTCTGGTTCCTGATCGACATCTGACACTCGAACCGCGCGATCCCGCTCAGCTTCAACACACCCTCGAATGTCCCGCAAGTCATCGGCGTGCCGTCGTCCAGTTTCGAGACGACGCCGGTCAGGCGTGCCAGCTTCTCCATCTGGTCGCCGTTCACGTGCCCCAGCAGCGCGCGGACGTAGGGCTTCTCCAACTCCGGGGCATGTCGCGTCTCCAGGTCGATCACCGTGCCGCCCGCTGGGTTGATCACCGTGTTGTCCGGATCTTCAACGTCGGGGTCGTCGGTCGCGTGCAGGCTGACCCTTGTCTTTAGGTGCTCGGTCATGAGGTCGAAGCCTGTGGCGAATAGGAAGCTCGAGTTGGAGCGGGTGCTCAGTTCGCTGCAGGCCAACTTCATGAACAGGCGGCCGAGCCGTTCGACGACGGCGGCGACGGTCTCCTGCCCATTGCCGGCGGCGTGCGGCAGCAGGCTGCGTCGGCTGCTCTTGGCGTGGAACAGTGCTGTGCGAGTGTTGACGTAGAGTTCGTTGAACAGGTCGTCCACCGGGTCCCGGTTGGTCGAGCCTTTTGGCGCGTACGGCCCGAGCCCCACCTTCGTGTGCACCGCGTCAAGGGCGCGCCTGAACCACTGGCTCTCGTTCTCTTGCGGTTTCCCCGCAGCATTCACACTCTGTGGCGCCATCCTGTCGAGGATGGACTCCAGCGCCAGATACAGGTTGCGGTACGAGTCGAACAAGTCGTCGGTTACCTGTGAGAGCCGGAAGTAACGCAGGCTCTCGTGCCAGGTGACAGGCGGAACGGGCGGCTCAGGCTTCGGCTTCCCATCGGACCCAAGTACGACGGCATTCAATCGGCCGACCGTCGTGCTAATAGTGGAAACATACATCGTGCGCAGCACCTGCCCGACGGCTTCGTGCCACCACACGATGTGCTCGGTTTCGGCGTTCCGGATGCCCATGTCGGCCGTGCGGGCGACGGAGAATAGGTCCAGCCCCTGCTGGGCCGCAAGGAAGGCGGCGTCCCGACTCTGCGCGTAGTCGCCGATGGCGCTGGGGTTGCGCGCGATCACATATCTGCCCCCGGTCTTGACCTGCACCTCCCAGCCACCGGGGCGACTCACAGCCTCGCTTACCTTGGACGCGCCGTTGAGGAGGAACGCGGCGCCTGACGTTGGCAGGCCGCAAGTGTCGAAAAGCGGGATGCCGTCGAGCGTGGACATGGGGCTGACCCTTCTAGTGGATTGGCGCATTAATTTTGACAGATAGCATCATAATATATAATTGATAAATAAAGTATTTTAATGAGAATTACCTATCAAAACTTCTGCGGCAGCCCACTAGGGAAAACCTGCTCCTCAACAGACACGCCCGACCGAGTGCTAAGCTCACGCCCAAACCGCCGAACGCCTCAAGCTCAGCCGCCGCGCGGTAGCGCGGCGGCTGCAGCGCCGGGTTAGGCATCGTCATCGCTGAGCATTTTGATAATATGCTTTGCAAGCCTATCATTGATCTCACGATGCCTTGGTACAGGTTGAGATACTTTGGTTCTAGTATTTTGATACCAGTCATGCTTGCTACCATGGCGAATGAAAACGCAATCCATCCCCTCCAGTTTTTTTATCAGATCCCCCCTCTTCATGATATTTCAAGCTCAGCTACCTTTCGGATATTTGGGATTGAGTCGCTGGTCAATTCTTTGTAGATATCAAGCAAATTTCCTTTCAACTCTTCTTCAGTCTCTCCCTGAGTCCAATAGTCAGGAAATTCTTCAAGATAGCCTAGCCACATATCCTCATCTTTCCAGTAGATGTATCTTTGCTTCATCATTGCTCGAAAGTCCACTTGTACTTTTACTGTTAAGTTTTAACAGACCCTACATGCCTAACGCTCAAGTTCAGCGGGCCGCGCCAGCGGCTCCGCTGCAACGCCAAGTTAGGTCAAACGGTTGATTCTTGGATTCTGCTTCCCTTCTCCAGACTACGCTTGCTGTAGTTAAAAGTATAGCATCGAAAGTTATGCAACTTGCACCTCTACCTCAGTAGGGTGTAACCACAGATACTCTCTGACCTCTAAGTTCATTCGATCTATTTCTGCAAGATAACCTCCCGCTGATAGTCGGTAGTTCTGCGGACTGGTTTCCACCTTCCGTAGCCTCTCTACCTGTTGTTGAAAATATCTGACTCGCTCCAGAGTTGCCTCAAGTTCCTGATCGTTTTTGATCATCGTTGATTACCTCTACAATGCCACGTTTCGTCCTATCTCGCTTGATCTGCCAGTATTCCAGTGCTGTCTGCTCTCCGCCAATTGTGGCCATTCGTCTGATCCAGAATACGCTCGCTCCTTCTGTATTCTATGCCGCTGCGTGGTCGAAAATCATCGCTGCCTCACCTGTCACATGATTTGCGTCGAAGATATCTTCCATTAACATAAAGATGTCTACATCATTTGGGGCAGGTTTAGCAGTTATGAATGAGCCAAAAATGACAAACCTTGCAACCTGCCCTGTACTACAGGCCAGATTGTAAATCCGTTCCAGCCGACTCGCCACGACTTGGCGTTGCAAGGTGCTTGTGCCGAAGTGTTGGAGTACTTCAGTAATGGTTGCTTGATGAATGCCCAAAGGTAGATCACCGTTGCTGTCAAAGTCAGGCCATTGCTTCATCACTATAAATCAGCAGCCCAGATCGAGCGTAACATTGTACATTTCTAACGCCTCAAGCTCAGCCGCCGGCGTAGCACGGTTGGCTGGAGCGTTCATTTAGGGCGAACGTGGTTTCCAGAAACCCACCGTTTCCGAACACCGCCGCCTTGCCTTGAAACAGTGCACAGCGGGTTCACGTTGCCACTGGCCAGGCGCTCTTATCGCACCCCACCCGCCGGTTCTTACCTAGGCTGTTGAATCTGGCTAATTTTAATCAGCATTTGTTCATGCATAAATCATGTTATAGTCTCGCTAATGGTTATCCAGACATTCGTTGCCGTTGGCACCCTGGGAGCGCCGCACCCCAGTGCGGCTTTTAAATGCCGCACTGGGGTGCGGCGCTCCCAGGGATATCACTGCATAGGTCCGGTTCTCAATTAGCCGAACTATAATCTTAGGGTGCGTCCTACGCACCAAAGCCTGCTTGATCAGTGCAGCAAAGTTGCATGAAGAAAATCCAGAGGAATTGGTACAAATTCAACAGCCTAGTTCTTACCACCCCAGACAATCGGTCGGGATGAGAGAAAAATCCACCCGCCCTAACTGACATTGGCAAAGAAAAGTCGGGGTGACAACACCACCAGCTCAGCGTAGATCACGCCGAGGTAAACAATATCGTGCTTGACTTCGATCAGCTTGGGACCGGGCAGGTCGGGATTGAGGATTTTGAGAAATTTTCTGTTTCCCTCGATAAGCAGTTGTCGGAACACCGGTTCTTCCAGACCTTGCAGCTGCACCACTACGAAGTCGAGATGCTGCGGCGTTGCGTTGGGATCGATGAAAATGATGGCTGCATCCTGGAATTGCGGCTCCATCGAGACACCCTGGACGCGCAGGGCGAACTGATTGGGATTGACGCTGGGTGTACGTGGAAACCAGACCGCGATCTGCTGCGGTTCAAGCTTATCCGCGATTTCGGCCCATTGGCTAGCCTGTTGCCAAGTGAGCAGTGGAATATGGCTGTTGATATTGGGCGTAGATGCCGCGGCAGTGGCGCCCGGATATCGGGTCTCGTCTTTGCCATTGAGCAGGTATTCGATCGACGTATCGAGAATCTGGGCCAGAGCCGGCAGCTTTTTTAAGTGGGGCCGTGCTCCGCCGCGTTCCCAGGCCGCAACCGCGCTGCGGGTGATGCCGAACGCCGCTCCAACCTGTTCCAGGGTCAGATGCTTCTGTTTCCTCAACGTACGAATCCGCCGTCCAATACTCATGGGTCCGAATCCCAGCGTGCCGAATCGCAGCCACAACGCGCCGCATCCCGGTTCCGGTTCCAGAACAGATCATCCGCAAGCTTCACCATCCGCCACCTTCTTTGCAAAAAGAGAAATAAAACTTCTTTTTCTGTCAATGTCAAAAATAAATATATTTTATACGGACTCAGGCGTCAATAATATTCAAATAAATTTGATTATCGAGCATTGCAAGTAAAGAAAGCTTTGTTTTGTCGATCCAACAGGCGTTTATCCTTGTCGCCATGAGCGCCGTATAGCGGTTCACGTCCCGGTCCGCTCCAATAGAATAAAGCAGAATGGATAGGCATGCCGGTCGTCCGCCGGGTGGTGGACACGCTCGATCTCCCGCCATTCGGCGGGATTGAGGTCGGGAAACCAGGTATCCCCTGCTATGTCGGCGTCCACCAAAGTCAGATAGATCCGGTCGGCGCGCTGCAGCGTCTGCGCAAACACGGACGCGCCGCCGATAACCATGATTTCCTCCGCCGGCGCTGCGGCCAGCGCCTCCTCCAGAGAATGGGTGACGCAGCATCCCGTGGCCCGATAGTCGCTGCGTGTGGTCATGACGATGTTGGTGCGCTGCGGCAGGGGCCGGCCAATCGACTCCCAGGTTTTGCGCCCCATAATGACCGGTTTACCCAGCGTCGTGCGTTTGAAGAATTGTAGATCCGCCGGTAACCGCCAGGGCAGGTGGTTGTCACGCCCGATCACTCGGTTGCGGGCCATGGCGACGATGAGGGCCAGCTGCGTGCGCTCCTGCTGCGGTGCTGTCATGGAGAACCTGTTATAGTTGGGGGCGCCACTATCCGACAATTGATTGCCCGCCGAGAGCCTTTATGCCCAGCGCCAGCGCCACATTTCACGAAGACCCCCGCCTGCTGTCTGCTCAAACCATGGACCTGCACCGCGCCATCGTCTCCTTGCAAGAAGAGCTGGAAGCAGTGGACTGGTATCGGCAGCGCGCCGATGCCTGCACCGATGCGGAATTGAAAGACATATTGCTGCACAATATGCGTGAAGAAATCGAACACGCCTCGATGTTACTCGAATGGCTGCGCCGCAACAGTGAGGACTTCACCAGGGAATTGCAGACCTACCTGTTCACCGACAAACCGATTGTGCAAGTCGAAGAACACGATCATTGAGCGGCGGGATGTTAGGTTTGCCGTTCTCCGCCGCAATCCACCCCATAGACCTGCCCGGACACATCCAGACGCACGGCGGTGAGCCGGCCGCCCCAGACGCAACCGCTGTCCAGCGCCAATATGCCCGGCTCCCGATAATAACCCAGCGATGCCCAATGCCCGAAGACGATATGGAGAGCGGCGTTGCGGCGTCCCGGCGCCTTGAACCAGGGCCACAGGCCGGCGGGCTGGCTGCCCGGGGGGCCTTTTTCGCTGAAATTCAAGGCGCCGTCGGCGTCGCAATAACGCAACCGGGTAAAGCAGTTGACGCTATAGCGCAACCGCTCGTAACCCTCTAAGGCGGCGTTCCAACGGCGCGGTTCGCTGCCGAACATCCGGGCCAGGAAGTCACGGTAGCCGGGACCGCGCAGGACGTGGTGCAGTTCCGCCGCACAGGACTGAGCCTGTTGCAGGTCCCACTGCGGCGCCAGCCCGGCATGGACCAGGGTGAAACCCAGGGCGGGGTCGTGATGCAGCAGGGGACGCTGCCGCAGCCAGGTGAGCAGGGCATCCCGGTCCGGCGCGGTCAGAATGGCTTGAAAGGTATCGAAGCGTTTGGGCTGGCGCAAGCCTTCCGCCACTGCCAGCAAGGTCAGGTCGTGGTTACCCAACACCGTGACAGCCCGTTCCCCCAGGTCGCGCACCAGACGCAGCACCAGCAGCGACTGCGGTCCCCGGTTGACCAAGTCACCGGCGAACCAGAGGCTGTCCCGCCCGGGATCGAAACGCAGACCGTCCAACAGCCGCCGCAACGCATCGTAACAGCCTTGCACATCGCCGATGGCGTAAGCGGCCATGTGCGCTTAATGCAGGATGCGGGGCCCGGACAGTACGAATAGCGGGATCGGCGCTTCGAACTGCCTGCCATCGTCGGCGACCATCTGGTAGCTGCCCTGCATGCTGCCCACCGGAGTCGCGATAATGGTGCCGCTGGTGTATTGAAAACCTTCACCCGGACGCAGATAAGGCTTTTCCCCCACCACGCCCTCACCTCTGACTTCGTCCACCTTGCCATTGGAGTCGATGATCACCCAATGGCGGCTCAGCAACCGGGCCGGCACGGCGCCCTCGTTACGGATCGTGATAGTGTAGGCAAACACGAAGCGGTCCTGCTCGGGTTGCGATTGCTCCTCGATATAAAAGGATTGCGCGGCGACCCTGACTTTGTATTTTTCGACCATAAGACCGATCCTTCTGAATTGCTTGACATCAGGCGGTCGCCAGCCCGGCGACTTTGGCGTCGATCGCCGCCAGTAGTTGCTCGAAAGAGTGGGCAAAGGCAGCCACCCCTTCGGCTTCCAGCCGGTCAGTCGCAGTGGCCAGATCGATGCCCAGCGCAGGGAGTAAGGCCAGTTGCGCCTGGGCGGCATCGCCATCCTGCTCTAGAGTGGAGGCGATCAAGCCATGTTCCCGGAAAGCGGCATAGGTGGCTGGTGGCATGGTATTGACCGTCTGCGGGCCGATCAATTGCTCCACATAGATCACATCCCGATAGGCCGGATTCTTGGTGCTGGTGCTGGCCCATAACAGGCGCTGTGGGCGGGCTCCGGCCGCTGCCAGGGCGGTGAAACGCGGTCCCTCGAACAGTGCCCGAAAACGCCGATACGCTACTTTGGCGTTGGCGATGGCGATTTTACCCTGCAAGTCCGGCTGCCGCTCCGCCAGCACCGGGTCCAGCAGGCTGTCCAGACGGCTGACAAAGAAACTGGCGACCGACGTCACCCCGGCGACCGGCTGCCCTCTCTGGACGCGCTGTTCCAGGCCCCGCAGCCAGGCTTCTACCACCTGCTCGTAACGCGTGATCGAGAACAGCAGCGTCACGTTGACTGGGATACCGTCGGCGGTCAGCCGCTCGATCGCCGGCAAACCGGCGCGGGTGGCGGGCACTTTGATCATCACATTGGGTCGCCCCAGACGAGCGTGCAACTGCTGTGCCTCCTGGATCGTGGCCTCGGCGTCGTGCGCCAGATCGGGAGAAACCTCCAGGCTCACCATGCCGTCCACTCCATCTGTCGCCCGGTGCACCGCCGCCAGCAGAGCGGCGGCGGCGGCGATATCGTCCAGCGCCAGATCGTAGAACAGCTCGCGGCTGGAGCGCTTGGGGTGCCGCCGCAATAAGCTTTGCAAAGCGGTGTCGTAATCGTGACTGCCGGCGATCGCTTTTTCGAAAGTGGCGGGATTCGAAGTTACGCCGCGCAGATCGTCCTCGGCAATCAGACGGGCCAGCTCCCCCGACGTCAACAGCGAGCGCTGGATATTATCGTACCAGACACTCTGCCCGGCCGCGTTCAACCGGCGTAACGGATTCGTTGCTTGGGACATGGGCGGCACCTTGGAGTGACAGCAGTCGTGGTTGGCACGCATTATAGTGGCAGCATCGTCAGGGAGGATAGCGGCAATCCGCCGTGGCGCCGTCCGCCGTGTGCAGGTTCAACCGGCAAGACGGTTGCTCAGCGCCGCAAATTCCGCCAGGCTCAGCGTCTCCGCGCGTGCGTTGGGATCGATACCGGCCGCGGCGATGGCGGCGGCATCCAACAGCCCTTTGAGCGTATTGCGCAGAGTCTTGCGGCGCTGGGCAAACGCCTGCCGCACCAGCACCGCAAAGTGCGCCTCATCGTTGACCACCACCGGTGGCTGCCGGTACGGAAGCAGCCGCACGAAGGCGGATTCCACCTGCGGCGGCGGCGTAAACGCCCCCGACCCGATGATAAACAGCGATTCCACCGTACAGCGATACTGCACCATCACCGACAGGCGGCCATAAGCGGCTTGGCCGGGTACAGCCGCCAGCCGCTCTCCTACCTCTTTTTGCAACATGAAGTGCATATCCTGCACGTGTCCGGCTTGCGCCAGCAGATGAAACAGCAGCGGCGTAGCAATGTTATAGGGCAGATTGCCGATTATCCGTAGCAACCGGGCATCCCGCCGCAATTGCCCGAAAGAAAAGCGCAAGGCGTCCGCCTGATGGATCTGCAGTTCACCCAACCCCCGGCAGCGGTTTTGCAACAGTGGCGGCAGATCCCGGTCCAGCTCCACCACCTCCAGGGCGCCGGTCGCTTGCAGCAACGGTACGGTCAAAGCACCCAGACCCGGACCAATTTCCACCAGATGCTGGCCGACAACCGGTTGGATGCCTTGCAGGATGCGGCCGATGGCGCTCCGATCATGGAGAAAATGCTGACCGAAACGTTGGCGCGGGCGATGCGCCGGCTCAGGCATGGTGCAGCCGGTGAGCGCGGCAGTGATGAACCATGTCCAGGGCGCAAGCAACCGCGGCCTCCAGACTGCTCACGTTCGCCCGACCGGAGCCGGCCAGTTCCAGCGCCGTGCCATGATCGACGGAAGTGCGCAGCAGCGGCAAGCCCAGGGTGATATTTACCGCCCTGCCGAAGCCCATGTACTTGAGCACCGGTAGACCCTGGTCGTGATACATGGCCAGCACCACATCCGCTTCCTGCAAAGCGGTGGGGGTAAACAGCGTATCCGCTGGCAGGGGTCCGATCAGCCGCAGACCTTCGCGCCGCAACCGCTGCAGAGCTGGTTTGATCACCTCCTCTTCCTCATGCCCGAGATAACCGCCTTCGCCGGCATGCGGGTTGAGCCCGCTGACCAGAATGCGCGGCGCGGCTATGCCGAAATAAACGCGCAGATCCCGTTCCAGCACGCGAATGATGGCCATCAGGCGTTCCGTCGTGATCGCAGCGGGGACCGCGCGTAGCGGCAGATGGGTGGTCGCCAGCGCTACCCGCAGACCCGGTGCCGCCAGCATCATCACCGGCGTCGAGGCGCCGCACAACTGCGCCAGAAACTCGGTATGGCCGACGAACGGCGCACCCGCTGCGTTGATGACGCCTTTGTGCACCGGTCCGGTCACCAGGGCATCGAAGCGGCCTTCCAGACAGCCTCGGACGGCGTGTTCGAGCAGCGTCAGAACATGAGTGGCATTGGCCCGGTCCAGGCGGCCGGGATGTGCCGGTCGGGATAGCGGGACCGGCAGCACCCGTAAGTGTCCGGCCGTTTGGGGGACGCTAGGCCGCTCGGGCCTGAAAATCTCCAGACTCAGCGGCGCGCCCAACAGAGCGGCGCGTTGCTCCAGTAGCACCGGCGCTGTGGCAACGATGATATCGGCGGCATGCGGCTGTTGCGCCAGGAGCACGCACAGGTCGGGACCGATGCCGCCGGTTCGCCGGCGGTCAGGATCAGCCGGGGGAGGGAAGCGTCGGCCATGATCCGTCTAAGGGGTAGCCTGCGGCTTGGGCAGACGGATTTCCACGTAGGCTTCATCGCGCATGCGGCGCAGCCAGAGATTCCATTCCTCCTGAATCCGGCGTTTGAACAAGGTTTCGCGCGCCTGAGCGCGCCGGTTTTCAACATCGTCCGTTGCCTGACGCCGCTCCACCAGTTGGACGATATGCCAGCCGGAGCGGGATTTGAACGGCGCACTGACGTCCGCCGGTTGCAGCTTGCTTAACTCCAGCGCGAACTCCGGTCCCAGTTCGGCGGGCGTGACCCAGCCCAGGTCACCGCCCTTGGCGGCGCTGGCGGCATCCTCGGAATACTCGCCGGCCAGCACGGCGAAATCTTCTCCCTGCTGGACACGCTCGGCGATGCGCTGCAACCGCTGCTGGGCATCGGTATCGCTGACCAGTTCATTGGTTTTGATCATGATATGGCGGACACGGTGCGCCTGGACCGGCGCGGCTGCCTGGTTCTCTGGCGAATTCACCGCCGCCGCTTCTTTCACCTCCAGCAGCTTGATGATATGGAATCCAACAGGGGTGCGAATCACTTCACTGCTCTGACCGGGCTTCAACTCAGCGGCGGCTTTGACATACGCGGCGGGCAATTGCCCGGCAGCGCGCCAGCCCAGATCGCCACCCTCGCGCGCTTGACGGTCGTCGGAAACGGTTGCCGCCAAACGTTGGAAATCGGCCCCCTGGCTCAGTTGCTTGGCGATCTGCCGGGCTTTACGCTGGGCCACCTCAATTTCCGCCGCGCTGGCATCTGCCGGCGCAGCGATAAGAATATGGGCAAGGTGATATTGGGTAGCGCCCGCAGCGCCAGCAGGGGCAGCGGTCAGCAGCGTCTCTACTTCCTGCTCAGGCACCTGGATAGTGCTGTCCACCAGTCGTTGTCGCAGTCGGGTGAACAGGATTTCGCGGCGGATTTCTTCGCGCACGTCCGCCAAGCTCATGCCGTCCTTTTCGAAAGTTTCGCGCAATTGGCCTAAGGTCAAGTTGTTTTGCCGAGCCAGGTTTTCCAAAGCGGCGTTCAGAGTAGGGTCATCGACCACGATGCCGTTGCGTTCCGCCGCGCGCAATTGCAACTTGGTCAGGATCAGATTTTCCAGCACTTGGTATTCCAGCACCGGCCGTGGCGGCAGCGTCTGGCCCTTTTGCCGGGCGCGCCGCTCTATCCGCTGGATGGCGGCATCCAACTCATGGCGGGTAATGATATCGTCGTCGACGACGGCTACGATCACATCGAGCGGCGTGCCCGACGTCTCCGCATCCGGTCCAAAGACCAGGGCCGTCGCTGGCTGCATGCCGCCAGAGAGATAAAACGTCAGGCTCAAGGCCATACCGGCTAGCCATGTTCTCATCGTTCTCACTATCAACGCAGAGTGGTGCGGGAGGCGGTGCGGGGCACATAGCCCGGAATCTCTTTAGCCAGAAACTGGGACACGCTGCCGGTGCCGAGGCTGGTGAATCCCTTCAGTTCCAGTTCTACGAACACGGCCGTTTTGAGAGGGTCCTGAGGTTCGTCACGATATTGATTGAACAGCATGCGTAAAGCCCAGCAGCATTGATCATATTCCACACCGGCCAACAGTTTTACATTACCTTGGGGGTCCGCCAGAGAATAGTTCCAGCGGCTTACCGCTCGCCAGCGGTCGTTAAAGGTCCACAACGCAGCAACATCAAATTGTTTTAGATAGCTTTGTTCGTATTCTGGTTCATTCTGGGTGTAGCGGTAGGCAAAGTTAACTAGACGCCCGGCGCCGAACAGATAGCTTATATCCACGCCGTTACGCAGCATTTCGTTGGAGTCCCACTGCACATTACCGCGCAGGTAGGTATTCTTGATCAGCCGTACCGTGCTTTCAGCAATCACCGGCGAGGTATGACCGCTTTGCGGCGGCGTAGTCGGATAGAGAGTCACTTCACGGTCGCGAAAATACTGAATCCGGCCGATGCTGACGCTCAACTGCTCACCGCCATCAACATCGTTGAGCAGGCGGCTGGAAACAGCGGTAGTCAGTTGATTGGCGTCGCCCTGCCGATCCGACCCGGCAAAGCGGTTCTCAAAAAACAGCCAGGAAAAATTGCGATCGAGCAGCGCGGTGGTGTCGAAATTAGGCAGGTTGTTCTGTTTGCGGTAGGGAACGTACAAGTAGAACAGGCGCGGCTCCAGGGTCAGCGTGGCCGAGGTGATATCACCCCACGGCCACTCCACTGGCTTATCGAAAAACAAACCGCTGTCCAGGCTGGCGATTGGCGTCTGCCGTGTTGGACTTTCCTGGGTCAGCGTGGGATCGACATTCTTGAGCGCATCCTGATTCCTCAGATCGTAGGCGGTCGCGCGATAGCTCACCCGCGGCCGCAGGAAACCGAACGGCTGCTCCAGCGGCAGGCTGACCCCCGGCCAGAAATCCCAGCGCCAGCCATTCAGCGATTGGCCGCGCACGAAATCCACCACTTCGTTGTTCAGACCGTAGTTCAGGCCGGAGTCGGGCTGCACCCAGTTACCGTTGAACAGCACTTGCGGCAGACGGTCGTAAATGTCGTTTTTGCCGCTGAAGTATTGTTGGTCGAGCGTCTGAAACCCTTGTGCCCGCCCCAGCAGGCTCCAATGGTCGCCGAAGTAAGTGCTTTCCGCATGCCGTTCCAGATAGCTCTGGCTATACAGCCCCAGGTGATTGCTGAAATCTTTCAGATAATCGTCATCGGAAACGCCCTGATAGAGCAGATCGCCATACAGTTTCTGGAAGGGATTGGCGTTGGTGCTGGCGAACAGTCCCCATCTATCCGAGCCGTATTGACGGTCTTGCGGTAAATACTCCGCTTCCAACTGGCCACGGCTTTGGGGCAGCAGGAAACGGTATTCCGTACCGAGCATCATGCCGCGAGTGGCCAGCAGTCGGGGCGTGATGGTCATATCCTGATTGGGAGCGATGTTCCAGTAATAGGGAAAACGCAGATCGAAACCGTTGCTCGAGCTATAGCCCAGACCCGGCATCAGAAAACCGGATTGCCGGCGGTCGTCGATAGGGAACGAGAGATACGGCCAGTAGAACACCGGCACCTTGCCTAAAGTCAGCGTAATATGCTTGGCCTCGCCGCGGCCGGTGATCTGATTCAAAGTCAATTCCGGCGTGTGCAAACGCCAGAATTCATGGCCGCGCTCACAGGTCGAATACGTGACCTGTCGCAACTGGCTGGTCTGGTCGTTGGACTGGAAATCGATGCGCGCGGCGGCGCCTTGAGCGTTGCGACCGGGCAGGTAATAATCGGCATCGGTAAACCAGCCGGTATTCGCCTCGCTCCGCCAACCCCCTTGCTTGCCGCTTACGACCAGGTTCGGCGAGCCGTACACGACACCCCCTTGGGCGCTAAAAACCTTATTGGCACGGTCCATAGTGACCGCAGGCGCGTAGAGTTTTTGATCGCCCTTGGTGATGATCACATTACCCTTGATAAGCCCCTGTTCCCGTGAATACTCGCCGCTCTCACCGCTGATTTCAGTAGGTCCATCGGCGGCGGCTCCGGTGACCTGAGGGGCGTACTGTGCCAATGGATCCGGTTCGCACAGCAACCAGGGATTAGCGACCGTCACCGGCCGGGCCTGTATACCCGTCCAGGGTAATAACATTCCCCCCAACAGTCCCAGCAGAAACAAATGATGATGAATCACGGCAGCGCTGTGCAGATTATCGTGGGGCTATTCTAGCACCAAGCGCAGGGTGCTGCTGCTTGCGATAGAGAGCCGCCGCCTGTTCACGCAACAGACTGCGGAGGCACTGCCGCCGGGCAAATCGGTGGTCAGGGTCAGTTCCAGGCCGCCCAGCGCAAGCCGGGCATGGTGCTTGAGCGGCGCCGGCGTATAGGGCCTTAAGGCGATCCCATCCAGGCAGGTGCCATTTTTGGAGCCCAGGTCTTCCACGTACCAGCAGGTTTTTTGAGGTTCCCAGATCAACCGGGCGTGGCAGCGCGAGACCGTACTGGCATCGATAACCTGATCGCACAGCGTATTGCTGCGCCCGACGGTGCGTTCGCACAATTGGTCGACGGGGCATTCGATCACGCCGAGGATGTGCTGGTCTTGCGCCAGAGTCAACCGGGTCACAGCCCTTGAAGCGGCTGCTGGTGCCATAGAGCATCCGTCGGTTGCGGCCTTGCCGATCTGTTCCCGTTGCGTCGTGCCCCAGGCGCGCCAATAGCGAAGCCAGCGGATGATGGCGCTGCCCGGTTTGGGTCCGGAGTCGAGCGAAACCACGACCAATACGAGGGTCACCAACACCACGATCAACCCCAACAGCCACCACGCCAGCGGTTGCGCAAGCATGGCTACCATGTCCTGACGGCGCGCCACAGCCAATCCCAGCCCCATGATGATCTGGGTCCGCCCGGACGCACCAGCACCAGAGTGGAATTATCCGCCTCCGGCCCCCCCGGCCAGCCGCCAACTCCACCAGGCTCGTCGCCGCCGCCGTCAGTTCTGCAGAGCGCACCGCCGTTTTCCATAGTTCGCGTTCGCTGACATGCTCCCACACGCCATCACTGCATAAGGCAAACAAATCATTTTCTTGCACCCGTCCTTCGCCCAGCGTTGGTTGGGGTGATTCTTCCATGCCCAGGCTCCGGTACAGGCGGCTTTGATCAGGATGGGCGGCCAGTTCCGCTTCGCTGATTTCCCCTAATTCCAGCAGTACCTGTGCCGCCGAGTGGTCGCGCGTGCGCAGCAACCGCTGGCCGGCGCGCAGGTGATAGAGGCGGCTATCGCCCACATGCATCCAGTGCGCGTGGTCGCCATCAAGCCACAGCGCTACGATGGTGCTGTGGGCAGATGGCGAGATAGCGATGATGGTGGCATGGGATTGACTGCATAACAGAGTCAGCGCTTCGGCCGGCGAGCGTGCAGCCTATCCGCCTGTTCCTGAATGAATCGTCCGGTCACATCAACGATGGCCTGCGCGCCCAGCGCTCCGTCCTGATGCCCTCCCAGGCCATCGGCAACCACCGCCAGCAGACCTCGCCGGTCCGGCGGGATGAATACCCCCCAGCGGTCCTGCTGTTCACTGCGTCCACCGGGATGGCTGGCGCCGCCCCAGAGCCAGGGTTCTTGCTGCCCTGCTATCGCACCCTGCCCGGAGACCAGGGTTTTGCTTGCCGGCATGGTTATTCCTCCAGCACCAGACGGAAACCGAGATCGTTATCCTGAGTATTGGCTTCCCGGCCATTGCGGTCCGACCCACGCAGCAGGCGAGGCTCGTCATCCCACGAGCCGCCGCGCACGGTGCGTTGGCCTTTCTGCGGATTGATCTTGGAGCAACGCGTTTCCTCATTATCGAAATTATGGCGATAATCCGAACAGGTCCACTCGGCCACATTGCCCAGCACGTCGTACAGTTTATACGCATTGGGCGTATAGGAACCGACCGGCGCTGCTACCGCATAACCGTCGTCGCAATTATGAATGTTAACCGCGCCCCAGGCGCGCCGGGCTGTATAGTCGGCGCCATTGGCATAGGCGCATGCATCCATCGGATCGTTGCTCCAGTAGCGCGCAGTCGAACTGCCTGCCCGCGCTGCATACTCCCATTCGGCTTCCGTAGGCAGGCGATAGCGTCTGCCGGTCTGTTCGGATAACCAACGGGCATAAGCGGCGGCGTCATTCCAGGTGACTTCTGTTACCGGTTGCTGGTCGCGGTCGAGGCTGGCCCCTTTATAGGAACCGCTGCTATGTTCCGGCCGGAACAGCCGATACTGTGCATTGGTCACTTCCTGCTGGCCGATCCAGAAACTTTGCAGGCAAACCTGGTGCTGCGTCTCGTTAGAATACCGCTCCGTCTGGTTGTCGGCAGTGCCCATGGCGAAACAACCGTCTTCCACTCGCACCAACCTTATACCCGTCCTCGGTTCCACCCAGGTATCAGCCGTTGCAGGGGTTTTGCGTTGCGCCTCCAGCAATTCGTCGCGGATAGCCGTCACTTTGGGATCGCCAGGCTGCAGCACATCGGCACGCTCCACATAAGCGGTGGCTTTGGGCCAGTCTCTGCTGGAGATGGCCTGACGCGCCTGCTGGAGATAGCGCTGGGCTTCCTGGCGACGCATGTCCTCCTGCTCTTGCCGGGTTTTCTCCTGAGCCGCCAGCAGAACCGCCTGCCTTTCCTGAATTTGCTGGTCGCGCTGCTGTGCTGTGGCCCGCGCCTGGTAATTGCCATAGAGCTTAAATACCACGCCCCCCAGGAGGACCACCAGAGCGACGAGGATGATCGACAGGATCAGATCCCGCCGCCGTTCAGGCGGCGCCGGCGGCCGCGCCCAGGTCGCTGCGGCAGCGCTTTCTTCATCCCACGAGTCCAGCTCCGCGGATTGCGTCCGCAGCGAGCCGGTGCCGTTATAAGGCGCTGGCTGTGGCTTGAAATAGTCAGGACGCCGGGTGGCGGATGGCGATCCGTCCAATTTAATCAGGCTGGCCGGATTCCCCTCAACCCGGGCGCCGCCCGGAAGACCAATGGCGGGAAGCTGGCTCTTATGGGTATTGGCGTTGAGCGCTACCTTTGTCGAGACTTGGTCGCCGACGGGTGCACTCACCGAACTGGTGCGGTAAGAGGGAGAACTGACCGCCGGCAGTTCGGTGGCCGACTCGACTGCAAGCGCATCCGGTGAGTCGGCCAGGGCCAACTGGGTCGGCAGCGGCGACAGCGTCAATTCAATGTCGGCATTCACTGGCGCCGCTACATTTTGTTGCATTCCTTCCGCAGGGGTGTTTGCGACCGATGTTTTGGCGATATCGAAGCCGGCCGTCTTGCTGAGCGCTTCCTCCATTTCCTTGACGGTCTGGAACCGATCCGCTGGACGTACCGCCAGGGCCCGGTCCACCACCGCCAGCAATCCCGGATGGTAACGTCCCGCCCCGCTTTCTACGGTTGGAACCAAGGTGTCCCACATCTGCCGATCAGGTGCTTCGATAGGCGGTTTACCGGTGATACAGCGGTATAACACCGCCCCTAACGCATAGATATCGGTCCAGGGGCCATAGTGGTCGCTACGGGTGACGTATTGTTCGGGGGGCGAGTAACCGGGCGTGACCAGGCCGGTGACGCTCTTGCTGCGGCGACTCAGCGACTGCCGGGCGGCGCCGAAATCGATCAGCATCACGGCGCCGTCGCGCGAGCGCAGGTACAAATTGCTGGGCTTGAGATCGCGATGCAGATAACCTTCCTGATGGACCGCCTCCAACGCCGGTAGAACTTCCCGCAACAGTCCATGAACTTGCGCTTCGGTCAGCTTGGCTTGTCGTCGCAGCAGCGCACTGAGAGGTTCGCCCTGCTCGTAATCCATGACGATGTAAGCGCTGCCATTAGCGCGGAAATAACGCTTGACGCGAACGACGTAAGGATGCTGTACGCGCGCCAACACCCGGGCCTCATCGAGAAAGCGGTCCAGACCCCACTCATAACCGGATGTCTGGACCTCGGGAATGATCACTTGCCCTTGAGAGTTGGCGTTTACGGTGATCCCATCGCGACCCCGATAAGCCCATTCGGCTGGGAAATACTCTTTAATGGCGACCAGATTATCCAGGTGAGTGTCGCGCGCTTTGTAAGTAATTCCGAATCCGCCCGTGCCTAGCACGGACTCGACGGAATACTCCTGGAGCTTGTAGCCACCGGGCAGTGCGTTGGTGTCTTGAGTCATAATCGATGGTGCGGGAACCGATATTTAATGCACCTCAAGCCTGTCTGACTGCAGACGAAATGCAAGGTGGCGCGTAGGTTATGAGATTCTTCCCGGTATGCAGCTTACCCGGTCAAGTCTTAATTATAAAAGATAGCCGGCAAGTGAAATTGTAAAGCATAATTGAACTTAGCATCACTTGCCGGCGCCCCCTGGCGGGATCTCCGCAAGCGCTACCCGTGACAGCAGCCCCGCTGTGCTCCAGGGTGGGGGACCGGCCTGCTCGTCAGCAGCCCCGCCAGTGCGGCTGGCGTTTAGCCATAAAGGCGTCGATACCTTCCCGGGCATCTTCACTATCCATATTGCAGGCCATGGTTTCGCTGGCGTACTCATAGGCTTGCTCCAGCTCCAGCGCCAGTTGCCGGTAGAACAGTTGTTTGCCCAGCCTGACCGCCAGTGGCGACTTAGCGCCAATGGCGCTCGCCAACTGCTGCACGGCCGCATCCAACTCCGCCGGGCTGGTAACCTGATTGACTAGCCCTTGCTGCAGAGCGGTAGTGGCCGTGATGAAGTTGCCCGTCAGCAGCAGTTCCAGGGCCTGTTTGCGGTTGAGATTGCGGCTCAGGGCGACCGCCGGAGTGGAGCAGAATAGACCTACGTTGATGCCGGAGGTGGCGAAGCGGGCTTCGGTGGAGACGACCGCCAGATCGCAGGCCGCTACCAGTTGACAACCGGCTGCAGTGGCAATGCCGTGCACCCGGGCGATGACCGGCTGGGGCAGGCGGTTGATGGTCAGCATGACGCGGCTACATTGCTCGAACAGCGCCCGATGGAAGTCCTTATCCGTGTGAGAACGCATCTCCTTGAGATCATGGCCGGCGCAGAAAGCCGGTCCCTTGCCGGCGATAACCACGACCCGCACTTCCTGATCGCGAGTAATAAGGTCCAATGCGGTCTGCAATTCCGTCAGCAGGGCGCGTGACAGGGCGTTGTATTGCCGGGGACGGTTCAGAATCAGGGTCGCGATGCCGGCGACGTCATGACGCAGTAGGACGGGTTCCCCAGGGGCGACAGTGGCGGTTGACATAGGCGATTCTCCGCAGGGTAATCGACGCCATTGGCAAGTGATTGGAAATACAAATGTTGCGCTTGTAAGTGAAGATTTGCAAACCCGGTATCCCCGGGCCCGGCATAAAAAAAGCGCCTCTCACAAGGCGCTTTTTCAAGCATTGGTACCGATGGCCGGACTCGAACCGGCACGGCTTGCGCCACTACCCCCTCAAGATAGCGTGTCTACCAGTTCCACCACATCGGCATTATTGTTGACCTGATGACTGCGGCGGGGCCGCCGGTACATCCGCCGGCCCCGCCGGCACATCGCTCCTGGGCGTCGGCACCTGCGGCGGTTTGACGATCTGTTGTTGTTCGACCGGCGGATTCGGCACGCGTTCCAGGACGCTGGTCGGAGTGGCGATCCGGGTCGCAAAGTAACCCAGAAACAGGCTGGTCACAAAAAAACCCGTTGCCAAGCCAGCGGTAAGACGGCTTAGAAAGGAGGCCGCGCCGCGCGCGCCAAAAACCGTGGCCGAAGCGCCGCTGCCGAACGCCGCGCCCGCGTCGGCTCCCTTACCGTGCTGCAACAATATGAGGACGATCAGGGCGCCGGCAATAACCACATGGGCAACTAAAACAATCGTATGCATGCCGCCTCAAGCGCCCCGGGCGATGGTCAGGAATTCCTGCGCATTCAGAGAAGCGCCACCGACCAATCCGCCATCGATATCGGGCATGGCGAACAGTTCGGCCGCGTTGGAGCCTTTGATGCTACCGCCGTACAGAATGCGGGTTGCTACCGCTATGGTGGGGTCGTACTCCGCCAGCCGGCCGCGAATATAGGCATGCACTTCCTGGGCCTGCTCGGGCGTAGCTGTTTTACCGGTGCCGATCGCCCAGACCGGCTCATAAGCGATGACAGCATCCTTAATGCTTTGGATACCCTCCAGCTTGAGGACGGCGTCAAGCTGCCGCGCCACCACTTCCGAAGTCACCCCCTGCTCGCGCTCTTCCAGTAATTCGCCCACGCACAACACCGGCGTCAGGCCGGCGGCGCGGGCAGCGGCGAACTTAAGAGCTACGAGTTCATCCGACTCGCCATAAATATTGCGCCGTTCGGAATGACCGACGATAGCGTAGGTGCAATGCAGATCAACCAGCATGGAGGCCGCCACTTCGCCGGTGAACGCTCCCAGCGCCTGCTGCTCGGACACCGTTTGCGCGCCCCACCGGAGGGCTGTGCCCGCGAGCAGGCGCTCGACTTCAGCAAGGTAGACGAACGGCGGGAACACGGCACATTCAACCCGACTACCGAGCTCTGTGATCCCCTGTTTGATGCCTTCGAGCAGTTCCCGGATACTGTGTAAAGAACCGTGCATTTTCCAATTACCGGCTACCAATGGCGTGCGCATGCTGTTTTTCTCCAATAGGGTAAATTTTTAGGGAAGCTTACTCAGCCTGTCCAAGGAAATCAATCGGCAAACTTGATCTTTCAGGCGGAAACCGCAGCGCCCACGATGGCGGCGATGTCATGCGCCAGCCGGTTCACCTCGCCGGCGTCCCGGCCTTCCACCATCACCCGCACCACCGGCTCGGTGCCCGAAGGCCGTAACAGTACCCGTCCTTTGCGGCCCAGTTGCATTTCCGCCGCACGTACGGCGTTGTGAATGATGGGATAACCGCCCAGGTCGATCTTGTGAACCAGAGGCACGTTGATCATCAACTGCGGGAATTTGTGCATACCGGCTTTCAAGACATGCAGGCTGTCGCCAGATTGCACCAGCACGGCCAGCACCTGCAGCGCGGTAATGACGCCATCTCCGGTCGTCGTCTTGTCCAGGCAGAGGATATGCCCGGAACTTTCCCCACCTAACATCAGATTTTCCGCCAGCAGACGCTCCAGCACATAACGGTCACCCACCTTGGCGCGATGCAATCGCAGCCCGAGCTCGTTGAGAGCGAGTTCCAGTCCCAGGTTACTCATCTGCGTGCCGACGACAGCGGCGCCCAGCGGCTTGCCAGTGAACAGACGATCGCGCGCCATGATAAACAACAATTCGTCCCCGTCCACCAGTTCGCCCAGGTGATCCACCATGATCACCCGGTCCCCATCCCCATCCAGGGCGATGCCCAGATTCCGCGCCTTGCGCCAGCACAGCCTGCTGCAAGACCGCCGGTCTGGTGGAGCCGCAGTCGAGATTGATGTTAAGGCCGTCCGGAGTCGTGGCCAGCGGCGTCACGGTAGCGCCCAGTTCGGCTAATACATTGGGGGCGATATGATAAGTGGCGCCGTTGGCGCAATCCACCACCACCTTGAGGCCAGCCAGACTGAGGCTCGTTGGGATGGTGCTCTTACAGAATTCGATATAACGCCCGGCGGCGTCCACGACCCGCTCGGCCTTGCCGAGTTGGTCCGCCGCTACAGTTTCCAGGGGAACGTCCAGCAGCGCCTCGATCCGATGCTCCATTTCATCGGGTAATTTGGCGCCGGCGCTGGAAAAGAATTTCACACCGTTATCGTAATAGGGATTGTGAGATGCGCTGATCACAATGCCGGCGCAGGCCCGCAAGGTGCGGGTCAGATAGGCAATGCCGGGAGTAGGCATGGGCCCCAGCAAAGCGATATTGAGACCGGCGGCCGACAAGCCGGCTTCCAGAGCCGATTCGAACATATAGCCGGATAGGCGGGTATCCTTGCCGATCAGTACCTTGTTGCATCCCTCTCTGACCAGCGCCTTGCCGGCCGCCCAGCCCAGTTTCAACATAAACTCCACCGTAATCGGAGGTGTTCCCACCTTGCCACGGATACCGTCCGTACCAAAATAACGTTTTTCCACACAACCTCCCCTAACATGCTGTTGCCAGGCGCCCCGGGAAAGATACTCCTCATAACGAGCCCACGGCTGACGAAAAATGTGTATTGTAAAAATAACAATCGGGCGTGCCCAAGCAAAGAAATGTTAAGGCCCGGCTGCTCCAGGCATAGGCAATGCGCTTCAGCGCGCCTGCATCACTGCATTACACAGTTGCAGCGCCTGTACGGTCGCTTTGACATCGTGCGTCCGGATGATATGCGCTCCCTGCCAGGCGGCGATGACGGCGGCAGCGAGGCTGCCGTACAGCCGCTGGTCAACCGGTGCGTCGAGCACTTTGCCGATCATTGACTTGCGTGAAAGGCCGGCCAGCAGCGGCACGCCCAGGGTCTTGAATTCGCTCAGCCGGCGCAGCAGCAGCAGATTGTGCGCCAGCGTCTTGCCGAAGCCGAAGCCCGGGTCGACCAGCAGTCGCTCCCGCCCGATGCCTACCGCCTCACAAGCCGCTAGGCGAGCAGCGAGAAAGCTCTTCACCTCGGCAAGCACATCGTCGTAATGGGGATCGGCCTGCATAGCGGCCGGCCGCGCATGTGCATCAGGCATACCGGGACCGGCCAGGCGGCCGCCACGGCCAGCGCGCCCGCTTCCTGCAGGGCGCGCACGTCGTTGATCATGCCCGCGCCGGCGCACAGCGCCGCCTGCATGACTTCCGGCTTGCTAGTGTCGATAGAAACCGGCGCCGGCAGTTCCCGGGTCAGTTTTTCCACTAGTGGGATAACCCGGTCCAGTTCCTCCTGAACCGTCACCGGGCAGGCGCCGGGACGGGTGGATTCGCCACCGATGTCGATCAGATCGGCGCCTTCCTGGACCATCGCGGCGGCGTGCTCAAGAGCTTTGCCAATAGCGGTATAGCGCCCGCCATCCGAAAAAGAATCAGGGGTGACGTTCAGCACCCCCATGATCTGTGGACGATTCAATAGCAAGCGTTTCCCGGCGCAATCCAGCTCGTAGCACTCAGTGTTGCCGGGCGGGACCACCGATAACGCCCTCGCTGCGGTTTTTGTCGCTATCGGCCCCGGCGGAGCCATCCACGCGGGGCGGCGGCTGAGTGGAGGAAATGTCCTGCGGCTCGCGCGGCGGACGGCCCGCCATGATGTCCTTGATCTGGTCGCTGTCGAGCGTCTCGTATTTCATCAGCGCGTCCGCCATCGCATGCAGCTTGTCCATGTTTTCGAGCAGTATTTTCTGGGCGCACTGGTAATTGTGATCGACTACGGAGCGGATTTCCTGGTCGATCACATGGGCGGTTTCATCGGAGATATTCTTATGGCGAGTGACCGAGCGGCCCAGAAACACCTCGCCATCGTCCTCGCTGTAGGTCAAAGGCCCCAGGCGGTCAGACAGACCCCATTTGGTCACCATATTGCGGGCCAGATTGGTGGCCTTTTCGATATCGTCCGAAGCCCCCGTGGTGACCGAGTCGTTGCCGAAGATCAACTGCTCGGCGATCCGGCCGCCGAATATCATGGCGATCTTGCACTCCAGCCACTGCCTGCTGTAGCTGTACCGGTCCGCTTCGGGCAGGGGCATGGTCACCCCGAGGGCGCGCCCTCGGGGGATGATGCTGACCTTGTAGATCGGATCGTGATTGGGCAGCAGGCACCCGACGATGGTATGGCCCGCCTCGTGATAGGCGGTCAGCCGCTTCTCTGCTTCGCTCATCACCATAGACTTGCGTTCCGAGCCCATCATGATTTTATCCTTGGCCTTTTCGAAATCGCCCATATCCACCTCGCGCTTGCCGGCGCGGGCGGCGAACAGCGCAGCCTCATTGACCAGATTGGCCAGATCGGCGCCGGAAAAGCCCGGCGTGCCGCGCGCGATGACGCTGGCATCGACATTGCTGGCCAGTGGCACCCGCCGCATGTGCACTCGCAGGATCTGGTCGCGCCCGCGCACGTCCGGCAGTGGCACGACCACCTGGCGGTCGAAGCGACCGGGACGCAGCAGCGCCGGATCCAATACATCGGGGCGATTAGTCGCCGCGATCACGATGATGCCTTCATTGCCGTCGAAGCCGTCCATTTCCACCAGCAACTGGTTGAGGGTCTGTTCACGTTCGTCGTGACCGCCGCCCAGACCGGCGCCACGGTGCCGGCCCACCGCATCGATCTCATCGATGAAGATGATGCAGGGGGCATGTTTCTTAGCCTGATCGAACATATCCCGCACCCGCGAAGCGCCGACGCCGACAAACATTTCGACGAAATCGGAACCGGAAATGCTGAAGAAAGGCACCTTGGCTTCGCCGGCGATAGCCTTGGCCAGCAGGGTTTTACCGGTACCGGGCGAACCGACCATCAACACGCCGCGCGGAATCTTGCCGCCCAGTTTCTGGAATTTGCCGGGATCGCGCAGAAACTCCACCAGCTCCTCGACCTCGTCTTTGGCCTCGTCGACGCCGGCCACATCTGCGAAGGTCACTTTGACCTGATCCTCGCTCATCAGCCGGGCGCGGCTCTTGCCGAAAGACATCGCCCCGCGTCCACCGCCGGCACCCTGCATCTGGCGCAGGAAGAACACCCAGATGCCGATCAGCAGCAGCATCGGGAACCAACTGATGAAGATCTGCATCAGCAGTGATTGTTTTTCCGGTGGCTGGCCTTCGATAGCCACCTTGTTGTTCAACAGATCACCGATCATGGCGCTGTTGTCGGTTTCCGGGCTGTAAGTGGTGAATTTCTCGCCACTGGTAGTCAGTCCCTGGATGGTGCGGCCGTCAATGCTGACCCGTTTGACATGGCCCTGTTTAACTTCTTCAATGAATTGCGAATAATCCAGCGGTGCCGCGGGCGCGGCCCGTGGTCCAAAACTGTTGAACACAACCATCAAAACGGCGGCGATGACTACCCAGAGGAGAATATTTTTGACCATGTCGTTCAAGGCAAACACCTCATTGCCGTGCTGTCTGTCGTTGGCCGAAGCGCCTGCCGCACGGACACAGGCGTTGGGGTGCGAAACCGGAAAAATTAGACTTTAATCCGTATGATAGTTCCGGGCCAGCAGGTAGATATCCGGGCTGCGCGAGCGCGACGCTTGCGGCTTGCGGGTCGCGACCGTGGCGAAGCTGCGGCGCAGTTCCCGCAGCAGGGCATCAAAGCCTTCGCCCTGAAACGCTTTCACCAGCAGAGCACCGCCGGGTTTGAGGCACTGCCTGGCCAGCGCCAATGCCAGTTCCGCCAGATAAATCCCGCGCGGCTGATCTACGGTCTTGATACCACTGGTATTGGGGGCCATATCGGAAATTACAAGATCGACCCTCCGCCCGTCCAGCAAGGCCAACAACTGCTCGAGCGTAGCCTGTTCGCGAAAATCCCCCTGTACGAAAGCCACGCCTGGCGGCGGCTCCATAGGCAGTAAATCGAGGGCGATAACTTTACCTCGCTCGCCCACACACTGCTGTGCCAGTTGTGACCAGCCACCCGGCGCCGCGCCCAAGTCGATGACCGTCATGCCGGGGTGCAGCAGACGGTCTCTGGTCTGGATTTCCTGCAGTTTAAACACTGCCCGGGAACGATAGCCCTGGGCACGTGCCAGCTTGACGTATTTATCTTCGCAATGCTCCCGCAACCAGCGGGCGCTGCTGCTACTGCGGCCCATCGGATTGCCGCTGCGCGGCGGCCTGAAGGTTGCGTAGAATACGGCGGGTCCGAACGACCAGCCAGCCCATGCCGAGCAGCCCATAAGCGGGTAAAATCAACCACCGTCCCAGCGGCGAGATGGCGATCCGCCCGTGCGCCAGCACCAGTAGCGCGGCGCCGACCAGGATAACGCCCAGCTCGAATTTGACGGTGTTGAAAGGGCTGGGCGCAACTGCCCATGTGTGGCCGCGCGGTGCTACAGTGACGTCTCCTATAGCGGCTCCGGATACGACTGGTTTCTGCATATGCTCACGCAACGACAAAAGCATTATCTCAAGGGGCTGGCGCATGCCAGCAAACCGCTGGTCATCATCGGCGCCCAGGGACTGACCCCGGCGGCGCTCGGCGCCATCGACAAGGCGCTCGCTCACCATGAGTTGCTCAAGGTCAGGGTGAATGCCGCCGATCGCGCCGCCCGTGACGCCATGATAGAACAAATTTGCACAACATTGCAGTCAGAATTAGTGCAACGGTTGGGCCATATCGCCACGCTGTTCCGGCACAATCCGCAGGCGCCGCGCCTGCGGTTACCTTAAGGCGAGATGATTTTTCCGCAAATCAGGCCGGTGGCGACGGTTCTATGGGGGTCTGAAAAGAGGCGCTGTCGCCGCGGGTTGGGCCGGGCCAGAAAATGGGCCGTCAGTCGCTCCGCAGCGGTGTAACCGGCGCGGCGACCGCACCTCGGGTTCAGGCGACCGCTGCTGGTGGGCGAGGCGGGACTCGAACCCGCACTTCCTTTCGGAAAATGGATTTTAAGTCCATAGCGTCTACCTGTTCCGCCACTCGCCCGAGTCAGGGACGGTCGCTCCTGCCGGGCCGAGCAAGTCACCGTCTTACGCTGGTGTAACTGGAGGCTAGGGTCGGAATTGAACCGGCGTCCACGGCTTTGCAGGCCGCTGCATGACCATTCTGCCACCTAGCCTGGGACAACTTCAACGGAGCACTGAAACAACAAGACCCCGATGCGGGTCGGGGTCCTGCGCAGTAATCTGGAGCGGGAAACGAGGCTCGAACTCGCGACCCCAACCTTGGCAAGGTTGTGCTCTACCAACTGAGCTATTCCCGCTGTACGGTAAAAGCGAATTATATAAGGAAATGCGTGTCCGTCAAGCGTCCGTCTGCTCCCGCATGACCGGCCAGGCGGCCAGCAGATAGTGCGTCATCGACCACAGTGTCAAGGCGGCGGCCACCAGCAGCAATCCCAGGCCCACGTGCAGCGTTGGAAAAGCGCCCACCGGGTGGCGGTAGAGCAGCAGCAGCAGTGCCACCATCTGGGCGGTGGTTTTCACCTTCCCGACCAGGGATACCGCTACGGTCTTGTGGCTACCCATTTGCGCCATCCATTCCCGCAGCGCAGAAATGGTGATTTCCCGACCGATGATGACGACGGCGGCGACCGCCATCCAGGGCGTGGGGATGGCCTGCACCAGCAGCACCAGGGCAGCAGTCACCATAAGCTTGTCCGCCACCGGATCTAGAAAGGCTCCAAAGGTGGAGGTCTGCCGCCAGCGCCGGGCGAGATACCCATCCAGCCAATCGGTCAGCGCCGCGATGCCGAACAAGGCGGCGCTGACACCATTTGCCCACCACACGGGCAGAAAGAATACACCCACGAAAGCCGGGATCAAGACGATGCGCAGCAGGGTAAACCAAGTGGGCAAGTTGAACTGCATGGGCACCCGATTGTTAAGTTTCGCTGTTGAAGGCCCCGATTGGGCTGGTTCGTTACCCTGCCGGCGATGTAGGGGCTTACCTTGTAGGTCGGTATCGACAGACCAATCCTGAGCGACGCTGTAAAGCAGTTTTTACTTATCTATCAGCAGATTATGCACGATTTGGGTGGTCAGATTCAGGTCTCAGTATAATCAGGGAGTAGCAGTCCGGCAAGTAAATCGTACCTTGGGGGAAAACCGGTTTCGATATTTAAAGTAGATAATTAGTGCCTGGCCGAAAACCAAATTAATCTTATAATTCAGTAAGTTATGTGATAGTGGTAAATATCATAGCATTTTAGTGTGGTTTTTTTATATTACTGATTTTGCTATATTTCTAATTCTTGGCTATTTTTTTCTAAAACTTTAACCGTTTTTTAGCCGTCATCATGAGGAAACGATTGTGCGTGAATTAACCCGCAAACCGATTGAAGAAATGGAGATTGACAAAGTCGAATTAGAGCTTCGCTCGCGCGATGATATTCCTCAAATCCTGAAAGGATTGCAATATATTTTTCTAACGCCGGCGCTGCGTCAGGAGGTTTTCACTCTGCTGAATGGTGTATTCCCACCGGAACTGGATCTTAATAATGGACGGCCGGGTATGGATATGTGGAGTATCTTCGCTATGGGCGTTATCCGGTTAAATTTAAACTGCGATTATGACCGCCTGCATAATTTGGTCAACAACCATAAAACCATTCGGCAAATCTTAGGTCATGGAATCACCGATGATGGCAAAGTGCATTATTTACAGACTCTTAAAGATAACCTAGCCCTACTGACGCCAGAAATTCTGGATCAGGTGAATCAAGTAGTGGTGAAGGCAGGTCACGAACTGATAAAAAAAATACCAAAAGACAGTTCGTCCCCACCACAGGATACTCCACTTGACGAAAAGTTAAAGGGCCGTTGTGATTCTTTTGTTGTGGAGACGGATGTTGAGTATCCAACGGATACACGATTGCTGTTTGATGCCGTCCGTAAAATTATTGAACTTTTGATTTCTTTATGCAAGCCATTGGGTTTACTTGATTGGCAAGAAGGTGAAAAAGAGATTCGTCAATTTAAGAAATTGCTACGTAAAATACAGCGTCTAAAGCGTTCCTCGGCTAAAGATGAAGCCAAAAGAGAAGCGCGCCAACAAGAAATTATAGAGGCGCATCAGGAGTACCTGCGTGTCGCTACAAAATTACTGGAACGTGCAGAGAAGACACGACTTGAGATTGAGCAAAAAAATCCGCAGCGCAAAATTAAGTTATTGAAAATAAAAGATTTTTTTGATCATGCTCGTCGTCAAATTGACCAGATTACTCGGCGTGTTATTCAGGGTGAAATCATTCCTCCTGATGAAAAAGTGTTTTCAATTTTTGAACCCTATACGGAATGGTTGAGCAAAGGTAAAGCCGGCGTACCCGTAGAGTTTGGCTTAAACGTTTGTATCTTGGAAGATCAGTATCAGTTTATTCTTCACCATCGGGTCATGCAGCACGAAGCCGATGTAGATATCGCTGTAGCCGATGGTGAAAGAAACTAAAGCGCGTTTTCCAAAATTGTCATCGTTGTAGCTTTGATCAAGGGTTTGATTCACCCAAAAATCGGAAGGAATTAGAGAAACTATTGGAGTTCGGTTATTATGCCAAAACGGGGTAAGCTTTCCAAAGCTCAACTCGCTTGGCAACAGACAGAAGAGTTCATGGAGGGACGATGCCAACACGCGGCTGTCGAGTCCGCTATTAATGCTTTAGAGGTGCATGGTTTAGACCGTTGCCCTGATCATGGACTCGCTGGTTTTCGACGCTATGTGGCTCTGGCTGTCGTCGCTAGAAATATTCAACTATTATAGCGGTGTTTACTCGAGTTGAATACAATATCCACAATGTTCAGCGATTCAGAGCGTCCTGCCTATTCTGAGTGAAAGGGAGCAGGGAAGCCACCGCCGGGCGCACCCCTCCCGTTCTCCTCCACCGCCACCCTGGTCACTGAGTTGCCGTTGAAGCAGCGGGTTCAAACTTAGGTTGTGGGGTTGGGGTTAGGATTCCGGGGTTGGAAGCGTTGTTGGGCCAGCGTGTCGAAGGGGCTCTGGCTCAGATGGCCTTCCAGCAGGAAGGCGACCAGACTGAACTGCCCCGGGATTTCCGGAGACTCCATTTCTTGAGAGGATGGAGTTATGAACAAGTCATCGAGATTTTCACCGGAAGTCCGCGAGCGGGCGGTCCGCCTAGTCCTGGAGCACCAAGGGGAGCATGAATCGCAGTGGGCAGCGATCTGCTCGATTGCGGGCAAGATTGGCTGCACGGCGGAGACGTTGCGCAAATGGTTGCGTCGGATGGAAGGCGCGGAACGGCAACGGGGCGGCCCGACGGGTTCGGCGCATGAGCGGCTCAAGGAATTGGAACGGGAGAACCGCGAGCTTAAACGGGCCAACGAGATCCTGCGTAAGGCGGCGGCTTTTTTCGCCCCGGCGGAACTCGACCGCCGACCGAGGTGATGGTGTCGTTCATCGATGAACACCGGGCCACCCATGGGGTCGAGCCGATCTGTGCCCAGCTGCCGATTGCCCCATCGACCTATTACGAATACAAAGCACGGCAGGCGGACCCGGCCTGGTTGCTGCCCCGTGCACGGCGCGACCTCGAGCTCTCGAAGGAGATCCGCCGGGTGTACGAGGAGAACTTTCCGGTCTACGGGGCGCGCAAGGTGTGGCGGCAACTGGGACGCGAAGGTCTTCGGGTGGCCCGGTGCACCGTCGAGCGCTTGATGCGTTCGCTGGGCCTGGCGGGTGTGGTGGGTGGGAAAAAATGCCGAAACACCGTCGCCGACGACCGCGCGGACCAGCCCGCTGACCGGGTGAACCGTCAGTTCAACGCGGACCGGCCCGATCAACTCTGGGTGGCCGACTTTACCTCTGTCGCGACCTGGGTGGGTTTCGTCTACACGGCCTTTGTCGTGGACGTGTTCGCCCGCCGGCGTGTTCGCCCGCCGGATTGTTGGCTGGCGGGTGGCGAGGTCGATGAATACCGGTCTCGTCCTGGACGCCCTGGAACAGGCGCTCTGGGCGCGTTCCGGAGCCGCCGGCGTCGTGCATCACAGCGATCGGGGTAGCCAATACCTATCGATCCGCTATTCCGAGCGCCTAACCGAGGCGGGCGTCCTGCCCTCGGTGGGCAGCGTCGGTGACTCCTACGACAACGCCCTGGCCGAGACCCTTATCGGGCTGTACAAGACGGAAGTTATTCACCGCCAAGGCCCTTGGCGGAGCCTCGACGCGGTCGAGTACGCCACCTTGGAATGGGTGGATTGGTTCAATCGCCGTCGGTTGCTGGAACCGATCGGCTACGTGCCACCGGCGGAATTGGAAAGGGCGTATTATCGCCCACTGGAAGAGTCGGCCATCGCGGACTGACTCAACGTAGATCGTCTCCGGGAAAACCGGGGCGGTTCAGAACCTCCACCTCCTCGCCTTGTCAGAGGCTTCTGTGTTGCCTTCGGTGTACGTTAAAACCCTCGGCGTCCGCAACCACTCATTTCGAAGCTGGACCAGCACTTCAGGGCGCGCGCCGCCCCTACGGCCTAGCGGATTCTCTGTCTACGCTTCGCCCGTCTTGTTCGCCGCCTTGCAGCGACTCCGCCACGGACGCAAGACTCGATACGGGTGGGTGGCTAGCCCTTACCCGACGGGGACCCGCACCCCGCAAGAAGCGCCGAGCTTATCTCGGCGCGATAACGTTTGAGTTCAGCGGCGCGCTTCAGCGCGTCCGCTGGAACGATTTGTTGGGCGTCTTCCGACAGATTGGTTACCGCCCCGGAAAGAAACAGCGTTCCTTGACCCAGAGATTCATCTCCCGACTTTGCCTTCTTAGCTGGTTCTAATGCGCAGACAGTCTCACCAATAAAGAAATTGGCATGACTGTCGTTCAACTCTCCCAGTACTCGCTTCACGGTCTCAGAACTATGTCCTTCAAGGAACCTAAATGCAGATGCAGCAAGATATTCCTGATTCATCTCAAAAGTTAGCCACTTCCGCTTTAGAGCTTCGGCGGTAAATCCGGTGGTATTTGATCCGCCAAAAATGTCAAGAACAACGTCCTCCTCGTCGGTAAGCATCTTGATAAAGAACGCGGGAAGTTCGGAAGGGAATCGGGCCGGATGGCGTTCAAGCCCGAGTTCCTTGCAGAGTCGGAGATAGCTTGAATTGCTGTCTGTGTTCGGTATGGAAAGGAGGTTGGAAGGAATTGTCCCTCCATTATCCTTCCCAAATCCAGCACTTATGTCATGGACTGATGGGCGTTTCTTCGGCGTATAGAAGCTCTCAGGGTCTTCGATCAACTTCTTCATCCGATCGGAATACGGAGCCAGCACTTTCCGAACGTCGGCTTTCGGAAAATACGACTTACTAAACCACCACACAGTGTTGACGGACTCCTTCGCTCGAATTTTTCGTTTGTTTACCCATTCAATCGGTGACGGCAACTTTGCCAGATTAAACCAGTAGAAATCTTCGGCAAGGTGAAATCCTATCTCGTCGCAAAAAGCCAAGAGTACACGGAAGTTATACAGAGAACGGGATGGCATACCAGAACGGTATGCCCCCCCTAAGTCGAGCACGAAACTTCCGCTTTCCTTGAGAACTCGGAAAACCTCTTGGCCGAATGGCTTAATCCATTGGACGTACTCTGCTTCCTCAACATTGCCATAGGTTTTTTGGCGCCGAAGAGCGAACGGTGGCGATGTCATGACCAGATCAATACTGGCATCGGGTAACTCTGCTAGAAGCTTAAGCGAATCTCCAACGTAAGCCTGACCTCTGGCTATGTGGTATAGAGGTTTGCTCTGCATGTCAGTATTCCCTCAGGTCATTGACCCAGCTTGCTAAAATTTGCCACAACACACTTGCGGCGAAATAGACCTCCGGGTCTGCCTTGCAAATCGCTTCAACATCGCCCTGAACGAACTTTTCTTTGCCATAGCCGACGATGTAACTCATCCATCTTCTAAGGTTCTCATCGGCCCCGGCGACCATGTCTGATAGATTAAATTTGCCAGTTCGAACAAGCACCCATGATAGGCCATCGCGCTTGGCAGGGTCACCGTTTTTCAAGAGATCAATCAAGTGAGGAATTTGTGGTTCAGCAATCCGCAAAAGCGCGCGTGCAGCTTCAACTTTGATTTCCAAAGGGCTTGAGTTGAATGTGTCAACAAGTGCAGTCGCTGAAGTGGCGGACGCGAATTGGCCAAGCGCCCATGCTGCTCCAGCACGCAATTCGTCGTCACGTCGCGAGTCCTGCAAGACTTCGATCAGTAGCTGTTCGCTCCGGCTCTTGGGTATTTCTGATGCGACAATGACCGTCTCAAGCTGTGTTTCAAGAGGAACCGTTATGACCGGGCTGCGCAACTTGGTCTCCATGAACTCCCAGCCGTTCGGGTCGTCATATGCCGCAAGCGCGGCCGCAGCCTCAAGCTGGACGTAAATATCCTCGTCGGCATCAGTCATTCTAGATTCGAGCACGGGCTTCGCGCTGGTATAACCTCTGTGCCGCAACGCTTTTGCGGCAGCGTACCGCTCGCTCAGGTTGACGCTTGCAAGCTTTTCTATGAAATAGGCTTCGCTGACCGACGTGGGGCACTGGAGCGCTGTGTTTACCGGAACGACCGCCGCAACAATCTGATTGGCCTCGACGGTTTCACCAACCTTGACCTGCGGTAACAAGGTTATCTTGTCTTTGCTCCGGCTTAATTGGATCGATTGTTTCCGTGCCTCCGGGATAGGGGTAAGTATGTTTGGTTATTCACGAGCCGTCTTTGGCATAGTGGCAATCAGTGCACGGAGTACCACATTGACCGATTCCGGTGTAGTGAAAACCTCAGCAATATCCGGATCAAGTACGACGATGCGGCTGCCCGGCTTGTGTTTTATAGCAAACCGGTTAGGGCGAGCTTTGCTGTAGTCAAAATGATACTCAGGCAGCATATCGTCATCAGCAGCTTGCTGGATATCAGAATTTTGCATGCTCTTCATAGTCTTTGCGCTCTGGCTTGGTAGCTGGACGTGCGCTGATCATCCGAACCACTTCGGCACGTTCGGTGAAACAAATCAATAAGAGGCGGTTTTGTGCATCATGTCCTATGATGATTTCCCGTTTCTCGCTTTCAGAGTGTATTTCATCGTCGAAGATGACAGCCAGTGGATCGTAAAACACGGTTGCTGCCTCATCAAAGGTGACACCATGCTTTTGAGCGTCAGTCGCTGCTTTTATCTCGTCCCAGTCGAATTTAATATTCACGGTTTACGAGGGCCTCATCCACCAGCATACATTAGAGTTCATAGATTCCACGTAGGGCGCATTAGCGTAGCGTAATGCGCCGTATGAGGCAGAGATAAGCCGAAACCATTCGGCGGAATACGGCCTGACGGCCTATTCCGCCCTACGCGAGCTGAACATCTTTCCTGGGCACAAAGGGCTCCATTCTTGCTCCCTGGGGGATTGTGATTTGATAGCCAAGGTTCTCCAGTCGTCTCTTCAGGTCACCCATTTCGGTCCTGAAATCCATGCTTCCGCAGATCACTATCTTCATGCTGGTGTTCCCGGTGCAGAGGAGTATTCCAAAGAGGCCTAACGTTTGAAATCACCGGCCTGCGCGGCTTTTCGCGCAGGTCCGGTGGATTGATGGGTTGGGCATGCCTTCACCGACTGAGATACGAGACGAAGGCGCTTGCTGCGCGGAAGGAGCTCTCGGCTTCTTCTCGGCTGACATGGGCGCCACCATGCACAAGACGATTTCTTCTCGTGGCGGACTCCGTGAACGCTTGCCAAAATGGTTGCTGTTCAATGTGTTCGTCGGTAAGAGCCGTGTAGAGCTTGCGGTTTCGGCCATTGGCCAAGTTATAGCCGTTAAGAAATTCGCGCACTGGGTCTTCGAGATACTCGATGCCTTTTGCGGAAAATGCGGCCGTTAGCGCGCGCTCTACCGAGACCTCGCAGGCCATATGCGCAACTACTACCGATATGCCGAACTGTCCGTCCTCGATCAGACCTTTGCACGTTCCCAGCAGCGTTTGAGGATAGGTAACAACGGTGCCTTCCGCAGATACGGAGACATGAACCGTGGCATGTATTTCAAGGGAAAACGCGCGGGCCAGAGAGCCGCACTGCGGGCACGGCTTCCGAAGGGCTGGTTCACCACTGGGGTCTTCATCCGTTATGAGGCAACCACACGAACCGCAATATGTATCGGCTTCGTTCATTTAGCATCTCCTTTAGCGGTACGTGTCTGGCATGCCCAACAAGTAATTATGCAGTTTCCGCATAACTCCATAATCGTAAAGTTATACGGAAGGAAGCCAAAAATAAATTTTAGCAGCAGGGCGGAATGCCTTGAGCGCCGGAAAACATGGTCTGTCCCCTATTCCTACTTGGTTAGGCTGAGCCTCAAAGTAACTTACGAAACTCCTCATTGGTTAATCCCACATCCCTTACAATGTTGCCCATTGTAATCGCATTGACTGGATTGTGACGCGGAATCGTTATGACCCGATTCTCATCCGCCATGATGATATGCCTGCTTTGGCGCGCAATCCGGAAGCCCAACTTCTCCAAGGCGCGAACAGCATTAAGGTGATTGACGCCTGCCAACTTGGGCACGACTAAACCTCAACTTCGACTTCGCGCACGACTTTGTCGCGATTCAACTCTGCGACGACCTCCAGGTATTCGTGGATGGCAACGGCGATGTTCTCCAAAGCTTCCTGCTCGGTAACTCCCTGGGAATGACAGCCTGGCAGTCCAGGGACTGAAGCAGCGAACCCTTCGTCAGATTCTTCCAAAACTACTTTGTATCTCATCACCATCCCTCAACTTTTATCATTACGAACAGTTGCGGCAATTCTTCATCGCCTAACGCCTAAGCTCAGCCGCGGGCTTACCGGAGCGAAGCGGAGGCAAGACCGCCGGCTGGAGCGCCTTGTTGGGCTTATCCATCTATGGAGAGCGAAATTCGTTTCTGTTTGGCATCAACCTCTGCAACCACAATGTTGATGACTTGCCCCTTCGTTGCATCTAGCGTATCCGCCATATGGCTCTTGTGCAAGAGACCAACACATCCATTCCCGAGGGCCACGAATACACCATATTCAACTTGCTTGAGTACTTTTCCTGTTGTGCGGGTTCCAACTGGGTACTCTTGTTCGACGCTCTCCCACGGATCGGGTTGCGTCTCGCGATAGCTCAGAGTCAGCTTTGACTTTCCTTTGTACGAGTGCCTCACTCTAACAGGCACCACGTCCCCCATAGCGAACTGATGAGACGCCTTTGCGTCTCTGTCGGTCCAGGAGACTTCTGAGTCATGTAGCAAACCCTGGATTCCGTCAGCAAGTTCGACTATTGCTCCAAAATCGAGGAACTCCACAATCCTCCCCTCGACTACACTTCCTTCGACGTATCTGCCTCGCGCAATGTCTAGCGGATTTGGTTGCAACTCGCGGTAGCCGAGATGGATAAAAAGCTTATCGTGGGCTTTCGACCGATTCACATCGTGAACAATCACCGTGATGTTCGAAATCAAGAGCAAAGACGCTGTCGCTCCTCACTTTGGTTCTTGACCACGAAATCTGACTGTTTGAAAGGCGACCCACGAAGCCGCCTGGAAGCTCGACCAGCGCTCCCCATTCGAGGTGCTTGATCACTCGCCCTTGCAGGACGTCGCCAATCTGTGGTTCCGTAAGGTCTGTCACGTTAAGCCCAACGCCTCAAGCTCAGCCGCCGGCGTAGCACGGTCGGCTGGAGCGTTCAGTTAGGGCAAACACGGTTTCCAGAAACTCATCGTTTCCGAACCACCGCCCTGCCTTGAAACAGTGCACAGCGGGTTCATTACTACCAACCGGGCGCTCTTATTGCACCTCACCCGCCGGTTCTTACCAACCCAACACTCGGTCGGGATGGAGAGAAAAATCCACCCGCCCTAACAAGTAATTATGCAGCCTCCGCATAACTCCATAATCGTAAAGTTATACAGAGGCATATACACAACCCACCACCAACCCCACCGGCATCCCTGCCAATCCAATCCCCATTAAAACGCAGTAGCGCACCAAGACATCAGCGCCGTGGGATACAGTCCGAGCAGCAATAGCAGCAGACCGTTGGCGCTTAGGGCTACGTTGGTATCCAGCGGCGGGTTTACCGGCTCGGTGCGTTCCGGCGCGTCGAAGTACATGACCTTGACCACCCGCAGATAATAGAACGCGCCGATCACCGACATAATTACGCTGTAGATCGCCAGCCACACCATGCCCTGGTTAATAATGGCTTGCAGCACCACCAGCTTGGAGTAAAAGCCGACCAGGAACGGCACGCCCGCCAGCGACATCATGATCAACAGCATCATAAAAGCCAGCCACGGATTGCGGTCGTTCAAACCCTTGAAATCGTCGATATTGTCGGACTCGAAACCGGCCCGGCTCAGCGCCAGAATCATGCCGAAGGAGCCGACCGACATCAGCACATAGGTCAGGGAATAGAACAGCGCGGCGCTGTAGCCCTGCTGCGTGCCCGCCAGTATGCCGAGCAGAATAAAGCCAATATGGGAAATGGACGAATAAGCCAGCAGCCGCTTTAAATTGGTCTGGACCACGGCGACGATATTGCCGAGACCGATCGACAGCACCGCCAGTATGGTCAGCATCTGCTGCCAGTCCGCCTGCAGGGGACTTAGTCCGCCCACCAGTATCCGCATCGCCAGCGCGAACGCCGCCAGCTTGGGCGCGGCGGCGATATACAGCGTCACCGAGGTGGGCGCGCCCTGGTACACATCCGGTAGCCACATATGGAACGGCACGGCGCCGAATTTAAAGGCGATCCCTGCCACCAGAAACACCAGGCCGAACACCAGCACCAGGTTGCTCGGTTGTTGCAGGGACAAGGCCATCACGGCCACTGTCACCGTTTGCAGGTCCAGACTGCCGGTCGCGCCGTAGATCATCGAAATGCCGTACAGCAACATCCCGGACGATAGTGCGCCCAGGACAAAAAATTTCATGGCGGCTTCGGTGGCAACCGGCGAATCCCGGTCCAGGGCCACCATCGCATACAGGCACAGGGACAGCAATTCCAGCCCGAGATAGAGCGTCAGGAAACTGTTAGCCGATACCATGATCATCGTGCCCAGGACGCCGAACAGTCCCAGTACATAATATTCGCCTGTGTAGAGGTTGCGCTCCCGCTGGTAGTCACGCGAATACAAAAATACCGTGGCGACGGCCAGATAGACGCCGAGCTTGAGAATATCGCCGAAGGTGTCCTTGATGTAATGACCGTGGAATGCGACCACCGAGTCTGTCGGCATAGGTCAGCAGGGTCAGCACGGCGGCACCGGCCAGCGTCAGTTGAGTGAGCCGGTAGCTGATATAGCGCTGCTCGGGCCGCAGATACACATCGACAATCAGCACCAGGCAGGCCATGAGCGTGACGAACAGCTCGGGCAGAGCGGGCGTTAAGTCAGGCGCGATAAAATTCATGGCGGTTCCCTTGAGTTAGAATGCAGACAGCGCCAAGCCGGTGTGGATCTTGGAGACCGTGATATGGGCCAGCAACTGGTTCACCGAGGCGTGCATCACCGTGACCAGCGGATCCGGCCAGAGGCCGAACGCCAACACCAGCCCAGCCAATATCCCCAGGATGACGAATTCGCGCCGGTTGATATCCTGCAGGCCGGCCACGCCGGCATTGCCGACCTCCCCGAAAATCACCCGCTTGACCAGCCACAGACTGTAAGCGGCCCCCAGAATCAAGGTGATCGCCGCCAGGAAGGCAATCCAGAAACCGGCCTTGAAACTGCTCAGGATCACCATGAATTCGCCGACGAAGCCGGAGGTTCCGGGCAGGCCGGCGTTGGCCATACAGAAAAACACCATAAAGGCGGCGAACAGCGGCATGGTGTTCACCACCCCACCGTAATCGCTGATCAGCCGGGAATGCAGCCGGTCGTACATCACTCCGACGCACAGGAACAGGGCGCCGGAAACGAAACCGTGGGAAATCATTTGCACCAGGCCGCCCTCCATCCCCAGCGCGGCGCCGTTTATATCTCCGGTGCGCTCGACAATCATAAAGACCAGGAAAAAGCCCAGGGTGACGAAACCCATGTGGGCGATGGAAGAATAGGCGATCAGTTTCTTCATGTCCTGCTGGATCAGGGCGACCAAACCGATATAGACCACCGCGATCAGCGACAACGTGATGATGAACCAGTCCAGAGCGGCGGCGGCGTCCGGCGCAATGGGCAGGATGAAGCGCACAAAACCATAACCGCCGATCTTCAGCGTAATGGCTGCCAGAATGACCGAGCCGCCGGTCGGCGCTTCCACATGGGCGTCCGGCAGCCAGGTGTGCACCGGCCACATCGGCACCTTGACGGAAAACGCCGCCAGGAAGGCGAAGAAAATCAGGATCTGTTCATGCAGGCTGAGCGGCAGCTTGTGGAAGGCCAGTATCTCGAAGCTGTTGGCCTGAAAATAGAGATAAATCAGCGCCACCAGCATGAATACCGAGCCGAGGAAGGTATAGAGAAAGAACTTGATGGTGGCGTAGACGCGGCGCGGTCCGCCCCAGACGCCGATCACCAGAAACATGGGGATCAGCATCGCCTCGAAGAACACGTAGAACAGAATAGCGTCCAGCGCGGCAAACATGCCGATCATCAGTCCTTCCATGATCAGAAAAGCCGCCATGTACTGCGACACCCGGTATTGGATCACCTGCCAGCCGGCACCCACCACCAGCACGGTCATCACGGCGGTGAGTAGAATCAGCGGCATGGAGAAACCATCCACGCCCAGGTGATAGTTGATATTGAACTGCGGAATCCAGGGTGCATGTTCCTGGAACTGCATGGTCGCGGTAGTGGGATCGAAAGCACCATACAATGGCCAAGTCAGCAGCAGCGTAATAATCGCGATCAGTAGCGCCAGCCGGCGCGCTTTCACCGGGTCGTCGTCGCCGATGAATAGCACCATGGCGCCACCCACGACCGGCACCCAGGTCGCCAGACTCAACAGAGGTAATTCGGTTACCGTCATGATGGTTCTCTCGTCAGGCCACAAACCGCCAGCAAACCCAGGTCAACAGGACCATCAGGCCGATGATCATGGCGAAGGCGTAATGGTACAGATAACCGGATTGCACCCGGCGCATCACCGAGGACACCCAGCCGACCAGACTGGCGGTGCCGTTCACCATCACTCCGTCGATCAGGCCGGCATCGGCGTATTTCCACAAACCCTGCCCCAGGCGACGGGCGCCGCCGGCGAAAAAAGTCTGATAGAAATCATCGAAGCCGTATTTGTTTTCCATGATCCGGTAGATCGGCGCCAAGCGCTCCTTGATCCGGTCAGGCAGATCCGGCCGCTTGAGGTAGAGATACCAGGCCAGCACGGCAGCACCGACCACCATCCAGAAAGGCGCGGCCATCAATCCATGCAAAGCGGCATTCCAGGGGCCGTGGAAATGCGCAGCCAGATCCTCCTCGACCACGTTGTGTTCGGGCAGCACGAAAATTGCCTCTCCGAAGAAATCTCCGAACAGGATCGGCCGGATGGTGAAGTACCCGATAACGACCGACGGAATGGCCAATAACACCAAAGGCGCCCACACCACCGCCGGAGTCTCGTGCAGATGCTCCCTGGTATGGTGATCCATCCGTTCCTGGCCGTGGAAGACCAGGAAATACAGGCGGAAGGAATATAAGGCGGTTATGAACACCCCACCGAACACGCACAGCCAGGCGAAACCGGCGCCCGGCGTCGTGGAGGCATGCACCGCCTCGATAATGCTTTCCTTGGAATAGAAACCGGAAAATCCAGGCATGCCTACGCTGGCCAGCGTGGCGAGCAGGAAGGTGAACCAAGTGATCGGCAGGTATTTGCGCAGGTTGCCCATCACGCGGATATCCTGCTCGTGATGCATGGCGATGATCACCGAGCCGGCACCCAGGAACAGCAGGGCTTTGAAAAAAGCATGCGTCATCAGATGGAAAATCGCCACGGAATAGGCTGATGCGCCCAGCGCCACCGCCATGTAGCCCAGTTGCGACAGGGTGGAATAGGCGATCACCCGCTTGATATCGTTCTGAATGATGCCCAGCAACCCCATGGACAGGGCGGTGATCGCCCCGATGATCAACACCACGCTGAGCGCCGTGGGCGAGAATTCGAACAACGGCGACATCCGGGCCACCATAAAGATACCGGCGGTGACCATCGTGGCAGCGTGAATCAGTGCCGAGATCGGGGTCGGGCCTTCCATTGAATCAGGCAGCCAGACATGCAACGGCACCTGAGCGGATTTGCCCATCGCGCCGATGAACAGCAGAATGCAAATGACCGTCAGCACCGACCAACCGACGCCCGGCAGCACCTGCATGACAGCGCCCCGCAGTTGTGGCGCTGCCTCGAACACCTCCTGGTAATCCAGCGTGTTGAAGTACATCAGTATCGCCGCGATACCCAGCAAAAAGCCGAAGTCCCCCACCCGATTGACCAGAAAAGCTTTGAGGCTGGCGAAAATCGCGCTTTCCCGTTGGTACCAGAAGCCGATCAGCAGATAGGACACCAGCCCGACTGCTTCCCAGCCGAAGAACAGTTGCAGGAAGTTGTTGGCCATGACCAGCATCAGCATGGCAAAGGTGAACAGGGCGATATAACTGAAAAAGCGCTGGTAACCGTCATCGTCGTGCATATAGCCGATGGTGTAGATATGCACCATCAGCGAGACGAAGGTCACGGTGGTGATCATCAGCGCGGTCAGCCGGTCCACCAGAAAACCGATCTCCAACCGCAGGCCCTCGACCTCCATCCAGGTATAAACGGTGCCGTTATAAGGCGGCGAGCCGTCGATCACCATGTCCTTCAGTACGATGAGCGACAGCAAAAAGGAGACGGCCACGCCCAGGATGGTCACCCAGTGGGCGCCGGCGCGGCCGAACTGGCGGCCGAACAACCCGGCAAGAATGGCTCCCAGCAGCGGAGCGAGCACTATGCCCAGATAGACGTTCTGCATGCCGCTAGCCCCTCATGGTATCGAGATCGGTGACTTCGATGGTCTGGCGGTTGCGGAACAGCACCACCAGAATGGCCAGACCAATGGCCGACTCCGCCGCCGCCACCGTGAGGATGAAAAAGACGAAAATCTGGCCGGTCGTATCGCCGAGAAACCGCGAGAAGGCGATGAAATTGAAATTCACTGCCAGCAGCATCAGTTCGATGGACATCAGCAACACAATGAGATTCTTACGATTGATGAAGATGCCGGCAATACCGAGACAAAAGAGGATCTCTCCTAAAAGCAAATAATCGGACAACGTGATCATCGATCCCCCACCTGATGAGAGCCTGTATTGGAAATCGTTCTATCCTGGATTACGCTGCGTTCCATCCGGGCTACGGTCGCTGCCGCAGACTGTAGGGTACGCTGTGCACGCCAGACACGGTTTGAGAGACGCGCACAGCGCGCCCTGCACGACTTATACCCTCAGGATGATTTTTTCTCCGCCGGCATCTTGACCAGCCGCACCCGGTCGGCGCGCTGGACCAGAACCTGCTGGGCGGGATCCTGATACCGGGTCGATTCCGCCGTTTGCGCATGGTCAGCGCAATCGCCGCCACAATCGCCACCAGCAGAATAACGGCGGCGATTTCAAAGGGGTAAACGTAAACCGTATAGAGCACACTGCCCAGTTCCTTGGTATTGCTGTAATCCGCCGGTTGGGGAGTGAAGTGGAACTGCGGCGAGCTAAAGAATCTGGAGTAGGCCACCAGCCCCATTTCGAGGATGATGACGCCGGCGATCAGGGCGCCCAGCGGCAGATACTGCACGAACCCTTCCCGCAAGGGCGACAGGTTGATGTCCAGCATCATCACCACGAACAGGAACAGCACCATGACCGCGCCGACATACACCAGCACCAGCACGATGGCCAGGAACTCCGCCTCCAGCAACAGCCATAACGCGGCGCTGGTGAAAAACGCCAGCACCAGGAACAGCGCCGCATGGACGGAGTTGCGCACGGTAATCACGCGCACCGCCGCGAACAGCAGCACTGCTGCGAATACATAGAACAGGAACTTTTCGAAACCCATTACGGAGCCTTTAGCGTCATATCAGCGATAGGGAGCGTCGCTCGCCCGGTCCGCGGCGATCTCGGACTCCAGGCGGTCGCCCATAGCCAGCAGCTTTTCCTTGGTCATGATGCTGTCGCTGCGGTTTTCCATATGGTAATCGTTGAAGCGGGTCAGCACGATGGAATCCACCGGGCAGGCTTCCTCACAAAAGCCGCAGTAAATGCACTTGAACAGATCGATATCGTAACGGGTGGTGCGGCGGGTACCGTCCTCCCGCTGGTGAGATTCGATGGTGATGGCCAGCGCCGGACAGACCGCCTCGCACAGCTTACAGGCGATGCAGCGTTCCTCGCCATTGGGATAGCGGCGCAGCGCATGCAGGCCGCGAAAGCGCGGCGATTTCGGCGTGCGCTCCTCCGGATACTGCACCGTGATTTTTCTCGCGAACAGATAGCGGCCGGTCACTCTCAGGCCCAGCAGCAGTTCCCACAGCGCAAAACTTTTGAAATAGTGGCGAAGAGATCGCATGGCGCTCATACACTGCCTCCGCTTAAGCAAACCAGGGGCCAACCTGAAACAGGATGGCCAGTCCAAGCACGCCTATCCACACCAGCGTCACTGGAATGAATACCTTCCAACCGAGACGCATGATCTGATCGTAACGGTACCGTGGAAAGGTGGCGCGCAGCCACAGATACAGGAAAATGAACGCTGCCACTTTGAGCACGAACCAGAAGACGCCCGGTTCGCCGATGACGGGTAGGCCTTCGAAGGGCGACAGCCAGCCGCCCAGAAACATGGTGGACGCCAGGGCCGAGATCAGCACCATATTGGCGTATTCCGCCAGGAAGAAAACGGCGAAAGTCATGCCCGAATATTCCACATGAAAACCGGCCACGATTTCGGATTCCCCCTCGGCCACGTCGAAAGGCGCCCGGTTGGTTTCGGCTACCCCGGAGATAAAATACACCACGAACAACGGCAGCAGCGGCAACCAGAACCAGTGCAGGATGCCACCCTGCTGGGCCAGCACGATAGCCTGCAGATTCAGACTGCCTGCCGCCATCAGCACGCCCACCAGGGCGAAACCCATAGCGATTTCGTAGGCCACGATCTGGGCCGCCGAGCGCATCGCACCCAGGAAGGAATACTTGGAGTTGGAAGCCCATCCGGAAATGATCACCCCATACACACCCAGCGAGGTCAGCGCCAGCAGGTATAACAGACCCGCATCCAGATTGGCCAGCACCATCCCCTTGCTGAACGGGATCACCGCCCAGGCGGCGAGCGCCGGCGCGATCGACAGCACCGGGGCCATGACGAACAGGAACCGGTTGGCACCCGAAGGAATGATGATCTCCTTGGTCATCAGCTTGAGGGCGTCGGCGATGGGCTGCAGCCAGCCTTTGGGACCGACCCGGTTGGGACCGATGCGCACCTGCATGTAGCCGATAATTTTCCGCTCGGCAAAGGTGATATAGGCTACGGACAACATGAGCGGCGCCAGAATCAAAATAATTTTGGCGAGTATCAGTACCAGCGTCAGTAAGATTTCCACGTTCCTATCTCAGCCAAAAGCGGATGTTATTATCGAAACTACGCTGTCGTCGGATGGTCGTTGACAGCTTTTTTGCCCTTGCACCGGGTAGGCTGCACACTGCCGCCCTGCCCTGCCATCGACCCGTTGGAGCAGGTTCTAAACCGCCGTCAGCTCCATCGGTCCGATGCTGGGCCCCAGCGGCGCCGTTTCCTGCATACCCGCCGGCACCCAGACGCAGCCCGGCGGCACAGTCTCATCCATCACCAGCGGCAAGGTCACCGCCGCGCCGTTTTGCCGGACGACCGCCTGCGTTGCTTCCTGCAGACCCAACGTGCGGGCCAGTTCTGGGTGCACGGCGATGGCGGCCGGTTGCGCCCAGACCGTCCGCTGCAACGCAGCGGCGCGCCGCACGGTGGCGTCGCTGGCATAAATGGGCACGGCAGCCACCCGCCACAAGCCACTGGCATCCAGCGGGGTGAGCCGGGTAGTGGGAGTCGACCCGAGATTAGAGGGCTCCACCTGGGCACACGCCTCGAGGACTTCTCCCAGGATTTGCTGAGAATCCAGATAATCGAAGCCGTCGAGTTCCAGGACATTGCCCAACACACGCAGTATTTTCCAGGCTGGCCGCGCTTCGCCGGGGGCTTTGACGGCCGCCTCGACACTCTGGCAGCGTCCCTCGGCGTTGCTATAACTGCCGGCGGTTTCCGCAAAAGCGGCGCTGGGCAGCAGCACCTGCGCGTAGGATTGGGTGGTTGCGCTGGCATACGGGGTCACAGAGACGACCCATTCGGCGCCCTTGACCGCCGCCAGCGCCGCGCCCGGATCCCAGCAGTCGAATTCCGGCTCCAGTCCGAGCAGGATATAGGCTTTGCGCGGCTGTTCCAGCATGGCTCTGGCGTCCAGGCCGACCGTCGAGGCCGGTTTGCCACCCGCTGTCCGATGGGGTAGAACGCCCGCCAGCCAGGCGCCGACCGAGTTGGCGGCTTCCGGCAGATAGCCCAGCGCCGCGTGACTGGCCTGCGCGATGAAGCAGGCCAGTGCCCGCAGTCGGGAGAAAGCCGGATGGGCTACGGCGAGATTGCCGAGCAGGACGGCGGCCAGCGGTTGCTCGACCAACTGTGCGGCGATAACCTGATGGGCCTCGTTGACCTTGACGGGCTCGAGCAGGTCCTTAAGGTGGTTCGGTGTTTTTTCCCCACGCAGCCCGGCCACCGCTTTGGCGATGCCGGCCAGGGCGGTGACCATGCCAGCCGGATCAGTGACGATTTTCGCCGCCACCGGGAAGAGAAAATCGAAATCCCGCGGATTGACTGCCATGATGGCGGCGCCCGCTTTGGACGCCTTACGCAGGCGATGGCAGACCAGCGGTTGCTCCAGGCGGACGTTGGCGCCAATCAGTAGCACCGCGCCCAGCTTGTCCAGTTCCTTCAGAGGCATCCCCAGCCAGGGATAGACCGGCGCGCTATCCTGATCGCTGCAATCGCCCTGCCGCAGGCGGTGGTCGATGTTGGCGATGCCCAGGCCGCGTGCCAGTTTCTGCAGCAGGTAGAGTTCCTCCAGCGTGGCGTTGGGGGAGGCCAGCACGCCAACCGCCTCGGCGCCGTATTTGGCGATGACTGCTTGGAGACCCTGACCGGCAGCCTGCAACGCCGGTTCCCACGCGGCCGCCCGGCCCTCGACCAGCGGCCGGGTGGCCCGATCGTCACTGTACAGGCCCTCGTAGCTGAAGCGGTCGCGATCGGCGATCCAGGTCTCGTTGATGTCCTCGTTCTCGCGCGGCACCACCCGCATCACCCGGCCGCGATAGACGTGCAGATAGAGGTTGGAGCCGACCGCATCGTGCGGCGCTACGCCGGCATGCTGTACGTATTCCCAGGAGCGCCCGGTATGGCGGGAGGGTTTGGCGGTCAGGGCGCCTACGGGACACAGATCGATGACATTGCCGGACAACTCAGACGCCAGGCTTGTTTCAATGTAGGTGCCGATTTCCATCTGCTCGCCGCGGCCGGTCCCGCCCAGCTCGCGCAGATTGGCGATTTCCTCGCCGAAGCGCACGCAGCGGGTGCATTGGATGCAGCGGGTCATTTCGGTAGTGACCAGCGGCCCGATATCCTTGTCCTTGAAGACCCGCTTGCGCTCCTGGTAGCGGGATACATCGCGGCCGTAACCCATCGCGATATCCTGCAGCTCGCACTCACCGCCTTGATCGCAGATCGGGCAATCCAGGGGATGGTTGATCAGCAGAAACTCCATGGTGCCCTGCTGCGCAGCGATGGCTTTGGGCGAGTCGGTATGAACTTTCATGCCATCCATCACCGGGGTCGCGCAGGCCGGCACCGGTTTGGGCGTGCGCTCCACTTCCACCAGGCACATGCGGCAGTTGGCGGCGATCGACAGCTTCTTGTGATAGCAGAAGCGCGGAATATAGATGCCCGCCGCATCGGTGACCTCGATCAGCAAAGCGCCTTTGCGGGCTTGCAGCGGCCTGCCATTGACCTCGATAGTGACAAATTCCTCGCTCATGGTTTGCTCGTTCCGGTATTCAGGCAGCCTGGGCCATTACCATGCTGCACTTGTGTTCGATGTAGTAGGCGAATTCGTGGCGGAAATGCTTGATGAAGCTGCGCACCGGCATGGCGGCGGCATCGCCTAAAGCACAGATGGTATGCCCTTCGATCTTGCAGGCCACATCGTCCAGCTTGTGCAAATCTTCGGCCTGACCCTGCCCGTTGACGATCCGGGTGAGCATCCGGTACAGCCAGCCCGTGCCTTCCCGGCAGGGGGTACACTGGCCGCAGGACTCGGAGTAGTAGAAACGGGAAATCCGTTGCAGGGCACGCACCATGTCGGTGGTCTCGTCCATGACGATCACCGCGCCTGAACCGAGCATGGAGCCGGCCTTGGCGATGGAATCGTAGTCCATATTCAAGCCCAGCATGACATCGCCCGGCAGCACCGGCACGGAAGAACCACCCGGAATCACCGCCTTCAGCCGGCGGCCATCCAGGACACCGCCGGCCATATCCAGCAGTCCGCTGAACGGCGTGCCCAGTGAAATCTCGAAATTACCCGGTTGGTTGACATGACCCGATACCGAAAAGATCTTGGTGCCGCCAGCGTTGGGAATACCCAGGCTGGCGAACCACTCGCCGCCGTGGCGCAGGATCGCCGGCACCGAGGCCAGGGTTTCGGTATTGTTGATGGTGGTGGGTCGCCCGTACAGACCATAATTGGCCGGAAACGGCGGCTTGAAGCGGGGCTGGCCTTTCTTGCCCTCCAGCGATTCCAGCAGAGCCGTCTCTTCGCCGCAGATATAGGCGCCGGCGCCCAGCGTGCCGTAGAGATCGAAGTCTATACCGGAGCCCTGGATATTTTTGCCTAGCAGACCAGCGGCATAACCCTCCTGCACGGCCTGCTCGAAGCGGCGGAACGGTTCGTCCAGCCACTCGCCGCGCAAATAGTTGTAACCCACCGTGGCGCCGATGGCGAAGCCCGCGATAGCCATGCCTTCGACTACTGCATGGGGATTGAAGCGCAGGATATCGCGGTCCTTGCAGGTGCCCGGCTCGGATTCGTCGGAATTGCAGACGATGTATTTCTGACCGGGCGCCTTGCGCGGCATAAAGCTCCACTTCAGACCGGTGGGAAAGCCGGCGCCGCCGCGTCCCCGTAAGCCGGAAATCTTGACCTCGTCGATGATCTGTTCGGGGCTCAGCTCGCCGGCCAGCACCCGCTTCCAGGCTTGGTAACCGCCGAGCTCCACATAGGTTTCGAACGACCACGGCCGGTCGCGATCCAGCGTGTTGTAGCATACCTCGTTGGCCATCGAATCACTCCAGGCTGTCCAGGATCCGATCCACTTTTTCCGGGGTCAGATGCTCGTAGTAGACATGATCGACCTGCATCATCGGCGCGGCCGCACAGGCCGCCAGGCATTCTTCTTCTCTTTTCAAATAAAATTTGCCGTCCGCCGTGCTTTCGCCAACCTTGATGCCGAGTTTCTTCTCGAGATGTGCGACGATCCGGTCGCCGCCGCGCAGCAGGCAGGAAATATTGTTGCATACGGAGATGCTGTGGCGCCCGACCGGTTGCAGTTCGAACATGGAGTAGAACGTCGCCACTTCGTAAACGGCGATATTCGGCAGTTGCAGATACTCCGCCACCGCATCCAGCAGTGCCTGCGTGAGATAGCCGCCGTTCTCGTGCTGCACTGTCCGCAGGGCGGCCAGCACGGCCGAGCGTTTGCGGTCCGGCGGATATTTGGCGAGCCAGTGGTCGATTTCGGCGCGGGCGTGAGCGGACAGTGGCACGCTCTTCTTCTCGCTCATCAACGGTCGATCTCCCCAAAAACAATATCGATGGTGGCGATGATAGCCACCACATCGGCCAGCATATGCCCTCTGGCCATTTCATCCATGGCCGCCAGGTGGATGAAAGCCGGCGGGCGAATCTTGACGCGGTACGGCTTGTTGGCACCGTCCGCAATGATGGTGCAGCCGAATTCTCCTTTGGGACCCTCGATGGCGGCGTAGGCTTCTCCCGCCGGCACGGTATAGCCTTCGGTAAACAGCTTGAAATGATGGATCAGGGCTTCCATGTCCTCTTTCATCTCCTCCCGGCCCGGCGGGGCGATCTTGTAATCTTCCAGCATCACCGGCCCCGGGTTTTGCCGCAGCCATTGGACGCACTGGAGCACGATCCGGGCCGATTCGCGCATTTCTTCGATACGCACCAGATAGCGGTCATAGGAATCACCATTGACGCCGACTGGAATATCGAACTCCAGTTGGTCATAGACCTCATAAGGCTGTTTCTTACGTAGATCCCAGGCGATACCGGAACCGCGCAACATCGGTCCGGCGAAACCCAATTGCAAAGCGCGTTCGGGCGATACCACGCCGATGCCCACAGTGCGCTGTTTCCAGATGCGGTTGTCGGTCAGCAGGGTCTCGTACTCATCCACCCGCGCCGGGAAGCGTCTGGCGAAATCCTCGATGAAATCCAGCATCGAACCCTGCCGGTTGGCGTTCAATTCTGCTATCCCCCTGGAACTGCGATACGGAGAGGGCTGGTACTGTGGCATCCGCTCCGGCAGATCGCGGTAAACCCCGCCCGGCCGGTAATACGTAGGATGAAAGCGCGCTCCGGATACGGCTTCGTAGCAATCGATCAGCTCCTCGCGCTCGCGGAAGCAGTACAGGAATACCGACATCGCCCCCATATCCAGCGCATGGGCCGCTAGCCACATCAGGTGATTGAGAATCCGGGTGATCTCGTCGAACAGCACCCGGATATACTGGGCGCGGATCGGCGGCTCGACGCCCAGCAGTTTTTCGATGGCGAGCACGTAACCGTGCTCGTTGCACATCTGGGACATGTAATCCAGCCGGTCCATGTAGCCGATACTCTGGTTGTACGGTTTGCTCTCGGCCAGTTTTTCAGTGGCGCGATGCAGCAACCCGATATGCGGGTCGGCCCGCTGCACTACTTCGCCGTCCAGTTCCAGCACCAGCCGCAGCACGCCGTGCGCGGAGGGATGCTGCGGCCCGAAGTTCAGGGTGTAATTGCGAATCTCAGGCATGGGTGGAACCCTTGTGCTCGCTGCCGGACCGCTGGTCAAGAGGTTCGCCTGCATAGCGATGGTCCTTGCGGATCACGCGCGGCTCCAGCACTCTCGACTCGATACTGACCGGTTCGTACACGATCCGGCCGCGCTCCGGGTCATAGCGCATCTCTACGTTGCCGATGAGCGGAAAGTCTTTGCGGAAGGGATGGCCGATGAAACCGTAATCGGTCAGAATGCGGCGCAGATCAGGGTGGCCTGCAAAGACGATGCCGAACAGATCGAAGGCCTCGCGTTCCAGCCAGTCCGCAGAAGACCAGATGGCTACCACCGAAGGAATCACCGGTAGCGCGTCGTCCGGGGCGTACACCCGCACCCGCAGGCGCAGATTGCGGGAGATGGACAGTAGTTGATAAACGGCGGCGAAACGAGCCCGGCCAGCGGGTTCGCGCACAGCTTGCTTGACGGCCAGCGCCGAGCGGCCGATGGCGCGCTCCACCACACCCCGGCTGAAACCCCGTTCGGTGGCTTCGGTCGTTTCCCATTCGCTGACGCCGTAGGCGGAGTAGTCCACCCCGCAAATCTCCATCAACTGTTCGAAGGCGAACTCGTCGCGCAGGGCCAGGAAGACGTCCCGCGCCGCTTCGGTGCGCACCTCGATGGTCGCTTCGCCGAGCGCCAGTCTGCTGTCCAGCAGAGCGTCCGCGAACCGGGTTTGCAAGGTTTCCAGCAGGTTTTGCAAGGAGTTGTCGGCCATGAATACTCTCTATCAGCGCGCGATGGTGTTAGTGCGGCGAATCTTTTCCTGCAACTGGATGATGCCCCACAGCAACGCCTCCGGCGTGGGTGGGCAGCCGGGCACGTAAATATCCACCGGCACAATGCGATCGCAGCCCCGCACCACCGCATAGGAATAATGGTAGTAACCGCCGCCGTTGGCGCACGAACCCATGGAGATCACCCAGCGCGGTTCGGCCATCTGATCGTAGACCTTGCGCAACGCCGGAGCCATTTTGTTGACCAGGGTGCCGGCTACGATCATCACGTCGGACTGGCGGGGACTGGGCCGGAAGATAATGCCGAAGCGGTCCAGGTCGTAGCGGGCGGCGCCGGTGTGCATCATTTCGATGGCGCAGCAGGCCAACCCGAAAGTCACGGGCCACAGGGAGCCGGTGCGAGCCCAGTTGATCAACTGGTCGGCGGTGGTGGTGACCACGCCTTTTTCAAGTATGCCTTCTATTCCCATTCCAGAGCCCCTTTCTTCCACTCGTAAATGAAACCGATGACCAGGATACCGAGAAACAAGGCCATCGCTCCGAAACCGAACAGGCCGACCTGGTCGAGCACAATGGCCCACGGAAAAAGGAACGCGATCTCCAGGTCGAAGATGATGAAGAGGATGGCGACCAGGTAATAGCGGACGTCGAACTTCATCCGGGAATCTTCAAAAGCCTCGAAGCCGCATTCGTAGGGAGACAGTTTTTCGCTGTCAGGGCGATGGGGACCCAGCAGGAAGCCTATCGCAATCGGACCCGCTCCGACCAGGATGCCGACAATGAGGAAAATCAGAACAGGGAGGTAGTTTTCCAACATGTGACGCCATGCCTTATGTTCTTTAGCTTGAACAGAAATGAGGGTATATTTTGGGGGTTAAAGTTCCCTGGCGGGAAGCCGGCAAAGCAGCAGGAGTTTAGGGCATGGCGCCCTCCGGCGTCAACGCCGATTACTGCAAGGCCCAAACAGCCGCCCAAATATTTTTTTGGCTATAAGCTTAATTAATTGAATTTAAATATTTTTTATCGATATCCTGAAACGTTGGCGCGGTTACGGCCGGGTTAAACAGCGCCGGCCAGCGAAGGCTGAGGCGCGGATACCGCGATTCCATCCTGCAGGCGATAGACTCGATCGGCGCTTTCCACCAGTTCCGGGTGGTGGGAAATCGCCAGAATGGTGACTGCACCCCGCAGCGCGCGCAAGGTCTGGCAGATCGCCCGGGCGTTTTCAGGGTCGAGGGCGCTGGTGGCCTCATCCAGAATCAGCAATTGCGGCCGATGCACCAGGGCGCGAGCGATCATAACCCGCTGCCGCTGGCCGCCGGACAGCTTGGCGCCGCGTTCCCCCACGTCGGCATACATGCCCCCTTCCAACTGCTGGGTCACCAAGTCCCACATGCCGGCGGCGCGCAGCGCGCGTTCGGCATCCGCCTCGCCCAATTCGGGATCCCCCAGCGTGACATTATTGAATACGGTATCGTGAAACAGAAGATTTTCCTGCGGCACATAACCGATCAATCGCCGCCAGGCTCTCAGATCGAGCTGGCTCAAAGGAATATCATCGATAAACAATTCGCCTCCCTGGGGTTTGAACAGGCCGGTGATCAAGTCGATGATAGTGGTTTTTCCTGCCCCGGAGGGACCTACCAGCGTAGTCAGTGAACCGGCCGGTATGGTCAGGGATAAAGTACGCAGCACCCGGTTTTCGCCATAAGCGAAACGCACTTGTTCCAAGCGGATATCGCGCTGCAACGTGGGTGCCTGCTCACCCAACAGCGGCTCGCGTTGCCGCTCCGCCTGCTGGATCGTCTGTTGTAACGATAGATAGGCGCTCTCGCAGGAGACCACTTTCTGATAATGGTTCTGGATCCTGTTCAAAGAATTGATGACTTTGCCCAGCAGCACTACCAGCACGATCACCTTGGCCAGCGGCAGCCGCCAGTCAACCAGCGATACATAAACTCCTACCGCGATCACCAGAGTCGAGAGTGGTTCCTGAACGGATTTCAGCGCTTCCCGGCTGAATACTTCATGGCGCAGCGCCCGGTTCAATTGCTTAGTTTCCGCCGCCAGCACGCCACCCACCAGATTCTCCCGCGCCATCGCCTTGAGTGGTTTCACCGATTGCAAGGTATCGGTCAGGCGGGCCAATAACGACTGCAACAGGCGGGTCTGCCGTTTGCCCGCCCGCCGCGCCATACGAATCAGACCGTGTGAGGCATAGGACATGGCGACCCCCGCCACTACACACACCAGCGTAGCCTGCCAGGACACCCACACAGCCACCAGGATGTAGACAAGGGTTTGAAATATCACCGCAATCATATTGACGCCGTTGAAATAGGCATCGGCCGCCCGCAGGGGTTCGGTGGCCATGGCATTAGCCAGACTGCCGATCCGCTGGTGCAGAAAATATTCCCAGCGCGTACTCATCAGGGCGCGCAGCAGATCGAGACGCAAGCGGGTGGTGAATTCGGCGATGGCGTACCCGACCCATTTTCTGATGAACAGCAGCAGCCCGTTTTTAAGGATCATGCCGAGTACGACGATGCACAGCAATACGCCGATGGTGGGCGGGATGCCCAGGACCTGCAGTGCGCTGCTCACCATATCCATGCTGTGGACATTGGCAGGCGCGTCCTGGGGCTGGTCTATGGCGACGTTCAATAGTGGCAACAAAGCCGACAGGCCGACGCCCTCCACCACGCCGGAAAGCAGCAGAGCGGCAATCATGATGAAAGATTGCCCGGGATTGGCACGGGCGAAAATGGTTAGTAGGCGCATCGGGTTATAAGCTAGGGGTAATAGTATTGGCTGGCGCTGTTCGCACGGCCGGGCTGAGCGCGCTCAATCGCGTTCGCGGAATCACAGGGTGGCTGCGACCATGAGTCTCTTAAGCGACCGGGACAATCGCTCGCAAGGCGGCGAATTGCTGCAGGATCGTATCGATCTGTGCCGGTGTGTGGGCGGCGCTGACACTGCAACGCAGCAGACAGACCCCTTGCGGCGCACCCGGCGGCAGCACCAGATTGACATAAATGCCGTGCTCGAGCAATTGTTTCCAGGCCAGGAGGACCTGTTCCCTGGTCTGGACAATGACTGCGACCACGGGGCTCGGCTCCGGTCCCAGCGCGAAGCCCAGATTTTGCAACCCGCTGTACAGATGCCGGGCATTGCTCCATAAGCGATCCCGCAACTCCGGCCGCGTGGCCAGGATGCGCAACGCGGCACGGGTGGACGCGATGACCGAAGGTGAGGGCGAAGCCGTAAAGATATAAGAGCGTATGGCGTAACGGATGAGCTCCAGTTCAGGCAACCGGCTGACGCAAAAACCGCCGATGCCTCCCAGGCTCTTGCTGAAAGTGCCGACGATGAAATCCACCTGATCTTCCACCCCGGTTTCTTCAGACAATCCCCGGCCCTGCCGGCCCAGCACGCCCAGGGAATGCGCCTCATCCACCAGCAAATAGGCGCCATACTGCTGCTTGACCGCCGCAATGTCGGCCAGCGGCGCGCGGTCACCGAGCATGCTGTAAATGCCTTCCACCAGAATGAGGCTGTTGCCAGCGCGCTCGCCCAGGCGTCGCAGGCGCTTCTCCAGGTCCAGCGCATCGTTGTGCCGAAACCGGATCACTTCGGCGTCGCTCATGCGGCAGCCATCATAGATGCTGGCATGGCAGTCGGCGTCCAGCAGAATCACGTCGCCCTGCCCTGCCAAGGTCGATAATATGCCCAGATTGGCCAGATAACCCGTGGAAAATACAATCGCGTAAGGACAGCCGTAAAAAGCGGCCAGTTCCTGTTCCAGAGCCATGTGACCCGTGTAAGTGCCGTTCGCCATGCGCGATCCAGTCGTGCCGGTGCCCTGTGCTTCGAGCGCCGCGCGGGCCGCCGCGATGCACTCCGGTGCGAAGGTGAGCCCCAGGTAATTGTTGGTGCCGGCAAGGATCACCCGATGGCCGTCCACGATGCCTTCGGTGGGAGACAGAATTTGCTCGATGACTACCCCGAACGGGCGGACGCCAGTGGCGCTCAGTTCCGCACGGCTGGCAGCAAGCGTCTGGAACTTATCGAAAATAGTCATTGCGACTGAGATAGGATGGTGAGCAATTGCGTTACGAGATCCTTTATGGTGCGCATCTCGGGCATGATATTGAGGGGAATGGATACGTCGAAGCGATCCTCGATCTGCAGCAACAGTTCCATTACCTGCACCGAGTCCAAGCCCAGATCGGTCACCAGTTCGGTTGCTTCACTGAGCGTTTGTCCCTCTTTGGCAAACGGTTGCAATACTTGGTAGATCTCCTGGAGAGCATTGTCATAACTTGACATCACGAATTATCCTGGTAAACGCAGCAGTACCGATTCATCAACCTCAAGCAGCGACCGGATTACCCCAACCCAGGGTGAGCCGCAAACCTTCTTCCAGCAACACCCGGGGTGTCCAGCCGATAGCGCAAGTCAGGGCAGCATTATCGCAAACCCAGTCTGGATGGCTGAGCTCGCGCACCTTGGCGGGGGTGAACATCGGCGCATAACCCGCCAGTCGCGCGACCCCTACATTGACGCTAGCTAGTAATTGTAACAGGGTCGTCGGTATGGGAATACGCCGGACAGCTCTGGCACGTACAGCCGCGACGATAGCAGCCACCTCATCCCAACCATAGCCCCCCGGTCGCCCATCGTGCAGCTCGAAAATACCCTGTACATAATGCGGCTGTTCCAGCCATTGCAGTACGGCGGCTGCCAGATCGTCCACATACAGCAGTGAGAAACGCGCGTCCGCCGAGCCGAGGACGGGCGCTATTCCCCGTCCCATCCAGCGGAACAGCGGCGCCAGTTCACGGTCGCCGGGGCCATATACGGCAGGAGGTCGTAGCACGCTCCACGGCATGGCATTCGCGCCTGCCGCCAGCCGTTGTTCGCCCTCCCGTTTGCTAGCGGCATAAGGAGACAAGGCAGGCTCACGCGCCGCCAGTGAGGATAATGACAGAAACCGGGGTGGCGGTCGTTGGCTGGCGGCTGCATGCACCAAACGGCCCAGCCCGTCAACATTGCTCCGCTTGAAGTCAGTCGCGGTGATGCCGCGCACGGCGCCGGCGCAATGGATTACTGCGTAGACATTCGCCACCAGCCGCTGCAGGCTTGCCTGATCCTCCAGAGCACCTTCGATGCGTTGCAAAGGGAGGCCGGACAGATCCTGCGCCTTGGCTGGGCAACGAATCAGCACGCGCACCGGCCAGCCGGTGGCGCATAAGCGCCGCGTCAGTCGGCTGCCGATAAACCCTGTTGCGCCGGTCAGGGCGATAATTCCAGCCCTGGAAAAGGCGGAGCTAAGCTCAACCGACACGCCGGTTGAGCTGCTGCAAGGCCGGATTCGGTGCGGCCCGCTGCTCCCAGGGGTGGGACCCGATAAAGTTCTGTCTGGCCTTGGAGCGCGACAGCTTGCCGGAGGAGGTGCGGGGCAAGGTATGCAGGGGCACCAGCTCAATGTAACAGTCGATGCCCAGTTCCTCACGAATCAGACCTTGCAGACGTTGCATCAGCTCAGACCGCTTTTTGCCATCCGCTTCACGACACTGGACCACCAGCACGGTCAGATCAGCCCCGCCGGGACCCGGTGCGGCAAAAGCCAGGGCATCGCCAGGACGCACTTCAGGCTGTTGTTCCGCCAGGTATTCCAGATCCTGCGGCCAGATATTGCGCCCGTTGATGATAATCATATCCTTCTGCCGCCCGGTCACGAACAGGCTGGTGCCGACCCGGTAGCCAATATCGCCGGTGTTCAACCAGCCGTCCGGCGACAATACCCGGCGGGTTTCGCCAGGGTCATTGAAATAGCCGGACATCACGCTGGGACCTTGGACGAAGATAATGCCGCAATGCCGCTCCGGCAACTCCCGGCCCTGGTGATCGCGAATGACCACGTCGTATTCCGGCAGCGGACTGCCGCAATTGACATAGTAGCTGATCCGCTCATCGGACGTCGTGGCAGCCGGCTCCAGCGGTCTGGCCTGGTGGCAGGCGGCCAGATGATCACCGTCCACACGGTCGACTTCCAGCCCTTGATGGAGCGGCGCAAAACTCACTGCCAGCGAGCATTCCGCCATACCATAACAGGGCAGGAAGGCGTTCGGGTTGAAACCGCTGGGAGCCAGGGTCTGGGCGAACCGCATCAGGGTCTCGGGACGGATCATTTCCGCCCCGACGCCCGCCACCCGCCAGGCGCTGAGATCGAACTTATCGACTTCTTCCGGGCGCAGGCGGCGGGCGCACAGCTCATAACCAAATGGCGGGCTGAAAGAGATCGTGGCCCGGTTGCGGGTCATCAGTGCCAGCCATTGACGCGGGCGCATGGCGAAATCGCGGGTGCTCAGATAATCCATGGACAACTGGGCAGCGACCGGCACCAGCAGGCAACCGACCAGGCCCATGTCATGGTAAAAGGGCAACCATGACATGCCCCGGTCGCCGGGTCTGACTTTGACGCCGTGCTTGATGATGCCGGCCAGATTATTGAGCACTGCCTGCTGCGTAATCATCACGCCCCGCGGGAAGCGGGTGCTGCCCGAGGTGTATTGCAGGTACGCCACCTCGTCGGCTTGCAAAGGTTGCAAGCTGATCGCCTGCTCCGGCAGTTGCGCTGTGAAAGTGTCGGCGTCGCCGAGAAAGCGTGGCGTCAGATCCTGTGCTGCCTCTTCGAGAAAGGGCACGAAACTGGTCGGTGCAATGGCGACGTCAGCCTGACAGCTAAGCAGTAAGTCCCGCAGTTGCCTGACATAGGCCTTATGGCTGCCCAGGTTGATCGAAATAGGCAGCGGGACCGGCACCAGCCCTGCATATTGGCAGGCAAAGAAAAAGCGCAGGAAATCTGGATGAGTTTCGGCAATCAGGGCCACCCGCGAACCCCGCTCCAGCTTCAGGCTGTGGAACCGCCGCGCTAATGCCCGCGCCTGTTCCCGCAGATACCGCATAAAGCAGCACCGCATACAACTCGGCTTTGGAGTTGTAAAAATTACAACCAGTGTCGCCTGCAGCTGCGTAATCAAGCGCTTCCGCCAGATTCGCAAAATCAGCGGCCCGCAACGGCAGTTTGTTGTTGCTTGGTGTTGCTACCATACCCAACTGAAATTTCTCCCCAGCACTGTATCCAAAATGTGACGTTTTAGCTTAGCATGACCCTGCAAGCATCGTTCAATACCCTTTGCATCCCTTTAACGTCTCAGGATCGCCTGATTGACTGCTGCATCAGCCGGGTTTACCCGGCAGCTCAAGCGAAGCATACCAATCACATACTCTAAGGATCGGATCGGCGGACATTCGGCGCGGTGCATACCGAGGTAGACATCATTCAATGCCTGACCGGATCGTATGGTCTCATCCTAAACCACTCTGTGGCGTGGCCACTTGCACTAAAGAGTCGCACAAGCCGGGCCAGCAATAGAACTACCATAGCACTTGTAACAAAATCAACACAAACCACATTCAGTTGCTATGTTACCACTGTTAGTTGCTATAGTACAACAGTGAGAGCAGTTTTTTTCCAAACGTTCCATCAGTATTTTTTTATCCTACGATCAAATTACTACCACTGTATCCCTTGCAACCTGTCGAGTGCAGCCCGTGTCAATCCCTCTGCAAGTAACCGCGGTCGCGGGACGTCGCGATCTAAAGCAGTTTATCCGGATGCCTTGGTCGATCTACCGGGACGACCCCGTGTGGGTCCCTCCCTTGTTAATAGAGCGAAGGCTTCATCTATCCCGCCACAATCCTTACTTCGCCCACGCCGACTGGCGCGCCTGGCTGGCTCGGCGGGAGGGACGGCCGGTCGGGCGGATCAGTGCGCAGATAGATCGGTTGCATCTGGAGCGCCATCAGGACGCCACCGGCTTTTTCGGAATGCTGGAGGCCGAGGATGATCCGGCCATCTTCGAGGCGCTGCTAAGGACTGCTGAAGACTGGCTGCGTGAGCAAGGCATGCGCCGGGTGCTTGGACCCTTCAATTTGTCGATTAATGATGAATGTGGGTTGCTGGTGGAGGGTTTCGACCAGCCTCCGGTAGTGATGATGGGACATGCCCGTCCTTACTATTCGGCCAGACTGGAAGAACAGGGCTATAGCCCGGCCAAGGATTTGCTGGCTTACTGGATCACAGCGGACTTTACGGTGCCGGCGACGATTCAGGCGGTGTTGCAGAAAGCCGCCAACCGGATGCGCCTGCGGCCCTTGCAGCGTTCGCGACTGGCGGAGGAACTGGTTATTTTAAGGGATATTTTTAATGATGCCTGGTCACAGAATTGGAATTTCGTCCCTTTTACGGAAGCGGAATTCGATCAGTTGGGACGCACGCTGACGCATCTGCTGGATGATGACTTCGTACAGATCGCCGAGGTCGATGGGGCGCCGGCGGCCATGGCTGTTCTGCTGCCCAATCTGAATGAGATCATTCGCGATCTCAACGGCCGGCTGTTGCCCTTCGGTTGGATCAGGCTGCTATGGCGCTTTAAGCGCAGCTTTCCGAAGACGGCGCGCGTGCCCTTGCTGGGGGTGCGCAGGCGTTATCAACATAGCTTGTTGGGCGCGGCACTGGCTATGCTGGTGATCGAAGGGTTGCATGCTCCCGGCAGGCAGCGGGGCATCGAAGGGGGAGAGTTATCGTGGATTCTGGAAGACAACACCGGCATGCGTGGCCTAATCGAAGCTATTGGCGGCAAGATTTACAAACGCTACCGGATCTATCATAAGGAACTGGCCTGATGGGTTGCGATTCCGCATAATACGCGCTGCTTGCGCCAACCTGGCGAAGCCATAGCCATCATCGATCACGCGAGGATAAAAATTATGGAGGTCAAAGGCTTACATCATTACAAGCAAGGCGTCGAAGCCGTCTTCAGGTTCTTCAGCGAGGCGGATGCCGTCAAGGAGAAATACGAAAGCATCGGCGCCCGGAAAGTCGAGATTCTGGAAACGGAGGAAAACGACGGGTTGTTCACCATCAAGACCCGGCGGGAAGTGCCGGCGGATGTACCCGGTATTCTGCAAAAATTTCTGGGCGCCTGGAATAAAGTAGTCCAGACCGAACAATGGCGCCTGCACCCAGATGGTGTACGCAGCTGCGAGATGAGAGTGGACATCGCGGGCGTACCCGTAACGGTCAAAGGCACCATGCGGCTGCAGTCGGAGAGCGGCGGTTGCGTCAACAACGTGAGCATCAACGTCACTTGCGGCATCCCCCTGATCGGCGGCAGGCTGGCCGATTTCATCGGCGGCGACACCAAGAAAAATATGGACTCAGAGTACGACTATATCAGCGGGAACCTGTAACGCCGGCCGCCAGCCACGCCCCTCGCAGTGCGTCTATCGAGGGGTGTGGCGGGTGGGAGCTTCAGCGGGATTGCAGGGATGAGTGGCGACGAAATGCTGCAAGACGAGCTTCAAGCGCGTCAGTTGTTGCCGGTCACCCTGTCTTCTGGCCTCTTCAATATCGTCGAGAATGAGGCGTTTGATCCTCGGCACGCCATCGGGACCGTGCACCAGATAGTTGCCGAGTTCGGCGGCGACGATTTCCGGCAGATGCTCATGCCGGGCGATGGCGTCGATTTCATCTTCGGTCAATTCGGCCAGTCCCACGCAATCTTCGTAGGTCAGCATCATCAATTCCCCCTTACGGTCTTGGGCAGCCGCTGCGTAGCGGTGCCATCCTGAGGCTGAAAAGGTGTGGAATCCTGTACGTTTAGGTAAACATCGCTACAACGCAATTCAGTAGAGTTGACTTTGGTCAATGTGGGGATGTGCAGCCAATCGTACCGTATTTGTGGGTTCAACGGTTGGTCGCAAAGCCACCGGGGCGAAGCCTGATACAACCACTCATCGAGGGTCGGTAACCACCACCTGCCGACTAAGCGCTACCCCAAACACAGGCGCGTGCCCTGTAGCCATAACGGCTCCCCCGGCCTTTGCGACCAACCGCTTTACGCAGAGACCAGAAGCGATGGCGTCAGTCCCCGCCTTGCCGCCGAATCTCCGCGCTCAGTCGTATTGGCGCGTGTCGTCGATCACTTTACCATCGTTGGGCAGACTAGCCGGCGCTGCAAACACCACCCCAGCGCGCAGTTTGCAGACTTCGCGGATAGTGGTCACGACCGCCGGTTCCAATGCTGCCGGCGGCTCCCCTTCGATTTCGCAGTGCAGCGTCATTACATCGCTATGCTGGTCGCTGCTGACCACCAGCCGGCCTTTGAGGATGCGGGGATGGCGGCGCAGGACTTCCGCCACCTGGGAAGGATGCACGAACATGCCCTTGACCTTGGTGGTCTGATCGGCTCGTCCCAGCCAGCCCCGGATACGGATATTGGTGCGCCCGCAGGGGCTCGCACCAGGCAGAATCGCGGACAGGTCGCCGGTGCCGAACCGTATCAGCGGATACTCCGGGGTCAGCGTGGTCACCACCAGTTCGCCGACTTCGCCTTCCGGCACGGGTTCGCCAGTTCCGGGGCGCACGATTTCGATCAACACGCCTTCGTCCACCACCATGCCTTCCATAGCCGGCGTCTCATAGGCGATCAACCCCAGATCCGCGGTGGCGTAGCATTGCAGCACCTGCACACCACGTTCCTGGATTTCCCGGCGCAGACTGGCAGGCAGCGCCTCAGCCGTTACCAGCGCCTTGCGCAGACTGGAGACAGCGACACCCAGTTCGGCAGCCTTGTCGAAGATGATTTTGAGAAACGACGGAGTACCGACATAACCCTGCGGCTTCAGATCAGCGATAGCCGCCAGTTGCAACTCCGTCTGCCCACCGCCGGCTGGAAACACCGCGCACCCGAGGGCGTGGGCGCCGGTCTCCAGCATCGAACCGGCCGGGGTGAAATGATAGGAAAAGGTATTGTGGATCAGTTCGCCCCGGCGGAACCCGGCGGCGAACAAGGCACGGGCGAAGCGCCAGTAATCGGGGCGACGGCCTTCCGGATCGTAGATGGGGCCCGGCGACTGGAAGATGCGCGCCAGTTCGCCCGGGGCCACCGTGGTGCATCCGCCGAAGGGACGGCTATGGCGCTGTAATTCCATCAGGTCCGTCTTGCGCGTCACCGGCAGGCGGGCGAGGGCCGCGCGACTGGTGACGGCAGCGGGATCGACTGCCGCCAGGATGCGGGCGAAGGCTGGAGTATGGCGCCGGGCAGCGGCGAGCAGCGCTGGCAGCGCCTGCAGCAACGCCGCCTCGCGCGCCACGGGGTCGCGGGTTTCCAGGGTGTCGTAATAGGACATCGTTCACTCTCCAATCGGGCGGTCAGGCCAGCCAGCGTTTGCGCCGGCGGTAGTGCTTGACATCGCGGAAGCTTTTGCGGCCGGCGGCGCTGAGACCCAGATAGAACTCCTTCACATCCTCGTTGCGGCTGAGTTCCTCGGCGTTGCCCTGCATCACCACCCGGCCGTTCTCCAGGATATAGCCGAAGTCGGCATAGCGCAGCGCGATCATGGTGTTCTGTTCGGCCAGCAGAAAGCTGACCTGTTCTTGGCGATTCAGATTCTGCACGATGGTGAAGATCTCTTCCACCACCTGGGGCGCCAGTCCCATCGACGGCTCGTCCAGCAGAATCATGGCGGGGCGGGCCATCAACGCCCGGCCTACCGCGGTCATCTGCTGTTCGCCGCCGGAGGTATAGCCGGCCAGGCTGGTGCGGCGTTCCTTCAGGCGCGGGAAATAGCTGTAAACCCGCTCCAGATCATCCTTGATGCTGGCACGCTTCGCCTGGCGAGTATAAGCACCGGTCAGCAGGTTTTCCTCCACCGTCAGGTGCTGGAAGCAATGGCGTCCTTCCATCACCTGCACCACGCCGCGCTTGACCAATTCGGACGGGGTCAGACGGTCAACCTGTTCGCCTTTAAAGTGGATAGCGCCCTTGGTCACTTCGCCACGTTCCGCCCGCAGCAGGTTGGAAATCGCCTTGAGGGTGGTGGTCTTGCCCGCCCCGTTAGCACCCAGCAGGGCGGTGATGCCACCCTGGGGCACTTCCAGGGAAACCCCTTTCAAGACCAGGATCACATGATCGTAGATCACTTCGATATTGTTAACCGCCAGCAGGGGTTTCCCTGATTCAGTCATACGCCGCCTCCTCAGTTTTCGGTGGCACAATCGCGTGGAGTAATGTTCTTCTCTTTGGCGTAGGCGGCTGCCGATTTTTCAACCTCCGGCCTGACCAGCGACTGATCCGTCGCTATCCAGTCCGACACCAGCACCCACTTAGCGCCGTCCCATTGCTGGAAACGCACCGGCGCGCCGCCTTCGTGATCGGCGCAGGTGATTTTAAACGGCGGCATCAGCCCCTTGAGCCCCAGTTCCTCCAGGCGTTTGTCGGTGATTTCCAGGTGCTCCAGACCCCAGCGGACCTGTTCGCCGGTGAGCGGTTGCTTGCCGTACTTCTCCTGGGCCTTGCGGATGGCCTCAGTATTCAGCACCCCGTGGACCAGCCCACGATTGTAGTAGATGCTGCCGATGCGGGCGGGATCCTGCATGTTGCCCTTGCCCTGCTTGTACAGCAGGTCCTTGATTTGCTGGACGGCGGGGAAATCGGCACCCGCCGGATTCAGTCCGGCGGCGGTGTAACCGACCGCGGCTTCGCCAGCCGGCACCACGTCCTCTTCAGCGCCACTCCACCACACGCCGACCATCCGGTCAGCCGGGAATTTGACCCGCGACGCCTGCCTGATCGCCGTGGGGTTCATCACGCCCCAACCGCGCAGGATGACCCAGTCCGGCTTGTTCTGACGGATTTGCAGCCATTGCGATTGCTGCTCGTTGCCGGGAGGCGGCACGGCGATGGCGGTCAGACTCGAAACCGTATTTTTTAGCCTGAGCATCCAGAATCGACGCGGTCTCCTTGCCATAACCGGAGTCATGATACAGGTTGACGATCTTCTTACCCTTGAGTTTGTCCAGACCGTCTCCTTTCAATTCGCCTTTTTGCACATGCTGGTAGCACTCTACGGCCCGGTTGGGTTTATCCACCAGCTCGGGATACTGCGCCATGCACTGCTCCTGCAGCGCGATGAACTTGATCTTGGCTGTGTTCTGGCTCCAGTAGTTGGTCATTAAGGGAAAAACATAGGGAAAGACGCGTCCGTCGGAGGTATCGGCCCGCCCGTAGCCGATCGATACCACCGGAATCTTATCCTGCAGGGTGCGTTCCAGGGTGGCGTATACCGGCGGCGTGGCGACGAAGTTGAACATCGCCGCGCCGGTGGGTCCTTTGGCTTTCAGTCGCTCGTAGCATTCGATGGCGCGGTCGGGTTTGTACTCGGTCTCGCACTCTTCGAAGATGATTTTGACGCCGTTGATGCCGCCGTCGCGTTCGTTCAGTAAATTGATGTAATCGACAAAGCCGCCGAAGATGCCGGTGCCGCCGGCCGCATAGGGGCCAATCCGGTAGCTGGTCAGCGGAATGAACTGCTCGTCGGCGGCGGCCGCCGGGTTGGTGACGGCCATGCCCAGACCGACCGCGCCGAGCGTAGCCAGCAGGGTGGTGCGAGTCATCAGATTTTTCATGCTGCCTCCTTTGGAGAGCTTATGTTTTAACCCACGAGGGGTTTTTGAATGAGGGTTCCCGGTAGGGCCGGGAGCCCTGTCGATGCAGTCAACGAATGCTAGTGTGGAAACGGCCACAGCCGCAGTTTCTCCTTGGTGATCTGCCACAGCCGCGCCAGACCCAGCGGCTCCACGATTAAAAAGAAAATGATCAAGCCGCCGAAGACAATCAGTTCCAGGTTCGAAAGCAAATCCGGCCGGACCGCCGCGCCGAACAGGGCGTGGACAGTGAAATTGAGAAAGATCGGCAGCAGCATGATGAAGGCTGCGCCGATAAAAGAGCCCAGAATGCTGCCCACGCCGCCGACGATGATCATGAACAGGATCTGAAAAGACCGGTGCAGATCGAAAGCCTGGGCATCCACCGTGCCCAGATAGGCGAAGGCCCACAAGGCGCCGGCTACGCCGCAATAGAAGGAACTGACGGCGAAGGCCAGCAGCTTGGTCTCCATGATGCGAATGCCGATCACTTCCGCCGCCACGTCCATATCCCGCACCGCCATCCAGGCCCGGCCGGTGGCGCAGCGCGCCATATTCTTAGCCAGCAGAGCCAGCGCCGCGACGATAGTCAGCACCAGCAGGTATTTGTGGACCGGCGTATCGAAGGCATAGCCCAGGATCACCATTTTCTGGGCGGTGATCACACCGGAAGGGCTGTAATTGGAAAACCAGGGAAATTTATTCAGCGCCCATTCGATAAAGAACTGTGCCGCCAGCGTCGCCACTGCCAGATAAAAACCCTTGATGCGCAGGCTGGGGATGCCGAATACGATGCCCACGGCGGCGGCGATGGCGCCGGCCAGCACGAAGTCGAGCAGCAGCGGCAGCGCCGGCAGACGCAGTTCCAGGTTGTAAGCAGCGAAAGCGCCGACCGCCATGAAGGCCGCGGAACCCAACGACAACTGGCCGCAATAGCCAGTCAGGATATTCACCCCCAGTGCAGCCAGCGACAGGATCAGGAACGGCGTCAGAATGGCGCCCAGCCAGTAATCCCCGGCGAACAGCGGAATAATGACGAAAGCAACCAACCACAGGAACGCGATGCCCCAGCGGTCCTGCAAGATGGGAAAAATCGCCTGATCGGCTTGATAACTGCTTTTGAACTGGCCACATTCGCGGTAGATCATGGCTCACACCCTGTCGATGTGGACTTCGCCGAACAGACCTTCGGGACGCACCAGCAAAAAGCCCAGGGCCAGTACGTAGGGAAACCAGTTCTCGATGCCGCCGCCAACGTAAGGGCCGAGATAGACTTCCGCCAGTTTCTCACTGGAGCCGATGATCAGGCCGCCGACGATGGCGCCGGGCACTGAGGTGAAGCCGCCCAGGATCATCACCGGCAGCGCTTTCAGCACCACCAGGGTCAGGGCGAACTGCACGCCCAGGCGCGCTCCCCACAGCAGGCCCGCCACCAGGGCCACGAAGCCGGCCGCGGCCCAGACGATGGCCCAGATGTGCTGCAAGGGAATGCCCACCGCCAGCGCCGCTTGATGGTCGTCCGCCACGGCCCGCAGCGCGCGGCCGGTGCGGGTCTTGCTGAAGAACACCGCCAGCGTCGCCACCAGCAGGGCCCCGACGGCCGCGGCGAACAGATCGAAACTGCTGATAAAGATATTGCCGATCTCGATGACATCATCGGGCACGCCCAGATCCAGGCGATGGGGCTGGGTGCCCCATACGCCCTGGGCCAGTCCTTCCAGCAGATAGCTCAGGCCGATGGTGGCCATGAACAGCGTGATCGGCGGCTGGTTCACCAGTGGCCGCAGCACCAGACGCTCGATGGCCAGCGCCAGCACCACCATGATGGCCAGCGTGACCGCGAACGCCAGCCAGAAATTTAGCCCTTTTTCCTCCAGGCTGACGAAGGTCAGTGCCGCGAACAGCACCATCGCTCCCTGGGCGAAGTTCAACACCCCGGAGGCTTTGAAAATCAGCACGAAGCCGAGCGCCACCAGCGAGTACATCACGCCGGCCAGCAGCCCGCCGATCAGCACTTCGAGAAAGAAATCCACAGCTAAATCTCCGCCTGGGTGGTGATGTCGTTGTCAATGACCGGCGCCGAGATAGGCATCGATCACCTGTTGGTTAGTGCGGATTTCCTCCGGGACGCCGTCGGCGATCTTGCGTCCGTAATCCAGTACGACGACATGGTCGGACAGATCCATGACCACTCCCATATCATGTTCGATCAGCACCATGGTGGCGCCGAACTCGTCGTTGACGTCCAGAATGAAGCGGCACATATCCTCTTTTTCCTCCACGTTCATGCCGGCCATCGGTTCATCCAGCAGCAGCAACTGCGGCTCCGCCGCCAGGGCGCGACCCAGCTCCACCCGCTTCTGCAAGCCATAAGGCAGCCGGCCGACCAGCACCTTGCGAATGGACTCGATCTCCAGAAAGTCGATGATTTCCTCCACCCGCCGGCGGTGCTCGAGTTCTTCCCGGCGGGCGCGTCCCCAGTAAAAGGCCTGCTCGATAAAGCTGCTTTTCATCAGAATATTGCGGCCGGTGAGGATGTTGTCCAGCACCGTCATCCCCTTGAACAGGGCAATGTTCTGAAAGGTGCGGGCGATGCCCTGGCGGGTTGATTTATGGGTGCGCATCCGCCGCAAAGTTCTACCTCTATAGGTGATCGCGCCCTGCTGCGGATGATAGACGCCGTTGATCACGTTGAGCAGCGAACTCTTGCCGGCGCCGTTGGGGCCGATGATCGAGCAGATCTCGTGTTCCCGGATGCTCAGGCTGACATCGGTCAAGGCCTTGACGCCGCCGAAGGACAGGGTGATGTGCTCCACCTTGAGGATGTCGGCGCCGAAACTACGCTCTGGCTGCATGGAAGATTCCTCAACTGGCCTGGCGTAGTTCTGTCGCGCCGTAGCGTTCGGCTTCACGGATGTGCAGATCGGCCCGCACCACGCCAGTGCGGCCGTCCTCGAATTTTACCTGCGCCTCGATGGAGTGATGGGTTTTGCCGGAATACAGTGCATCGATCAGAGCCGCATATCTATCGGCGATAAAACCGCGGCGCACCTTGCGGGTGCGGGTCAGTTCGCCGTCGTCGGCGTCCAGTTCCTTGTGCAGAATCAGAAAGCGCTTGATCTGGGAACCGCTCAGCCGGGGGTCTCTGGCCAGATCGGCATTTACCTTTTGCACGCAGTCCTGAATTAGATCGTAGACCGGCGCCTGCCCGGCCAAATCGGTATAACCGGAGTACGGCAGGTTATGCCGCTCCGCCCAATTACCGACTGCTTCCAGATCGATGTTGATGAAGGCCGTGACGTATTCCCGGGCATCGCCGAAAACCACCGCTTCCTTAATATAGGGGAAAAATTTGAGCTTGTTTTCCAGGTACTTGGGCGCAAACAGGGAGCCGTCCAGCAATTTGCCCACATCCTTGGCCCGGTCGATAATTTTGAGATGGCCGTTCTGCGTCGAAGAAGCCGGCGTCGCCGGTATGCACCCAGCCCTCTTCGTCCCTGGTCGCGGCGGTGGCTTGGGGATTCTTATAATAGGAATGAAACACGCCGGGGCCGCGAAACAGGACTTCGCCGGCTTGGGTGATGTTGACCTCCACGCCGGGCGAGGGGGTGCCTACCGTATCCGGTTTCACCTGGCCGTCGGGCTGGACGCAGATGAACACGGCCGCCTCGGTGGAGCCGTACAACTGCTTGACGTTGATGCCCAGCGAGCGGAAGAAATCGAAAATATCCGGTCCGATGGCCTCGCCGGCAGTAAAAGCCAGCCGCAGGCGGCTGAAGCCCAGTACGTTTTTCAGCGGCTCGTAGACCAGTCCGCGGCCGAGCGCATAGACCAGCCGGTCCTTAATGGAAACCGCTCTGCCGTCCAGAATGGCCGTGCCCACCCGCCGGGCGTGATTCATGAAGTAATGAAACAGCTTACGCTTGAGCACGCCGGCGTCTTCCATGCGGATCATCACCTGGGTCAGCAGATTCTCGTAGATGCGGGGGGGCGCGAAGAAATAGGTCGGACCAATTTCGCGCATGTTGCTCATGACGGTTTCGCCGCTTTCCGGGCAACTGACGCAGAAACCGGCAACGTAAGATTGCGCGTAGGAAAACAGATGGTCGCCCACCCAGGCCATCGGCAGATAGGCTAGCACTTCTTCGTCTTCGTTCAGCCCTTCCCGCAGGATGCCGTTGCGACCGGTAACGATGAAATTGCGGTAAGTGAGCATGACGCCTTTGGGATTACCGGTGGTACCGGAAGTGTAGAGCATCACCGCGATATCGTCGCCCGCCCCTGCCGCGACCCGCCCGGAGAAAAAGCCGGGATTGGCGCGGTCGAAATCCCGCCCCTGCTGTTGTAAGTCCGCCAGACTGTGCAGGAAAGGCTGGCAGTAATGACGCAGGCCACGCGGGTCATCGTAAATGACGGTTTGCAACAGCGGGCAGCGGTCCTTGATGTCGATGCTTTTATCGACCTGCTCCTGGTCCTCCACTACGACGAAAGCAATGTCGGCGTTCTGCAGCACGTAGGCCATTTCGTCGGCGACCGCATCCTGATAGAGCGGCACCGGGATCCCGCCCAGGCACTGAGCCGCTGCCATCGACCAGTACAGTCTGCGGCCGGTTGTCGCCGATGATGGCCAGTTTATCGCCCTGCTTAAAACCCAGGGCCGCCAGCCCGCAGGCCAGCGCGCGGATTTCGGCGGCCATCTCACGCCAGGTCCATACCTGCCAGATGCCAAATTCCTTTTCCCGAATAGCGGGTTTGGTGCCGCGCCGGTCGGCGTGATCCAGCAACAGCTTGGGAAAAGTATCCAGGTTCGGGTCGAGCGGCGCCGTGGCAACGACGTGCAGGTCTTGGTGCATGGCCGGCAGTCCTCTTAAATCCTCGCTTGGGATGGTGGTAGCTCATTATGTAATAGTTGTTGCAACGAGTTTGCGCGAACGCTCACTGATTTTAATACACTAATTCGGTGTTTGATATTGGTAAATTTTTGTCAAAACCTATTATCCATTGCAGCGATGCCGCGGCAATGGCGACCTGTATTCTCCGATGGATTTCCTGTTGCACTACGAAAATCTGCTCCGGCTGGGTTGTTTCCTGACGGGGCTGCTGCTGCTGGCCGGATGGGAATGGCGGCAACCCCGCCGCGTGCTGAGTCTGTCCCGCGCCCGACGCTGGCCAGCCAATCTAGGGCTGGTGGTGGTGGACAGCGTGGCGTTGCGCTGCATCCTGCCGCTGCTGGCGGTAAGCGCCGCGCTCGCCGCCGCTGAGCGCGGTTGGGGCCTGTTCCACTGGCTGCACGTTGCCTTCTGGCCCGCTTTTATCGCCTCCCTCCTGGTGCTGGATTTGGCGATCTATGCGCAGCATGTGATCTTCCATAAGATTCCGCTGTTGTGGCGCCTGCACCGGGTGCATCACAGCGATACCGACATCGATGTCACCACGGCGCTGCGCTTTCATCCGCTCGAGATCGTATTGTCCATGCTGCTCAAGATCGGTATCGTGACGCTGCTCGGCGCGCCGGCCGCCGCTGTACTGCTGTTCGAGGTGATCCTGAACGCCACCGCCCTGTTCAATCACAGCAATGTGCAATTATCACTCAGGCTGGATGCCTGGCTGCGATGGCTCCTGGTTACGCCCGATATGCACCGTGTGCATCATTCCATTCATCGCGACGAGACCGACAGCAATTTCGGTTTCAACCTGCCCTGGTGGGACCGGCTGTTCGGGACCTATCGGGCGCAACCCCGCGACGGTCACAGCGGCATGACCATCGGCCTGGACGTGTTCCGGGATGAGCGCTCGGTGAGATTATGGTGGTTGCTGGCGCAGCCTTTTCTCAAGGCGACACCTAAAAGTTAACCATCCCAAGAGGATTAGTGGTTCGTCAACCTTCGATTGACGCATGTCGTGTGAGAGTGTGTTGACAGAAAGCGATTAAAATGAGAGCTGTTCATTATGGCTTCTGAGAAAATCCGGGGTGTCTCGTCATTATGATTCTTATTTATTACCTATCCATTAGCTACAGGTTCCATTGTATTAGAGCGGGAATTGCTGGCGCCAGTCACTGCGGGTCGATACATAGCGCTCGACTGGTTACGCCCCTCGTCGATCTTGTAGAGTGAGATAGCACAACCTATTGCACCGTATACGGAGGCCGCCTAATGGCGGACAATGATGAATACCAAAGAAGAATTGCAAGCGATTTTAACCGAATACCACCTGATTGAAAATCAATTAGAGTATTTAGAACAGCAGAAGCAGGCATTACGGGAAAAAATTCGAGGTTTACTTGAAGATGAGGGGCGAACGCATTATTTTATCGTGGTCGATGATCAACCGGTCGCTCTCGACCTGAAGGAGTACACCGAAGTCCGATATAATGAAGCCCTACTGCAACAGCGATTGGGTCCCAGATATACGCGCATCTTATCGCCAGACTTGAAGAAAATCAGACAGCATCTTCAGGAAATCACCCCGGCGTTAACACCTTATCTGGATAAAATCGGCTCTCCCTCCCGCGATATTATCAAACAATTAATTTTGAGCGGTGAATTCGGTAAAAATGAATTTCAAGGCACTTTTGAAAAGGTACAGAAAACGACTTTGTATGTGAGAAAACCTCAAGTTGACAGTTTTAACGATAATACGCTTGAATGAGATGGAGTGGGTTTTTTAACAGCAAGCGTAGATACCATCTTGAAAGTCAAGCCTCCGATTGAGTCAGGTGCAATTATAAGAGGAAATAGGAGATAGACCACGTTTTCCGGCGAACGGAAATGGAAAACGTGGTCTGTCACCATGGCATTGTTTTACCTACAAAAAATATTCCCTTACGGGAACAATCTGCTATCACTGTGCTTTTGACAGTATGCCGCCGTTTTTTACCACTAAAATGTTGTCTTTGTTGTCTATTGTTTTGATGTCTGAAGTGCTCTCTTTCAGTGGCATCAATTGCTATATTCTTAGTATTTTTAACAACTTGAGAAAATTCATCAGCATTTTTAAAATACTGTTTTGGCAGGGTCTTCAGTGCTTTTTGTGTTTTTTTCAAAACAGGAATAAGTTTTTTTACATTCTCATGCGCTTTGGAAGGATTGATATCGAAAATAAAGCCTAACACATCAAAAGTTGGATAATTTTTTAGGTAGTACAGTATAAAAAATAACTTGTTCTCCGGAGTCCCTAATGATCCTGTACGTCCACCTCCTGGTCTTCTTTTTCTACTCTTGCTATTCTTTCTGTATTTGTTGTTCTTTGTCTCTTCAAGACATACTGAAAATGCTTCTAGCAGTTTATCAATTTCTCTGCAAAAGCCAAGATAAACCAGCGCTCCTGAACGGGGAGGGCTGGCAGGAAAAACGAGCGTGTTAACCGTTGCCGCCCAAGGCAATACAGCCATTGTGACACGGGCGGTAACGAGCGCCAAGGGATCATGATGACAGGGGTTCCCAGAAAGCGATTAAAATGAGCGCTATTCATTATGGCTTCTGAGGAAGTCAAAGGTATTTTTTGTCATTATGATTTTTATACCTGTCCATTAGCTAAAGGTTCCAGTGCGTTAGAGCAGGAATTGCTGTTTAAGCATGACCCCTTTCAGGTACGGGTGTGGAAACCCACCCTCGTACCCGCGCTGGCGGAAGGTGTCAAACCTGACGGAACTTGCGCACAAACTGTTGCACATCAGAGCGCTTAAAGAAAAGGATCGGTTGTCGTGTCGCTCCGCGCGATAGCAGCGCTCGGAACCAGTCCGGGTCATAGCCTGGGCCAAGCAGGAACAGGTGATCGCCGGGAAGGAATTCGACGATCCCATTGGCCCCATTACTGCTGAAAAAAGGCTGGGTGACTACATAATCGGTTCCGGTCATCATGGCAATATCCTCAAACAAACCCCTATCACTTGCACTTCATTATATACAAGTCTAAGCTATTGATTTAAAAAAGATGATCAAAAATTGTAAAATCTAATTCAAGCATAGTATTTTTCATCTGATTCAATACCATAACGGTCAACAGCGGATGTAGCAGTGAAATATTCACATTTTGGCCCCCGCTTCACTCATTTTCGTAACCATGAATAAAACGGTAGTGCTTCAGACGTGGATACAATGCTTATCAAATGTTTTGTTATCAACAAGTTGGGCGGCTTGATATCCATGTCAGAAATACTACCGATAGTTTCATGGTAGTGTTAGCCGGTTTCAACCGGTTAGGATGGGGTGAGGAACGAACCGCAGCGCTTGCGGCGAAGCAACCAACACGTCGTCATATTGTGCGAATATGCCCTTGCCATGATGCCTAAGCGAACCGTCTGGCTTTGGTTCCCACTGATCCTGATGCTGGCGCCCACCTGGGCCGAGGATTTCTCAGGTACAGTCATCGCCGTTCACGATGGCGACACGGTGACGGTGTTGACTCCGAACCGGCGACAGATCCGGGTTCGGCTGGCCGAGATAGATACTCCCGAAAGCAATCAACCTTACGGCGAGCGCGCCAAAGAAGCGCTTACCGCCTTGGTTTTTGGAGACAAGGTTCGCGTAGTCGTACAGGCGCGGGATGATTATGGACGGTTGGTGGGGCGCATTTATATAGGTTCCATGGACGTGAACGCTGAACTGGTCAGGCGCGGCGCAGCCTGGGTTTACCGGCACTATGCCACCGATCAGACGCTATTCGATTTGCAAGCGGAAGCGCGCGCCTACCACCGTGGATTATGGGTTTTACCGCAGGCGCAGCAGACGCCACCGTGGCAATGGCGGCGAATGGCGGCGGCCACGGCGACGCCTCCAGCCACTCCGGCGACTGCCAGAACGTGCGCCGTCAAAAAGTTTTGTCGTGATATGACCCGTTGCGACGAGGCGCTGTTTTATCTCCAACAGTGCGGTTTGCGGCATCTGGATAAAGATAACGACGGGGTGCCATGCGAGACGCTATGCCGCTAATCACCCGTGACCCCCGGCGCAAGCACGCCAGCGTCATGTCCGGGCATGGCAATGTGCCTGCTGAAGAGGCTCGGGTAAAACCGCAGCGTTGCCGGACCGTATTGAATCAGGCCAGCAGCGCCCGCAGCGTCATTTCCAGACCGTCGCGCCAGGCAGGAGGCGTAATGCCGAAACGCGCTTGCAGGCGGTCGCCGGACAATACCGAATAAGCCGGGCGTCGGGCTGGCGTAGGATACTCGGCCGTCGTGAGCGGCGTGATCTCCTGCGCCTGCACGGGCACATAGGCCCGCACCTGTGCCACGATGGCCTGCGCAAAACCGTGCCAGGTGGTCGGCGGCGCGCCACAGAAATGGTAGGTCCCGGCCCAGTCATCGTTGTTGCCGGTGGCGACCTGCTCCGCCAGGGTCAGCAGCGCACTGGCGATGGCGCCGGCAGGGGTGGGACAACCGTGCTGATCCGCCACCACCCGCAGCGTGTCCCGCTCCCGCGCCAGGCGCAGGATGGTCTTGACGAAGTTACTGCCGTGTTCGCCGAACACCCAACTGGTGCGCAGGATTATGTGCGCAGGATGAAGGCGCCGAATGGCTTCTTCGCCGGCCCACTTGCTATGGCCATAGACCCCCAGCGGCCTCACGGGATCATCTTCCCGATAGGGCCTGTCGTGCGTGCCGTCGAATACATAATCGGTGGAAATATGCAGCAGCGGTATTTCCAAGCGGGCGCAGGTGGCGGCCAGATGGGCGGGACCGTCGCGATTGACAGCGAACGCCTGTTCCGGCTCCTGCTCCGCCCGGTCCACGGCCGTGTAAGCGGCGGCGTTGATGACCACCGTTGGTCGGTTCTCCTGAACTACGCGCTGCACGGCTTCGACAGCGCTAATATCGAGCGCTGTCCGGTCCAGCGCCAGCACCTCATGGCGACCGGCCAGCCGCGCGATTTCCCAACCGACCTGGCCATTGGCTCCGGTAAGCAGGATTTTCATGGCCACTCAGGCTCGGGTAAACCGGCAGTTTGTCGGGCGCCTGCTCGGCCAGGCGTGGCAAACGCGCATCCTTGTCGGACAGACTGGGTTCCTGGATGGGCCAGGCAATGCCGATGGCCGGATCGTTCCACAGAATGCCCTGCTCCGATGACGGATGATAGTAATCGGTGCACTTGTAAAGGAAATCGGCTTCTTCCGATAACACGCAGAAGCCATGCGCAAAGCCGGGCGGAATATACAGTTGACGGTGATCGATATCATCCAGGATGAAGCCGACCCAGCGACCGAAGGTGGGCGAGCCCCGGCGGATATCCACCGCCACATCGAACATCCTGCCGCGCGCCGCCCAGACCAGTTTTCCCTGCGGCTGGATAAGCTGATAGTGCAGACCGCGCAGTACCCCTTGTCGGGAGCGGGAGTGATTGTCCTGGACGAACTGCTCCGGCAGGCCGGCTTCCCGATAACGCGCCTGTTGGTAGGTCTCCATGAAAAAACCGCGCGGGTCGCCGAAAGCGCGGGGTTCGAGCAGTATGACGCCGGGCAGGTCGGTTCGGATGATGTTCATGATCTTGCGAGCAGTCGTTGACGTTGATGAAGCGTATTTATTCCGCCGCGACAGCCTTGAGTGACTCCCGCGCGCCGCAGGCGAGCAGGACGGCGATAGCGCAGGAAGCGACGCGGGCCAGGATGTCGTCGGAGCGGCTGGTCAACACGATCGGAACCCGCGCCCCCAGGACGATGCCGGCCGCCGCCGCGCCGGCTAGATAGGCCAGTTGCTTGGCCAGCATGTTGCCGGCTTCCAGATCGGGTACGAGCAGAATATCGGCATCGCCGGCCACCAATGAACTGATCTGCTTGGTGCGGGCGGCCGCCGCGGAAATCGCATTATCGAAAGCCAGGGGACCGTCCAGCAGGCCCCCGACGATCTGGCCACGTTCGGCCATCTTGCACAGCGCCGCCGCCTCCATGGTGGCCTTGAGTTTGGGAGTGACCGTTTCCACGGCCGACAGCAACGCCACCTTGGGCTGTGCGATGCCCATCGCCAGGGCCAACTCGATCGCGTTCTGGACAATATCCCGCTTGTCGAGCAAATCGGGTTCAATGTTGATGGCGGCGTCGGTGATGATCAACAGCTTGGGATAGGCGGGCACGTCCATCACATAGGCATGGCTGATGCGCCGCCCGGTGCGCAGACCGTGATCTTTATCGACCACCTCGGTCATCAATTCGTCGGTGTGCAGGCTGCCTTTCATCAAGATCTGGCCGCGGCCACTGCGGATCAACTCCACCGCCCGGGCGGCAGCGGCGTGGCTGTGCGGCGCGGCGATGATCTCATAACGGTCGATATCGAGTCGCGCTGCCTGGGCGGCGGCCTGGATTCTAGCGCTGGGTCCGACCAGGATGGGAACGATCAGATTCGCCTCGGCGGCCCGGACGACGCCTTCCAGTGCAACCTGATCCACCGGATGGACCACCACGGTCGCTATAGGCTCGACCTGGGAGGTCATTTCCACCAGCTTTTTATGGCGCGCGCCGCGCCCGGATAACTGCACGATGGGCAACTCAGCGGGTGGACTGCATAGCTTCACAGTCGGCGCCGCCACGCGCAGGAAGCCGCTGAACACGGGTACACCCTGCTGATTGACGCTGACGCAATCCAGCGTGATGCTGTGGTCGGCCCGGTTCTTGTCCTGCACGGTCAGACTCACCTTGATGGCGTCGCCTACCTGCATTGCCTTGTGGAAGTGCAGGCTATAATCCAGAAAGGCGCTGCCGGGACCCGGCAACTGCGTGCCCACCACCCAGGAAATCAAAAAACTGCTCCACAGACTGGGCGTGACCAGTTGCTGCAACATGTCCGCCGTGGAATAGAACCCGTCACCTTGGCTGCGCTCCGTACCGTTACCCGTCAGAGCGGTAAACAGTTCCATATCCCGCTCGCTCAGGACGCGCACCACCGTGGCGGCGTCGCCTACCCGGATTTCATCGAAAGTACGGTTGGCAAGGCATTCCATAGCTTGCTCTCCAGGCGAAATTGCGGCAGTCATGGCTGCAACACATAGGCGCCGGGAGCATTGTCCAGCGCTACATAGCCTTTGTCGGGATTGCCCAACGACGGTGGGGGAACCCTGCTGCTGGAGTGCTCCAGCAACCAGTTGTGCCACTCCGGCCACCAGGAACCCTGCTTGACGGGTGTCCGCGCGAACCAGGCGTCGGGGTCCAGGTACGGCTGGCCTTCGACCTTGGTCGCCACCTGATAGTGGCGGTGCGGATGGCCGGGCTCGCTGACCACGCCCGCATTATGGCCGCCGTTGGTCAGTAGAAAAGTGACCGTGGTATCGGCCTGCAAATGAATCGTGTAGACCGACCGCCAGGGCGCGACATGATCCTGCTCGGTGGCTACTGCGAAGATCGGCGCCCGGATATCACTGATAGCCACCGGCTGGTCGTCGACCCGGTACTGGCCGTTGGCCAGGGCATTATGCAGGAACAGCCGGCGCAGGTATTCCTTATGCATTTTGTAGGGCATACGGGTGGCGTCGGCGTTCCAGGCCAGCAGATCGCTCATCGGGTTGCGCTCGCCCAGCAGGTAATCGCGCACCACCCGCGACCAGATCAGGTCGTTGGAGCGGAGCAACTGGAAAGCGCCGGCCATCTGGTTGGTATCCAGGTACCCCTTGTCCCACATGATATCTTCCAGAAAGGTCAACTGACTCTCGTCGATAAACAGCAGCAATTCACCGGCCTGCCGAAAGTCAGTCTGGGCGGCGAACAGGGTCAGGCTGGCCAGCCGATCGTCGCCGTCTCGCCCTAAAGCGGCCGCGGCAATCGCCAGCAGGGTGCCGCCCAGACAGTAACCGACTGCATGGATTTTGCGCTCTGGCACGACAGCGGAAACCGCATCGAACGCTGCCCCCACGCCCAGGCGCAGGTACTCGTCCATGCCCATGTCGTGGTCCTCCGCGCGGGGATTTTTCCAGGAAATCATAAACACCGTATGACCCTGCTCCACCAGATAGCGGACCATGGAGTTATGCGGCGATGATATCCAGGATGTAATACTTCATGATCCAGGCCGGCACGAACAGGATAGGTTCGGCACTGACTTCGGCGGTGGCGGACTCATATTGAATCACTTCGATCAACCGATTGCGGTAGATCACCTTGCCCGGGGTGATCGCAACATTCTTTCCTACCTGATACTGGTCGGCGCCTGCCGGCTTTTCAGCGGCGATTGTCCGGTTGCAATCCTCCAGCCAGTTCTGCCAGCCGTGCAGCAGATTGGCCCCGCCCTGTTCCAGGGTGCGCTTGAGGATCACCGGGTTGGTCAGTGGAAAATTGGCCGGCGAGACCATATCCAGCAACTGCCTGGCCGCGAACCAGGTGATGTTCTTATGCTGTTCCGAAGGACCGCGCAGCGCGGTGGTGGCGGCGTACCACCATTGTTGCCCCAGCAGAAACGATTGATAGTAAAGATTGAAAGGCCAGTGGCGCCATTCCGGCTCGCGGAAGCGGTGATCGTCGGGGAGAGGTTCGACGTAAGGTTCGGTGTCGGGCTGAAAGGCGGCGCGTTGCGCGTAGACCGCCAGTTGGGCCAGCTTGCGCACGGTTTTGCGGGCCAGCTCCAGTTGCATGCCGGGGGACATGGCCATATGCAGCGCCCAATCCTGCCAGGCTTGCGCCAGGGCAACCGGCGAGATGCCGAGCGTCAACTGGCCGATGGAGGCGCGAATCATGCGATCGAGCGCGCTTCTATAGGTGGCTTTGGGATCGACGAGCGCGTGCATGGGTGACCTCCGGCGGCGGCCTGCCGCCCGGGCGGCGCGGCGCATTGAAACAGGGATTGTGCATTGCATCATTATAACGCCAGGTGGAGCGGGCGTGACGAAATTGCTCAACGGTCAGGATTAAGTCACCCTCAGTGCGATGAACCTCTAATTCGCAAAAATGGCGTCTAACGTAGGCTGCTTAAACTGCATCCTGTCTTTGATCTGTAAGTCATCGATGATGCTTTACACTTCCTGTTTGGGAATAATACCCTCCACCCATAAGGCCCGTAGGATATCTGGAAGCCGTAAGCACGAAATCTGATGCTGGCGGCAGCAATGAGCGACACGCGACTCATTAGAGAGAACTGCCACTTCGCTCTCTGGCGATGGCTATATAGCTCCGCTAATAATTTATCCTGACATTGCAGGGTAGTGGGTAGCCGCGCCAATACCACCCCTGGGACCGCCGTGTATGGACCGGAGAGATAGGTAACAGGTGTTCGGAGACATCGGTAACACCTGTTCGGAGAGATGGGTAACACTGTTCGGAGACATCGGTAACACCTGTTCGGAGACATCGGTAACATTCTTTTAAGCTGACCAGCATTTTCCTAGAGGAGAATGTTGATGTCGCAACAGAGAGTGTCGCTGGCAGTACGGTAAGAGTTTGTCCTGTTGGCCAACCAAGCGCAGATCGAGATGAGAACCTTGTGCCACCGGTATGGCATCAGTACCAAGACCGGTTACCAATGGCTGAAGCGGTTTCGTGCCGGGGGTCTGGAAGCGTTGGTCGAGCGTGACCACCGGCCATACCGGTCGCCGCGTCAAACGGTGGCGGCGCTCGAGCAGATGATCGTAGCGGTGCGGGATGCCCATCCCGCCTGGGGTGGGCGCAAACTCCGCGCCTACCTGCAGGCCCAGGGGCAGACGGCCTTGCCCAGTGCGAGCACCATGACGGCTATTTTGCGGCGCCATCAGCGGTTGAGTGCAGCAGACGGGCGTAAGCATCAGCCGTGGCATCGCTTTGAACAGGTAGCCCCCAATCGCTTGTGGCAGATGGACTTCAAAGGCCACTTTGCCATTGCCCAAGGCCGCTGCCATCCCTTGACGGTGTTGGATGACCATTCCCGCTTCGCGGTCTGCCTGCAGGCGTGTGGGGACGAACAGGGCGCCACGGTGCAAGCGGCCCTGACCGCGACCTTTCGGCGCTATGGCTTGCGGAACGGATGCTCATGGATAATGGCCCACCCTGGGGGGGCGAGGGCCAGCAAACCCTGTCGGCCCTGGTCCTGTGGCTGATCCGCTTGGGGGTTCGCATCAGTCATAGTCATCCCTATCATCCGCAGACCCAGGGAAAGGATGAGCGGTTTCATCGTACCCTCAAGGCAGAGGTGTTGCGTGACCAGTACTTTGCGTCGTTGTCGGTGTGTCAAGGGGCCTTTGATCGGTGGCGGGAGGTGTACAACCGGGAGCGCCCCCATCAGGCTCTGGACATGGCTGTCCCGATCAGCCGCTATCAACCCAGTCCCTGTTCCTTTCCTGAAACCCTGCCGCCAATTGAGTACGGTCCGGATGATCGGGTCCGCAGGGTGCAAAACAAAGGGGTGGTGCACTTCCAAGGGCGGTTGTTTACCGTCAGTAGCGCCTTGCAAGGTTACCCGGTGGCATTGCGGCCCGTTAACACCGAGGGCCAGTTTGATATCTACTTCTGTCACCATAAGGTCACTCGGATTGATCTTAGGACACCGGCATGAAGTCAATACACATCATCTCATGATAGTTTTTCAGTGTTACCTATGTCTCCGAACAGGTGTTACCGATGTCTCCGAACACCTGTTACCTATCTCTCCGGTCCATACAACCCCGTCGTCTGGGTGACCTGGGACGATGCCTGTGCCTACGGCAAATGGTGCGGTAAACGCCTGCCGACCGAGGCGCAGTGGGAAAAGGCGGCACGGAGTACAGATGGACGCCGCTATCCCTGGGGCAACAACTGGGATGGCAACAAGTGCAATGTCTCGGGTCGCGGGACGACGCCGGTGGGCGCTTATCCGGAAGGAACCAGTCCTTATGGCTGCCAGGATATGGCAGGGAACGTCTGGGAATGGGTCGCTGATTGGTATGATCCAGATTATTATTACGATGTGAGTCCGAGTGAGGATCCGCCGGGGCCGGTGACCGGTGACCGCCGGGTGGTGCGGGGCGGCTCGTTCGGCTACCATCTTCGGCGACGTCCGCTGCGCCGCGCGCTACGACGGCGGCGCCGGCGGCCGCGGCGGCGACGGCGGTTTTCGGGTGGTGGTGTCCCCATGTCTTCTCTGAACGATGAAAACTCTGAACTCTGTTGGCCGCGGTAGCGGCCCGTCTTTTCCGCGATTTTTTTGGGAGGGGTCTCCATGACCGACTACGACAGTCCCTGGAAGGAAATGCTGGACGGCTATTTTCCCGACTTCATGGCGTTTTTCTTTCCCGAAGCCTATCGGGACATTGACTGGAGCCGGGGTTACGAAAGCCTGGACACGGAGTTGCAGCAGATTGTCCGCGATGCTGAACTGGGCCGACGGCTGGCCGACAAACTGATGAAAGTCTGGCGCCGCAACGGCGCCGAGCAGGTCGTGATGATCCATGTGGAAGTACAGGGGGATCGCAAAATCGACTTTCCGCAGCGCATGTACATCTACCACTACCGGTTCTTCGACCGCTACGGTGGTTCGGTAGTGAGTGTGGCGGTGTTGGCGGATGACGATCCAGGCTGGCGACCCAGCGACTACGGTTATGAACTGTGGGGTTGCCGGCTGCGTCTCGAATTCCCGACGGTTAAACTGTTGGACTACGAATCTCGTTTGGCGGAATTGGAAAGCAGCGACAATCCCTTTGCGATTGTCGTCCTGGCTCATTTGCAGAGCCAGCGCGAGCGGAGTAACCCCGAAGGTCGGCTGCATAGCAAGCTGGTACTGATCCGGCGATTGTATGAACGCGGCTACGAACGCCAGGCGATTCTGGACTTGTTCCGTTTCATTGACTGGGTGCTGGAATTGCCGGAAGACCTGGAAATCCGTTTTAAGACTAAACTTGAACAGTTGGAAGAGGAACGACGTATGCGCTATGTGACCAGTATTGAACGGCTGAGTCGAAATGAGGGCCTTCAGGAGGAGGCCGGTGTGTTATTAAAGCGCCTGCTCAATCGGCGCTTCGGCGCACTGCCGGTATGGGTGGACGAGCGGTTAGCCGGCGCCAGCCGGGAGCAATTGGAGCAGTGGGTGGAGCGGGTGTTGGACGCCCGGCGTTTAGAGGAGGTGTTCACGGTGGAGTAAGGGATGCAGGCGTGCGCGGCGTGGATGACAAGATATCCCTTGCTTCCGGGCTACGATTCCTTCGCCTACTCCTTCTCCACGCTTACGGCGCCGGATTACCCCACAGATCCTGCCCCACCTGCCCTCTGATCCCATCCACGTCGATGTCCTGGATACGTTCGAGCGTGCGCGAGCGCGTATCGATCCGTTCTCCGGTTGTGTTCAGGCTATTGCCCTGACCGGTCAGACCCGGTAGGGATAACTCCCGACGACGCCGACCACGTGTTGACGGATTTGCGCACGCGGTTTGATGACGTTCTGGCCCAACTGGAATCGGTGGCCGGATGGAAGACCGCTCGGGTGCAGCGCCCAGTCCCCCGACTTTCCGGTATAGCCTTTGCCAGAAATCACCTTAACTGGAGAGAATGCGCAATGAACCCGGGTTAGCCAGCCAATCGGAACAGCTTCAACAAACCCATCTGCGCCCGGCATTTGTCCCATTCCCTATTTTCCTGCCGTGTCCCCTATTTTCCCTACTGCCGCGAGCGCTTCGTGAAGTGTCCCGAACACGCGCGCCTCGCCGATGGCCGCCGTGATGCCATGCCGGTCCATATCCGACCGCAGGTCAAGGGGATGATTTCCCATGCCTGAGCGAGCGTGCGTTGTGCGTGCACCGCCACGCCGAGCATGTCGCCGAGCATCGCAATGCCGACCTGAAAGCCGACGCCGGTGAGAAATCCGACCAGCACGGTCCGCGAGAGGAAGTCCGCCAGGAAGCCGAGCTTGAAGATGCGGGCGAGCAACAGGAAGGCGGCGGTCAGCAGCGCGACCATGCCGACCAGCACCATGTACTGCTCGCTGGCGGGTGCCGCCAGGTGCGACAGCGCACTGGCAAAGATCGCCGCGGTCGCCGAGTCGGCGGCCACGACCAGATGGCGGGAGGAGCCGAACACCGCGAAGGCCACCAGCGGCAGCAGCACGGTGTAGAGCCCGGTAACGACGGGCGTGCCGGCGATCCGGGTGTAGCCGAGCACCTGCGGGATGTTCATCGACGCGAGCGTCACGCCGGCCAGGGCATCGCGCACGGCGCCGGCGCGGGTGAGAGGCCGGATACCCGCAAAGAGGCGCGGTGCAGAGGGCGAGTCGGCCACCGAACCAGGCGCTGCGGGCTTGTCGATCATGCGTGCTCCTGCGCGTAAGACAGGTTGTTTTTAGAGCGCTACCCGGATGATAGCACTCCTTATTTCCTGGCACCTTTGGGCGGTTCGTCTTCGAACGGTATGTCGCCATCCCGTTGATAGCGTTTCCTGGCGCTCGGACGAAAGACATACGCCACCACGATCAGAAAGAGGAGCGGTACCCCAATAAACCAACCGTATTGCTGGAGAAACAGCCAGAACGTATTCATCATCGCTCCTTTAAGATTTGTCGACATCACTGGGGGTACGCGGAACAGCAACGTTCGCGTACCCGGCCTTTTTCTCTTCCGCCACCGCCACGTGGTACTGCTGCCGGATCTGAGGGAGGTTCACGGTCGGCTCAGGAAGCTCCATTTTCAGGCTTTCCAGGGTCTCCGCGATGATCTGGGAGATCGCCAGATCCCGGAACCATTTGTGGTCGGCGGGGATAATAAACCGTCTTCGGGCGCCACCAGCGTGGTGTTGTCCAGGTAGTACTGGGCCTGAGCCAGCGCGGCCTGCACCTGTGCCACCGTTGTGTTCACGCCGCCGATTTCGGACGGTGAGCACGGCCAGGCCGAGATTGAGGAGTTTGTTTCGTATCATGGTTTTTCATCTTTCGTTGCTTGCTTTCGAAGCGTGCCATCGGCCTTGAGCCGGGCGAGAAACTCTTCGTAGCTCAGGGTCGGCTCCGCGGCGCGGGCAGCGAAGGCGGCCAGGTCTTCCTCAAGATGCGCTCGAAGATGCGCTCGGCGGGCCGGCCCGCGTCGTCTCGAATGGGTTCAAGAGACTCACATTAAAATCCGCAAAGTCGGCAACATTGCGAGTCACGACCGTCAACTGGTGGACAAGGGCCGTTGCCGCAATCATGGCGTCCTCGTAGAACGTATCCGACTTCCGGTGCATCAATCGAGCCCACGCGCGGAACGTCTCACCGTCCATCGGCAGGACGCTGTACGAGGCGGCGACCAGGTCGGCCCATGCCTCTATCTCAGAAGCCTTGGTTGCATCCTGCTCCCGAGTCAGTTCGATGCCGGCCTGAATTTCACCCAGGGTGACGGCCGACAAGTACAGGTCGGCCTCGGCGGTGGATTGCAGCCAGGCCACGACCGCCCCGTGGGGTCGTGGCTTGCGCAATTCAGAGACGACGTTGGTGTCGAGCAGATACATGCGTCTTATCCCGACCGGGCGACTTTCCGCCGGCGGGCGACTCGCTTTGGCGGCGTCAAGCAGTCAGTCCGCCCGACATCCGCCAGCAGCAGTTGCTTGAGCGAGGGGCGTGCCGCCGCCTGGAGTCGTCGCCACTCTTCCACGGGCACCAGCACCGCGGTTTCCGCACCTCGTTTGCTCACCATCTGCGGTCCCTCAACGATACACGCCTCAAGGAACTCGCTGAAACGAGCTTTTGCGTCCTGAACCGGCCAAGTCTTCATTTTCGCCCCCATTAGACTAGTCAGATAACTAGTCTAGCATTGGTCACTGGTGGACTCAAAGTTGCCTGAAATGCCCTGCACACATTTCACCCAAGGCGAACGGTAGCAGCTTGCCATCCTGACTAAAGTCGAAACCACGGCATAGTGAGGTAAACGCACGCGATCATAATGCTCCTTGAGGTCGAAGAGGCCGAGGGCCTGCCAGTGGGCGGCGCGCTCCAGGTCGGGCCGAATGTCGACGCGGAAATACAGGTACACGATCCCACCCAGCACCAACGAGACCGCATACAGAAGGACGATGGCGTTGGCGAATTTGGCGGGCGACACGGCGCGAAAGCGGCCGAAGAACGAACCGGGCCGCTCGTGCGCCGGCGCCCAGGTCGTCATGGTCTTCACCGTGATCTCGGGTGTTCGCGCGCCACGCGGAGAGCGTCACGCCGGCGGCCGGGAACCAAGGTTACCGGCGGGGTTGCCCGTGGGGATAGGGGTTGCGCCCGTCGCTCACGGCTCGAACGCGAAGATGCGCTTCCAGTCGTTCTTCATGCTGATGACGACCCAGCCCTGCTTTGTTGCCTCGTCGTACAGCGCCTGGGTGAACGTGCCGACCTTGGTGTCGGGCAGACACTGCGCGGGTTTCCGAATGGGTCGATACCAGCATGACAGCCGCCTCCGCCTCGGCCATCGTGAGCAGCGCTTTAAGAAGAGGGGCAGCGTCAAAGCCAGGGGTTGAAATAAATCGAAATCGGGAACCTCCAGGGCGGGGATGTAGAAGCTGGGCTCCGTCCCCATCAGCAGGTGACCGATAAAGGTTGCCACGACGGTGGTGATGGCCACCACTAACAGGTTGCGCGCGGTCATCGAGACCAGCAGCAGTGGCAAGGCGGTTTGCCCTAAAGGGCAAATGCAGGTGTGGCCGCGGCCGGCGGGATCAGTCGGACAGGTGTTGCAGCCGCTCGGCCAGCCGGCCGAGTTGGCCGCTGAGCCGATGCCCAGCTTCGCCATGAGTTGTGCGCGCCGTGCCTTGACGGTGCGTTCCGCGATCCCCACTCAGCGCCGATCTGTTTATTGAGCATGCCGGCGACGATGTGATCGAAGACCTCGCGTTCGCCGGGCGTGAGCGCGGCAAAGCACGCGCGTAACCACTCCGCTTCAGCGCGGGCCGTGCGTTGGACCGCGTCACGCGCGAGCGCGCGCTGGAGCGCATCGAACAGGGTAGCGCGCTCGACCGGCTTCGCCAGAAAGTCCACGGCGCCGGCCTTCATCGCCCGCACGCTGGAGGCCACGTCGGCGTAGCCGGTCATAAAGACCACCGGCAGCGCGACGCCCCGGCGCTGCAGAGCCGCCTGCAAATCGAGGCCCGACGGACCCGGTAGCCGGTTCGGTGCTCCTCTATGAACGTCGGCGCTTTGAAATACACGACGGCGTCGCCCGCAATCGCATTCTCGTCGATACCCCAGCGACGGACCTGTCGCCAGTCGACGTTCAAGGTGTTTGGCACGATCTCCGGCAAGCGCAGCGAGGCGGGCACGGCCGCCCTGTCTGTGGTGTGAGAAGGGGGAGACGCGGGTGGAGGCACCGGTAGATCAATAAACGGTATTGAGAAGATCGTAATAGGACAGGTCGAAGTAACCTGCATCGATGCCACGGTTACGGAAATTCCAGTCGTTAAACCAGTCGAACATCGGCCAAAAGCGTTCGCTATTGCGCAGAATCCCGTACTGGGTTCTAAACGCCGTCCACTCCTCAAGCGTTTTGATATCCCGCAAGGCGCGCAGGAATTGCGGCGCCTGCTCGAGGTTCAGTTCCATGAACAGATTGGGGAAGCCACCGATCACGGTGGCGTAAACGCTCATCGTGTCCTCATCCGGCAGAGTCTCACCATTCTGAAACACCAGGGTGAACTGGGTTTTATAAGCCCGGTTGGCGATCAGTGAATACACTCTGGATTCGGCGCCGTGATTGAGCTTCAGCAGGACGACGCTCGGCAAATAGCGGGGAAATTGATAGTGAGTGGTGGCGGTCAGGGTCGAAACGGCTTTGATCCAATCGTCATAGTTATTAATCGGACCCTTCAAGGATACCTCCGGTTTTACCCACGGATTCAATTCGTCCACGGGACCGCTGATCTCACGACCCAGATGAGCCTGAATGCGGTCGACCAGGCTAAGCAGGGGGTGCTGCGGACGGGTCTTGACTTTGTCCCCGGCGAAACTCGCTCTCGACCAGTTTGCCGAGTGTCTTGATCGAGCGGGTCTTGGCCACGCCGGGCAGTCCTTCCATCAGGACGTGGCCATCGGCGAGAAACACGATGAGCAGGCGTTCGACCACGGTTTCCTGGCCGATGATCGCGGCATTCATCGCGGCGGAGATGTATTGAAAGGCTTGGCGGGTTGTCATCATTACACCTTGCTGGTCTGTGCCTGTTTCTTCTGGTAGGGGACTATCACCGAGTCCAGCATCGGATAGTGTTTTTGATTCAGGGTCGCCAAGGAGCAACCCAGTTTTTGAACCGTGGCGGCAATGATGGCATCCGCCAGGCCAGTACCATGATTTTTCCCAAAGTCACGGCGCAGCAATCCACCTGTTTCGGCCAGCGCCGCGTCCAATGGAATGATTGTGAAGCATTCCAACAGGGTTTCTATTTTTCGACGCTCAGAGTCGCGCATACCTGAATAAATTTCTGCCACGTTGATTGCAGAAAGGTTCAGATCAACCATTAACGCTTCCAGCCAATCCACCGCAGGCGGGTAATCACGCAAATAGTCGATGAGAATATCGGTATCGATTAGGAGTGCATCCGACATTACGATTCACCGCTATCAAAGCTTCGATCCCATTCACGCCTTAGTCCAGGGATATCAGGCAAATCGTCGCGTTGCGCCCAAAGTCCACGGGCAACGCGCATTTTTTCAAGGCGCTCTGTACTGCTGAGCGATTGACCCGTTTCGACTAACTTGCGTTTAGCTGCGATGAATTCGACAAAATCTAGTATTTCACGCGCCGTGGATTCAGGCAATGCTTTAACATGTTTGTAGATTTGTTCGGCTGTGTTCATGTTTTTGCTTGCACAGGAAAAAATTAACAAAGTATTGGTATTCGTCGGCAAATCTTCCAACCCGCCCTTGATGCTGTCCATTACACACATCTTGAACGGCAGGGCCACCGCCCTCATCTGTGAGGGAAAACGGGAGGGAAAACGGGGACAGACCACGTTTGCTGCTATGCTCGCCCTGTCTGTGGCGTGAGAAGGGGGAGACGCGGATGCCGAGGCTGGGGCGGCGCACATGGAAAGGCTCGCCAGCAGGGACGTGGCGAAAAAGACGCCGCCTATATCAACCTAAATTTTATATTATCACGCCGGCATGGCAACGAGACCATTTGACGAAAGGGCAATGTGGTTTGCCCGAAAGGGCAAATGCAGGCGTGGCCGTGGCCGCGACCGGGATCAGTCGGACAGGTGTCGCAGTCGCTCGGCCAGCCGGCCGAGTTCGGCCGCCAAGCCGACGCCCAACTTCGCCATGAGTTGCGCGCGCCGCGCCTTGACGGTGCGGGTAGTGTTCTAGATATGGAGATTCGCTCTCTCGGGATATTGTAAATCAATAGGTTGCATGTCATTACCTCCATATCTGGAATACTACCGGCAGAAAGGTAGGGCACGCATCGCGTACCTTCAACTGAAAACGAGGAAATCACCGTGAATTATCGAGACATCATCACCATCGAACCGGACAAGCGGGGTGGCAAGCCCTGTATCCGCGGACTGCGGATTACGGTGTACGACGTGCTGGAGTATCTGGCATCCGGGATGACGCCGGCAGAGATTCTCGAAGAATTCGATTATCTGACGATGGAAGATATTCAGGCCTGCCTGAGCTATGCCGCGGACCGGGAGCGGCATCAACTCATCGTCAACGCATGAAATTACTGTTCGACGAAAACCTGTCACCCCGCCTGGTGACAGCGCTCTCCGATCTGTTTCCGGAAACGACCCACGTGGATCGCCTCGGTTTGGGCAGCGAACCCGATCCCGTGATTTGGGAATACGCTAAGACCCATGGTTATATTCTGGTTAGCAAGGATTCCGATTTTCACGAGAGAAGTCTTTTGTACGGGCATCCCCCCAAGGTCGTCTGGATTCGACGCGGAAATTGCTCGGTTCGGCAAATCGAACTGATTTTGCGTACCAAGGCCAGCGATATTGAGCGGCTAGAGGCTGATGGAGAAATGACCTATCTGATACTTCTCTAAACGATGCCTCAGCCCGCGTAGGTTGAGTTAGGCGCGCCCCACATCGAGTCAACAGATAGCAACAGCGGTACGCGCGCGCCGTAACCCAACACAGCCCGGCAGGTCGGGTTACGCTACGCTAACCCGATCTACGAGTAGTCAGATCTACGAGTAGCCAGTGCTATCAATACAGGGACAGTTCGAGCACGACCCGGTCCTGTTTGACCGTGACCGAATTGATCAACAGCCTGGCCAGAACGTGCTGGAGTTTGCTCTGCTCCAACCGGTAGAGGGGCGTGGTGGAAAATATTTTTTCGAGCAGCGCTTCGGCCACCACCAGTAGCGAGCCGATATACCGGTCCAACCCATCTGTCGATCCGTTTTGCCGAATGGCGAGATCCCCCAGGTAAAATTCCCCGGCGGTCCGGTTGTATTTCACCCGCCCCTCGAGCAGGCCGCGCCATTCATAGCGAATGTTCCCCATCGCTGTCAGGCACAGCGTCAGTTCTATGCCGATCTTATTGGCGGTCTCGTTCAATCTGACCACTGGATCGCACAGCGTGAACGTCCACAAGGAGGACTGTTTATGGATGGGAAATTTAGTTGCGATGAGAGCCTGGATGGCGGCCAGCGGTATAGGGATGCTGTAAAACGTCGTCACCACCTTGTTGGCGACGATCAGTACAACGGCCAAGCCGTGATCCAGCAGTTTCACTACCCTCACCTCGGTGTGTTCATCAGGACCGCCGGCGCCGGACCGCCGCCATGGAAACCAGCTACCCCTTCGAGTTGGCGTGCCGCGCTCGCAACACGGCGGCAACCCGCGCGGCAGAGTCAAATCACCGTCCCGACAGCGACAGATTTTGCCCGATAGTCAACAACTGGCAAGAGGGGCTGTGGCCTCATTCCTCGGGCTTAACCCCCTATCAAGCCGCGCCGGGGAAGTGGTTCTCTGACTACCAGATCACGGACATGGGTGCCGAACTGACGCTGCGCACCTTCTGTCACGAGAACGGCCATATGATATGCGACTTTCCCGACCTCTACGATTACGGCTACCAATCGACGGGGGCTGGGGATTTCTGTCTGATGGCGTACGGCGGCAGCGACAAGAATCCCGTGCAGGTGGATGCCTATCTGAAGCACGGGGCAGGTTGGACAACCCAAAATCACCCCGGTCACTGCCGGCATGACGGCGGCAATCGCGGCCGGACAGAACGACTTCTACCTCTACGCCAAGAACAACACCGAGTATTTCATCATCGAAAACCGGCAGCAGCAGAGCCGTGACGCCTCGCTGCTGGATAGCGGACTGGCGATCTGGCACATCGACGAACTGGGCAGCAACAACAACGAGCAGATGACCGCAGACTTCCACTACGAATGCTCGCTGGAACAGGCCGACAACCGGTTCGACCTGGAGCACGAGGCCAATTATGGCGACAGCGAGGGATCTCTTCGGTTCTCCCCATGCCGTGCGCTTCGCCGCAGACACAGGGCCCAGCAGCCAGTGGTGGGACGGTAGCCCGTCTGGTTTGACCATCGACCAGATCTCCGCCCCAGGAGCGACGATGACATTCGTTGCGGGTGAGGATAAATATGCTGATTTTTTCCAAAACCATTCACCGGATAATAACAATTATGAATTGGTGGTGCGCCAGGGAGCCAGTCTGCGGCATTACTGGTTCGGCTACCTCGGTAGCGGAAAGTGGAACCAGGGCGACCCGTTTGGGGCGAGTGTGGCCGGTAGCCCGGTCATGTTTCAAAATCGCGTCAACAATCATTACGAAGTCGTCGTGCGCGAGGGGAACGCCCTGCGGCACCACTGGTTCGGTTACCTCAGCAACGGACAGTGGAACGAGGGAGAAACATTTTAAAACTAAGAGCCTGTACAAAAATCCCTCCCTCTTGTGAGGGAGGGGACGCACTGCTGGAAAATTAATTAGTATTGTTATAGTGTTAGTTTTTATACAGCCTCTTAATTGGAGTTTTACGATGGCTATCAACGCAGCTACAAAACCCGTACCAGCCAACGATTTTACTTTCCCGGTCGTCGATCACGGACAGGGTCCGGCGGTGCTCATGCTGCATGGTTTCCCCGACTCGCGCCATCTCTGGCGCCACCAGATTCCAGTGCTCGCCGCCGCCGGCCTGCGCGTCCTCGTGCCCGATCTGCGCGGTTTCGGCGACGCGCCCCGACCGGAATCGGTCGATGCCTACAAGCTCCAGGCGATCATGGGTGACCTGCTCGGTATTCTGGATGCTTTGCACATCGAGCAGGCAGGCGTGGTAGGACACGACTGGGGGGCTGCCGTGGCCTGGGGGCTGGCCGCTTATTTCCCTCAGCGGTTCACCAAGCTGGCGGCCCTGTCGGTGGGCTGTCCCGGCACCTCCGGCCTCAAGACCATCCAGCAGCGGGAGCGCTCCTGGTATTTTTATTTCTTTCAGTTCGAGGGCATCGCTGAAGCCTGGCTGCGCCACAACGATTGGCAACTGTTCCGGGAATGGACCCGTGGCAACGGCGATATGGAACGGTATTTACAGGATTTGGCACGACCCGGCGCGCTCACCGCCGGATTGAACTGGTATCGGGCCAACCTGAAACCCAAGCTGCCGGAGGAAAGCGGTTCGACCGGTTTTCCCAACGTGACATGCCCGGTGCTCGGCGTCTGGAGCGATGGCGACGCCTATCTGACCGAAGCCAACCTGCGCAACTCTCAGGAAAAGGTCACCGGTCTCTGGCGCTACGAGAAGATCGCCGGCGCGAGCCATTGGATGATGCTGGATAAACCGGATGAATTGAACCGGCTGCTGCTGGATTTCTTGGAGCGTTGACCGGTCTACCGGTTTTATAAATCTTTACTGCCACGCGCCTGCCCGGCGTGGTGGAGGAGTTGCGCAAGCTGAACCCGAACTGGAAGCTCGCGTCCAGCAAATGGATGCGCTCCATCGCCGCGCCCGAGCACCTGGATAGCTTGTTGAATCTTGCGTTTGAGGGGAAACCATGAACATGAAAAACCGTTGGCCCATCCGCTTCATTGCCACCGCATGGCTGGTCATCGCCACGCTGGGCGCGCACGCCACCGACGACATCCGCAAGGAGACCGTCCAGTTCAAGCAGGGCGCCTCACAGGCAACCATCCAGGCCCGCATCAAAGGCTGGGAAACGGTGGACTACGTCCTGCGCGCCGGCGCCGGGCAAACGCTGAGCGTCGCGCTGAAGAAGACCAACCCGCAGAACTATTTCAACGTCCTTGCGCCGGGCGCGGATGGTGCGATGTTCGTCGGCCAGAGCGGCGAGAACTTCAAAGGCGTGCTTCCGACTGACGGCGACTACACGATTCGCGTCTATCTGATGCGCCCCGCCGCGCGCCGCAACGAGTCGAGCGACTACACACTGACGGTCGGCGTGACCGGCAAGGCACTCGCGCCCGTGGCCGCATCGCAAGATGCGCTGATACCGGGCACGCCGTTTCACGCCTCGACGACGATCACCTGCGCGCCGCTCCTCGACCCGAAGCCGCAGCGATGCGAGGCTTTTGTCATCCGCCGCGGCTTCGACGGCGCCGCCACCGTCGAAGTTCGCGGACCCAACGGCTTCAAGCGCCGCATCCTGTTCGTCAAGGGCGATCCCGTGGCGTCGGACTCGCAGGACCCGATGACGTTCTCGCGCAAGGGCGACGTCAGCGTGGTGAAGTTCGGTGCGGATGAAAGCGCCGAGATTCCTGACGCGCTCGTTCGCGGCGGCTGAACCGCGTCCATTTTGATACGGGTAGTACACCGGCGACTCCCCAGCGTCACCGGGCGCGGTGTGCGGCTTGCCACGGCGCATCTGATGCACTAGCATCTATCCATCAATTGATAGGGGCATGATATGCGCACAACGCTGGATATCGACGATGAAGTCCTGGATGCCGCTAAAGAGATCGCGCGCCGTCAGCGCAGGACGGCTGGGGCGGTGATCTCGGAGTTGGCGCGCCGGGCTTTGACGCAGACCGCGCCGGAGCAGCAGGCGACATCCGCGCCGAAGCCGTTCTATGGTTTCCGCCCATTGCCCACCGAGGGCAGGGTCGTAAGCGACGAGACCGTCGAGCGCCTGCGCGAGGAAGAGGGCATCTGATGCGGGCGCTGCTCGACGTGAACGTGTTGATTACGTTGCTGGATGCCGCGCACGTGCATCACCGCAATGCCCGTGCCTGGCTCGAGGCCAACATCGAGCAGGGGTGGGCCTCCTGCCCGCTGACCCAGAACGGCTGCATCCGCATCCTGTCCCAACCGGCCTACCCGGGCGCGCAGCCACCTGCGGCGATCGCTGCCCGGCTGGCGGAGGCGGCCGGGACGCGTTGGCACGAATTCTGGCCCGATGACCTGAGCCTGCTCGAGCCTCGATGCGTGGATTGGCGGCATGTGCTCGGCTCCCGTCAGTTGACCGATGTCTACCTGCTGGCGCTGGCGGTGCACCGGGGTGGGCGGCTGGTCACCCTTGATCGAGCGGTCCCGCTGGCCGCGGTACCGAACGCCGGCAAAGCCAATCTGGCATTCGTCTGATCGATGGGGACCCCTCATGGTATGACTACACCTTCAAGATCGAACGCCAATAGGATCACGACTATGCACAAAATTGTATTCGCCATTGTTGGGGCCGGCGCCCTGTTGAGCGCGCCTACGCACGCGGCCCAGCCGAGCTTCGACTGCAGCAAAACCTCGCATGAGGCCGAGCAACTGATTTGCAAAGACGCCGAACTCGCCGCTCTCGACCGCAGCCTGGCGGAACTTTACAGCACCGTTCTGAAACACACGCCGGCCAACAAGCAACGGCAGCTTAAGGCCGAGCAGAGCGGCTGGGTGAAGGGCCGCAATGACTGCTGGAAGTCCAGCGACCAGCGCGGCTGCATTAAGAGCGAATATGAAACGCGGATTGGCGATCTCAAGGACCGGTGAGCCGCTCCCGTCAGTTACCGGATGGGCGCAACGAAGCAAAACGCTGAAGCGGCGAAATCGGGGACAGACCACGTTTTCCATTTCTGTTCGCCGGAAAACTGTGGTCTGTCCCCTATTCTCCGTCCCCTATTCTCCGTCCCTATTCTCCGTCCCTATTCAATCAGATACCATTTTGATAGCGAGGATTGAATAATGGCGTCTCTACTGATCAAGAACCTGCCCGATGAGATCCACCAGCGACTCAAGGCCCAGGCTGAACGCCATCATCGCAGCTTGAACAAGGAAGTGATCACCCTGCTGGAGATCGCCGTCACCCAAGCGCCTGAAGAGACCCTGCCGGCGCCTGTACCGTTGAAACGGTCACTGAATCCGGAGTTACTGGATTGGGCACGCCGTGAGGGCCGTTCTTGATCGTCGTCGATGTGAATGTGGTCGTGTATTTGCTCACCGAATGCCCGCAGCATGAAGCAGCGGCAGAACTCTGGGCAATAGACAGTGATTGGCGGCTGCCGCCTCTGTGGCAGCACGAGTTCCTCAATCTGCTGGCCACCCTCAGCCGGCAGGACTATCTGGATCTGGCCACGGCAATCGAAGTCTGGCAGACAGCGGTTAGTCTGTTCGCCCGGCGCGAGATGCCACCAGACATGCTGCGGGCGCTGCGGCTTGCGTTCACGCACGGTATCAGTGCTTACGATGCGCAATACGTAGCCTTGGCTCACGAATTGGGTTGCTCGCTGGTGACCGAAGACCGCCGCTTGCGTGAAGCATTCCCGGACATAGCCCGTTCACTCTCGGAAGCGAGGAATAGCTGAAACGGAGACGTAGCGAAATCGGACCAAGGGTGAAATCGGGGACAGACCACGTTTTCCATTTCTGTTCGCCGGAAAACGTGGTCTGTCCCCTATTTTGTCAGTTGGTTAAGCTATTGGTATCGTTGCTTGAGCGCCCTCATTCATCCCGCAGTTGAGAATCGTGTGACGCGACATGGACAGTCTGCCTGAGAGTCCATGTCGCCTAACGACCCCGTTCAGCCGACCGCGCCAACCACAAAGCCCGAAAATTGAACCGGCCTCGTGGCGCGGGTCGGCTGGAACGGCGGGTTAGGCCATTTTCAAATCCGATGTTTCCAATACCCAGGGTTTTGCCGTAAATGCATTACCGCGATGATTTGAATTGTATCCGCTTGTATTCTGTAGATAACCCCATAGGGGAAGTGTGGCAATTTACATTTGCGAATGTTGGCCTCTATTTGCCGGTAGAGATACGGGCGATGTGCGATTTTTGATGCCGCATCCTCAAGGTTATCAAGAAAGCGCTGACCCAAGCCAGGCTGTTTCTGCTGATAAAATACGGCAGCGGCATCCGCTTCGCTCAGGGCCTCTTCATCCCAAACTATCAACATTAGGCGAATCTTGCACGTAATTGCTTCAAAGCCGACTCATGATCGACGAGTCGGGCCGTTCCGTTGTCGATGGCGGCGCAACGTTGGTGAATTTCCTCCAGCCATGCTGACGAGACGGAAAAGTCCTCTTCAAAATCCAGGGTTTCGAGTAGTGCTTCTGCAATAAAAGCGCGGGTGGAGGGTTCCAGTTGCATGGCTTCGTCGATAATGCGTTTGGGGTCGGGATTCATAAGGGGTTTCTCCGGCGGTTTCTTTCGTCAGGGTTTGAATTGACCAACCAACCCAGCGCAGATCCATAGTGCCGTGTTGGCTGGAACGGACGGTTAGGCGGTATGTTAAGCGGAAATGTCGGGCAACGATAGATCCGTTGCCCGAGTTACCCGGCTCGCTCAGGCACACTCCAAGCTGCCATCAAACCCCGTTATTACATCGAAACGCCGCTTCATGTTTTCGCTGACCCCATCGACCGGATGGGTTCGATCCCTACGCCTTGGGACGAATCGTTCCGAACCAAATGACTCCACTATCTCACTCCCAGCTCGAACGTGGATTGTTAGACGGTGAGTATCTCCGTCGTCAGCGAGATTGCTATGGTTGTGGTGGACGGCGACATGAGTGTAGCGCCCATCAGGGTAAACGGTGAGCGTCTGCTCCCGGCACTCACACTCCTGAGCATCGATGCGCCCTGCCAAGAACACCTTCGGTTCCCCTGGTCCTGGTGCAAGCGCAGCGACCGGATCAGAGCCTTGGCTCTGAAACGATGCCGGGTGGCAGTTTCTGCACATGCCAACGCCGCTATCGCTTCTCTCAATGAACTCTTCAATTTGATTGATGCGCATCTTGATTTCTTGGATGTCTTTGCCAAGTTCGTAGCCTTCCATTGTCTTGATCTCCAGCCGCTAGGGTTAGATGTCGGGCGGACGGTAGCGGCCTTGGCCCGCCCCGCCTAACGTAAAGCTAAGCGGGCTGCGCGCTTTTTGCGCGGCTCCGCTTGAGCGTTGTGTTAGGCTTTTCTCTATAAATCAATCGAGTCTGACCCTATTGATTTCTGACCCCATTGATTTCTTGATTTTTCAGATGACGATGAAATGACGTTTACAACCATAGGGAGGCGTATTGTGTTGGGTTGCCCAAAAGCGGCAACCTAACCTACGGTGCTTGGTTGTTAAATTTGCTGGGGTTCGCAAGCTCACCCCAGCCTATGCGCTACGAATTGCGCCTTACGCGTTGACCTCATTCTTGCTTTTTATTTTTGTACAAGATCTATGCCCTCTTCAATAAAGGGCCCTGAGTTCCATCGTACTGGTCGAAATGCATAATTTCCATCGTTTATTACATATCTTTTTGTGCCTCTACGATGATACATATTAGCGAATTCAATAGGTGCTTGTCCTCTTGTTGTCCAATCAGCGCAATAACCAGGTTGTATAGTAGCATTTCTGCCTGAAACGTTATAATCGATAACTCCTTGTGTTTCATTACAAATATTTAACTTCGCATGTAAATCCTGCCCCATACTTCCATTTGGATTTGTAGGATCCAAATCTTTCGCTTGTTTTCTTATGGCTGAATTTTTATTTGTTGGGTCAAGATCGCTCGGTCCCCATGAATAAGCTTGGTTAGTTACAATAGTACATACCAAAATAAGACTTGCCTTAATTAATCTGTTCATGACGCACTCTCCAGTGTCCAAGTTGAAAAAAAGTCAGACTCATGGACACGACTATAAAGCCTAACAAGTGATTATGCAGTTTCTGCATAACTCTCCAAACAGTTAAGTTATACAGAAGCATGCTTACAATCCTATCCTGCAGTAAACCTCTCCGCTATTGAACTTTAGTTTCATATCATTCAGTAGGGTTTTTCCTCAGAGAGCATTAAAACATCAGAACAGGAAAGGAATTTCAAGCCGTCCCGCCATCAGCCGGACCCCGTCTCACGGCGGCGTCGATGGCCTCCAACAAATGCTGATCGGTAAAGGGCTTGCGTAGGAAGGCCACGGCGCCAGTGTTCATGGCCCGTTCCTGTGCGGCGGCATCCTGGTGGGCGGTGATGAAAATGACGGGTACGCGCCAACCCGAGGCGGCGAGTTCGGCCTGAACCTCCCAGCCGTCGAGGCCGGGCATCTGCACATCCAGCAGCACGCAAGCGGGAACCTGCCGGGGTAGCGCATCGAGGAAAGTGCGGCCCGAGGCGAAGGTTTCGGCCTGCAGCCCGCAGGCGCGCAGCAGCCGCCGTAAGGCTCTCAGTATCGCTTCGTCATCATCCACGATGGCGATAAGAGGTCGGTTGGTCAGCATGGTAAGAGGCCACCCCCAGCCGGGATGAAAGATACAATGGCGACCCTGAATCAGGACGACTGGCGACAGGGTGAATAAGAGGCAGTCTCCCTGGAAACAGAGAACCGCCACGGTGTGATCCAGGGCAGAACTTAACAGACGGTGAGGCGCTTGCCTATTGCACTTTAGTTCAACCGGCGGGGTGCGGTGGCGGGCGCAATCCCTCCCTTTTCCGCCAGCCGCACCAGCTCGGCCAGCGAGGCTGCCTGCAGCTTTTCCATGACCCGCCCCCGATGGACTTTGATGGTCTGTTCGCTGGCGCCGAGGGCGGCGGCAATCTGCTTGTTAAGCTGGCCGGCGACGACCAGGGCCAGGACTTCCCGTTCGCGTGGGGTCAGCGTGGCGAGACGCTGTTGGATATCGGCCACTCCTGCGTGCGCCTGGCGCGCCTGCCGATCCTGGGCGAGAGCTTGCTGGATAGCTGTGAGCAGGTCCTGGTCATTGCAGGGTTTGGTCAGGAAGTCCACGGCGCCAGCTTTTATTGCCCGAACGCTCATCGGAATGTCGCCGTAGCCGGTGAGGAAGATGATCGGCAGACTGTGGCCGGCGGTGGCGAGGGCCTGCTGCAGGTCCAGGCCGCTCAATTCGGGCAGGTGCACGTCGAGCACCAGACAACCCGGGGTGTCGGCGGTCACCCGGTCGAGAAACTCGCCCGCCGAACTGAAGGTGACGGCTTGATAGCCGGCGGACCGGACCAGTCGCGCCAGACTGGTGAGCACGGCGGCATCGTCATCGACGATAAATATCGTGGGGACGGTGGTCATCGGTTGGACTCCGGGCTGACCGGCAGCGTGAAATGCAAGGTGGCGCCGCCGTCGGGATTGTTGGTTGCCCACAGCCGGCCGCCATGGGCGGTAACGATCGACCGGCTGATGGCCAGTCCCATCCCCAGCCCCTGGGGTTTGGTGGTGACAAACGGCTCGAAGCAATGCTCCAGTTGCTCGGGGTCGAAACCGGCGCCGGTGTCGCGCACGGCGACCTCGATGGTGGCGGCATCGTGCTTGCGGGTGCGCACCTGTAACTGGCGCGGGCAGGTGGTCGCGGAGCACAGAGCTTCGGCGCCATTCAGCAGCAGGTTGAGGACCACCTGCTGTAATTGCACCGGGTCGCCGACCACTCCCGGCAGGTCGGCCACCAGGTCCATCACCAGCGACACGTGTCTGGCGACCAGGTCACTGCACAGCAGTTTACCGACCTCCCGAATAACGGCGTTGAGGTCCAGCACCCGGCGCGGCGATTCCTCTTTTTTGAACAACACCCGCAGCCGACGCACCACCTCACCGGCCCGCTGATCGTCCTGCACGATGTCCTGCAGGATGGCCCGCAGTTCTTCCAGATCTGGCGGTGTCTGCGCCAGAAACCGTTGGGCTGCCTGGGCATTGCTGAGGATGGCGGTCAGCGGTTGGTTCAATTCGTGGGCGAGCGCGGCGGAGAGTTCTCCCAGGGTGGCGACCCGCGTCACGTGCGCCAGTTCCTGCCATTGGCGCTGAATCTCCAGTTCCGCTTGCTTGGGGGCGGTGATATCGATCGAGACCCCCATCAGGCGCAGCGGTTTGCCGGCGTTGTCGAAGTAGCCCCGCCCCTGGGCGGCAATCCAGCGCAGACTGCCGTCTGGCAGGATCACCCGGTATTCGCAGTGGTATTCCTTGCGCGCCGTCAGCGCGCGCTGAATGACCTGTTGAGTGGGCCCCCGATCATCCGGGTGCAGGGAATCGAGAAACGCCTGGTAATCGAGAGGCACGGCGGGAGCGAAACCATACAGCGCCCGGCAGGGATCGGTCACCCAGGATCTGGTCGTGGGTGATGTCCCACACCCACATGCCCAGCTTGGCCGCCGTCGCCGCCAGCGTCATCCGCTCTTCACTGTCGCGCAACTCGGTTTCAACCCCATGTCGGCGCTGCTGCTGGACTAGCAAGGCGACAATGAGCAGCGCTTCGACAACGCATAGGGCGATGATCCCGATGATCCGCCACTCATAGGGCTCCACCAGCCGGATGACCGACTCGTCGGCAGCCGCCGGGCCGACCCAGAACCAGGCACCCAACCAAGAGAAAATGGCTACTGCCCAGCGGGGGATTATTGCGAGAAAGGGGTTGCTGTATCCGCCGGTCTTCATCACCTGACACCTCAAGGGAGTTCCACAAGACGGGCGCCTGCCGAGGTTAAGGGAATCCGACTGTGCAGTTCGCCTGCTGTTAAGTAAAGTACAAAAGTGCAGAGTTTGAAAGAGTTAAGTGATTTCTGGCGAAGGCTATACCGGAAAGTCGGGCATGGGTGGGTATGGATTCCCCTTGTATGTTTGAAGTTTGGTAGAGTTTCCCGAAACGTGGTAGCACGAATCCCCTCTGGGACCCACGATCCCGTCAAGGAGCTTGAAGCGCCACGTTCCGGTTTCTGTGAACCACCAGCCCGAACAGTTGATTGGACCTGAATCCGTATCGTGCCAGGTTGGGATGAGGAACACATCATGGTGAAGAACCAACTCGCAGTCGCCGTCCAGGCCGCAATCCACTCTGAATTTACGGTCAGCCGTCCACTGGACCCGGCTCCCGCTGTGATGGTGTCCCCGGCGATGACCGCGGCGGACGCCACGACGCCCGCCGCGTGCTGGGTGGGGATCGACGTCGCCAAGGCCCACCGGGATGTGGCCCTCTGGCCGACCCAGGAGCGCCTGCACGTCACCCGCGATGAGGCCGGCTTGGGGCGGAGTTGATCGCCTGGTTGCGCCCCCGGACGCCCGCGCTGATCGTTTTGGAAGCGACCGGCGGGTTGGAGACCCTGGTGGCGGGGACGCTGATCGAGGCGCACTTCCCCACCGCCGTCGTCAATCCCCGCCAGGCGCGCGACTTTGCCAAGGCGTTGGGGTATCTGGCCAAGACCGACGCCTTGGATGCCTTGGTGCTGGCGCGCTTCGGTCACAGCATCCAGCCGGCGCCCCGCCCGTGGAAAGACGAAGAGACCCAGGCGCTGACCGCGCTCCTGCAGAGCCGTCGGCAACTGATCACGATGCTCACCGCCGAGAAGAACCGCTTGGCCAGCGCCCATCGCCAAGTGCAGGCGGATCTCCGCACGACCCTCACCTGGCTTGAAGAACGGATCAAGATCCTCGATGACGACCTCCAGAGCCGGCTCCGCGCCAGCCCGATCTGGCGCGCGCAGGATGACCTGCTGCGCAGCGTCCCGGGCATCGGCCCGGTGACCTCGGTGACGTTGCTGGCGGCGTTGCCGGAACGGGGAACCCTGGATCGTCGCCAAATCAGCGCCTTGGTCGGCGTCTGCCCGTTTAACCGCGATTCCGGCCAGGGTCGCGGACACCGAAGCATCTTCGGTGGGCGCGTTCTGGTCCGGACGGCGCTGTACATGGCGACGGTGACCGCCAGCCGGTTCAATCCGGTGATCAAAGGGTTTTACCAGCGCTTGCGTGCCGCGGGTAAACCGGCCAAGGTGGCGCTGACGGCGTGCATGCGTAAATTGCTGACGATCTTAAACGCGATGCTCAAGGCCAAGACCCCCTGGCAGCCTCCCGAGGAGTGCAGGTCCTGAGGTTTTCAACACAGTTGCTCCTTGGATAAGGAGGGGTGGCGCGTAGCGCCGGGGTGGTTTGATCTTGCGGACTGACCCCCCCCGCCTTTCGGGCACCCCCCCTTGGCAGGGGAGGAATAAAGACTGGACCCCCAGGTATGATCTTTTGAGGAAATCACCTACACCAGCTCGATTTTATCGTTTCGCGGCTGCAATCAGTCCCCTCACAGTTTTAATTGCACCCTAATGCGCGGACTGGCAAATCCCGCTTGAACATGGCGCGATTTATAACACCATGCCGCAAATCATCATGCCTATCGAAATTCATCTCGGACCCCAGGGCCGTCTGGTAATCCCTGCGCCGCTGCGGCGGCTGCTGGGTTTTGTACCCGGCGACACCCTGAGACCATTAGGGCGTGTGCCAGTAGCGCCGCGTTTCCCGACGATAGGCATGCGGCTGCAGGGCGGCGCCGTCTAGGTGGAAACTGATGGCGCCTTCGGTGGTGGTATCCAGCACGACAGCCCCGGCCTGCTGGTACGGGGCGGCTGCTGCCTGTGCCGCCGCCGGCGTGCGGAACTCGTTGGACAGCAACACGTATTGCGGCTGCACGGCGGCAACGAAGGCAGGCGAGAAGGCTGGACGGGCGCCCTGATGGGGCGCCACCAGCACCTCGGCCGTCAGCGCGGCGCCGTAAGTCTGGGCCAGGGCCGTGGCCGTGGTCGCACCGATGTCGCCGGGCAACAATAACCGCTGTTTACCGGTCACCAGTAACACGCAGGAACCGTCGTCGTCGCCCAGCGCGCCGGGCGGTGGGTGCAGCACTTGAAAATGGACCTCGTCCCAATGCCACTCCAACCCCGCCTGGCACGGCTCGGCGCCTTCGATCGGCGCCGCCCGCAATGATGGTGTGAATACCGACTTAACGGGGAGCCGCTCCAGCAGCGCGCGCGTGCCGCCCATGTGGGCGCGATCGGCATGGCTGACCACCAGCCGGTCCACTTGGCCAATCCCCTGTTGCCACAGGTAAGGAACCAGCACACTGCGACCGGTATCGAAATTGTCCCGGCGGGGACCGGTGTCGTAAACCAGCACATGATGCCGGGTCGCTATCACTGTCGCCAGGCCCTTGCCGACGTCCAGTAGAGTAAACCAGAACTCGCCCGCTGCAGGGACCGCGCGTGGCAAGAACACCACCGGCAGCAACAACACACCGCCCAGCCAGCGCGCCGGCCAACCACGGGGTCCCAACAGCAGGAGCAGACCCGGCAGCGCGAACCCCAGGGTCCACCAGGGCGGTGCCGGAAAATGCAGCAAGGCCCAGGGCGAACGGCTCAGCCAGACCAGAAAGTCCCATAGCCACTGCAGGGTCAACGCGGCCAACTGCAACAGCCCGCTCTGTAACGGCTCGCTGATGCCACCGGCCAGCGCCGCCAGCAAGGTCAGCGGCACTACAGTGATGTTGCTCCAGGGAATGGCGACCAGGTTGGCGATAGGCGACAGTAGCGGAATCTGCTGGAACAGGATCAGGGTGGCGGGCAGCAAAGCCAGCGTGATCGCCAGTTGCAACCGCAGCCATTCCCGCAATGGCTGCTCCAGCCGCCGTCCCGCGATGGCATAGAGAATCGCTGCGACTGCTCCGAAGGACAGCCAGAAACCATAACTCAGCGGCGCTTCGGGGTCGGCCAGCAGCACCACCCACAGAGCCAGCGCCAGGATCCGACTGGGGACCACGGCGCGCTGGGCGAATAAAGCGAACAACGCCACCGCCAGCATGACCAGGGCGCGTTGGGTAGGCAGGGAAAAACCCGCCAGCAAGGCATAAGCGGCGGCGGCCAGCAGTGCCAGCAAAGCTCCCGCCTTGGCGGCGGGCCAGCGTTGCGCCAGGCGTGGCAGCCGGCTCCAGCCGGTGCGCACCACAAGGAACACCAAGGCCGCCACCATCCCGATATGCAGGCCGGAAACGGAGATCAGGTGACCGGTGCCGGTGCGGGTCAGAATGTCCCACTGTTCCGGCCGGATCGCCTGCTCGTCGCCGATCGCCAGAGCGGTCAGGATGCCGCGATAAGGGTTAGAGGGCAGCAACGCGGCGAAGCGCTCAGCCAGCTGCTGGCGAAAGCGGTCGAGCGGGTAGCGGGCGGCGGCTTGCAGCAGTTGCGGTTCGGGCTGGCGGCGGACATAACCGAGCGCGGCGATGCGGTTGCTGAATAGCCAGCGTGCCTGATCGGCGCTGCCAGGGTTGGCAAGTTGGCGCGGGCGATGCAGGCGCACCGTCAGCGCCCAGCGGTCGCCGACCTGGAGCGCCGGCAAGGGTTCGTACCAGCTTAGCCGCAGTTTTCCCTGCCAGGGCAGCGCGGTGGCGCCGGCGGTCAGGCTGTCTACGGTGAATTGAAAACGTAGGCTGCGCTGGGCGTGCGCCGGGATCGAAGCGACCCAACCGACCGCCTGCAGATCGACTCCTTGCAGTTCCACCGGTAATTGGGCCGCCGGTGGCGGCTCGCTCCATAGCAGGGCCCACAGCAGGCCAGCCGCTCCCCAGGCGGGCAGACGCAGCCACGGCAGGTAACGCAGCGCCGCCAGTACGCCGGGCAGCGCCCAGGTCCAGCGCCGGTCCGGCAGTTCAGCCAGCGTGTGAAACAGCGCTATCCCCGCCAGAAAGGCGAGTACGCCCAGGCGCATCATGATTGGTAAAGTTGATAAAAAGAGTTGGAAAATGATACATAAAAGTATAAAATAAGATAAAGTTTATCTTTGTTACAACAGGCATCAGTTTTTCATGGTAAAGAAAATCCTGCAACGGTATCTGCCCGATCCCCAGAAAATGCGTGAGTATAAATGCTTGCAAATTTTCGGTGAGCGCCTGCACGATCCTAATGTATGGCATCTCAACCGCCGCTCGGCGGCAGGCGCTGTCGGGTTAGGGCTGTTTATCGCCTTCGTGCCCGTTCCCATCCATACCTGGATGGCGGTTTTCGGGGCCATCTGGCTGCGAGTCAATCTGCCCCTGGCGGTGTTGACGATATTTATCACTAACCCGGTCACCATACCGCCTTTCTTCTATTGCACCTACAAGGTAGGCGTCTGGTTGCTGAGCGCTCCTCCCAACGAGCTCAATATCCAGTTTTCCCTGGATTGGCTGCTGAACGAAGCCGGGGACATCTGGGCGCCGCTGCTGGTAGGTTCTCTCGCGGTGGGCGTTTTGCTGGGCACTGCCGGGTATGCGGCGGTCCGTTCGCTGTGGCGTCTGTCGGTGTTGCGCAAACGCCGCCGGCTGGTCAATGGCCGGCTGGCCCAACGCATGCTGCTCGGCGGCAGTCTGTAAGGCCCCGCAGGCGGGTGCGCGCAGTCGTTCAGATTCATGAAGGCGCGGGGAACCGCGCTTTTTTTATGCCTGCCTGCGCTGACCAACGTGAATGCACTGGAGAGCCAGCCGCGCTGCCGGCCGCCTGAGGTGAGCTACACCTCGCGCTGCAACTGGCCATCCACCAGGCGCCAGATGCCGTCCAGACGGGCCGCGAGGGCTTCGTCGTGGGTGACGATGACAAAACTGGTGGCCAGCGAACGGTTCAATTCCAGCATCAGCTCGAACACCTGGCTGGCGCTGCGCCGGTCCAGATTGCCGGTAGGTTCGTCGGCCAGCACGCAGGCCGGTTGCGTGATCAGGGCTCGCGCCACCGCGGCGCGCTGGCGTTCGCCGCCGGACAGCTCGCCCGGTTTATGCGTCAGCCGCTGCCCCAGCCCCACCTTGTTGAGCAGGTCCGTCGCCTGGCGCACCGCCTCCACCGTCGCCACGCGGCGAATCAGCAACGGCATAGCCACATTCTCCAGCGCGGTGAATTCCGGCAACAGATGGTGAAATTGATAGACAAAGCCCAGCAGGCGGTTCCGCACCCGACCGCGCTCGGCATCCCGCAGGCGGGTCAGGTTATGACCGACGACGATGACTTCGCCGGTGGTCGGCATGTCCAGACCGCCCAGCACATGCAGCAAGGTGCTCTTGCCGGCGCCGGAACTGCCGACAATCGCCACCCGTTCGCCGCGCTGTAACTCAAAGTCGATATTCCGCAGCACTTCCAGCAACTGGTCGCCCTGGCGAAACACCTTGCTCAGTCCCTGACAGCTCAATACGGGCTGTACCGCGGTGGTTTCATTCATAGCGCAGCGCCTCGGCCGGCTGGGTCCGCGCGGCCCGCCAGGCCGGATAGAGGGTGGCCAGGGTTGCCAGCCCGAACGCGACGGCAGCGATCATGGCGACATCGCTCCACAACAACTGCGAGGGCACCTCGCTGATCAGATACACATCGGGGGACATAAACTTGATATGGAACAGTTCCTCGATGAAAGGCACCACTACATCCAGGTTCAGCGCCAGCGCCACGCCGCCGATCAGACCCAGCACGGTGCCGATCAGGCCGATGGTGATTCCCTGCACGATGAAAATACCCATGATGCTGGCCGGGGTGGCACCCAGCGTGCGCAGAATGGCGATGTCGGCCTGCTTGTCGTTGACCACCATGATCAGGGCGGAAACGATATTAAAAGCAGCCACCGCCACGATCAGGGTCAGGATAACGAACATGGCCGTTTTCTCGATCTGCACGGCGCGGAAAAAGTTGGCGTGCTCCTGAGTCCAGTCCTGCACGCTAAGCCCGGCGGGAAGCTCTGTGGCGATCTGGCGAGCCACGCGCGGCGCCTGAAACATGTCGGCCAGCTTGAGGCGTAGGCCAGTGACGGCGCCGTCCAGCCGGAACAGCATGGACGCATCGTCGAGGTTGATCAGGGCCAGACCCCGGTCGTATTCGTACATGCCCGAATCGAACACGCCGACCACGTCGAAGCGCTTCAAGCGGGGCACGCGGCCGACCGGCGTAAAGTTAGCCTGGGGAACAATCACGGTGAGCTTATCGCCCGGTTTGACATCCAGGGTCGTGGCGAGCGCCTGGCCCAGGACGATGCCGAAGCCGCCCGGTTGCAGCGCGTCGAGACTGCCGCTGACCATTTTATCCGCCACCACGGAAACCTTATGCTCCTCGGGTGGCGCTATGCCCTGCACAATGGCGCCGCTCACCAGGGATTCGTTGACCAGCATGGCTTCGCCGCGCACAAAGGGCGCGCTGCCCAGCACCTGGGGATTGCGCTCGGCCTCGGCGCGCACAGCCTGCCAGTCCTGCAGGCGGCCGCCATAGGCGCTGATGGTGGCGTGGGAGGCCATGCCCAGAATGCGTTCGCGCACTTCCTTGACGGCGCCGTTCATTACCGACAGCACGGTGATCAGGGCGGTGATGCCCAGAGCGATACCCAGCATCGAGGTCAGGGAAATAAAGGAAATGAAGTGATTGCGGCGCTTGGCGCGGGTATAGCGCCAGCCGATGAAAATCTCCAGGGGATGGAACATGGCAATCCTGCGGTGGGGAGAGGGGTTAGAGCGAATCCGAAGGCGGAATTATAGCGGGTTTCGGCTGCCTGTGGGGTTGCTGCGCAGCGGCGCAGCGGAGCGGAAAACCGTGTCCGGATCGCCTGGAAAATCCCCTCTCGTTCCAGGGTCGAATGAAAAGATAGGTAACTTATTCATTGTCTAAGATCAATGAATCTGCTGAAATAACGCTTTCACAGGTCTAACCACCATCTCAGGAGGCTTCTCCGGAAGCCGGTTTCCCGCAGGAATTGCTGGAACGACAGGGACGCAGCCCCGCCAGTGGGGTTGGTCTCAGTTCGGAAAAACGATCGCCATCTCGCGCCCAGCCGCCTATCGGGCTGATGCGGACGCGCGGGTTAGGGTCCTAACTCGGCTTGACACTGCGGAAAGCGAAGAATGATAGATCCCAGTCATCACAAAGTTATAGATATCGCTTCGATCAAACAGGCGTGCAGCGGTTGCAATCTGCAGCAACTGTGCCTGCCCCTGGGCATCAGCAGCGAAGATATCCAGCGACTGGATGCGCTGGTCAAGCGCCATCGTCCTCTGGCGCGCAGCCGCCATGTTTTTCACCTGGGCGATGAGTTTCACTCTCTGTACGCCATCCGGTGCGGTTCGGTCAAAACCTATACCATCACCGAGGATGGCAGCGAACAGATCACCGGCTTTCATTTGCCCGGTGAAATCATCGGCCTCGATGCGATCAACAGCAACCGCCATCCGTGCGGAGCCAAGACCCTGGAAACCACCAGCGTCTGCGATATTCCCTTCAATCGCCTCGAGGAACTGGCTGTGCTGGCGCCTGGATTGGGGCGGCAGTTGCTGCGCATCATGAGTCGGGAGATTCAGGCCGACTCGGAACTGCTGACGCTGCTGGGGAAGAAATCCGCCGAAGAACGGCTGGCTTCGTTGCTGCTCAGCTTGTCCAGGCGCTTCCAGCAGCGCGGTTTTTCGCCCTGGGAGTTCCGCTTGAGCATGTCGCGCAACGATATCGGCAACTACCTGGGCCTGGCAGTGGAGACCGTCAGTCGGCTGTTCACCCGGTTCCAGCAGCAGGAGTTGATCGAAGTGCGGCATAAGTACATCCGCCTGGAGAACCTGGAGCGATTGCAACAGGTGGCCGGGCTGGTCGACGCCAGCAGGGCGCATAGGGGCAGGGCCTGAGGCGAGCGGGGTCGCGTCCGGTGAGCGGGGTAACAGTGGCTCATTGGGGTTGCGCTTCCTTGGGCAGCCTGAGCCAGGCGTTGACAGCCTCAATCTGTTTTGGCCCGCTGATCCGACCGGCGGCCTGCAACAGTCGCAGCCGGTTGACGATGTAGTCGTAGCGGGACAGGGCCAGATCCCGGACTGCCGCCAGCAGATCCCGTTCCGCATTCAACACTTCGACGATCGTGCGGGTGCCCACGTCGAAACCCGCCTGGGTAGCTTCCAGCCGGCTGCGGCTGGAAGCTACCGCCTGATCGAGCGCTTTTACCCGGCTGCGGGCAGTTTCCAGACCGATGTAAGAGGAGCGGACCTGGCGGATGATATCCCGCTGAGTCTGTTCCAGCCTTTGTTTGCTGGCCTCGTGTTCATACGCCGCCTGGCGAGTGCTGGCGCTGACGGCGCCGCCCGTGAACAGGGGAATCTGCAAGCGCAGGCTGACCTCATTGCCTTTGACGTCGGTTGCGCCGTCGTTGCTGTGCAGGTTACGGCCCTGCAGATCCACCAGAGGATAATGGCCGGAGCGTTGCACCTGGATATTGGCCCGGCTGCTTTCCACCTCGAATAAGGCGCTTTGTACCTGAGGATTATTTTCCAGCGCAATTTTCACCCAGGCTTCCGGGTCGGTGGGTTGGACGGGGTCCAGCGGGGCTTTTGGGTCCAGCACGTTGAGCTGATCGTAATACTTGCCGGTCACCACGCGCAGCACCTCGCGCCGGTCAGACAGAATCTTGCGAGCGTCGAGTTCGTCGGCGATCGCCAGATCGTACAGAGCCTGGGCTTCGGCCACGTCGGTGACCGTGATCAGGCCGACCTCGAAGCGGCGTTTGGCCTGTTCCAACTGACGGGTAATAGCGTTCTTGTCGGCGATGCGGAAAGTCAGGTTATCCAGCGCGCCCAGCACTAGAAAGTAGCTTTCCGCCACCCGGATAACCAGATCCTGCTGGTTGGCCTCTACATTGGCGTTGGCCTGATCGGCGTTGGATTCGGCTTGCTGAATGCGGTATCCGACCGCCCGGTCGTACACGGGCTGGGTCAGAGTGACATCATAGCTGTGGTCGTCGAAGGATTTTTCTCTGCGTATCCCGGTGAAGCGATTCCTGGGAGCGTTTATATCGTGATTAAAAGTCTGCGTATAGTTGGCGCCAGCATCGACCCTGGGCATCAGTCCGGCCCGGGCTTGCGGCTGCTGTTCCTGCACGGCTTCGCTGTTGGCGATAGCCTGCTGCAGCACCGGGTTGGTGGCCACAGCGTCGCGATAAGCTTGCATGATATCCGCCGCCGCCGCCATCTGGCTGTACCAGCATGCTGTAAGCAGGCAGGCGTTGAAAAAATTGCAAATTCTGAGCATGGGCAAAGTTCCCTGCAACATTATCAAGGGTTTCTTCATCGAGATGCACCTTACTATAGCAGCATGCGCGACTGGTCAACCAGCCTGACGGGGCGCAGGGTAAATTTCCAGGTATCCGCTGCTCCAGCGGGGCGCATGCTGTACGGTTCCGGACACGGCACTGTCCAAGGGTGTATTCAGCCGCCAATTCAGGCTACCATGTTGCTGGATCATCGAGCCGGATGAAGCGCCTGGCCAGGCAAACTCCCTGAAACTGGAGCGCGCTTCCCGGTCCGGGGAGCCCGAGTAAATACGCTTCAGCCCGGGTAGTGGCGCCGCCGTTCGTGCGCCATAGCCGCTGCCCGTTCAATTTGTCCTGACCTGTAAATTGTAAGGAGTCCAGCCGTATGAGCAACATTCCCGCCGCACTCAAATACACCAAGACCCATGAATGGGCGCGCCTGGAGGAGAATGGCAGTGTGACCGTAGGGATTACCGATCACGCCCAGGCGCAACTGGGCGATATGGTGTTCGTGGAACTGCCCGTGGTGGGGCGGGCCTTGCAGGCGGCCGAAGAATGCGCCGTGGTGGAATCGGTGAAAGCGGCTTCCGATGTCTACAGCCCGGTGGCGGGTGAGGTGGTGGAAGTCAATGAAGCGCTGGCGGACCAGCCGGAGCTTATCAATCAGGACCCTTATGGCGAGGGCTGGATCTTCCGCCTGAAGCCCGGCGGGAATCTCGACGCGCTGCTGGACGCCGCCGCGTATGCCGCGCTGGAGGCGGCGGGGGAAGACTGAGCGCGGTGTATTCGGCCGTCGGATGGCCGTGCTAAACTGACGCCGTTTTTTTACTTGCCAATCGACAGCCCACTGCTGTCTTCCTAATCCCCTTAAGTTAAGGAGACCTCCCATGGCGACAGTTACTCTGAAAGGCACTGAATTTCACACCAACGGCGAGCTGCCGGCGGTCGGCAGCCAGGCGCCGGACTTCCATCTGGTCGCCGGTGATCTGAGCGATGTCGGGCCGGCCAATTACGCTGGCAGGAAAAAGTTATTGAACATCGTGCCTAGCCTGGACACGCCAGTCTGCGCGGTTTCCACGCGCAAGTTCAACGAGCACGCCAAGGCGCATCCCGATACCGTAGTGTTGATCATCTCGGCAGATCTGCCCTTTGCCCAGAGCCGTTTCTGCACTGGCGAAAAGCTGGAGAATGTGGTGCCTCTGTCGATGATGCGCTCGCGCCGTTTCGCCAAGGATTACGGCGTGCTGGTGGAAGACGGTCCGCTGGCCGGTCTCACCGCCCGCGCTGTGGTGGTGCTGGATGAGAATAATAAGGTGCTGTATACCCAACTGGTGCCGGAAATTGCCGACGAGCCTGATTACGAGGCGGCTTTGAAGGCGTTGCCGTGACATTGGCGCACAGCGGATCGGCACCGGGTGTGTCCCGACTCTCTTCCCGATTGGGCTGTGGCCAGTCGCCGGGAGCCGATAACAACGGCTTGACACCGCTGGATTCCCACCGGGTCAATCCGTCCTCTGGGGGCTGGCGGCGGGTGGTGAACGCTACCCTGAATTCCTGGGCTGGACTGAAGGGGGTGTGGCGCAACGAGGCGGCGTTTCGCCAGGAGAGCGTGCTGTGTCTGTGCCTGACGCCGGTGGGTTTATGGCTGGGCCGGAGCGGCGTGGAGCGTGCGCTGCTGGTCGGCAGTCTGCTGTTGGTCATGATCGTGGAATTGCTGAATTCCGGCCTCGAGGCGGTGGTGGACCGCATCGGGCCGGAGTGGCACGAACTGTCGCGGCTGGCCAAGGATACCGGCTCGGCGGCGGTGTTGATGGCGCTGCTGAATGTGGGCCTGATCTGGTTGCTGGTACTGTTTACGAGGTGAGAATAGCCATGTCGGCGTTGATCTGCGGTTCCCTGGCGTATGACATCATCATGGTGTTTCACGACCGCTTCAAGAATCACATCCTGCCCGATAAGGTGCACATGCTGAACGTATCCTTTCTGGTACCGACCATGCGGCGGGAGTTCGGTGGTTGCGCCGGTAACGTGGCCTATAACCTTAAGCTGCTGGGCGCGGAAGGCTGGCCGCTGGGTACGGTGGGGGAGGATTTCGACGCGTACGCCCAGTGGTTGGACAGCCGGGGGATCAGCCGCCGCTACCTCAAGGTTATCGAGGGCGCGTTCACTGCCCAGGCGTACATTACCTCTGATCTGGACGACAATCAGATCACCGCCTTCCATCCGGGGGCAATGGCGTTTTCCGCCGCCGCCGCAGTGCCGACAGACGCTGGCATTACCATCGGCACAGTGTCCCCCGACAGCCGCGAGGGCATGCTGGCCCATGCCGGTCAGTTCGCCGAGGCCGGCATTCCTTTTATTTTCGATCCGGGTCAGGCGCTGCCGCTGTTCAGCCGCGAGGATTTATTGTCCCTGCTTGAGCAGGCGTTCTGGGTGGCGGTCAACGATTACGAATGCGCGCTGCTGCAGGAGCGCACCGGTTTGTCGCTGGCGCAACTCGCCGAGCGGGTGCAGGCGCTGATCGTTACTCAAGGGGGAGAGGGTTCCTATATCATCGCCGAGGGCGGTCGCATCGCCATTCCGCCGGCCCGACCGCGTGAGGTGGTCGATCCCACCGGCTGCGGCGACGCGTACCGGGCTGGCCTGATCTACGCTCTGATGCAGGGTCTGGACTGGGAAACTACCGGGCGGATCGCCTCACTGGCTGGCGCCATTAAAATCGAACGGCCGGGCACTCAGAATCATAGCTATACGCTCGACGAATTCCAGGCGCGGTTCGAGGAAAATTTCGAGTATCGGTTTTGACTTTTCAAAGGACTTTCCTGATCAACTGTGCTGCCAGTGAGGATTGATTATTAATGAAGCACTATCACGTTTTTCTCAAAATGCTGCTGTTTTTGGCAGTGAGCAGCCTGACCACGCCGGTCTGGGCTGTCAGCTTCAACCAGGTGTTCTTTTTCGGCGACAGTCTGACTGACGCCGGCAATAATGCGGTGGTGTTCGATAACCTCTTTGGCGGGGCGAGAACGCCAACCCCCATATCTGACTCGACTTTTATACCGTTTGCGCCCTATGCCGGGAGTAACCGCTATTCCAATGGGCCGGTGTGGGCGGAACAGTTTGCAGCCTCGCTTGGTTTAAGCGCGACCCCGTCGCTGCTGCCCGGCGGCAACGATTATGCCTATGGCGGCGCCCGCACCGGCCCGCCATCCATCACCCCTCCGCTAGTGGACCAGGTAAACCAGTTTCTCGTCGACTTTAGCAATACTGCGCCGCCGGATGCTCTGTACGTCATCGCCGGCGGCGGCAACGATGCGCGCGATGCCTTGACCTCGGCCGATCCTGCCGCGATCGTCAATAGCTATATCACTAACGTCGTGACCATGGTGGGTCAGCTTACAGCCGCTGGCGCTACCAAAATCGTGCTATGGAATGTGCCGGACATCGGCGCGACGCCCGCCGTCCGGTTAGCCGGCGCGAGTGGAGTCGCTACACCACTGGTCCGACAAATGAACGACGGGCTGAACCAGGCCCTGGCGGCTAGTCTACCGCCTGCCGTGGTCGCCTCACTGATCCGCTTCGATGCCTTCGGGCTGATCCAGAACATCGTCAACAATCCCGCTGGGTATGACTTTACCAATGTTACGGATGCCTGCGCGGCCATTAACTCATGCAGCAGCGATCTTGGCGAAGCCCGCGTTTATCTGTTCTGGGACGGCATTCACGTAACCACCGCCGCCCACGGCGTCTTTGCGCGGGTGATGCTGCTGGCGGTACCTGAGCCTGCCACCTGGATGCTGCTGTTCCTGGGGTATCAGCATATTCTGGTGCTGGCCCTGCTCGTGCCCGCAGCGCAACCGGGCGGAATTCCTGATCCGCCAATTTGACGGGTCATTGCCGTGAAGTGGCTGCGCCACTGGCGCCGCCGTCGGTTATTGCAGCGCCAGCGCCTGCCGGAGGAGGAGTGGCAGGCGGTGGTGGGGCTGCCGGCCCTGGCGGGTCTGAACGCCGCCGAACTGCACCACCTTCGTGAACTTACCCTGCTGTTTCTGCACGAAAAAACGTTGACGCCTGCCGGCGGGCTGGAACTTAATGCCGGAATGCGCATCACCATCGCCGCGCAGGCCTGTCTGCCCATCCTGGCGCTCGGTCTGGATTACTACCACGATTGGTCCGCCCTCATTATTTATCCGGAAGGCTTCTGGTCGCCGCACCGTTCGCAGGATGCCGCCGGGGTGGTGCACAGTGGTTACGAGGCGCGGGTGGGGGAAGCCTGGGATCGCGGACCGGTGATTCTCTCCTGGGAAGATGTACAGGCGGCAGCCTGGAATGAGGGTTTTAACGTGGTGGTTCACGAGTGCGCCCATAAGCTGGATTTGCTGAACGGCGCGGTCAACGGCATGCCGCCCCTGCACCGCGCTATGACTCCAGCCGCCTGGACAACAGCGTTTACGGCCGCCTACGAGGATCTCTGCCGGCGCGTGCAGACAGACGCGGAGACTGCGCTGCATCCGTATGCCGCCGACAGTCCGGGTGAGTTCTTTGCGGTCGCCAGCGAAGCATTCTTTGGACTCCCCGCCGTGTTACAGAACGCCTATCCAGCCGTCTACCACCAGTTATGCGCCTTTTACCGGCAGGACCCGGCCTTACGGCAAGGTCAACGACTGGCGCTCAACCGTACCTGACCCTGCCGGTCCACCACCTGGATGCGGTGGAAGGAGACGGCGGGTAATTGCAGCAGCAGGCAAGGCGTGGTGAGCATCTGGGCAAGCATGTAGCCAGGGCGGGGTTCCTGCCAATCGACTCCGACGGTCAGCACGCCCTCGCGCAGCCGCGCTGAATCCGCAAGCAGGCTGAGCCCATAGCCCGCCGTAGGCCGTTGCCCCATCGTAATGAGCAGCACGCCCTGCCGCGTGAAATCCACCGCCGGCGGCGCTGGCGGAGGCAATACGGGAAAGCCCTGGTAGATCTGCGCCAGGCGTTCGGGAGTATCGATCCACAGCGCGGTCGGTTGGGAAAAGCGGCTCCCGCATTGATTGGTATGTTGCAGGATGGCGACGGACAGCGCAGTGGCCCGAGCGGCGGGCGTCGGCCCGCCGCCGTCGGAGGCGCCGGGTTGGGCGCAACTCTGGATGCTGCCGAACAAGCCGGCAAACAGCAGTACTGCCGAACGTAGTTTCATTTTACCCCTTGCTCGCTAGTTTTGAATTGAGTCGGATCCGGACCCCGGGGGCGACTCGCTGCTGGAGGCGGACGCCTCGGATTTGATGCCGGCGCTGAAGCCGACCGCGAAATTCAGATCGCCTCGATCGCCATCGACCACGATATTGATGGGTTGATCCAGCGTCTTATAAGCACCGCAGGCTTCGCCTGCATCGCAAACGGCGCGGTTATAGTTGCAGTCGGTGGTCGCCATGATTTTATAAGTTCCCGGCGGCGCCTTAGTCAGACTATAGCGATAGACGCCGTTGCTCTGTGCAGCGGCGGCGGCGCTGTCAACGACAGCACCGGTCCTGGGATCGATCAGGAGCACATAGAGAATGCCGACATTAGTAAAGTCCAGGGCGGATACTTGCATGATGACCGGTACCTGGACGGTGCTGTTGGCGTTCTGCGACCCGAAGATGATCTTGGCGGTGTAAGTTCCATCGGACAGGTCGGTGCGATTCACACTGACGATATAGTCTCCCAATCCATTGCTGTCCGCCTGCGGCGTGATGGTCAGCCAGCCGTCGGCGTCGGTGGTGACGCTGTCGATGCGCAGGTCGCCGCCGCCGCCATTGCTGACGTTGACCGTGATTCTGTCGATGAACAAGCCGAAATTGAGCCCCGCCGGGTTGACCGATATGATGGGTATAGGAGTGACCGGCTTACCGGCGGCGTCCAGGGCGGCGACCACCGCTCGGTAAGCATCGATCAGTCCATAACCGAAGCTGTCATCCCGGCCGGGCTGCCCCAGGTCCGAACTGAGCTTGCCGCCGGCCAGCAGGTTGTCGATGTCCGACGGCGTTAAAGCGGGGTTGGCCGAGAGCATCAGAGCGACTACCCCGGCCATGTGAGGCGAGGCCATGGAGGTGCCCTGATAGGACAGATAGCCGGGCTGAATACCGCCGTTGCTGCTTTGGGTGGCGGCTGTGCTGAGCACGCCGTCCGGCTGGCCGTCGCCGTTAATGTCGAAGCGCGTATCGCCGCCCGGTGCCGCCACGTCGACATAAGAGCCGTAATTGGAATAGTAGGCCAGGGCTTTAGTGATGGTGACGGCGCTGACCGCGATCACGCCGTCATAAGCGGCCGGGTAGGAGGGGAGAGCGCTGCTGTTGTTGCCGGCGGCGGCAATGATCGTCACGCCGGCGTCCCTGACCTGCTGGTAGACATCCTGATCCGCAGCCGAAGAACTGGCCCCCCCCAGGCTGAGATTGATCACATCGGCCCGCCGTTGCGGCTTGGAGTCGGAATCGTTATCCAGTCCGGCGGCGTAGCGGATGGCCTGTTGAATGTCGTATATGCTACCGCCGAACCGTCCCAGCGCGCGCAGCGGCATGATGCGGGCTTTAAACGCGACCCCCGCCACACCGATGGAGTTGTTGGTCAGCGCCGCGATGATGCCCGCCACATGGGTGCCGTGGAAAGAACTGGGTTGACTCGGATCGATGCGGTCGCCGGGATCGTCGGGATTGGGATCGATGCCGTCGCCATCGGCGGCGTTATCCGCATCGCTGATAAAGTCGTAACCCTGGACGAACTGTCCCTGCAAATCCGGGTGCTTGAGCACCACGCCGGTGTCCACCACGGCGACGATGACGCCGGTGCCCTGGTTGAGATCCCAGGCCTGGGGCAGATCAATCAGCGGATAATGCCACTGTTGAGGATCGTAAAATGGATCATTGGGGGCGAAACTGGCGTAGCGCAGGCAATTGGGTTCGGCATACAGCACATCGGAGCGCTTGCGCATCGCCTTGACGGCCAGCAAGGTATCCTGTTTGCGTTGCAGTCGGGGATCGGCAACGCTGTCAGGGTCAGCGACTGATTTATCGGCTGCCGCAATCCCCAGAGTCTGGTAGAGACTGTTCCGGTCCAGGTCCGCCAGGCTGAACAGCATGCTGCGTCCCTCGGCGCCCGCTTTGGCCTTCAGCCCCAGTGCTTGCGCACGCGCCTGCAACCCCGGCGCGACGGCACCGGCGGCGTCGGCGAAACGCACGATGATTTCATCCGGCATGAAGGCGTCGCTCAGTCGCATGCAGCCGGCAGGCGCGCCGGACGGCGGTGTGAACGCCTCTGCAATCGAGTTGCCTGCGGAAGGTGGCTGCGCGATGGCCAGGTTATAGTTGGAGGCGCCGTCATAAACACGCACCCGAATAAAATAATCTCCCGTCTGGCTGACCGTCAGTGATTCGAATTTTTCCGTACCGCGCGACGCATCGACGAGCTGATTGGCGGCATTGTAAAGTTCCAGGTCCAGATCATTGAACAGGCCGTCTCCAGCAATCGATAAGGTGAGGGTTTGACCGGCCTGCAGAGTGACCCGATACCAGTCGTCCAGATCGCCACGATTATAAGAGCGGCCGGACGAGCCGGCGCCCGGTTGGTTGGCGTAACCGCCCAGGATAACGGTGCTGGGAATGGGCTGCGCGGTGGTGATGGTATTGTTGGGATTGTAAGGGGCATAGGGATCGTTGACATCGCCGTCCACAGCATTGCCGACGGCCGACTGGAGGGTGCCGCTCAAGGTGTACGTGGGGGAAGAGTTGCCGTCGCCACCGTCGCCGCCGCCACTGCCGCCGCCACCACAACCGTAAAGCAGCATGCCTGCCAGCAACAGACCGATACAGCCAGCCACACGGAGCATGGATTCCATCGTTGATTAGTCCTCTGGTTTCTGTAGTTGCCGAATATAGTTACACTCACGCCGGGTGAAAAATTCTATTGTTCCTGCGACGTACGCAACTATTCTATAGCGATGTTCGGATAATGTGCTGTATCTCTGCTCCGGTGACTGCATGCCGGGTGTAAATTCAGGCTACCCACTTAAGGCGAGACCCGCTGATCCTGGGAGCGCCGGCGTCCTCGCCGGCCCGTTGCAGTCAACCTGCGAAGCGTCCCAGCTTAAGTGAATGGCCTAAATTCATGTTCAAGCACCCTAGATGAAGACCATATTAGTTGCTAATCCCAAAGGGGGCTGTGGTAAAACCACGCTGGCGATCAATCTGGCCGGTTATTTTGCCGTGCAGGGACAGCGGGTGATCCTGGCGGATCTGGACCGGCAGGGATCGGCCACCAGTTGGCTGGCGCGGCGACCGCAACAGGCGCCGCCGATCCAGGGCTGGGAAGGGCGCGACGCTGGGTCGTTCGATTTCGACGTAACGCCCGATGTGGTCATTCTGGATGCGCCCGCCGGGTTGCACGGCGAGCGCTTGAAGACCGCCGTCAAGCACGTCGAGCAGGTGCTGATTCCGGTGCAGCCCTCGCCCTTCGATACGGACGCTACCGGTGAATTCATCGCCCTGTTGGCCGAGATCAAGCAAATCCGCAAGCATAAATGCGCCCCCGCCGTCATCGGCAACCGGATTCACCGGCGCACGCTGGCGCTAAACCGGTTGCAGATCTTTCTGGACTCGTTGGACTTGCCTGTGCTCGGCCTGATCCGGGATGCGCAGTTATACGTGCAGTTAGCGGCTGAGGGTTTGACCGTGTTCGATCTGCCCGCGCAACGGACAGCGCCCTATCTGGACGAGTGGCAGGGCATTATCCGCTGGCTCCAGGACTAGCCGCCGCTGATGTTGAGTTGGCGCAATCTCAGTTTGCAACGGGGCGGCAAGCCCCTGTTCGAGCAGGCGTCCCTGACCCTGCATGCCGGCTGGAAGGTGGGGTTGGTCGGCGCCAACGGCGTCGGCAAGTCGTCCCTGTTCGCGCTGCTACTGGATGAAATTCATCCCGACGCCGGCGATCTGGAACTGCCGCCGCGCCTGACCATCGCCCATGTCGCCCAGGAGACGCCGCCCTTGCCGCAGCCGGCGATCGAGCATGTGTTGGACGGCGATGTGGAATGGCGCGCGCTGGAGCGTGCTTTGCAATCTGCCGACGCGCAGCGTGACGGCGCCCGGTTGGCCGAATTGCATGACCGCTTCGAGGCGCTGGATGGTTATGCGACCCGTTCCCGCGCGGAACGGCTACTGGCCGGATTAGGGTTCGAGACTACCGATATGGCGCGGCCGGTGGCGGAATTTTCCGGTGGCTGGCGGGTGCGCCTGAATCTGGCGCGGGCGCTGATGTGCCGCTCCGATCTGCTGCTGCTGGACGAGCCGACCAACCATCTCGATCTGGACGCCGTGTTATGGCTGGAGCAGTGGCTGCGAGCTTATCCAGGAACCCTGCTGCTGATCTCGCATGACCGCGACGTGCTGGACAATGTGGTGGACCATGTGATCCATCTGGAACAGCGGCAGATGCGGCTTTACAAGGGTAATTACAGCGCGTTCGAGGCGCAGCGGGCCGCCCGGCTGGCATTGCAACAGGCGACCTATGAAAAACAGCAGCACGAAATCGCCCATTTGCACAGTTTCATCACCCGCTTCAAAGCCAAGGCTACCAAGGCCCGCCAGGCACAAAGCCGCATCAAGGCGCTGGAGCGGCTGGAAATCATTGCCGCCGCCCATGTGGATTCGCCATTCGAGTTCGATTTTAAGGCGCCGGACCGGCTGCCCAGTCCGCTGTTGAGCCTGGACAAGGTATCCGCCGGCTATGGCGACCGGCTGGTGTTGCGCGACGTGAGCCTGGTGATTAATCCGGGTTTCCGGCTGGGTCTGCTGGGTCCGAACGGCGCCGGCAAATCCACCCTGATCAAGCTGCTGGCCGGGCTACTGCCGCCGGCGGGTGGCCCTATGGAAACCGGTCTGGGACTCACGATCGGCTACTTTGCTCAGCATCAACTGGAGCAATTGCGGCCCGAGTGGAGTCCGCTGCGGCATCTACAGGCGCTGGATGCGCAAGCTACCGAGCAGGCGTTGCGCGATTTTCTGGGCGGTTTCGGCTTTCGGGGCGAGCAGGCGCTGGACCCGGTGGCGCCGTTTTCCGGCGGCGAAAAAGCCCGCCTGGCACTGGCGCTACTGGTGTGGCAGCGGCCGAATTTATTGCTGCTGGACGAGCCGACCAATCACCTCGATCTGGACATGCGCCATGCGCTGACGCTGGCCTTGCAGTCGTATCAGGGCGCCTTGCTGGTGGTATCACACGATCGGCATCTGCTGCGCACCACCACGGACGCCTTCGCGCTGGTGGCGGAAGGCCGGCTGCAACCCTTCGACGGCGATCTGGACGATTATCGGGACTGGCTGACCGCCCGGCGGCGCTCATCTAATAATAAAGAGAGCGAGGATCAGCGTCCCAGCGAGCGGCGCAAGGAGCAGAAACGGCAGGAAGCGGAATGGCGGCAGCGGCTGGCGGTCAAACGGCGACCGTTGGAGCAGCGCATCAAAACACTGGAAAAGCGCCTGGACCATTTACAGACCTCCAAGGCGGAAATCGAAACGGCGTTGGCGGACGCCGCCAGTTATACCGACGCCAACAAGGATAAGCTTAAGGAACTGCTGGTACGGCAGGGAAAGATCAGCGGCGAACTGACGCAACTGGAGGAGGACTGGCTGGACTTGCAGGAACAGTGGGAAGCCTTGGGAGCGACGGTCGATGATAAGTCTTGATTCGGGGGTTGGGTTAGCAAACTGGTATGAGTGGGCCATGCCCACCTTACGACTGCTCACGGCTGAGCGCCAACCATGCTATCATATCTAGCAGTTCAAATTTTTCACCAAAAACGGCGCTCATTGCTTAAATATTTTAAAACTTATTCTTACTATTAGGAGAGAGACGATGTTATACCATTTACCATATGCAGGGGACGATAAATTTAGAACAATTATCGATAAAATTAAGGATTCTTACTGGCCACAGACTATCTATAGCGAACACGTCCAGCAGAATAGAGAGCCAAAGCTTCCTCAATGGCCTAGCCCGCCGCCAGCGCATAAGAGAATTGAGGAAATCAGACAGTCGTTATTAGCTATTGTTAATAAGATAAGCAGAGATCATAGCCAGTATTTTATATTTAAAAAAGACCCAAACGAATCCAGTTTCATTGCGATGGAAATTCTTCCTTTCGTTAGTTCTTTTCATCAGTATTTCTTGGAGCGTCAGTGGACGGCTCCTTTAAGAGACCCGCATCGGCATCATGATGAGCTGTTTCAACTTTCTCCTCCCTCAGAAGAAGATGAGAACCGTTTAAACACCGCGGCTAGAGAAATTAATTTTTCCAAAAATTGGCGCGATTATAGCCACTTCGTCAATGTAGTCATGGCGACAGCGCGCCTTATTCAATACTTCAACCAACCCGATAAAATAGTGGAGGTGATGCTGAATAATTTAATGGAACTATCGCCTGAAAATCAACAGAGATTGCAAAAGGAGGCGAAAATTATGGCCTATCCTCCTGAGCCGCTAAATCCAGATACAGATTCTCGAGTATTTAAACTTATGCTCGCCGCCTTCTACCATGATATTGGTAAGACGGTTGTATATCATCGGCATGCTATGGAAGGCTCGATTATCATGGCGAGCTACACCATTAATGTGCTTAACCAGTTCAATAATATTACTCAGCATTATAGAGGAAGTAGATTAGAACGTGACGATTTATTATTTATTTCAGATCTGGTTTTCTTTCACGACCAATTTGGCACTCTCGGCACCGGTGAGGCGGGATATTTGCGGCTAGTCGACGTGGTTGATCGCGTTAAACGATATAGTTTAAAAAAGGAAAGGAAAGAAGGTAGAGAAGGCCAAATCAACCTCAGCAAACAGTCTATATTCGATTTATGGATGTTGAATATTGCTGATATTATGGTTTCGCTGAAAGACAAAGAGAAACTCCAAGAAAGATGGTTGAACAAAGATACAGCAGAAAATATTATATCGAGTTTTTTCAAGTCTGATCGGGCGGATTGGTTGCAGCATGATTTACGTATTGCTTTAAATTTGCTTGATGAGCAAAATAAGCACTGGGACTCTGACAATATTAGCTATCTGGAAGAAATCGCCTCGAATGATTATGCGCATCGACACGTCGTAGAGCGCATCCGACGATTATTGATAGCGAGCCTGGTAAAATTCGATGACAATTTCAATGAGTGTTTTTCTAATGAATTTGTAAAGCTGTCCGAAGAAAATTGGAACTCTATCATTAAACGCTGTATTCAGTCGGTTAATGATTTCTCAGAATTTTCTGACAGGTTGGCCTGGATTGGTCAAATGGATTATGCGCTAGGATTCTTTAGGAAAATTGTCGATAGAGCAATTCAACATACAATAAATGAACTTAAGGAGCAAAGTAGTGTACATTTAGGATGGATTCATAGAGGTGACGCTTCTGATTTTGGAGAAGATTTTCTAAAAAGAGCGAATTCAGAATCTTTTGCAAGTAATTATGCCTCCCTGGTCGTTCATATAATAGAGCATCTGCTTTTTAGAGGAAGGGAAATTAACCAGTTTAGGAATCTTGAATTTGAAGAAGCCAGTAACCATTTAACCCCAGATAAGATCGATCAGATCTTATCTATTGAAGGTCCTTTTAAATCCGGTCAAGCTATACAATTTATTCTGCAAACGATTTTTATGTATCCATAGGCGTCTATCCCTGTCAATTCAAACACCAGGCTTATTCCTCACGAAGCCTTTTTGAACCGATGATGGACTGGAATCGCCTGCTTTCCCGTGCCCGCTTAGGCATGGCCGGCCAGCGCGCCGCTTCCGAAGCGCGTACCGATTTTCAGCGGGATTTCGACCGGATCGTGTTTTCCGCCGCCTTTCGCCGCCTGCAGGACAAGACCCAGGTCTTTCCGCTGTCGCAAAGCGACTATGTGCGCACCCGGCTGACCCATAGCCTGGAAGTCTCCAGCGTGGGCCGTACCCTGGGGACCAAGGTCGGCGAGAGCGTCATCCGCCGGCACGGTTTGCAAGGGGTCTATCCGCAGGACTTCGGCGCCACAGTGGCGGCGGCCTGCCTGGCCCACGACATCGGTAATCCACCCTTCGGTCATTCCGGCGAGGACGCCATCCGCCTGTGGTTCGCCACCTCGACCACGGGCAAAGACGTGCTGGCGCAACTGAACCCCGCCCAGCAGGAGGACTTCCTGCGCTTCGAGGGCAATGCCCAGGGCTTCCGCCTGATCGCCCGGCTGCAAAGCCCGGATAACCGCGGTGGGATGCAACTGACCTGCGCCACGCTGGGAACCTTCACCAAATATCCGCGCGCTTCCCGCCTGAATGATCCATCACCTCCCGGCATCGCCTACCGGAAATTCGGCTTTTTTCAAGATGATGCGGATTTGTTCGCCGAGGTAGTGGAGCAGTTGGGATTGACCGAAGTCCTGCCCGGTGCCTGGCGGCGGCACCCACTGGCCTATCTGGTGGAGGCCGCTGATGACATCTGTTACCGCATCATCAATATCGAAGACGCTTTTCGGCTCAATCAATTGGGCTATGAAGAAGTGCGTGGTCTGCTGCTGCCGTTGGCTGGCGACGGCGGCGTCAGCCGGCGGCTGGACGCCATCCATCATCCCAAGGAAAGAGTGGAGTATCTGCGCGCCAAGGCTATCGGCAATATGATCGACCAGGTGCAGGCTTGCTTTATCGAGCATGAGGACAGGCTGCTCGCTGGCCTGCTGGACGAAGAACTGCTGGATATTATTCCCGCCGCCGAACAGATGCGGGCGCTGAAGCAGTTGGGCGAGGGCAAGGTGTACGTCTCTCCGCCGGTGGTGGAGATCGAAGCCGCCGGCTTCGAGGTCATGGGTGGTCTGCTGCGCGCCTTTATCGTCACGGTGAACGACATCGCCTTGCACGGCGCCGGCGCTTCGCCCAAAAGCCGGATGCTGATCTATCTGATTCCCGAACAGTTTGTCGGTCCCGACCGCCGGCCCGACCCCGATCTGTACCGGCGGGTGCTGCATATCACCGACTTCGTGGCGGGGATGACGGATTCCTACGCGGTGGCGCTGTACAAGAAAATTACCGGGATTTCACTGCCGCTGGGGTAAGCGTTTCCGAACCACCCCGGCGCTGCGCGCCACCCCTCCTTAGCCAAGGAGAGGAAAAAAGAACTCTCTCCCTAACCCGCCTTGCGAATAAAGAATTCAGCCCGTTCCTCTTGTTCGATCAACCGCAGCAATTCGTGCCGGGTCTGGTCGCAGAAGGCGCGGAAATCGAGTGGGGCCAGCGGGTCCGTGGCGAGCACATGCAACACCTGGCCGGGCTGCATGCGGTTAAGTTCCAGTTTGGTTTTGAGAATCGGCAGGGGACAGGCCAGACCGGTTACATCGAGTACGCGGTCGACCTGAATGGCGGTAGCGGGAACGGCCATGAGTGCGCTTGAAACCAGCAGTGGTCGGGAATGAGAACGCATCTTACCGGTTTGACTCCGACTTGCAAGCCGCCATCCGGCCGGATCATAAGCAACTTGTGTTTTCTGAAAATTGCGGTAACTTTAGGCGACTTTTATAACCACCTGGGGAGAGAGCATGAGAACGATGATCCATCGCAACCTGCTGGTTCTGGCCATCGGTGTGCTGACGCTCGGCGTCAGTGCAACGGTCCGGGCGCAAGACACCATCAAAATCGCCATTGTCGGCCCCGTGACCGGCCCGGTCGCGCAGTACGGCGATATGCAGATGATGGGCGCCAATATGGCGATAGAACAGATCAACGCCAAAGGCGGCGTTAATGGCAAAAAGCTGGAGGCGGTCCCGCTGGACGATGTTTGCGAGCCCAAGCAGGCGGTAGCCGTGGCCAACAAGGTGGTGAACGAAGGCATCACGTTCGTGGTCGGTCACCTCTGTTCGGGCTCCACCCAGCCGGCCTCCGCGATTTATAACGAAGAAGGCATCGTCATGATCACGCCGGCCTCCACCAACCCGGACATCACCCGGCAGGGTTACGATCAGGTGTTCCGCACCATCGGCACCGACGACCAGCAGGGACCGGTGGCCGGCAATTACATCGCCGACAAAATCAAACCTAAGACGCTGGCGATCCTTCACGATAAACAACAGTACGGTCAAGGCATCGCCACCGAGGTCAGAAAGACGATTGAGAACAAGGGCGTCAACCTGGCGCTGTTCGAAGGCATCAGCAAGGGCCAGACCGATTTTTCGGCGCTGATCACCAAAATGAAGACAGCCGGCGTGGACTTCGTTTATTACGGCGGCTATCACCCCGAACTGGGACTGATCCTGCGCCAGGCGCGGGCACAGGGCTTTGACGCCCGCTTTATGGGACCGGAAGGAGTCGGCAACAAGGACATCAGCGCCATCGCCGGGCCGGCTTCGGAAGGGCTGCTGGTCACCCTGCCGGCCGATTTCTCGCAGAATCCCGCCAACGCCGAACTGGTCAAAGCTTTCAAGTACAAGGGCCAGGACTCATCGGGAGCCTTCGTGATGCCATCCTATGCGGCGGTGCAACTGATCGCCGCCGCTATTAGCAAAGGTGGCAGTGCCGATCCTAAACAAGTCGCCGCAGAACTCCACCATTCCACCTTCGATACCCCTATCGGCAGCGTCACCTTCAAGGAAAACGGCGATCTTAAGGAATTCCAGTTCGTGATCTACACCTGGCACGCCGACGGCAGCAAGACCCCGGCGCAATAACCCAGCGTTGGCCGCCACGCACAGGGACCTAACGCAGGCTTGCAGCGGAGCCGGCTACGCCGGCCCGCTGCATATGATCGTTAGGCCGATCGGGCCGGCAAGAGAAAAGACATGCAACTCCATTTCAAAGGTGTACTGAGCGCAATCCTCATTCTCGGCTGCGCCGCTACACAGGCAGCTCATGCCCAGGATCCTCAGCCTACGGGCGTTATTTTCGAGAATGTCCATATCTTCGACGGTACCTCCGACCGGCTTTCGGCTCCGTCGAATGTTCTGATCGTGGGTAATGTCATCAAGACGATTTCCAGCGCTCCCATTGCCGCCTCGCCTGCAACAGCGGTGACACGGATTCAAGGCGGCGGGCGCACGCTCATGCCCGGTCTGATTGACGCCCATACCCACATCATGTTCGCGACCGTGCCGCTGCAGGTGGTGCTCACCAGCGATGCCGGCTTCATCAACGTCGCCGCCACCAAGGCCGCTACCGACATGCTGATGCGAGGCTTCACCAGTATCCGGGATCTGGGTGGCCCGGTATTCGGGCTCAAGCGCGGCATAGACATGGGGCTGGTGGTGGGGCCGCGAATCTGGCCGGCGGGCGCTATGATCTCCCAGACCGGCGGCCATGGCGACTTCCGCCCGCCGAATGAACTGCCCGCTCCACCGGGCAACTTCTCCTTCAACGAGCGCATCGGCACCGCAGCAATTGCCGACAATGCCGATTCGGTGCGGCAACGGGCACGCGAACAGTTAGCGCTGGGAGCGTCGCAAATCAAGCTGATGGCCGGCGGCGGCGTGGCGTCGAACTACGACCCACTGGACGTTACGCAATACACCGTGCCTGAACTGCGCGCCGCGGTCGAGGCAGCAGAGAACTGGGGCACCTATGTCACTGTGCATGCCTATACGCCGCGCGCCGTGCGGCAGGCGATCGACGCCGGGGTTAAATGTATCGACCACGGCCAGTTGCTCGATGAGGCGACCGCGAAGCTGATGGCCGAGAAGGTCATGTGGTGGAGCCTGCAGCCGTTTACGGATGACCGGCCGTCGCCGTTTGCGGAGGGTTCGCCGAATCGAGCGAAGCAACTCCAGGTGTTCAGTGGCACTGACAGCGCGTACGCCTTGGCCAAGAAGTTCAAGATCAAGACGGCTTGGGGAACCGACATATTGTTTAGCGCCCAGGTCGCGGCGACACAGGGGGCGGCACTTGCCAAGATGGTCCGTTGGTATACGCCCGCTGAGGTGCTGAAGATGGCGACTGCGGACAACGCCGAGTTGCTCGCTCTGTCCGGGCCCCGAAGCCCATACGGCGGCAAGCTTGGTGTCGTCCAGGAAGGTGCCCTGGCGGACCTGCTGCTAGTGGACGGCGACCCGCTGGAGAACATCAAGCTGATCGAGGATCCGACCAAGAACTTCCTGGTGATCATGAAGGACGGGAATATCTACAAGAATCTCCTACGCTGACTCCTCGAACGCCTAACTGGTTATGCTGTTGCAAGCGGGCGAGGGGAGTGAACGGTTACTAAGAAACCATGCGCGTCATCTCCAAGAGGCCAATAAGACAATTTTGGGAACGTCATCCAGAATCCAAGCCCGCTTTGGAAGAATGGTTTCGTAAAGTTAGTCAACTTGCAGCGGCGTCTTTTTCCGAGTTGCGGCGAACATTCGGCTCGGCAGATTATGTTGATGGCTACACACTGTTTGATGTGGGTGGAAACAAATACCGAATCGCCACCGTTATCCACTATGACAAACAACGACTCTATGTCCGGCAGGTCATGACCCATGCGGAATACGACAGAAACGACTGGAGAAAAAAATGAACGCAGCACTTGATGTTGAGAAACTTGTTCCCGCCTGGCAAGTACTTAGATCAGTGGCTCCCGTGTCGCATATCGAATCCGAAAGCGATTATGAACAGGCCACGGCTTTGCTGAATAATCTGCTTGATATTGTCTTGGATGATGCCAGCCATCCCCTATATTCGCTTGTTTCTGTGGTTGGCGATTTGATCGAAGCGTATGAAATTGATCATGAGCCAGTTTAGCTCTGTAGCTATGACAATGCCCTCGATTTCAATCGGCTGTTAGCCTGTAAGGGGTTTTGGCATTGAACAGCCCTGCTACACCGGATACGCCGACGGCGGCAAGACCCCGGCGCAATAACCCAGCGTTGGCCGCCGCGCACAGGGCGACCAACGTCCCCGTTTCCGGCTGCTGGAAACGGGGCGTTGTTTTCCCGCAGGATAGATTTTCAGTATGTCCAAGACAGTGCTCGAATTCCTCCAGCAGATCGTTAACGGTCTGACCCTGGGCAGCATCTACGCCCTGATCGCCATCGGCTACACGATGGTGTACGGGATCATCGGCATGATCAACTTCGCCCACGGGGAAATCTACATGATCGGCGCCTACGTAGGTGTGCTGATCCTGACCGCGCTGACTCTGCTCGGTCTGCAGACGATTCCCCTGCTGCTGCTGACCCTGGTGGCCAGCATCCTGGTCACCAGCGCTTACGGCTGGACAGTGGAGCGGCTCGCCTACCGGCCGCTGCGCGGCAGTTCCCGACTGGCGCCGCTGATTTCCGCCATCGGCATGTCCATCTTCCTGCAGAACTACGTGATGCTCGGCCAGGGCGCGCGTGATGTCTCGCTGCAACCACTGCTCGACGGCGGCTGGCGCTTCGGTCCCGCCGGCGGCTTTCAAGTCTACCTGTCCTATATGCAGGTGATTATCGCCGTGACGACCGTGGTCTGCATGATCCTGTTGCACGGGTACATCTCGCGTTCGCGCATGGGCAAGGCCTGCCGGGCTTGCGCGGAAGACCGGCAGATGGCGAATCTGCTCGGTATCGATACCGACCGGGTGATTTCCCTGACTTTCGTGCTGGGTGCGGCGCTGGCCGCCGTGGCCGGCGTGCTGGTGGGGCTGTATTACGGCCTGGTGAACTATCACATGGGTTTCGTCGCTGGCGTCAAGGCGTTCACGGCGGCCGTGCTGGGCGGCATCGGCAGCATTCCCGGCGCCATGCTGGGCGGGGTGCTGCTTGGCTTGGTCGAGAGTTTTTCCTCCGCCTATCTGAGCACGCAGTACAAAGATGTGGTGGCCTTCAGCCTGCTGGTGCTGGTGCTGCTGTTCCGGCCTACCGGCCTGCTGGGCCGGCCGGAAGTCGAAAAGGTGTAAAGGAGCACCCTAGGAGTTTGTCTGACTTGCCCAGCATAATGAGGTAAGATGACCTAACGTACCTGATGAGCCTGGCGATGAGCAACCAATTTATCCCCATAGAACGTGACCAGCCGGTGGTGATCCCGGTGCAGGAGTGGCTGGCAGAGGATCATCTGGCGCGCTTCATTGTCGAGATCGTGGAGAGTCTGGATGTCACCCCGCTGGAAGCGGCGTACAGTGGTGGCGGCTCGGCGCCCTATCCACCGAAGATGATGCTGGCACTGTTGTTTTATGGCTATGCCACTGGCATTTTTTCCAGTCGGGCGTTGGAGCGAGCCACCTATGAGCTGATCCCGGTGATTTATATCACGGGTAACACGCACCCGGATCACAACAGCATCAATACGTTCCGGAAGCGGTTTCTGGGGGAACTGAAGGGTCTGTTGGTGCAGATTTTGCTACGGGCGTATGCGCTGGGGGTGTTGCAGTTAGGCAACGTGAGTTTGGATGGGAGCAAAGTGCACGCCAACGCCAGCAAACATAAGGCGATGAGCTGGGACTATGCCAACCGGTTGGAGGAGCAGTTGCAGGCGGAGGTAGAGGCGTTATTACAGCAGGCCGAGGCGAGTCACACCGAGCCGGTCCCCGGGCTGAAGGTGGCCGACGAAGTGGCGCTCCGGCAGGCCCGGTTGCAGCAGATCGGGGAGGTGAAAGCGGAACTGGAGGCTCGTGCCCAAGCCCGGTATGCGCAGGAGCAAGCGGCCTATGAAGCGAAGCTGGCCGAGCGGCGGGCGAAGGAACAGGCCCGTGGTCGCAAGTTAGGGGGCCGTCCCCCCAAGCCGCCGGAACCGGGTCCACAGGACAAGGATCAAGTCAATTTTACCGACCCGGAGTCGCGCATTATGCCGGTGAGCGGCGGCGGGTTTGAGCAGAGCTACAATGCGCAGGCCGGGGTGGATCATGGCAGTCGCCTGATCGTGGAAAACCACGTCAGCCCGAACCCGAACGATAAACAGGAACTGCAACCGGCGCTGGACAACTTCAGCCAGTTACCGGAGGAACTCGGTCAGGTCGACCATCTGCTGGCGGACACTGGCTATTTCAGTGAGGCCAACGTCAAGGCTTGTGAACACGCTACCATTACCCCGCTGCTCGCCACGGGTCGTGCGGAGCATCATCCCACCCTGGAAGAACGCTTTGCTGACCCGGGTAAAGCCCCAGACACCGCTGATCCGGTAGTCCGGATGGAACACCGATTGCAAACCCCCGAAGGCAAGGCACTGTATGCCAAACGCAAGTCCACCGTCGAGCCGGTGTTTGGCATCATCAAGCACGTGATGGGGTTTCGGCAATTTCTGTTACGGGGTTTGCAAGCCGTGCAGGGCGAGTGGAATTTGGTGTGCATCGCCTACAATTTAAAACGGCTGCAAGTATTGGTGGCAGGATAGGTCTGCCTGCAGGGAGGATAAAGGCGCTCTGAGGGCGATAAATGCCCTCGGAAAGGGCGATAGAAACGCAAAATGTGCGTTTTTTCGGCCTCGTGATAGGAAAATTGAAGTTCCGACCCTAAGTCAGACAAACTCCTAGCCGATGAGTGTCAGACGCCGTTTGCCGGAAGCCGCACTGCTGGCGCTGTTGACCGGGCTGCTCGCCATGCCGATCCTGGGGGTCCGCTTGCGGGTGGAAGGCGTGAGCCTGCTGTTGGAAGGCAATCCCTATCACCGCGTGGTGCTGATCGCGATGGCGGCAGTGTTCCTGGCGCGTCTGTTGCAGGAGCCGCTCCGCCAGACGGCGGTCCGGCTGAGCGTCGCGGCGGGAGCCGCCCGCATAAGCCGGTTGCTGCCGGGACGCGAGCGGCTGGCATCGATCCGCGTTCCCGCACTGTTCCTGTTGCTGGCCGGCACGCTGTGCTGGCCGTTCTTCGCCTCGCGTGGTGCCGTGGACGTGGGCACGCTGGCGCTGATCTATGTGCTGCTAGGGCTGGGGCTCAATATCGTGGTGGGTTTCGCCGGCCTGCTGGATCTGGGCTATGTGGCTTTCTATGCGGTGGGCGCCTACAGTTACGCGCTGCTCTACCACTACTTCGGTCTGTCGTTCTGGGAATGTCTGCCGCTCGCCGGCGCACTGGCCGCTACCGCTGGCTGTCTGCTGGGTTTTCCGGTGCTGCGGCTGCGAGGGGATTATCTGGCCATCGTCACCCTGGGGTTCGGCGAGATTATCTATCTGCTGCTGAACAATCTGGACAGTCTTACCGGTGGTCCCGACGGCGTTCAGAACATTCCCAAGCCGACCCTGTTCGGGTTGGAATTCGCCCGCCGTGCCGGCGCGGCGGATGGGGCCACGTTCCATGAATTCTTCGGCTTGCACTACAGCGGTGGCAACGTCGTTATTTTTCTGTTCCTGCTGGCGCTGGTATTGGTGCTGGCCGCCCTGTTCGCGATCAACCGCTTGATCCGCATGCCGCTGGGGCGGGCCTGGGAGGCGCTGCGCGAGGATGAGACCGCTTGCCGCTCACTGGGGCTCAACCCCACTGCGATCAAACTGTCCGCCTTTACGCTGGGCGCCTGTTTCGGCGGTTTCGCCGGCGCCTTCTTCGCCGCCCGCCAGGGCTTCATCAATCCGGAATCGTTCACCTTCATCGAATCCGCCATCGTGCTCGCCATCGTGGTGCTGGGAGGGATGGGTTCGTCGCTCGGGGTGATCCTGGCCGCCTTCGCCCTGACCGTGCTGCCCGAACTGTTCCGGGAATTTCAGCACTACCGCATGCTGCTGTTTGGCCTGGTGATGATCCTGATGATGATCTGGCGGCCACAGGGGCTGTTGCCGGCCAGCCGACCCCGCCTGGAGCTGCCGCCATGAGCCTATTGCTGGAAGTGGCCGGACTGAGCATGCGCTTCGGCGGCCTGCTGGCTGTGGACGGCGTGGATTTCAACGTGGACCGGGGTGAAATAGTCGCCATTATCGGCCCGAACGGTGCCGGCAAGACCACGGTGTTCAATTGCATCAGCGGCTTCTACCGGGCGACGGCGGGACGGATCGAATTGCATACCGACGCTGCCACAGTCGATCTGCTCACCCGTCTGGGCGCGCCCTGGCGTTGGCGCGATCTCGCCCATCCGCGGGAATGGGCGCAGAAACTGTATTACTGGCTGTTCGGCGGTTCTTTCTGGGTGGCGCGGGCGGGCGTGGCGCGCACATTTCAGAACGTGCGTCTGTTCAAGAACATGACTGTGGTGGAGAACATGCTGATCGCCCAGCACACCCAATTGACCGGTGGTCTGACGGGCTTTGCCCAGGGTCTGCTGCAAACGCCGGCTTATCGCCGCTCGGAAAACCAGGCGCTGGAGCGGGCTGCATTGTGGCTGGATAAGGTGGGTCTGCTGTCCTACGCCAACCGGGAGGCAGGCACGCTGCCCTATGGCCAGCAGCGCCGTCTGGAAATCGCCCGCTGCATGGTCACCCGCCCGCGTCTGCTGCTGCTGGACGAACCGGCCGCCGGTCTGAATCCGCAGGAGACCCGCGAGCTGGACCGGCTGATCGGGGAACTGCGCGCCGAACACGGCGTGGCCGTGCTGTTGATCGAACACGATATGAGCCTGGTGATGAGTATTTCCGACCGCATCCTGGTCATGGATCACGGCCGCCGGTGGTGACCGGTAAGCCGGCGGAGATCCGTTCCAATCCGCAGGTGATCAAAGCCTATCTGGGAGAGGCGTGATGCTGCGGCTGGAGCGGGTGCATACCTTTTACGGGCCGGTGGAAGCGCTCAAAGGCATTTCGCTGGAAGTCAATCGCGGCGAGATCGTCACACTGATCGGCGCCAACGGTGCCGGCAAGAGCACTTTACTGTTGACCATCTGTGGTGCCCCGTGCGCGGCCAGCGGCGCCATCGTGTTCGCCGGCGAGCCTATCACTCACAAGCCGACTCATCTGATCATGCAGAGCGGGTTGGCGCTGGCGCCGGAAGGACGGCGCATTTTTCCGGGGCTGACAGTGCTGGAAAATCTGCATATAGGGGGTTTCTTCGCCGACAAGGTTCAGTTGGAGACGGATCTGGAACGGGTTTATACGCTGTTTCCCATTTTGAAAGAGCGTCGCCATCAGCGCGGTGGCACCCTGTCCGGTGGCGAACAGCAGATGCTGGCCATTGCCCGCGCCTTGATGAGTCGGCCCACGCTGTTGCTGCTGGATGAGCCTTCACTGGGACTCGCGCCGATCATCATTGCCCAGATTTTCGCCATTCTGGAGGAAATCCGGCGGGAAGGCGTGACGATTTTTCTGGTGGAGCAGAATGCTCACCGGGCGTTGCAACTGGCCGATCGGGGTTATGTCCTGGAGAACGGCCGGATCGTGCTGGCGGATACGGGGGCGAATTTGCTGGTGAACGCGGCGGTCAGGAAGGCGTATTTGGGGGGGTAGTGAGGAAAAACATGATGCTGGAAAATTACTCTCGTGTACGCCTGTTGACCGATGCCTGGCGGAGCGAGAATGTTCACGCTGGTATGGTAGGCTATGTCATTGAAATTTATCCTAATGATCATTATGAGATAGAATTCTCGGATAAGGATGGGATTACTATTGCTCAGATCGTAGCTAAGGGTGATGAGATTGAGCTTTACCCGGAAGATGTGGAACGACTCGCAGTGCTGTGAAGTCATGTAGGATACGCTGTGCGTACCTTAATGCGGGTTCGGTATGCGTAGCGTGCCCTACCTGGCTGGAAAAACGGCCGGTTTGTTGGTGAACGCGGCGGTTAGGAAGGCGTATTTGGGAGGTAGCGAAGGGCGGATGAAAAAGCTTCTTGTGACCGTGATTTGGCCCCCATTTCTAGCGTAATTGCTCCACACTCACACCCAGTGCGGTCGCCAACTTCTCCAGCGTCTTGCGGCGCAGTCTGGCCTCAGGAGCTTCCATTTGCGACAGCGCGGCTTGGCTGATGCTCATAGAGGCGGCGACCTGCTCCTGCGTCAAACCCAGGTATTCGCGCCAGGCACGGACCATCGACATATTTCCTTGGATATGCAGCTTGACTACCTCATGCGGTATGGCGTCGCCTGTAGGGATGCGCGGTATTTGCGGAAATAATCGTACAAATTCTTCGTAAGGGATCACCACAAAAGCCGGCTTGCCGCCCTGCCAGATTGTTTGGACATTAGTAGGTGCGTTCATTGCGTTTTTTCACCTCCTGAATAGCGATGATGTTAACCACATTATCGACATCGAACAGGATGCGATAGCGGCCGATGCGGATGAGAAAACGGCGCCCTTGCGGGCGCCGTTGTGGTAGAGGTCAAATCAGACGGCGGCGGGCGACACCCATGCCGAGCAGTCCCAGGCCAAACAGGGCCAGGGTGGCTGGCTCGGGTACATCCACCTGGGAGAAGCGCTGGGTGAATTGGATCAGGTTGGCATAGTCCGTGGAGTCCTGGGCCCAGACTGTGATGTGTTTGGTGACGAAGATCTGGCTCTGAGGCGGGAAAACGGCCCGGGCGAACGGAGGGGGGGTCTCGACATCGTCGAGGACATTGAGCGTTACCTCCTTGATGGCCAGATCGTCCAGGCCGGGGGCCGTGCCCACCCACTCTTGGATGTAGGCGCCCAGATCATTGTCGCCATCAACGGCATATCCATAAGATAAGCTATTCAATTCCAGGGAGTTGTCCTTGATCCTCTCCTTGGGATCGAGCACGGACACCCGGAAACCGAACTGGAAGTCGAGGTAGGCGTAGCTGTCGTTCCCCGTCACCAGGAACTCGTCGTTCAGGACGTCGAACTGCAGACCGGGACCGGGGTCCCGGCCGCCGTCCGTGAGGGGGGTGACGTCGACGTTGTCCGTGTTGACGGTGCGCCCCACTTCAGAAGAACTCTGGGAGATCAGGATCCACTGGTCGAACCGTTTGTCGTTCACGGTGATGCTGTCACCGTTGAACAGGTCGGTCAGAGTGATGGCCTGGGCGCTGCCAGCCGCGACGAGCGCCAGCACCAAGGCGCTTAGGGTAAGTAATGATTTTGGCTCAATATGGATTCCAGACTGTTGAGGACCGCTCGCCCCGATGGCGATCGGCGGCTACACTGAACGGGTTCTGAGCCGCTGCGACCGAAGGCCCCCCGACGATGATCAACCTTCAAAATCTGCTGGATGATGTCCGGTGCTATGAAACTATTCGCCACTCCGCTGGCCGGACGGGGTCCACTGTCCCCACTGTAGCATAGCGGAGATCACGAAGCAGGGGCGAGATACGACCCAGCCGGCGCGGCAGAAATATCGCTGTGAAAGCTGCCATCGCTACTTTGATGATCTCACGGGTACGGTGTTAGCGGGGCATCATCAACCGCTGGGGGTTTGGATTTTGTGCCTGTATTTCATGGGGTTGAATCTGTCTAACGCGCAGATCGCCCACGAGCTGGGCTTGAATTCGAACGATGTACAGCGGATGACTGAACAGCTCAGGGAAGGGATCGTCGCCCGCCAGCCCGAACCGGTCCTGTCGGGGGACGTGGAATGCGACGAGGTCTACGTGGTGGCCGGTCATAAAGGGTTTCCGGAGGCGGTGAAAAAAAAGGCCGTCGGGGGCGGCGGCGGCGGCTGAAGGGGGCACGGGGTCGGGGCACCTTGGAGAAGGAAAAGCCGCCCATTCTCGGCATGATTCAGCGCGGCGGCGCGGTAGTCGTCCGGATGCTGGAGAACGTCCAGCAAGCCACCCTCCGTCCCCTCATCCAGGCGTTTATCGCCCCGGGAACCCGAGTTCATACCGATGAATACGCGATCTATAACCCGTTGAAGGATTGGGGCTTTGACCATCATACGGTGTGTCACAGCCAGGGCGAATACGCCCGTGACGAAGATGGGGATGGCTTCCATGAGATCCATGTCAACACGGCTGAGGGCTTCTGGTCGCTGCTGCGCTCTTGGCTGCGACCCCATCGTGGGATCTCGCAAGAAAAACTGCCGCTCTACCTGGGCTTCTTTCAGTTCGTGCACAACACTCGCATTCGGGGCAAAGGCCTGCTCAGACCCCTCTTGGAACTGCTGGTCGCATAACGCAGTGAACTGACTGGAATCCATATTGAGCCATGATTTTTTAATGATGTCAATCCTTAAATTTCTCTAAAAGTAGGTTTACCCCCGGCCCGGCCGGGGGTAGATCAGCACTACTGGGTGGCGCAGTTCGCCCGCGTGCACTGCGGGATGCAAACCTGGACGTCGGCGGGGTTGATCTTGCCGTCGCTATTGGCATCACGCGGGTCGTTGGAGGTCGGAGTCTTGCCGCGTGCTCGACTGAGCAGCGACAGGTCGTTCTGGTCGATGTCACAGTCTCCGTCGATGTCACAGCGGGGCAGGATCAGGTTGGACAGGTTGAGCCGCCCGCCGGTGAGCACCGGCAGTCCCTTGGGATCTACCCTATTCAGGATGCATGCCTTGATCCGATCCGCAGACCAACTGTAAAGGCCGGCCAGGAAGCCCGCTGCCCCGGTCACATGGGGCGTGGCCATGGAAGTGCCGCTCAGCCAGGCGTAGCTATGTTCCTCCGCTCGCCCGATGCCGACATCGTCCAGATAGACCCCGTCGTAAGTGACGGACCCATCGGAGTCAAGGACGAATGCCACCTGGAACCGATTGCTGCGGAACTCGGGATCGACGGGCGCGTTGAACAACCACCATTCACCGTCGCTGCTGCCGGTGATGCTGCCAAAGTAGTACTGCCAAGAAGCACTGTGCGTCCAGCCGTTTTCGCCATTTTCCATGTCATCGGTGAAATAGGTGTTAGTTCCATCCGAGACCGCCACGTCGTCGATATAGTAACCATCGTAGGTGAACGACTCGTCGGTCACCAGTTCGAAGGAGAACTTGGCATCCGCGGTCCGGCACTCGTCCGGGACAAAGGCGCCGAACAGGTGCCAATCCGAAACCCAACCGTCGATATAACCCAAGTAAACCCAAACTCCGCCTCCCTGACAATACACGTTCAAGTAGTCGAACCCATCTTCGGTCTGCCCCTTCAACCAGAAGGTCATTATGGTGCTGCCCGACGGGGTCGAAGACAGATCCATGACCGGACTGTCCAGCGTATTGATGCTGTTGTCGAGGTAGCTCCCGTTGCGGCTGTCCGACCAGGCATGGCTGGCACTGTGGGACTGTTCCTCGGTCAACGCCCAGCCCGGCAAGTCGTTCAGGTAATAGATATCCAGAAAATCATCGTCATCCTCCAGATCGAACCGTGCGAAGAAGCCCAGGGAAAGAGGGTCAGTGATGCCGCTCAGGTCTATGGGCCGGCTGACCAGCCTGTTGAACTGATCATTGGCATAATTCCCGCCGGGACTGTCGGACCAGGCGTGGGCGGGACTCCAACTCCGCTCCTCGGTGAGGGCCCAGGGCGGATCCGCGGTCCAGTTGCCGCTTCCTGACTCCATATTGTCGAAGAAGGAGTCGCCGCTCGCGCCCGGCGTGTACCACTGCCAGTAGGTGCTGAAGATATCCTGCCCCGGGGCGGCCAGATCCACCGAAGTCACGCCGTAGTTGGAGAACCCGGACAAGGCATCGTTGTGGTCGGTGGCAGCCACGCTGATGATGTTGGGCAGATCGTAGCTGGCGGGATAGGAGGGATCCACGTCGGTATCCGCACTTTCGTTACCCGCTGCGGCCACGAACAGGATCCCCGCATCGCCCAAGGCCTGGATGGCCAACCGCTCGGGCTCCTCGGCGGGACAGTCGGAGCAGCCATAGGAGGCATTAACGACAACCACGTTATGTCCTGCCGTCTTCATGGCCAGGATATAGCTAATGGCTTCCAGCTCGGCGTCCGTATACAGGTAGCCGTCGGTAGCGAACCCCTTGACCGCCATGATCCGGGCCGTCCAGTTGATTCCCGCCACCCCTTCGCCGTTGTTGCCCACCGCCCCCAGGATGCCGGCCACATGGGTGCCGTGGCCGTCGATGTCCATGGGGTCGCTGTCGTGTTCGCCGGTGTCGATGCCATCAGATATCATCCACATAGCCGTTGCCGTCGTCATCGATGCCGGGTAAACCGGCGGCCTCGGGCGGGTTGACCCACATGTTGGCGTGGAGGTCGGGGTGGTTGTAGTCGACGCCGGTATCCAGCACGGCCATGATCACGCCCGTGGAGCCGGTGTGGCTGGCCCAGGCCTCGGTGGCGTCGATGTCGGCATCCGGCGTGCCGCCGGTCTGTCCCCAGTTGCACAACGGCCACTGGTAGGAATCGAAAAAGGAATCATTGGGGCTGGCGCCCGGACACCCGCCGTTATTGGTACGCTTCCCGTAGTTCAGAGAGACCGCCTCCACCAGGGGATTCTTCTTCATCAGCATCAGCAGATCCTGAGCCTTCATTCCCTTACTCCCTCGCACCAGGGCGAAGGTCTTACCGGTCTTGGCGGAAAGCTTGTCGAACCGCTTCGCCAGGGTAAGATTGCTGGTGACCAGCGACTGCCCGACCCGGGTCACCCCTATTCCCTTCTTGAAAACAACGATCACTTCCCCCTCCCGGTAATGAGCGGCCTTCGCCTTGCTGGCCGGGCCGAGGGAACGCGGTCCTTCTGCCCCCGGCTTGGTGGCAGGAGAGGGCAGCGCCGGAACGGTGATCAGGGGCTGACCCCGCGGGCCAGTCCGCGTATCCGTATGGGGCAGCATTCTGATCTCTGCCGGCTTGGCAGGCATCCCCTTGACCGGGGCTTGGGGCCTTTTCTGCAAGGGGGTAAACTGGGAGGACACGCTGGCCCCGTTCTCTTGATCTGCCTCGACCGCATACAGGCCGGCCCCAGGCAGGATCAACAGGGCAGTCACGCTGAAACTAATCAGCCTTCTGTTCATGATTTTTCTTTCTCGCTCAAAGAGACGTTGACTATGTGGCATCCACGGGTCCGTATTACACCTGGTTGTAGTTGCCACACGGATTCGATGTTACATTGAATCCGTGTCACGCTGAACTATGGGGCATTAACAGATGGCTAACCTGACCGTCGTAGTTGATGATCAAATCTTGTTGCAGGCGCGTATGCGCGCCTGCAACAAGGTACTTCAAGTCAGGGGCGTCGCTGGAGCAGGGAAGATATTGATCAGCGCTAAGCTGTTTGCCGATACGATTAACCCCTAAGTTGACTGTAACATCGTCTCCTGTAGTGACAGTCACTGCCTCCACCCACTTTCTCATGCACTCCACAAAACCACTATTCTCTTATCGCCCCTACTGGGCCGCCCGTTTCGGTCCGGCGCCCTTTCTGCCCATGTCTCACCAGGAAATGGACGAACTGGGCTGGGACGAATGCGATATCATCATCGTCACCGGCGACGCCTACGTGGACCATCCCAGCTTCGGCATGGCGATTATTGGCCGCCTGCTGGAGGCGCAGGGCTTCCGGGTTGGGATCATCGCCCAGCCGGACTGGCGCAGCACCGAGTCCTTTCAGGTATTGGGACGGCCCAGGCTGTTCTTCGGGGTGACCGGTGGCAATATGGATTCCATGGTCAACCGCTATACCGCCGATCGCCGGATTCGCCGCAACGACGCCTATACGCCTAACGACGAGGGCGACAGGCGTCCCGATCGGGCGGTCATCGTCTACAGCCAGCGCTGCCGCGAGGCTTACAAGGACGCACCGATCATCATCGGTGGTATCGAAGCCAGCCTGCGCCGGATCGCGCATTACGATTACTGGTCGGACACGGTGCGCCGTTCGATTCTGGTGGATGCTAAAGCGGATCTGTTGCTGTACGGCAACGCCGAGCGGGCTATCGTCGAAGTCGCCCATCGTACCGCCGCCGGCGAACAGCCCCGCGACCTGCACGATATCCGCGGGACGGCGGTTATCAGCCAGGGGCTGCCGGAAAACTGGCTGGAACTCGACTCGACCGAAATCGACCAGCCAGGACGGGTAGAGCCCCATCCAGACCCTTATGCGAGTGAAGTCGCCGCGCCGGCCATGCCTTGTGGCGGTGTGGCCGCTGGCGAAACCATCGTCCGCTTCCACCGGCCTGCCAAACACGACCGCAGTAAGACCGTCATCCGCCTGCCGGCCTTCGAGCAGCTCAGGCGCGATCCGGTGCTTTATGCCCATGCGTCCCGCCTGCTGCACCTGGAGACCAATCCCGGCAATGCCCGCGCGCTGGTGCAGTGCCACGGCGACCGGGACGTCTGGATCAATTCGCCGCCCATCCCCCTGACCACGCCGGAACTGGACCGCCTGTATGAGCTGCCCTATACCCGCGTGCCGCACCCGGTCTATGGTGCCGCCCGGATTCCCGCCTACGAGATGATCCGCTTTTCGGTCAACATCATGCGCGGCTGCTTCGGCGGTTGTACCTTCTGTTCGATCACCGAGCACGAAGGGCGCATTATCCAGAGTCGTTCGGAGGACTCGGTTATTACGGAAATCGAGGCCATCCGTGACAAGACGCCAGGTTTTACCGGGGTCATTTCGGATCTGGGTGGTCCCACGGCCAATATGTACCGGCTGGCCTGTAAAGACAAAACGATCGAAGCGGCCTGCCGGCGGCTGTCCTGCGTTTACCCGGATATTTGCAGCAATTTGAATACCGATCACAGCCCGCTAACCCGTTTATACCGTCGCGCCCGAACGGTGGCGGGCGTGAAGAAAGTGCTGATCGCCTCAGGCCTGCGTTACGATCTGGCGGTGCGTGATCCGGCTTATATCAAGGAACTGGTCACCCATCATGTGGGCGGTTATCTGAAAATCGCCCCTGAGCATACCGAGCCGAATGTGCTTAATAAGATGATGAAGCCGGGTATGGGCGCCTATATCCGATTCAAACAACTGTTCGACCGTTATTCGCGGGAGGCCGGCAAGGAGCAATATCTGATTCCGTATTTCATCGCTGCCCATCCCGGTACTACCGATGAAGACATGCTCAAACTGGCGTTGTGGCTGAAAGCCAACGGCTTTCGCGCCGATCAGGTACAGGCTTTTCTACCTTCACCCATGGCGCTGGCCACCGCCATGTATCATAGTGGCCGCAATCCCCTGAAGGGTATCCGGCGGGAAGGAGGAGAACCAGTATTTTCGCCCAAGGGCTTAAGGCAACGCCGCCTGCACAAGGCTTTTTTACGCTACCACGATCCCGCCAACTGGCCGCTGCTGCGGGAGGCGTTAAAACGGCTGGGACGCGCCGATCTGATCGGCAACGGCAAGCGTCATCTGGTGCCGGCGTTCCAACCGCGGGGAACCGGCCAAGCGCCGCCCGGTGGCCGCAGCAAGCTACGGGCAGGCCGGTATCTTCCTGACGCCGCATAGCAGCTTGCCGACGCCGCCCGCGACGCGGCTGCAACCGGTCCGGCAATCTAAGGGGAGCGGCCTGTGGCCGCTGGGAGATCCGGGAGATGGATTTAACAAAGATACGCCACTGTTTTCTGGCGTCGTGGCGGGTAATAAAAAATCTCCTCACCGCTAAAGCCGCGAGTTTGCCGGCAGTCTGTCGCTAACTTAAAACTGATCGCTCTGATTGATAGGGAGAATCGGAAGAAACTTGGAGTCCGGAGCGCTGCTGTAGAAATCCTTTGCAGATAGCGTTTCGGCGACTGGCGCCGCCTGGTTGTTTGGCGTTGCCGCTGCAATCGGGTTTAGCTTGCTGGCGGGGGCCGCTGTCGCTGCCGGGGGTGGGTCGGTGGAAGGAACAATGCCGGTCCGGGTGGTTGCTTGCGCCTCGGAGCCAGCCATATCGGCTGGTTGCCCTGCCAGCAGAATTGTGTCAGCGCTGTAACCGGGTACCGGCCATTTCGGGGCCAGCGGCTTCGCCGGTAAGGTCGGTTTGAGGGTCTGTTCCGCCTGCGGGGAAGCAAAGGATGTCGGATCGCGCAACGGTATGAAGTACGACCCGATAGCAAGCAACACCGACATGCAAATGACTACCATTTGCTTGCGGCCGACTGTATGGGTAGCGGTCATGACGATGTCTGTCCCGATGGATGAATGACTTTACAGTTCATACATGATTTGCCAGTAGCAGCAATCTGAGTGGCATTTCCGGTCCGCTTGTGGTTTTGATTTAAGCATTGATTTTAAATTTTTCCAGGATAGATACGCCGAGATCAGACTCGTATTCATCCCGTCCTGAACACCGCTGGTATTATCGGCAATCCGGTTTTTCCAAAATAGTCTGTTTCAAAAATTTAACAATTTTTAATGTCCAACCTTACTATACAACATCTGGAAGATCCTACATGCATGAAGTCGAGGAATTGTTAAAACTGGTGGCCAGGTTGCGCGATCCGCGCCACGGCTGCACCTGGGATCGGGCGCAGACCTATGCCACCATCGCCCCGTACACCGTCGAACAAGCCTGCGAGGTGGCGGACGCCGTCGCCCGGGACGACCGGACGGAGTTGAAGAATGAACTGGGCGATCTACTGTTCCACGTTGTCTTCCATGCCCAACTAGCCATGGAAGAAGGTGCGTTTGACTTTGCCGACGTGGCCGCCGCCATCACCGCCAAGATGATCCGCCGCCATCCCCATGTGTTCGGATCGGCCCAGTACGCCGACTACGCCGGACACACGACCGCCTGGGAGCGCAGCAAGGCGGCGGAGCGAGAGGTTTCCGCCGCCAGCGTGCTCGATGGGGTGCCCATGAATCTGCCGGCGCTCAGCCGGGCGCTCAAGCTACAGCGCAACGCGGCTGCCGTGGGTTTCGACTGGCCGGAGCCGGCGGCGGTGCTCGACAAGATCGTAGAGGAAGCGGCGGAACTGCGGGCCGAGTTGACGGCCGCGACAGTCGGGCGACTGCTGGATGAACTGGGCGATCTGCTGTTTGCCTGCGTCAATCTGGCGCGTCATCTGGGAGTGGATCCGGACATCGCTCTGCGCGGGGCCAACGCCAAGTTCGAACGGCGTTTCCGGTGCATTGAAACCTGGCTGGTCGAGGCCGGCCGCGCCCCGGCCCAGGCGACACTGGACGAACTGGAGGCGCTGTGGGAGCGTACCAAGGCGGAAGAACGGGACAGGCCGCTGCCGCAGCAACATACTTAAGGCGGATTTCCGAACTGCAGCCGGGCGCCCGGTTGCAGATTCAGGCGGCGCGCGCTGCCGGCGTTGAGCTCCAGAATGTATTTCACGGCGCCGTTGCTGCTATAGGTGGGACAGGAGAGGGTGGTGCAAGGCGGTGTTTCGGCATGGATTTCCAGCAAGCGGCCGGCGCTGTCGAAGTACAGCAGGTCCAGTGGAATATAGGTGTTTTTCATCCAGAAGGTGGCCGGGCCGGCCGTCGGCTGGATGAACAGCATGCCGCCGTCTTCGGGCAACTGGGTGCGGAACATTAAACCCTGTCGCCGCTCCTGTTCGCTGTCCGCGATTTCCACTCGGAAACGGGCAGCGCCGACGCCGATGTCGAGTTCGCCAGCCGCTTGACCTGGCGACGGGCTTGCGGCTGCCACAACGAGCGCCAATGCCAGTGTTAGGTCAAGCGCTGTTACAGGTTGCAGGAATGGCATAAGAATAATTATGGCGCCTGGAAGATGGAGAGCGAATAGCCGGATGTAGGGTAATGGAAGGCGACGGCGCAGACAAGAGGCGAAAAAAGAGGCGCCACGGAAGCGCCTCTAAGCGGAGGATTGAGCGAGAAAAAATGTAACATGCATGGAAAAAGCAGCAATGGCTACTGTTTCCACGCTTCTGATTCAAGCATTTTATATGCCATGAAACTGATCGTTTTAAAAACAATCCGTTATCTGTATCGACAACGGTGGTCGAGTGCGTTGTGCACCACAACAGTTCGTCAAATCACTTGATAATTACCACAACGGTGCGTTTGCTGACTTCATTTGAATACCACTGTCAGGTAGCGTGCAATGGCTCAGCGTTTTGCAATTGTCGCCAAATCTATCGTTTATGAGGGTTTTTTCCGGCTGGAGAAATATCGCCTACGGCATGAGTTGTTTGCCGGCGGCTGGACCCCGGAAATTACCAGAGAATGCCTGGAGCGGGGACATGCGGTAGCCGTCCTGCCGTATGATCCCGACCGGGATCGACTGGTATTGCTGGAACAGTTCCGTATCGGCGCGCTGCAAGCGCCCGGCGGGCCCTGGTTGCTGGAAATCGTGGCGGGCATTATCGGTCCCGGCGAGAGCAAGCTCGAGGTCGCCCGGCGCGAGGCCAGGGAGGAAGCGGGTTGCGAATTGCTGGACATCGTGCCGGTCTGCGAGTATCTGGTCAGTCCGGGCGGGACCTCGGAAAGCATCGCCCTGTATTGCGCCCGGGTCGATGCCGCCGGCATTGCCGGCGTGTACGGCCTGGCCGAGGAACATGAGGATATCCGCGTGCATGTGCTGTCCAGTCGGGATGCCTTGGCCTTATTGGATGACGGCCGGATTCTGTCGGCGACGGCAGTCATCGCCTTGCAGTGGTTTGCCCTCAACAGGGAGCGATTGCTGCAACAATGGGCGGCGGGTGAGGGCGGCTAGCGCGGTGACCGGTCAATGCGCTAGTGACGCGTCAGCGTGACATAGCCTTCCTGTTGCTCGATCGCCACGTTGAAAAATTTTAAAAAAGATAACCCCAGCAGGCCGTCCACGTCGCCTAAGGTATCCATGACCAGGGCTGGTACATTGCGGACCACAGCGCCGCCGAGATTGACCGAATCCAGCGTGACGCGCGTTGCCAGGGTCCGGTTGTTGGCGGTTTGTATCCACACCTGCGGAGCCTGAGCAGGGATCTGAATGCCAAGCTGGTCGGCCAGTGCCCGCGCTATCACCGTATGGGAAGCGCCCGTGTCGAGGATGAACCGGGAAGCTTGCGGCTGGCCGTTGATCGTCACGTTGACGAAGAGGATGTCGTTGGCGCGCTGAAAAGGAATACGCGCCTGCAGACGATCGTCGAGCCGGTCGCGCACTTGCTGCAGCAGCGCGCTCAGGGGTCCGACCAGTGAGCTGTCCAGTTGCATGGCTCTGCCGAGGCTGGCGCTGGCGGCCGCCGGGTTACCCTGTTGCAGATAAAGCAGGCCAAGGCGGTGATGGTAAGCGGCACAATCCGGCTCCAGACGAAGCGCCTCTTGCAGCAGGGCGGCCAGTCGGTGACCGTTAGTTTGCTGTGGCAATTGACGCCCGGCGGTGTCAATCAATTGGCGCATCTGCGCCGCCGCCTGACCGCTCGATCCCGGATCCAGTCGCGCCGCTTCGTGCAGGGCGCGTTGCGCCCGTTCGAAATCGCCCAGCGCCAGGTAGGTGGCGCTGTACAGAAAATGGAAAGGTGCCCGCTCGCCCAGTAAGACCCGGACTCGCTCCAGCCATTGCAGCGCCTGCGCCGGATCCTGCCGGTCCAGGCAGTTTCTGATCTCTTTATTCAAGACGTTTTCGAGCAGCGGCAGGGCGCGCTCCCGGTAGCTCCGATCCAGGCTCAGCAGCGTTTCGGCCAGCGCCGCCGCGCCGCCGATGTCACCCGCCGCCAGCCGCCGCTGCATGTCCAGCAGCATACCCTCGGGTGTGCTGCGCCGGTAATCCTGGAGAAACGCGCTGAGCGAACGCGGTTGACTGCGCCCGGCGCTTGCCAGCAGGGCGCGGAGGACACCTGCATCCACGGCCAGCCGCTGTTCTCGCCCTTGCGGCTGGAACACGACAGTACCCAGCAGTTGAGCGGTCCGGGCATCGAGCAGGGCTCCGCCCTGAACCGGGATCGGTTGCTGCAGACGAACAGGAGTCAACGGGATGGCGCCGCTGTCGGGGGTCTGTTCCTGGAAACCGTCCACCCAGCCGTCACTACGCTGCGCAGCCGTCACAAACAGCAAATCCCTGGCTAGATACAGCGGGTGATCGTCCTGTGCCAGCTCCAGGTAAGGTGCCTCGCGCTCGCCGCTGTCCACCGCCAGCAGCCCTGCCGCGCTGTCGACGGCCAGTACGCGGATATTCTCAGCGCGTCGGTCAAGGCGCAGCGCCTCCCCCTGACCGAGCAGCGCCAGCGGCAGCACCACCATGCGGTCCTTACCGATGCGTGCGCTGTGAAAACGGCCGCTTACCCGGCCGCCGGCATCGAGCAGTTCGACCTCGACGATGGCCTTGCTGGGATCGGAGTCACCGCCGGCAGCCGGTGCAGCTTCGCCGCCAGTTAAGGAATATATAGCCGCCGGGCTGTGATCTTTAGTCCACCATCCGTACATCAGGATGGCGCCCAGGCTCAGACCCAGCAGAAATCCGGTTAGCACTGCGCGAGAGGCCATGATCCGCACCCGGTCTGCGTTAGTGATCGAGAGACTTCGCTAGCATCGCCGCTGTAGACGGGACTGCCAGCAAGACCTTGGATTGGATCATTGTCCAGTCAGCCGGGTTCACTCGCCGCCGGGACTGTACAGACCCGCCTCGTTGGCACCGAGCAGACCCGCCTGGCAGGAACGCTCATCGACCGGCGCCAGCCGGGCGATCATGTCGCGCGTCAGCAGGCTCACGCGGCGGATTGCATCCAGCCGGCAAGCGATGTGTTCCAGCGGCTCGTCCCGCGTCATCCAGCCGTCCCGATCGAACGCCTTGAGATTCAAAGGCAGGGTGTAGCCGCGCAGCGTTTTCTCACGGGCCACGTTGTAATACTGTTCGAAGTAGGACAGCACCAGTTCCCGCAGGCTGCGATAGATCGGCTCGCGATAGCGCAGACCCACGAAGTTGGACTTGGCCACCGCGCCCCAATGACCGTCCTGCTTGAACAGCGCCAGCACGTGATCGTCATCTCGCTCGTTGGGCAGCAGATCCAGAATCAGCGGCGGATGTCCCAGGCGTCGCAGCAGGGCGGCGGCCAACAAAGCGCCCTCGAAGCAGTGGCCGCTGCGTTCACGCAGCGCACGCACAGGGCAGCGATAGATGGCCTCAGTGCTGTAGGTCAGGCCGTCGAGGAAATTCTGGATCCGGTGCGGAGTGCTTAGACCCGCTACCGATTGCCATTCGGAGCGGGTCAATGCCTGCTCGAAAGCGTTAACCATCGACATGGGAGGGGTATGGTGATTCCTTTGGCGCTTCATGAATACCCATTACGTCCTGCTGTATGCGGCCCACTCGATCTTAAAAATGCAAGCGCCGTAATTCCGGGTCAGGAACGCTCTTTTCCCAGATTTCCATGAAGAAATGCAGCAGTTCGCGGGCTTTGCCGGAGGCTTGCGGCAGATGGCTGCCGCTGCCATTGCGGGGGTCGGCCTGATGCAGCAAGGCGGTCTGATCAGCGATGGCGAAACCCTGCTCCAGCTCCGGCCGTTCGCGCGCTTCCTCCTCCGGCAAGGTGCGCAAATGCAAGACGCTCGGCAGACGCTCCGCCAGTTGCAGCAGTCGCGGGCAGGCGTTGCGCCAGAGCTTGGCTTCCGGCAGGATGAAATAGCACTGCAAGCGGGGCTGCCGGCTGATGCAGGCGCGCAACGCAGCCAGCAACTGGTCGTCATTGTACAGACGCGGGTCCAGATGCGGCGTGTACAGATGCACGCTGCGGTGGGTGGCTTCCAGCAGCGCGAGCAACGCCTGCCGGGTGTCCTCGAAACCATTGAGCGGAGTGACGGGACCGGTCATGGCGGTAGTTCCCCCTCAAGTGGAGAGACGCAGCGTCATCTTGCGATGGAGAATGCCGGCTTCGGGAAACACCTCGCCGGTCGCCTGGAAGCCGAGGGTGGCGTAGAACTCCAGCGCCTGTACCTGGGCGTGCAGAACCACTTCCGGCAGACTCTGGCGGCGGGCCTGTTCCACCAGCCAGCGCGCCAGCGCCGTGCCGATTCCCCGACCGCGCCAGGGCCGCAGCACCGCCAGGCGGCCAAGCCGGCCGTCTGGCGACAACCGCCCGGTGCCGATGGGGGCGCCCTGCCGGTCCCGCACCAGGACATGACGGCAAAGCGGGTCGAATGCATCCAGTTCCAAGCTTGCCGGCACCCCCTGTTCCTGCACGAACACGGCCCAGCGCACTCCATAGAGGGCTGATTTTTGGCTGGCCCAGTCGGCCGGCTCCAGCATGAATTCCGCCTCAGTCGTCCGCATAGCCGAGCAGATACCCTTCGTTGAGCAGATCCAGCAGTAGGGCGCAGGCCGGCTGCTGTTGCAGTGCCTTGTGCAGCAGGCCAGCGGTTAGCGTCCGCCAGCGGCACAACAGCGGCGCCAGAAAGGCGATCGCAGGACCCAGCTCGAATTCCTCACCGTCGATGAACAGCAATGCGTTTTCACCCTGCCTGACGAAGGCGAAGCGGGAGCCCGGATTGCGCTCCAGTACGCCGCCACCGCGCACATAGGCCCACAGGTCGGCGCTGGACCAGGGTGGCGCTTCCGGCTCGGCGCTGAAAGGCGGCTTGGGCGCGGTGATGTAGCGCCCGAACCAGTTCGCGAGCAGCGTCTGGTCGCAGGACAGCAACTGGCCCAGCAGAGCGCCGACCTTGTTTAGCGTGGCCACGGTGATTTCGCCGGGATTGTCCTGCAACTCCAGGTCCGGATCGGCGTAGTGGGCGGCGGGATCGGTGGCGGCGATGAGAAAATCCATGAATTCTGCCAGCAGCTCGCGATAGGCAGGCGCGCGCCAGCCGATGGAGTAGGTCAGGCAAGGCTCCACGGCAACCCCGTGATGGGCGACCCGGGGTGGCAGATACAACATATCACCCGGCTCCAGCAGCCATTCCTGCTCCGGAGTGAAATCGCACAGGATGCGCAATTCCGTATCCGGCAGCAGGTTGTCCGGTTGCAGCGGCTGCGTGCTGATTTGCCAGCGTCGCCGCCCCTTGCCTTGCAGCAGGAATACATCGTACTCATCCCAATGCGGGCCGACCGACCCGTCGGTTGGGGCATAGCTGATCATCAAATCATCGCAGCGCCAGTCCGGAATAAAACGGAAGGGTTCCAGAAAATCGCCCAGCAGGGCCGGGGCCTGTTTTTCCGCATCCTGCACCAGCAGGGTCCAGTGGGTTTCCGGCAGCGTGAGGAAATCCGCTTCGCTGAAGGGCCCGTGGCGCACGCTCCAGGGACCTACGCCGGCCCGCTGCAGCACCAGGCGCGCCTCCACGCCAGGTTCGCAGGCGAGTCCAGCCAGCTCTTCGGGAGACAGGGGATCCCGCCAGTGTGGCATGGCCTTGCGGATCAGCAGGGGCTGTTTCTGCCAGTACTCCCGCAGGAACTGCGCTGCGCTCAGACCACCTAACAATTGCATGGGATATGCTCTCCCCTGGATCATTCCCTTGGCAGGCAAGCTCGCGGGTAGCCGTAAACCGTCATATCCGGCCGGACTGGGCGGCGGCGTTGCCCAGGTAGCTGGACGGGGTCAACGCCAGCAACTGCTGTCTGGCTTCTTCGGGGATATCCAATTGCGCGATGAATTCCCGTAAAGTCTCGGCATCCACCTGTTGTCCACGGGTCAGGGCCTTGAGCTGTTCGTAGGGAGCCTTGCCGCCGTAACGCCGCATGACGGTCTGGACGGGCTCCGCCAGCACTTCCCAGTTGGCCTCCAGATCTGCCAGCAGGCCGGGAGCATCCACCTCCAGCTTGCCGATGCCTTTGAGACAGGACTGGTAAGCGATCAGTGCATGGGCCAGCGCCGTGCCGATGGTGCGCAACACAGTGGAATCGGTTAAATCCCGCTGCCAGCGGGATAGCGGCAGTTTCTCGCTCAGGTGGTGCAGCAGGGCGTTGGCCACCCCTAAATTGCCCTCCGCATTCTCAAAGTCGATGGGGTTGACTTTGTGCGGCATGGTGGACGAGCCCACTTCGCCGGCGATGGTGCGTTGGCGGAAATAGCCGATGGCGATATAGCTCCAGATATCGCGGCAGAAATCGATCAGAATGGTGTTGGCGCGGGCAATGGCAGCGAACAGTTCGGCCATGTAGTCGTGTGGTTCGATCTGGGTAGTGTAGGGATTCCAGCTCAGGCCCAGATCCTGGGTAACGAAAATCCTGGCCAGCGTTTCCCAATCGACCTGGGGATAAGCCGCCAGATGGGCATTATAATTGCCCACGGCGCCATTGATCTTGCCCAGCAGCGGCGCCTCGGCGATCTGGGCGCGCTGGCGCTGCAGGCGATAACAGACATTGGCCATTTCCTTGCCCAGCGTGGTCGGTGAGGCGGGCTGACCGTGGGTGTGGGACAACATCGGTTGCCTGGCATAATCGTGCGCCAGTCGGCGCAGGTCGGCGATGATCTTGTCGAGCGCCGGCAACAGCACCTGCTCGCGGGCTTCCCGCAACAGCAGCGCATAGGCCAGGTTGTTAATATCCTCCGAAGTGCAGGCGAAGTGGATGAATTCACCGATGGCTTCCAGCTCGGCATTGCCGGCAATCTTTTCCTTGAGAAAATATTCCAGTGCCTTGACATCGTGATTGGTGATCCGCTCGATGTCTTTGATGCGCTGCGCGTCCGGCAGCGCGAAGCGGTCGACAAGGTCGTCGAGCAGCCGCCCGGCGGATTCGCTCAGCGGCGCTGCTTCAGGGATATCCGGCCGTCCGGCCAGGGCTTGCAGCCAGCGGATTTCCACCCGCAGGCGCTGCCGGATCAGGCCGTATTCGCTGAAGATGGGTCGCAGCGCCAGGGTTTTGTCGCTGTAGCGGCCGTCGACGGGGGAAATGGCGGTAAGAGGGCTAAGCTCCATGAAATCGACTCGCAGAACAGGGCGGGAATTGGATGATACACCATCTGCGCCGCACCGTGGGGAACGGGGGGTGCACTCAGGACTGGTGGTTGCGTTGCCGGGCGTGCTCGGCCAGCCGTAAAACGGCGGCGCTCAGGTGCGGGTCGGAAAATTCTCTTGCCGCCGCTTCCAGGGTTTGCGCCGCCTGTTCGGTGATGATCATCCGGCGCGGTGGCGGCGTGTAAGGCGCTGCCTCGGGGACGATGCGGTATCTGCGGCGGCGGTACGGCGATACCCAGCCGGTCGCTCAGGGGCTGGCGCAGTTGGGGCAACTGATAGCGCAGCCGGACCGCCCAGGCTGGTGAGTCGGTTTGCACCACCCAGGCGTCCGGGTCCAGCCGGACCAGACTGGCATGCTCGTGCAGCGGCGGTGGCAAATAAGCGCGCAACATCTGGTTCAACCGGTTGAGCTGCTGCGCCTGAGCCAGCAAATCAGCCAGACGGCCCTGGCGGGGCCGTCGCAGGCATTCCCCGATAGCGGTCAACTGGCCGGCGGTGACTGGCGGCGGCGCCTGCGCCGTGGCGGCGGTGGTGTCCGCTGGCGGTGAGGAGAGCCTGTTTTGAGGGGATGCGGCGCCGCCGCCGCCACGCGGTCGGGGCGGCGGCGGGGGCGCGGAAGGTTCCGCAGGCCCTTCCTGGATGGCCGGCGCCTTGCCCGCCAGCATGTCCTTGAGACGGGCCATATGGCGGCGGGCGGCTTGGCGGCGTTCGAGTTCGTCGGGTGAATCAGACATCTGCGTGCTGCGTGTGATTGTGGCCGGCGCCTTTGCCGAGGTATGCTAGCTGTTGTTCGCTGCGACTCATTCAGCGATTAGCCAATGCGGACTCGCAGCAGATTGCTAACGACAAAACCGTAACCGATCATTTGCTTTTACGATAATGTCTGCGACCAGAAATATGGAATGTTTGATAGCAATATGAATGGTAAATGTCAAGCCTTGACTGAATTCATTTGATTATCTGCCAATGTGTGGCCGACATTTGTTGTAAATGGGCGTAACCAGTCAAGCGCGCCCGATCAAGCCGCTTTAAGTAGGGGCCATTCTGCTTTCTCGACCAGATGGGCATGTGGATAGAGTCGTATCGATTCCTGATCGATATAGTGTTTCATGAACGCCTCCCAGTCACCGTTGAGGGCCACACAGCGCAATTGCAGTAGCGCCTGGGCGCCGGGAACCGTCCAGTGCATGCCGGTGCGCTCCAGGCGATCTTTGATCACATGCCGGCAGGCGCCTTCGATCACGCCCGAGGCGATGGGATAACCGGCTGCCAGGTACTGATCGTAGTGCAGACGCGCTTGGTTATGGTGAAAATACTGGCTAATCTGGTTCAGCCGTTCCCGATGAGCCGCAGTTAAATCGATGGACTCGGCTTGGTCAGTGAGCCACGGAATCAGCGCGGCCCCCACGCCACTCAACAGTCCCAGGACCAGTAGTTTCATCAGTTGCAGCGCCAAGTCACTGCTGGCAGGATGGAACAGATGCACGGCCTCCCACAGATAGCTGGTGGCATGTAACAAATCCAGGATCTCGATGCGGGGGGTGTTGCCCAAGGCTTGGTTGACTGCCTCCCACAGGGAGGGTTGTCCATCCATTAACACTACCCAGGGATGCTGCTGCTCGGGATCCCGCTGGTGGGCTTCGGCGACCAGCCACGGAAAAATCTCGTCGGCGGCGCGCACCGGAGTCGTGCCTTCCGGCCGGTTGAGACTGGCCTGCAGCCGTTTGTGCTGCGGCGCGGGGCGGCGAGTGGGCGGGTGCAGCGCCGCCGCCGCGGGGTCGTGGAACAGGGCCTCGACCACCTCGTGGGGCGTGCGTGGATAGGGATCGATCTGGTAAACGGCTCCGACCAAGGCCATCTTCTTGCGGTCCGGTTTTGGACCTGGCTGATGGTCATGTGCGCTAATGGGGGGCGCCGTTGCCGGTTTGCGGATGGGCACCCCTTTCCCATCGCCACTGAGCACGATCAACTGCGGCGCCTCGGCCACGGGCGCTGGCGGCTGCGTCGCCCGGTAGTCATCGACCGCCGTCGCCACGGTGCGCGTCATCTGCTCCAGACTGGCCACCGATTGTTCCAAACCCAGGATCCGCGACAGCACCTGGTTAACCTGCTGGTACGGATTTTCCACCACCAGCGCCTGATCCCAGTCTTGCAACAGATAGGAAAATTTACTCGCTGGCAGGCCCAGGCGGGCGTCTAACGGCACGAACTCGATCGACTGGCTTTCCCGCGTGCCGTAGACCACCCGGTCGAGCTCGAAACTCCCAAACACCGACTGATACGGCCGACCATGGTGCTCCGGCAACCGCCGCACCACCTGTCCCTCGGCCAAGGTCACGGTTTCCCCCTGATCACCATCCCCCACCAAGGCGAAAAACTGACCCTGCAACTGATACCCCAACTGCAACAGCCGGCGCCATAAGCCGCGCTCAACCTCGTGAACCGGCGTGCCAGCGCCCGCCGCCGACCGCACGAACGTCTGTAACTCATCCAGACAACCTTGTAGGTCAAAACGCTTGTCTTCAACCAGCGTAGGCTTCATCATCTGCATCGGTGGGTTCCTCGGGAGGGTGGATTCACACTCTCATCCTACCCAGGTCCACTCAAACTGGACAGCGGAACCCACCACCTCTTACCACCACCGCGCTCGACTGGTTACGCCCGTTGTAAATTCAACCCATTTTTGCATTCTTGCGACAATTTTCCTGAGCTTAAGACTAAAGAGAGCGGCTTAAGAACCAGTGGCCTGGCAACCTCTAAATAGGGTGGACTTGATGAGCATAGCGCCTTCTAAAAAAGTGATTAAAGCAATCGTGGCGGGCAACCACGGCGACCCGTTTGCCGTATTTGGAATGCATGCGGACACTCCGGACGGCAGTCTGGTGGTGCGCACCTTTCAACCGCAGGCTGATGCGGTGGCAGTCATTGCCGTCGGCTCCACCCAGCCGATAGCCCCCTTGGAAAAGATTCACCGGGACGGTCTGTTTGCGGGTGTGTTGCGCGGTTATACGCAGCGTTTTGCTTACCGTCTGCGCCTCAGCAAAGGCGGGCAAAGCTGGGAAATTGACGATCCCTACAGTTTTTTGACCGTCTTGGGAGACAGCGATATTGGCCTGCTGGTCCGCGGCAATGACCTGCGCGCCTTCGATAAACTGGGCGCCCATGCGCTCCGCCTGGGCGGGGTGGACGGCGTGGCTTTCGCTGTCTGGGCGCCGAACGCCAGCCGGGTCGCGGTGGTCGGCGATTGCAACGACTGGGATGGTCGCCGCCATCCGATGCGGCTGCGGCAGGAGGCCGGTATCTGGGAAATCTTCATCCCTGGCGTGGGGGAAGGGATGCGTTACAAATACGAGATCAAAGACCGCAAAGGCGTCCGCCTGCCGTTGAAGATGGACCCGTACAGCTTCGCCACCGAAATGCGGCCCAAGACCGCCTCCATCGTCCGCCGGGTGGATCATTTCACCTGGGACGACAGCGACTGGCTGGCGCAGCGCGGCCGACGCAATGCGCGCACGGCGCCGATTGTGATTTACGAAGTGCATCCGGGCTCCTGGCGGCGGGATGATAACAATCAGTTTCTCAACTATCGGCAATTGGCCGATGAATTAATTGCTTACGTCAAATTCATGGGGTTTACCCATCTGCAGTCTGCTGCCGGTCACCGAACATCCGCTGGATGCCTCCTGGGGTTATCAGACGCTGGGCCTGTTCGCTCCCACCAGCCGCTTCGGTTCCCCGGAGGATTTCAAATATTTCGTGGAAGCCTGCCATCAGGCCGAAATCGGGTTGTTACTGGACTGGGTGCCCGCGCATTTTCCCACCGACGAGCATGGCCTGGGTCGGTTCGACGGCACGGCACTGTACGAGCATCTCGACCCGCGTCAGGGTTTTCACCGCGACTGGAGCACGTTTATCTACAATTACGGCCGTCCCGAAGTGGCCAATTTGCTGCTCTGCAGCGCCTTGTTCTGGCTGGATCGCTACCATATCGACGGCCTGCGGGTGGATGCGGTGGCCTCGATGCTGTACCTCGATTACAGCCGCGCCGCGGGCGAATGGATTCCCAATAAATTCGGTGGGCGGGAAAACCTGGAAGCCATCGATTTTCTCCGCCGCATGAACGAATTCGTTTATGGCCAGTTCCCCAGTGCGCTGACCGTGGCCGAGGAATCCACCGCCTGGCCCGGAGTCAGCCGGCCGGTGTATCTGGGCGGCCTGGGATTCGGTTATAAATGGAATATGGGCTGGATGCACGATACTCTGCAATACATGAGCCGCGATTCGGTTTATCGCCAGCATCACCACAATGAACTGACCTTCGGCCTGCAGTATGCTTTCAGCGAAAATTTCGTGCTGCCTTTGAGTCACGATGAGGTAGTGCACGGCAAGCGCTCGCTGTTGGGACGAATGCCGGGCGACGCCTGGCAACAGTTCGCCAATCTGCGCGCCTATTATGGCTTTATGTGGACCCATCCGGGCAAGAAATTGCTGTTCATGGGTGGTGAATTCGCCCAGGGACGGGAATGGAATTTCGATGCCGGCCTGGATTGGCATTTGCTCGATATCCACTGGCATGCCGGGATGCAGCGCCTGGTGCGGGATTTGAACCATCTTTACCGGACGCTGCCGGCGCTGCATAAGTACGATTGCGAGCCGCAGGGCTTCGGCTGGATTCAGCCGCACGACGCCGCCTATTCCGTCCTGGCGTATCTGCGTAAGGGCGATGCAGCGGACCCGCTGGTGGTGGTGGCGTGCAATTTCACGCCGGTCCTGCGGAGCGGTTACCGCATCGGCGTGCCGCGGCCGGGTTATTATGCCGAACGCCTGAATACTGATGCGGAAATTTACGGCGGCGGCAATGTCGGCAATATGGGCGGCGTCTATACCCAGGCCAAGCCCTGGCTGGAGCAGCCCTATTCCATCGTCGTTCAAGTCCCGCCGCTGGCGACGGTGATTTTTGAACTGAGCAACGACTGAAACCGATGAATGCGCCTAAGTGGATAGTCTGGCCGGGTCGTCCCTTTCCCCTGGGAGCAACCTGGGATGAGCGTGGCGTGAATTTCGCCCTGTTTTCGGCGCATGCCGAAAAAGTCGAACTGTGTCTGTTCGATGAATCCGGCCTGCGTGAGACCGACCGCATCGTCCTGCCGGAATACGATGATCAGGTCTGGCATGGCTATGTGCATGGGATTCCCCCCGGCACGCTGTACGGCTATCGGGTGTACGGTCCTTACGACCCGCATCGGGGCCATCGCTTCAATCACCATAAACTGGTGCTGGACCCCTACGCCCAGCAGTTCCAGGGCAGCCTGCGGCTGAGCGATATCCATTGCGGTTACCGCATAGGCACCCCGGAGGTCGATCTCTCCTTCGACACCCGCGACGATGCCCGGGAAATGCCTAAATGCGTGGTCGTGAACCCCCACTTCGTCTGGTCGGTTCCCCGTCCGCTGATTCCCTGGCCGCAGACCATTCTGTACGAGACCCACGTGCGCGGCTTCACCCTGCGCCATGAGGCTATACCGCAGCAACAGCGCGGTAAATTCGCCGCCCTCGGCCACGCCGAAATCATCGCCTATTTAAAGGCGCTGGGCATTACTTCGGTGGAGCTGATGCCGGTCCATGCGTTCACTGACGAGCCGTTCCTGCTGCAGAAGGGGCTGACCAATTACTGGGGCTACAACACCTTCGCTTTTTTCGCGCCAGCGCCGCGCTATAGCAGCCAGGGCGGCGGCGTGACCGAATTCAAGAACATGGTGCAGCGGCTGCACGAGGCCGGCATCGAAGTGATCCTGGACGTGGTCTACAACCATACCGCCGAAGGCAACCATTTGGGGCCTACGCTGAGTTTTCGCGGCATCGATAACGTTTCCTATTACCGCCTGCAACCTGACCGTCGTTTCTATGTCAACGTCACCGGTTGCGGCAATACCCTTAACATTAGTCATCCGCGCGTCCTGCAACTGGTCATGAACAGCCTGCGCTACTGGGTCAAGGAAATGGGTGTGGACGGGTTTCGCTACGATCTGGCGGCGACCCTCGGGAGGGAGGAATACGGCTACGATAGCGGCAGCGGCTTTTTCGACGCCATCCGGCAGGACCCGGTATTGTCCAAGATAAAACATATCGCCGAGCCCTGGGATATTGGACCTGGCGGCTATCATCTGGGGGGCTTTCCCACCGGCTCGGCCGAGTGGAATGACCGCTTTCGCGACACCGTTCGGCGGTTCTGGCGCGGCGATGCCGGCATGCTGTCGCAACTGGCCACCTGCCTGCTGGGCTGCAGCGACACCTTCGAACATGACGGCCGCCAGCCTTGGGCCAGCATCAACTATGTCGCCAGCCACGACGGTTTTACCCTGGCCGATGTGGTTAGCTACCGGGAGCGCCACAATGAGCTCAACAACGAGAACAACCGCGATGGCCATCGGGAGAACTGCAGCGACAATTACGGCGTGGAAGGAGCGACACACGACACCCGGATTGTGGAGTTGCGTCGGCGGCAGCGCCGCAACATGCTGGCCACCGTGCTGTTGGCGCAGGGCGTGCCGATGCTGCTGGCGGGCGACGAACTGGGTCGCAGCCAGGATGGCAATAACAACGCCTATTGCCAGGACAACCCGATCGGCTGGCTGCACTGGTCCGATGTCCCACCGGAAGAGTGGGCGTTGCTGGAGTTCGTCCGCCGTTTGATCCGGCTGCGGCGGGACCATCCGGTGTTGCGCCGGCCACGTTTCCTGCATGGCCGCACCGAATCGCCGCGCACCGGCTGGCCGGACGTGGCTTGGCTGCATCCCTCCGGCAGGCTGCTGGATGGCGGCGACTGGCGCGACCCGGAGGCGCGCTGTCTGGGCTTATTATTGTGCGGCGACGCCGGTTGTTTTCTCGACGCGGAGGGACAACTGGAATGCGACGATATTTTAGTGCTGATCTTCAATGCGGGTGACCGGACGGTGTCGTACAGCCTGCCGGTCGCTGCTAACGTCCTGGAATGGCGCTGTCTGCTGGATACCGCCCGGCCGGAAGGGGAGAACGGCGCCTGGGTCGCGCCAGCGGGCGACTGCCTGGCGGTGGAGCCGCGCTCGGTCAACGTATTCGCCGCGGTCTGCCGATCGCCAGCCGCCTGAACGTCGACCGCGGCAATATTCAATGCGGCAAATACGCTGCAGCGTCTGGCGGAGCTGGCTGGGATCGAACCCGCTTGCTGGGGTCACCACCTTATGCGAAGAACCGTTTTAATCGCCTTGCTGCTGCTGACCCAGGCGCCCGTCAGCGCCTGGGCTCAATATTGGATTTATACCGTGCGTCCCGGTGACACCATCTGGGATGTGACCGAGGAATACCTCGCCGATATACGCTATTGGCGCAAATTGCAGGCGCTTAATCAGGTCCAGTATCCCGAACGCCTGCCACCCGGCGACCGGCTGCGTATTCCTATCGCCTGGCTCAAACTCCAGCCGGCGCTGGTGCGGGTCGTGGAAAGCCGGGGCGATGTCGAGGTGACGTCGGCGACCGCGGGTCGGCGCGTGCCGATCCGCCCCGGTCTGGAGCTGGGCGCGGGCGATGCCGTGCACACCGGACCCACCGGCAGCGTGACGCTCGAATTCGGCGACCAATCGCGCCTGTCGGTCCAAAGCAACAGCTACCTTGTCCTGGACACGGTGAGCGCCTATGGCAGCAGCGGCATGCTGGATACGCGCCTGCGCCTGCAACAAGGGCGTGTGGACAGCCGCATTGTCCGCCGGCAGGGACTGGAGTCCCATTACGAAATATGGACGCCGGCAGCGGTATCGGCGGTGCGCGGCACGCGCTACCGGGTCAGCGCGGCGGACCGCCGGACTCGCACCGAAGTGATCGAGGGACTGGTGAGCGTCGCCGGTGAAAGCAAGACCCGGTGGGCGCCGGCGCTGTTCGGCGTTCTAGCCGAACAAGGGAAGCCGCCGGCTGCGCCGGTGCGCCTGTTGCCAGCGCCCGCTGTCGACGGGCTTCCCCAGCGGGTGGAGCGGGTGCCGCTGCGCTGCGGTTTTACGGCGTTACGTGGCGCGACAGCTTATCGGGTGCAGATTGCGCCGACCGGGGAATTCAAAATTCTGCTGTTCGACGCGACCTTGGCGATGCCGCAAATCATCGGTCCCGATCTGCCGGACGGGAATTATGTACTGCGTCTGCGGGGTATCGATGCGCACGGTCTGGAAGGTAACGACGCTTATCACCGCTTTACTGTGAAGGCGCGTCCTGAACCGCCTTTCCTGCTCGAGCCCCGGCCCCATGCGATGGTGCTCGACCGGCCGCCGACCTTCCGCTGGTCCAGCCCGCCGGGAGCCGGCGGCTACCATTTCCAATTAGCGGATAACCTCCGTTTCGACCGTCTCCTGGTCGATAGCGTCGACCATCCGCAAACCAGCCTGACGCCGCCAGGGCCGTTGCCGCCCGGCTGGTATTACTGGCGGGTGGCCACCCTCACGGTTGCCGGTGAACAGGGACCGTTCAGCGATCCCCAGAGTTGGCAACTGCAACCGGCCGCGCGCGCGGGAGCGCCCGACCTGACGGACGATTCGGTCACTTTCCGCTGGAGCGCCGGCCTGTCCGGACAACGCTATCAATTCCAATTGGCAAGCGATCCGGAATTCGCCGGACCGCTGGTCAGTATGCGGGTGGCGGAGCCGCAGGCGACTCTGTCTTATCCGCCTTCCGGTGTTTATTACCTGCGCATCAAAACACTCGAGAAGGACGGCCGGGAAGGACCCTTCGGTCCAGCGCAGCGGGTCAGTATTCCGCCCAGGAGCTATTGGCCGTATGCCGTTTTTACCCTGCTGATCGTGGTGCTGGCGCTGTGAGGGAAAACCGCTCTGCCTGGGCGCTCGAAAAGCTCACGCTGGCATTGCTGTTAAGCGTTCTGGCCTTGTTGCTGGTCTGGAAAGATGGGTTATGGCAGTGGGATTATTTTATCTACGACTATAACCTGAGGTTGTTCTCACGGCGGGCGCCGGCCGACATAGCGATCGTCGCCATAGACGAGCCCAGTCTGGCCGAGTTGGGACGCTGGCCCTGGCCACGGCGGCTGCACGCGCAACTGCTGGAGCGCCTGCAGGCGGCAGGCGCCGCCGCCGTCGCCCTGGATATCATCTTCGCCGAGCCTGCCGTGGACGATCCGGCGGGTGATGCGCTGCTGGCGCGGGTTCTGAAAGACAGCGGGCATGTTGTTCTGCCGGTGCTGTTCGAGCAACTGCGGGGCCAGTTGGTGGAGACCTTGCCGCTACCGCTGCTGGCGCAAGCGGCCGCCGCTCTGGGGCATATCGACATCGAACTGGATAAAGACGGGATCGTACGCAACAGCTATCTCAAAGCCGGCCTGGGCGCGCCGCACTGGCCGAGTCTGGGTCTGGCCCTGCTGGAATTGCAAGAACCCGCCGTCTGGGATCGCCTTGCCATTCAAATTCCCGCTGTTCACCCCTCAGGCTCGCCCTATACCTGGGTGCGCGATTACCGGATAGGGATTCCGTTTGCCGGGTCGCCGGGCCATTTTCAGCAACTTTCGTTCGTGGATGTGTTACAGGGTCGCGTTGCCCCGGATGCCTTGCGTAACAAATTCGTTTTGGTAGGGGTCACGGCATTGGGTCTGGGGGCGGCCTTGCCCACGCCGGTCTCGGGTCTGTCCCGGCCGATGCCGGGCGTGGAAATCCATGCAAACGTGCTGGATGCGCTGCGCCAGGGGTTGGCTATCAAACCGCTGGATACCCGCTGGCGCATGGCCTTGACGGTTGTGCTCGTGCTGGCCGCCACCTTACTGCATTCGTATGCGGCGCCGCCGCGTCGGGTGTTATTGCTCACGCTCGGTTTCCTGCTGCTGACGCTCGCCGCCAGCACCCTGCTGCTGCTGACGGGTTGGTGGTTCGCGCCTGCCCCTGCGCTGCTGGCGCTAGGCTTGAACTATCCGTTGTGGAGCTGGCGGCGGCTCGAATATACCTTGCGCTCCCTGGCCGAGGAGAAGCAGCGCGCGGAGGTGACGCTGCGCTCTATCGGTGACGCCGTGATCACCACCGATGCCAGGGGAAATGTGGACTATATGAATCCGGTAGCCGAGACGATGACCGGCTGTGCGCTGGCCGAGGCGCGCGGTCAGCCGCTGGTTGCGGCAGTCCGCCTGATCGACCAGAAGCAGCGCAAGGCCATCGATTTCGGCCTCGACCGATGTCTGCAACAAGGAGAAGTGATAACGCTGGAGCGGCAAGGCAACCTGCTGATCAGCCGCTCCGGGGAGGAATACGCCATTCGTGCGTCGGTGGCCCCTATCCGTGGCGAGACGGGCGAAACGTTCGGAGCGGTCGTCGCAGTCAGCAACGTGACGGAAACGCACCGGCTGGCGGAGCGCCTCGCGTATCAAGCCAATTACGACACCTTGACGCGCCTGCCCAACCGTAATCTGCTGTTGGACAGACTGGACCACGCGCTGGCCCTGTCGCAGCGCAGCGGCCGCTGGATCGCCGTGCTGTTCATCGATCTGGATAATTTCAAGAGAGTGAACGACAGCCTGGGACATGCCGCCGGGGATGCGCTGCTGGGCGCCATGGCCGTGCGCCTGTCAGCTTGCGTACGCAATCACGATACGCTGGCGCGGCTGGGCGGTGATGAATTCATTCTGGTGCTGGAGAATCTATCCAGGGAGGAACTGGCGGCGGTGGTGGCCCGTAAGATCGTGGACAGCCTGAAACCGCCTTTTCTATTGGAAGGTCACGAGTTTTTCATCAGCAGCAGCATCGGCGTCAGTCTGTACCCCAAGGACGGTACTGACAGGGAAACGCTGTTGCGCAATGCCGATATGGCCATGTACCGGGCCAAAGAGCAGGGCCGCAATAATTTCCAGTTCTACTCCAAATGGATGAACGACCATGTCGTAGAGCGGCTCTATCTGGAGGGTGGGTTACGCTATGCGATGGAGCGGGATGAATTCCAACTCTACTATCAACCGCAGGTGGATTTGCAAACCAGCGCCGTGGTCGGCGTGGAAGCGTTGATCCGCTGGCGGCACGCCGACCGGGGATTGATTCCCCCAGCGAAATTTATCCCGTTGGCCGAAGAGACCGGCCTGATTGTCCCTATCGGCGCCTGGGTGATCGAAACCGCCTGCGTTCAGGCGAAGTGGTGGCAAAACGCCGGATTGTCCCTGCGGATGGCCGTCAACCTCTCGGCGCGGCAATTCGCCCAGCCGGACCTGATCGGGATGATCATTAATACCTTGCAGAAAACCGGTTTGAAGGCGGATTGCCTGAAACTCGAAATCACCGAAAGCCTGTTGATGCAGGATGTCGAGAGAGTCATCCTGACCTTGCAAGCCCTTAAGAAAATTGGGGTAAAAATAGCGATCGACGATTTTGGCACCGGTTATTCTTCTTTAAGCTATCTCAAACGTTTTCCCCTGGACTTTCTGAAAATCGATCGCTCCTTCATCCGTGATATCCAGTCCGATCCCGATGACGCCGCGATTACCCTGGCGGTGATCGCGATGGCGCATAGCATGCGCCTCAATGTGATCGCCGAAGGGGTCGAAACCGCTGCGCAACTGGATTTCCTGCGCGCCCATGATTGTAATGAGGTGCAGGGCTATTATTTCAGCCCGCCGGTGCCGGCGGACGATCTGACCCGGTTGCTGCGCGAGCGGGGCGCTCTGCCGCCCCTGGAATAAGCCGGCACACTGGCAGCGCGGACAGGCCGGTTGGCGGCTGGCGGCCTTAGCAGGTGCAGATTGGCAAATCGGTCTGCTGTCTGAGCGTGTCGGCGTCGCTGACCACCGCCACGCTGGCCCGTTGCGGCTGTAAATAGGTGGCCGTCACCCGCTTGAGATCGTCGCGGGTGACCTGCAACACCCGTTGCCGGAAGGTGCGCCGCTGTGCCGGCGTGCGTCCAAATAAATTCCCGAAAAAGGCGGTGACCGCTTCGCCGGCGGGCGAGCCAGGGCGGTCGATGGCGGCGATGACGCCTAAAATCGCTTCTTCCAGGCAGAGCGCCGGGTGGTCGGTCGCTTGCAGCCACTCCAGCGAACGGTCGAAATCGGCCAGAGTTTCGGCCAGGCGCGGGTCGCGATAGGAAAAGAAACGGAATGCGCCGCTGTCCGAGTGATAGCCCGCGCCCGCGCCATACGCGCCGCCCTGCTCGCGGATGGCGCGGTGCAGATAACCGTTGCGCAGAAAGTCTCCCAACACTTGCAGGACCGGCGCGTCGGGATGGTTAGGCGCCACCGTAGGATAGGCTTTAGCGCAGAAGTTCACCTGAGTGCTGGCGCTCCAGCCCTGCCGCACCTGGAAAGCGACCGGCTCCAGCCGCAAGCCGGCGGTCGTGGGCGGATTGGCATACGGTTGCCAGCAGCGGGTCAGGGCTGTGGCGATGTCCTGCTCGCGCTCGGGCTCGCTGACCACCAGCAACTGGCGGGGAGCGGCTTTGAGCAATCCGCCGAGATGCTCCAGGCGGGTGGCCAGCGCCGCCAGGGCGCGTTCATTGTCCAGGGTGGCGTCCAGCGCCTTCAGGCCTTGCAGACCGCGTAGACCCTCCCAGCGGTGGCTGAGCGCCGCCACTGGGCTGATGCCGGCGCTGGCGGCGGCCATCGCCAGCACATGACCGTGCTCCACCACCGCTTCTTCGCGCTGGGCGCGGGTCTGGGCAATCAGTTCCCGCAAGCGGGGCAGTTCATCGAAGCGGACAGTGAACAGGGTTTCGGTCAGCAGTTCCGCCAGCGCTGCCTGGTGGCGGGCCAGTGCCTTGCCCGCCAGCACGAACACGCCCCGGCTGCGCTGGATATCGTCCACATCGCCTCTGACCAGACCGCGGGCGTTCAGGCCGCCGGTCACCGCCGCCTGCCGGGCCTGGGTAGCCAGATAATCGCGCCCGCCGCTGCCCACCTCCGTCAGGCACAGACAGAACAGTGGCAGCAATTCCAGCGACTCTTCGTCCAGGGCCGGCAGTTCGACGATGATCTGTTGATAGACCATGCCGTTGGTGCCCTGAGCATACCAGGCAGCCGGTAAAGCGCCGCGCCGGGCATGACCGGTCGCGATGTTGAGCTCCGCCGGCACGTCGTCCAGGGTGACCCGGGGCAGTACTTCCGGATCATCGGCCTGGGCCTGGCGCAGTTGCAGCGCCTGCGTCTGTTCCAGCAGCCGTTGCCGCGCTGCCGGATTCAGGGCCGCCTGTAGGGTGTGGAGGCGTCGGCGCTCCTCCTCGGCCTGGCGGGCGCTCAGTGTTTTATCCGGTGCCATCACCAGGCGCACCCGGTGCGCATTGTCCAACAGCCGCCGCCGCGCCAGTTGCTTGATGAAATCCGGATCCTGGATATCCTGGCGCAGCCGTTCCAGCAAAGGATCCAGGTCGAGCGCCACTGCCGGATCGCCGCCGTGCAGGGCAGGGGTCAGGGCTTCCAGCAGCAAATGCAGGCCGTAGGGAAAACCGTCGCCGGTTATCTCCCGCTGCGACAGTTCCAGTTGATGCAGCGCCGCCTCCAGCGCCTCCTGTGGCGCGCCCTGTTCGGCCACGTCCTGGATCACTCCCAGAATCAATTGCTCCACCGCGTCGGCCTGTTCGGGATTGGAGCCTTCCAGACCGCAGACGAAGGTGGTTTCGCGGGTGGCGCTGTCGAAGCCGCACAGGGGTGAAGGGGCGGCGCCCAGCCCGGAGGTTTCCAATGCCCGACGCAGCGGCGAACTGCCGTTGTCCAGCAGGACGTCGCTGAGAATATGGGATTGCAGCACGCTGTAAGGGTCGGTGATGCTGCCGAGCAGCCAGCCCAGCACAAGATGGGTCTTGTCGCGCGGATCGTCTGCGCCGTCCAGCGCATAACAGCCTTCGACTCGCAGTGGCTCCGGATAACGCCGCTCGGCGGGAATCGCCAGTTGCAGATCCAGCGCCTGGAACCCGGCCAGCGCCCGTTCCTGGAAGCGGGTTTGATGGTCGGCGGCGGGGATATCGCCGTAGGTCATGAACACGGCGTTGGACGGGTGGTAGTGGTGGGCGTGGAAATCCTTGAGCTGGGCGTAGCTCAGCTCGGGAATATGACCGGGATCACCACCGCTGTTGTAGTGATAGGTGGTGGTCGGGAACAACCACGATTGCAGGGTCTGACCCAGTTTCTGCACCGGCGCGCTCAGGGCGCCCTTCATCTCGTTGAACACGATGCCCTTGTAGACCAGTTCGGAGGCGGGATCGGCGGGATCGCTGAATTCCAGCCGGCAGCCTTCCTGATAGAAATCCAGTTCCTCCAGCAGCGGAAAAAACACGCAATCCAGATAGACATCCAGCAGGTTGTTGAAATCCTTGCGGTTCTGGCTGGCGAACGGATAAGCGGTCCAGTCGCTGCTGGTGAAAGCGTTCATGAAGGTATGCAGCGAACGCCGGGTCATCATGAAAAAGGGATCGCGCACCGGATAGCGGCGGCTGCCGCAGAGCACGGTGTGTTCCAGAATATGGGCGACGCCGGTGGAGTCGTGAGGAACGGTAAGAAAAGCCACCAGAAAAGCGTTATGGCTGTCATCAGCGGCTAGGTGGATATGCCGGGCACCACTGACCTGGTGGCGGTATTCCTGCAATTCCAGCCGCAAGGCCGGGATCGGATGGGCGCGGACCTGCTCGAAGGCGGGATGGGTCATGGGCTGTTCGTGGTTAGCGGTGGAAGTTGTATTGGTGGTGATCACCGGCTAGTTTTACTACTCGCCGGCTGCTGGCGCTGCACCTCCGTGACATTGGGCAGCCGCGCTATTTTGTCCAGAATACGGCTCAATTGTTCCACGTTGCCGATTTCCAGGGTCAACAGCATGCGGGCGACGGCGGTGTCCGGATCGGTGCGGGTGTTGGCCGCCAGTACATTGATTTTTTCCTGCAACAGCACCGCGGTGATGTCGCGCAACAGTCCAGTGCGGTCATAGGCGTGGATCAGCACATCAACGGGATAGACAGCTTCCTTGCCTTGTCCCCAGGATACTTCGATCAGGCGTTCCTGTTCGCGCTTCGCCAGGTTCAATAAATTAGCGCAGTCCTGCCGGTGAATGGTCACGCCCCGACCGTGGGTAATAAAGCCGACGATCGGCTCGAACGGCACCGGCTTGCAGCAACGGGCGGGGTGACTGAGCAGTTTGCCGACGCCGCGGATTTGAATGCCGCCGTCGCCGGTGACGTGGGGCTTGCGCACCAGCCGTGCGATTTCCGACCGGGGCGGCGGCAGAATCAGTTCCTGGGCCTTGGTGGCTACGGAGCCGGTGGTGATATCGCCGTAACCGATGGCCGCGAGTAACTCGTCCGGCGCATTAAAATTAAGTTTTTCCGCCAGCTTCTGCAAATCCACCTGCCTGATGTCCACGTTCAGTCGCTGGAATTCCTTTTCCAGAATGGCGCGTCCGGCGGCGATGTTCTTTTCCTGATCCTGCTGCTTGAACCATTGCCGGACCTTGTTGCGGGCCCGCCCCGTTTTCAGATAGCCCAGGTGGGGACTCAGCCAGTCACGACTGGGGGCCGGCTGTTTGGCGGTGAGCACATCGACCCGCTCGCCGTTCTGCAATTCGTAGCTGAGCGACACAATGCGCCCGTCCACCTTGGCGCCCCGGCAGCGGTGGCCTACCTCGGTGTGGATATGATAAGCGAAATCGAGCGGCGTGGCGCCCTGCGGCAGTTCGACCACGGCGCCTTTGGGGGTGATGACGTAGACGAATTCCTGCAAGGCTTCCGCCTTGAAGCGGTCCAGAAAGTCCCCGGTATCGGTAATTTCATCCTTCCATTCCAGCAATTGCCGCAGCCAGGCGATCTGCTGTTCGAACGCGCTTTTGTGCTGGCCGCCTTCCTTATAGCGCCAGTGGGCGGCCACCCCCAGTTCGGCGTGGTGGTGCATCTCCCAGGTGCGGATCTGGACCTCCAGAGTTTTGCCTGCGGGCCCGACTACGGCGGTGTGCAGCGACTGATAGCCGTTGCTTTTGGGATTGGCAATGTAGTCGTCGAATTCATGCGGGACGTGATTCCACAGCGAATGGACCACGCCCAGCGCGGCGTAGCAGTCCGCCACGGTGTCCACCGTCACGCGCACGGCGCGCACGTCGAAAATCTGCTCGAAGGGTAGGTGCTTGCGCTGCATTTTGCGCCAGATGCTGTAGATGTGCTTGGCGCGCCCCGAGACCTCGGCGTGCAGGCCGGACTTGTCCAGTTCCGTCCGCAATTGTTGAATAACCTGGGCGATGTAGCTTTCCCGCTCGGCGCGGCGTTCTTCCAGCGAGTGGGCCAGTTGCTTGTAAGTGATCGGCTCCAGGCAGCGCAGCGCCAGATCCTCCAGTTCCCACTTGATCTGGGCGATGCCGAGCCGGTTCGCCAAGGGCGCGAAGATATCCAGGCTTTCCTGGGCGATGCGGCGCTGTTCTTGCGGCGGGAACTGCTTGAGATCGCGCATGCAGACCAGGCAGACAGCCAGCCGGATCAGCACCACTCGCACATCCTGGGCCATCGCCAGCAGCATCTTGCGCAGGCTTTCCAGTTGCTGGCGGGCCTGCGGCCCCTCCTGATGGAGCTTGCCGATCACGCTCAGCTTGCCGACGCCGTCCACCAACCGGGCGATGGCCAGCCCGAACCGTTCCTGCACGACTTGCGGGCTGAGTTTTCCCTGGGCCACAGTTTCGTACAACAGGGCAGCGGTGACGACTTCATGATCCATTCCCAAATCGGCCAGCAGATCGGCCGCCGCCAAAGCGTGCGGCGTCGCCAGTTCGTAGGCGTGTTGCGCCACGTCGACCTGCGCGCTCTTCCACCGGACCGGCAGCGTCGCCAGCCAACTGGAGAAGTCGGTCTCGTTGGGCAGAATCCGCTTGGGGGTGACCATGGGGCATGCTTCTCCCGTCGTGACGCTGGGGCGCGACCCTGGCCTTCCTGGGAGAGTCCGCGGGGTGGTTTCAGGCTGCGATTGTAGGGAGTATTAAATTGATTTTAAAGGGATAGATTGGAAGTAAGCGTTCACACCCGACCCCTAACCCCCTACCTTAAAATTGATCACCCCCCTCCTGGTAGGTTTGGCACGGATTGCGTATCCTGCTCTTCTCCTATTCTATAGAGAGAGGCGAAGGGCGAAACCTGACGTCAGGAGTTTGCAATGAACGTGGAAACGCTGAAAGATCTCATCAAACAAGAACTACCCGGTTTGCTGCGGGAAGACCCGGCATTGCGGACCTTTATCCTGGAACTGACGCGACGAGAATTCGCCGATCGGACTGAAACCCAGGATCGGTTTTACGAAATTCTAGCCGAATTACGCCGTGACCGGGAGGAGCAGACTCGCAAGTGGGAAGAGCAGAACCGCAAGTGGGAAGAGCAGAACCACAAGTGGGAAGAGCAGAACCGCAAGTGGGATGAACAGACCCAGCAATGGAAGGATTTCACCCAGGAGCAGGCCCGTAAGTGGGATGAACACCAAGCCCAACACAAGGAGGAATTCGAACGGATGCACGAAGAAATCATGGCGCTGGCCAAGAAGCATGATCGCAGCATCGGCGCCTTGGGCGCCCGTTGGGGGCTGCAATCCGAAACCGCGTTCCGCAACGCCCTGGCCGGCATTCTGGAACACCACTTCGGCGTGCAGGTGCTGAATGTCAACGAATACGATGATGAAGGCGTGGTGTTCGGGCGTCCCGACCAGGTGGAACTGGACGTGATCATCAAGAACGGCCTGCTGCTGATTTGCGAACTGAAGTCGTCGGTCGACAAAGCGGGCATGTATATCTTCGAGCGCAAGGCGCGGTTCTATGAACGGCGACACAACCGCCAGGCCGACCGCCTGCTGGTAATTGCGCCGATGATCGATGCCAAGGCGCGTAAGGTGGCGGAACAGTTGGGCATCGAGATGTACAGCGATGCGGATGAGGTGGAAAGCGGATGAAGTCGGCCCGGCGGATCATCCTGAAGCCGGAAAACTGGTGGATTCTTATAGTAATGGTATGAACGGCATGACAGCGCTGCCCCTCAAACTGCTGCCTCGATTGACGGAGACGCAATTCTATCGAATCTGCCGGGCTACCGGCCGGGACAGGAGGTGGAAATTGTGGAGAATCCTAATTCACTGTCTGGTGAAGGGATATTACCGGATTTTAATTGGACTTAAGCCGGATTTTGTATTAGAGAGGTGCAGTGTATGGAATGGTCAGAAGTGATTGCTCATCCGAGTCTGCAGGATCTACCCTTCAAAATTGAGCTGAACGAGTATGGGCAAATTATAATGACACCGGCTAAAAATATTCACGGGCGTTATCAGCTAAAGATCGGCAGCTTGTTGGAGCTTCAATTACCTGATGGCGAAGCAATGACGGAATGCTCCGTGCAAACTACTAAGGGCGTAAAGGTAGCCGATGTTGCCTGGTGTGCAGCGAAATTTATCGAAGAACATGGCTATGAGACGCCTTATTCCAGGGCACCGGAAATTTGTGTAGAAATTATTTCGCCTGGTAATCAACCAAAAGAATTACAGGAGAAGGTGACCCTCTATCTCGAAGCAGGAGCTAAGGAAGTCTGGTTGGTTGCCGAGAGCGGTAAGGTGGATATCTACAACAACAGCGGCAAGACCAGCCGGAGTAGCTATCCTGTGAAGATCACTTTATGAGGGATTGCGATTCAAGCATACGGCCATGGATTTTCGACGCCTATCCGACCCCCTATTGTGCGTTAACAAATCTAATGACTTGATACGGCGAAACCGACTACCCACTTAAGGCGGGACAATCGCGTCGGTGTCCTTGCTGGCCTTCCGCGGTCAGTCTGCCCGACCCTGGGAGCGCCGGCGTCCTCGCCGGCCCTTTGCGATCAACCTGCGCAGTGTTCCGGCTTAAGTGGATACTCGTGAAACCTAATGGCAGGAGTTTGAAATGAACGTGGAAGCGCTGAAAGATGGCATCAAACAAGAACTGCCCGCTATGCTGCGGGAAGATCCGACGTTGCGAGCCTATATTCTGCACATGGGTTTCATTCGCCTTCGTATGCGGACTCCGCGCATCATGCCATGATACCTGCTGGGTGGTGGTGGGATGATCCCCACAATAAGGACATTGATACCTTTTAGGCTTAATCCGAATAGAGGTCGGCTTCCCTAAAATGGGTAAATGACGCAGCGTAATCTCCCTCCCACAGCCATAAGCAGCCGTGATTTTCTGGCCACAGCAACGACAATGAGTCCCTTCGGTGGTACTCGTCACGGTGATCATAATTTCATTCTTTGGGGTGAATTCGACGGCTTCAAGCTTGACATCTTCGATGTCTAAGGGCATCTCAAAACGGTCCATGGGAACTCATCGCCTTGCTACGTTGACATTCAGGAATAACTGTAACTACTTGTTTATATTATAATTGGGTGCCCCGCAAAATACCAGAGAGCCAGTTGAAGCAGCCGCCGTTGACGGCGGCAGTCGAGACCTTGCATATCATCATGGCCCAGGATCTGGAACCGACTGCAACCGGGGGCGGTACCCAGATTCGGGAGGGCGTGGCCCAAGATCGCCAGATCAGTATTGAAGATGAGGAGTTGCGCCACGGTCGGAAGTCGTCGGCCAAGCGGTTTGATGGCTATAAACGCCACCTCGCGCGGGATCTCGATGAACAGTTGATCCTGGCCGCTGCAACCTTACCCGCCAATACTCCTGATACCGCGGGCTTGACCCCCCTCCGGGTGGCGGTCGAACTGCAGCACCGCGAGGTCACCTCCTTACACATCGACCGTGGCTATCTGGGGGATCAGTTGATCAACACCTACGATGAGGCCGGGGTCGTGATCGTCTGCAAGCCGTGGCCGGTGCGTAATCCGGGCGGGCATTTCAGCAAGCCGGACTTCCAGATCGACTTGGAGACCTTACCGGCCACTTGTCCGGCCGGCCAAGTCATTCCCATCACCCCCGGCAAGACCGCCTGTTTTCCGGCGGACGGCTGTCGGGCGTGTGCGCTACGGAGCCAGTGTACCTCGCGGGAAAGCGGTGGTCAGACGCTCACCATTCACCCCCAGGAAGACCTACTGCAACGCCTCAGTGTCCTCCTCACAACGACTGCAGGACGGGCGGCGTTACGGGAGCGCGTCGCGGTCGAGCATGGGTTAGCGCAGGTGTCCCAGCGGCAGGAGAATCGGGCCCGCTATAACGGTACCCGCAAGAATAGCCTGTCACTTGCGGCTGGTAAGCGCTATTCAGAACCTGGAACGGGCGCAAGCACTCTCTGAACAGACTCAATCCGATGAATTACCGCAACGCTTGGCAGCCTGAGCCGTCAAACCGGTCAACGCTCTAGCAAGGGTATTTTGGGGAACCTGACGGGGAACCTGAAATAAAAAAGCCCGTTTATATGTACGGGCTTTTGCTCATAAGCTACTTATTTTATTTGGTCGGGGCGAGAGGATTTGAACCTCCGACCACCTGCACCCCATGCAAGTAATAGTGGACTTTGCTGGATTTTATCGAACTAAAAATTGTGTTAAAAAACTTTGACTTGAAGCGACTTTGTGTTCTAATACGTCCAATAAAGTCTCACTGAATCCGAGCTTCTTTGGTCCCCCGGTGGTCCCCCGGAATTAAGGGCAGGTGGTCATGAGAAAGCAGTTTACCGACCGATTTCTTAAAAGCCTTAAGCCGCCTGCTAATGGGCGCTTGGAATATTACGACCAAATGGTCAATGGGCTTACCCTTCGAGTAACGGCTCAGGGCATTATGACTTTCGCCTTAGCTTATCGGCTACCCGGCAAATCGGCGAAGCAGAAATTCACTCTGGGTAAATATCCTACTATCGGTCTTGCCGAGACGCGTCAGAAAGCGCGTGCAGCTTTGGCTGACATCGCTGCCGGCAAAGACCCGGCCGCCGCTAAGCAGGCGATCAAGACATCGCCGACCGTAGCAGACCTCCTGGCGGAATTCCATGAGCGGGAGTTATTCACTAAAAAGAGCGGCGCGGAGATGCGGCGCTTGCTCGAAAAAGATGTGCTTCCCGCTTGGGGCAGACGCAAGGTTCATGACATCACTCGCCGGGATGTGGTGGTGCTGCTGGATTCAGTGCGCGACCGGGGCGCCCCGGTGACGGCCAACCGGTTACATGGCCGGCTGACCCGGCTGTTCAACTTCGCTTGTGAGCGGGGCATCATCGAAGAGTCTCCCTGTACTCGGCTCAGGAAGAGTGAAGAGCAACCCCGGGAGCGGGTGCTGTCTGATGCCGAAATTGCTGCTTTCTGGAACGGCATTAGCGATACCGGCATCCATCCAGGGACTGCATTGGCGCTGCGGTTGATCCTGGCAACCGGCCAGCGGCCCGGCGAAGTAGCGGGTATGGCGTGGGCGGAAATCGAAGATGATAACTGGACGCTTCCGGCAGCCCGGGCAAAGAATGGCCGATCTCACGACGTACCTCTTACAGTACTGGCGCTAGAACTGCTGCAACAAGCCAAGGCGTTGGCCGGCGACAGCGCTTATGTTTTTCCTTCGCCACGTCCCAACGGCAAGGATAAACCGCTCGAAGTGCGCTCGCTCAGCCGGGCGATAGACCGTAAGCATGAGCCGTTGGGTATCAGCAAGTTCGTTCCCCATGACTTAAGACGCACCGTTCGCACCAAGCTGGCGGAGTTAAACATTGATGACGTAGTAGCCGAACGGGTACTTAATCACACCCTGCAAGGCATTGCCAAAGTTTATAACCGCCACGATTACCACGCTGAAAAGCGGGCTTCCTTGGAAGCCTGGGAGCGGCGACTGCGGCAAATTATTAGCGAAAACAGCAACGTAGTTCCTTTCAAGAAAGTAGGTTAGCGAGTTTGCCTTGGCGTCTTCCTAAAGAGTAGCTCGGCGGAGCGTCGCCATGCCGCGACCAAAGCCAAAGCGAGGCGCATCCGCTTGGCGGTCTCGTCCTCACATCCTGAGTGATACTGCGAAGGAGGAACTCGTCAACCTGCTCGGTTTCGACTGCAAACTTTCCAATGCCCCGGATCAGGCCGTTAAAGCCCTGCGTAAAATTGAGAAGTGGCTGGGCTTTTATCCCGGAGCAGTTGTGGCGTTGAAAAATGCTCCCACGGCGGCCGATTATCGTGAAACATTAATGCCCATCGGTAAAAGTGCACGGGCGCTGGACAGTGATTTGCGCGACATGCACTCATGGATTCGGAATTCACTTGCAGCTTGCAAAGTCGATGTAGAAAAGCTCGAAATCGCGCTTAATGCGTTGGTAAATGCAACGGAATCGATCCTAAAGGAAAAGGCAAATGTGGATAGTCGGGGGAGACCCCAACAGGAGGCGCTCAAGAAAGTAATTGGCGAGTTGCGGAAAATTTTCGTGCTTTATTACTGTGGCAATGCACGTACCGATCAACAGAAAACGGGTTCTATAAAATTACTTTCCGAACGCGAAAACGATGAAGTTGAATTTATCAAGATCGCGCTCGAAGATGCCTCGATCCAGTACCTGGATGACATCCGGCGTTATTTCGATGAACCCGAGGTGGCGCTTCCTGAGGAACGGGACCGCGTTATGGATAAACTTGCGCGTAGAAGCTACCAGAGGCGGATAAAGGAAAAGGAGCCAGAATAAAAAAGTGCCGATGGAGCCGGAACAAAAAAGGTACAAATTTATGTACCTTTTTTGAAGCGGTAGGATTGTTGCACTTTGTAGGATGCCACCATGTTCAAATAGACGGAGGCGTCCATGTCGAATCATCTTTCCTCACTCCCCGAAAGCGGCTTTGTCCGGCTGTCCCAAATCCTAGGTAATCGAAAAGCTACACCGCCTAGCCCACCTGTCATTCCGGTGAGCAAGTCCACCTGGTGGGCGGGCGTCAAAGCCGGGCGCTTTCCCCAACCAGTGAAACTGGGCCCACGTTTGACCATGTGGCGGGTCGAGGATATTCGCGCCCTGATCACCAAGGCTTGAATGGAGTACGGCCATGAACCAGACACGCAGCCTCGGCCCATCGACCGGATGGTCGAGCATTGGCGGCGCTGAAAATAAAGCCCAGCCCCACCGAGGGAACCAGGCCAGTAATATCAACTTCGACAGTATAGCGCACCAGGCCCTTACCCGTATCGAGTCGCTACTTGCCGAGTGGTTGCCGGATGGTAAGCGGGAAGGCCGCGAATACACCGCCTGCAACCCTACCAGAGCTGATAACCGCCCCGGCAGTTTCAAGGTAAACCTGGACACCGGGCAATGGGCTGATTTTGCCACCAGCGACAAAGGCGGCGACCTAATCAGCCTGTATGCCTACCTGAACCGGCTGAGCAACGCCGACGCCGCCCGCCTGTTAGCGCAACGCGCCGGACTGGACGCCGCGCCCAAAGTTGCGCTTGTCTCAAGGGAAACATGGACGCCGATAACCCCGTTACCCGATAACGCGCCGCCACCGCCCTCCGCTCACCCCAAGCACGGCAAACCGTCTGCCCGGTGGACTTATCACGACGCCAGCGGTAAGCCGATTTGCCACGTTTGCCGCTTTGATGCGCCCGACGGCAAAAGCTTTGTGCCGCTAACATACTGCGAGTCGTCGAAAGGTGGCCGCGCTTGGCGCTGGCAAGCTCCGCCGGAACCGCGCTCGCTCTACAACCTGCATTTGCTGGCCCGCCGCCCTGACGCGCCTGTTGTGCTGTCCGAAGGCGAAAAGGCGGCAGATGCCGCCGCTATCCTCCTACCTGACTGCGTGGCAACAACTACTATGAACGGCGCACAGTCGCCAGCAAAAGCCGACTGGACGCCTCTGCAAGGCCGCTCCGTTTGGACATGGGCAGACAATGATGAGGCTGGCCGCCAATATGCCGCGCCGCTGCCGCCCTTCTGCAGAAAGCTAGCGCCAAGGAAATCCGGGTTATCAATCTGGCCGCTTTTGGGGACGCGCTCAACGCTGAGACTGTCGGCAAAGCAGGCGGCGACGCCGCCGACTTGGTAGCGGCAGGCTGGACGGCTGAGCGCATGCACCAGGTCCGGCAGGCTGAAAGCTTCTTTGAGACCGCCGGCGACGAATCGGAACCCATAGCCGACGAACCGCCCAGGCAACAGGCGGGGTCTCCCTTTGACGTGAAAGAGTGGGTTAAGGGCTTTCGGAACGGTGTTCATTTCATAGAAGACGACCCGCCGCGCTGGATATGTGACCCGCTCCGGGTAACCGCTCAATGCTGCGACGATAGCGGACGCTCATGGGGTAGGTTGCTTGAGTTCACAGACCCTGCGGGCACGGCGCATGCCTGGACAATGCCCATGCGGTTATTGGCCGGCGACGGCGCAGAGCTACGACAGGAATTGCTGGACCAAGGATTAGCCCTTGCGCCAGGACGTAAAGCGCGTGAACTGCTGACTACCTATATTCAAACCGCAAGGCCCGATAGCTTTGCTCGCTGCGTTGAGAGAACCGGCTGGTATCGCGGCGCGTTCGTGTTGCCGGATGAAGTGATAGGGAAGACGAGCGCCGAGCGGGTGCTTTTCCAGACCAGCGGACCCGCAGCAACGATCTATTCACAAGCAGGGAGCCTTGACGACTGGCGACAGCAGGTAGGCGCGCGCTGTGTAGGCAACAGCCGCCTTATCCTTGCGGTATCGGCTGCGTTCGCGTCAATGCTGCTGGACGTTACCGGCAAGGAAAACGGCGGCGTTCATTTTCGTGGCAGGTCTTCAGAAGGCAAGACAACGATCTTGCGCGCCGCCGCCTCAGTCTTTGGTCATGGAAGGGACTTCGTTGAGAACTGGCGCGCCACCGACAACGGCCTAGAGGCTATCGCCGCCGCCCACAACGACGGGTTGCTGATCCTAGACGAAATGGCGCAAGTTGACCCGCGCATAGCCGGCGACATTGCTTACATGCTCGCCAATGGCCAAGGCAAGAGCCGATCAACGCGCCAAGGCGAAGCCCGCGCCCGCAAGCAGTGGCGACTGCTGTTTCTGTCCAGCGGCGAAATCAGCCTTGCCGATCACATGCAAGCCGCCGGCAAACGCGCTCACGCCGGGCAAGAAACCCGCTTGATCGATATTCCTGCCGACACCGGCATGCACGGCGCTTTTGAGCAGTTACACGGTTACCCGAACGGCAGCGAGTTTGCCCAAGCGGTAACCGCCGCCACCATGAAGTTTTACGGAACGCCCGCCCGAACATTCTTGCATGCACTAACCGCCATGCCGATGGAAAGAGTAGAGGCGCTCGTTGGTAATCTGATACGGGACTTCACCGCTGAGCACACCCCGGCAAGCGCGAGCGGACAGGTTGCCCGTATCGCTGAACGCTTCGCCTTGATTGCCGCCGGCGGGGAACTGGCGACCGCGCTGGGTGTAACCGGCTGGCAGAAGGACGACGCCATACAAGCCGCTACGGTTTGCTTAGACGCGGCAATCTCCGCCCGTGGCGGGCATGGCCCTAAAGAGGAAATAGCCGCACTTGAGCAGGTCCGGCTATTCTTTCAGCAGCACGGCGAAAGCCGGTTTACTCGCCTGGACTCCGACAGCCCCCGCGACACGATCAACCGCGCCGGTTTTTATAGATCGACAGATCACGGCATGGAGTTTTACGCATTCCCGGAGGTTTTTAAGAACGAAGTTTGCAAGGGATTGGACGCCCGATATGTTGCGCGCCTACTGGCCGACCGTGGCTTGCTGTACACCGAGGCAAGCGGCAAAACCGTTACTGTTCATAAGGTGTATAGCCAATCAACCCGCCTGTATCGCTTCAAGCCCGGCATACTTGGAGATAGCGACAATGCGAACTGATTATTTTGCAGAACTTGCAGAGTTACTTAAAAATACGGGTAACCGGGGTAACCAGGGTAACCACAATATAAATTCCTTAATCAACAATGACTTAAGCGGTTACCCAACGGTTACCCAAACTGCAAACGATTGGGTAACCAGGGTAACCGGCAATGCAGAGGCTAATGACGCGGATAACGCGGTTACCCAAGTTACCCACGAGTTACCCGAATGGGTAACCGAAGGTAACCAGAAAAATCACTTGAGAAATCAGCACTTAAGCAGTCGGTTACCCAAGTTACCCAAGTTACCCGAAAAAACAGATAACTCTGCAACGCAGCGGTTACCCAACGCAGCAGAAACGCAACCCGCCGAATCAAACACCAACAGGACGCAGCCGCCGCCCCCCGGCGAAACCTTACCCTTTGGCCAGCGAGAGCTTGACGCCATCCGTCAAGGCTTCGGCGTATGGGTGTGGTCGGGCGTCCTGAAAGAATGGTCTTTCTGGGTGCGCGATGACGAGCGCAAAGCGAAGGCGCTCACCAAGGGCATCGACCGCTGGCGGATATGGACGCTCGACGAATTGACCGCCGCCCAGGGAATGCAGCCCGCCGATCTGCGCAACGTGTTTGCGATCAAGCGGCGCTTCGATGGCGCTGTGCAGCCAGGCGCAAAACCGCACCGCTGGCGCGATGCCTTGGAACCACTGCAACCGGCTGTCGCCACCCTTGAGGTAAGGGAGCCTACCGAGGAGCCGCGCTCATGAAACCGCCAACCGGCTATGAGGAAATCAAGGCGCTGGCGAAGGCGACCGAGCGCACGATTCCTGATCTTATCGTGCTGGCGCGCAACAACGATCCCTTCTTCGCCGGTAGCGAGGCACACCGCCGGGATGCCCAGTGGTTTGCGGATTGGTTTCAGCGACTCGGGTTTGACGACTCCGGTGGCGTCCATCTGCGCGCCGTGCATTACCGGCTGGTGTCGCAGGCCGAGCCGCCGGTCATGCCGTCTGGCAAGCCGTACATCAATACGCAGGAATGCTGGAGCTATCTGGGCGGCGCATCGAAGCAGGCGCGGTTGCTGGGCATCGTGAATGCCGAGGCGTTCGAGGATCATCGCAACCCCGATCCGGTCATCTGCGCTACCGATGCCGGGTGGTTTCAGCGGCCATCGCTGGAGCCGGATTATTGGGAGGAATGGAGCCTGCCGACCATCGGCATGGGCCGTGTCGAGTTCCGGTTGCCGTTGCCGACGCTGATTCCCACCGGCTACGACTACGATGACTTGCAGCAGCCGTACCACCTGGAGATATGGATCGAAAAAAGCACCATGAACGATATGCTGTTGCCGCTTTGCGAGCAGTATGGCGTTAACTTGGTGTCCAGCATCGGCTTTCAGTCCATTTCCTCTTCGATTGCGCTGGTACGACGCGCCAGGCGCAGCGGCAAGCCCATCCGCGTGTTCTATATCAGCGACTTCGACCCGGCGGGTGACTTTATGCCGCAGGCTGTAGCGCGTCAGATTGAGTATTGGCGCTATCGGCTGGGCATTACCGCCGAGATCAAGTTACAATCGCTGGCGCTGACCCGCGCTCAAGTCATCGAGTACCAGTTGCCGTCCATTCCCATCAAGGAATCGGATTTGCGCGCCACCGGCTTTGCTGGACGGCATGGCATGCTGGCAACCGAACTCGACGCGCTGGAAGCGCTGCGCCCTGGTGTACTGGCCCGCCTGGTTGAGGAAGCTATCGAGCCGTACCACGATCCCACGCTTGAGCGCGCCTGGATTCAAGCGCGATCCGACGCCAACCGCGTTGCCATCGCCGCGCAGAAGTGGGTAGTGCAAGACAGCCGTAGCGAGATTGACGTGATAGAGACCGAAATGCAGGCCATTCTGGAAAAGTACCACAGGCGCGTAATGGCGTTGAATCTGGCGCTACAGGAAGAATTGAAGCCGTTTCGTGAGCGGCTACCCGCTGTCCGGCTTGCCAGACGTCCCAGCGCCGGCCATTGACGAGCCGGATAACGCCGATTGGTTACTGGATTCTGGCCGTAATTATCTGGAACAGCTTAGCCACTATAAGGCGTCCCGCTCATGATCTGAAACGCGGTGATTCGGGTGACGGCGGTAATCCGGGCACAAGGCGTCCCGCTCATGATCTGGAACCACCACTAAAATGAGTTTTTCGTATGTCACCCTAAATACAAACAATGGGCGCTGAATCGAAATTGTTGGAAGAGGTGCGCGATGCGTTATTGCCGCATTGCAGTTGGTTGGCGCGCATCAACAGCGGTTCCTTTGTCCTGAAAGGGCGTGGTTCCCGGCGCCTGTTTAGGGCCTATCGCTATATCGCCCCGGCATGGCCAGCGAGGACAAGACCACAGTGCTACCCGATCTGCTAGGTATGCTTAACGATAGGTCGCTTGCTCGCCGTGGAGTGCAAGACCACCAAGGGAGTCGTGAGCGAGCAACAGGCATCATTTCTGGAGTTGGTGCGCCAGGCGGGAGGAGTTGCGGCGATATGCCGATCTTCCAATGATGCCCGCACGCTGGTTGCAGCGCTGTTGCAGGAACGGCGCCCCTTCGAGTCTCTACCGATAACTGAGGAACCCCATGCCGAAAAGAAACCGCCACCCGGCGATAACGTCATTTCTATCAGCCCGCCGCCGGACGGCAAAACCCAGGCGGAAAATATTGCACGGGCGCTGGTGCACTCGCAGGCGGATGCCGGCGAGACCATGCGGCATTATTTGCCGAAGCAGTTGCAGGACCAGATAGAGGGGCATTCCATCGAGATCGTCCTTGCACTGGACCGCCTCGTTACGACGATCAATCGAGGCGATCTGCGGGACGTTGAAGGGATGCTGGTTGGGCAGGCGCATGCGTTGAACCAGATTTTTCACGATCTGGCGCGGCGGGCGAAGTTGCAGACGCACATCGACCCCTTCGACCGCTTTCTGAAGCTGGCGCTGCGCGCCCAGAATCAATCTCGAATGACCTTAGAGACCTTAGCGGCGATCAAAAATCCCCCGAACCTAGCCTTTGTGAAGCAAGCTAACGTCGCTCAGGTTCAGCAGGTCAATAATGGCGCTCCACCAGCGGCAGGCCCGCTAGCGGCAGCATCCGCGCAACCGAATGATTCCACCCTTCCCCTGGAGCAACTCGATGGCAACACCCTGGACACCGGAACGGCGGCAGCGGCAGGCAGCGATGATCCGACAATGGCGACCGTGGGAGAAATCCACCGGCCCAAAAAGCGCCAGGGGCAAAGCTAAGGTGGCGTGCAACGCTTACAAGGGCGGAACGTGGCGGATGCTGCAGGAGCTTGCCAAAGCACTCCGAGAGCAACGCCGGGCGCTGGAAATAGTTTGATTTTCCAAATTCGGTTTTTCACGCGCGCGGGGACCGCCTTTTTTCTGGCTGAAGAACCACCAGCCGGCCTTATGGCGCGACAGACACCAGCAGGAACCCACTGGCAAAGCTGGCAAGCCAATTCAGCAGACGGTCGTCTTCAGGATGAAGTTGTGATTGAAACCGACTACGAGGCTCTGAGAGGGCGGTTGCAGGAGCAATTTCGGCAGTAATGCGGCGGCGATGACGGCTGAGTGCTGTCACCACTCGGTAGTGAACAGCGTGCAACCGCAATCACCATCATCGGCAGCAGGCCGGTCAGGCCATCATGCACCCTCTACGCATTCAGGAATAGGGCCGTATCCAGCATCTTTAAGAAGCTGGAACGGATACCGGCTATGCTAATAAAATAGCAAGAAATCCAAACACAGCCATGAACATGTTAAAGATTCTGCTGGGGGCTATCTCTATGGGCGTAACCAGTCGAGCGCGGTGGTGGTAAGAGGTGGTGGGTTCCGCTGTCCAGTTTGAGTGGACCTGGGTAGGATGAGAGTGTGAATCCACCCTCCCGAGGAACCCACCGATGCAGATGATGAAGCCTACGCTGGTTGAAGACAAGCGTTTTGACCTACAAGGTTGTCTGGATGAGTTACAGACGTTCGTGCGGTCGGCGGCGGGCGCTGGCACGCCGGTTCACGAGGTTGAGCGCGGCTTATGGCGCCGGCTGTTGCAGTTGGGGTATCAGTTGCAGGGTCAGTTTTTCGCCTTGGTGGGGGATGGTGATCAGGGGGAAACCGTGACCTTGGCCGAGGGACAGGTGGTGCGGCGGTTGCCGGAGCACCATGGTCGGCCGTATCAGTCGGTGTTTGGGAGTTTCGAGCTCGACCGGGTGGTCTACGGCACGCGGGAAAGCCAGTCGATCGAGTTCGTGCCGTTAGACGCCCGCCTGGGCCTGCCAGCGAGTAAATTTTCCTATCTGTTGCAAGACTGGGATCAGGCGCTGGTGGTGGAAAATCCGTACCAGCAGGTTAACCAGGTGCTGTCGCGGATCCTGGGTTTGGAACAATCGGTGGCCAGTCTGGAGCAGATGACGCGCACCGTGGCGACGGCGGTCGATGACTACCGGGCGACGCAGCCGCCAGCGCCCGTGGCCGAGGCGCCGCAGTTGATCGTGCTCAGTGGCGATGGGAAAGGGGTGCCCATCCGCAAACCGGCAACGGCGCCCCCCATTAGCGCACATGACCATCAGCCAGGTCCAAAACCGGACCGCAAGAAGATGGCCTTGGTCGGAGCCGTTTACCAGATCGATCCCTATCCACGCACGCCCCACGAGGTGGTCGAGGCCCTGTTCCACGACCCCGCGGCGGCGGCGCTGCACCCGCCCACTCGCCGCCCCGCGCCGCAGCACAAACGGCTGCAGGCCAGTCTCAACCGGCCGGAAGGCACGACTCCGGTGCGCGCCGCCGACGAGATTTTTCCGTGGCTGGTCGCCGAAGCCCACCAGCGGGATCCCGAGCAGCAGCATCCCTGGGTAGTGTTAATGGATGGACAACCCTCCCTGTGGGAGGCAGTCAACCAAGCCTTGGGCAACACCCCCCGCATCGAGATCCTGGATTTGTTACATGCCACCAGCTATCTGTGGGAGGCCGTGCATCTGTTCCATCCTGCCAGCAGTGACTTGGCGCTGCAACTGATGAAACTACTGGTCCTGGGACTGTTGAGTGGCGTGGGGGCCGCGCTGATTCCGTGGCTCACTGACCAAGCCGAGTCCATCGATTTAACTGCGGCTCATCGGGAACGGCTGAACCAGATTAGCCAGTATTTTCACCATAACCAAGCGCGTCTGCACTACGATCAGTACCTGGCAGCCGGTTATCCCATCGCCTCGGGCGTGATCGAAGGCGCCTGCCGGCATGTGATCAAAGATCGCCTGGAGCGCACCGGCATGCACTGGACGGTTCCCGGCGCCCAGGCGCTACTGCAATTGCGCTGTGTGGCCCTCAACGGTGACTGGGAGGCGTTCATGAAACACTATATCGATCAGGAATCGATACGACTCTATCCACATGCCCATCTGGTCGAGAAAGCAGAATGGCCCCTACTTAAAGCGGCTTGATCGGGCGCGCTTGACTGGTTACGCCCTATCTCTATGGCGGAGTGGGTACAGGTATTACTCTTTGATAACGATCAGGAAGCCGCAAAATCTCTTCTCAGTGATCTGCTGGAACGCAGCCGGCTATACCATACATCCAAAGCTTACAAGGACCTGCTGGAGTTTACAGTTCGGCTGCGTAACTTCGCGCCGTTTAATGCCTTTCTGCTGCACTTGCAGAAGCCGGGGTTACGGTTTGCAGCGTCCGAATATGACTGGAGGCAGCGCTTTAAACGGACTGTTAAAGAGGGCGCACGCCCGTTACTGATCCTCTGGCCCTTCGGCCCTGTCGCGCTGGTCTATGATCTGGAGGACACGGAAGGCGATCCCCTTCCCGACTCAGTTGCTGATGCTTTTCGAGCTTCAGGGACAATAACTAAGGGCCAAATTGATCAATTCAAATCACGGCTTGCCCGGCAAGGTATCCACTTCCAACTGATCGAGTATGGCGATGCTCACGCCGGCCATATTCGCGGGGAACCCTCGACTGATCCTAAACAGCGTCGGAATTATCAGGTACGCCTGAACAGTAAACATAATCCGAATGTGCAGTTTGCTACCCTGGCTCATGAACTGGCGCACCTGTACTTGGGGCACCTCGGACCCGATGCTTACTTGAAGATTCCTGAGCGTGGTCGCCTTGAGCATGATCAAAAAGAACTGGAGGCGGAATCCGTCTCCTATCTGGTCTGCTGCCGCAACCATATCCATTCCGAGGCAGAAGAGTATCTGTCAAACTACGTTCAAAATCACCCGACCGTGGCCGCCCTTGACCTCTACTTAACCTTGAAAGCTGCCGGAAACATTGAAGCTGCTTTGGACCTTGGGGAAACCATCAGATTCAGGCCGAAGCGGTAGGAACGAACCCATACCGCACGAACAACGCCGTTGACACTTACTCATGCAAAACCACTCAGAAATCGCCGAATTCCTCTGGAGGATTGCCGACCTGATCAAGGACGACTACGACGCTAAAGACTATGAAGATGTGATCCTGCCGTTTACCTTGCTGCGCCGCCTCGATTGTGTGCTGTCGCCGACGCGGTTGCTGGTCCAGGCGGCGGCGGAAAAGTACAAAGGGCAGCCGGCCAACCTGCGGGAAATGCTGTTGAAGAAGGCCGCCGGCCAGTCTTTTTACAATACCTCGGAATTCTCGCTCGCCGAGTTGATCAAGCGTCCCGCCGATATGCGCCAGAATTTCAGCGCTTATCTGGCGGGTTTCTCGGCCAATGTCAAGGATATTCTTTACAATTTCTCCGGCGGCGAGGAGAAGGGTCTTAGCCCCATCTACGAGACCTTGCAGAGAAAGCGCCTGCTGTTCAAGGTGACTCATGCATTCAGCGAGGCGCCGCTCGACCCTGAAACCGTGGATAACCATGCGATGGGGACGATCTTCGAGTACCTCATCCGCAAATTCAAGGAGGCCAGTAACGAAGCTGCCGGCCAGTTCTATACGCCACGCGATATTATCCGGCTGATGGTCAAATTGATGTTTGAACCGGACCGGGATAAGCTCAGCCACGAGAACATCATTGCTATCTATGATCCGGCCTGCGGCACGGGCGGCATGCTGACCATCGCTAAGGAATATCTGCTCGCCGCTATCAATCCCGCCCTCGATGTCAAGCTGTTCGGCCAGGAAATCAATGAGAAGACCTACGCTATCTGCAAGGCCGACATGCTGATGAAGGGCGAAGACCCTGATAACATCAAGCGCGACAATACTCTGTCCCGTGATCTGTTGCCGGGCAAGCAGTTCAACTACATGCTGTCCAATCCGCCTTTCGGTAAAGACTGGAAGAACATCCGCGAGGAGGTGGAGGCCGAACACAGACTCGGCGACAAGGGACGCTATGGCCCTGGTCTACCGGACGTGGGCGATGGGGCGATGCTGTTTCTGCTACACAAGTTGAGCAAGATACATCCTTCCGGCACCAAGATCGCCGTGATCTTCAATGGTTCACCGCTGTTCAACGGCGATGCGGGCAGCGGTCCCAGCAACATCCGCAAGCACATTCTGGAAAATGATTGGCTCGATGCCATCATCGCCTTGCCACAGGATATCTTCTACAACACCGGCATTTCGACCTATGTCTGGCTGCTCAATAATCAAAAACCAGCGGTACGGCGTGGCAAAGTGCAGTTGATCAACGCTTCGGGCGAGGAATTCCGCACCCTGCTACGGCGCAATCTGGGCAAGAAACGGGTCGAAATCAGCGAGGATCAGGCACAGTCTATTCTTGCCCTTTACGATGCCTTCGAGGAGTCCAAGATCAGCAGGATTTTCGACACAACGGATTTTGGCTATACCAAGGTCACGGTCGAACGGCCTTTGCGCCTGCGCTATGACTTGAAGCCGGAGCAGCGCGCTCTGCTGCACCTGGATAAGGCTTTTCTGGCTCTCAAAGACGACCGGAGCGAGAAACTGGACGCGGCGCTCGATGCAATCGCAGAGGATGCTCCTTATCACGATGATGCCCGGTTCTTTGCGGCGCTGGCTGAACGACTCCCGTTCAAGCTGACTCTTGGGCTTGCCAGAAGTCTGCGCGCCCTTCTCGGCATTCGTGACAAGAACACCGAACCGGTGAAGGATGAGAACGGCAACCTGTTGCCGGATTCCGAATTGCGTGATTTCGAGAATGTGCCGCTTAAGGACGACATTGACGACTATTTCGCCCGCGAGGTTTTGCCGCATGTCCCCGATGCCTGGATGGATCGGAGCAAGGATCGGGTGGGATATGAAATCAGCTTCACCAAGTATTTCTATGAGTACACTCCGCTGCGTTCGACCGCCGAAATTGCCGCTGAACTGCTGAAGTTGGATGAGCAGACAGAGAATTTGTTAAGGAAGATTGTGCAGGGATGACTGTAACCCAGAATGTTTGGCTTAGTGAGATTTCGAGGAATGGCTGGCAATTGTTACGCCTGAAGCAAGTTGCAACCTTGAATTACGGTGATGCTCTGTCAGAGGAAACCCGAACCGATGGGAGTGTTCCTGTTTTTGGCTCCAATGGCATAGTTGGCTTCCATAACCGAGCAATTACGTCTGCCCCTTGTATCGTCATCGGGCGGAAAGGCTCTTATGGAAAAGTCAACTATTCGCCAGTACCATGTTTTCCAATCGACACTACCTACTGGATTGACCCATCGGCGGCGAAATGTGATCTGCGTTGGTTGTTCTATATACTGCCATTTCTCGAACTGGATAGGAATACGCTTGATTCTGCTGTTCCTGGGCTGAGCCGTGAGTTTGCTTATCAGAAGCGCCTGCCTGTTCCACCTATCCGAGAGCAACGCCGTATTGCCGCCTACCTAGATGAGCAGACTGCCAAAATCGACCGCCTGATCGGGCTGCGGCAACGTCAAATAGAACTGCTGCGTGAGCAACGAGCGGCACTGATCCAGCAGGCTGTTACCCGTGGTCTCAACCCTAACGCTCCGATGAGAGATTCTGGTATTTCGTGGTTGGGGGAGATTCCGGCGCATTGGGAGTTGAAACCTCTGAAGCGCATAGCGCATATTCTGCGCGGGCGATTCGGACATCGACCTCGTACTGATCCGGATCTTTACGATGGACCATATCCCTTCATACAGACTGGCGATGTAGCGACAGCACCGAAATACCTAGTAACTTTTACACAGACACTCAATGAAAAAGGTTATAGTGTCAGCGTTGAGTTTCCAGCAGGTACACTTCTTATGGCTATCGCAGCAAACATAGGAGATTTGGCTATATTGGGATTCAATGCTTGTCTTCCTGATAGTATTGTTGGATTCTTCCCTTACATTGACGTTAATATTGAGTTTTTGTACTACAACTTATCTTGCCTGAAGAATTGGCTTCAGACACTTGCCCCAGTTAACACACAAATGAATCTAAATATTAACCGTTTGAGCTCACAGAAAATTGCAATTCCTGCTTTGGATGAGCAGCATGAAATTTGCTGGTACATCAATAACATCGAGAAGAAAATCGAAAAATCTATAAATGCGTACATCCGCCAAATAACCCTCCTCCAAGAATACCGCGCCTCCCTGATTCATGAATGCGTAACTGGTCAGCGCACCATCCTGGCATCTTGCGCACCATGAACCACCCACTGCATTGGTAAAAACGTTCCCATGTCGAATTTACCCGATTCAGACCAAATTACGTTCAGGATTCACCCGGCGGGCGGTGGATCGGAAGTGCCGGTATCGCTCTTGCTGCAAACTTTCAGCAAATTGCAAGAATTGGTACATCTGTTTGCCTTGCAGGAAGAAGGACGTACTGTTCGGCAACGTCTACGGTTGTCCGAAGAATTGAAGCGTAACTATGTATTGCATATTCGACCACCAGAGACCGGCAGCTTTGCAGTGATCGGTCGGGTGGTGGGCTTGCAAGCAGATTTGTTCGAGCCGGAACGGATTCCGCGAGTAATCGGGAAATTACATCAATTCGGCGATGCCACCGTAGCCGGGAATGAAGCACAGCTACGCGAATTAGTGCCGGACAGCCGTCTCCGCTATCACATGTTATCCTGCTTTTCCGCACTCTGCCCGCCTCCGGGTAGCGGTTACCGCTATGAGATGACCTCCGGTGTAGGACCGGAAGTACCCCTGGTCGAAACACTGCCCGCTCGTATTGAGGAGTGGCTGACGACCCCGGAAGAACGCGCCGAGGTGCGGACAGTAACCGGTCGGCTGGAGGCCATCTCCTTCGGCGAACATAAGCTGACCATCATCTACCTGCCTAAGTCCCGCCCGTTGGAGTGTTTTTACGACGAAGATATCGAACTCATGCTCTTGGAAAACCGCCGGGATTTGATCCAGGTAACGGGACGGGTACTGATGGATGATGATGATCATCCCAAGCGAATTGACCAAGTAGAGCACATTCGGGATTTGGACCTATCACCCTTCGTACTGGGTGAAATCGAAAGTCGGGATTTTCGCCTGCACCCCCGGCACGCAATCAGCCTCTTGCCAAGCTTGACGGACGACGAGCAATTCCTCTGCCTGGAGCATGCGCCGTGGAGCCTGGATGTGTTCGCCACGACCCGCGCCGAGTTATTCTCGGAACTGAAGGAACAAATGCTTATGCTGTGGCAGGAATACGCCCGCGAGCAGGACGAAGCGCTCTCCGAACCGGCGCAACAGGTCAAGCAGCAGCTGCTGGCCGATTGGGAGGAGGTGAGAAATGCCTAAAGACAAGCGGGATGTCGAGGCAGGGCTCCTTGCTAAAGGCTTCAAACAACAGGCAGGTGGTGACCACAACTACTTTGTGTACGTGTCTATGGGTGGTAAAAAAGCGCTGGCCAAAACCAAGACCAGCCACGGGCGCGGCTTCGACATTGATGATTCCCTATTAAGGATGATGGCTCGGCAATGCGTCCTCACCAGAACCCAATTTCTCAAGCTGATTGAGTGCCCGCTGAGCCGCGAAGATTACGAGACCCTTCTGAGACAAACCGGAAAGCTCTGAATAAAACAAGATACTGCCTCATGCCAAAACCCAACGATAGAATCAGTGAGAAAACCGCCGAAACCCACATTGTCGAATCGCTCAGCGCTAGCCCACTTTACTACCGGCGTCCGGCGACGGCACTCGACCCCGCCACCCTGCTCGATGTCGATACGACAGCCGCGTTCATCCAGAGCACACAACCCAAAGAATGGGCCAAGCTCACCAAGCAATTCCCTGGCGGTGAGCAGAAAGCGCTGGCGGCGCACTTAACGACACTGATCCAGAAGCGCGGCACCCTGGAAGTGCTGCGCAACGGCGTCGCCTTCAACGGCATTAATCTGCAACTCGCCTATTTCCGGCCTGCCGGCGGCGGTAATCCCGAACATCAGGCACGCTATGAGAGCAATCGCTTCGCCGTGCTGCAACAGGTGCATTTTTCCACCAAAACCCCCGACCAGTCGGTGGACCTGGTAATCTGTCTTAACGGCTTGCCCATCGTCTCCCTCGAACTGAAGAATCACTTCACCGGCCAGAACGTCCAGCACGCCATCGCCCAATATCGGCGGCGCGACCCCAAAGAGCCGTTCTGGAGCCGCTGTCTGGTTCATTTCGCCGTGGACGATGACGCGGTGTACATGGTCACCCGGCTGGTGGGCAAAGATACGGTTTTTCTGCCCTTCAATCGTGACACCCATAACCCCCTGATCTACGGACGCTTCACCTCGTCCTATTTATGGGATGACTTTACCGACGAGGACGGCGAAATTCAGACCGGAATTCTGCGAGCGGATTCGCTACTGCTCCTGATCCAGAACTATCTGCACGCCGAACGGGACGAGAAGACCGGCAAGGAAAAACTTATCTTCCCGCGCTTTCATCAATACGCCGCCGTGCGCAAACTGCTGGCACACACCAGAATGCACGGTAGCGGCCACAACTACCTTATCCAGCACAGCGCCGGTTCCGGCAAAAGCAACAGTATCGCCTGGCTGGCCCATCAACTGGCCAATCTGTGCGGGGCGGACGATCAACCCATCTTCGATAGCATCGTGGTCATCACCGATCGGCGGGTGCTGGATAGACAATTGCAGGGCACTATCAAGCAATTCGAGAAGATCAAGGGTGTGGTGAGCAAAATCGACCGCAACACCCGCCAACTGGTGAAAGCACTGGAACGCGGCGACAAGATCATTATCACCACCTTACAGAAATTCGGTTTCATCGGTGAACTTGCCAAACTCTCCCGCCGCTTCGCCGTGATCGTGGATGAAGCTCACAGTTCTCAGAGCGGTGAGAACGTCAAGGATTTAAAGCTGGTGTTGACCACCGAGGAGCAACTCAGACAGGCCCTAGACAAGGATGAAGAGAAGGAGATAGACCCTATCGAGATGGAACTGGAGAAAATCCAAAAAGCCCGGCAGCGGCTGCCGCATCTCTCCTTTTTTGCCTTTACTGCGACACCCAAGTACAAAACCCTGGAGTTATTTGGCCAGCCCGATCCAAGCATCAGGCAGGGCTTCCGCCCGTTTCACTTGTATACCATGCGCCAGGCCATCGAAGAGGGCTTTATCCTCGACGTGCTGCAAAACTACACCACCTACAAGACTTACTTTGAATTGATCCAGAACGAGCAGGCCGATGGTGAAAAACTGGTTGAGGAATTGAAAGCACGGCGCTTGCTGTTGGAATACGTAGACCAGCATGAATTTGCCATCCGGCGCAAGGCTCACATCATCGTCGATCACTTCACACGCAAAACCGCGCACAAGATCAACGGCCAGGCCAAGGCCATGCTGGTGACCCATTCCCGCGCCCATGCCGTGCTCTACAAGCAGACGCTCGATGAAGTCATCCGCGAGCAGAACCTTAGTTTCGGCGTGCTGGTGGCCTTTACGGGCACGGTGACGATCAACGAGCAGAAATACACCGAGGAGGGCATGAACCCGCCCGGCATAGGAGATATTGCCGAGGCATTCAAGCAACCGGAGCAGCGCATTCTGGTGGTAGCCAACAAATTTCAGACAGGCTTCGACCAACCCCTGCTGCATACACTGTATGTGGACAAAAAACTGGGCGGTGTTGCGGCGGTGCAGACGCTGAGCCGGATCAACCGCACCGCGCCAGGCAAGATCGACACCCTGGTGCTGGATTTCGTGAATACCCAGGAAAGCATCCAGGCATCGTTCCAGGATTACTACCAGTGTACCGAACTGGAAGGCGCCACCGACCCAAACAAGCTCTACAATCTCAAGTACATGCTGGAGCAGATGCATATCTTCACAGCCGAAGATGTGGCGGAATTCGTCGATCTGTTCGTGGTGAAGAAGGTGACTGCCGACAAGTTGCAGCCCTTTTTCCAGCGTCTCATCGAAACCGGCTACCCGCCGCAGAGCGCCGAGAATCAGGACAGATTTCGCAAGGAACTTGCCCGCTATGTCCGGCAGTACAACTTCATCAGCCAGATCATGACCTTCGTGGACACTGCCCTGGAGAAGTTCTATCTGTTCGCCAAGCTGCTGCTAAAGCAACTACCCTACCAGAAACAGACCCTGCCGCTGGAAGTTGTCGCCATGATCGACATGGAAAAGTACCGGGTGCAGGAGGAGCAGAACGGCAGTATCGTACTGGCCGCGGAGGACGGGACGCTGGCGCCTTCAGCAGATGACGGACACCATGGCGGCAAGGAGTCGGATATGGAGAAGATCGAGGTCATCGTTCAAAAACTGAACGAGGATTATGGTATCACCTTCGAGGAAGCGGACCGGGTAGTCAATGCCATCAAGCAGAAGCTGGAAGCCGACGAGGGCCTACGGGCCGCCTTCAAGACCAGCAGCATCGAATTTCTGCGCCGCCAGAAACTGGAGGACAGCATCAATAAAGCGTTCCTCGATAACGCCGACGAGTTCCTGAGCTTTATGGCGAAGACTCAAACTGATTCCGGCTTTGGCAAGTTCTTCTTCTCAGCGATGTTCAAATGGTACGAGAAGGCTGTCCAGCAGGGCACTCAGGGTAACTAGGAGTTTGTCTGACTTAGGGTCGGAACTTCAATTTTCCTATCACGAGGCCGAAAAAACGCACATTTTGCGTTTCTATCGCCCTTTCCGAGGGCATTTATCGCCCTCAGAGCGCCTTTATCCTCCCTGCAGGCAGACCTATCCTGCCACCAATACTTGCAGCCGTTTTAAATTGTAGGCGATGCACACCAAATTCCACTCGCCCTGCACGGCTTGCAAACCCCGTAACAGAAATTGCCGAAACCCCATCACGTGCTTGATGATGCCAAACACCGGCTCGACGGTGGACTTGCGTTTGGCATACAGTGCCTTGCCTTCGGGGGTTTGCAATCGGTGTTCCATCCGGACTACCGGATCAGCGGTGTCTGGGGCTTTACCCGGGTCAGCAAAGCGTTCTTCCAGGGTGGGATGATGCTCCGCACGACCCGTGGCGAGCAGCGGGGTAATGGTAGCGTGTTCACAAGCCTTGACGTTGGCCTCACTGAAATAGCCAGTGTCCGCCAGCAGATGGTCGACCTGACCGAGTTCCTCCGGTAACTGGCTGAAGTTGTCCAGCGCCGGTTGCAGTTCCTGTTTATCGTTCGGGTTCGGGCTGACGTGGTTTTCCACGATCAGGCGACTGCCATGATCCACCCCGGCCTGCGCATTGTAGCTCTGCTCAAACCCGCCGCCGCTCACCGGCATAATGCGCGACTCCGGGTCGGTAAAATTGACTTGATCCTTGTCCTGTGGACCCGGTTCCGGCGGCTTGGGGACGGCCCCCTAACTTGCGACCACGGGCCTGTTCCTTCGCCCGCCGCTCGGCCAGCTTCGCTTCATAGGCCGCTTGCTCCTGCGCATACCGGGCTTGGGCACGAGCCTCCAGTTCCGCTTTCACCTCCCCGATCTGCTGCAACCGGGCCTGCCGGAGCGCCACTTCGTCGGCCACCTTCAGCCCGGGGACCGGCTCGGTGTGACTCGCCTCGGCCTGCTGTAATAACGCCTCTACCTCCGCCTGCAACTGCTCCTCCAACCGGTTGGCATAGTCCCAGCTCATCGCCTTATGTTTGCTGGCGTTGGCGTGCACTTTGCTCCCATCCAAACTCACGTTGCCTAACTGCAACACCCCCAGCGCATACGCCCGTAGCAAAATCTGCACCAACAGACCCTTCAGTTCCCCCAGAAACCGCTTCCGGAACGTATTGATGCTGTTGTGATCCGGGTGCGTGTTACCCGTGATATAAATCACCGGGATCAGCTCATAGGTGGCTCGCTCCAACGCCCGACTGGAAAAAATGCCAGTGGCATAGCCATAAAACAACAGTGCCAGCATCATCTTCGGTGGATAGGGCGCCGAGCCGCCACCACTGTACGCCGCTTCCAGCGGGGTGACATCCAGACTCTCCACGATCTCGACAATGAAGCGCGCCAGATGATCCTCTGCCAGCCACTCCTGCACCGGGATCACCACCGGCTGGTCACGTTCTATGGGGATAAATTGGTTGCTCATCGCCAGGCTCATCAGGTACGTTAGGTCATCTTACCTCATTATGCTGGGCAAGTCAGACAAACTCCTAGGGGCAAGAATATCCAGGTAATTCTTAGTTAAACGGATGATTAATGCCATATTCTGGCGACCAGACCGGGGCTGAAACTATGCCTTTTGGTCCCCCAACGGTCCCCCAGACAAGCAATAAACTGAAAAAGGGTTGCGAGCAAGCTTGCAACCCTTTGATTTTATTGGTCGGGGCGAGAGGATTTGAACCTCCGACCACCTGCACCCCATGCAGGTGCGCTACCAGGCTGCGCTACGCCCCGTTGGCCGGCGGGGTCGCCGCCGGAGAGCGCTTATCATACCGGATGCGACTCGTATTGCAAGCGTTCAGCCATTCTCTTCCAGCGCCTGCGCCAGATCCGCCAGCAGGTCATCCACGTCCTCGATGCCCACCGATAACCGCACCAGGCCATCATTGATTCCCAAGGCGGCGCGCCTGTCCGGCGGCAGCGACGCATGGGACATGATGGCCGGATGTTCGATCAGGCTTTCCACGCCTCCCAGGCTTTCCGCCAGAGCGAAAATGCGGCAGCGTTCCAGGAAGTGCCGGGCCTGCTCCAGACCGCCGCCCAGCACGGCGGTCACCATGCCGCCGAAATCGCGCATCTGCCGCCTGGCCAGCGCATGCTGAGGATGGCTGGCGAGACCGGGATAATAGACTTTGTCCACTTCCGGATGGGCGGCCAGCCAGTTCGCCACCATCCGGGCGTTGGCGCAATGCCGCTCCATCCGCAGCGGCAAGGTCTTCAGGCCACGCAAGGCCAGGAAACTGTCGAATGGTCCTGCGATGCCGCCCACGGCGTTGTGTAGATAAGTCAGTCGCTCCACCAGTTCGGCATTGTCGCCGACCACCACCACGCCGCCGATCATGTCGGAATGACCGTTCAAGTATTTGGTGGCTGAGTGCATCACCAAGTCGAAGCCGTGTTCCAGCGGGCGCTGAATCCAGGGGGTGGCGAAGGTGTTGTCGGCGACAGTGAGAATGCCACGTTGCCTGCCGAGGGCCGCGACCTGCTCCAGATCCACCAGCTTGAGCAGCGGATTGCTGGGCGACTCCACCCAGATCATCCGGGTGTTGGGGCGGATGGCCGCTGCCACCGTAGCCGGATCGGCCATGTCCACGAAGCTGAATTCCAGCCCAGCGGAACGACGCCGCACGGTCTCGAACAGCCGGTAAGTGCCGCCGTACAGGTCGTCCATGCAGAGTACGTGACTGCCGCTGTCCAGCAGTTCCAGCAGCGTTGCCGTCGCCGCCATGCCGGAGGCGAAGGCAAAACCGGCGTGGCCGCTCTCCAGATCGGCGATACAGCGCTCATAGGCCATGCGGGTAGGATTCTGGGTGCGGGAGTACTCGTAGCCTTTGTGCCTGCCCGGACTCTCCTGCACATAGGTGGACGTCGCATAGATCGGAACCATGATGGCTCCGGTAGAGGGATCCGGCTCCTGCCCGGCATGAATAGCGCGGGTGGCGAAACCGGGGCGCTGCTGGGTAACTTTGCTCATATAAGGAACTCGTTCAGGTTGGCAATATCATTTCATTCGCCGGCACAGATAGTTCAGCAGATCGATCCGGGTAATGACTGCTAAGGTGCTTTCTGGCAAAGGTTATACCGGAAAGTCGGGCAGGGGTAGGTATGGATTTCCTCTCCTTGGATAAGGAGGGGTGGCGCGCAGCGCCGGGCCCTAGCCGAACCGAATTGCTTACCACCATTTAAACCGGTGCACCGGTCAACGCTCCAGGCTTGCCATGATGGGACTTCCCGTACTCATCATCAGATTTAGAGCATAATGGGCTTTATGGCCGAGCGCAAAATTTTATAGACGGCATTATGAAATGACTTGAGGGGGTAGGAAACCTGGCTGCTGGTCCATATCGAGATTCAGGGTTATCGGGATGCAGACTTCCCGGAACGCCTGTACGCCTATCGGAAGTTGCATCTGCTAAGATGATTATATGAGTGTGGCTATACCCATCAGCAGGTGCTGGAATTATTCCGGTTCATCGACTGGCTGCTAGTGTTGCCGGCGGATCTCGATAAAATTTTCTGGGTTGTTTCAGCCCGGTTCGGCGAAGTCCCGGACGAGGTGGCGCAGGCGGTGAACGCTGTCGAGGACAAGGACAGCTTACGGTCTTTGTTGCGGCAGGCGGTCTGCTGCGCTGATCGGGGGACTTTTCGGGAAGCGTTGCGACTGGCGGAGGGATAACGTAAGCTGGATTATTGGAGGAAGTAGTGTTTTCGAGTGAAATCGAAAAGTAGTGACTCGACGCTGCGTAGATCGGTTAAAAATCAATCGTGAGGGTCTGGTGGCAGTAGATCTGGTATGGTTGGATGATTTGATTGAGCAATAAGATACATCTCAATCCAACATAGTTATCAATACTAATTTAGGAGTAAAGGCTATGATAAATTCGACAGGTAATGGCTCTAAAAAAGAGAAAATTGTAGTAGAAATTGAAAAAATTCAAAATGCTACGGTGATTAAGGATAATTACTTTTTTGAAAAAGAAATAGAACGGGCAATTGAGTTGATCGATTATATTATTAAACATAAATCTAGTACGAAGGAGAATAATTCAGACAAGCAGGACGAATGGTTTTATCAACATAACACCATAGCAGTACTTGGTCCTCGAGGCATAGGTAAAACTAGTTTTATACTTACCCTTCGGGATAGAATTGAAAATATTAATAAAGATTCAAAATATGAGGTATATTCAGAACTTAAAAATAATATAATCTGGCTGCCTAATCTAGATCCTACAAGAATGGAGGAGAATGAAACTTTTCTGGTGACAGTGGTCGCAAATATTTTGAAGATAATAAAGAAGTCTAACACTGAACTGGATTCAAATATTCGGGAAGCGCTCCAGCTTCTCAGTCGAGATTTTGCAGTCCTTGTGCCTGCCCGTGTACATGAAGAACGGTGGAAAGACTTAGTAGATGATCCTGATAGTTTTGCTTTTAATATTTTAAACAATGCTTATTCTGGTATATCTTTAGCGCACAGTTTCCATAAATTTTTAGGCTCAATATGGATTCCAGACTGTTGAGGACCGCTCGCCCCGATGGCGATCGGCGGCTACACTGAACGGGTTCTGAGCCGCTGCGACCGAAGGCCCCCCGACGATGATCAACCTTCAAAATCTGCTGGATGATGTCCGGTGCTATGAAACTATTCGCCAGCTCCGCTGGCCGGACGGGGTCCACTGTCCCCACTGTAGCATAGCGGAGATCACGAAGCAGGGGCGGGATACGACCCAGCCGGCGCGGCAGAAATATCGCTGTGAAAGCTGCCATCGCTACTTTGATGATCTCACGGGTACGGTGTTAGCGGGGCATCATCAACCGCTGGGGGTTTGGATTTTGTGCCTGTATTTCATGGGGTTGAATCTGTCTAACGCGCAGATCGCCCACGAGCTGGGCTTGAATTCGAACGATGTACAGCGGATGACTGAACAGCTCAGGGAAGGGATCGTCGCCCGCCAGCCCGAACCGGTCCTGTCGGGGGACGTGGAATGCGACGAGGTCTACGTGGTGGCCGGTCATAAAGGGTTTCCGGAGGCGGTGAAAAAAAAGGCCGTCGGGGGCGGCGGCGGCGGCTGAAGGGGGCACGGGGTCGGGGCACCTTGGAGAAGGAAAAGCCGCCCATTCTCGGCATGATTCAGCGCGGCGGCGCGGTAGTCGTCCGGATGCTGGAGAACGTCCAGCAAGCCACCCTCCGTCCCCTCATCCAGGCGTTTATCGCCCCGGGAACCCGAGTTCATACCGATGAATACGCGATCTATAACCCGTTGAAGGATTGGGGCTTTGACCATCATACGGTGTGTCACAGCCAGGGCGAATACGCCCGTGACGAAGATGGGGATGGCTTCCATGAGATCCATGTCAACACGGCTGAGGGCTTCTGGTCGCTGCTGCGCTCTTGGCTGCGACCCCATCGTGGGATCTCGCAAGAAAAACTGCCGCTCTACCTGGGCTTCTTTCAGTTCGTGCACAACACTCGCATTCGGGGCAAAGGCCTGCTCAGACCCCTCTTGGAACTGCTGGTCGCATAACGCAGTGAACTGACTGGAATCCATATTGAGCCAATTTTTATATGCCTGTATAAGCGCCAGATTTGGAAAATCTAAAGAAAATGTTTTCGTTCAACCTATAGATGATGTGGACACCGCAATCAAACAAGGCTGGCCTATACTTGAAACACTACGCAGGTATCTGGCGACTCCTCATTTAATAAAAATTCTTACAGGCGATATTGATCTGTACGAAACATTGGTTAGAAAACAGCAAATTGATAAATTATCTAATTTATTGAAAAATGAAAATAAAATAGGAGGAGATGTTGGTAAAATTGGAAAACAAATTTCTCATATAACTGAGCAGTATTTTGCTAAAGTCATACCATCTCATCTGCGTGTTACTTTAAAACCGATAGCAAATTATATTGCACAAGAAGTTAGCGCTGAAGACAATAAATTTTTGGTTTCATTAAAATTTGATGAAGGCGACAAAAAAATATTACTTAATGAAATATATCAAGCTTTTGCTAAAGATTTGTTTGGGATTGATCGGATTGGTTGGATTGATCTGCTACCAATTATTACTAGAGATTTGGTAAGATTTTTTAAAGCTTTAAAGCCTTGGTATGATCAACTAGATAAAGAAATTTCTGCAGAAAATAAAATAGACGAAACATTAGAAGCAATGGTGCAAATTTTCAATGCAGCATTATATAATGGTAATATTTCCTCCAATGATTTACTCCTTTTAAAGAAAGGTCAACATTTAGAATGGCTAGGTGATTATTGTCTTAACCATCGACAAGAAGCGCAAGAACTTTGGCGTTTATTTCCACGCTATGATGATGAAGAATGGAATTATCGTGCATTACTTTTGAATGCATTCTTATTTCAAGGTTGGAAAGCTTTTAGACTAGAGAGTGAGCCAAAAGAATTACTATATCCTCATGCGCCAATGTCCTATGGTATTAAGGTTCTTCTGCCTTGTTTATTAGCGGACAGTCATGACTTAACCGGAGAAAAGCTTATAGAAATTAAGCGCTTATTAGATATTGGGAATACAGAACGTCATTTTTGGATGGCTATGCGGAGTTTGGCTTACAGGTTGCGAGATAATTCTTATGAATGGTCTACTCATGGTTCAGGATATGTATATGTTAAATATAAGCCTGAATTTGTAATTGAATGGACGAATGGGATAGGCTGGTTTTGTCATTTTATGTATCGGCCTAATAATGGAATAGCTTTGTATGCTGATATTTTAATCGCTATTGCACGGTTGGTCGATGTTTTAGGAGAAGGATCTGATCTTAATGAGGATGGACTTAGTAATTTGTTTAAATTATTTGTCCAAGATAGAGTCTGGTATTTGCATTCCGAATTTACTAATAATATTGATTTTAAAGCTTCAGGCAGCGTGGATAAAGTGAGTATTGGTGGCGTAAAATCAATATCTTATCAAATCAGTGATTTCAAGTTGCAACATATAAATAATACGTGTAATTTTAAAAAAATATCAATTAATGCGCCTATAAACCCAGATTTTGAGATGTCAGCAAAAGACATGCGTAAATGGATAACTGTTATGAAAACGCTTGAATATAAAAAAATATTACCTCCTTCCATTATTGCCAGGATATGGAAAAGATTTATTGATAATCTTGAATATATTCGCTCTGATATCGAAATAATGTCTGAAGGTATTCCAAGTAATCCAATTGAATTGACTAATGTTATAAAATGCTGGATTAAAGCATTCCTGAATGCAATTCTTATTGAAGAATTAATAATTAGAAGAGGCAATGAAAAACATAATATCAATATAGAAAATATTCGTTTCTCAAATAAGGATGTGTTTTATGGTAATTTGAGCCTGATAAAAGACTTTAGTGATATTTATTATACGCAAGCCTGGATAAATTGTCCATTGTTCTGGTTATTTCTTGATGATGATATGCCTAATAATCTCAAAATAAAACTCGAAATTCCGACTAGCACTTCACAATAAATTAATAATTATCTTCAATGTTCTCTCGTCCACTTTCAGACACGCTTGCTCTCTATATCCTCAATCAAAGAGCGATATTAGATGCTCTAAGCGCCTGGGCAAAAGGTCAAAGCAATCAACCACTGGATGGGCAACTCTGGAATGTGCTGAGAAAACACGCCGGGGTCATTCACTCCGAGCATTCGCTGGATCACACCCAGACACTGCTGGAGGATTTCCGACGATCTGGCAACCAAGCGAATGTCAGACGCGAACGTCAATCCGGACAATTGCTGCAAGATGCACTTCAGCATCTTGTTGGCGCTCATTTCGAGTGGCGTCATAACACGCCGCTTATCCGCTATGATCGGGTCTTACAGGTCCAATCCTGGTTAGCCGAGTGCAATCCCGACCCACTGCAATGTTACCTGTGGGCGGTAGACTGCACTCAGGAGAAAACGATCACCAGCGCTCGCGATCCCTTTCCTACTAATACCAAATACTACTAAAATAGTGTATTATATAAGCATTTAATGTGGAGGAAAAAACATGTGCCGAGTGTTTAAATTTGAAGTGATAGAGTCACCAGAAACCCTAGAAGCTTTACTCAAGCAAGAGAAAGATGTCCGCAAGCGTGAACGATTACAGTTTCTATACTGGTACAAAACAGGCCAAGCCAAGACTCGGCAAGCGTTGGGGAAATTGTTGAATCGGAGTCAGGTTGCCATTGGGCAATGGATCAACATCTACCGTACCCGAGGATTAAACAGTTTACTCCATCTAAATTATCGAGGTGGCAATTTAGCACCCTCTATACCGGTGGAAATCCAATGGCAATTAAAAGAAAAACTTGCCCAACCCGAGGGGTTTGCCAGTTATAAAGCTATCCAAGTTTGGCTCAAAGAAACGCATGGCTTAGAGGTACCTTATTCAACCGTTTTTGGAACCGTCAAATACCGGCTCAAGGCCTGCCTCAAAGTGCCTCGACCGTATGCGACGGGTTACGATCCGGACGCTGTTGAAGACTTTAAAAAAAAAATCGTGCCGGCCAGCCTAAATGAAATTGCAAGTCCTTGTTTAGAAAGATATTCAAAAATTCGTTATTGGACCCAGGACGAAAGTCGGTTTGGCCTGAAGACCATCACGCGGCGGCGGATTACCCTGAAAAAAGTCAAACCACTGGTCAAGGTGCAATGGCTCTTTAAAGCGTTCTATCTGTATGGCGCTGTGGAACCCTTGACTGGTGAGTGCATGATTCAAGATTATGATCAGGTGAATACTGAAAATTTTCAGCAATTTCTCAATGATTTTTCACAACAGTACCCGAACGATTTTCACATCCTTCAAACCGATAATGCGCGCTTCCACTGTTCGAATGAGTTGGTGATGCCGGATAATGTGATGCTACTTTATCAACCCCCGCACAGCCCCCAAGTAAACTCATCCGAGCAGTTATGGGAATGGGCTAAAGGCGAAATTGCTAATCAGATTTTTCCTAATCTGGATGTCTTGAAAGAGAAGGTAAAAAAGCTTTTTTCATCCAAATCAAAAGCGTTCTTTGCCTCATTAACTAGCAGGAAGTTTATCTTCGATGCCCTTCAAAAAATTGGTATGGCACCAGACACTACTTAAAGTAATATTTTACTAATATTTGGTATAATTTGCGACGACTGCCTTCTGATCTGCTCAAGGTGCTGATCCATGGTCCTATTCTGCCAAGCGTAGGAAATCCTCTCGTGCAGCAGTTGCGGTCGGAAGGATTAGCAGAAATTCACCGTCACTTAAACGGCAATGCGTTGCCTAATCTCCTTTGGGCTTATCTCGTGCTGCCTCCTTACCGACTGGTTCCCAAAGAACTGGCCGGCAATGTAGATGGATTACAAAGCAGAGATTGCATCGCGCTGATACGCACGGCTAAAGATTTACGCGCCGCCTTGATCGGACGACTGCTTCGACAACAGTCTGCTCAAACGTGGAATGAGGAACAACAACAGGATTGGAACAAAGACGTCCTGGAACGGCTGCAATTTCCGTATGAAACCTTGCCGGTCTATTGCTGGGATCGTGGCCATGATCATCGTTTGGGCCAAAACCGGTGTAGCCTGGATGGAGCGGAGCTTGCGAAGCGTAATCCAGGTTCTTCTGGCCGAAAGGATGATCATGGCCGGGATCGTGCTACTTTCAACGTATCCGGCCTGCCCGATTACCGCGATCCGGCGGCCCTGCTCCCCTTTGGTGAAGATGAACCCCTGATTGGCGAACGGGCCTTTCTCTATCATGCTTTCCGGCTGTTTCATGAAAGCGCCGACGATGCGGTTTTAGCCGCTGCCCTGCATGCTTATCTGGTTATCCAAAATCTGATCTGGCGGGCGCTGATTCAGCCTCGAATCAAATCCAAAGGATTCGACCGCTTCGATAGATACCATAGCGTATTTCTGCGCCGGCCGGAAAAAGACCCGCATTTTTCCAGAGCACGCGATACCTATTTCCATCGCTTGATCCAGGCGCAACGCACCGGCGGTGTGCGCTGGCTGGAACTGCGCACTACCGCTTTCGACGGGGTCCGACAGGAAGCTCGTCGCCTGGAGCAAGCGTTACAGCGGACGCTAAATCAGGACATTGCCGATCGGGAAAGAGAACTTAAGTTGATTCGGAATGAATTCAGCGGCGACTATGACTGGACTCCATTGACCACGCCGGGTCAGCAGGCATACCAGCTTAATCGGATTCTCGAACAAATCCGCGCCAATAGTTTGCAAGCCGGATTGATATTCCACTTCATCAAACAGGCTGATACCGTTAGAGCGCAGGAGCACGATGTCATCGTCCCTTGCCGCCATAGCCGCTTGCGCTGCCTGGTATGGAAGCAGGCCATCGATATCCGCCAAGTGCATCGCAGCCGCCGTTACGGCCGCTACATCGTCGGACTGGACGCCGCCAATTCCGAACTGAAAGCCCGCCCCGAAGTATTCGCGCCGGCCATCCGCTGGCTGCGCGAAATTCCCTGCCAACCGGTGGACCCGGCCTACGAAACGCTTATTCGCCGCTTCGAGCCGAACGAACCGCGCAGCTACGGCCTGACTTTCCACGTCGGCGAAGATTTCCGCCATCTGCTTTCCGGTCTGCGCGCCGTGGACGAAGCCTTGCGCTTTCTGAATATGGGGCCGGGAGATCGCATCGGCCACGGCTTGGCGCTGGGGCTTTCCTATAAAACCTGGTGTGAGCGTGTCGGCGGCGAAGTCGCCATGCCGCGCGGCGAACGGCTGGACGATCTGGTGTGGCTGCGGGAACGGCTTGCCAAAGAGCCGGGGCGGTTCGGGCGTTTGCTATTTGCCATCGATGACAAAATCCGTCGCCTGGCATGGGAGTTATATAGCCCCTTGATCAAGACATTGGAGCAGAGTCAGATAGACTGGCGGCGCCATGCGGACTGGGAATTACTGCAACTGGCTTTGGTGGACTGGCAGCATTTGTACGCAGCGTGGGCCTATCGGGGTCGGGACCCGCTGCGTTATGGTCAGTTAAGCGGATTGCTTGCTGTGGACGCTGAAGCGGACGCGCCATCCCATCAGCAGGTCGTGCAACTGCTCTGGCAGCTATACCATTTCAACCCCGGCGTGCGCGCCCGCTATGAGATTCCCATGGGTATTTCGCTGGAAGATCCCGACCTGGACTACTGGCATGACGCGGTTGCCTGGGTACAGGACGAATTGCTGCACGAGATCCGGGATAAGCGCATCGCCATCGAAATCAACCCGACCTCCAACTTGTGTATCGGTCCGCTGCAGAAAATGACCGAACATCCGGTGTTCCGCTGGCATCCGCCGGAAGAGGAGGTTGCAGCGATACGGCCCGCTATCCTGGTCGGGTCCGATGACCCCGGCGTATTCGGCACTGAACTGGCGTTCGAATATGCGGCCCTCGCCAGGGCCGCCGAAGAACGAGGCGCTCCGCCGCGAATTATCGAACGCTGGCTGCGCGATTTGCGCGACGCTAGCAAGGCTTACTGCTTTCTCAATACGACCTGAGACCTCACAGATTTTGAAGACCTGTGTGGTTTGTCAGCGGATATCCACTTACGCCGGGACACTGCGCAGCATGACGGCAACGGGCCGGCGAGGACGCCGGCGCTCCCAGGGTCGAGATTGTCCGCAGCATGACGGCAACGGGCCGGCGAGGACGCCGGCGCTCCCAGGGTGGAGATTGTCCGCAGCATGACAGCAACGGGCCGGCGAGGACGCCGGCGCTCCCAGGGTCGAGATTGTGCCGCCTTAAGCGGGTAGCTCTGCCAGCTTCCGCTCTTCTTCCAGCACGTAATTCACCCACAAGGCGCTGAGCTGATCCGCCAGCCGGTTCTGCGACTGGCGCGCCGCCAGATTGTCCACATCGATCCAGGCGAGCGGCTGGTCCTGCTGGGCGCAGGAGAATACCGCCCGGGTACGCTGGCCGGTTTCCGGATCCACCTGCCATTGCAGACATTGCGCGCAGACGCCTTTGAGCATGCATTGCATCGGACTGCCGACCGTGCCTACGGCCTGCACGTCCGGCCGAAATGCGCTGCGCAACTCGCCTTGCAGCGCCGCCTGAAATCCCCGCAACAGTCCGGTCGAGCCCATCACCATAACCCGGTCCACCTCGCTCAGCGGAAGCAATTCAGCGCCCTTGGCGGAACGCAGTTCACCCTGCTGGTAACGGCACAGCAAGTCGATCATATCGGTGGCGACCAGACTCAGATCCTGCGGCCGGCGCGACTCGACCCGCGGCTCCGCGGCCGTGCACCAGATAATCTGGTCCGCACCCATCTCCAGTTCATCCTGATGATTTAACTCGCCGGCCTTGCCAAAGGCGGCAATGTAAATGACTCGGTTGCCGGCTTGCCGCAGCGCGTGCCCGATATCCAGCATCACCGCCGCGCCCCAACTGCCGGAAATAACCAGCACCGTTTTGTCGTGAGGCACGGCGACCGGCGCGCCGGTGGGGCCCATCAGCACCAGCGGATCGCCGGGCTGCAGGCGGCTCACCAGACGCGGTCCGGCGCCCCACTGGAACACCATCAGGCGAATTTTGTCATCCTGAACCCCGGTGCCGCTGACCGTTAGCAGCGGCACCTGCAGGCGGGTTCCCGCCACCATCGGACTGGTAGTTTCGAAGGTTTGCAAGCGATAAAACTGGCCGGGACGGAAATTGCGGGCCGCCATAGGCGCCCGCACCCAGACTTCCGTAATGGCCGGATTAGCGGTGTGGATCTCGGCCACGCGCGGACTCAGCAGGTCAGTTATACGCGCCTGAAAATCGGTCGGGGTGGACCGGTCTGCCGGTGGCAGGTGGTCGAGCGCATGCAGCACCAGCGGATAGCTGCGTTTGGCGGAGGCGATAGCCTTGACCACGCTGCCGTGGAACACCGGGTTGGTGTCGCCCAGGAAAGTCACCGTGCGGCCCTGGTATTGATAGGAAGTGAATGGGCCAAATTCGGAACTCTTGCAATGCTCGGCCACCCGCACCGGTTGCATACCGTCGGGATGCTCGACATGCGGTAGAAAATGATCGGTCTCGAGCTTGAAGGTCCCCGGATGCTCCTGCTCGTAAATGGTGTTTGGCAGTGCGCCCGCCGCCACGAATACCGCCCGTGCCGGTAGCACATGCTCTTCCGGCGTCGCCAGCCAGCGTCCCTGCACCGATTTCAGATGCCGGCAGACCAGCGCCTGGACGTGGCCGTACCGGTCCAGTTCAACCCGCAGCGGCTCCAGTCCCTGGGCATACCACAGACCTTCCTCGATCGCCTTGATGATCTCTTCATGGTTGCGGGTGTAGGCCGGGGAGGCGTTCATGCCCTTGCGGTAGATCAGCGTCACTCCGCCCCAGGCGCGCAACAGCGTGATGAAATCCGGCGCTTCTCCGGCAGCGGCGGCGCGTTCGCGCTCGGCCCGCACCGCTTTGCCATGGGTCAGAAATTCATCCAGAATCTCCTGATCCTCGGCATTTAGACCAGCGCAGACCCGGTCCTCGCCCAGCCATGCCGCCAGCTTTTCATAGCGGTTCAGGACCTTTTCCACCTGCTTGATGTAATACGCCTGCACCTCGGTGGCGGTATCGATGGCGGTCAGCCCGCCGCCGATCACCACGGCCGGCAGGCGGACCTGCAGATTGGCCAGGCTGGTTGCTTTGCCGGCTCCGGTCAACTGCAAGGCCATCAGAAAATCATTGGCCTGCCGCATACCGCGCGCCAGACTGTTGCCCATCGGGATTACGCGGGGATAGCCCGTACCGGTGGCGATGCAGAGATGGTCGAAGCCCAGCTCCCAAGCATCCTCCACGGTGATCGTGCCGCCCAGGCGCACGCCGCCGAAGGCCTGGAACAGGGGCCGGCGGGCCAGCGTCAGGTAGATGAGCTTGAGAAAATTCTTGTCCCAGCGCACCGTAATGCCGTATTCAGCCACGCCGCCGAAGCCCAGCAGAATGCGTTCGTCCAGTGGCTCCACCAGGTCCGCCCAACGGCGCACCGGTTGTTCCAGAATATCGCGGGGCAAAGGTTCCAGTTTCAAACCGTCGATGCCGACCACGGCGCAGCCTTCCTGGGTCAGATGGTGGGCCATGGTGAATCCCGCCGGTCCCATGCCGGCGATCAGCACCTTGCGGCCGTTGTAGGGTTGGGGGAGATACTGTGTCGCCCGCAATGGATTCCAGCGGGTCAGCAGATCGTAGATTTCCACGCCCCAGGGCAGTTCCAGCACATCGGTCAGCACTCGCGTTTCAATGGCCGGCACATTGACCGGGTCCTGCTTCTGGTAGATGCAGCTTTTCAGACAATCGTTGCAGATGCGGTGGCCGGTGGCCGGGACCATCGGATTGTCCACCATCGCCACCGCCAGCGCGGCAATGGCGCGGCCGTCCCGCTTGAGCAGATCCATTTCGGAAATCTTTTCCTCCAGTGGACAGCCGGTCAGGGTCACGCCCAGCGGATCGGTCTTGAAGCCCAGTTCGGGACTACCCTTTTTCTCCGGGAAACCCTTGGAGCAGAAATCGCCGTCGTGGTCGTGACAATAGATGCAGTAATGGACCTGTCCCTGCACGGCGCGGGCGGGCAGGCGGGCATCGGTCAGCCGAAAACCGTCGCGGGCGCGGAAGTGTTCAGGCGTGGCCTGATAGCGCTCCAGCCGGGCGCTGTCGGCCCGTTGCAGGTGCACCAGGTTGTCGTAATCGGTTTTTTCCGGCAGGTCGAAGCTGGTCCAGCCGGCGACCGTCCAGCGGCCGGCCGGCTCTTTCAGGGCCAGTGCACACCATTGGGTCAGCCGGTCGATGTCCTCGGCATGGCTGGCTTCAGCCTGCGTCAGCCGCACGGCGAATTGGGCGATCGCCAGTTCGCGGTCCGGCGCGCCGGCAAGCTGCGCGTCCAGCCAGGCATCCAGTGCGGCGAAGGAAGAGCGGATGGGATTACGGTAACGGCGGGCCCGGCGAGCGACGAATTCTCTCTTGAAATCGAGAACGACGTCATGACTCAGGGTCGCCTGACGGCAAGCCTCCACGTCGGCTTCGATGGCGAACAGTCGGGCGATGTAATCTTCCAGATGGGGCGCCGCTGCCAGCAGCAGTTCGCTGGTTTGCAACGGACTGAGGGCAACCTGCTGCCGACGATAATCCAGCAGACGGCGCTGCAAATCCTCGTCGCGGGTATGCAGATAATCCAGAAAGCGGTCGTCCAGGCGTTGCAGACTGTCCACCTGGAATAATTCCTTAAAGGTAAAACCCCGCAATTGCAATGTGTCGTTCATGTATCTTCCTCTCAGCTGGGTCGGACAATACCCCCGGCTAAATCATGCATTCTTGTTAGCTAGTGTCTGTAGGGCTTTGCCCATCCCTCGGCTGGCAAGGATGCCGACGCCACAGCAATCTCAGCGGCAGCGGTCGACCAGTTGTTTGATTGCGCCCAGATACTCCCGTAAGGCCAGCGAGAGGATATTGTTGTGGTTGGCGAAGGGAATTTTCAGCAATTGCTTGTCCGCCGCCGCACTGGCATCGTACAGCGCCTGCCCGTCCGCAAAGGGAATAATATGATCGTTCTCGGCATGGATGATCAGGGTAGGTTTGGAAAAGGTCCGGATTTTCTCCAGATTCGGAATGCCCTGGCTTTCCGTAAAGCCCAGCCGCCCGGTGTCGATGCCGATCAGCTGCAATAAGGGGCCCGTATAGGCGACACCGCTCTCGATAATGAGGCCGGCGATTCGGTTCGGATAGCGGCCGGCCAGCTCCAGGGCGGGCGCGCTGCCCAGCGAACGGCCCATCACGATCAGGTGGCCACTGTGCCCGTGTTCCTTCAGCCAGTCGGTGACGAAGTTGAAGATAACGTGGCAATCCGTCAGCATGGCCGAGGTGCTCGGACGACCGGTAGATTTGCCATAACCCCGGTAATCGACGGCCAGAAAGTTAATGCCGATCTGGTTGTAGACGGCACCCAGTTCATAATAGTCGTCGACGATCTCGCCGTTGCCATGAAAAAACAGGATAGTGACGGCATTGCTGGCGGCGCTATGGTACCGGGCTCCGATGACCACGTTTTCGGCCACTGGAATCAACAGATCGTGCGCCGATGGCTCAGGCTCCAGTTGATAATCGCCACGGGGATGGAACAGAAACGCGAGGACATCGGGGCTATCCAGCAGGGAATAATCGACGGCGGTATCCGGCATGAACGTCTCTCCCGTTCGTTAGGGCAAAAGCAGCTATATCCGGCATAATAACAGGAACCACTACGATTCCAACGGACTGCGCCGGCAGCGTAGTTGCGGCGCAGCGATAGAGCCAAAATCATGAATCCCACGACTGATATCACCCGTTTTCTGGACGCCCTCAGCCGGGCAGAAGAAGCCGAGACCACGCATCACGGCGGCGTTTTCAGGGGAAGATTGCCCTTCGTCACCCTTTCGCGGCAGGCGGGCGCCGGCGGGCATTCCCTGGCCGAGGTTTTGCTCAAACTGCTGCAGAAACAGGAAGATCCGCAGATTTTTCACGGTTGGCAGATTCTCGATCAGCAACTATGCGACATCCTGTTGCAGGACCAGCGCCTGGATGTCTCCATGCAGTCGCTGCTGTCGGAGGAATATCGCTCGCAGATGCGCGATTTCGTGCGCAGCGTGCTCGGTCAGCAGGATCAGCATGCGACGATCCGCCGGATGTTTGAAGTGATCCGCTCGCTGGCGGCCGTAGGCAAGGTGATTATCGTCGGCCGGGGCGGCACCCAGGTGACCAAACGGCTCGAATTGGGCGTGCACATGCGGTTGGTGGCACCCGAGCACCAGCGCGTCCGGCGGATGATGAAGCTGTTAAATCAGGATGAAGATGCAGCCCGTCGCAGCATGCGCAAGCAGGATCACGATCGGGTACGGCTGTTGAAATCCTACTTTCAGATCGATATCGACGATCCTCTCCAGTACGACGCCATCTGGAATACCGGCGGCGTATCGTTCGAGGTCATCGCCGAATCGATCGTCGCTTTGCTGCGGCAGCGAGTGCAGGATTTGCGTCTGGCGTTCGGCGTCTGAGGATCTTGAACACAGTTGCCTCGGAACTAACTGTAGGAACCTGCTTGCCGTATGTCGGAATACGCGATTCATGCCTTCGTCACGCTGTTCGTAACCATCGGCCCGGTCGACATCGCCTCCTTGTTCATTGCCCTCAGCGCCAAGGCGGATGAGCCGGTGCGCCGGTGGATGGCAGTGCGAGGTGTGGCCATCGGCGCCGGCGTACTGGTCGGCTTTGCGCTGGGTGGCGCGCCGCTGCTCAAGGTGCTGGGTATCAGCCTGCCAGCCTTTCGCCTTGCCGGCGGTATTCTGCTGCTGTTGTTGGCCATCGAAATGGTGTTCGCGCGCCACAGCGGTTTGAGCGGGCTTACCTTCACGGAAGATCAGGAGGCTCACCGCAAGCATGACGTTTCGGTGTTTCCCCTGGCGATACCGTTGATTGCTGGACCGGGTGCGATTACCTCCATTCTCCTGTTGATGGGGCAGGTGAGTGGCAATCTCCACGGCCAGTTGCTGGTGTTCGGCATGCTGTTCCTGGTGCTGCTGCTGACGCTGCTGTCCTTGCTGGCAGCCGGTCGGATTGTCAAGCTGTTCGGCGTGACCGGGGTCAATGTCGTCACCCGGGTGCTCGGCATCGTACTGGCCGCGCTGGCGGCCCAATACATACTCGACGGCGTGCAGGACAGCGGCGTCCTGAGAACAGGGTAGGGAACAGGTCCTAAGCCGGCAGCGCCAGAAAATTGCCCAACAGTCGATGTCCCTGCTCGGTCATGATGGATTCGGGATGGAACTGCAAGCCCTCGATCTCGAAGCCGCGGTGGCGCACGCCCATGATCTCGTCGATGGCGCCGTCCGGGGTTTCGGTCCAGGCGGTGATTTCCAGACAGTCCGGCAGGGATGCCTTGTCGATCACCAGAGAATGATAGCGGGTAGCCTGGAAAGGGTTGGCCAGCCCCGTGAATACGCCGACGCCTTTATGGTAGATGGTCGAGGTCTTGCCGTGCATGATCTGTCTGGCGTGGACGATGTGGCCGCCGAATGCCTGGCCGATGCTCTGGTGGCCCAGGCATACGCCGAGAATCGGCAAACGACCGGCGAAGCGCTGCACCAACGGCATCGAGACGCCAGCCTCGGCTGGCGTGCAGGGGCCCGGTGAAATCACGATCTGCTCCGGCTCCAACGCCTCGATGTCTTCCAGGGTGATCTGGTCGTTACGGTACACCCGCACATCGGCACCCAACTCGCCCAGATATTGCACCAGGTTATAGGTGAAGGAATCATAATTGTCGATCATCAGCAGCATATAGCACGTATCCCATTGTTTATAAAGTATTGAATTCCAGAAAATCAGATTTAATACCCGCTAGGATACCCGCTATTTTTTCTGATACCCACTCACTGATGGTCTGGAACCGGAGGCATGAAGGCACTATTGTGGCCTAGATCAACCTCGGATCAAAGCGTCGCCCCGCGCCGTTGATCGTCCGATTGCGCCAAGAGACCGCGCCCACTCACGCTGGAGAGAGATAGGCACACGCCGCCTGCAACGCAGCCCGCAGCACGGCATAATCCATCTTGATCTCGACCTTGGCGCAGACCTCGGCCTGAATCGGTGCACTGCCTTTGCCGCTGAGTTCGTGCCGCTCCACGAACATCCCAAGTATCCTTAGCGTTCGGCGGCCAGTACCGCCCGCCATGATACTGTCCATTTTTGGGTCACATTCTCCCGGAGCCATTGGATAAGAATTCTGTTGGCAGCCGTGTCCTCCAGTCTTTCATTAGAACCAAGCCGCATTCCACGGTCGTCCCGTCCTGACTCACCAATTCGAGTTCACCCACTCGGAACGCCTGCTCAATGTCGTAGGCTTGGCTCATGAGTTTCAGGACTGCCTGCTTGTATTCTGTATCCGGGTTGCCAGCCAGATGCTCCCCTTTCATTTCCAAAACCACGAGGCGGCTGGTGCCCTGGCCACGTTGCAGGGCAAAAATCAAGTCGGGATAAATCTTCTCCCGGTGCCAGCCCTGCACCGCGTAGTGCTGCCGGGCTACATTCCGATGCCACCAAACAAGAGCCTGTTCGCCGTCGAGATAGACAGCGATGTCCCGTTCATCCTGGTTGGAAAAGTCGCCTTTGTAGATGGGAAGAAACAGGCTTTTTTCCAGTGAGCCGCCATTCTTGCCGAGTAACTGATCGGCGCCTTCCGGCTCGAAGGTCTCGATTTCGGAGGGCATCGGCCAATTCCTGCCATCGGTGCGAAGGCGGAACTGGATACGCCCAGCGGCGACTTCTTCCCGGAAGCGGGCCTCGGCCAAGCGGTCGCGTTCACCGTCGAGCCATTTCCGCAATTCCTCAACAATAAGGCCGGACAACTTACCCAGTTTGTCTGCGTCGAAGCCGCGAGCGTTCAGTCCCGCCAGCACGCCGCCCACAATATCACGGGCGATCCAGGCATTCGGCACAATGTCGGGCACCATGCGTACCGCATAGGCGGGGTCGAAGCGCAAGGTTTCGCCTGTAGCGCCTGCTTCCTCGGCAACGATGCGTTCACCGCCGGCGTCGGAAAGGCGTATCCGTTGCATCTGCCGTTCGGCGTTCTGGATATTGTCGGGAATCTTCGCCACTAAAGGCGCTACGTCCAGCCCCGACCAATGGAGCGCAAATAGGATGTCCTGCTCATAGTCGAGCGGGCGGGCCTGCCTGGCCTCGACCCGAAGCACCAGGGGCAGAAAAATTTCCGCTTTGGCGAACGCGGTCCGCCGCTTTATCTTGCGCGGTCCACCCCGGTTGCCGCCCGTATCGCTGGTGCGGATTTCCTTTACCAGGTCGCCCAGTCCATCCTGTTCCAGTCCTTCCCTAATGGCTGAGACAACAGCCGCTGTTTCGGCATGGTGAGTGATGACATAGCACTCATCCAAGGCAGGCACACCGGTTTTTTGGGCATGGGGCTGGCGCAGAATGCGGCCAACCAATTGTGTCAGAGCTTTCAGATTCTTGCTGGCTGCCAGTGTGCAAAGAACATAGGCGAACGGACAATCCCAACCCTCTTGCAGGGCCTGCTTGGTAATGATGGCGCGCACCCGGTTGGTGGGTGAAAGCAGATCGAGGTTTTCCGGGTTGGCAAGATCGTTGGTGTCCGCCGTCTTGATGGCGATTTCGGCCTCATCCAGCCCGGCTGTGATCAGCCATTCTTTCGCGTCGAGGGCATGAATATGGGCGCCGTCGCGCTGATCGTTGCCCGTCCGCTCCACCTGTACGAGCAGGATGGGGCGGATGTATCGCCCGTCTTCCGCGTGCAGCCGTTTGGCTGCTTCATCGAGGTTATGCAGGTGGTCGAGGGCCACCGCCAGCGTGTTGCGCCAGTCGGTCCCCTCGCGTGGATCAAGGTTAAGGGGCATCTTGATCATGCCCTCCCGGTCCAGTTCAATTCCTTTGATTTCGACAAGCACATTGGCGGGGCGGGCGGATTTAGGGTTTTTACCGCCTGTCGCAGCGACATCGACAGGCGTGGCGGATAGTTCAAGTACAAAGCAAGGATTAAAACCGTAGAGGGTGGCAAATGCGAGATCGGAAACAGCCTTTTGCCCCTCATCCATCACCACGACGGGGCGGATCAGCCGCAAGGCATTGCCCAACGAGTCTTTCACCATCGGCCAGAAGGCGCCGGCTTCGCTGGCCTTGCCGTAGGCGTCGAGGTTCGGCGTCTGTTCCAGCACCAGCCGGTGAGCTTCCATGTCGCCCTCGGGCGGGAAGAACCCCTGCACGTCGCCGCGGTCGCGGAACATCCGCAGCGAGTCTTTGTTCTCGCGGTTGGACGCTTGCAGCATCAGCAGCATTACGCATAGGTTCGCCTTGATGTCGCGGGCGTCCAGGCGATCATCTTTCTCCATCAGACGAGTGCGGTTCCCCGAAAGCACATCGAGGATTTGGCGGTAGGGATGCTGGCGGTCGGCGAATTGCTTTCTGGTCTGGGTGTAGATGGCTTCGTTCGGAACGATCCACAGCACGAAGCCCGTGTTCTGGCCCAGATAACGGCCAAAGAGGCGTGACAGGGCCGATACCGCGAGATAGGTCTTGCCGCCGCCCGTGGGCACTTTGAACACCACGTTCGGCACCGGTCGCTTGATTCCATCGAATCGGGGCGAGAAAGGAATCCTAGCCCGTGATTCGGGGAGTTTACCGGCTGTTCGCAGAACCTCCCAGATATTTGCGGCGAAGTCCGGTACTTCCAACCCTAACTCAGGTTGCTGGCGGGCAAGTTCGGCGATGCCGTCGGCCCGTTTTTTCTGTATAGACAGTTCCGCCAGATACTCATCGAAGCGGGCCAGCGTCCGAGTCTGATAGTCGAGGTCGCGTAGGGGCATGTCAGCCTCGCTCTACACGGTACAAGGCCCACGGCAAGGGGGCGAACTCCACCGGCAGGTCGGCCTCGTTCAAAAGCTTCTGCGAAACGAACTTGGCCGGTGCAAAGACCAGATGCCGCTTGCCCGCAGGTTTGGCCTTGACGATGGCCTCGGCGCGGGAAAGGGTCAGCGCCGCATCGCGGGATTTGAGGAAATCGAGGTTGTCCCGATAGATGAGCCAGACATGGAAAGCTGACGATTCACCCAGATAGCCACAGCCCGCTACGTCTTCCACCTGGCTGGAAATCGGCTTCGCCTCGTTGGTGGCCATGTGGAACAGCAGGGAACCCAACTGATCGAAGGACGGCAGTGCCTCGCCGGTCAGCATTTTGTCCATTTCGACGGCGTCGCCCAGGGTGCAGAAGGTGAAACCGCCGCCCAATCCCTCGACTCGTTCCGCGATGGCTTTTTCGCCGGTGACGATCAGTTCGCCGTCCTTGACCTCCGCCTTGATCTTATCGAAGCGATGGCCGTCCAGGTTCTTGATCGATTTGACGTGATCCAGCAGTTTGTCGGCTTTTTTCAGGCTGGTGAAGGTGAGCTTTTCACGGTACAGTTCTTCCCGCTGCGTGCCAGAAAAGGCGTAGCCGTTAATGACGCGGCGGACTCGTTCGGCAGTCAAAGTGTCGGCGTAGTCTTCGCATTCGACAAGGATGAATTTTCGGTCGCCACCGTCTTTGGCATTGGCGGCTAAAACGGCGTGGGCGGTGGTGCCGGAACCGGCGAAAGAGTCCAACACGATGGATTGCTCGTCCGTAGCAAGCCGCAATATGCGAGCGAGTAATTCGACAGGCTTTGGAGTGTCGAAAGGATTGTCTCTGTCAGAGAAAATTTGCTTAATTTCTTTCTTGGCTTGGTCACTGTGGCCGACTTCGTTGTACGGCCACCAAGTGCCTTGCACTACTCCACGGACTTCAGATAAGAATCGTTTGTAACGAGGGACCTCATTTTCTTGTTCAAGCCCCCACCAGACGCGATTGTTCCTAACATTATCTTCATGTCTCTCTTTGCTATATCGCCATACTGCTGTCTTGCTTGGCCAAATGTCCTTTCCGATCTTTGGGTGCTTGATCGGGTAGTAGAGGTTTGGTCGCTGATCGGCTGTTTTATTGCACAGATAGTTGTCAGAAGCCCAAAGCCCACGGGAATCATTATCAGGGTTTCTGTAAAGACTGTTTTGATCCTCACTTCTTTCAGTGCGATTCAGCAAGGCTACTGCCTTCCGTTGCTCGTTGAACTCCCGCTGTTTGGCATAACACAAAACATAGTCGTGCATGGCAGATAAATCCACCGTATCGTTGGAAGGCGCGTATTTCTTTTGCCAGCAGGCGCAACCGACAAAATTCTTCTCGCTAAAAACTGCATCAAGCATCATCCGAGCGCGGTGAATTTCATTGTCGTCAATTGTCATCCAAAAGCTGCCAGTATTCGCCAACAGCTCATGCAGCAGCCGCAACCGGGGCCACATCATGCACAGCCATTTGTCGTGGCGCAGTCCGTCCTCGATGCCGACCGGATTGCTGTTCAGCCATTCCCGCAGCATCGGGCTGTTGACGTTGTCGTTGTAGCACCAGCCTTCGTTGCCCGTGTTGTATGGCGGATCGATGAAAATGCAATCCACCCGACCGGCATACATCGGCAACAGTGATTTCAAGGCGTGCAGGTTGTCGCCTTGGATGATCAGGTTGCCGTCGAATCTGGGTTCGCCGATGGACTTTTCCGGGTGGGGGATCAACGGGCGGTGCGGGACGGCGAGATGGTGGTTGTAGACGAATTCCTTACCCTTGAAAATTAGCTCTGGCATCTGCTGTTTTTTCCTGTTCCGGTTAGCCGTTGCTAAAAATTGATGCTCGGTCTTATTGTTCTTCTGTCGGGAACGCGCGGAAAGCTTCCAGCGCGGTTTGCACGATGTTGGTCTGGCGCGGGCTGATGTCCTCCGACTGCAAGGCGCACTCCATCAGGGCGACAGTGATCTCGTCGGTTAATAGACCGATGCGGTTGATGTCGCCGGAGAAGTGCTTTTGCAGCAGTTCGCTGTCTTTGAACTCGTAGAATTCGTCCAAACAAACCCAGGTCGGTTTAGAAAGACAGCAGCAACCCTGCACCAAGTGGAAATTGGGGAAGCAATGGTTAGCTTGGCAGCCGAAATCGTTGCGATAACGCCGACCCTGAGAGGTGGTCTTGACTACGATGGTTACACCGTGACCCGTGCCAAGGGCGACAAGGATTTTCTGGCCTTCTTCGCCGTCATGAAACTGAAAATGGCGGTCGAAAAAGAGGGTGCCGGGCGTCATTCTTGGCGGAAATGCGCAACGAACGCCTGACGCTCGGCGATCACGTCTTGCATGGCTTCCGCTTCCTGCTTGCGCAGGGCCAACTCATAGGGAATGTGCCCCTGCCGCTGGCCTTGTTCGACATAAATCTTGTGCCAAGGCTGATTTTCGAGGTGGGTGGTCTCGATCATATCGTCGGCCTGGGTATCGCAGAATTCCTCGGCAAGACTCTTCATGATGCGCAATTCGCGCTTCGTGAAGTGGCTGTCATCAAATTCGGCGATAGGCTTGACCACCAGCATGGGGCCGCGCCGGGTCGGTTTTTCCACGAACTCGACCCGTTCAGCCATGTCCGGCTCCGGCATATCCACTTCTTCATACAACTTAACCGGCACCGGTCCCATTTTCCAGGCGAAGTAATCCATGCCCGTGACCGCCCGCCCTGTTTCCTTGAAGTGCTCGAAATCAAGAAAGTAAAGCAGCTTGCAGAGCTTGGTTTTACCCAGGAAGCGGGTATTTTTGGCGAAATAGATGATCGCGTTGATCAGCTTTTCGCGTTCGTGACTGATGAGCATATCTCTCCAGAACTGATGGAACCTCAGCACGCTTATCAAATGCGAGCAGCACCAATACTAATGTTACCATCTTACCGGCTATCCGATGCGTAACACTCGATTTTGGGCAGCCGCGCATCGCTCTCCAGTCTCCCCAATTCTCTCAGCCGCCGCCGACTGGACTTTGGCCATTTGAGTGGTTCTTGAAGCAAGAAGCAGAGGCGACGATGGGGTAAGCTAACGGGGTTCTCAAACCAACCGGAGCATCCCATGTCCCCTCTTCGCCATGCATGGCCATCATCGATGAAAAACGCGGCCGCCGCATCGCCCACCTGATCTATGGCTTGCCGGTAAAGGGCACGGCCGGTCTGCTGGTGGAAGCAAAAAGGCGCGGTCTACTATTCCCCGCATCCGCATCGTCTGCAACACTGAGGTCAGCGCCAAGGATGTGAAGACAGTGCGCATGGCTACCGGCAGCCGCCGCAAGGAATTGGAAGAGGGGCTATTGCGGCTGGCCTGGAATGCCGGGCACTTCCCACAGTTGGTGGAAGTGCATGGCGGCGCGGCGCAGCAGCGACTGAAGGTGCTGCACGACCTGCTGATAACGCCCAGCAAGGACGGACGGCTGTTCGAGATTCGGCTGGTGCCTAAACCTATCAGGCCGTCGTGTAATAACGACCGACTCTGGCGAATAATTCCTCCCCGTTCAGCAACTCTTCGCGTGGATATTTTACAATCGCAAAAACCCGCTTCAGCCTTTTGCCGCCGCGCACCTCCGCCAGGGTGAGTTCACTTCCCTGTTCCGACGCATCCTGTTCGAGCTTGATCCCCAGCCGGTTGAGCCGTACGGAAATGCTATTCATGGCCAGATGTTCTTCCGGTTGCGCTAAAATAGTGTTCAAATGGATCACATAATCGTCCAGATCATTTAATTGCACCTTGGTCTTTTGCAATTCCTGTTCGTTTTCCGCTAATTTCTGCTGCAACAGCAGCGATTGCGATTCGATTTTATCGCTATCGTGTAACAGGGCATCCAGCCCACGCTGCCGCGTTTGGGCAATTTTAAGCCTGGTTTGCAGAATGCGCCTTTGTTCCTCCAGTTTTTGCCTGCGGGTGCGCAGCGATAGAATATATTCCAATGCCTGGGTAACCAGAAAGTTCAGTGCTAAACGTTGTAATTCGGCCCGGGTGGTCGCTTCCGTCATCCCTGGCAAACCCACCAGATGATCGGTAAAGCTGACCGTGGTCAGCGGTGCTTCCCGCTGCAGGGTGTCTCCCTGCAGCCTCATGCCGAGCATTTTCTTTTCCCTTTTTTTCATGGCCAGCACCGCATAGCTTGCGGCAGCCTGTTGATGTTTAAAAAAATCTGTCAGTTGTCTGCTGCGGCTGAAGATGGTCTGCATTTCCTGAGCGGTGGAAAAAAAGGCATTGACATAGGGATCGGACCGCCAGGCTTTACTGTTGACCTCAATAGGGCCGGGAACGTTCGCCACCAGAAAATCGGTGTATTGCAGAGTATGCTGCACTGCCTGTCTCAGTTTTTGCCGGTAATTTCTGACCAGCCGGATACGCGGGTCGGCTTTATCGACGACCTCGTCGATGGCGGTTAAAACAGCCATTTCCTGTTGCCGCCCGACCAGTCGGGCTACCTTCCACTGCTGCATCCGATGGATTACGCTGTCTATAAATGGCTGTGGCCAGGATGCTTTGATCATCTTCATGCTATCCGCCCTTGTGTGGTGGGTTGCCGGTCAATAATCCCTATTCCAATTAATTTATTGGTTCTTTCAAAGGCTTATCATATCATGCCCAGGCCGTTGCGAAAGAGTTGGGCAGTCCGGGTAGATCCCGATCCCCGGTATACCCTTAACATTAGTCATACTGGGCAGAGGTAAGGCATGCACTTCAGACGCGTTGCCTGTGGCGTTTGGGCTGTTTTACTGACGCTGCTCGGCATGAGTACCAGTGGCATGGCGGTCGCGGATTCCAAGGCGAGACGCCTAGACGTAGGGGGGTACGCCTTGCATATCGACTGTCAGGGGCGGGGCAGTCCGACGGTTGTCCTGGATGCCGGTCTGGGCGATGCGGGCATTGTCTGGCGCCAGGTGCAGAGCGGTTTGGAGCCAAGAGTCCGGGTGTGTTTTTACGACCGCGCCGGCTATGGCGACAGCGACCCCGGTCCGCCGCCGCGCACCAGCGGCCGGCTCGCCGCCGAACTGCACGCCTTGCTGGCACGCGCCCACATACCGCCCCCTTATGTGTTGGTTGGCCATTCTTTCGGCGGCTATAACATGCGCCTGTTCGCCAGCCTCTATCCGCAGGATACGGTCGGGCTGGTGCTGGTGGATACCCCGCACGAGAATCAGATAGACGGCTTTTTGCATTACGCCCTGCCGGGAGCGGTGAATCCTCAGGCTGTATTGCAGCAGTTCTGGAGACCGGAATGGATTGCCGATGTTTCGATTGAGGATTTGCAGCCACTGGCCCGGTTGATTGGCAAGGAACCCAAGACTTTATACGCTATTATGGGAGAATTGGCGGCTTACCATGCCAGCGAAAAGGAAGTGCGCGCTGCCGACATTCCCGCCGCACTTCCTCTGATCATCATCATGCACGGTCAACGCATTTTCCCACCTGGAGCCATTGGCGACCGTCTGGAAAGGGACTGGCTCGAATTGCAACGCCAATTAGCTTCCCGTTATAAAACCGGCACGATTATTATTGCTGACAAAAGCGGCCATAACATTCATTTCAGTGAGCCCGACGTGGTCGTGATGGCTGTAAGTAAACTGCTCGATAACCTGGGTTCGGCAAAAAAACGCTGAATTTCAAGAGGTCAATCGGGAATCGATCATAATCTATGAACAGCCATAGCCTGCTTGAAACACGATAGGAATAGAATGCTATAGAACGGCGAAAGGGGGAAGTTATTCCCCCTTTCGTTTTTGGGATGGGTTGGGAACCTGTCAGATTGGTGTTAGCGGGCGGTTTCCCGCCCGCTCTAACCCGTCGTCTTACAGGGATTATTTGACTGTGGCAATAATACTCTGGTTCGCAGTCGGTGTTGCATACCCTGGGGGGGTGCCTACTCGAACGATCGTTGCGCCCACACTCCGGCCAACAAAGTTCGTCTGTCCGGTGGTACCATTCGCTGTGATCACTACCGGGCTTGTACTGATCGTACCGATAGCGGTGTTATCGCTCGTTACTGGCACATTCGCTGTCAATCCCGCACGCACAGGTTGAAGTGTAGTGGGAGCATTACTTGCACTCAGCATATATGCCTGTATATAGACCAGAGTACTTGACCCCACAGACGTTACGATCGGAGGTAGGGTAGGTTGGATAACAAAACCTGATGGAAACAGGTTAACTGTAATAGTACCGTCCGGATAATTAGGCGCTGTGGCGTTGATCTTCACACTGCCAGAATTGGCAAAGCTTTGAAAAATGAATGGTGGAGAAAAAGACTCTCCTCCATTGACCACTACCTGAATCTGACCGCTACCTACAGTGGTAGCATCGTTGGACAGCTTTACTTTATCTGGATCGGCACTGGTAAGCGTCACCGTTGTCCCCTGTGGCGGCGCCGGTATTTCCAGGAGAAGTCTGGATGATATTTGCCGATCCTTACCAATCGATACCGCAGTGCTTGTCGACCCTAAAGCGATAGGCTTGGGCGCCTGAATAGTAGCGGTACTCGGATCGCTGTACAATTTGCCATCGTAGACGATCAACTGAACGGTGTAATTGCCTGCCAGGTCGGCTACAAAAGTGGGGTCTACCACGGCGGGATTGGACAGGGTCGCCGCACTACCCGTAGGTTTGGTCAAGCTCCAGCTATAAGTCAGCGGATCATTGTCAGGATCGCTGGACTGGCTGCCATCCAATTGCACGGTGGAGCCTGTTAATACGGGCTCGTAGGAGCCGGCATTGGCGACGGGCTTGACGTTCTCAGTGGTAATAGTGGCGGTATCGGGATCGCTATTGACTTGGCCGTCGTTGACGATCAACTGCGCGACATAAGTGCCGGACTTATCGACCACGAAGCCGGAACTCACCGAGGTGGGGCCGATCAGAGTGGCGGCACTGCCGCTCGGTCGCGTGATCAGACTCCAGTGGTAAGTGAGCGGATCGTTGTCGGGATCGCTGGAGCCGCCGCCATTCAGTAGTACAGTGTTGCCTACCACCGTGGAACTGTCGGGACCGGCATTGGCGACGGGCTTGGTGTTTTGGGTGGAGATGGTGACGGAATCGGGATCGCTGTTTACCTGGCCATCGTTGACGACCAATGTGGCCACATAATCGCCCGGCTTATCGATCACGAAACCGGGTGTAGCGGAATTGGCGCCTAACAGGCTGGCGTTGCTGCCGGCCGGCTTCTGCAAGGTCCACTGATAGCTGAGTGTATTGCCGTCAACGTCGGTAGAGCTACTGCCATCCAGTGTCACCGTGTTGCCCACTTTCGAGGTTTGGTCAGCACCGGCATTAGCGACGGGTTTGGTGTTCTGGGTGGAGATGGTGACGGTATCGGGATCGCTATTCACCTGGCCGTCGTTGACGATCAACTGCGCTACATAATCGCCGGGCTGATCGACGACGAAACCGGGATTGACCCCTCCCTGATCACCTAGCAAGGTAGCGGTGCTGTTAGCCGGCTTAGTGATTAAGCTCCAACTATAGGTCAGCTTATTGCCGTCGGCGTCGGTAGAGCCGCTGCCATCCAGTGTCACCGTGTTGCCCACTTTCGAGGTTTGGTCAGGACCGGCATTAGCAATGGGCGGGACATTTTCGGTGGAAATGATGACCTCGTTGGAGTCGCTATCAACCTTGCCATCATTGACAACCAACGTTGCTGTGTAAGAGCCGGATTTATCAGCTACAAAAGTTGGCTTCGATGCTGTGGGATCGGACAAAGCCGCCGTACTGCCGGCTGGCTTGTTCGACAGGCTCCAGCTATAGGTGATCGAATCGCCGTCGGCATCGGTGGAGTTGCTGCCGTTCAGTAGTACCGTGTCTCCTAACTTCACAGTCTGGTCGGAGCCCGCATTGGCCACGGGCGGGACGTTCTCGGTGGAGACGATCACCGTATCCGGGTTGCTGTTGACCTGGCCATCGTTGACGATCAATTGCACTTCATAGGTGCCGGGCATATCGACCTCGATGCCGGGCTTGGGCGAGCCGGGGCCGATCAGACTGGCACTGCTGCCGGTCGGTTGCTGCACGAGCTTCCATTGGTAAGACAGGATATCGCCATCAACATCGGTGGAGTGGGTACCATCTAAGGTGACGATAGTGTTCACCTTAGTTTTCTGGTCGGGACCGGCATTGGCCACGGGCGGGACATTTTCGGTGGCAATGATGACCTCGTCAGGGTCGCTATTGACCTTGCCATCATTGACAACCAGCGTTGCTGTGTAAGAGCCGGATTTATCGGCTACAAAAGTTGGCTTCGATGCGGTGGGATCGGACAAAGCCGCCGTACTGCCGGCTGGCTTGTTCGACAGGCTCCAGCTATAGGTGATCGAATCGCCGTCGGCATCGGTGGAGTTGCTGCCGTCCAGTGTCACCGTGTCTCCTAACTTCACCGTCTGGCCGGAGCCCGCATCGGCCACGGGCGGGACGTTCTCGGTGGAGACGATCACCGTGTCCGGGCTACTGTCGACCTGGCCGTCGTTGACAACCAATGTCGCCACATAATCGCCAGGCACATCGACCACGAAGCCGGGCTTGGCTGAGCCGGGGCCGATCAGGCTGGCGTTACTGCCGGCTGGCTTCTGCAAGGTCCACTGATAGCTCAGCGGATTGCCGTCAGGATCGCTGGATGCACTGCCGTCCAACTGCACCGTAGCCCCCACTTTTACGGGCTGGTCAGCACCGGCATTGGCGACGGGTTTGGTGTTCTGGGTGGAGATAGTGACGGTATCGGGATCGCTGTTCACCTGGCCGTCGTTGACGACTAACGTCGCCACATAATCGCCAGGCACATCGACCACGAAGCCGGGCTTGGCTGAGCCGGGGCCGATCAGACTGGCGTTACTGCCGGCCGGCTTCTGCAAGGTCCACTGATAGCTCAGCGGATTGCCGTCAGGATCGCTGGATGCACTGCCGTTCAACTGCACCGTAGCCCCCACTTTCGCGGGTTGATCTTTGCCGGCATTGGCCACGGGCTTGGAATTCTGGGTGGAGATGACAACGCTGTCGGGAATACTGTTGGCCTGACCGTCGTTGACGATCAATTGCGCGACATAGTCGCCCGGGCTGTCCAACTTAAAGCTGGCCTTGACGGAGTTAGCGTCCGACAGGGTTGCATTGCTGCCGACTGGTCTTTGTAAAAGGGTCCACTGATAGCTTAAGGAATTGCCATCAGCGTCGCTGGAAGTGCTGCCATTTAGTTGTACGACGCCGCTCACCTCCACGGTCTGGTCTGGACCGGCCTTCGCTACAGGAGCAGTGTTAGTGCCGCTACTAGCAGGAGTACCCTGGCCGCCGCCACCGCCGCCGCCGTCACAGCCGGCTAATATCGATAATAAGAAAAACTGTATAATCAAAAAGTTAGTGGTTTTTGCGAGTGCTCTCATCATGGTTTCTCTATAAACGGTTGATGCTACATCGCCAGGGGCTTTGTCTAATCAGCCAAAAAAACCGCCGTTAGATTAAGCAGCTTGGCACGATTAGCACTATGATTATTCTAAATTAACATTTGGTTTGCAAAGTGGATTGTATAAATTAGTCAAATAAAAATCAATCATAAAATAATCGATCACGGACCCCAACCTTAAATTTAAAGGGAAGGTGGCTGGCCGCGTTACGTTTTACCGGCAAGCCACGACTTCAACCAGGTGCCCATCCTGCAAGGTGGCGGCACAGTCGGATGGCTGCTTGATCCTGGGTGGATTCACTAAGATAGTTAAAATCGCGAGGCGGCTGGTTATGAAGAAAATAGTGCTGTTCTGCACCCTTGCCCTGCTCGGCGCAACGAGCGCCTGGGCGGAGATCGTCACCCGGACGCTCGACTACCACCAGGGCGATGCCCGTCTGCTCGGGTATCTGGCGTATCCCAAGGACACCGCTGGCAAACGTCCGGGTGTGTTGGTCGTGCACGAATGGCAGGGTTTGAATGACTACGCTAAACGTCGCGCCGAGCAACTGGCGGAGTCAGGCTATATCGCTTTGGCGGCGGATATTTATGGAGATGGCAAGGTGGCTGCGAATACCCAGGAAGCCGCTGCTCTGGCCCAAACGTATAAGAGTGACCGGAAGCTGTTGCGGGCGCGCGTCCAGGCAGCTCTGGATGCCCTCGAAGCGCAACCTGGAGTGGATAGCAAGCGTATAGCCGCCATCGGTTATTGCTTCGGTGGGACGGCAGTGCTGGAACTGGCCCGCAGCGGCGCGCCGGTTGCCGGTGTGGTCAGTTTTCACGGTGGGCTGGATACGCCGGCGACCGGCGATGCCAGGAATATCAAGGGCAAGGTGCTGGCTCTGCACGGCGCCGACGATCCTTTCGTGCCACCGCAACAGGTGGTGGCTTTTGAAGAGGAAATGCGCACAGCCGGTGTGGATTGGCAGTTGATCGCTTATGGCGGCGCCGTGCATGGCTTCACCAATGCCGCCAACGGTTCTGACAACAGCAAGGGTGCCGCCTACAACGCCGCCGCCGACAGCCGTTCGTGGCGACATATGCAACAGTTTCTGGCGGAACTGTTCAAGCCGTAAACGACCAACCCTCGGCGGCAGCGCCGCCTGCAGGAAACGCTGGTTGCTGCGGCGACTACGCCATCACGCAACCGGCGCCGGCGCTCTGGTTGAGCGCGCGGGCTGCCTGTTCGCGCGTATAGAACAGCCCGTTCCTGATAAATCCGGCCACCAGGCTACCCTTGACCGCGGCCACCCGACCTGAAGAAGCCCGCTCCACTATCACTTCATCCGGCAACCCGTCGATCCGATGGAACGGCGCCGGACTGCCATCAATGTTGCGGGAGAAATAGATAACTCCCGTCTCCTGATCCATGAACCCCGGTGCGAATCCCTGTCTTTTGTTTTTGCGGCTGGTGCCGCCCGTACCGGCGAAAACACGGTTCTGAGTTTTCAGTGTGCTCCTGGTGACGATCTGCGCCATTGCGTATCCCCTTCCAGGTTCGGGTTACGTGAGCCCGGTGGGACCGCGCCCCACCGCCTATAACGCGAGTCTCTGGCGCCGCGTCCGCCGGTCCATCGGTATGGCCGTGAGACTTGTCTGCCGAGCTGTTGTTGCAAATAAGATACATAGTATCAATATAATACTTATTAATAGTATAGTACCACATGTTGTAAAAAGTAAAAAAATGTGAATTTTTCACAACAAAAATGTGAAAAAATGTCACAAATGCTTGCCGGACACGCGGATGAACTGGCGGCAAACTAATCCTCCAGGGGTGGCAGCGCCTTTAATACTTCCTCGAAGGTAGTCAAACCGGCTGTCACCTGATAGGCGGCGCTGATCCGCAACGGCAGCATTCCCTCCTGGCCGGCGTCGTGGTGGAGCTGCGCATTATCCGTATCCGATCGCAGCGCTCTGCGCAGCTTGGGCGTTATGGTCAGCATCTCGAAAATCCCGCTGCGCCCCAGATAACCGGTATGGCGGCATTCCACGCAGCCCGCGGGAGCGCCGACCGTAGCGGGGCGGTCGATTTTCCAGGGGGTCACCAGGCTTTCCCATAAGGCTTCATCCGGCAGGGGAATACTGTCCTTGCAGTGGGGACACAGAGTGCGCACCAGCCGCTGCGCCATCACGCCGACCAGGGTGCTTTGAATCAGGTAATAAGGCACGCCCAGATCCAGCAGACGGGTAATGGCGGAAGGCGCGTCGTTGGTGTGCAGGGTGGACAGCACCAGATGGCCGGTCAAGGCGGCCTGGATCGCCATCTGGGCGGTCTCCAGATCGCGGATCTCGCCGACCATGATGATATCCGGGTCCTGCCGCAGCAGGGTGCGGATACCCTGGGCGAAGGTCAGACCGATGGCCGGATGTACCTGCATCTGATTGACTTCGGGGGACACCATTTCGATGGGATCTTCCACCGTGCAGACATTCAATTCCGGCCGCGCCAGGTACTTCAGGGTGGAATAGAGGGTGGTGGTCTTGCCGGAACCGGTCGGTCCGGTAACCAGGACGATGCCATTGGGTCGATGGATCATATCTTCCCAACGCTGCTCCTCCCGGGGGGAGAATCCCAGTTGGGCGAAACTTTTCACCACGATATTGGGATCGAAAATACGCAGCACGCATTTTTCGCCGAAGGCGGTCGGCATGGTGGACAGGCGCAGCTCCACTTCGCGCCCGCCGGGCGTGCGGGTCTTGATGCGGCCGTCCTGGGGGCGGCGCCGTTCGGCCACGTCCATGCGACCCAGAATCTTAATGCGGCTGGTGACTGCGTTCATCACCGCCGGCGGCAACTGGTAGACCTGATGTAAGATGCCATCGATGCGGAAGCGGATATTGCCCTGGTCGCGGCGCGGCTCCAGATGGATATCACTGGCGCGCTGCCCGAAGGCATATTGCAACAGCCAGTCGACCAGTTGCACCACCGGCTGATCTTCCACGCCCAAGGCGCCGGTTTGTCCCAGCTCCACCAATTGCTCGAGATTGAACAGGCCCGGCGGCGTTTCGCCGGCGCTGTGGCTGTCGCGGGCGCCCCGCACCGAACGGGACAGGCCATAGAATTCCAGCAAATACCGATTGATCTCCAGCGGATTGGTAATCACCCGCACGATGCGCTTGCGCAGCAGATGGTGCAGGTCGCTTTCCCATTCACTGCTATAGGGTTCGCAGGTGGCGAAGGTGACGCTGTCGGCGTCGATCTTTAGCGGCAGGATGCGATAGCGGTAGGCATAAGCGTAGGACACCAGTTCGGTCACCGTCGCCACATCCACCGCCAGGGGATCGATGTGACAGTACTCCAGGCCCGTGCGGCGGGCCAGCCAGATCGTCAGCGATTCCAGGCTCAAGGGCTTGCCGGGGGCTTTCAGGCTGTTCAGTTTCTGGTTGGCGACGATCACCAACGGATGTATATCCCGGCCTTCGTTAGGGGTAGTGGAGGCGTTGGTCCGGGCGGCATCCTGCTCGCTGAGCAGACCGTCTTCCACCAGTTGTTCCAGCACTTCCGGTAAGCTCAGTTTGTGGCCGGTCTTCTTATACAGGGATAGGGAAGGTTCCGCCCCGGTTTTGGCCAGGCGGGTGTTCATCTCAGCATTCATGGCAGGGTGGTCTTAAGGTGGTTAAAGGGGAAATTGCCTTTCCCGGGATTGCTGTCCCCGGAACGGTTTGGAGCGGCCGGACTGCAAGGTCTTCCTGAGATGGTAATAACTGTGCAGCCGCTGGGGGTCGATGGCGCCCTGCGCCACGGCCGCCAGCAGGGCGCAGCCGGGTTCGGTCGTATGGCTGCAATCGGAAAACCGGCATTGTCCCCGATAGGGTAGGAATTCTATAAAACCGCGCTCCAGATCGGCGGTTTCCAAGGCAAGGGGGGTGAAACTGCGCACGCCTGGAGAGTCGATCAAAGCACCGCCGAACGGCAGATGGTAGAGCGTAGCGGTGCTGGTCGCATGGGCGCCCAGACCGGTCGCTTGCGATAGGTCCCGGATGCGGATGTCCCGATCCGGCAGCAGCGTTTTGACCAGGGAGGATTTACCCACGCCGGATTGACCCACCAGGATACTGGTGCGGCCAGCGAGTCGGGCACACAGCGCATCCAGACCGGGCGCGCTGCAGGTGCTGGCGAACAGGATGGGGTAGCCGAGCCGCTGATAAACAGCCAGCCGCGTTTCCAACTCGCGCCGGCCTGCCGCAGCCAGCAGATCCATCTTGTTTGCCACCAGCAAAGGCGTAACCTCGAGCGTGGCAATAGTCACTAGATAGGCGTCGATCAGCTGTTCCTGCCAGGCCGGACGCGGGGCAAGCACTACCGCAACCTGATCGATGTTGGCGGCCATCGGCTTGGGGCGACCGCTGTAATCCGGTCGGCTCAGCAACGATCGGCGGGGCTCCACGGCGCTTACCACACCCTGGCCCGGACCTGCGGTCTGCCAGATCACCCGGTCGCCGCACACCGGTAGACCCAGATGCTGCCGCACCGCGCAGCGATAAAGTTCGCCCTCGCTATCCTCGACGATCAAGGTGGCGCCGTAATTGGCGATCACCAGCCCGCTTTGCTCCGCTCCCAGACTCCCTTCGCCCGGCGTGTAGGTGTGGCGGGCGATGCGCTCATTCAGCCGCTGGCGGCGGCGTTCCTGAGTCTGCAGGATGCGCTCCCGCTGGTGCTGGCTCAGCCGGCGGCCGGCCATTAGCGGCGCCCTGCGTCGGGCCGTCCACGCCGGCAATCCTGACGGTGCAACGGTTCACGCTGTATCAAAGTGAACCTGGGGATATAAATCCCGCTAAACTCGTCCAAGCATTGACCTGAACGTCCATAGAATAAACCTTCACACTTAAGACCAAGACCCATGTCCCCTGATAACCTGATTTGGATCGACCTGGAGATGACCGGCCTGGACCCGCAATCCGACCGTATTATCGAAATCGCCACACTCGTGACTGACTCGCAGTTGCTGAACATTCTGGCTGAAGGTCCGACCCTGGCCATCCATCAGGATGCCGCCGTCCTGGCGACGATGGATGCATGGAACCGCAGACAGCATAGCCACTCCGGTCTGTTGGAGCGGGTCCGCGCCAGCCGCAGCGATGAGCGGGAGGCGGCCTTGCAGACCCTGGACTTCCTGCAGGATTACGTGCCCAAGGGCAAGTCGCCGATGTGCGGCAACAGCATTTGTCAGGACCGCCGCTTTCTGGCTCGCTGGATGCCGCAACTGGAAGCCTATTTCCATTATCGCAATTTGGACGTCAGCACGCTCAAGGAACTGGCCCGCCGCTGGTATCCGGAGCTGATCCAGAGCTACTCCAAGTCGTCGAGCCATCTGGCGTTGGACGATGTGCGGGAATCCGTCGTCGAGTTGCGCTTTTACCGCAAACATCTATTCGTCCGGCCGGAAAGCCTCGTTACCTGAGCGGTCCGGCTATTCTACCGGCAGTCCGGGGTCGTTGCCCCATTCGGACCAGGCGCCTGGATAGCCGCGCACGCGGGGATAACCCAGATGTTTCAGCACGATGTAGGTGTGGGCCGAACGGTGATGGGTCTGGCAATAGACGATCACCTCTTTGGCGGCAATCACGCCGCTGGCTTCGAGCATCCCCCGCAGCGTGGCGTCGGGTTTGAAACGCAAGTGGCGATGGATATCCATCGCGTCGGTCCAGTTCAGGTTCACGGCGCCGGGAATATGGCCGCCGCGCGCGGCGCGCACGTCCAAGCCCCGATATTCCAGGGGCGAGCGAGTGTCCAGCAGAGCCAGATCGGGCTGTCCCAGGCGCGCCAGAAGGTAATCCTTGTCGGCTAGCGCCGCCGGGTTGCTGATCTGCGCCTGATAGGAACTGGCGGCCAGCGCTGTGGGCTGGTGTTCCAGCGGGCGATTCTCGGCGATCCAGGCGATGAACCCGCCGTTCAGCAGGGAGAACCGGGTGTGGCCCAGCACGTCCAGGGTCCACAACAGCCGTGCGGCATAACCACCGCCTTCCTCGTCATAAGCCACCACCTGGCTGTCCGGCGTCAGTCCCAGCCTGGACAACACCGCGCTCAAGTGATTCTATCCGGCAGCAAGCCCAGCGACGGTGGCTGGACGGCGACAATAGCCGAATAATCCAGTCGCACCGCACCGGAAATATGACCTCGGGCGTAGCTGTCGGGATTGCGCACATCCACGAGCAGCAGTTCGGGGGCGTGCAGCAACGGTTCAAGCTGTTCGGGTTCGAGCAGCAGCGGGAGTTGAGACATAACATTTCCTTCGGCTGGACAGTAAAGGGAAATGCGCTATTGTAAACACATGCCCGTATCCGAATTCACTTTGATTGACCGCTACTTCGCCGGCCGGTTTCCGCGCCGCACCGATGTGGTGTTGGGCATCGGCGACGATTGCGCCCTGCTCGCCGCACCGGCGGGCGTCTGCCTGGCGGTTACACTGGATATGCTGGTGGGCGGCGTCCATTTTATGGCCGACGCCGATCCCGCCGGCGTCGGCCATAAAGCCCTGGCTGTCAACCTGAGCGATCTGGCGGCGATAGGTGCCGAACCCGCCTGGATCACCCTGGGTCTGTCCCTGCCCGAGCCGGATGAGCGCTGGCTGGAGAATTTCTGTCAGGGGTTGTTCGCGCTGGCGGCGCAATTCCAGGTGCAACTGGTCGGCGGCGATACCACCCGAGGTCCCTTGACCATCGCCATTCAGGCGCACGGTTTCGTCCCGCCGCAGCAGGCGTTACGGCGCGACGGCGCGCGCCCGGGCGATGCGATCTGCGTCACCGGCACGCCAGGCGATGCCGGCCTGGGGCTGGCCATCGCTCAAGGCCGGTGCAGCGCCCCGAGCGGGCACGCCGCGTATCTGCGCCAACGGCTGGAGCGGCCCATGCCCCGGATTCGACAGGGCCTGGAGCTGCGCGGTCTGGCCGGCGCGGCCATCGATATCTCCGACGGTCTGGCGCAGGATCTGGGGCATACCTGCAGCGCAGCGGCGTGGGCGCCTGCGTAGAGGTGGACCGGCTGCCGCGTTCGCCGGCGCTGGCGGCCTGCCTGGATGCGGAGGCGGCGATCGCCCTCGCCTTGACTGGCGGCGACGATTACGAATTGTGTTTTACCGTGCCGCCCGAACGGCTGGATGAGTTACAGGCACGTGCTGCCGGCTGGGATTGCGCCTGCACCGCAATCGGTGCGATCGAGGCCGGGGCCGGTTTGCGTTGCGTGCGCGCCGATGGTCGAGCTTATAGTCTGGATAGCGCCGGTTATGATCATTTCGGGTAGCCAAGCGTAAGAATAACTGGCGCAGGCGGCGTTGCTTGTGCAAAATCATACTATTCCACGATTAACCCAAAGAACGCGACCATGCTGCCCCCCGACCTACAATCCACTGTCGCCCGCGCCCTGGCTGAAGATGTCGGCGCGGGCGACCTGACCGCTGCGCTGATTCCGGAGCAGGCCCGTGCCGAAGCAACGGTCATCAGCCGCGAGCCTGCCGTATTGTGCGGCACTGCCTGGTTCGATGAGGTTTTCCGGCAACTGGATACGCGTATTCATACTCACTGGCTGCTGCGCGACAGTGACCGCATGGAGCGCGATCAATTGCTGTGCACGCTCCAGGGTCCTGCCCGAGCCTTGCTCACCGGCGAGCGCACCGCCCTGAATTTCTTGCAGACCCTGTCCGGCACGGCCACCCTGGCGCGGCGTTACGCCGACGCCGTGGCAGGCACGCGGACGGCGGTGCTGGATACCCGCAAGACCCTGCCCGGTCTGCGGCGGGCGCAAAAGTACGCGGTGCATTGCGGCGGTTGCCAAAATCACCGTATCGGCCTGTTCGATGCGCTGCTCATCAAGGAAAACCATATCATGGCCGCCGGCTCCATTACCCAGGCAGTCGCCACGGCCCGCCGGCTGCATCCTGGCGTGACCCTGGAAATAGAGGTGGAAAATCTGGCCGAACTGGAGGAGGCGCTCGCGGCCGGTCCTGACATTATGATGCTGGATAACTTCGACCTCGACACGATGCGGCAAGCGGTGCAGACGGTCGCCGGCCGGGTGAAATTGGAAGCATCGGGCAATGTCAACCTGGACACCATCCGGGCGATTGCCGCAACGGGCGTGGATTACGTTTCTGTGGGCGGCCTGACCAAGGACGTGCGAGCGGTCGATCTGTCCCTACGCTTCAAGACTCTGTGAGTTAATCCAGCCGTCACGACCGCGCCATTCGTTTTTCATCCGGTTTCGCTACGCTCAAAATCACTAATAATTAATTTTTTGAGGAGAGCAACACCATGACTCGCAATCTGATCATCAATACCCAGTTCGGCGGACAGGGTCACGCGACAGTCGATTATTTGCGTCAGGAAATCGCTTTTTTCCGAAATGCGGCTGGCGGCAATGGGGGAACGCGGCGATTGCGCCTACGAACGCGCCCTGAGCAAAGCCTATCGACTGCTGCTACGACAGCGCCGGCAGCAACTCGCCCGGCTGTAAGCTTTGCCGGTTTCCCCCCAACAGCCGGTGGACAACCGCATCCCCAGCCTCGCCGCCGTCGGCGGGAGAGGTTAGATCAGAGCGGTTGGCTGACCCGCTGGCTGCTGACCTAAAAAATTATTTATTTATCAGTCTCTTGGAAAGCAACACCAGTCCCTATCGTTCGATCAGTTTTGCGCTGCTTGTCAGTTGTACACTGATTTTCGGGGTGCAGATGGCCCTACCGCCCGAATTGGGCTGGCGACTGGTGTACAGCTTCGGTGCCACGCCGGCGGCGCTGTGGGGCTGGGCGCCCGCTGCCGGACCGACTCTGGCTGCCGCCCGTAGTCACGCTGATGACCTGCCAGTTCCTGCATGGCGGTTGGGGACATTTGATCGGCAACATGCTGCTACTCTGGCTTTTCGGTCCTGCCGTGGAGCAGGCGGTGGGGCATGGCCGGTTTCTGGCGTTTTATCTGGTCTGCGGTGGCGCGGCGGTGTTGCTCCAGGCGTTGCTTGAACCGTCGGCGCGGGTCACCATGATCGGCGCCAGCGGTGCTGTCGCCGGCCTGTTGGCGGGTTATTGGTTACTGTATCCGTATGCCCGGATCGGCATCAGGCCGCCGTTGGGGATTTATGCCCGCGTTGTTTACCTGCCCGCCGCCAGATTGATCGGTGCCTGGCTGGTGTTGCAGTTGGCGGGACCGGTGTTACTCGGCCGCGCTGACATCGGCTGGCTGGCGCACCTGGGAGGATTCCTGACGGGCTTGCTGCTGCTGCCGCTGTGCAAGCGCCGGCATATCCCCCTGTTTAGCCGCGAACAGCATCCGCCGGGTTGATTTTGCCGGCGCACTGGTATTTATTATCCGCTCTATTTACTGCCAAACTACTGAGGTAGGACTATGCAAATTTTGATCTTTGTTATCGTTGGCGGCATCGCTGGCTGGCTGGCCGGTCAGATTGTCAAGGGCAGCGGTTATGGATTGGGCATGAATATCGTGATCGGCATCGTCGGCGCCATCGTCGGCGGTCTGATTTTCCGTCTACTGGGCTTGTCCGCCCATAACATCATCGGCTCGATCATTACCGCGACCGTCGGCGCCTTGATACTGTTGTACATAGCGCCGTTGGTTCTTAAGAAGAAGTGACAGGCGGTAACCCGTGGGGCGGTCTAAGCCGCCCTTAGTACAGTTCGGCGGAAATGTGGTCACCGCTCTATCTCGCCCTGCAGGAGTTTCTGGTCATCTTCCAACGACTATCTCTGTCAAGCGCCCCTCGCCGTCGTAGCGGTAGCTCACCTTGCCGACGGCTTCCGCCAACTGGCTGTCCGGGGTGTATAAGACGTACGAGCATTTTCTCGCGCCGCTCACATTCCCCATACCTGGATCATGCGGTCATGGCTCGAGGCCTCCCGCTGCAACAGCTTCTCTTCCCAGGGCTTGTCCGGAGTACGGTCGAAGATGACCAGATGCCCTTCCTCCGCTCCGCAGCGGTCCAGATAGGCCCAAGTCTGCTCCAGCCCTGCCGCTACGGTTTGCTCCAGTGTCTTGTGCAGGACCTTGAGTTCGATCACGACTTTCTGCATCCCGCCGGGAGTCGGCCAGAGCACCAGCAGATCGGTGCGCATCCGCCCCAAGCCGTATTCCCGTTCGATCCGGCCGCCGCCGTTGACGATGCGTTGCAGAAACGCCTGTAACAAGAGTTGCGGGCCGGCTTCCTTGTACTGAAAGCGCTCCACCCAGTGTTCGGAGTGCTCGCGAAAGAACTCCTGGAAAGCCGCCAGTAGCTGGCTCATATTCAGCCGGCCATCGGCATCGACATACCAGGCGACCTGTTCCGCCATGCCGGATTGAATGGGCCAAGCCAACTCTCGCGGAATGACTTCCTGGTAAATGGAATTGGCCAGCCGAATCGCGCCGCCGATCTCCTGTTTGATCAGCCCCAGATCCACGACATAGTTCACATCGTCCTGCCGAAAGCGCTCCGCCAGCCGGCTACCGGCCAGTAAGGGTTCGATTACCCGCCGCACCCGTTCTTCCTGGAGCTTGTCGGCCAACTGATCCAGATGCGTCTCTCGTCGCAGAATCAGATTCTCTTTGGCGTCGTCCACCATACCCGCGGTGATCGGCTGGCGGCGATCCTGACCTTCCGGCATGCGAAAGCAGGTTTCATAGCCCAGCGCATTGATCAGCCAGGGCTGTCCCTGGGTCAGTTCCCAAAGCCGCTCCAAGGCATCAGGCTCGATGATCTGCCCGGTTTCCTCGGTGTGCTGAGCGTACAATCGCTCCACCTCCGGGCGGGAAAAATCCCCCAACCGCAGCGACTCGGCTTTGATATTGAAAGCGCTGCCGCCGGTGATGATAGCTTTTTCACGGGCGGAGTGAATCCGGTAGTCGCGTACATCCCGCACGCCGCAGAGAATGACGCTTTGCGGGAAATGGTGGGGCCGGCGGGTGTAACCGGCTCGCAATTGGCGCAGCACGGCGATCAGAGTATCACCCACCAGGGCGTCGATCTCATCGATCAGGAGAACCAACGGCCTGGGATCATGCGCCGACCAGCGGCTCAGTATTTCGCTGAAGGCATCGAAGGGGCTGTACTGATTTAGTATTTCGCTACGGCAACTGTCGATAAACGTATCGTTCAGGGTGAACCTGGCCCATGACCCTAATTCTCCCAGTATGGCGCGTATCGCCTCGAAGACATTTTCCCGAGCAGCCTGAGCGATTTCTACATTGACGTAGACACAGCGGTGCTGTCCCTGCTCATTCAGATAAGCCATCAGCGCCAACAGGGAAGAGGTCTTGCCGGTCTGCCGTGGGGCATGCAGGACAAAATATTTCTGCTGCTCGATCAGCCGCATCACCTGGTTGAGATTCAAGCGCTCCAACGGCGGCAGGCAGTAATGCCGTTCGCAATCGACCGGTCCGGCGGTATTGAAGAAACGCATGGCGGTGTTCCGAAGTTCAGGTTGGCGCGGGCTTGCACAAGCAAGGCCAAAGGCATTTAATCATAAACACCAGGGAGACCGATCATGTCCAACATTAAAATCTTCATCAGCTACAGTCATCAGGATATTAACCACATGCAGGAAGTGCGGCAGTTTCTGCAAGGTCTGGAGAACGAAAGGCGTCGAGTTCTGGACCGATGAGCGGATTACTACCGGCGATCTGTGGGATGAGGAAATCAAGCGAAAGATCGCCGAATCGGAGATTGCGCTGGCGCTGGTCAGTCAGGCGTTTCTGGATTCGCATTACTGCACCCAGGATCGAGATCGGCAGTTTTATCGTCCAGCGCAAACCTACATCTTCCCGATCATCCTGTCGCCGTGTGAGTGGCAGCGTCATGACTGGCTCAGAAGCCGTCAGTTTTTGCCCGGCGGGAAGGAGACGCTTGAAGAGGATTACACAGAGTCAGGACGCTCGCAAGCGGCTGTTTTTAAAGCTACGGCAAGATCTCAGAAAGCAGATCGAGCAGCGGCGTTCGGCTTTGACTGCATCCCCGAATCCATTCGACCAAATCCTGGCTATCCGCGAACCGAGCCGTTTTATCGGCCGCAATACCGAGTTAACGTCGATTGCGGACCTTGCTCCAGGGTGGTTCGGTGGCGCTGTTGGGTGAACCGAAAATCGGCAAGAGTTCGTTGCTCTGGCGGTTGATTGAAAGCTGGCAGGGAGAGAAGTGCTGGGGCCTTTCGATTTTCAGGAGATCGAAGATCAGGATGATTTTTACCATTGCCTGGCTGAGAAATTGGGAATTTTAGAGAGTGGCTGGCGGCCGATTCGGGAAAAACTCAAGCAACGACGAGCACTGCTGGTGCTGGATGAATTGGATGCCGGGCCGGAGAGAGGATTGAGCAGTGAAGGTCTGGGACAGTTTCGGGCGATCTGCAATCATAATTTGGAATTCAAAATGGTCGTTGCTTCCCGCAATCCGTTGAAAGCCGTTTTCCCGGATTCCAGACGAGGCTCACCGGCCTATAACTTTTTGCAGCCTTTGACGTTGGGCGAAATGAGAGAAAACGAAGCCCGCGAGTTATTACGGCATCCCTGGATGCCGGCTGCGCTTTCCTTCGATTCGGCAACCGTCGATGCCATTTTGGAACTCGCCAAGGGTCATCCTTTTAAACTGCAACGCGCCGCTTTTCACTGTTATCACGCCTTGACCGATCCGACCTACGATTGGCAGACCGACTGGCGGCAGGACATGGAGCACATGCTGTGAGCGAGACTCCGGTTCCCCGCCTGGATTTGGCGCCTAAACGGAAAAAGCCGCTGTCGCTGTGGAATCCACTCGATTATCTGGTGTTGCTGTATTGGGTGTTTTTCTTTCCCCAGGCGTTACGGTGGTATGTGGAGCGCTTTGGCAAGCCGGAGTATCAGGAAAGTAAAGAGGGAGCGTTGTGGGAAGTCCTACGGCATGATCCTGTTCAGCGTCGCCTGATCATACAAAGTGTGCTTCTTCTGCTTGGGAGTGTGGCTGGTATAGTGTTGGGATTTAGTGCCATTGGTTTGCCAGTGAAATGGGGCGGCGTGGCGGTCGTCGTGGCGGTCGTCGTGGCGGTCGCCGTGGCGTTCGGAGTGGCGTTCGGCGTGGCGGTCGGCGTGGCGGGCGGCGTGGCGGTCGTCGTAGCGTTCGGCGTAGCGTTCGGCGTGGCGGTCGTCGTAGCGTTCGGCGTGGCGTTCGTCGTGGCGGGCGGCGTAGCGGGCAGCGTGGCGTTCGGAGTGGCGGTCGGCGTGGCGGGCGGTGTGGGGTTCGGTGTGGCGTTCGGCGTGGCGGTCGGCGTGGCGGGCGGTGTGGGGTTCGGTGTGGCGTTCAGCATGGCGGACGGTGTGGCGGTCGGCGTGGCGGGCGGCGTGGCGTTAGGAGTGGCTGGCGGCGTGGCGGGCGGCGTGGCTGGCGGCGTAGCGTTCGTCGTGGCGTTCGGCGTGGCTGGCGGTGTGGCGGGCGGCGTGGCGTTCGGCGTGGCGTTCGGCGTGGGGTTCGGCGTGGCGTTCGGCGTGGGGTTCGGCGTGGGGTTCGTCGTGGCGGGCGGCGTGGCGGGCGGCGTGGCTGGCGGCCGCTTATTGGATTGGTTGTTGATGTTTCCTTTTTTTCCTTTGAGTGGAGAGCATTGGCAGTATCTCTGGAATCGTATGATCTGGCTGCCTTTGCCATCTACACAGAATCGATTAGAAGATGATCTTGAACAGGATTGGTCTACCGGCGTTCACAATCTTAACCAGGTTTTGGCTTATAGCTTGCAGTTCATACCCGCCGTGGCAGCCGCTAATTCCGTTCTTGCACGTTCGCCTGACGATCGAGTGTTAACCAGGACAACTATCCTGGCAGAGCAACCTTTTGATTGGGAGTTGCTGCACTTCTGTTCGGCCAATCTGGCTCATCAGCTTCGGCAAACAATGATCAATGGATTCTTCTTGATTTCAGAAAATCGGCGACGGCGTTGGATAAATCGTTATCCCACCGACCTGCGCCTGGATACTCCCGCCCATAGCGCCTGTGCCGGTTTTTGGCTGTGGCATAAGGATAAAACTGAACAAGCCGTCGAAGCGTTTGCCGTCACCCGACCCCTGCGGCATGGCGAGGAACTGTATGGCATCGCCCGAGCCCTCGTTGCCGGCAAAGCAGTCACTACACTGCCCAAACTCGCCGATTGGCAGGAACAGGCCGCCTGGCTGGACGCGCTGCCAGACCCCGAACTGCGTCCTGGCACTTTGCAAACCCTGCGAATTTTGCGCAACGCGGCGAATGGAGCAAAGATCGCCCATCATTCCCAAGCGACTCTCAACCGCTCCACCGCCCTGGGTCGCGCCGGCGCGGAACTCAAGCGACTGCTCGATACCGGCGCTGATTTCTGTCCCGAACCGGAATGGCCGTTGCTCAAGGATATCGCCCGGCGGTGGCTGGACATTCTCATTGAAGCCGGCGGCGAGGTCGGTGAAGAAGTCCTCCGGCAACCGGTATTGAATCCCTACGAAGGCTATTCCGGCCTGCCGGTCATCGGTCCCACCTTCGTCGGACGCCGCGACGCCATCCAGCAGATCGAAACCCGCTGGACGGTGGCGGATTCACTGCCAGCGTTGATTCTCTTCGGCCATCGGCGCATGGGTAAAACGTCCATCCTGCGTAACCTGGAACACGCCCTGCCAGCCAACTCCCTGCTCGTCTATCTGGATATGCAGGACGCCGGATTGGTCAATCACACCGGCGAACTCCTGCTGGATCTGGCCGAAGCCATCCACAAGAAAACGGTGGCGGCGGGTCTGAATCCAGGGCCACCGCCAGCCAGCGCCGACTATGCCGATCTGGGCAAAGCCCGCCGTGCCCTGAATGCGTTGCTGGCCCGGCTCGAGCCGCAGATGACCGGCCGCCGTCTGATACTGGCCGTGGACGAATTCGAGTTGATCGAAGACGGCATCGAACAGGGCCGCATCGACCCCGGTCTGCTGCCTTATCTGCGTGCGCTCAACCAGCGCCACGCCTGGCTGGCGCTGATCTTTGGTGGTCTCCATACGCTGGATGAGATGGGGCGGGATTACAAAAATGCGTTTTACGGTCAGACCCAGCATATCCGCGTGGGTTACTTGTCTCACGACGATGCCCTGCGGCTGATCACTCAACCACACCCGGATTTCGCGCTGGAATACGCCCCCGAGTTGCGGGAAGAACTCTACCGGCTGACCTACGGCCAGCCCTACCTGCTGCAACGGCTGTGCTGGGAACTGGTCAATCGCTGGAACGAGCGTTTTATGAAGGAAGGCGAAACCACGCCCCGCACCCTGGAACTCGCCGAACTGGAACCGGTGCTCACCGCCGATTTCTACCGCAGCGCCGAGTATTACTTCGATGGCGTCTGGTCGAATATCACGGCAGAGGAACGGACCGTCATGGAAATACTGGCGCAACGGGAAACCGCCTGGACCCGGCAGGAATTGACCGCTATCAGCGCCGTGGCCGATATCGACCAAACGCTTGCATTACTGTGTCGCCATGATGTGATTGTGGAAGACAACGCCGGCATTCGTTTCGCCAGCGAATTGCTGCGCCGCTGGGTTGCCGGGCAAGTGCGGCGACATTGAAATTCACCTCGATCAGTTCGACAATTCAGCCAACTTGTCGTACCGTTTTCCGGTACAGTTTTCTCAGGAAATTGTTATGGCCATCCAAACCACCTATACCCATGCTCGCGCCAATCTGGCGGCACTCTGCGACGAAGTCACGGCCGACCGCGAGGTGGTGATTATTCGGCGGCGTAACGCCGAGGATGTCGCGTTGATTGCCGCTGCAGAACTCGACAGTCTGTTGGAAACCGCTCATTTGTTGCGCTCACCCAGGAATGCTGAACGACTGCTGACGGCATTGGTTCGCGCCAGGCAAAACACGGTAGCCCCACAGTCTGTCGAAGAACTGCGCCGGGAACTCGGACTTGACGAAACGGCGTCTTAAAGATCGTGTCGCCAGTTCCAGCCAGCAACGCGCGGCGGTTTTTCAGCCGGAATTCCGAGAAGACTTGCGGTACTGGATCGAGACAGATCGTAAAATTGCTTTACACGCACTCGAACTGGTTGAGGCTATTCTGCGTGACCCGTTCCGTGGCATTGGCAAACCCGAACCGCTGAAACATATGGCCACCGGGGTTTGGTCACGCCGCCTGACGCAGGAACACCGGCTGGTGTATCTGGTGAGGAATGATCGAGTGGATTTCCTACAAGCACGCTATCACTACTGAGCAAGCCGTAGGCGTAGGCAGTTTGTCTGCCCACCCTGCCAGCTCATGCGGCGCATTACGCTGCGCTAATGTGCCCTACATCGGCCTTCACATCCCCCACACCTGGATCATGCGGTCATGGCTCGATGCCTCCCGCTGAAACAGCTTCTCTTCCCAGGGCTTGTCCGGCGTACGGTCGAAGATCACCAGATGCCCTTCCTCCGCGCCGCAGCGATCCAGATAACTCCAAGTCTGTTCCAGACCCGCCGTCACGGTTTGCTCCAGCGTCTTGTGCAGGACCTTGAGTTCGATCACGACTTTCTGCATCCCGCCGGGAGTCGGCCAGAGCACCAGCAGATCGGTGCGCATCCGCCCCAAGCCGTATTCCCGTTCGATTCGGCCGCCGCCGTTGACGATGCGTTGCAGAAACGCCTGTAACAAGAGTTGCGGGCCGGCTTCCTTGTACTGAAAGCGCTCCACCCAGTGTTCGGAGTGCTCGCGAAAGAACTCCTGGAAAGCCGCCAGTAGCTGGCTCATATTCAGCCGGCCATCGGTTTGCACATACCAGGCCGCCTGCTGATGGGTCATGACCTCGGTGCTATAAGTCAACTGGCGGGGAATAATCTCCCGATAAATCGGATTGGCAATCCGAACTTCTCGGTCCACCCGGATCAGGCCCAAATCCCGCACGTAATCAATATCATCGATTGGCAACTCGTTCTAATCCGCCTTGACCGGCCAGTAAGGGTTCGATTACCCGCCGCACCCGTTCTTCCTGGAGCTTGTCGGCCAACTGATCCAGATGCGTCTCCCGCCGCAGAATCAAGTTCTCTTTGGCATCCTCCACCATGGCTGCTGTGATCGGCTGGCTGCGATCCTGGCCAACCTCCATCTCGAAACAGGTCTCGTATCCCAGCGCATTGACCAGCCAAGGCTGTCCCTGGGTCAACTCCCAAAGCCGCGCCAGCGCTTCGGGGCTGATGAGTTGCCCCGTTTCCTCGGTGTGTTGGGCATACAGCCGCTCCACCTCCGGGCGGGAAAAATCCCCCAGCCGCAACGACGCGGCCTTGATATTGAAAGCGCTGCCACCGGTGATGATGGCTTTCTCACTGGTGGAGTGAATTCGGTAGTCGCGCACATCCCGCACGCCGCAGAGAATGACGCTTTGCGGGAAATGGCGGGGCCGGCGGGTGTAACCGGCTCGCAATTGACGCAGCACGGCAATCAGGGTATCGCCAACCAAGGCGTCGATCTCATCGATCAGGAGAACCAACGGCCTGGGGTCGTGGATCGACCAGCGGCTCAGTATTTCGCTGAAGGCATCGAAAGGGCTGTACTGGTTCAGTATTTCGCTACGGCAACTGTCGATAAACGTATCGTTCAGAGTGAACCTGGCCCATGACCCCAGTTCTCCGAGTATGGCGCGTATTGCCTCGAAGACATTTTCCCGAGCAGCCTGAGCGATTTCTACATTGACGTAGACACAGCGGTACTGTCCCTGGGTATTCAGATAAGCCATCAGCGCCAACAGGGAAGAGGTCTTGCCGGTCTGTCGCGGGGCATGCAGGACGAAGTATTTCTGTTGCTCGATCAGCCGCAGCACCTGATCGAGATTCAAGCGCTCCAGCGGTGGCAGGCAGTAATGCCGTTCGCAATCGACCGGGCCGGCGGTGTTGAAGAAACGCATGGCGGTGTCCTGCAAGTAAGAGTCTGTAGGGTATCCACTTAAGCCGGGACACTGCGCAGGCTAACCGCACAGGGCCGGCGAGGACGCCGGCGCTCCCAGGATCGGGCCGACTGACCGTAGCAGGCCGGCAAGCACACCGACGCGATAGTCTCGCCTTAAGTGGGTAGCCCGGCACTGTACTTACTTTTGCAGCAAGTCCAGCAATTCCTGTTCGCTCAGTACCGTCACGCCCAGTTGGCGCGCCTTGTTCAGCTTGGTGCCGGGATCAGCGCCGGCCACGACGTAAGTAGTTTTTTTGGAAACGCTGTCGGTCACCTTGGCTCCCAGCGCCTGTAAGCGGGCTTTGGCTGCGTCGCGAGTCATGCCGGCCAGGGCGCCGGTCAGCACGAAGGTCTTGCCCGCCAGCGGCGTCGCGGTTGCGGTGGGTGACGCCGCTGGCCACTGTACGCCGGCTTCCTGCAGCCGCTGGATGATGTCGCGATTGTGCGCTTCCTGAAAGAAAGCTCGGATATGGGCAGCCGCCACCGGACCGATGTCCGGTATGCGCAATAAGTCCGCTTCGTCAGCCGCCAGCAGTGTTTCCAATGAGCCGCAGTGTTGCGCCAGCGCCTGGGCGGTCGCTTCCCCCACTTCGCGAATGCCGAGCGCATACAGAAAACGCTCCAGGGTGGTGGACTTGCTGCGCTCCAGCGCAGCGACTAGTCGGGCGGCGGATTTGTCGCCCATCCGCTCCAATCCGGCCAGCGTCCCAACATCCAGGCTATACAGATCCGCCGGGTTGCGCACCCGTTCCTGCTGCACCAGTTGCTCGACCAGCTTGTCCCCCAGTCCCTCGATATCCAGCGCCCGGCGGGAAGCGAAATGGAGCAGGGCGGCCTTACGCTGGGCGCTGCAATACAGTCCGCCGACGCAGCGGGCGATCACCTCGCCGGCGGGTCGGAGAACATGCGAGCCGCATACCGGACACTGTGGCGGCATCACGAAAGGGCGGGCGTCCGGCGGCCGCCGCTCCAGCACCACCTGCACCACTTCAGGAATCACATCCCCCGCCCGGCGCACGCTAACGGTATCGCCCACCCGCACATCCTTGCGCTGCACCTCGTCGGCGTTATGCAGAGTGGCGTTGGTCACCGTCACCCCGCCCACCGTCACCGGCTCCAGCCGAGCCACCGGTGTCAGGGCACCGGTGCGGCCGACCTGCACCTGAATATCCACGATCCGGGTCAGCGCCTCCTGCGCCGGAAATTTATGGGCGATTGCCCAGCGCGGCGCCCGCGCCACATAACCCAGCGCCTGTTGCTGCTCCAACCGGTCCACCTTGTAGACCACGCCGTCGATTTCATAGGGCAACTCGGCGCGCCGCAGTTGCATGGCGCGATAGTAGGCCAGGCAGCCGTCCACCCCTTCGACCCGGTGCAGATCGGGCGCGATTTTCAAGCCCCAGTCCCGCAATTGCAGCAGGATATCGGTATGGCTCGCCGGCAGTTCGCCGCCTTCCACCATGCCGACGCCGTGACAGAAGAAATCCAGCGGCCGTGAGGCGGTGATGCGCGGGTCCAACTGCCGCAGGCTGCCGGCGGCAGCGTTGCGGGGATTGGCGAAAGTCCGGTCGCCGTGGGCCTGGGCCTGCGCGTTCAGTCGCAGGAATCCCTGTTTAGGCATGAACACTTCGCCGCGGACCTCCAGCAGCCGGGGATAATCGCTGCCCCGCAACCGCAGCGGCACGGCGCCGATGGTGCGGATGTTCTGCGTGACATCCTCGCCGGTATAGCCGTCGCCCCGGGTGGCGCCGCACACCAGCCGGCCATCTTGGTAGCGCAGACTGACCGCCAGGCCGTCCAGCTTGGGTTCGGCGGCGTAACTCACCGCTGCGCCACCCAACCGGTCGTGCACGCGCCGATCGAAATCGGTGACAGCAGCATCGCTGAAAGCGTTGTCCAGGGATAGCATGGGCAGGGCATGCCGCACCTGTCCGAAGGCGCTCAGCGGCGCGGCGCCCACCCGCTGCGTGGGCGAATCGGGGCTGACGAGTTGCGGATAGGTCTGTTCCAGCGCCTGCAGCGCCTGCAACAGGCGGTCGTACTCGGCATCTGCAATGACGGGATCGTCAAGCACGTAGTAACGGTAATTATGCCCTTCGATCTGCTCGCGCAGTTGGGCCGCGCGTGCCTGTATTGCGGCAGGAACGGACATCGCCGGCGGCTAGGGCAGGCCGAGCTGTTTTTCCAGCGTGGCGGCGTCGTTGCGCAATTTGATATACGCCTGTCCGCTCATCCGCTCGCGGTGCTCGTCGCACACGGTGCCGCCCAGTTTCTGCGCCAGTTCGCGCGCGGTCTGGATCAGCAGATCGACCGCCTCCAACGGTGCCGCTGTGCCGGGCAGACGCATGTACAGCAGCAGCCCCGGTGTGGCCAGCCTGCCGATGTCGTCGAGATCGAAGGTGCCGGGTTCGTGCAACTGACCGATGCTGAACACCGGGTTGCCTTTCGGTTGCCGGGGATGGGAAAAATCGAACACGCCGCTTTTGTGCAGCTTGAGCTTTAATTCCTGCGCGGCCAGCAGAATGCTCGGCCCGCGAAACGGTCGCGCCAGCGGGGCGGTGATGGTCAGCACGATGGTCAATCCCGGCCGCCTGCCAGAGCGCCCGGCAGCGGTGGGTGGCTCGACCGTGTCCGGGATCGTCTCCTGGCGGGACTGTAGCTGCGTTCCCTCTTCGGCAGCCGTCTCTGCGCTTACCCGTCCGGTAGCGCGGGCATAATCTTGCGCCAGCGTTGCCGCCGGCGTTTCCTGCTGCCGGGAGGCATCGGACCGCCCGAGCGGTATGATTTCCACATCCACCAGCGCCTTGTCCGCCAGATGGTGCTCCGGGGTGATGGCGCCGAATTCGCCGAAATGGTACTCCGACTTATCGTCTGCCGGCGCCGCCTGGTCGGCCGGCGCAGTCAAGGCGCTTTCCAGGGTAGGGGCCGCGCCGTTCTCCTGCCTGCCTGCCTTGGTTCGCCTGCGGCTGATCAGCCAGATCAGGACGAGGATGATCAACCCCACGCCCGCGAGCAGCCAACGCAATTCGGTCTCACTCATCGATTGCAATGCACCCATTAGCCTGTTCCACCTTGGTCTATTCTGATTTACACCGCCGCCAAGCGCACGGCCTCGTCTACGTCCACTGCCACCAGTCGGGAAACGCCTGGTTCGTGCATGGTGACGCCGGCCAGGTGGCGGGCGATTTCCATGGTTCCCTTATTATGAGTAATAAATACAAACTGCACCTGTTCGGACATTTCTCCGACCAGAGCGCCGAAGCGTCCTATATTAGCCTCATCCAGCGGCGCGTCCACCTCATCCAGCAGACAGAACGGCGCCGGATTCAACTGAAACAAAGCGAATACCAGCGCCACCGCCGTCAGCGCTTTCTCGCCGCCGGACAGCAGATGAATGGTGCCGATGCGCTTGCCCGGCGGCCGAGCCATGATCGCCACGCCAGCGTCCAGCACTTCTTCCCCGGTCAATTCCAGATGCGCCTCACCACCCCCGAACAGGCGCGGAAACAGGGCCTGTAAATGGGTGTTGACCTGCTCGAAGGTATCCTTGAAGCGGCTGCGGGTCTCCCGATCGATCTTGCGGATGGCGTTCTCCAGGATCGTCAAGGCGGATGTCAAGTCCTCGTGCTGGGCGTCCAGATAGCTTTTGCGCTCGGTCAATTGGGCACATTCGTCGATAGCCGCCAGATTGATCGGCCCCAGCCGCTGGATGCGCGCTGCCAGTTTCTCCAGCTTGTCCTGCCAGTCGGCCTCGATCGCCGCCGCCGGCAGCGCCGCGAGTGCTACGGTTAGCTCCACCCCCAGTTCCTGCAATTGCTCCACCAGGGTCTGCCGGCGCACACCGCTCTCTCCTAACGCCAGCCGCTGCGCCGCCAGGGTCTCGCGCACGGCCTGCGCGGCACGTTCGCGTTCGCTGCGGGCCTGTTCCAGCGCGCGCAGGTCCGCGTCCTGCGCTTCGGCCTCCCGCCGCGCCTTGCCCAGCGCCGCCTCCGCCGCGACCCGCTGGGCCAGCAGTTGCTCCAATTCAGAGCGGGCGCCGGCCAGCGGCTCATCCCCGCCGCTCAGCTCCAGTGCCAGTTGCTCGTGGCGGTCCTGCAAACGGGTCTGCTGCGCCTGCAACCGCTGCAGCGCCTGCCGGGTGGAAGCCAGGCTGGTGCGCAGCGTCTCCACGGTCAGCGCCTGCTGCTGCGCCTGCCGGCGCAGTGCGGCGGCGGCGGCGCGGCTGTCGTTGAGCTGGCGGCGCAGTTCATCTCGTTGCAGCGTCAATGTCTGGCGCTCGGCGCCGCAGCGCTCCATCGCCAGCAGGGCCTGTTCCAGTTCCAGGCGGGAAGCTTGCAGGCTGTCCTGATCCTGTTCCATTTGATAGCGCAGTTCTTCCTGTTCCTCCTGTAGGGCAGCGTGGCGGGCCTTGGTTTGTTCCAGGCGGGCGGCGAGGGCGCGCCAGCGCTCCTGCAAACGGGCCTGTTCGCGGTGACGCTGCTGCGCCGTTTCCTGCAAGCGACTGCGTTCCTGTTCCAGTGTTTGCAAATCGCTCTGCAACTGTTCCAGAGCGGCCGTATGTTCAGCGACGGTCACGCTATCTTGTTGCAAAGCCGTCTGCAAGGTGCGGATTTCCCGTTCCCGGCCCAGCACGCCGCTGTCATCGGCGCCGCGCCGCAAGTGCGCCCAATCCCGTCCCAGCCAGACGCCGTCCGGGCTGACCCAGGACTCCCCGGCCGCCAGCTCGGCGCGGCGGTCCAGGGCTTCCTGACAATCGCCGGCGAGGCGCACGCCGGCCAGCAGGCCGGTCAGCGGCCAGGGCGCCTGCACCTTATCGGCCAGGACCGGGCCGGCCGCGGTGGGCGTGGCGGCCGGGGCGGCGGTGTCGAACAGGGTCAGATGGCCCTGTTCCAGTTCCTGCGACGCGGCGGCGGTCAGCTCCAGACTGGGCACGCAGACCGCTTCCAGATAAGGTCCCAGCACGAGTTCCGCCGCCCGCTCCCAGCCAGGGTCCACGCTTAGGCATTCGGCCAGGCGCGGCGTCTGCTGTAGCTGCCGCGTCTGCAACCAACCGTTGACGGCGTCGTCGCGTCGCCCCAGGGCGGCCTCCTGCAGCGCTTCCAGCGACGCCAGCCGTCCCCGCCCGGACTCGACCCGTTCCCGGTCGGCATTGAGTCTGGCGGTCAAGTGCTGGCGCCGCTGCCGCCGTTCGGCAACCTGCGTCTCCACGTCCAGCAGCGCCTGCCGGACTTGATCCAGCGCCACGGTCGCGCTTTGTTCGGAGCCGTGCAGCGCCTCCAGTTCCGCCTCGAGTCCGGCGGCGGCCAGCTCGTCCTGCTCCAGTCGCAGCCGCTCCAGCCGCCGCTCGTGTTGCAGCAACTGCCGCTCCAACTGGATGGCGCGGGTGCGTTCTACATCGGCCCGCCGTTGTGCCTCGCCGGCGCCCTGGCTGAACTCTTCCCAGCGGGTTTGCCAGGCATGCATGGCGGTTTCGGCGTCGCTCAGGCGGCGCTCGGCTCCGGCTTCGTCCGCCCGCACGACGGCCAGCGCCGGTTCGGCTGCGAGCAGAGACTGCTGCAATTCCTCCAACTGCGCCCGATCCGCCTGCAGTTGTTCGAGCACCTGCGTCAGGGTCTGTTCGATGCGGTGGCGTTCCTGCTCCTGCCGCTGGCGCAGGCTCACGTTGATGCTCCAGGTGTTGTTCCAGGCGGTTCAGGGCGGCGCCGATTTCATAATAGCGGGTCTGGGCCTGCTCCAACTTTTCGTTCAGAGTCGCCAGGTGTTCCCGTCCGGCGGCCAGCCCGGCTTCCAGCTTGCGCTGCTCCGCGACGACGGCCTCCAGGGCGGTTTCCTGTGCCTGCAGCGCCCGCGCCTGGTGGTCGCCATCGGCATCCAGGAGCCGCCAGCGCAAGGCCAGCAGTTCCGCCTTGAGGCGCCGTTCGGTTTCCTTGTGGCGCCGATAGTGCTCGGCCGCCTGGGCCTGCTTTTGCAGGTGCTGAAGCTGCTTGGTCAGCTCGTCACGCACATCGTTCAAGCGGTCCAGGTTCTCGCGGGTATGCTGCATGCGCAGTTCGGTTTCCCGGCGGCGTTCCTTGTATTTGGAGATGCCGGCCGCTTCTTCCAGGAAAACCCGCAGGTCCTCCGGTTTGGCCTCGATCAGCCGGGAGATCGTACCCTGCTCGATGATGGCGTAGCTGCGCGGTCCCAGGCCGGTGCCCAGGAAGATATCGACAATATCGCGGCGGCGGCAGCGGGCGCCGTTCAAAAAATAATGCGATTGGCCATCGCGACTGAGCTGGCGCTTGATGGAAATCTCGTTATAGTGCGCCCAGGGACCGCCCAGCCGCCCCTGACTGTTGTCGAACACCAGTTCGATAGTAGCCTGTCCGACCGGTTTACGGCTGGCGGAGCCGTTGAAAATGACATCGGCCAGAGACTCGCCGCGCAGGGTGCGGGCGGAGCTTTCGCCCATCACCCAGCGCACGGCGTCGATGATATTGGATTTGCCGCAGCCGTTGGGACCGACCACGCCCACCAGATTGCTGGGCAGGTGCAGGGTGGTGGGGTCCACGAAGGACTTGAAACCGGCCAGTTTGATTTTGGTCAGACGCATGGGCGAGGCGCGGTGCGGGCGCTGTGATTAACGTTATATCCTGTGCATGGATAGGGTTTGGTATACAGTCCAGAACGGCAGGCGAAAAATAGCACATTCCTAGTCTCTTAGTGTAGATTGCCAGCGCCTGTGACCCACCGTCGGGAGCGACCCATGCCAAGCATCCCCAGCCTGGAACTGGAAACCTTTCCCAATCCCACTCCGGAACGCGATTACACCATCCGCATGCGCATCCCGGAATTCACCTGCCTGTGTCCGCGCACCGGCCAGCCGGATTTCGCCATCCTGCACCTGGAGTACGTGCCCGACCAGCGCTGTGTGGAGCTGAAGTCACTGAAGCTCTACATCTGGTCCTACCGGGATGAGGGCGCGTTTCACGAGGCGGTCACCAATCGGATTCTGAACGATCTGGTGGCGGCCTGTCAGCCGCGCTGCATGCGCCTGACAGCAGAGTTTTATGTGCGTGGCGGGATTTACACAACCGTGATCGCCGAGCATCGGCAGCCGCAGTGGCAGCCGCCGGTTCCTGTGACGTTGCCGTAGCGGGGGATAAGTGTATGTCCAATGTTGGCCGGTCACGACGGGCCGCAAAGCCGCGCCCCGCCTGATCCCATCTTTCAGACATGGAATAGAATGACTCATTCTGCCCAGTGCATCTCCCGCCACCTGGATGCTTCCCCCTCGGCGTGCGGTAGAATGCTAAAGTATTACATTGGGCTGTGCACCCGCCGTGCCCTGGTCGGAAAAAACACCTTTTTAGCCTGTTAGCCTGTTAGCCTGTTAGCCTGGTAGCTTGGTAGGGTGAGCATAGCCCACCTTTATTCGTCTCCACTGTAAAAACGTGGGCCGTGCCTACTCTACAACTGGAAGGTAATTGACATGATGAGCATTCATAAAAAGATAGTGATTGATGAGTATGGTAACCCACGTGAGGTCATCATTCCGTGGGATCAATTTCAAGAAATTACTGAAATTCTTGGGTTGGATTTAGATTCAGAAGCTTTGGAAGACTTGAGACAGGCCCATGAAGATAGGGAAAGTGGTAAAAATGATGCCTATATTAACTTGGACAGCATTTGACTATGTACGCAGTTGTGGTACATCGGCGTGCTGTACGTTATTTTAAAAAACTTCGGCAAGATCAGCAAACTAGAATAAAGTATGTATTGAATGAAATGGGCAATGATCCGTTCGGAATATCTAATGTTAAAAACATGGTTGGTGATTGGGCGGGTTATCAAAGAGTGCGAACCGGTAGTACTCGAATTATTTTCTGGGTTGATAAAGACAAGAAAATTGTTTACGTGGATCATATTGGTCCTCGGGGTGATGTATACAAAAGCGGAACCTAATTGAGCGCTGCAGCCGACCGCACTACTGCGCGGCGGCTGAGCTTGATTGTTGTCGCGCTGGCCATGATCATCGTTTGGGCCAAAACCGGTGTAGCCTGGATGGAGCGGAGCTTGCGAAGCGTAATCCAGGTTCTTCTGGCCGAAAGGATGATCATGGCCCAGATTTCGTCAAGATCGCTTTCGGCTTCTGGCCGTTTCAATAAACGTGGCATCAGGGCTTCATCCCTCCCCTTGTTGGGCGGCAAGCAGTTTCTCAACCTCGATCGGGGTCAGGTGGCGGCGGTCGTTCATCGTTTTGTCTACTGTTGGGAGGGGGGGTCGGGGCTGACCTAACCCATTGAAAATCAAGGGGAGCGATTTCAGAGATTAGACAAAAGAACTCAAAATGTCCAATGCTACGCGGCGCACCTCCTCACTTACCCTCTGGCTTCGTTTACAGGCGCATGATTTACGCTGCGCATGGATGCCAGATCATTTATACTAAACTAGTGGATTAACGCATAAGTTCTGACAGGTCGTGCTCTAGTGCCTACGCAGCAAGTTGGGAACCAGAACCTGTCAAAACTTTTGCGGCAGCCCACTAGATTGATTTTTTTCCAGTTAGCTTGCTTCTGTATAACTTCCCTATGGGAAAGTTATGCAGAACTGTAGAATAACTTGTTTAGGCTGATGGAGGAAAAAAATTGAGGACATTTACGGCCTTAACGCCGAAAATCATTGCTGAGTCCATTCATTCAGCGGATCGTACTGTCATTTTTGTATCTCCTGGTTTAGATGAGACAATTGCAAGTTCGCTTGTTAATGCTACGCGAAAATTAGGCGCCAATAATGTGACTGTGTTGCTTGATGTAACGGAAAATATTTGTAGATTTGGATACGGCACCATAGAGGGCGTAACCTTGCTTCGCGAAAACAATATTGTTATTCGTCAAGCTGATGGATTACGAATAGGGGCATTACTTTGTGATAATAAAGGCTGGATTTTTTCTCCAACTCCTTTATTGATAGAGGCTGGTAAGGAGGATGTCAGTCAGCCCAATTCAATTGAGGTATCGCCAGATCAAATTACAAAAATAAAATTCGCTATTTCGCCATCCCAAAGCAACGTGAAAAAGCCACCTGAAATTGGGCAGTCACAAGTTAAGAAAGAAAAGCTTGAATCTGTTGAAAAAGCTGTTAGAGACAATCCACCACAGAAGTTTGATGTGGCAAGAAAAGTTCAAGTCTTTAATACGGCAATAGAGTTTGTGGAAATAAGCTTAAGAGGTTGTGAAATACAAAGACACACTATTTCGATCCCTCCAAAGTTATTAGTCGGTGAAGTTGACCAAAGAACCGCAAAGCAACTTAAAGGCGGTTTTAATATTATCGAAAGCACAAGCAAATTATCAGGCGAATCCATTCGATCCAAAGTCAACGAGCTAAGAAAGAATTACACAAGAAGCATACCAAAATATGGGAACCTTCTATTGAAGGCAAAGAAAGCGCAATTCGAAAAAGAACTCACAAACATCCGTGAGGACATCAAGAGATTTCAAGAAGAAGTCAAAAATGAACTAAAAAATGAAATTGAAGCCGCAAAAGAAAGGCTTGTGAGGCTGCTGTCTTCAGCAATCAAGAACAATCCTCCAAAAGACCTATTGGGTCAAATTCCAAATAACCCTCCAACAGACAAGCAGATTGCCGATTACTTGAAAAATGAGGTCAAAAGAATATGTCCTTCAGAAGAAAAATTAATCAAGGAGATGGCTTTAGACTGCATTATAAAAGGGGTGACATATGAAATCCTTTCTAATGAAGAATTTCAGAAATTGGCACAAGACGCATTTCCATATCTGGAATGGGTTCAGCTATTCGAAGAATTTGATGCTGCACGAGAAAGTGAAAGCCTAACATTGCGCTCAACCCGGACGCGCTAACGCGCACCGGTTAGCTTGAACGTTAGCCGTACAAGATAGGAATCAATCTGGTAAATCATGAAAAAATATTTTGAAACAAAATTTGGAAGTATCTATCACGCAGACTCTTTGGCGTATATGCCTATACTAAACGACGGCGAAGTTAATCTAATAATGACTTCTCCGCCTTTCGGGCTTGTGAGAAAAAAAGACTATGGCAATGCGGATGCACATGAATATTTAGATTGGTTCCGGCCTTTTGCTGAACAATTTCATAGAATCCTTCGAGACGATGGCTCCCTCGTAATAGATATTGGTGGCGCATGGATACCGGGGCAGCCGACAAGATCGCTATATCATTACGAGCTAATGATAATGCTTTGTCGTGAGTATGGCTTTCACTTGGCGCAAGATTTTTTCTGGTGGAATCCATCCAAATTACCTACCCCGGCAGAATGGGTAAATATTAGACGAATCAGGGTCAAAGACGCTATAAATTGTGTATGGTGGCTATCCAAAACGCCTTGGCCAAAAGCCAGCAATCGTAGAATTCTGGTTCCTTACAGTGAGTCCATGAAAGGTTTGCTGAAAAATGGTTACAAAGCCCAACTGCGACCGAGTGGACACGATATTAGCGATAAGTTCTCTAAAGATAATGGTGCCTCGATTCCCCCTAATTTGATTGCAATCGCCAATACTGAAAGCAACTCAGCGTATCTCACTAAATGCAAAGAAAGTGGAATCAAGCCACACCCAGCTAGATTCCCCGTTGATCTACCAGAATATTTCATTCGCATGTTGTCAGACAAAGGCGATTTTGTATTTGATCCCTTTGGTGGGTCTTGCGTTACGGGTGAAGCTGCTGAAAAGCTCAAACGAAAATGGGTTTGTGTTGAATTAGAGAAAGAATATATTGAGGGCGGAAAGCTGCGCTTCCCTGTTAAGCCTATTGAAAGGAATATACCTACATACAATCTTTCTCATCCTGGCGCATTGTGGAATGGCGTTGATGATGAGAAGCCACTACCAGTAGACGGAGGGAAGAATCGGCCCATCAAGCCAATAACAAAGGAAGGAAAAAATGCCAGCAGTTAGCCCTAAACTGATAGTCAACGAGCTAATTGAAGCCATTCAGCAATCTGGTGGTGTAGCTGCTTATGTCTCCGAAAATATTAGAACGCATCCACGCAAATTAATTATCAGCTACTTGGGAAATACCTATAGCCTTTGGGTATATATCTGGACACTCACGCATGGTGGTCGAGTTTCATTGCCTGATGAGTACAGAATACAAATGACCTCTGTGTCTTCGCCATTACAGAAGAACCTAAGCGGTTTGACCGTACTTATGGGCTATCACCCAGATTTGAAGATGTTTGCTGGCTTTGATCTAAAGAAGCACAGTACATTTACTGCTGGGTCGCCCTCAGTTCAAATTGGAATTTCTGCGATACATTCAGCGTTACAGAATGGCCTTTCCTTCGTAACCAAAGAAAATGATGAAATAGCGATAGGAGTGAGGTCGGATCAGTTTTTAACATACTGCCTAAACGCAGAGCCTTTGCATTTATACGGCGCAGAAAGCAACCTCACAAAATTGCTAACAAAGGCTGTCGAGTTACAGGAAATTCCCGAACTAGATGTTTCTGCTCTTACGGCAAACAGAAAACTCATTGTGGAGAATGTCAGTAGATACTCGCGCGATGCAAACTTCAGAAAAATTGTACTAAGCGCCTATGACAACAGATGCGCGGTTACTAGATTCCAATTGCGCCTTGTGGATGCTGCTCATATTCTTCCTGTACCTTCAGGAGATAGCAGTGATCATGTTACAAATGGGATGGCACTATCTCCAACATTTCATAGAGCATATGATAATTGCTTGATTTACCTCGATGAAAATTATGTAATGCGGTTGAATGCAGAAAAGGCAGATGAGCTAAAAAAATCTAACCTAGACGGCGGAATTAAGGAGTTCCAATCATTCCTGGACAAAAAAATCCACCTCCCGCTTGATGTGAATCAGCGACCAAGGGCCGAGTATATAAAAATGGCAAATAAGCACCGTCGAATACCTGGTTATGTATGAAACGGTTAACAAATCGTTCCAGCGGACGCGCAAAAAGCCGTGCGCCACTGAACTCAAACGTTAGGCCCTGTAAAACATGAGACACTTACGGCCTAAGTGTCTCATGTTCTAAATGTTCCTGCCGCCCTGGCCTTCGGGTGGCTGGTGGGCCTTCTATCCGCCTACAGGTCCAGGTCCGTCTGCTTGCTGCTGCTTAAGTCTTCTTTTGCCGCCTTCAAGAAGGCGGTTGGGTTCAGCAGCGATAACTGTGGCTTCTGTCGGATGGTAACTCCTCGATGGTGAATATTTGGAGCTTGGGATACTTGCCGGAATAGCAAAATAGGGAACAGACCACGATTTTTTGGCCTAACCGTCCGTTCCAGCGCACTGGCGCGATAAAGCCGCGCCGGGCGCTGAACGCAATCGTTAGGGCGCACATCAGGAACCGCAACATTGCTGTCAACGGTTGAGCAAAAGAGACTGAAGCTTTCAAGAAACACTGAGGCGAAAATAAAATCGCAGTTCGGTCAGTTTCTTACACCTGAAAGAACGGCGGCATTCATGGCCGGATGCTTCCCAGATGGAAAAGGGTGTTGTCGTCTCTTGGATGCCGGCGCTGGAATTGGATCGTTGTCGGCGGCCTTTTTGAATAGATGGAAATCAGGTGGGCTTCATTTCAAGCGCGTTGAATTAGATGCTTTCGAACTCGATCCTGCTTTGCACGCGCATTTGTCGCAGACCCTTGATAGTTACCATCACAATGGCGATTTCGTCGCCAACGTCCATGGCGAAGACTTTATCCATGCCGCTGTAGAATCCCTTTCAGGGAATCTTTTTACCAAGCCCCTTGATTGCTACACGCACGTAATCCTCAATCCACCTTACAAAAAGATTAACAGCAATTCAGCGCACCGGCTGGCCCTGCGCCGTGTCGGCATCGAGACGGTGAACCTGTATTCGGCCTTTGTGGCGCTCGCCGTGGCACTGGCCGCGCCGGGTGGGCAGATTGTGGCAATCATCCCGCGTAGCTTCTGCAATGGGCCGTACTACCACCCCTTCCGTGACTTCATCCTTGAGCGGGCAGCCCTCCGGCACATGCACCTGTTCGAGTCGCGCAGCAAGGCATTCAAGGATGATCATGTGTTGCAAGAGAACATCATCATTCGGCTTGAGCGTGGCGGCCAACAAGGGCCGGTGATGGTTTCGACTTCGACCGACGACACATTCACCGACCTTGCCAGCCATGAACACCCGTTCGAGCGGATCGTGTTCCCGGATGACCCGGAGCGGTTCATTCATGCGCCCACATCGCCCGAGCAAGACTTCATTGAGCTATTCCCGGCCATCCGCTACACGCTGGCCGAGCTTGGCATCAAGGTATCGACCGGACCGGTAGTCGATTTCCGGCTTAAAGAGTACCTGCGCGCCATGCCGGGGCCAGGCACTGTACCCTTGCTCTATCCCGGCCATTTCAGCAGCAGTGGTACCACATGGCCCATCGAGGGCATGAAGAAGCCCAATGCCATCGAGCGCAACGCCGACACCGAAAAGTGGCTTTACCCGAGCGGTTTTTACTGCGTGGTGCGGCGCTTCTCGTCCAAGGAAGAAAAGCGCCGGATCGTGGCGAGCGTGGTTGAACCTGGCGCATTCAGTGATGCGCACGTGCTGGGCTTTGAGAACCACCTGAATCTGTTCCACGAGAACAAGCGCGGCTTGCCGGAGCGGCTTGCCCGTGGGCTGGCCGTGTTCTTGAACACGACCGCAGTTGATCAGAATTTCCGGCGCTTCAACGGCCATACACAGGTCAATGCAACCGATCTCAAGCTGATGAAATACCCGAGCCGTGAAGCCCTGATCGAGCTTGGCGAATGGGCTGCTAGCCAAAGAGAACTCACGCAGACCATGCTTGACGCCAAGCTGGAGCGTTGACCGGTTTGAACTACGTGGCCAATCCAGCAGCCGGAAACAACCCGGGAGCGCCGGCGTCCTCGCCGGCTCCGACAGGATAGCAGCGACGGCTGGGTTTACCTGGAGCGGATGGTGGTCCAGTCCACGTCCTGGCCGGCGAGGACGCCGGCGCTCCCAGGAACCCGTATCCCGGCCTCGATAAGATGCTGTCTTGCTCCTGCAAACCGGTCAGCGCTCTAGTAGGCTGCTGCAAAAGTTTTGACAGGTTAGGAGGCCTCTGGCCCGACCGGATCTTCGGTGGATTCCACAGACGGATAGAGGCGCTTGAGTTTGACCCGGGCCACCTCGGTACCAAATTGCCAGTGGATTTTGGTCTGGCACTGGTTGCGTGGGCCTTCCCAGGCGGCGATTTCCTCCCGCAAGGTGTCGATAGTCGAAATGCGGCGATCCAAACACTGGCCGGCGAGCACGGCCAACTCGCACTCGGCCATATTGAGCCAACTGCCATGTTTGGGGGTGTAGTGAAATTCCAGCTTGCGGGTGATCCGGCGGGCTTCGTCCGGCGGAAAGGCGCCGTACAGGGCCGCCGGAGTATGGGTGTTGAGGTTGTCAACCACCAGCCGGATGCGTTCCGCCGTGGGGAAGTACTGATCGACCAGCAACCGCATTTGTTGGGCAAAGTCCTGTTTGGTTCGTTGCTTCGTGACGTTGACGTGACGCCAACCGCGCAAGGGCTGGACAAACAAAAACAGATTAGCGGTACCTTCTCGTTTATATTCAGTGTCATAGCGCTCTGGGTGGCCGGGACGGGCCGGCAGCGGATGACGGGTTGCGCTGGTCAACTGCACCGGGCTTTCGTCAAAACACACTTGGGGATAGCGCGGATCATCGGGCTCGGCGTACAGGTCCAAGACATCCTCCATATGCCAGACGTAGTCGGGACTCACACTGGGAATACACCATTCTTGGCGTTGCCACGGTTTGAGGTCGTTTTTTTAAGCACGCGACCGACGGTATTGGGGGAAATCGTGTCGATTTGGCGCAATTCAACAAAGCGATCGGCCAAGAGTTTCATCGTCCACCGCTGGCGACCCGCCGGCGGGGTACTACAGGCCAACGCCACCAGAAAAGCCGCCTGTTTGCCCGTCAAGACCGGCGGCGAACCGGACCGCGACCGCTCACTTAACGCCGCGGTCAACCCTTCATCCACAAAGCGCTGGCGGGTGCGATGCACGGTCGAAAACCCCAGATGGAGCGTTTCGGCGATCTCCTCATCGGCGGCCCCCTCCGCCGCCCGCAGCAAAACGTGGGCACGGGCCACCCGGCGCGCGGTCGTTTTGCCTTTACGGATCACGTCGAGCAGGTATCCCTGCTCCTCGTCGGTGAGGTCAATCAAGTATTTGTGGGCCATGGGGATTCCTCCTATTGGCCCCACCATAGGGTACCCACCGCTACCTGTCAAAACTTTTGCAGCAGCCCACTAGCCGCCGACATCGCGCTTTTGCAATCCCTCCACCGGCGTCGTTTCTCCGCCGCCTTCTCCACCCCGCATCCAGGCATGGAAGCGCGCCAGCCAGCGTAGCGTCCGCTGTGGCGCGTGCGCCTTCTTCCAGACACCGGCGGCGTATTTATTGGCCTCCGCCAGGGTTGGATAAATATGAATCGTGCCCAGGATTTTGTTCAGGCCCAAACCGTGACGCATGGCCGTTACGTACTCGATGATCAAATCGCCGGCATGTTCGCCGACCAGGGTGGCGCCTAGAATCCGATCCTTGCCGGGCACGGTGAGCACCTTCACCAGCCCGTGCGCCTCGCTGTCGACGATGGCGCGGTCCAGTTCGGCCAGGTCGAAGGTAGTGACCTCGTAAGGAATGCCCTTCTCCCGCGCTTCCTGTTCGTTGAGTCCGACCCGTGCCACTTCGGGTTCGGTGAACGTGGCCCAGGGGATTACCGCATAATCCACCTTGAACTTTTTCACTGCACCGAACAGAGCGTTCACCGTGGCGAACCAGGCTTGATGAGCGGCGGTATGGGTGAATTGATAGGGGCCGGCTACATCGCCCACCGCATAGATAGTGGGAAAACGGGTTTGCAGATATTCGTTGACTTCGATGGTCCGTGCCGGGGTCAGAGAGATTCCTAATTCCTCCAGCCCGAAGCCGGCCGTATTGGCAGTTCTGCCGACCGCAACCAGCACCTGGTCAAACGCAATGCGCAGCTCTTGACCGTCGCGTTCGCAGATCAGCAGATGCTCGGCGTCCTCGCGCACGAACGCCTTGGCCTTATGCCCGACCAGCACCCGAATGCCCTCGGCCTGAAAGCGATCCTGCACCAGGGCCGAGATTTCCGGGTCTTCCCGGTTCAGCAGTCGGGGCAGCATTTCCACCTGGGTCACCTGGCTGCCGTAGCGGGCGAACGCCTGGGCGAGTTCGCAACCGATCGGACCGCCCCCCAGCACCACCAGCCGCCGGGGCAGTTCCCGCAGCGCCCAGAGGTTGTCGGATGTCAGATAATCGATTCGATCGAGACCGGGAATAGGCGGTACGAACGGCCGGGCGCCGCTGGCGATGATGATCTGGCGGGTGGTCAGCACCCGGCCTCCAATCTCGACCGTATAGGGCGACGTAATCCGGGCCTTGCCGTGCAGGCATTCCACCCCCAGTCCGGTGTAACGCTCGACGGAATCGTGCGGCGCCACGGCGGCAATCAGCCGTTGCACCCGCTCCATGACCTCGGCGAAATCGAATTCCACCTGGACGGAACGGATGCCGAACTCCTGCGACCGCCGGGCCTGGGAAAGCAATCTGGCGGAGCGCAGCAGTGCCTTGGAGGGCACGCAGCCGGTATTCAGGCAATCGCCGCCCATCCGCTCCTTCTCAATCAGGGTGACTTTGGCTTTGACGGCGGCGGCGATATAGGCGCATACCAGACCGGCGGAACCGGCACCGATCACCACCAGGTTGCGGTCGAAGCGGCGGGGCTTTTTATAGGGCCGCAAGACCCGTCGAGCTTTGATGGTGGTCACCGCTTTGCGCGCCAGCAGCGGAAAGATCCCTAACAGGGTAAAGGACAACAGCAGGACCGGCGACAGAATGCCGTGCAGCGACTCGATCCGGGCGATCTGGGCACCGGCGTTGACGTAGACCAGCGTGCCGGCCAGCATGCCGAGCTGACTGACCCAATAAAAGGTCCAGACGCGCAGCGGGGTAAGCCCCAGCGCCAGATTGATGAGAAAAAAGGGAAATACCGGAATCAGCCGCAGCGTGAACAGGTAAAAAGCGCCGTCTTTGGCGACGCCTGCATTGATCGCCTTGAGGCGCCCGCCGAAGCGGTTCTGCACCCAGTCCCGCAGCAGGAAGCGGGACAGCAGCAAGGCCAGCGTGGCGCCGAGCGTGGAGGCGAAGGAGACCACCACGGTCCCCCAGACCAGTCCGAAAATGGCCCCCGCGATCAGGGTCAGCAGCGCGGCACCCGGCAGCGACAGCCCGGTGATGGCGACGTACAGCGTAAAATACAGCAGCGTGGTCCGCCAGGGATGGGCCTGGAAATAGCCGTCGATGCGCGCCTGTTGCGACTGGAAATAATCCAGACTGAGATAACGGCCCGCATCGACCGCGAAAAAGCCAATCACCAGCACAGCGATCACCGCCAGCAGCAGGATTTTATGCCATTTCATGAATCGACTCCTCATTGAGTGAATACGCTCTAACCCCCTATACGACGACGGCGGCGACGCAGAATTCACCGGCAATCGGGACATAAACTATTCTTGACCCGAATGGTCAAGAAAAGCATACTGGTGGTTGATATTTCGTCAGCCTATCGTTCGAGAGAAAATGCCATGAACGCTGTTGTAGAACCGACTGTTGACGCAACCTTCGACCCCCTGCTGTTCACCGAAGCGGCTGCCCTCAAGGTCAAGAGCCTGATCGAAGAGGAGGACAACCCCGAGTTGATGCTGCGCGTCTTCGTGAGCGGCGGCGGTTGTTCGGGATTTCAATACGGCTTCACCTTCGATGATACGGTCAATGAAGGTGATACCGAGGTGGAGAAATGCGGCGTCAGACTGCTGATCGATCCGATGAGCTTCCAGTATCTGGTGGGAGCCGAGATCGATTATTCGGAAGGACTGGAAGGCGCCCAGTTCGTCATTCGCAATCCTAATGCGACCACCACCTGCGGGTGCGGATCCTCGTTCTCCGCCTGAACCACGGCGGGCGGACCGCCGGGGCAGTCTGTTCGTCCCGCCGGTCGCCCCACTCCGCTTGCCCGGCGCCGCCCACGCCATCCCCCGCATCTGACCGGACGCCGCCGCCGCGCCGCGGGCGGTAGCAATTTTCCATAATGTCCGCCAACTTCCCGACTATACTTAATCCGCAGTTTGCATCGCTCTTCCGACTCAGCCAGCCAGACAGACCCTGATGACGCTTCCGCTTGAACTGTTATGTTGCCCGGTCACCAAAAGCCGCTTGCGCTGGCAGGACGACGCTACCCTGCTCGCCGAACAGGGCGGACGCCGCTATCCGGTCATCCATGGTATCGCCGACTTCCGCTTGTTCGACCCGCCCTATCAGAGCCGGGAAGAGGAGTTGCGGGTGGCGCAGCGGTTGGCGCAGGCCGCCGCACGGATGGACTATGCGCAGTTGATCGATTACTACGAGACGGAGCTGTGCCGCAATCCGGCGGACCGGACGCAGGCTCATATCGCCCACCGCCTGGCGCTGCGCCAACGGGCGCCGCAACGGTTACGGCAACTGTTCGACGCGGCGGGGACGGTCCGTATTCCCGCCGGCGGTGTGACGCTGGATCTGGGCTGCGGTTCGGGGGAAGCGGTCAGCACGCTCCAGGAACAGGGAGCCGGGCAGGTGGTGGGCATCGATATTTCCCTGATCGAACTGATTTTCGCCCGCAAACTGTTGGCTGAACAAGGCCGGGAAGCGCTGCTGGTGGCCGGTTGCGCCGAGGCGCTGCCTTACCCCGATGCGACTTTCGATTTTGTTTATTCTCCCGATGTCATTGAACATGTCAGCGACCAGAGCCTCTACTTGCGGGAGGTCTATCGTACGCTGCGGCCCGGCGGTGCCCTGCTATTGAATTCGCCCAACCGTTATGCCGTGGTCTGTCCGGAACCGCATGTCGGCATCTGGGGTCTGGGTTTCCTGCCCAGGGCATGGATGGACCCGTGCTGCCGGTTGCTTGGCAAGGGACCTTATACGGGCAAGCGGCTGATCTCGTTGCGCCAACTGCGCCAGTTGATCGCGGCCCATTTCGACACCGCGCGCATCACTTCGCGGGAAGCCAATCCGCAGGCCACGTCATTGCCGGGCAGGCTGTATCGGGCCTTCAGCCCCTGGTCGGTGCACCTGTTCGCCCATGTGTGCGACCAGCATGTGGTACTTGCCGCCAAAGAAGGCCGCGCTGGGTCTGACTGAGCATGCCTGTCCCGCGCCTGGCCGGTGCGCTGCAGCCCACTCTGCTGGCTTATGCAGCCGCAACCCTGGCGACCTGCTCGATGGGGACGATGGGTGTGTTCATCAGGCACCTGCCGTTCAACGACCAGACCATCGCCTTGATCAGGTTCAGCCTCGGTTTTCTATTGCTCGCCGGTATAGCGCTCTGCCGCGGCCGTTGTGGCGCGAGGGCGCTGCGTCCCTCGCTCTATCCTATCCTCGGCGGCGTCTTCATCGCCCTGTGTATGCTCTGTTATATCAAAGCGATCAAGCTCACCACGCTGGCGGACGCCGCTTTTCTGCTGTATCTGGGGCCGTTGCTGGCCGTCGCAGTGGCCTTTGTATTGCTGGGTGAACGGCTGTCCGCGGCCAGCAGTCTGTTGATTCTGGTGGCGTTTCTGGGCTGCGTCTTGATCCTTGGCTTCGGCGCCGGGTCCAATCCAACAGCCTGGCGCGGCAATCTGTTCGGGCTGGGAGCGGGTCTGTTCTACGCCCTGTTCATCGTCGCCAACCGCATGACGCCTCGGGAAATCCCGCCCCTGACCAGGGCCTGCTATCAGTTGCTGTGCGCCGCGCTCGTCGTTGCTCCCTTCGCCGACTTCGGCGCCGCCAGGCCTGGGTATACCGACCTGGTCTGGGCGCTGGCGATGGGCTTCACTCAAGGCTTGCTCGGCGTCGGCCTGATGATCTTCGCCATCGGCCGGCTCCAGGCTTACCAGTATGGCACCATCTCCTACGTGGAGCCGGTGGTCGCCGCCTGGACCGGCATGGCGCTCTATGGCGAGACCATGACGTTGCGCCAGGCCCTGGGTGGATTGGTTATTTTGGGCAGCGGCATAGCGCAAGCTCTGTTGTCGGTGCAAGCGGATGCCTCAAGGGACTAACCTATTGCCCTGCCATTCCCACCGGTCAACACCCTAATGGTCTGTCAGGCAGGCGGCGGGACGCTGTCGCTATTTTCCCCGTTTTTCTCGGGCAAACGCTTAATCAGATTCTGAGCGGCCTGTTCCAACACCCGGCGGAGCGTAACGCTTCTCTCGGTGAAAGTATCTTCGGAGCGGCTCAGTTCCTCGGATCCTTCCCAGACGATGATGCCTTGCTCGCTGTCCCAAATCTGCACGAACAGCCGGATCTGGGCATGCTCCGTATTGAGAATGCGCATGCCGAAGATGCTGAAGCGATCGTTCTTGCTCTGATTGAAGCCGGCTAAATTAATCTGCGTAATGTAGCGGGTTTTAGTAACTTCGCCGACCTTTTTGAGCAAATCCTTATTCATAATCCCAGTTTCGCGATAGTCGATATACATATGGCGATAGGCTTCGCTGAGTCCACCCTGATTGATCGCATTCAACGTTTCCGACAGCGTCAGGCACGGCATCTGGGGCCGTTCTGCTTTAAGCACATCCGCGAACACCAGAGCCACTGTTTGCTTGTCCTCTTCCTGGGTAGTGACCGAGGCGGGCGTCATGAAAGCGATTCCGTATTTTTCCAGATACTCCGGGTTTTAGAGCGATCGTTTTGTGGAGCGCCGAAGAATAAACCTGCGGGACGCCGCAACCGAGCGCCTGACTGAGGGTTAGCAATAAAGCCAGCCAGGCGGCCAGCCGCTGCCACAACATTAGCGTTATAGCTCATTGAATATACTCATACCCATCCACTGACGAAGCACGCATATTACAGGATTTTAAATTATCACTGGTATTCCGGCCCGTACAGGCCGACAGATTTTCATTTGACGCTTTGCACCAGCGCGCCCAGCCCGACTTCCTCCAGGGCGGCGTTCAGCAAACGGCGGATATCAGCCGGATCCTCAATCTTCAGCACCCGGTCGAGGATTTCGCCGGCGTAGCGGCGCGTGAATGCCCGGATCACCCATTTGACGCGGGGGATGCTGGGCACCGCCATACTGAGCGTGTCAACACCCATGCCGAGCAGCGGAATCACCGATAAGGGATCACCCGCCATCTCGCCGCAGACGCCGATCGGTTTGGCGCAGGCATGGACCCGTTGCACCGCCTCGTGAATCACGCTAAGCACCGCCGGATGCAGATTGTCGTACAGGCCGGCGACGCGGGTATTGCTCCGGTCCACGGCCAGTAGATACTGGGTAAGGTCATTGGTACCGATGGAGAAGAAATCCACCCGCCGCGCCAGCGCCTCGATCTGGTAAATGGCAGCGGGCACTTCGAGCATGACGCCCAGTGGTGGCAGGACCGCCGGCTGGTGCTCCTCTTCCAGATCGCGATAGGCGCACTCCAGCAGCGCACGCGCTTCATCCACCTCTTTGTAACGGCTGATCATCGGCAGCAGGATACGCAGGTTTTCCAGACCGGCGTTGGCGCGCAGCATGGCCCGCAACTGGGTCAGGAAGATTTCAGGATGGTCCAGCATCAGGCGAATGCCGCGCCAGCCCATGAACGTGTTTTCCTCCTCCACGGGAAAATAGGACAAGCTCTTGTCGCCGCCAATATCCAGGGTGCGCATCGTCACCGGCCGCGGCGCGAACGCTTCCAGAAACATCCGGTACACCTGATACTGCTCTTCCTCCGACGGAAAAGATTGGCGAATCATGAACGCAAATTCGGTGCGATACAGCCCGATGCCCTCGGCGCCGCTCTCCAGCGAGGGCATGATGTCGGACAACAAGCCGGTATTGGCGTACAACCCCACCCGAAATCCATCAGGCGTTTCCGCCGGCAGCTGCCGCAACGCCTCCAGTTCGACGCTCAGCTTGCGGGCACTCTTGACCAGGCGCTGGAATTCGGCCCGCACCGCCCGTGAAGGCTGGATGATGACCCGCCCCTGATAGCCGTCGACCACCATCTCGGAGCCTTCCAGATTGCCGACCGACAGCGTACCCAGACCTACGACCGCCGCAATGCCGAGCGCGCGCGCCAGAATCGCGGTATGGGAGACAACCGAACCACGGGTGCACACGATGCCGGCCAACTGCCCGACAGGGACATCCGCCAGGCGCGCCGCACTGATTTCTTCACCGACCAGAATGCATTGTTTTGGATAACTCTTCGGTTTCCAGTCTTGGCCCTGCAGATACATCAACAGGCGTCGCCCGATGCCGCGAATATCCTCGGCGCGCGCCTGCAGATAGGTATCCTCCATCCGTTCGAAGATGCGCGCCTGCTCCATGATGGTGTCTCTCAAGGCTCCGGCTGCCCAGTCGCCGGTGCGAATGCGCGCGACGGTATCGTTCACAATACCTTCATCGCTCAGTAGCAATTGGTAAAATTCAAAAATTTGCCGGGCGTCCAGCGGTAGCACCCGCTCCAGACGCGCGCTGTTTTCCTGTAATTCTTTATCCAGCGCCGCTACCGCGGCCCGGAACAAGGCTTCTTCCGCTTCGATATCCTGGGTCTTGCGATCGGGAATCGATTCCAGATTCGCCAGCGGCGAAGGCAGCACCACAGTGCCGACGGCCACTCCAGGCGCGCCGGCGATGCCGCTGATAATCAGGTTGCGTAGCTTTCTGCTGCTTTTGGGTTTGCCAATTCCTCCCCCTCTCAGACCGATGCTGATGAACCCGCCCAGTTGCGCCGAGACGGTAAACAGCAGAGCCACCTCGTCTTCGCTGAACTGCCGGGTAGCCCACTGCTGCGCCACCAACACGCCCAGCACCCGGCGATAATGAATGACCGGAACGCCGATAAAGGCTTGAAACGGTTCTTCGCCGGTTTCGGGGAGATGCTGGTAACGGGGATGTTGGGAAGCGTTCTCCAGATTGATCAGTTCGCGCCGTTCCACCACCAGCCCGACCAATCCCTCATGGGGTCCCAGGCGCACCCGGCCTACGGCAGATTGATGCAGCCCATCGGTGGCCATCAGCAAATAGCGGCCGTCAGCCTCGTCCAGCAGATAAATGGAACAGGCATCGACGCTCATGGCTTCGCGGACGCGCCGCACGACGATGGCAAGCGCTTCTTCCAGGCCGGTGGCGGTATTGATTTCTTGGGTGATGCGACGAAGGACATCCAGCATTGCGATGTTGCCCCGGTCTTTGGAACCAGCCTCTTGGATTGGATCGTTGCAGGAAAATGGCGGTATGGCCTGGAGCCAGCCGCGCTAAATAATTTAATGATGATGTAACAAGATACTATACCTTAGATAACTTGGGGGAGCAGGCACCGTGTCGCGCCGCCAGCGCTGCGATTCAGCAGGCGCGGGCTCGCCTCGCGAAGTGAACCGCAGCGCACCCGTTGCGCCGACGATCAGCGGCCAACAGGATGGTACACAAAGAGTGCTGCCAGTGAACGGCGCGGCCCGCTCCGCCGGAGAGCACAACCGGCAGACACAAGGCCGCGCCGCCGGCAGAGACTAATCTTCCTTGCGGAATTTATCGTGACAGGTCTTGCAGGTTTTGGCCGTAGTGCTGAACTGCGCTTTGACGGCGCCCTCATTGCCGGTTTTGGCGGCCTGGTTGAGCTTGGCCGTTTCCTCCTGGAAGTTGTTCATGAGCTTCTCGAATTCGGCCCAGTTTTTCCAGATATCCGACTTCGCTTCGGTTTTACCGACATCGGAACCGGGCGTGAAGCCTTCGATGGGCATTTTGCTCAGCACTTCCAGAAAAGCCGCATGGCGGGCGACCGCATCGGCATCATAGGGTTTCTCGCCCTTCACCATAGCGCCTATCGGGGCAAAGTTCCATTTGATGAGATTGTAGGCCGACTGGCGGTATTTGACGGCGTCTTCCGGCTTGACAGCCGCCGCTCTCAGCCCAACACCGCCCAGACTCAAGACGCCGGCAAGACCCAGGTAAAGCAGTTTTCTAGTCATCGATTTTCCCTCCCATTGAGAAATTTGAGAAATTGAACGGCTGAATAGTTTAATGGCAGTTAAAGAAAAGTGAACTGCAAAGGATCACGCGAGGCAGAGACTCTGGAGAGGCGGCTGCTTACACCTCTCTCGCCACCCGGAACCCCGAATCACTGTTGCGGACCTGGGGACGCAGCCAAGCGCGGAACGCGGACCGTAACGAAGCCGGCGAGTTGCGCCACGAACCACCGCGCAGCACCCGCGCTTCAGCAGCCGCGAGTGCGCCGGCCGCCTGCTGCTCCAGACCTCCATAAAATTCATCGTACACCGAGCCGGTCCACTCCCAGACATTGCCGTGCATATCGTGCAGGCTCCAGGTATTGGCGGGAAACTGACCCACCGCTGAAGTCTTGTTTCTCTCATAATTGGCCTGCGATTGCTTGATGAAATCACCGCTGTAGAACGGCATTACGGACCCCGCCCGGGCAGCGCATTCCCATTCTGCCTCGGTTGGCAGGCGATAGCGTCTGTCCGTCTGGGCGGATAACCAGTCGGCGTAGGCCAGCGCCTCCTCCCAGTTGACATGGATCACGGGACGCCGCTGGCGGCCCCAGCCGTTATCCTGCGCCGCTTCCCGACCGGTGGCTGCCGTGAAACAGTCAAACTCGGCGAAAGTCACTGGATATTGACTGAGCGCGAACGGCCGCTCGATAGTGACCCGATGCTGCCGTTCATCGCTGCGTCTGCCCCACTCGTCCTTGGGAGAGCCCATCAGGAAGCGCCCTGCCGGAATCACTACCATCGCGGGTCCCTCCGAGCCGTCCCGCAACCGGTCGCTGAATACCACCGGCAGGCCCAGCGCTTGTGCCGTTCTTTGCTGCAGGGCATGGAGATACTCGGCCAACCGGCCGTCGATGTTCTCCAGGAGCGATAAATCGGTTGGCGTCTGTGCAGGCGGCCGCCGGGTTCCGGCTCCAGGCCCGGTTGGCTCGGAATCCGGTAATGCTTCCAATGCCTGCGCCCAGGACGCCACCGCCCACTCGGCAAATTCCTCTGCCAGACCGAGATTGTCGCGCAACCGTTGCGCCAACCGCGGCACCAGCAGCGCGGGTGGCGTGTTCCGTCGGCATGCCGCCAACTCTTCCACAACTCCCTCCCTGAGGGCGCTTATCAGTACAAAGATCTCCCGCTTGTGCTGACCACAGCGGTGCTGCAGCAAGGCCTCACAGCGGGAGGGATCGGTGCATAAGGCGCGGCCATACTCGGCCAGCAACTGGCACAGCGCCTGACGGGGCGCGTCAAGCATTACCGCGGGTTGGGTATTCAAGTCCAACTCTCTACCTACCTGCTGCCTGGCGCGACACCTTACAGCGACCGCCGCGGCTTTACTTGGACGTCGGCGGGGCTGCGGGCTGTCCACCCGCTGGAGTCTGGCCTTGCCCCGGCTGCGGGGTAGTCTGCGGCGGCGCTGCTACGGTGGGTTTCTGCTGAGTGGGTGGCGCCTCTGTTTCAGGCTGTGAGCCGGCTTGCTTGTCGAGGTTCAACAGTTCCACCTCAAACACCAGGGTCGCATTAGGACCTATCTGTCGGCCCGCTCCGCGCTCGCCATAGCCCAGATCGGCTGGAATGAACAGGCGGTATTTGCTGCCGACCGGCATCAGTTGCAGCGCCTCGCTCCAGCCGGGTATCACGCCGTCCACCGGAAAGGTCGCCGGCTTGCCGCGTTTGTACGAGCTGTCGAATTCACTGCCATCCAGCAGCGTACCCCGGTAATTGACAGTCACGGTATCGGTCGCCGTGGGCTTTGTGCCCTGACCCGGCGTGATCACCTCATACTGCAAACCGCTGGCCGTGGTAACAACGCCTTGCTTGGTCCTGTTCTGCGCCAGAAATGCCTCGCCCTCGGTGCGATTCTTGTCCGCCTGCACTTTGTGCTCCGTGGCCAGCCGTTCCTGCATTTTCTGCGAAAACGCCTGTTTGATCTCGTTCGCCTGCTGCGGTGCCAGTAAGGTGGTTTTGCCAGCCAGGACATCCGCGATGGCGCGCACTACCAGCGCCGGGTCGATATTGGCGTCCGCCTTGATGCGTTTGATGACCTCGCCGAAATCCATGCCGAGGACATAACTGAGCTTCTGGTCATCCGTTTCCAGTTTGGGTTGCTGTTCTTCTGCCGCGATCGCTGGTTGCTGTAAAACCCATGTCGCCAACAGCAGCACGGGCAGCGCGAAGAAACCTGGTTTGCATTGTCTTATCAACTGTCTATTCTCCTGATAGGATCATAAAAGGTAGGCTGAAAGTAGCCTTGTACGCGGGAAATACGGTACGCCTGTGGTTGAAGGGCAGCATCATACAGCACCTGTCGCATGGGTTGAATACTGGTGGAGCGGACTGCAACCGCTACCTAAGCAGCTCGGCTTGGATAATGGTAATCAAATAGAAACTTCTGGTGCTAGTGGATAAGCACAGAAATTTTGCCAGGTTAAGCGCCTATATCAAAACTAACATTTTGATTAAAAACATATTTTTTACAATGTGACTGCTGGTGGCACTGAGCGCCTAACGTCGCACTTCAACGGCCTGGCCGGGTAAGGGGCAGATAACGACGAATAATACACCTGTTAGCAAAGCCCAGACCACCAAACCAAACTCACCGCAAGCCAAGTCCGCTGCAAACGCTGGTTTAGACGTCGCGTGACGATGAAACGCGCTACTACGGGATTGCTCCCACTGGTTGAATCGAAGCATTCTCGATCTGATCGTCGGGCGTTAAGACGACAAAGAAGCGACCACCAAAGGGGAAACGCTGAACCCTTGCAATGGCCTCTGGGGTCAGTGAGTTGTGGGTAATCTGATGCCTTTGGAAGTGGATTCTTTACTTCCAATGCGATAAATCACGATCAATCAAATCAGATAGTTTTTCAACGTCTTCGCGGAAATATTCCCATACTTCTTTGCGAATATGATCAGATAAAGGTAGTTTTTTTACATCCATTATATTAAGATGGAGTACAAGTTTTGCTAATTTAGGGGGTTTGATGATACCGATATTTCTCATTAACCTACGACCTAGGGAAAAAAATGCCCTAACTTATCAGAACGGTTAGCTTTAGCTTGATTGTATACGGGAAAATCAGTTTTATTATCAGAAGATACGTTTAGAAAAGATAGAGTGTTCTCGTAGACTTTTTTAGGATCGGCCTTTAGATCCTCAAACAAGATAATTAAAACGCGATCTTTTGAAACAATGCCATAAAGCCGTTCCATTTGTTCGCCCAGGCTGCAGACTGTCTTATAGTTTTTTGAGCACCAGGCAACTTCGAAATTTTCTATATCATGATACTGGTAGAACAGAGCATGATAGTGCCATGAATATATCATATCTATAGGGTTTCTCAACATCACAATAAATTTGGCGGCAGGATTATATTCTAAAATATTTAAAACTGCTTTATAAGAGCGTAAATAATTTACCGATGCTTCTCCAACTGCTTTATGTTCTGAGCCAGCCGCCTTGAATAATGCATTATAATCATCAAGGTTCTCAACAAGGCGACGAAACGATACGTCCGTGCGGAAAAAATCGGGCTCTTTAGGATCAGACAGGAATATCTCTGGATGATCACCAAGATAGTGAGCCAGTGAAATTGTCCCACACTTTGGGGCACCGATAATAAAAAAATTTGATTTTTTCATGATTTCTCTAACTACAGTCATATGCATAAGTCATTATAACTGGACTTTGGCCATTCTTTTCCCTTACCGCTGGACCGAGCCCGCTACCTCGCACTCGACAGGCTTATGTCTAATCCTCACCATGAAAACAATCATAAATCCGCTGCGCCAGTTCCTTGCTGATTCCCGGCGCACGGGTGATATCTTCGATGCCGGCGCGCGCTAGCTGGCGCAGACCGCCAAACTGCTTGAGCAGCGCCTGCCGGCGCTTCTGCCCCACGCCGGGGATACTTTCCAAGGTCGAGGTGGTGCGCGCTGTGGACCGCTGCCGCCGGTGGCCGGTGATGGCGAAGCGATGTGCTTCGTCCCGAATCTGCTGCACCAGATGTAGCGCCGGCGAATCGGTCGCCAGGATCAGCGGCTGGTCCGCGCCGGCCCGGTATAAAACTTCTAGGCCTGGCTTGCGCTCCGGTCCCTTGGCGATGCCGATCGGCAGCACGCCATCCACTTCCAGCTCAGCCAGCACGTCACGGGCCTGGTGCAACTGGCCCTTGCCGCCGTCGATGAACAGGATAGCGGGCAGCGTGCCTTCGCTGGCGCGCAACCGGGTATAGCGGCGGGTCAGCGCCTGCCGCAGCGCGCCGTAGTCATCACCCGGCGTGACGCTGTGGATGTTATAGCGGCGATAATCGGATTTCGACGGTCCCTCCTGGGTAAACACCACACAGGAGGCAACCGTCGCCTCACCCTGAGTATGACTGACATCCATGCACTCCAACCGGGATGGGACAGACTCCAGTTGCAAGGCGTCCCGCAGCGCCCGGAAACGCCGCTGCATGCCGGCTTGACTGGACAGGTAGGCATGCAGCGCATGCGCAGCATTACGCTGGGCCATCTCCAGCCAGCGGGCGCGTTCCCCCCGCACGTTGGCGCTGATGGCAACCTTGCGGCCGGCTCGTTCCTGCAGGACTTGCGCCAACAGGCCGGTATCCTGCAATTGCTGATCAATCAGGATTTCCATCGGCGGGGTTTTGTGCAAATAGTATTGCGCCAGAAAAGCGCTCAACACCTGCCGGCTATCCTCGTCTTCAGGGATGCTGGGAAAGAAACCCTTGTTGCCCAGCAACCGGCCATCGCGGAAATACAACACCTGGACACAGGCTGCGCTTTCCTGCACCACACAGGCCACTACATCGAGATCGCCGCTGGCACCGCTCACGTGCTGCCGTTCCTGAATCTGTTGCAGTTGTGCGATCTGATCCCGATAGACCGCCGCCTCTTCGAAGCGCAGTTGCGCCGCGGCTTCTTCCATGCGCTGCGCCAGCGCGTCGATCACGGTATTGCTCTTACCGTCCAGGAACAGCACGGCATGGCGCACGTCGCGTTGATAGCCTTCCCGATCGATCAGCCCGGTGCAGGGGGCGGTACAACGCTTGATCTGATATTGCAGGCAGGGACGGCTGCGGCTGCGGAAAAAGCTGTCGTCGCATTGCCGCAGGCGGAATATCCGCTGCAGCAGGTGCAGCGTCTCGTGCACCGCGCCCGTGTTGGGATAAGGACCGAAATAGCGCCCTGGCGCGCGCCTGGCACCCCGGTGCAGCGCCAGCCGGGGAAAATCTTCCGCCGAAAGATGGATATAAGGATAACCCTTGTCATCCCGCAGCAGCACGTTGTAGCGTGGTTTGAACTGCTTGATCAGATTGCTTTCGAGGATCAACGCCTCCCCTTCGGTATGGGTGACGGTCACCTCGATGGCGCACACCTGCGCCACCAGGCTGCGGATCTTGGCGGCAGCCTGCTGGGAACGAAAATAACTGGCTACCCGCTGCTTAAGATTGCGGGCCTTGCCGACGTAAAGCACCTTGCCCTTGGCGTCCAGCATGCGGTATACGCCAGGCAGAGCGGTCAAGGTTTTGAGAAATGCTTGGGAATCAAAGGGTGGCTGTTGCTCGGACATGGTGCGTGGCACAGCAGGCTCATCGGTATAAGCGGGTGGGATGAAAAGGGCATCGGTTGCCTCCGCTGGTTATACTTATACGAGTCTCGTCGGAGTGGCAACCCACACCATGTTATACGATCTGACCCGCCGACTGTTATTTCATCTGGAGCCGGAAACCGCGCACGAACTGAGCATGCGCGCCCTGCGGCTGGCCTGCCGGGGTCCCGTGGCCCGTCTGCTGGTGGCGCGCCGGCCACTGGCGCCGCGACGGGTGATGGGGATCGATTTTCCCAACCCCGTAGGATTGGCGGCCGGACTCGATAAGAACGCCGATTACCTGGACGCGCTGGCGGCACTGGGGTTCGGCTTCATCGAAGTGGGTACGGTCACCCCCCGACCGCAGCCGGGCAATCCCCGCCCGCGCCTGTTCCGCCTACCCCAGGCGCAGGCCTTGATCAATCGCATGGGTTTCAACAACCGGGGCGTGGATTATCTGGTCGAACGGGTCAGGCAGACCGCTTTTAAAGGCATATTGGGCGTCAATATTGGCAAAAACGCTGCCACCCCGTTGGCCAACGCCACCGAGGATTATCTGCTGTGCTTGCGCAAAGTTTATCCCTACGCCCGGTATGTGGCGGTGAACATCTCCTCTCCCAATACGCCGGGATTGCGCGAGTTGCAATACGGCGACGCCTTGAATCGTCTGCTGGAGCGGTTGAAAGAAGAACAAGCGCGGCTGAGCCAGACACACGGACATTATGTGCCGCTGGCTGTCAAAATTGCGCCCGATCTCGACGAGCAGGAAATTCTATTCATCGCCCGGACCCTGTCGCAGCAAAGCATCGACGCGGTCATCGCCACCAATACCACCTGTTCGCGGCAGGGCGTGGCAGGGTTGCAGCATGCCGCTGAAACCGGGGGATTGAGTGGCCGCCCGTTGACCGCGCTGGCCACCCAGGCGGTCAGCCGGTTACATGCAGCATTGGGCGGACGACTACCGATCATCGGTGTGGGCGGGATTCTCAACGGGGCCGACGCCAAAGCCAAGCTGGAAGCTGGCGCCAGCCTGGTGCAGTTATACACCGGTTTGATTTACCGGGGATCCAGGTTGATTCGCGAGGTGGTGGAGGCGTTAGGCCGCTGACAGCACGGCAAGAGGGTCGGCTATCCGGTCAACAGCAGCTCATACCCTCAAGACATCCAATGGCTTGAACGAACCTGGCAACACCTCACCGGCGCCAAACCCCCACCATCTTTGCAGCACCGTCGCATACAGGCTACGGAAAGCGACCCTGCTGCCGGCCATCCGCCAGACAGCCATCCGGCCCAAGCGCTACACCAAATCAGACCCCGAATCATGATAAGATAAAAATTCATTTCCGACTGCGGTTGTAGCGGGCAAGGAGGCGCACCGCTGCGGCCACACTGCGTAACTTTCGTCATTGCGGGACTACAGATCATGATCGGCACCACTATTACCGAATACATCATCGCAGAACAACGCCGCGTCACCGGCGCCACTGGCGACTTCACCTCTCTGATCAACGATATCATCATCGCTTGCAAGACCATCGCCAGCGCCGTCCGCTACGGTCGCCTCTCCGACCGGGACGTGCTAGGCAGCGCGGATACCGAAAACGTGCAGGGAGAAACTCAGAAAAAACTGGATGTGATTTCCAACGATCTGTTCCTTCGCCGCAATGAATTCACCGGCCATGTAGCGGCCATGGCCTCGGAGGAAATGGACGGGGTTTACCAATTGCCCCCGCAATATCCGCGCGGCAAGTATCTGCTGGTTTACGATCCTTTGGACGGCTCCACCAATACCGACGTCAACGGTCCGGTGGGCACCATCTTTTCGATTCTGCGCCGGCCTGCCAGCGCGACCGGCGATCCGACTGAAGCAGAATTCCTGCAACCCGGCGTGCAGCAAGTGTGCGCCGGTTATGCGCTGTATGGCCCTTCCGCCATGATGGTGCTGACCACCGGCTTCGGCGTCAACGGCTTCACCCTGGACCAGCGCATCGGTGAATTCGTGCTCAGCCATCCCGACATGCGCGTCCCCGCAGACACCTCGGAGTTCGCCATCAACTCCGCCTATACCCGGCTGTGGGAACCGCCCATCACGCGCTATATCGACGAATGTCTGGCCGGCAAGGATGGGCCGCGTGGCAAGGACTTCAACATGCGCTGGATGGGGGCCATGATCGCGGATGTCCATCGGGTACTCAGCCGCGGCGGCATTTTCCTCTATCCGCTGGATAAGAAGCTCAAAGCCAAAGGCAGCACCGGCAAGCTGCGCCTGATGTACGAAGCCAATCCGATGAGCTTCATTGTTGAGCAGGCTGGCGGCGCCGCCTCCACCGGCACGCAGCGGATCATGGAGATCCAGCCCGAATCGCTGCACCAGCGCTGCCCGGTGGTGCTGGGGTCGAAGAACGAAGTAGAGCGGGTAGTCGCCTACCACCGTGACTACCCGTAGGTTTCCCCTGCAACGCTGAGGAGATGCTGCTGTGGCCGCCAATCCGCTGGAGCCGCTGATTCCGGCGCTGCAAACCATCGCAACGCTGCGGGAGCAACTGATCCATGTCAAATGGCACCGCGAAAACATCGTGGCACTGGATCAGGCGGCCCGGCAACTGTCCGACCTTGTGCAGGGTCAGGCCGAGTACGCCTGGATCGCCGATCTGGTCTCGCGGCTGCTGGAGCAGTTGAGCGAGTGCCTCAAGGGTGGACGACTGCCGCAAGGCCTGGCGCGGGAGCACCTGCTGACGCTGTTGGACGCCTTGCAGCGGCTGCTGCCGCAAGCCCCTGTCAAGACGGACGACAACCGCCTCGCGGTCGGCGAACCGGTGCCGGCGCTGCGCGGGGAAATCCTGCTGCTGGCCGGCCACGAGGCGAACACCCTGACCGTGGCGATGGAAGGCTGCGGTTTGCAGCTACGTCGCGTCAACACCTTTGTCGAGCTGCGCGGCCTGCTGGCCGAGAGCGCGCCGCTGGCGGTCGTGGTCGATATGGATGCCGCCGAGGGGGAAATGCTGATCAGCTTCAATATGGTCGCCGCCCAGGACGACCGTCTTGACCGTAAAGCGCCGCTGTTTTTCCTGTCCGAACACACCGACCTGGCCGCCCGGCTGGAGGCGATCAGCGCCGGCGGCAAGGGTTATTTCACCAAGCCGGTGAACGTGCAACTGCTGACGGATGCGCTGTACGACCGGCTGCAGGCGCAAGCCATGCAGGGCTGCCGGGTGTTGATCGTAGCCGACAGTCCCGGCGAAGCGCAGCGGCTGGCCGGTTTGCTGGAACATCCGGCCATCGTTACCGAAGTGCTGGAGCAGCCGCTGGAAACCGTGCGGGTATTGCAGCGCTGGCAGCCGCAGTTGTTGCTGCTCGACCTGGATCTGCGCGCCCTCTACGGGGTGGAGCTGGCGCTGGCGATCCGCCAGCATGAAACTTACGGCGAACTGCCGCTGTTGCTGCTGTCCGGCCAGACCCATCTGGACCCGGTGCTGGCCGCCTTCGGTGCCGGCGGCGATGATGTGCTGCGCAAACCGGTGAGCGCCGATTACCTGCTGGCGGCGGTAACCGGCCGCCTGCACCGGGCGCAAGCCCTGTCCTGGAAGCTTAGCCATCTCAGCCGCAAAGATACGGTCACCGGCCTGTACAGCCGGCGTTATTTCCTGGATCAACTGGAACGACTGCTGGATGCGCAGCGCAGCGGCGCCGTTATGCTGGTCACCCTGGACAATCAGCGGGAACTGGAAGCCCGTGACGTGAACCTCGCCGACGCCGTGCTGGAACAGGCTGCCGGACGGCTGCGCTCCGTGCTGGAGCCGGGGCAGCAGGCCGCCCGTTTCAGCGACGCCATGTTCGCGGTACTGCTGAGCAGTACGGAACGGGAGGCCTTGCTGGACACGGCCCGCAGCGTGCGCACCCGCCTGGAGACGGAAATCTACACCGTGGGTGAAGAAGCCGTGCGGCTGCATACCAGCGTGGGCATCAGCGTCACCCGGTCCGAAGAGCAGGAATGGCCACGGCTGATCCAGCAGGCCGACATGGCCTGCGCCATCGCCCGGGAATCGGGGCGGGAAAGCTGGCGCGAGCGCATCCATATCTACAACCCCAAGACCGACTGGGAGGCGACCGCCTCGCAGCGCCAGCGTTTTCTGGAAGAAATCCAGGAAGCCCTGGAACAGCGTCGTCTCGGACTGGTGTTCCAGCCGATCGTCAGCCTGCGGGGCGACACGGCCGCCCGCTACGAGGCCCTGTTGCGGATGCGCAATCAGGAAGGTCAGGAACTGCTCCCGGAGACGGTGTTCGGCGTGGTGCAGAATCACCGCCTGGGGCTGCTACTGGAACGCTGGGTGATCGGCAGCGCCATCCGCCTGTTGCGGGAGCGCCAGGCGCATAACGAACCGACCATACTGTTCGTCAATATCTCCCCGGCGATATTGCAGGACGAGGCGATCACCGAGTGGATCCAGACCGCGCTGGAAAGAGCGGGTGTGCAGCCCGACCGGCTGGTGTTCGAGATGACCGAGGCCAGGGCGCAAAAATATCTGCCGGCCTTGTGCCGTTTCGTGGAAGCCATGCGCCAATTAGGTTGCAGCTTCTCGCTGGATCGCTTCCACGGCGGCGAGGCGGCCCGGTTGCTGCTCGAGCGGCTGCCGGTGGACTACATCAAACTCGACCCACATTTTTTCCACGATTTCAGCACCGATCAGGCCAGGCAGCAAGAATTACGGCAGGCGGTGCAAACGCTGGAAGCCCAGCAGATCGTCACGGTGGCGAGCAGCATCGAGAACATGGCCACGCTGCAAGCCTTGCGGGCCTGCGGCCTGACGTTCGCTCAGGGGTTCTGCCTGCAAGCACCGGATAAGGAAATGGCCTACAATTTCGCCGGTAGCGTTCCTTGAAGACCGGTATTAGACTTTATCGGAAATAGGATTTTCTCTCGTAAAGCTGCCCAGTGGCAGCGTTTGTTTGGCCTTGTTGCTGGCGCCTTAAACCGTGGCTATTTTGAAAACTATAAGCTGTCCTCTGCAAATCAATATTCATAAACGACAGGTCTCAAATTTAGACGCGGTTTAATAACGATGCGTAGTCGTTCCCCCATCCGACAGCAGATTTTTAGCCACCCGCTGGGGTTTCTGGGACGGGTACTGAGAAGCTTCCACGCCAATCAGGGATTGCTGCTGGCCGGTGCCGTCGCCTATTACATCCTGCTGTCCATCGTACCTCTGCTGATCCTGTTGTTGGTGACTCTGTCCCATGTGGTGGATGAAGCGCAGGCGCTGGCTATCCTGGAACGTTATCTGGCGCTGCTGATGCCGGGAGAGGCCAGGCCCGTGCTCGACCAGGTAAAAATTTTTTTCGAGCATCGCCAGGCATTCAGTTGGCTGGTGGGAGGAGTGCTGCTGTTTTTCAGTTCGCTGGCGTTTTCGGTGTTGGAAAGCGCCATGGTGGCGATTTTTTCTCACCGGGTGGAGCCGAAGCGCCCGTTTTTCATCTCGGTGTTGCTGCCCTTCGCCTTCATCATGCTGTTGACCCTGGGTTTTGTTGCGCTGACGCTTATCTTCGGCGTCTTGCAGGCGATGGATAAGCTGCAAATCCCGCTGCTGGGCTGGCGGCTAGAATTGAGTGGTCTGGTGGGTATGATGGTTTATGGGATCGGTCTGGTCAGCCAGACCCTGCTGGTCACCGCCATTTATATGCTGCTGCCGGTGGGCAATCTGTCGCTGCGTCATGCCCTAATCGGCGGAGTCACAGCGACTTTGCTATGGGAGCCCACCCGCCATCTGGCGGTCTGGTATTTCGCCAGGCTGTCCTATGTGAATGTGATTTACGGCTCGCTGGCCACCACCATCGTCGCTTTGCTGACACTGGAGATAGCGGCCATTATCCTGCTGCTGGGCGCTCAGGTGATCGCCGAATACGAACGTATCGGCCTGGAGCATGGGCGGGATTACCCTGTCGATGGCCACAACCACGCCGCTCCCCGCACGCCACTGGAATCGCCGTGACGGGGCGGGACCAGACAGGTATCTACCCGATCCGAAAATACATACGGTTCCCACAGCAGCGGCACCTGCTGGTACAGACGCCTTAGCCGGGACAGCCCTCCGCCCAGCACAATCACGGCGGGGTCGAGAATATTGATTACGCTGGCGAGCGCCCTGGCCATCCGCTGCTCGTAGCGGCCTAGCGCGGCTTCGGCCTGGAGATCTCCGGCGGCCGCCCGGGCGGCGATGGTGGCCGGGTCCAGATCGAGGCCGGTATGCAAACGCTGGTCGCGGGCCAGACCGGGACCGGACAGCCAGGTTTCGATACAGCCATGCAGCCCGCAGTAACAGGCCGGTCCAGGCAGTTCAGACAGCTCCGGCCAGGGCAGGGAATTGTGACCCCATTCGCCGGCGATGCCGTTCGGTCCGCTTACCAGACGACCGTCGATCACGATGCCGCCGCCGACTCCGGTGCCGATGATCACGCCGAACACCACGGCGGCGCCGACTGCCGCGCCGTCACTGACCTCCGACAGGGCAAAGCAGTCGGCGTCATTGGCGAAGCGCAGGGGCCGCTGTAACAAGGCTTCCAGGTCACGATCCAGCGGGCGGCCGTTCAGCCAAGTGGAATTGGCGTTTTTCACCCGTCCTGTGGCCGGAGACAGTGTGCCCGGCATGGCGATACCCACCGTGCCGGTTTGTCCCAGTTCGGTTTCCACCGCCTGCACCAGTGCGACCATGGCGCGCACAGTGGCGTCGTAGTCGTGGCGCGGCGTGGCCACCCGACGCCGGGCGCGCACCGTACCGTCCTCGGCCAGGGCGATGATTTCAATTTTGCTGCCGCCGAGATCGATACCCAGTCTTATCATCTTGAATTAATAATCCTATTTTTCCAACCGACCGGCACAGATCGGCTATTCAGCGCTGGCCCATCGCCACTTCCAGCACCTGCTGAAAGCGACTGACGATGTAGTAATGCTCTACCTGCATCGCCATTAAGGCGCAGGCCGGGGAAACGACGAATTCCTCCAGATTGGGATGCCTGGCGATATAAAGCGCCAGGAACCGTTCGCTGTCCGCCGCCGGCACTTCGGCAATCCTGCCGGTGGCGGTGACGGCGATAGCCTCGAAATGATCGCTCAATCGGCAGGTACGGTTGTCGATCAGCAGCGCCGCTTGGGGATTGTCGCGCAGATTCCTGTACTTATGGGTATCGCGATAGGTAGCGAAAAGCAGCCTGCCAAGATCGTCGGTGGCGACGAAAGCCATCAGGCTGGTATAGGGTTGCCCCTCGCAATCGGTAGCCAGCACGGCCTGTAGCTGCGTGTCGAACAGCTCTCTGAGAAGTTGTTTTGTCTGCTCTGAATTGTCCATGAATGGGCGCCTTATTGCCTGTCAGTGGTGGTTGGCGATGCAGTGTACTGCTGTTCCGGTCATTACGCGGCCTTGCCGCGCAGGTTGGCGATGACCGGCGGGGTTTCCGGCCTGACCCCGCGCCATAGCAGGAACGATTCCGCCGCCTGCTCCACCAGCATGCCCAGACCATCCAGCGCGCGCGCCGCACCGTGCGTCAGGGCCCAGCGCACGAAAGCGGTGGGCTCATCCCCATACATCAGGTCGTAGCACCAGCCACCTTCGGCAAGGACGCCGTCCGGCAAGAAGGGTGCCTGCTGGTCGAGTCCCGCCGAGGTCGCATTGACAATCAGCTCGAAACGCCGCCGCGCCAGCGCTGCCAAGCCGCAGCCGAATACCGACCCGTGATCGCTGAACAGCAAGGCCAGATCGAGCGCCTTTTCGGGGGTGCGGTTGGCGATCACCAGACTGGCCGGCAGCGCCGCCAGCAACGGTTGCAGCACGCCGCGCGCCGCGCCGCCCGCGCCCAGCAGCAGGATGCGCTTGCCGGTCGGATCGAAGCCGTGATTAACCGTGAGGTCACGCACCAGTCCCAGACCATCGGTGTTTTCGCCAAACGCTGCGCCGCTGTCCTTGAACAGCAGCGTGTTGACCGCCCCGGCCCGCTCGGCGCGGGCGCTCAGCACATCCGCATAGACCCAGGCGTCCTGTTTGAAAGGTACGGTGATGTTGAGTCCCTTGCCGCCCTCTTGCCGGAAGGTGTTCACCGCCACCGCGAAACCGCCAGGCTCGACCAGCATCGCCCGATAGTCCAGTTGCTGGCCGGTTTGCGCTGCGAACAGTGCGTGGATCTGCGGGGATTTGCTGTGGTGGACGGGATTGCCCAGCACCGCATAACGATCGGGTTCGGTGGTCATGGTGACGTCAGCCTCCACGGACAGCGCCTCAAGGTGTCCAGCCGTGCTTCAACCAGCCCGCCACGCGGCGGGCGCAATAGGTGAAAATCGCATCGGCGCCGGCCCGCTTGATAGCGAGCAATGCTTCCATAATGACCGCCTGCTCGCGCAACCAGCCGTTGTGCACGGCAGCCATCAGCATGGCGTATTCGCCGCTGACCTGATAGACGAAGGTGGGCGCGGCGAACTGCTCCTTGACGCGGCGCACGATGTCCAGATAGGGCAGACCCGGCTTGATCATCACGATATCGGCGCCCTCATCCAGATCCAGCGCCACCTCGCGCAGGGCTTCGTCGCTGTTGGCAGGATCCATCTGGTAACTGTATTTGTCGCCGCCCTGTAGATTGGCCGCCGAGCCTACGGCATCGCGGAAGGGGCCGTAGAAGCTGGAGGCGTATTTGGCGGAGTAGGCCAGAATACGGGTATGGATATAGTCGGCGGATTCCAGCGCGGCGCGAATGGCAGCGATGCGGCCATCCATCATGTCCGACGGGGCGACGATATCAGCCCCTGCCTCGGCATGGGACAAGGCCTGCCGGACCAGCGCCTGAACGGTTGCATCGTTGAGCACGTAGCCGTTGTCATCCACCAGGCCATCCTGACCGTGGCTAGTGAACGGGTCCAGAGCCACGTCGGTAATCACGCCCAGATCCGGGAATTCGCGCTTCAGAGCGCGCACCGCCTGCTGCGCCAGACCGTTCGGATTCCAGGCTTCGCGGGCGTCCTCGGATTTGACCGCCGGCGGCGTTACCGGGAACAGCGCCAGCGCCGGCACGCCCAGCTCGACCAGTGCTTCGGCCTCCCTGAGCAGTTCATCCAGGCTCAGCCGCTCCACCCCGGGCAGGGAGGAGACCGCCTCCCGTCCCGGCCTAGCGTGGACGAACAGCGGCTGGATCAGATCATCTACTCCCAGGCGGGTCTCGCGCACCAGCCGGCGGATGAACGGATCGCGCCGCAACCGGCGCATACGCAAGCCGGGAAACTGGCCGGTAAGGATTGATGTGACGGACATGAGGGGCTCCTTCAGGATGCGCAGCGCTGCCGGGCTGACTGGGGCAGCATTATACTCGACCACTGCCGGTGCGGGACGGCGACCGGCTCGATTGGATGATCGCTGGCTGACCCGGGTTACAACGAGGTGGTCGGCGCTGGTGGAAAGCTATAACATGACGCGACCCGGTTTTTCCATTGCGAGGCAGCTACCGCATGCAACGACACGGCAATACCAAAATCATCGCCACCCTGGGACCGGCCAGCGACGAGCCTCGCATCATTCGCGCGCTGGTGGACAGGGGCGCCGATATATTCCGTCTCAATTTCAGCCACGGGACCCACGAAGAGCATCGCCGGCGCTATGCAGTGGTCCGGCAGGTGGAGCAGCAAACCGGCCGGCCGCTCGGCATTTTGCTGGATCTGCAAGGGCCCAAACTGCGCATAGGCCGTTTCGCCGAAGGCCCGGTGGAGTTGCCAGTCGGCGCGACGTTCCGGCTCGATCTGGACGCCCAGCCAGGTGACGCCGGGCGGGTCCAGTTGCCGCATCCGGAGATCTTCGCGGCGCTCGAACCCGGCGCTGATCTGCTGCTGAACGACGGCAAGATCCGCTTGCAGACGCAGCAATGCGGCGCCGGGTTCGCCGTTACCGAGGTGCTCGTCGGCGGCGAACTGTCCGATCATAAGGGCGTGAACGTCCCCGGCGTCATCCTGCCGCTCTCCCCTATCACCGCGAAAGATCGCGACGACCTGGCCTATGGGCTGGAGCTGGGAGTCGATTGGGTGGCGCTGTCCTTCGTACAGCGACCGGAGGATATCGACCAACTGCGGACCTTGGTCGGCGATCGCGCCGCCGTGCTCGCCAAGCTGGAAAAGCCATCGGCGGCGGGCGTTTACATGGAGGCTATCGTAGCGCGCGTGGACGGCATCATGGTGGCGCGCGGCGACCTGGGCGTGGAGTTGCCCCCCGAACAGGTGCCGGTGATTCAAAAGCGGGTCGTGCAGGCCTGCCGGCAGGCGGGCAAACCGGTGATTGTGGCGACCCAGATGCTGGAATCCATGATCAGCGCGCCGGTGCCCACCCGGGCCGAGGCCTCCGATGTGGCTACCGCGGTATACGACGGCGTCGATGCGGTGATGCTGTCGGGCGAAACGGCGGCGGGCCGCTATCCGGTGGAAGCGGTGGCGATGATGAACCGCATCATCCTGCAAGTGGAGCAGGACCCGCATTACCGCGCCTTGCTGGATGCGCGCCAGCCGGCACCGCAGCCTAATACCGAGGACGCTATCTGCGCGGCCTTGCGCACCGTGACTGCCACGCTACCCATTGCGGCCATCGTCACCTATACCTCGTCGGGTTACACCAGCCTGCGCGCCGCCCGCGAGCGGCCGGCGGCGCCGATCCTTAGTCTGTCGGCGCAGCCGCAAGTCGCGCGCCGCCTGGCGCTCGTCTGGGGGGTGCATCCGGTGCACAGTCCGGCGTTCGACGAAGTTCAGGACATCGTGCAGAAAGCCCGTGCCACCGCGATTCAGGAGAACCTCGCCCAACCGGGCCAGACCCTGGCGATTGCTGTCGGTCTGCCCTTCGGTAAACCCGGCACGACCAATCTGCTGCACATCGCCACGGCCTGAGTTTGCCGCCGCTGCATGACTGTCCCTGATCTCGCCCTGGCCTTACTCGCCAACATCGCCTGGGCGTTCAATTTCATCGCCGGCAAGGCCGGCGTCACGCATTTCCCGCCGCTGCTGTTCACCGTGCTGCGCTTCAGCATTTTGCTGCTGATCACGGTGCCGTTTCTGCGCTGGACGCCCGGCCAGATGAAAGGGGTGCTGCTGGTCGGTCTGGTGCTAGGCGTGCTGCACTTCGGGCTGATATTCGCCGGTCTGGCCGCCAGCGGCGATATCACTTCGGTCGCCATTCTGGCGCAGTTATATGTACCCTTCTCGGCGCTGCTGGCCGTGCTGTTCCTCAAGGAGACGCTCGACTGGTGGCGGCGGCTGGGCATCGGGGTCGCGTTCGCCGGGGTGCTGGTCATCGGCTTCGATCCGATCGTGTTCGCACATCCGGACGCGCTGGCGTTGATCGTGGCTGCCGCTCTGGCGATGGCGGTGGCGACGATTTTAATGCGGCGGATAGCGGGCGTCGGTGTGTTCAATCTGCAAGCCTGGATCGCCCTGATCGCCACGCCGCCGCTGCTGGTACTGTCGCTGCTGCTAGAACACGGTCAATGGGAATCGCTCCGCTCCGCCACTTGGCTGAACTACAGCGCCCCCCTGTATTCCGCCGTCGGCGCTTCTCTAACGGGGCACGGTATCCTGTACTATCTGCTCGGTCGTTATCCGGTCAGCGTCACGGCGCCGCTGATGCTGCTTGCGCCGGTACTGGCCGTGTGCTTCGGCGTCACGCTGTGGGACGACCGGCTGACCTGGAAACTGGTGCTCGGCGGCGCGCTAACGTTGGGCGGCGTGGCGGTGATCACCGTGTGGGCGCCGCAGGCTGGCAGAGTTTGACCGAGAGGGACTGGTCCACCCTGGCAGAAACCGACCCGAGTCGGAAGCCAGAGAACCGTCCCTGGAATGTTAGCGGTCAATGTTGTTTTCTTAAGATCTCATACAACGTATCTTTGAGATACAGACGCTTTTTCTTCAGGTCTTCGACGTAAAAATCCGCGTGGCCTTCGTTGTTTAATTCGATGCGCTCCACCTCACCGTTGATCTGATGATATTCACTGAACAGACGGGCGAAACGCTCGTCGTTGGCTTTGAGGTGGTCGATACGCCCGGCGTACTCGGGCAGTTCGTGGAACAGGTCATGATTTTCACTCAGCATGGCTGGCTCCTCAAAGATGGAATAAGGATCAGGCTTAATACCGTCAATAATACCGCTCTGCGGCCGGCGTCTATTATTCATCACCGTGTGCAGTGATGCCATAAAATTGCCAACTTTGCGGGCGCTTTCCCGAGGTCGCTTTGAGTCTGATTTTCAAGATGTTCATCATGCCGCCGAGCGGTCCACTGCTGCTGGGCCTGCTGGCCGTGGCGCTGCTGCGCTGGCGGCGCCGGGCCGGTGTCGCTCTGCTGGTGACCAGCGTCCTGCTGGGCTATGTTTTCAGCATCGGTTTCACCGCCAATCTGTTGAGCCGCTATGTGCAGTGCTGCGAGCCCTTATCGATGCAGTCCCTCAGTACGCTCCATCCCGGCGCTATTGTCGTGCTGGGGGGAGGAATTTACGAAAAAGCGCCGGAATACGGCGGCGATACGATTCATTTGCGCACCCTGGGACGGATCCGTTACGCCGCCAGGCTGGCGCGACAGAGCGGCCTGCCGTTACTGGCGACGGGGGGTTATGGTTACGGCGATGCCAGTCAAAGCAGCCCCGAAGGCATGCTGATGGCGCGTGCCCTGGAGGAGGAATTCGGGATTAGCGGTGTGCTGGTTGAGAACACCAGTCGCAATACCTGGGAAAATGCAACCCATAGCGCGGCGCTGCTGAACGCCCGAGGCATCGACACGATTGTGCTGGTCACCCATGCTGCCCATATGCGGCGGGCGGCGCAGTCCTTCGAGCGGGCTGGCCTGCGCGTGATTCCCGCGCCCACTATATTTTTTCCGCGCAGTTTGGAAGTGAACAGTCTCGATTATTGGACGCCTTCGGTGCAATCCATTTACGAGATCAACTACGACCTGCACGAGTTGTTCGGGCTGTTTTGGTATCGGTGGGGCGCTGGCGCCTAAACGACTTCAGGACTCTATCGGCTGCAACGGTTGCGGCCGGCCAATGTAATAGCCCTGGGTATAATCCACACCGATCTCGCGCAGTTTATCCAGAATCTGGCTATCCTCGACAAACTCGGCGATCGTCTGCTTGCCCATCACCCGGCCGATGTCATGGATGGCCTTGACAATGGCGCAATTGGCTGGCTCAGTGGCGATGCCGCGCACGAAAGTTCCGTCGATCTTGAGATAGTCCACCGGCAGGTTCTTCAGATACGCGAAGGAACACAGCCCGCTGCCGAAATCATCCAGAGCGAAGAGGCAGCCGCGCGCTTTGAGGGCTTTGATGAAGCGGGCGGCGTTGGTCAGATTGGCGATAGCGACTGTCTCGCTGATTTCAAAGCACAGCTTGGCGGGGGGGATGCCGGTGGTCTCCAATTGCTCCAGCACGAAGGATAGAAACGCCGTCTCGCTCAGTGAATGCCCAGACAGGTTGATGGTGCAGAACGCCAATTGCTGCAACTGGTGCGGATGCTGCATCAGCCATTCGAGAGCCGCGCCCAATACCCAGCGGTCCAACCGGGTCGCCAGATTGTAGCGTTCGGCCGCCGGCAGGAAGGCGCCGGGCGGCACCAGCCGACCCGCTTCATCCTCCAGCCGTAACAGCAGTTCGTAGCGGTCTCCTTCCGTGTCATCGCGCCCCAACGGGACGATCGGCTGCCACCACAAGCGCAGGCGGCCTTCCTCCAGGGCGCGCGGCAGCCGCACCGCCCATTGTATTTGATTCTGCCGCCGCACCATCTCGGCGTCGTCGATCTGGTATACGTGAATCCGATTACGTCCCTGCGCTTTAGCCATATAACAGGCCGCGTCCGCGGCATTGATAACTTCTGCCGGATTCTGGCTGGCTTGGTTGACCGCCACCAGCCCGATGCTGACGCCGATATTGAATACTTTGTCCTGCCAGAAAAAACGGAAGTCTTCTATCGCCTGGCGCAGCATTTCCGCCACCCGCAGGGCATGCTGTACCGAGCAGTGCTCCATGAGAATACCGAATTCATCCCCGCCTAAACGCGCCAGGGTATCCCGCTTTCTGAGCCGGCTTTGCAGCAGGTGGCTGAACTGGCGCAGCAGTTCATCGCCGGCGACATGTCCGCAGGTGTCGTTGACGATCTTGAACTGATCCAGATCCAGGTAGCCGAAAGCGTTGTCGGTGTTTTCCACCTGGGCGGTTTCCAGCACCCGTTGCAACCGGCGCTCGAATTCCTGCCGGTTGATCAGGCCGGTGAGACCGTCATGGGTGGCCTGATAGGACATGGCCTGCGTAAGCTGGCGCGCCAGCGTCACGTCGCTGAACACCAGCACGGCGCCGAGGACGCCGCCGTCCGGCCCCCGGATAGGGGCTGCCGAATCCTGGATAGCGTATTCCGAGCCCAGGCGGCTGAGCAGGCAGGTATGATTCGCCAGTCCAACGATCTTGCCCTCGCGCAGACAGCGGGCCACCGGATCAGGCGCCGGTTGGCGGGTGTCCTCGTCGAAGATGTGGAACACCTGCTGCAGCGGCCGCCCGCGCGCCTCACTCAACGACCAGCCCGTCAAGGCTTCGGCTACCGGGTTCAGATACTGCACGATGCCGGCGGCGTCGGTGACGATCACCGCGTCGCCGATCGAGTGCAGAGTCACCTGGGCGCGCTCCTTTTCCTCGAACAGCGCCGCTTCAACCTGTTTGCGGGCGCTGATATCAAGCTGAATCCCATACATGCGCACCGCTTTGCCCGACTCATCGTAGACGATCTGTGCCACGCTACTGATCCAGTGGATGCTGCCATCCGGCCAGACCACCCGAAATTCAAGGTGCAATTCGCTGCGGTCCGCCAGCGCCTGGCGTATTTGCGCTTGCACTGCCGCTCGGTCTGCGGGATGCACACGGTCAAGCCAATTGGCATAGCTGGGCTCGCAACTGTCCGGCGGCAGCCCGAGTAGCAGGTAGTTCTGCGCCGACCAGACAGTCTGGTTAGTGTCAATATCCCATTCCCAGGCGCCTGCCCTGGCGGCTTCGAGCGCCTGGCTCCGGCGTTGCTCACTGCTGCGCAAGGCTTGCTCCGCCTGCTTGCGTGCCGTGATATCCAGCTTGAGTGCCAGAGAGCCACTGGGTTTACCATCGGCATCGTTAACAGGGTGGGAATACCAGCAGAGGATTTTGGTGGCGCCGTTGTTACACTGGATGGTGGTCTCGACATCCTTAATGGGTTCACCGGCTATAACGGCGGCTGTCATCGCCATTATCGTCTTACGATAATCCTCATCCGGATATAACCATTCCCATATCTTGTCGTTACCAACCGCGTTCTCCCTGGTGTAACCGCATATTTTCTCCGCCGCTCTGTTCCAGATAACGACTTGGGCATTGTCATTCAGCATTTCCAGCCATACATTGGCGCTATCGAGAATGCTTTCAAGAGGGATGCCCGCCACCTGAATGGCAGCCGCCTGGGAAGATGGACGCTCAGACAGCGCGGCGGTTGCCGCGCCACGCTCCGGCCCGGCGTTGAGTCGGGTTTGCAGAATTCGAACCTGTTCTTCCAGTTCTTGTATTCTCTGCTGGAGTTTATTAGTCAATTCTGTCAAGGGTTTACCCTTTAGTATTGTTAAAAACACGGGCTGGTTGTAACGATTGGCCGATTCACTGCTATGGCAACGGGCCGGGCGATGCGGTTGCTGCGTGGTGTGGACTGGTAATGCAGGATGAATTTGCCGATTGACGCCAGAAGCCGATTGTAAAATTATGTAACATGTCTGTCTATGAGGCTTGACTATAAAAAAATTTAATTACTACCGTAACCCGATTATTAAAAAATCCACATCCGGCTTAATTACTCTTTCCGATCGACAATGCTTCAGAGAAATAATCAGGATACGCTTGCAATTTACCAACAATGCCATTCAACAGCCAACCAGCGACATTAACAAGTTTAATGGTAACACCAAGGGCGCTACTTTACCATTTGGTAATCCAACGGCAAGCTTCCGTTAAGGTTGGGTTCCCTAGAATGGCGTGCAGCTTACTGAAAGCCTGTTCAGGCGTTCCCCTATCTTAACGGAGGTCATCATGAATCATCCTGTAGCAGTCACCCGTAAACGCAACGGCGCTACCTGGTTACGGTGCACAGCGCTGGCCTTGGCACTGACGGGGGTCATGAGCGTCCCGGGTCAGGCCGCGGAACTACCCAGTTTCAACACGCTCGTCAAGCAATACGGCCCGGCGGTGGTCAACATCCGCACCAGCGGTGCCGCCTCGGAACAGCAGATGCTCAATCTGCCGGACAACATGCCGGAGCAATTCAAGCGTTTCTTCAAAGAGTATCCCGGCATGCCGCAGGGCTTTAAATCTCAGGCGCAGGGCTCCGGCTTCATCATCTCAGCAGACGGCTATATCATGACCAACGCCCACGTGGTCGCTGGTGCGAAAGAAGTGACCGTCCGCCTGGATGACCGCCGCGAATACCCGGCCAGGGTGATCGGCAGTGACGAGCGCACCGATGTGGCGCTGTTAAAGATCGACGCCGCCAACCTGCCTACTGTCAAACTAGGTGATTCCGACCAACTGAAAGTCGGTGACTGGGTGCTGGCCATCGGCTCGCCCTTCGGCCTGGAGCGCACGGCCACCCAGGGCATCGTCAGCGCACTATCGCGCAATCTACCCGATGAAAATTACGTGCCCTTCATTCAGACCGACGCCGCCGTCAACCCCGGTAATTCCGGTGGACCCCTGTTCGATACGGAAGGTAATGTAGTCGGAGTCAATTCGCAGATCTACAGTCGCAGCGGCGGCTACATGGGCCTGTCCTTCGCCGTGCCGATCAACGTGGCGACGAAAGTGGCCGGACAGTTGCAAACCAAGGGACACGTCGAGCGCGGCTGGTTGGGCGTGGCGATTCAGGAGCTGAATCAGTCACTGGCGGATTCCTTCGGTTTGCCAAAGCCGGAAGGCGCGCTGGTGGCCAGCGTAACCCCGGACAGTCCGGCGGCCAGAGCTGGCATCAAGCCCGGCGATGTGATTCTGAAATACGATGGCAAGACCGTCGAGCGCTCCGGCATCCTGCCGCCGCTGGTCGGCGCCAGCGTAATCGGCGCTCAGACCCCGGTGGAAATCTTGCGCAATGGCAAGTCCCTGACGGTGACGGTGACAGTCGGCGAACTGAAGGATAAAGAGGCAGCGGTAGCGTTAGGTACGGACCAGGGCAAGGTGGAAAAAGGCGCCCTGGGGTTGATGGTGGCGGACCTGGACAACCAGCAGCGTAAGGCGCTGGGGCTGGACCACGGTGTGCTGATCAGCGGTCTGGCGCCCGACAGCCCGGCGGAAGAAGCCGGTTTTCAGGCCGATGACGTGATCCTGTCCTTCAACCGGCAGGAAGTGAAGTCCACCGCTCAGCTCAAAGAGTTGGTCAAGCAGGCGCCGCTGGGCAAAGCCATTCCGGTGCTGGTGCAGCGCGAGCGCAACACGCTGTTCGTGCCGGTGACTATTCCCGACAAGGGAGTGAGTTGACAGCCCCTGTTACCGTGATAATCCCCGTAGGTTGGGTTAGACGCGCCCGCTACCGAGCCTGCCAATAGGCAGGGACCTTAGGGGCGCGTCGTCACCCGACTCCTCGTTAGCGCCCACCAGCGCTTAACGATAAGTCACCACCAGTTGCGGCCGGGACGCCGCCACGCTGTACTCCCCGGCGTAATAACCCAGGGAGTCCTCGCCCTTGTCGTTATTGTCGTCCAGGCTGAAGTACAGCCGGAACTGGGTGCGACCGGTCTTGTTGATGGCCGCCAGCCCATTGACATTGATCGCTCCCTCCGACCAGGCGCCATTACTAGTGGCGTTAGTCAAGCTCGCCACCCCCACAGCCGTGGCCGGCGCCGCCTGGAAATCAGCGGTTTCCAGCGCGGCATTGTTATTGAAGGCACCGTTCCTGATATCCACCAGCAGGGCGCCATGGGTGTCGAAGGGGCTGGTGCCGCTCAACGTGCCGCGTTGCAGGCGCAGGGTCGCCGACATAATAGTGGCGTTGTCGGGCAGGGAAGCGGTATCGAACGACAGAATGGACTTGTACTGGTAGTTGCTGCGGTTATCGCCGAGCAGCAATCCCTTGCTGCTGGTATCGCTCGCTTTGATCGAGCCGCCGACATTACTGGTTTCGCTGGATTCCAGCACCCAGCCGTCCTCGCCGCCCACCGAGGTGAAGGTGGTGGTAGGCGGAGGGGCGACGGTGATCGTCAGGGTGGCCTTACCGCTGAAGCCGCCGCTGTCGGTGGCCTGGGCCTGAATGGTGTGCGTCCCGGCTGACAGGGTGCGGCTAAACGAGCCGCCGCTGCCGATGCTACCGTTGATACTGGAAGTCCAGATCAGATTGGAGGTGATATTACCGTCCTCGGCGTCGTTGGCCGTGCCGGTGAAGGTTATCACGTCACCGTCGATGAAGCTGGCGCCGTTGACGGGCGAATGGATGGTGACGGTGGGGGCGTGGTCAGCACTGTTGATTAGGGTGATGCTCGCCGCTGCCTGAGCGCCGAACCCGTCGGTGACTGACGCCGTAATGGTATGGATACCCTCTCGCAGTTTGTCGGTGGTGACGATACTGCCGGTACCGATCACGCCGTCCAGGTCGGAAGTCCAGACCATCCGGTCGTTCAGACTATGGTCCTCGACATCGCTGGCCACTCCTCTGAATTCGATGAGGGTGTGGGGCATGACCTGGGTCCCGTTCGCTGGCGCGGTGATCGTCACCACTGGCACGAAATTGACGACGTAATTCACTTCCAGTTGCGGCCGGGATGCCACCGTGCCGTACTCACCGGCATAGTAGCCCAGATAGTCGGTGACGCTGTCGTTGTCGTCGTCCAGGTTGAAATACAGCCGGAACTGCGTGCGGCCGGTCGTGTTAAGGGCCGTCAGACCGGCAGTGCTCAACTTTCCTTGTGACCAGGCGCCGTTACTGGCGGCGGTGCTCAGGGTCACCACTCGCGTCGCCGTGGCGGGCGCCTGGAAATCGGTCGTCTCCAGCGCGGCATTGTTGTTGAAGGTGCCGTTTGTGATATTTGCCCACAGAACACCATGGGTGTCGAACGGGCAGACGCCGCTAAGCGTGCCGCGCTGCAGCTTCAGGGTAGCCGAGGTGATGATCGCATTGTCGGGCAGTGAAGCGGTATCGAACGACAGGATCGACTTGTACTGCTGCTTCCTGCTGCTGTCCCCCAGCAGCAGGGCCTTGCTGCTGGTGTCGCTCGACTTGATCGACCCGCCGACATTACTGTTTTCGCTGGATTCCAACACCCAGCCGTCCTCGGCGCCCACCGAGGTGATGGTGGTGGTGGTTGATCTGATAACGTGTACCGTCAGCGTCGCTGTACTGATGACACCTTTGCTGTCGGTCACACTGGCCTGGATCGTGTGATCGCCGAGGGAAAGGGCGCGATTGAAAGAGCCACCGCTGCCGAGGGTGCCGTCGATACTGGAGGTCCAGCTCAGACTAGCAGTCAGATTGCCATCCTGGGCGTCAGTCGCCGTGCCGGTGAAGGTGATGATCTGATCCGTAGTCAAGGTGGCGCCGTCGGTCGGCGCAGTGACCGTCACTGTGGGCGCCGTGTTGCCCTGTACCGTAATGGTGACGGCTGCGGAGCCAACCAGGCCGGTGCTGTCGGTGACTTGAGCCTGGATGGTATGGACACCGGCCGACAGGGTGCGGACGAAGGAGGTGCCTATACCAAGGGGGCCATCGCGGCTGGAAGTCCAATTCAGATAGAACCCCAGTTCACCGTCATGGATATCGTAGGCCGAAGCGCTAAAAGCAATGGCCTGTTCTGTCGTGAAGGTGGCGCCGTTGGTCGGAGCGTACATCTCCACCCATGGCGCGCTGTTGGGCTGTACGGCTACCGTGAAGGTGACGGAGCGGCTGAGTCCGCCACTGTCGACGACTCTGGCCTCGAGGGTATGGTTGCCGATGGGCAGCATGCGGGTGAACGTTCCACCTGTGCCGATAACGCCAATGAGATTGGAGGTCCAGGTCAAACCGGCCGTTAGATCGCCATCCTCGATATCGATCGCTGTGCCGTTAAACGTGATTTCCTCGTTGGGATAATAGCCGGCGTGGTAAATCGACGGGGTGGTGATGGTCACGACAGGCGGTCGGTTGGCGGGCTGGACGATACTGACCGTGGCATAGTCGGTGCCGTGGCTGATCTGGGTGACCTGGATGCCGGCGACGCTGTCGATGAAGGTGGGATCCGTATCGCTCAGCGACTTGACAAAGGCCGTCGGATGAGTTTGCGTCATGGCACCCTCGCTCCAATGGATATTAACTCCCTGAGTATAGGTGGTGGCCAGGCTGGTGTCATAACCGGCCGGTTGCCGGTAGGACAGATAGTAGTAGCCCAGTTTATTCCGCGGCCAGTACAGCCGAATGATGCGTGGGGTCAGCGGATCGACCGGCAGGGTGGCGTCCAGCACGTCCAGAGTATAATCGCCGCTTCCCGTGACCGTGGCGATGCCGCCAGAGTGGTTAGCATACCAGCCCATTTTGTTCATGTTCGGGGCGCTGAACAGATGCCAGTTCAATGAATTGCCCATGGGATCCGAAGAATCGGCGTATTGATCCACAACTTCTATATACCCGTTATTGTCAGGGTCAGTGCCGGCATGGGCCAGCCCCAGGTTATGCCCCAGTTCATGCACGTAGACCATCGGCTCCATGGCTTCGATGATCCAGAGGCGGCACGGGTAGCCGCTGGCGCAGCCGGTATCGGCGCTACCAGCCCATTGACAGGAAGGGATAGTGCTAGGGGGGGGCAGAACGAAGATCCGATGCTGATAAATCGACAGATTGATGTTGGCTGACTGGGCGGCCGCTTCGGCCGCCAGCGCCCAGTTGGAGTAATTGCAGGCATTGGTGGGGCTATAGCTGTCGTTGATCAGGAACGGTCCGAACACATCGGGCGGGCCATCGCCATTGCCGTCCGCTACGAAGTCGATTTGACCGAAGGAGTTCTGTAAATAGAGATCCCTGACCGAGGGGGGGGTGCTCGAATACATGAGGTCGGCGAAATACTGAAGGGTGTAGGACGCGGGGGTTCTGGCATCCTGCAAATCGACCAGCAATATGACCGCGCGGCGCTTATCGGTTGTGGGAGCCTGCGGCATGGCGGCATCGGAACCGATCGCGGAGTCGGGCGGCATAGTCATAACCAGTTCCGGCACCTGGAGCGTGATGGCATCGACCCGTAACTGGTTGTCCTCGACCATGCCCTGCACCGTCGCCGCCTGACCGGTATGCAGATTCTCCGGCGGACTGTTGCTGAACTGCAATTCGTAGACAGGACCGTGATCCGCCTCGAGGAGATAAGCCGTGGTGGCGGTGTTCTGGTTGAAATTTTCGATAATCCGCACTTGCAGCCTACCGGTGACGGTGATGGGCGTACCGCCCTCCTGGCTGTAGGCGCTAAGACCTGCAAGCAGATTTATCCCGGCAAGTACTATCGCAACGATGACAGGCCATTTAGGCAGGCTATTGTTCTTCATAAGTTTTCTCCAAAGAGCTTGCTGCTGCGATCGCTATCGAAGTGGCGTGCCACTGCGAGCGGGCCGGAGCAGTCCGCGCTCTCGCCCGCCACGGTGAGGATACCGCTTCCAACCAGCATTCGTATTCGAGCCAGCGAAGGTCAAACCGCCACCGATTGCAGACGGAACGCCGCCATGTCACAGCCAGCCGCGGGCATGGCCGCGTTGGGCTCCGGCTTCAGGGTATCGACCCGCAACTTATTGCTCTCGACATAGCCTGTCACCGTCACCCGCTGGCCGGTACTCAGATTCTCCGGTGGACTGGCGCCGAACTGCAATTCGTAAACCGAACCGTTATCCGCATGGAGAAAATAGGCCATCGTGGCAATGCCTTGATTGAAGTTATCGATAACCAGCACTTCCAATCTGCCGCTGACCACTACCGGCGCGCCACTACGCGCCTGGCTATAGGCAGCACCCCCTGTCAGTAGACCCGCCCCGGCAAGTCCTATTGAAATGATAACAAGCCACCTTATTAACAAATTGTTCATCATTGCTTTTTCCTCCAGCAGGAGTGCTTGGCTGGAATAAGGCCGAAGGCCGTTGCCGGCCTCTTACCGGAGCCAGTAAACTGCGGGTCCCTGGGAGCGCCGGCGTCCTCGCCGGCCACGGGGTGGACATGACCACCCATCCGCCCCAGGTAAACCCAGCCGTCGCTGCTGTGCTGTCGGGAGCCGGCGGGGACGCCGGCGCTCCCAGGGTCGAGATTGTCCCGCCTTGAGTGGATAGCCATACAGACTCTTAGAAGACGCGCGCCCTACCGAGCCTGTCAATAACAGGGACGGTAGGGGCGCGTCGTAACCCGACTCTTCGTTAGCGCCCACCAGCGCTTAACGATAAGTCACCACCAGTTGCGGCCGGGACGCCGCCGTGCCGTACTCGCCGGCGTAGTAACCCAGATAGTCATCGCCCTTGTCGTTATTGTCGTCCAGGCTGAAGTACAGCCGGAACTGGGTGCGACCGGTCTTGTTGAGGACCGCCAGCCCATTGACATTGATCGCTCCTTCCGACCAGGCGCCGTTACTGGCGGCATTACTCAGAGTCACCACGCCCGTGACGGTGGCCGGCGCCTGGAAATCAGCGGTTTCCAGCGCGGCGCTACCAAATGTCCCCATCACCACATCCGCCAGCAGCGCGCCATGGGTTGTGAACGGGTTGGTGCCGCTCAACGTGCCGCGTTGCAGGCGCAGGGTCGCCGACATAATAGTGGCGTTGTCGGGCAGGGAAGAGGTATCGAACGACAGGATGGACTGGTACTGGTAGTTATTACGGGTATCGCCGAGCAGCAGCCCCTTGCTGCTGGTATCGCTCGCTTTGATCGAGCCACCGAGATTACTGGTTTCGCTGGATTCCAACACCCAACCGTCCTCGCCGCCCACCGAGGTGAAGGTAACGGTAGTCGGGTTGGCGACAGTCACCGTCAGAGGAGTCGCCTTACCAGTGAAGCCGAAGCTGTCGGTGACCTGGGCCTGAATCGTGTGGGTCCCGACCGATAGATTACTAAGGCTAAAGGAACCGCCGCCGCCAATGTTACCGTTGATACTGGAAGTCCAGATCAGATTGGGGGTGATATTGCCGTCCTCGGCGTCGTTGGCCGTGCCGGTGAAGGTTATCCCTTCGCCGGCAATGAAGCGGGCGCCATTGATGGGCGCGCTGATGGTGACGGTGGGGCGCTGGTTGGTGCTGTTGATCAGCGTGATGCTCGCCGTAGCCTGGACGCCGAAACCATCGGTGACTTTCGCGGTGATGGTATGGACGCCGACCGACAGCGCGGACGTGGTGAAGGACCCGCTCTGGCCGATCACGCCGTCGCGGCTGGAGGTCCAGACCAGCCGGGTAGCGAGATTGCCGTCCTCGGCGTCGCTGGCGGTCCCGCTGAAGGTGATCGGTGTGCCCGGTGCGACCTGGGTCTCGTTGGTTGGCGTAGTGATCGTCACCACCGGCGCGGTATTAGCGAAATAGTTCACTACCAACTGGGGTCGGTACGACATCGTGCCGTACTCGCCGGCGTAGTAGCCCGGATAGTCGGCGACGCCGTCGTTATTGTCATCCAGGTTGAAGTACAGCCGGAACTGGGTGCGACCGGTCTTGTTAACGGCCGTCACGCCACTGGCGTTCAGCACTCCTTCGGACCAGGCGCCGTCAAAGGTGGGGTTAGTTAAGCTCGTCACCCCTACAGCGGTGGCTGACGCCTGAAAATCAACCATTTCCAGTGCAGTGTTGTCGCTGAAGGCGCCGGTCTTGATATCCGCCCGCAAGGGACCGTAGGTGAACGGATTGTTGCCACTGAGCGTGCCCCGCTGCAGCCGCAGGGTCGCCGAGGTAATCGTGGCGTTATCGGGCAGTGCGGCAGTATCGAACGACAGAATGGATTTGTATTGCTGCTTCTTGTTGCTATCCCCCACCAGCATGCCCTTGCTGCTGGTATCGTTCGATTTGAGCGAGCCACCCATATTGCTGGTTTCGCTGGATTCCAGTACCCAACCATCCTCGCTGCCTACTGAAGTGAACGTGAGCGTGCTCGGCCGGATGACATTGATCGTCCGGGTCGCCGTGCCGGTAACGCCATTGTCAGTAGCCTGGGCCGTGAGGGTGTGGGAACCGGCCGACAGGGTGCGGGTAAAGGAGCCACCGCTGCCGATGGCGCCGTCGATACTGGAGGTCCAACTCAAGGTGGCGTTCAGGTTGCTACCAAAGAGATTGGTCGCCGTGCCGGTCAAGGTGAAGGCCTGATCCGTGGTGAAAGTGGCGCCATCCGCCGGCGCGGTAATAGTCACCGTCGGTCGAGGGGCCCAATTGATGGTCATAGATGTGCTCGAGGATGACTTATTACCGGCTCCATCCATCGCCACAACCACATAGACATTGGAGCCCTGGGGCGGGTTATCAACGTAGCTCAAACCTGGCGTGCGGCCAATTTCATCACCATTGCGATACACGATATAGGTTTGTATGCCCGACAGGGTGTCTACGGATGCCTGCCAGGTCAGGCTGACCTGGCCCTGATTATTGATCGTGCTTTGCGGATTGGCCGGGGCACCGGGGGGAAGGCCATCGACAATGAAGGTAGCGCTGTTATTAACAACCATGGGATGGGACGGCTGGATATAGTCCTGGTCATTGGCCCGCACTTCGAAGGAGTAAGCATTGGACGCCAGTCCCGGCGGATTCGCATTCATGGTAAGCGTGACCGAACCACTGGCGCCGCCGCCCAGAGTCAGGTAGTGCGGCGTGAACGTCGCGCTGGGCTCGCCCAAGTAACTCAGCGTAAACGTGGTCGCTGGGCAATTCGGGCCGTCCTGGTTGATCACACCCACCACATAACTGCTTGCTCCGCCGGGTAGTACTACCCGTTTGGAGGGCAGCAGCGTTACCAGCGGGGGTGCGCTAATGCACCGATTGATATTGACCGTGACGTAATCGGGGCTATAGCTGACCTGCTCCACTTCAACAATACCACCACTGCCGGCATCGGTGAACTTGGCGCTGTTGAACAGCGCATTGATAAACACGGTTTGGGGATAATCACTCGGCTGCTGCCAGTGGATATTAACCCCTTGGGTATAGAGAAACGACAGGCTGTCGTCGTAGCCCTCGCGCTTCCGGTAAGACAAATAATAGTAACCCTGGCCGTTCGGTCTCAGCACCTTGAGGATGCGGGGAACCGCCACTGGCAACTCGATCGGACCGGCATCCAGCTTGTGGATATCGTAGGTGCCGTTCTGAGTCACGGTGACGATGCTACCGGGGTAAGGAGAGTACCACTCCATTTGATCCACATGGGGAGCGTTAAACAGATGCCAGGCGCGCGAGCCGCCCATGGGGTCTGAAGAATCGCCGTAAGTATTAATAACACCGTCGTTTTCGGGATCGGAGCCCGCATGCGCCATGTTCAGGTTATGACCCAGCTCATGGGCATAAATCATGGGTGATTCGCCTTCGGCGATCCAGACGCGGCACGAGTTACCACAACCGGCGTTAGCGATGCCGGACCATGAACAAGTCTGCAAATCTAAATAGTAGGGTAGTACGAATACCTTGTGCTGATACAGCGACAGGTTAACCCCGGCCGCCGTGGCCGCCGCTTCGGTGGCCTCTGCCCAGGCATAGTAATTACAACCCTGGGCAGCGTAATGGTTGATGGTAAAAGGCCCGTAGACATCAGGCAGGCCATCATTGTTGCTGTCCGCCACGAAGCCCAGTTGGCCCAGCGACGCCGCCCGATACAGTTTGTCAACCGAGCGGGCGCCGGTGTACATGGCGTCGGTGATCTGCTGCAGGGTGTAGCGGTCGGAGGCTCTGGCATCTTGCAGATTGACCATCAGCACGACCGCGCGGCGGTCGCCGACGGTCGGCATCTGCGGATTGGGATCCGCCGCCAGGTTACTGACCTGAAGCTTGCTACCCTCGGCGTAGCCCTCGACATTCACCCACTGGCCGGTGGTCAATCCCGCCGGTGGATCGGCGTCGAACTTTAATTGGTAAACCAAATCGCTATCGGTCTTGAGGAAATAGTCTACGGCGACAATCTCATTGTCGGGACGCTCGAAGATTAGTATTTCCAGAGTACCCGCAACATCGACTGCCGTGCGAACTTGCTGACTGTAGGCTTCGGCGCCTGCGAGCAGGACGGCCCCGGCAAGGAGAAGCAGCAACAGCTTATGCCATTGTTGCAGCAAATAACTTTTCATTTCGACCTCCAGAACCTATAAAAGGAACTGTAAAGACAACAACTGTAGGTAGGGCGCCCGCAAGCTGCTTGCAGCGAACTCACTGAACCGTGCACAAAGATAACCTATACCTGTGATCTAGTCTTCCCCCCTACCAAGGGGGGGTGGCCGAAGGGTGGGGTTATCCAAGGAGGAGGGGAATCTATACCCACCCCGGCCCGACTTTCCGGTATAGCCTGCCAGCAATCACCTAAAATATACCCTGTATACTATAGGGCGAATGTCAATGGGTTGTGTGTTAAAAATTGTCAAACAATCGCCTTGTCCTGGCTGCAATTAACATAGAACATGCCTGTCGGGCGATATACCCGACAGGCTTCGCTGCCAACGGGGTAAATGCCGGACAACGCTGCGCTTTTGCCCGACCTGCGATCATTGCTACTGCCCGGTCACTTTGACCCCCGAACTCAGCGCCGACTCGTTCCCGACCTTGTCCTTGGCTTTCAGCTTGTACTCATAGTTCGTCCCTTTAACCGTGGTGATGTCGGTATAGCTCAGTCCAGCCGTTTCACCAATCACGACATTGTTGCGATACACGGTATAGCCCTGCAGCCCGAGAGCGTATCCGTCGAGCCAGTCCAGGTCAGCGCGACCTGACCTGGACTGGCAGTGGCTTTCAAGCCCGTCGGGGTGGTGGGCTTGACGCTATCCGAGACGAAAGTCGTGATATCCGCGCCGACCGCATGTCCCGGCAGGGTGCCGTCGTTGTCGGTGGCGCTCACCTGGAGGGTATAACTGGCCGACGATCCCGTCTTTACCTGCAACGTCGCGCTACCGCTCTGCCCGATGCCCAGCCTCAGCGTGGTCGGCGTCAAAGTACCGGGGGGGGTGCCGCTATAGCTCAGCGTAAAAGTGGTCAGGGGACAGTTCACGCCATCCTGATTGCTAACCGTCACCGTATAGTTGGCCGCGACATCCTTCTTGACCATCTGTAGGGACGGCGTCAACGTTACCCGCGGCGACTGGGTGGTACAACCGAGCAGCATTTGCAGCGGGGCGGACGGAGGCGACAGATTGCCGACCTTATCCACGGCAGCGACGGCATAGCGGTAAATGATACCCGGCGCCGCAGTGGCGTCGGTATAGGTCAGGCCGGTCGTCTGATCCAGCGGGTTCTCGTCACGGTATACGACGTAACCATCTACGCCGGCGACGGCATCGGTGGCGGCCTGCCAGCTCAGCGTTATCTGTTCCTGGGCATCGATCGTCCCCTCCAACCCAGTCGGGGTCGTGACCGCTCCCTGCAGCCCGGTCGGAGTCGTCGGCGGGGTGGCATCAACATTCAGCACGGCGCTGCCGGTAATCGCCACATGACTCGGCACGATATTGTCGCTGTCGGCGGCTTGCACCTGGAGGGCATAGTCGTTGGAAGCCAGTCCCGTCGTATTCACCTTCAAGGTCGTCTTACCCGATTGCCCGCCGGCCAACGGCAATGAGGTCTGCGCCAGGTTGGCCGCCGGCGTACCGGTATAGCTCAGCGTGAAGGCAGTTGCCGGGCAGTACTGGGCGCCGTCCTGATTGCTCACCGTCACTTCATAATCGACTGGAGTGCCCGGCTTCACTGGAAGACCGGACAACGGCGTCAGCGTTACCGTCGGATTCATGACCAGACAACCACTAACCAGTTCGATGGCGGCGGCGGACGATACATTGCCGAGATTGTCTGTCGCCTTGAGCGTATAGCGGTAAGTCGTGCCGGGCACTGCCTGGGTGTCGGTGTAGCTCAGACCGGCTGTCTGTGCCAGCACCCCGCCGTTACGATACAGGGTATAGTCCTTGACGCCCGACAGGGTATCGGTAGCGGCGCTCCAGCTTAACTGGATGCTGCCGCTGAGGTCGGTAGTGGCTTGCAACCCGGTTGGGGTTGTCGGGGCGATGCCGTCGGCGATAAAGGTGGCCTTACCGGTGACACCGGCGTGGCTTGGGGCGACGCCATCTTTGTCTTCGGCTTTTACCTCAAGGGTAAATTTGCCGCTGGCGGTACTATTCACTTGCAGCGTCGTAGTATTGCGCTGTCCCGCGGCCAGCGTCAGCAGCATCGTTCCCAGAACACCACTGGGGGTACCCTTATAGCTCAGGGTAAACGCCGTCGGTGTTGTACAGGCAGTATTGTCCTGATTGCTTACCGTGACCGTATAGCTGACCGTGACGCCGGGTAGCACCGCCCGAGTGGAGGGCGCCAGCGTCACCGTCGGGTTCTTTGGGGAGCAGCCATCGAAGACATCGATGGCTGGCGATTTGGCCGATACATTGCCGGCCCGGTCGATCGCGGAAACCGCATATTTATAAGTCGTTCCTGGAACCGCGCTGGTGTCGACGTAGATCGGGCCACTGGCCTGATCGAACATCACGCCGTCACGGTAAACCTTGTAGTACTGTACGCCCGACAGATCATCAGTGGAGCCATTCCAGAGCAGCGTGATCCGGCCCTGGGCATCGGCTGCGCCCTGTAAACCAGTGGGAACCGTCGGCGCGGCGCTGTCGACGATGGCCGTGGCGCTGGCCGTGATAGGGGTATGGCCAGAGACGCTATGGGTGTCGGTGGCTTGCACCGCAAGGGTGAAGGCGCCTGTCGCCGCCGTATTCAACTGCAACGTCGCCGTGCTGCTCTGGCCGGTGCCTAGCGTCAGTTGGGTCGGCGTCGAAGTGACCGTGGCCGTGCCCGAATAGCTCAGGGTGAACGGGGTCGGCTGACAGCGCAGGCCGCTATCCTGATTGATCAGAGTGACCTGGTAACTGGCCGCGGCGTTCTTCTTCACCACCAGACTGGCGGGAGTGAGGGTCAGTGTCGGAGTGGCGATCCAGCAGCCATGGCCCAGGTTGATCGCCGCCGGCGCCGCGACGTTGCCGACCTTGTCGATGGCGACGATTGTGTACCAGTAGTTGACGTTCAGTACGGTATGGGTATCGGTGTAGCTTAACCCGCTGGTCTCGCCCAGCGGCACGCCGTCGCGATAGACTTGGTAAACCTGAACGCCTGCCGGGGTGTCCGTGGAGGCGTTCCAACTCAGCTTGATATTACCCTCAGCGTCGGTAGCGCCTTGCAGATTCGCGGGGGTAGTCGGCGGGGTGCCGTCGACGCTAATCGTGGCGCTGCCACTGCCGGCTGCGGGGTGGTCGGGAATCATGCCGTCGTTATCGGTGGCCTGTACCCGCAGGGTATAGGAACCATCTGCCAGGATCGCGTCCTGGGAAATAGTATCCACCGTCAGCGTGGTCGAAACGCTCTGCCCACTGTTCAATAGCAGCAAGGCCGATTCCAACCTGGCTGGAGCCGTACCGACATAGTTCAGGGTAAGGATAGTCGGCGCACAGCCACCACCATCCGGATTGTTCACTGTAACCACATAGTCGGCGCTGGCGCCGGCCTTGACCAATTGACTGGACGGTGTCAGCGTCACCGCCGTGTTGGCCGGCTCGCAACCATTGAATACTTCAATCGAATTGGAACGAGACGATAGATTGCCGGCCTTATCCACCGCCGCAACTGCATACCGGTGAGTCGCGCCCACCGCCACGGCGGCATCGGTATAAGTTAACCCGTCGCTGTCGGCGATCGCCTGGTCGTCCCGATAGACCGTGTAACTCTCAACGCCGGCCAGAGTATCGGTGGCAGCGTTCCAGCTTAACCGCACTACGCCCTGGGGAGTGGGCGCGCCGCGCAATCCCGTCGGGGTCGTTGGCACAGTGCCGTCGACGATGAGTGTCGTGTTAGCCGCCACGGTGGCATGCTGCGTTTCTTGGTGATCTTCATCGGCGACCCGGACTTCGAGGGGATAGACGCCTTCCGCCAGTACTGCATCCTGCAGTGTCGTATTCACCTGGAGCGTGGCCAAACCGCTGTTCCCACCAGCCAGCGTCAGCGTAGCCTGTGGAAATGCGCCGACTGGGGCGCCGGCATAGCTCAGCGTGAAGGTGGTGGGCACGCAAGCCGCGCTGTCCTGATTATCGACCGTGACAGTGTAATCAACCACAGCGCCTTGCCGCGGCACAGCCTGGTCGGCTGGCTTCAGCGTCACTCGGGGGTTGGCGGCGATGCATTGATTTAAAGTGGAATCGTCACTCTTTACGATGATGGACAGGGAAAACGGCGAGACGTTACCGACCCCGTCGGTCGCGGTGACTTTATAGTGATAGATTGTGCCGGCTGTGATGGCGGTATCGATGTAGCTGGGAACGGTGGTCTGTTGCAGCAGGACGTCGTCGCGGTAGACGGTATAACTGTGGACGCCAGTCAAGGCGTCCATGGCGGCGTTCCAGCTCAACTGGATGCCCTGAGAACTGGTGAAGCCTTGCAAACCCGTCGGGGTAGTCGGCCGCTCGCCATCGATGACCAGCGTGGTACTGGCTGTACCGGGCGCCGAGTGAATCGGGCTGACGCCGTCGCCGTCAGCGGCCTGTACTTGCAGGGGATAGGTGTTGGAAGCGAATCCCGCCGTAGCGATCTGCAGCGTCGCCGAACCGCTTGCGCCAGGTTGTAATGACAGCGAATTCGGGATCAGGGTGCCGCCGCCGGTACCGATGTAGCTCAAATAGAATGTCGTTGCCGCGCAACCGGCGCTGTCCTCGTTATTCACGGTGACACTGTAGCTAAGCGCAGCGCCCGGCTGGACGGCCTGACTGGAGGACGGTGCCAGCGTCAGCGTCGGATTCTGGGCGGTGCAGAGCTTGATATTTACCGTAGCATGATTGTCAGTGTGGCTGACCTGAGTGACCTCGATACCGCTGGCGTTATCGGTGAATCTGTCGGTATCGGCCAGAGAAGTGATGAAGGCCGTGGGATAGTAGCCGCTGCCCTGATAGTGGTGGATATTGACGCCGCGGGTATAAACGCTCAACAGGCTGTCGTCATAGCCGCTCGGCTGCCGATAGGACAGATAGTAGAAACCCTGATTGTCCGGCTTTGCCAGCTTGAGGATGCGTGCATCGGTGGGAGGTGTGGCGTCCAGCACGGCGATGTCGTAAGTGCCGCTCTGGGTCACGGTGACGATGCTGCCCGAGTAGTTGGCATACCAGTTCATTTGATCCACATGGGGGGCGTTGAACAGATGCCAGTCCAGTGAGCTGCCCATCGGATCCGAATAATCGCCATAAATCTGGTTGATAACACCGTCGTTGTCGGTGTCGGTGCCAGCATGCGCCAGGTTCAGGTTATGCCCCAGTTCATGCGCATACACGATGCCCGAGTCACCGTCAGCGATCCAGGCGCGGCAAAAGGAACTGGGATCGCAACCGATCGTGGCAATACCGGCCCAGCCGCATCTGGGCAACTGGGTATAGTGGGGCAGCACGAAAACCCGATGCTGATAGCGTGACAGGTCGATAGTCTGTGCGGCTGCCGCCTCGGCAGCGTCTGCCCAGTGTTGGTAGTTGCAGTTCTGGGCCGCGTAGTCATCGATGGTAAAGGGGCCATAGACATCGGCCTTGCCATCGTTGTTACTGTCCGCCACAAAGTGGAATTGGCCGAGCGAGGCTTTGCTGTACAGTTCGGCCACTGAACGCGTGCCGGTGTACATCAGGGAGGTGATCTGGTCGAGCGTATAGCGGGTGGAGGCTTTGGCATCTTGCAGATCGACCAGCAGCACGATCGTACGCCGCTCAGGATCGAGCGGCGGCGACGCGGCGCCTGTACCACTAGCGGGAGGAGAGTTGGCGCTGCCATCCGCCGTCAAGGCATCCACGCTGAGTTGGTGGCCTTTGCCGTGTCCCTTGATGGTCACCTGTTGACCTGTGCGCAGCGATTTTTTGGGCGCGTCCTTGAAGTCCAGTTCATGGATGCGGTTGTTGTGATGCTCGCGGATAAAGTAAGCCGGCTTGGCCTGGTTGTGCTTGAAATCCTCGACGATCACCATCTCCAGCGTGCCGGTCACGGTGACCGCTGCGGCGGATTCTTTCTCAGTCTGATCCTGAGCGCCGACGGTGGCGCTCACCAACAAGAGCAATGCTGCTCCGGCAACCCCGGCTGCGCCAGTTAACCACTGTTTGACTAAAGAACTGTTCACCGTGATACCTCTTCGCTGGACCGAATTATTACAACTGCCCCCTGGGAGCGCCGGCGTCCCCGCCGGCCTTCTGCCCTGGGAGCGCCGGCGTCCTCGCCGGCCTTCTTCCCTGGGAGCGCCGGCGTCCTCGCCGGCCTCCTGCAAACACCACGTCGAGTTACGGTGCGCCCGCCAGATTGCTGCTAGCTTCAGGCTTGGCGGAAGGGCGCACCGAACCCAACCTGCAAGGCTCCTCACTCCTCATCAGGGCGCCACTGGCGGCAGGATATTGACCCGATAATCCTCCACCTCACCGTCATTCGATAGGCCCCAGGGCTGCTCCACCGTGGGTATCGCCAAATCGGGTACCGTGCTGATCCGACAGCGCAGGTAGGTGTTGCCTGGCACGCTGTCGGCCGGCACCTCGAAACCGATGGGGTTCAACAGTCCCTGGAACGGGCCTGTCACCGTCGTCGCCACGATCCGCTCGGGGTCATCCTCGACAAACGCACAAGGGCTGCTAGGTGTGGGACAGGCAGTACCGAACTTGCCGTCTCCATTGAAATCGATCCAACAGTACAGCCTGGCCGACACACCATCCAAGGGGTGGGTTACTGTCACGTTCAGCATCCCCTCCTGGCCTGCGGTGAACTGGAGCATCGACTGACCGGGCGGGAGCACGACGCCGTCTTCATCGTCGTAACCATACACCTGGTCTGCATCATCGCCGTCAGCGGCTTCGTTCGGGAACGCTTCCGGCTCCGGATCTACCTTTTCTCCTAACATCAAACCGCCGTTCTGATTGTTCTCGCCGGCGATCACTGCAGCCGCGCCCATGTTGCTATCCAGCGTCAGATAGGGTGGATCGGGCGCATCGCCCCGGTCTATCAGAGGGGATCGGGTTTGCAACTGATGATCTTCCACTTCACCGTCCCGCGCCGGTCCAGTCGGTTGCGACACTTCCTCCTGCACGGTGCCGACCCGGCAGCGCAAGAAAACGACAGACGGACTTTCGGCAGACACGCTGAATAACGCCTGAATGGGATACCCCGTCCCGGCCAGCGTGTTGAGGGTCGAACCCGGCACTGTCTTATCCACGACCTTCTCATAACCGTCGAATTGACCGTTGCTGTCGAAGTCGATCCAGCAGACCACGAAGGCAGGCACAGGCAACGGATTGGTTACATTCAACTTGAATGTGCCATTGCCTCCACGGGGAAGGGACACGGTAGTGAGAAGCCCGTCTTCATCATTGGTCGCACCGTTGAAATTGTCACCGATAGCCGCTCCACTCGGCTGGCCATCCCATTCGGCGTCGACAATCTTGCCCAGCACCAGTCCACTGCCCAGGACATGAGACGGACCGTTGTTTTGCTTCAGAGTGGGATAACTCAGAGAACCTGATATCCCATCCGGCGCATCGCCCCAATCGAGCTGTTGTGGAGGCGTGTTGATCTGTACCGGATAATCTTCCACCTCGCCATCCGGCGCCGTGCCGAGTGGCGACGGTTGACCGCTGGTCATGGACAGGGCGGTGCTGATCCGACAGCGTAGATAGGTGCTGTCCGGGGCATTCGTCGGCACGATTCCGAAGTCCAGCTCTTTCAAGCCATTGATCGTGCCCGGAGCCACGGGGGTGGTCCTGATCGGCGCGTTGGTGAAGCTCCCGGCGCCGTTAAGGTCGAGCCAGCAGGCCAGGGTGGCTTCCTTGGCCGTGGATTCCCGATGATTGACCAGCACCGTGAACCTGGCTGGACCGCCACGACTGAAGGTCAGACTGCTGGGGACGATACCGTCTTCGTCACCCTTCACGTAACCATTCTCATCGTCACCGTTCGCCCCGGCCGTGGGCTGGCCATCGGTTTCAGCATCGAACAGGCTGCCCAGCGTTGGCCGCCGGGCGCTGAACGCATGCCGGGCACCGTTGGCGTGGTAACTGACGCCGTAACTGTCCAGAGCGTCGCCGTAATCGTATACGGTGAAGGGTGCCCCGCTGATATCGGCACCGGCAGCGATGACCAGCTTGCCGTCGGGAATCAGCATCGCGCCCTTGGGAATCTTTACAGTGCTGGCGTTATTATCCGCCCCGACCTTGGTCACAATCGCCGTGCCATTCCAGCCGCAATTACCGGAAGAGTTGATCCGGTCGCCGTGCACGAACAGCACATTACTGGCCGGCACGCCGCCTTGCAATTGAACGCTCTGAGCTTTGGAGCATTCGAGCGAACCCGTCACGTTGAACAGGAAATAATCGGTAGGGCCGCCGGTAATGATCAGGGGAGCACTGAACTTGATTTTACCCTTGACCTTGATGACATTGACACTGCCCGGTCCGGCTGAAACGATCGGCAGCTTGGTCGTGGGGGTCAGATCGCCCTTGATGGTCCGGGTGGGCGGCAGGGCGCGGACGAAGGCCGCTGCGTTGTTGATATCCGGCACGATCGGCGTCAGATTCGTGGGTGGCATTTTGTTGCCGGTGTGGCTGGTGATGGCGAGACAGGGGTTGAACGGGAGGATCGGATCGTAGAAACAATCGCCCAACAGTTGTGAGCCGTCGCCAACCACCGCCTTGATCTTTGGTCCGAAACCCAACGCTCCGCGCACGATGGACTTGTTGAATTGAAAATCCCTGCCCGTGGTCGAGGCGGCGAAGACGGTAAAATCGCGTGCCGAGCCCAGGATGGTGCCGATCGGTGCGGCCTGCGCAGGCGGGGTTAGTAAGGCCGCGCACGCCAGGGTGGCGGCACTTAGCAAACCCGTGCCATATCGGCGCGATGCGGGTGGGTAATCGTGGAGCTTGTTCATAACGTTTGTGCCTTGATTGCAGTTATTTGGCAGTCACTTTGACTGAAGTACTCTGCGCCGATACATTGCCGAGCATATCCTGGGCGGCCACTTTGTAGGTGTAACTTGTCCTACTCACCACATTGGTATCGGTATAGGTGGTTGTCGGCTGCAACACTTCAGCAACCTGAGCATTGTTGCGGTACACCAGATAGCTCTGTACTCCGGATTGGGCATCGGTGGCAGGACTCCAGGTCAGGGTGATTTTGCCGGGGCTGGCCGTGCCTGCCAGCCCGGTCGGCGTGGTCGGCGCCGCGCCGTCCGAGACGAAGGTGACGCTGGCGGTACCGGTGGCGTGGCTCGGGGCAACGCCGTCGGTATCGGCGACATTGACCGTGAGCGCGTAATTGCCTGAGGTGGTCGCCTTCGCCTTGAGTATCGCGGTGCCACTCTGGCCGTGAGTCAGCGTTAGCGAAGTCGGGGTCCAGGTACCGCTGACGCCGCTGGGAGTGCTGCTGAAACTCGGCGTGAAGGTGGTCTGCGGACAGTTGGTTCCATCTTGATTAGTGACGGTCACCGTATAGCTGGCCTCGATGCCTGCCTTCACTGCCTGGGTAGTTGGCGTCACCGTCACCAGAGGAAGTGCCGTGGCGCAACCGCTGACCAGAGAGAAGGCCGTGGAAGCCGCCGATACGTTACCGAGATTGTCCGTAGCCTTGACCGTATATTGATAGGTAGTGCCAAGTGTGGTGGAGTCGGCATAGCTCAGACCGGTCGTCTGTCCCAATTCGCTGTTGTTGCGATACACGGTGTAATACTGAATACCGGAGAGCGTATCCGTGGCGGCAGTCCAGCTCAGCGTGACGTGGCCCTGGGCATCCGATGAGCCTTGCAACCCGGTCGGCGCGGTCGGCGCCGCGCTGTCGGCGATGAACGTGCCGCTGGCCGTGATCGCATTGTGACTGGGCAGCTTGCCGTCGCCGTCGGTGGCTTTCACCTGAACAGTGTAGGACGCCGACGAGCTCGAGCTCACCTGCAACGTCGCCGTGCCGCTCTGCCCAACGCCCAACAGCAGCGAGGTCGTCGACCAGGTGCCGGTGGTTCCGGTGGGCGTGCCGGTATAGCTCAACGTGAAGGTGGTCGCCGGACAGGTGCCGCTGTCCTGATTGCTCACCTGGACCGTGTAGCTGGCATTGACGCCCGCTTTCACCGCCTGACTGGTTGGAGTCAGCGTCACGACCGGATCCCTGGAAGAGCAGCCGACGAGCAGTTGTATGCTGGTGGACTGCGCCGACATATTGCCGGCCGTGTCGACCGCTGCGACGGTATAGGTATAGGTGACGCCCGGCGTCGCCGTGGTGTCGGTATAGGTAGTGACCGGACCGCTGGTCTGCCCCAGCGGGGTGCTGCTGCCGTTGCGGTAGACGTTGTAATACTGGATGCCCGAGGCATCGGTGGACGCGGTCCAGTTCAGTGTCACCACACCCTGCTCGGTGGAGGAACCGCTCAGCCCGGTCGGCGTGGTCGGCGCCGTGGCGTCGCCGATGAAGGTGGCACTGCCGGTAATAGCGGTGTGGGTCGGCGCTTTGCCATCGCTGTCGGTGGCCTTCGCCGAGACAGTGTAAGTACCGGTCTGGGTGGTTTTCGTACCGAGCGTCGTGGTGCCACTCTGGCCGGGGCCTAATTGCAGCGACGTGGTCGCCAAGGTCGCAGTGACTCTGCTGCTACTGGTCGTGGTCGAGAGCGTGAAGGTCGTCGCCGCGCAGGCACCGGTGTCCTTATTGGCCACCGTGACCGTGTAGTTGGCAATCACGTTCAGCTTCGCCCCCAGCGGGTTCGGCGTCAGCGTCACCGTGGGATTGTTGGGGGCGCATACCGTGGCTACCGGGAACGAGGCCGATGGCGCCGAGACATTGCCGGCCCGGTCGACCGCCGCCACCGTGTAGTTCAGCGTTCCACCCAGGGGAGGGGTGGGGTCGGTATAGGTGGTGAGAGGACCAATGGTCTGACCGATGTAGCCGCCGTTGCGGTAGACCGTGTACTTGTCTACCCCCGCCAGGTTGTCGGTGGAGGCGGTCCAGCTCAGCACAACCCGGTTCTGGGTGTCGAGTGCGCCTTGCAGAATCGTCGGGATCGTCGGCGCCGTGCCGTCGACTATGAGCGTAGCGCTGCCCACCGCGGCGGCGGCAAGGTTCAGCTCACCGCCATCGCTGTCGGCGGCCTGTACCTGCAGGGTGAAACTGCCGGTGGCTGTGGTATTCACCTGGAGCGTCGCGCTGCCGCTCTGGCCGGCATTCAACTGCAGTGAATTCGGCGTCAGCGAACCGCCCAGCGTGCCATTGTAGTTCAGGGTGAAGGTGGTCGGATCGCAGACCGGACTGTCCCCGTTGGTCACGGTCACGGTGTAGCTGGCCGCGCCGTTCGGTTTCACCATCAGCGCGGAAGGCGCCAGCGTCACGGTGGGCGTGCCGGTGACGCAACCGCTGGCCACGTTCAATGGAGTGGAGGCCGGTGATACGTTGCCGACCGCATCCGTAGCTGTCACGGTGTAGGCATAGATAGTGCCCACTGGCGGCGCATCGAGATAGTCGGTGGTGGCCGTCGATTCCAGCAGGGTGCCGTTACGGTAAACGGTGTAACTCTGGACGCTGGTCAGCGTATCGGTCGAGGCGCTCCAGCCGAGCGTGATCCGACCCTGCTTATCCGATACGCCTTGCAGACCGGTCGGCGCCGTCGGCGCGGTACCGTCCGCAATGAAGGTGGCGCTGCCGGTGACCGGGTTGTGACTCGGCAGAGTGCCGTCGCTGTCGGTGGCTTTCACCTGGACGGGGTAGGAACCCGAGGTTGCGGTGCTCACCTGTTGCAACGTCAGGGTGTCACTCTGGCCGACGCCCAGTGACACCGAATTCTTCGACAAGGAGCCGGTGGGTGTGCCGATGTAACTCAGCGTGAAGGTGGTCGTGGGACAGACGCCGCTGTCCTGATTGGTCACCTGGACCGTGTAGCTGCCCTGGAGACCCGCCCGCACCGCCTGGCTCGGCGGCGTCAGTGTCACCATCGGGTCTTGGACGACGCAGCCCGGAATCACCTGCACCGGGCTGGATTGTGCCGAGGCATTGCCGGCCTTGTCCGTTGCCACCACCGTATAGCTATAGACCGTACCCAATGTGGTCGTGGTATCGGTATAGGTGGTAACAGAATCAGTCGTCTGCCCCAGCGGAGTGCTGCTGTTGTTGCGGTAGAGCTTATAGCCCTGGATGCCGGAGAGCGCATCCGTGGCGGCAGTCCAGCTCAGCGTGACGTGGCCCTGGGCATTCGATACGGCCTGCAGGCCGGTCGGAACAGTCGGCGCCACGCTGTCGGCGATGAACGTGCCGCTGCCCGTGATCACATTGTGAGTGGGCAGAGTACCGTCGCTGTCGGTGGCTTTGACCTGGACGGTGTAAGACGCCGACGAAGTGGATTTCACTTGCAATGTCGCCGTGCCGCTCTGCCCGACGCTCAGCAGCAGGGAGGTCGGCGCCAAGGTGCCGGTGGTGCCCGTGGGGGTGCCGGTGTAGCTCAGCGTGAAGTTAGTCGCGGGACAGACGCCGCTGTCCTGATTGACCACCTCAACCGTGTAGCTGGTATTGACGTTGGTTTGCGCCATCTGGCTGGAGGGGATCAGTCGTACCAGCGAATCCCGGGCCGAGCAGCCCGGCAGCACCTGTATGCTGTTGGATTGCAACGAGATGTTGCCGGCTATATCAACCGCCGCGACGGTATAGGTAGCAGGGACGCCCAAGGTCGCCGTGGTGTCGGTATAGGTGGTGACCGGACCGCTGGTCTGCGTCAGCGGGGTGCTGGTACTGTTGCGGTAGACGTTGTAATACTGGATGCCCGAGGCATCGGTGGACGCGGTCCAGGTCAGTGTCACCGCTCCCTGCTCAGTGGAGGAGCCTTGCAGACCGGTCGGTGCGGTCGGCACCGTGGCGTCACCGATGAAAGTGGCGCTGCCGGTGATCGCGGTGGCGTGGGTCGGCTGCACACCGTCGCTGTCGGTGGCTTTCACCGAGACGGTATAACTACCCGCCGTGGTCGTCTTCACTCCGAGAGTTGTCGTACCGCTCTGACCCGCATTCACGGCCAGCGTGGCCGTGCTCCAGGTTTTGGTCACTTTGCTGCTGCTGGCCGAGGCGGTCAGCGTAAAGGTGGTCGCCGCGCAGGGGCCGGCATCGTTATTGGCGATCTTGACCGTGTAATTACCGTACACGCTCAGCTTCGCCCCCAGCGGGTTCGGCGTCAACGTTACTGTCGGACTGGCGGCGGTACAGGTGGTGACGACATTGACCGTGCAGGCCGACGACACATTGCCCGCCCGGTCGACCGCGGTAATGGCATAGCTATAAGTCGGCCCCAACGGCGGGGTGTCGGTATATTGCAAGCCGCTGGTCGTCGGGTTAAGGGAAGTACCACTGCGGGAGAGCTGATACTTGTCCACGCCCGAGGGCGTGTCAGCAGCCGCGCTCCAGTTCAGCGTGACCTGACCCTGAGAATTGATCGAGCCACTACAACTCGGCGGCGGCGTGGGTGGAGTATTGTCGACGATCAGCAGGGCGCTGTCCGTACCGGCCTGCGAGTGGTTCGGTTCGACGCCATCGTTATCGGCAGCCTGCGCCACCACGGTGAAAGTGCCTGGGGTTGCGGTATTGGCCGACAGCGTCGCTGTCCCGCTTTGGCCGGGATTCAATAGCAATGAGGTCGGCGCCAGCGTGCCGCTGTTGCCGCTATGGCTCAGCGTCCACGTGGTCGGCGCGCAGCTCGGGCTATCGTTGTTGGTAACGGCGATGCTGAAGCTGGCCGCGCCGTTCGGCTTGACGATCTGGGAATCCGGCGACAGCGTCACTGTCGGTGGATTCGCGTAGCAACGGGTATCCACTGTCACGGCGGGAGTGGAGGCGGGTGAGACATTGCCAACGCCATCGGTCGCCGTCACGCTGTAAGTGTAGTTGTTGCCCAGCACCGTCGCTTTGTCGGTGTAGTTCGTATTAGCCGTAGTGGTGAGAACGTTGCCATTGCGATAGATGGCGTAGCTCGAGATGCCGGTCAGGTTGTCGCTGGCGGCATTCCAACCGAGCGTGATCCAGCCCTGGGAATTGGCGGAACCGTGCACTCCAGTCGGGGCTGTCGGCGGAACACCGTCGACGATCAACGCAGCGCTGCCAGTGCCGGTGGCGCCGGCAGCGCCATTACTGTTACTGGCCTGGACCTGCAAGGGATAGCTGTTAGAGGTCATGCCGGTCGTCGTCAATGCCAGCGTGGCCGTATCGCTGGCCCCGGGAGCCAACTGCCGCGAGGTGGGCGTCAACGTGCCGGGGGGCGTACCCGTGTAACTCAGTGTGAAGGTGGAGGTGGGGCAGTTCGTGCCGTCCTGGTTGGTGACCGTCATGGTGTAGGTGCTCGAACTGCCCGGTGCTACCGCCGTGGTGGGCGGTGTCAGGGTGACCAGAGGGGGCTGGCTGGCGCACAGTTCGATTTGAACGGTAGCTCGGGCCGGACTGCTGCCTTCGGCCGGAATGGTGCCGGTCTGCGTCACCCGGACGCCGGCGGCGCTGTCTAAAAGATCTTATTGTTAGGATCATTGCTCAGCGATTTGATAAAGAAGGTTTGATAGGGAGCGGTAGGGCCTCGATACCGATGGATATTGACCCCCTGGGTATACGTGCTGAACAGGCTGTCGTCATAGCCCATTGGTTGGCGGTAAGACAGATAATAAAAGCCCTTGTTGTTCGGTCGTTGCAGTTTCAGAACGCGCGGGACGGTGGGTGCGCTGGGCGGGGTGGCGCTCAGCGCGGCGAGGGTGTAGGTGCCGGTCTGGGTCACGGTGAGGATGTTACCAGGAGAGGCGTCATACCATCCCAACCTGTCCACATGGGGGCCGCCGAACAGGTGCCAGGAACGCGAACCGCCCATGGGATCCGAGTAATCACCATACTCGCTGTTCATAATGCCGTCATTTTCGGGGTCGGTGCCGGCATGCGCCAATCCCAGGTTATGCCCGAGTTCATGGGTATAAACCATCGGCGCGGCGCCATCGGTGATCCAGAGGCGGCACACGGGATCGCAGCCGACATAAGCCAACCCGGACCATTGGCAGGCGGGTATTTCGCTGTAGTGGGGCAGCACAAAGATGCGATGCTGATAGAGCGCCAGATTGATGCTGGCCGAGGCTGCCGTTTCGGCTGCCTGTGCCCAGGCTTCGTAGTCGCAAGAATTGGTGAGACTGTAGGTATAGTCGATCTCGAACGGTCCGAACACATCGGGATTGTGGTCATTGTCATTGTCGGTGTCAGGCTGAAAGTTGAGTTGACCGAGCGAGGACTGGAGATAGTGATCCCGGACCGAGCGGGTGGTGTTGGAGTACATCAGGTCGGCGACTTGCTGGGTCGTGTAGCGGTGGGAGGCTTTAGCATCGTGGAAATCGACCAGCAGAATCACGGCCTTGCGGTTACCAACGGCGGGGACTATCGGCGGGTTGGAATCCAGCGTGAGGGTATCGACCCAAAGCGTGGCGCCATTGGCGAGTCCTACTACGGTGATCCGTTGGCCGGTGCGCAGATCATCCGGGGCGGGGAAGCCGACGAACTGCAGATCATAGGTGATGCTATTATCCGCGTAGAGCAAATAGGTCATGTTGACCATTTGTTCCTGACCTTCCACGCGAAGATCCTCGGCGATCTTCACTACCAGCAGGCCCGTCACCGTGATCGGGGCCTCTTCGTCCTCACCGTGCACTTTAGCGGTGGTAAACAGACTTGCCCCGATCAGCAAGATCATCAACCACCAGTTCATTTTTGCAAAAAAAGAACTTTTCATCTCTGCCTTGCTAACCATTATTGTTGTCACTAAATTAAGGCTACCCACTGAAGGTGGGACCATCCGACCCTGGGAGCGCCGGCGTCCTCGCCGGCCCTATGCGGTCCACCTGCACAGCGTCCCCGCAGTAGATACCCCTAAATAATTCAATAATTTATTGAATTCTATTATAATTTTTTTTGCATTGCATTAATTGTAAAAATTTGTAATTTAATCCACTATTCGTTCTATCCAGCATGCCCCATGGAACTTCCCGGTTCTTCTATCGCTAATTATTGAGCAATACTTATGCCATGAACTTAACCAACGACAGGGAGCCACTAATCTCGATTTTCACCACGCGGGTTATCGCGTTACAGACGCAGAAACTGACAATTTTTGTCATAACTACCCTTGTCACAAAATTTTTGTATATTAAACCCTAGCCTATTTGTATAATTCATGTATAATTTTATCGTGTATAAAGCTAATCAGCACTGTAAAACTCATGTCTTACTTATACAAAACTTATCCAGCCCGATCATCCGACTCTTAGGACGCCAAGAGGATACTCATGCGCATCGCTATTATTGGCACCGGCATCGCTGGCATGACAGCCGCCTGGCGGCTGCATCGGGAGCACGATATTGTAGTGTTCGAGGCCAACCCGATGGTCGGCGGCCACACCAACACCGTGGATGTAACGCTCGCTGGACAGGCCTACGCCATCGATACCGGCTTTATCGTGTTCAACGACGCGACCTATCCCAATTTCATTGCCTTGTTGCAGGAACTTGGAGTTGCGTCGCAGCCGACCGCCATGAGCTTCAGCGTCCGCTGTGAAAAAACCGGCCTGGAGTACAACGGCAGCAATCTTAATTCCCTGTTTGCGCAGCGCCGCAATCTGCTCAGGCCGTCGTTCTATCGGATGCTGCGGGACATCGTGCGCTTCAATCGCGAGTCGCCTGCGCTGCTGCAAGGTGAGCCACAGCCACTTACCCTGGCTGACTACCTGGAGCAGGGCCGCTACAGCCGCGAATTTATCGACCATTATATTATTCCCATGGGCGCGGCGATCTGGTCGGCGCAGCCCGGCATCATGAGCCGCATGCCGGCTCGCTATTTCGTGCAGTTTTTCAAGAATCATGGCCTGCTCGAACTTGGCCGCCGCCCCCAATGGCAGGTTATCCAGGGTGGTTCACGCCGCTATGCGGAGCGCCTGACAGCACCGTTCCGGGAACGCATCCGTCTGAACTGCCCGGTGGCCTGGGTGCGCCGGCATCCCACTCATGTGCACATCAAACCCTGCAATGGGGAGGTGGAACGCTTTGACGCCGTGGTCATCGCCGTCCACAGCGATCAGGCGCTGCGCCTGTTGGCCGATCCCAGCGCGCTGGAAAGCGTGCTGCTGGGTGCTATTCCCTATCAGGAAAACAGCGCGGTACTGCACACCGACAGCCGGTTGCTGCCGCGCCGCCGGTTGGCCTGGGCGGCCTGGAATTACCATATTCCCCGCCAGCCACAGGCGCAGGTGGCGGTCACTTACAATATGAATATCCTGCAAAGTCTGACCGCTGCCGAGACCTTCTGCGTCACCCTGAATCCCAGCCAGAACATCGACCCGGCCAGGATTCTCTATCGCACCCGCTACCATCATCCGGTCTATACGGCCGCCGCGGTCCAGGCCCACCGCCGCTGGCAGGAAATCAACGGTGTCAACCGCACCTGGTATTGCGGGGCTTATTGGGGCTATGGCTTCCACGAGGACGGCGTGAACAGCGCCCTGGCGGTGTGTCGGCGCCTGCAACAGGGACGTCTGGCTGCATGAACAGTTGTCTTTATCTGGGCGAAGTCCGGCATCGTCGCTTCCAGCCGCGCCGTCACGCTTTCCGCTATCGCCTGTTCATGCTGTACCTGGAATCTGGCCGAACTGGAGACCGTGTTCGCCGGCCGCTGGCTGTGGTCGGCGCATCGTCCCGCCTGCGCCTGGTTCAGGCGCGCGGATCACTACGGCGATCCCCGCCTGCCGCTGGATGCCTGTATACGCACGCTGGTCGAGCAGGCAACCGGCCGCCGTCCTGCCGGACCGATCCGACTGCTGACGCAACTGCGCTACGGCGGTTATTATTTCAATCCGATCAGCATTTATTACTGTTTTGCGCCCGACGACAACCGCCTGGAGGCGCTCGTGGCCGAAGTGACCAATACCCCCTGGGGAGAACGCCACTGTTATGTAATGTCGGCCGAACCGCAGGGTCGCCAGCATTATCGTTTTCCCAAAGCTTTGCATGTGTCGCCATTCATGCCCATGAAGCTGGATTATGACTGGCGCTGCAACCCGCCGGGACAGGCCCTGGCGGTGCACATGAACGTGCTGCAAGCGGGCACCAGACTGTTCGACGCCACCCTGAGCCTGCGGCGGCGGGCGCTCACTGGCTCCATTCTGGCTGGCGTGCTGCTGCGTTTTCCCTGCATGACTGCTAAAGTTATCGCCGCGATTTACTGGGAGGCGCTGCGGCTGTGGCTCAAGCGCATCCCTTACCATGGGCATTCCGCCGCAACCGCCCCCATTGCGGAGAAATCCTCTTATGAATGAATCTGTTCTGTCCACCGGCATGGCCGCGTCGGATTTTACTTCACCGCGTCGGGCCAGCGAGCGCCTGTTCCGCCGCCTTGTGTTGCAGCGTCTGCAAGGTCTGCAACGGGGTTGCCTGACTGTGGTCGATGCCGAGGGCAGCCGAACCTTCGGCGACCAGTCCCCGACAGCGCCCGTGCAGGTGACCGTGCACGTGTACGATCCGCACACCTATAGCCGGCTGGTATTGCGCGGCCATATCGGCGCCGCCGAAGGGTATATGGCGGGTGAATGGACGTGTGACGAGCTGACCGGTTTGATCCGTATTTTTCTGCTCAACCGTGAACTGATGTTCGGCTTCGAGAAAGGGCTGGTCCGGCTGATAGCCCCCTTATTCAAAGCCGTTCATGCACTGCGCCGCAACAGCCGGCAGGGTAGCCGTAGCAACATCGCCGCTCATTATGATCTGGGCAACGAGTTCTACCGGCTGTTTCTGGATGAAACCTTGATGTATTCCTGCGCCATCTTTCCCACGCCGGCCAGCAGCCTGCACGAGGCGTCGGTCGCCAAGAACGAACGTATTTGCCAAAAACTACAGTTGCGTCCTGAGGATCACCTGTTGGAGATCGGCACCGGCTGGGGGGGCTTCGCTGTGCATGCCGCCGGGCGCTACGGTTGCCGGGTGACGACCACTACCATCTCCCGGCAGCAATACGAGCTGACCAGGGAGCGGGTCCGGGCGGCGGGTCTGGAGGACCGCGTGACGGTGCTGCTGCAGGATTACCGGGATCTCCGCGGCAGCTACGACAAGCTGGTATCCATCGAGATGATCGAAGCGGTGGGGCATCAATATCTAGACAGTTATTTCCAGATCTGCAGTCGGCTGCTGCAACCGGCGGGGATGTTTTTATTGCAGGCGATTACCATTGCCGATCGGGAATATCAGCGGGCCAAACGGGAGGCGGATTTCATCCAGCACTATATCTTCCCCGGCGGTTGTCTGCCCTCGCTGACCGCCATGACCTCCGCCATGACGCGCATGACCGATCTGCAGGTGTTCCATTGCGAGGATATCGGCGCGCACTATGCCGCCACTCTGCGACACTGGCGGAACCGGTTTCTCGGTCAGTTGGACCAGGTGAGAGCCTTGGGTTTTCCCGCGACCTTCATCCGTATGTGGGAATTCTACCTGTGTTATTGCGAGGGCGGTTTCCGGGAGCGCGCCATCAGCGCCGTACAGTTGCTGTTGGTCAAGCCCTCCTGCCGGCGCGAGCCTTTGCCGTCCACGCTGGCATGAGTCCGGGAGCCCGGTTTCCAGGTTACGAGCATGCTACCTATACTGATTAATATCTTCGCTTTTTATATCGGCTGGTTCGCCTGCGTGCTCGGCGGCGCCTATGGATTGCCCTGGCTGGGGACGGCCCTGGCGCTGGCGATTGTCGTCCGGCATATCGGGCAGGCCATGCAGCCCTGGCTGGAGTTGCGCCTGGCGCTGCTCGCCGGCCTGCTGGGCGTCCTGGTAGATTCCCTACCGGTGGCGGCCGGACTGGTGGATTATCCCTCCGGAACGGTGCTGACGGGTATGGCGCCTTACTGGATCGTCGCTCTGTGGATGCTGTTCGCGACCACCTTGAATGTGTCGCTGCGCTGGCTGAAAGGACGCCTGCTGCTGGCCGCCGTGCTCGGCGCCATAGCGGGACCACCCGCTTATTACGCCGGCGCCGGGCTGGGCGCCATTACCTTGCTGCAAGCAGGACCGGCGTTGCTGCTACTGGCCCTGTTATGGAGCATGGCCATGCCCCTGCTGGTCAGTCTGGCCACTCGTTACGACGGGATGGCAGAAACAGATCGGCAAAGCGCCGCGCATAACGGGTCCGCCAAAGCAGAAAAACCAGCGTGACCACATTGCCGAGCAACAGCAGACCGATAATCCAGACGGCTGCATACCACGGGCGCGGCTCCATGACGGCTATCCAGGCAGCCACGAACACCAGACCAACCCCCAGATCCAGCAGCGTGACCATTCCCCAGGGATCCGCCAGCAGTCGCTGCAGGCCGGTCAATACGCCAACCTGGTTGCTGGCCACTATGATGCCGGCCAGCAACAAGCCCAGCAGAATACCGCAAATGACGATAGTCGCCCGTAGCATAAAGCCTCCTTCGGCTTGGGCCGGTTTTGTTTCACAGACCATCAAACCGGTGGGAAGTGCAATCCAGGCGGCGGTATCCCGGTTTTTTGCTGTTCGGTCTGGCCTGGATGCCGGCCCAGGCAGGTGGGAAGTGCAATCCAGGCGGCGGTATCCCGGTTTTCCAGTTTTCCCGGAAGCAACCTCCATGCGCATCGCTATCGAACCGATGGAAAGAAACTGCTGTCTGAGCGCGTGACCCGGTTGGGCATCGCTTATTTATCGGGCTGCCAGTTGTTGGCCAGTTCCTGTGCCTGGGCCAGTTGTTCCGGCGTCATCTGCTGAGCAAGTTCATTGAGCAGCGCCGTGGCGTCAGCCACTCCTGCCGAGGCCGCCAGATTGAGCCACATATGCGCCCTGACCTCACTCTTCGGCGCACCACGGCCGTACGCATAGAGGACTCCCAGGCAATACTGGGCCAGCGGCAGCCGTTGATTGGCCGCTTGTTGGCACCATTTCAGCGCCTGGCCGTCGTCCCGGGGAACGCCCTCGCCATTCGCGTAGGCCATGCCCAGCAACAACTGCGCCAGCGGTAGTTGCTGCTCCGCCGCTTTGCGATACCAGATCAACGCCTGCCCGTAATCCTGGGCCACGCCGCGACCCTCGGCATACAGGATGCCCAGGTTGAGCTGACCCGCCGGCAATCCCTGCATAGCCGCCTTGCGAAACCAGCGCACGGCTTCCCGGTCGTTCCGGGGCAGGCCTTTGCCGTTGGCGTACAAGGCGCCGATATTGAACTGTGCCTCGACATTGTCGTTGCTGGCGGCCTGCTGATACCACTGCAACGCCGTCTGCATATCCTGGGTGACGCCCCGTCCGTCGGCATACATGCCGCCCAGATTCAACTGGGCATCGATATGGCCCTGTTCAGCCGCCTTGCGATACCATTTCACAGCTTCTGCATCATCCTGGAGCACTCCCAGGCCATTACTATAGCGGGTTGCCAGCCTGAACTGGGCATCGGGATGGCCAGACTCGGCTGCTTTCCGGTACCAGTTCACCGCCTCCTGATCGTTTACCGGGACTCCCAGACCCTTGGCGTAAATCTGCGCCAGATTGAATTGCGCCTGGGCATCGCCGTCCGCGGCGGCCTGACGATACCAGTTGATCGCTTGCCGGGAATTTTTGACGACGCCGACGCCTTGCAGATACATTTCCGCCAGCTTGAGCTGAGCGGCAGGCACACCCTGTTCGGCAGCCAGTTGATACCATTTGAGTGCATCCAACGCGCTGGTCTCGCTGCCGCGGCCGCTGAGGTACAGCTCCGCCAGGTTGAACTGCGCCTCGGCATTGCCTTGCTCGGCCGCTTTGCGATACCAAATGAAGGCTTCCCGCTCGTCTTTGGGCACACCCCGACCCGCGACATACAGCAGACCCAGATTGTTCTGCGCGACCGCCAGTCCCTGTGCGGCGGCTTTGCGATACCAGAACGCTTGCCTCTTTGTCATCGCGCGGAACGCCGCGACCGCTGGCATAGCGGCTGCCCAGATTGTTCTGGGCCTCGGCATGCCCCTGCTCGGCCGCCATGCGGTACCATCTGGCCGCTTCGGCATCATTCTGATCCAGGCCGCGACCGGCGGCGTACATCGCTGCCAGATAGAACTGGGCATCCGCATTATTCAGTTTGGCCGCCTGCAAATACCACTTCGCGGCTTCCCGGTCGTTTTTGGACACACCGCGACCGACGGTGTACATCAAACCCAACTTGAACTGCGCTTTGGCGTGATTCTGGTCCGCCGCCGCTCGATACCAGCGAGCCGCTTCCTTGTCATCCTGCGGCATATTCCGGCCTTCAGCATAGCGCTCGGCCAGCTCGAATTCGGCCTCCACATTGCCTTTCTCGGCCGCTTTCTGTAACCACTTGACCGCTTCTTCCTCGTTCCTGGAGACGCTGCGTCCGGTGGTGATCATGACGCCCAGATAGAACTGCGCATCGGCATTGCCCTGCACCGCTGCCTTACGGAACCATTCCATAGCGCGGTCATCGCTTTGCGCTACTCCCTGACCCTGCAGATACATGATACCCACTTTAGCTTGCGCGCTCGGCGCCCCCTGCTCGGCCCATTTCAGATATTCCTTGAAAGCGGTGACATAGTCGCCGCGCTTATAGGCGGTTTCCGCCATATTGCTCGACGGTAAGGCGTCGCCATAATGCCAGACGCCTTTTTCATCCTGCCATTTGTTGATGGGAGCCACGTCGGTACCGTTCCCAACCAGTGGCCAGAGCAGTAGCAGTAACACCGCGAGTTTCATAGATTCGGTTCGATACTCCGGCAGGCGCGAGCCGGCGACTGTTGGCAGGATGATAGCGACGAGCCGCTGGGGCTTGGGTGTTGAAAGCAACCGTTAATTTAACGTAAATCACTATACCAGAGCTATTTTGCCTGTTTCAGCGGTCTCAGCCGCCATGATGCAGCTCCTGTAATGTAATTTTACCTTCCTTGCTGAAGGGAATCCGCAGCAGCGAACTGGCCAGCGCAATGCTGCCGGACAGGTTATAGCGCAGTGCATTACCAGTCCCCAGCGTTAGCGTATGGCGGATGAGGCTGCGCAGGTTGGCGCTTACCAGCAGCTCCAGAGGACTGTCCCCCAAGGCCGGTATGGTGGTGGGCTGCTCGCTGGAACCCTGAGCGAAAGCTTCGTCGTCCAGCCGCAGCACATAGTCCAGGCTTTGGATAGGCAAGGCAAAACTGTTCGGATTGTGGATTTGCAAGCGCACCCGGAAACGTTGTTCCGTAGCGCCCAGTTGCACCAGTTCCAGCCCCGTCAGACTGACGGCAGGCGGTTGTGGCCGGGTCGTAATGCCGGCACAGCCGGCTAGTAGAACGAGCATAAACACGCGCCAGATTCCCCAGCGGATAGGGTGTGGCGGGAGCGCTGTGGATGTTAGCATTAGCGAACCTCTTAATTTTGGAGGCGACCCAGTGAAGACTTGCAAGATCATTGTAGCCTGCTTCGCCTTGCTGGCGGCAGGCTGCGCCGTTGCCCCGTCCACTCCGACCCTGACGAATGCCGGTTCCCGGCAGACCAGTGGAGCGGTTCCAGTTACCCCGCCGGCGATCAGTACGGCGCCGCCTGGCAACCTGCAACTCGCCGCCGTAGGGCGTGGCGCTATGGCGCGAGGCGCCCGGGTGCGCTGGGGCGGCACTATTGTGGCGCTGCGGAACGAACCGGGCTGGACCCGGCTGGAAGTCCTGGAACACGGGCTGGACGCTGGAGGTCAGCCCCGCGCCGACAGTCCCTCGGCCGGCCGCTTCATGGTCCGTGCGGCCATTCCCTACGAGCCCCGCATCTACGCCGAGGGCCGGCTGATCACCGTCGCCGGGGTGTTGGCGGGCACTGCCGAAAGCAGTGGACCACCGTCCTCCAGCTTGCCACTGGTCGAGGCCAGCAATATCTATCTATGGGGCCCAAGCGTCGCTCAGGACGACCAGCCGCTGCCGCGCCGGCCACGCCGCGCTTCTACGTGTTGCAGCCTTTCCGAACTGCTGCAGCCTCTGCTCCAGTCCGTGATCAGCATCGGCGTGGGTTATGGATCCGGCTGGAATCACGGCTACCCTGCGATCGGTTTCGGCTATGCGCCCTATTGGAACAATGACTATTATCCGGGCTACGGGTGGTTCGGTTCCGGCCTCGGCATTGCCATCGGTTTATCCAGCGATTAAGAGGCTGTACAAAAACTAAAGCCATGATGGTATTAATAAATTTTTCAAAAAATGCGTCCCCTCCCCCACAATGGGGGAGGGAGTTTTTGTACAGGCTCTAAGGATCGGTCGCTGCCGGCGTGGGGCGTTCCAGGGGCTGCACCAGTTCGATCAGATAGCCATCGGGGTCAGAGAGATAGGCGGTGCGCTGGCCCCACGGCCGGGTAACCGGCGGCGTGACCGGCGCAGCGCCCCGCTTGACCAGTTCGGTAAAGACGGCGTCCACATGGTCCACTTTGAAGCCCAGTTCGAAACCCGGCGCATGGGCAGCCGGCGTTTCCAACGGCATCCCCAAGGTTTTCGCCATGGCGTCGCGGGTATAAAATCCCAGCCGGGTGGCACCGGTCGCGTATTGGGCATAATCCCCGGCCCGGTGCGCCAGGGACAATCCCAACACGTCCGTATAGAAGTGCACGGTCCGCTCCAGGTCGGCGACGATCAATATCACATAGTCAGGCATAGTAAACTGCATAGCGATCTCCACGTTGGGTTGATGTTGCAGGCCCAGGCTGCCAACGGCAGAGCTGTATGAACAACCGGGACGCGCTGCTGCATTGCTTGCCATGAACTCCCTGGACGACCGGGTCATTATTTATACCGACGGCGCCTGTTCCGGCAATCCCGGGCCGGGCGGCTGGGCGGCGGTGTTGCGCTGGCGCGACCAGGAGAAGATACTGTCCGGCGCCGCGCCGGCCACCACCAATAACATGATGGAACTGACCGCCGTGATCCAGGCGCTGGAAGCCTTGAAACGACCCCTGCGGGTCGAACTGTATACCGACAGCCGTTATGTCAAGGATGGGATTACCCGCTGGATTCACGCCTGGAAACACAACGGTTGGCGCACCACCGCCCGCCAGCCGGTGAAAAATGCCGACCTGTGGCGCCGGCTGGATGCCGCGACTACCCGCCATACCATCAACTGGTGCTGGGTCAAAGGCCACAGCGGCCATCCGGAGAACAGCCGGGTAGACCGCCTGGCGCGGGACGCCATTCGCCGCCTGCGAGGTTGATGCTCAATGTACCCCCGTCAAATTGTACTGGATACCGAAACCACCGGCCTCGACGCTGCTCAAGGTGATCGCATTATCGAGATCGGCTGCCTCGAACTCATCAACCGGCACTTGACCGGCCGGCGCTTTCACCACTATCTCAATCCCGACCGTTTCATCGCTGCCGAAGCGGTGCGGGTACATGGCATTACGGCGGCATTCCTGGCCGACAAGCCGCGCTTTCCCGATATTGCTGAGGCATTGCTGGAGTTTGTCACCGGGGCCGAACTGATTATCCATAACGCACCGTTCAATATCGGTTTTCTGGAGCACGAATTGCGACGAGCCGGTTACCCGCAGGCACGTCTGCGGGAATTATGTCGGGTGGTGGATACCCTGGTCATGGCCCGGCAGCGCCATCCGGGGCAAAAGAACAGCCTGGACGCCCTGTGCAAACGCTACGCTATTGATAACAGTCAGCGCAGCCTGCATGGCGCGCTGCTGGACGCCACCATCCTGACCGATGTCTATCTGAGTATGACGCGCGAGCAGGTGACGCTTGGCCTGGCGGCCGCTGCGCCGGCCGCAGCGCAGCGGCCGCACAGCGGTCAGCGCCCGCAGGCCCGGCCGTCCCTGGCTGTGCTGCGGGCTGATGCCGCGGAGCGCGCCGCCCATGACCATTATCTGCAACTACTGGACCAGAGCAGCGGCGGGCAGTGCCAGTGGAAAATATTGCCTGCGACCCCGGCTGTGGTCATACCCATAACCAAAGTCCAGTGACCATCCCATTCCGTTATGTTCAAAAACAGGAGCACGCTAGCCCAACAGCATCTTAATCCCGATAATTCCCAGAAAACCGGCGAATGCTTTTTTCAAGACATCAGTCGGCAGGGAATGCGCCAGCCGCGCCCCCAGCGGCGCCGTCAGCATGCTGACGGTGCCGATCCCCAGCAGCGCCGGGCCGTAGATATAGCCGATGCTCCAGGGCGGCAGATCAGGATGACTCCAGCCGTTCAGCATAAAGCCGAGCGCCCCGCCGAGGGCGATCGGCAGACCGCAGGCGGCGGAGGTCGCCACCGCTTGGTGGATGGTGGTGTTGCACCAGGTCAGAAACGGCACGGTCAGCGAGCCGCCGCCGATGCCCACGATGGCTGACACCAGCCCGATTACGCCGCCCACGGCCAGCATGACGGCTTGGCCCGGCAGGTTGCGGTGCGGCGCAGGTTTGAAGCCGAAAACAATCTGCGCCGCCACCGCCAACTCGAAAACACCGAAGATGATCCGCAAGGCGTCGCTGCGCAACGCCCCGGCCAATTCGCTGCCCAGCAGCGTGCCGACGAACAGACCCGGCGCCAGGCGCCGGAACACCGGCCATAACACCGCGCCATGACGGTGATGCGCGCGTACCGAGGAAATCGAGGTAATGATGATGGTCGCCAGCGAGGTGCCTATGGCCATGTGCATGATCAGGCTGGCTGGCAAGCCGTTCAGGTGGAATATCCAGGCCAGCGCCGGCACGATGATCAGGCCACCGCCGACACCGAGCAGACCCGCCACAACACCGGTGGCGGCGCCGACCACCATATAGATGAACAGAGAATACAGCATATCGAACATATGAATTTCTTCTTGTGGCTGTGCAAACGCAGGAAACCGGCCGGCAAAGGCGCTACCATAAGGCCGGTTGTGGTAAGTTTTCTACCCTCAGCGGGCTTTCCTGATGGTAGCGGGCGGCGGCAACATCCTGCACCGTCGCACCCTGTCTGGAATACCGCGCATAACAATGACCTGTTGACTGGCAAGGCATACCGATGAAGTTTGCAAATCTCTGTGTACTCGGCGGCTCCGGCTTTGTGGGCGGACATCTGGTGACCCATCTGGCGAACAGCGGCCGCCGTATCAAAATGTTGACGCGCCACTGCGAACGCCATAAGGCGCTACAAGTGCTGCCGACCGTCAGTGTCGTTGCAGCCGATATCCGCGAGCAGGCTGCGCTCGAAGAAGCAGATTCACGGCTGCGACGCGGTCATCAATCTGATCGGCATTCTGAACGGCAGCGAGGCCGAATTCCAGGCGCTACACGCCGAACTGCCCCGCCGGGTGGCGGATGCCTGCCGCAAGACCGGTGTGTCGCGACTGCTGCACATGAGCGCCCTGAACGCCGATCCCAACGGCCCCAGCCGGTATCTACGCAGCAAGGGCCAGGGCCTGCAGGCAGTGTTGCAGGCTGCAGGCGTGCAGGTCACGGCCTTCTGTCCCTCGGTGATTTTCGGCCCCGACGACAGTTTCATCAACCGCTTCGCCATGTTGCTTAAGCTTAGCCCGTTCGTACCGCTGGCCTGTCCCACTGCGCGCTTCGCGCCAGTGTACATAGGCGACGTGGTGAGCGCGTTCGCAACGGCGCTGGACGATCCGGCGACCTACGGCCACCACTATGAGTTGTGCGGTCCGCGCGCCTATACGCTGCAAGAACTGGTGCAATACATCGCTCAGGCGATCGGCCGCAAGCGGCTGATCGTGGGACTGCCCGACCGCCTGGCACAACTCCAGGCGCGCCTGCTCCAGCATGTGCCTGGCCAGCCCTTCACCCTGGACAACTATCAATCCATGCAGGTGGACAGCGTGTGCCGTGCCGACGGTCTGGGCGCATTGGGCATCGCCCCGCATGCCCTCGAACCCTTCATGGAGCGGCATTTCCAATACAAGGATGCGCGGGCCTACCGCTACAACGCCATGCGCGGACTGCCGGGCGCAACCCGTCCTGAGCCTCAGGGCAAACCCGCCAGGCGCGCCCTCTGACCGGGCACGCAGACGGCGCCACTCAGCAGCACCTCCAGACAGGCCTCCCGCTCCTGGGGTGGGAGGCGCGCAACGGCTTCAGAGGCCCGATAGAACGCGCTGAAATCCTGACCCGCTCCGGCCAGCAGCGTTGCAAACGCCGGCGCGTAGCGGGTATAGGCATGCAGCGAGCCCAGCTTGGCGTTATTGAGATCGCTGGTAAACCACTGATCGTACCCCGAATAACCGCCCCAGCGCTGCTTGAGTGCCTCATAGCCGGTCTGCATCTCGGTCAGCAGACGTTGCTTTTCGCGGCGTTGATCAGCAGCGCTGCGGGCGGAGGCGTACATGCGGGCCAGTTCGCCGCGGGTCCCCAGCGCCAGCGCCAGAAATTCCTCGCGCTGGCGGATATAGGTCTCATAGGCCTGCCGTTCCGCAGCAGCGCCATAGCGCTCCAGCCAGCGGCGGGCGCCGGCCTGGCCGACAGCCGTGGCGAAGGATTCGTTGAACTGGGTGTCGCCCGGAACGAACAGGCGCTGATGGGCCAGTTCGTGAAACACCAGTTCGGCCAGACGGCCATCGGACCAGCCAATGAAGGTATTCAACAGCGGATCGTTGAACCAGCCCAGCGTGGAATAGGCGGGCACATTGCCCAGGTACACGTCATCGCCCCGGGCGCGCAGCCCGGCGCCGAAGCGGTGGGCGGCGGCGGCATCGAAATAACCCCGGTAACCGACGCAGCCGACCACCGGGAAACACCATTCCCGTAGTTGCAGGGACAACTCCGGAGCCGCGAATACATTCATCACCACGTAAGGCCGGTGCAGGTCCACATAGCCGCGGTAACTGCCGTTATCGGGCAACCCCAGTTCGGTGCTGGCGAAAGCCCGCAGCCGTCGAGCGGTTTCCAGCCGCTGGCGCAAGGCAGTCGGGGTAGCGGGGTCCGCCAGCACCTCATCCACCGGCCGCTGCTGCCGCCATAATTGCCACTGGCCGGCCACCGCCTGGCCGTAGTAATCCAGATTGGAGCAGGCCGACAGTAAACCCAGGGCGAACAGCGCCGCCAGCCAGCGCCGGCGCCGGACAGGAGTGAACTTTATATTGAACATGGCATCACGCAATAGGTGATTGGAACGGCGCCAACCAGTATGCAACTTGCAATAGCAACCCTTATCGACGCAGATCAAGCATTTTATTGCCCCCTGGGACGGCTATGGACGTCTATCTGGTAGGCGGCGCGGTGCGTGACGATTGGCTGGGCCTGCCGGTCAAGGAGCGCGACTGGGTGGTGGTGGGCGCCACGCCAGCCGACCTGCTGGCGCGGGGCTACCAGCAGGTGGGCAAGGATTTCCCCGTGTTTCTGCACCCGGTCACCCACGAGGAATACGCCCTGGCCCGCACCGAGCGCAAGACCGCGCCGGGCTATCGGGGCTTCGCTGTGCAGGCTGGCCCGGAGGTCAGCCTGGAAGAAGATCTGGGCCGCCGTGATCTGACGATCAACGCCATGGCGCGGGATGCCACTGGCCATCTATTCGATCCCTACAACGGTCTGCGCGACCTCGAACAACGGTGGTTGCGCCACGTTTCCCCGGCATTCGCTGAAGATCCCGTGCGTATCCTGCGGGTTGCCCGGCTGGCCGCCCGCTACGCCCGCCTGGGCTTTCGGGTGGCACCGGAGACCCTGGCGTTGATGCGCGCCATGGTTGCCAACGGCGAAGCCGCCGCCCTGAAGCCGGAGCGGGTCTGGGCCGAAACGGTCCGGGCCCTGGGCGAAGTCGATCCCGACTGTTTCATCGAGGTGTTGCGCGCCGGCGCCGCCCTGGCCGTCATTTTCCCGGAAATCGACCGGCTGTTCGGCGTGCCGCAACCGCCACTGCATCACCCGGAAATCGACACCGGCACGCACCTGTTGCTGTCCCTGCGACAGGCCGTGCATCTGGGGGCGGACACGGTGGTGCGGTTCGCGGTGCTGGTGCACGATCTGGGCAAAGGTCTTACGCCGCCGGAAGCCTGGCCCCGCCATATCGGTCACGAGGCCCGTGGCGGCCCACTGGTGCAGACTTTCTGCCACCGCCTGCGGGCGCCTAACGAGTTCCGCGATCTGGGTGTCATCACAGCGCAGTATCATACCCACTGCCATCGCGCCCTGGAATTGCGTCCTAAAACCCTGTTGAAAATGCTGCAAGCCCTGGACGCCTTCCGCAAGCCGCAGCGCTTCGAGCGCTTGCTGCTGGCCTGTGAAGCCGACGCACGGGGACGCACCGGGTATGAAGATCGTCCCTATCCCCAGGCTGAACGCTTGCGGCTTGTCTATCGGGCCGCCGCCGCCGTCGCGACAGAATTTTTACTGGCCCAGGGATGGCGGGGAGCGGCACTGGGCGAAGCTGTGCGGCGGGAGCGCCTGCGGGCCATCACCGCCGCGCTGCGGGCATTACCTGACGGCGCGCAATCCTGATGATTGATGGCGCGCCGTATACTACACGCCGGGCATCTTGCGAAGGAGGACCGTTGCAGTGAACACCACAAGCCAAAACTCTAGCCAGCAAATTCTGGTGACCGGTGGGGCCGGCTTTATCGGCTCCCACAGCGTAGATCGGTTGCTGGAGCAAGGCTATCGGGTGATCGTGCTCGACGATTTCAGCACCGGCAAACGCGCCAACCTGGCCCGCTGGATAGATGATCCCCGACTCGAGATCGTGGTCGCTGACATCGCCGACGGTCTGTTCGCCCCGCTGGCGGAGGTCACCCGCCGGCGCGGACCTATAGACCGTATTCTGCATCTGGCGGCGCAGGTGGCGGTCGACCGCTCGATCCGCAACCCGCTGGAAGATATCCGCAACAATTATGTCGGCACCGTGCAGGTGCTGGAATACGCCCGCTGCTGCGGCGTCGCCAAAGTCGTATTCGCCTCCTCGGCCGCGGTCTACGGCGATGCCGCCGACCTGCCCGTGCAGGAGACCAGCGTCGGTAAGCCGCTCTCGCCTTACGGTATCGACAAGCTCGGTTCCGAGCATTTCCTGTACTACTACTCCGCCGTGCGGGGCGTGCCGACCACGGCGTTGCGGTTTTTCAATGTCTACGGTCCACGCCAGGATCCGCACAGTGCCTATTCGGGCGTCATTTCCATCTTCATCAAACAGGCGCTGGCCAACGCAACGCTGACGATCTTCGGAGACGGCCGGCAAACCCGCGATTTCGTCTATGTCGGCGACGTCGCCCGCGCGGCCGTGGAGGCCTGCTGCTCGGACGCCGCCGACGGCGCCGTCATTAACATCGGCACCGGCAGCGCAACCACGATCGCTGCGCTGGCTGGTCTGATCGTCGCATTGTGCGGTTCCTCTGCCGTTATCCGCCACCTGCCGGCGCGGCCAGGCGACATCCTGCATTCTCTCGCCGCGGTCGAACGCGCTGAGGCGCTGCTGCACTTTCGCGCCGGCGTTAGTCTGGCAGACGGTTTGCGGGTGACCCTGGACTGGCTGCGACAGATACCATCGCAGTAACCCTCCCGTCGCCGCCCGGCAGTGACTAACTGCTTCCGGCTGCCTGGGCTCTTTCTGGATAAAACCGCTCCGCCCATAACAGGCTGGCGCCGATCACGGCAGAGGGCATCGCCAGAAAATTCACCACCGGTATCACGGTCAGCAGCAGCACGGCGCTGCCGAAGCCGAGCATCAGCAGCCGCCGTTGTCCCAGCAGGCGCCGCTGTTCCGTAAAGGGAATGCCATGATTACTCAGCGGATAATCCATATATTGCAAGGCCAGCATCCAGGCGGTGAACGCGCCCCAGATAAAGGGCGCCAACACGTTGACCACTGGCAACAGAAAAGGCAACAGCAGCGGCAGCGCCCACAGCAGGTAATAAACCAGTTTTTTCAGTTCCACGCCCGGCGTCCGCAACACTTCCCGCCACAACGGCCGGCCCGGTGGCAGCACCACGTCGGGATTGACCAGCTTCTCCACCCGCTCCGCCAGCAGGCTGTTGAAAGGCGCCGCCAGGAAATTCGCCAGCAGATTGAAGAGATAAAAGCTGATCATCAGCGCCGCCACGAAAAACAGCGGCCAGAGCAGCCAGTCCAGCCAATGCAGCCAATCCGGCAGGTAAGCATGCAGCCAATCCAGCAGATAGTTAAATCCGTAAGCCCCCAAAGCAATCCCCGTGCCGAACAGGACCAGATTGATCAACAGTGGAATCGCCACAAAGCGGCGCACGCTGGGGTGAAGCAGCCAGCGCAAGCCTTTGAATACGTATCCGGCGCCTTCAAAAAAACCAGCGGTCATGATAGCTCCTGCTGTGGTAAGGTCACCCAATTGAATTGTGGTTTAAAAGTAACCGTTTAGCCCCCTCCCCCCTGCTTGCAGGGCTGTAAAGGTAGTGATTGCGTAACCGTTCATTCCCCTCGCCCGCTTGCGGGAGAGGGGTTGGGGGTGAGAGCAGTGAGGGTCCAGAGTCTGGCCGAAAACCCCTGTTCTGTATTGTTGTAGGATGGGTAGAGCAGAGCGGAGCGGAGCGAAACCCATCCTACGGGCTACGGGCTAACCCACCCGAAAAATTCAGAGCATCCCCAACACCACCCTGAGACTCCTTTCCACCGCCGCCATTTCTTCAGGGGTGAGGGTAGTCAGCGGGCCTTCACCGAAACGGGAACGGTCGAGCGGGCGCAGATGCTCCACCATCACATGACAATCCCTGAGCAGTCGATCACGGGCGTGGATACGAACACGCATGGGTTCTAACTCGGGGCGAAGCTGGGTAGTGAGCGGTGCGGCCAGAACGGTCACAAGCCCGGTAGCCGTAATCCGGTCTTCCTGAAGCACCACAACCGGACGAACCTTGCCAATTTCTCCGCCTTTGTTAGGGTTGAGATTGGCAACCCATATTTCTCCGCGCCGTATCATCGCCACCATTTTTCACCAGGCTCATCGGTCCACGGCTCTCCCGGTCTACGCCCCTCGGCCAGATCCAACGCTGCATTATCGAGCGCGACTGACTCCTCAGCCAATTCCTGAGCTTCGCGTTGAGCCTCGGGATCGGCGGCCAGAGCGCGGGCAGCGGCAACCATTTCGGCCATAAATCGTTCCCGCTCACGCCGGGCGAGAAATTCGGTAATGGCCTGTCGCGCCACCTCGGAACGGGAACGACCTGCCAGCTTCGATTCGTGGGCAAGCCGGGTATCAATATCCTCGGGTAATCTCAAACTAAGCGCACCCATGTCATACACTCTGACTTACATAAAGTAATGCAATAGTACAAACAAGATCGATACCAAGCAAGATTCGGCCGGGTAACACGGTATCTACAAGGCTGGCATTTGACGTGGAGTAGGTAGGTCGGGCAAAAGCGTAGCGTTGCCCCATACGCATCAATTTAACGGGATTTGGAGCGAAACCAGGCAGATGCCGGTAAGATGGGAGGCCAACTTCGATTGGCAAACCCAGATGAACCGTGATGAATATTTGTTCAACAGTCGCCCTTGCGTTGCAAACCATTTTGACCGTCCGGGCTGAGGTCCTGGCCAAGACCAGTGGGTTCATCCGGCGCCAGCGCAAGGTCAGCGGCGCGAACTTCATCAGGACGCTGGTCTTCGGATGGATGCAAAACAGCCCGCCGTCGGCGGAGGGGCTTGCCAGGGCGGGCTTCAGCCACGGCCTGAAGGTGTCCGCGCAGGGCTTGGACCAGCGCTTCACGGAGCCGGCTTGCGCGTTTGTGAAAAGCGTCCTGGAAGAGGCCATGGCGCAGGCCGTCACGGCCGGCCGCCCGGTAGACGTGGCGATCCTCAATCGCTTCGAGGCGGTCCACATCGCCGATTGTAGCGTCGTCCCGCTGCCCGCCGAATGGGAGCACCTTTGGCGCGGGACTGGCGGTGCCGGAGAGGCCGGCAAGGCCGCGCTGAAACTGGACGCCGACCTTGAACTGCGGACGGGGCGGCTGAGCCTGGGGCTGTTACCGGGGCGACACTCGGACAGCCGCAGCCCGCTGGCCGAGGCGGTTCACGCGAAAGGGGTTCTGCGCATCCAGGATCTCGGCTACTTCAACCTGGCCCGGATGCGGGCGCAGGGCGCGCGCGGCGAGTACTGGATCAGCCGCCTGCAGCCGCGGACCGTGGCGTTCCATCTGGACGGGGCATGCATCGACTGGCCGCGCTGGCTGGGGATGCTGGCCCGGCAAGACGTGGTCAGGCACGAAGTGGCGGTGGAAATCGGAGCCGAGGAGCGCCTGCCCGTGCGCCTGCTGTTGTGGCGGCTACCCGAGGAGGCCGCCGCGCGGCGGCGGGCCAAGATGAAGGACAACGCGCGGAAGCAATGCCGCACCGCCACCGCCGAGAGCCTGGCCCTGTGCGACTGGAACCTGCTGGTCACGAACGTGGAAGGCGACCAGTTGAGCCTGCCGGAGTGCTTCTTGCTCTACGCGGTCCGCTGGCAAATCGAGTTGCTGTTCAAGCTTTGGAAAAGCCATGCGAACCTGGGGCGTTCGCGCAGCGCCAACCCGCATCACCTGCTGTGCGAACTGTACGCCAAGCTGCTGGGCGTGCTAATCCAGCATTGGCTGATCCTGACAGGGCTTTGGCATGTGCCGCAACGCAGCCTGGTCAAGGGCTGCCAAATGATCAAGGAGCAGTCCGCGCGCCTGGCCTGCTGCATCGACGACCTGCCCGCCCTGGTCCGGTTGCTGGAGGAACTGGCCGGACGCTTCCAGCATGGCTGCTCATTGAACACCCGGAAAAAGAAACCCAACACCTGTCAGCAACTGAAAAACGGTTACAAATTCGCTTAAATTGATGCGTATGGGGCAAAAGCGTAGCGTTGCCCAACATTTCCTCCAGTTCGTAGCGATGCATGTCGGACACATACGTGTCGGACCTATCTAGCTGCGCGGTTCCGCCCTACGCGGGCTCATCGGGGATATGGCTGTACTGTCTTGAGTTCAGGTACGACCCGGTAGTGCTTGACATTGAATGTGCAAAGCGTCGCTGATCTTCCAACGGCACACGCAGCAATCAAGGCATCGAGTAACCCCAGACGGTGCGACAGGTGGTAGGCGATGAAGTCCAGACAAGGCGCGCTGGCAATCCGTTTCCGCCGGCCACACTACCGGCAGGGGTGCAACCAATTTCAACACCTGTTGAACTTGTTGGGCATTCTGAGCGTCCTGAATCAGTTCCATGACGACCAAGCCGGGCACAACAGGAAGTTCAGTCAGGGTAGCAAACCACGTCACTGCGGGAGCATGGCCACGCTGAATGTCGATCAATACATCAGTATCCAATAGGTACACTGCTGTTATTCCTGCACCCTTCTTTCGGCCTGATGGCGTAGTTGACGGGCGTGTTCCTGGCTATTAGTAATATCACCCCGCGTGCCGATCACTCCTTGACGTTGCCAGTAGGCTACCAATTCCGCACCCGTTTGCGTTACAGTTCCTCCCCTGGTTCGCCGGGTGAGGAGGACCCGCAGGGCATACTCAGACAGGGGCAAACCCAGCCGAGCAGCCTCGGCAGAGAGTTCACTTTCCAAATCTTGTGGTAGATCAAGTGTAATGGACATTTTCAGCCTCTTGCTGGAAGTATTCGGATTGGATCAACGGCGGGGCCATAATCATCGTTTGGGCCAAAGCTGTTGTAGCCTGGATGGAGCGGAGCTTGCGAAGCGTAATCCAGGTTCTTCCTGGCCGAAACAATGATTAAGGCCACCAGACGCACATGATCGGCGCTCAACCGAATTAGACTGTTTTTACTATCCCATTCCAGTTTCGATAGTTTTTGCCGTAACTCACCAAGAGGTCTATCGAAAGTCAGTAGCGATTTAAGAATTTTGTGGCGAATGTCGTTCATCACGGATACTTCTGCTTCACCTGGACAATACTACCATTGGGAGCGTAGGTAGTTTTCGTATAACTGATCACGAGCTAAGCTACCGGAAAAGCCGGGATACTATAATGAGCGGCGGCGATCGCCTGGCGATTATCCAGAGTCGCCAGGCTGGCCCGCAAGCGGCGGGCGACGGCCAAGTGCAGGGCGTCGCCGGCGCGCAACGCTAACGCGGGCGCGTCCAGCAGCGCGGCGGCGGTACGGAAATCGCCCGGCTCGACCTCGGCCAGCGTCAACGAGTCGGAAACAAAACGGTTGAAGGCGGCCAGCCCCGCCGCCCGGCCCGCCGCATCGATACTCCCGGTGCGCTCCTTGATCGCCCCGACGCTCGCCATCTCGGTCAACGTCCAAGCTGAAATGCACAGATCGCCATCGTCGACGGTTTCCAACCGGGCCAAGATGGCGGACGCGGTCGGCTCGCGAAAAAACAGCGCGCCCAGTACCGAGGTATCGAGATAGATCACAGGAGGTCTTGCTCGCGCATATCCGCGACGGACAGGCTCTCGCGGCAAGGCTGCGCCTGCACGAAAGCCCGCAGTGCCGCGAGATCGAACACCGGTGACGCCGAGGCGGGCTCCGGAACGATCCTTGCCACCGGTTTGCCGCGGCGTGTAATGACCACTTCCTCGCCCGCTTCGACATCGGCCAGTAAGGCGGAAAAATGCGATTTTGCTTCGGCTATATTGGCTGTTTTCATTGGCTCGCTCCTGATCTGGTCAGATCATTCTGGCATTTGACATGGACATGGTTTTAAGGGCCTTGATCATTGTTTCGGCCAAGAGGAACCTGGATTGCGCTTCGCAAGCTCCGCTCCATCCAGGCTACACCGGCTGTATTGTTGTAGGATGGGTAGAGCAGAGCGTAGCGCCGCGAAACCCATCACAGGCTACAGGCTACGGGCTAAGCAGACAAATCGGCCAAGGCTTTCACCAGTGTCTCCTCGGGTACGCCTTGTGCTTTCAGATTGTCCAGTAATCGAGCGATAGGGGTATCCTCCAAGCGCTCCAGATCGGCGCGTAACCCCTGACCAATGTAAGCACGGATCAGCGGTTGATAGCCGGAATAACCCAACAAGGGTGCAATGCGCTTCAGATCCTCGATGACATCTTCCGGCATCCGCAAGGTGACAGTTGTCATCGGACGGTCCTTGCGCAGCCGCTGTTTCAACTCAGCCATCTTCATAGTACCGGCGCTCCTCACGGGTCGCTTTGCGGGCGAAAATCAAACGGATAAAGTTAAATTACCCCCGGCAAAGCCGGGGGCTTACCTTACTGAGTTAGGGCGCATTGCGGTATGGCCCAAGGAATCGCTCGCCATTAAAGTGAATCAGAATGCGATGGCGCATCAGCTACCCACACTTCGGTCTCCCATGCTATTTCGCCAAGGTAGCGGCCCATGATGGGCGTGATGCCCACAAGCTGGTTTTCCGCGTCGGCCCATGCCTTGCCCGGCGTGAGATTCAGCAGGGCAAGCAGACACAGGGCGGAACGCTCGTTTTGCTGTGCCCGTGGCAGGCCCAAGGAAATGATGATCTGGCGGGTGGCCTTGATGTAGTCGTTCTTGTCGTTCATTCGGTCAGGCTTCCTAGCTTGGTGTCAAGCATGGTCTGCGTGAGTTCTCTTTGGCTAGGAGTTTGTCTGACTTAGGGTCGGAACTTCAATTTTCCTATCACGAGGCCGAAAAAACGCACATTTTGCGTTTCTATCGCCCTTTCCGAGGGCATTTATCGCCCTCAGAGCGCCTTTATCCTCCCTGCAGGCAGACCTATCCTGCCACCAATACTTGCAGCCGTTTTAAATTGTAGGCGATGCACACCAAATTCCACTCGCCCTGCACGGCTTGCAAACCCCGTAACAGAAATTGCCGAAACCCCATCACGTGCTTGATGATGCCAAACACCGGCTCGACGGTGGACTTGCGTTTGGCATACAGTGCCTTGCCTTCGGGGGTTTGCAATCGGTGTTCCATCCGGACTACCGGATCAGCGGTGTCTGGGGCTTTACCCGGGTCAGCAAAGCGTTCTTCCAGGGTGGGATGATGCTCCGCACGACCCGTGGCGAGCAGCGGGGTAATGGTAGCGTGTTCACAAGCCTTGACGTTGGCCTCACTGAAATAGCCAGTGTCCGCCAGCAGATGGTCGACCTGACCGAGTTCCTCCGGTAACTGGCTGAAGTTGTCCAGCGCCGGTTGCAGTTCCTGTTTATCGTTCGGGTTCGGGCTGACGTGGTTTTCCACGATCAGGCGACTGCCATGATCCACCCCGGCCTGCGCATTGTAGCTCTGCTCAAACCCGCCGCCGCTCACCGGCATAATGCGCGACTCCGGGTCGGTAAAATTGACTTGATCCTTGTCCTGTGGACCCGGTTCCGGCGGCTTGGGGGGACGGCCCCCTAACTTGCGACCACGGGCCTGTTCCTTCGCCCGCCGCTCGGCCAGCTTCGCTTCATAGGCCGCTTGCTCCTGCGCATACCGGGCTTGGGCACGAGCCTCCAGTTCCGCTTTCACCTCCCCGATCTGCTGCAACCGGGCCTGCCGGAGCGCCACTTCGTCGGCCACCTTCAGCCCGGGGACCGGCTCGGTGTGACTCGCCTCGGCCTGCTGTAATAACGCCTCTACCTCCGCCTGCAACTGCTCCTCCAACCGGTTGGCATAGTCCCAGCTCATCGCCTTATGTTTGCTGGCGTTGGCGTGCACTTTGCTCCCATCCAAACTCACGTTGCCTAACTGCAACACCCCCAGCGCATACGCCCATAGCAAAATCTGCACCAACAGACCCTTCAGTTCCCCCAGAAACCGCTTCCGGAACGTATTGATGCTGTTGTGATCCGGGTGCGTGTTACCCGTGATATAAATCACCGGGATCAGCTCATAGGTGGCTCGCTCCAACGCCCGACTGGAAAAAATGCCAGTGGCATAGCCATAAAACAACAGTGCCAGCATCATCTTCGGTGGATAGGGCGCCGAGCCGCCACCACTGTACGCCGCTTCCAGCGGGGTGACATCCAGACTCTCCACGATCTCGACAATGAAGCGCGCCAGATGATCCTCTGCCAGCCACTCCTGCACCGGGATCACCACCGGCTGGTCACGTTCTATGGGGATAAATTGGTTGCTCATCGCCAGGCTCATCAGGTACGTTAGGTCATCTTACCTCATTATGCTGGGCAAGTCAGACAAATTCCTAGCAGCCCATTCGCCAAGCTCGATCAGGGCTTCACGGCTCGGGTATTTCATCAGCTTGAGATCGGTTGCATTGACCTGTGTATGGCCGTTGAAGCGCCGGAAATTCTGATCAACTGCGGTCGTGTTCAAGAACACGGCCAGCCCACGGGCAAGCCGCTCCGGCAAGCCGCGCTTGTTCTCGTGGAACAGATTCAGGTGGTTCTCAAAGCCCAGCACGTGCGCATCACTGAATGCGCCAGGTTCAACCACGCTCGCCACGATCCGGCGCTTTTCTTCCTTGGACGAGAAGCGCCGCACCACGCAGTAAAAACCGCTCGGGTAAAGCCACTTTTCGGTGTCGGCGTTGCGCTCGATGGCATTGGGCTTCTTCATGCCCTCGATGGGCCATGTGGTACCACTGCTGCTGAAATGGCCGGGATAGAGCAAGGGTACAGTGCCTGGCCCCGGCATGGCGCGCAGGTACTCTTTAAGCCGGAAATCGACTACCGGTCCGGTCGATACCTTGATGCCAAGCTCGGCCAGCGTGTAGCGGATGGCCGGAAATAGCTCAATGAAGTCTTGCTCGGGCGATGTGGGCGCATGAATGAACCGCTCCAGGTCATCCGGGAACACGATCCGCTCGAACGGATGTTGATGGCTGGCAAGGTCGGTGAATGTGTCGTCGGTCGAAGTCGAAACCATCACCGGCCCTTGTTGCCCGCCACGCTCAAGCCGAATGATGATGTTCTCTTGCAACACATGATCATCCTTGAATGCCTTGCTGCGCGACTCGAACAGGTGCATGTGCCGGATGGCTGCCCGCTCAAGGATGAAGTCACGGAAGGGGTGGTAGTACGGCCCATTGCAGAAGCTACGCGGGATGATTGCCACAATCTGCCCACCCGGCGCGGCCAGTGCCACGGCGAGCGCCACAAAGGCCGAATACAGGTTCACCGTCTCGATGCCGACACGGCGCAGGGCCAGCCGGTGCGCTGAATTGCTGTTAATCTTTTTGTAAGGCGGATTGAGGATTACGTGCGTGTAGCAATCAAGGGGCTTGGTAAAAAGATTCCCTGAAAGGGATTCTACAGCGGCATGGATAAAGTCTTCGCCATGGAGGTTGGCGACGAAATCGCCATTGTGATGGTAACTATCAAGGGTCTGCGACAAATGCGCGTGCAAAGCAGGATCGAGTTCGAAAGCATCCAATTCAACGCGCTTGAAATGAAGCCCACCTGATTTCCATCTATTCAAAAAGGCCGCCGACAACGATCCAATTCCAGCGCCGGCATCCAAGAGACGACAACACCCTTTTCCATCTGGGAAGCATCCGGCCATGAATGCCGCCGTTCTTTCAGGTGTAAGAAACTGACCGAACTGCGATTTTATTTTCGCCTCAGTGTTTCTTGAAAGCTTCAGTCTCTTTTGCTCAACCGTTGACAGCAATGTTGCGGTTCCTGATGTGCGCCCTAACGATTGCGTTCAGCGCCCGGCGCGGCTTTATCGCGCCAGTGCGCTGGAACGGACGGTTAGGCCAAAAAATCGTGGTCTGTTCCCTATTTTGCTATTCCGGCAAGTATCCCAAGCTCCAAATATTCACCATCGAGGAGTTACCATCCGACAGAAGCCACAGTTATCGCTGCTGAACCCAACCGCCTTCTTGAAGGCGGCAAAAGAAGACTTAAGCAGCAGCAAGCAGACGGACCTGGACCTGTAGGCGGATAGAAGGCCCACCAGCCACCCGAAGGCCAGGGCGGCAGGAACATTTAGAACATGAGACACTTAGGCCGTAAGTGTCTCATGTTTTACAGGGCCTAACGATTAGCATCAGCCGTGCGCGTAGCGCGTCGGCTGCATGCTTTTGTTAGGGCTAGCCTGGATTCCCATGCGATACAGTCAGACTAACAATTATGGATATAAGCGCCAGGTGATTTGTCAGGGCAAAAATTGTACGTGGGAATCAAGGCTAGTACATTTCAAGCAACCTACCGCTGCTTCACCCTGAATTGTATTTACCATTGTCTTATACCTTCAACAGACAGACAAAGCCCGCTTGCTCAAAGTGATGATCTGTCGTGAATCCTTCGAGAAGCCCACGCTGCCCCATGACCGCAAAACTTGCACAATCGACCAGACTCCACTCCTTGTCCGGACGTTCGGTAAATAGCTGCCACGCCTGCGCATCAAGCCTCAGGTCCACATGCACAATGTCCACGTGTGGCGACGCTTTCACTGCCGCAATAAATGCGATAAGTTGTGGGCGGGGAATCCGCAGAGGACTTATCAGGAGTGCCACAAGTTCGGTGAGCACGTAATTGGTGGTGATGAATTTCCGGCCCTGTTGCCGCGCCTGACGATAGATGGTTGCCGCCTGCTCGTGATATGCCTGTGTAGGGTCGACCAGATGTCCCCACCCGGCAGTATCTGCAAAGATGTCAGGCATGGTGGCAGTCACCGAGCGCCTCATGGCGCATCGTATCCCTGATAGACTGCCCCAAGTATGCATCATGGTGATCGGCCCAGCCAGCACCATGGCTGCTGAATGCGCCGATAAATTGCTCCAAAGGATCAGTGTCAAGATACTGAGTGGCAGTCGCCAGTAACTGGATGGCGAATGCTTCAGGTGATTGGCCAATTTGTTCTGCCTGTCGTCTCAACGATTGATACACATCCCCTGGCACATCTAACGTGAGTGCATGGCCCATGATCTTTCTTCCGATTACACTGTTACCCACGTTTATGATAACACAAAGATCATGGAGCGTCTAACGCTGGGCATCAGGCACCGCTGATAGCCGCAGCGACGCAGAAGGAGCGTAGGCTATCGCCCGGCTTCAGCGGCGGCGCGTTAATACCGTCCGCTGCAAACTTTCGTTAGGCCATGATACACAAAAAAAGGTAACATCGAAAACGGTTTTGGCTTCATCAAATGAAACACTGTGTTTCGACAGATTCGCTGTTGCTTTACTTTCGTCCCATTCAAATTCCATGAAGATAAATATAGCACCAGACGTCTTAGGTTAATTACGTAACTTCGATGGCGCTAAATGCCATCGAGGTAGGACAGCCGGTTACCCGATTGCCCCCTCGCGGATCCCGGCGTGCGGAATTACCGCACCGGGCTCTTCAAAGTGATTCACTTCGCACTCGACCACTTGCGCGGTCGCTTCGTTATTCCCCGCAGTGAGGTTGGCTTCATTGCTCCGGTCCTTCATGCCCGGTTGAAGTTGCCTTTGCGGGCTGCATCACTTTGCTGACCCCTTCCCCCTGTACGCGGCTTTCCCGCGCTCCGAGTACTATGAGTCAGTCTGACTCCCCATGAGTTTTCAGTCCGCCTTCTTTCAGTTGGCATAACTTACCTGCATAAAAGCCATTCCGGTTCCGGTCTAATTCCGTTTCCGGGTTTCCCCTTCAGTGTCTCAATAACCGTATACCGTTGGTCTTTTCAGGAACCCATGAGGCCTCTCAAGTTCCTGACGCTTCTCTGCCGACATGCCAGGCGCTCGGACCCCGGCAGGCCCTCGGGCGTCTCACCCTACCGACGCCTTCGTGTGGGCTTCCGTCACGTTAACAACGTCGCCACCTGCTTGGTTGCTTTTGACGAGGCTGGAATCGCTTCAGAGTGGTGCGGACACCCCTCTGGCCTATCGGTTGCTCTGTCTACGCTTCACCTCTTTTGTTCGCTTGAGGCCGCCGATTCCTTTCCGCCGCTTCCGCTCCGCCAGAGGCGCAAGACTCGATACGGGTGGGTGGTTAACCCTTACCCGACGGGGACTTTCACCCCGCCAGAAGCGTCAAGCTTCGCTTGACGCACTAACGTTCAAGCTCAGCCGCCGGCGTAGCACGGTCGGCTGGGGCGTTCAGTTAGGTGATTGACGTTCATTAAAGCAGCGCCTTGAATTCATTCACTGTCAGCCCAGCCTCTCGAATAATTGCACGGAGCGTTCCCTTTGCCACTTCATTGTGATCAGGTACAGTAATATGCCGATGCGGATAAGCTACCTGCCTATATTTATTGGCTCAATATGGATTCCAGTCAGTTCACTGCGTTATGCGACCAGCAGTTCCAAGAGGGGTCTGAGCAGGCCTTTGCCCCGAATGCGAGTGTTGTGCACGAACTGAAAGAAGCCCAGGTAGAGCGGCAGTTTTTTTGCGAGATCCCACGATGGGGTCGCAGCCAAGAGCGCAGCAGCGACCAGAAGCCCTCAGCCGTGTTGACATGGATCTCATGGAAGCCATCCCCATCTTCGTCACGGGCGTATTCGCCCTGGCTGTGACACACCGTATGATGGTCAAAGCCCCAATCCTTCAACGGGTTATAGATCGCGTATTCATCGGTATGAACTCGGGTTCCCGGGGCGATAAACGCCTGGATGAGGGGACGGAGGGTGGCTTGCTGGACGTTCTCCAGCATCCGGACGACTACCGCGCCGCCGCGCTGAATCATGCCGAGAATGGGCGGCTTTTCCTTCTCCAAGGTGCCCCGACCCCGTGCCCCCTTCAGCCGCCGCCGCCGCCCCCGACGGCCTTTTTTTTCACCGCCTCCGGAAACCCTTTATGACCGGCCACCACGTAGACCTCGTCGCATTCCACGTCCCCCGACAGGACCGGTTCGGGCTGGCGGGCGACGATCCCTTCCCTGAGCTGTTCAGTCATCCGCTGTACATCGTTCGAATTCAAGCCCAGCTCGTGGGCGATCTGCGCGTTAGACAGATTCAACCCCATGAAATACAGGCACAAAATCCAAACCCCCAGCGGTTGATGATGCCCCGCTAACACCGTACCCGTGAGATCATCAAAGTAGCGATGGCAGCTTTCACAGCGATATTTCTGCCGCGCCGGCTGGGTCGTATCCCGCCCCTGCTTCGTGATCTCCGCTATGCTACAGTGGGGACAGTGGACCCCGTCCGGCCAGCGGAGCTGGCGAATAGTTTCATAGCACCGGACATCATCCAGCAGATTTTGAAGGTTGATCATCGTCGGGGGGCCTTCGGTCGCAGCGGCTCAGAACCCGTTCAGTGTAGCCGCCGATCGCCATCGGGGCGAGCGGTCCTCAACAGTCTGGAATCCATATTGAGCCAAGACTTTTTAAATTCGCTCGAACCCGCTCTTCATGACGTTGCTCATCAAACTTTAATAACGACGGATATTTCAGTCCAAAGACCGCCAAGCCTGACATCAAGACATCCGGTAAGGAAAACTGCTGACCGCCATGACGAGGGTCAGTGATCTTCCCAAAATCCTCTCTGATTTGACCTAACAAGGCCGGCGCTGAACAGTGTTTATTTAATTGCGGCCGCTGAGGGCGAAGTGGAATACAGTTTGCTTTTACCATAATGACCACCCAAATCGATTGAATTTGAAGCCCAAATACCTTGCCAGACCTGCCGAAGCATCGTATATAATATACTGATTATACTAAAATTTCTAGAGCAGCGGGAATTGCTGACTGTAAGCAGTTTAGTCACGATGTCATCAATCGCTACCTGTGCGGGGAACGCAATAGCAGTCACCCTCTAACGAAAACAACTCGTTAATTATAATTAATTAGTAATTAAAAAGGTTAATGGTTCATACATTTAATGAGAATATTTAGTTATCAAAGATAGAGTTTTAAGAACCTAAAAATCTTGGCTCAATATGGATTCCAGACTGTTGAGGACCGCTCGCCCCGATGGCGATCGGCGGCTACACTGAACGGGTTCTGAGCCGCTGCGACCGAAGGCCCCCCGACGATGATCAACCTTCAAAATCTGCTGGATGATGTCCGGTGCTATGAAACTATTCGCCAGCTCCGCTGGCCGGACGGGGTCCACTGTCCCCACTGTAGCATAGCGGAGATCACGAAGCAGGGGCGGGATACGACCCAGCCGGCGCGGCAGAAATATCGCTGTGAAAGCTGCCATCGCTACTTTGATGATCTCACGGGTACGGTGTTAGCGGGGCATCATCAACCGCTGGGGGTTTGGATTTTGTGCCTGTATTTCATGGGGTTGAATCTGTCTAACGCGCAGATCGCCCACGAGCTGGGCTTGAATTCGAACGATGTACAGCGGATGACTGAACAGCTCAGGGAAGGGATCGTCGCCCGCCAGCCCGAACCGGTCCTGTCGGGGGACGTGGAATGCGACGAGGTCTACGTGGTGGCCGGTCATAAAGGGTTTCCGGAGGCGGTGAAAAAAAAGGCCGTCGGGGGCGGCGGCGGCGGCTGAAGGGGGCACGGGGTCGGGGCACCTTGGAGAAGGAAAAGCCGCCCATTCTCGGCATGATTCAGCGCGGCGGCGCGGTAGTCGTCCGGATGCTGGAGAACGTCCAGCAAGCCACCCTCCGTCCCCTCATCCAGGCGTTTATCGCCCCGGGAACCCGAGTTCATACCGATGAATACGCGATCTATAACCCGTTGAAGGATTGGGGCTTTGACCATCATACGGTGTGTCACAGCCAGGGCGAATACGCCCGTGACGAAGATGGGGATGGCTTCCATGAGATCCATGTCAACACGGCTGAGGGCTTCTGGTCGCTGCTGCGCTCTTGGCTGCGACCCCATCGTGGGATCTCGCAAGAAAAACTGCCGCTCTACCTGGGCTTCTTTCAGTTCGTGCACAACACTCGCATTCGGGGCAAAGGCCTGCTCAGACCCCTCTTGGAACTGCTGGTCGCATAACGCAGTGAACTGACTGGAATCCATATTGAGCCAAAATCTTTATTAAAATACTCGGTAGTCCTGAAATAATAAGTGATATTATGATACGATGATCCTATTTTAAGAAAGTGTTGAGGTCAAACTATGAATTGTCCAAGTTGTTGTTCTACTGATATTGTCAAAAATGGAAGTCTAGGTAATGGAAAACCTAAATTCAAATGCAATACTTGTGGTAGGCAATTTGTAGAAAATCCTAAAAAACGACCCATTCCTGACAGCACCAAGGAACTCATCGATAAACTGTTGCTGGAGAAAATTCCCTTGGCAGGTATTGCGCGTGTCACCGGTGTCTCCGAACGCTGGTTACAAGATTATGTGAATGCCAAATATGCACAAGTACCTCGGCAAGTGAACGTAAAAAAAACGAAAGGTCGTTTAACTATTCAATGTGATGAACTCTGGTCGTTTGTTGGAAAAAAGAAGAATAAACAATGGGTTTGGTTAGCTATCGATGCTGATACCAAGTAAATTGTAGGGGTTTATATCGGTGACCGCAGTCGGGAAGGAGCCGAAGGTTTGTGGAATTCTTTACCGGGTGTTTATCGTCAATGTGCGGTTAGTTATACCGATTTTTGGGAAGCCTATGAGACGATTTTTCCTTCCCATAGACATCGCCCAGTAGGTAAAGAAACTGGCAAAACAAACAAAATTGAACGTTTCAATTGCACTCTGAGACAACGCATCTCTCGACTGGTTAGAAAAACACTTTCTTTTTCTAAAAAGATTGAAAATCATGTTGACGCTATCTGGTATTTTATTCATCACTATAATGCCACTGTTAATGCCACTGCTAATGCTTAACCTAACTTTAAGATCACTTAAATTTCAGGACTACCAAATACTCAAGTAATTAGCCAGAAAATTGCTGGCAAGAGGGAACATTGGACATTTTGAGTTCTCTTGTCTAATCTCTGAAACTGCCCCCCTTGATTTTCAAGGAGTTAGGCGCGCCCCGCCCCCCAACAGTAGACAAAACGATGAACAACCGTCGCTACCTGACCCCGACCGAGGTTGAGAAACTACTTACCGCCGCCAAGAGCAGCCGCTTTGAGGCCCGCGACCGCTGCTTTTTGTTGCTGGCGTTCCGCCACGGCTTACGGGTATCTGAAGCGTGCGGCTTGACCTTGGGCCCAGGTAGACACCGAAAGCCGCGTACTGCACGTGGCGCGACTGAAACAGGGACTCTCCACCACGTACCCGCTACGGCCCGATGAACTACAGGCCATCAAGGCGTGGCTGGCGGAGCGGACGCGGATGCAACTGGGACGGACGCTTTCTTTGTCAGTGAGCGCCACCGCCCCTTGAGCCGTAAGCCACCGCAACATACAACACACCGTTCAGGGTACACCGCCACCAACCCGGCCCGCTTCGAGAGGCTTTGGCGTAAGGCCGGGCTTAACATGTTGGGCCTTATGCGACTTCCGACGCACAAGGCAGGACACAAGATGTAGGAAAATCCGCCGCAGCTTTCGCCGGGGCTTATTTTCGGTTAGGGCTTGCGGCAAATAACAATCTTTGCTATTTTTTGTTATTGGTAACCCAAGCGGAGGAACCAAGCCTATGAACATCTCCCTGACACCCCATCTTGAGGAAATAGTGAAAGGCAAAGTCGATAGCGGCCTTTATAACTCGGCCAGTGAGGTCATACGGGATGCCTTGCGCCTCTTGGAAGAACGTGATCAGTTACGCGAATTGCGGCTTGACGAATTAAGGCGCGAAATTCAGAAAGGGATAGATAGCGGCGAGGCAACCCCTTTGGACATAGAAGAAATCAAGGAGCGAGGCCGCAAGCGGCTTGCCGCCCAACAAGGGGAGGGATGAAGTCCTGATGCCACGTTTATTGAAACGGCCAGAAGCCGAAAGCGATCTTGACGAAATCTGGGCCATGATCATCCTTTCGGCCAGAAGAACCTGGATTACGCTTCGCAAGCTCCGCTCCATCCAGGCTACACCGGTTTTGGCCCAAACGATGATCATGGCCAATTTCGGCGTCTTTATCGTCACGGCCACACAACCCACAAGCTGAACCCCGGTGTAAATCTTGAGCCGCAAAGAAAGAGGAATCAGCTTCTGCCAAAGGCCGGAAACGCTGTAGCCGGTCCCTTAATAAAGCTTCATTCGCTTCTTTCCATTTTGATCCCATGTAGTGATCACTGCTGTATCCAAAATCGTGCCCACATACTTGAGCGATTCCTATTCCAAGAAATATTTTTCCTTGAAATGCTTCCAGAAGCGCCTTGTTGATATTGGTTATCTCCTGACGCAGTTTATCCTCCAGGCAACCAGGTATTAGAAGATAGAACTTGCCACCTGAAGAATAGATTCGAGCGGTTGGATAAAGGCTAAGGGTGCGCAACACATGTTCCGAAATCCCATCGCACAGAAGTTGAATATACAACGAACGACCTCGCAGACCCTTGGCCGCACCTTTGCTGGTAATGCTATAGATGAAATCCTGGATACCCGAGAAATCGCCGCAAACAAGTCTCCACTTGGGCACATCGGAATCATTAAACCGGGAGGGCTGATCCAGCGTTCCAGCAGCTTCATGGTGCAAATACAGTCCTTCAGCGATAGCGGGAGTCACTCGCAGATGATCAAACAACGAAATGTCGGGGTGTAGGATGTTGGTGGCCGCCGGAATACAGGATAAAAACTGCTCCATTTGAGCTAACAAGCTTGTTACCAGACTGCGAAGCGCCGATGGTGTCGCGCGGTCATAACGTGGCAAACGATCCAGCGCCGTTAAGAAGCCATCTGCTAATACACTATATTCAGTTACCAGCGATTTAGGACTGAGCCATGCTTCACCATTCTCTAAGGTGGAAAGCACCATAGCCGGCTCGAATTTCTCAACCAATTGGGGGATTATTGCTCCAGATTCGAGTGAGAGCATAGCCATTGGCAGGCGACATCTCGTCTGGCGCGACTTACCGTCCAGGCTAATCCTTTCCAAGATAGATTCTAAACGTGTACGTTTATGGATATTTTTTTCGTAGAAACGGCCTTGTTCACGCTCGGCACTGGCGAAGTGATCTGCAGCCTCTACGAGAAGTTGTAGCGGCGATGAAGCAACATGATGTCGCACAGCTAAATTAACCCAATGATCTTCTGCTGTTTTGCCATGCTGTCCCTCAGTAGGTTTAAGGAAAGGAACTCGATCAGTCAACTCCTCGCAGAAGCGGCGGGTATGCAGGACATGCAGGTGACTCCAATAATCCCCGTCTTTGTTCCATGGGCAATCAAGTTGCTTTTGGCCTTCATCCGATCGGTATTCACCGAGCCTTTCAGCCCTCTCCCAGAATTTGCCAATATCGTGAAAGAGAGCACCAAGGACTATGTGATCGTGATCATTCATTCTTTAATCTTCCTTATCTAGGTTTGCAAACCGGATCTGTTCCGATTTTAGCCTCAAGGCATAGCACGACTGCGGGCGGCGTCCGTCGCTGCCGATGCGATAGGGTTTATCCGCGATCCGGCCGAGTGCCTTGCGCAGTTGCTTGTGCAACAGCGAGCGGTGATGATCGAAATAGTCGCAATCCATGCCGTTGCGCAGCGCCTGTTCAGCCCGTTCGTAATCGTTGGAGAGTTCGCTGGTCAAGTGCCGATATTCGCTCAGGAATTCCTGTTTCTCCTCAGTGCTGATAGCGGACCGACAGATAGCCGGTTTGTCCGCCAGCGCCCGGCGGGCGAACCAGGCCAGAAAGGCGAAGTTGGCGGGTGAGAGCGAAATCACTACGCCGCCGCAGCGAACGCGCCGCCGCGCCGGGTCCAACAGCAGTTCCGGCGGACCCAGGCTGCGCTGCGCCTGATGTACCGTCGCGCTGTAGCTGGCTTGACCCTCCAGCAGCGAATCGGGCAGTCCCTCGCGCAACCGCACGAAAGGAATTTCCGCCAGGGTCACGGTGGCGTCGCGGGCATCCAGCGGGCGCTGCTCCGGCGGCAGGGTGTAGATGACCTGCGGTTCACAGGGGGGATAATAGAACTGCTGGTTGGATTCCGAAGGGGGTGGACACCAGCACGTGAGACAGGCGGTCCTGCGCTCGACCGAACAGCGACATCGCATAGCCGAGGTAGAACCCCATCGTTTTGCGGCCGCCGGCGATGGAGGCGTGCACGCAGGCGGCAGGATCGGCGGTCAGCAGGCGCACGACGGCGGTAATCGTATCGGCCGCCGCCTCGTTATCGGTCAGGGTGCGAATATCCTCGAGCGGCTGGCCATCAGCAGCCTGGAGGATATGGAAACTGCGGTCGTCGAAGCGGATGCCGCTTAGCTGGTAATCGTTACAGAGACGGTGGAACCAGCCAGGGGAAGGGCTGAGCAGGGTCAGCCGGGCGCGTTCCGCGCCGTCTGCCGTGGTGATCAGGTGGATTTCAGTGGGCACAAACGCCGGCTGTCGGTCGACCGCCAGCGCGTACAGGGTTTCGGTGATGATTTGCGGTGATAAGCCCGTCACGCACAGCAGGATGCGGCGGGGATACTGGTCAGGCTCCATAACGGCTCCGCTTCTCGTTTATTCAGGAATGGACGGTGAGCGATCCTCTTTCCTGCGAAAGAGTATAGCAGCAATATTCAAAGTTCTGGCCGTTATGATGCCGCAAACAAATAAATCACGCTGAGACGACAAGCTTGTGGGGTGGATGGGTTGGTTTGGCAGCACTGCGCAGGTGCTGCCTTTTTGGAATGCAAGGGCGCCTTTCGGGGGCGCCCTGAGTTTCTCAATTACGGTTTAATTCCTGCTGCTGGTGGATAAGCCGCCAGCAGCGACTCGGCCAGGGCATGCAAGCGGGTGTGGGTTTGCTCTCCCATTGTCTCCTGCTCAAACTGGATAAAGTCCTGTGTCACCGCCGCCAGCGTTTCCGACGTCAACTCCTGTAATGCCATCTTAAAAAGGACATTATCCTCTTTCATGATGTGTGACCGGAGCAGTTCGCAGTAATCCAAGGTCGTATTCCGCAAGCGGGCCTGCTGATCGCTATCCAACGGGCCTTCGCCATCGCCCAAAGTAGCCAGTACCTGGACGTGTGCACGCCCCAGCTCGTGCTCATGCAGCATGACGGCGAGGGGGCCTCGTTCCAGCGGCATCCCCTGCCGGTGCAGAGTTGCAAACAGGTAGTTTTCCTCCTTACCGTGATGGCACTGATCAGCAAAGTTGCGAAAGAAATCGGCGTAGCGTGCCACGGTCTGACGGGCCTCGTGTTGCCCGACCGCTGGTGACTGTACAAAGGTTTCCAGGGAGCCTAACACTTGTTCGATCAACCGGTGTTCGGTCATCAGCATCGTAATGGCGTTCGTCATAGGTGCCTCCTAAGCAGTGAATGGCAAACAATAATTAGTTTAATTGAATACGCAAAAAATTCCCAATTTTCTGTCTTTAAATGCTTGATGGTGTATCTTGGTCAGCATGGCATGATGCCGGTTCGCATGCGTTTCGAGGAGGGGTGCAAGAGATAAGAATAACATCACGCCACAGTCTTAATCCCTTCTTAATCAGGTCTAGGTTTGAAACGCTCCTTTTCGTCCGCAGGTGAGTCCGCCACGGTGGTCTTAATCCCTTCTTAATCAGGTCTAGGTTTGAAACCACAACAGTTCGTGGTACTAAGTAAAATATGGCGGTCTTAATCCCTTCTTAATCAGGTCTAGGTTTGAAACGTTTGTGGCGCACGCGCAACGCTAACAAACGGCGGTCTTAATCCCTTCTTAATCAGGTCTAGGTTTGAAACAGTTGGTTTACTGAGGGTCTTTATACTGAGGCTCTGTCTTAATCCCTTCTTAATCAGGTCTAGGTTTGAAACCCCGACAGAGGCAGCGAGACAACCCCGATAGAGGGTCTTAATCCCTTCTTAATCAGGTCTAGGTTTGAAACGGAAGAGGTTGAAAGCCAGTATCCCCTACTGAAGGTCTTAATCCCTTCTTAATCAGGTCTAGGTTTGAAACAAAAGGTAAGTTCCGCATCACAAAGTGCGGGCAGTCTTAATCCCTTCTTAATCAGGTCTAGGTTTGAAACGCAGATAAGAGTGAGGACTGGTTCCTTTATGTAATTGTCTTAATCCCTTCTTAATCAGGTCTAGGTTTGAAACTGAACCAGCCGATAGCCTTCATTAGGAAGACACTGTCTTAATCCCTTCTTAATCAGGTCTAGGTTTGAAACCCCTCGACGCTATAAAACTTTGCCAAACAAGCCCTTACAGAGGGGGTTGACAGAAAATCCGCGTTTGGAAAAGTTAACATGTTGTTTTCCTGCAACATGGCGTCTTGCCGGGTTAAATGATTGCCCATGTTGTTAATGAACATGGCGTTTACAAACTATAACGGAACCTATAAGCAGAATCCAGTCCTTTGTTCAAACGTCATCCATAAGCTCAGGCATCCTGTTCCTGCGGCAATTCACTCACCCGCCGCACCGCCTCGCCCAGCCGCAACACATTGCGGCCATTGCGGATCAACAGCACATCGTCGGGAAACAACTGCCGGCCCAACAGCGCCACCTCGCATTCCCGTGGCAGCGGATAAGCCCGGACATCGTCTTCAGCCGGCTCGATCAATTCCGCCAGCGCCTCCAGCAGTAGATTCAAGCGCGCCGGCGTAATCTGGATAACGAACACCGAATACTGCACCCGACAGGCATGTTTGCACATAAACCGCGCCACCCGATTCAACCGCTGTGGGTCGGCGATGTCGTAGGCAATCAAGTACAAACGTTCGGACGCACTCATGATTACAACTCCACCAGCCAGCCATGCAGACGGTCCAGCACGCGACAACCCAAGCGCCGCAAACGGGCGCTGTGACCCTCGAACAGACGTACCAATTCGAGATCGTCCAAACGGGCCGGCAAGGCGGCGACAGCGGCCTGCCGCTCCAGCAACTCCAGCATCGGCAAATGCAAATCCAGCGCCAGCAGCTCGACCAGATCGGCCAACAACTCCAGCCGCTCGTCCAGCGCGCGCATCCGCTCCGCTGTCAGACCGGCTTCCGCCAGCAACGCCGCCACCAGCCCGCCCAATAGACCGCGTAGCCGTTTCTCGATATAAGCGCTGACGCCGGCGCCGACATAGCCCTGCCTGACCTGCGCCAACCGTGCCTGCAACTGCACCAGCGACGGCGCCTGCGCTATGTCCAGCCCCAACCGCCGGGCCAGCGACCGCCGGGCGCGACTCGCCATCGCCCGCCGCCAGTCGGCGTAGCGCTCCCGCCAGTCGGGCCGGTCCAGCAAATCCTGCAAACGACAGTACAAACCCTCCCGCTGGGTGGACTCGCCGAACAGATAACCTTGAATGGCGCCGTCCGAGCGCAGAAACGTGATGGTGATGCCGCGCTCGGCACAGGCCAGCAAGGCCGCCGTGGACCACTCCACCGTCCCGGAGGCGATCACCCGCGAAATCCGCTGCAACGGATACAGCGTCACCGCCCGCTCTGGCAGGCTCACCCGCAAGGCCGGCTCGTCCAGCGTCACCCGCATCCCGCTGCGGCCATTCAGATACAACGGTTTCATCACTCGTCTCCATCCACCACCGCCAGGTCGGGCGCCAGCGCCAACAGCAATCGAGCCAGCCGGTAAGCCTGCTGCCGCAGATAGCGGCGCAGCCGGGGTGCGAAGGTCTCGAAAGTGGCGAAGTACACCTGCCGCCCCGCCTTGTTCAGCAGACAGGCACCCTGGTCTTCGACGAAATTCTCCTTGCGCAGGGCACGACTGCGGAACAGTTCCCCTACCCAGGCGTCCAGCCGGGCACGCAGCGGCTCGATCAGATCGCAGGCCAGCGATTCCCGACCATAGGCGGGATCGTGAAAGAAACCCAGCAAAGGGTCCAGACCGGCCTGATGACAGGCGCGCACCGCCTCGGTGTGCAACAGAGTGTAACCCAGCGACAGACAGGCGTTGACCGGATCGCGCGGCGGGCGCCGGTTGCGACCGCTGAAATTCAGCGCCGGTGGAAACAGGTGGGTGAGAGCGGCGAAATAGCCGGCCGCCGCCGCGCCTTCAATGCCGCGCAGGACATTGAGATCGCCTGCCTGCGGCAATTGCCCCAATAAGTGGTCCATCTGCTGGATAGCGTCGTGCAGGGGCTTGCGGCAATCGGGCCGCTGCGATGACCAGGTCGCAGGATAGTTATTGCATGTATTACAATGTAACACATGCAATCTATCTGGGAGACAGCCATGAGCGCCACGTTGACCATTCGTCTGGACGAAAACCTGGAGCGTCAGCTTGAGGCGGTTTGCGCGCGTTCGCAGCGTACCCGCAGCGAAGTAGTCCGGGATGCGCTGCGCCGCCAATTGGCGCTGGAACTTTTTGAAAATACCCGGCGGCGCACCATGCCCTTCGCCGAAGCTCGTGGCTATCTGACGGATGAGGATGTATTTCGCGAAGTATCATGAAAATTTTTCTCGACACCAATGTGTTGGCGAGCGCAATCGCCACACGCGGCCTATGTGCGGATGTAATGCGTCTGGTTCTGGCCGAACATGAAATGGTGCTATCGAGAGTGGTGCTGGACGAACTGCGCGGCGTGTTAACCACTAAGTTCGGCTTACCGCCGACAGCAGTCGAGGATATCTTTCTGCTCTTCGACCAGCTAGAGCTTGCTCCGCAGCCGCAGGCGCCGGTCGCACTCGCCATTGATGATCCCGCTGACGAATGGGTGGTCGCCAGCGCCGTCGCGGGACAAGCGGCAATTTTTGTGACCGGCGATAAGGCACTGCTCGAGATCGGTCATGGCGGCGGCCTGCGGCTGCTTTCCCCACGGCAGTTCTGGGAGCAGCTCAGTAATTTTCAGGCTCCTTGACCCGGTGCACGCTATATTCCTCCAGGCGGGCGCCGTAGGCCTGCATTTCGGCGGCGCTTAACTCCATTCCCCGCCGCTCCGCCGGAATCTCCAGCGCCAGATGCCAGTAGCGCCCGCCGCGGGCGCACACCTGCGCCGCCAGATGGATCGGCAGGGTGCCGATCACCACATCGCCGGGTTGCAGCGTATCCAGATCCAGATGTGCCCATACCCGCTCCACTTCAATACCCTGTTGCTGCGCCCAGTCCACGGCGCCGCGATGGCGGGTGACAAAAATCATGCTCATCGATCACCTCGGTTCGATTCGGTAGCGTCCCAGTCCCATGCTGGCGCCCTTGCCGGCGTGGGTCCATTGTCCCAACCATAGATAAGGCCAGAAGGAATCCAGCCCGGCGCCTCCCAGGCGGATTTCGCCCAGCAGACCGCCCATTTGCAGCAGAGTGTGCTGCCGTGAGGAATAGCGGGTCCAGTCGTGCCAGCGCAACTCACAGGACTCGACCGCGACCGCCCAGGCCGCTTGCACCAGCGCGGCGAAGTTGGTTTCCAGCGGAGTGGCGGTGTGGAATGCCGTCAACAGCGAGATGCGCCGCAGTAACGGCGCGAACAGCGCGCCGAACCGGAACTCCGCCGGCGTTAGATGGTGGCCTGCCGTTTTCAGCCGCAACGGTGTCGCCAGTAGCAGCGCGAACCGGTCCGGCAGAGGCGGGACCGGCAGCGCGACCGGCGGTTGCGGCGTCAGAGCGCCACCGGGGGTGTAAATTGGCTGCCAGTGATCGGTAGCACCATCGGCCTGTTCCACTTGCAGTAACTGCAAGCCGCCGCCGGCTGTGCCGATACCGCTGTGTCCCGCCTGTAACAGTGCCTGCAGGATGTAGGGTAGATAGCGGGCGCCCTGACCGAACAGGGTGAGTCCCAGGGTCAGCACAGCGCCGGGCGCGAAGGCGCCGCCCGCCGTGGGAATCAGGATGAACGGATGCGGGGCGGCGGTGTACTTGCGCAGCTTGCCCACCGCCGGGTCCGGTGGCGTTTCGAACACATAGGGGTAAACGCAGGAACGGTACAGCAGGCAGGCCGGGCAGGCCGGCTCGCGGGTTACGCACACCAGCCGTTTCAGGGCACGCCCGAAGACGCCCCGCCAGGCCGAGCCGGCATAGGCCGGCAGACGCACGGCGTCGACCGCCTGAAAGGTCAGGTGATAACGGGCCAGCGGTAACACGGGCAGCATGGACATGGTGGCATTCTCCTGATGGTGCTCGCCGCCTATTGCAGCACGATGGCCAGCCGGCGGCGTTGCCGGCAAGCTTGCGGCATTCATTCGGCCCTGCTGGAGACGGCGGTGCCGCCGGCCGGTGGCAGTTGCACCACGACGGCGCCGGAATAATGATCGGGCAGCCGGCTGAGCAGCAGCACGAACCAGCCACTGAAGCCGGCGATCAGACCGGCTTGGTAGGGCGCCTCGGCCACGTGGCGCAGGTAGAGCAGGGGCAGTAGCCACAGGCTGGCCAGTAGAAACCGCAGCAGCGCCTGCCGCCAGCCTACCGGCTCGCCGTCATAGCGCACCAGCCGGAGCTTCCAGGCCCGCATCCCCAGCGTCTGGCCGCCGTGAGTCCAGAACCAGCCGAAAAATAAAAAACAAATCAGGTAGACGTAGGCCGTATAAACCGGGTTATGCCGGAACGCCTGACCGCCGTTCAGCGGCAGCGCCAGCACGGTGGCGATGCACAGCACGGCGAACAACAGCAGCGCATCGTACAGAATCGCCGCCAGCCGCCTCGCCAAACCCGCCGGCCGGGCGGGGAAAGTCGCTGCAATCGTCATGGGGAAGTTCCTATGAAGTACAGATTGCCAAATGGTTTAAGGTTTATCATGATAGGACAATCCGCCAGCGACGGCAGCGCCGGCGCTAGCCTAACCATCATTTGGAGGAGCAAAACGCCATGAGCATCGTGGCCGAACTATTAACCAAACCCGGGGTCATCGCCGCCGGCCAGTACGCCTACCGTGGCGACCGTTTCTCTTATAAGGGCAAATTGAACGAAGAACTCGCCCGCCGGGCCTCCATCATGTGCCGGGCCACCACCATGGCGACCACTATGCAGGCGGGCATGATCACCGCCTTCCGTCCGGGGTGCGGCTTGCAGCCGGTGCGCGGCTGGATGTTGCGCGGCCCCCGCGACTCGGTCTGCGTGGTCGCCAACACCTTCTGCTTCATCGACAATGAACGCGGCTCCCCCGGCGCTATCCTGCAATTCATGCACCAGGCGCTGACCGACGCCGATATAGATCTGATCTAGGCCGGTCGATCCTGTCCCCGCCTTATCCTTACCATTCCCGGAGGAGAACACCCGATGGCAACCATCCCACGATTATTGACCCTGCCCGGCGTCATGGCCGCTTTCGAGTTTCGCGGCAGCGGCGAGCTGCTGGAGTATCAGATCGTCGATCCCGACGGGCCTATCGATAAGAGTATGCTCGATCTGCTTGCCCATATGTGCGCGGCCAATCTGAGCATCGCCACCATGCAGGCGCGGGGCTGGGAAACCATGACAGATACGAAGGGATTCTATCCGATCAAACAATTTACCCTGGTCGGTTTCGACTGGTCGGTGGTGGTCAGCGGCCTCAAGCGCGAGGCGCAGAAAAGCATCGGCGCGACCGCGCTGCCGCCCTTCATGGGGGTGGTGATCGCCAACGAGTCGGCCGATTACGAAGCCGCCTTCAAGATCCTGGAAGAGTAGGGGGCGCGATGATCATCAAACGTCTGCTGCTGCTGGACGGCGTCGATGTGGTCTGCCATTTCCGCGACGACGGCAGCCTGGTCGAAGGCTACGGGCGGATGGACCAGGATGATATGATGAAACTGGCTCGATTCGCCCACGACTATCGCCGCATGGCGCAGGGCAACGCCGATCAACTGGCCATGTTCACCGGCATGCGCGGCTGGACGCCGCCGCGCGCCTGGGTCGTCAGAGGGGTCACTCTGTCCGCCTGCTGCGTCGCTAATCTGGTCTGCATTGTCCACAACCAGGAGGGTGAGCTGAACTCCATCCTGAGCGAATTGCGGGAAGTGGCCCGCTGGTAGCGGTCTGGCGGATGGCTGGGCTTGCCTGCTGTCCAGACTATCGTTATAAATAGTCCGCTATGGTAAAAACCAACTTAACCAGAACCGTTCCAATATAATTTGAATTGCAAGCCGGCCCAGGGTCGGCTGCTGGCGGAGTGTTTAGCCGATGAATGTAACAGCCAGATATTTCCTTGGATGGTTGGCCCTGTTGTGGGCTGTGGCAGCGCCAGCCGCCGCGGCGCCGGTGGACGCTGTCGCCGCTGACCTGCACCAGCGTCTGGAGGGCGAAGCCGCCGCCCAACCCGTCCAGGCCGGGGAGCTTAAATTGCATTCCGTGCCGCTGGTGGCGCAGTTCTACGCCCGCCGTGAGTTCCGGCCCGCCTGGCTGAACGCGGCGGGACCGTTGCCGCAGGCCGGGACCCTGCTGACGGCGGTGGAGCAGGCGCCGGGCGAGGGTCTGCGCAGCGCCGATTATCATTACCACGCGCTGAGCGAGCGCCTGCAACAGGCCCACAACCCCACTGCGGCGCTGACGGTTGGGCAGTGGGCCGAACTCGAGCTACTGCTGACCGACGCCTGGCTTACTTATGGCTTGCATCTGTTGTCCGGACGGGTCGATCCGGCCGCCTTCGATCCCTATTGGAGCAGCCAGGCGCGCTCCTCCGACCTGGTCGCGGAGTTGCAACAGGCGCTGGATAGCGACCAGGTGGGCAAGGCGCTGAGCGGTCTGGCGCCGACCCAGCCGGCTTATGTCCGCCTGCGAGAAACACTGGCACACTACCGGCGAATAGAAAAACAGGGCGGCTGGCCGAAGATCGGCCCCGGAGGGAAGCTGCAGGCAGGCATACAGGACCCACGCGTACCGGCCTTGCGCGCCCGTCTGCTGGCCAGCGGCGATCTGGTGGCGGCCGCCACCATGAACAACGCGGCGGCCGGACAGAACAAAGCGGAGGCCGGCGTAAAGAAGAAAACCACCGTCTGGAAAGCGCCGGTCGCTGCGGAAGACGCCCGGTTCGATGCGGCTCTGGCCCTGGCCGTGCAAAGCTTTCAGAAACGCCACGGTCTGCCCGCCGACGGCGCCGTCGGTGATGCCACCCGGGCGGCGCTCGATGTGCCGGTGACCGAGCGGATTCGCCAGTTGGAAGTCAACATGGAACGCTGGCGCTGGCAGCCGGCTGATCTGGGGGAACGCTATATTCTGGTCAATATCCCCGATTTTCGCCTGCAGGTAGTGGACAACGGCCGCGAGGTGCTGGATTCCAAGGTCATCGTAGGGCAGACCAAGCGGCCCACACCGGTCTTGTCGGCCGAGATGAGCTATCTGGTGATGAATCCGAACTGGAACGTACCGCCCACCATCGCCGCCGAGGACAAACTGCCCATGTTGCGCAAAAACGCCTATGCGCTGTCCCGTCAGAATATTCGCGTCCTCAACCCTGCCGGCCAGCAGATCGACCCCGGCACGGTCAACTGGCAGAAAGTCAGCGCCACTAACATTCCTTATCGCTTCCGTCAGGATCCCGGACCGCGCAACGCTCTGGGCAGAATCAAATTCATGTTTCCCAATCCCTACAGCGTGTACCTGCATGATACGCCTTCACGTGGCCTGTTCAGCGCCTCCCGGCGGGCCTTCAGCTCCGGCTGCGTGCGCGTCTACAAACCGCTGGAGCTGGCGGAATATCTGTTGAAAGACTACCCCCACTGGAGCCGCAGGGCCATCGAATCCGCCTCTCAGGGTAGCAAGGAGCGCACCGTGCCGCTGCGCGACAAAATCCCGGTACACATTCTTTACTGGACCGCCTGGGTGGATGAAGACGGCAAAGTCAATTTCCGCGACGATATCTACGACCGCGACAAGCGTCTGGTGCGGGCTCTGTACGCCGACGCCCAGTCCGGCGGTCGGGCCTGAGCCCGGTCAATGCATGCGCTCCAAGCGCCGGTCGCGCCCGCCTGGTGGAACTGCCGGACCGGGGAAGGCATGGTGCAGCAGCATGCGCCAGCCGCTGCCGGTGCGGCGATAGATGTTGGTGGCGACGATCGGTTGAGCAGGCTGCTCCTCGGTGTCCAGCACGGTGATGTGTTCGTAGACCAGCCGTATCGCCAGATCCGCCTGGATCAGGCTGCGGATGCCGCCGACCTGGAACCGTAGGCGGGATCCTGAACTGAAAATCCGCCGCCAGGCGTCGCGGATCTGCACGGCGCCCTGCAAGCGCGGCCCCATCGGATGGATGCAGACGACCGCCTCGCTGTCTTCCCAGACGGCCATCATGGCGTCCAGATCGGCCCTCTCGAGGGCGTGGTAGAAGGCGCTTTCCGCCTCCTCGGGGGTAGCAAAGTGTGCGAGTTTCATAAGGCTGCTTGCGGACTGCTAGTTAAGGCGCCGGAACCAGCGGCGCGGCGTCACTGGCGACAGGCGGCAGTGTCCTCTACGGCGTGCCGTCCACCGATTCCGGTGCCGCCATTATTCCGCCCCTGGACCGGGTTTCGTCAAGCCCCCGCCGGCCCGACCGCCCGTGATTTTCGCGGCCGCCAGCCGGCCAAATGGGTTAAACTCATAGGTGCTCACAATTTACTGCATGATTATCGAGGTAAGCGCCGTGGCCGTTACCGCTCTTGTGCTGTTAACCGTGGAGAAAGGCAAAATCAATACGGTCGCCCAGGCATTGGCGGCCTTGCCAGGGATTACGGAAGTGTATTCCCTGGCCGGGCAGTACGATCTGGCCGCTATCATCCGCGTGGTTGACAACGAGCAAATGGCCGATCTGGTGACCGATCGTATGCTCAAGGTGGAGGGAATCACCGGTTCCCAGACCCACGTGGCGTTCCGCGTGCATTCCAAGCACGATCTGGAAAACTTCTTCACCATCGGGATGGAGACATAGGTCGCTCCGATCCTGAGGATCATCACTAATGACACGACAATCCCACTTCGGCTATGAAGAGTTGCTGGCCTGCGGGCGGGGGGAACTGTTCGGTCCGGGCAATGCGCAACTGCCGCTGCCGCCGATGCTGATGTTGGACCGTATCGCCCACATCAGCGCCGCAGGGGGCGCTTACGACAAGGGAGCGATCGTGGCCGAACTCGACATCGATCCGCAACTGTGGTTCTTCGCCTGCCATTTCCAGGGCGACCCGGTGATGCCGGGCTGTCTCGGTCTGGATGCGATGTGGCAACTGGTCGGGTTTTTCCTGGGCTGGATGGGCGGGGCCGGACGCGGCCGCGCGCTGGGGGCGGGCGAAGTCAAATTCACCGGACAGGTCCGGCCGGATGCCCGCCTGCTGACCTATCGCATCGATATGAAGCGGGTTATCCTGCGTAAACTGGTCATGGGCATCGCCGACGCCACCATGGACGTCGACGGCCGGGTTATCTATACCGCCAGGGATTTGCGGGTAGGTTTGTTCACTGTGACGGAGGGTTTTTGATATATGCGACGCGTAGTCATCACCGGCATCGGCATCGTTTCCAGCATCGGCGCCAACCGTCAGCAAGTGCTGGAAGCGTTACGCCAGGGCCGCAGCGGTCTGGAATTTGCGCCGGAGTATCGAGAGCTGGGTTTGCGTTCGCAGGTGCATGGCGCCATTCGCCTGAACCTGGCGGAGGCCATCGACCGCAAGCACCTGCGCTTTATGGGGGATGCAGCCGCTTACTGTTATCTGGCCATGCAGGAAGCCAGCGGCGACGCTGGATTGAATCAGGCGCAGGTCAGCCATCCACGCACCGGGTTGATTATGGGCACCGGCGGCGGCAGTCCGGCCAATATCGTGCAGGGCGCGGATACCCTGCGCAGCAAAGGTATCCGCCGGGTCAGCGCCTTCCTGGTGCCGCGCACCATGGCCAGCACCACGGCGGCCGGTCTGGCGGTACCTTTTCGCATCCAGGGGGTGAATTACGCCATCAGCTCGGCCTGTGCCACCAGTGCGCATTGCATCGGCAATGGCTGCGAGCTGATCCAATGGGACAAGCAGGATATCGTCTTCGCCGGCGGCGGCGAGGAAGTCCACTGGAGCATGACCCTGCTGTTCGACGCTATGGGCGCGCTGTCCAGCCGCTACAATGAAACCCCGACGCAGGCCTCCCGTCCCTATGACGCCGACCGGGACGGTTTCGTGATCTCCGGTGGTGGCGGCGTGGTGGTGCTGGAGGAGCTGGAGCATGCCCTGCGACGTGAGGCGAAGATCTACGCCGAAGTGGTCGGTTACGGCGCCACCTCGGACGGTTTCGATATGGTGCAGCCTTCCGGCGAGGGCGCGGCGCGCTGCATGCGCCAAGCCCTGACGGGGGTGGAGGCACCGATCGACTATATCAATACCCACGGCACTAGCACACCGGTGGGCAATATCCGCGAACTGGAAGCCATTCGCGAGGTGTTCGGGGAACGCATTCCTCCGCTGAGCGCCACCAAATCCCTGACCGGCCATGCCTTAGGTGCCGCCGGCGTGCACGAAGCGATTTATGCCCTGCTGATGCAGGAGCAGGGTTTTATTGCGGCCTCCGCCAACATCGAACGGCTGGATCCGGCCGCTGAAGGCATGCCTATCGTGCGCGAACGCCACGACGCCGCCGTGCTCAACACAGTGATGTCGAACAGCTTTGGTTTTGGCGGCACCAATGCGACGCTGGTGCTGCAACGCTTGCAGAATTATTCAAGCCCTGGTTTTACACGCATCCATTCTGGGGACACAGCCGCAGCCGATCCCAGCTCCAGGGATTGACAGGGAATTTATTAAAATGCAGAATACCCCGCTCGATTTTATGAGGAGGGGTTCCCGAGCGGTTAAAGGGATCAGACTGTAAATCTGACGGCTCAGCCTTCGGAGGTTCGAATCCTCCCCCCTCCACCAGCATGCGTTCCGCCACCCGCCGCGGCGGATGGCAAAGCGGGTGTAGTTCAACGGTAGAACCTCAGCCTTCCAAGCTGATGGTGTGGGTTCGATTCCCATCACCCGCTCCAAGTTTCAACGCCCATATAGCTCAGTCGGCAGAGCACTTCCTTGGTAAGGAAGAGGTCACCAGTTCGAACCTGGTTATGGGCTCCAGCTCACTGTACAGTTCGCCGTAGAGATTATTTTTTCGGGAGATGTAGGGGATGTCCAAAGAAAAATTCCAGCGTACCAAGCCGCATGTCAACGTAGGGACGATCGGCCATGTGGACCATGGCAAGACCACCCTGACGGCGGCGATCACCAAGATCATGGCGGCCCAATTTGGGGGTGAATTCAAGGCTTACGACCAGATTGACTCGGCGCCGGAAGAAAAGGCGCGCGGCATCACCATCGCCACGGCGCACGTAGAATACCAATCGCCGCTGCGCCACTACGCCCACGTGGACTGTCCGGGGCACGCCGACTACATCAAGAACATGATCACCGGGGCGGCGCAGATGGACGGTGCCATTCTGGTGGTCTCGGCGGCGGACGGGCCGATGCCACAGACGCGCGAGCACATTTTGCTGGCGCGCCAAGTGGGAGTGCCGTACATCGTGGTGTACATGAACAAAGCGGACATGGTGGACGACCCGGAGTTGCTGGAACTGGTGGAGATGGAAGTGCGGGAACTGCTGTCCAACTACGATTTTCCAGGGGACGACATCCCGATCGTGATCGGTTCGGCGCTGAAAGCGCTGGACGGCGACCGCAGCGACCTCGGCGAACCCTCGGTGGTCAAGCTGGTGGACGCGATGGACGCCTACATTCCGCTGCCGCAGCGGGAGATCGACAAACCGTTCCTGATGCCGATTGAAGATGTGTTCTCGATTTCCGGGCGGGGTACGGTAGTCACCGGGCGGGTCGAGCGGGGTATCGTCAAGGTCGGTGAGGAAGTGGAAATTGTCGGCATCCGCGACACCAGCAAGACCATCTGTACCGGCGTGGAGATGTTCCGCAAGCTGCTCGACCAGGGGCAGGCGGGCGACAACATTGGGGTTCTGCTGCGCGGCACCAAGCGGGACGACGTAGAGCGCGGCCAGGTGCTGGCCAAGCCGGGGACGATCACGCCGCACACCCGCTTTCAGGCGGAAGTCTATGTACTGAGCAAAGAGGAAGGCGGTCGGCACACGCCCTTTTTCAAAGGGTATCGGCCGCAGTTCTACTTTCGAACCACGGACGTGACCGGGTCGGTAGACCTGCCGGAAGGGGTAGAGATGGTAATGCCGGGAGACAACATCACCGTCCACGTCAGTCTGATTGCGCCGATTGCGATGGAGGAAGGCTTGCGTTTCGCCATCCGCGAGGGTGGGCGCACCGTGGGCGCCGGCGTCGTCGCCAAAATCATCGAGTAACGCGTTTAACCACAGGCCGCGCCATTAGGGCGCGCTATAGTCGATTACAGGCCAGTAGCTCAATTGGCAGAGCAGCGGTCTCCAAAACCGCAGGTTGGGGGTTCAAGTCCCTCCTGGCCTGCCATTATTTGATTGGATCGAAACCTTTCTCCTCGGCAGCAGAGCGCTTACAAGATCCGGCACAATGAATGTCAAATCCGACGCCCAGGTTTCCAGCATAGATACTTATAAACTCATCGCGGCGGCTTCGGTTTTTCTGCTGGCGGTGGTCGCTTTTTATTACTTCGCCAGTTATTCACTGCTGCTGCGGGTAATCGGCCTGCTGGCGGCTGCCGGCGGGGCCGTGGCGCTGGCCATGACCACCGAGTTGGGCGCCACCGTGCTGGAATTTATCAGGGAAGCCCGCCTGGAACTGCGCAAGGTGGTCTGGCCGACCCGTACCGAAACCTTGCAGACCACCGCCGCCATTGTAGTCATGGTGTTGCTGGTGGGTGTTTTCTTATGGTTGCTCGACGTGCTGCTGTTATGGGCGGTGCGACTGCTGACTGGCCACGGGTAATGGCGTTATGGTGATGCGCTGGTATGTGGTACAGGTGTATTCCGGGTTCGAGCATCACGTCAGGCGCGCGCTGCAGGAGCGGGTGAACCTGGAGAACATGCAGGACAAGTTCGGGCAGATTCTGGTGCCGACCGAAGAAGTGGTGGAGATGCGCGACGGCCAGAAGCGCAAGAGCGAGCGCAAATTTTTTCCCGGTTATGTGCTGGTGCAGATGGACATGGATGAAGCCAGTTGGCATTTGGTCAGGAACATTTCCAAGGTGCTCGGTTTTATCGGCGGCTCCAGCGACAAGCCGGCGCCGATTTCCGAGAAAGAAGTACAGGCCATCATGCAGCGCATCCAGGAAGGCGTAGACAAGCCCAGGCCCAAAGTACTGTATGAACCAGGCGAAGTGGTGCGCGTCAGAGAGGGACCCTTCAACGACTTTAACGGTGTCGTGGAAGAGGTCAATTACGAAAAGAACCGGTTGCGAGTGGCGGTGCTGATTTTCGGCCGCTCGACACCGGTGGAGCTCGAATTCAGTCAGGTTGAGAAAGCCTGACAGCGCCGGCCGGCGCGACCGGCCCGGCGCCGGTCATGGTGACAACGGGGAGCCGCAAGGCGTTTGAACCCATCCGGAGAGTGCAATGGCTAAGAAAGTAACCGCCTACGTCAAACTACAGGTGCCGGCTGGTAAGGCCAATCCCAGTCCGCCCGTCGGTCCGGCCCTGGGTCAGCATGGCGTGAACATCATGGAATTCTGCAAGGTCTTCAACGCCCAGACTCAGCCGTTGGAGCAAGGTCTGCCGATTCCGGTGGTGATCACCGTGTACAGTGACCGCAGCTTTACGTTCGTGTTGAAGACCCCGCCGGCCAGCGTGCTGCTGAAGAAAGCCGTCGGTATCGACAAGGGCAGCCCGACGCCCAATACTCAGAAGGTGGGTACGGTCACCCGCCAGCAACTGGAGGACATCGCCAGGCAGAAGGAGCCCGATCTGACGGCTGCCGATCTGGAGGCGGGGGTCCGCACCATTGCCGGCAGCGCCCGTTCCATGGGACTGAAGGTGGAGGGACTGTAACATGGCTGGACTGTCCAAGCGTTTACGAGCGATCCACGAGCAGCTCACCCCCGGCAGGATATATCCGATCGCCGACGTGCTCAGCCTGCTGCAACAGGTGGCGACTGCCAAATTCACCGAATCCGTCGATGTGGCTGTCAACCTGGGTGTGGACCCACGCAAATCCGATCAGGTTGTCCGGGGGGCCACTGTGCTGCCGCACGGTACCGGCAAGAGCGTGCGCGTGGCGGTATTCACTCAGGGCGCCAACGTGGAAGCGGCCAAGGCCGCCGGCGCCGATATCGTGGGACTCGACGATCTAGCCGCGGCCGTCAAGGCGGGCGATCTGAATTTCGATGTCGCGATCGCCAGCCCGGACGCCATGCGAGTGGTGGGCCAATTGGGCCAGATTCTCGGACCGCGCGGTCTGATGCCCAACCCCAAGGTAGGTACGGTGACGGCTGACGTGGCTACGGCGGTCAGGAATGCCAAGGCGGGCCAGGTGCGCTATCGCACCGACAAGGTCGGCATCATCCATTGCATCATCGGCAAGGCGAATTTCGAACCGCTGCAGTTGCAGGAAAACCTGCAAGCCTTGCTGACCGATCTGAAGAAAGCCAAGCCGTCCACCTCGAAGGGTGTCTATATCCGCAAGGTGACGCTGTCCACCACGATGGGGCCGGGTCTGGCGGTCGACCAGTCTACGCTGGCGTTTTGAAACGCCGGCTATCGCCCGCAAGGCGCTGCGCCGCCGCCGGAGCACGAGCAACGGTTTACGCCTTCTCGACACGGGTAGCCGCGGTGTCCCGCCGCGGCGGGCCTGCCTCGGAGAGCAGGCAATAATTGTGGTCTGTCGCGAGACAGGCGCAACGGGCGGCCGGCCTGGCCGGCTACCGTCCAAAACCGCAGGCGCTTGCGCTTAATCGCCGCTGTGGCGGCGGCCTGCGTAGACGGCATGGCTCTTTCCGGAAAATTCCTGGTAGAGGCTACCGTATCAGTACGCTTCAACCCCTTGGGTTGAATGGGGATCTACCCTTGGCAGGCGGCCAGTCGGACTGCGACTGATCCCGCCCGCTCCAGGAGGTCGTTTTCGATGAGTTTGAATCTGGCAGAAAAACAGGCTGTCGTCGCCGCCGTCGCCAGGGTGGCCGCCAGCGCCCATGCTGTGATCGCCTCTGAATACCGGGGGCTGAGCGTAGCGCAGTTGACAGCGCTGCGGGTCAGGGCCCGTAACAACGGGGTCTACCTGCGGGTGGTGAAAAACACCCTGGCGCGGCGCGCCTTGCAAGGCACCGCTTTCGAATGTCTGAGCGACAGTCTGGTGGGTCCGCTGGTGCTGGCGTTTTCACAGGAAGATCCGGGCGCCGCGGCGCGCGTACTCAAGGACTTTAGCAGAGAGGCCGGCAACGACAAGCTGGTCATCAAGGTGCTGGCCATCGGCGGCAGGGTACTGCCCGCTACGGAACTGGAGCGGGTAGCCAACCTGCCCACCCGGGAGCAGGCGCTCAGTCAGTTGCTGGCCTGCTTGCGGGCGCCGCTGGACAAACTGGCGCGCACGCTCAACGAAGTGCCCGGCAAGCTGGTGCGGACCCTCGAGGCGATCCGCCAGCAGAAAGCAGCCGTCTGAGGCGGCAGCGACAGCACAAGTAACCTCGTTTATCAGGAGTAAGCAATGGCCGTTTCGAAAGAAGACATTTTGGATACCATCGCCAGCATGACTGTCATGGACGTGGTCGATCTGATCGCAGCGATGGAGCAGAAATTCGGCGTCAGCGCCGCCGCCGCGGTAGCCCTGGCACCGGCCGCCGCGCCGATCGCCGCCGCGCCGGTCGAAGAGAAGACCGAATTCGACGTGCTGCTGACCGGTTTCGGCGACAAGAAAGTGAATGTGATCAAGGTCGTGCGGCAGTTGACCGGGCTCGGTCTGAAGGAAGCCAAGGATCTGGTGGAAGGCGTGCCGCAGATCGTCAAGGAAGCGATCGGCAAAACTGAAGCCGACGATATCAAGAAACAGCTCGAAGAAGCGGGCGCAACCGTCGAGATCAAATAACGGGTCGCCATCCCTTGCCAGGGATGATTCCCAAGCGGTACCAGCGCATAGCGGCCGGTGACTCCAGGTCACCGGCCTTTAGTCGTTGCGCTTATGTAAGCAGTCGATTCTGGCCTGGCTGAGGCGTCGCCGCCCGCCTGAACAACGGGACGGTTGGGAATATTGGTCACCCCAAGCTCAACGCGGTAATCTAGGAGTTCCAATGGCCTATACTATTACTGAAAAGAAACGCATTCGTAAAGACTTCGGTAAACGTCCCAGCATTCTGAACGTACCCTATCTGCTGGCGATCCAGTTGAATTCCTATCGCGATTTCCTGCAGGCTGATGTGCCGCCGGAGCGACGTAAGAATGCCGGACTGCATACGGCGTTTCGTTCCATTTTCCCCATCGCCAGTTATTCCGGCAACGCGGTGTTGGAGTATGTCAGCTACCGTCTGGGGGATGTCACCTTCGATGTGCGCGAGTGCCAGTTGCGTGGACTCACTTATGCCGCGCCGCTGCGAGTGCGGCTGCGTCTGGCCATTCTGGAGAAGGACCCCGACACCGGCTCCCAGGTGAACAAGGAAATCCGCGAGAACGAAGTCTATATGGGCGAACTGCCGCTGATGACCAGCAACGGCACTTTCGTCATCAATGGCACTGAACGGGTGATCGTATCGCAATTGCATCGCTCACCCGGCGTGTTCTTCGACCATGACAAGGGCAAGACTCACTCCTCGGGCAAACTGCTGTTTTCAGCCCGCATCATTCCCTATCGGGGCTCCTGGCTGGATTTCGAATTCGACGCCAAGGATTTGCTGTTCGCGCGCATCGACCGGCGACGCAAGATTCCGGTGACCGTGCTGTTGCGCGCCCTCGGTTATGACACCGAGCAAATGCTGGCCACGTTCTTCGAAACCAATACCTTCCACACCGATGACGCCGGCTTTAGCCTGGATCTCATTCCCGAACGCCTGCGCGGGGAAACCGCCGGCTTCGATATTTACGTGGGCGACCGGCTGGTGATCGACGCCGGCCGACGCATCACCGCCCGCCATGTGCGGGAGTTGCAGAAGGCTGGCCTGCAGCGGCTGGCGGCGCCGCCGGAATACCTGATCGGCAAGGTGCTGGCCCACAGCCTGGTCGATGCCGCTACCGGCGAACTGATCGCCAACGCCAACGATGAACTGACCCTGGAACTGCTGGACAAGATCCGCGCCCACGGCATCGAGTCGTTCCGCACGCTGTATATCAACGAGTTGGACCGCGGACCGTATATAGCCAATACTCTGCGCACCGATCCCACCCGCACCGAAGTGGAGTCTCTGTACGACATCTATAGGATGATGCGCCCTGGCGAACCGCCCACCAAGGATGCGGCGTACAATCTTTTCCACAACCTGTTCTTCGTCGAAGAACGCTACGACCTGTCGTCGGTCGGCAGAATGAAATTCAACCGCCGCGTAGGCCGCGCCGCCACCACCGGTTCGGGCGTGCTGACCAAGGACGATATCATCGACGTGATCAAGGTGCTGATCGACATCAAGAACGGCAACGGCGTGGTGGATGATATCGACCATCTGGGTAACCGCCGCATCCGCTGCGTCGGCGAGATGACCGAGAATGTGGTGCGGATAGGACTGGTGCGGGTGGAGCGCGCCGTCAAGGAACGGCTCAGTCTGGCGGAGGCAGAGAATCTGACCCCTCAGGATCTGATCAACGCCAAACCGGTGGCGGCGGCTATCAAGGAATTTTTCGGCTCCAGCCAGTTGTCGCAGTTCATGGATCAGAACAATCCGCTGTCCGAAGTCACCCACAAGCGGCGGGTCTCGGCCCTGGGTCCTGGCGGCCTGACCCGCGAGCGAGCCGGCTTCGAAGTGCGCGACGTCCATCCTACCCACTATGGACGGGTCTGCCCTATCGAAACCCCGGAAGGGCCGAATATCGGTCTGATCAATTCGCTGGCGGTATATGCCCGCACCAATGAATACGGTTTCCTGGAAACTCCCTACCGGCGGTTGATGAACGGCAAGGTGACCGACCACATCGAGTATCTGTCGGCCATCGAAGAAGGTAATTATGTCATCGCCCAGGCGAACGCCACCCTGGATGCGGACGGCCGACTGCTCGACGATCTGGTCTCCTGCCGGCATCTAAACGAATTCACTCTGTCAACCCCGGACAAGGTGCAGTACATGGATGTCTCGCCGATGCAGATCGTGTCGGTCGCGGCGGCCCTGATACCGTTTCTGGAGCATGACGACGCCAACCGCGCCCTGATGGGCTCTAACATGCAGCGCCAGGCGGTACCCACCCTGCGGTCGGAGAAACCGCTGATCGGCACCGGCATCGAACGCACCGTGGCGATCGATTCCGGGGTGACCGTAGTGGCCCTGCGCGGCGGCGTGGTGGACTCGGTGGATTCGGGCCGGATCGTCGTCCGAGTGCGTGACGAGGAGACCGAAGCCGGTGAGCCCGGCGTCGATATCTACAACCTCACTAAATACACCCGTTCCAATCAGAACACCTGTATCAACCAGCGGCCGCTGGTGAAGATCGGCGATCTGGCGGAGCGCGGCGATGTGCTGGCGGACGGCCCTTCCACCGATATGGGTGAACTGGCGCTGGGGCAGAACCTGCTGGTCGCCTTCATGCCCTGGAACGGCTATAACTTCGAGGATTCCATTTTGATTTCCGAGAAGCTGGTGCAGGAAGACCGCTTCACCACCATCCATATCGAAGAGCTGACCTGTGTGGCCCGCGACACCAAGCTGGGTTCGGAAGAGATCACTGCGGATATTCCCAACCTGGGCGAAAGCGCACTGGTAAAACTGGACGAAGCAGGCATCGTGTATGTGGGCGCCGAGGTGAAAACCGGCGATATCCTGGTGGGCAAGGTGACGCCTAAAGGTGAAACCCAGTTGACCCCGGAGGAAAAGCTGCTGCGCGCCATCTTCGGCGAGAAGGCCTCCGATGTCAAAGACACGTCGCTGCGCGTGCCCTCGGGCATGGACGGCACTGTTATCGATGTGCGGGTGTTCACCCGCGACGGGGTGGAAAAAGATACCCGCGCCAAGCAGATCGAAGCAACCGAACTGGCGCGCATCCGCAAGGATTTGAACGATCAGTTGCGCATCCTGGAAGAGGACCTCTACCAGCGGGTGGAAAGAATGCTGATCGGCAAGGTAGCTGACAGCGGACCGGAGGGCCTGAGCTCCGGCGCCCGGCTGACCAAAGCCTATCTGGGCAAGATGCCACGGGAGCGCTGGTTCGAAATCCGGCTGCGCACCGAGCAAATTAACGAACAACTGGAGTCTGATCGCCGGACAGATGCGGCAGCAGCGTGCCAGCTTCGACGCCCGCTTCGAGGAGAAACGCAGCCGCCTGATTCAGGGCGACGATCTGGCGCCGGGCGTGCTCAAGATGGTCAAGGTGTATCTAGCCGTGCGGCGGCGCGTCCAGCCGGGTGACAAGATGGCCGGCCGCCACGGCAACAAGGGTGTGGTGTCGATGATCGTACCGCAGGAGGATATGCCCTATCTGGAAGACGGCACGCCGGTGGATATCGTCTTGAATCCGCTGGGGGTGCCTTCGCGCATGAACGTGGGGCAGGTGTTGGAAACCCATCTGGGTTGGGCCGCCAAGGGCTTGGGCATGAAAATCGGACAGCTATTGCAGGCCGGGGCTACGGTAGTGGAACTGCGCGTATTGCTGGACCGTATCTACAACACCGACGACCGGCCGCGCCTGGATCTGCAGCAGTTCAGCGATGCGGAGGTGCTGACGCTGTGCACCAACCTGAAGCAGGGCGTACCGATGGCCACGCCGGTGTTCGATGGCGTCACGGAGAGCGAACTGCGGCAGTTGCTGGAGCTGGCCGAACTGCCTGGCAACGGTCAGACGCAGCTCTTTGACGGTCGCACCGGCGAACCGTTCAACCGGCCGGTGACGGTAGGCTATATGTACATGCTAAAGCTCAATCATCTGGTGGACGACAAGATGCATGCCCGCTCCACCGGACCCTACAGTCTGGTGACCCAGCAGCCGCTGGGCGGCAAGGCCCAGTTCGGCGGGCAGCGCTTCGGCGAGATGGAGGTGTGGGCGCTGGAAGCCTACGGCGCCTCCTACACCTTGCAGGAGATGCTTACCGTGAAATCCGACGACGTTACCGGCCGCACCAAGGTTTACAAGAACATCGTGGACGGCGATCACCGCATGGAAGCCGGCATGCCGGAATCGTTCAACGTGCTGGTGAAAGAAATCCGCTCCCTGGCGATCAATATCGAATTGGAGAACGAATGAGACAGGCCCGCCTGGTCCGTTCACCCGCCAGGACGCCGAGCAAGTCACTTCCCTTGGGGACGGTCGCATCTATGAAAGACTTACTGAATCTTTTCAAGCAGCAGAGCGGCGTCGAGGATTTCGACGCCATCCGCATCGGTCTGGCGTCGCCGGATATGATCCGTTCCTGGTCTTATGGCGAGGTCAAGAAGCCGGAGACCATCAACTACCGCACCTTCAAGCCGGAGCGCGACGGTCTGTTCTGCGCCAAGATATTCGGCCCCGTCAAGGACTACGAGTGCCTGTGCGGCAAGTATAAGCGGCTCAAGCACCGTGGGGTCGTGTGCGAAAAGTGCGGCGTCGAAGTGACCCTGGCCAAGGTGCGGCGCGAGCGCATGGGCCATATCGAGCTGGCCAGCCCGGTGGCGCACATCTGGTTTCTGAAGTCGCTGCCGTCTCGCATCGGGCTCATGCTAGACATGACGCTGCGCGATATTGAACGGATTCTGTATTTCGAATCCTTCGTGGTGATCGACCCCGGCATGACGACCCCATTGCAGCGTGGCCAGTTGCTGCCTGATGAAGCCTATCTGGAGGCGATCGAGGAATATGGCGACGACTTCGACGCCCGCATGGGAGCCGAGGCGATCTACGAACTGCTGCGCTCCATGGCGCTGAAGGAGGAAGCGGCCAGACTGCGCCAGGATATCGCCGAGTGCGGCTCCGACACCAAATTGAAGCGTCTGGCCAAGCGCCTGAAACTGATGGAGTCCTTCATCGACTCGGGCAACCATCCGGAGTGGATGGTGTTGACGGTACTGCCGGTGCTGCCGCCGGATCTGCGGCCGCTGGTGCCGCTGGACGGCGGCCGTTTCGCTACCTCCGACCTCAACGACCTGTATCGTCGGGTGATCAACCGTAACAACCGGTTGAAGCGCCTGCTGGAGCTGAACGCCCCGGATATCATCGTGCGCAATGAAAAGCGCATGCTGCAGGAGGCGGTGGATTCGCTGCTGGACAACGGCCAGCGCGGCCGCGCGATCACCGGCTCCAACAAGCGTCCTTTGAAATCCCTGGCCGATATGATCAAGGGCAAGCAGGGGCGCTTCCGCCAGAACCTGCTGGGCAAGCGGGTGGACTATTCCGGCCGTTCAGTGATCGTAGTCGGACCGACCCTGCGGCTGCATCAGTGCGGTCTGCCCAAGAAGATGGCGCTGGAGCTGTTCAAGCCGTTCATTTTCAGCAAACTGATCCGCCGCGGCGTGGCGACCACCATCAAGGCGGCCAAGAAAATGGTGGAGCGCGAGGAAGGTCAGGTCTGGGATATCCTGGAGGAAGTCATCCGCGAGCATCCGGTGCTGTTGAACCGCGCCCCCACCCTGCACCGGCTAGGCATCCAGGCCTTCGAGCCAGTGCTGATCGAAGGTAAGGCGATTCAGTTGCATCCGCTGGTATGCACGGCATTTAACGCGGACTTCGACGGCGATCAGATGGCGGTGCACGTGCCGCTGTCCATCGAGGCGCAACTGGAAGCGCGCGCCCTGATGATGTCCACCAACAATATCCTGTCGCCGGCCAACGGCGACCCGATCATCGTGCCGTCCCAGGATGTGGTGCTGGGGCTGTACTACATGACCCGCGAGCGCATCAACGCTCGCGGCGAGGGCACGGTATTCCGGGATATGGCGGAAGTGCATCGGGCTTACGAAAGCCGCAAGGTGGAACTGCACGCTCGGGTGCAGGTGCGCCTGAAGTTTACCGAGGATGGTCCGGACGGCACGCCAGCGCAGGTGCGGCGGCGGGTGCAGACCACCGTCGGCCGGGCCCTGCTGGCGGAACTGCTGCCGCCGCAATTGCCCTTCGCATTGATCAATCAGACCCAGAACAAGAAGACGATTTCCCGTCTGATCAACTCCTGCTATCGGCGGCTAGGGTTAAAGGAAACCGTTATCTTCGCCGACCAGTTGATGTATACCGGCTTTTACTACGCCACCCGCTCCGGGGCCTCCATCGGCTTCGAGGATCTGGTCATACCCGGCGACAAGAGCCAGTTTCTGGCCGTAGCCGAAGCAGAGGTCAAGGAAATCCAGCAGCAGTACGAATCGGGTCTGGTCACCAACGGCGAACGCTACAACAAGGTGATCGACATCTGGTCGCGCACCAACGATCAGGTGGCCAAGGCCATGATGGACAATCTGGGTACGGAGAAAGTGGTGGATCGTGAGGGCAAAGCGGCGCGCCAGTTGTCGTTCAACGCCGTTTTCATGATGGCCGATTCCGGCGCCCGCGGCTCCGCCGCCCAGATACGGCAACTGGCCGGCATGCGCGGTCTGATGGCCAAGCCCGACGGCTCCATCATCGAAACCCCGATCACCGCCAACTTCCGCGAAGGTCTGGACGTATTGCAGTACTTCATCTCCACCCACGGCGCGCGCAAAGGTCTGGCGGACACGGCCTTGAAAACGGCCAACTCCGGCTATCTGACCCGCCGCCTGGTGGATGTCGCCCAGGATTTGGTGATCACCGAGATCAATTGCGGTGCCCGGGACGGGCTGCTGCTGACGGCTGTGGTGGAGGGCGGCGATGTGATCGACCCGTTGCGCGATCGCATGCTCGGGCGGGTGCTGGCAGACAACATCCTGCGCCCGGGCAGCGGCGAGGTCGCCATTCCCGCCGGCACGCTGCTGGATGAGAAATGGGTGGATGTGATCGAGGAAATGGGCATCGATCAGGCCCGGGTGCGCTCCACCATTACCTGCGAGACCCGGTACGGCGTCTGTGCCACCTGCTATGGCCGTGATCTGGCGCGCGGCCACCGGGTCAACATCGGTGAGGCGGTAGGTGTCATCGCCGCCCAGTCCATCGGCGAACCGGGCACGCAGTTGACCATGCGTACCTTCCATATCGGCGGCGCCGCTTCGCGCACTATCACCAAAACCAACGTGCAGGTCAAATCCAAGGGGTTTATCCGCCTGCACAATATGAAAACCGTGCGCAACAAGGATGAACAACTGGTGGCGGTTTCCCGTTTCGGTGAAATCAGCGTTGTGGATGAACTCGGCCGCGAGCGCGAGCGCTACACCAAGGTGCCTTACGGGGCCGTCCTGACCGTCAGTGACGGCGACCCGGTGGAGGCCGGCCAGATCGTGGCCAACTGGGATCCACACACCCATCCGATCATTACCGAGGTGGCCGGACGGGCACGGTTCCTGGATCTCGATGACGGTTTCACCGTGCAGCGCCACACCGATGAAATCACCGGCTTAAGCAGCCTGGTGGTCATGGATCCCAAGCAGCGTGGCGCGCTGGGCAAGGACAAGCAGCCGATGGTGCGGCTGGTGGACAAGGCGGACAATGAGCTGTGTCTGGCCGACACCGATATCCCCGCCCGCTATCTGCTGCCGCCCGGCGCCATCATCGGTCTGGACGACGGCGCCGAGGTGGCGGTGGGCGATGTGCTGGCCCGCATTCCGCAGGAATCCACCAAGACCCGCGACATTACCGGTGGTCTGCCGCGGGTGGCCGATCTGTTCGAGGCGCGTAAGCCCAAAGAGCCGGCCATCCTGGCGGAGATTTCTGGCACGGTTAGCTTCGGCAAGGACACCAAGGGCAAGCAGCGCCTGATCATCACCGACAAGGACGGCGAGCAGCATGAAGAACTGATTCCCAAATGGCGCCAAGTCAATGTGTTCGAAGGCGAGCATGTCAACCGCGGCGAAATGATCGTCGACGGCGAGCCCAATCCGCACGACATTCTGCGCTTGCTGGGTGTGCAGGAACTGGCCGCCTATCTGGTCAAGGAAATACAGGATGTATACCGCCTGCAAGGAGTGCGCATCAACGATAAGCATATCGAGGTGATCATCCGCCAGATGATGCGCAAGGTAGAGATCGCGGAGCCCAACGATACCCGCTTTATTAAGGGCGAGCAGGTGGAGCGCACCCGCTTGCTGGAGGAGAACGACCGGACGCGCGCCGATGGCAAAATCCCGGCCAGCTACCAGATCGTGCTGATGGGTATCACCAAGGCGTCCCTGGCGACGGAGTCGTTCATTTCGGCGGCCTCGTTCCAGGAGACGACCCGGGTGCTGACCGAGGCGGCGGTGCGCGGGATGCGCGATGATCTGCGTGGCTTGAAGGAGAACGTGATCGTCGGGCGGCTGATTCCGGCGGGTACCGGGCTGGCCTACCATTCGCAGCGCCGCATCGCCCAGCAACGCTCCGCCAGACCGGTGTTCGAAACCGATTTCGTCAGCGAGGTCAACGCCGAACTCAGCGCCAAGGCCGACACCGACGAGGAGGTCGAGCAGTAGGCGTTGTTGCTCAACGCGGATGATCCTCCCGGCGCAAAGCAGTTATCTGGCTGCCTTCGTCGTCGCCCTGCTGGGCGGGGTGCATTGCGTGGGAATGTGCGGTGGCATCGTCGGCGCGCTCACCCTGGGCCTGCCGGCGGCGGCGCGTGGTCGCTTTCCAGCCATGCTGCCCTATCTGCTGGCTTATAACGCCGGACGCATCGCCAGCTATGTCGCCGCCGGCCTGCTGGCCGGCGGGGTAGGGGCCTGGACGGCCCAGCTGACCTCGGTGCATCACGGCCAGCAGGCGTTACAGCTCCTCGCCGGTGGGTTCATGATCCTGCTGGGTCTCTATCTCGGCGACTGGTGGCGGGGACTGGCCAGGGTGGAGCAGGCCGGCGGGCTGCTGTGGCAGCATATCGAACCATTGGGAAGGCGGCTGCTGCCGGTGCGCACGCCCGCTCAGGCGTTGGGCATAGGTCTGGTGTGGGGCTGGCTGCCCTGCGGACTGGTGTACAGCGTGCTGATTTGGGCGATCGGCACCGGCAGCGCCTGGCGGGGCGGGCTGTTGCTGCTCAGTTTCGGGTTGGGAACCTTACCGGCGCTGCTGGCGATGGGTGCGTTCGCCGCTGCGCTGGCGCGCTGGGTGCGCAGTCCCTGGGTGCACGGGATCGCCGGCGCGCTGGTGATCGCCTTCGGGATCTATCAGATCGGATTGGTGTTGCGGCTCCGCTTATGACGGCGACCGCCGGTGCCGCTCCTTCAGACGCACGTAGTTCTGCGCCGAATAGGTCAGAAATTCCAGTTCCCGTTCGGTCAAGGGCCGTACCTGCTTGACCGGTGTGCCGACGTACAAAAAACCGCTTTCCAGTACCTTGCCGGGCGGTGCTACGCTGCCCGCGCCGATCATCACCTGGGAACGCACCACGGCCCCATCCATGATCACTGCATTCATGCCGATCAGACAGGCATCCTCCACCGTGCAGGCGTGCAGGATCGCTTTATGGCCCACGGTGACATCGTTGCCGATGTGCGTCGCCATGCCGCCGGGACAGAAGCGGCTGTCGTGAGTGACGTGAATCACCGTGCCGTCCTGAATGCTGGTGCGCGCGCCGATACGAATGCGCTGCACGTCGCCGCGCACCACACACAGCGGCCAGACGGAGGAGTCCGCGCCGATCTCTACGTCACCGATCACCACTGCCGCCGCGTCGATATAGGCCGACGCGGCGATGCGCGGGGTGACGCCCTCGAAGCTGCGAATGGCCATGACTTTCCTTCAGGTGGCTTTTTCGGGATAGCCCAGCTGGTTCAATTCGGCGCTCAGTTCGGCGCGAATGTCGGCTGTACTTTGGACGGTGACCTTGCCGCCAGGCACGTCCACCTGAACCGCCTGCACCCGCGGATCTTTGCTCAGACCCACCTGAATGGTGTTGGCGCAACCGTTACATTTGACGTTCTGCACGTGGAATTCAATGTCCATCGCTACCCCCTCGGTTTGCTTGCGACAGAGGCGCAGTATACAGACAAATTCGCTGCGGCGGACCCGGTGCTGACTGGGTGCAAGGCCATCTGCCCGATTGGCACCATTCGCCCACGCCAAATCAAGGAAACCGGCCTTCACCATGAATTTACGCAATATTGCACCCTCATCGCACATAAAGTTTTTTATTGCACTATTATAGTGCAAAGAAAAAACAGATCACCGTCTATTTATAATTCTTCCGGCTGGCACGCTTCATGCTGTATTTCGATATGGTATTGATACATTCAGTATCAGCTCCCTTGATCCCAATCCGTTCGGAGGAAAACTCAACAATGACTCCTACTGAAGTAATGCATCTCATAAGTGAAAAAGAAGTCAAGTTCGTCGATTATCGCTTTACCGACACGCGCGGCAAGGAACAGCACGTCACGGTGCCGATTTCCGCCTTCCAGGAAGACGTGTTCGAGGAAGGCAAGATGTTCGATGGCTCCTCCATTGCCGGCTGGAAGGGCATCCAGGAATCCGACATGATCCTGATGCCGGACCCGGTCACCGCTGCCATCGATCCCTTCTACGAGGAGACCACGCTCAAGCTGACCTGCGACGTGATCGAACCCACTACCATGCAGGGTTATGAGCGCGACCCGCGTTCGGTGGCCAGGCGCGCCGAAGCTTATCTGAAATCCACCGGGATTGGCGATACCGCCTTTTTCGGCCCGGAAAACGAGTTCTTCATCTTCGACGATGTACGCTGGGGCGCCGACATTTCCGGTTGTTTCTACAAGGTCGATTCCAGCGAAGCCAGTTGGAATACCGAACGGGTTTATGAAGGCGGCAATTTCGGCCATCGTCCCGGCGTCAAGGGCGGTTATTTCCCGGTGCCGCCGGTCGATTCGCAGCAGGATATCCGCAGCGCCATGTGTATCGCTCTGCAGGACATGGGCATTGAGGTGGAGGTGCATCACCACGAGGTGGCTACCGCCGGCCAGGCAGAAATTGGCGTCAAGTTCAATACGCTGGTGCACAAGGCCGATGAGGTCCAGGTTCTCAAATACGTGTTGCAGAACGTCGCCCAGAGCTACGGCAAGACCGTTACTTTCATGCCCAAGCCGCTGGTCGGCGATAACGGCAACGGCATGCACGTGCACCAGTCTATCGGCAAGGGCGGCGTCAATTTATTCTCCGGCGATCGCTACGCCGGGTTGTCCGAAACCGCGCTCTACTACATCGGTGGCATCATCAAGCACGCCCGGGCGTTGAACGCCCTCACCAACCCGTCCACCAACAGTTACAAGCGGCTGGTGCCGGGCTTTGAGGCGCCGGTGATGCTGGCTTATTCGGCCCGCAATCGCTCCGCCTCCATCCGCATTCCGCATGTCAGCAGCCCGAAAGCCCGCCGCCTCGAAGTCCGTTTCCCGGACTCCACCGCCAATCCGTATCTGGCTTTTGCCGCCATGCTGATGGCCGGCCTGGACGGCATCATGAACAAGATCCATCCGGGTGACCCAATGGATAAAGACCTGTATGACCTGCCGCCCGAGGAAGAGAAGGAAATTCCCAAAGTGTGCTTCTCCTTCGACGAGGCGCTGGCGGCACTGGACGCCGATCGCGATTTTCTCAAGGCCGGCGGTGTGTTCACCGACGATCTGATCGACGCCTACATCGATCTGAAAATGCAGGACGTGACTCGGGTACGGATGACCACCCATCCGGTGGAGTTCGATATGTACTACAGCCTCTAAGACACAGCTCGAGTGTCAATCTCACCAACGCCCCCTTTGCGGGGGCGTTTTTTTAGGGCGCGTCGGGTTTCCCTCCGGCATTAACGTGGTGCTCTATTTTTTTCACTGAATCAGTATCTTGAATTTGATGCACCAGTTTTGTGCGAGATGATCCTGAAGACTACTATAAAATAGTGCATGCCGAGTATGAATTTATCCTACCGGGGATAATAAACCAACGTTGTGCACAAAGTTGGTTTGATTTTTGCCTGAATAGAAAGCATGCGTCCTAAAGCAAACCCTATTAAAGACAGCTATGCCCGCCGCGTGCTGGAAGGGATGACTGTCGCCGTCATCGTACTGGATTGCGAACTGCGCCTGGTGTTCATGAACCCGGCAGCGGAAATGCTGTTCGCGCAGAGCTTTCGGCAGGCGCTCGGCATGAGTTTTCAGGATCTGGCGCTGGGTGTCGATAAGGTCGTACGGGGCATGCGGCAGTGCCTGCAAAGCGGCCACCCGTATACCGAACGGGAATTGGAGCTGCAACTCGCCGGCGATGAGACCATCACCGTGGACTGCACCGTATCGGTCTTGCTGGACAAGGAGGCGCCGGTGGAACTGCTGATGGAATTGCGCCAGGTGGACCGGCAACTGCGTATCAATCGAGAGGAGAATCTGCTCGCCCAGCAGCAGACCGCGCGGGCGCTGGCACGCAATCTGGCCCACGAAGTCAAGAATCCCCTGGGCGGCATACGGGGCGCCGCCCAACTGCTGGAGCGCGAATTCGCGGACGATTCGCTGAAAGAATATACCCGCATCATCATCGGCGAGGCCGACCGGCTGCGCAATCTGGTGGACCGCATGCTGGGCCCCACTCATCCACCGATGCGTAGCAAGATCAATATCCATGAGGTGGTGGAGCGGGTGCGTAGTCTGGTAACAGCCGAGTGTGGTCCTGGCCTGCGGATCGACCGCGATTACGATCCCAGCATTCCGCCGGTAAGCGGGGATAGCGACCAGTTGATCCAGGCGGTGCTCAACATCGTGCGCAATGCGGTGCAGGCACTGGAAAACCAGGGCCTAATCGTGCTGCGCACCCGTATTCGGCGCCAGTACACCATTGGCCATCAACGTTACAAGTTGGTGGCCTGCCTGGAAGTGATCGACAACGGTCCGGGCATTCCCAAAGAATTACTGCAGGAAATTTTCTATCCCATGATCAGTGGCCGCGCCCAGGGTACCGGTTTGGGACTGTCCATCGCTCAGCATCTGGTGAGCCAGCACGGTGGACTGATCGAATGCAAAAGCCGTCCCGGCGAAACTGTCTTTACCTTGTTATTACCTCTGGAGAGAAACGATGGCTAGGAAGGAACACATTTGGGTGATCGATGACGACCATTCCATCCGCTGGGTGTTGGAAAAAGCCTTGCAGAAGGACAACCTGGCCGTGACCACTTTCGACAGCGGCAACGGCGTGCTGGACGCCTTGCGCAAAGGCGAACCGGACACGTTGATCGCCGACATTCGCATGCCGGGTATCAACGGTCTGGATCTGCTGGCCCGCATCCGCGAGCGCCACCCGCATTTGCCGGTGATCATCATGACAGCGCACTCCGATCTGGATAGCGCGGTGGCCGCCTATCAGGGTGGAGCTTTCGAGTATCTGCCCAAGCCCTTCGACGTGGACGAGGCGGTGGCGCTGGTGCGACGTGCCTGCAATCTGCGCCGGCAGCAGGGTGAGCGCAACGACGTTAACTCGCCGCAGCCACCGGAAATCATCGGCGAGGCGCCCGCCATGCAGGAAGTATTTCGGGCTATCGGGCGGCTGTCGCGCTCCAACATCACGGTGCTGATTACCGGGGAGTCCGGTACTGGCAAGGAGCTGGTCGCTCGCGCCCTGCATCGCCATAGTCCCCGCTCGAACAAGCCCTTCATTGCGCTGAACATGGCGGCCATTCCGAAGGACTTGTTGGAGTCGGAACTGTTCGGCCACGAGCGTGGCGCCTTTACCGGGGCACAATCCTCCCGTCAGGGGCGGTTCGAGCAGGCCGATGGCGGCACGCTGTTTCTGGACGAGATCGGCGACATGCCGCAGGAGTTACAGACCCGCCTGCTGCGGGTGCTGGCCGAAGGCGAGTTCTATCGGGTAGGGGGGCATACGCCCACGCGGGTGAACGTGCGGGTGATCGCCGCCACCCATCAGGATCTGGAGCAGCGGGTAAGGGAAGGATTGTTTCGCGACGATCTGTTCCATCGGCTGAACGTGATCCGCGTTCATCTGCCGGCGCTACGCCAGCGGCGCGAGGATATACCGCTGTTGATGCGTCATTTCCTGACCCTGGCGGCGCGCGAGCTGGACGTCGAGACCAAGGTGCTGCGCGGGGATGTCGAGTCCTATCTGTGCAAGCTGGATTGGCCGGGCAATGTCAGGCAATTGGAAAACCTGTGTCGCTGGCTGACAGTGATGGCTTCGGGGCGCGAAATTCACCTGGACGATCTGCCGCCGGATCTACGCGAACTCCCGGCCGCGAGTGGCGAGCGCAGCGACTGGGAAGACGCTTTACAATTATGGGTCGCACAGACCCTGGCGCGCGGCGAAGACCATATTCTGGACCAGGCGCTGCCCGCCTTCGAGCGCATTCTGATCAGCGTGGCGTTGGAAAAGACCGGCGGCCATCGTCAGGACGCGGCCCGGCTGTTGGGCTGGGGACGCAATACCCTGACCCGCAAGATCAAGGAACTGGCGATGGAGTGAGGCGAGTCGCGCGGTGGCTCCAGTCAGTCGGCATCATCCGGCTTGATGCCCAGTTCCAGCAGCCGTTGCGCCAGGCTTTCGGCCCGCCGGTGTTCCTGTTCAGCCCGCCGGTGTTCCTGTTCAGCCCGCCGGTGTTCCTGTTCAGCGCGCTGGTATTGCTGGGCAGCGGCCTCGGCTGGGGTAGGCAGTTTTTCTCCCGCCCGGTTGAAATAACGCAGCCAGCCGTCCGCCACGCCCACATAGAGTCCCAGCACTTTACTCCACCGCCAGCCCCGTGCATCGGTAGGCATGGCCTCGTAAACGCCTTCCAGCAGGTGGAAGCCGGCGAATTCCTGGTTGACCGGGGAATACCAGAAGTACTCTGGCGTACGAAAAATGTTCTGGTACAGGCTTTTCTTGTCGGTCCGGTCCACCTGGGCGGTGGAATCGGAGAGCAGTTCGATGATCAAATCCGGGTAGCGGCCGCCTTCCTCCCAGACTACCCAGGAGTTGCGCGGCTGGCCATTCACCCCCTGTACCAGAAAGAAATCTGGCCCCCGGAAGGCTCGCCGGCGCAGTTGCTGGTGGTCATAATAAACGGTGAGATTGGCGCCGATGAAAAAATCGTCGCGTTCCCGCCAGCACCATTCCAGACAACTGACCAGCAGAGCCAGTTGTTGATAATGTAAAGAACTTTCCATCTCCGGTTCATCACTAAGCAGTTCACGGGCATCCGGCATTCGCTTTGCCAGTTGTTGCGCGGTCAGAGACATAGCGGCCACTCCGTAACGTTGCCAGACAGCGGCGACCTAACTTGTAAAACCCATTGTACACGTCCGACGGTGATGTTTCAGATCGTTCTATTCGAACCCGAAATCCCTCCCAATACCGGCAATATCATCCGCTTGTGCGCCAATACCGGGGCCCGCCTGCACCTGATTCAGCCGCTGGGTTTTGAATTGGACGATGCCAGGCTCAGACGGGCTGGATTGGATTATCATGAGTGGGCCAGCGTGCGGCAACACGCCGGTTTCGACGCCTTTATGAGCGCCGTGCAGCCTGCCCGGTTGTTCGCCTTTACCACCAAAGGCACCTGCTATTACCATCAGGTGAGTTATCAGGCGCAGGATGCACTGCTGTTCGGGCCGGAAACGCGGGGCCTGCCGGGATCGCTGCTGGCCCGCCTGCCGCCGCAACAGCGACTGCGGATTCCGATGCGGACTCAGGCGCGCAGCCTGAATCTGTCGAACGCGGTGGCGCTGGTGGTGTACGAAGCCTGGCGGCAACTGGGCTTCGTGGCGGCAGAGTAGTACATAACCGTTCGCAAGGGCGGCGAGCCGCGGCGGTATTTACGAGAGTTCGCCCCAGGGTAGGGGCTGACCAAAGAAATAGCCCTGGGCGTAGTCCACGCTCAGTTCGCGCAAGCGCTCGACGACCGCCTGGCTGTGGGCGTATTCGGCGATGGTCTGGATCTCCAGAGTGTGGCTCATCTGGTTGATGGCTGCCACCAGAGCACAGTCACTGGCATGGTCGATCATGTCCTTGACGAAGCTGCCGTCGATCTTCAGGTAGTCGACCGGCAGGGTTTTGAGATAATGGAACGAGGACAGGCCGCTACCGAAATCGTCCAGCGCGAATTGGCTGCCGCGGCGTTTGAGCGCTGCCATCAGTTCGGTGGCGCGGTGCAGGTTCTGAATGGCGGCGGTTTCGGTGATCTCGAAACACACCCGTTCCGGTGGCAAGCGGTATGCGGCGAACTGGGCTTCGATAAAGTCGAGCAGGGTCTCGTCTCTGAGGGAATTGCCGGATAAATTGATGGCGATCATGGCGCCGGTCTTGCCGATGCCAGCGGCATACTCGCGGAACGCCGCCTGAATCACCCAGTGGTCGATGGCCCCCATCAGGCCGTGGCGTTCGGCGGCCGGAATGAACGCTGCAGGCAGCACCAGCTCGCTGTGTTCGTTCGGGCTGCTTTTGCAGGCGGCGACGCGGAGCAGCGCCTCGTAGCGAACCGGAAGGGGCTCGGGCGCGGCCAGGGGCACGATGGGTTGATAGTGCAGCCGAAACCGACCCTGTTCCAGGGCGTCCCGCAAGCTGGCCGCACCCAGGATTTCGCCGTGGCGCAGCGCCGTTTCACTGTCCTCACGCTGATAGAGGTAGACGCGGTTGCGGCCCAGTTCCTTGGCGATATAGCAGGCGACGTCGGCCTGGGTGAGTAGCTGGGCGGCGTCTTGCGCCTCGGCCGTGATCGGCGCTAGGCCGATGCTGACCCCGATCTGATAGGTGCGATCCGCCCACTGGAACCGGTGGTCGCGGATGGCGCCCACCATCGTCTGGGCAATGACTTGGGCGCGGTCCAGCGGGCAGTTGTCCAGCAGCACGGCGAACTCGTCGCCGCCGATCCGCCCCAGGGTATCGCGCTCGCGGAATAGGCCTGCCAGGATGGTGTTGATTTGGCGCAGCAATGCATCGCCCGCCGTATGACCGGCGGTGTCGTTGACGATCTTGAATTGATCCAGATCCAGATAACACAGGGCATGGCGGGTGCCGTACTGCCGGGCGCTGGCCAGCGCCCGTTCCAGCCGCCGCCCGAATTCCACCCGGTTGACCAGACCGGTAAGGGCGTCGTGGGTAGCGTCGTACTCCAACTGGCGGGTCAGTTGACGGGTTTCGGTCACGTCGTGAAACACCAGCACAGCGCCCAACACCTGGCCATCCCGTCCACGAATTGGCGCCGCTGAGTCATTGATGTGGTATTCCTGTCCATCGCGACTGAGCAGCACGGAGTGGTTAGCCAACCCAACGGTTTTTCCTTCCCGGAGACAGCGCGCCACTGGGTCGGGCGCCGGCTGGCGTGTTTGCTCGTTGACGATGTGGAAGATTTCGCCCAAGAGCCGGCCCTGAGCCTCGACCATGGTCCAGCCGGTGAGCGCCTCCGCCACTGGATTCAGATAATCCACGACAGCGTGAGCATCGGTGGTGATCACCGCGTCGCCGATCGAATCCAGGGTGACCTGCGCCCGCTCCTTGGCATCGAACAGCGCTTCCTCGACCTGTTTGCGCTCGGTAATATCCACGCCGACCGATTGCAAGCCGGTGACTTTGCCCTGGTCATTGAAAAACGCGAAATCATGCCACAAATGCCAGCGAGTCACCCCGTCCGCTCGGATCGTCTGGTGCTCGTATTGTCGTGTCGGCGCCGCCGGCGTGAAGGTCGCCAGGTGCTTCCAAACCTCTGCTTGTACCTCCGCGCACAGAAACTCGATAAACCGTTGGCCGAGTAACTCTGTCGGTTGCTGTTCAAAAAACCGGGCATACGCCGCATTGACGAAAGTGAGGGTGGTGTCCGGCAAAAATCGGCAGATCAAATCCGGCTGATTCTCGACCAGATGGCGGTACAGCGTCTCGGTCTCCCGCCAGGCCGCCTCGGCTTGCGCGCGTTCGGCGATCTGCTGACGGAGTTCGGCGTTGGCCTGCAACAGTTCCGTGTTACGCATTTCTACCTGCCGTTCCAATTCGACAGTGGCCTGCTCCAGCGCCTGGTGGGCGCGCCGGTAGGCGCTCACGTCCCGCACGGCAACCACTATGTGGATACCGTCAGGAGTGGACAAGTGGTTGAGGCTAATTTCCGCGGCGAACTCGCTGCCGTCTTGCCGCAGGCCCCCTAGTGCCAAGCCGGTGCCCATCGGCCGGGGACGGGGATCGCGGAGATACTCAGCTACATGCTGCTGATGCGAATCTCGCCAGTAGGCGGGAATCAGGATGGCCAGCGGTTGACCGGCGAGTGTGCCTGGGGGGTAACCGAACAACCGTTCGGCCAAAGCATTGACTTGATCGATCCGACCGGATTGATCGACCACGAGCATGGCGTCGGGCGCGTTGTGCAGCAAGCGGCTCTCGATCAGAGTAATTTCTGTTTCCGTTAACATAAAGCTTTCTTTAGGTACTGTGCAAAAACTCCCTTCGCTCTTCCTTGAGGGGAGGACGTACGCTGCTTTCACCTGGAGTGGATAACAAAGGCGCCACAAGATTAGCGCAGCGCGGCGACCGTTCACAAGACACCCGATAAATGCAGAGGATTCGAGCCCGTGCATACAGTGTATTTATTCAGAGCAACAGCCGCCAGTGGCTGGACGCGCTGGTGGCAGCTTATTCGTTGCGGCGCAATTCCCCCTCACACGAACGATGCAGTTCGTTCCTCACCGCATCCTGCGCGGGCTGGCTCATGCGGCAACTGAGAAAATGGTATCCCGTTTAGGAACACTCTCTTTACCGTGAAGTGTTGAAACCGGCACTGGATTGGCTGGATGACGTGGAGCGCGCCAAACAGCCAGTGCGCTTGCCGGTTGTCCCGCAGTCCTGCTGTGATAAGCTTGCGCTTTGGATAAGTACAGAGGATTAAAGCCTGTGCAGTACAGCGTATTCATTCAAAGCAACAGCCGCCAGTTGCTGGGCGCACGGGTGGCGGCCTATTCGTTGCGGCGCAATTCTGCCCACGCGGATCAGTTCGCCGTCCACATTATGCGCCATGAGGATTATCCCTTCTTCCCGGCGCGGCAGGGGCAGTTGTACCTGCGCGCCGGAGTCAAGCGACGGTGGAATAACGAGGACTTACAGTCGTTTACGCCGCTGCGCTTCATGCCGCCGGAACTGATGGCTTACCAGGGGCGGGCTGTGGTCATCGACCCGGACGTCTTTGCCCTGGCCGATGTCTGGGAGCTGTTCACCCGCGATATGCAGGGCAAGGCGCTGTTGTGCCGCCCCCGCTCCGGTCCCAAGGGCCGCTTCGACCGCTGTCTGGCCAGCAGCGTCATGCTGCTCGAGTGCGCCAAGCTGACCCATTGGCAGTGCGAGCGGCAATTCACTGAACTGTTCGAATTCAAGCGCGATTATATGGATTGGATGTGCCTCAAGCTGGAGCCGCGCGAGACCATCGGGTTTTTCGAGACCGAATGGAACGATTTCGACAAGCTCACTCCGCAGACCCGAATGTTGCACAACACCCGCCGCAAGACCCAGCCGTGGAAGACCGGCCTGCCGGTGGACTTTACGCCGCCGGACAGGGTCTACGGCTTTCCGCCGCTCGGCTGGTTGCTGCGCACCCGCCGCCGGCTGTTCGGCGACCATGGCCTGCTGGGGCGCTACAAGCCGCATCCCGATCCGCGGCAGGAGCAGTTCTTCTTCGGCCTGCTGCGGGAGTGCCTGGACCAGGGCATCGTCACGGAAGCCCTGCTGCGCGAGGAAATGCGCCAGAATCACGTCCGTCAAGACGCTTTTGAAGTCATTGAGCGTACGCCGCCCCTGCCGGCGCCGGCATTGGCAGCTTGAGCCAGCCGGGCGGATGGGCCGGCGGCACCGATCCCCCGGCCTAACGCCTATAATAATCGCCGTGGCGAAATATCCATTTTCCTTAACAAGAGGCCCCTACATGACGCGGGAAATCGTTCAATTAGAGTATCTGGACAACCACGGCATCGCCCTGGTGCGCTTGAACCGGCCGGCGGCGTTGAACACCCTGAATCCCCAACTGGCCGAGGATTTCGTCAGCGTGGTCAATGAATTGCAAGCGGCAGCGGGCTTGCGCGCGGTGGTGCTGACCGGCAATGGCAAAGCGTTCAGCGCCGGCGGCGATCTAGCGGCGTTCAAGGCGGCCGCGGACGCCGGCCAGTTTTTGCAGGATATGGCCGGGGAATTCCATAAGGGCATCCATATGCTGCGCCGCATCGATGCGCCCTGGATCGCGGCAATTAATGGTCCCTGTTTCGGCGTGGGCTTGTCGCTGGCCTGCGCCTGTGATCTACGAGTGGCGGCGGCTGGCGCTACCTTCGCGGTGGCTTTTACCGCCGTCGGCCTGTCGCCCGATTCAGGTCTGCCCTATTTCCTTCCCAAGATCGTCGGTGCGGGAATGGCGACCGAGCTGGCTTTGCTGAATCCGACCATCGACGCCAACCGGGCCAAGGAAATCAATCTGGTGAATCTGGTGACCGCTCAGGATGTGGTCGAGGAAGCGCTGGCGATGGCCAGGAAACTGGCCGCATTGCCGACCCGGGCACTGGGCTTGGTGAAACGGCTGTATGACGCCAGTTATACGCTGGATTTGGAGCAGCATCTCGACTTGCAGGTGCGCTGCCTGGGTGAGGCGGCGGCGACCGAAGATTTCCGCGAAGGCTGTACGGCATTCCTGGAAAAGCGCCGACCTGTTTATAAGGGGCGTTGAGCCCGTTCGCAACCGGTCGGCAGGGTGCCTCCCACTGTGAACCCGTTGCAATGTATTGGAATTGATTACAAAAATTGCCGCAGGTTATTCCATTGAGCGGCGTTTTATGCTGTCATGCGCAGCCAATCACCGGCATCTGTGCGGTGGGAGACCTCCCTATCAACCCTGCAAAAGCTATAACAAGGGGGAATAATCCATGACTTATGAGACTTTCAAGGGTTTTACGCCCTATCAGCCGCAAGATGGCGAAGAGTATCTGAACGATCGCCAGAAGGAGCACTTTCATTCGATCCTGTTGGCCTGGAAAGAGCAACTGGTGGAAGGCAGTCGCCAGACGGTCAGCTATATGCAGGACGAATACCTGCATCTGGCCGATCCCAACGACCGGGCCAGCCAGGAGGAGAAATTTGCCATCGAACTGCGGGCGCGCGACCGGGAGCGCAAGCTGCTGGGCAAGATCGACCGGGCGCTGGAACGCCTGTTGAGGGATTCCTACGGATACTGCGAAGCCTGCGGCGTGGAAATCGGCTTGCGCCGTCTGGAGGTCCGTCCCACGGCGGAACTGTGCATCGACTGCAAGCACCTCGAAGAGCAGCGCGAAAAGAGTCAAGCTGCTTGATTGAGGACTGAGCGTACTTCCTGACCCGTGGGGCGAACTGGCTGGCGCAGGGAGCGTCCGGCAGTCGGGATGCATGCTTGGCCAGAAACCGCGCCGGCTGACGGTTGGCCCTATACTCCGCCAGTTCATCGGCAGTCAGCAGCCGTCTGGCGAAACGTTCGCCGAAACGCTCCAGACTGGCGTGCATACGGCCGATCTGGACGATATCGGCGCCGATGCCGTAGATCATGGCAAGCTCCGCGCCGCCCGCATCAACTGCTTCATCTCGCGCACCGCCTCCACCAGACCGGTAAGCACGGCGCGCGCTACAATCGCGTGGCCGATGTTCAGTTCGCGCACCGGTTCCAGCGCCGCGACATATTTGACGTTCTGGTAATTCAGGCCGTGCCCGGCGTTGACCTGCAAGCCCAGTTCCACGCCCCGCCGCACCGCCCTGTCGATCCGCGCCAGTTCTCGCCGCCGTGCCACCGCCGTGCCGGCGTCCGCGAAGCGACCGGTGTGAATTTCGATCTTGGGGGCGCCGGCCTGCGCGGCTGCTTCCACCTGGCGCAATTCGGGATCGATGAACAGCGAGACCTGGATATCCGCCTCCGCCAATTGTTGACAGGCAGTGGCGATGACCGGCGTCTGGCTGGCCACGTCCAGGCCGCCTTCGGTGGTCAGCTCCTGCCGCCGTTCTGGCACTAGACAGCAGTCAGCAGGGCGAATGCGTGCGGCGATCGCCAGCATCGCTTCGTTGACGGCCATTTCCAGATTCATGCGGGTCTGTAGCAGGTCTCTGAGCAATTCCACATCCCGGTCCTGAATATGGCGCCGGTCTTCCCGCAGGTGCAGGGTAATGCTGTCAGCGCCTGCCTGCTCCGCCAGCAGCGCGGCCTGTACCGGATCGGGATAGCGCGCCGCCCGTACCTGCCGCAGGGTGGCAATGTGATCGATATTGACCCCCAGCAGAATGTCTCTCTCTAGCGTCATTACCATTCTCCTCGAGCGTGCGCGGTGGGCATGCGCCGCTGCACCGCGCTCAGCAGCGTCCGTGTCTGCAACGGCCGTCCCTGCAAATGTACGCCTATCGCAGCGCGAGTCAGCCGTTTAGCTTCGCGCAGCGCGACGGCGTCGGGAAAGGTCTCCTGCCGCAGGGCCAGCAGGCTTTTGCCGGAGATCGGGATACCTGGTCCAGCAGGGACGGTGTCGCACGGTCCCCGATCCAGTACATACCGATAGGCGCCGTCGGGAACGATCGGCCGGCCGCTGTGCGCTTCGGCATCCAGCAGTAGACCGTAGCCGATGGCGGCCAGCAGCCGCTTTTCGAAAATACGCAGGGCGGGTTCTTCGTGCTCCGCGTCCGCCAGCGCCGCCAGTACAACTGCATAAGCGGCAAACAGGCCGGGATGAGGATCGTGACGCTGCAGCAGGCGCAGCATCAGTTCGTTGACGTACAGGCCGCTGAGCCAGCGGGTGGGAGCCGGCGGGAGCGGTGCCCCGGCTTCTTCGGCAGCCGTCAGATTCAGCAATTCGCCCTTGCCGGCGGCGGACAGCAGCAGCGGTTGAAAAGGCTGAAGCACACCCTTCAAGCGCGAGCGGGCGGTGCGTACGCCGCGCGCCACCAGACCGAGCCGTCCCTCGACGGGCGTCAATGCTTCCAACAGCAGGCTGGTATTGCGATAGGGCCGACGGTGCAGCACAAAAGCGGGTTGCAACACGATGCGCATGGCGCGAGCACTCTGTCAAAGCGGGTCTTGATAACCGAAACGCCGTAGGGCGCGTTCGTCGTCGGACCAGCCCTGTCGCACTTTGACCCAGGTTTGCAGAAATACTTTGCGTTGGAAAAGCCTTTCCATATCCTCGCGAGCCTGGCGGCCGATTTCCTTCAGAACGGCGCCGTGTGCGCCGATCACGATCCGCTTCTGCCCCTGGCGCTCGACCCAGATGACGGCGCCGATATGCAGCAGGCCGTTCTCTTCGGTGAAGGTTTCGATGTCCACGGTCAGCGTATAAGGCAGTTCCTGATGTAACTGCCGGGTCAGCTTTTCCCGGATCAGTTCGGCGGCCAGAAAGCGCTCGCTGGCGGTGGTCAGTTGCTCCGGATCGAACAGAAAATCTCCTTCCGGCAGCAGCCCGGCGATGGTCTGCTCCAGCGCCGCCACATTATCCCCCTGTCGGGCCGAGATGGGCATCAGCGCCGCAAAATCCCGTTTGCCGGCGAGCGTCTGCAAAAAAGGCAGCAGGCGCTCCTTGGGTATGACCCGATCCACTTTGTTGACCGCCAGAATAACCGAGCCGGCGAACTCCGTCAGCCGCTCCACAACGGCGGCGTCTGCGCCGGTCCAGTGCAGCGCCTCCACCAGCATCACCACCACGTCCACGAAGCTCAACACGCCGGCGGCTGTACGATTCAGATAGCGATCCATCGCGCGCCGGCCGCCGCGCTGCAGCCCCGGCGTATCCACGTAGACGATCTGGGCGGCGGGCAGCGTATGGATGCCCAGAATGGCGTGACGGGTCGTCTGCGGCTTGGGCGAGGTGATGCTGATCTTGTGGGCGATAAGCCGGTTCAGCAACGTGGATTTGCCCACGTTCGGCCGCCCCAGCAGGGCTGCGTAGCCGGCTCGGGTGGCGGTCATTGCACCAGCTCCAATGCTCGCCGGGCGGCCTCCTGCTCGGCTTTGCGGCGGCTGGCGCCGACCGCGCTGGTGCGCAGCTCGTCGATGCTGCATTCCACCTTGAAACATTGCGCATGCGCGGCCCCGGTCACTGCCACCACGTGGTAGACCGGCAGCGCCCGCTGGCGCGCCTGCTGATATTCCTGCAAGCGGGTTTTCGGATCTTTCAGTGCTTCCGCTGCGGGCAGTTGCGCCAGGCCATCCCGGTACAGTGTCAGAATCAGGTGCCGGCAGGTTTCCCAGTCGCTGTCCAGATAGACGGCGCCGAAGATGGCCTCCAGCGCGTCGGCCAGGATGGAGTCGCGCCGGAAACCGCCACTTTTCAATTCACCCGACCCCAGGCGCAGATAATCACCCAGGGCCAGACGGCGGGCCAGTCCGGCCAGCGCGTCCTGCTTGACCAGGCTCGCCCGCAACCGGCTCAACTCGCCCTCGCTGGCCCGCGGATAGGCGTGAAACAGCTCCGCCGCGATGACGCAGTTGAGCGCGGCGTCGCCGAGAAATTCGAGGCGCTCGTTATTGCTCCCGCTGGCGCTGCGATGGGTCAGTGCTTCTGCCAGCAGGCGCGGATCGCGAAAGGCGTATCCCAGCGCGCGACACAGTCGTTCGGTAGACGGATTCACGGAGACAATACAACATTAATATCGAAGCTGGCGACGATATCCAGGTTGGCGATCAGGTGGCGTTTGTCCTGGTAAGCGAGCGTCAGGACTCGATCCCTGCCTTGCGACTGAAGCTTGACCTGATTGGCCTGCACGACAGTGACATAGCCGATATCGAAGCGTTTCTGTAAAGCAGTATGGATCTCGTAAAGAGACATCTGCATGGCTCGGGGCTCTTTTTTGATACCCTCCAACGCGGTCCATGCACCGAAGTACGCTATATAAATGGGTACGATACGGATTGCCATCAAGGCCACGAAGCCGACCGCCAGCAGCGTCAGCAGGCCGCCGATCGTGGTCATCCCGCGCTGCCGGCGACGACTCATTCTATGGCCCCTCCGATCCGGTTGCAGTGTCCGTTGAAGGTGATGCAGTCCAGATTCATCCAGACGCGAAACGCTTTACCGATCAGGTTCTGCTCCGGCAGCATCCCCCAGAAACGACTGTCCTGACTGTTATCACGGTTATCGCCCATGACGAAATAGTGACCGGGCGGCACCTGATAGCTCTGTGGCATGTCTGCGCCTTTGCGGCGCTGAATAGGGTGGGTGACGCCGCCCAGCGTTTCCAGGTACTGCTCGTAATAAGCGCCGAGGCCGGCAGCGGCGGCCGCTACGGGTTGTTGCGGCGCCGGTTCGCCGTTCACATACAGTTGCTTGTTGCGGTACTCCAGACGATCGCCGGGAAGACCGACGATGCGCTTGATATAGGCGACTGAGGGATTCACAGGATAGCGAAATACCACCACGTCGCCCCGCTGAGGTGAGCCCGAACCGGCAATTTTGGTGTTCAGCACCGGCAACCGCAACCCGTAAGTGAACTTGTTCACCAGGATGAAATCGCCTGGCAGAAGGGTAGGCTCCATGGAGCCCGAAGGAATGCGAAACGGTTCCACCACAAAAGATCGCAATAGCAACACCACCAGGATGATGGGAAAGAACGAACGGGAAAAATCCACGCATCTGGCATACCACTTCGTATACCAGGGAGGTGCGCCGCCGACCGTCCGTTCCTGGGGAAGGGTGGCGGTGGCTTTGGCGCGGCGCGGCGCCAGCACAACACTGTCCAGCAGCCAGATGCCGCCGGTGATCGATGCGGCGAGGACCAGAATAGCAGCAAAATCCATCACATTGCCCCGTGATTATTTAGAGAATTCAAAAGCGCGGTCTATTGTAGCTGTTTGCCGCAGGCTGCGGATGGCGCATGTTATTTATTATCCACCCGCAGCACCGCCAGGAAAGCTTCCTGGGGAATTTCCACCTTGCCCACCTGTTTCATACGCTTCTTGCCGGCTTTTTGTTTTTCCAGCAGTTTGCGCTTGCGGGTGACGTCGCCGCCGTAACATTTAGCGGTGACGTTCTTACGCAACGGCTTGACAGTGGAGCGGGCGACGATCTGATTGCCGATAGCGGCCTGAATGGCCACCTCGAACATCTGCCGGGGAATCAGCTCTTTCATGCGTTCGATCAGTTCCCGACCCCGGCGCTGCGCCTGGTCACGGTGCATGATCAGGGATAGCGCGTCCACCTGTTCGCCGTTGATCAGCACATCGACCTTGACCAGCGGGGCGGCCTGGAACCGCTCGAAGCTGTAATCGAAGGAGGCGAAACCGCGACTGATGGATTTCAACCGGTCGAAGAAATCCAGCACGATTTCGCTCAAAGGCAGGGCGAAGATCACCGACACCTGACCACCCAGATAGTGCAGGCTGCGCTGCACGCCGCGCTTCTCGATGCATAGGGTCAGCACCGCGCCCAGATAGTCCTGCGGCGTCAGAATCGTGGCCAGGATGATCGGTTCGCGGATCTCGGCGACTTGGTTGACCGGCGGCAGCTTGGCGGGATTGTCGATCAGCAGGGTTTCAGCGGCGCTGGTGAGCACTTCGTAGACCACCGTGGGGGCGGTGGTGATTAAATCCAAATCGTATTCCCGCTCCAGCCGTTCCTGCACGATATCCATATGCAGCAAGCCCAGAAAACCACAGCGGAAACCGAAACCGAGTGCCACCGAGGTTTCCGGCTCGAAGTGCAGGGCGGCGTCGTTCAGGCGCAGCTTCTGCAGGGCTTCGCGCAGCGCTTCGTAGGCGTCGGATTCGACTGGAAACAGGCCGGCGAAAACACGCGGTTGCATCTGCTGGAAACCCGGTAGCGCCTGCGTGGCGGGGTGGTCGGCGTCGGTCAGCGTATCACCCACCGGTGCGCCGTCGATGTCCTTGACGCCGGCGATCACGTAGCCTACCTCGCCGGCGCCAAGCGCCTCCATCTCGGTGCGTTTGGGCGTGAAGACGCCGACCTTATCCACCTGGAACACCCGTCCGCTGGACATGATCTGAATTTTCTGCCGGGGCAGGATAGCGCCATCCACCACCCGCACCAGCGAGATGACACCGACGAAATTATCGAACCAGGAGTCGATAATCAAAGCCTTCAGCGGACCAGAAGGATTGCCCTTGGGGGGCGGAATGCGGTGGATCAGTCGCTCCAGCAGATCTTCCACGCCCAGGCCCGTTTTGGCGCTGACCCGGATGGCGTCGCTAGCGTCGATGCCGATGATGTCGCCGATCTCGCGGGCGACCCGGTCGGGATCGGCGGAGGGCAGGTCGATCTTGTTCAGGACCGGCAGTACTTCCAGTTCCTGCTCGATGGCGGTGTAGCAGTTGGCGACGCTTTGCGCCTCGACGCCCTGGGCGGCGTCCACCACCAGCAGCGCGCCTTCGCAGGCTGCCAGCGAGCGGGATACCTCGTAGGAGAAGTCCACATGACCGGGGGTGTCGATGAAATTCAATTGATAGATCTGGCCGTCGCGGGCGCGATAGTGCAGCGAGACGCTTTGCGCCTTGATGGTGATGCCGCGTTCCCGCTCCAGGTCCATGGAATCCAGCACCTGGTCGGCCATTTCCCGTGCGCTCAAGCCGCCGCAGATCTGGATGAAGCGGTCGGCCAGCGTGGATTTGCCGTGATCGATGTGGGCGATGATGGAGAAGTTACGGATATGGTTCATGTAAGGATTGGATCATTGTAGCAACCAGGAAGCCGGATTGCGCTATAAGTGCTACCAATGCAAACGTCAAGCCATTGGCAGGCTGGTTTTGAGGTCAGTGTTGAGACCACCCGTTGTGTTAACAGATAGGTGCTCGCGGCGGTGGCGGAGAGTCTATCCGAGGTGCGTGACCTGCACCGCTACCTCCATCCGTGGCGACTGAGGGATCGGCGCGAAAAATGATCCGGACACCGGCGGCACCGCTTCGGGATGCCGGCTTACAGCTACCGCGATATGGTCGTTGCCTACCACCTGACCAATGGTGGAATCGAAGCCCTTCCAGCCGGCGCCGGGTAGATAGACTTCCGACCAGGCATGGGTGGTCCCTTGACCCTGCGCGGAGATGGGCGAGTACAGATAACCACTGACAAAACGCGCTGCCAAGCCCAGATAGCGGCAGGCTTCGATAAACAGGGTCGCGAAATCCCGGCAGGAGCCGCCTTGCCGGCCCAGGGTAATCGCCGGTGTCTGCACGCCCGGTTGTTCCCGCGGCTGATAGATAAAGTTGCGGGCAATAGCGTTGTTGATAATATCGAGCAAGGCGTAGGTTTCCAGTACCTGGCCGGGCTGCCAGAAACGTTGCAGCCACGCGCTTAACGTCAGCTGGTCCTGGGCAAAAATCGGCACCAGGTACGGGCCGAGATCGATTCGCTCGTCCGCATCGTACTGAAAAGGAAAGTAAACGGCAGATTCAGCCACCAGAAAATCCAGCGGCTGATCTTCGTAGTGTCGGAGCAGGAGACGGCTGATAATGGAAAGTTGGGCGCTAGGCTCGATGAAACTCACCACGGCAACGGAATTGCTGTAAACGTCGCGCTGCCAGTGGAGTTGGTAAGCCGGGGTAATGGCCAGGGTGGCCGACTCAATGCGAATATCATGCCCCTCGCGGGGACGCAGGAGCAATTTGTGCGGCAGCAGGGTGACCGTGTCACGGTAATGGTAAGTCGTGGTATGCTCGATTTGCAGGCGGCGCATCGTCGTAATCCTCTGGACCCATGGCACTGGCAGGAGCCGATTAACCGGCGACAGGCTATCCTACCAGAGCGGGCTTTCAAGGCGCTGTCTTAATCATTCCGACCCGTTTACCGGTTCGTTACCCGGCCTGAACCCGCCTGGCGGTAGTCAGCCTACGCCGGCGTTGAGGCAAGTGTAGCCTCTATCCGGGCTGCCAGGGGAGCGGGAAAAAACAGGGCTAACAACCTCATACCTGGCGAGCACGCCGTGCCATACGGGCGCCCAGAACCGGCTCAATGCCAGGATGAATCCTGCCGCCAGGAAGCCCGGCAGTCCACTCCAGCGGATTCCGCACTTTGCCGCCGCCGGCATGGCTACATCCCACTGGGGAACGGGGAACGCGACGCTAAGCATCTCCGCGTCGCGGCTGAACAGTGCGTGCTTGCAAACCCGGCTAATCAGGCGCTGCATCCGGGTATTCTCCGCCAGCATATAGCCCTGAAAACCAGTGATGGCACGCTCCGCGGCGGCCGCCAGCAAGCGTTCCAACAGCAGGCGACCGAGGCCCAGACCCTGGCGGTCATCGCTGATCACCAGCGCGAATTCAGCACGGTCCGCCCTGTCCGGGGAACGGATGAAGCGGGCAACGCCTACTACCGTGCCTTCAACACCGGCCTCATTAAGCTCGAACGCACCGATGGCGAGGTGGTTAAGGCTATCGAACTCGGTGAAATGATGCAGTTCATCTGGAGTCAAGGTCCGTTTATAGTTAAAGAATCGACGGTAGCGGGATTCCGTAGACAGACGCTGAAAACCTTCCGCCAGTTGCTGCTTGTCGGTGGGTTGAATGATTCGCAGCCGCAGCCGGCGACTCCCGGCAAGGGTAATCTCTTCCTGATAAGTATTCTGGAAAGCGAGTGTCCTCAACATGATTCATTCTCCTTCAAAATACAGGTAACAGCAGGAGGGGGTGGGGCATGACGCGCGGGTATCGGTCTGTCTCCAACCGGAGACCACGCCCAGAAACAGATATTCCTGTACTACGGGTAAGCACAGGCCTGCTAATGATGCAACAATGAATTCATGCCGCTACAGGATGAAACAGAGGATAAATTTGAGGGATGATGGGCTGAAGGATCGTGACCTGGGTCGGATCAATGCGGGTGGATAAGGCTCATGCCGGCCTGGATGCAAACGAACAACCCCGCTTGTACAGCGGGGTTGTTGGCGGGTATTGCGCCTTATCGGGCGACATCATCCGGTGTTACCCGGGTAGCGTTGAGACCCTTGGGGCCTCGCTGCGACTCAAATTCGACTCTTTGTCCTTCGTGCAGGCTTTTGAAGCCTGATCCCTGGATCGAAGAGTGGTGCACAAATACATCATCACTGCCGTCCTGCGGCGCAATAAAACCGAATCCCTTCGAATCATCAAACCATTTTACGGTACCAGTACGCATCAGTTTGCTACTTCACTATAAATTAATATTGACTTTCACTAATCGCACAACAAGTTCTTTAGAACAAGGACTTATCCGGCTGTTAGCGGCGCTTCACTCCTGTGGGTTAAACTATCCTTTGCATAAAGTTAGGGTGTTTTAACTCGATAAAGTTCAGTGCAGTGGGTATTCCGGCCAAGCCTGGTGGCGGCAGTGGCTTTTCTACCTGGTTAGGAAGCCGAAGGCCACTGCCACTAACCATCCATGTTAGCGGCCTTGCGGCACTGGCATTGAACCCTCTGCCGCGGGTAAGCGAGGTTATTCTTTGAAAATATGGATCGACGCGGACGCCTGTCCGAATCCCGTCAAGGCGATCGTGTTCCGGGCCGCCCAGCGGCTGAAGATACCTGTCACACTGGTCGCCAACCAGATGCTGAAACTGCCGCCCTCACGGCTTATCGACGCAGTGCGGGTCGACCCGTGTCTGGACGCGGCGGATCATTATCTGTTGCAGCACACGCTAGCCGGGGACCTGGTGATCACGGCGGATATTCCGCTGGCGGCGGGCCTCGTGGCGCGGGGAGTGGCTGCGCTCAACCCCCGCGGTGAGTTGTATACCGAAAACAATATCTCCGAGCGACTGGCCTTGCGGAATTTGATGGAGGAATTACGAGCGACCGGCGTGTCCGGTGGCGGACCGGCGCCTTACGACAACCGTGATAAACAAGCCTTCGCTAATCGCCTCGATCGCTGGCTGGTACAATGCGGTCCCTCTCCTCAACGGGCCTCCTGACGCACTGATGAACGCCGCGTTCCTCCACCGTGACCTACCCTTCGAGATAGGAGGGGAAGAACGCTACCCTGCCTTTCTCGGCGTACCGCTCCTCGCTTAGGAATTATTACGGCTCTCTGGTATCTTGCGGGGTAATCAATTATAATATAAACAACAAGTTATGACCTACGGTGCAGATTCAAGTTAAGAGGTAATGAAATGCTTATGGATCGTTTTGAAATTCCATTAGACATCGACGATGTCAAAATCGAACGTGTAGAATTCATCAAAAATAATGAAATTATTATCACAGTGAAGAGTACATTAGAAGGAACTCATTGCCATCGCTGTGGCAAGAAAATCACGGCGTCTTATGGTTTTGGGAGAGAAATTACGTTGCGTCATTTATCGATTTTAGGGAAGCCGACGTATATTCGGATTAAGCCTAAAAGATATCAATGTCCTTATTGCAGAGATCACCCAACGACGACTCAGAAGGTATCGTGGTATGATACTCGGAGTCCCCATACGAAGGCATATGAGACGCATGTGTTACTCAATTTAGTGAATAGTACAGTGGCCGATGTAAGTATTAAACAGGGATTAGGTTATGAAGCGGTGGAGGGAATCATTAATCGGAGGGTGAGTGAGAAAGTGGATTGGAATGAGTTTAAGGAATTAGCGCAGGTAGGGATAGATGAAATTGCCTCCAAGAAAGGACATCAGGATTTTTTCACGATTGTAACGACCCGGTTAGCGACCGGGGCAATACGGGTGCTGGGGGTACTGGAAGGTCGTGAGAAAGCGACGGTAAAGAAATTTTTTTCCACTATTCCCAAGAAGTTACGTAAAACGATTCGAGTGGTTTGTAGCGATATGTACAAGGGTTATATTAACGCGGTGAAAGAGGTTTTAGGCAAAAAGGTACAGGTGGTAGTGGATCGTTTTCATGTAGCCAAGCTGTACCGAAAAGGGTTGGATGAGTTGCGCAAGAAAGAGCTAAAACGCTTAAAGAAAGAGTTACCTAAGGCGGATTATAAAGCGTTCAAAGGGGTGATGTGGTTACTGCGTAAAAATCCAGCGGAGTTGAAACCAGAAGAGTTAGAAGTGCTAAGCGGTTTGTTCAAGCATACTCCCCTATTAGGATCAGCGTATGTTTTTTGCTATACATTAACCAGTATTTTTGAACTTCCCCTGAGTAAAGCAGAAGCGAAGCAACGGTTACGGGCGTGGAAGCAGTTGGTCCAGGAGAGTAAGTTAGACTGTTTTGATAGTTTCTTATCAACGTTAGACAAGCAACTGGAAGAGATTACGAATTATTTTGTCGATCGTAAAAACAGTGGATTTGTCGAAGGATTGAATAATAAAATCAAGGTGATTAAAAGACGTTGCTATGGGATTTTCAATGTAGATCATTTATTTCAGCGCCTCTTTATCGATCTGACAGGCTATGAAAAATATGCTTAATTATTAATAGCATAAAGCTGGTAACCAGCAACGCGAATTACCAGAGAGCCATCATTACTCTTTACCTTTTTGCTCATCAGTGGGACAGATGTCATTGCTCGTATTGATCCGCAAAATCAGATAAAAAGGTTTCCCTTCCTTATTAGAAATGATTTTACGTTCCTTAGGGCAAAGACGCCAGTAAGCTAAATATTTTTCAAAATTAGCGACAGCCTCTGGGAAAGTTGCTAATTCAGGAAAATGTGAAATAAAAATAACCTGTTTGTCAGTAAGATAAGTAGCACGAATCCAATCATCTCGCTTAGGGTCGATGCCAAGAGGTTGCATGAAAAAAGGCCACCAATCACTATACCGTGGACGCTGTTGAGAGGATGCCATTGATAAAGCCGTCTGATGAATCCCCCAGTCAACCGATACGATAAGATCGGCAGGATCATCTTTAAGGGTATCTACCAGCTTATAAATAACTGGGTCGAAGCGAGGTTGGTATTTCCCATTGTCATCCAGCGCTGCAGCGTATGCAATAGATACATTTATATGTTGAAATATAATCGTCAACACAAAAACAATTGCTACAATTGAAGGAATAAATTTAAGCGTATTTGTTTTAAATTTACTTTGCAGCCAGTCAGCAATAACAATACCACATAAAACCAGTTGTAGATAATGAAAAGGCCATAGTACGATTAAATGGTGGCTCCCACCAACCTCTTTAGTCGCAATTAATTGGACTATAAGAATCAATAAAATAGTATTGATAAAAGCCAATAATCTGCCTGGACTAAAAGGTGCATTTGGCCAGAATATTAAGCTAACCGAAAACACGGTGCCAAAAATCAACTGCGGCCAGATTAAAAAAGTTGTCCATGTAAAAATACTAAACGGTTGATTAAACAGCCAGGAAAACAGCCCTTCACCGCTGAATGTTCCTTTATAAAGCTGACGAATTTTAGCGATTTGAAATGCCAAATCATATGAACTTCCACCAATATTGAGTGCCATCGCTGGTAGCACCAATCTAACAATCATAACTAGAATGATGGTAAGAAAAAGAAAAATAAAGCATATAGTAGTAAACCGTTTTTGCTTTAAAGATTGCCATGCTGTACTGGGGTAAACAATTAGAACCGCTAAAACAAGTGCTATAATTACCCATAAAAAATTCAGTTTATCATAGAAACCGAGCACTAATGTAAGTAAGGTTAACCCTAAATATCGAACTTCTTTATCCTCCAGCCATTTGAGGCAAAAACCAACTGCGAGCAACTTAAACAAATTGGCAAGTACGAAAGGTCCCCAATCAATTCTACTATGGTAAATGTAAACTGGATCAGTTGCCATAAGAATAAGAATAGCTGCTGCAGGCAATGGTCCTAAGCGTTTTTTCGTAAAGATAAAAGTTAAAAAGAGCACAAATCCAGAAATAATCAGCATGGGTAATCGTATGCTCTCAGGCGTGACATTTAATAACCAAAACACAGGTGTATATAAAATTGCCTTAAGTGCTCCGACGTAAGGAGGAGATTGCATTACAGGTAAGCAACCGATACTATAAGATACGGCTGCTTGAATATTACAATTTTCCAGTTTTTTCAAGGTTACTGGCGCAAAAATAACTTCATCATAATATACACCTGGTAAGTGAAGATGATAAAGGGCTACTACAATAAAATACAGTAATCCGCACAAGCAAAGAATATCAGCAAAAAAGTTCTTATTTATAGACTTATAATAGGTTTTCATTAATTTTGCCTCTACATGAAATCTATGATAATCAATTTTTGCTTACAGCGTTAGTCGATGGTATGCCGAGATAGGCAAGCATTCTGGCTTCTCGCCGTCCATAAGTTACATTCTCTAGAACCAAACCACAGAATAAGGAAAGAGCACCAAGTAGCATCAAACCAGTTGACAGCACAGCGGTGGGGAAACGGGGTACAAGACCTGTTTCGAGATAGGTAATAAAAAGGGGGATTCCAAGTAGTATAGATATAGTAACCAAAATACCACTCATTATGCCAAAGAAAGTCAGAGGTCTTTCTATGCGAAATAGTTTTATCATCGTTTTTAAGATACGCCATCCATCCCTATAGGTGCTTAATTTGCTTGAAGATCCTTCGGGCCGCTGTCTATACATTGTATCGCATTCCGCGATCGGCATTTTTAATTCAAGCGCATGAACCGTCAGTTCAGTCTCAATCTCAAATCCACTTGATTGTGCTGGAAAAGATTTGGCAAAACGTCTTGAGAACGCACGATACCCGCTGAAGATGTCTCGACATGGGCGATCGAAGAGTAATGCCAAAAAAGAATTAAATATACGATTACCGAAGGCATGACCAAAACGATAGGCTTCTACTGCCTCCGCTATTCGACAGCCGACCACCATGTCCAAATGTTCATTACAAAGTTTATCCACAAGTAGAGGAGCTATATTTGAATCGTAAGTATCATCTCCATCAACCATAATATAAATATCAACATCTATATCCGCAAACATCCTGCGAACGACGTTACCTTTACCTTGCAAATAAACGGGTCGTACTTCTGCTCCTGCTGAACTGGCTAAATTAGCAGAATTGTCTGTTGAATTATTATCGAAAACATAGACTTTTACTTGCGGGAAAGTTTTCAAAAAGTCTTGAACAACTTTCTCTATGGTCAAGGCCTCATTGTGGCAAGGAATGACCACGGCTATTTGCAATTCATTTCTGTTTTCCATAAGAAACCTCGTATGATTAGGCATGGTATATCTTTAGTTCATTAAATAAGATCATAATCAGCTATGCTTCGGGAGTTGTTAAACAGAGTATTAGATGATCTTTCATATTTGACTGAAGAGGTTGACATCGATCTAAATGAATCACTATCGAGTAATTCAGAAAATGCTTTATCTATATTAGGTTTTATCATCTTCAGGATATAATTCATATAGGTAGCCTTTATCGGATTTGACCGTGTTTGCAATTTCTATCATAAGGTTTGAAACTAACCTAAATTGAGTGTATCAAGTGCGTAACTCTAATTGTTAAAGTTTTTATTATAAATAAGAAAAGGACCTTGGTAAGCTCTGATAAAAATACCTAAAAATACTAAAAACACTAAGAACGCTGACACAGTAATAATTATCCATGGGGTTAAATTAGGAGCATAGTCAAAGGTTATAAACTTGCTATCTTCAGGTATTTCTATGGATAAAAAGATTTCATGTTCTTGAACTGTGACTTTCTGATTATCTACAGTTGCAATCCAACCTGGATAAAATGGTTGGGCAAAAACTAAGCGTCCAGCAGGATGCTTATTTAGTTGCAATTGCACCGAATTCTGATCCCAATGCACATTTTCAATTGACGCTGGAGTTTGGTCGCCAGTAACCGTATCATAGAGCCAAAATACTGGTAAAGCCTTTGGACGTTCTTGGATAACGTAATCATTATCTTTGTAAATAATTGGGAAACCTTCAACAGGTGTTTTTGTCACAATCCACCTAACACCTAAACGATCTAAAGGAGATGATTGCATATTCCAATCAAAATATTTATTAAACGATTGCATCATTGAAGCACGGTGACCCATTACATTAAGAATAGGAAAAATGTTGCCGGCATTCGGAGGCAGTAAATCAACTGGTATAGCTATGTACCGGTATATAAGTGGGCCTGTATTTGATAGGCGGATAAGTTCGCTTAGGGTCTTATTTTGAAAATAATATGTGGGCGGATACTGACTAGGTGACATTGGATCACCCAGTCTTGCTGTAAAATTCCAAGCTTCTATACTAACCGCAATAAAAAGAATCATAGCAATTATTTTACCAATCATTACATGCCATTTTGTTGTCCATTCGATTAGTATCTTCATCCCCATGACCGACAGTAGCGTAGCCGCAAATCCATACAGATAAATTGCTCGTACAGGACTTCGAACTTGTGCCAAAAGTGGAAGATGATAACTTAATTGCGCGATCCAAGGGAGATTTCCACCCAATGCAACAAGAATTGCAAAAGCAGCTAAAGTAAGACCATAAAATACAATCCAACAAGTTGGACGTAAAACAATAGCAGCTAGAGCACAAACTAGACCGGTGATAGTAAAATAGAGAGTGCCCCCATCCTGACTGTTTTTCCCTATCGGAGAAAGTAGTAAATGAAAATCCTTCCATTCAAGCTTCTCAGCTTGAAGATAATCTTCTAATGGCATGATGTGTGGGAAAGCTGTCATTCCTTTTCCATACCAACGGTAGACCTTCTGTAAGTATTCGTAAGCTAACTCCAACGGTACTGCCGCAAAAGCTACAGTCATAACTTGCCCAAAAGCCATTAAACTAACTGTTGTCATAATCCCTTTAATACCATGTTTTCCACCTTGTAATAACGCTAGAATCCCAACTGCATAACAGGTATGTATAAATGGCTGTAGATGGCCTGCAGCAATTTGAAGTGCTCCTACTAATGCTGCAGAAGCAGCAAATAATAAGCGACATATAAACTTTTCTTCTGAAAAAGATTGATAGTAAAAAAGAATTATGAGTGGTATCCAGACTTGCCCAGCAAAGATATTGGCTTGGCCCTGTGGGCGATCAGTAATATAACTTGAAAATGAAAAAATAATTGCGCCCGCTACAGCTAATAGAAAACTAAGTCCTAGTTTTCTAAGAAGCGCATGCATAGAAAGTGCAGCGATAAGGAAATGGACAAAGATAAATGCTGTTGGCAGAATCATTGGGTCATGGATTAGGAAAGCTAGGACCCAGGTTATTGGATAAAAAGGAGCAGGCTGAATCTCGCCTGCAAAGCTGACACCAGCGAGCGTACTAAAATCCCATAGTGGCAAAGTTCCACTTTGGATAGCTTGACCTACTTTGTTTATCCAGGCGAATGTTTGTATCGAGCTATCGCAGCATCCGAAAAAAGTCGTATCCCCAAACAATGGTCGACGCAAGAAAATTAATGCAATTATTGAATATAGTAATATTAAAAAAAAGAAGTTAATGATGGACCATAACCACCAATTTCCTTTTGCTTGCGAAAATATTTTGTTAAAATAATATAATTCGGATTTAGCCATTTTTAGTATCTCAAGTATGTGATACTAACCGTCAGTTATAGGGTTCATTAATTTTTAATCTGGTCTCGTAAGTCATTGGCTTCTAACGAATGATTAAGATTTAGTTGATAATGACCTTTGTCCAATTTAAATATTGTTTTAAATTAAACATAAGCTCTTGCCGTATCTAAACCAAGTACATGCATAAGTTCACCTTTTCCACTATTCATTAAAATATTAGTATTTTCTGGTAAGGAGCCGTAATTTAATAAGTGGCAGATTCTTCGAGAGTGACTTCACGCAACTGTTGATTTTCATTAGCCTTAAGCGCAAATCATCTTTCTAAAACGGCCAGTTATTTATTTACTTACAACTACTAAGGAGTTCCAAATTCTCTCTGTGACATTTCCAGAGAAATCATGCTCGGCCATATATTCTTCCAGGAAAGCCCGGGGTTTTCCTGGAATAGGTATTATTGAAAATCCAAATTGCTCAAAAATGATGCTTAAAGATGAAATAGAATATATTTTCCAGTGAAATTTACAATTTTTTGGCTATAACATAATCCACCCATAGATAATAAAGCCATACTCCATATGTAAATATTTCACTATCCCCCTGATTTTTACCATAAGCTAGAAGATAATCTTTGACATAGGGAAGATCAATAGTGCCTGAACAGATAATGTTTACCGATTTATTCAATATCTTAGCTACATCAAATGAATTAGCTGGTGAAATATGTGTTGCGTCGTCAAAAAAATTCGCTATGGTGATCTGTATATTGTTCTTATTAAATTCTTCTTTTTTAGGTACTGCTAAACTGTTGTAATTTGGGAACTCCAAATATAAATAACCTCGTGGTTTTAATACTCGGCACATTTCTTTTAAAGCTAAAGTTTTATCATTTAAATGCTCAATTATATGGGAAGCGAAAACACAATCAAAGAAATTTTCTTCCCATGGAATTTTATCTGTATTTAGGTTACAAATTTTAAAATCTACAAAATGATCAATATATTTTCCTTTGTAAATATCTGTACCAAACATACTAATATCATTTCGAAAAGGTTTTCTCCATTGCTTCCAATGGGTTAAGCCACCATCTCCGCATCCAACATCTAGAAATTTGGCTCCTAATGGTGAGCTTTTAAGAAATATATAACGGGGATGAAATGACCAGTAAGTTTCAATAAGATCATCACGACTAATAGAGTCGGGAAAATTGATCTGTCCTATATAATTTAGAAGTTGCTTTAACATTAAATTTTTCACCAACTTGTTGATGATTTGCTTAGCAATATTGGATTAATCTTTGAGACCAGTATATATAAATTATTTCCGAACATTGATTAAGCACTCTCATTTTATTTCTCCTACAAAAATCATTTACAATATTTAATCAAACAAAAATGCCTTAACATCGAAAAGCGTCGCCAGCTTGATAACATTTTGATTATTATACTTTGAAGAATGTATCCTAAGCAATATCAACTTGCCAACCCCTGCGCACTGGCCGGCTTCGATGTCGCTTTCCTTATCTCCAATCAAGATCGAGTCCGCCAGATCCAAGTTAAGATCATTTTTTCCGCGCAGTATCATTCCGGGATTAGGTTTACGGTCGAAAGAGTCACGTTTATAGCTACCTTTACCCTCGTCTGGATGATACGGACAATAATAAACCTTGTCAATTATAATTCCTACGCGAGCGAATTGATCAAGCATCCATTGTGTCAGCCGATGGAAATCGTCTTCACTATAATATCCTCGTGCTATGCCCGCCTGGTTGGTGATCACCACCAATAGATACCCTGCCTCCTGCGCTGCGTGAGCGAGTTCAAAAATACCAGGGATAAATTCAAAATCCTCGATCCTGTACACGTAGTTCTTCTCTACGTTGATGACCCCATCACGATCCAGGAAAAGTGCTCTGTTCATAGGGCACGACTACTCATTTAGAGGGCGCGGCCTGTTTGAGCAAATATCTTTTCGGCGAGCTGATAGTCTTGGGGTACACCGATGTCGATAAAACAACCACGGGTTCGAAATGCACACAGCTTAAATTCTCGTACATAACGGACCAAAACATCGCATTCAAATGAAAACGCGTTTGGCAAAATCAGCTTGTTGAAAAGACCGGGTAAAAGAAGGTAGACGCCAGCATTAATCCATCCGGCGCCGCTGCTTCCCTTCTCATAGAAACCAACAATGCGATCGCCCTGAACTGCGACCGCTCCGTAGCGGGCAACATCCGCAACATGATGCACGGCTACAGTAATATCCGCACCAGAATGCTGGTGAACTTCGAACATCGATTTTAAATCGAGATCGAGCCAGGTATCGCCGTTCATGACGACAGTAGGTGCGTCCGGCATGTCGAGTACCGCCTGCCTCAAGGCGGCTCCTGTGCCTAGCGGCTCAGCCTCAATCGAATAGCCAAGAGTCAAACCATGCCAGGAATTACCGAAATGGTTGATAATGACATCGCGAAGATAGCCGACCGCCAGTACTACATGACTAATGCCCTGTTTGAGTAGATTGTCCAATAAATACTCAAGAAATGGCCGGCCGCCGACGGGTGCCATCGGTTTGGGAAGATTGGAAACGATTGGGCGGAGTCGTGTCCCAAGACCGCCTGCCAAAATCACGGCCTGCACGCTCGATCTCCGAATAGCGTGTCTTCAATCAAGCCACAGATGATATGACCAATCACGATATGACCCTCTTGAATCTTAGGCGTGCTGTCAGAAGGAATCCGAATGCAGTAATCGCACAAATTCACCATATGACCTCCGGCTGAGCCCGTCATGCTGACTGTGATAAGCTGGTTTTCTCGGGCAGTTTGTAGGGCCGCAAGTATATTAGCTGACTTACCCGAGGTTGAAATAGCAAACAGTACATCTCCAGGCTGTCCTACCGCTTGAATCTGACGCGCGAACAGTTTGTCATAGCCGTAATCATTGCCTATGGCCGTAAGAACCGAAGTATCGGTAGTCAACGCGAATGCCGACAGCCCTGGACGGTCATAAGCAAAGCGGCTAACCAGTTCTCCAGCCAGATGCTGACAATCGGCAGCGCTCCCGCCGTTTCCAGCGAAAAGCAACTTGCCACCGCTGCGTAAGGTGGCGGCGCACCGTCCGGCGATGCTCTCGATTAGCGACAGCAGAGCGGTATCCTGTTGCATCTGCGCAATAATTATGGCGGTATCCTGTAGCCGAGACATAACGTAGTTATTCATGCAATTTTTCAACTCTGAACGAAATAACATTTACAATGGTTATACAGATACTCACTAAAAAATATTCTTGAACATTATCTTGTCTGGTTATCATTCGTCATTATGGCATCTTTCTTTATAAATTCCGTACTGTCATCAATATCCTTATCTCCATGCCAAACCGGGTGCTCAACGAACACAAGATGACGTGATGCAGTAAAGGTAAATATCAGGGCAATTATCGAACCAATAGCTAATGCAATGATTGGCCAATAGTGCAATACTGGAAATAGTGATACACACACGAAAAAAACCGCAAGATTAAACAAAGCTCCAATTACCTGGACCAGGAAATATCTGGTATAGGCGGTTCTTTTTGAGCTAATCCGACGATGACGAAAGGTCCACAGGCGGTTAAGTATAAAGGTGACTGTAACCGCTAACCCAAAGGAAAGGACGCGAGCCGAATAGGGCGACCAATGCGCCATAGAAACCAAGCTCTGCAAAACCGATGCATCCACAACAAAACCAATTCCACCTACAACCCCAAAACGCTGTAGGTCGGTCCATATTCGTGATACAGGGGGCAGATTCACTTTACATCTCATGCCTGGCAATGAAAAATTAGATCAGTTAGAAAAAGCCCAAAATTTGCTTAGCAAAAAAGTGCTAAGAGGCACTATAGTCACCATGAGGACTATTGCGTAACCATAAGGCAGATTCAACCTATATACAACATACCAAACGGCTAAAGAATTTAAGCAAAGACCAGTCACTGCCACAACCGCAAAGCGAGCAAAGGCAGCATAGGGAAGTGAGTTCTTTTCCGATTCAGCAATAGTTTGATCACTGAATGTCCAATAAAAGTGACCAAAAAATGAACCTTTTTCGGTCATGGCTTAAACCTTCACTTTAGGTATTCTTTAAAGCTTGTAGCTAGCTGTTATCCAATGGTCCAGCCCTGTGCGCCATTGTTCGTAAAATGGCAGTTCATAACCATACCCCCGCAATCATTTAATGCGCGGATGACATCCATTCGTTTCGCAGGATCCACCAGAAAAATCATGAATCCTCCACCACCAGCTCCTGATATTCTACCCGCTTTAGCGCCTGCCTCAAGCGCGACCGTATATACTTTTTCGATATGTGCATTAGATACATTATGGGCAATTCGCTTTTTAAATTCCCATCCCTGTCGGAAGGATTGAGCCAGTAAGTCAAAATCACCTTTAAGTAAGGCTTCCTTCATAACCAATGCTTCTTGCTTTAATTGATGCATCGCTTCCAATGCATCCATATTTTCCTGAATAACATTCTTTTTCTGTTCATCTATAATTTCGGAGGAGGCTCGTGAGATACCGGTAAAGTATAGCAGTGTGGAAGCTTCCAGTTCTGAGATGATCCAATCCTTAATTCTGAGCGGATTTACGATAACGCGATTGTTATCATAAAACTCCATGAAATTGAATCCTCCAAAAGCCGCTGCATATTGATCCTGTTTTCCACCACTGAGACCGGCATCGAAACGTTCGATTTGGTAGGCCAATTGTGCAATATCATATTCTCCTAAGGGAAGGCGGAGGTACTCTACAAAAGCGGTTATCATAGCAACCACCAGCGTCGATGAGGAGCCCAGACCGGATCCGGGTGGGGCGTCGGCAAAAGTAGTAAGCCGCAAACTTAATGGTTTGCCTTGGTTGTAGTCACGTACAAGACGGTTGTAGACCGCCGTATGCAGCACCAGATCATTCGATTTATCAATAATCGGTAGCGTTTTGAAAAAATAGGTTTGTTCTTTGTCAGAAGCAATCAATTCAAGACAACCATTGTTCAGTGGCTCAATGACTGCATAGGCATACTTATCGATGGTCGCATTGAGTATATAGCCGCCGTAAGTATCACTGTAAGGAGAAACATCTGTTCCACCTCCGGCAAACCCCAATCTGAGCGGAGCTCTTGCTCTAACTATCATAGTTTATACCTGGCCAAGAAATTTTTCACACCGTATCAAGAACTTCAGCGACTAATAGAATCATAGGTATTTCTCAGGTTAGCAAATCTTTGATTAAGACACTGTCCAACGCAGTTTCTGAAAAACGGCTTTGAACATATTGTATGCCTTGTTGAACACAACGAACCCAGGCATCGTTATTCTGAATAAGTTCTACAACAGCACTCGCAAAATGTTCTGGATCGTCGGTTACTGTTATGGCATTTTCCAGATCAGGCAGACCCTGGGCACCAATCGATGTAGTCACCAGCGGTATACTTTCTGCGAGAGCTTCAACAACTTTTCTTTTCACTCCCGCACCGAAACGCAACGGCGCCACCGCTACACGTGCAGTTCGGTAATACTCTTTGAGCTGGTGATCTGATACGAAACCCGTCACTATAATATCGGAACGAGCTAGGGAAAGCACTTCGTCGGTAGGATTAGATCCTACCAAATACAATCGGTTAGTTGGCATAATTGTTTTAATTCTGGGAAATATTTCCTCAACGAACCATTTTGCCGCATCGACATTTGGCGCATGAGCAAAACCGGCGACAAAAATAATATCTTTCCGATCTTCAGGTCTTAATTTTTCAAAGTTAAGTTGCGGATGGAATACGTAGGGCGGAATAGTCCGGCAAACCTTGTCAGCTACTATCTGACGTACGTATTCTGTTTCACTATTTGATGGATAATAAATTATATCTACACGCTCCCAGACATTTTTTTCAAGTGTCTGCCAATGGATCATCTCGTCCTGTAATTCCTGCGAAGGGTACAGCTTTAATTGTTCGGCTGTACGTGCATGGTGGATATCGTGCCCATAGTAAAGCAGGCGTATATGGGGATGCTTAGCTAAGCTGTCTAGGAAATCTACAGCAACATGGGGACGACTAAGTAGAACATATTTTAAATAAGGAGCAGTAGCAGCTAACCAACTGTCAAAATTAAATTCAGGTCCATAATAGACCTCGATCCCCATCGCCTGCAAAGGCGGTGTATACTCCGGATCGTACCAAAGATTGTGAGGCCAGAATTTAACATTAAATCCGAGCCGTAACAGGGCCTCCATAAATGTAACCATCGTGCTTGATCCAGCATCACGATCCGGTTGTGGGACATAATGATCGATTATAAGAATACAGGGTTTATTACGAGAGCGATCGCGGGCAAGGAAAACTTGTTCTCCATTCGGAAAATGCTCGTGCAGTACTTTCTCCCAACGCGTTAGAAACTTTCTCTGATTCTCCACTTGATAAGCTTTTATTCCTATGGATGTATCAGTTCCATGAGAGACTCCTTCATGGTGAATAATCACTGAACGCGGTTGGTAATAAACTTTTTTCCCGTTCGCACGGAGCTTACATGCCAGATCCGAATCTTCACAGTAAGCTGGCTGATAATGGATATCAAAACCGCCGAGTTTAATAAAATCATCGCGTTTTATTAATAGAGATGCGCCGGAACAATAATCGGTTTCCCTAAGATAATTATATTGTGATTTATTAGGGTCATCCAATCTTCCATAGTTCCAGCCAGATGCATCTTTCCATAGAATCCCTCCAGCTTCCTGAAGACGGCCATCAGGGTAAACAAGCTTGGAGCCAACCATCCCACAGTCAGCGCGCAATCTAAACACCTCAATCATGCTGTCGAGCCAGCCTTCTGTGACTTCAGTGTCATTGTTGAGAAAATACAGGTAATCGCCCCTAGCAAATTCAACCGCCCGGTTACAGTTACCTATAAACCCCAGATTTTCGCTATTTTGCAGAAAGTGCAAGCCTGTTATCTTCTGCAAATACAGAATTTCTGGATCACCAGAGGCATCTTCAGTTACGATAACCTCCACCGGAACCAGCGGTTGATGGATTGCAATCGATTTGAGACATTGAGCCGTGATGGAGAATTTTCCATAACAAGGAATAATAATTGAAATTAACGGTTGTTTACTGTTAGGGAGGCTGATCTCTCCGAGAGAAATATTTTTCTCATGCTCGAAGGTAATATTGTTTAAGGCGTCCAAAGAAGGCTCTATTTGCGCCTGATCCTGCAGTTTGTCTTCGGAGAGTGGATTTAATGGTAATGTCTTTAATGAATCGCTCCGTCTACGGAAGTAAGGTTGCAATCCAGCGCGGACCGCCTCCCAGTCGCCACGCAGCACACGTGCAAAGAAACGAAATAATTTTGTCACATGCCATGACCGGGACGTAATAATACGATGGAATTCAGTTGCCGCTGTATCGTATTGAATTTTTATTTCATTAATGCGGGCATCCCGCTCAGCCAACGCGGCATCTCTTTCAACCGTGACTCTGGTGCACTCAATGAGTGTAGCATCCCGCTCCGCTAAAGCCGCATTTTGTCTCGCTAGGGCAGTATCACTTTCCATCACAGCCGTATCCCGCTCCGCTACCGCAGATTTGCACTCGGCTAAGGCGGCATCCCGTTCGGTCAAGGCGGTATTACGCTCGGCCAATGCAGCATCTCGCTCTGCCAAGGCGACATCCCGCTTCACCACAGCCGCATCCCGTCCTGCTATTGCCAAGTTATGCTTAGCCAAAGCAGCGTCACGTTCGGATAACGCAGTATCTCGATCCATCAAGGCAGAGGTGCACCTGACCAGGACAATATTGTACTCCGCCACAATCGCATCCCGTTCCACTATAACCGAGTTACGTTCGGCCAGAGCAACATCCCGCTCTGCCACGGTTATATCCCGCTCCGCCATCACCGCGTTGCGCTCGGCCAAAGCGGTATCGCGTTCCGTGATCGCGGCGTCCCGCTCTGCCACGGTTATATCCCGCTCCGCCATCACCGCGTTGCGCTCGGCCAAAGCGGTATCGCGTTCCGTGATCGCGGCGTCCCGCTCCGCCACGGTTATATCCCGCTCCGCCATCACCGCGTTGCGCTCGGCCAAAGCGGTATCGCGTTCCGTGATCGCGGCGTCCCGTTCTGCCACGGTTATATCCCGCTCCGCCATCACCGCGTTGCGCTCGGCCAAAGCGGTATCGCGTTCCGTGATCGCGGCGTCCCGTTCTGCCACGGTTATATCCCGCTCCGCCATCACCGCGTTGCGCTCGGCCAAAGCGGTATCGCGTTCCGTGATCGCGGCGTCCCGCTCCGCCACGGTCCTATCCCGCTCCGCTATCACCGCGTTGCGCTCAGTGAGAGCCGTATCGCACCTTGCCAAAGCGGTATCCCTCTCTGTGGCAGCCGAATTACGTTCAGTGAGCGCTGCATTACGTTCGGATGTTAAAGCAAGCACTACCTCGCTTTCAGTAACCGGTTGCTCAAAAATACCACCTCGGATACTTGGAATTTCCACATCTGATGCAATAGCAATAAGGTAAATAGCTTGTGGAATTCCGCTGACAGCACTTAAATGGTTATTTTTACGCTGGTAAAATAATATATCAGTTGGGTTTTTATCAGGCAGAATAGTTGATCCATATAAAATTTTTTGACCGTAAAGTTCAACCTGTTTAAAATAATTAAATAAAAGCTGCTCAAACTCATGCCTATAAAGTTCCTTCACATGATAGGAATTACTAAAATTTGGTGCCACCGAGTATTCATATTTATCCGGGCTAGATATGATCAACAGGCCATCAGGACGCAGCACGCGCTTGATTTCGGTCATCATTGCATCATGCTGATCATGATGTTCGATAGTTTCAAAGCTGACTACTACATCGATACTGTTATCTGCAATAGGTATTTGCGCACACGAGCCGATTTTGAATTGTAAATTACTTTTTCCATATTTCTGTTCGGCATGAACGACAGCTTCACGAGAAATGTCGACTCCAATCACGCTTCGTGCTACTTCAGCGAGCAACGCAGAGCCGTAACCTTCGCCACTTGCTATATCCAGGACTTCACGGTCTTTAACCAACTCACATGTCACCAGGTAGCGATGCATATGTTCAAGCTCAATATCGCCCCTCTTGCCGGGTATATAACGCTCTCCGGTCCAAGGCAATTCTGTTGATTCAATTTGTCCTTTCATATTCTGGTCATAATTGGAAAGTTTAACGATCATGGGTACTTGAATTTATCTTACCACTGATGTAAGTCGCATAATCATATAATTGATAATTTAATCCCATGCATGGGTATGCCCATTAAACCGGTACAGACGCTACTGGAATGCGATTTGAACAACAACGCATCATGCATCCACTGATGTTGAACATGATTTTCCTGAGTGCCTTCGGCAATCGCCACATTAATGCTGTAATCACCTGCCGGAAGAATCGGCATGTGAAAGTTGAATCTTGCCTCGAAGGCATGTCCAGCGGTGACGATCAACGGTGTTGATTTATAGGTAATGAAAGTATTGTCCCCGAATAAATACTGTCCTAACCGGTCCTTCAAAAAAAACCCGATGATGGGACCATGCAGATCCACCTTAGCTAGGCAGCGGATAACTAAATGAACGTTTTCTCCACCGACTATCCAAGAAAGAGGTTTCCTATTTTTGTCGGTCAGCATTACGGAAATTATTTGCGCTCCGCCCTTGCCAAAAGACGGCGCATCCAGATGGAACTGAAACAGTTCAATATCGTTGCGCAGATCTGTTTTATTGATGAAATCGAGGCGCATGTCGCGAGGTTCCTGTTCCGGTTCTTCCCGCTGTTCACTGCGTATCTCAGAAACAACAGCGCTCGGACCCTGCTGTGCTTCGAACAAAGCGGCAAGGTAGCTTTCGGTAACTTTCTTCGGGCTACCAGCAAGCATGACTTGTCCCTTATGCAGCCATAGGGCATGGTTGCATAAATTTACCACCACCCCCGTGTCGTGGCTTACGAACAGAATCGTGCCGCGTTCCATAAAGTTGCGCAGGAAGCGCATGCATTTCTGCACGAAAAAAGCATCGCCTACCGACAAAGCTTCATCGATCACCAGGATATCGGCGTCTACGTGCGCGATCACCGCGAAAGCCAGGCGGACATACATGCCACTCGAATAGGTTTTTACCGGCTGATCGATAAATTGACCAATATCGGCGAAGGCAGCGATCGCATCGAACCGCCGATCAATTTCTTCTGTGCTCAGGCCTAGAACGCTGCCACTCATATAAACGTTTTCACGGCCCGTAAATTCCATATTGAATCCTGCGCCAAGTTCGAGCAGAGCCGCCACGCGGCCATTGATTTCCAGGACGCCACTCGTTGGAGTAAGTGTGCCACAGATCATTTGCAACAAGGTCGATTTGCCAGAACCATTGCGACCGATAATGCCGACCGTTTCTCCTTTCTTTACCTCAAATGAGACGTCTTGCAGCGCCCAGAATTCGCGGTAGTAACTGTTCGGTACCCGATGCAACAGCCGTTGCAGACGAGGCAGCAGCGACTGCTTCAGCCGATCGTGCGGCTGTTCGTAAATCTGATAACACTTGCTCAAGCCTTGAACGGAAATCGCTATTTGATCAGATGACATCGGCAAAACCTTTCCTCGTCCGCTGGAACCACCAGAAACCGATCCAGGCGAATAGCAGGCTGATAGCAGCATAAATACCCCAACCGGCCCAGTTGGGTAAGCGTCCCCAGATCAGAACGTCTCGCGCCTCCTCGATCATAAAGGTAAGTGGATTAAGATGCAGCCACATCTGATAATGTGGGGGCAGCGCGGAAGCTGGGAAGAACACAGGCGACAGGAATAACAGTATCGTAGTCACAATGCCGGTGATCTGGCCAATATCCCGAATGAAAACACCTAATGAGGCGAGTATCCAGGCTAGACCCAGGGAGACTACCACGAGTGGTAACAGGACGATCGGGGTGAGAATAATGGTCCAGTGAATTTGAGCATGAACCAGGAAATAAGAACTCAGCAGGACCAGCAGGCTGATAGTTGTATGGAACAGGGTGGAGCCCATTGCGACAAAAGGCAGGATCTCCAAGGGGAACACTACTTTCTTCACATAATTGGGATTTCCCAGGATCAAGCTGGGAGCGCGGTTTACGCATTCGGCGAACAGGCCATGCACGATCATGCCTACGAACAGGATAATGGCGAAGTCTGTCTTGCTCTCCTCGCCGCCGGTGCCCCAGCGGGACTTGAAGATCACGGTGAAGACGAAGGTATAGATGACCAGCATGAGCAAGGGGTTGAAAAAAGACCACGCCAAACCTATCACCGAACCGCGGTAGCGGCCGATGACGTCACGCTTGGTCATCTGCCAGATAAGTTCCCGGTTGCGCCAGTAACTATGAAAGAGTTCCAGGAAGGATGCCGGATAACGCTGATGTGGATTCATAATGACTTGGTTAAGCAGCAAAACAGGAGATACCTAGTCAGACGGCAGTTGTTCTTAAGCCTGGATACTGCGGTGCGACCTCTCCTGAAAGCCGCTATCCTGGAGATAGACAGATATGACTTTGTACGATGACCGATCCATAAACTTACCGTGGCAATCGGGGCGCGGCAGAGGTAGTTCGCCAACCAGGTCCTGCCACTCACCAGGATGAGGTGAGTAAAGTTATACTAATTGTATGTTATGTGCAACGTTACCTGTAAATTCTCTCTGCAGCGCGGTGGCTGCGCTCACCCCAGATGGCGCAGCAGGGCGGATAGCGCTGCGGGCTTTTTCCTCACCGCATCAGGATCAGTCGCAAGCGATTGGCGCTGCTATCAAGGCCCTGCGGCGGGCAGCATGAATGATGACCATGCCTCTATTAAGTAGGAATTTACCGCTGATTTCCGTGATCGTCGTGAACTTTAACGGCGGCCTTCTGCTGACCACGACGGTCGAAGCGGTATTGTCCTCCACCGTGCCGGTGGAGGTTCTGGTGCTGGATAACGGTTCCACCGATGCCAGTTTGCAGCAGTTGCAGCAGCGCTATGGAGCGGATGCCCGCTTGCATATCATCAGGAACTACCGCAACCGGGGTTTCGCCCAGGCCAGCAATATCGGTTTGCGCCAAGCGCGGGGTGAATATCTGCTGCTCTTGAATCCTGACGCGGTGCTACAGCAGGATACGCTGGCGCGGATGGTTGCGGCGCTGCGCGCTAACCCCGACGCCGGCATGGCGGGCTGCAGGGTGCTCAATCCCGACGGTACAGAGCAGATGACCGGCAGACGCCGGGTCCCAACCCCGGCTCGCAGTCTGGTGGAATTGCTGTCGCTGCCTGACTGGTTGCAGCAAAAGCTCAAGCTCAAAGGAGTGAATGTGAGCCGGACCGCCATGCCGGCCAGTCCGGAGGAAGCGGAGGCCATTTCAGGATCGTTTATGTTGGTGCGGCGCGCCGCGTTGCAAGACGTTGGTCTGCTGGATGAGGGCTACTTCCTGCACTGTGAAGACTTGGACTGGTGCATGCGCTTTTGGCAACGGGGCTGGAGAATTCTATTTATTCCCAACGCCTCGGTAATCCATCATAAAGGTTATTGCAGCAAGAACCGGCCGGTGCGGGTGGAGTGGCACAAGCATTGTGGGATGGTGCGATTCCATAACAAGTTTTTTAGAAAACAATACCCGGTAGTGGTGACGTTGGCCGTGTGGACCGGCATCTGGCTGCACTTTGCCTGGGCGATCGCTTATCTGGAGTTGCGCAATGGCGTGCAACGAATCCGCAGCGCCCTTGCCTGAACGGCGTCTCCCCATCCGCTCTGATGAACTGGGGGATATATCGTGAGATAGACTTGCCCCCATGATGACTTTGGGTTTTACAGACAGGGCGTTATGTTTCCAGTTATAACGCCTCTTCCTCATCCTGGGCGTGAATTTCGTCCTCTTCGATCGTGCCGTAAGTTTCGTGAATGCGCACCACCAGGGCCAATCCCAGCGCCAGGGTGGCGATGCCCACCACAATGGCGGTCAGAATCAGTACATGCGGTAAAGGATTGCTATAGTACTTCACCCCGGTGGCCACGATAGGCGCTGTGCCGCCGCTGATCTTGCCCATGCTGATGTACAGAATAAACACCGAGGTCTGGAACACTGACAGTCCGACCAGCCGCTTGATCAGATTGTTACTGGCGATGACGATGTAAAAGCCGGTCATCATCAGCACGATCACGATCCAGTAGTTATAAAGACCGGATACCGCCACGGTTCAACCTCGCCGGCCGGCGAATGCGAAAAAGATACTGATCATCACGGCGGCCACCGTGATGCCGACCCCCAGCTCCACCAGTAGAATGCCCAGATGCTGGCCATGCGCCGGAGCGTGCGGGTCGAGGGCGTTGTAAGCCAGAAAATTCCCGCCCAGGAACAGGGTGATCACGCCCACGCCGGCGTAAATCAATACGCCTGAAGAAATACCGAGGCGCAGCAGCCAGGGCGGACACAGTCGCCGCCCAGCGTCAAGGCCATAGATCAGACCGTAGAGCACGATACCGGCGGCGAAAATCACCCCGGCCTGGAAGCCGCCGCCGGGACCGAAATCACCATGGAACTGAACGTAGAGCGCGAACAGGACGATCACCGGCAACAGCAGTTTGGTCGCCAGCCGTAGGATGGGATAACGCTTCATGAGTCTTCCTCTTTTCTGACACTGCGCCGCCTGCCCCCGAGCAGCAGCAGCACACCGATGGCGGCGGTGAAGATCACCACGGTCTCTCCCAGGGTGTCGTAACCCCGGTAGCTGGCCAGGATGGAAGTCACCATATTAGGAATGCCGATTTCCTGGGGCGAGTCGTACAGGTAGCGGGGTGCTACGTGATGGTGGATAGGATTGTTGGGATCGCCCAGCGGGGGAATGTCGAGCGTACCGTAGATCAGCGCGGCGCCGGTAATCGTCACTACCACCAGGGCCAGCAGGGATTTGCGCGGCGCCGGTGTCTCCCGGCTGGAGGTCAGCGCCAGCGTGCTCAGCAGAAACACGGTGGCGACGCCGGCGCCGACCGCAGCTTCGGTAAAGGCCACGTCCACGGCGTCCAGCACCACGAATAGGACCGCTGACACCAGGCTGTAAATGCCGCTCAGCATCACGATGGCGAACAGATCGTGCAGCCGGACCAGCGCGAACGCTGTAACCGCCAGCACGGTCACCAGAAAAATATCGATCAGGAGTTCGATGGCGGCGTTTCCTGCCGGGCAGGGTCCGGCGGTAACAGTGGATTGGGATTTGCCGCATCGGAGAGGGCCGCCCCGGCCAGCGCATGGCTGGCGACCGGACTGGCGAACCACAGAAACAGCAGAATCAGCAGCAGTTTAATGGTCACCAACGTCCAACCGGCCTGCAGCATCAGGCCGAGCAGGGTCAGCCCAGCCCCCAGGGTATCGGTCATCCCGGCCGGATGCAGGCGGGTGTAGAAGTCAGGCATGCGCAGCAGACCCAGACTGCCGATCACCAGGATGCCAATCCCGCCCATCAGCAACAGGCCGCTCAGCAGGTCGATGAAGAGCGCCATCAGCGGCCTCGCTCCGGTGGTGCAGCGTCGTCGCTGCTGTGCGGCCAGCCCAGGTCGCCGTAACGGCTGAATTTGAGCACGGCGATGGTGCTGATGAAATTAATCAGCGCGTAGACCAGGGCGATGTCGAGAAAATCGGGACGTCCGGACAGAAACCCCAGCACCGCGATCATCAGCACGGTTTTGGTGCCGAAGGAGTTCACGGCCAGAATCCGGTCGTACACGGTAGGACCCAGCAATGCGCGGGTCAGCGCCAATCCCATGCACACCATGATGCCGAGCGCGGTCGCCGTGAACATCAGTTTAGATCCTCCAAAGCGCTGACCCGCCGGTCCATTTCGCCTTGCTGAAGAGTTGCGGCGGCGGCGGCGGTCAGGGCATGCACTTCCAATTGGTTCTCGCTCAGATAGGTCGTGACCGTGCCCGGCGTCAACGTGATCGAATTGGCGTAGATCACCTGTCCCAGTTCGCCGCGCTGGCCGGGTCGCAGCCGCAGCAGGACAGGGCTGATGGGCAACCGGGGGTCGAGAATGCGCCTGGCGACGTCAATATTGGCTGTGACGATCTCCAACAACAGCCAGGGTACGTAGCGGAGCAAGCGCCGGTTCAGATACCAGTCCAGGTGCAGTTCTTCGGGATCGAGTCGATGCGCGCGCCGGACGATGGCTACCGTCAGTGCGCAGGATAGCGCGCCGCAAGCCAGCAGCAGGGGCGTGTCGAAGTAGCCTGACAGCAGCAGCCACAGGATGAACAGGACCAGCCATAGACTCAGGGTGCGCAGCACGGCCTTTGCTCTGTAGGGGTATGATGTTGTCTGGGGATAGCAGTTGATTGTATGAGCATAATAGCCGGCTCCAGGGTTGGGTCAACCCCTTGCCGGTAGTAAAATGCCGAAAACCCCGCGCTTATTCCGGCCTGCGGCGACTGAGATACAGCACCGTTGCCGATTGCGGCCACGCCGTCGCTGGGGCTGTCGTTGGGCGACCGCGCCTGTTTTGCCCTGGTGCTGGCTCGACCAGGGTCCGGCCATCACCGCCGACTGCACCTGGATGTAACTGAGGAATGGGTAAGGGTGCAACTTAAGGAGCGAGTAAAACCCAATCCCTGGCTCTCGCCGGCAGGTTATGATTGGCCACTGTTCGAGCATGTCGTGGAGCTGGCCCCAAGCCGGCTGCTTTCACAACCTTATGATGGGCCTCCAGTCGATGGCGGCGTCGCAACAGGCACGACCTCGAGGAGAATTCCAATGGCTGAGCAAAGACGCAGTTGGATAGGATTGCAGCACTGGTATCGCAAACCGTTGGGCAGACTGTTCGGGGCGGCGGAAACTCGTCTGCTGGCGGAAATACTACCGCGCCTGTTCGGCTATCATCTCGTTGCGCTGGGAGTTCCGACCGCGACCGATCTGCTGGCCACCAGCCCGATCGCCCATCGCTGCCGTCTGGATGCGATCTCCCCGCCAGCGGGGAGCAGCGTGGACCTGCTGGCTGACCCCGCCTGTCTGCCGCTGGCGTCTGATTCCATCGACGTGGTGGTGGCGCCGCATGTGCTGGAGTTCGTGGCCGAGCCGCATGCCGTACTGCGGGAAATCGACCGGGTACTGATTCCCGAAGGCCATGCGGTCATCCTGGGATTTAACCCGTTCTCGCTCTGGGGCGTGCGGCGCTTGCTGCATGCCCGTAGCCGCACAGCCCCCTGGGACGCCCGCTTGCTCAGTGCCCGACGGGTGCGCGACTGGCTTACCCTGCTGGGTTTCGATACCCTTGCCGTGCGGTATTATTGCTATCGGCTTCCCTGGACACGCACCTTGCACCGGCTCACGCTGCTGGAACGCCTGGGTCCAAAATACTGGCCGGCGGGTGGCGGGGGCTATGTGCTGCTGGCCAGGAAGCGGGTATCGACCTTGACGCCCATCAAGCCAAGCTGGCGTCCGGTCCAGAACGAACTGGCCGCAGGCGCCCTCAATAAAACCGTTGCTGAGCTTGAACATCTCGACTCCAAAGAATCGCCATGCTAATCGATTACGACATGCCGCTGTATCGCCCGCCCTCCGAGGGCAGGAATCTGATCGTCCAGGTAACGCTGGGTTGCAGCTTCAACCGCTGCAGCTTCTGCTCGATGTATCGCAGCAAGACCTTCTCGATCCGGCCGCTGGCCGAGACGCTGGCCGAGATCGAGCAGGTGGGGCGAGCCTATCCCGGCGTGCGCCGGGTGTTCCTGGCAGACGGCGATGCGCTGGCGGCGCCCACGGAGCATCTGCTGGCCGTACTGCAGGCGTTACAGGTGGCGTTTCCGCGGCTGGAACGGGTGGCCAGCTACGCCCTGCCGGCCAATTTGCGCAAGCAGACTTTGGAAGAGTTACAGCAGCTTCAAGCACACAAGCTGACCCTGCTTTATTACGGCATCGAAACCGGTGCGGCGGAGTTGCTCAAGCGGATCACCAAGGGCGCAACGCCGCAGTCGATGCTCGATGGACTGAACAAGGCCAAAGAAGCCGGGCTGCAACTGTCGGCTACCGTCATCCTGGGACTCGGCGGCCGCACGTACTGGCGGGAACACATCGACGCGACGGCCGACCTGGTCAATCAGGTGCGGCTCGATTATCTCTCCACCTTGCAGTTGGGGCTGCATCCGAGCATTCGGGAGGAGTTCTACCGCAAGTTCCGCGAACCTTTCCTGCCGCAGGACGATGCCGGCATCCTGGAGGAACAAACCCGACTGCTGCAAAGACTCAACCCGCCGGCGCCGCTGGTGTTCCGTTCCAACCACGCCTCCAATGCCCTGGCGCTGGCAGGCGTCTTACCACAGGATAAGGACAGGCTGCTGGTTTTATTGGGGATGGCCCGCAGCGGTCAAGTGGAGTTGCGGCCGCTGGGGCTGCGTGGCTACTGAATGGTGCAGCGTCGGCAGGACCGCCTCGACCGCCTGGAACAGGCGGTCTTCCAACTCGATGCGGGTCGCGAGTACTTCGCCCAAACCGGACAGATCATCCCAGAAAGCGGTATGAATCTCACACTCGGCCTGGCAATCGTAGCGGTCGTTGAAGGCGAGCGCGGCCTGGGTGGTGGTGGCAATGCGGGGATGCAACGCTGTGGCCAGACGTTTGAGGCGGCGGTAGCGTTGCGAATCGCCCGCCTGCCCGTCGAGAGACTGATAGACCTCGAAATGGCCCAGCGCCATATAATCCACCAGCAACTGGCAGAACCGCTGCAACAGGGATTGTACAGCCGCCAGTGCCCCGCAGGTTTTGAGTTCTCCCAGTCGGTTGAACAGCACCAGTAGCTGTTGCCGCTCCGCCAGCAGTTTGGCAATCAGCGCCGGCAGGGATTTACTGTGCATCAGGTCGGATTGAATGACATCAGGGGTCATATCGCTGGCCTCCATAGGTACGTAATTGAGTACCATGCTAAAGAGTACCAAGGGGCTTTTCCAGTATCTTTATTGCACTGTTTTGTGGCGTCGGCGCACCGGTTGTAGCGTATAGATGAAACTACTTGCTCTGGATACGTCTACCGCGGCCTGCTCGGCGGCCGTGTGGGTGGATGGGGTTAGCGTCGAGCGCTATCAAATCGCCCCGCGCGGCCATGCTGAACTGCTTTTGCCGATGGCCACGGCGGTGCTGGCGGAGGCAGGTTTGAGCGTCGGGCAACTGGATGCGCTGGCGGTGGGCCGGGGACCGGGCGCTTTTACCGGCGTGCGTATCGCCATCGCCGTGGCGCAGGGCATCGCTTTTGCCGCCGACCTGCCGGTTGCGCCTGTATCCACCCTGGCCGCCGTCGCCCTCGAACTGGTGCGGCTGCACCACGTTACCCACGTGGCGGTCGCTGTAGACGCCCGGCTGGATGAAGTCTATTGGGGAACATACCGGGCCGCACCGGATGGCGGTGTGCTGTTGTGGGGTGAGGAACGGGTGTGCCGCCCGGCTGCAGCCGCTTTGCCGGGCCGGGCGGACTGGTGCGGAGCCGGCGACGGTTGGGCCCGGCATGCCGGGACCTTGTGCCGGTTGGGTGTAAGCGCCTGGTGGAGCGACCTCTATCCCCGCGCCCGGGCCATCGCTGCGTTAGGAGCCCTGGCTTATGGGCGCGGCGACTGGGTCAGCGCCGAACAGGTGCTGCCGGTTTACCTGCGCGATCAGGTGGTCCGGCCATAACTTTCTTGGTTTTACCCTGTGCGGAAATGCTCCAGTGGCACGCGGTATAGCGGGAGGAGGGCAGGTCCACCCAAACGGGTTAGGCAGCCGCGGGACTGCGCCGCCAACTACTCAGCGCCGGTTCAGTTGATACTGCCTCACCTTATAATTGTGTTCTTCCAGGGTCTTGGAAAACGCATGGCAGCCCGCGCCGGTGGCCACGAAATACAGGGTGTCGCCCGGCGCGGGATCGACCGCAGCGGCCAGGGACGCGGCGCCAGGCAGGGCGATCGGCGTGGGCGGCAGGCCGCGTCGGGTGTAGGTATTGTAGGCCGTGTCCGCCAGTAGATCCTGCCTGCGCAGATTGCCGTCGAAGCGTTCGCCTAGACCGTAGATCACGCTGGGATCGGTCTGCAACAGCATGCCTTTCTGCAGTCGGCGGATAAAAACCCCGGCAATTTCCCGCCGCTCGTCGGGACGCCCGGTTTCCTTTTCGATCAGCGAGGCCAGAATCAGCGCCTCGTAGGGAGTCTGCAAGGGTAGATCGGGCAAGCGGCGCTCCCAGGTTTCCTGCAGGCGCCGCTCCAGCGTGGCGTAGGCGCGTTTTAGAAAATCCACATCGGTGACGCCAGCGGGAAAATAATAGGTATCCGGAAAGAACCGCCCTTCCGGATGCTGGCCGGGATACCCCAGCCGCGTCATGATTGCCTCGTCGCCGAGTCCCGCCAGCGTATGCTGCAATTGCGGATGGGCAGTGACCGCCGTCAGCAGTTGCCGGAAGGTCCAGCCCTCCACCAGAGTCAAGGCGTGCTGGATGACCCGGCCCGCCGCGAACTGGTGCAGCAGCGTGCGCGGCGTAGCGTCCGTTGCGAGCGCGTATTCTCCGGCTTGGATGCGCCGTCCCAGGCCGGTCTGGTGGGCATAAATCTTCCAGTACAGAGCAGAGCGTATGATTCCCCCGGCTTGCAGGCGGTCTGCGATGCTTTTATTCGATTCGCCAGCGGCGATGGTGAATTCCATCTTCTGGGCGGGCACGGTCAGCGGCGTATCGAGAAAGGAGTGATAATCGTAATAGCAACCGACCGCCAGACCGATCAGCACAACCAGCGCGCCCAGCGAACCACTAATCATCCAGCGTTTGTTGTTGCTATTGAACATGCCAGTCATTTTCCAAGCCACACTGCAATTTTATGGACGCCCTGCGAAGATGAAGCCGGGATGGATTCAGTATAATTTCAACCGCGTATCCTGGACCATGCAGTCGTTGGTGGTACCCTGATAAGCCTGCGTGCCTGTCGCCACGGCGGCGTGCTAACACCCACCCGTAACCCCCGGAGGAGACCCATGAGCCAGATTTCACAGCAGGAATTCGAGCAGCTTGCCCGAGAACACGTGCCTTTCGTGGGTTCCCTGGGGATCCAGGTGGAGCGCATCGAAGCCGGCAAGGCCACCATCCGGCTGCCGTTCCGGGAGGATTTTATCCGTCCTGGTGGTACGGTTTCAGGCCCGGTGCAACTGGCACTGGCCGATCTGGTGATGTACGCCGTGGTGATGAGCCTGATCGGTCGGGTAGAACTGGCCGTCACCACCAATCTCACCTGCAATTTTCTGCGCCGTCCGTTTCCGGCCGATCTGATTGGCCACGGTCAGATTCTCAAGCTGGGCAAACGCCTGGCCGTGGGAGAAGTGCTGCTCTATTCGGAAGGTGCGCCGGAGCCGGTGGCGCAGGTAACCTGCACCTATTCCATCCCGCCGCCGCGCGACTAAGCTCATGACTCCTCGGCCTGTTCGGCGCCAGCGCGCCGCCACCAGGGACGCCGGGCGGCGGCGAACTGCTCCCAACGCTGGTCGAAACTGTCCTCGATGTCGTAATACTGGCGGGTGCGCCAGCCTAGCAGCGCCCCGGCGTATTGCAGCACGTCGGGGTCCTGCTTGCCGGCCAGCAGATCCTCGAGCAGATGGCGCATGACAGTCACGTCGTGCATAATCCCCAGCAGATCCTGCAAGTCCTTGAGGTGGGTGATGAAATCCTCCATGTCTTGGAACAGGGGGGTGAAAAATTCGGCGGCGTAGCGCAGTTTCTTGCATTCGATCCGCAACTGATGCATCGCCTGGGCGGATTCCCGCTCTACATGAGCGCCTGCCGCCAATACCCGCCGGTCCTGTTTGTCCAGCACTTTGCAAGCGAAGGCGACAATATCGCCTTGCAGCCGGTGGCGCTGCCCGTCGGACAGTTCGCTTGTCAGCCAAACCTGGTTTTGCAGCCAGGCCTGGAAATGTACCTTGAAGCTGCGATAGCGCTCGCTGTCCAGCATGTCTTGCACAGTCTGGTAGGCGCTTTCCCGTCGGCGTTGGGCCAGAGCCATCAGCTTGTCGCCGCCCGGCAGCGGTAATTTGGCCGCAACAGCGTCCAGCCCTTCGGCGATGAATACATCCATGTCCCGCGCCGGTCCCAATTGGTCGGCCAGCCAGCGCATTGCATCGGCCCACGGGTCCGTCACAGAACGGGGGAGGGCAGAGCGGAACACCCGCAGCGCCGAACGCAGGCGTCGCAACGCCACCCGCACCTGATGCACGCCTTCGATGTCGTCCCACGATCGGGCGGCCTGTTCCCAGGCCAGCAGGTGGTCGCAATTGTGCAGCAGGATGGCACCGAAGGCGTCGCTGACAGTCTGCCGGCTATGGACAGGGGCATAGCCCTTGGCTTTGGATTTTTTCTTCATCACGGGTCTTGTATCAATAGTTCGGACAGTTTTCAGGCGGCAACAGGATGAATGATACTGTGATTACAAAGGGTTTCTCATGATCGCGGGGCACCACTGCCCGGATCGCCGTGATGTTGATCGGGGCCTAGTCGACTTGGCGCCGGAACCACCGGTGAAAGATCTTCTCGGCGTAGTCGCTGTAACGGTTCAGGTTGAGGAACGTCGCCCCCCCGGGGAAGATCACCCGCAGCATCAGCAGTTCCCGGAGAAACCGCCGGAACGGTTGGCTCAAACCCAAGTTCACCAGTACACTGTCCAGTAGCCGCATCGGGCCCTCCGTCGGATAGATGGTTGTCAACAACTCCACCCTACCCGAAACCGACCCGGTGCGGCTACCCTCTCAGCGTACCGTTCTCAAAAACTGTCCGAAGTATTGTTAAGTTAAACTGCACTTTTATTCCATTAGCAACCAACTGTCATGGCGCAATATATCTATACGCTGCACCGGGTCGGTAAGGTGGTTCCGCCCAAGCGCGAGATTCTCAAGGATATTTCCCTATCTTTCTTTCCCGGCGCCAAGATCGGCGTGCTGGGACTGAACGGCTCCGGCAAGTCTACGCTGCTGCGGATCATGGCCGGAGTGGATACCGATATTCTGGGCGAGGCCCGTCCCCAGTCCGGCATCAGGATCGGTTATCTGCCGCAGGAGCCGCAACTGGACCCCATCCAGGATGTGCGCAGCACTGTACAGGAAGCCGTCGCTGAACAACAGGCGCTGCTGCAACGATTCAATGCCATCAGCCTGCAATTCGGCGAGCCGGATGCCGACATCGATGTCCTGCTGGCCGAACAGGCGCAGCTGCAGGATGCTATCGACGCAGCCGGCGCCTGGGAGCTGGAGCGCACTCTGGAAGTCGCCGCCGATGCCCTGCGCCTGCCGCCCTGGGAGGCCGGGGTAGCGACCCTGTCCGGCGGCGAAAAGCGGCGTGTGGCGCTGTGCCGGCTGCTGCTGTCCAGGCCCGACATGCTGCTGCTCGACGAACCCACCAACCATCTGGATGCGGAATCGGTCGCCTGGCTGGAGCGCTTTTTGCAGGACTATCCCGGCACGGTGGTGGCGGTGACTCACGACCGTTATTTTCTGGATAACGTGGCCGGCTGGATCCTGGAGCTGGATCGCGGTCGCGGCATTCCCTGGCAGGGCAATTACTCGTCGTGGCTGGAGCAGAAGGAAAAGCGTCTGGCGGTCGAAGAGAAACAGGCGGGCGCCCGGCAGAGAGCGATCGAGCACGAACTGGAATGGGTCCGGTCCGGCGCCAAGGCCCGCCACGCCAAGAGCAAAGCCCGGCTGGCCCGCTTCGAGGAGCTCGACTCGCAGGAATTTCAGCAGCGTAACGAAACCCAGGAATTGTATATTCCGCCGGGTCCCCGCCTGGGCGAACTGGTGATCGAGGCCGACGGTCTGCGTAAGGGCTATGGCGACCGCTGGTTGATCGAGGCGCTCAGCTTCAGACTGCCACGCGGCGGTATCGTCGGCGTGATCGGTCCGAACGGGGCCGGCAAGACCACGCTGTTCCGTCTGCTCATGGGGCAGGAACAGCCGGACGCCGGCAGGCTGCGGATCGGTCCTACGGTGAAGCTGGCTTACGTGGATCAAACCCGCGACCAACTGCACGGCGACAAGACGGTCTGGGAGGAGATTTCCGACGGGCTGGACACCATCACCGTCGGCGCCTATCAGACTAATTCGCGCGCCTACGTGGGGCGCTTCAATTTCCGCGGTCCGGACCAGCAGAAATTCGTCAAAGATCTGTCCGGCGGCGAGCGCAACCGGGTGCATCTGGCCCGGCTGTTGCGCAGCGGCGGCAATGTATTACTGCTGGACGAACCGACCAACGATCTGGACGTGGAGACGCTGCGCGCACTGGAAGAAGCCCTGCTGGCCTTCGCCGGCTGCGTGCTGGTCATTTCCCACGATCGCTGGTTCCTGGACCGGGTCGCCACCCATATGCTGGCTTTCGAAGGCGACAGCCGGGTGCTGTGGTTCGAGGGCAATTACGCCGCTTACGAAGTCGACCGCAAGCGGCGGCTGGGCGTCGAATCCGAGCAGCCGCACCGGATCCGCTATAAGAAGCTGGCTTGAGGCTCCGGCCCCGGCACGCTTAGGACGCCGCTACCGAGCACCCCCGCAAGGCCCGATCCAACTGCTGCAACCGTTCCGGCGTGCCAATATCCTGCCAGACACCCCGGTAATGTTCGCCGCTCACCCGGCCGTCATGCATCGCCCGGCGCAGCAACGGCGCCAGCGGAAAGCGCCCCGGCGTGCAGCCGGCGAACAGTTCCGGACGCATGACACTGACCCCGCTGAAAGTCAGCCGGGGTTGTCCGCTATCCCCTACCTGTCCGTCGCACAGCGCGAAATCGCCCTGCAGATGGTGGGGCGGATTGTCCACCAGCACCAGATGGGCCAGACCGGCGGGCGCGCGCGGCAGCCGGGCCAGCGGATAATCGCTCCAGATATCGCTGTTGAGCACCACGAAAGGGCCGGCGCCCATCGAGCTCAGCGCCTGGAAAATGCCGCCGCCCGTCTCCAGTGGCTCTTCCGGCTCCCACGAATAGGTGATGCTGAGGCCGAAGCGGCCGCCATCGCCCAGCGCCGCGCCGATGCGTTCGCCCTGATAGCCCAGATTGATCACGATCTCTCTGAATCCCGCTTGCCGCAGCGCTTCCAGATGGTGGACGATCAGCGCCTTGCCGCCGGCCTGCAGCAGCGGCTTGGGGGTGCTGTCGGTCAGCGGGCGCATGCGTTCGCCCCGCCCGGCGGCGAGCAGCATCACCTTCATGACAGCACCCTGGCCGGTATATCCCGTTGCAACACCAGCCGTCGCAGAGCCTGGAGTTCACCGTACCGGGTCGCCACGTCCAGCGCATAGTTCAAAGTGCGGGGAATGTCGCGCAGATAGCCCGGCTTGCCGTCACGGATATTCAAACGGGAAAAAATACCGATGGCTTTGAGATGCCGCTGTACACCCATCAGATCGAACCAGCGTAAAAACTGCCGGTCATCGTCGATCCCTGCCATGCCCGCAGCATGCAGCCGGTGGCGCTGGGTCAGCGCCCAGCGTTCCACCTGTGGGCGCGGCCAGGCGATATAGCAGTCGCGCAGCAGGGAAGCCAGATCGTAGGTTAGCGGGCCGACGACCGCATCCTGAAAATCGAGAATGCCGGGATTTTCCTGCTCGGTCACCATCAGATTGCGCGAATGATAGTCCCGATGTACCCAGACGCGCGGTTGTTGCAGCGCACTGTCGCACAGCAGCGCAAAGGTGTCGTTTAACACCCGCTGTTCTTGGTCGGTGAGCGTGATGCCGAGCTGCCGCTGCAGGAACCATTCGCGGAACAATTCCATCTCGGCATGCAGCAGCTTGGCGTCGTAAGGCGGCAGTAGCTCCGTGGCGGGGTCACCGCCTAACTGCAGCCGCTGCAAAGCCTCCAGGGCATCGCCGTAAAGCCGGGCGACGCTGGCGTCGTGCAGTTCCGTCAGATACTGACGCGAGCCCAGATCGGTCAGCAACAGAAAGCCCTGGTTCAAATCCTTCTCCAGCACCCGTGGGGCCTGCAAGCCGATGGCGCACAGGGCATCGGCTACGGCTATAAAGGGCCGGCAATCTTCCTTATCCGGCGGAGCGTCCATGACGATATGGCTGCCGCCTTCGTGCTGCACCCGGAAATAGCGCCGGAAACTGGCGTCGCTGGAGGCTGGCGTCACGGCGCTAGGCTCCACCATCGGCAACAGAGCGCGCACCCAGCACCACATCAACTCATAGCGTTCGTTCATCGTCTTGGAAATTCTGCTTGATTCGATCCAGTCTTGCAGCCGACCAGGACACCCGCGGGCTTAGCATGCCAGGTGATGCCCACCGCTGTATTCCAGCGTTCTGCTGGCGGGCGGAAATTCTAGCCAGATTGCGAAGCGAGTCAACCATCAAGGGAAATCGCCAACTTGGATGCCTGACGCAAACGCCGCACAATAGCCGCTGACGACCGGGCTACGGTGGTTACTCCACGAACAATCACTTCAAGCAAAGGCAATAAACGTGAAACATCTGGAACCTATGTTGGTAAGCCATGACCTGCTCAACGAACTGGGCACGCTCGCCGCGCCTTCCATGCTGGCCGCCGCCCTGCGGGTGGCTTGTGCCGAACTGGGCGGCGCCTACCCGGCCGAGTTGAACTTATACGGCTATAGCGCCGAATTCAAGGAAGGCGCCCGCGAGGGAGACAGTGTGCTGGTGGCTAGCGAGGAAACCGCCGCCGGGGCGGCGGGTGACCGGGAATTCGACGTTTATTTCAGCAAGGGCGACAAGTTCGGTCGGGTCGGCCAATGGCGCCTGATCTTCGGACCGCGTACCGGGGTCCGCCCGCTGCCTTACAGCATCGCTCAGGCGGAAGCCGACGGGCGCACCGACGCTGCCCTGTGGCGACCGCAACCGGCGGTGGCGACCGGAGGATCTGCTGCTGGACGCCCAGGCTCTGCTGTGGCTGGCCGGACAGAGTGCAAGGGCGTATATGAAACGGCTGGATGCCGAGTTCGCTACTGGCATACCCGAAATCAAGCTGATCGATGCACTGGCGACCCGCAATTACGGCGGTATCCTGGTTGTCACCCACATGGCCTGCTGGCCGACCGTCGGGGAGGTGCTGCACAGCGCGCTCCAGTATCAACTGCCGCTGCATCGCCAGTCTGCCGACAGGAAAATGGTGTTCAATGGTGTGCTGACTGCGGAGCGCACCTCAGGAACCTGTCTGCTGGGGACATTCCGGTTCACGGTCGTGCGCATCGACGCCCGCCGCATGAGCATCTATCCGAACGGCGCGACCGAAAGGCGCTAAGCAGACGGATAGAGAGGAGCGGGTTTGTAGGGGCGGGCCTTGTCCCGCTCCTGGGGCGTTGACCGGTTTGAATGGCGGTGGTTTTCACCACTGAATAGGGTGTTTTACACCGAGTCGACACGTTTGGTGCGCCATCAAGGAAAGCAGCAGTTTTACCCCGGCGGCTTGGCGGCGCCATGCCCGGATTTGATCACCTGGGCGCGTTCTTCCAGAGCCGATGCCGCCTCCCACCGATCCATCTTTTTCAACAGATCGGCGTAATTTTCCATGACGGCCGCCACTTCCGGCTGTCTGTCCCCGGCGTTTTTCTCCAACACCGTCAGCGTCCGCTGATAATACAGTTCCGCCAGATTGTAATCACCCTTGTCCCGATATAACTCCGCCAGATCCTGCAGGTTCTGCAAGGTGTACTGGTGTTCGGGCCCGTATTCCTTTTCGCTGCTGGACAACGCGCGCTGATACAGGGAAATCGCTTCGCTATAACGTCGGCGCGCCTGATACAGCTTCGCCAGACTGTTCTGGCTGGTCAGCAGCAGCGGATGTTTGGCGCCCAGGGGTTGCTCGCCGACGCTCAGAATGCGCTTATACAGCGGTTCTGCTTGACTGTAGCGCTGCTGAGTCCGGTAGAAATCCGCCAGATTGCCGACGCTCTCCAGAGTGGCCGGGTTTTTTTCTCCCAGCGTTTTTTCCTGAGTCGCCAGGATCTGTTGCAACAGGCGTTCCGCCTCTTTGGAGCGGCCCTGCGCCTGATAAACTTCGGCCAGGTGGTTCAGGCTGGCTACATTTTCCGGCTGTCCGGTCAGCAGCGCCTTGTCGTTTTTCATCAGCGCCCCCTTCAGCAACCGCTCCGCCTCTTTGGGACGACCCTGCGCCTGATAAAACGCCGCCAGATTGTTGAGACTGGTCAGCGTGTTGGGATGCTGCGCTCCCAGGGTTTGCTGATTGGTTGCCAGGACGCGCTTGAACAACGGCTCCGCTTTCTTGTACTGCCCCTGAGCCTGATACAGACCCGCCAGACTGTTGAGGCTGGCTACGGTGTCGGGGTGATCGGGTCCCAGCCGTTTCTCGTTGTTGACTGCGATCTGCTTCAGCAACCGTTCCGCCTCGGCATATTGACCCTGCGCCCAATAGAGAGCGGCCAGATTGTTCAGGCTCGCCAGAGTTTCGGGGTGCTTCTTACCGAGTGATTTTTCCTGATCTTTCAGGACCCGTTGCAACGTCTGTTCGGCTTCTTCGTAACGACCCTGCGCCTGATACAACTCGGCAAGGTGATTGAGGCTGGCCTGGGTTGCGGCGCTTTTCGCGCCCCGCTGTTGCTCGTTGACCGCCAATACCTGGCGCAGTAACGGTTCGGCCTGATCGTACTGTCCCACGATCTGATACAGTTGCGCCAGATTATTGAGACTGGCCAGCGTGGCCGGATGTTTAGGGCCGAGTTTTTTCTGGGAATAGTCCAGCGCTCCTTTAGCCAGTTCCAGCCCCAGCGGACGCTTGCCTTCCTGAAAAGCGGTGAGCGCCCGGAAGTTGATGACGTCGACCGCTCGGGCGGGCTGCTTATTGCGCTTGATTTCCTGTTGGATAATCGTGTTAGCCGAGCGGGGGATGTCTTCCGGCTTTTCCTGTCCGGCTTCCGTCTGTCGTAATTTTACAGTGATGCGCGAGTTCGGCTTTTGCGCCTGGGTCTGGAAGACTGCACTCGTCAATAGCAACCCTGCCATCAACCCTGCCCACCATCGCCGACTTTTCATGCATGAACCTCTTTCTTGTATTCGAACACTGCATCGCGGGGCGCTCAGCGACAGCACCTCGAGCGCCACCCGGACCGGGACGAAGTCAACCATCCGACCTGTGCTGCATTATCTTATCCGACTCATGCCGGCATCGCTGTGTGTTATTGTTTTCACTCTTGCTACAGGTCCCGATCAGGGGGGTAGGGGCGGATGGCAATCCCTATCATTTATCTTGCCGATGCAGGAATTTTCACGGTAATTCTTAACGCAGACTCTCCAAGCGCTGCCGGGCCAAACCGGCGGCTCTGGAATCCGGATAAGCCTCCACCAGTTTTTGCAACACCTCCGTGGCCTTGGACTTGTCACCCTGGTCGGCATAGATATAACCCAATCTCAGCATGGCGTCCGGCAACCGCCGGTTGGTCGGGTAGTTGATGCCCAGGGACAGAAAGGCTTGCTTGGCGCTCTCGTATTCGCGGTCCACGTAATAAGCCTCGCCTATCCAGTATTGCGCGTCGCCGCCCAAAGGACTGCCGGGATGGGCGGCCATGAAATCCTGCAGGCTGGCGATGGCTTCCTGGTAATGCCCCTCACGCAGAATATTGACAGCCGTAGTGTAAGCCTCCTGTTCGGCGGCGGTGGGCGTGGCTCCCGGCTGAACGGCGGCGGGCGGAGGAGCATGCAGGGCGGCTCCCGGCGCCGTGGCCCGCGGCTCGGTGTTGGGCTGAGTGGCGGCGCCGGGCGGTAAGGCGGGTGACAGAATCGCCGCCGAAGGTGGAGTTTGCGGCTGTGCGGCCGCGCGCGGTGGTGCGGCTTGCTCCGCTGCTTCCCCGACAGCCGCTGCTTCTGCTGTGCCCTGCTCCAGAGTTTCCACACGGTGCAACATGTTCTCCTGATTATACTGAAGGGTATCCAGATCCCCGCGCAGGCGTCGCATCTCCGCCTCCAGCCGCTCGATGCGATTCAGCAGATCCAGCAGCAACTGGTTCTCCGGACGGGACTGTTGCGGCGGCGGCGCCGACCAGGTCGGACCGCTCAGCAGCAGGCTCGCCACCAGCACAGCCCAGGCCAAGCCGCCAGTCGGCCAGGGCGACTGGCGGTCAATAAACAATTTCAACGCGTCGGTTTTTGGCATAACTTTCCTCGCTGTGTTGCGGATCGGCCGGACGTTCTTCTCCATAACTCAGGGTGCGCATCTGCTCGGCAGGCACGCCGTAGACATTCAAGGCGCGCCGTACTGACTCGGCGCGGCGCTCGCCTAGAGCGATATTGTATTCACGGGCGCCGCGTTCGTCGGTATGGCCTTCCAGAGTAACGGCGACGGTGGGATTGGCAGTCAGATAGCCGGCGTTGGCTTCGAGCACCGGGCGGGCGTCGGCGCGGATTTCCGCGCTGTCGAAATCGAAATAGACAACCCGATCGGCGCCGACGGCGCCAGACACGCCTGTCCCGCCTATACCGTACTGACCGGGCTGGGCGTAAGGCGTGACAGTGACCCCCGTTCCCTTGTTGACTGGGGCTTGGACACTTGCGGCGGTTGCTTGCGGCGCAGGCCGGGAGGCGCAGCCGGCCAGCAGACCGAGTGCAGCGACGAGTGCGAGTAACGTGCGAACGGTTTTCATCAGGATTACCTGGCGGAATGGAACACGATCAATGGTTGAGAGGACCCCAGGCGGGCTCGCGCACATCCCGGTTGAGCAATCCCAGGGTTTGGCGGATACGACCATCGACGGACACCGCCGCCAGCACTTCCCGGCCGCGCTGCGACGTGGCGTAGAGAATCATCCGGCCGTTGGGCGCGAAACTCGGCGATTCATCCAGACCCCCCTCGGTCAGTATCTGTAACTGCCGCGTCTGCATATCCATGACGGCGATATAAAATTTGCCACCCTGACGATGTACCAGAGCCAGATAGCGGCCGTCGGGCGACAGGGCGGGGGCGGCGTTATAGTCGCCGCTAAAGGTCAACCGTTCCGGCTGACCGCCGTCCAGACTCAACCGGTAGATCTGCGGACCGCCACCCCGATCCGAAGTGAATACGATACTCCGCCCGTCCGGCGACCAAGCGGGTTCGGTGTCGATGGCGTCGTTGTTGGTAAGCCGCTGCAGACTGCCGGAATCCGGGTCGAGCAGATAAATTTCCGGATTGCCGTCCTTGGACAGCGTCAGCGCCAGCCGGCGACCGTCCGGCGACCAGGCCGGGGCGCCGTTGATGCCAGGGAAAGAGGCCACGGTGCGTCGGGCGCCGGTGAACACATCCTGTACGATGATTTGCGCTTTGTGTCCTTCGAAGGAAACATACGCCAGCCGCTCGCCGTCCGGCGACCAGGCCGGCGACATGATGGGGTCTGCGGAAGCCAGCACTTCATTGGGATTATGGCCGTCGGCGTCGGCCACCAGCAGATGGTAGGTGGTCCTGCCGCTCTGCGGGAGCGCAGTGATGTAAGCGATGCGGGTATCGAAAGCGCCCGGCTCCCCGATCAGTTTTGCATAGATCAAATCGCTGATGTGATGTGCCAACCGGCGTAAATCCCCGGCCGGTACGTTGAAAGAACGCTCCAGCAGCGAGCCGCCTTGAGCCACGTCGCCCAGTTGGCAGCGCACCTGATAATTGCCCCCGCTGGAGGCAGCCTCTCCGACTACGATGTAGTCCACCCGCAGATTGCGCATGTTGTCGAAATTGACCTGACTGAGCGTGCCGGGACGTTCCTGGTAAGCGTCGGACGACAGCGGTTCGAAGCGGCCGCTGCGCCGCAAATCGCTGGAAACGATCGCAGCCAGATCTTCAGGAAGCGGCCTGGTGCTGACGAACGGTGTGATGGCGATAGGTATCAGGCTGTCTACGCCCTTGGTGATCTCGATGGTCAGTTCTTCGGCCCATGAGTGGCCGGTCACCAGCAGCGAGCATAGCGCCAACAGAATGCTTGCCAGACGTTTCAAAGGCTAACCCTCACGCCGTAATTTGAAATTGAAAGAGCGAAATTTTGCCATCACTTCGGGGTCGGAGGGAACCGGCAGTGGCGCAGCCGTTTTGACCGCGGCGACCGCCGAAGCATCGAAAGCGGAATCTCCGCTGCTCTGGGTAATGCTGACACCCGCCACTTCGCCTCCAGGCGTCAGACTGATTCTCATGGTACATACTTGCCCCGGCCGGCTGCTCTGAGGCACTTTCCAGACCCGTTTGACGCGTGCTCCCATAAGGTTTATGTATCTGCTTACTTCACTGTCGATCAAACGCTCCTGCGCCTCCTGTTCCAAGGATTCCTGTAATTCGCGTTTGGCTGCCGCTACTCTGACTTGCTCAGCTTGGCGGTGAGCTTCTTCTTCCACCGCCTGCCGCTTGGCCTCTTCTGCCGCCGCCTGCCGCTTAGCCTCCTCGATGGCTTGTCGCTGGGCTTCCGCCACCGCCTGCCGCTTAGCCTGCTCGATGGCTTGGCGCTGGGCTTCCGCCGCGGCTTGGCGCTTAGCCTGCTCGACGGCTTGGCGCTGGGCTTCCGCCGCGGCTTGGCGCTTAGCCTGCTCGACGGCTTGGCGCTGGGCTTCCGCCGCGGCTTGGCGCTGGGCTTCCGCGACAGCCTGCCGTCTGGTTTCTTCCGTCGCCTGCCGCTTAGCCTCCTCGAGGGCTTGGCGCTGGGCTTCCGCCGCCGCCTGCCGCTTAGCCTCCTCGAGGGCTTGGCGCTGGGCTTCCTCGGCCGCCTGTCGCTTGGCTCCTGCGGTAGCCTGCCGGCGGGCTTCTTCTTCCACTGCTTTACGCCGGGCTTCCTCAGCCGCTTGCCTTCGCGCCTCCGCCTGCGCCTGCCGTTTGGCCTCTTCCTCGGCCCCGCGTCTGGTTGCCTCGACCCGGCGATCGAGTTCCCGCGCCTGCTCTTCCGGCGGTGGTTTTGGTTCTTCCTGCCGTTTGGCAGCTTCCGTCGTTTTGCGCTCTTCCGGCGGTTTACGACCGGCGTCAACCGGCTTGAGCCCGGCAGGGTTCACTACCTCGGCCTGAACCAGGGGAACTTCGGTGGAGGCGGGGGTTTGCAGGGAAGGGGGGCGATTGAAGCTATAAATCAGGATCGCCCCTATCAGGATATTCAATAAGACAGCCAGAACAGCCGCCAGTACATTATCGAAACGCTTGGGTTGCATGCGGCGGTATACCGCTATTTTTTAGGCGGTTCGGTCAGCAGGCCGACCTTGGCCGCTCCAGCCCGCTGTAACAAGGTCATAGCGCGTACCACGGTTCCATAATCCACGTTTTCATCGGCCCTGACCATAACCGGTTGTCGGGGATTGCGCCGCAGCAGATCGGTGGCGAAATCGACCACGCCGGCGGCGTCCACTGGCCTGCCGGGATTAGCGGCTAGATTCAGGTAATAACTGCCCTGCCGGTCTACGCTCAGCACCAGCGGCTGGGGCTCGTCAGCAGGTAAGGTTCTGGCGGCCGCCTGGGGCAGATCGACGTTTACCCCCTGTTGCAGCAACGGAGCGGTCACCATGAAGATGACCAGCAACACCAGCATCACATCGATGAAAGGCACGACATTGATGTCCGCCAGCAGGCGCCTGGACCGATTGCGCCGCGCCATCAGACCGACTCCTCCACAATGGCCGCCTGGCGCCGATGATAGGACTGGCGGTGCAGAATATTGGCGAATTCCTCCATGAAAGTATCGTAGCGGTTGATCAACCGCTCCACCTGGGTGGCATAGCGGTTGTAAGCCACGACCGCCGGGATGGCTGCCAGCAGGCCCATCGCCGTAGCGATCAACGCCTCGGCGATGCCTGGAGCCACCTGAACTAAGGTAACCTGTTGGGCGGCTCCCAGGGCGCGGAAGGAATTGATGATGCCCCAGACGGTGCCGAACAAACCGATGTAAGGACTGACCGAACCGGCTGTAGCCAGCAGCGACAGGTAGGTATCCAGTTGCTCCAGTTCGCGCGCTGACGCGGCGCGCATGGCCCGCTGCGAACTGCCGAGCAGCAGTTCCGGATCGGCTTCGGGCTGGGTGCGCAGGCGGGAAAACTCCTGCAACCCGGCCACGAAAATGGCTGCCATGCCAGTGATGCTTTGTTTCTGACGGTCAAGGCGGGCATGGAGTGCGGCGAGATCGGTCCCGGACCAGAATGCATCCTCGAAATCAGCGGCCGCCGCCCGCGCCTGGGACAGGGAGAAGTATTTTCGGAAAATTACCCACCAGGACGCCAGAGAAATCAGCAGCAGCAGCAGCATGACGAATTGCACGACCGGGCTGGCGGTCGCGATCAGGTACAGGAACGATGTTTCAGCAGTCACTGTTCACCCTTGCCAGAATCGACGGCGGGATCGGTCGGGGCTTGAAAGACGCACTATCCACACAGGCCACTCTGACCTGTCCATCACATAAGGCATCCTGATCCTCCTCGGCGCGCTGAATGGTGTGTTCGAACAGCAGGCTGACTTTTCTGAATTCCGCGATGTGGCAGCTCACCTGCAACCGCTCGTTGAAGCGGGCTGGACGTCGATAGTGCAGGTTGACGGAACGGACCACAAAAATGATACCCGGTGTGCGGGCCAGCGCATCCTGCTCGAAACCGAGGTGGCGCAGCCATTCGGTGCGCGCCCGCTCCATGAACTTCAGGTAGTTGGCATAGTAGACCACGCCGGCGCTGTCGGTATCCTCGTAATATACCCGCACCGGCCAGACGAATGGGTTCACGCGGATTGCTGTCCTGGGTTTGACGGCTTTTAGAAAGAGGAGGAATTGTAGCCGAAGCAGCGCCCGGCAATCACCTTTCAAGGGTTCTTGTTTTTCTGACCAGCCGGTAGGTTTCCTGATAGATTTTTTCCCGTGGCCCTATGGCGACGATTTCGATCATTCCCTGACGCAGCCTGTAAATCATCCTGAACCGACCGATCCGGAAACTGCGCAAACCGTCCAGTTCATCTTGCAGCGCCTTGCCTTCATGCGGGTTGGCCAGAATTCTTCTGAGCGAATCCCTTACCTTGCGCTTCAACTGCGGGTGCATGCTGCGCAGCAGTCCGGCCACCTCGTCCGGAATTCGGATCGGCTGTAGCGGTGTAGTCACGCCGACTTCCTAGTCAAGCAATTCCTCCAGAGAATACAGGTGGGCTTGCTGGTCTTTCAGCGCCTGTAGACCCTGCCTGATTTCGTCCATCAGGGCGGCATCCGAGCGAATCGTGGCTGTCTCCTTAAAGCTTTCGTATTCGGCGGGACTGATCAGCACGGCCGCCGGGGAGCCATTTTTGGTAATTACGATTTCCTCGTCCGTGGTCTGCACGATATCCACCAGCCCGCTGAGCTTCATCTTGGCTTCCGACAGGGATAAAGTTTTCATGGTAGCCTCTTATTCTGGTTGACCAGAATTCAGCTCATTCTGGTGATGCGGCCGGCGTCTGTCAAGGCGTAGTGACGGCTGGAACAGGGCCATCGCGGGCCTGTCCACCCTGCGGGGGCCGGCCGCATAGGGGGCAGACAAGCTATCCGCTCGGCGCGGCTATTACGCCGGGTTGGCAAAAATCGCCCGCGGCGTACCCACGCTGTTCTCCTTCAGCGCCCGGGCGATGAAGCTGTCCAGCGAAATCGCGTCGAGATTGCCGGCACCACGCTCCCGCAGGGAAATCTCGCCGCGCTCCACCTCGCGATGACCGACCACCGCCACGTAGGTTACATTAACTTCTATGTTTTCACGCCGGGAATAACCGCTCTAGTAGTGAGGATTCCCGGTAATGCGGGGGGAGCCAAGGGGTGGTGGTTTGAGATAACGTAAGAGTGATCCACGGCCCTACGCTGAGAGGACTCTGTCCGTGACAACCCCGCTCAAGCGTTCACACTGAAGGCGCGCGCCGAGAGGCTGTGCGCAAGCTTCGAGCGCCAGGATGGAAGCCAGGCGCCCAAAGTTGATGGGGTAAGACCCCATCCCTGGGTGGAAGACTCAAACTGGGAGCCGGATGGTGTAACACTCCAAGTCCGGTTCTGCGAGGAGCCGGGAACGAACTGGCGCATGGCTGTGATAGCGTGGCACCGCCGGGAAACCAGGCGGCAAACAGAGAACACAAACTTCAGCTTAACCGTCGGCAAGAACTCGGCTTACTCTCCGACCACGGTTTCCGGCGAACGGAAATGGAAAACGTGGTCCGTCCCCGATTTCCGCCGCAGTTAGGGCGAACGTGGTTTCCGAAACCCATCGTTTCCGAATCGCCGTTCTGCCCTGAAACAAACTATAACGGGTTCATTACTACCGATAGGGCGCTCTTAATTGCACCCCAGCCGCTGATTCTTACCACCCCAGACATTCGGTCAGGAGGGAGAGAAATCCCACCCGCCCTAACGTTTGAGCTAACCGGTCCGGAACAGCATGCCGTCATTTGGGCAACCATTTCATGGTTGCCCAAATGACGGCATGCTGTGTAGGGCCGGTTGAGCGAATGGTTAGGCCACGATACGCACAACTACAACACGCGTTTCAATTATATGTTGTGGCCCAACGTAGCTCTTCAGATACCCGTAGAAGTAGTTGGTTAACTGCATTTCTTATCGTTGTACAATTTTGTGAGGGCGCTTTTTCTGTCGCTTATTAATCTTTGTGCCTCGCCTGCATCATAGTAAGTATAGGCAAGGCCGGGAAGCCAAAACAGTGCGGCCGCAACATTGGTGCCTGTGATCCCCTTCTTGGAATCAATGTCACTTTGAGCTTTATCGAGTTTTGCAATTTCATCTTTTATTCCGGCGCAAGATAGATTGTTGTCGCCCAATTGCACGACCTGAATCTTCTCGGATGTAGCGCATCCAAAAAGTATTATGCAAGAGAGGATGTTTGCAGAGAGTTTACCTGCTCGTGATATATACATTGTGTGTCCAATTGTGCCCGCCTTTTGTGTTAGTACTCAATCGGGGCGGTTGACCGAAGGAGCGCGAAAATTCGTGGCCTAACGCCTCAAGCTCAGCCGCCGGCGTAGCACGGTCGGCTGCAGCGCTGGGTTAGGGCCAACGCAGCTTCCAGAAACCCACAGCAATTCCCGCTCTAATTCAGCGGCGCCAGTAGCTAATTGATCAGTAATTACACAAGAATCATAACAACAAAAACTACCCTGACTTCCTCGGAAGCCATAATAAACTACTCTCATTTTAACCACTTTCTTTCAACACACTCATTCATCAAAACAACTATGGACTTTATCAGAAATTATGATGTATCAGGTTCCAATACCCCACCCTTATGCCCATAAATCATCGCTAACCATAAGCTCTCCCAACTGGTAATAAAATACTCCTTAAATAATCCCTTTAACTTGCTCCATAACGAGGTTCTGGAACGGAATTGTTGCCGCGCCGCTTGAAATAAATTACAGCACAGCTCTTGCACTTGATCGACGAAAAAGGCTAGCATCATCAGCATCCCAAACACCGTCGTCAAGTGCTTTTGCCCATGTCCATAGTTGTGCTCTAACTGATAGCCCTGATTTTTGAGTGTGTTGAACGTTTCGTTTTCAATCTTCCACCGACCCCGACCTCCTCTCATCACCTGGTAGACATTATCTCGCCGTAGTTCCAGATCCGTTATCCACGAAAAATTGTACTCTTTACCCTCCCGTATTTCCCAATAATCCAGGTAATTCACCAGAATATCAGGATGAGATTTATTCAAAGGCAACCCCTTCATCCAGCGATAGCCCCGTAAGACGCCATCCTCTCCCAGTTCCTCAAATTCTTCATACTCAGTGTTATTTAATCGCTTCCGGACCTCCTCGAACAACGACGGCTGGTCGCTCGGCTTCGCCACCAGGATGTAATGATACTTTAATTTTTTCAATAACTTAATGTGAGGACCGTCGGCCGACAAGCTGTCCTCCACCACAATCATGGGCCATTGCGGAAACGCTTCACGTAGTGCCAGTAACAGCCGTTTACTGGCATTACTTTCACAATCATTCTTGCTCGCCCCATCTTGGCGCGTAATGGCCTCAGGAAATAAAGGTAAGACTTGACTTTTATCCGGATGAACTATCACCGCTCCTACTAATTGATGATAATACTCGACCGTGCCATTTCGATGATGCTTTTCACAGCAATCGGCACAACAGATATTGGAAGAAGAAAAATGACCGGTCCCATCCAGGTTAACTAGAAATCCTCCTAAATACCGATACGCTTTCAATATCCCGTGCGATTGCAAGTGCTGATGAATATGAATAAAGGGGGCTCGTAACTCAGTGGGTGACACCTCATCCAACACTTTCCGCATCTGGGTATCACAGGGGGCTTGTGAAACACCATAAAGACTTTTTAAATTGGCTCGAACCCGCTCTTCATGACGTTGCTCATCAAACTTTAATAACGACGGATATTTCAGTCCAAAGACCGCCAAGCCTGACATCAAGACATCCGGTAAGGAAAACTGCTGACCGCCATGACGAGGGTCAGTGATCTTCCCAAAATCCTCTCTGATTTGACCTAACAAGGCCGGCGCTGAACAGTGTTTATTTAATTGCGGCCGCTGAGGGCGAAGTGGAATACAGTTTGCTTTTACCATCATGACCACCCAAATCGATTGAATTTGAAGCCCAAATACCTTGCCAGACCTACCGAAGCATCGTATATAATATACTGATTATACTAAAATTTCTAGAGCAGCGGGAATTGCTGAGAAACCCATGTCTTCCGAACCACTGCCCTACTTGAAATACAGCAAAGTAGGTTCACTTTGTCACCGTCAGAGCATAAAAAATAATCTGGCCCCGTATTCTTGGTGCTGAGTGTACCTACGCGTACTCGTACACGGGGGCTGTCCTAATCGGTTTCGATTCGGTGTAGAGCAGTTTCTCTAAGTGCTTGATTGTCGAAGGTGCCAAGAGGGTGTCGCCGCAGACGGAGCAGACCTCTGCAGGAACGTGCTCAAAGACGAAAATCTCAGAGCCCCGCTGTAAGGTGTGAACGATCAGCTTGGGATCGTACTGACCAAGGCAACCTTGAATACTACATTTCATTGCGACCTCCTCGCTCGAAGGGCGTGACCCACTTTGGCGGCTTGGGTTCGTACACTGTGACAATGACGATGACATCCAACGATGTTGTGCACACGACGTGCAGGAAACGACTCGACGACGTCCGACCACAGATCAAGCAGCACGGACCGCGTTGGTGATCCGGGTAATTCTCAACGACTTGGCACTCCAAGAGGACTTCGCGGACAGCATCATAGGGTATGTCTTCCGCTACCATCTCTTGGTGACCGTGGATAGTCAAGCGGATCTCGTCTGCGGACGCCTGAAGACGGAGTCGGGCAATGATCTGTGCTTGATTTCGGTACCGTGTGTCTTCCATGTAAGGATGCTACTTCTCAACTATATATGATCTCGTCGATTATAGTCAAACGCATAAGTCATCATAATATAAATCTGTTTCCAAAAATTTAGAAATCCAACGCTTTGCAAACCCAAGTGAGCCTGATAACGTTTTCCATTCATTGGCTATTTTTCTCTTCATTTCATCCAGTGTGTCAACAAACTCTCTGGATAAAATCCGTTTTATACTCTTCCAGATATACTCTATTGGGTTCAGGTCCGGCGAATAAGGTGGTAAATAAATTAAATAGATACCGAGTTCCTGGGCCGCCTCTGTTACCTTAGCCGCCCAGTGACTTCTATAATTATCTAGGATGATTATAATGGCTTTGGCCGTTGGATTGGCAGTTTTAATTTGGTTGAGAAAATCGACAATTGCGTCTTCCTTTGAATTCGCTAGAAATGCCTGCACACTGACCCCTTGAATCGCGTAAAATCCAATCGTGTTACTCTTAAAATGCGTCGTGTTCTTATCGACTACCGGGCTTTTCTCGAAACTCCATACCCGTACCGTGTTGGCCCGATTTTGCGGACTTGCTTCATCCAGGAAGCCCAGTACGATGTTGTCCTTCCCGATCTCCTGCTCTTGCAAGGTTGTAAACACCTGATGGAGTTTCCCTTTCAGTTGCTCCTCGGCATCCGAGGGCCGACGATAATCGCGTGGAAACGGCTTGCTGAAATGCATCCCTACCCGCTCACGCAAGATCCGAATGACTTGATCCGGTGAATACTCAATCCCGAATTCTCGCTGAATCAATTCCCTTATCTCGGCCGTAGTCCAGGTGGCTGGTTGCTTTAACAGGTAGGTTAAAAATACTAGATACCCACTCATCGAGTCGCGGCGGACGCCCCGTGCGCTGCCCGGTGTCGCTAATCCCGGCATAGCCAGCATCATTCCAGGTGCGTAGCCACAGATAACCCGTGGACACCGCTATCCCAAAATCTTGACACGCTGCTTCTAAATCTCGACCTAATGGCGAGAAACATTTCAAGAAAGCCAATTTAAATTTAATTGGCATGTCTTTCTCTTCAGATAAATGCTCAAGCAACTCAGTTTGTCTTTCGACAAATAATCTTTCACCCTTCATGATATCTCTCCTTGTTCTAACAAGAGATAGTGAGTTTTACGCTAATAAATTATATCATATTAAGTAGATGACTATAAACGCCCAACGCCTCAAGCTCAGCCGCCGCGCGTAAGCGCGGTCGGCTGCATGCTTTTGTTAGGGCTGTCGGAATAAATCGAGCCTGGCTCCTTATTCCTTTTGCACCAATCCGGTACAACCCCGATCTGACCTGTCATGCGGTATTCCAGCCGGGCTGTGTCGGCGGCGCCCGGCTCGTTGCCGCCGTGCTGGATAAGTCCCAATCGGTACGGCGCGCTGTGGCCGACAGAATGTCGGCGCTCCCAGGCGCAGCCGCGGTCCTCATTCAGTCGCCGCAACCACCACAACCACCACAACCATCATCGCCACCACCATCATCGCCACCATCATCGCGGCGTCTGCGCGAATCCGAACCTGTCTTGGGCCCCATATACGCGGCATAGGGGCTGCCGGCCAAGACGGCGGTGCTCATCAGGGCCACAGCGAGTCCCAACTCCTCGGTTGTCGGGGCGCGGGCGGCCCGCGCGTGCCGCTTCCGCGCCTGCGCTACGGCCCGATGGCCCGCCCAGGTGCGCCAGCGATCCTTGCTCAACCGCCAGAAACCGATGCCCGCAACCAGCAGGGTCAGCAGGACCAGGAAGCCGACCGGGCGATCGCGGCTGACTCCGACGAGGTATTCGCGACCCCAAAGGCGGCGACCGCCAAGACCGGCAGGGTCGCCTGCTTGCGGACCGTCCAAGACTCCGCCGCCGAGATCGCAAGACCCCGCGCGGACAGGCTGGCGCGGATCGGCGTCAGCCATTCGGTCGCGTTGTCCACGACCTCCGACGGTCTGCTGTGCCGCTCGATGGCCGCACCTAGGGCGCGCAGCGGAGCGGGCAGGCCCGCGGCGGGTGCGGTCAGACGCAGCCTGAGGGTCCACCATGAGTCCGTATTCTGCAATTCGGCCAGGCCCAGCGAGAGCAGTTGTGTCACCCCGACGTCGACCGCCCGCGTCGGGCCACCGGCCAGGAAGCCCAATTGGTAAGGGTCCAGAGCGTCCGCCTGGCCCGAACCGGTCTCGCGCAGCCGCCAGAACGAGTGCACGCGCAGCCCGAAGGACCAGACCAGCGCGGCAGCGGCCAGGCTGAGATAAAGCGACAGGAAGGGGCCGGCGTTCCAGTCCAGGGGATTGAGCGGGAGCGCGGCGCTCGCTGTGACCGCGGCACCGAGGACGAGGCCGACACCCCAGCGCAACCCTCGCCGGCCTGGGCGACCCACGGGGAGACGTGGCCGGGGCAGCACCCAGTGGCGATGCAGATCAATGCGCCGCCACCGAGCCGGGTCCGCGAAACGCTCGCGCGTCCCAGGCCAGAACGCGAGCGGCGGCGGGCCGAACCAGTGCTCGTAGGCGGCCAGGGTGCGGGCGTACTGCGCGCGATAACGCCGATCCTCGGCGGGTCCGCCACGGGTCGGGCCATGGTGCAGGGGTGTGCCGAGGACCAGCGGGCAAAAGCGTTCCCAGTAATCGCGCGTAAAGGTCAGGTGCAGGTGCCAGACCTCGTCGATCTCCTGGCTCGGGGTCATGTGCTCCCCGGCCACGCAGCAGAGAAGACAGAAGCGCCGGTATTCCATAATCGCCCCGCGTGCGTACTCGAGGCTCCAATCCTGTTCGCGCGCCAGGCGGCGGGTGAAGTCGAGATCGTCGTCCGGGTGCTCGAATGCATGGGTGGACAGACGCGCCCAGAGGGTGGTCACTTCTGCAGGCCAGTCGGTCGATTCACACATTGTCGATCCTCCATCGTTCGTTTCGCACAGGCCCACACTTTCACGGCAACCTACGGTCCTTGACGATAACCGCAGCCGTTGCACACGGGCCGCCCGCAGCCGAAGTTTCTTCTCTTTGGGGCTGGTGCGGAGCCTCCCCCTGCCAACGCCTCAAGCTCAGCCACCGGCGTAGCGCGGTCGGTTGGGGCGTTCAGTTAGGGCGAACGTGGCTTCCAGAAACCCACCGTTTCCGAATCGCCGCCCTACCCAAAACCAGAGCACAACTTTTTCAACTTGCCACCCGCTGGGTGCTTCCGTCACACAAGGCCACTGCCAGGAGACACTCGAAGGGAAGGCAGCTTAAGCAAAGACGGGATGGCACTGAGCAGTCCAGGTGGTTGGTTGGGAGGAGAGAAATCCCACCCCATACGCATCAATTTAACGGGATTTGGAGCGAAACCAGGCAGATGCCGGTAAGATGGGAGGCCAACTTCGATTGGCAAACCCAGATGAACCGTGATGAATATTTGTTCAACAGTCGCCCTTGCGTTGCAAACCATTTTGACCGTCCGGGCTGAGGTCCTGGCCAAGACCAGTGGGTTCATCCGGCGCCAGCGCAAGGTCAGCGGCGCGAACTTCATCAGGACGCTGGTCTTCGGATGGATGCAAAACAGCCCGCCGTCGGCGGAGGGGCTTGCCAGGGCGGGCTTCAGCCACGGCCTGAAGGTGTCCGCGCAGGGCTTGGACCAGCGCTTCACGGAGCCGGCTTGCGCGTTTGTGAAAAGCGTCCTGGAAGAGGCCATGGCGCAGGCCGTCACGGCCGGCCGCCCGGTAGACGTGGCGATCCTCAATCGCTTCGAGGCGGTCCACATCGCCGATTGTAGCGTCGTCCCGCTGCCCGCCGAATGGGAGCACCTTTGGCGCGGGACTGGCGGTGCCGGAGAGGCCGGCAAGGCCGCGCTGAAACTGGACGCCGACCTTGAACTGCGGACGGGGCGGCTGAGCCTGGGGCTGTTACCGGGGCGACACTCGGACAGCCGCAGCCCGCTGGCCGAGGCGGTTCACGCGAAAGGGGTTCTGCGCATCCAGGATCTCGGCTACTTCAACCTGGCCCGGATGCGGGCGCAGGGCGCGCGCGGCGAGTACTGGATCAGCCGCCTGCAGCCGCGGACCGTGGCGTTCCATTGGACGGGGCATGCATCGACTGGCCGCGCTGGCTGGGGATGCTGGCCCGGCAAGACGTGGTCAGGCACGAAGTGGCGGTGGAAATCGGAGCCGAGGAGCGCCTGCCCGTGCGCCTGCTGTTGTGGCGGCTACCCGAGGAGGCCGCCGCGCGGCGGCGGGCCAAGATGAAGGACAACGCGCGGAAGCAATGCCGCACCGCCACCGCCGAGAGCCTGGCCCTGTGCGACTGGAACCTGCTGGTCACGAACGTGGAAGGCGACCAGTTGAGCCTGCCGGAGTGCTTCTTGCTCTACGCGGTCCGCTGGCAAATCGAGTTGCTGTTCAAGCTTTGGAAAAGCCATGCGAACCTGGGGCGTTCGCGCAGCGCCAACCCGCATCACCTGCTGTGCGAACTGTACGCCAAGCTGCTGGGCGTGCTAATCCAGCATTGGCTGATCCTGACAGGGCTTTGGCATGTGCCGCAACGCAGCCTGGTCAAGGGCTGCCAAATGATCAAGGAGCAGTCCGCGCGCCTGGCCTGCTGCATCGACGACCTGCCCGCCCTGGTCCGGTTGCTGGAGGAACTGGCCGGACGCTTCCAGCATGGCTGCTCATTGAACACCCGGAAAAAGAAACCCAACACCTGTCAGCAACTGAAAAACGGTTACAAATTCGCTTAAATTGATGCGTATGGGGAGGAGAGAAATCCCACCCGCCCTAACGATGAGCATCAGCCGCGCGCGTAGCGCGTCGGCTGCATGCTTTGGTTAGACGTTTTGGTTCACCATTTCCACCAAAATTGCAATAATCTTATTTGCATTTGCAATATGATATTCCTGAAGATCAATGTACACATTGTTGCTCTCCTGCTTCAGAAATTTCCATGTATTCCCAGTTGTCACTGCCCCATATATCGCTGGCAACTGTAAGCCTTCTCTGTCATTGAATATCCTTGACGCATACATTTCTGCTATGCACTGCCCTAAGCCACCAACAATATATTCATTCTTTGCTTCAACGACAGCAATAATAGGGGCGCTCACATAAAATTGTTCTTGTGATTTGCTAATAATAAAATCACAGAATCCTGTCAACCCTTTTTCTTTGTCAACATCCATAATAATGCCAGAGAACAAACTAATTTTATTATTTAATATTTTCCTGACTTCCAACAAAACGTTTGCAATTATAAATTCTGAACGGGCTTTCTCAGTTCCAACAGCCATTGCAAGTGGAACATTGTAGCTTAGTGTGGTCAACAAATACTCACTAATTTGTGTTTCCGGTATTTTGGAAAACAAATCTTTGTCTTCAATCACATTTAATCCAAACTCATCTTTTACTCTTTTGAGTGTGAAATCACTATATGACATGGGTTTATAACCTATTTCAACTGTTGCTACACCTAACGATGAGCATCAGCCGCGCGCGTAGCGCGTCGGCTGCATGCGTTGGTTAGGGCTATCGGAATCAATCGAAATCGACTCCTCTTCTCTGAAAAAACGTGGTCTGTCCCCTATTTCCCGCCTATTTCCCGCTGCTATTTCCCGCTGTTGGGAGGAGAGAAATCCCCTCTGCCCTAACATGAGCATGAGCGGACGCTGGAGCGCGAAGCGCGTAGGGAACCCAAAAGCGCAGCTTTTGGGCGGTCCGCTCCATGCTTACGTTAGACTCAGCTTACTGAAGCGAACCGCGGCAATAATGAACCCATACCTCACCCGTGCCGCAACCACTATCTACAACGCAATCTAATTCTTTTTTCTGCACCGCCATGCTTAATAGAAAAGCATAAAAATCTTTCCAATGTGCCGCATTCGTATCTATGCGGAAGTAGGTTGGACGTACGGCAGCGCAACTTCCTTCATTAGTTCCGTTTAATACAAAAGTACCCTCCGTGCCCATATGAATGTATCTAGGCGTGCCCAGGCTCATCCAGTATCCATTGCTTTGTGCGTCCAAAGCATGACTAGATGAAACGAATGATAAACCGACAGCCGCAATAGCAGTTGACATCATTTTTTTTAGATTCCGCATCTTATTGCCCTTTCAGGAAAAAACAGTCTAACATGAATTAGACACCCTAAATGGTGTCTTAAATTACACCAAAAATGGTATCTAACCTGGCAAGCTTGATCGAAATTATTGTTTCGACTATCTTGTATCCATGAAAAGATACCACTTTGCAGGAAAATATACACCCTCCCATTATGCCTGACAAGCCCCGTCTGCTCGACCAGGTGCGCGATAAAATCCGACTGAAACACTACAGTATCCGCACCGAACAGGCTTATGTTGACTGGATCAAACGCTTCATCCTGTTTCATGACAAGAAACATCCCGCAACGATGGGTGCGCAGGAGGTTGAATAGTTCCTGAGCCATCTGGCTGTCGAGGGAAGGGTGGCGGCTTCTGAATGGACCCTTACAGCAGCAACGAAAATAGGGGACAGTGCGGCGCGGCAATGCCGCGTATTCTAGTGGGAGTGATGCCCACCGGGGTAATCGTTAGCCACGAGCCCCGTATCGAGCCTTGCGGCGCACCCGGCAACGGGTGGGCCGATGCGTAGGCACGACAGCAGGCGAGGTGTAAAGGTAACGGGTGAAGCCGACCTTGAAGGTATTGAGCCCCAAAAAATTAATGGGAGAGTGCCGACGGGTTGGTCCCCCCGGCAGGCAACAACCGGTATCGCGCTACGGCGAGCGCTGCGGGTACTTCCCGGGGTCCGAGGCCACGTCGAGCCTGACAGGGCGAGTACGGGGTAACCGAGGAGAGCCGAGTAGCGGTCCGTCGGAGGCGGGCACCCGCGAACCCGTGTCAAGAGAATCAATCTCAACCATAGAGCAAGCCGTTGTTTTTCTGGCAAAACAAGAATTTCAAATTGAGAATTGCTGCAAAATCAAGCTTGAGTAGCGGAAACCGGGTTATTCTTGTAATCTGTATCCTTATTCATATTTCTTGGGAGTACGACGATGCGTATCAGCGAACGCGGCCAAGTCACCATCCCTCAAGAACTGCGGGAGCGCTACGGCCTGCTGCCTAATACCGAGATCCGATTCGTGCCGGACAAGACCGGCCTGCGACTGGTGGCCAGTCCCACCGCCAGGGCGGCGGCGATCGAGTCTTTATATGGACGTAAGCGGTTCGACCGCAGTACCGATGAACTCATGTCCCTGCTGCGGGAATGAACACCTATCTGGTCGACACCCACGTCCTCCTGGATATGATTGGGGCTGATGCCCAATTCGGTCCTGGCTCCAGGGATTGTCTGGCGCGCTGCGCAGGTGCTGGCGTGCTGGTGATCAATCCGGTGATCTATGCGGAGGTGGGGGCGACCATCGACACCATCGAGGAACTCGATGAGTTGCTGCCGAAGACGCTGTTCCGTCGCGACCCGTTACCGTGGGAAGCCGCTTATCTCGCGGGTCGTGCGTTCCGCCACTATCGCGCGCGCGGCGGCGATCGCTCGCGGGTGCTCGCCGATTTCCTGATCGGTGCCCATGCCGCTACGGAGGCCATGACCCTGATCACCCGTGACCGCGGGTATGCCAAGCATTTTCAGGTCGTCATTGAAGACCCGACAGAACGGAAGGTGGATGACGACGCCTGAAAAGGTGGATTTTTTTACCCCTTTTCTACATCCTTTCTACACCCTGTTTGCGCCTTTCGGTAACACAAAGCCCGCCAAGCTAATGTAAGCTACCGTACCGATTGGATACATTATTGCTGATTCAGGCTCCGCTCGGCGCGGCTATGACGCCGGGTTGGCAAAAATCGCCCGCGGCGTGCCCACGCTGTTCTCCTGCAGCGCCCGGTCGATGAAGCTGTCCAGCGAAATCGCGCCGAGATTGCCGGCGCTGCGCTCCCGCAGGGAAATCTCGCCGCGCTCCACCTCGCGATGACCGACCACCGCCACGTAGGGGACTTTCAGCGCCTGCGCATCGCGAATTTTAGCCTGCATGCGCTCGCCGCGCGCGTCGACTTCAACTCGTAAACCGGCTTCAATCAACCGTTGTTTGACCTGTTCGGCGTAGGCGAGCACAGCGTCGGTGATCGGTACGATCACCACCTGTACCGGTGCCAGCCAGAAGGGGAAAGCGCCGGCGAAATGCTCGATCAGCATGCCGAGGAAACGCTCGACGCTGCCGAACAACGCCCGATGCACCATGAAAGGCCGGCGGCGCGTGCCGTCCGCGGCGATGTATTCCAGATCGAAACGCACCGGCAGATTGAAGTCGAACTGGACCGTGCTTAACTGCCATTCGCGACCGATCACGTCGGTCACCTTGAGGTCGATCTTCGGACCGTAGAAAGCGCCGCCACCCAGGTCGTATTCGTAGTTAAGGCCGAGGGTTTTAACGGCGTGTTCCAACGCCTGGGTCGCTTTTTCCCAATCGGCCTCCGCGCCGATGGATTTGTCCTTGGGCCGGGTCGAAATATAGGCGGTGAAATCCTTAAGATCGAAGGTGCGCAGGATATACAGCGAGAAACTCAAAGCGCGGACGATTTCCTCCTCCACCTGGTCCGGAGTGCAGAAAATATGGGCGTCGTCCTGGGTGAAGCCGCGCACCCGGGTCAGTCCCTGCAACGTGCCGCTGAATTCATAGCGGTAGACCGTGCCGAATTCGGCTAGCCGCACCGGCAGTTCCTTGTAAGAGCGGATCCGGCTTTTGTAGATATGCGAATGGAACGGGCAGTTCATCGGCTTGAGGTAATATTCCTCGCCGTCGATGTCCATCGGCCGATACATGTTCTCGCGATAGAAATCGAGATGGCCGGACGTTTCCCATAGCGTGGCTTTGCCTATGTGGGGGGTATAGACGAATTCGTAGCCGTTCAAACGGTGCGCTTCCAGACTGAATCGTTCCGCCAGATAGCGGATTTTGGCGCCCTTGGGCTGCCACAGAATCAGGCCGGCGCCCACCTGTTCGACCGTGGTGAACAGCTCCAACTGGCGGCCCAGAATGCGGTGATCCCGCTTTTTCGCCTCTTCCAGCCGATGCAGATACTGCGCCAGTTGCCCGGCGTCGGCCCATAAAGCGCCAGCAATGCGCTGCAGCGCAGGATTCTGGTTGTTGCCGCGCCAGTAGGCGGCGGACACATGCAGCAGCTTGAAAGCGTCGGCAGGAATCTCCCCGGTGGCGGCGACATGCGGCCCGCAGCAGAGATCAGTGAAATTACCATGCGAATAGACGGTCAGCCTGGGCTGCTGCCCTTGCGGCAGCGGCTCACCGTATTCGTTGGTACCCCGTGCCAGAATTTCGTTGATGATTTCCAACTTGTAAGGCTGCCCAGCGAACAGCGTGCGTGCCTCGTCGGGCGTCACTTCCCGCAGGCGGAAAGGATGGCTGGCGCCCAACAGTTCCTGCATACGCCGCTCGATCGTTTCGAGGTCCTCGGGTGTCAGGGTCCGGGACAGGTCAAAATCGTAGAAAAAGCCTTCCTCGGTGGCCGGACCGTAACCCAACCGGGCATCTGGAAACAGGGAGAGTACCGCTTCCGCAAGCACATGAGAAGCTGAATGCCGCATCCGGTGCAGCCGGTCTTTGGAGACTGAAGGGGTCATATCGTTCATCGATTATCTGCTGATTGAGAGCTGGGATCGCCGCCAGAAAATAACCGGATTGCGCCGAAGAATCCAGAGGCGGAGATCAATGCGGCGGATCATGAGGATTTCGAACAGATCCTTGTTGTAAGGCGCGGCGTGACCGGGTAAACCGAAATGCCGATAGGCGTGCGGTGTCGCCACCCGGCCGCGCGGCGTGCGCATGATAAAACCCTGCTGGATTAGATACGGCTCCAGCACGTCCTCGATGGTGCCGCGCTCTTCGCTCAGCGCGGCGGACAGGGTATCCAGACCGACCGGACCGCCGCCGAACTTGTCGATCACGGCCAATAACAGCCGCCGGTCCAGTTCGTCGAAGCCGCACGAGTCCACTTTGAGCATATCCAGCGCCTGCTGGGCCACGGCGACGCTGATGCGGCCGTCGGCTTTCACCTGGGCATAATCGCGCACCCGCCGCAGCAGGCGGTTGGCGATGCGGGGCGTGCCACGCGAGCGCTGGCCGATCTCGATGGCGCCCGCCGCTGCGGTCTCCACGTCCAGAAGACGGGCCGAGCGCTGCACGATTTGGGTCAGTTCTTCAGGGGTATAGAAATCCAGCCGGTGCACGATGCCGAAACGGTCCCGCAGCGGCGAGGTCAGCAGACCCGCGCGGGTGGTGGCGCCGACCAGCGTGAACGGCGGCAGATCCAGCTTGATGGAACGGGCCGCCGGACCTTCGCCGATCATGATATCCAGTTGATAGTCCTCCATCGCCGGATAAAGGGTTTCCTCCACGATCGGGCTCAGGCGGTGGATTTCGTCCACGAACAACACGTCGTGCGGCTCCAGATTGGTCAGCAGCGCCGCCAGATCGCCGGGCCGCTCCAGCACCGGTCCCGAAGTCTGGCGCAGATTGACGCCCATTTCGACGGCGATGATATGCGCCAGGGTGGTCTTGCCCAGTCCCGGCGGACCAAACAGCAGCACATGATCCAGCGCCTCGCCCCGGCAACGGGCGGCGCGGATGAAGATATCGAGTTGCTCGCGGATAATGTGCTGGCCGATGTATTCGGCCAGCGTGCGGGGGCGGATGGCTCGATCGAGCACGACCTCCTCACTAACGGCTTCCGGGGCAATCAGGCGCTCGGGTGGAATCATGGCGACAGTTGGAATGGATTCGCTGTTAAGGGTGCGCCGGGTGCACCGGGCATTAGCGGCGCACGCTGGCTTGCAGGGCGCGGCGGATGATCTCTTCGCTAGGCAGATCGCGGGTATCCAGCGCATTCACCATACGGGCGGCATCAGGCAGTTTATAGCCCAGAGCCACCAGCGCGCTGATGGCGTCATCGGCAGGGCTGACCGGCGTTAGGGGCGCCCTGGTGGCGGCGCCGTTGAGGTCTTCGGCCAAACCCAGAGCGCCGATGCGGTCGCGCATTTCCACGATAAGCCGTTCCGCGGTTTTCTTGCCGATGCCCGGCAGCCGGGTCAGGGTGAGGGCGTCACCTTCTTCGATGCAACGAGCGAAGCTGTCTACGGTCATGCCGGATAGAATCAACAGTGCCAGCTTGGCGCCGATGCCGCTGACCTTGATCAGGTTGCGAAACAGCGTGCGCTCGTCCAGCGCCGCAAAGCCGTACAGGATATGGGCGTCTTCGCGCACCGCCAGATGGGTGTACAGGATGACTTCCTGGCCAACCTCCGGCAGTTTGTAGAAGGTAGCAAGAGACGCCTCCAGGTCGTAACCCACGCCGTTCACTTCGAGCAGCAGATAGGGAGGATGTTTCCCGGCCAGAATGCCGCGTAGTCGCCCGATCATGACCGCCTTCTGTTGCCCCCGGTGCACCGTCCCAGCCGGCTTAAGGTTTGCACGGTATGGCCGTGACAGAGTGCCACCGCTAGCGCATCGGCGGCGTCCGCTGGTGGGCGGGTAGCGAGTTGCAGTAGCGCGCACACCATGTGCTGGACCTGCTCCTTGGAGGCGCCGCCGCTGCCCACCACCGCCTGTTTGACACGGCGCGGCGCGTACTCGCTGACCGGCAGATCGGCCATGACCCCGGCGCAGATGGCGACGCCCCGCGCCTGCCCTAGCTTCAGGGCGGAATCGGGGTTGCGATTGAGAAACACCTGTTCCACCGCCATTTCATCCGGTTTATAAGCTGCGATCAGCCGGCTCAGCGAGGTGTAGATGATTTTCAGCCGCTCCGGCAGGGACTGTTCGCTGGCAGTGCGGATGCAACCGCAATCGTGATAATGACAGCGGCTCCCGATCAGCTCGATCAATCCGTAACCGGTGACCTGTGAACCTGGGTCGATACCGAGAATGCGGGTCATGGCGTGGCGCAAGGCTAGAGTTGCGCCAGAATGGTTTCGGCAATATCGGCGTTCGAGTAGACAGTCTGGGTATCGTCCAGATCCTCCAGCAGGTCAAGCAGCTTGACCATTTTGGCGGCGTTGTCCAGGTCCAGCGACGAACTGGTGGTCGCGCGCATGGTCACTTCGGCCTGTTCCGGCTGCAGGCCGGCGGTGTGCATTGCCTGCAGCACCGCGCCGAAATCTGCCGGTCCGGTCAGCACATCCACCGAGCCGTCCTCGTTGGTCACCACGTCGTCAGCACCCGCTTCCAGGGCAACTTCCAGGATACGCTCCTCGTCGCCGCCAGCGGGGTAGCTCAGCACGCCGGTTTGGGTGAACAGAAACCCCACGGAGCCGCTGGCGCCCAGATTGCCGCCGCACTTGCTGAATGCATGGCGCACTTCGGCGACCGTGCGATTGCGGTTATCGGTCAGGCAGTCCACCATGACGGCAACACCGCCCGGACCGTAGCCTTCGTAGCGAATTTCTTCGTAATTGGCGTCATCGGCCGCACCGGCGCCGCGTTTGATAGCGCGTTCCACGGTATCTTTGGTCATATTGGCGCTGAGCGCCTTTTCCACCGCGGCGCGCAAGCGGGGGTTGGAGCCAATATCGGCCCTGCCCATCCGGGCGGAGACGGTGATCTCGCGAATCAGCCCGGTGAACAATTTGCCCCGTCTGGCGTCCTGAGCGTTCTTACGGTGCTGGATATTCGCCCATTTACTGTGTCCGGCCATGCCATCCTCTAAAGCAATATTCAAAGAGTTAACATGAGTCACAGTTTAACATTGTGTTTTATGCCTGCCCACGCCATGCCCAGGCCGCCTTGCCTCGTGCGATGAATACTCTGTCCGGACACGCCTGCCGGCAGGAGACCGTCATTCTGGTCCACGGTCTGTACCTGCGCGGCTTTTGCATGGCTCCGCTGGCGCGGCGGCTGGCGCGGGCAGGCTATCGGACCGTGCTGTTTTCCTATCCCAGCCGGCGCAGCACGCCGGCTGATCTGGTGGAGTTAGGGCAGCCCGTGCTAGCCGCCGTCACCACGCCCACGGTGCACTGGGTCGCTCACAGCTTGGGCGGTCTGATCGTCCGGCAGATATTCGCCCTGGCGTCGGACCTGCCGCCGGGACGGGTAGTGACGCTGGGCGCGCCTCACCAGGGCAACCAGGTCGCGCGCCGGTTGTATGATAAAGGCTGCAAGTTCATGCTCGGTCGCAGCAGCGAACTGGGATTGCTGGGCGATGCGCCGCCCTGGTATGAACAGGGGGAATTAGGCTCGATAGCCGGCACGCTGAACGTGGGTCTGGGACGGTTGTTCGGGCCGGTGTCACCGCCCGCCGATGGCACAGTGGCCGTGGCGGAGACCTATCTGCCCGGCATGACGGATCATATCTGCCTGCCGGTCAGCCATATCGGGCTGTTGTTTTCTTCCGCCGCGGCCGGGCAGGTGCGTACATTTCTGGCAACGGGGAGGTTTTTGCATGAATATCAGGATAGAGAACCTATTCGTACCACTCTCTGAGCGTGCTGCTGCAACCGCGATCATAATGCTGGGTGCCGGGTGACAAAACTTCGGCAACCATGACGGGATCAGTCTTGCAGTAGGGATCGCCACGTTCCGCGCTACAGCGCACCAACACGTCGGGATAGTAAACATCATCCGCGACCCGGATTTGCAAGTCACCAAAGAAAAATTTCTGTCCTACGCTTGACATAGTGTTGTCATTACACTAACATCTGGTGTACTTTTTACACTAAGAGGCTTGAAGCTGTCCTTGAATCAACCCTCACTGATCATTTCCACTGACGTGGTGCCGTTCCGCATTGGCGACGGGCGGCTGGAAACGTTGCTGGTGGGGCAGGATAACGACTGCTGGCGGCTGCCGGGCGGCGATATGGACGAGGGGGAAGATCTGGACACCGCGGCTTTGCGCCATCTGCACGAACAGACCGGCCTGCGCGACGTGTACCTGGAGCAGCTTTATACCTTCGGGCACCCCGACCGGGTGCAACGTCAGCGGCTGGTTTCTGTTGCTTATTTCGCCCTGGTGCGAGAGCGGCAGTCTGCGGACAACTCGACAGTCAACCCAGGCACTGGCTGGTTTCCGCTCGCCGCCTTGCCACCGCTGCAACTGGATCATGCTGAGGTGATGGCTATGGCGCATAAACGGCTGGCCGCCAAGCTGGCCTATTCCACCATTGCGCTGCAATTCATGCCGGAGCGTTTTACCTTGCGCGCCCTGCAAACCGTTTACGAAACCATTCTGGACATGACCTTGGATAAACGTAATTTCCGCAAGCGGCTATCCGCCCTGGGCTGTATCGAACCGACTGGTGAACTGGATCACCATGGCAACCACCGTCCGGCCAAGCTCTACCGTGCCAGGATGCCCGGCCAGGTCGAATTCATCAAATAACCCTTTCCGCCAATCACTCCAACACAGCCCATGAATGCCAAAATCGATTTTTCCAAGGCGCCCAACCTGCGACTGGCGTCCTTCCAGGTACCCGATATGCAGGAGGAAATCCTGGCAACGGGGGAACGCCAAGCGCTGGTCGCGCGCATCGAACGCCTGTTGCTCGAGCAGGACGCCAAATTGGTGGCTCACTACTACACCGCGCCTGAGTTACAGCAACTGGCTGACGCCACCGGCGGTTATGTATCCGATTCTCTGGATATGGCGCGCTTCGGTTACGAATCCACCGCGACCACCCTGATGGTGGCCGGCGTCCGGTTTATGGGCGAGACGGCCAAAATTCTCAATCCGGAAAAGCGCGTGCTGATGCCGGATCTGGAAGCCACCTGTTCACTGGATGTGGGTTGTCCCGCCGATGTGTTCAGTGCTTTCTGCGACCAGCATCCGGACCGGACCGTGGTGGTGTACGCCAACACCAGCGCCGCGGTCAAAGCACGGGCCGACTGGGTGGTGACCTCGGGAATCGCCCTGGACCTCGTCCGTTACCTGGCCGCCAGAGGGGAGAAAATCCTGTGGGCGCCGGATCGCCATCTGGGCGCTTATATCCAGCGGGAGACCCGCGCCGATATGCTGCTCTGGGAGGGTGCCTGTATAGTGCATGAGGCGTTCAAGGCGGAAGGTTTACGACAACTGCGCGCCCGCCATCCGGACGCCAGCGTGCTGGTCCACCCGGAATCCCCAGCCGATGTGATCGCCCAGGCTGATGTGGTAGGCTCCACAACCGCCCTCATTAAAGCCGTGCGCGAGTTGGACGCACACGAATTTATCGTCGCCACCGACCGAGGCATATTTCATAAAATGCGGGAGGCGGCGCCCGGCAAAATCTTCCTGGAAGCGCCGACCGGTGGCAAAGGCGCCACCTGCCTAAGCTGCGCCCATTGCCCCTGGATGGCCATGAACGGTCTGCGCAAACTGGCTCACGTGCTGGAGACGGGCGCCAATGAGATTCATATCGACGAGGACATCCGGCTACGCGCCGTGCGCCCCATCCAACGCCTGCTGGAGTTCGCCCGTCTGCGCAATCAGGTGGCGCTGGGCAACAACGACGCCTGAGTGCGCCTTGCCGGGTACGTCACGCAACGGGTGGCATACCCCTTCTTCCGTCCACACGCTCCCTGCCTCGCCAGCAGCGACCATTCGCCCCTTAAGCGGCGGTTGTTGTTATAATCTTCCTTACAAAAATTAGACAGCCACCTCGGGAATCCAAGCAAGTGATCAAGACTCGCGAGCGCATCTTGCAAACCAGTTTGCAACTTTTCAATGAGAATGGGGCGCCTCATATCACCACTAATCATATTGCCGACGAAATGAATATCAGTCCCGGTAATCTGTATTACCATTTCCGTAATAAAGATGAAATTATTTATCACTTGTTCATTAGTTTCGAGAAGAAAATATCGGATGCATTGCAGGTGCCGCAACAGCGTGACTTGAATATGGAGGACATGTGGCTTTATTTGCATCTGGTATTCGAAAGTATTTGGGAATATCGGTTTTTATATCGAGACATTGAGAACATACTGAGTCGCAGCAGAAAACTGCGCCTACGCTTCAGGCGTATACTGGAACGCAAGATCAAAACTGCAGTTGCGATCTGTGAAGGTCTGGTGCAGTCCGGCGTTATGTTGGCCAACCCTGAAGAAATCCAGGCGCTGGCAAGTAATATTACCGTGGTCGCTACTTATTGGATTAATTTTCACAATATCCGCAGCGATAACCGCGACGCCAACGAAAACACGCTCGGCCACGGTGTTTATCAGGTAATGGCCCTGGTATCGCCATTCCTGCGCGAAGATATGCGTAAATTGTTACAGAAACTGAGCCATGATTACCTGGATTGACAAAGTGTACAGTTGCTTTATTGAGTTTTCTCTTTTTCAAGCAACGTTCTGATATTGTCATTCAGATTTTCGACCCGCTCCAGCAACTCTTGAATATCCTCATTGGTGGGGACGCCGAACCGGATCAATACCCGGGTAATGCGGTCTTCGAGCAACTGTTCGATGCCATCCCAGGTATCAGCGGCCCGGTCTTTGACATCTTCGACCGTATTTTCAACCGTATGGATCACGGCCTCGACTTTGCGACCAGCTATTTGTCTAGTATCGGATTCGATTTTTTTTCCTTCTTTAACCAATTTCTTGAACAGTTTTTCACCTTTATCCTCGGTCGCCGCAAAAGCTCCCAAGCCCGCCAGCCAGATGCGACGGGCCATTTCCATGGTGCTACCGATCGATCCATCCTGCGTTACTGAAGATTTTGTCTTGGTCATCATTGCACCTGTCGATTGTGGCGTAGCGTATCTTGATGCTCGGCGTGAGCCTGATTCTCCATTTGTTCCAGGATTTCGTCGAAGTTTTCAACCATAGCCCGTGTGCCCTCCTGTTCTCTCACTTGAGCGCGGCTTTCCGTATCTTCCTGCAAGTAAGTATAAAAATGGCGTTTCTGATCTTCCAGTATGTCCATTCGCAGTTTGATGCCATGCCGCGCCAGCACCTCTCCGAGCTCCCGATGCCGCGCCAGCAGATCGCTGCGGATAGTCTGGTAGGCATGATCGCAAACCCACAGGCGCGTGGAGAAACTGAACACATTGGTAAAGAACATCTTGGGGTCGTCACGATTGGGTTCGAATAAAATAACATCTGTATTTTCGTATTGGGTGTCATAGCTGGCCATACTGACCTGCATCCGGGAATGGATGATGGTGCGGAATGTCTGCGACAGCACTACCGGCAAACCGCCCTCTATCAGCGTGGTATGCTGTGAAGTCCCGGTTTGGGCGGCCAGATTGGCGTCGAACGGTACGAGCGGATTGAGGCAGAGCACCAGATCCATCCCTTCGTTCAAGGCGACCGAGGCGTGCATCGTTTTGATCAATGCACCATCGACATAATACCGGTCTTCAATCTTTACCGGCGGATACAGACCGGGCAGTGCAGTACTGGCCTGGACCGCTTTGGAAATAGGAATATGGTCATAGCCCTTGGAGCCGAATACCACCGATTCGCCCGTATCCAAATCCACGGTCACGACATACAGCTTTTGTTTAAGCTGGCGAAAATCGTTACTACATCCAGGAGAACTGAAAAGCTGCACCAGGTATTCGTGAATCGCCTCGTTATCGAAAAAACCGGCCGGTAAAGCTTGTGTCAGGCGGGTCAGTGATTCCAGCAAACCTAAATCGAAAGGATTTCTAATAAACTGCCATAAAGAATCGATAAACAGAGAGGGAATCGACTTCAGCCGTTTCCAGTACTCGCGCACGGCAGGCATCAGAAAGATTTCCGGGTTGATGGGATGCTGGGCAGTGTCGCTCATGATGAAAATACGACAGATCTCCGCCGTATTGTATTGATTCGCCAGAACCGAAGCGACTGCTGCGCCGGCACTGACGCCGACATACGTGTCAAAACGGTTAAAATCGAGCCCTTCGAGCGCTTCGTCGAGCGCCCGCAAGGCGCCGATTTCATAAATCATGCCCAGAGGGCCGCCGCCCGCCAGCGCCAGTCCAATCCGCGGGCCCGTGGCTTCGTTATGCTTTTCCGGCTGGGTTCTTAGCATGTCGTTTCCTCTGGCAAACCAATCGAGTTAGCATCAGACCCACGGCATGCAGGCCCCGGGCTGCGCCTGCCGCCTGCCGCCTGCCGCCAATCGCTGCTGGGATTAATTATCGAATATCGACCAGAATCGCGACGGGTCGTGTGATTTAGGGAGCGCCCCATTGTTGCGAGATTGCAACAATAAATAAAAAACGCAACATTCCTATCTCCCTCCCACGCCGCGCTGCTGGAAATAGGAAGATTGACATAATAAATATCATCCTTATATCGACAAAGCGACCTCCTATTTATACTTCGTTTCAGGAGTTAGTCAGCTTCCTGACGCTTTCGTTCAAGGCATCCACCCGTCTGCTAAGATCCTCGATATCCTTACTGGTAGGCACGCCCAGTTGATTCAGGATAAGGGCTACGCGGTCTTCCAGAGCTTCCTCCAGTTTATCCAGGGTATCGATGGCCATATCCTTCATTTCCCCGACCTTATCCTTGACCTCTTCCACGGCACCATCGGCTATCTTTTTGGTATGATGCTGCAATTTTTCGCCTTCTTTAACGAGAGTTTCAAAAAGTTTGCCACCTTCCTCCTCGACTTTGGCGAATGCGCCCAGACCTGCCAACCAGATCAGGCGGGTCGTTTCCATGACATTTTCGACCAGTTGTTTTTCGCCTTGGGATTTTAATTTCTTAACCATTTTCAGTCTCCTGTTCTCAGGTTTGCATGGAAAAAGTAATATCTGCAATTGACATAAAATACTTTCAAACTGTTCGAAAGCCTTAAATTAAGTGATGCGACCATAACGATCAAAAGTTGCGGCATATTAGAGATAAGGCTTTACTAACTCAGGCAAAATAACAAGTTAGGTTAGAATAAACATACTAGATGATGCAGTTTACTCCAGCCATGCGAGCGACCTCCCTGCCGTGCGGCTCCAAGCCAGCGCCATTTTCCGGAACCGGCGCCCCTGTTAATACCGGCAGCCGGTTTTTATCCGACTGCCGGGGCCGGTTGTCAACGCGCCAGCGCCTTCTCAGTTTCCGCTGTGGAATCCGCTTCGCTATGCTTGTCCCAGGGTCCCATCATGGCAATCAGCAACAGCTTTTCGAACTCTTGTCTGAACTGGCTGATAATGGTCTCCGGGTCCCTTATCAGTTTGCGATCAGTGATCAGCCCGAAGTGGACGTGGTGGTTGTAGGTCAGGATGCTGACGCCCATCCCGACCGAGCCGGCCTGGGGAACCCAGAACATCAGCGCGCTGATTTTGGAACCGGCAAAATACAAAGGCTGTGGCGGGCCGGGAACATTGGTCATCACGGTGGTCGCCTTCCTGCTGATTAATTTTATAGCCGCGGCTTGTGCGGCTTTGGGTCCCAATCCCATGATCTCCAGCAAGCCGAAGGTCAGCACCGCCTGATAGGACGCTTTTAATTCTCCCATCCGCCGATGGACCTGATAGAGGCGTTCCAGGGGGTTCTCGATGCCGATCGGCAGAGTCAGCAACACCAGGCCGAAGACATTGCCCATGTCGTCGGCCGGGTCGTCCGACGACCGCAGATTGACCGGCACCGCAGCCCGGATTTCCAGCTCTTCCACCACCGGATCGCCTTTTTCCACCAGATAGGCGTGCAAGGCTCCGGCGACCGAAGCGAGCAAGACATCGTTGAGGGTGCAGCCGAACGCCCTGCCGATCAGCTTGACTTCGGATAGCGGCAGGGGATCAGCCCAGGCCACCCGTTTAGCCACGCCGAGCCGGCCGCGGAGACGGGTGTCCGGGTCATCGGGGAGGAACAATAGCCGGGCGGCTTCAGAAGCGAAACCCAGACCCTGGCGAGCATAAACCGCAAGTGTCTCCCATCCCTGCCGAGCGTAATCCACCATTTCCGCCGGATGGAGCACGATATCCACGCCTTCTTCCAGCAGATCTCTGCCGGCTTTGACGGCGTGGCTGACCGCCTCACTGACTGGATGGAACAGCTGGTGGAAGATATCGCCCACCGATTCATCCTCGTCGTGATGGCGCGATTTACGGGAAGCTGTACGGGTTTTAGGGGTAGCAGCATCCGGAGTGAGATCGATAATGGACAACAATATATGAATCAGAGCGACGCCATCCGCGTAACAGTGGTGAAAGCGCCAGATCGATGCGCTACCCTCTTGATAATCCTCCACCAGGTGGACGTCCCACAACGGTTTGGTCGGATCCATGGGCGTGCTGACCAGATTGCTGACGAATTCCTCCAGTTCCTGTTTGCCGCCTGCGCCCGGTAACCCGATGCGCCGGACATGGCTGCTGATCTCGAAGTGCGTATCCGTTTCCCAATAGGTTCCTGTCGTATGCTGCACCGGCCGTTGTCGGAAACGCTCGCGGGTCAACAGCCGGGTCTCTATAGTTTTTTGGAAGTGTTCTAGGTCCATCCTGTCTTCCAGAATCATGACGCAATTGATCGTCATCAGATTGTAAGGACGATCCATGCGCAGCCAGGCATTATCCACGAAGGACAGCTGGTCACGGTCGAAATTGAACATGGTAAATCCGAGCGGGTGAATGGCTTGCCGACACAGTATAGGAGCGCGGCCTCAACTGGGCAATGTTAAACAGGTTTTTGCTGCACCGGAGATACTGCCAGCTTGCACAATGTACGAAAATGCACTAAAAAGTAGCTGTCCCACATTCGTGGGAAATCGCAACAATCCGATGAGGGAGAGCACATGTCTGATTTAGAAGCCCGCTTTAAAAGCGCCTCCGAAGAAGTCACCAAACTGAGCAAAGCGCCCGATAATCCTACCAAGCTGAAGCTGTATGCGCTGTTCAAGCAAGGTTCGGACGGTGACGTACAGGGCGATCGTCCGGGATTCACTGATTTGATCGGACGCACCAAATACGATGCGTGGACCGGCTTTAAAGGCACTCCCAAAGAGGCCGCCATGCAGCAGTATATCGACCTGGTCGAGTCGCTCAAGCAGCAATTGGGATACCCGGGTTAAGGATTCGACCGGGCCGCGCCTTTCTTGCCACGTTGCGCGGACGGCAACAAGGGCGTTTTGTTGGCAACGGTCCGCGCTGCTGTTCTGTGCGGACCCTCCTTCCAGGTTTACTGGCCGGCAAGGATGCCGGCCCCACAGTCATTGCCGGCGGCATGTCCAGGCCACGTTTTCACATGTTAATTTTCAGGTTGGCGACGGTCGCTCTGCTGCTTGCGCTGTCGAGTCTGGTCCTGGCGCAGACGGCCATTTATCGCTGGACCGGCGCGGCTGGTGAGGTGCACTACGGGGATCGTCCACCGGAGCATGCGCCTTATGAACAGATGCCGCTGATGCCTCCTCCAGCTTCGCAGGATGAATCCGCCGGCCTGCGTCCGGGCGAGCGGCAACTGTTGCAAGAAAATCAACGCGAACGACGCGGCGCGGCCGCCGTCCAGAAATCGCGGGCGCGCGAGGCAGAGCTTAACCGGCAACAGCAGGCGCAAGCGGCGGAACGCCGGCGCGACCGCTGCGAAAACTATAAACGTCGTTTGCAGACCGTCGAGCAACGCTTGAGAGCCGGTTATCCCGCGCGCCGTTCCAATGAATTGCATCACCAGTGGGATCAGTATCGGGACGCGGTAAGGCACTACTGCGATTGATCCCGCTATGGCGAACGCCGAGAGAACGGATGGCCTCCCATTGCGGGCCGAGTGACGGGTGTGTTTTCTTACCCTTATGCAATAAATTGTGACAATACCGGCTATTTCTGTCACACTGGTTATAAAGAAATCGTATTATTCTTCGCTGTGTTCAGCAATATTTGCCCCGCAATCCTGTCCTGATGATCCAATGAGGAGAATAATGCATGGGTTTGACGATAATCGCCGGAGGCTGCCGTTCCACCACGGCTGACGGCAAAACCACCACGACGCGCTGCGCCGCCTGTCCCTCGCAGGGCGCCTGCGAACTGGAGCCGCGCGCCCGTGAACTGGCCACTATCGTGTCCGATCAGTGGGTCAGCACCGCCGATTTAGCACCCCCTGAGGAAACACGGATTCTTTATCTGGAATATCTCTCCGGATTGGAGAGCAGCGCGGTGCGCCTGGGTTCTTATGATGCAGCCAAGGGCGCATACCTGGAGGCGGCCAGTGGTCAAGTTTTGCCGGAAAAGACGGTGATCGCCTGGATGCTCATTCCTGAAGCGCCTCCGGCTATCTATCAAAGTCGCCGTATTGCCCGGCGTCGGCTGAGCCGCTTAACGGCGGTCCGAACACTCGATTAGCGTCTGCAAGCTCTCCCGCTCCGGTCGACCGGAGGTCCCGGACCAGAGCTATCCGCCGTTGCCAGGACAGGTCTTGCGGCAGGGAACGTTCCACCTACCTTTCTTGCAGATCAGGCGATATGCTTTTTCTGTCCATTTTTCGGTTGCTGCTGTACTGTCTGCAGCCACTTGCCGTGCGGCTGTCTGTGGCTGTCTGGATGGCAAGGGATTGTGCTGGACTTGCTCCTGGGTCTTTCCATGTCTGGAAATAGCTTCGGCAAACTGTTTACCGTCACCAGTTTCGGCGAGAGTCACGGTCCCGCGATCGGCGGCGTCATCGACGGCTGCCCGCCCGGCATGGCGCTCTCGGAGGCCGATATCCAAGTGCAATTGGAACGCCGTCGTCCCGGCAAAAGCCGGCATACCACGCAACGGCGCGAGCCGGACGCCGTCCGGATTCTGTCCGGCGTGTTCGAAGGTAAAACCACCGGAGCACCCATCTGCCTGCTGATCGAGAACCTCGACCAGCGCTCCAAGGATTACCACGACCTTCTGGATCGCTTCCGGCCCGGCCATGCCGATTATACTTATCAGCAGAAATACGGTATCCGTGATTATCGTGGCGGCGGGCGGTCTTCAGCCCGGGAAACGGCCGTGCGCGTGGCCGCAGGCGCCATCGCCAGAAAATACCTGTATGAACGCTATGGGGTGGAAATTCGCGGCTATCTGGCGCAGCTCGGTCCGTTGCGTCCGGACAAGCTGGTCTGGGACGCAGTGGACAACAATCCCTTTTTCTGTCCCGATCCCGATAAGGTGCCGGAACTGGAAGCGTTCATGGACGCGCTGCGCAAATCGGGTGACTCCATCGGTGCCCGAATTACGGTGATCGCCAGCCGTGTGCCGGTGGGCTGGGGAGAGCCGGTGTTCGACCGTCTGGATGCCGATCTGGCCCATGCGCTGATGAGCATCAATGCCGTCAAGGGAGTAGAGATCGGCGCCGGTTTCGCCTGCATCGAGCAGCGGGGCTCCGCCCACCGCGACGAGATCACGCCCCAGGGTTTCCTGAGCAATCACGCGGGCGGTATTCTGGGGGGCATTTCCAGCGGTCAGGATATCGTCGCCAGCCTGGCGCTCAAGCCCACTTCCAGCATTCGCCTGCCCGGTAGGACGGTGAATTTGCAGGGCGAGCCGGTGGCGGTGGTGACTAAAGGTCGCCATGATCCCTGCGTGGGAATTCGCGCCACGCCGATTGCCGAAGCGATGGTGGCGTTGGTGTTGATGGATCATGCCTTGCGGCACCGCGCTCAGAATCTGGACGTGGTTTCCGCGACGCCCGTGATTCCCGGTGCGGTGGATTGACTCACCGGCTGGCCCGCGCCGGCGACGCTTAGCCGCGACCGCCAAACGGGGGGGTGAGCGTGGCTGCTCTGACGGCAACCTGTACCTGCGCCTGTCGGGTTTTTATCTCTGGTATTTCGCCATTCTCGGCGTTTTCCTTCCTTATTGGAGCCTGTACCTGCAGTTTCTGGGTTTTAGCCCGGCCCGGATCGGCGAACTGACGGCGCTCACGCTGCTCACCAAAGTCGTGGCGCCCAACCTGTGGGGCTGGCTGGCCGATCGTAGCGGCCGGCGCATAACGATGGTCCGCCTGGCCTGCCTGGGAGCGGTGTTGTGTTTTATCGGCGTTTACCCGGCAGGAAATTCCTTCGCCGGGCTGGCGCTGACGATCTGCCTGTTCAGCTTTTTCTGGAACGCCGCCCTGCCCCAGTTCGAGAGTATTACCCTCAATCATCTGGGGGTAGCGGTGCATCGTTATGCCCGTATCCGTTTATGGGGTTCGGTTGGCTTCATCGCCGCCGCCCTGCTGGCCGGCGCGCTGGTGCAACGCCTGGGCATCGGCGTGGTGCCCGGTGTGTTGCTGCTGTTGTTCTGCGCGCTCGGGGTGAACAGTCTGCTGGTTCCGGAAGATCGCTGCCCCGCCGGGCAGGGGCAACGCCAGTCCCTCGGCAAGGTCATGCGCCATCCGACGGTGGCGGCTCTGTTGCTGATGAGCTTCCTCAATCAGTTCAGCCACGGTCCTTATTACGCCTTTTTCTCGATCTATCTGGCGGCAATGGGTTATTCCCGCGAGGCGATCGGCGCACTGTGGGATTTGGGCGTGGCCGCCGAGATCGTGATTTTTCTGTTGATGCCGCGGCTGCTGCCGCGCCTGGGTACCCGGCGCCTGTTGTTGACGGCCATGACGCTGGCCAGCCTGCGCTGGGTACTGATCGGCCGGTTCGCCGACTGTCTGCCCCTGCTGCTGCTGGCTCAGTGCCTGCACGCTTTCAGCTTTGGCCTCTACCATGCCGCCGCCATCCATCTGATCCATCATTTGTTTATCGGCCCGCATCAGGGACGGGGACAGGCGCTGTACAACAGTTTGAGCTTCGGGGCCGGGGGTGCGCTAGGCAGCCTCGCCGCCGGTTATCTATGGTCCGGGGCGGGGGCGCGGTTCACCTTTCTACTGGCGGCTGTGGTCAGTGCGGTGGGCGTGGCAGTGGCATGGTGGAGCCTGCATGGTCAGGCGACAGCCGCTGAGCCGGTGCGGGAATCCCTGTAGCCAAAAACAGACCGGACAACTGCTACAGCCGCCTGCAAGCCGCCGCCGCTGTTCACCCTTGCAGCCTTAATAGCGAGATCCTCACCTGCCTGGAGTGATGAGTGCTCGCGGGCCAGTCAGGCATGGCTGTCCAGCCACAGACTCAGCATCATCAGAATCCAGATCAGTTCGCCGTAATAGGCCGCATGTTCGCGACGGTGCAGGTCGATGGCCCGGTCGATGAAGTCGGCGCGAAAGCAGGAACGCTGCTTGAGCCGTTGCAGACTGTCGTAAGCGAGTTCCTGCAACGGCCGGTGGGTCTGCGTCCAGATGCCGAACGGCAGACCGAAGCCGTGCTTGGATTTGCGCAGCGTGCGCACCGGCAGGAAATCTTTCATGGCCTGCTTGTAGAACCAGCGCAGCCGTCGCCCGTTGAGTTTCCAGGCCGAGGGCACGCGGCAGGAAAACTCCACCAGCGCGTCATCCAGCAGCGGATAGACCACCTCGATGCCGGCGAGTTGACACATGCGGTTGACTTTGACCAGGTCGTTATCGTGCAACGTGCGCTGCCAGTCCAGGTAGAGCATGCGGTTGAGCGCCGAGGCCTGCCCGGGTGTCTGATAGAGCTCCCGTAGCAGCGTCAAGGGATAGGCGGTATCGACTTGCTCCAGAAAAGCAGCCGTAAAAATTTCCCCAGCGGCGTGGCGATGCAGGAAATTATAGGATTCCAGGCGATCCGGCAGCGGCGTGTTGGCCTGCTGAATGTAGCTGTCGGCCTTGCGGAACAGGGGCAGACGGCGCAGACCGGACAGCCGTCGTAAGCCGCCTTCGAGCACGGCTTCCCGCAACAGGCGCGGCAGGCGGCGATAATGCTCGAACACCTGCTGGTCGGCGTAGCGCTCATTGCCGGCGAACAACTCGTCGCCCCCATCGCCGGCCGCCAGCCTGGTGAGACCGTCCTCCCTGGCCAGTTTGGCACAGTAGTACACCGGCAAGGCGGATGAATTGCCGAACGGTTCGTCGTAGCTTTGGGCGATGTGCGGGATAGCGGCGACGGCGTCTGCGGGCGTGAGATAGTATTCGTGCTGTTCCGTGCCGAAATGGGTCGCTGCCACCCGGGCGTAGTCCATTTCGTCGTAGCCCGGCACGGCGAAGCCAATCGAATAGGTCTTGACCTGGCCGGGATGCAGAGTCGCCAGCATGCCCGCCACGGTAGAGCTGTCCAGTCCGCCGCTCAGGAAAGCGCCGACCGGTCGGGTGGAAACCGAGCGGCGCACCGCCGCCAGAATGAGCGTTCGCAGAATTTCGCCCAGTTCGTCCACCGAGGCGCTTGCGGTCTCGTCGAAGGCGGGTTGCCAGTACCTGAGCACTTGCAGTGCGCCGTTGCGGTAATCCAGATAATGCCCGCCGGCCAGTTTGTGTTGCTGTTCATAAATGCAGCCGGGACTGGGCGACATATGGAAATACACGTAGTTGAACAAGCCCTGACAGGACAGCCGCTGGCTGCTGGCCGGATGGGCGCCAACACTGGCGGCGGTGGAGCCGAACACGATGCCTTCCCCAGGCAGCGAGTAGTACAGGGGCAGTTGACCGATGCGGTCGATGGCGGCAAAAACGCGACCGGCGGCCGGGTCGAGCACCGCCAGCACAAAAGCCCCATGCAGGTGCGCCAGCAAGCCGGTGGCGTAGCGCCGGTAAGCCTCGGCCAGCGCTTGCGCGTGACCGTGCGCATCGGCCAGTGCGCGCAGTTCCGGCGCCGACCAGTAAGGCTGACCGGCAAGCGCCGCCGTCAGTCCGTCGGGCAGCCGGACCAGAGAGCCGGTCGAGCAACAGGCCGCGCCATTTTCCTGAACACACGGTAGAGCGCCGCCTGCCGTCAGCCCGGCGCTCATGTCACTCAACACCGCTGCCGCCGGCGCCGCGCCGACCGGGGTTTGCAACCAGCCACATAAGCCCGTCATGCCGTATCGATCCAGTGGGTTTCAGAGAATGAAAAGGGTGAACTGCTCAGCTTCGATTGCCGGTCTCCGGAGTCGCGGCGTGCTGCCGTCCGGCAGCACGCCAGCCGGTGACCGCCTGCCGCCAGCGCCGGCGCAGTCCACCGCCGTAGTGGCGCAGAGCAGCCGCTAGACCGTGCAGGGTGCGTGGATTATAAGCCACGATGCCCCAACGTTCGCGCCGCTGCGACATCCAGTCCCGTTTATACGCATCGTCGCCGGTTAAATAATCGACCACGGCGACCTGATCGCGGTCGATGACCTGCTCCATCAGGGCTGCCGTCAACAGCGAACCCGGCGACAGGCGCTCGCAGCGATGGTCGTAGGCCAGTTTGAAAATCGCTGCGCTGTCGCCATGCACGATCCAAATCTGCGCGGCGACCGGCCGCTCGTCGAGATAGATCAGACCCAGGCGCAGCCAGCCCTGGGCGGCACAGGTATAGATCAATCCGGGAATGAAGGCAGGATAAGGTTCCGGTTGCTTCCAACTGAGCTTGTAGACCGCCACATAATCGTCGATGGCCTGAGCCAGGTGGTCCCCGCCGCTGACGATGACGGTGCGGGCGCGGCCGCTGGCCATCAGTTGTTTCTTTTTTCTTTTCAGGGTGTTCCTGAGCGGCGACGGTAGACTGTGCCAATAATCCGCATAGCCTCTGCCCCTGACGTCGAGGAACCAGTTGCCGAAGCGGTAATAAGGGCAGGCCCACCAACCGGCGCTCTTGAATGCCTGCAACAATCCGCTGAAAGTCGCCGCTTCGCGGTCGAGCGGTTGCAGATCGACGATATCCCAGCAGGGACGTTCCCGGGCGAGAGCCGCCGCCAGCGCGTGCAACACGGCGCCCTGGTCATCGCCGGCCGTGATCGGGCCGAACAGCGAAGTGTAGTAATTGCCAAGGGCGGACAGGCTGCGGGGCGCCAGCCGGCCCAGCGCCTGCGCAGCGGTCTGCATGGGCAGGATGGCGACAGCGCCGTTGTCCCTAGCGGCGGCATAGATGCGCACTTCCCGACCGTCGCCGGGCACGGTGCGCAGGTAATTGTCGAACCAGGGCAGGCTGTAAAAAATGCTGGTGACGCTGGCTTGGTCGAAATGTTTTGACCATTCGGGCGGCAGCGCGTCGAAACTGTGAAAGACCTGTACTCGACTCACGCCAGGTTCGCTGCCGCTAGTGGGCTGCCGCAAAAGTTTTGATAGGTTCTGGTTCCCAACTTGCTGCGTAGGCACTAGAGCACGACCTGTCAGAACTTATGCGTTAATCCACTAGGATGTGAGTGATCATGGACTGCTGCGGCTATCGGGATTAGCGACAGTGGCCCGGCAGTTCCGGCAGCACAGCGACCCGGGCATCGTCGTAGATGCTCAGCCCGGGCGCCAGCAACTGGATATAACGGTCGAAATACAGGAATTGCTTGAGCAGCAGGGCGAATTCGCGGGGAAAGTGCAGTCCGTGCCGCTCGCCGGTAGCGACGATGTCCAGCAGCACATGGTTGACCCCTTCCGCTTCTTCCCGGGGGGAGCGCGTTGCCCACAGATCGTGGGTGCCCAGCAGCCTTTCCAGATCGCGGGCCAGCCGGTCTACGTCCACCTGCTCTTTGGTGATGCCGATATCGACCATCGACCGGGCGATGCTGCGGTAATCGCCCCGCTCGATGCCTTCCAGCAATGCGCTCATCGCCATCCAGGTCTTGGGCGCTATCCGCCCGACGATGCCGAAGTCGATAAAACCGACCCGCCCGTCGGTCAGCGCCAGCAGATTGCCGGCATGCACGTCGGCATGGAAAAAATCGCAATACAACAGGCTGGCGAACCAGGTGTTCAGGGCGACGATCAGGGTCTCTTCGGGATTCCTGGAATAGCGGCGGATACTGTCCAGGTCGGTGAGCGGTGCTCCGTACAGGCGCTCCATGGTCAGCACCCGCAGGGTGGTGGCCTCGCGGTAGACTTTGGGGACCACGGCGCGGTGATTGCCGGTCTGCCGCAGAAAAGCGGCGAAGCGTTCGAGATGGTCGGCCTCTTTGAGAAAATCGCATTCCTCGATCATGGTTTTCTGGATTTCCGCGACGATGCCCGACAGCGACGCCCAGGAAATACCCGGCCGCAGAAATTCCAAAATACGCGCGCTGACGTAGAGGAAGTTCAGATCCGTTAACAGCACGTCCTGTACGCCCGGCTTCTGAATCTTGATCACCACGTCTTCGCCGCTCGTCAACCGCGCCGCATGGACCTGCGCGATGGAGGCGGAAGCCAGCGGTTGTGGGTCGATGGTTGTGAACCAGCGGTCGAGCGACTGCCCCAGTTCGCGGCGCAGCACCGCTTCCAGGGTGCGGAACGACACAGGCTCGGTGCGATCCAGGCACAACTGGAATTCCTCCACGTACTCGGCCGGGAAGAAGGACGGTGAACTGGCGATGAACTGGCCCAGTTTGATATAGGTGGCCCCCAACCGCTCGAAGGTCTGGCGCATCAACGCCGGGACCGGGGGACGGTCGCCCGCCAGCCAACTCAAACCGGTTCCGGCCAGGACGCGCACCGTCTGCGCGACCCGCCAGGCGCCCTTGATGCCGTATTGAATCGTATCGATGGTTGACATGTAACGTAAACGAGTGGGTCTGCCCGCTCAATAGCTCGATGAAGATGCGGCTCGCAGCACGCTAGTTGCAGTTCAGGCCCCCGGCAGGCCGCCGATTTCGACCACCACCGCCGTGACATTGTCGTGGGCGCCGCGCGCCAGCGCCAGGTCGACCAGGCCGCGGACGGTATCCTGGCAGCCACCGCAGGACAGCAGAATGGCGATCTCCACCTCGGAAACCACTTTGCTGAGACCGTCGCTGCACAACAGAAAGGTGTCGCCGGGCTGCAAGGAAAACTGAATCACGTCGATATCGAGGTCGTCGCGGTGCCCTATGGCGCGGGTGATGACATTACCCATCGGATGGCTGTTGGCCTTGCCGGGTTCGAGCAGGCCCCAATCCACCAATTCCTGCACATAGCTGTGATCGTGGGTCAATTGCTGCAATTGGCCGTCCCGCAGCAGGTAAAGCCGGCTGTCGCCCACCCACAGACAGGCGCCACGTTCCTGCCAGATCGCCAGTATGACTACCGTGCTGCCCATCGTGCGTCGCTCGTAGAACTGGATCGATAACTCGAGCAGCTTGCGGTTGGCCTCCTGCAACCGGGCTTTGATTCCATCGATCAGGGTTTTGTGATCGGCGCCGGAAGGCAGTTGACTGAGTTCGCTGATGATGACCCGACTGGCGACATCGCCGGCTTTGTGGCCGCCCATGCCGTCGGCCACTGCCCAGACGCCGGTTTCGGGCAGGACCAGACAGGAATCCTCATTGACATGGCGGACTTTGCCGACATGACTGAGACTGGCCGATGTCCATTGCAAATCGTTTGCTTTTGGCATTGTTACGATGCGGCGCAACCCGCAGGCCTGGGAGTCATGGAAATTAACCCGGATAAGGCAGTACAGCAATAAGGCGCCTGCCAGCGCCTGTCAAGCCTGTCCGTGTACTGTACAGCGCCTCTTTTGTCACTGTTAACAATTGTTTTCCATTACAGGTCATAGCATGGGTTGGTTCGGTCGGGCGCACTGCGGAAATCCAAGGGTGACAGCGATTCGGTGGCGGTGTTCGCTCGGACTGGGGAGGATGGGACAGCCCTCCTACGCGCCTGCACCGTAAAATTATTATTACCAATTTATTTTAGCATGTTGCAGCAACCTTGCCCGCCTCTTTGGCCCGTTCGAATAGGGCAATGGATTCCACATGGCTGGTATGGGGAAACATGTCTATAACGCCGGCGCTCGATAAGCGGTAACCGTAATGATGCACCAATTCCCCGGCGTCGCGGGCCAGGGTGGCGGGATGGCAGGAGATATACACCAGCCGCTGGACCTGTAAAGCGGCCAGTCGGGGGAGCAGAGCCAAGGCGCCGGAGCGCGGCGGATCCAGCAGCAGCTTATCGTAAGGTCCCTGCAGCCAGGCGGGTTCCCCCAACGCCTGCGCCAGATCGGCGCCATAGAAGTGCGCCGTGGCGATGCCGTTGCGGACTGCGTTGCGACCCGCCCACGTCACCAGTTCAGCATCCCCTTCCACGCCGACCGCTGCGTGGGCGCGGCGGGCGAACGCCAGCGTGAAGTTGCCCAGGCCACAGAACAGATCCAGCACGCGGTCGCTGGCTTGCACCTCCAGTAAGTCCACGGCGCGCTCCACCAGCAGACGGTTGACAGCGGCATTGATCTGGATGAAATGATAGGGCATGAATTCCAGTTCCAACCCGAAAGCCGGCAGACGGTAGCTGAGGGCCGCCTGTTGTGGCCAGAGCAGTGTCGTGCTGGCCGGGCCCTGCGGTTGCAGGTAAATGATCAGGTCGTGCCGCTGCCCGAAGGCGCACAGCGCGTTGTTATCGGCGGCGTCCGGCGGCGCCAGCACGCGCAAATTCAACGCGGCGGCATGGTCCCCCACTGCCACTTCGATCTGCGGCACGCGGTCGCGGATGCTGAGCCCGCCGACCAGTTCGCCCAGGGCTTCCAGCAGAGTGCCGATCCGGGGATGCAATACCTCGCACCGCTGTAACTCCGCCAGATAGGAGCCGTTGCGTTCCCGGAATCCCACCAGGACCTTATTTTTCTTAGCCACATATTTGACTCCCAGGCGGGCCTTGTGGCGATAGCCCCACAGCGGTCCCCGCAACGGCTCCAGCACCTGGCGCGGCTGCACCTTGCCGATGCGGTTGAGATTGTCCAGCAGCCAGCGCTGTTTATGGGCGATCTGCTGCTCCGCTGCCAGGTGTTGCAGGCTGCATCCGCCGCAGACAGCGAAGTGCGCGCAGCGCGGCTGTACCCGTTCGGGCGAGGGGATTTCGACGGCCTCGAGACGCGCTTCATCGTAGCTGCTGTGACGGGCGCTGATGCGGCAGCGCACCTGCTCCTCCGGCAGAGCGCCGGCAATAAAGATCGCTTTGCCATCGAGGCGGGCCATTCCCCGGCCATCGTGAGCCAGTTCAGCCACCCGGACGGATACCGTCGCCGCGGCGCGGCCGCGCCCCGCGGGCCTGCTGTCAGGCGGTCGAGCCGGCAGCATCCGTCAGGCAGGAAACACGCCGGTGGACAGATAGCGGTCGCCCCGGTCACAGACGATGAAAACGATGATCGCCTCATCGACTTCGGCGGACACCTGGAGAGCCGCCGCCAGTGCGCCCGCCGCCGAGATGCCGGCGAATATCCCTTCCTCGCAAGCCAGACGGCGGACCATGGTTTCGGCGTCCTGCTGGGTAATGTCGATAATGCGATCCACCCGTTCGGGTTGGTAAATTTTGGGCAGGTATTGCGGCGGCCAGCGGCGGATGCCGGGGATGCTGCTGTCGGCGGCGGGTTGCACGCCGACGATCTGCACTGCCGGATTGTGCTGCTTGAGATAGCGCGAGACGCCCATGATGGTGCCGGTGGTGCCCATTGCGCTGACGAAATGGGTGATGCGGCCGCCGGTATCCCGCCAGATTTCCGGGCCGGTGGTCTGATAGTGAATCAGCGGATTGTCGGGATTGGCGAACTGATCCAGCACTCTACCCTGGCCGTCGCGTTGCAGTTGCAGGGCCAGGTCGCGGGCGCCCTCCATCCCGGCCTGCTTGCTGACCAGAATGATGTTCGCGCCAAAGGCGCGCATGGCGGCGCGCCGTTCGGCGCTCATGTGTTCCGGCATGATCAGCGTCAGCCGATAGCCTTTGAGCGCGGCAATCATGGCCAGGGCGATGCCGGTATTGCCGCTGGTGGCTTCGATCAGGGTATCGCCCGGTTTGATGTCGCCGCGCGCTTCTGCCTGCTGGATCATGCCGAGCGCCGGACGATCCTTTACCGAGCCCGCCGGATTGTTGCCCTCCAGCTTGCCCAGAAGCAGATTGCGGGTGTTGCCGGGTATCCGTTGCAGGCGCACCAGCGGAGTGTTGCCGACTAGGGCTTCGAGGGTGGGGAAATCCTGTGGATTGATCATGGAGCCTGAATTGCGGAAAGTAGGGGAGCGGTTTCGCATAACGGTCAAGGTTCAGGCATTATAACGATACCCTTGGCGGGATGTTCAGCCCTGGGGTGGCCGGTGAGAGCGCCGGCCGGCAATTGAGGAGATAAAAGATGGCGCGCAACCGGATTTTTATCAGCTACAGCCACAAAGATCAGTCGTACCTCGACGAATTTCGAAGCTATCTTAAATTCTGGGAAGACAAGGGCCTCCTGGATGTCTGGATCGATCCGGAGCTTCAGGCCGGTCAGAATTGGCATCAGGAAATTCAACAGGCTATTGGTTCCGCTGGCATCGGCGTATTGCTGATTTCAAAAGATTTCCTGAATTCCAGCTATATCCGCGAGCATGAGTTGGAGCCGCTGCTGCGAGCCAGGGCGCAGGAGCAGACGGCGCTGACCTGTCTATACCTGCGTCCTTCGGCCGTCGATGATCCTGACTGCGTGTTTCCCGACGGCCAGGGTAACGAGGTCAGACTGACCCAATATCAAGGACTCAACGCACCTGATAAACCGGTTTCGTCCTGTCAGGGCGATGAACGCGAACGACTTTATTTACGAGCTGCCCGGCAACTGCGTGATCTGGCGCGGCAAGTGGGGATCGAGGCAGAGCCGGTCAGCCGACCGCCCGGCGAGCGCCAGCATGAATTGACCATCTGCTTACAGGTTCGTGGCGACCGGTTTTACGCGCTGTATTCCTCGCCATCCGAACCGCTGTTCGCGCAGGATTACCTGGATTGCAGGGGCGCCCGTAGCGCGGCGGCGGACTGGCTTGCCCATGGCGCCCTGCCGCACAAGGCTGAGTCTTTGGGACCGTTCTTGTTCACGCTGTTGTTCGGTCCAGCCGAGAAAGGATTTTGCAACAGGATAATCAGCAGAGTTTTCGATTCGGACCAGACGTTACCACTCAACCGTTACCCTCTGCGGGTGCGCCTACAGACGGATGATCCGCTGCTAAGACAACTTCCCTGGCGCCAGACCCGTTGGCAGGATCAACCGTTGTGGGAAGCCGGCGGCTGGACCTTCGAATTCTTGCCGGCGGCCGACACGACCGAGCCGCCGCAGTACAGCGACATCCAGGTATCCACCCCTTGCGAAGTGCTGATCGTCGCGCCGGAGGATCACGGTGGCCCCTTGCGCAGCGACCCTCACTGTCTGGGGTTGGAACAGCTTTTCGAGACGCTCTGGTCCGGGCATGCCTGGCCCTGGCCGCCGCTGCGCGCGACCAACCGACAGGAACTCGAACGCGCGTTCAAAGAACGCACCCCACGCATCGTTTACTACTATGGCCCGGCGGAAGCCAGCGGCGCCGAACTCGTGCTGCTACTGCGGGATTCCCAAAAGCTGACTTTAAAGGAATTGGGCGCACTCTGGGCCAGACATCCGCCCAAGGCGCTGTTTCTCAATCTGGCGGGCAGATCCCTACGACCGGGTATGGGCAGCGTGGCCGAGGTGTTGCCTACTGTGCCGTTCGCCGCCGTTCAGGTGACTTCCTCTGACGATACCCTGCAAGCCCGTCAGACTGGCATCCGTTGGTTGGAAGGATTACTGCAAGGATATGATCCGGTCTGGGCACTGCATGCTTACGGCTTGCCTGACGCCAGCGCCTGGTCGGCCTATCGGCGTTGGCAAACCCTGCCCGGCATCAAACCGACGAGTGCGGATCTAATCGAACTCCTGCTCGACCGTCACAATCAGCGTGGGCTGCTGACTAGCAGTGTCATAGAATTGGTGCGCAACCGGGACCGCCGTTTACAGGCTGTGGTGGTGCATGGCGAGCCCGGCAATCGGGTGGAGCATTTTTCCATTCAACTGCTCAACCATTTAAAGCGTGATGCCAGAGACACCGTTGCCATCAAACGTTTGGAATTACGGTTGCCGAACCTTTCCAAGCCTTTCGACCGACAGGCGGTGGAACAGGGAGTGCGGCGTCACCTGGGTCTGGAATGGCGCGAGCCTATCGTGAGGCATCTGGAGAAGCTCGCACCCGAGCGCCTGGGTAAAGCCTTTCCCGTGGTGTTGCTCGACTGGAGAATGGACCTTTGCCCACGGGATTTCACCCTGTTCGAACAGCAATTGACTGCGTGGTTGACTTTCTGCCGTGATGAACTGGCGCATGCCTGTCCGGACGGTTTGCGTCTGGTGTCCTATCTCGCTGTGGAGCGCCCCGTCGGACAGGAGGGGGTGTTGCAACAGATACTGGATTCTCTGGAAGGGCGTTTTCTGGGTGACTGGACGTTCGCTTTCGAAGCATTACCGCCTTTGGAAAAGGTCTCCGTGAAAGACCTCGTTCACTATCTGAGCGACCGCCATCACTGCAACTGTCCGGACGGCATGCGCGCCCTACTGCCGCGTCTGATCTACCGCGAAACCGGCGGGGAGTTCGACCGTACCGTGCAGTTGCTTCAGGATGGCGCCAAGGGGCATTGGCACGACCTTTACGACCATCTCAAACAAAAGTGGGGCAAGCAATGTGGCATTGTCGACACCGAGGATTGATCCAGGTAATTTCCTCAAAAGATCCTACCTATGGGCCCAGTCTTTATTCCCCCCCTGCCAAGGGGGGGTGCCCGAAGGGCGGGGGGGTCAGTCCGCCAGGTCGAACCACCCCGGCGCTGCGCGCCACCCCTCCTTATTCAAGGAGGGGAATTCATACCCACCCATGCCCGACTTTCCGGTATAGCCTTTGCCAGAAATCACCCCGCCATGACCCGTGACAGCCACTTCGAACTGGTGCGTATCGACATCGATCCAAACGCTCACGATCCGCTGGCCGCCCGCCGGCGACTGGAGCAGCGCCACACTGCCGGAAACGTTGCGCGATTTCAAAGTCTCGGCCTCGCGTTTTCGACTGGACACCGGTCTGCAAACCGCCATCAATATGGCGCTGGCGGTGGGCGCACCCCTGCTGCTGACCGGCGAACCCGGCACTGGCAAGACCCAAGTCGCCTGGTATCTGGGCTGGTATTTTGGCGTCGAGGTGTTCGACTATTCAGTCAAGTCCACTTCCACTGCCGAAGATTTGAAGTACGACTTCGACGCGGTAGGGTATCTGCGGGCCGCCCAGCATCCTGCGCCGGGAGAACCGCCTCTGCTACGGGCGGATTTTCTGCAAAAGAAAGCCCTGTGGCGGGCCTACGAGTGCGAGACGGTTGCGGTTTTACTGATCGACGAGATCGACAAGGCGCCACGCGATTTTCCCAACGACCTGCTGCTGGAACTGGACCAGCATAAGTTTCATCATCCTTTTAACGAAAAAGAGATCATCCATCCCCGTTCCGGTCAACCGCCCATCGTGGTGATCACCAGCAACGCCGAGCGGCGGTTGCCGGATGCCTTTCTGCGTCGCTGTATTTTCCATCATATCGAGCTGACCGAAGCGCTGGTCCGCGCCGCCATCAAGGCGCATTTCCCGCCCCTGGATGAAGCTTTGCTGGAGGCCGCCCAGGAGCGTTTCTGGGAACTGCGCAAAACGCCGCAGTTGCAAAAGAAACCTTCAACCGCGGAAATCCTGACCTGGTTGGCGATCCTCAGCGCCCGTGGCATCAAAGCGCAACCATTGCGCACCTGTAGCTTGCGGGACCTTCCCGGCCTGACCGCTTTGCTCAAGGACAGGGACGATCTCGACCAGTTGCGTTGACGATGCCTTTTCTCCCCGGTCTGGATGCCTTTCTGACAGCGCTGCGGGCGGACGGCGTGCCGGTCGATCCGCTGGCGGTGAGCCGCTTGCAGCATGTGTTTCGTCTGGAGCCAGCGCTAAACCGGGTCAGCCTGAAACACCTGCTGGCCTGTACGCTGCTCAAGGACAGCAAACACCACGCCGTTTTCGAGGCGCTGTTCGAGGAATGGTGTCCGGATGAGCCTTTCGCCGTGGCGGAGGAAGCGGACACGGACACGGCAGAAACTGCAATTCAAATTCCGATGGAGCCGGTAGAAGCCGTCGCGTCTCCCGCGCAATCGCCGGTTGTTCCACCGGTTCAGACTAAGGCTGCTGGATCGTCTCGCGCAGCCACTGCGCCAGCACACCCTCCGCCGCGAAAACCACGGATTTCAATAGCCGCGTGGTTGCGTCGCTGGTTGCGCTTCCGGCTGCCTGCACCCTTCATTTCCTGGCGGCTGCTCGTAGCGATTGCCGTGTGCGGGCTGGCGCTCAGTTTGCCGTGGCAATCTTCTACCGGTGAATACCGCTGGCTTTGGGCCTCGTTAGGCTGGATGGCTTGGTCGAGCGCGCTGTTTTTCTGGTGGACTTACCAGAACCGCGCCCGCCTGCCGGAAGCTGCCGCCGCTCCCCGTGGAGGACCGGCCTGGGTGCCGCTGTCGGCGCCGGCCACTCAGGGTCCGGCGCTGCTGGACGCCGAACAGGTGCGGACGCTGGTGTGGGGGGTGGGTCGCTTCGTTTCCGAAGAATCTGACCCGGCAGTTGGATCTGGAGCGGACGGTAGCGGCCACAGCCCGGTCGGGCGGTGTGCCGATGCTTCATTATCAGCGGGCGACTTATCCCCGCGAGGTGTGGCTGTGGCGGGACACGCAGTCGGATGACATGCTGAGCCGGCGGCTGGTGGAGGAATTGACGCTCAGCCTGAACCGGGCGGGGCTACCGGTACGCAGCGGCGTGTTCAGGGATTTCCCCGAATGGGTGCGCTGGCGGGAGGGACAGGAGTTCTCGCCGCTGGTTCTGGAAGGGCATCGGCAGAGCGCTCTGGTGGCGGTGCTCACCGACGGCGCCGGTCTGGCGATGGCGCACCAGTCCGAACTGGAGCGCGGTTCGCTGAACCGGTTGCTGCGGGGACTGGCCGATTGGCCGCAACTGGCGTTCGTCGATTGTGGACGCGGCCGGCATGGTCTGACACCGTTGCTGCAACCGTATGGGCTGCGCTGCATCGGGCCGGAGGATTTACCGGTTTTTCTGGGCGCGGGCGAAGCCCGACCGGTCATCGCGCCGCAAGGTGATGACCGGTTGCTCGGCGATGCACGCGCCTGGGCGGCGGCGCTCGCTCTGTCGCCTGATCCGGTCGATGACGACGCGGCTTATGCCTTGTTGCGCGAGTTGCAACTGGATCTGTCGTCCTGGCGGTTACAGGATCTGCTGCTGCGGGCGGAGGATATGGGCAGTGACCGGGCCTCGCTGGGCCTGGATACCGATCTGCTGCTGCGGGCGGAGGATGTGGGCGGACGCATCGCTTGGCCGCCGTTGCTCAAAGTCAAACTGCTGAACTGGCTGGCGCAGAGCGAAAGCCTGGAAGCAGACAGTCAGGTGACGGAAAACGGTTTACTGGATAGAGCCTTGCGGTTCTGGTTGCAGCATTATGCCGAAGAACGCGAGCGCCGGCGGGAGGGGGAGCGGGACAGCCAACTGCTGCCCTGGCAGAACACGTTGGCGGCGCAGCGGCTGACGGTGGAGGAGGGGCTGCTGGAACTGTGGCGGAATCCGTCCAAGGCGGCGGAGTTGCTGTATCCGTTGTACCAGGGAAAAGCGCTGGAGGAGGAAATCCGCACGCGGCTGGACGGCTTGGCGCCCCGTCCCCCCGTTGCCGACCAGCGCAAGCGGCGCGACCTGATTTTCCTGCCCTGGGTCTGGGAAAAGCAACCTGCCAAAGCGCGGCGCATGCTGTTCGAGATGGGTTTTGGCGGCGGCTCGCTGGTTGCACCCGGACCTTTGCGGATACCCGGCACGGTGGCCCTGGCTCTGGGGTTGGGTCTGGGTATCACCGTGGTGGCGGCAGTCGGCGCGGGTGGTTTCATGGGTGCGCTGCTGGGGTTGGCGGCATTGGGAGCGGCTGGTTATATGCTTCGAGAGATATGGCCGCAGCCAGTGACGGAGGGAACAGCGGAAGAACCACCGGACTTACTGGAGATGGTGAAATTACCAGGAGGAACGTTTTTGATGGGGTCGGCGGAGTCAGATGATCAAGCATATGGCAGTGAAAAACCGCAGCACAAGGTTACTGTTTCCGATTTTGCGATGAGTCGTTATCTGGTGACACGCCAACTGTATCGGGAGTTGATGAAGGAGATGCCATCGGAATGGCAAAAGGATCAAGACGATGACCGGCTGCCGGCTAACTATGTCGATTGGTTCGATGCGGTGAAGTTCTGCAATGTCTTGTCGGAGCAGCAAGGTTTGCAGCCATGCTACCGGATCAAGGGTAAACAAGTGGAGTGGAGTAGGGAGGCCAACGGTTACCGACTGCCGACGGAAGCGGAATGGGAATACGCGGTGCGGGCGGGGACGACGACGCGCTGGTTTTGCGGGGATAAACCAGACAAGTTGGAGCAGTATGCCTGGTTCGACAAGAATGCCGGCAGTCGCGTCCATCCGGTGGGAGAGCGGGAGCGGAATCCGTGGGGCTTGTACGATCTGGCGGGGAATGTGTGGGAGTGGTGTTGGGATTGGTATGGAGCTTATTCGTCGGATGCGGTTCCCGATCCCGTTGGCCCTCCTGCTGGCGACTACCGTGTGCTGCGCGGCGGCGCCTACTGGAACGAGGCCAGGTACCTGCGGTCCGCGGCCCGGCTCTGGGACGCGCCCGGGATCCGGCTCAGCTTCATCGGCTTTCGCTGTGTGCGTGGGTCCCGCCGCCAGCCTTGACCCATCGACCCATTGACCCATTCAATCTTTTAATCTTTTTTGCGGCGCGCAGCGCCGCTTTTTTTACGCGGCCTATAGACAGCACTTGTTATTTGATTGACAATTAGCTGTCAAATGACAATCATATAGTCAATCAACCAACAATTTTGTCTTGTCATGCAATTGACACTTGAACAAGCCGCCACCCGCCTGGGCAAATCGCAACGGCAGGTGATCTACATGATCCAGCAGGGGCGTCTGTCCGCCGAAAAAATCGCGGGGCGTTGGTTTATCAACTCCGAAGCGGTGGAGCCGCTCTTGAACGAGCAGCAGCAACACAACCAAACGCGCAAACAGCGCCAGTTGCGCGCTGCCGTGGACAGCGCCTTGACGTTGGAACCGGATGAACAACGGCAGGCGCGTTATTCCATTCGTGACCTGAAAGCCTTCCAGATCACACTGCCGGTTTACCGCATGGCCTGTCAGGAATTTAGCTCGGACCATCCGGCCGCCCGGTTGCTGCGACAGGTGCTGGAGCATCTCAGTCAGGGCTGCCATCGTTTCGATCAGGAAGACAAAGCAACTGCCTATCGTGCCGCTCGTGATGCCGCCAGCCTGGCTGCCTGTGAACTGGCGCTGACGGAATCGGAAGCCGCTAACCGGTTGCTGTACACGCTGGAGCAGGATTTGATGGCGGCGCTCGCCGGTCTGATGCGCCGGGTCGATAAGTCGCGGCGGTTCCGTTAAGCCATGCCGACGCCGGCGCCGCTGTTCGTCGATACGTTCGCTTTGTGCGAATGGCTGTTGCAACGCCTGGACCAACAGGCCGGCGCGCTGCCGCAGGCAGTGTGCAACAACGCGCTGCACTTGCTGGAGGCTGTCACGCTGGCGCTCAAGAACCGCCTGCGGGCGGAGCGCCTGGACGAAGTGGATGAACGTCTGATCATGCTGCGGGTGCAACTGCGGCTGGCGGGTGCTGTCGGGCTACTGGCCGACCATCAGATGCTGTTTGCCCTGGAATGCGCCGACCGGATCGGTCGCCAGGTGGGCGGTTGGCAACACGCGCTGGATGCGGCATCATAACCGGCGGCAGGTCCGAAAAATGCGCTTGATGCCGTGTGCTGCGCGGCGGCGCCTACTGGAACAAGGCCAGGAACCTGCGGTCCGCGAACCGGAACAGGAACGAGCCCGAGAACCGGAACAACGACATCGGCTTTCGCTGTGTGCGTGGGTCCCGCCGCCAACCTGCTGTCTGCTGACACCATGCAGGATCTGCCTGAACCGGTAACGGTTCAATCCCGACCCCCGCCCGTTCTGGTAGGCAGCCGCCGACGGTCCGGGCGGGTTTTCATGAACGGTCCACCACCGCAAGTCCCGGCCAGTCTCAAGCGATCGATGCGCTCAATCCCCGCCGGCAGTTACGACCGTCTGACCTGCCTGGAGGCCTTATGGCGCGCCTATCTCGCCTGCCGTCGTGGCAAGCGCCGCCAGCCACGCATGGCCGCGTTCGAGTTGGACGCCGACCGACACCTCTGTGCGCTGCAACGCGAGCTGGCCGCCGGTCGCTATCAGCCTGATCCCTGGCGACTGCGCGCTATCCGTGATCCCAAATCACGCCTGATTGCAGCCCCGTCCGTCCGCGACCGGATAGTGCATCGGGCGTTGCTGGATGAGATCGGTCCGTACTACGAACGCGGTTTCATCGATCATTCGTATACAGTGGGCTGTGGCCGTGGCCCGCAGCGGGCGGTGTTGCGCTATCTGGGCTGGGCGCGGCGCTTCGACTACCGCCTGTGCCTGGACATTCGTCGCTATTTTCTTTCGATTCATCATCCCACTTTGTGCGATCTGTTGTTTCGGCGATTACGGGACGAACGCTGTCGGGCGCTCATCCGACAGTTATTGGAAAGCGGCGGCGCCGTTTACCGCACGCCGCTGGCTGCCGAGGTGTTGGACCTGGACCGTCATCCCCTCTCTGTGGATTGCGGTCTGCCCCTGGGTTCCTATCTCAGCCAATGGTGTGGGACTTTTTATCTGGACGGCATGGATCATTTCATCAAGCGGGAACTGAAGGTGCACGGCTATCTGCGCTATATGGATGATTTCGTTTTGTTCGGCGACGATTCCGACCGGCTGGTCGAAGCGCGCGCCCGGATTGTTGACTGGCTGGCCCGGGAGCGCCGTCTGACGCTCAATCCCAAGCGCTGGGATGTCCTGCCCACCCGCGCGCCGACCATTTTTCTGGGTTACCGGATCAGCCGGGCCGGTATCAACCCCAGCCGCAAGCTGCGTCGCTCCCTGCGCCAGCGCCTGAATCAGGCGGCGGACCACGGTTATGAATCCCTGGTGCGCAGCTTGCATTCCTATCGCGGACTGCTCTTGTTTTGATTGTATAAGTGTCATTTACTTGACAATATGTCAGACAAATGACAGGGTAAAAATTGGCGGCGAAGCTCGCGCTACGCGCGAGCTTCAAAATCAATGGGTCAAGGGGTCAATGGGTCAAGGCTGGCGGCGGGACCCACGCACACAGCGAAAGCCGATGAAGTCGTCCCGGAGCACGGGCGCGCGCCTGTTCCGGACCGCGGACCGCAGGTTCCAGGCCACGTAACAGTAGGCGCCGCCGCGCAGCACACGGCTGCTACCTGTCGGAGGACCAACAGGATCAGCATCCGCATCCGACGAATAAGCTCCATACCAATCCCAACACCACTCGTACACATTCCCTGCCAGATCGTACAAGCCCCACGGATTTGGCTCCTTCTCTCCCACCGAGTGAACCCAACCTGTGAAGGCTATTGCGATACCTTTGAATACATTTTTTGTAAACCAGGCATACCGCTCCAACTCATCCGGCTTATCACCAAAAAACCAGCGTGTCGTCGTCCCCGCCCGCACCGCGTATTCCCATTCCGCCTCCGTCGGCAACCGGTAACCGTTCGCCTGCTGATCCCATTCCACCTGCTTGCCCTTGATTCGGTAACACGGCTGCAAACCCTGCTGCCCGGACAGTGCATTGCAGAATTTCACCGCATCGAACCAATCGACATAATTGGCCGGTAGCCGGTCATCGTCTTGATTCTTTTGCCACTTCGATGGCGTCTCCTTCATCACCGCCCGATACTGCCGGCGTGTGACCGGATAACGACTCATCGCAAAACTGGAAACAGTCACTTGATGTTGCGGCCTTTCATCACTATATCCTTGACTGTCCGACTCCGGCGATCCCATCAAAAACGTTCCCCCCGGTAATTCCAACATTTCCGGTAAAGCTGGTATGTCTTTAACGATAGACGAAGTTCGGGCCGTTTCCCGCAGCACCGGCTGTGCGCCGGCGCTCAACAGAAAAGCCACGCCCAACACCGGCAGGCACAGCACGACTCCGCCGATGCCACCGATACCGAACAGGGCCACCCATCCGATAACGGCGCCGAGCAAAATACCGGCCGCCAGCATCCATTGCGCTGGCCGCTGCTCCAACCGCCGGATGGACGGTGAGCGTTGCAGGCGCACCAGCAGGGCGTGCCAGGCACCTGTCAGGGCGCGGGTGCTGAACGAATGGAATGGGGGCATACAGTAATTCTCATTCTATACAGCCTCTTAGGTTTTCCTCAAAAGGTGGGGAAGATAGTCGCGGGAGTACCAGCCTTTGGGTTCGGGCTGGCTGGATTCGGATTGTTTTGTGGCCGGCGGGGACGCTGGTGCTCCCAGGTTCGAGTGATCTTTGCTGCTCATGACGGTTAACGGGCCGGCGGGGACGCCGGCGCTCCCAGGGAGAATGCCGCCAGTCTTGATCTATTACCCATCTTCAGCCGTCAATCCGGCCAATAATCCTCGTCAAAAATTTGCTCGACTGTCAGAGGACAGGTTTCCGGAAATGCGGAAAGCGGCAGATCGGTTTCCCGTCCGGCTGCACGACGGGCAGCGGGATAAGCAAACTTTATGCCTTCATCCATCCGGCGCCACAGCGACGGACTCTGCCGCAGCAGTATAGCCAGTTGATAACGCTGTGCATCGATACTGCCTGCCCAACTGGCGGATCGGGCGTCCGGCTGGCGCTGCCACTTGAGCAGATGCTGCAAAAGCACCTTGAGGCGGCTTTCCAACTCTCGTCGTTCACTGATCCCCATGCTTTCCACTTCCTCCGCCAGATGCGCGACATCGATCTCGGCTAGCCGGCCCATCCTGAGCAGGGCGGCTTGTTCCTGGATCCAGGCGTAATAATCCTGCTCGTACCCGGCGGGAGAGGAGAGGGTCACTTCGGCTACTGGCAGGCTCATGATTGTTGCTCCGTAGCAGGGCGGGTTGCTGGTGAATCATCCTTCGATTTAGAGAATAAAGTATAGATCAACGGGTTTCTCTTTACTCGTCATGGCGCCGTATCTGCACGGCCGGGATTGGAACATAAGCCTGCCGCCTGTCCGACCGGACTTGTCTGTATAATTGCTGAACTTTTCTGCCGACTGTTGAATTTAAGATCAGGACCTAATCGTAGACTAATGAGCGATACCCGACTGAAACAACTGGGCCGCGACGTGCTGGAGACCGAAGCGCAGGCGGTTTACGGCTTGCGCGCCCGCATCGACGACAATTTCGTGCGCGCCTGCCAGTACATGCTGGTCTGTGAAGGGCGCATCGTCGTCCTCGGCATGGGCAAGTCCGGCCATATCGGCGGCAAGATCGCCGCTACCCTGGCCAGCACCGGCAGCCCGGCCTTTTTCCTCCATCCGGCCGAGGCCAGTCACGGCGACCTGGGCATGATTACCTCCAAAGACGTGGTGCTGGCCTTGTCCAATTCCGGCGAAACCGGAGAAATCACTTTTCTGTTGCCGCTCATCAAACGCCTCGGCGTGCCGCTGATCGCCCTGACCGGCAGTCCCAATTCCACCCTGGCACAGGGCGCCGACGTGCACATCGATGTCAGCGTCGCCAAGGAAGCCTGTCCGCTCGGACTGGCGCCCACCTCCAGTTCGACGGCGGCCCTGGCGATGGGTGACGCTTTGGCGATTTCGCTGCTGGAGGCGCGTGGCTTTACCGCCGAAGACTTCGCCCGCTCCCATCCCGGCGGCAGTCTGGGACGACGCCTGCTGCTGCTGATCGACGATGTCATGCATACCGGCGACACCATCCCGCGTAACGCCCCCGACGACCGTCTCGACACCGCCCTGCTGGAAATGACTCGCAAAGGCTTGGGCATCACCATCGTGACCGACGCTAACAATCGGGTGCTGGGTGTGTTCACCGACGGCGACCTGCGCCGCACCCTGGACCACCGCATCGACATACACACCGCCACCGTCGCCGAGGTCATGACCCGCAACTGCCGGCGGGTTCATCCCGGCATCCTGGCGGCGGAAGCCCTGCAACTGATGGACCGATATAAGATCAACGCCTTGCCAGTCATCGGCGCCGACGAGGTGCTGGTTGGCGTGCTCAATATGCACGACCTGCTGCGCGCCGGCGTGGTGTGACAGCTACAGGAAAAATATAGATGCAAGACATACTGCAAAAAGCCGCTCAGGTTCGACTGGTCATCTTCGATGTCGATGGCGTGCTCACCGACGGTCGTCTGTACCTGGGCGACGATGGCAACGAGTTCAAAGCGTTCCACACCAAGGACGGACACGGCATGAAGATGCTGCTCAATCAGGGGGTGGAAATCGCCATCATTTCCGCCCGGCGGTCGGCGGCGGTGGAGCGGCGCATGGCCGGCCTGGGCGTGCGCCATGTGTTTATGGGCATTGAGGATAAACGGGTCGCTTACCAGTCTATCGTCGCTGACCTGGGACTGCGCGCCGAGCAGATAGCCTATGTCGGCGACGATCTGGTCGATCTGCCGGTCATGAACCGGGTCGGGCTCGCCATCGCGGTGCAGGACGCCGACTCCTTCGTCAAACGCCACGCCCACTGGCAGACGCCCAGCGCGGGCGGCCACGGCGCAGTGCGGGAAGTCTGCGAACTGCTGCTGGAGGCGCAAGGCAGCCTCGAAGTGGAACGCGCGAAATTCGTTGCGCCGGTGTCTGCTTCGGGTAGTATTTGAACCCTTTACCGTTTCGAGGCCAGTATGCCGTATTCCCGCAATTACCAACCACTGCTCGCGCTGTTGCTGACGCTTACGCCCCTGCTGGCGCAGGCCCTGCCGGAAGACCGCAACAAGCCCATTCAGCTCGAGGCCGATCGCGGCCAACTGGATCAGCGCACCGGCACCAGCATCTACGAAGGCAATGTCGTCATCATCCAGGGCAGCCTGCACTTAAAAGCCGACAATGCCACCATTTACACCAAAGACGGCCAGTTCCAGCGGATCGAAGCCACCGGCAAGCCGGCTACCTGGCGTTACAAAGTCACCGCCGACAAGGAGGAATTGCAGGGCTCCGGTCCTTACGTAGACTACGATGTCACCAAGAACCTGATGACCATGCGCGGCGCCAACTCCAAAGTCACCCAGGGCGCCGATATTTTCAGCGGCGATCACATCGAGTACGACACCTCGACTGATCTGGTCAAGGCCAGAGGCGAAAACGGCAGTCGGATTCAGATCGTCATCCAGCCCAAATCGCCTTACACTGAGACTAAGCCCCAACCCGCTCCGCCGGCCAAGGCGCAGCCCAGGTAAAAACATGTCCCAACTGAGCGTTCAGGGCATCGTTAAAACCTTCAAACAGCGGCGCGTCGTCGACGCCGCCTCGTTGAGCGTGGCCAGCGGCCAGGTGGTCGGTCTGCTCGGTCCCAACGGCGCCGGCAAGACCACCTGCTTCTATATGATCGTCGGCCTGATCCCGTGCGATGCCGGCCAGGTGCTGCTGGATGACCGGGACATCACCCACCTGCCCATGCATAGCAGAGCCCGCCTGGGGCTGGGGTATCTGCCGCAGGAACCGTCGGTATTCCGCAAGCTGACGGTGCTCGACAATGTGCTGGCCATTCTGGAGACGCGCCGTGATCTCGACCGGGCGCAGCGGCTGGAGCTGGCCGACACGCTGCTGCACGAGCTGCACGTCGGGCATCTACGCAACAATCCGGGCATCAGCTTATCCGGCGGTGAACGGCGGCGGGTGGAAATCACCCGGGCGCTGGCGGCCACGCCCCGCTTCATGCTGCTGGACGAACCCTTCGCCGGCGTGGACCCGCTGTCGGTGCTGGATATTCAGCGCGTGATCAGGCACCTGACGGAACGTCACATCGGCGTGCTGATCACCGATCATAACGTGCGCGAGACGCTCGGAATTTGCGACCATGCCTATATCCTGAACGAAGGTCAGGTCATCGCCGCCGGCAGTCCAGCCGAGATTCTTGCCGATCGCAAGGTGCGCGATGTCTATCTGGGCGACAGCTTCCATTTATAATGTGATCATATAAACTGCGATGGTATGTTTCATGCCCTACTATAGATAATTAGGTAAACCAGGATAATTACTCCTAATCCATCCATCCGGCATTCAGGCCTATGAGACAAGCACCGCAAATCCAGCTGCGGGTGAGTCAGCAACTGACCATGACTCCCCAATTGCAACAGGCTATTCGCCTGTTGCAATTGTCCAGCATGGACTTGCAGACGGAAATCCAGACCGTCCTCGATTCCAATCTGATGCTGGAGAGAGTGGAAGACGGCCAGGATTTTCTACCGCCAGCCGATGTGGCCCTGGCGGCGGGAGCTGATCAGGCCGAACCGGCCACCGTGGATGCGGAAATCGATGGTGCCAGCACGGTTCTCCCGGATGAGCTACCGGTGGATAGCAGTTGGGAGGACCTGTACGACGTCTACGATGGTGCCACCAGCTACTCGCGCCACGATGACGAGCAGTGGGATGCGTTCGACAAACAGGCCGACGGCGCCGGTTCGCTGCGCGACCACCTGGTCTGGCAAATGCAACTTACCCCTTTCAGCGACAAGGATGCCGCCATCGCCGCCGCCCTCATCGACGCGATCGACGACCGAGGTTATCTGTCGCTATCGCTGATCGATATTCAGCAGGGACTGCCGGCGGAACTCGAGGTCGATCTGGACGAAGTGGAAGCCGTGCTGCATCGGATCCAGCATTTCGATCCCGCGGGGGTGGCCGCTCGCACGCCGGCCGAATGTCTGTTGCTGCAACTGAAGCAGTTGCCGGCGGATACCCCGTGGCTGGAACAGGCGCAGGCACTGGTGCAACAGCATCTGGAGCTGCTGGCCGAGCATAATTTCGCGCTACTGATGCGGCGGCTCAAGGTGACGCGCGACGCCCTGCAGCAAATCGTCCGTCTGATCTTGTCCCTCAATCCCTATCCCGGCGACCAGATACTCGGTAGACAAACCGCAATATGTCATACCGGATGTGTTCGTCTATCGGCATAACAATACCTGGCGGGTGGAACTCAATCCCGACAACGCGCCGCGTTTACGGATCAACAGCCAATACGCACGCCTGGTGCGCCGCGCCGACAGCAGCACGGACAATGTGTATCTGAAAAACCATCTGCAGGAAGCCCGCTGGTTTCTCAAAAGCCTGCGTAATCGCAGTCAGACGCTGCTTAAAGTGGCCACCTGCATCGTGGAGCGACAGCGGGAATTTCTGGAATCCGGCGAAGAATACATGAAGCCACTGGTGCTGCGGGACATTTCCGAGACTATGGATATGCATGAATCCACCATCTCACGGGTCACCACGCAGAAATACATGCATACCCCGCGCGGCATCTACGAGTTCAAATACTTCTTCTCCAGCCATGTAGGTACCAGCGACGGCGGCGAATGCTCTTCCATCGCTATTCGCGCTATGATTAAGAAACTGATCGCCGAAGAAAATTCGCAAAAACCCTTGAGCGACAGCAGGATCGCCAAATCCCTGAGCCAGGACGGCATACAGGTGGCGCGGCGCACCGTGGCCAAATACCGGGAAGTCATGTCCATACCGGCATCGACCGACCGTAAACGCCTGGCCTGAGCGAGACCGGAGATGCCGTCCGCAAACCGTAACCCGGCCCGGCCACTGCCCGCGAGCGGCGCGCTGCCGTGGCGCTGCCGTCGGGCGTTGACCCCCTTCCAGCCGAGGAGCCGACCTGATGCAAATCGATCTGACCGGACATCACGTTGAAATAACCGATTCGCTGCGCGGTTATGCGCAGGAAAAGCTGGCGCGGATCGAGCGTTATTTTGACTCTGTCATGCACGTGCGTGTCGTCCTGAGCGTTGAAAAACTGCGACACAAGGCCGAAGCTGCCATTCATGTAGCCGGCGGCGATATTTTTGCCGAAGCAGTGGAGGAGGACATGTACGCCGCCATCGACATACTCAGCGACAAGATCGAGCGGCAGATTAAGAAATATAAGGAGAAGCTGACCGCCAAGCATCGCACCGATAAGACCCGCACCAATCCGTAGCGGATTGCGGGCCCTGGTCAGCGCCATGAATATCACCGATCTGCTAAGTGTCGAGCGCATCATCTGCAATGGCAAGGCCGCCAGTAAAAAGCAGGTACTGCAACTGCTGGCCGGGTTGCTGGCAGGTGATCGCTCCGAGTTCACCAGCAGTCAGGTGTTCGCCAGCCTCCACGAGCGGGAACAGCTCAGCAGTACCGGGCTGGACCGGGGCGTTGCCCTGCCGCATGGCCGCCTCGAGCGCTGCCAGGGAATTATCGGCGCCTTTATCAAGCTCCAGCAGGGCGTGGATTTCGGCGCCCTCGACAAGCGGCCTGTGGATTTGGTATTCGGCCTGCTGGTGCCCAAGCGTTGCACTATCGAGCATCTCACCGTGCTCGCCTACCTGGCGGAAATGTTCAGCGATCAACGGTTTCGCGAGCAATTGCGGCTGGCCGACTCGCCGTCCGATTTGTTCGAGCGGTTCGTGCAATGGCGACCCGCGGTGCTGTCATGAGTAAGCCCATTCTTGCCCGCACTGTGTTTCAGGCGCTACAGACCGCGCTGGAGCTGCGCTGGATTGCCGGTGCGGCGGGCGCCGACCGGGTGGTGTGGACGGTGGACAATACCTCGGACACGCCGGTCGGGCGCTTGAACTGGGTACATCCTCCGCGCATCCAGATACTGGATCAGGATGAACTGCGCTTTCTCGATAACCTGGAAGAGGCGGCGCGCCTGGCACTCATCGAACGACTGACCGGCGCGCCTACGGGAGTGCTGCTGGTCTGCGGCGAGCTGCGCCGCGCGGCGGCGTTACAGAGCGCCGCCGACGCCGCCGGTGCCCCGCTGTGGCATACGCCGGCGGCGCCGGACACCGTGCTGGAGCGTTTCATGGAATATCAGCACAGTCTGGGAGGTTGCACCGTGGTGCATGGCGAATTGCTGGAAGTGTTCGGCCTGGGCGTGCTGATCACCGGGGCCAGCGGCATCGGCAAAAGCGAACTGGCGTTGGAGCTGGTCAGCCGGGGCCATCGCCTGATTGCGGACGATACGCCGGAATTCATCCGGGTGGCTCCGAACGTGCTTCAAGGCAGTTGTCCGCCGACGCTGCGCGGCTTTCTGGAATTGCGCGGTCTGGGAATACTCAATATCCGCCGCCTGTTCGGCGACAGCGCCATCAAACGCAACAAGCGCCTGCGGCTGATCATCCATCTGGTGCGCCTGGACGAGGCCGTGCTGCCGGCGGAACTCCGGCTGAATGGCGCGCGCCTGCGCCGCCGTATCCTGGACGTCGCTGTTCCGACCCTCGATTTACCGACTGCGCCCGGCCGCAATCTGGCTGTGCTGGTGGAATGCGCGGTGCGCGATCATATCCAGCGCCTGGGGGGTTATTGCGCCGACCAGGATCTGAGCGGACGCCTGCAAAGCGAGATAGCGGGTGCAGCCGTATGCGAATGATCATCGTCAGCGGCCTGTCCGGCTCCGGCAAAAGCATCGCTCTGCAAACCCTGGAGGACCTGGATTATTATTGCGTGGACAATCTGCCGATCACGCTGCTGCAGCCTTTTACACACCAGATCGTGCTCGGCAGGCAGCCACTGTCCCGCACTGCGGCGGTGGGCATCGACGCGCGCAACTTTCTGGGAGATCTACAGAGTTTTCCAGCGCTTATCGCCGAGCTGCGCGCCAGCGGTTTACAGGTGGAGGTCCTGTTTCTGCAGGCCGCCGATGAAGTGCTGCTGAAACGCTACAGCGAGACCCGGCGTAAACATCCCTTGACCCTGGAGGGTATCCCGCTGCTGGACGCCATCCGGCGGGAGCGGCAACTGCTGGAGTGCATCTCGGCCCAGGCCGATCTGTGTATCGACACCAGCCTGCTGAATATCTACGAGCTGCGCAAGCTGCTGCGGCAACGCCTGCATGAAACTCCGCAGGGCTCGCTGTCGATTCTGTTCGAATCTTTCGGTTTTAAAAAGGGCATCCCGGCGGACGCCGATTTCATTTTCGACGTGCGCTGCCTGCCCAATCCCTTCTGGGAGCCGCAATTGCGCCCGTTCACCGGACTGGATGAAGCCGTTATCGTTTTCCTCAACCGGCAGCCGGAAGTGCTGCGGATGATCGAGGATCTGCGCCGTCTGCTGGATACCTGGCTGCCCTGCTTCGAAACTGGCGACCGCAGCTATCTGACCATCGCTATCGGCTGCACCGGCGGCCAGCATCGCTCGGTGTTTATCGTCGAAGCGCTGGCCGGCTATTTCCGCCAGATCCGGCATAACATCATGATACGCCATAGAGAACTGGTATGAGCAGGAGCCTGCCGGCGACAGGCACCACGCCTGCCCCGCTTGACCTGAACCTCGGACCACGCTCGATCCGGTTCGCGCCAGCCGGCTGGCGTAGTCGTCAGCACTGGTCGCGAGGGCGCCTGCTGACGGCATTTGCCCACCCTTGATTGCCAGCCGACGAGGATTCCGGAGCTTGAAACGGGAAGTGACGATTATCAACAAACTGGGGTTGCACGCACGGGCGGCCGCCAAGTTCGTGACCCTGGCCGCCAGGTTCGAGTCCGACATTCGCCTGCTGCGCGACCGCAAGGAGGTCAATGGCAAGAGCATCATGGGGGTGATGATGCTGGCGGCGGCTAAAGGTGCCTGCCTGGAAATCCAGGCTGCGGGTGCGGATGCTGAACAGGCGCTGGACAGCCTGGAGAAGCTGATTCTGCAGCGTTTCGGCGAAGATGAATGAACGATTGCCATGACTTTCGCTCTGTACGGCATTGGGGTCTCGCGCGGTGGCGCCATCGGTAGAGCGGCGCTGCTGCGGCGCGATCGCCTCGAAGTGACCGAGTACACGATTCCGGAGTCCATTCTCGAAGACGAAGTGCAGCGCTTTCTGGCCGGCGTGGGCAGTGCCAGACAGCAACTGTGCGAAGTGCGCGCCCGCCTGCCGGTGACCATCCCGGCCGAGGTCACGGCGTTTATCGATACCCACCTGCTGATGCTGGAAGATTCCATGCTGACGCAGGCGCCGGTCAAATTGATCCGCACCCTGTGCTGTAATGCCGAATGGGCCCTGAAGTTACAGCGGGATATGCTGATTCAGGTATTCGAGAATATGGACGATCCGTATCTGCGCTCCCGCCGTGACAATATCGATCATGTGGTGCGGCGCATCCAGCGCGTCCTGCTGGCGGATGAGACCGGTTACCCCGATGCGCCCGCCGGCCGGCTGGAGGGGCGTATTCTGGTCGCCGACGACCTGAGCCCGGCGGATACCATTCTCATGCAACACCAGGGAATCCTGGGGTTTGTCACCGAACACGGCGGTCCTCTCTCACATACCGCCATTCTGGCACGCAGTCTGGGCATACCCGCCGTGGTCGGAGTGCGCCATAGCCGCCTGTATATGAACGATGACGATCTGGTCATCGTCGACGGCCAGCAGGGTGTGGTGCTGGTCGAGCCGGACGCCGGGATTCTCGCGCACTACCGTCGGAAACAGCAGGAGGTCCAGCAGCAGCAGCGCGAACTCGGCCGGCTCAAGCAGCAACCGGCGGTCACTCGTGATGCCGTGGCGATTAACCTGTACGCCAACATCGAATTGCCGGAAGACGCGGCACTGGTGCGCCAACTGGACGCCGCCGGCGTCGGCTTGTATCGCACCGAATTTCTGTTCATGAATCGGACCGAGCCGCCGGACGAGGAAGAGCATCTGGCGTCCTATCTGCAGGTGATCAAAATGCTGGAGAACAAGCCGGTCACTATCCGCACCGTCGATCTGGGCGCCGATAAGCGAGCCGATCAGGCGCCGGGTGCGGTGGTGGCTAATCCTGCGCTGGGGTTGCGGGCCATCCGGCTGTGTCTGCGCGACCAGGCGCTGTTCCGGCCGCAGTTGCGCGCCATTTTGCGCGCCTCCGCGTTTGGTGCCGTGCGGATGATGATTCCCATGCTGTGTACTATTCAGGAAGTGCTCCAGGTGCTGCGCCTGGTGGACGACACCAAGCAGGAACTACGGGCGCGCGGGCAGGCTTTCGACGAGCGCCTGCCGGTGGGCGCCATGATCGAGGTGCCGGCGGCCGCCATTTGCGCGCCGTATTTCGCCCGCCATGTGGATTTCCTGTCGATCGGTACCAACGACCTGATTCAGTACTGTCTGGCCATCGATCGCAGCGACGACGAAGTCAATTATCTGTACGATCCGCTGCATCCGGCGGTGCTACACTTAATTTATATAACGTTGCGGGCGGGTCGCAAAGCCGGTATTCCGGTCAGCCTGTGCGGTGAAATGGCCGGCGATCCGCGCTACACTCAACTCTTGCTGGGGATGGGCCTGACCGAGTTCAGCATGCACCCCAACAATCTGCTGGAAGTCAAGCGGGTGGTGAGAAACAGCTATTTGCATAAATTGATTCCTATCGCCAAGCGTATTTTACAAACTTCTAATCCCGACAAGTTGTCCCGGTTACTGTCTGTGATTACGGAGGAACTGCCTGCACAAGGCTTGTAACCCTACGCGAAAAAATTCCGGGTATCCGCATACAATGCGCATATCTCTTTAATCTCGTTTAAATTAAAGCCTGATTTATGACTGCGTCTCGGTTGATTGAAAGAAACAAAACTCCATTGGTTACTTACGACAAGCCAGAGATCACTCCTCTACTGACTCCCACAGTTGCCAAGCAAGCGACACAAATCGCTTTATTGTTGCCGGTATCTGCAAGGCGGCGGCGTGCAGAAGGTGATGCTCACCGTGGCCAGCGCACTGGCTGAGCGCGGCTATACGACGACGCTGGTGCTGCACAACGATAAAGGTCCACTGCGCAGACAGGTGCCTGACACTGTCAAGGTGGTTAAGCTCGACCCGATTCCTACCTGGCTGGCTCGTATTGCTGCGGTGGCGGCGGACCCGGCCGGTTTTATCGAGTTGCTGCGTCCCGTCATTCTGGCCTGGAGACCGCCCAAAAGTTTGAGTTATATCTTTAACTTGGCGCACTATCTGCGACGGGAAAAACCCGCCGTCCTGTTCGCTGCAACGCACTATCTGAACATCGAGGCGATACTGGCAAAACGCCTGGCGTCTGTGCCGACCCGCATGGTGCTCAGTGAACATATGCATCTTTCGCGCTGGAGCGTGGCATCAGAGGATTGGCGACGCCGCTATCTGCCACCCTTGTTGCAGCGTATGTATAGGGAAGCAGATGCCATTGTGGCTGTTTCCAATGGTGTTGCCGATGATATGGCAACCTATATAGGAATACCGCGTCAATCCATTACCACCATCTACAATCCGTCAGTTTATCCCGATCTGGTGGCCAAGGCGCAGGAACCCCTGGAGCATCCCTGGTTTGCAGCCGGCGCTCCGCCGGTCGTGCTGAGTGTGGGACGACCGGGTAGACAAAAGGATTTACCAACCCTGCTGCGCGCGTTTGCACAGGTGCGGGCACAACGGTCGGTGCGTTTGATAATACTCGGCGATGTCAGCGGCTCCGACAAAAGCAAAAGGCGGCGCATCAATCTGATGGCGCTGGCTACCGATTTAGGATTAGCCGCTGATGTCAAGTTACAGGGTTTTGTACAAAATCCTTTTACTTACATGGCGCGTGCGGCAGTCCTGGTGCTGTCCTCCCGCTATGAAGGTTTTGGGAATGTTATCGTCGAGGCATTGGCTTGCGGCTGTCCGGTAGTAAGTACGGACTGTCCCAGCGGCCCCGCCGAAATCCTGGATAACGGCCGTTTTGGCCTCCTGGTTCCGGTAGGTGATGACACCGCTATGGCCAGTGCAATTGACGCCACCTTGGATCATCCTCCCGATAAAAATCGCCTGCGCAATCGGGCGGCGTTATTCTCGTATGAACGATCGATTGACAAATATGAAGAAATCTTATTAGGTGGACAGCAATAGTGGCTGTAATTGTACAGAATACTGAATTGCCAGTGGATAAATTATATGAGAATAAATAAATTCATAACAATTGGAATCAGTAAGGATTTTTTCTACCAGCTCCTGTTTCTCATGTACAGTTTATTTCTAGCAGGATTTTTTTTCTATCCAAGTGCTCCAGGTCATTATAGATTCTATTATATTGCCATACTCCCGCTTGGTATTTTCGCAGTTCCCGCGAGTTTCAGACTGTTAAAGACCAATCGGCTGTTTTGGTTAGTAGTATTGTATATTGCCTATATGGCGCTTAGCTCCTTTTGGAGTGAGCTTTTTTCTTTGTCAGGGTTGCGGCTTGCAATCATGGAGGGCCTGTATGTTTTTATTTTTTGTATAGTCACTGTGGTTTTATACAATGAATATCCAGAAAAATTCGAACGCTTGCTGCAAATAGTGTGTGTGATTGCCGGTGTGGTGGCGATAATAGCGATGGGAATCTGGTATAGAGACAATCCTTTCCCTCAAACGCGTATCCCCGGTATCTGGCGGATACCCCATGAGGTGCGCAGCGCCTGTGCGTACGGTTTCGTTATAGTCCTCACCACTTATTATGCACTGTATGCTAAAGAACTACGTATTCAACAAGGATATACACTGCTTGTCTTTATTTTGCTGCTTTTCGTGATATTAACGCAGAGCAGGACGGGACTGGTAGCCATCGGATTGGGGTTGTTGATTCTTTTTTTGGCGGAGGATTGGCGCAAGGCAGGGCTCAGCCTGTTGCTGCTGGCCGGTGTCTGTAGCGTGTTATTGATACTCTATCCTCAATTAGGGGAAAGCTTGGTGAGAAAAGACCTCTACAGGCTCAATATATGGTCCTCTGTCATGGATCGCTCGCTGCATGATCCATTTTTTGGGCACGGTTATCTGAGCGACAGGTCTGTTAGTGTAGCTTCCATTCAATTTATGGTAGCCCATAGCTCCTATCTGGCCACGCTGCGCGATGGCGGCTTCGTCGGGCTCGCCATTCTGTTGTCCTTGTTGGGATATGCCTGCTGGAGTGCGCTGTGTATTGGCCGGGAAAGCGGTAATTACAGGCTGTTGGCCTTGTTGATTTACGGTATGGCCTGCATGCTGCCTGATGGAGATCGCCTGCTTAACCGACCTCGAGAAGAGTGGCTGTTTCTGTGGTTGCCGCTGGCGCTCGTGCTGGCTGAGCAATGCGCCCGGCAGCGGCTTGCCCGTACCGCAGACGGCGGAGCGGATGGTGCGCGGGCCTGAAGGCGGCACTATCGCCGCCGATGACGCGCTCTGTCGAATGGCGCCCCGAACAGGACTTGAACCTGTGACCTACCGCTTAGGAGGCGATCGCTCTATCCACCTGAGCTATCGGGGCGGGTGCAGGTGAAAAGTATAACAGCCCGCTCGGTCGACCGACAGTGAGCGACAGCGCCGCGCCGTAGCGACCACCGCTTTAGCTATCCATCAGGTCGGGTGAGCCATCCACCACCTGGCCGATGAACTGCTCCATCGCCGCCAGGACGCGGGCGCGCGCCTGATGGTGCGGCACATGGGCGCACTCCGGCAGCAGCAGGGTCTCTACGGGCCCGGCGATGCCGGCGGCGATATTCGCCACATGCGCCGGGGTAGCGTATTCGTCGTCCTCGCCTTGGATGAGGAAAGCCGGACAGGTGATTTTTTTCAGTTCCGCGGTCATATTCCAATCACGGAATTCAGGCTGCAGCCAGGTATCGCACCAGCTTCGGAACATGGCGTCGGTGTTGGCACCGTGGAAGCGGGTTAACCGTTCCTTCAGGTCGGTGGTTTCATACAGATGCTTGGCAATACGAATGCCGGCCAGCGTCACGTCCTCCACGTAGACATGGGCCGCTTCAGTGATGATGGCCTGCAGCCGCTTGGGATAAGCGGCGGCAAATAGCAAGGCGATCGTGCCGCCGTCGCTATGACCGATGAGGATCGGCCGCTCCCTGATGCCGCAGCACTCCAGTACCGCCGGCAAGCTGGCCAGGGCCTCGTAGCGCAGATAATCGCCACCGCGCGGTTCGCTGAGCGGTTCGGAATTACCAAAGCCCCAGCGTTCGTAGACCAACCCCGGCAAGCCGCAGATCAGGCATAACTGCGTTGGGAAATCCTTCCACTGGGCGATGCTGCCCAGACCTTCGTGCAAAAAGACCAGCGTGGGACCGGCGGCGTCGGGCGGTTCGATGCGCTCAACGTGCAGGCGGCGGCCGGCGGCGAGTATGTCGCAACGGTGACGGTCGACAGGAGGAATCATAGGCTCTAGCGAAATCAGTTCAGTTGCACGTCAGAGTCTTTGTCTCGGAAGAAGCTACGCAGGACATCCAGGCGCTGAATGGGATTGTCCAGTTCCAGTAGCACCTGTTTGATAGGAATCGGCAGCGGCAGCAATTCCGCCACGCGATTGCCCACCCAGGCGGCGCTGTTCCAGTCCTGGTGCAGGAAGCGGCTATAGAATTGCAATTCTTCTTGATCGAGTGCCTGGCGCAGGAAGTCGAGCAGCGGAATATGCGTGGGCAGCGGCGGCAACGGTGGATCGGCGGGCAGGAATTCCACCCGACCGACGATCAGTTGATCGGGCTGTACCCGGTGAGATATGACCTCCAGGCGCTGTCCGCCCTGACAGGTAATGCCCAGCAGACCGTCTTCCAGTTGATCGAAATCGACGATCCGGGCCAGGGTGCCGATCTTCTGAAAGTGGGCGGTGCGACCTGCCTCACTACCTTCCTGGATAGCCAACACACCGAAACCGCCGGCGCTTTTCATGCAATCGCTGACCATGCCGAGGTAGCGCGGCTCGAAAATGCGCAACGGCAACACCCCGCCGGGGAACAGCACGGTGTTCAGGGGAAACAAGGGAATTTCCTGTGCAAACATAGCTATCTACCTCAGCACTGGCGCCTGTCCCGGCGCCAGGGTGGTGCCGGCATAGGAGGCAATCAATACTCTGTTCGCTACCCGGTCCGGTGGTTCCGCAGCCCACAGCGATCAGGCGCGCCCTGAACCGGCCTGGCCGGCAGTGTATCAGACTGCCGCCGGCAGCGATGCAGGACAAGGGGCGGTCAAGCCAGGCATCGGTTAACGTGCTGCGCCACGTGTGCGACAATGGTGCCACAGACGCTGTAAGGCGCCTGCAATGCCTGCTGTTTATCCGTTTCAGCCCATCCCGACCCGCTGCATTCTGGCGCGCCCTCCAGCATGACTGTTGCCCAACCGATTGTCGAGCACCCCACTGTTCCGGTAGTCACTGAACGAGTCTGTTTTCACTGCGGCACACCCATGCCGGCGGACTGCGATTATAGCGTGGTGGTGACGGGTGAATCCCGACCCATGTGCTGTCGGGGCTGTCAGGCTGTGGCGCAGGCTATCGTGAATGCCGGGCTCGAAGATTTCTACCGGCACCGCAGTGCGCCTTCCTCCCGCGTCGAAGACCTGGTGCCGGACGCCCTGCGCGAGTTCGCCTTGTACGACCGGGCCGATTTGCAGGCCCGCTTTGTCAGGGCCGGGGACGAACATAGCCGCGAAGCGTCCTTGATATTGGAAGGGATTGTCTGCGCGGCCTGCGTCTGGTTGAACGAGCGTCATGTCGGCGCCTTGCCGGGCGTGCTGGAGTTCCGGGTCAATTACTCCACTCACCGCGCTTACGTCCGCTGGGATTAGCGCCGGGTGCGCCTGAGCGACATTCTGGCGGCGATTGCGGCCATCGGCTACCGGGCGCATCCCTTCGACGTCGGTCGTCAGGAAAATTTACAGCAGCGGGAGCGGGCGGTCGCGCTGCGCCGACTGGCGGTCGCTGGACTGTGCTCCATGCAGGTGATGATGCTGGCGGTGGCGCTCTATGCCGGTGATTATCAGGGCATGGACGAAGCCATCCGCACCTTCCTGCGCTGGGTCAGTCTACTGCTGTCCCTGCCGGTGATCCTGTATTCCTCGCTGCCGTTCTTCAGCGCTGCCCGGCGGGATTGGCAGTTACACCAGTTGGGCATGGATGTGCCGGTGTCCCTGGCGCTGGGCAGCGCCTTCGTCGCCAGTTGCTGGAACACCTGGCAGGGTAGCGGCGACGTCTATTTCGACTCGGTGACGATGTTTACCTTTTTTCTGCTGGGCAGTCGCTTTCTGGAGATGAGCGCCCGCCACCGCGCGGGCCGGCTGTCCGAAGGACAGTTGCGGTTGTTGCCGGCGACCGCCATCCGGCTGAACCAGGATGGGATGGAAGAGAGCGTAAGCGTGGCTGAGTTGCTGTCTGGCGACCGGGTGTTGATCCGGCCCGGCGACACTATCCCGGCGGACGGCTGCATTCAAGAAGGCCGCAGCAGCGTGGATGAGTCCCTGTTGACCGGCGAGAGTCTGCCCCTGCTCAAAAGCGTTGGCGACGCTTTGATTGGTGGCGCGGTCAACGTGGACAGCCCGCTGGTCATGCAAGTAGATAAGGTGGGCGCCGACACGGTGCTGGCGGCAATCCTGCGGCTGCTGGATCGGGCACAGAGCGACAAACCACGCATCGCTCTGCTGGCAGATCGGGTGGCGGCCTGGTTCGTGGCGGCGCTACTGGCGATCGCTGCCGGCGTGGCCGGGTGGTGGTGGCTGCATCAGCCTGACGCCGCGTTTCGAGTGACGCTATCGGTGCTGGTGGTCACCTGCCCCTGCGCGCTGTCGCTGGCCACCCCAGCGGCGATTACGGCGGCTACCACGCGCCTGATGCAGCTCGGCCTATTGACTACCCGTGGTCATGCGCTGGAAACGCTGGCGCGGGCCAGCCATGTCGTGTTCGATAAGACTGGCACGCTGACGTACGGCCGTTTGCGCCTGCTGACGGCGGAGCCGCTGCGGGGGTTGGACCGGCAACGCTGCCTGGAACTGGCGGCGGCGCTGGAGCGGGGTTCGGAACATCCGGTAGGTAAAGCGTTGACAGCGGCTGGCGGTGGATCGTTGCAGGCGACCGGCGTGCACAACACACCCGGCAGCGGGGTGGAGGGTTGGATCGATGGCCGGCCTTATCGGCTGGGTACGTCGGATTTCGTGGCCGCTTTAAGCGGCGTTGCGGTGCCCGAACCGCCCGCGCTCGATCCTGCCTCGACCTGGGTCGCGCTGGCAGACGAACAGGGCCTGCTGGCGTGGCTGCAACTGGCTGATACGCTGCGGCCACAGGCTGCCGAGGCCGTGGCGGAACTGCGGGCGCTGGGTCTGCAGGTCCTGTTGTTCAGCGGCGACCGTCCAGCGGTGGTCGAGCATATCGCCCGGCAGTTGCAGATCAGTGAGGCGGCCGGCGGGCTGCTGCCGGCGCACAAGCTGGAACGCATCCAGGCGTTGCAAGCGCAGGGCGCGGTGGTCGCGATGGTCGGCGACGGCGTCAACGATGCGCCGGTGCTAGCCGCCGCACAGGTATCGCTGGCGCTGGCCAGCGGCACGGCCATCGCGCAGATATCTGGCCGATATGATCCTGTTGGGGGAGAATCTGACGACCCTGGCGCAGGGAGTGAAAACCGCGCGCCGCACGCTGGGAATCATCCGTGAGAATTTGGGCTGGGCGGTCGGCTACAATCTGATCGCGTTGCCATTGGCGGCGGCCGGCTGGATAGCACCCTGGATGGCGGCGCTGGGTATGTCCTTGAGTTCGCTACTGGTGGTGGGGAATGCGTTGCGGTTGCGGAAGGGATAGTGAATTTAACGCTAAGTTGATGATCATCATTTCGGCCAGCCGGAGGAACCTGGATTACGCTGCGCCAGCTCCGCTCCATCCAGGCTACGCCGCTGGGAGCGCCGGCGTCCCCGCCGGCCAGTAAAGTACAGATATAGCGACGCAATACGCTGCGCTATTGCGCCCTACAGACTTTCTCTCGACAAACCACTACTGCTTAAAGACCTCCTTGAGGCTGGGCGCCAATAACAGCCGTCGGCCCCATTCCAGCAGCGTGTCCGAATCCGCCTGCTTGAGCCGTTTCTGGTAGCCCGCCGGCACCGTGCCAAAGCGTTGCTCCAACAGGGTTAACAGCATTTGTCTTTCTCCCAACAGTGTTCCTTTAGCCAGACCTTCCACCCGGCCTTCCACCCGGCCCTCTTCTATCCATGCTTCTGCCATCGTCGTCATCAGTCTTTCCTCCAGCTTGGATAATGTCGTTGTTCACTCATCACCACGGATGACAAGAACCCTGACTGTTCAGCGCCAGTTTTCGAGCGCCAGCCCCTGGACACGCGCAAATTCACCGGTGTTGGAAGTGACTAATGTAAGTCCACGGGACAGGGCGCAGCCGGCAATTAAAATATCGTAGGCACCGATGGGTTTTCCCTGCTTTTTGAGTGCTGCGCGCACCGCTGCGCTGGCCAGTGCGTCTCCTTCCTCATAAGGTAGCACCAAAACTGATTGAAAGAAGGCTTGTATTACCGGCCGTAATTTACGCTCCAGTGCTTCATTAAGGCGGAGACCGTATTCCACTTCCATGACGGTCATGGTGGTGACAGCGATGTCGTCAGGAGAAGCCGCCTTTATCCGCGCCAGTACCTGGGGATGGCCGCGCGTGAAGTCACTCACGACACAGGTATCAAGTAGATAACGCATCGAAGGATTCACGGGGAGGCAACAGATTGGTGCGGTCTTGCTCGAACGGAACGGTGTCTGGAACGCCCTGGAAATCGAGCACTTCCTGCGGCCAGCGGCGCTGCTCGCGGCTTGCCAGCCAGCTTTCCACGGCTTCCCGGATCAATGCGTTTCGACTCCGACCGGTTTCCTGGGCTATCTGCTGAAGGCGTCTGATCAAGGTATCGTTAAGGTGAATGCTGAAGTTCATGGTTCGAAGGGTTCAACGAGCCTAACACGTTATAACAGTAATTCGGGCAGTCCAACAATAGCTACTACTCTTCCCCCGCCGGCAACTGCCGCGCCAGCGTTTCCCAGAATTCCAGACCAGGGGCGCCCCCTTGTTTCGCCAGGTTGTCCAGATTCTGGAGAGCTTCCGCCAAACCAATCTCTTTGGCGATCCGGTAAGCCGCCACCCAAGAAGCCAGAGCTTGCTGCGGTTCCTCATTGGTAAGGTGTAGGTGTCCCATATTGAACAATCCCCGGCATAATCCCGCCCGGTCACCAATCGCCCGGCAGATGGCCAGCGACTGGTGCAGGTAGTCCAGCGCCCTGGCGTAGTCCCCTTGGGCATGATAAATCTGCGAGAGATTGTTGAGCGTGGTCCCTTTCCCCGCCCGGTCGCCAATCACCCGGCGGATCGCCAGCGACTGTTGCAGATAGTCCAGCGCTGTGGCGTAGTCGCCTTGGGCCCGATAAATCTGCGAGAGATTGTTGAGCGTGGTCCCTTCCCCCTCTCGGTTGCCGATAGCCCGGACGATGGTCAGCGCCTGTTGCAGGTAGTCCAGCGCCGTGGCGTAGTCCCCTTGGGCATAATAAATCACTGAAAAACTGTTGAGCGTGGCCCCTCCTCCCCCCACTCGGTAGCTGATGGCTCGGAAGATAACCAGCGCCTGGTGCAGGTAGTCCAGCGCCGTAGCGTAGTCCCCTTGGGCCTGATAAATCGCCGAGAGATTGTTGAGCGTGGTCCCTTCCCCCTCCCGGTCGCCGAGGGCCCGGCAGGTCGCCAGCGACTGTTCCAGATAAGTCATGGCGTCGTCATAGTTGCCGACACTGATGGAAATTATACCGGACCAGTTAAATGCTATTCCCTTGATCTCCTGATCCTGACTCTCCCGCAATACCGGCAGCCACTCCTTGAGCAGGGTGTGATAAAGACCCTGCCGGTCGAAACGAGGCACAATGACAGCCAGCGCCAGCCGGGCCGCGTCCTCGTCGAGTCCGGCCCGCCGCAGCGCCTCATGGGCGACCAGCGCCTGCTCCAGGTCGTCTTGCAGATGCTCGAACACCCAGTGCTGATACCGGGCCGCTTGCTGGCGTATCTCCAGCGCCGGCTCGTCCCGCCGCTCCGCCAGCCAGTCCGCCACCACCGACGACAGCCGATAGCGGTTGAGCCGTAAATCCACATCCCAGTCCACATCCACCAGCGGCAGGCCGGTCAAGCGCCGCAACAAGGCTTCCACATTCTCCAGATCGCGGGCGATGACCCGCACCCCGTCGGCGATCACCGGCGCGTGATAGGCGCGCAACCGGTTCAGCAGTTCCTGTTCCGGCGCTTGCAGATAGCCCACCAGGGTCTCCACCGCCATATAGACCCACAACTCCGTCTTGGCCTGCTCCAGTTGCCGCAGGAAAGCCTCTTCATCGGCTGCCGTCCGACTCACACCATGAAATAACTCCAGGCCCTTGAAATTGCCGTCCAGTGTTCGGTACAGCCGGCGCAACCGGTCCGGCGGCCAACGGAATCCGGCCAACTGCTGGTGATAGCGCAGGAAATCGCCATAGCCCGGCGGAGTCAAGGGATAATGGCCGCGACCGGCGCTTTCCCAACCGGGAATGGCCCAACGGGAGGTCAGCAACAGCAGCGGTGACGGTCCGCCGGCGGGCCGGCAGGCCTCCAGCCAGGTAGCGATATCCTCATTGACGATCCGCCCGCTGGCCGGGTCCTGCACGGTTTCCAGATTGTCCAGCAGCAGCGCCAGCCGGTTCTGCGTCTGCCGCAGCAGCGCCTGCACGATCACTTGGGCCTGCGGCAAAGGTCGTAGCCGCCCCAGTTGCCGGTCCACCTGCTCCCGCAACTTTTCATCCAGTTCCATCAGCAGATCGGCGATGAAATCCGACCAGGGCCGCGCCTCGCGCGCCGTGTAGGCCCGCACCAGATAGCCTTCATTCTCCAGCCGTTGAGCGATGCGCCCCGCCAGAGTGGTCTTGCCCTGACCGCCCGCGCCGGTGATCAGCCATTGCCGCGAGCCACTGTGCAGATGCCGGCCCAGTTCCCGCAAGGCCCGCCGCCGACCGATAAAGGTTTGCGGCAAGGGAATACCGGCCAGTTGCTCGTAACGCAACAAGGGTGGTTGAGGCCGAACCGGCTGGAAATTCCAGTCGATCAGCAACCGACCCGGATCGCGGCTGTACAGCAGGGGCAGGCACCACTGCCCCCAGGTGAGTTCCGCCAGGCCTTCTTTAACCGCATCCCGATGGGGACCGCTCAGAGCCAGCGGTTGGGCAATGGCCTGCCGGGCTTCCTGCAAGGCCACATCCAGCTGCTCCCGCCGGCCCAGAGCGGCGCAGAGTGCTTGCGAGAAACGGGTGCCGGCCACGTCCAGAATGGATTCACGCATGCCGATGACATGCGGCAGACCGGCGTGCAGCAGTTGCCCGGCCAGGCTGGCGCTCAGATCGGCGGAGGACGATTTGCCGGATTGACAGGCCGACAGCACCACCGCCTGCACCGCGCTGCCCGCGAATGCCTGTGCCAGCGTAGCGCCCGCTACGGGTGTGGCATGGCCGTCTTCACCCTCGAAGATGAACACCGCTGCCGGCGGTTGAAAAGGAATTTCGCGGAATTCGCCATGGCCGCTGAGAAACACCAGATGAAAAGTCTCTTCCCGCAGCAGCGCCTGCAAATGAGCGAAGCGCCCATCGTCCGGGGTGGTCAGTTCCACCAAGCCATCCTGAATCAGCGGATCCAGCGCCTCCAAGACGGCGGCTTGCTCACCTTCCACATCCAGCCGCTCCTTTTCCGGGTGCAGATCGTCCGGCATGGAGGTGAACAGCAGCACCTTCAGCGGACCGGTAGACAATTCCGTCGGCGGCGATTCATCCGCCGTCAGCCGGTGGCTCAGGGTAAAGCCGCGCTGTTGGCCGAGGAAGCCGTGCTGGGGATGATACAGGCACTCCCAGGGCAGCGACTGCGCCAGCGGATCGGCGCTTGCCACGATCAGCGGCAGAATGCGGGTTCCGGCGGCCTGCCAGGTGGATTCCAGCGCCGCATCCGCCTCCAGTGTCTGCCACAGCACGCCGCCGACGGTCTGCAAATACGCCTCGGTGACGACGTAATGATGGACGTATTTCAGCGCCAGTTTCCGGGCCAGGTCGACCGCCTGGGGAAACCGCGCCGGCAAATCCGGCGGTGGCTGGAGGATCAAAGGTTCGCTGATGTGGGCCGGCATGGAAAATTCCTTCAGATGATGGTTACCTTTCAAGAATCGACAGGCTCCAGACCGTCGAACACCCACTCCCGCAAGGCATCGGGTTGGGACAGATCGACCGCCGCGCCGCTGCGCCGGTGCACGGTGACAGTCCGCACCTGTTCCTGAGAAACCGTCACTCGATTGGCTTTAGCGCAATAAGGACAGGGAACCGATACATCGACCCGATTGGCACTGGGCGGGTCGGTATTCAACTCGGCGCTCATCGTGAATACGTCGTGGCAACTCCAACAGCGGATCTGTAACAACTGTTTCATGACAGGTACTCCATAACAACTCGGTTATCCACTTAAGGTGGGACACTTAAAGTGCCGGCGAGGACGCCGGCGCTCCCAGGAGCGGATCGTCCCACCTCAAGTAGGTGGCCTAACTCAGACCAGCACCGCCGCGGCGGCAAGGGCGATGCCGATAAAGAACAACGGGATAGCCCACAGTAACAGCCGCCGCTTGTCCTGGGCACTTTGTTGCAGGAATTCCTCGATGGTCAACGGTCCTTTCGATTTGGCACGACCGACACGCTGCACCGCGTCGTGCAACACCGCATAGCGATGCGGAAACAGCGCCCGCAACGTCGCCACCAGCGCCAGCAGCCAGAAACCGAAGGCGGCGGCCACCAGTGACACAACAGGGGATTGATTCGTCACCAGCTTCAGCGCGGCGGCGTAAAGGCCCGGAATCGCCAGTTCCAGCTTGAGCAGTTCCTTGGCCAGATCGACATAGAGATCGGCCTGCTTGATAACGGCGTCGTGATAAGCCTTCAGCAGCGCATCATCAGTGGGCTGTGGCGGCTGGCCGTTCTGGATTTGAGTGTTCATATAAATTTTTAAGCGGATTCAAAGGGATATAATAAGCATAGCCATTCACAGGCAGAAACACCATGCAATACCAACTGATCGTAGCCACCGACCCGGAGCGTGCCCTGGGAGATTGCCCGGTCCGGCGTGGGTCAGTGGCCCCTGCTGGAGCGCAATCTGATGGTGTGGCGGCAGGTTACAGACAATGGCTGAGCACTCCTGCTAACCCGCCCGCAGGGCGCGAATATCCTTCAGCAACCGGTAGAGAAGGAAGGGATCGCCGGGAAACGACTCGAAGCCAAGATAGGTATAGAACTGCCGGGCGGTATCGTTCTTCGCGTGGACGAGCAGGGTACGGACACCCGCCATATCGGCGACTTGGAGCGTCCGCCGCATGGCGTCAGTGACAAGGGCGGCCCCAAGGCCTTTGCCTTGCCAATGACGATCCACGGCAAGGCAGGCGAGAAGAATGGCAGGGATCGGATAACGTGGAATACCCTTGGCAAGACGCTCTGGCGCGTCCTCATAATTGACGCTGCCGACAACGAGCGTGTGATACCCAATGATCGCCTGCCCGATGACGGCGACATAGGTCTGCGAGATATTCGCGCGCTGGCCAGTGAGTGCGTGGAGCCGGATAAAACCGTTCAGCGCCGCATTGCCACAATCAAAGCTCGTCGGATCGTGCGCGAGCGTCAGTTTGGCGATGCTGGGCTTTTCATCCATACAGCCCGCTTCAATCCAGGAGGGTTGGTTCGTTTAGGAGGCGCTCCAGGCGAGGATGCCGACGCGGCGGCTCATCAAGCGCGGCCATGAAGGCCGTCCATTGTTCGGCATTCAAGCCTATATGGGAGCGTTCGGCGAGAACGGCGCTTGCCGAATTAAGGGCGCTTTCAAGCACGAATTGGCTGATCGTGGTATGGCGCTCCTTCGCGGCTTGTTGAAGGAGTCGCTTGGCCTCCGGCGTGATGCGGATGTCGAGCTTATCGGATCGAGTGGATGGTGTTGGCATAGGACTCTCCTTTCTGACTGAATATAGCCAATTGTCATGACAATGACCAGATAAATCTACCCTTCAAAAAGGTATACAATTAGCATAGCCATTCACAGGAAGGAAGGCCATGATCATCGTTTCGGCCAGCCGGAAAAACCTGGATTACGCTTCGCAAGCTTGGCTCCATCCAGGCTACGCCGCTACGATTACGACTCAAGAACGCACGCAAAGAACAGCACAAGAGTATGATCACCGGCAATGAAGCGTTCTCGCGCGTCGTCATCGAACGCCCAGCTCGCCGCTCAGGGTTGGAATACGCAGGACCCGAACAGCGTTCGCTATGAAGTCGTCCTGCCGGACCGCACGCGGGCGGACTATGTGCTCTGTGATCGACATGGCCGGGCGCTGGCCGTCATCGAGGCCAAGCGCTTCTCCCTGAGTCCCGAGGACGGGGCGCAACAGGCGCAAGATTATGCCCGCCAACTGCTTGTTCCTTATGTGTTTCTGGCCAATGGCCAGGAAATCCGCTTCTGGGAATGGGAACGGGAAGCCTACGCCCACCCGGTCAAAACCTTCTTCAAACAGACGGACCTGGAACGGCGTTGCGCCACCCGCCAACTGCGGCAAGACCCGCTCGCCGTGCCGATCGATCACCGGATCGCCGGGCGTGACTATCAAAAAGAGGGTATCGATACGCTGTGCCGCGAGCTGCAGCAGGGTCGCCGCAAGCTGCTGGTCGAGATGGCGACCGGTGCCGGCAAAACCCGGCTGGCGGCGGCTCTGATCAAGCGGCTGTTCCTGGCCAATTCCATTACCCGCGTGCTGTTCCTGGTGGACCGGATTCCGCTCGCCAGGCAAACCGAGGACGCCTTCGCCGAACATCTACCGGATTATCCGAGCTATGTGCTGCGCGCCGGCCGCCGCTTCCAGGACGAGAAGCAGATCACCATCACCACGCTGCAAAGCATGATCAACATCTACGGCGATTATTCATCGGGCTATTTCGATCTGATTATCAGCGACAAGTGCCACCGGAGCATTTACGGCCAGTGGAGCGGCGTGCTGAAACACTTCGACGGGATTCAGCTCGGCTTGACGGCGACGCCCTGCGTGGCGGGTGAAGAGTTCGACGATACAGAGGACACGCTGTTCGTGCGCGACACGCTGCGCTTCTTCGAGGTGGAGCAGCCGACTTTCATCTACAAACTGAAAGACGCGATCCGCGACGGCTACCTCGCCCCGTATCAGATTTATAAAGCCCAGACCGTCAAGACGGCCGCGGAAGGCGGCTTCGAGGTCAAGCGTGCCGAGTTGGACTGGTCGGCCATGGATGCCGGGACTCGCGCCGAATTCGAGCAGTTGTTCGGGGAAAAGCCCAGCATCGTAGTCGATCCGGCGGCCCTGGAACGGCGCTTCACCATCCCGGAACGCAATCGGGCAATCGTGCGCGAATTCCGCCAGGTGCTCGACAATGGCTATTGCGACAGCAAGGGCGTGCTGAGAAAACCGCTCATCGGCAAAACCATCGTGTTTGCGGTCAGCAAGCGCCACGCCGAGACTCTGGCCCAACTGTTCGACGCTGAATTCCGCGACCGCAAAGAAACGCCCGAAGTCCGTTATGCCGATTATGTCGTCTCCGGTATGGGCGGCAACGACACCCTCGACGCCATGAGCACGATTCGCCGCTTCAAGCGCGAGCCGTTTCCCCAGATTCTGGTCTCGGTGAACATGCTGGACACCGGCTTCGACTGCCCCGAAGTGGTCAATCTGGTATTCGCCCGCTTCACCCGCTCGGCCATTCTCTACCAGCAAATGCGCGGGCGCGGCGCCCGCAAGCTACCGGGCAAGCCCAATTTCACCATCTTCGATTTCGTGGGCGTCTGCGACTATCACGGCGACGCCGACGAACTGGGTGAAGGCGGCGTCGTCATGGAAAAGCCCAAGCTAAAGAAATACCAGGCGCGCCGGCTGCTGGCGCTCGATATCGACGATCATATCGACCCCACGACGCGGGAGTGGATCACCCTCGATGAGGACGGCAACATGGTTTTCCCGGCAGCCTCCGCGCAGAAGGCGGCCGAGTTGGGTGCGCGCTTCGAGGCCTGGCTGCTCGCTCAGGCCGGGCTGACGCCGACCGAGGAAAGCTGGCTGCGGCTGATCGGCCATCAGACTCAGAGCAAACGCCGATACGATGGACGAATTCAGCGCCGCGCATTTCGCGTTTCATCCCTTTACCCTGATGGGCGGCCTGCCGCAAGCGGTGCGGGTGTTCAGCGGCGAGGCTCGTCTCGAGGCGCTGCTTGACGGCCTCAATGCCGCGGTCTTTGCAACCGGCGAGAGCGGCGGCGCGACGCCCAGGCAAGCCAGCGGCGAGCAGCCGTCCATACATTAATTCCCGAGGACAGGAACCATGCCCTTGACCCCCGACATGCGGCGGTCCATCGATCAGATTCGTGATTATCTCTATGGCGGCGGTTATCCCGATCCGGTCACCAATGCCGAACAGTTATCGTTTCTGTTCTTCTTCTATCTGATCGAGGGGATCGACGCCGAGAATGTGCTGAAAGCCCGGGTGCTGAAACAACCTTACGAAAGTATGTTCGCGGGGGAGTGGCAATTGAAGAACCCGCTGAACGCTCCGGCGGGAGGTTTCGCGACCATCCCGCGGGACCGCTTTCGCTGGTCGGTCTGGGCGAAAGGGCTGTCGGGTGAATCCCTGGTCCGCTTCCTGCGCGATGAGGTGTTCGCCTTCTTCGGCGAATTGGGCGAGAAAGCGGCGCATAATTTCATGCACGGCGCCCGTCTCACGATTGACGAGCCGACCGTCTTAACCCAGGTCATCAATCTGGTGGACGGTCTGCGGCTTGATCAAGCCGACGCCGACACCAAGGGCGATTTGTTCGAGCATGTGCTCAAGCAGATCAAACAGGCGGGTGAGCTGGGCCAGTTCCGCACGCCGCGGCATATCATCCGCGCCATGGTCGAGATGATCGATCCGAAGATCGGCGAGACGATTTATGATCCCGCTGCGGGTACGGCGGGCTTCCTGGTCGCCGCCTACAATCATATTCGGCTGGCGAATTCCTCGCCGAGCGCGATTCAGGAAGTCGACATCGACGGCAGGAAACAACGGCGCGGCCTGGGTGACCGTCTGGCGGCGGCCCAGGTCTCGGCGCTGCAAACGGCCACTTTCTTCGGCAACGATGTTGATCCGAAGATGATCCGCCTCGCCACCATGAATTTGACGCTGCGCGGTCTGGCCAATGTCCGCATCTTGCTGCGCAACGTGCTGACGACGACCTTCGACGCCGGGAAACGGGCCGAATTCTCGCTGCCCGCCGATGGCTATCAGATGGTGCTCGCCAATCCGCCGTTTTCGGGGCGGGTGGATAAGGATCGCATCGTCGAGGAAGTGCGCGTCGGGACTTCGTCGGCAACGGAACTACTGTTCCTGAAATATATGCTGGACAGTCTGCGCTCTGGCGGTCGCTGCGGCGTCATCGTGCCGGAAGGGGTGCTGTTCGGCTCGACCAGCGCCCATAAGGAGCTGCGCCGCCAACTCATCGAGAACAACCGCGTCGAGGCGGTGCTGTCGCTGCCGGGCGGGGTGTTCCAGCCCTATTCGGGCGTCAAAACGTCAGCGCTGTTCTTCAGGAAGGGCGGCAATACCGAGCGCGTGCTGTTCCTGCACGCCGACAATGACGGCTATAAGCTCGACGCCAACCACGACACGCCTATCGAACAGGACGATCTGCCCGAGTTGATAGCCGCCTATCACCATAAAGACGAGCGCTGGTTCGATTGGACCTTGCGTGATGCGGCGAAAGAGTGGACGGCGAAATGGTGGTTTGCCGACGCGGCCACGCTGCGCGCCAATGACTTCAATCTTTCGGCGGGGCGCTATCGGCCCATGAGCCAGGCGGCGGTCGAGCATCGGGATCCGCGCGAATTGCTGGATGAGTTGGCGGCTATTGAGGCGGAGATTGCGGAGGAGGTGGAGGCGTTGCGGGCGGTTTTGGTCGAGGTAAACCGATGAACTTTTTGAATCTCGCCAACCTTCCGTCAAACTGGCAAATTGTTCGTCTCGGCGAGACAATCGAACTCGCCTATGGCAAGAGCTTGCCCAAAGGCGCACGGTCGAATGGTAGGATTCCCGTTTATGGTTCCAACGGTATTGCAGGCTGGCACGACAAAGCGTTAGTGAATGAACCAACAATCATTGTAGGCCGCAAGGGAAGCGCTGGAGCGGTGCAGTTCGTTGAGGAACCCTGCTATCCCATCGACACCACTTATTTCGTGCGTGTACGGCCAGGGTTCAGTTTTGACTTGCGTTTCTTGTTTTATCTGCTTCGTAAACTCGACCTGTCGCGATTGAGAACTGCAACTGGAGTGCCTGGTCTCACACGGGATGACGCTTATCAAGAGCAGGTTCCCGTTCCCCCTCTGGATGATCAACGCCGCATCGTCGATATTCTCTCCCGCGCCGAGGGTATCGTCCGCCTGCGACGGGAAGCGCAGAAAAAGGCGGCGGAGCTGATTCCGGCGCTGTTCCTCGATATGTTCGGCGACCCGGCGACGAATCCGAAGGAGTGGGCGACTGAACCGTTTGGATTAGTTGGCACGCTCGATAGGGGAAAATCGCGTCGCCGCCCACGAGATGCTAAGGAGCTTTACGGCGGCCCGTATTCATTCATCCAGACAGGGGATATCGCAAACTCTGGCGGGCGCATTAAACGATATAATGCGACGTATTCTGAGCGCGGACTCGCACAAAGTAAGCTGTGGCCAGCGGGGACACTTTGCATCACGATTGCCGCTAACATCGCCAAAACGGGCGTTTTGGAGTTTGATTCCTGTTTTCCTGACAGTGTCGTCGGTTTTCTGCCAGGCAACCGCGTGAAAACGGAATATGTGCAAGCATGGCTGGGATTTTTGCAACCAACCCTGGAAGCAAGCGCACCTCAAGCTGCGCAGAAAAATATCAATCTCGAAATCTTGCGAGGACTCCCGATTCCGATGCCACCTCTTGCTTTACAGGAAACTTTTGAGCGGCGGTGCTTAGATATTTTCTCCATCCAATCCCAGCAGACCACCGCTACACAAAAAGCCCAAGCCACCTTCAACGCCCTGCTCGCACGAATCTTCGGCGGCTTGTGAACTGTCTGAAAAAAGGCCGTAGGGCGCAATACGCTTCGCTATTCCGCTCTACGAGCCTTCCTTTTATTGGATTTATCAGGAATCAATGCAATCAGTGAGCGCAAGGCCTTATTGACGCTTTCTGAATCAGGGAAATACCGGCGGACATCAGGGTCCAGCATCACGGCGCCTTCCTCCAGCGTAAAATGCTGGACTGTCACGGTACCGTCAGGTTGCTCAATCCGCACAGTATGGCCTTGCTGATAGTCGCGATAATATTTACCACGCACTCCTTTTCTGCCATTAAAGTCATACTCAGGCAGCATTTCGTCCTGTGCAACTGTTACCTCTTCAGTCTTTGCTTTCTTCATAAGTCTTGCGTTCGGATGGTGTCACCTTGTGGCAACTGATAATACGAATGGTCAAGCTTGTTTCGGTCGCTGTACGATCCGTGTGAACCACGAGCAGCATTCTTCCATGCACTCGAAGATAAGCTCCACGTTGGTTCACCCTTTGGAAATACCGATCATAGGGATTACGAGCTTCGGTAGTACCAAACCAGCGTCTACTGTTAGGCACGTCCTGCGCCCAACCTACGGCCTACTACAGTCTGTGCCAGGACGGGACGAAAGAGAGAATCAGGCGGCTTTGCGGGAAGGTTTCGGCAATATTCGGCCCATGTCCAATGCCGCTTTGATCCACAGCCGCATCGCGGTTTCCATCTCCTGTACCGCCTCTTGTGGCGTATCGCCGACCGCGCTACAGCCCGGCAGATCCGGCGCAATGCAGATAAACGCCTCGCTACCTTCGTCCCAAAACACTTCCAGCGAATATTTGTAGGGATTCATGCGTCAACCTCGTACTGGTCCATCATCTTGATCAGTTGCCGGGCCTGATACTCGGCGATCAGCCCGTTGCGATTCTGGAAATTCAAAATGGTCGGTTCGCCGTCCCGACCGTAAACGCGGTGCGAACCTTCGCCGCCACGCAAGACGAATCCTATTTGTTCGGCGGCCTTGCAGGCGTCCTCGAAGCGGACCGCTTTCGGATTGCGCCGGATCGCCGCCAGCCGCTTATCGCGTCGCGTCAAGGCAGGTTCTCCGGTTCGCAGGCCAAGCATTCACCGGCGCTGCTTCCAGTTTTCACCACGGGTGCGGACTCTTTCAGCCCTACAGTCTTTCTCATCGACAAACCGTTACTGCTTCAAAACATCCTTAAGGCTTGGCGCCGACAACAGCCGCCGGCCTCAATTCCCGGCACAGGTCAAGATAGCCGGCAACCGCCGGCAGCATACAGATAACGATAGCAGTACCCGACAGCGTTTGCTATATTCCTTACTTCTTCGTAAGGAGCATCGGTCATGACCACAACTACCCTCACCAGCAAAGGTCAGTTAACTTTGCCTAAAGCTATCCGCGACCGATTGCACCTGCGCGTCGGCGATCGCCTGGAGGTCACTCTGCGTGAGGATGGCGTCATCCTGATGGAGCCGGTTACAGTCGATGTGAGTCAGCTTAAAGGCATTCTGCCTGCACCCGCCTCACCGGTGTCGCTCGAAGCCATGGAGGAGGCTATCCGGCAGCGGGCAGGCCGATGAAGGGTCTCGACACCAACGTCCTGGTTCGTTACTTCACCCAGGATGACCCGGCACAGTCTGTCACCGCTGAACGTTGTATTCAAACCACCTGTACAGAAGATCAGCCCTGCCTGATTCATGCTGTAGTTCTGTGCGAACTGGTGTGGGTGCTGGAAACCGCTTATGGCTATTCTCGTGACCAAATTATCAATGTGCTCGATCTGGTCCTGTGTACCCGTCAATTCCAGGTTCAGGACCGGGAGATCATGCGCGCGGCGCTGACTATCTACCGGAGCGGAACAGCAGACTTTGCCGATGCGGTTATCGGTCATGGCAATCGTACCGCCGGTTGTGAAACGACTTACACCTTCGACCGCAAGGCCGCTCGCTTGCCGGAATTCACGGCTTTATGAGGGCCGTAGGACGCAATAGCGAAACGTATTGCGGCCATGATCATCCTTTCGGCCAGCCGGAAAAACCTGGATTACGCTTCGCAAGCTCCGCTCCATCCAGGCTACACCGGCTGCAAACTGTTACTGCTTAAAGACATCCTTGAGGCTTGGCGCCGAAAACAGCCGTCGGCCCCATTCCAGCAGCGTATCCGAATCCGCCTGCTTGAGCCGTTTCTGGTAGCTCGTCGGCACTGTGCCGAAGCGCTGCTCCAACAGGGTTAACAGCATTTGTTTTTCTCCCAATACTCTCCCTTCTTCCAACCATTCTTCTGCTATCGTCGTCATCAGTCTTTCCTCCAGCTTGGGTAATGTCGTTGCAATCGCTTGGCGAATATCCTGTTTACTGACCGTTTTCGATGCCGCGCTCAGGTACCGTAAGATCGTTTCCAGAAACTCCAGCCCTGTACGTTTGGACGCCAATTCCCGGCACAGGTCGAAGATGGCCGGTAACTGTTCGGGCAACGCAGGATCGGCGATATGTTTCATCAGCAGCAGCGCCACCCGCAACCAGACGATCCCTTCGATCTCGCCATCCGACAGCCGGCTTAGATCGCACAGCACATAGCGAAATTCCGGCATGTACGGCGCGAAGGCGTCCGGCAGGCGCAAGGACTGCTGGAACGTCTCACCATGAGGCCAGGGGCTGTCGCCCTGATAGACCAGCACCGGGATGACAGGCGGCAGGTTGGCGGGATCGATGCCCTCGCTTAAGGCACGTTCGCCGATTTTGACCCCATAACGCAGCAATTGAAAAGGGGCGGACCGTTCCGGGGTGCGTTTGTGCTCCAGCAGAACATAGACTTGGGCTGGCGAGCCGTCTTTGAGTTTCAGTTGATAGAGCATATCCGAGTAATGCGCCCGCAACTGTTCATCGATGAAGGACTCTTTGCTCAACTCCAGGGAGCGAAGATCGAGCAGGTCCACCACCTCGGCGGGCAGATAACGACGCAGGAAATCCCGGCCCACGTCCTTGCGGGACCAGACTTCTTTGAAAAAACGGTCGTGGGGATTGCGGAGTTCAGTCGTCATCTGCCGTCTTCTCGCGGCGGCAACTGCCGCGCCAGCATTTCCCAATATTCCAGACCGGAGCCGCCCAGTTGTTTCGCCAGTTTGTCAAAATTCTGGAGAGCTTCCGCGTAACCAATCTTCCTGGCGATCCAACCTCGATGCACGGTGACAGTCCGCACCTGCTCCTGGGAAACCGTCACTCGATTGGGTTTAGCGCAATAAGGGCAGGGAACCAGTACATTGACCCGATTGGCGCCGGGTGGGTCGGTATTCAACTCGGCGCTCATTGTGAATACGTCGTAGCAGTTCCAACAACGGATTTGTAACAACTGTTTCATGACAGGTACTCCATAACAACTCGGGTATCCACTTAAGGTGGGACACTTTGCAGGCTGACCGCAAAGGGCCGGCGAGGACGCCGGCGCTCCCAGGGTCGGATCGTCCCGCCTTAAGTGGGCAGCCTAACAACTCAGACCAGCACCGCCGCGGCGGCAGCGGCGATGCCGATAAAGAACAACGGGATAGCCCACAGCAACAGCCGCCGCTTGTCCTGGGCGCTTTGTTGCAGGAATTCCTCGATGGTCAACGGCCCCTCCGATCCGGCCCGACCGACACGTTGCACTGCGTCATGCAACACCGCATAGCGACGCGGAAACAGCGCTCGTAGCGTAGCCACCAGCGCCAGCAGCCAGAAGCCGAAGGCGGCGGCCACCAGGAGCACATCAGGCGGTTGATGGGTTGCCAGCTTCAGCGCGGCGGCGTAGATGCCCGGAATGGCCAGTTCCAGCTTGAGCAGTTCCCTGGCCAGATCGATATAGAGATCGGCCTGCTTGATAACGGCATCGTGATAAGCCTTCAGCAGCGCTTCATCGGTAGATTGTGGCGGCTGACCGTTCAGGATTGCAGTGGTCATAATGAGTTCCTACACAGGCTCTACGGTATACAATCAGCATAGCCATTCGCAGGAAGAAACACCATGCAGCACCCACTGATCGTGGCCACCGACCCGGCGCAGCAGCGAGTCTCCCTGCGTCTGCTCGATGAACACGGTGTGCAGCGGGGGGCGCAGCAGGTGCATCTGCCGGAGTACAGCCCGGCATTATGGACCGGGCTGTTCGATACCCGCTGTTATGTCCTGCTCCATCAGGGCAATCTGATCCTGGACGGTCAGACCCGCCCGGCGACAGCGGCGCAGTTGCTGCAGCATTTGGGCGTGTTTCTCGGCGAACAGGTGCTGGAAGCGGAGATCCTGCAGGCGCTGACGCAGACCGCGCAGCGCCGCACGCTGCTGGTGCAGTTGCCGCCTCAGGAACCGATCCATGATCCGTCAAGTGAATATCCACGATGCCAAGACCCAGTTCTCCAAGCTCATCGAGCTAACCCAGGCCGGTGAGGAATTCATCATTGCGAAAGCCGGTAAACCGGTCGCCCGCCTGATTCCGATCGGCCAGGAGCAGCGAAAGCGACAGTTTGGATTATTGGATGGTGCTATCCAGGTGCCCGATGATTTCAACGCGCCGTTACCGGACGATGTGCTTGCCACATTCGAGGGACATACCTGATGCGGATTCTGCTGGATACTCATGTGCTGCTTTGGGCGGTCGGAATGAGTCACCGCCTTTCTTCAGCGGCGCGCGCCCTGCTCGAAGATCGGGATAATGAAATTTATTTTGTCTGCCATTAGCTTCCCGAGTCGCAACGTTATGCCGCCTAATCTCGACCCATTCACTGCCTTCCTGGACCACGCCGAGCGCCTGCTGGAGCGGCTGGAAAACCTGCTGCCGCCCGCGCCCCCCGAACTGGACTGGAACCACTGTACCGCTTTCCGCTGGCGCAAGCGGGGAGAGTGGGGCTATCTCCAGTCGGTACGGCACCCGCACCGGCTGCGGCTGCGGGATCTGCAATGCATCGACCGGCAAAAAGAGGAGTTGGACCGTAACACCCGTCAGTTTCTGGCCGGCCGACCTTTTAACAACGTTTTATTATGGGGTGCGCGGGGAACCGGCAAATCCTCGCTGATCAAGGCGCTGCTCAATGAATACGCCGTTGAGAGCCTGCGGCTGATCGAAGTGGACAAGCACGACCTGATCGATCTGCCGGGTATCGTTGAACCCCTGTACGATCGCCCGGAACGATTCCTGTTGTATTGCGACGATCTGTCTTTCGCCGCCGAAGATCCCAGTTACAAAGCCCTGAAGGCGGTGCTGGACGGTTCCATCAGTACGGCCCCAGACAATGTGATGCTGTGCGTGACCTCCAATCGCCGCCATCTGCTGCCGGAATTCATGTCGGAAAACCTGGACGCCAAACTCATTGATGGGGAGTTACATCAAGGTGAAGCGGTGGAGGAAAAGGTTTCCCTGTCGGAACGCTTCGGACTGTGGCTGTCGTTCCATCCTTTCAATCAGAACGATTATCTGTGCATCGTCGCTTACTGGCTGCGAGAACTGGGCTATCCCGGCGAGATCGATGCAGCCATCCAAACAGCGGCTTTACAATGGGCGTTGCTGCGGGGTTCGCGCAGCGGCCGGGTGGCCTGGCAGTTTGCGCGGGACTGGGTGGGACGGGCGGCGCTGTAAACATCAAGGGGCGCACACCGTGCGCCCCTTAATTCCCGTATTTTCCAAGAACGCCGTAATTACATATCCATATCGTCCATCGACGGCATCGCCGGCGCCTTGTCTTTCTTCGGCGCTTCGGCCACCATGGCCTCGGTGGTGATCATCAGACCGGCCACGGAAGCGGCATTCTGCAAGGCCGCGCGCACCACCTTGGTGGGATCTAAGATACCCATCTCCATCATATCGCCGAATTCTTCGGTCGCCGCATTAAAGCCGAAGTTGCCTTCATGCTCGGTGATCTTTTGCAGCACCACCGAGGGCTCACTGCCCGCATTGGCGACGATCTGCCGCAACGGTTCCTGCATGGCGCGGCGGGCAATGTCAATGCCCACATCTTGATCGTGATTATCGCCCTTGAGGTCCCGTAACTGCACCAGCGTGCGCACCAGCGCGACGCCGCCGCCGGGTACCACCCCTTCTTCCACCGCCGCACGGGTCGCATGCAGAGCGTCTTCGACGCGGGCCTTCTTTTCTTTCATTTCAAATTCGGTCGCGGCACCGACCTTGATGATCGCCACGCCGCCAGCGAGCTTGGCTAGACGCTCCTGCAACTTTTCCTTGTCATAGCTGGATGTGGTCTTATCGATCTCAGCGCGGATCTGCTCGATGCGGCCTTCGATGTCGGCACGGGTGCCGGCGCCATCGACGATGGTGGTGTTTTCTTTGCCGATGATCACCCGCTTGGCGGAACCCAGATCGTCCAGTGAAGCTTTCTCGAGATTCAGGCCGACTTCCTCAGAAATCACCTGACCACCGGTGAGCACCGCCATATCCTGCAACATGGCTTTGCGGCGATCGCCGAAGCCGGGCGCCTTGACCGCCGTCACCTTCAGAATGCCGCGAATATTGTTAACCACCAAGGTGGCCAGCGCTTCGCCCTCGATGTCCTCGGCGATGATCAGCAACGGCTTGCTGGCCCGGGCAACGCTTTCCAGTATTGGCAGTAACTCGCGAATATTGGAAATTTTCTTGTCGTGCAGAAGGATCTTGACGTCCTCCAACTCGCAATTCATGGTGTCCTTGTTGTTGATGAAGTAAGGGGAAATATAGCCACGGTCGAACTGCATACCCTCGACCACATCCAGTTCGTTATCCAGCCCCTTGCCTTCCTCGACGGTGATCACGCCTTCCTTGCCGACCTTGCTCATGGCATCGGCGATGATATTGCCGATGGATACGTCGGAATTGGCGGAAATCGTGCCGACCTGGGCGATGGCCTTGTTGTCCACCGTGGGTTTGGAAATCGCTTTCAAGCCATCCACCGCCGCAGCCACGGCCTTGTCGATGCCGCGTTTGAGGTCCATCGGGTTCATGCCGGCGGCCACCGCTTTCAAACCTTCCTTAAGCATCGCCTGCGCCAGCACCGTGGCGGTGGTGGTGCCGTCGCCGGCCACGTCAGAGGTCTTGGAAGCGACTTCGCGCAGCATCTGCGCGCCCATGTTCTCGAACTTGTCCTTGAGCTCGATTTCCTTGGCCACCGATACCCCGTCCTTGGTTACCGTGGGAGCGCCGAACGCCTTGTCCAAAATGACGTTGCGGCCGCGCGGCCCCAAGGTGACTTTGACGGCGTCGGCGAGCACATTGGCGCCCCGCACCATGCGCTGACGGGCGTCATCGCTGAATTTGACAATTTTAGCAGTCATATAGAGTTCCTCTGTAAATTTTGGATCGGTTCATTACTGACAGCAGCCGCGCTTACTTCTCGACGACTGCCATGATGTCTTCTTCACGCATCACCAGTAGCTCTTCCCCTTGCATCTTGACTTCCGCGCCCGAATATTTGCCGAACAGCACCTCGTCACCGACGCGCACGTCGAGCGGACGCACGTCACCATTGTCGAGGATTTTGCCGTTGCCAACCGCGATCACTTCACCACGGATCGGCTTTTCCTTGGCGATATCGGGAATCACGATGCCACCGGGAGAGAGGCGTTCCTCCTCCTTGCGTTTGACGATGACCCGATCGTGTAACGGACGGATGTTCATAATCGATCATTCTCCTGAAGCGCAAACATTATTCTGCCGTAAACTGAAGTGGTTAGCACTCAAGCATGCGGAGTGCTAGTATAAGGTCGTCAACGAGCCTTTCAATGGGGATGGGCCGAAATTTTTCAAGCTCGGCAAGAAAACAAGTTGTGGCAGGACAGCACAGCGGCTCAGCGCTGGCAAAAGCGAGGCGCCGGCAGCCGCTCTCAGCCGGCAGCGGCCTGGCGCAGCAAATCGATGACTGCGGCGTCGCTGACTTGCGGAAAATGCGTGTAATAGGCGCCTACAGCGCCGAGATAATGGTCGGTAATCTCCACGCCGACCACTTCATCGGCTTCCTGCAACAGGCGGTCCGCCGTATCCCTGGGCGCGACCGGAATGGCGACCACCACCCGGGCAGGCTGGCGTTTTCTTACAGCGCGGATCGCTGCCAGCATGGTCAGGCCGGTGGCGATGCCGTCGTCCACCAGGATGGCGGTCTTACCGGTTACGGTCAACGGCTCCCGCCCCTGCAAATACTGCTCCCGCCGTCGCCGGGCTTCGAGGCGCTGGCCGGCAACCGCCTGTCGCAACCAGCCGGGATCGACGCGCGCAGTTTCGCGTTCGTTGTACACCGGGTCGCCGTCCTCGGTGACGGCGCCGATGGCATATTCCGGGTTGTAGGGATGACCAATCTTACGAGGAATGATCAGGTCGAGCGGCAGGTGCAGGGCCTGAGCGATCTCAACGGCCAGCACCACGCCGCCGCGCGGTAAGGCATAGATCAGGGCGGGCTGAGCACGATAATGTGCCAGTGCCTGCGCGAGCTTTACGCCTGCTTCGGTGCGATCTTTAAAACGCATGATGGATTCCGTCGGTCATCCGCTTGCCAGTGGTTGAATTGCCGGTCGCAGCCCCCATAAACATAGCTAACAGATTGAGAAACTTACTGCTGTCGGGGTAGTCGAACGAAGTGAACTTGGGCATCGCCAGACGCAATTTCTTGCTGTATTCTCTTTGGATTTAACCACTTTACCGGAGTTGCTCCTGCGTGCGACGGCAATCAGGTGAGTTACCGCTTGGCTGGCGGCATTGCGGTCTGATTTAGTCAATGCGAATCGCCCTTTACAGTAACGGTTCTAACGGTTCTAGCGACTGATTTAAGATTTACTACCGATATGTATCTAGAAGCAAGGTATTCGGATTTTGAAGACCTCGTTAGCGGGAATCCCGAACAGGATTTTACCACGCTCGAGACCATCGACGCGCCAGGCGATATCCAGGAATTCGCTGGGACCGATGTGGAGTTGGCTCTGCTCGATCAACTGGGGTTAGCTAGGCCGCGGCCGGCGTTGGCGACGGTGGAGAGCGCTACGGCAGGCGGCGCGGATAGCGCTGACCCTGATGCCGTTGCGGCCTCGACGCTGGCAGCCGAGCGAACGCGTGATCCACTCAGTTTGTACATCCGGGAAATGGGGGCTCATAGCCTGCTGACTCGGCAGGACAAGGTTAGCCTGGCGCGCCGTATCGAGCAAGGTCTGGTGCAGCGTAACGCCGCTATGGCCACCTGTCCGGTCGGCAGCGCCACCGCATTGCGACTGGCCGAACGGATCGCCACGGGTGACTTGGCGCTGACGGCGGTATTCACGTTTGCCCCCGCCGCTCCGCAAGACCCCGCTGTCGCTGCGGATATGGACGCTGTACCCACCCAGTTTGAAGTCGTGTGGACGCGCATACAAACCTTGCGCGAGCTCCATGAGGAGTGGCTGCAAGCGCAGCAACAGCATGGCCTTGACAGCAGCCAAGCCGGCGCTCTGCGCCAGCGGCTGGCAGAGGCGTTCCTGGCGCTGCCCTGGATACTGGAGCGGTTGGAAGAGGTGGCGGCAACGGTGCGCAGCCTGGCCAGGGAATTGCAGTTGCGCGAGCGGGCCATCATGGATATCTGCATCACCCAACTGGGGATGTCGCGGCAGCAGTTGCGCGAAGGCTTTCCGGGCAATGAAACCAACCTGGTGTGGCTGGAGACATTGCCCACAGGTCCCCCCGAAGATGCGGCGACCAGCGCGGCGTGCACGGCTGTCCGGCGGTTGCAGCAAGATCTCTATCAGCTCGAGTCGACGGCGGGTGTGCCGCTGGCCGAATTGAGAGAGGTCAACCGGCGGATGGCCAGCGGGATGGCTTTGGTGAAGCGCGCCCGCCAGCAACTGATCGAGGCCAACCTGCGGTTGGTGGTGCACGTGGCCAAGAAGTATGTCAATCGCGGTTTGCCACTGGCTGATCTGATTCAGGAAGGCAACATCGGCCTGATGAAAGCAGTGGATAAATTCGATTACCGGCTGGGATTCAAATTCTCCACCTATGCACACTGGTGGATCCGCCAAGCGGTCACCCGTGCCATCGACGACCGGGCACGGCTGATCCGGGTTCCCGTTCACATCACCGAAAAAGTCAACAGGATTCGCCGCATTTCCCGTCATATTCAGCAGCAGCAGGGGCGGGAGGCAGCACCGGCGGAACTGGCGGAGCAGGCCGAGATGCCAGCCGAGATCCTGACCGATCTGCTGAACACCACCAGAGCACCGATCTCGATGGATACGCCGGTCGGCGACGACGACGATGCGCATCTGGGCGATTTTATCGAGGACAAACAGCGCCCAATGCCGGTTGAGCAGGCGATGAACGCGGAACTCGAAAGAAGCGTGCAGAATATGCTCGAGGTGCTGACGCCACGGGAGGCGCAGGTGCTGGCCTTGCGGTTCGGGATCGGCACTCACAACGAACTGACCCTGGAAGAGATCAGCAAGCGCTTTGCCGTTTCGCGGGAACGCATTCGGCAGATCGAATCCAGAGCGATCAACAAGTTGCGGCGGCTCGGCCGTTCGGTGGAACTGCGGTCTTATCTGGATACCTGAGCGGCGCTTGGCGTCAACATCGGCAGGGGCGTGGGAGACCGCGCCCCTGTTTTGTTCCGCCATTAGTATTGCAGAAAACCGGCCGCCGTCGGATCTACAGGGAACGGACGAATTCCCCGATTCGTTCGGCCGCCTCGATGCATTGCGCCAGCGGCGCCACCAGCGCTATGCGCACCCGCTGGCTGCCCGGATTGATGCCTTCGGCAGCGCGCGACAGATAGCTGCCCGGCAGCACGGTGACATTCTGCCGGGCGTACAAGCCGCGAGTGAATTCAGTATCGTCGCCGGGCGTGCGGGGCCACAGGTAGAACCCGCCTTCGGGCTGCTCCACCTCCAGCACCGGTGCGAGCAGCTCCAGGACGGTGGTGAATTTGCGCCGGTAGAGTTGCCGGTTTTCCCTGACATGCTGTTCGTCCTGCCAGGCTTTGCAGCTAGCGGCTTGGGTAAACAACGGCAGGGTGCAGCCGTGATAGGTGCGATAGCGCAGGAAAGCTTGCAGAATCTCCGCATCCCCGGCCACGAAGCCTGAGCGCAGTCCCGGCAGGTTGGAGCGCTTGGACAGACTGTGGAACACCACGCAGCGGCGGTAATCGTGGCGCCCCAGCCGGGCGCAGACCTGCAACAGGCCGAGCGGCGGCCGGTCCTCGTCGAAATACAGCTCCGAATAACACTCGTCGGCGGCCAGTACGAAATCGTACCGGTCCGCTTGCTCGAGCAGTTGTTGCCAGACCTCGAAGGGCGCCACCCGGCCGGTGGGATTACCGGGCGAGCACAGATAAAGCAACTGGCAGCGTTGCCAGACGGTTTCCGGCACAGCGTCGAAATCCGGCAGAAAACCGGTTTCCGGCAGTGTGTTGAGAAAATACGGCTGCGCGCCGGCCAACAAGGCCGCACCTTCGTAAATCTGATAGAAGGGATTGGGCAGCAGCACTAACGGCGCAGAGCGCGCATCCACCACGCACTGGGCGAAAGCGAACAGTGCCTCGCGGGTGCCGCTGACCGGCAGCACCTGCCGTTCGGGATCGAGACCGCCGTCCGGCAGCTTGAAGCGGCGTATGGCCCAGGCGGCGATAGCCTCGCGCAGCGCCGACGTTCCCTTGGTCAGGGGATAATTCGCTAGAGTGGACAACTGTGCCGTCAGTTCTGCAGCCACGAAAGCCGGCGCCGGATGCTGTGGTTCACCGATCGACAGAGCGATATGCGGCTTGCCGGCGGGCGGCGTGACGCCCTCTTTGAGCAGGGCCAGTTTTTCAAAGGGATAGGGCTGAAGGCGGGCGAGTTGAGGATTCATGACAGCCTCTACGACAGGGTGACCGGAGCCATGGGGATGATGACCGTATGGCCAGTATAGGCCAAGGCCGGGACAGTCTTCAAAAGCCGGCAGGGCGGGCCCGACGAGTTCTCCTTCTGCGCCGTGCACCGCGGCGCTATACTTGCTTGGCATGCAGCCACAAATAAAACGATATCTCGAGGTAAACACATGGTTATACAGCCCGTTGAAATCAACCCGATCGCCCCATCCACAGCAACCGCTGACGCTGTGCTGAACGATAAGCCCGTATTGAAGGATAAGCCTGTAGCGGCGGATGAATCCGTAGCGGCGGATGAATCCGTAGCGGCGGATGAATCCGTAGCGGCGGATGAATCCGTAGCGGCGGATGAATCCGTAGCGGCGGATGAATCCGTAGCGGCGGATGAATCCGTAGCGGGCATCGTGGAGCCTGCCACCGACGGTAGAAAGCGAGTCGTGATTGAAGGCGTCAGCCCGGAGATCGACGCTGGCCGCTACCCGATCAAACGTATCGTCGGCCAGCCGGTGGTTGCCGAAATCGACGCCTTTGTGGACGGGCATGACGTATTGACCTGCGTTTTGCAATTCCGCAAGGAAGGTCAGCAAAACTGGACCGAGGTGCTGATGAAACCGCTGGGCAACGACCGCTGGCGCGGTGAGTTCAGAGTTTGGGAAGTCGGACGTTATCACTATACCTTCAGCGTCTGGGTCGATCATTTCAAATCCTGGCGGCACGATCTGACCCGCCGGCTGCAGCGGGAGGATATCGATATCGCTCTGAAAGTGGGCGCCGGCTTACTGGAAGAGGCGGGCGAACGGGCCGGGACTGACGATGCTGCCTGGCTTAAATCGCGCGCCAAGGCGCTGGTCGGGCCGCACAGCCTGGAAGAGCGCCTGCAATATGCTCTGAGCGAGGAACTGGCCGCGATGGTGAACCGCTACCCGGACAAGCGGCTGACCATCGTCTATGACAAGGAACTAGTCATCGTTGTGGATGACGAGCGCGCCGGCTTCAGCACCTGGTACGAACTGTTCCCCCGTTCTTGCAGTCCGCTCCCCGGTCAGCACGGCACCTTCAAGGACTGCGAAGCCTGGCTGCCGCGGATCGCCGACATGGGCTTCGATGTGCTGTATTTCCCTCCCATCCATCCGATCGGCCGGGTCAACCGCAAGGGTAAGAACAATACCCTGGAAGGGCTGCCCGACGATGTCGGCAGTCCCTGGGCCATCGGCGCGAAAGAGGGCGGGCACAAGGCCGTCCATCCGCAATTAGGCACACTCGAAGACTTCCGCGCGCTGATCGCCAAAGCCAAGGAATACGGTCTCGAGATCGCTATGGACATCGCTTTCCAGTGCGCGCCCGATCATCCTTATGTGAAAGAGCATCCGCAGTGGTTCCGCTGGCGTCCCGACGGCACCGTGCAGTACGCCGAAAACCCGCCCAAGAAATACCAGGACATCTATCCGTTCAACTTCGAGACCGACGACTGGCAGGCGCTGTGGGACGAGTTGAAGAGCATTTTCGAATTCTGGATCGAGCAGGGCGTGCGCATCTTCCGGGTGGACAACCCGCACACTAAGCCGTTTCCGATGTGGGAATGGATCATCACCGCAATCAAGAAGCAGTATCCCACCGCTCTGTTTCTGGCCGAAGCATTCACCCGTCCCAAGGTGATGCACCGGCTGGCGAAGCTGGGTTACAGCCAGTCCTACACCTATTTCACCTGGCGCAATACCAAAAGCGATCTGACCGAGTACCTGGAGGAACTGACCCAGGACCTCGGCGGGAATACTTCCGACCCAATTTCTGGCCGAATACGCCGGATATTCTCAACGAATATCTGCAATTCGGCGGCCGACCGGGATTCATGATCCGGTTGGCGCTGGCCGCCACTCTGACCGCCAATTACGGCATTTACGGCCCGGCTTACGAATTGCTGGAGTGCAAGCCGCTGAAGCACGGTACCGAGGACTATCTGAATTCAGAAAAATTCCAGATCTGTCAACGCGATATGGAACAGCCGGGCACGCTGACCGAGTTTATCACCAGGGTAAATCAGATCCGCAAGGGTAGTCCCGCCCTCAAACAGGACTGGAATTTGCTGTTCCACGAAACCGATAACGACCAGCTTATTTGCTACAGTAAATGGAACGACCGCAAGACAGATATCATTCTGGTGGTCATCAATATGGACCCGCACCATGCGCAAGCGGGTTGGCTGAATCTGGATCTGGAGGCGTTGGAAATCGCAACGAAACGCTCCTTTGAGGTGCACGATTTGTTGTCCGACGAGCATTATCTGTGGAACGGACCCCGCAATTACGTACAGACTCGACCCGAAAACAACGCCGGCCCACATCTTCCGGCTGCACGGCCGCGCCCATACCGAGGAGGATTTCGATTATTTCCTGGGTTGATAATGTCCGGCATGGGTTTTTATTGACCGCTGCAGACCAGTCTTGTCTATGAACCACACCCGCTGGATCACGCTGGCTCACGGCAACGGCGGACGCTTCATGCGCGAACTGATCGATGCGGTTTTTGCGCGCCATCTGGCCAATCCGTATCTGGACGTGCAAGCCGATGCCGTCGCTCTGGGACTGGATGGCGAAGTCATGTTCACTACGGATGGCTTTACTGTGCAGCCGCTGGAATTTCCCGGCGGCGACATCGGCAAGCTGGCCGTGCACGGCACAGTCAACGATCTGGCCGTGGCCGGCGCCATTCCCCGCTATCTCAGCCTGAGCGCCATTATCGAGGAAGGGCTGGAGGTAGAACTGCTGGAGCGGCTGGTGGCCAGCCTGGCGGAGGCGGCCAGGGAAGCCGGCGTACAGGTGGTCGCCGGCGACACCAAGGTGGTGCCACGCGGTCATGGCGGCGGTCTGTATTTCATCACCAGCGGCGTCGGGGTGCGGGCCGGTCCGCGGCTGCCCGGTCTGCACCGCATCCAGGCGGGGGATCGGCTGCTGGTCAGCGGTCCGGTCGGTGATCACGGCGTGTGCGTGCTGCTGGCCCGGGCAGAGTTCGGCCTGCACGGCGAACTGCGCTCGGATTGCGCCAGCGTGCTGCCGCTGACCCAGGCGCTGCTGGATCTGCCCGGCCTGCGTTTCATGCGCGATCCCACGCGCGGCGGGCTGGCCACGGTGGCGCATGAAATCAGCCAGGTGACCGGCTTGGCGGTACGGCTGTGGGAGTCCGCCATCCCGGTGCACGATCCGGTACGTTCGGTGTGCGACATGCTGGGTTACGATCCCTACTATCTGGCCTGCGAGGGGAGGGTAGTGGCGGTGGTCGCGGCGGAACAGGCGGAGGAGGCACTGACGCGCTGGCAGGCTGTGCCGCAGGGCCGGGAGGCGGCGCTTATCGGCCGGGTCGAGTCCGCTGCTCCCGTTGGCGTGATTCTGGAAACTGACCTGGGAGGCGAGCGCTGGCTCGATGAACTGGAAGACGATCCGCTGCCCCGGATCTGTTGATTGCCGATCGAACCGGGTAGGGCGATCCATACAAACCCGTCAGGCAAGGGGTTGTGAAGAGTCGTTATCGGGCACCAGAGGCGAGGGTGGGGCCGCCCCCGGCTTCGCTTGGACCCGCCCCCGGCTTCGGTTGAACCCGGCCATAGCGTAGGAACAGCCGGTCGAAGACGCCCAGTTCAACCCAGCTTACGAACGCGCCGATGGCGCCGAGCACAGTCGGGATGCCGAGCGGCGCCAGCGCAATGGCCAGCCGGCGTCTGGCCCGGCGCAGGCGTTTCACCCGGTCGAGGTACTGGTTGATTCGGGCGTTCTGGCTGTAGGCCACCACGCTGAGAAAACCCAACGCCAGCAGGACCGACACCAGCGGAGGGAGCAGGTACAGCGCCAGCGCCGTCAGACCGCAAGGAAACAGCAAAGCCGTGCTCACGATGGCATAGGGCATGGATTTGTTCAGGAAGAACACCTTGAACAACGGTTTGGAGCCGACCTCCAGGTGCAGCAACAGGTCCTGACGGCGCTGATCCTCCCGCAGGAAGTCCCGAATGACCAGGAAATGCCAGTTAACTGGAGCTTCCTGACTGTTCTGAAAGCGTTCGCCCACCAGCATATAGCCGTAGTACATCAACGTATAGGCTTCCCGGTCGGTAAATGAATCCAGGTCGGTGCGGATATGGGACAAGGCATGGACAAACCGATCTGCCTCATCAGGAAAGACCTCCTGACCGACGGCGGCGCCCAGATGGAAGAAGGCGTAAGTGTCAGGCGGATGGGCGTACAGATAGTCCAGAACTTTGTTGCGTATCCGGTCCATCATGATTTCATTGGCCCGGATCGCCACGTTGAACAGCCGGTTGGCGGGATTGCCGTCGGCTTTCAGGATATCCGACGCGTCGCTGCAAATGATAGGCGTGCAGTCCTCGCCGAACAGCGAGATCAGACCTTGATTGTCGAACACGCCGCCGTCGACCAGGCGGATGACGATATCTTCGCCCGCCGGGGTAGTGTAAAGACCGGCCAGAGACAGCGGATCGAACAGGCCGGGTACGCCGCAGGAAGCCGCTACCGCCTGACCCAGCGTCAGGCGGTGCAGGCGGTGGCGTTGCCGGGGGAGCAGCGCCGGATCGGCGAAGTACAGTTTCGGCAGCGCCGGCATGGTCGCGTAATGCTGCTCGTAGCGGGAGATGACCTCGCCCACAAACGCGCCGGTGAACTGCCACAGATGTCCGGTGTTCAGCGCCGTGGCGTTGATAATCAGCCTGGGGATTTTGCCAGCCGCTTCCGGTTCGGGGAAAGTGGCCGGTGCGATGGGCAGGTCGTTGAGAAACGGCCCACCCTCGCGGCCCTGTGCGGTCGCATAAAAATACTCCGTATACAGTTCCGCCATGCGATCGGTGGGCGAATAGCCTTCGCGCAGCATGCGGGCATTCTTGCGGCGGTCCACGAAGGCGCGCATGCGCAGGTTCTTCTGCACCGCCCGGAGAAAATCGATTGCTATCTCCTGCACCAGCCGGATATAAGCCGCGCGGCAGGGGACAGGATGGTCCGGGCGTTTGTCTTCCAGCAGTTGCTTGACCTTGAGGTAATAGTAAGCGCCGATGATGGAGCCGCCGGAGACGGTGGATATCACCGCTACGTGGCGGAGCAGATCCAGTTCCGCCAATCTGGCAAGCACCCCGATATGAAACAGGGAAGCGCGCAGACCGCCGCCGGAGAGGGCAAGGCCGGTTTTGCCTCGCTCGGCAGCGGCGCGAAAGTCATCGATATTGAGCATGCGAATCGCCAGGACGTTGCGGATGGCAGGTAAACAGAGGCCAGTATAACGGCTTTCCTTAAGGAATTTGCCCCGGCGGGCCGGTCCTGCACCTTGGCGATCCGCCAAAGTCCTGTCTACAATGCCGGGTCATTTATATCGGACAAAACCAGGCCATGCGTTATCCGGAACGTTTCGATGTCATCGTAATCGGCGGTGGTCATGCTGGCGCCGAAGCCTGCCTGGCGGCGGCGCGCATGGGCCTGCGCACCCTGCTGTTGACTCACAACATCGAGACCGTGGGACAGATCAGTTGCAACCCGGCCATCGGTGGCATCGGCAAAAGTCATCTGGTCAGGGAAATCGACGCGCTCGGCGGCGTCATGGCGCGGGCGACCGATCGCGCCGGCATCCAGTTCCGCATTCTCAACAGCAGCAAGGGTCCCGCCGTGCGGGCTACCCGCGCCCAAGCCGACCGTGTCCTGTATAAAACCGTCCTGCGCAAACTGCTGGAGAATCAGCCCAATCTGCATATTTTCCAGCAAGCGGCGGTCGATCTGCTCATCGCAGGCGAGCGGGTAGCTGGCGCCGTGACCCAGTCCGGCATCGAGTTCTGCGCGGCGACGGTGGTGCTGACCGCCGGCACCTTTCTGGCCGGGCGCATCCACGTTGGCTTGAGCAACTACGAAGGCGGACGCGCCGGCGACCCGCCGGCCAACGCGCTGGCGCAGCGGCTGCGCGAACTGCCGCTGCGGGTGGGACGCCTGAAAACCGGCACCCCGCCGCGCCTCGACGGCCGCTCCATCGATTACAGCCAGTTAATCGAGCAGCCCGGCGACGATCCCGCGCCGGTGTTTTCCTACCTGGGCCAAGCCGGGGAGCATCCGCCGCAGGTATCCTGCTGGATCACCCGCACCAATGCGGGCACTCACGAGATCATCCGCAGCGGTCTGGACCGCTCACCTATGTACGCCGGCGTGATCGAGGGTGTGGGACCGCGCTACTGCCCGTCGGTAGAGGACAAGATCGTGCGCTTCGCCGATAAGTCCTCGCATCAAATCTTTCTGGAGCCCGAGGGTCTGAGCACCACGGAAATCTATCCGAACGGCATTTCCACCAGTTTGCCCTTCGATATCCAGTTGCGACTGGTGCGCTCCATCGCCGGCCTGGAGAATGCCCATATCACCCGCCCCGGTTATGCCATCGAATACGATTTTTTCGATCCCCGCGATCTGCATTATTCGCTGGAAAACCGCCATATCCAGGGTCTGTTCTGCGCCGGCCAGATCAATGGTACCACCGGTTACGAGGAAGCCGCCGCCCAGGGTCTGCTGGCGGGGATCAACGCCGCCTTGCAGGTGCAGGGGAGGGAGCCCTGGTATCCGCGCCGCGACGAAGCGTATCTCGGCGTGCTGATCGACGATCTGATCACGCGCGGCACGTCCGAGCCGTACCGCATGTTCACCAGCCGCGCCGAGCACCGCTTGTTGCTGCGCGAGGACAACGCCGACCTGCGGCTGACCGCAACCGGGCGCCGCTTAGGCGTGGTGGACGATAGTCGCTGGCGGATTTTTGAACTCAAGCGCGAAGCCATCGAGCGGGAGCGACAGCGATTGACCGATGCCTGGGTGCGGCCGGCGCAACTGACTGGGGACGATGTGCAGCGCGTGCTCAAGGGGCCGCTGGGGCGGGACAGCCGGGCTATCGAATTGCTGCGCCGTCCCGACGTGAGCTATGCGGAACTGATCACCCTGCCCGGCGTCGGACCCGGCGCAAGTGATCCGGCAGTCGCCGGGCAGGTGGAGATTCAGTGCAAATATTCCGGCTATATCGAACGTCAGCAGGAGGAGATTGAGCGGCATCGCCGCCACGAGGAACTGCGCCTGCCGGCGGAACTGAATTACAGTGAGGTACGGGGTTTATCCACCGAAGTGCGGGAGAAGCTGTCCCGGCAGCGTCCGGTCACGTTGGGACAGGCCGGCCGTATTCCCGGCGTGACGCCGGCTGCCGTGTCCCTGCTGTTGGTGCATCTCAAGCGCAGCGGCTACCGTCGCAGCGCTTGACGGTGGACGGCAGGGTAAGAATCGTACCTCGCATTCCGCTCCATCCCTGGAGCAGGGAGAAAGGCGGCCTGTGCGCCTGGCGGCTTGCAATTCTTGCAGCCGGGCGGACCTGCTCCGTGTGTCCTGCCGCCTCGACGTTCTTCCAGTGATGCGCCACCTTGCCCTGCGGATCGATCAGCACGGTGGAGTGGAGCACGCCCTGAGTGATCTTGCCGTACCTATTCTTATCGCCCCAGGCGCCGTAACGGCCCATCAGCTCGTGGTTTTCGTCGCTCAACAGGCTGCTTTGCTACGATTATTTTTATTTTTCAAGAGTGGAAAAGTGATTCAGCCTGCGAGGCTCCCTACAGGCTGCCTGATGGAAAATTGACACCCGTTTATACAAAGTCCAGAATAAAACTGCAATAAATTTATGTCTGGTGTGCTACCAGATCAGGAATGGCTGAGCACATGACGGCCTGAATTTAGCAGCGGGACCTGCTGGATCCGGCCAGCCAAAATTTGAGGAGGTAGGAGATGAACAATTCAGTAATAACCCGTCGTGATTTCCTGGAGAAATGCGTTATTCTCGGCGCAGGCGCTTTATGCCCGGTATGGCTCACGCCAATGGCGTATGCCAAACAAGATTTTGTGGTGGGAGTTAACTATCCATGGATAGGATATGGTCACGATTTCGGCAGTAATGGCTGGGGACACGACGGTCTGCGCACCGGCGGTTGGACCTATCAAACTTGGCCAGATAGCCAGGGATTTACAAACGTGTATCGTAGTACGAGTCAACATCACAACGGGAGAGCTTCATTACGTATTATTGCCGATTTGAGGGGACAACATCGTAATAAAGCGCAAGGAGAAGTCTACTGTAATTTGACCGTCCACCCTCCCCAAGGAACTGCTGTACCGTTGAATTTAAAAAATGTCAGGGTTGAGTGCTGGGTAAAATTTCCATCGGGAAGCGCCGGAAATCCTAATGCTCCAAATGGCCTCCAACTTTTCCTGAGGAGTAAGGATCCGAAGAGTAAGGAGTGGTGGTCATTTTATAGCGTCTGGCAAAACATCAATCCAAACTGGGAAAACCGGTGGGTAAAAATCTCTACGAATCCTTCAGGACCGGCGGGCTATAGGGATGCCAAATTTGACCCTACAAAAGTTATCGCAGTCGGTTTGAAAGTCGCCATTAATGGAAATTCTGAAGCAACTCTTAAAGATTCAATCTACTTGGATGATTTCGTATTCCGCAAAAATCCATCGCCGACTTATGACTTTGAGCGACTCGAAGTTGATAGAGATCTGGCTACCTTGCAGCAGACGCTTGGCGGGTGTCAGAAACCAGTCGTAAGGGTTTTTGTATTCACCGATGGGAGTGCAGCGCCTGACTTTACTGCCAATAACGAAGTCAAAGGACTCGATAAGGCATTTTTCGAAGATTTTGATATCTTGTTGCAGGTTGCCAAGCAGCGTGGTTTCCTGCTAATGCCTGTATTGCTCGATTTTCACTGGTGCGATAAGCCAAAGTCTGTTAATGGGGTGCAGTTAGGAGGCCGTGCGGACATTATCCGCAAGGCTTCAAAACGAAAAACGTTCTTTGATCGGGCGCTCAAGCCATTTCTGGAGCATTACGGTAAGAATGCATCGATTTACGCCATAGACATCATTAATGAACCGGAATGGGTTATGCCAGGAATTACAACAGATTATCAAGGTGGAGATGCCGTAAGTATTGAAGCCATGCGCAATTTTGTACGTCAGTGTAGTGACATAATTCATAAAAATAGTAATCACAAAGTCACGGTTGGCAGCGCCCGCCGTAAGTGGCTGACCCATTGGCAGGGCTTGGGACTCGATCTCTACCAATTTCATTGGTACGAACACTTCAAAGATGAAGAACCTTTTCCCTGGCAGCCATATACAGACCTCGGGCTTGATAAGCCGTGCATTATTGGTGAAGTGCCTACCGAGGGAAAGATATCAACGACGCAGTATCTGGAAGCTGCGCAGCAGCGAGGATATCACGGACTGCTGGTGTGGAGCTATCGCGCCGGAGATAAGTTCTCGGATTTTTCCGGGGCGAAACCAGAATTGAAACAGTGGTGCGATATCTACTGATATGCCAGGACTCAAAGATTAGTCTGACCAACCTATCCACTTAAGCCGGGACGCTTTGCCTGCTGACCTCAGAGGAGTTTACCTGGGAGCGCTGGCTTCCAACCAGTACGTTCCGCGTACTGAAAACCAGAAAGGTACTACCGGACTGACAAGAGGGTAAACCGATGCCGACCAAAAAATCAGGACCTGACCAGGCGAAACTGGATCGAGTGGTGGCCCAAGCTCAGCGTGCCAAAGTCACACGGGAGCAGGGCTATCGCGAGCAAGCGCTCAAGCTATTTCCGTGGATCTGTGGGCGGTGTCGCCGTGAGTTCCCGCACGGTGCGGGAACTCACGGTCCATCATAAAAACCACGACCACGACTATAATCCCCCCGACGGCAGCAACTGGGAACTGTTGTGCCTTTACTGTCACGACAACGAACACTCCCGTTATGGCGATGCCACCGCTGCTGGCGATCCCTCATCGCGATGGTCCGGCGCCGCCACGGCCACCTATCAACCCTTCGCCCACCTCAAGGATCGGTTGAAAGGTGAGTCAAGCGCATGAGATACATCCTATTTCCACACGTAACCGCTATCTCAGCATTACGCTTATCGACTACTGAGAGAATTCGAGGATCATGACCATGCCCATCACTCATGACAATGCCAAAGGCAAGACCTATTATCTGCATCAAGGCGCCACCAAAACCGGTAAACCCAAGTATTATTTCTCGCTGAAAAATACCGGCATGCTGGTCACTGCCATTCCTGCCGGCTTTGAGATTTACGAGACTCCCAATGCGCAAGTTTTTTTACGAAAAATTCCGCCTAAACTCATTACGGATGAAGAACGACATTTGGTTGCAGTGGGGATGAAAAAATATTCAGACGTACATGACTACAAAATCGATGTCAAAGGCAATGCCATTGTCATCTATACCACCGATCAGGGCGTCGATGAATTCTCTAACCGGTTGAAAGGCTTCAATCCTGTTATCGGCGAAACCAGTGCTAGAGAATTCTTCTCATCTTTGGCGTACTATTCCCCCATGCTCCAATTTACTTTGGAGGATAGCGAGCGAAGGGTTTTCTCCGCACAACGCTATTGCTTTCTCGGCTCCATTGACGATTGGATTTACATCGGCCACGGTGAACTGGCGACGCTGATCAAGACCTATCTGAAGCATCTCGGCAAAGAGTCCTATTTTGAACTCTCCTGATAACCCACTCCTCAGCACAAGGGCCATGATCATCGTTTCGGCCCAGTGGATAACCTGGATTGCGCTGCGCAAGCTCCGCTCCATCCAGGCTACGCCGGCTTGTAAGGGATTACCCGCATTGCGTATGCTGACAACAGATTCATTTTTGCTTACCGATATTGGATCGAGCGTCCATGGCCAAACACCAGCTTGTGATTGAACTGCCTGCAAACGTCTCCTTGCCGGAGCGCATTCAGCAGAATCAGGCGCTGCTGCGCAACGCAATCGCCGTCACGCTTTACAAACTCGGTGAACTTTCCCTGGAGGAGGCACGTAACCTGATGGGCCTGTCCCGGTGGGAATTCGAAGAGATTCTCCCTGAGTACGGGGTGACGATGATGGATGAACGGGATTTTGCCGCCGAACAGGATACTGCCCGCAAACTCTCTGCCTGACGAGATCGTCAGCAATACGGGCCCACTCATTACGCTGGAGCGGCTGCCCGGTGGCTATGACCTCATGCGCCAGCTCTACCGGCGCATCCTGATCCCGCCCCAGGTGCTGGCTAGAACTTGTTGCTGGCCTGCCGACCATCACCAATTACCTGGAATATCACCACATCCAGGATTTCATCACAATCGAGGTAGCGCCGGACCCTGCGCCGCGACTCGCCCGTCTGGACGAAGGTGAGCGGTATGCCATTGCGTTGGCATTGGCTCGTCGGCTTCCTCTCCTGATTGAAGACAGGCTCGGCCGTCAGTTTGCTGCCGACGAGGGGTTGATCGTCTCCGGCATCGCCGGGCAGATTCTGACTGCGTATTATCGGGGACTTCTTACCGCTGCTGCGGCAAGAGAACAGTTTCAGCGTTTGTATGAGGTCCGGCGGATCAACCGCAGACTGTTGCAACAGCTTATTGAGTCACTTTAGCGCGTAGTTCTGTAGATACCATCTTGAAAGTCAAGCCTCCGGTTGAGTCGGGTGCAATTATAAAGTGTGAGACGCCTTGGGTGCCCCGGCTTGCTGCCCCTGGGAGCGCCGGCGTCCCCGCCGGCCCTTTTGGTCGGGCTGCTCTAACGTGCCGGCGAGGACGCCGGCGCTCCCAGGAGTAGCAGGCGAAAGATCGATACGATGGTAGAGTACGCATTAACCCACTCCACATTTGTCAACCTGGAGCTGGCTGGCATGGTCCACGTCAAGCAGATTTTCCTGTCCACCGTCACCCAGGAGTTCAAGCACTACCGCGACGAACTCCGGGAGCAACTGACTCGCCCCAATGTCAGCGTGGCGGTGCAGGAAGATTTCATCGCCAGCGGCGGCACGACGCTGCTCAAGTTGGACGATTACATTCAGCACTGCAATGCGGTGATTCATCTGCTGGGCGATGCGACCGGCGCTTTGCCGGAAAATCCGGCGGTGACGGACTTGCGCCGGCGTTATTCCAATCTGGCGGACAGCCGGCCGGCCTTGCGCGAGGTTCTGGACGCGCCTGACCCGGCGCTCTCTTATACCCAATGGGAAGCGTATCTGGCGATTTATCACCACAAGCCGTTGTTCATCGCCATGCCGGCACCCGGTGCGGTGCGCGAGCCGGGTTTTGTGATCGATGCCGGTCAGCAAGTCCAGCAACAGGCGCATCGGGACCGGTTGCGCACGCTGGGGCGTTATCCCGAAATCACCTTTGCCAAGGTCGAGGATACTGGCGATTCAGTTACTGCGTTCGGCGCTGCTGGAGATTCTGGCGCCTGGCAGCAGTCGCCAGCCCATTATCCTGCCTTATCCCACCCTGGGCACGCTGTTCAAAGGGCGCGATGAGTTTCTGGACCGGCTGCACCGGCAGTTGCAACAGACGCCTGCCGGTCATGCCACCGCCATTGTCGGGCGGGCGGTGCATGGGTTGGGTGGCGTGGGCAAGACCCGGCTGGCGGTCGAATATGCCTGGCGGCACAGTCGGGATTACCGCGCGCTACTGTTCGTCTCCGCCAGTACCCCGCAAGGTCTGGAAGCAAATCTGGCGGCCCTGGTCGGACCGAAAGCGCTGGATTTGCCGGAGCAGGAAGTCACTGAACAGGCGGTGCAGGTGGCCGCGGTGCTGCGCTGGTTGCAGCAGAATCCGGATTGGCTGTTGATTCTGGATAACGTGGACAGTCGGGAAGCGGCAGCAGCGGTCGAAAACCTGCTTTCCCAACTCAGCGGCGGTCGGGTGCTGATCACCAGTCGGTTAGGGCAGTGGAGCGGCAGCGTGCAGCAGGAGCCGCTGGATGTGCTGGAACCGGACGCCGCCGCCGCGTTTCTGCTGGAGCGCACCGAACCGCAGGGGACCGGACCGGGCCGGAAGCGCCGGGACAGCGATGCTGCCGACGCCCTCGCACTGGCGCGGGAACTGGACGGTCTGGCGCTCGCCCTGGAGCAGGCCGGCGCCTATATCGTGCAGCGGCGGTTCAGTCTGGCGGAGTATCTGCAAGCCTGGCGCGCTCACCAGCCCGCCGTGCAGACCTGGTACGACGCCCGGTTGATGCAGTATCCGCGCAGCCTGGCCGTCACCTGGCAGACCACCATCGAGCAGTTCGGCGCGGGCGAAATCGCCCTGTTGCGGTTGCTGGCCTGGCTGGCGCCGAACCCTATCCCGCTGTTCGTGCTCGACGGTGAATCGGCGGAGGCGATCTGGCGGGAAGCGGTGGCATTGGTGCAACAGGAAATGCCGACGGTAGCGGCTGCCGGCAGTGAACTGCGGGAGGCGCTGATCACGCTGGCGGATTACAACATGGTGAAATGGGATGCCCAGGCGGACACTGTTGCAGTCCACCGGGTGGTGCAGGAAATCCTTCGCAGCCGGCTGGCGGAGTCTCAGTGTAAGGACTGGCTCACCCTCAGCCTGCGGCTGCTGGACAAGGCGGCGCAAGGAGATACCCCAGGATGTTCGCACCTGGCCGCGCTGGAATCCGCTGGCGCCGCACGTCGCTTTCACCGTCGCCCAAGCCGATCAGACGGGTATCGTGGAGCCTACGACTCGGCTTATGAACAATCTGGGTGTTCTCCTCGACGCTAAAGCTCTACACGCCGAGGCCGAGCCGTTTTACCGCCGTGGCCTAGCCATCGAAGAACATCGCTTTGGACCGACGCATCCCAACGTCGCTATCGACCTCAACAACCTGGCCCAGTTGCTTCAGGCCACCAACCGGCTGGCGGAGGCCGAGCCGCTGATGCGCCGCGCCCTGGCCATTGACTGAGCAGAGCTTCGGCCCGACCCATCCGAAGGTCGCCATCCGCCTCAACAACCTGGCTACGTTGCTTCAGGACACCAACCGGCTGGCGGAGGCCGAGCCGTTGATGCGCCGCGCCCTGGCCATCGATGAGCAGAGCTTCGGCCCGAACCATCCGAAGGTCGCCACAGACCTCAACAACCTGGCCCAGTTGCTTCAGGCCACCAACCGGCTGGCGGAGGCCGAGCCGCTGATGCGCCGCGCCCTGGCCATCGATGAGCAGAGCTTCGGCCCGACGCATCCCACCGTCGCCATCCGCCTCAACAACCTGGCCCTGTTGCTTCAGGCCACCAACCGGCTGGCGGAGGCCGAGCCGTTGATGCGCCGCGCCCTGGCCATCGATGAACAGAGCTTCGGGCCGAACCATCCCAACGTCGCCATCCGCCTCAACAACCTGGCCTAGTTGCTTCAGGACACCAACCGGCTGGCGGAGGCCGAGCCGTTGATGCGCCGCGCCCTGGCCATCGATGAGCAGAGCTTCGGCCCGACCCATCCGAAGGTCGCCACAGACCTCAACAACCTGGCCCAGTTGCTTAAGGCCACCAACCGGCTGGCGGAGGCCGAGCCGTTGATGCGCCGCGCCCTGGCCATTGGTGAGCAGAGCTTCGGCCCGGAGCATCCCACCGTCGCCATCCGCCTCAACAACCTGGCTACGTTGCTTCAGGCCACCAACCGGCTGGCGGAGGCCGAGCCGTTGATGCGCCGCGCCCTGGCCATCGATGAGCAGAGCTTCGGCCCGAACCATCCCGAGGTCGCCACAGACCTCAACAACCTGGCCCAGTTGCTTCAGGCCACCAACCGGCTGGCGGAGGCCGAGCCGTTGATGCGCCGCGCCCTGGCCATCGATGAGCAGAGCTTCGGCCCGACTCATCCCAACGTCGCCAGAGACCTCAACAACCTGGCCCAGTTGCTTCAGGACACCAACCGGCTGGCGGAGGCCGAGCCGTTGATGCGCCGCGCCCTGGCCATCGATGAGCAGAGCTTCGGCCCGAACCATCCCACCGTCGCTATCCGCCTCAACAACCTGGCCCGGTTGCTTAAGGCCACCAACCGGCTGGCGGAGGCCGAGCCGTTGAGCCGGCGGCATTTGATGATCTTCCTCGACTTCACCCGCTCCACCGGTCACGAGCATCCCCATCTGCGCACAGCCCTTAATAACTACGCCATCATTCTGGCGGCCCTGGGCCATAGCGAGGCGGAGATTGGCGCGCAACGCCAGGCGCTGCTGGCGGAATACAAAGTGAGGCTGACTGAGGACGACAGCGAGTAGTTCGGGCACGGAGGCGCCCGACACGTACCAAAACCTGGATTGCGCTTCGCAAGCTTCGCTCCATCCAGGCTACGGCGGCTGAAACAGAACGCCGAAGACGGCGGCAACCGTCGCTTCATCCTGGTGGAGATGGACCCCAAAATCGCTCGCGACGTGACGGCGGAGCGGGTACGGCGAGTCTGTACCGGTTATACCAACGCCAAGGACAAGGCAGTCGCGGGACTGGGCGGCGGTTTCCAGTTCTGCCAGCTTTCCGACGAGCCGCTGTTTACCCCGGATGGTCAGATTCGTGCGGATGTCACATTTGCCCAACTGGCGGAATTCGTCTGGTTCGCGGAAACCGGCGCCGGCTTTAAGGGCCGAGTGGATTCTCCTTTATTGGGCGTGTATGAGGGCCGAGCTGTCTATCTGCTTTACAATGGCATTCTCAAGGATTTTTCCTTCGATGGCGGCAACATACTCACGGTACCGGTATATGAAAACCTGCCGGCGCATAACGGTCTCAAAGTGATCTATGCCGCCGCCTGCCGGCTGGGCGCAGCGCGACTGGCACGGGAACAGATCGTGTTTAAGCAGACACCTTATGCACTGGAGGTTTAAGTTATGCCGACGATCAGCATTTTCTACGGGATTGTGATCCAGATGTTCTGGAAGGAGCATGGTCCCCCACACTTTCATGCACTCTATGCGGAATACGAGGCTTTGGTCGATATCAAAAAGCTTGAGATCATCAGAGGCCATCTTCCCAAACGGGCAATGACATTTGTGCTGGAATGGGCCAGCGAACACCAAACAGAGTTGTTAGAGGATTGGAAACTATGTACGCAGAGACAGACACCGAAGAAGATCGAGCCACTGGAATAGTTCCACCAATTGTACCGCAAGCACCGTGGCGTATTGCCAAGGTGGAGGCATTACCGGGATTGCGGCTTTGGGTACGCTTTAACGACGGAATCGAAGGCGAAGTCAATATGGCGGAACTGGTGCACTCATCTGAAGCAGGCGTTTTTGCCGCTTTGCGCGACGAAGCGCTGTTTCGCCAAGTCTACCTCCAATGGGGCGCTGTGACTTGGCCCGACGAACTCGATCTCGCGCCGGACGCCATGTACGACGAAATCAAGCAGCATGGAGAGTGGATTCTGTCGTGAGCGGTTTTCAGCCCAAGCGCTATCAGCAAAGCGTCCTCGACAGCGTGGAGGCGTATTTCCGCGCCTGCCACCAGTACGGGAACGCCGATACTGCTTTCTACGAAACCACTCGCGAACTCTGGACCCGGGGCAGCAAATACAGTCCTATCGCCGGCTTCGAGCCGGACATGCCTTATTTCTGTCTGCGCGTGCCCACCGGCGGCGGCAAAACCTGGCTCGCCGCCTGGCTGTGTCGCAATCTGCCCGAAGCCTCGGTGACCCACGCCAGCAAACAGGCGTTCGTGATAAGGTGGCTGCAAACCCTGCTCACCCAAACGGATTACGACCTGGCACGGGCCAACCGCCAGAAGTTTCTGCTGCGCAATCTACTGGAGCGGCGCATTCGGGAACTGCGGACGACGGCGGTCAGGCAGGCGTATCAGCAGACCTTGTTCGGCGCAGGATGTGAAGAACGGGTGGTGGTGGATGACAGTTACCGGTTCGAGTTCCATCCGCACGTCTACGCCCCGAGCCGGGATTATGACGGGCGCTTCGGCCGGTTCGAGTTTCGCAAGCATTACTACGGCCGCCTCGGCGATTTCGACAGCAAGGAAGAATTCGACTGCGCCGTCTGGCTCGACCGGCAGGCGCAACAAGGACGGATCGAGTTCTGGGTCCGTAACCTGGTGCGCAAGCAAGGCTGCTCGTTTTTCCTGCAAAAAGCAGATGGACGGTTCTATCCAGATTTCATCTGCAAGCGGCCCGACGGCGTGATTCTGGCGGTGGAATACAAAGGGGCGGATCGCTGGGCGGCGGCGGAAGAAGACCGCCTGCTCGGTGGTTTATGGGAAGCGCTTTCCGGTGGACGCTGCCGGTTCGTGATGATCAGGGACAGGAACTGGGCCTGGATCGACGAGAAGCTTGCGCCAAAAACCCCTGGGAGCGCCGGCGTCCCCGCCGGCCTGTAATCGCAAGCACTACCCGCCATCATAACCGTCCGAGAAATCAGCAACACCACTCCACTCCGAAGCTGAACTACCGCGCCCAGTTAATCTTTGGACTTCAACAGACATAGCGCGATTGCCCCGACCTGCACCGTTACGCACTACCGGGCTATTTCCAACCAGTACGCTCCGCGTATTGGAAAACTACCGGACTGACAAGAGGATAAACCGATGCCGACCAAAAAATCAGGACCCGACCAGGCGAAACTGGATCGGGTGGTGGCCCAAGCTCAGCGTGCCAGAGTTACAAGGGAGCAGGGCTATCGGGAGCAAGCGCTCAAGCTATTTCCGTGGATCTGTGGGCGGTGCAACCGTGAGTTCGACTCCCGCACGGTGCGGGAACTCACGGTCCATCATAAAAACCACGACCACGACTATAATCCGCCCGACGGTAGCAACTGGGAACTGTTGTGCCTTTACTGTCACGACAACGAACACTCCCGTTATGGCGATGCCACCGCTGCTGGCGATCCCTCATCGCGAGGGTCCGGCGCCGCCACGGCCACCTATCAACCCTTCGCCCAACTCAAGGATCGGTTGAAAGGCCAGTCATAGCCGGCGTAACCTGGATTGCGCTTCGCAAGCTCTGCCTCATCCAGGTTACGCCGGCTACGTGAGCTATTCACACGCATAGCCAGTCCTGATACCGTTTCTCTTACTTCGTAAGAATTGAAAGGTTGGCGCCATGCAGACAGTCACTGTTTCCGACAAAGGCCAGGTTGTGATCATCAATGGATTTGCTGGCGCTGTTGCAGACGCGCGGTTTGCCGGTCCGGTGGTGGCCTTAAAGCTCCTTGAGGTTTACTCAACGATGGCAATTCGTGCCTCAGCCGCAATTCGTTGTAATTCCTTGTAACCCACGCCATGGTCCAGCGCCAGCACATCCGGTTCGACCTGAAATAAAGCGCTATCCATCCGGTCACCGAACAACACGAATGCGGTAGCCTGATCGAATTGCCGGGAAATCCACATAAGTCCCTGAATGATAGGATTACATCGATGCAATGCTTGTGCCCAGCAGGCTGTGAGTGGATAGTCGCAGGCGTCGGACTCCAGTAGCTGGCGCCGTGTCAATCCCAACCGGCGCAAACCGTGTCCGCGCAGATCCACCATGAGCAGTTCGCTACGATTGATCAGACAGCTCAGTTTAAGGTCTCGCAGGCGGCTGCGCAGAATCCGTCCGCCACCACCAGAGACGTTGTGAAAGACGGTCTCCGACAAGGCTCCATCAATAGCATCAGCCGCATAAAGTGTCGGAACAGCCTGATCTTGTGCATCCGTGAATGGATGAAACCGGCCGCGGCGTGTCGTTTTGCGATGGGGATTAAACTGTCCACCCTGAAAATGGGTGGGATGTACCCGATACAGCCGGGTCCCGGCTACGAGCCGGGTCAACTTGGGATCGAGATCGACGGGCGGTAATGGCAGCGTTGCGGAACTAACCACCATGGACTCTAATAAACCGCCGCTTCGATCTCATCTCGCGCTGCCTCACAGACTGCTTCCGGGTCCGAGTTCAGTCGCTCAACAGGACGGCAGCCGGCCAACCAGCCATTTGGCGTAATCAGCCAAATGGCAATTGCCCAGTCGCTGTTGGTCGGCGCCAGAATCGCCAGTAACCGCTCCATTACCAGCAATGACCTGCCATGAGTATCGAACTGAAAAGCTGGAAACAGGAGCTGTCCACCATAGTCAACAGCCAGGATTTTACCCTGTCGTCGCCAGCGTGTAGCGAGCGCTGCTTTGTTGCGGGCCTGAGCGCCGTAACGCTCATGAATCTGAGCGCTGGTGAGGAGTTCATAGTGTTGCAACAGTTCAGCCCGCGCAACCGCATTGGCGCCAGCCTGATAGAGCGTGGCGTTGTCCGGTTCCGGCGCCAGCGTCTTCAGCATCATCGCCACCAGTTCGTGCAATTGCCCCTGCTCGGCCTCAGCGAGCTTGTCATGAAATAACTCCAACAGCGTCCGCGTCTTTTCCAGCAAGGCGGGATCGTTGCTTTGAATCACCAGTTCTTTGGGCGCGGAGCGACCCTGCTGGCGCGGTCGCAGTTTCAAGGTCCAGGCAACAGCCTCGCTAACCATTGTCATACCGCTGAGTAATGAAAGTAATCACGATAATACAGTAATTTTTATCATTTAGGAATCTGCCTTCGGCAAACGTACAGGCAATCGCATCAACAAGGGCTTTTGATACCCCACCGCTGGTTCCCACAGCACCGCTTCTGGTTCCTGGGCGCGGCGGCGCAGCGCTTTACAGTGACGGTCGACACTGCTTTTGGGAATCTCCGTGGCCCGTGCCAACTGGCAGATCGAACGGCCATCGTGTTTATTTAAACAGTGATCTGCCGCCCGGCGTGATTGAATTACAATAGAGAAGAGCAGCGTGGTTTGCCCCCTGGCTCAAAACTCCCTGGGTGGCTGGTATCCGCTTCCCCATTCAGCCCCCATTTCCCGTGACGCTGCTGGCAGCGACAGGAGAGCACTTCATGAATAACCCCCTCTCGGCGGCGGATAGAGCCCGCTATGACGTCTTGAACGAAGAGACTATCGACTTCCTGATGACCCGGTACAACCGCGTCAATCGCTGGGTCATCGCCGACATGCTTCGCCGGACCCGGTATCACGTCCCGGACAAGCCGGCCCTGGTGTGCGGCGACCACTGCCTCAGCTACACCCAGTTGGAAGCCGAGTGCAATCAGGTGGCCAATGCTCTGCTCGACCTGGGCGTGAAGAAGTACGACCGGGTCGCGATCCTGGCCCATAACACCGTGCATCATGTCCTGACCTGGCTCGGTACGGCCAAGACCGGCGGCATTTACCTGGCCCTCAATTATCTGCTGCGCGGCCCGGACCTGGCGTATTGCCTTAACCATTCCGAAAGCACTATTTTGATCGTCGAAGACGCTCTCTATGAACTGGTCAAGGACGTGTTGGCAGAGTTGCCTAACGTCAAGCACTTGCTTTGGTCGACGCAAGGGGCCGGACAGCCGGCGCCGGAGGGCTTTGTGGATTTCGACGCCTGGCGCCAATCCTATCCAACCACCGAACCGGAGGTGGTGTTGCGGATCGAAGACCCGGTGCAGATGACCTACACCAGCGGCACCGAATCCCGGCCCAAAGGCGTGATCCTCAGCAACCAGGCGCTGATCGCCGAGTATCTGGCCTGTATCATCGACGGGGAGTATGAGCGCACCGATATCAACCTCAATGCCTTGCCCATTTATCACTGTGCCCAGCGGGATGTCTTCATGAACCCGATCTTCTGGCTGGGCGGGACCAATATCCTACTCGGGCCGGACATCCGCGCCATCTTGCAGGCCATCGCCAGCCATCGGGTCACGGTGTTCTTTGCCCCGCCCACGGTCTGGATCGGTTTGTTGCGCCATCCCGAGTTCGATCAGTACGACCTTTCCAGTTTGAAGAAATGTTATTACGGCGCCTCCATCATGCCGGTGGAAATCCTCAAGGAACTGCTCGCCCGCTTGCCGCAGGCGCGGCTCTATAACTATTACGGTCAGACCGAACTGGCGCCTTACCATACCCTGCTCAGGGCGGAAGACGCCCTGAGCAAACTCGGCTCTGCCGGTAGAGCGGGACTCCACATGGAGACCCAGATCGAGGCCGACGATGGGCAGGTCATCACCTCGCCCGGCGTGCCAGGCGAAATCTGTGGCCGGGGGCCGCAGGTGATGGCTCTCTATTTCAAGGAACCGGACAAAACCGAAGAAGCTTTGAAGGGCGGCTGGTTCCACTCGGGAGATCTGGGCGCACTGGATGAAGAGTGCTATGTCACGGTCGTGGATCGGAAAAAAGACATGATCAAGACTGGCGGGGAGAATGTCGCTTCCCGCGAAGTAGAAGAGGCGATCTACCGCGAGCCGCAGGTGGAAGAGGTAGCCGTGGTCGGCATGAGCGATCCCAAATGGATCGAGGCGATTACCGCCATAATCGTGCCCAAGCCGGGCGCCACCCTCACCGCCGAGGAGATTCTGGCGCACTGCCGGCGGGAACTGGCCCCCTTCAAGGTCCCGAAAAAGGTCATCTTCGTCGAGGCGTTGCCGAAAACACCGACCGGTAAAATCCTGAAACGGCAGTTGCGCCTTACTATGGAGAATGAATCAGATTAAACCCAACCAGGCCCACTGGCAGGAGGTGGGTAGAGCAGGTGCTGGCCAGCGGCAGTGATCGGCTGGTGCAACTGAAAGCCACCCACCCCCTGTTACAGGCGGCGATCCAAACGTACTGCCAAACCCACCCTAAAGACGACCGCAGCCACAGGAGCGATATTGGCCGGCGCAATCGACTCGAAAGCCGCCAGGTACGCCTGTGGCAGTTACCGGAAGGCACCGGCCCGGAACCCTGGCAAGACCACGTTAAGGTGGTGATCGAGGTCCGCCGCTCTACCGAATGCTTCGACACCACCCGCAAAGACGTCGTCCTGCGCCAGCAGGAACCGGCCTACTACCCCGCGACCTGCATGGTCTCGGCGGCAGGCCTTGGGCCAGCACGCGGCTTACGGCAGGGATTTTATAACTAAGTCAGCATTTTTATTTTTATATTGTTGACATAGTCATATCCCAGTCGCAGAATCGAATCATGGTTGGCAAATGCCCAAAACGATTTGCCGCTCACCACCGCAACGCAGCGCCTTACTTCCCTACTGGCCCGCCACCAAGCCGAATGGTCCCGGTTCCTCGCAGAACAGACCAGCGACGGCTCCTGGGTGCGGGCACTGTGCGAGTGATATCCCATGAACCCACTGGAACGACTGGAACCTGCTGAGTTGGGGCGCCGTCTCAAAGCGGCCCGCAACGCATCCAGGGTCACCCAGGAACAGGCTGCGGCCCACATCGGCGCGGTCCGCACCACTGTGGTGGCTATCGAGCGGGGCGACCGGCGCCTCAGCGCCGAGGAACTCCTCAGACTGTGCGACCTCTACGCCACCTCCCCAGGCCACCTGCTGCGGCCGGAGGCGATCCACGTCGATCTGGCGCTCCAATTCCGCCGCCTGCCGGGGGACGGGGTGGACCAGGATACCCTGGACGTGACCCGCACCCTTCAGGAACTGGCCTGCCGCTACGTGGAACTGGAACGTCGGCTGGGGCGGCCTCTGGAACCGGCCTATCCCTCCATTCGGCGGCTGACCCGGAGCAACCTTCTGGAGCAAGCCGAAGACCTGGCCCTGGAACTGCGCAGCCGGTTGGGTATCGGCTTCTCGCCTATCCCCGACGTACTGAGCTTGGTGGAGACCGAACTGCGGGTACGGCTGTTCGTAGTGTCCCTACCCTCGCGAATCTCAGGGGCCTACGCCTATCACCAGGATCTCGACGCCTGCATCCTGATCAACGCCAACCACGCGCCAGCCCGCCAGGCTTGGACCACCGCTCACGAACTGGGTCACTTCCTGACCGACCGCCAGATGGCGGAGGTGCTGAACGGCGGAACCGGCGATGACCTGCCGGGGGAACAGTTCGCCAATCTGTTCGCCGGCGCCTTCTTGATGCCGGGGGGCGCCATCCGCCGACGCTACGATGAGGTTTGGGAGGAGCAGGGCAAATTCTCTGCCCGTAGCCTGGTGTATCTGGCACGGGCCTTCTACGTGTCCCCGGAAGCCATGGCCCGCCGGCTGGAGGTGCTGGGGCTCTTCGCCAAGGGAACCTACGATATCCTGCGGAGTCGCGGTCTCGACCACGCCGCCATGCGCACCATCCGCGGCGAGTCGGAGAAAGACGCCGCTCGGCCGATGTTCCTGCCCCGTTATACTCTGATCGCGGTGGAAGCCTACGACAAGGAGTTGATCTCGGAAGGGGAACTGGCGCGGATGCTGCGCATCGGCCGGATCGAGGTCCGGGAACTGCTGGACACTTTGCAGGACATCACCGACACCGTCGAGGAACAGCAGCGTGTCAGGGCGTGACAAATCGACGGCGTTCGTGCTGGACGCGAGTGTACTCATCAACTTCCTGGGTAGTGGCGCGGTGGAACGGTTGCTGCCGGCGCTACCGGGTCCCGTCTTGATGGCGGACCTGACCTTTCGGGAGGTTCTGCGGGATCCCAGCGGCCGCATTCCCTCTGCGGGTATCCGCCAGGCCCTGGCGGAAACCGGACTGGTGGAAGTGCGGTCGCTGGACGAGACGCAGGTGTTGCTCTATTTGGAGTTGGCGTCCGCCCCGGACCCGGATCGCCTTGACGATGGCGAAGCGGCTACCGTGGCGCTGGCCGTAAGTTGCGGTGCAATCCCTGTCCTGGATGAGACTAAAGCTCGCCGGGTATACCGTAGCCGCTTTCCAGGTTGCCCTCTGGAAAGCACGGCGGGGCTGTTCCGGCGGCTGAATGAAGGGGAACGATTACCTCCGGACGACCTGCGCTCCGCCCTGTATCAAGCGCTGCGCCAAGCTCGGATGCAAGTGGCGCCGGAAGAGAGGGAGTGGGTGATTCGCACACTGGGACCGGAATTGGCCGGGCATTGTTATTCCCTGGGCCGGCGCAGGAGATGACTGGACTGGAAGAGCGTCGGCAACCTGCTGCCAGCGGCAGTCGCCAGTCGTAGATCGGGCAAAAGGGCAGCGTTGCCCGCAGTTCCTGCGTGGCCAGCGCTACCCGCTGCTCCAGTTGCTGGTGCGAGCTTGAGCGCGGCAGCCGGCGTAGCCTGGATGGAGCGGAGCTTGCGAAGCGCAATCCAGGTTCTTCCGGCTACAGGAGAGCCCAATGAATTCCCATAAACCGTTTTGAGATGCCGTTAGTGGGCACGGCCCACCTTGCCCGACCTACACGGTGCTCAATCAGGGCAGATTGACCGCGCCAGCAGCTCGACCACGCTATAGTTCACGCTTGTCACGCCAAAATCCAGCTCCCGCTGGAACGGCTGCCGGAGATAATAGGGCGTTACCTGGTCGCCATGGTGGATTGGTCATCCCGATAGAGCAGCCGGTTCGCCACGCGACCAACAGGGTCCTTGAAGGTAATGGAGCGGCAACACCGATGGCTCTACCCGTTTCATCGAATGGCCCTGAGCGGCTGCGGCATTTCAATCCCACAGCGGCCGGTGAGCGTTCGGGTCAGGGCCTCGAAATCCCGATAGCAAGCCAGTACGGATTGCATGTGCGCGCCGATGGCGCCGTCCGCCGGCCTTAAGGCAAACATCGGCTTACGCGCTTCCATCGCCAGCGGCATCAAGCTGCGATAATGTTTCAGTGTACTCAGGCAGTGTGGATCATTTTCCACTGCCGGTGCCGATTTAGTCCTTTCCTCCAGCACCGCCTCCCGGTACACCTGCGGAATGCGCTTCATCCAGCGGCCATAAGCCTGTACCGGCCGGTCCAGACGAACGGCATGCTGCATCACCACATAGCCGGCCGGCGCATCTCCGCTGCCGGCAACAGCAAGGTCGGAGCGGGATTTTTCTTCAACCGCTCCGCCCACTCGGTGCGCCAGCGCCGTAAGGTAGGTCCCAGGTTGCGCAAGCCCTGCTGGGAAAAGAGATCCGGCGCCAGCGGGATCACCACCTGCCGCGCGGCAATAATCGCCGCCCGATTGATGGCACCTAGATTCGGGCCGACATCGATCAGTACCAGTTCCGTACCGCGCTGTTCCGCCGCCTGCACGATCCCCCGGTAAAAGGCCGAGATAATCCTGAACGCCGATTCGTCGCCATCATGGCAACGTGGCCAGGCATCGGAGAGCTTGTCCTCGAAACTGGACAGTCCCAGGTCCCCCACCACCAGGCCGATGTTATCACTAACGTCCTCTACGTGCGGCGAGGCGATATTACCGATGCCTTTAAGGATCGGTCTGATCATACCCAGCACCGTATCCGGGTGCTCTTCATCCGGCCAAAGTTGCTCCAACCGGTCTTCGTCCAGAAACATGGCCGTGAGGTTGGCCTGGGGATCCAGGTCGGCGGCCACCACGCTAACGCCCAGATCGGCAAACATCCAGGCCAGGTGATAGACCAGCGAAGTTTTGCCGACACCGCCTTTATTGTTGAAAAAAGCGATCGTATTCACCGGATGCTCCTGATCACCACCAGCACGCTGCCGGGTTGGAATTCAAACTCCGGCGGGGGATTGCCGTTTTTCTCCAGTTCGCGTTTCGCCAACGGCAAACCCAGCCCGAAGCGTTGCACATAACCCATGACTTTCATGGCCTCAGCCACCAGCGGATTGCGGTAGTCGGTCACTCCCTGGCCGAAGTTTTCAGGATTGACCTGGCCGTACAGTCCGCCGGGATTGCTGATTTCGATGCGGTCGGAGAACCAGTAAATCCGTACCGGTGCGTTGGTGCCTTCATAGGTGCGGTGCATGAGGGCATTGCGCGCCAATTGCTGCAACGCCACGATGGGATAATCCGGCTGCTGGATTGCACGGGCGCTCCCGATCACGTTGGTCGCGGTCGCGATATTGATTTCCAGCAGTTCATCCAGGCGTGATAACACCGCATACAAGGGGCCGGACAGCACTTTCTGATCCCGGATAGGGTCGGTCAATTCGACGCCATCGATACGCAGGAACTGTACATAAGCCCCTGGCAGCCAGCGTTGCGGATCGTGGCCAAATACCAGGATAGCGGCATAATTCGGTAGCCCGGTCGGGGTGAGAAAACGCAGCGAGGCCAACTGCTGGTCTGACGGGCGCTGGTTCTGCTCCAGCGCATCGGGAGCCACTGCTGACGGCAGGTAATCGCTCTGGAAGAACGCGAGATCGAGATCGTTCAAGGTGGCATCCGCTACCGGACGGCAATCGAACGGCAGATCGCCGGCGCGCCGGCGTTCGGCCAGGCGGCGTTCTTCTTCCGCCGTTGCCACGGCTAAGCGTGGTCCCACCCGAATCCAGACCCGACCGTTATAGCGCACCGGCGGATTGTCCGAAGGTGAGACCAACACCACGGCCAGTTCGCATTCCCGCAGCACCTGTTTCTGTACCATCATCAGGGGCGGTGGCAGGATATTGCCATCAGAGCGCATATCCGCCAGCGTGCGCAGCCGTTCATCGGTGATCTGAAACTGAGCGCACTCGCCGTTGTCCTTCACACCGACAAAAATCACGCCTGGCTTACCGTGCCCTGGCAGATCGTTGGCATAGGCACAAATTGCTTTGCGGATATTGTCCCGCTCGGACAATGACGGTTTCCGCTCGATCCGGTCGGATTCCATGTCGAGGAATAGGGCTTCTAACTCGGCTACAGTTAACATCGCGATGACCTGTGGCGCCTACCTTTAAATGGCGAATGCGTTAATTGCACGACACTGGATGGCGTTAGCGGAATTCCCGTGAACTTCCAAAACCGGCCTAACTTTGTGACTGGGCATTCTGTCGCTTGTCCACCCACGCATAAACCGTATCCTGGCTGATTGCCGGCAATGTAGCATGGCATACCTTACAGTGAATCTAAAATTGGAGTACTAACAAGCCCCGACTCGTATTCGCCAGCGATCCTCAGACAATGGCGCTATCTCAAAGGTTACCGGCAGGCACTGCTGGATCACCGCTTGGTTAGTCAGCGTATGTCGGCTGGGGCGCAGAGTGAGGAATTCGCCTCCACCGGCCAGCGCCAGGGGCAACAGCAACTGATCCGCCAGATGCTCCCCCACCGGGACACCGGCCGCCAGATAGCGGCGCACCGGTTCGGTTGCTTCCGTCGCGACCTGTTCGGTGCGCACGCCCCGCCGGCCGAAGCCGGTGAATACCTCTGTCACCTGTTCGCTGCGCAGGATCAGATTCAGGCAATTGCCCGGACCAGGCGAGGACACCATCACGGGATGGGTAGAGCCGGCGTAGCCTGGATGGAGCGGAGCTTGCGAAGCGCAATCCAGGTTCCTCCGGTTGGCCGAAACGATGATCTTAGCCTGTTTGGTAGTACAATCGAATCCTTGAATTTTCATGCTTAGCCCTGGGGAGCATCAGTGCGGATAGATGACCTCATTTGGTTGCCTCACTTTGTTGACAAGTTGGCATGGAAACACAGCGTATCTCCAGAAGAGGTCGAGGAAGTGTTATTTTCCAAGCCTTTGTTCCACAAGGTCCAAAAAGGCCATATCCCTGGCGAAAATCTTTATACGTCACTTGGCCGCACCAAGGCGGGACGCTATCTCGCTGTATTTTTTATTTATAAACCCTCTCACGCCGCATTAATCATCAGTGCCCGTGATATGGATGAGAAAGAGAGAAAGTTATATGAGCGAAAGTAAATCGATCCCTGAACTGAACAGTTATGAGGAAATCGCAGAGTTTTGGGATACACATAGCTTGGCCGATTATTGGAACGATACGGAGCCAGCAGAATTCGATAATCTCAGCACAGGTAGGCCGGCATTATTTGATTCCAGTGGACAGGAATTTGTTACTCCGTATGAGACAATTGGCCCGAAGTCGAGGTGTAACCATCGAAACTTTAACTAACCTGCTACTTGAACAGCGTTTAGAAGAGATTGAAGTTCGCTGATTCGTTCGCCAGGGTGCGGCGAATCAGTTCGGTCTGGCTAAGTCCGTAGGATGGGTAGAGAACCCGTAGGATGGGTAGAGCGGAGCGAAACCCATCATCGCCGGGGGGCTTCCTTCATCCTTGGAGTCATTCATGGATAATCGAAATTTCCAGGGTCAAAGGTGCTACATCCCGTTCACCGTGAACGCCGCCCAGTAGTAGGGATGCGCGAAGGGTTTCGCGGTGGGATAGGTTTCAGCCTGATAACGGTAGTGGCGAATGTACTTGAGCAACTCGGCTTGTCCCTGGCTGCTTCCTCGCCCTGTTGCTGCAGGCTGCGTTTGAAAACTTCGTAGAGGGTGATGACGGGGATGATCAGGTTGACCCTATCAGTAATCGGTCCAACCTTGTAGGTCGGGCACAGGACGTGCCCGACAGACGCCGCTGGTCGCCTTTTACCTTTTGCCTAATCCCCAAACACCGCCTCTAGCAACGGCGCGTCCAGCACCCGTTCCCCCCACATCTCCAATTGCGCCGGCTCCGCTCCCGCCAACTTTGCCTCCACCCACCCCGGTATCGGCCCGAACCGGCGAGTCAACTGCCGTTTCAACAACAGCACCTCGCCCACTGGAATACCCTTCTCAATGCCCTCTTGTACCCACTGCTCTGCAATCGTTGTCATTATCTCACCTCCACCGCTCAAGACGGTCGTTGCCACACGGCGCAATTCATCAGGGTTCAGCCGCTCCGTACTCGGCCCCTGGGCCAGATAGCGCAGCAGCGTGATCACATAATCCAGTCCGCTCGAACTCTGCTCCAGGTCCCGCAGCAGCCCGAGAATCTCCGGCAACCGCTCCCGCAAATCATCGCGGAAGATGTATTTCAAGGTCAGCAGCGCGGTTTGCAACATCACCGCGCCCCGCAACTCCTTGTCCCGGTAGCGACTCAGATCGATCAGATAATAGACGCAGTCCGGTATGCACTCCCGCAGCGCCGGCACATCGGCCACTGCGTCGGCAAACCGCCGGCTTACCCGCCACGCCTTCGCTCCGTGATAGACCACCACCGGCACGATCACCGGCAACCGGCCGGTATGGCCGGCGTTCAACCACTGCTCCCAAATTCGTACCCGATAGCGCAGCAGGTCCAGCCCGATCCGCGATTCCACGTAGCTTTTGTGCTCGAACAGGACGTGGACATAACCGGTTCCGCCGCCACGCAGATCCACTTCGTACAGCAAATCCGTCGGATGCTGCGCTAGGTCCGGATCCAGAAATGAGTCCTTGCCCGCTCGCAGCGTTCCCCAATCCAGCGCCGTCGCCACCGCCGGTGGCAGGTAGCGCGCCAGAAACTCCGCCGCCACTTCGGTCCGCCCAAACACTGCCTTGAAAAACCGGTCGTGCGGGCTGTTCAACGCCGTCATCATGCCCTCTCCAAGGCGCCAAGAAGCGTTTTTACCCAACCTCTTAGCGCCTGGTTGATCGTTTGTTGCTTATCCAGGCGTAAATCCACGCTGATCGGCAAATTCATCACCTGTTGCGCGACCGCTCGGTCCGGTACCCACAGCCACAGTGCACTTCGTAGTAGCTATGTTAATCATGATACCGACATTCCGCACATCAACGCAACTTGTTGAATGTCGTAGATTAATTTTCATGCCAGTCACATTAGAAAATGCCTATATAGTGTGAAATTCAAGGGGGGTCAGCCCGCCAGGTCGAACCACCCCGGCGCTGCGCGCCACCCCTCCTTATCCAAGGAAGGGAATCCATATCCACCCATATCTGACTTTCCGATATAACCTTTGCCAGAAATCACCCTACATCCCGTTCACCGTGAACGCCGCCCAGTAGTAGGGATGCGCAAAGGGTTGTGCGGTGGGATCGGTTTCAGCCTGGTAACGGTAGTGGTTTCTCCATTTGAACAATTCGGCTTGTTGCGCTGGTTTGGACTGCCGGTAACAGGTCTCGGCGTATTCCATCACCTCCCGCGCTTCCAACCGGCGCACCCAGCCCTGGGCTTCTTGCAGCGCCGCCGGTAAATCCATTCCACTCTTCAGGTGATTGCGATAGAACCGCTCCATCAACAGGGCTGTTGAAATATCCGGTACTGACCACAGACTGCTGACCACACAGGGTACGCCGGCCAGCATAAAACCGGCTGGCAAACCGACGTATTCCTCCGCTCTGCCCTGGCGGATATTGGTGATGCCTGGCGTCTCTTTCGTGCAGCACCAGGGCATCAGCCAGAGACCGTTCGTCATCGACCTGGGCCAGTTGGTCGCAAAATGCCTGCGCCGCATACAGATAGTGATAGAGGCTGCCGCTATCTCGGCGGCGCACGACGATTTCGAATCGGCTTCAGTCGTTGCACCACGGCTACCGCCTGGGCGACGGTTTGCGCCGCATCGAACAGAATGAAATCAGGGTTCGCCAGTTGGTGCAGATAAATCATAAGGTTAACCTTTTGAGCATAGGGGTATCCACTTAAGCTGGGACACTTCGCAGAGTGACCGCAACGGGCCGGCGAGGACGCCGGCGCTCCCAGGATCGGTGAGGCTGACCGCAACGGGCCGGCGAGGACGCCGGCGCTCCCAGGATCGGTGAGGCTGACCGCAAACGGGCCGGCGAGGACGCCGGCGCTCCCAGGATCGGTGAGACTGACCGCAACGGGCCGGCGAGGACGCCGGCGCTTCCAGGGTCGAGATTGTCCTGCTTTAAGTGGGTAGCCTGAGTCTATCACCCCTTGGACTTGCTGGGCTCCGTTCTAATAGCGGATCGGACCTTCCGGGAGGTCCTGCGGGACCCCAGCGGCCGCATACTCGCTCGGCCCTGGCGGAAACCGGACGGTGGAAGTGCGGTCGCTGGAGTAGTGTTTCTGGCTTTTAAAGGATTGCCAGGAACGGCCTGCGGCCTTATCCCGGCCTACGGTGTACTGATCTGGCCTTGCACTTCCGCCAGCTTTTTACGGACCTGCTCGGCGTGTCCCGCCGCCTTGACGTTCTTCCAGTGATGCGCCACCTTGCCCTGCGGATCGATCAGCACGGTGGAGCGGAGCACGCCCTGAGTGATCTTGCCGTACCTATTCTTATCGCCCCAGGCGCCGTAACGGCCCATCAGCTCGTGGTTTTCGTCGCTCAACAGACTGATCTTGAGATCGTGCTTGGCGATGAATTGGCGATGGCTGGCGGCGCTGTCGGGACTGCAACCCAGCACCGTGGCGTTGCAGTCCTCGAAGTCCTTCAAGCCGGTGCTGAAATCGCACGCTTCCGTGGTGCACCCCGGCGTGTCGTCCTTGGGATAGAAGTACAACACCACCCAGCGGCCTTGCAGATCTTGCAGGCTGACCGGTTTGCCATCCTGGTCCGGCAGGGTGAACGCGGGTGCCGACTGGCCGACTGCGAGAGTTGCTTGCGTCATGATCGTTGTCTCCGGTGTTAAAGGGTCGGGCGGGAATAGCAAAGTTTAGACTTTGCTGTATTTATGTTATCTCTGAAGAGTGGAAAAGTGATTCAGCCTGCGCGGAGCCGCTCCAGGCAAGGCATGGGTGCCCCTGGCCAAACTGTCGCCTTGTGCTATGCTGGCATCGGTAGTGCGCCAGTCCAATCGTCCTTCCAAAGGAGAAATTTCCATGAAAATCAATGTCAGCGTCGAAGCTACACCCCAGGAAATGCGCGAGCTTCTCGGACTGCCGGATGTCCAGTCCCTGCAGGCGGACATCATGCAGACCATCCGCGACAATATGCAACAAGGCGTCGCCGGTTTCGATGCGCTGAGCCTGCTGAAACCGTTGCTGCCTCCCCAGCTTTATTCTATGGAGCAGTTTCAAAAGGCTTTTTGGGATTTATTCACCAGCAAGAGCAGTATCACTCAGGAAGACGCTGCCAGTTCCGGTGAACAGACTTCAAAACAGTAGAACACTCGCCGTGCAGCGCGCCGGGCGCCGCCGGCCTGGGACGCCCGCTGCGCGACGGACCGGGTTGCATTCGCTATAATTCCGCTCCCTCTCAACCCGCGTTCGACAACCGATTACTCATGATTGCCAGCCAAGCTATCGCCATCCGCCGCGCTCTGATCAGCGTCTCCGACAAAACCGGCATCATCGACTTCGCTCGCGCTCTGCGCGATTACGGCGTGGAGATTGTTTCCACCGGCGGCACCGCCAAGCTGTTGTCCACCCATGATATCCCGGTGGTGGAGGTGTCTGATTACACCGGTTTTCCGGAGATGATGGACGGGCGGGTCAAGACCCTGCATCCCAGAATCCACGGCGGTCTGCTGGGACGGCGCGGCGTGGACGATGCGATCATGGCCGGGCATGACATACCCTTTATCGATATGGTGGTGGTCAACCTCTATCCCTTCGAGGCCACGGTCGCCAGACCCGGTTGCGAACTGGCGGACGCCATCGAGAATATCGACATCGGCGGCCCCGCCCTGCTGCGTGCCGCGGCCAAGAATCACACGGCGGTGACGGTGCTGACCGACGCCGCCGACTATCCCTGTCTGCTGGAGGAATTACGCACCCAGCAGGGTGCGGTCAGCGCCGCCACACGTTTTCAACTGGCGGTCAAAGCCTTCGAGCATACCGCCCGTTATGACGGTGCTATCGCCAATTACCTCGGCGGCATCCAGGCGGACGGCGGCCGCTGCGAATTCCCGCGCACCTATAGCATGCAATTCCGCCGGGCGCAGGCGATGCGCTACGGCGAAAATCCCCATCAACAGGCGGCATTCTATGTCGAGCACCGGCCTGCCGAAGCTTCGGTGGCCACCGCCCGGCAGTTGCAGGGCAAGGAACTGTCCTACAACAACGTGGCCGATACTGACGCTGCGCTGGAATGCGTCAAAGCCTTCGAACAACCGGCCTGCGTGATCGTCAAGCACGCCAATCCCTGTGGCGTGGCGGTGGCCGCCGCTATCCTGCCCGCCTACGAACGGGCTTTCCAGACCGATCCCACCTCGGCGTTCGGCGGTATCATCGCCTTCAATCGGGAACTGGACGCAGCGACCGCCCAGGCCATCTTCGACCGCCAGTTCGTGGAGGTAATCGTTGCGCCACAGGTGGCGGACAACGCGCTGGCGGTGCTGGCGGCCAGGCAGAGCGTGCGCGTGCTGGCTTGCGGCGAATGGGGGCGGGAACGGCCGCCCGGGTTCGATTACAAGCGGGTCATCGGCGGGCTGCTGGTACAGGACCGCGACCGGGGCGAGGTGACGGTCGCCGGCTTGCAGGTAGTCAGCCAGCGCGCGCCCAGTGAGCAGGAACTGCAAGATCTGCTGTTCGCCTGGAAAGTAGTCAAGTACGTCAAATCGAACGCCATTGTCTACTGCCGGGACGGTATGACCATCGGCATCGGCGCGGGGCAGATGAGCCGGGTATATTCCGCCAAAATCGCCGCGCTCAAGGCCGCTGATGAGGATTTGGAAATTCACGGCTCCGTGATGGCGAGCGATGCCTTCTTTCCGTTTCGCGACAGCATCGACGCCGCCGCCCAGGTGGGCATTACCGCGGTGATCCAGCCAGGCGGCTCGGTGCGCGATAAGGAAGTCATCGCGGCGGCGGACGAGCACGGTATGGCGATGGTGTTTACCGGGATGCGGCATTTCCGGCATTGATCTGATCATGGTTGCGGCCCGCCAGCCCATACAAAATACGTAGCCCGGAGATAGATCCCTACTCATGAAAACTATATTGGTCACCGGCGCCACCGACGGCATCGGGCGTGAAACCGCCCGCCAGTTGTTGGAAAAAAACCTGCGCGTGCTGGTGCACGGGCGCACGCTCGACAAGGCGCGTCGCACGGCTGATGAACTGGTGCGTCTGCATCCCGGCGGGAAAGTGGAGGCAGTGTATGGGGATCTGGCGCAGTTGCGGGACGTGCTGGCGCTGGCCGAGCAGGTCAGGGAAAAGGCACCCGAGCTGGACGTGCTGATCAACAACGCGGGCGTTTACGAACACCAGCGGCGGCTCACGGTGGACGGCCTGGAGCACACGATGGCGGTGAACCACTTCGCGCCGTTCCTGCTCACGCAGGCGCTGCTGCCTCTGCTCCAAGCTGCCCCGGAAGGGCGGGTGGTGGTGGTCAGTTCCATCGCCCACGAAAGCGGCCAGTTGAATGTGGACAATCTCAACTTTGCCCGCAGCTTCAGTGGTTACGGCGCTTACTCCGCCTCGAAACTGGCTAATGTGTTGTTCACCATCGCGCTGGCCAGACGCCTGGCCCAGACCACCGTAACCGCCAACTGCCTGCATCCCGGCGTGATCGACACCAAGCTGTTGCGCAGCGGCTTCGGCAGCGGCGGCGCCAGCGTCACGGTGGGAGCGCGCACCCCGATCTACCTGGCGCTTTCTGATGAGGTCAGGCATGTCAGCGGGCACTATTTCGTCAACTGCCGGCTGACCTTGCCCTCGCGCACCGCCCGCGACCCGGAACTGGCGGAGACGCTGTGGCGTGCCACCGAACAGGCGCTTAGCTCTTTTCTGCCGCTGGCCGGGTTCGCCGGGCTGCGCAGGTGAAGGGCCACTGCGCCAGCCGGGACCGGCGCCATCCCGCTTATAGATAATAAAAAATCAGACAGGCCCCCAGCAGCACCGCCACCCACAGCACCATGCTGCCAGTCGGCCAGGTGCGAGCCAGTGCGCCTTTGGGACCGTGGTGAATGAACAGCCAGCGCAGGATAACTTGGAACTGCTTTTGGCCGGCGTTTTCCAGCCGTGTTCTCCAGCGACTGCCGGTGAACACGAATTCCCGCGCCAGCATGCGACCGAAACGGCGGTAGAACCAATCGCAATCCAGGTTGATGGTCGGTGTCGGTTTAAGCTGCCGCCGCAGCAGCAGAAAAGCTAGCGTGGTGAACAGCAGCAACTGCAACTGGGTGACCACATGCTCAACCGTATACGGCTGATAAGTCACCGCCAACGGCAGCCACGCATACAGCAGGCCGGGATAACAGCCGGGCGCAATGCACAGCAAGGCGGTCAGGCCCATCGCGATCCGCATAGTGCGGGGCAGATCGGCGCACTGCAGCCGGGCGTTCCGGTGAAAAAAGACCAGCCAAACGAAACGCAGGCCCGCCAGGAACACGCCCACGGCGGCGGCCAGCAACAGCAGCCACAGCGTGGCCCTATCGGCCTCCAGCACCGCCTGACCGAGCAGCGCTTTGGAGACAAAGCCGACGGTGAAGGGAAAGGCAATAGACAGCATACCGAGCACGGCAAACAGTGCGGTCAGTGGCATGCTGCGGTACAACCCGCCCAGTTCGGTGAACTTGTGCCTGCCGGTTGCATGTACAACTCCGCCGGCCGCCATCAGTAACAATGCTTTATAGAGAATATGACTGCAGGCGTAGGCGACGACCCCGTCCAGCGCCAGCGGCGTGCCGATGCCGATTGCGGTCAGCATGACTCCCACCGGACTGACGATGGTGTAGGCCAGCAGACGGCGCATGTCGTTTTCCAGCAGGGCGTAGAAGATACCGTAAAAAGCCATATAGAGACCGAGCGGGATCAGCACGGCGGCGCCGGCAAAACCGGTCAGCAGTACATATACCGCGGTCTTGGTGGTGAACGCCGCCAGGAACACCATGCCGCTGGGGCTGGCTTCCGGATAGGCGTCGGCGATCCAGGCGGATAGCGGCGGCGCTCCGGCGTTGACCAGAAATCCAATCAGGATCAGCCAGTTGCCCAGGCTGTCCAGGTGCATCGCCGGAAACGCAACCGAACCGGTGGTCACTACCCGGGCGGCGATGCCGGCCATCAGGATAATCCCGCCCAGTAGATGGATCAGCAGATAGCGCATGCTGGCCCGGTAGGAGGCCGGTGTCCCGGCGGACCAGATCACCAGGGTGGATGCCAGCGCCAGCAGTTCCCAGAACACGAACAGCGTCAGCAAGTCGCCCGCCAGGGTGACGCCGATGGCGCTGCCAGCGTAGACCAGCGCCGCCGCCAGTTCCACCGATCGGGCCTGCCGCAGGCCGTACAATCCGCCCAGGAAAGCGGCGCCGGCAAAGACCGTGGCGAACAGCCGGCCGGTGGGCGACACCTTGACCGGTTGCAGCGTATAGTCCAGAAAAGACAGACTGAACAGCACGCCCTCCGGTAGACGCCAGAGCAGCGCCAGCGCCAGCAGCGGCAGTCCCAGCAGCAGCGCCGCGCGGAACTGCGGTCGCGCGCAAGGCAACAGCGCGCCGCCGGCAAGCAGGACCAGCGCCGGCGGCAGCGGCGGCAACACCACGACCAGCAGGAATGCCAGCAGGAATGCCAGCAGGAATAAGAGAGCGGGCAGCAGGCTAGTCCCGGTCATAATAACTATCTTTGCGTCTTATAAAAATGCTCAGCACCCGGGCCGCCGCTATCAGCCCGACGGCGGCGCCGAACCCGAACCAGGCATAGAAGCCGAAAGTGGCTGCGCCGCCGACCTGGGCATGATGCTGGATAAACAGATCGGGCAGCAGACCGAGGGCCACCAGCAAGCCCGATGCGATCACCCCTGTCCAGTTCATCGCGGTGCTCCGACTATCTGTTCCGCCAACCGCAAAGTCACCCCGGGGAATAGAAACAGCAACACCGTCAGACCGGCGGTCGCTGTCAGGGCGATGACGATGGGCAGGGGCGCCTCACCATGCGCCGGCGGGCGGCCGTCTTCTGACCTGAAAAAAGCGGCGTAGACGATGGGCGCTAAATAACCGGCGTTGAGCAGGGTGCTCACCACGATCACCCCCAGCGCCGACCAGTGTTCAGCCTGAACAACGCCGCCCAGCAAATACCATTTGCTGATGAAGCCCGCCGCCGGCGGCAGGCCAATCATTGCCAGAGAGCCGACCGCGAACGCGCCCATCGTCCAGGGCATGCGCCGGCCGATGCCGTTCAACTGGCTGACCTCGGTCTTGCCGGCGGCGGTGTAGATCGAACCAGCGGCGAAGAACAGCGTAATCTTGCCGAAGGCGTGGGCGGCGATGTGCACAGCCGCCGCCACGATGGAAAGCGGTGCCAGTAACGCCGCTGCCAGCACCACATAGGACAACTGGCTGATGGTGGAATAGGCCAGCCGGCGTTTGAGATTATTTTCCCGCAAGGCGATGATGGAGGCGGCGATGAGGGTGAAACCGGCGGCGTAGGGCAGCCAGTGGGTGCTGGGTTCGGCTTGCAGCAGTTCCAGCCCGAACACGTACACGATCACTTTGATTATGGTGAACACGCCCGCTTTGACCACGGCGACGGCATGCAACAGCGCGCTGACCGGGATGGGCGCCACCATCGCCGCCGGCAGCCAGCGATGCACTGGCATGAGGGCGGCCTTGCCGATTCCGAACATATAGAGGAACAGCAGCAGACCGGTCTGCGGTCCGGACACGTGGCCGGCCAGAATGCCGCCGGCCTGAAAATCCAGCGTGCCGGCGCTATGCCAGGTCCAGAGAATCGCCAGCAGGAACAGGCCGATGGAGGTAGTGAGCAGTATTCCCAGATACACCCGTCCCGCCGCCATCGCGTCCGGCGTTCCATGGTGAGTGACCAGGGGATAGGTGGACAGGCTCAGAGCTTCGTAAAAGACAAACAAAGTCAGCAGATTGCCGGCGAAGGCAATGCCTATCGTGGCGGCCAGGGCGAGCGCGAAACAGACGTAGAAACGGGTCTGGTGGCTTTCCTGATTGCTGCGCATATAGCCGATGGAATAGAGCGAGTTGAACGGCCAGAGCAACGAGGCGACAGCGGCGAATAGCATCCCCAGGGGTTCGACGGTGAAGCGTAGCGGCAGGCCCGGCATGATTTCGACCAGTTCCAGCCCGGGACGCGCCCCCGCCAGAACCGCAGGCAGCAGCGAGTAGACTGCCCCGGCCAGCAGCAGGGCAACTGCTAGCGTCACGCCTTCCCGCAGATTGGGATAGGGGCCGCTGACAGCGATCGCCACAGCGCCCAGCAGGGGGATGGCGAGAGCCAGCAGAAGGGCGGTTTCGGGATTCATGCGCAAGTACTCATCGGACGCCGTGTCACGATCCGGTTCCCAGCAGCAGCAGGGCCGCGCGCCGGGCCATGCCGAGGTTCAACGAGGTATCGATGCCAAAGTACAGGTTGGCCAGCGCCAGCGTCCAGGTCGGCAGCAGCAGCAACAGCGGCGCTTCCCTGGGCGGCGTGCGGCCGTCCGGCAAAGGCCGGAAATAAGCCGCTTCCACCACTCGCCAGACGTAAATCAGCGCCAGCAGCGAAGTGACCAGCAGCAGCGCCGCCACCGGCCACCAGCCGAGTTGCAGCACCGCCAGTACCAGATACCACTTGCTGATGAAACCGGCGGTCAGCGGGATGCCGATCAGGCTCAGTCCGCCGATCACGAAGGCCGCCATGGTCCAGGGCATGGCTTGGCCTAGCCCGGCCATCTGCTCGATCCTGGCCGAGCCGATCCGCAAGGAAACGCAGCCTAGAGCCAGAAACAGCGTTGCTTTGATCAGAGCGTGGTTGAACAGATGCACAATGGCGGCGGTCAGACCGGTCACCGACGCCAGGCTGATGCCCAGCAGGATATAGCCGATCTGGGCCAGGCTGGAGTAGGCCAGCATGCGTTTGACGTTGTTTTGGAAAATGGCGACCAGCGAAGCGCTGACGATGCCGATCAGGGCGAGCGGCAGCAGCACCCGGTTCAATTGCATGGTAGCGAAGGAAAACGAGGCGCCGAAAATGGTGAAAAAGAACCGCAACAGCGCATACACCGACACCTTGGTGGCGGTGGCGGCGAGCAATGCAGTAACGACCGAAGGACCGTAGGCGTAGGCGTTGGGTAGCCACAAATGCAGCGGAAACATGGCCAGCTTGAGCCCGATGCCCACGGTCAGGAAGGCGAAAGCCACCCGCACGGTACGGGTACCGGCTACCGCCGGCAACCGCTGGGCCAGATCCTGCATGTTCAGCGTGCCGGTCATCACGTACAGATAGCCGATGCCGATCAAGATGAAAGTAGCGCCAATGGTGCCCATGATCAGGTATTGATAGGCGGCGGTCAGCGCCCGGCGGTCGCGACCGATGCTGATCAGCACATAGCTGGACAGCGAGGAGATTTCCAGGAACACGAACAGGTTGAAGGCATCGCCGGTGACGACAATGCCCAGCAGACCGGTGAGGCACAGCAGATAAGTGGTGTAGAACCAGGCGTGTTTTTCGGGAGGCAGACGGATGCGGCGTGCGACGACCGCCTGCCGGGCAAAGCTAAGCACCACCGCACCGATGCCGGCCACGATCAGCAACATAAAGGCGCTGAGCGCATCCACCCGGTACTCGATGCCCCAGGGAGCGGGCCAGCCGCCCATGGCGTAGGACAGCACGCCGCCGGTCTGCACCTGACGCAGCAGCAACACGGCGATGCCGAACGTCAGCCAGCACACCACCGTAGCCAGAGCCCAGGCGATGACGCCGCGCCGCCACAGGGCGCACACCGGGGCAGCCATGAGCGGCAGGACAATCTGCACGGCAGGCAGGTGCGAGATCACCGCGTTTCTTCCCGGTCCTGTGGCGTACAGTCTGGCGGGGCCGGGAGATGCCAACCGGACGGCGGCCAGAGGATAAAATAGACCGGCCACAGAGTAGGGACGCGTAGCACAGCGGCTCCTTGGGAACGTATGGTGGTAGCGAACAGGGACAGGGAGTTTGCTTAGCTTGCCGAGCATGATAGCCAAGCGACGCGGGCGGTCAATCTTTAAGTGTTTTATAGCATATTTTTCATATACATGAGGCACTCGTGTCAGGCTACCCACTTAAGGCGGGACAATCTCGACCCTGGGAGCGCCGGCGTTCTCGCCGGCCCGTTGCGGTCACTCTGCGAAGCGTCCCGGCTTAAGTGGATACCCTCGTGTCAGCAAGTAGGGGGAGCGGCGGCGTCTCCGCCGGCAAAGCCGAGCGGAAAATGCGTGACAACCCGGGGGATTGGTTACAATTAAGCCGCCCCACCGCTAACCGGTTCCGCCATCGTGAACGACGTCACCGCAAGTTCCAGCAAGCTTGTCAGAGAGTTTCGTCAGATTCTGCTCTGGCCGCTACAGGTCATAGCGCCGCAGCAGTCCCAGTCCGGCTTTGCCAAGCACTGGGAATACCTGAAGGCGCTGGAAGATCAAAACCCCTGGCAGGAGGTGGTCGGCGCTTTCAGCGGCGATCTGCACGCCTTCCGGGAACGCTATTACAAGGAATTCGTCACCTTTCTGCCCTATGTGCAGCGCTTTCTGTACGGCGAGGGCGGCGGCGAGGCCGGTCTGACCGGTTATGGCGGTTCGCCGATCCGAATTTTCCGCCATGCCGACCTTGCCGAGGTGCGTCTGACCTACCAGGCCGACCTTGCACCGGTCACCCTGACGGTACAGCATGCCGATCTGCTCTTTTTCTATGATATCGACATCATCATCCTGGTGGTGGAGATTGCCGCCTCCGACCTGCCGTTACCGCTGGTGCAGGATATCCTGTTCAAATTCGGCCGCGCCTATCCCGCCTTCTGGGAATCCGATGGGCGGGCCGGACAATGCTTCCAGCGGGTGGAATGGCTATCCCGAACAGGCCGGGTACTGGCTGTATCCGATTACGAAAATCGCGACAAATACCTGGCCAGCGTCTGCCAATATCACACGCCGGCGATAGCGACTCACTGGGAATACCTGCTGCAACCGCTGGCACTGCATCACCAGGCTACAGCGGATGTGCTCCGTTACCGCCAGATCGAGTATCACCGTATGCCACTCATGGCTTACCTGGCTTTCGACGAGCCGCGCACGCTGACCCGCACCGATTTCGTCCGTCTGGCGCTGGTGACCCGGGCGAGCGAGTCCGATACGCTCCCGTATGCGAGGGCTTCGCTGAGCGATTTCGAGCGGCAGTTCTGCTACGACCGGTTCTGGGATCCGCATGCGGCGCAGGCTGGACTCAGTACCCGCTACCTGTGCTGCGGCCATGCCTTTCTGGTGGTCGGCAAGGCCGGCCAATCCTTCTTCACCGATCCGGAAACCGGCCTGCTCGGACAGTTTCGCCATCAGTACTTTTTAATGTACCTGATTCCGCATTTTCACAAAGCCGCCCTGCATCTGTTTTCGGAACGGATCGTCACCGCCATCAGCCAGCTCGATATTTTTCATTTCGCTTCGGTGAAGCAGTTCAAGCAGGATATTCGCCTGACCCGGGCGGCGTTTTTACGCTTCGCCCATCGTTACTGGTTCCACGAGGTATCCAATCAGGCCCAGGCGCGCGAGCTGTTCAAAATGCTGACCAGCCATCTGGGGACAGACCAGTTGTATGCCGATGTCAGCGAAGCGGTAAAGGAAATGAACGAATACCTGGATAGCGATGACCAGCGGCGCCAGGCCAATACCGTGATGCGGCTGACGGTGGTCACCACGCTGAGCGTCATCGGCGCGGTGACCACCGGTTTTCTGGGGATGAATCTGTTCGACGAAACCGACCAAAATCCTTTATTGAAGCTGCTGATTTTTATCATCGTGCTGATTCCGGCGGCCCTGGTTACTCTCTACACCGTGGCGAAATCCAAGGCGCTGGCGGAGTTTCTGGACAAGGTCTCGAATGAGCGCCTGCGCTGGCCATCCAAAGCAGAGGCTTTGCTGGACATCTGGAAGAAAAGATTCCTGCCGCGTTGACCTTTGCTGCTGTTCAATGATGGGTTTATTCATGAAATCAACTGCTATCGTGCTGGCCAATGGCCGCTATCGCACCGTGAATGGCAAAGTCGCTCACGGCTTGGTTCGTGGCGGCGACCGCTTCCAGGTGCTCGCCGTGGTCGATCCAAGCTGCGCCGGGGAAGACGCCGGCATCGTGCTGGACGGCATCCACCGCGATATCCCCATCGTCGCGTCCCTGTCCGAGGCCCTGGCCTTGAGCCCGCAACTCCCGCGGTACTGCGTGGTCGGTATCGCCACCCACGGCGGCCATTTCACACCGGAACTGCGCGCACTGTTGTTGCAGGCCGCGCAAGCGGGTTTATCCCTCGTCAACGGTCTGCACGATTGTGCCTCCGACGATCCCGACATCGCCGCCGCCGTCAACCGTCATGGCGGGATCATCATCGATTTGCGCAGGCCCCGGCCCAAACATGAACTGCATTTCTGGAGCGGCGCCATTCGCCAGGTGCGCGCGCCGCGCATCGCCGTCCTCGGCATGGACTGCGCCATCGGCAAGCGCACCACGGCCCGTCTGCTGGTGGACGCCTTGAATACCGCCGGCATCAAGGCGGCAATGATTTACACCGGTCAGACCGGCTGGATGCAGGGTGGACGCTACGGCTTCGTGCTGGACGCGGTGATTAACGATTACGTCAGCGGCGAACTGGAGCACGCCATCGTTACCTGCGAACGGGAAACACAACCGGACGTCATGATCGTCGAAGGACAATCCTCGTTGCGTAATCCCAGCGGTCCGTGTGGCGCGGAACTGCTGCTTTCCGGCGGAGCGCGTGGCGTGATCCTGCAACATGCCCCCGGCCGCGAGTTTTTCGAAGGCTACGAGGCGCTGGGCTGCCGCTTGCCAGCGGTCGAGGACGAAATCCGGTTGATCGCCTGTTACGGCGCCCGCACCCTAGCGGTCACCCTGCATGGCCAGGGCCTGACGGCGGCCGCCTTGGCACGGACGCAACAGGAACTTCAGGCCGGCCTGGCTGTTCCTGTGATCCGTCCTCTGCAAGACGGGCTGACTGGATTGACGCCGCTGGTGCGCCGCTTCCTGGAGGAGGAGGGTGGGTGAATATCACGGCGGTTACCACCTGGGTCGAGTCGATTCCGTTGGTGCGCCCTTATACCATTGCTTTTCGCACCATCACGGGGATAGAGACGGTCATCGTGGAACTGGCCACCGGGTGCGGTCTGACCGGATTGGGTGCGGCCTCGCCGGAACCTTATGTCACCGGGGAGACCAACGCTGCCTGCCAGGCGGCGTTGACGCCGGCTTCGTTGCACTGGTTGCTCGGTCGCGATAGCAGGGCGCTGCCCACGCTTTGCCGGGAATTACGCCGGCGGCTGCCGGCCAACCCGGCGGCCCGGGCGGCCGTGGATATCGCCCTGCACGATCTGCTGGCCCGGCAATTGGGCGTGCCGTTGGTGGATATGCTGGGCCGGGCGCATGACAGTCTGCCGACGTCGATTACCATCGGCATCAAAGCCTTGGACCAGACGCTGGCGGAAGCGCAGGAATATATAGCCCGGGGTTTTCGGGTATTGAAAATCAAGCTGGGGCATTCCCTGGAAGAGGATCTGCGGCGTCTGCACCGTTTACGGGAAGCGGTCGGGTCGCGCATCGTCATCCGCGTAGACCCCAATCAGGGTTACGATCTGGAGCAGTTGCGGCTGTTTCTGGCCGCCAGCGTCGCGCTGGATATAGAGTTGGTGGAACAGCCCGTGCCGGTGGCGGCGATGGCTACCTTAAGCACTCTGCCCGCAGCGGCACGCCGTCGATTGGCCGCGGATGAAGCCCTGCTGGACGAAAGTGACGCCCTGCGTCTGGCGCTTTCCCCCCATCCTTGCGGTATTTTCAATATTAAGCTGATGAAATGCGGTGGACTGTATGCCGCCTGTCGGATCGCCACCATCGCCGAGATCGCCGGCATTGAACTCATGTGGGGTTGTATGGACGAAAGCAGCCTGAGCATCAGCGCCGCCCTGCACGCGGCGCTGGCTTCGCCCGCCACCCGTTACCTGGATCTGGATGGCAGTTTCGATCTGGCGCGCGATGTGGTGGAAGGCGGCTTTGTCCTGGAAAACGGTTGCCTCAAGACCACCGCCGCGCCAGGGCTGGGTGTGCGCCGGCTGGTATAAACCGCAGGTCGCTGTATTACTGGGTAAGTTGCAGGGTAAACACGCCGCCCAATGCCTGCCGGATTTCGTCGATCGACAGGAATTTGGCTTCCATATTGGGATCCTGCAACTGCCCGCAGGTTATGCGGAAGACCTCTGGTTGCCTGGCGGAGCGCAAATCCATCCGTATGCCGTAGACGATAGGACTGGGTTTGCCGTCATCGAGATCGCTCATGCCAAGGTTGACACCCAGCCCGAGTGCGGCGATCAAGCGCCTTTTATCGATGGCGGCGAACACACCGGTCTGGCGGCTGACCCGCTCGATCTCGAAGGTATCCGGTTGCACGACACGGGAACTGGGGCTCAGATCGCGCAACTCGAAGCGGCAAAACGGATAGTATTCATTGGCGCCGAACACCGGTCTGCCGTCCTGGACATAGGCGCTCAGCATCTCAGCAGGAATGCTAAGCGGCTGGTTCAGAATCAGTTTCGAGCCGACCGGCGGCAGGTAGAAGGGTGAGCTGGTAGCGCGGATTGAGGCGCTTTCGCAACCCGCCAGCAACAAGGCTAGGCAGATCGCTGTGAGTTTTAGCATGGGGCGCTCCTCTATAAACATCCTGAATTGCAAACCGGGTTCTTTATTGGCAGACTTCCGGCAGGCAGAAAGATTCCGGAGAAGCGGTAGTTTTGGCAGACTCCACTGCAGCCACCGCACCGGTAGGACAAGATGGCGACGAATTTGCGTAAACATATTGACTCCTGCCGCATAAGGCTTTTTAATGTGAGCCTGTTAAGCGCGTTGTCAAGCTGCTTATCCTGATAAACCTGAGTCATTTTAAGAACCAAAGCCCAGCGTGGTTTACGCTCCCCGAAGCACAGGTTGCCCGATCTGCTGTGACCAGCGGTTCCAGGCAAGCCATATAAATCGCCGTCACATCATCCAACGATTTAGAACACGCAGAACCTGTGCCCGTGAGGCAGGTCCAACACGACAACTTTGAACAACACCCATCCCGCTCAAGAGGGTTATTATTGTGTAGCTCTGCTGATCAGGTGGGTTGCTCTTGAAAAACCCTGTTCCCCTCGACCAATCCATTGGTCTGTACTTGCTGAGTATTGCTAATAACAGAGAGAAATGGTCTTATGGTTGTACCTACCCGTCGTAAAGAAGTTGATTTGAGCGTTATGGGTCTGGATGATTTACGCGCCTTGATCAGCAAAATCGAGCGTGAATTATCAGTCCGCCAGTTTGAAGAAGGCCTGCGCCATGCTTTAAGCGATTATCAACGACGCGACCCCCACGTTATCCGCATCTAGTTTGCTCGCTCCTTTGTGTCTTAAAAAGCCATACCGCCGGATTGATTCAAGCCTCTTTCTTTGTCCAGCCAAAACCTGACTTCGAAGTTGCCTCCTGCATAGTAAGGAATCAGTCTTTTTTGCCAGTATCGCTAAAGCTTTTTGTTTTAAAGAGGCGCTGTCTGTTTAAAACGGATTGCCGAAAACGTGAATACTTTCTTCCTCAGTGAGGTGTATATGTCGGGCATTAATCTGGATACGTTCAGCGATGAACAAGTGGATGCCATGATTGCCGGTTGTCGCGCTTTGCGCGCCAGACGGGAACCTTATGTTAACGCCAGCGCGGCCGCCGCTCCGGCGCCGCACACACCAGACTGCCGCACGGAGCGACCGGTTGACAACACGACTCCCGGTCAGGAACGCGGTCGCGCCACCTGAGCGCCGGCCGGTTCACTGCGCACTGCGGACTGTAGGCACGCACTGCAATATCGCTTCCTGGTTGGTATAGGAACTGGCTTTTGCCGCGGCGGCCTGCCGGGGCAGCCATTGCAATTCGCTGTGCTCTGTCGGGTTCAAACGGATAGGCTGGCGTTGCGGCAAAGCCACCCGAAACACGTGCTCGGTGTTTTCTGTAGCGTCTCCATAGCGCGCCTGCCAGGGGGGCAGAATCGGAAAGCGGTTGCTCCGGCCGCAATCTTGGACCTGCAAGCCGGGACCCAGGCCGGTTTCCTCCAGCAATTCCCGGCAGGCGGCCTGCAGGGGTTCCGTTTCTTCCCAGCGCAAGCTGCCGGTCACCGATTGCCAGAAATCGGCCGGCCAGCAGCGGCGCAACAGCAGGACGTCGCCCGCTACCGTATAGACGACCACCAATACCGATTCCGGCCGTTTGTAACGCTGCGACATGGCGGTGCCACTACGGGGTGCGCCGCAGGCGGATGTTCAAATCCCGCAGTTGCAGTTCGGTCACCGCAGCCGGCGCCTGGGTGAGCAGGCAGGCGGCGGTCTGGGTCTTGGGAAAAGCCATGACCTCGCGGATGGAGCGGGCCCCCGCCAGCAACATGACCAGACGGTCCAGTCCAAACGCGATGCCGCCGTGCGGCGGGCAGCCGTATTTGAGCGCCTCCAGCAGAAAGCCGAATTTGGTCTGCGACTCCGCGGCGCCGATGCCCAACAGTTCGAACACGGCACTTTGCAGCTCGGAGCGGTGAATACGAATGGAACCGCCACCGATTTCCGTGCCGTTCAGCACCATGTCGTAAGCTCGTGATAGGCACCGTTCCGGTGCCTGGGTGAGTTCCTCCAGGCTGTCGACGCGGGGCGAGGTGAAGGGATGATGGAGAGCGTTCCAACGCTGTTCCTGTTCGTCCCATTCGAACATCGGGAAGTTGACCACCCAGAGTGCAGCCCAGCCTTCCTGGACCAGGCCGAGATCCTGACCGAGGCGCAGCCGCAGCGCGCCCAGGGCGTCGTTTACCACCCGGGCGGTATCGGCTCCGAAGAAAAGCAGATCGTTGTCGCGCGCGCCGACGCGCTCCAGAATAGCGAGCAGCGCGGCTTCAGGCATGAATTTTACAAGCGGCGATTGCAGGCCGGCGCTGCCTTTGGCGCGGTCGTTCACCTTGATGTAGGCCAGCCCTTTGGCGCCGTAGCGAGTGACGAATTCGGCGTATTGATCGATCTCCCGGCGGCTGAGCCGCTGGCCGCCGGCGGGCACTCGGAGGGCGGCCACCCGGCCGTCGGGCGCCTGCGCGGCGTCGGCAAATACCTTAAAAGGAACGTCGCGCACCAGATCGGCAATTTCCGTCAGTTCCAGAGCAATGCGCAAATCCGGCTTGTCGGAGCCGTAGCGGCGCATCGCTTCCGCATAATCCATCCGGGGAAAAGGATCTGGCAGTTCTACTTGCAGCACTTCCCGGAACAGCGCCCGGATCATAGCTTCCATCAGTCCGGTGATCGCCTGCTCGTCCATAAAGGAGGTTTCGATGTCGAGTTGGGTGAATTCCGGCTGGCGGTCGGCGCGCAAATCCTCATCGCGGAAACAGCGTGCGACCTGATAATACCGATCCATGCCGCCGATCATCAGCAATTGTTTGAACAGCTGCGGCGATTGCGGCAGAGCGAAGAAACTGCCCGGATGGGTGCGACTGGGAACCAGGTAATCGCGCGCGCCTTCCGGCGTCGCCTTGGTGAGCATAGGTGTTTCAATATCCAGAAAGCCATGCTCGTCCAGGAAACGCCGCAACGTCCGCACGATGCGGGTGCGCAGTTCCAACCGTTGCTGCATCAGCGGGCGGCGCAGGTCCAGATAGCGGTAACGCAGCCGGACTTCCTCGGAAACGTCGTCATCGTCCAGTTGAAAGGGCAGGGGGTCGGCACGGTTCAAAATCTCCAGTTCGCTGGCCAGGACTTCCACCCTGCCGGTGACCAGGCCGGGATTCTCGGTGCCCGGCGGACGCCACCGCACCCGACCTTGGACCTGCAGCACGAACTCATTACGAACCCGCTCGGCGGTGGCGAACGCTGGCGGGGTGTCGGGATCGATCACCACCTGCACCAACCCGTCGCGGTCGCGCAGATCGATGAAGATCACTCCCCCGTGGTCGCGGCGGCGGTGCGTCCAGCCGCAGATCTGTACCGTCTGATCGAGTAGGGATTCGTTGATTTGGCCACAATAATGGCTGCGCATCGTAGGGGTTCCGTGAGACCTGGAGATAATGAATCGCAAGGCGGCCATCTGGCGGCCAGACGCCGGAACAGGGAATGTTACGGATTCACCGGCTGTGTAGCAACCGGTGCGCCGCAGGAAATTAGCCCTCTGTTCCCCCGCTGGCACGGCTGACAGGGGCAGGTGTTGATTTTTTGTCGGCACTCTTGCTTTGGTCGGCACTCTTGCTTTGGTCGGCACTCTTGCTCTGGTCGGCACTCTTGCTTTGGTTGGCGCTGTTACTCTCGGCAGGGGGCGTGTCGTCCTTGGCCAGGTTCTTCTTTTTATCACCACTCTTGAAATCGGTTTCGTACCAGCCGCTGCCCTTGAGGCGGAAACTGACGGCGGAGATCTTTTTCCTGAGAGTCGGTTCACCGCAGGCGGGACAATCGGTGAGAGCAGCGTCGCTCATCTTCTGGATAACTTCCAGTTCATGTTCGCAGGACTCGCAACGATATTCGTAGATCGGCATACGTTGGCCTCATTTAAGGTAGGTAAATTGAACAATCTGTCTTATTCCACCGTCAAGCCGAAGGCTAATGCGCCTTAGCGCTGAACGCTGGTCTTGTCGATTGGGGATGGTTGGCCGGATTTCAAGTCCTTGCAGAGGAGTCGTCTTACCACCTATCAGTTTCTCATGACCTCACCGATGTTGATCGACCGGGATGGCCGACGGCGGTGTAGGAGCGGCGCCCTGCCGCGATTCCGGTCAGCCACCAAAGTCTGGTAGCGTACCCACCCATCGCGGCGGGGCGCCGCTCCTAATAAAGGTAAGCGCCCACCGCGCCGGTTAGCCCGCGAATAGCTGGTTTGTGACCTTGTGAGCCGGGTTTTTATACAGGCTCTCAGTCTGTCCGATGGATGGTAGCCTGCATACAGGCAGAATCTATATTGTCTTTTACAATATTAAGCGCCTTAGAGGCTGTACAAAAACTAAAGCCATGATGGTATTAATAAATTTTTCAAAAAATACGTCCCCTCCCCCCTTGTGGGGGAGGTGTATGGACCGGAGAGATAGGTAACAGGTGTTCGGAGACATCGGTAACACCTGTTCGGAGAGATGGGTAACACTGTTCGGAGACATCGGTAACACCTGTTCGGAGACATCGGTAACATTCTTTTAAGCTGACCAGCATTTTCCTAGAGGAGAATGTTGATGTCGCAACAGAGAGTGTCGCTGGCAGTACGGTAAGAGTTTGTCCTGTTGGCCAACCAAGCGCAGATCGAGATGAGAACCTTGTGCCACCGGTATGGCATCAGTACCAAGACCGGTTACCAATGGCTGAAGCGGTTTCGTGCCGGGGGTCTGGAAGCGTTGGTCGAGCGTGACCACCGGCCATACCGGTCGCCGCGTCAAACGGTGGCGGCGCTCGAGCAGATGATCGTAGCGGTGCGGGATGCCCATCCCGCCTGGGGTGGGCGCAAACTCCGCGCCTACCTGCAGGCCCAGGGGCAGACGGCCTTGCCCAGTGCGAGCACCATGACGGCTATTTTGCGGCGCCATCAGCGGTTGAGTGCAGCAGACGGGCGTAAGCATCAGCCGTGGCATCGCTTTGAACAGGTAGCCCCCAATCGCTTGTGGCAGATGGACTTCAAAGGCCACTTTGCCATTGCCCAAGGCCGCTGCCATCCCTTGACGGTGTTGGATGACCATTCCCGCTTCGCGGTCTGCCTGCAGGCGTGTGGGGACGAACAGGGCGCCACGGTGCAAGCGGCCCTGACCGCGACCTTTCGGCGCTATGGCTTGCGGAACGGATGCTCATGGATAATGGCCCACCCTGGGGGGGCGAGGGCCAGCAAACCCTGTCGGCCCTGGTCCTGTGGCTGATCCGCTTGGGGGTTCGCATCAGTCATAGTCATCCCTATCATCCGCAGACCCAGGGAAAGGATGAGCGGTTTCATCGTACCCTCAAGGCAGAGGTGTTGCGTGACCAGTACTTTGCGTCGTTGTCGGTGTGTCAAGGGGCCTTTGATCGGTGGCGGGAGGTGTACAACCGGGAGCGCCCCCATCAGGCTCTGGACATGGCTGTCCCGATCAGCCGCTATCAACCCAGTCCCTGTTCCTTTCCTGAAACCCTGCCGCCAATTGAGTACGGTCCGGATGATCGGGTCCGCAGGGTGCAAAACAAAGGGGTGGTGCACTTCCAAGGGCGGTTGTTTACCGTCAGTAGCGCCTTGCAAGGTTACCCGGTGGCATTGCGGCCCGTTAACACCGAGGGCCAGTTTGATATCTACTTCTGTCACCATAAGGTCACTCGGATTGATCTTAGGACACCGGCATGAAGTCAATACACATCATCTCATGATAGTTTTTCAGTGTTACCTATGTCTCCGAACAGGTGTTACCGATGTCTCCGAACACCTGTTACCTATCTCTCCGGTCCATACAGACTCGGCACGTGGGGGGGCTCAGCCGATTTGACCCGGCCAGCGGGACTTGGCGCACCTTCACCACCGCTGATGGCTTGGCGGATAACAGGGTCACCAACATTCACCAGAACCGTGACAGGGCGCTGTGGCTTGGCACGTGGAGGGGCCTCAGCCGGTTTGACCCGGGCAGCGGCGCCTGGAGCACCTTCACCCCTGCCGATAGCCCGGCGAGTGTCTGGCGCACCTTCATAATCCCCGACAGAGACAGGCCGGCAGCTGGCGGGGTTTGGGCCATTCACCCGGACCGCGATGGCGCGCTGTGGCTCGGCACGTGGGGGGGTCTCAGCCGGTTTGACCCAGCCAGCGGGACTTGGCGCACCTTCACTCCCGCCGACGGCCTAGCGGATAACCAAGTCCACACCATTCAACCGGGCCGCGACGGGGTGCTGTGGCTCGGCACGTGGGGGGGTCTCAGCCGGTTTGACCCGGCCAGTGGCGCTTGGCGCACCTTCACACTTGCCGACGGCTTGGCGGATAACAACGTCCCCACCATTTACCCGGACCGCGACGGGGTGCTGTGGATCGGTACGAATGGAGGAGGCCTCAGCCGGTTTGACCCGGCCAACGATGCTTGGCGGACCTTCACCACCGCCGACGGCCTAGCGGATAACCAAGTCCACACCATTCAACCGGGCCGCGACGGGGTGCTGTGGCTCGGCACGTGGGGGGGTCTCAGCCGGTTTGACCCAGCCAGCGGGACTTGGCGCAACTTCACCACCGCCGACGGCCTAGCGGATAACCGGGTCTTGGCCATTTACCCGGACCGCGACGGGGCGCTGTGGCTCGGTACGTATGGAGGCCTCAGCCGGTTTGACCCGGCCCGCGGGGCTTGGCGCACCTTCACCACTGCTGACGGCCTGGCAGATAACGAGGTTACCGCCATTCACCAGGACCACGACGGGGCGCTGTGGTTCGGCACGTCTGGAGGTCTCAGCCGGTTTGACCCTCCCACTGGCGTTTGGCGCACCTTCACCCGCGCCGACGGCCTGGCGGATAAGTGGGTCTACGCCATTCACCCGGACCGCGACAGGGCGCTATGGCTCGGTACGTATGGAGGCCTCAACCGGTTTGACCCGGCCAGCGGGGCCTGGCTCACCTTCACCACCGCCGACGGCTTGGCGGATAACGTGGTCGACGCCATTCACCAAGACCGCGACGGGGCGTTGTGGCTCGGCATGTTGGGAGGCCTCAGTCGCTTTGACCCAGCCAGCGGCGCGGTAATCAACCTCAAAGCACATCCGGATCACACGCCTACCTTGGCGGTTGCCCAACATCAAGTCACCAGAACGCGGCCCTTGGGGTTGGCCTTCTCAACATTTGACGGCGGTAAAACCGACGTCAAACCGGTCGCCAGCAACGAGCCGGTGCGCGCCTTGGCTAACGGACCCGATGGCGCCGTGTGGGCCGGAGAACGGTATGGCGGTCTGCACCTGCGCCGCGCCAGCGGCGCTGATCTGCAACTCACGGCAACGCAGGGTCTACCCTCCATGCACGTCAGCGCCATTGCACCAGTGCCGACATCGGATGGCAGAACCGCCTGGGCCGGCACGGCGGGCGGCGCGGCGCGGGTGACGCTGGCCGGGCAGACCTTGCAGATCGAACGCACCGCGACTTACCGGGATTGCGGCCCCGATCCGGCCAGGGACTGCCTACCCACTGGTCCGGTCGCGGCGCTGACGGCGCTGGCCGACGGCTCAGTAGTTCTGGCTTATAACGCCATTGATGCGAAATGGTTTTTTAATAACGATTTCGCCCAGCGCCGCACCGCCAGCCGGGTGCATTTCGTATCGGCCAACGGTTCTCCGGGTCCGGCCCTGCTGCTGATGAAAGGGGATGAGCGATTACCCAAGGTCGAAATCCGCGCGCTGGCGATGGCGGGCGACACCCTCTGGGCGGCCACTTCCGCTGGCCTGTTCAAAGCGGACAAGCCGCAAACCGCCACCAAGCTGGAACTGATCAACAGCCCCGGCAGTCCGGAGACACCCATCCGGCAACTGAAAGTGCATCCTAAAGACGGCACGCTCTGGCTCATCGCCGACGCCCAGAAAGACATACCCGCCCGCGTCATCGGCTACGATCCAGGTAGGGACAAGGCGTACACGCTGGGTCCGGATAACGGCATGCTGACCGGACTGCCGCTGCACGATCTGGACTTCAGCCCGGCGGGTGAGCTGGTCGTCCTGGCAGGCGATCAACTGCTCAAGGGCTTCGTCGCGGTTCCCGGTCTCGGCTGGCTGCTGCCCGCCGCTATCCTGTTGGCCCTGCTGATGCTGGCCGGCGGCGGTTACTACAACGTGTTCCACCATCCCCTGGTGGTCAAGGCGCGCACCGCGCCGGAGGCGCTGCAGGAATTTCCGCTGCCGCAGCTTGCCGTAGCCCTGCGCCGCTTACGGCTCGCCCAGGCGCTGCATGAGTGGGGGGAGCGGCTGGGATTGTCACGGCAACGCCTCACCTGGCTGCAATCCCTGACAAAAACGCCAACGCCCAGCGTGACTACCCTACAAACCCTGGCCCGGCTGTTAGGAATGGAGCAAGCTGCCGAAATCCAAGTGTTGCGCCCCAACCTGTGGCTCCTGCACGCCCGGCTCGATTATCCGGAACCGCTGCGCGGCAAAGCGGTTCCCCTGTTCGGCGTTACTGGCAGCGCCGTAAGCGGCGATGAGGAAGTCCATACCCGCACCGCTATCGAACAGGCATTGAAAGCCATCAACCATCCCTTTGAACTGCCATTCCTGCTGTTCTGCCTGGACTCAAATCAGGGCCGCCGGCTGATTCCCGACGGCTACGCCGCGCTGCTGATCGACGAACCGGTGTTGCGGGAACTGCTGTTCGCCCACAATCCCCAGCAAACCTTTGCCGGGCTGCTGCTCACCCGGGGGTTGTATGCGTTATCGCCTTATCAAACCGAAGGCGAGGTCCACAACCCGGCCATGTTCTATGGTCGCGACCGCCTGCTGCGCGAACTGATTCAGGCGGCATCGCCCCAGTTTCTGCTGGTAGGGCCGCGCCGGGTGGGCAAAACCTCGTTACTGCGCCGGTTGATGGAGCAGTTGCCCACGCGCCGCCCGGAACGGCAGATCGTCGCGTTGAATCTGCTCGGCATCGACGACTATGGCCGGTTCGGGCGTGAACTCGCCCGCCGCCTGCAACTGCCGGAACCGCCAGCCAGCGGCGATAGGCGCACTCAGGCGGCCCAGATAGCCGAGTTGCTGCGGGGGAAATTCCACGATCCCGCCAAGCCCGGCCTGGTGCTGATCGACGAAGCCGACGGTCTGGTGGAAACCGACGCCGGCGCCGGCTTTCCGCTGCTGGCCGAACTGCGCAACCTCCAGACCGAAGGGCGGTGCGCCTTTATTTTGGCCGGTTACTGGTATTTGTTCCGCCGCACCCTGGATCACGCCTCGCCGGTCTACAACTTCGCCCCGGTCAAGCGCCTGGGGCCGCTGGAGCCGGAAGCGGGACGCGCCCTGACCAGCGAACCGATGGCGCGTCTGGGCTTGCACTATGCGGACCCGACCTTGCCTGAGCGCATCGTGGAACACACCGGCGGTTATCCCTACTTGATCCAACTGCTGTGCGATCAACTGCTGGAGGAACTGAAGACAGACCGGTCGCTGACGCTAACCGCCGCGCATCTCAACGATGCGGAACGCAGTCAGCGGGTGCGTAATTACGTCGTGCCCTTCTTCCACTTCAACACCGGTCCCGGCGCTCAACTGCTGGTTTACCGGCTGTTGGAAAAGGACCGCTTCAGCCTGGCCGAGGCCCATGTTGGCCTGGAGCAAACGGTGGACAGAACCATCCCGCTGGGAACGATTGAGGAAACCCTGGTGCAACTGGTGCTGTACGGTTTGCTGGTGGATAGCAATGATCAGTACCAGTGGGCGATTCCGCTGGTGCGAAATACACTGCTGGCCGAGGCGGGACGGGAACATCGCCTGACCCGGCTGTTGCAGGAACTGCCGGATGACTTTGCGGCGTGGATTACGCCGTCGCGGCGGCCATGATGGCGAAAAGGGTCAAGTCTAGCATTGTAGCAATGTCGTCTTGAGACGGATGTTCCCTAAGTCGGGGTACTTCGCAGGCTGACCGCAAAAGGGCCGGCGAGGACGCCGGCGCTCCCAGGGTCGGGCAGACTGACCGCAGCAGACCGGCGAGGACACTGACGCAATTGTCCCGCCTTAAGTGGGTAGCAACGCAGGCCGCGTTTGAATCAGGACAGAAGGCTACGCCAAACCTTTTTGACGCTCCGCTGCCGCTCTAGCCAGCAGCGGGCCACAGAGGTTACATTAGCGCCCTTGCCGATTATCAACGAAGGAGCATGCTTGGATATTCTATTGCTGTTGCAGGCCCTGTTTTTGGGTCTGGTCGAAGCGGCCTCGGAGTTCCTGCCGATTTCCAGCACCGGCCATCTGATCATCGTGGGCGACTTTCTGGGGTTCACCGGCGAGCGCGCTGCAACCTTCGAAATTTTCATCCAACTGGGCGCCATCCTGGCGGTGGTGTGGATTTACCGTCGCAAACTGCTGCACGTGCTAAGCAGTTTGACCTCCGACCCGACGGCATCCCGACTGGTGCTCAACTTGGCTATCGCTTTCCTGCCGGCAGCGATTCTCGGTTTCTTGTTCCACAAGCTCATCACCGACTATCTGTTCAATCCCGTCAGTGTCGCCGGCGCCCTGGTGGCCGGGGGAATCGCTATCCTGTTGATCGAACGTTACGCCGGCGCACCTCGCGTTCAGGATGTGGACGCTATAACCTGGCGGGATGCGCTGGCTGTGGGGCTGGCCCAGTGTTTGTCGCTGTATCCCGGCGTGTCCAGGGCGGGGGCGACGATCATGGGCGGCATGGTGAGCGGCCTGTCGCGGCGGGCGGCAACCGAATTTTCCTTTTTCCTGGCCATTCCGGTCATGTTTGCCGCTTCTTTCTTCAGTCTCTACAAGGCCCGCCACGCGCTGGCCGCCAGCGACATTCCATTGTTCGCCGCGGGCTTCATAGCCGCCTTTGTAGGCGGTCTGGCGGTGGTCAGGTTCCTGCTGGCCTATGTCGGCAAGCACAGTTTCATCCCTTTCGCTTATTATCGTATCGTCCTGGGTGGCGTGCTGTTGCTGTATTTTCACTATCACCCCTGGGTGGGATAGACGGTTCGGAACGCGCCCGGTCGGGGGTTGGAGCGGTCGGCCCCGGGTGAAATCCGTGTCCACTGATTCCAACCCTCTGTTAATATTCACAGCAGCAAAACAGGCGCCGTTCCCCATTAATTGACAGTCATTGCCGCCCGCCAGCGAGTCGTCGAACCTGAGGAGGTTTCTATGGAGATTGCGTGCCTGGACCTGGAGGGGGTTCTGGTTCCGGAAATCTGGATCAATGTCGCCGAGCGCACCGGCATCCAGGCCCTGAGTGTCACCACCCGCGATATACCCGATTATGACCTGCTGATGCGCCAGCGCCTGGCCTTACTGGCGGAGCACGATCTGCGGCTGTCCGATATCCAGGCGGTGATCGAGGCAATGGGACCGTTGGAGGGTGCGCTCGATTTTCTCCACTGGCTGCGGGGCTGCTTTCAAGTGGTGATTCTGTCCGACACTTTTTATGAGTTCGCCAGCCCTCTGATGCGCCAGCTCGACTGGCCCACCCTGTTTTGCCATCATCTGCACGTGGTCGATGATCGCGTGGTGGGCTACCGGTTGCGGCAGACCGACGCCAAGCGCCGCGCCGTGCAGGCTTTGCATGCGCTCGATTTTCGCGTGGTTGCCGCCGGTGATTCTTATAATGACATTCCTATGCTGCTGGAGGCGGACACCGGCATTCTGTTCCGTCCGCCGCCCAACGTGGTGGCTGAATTTCCCCGGTTTCCGGTAACTGCCACGTTTGCCGGATTGCGGGACGCTTTCACGCGGGCCGGTGACGGTAGTCGCTGAACCGGTTCGAGCCATGGCTGCCGAGCGCCGCTGCAGCTGCAGGATCGGGCGGCGCTTTCCCGTCAGCTACGACCGCTGACACCGGTGCGGGCAGCGCCAACCTTTTAGCGCGGGTTAGCGGCGGCCATTGCCGCACCCGGCCAACCCATCGGAGGAACTGGTATGACCGAGCATCAGAAAAGCCTGGGCGTGCTGACCAGCGGCGGTGATTCCCAGGGCATGAACGCCGCGGTGCGAGCCGTGGTGCGCACCGCTTTAAATCAGGGTATACCGGTGTACGGCATCTGTGAGGGTTACCAGGGTATGGTGGACGGCGGGGACCGCATCCGCCGCATGAACTGGGATGATGTCGGTGGGATCATGCAACTGGGCGGCACCGTGATCGGCACGGCCCGCTGTCCGGCCTTTCGGGAACGGGAAGGGCGCTTGCAGGCAGCCCACAATTTAGTGGAGCGGGATATCGAACGCCTGGTGATCATTGGTGGGGACGGCAGTCTGACCGGCGCCAATCTGTTCCGGCAGGAGTGGCCCGGTCTGCTGCAGGAACTGGTCGCCAAAGACGCCATCAACCCGCAGCAGGCCGAGGCGCATCCCTGGCTGGGCATTGTCGGTCTGGTAGGCTCCATCGATAACGATATGTTCGGCACCGATATGACGATCGGCGCCGATAGCGCCCTGCATCGTATTACCGAAGCCATCGACGCAATCAGCAGCACGGCGGCGAGCCACCAGCGCACCTTCGTCATCGAAGTGATGGGGCGCAACTGCGGCTATCTGGCTTTGATGGGGGGATTGGCGGCCGCGTCCGACTGGTTGCTGATCCCGGAAAATCCGCCGGAAATGGATAACTGGGAAGAAGTCATGTGCGACATGCTGGAGGCAGGCCGCAAAGCGGGCCGGCGGGACAGCATTGTGGTGGTTGCCGAGGGCGCCCGCGACCGGTATGGCAACGCGATCAGCAGTACCTATGTGGCCCAGGTGCTGAAAGACCGGTTGCAGGCGGATGTGCGGGTCACCATCCTGGGACATGTCCAGCGCGGTGGTGCGCCCACTGCTTTCGACCGCTATATGAGCACCATGGTGGGCAGCGCGGCGGTGGAGGAGGTTTTAGCCAGCACCCCCGAAACGGAACCGTGCGTGATCGGGCTGCGCGGCAATCGCATCAGCAAATCGCCGCTGATGCAGTGCGTCGAGCAGACGCGCGCGGTGGCCGCCGCCATCAAGGCCGGCGATTACCAGAACGCTATGGAGTTGCGCGGTGGCAGTTTCACGGAATCGTTCCGCACCTTCCGCACGCTGGCGCGCAGCCTGCCGCATCCTCTCAAGCCGGGCCAGCGACGCTTGCGTCTGGCGGTGCTCAATGCCGATGCGCCTTCCCCCGGTATGAACACGGCCGTCCGGGTGGCCGTCCGCATTGGCGTCGATGATGGCCATATCATGCTGGGCGTGCACAACGGCGTGCAGGGCTTGATCGACAACAAAATCGAGGTAATGAACTGGCAGAGCGTGTCCGGGTGGGCCTCGCGCGGCGGCTCCGAACTGGGCACCAACCGGCGCCGGCCCGACAGCAAAACCGACTTGGCCGCCATTGCCCGCCACCTGGAAGAACAACGGATCGAGGGACTGCTGGTGATCGGCGGCTGGAGCGGTTATGAGACCGCTTATGCTCTCTACCAACACCGTGACGAGTATCCGGCCTTCAATATCCCCATCAGTTGTGTGCCGGCCAGCATCGACAACAACCTGCCGGGCTCCGAGTTGAGCATCGGCACCGACACGGCGTTGAACTGTATCGTCGAGGCGGTCGATAAGATCAAACAATCAGCGGTGGCGACCAATCGCGTGTTCATCGTCGAGGTCATGGGACGCTACTGCGGCTATCTGGCGCTGATGAGCGGTTTGGCCACCGGCGCTGAGCGGATCTATCTGCCGGAGGAAGGCGTGACGCTGAGGGATCTGCAGCAGGATGTGGACGATCTGGCCGCCGGCTTCGAACACGGCAAACGGCTCGGTATGATGATCTGCAATGAGTTCGCCAATTCCACTTATGACCTGCACTTCATGTCGTCCTTGTTTGCGGAGGAGGGCAGAGGTCTGTTTGAGGTGCGCAAGGCGATTCTGGGACACATCCAACAGGGTGGTAACCCCACGCCGTTCGACCGCATTCAAGCATCCCGGCTGGCCAGCCGCAGCATCCGCTTGTTAATTGAAAAAGCGAATCAGTCACAAACCGACGCCGTGTTTATCGGTCTGGAACGAGGCGAGATCCGCATTCAAGCGCTGCATGATCTATATACGATAGTCGATCCGCACTACCAGCGCCCCACCGAGCAATGGTGGATGGAGTTACGCCATATCGCCAGGGTGTTGGCACGGTCGGGGCCGGCAGGGTGAGCGGCGTGCACAATAATTTCGCTCCGGTGGCAGGTGTGGCGCACGGCTATGCTGGCGTCATCTAAAACTATCGTTGCGCTGTTGCGGGATACCAGCGACCGTCTGGCTGCTGTAAGTGCTACTGCCCGTCTCGATGCCGAAATTTTATTGGCCCAGGTGATGGGCAAGCCGCGCAGTTATCTGTATGCCTGGCCGGAACGAACGCCTGACTCCATTCAGCTGCAGCGCTTCGAGGCCCTGCTGGGCCGCCGCTTAAGTGGCGAACCCATAGCCTATATTGTGGGACGGCGGGAATTCTGGTCATTGGAACTGACCGTCACGCCGGCCACGCTGATTCCACGAGCGGAGACGGAACTGCTGGTGGAGCAGGCGCTGGCGCGGCTATCCCCGGACAAGGCGCTGCGTAGCGCGGATCTGGGAACCGGCAGCGGCGCCATTGCGCTGGCTATCGCAGCAGAACGGCCCAAAGCCTGGATCGTTGCTACGGACAACAGTCCCGCCGCGCTGGCGGTGGCCAGTCGCAACGCCCGGCGGCTCGGCATCGGCAACGTGGAATTCCGCCTGGGCGACTGGTGCGACGCCCTGCGGGATGAGCGGTTCACGCTGATCGTCAGCAATCCCCCCTATGTGGCCAGCGTAGACCCTCACTTAGGGCAGGGGGATGTGCGCTTCGAGCCCCCGGCGGCGCTGGTCGCCGGCCCCGATGGCCTGGCCGCCCTGCGCTGTATCGTCGCTCGGGCCGGCTCTTATCTGGAGCCGGGCGGATGGTTGCTGCTGGAGCATGGTTACCGGCAGGGCGAGCCGTTGACGGAATTGCTGCGGGCCGCCGGTTGGATCGAATTGAGCGCCTACAGGGATGCCGCCGGCATCAGCCGGGTCGGCTGCGGACGGCATCCCTTGGCAAACAGTGGAGCCTGCCCGGCTTGATCCCAGGCAGGTCGATTGCGCTCTAAGCGTGCTGGGCGACGCTTGCGCGCCCGGTTTCGACCCGGTCCAGTATCTCGAAGATTTTTTGCGAAATCTGGGCAATCTCACCGACGCCCTTCACGGTCCGCAGCCTGCCCCCCGCCTGGTAATACTTGCGCAGCGGGGCTGTCTCGGCCTCGTAGACTTCCAGGCGCTTGCGGATGGTCTGCTCCGTGTCATCGGCGCGCTTGCGGGCCAGCAGGCGCTTCATGATTTCCTCGTAATCGACATCAAAGAACAACTGTATATCCAGCGGCTGATGCAGGCGCGCCAGCAGCGCGTCCAGATCTTGCGCCTGATGCAGGTTGCGTGGAAAGCCATCCAGCAGGAAACCATCCAGAGGTTGGCTGTGAGCGAGGCGTTTTTCGATCATGCTCAGCACGATCTCATCAGGCACCAACCGGCCGGCTGCCATGATTTCTCTGGCCTGTCTGCCCAATAGGGTGCCCGCGGTCACCTCTGCGCGCAGCATATCCCCCGTGGAAATGTGTTGGATCTGATACCTCTTGACAATGGCTTCGGACTGGGTGCCCTTGCCGGAGCCGGGAGCGCCTAGCAGAACGATTCTTCTCATGGTGGTTTTCCTGATGTTGTCCGGTGAGCGTGCTGGAGAACGTGGCTACTATTTTAGTGCAGGATCGATGCCCTGACTGTCATTCTCAGCATAGATTATAACTTGGAAAACCCACCGGTTCTAACGCTGCGCCGCCGCCAGCGGCAATTTTTTGGGGCGGGTGGCAATCCTCAGGTCTTCGTGTACTATAAGCACCTCGTTCCATTCGCAGCAGATACTATCAGCCGAGGCGAACCATGAATCTAGATAAGATAGATGCAGGACGCGATATCCCCAACGATCTGAACGTCGTTATTGAAATCCCGGCCAATGCGGATCCGGTCAAGTACGAGATCGACAAAGACAGCGGCGCCTTGTTCGTAGACCGCTTCATCGGCACGGCCATGCGCTATCCCTGCAACTATGGTTATGTTCCAGACACCCTATGCGAAGACGGCGATCCCCTGGATGTGCTGGTCGTGACCCCCTTTCCGCTCATCAATGGTTGCGTGGTGCGTTGCCGGCCCCTGGGCTTGTTAAATATGACCGACGAAAAGGGTGAGGATGCCAAGCTGGTGGCCGTTCCGATCAAAAAACAATGCTCGCTGTATGAAAAAGTCGAGTCCATCGACGATCTGCCCCGGAACCTGCTCGATCAGATCTCCTTTTTCTTCCAGAATTACAAGGCGCTGGAGCCCGGTAAGTGGGTCAAGATAGGTCAGTGGGGCGGAGTGGAGACGGCTCAGACCGAAATTCGCGCCAGCATCGCGCGCTATCAAGCCTCTGCCAAGTAATCACCTGCTGATCCTGTCGGCGTTGCCGGCGGAGCCAATTGCATGGCGTCCAAACTGACCCACTTTAATGCGGCGGGCAAGGCTCATATGGTCGATGTGGGCGACAAACCGAGCACCCGCCGGATCGCCATTGCGGAAGGTTATATCCACATGCAGCCGGAGACTTTGCAGCGTATTCTGGCCGGTGGTTATAACAAAGGCGACGTGCTGGGCGTCGCACGGGTCGCGGGCATCATGGGCGCCAAGAAAACCGCCGAGTTGATTCCACTGTGCCATCCGCTGGCGTTGACCCGCATTGAAATCGACTTGACTCCACAGCCCGACGCCGCTGCCGTCCGCTGTCAGGCGCTGGTGGAAACCCAGGACCGGACCGGCGTGGAAATGGAAGCCATGACCGCCGTGCAGGTGGCGCTGTTGACGGTATACGATATGTGTAAAGCCGTGGATCGCGGCATGACCCTGGATAGCGTGCGTCTGCTGGAGAAAAGCGGTGGCAAGTCCGGAACCTGGCGCCGCGAACCGTGCCTTTGAACGCGCTATACATCGACCGGCAGGCAGCGCTGGCTGAGTTCTGCGCCGCGGTGCGCGGGGCGCCCTGGATTGCCCTGGACACGGAGTTCATGCGCGAGAAAACCTATTATCCACAACTGTGCCTGCTGCAGGTGGCCACCGATGCAGTGGTCGCCTGCATCGATCCGCTGGCGCTCAGCGATTTGCAACCCTTGCTGGATATTCTCGCCGATCCGTCTGTCACCAAAGTGGCGCACGCCGCCCATCAGGTATCTGGAAATCTTTTTTCACCTTGGCGGTGCCGTGCCGGCGCCCGTATTCGACACCCAACTGGCGGCCACAGTGCTGGGTTATGGCGAACAGATGGGTTACGCCGCCTTGGTCAAAGCGCTGCTCGGAGTGGATCTGGATAAATCGCAAACCCGCACCGATTGGAGCCTGCGCCCGCTCAGTCCCGAGCAATTGAGCTATGCCGCCGATGATGTGCGCTATCTGTGCGCCCTCTATCACCAGGAATATGCCGAACTGACCCGACTGCAGCGGCTGGATTGGCTGACCGAGGATTTCCAGGAACTGTGCGCTTCCCGCCGCTATGTGCCTGACCTGGAGCAACTCTGGCAACGCGTCAAAGGACATCAGCAACTGCGTGGCGTCCAACTGGCGGTATTGCAGGCGCTGGCGGGCTGGCGGGAACAGCAGGCCATGAGCGCCAACCGGCCGCGGCGCTGGATCGTCGGCGATGAACTGCTGCTGGATCTAGCCAGGCAGCGCCCCAGGAACCTGGAGCAACTGCAACGGATACGCGGCCTGGAGCCCGTTTTGTCGCGGCGTTATGGACCGGTTTTGTTGCAGCTCATCGCAACCGCTGATAACCAGCCCGAAGCACGCTGGCCGTGTCTGCCGAGCCAGCGGCGTCTGACTCAGGCCCAGGAAGCGCTGGTGGACGCCATGCTGGCTGTCGTCCGCTTGCGCGGCGCGCAACACGCGGTCAGTCCGCAACTGCTGGCCAACCGTCAACAACTGGAGCAACTGCTGCAGGGTGAGGCCGCTGTTTCGCTATTGCATGGCTGGCGGGCGGTGCTGGCGGGTCACGATGTGCAGGCGCTGCTGCGTGGCGCAGTGCGTCTGGAGGTGCACGCCGGTGAGCTTTGCATCGTAACGGCAGACTGAGGCTTAGGGTGGGCAAACAGATCCATGCAGTTTTTATAGTTATCGTTCACGCGTCGAGACCGCGCCGAGCGCACATCAATTGGGCGGAGGCGACCAGTTTGCCATCCACGTTAGCTTCTCCCACGAACCAGCCGATATCGCGCTTGAAGCGCTCCATAGTAACTTGCAAAATCAATTGGTCGCCGGGCTGGACCGGACGTTTGAAACGGGCTTTATCGATCCCTACCAGATAATACAGGGAGTCGGGATCGCGCAACCGGTCATTGGATTTAAAGGCTAGGATGCCAGTCGCCTGAGCCAGGGCTTCCAGAATCAGCACGCCCGGCATAATCAGGCGCTGCGGAAAGTGCCCTGGAAAAAACGGTTCATTGCAACTGACATTTTTTAAAGCAGTCAATGATTCCCCAGGCGTGATGCTCAAGACGCGGTCCAGCAACAGAAAAGGATAGCGGTGGGGCAGATACTGCAATATTTCCGATATATCCAGAGAATTCAATGGCATTGCCTTTTAAAAGATTTAATTGTTAGTTGTTGTTTGGTTGCGGGCCTGTTCTGTAAGGGGGAATTGGCAGAGCGAGCGAAAACAGAGCGGCGGCATGGCAAGCTCCACACCTCGGCCTGCCAGCGTCTGTCTACAAGCCCGGGCGCCGTCGTACACCGGGCGCCCGGCTTCTACCCACTCCGCGTCAATCACTTGCCTCCCAGTCGCGCCAGGACCTTGTCGGTGATGTCTATGGATTGACCGGCGTAGACAATCGCTCCCTCGTTCAGGATAAGATCATAACCTTCTTCTTTCGCCAGTTTGCCGACCGTATCGAGCACCTGCTGCTGAAACTTACCGATTTCCTGGTTGCGACGGATATTCAGATCCTCACGGAATTCTCCCATGGAGCGCTGAAAATCGCGGCTCTGCGTTCTGAAATCCCGTTCCAGATTGCGGCGCTGGCCTTCGGCCGTACCCGGATTCTCCAGTCGTTCCTGCATGGAGCGCAGGTTCTTTTCGGTATCTTGCAGAGCCTTTTGACGGGGTTCGAATTCCCTTTGCAGGCGCTTATTGGCCTGGTCCGCCTGTGGCGACTGATTGAGAATCTTGGCCACATTGACAGTGCCAATTTTCAAATCTGCCGACTGTACGGCAGGAACATGCCATAAAGCGAGCAGCACTAACAAAACAATATAATTGGTTTTCAAGGCATTTCCTCTATAGTCGTGAAGGGTTAAATGATGATCGCATTAAAACGGCACTCCCAGGAAAAATTGGAAGGGCTGTTTCCTGTCGCTATACTTCTTGTCGTCTTTAGGGTTCAAGGGTATGGCGTAACTGAGGGTAAGCGGCCCGATTGGAGTAAACCATTGAAATCCGACTCCGGTCGAAAATCTTAATTCCTGCCATTTGAAATCCTTGGTGGAATCGTATACACTGCCGCCGTCTGCGAAGGTGGAAAAGCGTACATTATTCGAAATCCTGCAGGAAAGGGGCAGGGAATAACAATTCGACAGTGCCGGTAGTCTTGAATCTGCCGCCCCTGGCGTCGCGCGGGTAACGATCATCATTATCACCCTCGTAGATTTCACCTTGGCAATTGCTGGACAGGCTTCTATAGCTGCACCCAATGGTGTTGGATTTGTAACCTCGCACACTACCGATGCCACCGGCGAAAAAGTTCTCGAAAAATGGTAATTCGCCTGTTTTTCCATACCCATTACCGTATCCGATTTCACCACCAATAGCAAAAACCATCGGCTTATAAAGAGTTATGTAGTTGAAATTATTATACTTGATTTTATAATAATCCAGGCTACTGAACGGCATGGCGAATTCCCCGGAAATCCGGTTTAGACTGCCGCGGTCAGGGAAGACGATGCGATTACGGCTGTCGCGGGCCCAACCGAGATCCAGTTTGAATTCATTGTAGGGATCCTGAGTTATTGTCCAGGAAATCCAGTATATCCTGGGGTGTATTATCACTGGTATTGATATTGATCCGCTCAGGCCCGAAGGCGGTATATAACGTATCTGTCTCATTGAAAGGAAAACCAAAATTGATGTTGCCGCCATAACCATCCATAATATAATTGGATATATTGGCTTCGTTGGCGTTAGTTTTTTGATAATATAATTTATAACCCCGGCTGACGCCATCGATAGTGTAATAAGGATCGTTGAAAGCGACGGTGTAATTGGTGTATACCTGACTTCTGGCAAAATTGAAGTTGAAGGTATTGCCCGTGCCCAGGAAGTTGTCCTGATTCAAACTGGCGTTGAGCAGTATGCCCACGCCCTGACCGTAACCTACGCCGAATAAAAGGCTGCCGGAAGGTCGCTCGGTAACGCTGTAGTTGAGATCCAGTTGATCGAGCGTGCCGGGCACTTTAGCCGGCTCCATCTCGACATTCTCCAGATAGCGCAACCGTTGCAGCCGTTCCTTGGAACGGTTCACCTGCTGGGTGGAATAGGGAGCGCCCTCCATCTGCCGCATTTCCCGTCGCAACACCTCATCCTGGGTTTTGGCGTTGCCCTTGAAGGTGATGCGCCGGACATAGACCCGCTTGCCAGGATCGATGTTGAAGTACAGAGACACCTCGTTAAGCGCTTCGTTCAGGTTGGGCACGGTGTTGACGTTGGCGAAGGCGTAGCCTTCATCACCCAGACGGTCGCTGATGTTCTGGGTGGATTCGGTGAGAGCGGTGCGTGAAAAGATATCCCCCGGCTTGATAGTGATAAGCTTGCGTAATTCCTCCTCGGCAACGACTGTTTTGCCGCTCAAGCGCACATCTTTAATCTTGTAAGGCTTGCCTTCGGTAATATTGATGGTGATGTAAATGTCCTGTTTATCGGGAGTAATGGAGACCTGGGTGGAATTTATATTGAATTTCAAATAGCCATGATCCAGATAAAAAGTACGCAAAGATTCCAGATCGGCCGACAACTTCTGTTTGGAATATTGATCGTTCTTAGTCCAGAGAGAAAACCAGCCTAGGGTGGAAAGTTGCATTTGTCTAAGCAATTCCTTTTCAGTAAAAGCCTCATTGCCGGTGATATTGATTTGCTTAATACGGGCCGCCTTGCCTTCCGAAATGTCAAGATCGATAGCGACCCGATTGCGTTCCATAGGTTTTACCTGGGTATTGATTTTTACCGCGTATTTGCCACGGCTGTAATATTGACGCAGTAATTCCTGTTGAGTTTTATCCAGCAGGGCGCGGTCGAATACCTGGCCTTCGACTAGACCGATTTCTTTCAACCCCTTTTTGAGGTCTTCTGTAGAGATATCTTTATTGCCGGAGATGTTAATTTCGGCGATGGCCGGTCGTTCTACGACGCTAATCACCAGCGTGTTGCCTTCCTTTTCCAGATTGACATCGGTAAAGAAGCCGGTTTTGAACAGGGCACGGATAATCTCGGCATAATCCTGATCCTTGAGAGTGGAGCCGACACTGACCGGTAGATAATTAAAGACGGTGCCTGCCGAAATACGTTGCAATCCCTCTACGCGAATGTCTTCAATGACGAAATCGGCATAGGCCCAGGAAGAGACGAACAGTAACACCAGCAGCGATAGGAATTTTATTTTCATTGGAGGCGTTCTAAGCCGGGTAACCAGCGCTTATCCCAGCAAGCGGCTGAGATCGTTGAACAAGGCTAATGCCATCAGCATCACCAGCAGCGCGATCCCCACCCGCTGGCCGAGTTCCTGGGTGACTTCGGACAGGGGGCTGCCCTTTAGCAACTCGATGGCGTAATACAGCAGATGTCCCCCATCCAGCACCGGGACCGGTAACAGATTCAAGACCGCCAGGCTGATGCTGACCAACGCCAGGAAGGACAGAAAAGGAACCAGCCCGATGCTGGCGGATTGGCCGGCGAATTGGGCGATGGTCAGAGGCCCGCTGAGATTGTTCAACGATAGATGGCCGAGCAGCATTTGCCACAACATGCGCAGAGTAAACAACGACATGTGCCACGTTCTGGCTATGCCCTCGGCAACCGCTTGCAGGGGGCCGTAGCGCACCACCACCCGCAATTGCTCGGTCAACCCGGCGGGCACCTGACCGCTGATGCCGATCTTGCCTATGACCCCGCCCCCTTTGCCTGCTTCCGCGCGTGCCGGCGTAACCTGCAAGGTCAATGGCTGGCCGGCACGCTCGAGCGCTATGTGCAGCGTCTTACCGGGGCGCGCCTGCACATAGGCGACCAGTTGCGCCCAGTCCCTGATGGGTTGACCGTCTATCGCCACGATTCGGTCGTCGGTCAGGATACCCGCCTGCTGCGCCGGTTCACCGTCTAACACCTGACCGACAATGGCGGGGATAGGCCAGGGCGCAAGTCCCAACTGCCCGAGCAGATCGCCGTCCGGGGACAGTTTGGGTTGGTCTCGCAGATCCAACATGCGCTCCCGCGTCTGCCCGCTCTCATCCTGGACCCGCACCGTAATCATGTCTTGGTCCAGACTGCGCTCCAGCAGAGCCAGCGTAACGGCGTGTAATGTCGCCGTCGGCGCAGTGTCCACGGCGGTGATCAAGTCGCCTTTCTGGAAGCCGCCGTGGGCGGCGACGGAATCTGGGGCCGGAGCGTCGAGCAGCGGTTTGACGCCGCTGACGCCCAGCATGTAGGTAAGACTGTAAACCAGGATGGCGAAAAGCAGATTGAATACTGGCCCGGCCGCCACAATGGCCATCCGGACACTCACGGGCTGGCGATTGAAGGCCCGGTCGCGTTCCTGTGCGGCTACCGGACCCTCGCGTTCGTCCAGCATGCGCACATAGCCTCCCAGAGGCAATGCGGCGATGGCGTATTCAGTCCCATCCATCCGGCTGCGGCGCAGCCACAAGGGACGGCCGAAGCCGATGGAAAACCGCAGGACCTTGACGCCCAGCCGCCGGGCGACCCAAAAGTGGCCGAATTCATGGACGGTGATCAGCACTCCCAGGGTGACCAGGAAAGCTGCCAGGTAGAGCATACTGGAAAGTAGAGAATGGCTCATAGTTCACCACGTTGTAAATCGCCGACCCGCAGCCAGGTGAGACGGCGCGCCTCCTGGTCGCTGGCCAGCACGCTGGGCAGGTCGAGGGCTTCCTGTAGCGCCATCCGTTCCAAGGCGTACTCGATCAGGCGGGAGATGTCGGTGAAGCGAATCCGCCGCTGCAGAAATGCCTGTACGGCCACTTCATTGGCGGCGTTGAGCACCACCGGGGCGGTGCCGCCGGACTGCAGGGCGTGCAACGCCAGCCGCAGGCAGGGAAAACGCCGGTAATCCGGTGCCTGAAAATCCAACCGGCCTATCTGCACCAGGTCCAGCGGCGTCACGCCGGCAGCCATCCGCTGCGGCCAGGCCAGGGCATGGGCGATAGGCGTGCGCATGTCGGGATTGCTCAACTGCGCCAATAACGATCCATCCGCATATTCCACCAGGGAGTGTACGATGCTCTGTGGATGGATGACTACCTGAATCTGCTCCAGACCGGCGTCAAACAGCCAGCAGGCTTCGATCACTTCCAGCCCCTTGTTCATCATGGTAGCGGAATCCACCGAAATTTTCCGCCCCATCTCCCAGTTCGGGTGGGCGCAGGCCTGTTCCGGTGTGATTGCGGCCAGTTGCGCCAGCGGAGTTTCGCGCAACGGCCCTCCGGAACCGGTCAGCAACAGCCGGGTTACCCCCAGCTCGGCCAGCTTGCCGCCGGTGGCCGGCAGACATTGAAACAGGGCATTGTGTTCGCTGTCGATGGGTAACAATTCACTGCGGTGACAGCGGATGGCGTTCATGAAGATAGGCCCCGCCATGACCAGCGCTTCCTTGTTGGCCAGCAGGATGCGCTTGCCGGATTCGGCCGCCGCCAGCGTCGGCTTGAGGCCGGCCGCCCCGACGATGGCGGCCATCACGAAGTCGGTCTGCGGCAGGGAAGCCACCTGCTCCAGCGCCGCCGCGCCGCCGAGCACCTGGGTATCCAGCCCTTTGACCCGCAAGCGCTGGTCCAGTTGCTGGGCGGCGTCGGCGTCAGCCAGCACCGCATAAGCCGGATGCCACTCCAGACATTGCCGGTACAGGCCGTCCAGGTCCCGGTTGGCGGTCAGCGCGACCACCCGGAAACGTTCCGCATGTAGTCGCAATACCTCCAGGGTGTTGCGGCCGATGGAGCCGGTGGAGCCGAGTACAGTCACGCCAATCATGGTCAGCGGTCTCACCCTACCATAGCAGCTCGGCAAGACCGAAGAAGAAAATCGGCGCCGCCGCTGTGAGGCTGTCCAGCCGGTCCAGGATGCCGCCATGGCCGGGTAGCAGCGAACCGCTATCTTTGGCGGCGTGCTGCCTTTTGAGCATGCTTTCCAGCAGATCGCCCACGATGGAAAAACCGACCGTGACCAGGCAAACAACGAGGAAAGCAGGCCCATGTCCGCTACCCTGCAACGCAGCGCCTGTCATAGCCAGCAGCGTGGCGGCGGCGAAGGCGCCGATAACCCCTGCGCAGGTCTTCCCGGGACTGAGACGCGGCGCCAGCTTGGAGCGTCCCCAACGGCGGCCGGCGAAATAGGCGCTGCTGTCGGCGGTGGCGACCAAGCCGACCAGGAACAGCACGTAAGCAGGGCCGAACGCAGGATCACTGTGCAGAGCCATCAAAGCGATCCAGGTCGGTGCCAGAGTCAGCACACCTGCCAGGGCCCAGATCAGTGCGGAGTTGTGTCCGCCAGTGACTGTATAACGCCACAGCCAGTAAACCACGAAGCACCAGTAAAGGCAGGTCAGCGCCACGGTCGAATTGACGAATGCAGGACTCTCCAGCCAGTACCAGGCGCTGCCGATGGCCACCGCGACTACGGCGCAGTAAAGCCATTGTCCCAGGGGCGGAAACAGCAGTTTGCTCCATTCCCAGGCCCCCACCAGGATCAAGACCAGTAAAGCGCCGCCAAACCACGAGGTAGGGAACGCCAGGATACCCAGCGCCGCGGCCGTTGCCAGAATCGCTGCCGTCATCAGACGCTGCTTAAGCACCGCTGCCCAACTCCACCTGTTCGCCGGTAAGACCGAAACGACGCTGGCGCCTGGCAAAGGCGGCGCAGGCCAGATCCAGATCAGTGGCGTCGTAATCCGGCCACAGCCGGTCGGTAAAATACAGTTCTGTATAGGCCAATTGCCACAGCAGAAAATTGCTGATCCGTTGCTCGCCGCCGGTGCGGATGAACAGATCGGGTTCAGGGAGATCGGCCAGGCTCAGGCGGCTATGCAACAGCTTGGCGTCAATCTGAGCGGGAGTCAGCTCACCTTGTCGCACGGCATCGGCCAGGTAGCGGGCCGCCTGCACGATATCCCAGCGGCCACCATAGTTGGCAGCGATGACCAAAGTCAGCCGGGTGTTGGCCGCAGTCACTGTTTCCGCCTCCCGCATAAGTGCTTGCAGGGATTCGGAAAGGGCGCTGCGCTCACCGATAAAGCGCACCCGTACGCTATTTTTGTGCAGCCGCCGGATTTCGATGCGCAAGGTAGTAAGAAACAACTGCATCAACAGACTGACTTCGCCCGGCGGGCGCCGCCAGTTCTCGCTGCTGAAGGCGAACAGTGTCAGGACCTGAATGCCACGGTCGAGGCACGCCCTGACTACCCGCCGCACCGCTTTAACACCGGCGCGGTGACCCAGGGCGCGGGGTAGAAAACGCTGCTGGGCCCACCTGCCGTTGCCATCCATCACGATAGCCACGTGCCGCGGCATAGCGGCGGCCGGTGGATTGTTCTGCTCCGCCATGAAACCAGCAGCCTTGGGAGCCGATGCCGGAGTGGAGAACACGCCGGTCAAACTTCCAGCAACTCGGCTTCTTTGGTAGCCAGAATCTTATCCACGTCCGCGATATATTTATCGGTGAGTTTTTGAATGGCTTCCTGGGCGCGTCGTTCTTCGTCTTCGGTGATGTCCTTCTCTTTCAGCAGTTCCTTGAGATCGGCGTTGGCTTCACGCCGGATATTGCGGATCGCCACGCGGCCGCCTTCACCCTCCTGACGCACCAGTTTCACCAGGTCGCGCCGCCGCTCTTCGGTGAGCGGGGGAAGAGGAATGCGGATGACGTTACCCGAGGTCGCCGGCGTCAGTCCCAGGTCGGATGCCAGAATAGCCTTTTCGACCGCCACAACCATGTTATTCTCCCACGGAGTCACCAGCAGCGTGCGGGCGTCCCCGATGGCTATCGAAGCGACCTGATTGAGCGGCGTGGTGGCGCCGTAGTAGCTGACGGTGATATGGTCGAGCAGACTGGTGCGGGCCCGCCCCGTGCGCAGCTTGATCAGCTCGTGCTGGAGATTGTCGACGCTTTTAGCCATGCGCGCGCTGGCTTCGTGCTTGATGTCTTCGATCATGCGGTCATTAACTCCGTACTACGGTTGTGCCTACGTTTTCCCCGCATACCACCCGGGCCAACTCGCCGCTGCGATTAATGTTAAACACTTTGAGGGGCATATCGTGCTCCTGGCATAGCACGATGGCGGTGGTATCCATGACACCGAGCCTGCGGTGCAGAGCTTCATCGTAGGTCAATTGCACATAGCGTTGCGCATCCGGCGCCTTGAAGGGATCGGCTGAATAAATCCCGTCCACCTTGGTGCCTTTGAGCATAATATCGGCGTCGATCTCGATCGCTCTGAGGCTGGCGGCGGAGTCGGTGGTAAAGAAAGGATTGCCCGTGCCTGCCGCGAAAATCACCACCCGGCCTTTTTCCAGATGGCGGACGGCGCGCCGCCGGATGTAATCCTCGCACACCTGGTTGATGCGGATGGCGGACATGACGCGGGCGAAAACGCCAATCCGTTCGAGCGCGTCCTGCATGGCCAGCGAGTTCATGACCGTAGCCAGCATGCCCATATGATCGCCGGTGACGCGGTCTATGCCGGCTTCGGCCAGACCGGCGCCCCGGAACAGGTTGCCGCCACCGATGACGATGCCGATCTGCACCCCCAGCTGGTTGATCTGGCTGATCTCGCCGGCAAGCCGGTCGATCACGCGGGGCTCGATCCCGAAACTGCCTGTGCCCATCAGGACTTCGCCGCTGAGTTTGAGGAGGATCCTTTTAAATACCGGTTGTAAGTCCTGCATGCGGTGGTAGCGCCTTTTCGATCAGCAATAAGCAAAAATTATACTGATTTAGCCACTTGGAGTCAGCAGCAACGCGGTTTATCCGCGCCTCGGGCAAAGGAGCCACGCCTGCCACAACGGCGGAAGCAAACCGGCCCGCTCTCGCCCGGCTGCCTGGCGGTGGTCAATCGCTCTTAACCTGGGCCATGACCTCGGCCACGAAGTCGCCGCTTTTCTTCTCGATGCCCTCGCCCAGTTCGAACCGGTCGAAGCGGATGACAGTGGCGCCTGCCGCAGCCACTAATTCGCCGACCTTCAGATCGGGATTCTTGACGAAGGGCTGACCCAGCAGAGTGACTTCCTCAAGGTATTTCTGTACCCGACCTTCCACCATTTTCGCAATGATGTTGGCTGGCTTGCCGCTGGTCTCGGCCTGAGCGGTATAGATTTCCCGCTCCTTGGCCAGTAACTCGGGTGGTACCTGCGTGGCCGCCACGCACAGCGGCTTGCTGGCCGCCACGTGCATGGCGAGGTCTTTGGCAAGCGCGGCGTCACCGTCGGCCAACTCCACCACAACGCCGATCCGGCTGCCGTGCAGATAGCTGTTGAGCACGTGGCTGGCACTGCTGTAGCGCACGAAGCGCCGCACGCTGATGTTTTCGCCAAGCCGGGCGACCAGCTCGCGGCGCGCCTGTTCGACGCTGCTCTCGCCTTCCAGCGGTAACACAGCCAGAGCAGCGGGTGTAGCCGGAGCCCCGCTCAATACCCGGGCGGCGATTTTTGCAGCAAAAGCCTGAAAATCGTCCCCCTTGGCCACGAAATCGGTTTCACAATTGATTTCCACCAGGGCGACGGCCTTGCCATCCGCAGCCGTGCGGATGACGATGGCCCCTTCGGCGGCGATTCTGCCAGCTTTCTTGTCGGCCTTGGCCAAGCCGGCTTTGCGCATCAGTTCGATGGCGGCCTCGATATCACCACTAGTTTCCATCAGTGCTTTCTTGCATTCCATCATACCGGAACCGGTACGCTCCCGTAGTTCTTTCACCAGGGCCGCACTAATCTGAGACATAAATTTTACCTCTACCACGCTAAGCGCAATTCAAGCAAGATTGCAAAAAAGCCCGCATCGCGGGCTTTGGCATTGACCAGCGGCAGCCGGCGCGGCTCAGGCGGCCGTTTCCGCCGCGTCGGTCGCAGTGGGCGCCGTCTCGCCGACTTCGACGAAGTCCTCTTCGTCGCCGCCACTTACCAGCGCCGGCGCGACGCGGCCTTCCAGCACGGCTGCGGCGGCGCTGTCGACATACAACTGGATGGCGCGAATGGCGTCGTCATTGCCGGGAATCATATAATCCACGCCGTCGGGAGAATTGTTGGTATCCACCACGCCGACCACCGGGATGCGCAGCTTGACGGCTTCCTGGACGGCGATTTTCTCATGGCCGACGTCGATCACGAACAGCGCATCGGGCAGGCCGCTCATATTTTTGATGCCACCCAGACTACGCTCCAGTTTATCCATTTCGCGCCGCAGCAGGATGACTTCTTTCTTGGCCAGCCGCTCGAAGGTGCCGTCCTGCGACATCATCTCCAGATCCGTCAGCCGTTTGATGGACTGGCGGACGGTCTTGAAATTGGTCAGCATACCGCCCAGCCAGCGGTGATTCACGTAAGGCATCTCGCAGCGGATGGCCGCCGCCGCCGCCGCCTCGCGGGCCGCGCGCTTGGTGCCGACGAACAGAATGGCCCCTCCTTTGGAGGCTAGTTTGCCGAGGTAATTCATAGCCTCGTTGAACAGCGGGAGGGTTTTTTCCAGATTGACAATGTGAATTTTGCTCCGCGCTCCAAAAATGTAAGGAGCCATCCTGGGGTTCCAGTAGCGGGTCTGGTGGCCGAAGTGAACGCCGGCCTCTAGCATCTGGCGCATGGAAACGGTTGCCATGGCGATATTCTCCGAAATTTAAGGGTTGAGCCTCCATGCGTCCCAGACAACGACCCCGAGGGCACCCGGTTGGCTGTGACGACGCATGTGCGGAATCATAGAATTTGCTTGTCAGGCGCGCGCTTTATAACATGAATTGCGCTGCGACAACAAATGAACTGCTTAATCGAGGTACTGTCATTGAGATACGTCATTCCACCGTCCATAGCCCCCCGTTGCAAGGGAGCCTTGCCGATGAGCATCCATATCAAGACGCCGGCGGAGATCGAAAAGATGCGCGTCGCCGGGCGACTTGCCGCCGAACTGCTGCACATGATCCGTCCCTATGTGCAGCCAGGCGTCACCACCGAGGAGCTGGACCGGATCTGTCATGATTATATCGTCACTGTGCAGAAAGCGACGCCGGCGCCGTTGAACTACCGCGGTTTCCCCAAATCCATCTGCACCTCGGTCAATCATGTCGTATGCCACGGTATCCCCGGCAAGCGCCGTTTGAAGGAGGGGGATGTGGTGAATATCGATGTGACGGTGATCAAGGAGGGTTATCACGGCGATACCAGTAAGATGTTTTTTGTGGGCGAGCCGCCGGTGATCGCCAGGCGGGTCTGTAAGGTGTCCCGCGAATGCCTGCTGCTCGGCATAGAGAAGGTCGGCCCCGGTGTCCGTCTGGGAGCGCTCGGCCACGTCATCCAGAAACACGCGGAAAGCAATGGTTTTTCCGTCGTGCGCGAATATTGTGGCCACGGCATCGGCCGCCAGTTTCATGAAGAGCCGCAGGTGCTGCATTACGGCGACCTCACGGAAGGGGTGGAGCTAGTGCCGGGTATGACGTTTACCATCGAACCCATGATCAATACCGGCAAACGCTTTGTTAAACTGTTGCCCGACGGCTGGACGGTGGTCACCAAGGACCATAGCCTTTCCGCACAATGGGAACATACGGTGCTGGTGACCGGAACCGGCTATGAAGTGCTCACCCGTCTTCCCGGCGACCCCCTTTAAATAGTTGCAAGGTGTTTCATGGCCAGGCTGCAAACCGTTCCGCGCTTCGCCGATCTGGATATTTTCGACAGCGCCGCTTTCCAACGGGCCCTCGCTGCCAGCGAGCAGCCCCTGAAAGTATTCCGCAGCGCCCTCAAACAGGGCGGAGAAACCCTGAAGGAGCTGTTCCATCAGGGCGTGCCGGCCTGCGAGCTGGTGCCGGCTCGCGCCCGCCTGCTCGATCGTCTGTTGGAGCACGCCTGGGCGCGTTTCTTTGCCCCGGACGATCCGCAACTGGCGCTGGTGGCGGTGGGCGGCTACGGTCGGGGTGAACTGCACCCCTGTTCCGACGTGGATATCATGGTCCTGCTGGGAATCGTGGATATCGACGGCTACCGGGAGATGCTGGAAAAATTTCTGACCTTCGTCTGGGATATCGGTCTGGAATTGGGCCATAGTGTGCGCAATCTGGACGACTGTGTGCGCGAGGCGGCGGCGGACATCAGCGTAGCCACCAGCCTAATGGAGGCGCGGCTACTGGTCGGCTCGACCGACCTGTTCGAGCGCATGCGCGAGTCGACCGGACCCGCTCATATCTGGCCGGGGCGCGCATTCTTCGAAGCCAAGACCGAAGAGCAGCGCAACCGCTATCATAAATTCGACGATACTGCCTATAACCTCGAGCCCAACATCAAGGAAGGTCCCGGTGGTCTGCGCGATCTGCAGGTGATCGGCTGGGTGGCCAAGCGGCATTTCGGCGCCGCCACCCTGCACGATCTGGCGCGGCACGGTTTTCTCACCGAACACGAGTATAACCAGTTGCTCGACTGCCAGAATTTTCTTTGGCAGATCCGCTTCGCGCTGCATGCGCTGACCGGCCGCCGCGAAGACCGGCTGCTGTTCGATTACCAGCGCCAGATCGCTACTCAATTCGGTTATCTGGACAAGGATTACAACCTGGCGGTGGAGCAGTTCATGCAGACTTACTACCGCACCATGATGACCTTGAACCGGCTCAACCAGATGTTGCTGCAGCTGTTCGACGAGGTGATTCTGCTGGCCGACGAGCCCGGCGAGCCAACGCCGATCAGTCGCCGTTTTCAGGCCCGCAAGGGCTATCTGGAAGCGGTGCGTGAGGATGTCTTCAAGCGCTATCCCTTCGCTTTGCTGGAAATTTTTCTGCTATTGCAGCAGCATCCGGAACTGCGCGGTATCCGCGCCGCCACCATCCGGCAGATTCGCGCCGACTGCTATCTGATCGATCAATCTTTCCGCAACGATATCCGGGCGCAAAGCCTGTTCATGAAGATTCTACGGCAACCGCATGGGGTTACCCGGCAGTTGCGGCTGATGAGCCAGTACGGCGTGCTGGAAGCGTATTTACCGGAGTTCGACCGGATCGTGGGGCGGATGCAATACGATCTGTTTCACGTCTATACGGTGGATCAGCACGTCCTGTTCGTGGTGCGCAATCTGCGGCGTTTCTATGTGCCCGAGTATGTGCATGAATTTCCCCATTGCAGCGCGATCATGCGGCGTCTGCCCAAACCCTGGCTGCTGTATATCACCGCCATCTACCACGATATCGCCAAGGGCCGCAACGGCGACCACTCCGTGCTGGGGGCGCTGGACGCCAGGAAATTCTGCCGCCGGCACGGTCTCAGCAAGGTGGACAGCAATCTGGTCGCCTGGCTGGTGGACCAGCATCTGACGATGTCGTTGACGGCGCAGAAGAAGGATATCGACGATCTGGAGGTGATCAACGAGTTCGCCCGCCGGATGGGCGACGAACGCCATCTGGACTGCCTGTATCTGCTGACGGTGGCGGATATCCGCTCCACCAATCCCAAGCTCTGGAATACCTGGCGCGCGTCCCTGCTGTGGAAGCTGTATCAATCCGTCCGGCGGCTGCTGCGGCGCGGTCTCGGTAATCCCATCGATAAGGAGGAACGCATCAAGGAAGCGCAGCTTCAGGCCCTGACGCAATTGCGCCGGCAGGATGTCGAGGAGCGCCGTATCCGGGACGTCTGGCGCGGCTTCAGCGACGATTATTTTCTGCGCTATTCGCCGGATGAAATCGTCTGGCATACTCGCGCCGTGCTGCGCAAGCCGGATAACGGGCGCTCACTGGTGCTGGCCCGCGAAGATGCGGCCCGCGGCGGCACCGAGATTTTCGTCTACACCCGCGACCGGGAAGGGGTATTCGCCGACATGGTGACCATCATGGACCGACTGGGCCTGTCAGTGCTGGACGCCCGAGTCATCACCAGCCGCTATGGCTATACTCTGGACAGCTATACTGTCGTGGAGGCCGACGGAGAAGTGATCGACGACCGCTGCCGGATCAAGGAGATCGTCGCCACCCTGCGCCGCTATCTTGACGACCCCGACGCCCAGCTTACCAGTCTGAAACGGCGCACTCCCCGCGTGCTCAAGCATTTCCCTACCCCGACCCAGGTGTTTTTCAGCATAGACGAGGTCAACGGGCGCACGGTGGTGGAATTGATCACCGCGGACCGGCCGGGTTTATTGTCACGGGTTGGCCAGGCGTTCGTCGAATGCGGGGTGCAGTTGCAGAACGCCAAGATCGCCACCATCGGTGCGCGGGCCGAAGACGTGTTCTTCCTCACCGACCGGGATAAGCATACCCTGGATGGACAGCAATACGAGGCGTTGCGGGAGTCCCTGACCCGGCATCTGGAACAAGTCTGAGCTTGCCTGGCCCAGATTGGGCTGGGTAGCCGCAGCTATTGTCGCCTCCGGTCGGCGCGACGCTGCAACCCGCCGCAGGGTGACGGGCTTAAGACAGGCTTTCGAGTGCATCCATAAGACCGCCTGAGCCGTCATGAGCGACCAACCGCCGCCGCGGCGGGAGACCACCCTGCACACCTCTCAAGCCAAAGTCGCCCTGCTGCGCCAGGCACAAACTTATCCCGAGCCGCCCGGTCAGGTCGCCGTGGTGGAGACCCATATGTCCTGGGTGTTCCTGACCGACCGCTATGCCTATAAATTGAAAAAGCCGGTGCAATATCCCTTCCTGGACTTCAGCACGCTGGCGGCGCGGCGCCATAATTGCCTGGAAGAGGTCCGCCTCAACCGGCGGCTGGCCAGGGAGGTTTATCTGGGCGTCGTGCCGCTAGCGCTGGATGCCGCCGGTAACGTGGGCCTGGAAAGAGCAGGGGAGCCGCTCGACTGGCTGGTCAAAATGCGCCGCCTGCCGGCGCAACGGATGCTGGATGAACTCATCCGGCAAAAAAGCGTCACGGTGGCCGAACTGCGACGCCTGGCGCGGTTGCTGTGCGCTTTCTACCGGCGCTGTCCCGCCGTTAGGATCGACAGCGCAACCTATCGTGCCCGCTTGGCCGCCGACATCGAAGAGAATCGCCGCAAACTGCTCGATCCGGCCTGCCAATTGCCCAGCCGCCAGATTGCAACTATCCATGCCGCGCAACTGGCGTTGTTGTCCCGCGAACCGCTGCTGTTCGACCGGCGGGTGGCGGAACACCGGATTGTCGAAGGGCATGGCGATTTGCGACCGGAGCATATCTGCATGGAAGCGGAGCCGGTGGTTATCGACTGTCTGGAATTCAACCGCCAGTTCCGGATCGTGGACAGTGTCGATGAACTGGCATTTCTGGCGCTGGAGTGCGAGCGCCTCGGCGCGGCCTTGGTACACGATATGCTGTTCGCCGCCGGTCGCCAGGAGTTGCAGGATGATCCACCGGCGCGACTGGTGAATTTCTACAAAACCTGGCGGGCCTGTCTGCGGGCCAGGCTGGCGATCTGGCACACCCACGACGTGGATGCGGCGGAGTGGCCCAAATGGCGCCGCCGCGCCGCCGTTTATTTACGACTGGCGGAACACTACAGCCAGGCGCTGGCCTGACCTGTTTCAGGTCGCCAGCAAGTCCACCAGGGAACCGCCCTGATGGAGCCTTGCGATCGCCTCCGCGAATAAGCCGGCGGTCGACAGCAGGGTCAGTTTTTGCTCCACCAGTGACGGGTCCAGCCGCAACGGCGGAATGGTATCGGTCACGATCACCTGGGCGATTTCTTCAGCGGCCAGCAGGCGCCCAGCCTGACCGACGAATACGCCATGCGAAGCGGCGGCGTAGACCTTGATCGCGCCCTGGTCTTTACAGGCTTTGGCGGCACCCAGCAGAGTGCCGCCGGTGCTGATCAGGTCATCGATGACAATGGCGATACTGTTTTCCACCTCGCCGACCAGCCGGCCGATACTGAGCACGCCCTGGGCGCGGGCTTTTTGCATGAAGGCGATCGGGAAATTCTGGTGGCGACGCCGGCTCAATGCCTGCCGGAACTGCTCCGCCCGCTTCATGCCGCCGACATCGGGAGACACTACCGTGATGGCGGTCTCCGGTGGCAGGGTAGTGGCGAAGTAATCGACGAACAGGCGGGTGGCTTCCAGATGGTCGCAATAGCAGCGGAAGGCGTTCTGGTAGGCCGCCAGGTTGTGGACATCCAGGGTGATGATCCGGTCGCAGCCGACCGCTTCGAACAGCGCCGCCAGGTAGCGGGTAGTGACCGGATCGCGCGGCTGGGTTTTCCGATCCTTACGTGCGTAGCCCAGATAGGGAACGACGGCGGTGACGCGGGCAGCCGCAGCGTCTTGCAGGCAGCCCAGGAAAAACAGCAACCGACATAATTTGTCGTTGACGCTGCCTACGGCGTCCGAGTACAGCGATTGCAGCACGTACACATCTTTGCCGCGCACGTTGACCAGGGGCCGGGACTTGTGCTCCCCGTCCTCGAATTCCCTTTCCTCGTGTGCGCTCAGGGGAACGCCCAACCGCGTGGCGACCCGTTCACCGAACGGTTGGGTTGCATTCAGGCTAAAAAGGACAAGATTGGAGGATTCCATCACTCTACCTGCTGTCATCTACCGGACGGCCCGCTCGGGGGAAATTAACTTCTATTATAAACAGACATATAAATTTCATTTTTTAAAACTTTTTGTTACATAATCTAAAAGCATAAATTATTTCAAGATCGACATGGTTTTTGTTAGTTTTTTGTATAGCCTGACTATCTGGCTTCACTACATAAACATCATCATGAGGAAAGTCATTATGAATCGGCTGAGATATTTGTTATTCACCGTTGTGCTGGCCGCAGTCACCAGTATCGTTGGGGCGGCGGATCAGACCCTGCTGAATGTATCCTACGATCCCACCCGCGAGTTCTACAGCGACTACAACGCCGCCTTCGCCCGCTACTGGCAGACTAAAGTCGGCAATACAGTGACGGTGCGCCAGTCCCACGGAGGCTCTGGCAAGCAGGCCCGCGCCGTGATCGACGGGCTGGAGGCCGATGTGGTCACCCTGGCGCTGGCTTACGATATCGATGAAATCAGTGCCAGGGGCAAATTGCTGCCGGCCGACTGGCAAAAACGACTCCCTCATAACTCCGCGCCTTACACCTCGACCGTGGTATTCCTGGTGCGCAAGGGGAACCCTAAAAATATCAAAGACTGGTCCGATCTAGTCCGTTCCGACATCCAGGTGATCACCCCCAACCCCAAGACCTCCGGCGGAGCGCGCTGGAACTATCTGGCCGCCTGGGGGTACGCACTGAAGCAACCTGGAGGCGATGAGACCAAAGCGCAGGAATTTGTTACCAGGCTGTTCAACAATGTGCCGGTACTGGATTCCGGCGCCCGTGGCTCCACCACGACCTTTGTCGAGCGCGGTATCGGCGATGTATTGCTGGCCTGGGAAAACGAAGCCCTGCTGGCGCAGGAGGAACTGGGCAAAGGCCAATTCGAAATCGTGGTCCCGTCGCTCAGCATTCTGGCCGAACCAACGGTGGCGCTGGTGGATAAATACGTCGATAAACACGGGACGCGGCAGGCGGCGCAAGCGTATCTGGAGTATTTGTATAGCCCGGAAGGGCAGGAACTGGCGGCACAACACCATTTCCGGCCCCAGGATCCGGCGGTGCAGGCCAGGTATGCTACCCGTTTTCCTAAAATAACGTTGTTTACCATCGACGAAGTATTCGGCGGCTGGCAGAAAGCGCAGACCACTCACTTCGCTGACGGAGGCACGTTCGATAACATTTACCAACCTGGTAAATAGGGATTGCGCTGTTAACCCGGCTCCATATTTAAGAGCTGACCTTAACCACCCCATATCCCCGCCGTCCACTGTCGATCCCTGCCTCCGTCAGGGGACAGGCCGCAACGGTGGACGACGCGTGGTTCTATATGCACATTAGTAATTATAAAATTCTTAAAAATTCTTTCGTGTAATAAAAAATCGTCGCTATAGTTTGCCGCCTGGAGTAAACCCTGCACCGCTGCTGCCAGTGGCTCAGCGGTAGGCTATTCAGCCCTGCAGGTCGATTGAATCCCTTTATCATGCTGATCGAGAGCATGACAACGCTGTCGATACTGAATGCCCCAGGTGGGCGGAAGAGGCGATCCATGAGAATCGCGAATGATGTAACTGATCTGGTCGGTAACACGCCACTGGTCCGCATCCGGCGACTGGCCGAGGGCATTGCTGCCGAGGTGGTCGCCAAACTCGAGTTCTACAATCCGGCGCACAGCGTCAAGGACCGGATCGGCGTCTCGATGATCGATGCCGCGGAACAGGCGGGCCTGATCCATCAGGACACCATCATGGTGGAGCCTACCAGCGGCAACACGGGCATCGCCTTGGCGATGGTCTGCGCCGCCCGCGGCTACCGCTGCGTCTTGACCATGCCGGAAACCATGAGCAAGGAACGCCGGCTGCTGTTGCGGGCTTACGGCGCGGAACTGATTCTCACGCCGGGCAGCGCCGGCATGGCTGGCGCTATCCAGAAGGCCGAGGAACTCGCCGCTTCCGACCCCCGTTACTTTATGCCGCAACAGTTCAAGAACCCCGCCAACCCTGAAATCCATCGCAAAACCACCGCCGAAGAGATCTGGCGCGACACCGACGGCCAGGCGGATTTTCTGGTGTCGGGCATCGGCACCGGCGGCACCATCACCGGTGTAGGCGAAGTGCTCAAGGCGCGCAAACCGGCGTTCCAGTGTGTGGCGGTGGAACCGGACGCCTCTCCAGTGCTGTCCGGCGGCGTGAAAGGTCCTCACCCGCTGCAAGGGATCGGCGCCGGGTTTGTGCCGGACATCCTCAACACTGGAATCTACGACGAGATCATCCGCGTCAAAAACGAGGACGCCTTCGACACCGCCCGGCGGGCGGCACGTGAAGAGGGTCTGCTGGTCGGCATTTCATCGGGTGCCGCCCTCTGGGCTGCTTTGCAAGTGGCACGCCGGTCGGAGAATGCGGGCAAATTGATTGTCGTCATCATTCCCTCGTTCGGCGAACGCTACCTCAGCACGGCACTGTTCGCAGACTTGGCCGATTAATACAAAGATCCCGAAAATGCAGTCTGATGACGAAACTCCTTTCGCTTTGGAACGGCGCAGACGGTGAGCCGAACCCGCCACGCCCCCGGCCATTGTGAGAATCTTCGACAGGATGCGGTGCGATATCCGGGCGGTGCTCGAGCGCGACCCCGCCGCCCGGAGCGGGCTGGAAGTTATCCTCTGTTATCTCGGCCTGCACGCCGTCTGGGGGCACCATTTGACCCATAAGCTGTGGCGCCGCAACCTGCGCCTTCCGGCCCGTTGGCTGTCGCAGCTGATCCGGATTGTCACTGGCATTGAAATCCATCCTGGTGCCACCATTGGGCCGGGCTTTTTTATCGATCATGGCATGGGTGTTGTCATCGGTGAGACCACCGAGATCGGCGCCACGGCGTCACCTTGGGCGGCACCAGCCTTAACAAGGGCAAACGCCACCCGACGCTAGGAGATCGGGTGGTGGTGGGCGCCGGGGCGAAACTGCTGGGAGCGATCAAGATCGGGGATGACTGCCGGATCGGAGCCAATGCCGTAGTGGTGAAATCGGTGCCCCCGAACGCGGTAGTGGTCGGCGTTCCCGGCCAGCCCGTGGTGCGGTCGCAAATCCATTTGCCATCGACCCCGCTGGACTTGCAGCACGAGGTGTTACCGGACATGATCGGCACCACCGTCATCAAGCTGCTGGAACGGGTGGATCAACTCGAAAAATTAGCCCGCACGGAAGAGCCTCTCCCTCACTCGCCGCGACCGGATGAGGAGGGCGCGTGGCGTGGTGAGGATTTTTCCATCTAGGGCAAGGCTGGTATTGTCTATACAGACAACCTTCTCCCAGACACCTGTCATCGAAATCAGCCTCTTTCACCCTCCCTTTATCTAGCTTTTTCTTCTTTTCCGCTACAGCAGAAGCGGCTCTATGGGCGCCCAGGGGTCTGTAAGCCATGCTACCGTGGCGACATCAGGCAAGCTAGTAGGCCGGCTTTTATATAACTGAAATAGCCCCAAAGACTGATCTGTAATCATCCTTCGTTATAAGCAATCCACTTTTTCTTCGTTCCTACCTTCTGGGGCATGCTTTAGAGTCATTCAAATCAGTTACGGTTATCAACTCTTCCCTGACGGAGAACAAAATGAATGTAAAGCCATTTCTTCCTATCCTGCTGGCTGCCGGCTTGTCTGCCGGTGTGCAGGCAGCGGCAGGAGCCGAAGTGCAGTTGCTGAATGTGTCCTACGATCCGACCCGAGAGCTGTACAAGGATTTCAATCAGGCGTTCGCACAATACTGGCAAACCAAGACCGGGGATAAGGTCATCATCCAGCAATCCCACGGCGGCTCGGGCAAGCAGGCGCGGGCGGTTATCGACGGGCTGGAGGCCGACGTCGTTACCCTGGCGCTGGCCTACGATATCGATGCCATTGCCGCCAAAGGACTGCTCCCGGCCACCTGGCAGCACCGGTTACCGCATAATGCGTCCCCCTATACCTCGACTATCGTGTTTCTGGTCCGCAAGGAGAACCCCAAGCAAATCCACGACTGGTCGGACCTGGTGAAGTCAGGTATCGAGGTCATCACCCCCAATCCCAAGACTTCCGGCGGGGCGCGCTGGAATTATCTCGCGGCCTGGGGCTTTGCCCTCAAGCAACCGGGCGGTAACGACACCCAGGCGCGGGAATTTGTCAGTAAGCTCTATGGTAACGTCAAGGTACTGGATTCGGGTGCGCGGGGCGCGACCACTACTTTTACCGAACGGGGCATCGGTGACGTGCTGATCACCTGGGAGAATGAGGCGTACCTGGCGCTGAAGGAATTCGGTGCCGATAAATTCGAAATCGTGACGCCACCGCTGTCGATTCTGGCCGAGCCGCCAGTCAGCGTGGTCGATCGAGTGGCCGATAAACATGGCACGCACCAGGTTGCCCAGGCTTATCTGGAGTATCTGTATTCCCCGACCGGTCAGGAGATCGTGGCCAGAAACTTTTATCGACCGACCGATCCTCAGGTTGCGGCGAAGTACGCCAAGCAGTTTGCATCGATCAAGCTGTTCACTGTTGACGAGCTGTTTGGCGGCTGGCAGCAGGCCCAGAAGACGCACTTTAACGACGGCGGTGTGTTCGACCAGATCTATCAGGCTGCCCGCTGAAACCGATGGTTTGGGCATTACCTGATTGTGTTACCGTGATATCGGGCTGGTCGCAGCCCGTGCCTCCCGGTAAGCATCGAACTCCCTGGTATTCCGTTGGATTGCCTGCATGAATTTTCAACAGCTACGCATCATCCGCGAAACGATCAGGCGCAATTTCAATCTGACCGAGGTGGCGAACGCGCTCTTCACCTCCCAATCTGGGGTGAGCAAGCACATCAAGGATCTGGAGGACGAGTTAGGGGTCGAGCTGTTCGTCCGCCGCGGCAAACGCTTTCTTGGACTTACCGAACCCGGCAAGGAGTTGCTGGTGATTGTGGAACGGATGCTGATCGACGCCAACAACCTGCGCCGGCTTGCCGAGCAGTTCGCCAACCGGGAGCAGGGCAATCTCTGCATCGCCACCACCCATACTCAGGCCAGATACGCCCTGCCTCAGGTGGTAAGGGCTTTCAAGAGCGCCTTTCCCAAAGTGCATTTGGTGTTGCATCAAGGCAGCCCCAACGAAATCGCTGGCATGTTGCAAAGCGGGGAGGCCGATGTCGGCATCGCCACGGAGGCCCTGCAGCAGACGCCGGAGCTGCTGCCGTTTCCTTTCTATAGCTGGCATCATGCAGTCATCGTTCCTGAAGGACATCCACTGGCAACCCTCCCCAAGCTGAGCCTGGAGGCCATCGCCGAGCACCCGATCATCACCTATCACGAAGGTTTTACCGGCAGAACTAAAATCGACTCGACCTTTGCAGAGGCCGGGTTAGTGCCCGACATCGTGATGTCGGCGCTGGATGCCGATGTGATCAAGACCTATGTGGAACTGGGTATGGGCATCGGCATTATCGCTGCGATGGCGTTCGATCCGACCAGGGACACCGGATTGCGGCTGTTGGAGTGTCCACATTTGTTCGAATCCAATACCACTTGGCTCGCTATCCGGCGCGGTCACTATCTGCGCGGTTTCGTGTACCGGTTTGTCGAGCAGTGCTCACCGCAACTAAGCGAGTCCTACATCAAAAACGTCCTCACGCCGGTGCGGGAGGGATAGATAGCTGTAATACTCTCACCCGTCGGGTTGTTTCGTTGCAGCCAAACCCGTTAGTTTTTACCTAAGGTGACAGCGATGTCGTTGGAAAGCCTCGTCAGACAACTGAACGCCGAGTTTGATACGGCAACCTGGCGCTCGACCCAGCGTCAGCCCCTGCGCCTGGAACAGGGACGGGTTATAGGGCTATTCCGGGGACTGTGTCTGCGCAGCACCTTTGCGAGCATCGTGGATATGAGTGACGGACTGCTGGGTCATCAAGCGCTGCTGCAAGCGTATGACCGCAACCAGTGTCCGCTGGCGTCATGGGTGCCCTATGCCATTGCCTGTCTCGATGACAAGGCCGTGGTCTATCTGGATCGCTTGTGCCGGACCCTGCATACCCTCAATGGCTTGGCGCATGCCGCCTCGGCCTGGCTGCTACTGGATGTACATCCGCGTCATGTTCAGGAGGTCCGGCAGGGTCACGGCAAGGTATTCGAGAGAATTTTGCGGCTATGCGGATTGCAGCCCCGACAGATCGTGCTGCGGTTCCGCGCGGCGGAGCCGGTGGACCTTGCCCATCTTGGCCGTTCGCTGGAGCGCTTTCGAGCACGTGGTTTTGCGGTCGCTTTGGTTCATTCCGGCGCTGCCGAACAGAGCCGGTTTGAGCCGTTGCTGGAATTGGCGCCGGATTTTGTCCATCTCGAGCGTCCCCACAGGGCGCTGGCAACCGGAAAGCTGGCCGCTCACCTGGTCAGGTGGGTCTTGCTGGCTCGCCAGCATAGTTGCCGGGTGCTGGTCCAGGGTATCGACAGCCCCGATCAGGCGAATCTTGCCTGGCTGGCGGGTGTCGATGGCATCCAGGGAGAGTACGCCGAACGGCTCGCCGCGGGCGCCGTTCCCGCGGGCCACGCCCCCACTCGCAGTCAATACGGCGGGGTTTGCTAATCCCCCTTCAGGAAAAATATTTTTTCGGTATAAGTTTAACGTACTGAATTTAAATATTTTTTATCAACACCCTAAATCCCTGGACGCCGCTCCCTCAGCGCCTGCGCCAAGTTCGCCAGCAGATCATCTACGTCCTCGATGCCTACACCGTGGCGGTGGCCGCCATGCCCGCGGCGAAATTGAGTCGCCATGGCTGATTCACTGGCAAAACTATGTTGCATAACCTATTGTTTTATAATTATATTAATCAGGAGCCTGGGATTATTTCATGCGTCTACGCAGGTAATTGAGCAAGTCGATCCGGGTAATCAGTCCCAGGAACCGGTCCTGCTCGCAGACAATAGGCACCCGACCACGATCGAATATGTCCAGCAAGAACTCGAAGGAAGCAGTGGGTTGGACGGTTTCCAGATGGGTGCTCATGAAGTTACTGACAGGTTCACGGAACCGCTCCTCCCGACTGTACACGGCCAACAGCACATCCGATTCGTCGATGAGGCCGACGATACGCTCTCCTTGAACTACCGGCAGTTGTGATACATCGTACAATTTGAAGCGCCCATAGGCCGTCAGCAAGGTATCGTCAGGACCTACGGTCACCACCGCTTTGGCCGCGTAAAGACGACCGATTACATCACGCAGATCACCATGCTGTTCCCACCGGATGAAGCCCTGATCCTGCATCCAGAAGTCATTGTACATTTTGGAAAGGTACTTGTTGCCGCTGTCGCAGATGAAAGTAACCACCTGTTCCGCCTGGGGACGGCTGCGACAATAACGCAGAGCAGCAGCTACCAGGGTACCGGCGGATGACCCTGCCAGTATGCCCTCATCGTGCAGTAAGGCCCGGGCGGTGGCGAAGCTCTCGGCATCGCTGATGGTGTATGCCTCGGTCACGCCGGAGAGATCACAGATCGGTGGAATGAAGTCTTCGCCGATGCCCTCCACCAGCCAGGAGCCTGCCTGTCCGAGTGTGCCGGTGTTGATGTAGCCGGCCAATACCGAGCCCGCCGGATCGGCCAGAATCATCCTGACGGCCGGAGCAACCCGGTGAAAAAAGTGGGTAAGACCCGTAATCGTGCCGCCACTGCCGATGCCACAGACCACGGCATCCAGTCGGTGGCCCAACTGTTCCCAGATTTCCGGCCCCGTACCGTTTTCATGGGCTAACGGATTGGCCGGATTGGCAAACTGATTGGCATAAAAGGCATTGGGTGTTTCCCGCGCCAGCCGCTCCGCCAGATCCTGATAGTACTCCGGGTGACCGCGTCCCACATCCGAGCGCGTCATCACCACCTCGGCGCCCATCGCCTTGAGGTGGAAAATTTTCTCCTGACTCATCTTGTCGGGAATCACCAACAGCAACCGATAGCCCTTGCGCGCTGCCACCAGCGCCAAGCCCAGGCCCGTGTTGCCGGCGGTAGCCTCGATCAGGGTACCGCCGGGAGTCAGCTTTCCTTCCAGTTCCGCCGCTTCGATCATGGTGAGGGCGATCCGGTCCTTAATGGAGCCGCCCGGATTCTGGTTCTCCAGTTTTACAAAAAGTTGGCAGGGACCGGTATCAAGACGGCTAATCTCTACCAGCGGTGTATTGCCGATGAGGGCGAGCACAGCATCGCCGGGAGTCGATACAGAAGCTTGTAAAGGCATAGGCCAATCTATAAGTTAGGGGTTGATTTTATTCAAGTTCATCTGAGATCGATCAGCCGCTTGGCTTTGTGAGTGGCCCTGGGCAGTTCGCCGGGTTCGAGCACCACGACTTCCTTGGGCTTGACGCCGAGGCGGGCTTTGATTTTGTGGGAGACTTCTTCGGTAAGTTTGTCACTGTCCTCGTCAATGCCGTAATTTCTTTCCACCTCGACCTTATACCGGGTCGTGAAGTCTTTATTAAAAACGGTAATCCGGTATTCTCCGGTCAGTGTCTCGATATTCCTGATGACATATTCGATATCGCTGGGAAACACATTAACGCCCGAGACAATAAACATATCATCGAGCCGGCCGGTGACGTCAATCCTGGCATGCGTTCTACCACAGGCGCATGGCTCCCTGTCGACCGTAACGATATCACCCGTTCTGAAGCGAATCATTGGTCTTGCGGTTTTCCTCAGGGTCGTCAACACCAGTTCGCCTCTTTCACCGTCCAGCACGGGTTCAAGGGTATCGGGATTAATAACTTCCACTACCAGATGATCTTCGACGATATGTAGCCCATCCCTTGCGCCGCACATGCCGGCACAGGCGCCGAAGATATCGGAGATGCCGTAAAAGTCGACGACCTGTGCATCCCAAAGACTTTCAATGGCTTCCCGAGTGGCGGCGATGGATCCGCCCGGCTCACCGGCAACGATAATCCGGTTGATGGCAAGGTCCATGGCCGGGTCTATCCCCTGGTTTTTGGCGGTTTCGCCCAGATACCAGGCATACGAAGGCGTGGTCCAGATGATAGTGGGCTTAAATTCCTTCAAGATGAACAGCAGCCTGTCGGAAGGGATGGCACCGGCCCAAAGGCACAGCGCCCCCAGGTTCTGAGCGCCGATCACATCGGGTCCCCCGACGAAGAGCGTAAAATTCAGGGCATGGACATAGCGATCCTCCGGCCGCATGCCGGCCGCCCAGAACAGCCGGCTCTGTACGTCCTGGAATTCCTCGAAATCCTGGCGGGTAAAGGGGCTTAAGGTGGGAACGCCGGTCGAGCCGCTGGAGGCCGAGACAAAGACGACCTCTCTTTCCTCCACGGCGGTCATATCACCCAGGAGTGGCTTTAATAGCTGCCTTTCCCTTTCAACCTTTTTATCCACGAAAGGAAACTTCCTTAAGTCCGCCAGACTGTTGAAATCAGCGGGCCTTACTTTAACCTTTTCGAAAGAGTCGTGGTAGTAATTCGAACGCTGATAGGCCAATTCGAGGTGTACGGCCAATTGCCGTGTCTGATAAGCCTCAAGTTCCACCCGTGGCAAGGTTTCAATCTCTTCACTCCAATAGGTCTTATTCATCATTGCCTCCTCTAGGGTCGCCGCTGCCGCCGGTACTCGGCGAACGGTTGCTGCTCGTAAGCCCCTTCGCTGACATAGCGGCCTAGCAATTGGAAATCGGTGGGATCGGGGAGTACGCCGGCATAACGGTACAGCACTTGGCCGTCGCCGTCGTAGAAGGCAAACACCGGCGTGGCGATAATATGCAATCGGCGGGCCAGCTCGTAGGCGTTGGTCGGCTTACCGGTCGGATCGGTCAGCGCGGTGTCGCTGTCAAGCCTGACCGCTACGGTATGGAACCGACGTCCGATTGCCGTTTCAGTGGCCGCATCGCGCAACACGGTGCGCTTCATCCGCTCGCAGTAACCGCAATCGGCCTGCTCGAACATGACCGCCAGTTGTTTATTCCCGGCGCGGGCAGTGGCCAGAGCAGCGGCCAGATCGCTGCCGGTCATCTCGAACAGCGCGGAAAAGGCCGCCGGCGCATACAGCACCGTGGCGATGAACCACCGGCGGAAGCTCCTGTTGATGACCATGACCAGACCCTTACCGTAACCAGAACAGCGCGCGCTGTCTCACGCTGTCGAGCAAAGTCATTGCCAGATAGGTGACCAGCCCGGTGTAGACAATGCCGGCGACCATCCGTGGATAGTCGGCGAAATCGGCGTAATACTGCACGAACCGCCCCAGCCCGGCGTTGGCGCCAAACAGTTCGGCCACCGTCAGCAGAATAAAGGCGAAGCCCAATCCCACCGCCATACCGGAGAAGATATGCGGCAGCGCCGCCGGAAATACCACCTGGCGCTGGTATTCCCAACCCCGGAGACCCAGGATACGAGCGCTGTCGCGATGGCGCGCCTCCAACGCATGCGCGCCGGCGGCGGCGTTCTGAAAGATCGGCCAGAACGCACCGATGAAGACCACGAAGATGGCCGATAGGCGGAAGGTCGGCAGGATCGCAATGGCATAGGGAATATAAACCGTCGGCGGCACCGGCGCCGCCACCCGCGCCACGGGAAAAAGCGCGCGCTGCAACCGGGTCGAGCTGCCCACCCATAACCCGGTGACGACACCCAGCACGGTGGCCAGCGCGAAACCGGGCGCCAAGATCAGGAGCGAAGCCACGGTACCACGCCATAATTCCGGCAGCGATTCCCACAGGGCCTGGGCGGTGGCGGCGGGTGATGGCAGCAGGGGATTGGGTCCCTGGGAGACCAGGGTACTGAGCAGTAACCAGGCGAGCAATAGCCCCGCCCAGACCAGCACGGCGTCGCGATAGGCCCAGCATCGGGTCCAGCCGTTGCCGTCGGCGCGGGGTGGGGTACGCTCCCGCTCGAAAGGCAAGGCGTCGGTCTCGGTAGGGAAAACGGTTTCTTCCGACATCGGGTGCTCCTGTCAGGCGACCAGACGCTGCAAGGTATCGGCATGCAACTGCGCGGCGATCTGCTCCCGCAGTCGATGGAAGGTCGTGCTCTCGAACAGCGTGCGCCGGTCGCGCCGGCGCGGCGGCGGCACCGCCAGATCGGCAATGATTCCGCCCGGTGCCGAGCCCAGCATGATCACCCGGTCGCCCAGATACAGGGCCTCATCGACATCGTGGGTGACGAACACGAGGGTTTTGCGCGGTTGGGCGATCTCACAAATTTCTACCAGCAGATCCTGCAAGCGGGCGCGATTGACCGGGTCCAGCGCGCCGAACGGCTCGTCCATGAGCAGCAGCGGCGAGCCCAGCGCCAGCAGGCGGGCGATGGCGCCGCGCTGCTGCATCCCGCCGGAGAGTTCGAAGGGAAACTTACCGAGCGCCTGTTCCAGCCCGACCTGACGCAGAAAGTGTCCGGCAGTCTCGCGCCGTTCCGCCTTGCCGGCCTGTGGCCTGGCCTTGCCGACGGCAAGGGCGACGTTATCCACCATACTGAGCCAGGGAAACAGGGAATAATCCTGAAACACCAGCCCGCGCTCCAGGCTGGTGCCCTGGATCGGCTGACCGCCCCAGCTCAGGCTTCCCCGGATGGGTTTAAGCAGACCGGCCACCAGTCGTAGTAAGGTCGATTTACCGGACCCGCTCGCCCCCAACAGCGAGACGCGCTGTCCCGGCGGGACTTCCAGCCGGATGCGGTCGAGAATGGACGCGGCGCCGTAATAAACGCTGACGTCGTCCAGTAACAGCCCGTCACTCATAGCGCGTCTTTCTGCTGGAAGCCCACCTGGAGCTTTCTCCAGAAGGGATCGTTCGGGCTTTCCCGGACCAGTTGATTGAGCACTTTCTTATAAATTCCGGTGTCTACGCTGGTGGCGATATCGCGATTCTGCGCCGGGATAAATTCACTGCTCTGCATGACCTGCCAGAACTGCCGCACGCCCTTGAGATTCGGGTCGCTGGATTGATCCAGATAGGGCTGGTAAAAGGCCCGCTCCAGCAGGCCGCGGTCCAGCTTGACGTATTTGGCGATGGCGTCGATCGTTTCCTGGTGGTTCTCCGCCGCGAATTTTTCGGCCCGCAGGATGGCGCGGAGGAATTTTTCCCAGGTCGCGGTATCCTGGACCCGGCTTGCCGCCACCACCAGCCGGCAGCAGGGATGCCCCGGTTGCAGGTCGGTGGAATGGAACACGATCTTCAGACCCTGTTCCTCGGCGCGCAGGTCATGCGGACCCCAGAGCACGCCGGCGTCAACCTGGCCGGATTTGATCGCTTCCAGCACCGCCGGCGGATTCTTCAGCTCGAAAATCTGTACATCCGTTTTCCAGTTCAGCCCGGCATCTTTGAGTGCGCCGCGCAGCACGGCATCGCCGGTGGCCATCCGGACAGTGGCGATCTTCTTGCCTTTCAGATCGGCGATGGCATGCGTCTTGGCCGCTGTCTCGGGGGTGGTGACGATAGACGCATCGCCGCCCATGATGCCGCCGATGATCTTGAGATCGGCGCCTTTGGCGATATGGGCGAGCGGGGCGGTGGTGCCGAAGGCCCCGATATCCAGTTTGCCGGCCACCACTGCGTTCAAACCGTCCGCTGAGTTGATGAACTCGATCAGTTCGACATCCAGCCCTTCCTGAGCGAAAAAGCCCTGTTCCTTGGCGACGAAGAATTTGGCATGGCCGGTGACCGGCAGATAGCCGACTTTCAACGGCTCGCCGGCAACAGCGGTGACCCCGGCAAGGATCAGCATCGCTCTGGCAATCAGGTTGATCCAGGATTTAGCTTGCATGGGCGCGCTCCTGTGATGACATGGGTGAGATAGCGTGCGGGACCTGTCGAATCCGGCTGATCCTGCGTCGTAACCACCTTAGCCTGACCATGACCGTCTCCATTAGGAAAAGCCGACAAAATCGATAGGATTAGAGTGATATAGTATAGTGAAGGATATATATAGCGACAAAGAATGAAAGTTGATTTATTTATAATTATTGATTATTAAAAAAGGTTGTGGCGTGCTGCGGCTTGGCCAGGGCGACCTCGGTGGCCTTGACCAGCGCGTTTAGAAGGGCGTGATAGCGTCAGCGTATTGCGCCGGATCAAAGTGGGGGTGGGTGCGCGAGTGTTATCGGCAGTCTACGGTCCCTGTCATGGCGCAAAAACCTCCTCTAATTGGTGGGCCAACAACACCCGCTCGCCCCATAGCAGTAGCATATCCGGGTCGGCGGTCGCAATGCGCTCGCGGTACTCTTCCGGCAAGGAACCGAACCGCAGTTCCAGTTGCCGCAGCAGCAGGCGTCTCTCACCGGCTTCCAACCATTTCTTTGCCAAGGTTGTTATTTCTGCACGGCCTTCCTGCCGACCTTGCTCCAACCATTTCTCTGCCAAAGTTGCCATAAACTTTTCCTCCAGCATGGGTAATACTTCGTTCAAGGCTTGACTGATATCGCGCTCGCTCAGCTTATCGGTCGCGGTAGCCAGATAGCGCAACAGCGTCTCCAGGTAATCGAGCAAAGTCTGCTTTTCGCTCAGTTCCCGCAACAGGCGGATAACTTCCGGTAACCGCTCCGCCAGTTGCGCATCCGCAATATGTTTCATGATCCACAGCGTTACCCGCAACAGCACCGCCCCCCGAATATCCGTATCCGCCAGACCGGTCAGATCGCACAAGGCATAGCGGAAATCCGGGGTATAGGGCGCCAGCGGCGCCGGCAGGTGGAACAACTGCTGGAAAGTCTCTCCATACGGCCAAGGGGTATCGCCCTGATAGAGTACCACCGGCATAATCGGTGGCAGACCCTCGGTGCCGATGCCTTGCGCCAAGGCTTTCTCCCAGATCTGCACCATGTAGCGCAACAACTGCAACGCCGTAAAGCGTTTGGGGGCGCGCTTATGCTCCAGCAGGAGGTAGACGAATCCCGGCCTGCCATCTTTGAGTTTTAGCCGATACAACAGATCCGAATAGTGTTGGCGAAGACGCCTGTCCACAAACGAGTCTTTGGTCAGTTCCAGAGAGTCCAGGTCCAGCAAATCCACAATTTCCTGGGGCAGGTAATGGCGCAGGAAGTCCTGGCCGATGGCCTCGCGAGACCAGATTTCCTTGAAAAACCGGTCATGGGGGTTGCTGAGTTCTGAAGGCATGTTGGCGGTGGCGGCTTGGAAACAGCCTGAAGCGTAGCAGAATCTTGCCTAACTGGTCATGCTCTATGCCCCACGTCGGGTTACGACGCTATGCTGGCTGAAGGGGCGTGGAATGCACCCTACGCTTGCTATCGCTACTTCCTGACATGGATCAATTTAACAAGGCTCAATATGGATTCCGGTCAGTTCAAGTTTGTTACGCCAGAAGCAATTCTAAGAGGGGCCTGAGCAGACCCCTTGCTACGGATGCGGGCGTTCTGCACGAACTGAAATAAGCCCAGATACAGCGGATTTTGGAGGTTGACCATCGTCGAGGTGGACTTTTTGCCGCATCGGATCGGCACTTGTTCAGTGTCGTCGCTTACCCCTCGTCTGGGCGAGCTGTTCTCAACTTTCTGGAATCCATATTGAGCCATCCCCCCTTCATACCACACCCTCGGTGTCCGAGAGGACCAGCACCGCCTTGACTCTCAGGCTCTGCAACAACTGCCGCGCTAGATTCTGCGCCTGTTCCCGCAGTTCCGGCACGGCGGTCGTTTCCCACAGGCTGCCTTTTTGCGGTGGACCCAGGGTATAGAGCTGGCGCGAAGCGACACCGGTCGCGCTGACCAGCGCTCCGTTCGCATCCACCTCCAGACCCAGCGTCAGGGGATCGGGCCGAACCCGATCGGATTCCAGCAAATTCATTATCAGGGGATGCTGTAACTTGCGGTAATTGCCTTCGGGTCCGGTGCAGTTGATCACCCTGTTTACCCGCAAGGTTTGGAGTTCATTACGGTAGCGGGGTTTATAGCTCGCTTCGACGCCATCGTCCCGTTCTTCATAGGAGCGAATACAACCGGCGTGGACCCGCAACTGCCCAGACTGTTGCAATCGATCCAGGGTGGCGGCCACTTCGGGCGCAATCCGGTGGCGATGGTTGTCCCAGTACGGTCTGAGATGGCGGAGAAAGCGCTTCTTTTCGACCGCGGTAAGCGCCCGCCAGAGCACCTGCGTCTGCGGTCGCAAGGCATCGATGACCGTGCGCCAGTCATAGCCCTGGCGCGCCGCCTGATCTATCTCCCGGCGCACCCGCCGCAACAAGACCCGCAGGGTACTAGAAACATCGGCGATCGTCAGGAAGGAAGGATAAGGCGGTGCACTGGGCCGATGGCGCTGGGGTAACAGGCCATGCCGTGAGATCAGATGGATTATGCCCTGGTGGCCGCGCGCTTGCAGTGCCAACACCAGATCGATCGTGGTCAGTCCTGAACCGATCAGCAGGACGCTATCCAGGGGATCGATATGACTGAGCGCGGTGGGAGACCAGGGGTCACTGCTGTAGCGCGGGCTCCGGTAAAACGCACTCTCCGCCACCACCGGATCGCTCGGCGGAAAATTGCCCACCGCCAAGACGATCCGGCTGGCGTGCAGGGTTCTGCCGCTACGCAGTTGAATCCTGTCGCCTTCTTGGTCGGGGAGAACGGCAATGGCCTCATCCTGGATTTTCTCCAGTTGCGCCAGCGTCCGCGCGTCGGCTTCGGCCTCCCGCAAAATCGCTTGCAGGTAAGCGCCATAGCACCGGCGTGGCGCGAAACTCTCCGCTGTGAAAGATTGTTCACCATGGCTGTCCAGCCAGCGGAGAAAATGTCCGGCATCCTCGGGAAAGGCACTCATGTTACCGGCGGGAACATTGAGCAAATGACGCTCTTCATGAGTGCCGTAAGCGACTCCTAGTCCCACGGTGGGACCACGCTCGATCAGCTTGATGGCAATAGGAACGGTGGCCGAGCGCAGCAGATGAACCGCCACCATGCAACCGCTGAAACCGCCCCCGATGATGGCAATGGTGGGGGGATTGTCTGAATCTAGTGCAGTCATGACCGGCGTCCCCCTCATTGGCGCGGCCCCGCGAGCAGGCTGTCGTAATCCGCGAACACCGATTCCTTCAAGGGGAACAGATCCATCCGTTGCAAGGGCGGCGAGTACACATGTAGGGTGACCAGATCCTGCCCCGCGGGCTGGAGATTACCCACCTGATGCATATCGCTATCCTGACAGACACAGCACTCACCCTCGCGTAATTGCTTGATTTCACTGGGGAAGAGCAGGCCACAGTCACTGCGGCTGAAGTTGATTTCGGTCGCGGTTCCCTCGACCACCTTGACGAAACAATTGGAGCCTGAGTGGTTATGGATGGGACTGCGCTGGCCGCTGCCCCAGCACAGAATCAGCGCGCGAAACGCTTTGCCCTCGTACAGCAGATGGCGCTGATAATACGCCTCGTCGAAGGCCACATAACCGGCGACATCGCTCCGCTTGAGCGGCAGCGCCTGCAACCGCTCCTGCAGGGTGTGCAGGGGAACCTGCTCCTCGAAGCGATCGAAGTCGGCGAAGACGCCGAACAGCTTATCGAAAGCCGAAGGCTGACTTCGAGGACGTATATTCATCAGTTCTCCGATTAAGTTAGTCATAATTTACCCTTAAAAAAGTTCAACAAAGCGTCGTGTCAGGTCACATCGGCGATCGAGGTTTTTTCCATCAAGGCGGAAATCTGGGTGGCAATCTCCTGGAAGAAATGGATCAGAGACTGCTCCCGTTCGATCGGTGTGGGTTCATAGAAATAGCGGCTGACCGAGTAGGTGGGCGCCAAGGCGCCATCCAACAGGCGGACGACTTCCGCAATGGTGATCTGAGCCGCCGGTTTGGCCAGGCGATAACCGCCGCGCGATCCGCGGACGCTGCGCACATAGCCGGAGCGCTTCAGCGACAGCAGAATCTGCTCCAGGAATTTCGCCGGGATCTGCTGCGCCTGGGCGATCACTTCAACGGAACAGCAGGCCTCCGGGTCCTGCCGGGCCAGGAAGATCAGCGCCAGCAGGCCATACTCGCTGCGGGTAGTCAGTCTCATGCCACTTGTAATCATTACTAAAGTGGTATGAATAGTAAACTTATCTGGACGCTCCAATCAATCTTTTTATTTCACTACGGCTGGCTCATCAGGGGGTGCAATTACAAAGTGAGCAGGGCATGCTTGTTGCTGGAAGCGTAGGTAGACCGGTGTGCTTCTCCGGCTAATTGAAAATTACTGAAAACCATATAATAAATTTGAATAAGGCGGCAAATGTCGATGATATACAATTATCAAGTCACATCGTTTTGACCTGCAAGACCATAAATTCAAAAGTTGTACTTCCCTGCATCGAGGAACTGATCCCATGACCGACGAGATTCGTCATACCCTGGGCGAACTGGCGGCGCGCCAGCTCGCGAACACGACCAAGACTGTCCCCCAGATGCTATCGATCACGCCGCGCTGGCTGGTCGCCTGCCTGCCGTGGGTGCCCGTCGAAGCCGGCACCTACCGTGTCAACCGCGTCATAGAGAAGCGCGCCGACGCTCCCGCCGATGTCGAGTGCAGTCCTCAGGAAGAGGAAGACCTGCCTGAGACCTTTGTCAATTATGAGGAGCATCCGCGCGAGTACCCGGTGAGCGCGATGACCACGGTCCTGGACGTGCAGACCCGCATCTCCGATCTGTACCGTAGCCCCTACGATCAGATTCGGGAGCAGCTTCGCCTCACCATCGAAAAGGTCAAGGAGAAGCAGGAGAGCGAGATCATCAACAACGATTCATACGGCCTGCTCCCCAGCGTCGTGCCCTCGATGCGCGTCCAGCCGACAACGGCGGCGGGCACACCGACGCCTGATGACCTGGACGAACTGATTGCGCGCGTCTGGAAAGAGCCGGCCTTCTTCCTGGCGCACCCACGGGCGATCGCCGCCTTCGGCCGCGAATGCACGCGCCGCGGCGTTCCACCGCCGACAGTGACCTTGTTCGGCTCGCCGTTCATCACCTGGCGCGGGATTCCCCTCGTCCCCAGCGACAAGCTCGGCGTGGACAACAACAATCTGACCAACATTCTGCTGCTGCGCACGGGCGAAAAAAGGCAGGGCGTAGTCGGGCTGTTCCAGCCAGGACTTCCGGGGGAAGTATCGCCCAGTCTGTCGGTCCGCTTCATGGGCATCAACCGTAAGGCGATTGCCTCCTACCTGATTTCGCTTTACTGTTCAGTGGCGGTTCTCACCGAGGACGCCCTCGGCGTGCTGGAGAACGTCAATGTCGGCAAGTACCCTGTATACACCCATGACTACCATTGATCCCGGCTTAGTGGCCGTACCGGCGCCGGCACCCGTGCAGGATATGGCCGGCGCGCAGCAGACCGGGGATAGCCTATCCGCTACGATGGCGGCCCTGTTGAACCCAATGGTGATCGCCCGGATGGCGAACGAGTTGTTCTCCGCCTTGCCCGGCAGCCCGGCGTCGCCGGCCACCACCTTGCCGCCGGCTCCGCCGGCTACCACCCTGGCTTCGGCGCCGCCGGCCACCCCGCCGGTCGAGGTGGGGGCGTTGCCGGTCGCTTCGGCTATACCCCCGGCCTCGGCCTTTGCCCCGCCGACTGAGGCCGAGCTCCGCCCGCTGCCCGCCACGGTGACGGGCGCGACGGGGTTGCCACTGCCGGCCGCCACCGCGCCCGATTCCCCTGTCGGACCTTACGCGTTCCGTCCTGAGTTGGTCCCCAGCCTGCTGTTCGCATCGCCGCCGGTCTCACCGCCATCGGCGCCTTCGGTTTCCGCCGTGACTGCGGCGCCACCGGCTGCCGTCACCGAACCCGCAGCGGCGTCTGCCGGATTGTCCTTCTACTTCCTCGAAGGGATCCCGTCGACGCCGTACACCACGCCCGCCTTTCCCTTGGAACCCTACGGTTTCGATCCCGCCATGCTCCCCGACCTGGGACTCACGGCGGGCCCGTACGATCCCCGGATAACCCGGCGTGACTTCCCGAACCTGTAAGGGTTTAGCTGAACTGGCGGCCGTCGGTCCGGCTCGACGGCGCCGTCATCCGGAGGCCACGGGCCGTCATCGATCGAACGGTGGCGGTCCTTGCGGAGGACGCCCCTGGCGTGCTGGAGAACGACCATGTTAACGACACCCCTGATGACAACCGATCCCGAAGCGACGCTTGCCACCACCCCATCGGCGCCGCCGTTCCCGCCGGCGGGCGAGCAGTTCTCGTTGCCGGGCGTGCCGAGCCTGCAGTCATTGCCGGGCATTCCGGCAGTCCCGTCGTCGCCGCCGACCGAGGCGCCGACCGAGGCCGATCTCCGCGCCTTGCCCGCCTCGCTGGCGGGCGCGACGGCGCTGGTGTCCGAGCTGCCCGGCGCCGCTCCACCAACGACGGCGCCCGGCGCATCGCCCTACTTTCTCAATCGAGAGCAGGCGACGTCCCCGCCCGCCACTCCGCCGCTGCGCCTTGAATCGCTCGAACTCCGTTCCGACCTGCTGCCGGATCTGGGTTTCTCCGCGCGCCCGTTCGACCCCAGGGCGGTGCGGCGCGACTTCCCGATCCTGCAGGAGCGGGTGCACGGCAGGCCGCTGATCTGGCTCGACAACGGCGCCACCACGCAAAAGCCCAACGCGGTCATCGAGCGCCTGGATTATTATTACCGGCACGAGAACTCCAACATCCACCGCGCCGCCCACACCCTCGCGGCGCGGGCCACCGACGCCTACGAGGGGGCGCGGGAGAAGGTGCGCCGCTTCCTGAACGCCGCCTCGGCCCGCGAGATCGTGTTCGTCCGCGGCGCCACCGAAGGCATCAATCTCGTCGCCCAGTCCTGGGGCCGGCGCAACGTCGGGCCGGACGACGAGATCGTCATCACCTGGCTGGAGCACCACGCCAACATCGTGCCGTGGCAGCAATTGTGCGCGGAGAAGGGCGCCCGCCTGCGCGTCGCTCCGGTGGACGACCACGGCCAGGTCATCCTCGAGGAGTACGAAAAGCTGCTTGGACCGCGCACCAAGGTGGTGTCGATCACCCAGGTGTCGAACGCGCTGGGCACCATCACGCCGGTGCGCGAGATGGTCGAGATTGCCCACCGCTACGGCGCCCGCGTGCTCGTCGACGGCGCCCAGGGCGTCTGCCATCTGCGGGTGGATGTGCAGAACCTCGACTGCGACTGGTACGTGTTTTCGGGCCACAAGATGTTCGCCCCCACCGGCATCGGCGCCGTCTTCGGCAAGGAAGACCTGCTCAACACCACGCCGCCGTGGCAGGGCGGCGGCAACATGATCCTGGACGTCACCTTCGAGAAGACCGTCTACCAGCCGGCGCCGACGCGATTCGAGGCGGGCACCGGCAATATCGCCGACGCCGTGGGTCTCGGCGCGGCGATCGACTATCTCGACCAGATCGGGATGGAGAACGTCAGCCGCTACGAGCACGAACTGCTGGTCTATGCGACCGCGGCGCTCGCCAGCGTCCCCGGTCTGCGCCTGATCGGCACGGCGCGCGAGAAGGCCGCGGTGCTCTCCTTCGTCCTCGACGACATTCGTAGCGAGGATGTCGGCGTTGCCCTCGACCAGGACGGCATCGCGGTGCGCGCCGGCCATCACTGCGCCCAACCCATCCTGCGCCGCTTCGGCCTGGAGAGCACGGTCCGCGCGTCGCTGGCGCTGTACAACATCCACGAAGACATCGATGCGCTGGTCGCCGCACTGCTGCGCATCCAGGCCGGACGCGGCCATCGTGGGCTATGACGCGAGCGGAGTCAAAGGCGCCGCGCTGCCAGGCGTTCGAACCAGGCGTTGACAAGCAGCCGCCGCGCTGGGGTGAGCAGCAGTAGGGTTGCTTGCAGGAAATAACCTCATACCTACCCTTGTCAGATCCCTTCCCTCTGGAAGGGATCAACGGTGAACGCTGCCCGCTCTATATGCAAAATAGTAATTAGAAAATCATTTAAAATTCTTTTATGTAATAAATAACTGTCGCTATATTTGTTGTTTGTTGAATCCCTTTACCTACATGCTGATCGAAAGGAGTACAAGATGCCAGAGCAGTTTCTTGGCGATGTCAGTCCCATCCAAGCCTGGGAGAATCTGCAGACCGAGGCCAGCGCGGTATTGGTCGATGTCCGCACCCGCGCCGAATGGACCTTCGTCGGCGGCCCCGACCTCACCAGTCTGGGCAAGTCTGTGGCTCAGGCCGAGTGGCTGGTATTTCCAGCGATGAAACGCAACCCCAGATTCGTCGAAGATTTGAAGACTCAGGGCATCACCCCGCGGCAGTTGGTGTACTTGATCTGTCGTAGCGGCGTGCGCTCGCGGGAGGCGGCCAAACTACTGGCCGAAAAAGGCTATACCACCTACAACGTGGCCGATGGCTTCGAGGGTCAGATCAACGGCAACGGCCATCGGGGCATAGGTGGCTGGCGAGCCGAGGGGCTGCCTTGGAGTCAGAGTTGAGCCAATGAACGACATCAATTGAATGCCCCCAGGCGGGCAAAAGGGCAATCCATGAGAATCGCGAATGATGTAACTGATCTGGTCGGTAACCTTCGACACCGCCCGGCGGGCGGCGCGTGAAGAGGGTCTGCTGGTCGGCATTTCATCGGGTGCCGCCCTCTGGGCCGCGTTGCAAGTGGCGCGCCGGTCGGAGAATGCAGGTAAGTTGATTGTCGTCATCATTCCCTCGTTCGGCGAACGCTACCTCAGCACGGCGCTGTTCGCAGATCTAGCCGATTAATGCAAAGACCTCAAGATTCAGTCCGATGACAAGACTCCTTTCGCTTTGGAACGGCGCAGACGGTGAGCAGAACCCGCCGCGCCCCCCGGCCATTATGAGAATCTTCGACAGGATTCGGTGCGATATCCGGGCGGTGCTCGAGCGCGACCCCGCCGCCCGGAGCGCGCTGGAAGTTATCCTCTGTTATCCCGGCCTGCACGCTGTCTGGGGGCATCGTTTGACCCATAAGCTGTGGTGCCGCAACCTGCGCCTTCCGGCCCGCTGGCTGTCGCAACTGATCCGGATCGCCACGGGCATCGAAATCCATCCTGGTGCCACCATTGGGCCAGGCTTTTTTATCGATCACGGCATGGGCGTCGTCATCGGCGAGACCACCGAGATCGGCGCCAACGTGACGATCTACCACGGCGTCACCTTGGGCGGCACCAGCCTTAACAAGGGCAAACGCCACCCGACGCTAGGAGACCGGGTGGTGGTGGGCGCCGGGGCGAAACTGCTGGGAGCGATCAAGATCGGGGATGACTGCCGGATCGGAGCCAATGCCGTAGTGGTGAAATCGGTGCCCCCGAACGCGGTAGTGGTCGGTGTTCCCGGCCAGCCCGTGGTTCGATCACAAATCCATTTACCATCGACCCCTCTGGATTTACAGCACGAGTTGTTGCCGGACATGATCGGCACCACCGTCATCAAGCTCTTGGAGCGGGTGGATCAACTCGAAAAATTAGCCCACGCGGAAGAGCCTCTCCCTCACTCGCCGCGACCGGACGAAGAAGGCTCATGGCGTGGCGAGGATTTTTCCATCTAGGATAAGAGGTAGTGCTTCAGATGTGGATATAGACCTCATTAAGCATTTTATAATCAATAAATTGTGAGTCGCTATATCCACATCGAGAACACTACCCGTTGGTCGATATGGGTAAATGGGCATTGGCGTATAACCTTCGCATTTCAGGATGGGAACGCTTATGTTTTGGATTATGAGGACTATCACTAATGGCTATGCATAACCCACCGCACCCCGGAGAATTCATTCGGTCGGTTTACCTGGAACCCAATGAGCTTAGTTGCCGGGAACTCGCATCCAAACTCGGCGTTGCCGCCTCAACTCTGAATCGCATTCTAAACGGTTCCAGTCGCGTCAGCCCTGAAATGGCTCTTCGCCTGTCAAAGGCCTTGGGCCGCTGCCCCGAAAGTTGGCTTGCCATGCAAGACAATCACGACTTGTGGCAGGCAAAGCAGATTGTGGACTTACGCAATGTCGCTAAAGTCGAGTTCAAGGCAGCCTAACAATCCGTTCAACCAGACGTGGGTGATCTAAGTACGCCATTTGTGTGCAGGTCGCCAACTGATTGGCCTCTTGTGCGTGGCCCCGGTGGACGATAGCGGTCAGGTCATCCTCGAAGAGTACGAAAAGCTGCTTGGGCCATGCACCAGGGTGGTGTCGATCACCCTGGTGCCGAACGCGCTGGGCACCATCACGCCGGTGCGCGAGAGGGTCGAGATCGCCCATCGCTACGGCGCCCGCGTGCTGGTCGATGGCGCCCAGGGCGTTTGCCACATGAAGGTCAGTTAGGCACCATGTTGTTGGTGCGGCACTGTCCCTATTCGGCGCCGATCATTACATTGGACGCTTTGACGATAACATAGGCTTCTTTCCCGAACCTCAAGTCCCAGATTTTCGCACGATTTCTTAGTGATTATCGACGTGATCTCTAGACCTGGGGCAACCTTTACCACCACTTCTACATTCACAGCACCAATCTCGATAGATTTTACGGTGCCTTTCAGAACATTACGTGCGCTTAGTTTCATGGCATTACCTCTTTACTGTTTAGTTTAGTATCACAAAGCCAGTAGTACGACATACAGTCTACCGTTTGGAACGAAAAATCATCATTGCCTAACAAGTCATCCTATCGTTTCTGCAAAACTCTCCCATGGTTAAGTTATGCAGAAGCATGCTAACAGGAAAAACCGAGCATCTCGCCGCCACGGTCGGTAAGCTCATGGCTGCCGCCTGCCACATAAAAATCTGTTAGAGTAAACCAACATAAGTTCGACGTTTCCGGCAGTCGTCCGGCGGACAGGGAGGAACCGCGCCGCCGCGCTCGCCCATACCGCAAACCACTGACAAGCAACCAGGTCAACAACCATGTCGAAACCGGTGACGGCCGTCTGGCCGGGCCGACCCTATCCCCTGGGGGCCACCTGGGATGGGGAGGGCGTCAATTTTTCTTTATTCTCCGAAAATGCCGAACGGGTTGAACTGTGCCTGTTCGACGCCGCTGGCCGGCGGGAATTGCAACGTATCGAATTGCGCGACCAGACCGATCGGGTGTGGCACGCCTATCTGCCCGAAGCACGGCCCGGCTGGCTGTACGGCTACCGCGTTTACGGCCCCTACGCGCCGGAGCAGGGCCACCGCTTCAATCCCCACAAGCTGTTGCTCGACCCCTACGCCAAAGCCATCATCGGCGGCATGCAGTGGAGCGACGCCCAGTTCGGTTACCGCATCGGCCATCCCCACCAGGATCTCAGCTTCAGCCGGCGTGACAGCGCACCGGGCATGCCCAAGTGTCAGGTTATCGACCCCGCCTTCGATTGGGGGAACGATAAGCGGCCTGCCATTCCCTGGCACGAGACTGTGATCTACGAGACGCACGTGCGGGGTTTTACCCGCCAGCATCCCACTATCCCCGATCAGCAGCGGGGCACTTACGCCAGCTTGGGCGCCGGACCTGTGATCGAGCATCTGCAACGGCTGGGCGTCACCGCCGTGGAATTGCTGCCCATCCACGTCTTCCTCGACGACCGTCATCTGCTCGACCGGGGGTTGCGCAATTACTGGGGCTATAACTCCATCGGCTACTTGGCGCCGGAACAACGCTATGCCGCCGGTGACCCGGTAAACGAATTCAAGCAGATGGTCAAAGCCCTGCACGCCGCCGGTATCGAAGTCATCCTGGACGTGGTCTACAACCACACGGCAGAAGGTAATCATTTCGGACCGACGCTGAGCTTTCGAGGCATCGACAACGCCGCCTATTACCGCCTGGTGGAGGGCAACCGCCGCTATTACATGGATTACACCGGCTGCGGCAACACCTTGAATATGACCCATCCGCGCGTCCTGCAACTGATCATGGACAGCCTGCGCTACTGGATCATCGAGATGCACGTGGACGGCTTCCGCTTCGATCTGGCGGTCCGCCCTGGCGCGGGAACTGCATGAAGTGGACCAGTTAGGCGCCTTCATGGACATCATCCACCAGGATCCGGTGCTGTCTCAGGTCAAGCTGATCGCCGAGCCGTGGGACCTGGGCGAGGGCGGCTATCAGGTGGGCAACTTCCCGGTGGGCTGGGCCGAATGGAACGGCCAATACCGCGATGTGGTGCGCGATTATTGGCGCGGCGAGGGCGGCCTGATCCGGCAACTGGCTTATCGGCTGACCGGCTCCAGCGATTTGTATCAACACAGCGGTCGCCGACCGTACGCCAGCATCAATTTCATCACCTGCCACGACGGTTTCACCCTGTACGACCTGGTGAGTTACAACGACAAGCATAACGACGCCAACGGCGAGGATAACCGCGACGGTGAGTCCCATAACCGCAGCTGGAACTGTGGCTTGGAAGGCGCTACGGAGGATCCGCAAATTCTGTCGCTGCGCTTGCGCCAGCGGCGCAACTTGCTAGCCACCCTGCTGCTATCCCAGGGTGTGCCCATGCTGCTGGCCGGCGACGAGATGGGGCGCACCCAGCACGGCAACAACAATGCCTACTGTCAGGACAACGCCATCAACTGGGTGGATTGGCAGGTCGGTTGGCTGTCCGAAAACCGGGAGTTGTACGAGTTCACTCGCCGCCTGCTGCAACTGCGCCGGGAACATCCAACATTGCGCCGGCGCTATTTCTTTCAGGGACAACGCATTCACGGCGCTGGCGTCCGGGACATCATCTGGCTCAATCCCGACAGCGCGGAAATCAGCGACGATCAGTGGGACCATCACTACGCCCGTTGCCTGGGCATGTATCTGGTGGGGGATGCGCTGTCCGAGCAGGATGAGCGCGGTCATTGGATCAAGGACGATGATTTCCTGCTGCTGCTGAACGCGCATCACGAGGCCATCGCGTTTGCGTTGCCCTGGAAAGGCGACTGCGAGGTGGTGCTGGACACGGCCCAGGCACCGCTGCCGACGAGTGCTATTATCCATCCCGCCGGCCAGCCTTATCCACTGGCGAGCCGCAGCCTGGCGCTGCTGACGCAACGGCGTCCAGATAGCGGGCAGCATGCCGTCTCCCCTGTCATCCGGCGGCAGCATGGCATGCCGTTTGGCGCCCAAGTGCTGGAAGGCGGCAAAATCCGCTTCCGCCTGTGGGCGCCGGCCACCGGTCGAGTGGAAGTCTGTCTGGAGGACCCGGACGGCGGCCAGACTTGCCTGACCGTGCCGGTGGCAGGGGAGGGTTGGTTTCGAACTGCTCACTGACCGGGCGCACGTGGGCGACCGCTATCGCTACCGGCTCGACGATGACCGCAGGGTGCCCGATCCCGCCTCCCGCTACAATCCGCTGGGTGTGCATGGCCCCAGCCAGATCGTCGATCCCCGCCAGTTCCGCTGGCAGGACGGCGACTGGCGCGGGCGGCCTTGGGAAGAGGCGGTGATCTACGAATTGCATGTCGGCGCGTTTACCCCGGAAGGCAGTTTTACTGCGGTCAAGGAGCGGCTGGACTATCTGGTGGATTTGGGGGTTACCGCCATCGAACTGATGCCGCTGGCGGATTTTCCGGGTGCACGCAACTGGGGCTACGACGGCGTGCTGCTGTACGCCCCCGCCGCCGTTTACGGCCACCCGGACGAACTCAAGGAGCTGGTGCAGGCGGCTCATCAGCACGGGCTGATGGTGCTGCTGGACGTGGTTTATAACCACTTTGGTCCCGAAGGCAATTATCTGTATAACTACGCCCGGCCTTTCTTCAGCGACCACCATACGACCCCCTGGGGGTTGGCACTCGATTACAGCAACCGGGCGGTGCGTGATTTCATCATCCACAACGCCCTGTACTGGCTGGAAGAATTTCATCTGGATGGTTTGCGTGTGGACGCGGCCCATGTCATGCACGACGCTTCCCATCCCCATATCCTGGAGGAACTGGCCCATGCGGTCCGCATCGGTCCCGGCCGCCACCGCCATTGCCATCTGGTGCTGGAGAACGATCATAACGCCGTCCATTGGCTGGGCTGGGAGGAGCACAGCGGGCCGCGTCTGTATAACGCCCAATGGAACGACGATCTGCATCACGCCATGCATGTGCTGCTCACCGGTGAAACGGAAGGCTGGTACGGCGATTACGCCGACCGGCCGGTCTGGTATCTGGGACGCTGCCTGAGCGAAGGTTTCGGCTATCAGGGCGAGCCTTCGCCCTGGCGCCACGGACGCCCGCGCGGCGAACGCAGCCGGCAGTTACCATCCTGCGCCTTCATTTCCTTTCTGCAGAACCACGATCAGGTCGGCAACCGGGCGTTCGGCGAGCGCATCCAGCAATTGGCCGGGCCGGACGCGGTGCGCGCCATGACGGCGGCGCTGTTGCTGGCGCCGCCGCCGCCGTTGCTGTTCATGGGGCAGGAATTCGCCGCCGGGCAGCCGTTCCTGTTCTTCTGTGATTTCGAGAAGCCACTGGCCAAAGACGTCACCTTGGGTCGGCGCAAGGATTTCGCCCGCTTCAAAGCCTTTCAGACGCCCCGGGCCAGGGCCCGCATACCCGATCCCAATGCCCGTATGACCTTCCAGCGTTCGAAGCTGAATTGGAAGGACCTGCACGAGCCGCCGCACGCCGACTGGCTGGCCCTGCATCGGGAACTGCTGGCGCTGCGACGGCGGGAAATCACGCCGCGGCTGACCGGGATGCCGGAGGAACAGTCGCGCTTCGAAACGCTGGGCGACCACGGGCTGCGGGTGCAATGGATTTTGGGGGATGGCTCGGTGCTGATTCTGATGGGGAATTTTGGTGCGGAACCGGTGCGCCAGGTGAAGCAACCGGTCGGCCGGGTGCTGTATGCCAGCGCTCCGGAAAGCGTAGAATCCCTGGCGCAGGGCGTACTGTCGCCGTGGTCGGTGGCGTGGTTTTTGATCGAAGTCTAATTGAGTGGCTAGTGGCTAGTGGCTAGTGGCTAGTGGCTAGTGTAGCGAGATCGGGACTGAGTCCTGGGAGCGCCGGCGTCCTCGCCGGCCAGGACGTGGACGGGACCACCGTCCGCTCCAGGCAAACCCAGCCGTCGCGGTGGTCCTGTCGGAGCCGGCGGGGACGCCGGCGCTCCCAGGCCGTTTCCGGATGCTTGATTGGCCACGTAGTTCAAACCGGTCAACGCTCTAGTGGTTAGGTTTAATACCACTTCCACATGAATCTGGGTTGACAATTAAATATCTGGTAGACCCACGCGGCCATTACCCGGCATAGCCGGGAATCGCCGCCGCATCCACGACATCGATCTGCGCCGGGTCGATGTAGCGTTCCGCATAGCGCAGCCAGATCCGCTCTCGCATGAACAGCGCGAACAGTTCCGGATCGATGTGTCCGGTCAGCGTCATCCGGCCCAGGATGGTCAAGGCTTCGCTCAAGGTTTTGCCCTTTTTGTAGGGACGGTCGGGCGCGGTCAGCGCTTCAAATATATCGGCAATACAGATGATTCTGGCGGGAATCCCCAGTTGCTTGTCGCCCAGCCCGCGATGGTAACCTCTGCCATCCAGGTGCTCGTGATGGCTGCCGGCGAAGTCCGGGACATTGCACAGGTGTTTCGGCCAGGGCAAGGCCTGCAACATCCGGTGGGTCAGAACCACGTGGTTCTCGATAATACGGCGCTCCTCGCGATTGAGCGTGCCGGCCGCAATGGTCAGATTTTCAACTTCATCGGCCGACAGGAAATCCGTTTCCTGGCCGCTGGCGTCGCACCAGCGGTAGGCAGCGATTTCCCGCACCCGTTGCAGCGCCTCCGGCGGCATGGATTGGCCGCCCTGGTTGCAGGCGCGCAGGAATTCGCGGTCTTCGTCCAACTGCCGCAAGCGTCGCTGCAACTCCTCTTCCAAGGGCGGGATAGCCGCGTGGTCACCGCGCTCCAGCGCCGCGATCTTGTGCCCCAGCAGGACCATCCTGGCGTCCCGTTTCAGCACCTCGAAGCGGGTATCGAGCAGGTGAATGCGGTCGAAAATGGTTTCCAGTTTGGTGGCCTTGTCAACCACATGCGCCGGGGTGGTGATCTTGCCGCAATCGTGCAGCAGGCTGGCGATTTTCAACTCATACAACTGGCTGTCGTCCAGGTAAAAATCCTGCAGTGGTCCTGCGGCGACATTGATAGCGGCTTCGGCCAGCATCATGGCCAGAATCGGAACCCGTTGGCAATGCCCGCCGGTATAGGGCGATTTTGCGTCGATGGCGATATTGATCAGGTTGATCAGGCTTTCGAACAAGGCTTGCAACTGGTCGATCAACTGGCGGTTGGTGAGCGCGATCGCGGCTTGCGAAGCGAGGCATTCGGCGTATTCCTGATCGGTTTGGGAAAAGCGGCTGACCGCCCCCGTCGCCGGATTCCTGGCGTTGATCAGTTGCAACACCGCGATAATTTCATCCTGATGGTCTTTCAGCGGCACGGTCAGGAACGATCTGGAGTGATAGCCGGTTTGCTGGTCGAAGCGCCTGGTGCCGCTGAAATCGAAGCTGGTGGCAGTGTAAACATCCTCGATATTGACCGTGGCGTCGTGCAGCACGGCGTAGGTCACTACATGCTGATTATCGGGCTGACCGTGTTGGTCGTAGAGGGGAATCGGCTGGAAGGGCATGGCGGTGCCGGTGGTTCCGCCCAGGGCGAGCTGCAGGGTGTCGTTGCGGACGATCTCGAAGCGCAGCCGCTGACCGTCCTCCACCCGGTACAAAGTGCCCCCGTCGGCATTGACCAGCCGTTGGGCCGCAATCACGATAGTTTCGAGCAGTCGGGTGAGGTCTTTTTCCTTGGACAGGGCGATGCCGATCCGGTGCAGCGTGGCGATGCGTCCGAGTAGGTCGTCAGGATCGATTTGATGCATGTCGTCTTCTTCCACTCGATGGATTGGATGCGGGAACCGTGGGGTATCCACTTAAGCCGGGACCCTTCGCAGGCTAACCGCACAGGGCCGGCGAGGACGCCGGCGCTCTCAGGACTCAGTCCCGCTCTCGCTACGATGCCGGAAGCGGGCTGCGGCCTTATCCTGGCTTATGACTTGCCATACAAACCGGTCAATGCTCTAGGGTCTACGCAACAGTGCCAATAAAGAGCTCGCCAGCTTACGCCCTTCCTCCAGCAGCAGCACCGTGGCGGCGACGGCCACCGCCAGACCCCAGTCTCTGAGACTCAGCGCCTGAGTATGAAACACGTCCTGCGCTGGCGGCCAGTGCACCGCCAGCACCTGCATGAGGATCACCCCCGCCAGCGCCAGCCAGAGCAAGGGATTGCCGAAAAAGTTTTGGGTGAAGGTCGAGCCGGTTTCGGCGCGGGCATTGAAGACGTTGAAGAACTGGAACAGCACAAAGGTAGTGAAAGTCAGCGTCAACGCCCGGCCGGTATCGCCCTCCTGCAAACCGTAGTACAACACCGCCAGAGTGCCTGCCGCCATGATCAGGCCGAAGGCGGCCAGTTGGCCCAGCCGCCGCAAAGTGAGAATCTCCACCTTGGGATCGCGCGGCGGTTCGTGCAACAGACCGCGACGCGACGGGTCCACCCCCAGGGCCATCGCCGGCGGTCCGTCCATGATGATATTAACCCACAGGATTTCCACCGGATTGAAGGGCGGCGGCAGGCCCAGCAGAGAAGCGCCCAGCACGGTCATCAGCGCTCCCAGATTGGTAGCCAGTTGGAAACGGACGAACTTGACCAGATTGTCGTAGATAGTGCGCCCTTCCCGTACCGCCCCCACGATCGTGGCGAAGTTGTCGTCGGTCAGCACCATGGCGCCGGCCTCCTTGCTGACCTCGGTGCCACTGATGCCCATCGCCACGCCGATATCGGCGGTCTTCAGCGCCGGCGCATCGTTCACCCCGTCGCCGGTCATAGCCACCACGTGGCCACGCGCCTGTAGCGCCTGCACGATCTTGACCTTGTGCTCCGGCGCCACCCGGGCGAACACGACAATCGGTTCGATGCGTTCGGCCAGTGCTGTCGCTGACAGCCTCTCCAGCTCGGTGCCAGTCACAATGGCGCCGTTCAAGCCCAGTTCCTGGGCTACCGCCGCTGCCGTCGCCGGATGGTCGCCGGTGATCATTTTGACGGCGATGCCGGCCTGCCGACACAGTGCAATCGCCTCCCGTGCTTCGGGTCGTGGTGGGTCAATGCTGCCGATCAGACCTTGCAGACAGAGCCCGGTGATATACCCGTGCAGGTCACCCGCCGGATCGAAGTCGCTGGCCGGGAGAGTGCGCGCAGCAACCGCCAGCACCCGTAAGGCACGGTTCGCCATGGCCTCGTTCTCGGCCAGAATCCGCTGGCGCAGAGCTTCATCCAGGGGTACAGGGGTGGTTGCCCCCAGCCGGTCGCAGCGCGCCAGCAGCACATCCGGTGCCCCTTTGACGAACAACTGCACCCGGTCACCGTCGTGATGGAAGGTGGCCATGAATTTATGACTGGAATCAAAGGGAATTTCCGCAATCCGCGGCAGCCGGTCGCTGGCCCTTTCCAGCTCCACGCCGCCCTTGGCCGCCAGCACCGCCAGCGCGCCTTCAGTTGGATCGCCCAGCAACTGACCGTCCCGCACCCGGCTGTCGTTGCACAGGGCCGCCGGCAGCAGCAGCGACCGCAGATCCGGCAATGGACTGCCGTCCTCGGCCTGGATATCGCCCTCGGCACGCCAACCCTCGCCGCTGACCCGGAACCGCCGTCCGTAGTAATAGAAAGCGCGGACGGTCATCTGATTGAGCGTCAGAGTACCGGTCTTGTCGGAACAGATGACGGTGGTGCAACCCAGGGTCTCCACTGCCGCCAGCCGTTTGACGATGGCCCGCCGGGTCGCCATGCGGCGCATGCCGAGCGCCAGCGTGATCGTAACCACCGCCGGCAGCCCTTCGGGTATGGCCGCCACGGCCAGCGTGATGGCGGTCAGCGCCGCCAGCGCCAGGGGCTGCTGCTGATAGAGTGCCAGCGCGAAGATCACCGCGACCACGATCCCGGCGATCAGCGCCAGCCGTTTGCCCAGCCGGTCCAACTGGATTTGCAGTGGAGTGGGCGTTTCGGGGGCGGCTTCCATCAGTCCAGCAATGCGCCCCATTTCGGTCTGCATGCCGGTGGCAGTGACCAGCAGTTCGGCGCGGCCCCGCGTGACCACGGTATTCATAAAAGCCAGATTGATGCGTTCCGCCAGAGGCAGTTCCTCTTCAGGCAGCGGTTCCGCCTGTTTGCCGACGGCGTGGGATTCGCCAGTCAGCGCGGCCTCGTCCACCTCGCAATGATGGCAGGCCAGCAGTCGGCCATCTGCCGGGATGCGGTCGCCCGCCTCCAGTAGCACGATATCGCCGGGGACCAGTTCATCCGCCGGCGCCTCGCACTTGATCCCGTTGCGCCGCACCCGTGCTTGCAGCGCCAGCATGTTTTTGAGCGCGGCCAAGCTCTGTTCGGCGCGGTGCTCCTGGTAAAACCCTAGCAACGCATTGAAAACCACCACCACCAGAATGACCACCGCATCCTTGAGGTCGCCGACCAGATAGGCGACGCCGGCGGCCAGGATCAGGATCAGGATCAGCAGGCTCTTGAACTGATCCAGCAGTTTGAGCCAGATGGGACGCGGCGGTTTCTCCACCAGCCGGTTGGGGCCGTACTGTGCCAGGCGCCTGGCCGCTTCGCTGAAGCCAAGCCCCTGGTGGGGATCAACCTGAAGCGCCGCGGCGGTGGCTGCGGGAGACAGCGTGTGCCAGGGGGTGACGGCAGGCGTGACGGGATGTTGTGGAGTGTGGCTGGCCATGTGTCGATGATTCCGGATAGTCATCCCTGTGCTCTATAGGGAGGAGCTACAGCAGGGACAACGGATTACGAATCTGACGATGCGCAATCCGTTGATCGAGCGATGCTTTAACTCCAGCGCGGCTGCCGGCCAAACGGCAGCCAGTGAGGGGGGGCGGTGATGCCCCGTTCGCGGCGGATAGAGTCGAGGAATGGATTGGTTTGCAGTTCCTCTTGCAAGGTCGTGGCCGGCCCGTGACCGCTGCACACGATCAGATGGCCTGGCAGTTCCAGCAGCCGCCGCAGGCTGGCTTCCGCCAGGTCGGGATCGCTCAGGGGAAAGTCGGTGCGCCCCACGCTGCCGGCGAACAACGTGTCCCCCACGAAGATATAAGCATCGTCGTAGTAACAGCCCTGTCCCGGCGTGTGCCCCGGCGTGGAGATGAACCGGAAGCGCAGTTCGCCGCCCAGGTCGATACGGTCGCCGTCCCGCACGTCGCGGTCGATGCGGCCGCAGGGACGATTGAACTGCGGCGTGCCGAACACCAGTTCTCCCTGCTGTGGCAACGTCTCGAACAGGATGCGCTCCAGCGCCGGCAGATAGGTGACCGCGGCAGGATACAGCGCCTGCAAATCGGTCAGCCCGCCCGCATGATCGAAATGGGCATGGGTCAGCAGGATCGCCTGCACGTCCGGACGCGGCGTCCTGCCCTCCAGAATCTCCGCCAGTTCTCTGTCGAAGCCGGTATCCACCACGGCGCTGACGCCGCGGGTCGTATCCTGCAGCAAATAGGCGTTGACCTGGAAAGCCTGCAGGGTGATGCATTCGATGTTCATAGCGCCTTGCCAATGATGTGATCTTCGAGGTCGCGCACCTGTTTTTCGGCGATCGCCCAGCTCCGCACCGAGACGCCGGCGCGCTGCACTGACAGGGGATCGCCGGACACTAGCGGATGCCAGCCCGGCAAATCCCTGCCTTCCGCCAGCAGTCGGTAAGCGCAACTGCGGGGCAGCCAGTCGAGTTCACCGATGCGCTCGGCATTTAATAAGATGCAATCGGGTATCAGCCGGGCGCGTAGCGGGTAACGGGTGCAGCGGACAGTGCGCAAATTCAGCAGGCGGCAGGCCACATTGGTGTAGAACAGCTCGCCGCTGTCGGCATCCTGCAACTTATGCAGGCAGCACTTGCCGCAGCCGTCGCACAAGGACTCCCATTCCTCCGGGCTCATCCCGGCCAGCGATTTGCTTTCCCAAAAACGTGCAGTCATGGCGGCAGCGGTGCGACCGTGTTAGACCACCTCAGGAGTTGATGTACTGGCGCAAAGCCTCGGCTTCCTGGACGGTTTCCTCCAGTTGCGCCTTGACCAGATCGCCGATCGAAATCATGCCGACGATGCGGCCGTCCTGGACGACGGGCATGTGGCGGAAGCGCCGCTCGGTCATGATGGCCAGGGTCTCGGATACCTTATCGTCGGGATTACCCAACACCAGTTCGGTGGTCATGTGTTCGCTTACGGGTAACGCATCGAAATCGGTCCTGCCTTGCGCGCACAGGCGCATGATATCGCGCTCGGTCAGAATGCCCAGCGGCGCTTCTGCGGGGGATGGCACCAGCACCGACCCGACCCGGTGTTGGTTCATCAGCCGGATGGCGTCGCCCACGCTGGCCGCTGCGGGCAGGGTGACCGCGCCCGAACCTTTTTTCGCAAGCAGTTGTTTTAACAGAATCATGTCGTTTTCCTCCAGTTAACGGGGTTTTAGGGTGGCGGATGAGGCTATCATTTGCGCCACCCGCCCGCCGGTCAGCGTTGCCTGGGCTTAATGCAGCAGTGCGAACATCCGCCGCCGGTAGGCGGTCGCCAACGGATGGTCGTCGCCCAGGATATTGAATATGGCCAGCATGCCCTTGCGTCCGGCCTCGTCATCGAACTGCGGATCACAGCGCAGGATTGCTATGAAATGTTGCAAGGCCGCTTCGAAATCGCCTTCCAGGACTTTGCGCGCGGCCAGTTGCCGGCGCAACTGGCAGTCCTCCGGCTGGGCTGCGCTGGCCCGTTCCAGAGCGGCGGTGTCGGCGGCGCCCTGCGCCATGTCCATGAACTCCAGCCGCGCCAGCAGACCACTGGCCGGCTGTACGGTGCGCACCTCGTAGGGCAGGGCGTGCAAAATTGCGCCGGCCTGCTCCGCTGCGCCGGTGGCCAGCAGCAGTTGCGCCAGGGCGACTTTGACCTGGGGATTGTCAGGGTCCTGCTTTTCGGCCTCGCGCAGTTGTGCCAGGGCCTTGCGCTGGTCACCCCGCTGCCAGGCTTCTTCCGCCTTGGCAAGCAGTATGTCCGCCGCTTTCATACGGTACTGTTCGATCAATTCGCGATACACCGCTTCCGGCTGAACCCCGACCAGTTCGTCCACCACCTGGCCGTTACGGAACAGCTTGACGGTGGGCAGACCCCGCACGCCGAACTGGGAGGCCAGCGCCGGTTCCCGATCGGCGTTCACCTTGGCGAGCAGGAAAGCACCCTGATACTCGTCAGCCAGCTTCTGTAGCAGCGGTGTCAATAGGCGGCAGGGCTGACACCAGTCCGCCCAGAAATCCACCAGCACCGGCACCTCGCTGGAGTTATCCAACACCGTTGTCTGGAAGTTATCCCGGCTGACGTCAAAGATAAAGGGAGTGGCGCTCATGCTCGTGTCTAGACCCTTGGGGGATGGGATTAACAATTAACAACTGCAAGTGGGGACGGCCAGGCTGGATTGCAAGCGCCCAGGTTCAGCGTTCCAGGTATTGCCGCTTGTTCGGCTTGCCGTCCCACTCATCGGCGTCGGGAGGAGCATCTTTCTTGGTGGCGAGCACCGGCCAGAGTTTAGCCAGTTCGGCGTTCAAGACCAGAAACTCCTGCTGGTCCCCAGGCAGATCGTCCTCGGAAAAAATGGCGTTAACCGGGCATTCGGGTTCGCACAAGGTGCAGTCGATACATTCGTCGGGGTCGATGACCAGGATATTAGGACCCTCATGAAAGCAGTCCACCGGGCAGACTTCCACACAATCGGTGTATTTGCACTTGATGCAGTTTTCAGTGACGACGTAGGTCATGAATACTCTCTCGCTGGATGTAATGCAAAGCGCCATTGTGTGCACTTTCGCCAGAAAAGCAAGTGTATCCAAGTGATGCAGCGCATTATCCGGTGGAGTGCAGTGACCGAGACGGAACAGCGCTCATCCTGCACCGGTTGCAGCGTTGTTATCTCCGCTGCATCCAATCGCCGGGTTGCTACGCATTAACGTTGTATCCAGACTGCGCAGAGTCGGAGCCAGGTAAGCGCAACCGGCAGACGGTCGGCCGGCACTCGATGGCATGGCTACTACTGGCGCGCCGGTTCACGGAGGAACCGAGCGGAGATCGAATGCTCTATAATCGCCGGCATTTTCCTGGCGTTCCGGTGATTCGACCATGCAGGCTGAGTTGATGGCCCTGGTGCAAGCTATTGTGAACCGTGATGAAGCTGCGCTGGGTCGGTTGTATGATCTGACGGTCGAACGGGTTTACAGCCTGGCGCATGCGCTCACCGGCAATCACGCCGATGTGGAGGAAGTCATCGCTGATGTCTATTTGCGGGTCTGGCAGCGGGCCGGCCAGTACGATCCGCAGCGGGGGCCGGTGATCGCCTGGCTGCTGATCCATTGCCGCAGTCTGGCGCTGGATCTGTTGCGGCGCCGCCGCAGCCGGCAGAGCGGCGAGCAACGGCTCGCCAGCCGGGAGGTGGCAACGGAGGAAAGCGTGACGGCCGAACAACTGCTGCATTTGTTACAGCAAGGATCGGCAGTGCACCAAGCGCTGAGTCAACTGCCGCAAATCCAGTGCCGGATGATTGCTCTGGCTTTCTTCAAGGATATGAGTCATCACGAGATCGCGGCGGCCGTGGAGCTGCCGCTGGGTACGGTCAAATCCCATATCCGTCGCGGGTTGCAGACCCTGCGTCGCTCTATAGAACAGTAGGTGCAGCGTATGTCGGGCCAGCAGTACACCACCCACGTGCTGGACGAGGCTGCTCTGAGCGCCATGGTCCAGGCTGTCGCGGCGCAGCCGCTCGCGCCGCAGCGCAGGCAGGCGCTGCGCGAGCAGTTGCTGGCGCGGCTCGACGACGCCTCCGCTCCGGAAGGCAGCTATACGATCCGCGCCACCGCCGGGGAGTGGGTCGAGATTACCCCTCTGATTGCGATGAAAATGCTGCGTCTGGATCGGCAGCAGAAGAATCAGACCGCCCTGTGGCGGCTGCAACCGGGTGCTGTGGCACCCGCTCATTTTCACACTCAGGAAGAGGAATGTATGGTGCTGGAAGGCGAGATCAGGATGGGCCGGCACACCGTCAGACAGGGCGATATGCACATCGCCCTGCCGGGTTCCGCTCATCCGCCCATTACCACCGAACGCGGCGCGCTGTTGCTGGTGCGCGCCGAACTCGGCGACTTGCAATCCGCTTTAAGTGGGTAGTCTGCGCGCTTATTGCCTGGCCAGGCTGGTCAGGCGGTAAAGCAGTTCCAGTGCCTGTTTAGGCGTGAGGGCATCGGGATCGATCCCGGTCAGAGCGGTGACCGCCGGGTGGATGGCCGGCGCGAACAGTGACAGTTGTGGATCGGGTTGCAGCGTGTTGCCGCGCAGCGGGGCGGTTTTTTCGGCCAGCGGCTGTTCCAGTTGCCGCAGGCGCTGTTTGGCGTGTTTGACCACGCCGGCAGGAATACCGGCCAGCGCCGCCACCTGCAAGCCGTAGCTGCGATTCGCCGGACCGTCCTGCACGGCATGCATAAAAACCAGTGTGTCGCCATGTTCCACCGCGTCCAGGTGGACGTTGGCGATGCCGGGATACTCGTCCGGCAGGCGGGTCAGCTCGAAATAATGGGTGGCGAACAGCGTGAAGGCGCGCAACTTTTCGGCCAGATGGACAGCGCAGGCCCAGGCCAGGGCCAGCCCGTCGAAGGTGCTGGTGCCGCGCCCGATTTCGTCCAGCAGCACCAGGCTGTGCGGCGTGGCGTTGTGCAGGATATTGGCGGCCTCGGTCATTTCCACCATGAACGTCGAGCGACCCCCCGCCAGATCGTCGGAAGCGCCGATACGGGTGAAAATCCGGTCGATGGGGCCGATCGTCGCCCGCTCGGCGGGTACATGACTGCCGATATGGGCGAGGATGACGATCAGCGCGGTCTGCCGCATGAAGGTGGATTTACCCCCTGAGTTGGGGCCGGTCACGATCAGCATCCGCCGTTGCTCGTGCAACACCAGATCGTTCGGCACAAACGGCGTATCCAGGACCTGTTCGACCACCAGATGCCGGCCCGCTTGAATCATGATGCCCGGCTCGTCGGTCAATTCCGGTGGCTTGAGGCGCAGCACTTGCGCTCGTTCCGCCAAGGTCGCCAGCACGTCCAACTCGGCCAGCGCCAGGGCGGTCTGCTGCAAGGCCGGCAGCACGGCGATCAATTTTTCCAGCAACTCGTCGTACAGCATTCTTTCCCGCGCCAGCGCCCGCTCCCGCGCGCTCAGCACCTTGTTTTCGAATTCCTTCAGTTCCGGCGTGATATAGCGTTCCGCGCCTTTCAGGGTCTGGCGGCGGCTGTAGTCAGCCGGCACGGTGTCGGCCTGATTGCGACTGACTTCGATATAGAAACCGTGCACCCGGTTATAGCCGACTTTCAGGTTAGCGATACCGGAGCGGCGCCGCTCGCGGGTTTCCAGCTCCACCAGATAGCGGTCGGCGTTCTCACTCAGGCCGCGCAGTTCGTCCAGTTCAGCGTCGTAGCCGGTTGCGATCACCCCGCCATCGCGGATGGTGGACGGCGGCGCCGCGCTCAGCGCGCGGTTGAGTAATTCGTGGGTGGCGGGATGGACGCCGGCGCGGTGCGCCAGTTCGTCGAGCAAAGGGGCGTCGCAGCTCGCCAGGATGTCCTGCGCTTCGGGCAGGCGGCCCAGCGCATTGCCGAGCGCGGCCAGATCGCGGGGTCGGGCGGATTGCAGCGCGACGCGGGCCAGGATGCGCTCCACGTCGCCGCTGCCACGCAGACAGGTGCGCAGATACTCGCCGGCATGGATGTCCATGAGTTGCTGCACGGCTTGGCGGCGCAGACCCAGCACCGGGCGGTCGCGCAGCGGGCGATGAATCCAGCGGCGCAACAGCCGGCTGCCCATCGGCGTGACGCAGCGGTCCATGACGCCGATCAGGGTATGCTCGTGGCGGCCGCTCAGGCTGTGCTCCAATTCCAGATTGCGGCGGCTGGCGGCGTCCAGCAGCACGCAGTCTTCATGGCGCTCCACCCGCAGGTCGGTCAGATGGGGCAGGGCGCTGCGCTGGGTGTCCTTGACGTATTGCAGCAGGCAGCCGGCGGCGGCCACGGCGACCGGCAAATCCTGACAACCGAAGCCGTCCAGATCACGGGCGCCGAACTGGGCGCAGAGCAGGCGCACGGCGCTGTCCAGTTCGAAATGCCAGGGCGCCTGGCGGCGCAGACCCGGATGTTCGCGCAGCGCCCTGGGCGGAGTCAGATCCTCGCTGACCAGGATTTCCGCCGGCTTCAGCCGTTCCAGTTCGCCCAGCAAAGCCGGCTCGCCTTCCACCTGGGAAATAATGAAGCGTCCGCCGCTGAGATCCAGGCTGGCCAGCCCGTAGCGGTTTTTCACCTGATGCAGCGCCAGCAGCAGATTGTCGCGACGTTCGTCCAGCAGCGCTTCGTCGGTCAGGGTACCGGGGGTAACGATGCGCACTACCCGCCGCTCCACCGGTCCTTTGGCGCTGTCGGGGTCGCCGATCTGCTCGCAGATGGCGACCGACTGGCCCAGTTTGACCAGCTTGGCCAGATAGCTTTCCAGCGCATGAAAGGGCACGCCCGCCATTGGAATCGGCTCACCGGCGGACTGGCCGCGCGCGGTCAGGGTGATGTCCAGCAATTGCGCCGCCTTGCGGGCGTCGTCGTAGAACAGTTCGTAAAAATCCCCCATGCGGTAGAGCAGCAGAATAGCGGGGTGCTCCGCCTTGATGCGCAGATACTGCTGCATCATCGGCGTATGCCGGTCCAAGTTCTGTGCGAGCGGATGGTCGTCGGGTTCGTGCAAGGTCGGGTGGGAAACGCGGGAGGCCATTTTTAAACTGCGACTGCGGTAGCGGTAGTCAATCTATGCCGACGATCCCGGCCGGCTTGGAGGGGGATTATCAGTGCTGGCGCGGGTTGCTGCAAGCTCCCACCATCAGCCAGCGAGGACGTCGGCGCTCCCAGGAAGCCGTAGCATGCCCTTGACGCCTGATGCCTGATGTCTGATGCTTTCTTTGTCTCAATAACCCATAGCGACCGACCATGAGAACCACTCTGGATATCGATGAGGATGTCTTGCTGGCCGCCAAAAGCATGGCAGCGCGGCGTGGCGTTTCGATGGGCAGGATAGTCTCTGAATTATTGCGGCAGGCGCTGACGCCCGAGAATGCACCTGCTACGCGCAATGATGTACCGCTTTTCCCACGGCAAGCAGGGGCTGGGATTGTCACGATGGAACTGGTCAACCGCTTGCGCGATGAGGCGCCATGATGGTGTATCTATTGGATGTCAATTTTCAATGATCACTAAAACCACAGACTTCTTCATCAGCTACAACGGCCAAGACCAAGCCTGGGCGGAATGGATTGCCTGGCACCTGGAGGAAGCCGGTTACTCGGTGGTGATTCAAGCCTGGGATTTCCTTGCCGGCGATAACTTCGTTTTAAAGATGCAGGCAGCCGCGACTCAGGCAAGCCGCACCCTGGCGGTGCTGTCGCCGAATTATCTGGCGGCCCAATTTACTCAACCGGAATGGGCGGCGGCGTTTGCTCAGGACCCAACCGGCGCCAAGGGGATTTTACTGCCGGTGCGAGTGGCGGAATGTGATCTGCAAGGGTTACTGGCGGTAACCGTTTACATCAATCTGGTCGGTCTGGAAGAAGCCGCCGCCAAGAACGAGTTGCTTGCCAAAATAAGCCGGGAGCGGCTCAAGCCTTCCGTTCCCCCGCGCTTTCCAGGGCAAGCGGGACGCCCGCCGCCGCCTTTCCCGGAACCACCGCCGCCTTTGCCGGAACCGCTGCCGGTCACCCGAATAAGAGACGAGATTCGCCAGTTGCTGAAATCCCCCACCGCCAAGCCGCTGCACGACGAGATAGCGCAACAGCCCGGCGTCGATTCGGTGGCGGAGGCGCTGGTTCCGCGACAACTGGATGCTCCGGCACGCTACGGGCCGGCGGGGACGCCGGCGCTCCCAGGGGCGGAGGCGCTGGTTCCGCGACAACTGGGTTCCACGCTGGACGCTTTGGATCTGCTGCATGCCGCCACGAAAAGCTGTCTGCTCAAGCTGGCGGAGCAGAAACCGGACCTCATCGATTCCATCAAGAACATCGCCGGTAAGGCGCTTGGTTGGCTGGTGCTGTTGGCGGTCGATAGGGATCAGGTCAAGTACTCGGAATGTTGTCACTTCGATCCGTGGCGGAACGGCGTCGAGGTCAAGCTGCCGTTGGAAACAGAGGCCGGGACTGAAGTGCTGGTGTCCTCGTTAGGCAACCGGGCCGCCTGGTTCGACTTGACCTACGATAAAAAGAGCAGGCCCCGGGTGGCCGGCAAGGACAATTTTGACATTGATGGGAAGATTGGCGACCTGGAAATCGGCATCGGCCAAACTGATCGCTTGATCGAAATTCAGAAATGTATCTGGGTCGAAGTCATGAAAAAACCGCCGCCGCTGCCCTTTGGTCCGACTGAGCAAAATATGTTAAAGGGGATCCTGGCGCGCCGTGAGCGCAGCAAAGAGAGCCATTACTACATCACCGTGCCGCCGGGGCGCGATGATTCTCCGCTGTCCGACCAGGCGTTGCTGCAAAATCTGTTAAAAGCTTTGCCGTCCTTACGGATTATTTATATCAGCGGCGGGCAGGGCGAAGGGTTATTGCTCCTGGATGAATACGAATTATGGGCATCCATTCATGATTTTCTGCTGATGTTACGAGGCACACTATGATTCCGCACTCCTATCCCATCGGCGAACCGATCGCGCTGCCCAAGCGTGGCTCCTGGCCGGAAACGGTGCACGTTTTCGATGAGGCCAGCGTGTATGCGCTGCGGGCGGCGGAAGCCGCCGCCGGCCGTTGCTGATCCGGGGCGAGCCGGGTGCGGGCAAAAGCCAGTTGGCACGGGCGGCGGCCGAGGCGAGTCGGCCGCAGCGGCTGTTCCTGGCGGTGGTGGTCAACGCCCGCACCGAAAGCCAGGATTTGCAATGGCAGTTCGACGCCGTGGCGCGGCTCGGCGAGGCGCAGGCGCTGGCTCACTGTCCGGTGGACGAGATTCCCAGCCGGTTACAGCCGCGCCGGTTTCTCACCCCCGGCCGGCTGTGGTGGGCGTTCGACTGGCCGTCCGCCCTGGCGCAGTATGGACGCTGCGATCATCCGCTGGAAAGTATGCCGGCGAAACCAGAGGGTTGGGAACCGAAGCACGGCAGTGTGCTGCTGATCGACGAAATCGACAAGGCCGACACGGATTTGCCCAACGGCTTGCTGGAAACCCTGGGCAATGGCGATTTCGCCGTGCCCTATCTGGGCGAATCCGTGCGCCAGTCGCAGGACAATCCGCCGCCGCTGGTGATCATCACCACCAACGAGGAACGCGAATTGCCCGCCGCTTTTCTGCGCCGTTGTCTGGTGTTGCCGCTGCCGCTGCCAGAGGGCGACGCGCTGCTCGATTTTTTATGCGCGCGCGGCAAAGTCCATTTTCCAGCTTCCGCCGAGGCAGTGCGGCGCCAGGCGGGAGAGTTGTTACTGAAGGATCGCAAAGATGCCAGCGCGCAAGGTCTGCCGGCGCCTGGCCAGGCGGAATATCTGGACCTGCTGCGGGCGGTGTGCAAGCTGAGCCCAGACGAGAAAAAACAATTAGTCTTGCTGGAGAAGATCAGCAGGTTTGTGTTGCAGAAAGCGCCTTTAAGGTGATTTCGGGCAAAGGCTATACATGTCCCACCGCACTCTAATCAACCGGGCTGATTTGCTGGAATGCCTCGCGCATGACGAAGCGCACTTGGATGGGCTGGCCGCCGCGCTCGGCTACGTCCGCCGCGAACCGCCCCCCATGTCCAAACCGCCGCCCCGCCGCGTGGCGCCGGAACCCCTACCGCCGCCTGAGCCGGGTCAACCGACCGTCACCGCCGCGCCGTCTCAAGCCCGCTTTCATCGGGTCGTGGCGCAACGCCGGCTGGAGCCGGGCGAGATCGAGCGCAACGTGCCGGCGTGGTTCCAGCAGGCCGAACCCTTTCGCAGCGAGGAAGAAATACGCGCCCCCGCCGGGTTGACGCCGCCACCGCGGGAGCCGCTGATGCGCTGGTCTCGGTTGTGGCCGTTTCTGAAGATGGCGCTGAGCGTGCAGCAGACGACGCGGGCGCTGGACATCCTCCGCATCGTGGCGCAGTTGGCCCGCGTGCAGACGCTGCGGCGGCTGCCGCGCCGGCAACGCCGGCTGTGGGCCGCCGACTGTCAGTTGATTGTCGATTACGCCCGGCCGCTGTTGCCGTTCTGGGAAGATTTCAATGACTTGCTACAGCGGCTGCGGCGGCTGCGCGGTCAAACCGGCCTGCAACTGATCGCCTTGCCGGACGGCGATCCGTCGGGCCGCTGCTGGACGCCGGCGGGACAGGAATGGCGGGAAATCGACCACTATCCACTGCCCCGACCGGGCGCGGCGGTGCTGGCGCTCAGCGATCTGGGCTGCATCGATACGAATGAGGCGCGGCGGCGGCAGTGGCGGCGGCTCGGCCGGCGGCTGCAACGGCTGGAACGCCGGCCGGTGGCGCTGCTGCCCTGTCCGTCGCGCTGGTGGGACAGTGAATTGCTTCGCCTGTTTTACCCGGTGTGCTGGGACCGGGCGGAACATCCACCGCGCCGCCTGAGTGTCCGCCGGATAGCGCCGGCGGAGCGCAGCGAAGCCGATCCCGGCGCCGACCGGCTGCTGGCGCTGCTGGCGCCGGCGCTGCGGGTGGAGCCGGCGTTGCTGCGCGCTGCGCGTTGCCTGTTGCCGGCGTGGCAATGCGATGTCGGCGGCGAAGCGGCGGCCTGGAATCATCGGCATGTACATCCCACGCCACTGGCTTTTTACTATGACAGCGAGTTCATCGCTGATTACCGTCGCCGGTTTCAAGCGGAAGAAGAAACGGTGCGGCGGCAACTGGCGGATTTGATCATTGCCTATCACGCCCCTCTATCACCCGCCATCGGCCAGGAAGAACGCCTGGTGCTCGCTCAACTGGAAAACGCCTGTGATCCGCAAGCCCAACAGTTCATGGAGCGCATTGTAAAAACGCTGCACACGCCGGATAGCGCGCTGGCCGCTTCCGTTCGCCATTGGGCGCAGCGCCTGACCCGGCGGCAGTACGATGTCATCGGGCAAAACGAGGTGCTGGCCATTGCCTGGGCGACGGTGAAGTCGCCGGAAAGCGAAGCTCCGCCGGGATTGGACCTCCGCCGGGTCGGCTGGCTGCTGGCCTTGGGGCAGATGTCCAGGCGCTACACCCTGCGTCAACGCGGTCAGGTGCTGTATCTGGAAACCGACGCCGTCACCGTAACCGACGGTGAACTGGGTGCGTCTGGTAGCCCGGTGGGGGAGATCAGCGCCGCGGCGCCGTATGTGCAATGGCAACGACTGGCGGTAGACGGCTCGATTCTCGATGAACGACTGCAATCGCTGCAGCAGGCGATTGCGCTGCATCCTGACGACGTGTTGCGGCTACACACGGATCAACAAGAACTGACGATCGACAGCTTGCCGCGACCCGACTGGGCCGAGGAAATTGGTCGGGATGACTATGGGTTGTACGCCGATTGCCGCATTAACAAAGTGGTGCAACGGCTGCGCTGGATTACGCCGGGGGAATTTTTGATGGGTTCACCGGAGAACGAGGCGGAACGCTATGACAATGAATTGCAGCATCGGGTGATTCTGACCCAGGGCTTCTGGCTGGCGGACACGGCCTGCACGCAGGCGCTGTGGAAGGCAGTGATGGGCGATAATCCCAGCAGATTCAAGGGGGACGAGCGGCCGGTGGAGACGGTCAGTTGGGAGCAGATTCAACAGTTGATCGAGCGACTGAACGAGCTGACGCCAGGCGGCGGTTTCCGGCTGCCGACGGAAGCGGAATGGGAATACGCCTGCCGGGCGGGAACGACCACGCCGTTCTGGTTCGGGGTGCAGATCACGCCGGACCAGGTCAATTACGACGGCAATTTCCCCTACGCCGGCGGACCAAAAGGGCAGTACCGGAGAGAAACGGTGGAGGTCAAGGCGCTGCCCTGCAACAGTTGGGGTCTGTACCAGATGCACGGCAATGTATGGGAATGGTGCCAGGACTGGTATGGGGAGTATCCATCGCATACTGTGACAGACCCTGTTGGCCTCGGAGCCGGCGCGGACCGTGTCATCCGCGGCGGGTCCTGGCTCCACCTCGCGCGGGACGTGCGCGCTGCTTCCCGCTTCCAGTTCGGCCCCGTCAACCGCCTCGACTCCCTCGGTTTCCGCTGTGCCCGAGTTCAGTCGTAAGCAAAGCAGGCCAGCCGGTACAGCCAGCCAAAGCCAGCCGGCAGCCCGCGCCCCGCCGGACAGACGCCGCGGAGCGGTGGCGGTCAGGTGGGGCGCGGCCGGCGGCCGAGGAAAAAGCAAGGTTGAACAGATGAAGTTTACGCAGTATTTTCAGGTAATGCGGCAACGTCCTGACCTTACCATGATTCGGTTGGAATGGCAGCAATTCCCGCTCTAATGCAGCGGCGCCAGTAGTTAATTGATCAGTAATTACACAAGAATCATAACGACAAAAACCACCCTGACTTCCTCGGAAGCCATAATGAACGACTCTCATTTTAACCACTTTCTTTCAACACACTCATTCATCAAAACAACTATGGACTTTATCAGAAATTATGATGTATCAGGTTCCAATACCCCACCCTTATGCCCATAAATTATCGCTAACCATAAGCTCTCCCAACTGGTAATAAAATACTCCTTAAATAATCCCTTTAACTTGCTCCATAACGAGGTTCTGGAACGGAATTGTTGCCGCGCCACTTGAAATAAACTACAGCACAGACTCTTGCACTTGATCGACGAAAAAGGCTAGCATCATCAGCATCCCAAACACCGTCGTCAAATGCTTTTGCCCATGTCCATAGTTGTGCTCTAACTCATAGCCCTGATTTTTGAGTGTGTTGAACGTCTCGTTTTCAATCTTCCACCAACCCCGACCTCCTCTCATCACCTGGTAGACATTATCTCGCCGTAGTTCCAGATCCGTTATCCACGAAAAATTGTACTTTTTACCCTCCCGCATTTCCCAATAATCCAGGTAATTCACCAGAATATCAGGATGAGATTTATTCAAAGGCAACCCCTTCATCCAGCGATAGCCCCGTAAAACGCCATCCTCTCCCAGTTCCTCAAATTCTTCATACTCAGCGCTATTTAATCGCTTCCGCACCTCCTCGAACAGCGACGGCTGGTCGCTCGGCTTCGCCACCAGGATGTAATGATACTTTAATTTTTTCAATAACTTAATGTGAGGACCGTCGGCCGACAAGCTGTCCTCCACCACAATCATGGGCCATTGCGGAAACGCTTCACGTAGTGCCAGTAACAGCCGTTTACTGGCATTACTTTCACAATCATTCTTGCTCGCCCCATCTTGGCGCGTAATGGCCTCAGGAAATAAAGGTAAGACTTGACTTTTATCCGGATGAACTATCACCGCTCCTACTAATTGATGATAATACTCGACCGTGCCATTTCGATGATGCTTTTCACAGCAATCGGCACAACGGATATTGGAAGAAGAAAAATGACCGGTCCCATCCAGGTTAACTAGAAATCCTCCTAAATACCGATACGCTTTCAATATCCCGTGCGATTGCAAGTGCTGATGAATATGAATAAAGGGGGCTCGTAACTCAGTGGGTGACACCTCATCCAACACTTTCCGCATCTGGGTATCACAGGGGGCTTGTGAAATACCATAAAGACTTTTTAAATTCGCTCGAACCCGCTCTTCATGACGTTGCTCATCAAACTTTAATAACGACGGATATTTCAGTCCAAAGACCGCCAAGCCTGACATCAAGACATCCGGTAAGGAAAACTGCTGACCGCCATGACGAGGGTCAGTGATCTTCCCAAAATCCTCTCTGATTTGACCTAACAAGGCCGGCGCTGAACAGTGTTTATTTAATTGCGGCCGCTGAGGGCGAAGTGGAATACAGTTTGCTTTTACCATCATGACCACCCAAATCGATTGAATTTGAAGCCCAAATACCTTGCCAGACCTACCGAAGCATCGTATATAATATACTGATTATACTAAAATTTCTAGAGCAGCGGGAATTGCTGTTGGAATGGATTCAGCCAATCATCGAACACCCAGTGAAGCGTAAACATTCAAACCCCTCCCCCTAACCCCCTCCCACAAGGGGAGGGGGAATAGGTTAAGCTGCTATTTTGCAAAAACTCCCTCCCCCCTTGTGGGGGAGGTGTATGGACCGGAGAGATAGGTAACAGGTGTTCGGAGACATCGGTAACACCTGTTCGGAGAGATGGGTAACACTGTTCGGAGACATCGGTAACACCTGTTCGGAGACATCGGTAACATTCTTTTAAGCTGACCAGCATTTTCCTAGAGGAGAATGTTGATGTCGCAACAGAGAGTGTCGCTGGCAGTACGGTAAGAGTTTGTCCTGTTGGCCAACCAAGCGCAGATCGAGATGAGAACCTTGTGCCACCGGTATGGCATCAGTACCAAGACCGGTTACCAATGGCTGAAGCGGTTTCGTGCCGGGGGTCTGGAAGCGTTGGTCGAGCGTGACCACCGGCCATACCGGTCGCCGCGTCAAACGGTGGCGGCGCTCGAGCAGATGATCGTAGCGGTGCGGGATGCCCATCCCGCCTGGGGTGGGCGCAAACTCCGCGCCTACCTGCAGGCCCAGGGGCAGACGGCCTTGCCCAGTGCGAGCACCATGACGGCTATTTTGCGGCGCCATCAGCGGTTGAGTGCAGCAGACGGGCGTAAGCATCAGCCGTGGCATCGCTTTGAACAGGTAGCCCCCAATCGCTTGTGGCAGATGGACTTCAAAGGCCACTTTGCCATTGCCCAAGGCCGCTGCCATCCCTTGACGGTGTTGGATGACCATTCCCGCTTCGCGGTCTGCCTGCAGGCGTGTGGGGACGAACAGGGCGCCACGGTGCAAGCGGCCCTGACCGCGACCTTTCGGCGCTATGGCTTGCGGAACGGATGCTCATGGATAATGGCCCACCCTGGGGGGGCGAGGGCCAGCAAACCCTGTCGGCCCTGGTCCTGTGGCTGATCCGCTTGGGGGTTCGCATCAATCATAGTCATCCCTATCATCCGCAGACCCAGGGAAAGGATGAGCGGTTTCATCGTACCCTCAAGGCAGAGGTGTTGCGTGACCAGTACTTTGCGTCGTTGTCGGTGTGTCAAGGGGCCTTTGATCGGTGGCGGGAGGTGTACAACCGGGAGCGCCCCCATCAGGCTCTGGACATGGCTGTCCCGATCAGCCGCTATCAACCCAGTCCCTGTTCCTTTCCTGAAACCCTGCCGCCAATTGAGTACGGTCCGGATGATCGGGTCCGCAGGGTGCAAAACAAAGGGGTGGTGCACTTCCAAGGGCGGTTGTTTACCGTCAGTAGCGCCTTGCAAGGTTACCCGGTGGCATTGCGGCCCGTTAACACCGAGGGCCAGTTTGATATCTACTTCTGTCACCATAAGGTCACTCGGATTGATCTTAGGACACCGGCATGAAGTCAATACACATCATCTCATGATAGTTTTTCAGTGTTACCTATGTCTCCGAACAGGTGTTACCGATGTCTCCGAACACCTGTTACCTATCTCTCCGGTCCATACACCTCCCCCACAAGGGGGGAGGGAGTTTTTGTACAGGCTCTTAGGTTATAGGCCCAATTCATGAAGAGAGGACTGCAAGGGCGGTATACCCGTTATATCGAAATTATGAATCAGGGAACCGAATTGCCGGAACAGACCGAGGGCGGATAAGCCGGGGCAACTTGGCAGGGTGGGCAAAAGGCCCGTAGTGCCATGCCCACCCGCGAAAGCTACTCACGTTTTTATTGCCGGCCTACTCCGGTAAGAACGGCAGGCTACCAGGTACCGCCGCTTGATATCCCGAGGTGTCTGCCACTCCTCTCGTTCGACGTCGGCCTGCCCGGGTTACTCAGCCAGCAGGGCCTGGCGAAAACCACGCACCGCTTGGGTCTGGCTCTGGCCGCTCATGAACCGGGCGATCAAAGCCGGGTCGAGCTCGGGCAATAACCGGCTTCTGGGACTGACAACGTAATCAGCGCCGTTCAGAAGATAAAAACGCAAGGCGTTGTTCTGCCAGACCCACACCTCGGGTACTTCCAGACCGCGATATACCTCCAGTTTGTCTATGCCGCCCGACGTCCAGACAACCTCGATGGCGATATCCGGTCTCTCCGGTGGCGTCTCCCTGGCTCCGACCACATAACATTCATCAGGCTCGACGCCGCGTTCCTTGTGCGCTTTCTTCACGGTCCAGGAACCATAACCTTCCAGTTCGATGCCCATCACCTCAGCGTAGGCTTCGAGCAGACGCGCCAGTCTCTTTTTCAGGGATTCATGGTTTATCGAGGGTGTCATAATTTCCAATTCGCCTTCCAGGTAAGTCACCCGTAGCGCGCTGCTCTCGCCCCGCATAGCCAGCAGCGCTTCATAGTCTTCCCAACTGATGTTGTGCAGCCTGACACGTTGATCTATATGCTCGGTATGCTCGGTGTGGATATCCGGAGCCAAGACTGTTGCTTGAGTCATGATTGCGAAACCTGACAAAGAAAAATGGAAACCTCAATACTGTCCTTAATACTACGGAATTCAGCAAGGGGGAAAACCGCTTGGTCTGGCTCGCCCGCCGTCAGGCCAGCGTGCCAAGACCGAAGATGAGGAACTCCCTGGCCGGGCTGTGCAGACAGGGTTCCTGGGAGCGCCGGCGTCCTCGCCGGCCACGGGGTGGATATGACCACCCGTCCGCTCCAGGTAAACCCAGCCGTCACCGCTGTGCTGTCGGAGCCGGCGGGGGCGCCGGCGCTCCCAGGTGGGGGCATCGGTCTCCCAGCCAAACCGACTTGCTCACCGTCATTTGAACCGGCAAACCGGTCAACGCTCTATCCGCTCAATCCGCGCTGCTATGAAAAGTCGCCCGTTACTCCGGACGACCCTTCATAGCCTCTACGCCGGTCACATGGGCTGGTTATCGGCCCCCCTGCCGAGAACCGCCACCCCCCCCTCTGCCACCACCGCCACCACCGCCACCACCGCCGCCACCACCACTGCCGCGGAATGCTTTGCCACCGCCACCGCCGCCACCACCGCCGCGGAATGCTTGGCCACCCCGGTCGCCGCCGCCACCGCCACCACCACGGAGACCCTGGCCGCCCCCTTGTCCAAAACCCCCGCTCGCCTTGAAGCCACCACTGGGTCTGGCGGCGCGCTCGAATGCCGGACGTTGCGGTCTGGATTCGGCTCGCTGGACCGGCGCCCGGGCAGGCTGAGCCTGGGCGCGTTGAAACTGTTGAGTGCGCTGTTCGCCGCGTTGCCGGGCGGCGAACTGGCGGTTGAGGTTGGCCGTATCGACCGACGGGCGGGCCGCGGGCCTCTCGGCCAGGGTGGGCTTGGCAGGCTTGACTTGCCCGGCTTCCCGTGCCGGTCCGGACCACTTGCCGTTGGTACGTTGCTGCCAGTCGCCCTTGTTGTCCCGGCGCAGCACATTGCCCTCTTTGTCGGCAAACACATTGTCTTGGCCTTTTGCCTTGGCCGGACGGCGCAATTCCCCGGTCTCCGGCCGAGCGGCAGGCGCGCGCTCCTTAACCCTGCCGGCCAGTTCCTCCTTTTTCCCGGCCAGTGCGCCAGACTCTTTGGCCTCCCGCAGTGGGTCGGCGGTTCCCCTGTCTTGCAGCTTGCCGGTCAGTTGTTCCCGTTTCCCGGTCAGCGCGCCAGACTCTTTCGCCTCCCGCAGTGGGTCGGCCGTTCCTCTATCCTGTAGCTTGCCGGCCAGTTGTTCCTTTTTCCCCGCAACAGCGCCCGATTCCCGCGCCGCACGGAGTTTGGTGGCAGCTTCCGGTTGGCGTTGTAAGTTGAAGGGGCGATTGTAGAGGTTGCTGGTCAGCCGCTCTCTCCCAGCCCTTGCGCCGACGCGATCTTGGAGCTTTGCCCCCTGCTCTTTGCGCAACGATCGGTTCGGCTGGAGCCAGGGCCGGTTGTCCAGCAGATTGCCTTGGGCAGGTCGTCTGCCGATGACATTGGCATGAACATAATTGATATTGCCATAATGATCGTAACCGCCGGGACCCCACCAGTTGTCGCGAGAGCCACGACCAGGACCGTAATAATTGATATCGGGTCCATCGTCCCACCAGTCGTTGTTATTATCGACAACCGCGGCGGTCAGCGCCAAGGCGCCGACCCCCGTCGCCAGGGAACTGAACCAGCCCATGGGGTTGTAATAGGAGGGTGTATAGGACCAGGAACTGGCGTAGGGGTCGTAGGCAGCGTTATAGCCGTAGGTGGTCGGCGGCGGGATATAGGCCGTATTGCTTTGATAGGCGGGGTAATCGTAACCCGTGCCATGCATCACCGTCCCATCCTGTACGTAGGAATTCGTGTAACCGGGGGTGTAGCCGACGTAGGCCACATCATCGGTCGAACTATAGACATCGGCATATTTCGCGTTGTAGTGGGGATTACTCGGCGGTATCTTCTTGCGCTCCGCCGGCGGCGAGACACTGACCTGCCAGGGGCCTTGGGGGGAATCTGCCTCGTACCACACTCCCTGGTCGACGGCATAGTATTTGGAGCCACTGCTGAATACCGGGGTGGCGGTATTCACGGCGTACTGCATACTCGTGCCTTCCACTGGCTTGAACTGAGGCTCGCCAGCATACTGCACTGCGGTAGTGGCCGTCTTACGGTCGATGACGGCGGTCTGCGGGATATAGCTGTCATGGACGGCTTCGGTGGCCTGCTCAGTGCCGGCCACGTTGGCGAGCACGAAACCCTTGGCGGAGTTGGGCGGTATTTTGGCGAAATCGGCAGGCAACTGCTTGGATGCCGTATAGGTCCAGCCGCCGTCCAGTGACTTGCTGGTGAACCAGCGGCCCGACAACAGTACATAGTATTGCTGGGCGCCGATGTCCATGAAGACGTTGTTGTCCGTATTGCTCATATACAGCAGATTGGTGCCCGTGATGGGCGTCCAACTCGGTTCGCCCGTGGCGACGATCAGTTCAGTCGGCTCGGTGCTGACGATGATTTGCGGCATCTGGTTGACGCTGGCCTTGATCTCCTTGCCTTGGGGTTGCTGGCTTTGCAGCCGCTTGTTTTCCAGAGTCTGTATTGCTTCAGGCAGGTTCTTGGCGGTTTCCCAGGGTCCTTGCAGGTCCGACGCGGTTAGCCAGGCCTCACCGCCCTTCAGGTAATAAGCCTTTGCCGTCGGATCGAAAATCAGGATGAATGGCGTATTCACCACCCGCATCAACTGGGTATCTTTGATAGACCGCAGCACCGGATCGCCATCCAGAGTGACCAACACGGCCGGATTCTTCACGAACAGAATTTTCGGTGGTTCCGTCTTCAGGTCCAGGTCGCCCTTTTGCTCCTTCTCCGCCAGTTCCAGCAGGGTCAGCAGTTGATCCAACGACATGGAAAGCCGCCATTTGGGCATTTCCGCCAGCAGCAGTTCTTTCAGCTTTTCCTGCTGCGCCGCCGTAGTCTCGGGGAACTTGACATCGGTAATCCGATAATCAAGGAAAGTCACGGTACGGGTATCGCGATCGGTAGCGACGGTGGCGTCGATCCAGACCACGCCGAAATGCGGTTCTTTCTCGCCCTTGCCCAGAAAGGATACCGCTGTTCGGACCGAGACCTTGTTATCCTGGAAAGCATCGAGCTGGGGTTGGTACATCGTCACTGTGCCCTTGGGCACGAGAATACTCCGGGGCCAACCTTCGTCAGCGGCAGTCGTCTGCACGGTCAACACCAGCATGAACGCCAGCGCCAGTGCGCTCGACAGCCCCCTTGGCCAGCATAAACTTTTAACTATCATGGGGTTATCCTCTAGTTATGGTATGGGTTTTAGCGGCATCGTCCAATCTCGATGCCCTCGTGGGTGCGGATCACCTGCGCCGCATCGCGCCCGGCCCTCACGGCCGGCGGGTCGGAGCAACCGGAATGGCCGACGGCGGTGGCACGGCCCCTTGTTGCGGAACATCACTTTCAGAGAGCACATAGCCCGGCGGCGTCTTCGACCAGGAATAGCCCTTAACTGCCATCCGGTAGCCGAGATCGAATAGTTGCCGCATGTACGCAGTATCGAATTCTTCCTTGTGGGGCGCGTCGAAGGTGGACGGGATAATGCCAGGTTGTAATCCACCTCGTCCCGCTGGGCGATCAGGTAAGCGTTCACCCCCCTCCCCCTAACCCCCTCCCACCAGGGGAGGGGGAATACGCTAAGTAGCTGTTTTGCAATAACTCCCTCCCCGTGGGGGAGGGTTGAGGTGGGGGGTCTGAACGGTTACGCTCAAGTTTACACCGGAGGCAGCGCACCCAGTATCGCAATATGTGGCGGCTGCATCCAGGTTGCCGAGAGTGGTGCCAACAACGGTTCTTGCAACCCGCCTCAGGGCGGCAGCACGTCCTCGCTGCGTAGGTGTGCTTCCGGCGGCTGCGGGCCGGGCTCCGGCTCGGGTTCCGGGACATACAGCGGGCAGGGACGGCGACTCTCCCGCCAGGCGTCCAGAAAAGCGCCCAGGTGCGGGCGCTGGACGCGCTCGCTTTCCATATAATCCACCAGATTGCTGACGCTGGCGTTATGACCGTGGGCGTTGCTCCGGCTGGTGAAATAGGCCCAGCGCAGATACAGGACATAGGTATTCAGCACATCGCCCTCGCAGTAGCGGTTGATGCGCTCGATTTCGCCGGCAGCCAGCATGGCCGCCACCGCCGAGCCGTGTCCCTCGATCTTGCCGGGCAGGCCGATGGCGACCGCGGCCTCGTCCAGTCCTAACCGGACCGAAGCGCCCTGGTCGCTCAGTACGTCCAGTAGATCGCAGTGCCAGGCCGGGGTATAGCGGTAGTCATAACCAAAGCGCGGCTCGGTGCGATGCCAGGCGTAAGCGGTCACGCCATGCACCAGCGAACGCTGTTTGAGCACGGCCATATCGAAGCTGCGGCCGTTCCAGGTCACCACCCGCGGCCGGTGCTGATCGATGATCCGCCAGAAGCCCGCCAGGATGTCCTGCTCGCTCCGGTCCGCCAGGCTGCCCGTACCGAGACGGCGGATATCGTAGCGCTCGTACTGACCGTCGGGAATAATACGGGCCAGTAGAAAGCCCAGGGTGACGATTCTGTTTTGAATGGGCTTGGGGAAGCTGTCCGGTTCGCGTCCCGCCGGTAGAATGGCTTCGTCGGGCACGGTCTCCAGATCGAAAACCAGCAGATGGGTGTGCGGCATGGTCGAAGAGTCAGGATGTGGATTGTGACCGCTATTATCGGTCCAACTACAGCCATCGTCACCCTCGAAATGGTGATCATCCGCTGCCCGCACTGAACCGGGAGCGCCGCCGCTGAGGCAACGTCCTAGCAAAGCTATTGCTCTCGCGCCCGGTTCTCGATTAGTTTAGGGCCACTTTAACCGGAATATCGATCGACCATGCCGCCACTAACCCGATTGTTTCTGCTGCTGGGCGGCGTTAATGCGCTCGCGGCGGTGCTGCTGGGCGCTTTCGGAGCGCATGCCCTGCGCCAGCGCCTGCCGGCTGATTTGCAGGCCATCTACCAGACCGGCAATCACTATCATTTTTACCATGCGCTGGGCCTGCTGGTGGTCGGCCTGCTGCTGCTGCATCTGCCCGCTGCGTCTCTGCTTAAATGGTCCGGCTGGCTAATGCTGGCCGGCATCGTCGTGTTTTCGGGCAGCCTGTATGCCCTCAGCATCACCGGCAGCCGCTGGCTGGGCGCGATTACGCCGTTCGGCGGAATCGCGTTCATCATCGCCTGGTTGCTGCTCACTCTGGCAGTCTGGAAGGCCTAGCAACGACGGATGGCGACTATCCCCGAATTATGGCCGACGGGACCCCGTGACGCCGTCTGGACGCTGGCGCTGGCTCATGGCGCCAGCCAGGGTATGGATACGCCGTTCATGAGCGCGTTCGCCGCAGGGTTACCGGCGCGCGGCGCCGGACTTGGCGGCCTGCGGGTGGTACGCTTCGAGTTTCCCTATATGAGCAAAGCCCGGCAAGAGGGCAGGAGCAGACCGCCGGACCGGGAACCGGTATTGCTGGACGCTTGGCGCCGCGTCATCGCCGCGCTGGCTGCGGAATGTCCGCGCAAGCGGCTGTTGCTCGGCGGCCAATCCCTGGGAGGACGGATGGCGAGCCTGATCGCCGACGAGCAGGGCGTCGCGGGGGTCATCTGTCTGGGCTATCCTTTCCATCCCCCTGGCAAACCGCAGCAGTTGCGCATCACCCATCTGCAGACGCTGCGCACGCCGATGCTGATCTGCCAGGGAACGCGCGATGTGTTCGGCAACGCCGACGAGGCAACCGGCTACCGGCTGGCGGGCGCAGTCCGGCTGGTCTGGATCGAGGATGGCGATCATTCCCTCAAACCCCGGCCGTCATCCGGCCGTTCGCCCATGCCCCACTGGGAAGAGGCTATGAACGCCGTTATTGATTTCATCGCTGCACTGCCCGCCACCTGAAGCCTGCGACAACGCGCGCCATGCAACCATTATCCGGACTCGACGCGGCCTTTCTGTATCTGGAAACCGACCAGTTGCCGATGCATGTGGGCGGCGTTTACTGCTTTGACGCCATTGCCCAAAACCAGACCTTGGATTTTCACGCTTTTCGGGCGCACATCGCCGCCCGCCTGGATACCACCCGCATCTGGCGGCAGCGCCTGGTCGAAGCTCCGTTGGGCCTCGACCATCCCTACTGGGTAGACGATCCGCGCTTCGATCTGGACGCCCACCTGCGCCAGCACAGGCTGTCGCAACCCGGTTCCCGGCGGGAACTGTTACGCCTGGCCGAGCAGTTCTTCAGCGAGCCGCTGGCGCGCGACCGGCCGCTCTGGGATATGCTATTCGTCGAGGGTCTGAGCGGCATCAAGGGTTTGCAGCCGGGTTCCTTCGCCATGCTGGCCAAGGTGCATCATGCGGCGATGGATGGCATTTCAGGTCAGGCGATGATCTGGTCGCTGCTGCAGCGGGAACCCTCGTCTGTCCAACCCAAGCCGCCACCCTGGCGACCGGTAGCCCCGTCCCGGTTAGGACTATTAGCCCGCACCGCCGGCCGGTCGGTGCAACAAATACTGAATGTAGCGAGACTGGCCGGGCAGGTGGCGACGGGCGCTTTCCAGATCGTCAAGGAGAAAAGCCTGCAAGGAACGCCGCTGCCGCCGTTGCCACTGACGGCGCCCGCTACGCCCTTCAACGCCCCGGTGTCGGTGCAACGGACTTTTAATGCCTGTCTGTTGCCGTTATCCGGGATTCAGGCCATCCGCCGGCTTGCTCAGGGTGCCACGGTCAACGATGTAGCGCTGACAATCTGCGCCGGCGCGTTGCAGCGTTATCTGCAGGGGCGTCAGGCGCTGCCGGATCAGCCGCTGGTGGCGGCCGTGCCGATTTCCATTCGTCCACCGGGACAGGTCAACGAGCCGGGCAACCGGGTCTCGATCATGCTGGTTTCGCTGGCGACCGACGAAGGCGATCCAGTCCGGCGTTTAGGCGCCATTCACGCCGGCATTGCGAATAGTTGGCGCTACTATCAGACTGTCGCTCTCGAACGGGTGCCCGAATGGATGCCGGCGCCGCTGAGCGTGCTGTTCAACCGGGTGTTCAGCCGGCGCTTGACCTGCTCGCCCTGGCTGGCGCCCCTGTGCAATCTGGTTATCACCAACGTGCCCGGACCCCGGCAGCCGCTCTATCTGGGTGGCGCCCGGCTGGCCTGGCATCTAGGCATGGCGCCGATTTACGAGGGTCTGGGGCTGATTCTGGTGATTACCAGCTACCTGGATACCCTGGCCATCAGCGCCACGTCCTGCCCGGCGATTTTGCCCGATCCGGAAGCGTTTATCGGTTGCCTGGAAACGTCATTTGCCGAACTCATGACGCTGGCGCAGCAGGCCGAACCGAATAACATAACGTCCCGCTAAGAATTTCAAGCATTTACAACCACCGTTGCAGGAGTCCATCGATGTCGCTATTTGATATCCCGCTTAAGAAGCCGTCCAAAGCCTTGCTGATGCTGGAGGGCCGGGCGCTGCTGGAGATAGCCGCCTACTATCAGGCGCTGCCGCTGCTGCGCCGGTCGCTGCCGCGTGGCGATGGTCACCCCGTGCTGCTGATTCCCGGCTTCCTGGCGAGCGACAGATCAACCCGACTGCTGCGGAACTTTTTAAGGGAGAGAGGCTATGCCGCGCACCGTTGGAATCTGGGCCGTAACCTGGTTTTCAGCATGGACCGCATGGCGGAAATCCAGCAGCGCATCACTCTGCTGAAGCGGCAATATGGCCTTAAGGTCAGCCTTGTCGGTTGGAGCATGGGCGGGCTGTTCGCGCGGGAAATCGCCCGCGCCCAGCCGGACGATATTCGGCAGGTGATCACCCTGGGGACTCCCTTCGCCCGCAGCCTGAAGGCTAATAATGCGCATTGGCTGTATCGCTTTATCAACGGCCATCACGCCGACGATGTCGCCCCGGAACTGATCCGGCGCATGCAGGAGCCGCTGCCGGGGCCGTCCACCGCGATTTACAGCCGCACCGACGGCGTGGTCGCATGGCAGTGCTGCATCGAGCAGCGGGAGGGTCCATTTAATGAAAACGTGCGGGTGCGCGGCAGCCATTGCGGCCTGGGCTTCAATCCGATGGTACTGTACGTGATCGGCGACCGGCTGGCCCAGCCGGAAGGGCAGTGGGTTCGATTCGAGCGCAAGGGCCTGCACCGCCTGCTCTATCCCCTAGGCGCGCGCCTTGCCGAGGGTGTCATCTGAATGCAGCCAGACCGGGCGGAGGCGCTCAGCGCAGTTGCCGGGTGGTCAGACGGCCCACCCAACGTCCCAGCCAGCGCGGCTGATATTGCAGCCACAGGGAAGCCAGTTGGTTGATGCGCCCGCTGACGCAGATCGGCTCGCCGTTGATACAGGCCCGATAGCCGTCGCGGGCGACCTGCAGGGGATCGCCGACCACTAAGGATGGCAGCGGCGTCGGCGCCCCGGTGGTCGCCGAGGCGATTTTCAGCATCGCCGTTGCGGTGAAGCCGGGGCAAAGTGCCGTGATCGTCACCCCGGTTTCATGCAATTCCATCGCCAGCGATTCCGTTAACGACAGGACGAACGCCTTGGAGGCGGCATAAACCGTCAGGGTCGGCACCGGCTGGAAGGCGCTTAGCGAGGCAACGTTCAGGATGCGGCCCTCGCCGCGTTGCAGCATCGGTTGCAGAAACAGATAAGTCAGCGCCGTCAGCGCGACGATATTGAGCTGCAATAGCGCCAGGTGATCTTCCAGGGCGATGTCCGGGAAATCGCCGTGAAAACTGACGCCGGCATTATTGACCAGTACATCGATGTGCAGTCCCTGCTGCCGTACGGTGTAGAACAGAGTCTGGGGCGCCTGGGTCTCCCGCAGATCGCAGGGAATAACCGTGACCGCGCTGCCGTGCGTCGTTCGCAGCGAGTCGGCCAGTGCGTGCAAGGCAGCCTGGTTGCGCGCCACGATCACCAGATCGAAGCCGTTCTCCGCGAATACATGGGCCAGTTCCCGCCCGATGCCGGCGGAGGCGCCGGTAATCAGGGCCGTTTGTCGCTGTGCTTCAGGCATGGGTTTGTCGCTCGCTGGTAAAAGGTACGGGAATTATAGACGCGGCCGCGGCAGATAGCTGCTGGCATACGGCCAGGCGCTGCGCACCTGTGCGCGTACGGCGAAACGAAAAAAGGCCGGGCACTATTGGCCCGGCCTTTTTTATTGACCGACTTCCTGATCTGAGCAGACGCCAGGGGTCAGCCGGCGCGCCGGCGCAGTCGCGGGGCGAGCAGGCCCACTCCAGCCAGCGCCAGCGCCAGACTGCCGGGTTCAGGGATCTGATTGATGAGGCTGGGCGTGCCCGGCCCCGTAATCGTAGCGGTGTAGGCGCCGCTGTCAGAATTAGCAAAACCGGTTGTCACCAGATAATAAGAAACGCCCGTCGCCAACGAGACGCCGTTGAACCCCGACACGCCAATGTTGCTGGTGGGGAAATCATCGTTGCCGATAATCACATTAGTCAAGGGCGCGGCAGGGTTGAAGGCGTTCTGGTACAGAAACAAGTAATTGTCCCAGTTTGTCGGGTTGGTCGCGACATCGAGGAAATCGTAGGCGCCGGCGACATCGACAACAAACCCGAATACGTCGTAGGGGACGGCAGTGCCGACGCCGGAAAGCCCTGTCGGCGGATTGCCTGCCAAAGGCCGGTTCCAGGTCGGCCCGCCGGCGGTTGTGCCGTTGACCGTGAGCGTGCCGGCGGAAGCGACGCCCGCTAAGCAAGTCAGCACGGCCAGCAGCACCCAGGCATGAAGGGCATACGCTGGCCGCCGTCCGGTTGCTTTGCGGGGGGAAGAGGGGGTTGATAGCGGTGAAAATTGCATTTTAATTTTTCCTCTAAAATTGAAAGTCATAGAACAGCGACAAATGTAGATACATTCTTTATGCCATCATTAAAATATATTTATATATCAAACGCTTAATATAAAAAATCAGAGCGGACCAGCGCGGATTGTAAAAGGGTCTTTACACGAAAATTCTGGGAAAACGTCCGAATTTAAAGATTTTTAATTAATTAATTTAAAAATCAATAAGTTATATTATTAATAGCATTTTTTATAATGTAAAATTTATTGACAGCCAAACTGGCGGTCTGAAGCAGGATAAACCGATAAATGGTCGTGGACAGTTAATTAAGTTATTATAATAAAAAGTAAATTTTAATATTCCTGGAATCCAAAGCTAGTGTAAAAAAAGCTGACACGTGCTCTATACAGTTAACAATAAATCATATATTTTCTGGAATAACGTTGTAGATCGTCATCCCGCGGGCCATATAATTGGGTAATGCGCCGGGATGATCCAGGCTGCAGGTATGCACCCACACCCGTCTTGCTCCCCATTCCCAAGCGTTTGCAATGGCGGAGCTTAATACAGGTCCGCCATAACGCCGGCCGATAAAGGCGGGCGTGATCCCGAAATAAACAATTTCGACAGCGCGCTCCGCCTGCATTTGCAGCTCGTAATAGCCCACCGGCGCTCCCTGTTTATAACCGATGAAAGTGCGCAGGTTGCCGCTCTCCGCATAAGCCTGCCAGTCGGCGTCGCTCCAACTCAGTCTGTTGGTCCATGACCAGTCGGCACCGATCCAGAAATAAAGAAATTTGTTGAATTGCCATTGTTTGACCACGGCTTCTTTAACCGTAAATTCAGGGTCATCCGTTCGGCTGGCAAGCAATTGACCGGGGTCAGTCATTTCCAGAAATGTGGTGCTCATAAAAGCTTGGATTTATTTTTCAAGCAATTCGCAACACCTTTGCGCCGCGAATTTTGCGCTCCTTCAATTCGACCAGCGCCTGATTGGCGTCCTCCAAAGCGTATTCCTGGAATTCCGGCTTAAGCGGAATGGCAGCGGCCAGTTGCAGGAACTCGCTGACATCGGTCCGACTGACGTTCGCCACGCTTTTAATTTCCTTCTCCATCCAAAGGTGTTGAGGATAATCGAGTTCCAGCAGGCAGGCTTTGTCCACGTCCTCCTTGCGAATGGCGTTGATCACCAGCCGGCCTTCGGGTACCAAGTTTTTTAACGCCGCGACAATCGGTTTCCAGACTGGCGTGGTGTCGATGATGCAGTCCAGCTTCTCCGGCGGTTCGTCCTCTGTGTCGCCCGCCCATGCAGCGCCCAACTCGCGCGCGAACGCTTGTTCTCCTTCACTGCGAGCGAATATGTAAATGCGGCTGTTAGGATAGCGCTGTCGGGTCATTTTCAGCACGATATGGGCGGAAGCACCGAAGCCCGTCAACCCCAATACGCCGCCATCTTTGAGACCGGTCAGTTGCAGCGAGCGGTAGCCGATGGCGCCGGCGCACAGCAGGGGCGCCGCCTCCGCGTCGCTAAAAACCGCCGGAATAGGGTAGGCGAAGGCTTCAGGGACGGTCATATATTCGGCATAACCGCCGTTGGCGTCCCGGCCCGTGGCTTTGAAGTCGGGACAGAGATTGTCGTTGCCCTCCCGACAATAGCGGCAGACGCCGCAGGCGGAATGAATCCAGGCGACGCCCACCCGGTCGCCTACCCGGAACGCGCCAGCGCCGGGACCGAGCGCGGTGACCCGGCCAACCGCCTGATGGCCCAGCACGACCGGCAGCCGTGGCGGCGGGGTCCGGCCTTCAATCTCGTCCAGTTCGGTATGGCATACGCCGCAGACAGCCACCTGGATAAGGATTTCCTGCCGGCCAGGCACCGGCTCGGGTAACTCGGTCAACTCCAAAGGAGTTTTATTTTCATGCAGGCTGCACAGCCTGCGCAGCACCATTGCTTTCATGGGAATAGGACTGCTCTGTTAGAAAATCGGTCTGGGAGCTTACTATAGCCATTGCTACAGGGAAGTCCAGCCGCAAAGTCCAGTTGTGCTTGACTTCGTTTCTCGGTTTTGACATTATAATTATTATGGATTTCTCTTCAAGGAGGCGGAAGTGGTTACTGCTAAGGCAAACCGCTCAGCAGTCCGGAATCCATATTGAGCCAATAGATTTTGCACTTAAATGCCGACCTACAATTTCACTGAGTATTTCGAGAAAGAGGTTTTGCGTAAACGACCCTACTTGAAAAAGGAATGGTGTATTCGTGTGCTAAAAAATCCGATTCGCTCGGAACTGCAGGAGCAAAACCGATTTCGCTTTTGGGCCGACATTCCTGAACTCGATGGGCGCTTCTTAAGGGTTGTCACGCTTGAGGATAAAGTGACTATCCATAACGCCTTTCCTGACCGACGGTTTAAACCATGAAGCTGAACTACTATCCAGAAACAGATTCACTGTACATCGACCTCTCTGAACAACCGAGCGTAGAGAGTCGGGAGATTGCGGAGGGCGTGATACTCGATTACGATGCCAAAGGTAACGTTGTTGGCATTGATATTGATAACGCCAGTGTTAAGGTCGAACTTAACCGGCTTATCCTGAGCAAACTGCCGTCAGAAGTTCAGACAATTGCTGCTTAACTGATCATGTTCTGTAGCTCGGTAGGGTACCGCATTGCGTACCTTTTCCGGGCCTTGCCCTGCGCGGCGAATACTACTATTTCTCAAACCTGTTGGTCCGCCGCCAGGATATTCCGGCCCGCCAGTCCCAAGCCGAGGCTTAACAGCGCATCCCAGGGGTCGCCGGGGTCGACTCCTTTCACCCGGCGGTCGATTTGAGCGCACTGCGCCAGCAGCCGGCGGCAGGCCTCGACCGACAGGCGCTGCGTGGCATGTCGCAGCAGTGACTTGCGCTTTTCCCATACGCTGTTACGGGTCAGTTCAACCTCCAGCGGCTGGCCCTGGCGCAGAGCGAAGGCCAGCACCGCCAGCAACCGGATCTCCCGGTGCAGCGCCCAGGAAACCAACACCGGTTCGACCCCTTCGTCGCGCAGCCCGTATAGGATGCGTACCGTGCGTTCGGACTGACTGGCCAGGGCGGCGTCGACCAGATCGTAGACGCTGTAGCGGGCACTGTCACCGACCACTTCCAGCAGCTGCTCAGCAGTCAGCGGGCCGGCACCGAACAACATCTGCAAGCGGGCAATTTCCTGAGCGGCCGCCAGCAGATTGCCCTCCACCCGTTGCGCCAGCAGGGCGACCGCCTCCGGGGTGGGTTGCAGGCCACCCTGCTGCAGCCGCCGGGCAATCCAATCAGGTAATTGACTGACCTCCACCGGCCACACCGGCACGATCACGCCGACGCCGTCCAGTGCCTTGAACCAGGCGCTTTTCTGAGCCGCCGCATCCAGCTTGCCGGCGCTGAGCAACAGCAGCGCATCGTCGGCAGGCCGCTGGGCGTAGGCTTGCAAGGCCTTGCCGCCGGCCTCGTCCAGCTTGGCGGCGCCCAGGCGCAACTCCAGCAGGCGGCGGGCGGCGAACAACGACCGGCTGGCTGCGCTTTGCAGAAAACGATTCCAGTCGAAGCCGGCCTCCACCGTCAGGCAGTCGCGTTCGCCATAACCCTGCCCATAGGCGCTGCCGCGAATCGCGTCGGCGGCCTCCTGCACCAGCAGCGGCTCGTCGCCGTAGACCAGATACAGGCGAGCCAGGTTGCGAGCGAGGTGAGCGTGCAACTGCTCGAGGCGGATCCTCATTGGCTGGCGACCGTTGCTACCCGGCGGAGAATGGTGCGGGCAATGTCGGACTCCATCTCGCGCCTGACCAGTTGCACGCCCTGATCGCGGGCTAATACCGCCGCCTCCGGGTAGAGGATGTCGCGCGTAGCCGTGGCTGTGGCTTCCGGCACCAGCACTTTGCCGTCCGGCAGCACTACCTGGTAATTAACCTGGTAGGTGAGAGTGTTCAGCCGGGACTGGCCCTGGCGGGAAGCGGCCAGAGTGCGGGTGCTTTCGGACTCGTTGAGGATCTCCAGTATCGCCGTGGCCTGCTTGAGGTCGGTAGTCACGTCCACGCCGTTGGTTTTCAGGCGGTTGGCCAGCACCTGTTCGAGGCCGCTGGGCGGCATATTGGCCGCACGGTTGGTCTTGATATAGACGGTTTGCAGTTGCGGCGGCAGATCCAGCGCGCCGCGTAGTCTGAAGCCACAGCCACTCGCCGTCAGCGCCAGCAGCAGCAACAGGGCCGCCAGGCAGACTGGGAAAAGAGGGTAACGCTGCGCAGTTCCACGGCAACCACTTTGCCGCTGCTGCCCCTGGGGATAAAGCAAGGAATAGTGAAGATCGGACATGACGGTTAGCCGCAGACGATGTTGACCAGTTTACCGGGCGCCACGATGATTTTACGCACCGTTTTATCCTCCACAAAACGCTGTACATTGGGCGCGGCCAGGGCAATTTGCTCGATGGTTCCTTTGCCGGCGTCCCGCGGGACTTCGATCTGGGCGCGCACTTTGCCGTTGACCTGCACCACCAGCGCGATGGTATCTCGCTTGAGCGCAGCCGCGTCCGGCGCCGGCCAGGGCGCGTCGATGACGGCGCCTTCGTAGTCCAGCGCCTGCCACAGCACATGGGCGATATGCGGCGTGACTGGCGACAGCAACCGCAGCAGAATGCTGACCCCTTCCCGCCTGACAGCGGCGGCCAGAGGTCCGGCCTCCGTCGGAATACGCTGCAGGCTGTTCAGGATCTTCATGGCGCCGGACACTACGGTATTGAATTGATAGCGGCCAAAGTCGAACAGCGCCTGCCGCAGGGATTCGTGGATTTCCCGGCGCACGGTTTGCAGCTCCTCGCCAGCCAACGCCCAGTTAGGCTCGACCGGGGCCGTGCGGATGGCGTCGCCCTGTGTCACGGCGAAGGTCCACAGTCGCCGCAGGAAGCGATAGGCACCCTCGACGCCGGCGTCTGACCATTCCAGCGACTGGTCGGGAGGCGCGGCGAACATCATGAACAGCCGCACCGTATCGGCGCCGTAGCGGTCGATCAACGCCTGGGGATCGACGACATTGCCTTTGGATTTGGACATCTTGGCGCCCTCCTTGAGCACCATCCCCTGGGTGAGCAGCCGCGCAAAGGGCTCGGCCGAACTTACCAGACCGGCGTCCCGCAACAGTTTGTGGTAAAAGCGGGCATAGAGCAGATGCAGGATGGCGTGTTCAATGCCGCCGACATACTGATCCACCGGTAGCCAGTACCCGGCGCGCCCGTCCAGCATGGCCCGGTCGTTGTCCGAACAGGCGAAGCGGGCGTAGTACCAGGACGATTCCATAAAGGTGTCGAAGGTGTCGGTCTCCCGTTCCGCCGGGCCGCCGCAGCGGGGACAGGTGGTCCGATAGAATTCCGGCATCTGCTTGATGGGAGATACCACGCCTTGAAAGGCAACGTCTTCCGGCAGCACGACCGGCAACTGATCTTGCGGCACGGCCACCGGACCGCAGGCGGCGCAGTTGATGATGGGAATCGGCGCGCCCCAGTAGCGTTGCCGGGATACGCCCCAATCCCGCAGCCGGTAATTCACCTGCCGCCGGCCCTTGCCCTGGGCCTGTAAATAATCCGCAAGGGCATCGCAGGCTTCCCGGAAGCCCAGCCCGCTGAACTGGCCAGAATCGATCAGCACACCTGGGTCGGTGAACGCCTGGCGGCTCAGGTCGATGTCCTGATCGTTGTCGGGGGCGATCACCTGGATGATGGGCAGATGGTAGTGGCGGGCGAATTCATAATCGCGCTGGTCATGGGCCGGCACCGCCATGACGGCGCCGGTGCCATAACCCATCAGCACGAAATTGGCCACCCACACCGGGATCGATTGCCCGGTGATGGGATGGCGGGCCGCAATGCCCAGTGGCATGCCTTTCTTCTCCATGGTTTCGATGGCGGCTTCCGACACGGCACTGCGTTGGCATTCCTCCAGAAAAGCCTGAAGGGCGGGATCACCGGCGGCCGCTTTAAGCGCCAGCGGATGCTCGGCGGCCACCGCCATATAACTCACCCCCAGCAGGGTATCCGGGCGGGTGGTATAGACGCGCAACGGCTCGCCGGCGCCGGGAATGGCGAAATCCACTTCCACCCCTTCGGAGCGGCCGATCCAGTTACGCTGCATGACGCGCACCGCTTCCGGCCACTCCTCCAGCCGGTCCAACTCGGCCAGCAACTGCTCGGCGTAGGCGGTTATTTTCAGGAACCACTGCGGGATCTCACGCCGCTCCACCAGTGCCCCGGAACGCCAGCCGCGGCCGTCGATCACCTGCTCGTTGGCCAGCACCGTCTGATCGACCGGATCCCAATTCACGACGGCGTTTTTCTTGTAGGCGAGCCCCTGCTCGAATAAGCGGATAAACAGCCATTGCTCCCAGCGGTAATACTCGGGGCGGCAGGTGGCCAGTTCACGGCGCCAGTCATAGCCGAAGCCCATGCGCCGCAACTGGCTGCGCATATGGGCGATATTCTCGTAGGTCCATTGCGCCGGCGGCAGGCCGTGCTTGATGGCGGCTCCTTCGGCGGGCAGGCCGAAAGCGTCCCAGCCCATCGGTTGCAGCACGTTTTTGCCCAGCATGCGCTGGTAGCGGGCGATAACATCGCCGATGGTGTAGTTGCGCACATGGCCCATGTGCAGCCGACCACTGGGGTAGGGGAACATGGACAGGCAGTAAAACTTCTCCCGGTCGGGGTCTTCCGTCACCCGGAAGGTCTGTTTTTCTTCCCAGTAGCGTTGGGCCTCGGCTTCGATAGCTTGCGGTTGGTAAACGGCGTCGATCACGGTGTTTCCCTGGTTGCGGATGCTATGCGGGAAACGAAATATACCAGACTTGGAGCGCCGCTTGTGGTAGCGGCTGGAAGCGGACGCCATCATCGCGGGCAGGGGCGCCCCTCACGAGCGCCCTTGCCCATGCTCTACTGGCACCGGCGCGGGGTGTTCCTACGCGAACTCCACAATCGGCTGATCCACCATCAGGCTGTCACCGGCTTTGGCGAGCACCTGCGCCACCACGCAATCCCGCTCGGCGTACAGCACATTCTCCATTTTCATTGCCTCGATCACTGCCAGCGTCTCGCCGATCCTGACCTCCTGGCCCGGCTCGACCGCCACCTTGGTCAGCAGGCCCGGCATGGGCGAGAGCAGATAGCGGGACAGGTCGGGCGGCGCCTTGACCGGCATTAACCGGTGCAGTTCCGCTGCTTCTGGCGTCAGGATCAGCACGTCCACCTGGGAGCCGCTATGGAACAGGCGGTATTCCAGGTAGCGGCGCTCTGCCTGCACGCAGATATTGACGCCGTTCAACGTGCCGCGAAACAGCGGCTCGCCGAAGTGCCAAGCGCTGCGCACGGCGAACCGTTCGCCTTTGTAAATGACATCGTGGCCGCCATCGACCGGCCGCACGCTGACCGGATGGTACTGGCCGCGCATGAATACCACCCACTGATCCTCCACCCGCCGTTCCAGCCCCGGCATCTGGCCGCTGATCAGGGCGGCCCGATCCATGTGGCGCCGGTGGATACTGGCCGCCACCGCCAGGAGCAGGGCCGGATCGTCATGGGGAATATCGGCCGCCCGAAAACCGTCCGGATATTCCTCGGCAATCAGGTTGGTGCTGAGCCGTCCCTCCACGAAGCGGGGATGTTTCATCAGGGCGATTAGAAAGCCGATGTTGTGCGCCACGCCGCGAATGTAGAACGCATCCAGCGCCGTGCGCATGCGGGCGATGGCCTGATCCCGGGTGGCGCCGTAGGTGATCACTTTGGCGATCATCGGGTCGTAATACATCGACACCTCGCCGCCTTCGTAAATGCCGGTGTCCACCCGCACCCCTTCGTCTTCGGCCGGCGGCATATAGCGCGTCAGGCGACCAGTGGACGGCAGAAAGTTACGGAACGGGTCTTCAGCGTAAACCCGCGCCTCGATCGCCCAGCCGTTAAGCTTGACGTCCGCCTGGGTCAGGGGCAGGGCTGCGCCGTCGGCGATGCGGATCATCAGCTCGACCAGATCGACGCCGGTGACCAGTTCGGTGACGGGATGCTCCACCTGCAAGCGGGTGTTCATTTCCAGAAAGTAGAAGTTGCGTTGCCGGTCGACGATGAACTCGACCGTGCCGGCCGACTGGTAGTCCACTGCTTGCGCCAGGGCCACCGCCTGTTCGCCCATCGCCCGGCGGGTGGCTTCGTCCAGGAACGGGGAGGGGCACTCCTCGATCACTTTCTGATGGCGCCGCTGGGTGGAGCATTCGCGCTCGCCCAGATAGAGCGTGTTACCGAAGCTGTCAGCCAGCACCTGAATTTCGATATGGCGCGGCTCTTCGATGTACTTTTCCACGAAGACCCGCTCGTCGCCGAAGCTGGAGCGGGCCTCGTTGGTGGCGCGCTCGAAGCCGTCCCGGCACTCGGCGTCGTTCCAGGCCACCCGCATGCCCTTGCCGCCGCCGCCGGCGCTGGCCTTGATCATGACGGGATAGCCGATGTCGTGGGCGATAGTGACGGCGTGCTCGGCATTGTCGAGCACGCCGGTATAACCGGGAATCGTGTTAACGCCGGCCTCCAGCGCCAGCTTTTTGGAGGTGATCTTATCGCCCATCAGGGTCAGGGCGTGGGCTTTCGGACCGATGAAGGCGATACCTTCCCGCGCCAGGGCCTCGGCGAAGCTGGGATTCTCGGACAGGAAGCCATAACCGGGATGGACGGCTTCAGCGCCGGTGTCCTTGCAGGCCTGGATGATCCGGTCCATGACCAGATAGCTCTGGGTCGACGGCGGCGGCCCGATCAGCACGGCCTCGTCGGCCATTTCGGTATGCAGGGAGTTCTGGTCTGCCTCGGAGTAAACGGCGACTGTCTTAATGCCCATCTGGCGGGCCGTTTTGATAACCCGGCAGGCAATCTCGCCCCGGTTGGCGATCAGGTATCTTCTTGAACATGGCGGCTGACCCTACAGTGGAATGTTGCCGTGTTTACGCCAAGGATTTTCCAGTTTCTTATCCTTGAGCATATTCAGGGAGCGACAGATCCGGGTGCGGGTATCGCGCGGCATGATCACGTCGTCGATAAAGCCGCGACTGCCGGCGATAAACGGATTGGAAAACTTGGTGCGATACACTTCGGTGCGTTCGGCGATCAGTACGGCGTCGCGGATTTCCTGGCGGAAGATGATCTCCACCGCCCCCTTGGAGCCCATCACCGCAATCTCGGCGGTTGGCCAGGCGAAATTGACATCGCCGCGCAGATGCTTGGAACTCATCACATCATAAGCGCCGCCATAGGCTTTGCGGGTGATAATCGTGATCTTGGGCACGGTGGCCTCGGCGAAGGCGTACAGCAGCTTGGCGCCGTGCTTGATGATGCCGCCATATTCCTGATCGGTGCCGGGCAGGAAGCCGGGTACGTCCACCAAGGTGATGATCGGGATATTGAAGCAATCGCAGAAGCGCACGAAGCGCGCCGCCTTGAGCGAAGATTTGATATCCAGACAACCGGCCAGCACCAGCGGCTGGTTGGCGACGATGCCCACGGTCGATCCCTCCATCCGCCCGAAGCCGACGATGATATTTTTAGCGTAGTCCGGTTTCAGCTCGACGAATTCGTAATCATCCAGGATTTTGAAAATCAGCTCCTTCATATCGTAGGGCTTGTTGGGATTGGGAGGCACCAGCGTGTCGAGCGAGGACTCGATGCGGTCGGCCGGGTTGGGGGTCGGCCGGACCGGCGATTTTTCGCGATTGTTGGAGGGCAGGAAATTCATCAAACGGCGCACCGCCAGCAGGCCCTGCACGTCGTTATCGAAGGCCCAATCGGCCACGCCTGATTTGGTGGAGTGGGTCACCGCGCCGCCCAATTCCTCCTGAGTCACATCCTCGTGGGTGACGGTTTTCACCACTTCAGGACCGGTGACGAACATATAGGACGTGTCCTTGACCATGCAGATGAAATCGGTCATGGCCGGTGAATACACCGCGCCGCCGGCGCACGGCCCCATGATCACCGAAATCTGCGGAATCACCCCGGAGGCCATCACATTGCGCTGGAAGACATCGGCGTAGCCGGCCAGTGAGGCCACCCCTTCCTGGATGCGCGCCCCGCCGGAGTCATTCAGGCCGATCACCGGCGCGCCCACTTTGAGGGCGTGATCCATGATCTTGCAGATTTTTTCAGCGTGCGCTTCGGACAGCGAACCGCCGAACACGGTGAAGTCCTGACTGAAGACGAACACCACCCGGCCGTTGATGGTGCCGTAACCGGTCACCACGCCGTCGCCCGGAATCTTCTGCTCAGCCATGCCGAATTCGGTGCAGCGGTGCTCGACAAACATATCCCATTCTTCGAAGGTGCCCGGATCCAGCAGCAACTGGATGCGTTCCCGGGCCGTCAGTTTGCCGCGCGCATGCTGCCCGTCGATACGCCGTTGGCCGCCACCCAGACGGGCGGCGTCACGTTTTTCCTCCAACTGCTTGATAATGTCGTACATCGTTTTTTCCCCTGCTGCTCCACAACCGGCGGCGGCGTGGCGCCGTCGCCCCTAGCGCTGGCCAGCCGGTGTTACCGGCCCCGCCCCTGTTGCAACAGCCATGCCACGCCGCGCCGGCGGCGCCGGGGGCTGGGCAATGGCGCATGCACCCGCCTTGGACGGCGCAGCCGCTCCTGCTCGGCCGCGCACAACACGCTGACGACAGGGTGCTGCCGCAAGCCTTCGGCTTCAGCACACTGCGAGATTTCCTGCCAGGAGGCATGCCGCTCGAGCGCGGCGGCGGTTTTACTGGCAGTCGGAAGATGTTGACGAAACTGCTGCAGGGCATTGGTCACGTGCACGATCGGCTCGGATTCGCCGGTGTCGTAGAGTTCCGCCAGTTGGACCTGGAACAGGAGCGCTGCTAAGGCGTGCACGCCTTCCTGAGTGGCGCATTGGGAAATAGCCGCCAGCCCGTCCTGCCGGTCGATGGCTGCCGCCGTATTGCTGTTAGCCGGCAGGGTTTGGCGAAAGACGCGGATGGCTTCATTGACGGTATGGATGTACATGTGGGTCCTCCTCTCGCTTCTATGAGAACGAACCGAAGCTGCTCGAACAGTGCGGGTTCGGGTGTTTTATGGGCCAGCTGGTCGAGTTCAGGCAGCGAGTGGAGAAGCATCCCGATCGCAGTGGCACCATGTCATGCTGCATTGCAGCATAGCATAGACGAATGTTGCACTGCAACATTGGACATGGGGCCAGAGGCTAATTGCAAGAGGGGTTATCTATAGAAGGGTGAGGACCGAGATTGCTCGCCTTAAGGGGGTAGTCAGAGAACGGCGATGCCGAACTCCTGCAACAGTGTGGCGGTTTCGAACAGCGGCAGGCCCATGACGCCAGAATAGCTGCCGTGCAGTTCGGCGATAAACGCCGCCGCCCGGCCCTGAATGCCGTAGGCGCCGGCCTTGTCGGCCGGTTCGCCGCTAGCCCAGTACGCTGCGCTTTCGGCCGGGTCAATGGCCGGAAACGTACCCGGCTTTCCTGGCTGCGCACCGCCTCGCGTTTCCCGGCCACCAGCGCCACCGCGCTCCAGACCTGATGCTCGCGCCCGGACAGCCGCGCCAGCATGGCCAGCCCTTCGGCACGATGGGTCGGCTTACCCAGGATGATGTCATCGATCACCACCGCGGTGTCGGCCCCCAGCACCGGCCCGTCTTTATCCCGCCGGGTTGGCAACGCCTGCCAACCGGCGCGCGCCTTGGCCAGCGCCAGTCGGCTGACGTAGGCGGCGGCGGTCTCGCCGGGCAGCGGAGTTTCGTCCACGCGCACTGCCACCAGTTCATAAGTTAAGCCGATTTGCTCCAGCAATGCGCGCCGCCGCGGCGAGTGGGAAGCCAGATAGACGAACGCCGGCTGCCCGTCAGCCACGGTGGTAGGGATGGTGTTGCAGGATGCTCCAGGCCCGGTACAACTGTTCGGCTACGAGGATGCGCACCAGGGCATGGGGCAGGGTGAGGCGGGACAGCGACCAGACGATCTCGGCGCGGGCGCGACAGTGTTCAGCCAGGCCATCGGGACCGCCGATCAGCAGAGCCACCTCGCGACCGCTGCGCAGCCAGTCATCCAACTGGCGGGCCAGTTCCTCGCTGGCCCACTGCTGGCCGGCGACATCCAGCGCGACGATGCGGGCGCCGCGCGGGATGGCCGCCAGCAGGCGCTCGCCTTCCTCGCGCAGCCGTTTGCTTAAATCGACCTGCCTGCCACCCTTGCCGGCGGGAATTTCGACCAGTTCGAGCCGGCATTCGCGGGTTAGGCGCTGCGCATAGTCCGCGAATCCCGCCTTGACCCAGCTGGGCATACGAGCGCCAACGGCGAGCAGATAAATGCGCATGGCGGTCTAGCGACAATGTCCCGGAGGAGAAAAAGGGGAATTCAATGCTGACGGGCGGCCTGAGTGCCCGCCGTCTCCTGCACCGACCAGAGCTTCTCCAGATTGTAGAAATCCCGCGTGTCGGGCTTCATGATGTGGACCACGATATTGCCCAGATCTACCAGCACCCATTCGGCTTCCCGCTCGCCCTCCACCCCGAGCGGCCGGATGCCGGCCTGTTTGCAGCGTTCGACTACCTTGTCGGCCAGGGCTTTGACCTGACGGCCAGACGCGCCGCTGGCGATAATCATCAGATCGGTGAACGTGGCGACTCCGCGCACGTCCAGGACCTTGATATTGAGGGCCTTGAGTTCCTCCAGGGCGTTTACAACGGTATTCCGCAGATCGTCAAGTTGCATGGTCAGCGTGTTCGTCCTCGCGGTGAGGTGAATCGGCAGGTCGATAGAGACCCTGTTTTTGAATGGAATGCAGCACCGCTTCGGGCAGCAGATAGCGGGGCGAACGGCCCTGCGCCAGCAGTTCCCGGATGCGGGTAGCGGAAATGGCGAGTTGTGTGACCGGTTGAAACCAGATACCGCCGGCGGAGCGCTCGCCGAGTTGTGACGGTTGCCGCAGACCGTGCCGCTCGAGCAATTCAAGCAGGGTGGCGGGCAGGAGTGGATCGCCGTCCGGTCGGTCGGTGATCACCAGATGGGCCAGAGCGGGGATTTCCCGCCAGCGGTGCCAGGTGGTCAGTTGGGCGAACGCATCCCTGCCGAGAATCAGACATAAAGGCGTAGCGCCCAGTTCGGCGCGCAGCCCAGTCAGTGTATCTACCATATAGGACGGCCCCGCGCGGTGCAATTCCCGCTCGTCCACTACGAAACCCGGTTGTCCGGCGACCGCCAGTTGCAGCAGTTGCAGACGCTGCTCGGGGGTGGCGCGCGGCTGTCCCCGGTGGGGCGGCAGCCTGCCGGGGATGAAGCGGACTTCAGCGAAGCCGAGATTTTCCAGAATTTCCAGGGCGGGCCGCAGATGACCGTAATGAATGGGGTCGAAGGTTCCGCCCAGGATGCCGATCGGTCTGGCGTCAGCAGTAATGCTCAATACCTTACGCTATTCGGGAGGTTGGTCTTGTTGCGGTGGTAGCGCCGCCAGGGTTTCTTCCAGTTGTTGTCTGCGCTGTTCTTCTTCCTGTCTCAGAGCTGTCATTCGCTGCTGCTGCTCTTCGTGAGCTTTGGCGAGGGTTTCTTCCATCCGTTGGCGTTCGTCGTCCATCGAGGCGAAGGCCGCTGGCGCCATAGGCGCTTCTGCTCCCTCCGGTGGGGCGCCGACCGGTCCCATGTCTCTGAAAGCGAAGGCCGTCTCGGGGGCTTTACCAAAGGCCTCGGGATTGAGCAACTGACCTTTTTCAAAGTACCCCTTACCCTTTTTCTCTTCCACTGGGCGTCTGAGCTGATGGATGACCGGATCGTCGCGATTGGCCAGTACCAGGTAGCTGACCTCCCGGCCGGCTTCGCCGTAAAGGGTGAATGCGGTGAAACTCTGATTCCACTCGTAACCGGTCAGGAACGGTTTACTCCCTATTGCTGTGAGGCTGATAGTAGCTTCATCCTCTTTGGTCAACGCGGCAAAATAATCGGGCATTTTGACCGTCGTCTGACCTTTACTGTCCAGTTTGGCTTTACCACGATACAGGCACAGGTTTTCGGGCGATTCGACGAAACTGTGGCGCAGGGTCTTATTTTCGGGATCGAGCGGGTGATCGATCAGGAAAGTACCACTGGCTTTCGATAGAGTGCCACCTACATAGACATTGCCGATGAAGTAACCGGCATATTTCGTTCCACCGCCGCTTGCATAACCGTAAACACCATATTTAGTCCCTGTTCCCGAGCCAGAAGCAATGCCTATGAGAGCATAGGCATCTCCGGTCCCTTCGCTGCCGGCAGAGCCCCAAAGCGCACTGGTAAAGTCCGATGAACCCGTCTCACCCAAAGCAGAGAATTGACCTGCATACTTAGGGCCAGCGCCACTCAGTGAACAGTTAATACCCCGTTTACCTCCCGTTCCTGAGCCGGATACATTAACGTCAAGGCCGAACACAGAACCAGTTCCTGCGCTGCTGGCAGAGGCGGAAAGAGCAGTGGTATTGTCTGTCGAACCCGCCGCACTCGAAGCAATGAATTGACCCGCCTGTTTAGGGCCGGCGCCACCCGCAGAACAGATAATACCTTCTTTACTTCCGGTGCCTGAGCCGGATGAATTAATTTGCAGGCCGGTCACGTTGCCAGTCCCGTCGCTGCTGGCAGAGGCGTAAAGCGTATTGGTATAGTCATTCGAATCCGCTGCGCTCGAAGCAAAGAATTGACCCGCTCGCTTGGGACCGGCGCCATCAGCAAAACAGGTAATACCCTGTTTCCAGCCGGTACCTGAACCACTTGCATTTACTTGCAGAGCAATTAAAGGTCCAGTCCCGTCGTTGCTGGCATAGGCGAAAAGCGCGCTGGTATAGTCATCTGAATCCGCTGCGCTCGAAGCAAAGAATTGACCCGCTCGTTTGGGACCAGCGCCACTTACATTACAGATAATACCCTGTTTCCATCCCGTGCCTGAGCCGGATGAATTAATTTGGAGGGACGTCACGATCCCCGTCCCCTCGCTGCTGGCATAGGCGTAAAGCGCGTTGGTACTGTCATCCGAATCCGCTGCACTGTAAGCAGAGAATTGACCTGCCTGTTTCAGACCGGCGCCGCTTACCGAACTGGTAATACCCTGTTTCCATCCCGTGCCTGAGCCATACGCATTAACAGCGAGGCCGGATACAGTACCGCTGCCATTGCTGGATGCAGCACCTGCTTCCACAACAACAGTACCAGCGGAGCCATCTCTGGCAATGGCAAAAAGTTTGTCCCCTGCTTGCGGCGCTACACCGACACCGATACTGCCATTCACCTGCAAACTGCCGCTCACTATCCCACCCGTGGCCGGCAGCGCCCCTACATCCGCCGCGGTCGTGCCATGGGGATTGGTGCCCCCATCGAGATTTAAAGCACTGTGTCTGATCTGTGCGCCGTCGCCGCCGGCATGGTCGTGACTGTTGCCGTTGGTGACGAGCTTGCCACGGGTGGTTGCCGTGAACTTGTTTTCGTCAATTGTGTTATTGGTGATTTTGGCGTTGGTGACCGCTCCGTCCGCCAGTTTCGAGGTGAGCACTGCTCCATCTATCAGCACGGCGCCTGCTGCCTGTCGCCCATCGGTGAACGCATCGCCATTGTTGCCGGGTACATTGGCGGCACTGTCCAGCACGAACTGCGCCAGGCGGATGATGCTGCCATCACCAGGAGTCGCTGTGGTGACAGCCTGCACCTCTGGCGTTTCCTTGATCCGGGTATTGCCGGTCACGCCGGTGGCGGTGCTGGCATCGCTCTCCTCCTCGTGATAGGCGAGGGTGATCGTGACGGTCGATCCCGACGAACCACTGACGCTGACGACACGGGGATCGAGCAGCACTAATTCCCGCCCGCCCCGGTCGATGGCCACGCCGGGCTGAACGGTGATTTCCTTATCCCCGGTTTTCTGGACCGTCAGCCCCTCGGCCACCCCGTAAGTGTGCAAGGCCTCGTTATGACGGCGGCGCATCGTTAGATGGTATTGCTGCTCATCCGTAAAGTCCGCCTCTACCAGAAACTGGTGATTGAAGTAATGCAAACGCTTGACGTCAGCCATGGTTGTCCTTGCCTCTCAAGTTATTGGGGGAGATCCCCCAGGAGCGTATCGACGCCGATCTGGGAGTGCACGCCGATCTGCATCGAGGTATGGGTGGGATGATAGTCATAGGCGGTATGCGCCGGTTTCTCCAGGTCGATCAGCGCCTGGATAATCTGATTCTGTCTTTGCAAAGTGGCCGGATCGGGATTGGGAATGTTCACGGTCACCCGGAAATAATGCGGCGCACTGCCGTTGATCTGGGTATCGACGCCAACCGTGGAATGCACGCCTATCTGGAAGAGGGTATTTTCGCCTTCCGCGATTTCCGGCTCCAGGCCGGTATAGATTTTCAGCAGCTCGATCAGATTCTGCTTGGTGCCGCGGCGGCGGTACAGGGGCACGATGTTGGCGAGGAATTGCCGCTGCTGATCTTCCCGCCAGTCCGCCCGCAAACCGAGCGCCACCCAGCCCGCCAGCCATGGCAGAAACTCCGGCGGCGTCGCCAGCGGATCGAAGAGATCGGCAATGGCGGCGATAATCTGTTCCAGACCCCGGCCCGGTTCGCCCTCGCTGCCTTGCAGACCGGTCAACACCTGCTCGAAGGCCAGCAGAAACCGGCCCAGCAAAGGTTCTTCGGCGAAAATAGCTGGCAGGGACTGGAGATAATTGCTGCTTTGGGTCGAATCGATAGCCATAGCCTTACCCTAAACCAGCGGCGCCGTGACCGTCAGCGTCCGCGCCCTGACCAGCTCGTGCGGCTTGACGGTGAGACCGATCAGTTCGAGTCGTTCGTTGCGGATGAGCCGAGCGGGATCATCGCTGCTCACCGTGACGCCCGTCACGTAATCGACGCCGGACAGTTGATCGAGCAGTTGGTAAAGTTCCGACACAAAGATATTGCGTCCGAACGGCCAACCATCGTCATCCTCTCCACCGTGCAGCGGGTCCAGAAAGTCATTCAGGGCGACGCTCACTCGCGGCTTTAGATCGGATTCCTTGACATCGGCCAGCGGCACCACCGTCGCCTGAATATCCACTGGCACATACTGGGGACCGATCAGATGGAGAAAGGTCGTCAACAGACGGCGGGGCTCCAGATAATCTGCAACGGCGTCGATCGCTGCGGTCAGGGCACTTTCCTGCCAAGGTACGACGATTAGACTGACATGGCCCGGCTGTTCGGTCTCGAAGTCCATCAGTACATTACGGCGCGGCAGACAGCGGACTCGGGCGACACGGGCGTCGGCCTCTAACGCCAGTGCTTCGAAATCTTCACTGGAGACCGCCCGTTCCCGTCGCCGCAGGGCCAGCACCGAGGCGCGGATATCCTCCGCCAGCGCTGCCGACGTCATCCCGGAGGGCTGCCAGTCCCTGCCGTTCAGCAGCTTGAGAAAAGTGCGGAGATTGTCATCCGTGACCCGGTTCAGCCGGTAGATCTGCATCTCCGTCAACCAGGCAAACAGCTCGATCAGAGTGATGCCGGGATCGGACGGGTTATGGTTGGTCCATTCCGGCGCATGCGTGGGGATCAGCGCACGCGCCTCCTCCACCAGGTCGGCGTAGCGGCGATCATCCAGATTGGGCAGGGTCAGCGGCATGACATCAGATCTCCGCAAAGGTCAAACGGATAGTATGCGTGCCGGAGTACACCAGAAAACGGCCGGTGGTCAGCGCGCCAGTACGCTCTTCGATTTCGTGCTTGTGTAGACTGCGAATGTGGTCCACACCGGCAACCGCTTCGAGCAGGGCATACAGGTCCGAGAGGTAAGGTTCGCGGCCAAAATCCCAGCCGTTGCCATCCAGCCCGCCGGTTAGCGGATGAAGAAAGCGGGCCAGGGTTTGCGTCACCTCCCGTTCCACGCCGCTGGCCCCTTCCAGAGATACCAGCGCGATCTCCACCGTGACATCGACCCGGACGTAGTCGGGACCGACGATGACCAGGTCCGCGGTCGGAATCCGGCGCTCGTCCAGATAGCGGCTGACCCCATCAAGCAATTCCAGGCTGGGTACAGGTTTGGGCTCGGTTGTGCGCGGCACGATGATCAGGCTGACCGTACCGGGCTGAACGTTCTTGGTATCGGGATCGTTGCTCAGATCGTACAGCGGCACGCACTTGGCCCGCGCCACCGCCGGCGATGCCAGCAGCGCCAGATCCTCGTAGTCTTCCAGGTTAACCGCCCGATGATGGTGCCGCAGGGCGCGCGGCGCCCGCTGTAACAGTGACTCCAGGGATTCCGCTTCGGCACCGCCCTCCGCCGGTTCGGGATTGGTCACCTTGTCCACATAAGGGACGGTGGTCTTCAGTTGGATAATGGTGTTGGCGGGTCGGTTGCCCGCCAGACCACCGCCGGTCCGGTAATACGCCAAGCGGATATTGCCGGCACCGATCGGCGGAATCAGACCGTTACGACCGCTGCCAAAGCGAATCTCACCGCTCAACGCATCCAGCACATAATGCCGGTCGCGGGGACCGGAGCCGTAAAAATCCGAGACCTGTTGCCAGCGTACCCAGATCTCGAGGGGACGACCGGCGGCGTCGCGGACGACGCTGATGGCATCCTCACCGCCGGCTTGTTCGAGCAGCGCCCGTTCTTCAGCGGAAGGCAGTTCCGGTTCCCGCACCTCCAGTTGCTGACCGGCCAGCAGCGGCGCACGGGTGGCGCGAAAGGGCTGGTTTTCGCTGCCGTCGCTGGACCCCAGAATTTCATTGCGCACCGTGACTGCCTGAATGGCCGGCGTCGTGTTGAACAGCAGCCGGCTCAATCGAGGGGCCAGCCGGTAAGCGCCGCTATCCCACCGCACCCGCAGCCAGTAGCGTTGCAAGCCGAACTCGGTTCGAGCAGCGAAGTCGGCCGGCGCCAGCCATTCCAGCAGGCCGGTGCGGGTGAAGTTTTCCGAGCCGTCCTGAACAGTTAAATCGGTCCAGCCGGCCCCGTTCCCATACTGCCAGATCAGTCTCGGCTGTGCTCCGGCGGACGCAGCGGCGGCGGTTGCCGTTGCGTCGTATTTGAACTCGGCGGTATGCACATACAGGCTGAGGTTGCGATTGGGGAAATCGTTCCGGCCCGTCGGCAAGGTGAAGCCAAGATAGAGCGTTGGACGGGTGTCCAAGGTAGCCTGAAATGGCTTGAATGGGGTGTTGGTGAAAGGGTTGTAGGCAAAATCGTTATAGCCCAACACCACTTTTGGTGGTGCTGCTTTGGTCAAAGCGTAGTCAATGGTAAGTAACCGGATAGACGGTGGCGCAAAAGTAGCAGGGATGAATTTATATCCCTGTTCCAGGTTGTTGGGATCGATGGGTTCATAACGAGCCTCCTCACCGTAGTTGCCGGCGCTGATGCGCACACGAACCCAGTATTTCTCCATGCCGTTGACAGTTGTAACAGCCGATTGACCAGGCAGCGTGAAAGTTACCGCGCCAGATTGGGTCAATTTCTCCGTAGTATCCTGAAGGTTGGCCGGAGGTTTCCATGTCTGGCCGTCCCAGAATTCCCAGCTAAGATCGAGATTTGCCGAAGCCCTGGTCGGAGCGATGGGCGATTGTTGGGCATCGCTCGGATTAGTCAGCGTTATGTGCAGGGTGATTGTGCTGCCGGTTTCGGCGAATGCCTTGCCACTGGTCAAATACAGCGTATCTCCGAATTTCGGTTTCTCGCCGAAAGGGAAGAAATCCTTGCTCAGATCCACTGGAAGCTGGTTCGTAAAGGCTGTCTCTACGGCCAGGCTTGCGCCACTCCGGGTAACCTGCACGGTGAGTGCCTCGATGTCCGGCAACTGACTGACGCGCACCCTGCCGGCCTGCTTGTCGCTGGCGGAGGTGATCGGCGTCAGCAAACGGCAACGCAACCAGCGGCTTGGCAATTTATCGACAGTTTGCTCGGAGACTTGCGCGAGCCCGGTGGTAAAAACAACCTCACCGTTTTTAGTCAGGTTGGCGGTGGTATCTCCGGTTGGCGTAAGGGTGATTCCCTGTGCCCCGTCCCAGATTTCCCATTGCAGCCTGCGGGGATCGGGATCCTGAATTTCACTCTCCAGGGAGAAAGTCAGGCGCAGTTCCTGCAGATCCGAATAACCGAACAGAGTGTCATGCCCCACATAGAGAATATGCTCGATCGGCCGATCACCCTGGAAGACCAGAATTTCAGCCGCCGGGGCAGTCAGCCAGTCACTGTGATCGGCATAGCGATCTAAGGCCGGCTCGCAGGTAAATAAGGAAACCAGTTGCGCCGCCGTGACCACCAACTCGTGTTCAGTTTCAAACACCACCGGTTCTTTTTCACCCTCGGCGGGCGGCGCGGCGACTTGGGTCCGGGGCGGGACCACGGCATCCACGGTGCTGCCGGGGGCCAGCGAGAAGCTGAGCGGCGCCCGCGCCGGTTGGGGCGGCAGGCGCGATTCGCCCAGCAGATCCAGAAACGCCAGCAGATTTTTAGCCGGCGCCTGATTGAGCCGTTGCAGAATGATTTCCGCAAAGCGGCTAAAGATTTCGATCAGTGCCGTACCCAGATAATCAGTCTGCTTCTGGCCGGTGGCCGGATCAGTGACCTGTTCCCGCCAGGCCGGAGCATAGATGGCCAGCAACGCACGGACCTGTTTGGCGATATCGACCGCGGTACGGGCGTCGACCGGAGGGGCTGTCGTGGCCATCAGGCCGTACTCCTTTCCAGATAAAACGGATACACCAGATTGAAGACGTTATTAGTGGCGCGGACCTGGTAGTCGAGACTGATGAGCAGCACCGCGCCGCCCTTGGCCGCCTGCACTTGAATATCCAGTACATCGATGCGCGGTTCAAACAGCAGCAGCGCCTGGCGTATAGCCTGGGCCGCCTTGCCGGCGGTGGAAGGACTGTTGACCTCGAACACCAGATCGTAAATGCCGCAGCCGAAATCGGGACGCATGACGCGCTCCCCTTTGGCCGTGCCGAGAATGATCCAGATCGACTGGCGGACGCTTTCCTCGTAGTCAGCTTTGTCGATAAAGCCCGTGGCGTCCACCTTGAGCGGAAATCCCCAGCCTTTACCCAGAAATGGTTTCGCCATCACTCCTCCTAGCCGATAAACACGGTGCCCACCGCAATCACCTGGCCCACCGGCAGGTCCGCCGGATCGTTGCAGGTCATCGCCGTATCGCCGTTACGCGCCGCCATCTTGCCGTTGATCTTCACCGTCGGGCTGCCGACCTTGATGGTGGCCTTATTGGTCGGCGGCTTTTGAAACGCCGTGCCGGGTGGCGTTTGTAGGTGAGGCGGGGTGTTGTCCGCCGTGCTGTCCACCGTGGCCGCCGGCATCCCCATGATGTTGACATCACTGCTCAGATTGCCGTTGATGATGCCGGTAAAAGGATGTGGCAGCGGCGTGGGTACGGGTGTCGGACCCGGCACCATGACGATGTGCGTATCGGTGGCGACGATCTGGTCGCCCTGTTTGGCGGCAGGCTGGCCCATAGCTCAATTGATATTCACGGTGGCGCCCTTGATATTCAGGGTCCCGCTGGCTTTCACGTCCATCCCCGCCCCTGCCTCGACTGTGGCGTCGGCGGAGGATTTGGCTTCGATTTTCTGACTGTCCAGCTTGATCGTGCCCTGCGGGGCCGACAGGATGATGTCCTTGTCGGCGCTGATCGTAATCGTATTGTTCGCCGTATCGAAGACGATGCTGTTCTTTTCGCTCTTGTCGATGATCTCGATTTTCTCCTTGCCGTCCTCATCGCTCAGGCGGATGACATGACCGCTGCGCGATTTGAGCAGGCGCACATTATTTTTACCGTCGCTGTTGTCGGCCGGCGGCTTGTCCTTGCCGTTCCAGAGCCCGCCGAGCACGTAAGGAAAACGCACATCGCCGTGCTCGAAGACCACCAGCACCTCATCGTCCACTTCCGGCAGACAGTACAGGCCGCGCTCTTTCCCGGCCATGGGGGTGGCGACCCGCGCCCAGTAACTTTCATCCGTATCGCTGAGCCAGGGAAATTTGACTTTCACCCGACCCAGTCCGTCCGGGTCCTGATTGTTGGTCACCACCCCGACCACCACGCCGGTGATAACGGCAGTATGGTCGCGTTCGAGCAGCGCATCGAAGAAATTCACGCCGCATTCCTCCGCACGGTAAAGCGGGTTAGATAGCCCTGTTGTGACGTGTAGCAATGGATAGCGGCAGTGACATAGTATTGACCGCTGAACCGTTTGCCTAAACCGTCGATTTTGATCACCTTGCCGGCGCGCAGATCGGTGCGCCCCCAGCATACCCCCTCGCCCTCAATCAGTGCCAACACGCAGTGATTGAACCGCGCTTTGGCCAGTTGGTCGGCTTCCGCCTGAGTCCACACCGGTTGCTGGCTGATCAATCCGATGGCGGCACCAAAGGCGCTGTTGACCAGGGCAGCGCCGCTTTGCTGTCCGCCCATGGTGGAAACTTCTGCGCCGGCCTGTGCCTGGCCGACGATCGCTTGCTTATCCTTGGGATTCCAACCACGCACCTGTACCTCACTGATCTGAGCGGCGGAGGACAGCCGCGGGTAGAATTCCAGCAGTTCATCGTTCAGGGACAACGTCAAGATTTCACCGGTCGCGTTAGCCACCGGCCGGAACGAGAGCGTTTTATCCTCGACGATGACTTCATACTCGATCCGGCCAGCGCGCTCCTGCAGGAACTCCAGGTCCGTCTGGTTAGCCTGGAGCACATAGTCATGCACCACGCTGCTGTCTTTGGTTTGCCCGCTCAGTCCGTTTTCACCGGCGATTTGCGCGGCGATATCGCTGTCTTTCTGCTGCACGAAGGTGCGGACCTTGCGGCCTCGCTGCAAGCGGTGGCGGCGGTCGTAACCACGCACGATCAGGCGGGGCAGCCGGTCGGCTGCAAACTCCGGTTCCAGGGCGGTGATTTCGCCCTGGATCAGGCTGGCCAGATTGTCCACGTAGCCCAGTTTGACTTCGACTGCATGGCCGATGGTGAATAAATTCTGATCGTCGATCCAGGCCAGTGTGTCTTGTTCGTATTCCGAACCCGCCAATTCCAGCGTGAACATACTGGGCAGCGCCACGCCATCGTCGACGGTGACGCTGATGACATGCAGCGCTGCCGCCACCGGCAAGGGTGAACCGTTGACACTGATCTGAAAATCGGTGACCAGCGGGCTGTGGGAATTGGCGGCCGGCATTAATGCGTATCCTTCAATCGACCTTGGGAATAGCCAGAGTCCCACCGATAACCAGATGGCGTGGATCATCGAGGTTATTGGCCTCCGCGATCAGCCGCCACCGGGCCGGGTCGCGGTAGACCTCGGCGGCGATGCCGCTCAGGGTATCGCCGCGCTTGACCCGACGGGTGGTAAATTCGGGATCGGTCTGGCGCTGATCCAGTTCCGGATCGAGAAATTCGGTGAAAGTAACGTTCAGGGTCGCCCGTAACGGTTTGCCGTCGCTGCTGAACAGGGTGAAGCGTTGGGTGAGCATGCCGATCACCCCGGTGAAGGGAAAATCGGAATTGGCCGGCGGCGCCGCGCCCCACTTGATCTCCACCGCCGGCGGACGCTGCAATTCCTTTTGCATGCGCGTCAGTTCCACCATCTTATTGGTTTCTTTACGCACATCGTCGATGAGAACGCCGTTAATGGGCTCGGTCACATCGTAGAACAGCTCCAGGCTTAACGTCCGGCTGCCGCCGCCGCCATAAGTCAAAGTCGGCGCATTCACTTTGCGGTCGGTTTGGGCGGCGCCGGGACTGGTGGCGCTGATAGCACTCCACGTCACCGCTTTGGTGATCGAGTAGGCGTTCGGATTGAAAAGCACCTTGAATTCCTTGCCTTTCACCGGATTACCGCGTCTATCCAGCGGTGTAAGTGCAATTTTGGCTAGCTCCATCCTTTCCCTCCGCGACGTTCACGTTCGATGGCCAACTGTCGCAGCAGGCGGCGACTGAACTGCGCGAACAATTGCTCCCAGTCCAGCGCCGCCGTGGATGCGGCCTCGCCAGGCCATGAGGCGAGAGGCTGCTGGCCGGTCTCTACCCGCGATACCGTGGTTTCCCGGGCCAGCATGATCTCCGTGAAGGTGCCGCCCGCTTCGACCTGATGGCTGACAGGTTGCGTGGTCCTGGCCGCCTCGACCGTGCCCGGATTGGCGGTCACCGGGATCGCGGCGGGGGCGCTGCTTTTGCGCCAGATCAGGTTGGACGTTCCGTCAGACAAGGGGCGTGCCGCCGCTGCCGGCGCTACCGCCAGGCGCGCGCCGCCTGGCGCCGTCACTTCCTCTACCACAGGAGCGGGCGACGCACCGCTCGATACCGGACTGGCAGCGCTGGACGCTTTTCTGAATAGCGCGGGTGCGTCGCCGCTGGCTGGGATTGACCTCCCGCTTGGCGATGCAGGTGGTGATGCCGCTGGAACCACGCTCACAACCCGTGGCGCCGCCGGGCGTGCCAACAGGCGCTGCTGCGCTGTCGGTGCCTCGCTGGACGGGAATGGAGCGAAGTGCAGGGCCTGCGACTGGTGCGGGGTTCGCTCGAGCGATGCAGGTGCCGGCCTTGATTGGTCAGTCGGCTGGAAGCCGGCTCCACCGGCTCTGACGGGTGATGCAGGCACAGGCTGTGCGGGTGCTGTCGCCAGGCTCACGCCGTCTGCCACTTCCTCCCGCATAACCTCTACCGCGAGGGGGTGCGATCCATCGCTCCGGGTCGCGCCGGCGACGCCGGACGCTTTTCTGAAGAGTACCGGTGCGCTGGCCTCAGCCGGGATTGACCTCACGCTGTGCGACAGAACCGGCCAGGGCGGTCGAACCGCGATCGCAACCCCCGCTGGCGCCGCCGGGCGGGTGGACAGGAACTGCTGCGCTATCAGTTGCTCGCTGGAAGAGGCTAGAGCGGGGCTGCGTCCGTCAGACTCTCGCTGAGGTTGAGGTGCCGTCGGTTGCTCACTGGAAGAGGCTAGAACGGGACTGCGTCCGTCAGACTCTCGCTGGGGTTGAGGCGCCGTCGGTTGCTCGCTGGATGAGGATGGAGCAGGACTGCGTCCGTCAGACTCTCGCTGGGGTTGAGGCGCCGTCGGTTGCTCGCTGGATGAGGATGGAGCTAAGGGCAGGGCGTCCGGCTGATCGGGCAGGGCGGCGTCATTCGAGCGCCCCGGTGCCACTGCCGTTTCCGGAAGCAAGGCGCTGCTGGATCTGGCAGCCGGACGAACTGCCTGCCGTCTGACCCGCAGAGTGACCGCCGGCGGTGCCAATTCGGCAGCGGGTGCGGCGGGGTCCACGCGATCCAAATCACCGGCAGGTGCAGCGGCAGATCCCGGTTGGTACCGTGCGGCGGGGTCCACGTGATCCAAACTTTGACGCCATAGGGTTGCCGGGGAATCAGGGACGGCGCGCCAGGCGGTTGCGACGGGTAGCGCCGCTGGTGAGGCGGCGACGGGGTCCGCAGTGACTCCCACTGCCATCGGCGCCGGGCGGTCGGTTGGTGCGCTGGCGGCGGCAACCATCCCGGCAGCGGCCGGCGCCGGGTGGCCGGCTGGCGCGCTGGCGGCAGCTCCGGCAACGGGCGCAAAGCTACCTGCTGCAGCGGCAATCGTATGCCCGGTGGCGATAATGGGCGCCACCGCTAACGACGGTGGCGCCGTGCGGTAGACAGCGGCGGCACCGGCGGAAACCTCCTCGTCACCCTGATAACGGGCCGCGAGTTCCTGCAACAGAGGAAAGCGCCGGCTGAGCCAGCCAGCCGTACGGGCGTAGTGCTGCTGCGGTTGACGCACGTCGATTACCCCTAGCGGCTGACTGCCCCGTTGCGCCAGACGTTCGGTCAAACTCTCTGCAAGCAGCACGGTGGTTGCCGGATTTTCTTCAGCAGCCGCGGTGGACACTAGAACAGCCCTCCGGAAATCGTCAGGGAACCGCTGATCTCGGCGCCGATGCCCGCCAACAAATTCGCCAGCTTGGGCCGACTGAGGCCGCGATGGGCGAGTTCCACGCTCTCGACCGCCACCTGAGCGGAATCCGCGCGCAGCTCCGGGCCGTTCCAGCGGAAGGGGAAAGCCTCTTTGAAATCCCACCAGATGACGGGAATACGCTGTTTGTTCAACAGATAGATCGTGCCGTTGCGGCGCTCGATCTTGCGCTGCGCTACGTCCTGGTGCCAGGCCCACAGGCCGTCGATCTGGGTCAGACCGTGTTTCAGAATCAACGGCGGGTATTTAGTCGGCCCGGCGAAGCGGTGCATATACTCGTTGAGGCCGCCTTCACGGTACTCGAAGGTTTCGGTTTCCACCTGCAGGCCGCTGCATTCGGAGAAGCCGCCAGCCAGAATTCCTTCGATTTCGATCAAAAAATTGAATACCTGGTAGGGATCGGCGCGGATCCCCAACAGATTGGTCGCCGCACTGAAAGCGGCGCTCAAACCTAAAGCCGGCATAGCGTTCGTTCCCCGGTTACCCTATGAACCTGCGGATTGCTCGTTCAAACGGTGATTGATCTTGCTGATTTCCAGCACCCACCGGCGCCGCTCGAGATGCTCGAGCGCCAGCAGTGGGTCGTGCGGCCAGTGAAAATGATATGCAATGTACGCTACCTCTTCATACAGCCGCTCTATGGGGTAGCGCCAGATCCCCCAGGTCGCTGATCTCCACTTCGAATTCCCGGTCACAGTACGGGCACTGGGTATGCACCCGGTTGGCGCCGCTGTCGTTGAGGCGCCGATACAGTTGCTGTAAATACGCCAGGTCGGCGGCGAACAGTCCCTCGATGGTCTTGGGATTGATCTGCTCGAGCGTGCCCAGTCGGGTGATCACGCGAGACAGCAGAATGATCAGCAGGTAAGCCGGGTTGTTATGCACCCGCGGGTCCTTCAAGGGCGCGATCTCATCGAAAGCCGTGGCCAGACGTATCACGCCCTCCTTATGCAGATTGCCGTCAGGATCGACATACCCCTTCGGTAAAGTGAAGGGAAATTCTGTTGCTAGCATGGAGTGTCCTGCAAGCGCAGTGCGGCAGGGCGGATGCCCGCAGGGCGATCCGCCGCCCGGCACTTACGCTTTCTTCAGTTCCTCGTGGGTGATTTCCAGCGTTTCGATGGCGACGGCGTTGCTGGTGGAATTGAGCGAGGGTCCGGTCCACTTGGAAGGCCAGGCATTGGCGAAATTCCAGCGCAGTTTTTCAGCGCCGGTCTCATCCAGCAGGACGATGGAGCCGTTGCGCCGTTCGGTTTTGCCGGCGATCACCGTCTGGCGCCATTGCCACAACTCATCCGAATCGGTGATGCCGCGCTTGAGGGTAACGGCAATGTATTTATTCAGGCCGGTCAATTTACGCACATGGTTGGGATCGGTGCCCTCGCGGTAATCGATGGGATCGGTGCTGGCGTCCAGGCCGCTGCATTCCTGGAAACCAGCCTGGGTAATACCGTCGATTTCGACCATGAAATTGAAGCCGCGATAAGGATCGGTACGTGTTCCGGTAGGCATGGAGAACTCCTGCGATCAAGGATAGTGAAAGGGAAAATGATTGTTGGTCGATGGCATCGTTTTAGACCGTAGCCGTGGTGCCGGCCCGGTGAATGATGCGCACCACTACAAATTCCGCGGGCGCGCTGACCGCCAGACCCAGTTCGGTGATCACCTGGCCGAGCTCGCGCGTTTCCGGTGGGTTGGTGTCGGCGTCGCAACGGACGTAGCAGCCTTCCGTCGGCGTCTGTCCCTGCAGGGCACCTGCCCGCCACCAGCCGGTAAGATAAGTCGTCAGTTCGCGTTGAATCCGCACCCACAGACGGGGGTCGTTCGGCTCGAACGCCGCCCAGATCATGTTCCGGTCGATCCACCGCTGCACGGTCAGAAACAGTCGCCGGACATTGATATAGCGCCAGTCAGGATCGCGGTTCAAAGTGCGCGCGCCCCACACCCGGATGCCCCGTCCTGGAAAAGCGCGCAGGCAATTGACGCCTTCCGGGTTGAGCTGGTTCTGCACCTGGTTGTCGATAACCAATTCCAGATCCAGAATATCCTGCATTTCTTCGTTGGCCGGCGCCTTGAACACCCCCACGCGATTGTCGCTGCGGGCAAAGATGCCCGCCACGTGGCCGCACGGCGGTGTCCACCGGCCGGCGGTGGTTTGCAGCCAGGGATAATACAGAGCACCGTTCAGCGGTTCCGTCTGTCCCAGGACAATGCGGTCGCGCTGCGCCAGGACAGCCTCGGTTGCGCTGCCCCGCAGTGCGTCCAGGATAGCCAGCCGGTTACCGTGGCGATTGCAGTGGCTCAACGTGGCCTGTTGCACTGCAACGGCGGCGGTGCCGGACAGCAGCATGGCGTCCGGCACCGCCACCAGATCGAGATCCTGCACCGGTCCCAGCGTCTCCAGAGCCTGCAGCAGGGCGCTGTGCGCATCCGCCTGGGGATCCGCCGGCGCCAGATAACAGCGGCTGCCGCCGTTTTCGAAAAACCCCGTGACCGCAGCAGCCAGATAGCTGTTGTCCGGACTGGCGAAGACGTTCGCGAATTCCTCTTTGCGATGCAGCAGCGCCGGCGTTGCCGTGGCCGGATCTTGAACCTGCGCCAGCCCGACGAAGCCGGGGATGCCGGTCGGCAATACGGCCGCCGGGCGGACAAAAATCTCCTCCCGATAAACGCCGGGACTGTAATAGCTGGCGGCCATGCGGGTCGTTTATTTGCTGGGCGCGACGAACTGACTGAGGCGGAAGATGACGAACTCTGCTGGCCGCACGATGGCGACGCCGATCTCCGTCACTACCTGGCCCAGTTCACGCAATTCGGGCGGGTTGGTTTCGGCGTCGCATTTGACGTAGAAGGCCTCTTGCGGAGTGGTGCCGAACAGCGCTCCCGAACGCCATACATTGGTCAGGAAAGCCGTCACGTTGCGGGTGATCTTCTGCCACAGTCCCGACGTATTAGGCTCGAACACGGCCCATTGGAGACCTTCGTCGATCGATTCGCGCAGGAACAGCAGGGTGCGACGCACGTTGATGTACTTCAGGTCGGCGTTGGCGTCGCCGCCGACAGTGCGGGCGCCCCAGACGAAGATGTTGTCGTTGAGTACGCGGATGCAGTTGATGCCTTTGGGATTGAGGCCATCCTGGTCGGCCTTGCTGAGCGGCTGGGTGACGTTGAGCGCGCCGAGAATCGGCTCGTTGGCCGGCGCTTTGTGCACACCCCGCTGGGTATCGACCCGCGCATAGATACCCGCCAGATGGCCGCTGGGAGGAACGCCTATCACACCATCGCCAGTAGGGGTCTGCAATTTGGTGGTCGGATCGAAAACTTTGATCCAGGGAAAATACCAGGCGGCATAATCGGTTTTCTTCGGCATCACGCCAGGCGTGGTATCGGCGGACGTCCGGGTCAGGGTGGTCAGGTCGGTGACGCTTTCCGGTCCATCCAGAATCGCAAAGCGGTCGGCGGTGTTGAGGCAGTGCGACACCAGCTTATCACGGGTGGTGTCATCAATAATCCCGGGCGCCGCTACCAGGGCAATTTCGTCGATGGCGGCGAAAGCCCTGAGCGCGGCGTCCAGCTCCGTCGCCGAGGTAATCCGCACGACATAACAACGGCTGCCGCCGTTGTTGAAGAAGCCGTAAACCGCATGTGCCAGACGCCGCTGGCCGGCGTCGATGGCCGGATCGTCATCGGTGGTCGCCGGTATCGTCTCGTCGCCGCTCAGATCGCCGAAGGCTTTGGTGAATTGAGTCCAACTGGTGATGAGCTTGGCAGTTCCGGCCGCTGTGGGCAGAGTGAAGTCCACGAACTTGACACCGCCCGGCGTGGCGGCGTTGGGATCTTTGGCCAGCAAGTGAACTTTATCCGGCACGATCCCAATGAAACCGGCAGTGCTGGTGCTGACTCCGGCGATGGCTTTGATCGCGGACGGCACTTCTTCGACATAGACGCCTGGTGACAGGTATTGCGGCATAGCCCTTACTCCTTAGCAGTGTGGATCATTTAAAGTTGCACGTCGTAATTGCCGCCGGCCGCAGCCGGGACGGTGATAGGGACAACTTTCACGGTTTTGCCCGTTCGCACCCGCAGGTTATACGCGCCGGGTCGTGGTAATGTCAGGGTGTAGCGCCCGGCGGCATCGGTCACCGTGCTGAGGCCGATCCCGGGCAGACTGACTTTGGCGCCCGCCACGGGCAGGTTGCCGGCATGGGTAATCCGTCCGCCGATGCGCACCAGGGTCTGCCGCGGGGCTGGCTTGAGCTGTTCCTCCGTGGCCGCCGTGCGTTCTCCCAGACGAACCTGCTCCGTGATCACCAGCGGCGCGGTCACCGGCGCGAACCGTTCCATCGCAATCGTCACAGTCACGCCGATGGAAGGACGCAATTTGTTGCCGATAGCTGTCCAGAAATCGGCCGGATCCTTGATCCCGTCGGCCTGTGCGGTCAGCAGCGGCAACGGGGGCTGTTGTCCGACCAGGGCGCCTTGTAAAAACGAGGCTGGAATAGTCGGATGGCGGGACAGCGCCTGGAGTGTCTGACTCAGCAGACGGTGTTCCTGCAAGAACAGTTCAGCGCCGCCGACCGGCCAGGCGGTGACCAGATAGGAGCAGGCGACCCGCAGCGGCGGGGGATGGATAATGGCCTGACCGTTGTTGCGTTCCAGCAGCGGCTCGCTGCTGCGCAGTTCCAGGTTCTCGCGAATGTCGTAGAGAAATAAATTAACCGTCGTCTGGGCCGGATTGAACTGCTCCGTCGGCCGGTCGAACACGATCTGTGCGGCGGCCAGTTCCGGTAAAGCGGTTGCCAGGGCCGGATCGTCCAGCAGGGCGCGCAGAGTTTCGCTCAGATCGCGGATCATGGGCGCTGTTATCTCAGTTCTATTTCTTTTATCAGAACGCTTTGCGTGGCTGTACTGGCATAACGAATCGCGTAAATTCCAGGGTCCAGCCGCAGTATGCTGGTCGCCCTGAAATCAGGACTGCCACGGCGATTCCAAAAGGGCAGACAGGCATAGACGGTGATGAATACAGTGTGGCCCTGGGTGATGACTCCCAGTGATTCAAACACTTTGGCGCTCTCCATGATGGCACCCTGCACCGTCAGCAGGGCTGTGCCCTGTGCCTGCCTGGCGAGCTCCACATGCAGGTCTTTGAGCAGTCTGAAATCGACGGGCAGCTTGCGACCGATTAAATTGATAAGGCTCATGGCGGCGGCCTTAAAGTGAACTACCCTTACTACTGCTGGCCGCTCCCGGCGGGGCGGCTACCAGGGTGCCGGTCGCTGTGCCGCCGTTGGCGGCCGTGATCCCTGCTCCCAGAGCGCTGGGGTTGGGAATGCCGAATGAAGTATAGGACAGCGACTCGCTAGCCACGGCGCGCCAGCCGCGGGCCGCAAAAGAGGCGCAATTGTTGATGTAGCCCCAGGCGTTGTTGGCGGCGGCAAATGATGTCAGGGCGGAATGATCAGTGGCGTCCAGGTCGGTGGCTCGTGTCGCAGCAGCGGGATAACCCAATTCCAGGTCGCGGTGTAAGCCGACCGGTGTTCTGTTACCCCAGGTTCCATACGTGGTTCTGGTTCCGGCGGTCGGCGTATAGGCCAACCAGGCATGACCCGCGGTTAAGCCTGCATTGACTACATTAGTCTGGATTTCCAGTCGTCCGACGGCGGCGCCTCCCCGCCGCTGGATGCAACGGCGTTGCACGCCACCTTGCTGGAGGGTATGGGTCAATTCATGAGCCAGTAACTCGGCGCCGTGTCTACTGGAGGGATCGAATTGATCGGCGCCGAAATAGATGTCGTTGCCATAGGTAAATGCTACCGCGTTGAGCGACCGGCTGAGTTGCGCCGCTTCCTGGTCGGTATGGATGCGCACGTGTTCGAAGCTGAGGCCGAAACCCGCTTCCATCTCCCGGCGTGCGGTTGCTGGCAGCCTCTGTCCGGAGCCTGCCCGCGTGGCAAGCTGCTGTTCGAGAGCAACAGAGGCTTCTGCCGGGCCTGCGTCCGTATTTTTAAGTTGAATGTGTCCCTCTTCCTCGATCCGTTCTTCGGAGTCTTCCGGAAAGCTGGTCGACTGCCGCTGAATCAGCGGCTGCAGAGAGACGATCGGTGGGGTGGAATAGAGCGCCATGTCACGATCGCGCGCTGAGGAAGCTGAGCGGCGTTGTACCACTTGCCTGGCGATGGCGTCCGCTTCCTGCTCATAAGGATCGCTCGGCTGGCTGATGCTGAGCTTGGCTTGAACGGTGTGCGTCTGCAGCATCCGCTGTACGAAACGGTTGCCCTGGAGGCGCTGTAATTGCAGCAGCGTTGGCGCGAGACCCTGCGGCTGCGGCGCAGCCATCGCCGCCGCCGGTCGCGCCTGAGCCTGCACCCTGGCCACGGCTGTCTTATGCTCTGGTTGAGTTAGCTTGATGCGCATAAACATTGCTCCTTGGATCGGGTACGTAGAGGACCTCTGCTGGTTTCAGGTTAGCTCATTCCATGTCCGTCCCAGCTTCTGGTACTCCCGCCGCGCCGCCCGCAACAGATGCCTCATCGCGATCATCACGCCGTCGCCGGCGGCATAAAACGCCGCCGTCAGACCGATGTTCTTGATATTGCCGCCGGCCAGCTTGATCTCGCGGGCCAGTAGGTCGAAATCCACATCCTCTCCCAGCGGCGCTTCGGGTGGAAACAGCGCTTCCCAAATGCGCCGCCGGTGAATCTCGTCCGGAAACGGAAATTCGACGATGGCGTGCATCCGCCGCACGAAGGCTTCGTCCATGTGACTGCGGAGGTTAGTAGCAAGTATAGCAACGCCTTCGTATTCTTCCATCTTTTGCAACAAATAACCGACTTCGATATTGGCGTAGCGGTCGTGGGCGTCCTTGACCTCGGAACGCTTGCCGAACAGGGCGTCGGCTTCGTCGAAGAAGAGGATCGCGTTGGCGGTCTGGGCGGCGGTGAAAATGCGCTCCAGATTCTTCTCGGTTTCGCCGATGTACTTGCTCACCACCTGCGACAGATCGATTTTATACAAATCCAAATATAGCTCATTGGCGATCACATCGGCGGCCATGGTCTTGCCGGTTCCCGGCGGTCCGGAAAACAGGACGTTCAATCCTTTGCCGAGCGCCAGCTTGCGCGCGAAGCCCCAGCGACCGTAAACGATATGCTGATGTTTGGCTTGCTGGCAGATTTCTTGAAGCTGAGCCAGATGATCCGCCGGCAGCACAATATCGTCCCAGCGATATTGGGGCGTGATTTTACGGGCCAGATGGAGCAACTGGTGATCGGTTTGGGCGCGGGCGGCGGCGAACAGTTCGGCTACCGTCGGCTGGCTGTTGCCGGTAGCCGCCTGGGTAGCGGCGCGCCAGCGGGCCTGGTTGACTGCGCCGGTGACCGTCGCGGTTATCTGGCCGGGTGTTAGCCGCAGGCGTCCCGCCAGCGCATCCAGATCGGCCGCTGCCAGCGTAATGCCGGCTGCCGTCAGGCAGTTCTCCAGACAGCTCCGCCGCTGCGAAAAATCGAGAGCGGGGAAGGGCACGAGCAGGAAATCGATGGACCGCTCGCCAGCCGGTTGCCAGGCTTGGGTACCAGCCAGAATCACCATCCCCTGGCCATCGTGCAACCTGTCCAGCAGCAGGCGATAGCGCCCGTCGCGCTCGTCGTTGAGCAGCGCATCCAGACCGTCGCCATACAGCACGGCCGGCTGCAACAGGGCGGTGCGCGCCAGCACGGTTAGCGCCGCTTCGAACTCCGGCACGGCGGTCGGCGCGCGGGTCAGATCGGCGACCAGCAGCGGCGCTTGCAGCAGGCCGGCCAGCGCCGCGGCAACCTGACGCTTGCCGGCGCCGGGTGGTCCCTGCAAGTACAGTTTAAGCGGCTGGCGGGTTTGCTCAACCTGTCGGGTCAGAGCAGGCAGCGCTTGCCGCGGTTCGGCGCCGATCGGCAGATCGTCCAGCGCACCGGCGGGCTCGGCCCACTCGCAGAACGGCAGCAGGCGTGCATCCAGGGATTCCTGACCCAACAGAAAAGCGGTGATCTGACTATCCAGTTTGAGGTAGTGCGACAGCAGCGGCGGCTGGAGCTGCTGCGGATCGGCGAGCAGGGCCAGCAGACCGTGGTGGAGCAGGGGAGCGGTGGCCGCCAGATGGGCGCGCCGGGCCAACTTGTCCGCCGCCGAAGCGCACAGCAGGTTGAACGCCAGATCGACACTGGGGCGGCGGCGGGTTACGTCGTCCTGAAGATAGGCGTACAGCCGCTCGTAGCGCAGGTCCAGTTCCGGGGCCAGGGCGAGCAGCAGCAGGTCCAGATCGAAGGAAGACAGTTGGAAAACTGTCTTCAGACGCTGTAACCGCGACTGTCCGGCGAGCGGCTCCGACAGCGGCAGATCGAACCCGACGGGCTGCAATACCGGCTCGCCGGGCTGCCGGGCCAGCAGCTTCTCCACCTCGTTCTGCCCGATATAGAGTCCCCGGTAGGGATCGGCGTCGGCGTCGACGCCGTACACGGTCTGTGCCGCACCCGCGGCCGCCTGCAACAGACTATCCAGCCGCTGCAATGCCGGCAGTAGCTCCTGCAACGGCGCGCTTAAAACAGTGGGCTCGTCCAAGCTGTCCCTTACAGTCAATTGGAGATCGGCGATCCCGGATGGTGGAACGAACTGGCGCTGTGCGGCTGCTCAGACGCGGATATGACCGTCGCCGAGCACCACGAATTTCTGCGTGGTCAGCCCTTCGAGGCCCACCGGTCCGCGGGCGTGCAGTTTGTCGGTGCTGATGCCGATTTCCGCCCCCAGACCGTACTCGAAGCCGTCGGAGAAACGAGTGGAGGCGTTGACCATGACCGAACTGGAATCCACCTCCCGCAGGAAGCGCCGCGCCCGGCTGTAATCCTCGGTGACGATGGCGTCGGTATGCTGTGAGCCGTGGGTATTGATATGGTCGATAGCCTGGTCCATATCAGCCACGATGCGGATAGCCAGGATCGGCGCCAGGTATTCGGTATCCCAGTCCTCCGGGGTGGCACTGTGGACGCCGGGCAGAATATCGCGGGTGCGTGCGCAGCCGCGCAGTTCCACGCCTTTTTCCCGATACAGCACGGCCAGTGGCGGCAGCACCTGCTCGGCGATGGCGGCGGCGACCAGCAGCGTCTCCATGGCGTTGCACACGCCGTAGCGGTGGGTTTTGGCGTTGAAGGCGATGCGCAGTGCTTTGTCGATATCCGCCTTGTCGTCGATGTACACATGACAGATGCCGTGCAGATGCTTGATCACCGGCACTTTCGCCTCGGCGCTGATGCGTTCGATCAAATCCTTGCCGCCGCGCGGCACGATCACGTCCACGTATTGCTGCATGCGGATCAGTTCACCCACTGCCGCCCGGTCGGTGGTGTCGATCACCTGCACGCAAGCGCCTGGCAAACCGGCCTGTTGCAGCCCGGTCTGAATGCAGGCGGCGATGGCGCGGTTGGAATGGATCGCCTCGGAGCCGCCCCGCAGAATGGCGGCGTTGCCGGCTTTCAGACACAGCCCGGCGGCGTCGGCGGTGACATTGGGACGGGATTCGTAAATGATGCCGATCACGCCCAGCGGCACGCGCATTCTGCCGACCTGGATCCCGGACGGACGGTAGCGCAGACCGGTGATCTCGCCCACCGGGTCGGGCAGGGTGGTGATTTCGCGCAAACCGTCGGCCATGGCCTGAATGCGGGCGGGATTCAGTTCCAGTCGGTCGAGCAAAGCGGCGTCGAGGCCTTGCGCGACCCCGGCTTCCAGGTCTTTGCGGTTCTCGTCGATCAGCCGTGGTTGCGCGGTTGCGATGGCCGCCGCCATGGCAGTCAGTGCGGCGTCTCTGGCGGCGGTGTCGGAACAGCCCACGATCCGGGAGGCGGTCCGCGCCCGCCGTCCCAGTTCGATCATATACTCGTGCACGTCGGTGCCAGGGATTGCTGTAGTCATGGTATGGATACCTGCGATTCGCTTGTCGTCATTGTGGTCCAAGTTTGCGAGTAAATAAAGGATGGATCGTGCAGATTCCTACCACCTATCAGTAGAAGAAGTGGCACGTTTAATTCTCGAACCAGCCCAGCCCGTGCCGGACATGGAAGGCCTAAATGGCCGTGAATGCGTGCAAACAAGAGCAAGCAGTACAATGACGATCTCCCTGAAAGCCAGGCTGGGAGAGATGTCATGCCAGGATGAAAATTGCCTGTGAGCAGCCCTCTCAGCCTGCAAGAACAGCTCGAACTTGAAGCCATTTCCTGCATAAGGGGGTGGGTGGCAAAAGACAAAACCTGACCCCGTGGCCGGAGAGATTGCATGGCAAAGAGTAAGACCAGAAACAACAACACTACCGCCAACCTCGGTTTCGAGGCCAAGTTGTGGGCCGCCGCCGATGCGCTGCGCAACAACATGGACGCAGCGGAGTACAAGCATGTCGTGCTCGGCCTGATCTTCCTCAAGTACATCTCGGACGCTTTCGAGTCCAAGCACGCCGAACTCGACACCGAGCGCGCCCAGGGTGCCGACCCGGAGGACCCCGACGAGTACCGCGCGGTCAGCATTTTCTGGGTGCCGCTGGAAGCGCGCTGGTCGCACCTGAAAGCCAGCGCCCCGCAGCCCACCATCGGCAAGTTGGTGGACGACGCCATGAGCGCCATCGAGCGGGACAACCCGTCGCTCAAGGGCGTGCTGCCCAAGGATTACGCCCGCCCCGGCCTCGACAAGCAGCGCCTCGGCCAACTCATCAACCTGGTGAGCGACCTCTCTTTCCACCCCTCGCCCTCTGGGAGAGGAGCCGGGAGCGAGGGGCACCGCGCCAAGGATACGCTGGGTCGCGTCTACGAGTACTTCCTCGCCCAGTTCGCCAGCGCCGAGGGCAAGAAGGGCGGCCAGTTCTACACGCCCTCGCGGGTGGTACGGGTGCTGGTGGAGATGCTGGCCCCCTACAAGGGCCGGGTCTACGATCCCTGCTGCGGCTCGGGCGGCATGTTCGTCTCCAGCGAGAAGTTCATCGAGGCCCACAGCGGCAGGGTTGGCGATATCTCCATCTACGGTCAGGAGTCCAACTACACCACCTGGCGGCTGGCCAAGATGAATCTCGCCATCCGCGGCATCGACGCGCAGATCGGCCACGGCGACACCTTTCACAACGATTGCCACCCGGACCTCAAGGCCGACTACGTCCTGGCCAACCCGCCCTTCAACGACAGCGACTGGCGTGGCGAGCTGCTGAAGGATGACAAGCGCTGGGTCTACGGCGTGCCGCCCGCGGGCAACGCCAACTTCGCCTGGGTGCAGCACTTCATCCACCACCTGGCGCCCACCGGGCTCGCCGGTTTCGTGCTCGCCAACGGCTCGATGTCGTCCAACCAGTCCGGCGAAGGCGAAATCCGCAAGGCCATCATCGAGGCCGATCGGGTGGATTGCATGGTGGCGCTGCCCGGCCAACTCTTCTATTCGACCCAGATTCCGGTGTGCCTGTGGTTTCTCGCGCGCAGCAAGCGTAATGGCCGATTCCGCGATCGGCGCGGTGAGACGCTGTTCATCGACGCGCGCAAGCTTGGCGCGATGATGGACCGCGTGCACCGTGAGTTGACCGACGCCGACATTGCGAAAATCGCCGGTACGTATCACGCCTGGCGCGGTGACTCTATTTCTCCTTCCCCCTCGACGGGGGAAGGCTGGGATGGGATTGAAAGCGAGGGATACCAGGACATCCCCGGCTTCTGCAAAGCCGCGACGCTCGCCGACATCCGCAAGCACGGCCATGTGCTCACGCCGGGCCGCTACGTCGGCGCAGAGGCGGCCGAGGAGGACGGCGAGCCGTTTGGGGAGAAAATGCAGCGGCTCACCGCGACGCTGCGGCGGCAGCAAGACGAAGCGGCGCGGCTGGACGCCGCCATCGCTGCCAATCTGAAGGAGCTTGGGTATAGCCGATAAGGTTTCTTATTAAACGTTTCCGGCTTTTCCTTTAATACAGGATATCCTTATTTAACTATCGTTGAATAAGGCAACCTATCTATGCGACGAGGCAGCACAGGTCAATACGAAATCACCCGTTCGGCTGGCGAGCAGGTTCGTGCGTTTGTTCCGCAACCGTTGCCGCCGGAGCCAGCCGTGAATCTCTCCAATGCGCATCAACGCCTGTTGGAGCGGGCGACACTTGCACTTGGGCGGTTGGACAGCATCACGCTGCTGCTGCCGGAGCCGAACATTTTCCTTTACGCCTATATCCGCCGTGAGGCGGTGCTTTCTTCTCAAATCGAAGGTACCCAATCCTCGCTCGCCGACCTGCTGCTCTTCGAATTGGAGGAGGCGCTCGGTTTACCCTTCGATGATGTGGTGGAAGTTTCGGGCTATGTCGCCGCGCTAGGAGTTTGTCTGACTTAGGGTCGGAACTTCAATTTTCCTATCACGAGGCCGAAAAAACGCACATTTTGCGTTTCTATCGCCCTTTCCGAGGGCATTTATCGCCCTCAGAGCGCCTTTATCCTCCCTGCAGGCAGACCTATCCTGCCACCAATACTTGCAGCCGTTTTAAATTGTAGGCGATGCACACCAAATTCCACTCGCCCTGCACGGCTTGCAAACCCCGTAACAGAAATTGCCGAAACCCCATCACGTGCTTGATGATGCCAAACACCGGCTCGACGGTGGACTTTGCGTTTGGCATACAGTGCCTTGCCTTCGGGGGTTTGCAATCGGTGTTCCATCCGGACTACCGGATCAGCGGTGTCTGGGGCTTTACCCGGGTCAGCAAAGCGTTCTTCCAGGGTGGGATGATGCTCCGCACGACCCGTGGCGAGCAGCGGGGTAATGGTAGCGTGTTCACAAGCCTTGACGTTGGCCTCACTGAAATAGCCAGTGTCCGCCAGCAGATGGTCGACCTGACCGAGTTCCTCCGGTAACTGGCTGAAGTTGTCCAGCGCCGGTTGCAGTTCCTGTTTATCGTTCGGGTTCGGGCTGACGTGGTTTTCCACGATCAGGCGACTGCCATGATCCACCCCGGCCTGCGCATTGTAGCTCTGCTCAAACCCGCCGCCGCTCACCGGCATAATGCGCGACTCCGGGTCGGTAAAATTGACTTGATCCTTGTCCTGTGGACCCGGTTCCGGCGGCTTGGGGGGACGGCCCCCTAACTTGCGACCACGGGCCTGTTCCTTCGCCCGCCGCTCGGCCAGCTTCGCTTCATAGGCCGCTTGCTCCTGCGCATACCGGGCTTGGGCACGAGCCTCCAGTTCCGCTTTCACCTCCCCGATCTGCTGCAACCGGGCCTGCCGGAGCGCCACTTCGTCGGCCACCTTCAGCCCGGGGACCGGCTCGGTGTGACTCGCCTCGGCCTGCTGTAATAACGCCTCTACCTCCGCCTGCAACTGCTCCTCCAACCGGTTGGCATAGTCCCAGCTCATCGCCTTATGTTTGCTGGCGTTGGCGTGCACTTTGCTCCCATCCAAACTCACGTTGCCTAACTGCAACACCCCCAGCGCATACGCCCGTAGCAAAATCTGCACCAACAGACCCTTCAGTTCCCCCAGAAACCGCTTCCGGAACGTATTGATGCTGTTGTGATCCGGGTGCGTGTTACCCGTGATATAAATCACCGGGATCAGCTCATAGGTGGCTCGCTCCAACGCCCGACTGGAAAAAATGCCAGTGGCATAGCCATAAAACAACAGTGCCAGCATCATCTTCGGTGGATAGGGCGCCGAGCCGCCACCACTGTACGCCGCTTCCAGCGGGGTGACATCCAGACTCTCCACGATCTCGACAATGAAGCGCGCCAGATGATCCTCTGCCAGCCACTCCTGCACCGGGATCACCACCGGCTGGTCACGTTCTATGGGGATAAATTGGTTGCTCATCGCCAGGCTCATCAGGTACGTTAGGTCATCTTACCTCATTATGCTGGGCAAGTCAGACAAACTCCTAGAATATGGTATGGCCCGGCTGCGCGACGGCTTTCCGCTTTCCAACAGGCTCATTCGGGAAATGCATGCTGTGTTGCTCTCACGTGGCCGGGGTAGCGAAAAATCTCCTGGTGAATTCCGCCGCACGCAAAATTGGATCGGCGGTACGCGGCCAGGCAATGCTCACTTCGTCCCGCCGCCACCGTCCCAAGTCGAAGACTGTATGGCCGCGCTGGAGCGGTTCATTCATGACGACCATTCACCCTATCCCACGCTGGTCAAAGCCGCGCTGGCGCACGTTCAGTTCGAAATCATCCATCCATTCCTCGATGGAAACGGCCGTATCGGCCGCCTGCTGATCGCCTTTATCCTGCATCATGGGAGCGTACTTTCCAGGCCGCTGCTGTACCTTAGCCTCTACTTTAAACAACACCGGCCCGAATACTATCGCTTGCTTGATTTAGTGCGTGCGGAAGGGGACTGGGAAGCGTGGTTGGACTTCTTTCTGGAAGGGGTGGAGGACACTGCGTCGAATGCCGTGCGCACCGCCCAACGTCTGGTGGAATTGTTCAAAGACGACACCGCTCGCGTGCAGTCGGTCGGGCGCGCTGCCTCAAGCGCCTTGCGCGTCCTCAATGCGCTGTGCGAGCGGCCGATCACGACGCTCAATGATCTCTGCCAGCGGACAGGACTTTCTTTTCCAACCGCAACGAAAGGTATCGACCGGCTGGTGAACCTGGGGATCGTCAAGGAACTCACCGGTGGGCGGCGCAACCGCGTGTTCGCCCACGACCGCTATCTCGCAATTCTTAATGAAGGCACGGAGCCGCTATGAAGACAAAAAGACTACTCTCTTGGGCAAAAAGTGTGAGTCAGCGAATGCGCGACGCCTGTCGGCTCGATGTGGCTATTGTTGCTAATCTGAAGGAGCTTGGGTATGAGGCTTGACGAACTGCTCAAAGAAAAGCGCGACGAGGTTTTGCGTTTCGCTGCCAAATACGGGGCGCGAAACATCCGGGTGTTCGGCTCTCTGGCCCGTGGCGAAGCCGATGAGAAAAGCGATATTGACTTCCTGGTGGAGATGGAGCCTGGAACGTCGCTGCTGGACCTCGGAGGGCTTCAGTACGAACTGGAAACACTTCTGAAGTGTCGCGTGGATGTGGTGACTGAACGCGGCTTGAAGCGTCGCATTCGAGAACGCGTACTACAAGAGGCGGTGCCGATATGAGAGACCCGCAAGAACGCCTGCATGACATCCTCGAGGCGATCGCCGCCATCGAGCGGTACTTGAATCGCGACAAGGCCGCCTTCGAGCGCGACGATCTGCTCCAAACGTGGTTTCTGCGGCATCTCCAGATCATCGGCGAGGCGGCCCGCGCGCTTCCCGACGAGGTGCGGGCACTGGCCTCAGACATCCCCTGGCCTAAGATCATCGGTATGCGCAACGTGCTGGTGCATGGCTACTTTGAGATCGATACCGACATCGTTTGGGAAGCCGCAAGCCGCGATGTGCCGAGCCTGAAGCCGGCCGTGGAGCAGTTACTCGGCACACTAGAAGAGAGTGACCGATGATCAGTGCTGCCAATCTGAAGGAGCTTGGGTATGGGGGGTGAGTCTCGAGCGACCATCTACGGTGACTTTGCGGCTGATTTCGTCGAGGACCGTCTGTCAAATCGCTGCGATCCGAATGGTGGCGTCCAGACGGGACCCTTCGGAAGCCAACTTCACCAGGAAGATTACGTCACAATCGGTACGCCGATCATCACGGTCGAGCACCTTGGCGAGAACCGAATACTCCACGAGGGAGTTCCCTGCGTCTCGAATGAAGACAGGAACCGCTTGTTTAGATACACCCTGCGGAAGGGAGACATTGTCTTCAGCCGAGTGGGTTCGGTAGATCGACGCGCAATTGTTAGGGGCGCTGAAGACGGCTGGCTATTCTCAGGTCGTTGCCTGCGCGTCCGGCCAGACTCCAGCAAGATTGATTCTGGCTACCTATCCTATTTCTTCGGCCTGCCGTCCTTCAAAGAGCATATCCGCGCTATTGCAGTTGGCGCCACGATGCCATCCTTGAACACTCAACTCTTAAGTGATGTCATCGTTCCGCATCCTCGTGATCTGGGCGAACAACGCGCCATCGCCCACATCCTCGGCACGCTGGATGACAAGATCGAGCTGAACCGGCGGATGAACGAGACGCTGGAGGCGATGGCACGAGCGCTCTTCAAGTCGTGGTTCGTGGACTTCGACCCCGTCCGCGCCAAGACTGAAGGCCGCGACCTCGGCCTGCCCCAGCCCCTCGCCGACCTCTTCCCGGATTCGTTCGAGGAGTCGGAGCTGGGGGAGATTCCGAGGGGGTGGAAGGTGATGCCGCTACCCAGCTTGATTGATGTAAACCCGACTCGCACGTTGCGCAAAGGTGAAACCGCCCCATATCTTGACATGGCGAGTATGCCGACACGTGGGCACGCCCCTGATGCTGTGATTGACCGTCCATTCGGATCGGGGATGCGGTTCATGAATGGCGACACATTGGTAGCGCGAATTACACCCTGTTTAGAGAACGGTAAGACGGCATACGTTGATTTTCTGCAGGACGGGCAGGTTGGATGGGGTTCAACAGAGTACATCGTCTTGCGCCCTAAATCTCCGCTCCCGAGTGAGTTCGCCTACTGCCTCGCGCGCAGCATGGAATTCCGCGACTTCGCTATCCAGAGCATGACAGGATCAAGTGGAAGGCAACGAGTGCCCACAGAATTACTCTCTCATTTCCTCGTCGCATCTCCCTCGAAGCATGTTGCAGGTTTGTTCGGCAAGCTCATCAAGCCACTATTCGCCCGCGCAAGCGCAGCAACTGAGGAAAACCGCACCCTCGCCGCCCTGCGCGACACGCTGCTGCCCAAGCTCATTTCCGGTGAACTGCGCGTCCCGGATGCCGAACGGCTGGCCGCGCGCTACACTTAACCCATGCCCCAGCTCAAGCGCTTAACTGTCCGCGGCTTCAAGTCGATTCGCACGCTCGAAGACTTCGAGTTGCGCGGGCTGAACGTGCTCATCGGCGCCAACGGCGCGGGCAAGAGCAATTTCATCAGCCTGTTCCGGATGTTGGCGGAGCTGGCGGAGCGGCGCTTGCAGCTCTTCGTGCAAGAGCAGGACGGACCGGATGCCCTGCTATTCGGCACGCGCAAGCGCTCGGCGCAGATGGACGCGGAGTTCTACTTCGCGCGCAATGGCTACCGGATTTCCCTGAAACCGAGCGGCGAGCGGCTGATCTTCGCCCGCGAGGAAACCTGGTTTGCCGGCGACTATGGCGACTCCATCCATTCGCTCGGCAGCGGTCACGACAAGGCGCGGCTGCCCGAAGTGCGGGACGACACCTTTGCACCCTACGTGCGGCCGGCCATCGCCGGCTGGCGCGTCTATCACTTCCACGACACCAGCACCTCGGCTTCTGTACGCCAGGCCCAGGCGGTGCGCGACAACCTGCGGCTGAAGCAGGACGCCGGCAACCTGGCGCCCTTCCTGCGCCATCTGCGCGAACGCTACCCCGAGCACTGCCAGCGAATCGTCGAGACTGTGCGCCTGGTCGCGCCATTTTTCGGCGATTTCGTGTATCGCAAGGAAGCCGGCGAGCGTATCGAGTTGGAATGGTTCGAGACAGATGACCCGGACACGGTGCGTGGGCCGCGCCAGTTGTCGGACGGCACCCTCCGCTTCATCTGCCTGGCGACGCTGCTGCTGCAACCTCCCCACCTTCAGCCGGACACGATCCTGATCGACGAGCCCGAACTCGGCTTACACCCCTACGCCTTGGCGGTGCTGGGAGCGCTGTTGCGCCAGGCCAGCGACGTTCGGCAGTTGATTGTTTCGACTCAATCCGTCGAACTGGTCAACGAGCTGGCGCCCGAGGATGTGGTGGTCGTCAGCCGTAAGGGTGGAGCTTCCATGTTCGAACGGCTCGACCCCGAGCGATTGAGTGAGTGGCTGGAAGACTACGCCCTCGGTGAACTATGGAAGATGAATGTGCTGGGCGGGAGGCCGACACGATGATCCAGGTGATCATCGTCGGCGAGGGACCGACGGAGGAGGGCTTCATCCGTGATGTCCTGGCGCCTCATCTGGCCGATCGGCACATTTTCGTCCAGCCACGCCTGATCCGCACGTCCAAAGGAGGGCGCGGCGGCGCGCTGTCCGGCGATCGGGTGCTGCGCTATCTGCGGAACACACTGCGAGAGCGACGCGACAGCTACGTGGCGACGTTTTTCGATCTGTACGCCCTGGGCAGGGAATTTCCCGGACGAGCCGAGGCCGAGGCTGTCGCCGATCCGCTCGCACGCGCCTCCGCCATCGAAACTCGCTTTGCCGAAGCAGTAATCCACGAAGCCCAGTGCCGGGCAGACCGCTTCCTGCCCCATATCCAGCCTTACGAGTTCGAAGCACTACTTTTTTCCGACACCGACCGCTGGGTCGAAATCGAACCCGCCTGGAAGCGGCACGCCGAACCCCTGCGGGCGGTGAGGGCCGGGGCGATCAGTCCAGAACACCTCGATGACGGGGCGGAAACCCATCCCTCGGCACGCCTGAAGCAACTGCTCAGGCCCCGGTTCAAAAGGTACTGCACGGGCCTGCCGCCGCTGCGCGCATCGGGATCGATCGCATCCGCGCCGAGTGCAAGCACTTCGGAAGCTGGCTTGCTCGCCTTGAGGCGTTACCCCCCTTATGAATGAGCTGTTGTAGCCATGACCACCTTCACCGAGTCGATTGTCGAAGAGGCTGTGCTCGATTGGCTGCGCGAACTGGGTTACGCGATTCTCTCAGGCCAGGACGCGTTGCCCGCTGCCGGCGACGCTCTGCGCGCCACCTATGGCGATGTCGTGCTTCCCGGCGCCCTGCGGAGCGCACTCTACCGGTTGAATCCGGATCTTCCCGCCGAGGCGCTCGACGAAGCATTCCGTCAGCTCTCGCAACCCCAGGGATCGACTGCCGAATCACGCAACCGGGCGGTCCAGCGCCTGCTGATCGATGGCGTCACGGTGGAATACCGCCGCAAAGACGACTCGATTGCCGGTGCCCAGGCGCGGGTGCTCGACTTCGACTCGCCGAGCAACAACGACTGGCTAGCCGTGAACCAGTTCACCGTCGTCGAGAATCAACATCACCGCCGACCCGACGTGGTGCTGTTTGTCAATGGGCTGCCACTGGCGGTGATCGAACTGAAGAACGCCGCCGACGAGCAGGCGACCGTCTGGGCGGCCTGGCAACAACTCCAGACCTACCAGCGGGAAATCCCCTCCTTGTTCGACTACAACGCCGCATTGGTCGTCTCCGATGGCGCGCAGGCGCGGATCGGCTCGCTGGGCGCCGGGCGTGAATGGTTCAAGCCCTGGCGGACCATCCACGGGGAAACGCTGGCGCCGGCGTTTCTGCCGGAGTTGCAGGTGCTAGTCCAGGGTGTGTTCGAGCAGCGCCGCTTCCTCGATCTGCTGCGGCACTTTATCGTGTTCGAGGATCTGGGCGGCGGCAAGCTGGTCAAGAAGATGGCAGGTTACCACCAGTTCCACGCAGTCAACGTGGCGGTGGAGGAGACGCGGCGCGCGGCCCGCCGTGACTGGATAGGTGACAGTGGCGGCACCTTCTATGCCGAGCGCCAGCCGGGAGGCGAGCAGGGCGACCGGCGTGTGGGTGTGGTCTGGCATACGCAGGGCTCGGGCAAGAGCCTGACCATGGCGTTCTATGCCGGCAAGATCATCCTCGACCCGGTGCTGGAGAACCCCACTATCGTCGTGCTCACCGACCGCAACGACCTCGACGATCAACTGTTCGGCACCTTCGCCCGTTGCCGCGACCTGCTGCGCCAGCCGCCGGTACAGGCCGCGGATCGCGCCGACCTGCGCGCCAAGCTCTCCGTCGCTGCCGGCGGCGTGGTGTTCACAACGATTCAGAAGTTCTTTCCCGAGGAAAGGGGTGACCGGCATCCGGTGCTCTCGGAGCGCCGCAACATCGTCGTCATCGCCGATGAGGCGCACCGCAGCCAGTACGACTTCATCGACGGCTTCGCTCGGCATCTGCGCGACGCCCTGCCCAACGCCTCGTTCATCGGCTTTACCGGCACGCCGCTTGAACTCAGCGACAAGAATACCCGCGCGGTGTTCGGCGACTACATCAGCGTCTACGACATCCAGCGGGCGGTTACGGATGGAGCCACGGTACCTATCTACTACGAGAGCCGCCTGGCCAGGCTGGAACTGAGCGAGTCCGAGCGGCCGAAAATCGATCCCGAATTCGAGGAGGCGACCGAGGGCGAGGAAATCGAGCGTAAGGAGAAGCTTAAGAGCAAATGGGCGCAACTCGAGGCCGTGGTCGGCGCCGAGAACCGCATCAAGCTCATCGCCCGCGATCTGGTGGATCACTTCGAGAACCGGCTGGAGGCGATGGACGGTAAGGCCATGATCGTCGGTATGAGCCGGCGCATCGCTGTCGAACTGTATCGGGAACTGATGGCACTGCGGCCGGCCTGGCACAGTGACGACGACGACCAGGGCACGCTCAAGGTGGTGATGACCGGCTCCGCCTCCGACCCTTTGGAATGGCAGCCGCACATCCGCAACAAGCCGCGCCGCGAGGCGCTGGCACAGCGCTTCCGCGACCCGACGGACCCGTTCAAGATCGTGATCGTGCGCGACATGTGGCTCACCGGCTTCGACGCGCCGAGCCTGCATACCCTGTATGTGGACAAGCCGATGCGCGGGCACGGGCTGATGCAGGCCATCGCCCGCGTGAACCGCGTGTTCAAGGACAAGCCCGGCGGACTGGTGGTGGACTACCTCGGCCTCGCCGACGAGCTGAGGCGGGCGCTGGCAATCTACACGGAGAGCGGCGGCGCCGGCAAGACGGCGCTCGACCAGGCGGAGGCGGTGGCGCTGATGCTTGAAAAGTACGAGGTCTGCCGCGGGCTGTTCCACGGCTTCGACGGGTCAGCATGGACTACGGGCACGCCGCAGGCGCGACTGTCACTGCTGCCGGCGGCGCAGGAGCACATCCTGGCGCAGGCAGACGGCAAGGACCGGTTGCTACGCGCCGTCACCGGGCTGTCACAAGCGTTCGCACTCGCCGTGCCGCACGAGGCGGCGCTACGTATTCGAGACGACGTCGGCTTCTTCCAGGCAGTGCGCGCCGTGCTGGCCAAGAGCACGCCGGGTGAGCACAGGACGGATGAAGAACTGGACCACGCCATCCGGCAGATCGTCTCCAAGGCGGTGGTCTCGGACGAGGTCGTCGACATCTTCGCCGCCGCCGGCCTGAAGAAGCCCGACCTGTCGATTCTCTCCGACGAGTTCCTGGCTGAAGTGCGCGGTATGCCGCAGCGCAACCTCGCGGTCGAGCTGTTGCAGAAACTGCTCAAGGGTGAGATCAAAACGCGGTCCAAACGCAACCTCGTCCAGGCGCGATCATTCGCCGAGCTGCTGCAACAGGCGATACGGAAATATCAGAACCGGGCGGTCGAGACGGCCCAGGTCATCGAGGAACTGATCCAGCTTGCCAGGGATCTGCGGGCTGCCGACGCTCGGGGCGAACGACTCGATCTCTCCGATGATGAACTGGCGTTCTACGACGCCCTGGAGACGAACGACAGCGCCGTCAAGATTCTCGGAGACGCAACGCTCAAGACCATCGCCCGCGAACTCGTGGCGACCGTGCGTAACAACGTCACGCTCGACTGGACGCTGCGCGAAAACGTCCGGGCGCAGCTCCGCGTCTACGTGAAGCGCATCCTGCGCAAGTACGGTTATCCACCCGACAAGCAGGAGAAGGCGACACGGACCGTGCTGGAGCAGGCCGAGGCGCTGTCGGACGTGTGGGCGGTGGCGTGACGCTGCTGTTGAAAATAGCTGACTGCTGTTGATGAACCCGCCGCCCGCCGCGATCTGGCGGTCTTCCCAGACGCGGAGCAACCCTTCGTGCTCAAGCACCCCGATCTGGCTGACGACACGATCCTTTCACGCCTCGTCGTCGTAGCTGTAGCTGATGAAAATGCGCGGTGTGGCGCCCCTGACATGCAAGTAAGAATGGCACACGGCTCACAAGAATTGACCCCGTGGCTCAGACCCCGCTCTCCTACCGGGTGGGCCGGTTATCCGGTTCAGCACCAGAGCCGAGGTAACTGGCCGATGGCCTGACTCTCACTTCAACCTCAACATCCTGATGGAAACGGTTGAGGATCGTGATCAACCGGTCAATGGTAAAGCGGTCGAGCTTGACGCGGCGGATATGGGAAAAATCACTGTGAGCGATCCCCGTTTGGGCCTCCGCCTGCCGGGTCGAGAGGCCGTGATCGTCCAGAATGCCGATGATCTTGGCGGCTAGAATGCTCTTAAGCTGCTCCACATCGGCATTGGGATAGCCAAAGTCTCGAAAGACGTTCCCGCTTCCCCGGATCAATTCGAGTTCTTCAGTCATTTCAGTATCTCCTTCAGTCGCTTGAGGCGCGTTCGGATCAGGTCAACTTCTATCTGTGGCGTTTTAATGCCGGTTTTGGATTTCTTCTGGAAGGCATGGATGACCCAAATATCGGTGCCGCGGTGCGTAGGACGCACTCTACAAAACTACCACCCCCACGCCGCTGCCTCGGCATCTTCCAGTTCCTCCTTCCGCCGCCCGTAACCGCACTGCTCGATGAGAGAGCGGGCCTTGTTCAGTTCCGCCTTGTCGCGGAACAGGCGGGCGCGGTGCAGGTGGATGTCGGCCATGAACAGGCGCATGTCACCGCGGGAGGCGATCTGCCAGGCTTCGTCCAGGTCGGCGCGGGCGGCGGTGGGATCGTTGGTGATGGCGTGGAGCCAGGCGCGGGGGAGGAGGGAACGGGCAATGAACTCCCGGTCTCCAGCGGCGCGGAGGCCGTCAATTGCGGCGGCGAGTTCCTTGGTGGCCTGGGCTATCGCAGGCTGTGGATCGCCACTTGCGGACGGGTCCAGCACGGCCCGGAGTAGGGCGGCGCGACCGAGGGTTAGGTGGTCAAGGGCGATGTCGAGGAGCGGATCGCTGGGGACGCGCCACTCAAACATTTTCCGGCACCGCTGCTCGACGGCGTAGCAGGCGTCGAGACCCTCACCCCGGCCCGCTCCCTGCCAGGGCGTGGTAGCCAGTTGACGCTGCCAAGCGGCACCCTCGGCTTCAGCCAGCAGCAGGTCGCAATAGCGAAAGCCCTGTAGCGAGTAGAGCAGCGGATATTGGGGCTGCCGATGGATCTGGACGGCCTCGGCCTCGCGGAAGCGGTCCAGCGCCGGCTCGCGTTCACCCTGCTGATGCAAGGCATCTGCCAGCCACGCACGAGTGGCCATCCGCCAAAACGCATCACCGCTGCGGTCGGCGAATACCACTGCCTGCTCCCCATCCTGTACCGCAGTCGCCACCCGGCCCAGCGTCAGTTCCAGTTCGCTCAAGTTGCTGGCACCAGTGGCTGCACCTTTCCAGTTCCGCTGGCGAATACTCATGTTTAACCCCGCCCGCATCGGCTCCAGCCCCTCGGTCAATCGGCCCAGGGCGCGCAAGCTGTAAGCTGCTTCGTTGAGCAGCCAAGCTTGAGCGTCGGCGAACAGCGCCGGAGACAGCCGCTGCCAGGGTTCCTCGAAAAAGCAGACCACCGCACCCAGATCGGCGCCGAAAGCGCCGAGTTTCCTCTTGCTGTAGAACCCATCATATCCATCTCCCCGGAAGATGCGATTTACATAAACCTCATAGAGCACCTGGTGCTGCAAGCCCGCCAGGCAGCCGTGGGCCACCGCCTGGTAGAGGGGTTGCAAGCCGGCCAGCCCGTCCGGCCGATGGGGCGCGCTGGTTTTGAGGTGCTCGTAGAGCCGCCGGTGGCCTTTACGCCAAGCGTTGGGCTGACGCTCGCGCAGGGCCTTGGCCAGGTATTCACGCACCAGCGGATGCGCGTCGATGGAGGACGAATCGGGTTGGGTCGGTTCGATCAGACCGCAGGCTTTGAGGTGGTTTAAGATGATGTTCCACTCTGTCTGTGAAATCGGCGTGTACTTGGTCCTGAGACCGAATAAGCTTTTTGAACAGACAAACAGCGGGTCAGTCAGGCCGAAAATGGGTGGAGCTTGGCACAGGGCAGCCAGGCAGCCGGCATCAGCCGGGTGGTCGAAAAAGCCCAACAGGCGCAGGGCGGCCAGTTCTCGGGCACCCCGCTCGCCTTCCCGTTGGAACCATTTCTCATAGGCGGCCATGACTTTGAAGGCTTTACCGCCGTATGTTTCCTCGTCAGCTTGATCGAACTCGACCTTGTCACGCTGGCGGATGTCGCCAGTATAGGCAGCGACGAGCAAGCCACCGAGCAGGCGCAGTGTGAGGGCGTGATCGTGGACCTCGCGGCTGGCTTGCTTCAATTCGGCATCGTCGGGGCTGATGGCAGCGGCCCCGGCGCGCCGGACACCGAGCTTATGCAGCAGCCGGGCGCCGTCGGCTTCGCTTAAGTTTCCCAGGTCGTGGTGGACGACCGCGCCGGTGGGGTAATCGTCACGGCGCTCGTATTCCGCCAGATCCTGAATTTGCTCGCGGGTAGTGAGGATGCACAAGCCCGGCTGGCCGCTGCTTACCAGTTGGGTCAGCAACGCCTTCAGGCCGGGGGTGCGCAACTGACCGGTCATCGGGCCAGGCGGGTATTGCAGCGGCTCCACACCGTCCAGCACCAGCAGGGTGCGGCTGGCAATCACCGCCTCGGCCAGCCGCCTGCCCTTATCCCAGGGCGAAAGGGCAGGATCGTGTTCGACCGCGAACCAGTGCAGGGCATCGTTCAAGAAGCTGTCATCGGAGGCCTGCCGGTCGTCACTGGTGCCCTGGCTGAAGAAGCTCCAGCCATACACCCGCTGCGCCCCGCGCCAGACATCGGCCTTGAGGCGGTCCAGCCAGCGCTTGACCAGTGCGGTTTTGCCGACGCCGCCCGGAGCCACCAGTTCCACCACCTGCGTGTGCCCGGCGTCGGCCCAGGCGTCATCCAGCAGCTTGAGTTCGGCCTCTCGGCCGAGGAAGTCGGCGGTACCGGCAGGGAGTTTGGTGAGGTCGATCTTGTCCGGTGGGATGACGTGCCGGACATGGGGGGAAGTAGTGACGGGTATGGCCCGCCGAGCCAGCTTTGCAATCTCCTTCGCAAGGGCAGCGAGAGCAGCGTCTGCGTCAGACTCGCTCATGCTGTTGAGGGGCGTGCCGTCCTTGGGGCGGGCCTGGATCGACTTGAGCCAAGGGACCTCATCCCATGTGCAAGATTTGAGAATCACCGGGATGACCCGCACGCCTTCCTTTTCGCGGCGTTGCAGAAGGGCAGGTACTTCGTTGCCGAGGATGAACTTTGAGGTGAGGAATTTGGCGGAAATCAGCAGCAAGGCCACGCTGCAGGATTTAATCGCCGTCTCGATTTCGGGCAGCCAGTCGTCGCCCGGAGCGATCTGGCGGTCTTCCCAGACGCTGAGCAGCCCTTCGTGCTCGAGCACCCCGAGTTGACTGACGACACGATCCTTCCATGCCTCGTCGTCGTGGCTGTAGCTGATGAAAATGCGCGGTGTGGCGCTCGTGGGTTCCATGTCCTCCCCCTTGCTCTGCCCGTGTAAACCAGCCGCTTGTATCCCGTCCGTGTGCAAGCGGGTTCAGTATAGGCTGAGTATACATGAGGCTAAATTTCTACCGCCTCTCACGTAGCTCGCAAGTTGTCGGTTATTCCCCTCCTTGAATAAGGAGGGGTGGCGCGTAGCGCCGGGGTGGTTTCGGTTAATTTCCTCGTCCTTGAATGGTTCTAATCGTTGCTCTTGAGCCGCAGGACTTGAACAAATACACTTGTTCTGGTGTCATTTCAGGTACTAGACCGCGTACCGATAGGAGTTAAACTTATGAACGCCATACCTGCTCAGGAGATCAAGCGCCGTGGCATCGCCGCCGTGGATGATCTCATCGCCAAAGGAGATGTCCACATCATCCGCAACAACCAGCCGCAGTACGTCGTACTTTCGCAGGAACGGTACCAGGAACTGCTCGAAGCGCAGGATGAAGCCTACGTGGCGCGCCTGCATGCGTCGCTGGAGGATCTCAAGGCGGGGAGAGTGAAACGCGGCACGGCAGAGGACTTGATCCGCGAACTGAACCTGGAAGACTGAGGCATGTACACGCTCCTCTGGACGGCCGGATTTACGCACTCGGCGGAAAGATTCGTGAAGGGCCATCCGGAGTTACGGGAAAAATTCGCCGCGGTTCTGCGCGATTTGGAAAGCGATCCATTCCAACCGCACCTGAAATATCATCCCCTTGGCGGCCAACTGAAAGGTGTCCAGGCCATCAGCTTCACTTACAGCTACCGCATCACACTGACGCTTGTGGTGACGGAGGATGAGATCACCTTACTCGACATTGGCAGCCACGACGCGCTATACCGGTAACCCGGCTTCCGCAACTGGATCTCAACTTTGCCCGATTTACGGCATTTTCGGCACGTAAGTGCTTGATTGGCCATAGCCCCAGGAGGTAGTGTTATAAACTGATGTGTTGGCATGAGGACAGGTTGCAGCGGGTCACGCTAATTTCAGCTCGGGGATTACCTGGGCCAGTTGTTCGAAGTCGCGATCTTGATGCAGCAGGAGCAAATCGTGCTCGATGGCGATTCGGGCAATCAGGCAATCCACCGTGCTCCGGATGGTGATCCCTTGGCGGCGGCAGGAAAAATAGAGCCGGGCCGCTTCCACATAACTTTCCTTGTCGTCAAGCGGGTGATAAAAGCGCTGGCAACCGAAGTAATCCCTGAACTGCTCAAACCGTTGGATCGACTCCGCCCCCTGGAGAATCTCCTGATAAATAATCGCCGTGAGACCCACCGTCTCACCATGCTGCAAGAGCTGCCTTAACCGATTCACCACGGGCGTATCCGCACCATGCAGAAAGCCGATCCAGGCAGACGTATCGACCAGGTACATGAGTTAGCCGCTCTCGATGCGCAACGCTTTGTAGTCGTAGTCTTCCCGGATGCCGCCTTGATTGTAAAGCTCCAGCAAATTACGGCGCCGGTATTTTTCCACCAACTCGAGCAGGGCCTGATGCACCAACTCGCGTTTGGTTTTCGCATCCGTATACTTGAAGGCCTCTTGAACGAGTTCATCGTCCAATACAATATTCGTGCGCATGATCATACACCTTTAGATACATCAGTCGCTGTGATTTTAGCATGACATAGACTGGCATTACCGCAGACAGGTTGAACGCGGCTGGAGAGGTGATCGTCAAAAACGTCCCAACCCACTACGGCAGGCTCAGTTACACCCTACGCCGAGGCTACCCACTTAAGACGGGCCAGTTGAGGCGCTCACACCCGGATTGGGAAGACCCGGCGGTTGAGATGATGGATATCCACTTAAGCCGGGACAGTGCGTAGAGTGACCGCAAAGGGCCGGCAAGGATGCCGGCGCTCTCAGGATCGAGAGGGTCCCGCCTTAAGTGGGTAGTCGAACAGTCGAGGCGTTCGCTGCGGACAGCGCCACCTGCAGCAAGTATCCTGTAGAAGTAGTGATAAGGATAAAAGCGATGACTTTTAAAGACCATTTTTCCGAACAGCCCGACGCTTACCACCGCTATCGTCCTCGTTATCCCGATGCCCTGTTCGCTTACCTGGCCTCGCAGACAGACAGACATGAGCGTGCCTGGGATTGCGCGACCGGCAACGGTCAGGCGGCGTTCGCGCTGGCGGATTATTTCGAACACGTGATCGCCACCGACGCCAGCGCGGCCCAGCTTGCCCAGGCGCCGCCCCATCGCCGGATCGATTACCGAGTAGCACCGGCCGAGCAGTCGGGCCTGGAAGGCGGATCGGTCGATCTGCTCACGGTAGCCCAGGCGCTGCACTGGTTCGATCTCGACCGCTTCTATGCCGAGGCGAAGCGGGTGCTGCGGCCGGGTGGCGTGGTGGCCGTCTGGTGTTATGAACTGGCCACCATCACGCCTGCGGTGGACCGGGTGACGCAGCATTTCTACAGCGCCCTGCTGGGGCCTTTCTGGCCACCGGAGCGGCGCCATGTCGAAGCCGGTTACCACGACCTGCCGTTTCCCTTCGTGGAACAGCAAGCGCCTCCTTTTGCAATGACGGCGGATTGGGATCTGGAGCAGTTGCTGGGCTATTTGAGCACCTGGTCGGCGGTGCAGCAGTATCGACGCCAGCGGGGACAGGACCCGTTGCAGGCGTTACAGCGAGAATTGCAACCAATCTGGGGGGAGACTCCCGGAAAGCAGTCGATCCGCTGGCCGCTGCAATTGCGGGTGGGGCGCTGAGTCGTTGCATTTCCCTCATCCGACAGTTGTGCATAATCTGCCAATCGCTTAACTTTAACTGTCTTTATCGTATCGACTAGAGGAAACGGTCGCTGTCATGATTCCCGACTTTCTGGATTTCGAGAAACCCATCGCCGAACTGGAAGACAAGCTCGAGCAATTGCGTCGCCTGTGCAACGATTCCGAACTGGATATCAGCGACGAGATGGCGCGCCTGGAAACCAAAAGCAAGGCGCTGACCCAATCTATTTTCGGCACGCTGACTTCCTGGCAGATCGCGCAGCTGGCCCGTCACCCGGCGCGTCCCTATACCTTCGATTATGTGCAGCGTATTTGCAGCGACTTCCAGGAATTGCACGGCGACCGCGCCTTTGCCGATGATCCGGCCATGGTCGGCGGGCTGGCGCGGCTGGATGGCCGGCCGGTCGTGCTGATCGGTCACCAGAAAGGCCGCGATACCAAGGAAAAGCTGGTGCGCAACTTCGGCATGTCCCGTCCGGAAGGTTATCGCAAGGCCTTGCGGCTGATGCAACTGGCCGAGCGCTTCCAACTGCCGCTGCTGACCTTCATCGATACCCCCGGCGCCTATCCCGGCATCGACGCCGAAGAACGCGGCCAGAGCGAGGCCATCGCCCGCAATCTGTTCACGATGGCGCAACTGCGCATCCCTATTATTTGCACCGTGATCGGCGAGGGAGGATCGGGCGGCGCGCTGGCGATCGGCGTGGGCGACCGCGTGCTGATGCTGCAATACAGCACCTATTCGGTGATTTCCCCGGAGGGTTGCGCGTCCATTCTGTGGAAGAGCGCCGCTAAAGCGCCCGAGGCGGCGGAAGCGATGGGCATGACTGCGGACCAGCTTAAGAAATTAAATCTGATCGACGCCATTATCGAAGAGCCGCTGGGCGGCGCGCATCGCAACGTCAACCGCATGGCCGAAAACTTGCGAGGGGCTTTGTTACAGTCCCTGGAGGCGGTGAGCCAGACGCCAGTGGACGAACTGGTGGAACAGCGCTATCGACGTTTATTGAGCTACGGCAGGTTCAAGGAGTGACAATGCTACCGAAAATTATAGGGTAGCAGTTTTTACGCCAAACCTGCATACTGGTTATTATGAAATATAATTATTTCGCTTGAACAGCAGTGAATTTTCCGGGGAAAGACGGCATGCCTGATACCGCAATCGTCTTTGATAGTGAACTGATCCGTAAATACGACAAAGCCGGCCCTCGTTATACTTCGTACCCGACAGCGGTGCAATTTAACGAGGGTGTGGACACTGTTAATTATAGTGAATTGGCGCGGGCCAGCAATACCGCCGGCAGGCCGCTGTCATTGTATTTCCATATTCCCTTCTGCGACACCGTTTGCTATTACTGTGCCTGTAATAAGATCGTCACCCGCAACCGCGCCCGCGCGGCTCCCTATCTGGCCCGTCTGGAGCGGGAAATCGCCCTGCAGGGCGCCCTGTTTGACCGTTCCCGGCCGGTCGTACAACTGCACTGGGGTGGCGGTACCCCGACTTTCCTCAGCGCTGTGGAAATGCGCCGGTTGATGGCGGTTACCGCCGCACACTTTCAACTGCTGGACGACGATCGCGGCGAGTACTCGATTGAGATCGATCCGCGGGAGGCGGATGCCGCCACCATCGCTCTGTTAAGGGAATTGGGCTTCAACCGGCTCAGCATCGGTATCCAGGATTTCGATCCGCGGGTGCAAAAGGCGGTCAATCGTCGGCAATCGCCAGAGGTCACGCTGGCGGCGTTCGAGGCGGCCCGCCGTGAGGGCTTCAAATCCATCAGCGTCGATCTGATCTATGGCCTGCCGCAGCAGACCGTCGCCCGGTTTGCCCGCACCCTGGACGCCGTCATCGCCGCCGCTCCGCAGCGCATCGCCGTTTTCAACTACGCCCATTTGCCGGAACTGTTCAAGACCCAGCGCCAGATCGACGCCGCCACGCTGCCGGCGCCGGCGGAAAAACTGGCTATACTCGAAGCCGTTATCGACCAGCTGACCGCTGCCGGTTATATCTACATCGGCATGGACCATTTCGCCCAACCCGACGATGAGCTCGCCCTAGCGCAGCAGTCGGGCGCGCTGTATCGCAACTTTCAGGGCTATAGCACCCATGCCGACTGCGATTTGATCGGGTTGGGAGTTACCGCCATCGGCATGGTGGGGGACAGCTACAGCCAGAACCTGCGCAATCTGGATGACTATTGCGCCCGCCTCGACGCCTGCCGGCTGGCGGTGTTCCGCGGCGTCCTGCTGGATGCCGACGATCGTCTGCGCCGGGAGGTAATCACCCAACTGATTTGTCATTTCAACCTGGATTTCGACTGGATAGCTGCCCGCCACGGGATCGATTGCAGCGCTTACTTCAGCACTGAACTGGCAGCGCTCGAGGATCTGCAGGTGGACGGCCTGGTACGCCTGAGCGCTGCCGGCATTCAGGTGCTGCCGCCCGGGCGGTTGTTGATTCGCAATATCTGCATGGTATTCGACCGTTATCTACGTCAGCAATACAATCCCCGGTTTTCCAAAGTAATTTGATTTTTCCGGTAGTGGTCGAGCGTATATCTGCACTTCTGTGACAATTTGTTTTTGTTTTGCAGTTTTAATGACATGCGGCTATTGACTATAATTTTTAAATTAACCTGTCTTTACCGGGCATCGTTAATCCAGGCCGTTTTCTGGAACGCTCGGCAGATACCTGACCTATTCAAGCGCCAACAACTAAGGAGCCAACTCTGATGAAGAGCGGCCTTTTAAATGACCTGCACAGATTTGCTAATGACATTATTCTCGTTACAGACGAGCATGATAAGATTATTTACGCCAATGATCGTGCGATAACGGCCTACGGCCTGCAGTCTGAAGCCCTGTTGCAGCATACCCTGGAAGAGTTGCTCGACCCCGTAGCCCGCGCTGATTTCGCCATTGAATGGCGCCGCACGGCCAGCAAGGGAATGAATCTTTTCGAAACTATCTGCCGGCGCGCCGACGCCACCGTCTTTCCGGTGGAAGTCAGCGTGCGTCTCATCGACCTCCATGGCCAGCGCTTCTATCACAGTATCCTGCGCGACCTCAGGGAACGCCGTTCCCTCACCACTCCTCACCAACTCAATTGGGAACTGTACGCCATGCTGCTGGAGCACTTTCCGAATCCGGTATGGCGTACCGACAGCGCCGGCAGGGGCGCCTACTTTAATCGGGCCTGGCTGGAGTTTACCGGCCGGACACTGGAACAGGAACTCGGCGACGGCTGGCAGGAGAACATCCACCCGGATGACCGCGAAGCCTGGCGGCACAATTATGCAGAGGCCGTCCGGGAAGGCCGTCCTCTGGTCGGGGAATACCGCTTGCAGCATGGCAGCGAAGGCTATCGCTGGATCGTCGACCGCAGCAAGCCCTGTCGTGATGCGAACGGGGTATTGCTCGGCTATGTCGGCTCGTGCCACGACATCCATAAAGAGAAGCTGGCGCAGGAACACATTCGTCACATCGGCCAGTACGATTCCCTGACCGGCCTGCCCAACCAGACCTTGCTGGAGGACCGCCTGCGTCAGGCGATCGCCAATGCGCGCCGTAGCAAGGGACGGGTAATAGCTTTATTCGCCGATCTGGATTGCTTCAAACTCATTAACGACTCCCTCGGACATACCATGGGCAATCGCCTGCTGCAGGCCGTGGCAAGACGCCTTCAAGGGTGTCTGCGCGAAAGCGACACCTTGAGCCGGCGCGGGGGAGATGAATTCGTCATCATTCTGTCCGAACTCAGGCATCTGGAGGATGCCGCTCATGTCGCCGACAAGCTGTTGCAATCCCTGTCCGAACCCTACAGCATCGACGGCTTCGAGCTTAACATAACGGCCAGCATCGGGATCAGCATCTACCCCGATGACAGTCAGGATATGGAAACCCTGCTTAAAAATGCCGATGCAGCCATGTACTACGCCAAGCAATACGGCCGCAACCGCTATCAGTTCTTTACTCAGGAAATGAACGGCCGGGCCTATGAATATCTGATGATGCAGAACCATCTGCGGCGGGCACTGGAGCGCGGGGAATTCGAACTGAATTATCAGCCGCAGGTGGATCTCAAGAAAGGGACTATCGTCGGCGCCGAAGCATTGATCCGCTGGCGGCATCCGGAGTTGGGATTGGTGTCGCCCGGCCAATTCATTCCTATGGCGGAGGAGAACGGCCTGATCGTTCCCATCGGAGATTGGGTCATGCAGGAAGCCTGCCAGCAGAATCGCCGCTGGCAGGAGGCCGGCCTGCCGCCGCTGCCAGTGGCCATCAATCTGTCAGCCGCCCAGTTCCGCAAGGAAAATTTTCACGATTGCGTGGAACGGGCGCTGCATGAAAACGGGCTCTCTCCCTCTTACCTGGAACTGGAACTGACCGAAGGTACGGTGATGCAGAACGCCGAAGACACTATCCTGATGCTGCAGGAACTCAAGGCGATGGGAGTGCGGCTGTCGATCGATGATTTCGGCACAGGGTATTCCAGCTTGAGTTATCTGAAGCGTTTTCCCATCGACAAGCTGAAAGTCGACCGCTCGTTCGTGCAGGACGTTACCTCGAATGATGGCGACGCGGAAATTACCCGTGCCATCATCGGTATGGCGCATGGTCTGGGTTTGAAAGTGATCGCCGAAGGGGTGGAACACGAGGATCAGCTCAAGTTTCTGCGCTGGCAGAAGTGCGACGACATGCAGGGCTTTTACTTCAGCAGGCCGCTGCAGGCTGAAGCGTTTCAGGAACTGCTGATGTCCGGCAAGAAGCTGAACAGTTAAAGGAGCCGGGCCGTGGCGCCGCATGGCGCTGGCCGGTGAACAGTATACAGGCGGGCAGCCTCACTGGCTGCCCGCCGCCGTTTCCAGGACTGGTGCTATGGCATTGAGAACCACCCAGTTGCAGCCGCTCGGGCAGGACGCTCATGACGTGCTCCGGCTGTTGTTCGGCGAGTGCGCCCAGGAACGGCTGGCCGAGTATGGTCAGGCCCAGACAACAGTCGCATTGCAAGCCAAAGCGTCTTAAACTGTACGCCATTAGCGCCAGGTGGGGGTCTACTGCACTCGCCTGCCGGTGCGCTCACGCTTCCAATGGCCTACGGAGGAAACATGGCAATCAAAATCGATTCACGTTTCGTCAGCCGTCTGACCCGGCAAACGCTAGCGCTGATTCTAGCGGGCGGTCGTGGTTCGCGACTTTATGAGTTAACCGACTGGCGCGCCAAACCCGGCGTCCCGTTCGGTGGTAAATTCCGCATCATCGATTTCCCCATGTCCAACTGCGTCAACTCCGGTATCCGACGGATCGGCGTGATCACTCAGTACAAGGCACACTCCCTGATCCGCCATCTGATCCGGGGCTGGAGCGATTTCCGCTCCGAACTGGGCGAATTCATGGAAGTGTTGCCCGCCTCGCAGCGCGTCAACGAAGGCTGGTACTCCGGCACGGCCGACGCCATCTACCAAAACCTGGATATCATCAATGCACACGATCCCCAGTATGTCCTGGTGCTGGCCGGCGACCATATTTACAAGATGGACTACGGCAACATGCTGGCTTTCCACGTGGAGCAGCAGGCCGATATGACGGTCGCCTGTCTGGAGGTGCCTATCGACGAGGCGCGGGGCGCTTTCGGGGTGATGACCGTGGACGAGAGCAACCGGGTGCTGCGCTTTGATGAAAAGCCTGACAATCCGTCTTCCATCCCCGGCCAGCCGGGGCTGACGCTGGCCTCGATGGGCAACTATATTTTCAACACCCAGTTCCTGTACGAGCAATTGATTAAAGACGCCGAGATCGCCGCTTCCCAGCACGATTTCGGGATGAATATCATTCCCTCGATCATCGACGAACATCGGGTGTTCGCCTATCCGTTCCGGGATCCGATGACCAAAGAGCGGGGTTACTGGCGGGACGTGGGCACGGTGGATGCGTTCTGGAAAGCGCATATGGAACTGCTGGTCGCCGACCCGGAACTCGATCTGTACGATCAGGACTGGCCGATCCTGACTGCGCAACCGCAACTGCCGCCGGCCAAATTCATCACCGCTGAAGGAAGGCGGCCGGAAATGGTGGATTCCATGGCGTCGGCAGGGTGCGTGATCATCGGCGCCCACGTGGAGCGTTCGGTATTGTTTTTCAACGTGGTGGTACAGGCCCACGCCGTGGTGGAGGAAGCGGTGCTGCTGCCGGAAGTGGAGGTCGGCCAAGGGGCGCGCGTTCGCCGGGCGGTCGTGGATCGCGGCTGCATCATTCCCCCCGGCATGGTGATCGGCGAGAATCTGGAAGAGGACGCCAAACGTTTCCGCGTGACTGCGCAGGGCATTCTGCTGGTCACGCGGGATATTCTGAATCAGCGGCCCAAGTACTACGCGCCGGATCAGGAACCCTGACGGGAGTGGTCCACGGGGGCGGCGGCGGCTCTTCCCATCCAATGCCACCCTTGGCGTGGACGCGGCGCCGCGCCGCTTAAGTCTGCATTTCTTGAGGCCGCAGCCGGCGGGCGGCCTTGTCCAATACGCCGTTGACGAAGCGGTGTCCCTGTTCGGCCCCGAAGCGTTTGGCGATTTCCACCGCTTCGTTGATCACTACCCGGTAAGGCACATCCGGACGGTGGGCCAGTTCGTAGCCGGCCAGCCGCAGAATGGCCAGTTCGACCTGATCCACCTGCTGCAGCGGCCGGTCCAGAAAGGGTTCAAGCAGCGCATCGAGAGCCATGACCCGCCTCGGCACCTGCTGCAGCAACTCCTGAAAATAACCGACATCGGCTTTACTCATGTCCTGATCGGCCTGGAACTGGGCTTCAATGACCGCCGGCTCCTGTCCAGTAAGCTGCCATTGGTAGAGAGCCTGCATGGCGTAGCGCCGCGCCCAGCTGCGGCTGCGGGTAAAGTGCTTGCGGCCGTTGTCCACGGCGCTCAACCTTGCAGACGGCGCAGCAGGCTGACCATCTCCAGTACGGATAACGCGGCCTCGGCGCCTTTATTGCCGGCCTTGGTGCCAGCCCGCTCCACCGCCTGTTCGATGGTGTCGGTGGTCAGCACGCCGAAGCCGACGGGAATGGCGTGCTGCATGGCCACCAGCGCCAGACCCTTGGTGCATTCGCCGGCGACGTACTCGAAATGAGGGGTGGCGCCCCGGATCACCGCGCCCAGCGCGATGAGGCCGGCATAGCGGTTACCGGCCGCCGCCTGCTGGGCCGCCAGCGGCATCTCGAAGGCGCCCGGCACCCGGATCAGGTCGATATGGCTGTCGGCGACGCCATGCCGGCGCAAGGCGTCCAACGCGCCGGCAACCAGATGCTCGACGATAAAACTATTGAAACGTGACGCGATGAGGGCGAAGCGCGCTTCGCCGACTAGAAAGTCGCCTTCGAGGGTATTGAGGTCCGGCATCTTGCATATACCTCTGTTAAGAAACGTATTCAACCACTTCCAGATCGAAGCCGGAGAGACCGGACAGCCGCTTCGGAGCGCTCAGCACCCGCATCCGGCGCACGCCCAGATCCAGTAGAATCTGCGCGCCGCTGCCGTAGGTGCGCAGCTCCGTGGCGCTGTCCACGGGTCGCTGCGCCTGGCCTTCCACTCCCTGGGCCTGATACTGCTGCATGCGCCGCACCAACTCCGCCGGATCTTCCTGCCGCGTCAGTATGACCAGCACCCCGGCCGGCTCGCCGGCGATGCGCTGGAAAGCGTCGCGCAACGGCCAACCGCATTCCGACAACTGCACCGGCAGCAGATCGCACAGCGTATGTTGTACATGCACACGCACCAACACCGTCTGTTCCGGATGGATAGCGCCTTTGACCAGAGCAAAATGCACTTGTTTATCAATGCCGTCCTGGTAAGTCAACACCCGGAAGGGTCCGAATTCGGACGGCAGTTCGCATTCCGCCACCCGCCTGATCGTTTTTTCAGTCGCCATGCGATAGCGGATCAGGTCGGCGATGGTGCCGATTTTCAGGTCGTGGCGCCGGGCGAAGTTTTCCAGATCAGGCCGCCGGGCCATGGAGCCATCCTCTTTAAGAATCTCCACGATGACAGCCGCCGGCTCCAGTCCCGCCAGCCGGGTCAGATCACAACCCGCCTCGGTATGGCCGGCCCGGGTCAACACTCCGCCCGGCTGCGCCATCAGTGGGAAGATATGGCCCGGCTGCACCAGATCTGCCGGGCGGGCGTCCGGCGCGACCGCCGTGCGGATGGTATGGGCCCGGTCATAGGCCGAAATGCCGGTAGTCACGCCTTCGGCCGCTTCGATGGAGACCGTGAAATTAGTGCCGTGTGAGGTGCCGTTGTCGTTGACCATCAGCGGCAGCCGCAGTTGTTTGCAGCGCTCGCGGGTGAGCGTCAGACAGATCAGGCCGCGACCGTAACTGGCCATAAAATTAATATCTTCGGGGCGCACCCGGGAGGCGGTCATCAACAGATCGCCCTCGTTCTCCCGATCTTCGTCATCCATGATAATCACCATTTTACCCTGGCGCAGATCGTCAAGAATTTCCGCTATCGTATTCAATGCCATTGGCTTTACCGTCGCTGCGGCGGCCGGCTTATCCCGGACCGCATTATTTCCAGAAGCCCTGCGCACGCAGCCAGTCGGCGCTCAGCCGGCCGCCCGGATGGGCTGCCGCTTCGCCCAACAACAGCCGCTCCAGGTAACGGGCGATGATATCCACTTCCAGGTTCACCCGCCGACCTACCCGATACTCGGCAATGATCGTCTCCCGCCAGGTATGAGGGACAATATTCAGATCGAACCGAGCGCCGTCCACCTCGTTCACGGTCAGGCTGACCCCGTCCACGCAGATCGAGCCTTTGGCGGCGATGTAACGGGCCAGCGCCGCTGGCGCCTGGAGGCGCAGCCGCCAGGAGCGGGCGTCCTGGCGCAATTCGGTAACGACGCCGATGCCGTCTACATGCCCGCTGACCAAATGGCCACCCAGCCGGGTGGAGGGCGTGAGCGCGCGCTCCAGATTGACGCCAGCGCCCGGCGTCAGCTCGCCCAGCACCGTCCGTTCCAGGGTTTCGCGGGACACATCGGCCCAGAAGCCATCGCCCGTCAATTCGACCACGGTCAGGCAGACGCCGCTCACCGCGATGCTGTCGCCCTGTTTGGCGCCGTGCAGATTCCAGTTTGCCGGCAGCGATGCGCAGGCGCATATCGCCGCCCTGGGGCTGCTTGGCCGCTAGCTTACCTACCGCTTCGACAATGCCTGTAAACATAATCCTGCAAACATACTGCGGACTCGATCAATGGGAAGGAACCCCGGAGAACTCAGGGCAGCGGGCGCGCCGTGATGCGCCAGTCCCGGCCTACCGCCCGGACATCGGTGATCTGCAACGCAATGCGCTCGCGCAGCCGCGTCAACCCCGGCAGGTGGAACAGGCCGCGCGCGTCGTCGCCCAGCAGCAGCGGCGCCAGGTAGAGGACCAACTCGTCGAGCAGACCGGCCTGCAACATCGCTCCCGCCAGGGTGGCGCCGCATTCCAGGTGGAGTTCGTTGACTTGCCGCTCGGCCAGTGCGGTCAGCGCCGCACCGAGATCCAGTCCACGGTCCCGCCGGGGGATCGAGCTGCACCTCGGCGCCCGCCGCCCGCAACCGGTTCTGCCGCTCCCTATTGGCGCAGGCCGTCAGGATCAATACCGGACCTTCCAGGCTCAACGTTCGAGCGGTCGGGGGCGTGGCAAGTTCCGTATCCAGGATGACCCGCAGCGGCTGGCGCGGCGTTTCTTCCGGCAGGCGCACGTTCAAACCGGGATCGTCCGCCAGCACGGTCGCCACGCCGGTCATGACGGCCGACGCACGGGCCCGCAGACGTTGTCCATCCAGACGCGCCGCCTCGCCAGTGATCCACTGACTTTCGCCGGACGCCATCGCAGTACGGCCGTCCAGGCTGAACGCCAGCTTGCAGCGTACGAACGGCCGCTGGCTGCGCATCCGCTGGATGAAGCCGGGATTCAGTGCCTCTGCTGGTGCCGCCAGCACGCCGCTTTCCACCCTAATGCCGGCCTCCTGCAAAGCGGCTATTCCCTTACCCGCTACTAGCGGATTGGGATCTTCCAACGCGACCACCAACCGGCGGATCCCCGCCGCCAGCAGCGCCTGGGTGCAGGGCGGCGTGCGGCCGTAATGGCAGCACGGCTCCAGCGTGATATAAGCCGTCGCGCCGTGGGCCTGGGAGCCGGCTGCCGCCAGCGCCAGCACTTCGGCATGGGGAGCGCCAGCGCGCTCGTGCCAGCCCTCGCCGACGACGGCACCGTCCCTGACCAGTATGCAACCAACCCGGGGATTGGGATCGGTGGTGTAAAGACCCCGCTGCGCCAGGGCCAGGGCGCGAGCCATGTAACAGTAATCCTGAGCGTCGGCCATAGGGGACGGTCAAAGCCTTACTCAGCGGCTGTCGGTGCAACCACCTGCTGCAGTCGTTCGATTTCCTCGCGGAAAGCATTCACATCCTGGAAGCTGCGATAGACTGAGGCGAAGCGCACGTAAGCCACCGGGTCGAGCGTGCCCAGTTCAGTCATCACCCATTCCCCCAGTTGCCGGGTGCTGATTTCCCGTTCGCCGCCGGCGCGTACCCGATCCTTGATGCGTTGCACCACTGCGTCCACCTGTTCGGTACTGACCGGACGTTTTTCCAGCGCCCGCAGCATGCCGGCGCGCAATTTGACTTCGTTGAACGGCTCGCGCCGGCCGTCCCGCTTGATCACCTGGGGCAACGTCAGTTCCGCTATTTCATAGGTGGTGAAGCGGGCTTCACACTGGGTACATTCGCGTCGTCGCCGTACCTTGTCGCCGTCGGGCGACAAGCGCGAATCGACTACGCGGGTATCCTGGGTGGAGCAGAAAGGGCAGCGCATCGGATGCGATCCGGGTCAATCCCTGCCCGCTGGCGAATCGTAGACGGGGAACCGGGCGCACAGCTCCAGCACCTGGGCGCGCACCCGGTCGATGGTCTGGGTATTAGTGATGTCGTCGAGGATATTGCAAATCCAGCCGGCCAGATCGCGTACCTCGGTCTCCTGGAAACCCCGGGTGGTCACCGCCGGTGTGCCGATGCGGATGCCGCTGGTGACGAAGGGGGATTGTGGATCGTTGGGCACCGCATTCTTGTTGACGGTGATATTGGCCTGTCCCAACGCGGCGTCGGCCGCCTTGCCGGTGATATGGTGGGTGATCAAATCCACCAGGAACAGATGATTGTCGGTGCCGCCGGACACGATGTTATAGCCGTGTTCCAGAAACACCTTGACCATGGCGCGGGCGTTGGCCACCACCTGTTGCTGATAGGCCTTGAATTCCGGCTGCGCGGCTTCTTTGAAGGCCACCGCCTTGGCGGCGATGACGTGCATCAGAGGACCGCCCTGGGTGCCGGGGAAGACCAGCGAATTGAATTTCTTCTCCAGTTCCGGATTGGCGCGAGCCAGGATCAGACCGCCGCGCGGACCACGCAGGGTCTTGTGGGTGGTGGTGGTCACTGCATCGGCTACCGGCACCGGATTGGGATACAGTCCCGCTGCCACCAGACCGGCGACGTGCGCCATGTCGACGAACAGATAAGCGCCTACTCGATCGGCGCTGGCGCGGAAGCGTTCCCAGTCCATGAGACGCGAATAAGCGGAGAAGCCGGCTACGATCATCTTGGGCTTGTACTCGCGCGCCAGGGCGTCCACCTGCTCGTAATCGACTTCGCCGGTGCGCTCGTCCAGCCCGTATTGCACGGCGTGGTAGAGCTTGCCGGAGAAATTCACCTTGGCGCCGTGGGTTAGATGGCCGCCGTGCGCCAGACTCATGCCGAGCAGCGTGTCGCCCGGCTGCAGCAGCGCCATGTAGACGGCAGCGTTGGCCTGGGAGCCGGAATGAGGCTGGACGTTGGCGTAAGCGGCGCCGAACAGTTGCTTGGCCCGTTCGATGGCCAGCCGCTCGACGTCGTCCACGTACTCGCAGCCGCCGTAATAGCGTTTGCCGGGATAACCTTCGGCGTACTTATTGGTCAACACTGAACCTTGGGCTTCCAGCACCCGGGGACTGGCGTAATTCTCGGAAGCGATCAGTTCAACGTGCTCTTCCTGACGCCGCTCCTCGGCCTGCATAGCGGTCCAAACTTCATCGTCAAAACCGGCAATTCGCATGGTGTGGTCAAACATTCGCATCCCCTAAAACGCTAAGGCGCGACCGGCCTGCCATGCTACCGGCAGGGTCTCAAAAAGTGGCTGATTCTAACGCATTTACGGTTGGATTGCAGCGTTGCGAAAGCCGCCGCTGGCCGGCGGCATTCAATACTTGAGGCCACGGGAGTAAACTGCTACAAATCAATAACAACCCGAGGAAAGAGAGCCGTCATGAAAGCCAATCTTGACTTGGTGAAAGGCCCGGCGAATCTGTTATTCATGGTGAAGGTGTCCGCCATCAGCGCCAGGCAGGCGCAGGCGCCATTGCCCGCCGACTTTATCCATCCGAGCAATATCTCACGGTTCATGCAGTGAGCTGCGCGGTCTCGGTAACATTGACGTTAACGTAACCGTAATGTAAGTTGGGATTATTCACTAGCCACTAGCCACTAGCCACTAGCCACTAGCCACTAGCCACTAGCCACTAATTCCGCAACCGCCGCCCCCGCGGGGGGGCCGGCCCAGCCAGGGGGAAAATATTCATGTCCGCTGTCATCAGTCCGTTCAAAAGTCCGCAGCAGAGTTCCGCCGCCAGCAAGACCCGCTATCGGGTCCGGTTCGTCACCGCCACCAGCCTGTTCGACGGCCACGACGCCTCGATCAATATCATGCGCCGGATTATTCAGGCGAGCGGCGCCGAGGTGATCCATCTGGGCCACAACCGCTCGGTCAACGATATCGTCACCGCCGCGCTGCAGGAAGACGTGCAGGGCATCGCCATCAGCTCCTATCAGGGCGGTCACATCGAATTTTTCAAATACGCCATCGACCTGCTGCGCGAGCGGGGCGGCGCCAACATCAAGGTGTTCGGCGGCGGCGGCGGGGTGATCGTCCCGGAGGAAATCCGCGAACTGCACGATTACGGCGTCACCCGCATTTTCTCGCCGGAAGACGGCCAGCGGCTGGGTTTGCAGGGCATGATCGATTACATGATCGCCGCCTGCGATGAGGATCCGGCCCGTTACGCGCCCGCCAGCCTGGACGGCCTGCGGGCCAGCGACCGGCGGGATTTGGCGCGGCTCATCAGCGCTCTGGAAAGCAGCAGCCTGGACAAGCAGTTGCGCCAGCAGATCCTGGACGAAGCGGCAACCAGAACCGTGCCGACGCTGGGTATCACCGGCACCGGCGGGGCGGGCAAGTCCTCGCTGACCGACGAACTGATCCGCCGCTTCCGGCTGGATCAGGATGACAGCTTGCATATCGCCATCATTGCCATCGACCCCTCCCGTCGCAAGACCGGCGGCGCACTGCTGGGCGACCGCATTCGCATGAACGCCATCGACGGTTCGAATATCTACATGCGCTCCCTGGCCACCCGCGCCGCCGGCAACGAACTGCCGGAAAGCGTGGCCAATATCATCGCCGCCTGCAAGGTGGCCGGCTTCGATCTGATCGTGGTGGAAACACCGGGCATCGGCCAGGGCGACGCCGCCATCGTGCCCTTCGCGGATGTGTCGCTGTACGTAATGACCCCGGAATTCGGCGCGGCCAGCCAGTTGGAAAAGATCGACATGCTGGACTTCGCCAACGTGGTGGCCATCAACAAATTCGACCGTAAAGGGGCCGAGGACGCGCTGCGCGACGTGCGCAAGCAATTGCAACGCAACCGTCAGGCATTTGCCGTTGCGCCCGAAGACATGCCGGTATTCGGTACCATCGCCGCGCGCTTCAACGATGACGGCGTGACGGCTCTCTATCAGGAACTGGTGCGGCAGTTGCAGGATAAGGGCCTGCAAGCGCAAGCCAGCCGGTTGCCCGCCGTCGCGATCAAAGCGACCTCCGCCCAGACGGCGATTCTGCCGCCGGCCCGTAACCGCTATCTGGCCGAAATCGCCGCCACCGTGCGCGACTACCACAAGACCATCAAAGAGCAAGCGACCTTGGCACGGCGGCGGCAGCAGTTGCAGGCGGTTCTGGAACTGCTGGTGGAGCAGGGTAAACCGACGGACGATGTGTATAGCCTGCTGGAACAGACCGACACCCGCATCCACCCCAGCGCCCGCAAGCTGCTCGACATGTGGCCGCAGATGCAGGAACGCTATGCGGCCGACGAATATGTGGTCAAAATCCGCAACAGGGAAATCCGCACCCGATTGACGCACACCACTCTGTCCGGCACCCGGATTCGCAAGGTATCCCTGCCGAATTACGAGGATCACGGCGAAATCCTGAAATGGCTATTGAAGGAGAACGTGCCCGGCTCTTTCCCGTATACCGCCGGCGTGTTCGCCTTCAAGCGCGAAGGGGAAGATCCGGCGCGCATGTTCGCCGGCGAAGGCGACGCTTTCCGCACTAACCAACGGTTCCATTACGTATCCAAAGACTATCCCGCCAAGCGCCTGTCCACGGCCTTCGATTCGGTGACGCTATACGGCTGCGACCCGGACGAGCGGCCGGATATCTACGGCAAGATCGGCAATTCCGGGGTATCCATCGCCACCCTGGACGATATGAAAGTGCTGTACAGCGGTTTCGATCTGTGCAGTCCGAACACTTCGGTGTCGATGACCATCAACGGCCCGGCGCCGACCATTCTGGCGATGTTCTTCAACACCGCCACCGAGCAGCAGTTGGAGAAATTCGAGCGGGACAACAACCGCTGCCCGACCGACGACGAAATCGACAAGATCCAGGTATGGGTGCTGGAGAACGTGCGCGGTACGGTGCAGGCCGATATTCTGAAAGAGGATCAGGGCCAGAATACCTGCATTTTTTCAACTGAATTTGCGCTCAAGATGATGGCCGATATCCAGGAATATTTCGTCCATCACCAGGTGCGCAATTTCTATTCGGTGTCGATCTCCGGCTATCACATTGCCGAGGCCGGCGCCAATCCAATTTCGCAACTGGCTTTTACCCTGGCGAACGGCTTCACTTATGTTGAAGCCTATCTGGCGCGGGGCATGCACATCGACGACTTCGCTCATAACCTGTCGTACTTTTTCTCCAACGGCATGGATCCGGAATACACCGTCATGGGGCGGGTGGCACGGCGCATCTGGGCGACCGCGCTGCGCTTCAAATACGGCGCCAACGAGCGCAGTCAGAAGCTGAAATACCATATTCAGACTTCGGGCCGGTCGCTGCACGCTCAGGAGATGGATTTCAACGACATCCGCACCACCCTGCAGGCGCTGATTGCCATTTACGACAACTGCAACAGCCTGCACACCAACGCTTACGATGAGGCGGTCACCACGCCGACCGTGGAGTCAGTGCGGCGGGCGATGGCCATCCAGTTGATTATCAACAAGGAGTGGGGGCTGGCCAGAAACGAGAATCCCAACCAGGGCGCGTTCATCATCGACGAACTGACTGATCTGGTGGAGGAGGCGGTGTTGCAGGAATTCGAGCGCATCGCCGAGCGCGGTGGGGTGCTGGGAGCGATGGAGACCGGCTATCAACGCGGCAAGATTCAGGAGGAATCGCTGTACTACGAGATGCAGAAGCACGACGGTTCGCTGCCGATCGTCGGCGTGAACACCTTCCGCAATCTGCAGGCGGCGCACGCTGAGGTCAAGATACCGCTGGCCCGCTCCACCGAGGAGGAGAAGCAGAGCCAGTTGCAGCGGCTGCGCGACTTCCACGAGCGTAACCGGGCGGCCAGCGGTCTGATGCTGGAGCGGCTGAAGCAGGCAGCTATCAACAACGAGAATATCTTTGCGGTGCTGGTGGAGGCGGTGCGCTGCTGCTCGCTGGGGCAGATCACCAACACCCTGTTCGAGGTCGGTGGCCAGTACCGGCGCAATATGTAGATTAAGATGCAGCTAACTGGCGGGCGGAAGCGTTTGATGCGACTTCCGCCCGTCCTACCGATGCAGGCGGCCGCTGATGGGCTTGGTTTACGCAGACATTGTTTTACGCAATCCCGGCGCCGATCTATGCATTTCGGTCCGCACTATGGTGGACAGCGGTGCGCTGTTGCTGTGCATCCCCCAACACGTAGCCATTCAGTTGCAGTTGGAAGAACTGCAAAGACGTGCAATCACCCTGGCGGATGGGAGCCGGCAGCAAGTGGCGTATGTGGGGCCTGTCGAAGTGCGGTTCGAGAATCGCCGCTGCTTTGTCGGCGCGCTGGTGCTCGGCGATGAGGTGTTGCTGGGCGCCATACCGATGGAAGACATGGATGTGCTTATCGACCCCGCTCGACAACAGTTGGTGGTGAATCCTGCCAGTCCTAATGTTCCGATGGCACCGGTTAAGTGGGCAGCTTGTTGCCTAATCAACGTTGGAGGTCACTGAATATGGAATGGAAAGAGGTCTGTAGCGATCCACATCTCCAGAATCTACCTTTTAAGATAGAACTTAACGAGCATGGCAGGATTATAATGAGTCCAGTTAAAGTTTATCATTCCGTCATGCAAGGAGAAATAGCAGCTCTATTACGACAGAATCGGGATGATGGAAAGATATTGACTGAATGTGCAATAAATACTCGTAAAGGGACTAAAGTCGCGGATGTCGCCTGGGCTTCAAAAAATACGTTTAATGATATTAAGCATGAAACTGAGTGTTCTATTTCTCCGGAAGTTTGCATTGAAATTCTCTCTTCAAGTAATACAGATGATGAAATAGAAGAGAAGAAAGTGTTGTATTTTGAAAAAGGTGCCAATGAGGTATGGATATGCAATAAAGACGGCAATGTTCAATTTTTCAGCCAGCAGGGATTAATTGAGAATTCAAGTATATTTCCACGCTTTTTGAGAAAAATCGATTATGATGTTTGAACATCGATGGTGCTTAAAATGGATTGGGACTCCTATGATCAATCGCTGCGACCTCAACCAGGGCGCTTTTATCATCGGTGAGTTGACCACTCTGGTGAAGGAAGCGGTATTGCAGGAGTTTGAGCGCAAGGCTTGCGCGAACGGCAAGTTTAAGCTATTGTTGAAAAAATTGATGGGGAGATAGTTGACCAATGGCTATTTTCAGGTGTAATAAATGTGCTTATCTAAGGGAAGTACCCAGTCAATATGTAGGAAAATCCACTAAGTGTCCTGTTTGCCAACAAGAGAATCTAATATACGATACGGTTGATTTTGTCAATAAACTATTACAGAAATATTTTGGTTTGTATGCCGAGCTTCGTCAACTGCGGAAAGAATTACAATCCACGGATTCATCTTCTGTCACTACGTCCGATGATTTTTCAGAGAGGGTTGATATTGATATTCATAATACGTCCTTTATGATGGACAGAAAGCAATATCAGCCGATTATAGACTGGTTTCAACAACAACAGATTAAAGTAGAAATCGATCCCAAAACCGTTGATACCACCGGTTTTTTTGATGAAATCGCGGTTCGCTTGGGGGAAGATTATGATATGTTGAAGGAAGTGAGTGAGCGGATCAAACGGGCGCAGATTAAGAGCTACACTAACGCCATGCTGAACCTGTCGGATAACAGTCAGAAAGAGATGGAGCAAATTACTAAATTCTGCAGAGAGTTATATGAATATTCCTTTGTGTCAAAATATTATTATGATAAGCAGGAAAAGCGGATACGCCTGTCTCTACAAACGGCTCCTGCTATCGTAAGTTTTTTTAATGGGGGGTGGGTCGAGTGGTACGTGTTTATGAAAATACTGAAGTTATTTTATGAAAACAATATCAGCTTTTCATGCTCGAGAAATATTACAGTCTATTTCCCGAATGAAGATAAATATGAACTGGATGTTTTTTTTCTGATTAAGGGGGATATTCCGTTGTGTATTGAATGCAAATCGGGTGAATTTAGACAATTTATTGGAAAATACTCCAAGTTGCGTAGCAAATTAAAGATCGAAAAAGCCCATTTCTTATTACTCAGTGTCGGCTTGAGTGATCAACAGACTCAAGGTTTGACCAGCATGTTCGATATAACCTTCGTGAATGAGAAAAATTTTCTTGAATATATTGCAAAAATTTCACTATAGATAATTGATTGTATCGCTATCACCAGGGTCGAATATGATCAATCGCTGGCGCTCGACAAAAGTTGATCGTCAACCCCGCCGGTTCTGACATTCCAATGGCGCCGAAGCGGGAAAAATTTTCTTCAATGCCTTGAGAGGTTAAGCAACCAACCAAAAAAATAACTTTTCGATACAACAATCCAAATGGTCCAAACCACAAATAAGCGAAGAGGTAATTCAATGGTAGACGTGGCGTTAGAGCCTAAAGCGCGCTGGGGGCAACCCTTGACGGGCATCATTTCCTTGGCGGCCTTTACGGCGATTGCATGGGTTCTCTGGTTTCTCTTCAGCGACCCGCGGGGGCCGGTCCATTCTTTCCCTTATCCTTTTGTGTTGTATCTGGCCATGATGATTCTAGTCGGCTTATGGCAGCACATGTTTTTGGGGGACTGGCCGTTTCAAGATATGTCGCGGCCGGCGCGCGGCGTCATAATGACGATTGTCAATCTGATCGTGGTATGGTTTGTCATTCATGTGGTTTTCTACCGCATTCTGGGATTGGGCTTTAATTTTCTAAGCCAGGTCAATCTAGAGACTCTAGCGGCGGCAGGCGGCGGCAAACTGGTCGCCGCCGGCAAAACCCTGTCGCTGGAGCAAATCACCGCCGGCACAGGCCGGTTTGCCGAAAGGGCCATCGTGTGTTTTGTGCTGGTTGGATTTTACAGCTACCCCTTTGTAACGATTCTGTTTGGCAAATGGCCTATTCGTCCCAGCAACTTAACTCAACCCCAGGCCGGCCTGGCGGAACTGGGCTGGTGTTCGCTCCTGACGGTGTTTTTCTACACGGTCCTGATCGTGCCTTTCTGGGGCTGGTTTTATGGTCAGGCGTTTGGCGACTCGTACGCCTTCAGCCTGCCATGGTGGAGCGGCATCGCCGGCACCAATCATGTCCACTGGGTATTCGGCTGGTGGGAATGGATGATCGTTCTGCTTTTTATGACGGCCAACGTCTGGCGAATGAAACCCTGGTCTGCAATCGCTTTGCCGCAACCCTGGAAGGGACTCGTGTCATTCGTCTTGAATGTTATCCTGGCCTATCTCTGCGCCTTGGTTTGCATTAATATCATTGAATTATGGCTGCCACACGAAGTCGTCGAGGGTTTGAAGCAAGCAAAACCCAATGATGCAGAATGGAATCGATTTCTTTGGTATCATACGGCCGAGATCGCAGGTTTTACCTTGATTCCTTTTCTGATCTGGCATCATTATTTCGATGATATGACACCTGTCTCCGATAAAGACTCATGGGCGGCTTTCTGGTTTAGAACCGTTGGCGTGCTGTTACTGACCGTTGTCAATTACCTTTTTTTCTATGTGCTAGACTGGGGCCACTGGGGTTTAGGTAATCATCACTGGGATCATAAATATGTTATGGGTGAATCATTGATATGGAATTTCTGGTGGATTATCCCGCTGCTGTGGAATGAATGGTTTTTTCATAAATGGCCGTTCTATACCCATGACCAGCATTGACAGCGTATGTCCGGCTGAGTGAAATGATTAGGAGAGCGTGCTATTGCGCTCTCCTATTCCTACCGACGTTGCAATGAGCACAGATACCGACGCCATCCGTTTTGGATATGAGCCGCAACCGCTGCGACTGGTGTAAAAACGACCCTATTTACATCGCTTATCATGATCAGGAATGGGGCGTTCCATTGCACGATGACCGTAAATTGTTCGAAATGCTGTTGCTCGACGGCGCCCAGGCGGGATTGAGCTGGCTAACCATACTGAGAAAAAGGGACAACTATCGACGCGCTTTCGATGGGTTCGATCCTGCCATAATCGCCTGTTACGGAGAGAGTGACATAAACCGCTTACTTGCCGATCCCGGCATCGTGCGTAACCGGCTTAAAATCCAATCGGCTATTACTAACGCCCGTGCCTATTTGCGGGTCTGTGAGAATTTCGGCTCCTTCGACCGGTTTCTCTGGCGCTATGTGGATTACCAGTCACAGCAGAATGCCTGGAAGTCGCTGGCGGAAATACCCACACACACCAGGACATCTGATTTGATGAGTAAAGAACTGAAGCAGCGGGGCTTCAGTTTCGTAGGCTCGACCATTTGCTATGCCTTTATGCAGGCCGTGGGCATGGTCAACGACCATGTAACGGACTGCTTCAGATACCGGGAGATCGGGTTGTGGTAATGCCTACACATTAAAAAACAATTGATATCCATTCAGCAATCAAGCTTAGGAGCAGCCCGATGTTACAGCCACGCTATGCCAACGAACGCGGCCATGCCAACCACGGCTGGCTCGATACCTTCCATACGTTTTCCTTCGCTGATTACCATGACCCGGCCCACATGGGTTGGGGCGACCTGCGGGTGATTAACGAAGACCGGGTGCAGCCGGGCATGGGATTCGGCATGCACGGCCATCATGATATGGAAATCATCACTTACGTGCTTGCCGGCGCCCTGCAACATAAGGACAGCCTGGGCAACAGCGCCATTATCCGTCCCGGCGAGGTGCAGCGGATGAGCGCCGGCACGGGTGTTATGCACAGCGAGTTCAATCCCTCGCGGACCGAGCCAGTACATTTGTTGCAAATCTGGATTGAGCCAGATACAACCGGCGTTCAGCCAGGCTATGAGCAGAAATTTTTTCAGGCGGACGAAAAGCGCGGGCGTTTGCGGCTGGTCGCCTCCCGTGACGGCCGGGAATGCAGCGTGTCTATCCATCAGAACGCGGCGGTTTATGTCACGCTGCTGGAGCCCGGCGAGACCGTGGCCCATTGCCTGGCGCCCGGACGACGCGCCTACGTGCAGGTGGCGCACGGCGCAGTGACGGTCAACGGGCAGGCTCTGAACGCCGGAGACGGCACCCGAGTCAAAGACGAGGCTGAGATTGCGTTGGTCGGCGTCGAGACCGGGACCGAAGTATTGCTGTTCGATCTGACGTAGGGCTAGTGGAGGCCGAGTGTCGAGGGTGGTCAATCGCCGGCAACGCTGCGCTTATTTCGATCTGCTCAAATGCTGTTGATGAGGAGTTTCTGTGATGCCCACTGATAACCTGCTGTTCACCCCGGTCCAGGTAGGCCGTTACACGCTGCCCAATCGTCTGCTGATGGCGCCGATGACCCGCAGTCGGGCCGACGATAACGGTGTGCCCGGCGAACTGACGCCAGTCTATTATGCTCAACGCGCCAGCGCTGGCCTGATCGTTACCGAGGCGACATTTCCTTCGGCCATGGGCAAAGGCTATATCCGCATCCCGGGTATTCATACTGCCGCTCAGGTGGCGGCCTGGCGCAAAGTAACCGCCGCGGTGCACGCCAGGGAGGGGCGGATTTTTCTCCAGATCATGCATGCCGGGCGGATTTCCAATCCGGTGTTTCTGCCGGATAACGCTACGCCAGTGGCGCCGTCGGCGGTGCGGCCCAACGGCCAGTCCTTTACCGACCAGGGCATGAAACCGCACATGACTCCGCGCCCTCTGGAAACCGACGAAATCCCGGGCATCGTCGCAGAATACCGCCGCGCCACAGAACTGGCGCTGGAAGCGGGCTTCGACGGCGTCGAACTGCACGCGGCATCCGGCTATCTGCCGGAACAGTTTCTGTCCTCCCAGACTAACCTGCGCACCGACCGTTACGGCGGTAGCATCGACAACCGCGCTCGTTTTATTCTGGAATTGCTGGCGGCAATGACCGCCGTGGCCGGCGGCGACCGGGTAGGAATTAAAATCGCGCCGGAAATGAATTTCAACGACATCGCCGACGCCACGCCGCAGGAAACCTATGCTTATCTGGTGCAGGCGCTGCGGCCCTTCCACCTCGCTTATCTGCACGTGGCGCTGTTTGGCACGCCGGTGGATTATCACAGCCTGCTGCGACCGCTGTTCGACGGGGCTTATCTGGCGGGTGGCGGCCTCGACCGGGACAAAGCCGAGGCCATGCTGACTGCCGGCCGCGCCGACGCCGTTGTGTTCGGGGCTTTGTTTCTGGCCAATCCTGATCTGCCGGAGCGGTTCCGCCAAGGCGCGCCCCTGAATGCGCCGGATCAGACGACCTTCTACACGCCCGGATCCAAGGGCTATATCGATTACCCGACGCTCTGACTTCAGGTGAGGAAATTAGAACTGCGCGCCGGTTTCTGGCATGATGCGACGCCCCATTATCCATCCACCAGAGAGGGTTATGACCGGGCCTGTGGTTGATAAAGACGACCAGGACGGCAAGTCTGTCGTCCTGGTCGTGGGAGCGACCAGCCAGATCGGCCGCTCGCTGTTACCCCGTCTGGCCGACGCCGGTTATACGGTGCAGGCCACCGCCCGTCGGGCGCGTCCGGACTATCTGCAGGATGACGATCGTATCGGCTGGCATCGGATGGATTACGCGACCCGGACTGCGCTGCCGCCGCTGGGCGCAGCGGATAGCCTCATCCATCTGGCGCCCCTGCCGGCACTGCCACCGCTGTTGCAACTCGTGCGCCAGGCGGGCGTCCGGCGCATTATCGCCCTCAGTTCCACCAGCCGGTTTACTAAAGCCGAATCGTCCGACCCTGGCGAGCAGGAGCTGGCCGCGCGTCTGGCCGTTGCTGAAGTCTGGCTGGAACAGGCCTGTACTACCGAGCGCATTGCCTGGACGCTGTTTCGTCCGACCCTGGTGTACGGTTACGGTGCCGATAAGAACATTGCGACGATTGCCAATCTGATAGCGAAATTCGGCTTCTTTCCGCTGGCCGGCGCTGGCCGTGGGTTGCGCCAGCCGGTGCACGCCGACGATCTGGCGGCCGCCTGCCTGGCAGCCCTGCCTATTTCCGCCACGTACGGTAAGAGCTATAACCTGAGCGGCGGGGAAACGCTGACCTACCGCGCCATGGTGGGGCGGATATTTCAGGCGCTGGGCAAACGCCCGCGCTTCATCGTGCTGCCCCTGCCGGTCTATCGGGGGCTGGTCGCCGCCATCTCGCTGGCGCCGCGTTACCGCTATATCACCGCGGAAATGGCGCAGCGCATGAACGAGGACCTGTATTTCGATCATAGCGAGGCGACCCGTGATTTCGGTTACGCGCCCTGCCGGTTCCAGCCGGAATCCGGTCTGCGCGGCCTTAGCCCTGAATGATGCGGAAGGTGAGATTCACGCGCGGTCCCTTCGGCTCCCGGGTTTTGGGTAGTTGATGCCGCCAGTGATGCTGGGTAGCGCCGCGCATCAGCAGTACGCTGCCGGGCTCCAGGTCCAGCCGGAGGCAGGCGGACGACCTTTTATGACGCAGCACGAAACGGCGCTGTGCTCCCAGGCTGACCGAGGCGATAACCGGATTGCGTCCCAGTTCCGGCTCGGCGTCGCTGTGCCAGCCCATGCTGTCCTGTCCGTCCCGGTACAGGTTCAGCAGCACGCTGTTGAAACGCACGGCGGCCAGAGCCTCGGCCACGGCTTTGATCTCCAGCAACAGCGGCGTCCAGTCGAGCGGTTCGAGACGCAGCCCGGAATAACGGTAAACGGCACCGGGATCGCCATACCAGGCGCTCAGGCGGGGAGACGCAATGTCCCGCCCGTGGATTTTGATAATCTGCTGCTGCCAGGGTATCTGCTCGAGCAGTGCCTGCAACAGCCGGTCGTGCCGGTCGCCGCTGAACACCCGTTCGTACAACAGGCATTCGCCATCCGGCATGGCCAGCGCGCAGCCGCCAGTCGCCGGCTGCAGCGCTGAATCGGAGGATGCGTCATCTGTCATCATGGAACCATCAGCTTTAGACATTGGTCACAAGTTAAGGATTTTCGGTAGTGTTCCAGATTTGGACATTATACAAGCACTCCAAATTCGTATCGGTTGATAAATAAACCAATGACAATATCATGCATTTTCTTGAGTTTGGAGAAACAAATCGTTTTTCGAACCAACCGCTTTATTCGCGTCCGTAGCGTCAGATGTTTCCTTTCTATTTTTTGGGTATTGTGTTTACCAATGATATGCTCCTCAGAAGATAAGTGACGTTCATACGCACCCCAATCATCGGTATAAAATCGGGTGATTCCAAATGGTTCAAGCAACACCTTTAACTGTAAAAACACGGTATCTTTATGATCACCCAATACATAAGCAAGCACTTTTCCACTCTCATGGTCGATGGCATGCCATAACCATCTTGGGTTGTCTTTGCTGCCAACATAACCCCACATTTCATTTAGCTCTGCCTCATCAACTCGTTGAATTTTAACAATGACTTCACTATGATTTAGGTTCTCCAACAAGGCTCTATTGACCGATTCCAGGGAGAATTCTTTTTTTTAATTCATTAATTACTGTAGTTGGGCTAATCTCTAGTACTCGGGCTGTATCTCTGATACCACTCCCATTGAGCGCCATCTTAATAATCTGTTGCTTTACTTCAATCAAACAACCATTATAATCATAATCTAAAATAAACGTCTTGATGGGACAGTCCTGCTGTTGACAAAGATAGCGCTGTTTGACATTCTCGGTTTTTCCGCGTTTCACAATTTGATTACTACCACAGTGAGGACAACGTACAGGTATTAAAACCACAACTGTCTCCTTCTAACAGCAAAGTGCCTATAATTTCAGGCTCAAATTATACAATATTCAATTCTAGAACACTACCGACGGGGCATGCCCAAGGGGTTGAGCAGCGCAAATAAAGTGGCTGCAAAGGTGCTCAGAATGCTCGTTTCAGTCATGGTCATCCTTCCCGATCTCAGTTTGGATAAAAAATCCGCTTATTGGCTGGTTTTGCTCAACTGATCTTCTTGGCCTCGTCCAGGGCCGCTTGCAGCTTGGCTTCATCCTCATGAGTCAGCGAGGTCTGGATGATTTTGCCGCCGGTTCCCTGTAACTCCGCCAGCACCTTGTCCGGTGTGGCCTTGCGCACCAGCACGAACAGTTCTGAGGTCCCCGGTTGCAAGTTGGCGGCCAGCTCTTTCATGACATTGTCATTGATGCCTACATCCGACAACGCTCCCCCTAGCGCCCCGGAGGCCGCTCCCACCGCCATCCCGACCAGCGGCATCATGAAGATCATCCCTACCAGCAGACCCCAGAAACTGCCGGAGGCCGCTCCATAAGCGGTCAGGTTGTTAATCTGATGCAGTTTGACCTTGCCGTCCTTTATTGCAAGGACGGTTATCCGGCTATCGGGTTGACAGCGGAAGTGATGGGGATGAGTATGCACCCGTTTACCCACAATTTTATCCATCCTCGGCGTAAGCCAATTGGTGAGACTCAAAGGCGATGGCAAACGCTCTGACCTTCTGTAGGCCTTCCCAGATCGCCTTGGGACCGGGGTGACCGTCGTGCTTGCGGCCGAGAAACCCGCCAAAGCCCGCGATCAGCCGCACCATCTGGCCCAGGGGTGGGGGCGTTTCCGGTGGCGGGCAGCGATGGGCCACGATCCAGGCCGCCTGCCATTCCTCGGGATCAAAGACGACGTCACACGGCAAGTTCGGGCAGTCGCGCCCCCAGGTCACCAAGTGCAGAATCCGCCAGGCGATAATGAGGTAAATGACCAAGGCCCGTTCCAACCGCTCCAGGGTACCCAGTTGCAGCGCCTCGACCCGGCAACCCGATTTCAAAATCCTGAAAAAAATTTCCACCAGCCAGCGGCGACGATACCCATCAATGAGTTCCACTACGGCTTCGAGCGTCTCCGCCGTCCGATTCGTCAGCAGTCGCCATTCGATTGCCTTCTCGCCCGCCGGCGGGTGTTCCTCGCGGGCCAGGACAGCCGTCACGGTCACCGCCGATGTGCCGTGATGCGCCGGCAGCGTCACCGCTTGCCGGTACAGCGTTTGCCGCACGAGACGGGCCGGGCGGTCCGGTGCCGCCGGCAGCCGGAATTCCACTTCCCCCAGCGGTTCATCCCGCGCCAGCCGATCCCACAGCTTCTCGCCTGTGGTCGTGTTGCGGTTGTGCTGGGCTCGCACCAGCCAGTCCGCCGGGTGGCCGCGCTCGGCGGCCAGGTCCATCAACGCCCGGATATCGCCTTCCCGGTCGGTGACGTAGACCAGCCGGCTCGCGGGCACCCGCTCGGCCAACTCGGCGACGATCGCGTAGCCTTCCAGCCAGCGCGTACTTTCCTTGACCTGCGGTACGTCCTTGGGTGGGCGGGCCCAGATCCAGGCATCCACCACCCCCAAGGCCACCCCCGCCGGCGTCACCACCAGGGTCGGATGCACGTACAGGCCATGCTGAGCCTCGTAGCTCAACCGCCCCAGCCCGGCAATCCCCGGTTGCGAGGTGAAATCCAACTCGGTGGTATCTTGAATGCACAACAAGACCGCCTGGCCCTGCATCCGCTCGACCGTCCGCTCGGTATGCACCTCCAGGATCTCGCGCCACTCCAACGCCGGGTTATTCAGCAACCGATAAGCCGCCTTGGTCTCCGCCCAGCCGCCGCAGGCCAACGGAATGCTCCCTGTCGGTTGAGCCGACAGATCGTCCACCAGCTTGATCAAGCGTTGGGTCCGTCGCGCATCTCCTATCTCCAGGGTCTCAAACTCTTGTTGCGCCCAGCTCATCCCACCACCCCACAAGGTTATAAAAACTTATATTATACAATTAGTTGGCAGTTGTGGGTAATCGGGTGATGAGTATGGCCTTGCGGCGCTGGACCGGGGTCTTGCCCCGCGAATTACGGCGCCAGCGGCAGACCCCGATTGATTGGTCAGCGCGCCGGGGAGACAGGACTGCGCTGACTGCAGATACGACTGGCAGGTAAAAAATTCAGCTAATGCACCAATACATCCGCAAAATCCTCACCGCCCGCGTGTATGACGTGGCCATCGAAAGTCCGCTGGACCCGCTGCCTCGGTTGTCCCACCGACTGGGCCGGCGCGTGCTGCTCAAACGCGAAGATCTGCAACCGGTATTCTCGTTCAAGCTCCGTGGCGCCTACAACAAAATCGTCAATCTGTCCGCCGCGGCGCTGGCGCGCGGCATTATCTGCGCCTCGGCGGGCAACCATGCCCAGGGGGTGGCGCTGGCGGCCCAGCGCCTTAAGGCCCGGGCTGTCATCGTGATGCCGGTGACCACACCTGGAATCAAGGTGGACGCGGTGCGGAATCTGGGCGGCGAAACCGTGCTGTACGGCGACACGTTCGATGAAGCCTATCAGCACGCCCGGCAACTGGAAGCCGCGCACGGCCTGACCTTTATCCATCCCTACGACGACCCGGACGTGATCGCCGGACAGGGCACCGTCGGTATGGAAATCCTGCGTCAGCACCCCGATCCGATCGAGGCGATTTGCATCGCGGTGGGCGGCGGCGGCCTGATCGCCGGTGTCGCCGCCTACGTCAAGTTCCTGCGCCCGGACATCAAAATCATCGGCGTGGAGCCTGAAGATGCGGCCTCCATGTATCAGGCCTTACAGCAAAGTCGACGGGTGCGGCTGGAACACGTGGGCATCTTCGCCGACGGTGTGGCGGTGCGCCAAGTCGGCGAGGAGACCTTCCGCCTGGCGCAGCAATGGGTGGACGAAGTCATTCTGGTCTCGACTGACGAGATCTGCGCCGCCATCAAGGATATCTTCGACGATACCCGCTCGATCGCCGAGCCGGCTGGCGCCCTGGGCGTCGCAGGCTTGAAAAAGTACGCTGAGCGCAGCGGCGGAGGCGGCGCCAATCTGATCGCCATCAACTGCGGCGCCAATATGAATTTCGACCGCCTGCGGCACGTAGCCGAACGCGCCCAACTGGGCGAATACCGGGAAGCTTTGCTGGCGGCGGCTATTCCGGAGCGGCCGGGCAGTTTCCGGCAGTTCTGTGAGGCGCTGGGCCGGCGCAATATCACTGAGTTCAACTACCGCTACGCCGACCCCGATAGAGCCTGGGTGTTCGCCGGGATCGAATTGAATGAAGGGCGCGAGGAACAAAACCGTCTGCTCGGGCAGTTGCGCGGCCAGGGGTACGAAGTGCTGGACATGACCGATAACGAAATGGCCAAGCTGCATGTGCGCTATATGGTGGGCGGGCATGCGCCAAGCATCAAAGACGAACTGCTGTACCGCTTCCAGTTTCCGGAACGACCCGGCGCGTTGCTGAAATTCCTCACCGGCATGGCCGCCGGCTGGAACATCAGCCTGTTCCACTACCGCAACCACGGCGCCGATTATGGTCGGGTGCTAGCGGGTATTCAGGCGCCCGAGGAGGAACGGCCCGGTTTCCAGCGTTTCCTGGACGAACTCGGCTATGAATATCGGGAGGAAACCGCCAATCCAGCCTATCGGTTGTTCCTGGGACCAGGCTAGAATAAAGCGTTTCCTGCACTATTGAGAGTAATTGGCGCGCAAGCGCACTGCCGAACATGAACTATTTACGCACAGGCCTGCTGGCTTTGATGTTCATAATGGGCGCTGTCGGCGCTCAGCAAGCGATCGATCTGAACGCCATTCAACGACTGGTGGCTCAGGGCGAATGGGATAAGGCGTTGGCGGAAGTGAACCAGCGCATCGCCGCTAATCCCGACGATATCGAATCCCTGTTCGTCAAGGGGCTGGTGCTCATGCAGAAGGACGATACGGCCGGCGCCCGTAACCTGTTTGCAGAACTCGCCCGGCGCTTTCCCCATCTACCGGAAGCCTACAACAACCTGGCCGCTATCTACACGGCCGATGGCGACTATGAGGCAGCCCGCCAGGCGCTGTTGAGCGCCATCGTCAGCGAACCCCGCTATTCCCCGGTCAGGGCCAATCTGGGTGATCTGTACGCCAAAATGGCGATAGATTCCTACCGGGAGGCCCTCCGGCTGAATCCGGACGACGCGGCTTCCCAAGCCAAACTCAAGGTATTGGAGCCATTGTTCGGCAGCGGCCGCTGAGCCTGCCTGGAGAAGCCGATCGTGGCGGAGGAACTGGATGAACTGGCCGCGCAGGTGGGCGAGGCGCTGCGCGCCGGCAAGCGGTTGCTGACGGTCGCCGAATCCTGCACTGGCGGCTGGATCGCCACAACAATCACCGCTGTGCCGGGCAGTTCCGAGTGGTTCGAGCGCGGCTTCGTCACCTACAGCAATGTAGCCAAGACGGAACTCCTCGGCGTGCCGGCAACGACCCTGGCGGCGCATGGCGCGGTGAGCCCGCAGACCGTGGTCGCTATGGCGGAAGGCGCCTTGGCCCGCAGCCGCGCCGGCGTTGCGGTGGCGGTGAGCGGTATCGCCGGTCCCGCCGGCGGCAGCTCCGCCAAACCGGTGGGTACGGTGTGGCTGGCCTGGGCGGTCGCGGGACGCCCGACTCTCAGCCGTCGTTATCTGTTTGCCGGAGACCGGGAGGCGGTGCGCCGGCAGGCGGTCGTGGCGGCTTTGCAGGGTCTGGTGAAGCTGCTGCATGACTGACAGGGCGCGCCGCCTGTTTCTGGCCTTATGGCCGGAAGCGCCGGAGCGGGAGTGGTTGTCCAGAGTGGTCCACTCGATTGCCGGCGGGCGCAAAGTGCATCCCGACAAGGTGCACCTGACGCTGATCTTTCTGGGCGCTACGACGGACGAACGCCTGCTGTGCTATCGGCGGGCATTGCAGGATATTGTCGTGCCTGCACTGACGCTGCGACTGGACCGGCTGGCCTACTGGAACCGTTCCAGCATCCTCTGGCTGGGCGTCAGTCGGACTCCGCCTGAGCTGATTGCTCTGGTGCAGGAACTGAACCGCCGCCTGGAAACCTGCGGCTTCGCTCCAGAGCGGCGTCCCTTCCAGGCTCATATCACCTTGGCCCGCGACTATCCCGGTCCGGCGCCAACCCTGCAATTGCCTGAACCTTGGTGCTGGCGAGTAGATCGCATCGCGCTGGTCGAGTCATCGCAAACCGAAAAAGGGGTGCTCTATGCGGTTTTGGAACGCTGGCCCAAGGCTAGGTGAGAATGATTTTCTATGAGATAATCGCGCCTCTGTTCAGCTTGCCGTGGTGGAGTCTGTTGACGTGGAAGAGAACAAGCGAAAGGCCCTGGCTGCTGCGCTCACGCAGATCGAGCGGCAATTCGGCAAAGGTTCGGTGATGCGCCTCGGAGACGCCGGCGTAGCCCGCGATATCGAGGTGATATCCACCGGTTCTCTGGGACTGGATATTGCCCTGGGCGTCGGTGGTCTGCCGCGCGGCCGGGTGGTGGAAATCTACGGTCCGGAGTCTTCCGGCAAGACCACCCTGGCGCTGCAAGTCGTCGCCGAAGCCCAGAAAGTGGGTGGTTACGCCGCCTTTATCGACGCCGAGCATGCGCTGGACCCGATCTACAGCGCCAAGCTGGGTGTCAATATTGAGGATCTGCTGGTGTCGCAGCCCGATACCGGCGAACAGGCCCTGGAAATTACCGATATGCTGGTGCGCTCCAGCGCCGTCGACGTGGTGGTGATCGATTCGGTGGCCGCCCTGGCGCCCAAAGCGGAAATCGAGGGCGAAATGGGCGATGCGCATGTCGGCCTGCAGGCCCGGCTGATGTCCCAGGCCCTGCGTAAACTCACCGCCAATATCAAACGCTCCAACACCCTGGTCATCTTCATCAATCAGATTCGCATGAAGATCGGGGTGATGTTCGGCAATCCCGAAACCACCACCGGCGGCAACGCGCTCAAGTTCTACGCCTCGGTGCGGCTGGATATCCGCCGCACCGGCTCCATCAAGAAGGGCGACGAGGTCATCGGCAACGAGACCCGCGTCAAGGTGGTCAAGAACAAGGTGGCGCCACCCTTCAAGCAGGCGGATTTCGAAATTCTCTACGGCACAGGCATTTCCCGGCTGGGCGAAATCATCGATCTGGGCGCCAAGATCAACCTGATCGATAAGTCGGGCGCCTGGTACAGCTACAACGGCAACCGCATCGGCCAGGGCAAGGAGAACGTGCGCGCCTATCTTAAGGACAATCCGGAACTGGCGCGCGAGCTGGAAAGCAATATCCGCGCCCATTTCCTGGTGAAGCCCGACCAGGTTCCTGAAGTCATCGCCGCCAATGCTGACGCGGAAGCGGAAGAATTCGCCCCTAACCTGCCCTGAGTCTGCGACTGCGGCGCGGACCACGGCGCTGCGGCTGCTTGCCCGGCGCGAGCATACGGCGCTCGAACTGCGCCATAAGCTGCTGCTACGGGGTTTTGCGCCAGCCGGCGTCGACGTTGCGTTGCAGCAACTGAGTGCGGCAGATCTACTCAGCGACAGTCGGTTTGCCGAGGTGTACGCCCACAGCCGCGCCGATAAAGGTTACGGTCCTTTGCGTATCCGCCAGGAATTAAGCGAACGTGGGGTGGCGGACGACAGCGTCGCCGCCGTTCTGGCCAGCCTGGAGGATTGCTGGATGCCCAAGCTGAACGCCTTGCACCGCAAACGGTTTGCTGGAATATTGCCGCAAGACGCCGCCCACCAGGCAGGTCAGGTGCGTTTTCTGCGCCACCGGGGTTTTACCCTGGACCAGATTAAAACCCTGTTTCGCAGCTTATGAGACAGCAGTCAAGGTCATGATCAGCAGCGCCGAACTCCGCTCTCTTTTTCTGCAATTCTTTCATGCCCGGGGCCATACCGTGGTTCCCAGCAGTCCGCTGGTGCCCGCCAACGATCCCACCCTCCTGTTTACCAACGCCGGCATGGTGCAGTTCAAAGATGTGTTTCTGGGCCGCGAACACCGTCCCTATGCACGGGCCGTGACGGCGCAGCGCTGTCTGCGGGCCGGCGGCAAGCACAACGATCTGGAGAACGTGGGTTACACCGCCCGCCACCACACCTTCTTCGAGATGCTGGGCAATTTCAGTTTCGGTGATTATTTCAAGCGCGAAGCGGTCCGTTTTTCCTGGGAATTTCTGGTAGACGTGCTCAAGCTGCCGCCTGCCAAACTGTGGGTGACCGTGTATGAAGAGGACCGTGAGGCCGAGGATATCTGGCTCAAGGAGATGAACATCGATCCAGCCCGGTTCGGTCGCATCGGTGCCAAAGACAATTTCTGGTCGATGGGCGACACCGGCCCCTGCGGTCCCTGTTCCGAGATTTTCTACGATCACGGGCCGGCAGTAGCGGGCGGGCCGCCCGGTTCCCCGGAAGAGGACGGCGACCGCTATATCGAGATCTGGAACCTGGTGTTCATGCAGTACGACCGTGCGGCGGACGGCACGCTGACTCCGTTGCCCAAACCGTCAGTCGATACCGGCATGGGGCTGGAGCGGCTGGCGGCGGTTCTGCAGGGCGTGCACAGCAATTATGAGATCGACCTGTTCCGCAACCTTATCAAAGTGGCCGCCGAGGTGACCGGCACCACCGATCTCACGGCTAACTCGCTCAAAGTCATTGCCGATCATATCCGCGCCACGGCGTTCCTGATCGTGGACGGCGTGCTGCCCGCCAACGAAGGGCGCGGCTACGTCTTGCGCCGGATCGTGCGGCGGGCCATCCGGCATGGCTACAAACTGGGTGCGGACGGCACCTTTTTCCACCGGTTGGTCGGGCCATTGGTGGCGGAGATGGGCCCCGCCTATCCGGAACTGCACGGCTCTGAGGCGCAGGTGGCGCGGGTGATCGCCCAGGAGGAAGAGCGCTTCGCCGAAACGCTGGAGCACGGCATGCAGTTGCTCGAACACGACATCGCCCGGCTATCCGGCGGGACCATTCCCGGCGAGACGGTGTTCAAGCTGTACGATACTTACGGTTTTCCGGTCGATCTGACCGCCAATATCGCCCGCGAGCACAACCTGCAACTGGACATGGCTGGTTTCGAGCAGGCCATGGATAAGCAGCGGGCGCGAGCGCGGGCGGCCAGCCAATTCGTCTTTTTTCCCGGCTCCGACCATTTGCAGGTTGGAGATTTTGAGGTTACACAGAGCACGTTCTTTTCCGGCTACGAGGGCCTCAGCGACGAGGCGACGGTGACCGCGCTGTTTCGGGGCGGCCAAAAGGTCAAGGCGCTGACTGCCGGCGACGAGGGTGTGGTGGTGCTGGCGCGGACGCCTTTTTATGCGGAATCCGGTGGGCAGGTCGGCGATACCGGCTGGCTGTATGCGGATGACGCCGCCTTCCGGGTCAGCAAAACCCAGAAGCAGGGCGACGGGATAGTTATCCACATCGGTCGTCTGGAGCGCGGCAGCCTGTGCGTCGATGGACGGTTGCGGGCCGAGGTGGATGCCGACCGGCGTTGCGCCACCGCTCTGAACCATTCCGCCACCCATCTGCTGCATGCCGCTCTGCGGCGATTGCTGGGCGGGCATGTCGCGCAAAAAGGCTCGCTGGTGGAGCCCGAACGCCTGCGCTTCGATTTTGCGCACGACGAAGCCTTGACGCCGGAGCAGTTGGCTGGCGTCGAACGGTTGGTCAATGCCCAAATCCGGGCCAATGCCCCGGTGCAGACCGATCTCATGCCGCTGGAAGAGGCCATGCAGACGGGCGCCCTGGCGCTGTTCGGCGAAAAATACGACGCCGAGGTGCGCGTCCTGCGCATGGGCGACTTCTCCACGGAACTGTGCGGTGGCACGCACGTGGCTCGCCTGGGCGACATCGGGCTGTTCAAGATCATCGTCGAAACCGGCATCGCCGCCGGCGTGCGGCGGATCGAGGCGGTGACCGGTGAACGCGCCCTGGACTACGTCGAGGAGACTCAGCAACGGCTGCGGGAAGTCGCGCAACTGGTCAAGAGTGACCGCAGCAATGTGGAGGAACGGGTGCGGCAACTGGTGGACCGGTCCCGCCGTCTGGAAAAGGACCTCGAGCAGCTCAAAGCCAAACTGGCCGGCAGTCAGGGCGGCGATCTGGCCGGCCGGGCGGTCAATATCGCCGGTGTCAAGGTGCTGGCGGAACGCCTCGACGGGGCGGACACGAAGACACTGCGTGATACCCTGGACCGATTGAAAGACCGCTTGAAAACTGCCGCTATCGTGCTGGCGGCGGTGGAGGACAGCAAGGTGCGGCTGGTGGCGGGCGTCACTGCCGATCAGACCGGGCGTATCAAGGCCGGCGAACTGGTCAATGAGGTGGCCCGGCAGGTAGGCGGCAAGGGCGGCGGCCGGGCCGACATGGCCCAGGCCGGCGGCAACGATCCCACCCATCTGGAAACTGCGCTGCGCGCGGTGCCCGAGTGGATCAGAGCGCGACTCGCCTGACCGATCGGCATGACTGAAAAACTTTGTCATAAATAGATGGCTGCGCCGCCGGTGCAGCCAAATTAAAGATGTCCGAATACTTTATTTTTTGACCTGCTTAGTGTGTAATTAGCGCCTTTTACAGAACAGGACTGGCATGGCTTTGATCGTACAGAAATACGGCGGCACTTCGGTAGGCGACATTGAGCGCATCGACAATGTCGCCAGGAAAGTGATTGCCAGCCGCAACCGTGGGACTGCTGTCGTGGTGGTGGTGTCGGCCATGAGCGGCGAGACTGATCGGCTGCTGGGTCTCGCCAGGGCCATCACCACCCGTCCCGCGCCGCGTGAACTGGACGTATTGTTGGCGACGGGCGAGCAGGTCACGATCGCGCTGTTGTGCATCGCGCTGGAGAATCACGGCTATGCCGCCCGTTCCTATACCGGCTCGCAGGTACATATCCTGACCGACAGCGCCCATAACAAAGCCCGTATCAAGGAGATCGAGGCCAGGCACATCCGCGCTGATCTGGATGCTGGCCGGATCGTGGTGGTCGCCGGCTTTCAGGGCATCGACGAGCACGGCAATATCACCACCCTGGGGCGGGGTGGTTCCGACACCACGGCAGTGGCGCTGGCGGCTGCTCTGAAAGCGACGGAGTGTCAGATTTATACTGATGTGGACGGCGTCTATACCACCGATCCACGGGTCGTGCCGGAAGCGCGCCGGCTGGAGCGCATCACCTTCGAGGAAATGCTGGAAATGGCCAGCCTGGGCTCCAAGGTGTTGCAAATCCGCTCGGTCGAGTTTGCGGGTAAATACAATGTTCCCCTGCGCGTGCTGTCCTCCTTCGAAGAAGGTAAAGGCACGTTGATCACCTATGAGGAAACCGCCGCGATGGAAGATCCCCTCATTTCCGGCATCGCCTTCAGTCGGAACGAGGCTAAATTAACCGTGCTGGGCGTCCCGGATCGTCCCGGCGTAGCCTATAGGACCCTTGGACCCATTGCCGCCGAGAACATTGAGGTGGATATGATTGTCCAAAATATCGGTCAAGACGACACGACGGATTTGACTTTTACCGTAAGTCGCAATGACTATGAGCGCTCGATGGAGATCCTCAACGTCCATGCCAAGGAACTGGGCGCTCGCAAGGTGGAGGGCAACAACAAGATCGCCAAGATTTCGCTGGTCGGGGTAGGTATGCGCTCTCATGCGGGCATCGCCAGCCGGATGTTTCAGACGCTGGCCACGGAAGGAATCAATATCCGCATGATCTCGACTTCCGAGATTAAAATATCGGTGGTGGTGGACGAGAAGTATCTGGAATTGGCCGTCCGCGCCTTGCATGAAGCATTTCATTTAGATCGGGCGCCTGGCTCCTGAGCGCCTGCAGTGCAGGAGGAGTCTCCCAGGTGGTGGTTGGTAAACGCTTGAGGTTCAACCTAACAAATCGACATAGTAGGTACAGTATACCGGTGGCCAGGCTGTTGACGGCCTGCTTAAACCTAAACCTGGTCCTGCTAGGTGATAAACCAAGGAGTAAGACATGCTGATTTTAACCCGTAGAGTTGGGGAAACGCTGATGATCGGCGACGACGTCACCGTTACCGTTCTAGGCGTCAAAGGTAACCAGGTTCGCATTGGCGTCAATGCTCCCAAAGAGATTGCCGTGCATCGGGAAGAGATTTACGAGCGCATTAAGCGTGAACAGAGCCTAGCTGCGGAGAAGGCTGCTCAAGCGGCTGCCGAGGAGCAATCGGAATAGAGCCTTTACTGAGGCGGGTTTTGGAGGTATCTTTAGGGCGTTCCAGAACCTGTTTCCCTGGAGAGATGGCCGAGCGGCTGAAGGCGCTCCCCTGCTAAGGGAGTATGGGGTAAAAAAGCTCCATCGAGGGTTCGAATCCCTCTCTCTCCGCCATTCTTTCGTATGCTGATTTGACCAATCGTTGCCGACTCAGGATACGCCGCGGTTTTTTAATCAAGCGCCCGTAGCTCAGCTGGATAGAGTACCTGGCTACGAACCAGGGGGTCGGGAGTTCGAGTCTCTCCGGGCGCGCCATATTTTGAAAAGAGGGCCAAGCGTGTCGCCTGACCCACTTTTTATTGTCAATTGCATTTGCCTGTCAGGCCCCTTTACCCCGGCTTGAATCTGGCGAGCAGGCGCTTCAATCTGCCCTGCGCCAGGAACAGGGGGTCGAATACGTGCAGGTGCAGGCGAGCCGCGAAGGCTCCGAGCACCACCATGCCCAGTCCGATCAATACCTCCTGAACCGTCTTGCGATAGTTGATGAGCCTGGATACCAGCCCCATACCGGCGAGCGACAGGGCGGTTGTGACTACCACCAGAATCACATCGCCCAGGGTAAGCGCCAGCACTTGTCGGGTCCACCAGGTAACGATGGCGTAACCCACCAGCACCAGCAACCCCAGGGCGAGAACGCCCGCGATCAGTTGCAGCCACCGCAGCAGCAGCCAGACTTTGAAGAACAGCTTATCGGCGGCGTCGATCTGAGCGAGCAGCGGGTTGGCGGCGCCCTGCTGCTGCAGCAGCGGCTCGATGCGCAGGAATCCCCAGTCGGCGCGGTCGGTCTGGGCCACCGGGAAACCGAGGATAGGTCGTCGCAGCGCCTGTTCGGTCATCAGATAACCATCGGTCATCAGGGCGTAGGCTTCGGCCTCCGAGAAGGAGTCCAGATCGGTGCGGATCGCCGCCAGTCGGCGCTGCACAGACTTGCGGACCCCATAGCTGGTCAGCGGCTCCAGCGACTGGGGAGGGGAGGGATCCTGACAATCGATCCAGTCTACCGGGTTGGTGTCCAGGTCCTTCTTGAGATGTACGAACATCAGACCTTTTAGCAGGCCGCCGCGGCGGCGTCCATCCAGATCCTGAAACTGGCTCACGCGCACGCGCGCCTGCAGGATGCTGGCCGCGCGCAGCGGCACGCCGAGCAGGCCATTACGCGGAAAGTCCTGCGCCTCCATCTGGCCGGTGGCGTCGCTGACCAGCAGCACCGAGCAACCCTGCTCGAGCAGCGCGGCTACCCCCTGATTGTCGTGTACGCCGCCGTCGACCAACCGGACCACGGGCCGGACCTTAGCCGCACCGTCCGCTGGCGCGCGTTCGTACAGATCGGTGAGCGGCAGGGGCTCGAAAATGCCCGGCACGCAGGCCGATGCGGCAACCGCATAACCCAGGCGCATGTTCTGGTGCGGCGGCGGCGCATCTGGGTAGTACATGCGCCGTAGCCGGTAGTTGGCGTCGATCTCAGCGTCGATAGTGGCCGGCGGCTCACCCATCCAGCTGGCGGTGAATTGCCAGTTGTGGCCGGTATTGAGGGTGGTCGCGTTCAGGATAAGGATGGGAACTTTCGCGGTGCGGCGCCAGTTGTCATCCTTGGGCGCGAAAGCAGGAGATGCGCCCCTGGGGACAATTTTAAGATTGTTCAGCCAGCGTTCCCGGTCGCCTTCGCCGTCCGCTACCCGCGCATAGATTTCCTGCTCGTACAGTTCGCCGGCGCGCAGAGTGCGTGAGTAGTCCGGCTTGAATATCATCTTCAGATTAGTCTTCCATTCGGCAGCGATGCGCGTGCGAATGTTGCGTTCCACGCCGCGCAGGAAATCTTCAGCCAGCCGCTGGACGAGCGCCACGTAGTCCTCCCGCTTGATTTCCAGGTCCGGCTTGTCCTGCAGCAGCTTGCGCACCTCCAGATAATAATGCGCCCCGACGATCGAGCCGCCGGATACGCAGGACAAGTATTCCACATGGCGCAACAGATCGAGTTCCGCGAGTTTGGCCAGTACGCCGATATGGTAAAGAGAAGCGCGGAAACCGCCACCGGACAGAGCCAGCCCGATTTTGCCACGCACAACCGAGGTCACCGCGGCTTCGCTGTCGCCGAGGAACGCGCTGAGCACTTTTTCAGCGCCGGGTTCGAGCGGCCGGCCGCCGCGGGTAACGGCCTGCTGTTGCAGCCGCAACAGCGCGGCGAGTCGCCGGGCGGTGCTCTCTTTTTGCCAGTTGGGCACGTCCAGCGACGCGGCCCGCCGTAGCCAGTCGCCAGCCTGCTGATAGCGGTCGAGACCAAAGCAGGCTTCGCCCAGGGTAACCAGGAACCACCAGTCCCGGTTGAGCCAATCCTTGCCGGGTGCAGCGGGCAAACCGGACAAACTCGTCACGATATCTTCCCGGATGGCGCGTGCCTGTTGCTGGCGCTGCGTGGCGGTCCCGGTGATGCTATCGGGCAGCGGAGTCTCCGGGGTTTCCAGATCCGCCAGCAGGTCGAGCACGAAGGCGGCATTGATTGCCGTGTAACCATAATCCGACTGCACACCCTGCTCGTAGCCCCGCAAGTAATAAGCCAGCGACTTGACCAGGTAGGGTTCCTGTGCGGTCAACTCCCACAGACGCTGGTGAATCGCGCCGGCCAGTCCCAGCGTTTCCTGGTTTACCGTGTAGTCGAGATCATCCACCGCCTGCAGGAGCTGCAGCGCCTGCTCCAGCCTTACCGCGACCGACAGATCGGGATCCTGGTAGAGGGAAAACACCCGCTTCTGAGCAAATTGCAACTGGAGTTCCGGATTGCCGGTCACGCGGGCATCGTTGCCGCCCTGCTCGAGCAGCGTGCGCGCCAGCTTGAATTTGCGGTATTGGTGCAGCCTGTCCACCAGTTCCAGCAACTGGTTCGGCGCAAGCGCAGCGCCCGCCAGGATGTGCTGAGCTTCCTGGACGGCTTGTTCTTGCAGCTGTAACCACTGTTCGGCCATAGATGCATACTCCGATAAAGAAATATAGGGTCAGAGTCGAATTTTTCAGTTGCGCATACCGGCGCTCGTGGTGACGGGCGTCACATCGATGTCGATTTCCAGATCCTTGCGCCGCAGCCGTTGAATCAACAACTGCAACAGATTCCGATAGACTGTCGCGGCTATCCGGTCATCGCCGGCCAGCCAGTTCTCGAACTGGGTCTTGGGCAATTGCAGCAGTCGGGCTGGCGTCAGCGCGATCACCGACGCCGACGCCGGCTGCGCGTCGAGCAGGGCATACTCCCCGAAACAATCGTACTGCGTCAGCGTATTCAACTGGACACTGGACCACCGGCGCTTGCTGCCGTTGCTGGGCAGCATCACCCTCAAATGCCCTTGCAGAACGATGAACAAGTATGCTCCGGCCTGACCTTCGGTGACGATCCAATCTCTTGAATTTGCGGTAATTACCTGGGCGGACGGTGTAAGCCGATCCAAATCCAGCGCGCTCAATCCCTGCAGCAGCGGCGTATTGGAGAGCAGGGTTGACAGTTCTCTTTGATCCATGCGCATAAACTACCCCAGCCAATCATTTAATAGATTCATGCCTGAAGTATAGTAGCCGCGCTGGGTTTGAGCAGTGCAATTTGCCCACTGGAAAATGTGAGCTATTTACTTGCAGTTCTCATAGCACAGTGGGAAAGTTATCCTGCCAGGCGTGGGTCCCCAGGGACAGCAGTCGGGCCAGCAACGGCTTCTTGCCGACATAAGTGACCTCGAACAGATCCGCCGTCTTGCTGGCTTGCAGCAGATAATCATCGCTGGTGCGCAGTTCATCGACCAGATTGAGGGCCACGGCCTGGGCGCCGTACCAGTGTTCGCCGGTGGCGATTTTCTCGATATCGAGTTGACTGCGGTGCTCGCTGACGAAATCTTTGAACAACCGGTGTACCTCCTCGATCTCCCGCTGGAATTTTTCTCGCCCCTTGTCGGTGATTTCGCCGAATAACGTCACCGTGCGCTTGTATTCGCCAGCGGTGAATTGCTCGTAATCGATATCGTTCTTGCGCAGCAGGCGATTGAAGTTGGGCACTTGCGACACCACGCCGATGGAGCCCACCACAGCGAACGGAGCGGCGATGATCCGCTCAGCCACGCAGGCCATGAGATACCCGCCGCTGGCGGCCACCTTATCCACCGCCACCGTCAGGGTCAGTTGATGGGCCTTGATGCGCAGCAACTGGGAGGCTGCCAGACCATAGCCATGCACGACCCCGCCCGGACTCTCCAACCGCACCACCACCTTATCCTGCGGCGCGGCCACCGTCAGGATCGCGGTGATTTCCTCCCGCAAGGAAGCCACGGCCGAGGCGCGGATATCGCCGTGGAAATTCAGCACGAACAGCTTGTGACGCGGTGTTGTTTCCCTTTTTAGCTGAGTCTTATGCTGTTTTTTTTGCTCTTTAAGCTTGGCTTTGAATTCTTTTTTGGACAGCAGGACGGACTGCAAACTGTTGGCCATCGCCTCGTAGTCGCGGTTCAGATGCTTGATTTCGAGATGTTCCTTGGGTTTTATCTGGCTGCGGGAGAGCAGGGCGATGAGGCCGCCGACGCCAGCCAGAATGGCGATAACTATAGTGATGGCCTTGGCCAGAAATAAACCGTACTCGGTCAGAAATTCCATCCGCTGCTCCTGAGGAAGCTAAGTTGGTGGTTGCTTGTTGTCACGGGAGTCTAACACGGCCTGCCGGAGTGCTCGGCGCAGGCAGTCCAATCCAGTCACTGGCGATTATTACGGCCCGCCGGAACGATTGGCGTAAGCCGCAACAATGTCGTTATGCCGGAAGGCCAGCGGCTGGGCCTGCGCCTCGGTGAGCGCCAGCCATTGGATGTCCGACACTTCCGCCGGGTCCGCCCGCAGGATGCCGGTCGCCTTGCCAGTGAATATCAATACGACCGCATGCCAGTCCAGTTCCGGGATAATTTCATCGAAATAACGGAAAAAACAAGGCGTGAAATCCAAGCCGGTTTCTTCCTTGACTTCGCGGATAACGGCGTCACGGGCGGTTTCGAAAGGATCGATATGGCCGCCGGGCAGGCAGAATAGAGCCTGAAACGGTGCTATCGTCCGCCGGGTGAGTAGCATCTTGGCGACGCCGTCTTCCTGCCGGGTAATGATCGCGCCTACGGTTGCTTTGACGATTTTGTGCATTGCGCTGTGCTCGCAATAATTGCCTTCATCTTGGGGGAGGGGAAAAGGTGCTATAAAGCCTGTCTCTGTCATCAGGCAGCGCCAGTATAACGCAACCCGGCGGCGGCCAGACCCTGGCCGAATGGCGCTCCTCCGCCGTTCGGCTGGGCCAGCGGGAAAAAATGTGCCCGCTCTGGAATGCGCGTTGGGACACGACTACACTCTATAGAAGGTCCGGCTTGAGAACAGGCCGGCAGTTAACCGGAGAGTCACTCGTGATACAACCCTTTTGCTTCGTGCTCATGCCGTTCGGTCGCAAGCCCACCGCCGCCGGCGCCGTGGTGGATTTCGACGCCGTCTATCAGGATCTGATCGCTCCGGCCATCAAGGAAGCCGGTCTGGAGCCGATCCGTGCCGACGAGGAGCAAGCCGGCGGCCTTATTCATAAGCCGATGTACGAACGGCTGATTTTGTGTGAATACGCCGTCGCCGACCTGACCACGGCCAACGCCAATGTATTTTACGAATTGGGCCTGCGCCATGCCGTGCGCAAGGCCGCCACCGTGCTGCTGTTTGCCGCCGGAACCGGCCTGTTGCCCTTCGATGTGGCGCCACTGCGGGCCATACCCTATCAACTCGGTCCCGATGGCAAACCTTTAGCAGCGGCCACGGTGCAGAAAATTCTGGCCGACCGGTTGCGGGAAGCCCGCAATGTCACCACCGATAGCCCCGTATTTCAATTGGTGGAGGGTTTTCCGGATATTCAGCGTCTGAAAACCGATGTATTCCGCGACCGGGTCCGTTACTCGGAAGACCTGAAGAAGCAACTGGCGGAAGCCCGTCGCCAAGGGGTGGAGGCGGTGCGCGCCCTGGAACAGCGGCTGGGCTCCATCGCAGATACCGAGGCCGGCGTAGTGATCGACCTGTTTCTATCTTATCGGGCAGTAAAAGCCTGGCAGGACATGATCGCTCTGGTGGCGAAGATGACGCCGCCGCTGGCCCAGAACGCCCTCGTTCAGGAACAACTGGGACTGGCGCTCAACCGCGCCGGCAGCGGCGAGGAGGCCGAGCACGTATTGACCGATCTGATCAACAGGCATGGTCCCAGCAGCGAAACCTACGGTATCCTGGGACGGGTGTACAAGGATCGGTGGGACAAAGCGTCCCAGGCTGGCGAGACCGCGCTGGCCAGTGGCCTGCTGGATAACGCCATCGGCGCCTATCTCAAAGGTTTCGAAGCGGACTGGCGCGATGCCTATCCGGGCATCAACGCCGTCACCCTGATGGAGCTTAAGAATCCACCCGATCCACGCCGCAAAAAACTGCTGCCGGTGGTGGCTTATGCCGTGGAGCGACGCATCGCGGCGGGTAAACCCGATTACTGGGATCACGCCACCCGTCTGGAACTGGCGGTGCTGGCCAAGGACAAAAAGACGGCTAATGCCGCCTTAGGCGCTGCGCTGGCTAGCGTGCGCGAGGGCTGGGAGCCGGAAACCACGGCCAATAATTTACGGCTCATTCAACAGGCCCGGGCGGCGCGGGGAGAAACGCCGGACTGGGCGGAAGACATCATTCTGGAATTAAAAAAGAACAGCCAGGCGTGATGCGCACAACGACAAATCACACCAGGAGCACCATGATGGACCCACAGATTCAACAAGCCATTGCTATCATCGATCCCGATTCCGCTGCCCGGAATAGAGACTATGTTATTGATTTAAAAAAACATATCGACCTGTATCGGGAAACTGCCCCGGACCTGGCGGCGTTGCTGGACAGCTCGGGCGCGCGGACTCTGGCGCAGGAATACTGGTATCGGGATACGGAGGCCATCAAGGAACAACAGAATTTTCAGTCCTGCTCCAGAAAGGCCAGGGGCTGGGTGTTTGCGACAGCGGGTTTTACGGCCCTGTCGCTGGCTACGGCATTATTGCTTGGCGGTGGAGCCATCTCGTCAGTGGTAGGGGAAGCGGTTGCCCGGCTGCCTGGTGACGTCACTGCGCAATTCCCGTTGCTTGGTTTCGCCCAGGGGATACCTATTCTGATCGCCGTGCTGGCGCTATTCGCGGCCATCAGCGGAGCCGCCGCCAATGTTTATCTAAACCGCATTCAGGCAGGCAGATTGCTGGAAAGCTGGAAGGAGGCACGTGCCCAGGCGGAATCCTACCGCCGGGATTATTTCAATTACCTCAGTCAAGCGTCCGCTGGCTCCTCCAACCCGGTTCCCTTGCCGCTGCTGCAATTCGAATACTTCCGCCGTTATCAGTTCGATGTTCAATACGCGTATTATCAGCAACGGTCTGAGGATCACCGCGGCTATGCCGACCGCTCGCTGAAGCTCAGCACGGCGGCGATGGCCACCGTCGTATTATTGAACAGCCTGAGCAGCGCCGGCACGCTGTCCGCCTTCAATTTGCGGCTGATCGCAGCGGGGGCGTTTGCCCTGCTGGTGCAGGCCTTCGCCAATATGGTGATCAACCGGGAAGAGGTCCAGCAGAACCGGCACAAAGCCGATCTGTATGCGAAAACCCGTACGGTGCTGGCGCAACTGTCCGCCAATCTGGATGGGATTCGTCAGGCTGTCCTGGAAGGCAATACCGAGTTGTTCGCTAGTTTCGTCAAAGCCACTCACGACGTGCTTTCCAAAGAGCATGAGGAATGGCTCAAATCGTTCGATGACGTCCACTCCGCTGTCGGCCAGTTGCTAAGCCAGTTGGACGAATGGAAGACTAAATCGTCCTTACAAAACCCGCCCGAACCGGCCGGCAATAAACCGGTGTTGGAAAACCTGCTGGACAACAACCGACCGGTGTTGGAAAACCTGCTGGACAGGGGTAGACAGTTATTGGAAAACGCGCCGGACGGAGCCAGTAGTGAACCGTCAGCGGCCAACCCGGACGGTCCCGGTAATGAAGCGCCTGTGGAGCAGGGACCGCAGGGACGATAATCTTGCAAAATCCCGGCCGGAGCGACGGCTATGCCAAGGTTAATTTTTTCCCGTAGCCGCGCGGCGTGTATACCCAGCGCCCCGCCTGCCGGGTCTCGCTGTTGCCCACTATCACCAGCGTCAGCATATTCATCGCCTGGGGGTCCAGATCCCCCAGGCGGGTGACGGTGATGTTCTCCCCCTTACGGGTCACGTTGAAGGCCACGATGGCCGGGGTATCCGCGCTGCGGTGTTGCAGCAGTATTTCCTTGGCTTGCTGCAGCTGCCAGTCACGCTGATGAGAGACGGCATTGTAAAACGCCACTACGAAATCACCCAGCGCGGCGGCGCGTATCCGCCGTTCTATGGTCTCCCAGGGCGTGAGCAGATCGGACAGCGAGATCACGCAAAAATCATTGGCGAGCGGCGCGCCGACCCGGGCGGCGGCGGCCTGCAGCGCGGAAATACCGGGGATGATCTCGATCGCGACTGCGCTCCAGGCCGGCCGGGGCTGCCGGTCGAGCAGCTCGAATACTACCGTAGCCATGCCATAGATGCCGGCGTCGCCGCTGGAAATCAGCGCGGTGGTATGGTCGGCGGCGGCGAGATCCAGCGCTAGAGTGGCGCGGGTGATTTCCTCGCCCATCGGCGGTTTGTGGAGATGCTTGCCGCTTTTCAATTCGCCCAGCAGATTCAGGAACAGGCCGTGTCCGACCAGCTCGCTGCTGGCCGCAATGGCCGCCTGGGCCGCCGGACTCAAATGCGCCAGACCGCCGGGACCGGCGCCGATGATAAAAAGCTGTTTCATAGGGATGGGGTATCACTGGCAGCGTAAGTCCGCGCCAAGGCAAAGGTGGCGTGGGGGTTCTTGTGTTTGGTAATGATCAGTTCCGCCGGTCGGGCGCTGAGTCGTTCAGCATGCGCCAAAGCAGCAGCCTCCGCGACGCCATAACAACCGGTCTCGCGGAATACGACTGAGGATTTGCGGCTCAGGCGCTCGCTGTAGTCTTGCAGCACCGCCGCCGGATAAAACACAAGCGGGATATTCAGTTGCCGCGCCAGGGCCAGCAGGCCGGCTTCATGCTGCTTGATGTCGATGCTGGCGAGCGCGTGCAGATCCCGCCGGTCCAGCCCGTGGCTGGCCAGCGTTGCATCCAACAGTCGCTCCAGGTTCTCCACCGCACAATGGCGCTCGCAGCCCATGCCGGCGATCAGCAGCGGCTGGGTGTACTGCTGGGCACCGGTGATCACGCACTCGGCATGCAGCCAGCCGCTCACCTGCCGCGCCCATTCGTTGGCACCGCCCTCGTGGCCGGATAACAAAGGAATCACGAAGCGGCCATGTTCGTCCATCACCAGCACGGCGGGATCGTGATACTTGTCACGCAACACCGGCGCCAGGGCGCGCACCGCAATCCCGGTCGCACAGATCAGTGCCAGCCGCCGTCCTGTCTGAAAGCGTTGCTGGACGCTGGCGGTAAAGGGTTGTGGGCGGTGCAGATGCTCAGCTTGCGGCAGTTGCTGCAGCAGGCGTGCGGCCAGCGCCCGCCCGGGTTCAGTCAGGCTGACGATAGTGATCGGCTTCACCGGGCTCCCCGCCGGGTGACCAGAAACAGCGAGAAATAAGGACCCGGCACGGAGTCCAGTTCGCCGACCCGGTCGACGATGCGCTGTTCAGGTCGGGTAGCCTGCTCCACGTAGACCGCGTCGTCCAGGCGACCCGTCTGCTCCAGCAAAGCCACGATTTGCGGACGCCGGCGGCCCGGCTTCATGATGACGATGCTGTCGTAATCGGCCAGCGCCTGCCGCATGGCGTCTTCCCCAGCGGTGGCCGGGATAACCGCCAGCCGCTCGGCACCGGCGGTCAACGGTCTGCCGGCGACCGCGGCCACCGCATTGACCGAACTGACGCCGGGGATCACCAGGCAGGGAAAGCGTTCCAGCCGCTGCAACAGATAGGTGAAGCTACCGTAGCAAAGCGGATCACCCTCGCACAGCACCGCCACATCATGCCCGCTGTGCAATTCCTCCCCCAGAGCGGCGGCGGCGGCGTCATAGACGCGCTGGGCGGACCTTCGATCGGTCCGGCAGGAGACCGGGATAGGCAGTTCCCGCTGCTGGCCCGTCAGCCACTGCGCCGCAATGTCGCGCGCCTGCGGACGGCTGTCGGGCGGCGCCAGATAGGCGATCACGGCAACGGTTTGCACAATCCGCGCCGCCTTCAGGGTCAGCAGCTCGGGATCACCGGGACCGACGCCGACACCGTACAACGTACCGGAGGACATGCTCAATAGCGCAAACCCTGCGCCAGCCGCGCCAGGGCGTTGATAGTGGCAGCCGTCAGGGTGCTGCCGCCGCGCCGGCCTTGCAGGATGATGCAGGGTATCTGCAATTGGGTAGGCGCATGGTCGAGCAGCGCCTGTTTGGACTCGCTGGCGCTGATGAATCCCACCGGCATACCAACGATCAGCGCCGGTCGGGGAGCGCCTTCGTACAGCAGTTCCAGCAGACGAAACAGCGCAGTCGGCGCATTGCCGATCGCCACGAGGCTGCCGGCCAGATGCGCGGACCAGGCGCTGATGGCCGCCATGGCGCGGGTCACGCCGGAGTTTGGAGCGCGTTCGTCCACGCGGTCGCTGTTGAGAAAGCACAGCACCTCGCCGCTGAGGTGGCGTTTGTTGATACCCTGGCGCACCATTTGCACATCGCACAGCACCGCCGCGCCGGCTTGCAGCGCGGCCACCCCCGCCGCTACCGCTCCCGGACTGAAATAGAGATCGGTCACGATGCCGGGGTCGCCGCTGGTATGCACCAGCCGCATGGCCACCTGCCGCTCGTCCGGGTCGAAGCGGCTCAGGTCGGTCACTTCCTGAATTTGCAGGAAGGATCGGCGTTCGATTTCCAGCGGATCGGTAAGATAATTGAAATGAATCATGCTTGTCCTCGTGACAGATTCAGGTGTGATCGGACCTTTGCGGCAGGCGCCAGCGGTGTTCGTAACCGACGATGGGTTCGCGGTATTGGCACAGCCGGCAGTTCATCACGGCCTGGCCGGATTCGGCCTGCTCCAGGCGCTCCAGCAGAGTTTGCACCACCAGCGGATGATCGTTGAGATAGGGCGCGATCGCGATGTGCGCCTCGGGATGGCGGGTCTGATAAGCTGCTACGGCGGCATGGATCCGTCCGATCACCCGCCCGTTGAACAGCACATAAGGGAACACAATCGTGTGGCGGTAACCCAGACCGTGACAGCGTTCCAGCGCGGCGTCCACCGTCGGCGGCGTCACGGCGCAGTAAGCCGTTTCGGCCCAGCCGAAGCCCATATTCTCCCACAACAGCCGGGTGATCCATCTCAGGTTGGAATTAGCATCCGGGTCCGAGGAGCCGCGTCCGACCAGTAGCAACAGAGTGTCGCGGCGGGCATAAGCGGGGTGGAAGACCGCTTCGACGGATTCGATGCGTTCCCTGGCCGCCTGCGCCATATGGGGATGGATGCCCAACTCAGTTCCCCAGGGTGATGGCGACTTGCGCATGCTCCGCCTGGAAGGCGTTCACGGCGCAGGGAATATCATTTTTGACGTGGCCGGCCGCCAGCAGCATAACGGGCAGGGCGGTGATCGCCCTGGCGCCCTGCCGGACCAGGGTTTGCAGTCCCTGCGCCAGCAAAGGATCGGTCAGTTCCAGAAAACTCGTCAGACACAGCCGGCCGGGCAGGGCTGCATAGAGACGGTCGGCCAGACGGCGGCACTCGGCGACGCCGTCGGCATCCCGTGAACCGTGGCCAATCAGCAGTACAGCAGGGGGCGGTCGTGTGGCGGACATGGGGATGATCGGTGGGTGGAAAAAAGCTCACAACGAAGCCGGCACCGGCTGGCTCCGCGCCGCTTCCCGTATGCCCGTAGACCACCAAATCCGGCAGGCGCCTTCGTCGGACACCATGCAGGGTCCGATAGGTGTGCGCGGCGTGCAGCCGCGGCCATACAGCACGCAGTCGTTGGGATAGAGTCTACCCAGCACCACCCGGGCGCAATCGCAACCCGGCGGCATCTGTCCGGCCCGCTGACGGGCGGCATCGTTATAGTCCGGCCACAGGCGGCGGGCATCGTGGTTGGCAAATTCCGCTTTCAGGGCGAAGCCGGAGTGCGGGATGACGCCCACGCCGCGCCAGTTGGCATCCACAATATCCAGCACCGCCTGCAACTGTCGGCGGGCACCGGGATTGCCGCCGGACCGCACCACTTCAGGATAGCAGTTATCCAGAAAAATCCGGTTTTCCAGACGCTGCCGCAGGACGGAATAGATCGCCGCCAGCAGGCTCACCGGGGTAAAACCGGCGATCGCCGCCGGCAGGTGGTGTCGCTCCACCACGAATTGCCATTCCTCCGGCCCCATCACTGTCGATACATGACCAGGTGCGATCAGGGCATTGAAACCCGGCGTGTCGGACGCCAGCAGCATTGCCACCGCCGGCCAGGTGAGCCGCCCGGCCAGCAGCACGCTGAGATTGAAGGGCAGGCCCTCGGCCAGCATGCCGGCCACCGGCGCGATGGTGGTTTCGAAACCGGCGGCGAAGAACACCACCGACTTTTCGGGCTGTTCGCGGGCGATGGCCACTGCTTCCCTGGGAGAGGCGATGGGGCGCACCTCGGCCCCGGCGGCACGGGCCTGTGCCAGCGACCGAACCTCTTTCTTAGGCGCATTCACCGGCACCCGCAACATATCGCCGAACGCCAGCAGCATCACACCTTGGTGCAGCGCCAGTTGAATCGCCTGATAGATATCCTCTTCCGGGCAGATGCACACCGGGCAGCCCGGCCCCGGGATCAGTTCGATACTGGCGGGCAGGGCGGTGCGCAGCCCTGCCATGCTGATCGCCCGTTCATGGCCGCCGCAGACATTCATGATTCTGAGCTTCGCTGGCAACGGGAGCTCACGGATGCGTTGCAGCCAGGTTCGAGCGGAAATAGGCATGAGTCATATTCTCCCGAGGTGGCGCTGACAGCGGTGGTTGAGGAGCGGTTTGTCTGCCGGCCGCTTCTTCCCTGCGGCCTGGTAACACCTGAATTGAGAGGTGCGTCCTGGTGGAACGAGAACGGAGCCGCTCTGAATGCTCCTGTCCCAAGTTTGACAAAAAAGCCGACAGAATGCTATGCGGCGCACCCTGCCTGACCAGCGTTGGGATAGTTGCTGATTGCCGGATTACAAGATCTGCTCTTTTTCCCTTCTTTTCCTTAATTGTTCTGACTTCTTCCATAATGACTACCTGGATTTTGCCAAGGGCGACCACGAGGGCCGCCCCGGCGCACGATCAAAGGCCGTACAGCGCCCGGTATTCCGGGTCGCGTTCGGCGATCAGCTTGGCCAGATTGAACACTACCTGGCACTGCTTGAAGGTGGCGTCATCCTGCATCTTGCCGTCGAGCATCACCGCGCCGCTGCCGTCCGGCAGGGCTTCGATTACCCGCTGGGCCCACTTGACCTCGTCCGGCGCGGGGCTGAACACCCGCTTGGCGATGGTGATCTGGTTGGGATGCAGGGTCCAGGTGCCGACACAACCCATCAGAAAGGCGTTGCGGAACTGATCTTCGCAGGCCATCAGGTCGGCGATGTCGCCGAACGGGCCATAGAAGGGCAGGATACCGACCCCGGCACAGGCATCCACCATGCGGCCGATAGTGTAATGCCACAGATCCTGTTGCGCGGTGGGTCGGGGCGCGTCGGGATGATTGGCGTCGGGATCGGCGCGCACCAGATAGCCCGGATGGCCGCCGCCGACACGGGTGGTCTTCATGCGCCGCGAAGCCGCCAGATCGGCCGGCCCCAGGCTCATGCCCTGCATGCGCGGGCTGGCGTTGGCGATCTCTTCTACGTTGTCCATGCCGAGCGCTGTCTCCAGAATCGCATGCACCAGAATCGGCTTCTTCAGGCTGGCTTTGGCTTCCAGTTGTGCCAGCAGTTGATCGACGAAATAAATATCCCATGGTCCCTGCACCTTAGGAACCATGATCACATCCAGCTTGGTGCCGACCTCGGTGACCAGTTGCAGCAGATCGTCCAGGAACCAGGGACTGTCCAGGCTGTTGACGCGGGTCCAGAGCTGGGTATCGCCGAAATCGGTCTCTTTGGCGATCTTGATCAGCCCTTCACGGGCGGCGATTTTGCGATCGGTCGGGACGGCGTCTTCCAGATTGCCCAGCATGATATCCACTTGTTTGGCGATATCCCCCACCTTGGCCGCCATTTTGGCATTGCTGGGATCGAAGAAATGGATCATGCGGGATGGCCGCACCGGAATCTCACGCACCGGTTCCGGCGCGCCGACGGCTTTGGGTTTAAAGAAATCGCGGGGACTGCGAAACATAGCTCTCTCCTGATGTCATTAGTTGGTAAATAGTGATGAAAGCGACGCGTGCAGCGTCTCTTCACTCGGCGGGAGCGCAAATCCCGCTCGTGTTTAGCGCACGAAGCGCGTGTCCAGCCAGTGCAGCAGGCAGTCGGCCGCCTGCCGCCAGCCCGCCTCCAGCATCATGGCATGCGCCAAATCCGGCAGAATCACCGCTTCCGTGCCGTAATGGCGGGCGATCTCCCTGGTCAAGCCTGTGGAAAAGAACGCATCCCGGCCGGCCCCCATGACCAGCATGGGGATGCCGTGATCAAGCGGCCGGCGGAGCGGATTCAAGCCCAGCATATCCAGGCAGACACGGTACGAAGCCCGCTCCAGCAGGCGCAGATAGGGTCGCAGCTGCTGGTCCGGCATAGCTTCCGAAAACAGCGCCTGCCGCATGACTTCCAGCGTGGCGAACCAGGGTCCCAAACACTGCACCAGAGCGATGCGCTGCAGCAGCAGTGGATTATCCACCGCCATACTCCAGATGGCGGCGAGCAACCCTTGGGGCGGCACGGAAGCCATTAGCACGACGCCGGGAACCCGGGTGGATTCCAGATATTTCTGTACCACCATACCGCCCAGGGAGTGGCCGATCAGCACCGGCGGCTGCGGCAGCATCGCCACGGCTTGGCGCAGATCCGCTACGTAATCAGCCAGACTCCACCACAGCGCCCCTTGCTGGCCGGCGCTGGCGCCGTGGCCACGCAGACTGACCGCATGCGCCGCATAACCCTGCGCGGCAAAGTAGGGTAGAAAAAATTCATCCCACACCTGCGCTCCCGTGAACGAGCCGTGCACGAATAGCAGTGGAACCGGGCGGGTCGTCGTGGCGGGATAACGACTGATGATCTCTAACTGCATGGAGGTGTGGGGTCGTTCGGCGTGAGACGGTTGACAACCGACATAATAAAGTATGTAGGGGTAGGGTCTCCAGATTAACGTATCAACCCAACCACTGCTCCAAGCTGCGCAAATCCAGATGTGACTCCACGGCATCCGCCAGACGCTCGATGCCGGCCTCCCGCAGCAGACGGTAATCCGGGGACTCCTCGACTGGCAATCCTGCCCAACGCAACAGCGCATCACGGGCCGGCGCGGCGTCGAACAGGCCGTGCAGATAAACGCCCAGAATCTGCCCGTCCGCCGATATCGCCCCGTCCTCCCGGTCCGGCAGATAAACCGCCGGCCGCGCCAGTTCCGGACCGGTGGTGACACCCATGTGGATCTCGTAACCACTCACGGCGGCCTGTTCCAGAACCAGCCGGCCTTCCACCTGGCGCAACTGTTTTTCAGGCTGCAGCACCGTTTCCAGATCCAGCAGGCCCAGCCCCAGACTGTCACCTGGCGGTCCCTCCAAACCGTGGGGGTCGCGCACCACTTTACCGAGCATCTGATAGCCGCCGCAGATGCCAATCAGCTTGCCGCCGTAGCGCAGATGCTTGTCAATGGCTTTATCCCAGCCCTGTTCGCGTAACCGCTGTAAATCGCCGCGCGTGCTCTTGCTACCCGGCAGCACAATCAAATCGACGCCTGGAAAAGCAGCGCCGGGCCGCACCCAGTGGACTTCCACCTGGGGATGCAAACGCAGCGGATCGAGATCGGTATGATTGCTGATCCGGGCCAGTACCGGCGCCGCAACCTGCAGTTTGGCGTCCGTCTTGAGCGCCGCCGGCGCCCGTGACAGCGAATCCTCGGCTTCCAGGTGTAGCCCGTGCAGATACGGCAGCACGCCCAATACCGGCTTGCCGGTGCGCTGCTCCAGCCAGCGCAGACCCGGCTCCAGCAGACCCCGGTCACCGCGAAAACGATTGATGATGAACCCCTGGATGCGCGCCTGTTCGCTGGCCGCCAGCACCGCCAGCGTGCCGACCAGGTGAGCGAACACACCGCCCCGGTCGATGTCGCCGACCAGCCATACCGGACAATCCACCGCTTCCGCGAAGCCCATGTTGGCGACATCGTTCTCGCGTAGATTGATTTCCGCCGGGCTGCCAGCGCCCTCCACCAGAATCAGTTCATAAGCCCGGCTCAGTCGGGCGTGGGATTGCAGGGCTGCCTGCAGGGCGACCGGCTTGTAGCCGTGATAGGTGCGGGCGTCCATATTGGCCAGCGCGCGGCCGTGCACGATCACTTGGGCGCCGATGTCGGTATTGGGCTTGAGCAGAATGGGATTCATATCGGTATGCGGCTCCAGCCCGGCGGCCTGCGCCTGCACCGCCTGGGAGCGTCCGATTTCGCCGCCGTCCACCGTGACGGCGCTGTTGAGCGCCATGTTCTGCGGTTTGAAGGGAACCACCCGCACGCCGCGCCGCGCCAATACCCGGCACAGTCCCGTCACTACGGCGCTTTTGCCGGCATCCGAGGTGGCGCCTTGAATCATCAGGGTTTTGGCTGTCATCGTGATATTGTACCTGGAGACTCGGTTTTCGTTACACTAACACTTGTTCCTACCCACTGATTTGCGACCTTATGAGGCTGGCGCTGCTGTGCACGGTTGCGGTCCTGCTGGATCGCTGGCTCGGCGAGCCGCCGCGCTGGCATCCGTTAGTGGGCTTCGGCTGGCTTGCCCAACGCCTGGAGCAGCGTCTGTACGGTGTACCAACGACGGGTCCCCGGTCGCGCCGCGGGCGCGGCATTATCGCCCTGCTGGGCCTGCTCGTTCCCCCCGCGCTGTGCGCCTGGCTGTTGTCCGGATTGCCCTATGCAGGCCTGCTGGTCGACGCGGGTCTGCTGTACCTGGCGCTCGGCGGCAACAGCCTGACGCAACACGCCGTCGCCGTGGCGACAGCGCTGCGGCAGCCGGATCTGGCTCTGGCCCGCCAACGGGTAGGCTTTATCGTCAGCCGTGATACGGACGATATGGATGCCGGTCAGGTGAGCGCCGCCGTCGTGGAGTCGGTACTGGAGAATGGCTGCGATGCCGTGTTCGGGGCTCTGTTCTGGTTTCTGATGGCCGGAGCGCCCGGAGTCGTGGTCTACCGGCTGAGCAACACCCTGGACGCGATGTGGGGTTATCGGACGCCGCGCTACCGGGATTTCGGCTGGGCGGCGGCGCGGCTGGATGATGTGCTTAACTGGCTACCGGCGCGGCTGACGGCGTTGAGCTACACACTGCTAGGTTACCGGCGGCGGGCCTGGCGCTGCTGGCGCACCCAGGCGCTGGCCTGGAAAAGTCCGAATGCCGGCGCCGTCATCGCCGCCGGCGCCGGCGCCCTGGGGCTGGCGCTGGGTGGTCCCGCCCGCTATCACGGGCACTGGGAGCAGCGCCCCCCGCTGGGCGCCGGACTGGCGCCGTGCGCAGTCGATATCGACCGGGCCAATAGGCTGGTGCAACGGGCACTGTGGTTGTGGATCGGGCTGTTATGGTTATGGGCTGTAATGACTTTCCGGGGAGGAAGCGGAGTTGCTTGAACATGGCGGCGCCCTGAGGGCGGCGGCGGTCCGTTACGGGATTGCCCTTAACCAATGGCTGGATCTTTCCACCGGTATCAATCCGCACGGCTGGCCGCTGCCGCTCATCCCGGGCTCGGTGTGGCGCCGCCTGCCGGAGGAGGACGACGGCCTGGAGCAAGCGGCGGCCGCTTACTACGACAGCGCCCACCTGTTGCCGACGCCCGGCTCGCAGGCGGCCATCCAGGCGCTGCCGGCCTTGCGTGCCCCCTGCCGGGTTGGCGTGCTGCATCCCGGCTATGGTGAATATAGTCGTGTCTGGCAGTACTACGGCCATCAGGTGAGCGCACTCGAAGCCGACGCCATCGGCACTGCCCTGGAGTCGCTCGATGTGCTGGTGCTGGGCAACCCCAACAATCCCACCGGCGTCCGGTTCGCGGTCGAGCTGTTGCTGGACTGGCGGGCGCAACTGACGCAGCGCGGCGGCTGGCTGGTGGTGGACGAGGCCTTCATGGACGCCACGCCGGAGCAGAGCCTGACACCCTGCACTGGCCTGCAAGGGCTGGTGGTGCTGCGTTCGCTCGGCAAGTTTTTCGGCCTGGCCGGGTTGCGGGTGGGTTTCGTCGCGTGCGAGGACGCGCTGCGCCTGCGCCTGCGCGAACACCTTGGCCCCTGGGCGGTGAACGGCCCCGGCCGCTGGGTAGCCGCGCGGGCGCTGGCGGATCGCGGCTGGCAGCGGGAAACACGCCGTCACTTGCACCAAGCCAGTCTGCGCCTGGCTGAACTGTTGCGTCGCTACGACCTGCAAGTCAGCGGTGGCACGCCCCTGTTTCAGTGGCTGCGTCTGGCCGATGCCACTGCTTTGCAGGACGCGCTGGCGCGGCGGGGCATCTGGGTGCGGCGTTTCGACGATCCTCTCAGCCTGCGTCTCGGTCTGCCGGACAGCGATGCTGCCTGGCGCCGGCTCACGCAGGCGCTGGCAGGCATTCGCGCGCACCGGCAGACCCTGCGCTGACCGTTGCGATGGCAGCAACGTTGCGCTCCCCTGGCAAGATGAAAAACACGCTTCGCGCCGTGCTGGTGCTGGCCACGGTGCTGCTGTTGTTGCTGTCCGGCTGCGCCACGCACACGGATAACGCCATGCGCACCGCGGAGGAGGCGGTCGATCTCAGCAACTATCGCCTCGCCATCGAGCAATTGAACCAGGTGATTGCCTCCAGGAATCTGACGCAGGCCAAGCTGGCCAGGGCCCACTACAAGCGCGGCAACGCCTACAGCGCCATGAAGCAATATCAGCAGGCGCTCGAGGATTACGACCAGGCGCTGCGCCTCAAACCCAACTATGCTCGCGCCTATACCGCCCGTGGCATCGCCTATAACGCGCTGGGGCAGTATCCGCAGGCGCTCAAGGATCTGAATCGGGCGCTGCGCCTGGATCCCAAGGATGCCAGAGCCTTCGCCAACCGGGGCCTGGCCTACGAGCAACTGAAATATTACTGGCGGGCATTACAGGACTACAATCGGGCGCTGCGCCTGAATCCCGACGATGCGGAGACCTACAACGACCGGGGCATCGTCTATAACACGCTGGGTAAATCATGGCAGGCGGTTCAGGACCATACTCAGGCGCTGCGCCTGAAGCCCAATTATGCCGAAGCCTACTCCAACCGGGGCGTTGCCTACCATGCTCTGGGGCTGTACGAGCGGGCGATCACCGACCACAACCAGGCGTTGCGGTTGAATCCCAACCTGGCCGAGATCTACTACAATCGAGGGGTGGCGTATCATGCCCAGAACCAGTACCAGCGCGCCATCGAGGACTACAACCAGGCTCTCCGACTGAATCCCAAATATGTCGATGTCTACCTCGACCGCAGCAAAGCTTACTCTGCTTTAGGCGACTCGCAGCGGGCGACCGAAGATATCCTGATGGCGCGGCGCCTGACGGCACAATGAGCATCCTGGGTCGCGGCGCGCAGTGCTAAACTGGCGCGGGTGGTCCAGCGTCGGGCGCGCCAACCGGTTTTTCAATCATCCTTACCAGCGCAACAACCAGAAAACCCAAGCGGAGAAATGCGATGCAGGAAATTTACCACGCCCTGGTGCTGAACATGCATCAGCCGCCGAACAATCTGAACGATCTGCTGACCGGCAATGAATGGGAAGTAAAGGAAATCCTGTTCGCTTACGATCGTATGCCGCGTGTCCTGTGGGACTACGAAGACATCGCCCGCGTCCATCTGTCTTTATCAGGGACGCTGCTGGAAACGCTGTCCGACCCCGCTTTCCAGAGCCGGGTCTACGGCCTGGTCGATTGCGGAACGCTGCTGTGGCACTGGCAGAATCCGCGTCTGTTCGAAATCCTCGGCACGGGTTATTACCATCCGGTCCTGGCGCTGATCCCGGAAGCCGATTGGGATGAGCAGATCGCCCGCTGGCAGGCGATCGCCCGCCATGTTTTCTGGCGCACCCGATTCAACGGTTTCTGGCCGCCGGAGATGGGCTTCGACATGCGGCTGATCCCACATCTGGTCAGGGCCGGCTATCGTTATGTGCTGGTCGATTGCGAGTACGTCGATCCCGTCGACACCATGAACTGGCAGGAACTCCGCTACCGGCCGCACATCGCTGAATACGACGGCGCGCAACTCGTGGTCATCGTCCGCGACCGCGAGCTGTCCGATGCGCAACTGGCCGGCATGGACTACGGTTGGTTTTATCACGAGCTGCACGAGCGCACCAAGTGGTGCGATTTCGCACCGCTGGTGACCACCGCCACCGACGGCGACAACGGCGGCTGGTTCCGCAATGTGAGCCCCAAAGCCAACTTCTGGACGTATTTCTACCAACAGGCGCTGGACGAGATCCGCGCCGGCTTTTCCACTCTGCGGCCGACCTTTATCACCGACTATCTGGATCGTTTCGGGGCGCATGGGCGAGTGACGGTGCGGCGCGGCGCCTGGAACACCGACGCGCATCACGGCTGGGACTTCCATCAGTGGCAGGGTTCGCAGGAGCAGCGCGCTGCCCTGGCGCGGATACATGAATTGAGTGGGCAATTCCACGCCATCGCCGCTGCCGCTGCGGACGTGCGGCGCGACAACTCCGAGTTGAACCGCGTACTGGACGAAGCGCACTGGCATCTGCTGCGCGCCGAGACCAGTTGCAATCTCTACTGGGGCGAGGCCTGGGTTTATAAAACCCATAAAGATCTGGACGACACCGCCTGGCATCTGGGTGAGGCGAAATCGCTGCTGGGCGGATAAGCGGGAGACTCGATCTCGTACCGCTGGTTGGAGGAAGACGCGATGCCAGACAGCTTTCAGGCCCGTTCGCCGCTGGTCATTGTGCGCATGATACGCCCCGGGAAGGGGAGTATTACCGGCCTGGCGGGATGCTGCGCTACGTACTGCGGCAGTGGGCCGCGGTCCCGGCCTCTTGATTTCCTGACGCCAGACCCCATCTTGCGAATTGAGTAACCACACTGAACCGCCATCATCGTTGAAGGCGGTGCACCGGCCAAGTCGAAACCTAAAGCGAGGTCTAGCGATGTTAGGTGATGTGTTTAATCTGGAAGGCAATCTGTGGAGCGAGTTTCAGCGCCTGCAGCGGGAGATGGATGACCTGTTCAACTGGGGCTGGGGACGAGGCAGTATCCGCGCCGTCGCACCGGGCGCGTTTCCGGCCATCAATATCGGCGAGACGCCGGAAGGAGTGAACGTTTATGTGTTCGCGCCCGGTCTGGATACCAGCACGCTGGATTTGTCGATCCAGCGCAATCTGCTGACGATCAGTGGCGAGCGCAAGGCGCAACTGCCGGCGGCCAAGGCACAGGTTTATCTGCGCGAACGTTTCAGTGGGGCTTTCCGGCGCGTCATCAGCCTGCCTGATGACGTAGACCCCGATCGGGTCAATGCCGCTTACCGCAATGGCGTGCTGAGCATCGCCATCGCTAAGCATGAAACGGCCAAACCCCGGCAGATTCAGGTCAATGCCTAAGGAGGCTATGATGAGCGAGACCAAAGAAGTGACCCCGAACCGGACTCAGGATCTGGCTCAGCAGACCGCCGGCCAGGCGGCGTCCCGCAGCGGCGATTTCGTGTTACCACGGGTGGATGTATACGAGGATGAGACCGGTATCGTACTGACTGCCGATCTGCCGGGTGTAGCCAATGAGCGGCTCAATCTGCAAGTCGACAAGAATGCGCTGCTGATCGAGTGCGAGGCGACGATGGCAGCGCCCCAGGACATGAAGGCGCTTTATGCCGAGGTACGCAATCCCCGTTACCGCCGCAGCTTCGCGCTGAGCAGTGAACTGGATACCGAGGCGGTGGAGGCTAATCTGAAGGATGGCGTATTGACTGTGCGCCTGCCCAAGAAAGCTGCGCACCAGCCACGCAAGATCGCAGTGCAGACTGCTTGATGACAAACCCTTCCCCCTCTTGCCCCGCTATGCGCGGGGCTTTTTTTTGAGAGGGAATCAGCGCCCGGGCTGTTCTGGCCTGACATCTTCATCCGCTGCCTGCGTCGCCGTTATCAGCGGCGTCTCAGCCTCGTCGGCGGATACGGCGGCGGCTGTATCACTGCTCTCCACCGCGACCGCCGGCGCCGGACTGGCCATCGCCAGCAGGGGTCCCGCCTCTTCATGCACCACCGCCGTTGGTTCGAATAGTGGGGGTTCGCTGTAAGCCAGCGCCTCGACCTCCGCGCTGGTTACGACCACTTCGGGCAGTGGTTGCAGGACCGGCGCCGGCTCGACTACAGGTAGTAGATTCTCATCGGGAACCCCCCGCCAATCCGCCTGCAGGAGCGCTTCCTCAGTTGCGCTCGATGCCGCCACGGGGGCGGCGGTGGACAGGATGCTCTCATCCAGGCTGTATTTTTCCCCACCCTCTGCCGCAGCAACCGGCTGGTCGGCGGCGACCGCCAGGTTCGCTGTAAGGACGGGCTCCGGCTGGGGTTGCCGCCTGACCTGCGTTGCCTGCCCGTCCACCGGGCGGGCGGCGCCTCTGGGAATGCGCGGCCGGCCATTGCGAGTCCGCCGTCTGGGCGGCGGCGCTGTTTCGGTCGCGACAACTGCACCGATGTCGGCCTCCGCTACGGTTTCCGCCACCGCTTCGGGCAATTCCTGTGCGACGGCTTCAAGCCCGGTCTCAGCCTGCTCGCCCAGCGCCGTGCCGCTATCCGCCACCTGCTCGCCCAGTGCCGTGCCGCTATCCGCCACCTGCTCGCCCAGCGCCGTGCCGCTATCCGCCACCTGCTCGCCCAGTGCCGTGCCGCTATCCGCCACCTGCTCGCCCAGTGCCGTGCCGCTATCCGCCACCTGCTCGCCCAGCGCCGTGCCGCTATCCGCCGTCTGCTCGGTCTTGCGCCGCCGCCTTCCGCCCCGCCGGCCGCGGCGCCGCGGCGCTACGGTTTCTTCCTGGGCTGCGGCGGCGACTGGGTAGTCTTCCGCAGGCAGCGTTGCCGCGCTTTCGGGTTCGGGCGCCTCCGCTGCCACAGGCATGGCTTCGGTCCGCACGGGCGCCGCCCGGGGGATGGGCGTGGTCTCGACGGCGGGTTCAAACCCTCGCCGCTGCCGGCCACGCATTCTGGCTGTTTCCAGGCCGCCACGCCGGGCACCCGGCTGCGCGTCTTCCTGGCGGGGCAGGGCGCCTGTTTCCAGCGTGCCGGCTTCGAACAGACTGCGCCATAACCAGCGGAAAAAGCTCGGATGCGCTTCGGAATGAGGCGCCGCTTCCACGCTCCGGGGAGCGGGAGTAGGCGGTTTGATAGCCTTGACGGCGGGTTGTTCAATGCTACGTGAGACGCTGGCGTGCTGCTCTTCTTGCTCGTCTTCGTAGTGGACCGTCAGGCTATAGGACACATCCTCGACCTCCGCCAGTTCGTCGCTGCGGCGCCGCGCTAATTCGAAATGCGGCGTCTCCAGGGATGGATTGGGGATCAGCATGATAGCCACTTCGTGGCGCTGTTCGATAGCCCGGATGGCCTCGCGTTTTTCGTTGAGCAGGTAGGTGGCGACCTTGACGGGCAATTGAGCGATGACCTGGCCGGTCTTTTCCTTCAACGCCTCTTCCTCCAGCAACCGCAGCACGGCCAGCGCCAGGGATTCCACGCCACGGATGGTGCCCTGGCCGTTGCAACGGGGACAGACCACGTGGCTGGCCTCGTCCAGCGACGGGCGCAGCCGCTGTCGCGACATTTCCAGCAGGCCGAAACGGGAGATGCGGCCCAGTTGCACCCGGGCGCGGTCCATCTTCAACAGTTCCCGCAGCCGGTTTTCCACTTCCCGCTGATTGCGTTGCAGCGCCATGTCGATGAAATCGATCACGATCAATCCGCCCAGATCGCGCAGCCGCAACTGGCGGGCGATTTCATCGGTCGCCTCCAGATTGGTGTTCAGGGCGGTTTCCTCGATATCGCTGCCCTTGGTGGAGCGGGCCGAGTTGATATCGATGGACACCAGCGCTTCCGTATAATCGACCACGATGGCGCCGCCGGAGGGCAACGCCACTTCGCGCTGGTAGGCGGTCTCGATCTGGCTTTCGATCTGGAAGCGGGTGAACAGCGGCGCATGATCGCGATAGAGCTTCAGCTTGCCCAGATTCTGCGGCATGATCTGCTGCATGAAATCGCGGGCCTGCTGGTAGACGGCCGGGTCGTCGACCAGGATTTCGCTGATGTCGGCGCGCAGATAGTCGCGCAGCGCGCGGATGATGATGTTGCTTTCTTGATAGATCAGGCAGGGGGCTTTTTTCTCCTGGGCGGCCTTTTCAACGGCTTGCCAGACATGCAGCAGATAATCCAGATCCCACTGCAATTCCTCCTGCGAGCGACCGACGCCCGCCGTGCGCACGATCAGGCCCATGCCGTCCGGCACGTCCAGACTGCTCATGACTTCCCGCAGTTCCTGGCGATCCTCCCCTTCGATGCGGCGCGATACGCCGCCGGCGCGCGGATTGTTGGGCATCAGCACCAGGTAGCGGCCGGCCAGACTGATAAAGGTGGTCAGCGCGGCGCCTTTGGTGCCGCGCTCTTCTTTATCGACCTGCACCACGATTTCCTGGCCTTCCCGGAGGGCCTCTTTGATGGTGGGGCGGCCGCCGCTCAGCGCCTGGGGACTGAAATAGCCGCGCACGATTTCCTTGAAGGGCAGGAAGCCGTGGCGCTCAGCGCCGTACTCCACGAAGGCGGCCTCCAGGCTCGGTTCGATCCGAGTGATGCGGCCCTTGTAGATATTGGATTTTTTCTGTTCCCGGGAGGGAGTTTCGATGTCCAGATCATAAAGTTTCTGGCCATCCACGATAGCTACCCGCAACTCTTCCTGTTGCGTGGCGTTGATCAGCATTCTTTTCATGATTCACTCCAGCGCTCGACCATCGCCTGTCGTTGTCGCCGAAGCGTGGGCGCAGGGAGTGCAGTGACGGAGCCGTGATCCTTGCAGGGGAAACCTTGGAAAGATCCGACGTACGTCTCTGCGCTATGGGCAACCGGCGGGGAGCGCAGTCCTGATCGCTCTGCGAGAGTCAGGGCCGAGCGATGAAAAACCCTGTTTAATTGCGGTACCCGCCGGTAGCGGGCGGGTACTTTGAAACCGATAGCGCCGCCCGGACTATTCGACTTCATGATCGGGCGCGGTGCTAACCGATTTCACTATAACAGTCGCAGCGAAGCGCTTCAATCGGGGGATTGCCGTCGATGACGGTCTTGCAGGCGAATCATTGACGCACCGTACTCCCCTTTATAGACTAGTTTATAGGCTAGTTGAAAGAGGTGCTTATGAGAGAGGTTGGTGCTTTCGAGGCGAAGACATATCTGCCCAAACTGCTCGATTTGGTGACCCAGGGTGAGCGTATTGCCATTACCCGGCGAGGGAGGCGGGTCGCCCTACTTATCCCTGTCGAACTGGAAACCGAGTTCTCGCCGGCTGAGGCTGTGGAGCGTCTGCGCACTCTGCGCATGGGGATAACGTGGAACGCAGGACCGTCCATCGGCTGCTTTTTGGGAAACCCTTAAAGCGCTACCTATTCAAGTGGATGGCCATACCCACGAGTGGGCTTTTGCCACCATTCTTTGGCTCGGGCGTGAGCATGGCTTATCGGCCTATGATGCGGCCTACCTCGAACTAGCCTTACGCAAGGCGGCGCCTATTGCCAGTCTTGACCAGGCTTTGATCCAGGCAGCAACAACGGCGGGTGCCCTGGTATGGCAACCTTAACTATAGAATTACGCTCATGACAACAAAACCAACTATGGTTCCCGTAAAGCTGGCCAACGGTGTCGAGATGCGGGTGGCCGCCACGGTATGGAGCGGTGAAGAAGACGGAGCGTTTAGGTGATTTCTGGCAAAGGCTATACCGGAAAGTCGGGTATGGGTAGGTATGGATTTACCCTCCTTGGATAAGGAGGGGGGCGCGCAGCACTGGGGTGGTTCGATCGTGCGGACTGACCCTCCCGCCCTTCGGGCATCCCCCTTGGCAGGGCTGACAAGGATAGGTATAGAGATATAGTGGGTAGCTCGCCCAAACTTGCTAAACTGAATTGCCCAGCCTAACCAGCTCTGTCCCTTGGTCCCGAGATAAATTCAGGAGACCCTTGATGGCTACCGTGGTTAAAAACAAGACCCTGCTGAAACGCGATTATCTCGGCCTGGACGCCCCCGCCCTGCGCCAGAGCATGAGCCGGCATCTCAGCTATACCGTCGCCAAAGATCCGATCACCGTCACCCATCGCGACTGGTTCACCATCCTGGCTTATACCCTGCGCGACCGGCTGGCCGAACGCTGGATGGCCACCATGCGCAGCTACTATCAGCAGGACGTCAAGCGGGTGTATTACCTGTCGCTGGAATTTTTGATCGGGCGGGCGCTGACTAATACCCTGCTCAATTTGGATGTCTACGACGAATGCCGCCAGGTATTGGACGAACTCGGTATCTCCCGTGAAGCTATTTCCGAACTGGAAATGGATGCGGCGCTCGGCAACGGTGGGCTGGGGCGGCTGGCCGCCTGTTTTCTGGATTCGATGGCGACTCTGCGGCTGCCGGGTTATGGTTACGGCATCCGCTACGAATACGGCATGTTCTACCAGCGTCTCAATCGGGGCGCGCAGGTGGAATATCCCGACAACTGGCTGCGGTACGGCAATCCCTGGGAATTTCCCCGTCCCGAGGTGCTCTATCCGGTGCATTTCGGCGGCCGCGTGGTGCAATACAAAGACGAACAGGGCCACGCCGCCTATGCCTGGGTCGATACCGAACAGGTGATGGCGATGGCTTACGATATGCCGATACCAGGTTACGCCACCAACACGGTCAACAACCTGCGGCTGTGGTCCGCCAAAGCCTCACGGGAACTGGACCTGCAGCATTTCAATCAGGGCAATTACCTGATGGCAGTGGAGGAAAAGAATCAGTCCGAGCTGCTTTCCAAAGTGCTCTATCCCAGCGACAGCACCGACATGGGCCGGGCGCTGCGGCTGCGGCAGGAATATTTCTTCGTCTCCGCCTCCTTGCAGGATCTGGTGCGCCGCTATCTGAGCACCCATAGCGCTATCCGCGGCCTGCCGGACAAGGTCGCCATTCAGCTTAACGACACCCATCCCACGCTGGCGATTCCCGAATTGCTGCGGCTGCTGCTGGACCATCACCACCTGCCCTGGGATGCAGCCTGGGACATCTGCACCCGCGTCTTTTCCTACACCAACCATACGCTGCTGCCAGAAGCGCTGGAAACCTGGTCGGTGCGGCTGTTCGAGCAGTTGCTGCCGCGCCACTTGCAGATCATCTACGACATCAACCATCACTTTATGCGCGAGGTTAGCCACCGCTATCCCGGTGATCTGCAGCGCCTGCAGCGGTTGTCGCTGATCGAGGAAGGCTCCACTCAACGGGTGCGGATGGGCCATCTGGCGATCGTGGGCAGCCATAAGGTCAACGGCGTGGCGGAACTGCATACTCAATTGATGAAAACCACCAGCTTCGCTGAGTTCCACGAGTTTTTCCCAGGCAAATTCGTCAATAAAACCAACGGCATCACGCCTCGCCGTTGGCTCAATCAGGCCAATCCGGAGCTGGCCCGCCTGATCAACAAGCGCATCGGCAAGCGCTGGTTGACCCAACTCGAACAACTGCAGAAACTGGCGCCATCAGCGGAAGACGCCGATTTTCGCAGCGCCTTCCAGGCGGTCAAGCAGGACAACAAGCAGCGGCTGGCGAAGTTCATCCAGCGATGCCTGGGAATTGCGGTCGATCCGGCGGCTCTGTTCGACGTGCAGGTCAAGCGAATTCACGAGTACAAGCGGCAACTGCTGAACGTGTTGCACGTGATCGCCCGCTATCACCGCATCTGCGCCGATCCACAGGCCGATTATGTGCCGCGCGTGGTGATCTTCGCCGGCAAGGCGGCGCCCGGCTACACCACGGCCAAGCTGATCGTCAAACTCATCAACGATGTGGCCGATGTCATCAACCACGATCCCGTCGTCGGTGACCGGCTGAAGGTGGTTTTCATCCCTAATTACGATGTCACTGTGGCGGAGCGCATCATTCCCGCCGCCGATCTGTCGGAGCAGATCTCCACTGCCGGGACCGAAGCCTCCGGCACCGGCAATATGAAACTGGCCCTCAACGGCGCGCTCACTATCGGCACTCTGGACGGCGCCACTATCGAAATCCGCGACGAGGTGGGCGCGGATAATATCTTCATCTTTGGCTTGACCGCCGCGCAGGCGACGGAATTGCGGCAAAACGGCTACCATCCCTGGGAGCACTATCACGCCAATCCGGAACTCCGACAGGTGCTGGACATGATGGGCGGCGGTTATTTCTCGCCGGACGAACTCCACCGCTTCCAGCCGCTGGTCGATACGCTGACTCACGGTGGCGACCGTTACTTATTGCTGGCCGACTATGCCGATTATGTCGCCTGTCAGAACCGGGTGGACGCTTTGTTCCGGCAGCCGCAGGAGTGGTATCGCCGGGCGATTCTCAACGTGGCCCGTATGGGCAAATTTTCCTCCGACCGCACGATTCACGAATACGCCGAGGACATTTGGAACATCGCACCGGTGCATCATGAGTGAGACCAATAGCAGGGATCTTCGCGGTGCGTTGTAACTTGTGGTTAGTGGCGGGTGGTTAGTGGCGGGTGGTTAGTGGCGGGTGGTTAGTGGCGGGTGGTTAGTGGCTTGGTAGCGCCACCCGCGGGCGATACGCTTCGTTCCTGACCGCATCCTGCCTGGTTCTGCAAACAGGCCGGTGCGCGCCTTAACATCCTTGGCGTTCAGGCGGTTATTCGTTTAAGCTGTCCTATATCAGACAGCGAGGGCGTTTTGCAATGTGCAGATTGGCCGCCTATCTCGGTCCCTATATTCGGTTCGACGAGTTTCTGCTGGAGCCGACGCACAATCTGGCGCGACAGGCGCTGCTGTCGGAGACGACGCCAGCCGCCTATCCCGACGGCTTCGGACTCGGCTGGTATGCAGCGGACGGCGTTCCCTCCGTGTACCTGCATTCCCTGCCCCTGTGGTCCGACCTCAATCTGCCGCATCTGGCGCATAGCATCTACGCCCGGCTGATGCTGGCCATCGTGCAAGGGGCCGCCGCCCCTTTCTCCAGTCCGACGCACAGCCAGCCCTGTCACGATAACCGCCTGTTGTTCCTGCATCAGGGTTTTGTAGAGGATTTCAACCGGCTGCGGCATACCCTGCGCGATTTTCTGGAGCCGCCTATCGAAATGGCAATGGTGGGCAATACGCCTGCCGAACATTCTGTTCGCGCTGCTGCGCCACCTGCTCAACGACGATCCGGAACTGACCATCGAGCAGGCCCTGGCCGCCCTGTTCGATCTGCTGGCGGGCTGGCTGGGCGACCGGCCCCATCTGCTTAATCTGATCGTCGCCGACAGCGACAGCCTCTATGTGGTGCGCCATGCCGTCGGCACTGCTTGTCCTGCGATCTATTACAGCGTCGATGACGACGCCTTTCCGGACGGACAACTGGTCGCCTCCGAACCGCTGACGGCAAGCGAATTCTGGCAGCCCCTGCCGGAACACCATCTGCTGGTGCTGAACACGCGTAAGCCGCCGGAGTTGTTTGCGTTGTGATTGAGTAGTAGCGGCAGGTAATCTCGCCACCAATCGACGATCATAGTAAAAATCCACATTTTTACCGCCAGTGAAATGTCATGACCACACTGACCTTGCAAAAAAAGTCTCTTCCACCAGGAGAGACTTTACCTTACGACGACGGTGAACCCTTGGAATCGGATTGGCATGTCATTGTTATGAACCTGTTAATCGGTATCCTGCGCTATTACTGGTGGGATCGCCCGGATGTCTATGTTGCCGGCAATATGTTCGTCTATTTCGATCCCGATCAGGTCAAAACGCGCAACTTTCGGGGGCCGGATGTGTTTGTCGTCAAGGGAGTTAGGCATAAAAACCCGCGCAAATCCTGGGTGGCATGGGAAGAGGAGTGGCTGACGCCCGACTATGTCATCGAACTGGCGTCCGAAAGCACCGTACAGTTCGATATCACTGCCAAACGGGCGATTTACGAACGGGACCTGCAAACGCCGGAATACGTCGTCTATGATCCCCTGACACAGCGATTGCGCGGTTGGCGGTTGGATGCACGGGGCCGCTATCAGGAATTAACGACTGATGAGCGCGGCTGGTTATGGAGCGAGCAGTTGGGCCTGTGGCTGGGCAAGGCGGAGTATCTGATCGGAGGCCACACCGAGCCGCTACGGGTAGTGCGCTTTTTCGACGCGGCTGGTCGGATGCTGCCCACCGAAGCGGAAGCCGCTGTCGCTCAGGCTCAGCGGGAAACCCGCCGCGCCGAGGTGGAAACCCACCGCGCCGATGCGGAAGCCGCCGCGCGCCGTGCCGCCGAAGCGGAAATCGCACGCCTTAAGGCGCTCTTGCAGCAACAATAGGGGATAGTCCTGAAAACCGAGTTCGTAGGTTGCCGTGAAAGTACAACAGTGTTTTCATCGGCAGGGGTGTCGTTGCCAAAGAACATGACCGTTAGGATGACGAAGGAACCCCAACGTAATCCCCTTATCCTGATTGGCAAGATACTACAGTTCTACCCCGGTGTTCAGGATAGGTAGGGCAGACTGCCGTGAAGCTGTCCGCCGAAAGGAAAGGCGAGTGGTAGAGTGACGCGAGTGGCATAGCGGCGGACACGCTGTACGAGTCCGCCCTACGCGAGCTTCCCACTACTGTGTGACGGTAAAACTCGTAGCGCTGGTAGCTGTACCGCCCGCGGTGGTGACCGTGATTTTGCCCTTCGCGGCGCCGACCGGGACGGCTGACTATATGAATTGGCCCGATGAACCTCGTTGCGAACTCATCGATAGGATCACTTACGACATGGCGCCCGCGCCCACGCTGGCACATCAAGCATCTTCACATTCTCATTGGCACCAAGCGTGAAAATGCTACGTTAAATTTGGAACACATTTCAAGCTCAGGTTTAAAGACATCTTTTGAAGCACCAATAAGTACATCGATGGTCGCCCACTTTCCACTACCTTTTACTTTACCAATCCTAATGTGAATGGGGTTCTCAGTACTTTTGAAGTCTGTGCGTTTTATCGTTTCACCGTCTGCCCTCAATTCTACCCAGCCAGCACAATTATTATTCTGGACTTTGGCCATTTGAGCGGTTCTTGAAGCAAGAAGCAGAGGCGACGATGGGGTAAGCTAACGGGGTGACCAAACCAACCGGAGCGTCCCATGCCCCCTCTGCCTGAAATGATTATAGCGGTTTTAGCCCCGTTTGCCGGGTTGTTTTCCTCAACAGTCTGGAGTCACGCCCAGGTGTTGATAATCGGCGCCATGCTCTGCCAAGGCCCCCGCACGGTCGCGGCGGCCCTGCGGGTGATGGGGTTGGGACAGGAACCCCGGTTTGAGCGCTATCATCGGGTCTTGAATCGGGCGCGCTGGTCGGGGTTGCAGGCGGCGAAGATCTTGTTAGGCCTGTTGATCCGGTTACTCCCGCCGCCGTGGGTGCCGCTGATAGTGGTGGATGATACGGTGGAGCGACGGCAGGGGAAACGAATTAAGGCCAAGGGCTGCTACCGGGATGCGGTGCGCTCGACCCAGAAGCACGTGGTGAAGTGTTTTGGCTTGAAATGGGTTTGCCTGATGCTGTTGGTGCGGCTGCCCTGGAGTTCGCGGCTCTGGGCCTTGCCGTTTTTGACGGTGTTGGCGCCCTCGAAAGCGGCCAACCAGGCAGCGAAAAAACGCCATAAGACCACGATAGACTGGACCTGCCAGATGGTCAAGACGGTCTCCCGCTGGTTACGGCGGTCCTGGGTGTTGCTAGGGGATGGCAGCTTTGCCTGCTTGCGCTTGGCCTGGACCTGTGTCCAGCAGGAGGTGGTCTTGATCAGCCGGTTGCGGTTGGATGCTCAGTTATATGATTTCCCGGCTATCCCCCGGCGCCCGCGGCGCGGACCGAAGCCGCGCAAGGGGATGCGCTTGCCGGCGTTGCAGGACCGGGTGGCAGAGGCTCAACGGTCCGGTGAAGAGATGGAAATCTACTGGTATGGTGGGGAGACGCGGCGGGTGCGGCTATTGAGCGATGTCACTCTGTGGTATCGGCGGGGACAAAAGCCGTTGCCAATTCGCTGGGTGTTGGTAGTGAACGCCGAGGGTGACCCGGACCCCGCGGCGTTCTTTTGCACCTGCCCGGCCTGTGAACCCCACGGCATCGTCACTGCCTTCGTGCTCCGCTGGAACGTCGAGGTAACGTTCGAGGAAAGCCGCCGGCATTTGGGCCTCGAAACCCAGCGGCAGTGGTCCGACCTGGCCATCACCCGCATTACCCCCGTCCTGTTCGGGCTGTTCTCGCTGGTTTGCCTCATGGCGCACCGCTTGACGGCTGCCGGGGCGACACTGGCGCCACGCACCACCGCCTGGTATGCCAAGATCGAGGCCACGTTTTCCGATGTCTTAGCCTTCGTGCGGCGGACCTTATGGGCCCACCAGTATTTCGGCACTTCGGTAGGCAGCAACGAGTGTCTCCTATTTCCGCCAGCCACCTGGGAAGCAGTGCTCGATCAACTGGCTGCGACCGCTTAACACCATCCAGGATGGCCAAAGTCAAGTTATTACCAGGTTCCGATTTCTTTCCGGATACAAATAACTCAAAAACGTAATTACGCGCAGTTTCCAATTGCACCGGTATAGAGAGAATACGGACACCATCACCAGCTTTCTGCTGATCGACGAGGATTCCAAACTTACTTTCTGCGACGACACCTTCCCCGAGAGCATACTCCATGGATAGGAATGTTCGGCCGGATTCGTGACCATAAAAGTGTCGCAGCGCTAGAAGTCCGGCGATGATCACCAAGACTCCCAAAACGCCAGGTATTACCATCTGGGACATGCGCCGAATACCTGCCCCTAGAGGTTCTAATCCCTGCCTACCACTCGCAACAACCACGCCGATGTAGAAAGGTAAAATAAACCAAGCGGGAAACATGTAACTCGATTGAATCTGTCCGAATATGATCAGTGATGCCGCCATCATGGCGAGTACGAGCATTGGAATCCATATACCGGGTGCTGGTGGCAACCACCAAACCGCCGCTATCAGACACACCACCGCTAGCGATGCCAACACTAACGCATACATACCATTATACGCATCCAGCAATTGCCGCAAAGCTTGAGCTCGTTCGGTCGTCGCCACAAGGCCGGATGTCACGAGATTTCCATAGTACTCGCCACCCTGCCGGCCGAGGTGAAAGAGCCGCATCGCCTTTCGTACATAGTGCTTCAGTAGGCCCATAGGGTCATGATGATACTCGGACATCACTTTACCGATGGCGAAATCCCGTCGTTCGCCCAAAGGAGTGGCGTTAATATAAGGCTCTAATTCCTTGTAGTCTCCATAATCGCCTACGCTGTCCGGTCCTGTACTACTCCCGATCCATCCCCACAATGAAATATCCCTAACTTCGGTTAGCATTGCCTCATTGGCATAGTGTTTTTGCAATACGTCCCGCAGCAAACTTCCGCAAGCGAGTGGCAACAAGATGAACAGCATAACCATCAGAATCCTTCCTTTTTTCTGCTGGACGCCAGGCCATCCATTACACATCATCAGCACGAAAGCTGCACTAGCACCCGCGTAGATAAACAGACCGGTACTACGCTGTAAATCTGCAAGCCCCGCCAGAATACCCGCAGCAGCCAGTGCGCCAATAGTCCACGCCGCATGCTTACAAGGATCTTGCCACCACTTCACTGCCCCGATATAGGCTGTCAGGCTACCAAGGAGAAAGAGCGTCCCGGGAATGTTGTGGGTCGGAATTTCCGTTGCAAACCACGGCTCGGGTGCCAAAACGATAAGGCTGAGTGCTAATATTCCGGCGCGTTGGCCGGCAATGTTACTCGCCCACCCATATACCAGCAGGGCACTGACAACACCAGCGATGGCATTGGCTATCTGGTAACCCAAACTGGAACCACCGGCTAACCAGGTAACAGGAAGCAGGTAAGGAAGCGTCCGCACTTCCGGGATACTGGTTGCGATGGCGGGGTGTTCCTCCTGTACAACAGATACAGCGAAATCCCACATGGTCCGGAAATCGCTGTAAAACTGATTTTCGACTGCGAAAGCAAAAACCAGTCGAGCTACAAACGCAAATCCAAGCAATACCACCAGCACAATCCATTAATTTTTCTGTTCCTCTCTCATCCTCAGTGCATAGAATCCAAAGAAAATGAATGGAGCCAGTGCGCTTAACCCTCCCAGTAATAACACGTAGTGTGGATCTAATGGTCCATCGACAATAAGGGTAGGCAAGTAGTGCAGTTTGAACACCATGCCCAGCATGAGCGGTATGATGAGCCCACCCATGATCAACAATCCGACCGCGCCTGTTGTGAAGGAACACAGCGGCTTCGTCATTTCCACATCTCCATTGCTATGGATTCACCACAGCTTTGCGAAATTTTGCATATTAATTCGGCAGGTCAAGTATCGCCGTGCTCACTGCGTGGATAACATCCGCGTGATGTTCCTCCAACCCCAGCCACAACGGCAACCGCAGCAGTCGGTCGGCGATGCTGTCAGTCACCGCAAGATCACCATGGGCGCGGCCCAACCGGAGTCCCGTCGGAGCGCTGTGCAGCGGCACGTAGTGGAAGACCGGATGGATATCGTTGCTCTTGAGCGCGGCGATTAACACCGTGCGGGTTTCCAGGCTGGGCAACAGGATGTAATACATGTGGGCATTGTGTACGCACTCTTTAGGAATAATGGGGCGTCGGATCTTACCGGCCTTCTCCAAGGATTCCAGCCATTGATGATAGACCCTCCAAAGCGCGAGCCGCCGCCGAGTAATCGCGTCCGCCTCTTCCATTTGCGCCCAGAGGAAGGCGGCGATGAGTTCGCTGGGCAGATAAGATGAGCCGATGTCCACCCAAGTATACTTGTCCACTTGACCACGGAAGAACTGGCTGCGATTGGTGCCCTTCTCGCGGATGATTTCGGCGCGCTGGATCAACTCGGGGTCGTTGATGAGTAGCGCACCACCTTCGCCAGAGATGATATTCTTGGTCTCATGGAAGGACAGGGTTCCCAAGTGGCCGATGGAGCCGAGCGGTCGGCCCTTGTAGGTGGACATGATCCCTTGGGCCGCGTCTTCGATGACGATCAAGCTATAACGGCGGGCGATAGCCATAATGGCGTCCATATCGCAACCCACACCGGCGTAGTGGACCGGCACAATGGCCTTGGTCCGCTCGGTGATAGCTACTTCGATCCTGGTTTCGTCCAGATTCAAGGTGTCCGGGCGTATATCCACGAATACCGGTACTGCGCCACGCAGTACGAAAGCATTAGCGGTGGAGACAAAGGTGTAGGAAGGCAGAATCACCTCGTCGCCCGGTTGGATGTCGGCGAGAATGGCTGCCATTTCCAAGGCGGCGGTGCAGGAATGGGTAAGCAGTGCTTTTTGCGTCCCGGTGCGGGCCTCCAGCCAAGACTGGCATTGCTTGGTAAAACTGCCATCGCCGGCCAAGTGACCCTTGGTATGGGCTTGGGCGATGTACCAAAGCTCCTTGCCGGTCATGTAGGGTTTATTGAAGGGGATCGTCGCCATATTAACCTTCTTTTTTCGCAACAAGCAACCGTGAGCCATCTATTGGAAAGCGCATGCCTAGTTAAATTTAAGGTGTCGTCCCTTCTACTGGCAATGAGCTTGGTTAAGGCGGTTTGTCTCGCACAACTTTGTAAAGCGTCATGTGTTCATTAGAATAAATAGCTGAGAATCGATCATTGAAGGCCGTACAAGCATTCAATAAAGACTGAGGAATTTCCTCCTGTCTAGTTTCACTTGGGCAAAGGAAATATAAATGCTTGGCCGAGTTAAGTTGTGGAGTACGATTGCTACGCTCAAAGTTTTCGACCTTCAAGGCGGTGCGCTGTCCTAAGATGTAAATCCAACGTGGATCATGGGTCACAACTACACTATCCGGCTCAAGGTTGATACTAATCCAGATTGCTGTATCACGGAAATTTTTACAGTACTGATTTCGGAAACGCAGTTCATCAGGATTAATAAGATAGAGCATCAATCCTGCGGCGGCAGTTACAACAAAAGCACCCACTCCAATCTGATAAAATAAGATTAATTTAATTTTCTGAGAGATATATTGTATCCCAATCAACAAATAGTAAAAGATAAAAGGCAAATAAGTCAACCAGTAACGCAGAGCAGGCGTATGTGAAACAAACAAAAAGGCTATAGCAAAAGGTAACCATATATTTAATATATGCTGCTGGCGGCGAGTCTCTGTCACCCAACCAATCGCTGCCAAGCAAAACAATACTGCTGAAGGAATAAATAAATAGTCTGTTTGCAGCACTGTTTGCAAAGGCAATACTGGAAGTGTAAGATGTAATATATAACGTCCATCATGCCAGTAAAAACGTTTGATGTAATCTAATATAGAGACATCAAATATTCCGGTTAACAGATTTCCACCGCTACCGTAAACACGAGTTATATCGTCAAGCGGATAGTAGCTAATAATATGACTAGTATAAAGCTTCCATCCAATTACTCCAGCAATCATTGGTAAACAAAAACAGGTCATTAACATTAGCCGTACTCGCCATGGCTTAACAGACTGTAGAGCGAAAAATATTATTCCTCCGGGGATCAAAGTAACTGCATATCCTCGCGTAAAAAAAGCTAGTGTACTAATCAATCCGGCCACTAAAGCAGATAGGGGTAACTGAGCATGCTGTACAGCTAGCAATGTAGACACCACCAATAACAGATAGGGGATTTCTGCCGTGTAATGATGGCTGAATAAGAAGAAAGCAGGATTTAGGGCGGTTATCAGTACTACCCACATACCAACAGATCGATTCGGAAATAAGCGCCCCAGTAAGTACAGGACAATAAGTCCAAGCGTGGCGATAAAAATCTTAATCCAAAACCACGATAACCCAGCTAATGCGATGACACCGGCTAGCATGAGAGGGAACAAAGGTGGCCAAGTAGCATGGTATCCCCAGTTTACTTCGGTAGCGTAATTTGTACTATAAATCCCAAATTTTAGTAAATTCGAAGCGAGTGCCAGGAAAATCACCCCATCGCTATAGTTATATATAGGAAACTCTGGCTCAGGAAAAAGAAAACCATAATACAGAGCTACCAGTGCAGCCCAAAACGCAAACTTAACCCATTTGTTGTTTCTCTCAAACATGATTTTACCTTAACAGAAAAGTCCGCACAAAAGCACAATTATAGTAAGCAACTGAGCTATAGTTCTCCAGGCGCAAAGCTTGTTTTTTTCAATAGCTTAGCAACCAGAAATCCCAGAAAACTTATGTTCGGGTACTTATAAAATTTCTCATGCCATCTTTAATTGAAATCAAGAGCAGATAAGCGTTCAAAGTGATTGCTTAGTAAAACTGCCATCGCCGGCCAAGTGACCCTTGGTATGGGCTTGGGCGATGTACCAAAGCTCCTTGCCGGTCATGTAGGGTTTGTTAAACGGGATGTGCATAAGAGGGTCTGAAGATCCAATAACGCTGCAACAGGAATAGCATCGCAGCAAGGGTAATAATCATGACGCCTTGCACCCACTGGTGCGGTAGTCCCAGCCGATCTACCAGAACGAGCAGAACGAGCAGATTCAGCAAATAACCGAAAGCATAAGCCACTATGTAACGTAGGAGAGCCGCGTGAGTCGCTCCATCGTGCTCGAATGTCCAGCGTTTGTTGAAGAAGAAAGTTTGCAAGACACCTACTGCATAGAGCAACGTCATGGCTGTCTTGTACCCCAATCCTAAAGTAGTCAGCGTGAGGTAAAAAAGGTAGAGCACCAGATTGGATGCTACACCCACGATGATAAAGCGCAGACCCTGGATACGCCAAGTACTCATGGGCAACCCCATGTTAGAATGTCAAATCAACATGACACAGGCTCATTTTGTATTTCCTTGCTGGTTTATATATTTTTCTTCGAGCAGCAACAAATCACGACTACGTGCTTTGATTCGCTTGGCAGGAATACCGAAATAAATAGACCACGCCTCGGTGGATTTTGTCACCATCGACATAGCACCTACTGAGGTCCCCTCTTCGATGGTTACACCCGGTACGATGATTGAACAGGCACCGATGATAACGTGTCTCTTGAGATGAACACTGGCCTTTATTTCATTCTTGTAGCAATCCGGTACAGTTGGGTTAGTCAGTGTGCGTCCGGAATAATCGTCAGATTGAGAAAACAAATGACAACCATAAGCTAAACCAGAAAAATCCTCAAGAAAGATTCCCTTTTCTCCACCTGCTACATTACAAAATACAGCAATATGGACATTTCGACCAATTACAATGTTTCCAGAAAGTACACAAAAATCATCTATTCTTGAGTAGTCGCCAATTTCAATACAATCAGGATTGTAGAAAGATGCCTTATCACTAATGCAAACATTTTTCCCAATTTTCTTAAAACCCATTTCAATTAAAGATTGCTTCGATAAAAAAGCCATAACCCCACCTCACTTATAGAGCAGTTTTCACTCAAATTTTTCAAGATCAAATGCTTCAATTGAATTTTAAGGAATAAGTTCAGTTGATTCACGTACTAAATAAGGAGGGCGATTCATAGCACGAAAATGCATGCGGGCCAGATACTCGCCGATGATGCCGAGCGCGAACAGTTGCACACCGGAGAACAGGGCAATGATAGACGCCAGAAAAGGGAAACCCGGTACACTTTTGCCAGCGGCGAAGTAACGTACCAGCACGTAGGCCATTATCAGCAGACCGAAAAAAGCACAAACCAAGCCCATGATGCTAGCTATCTGAAGGGGCAAGGTAGAAAAACCAGTCATCATATTGATCGCATGGCTGATCAGTTTGCGCACAGTATAACCCGACTCCCCATACTTGCGAGGTTCATGGCGCACCGGAACGGCGGCAAAGCGGGTTGTAGCCCAGGTCAGCAAAACATCAATGTTGACGAAAGGACTGCGGTGACTAGCGAAAGCATCCCTGAGTTCGGTACGGAAGGTGCGCAAGGCGCTTACCTTGCGTGCAGTTTCCGCACCCATAGCACTTTGTAGGGCCAGCTTGGTAGTGCGTGATGCCAAGTCACGCAGAAAACCGTGCTGTTCGTGTTCCGGTGGACCATAGACTACATCATAGCCTTCGTCCAGCTTAGCCAGCAGTTTTGGCAGTTCTTCGGGTGGGTGTTGCAAATCATCGTCCATAGTGACGCTGATAGCGCCTCGGGCGGCCCGGATACCGGCGAGCAGGGCATTGTGCTGGCCGTAGTTGCGGCTCATGCGCAAACCGCGCACGCGCGGGTCAGCCGCTGCCAGCCGCTGGATCACTTCCCATGAATTATCGCCGCCGCAATCTTCGACGAACAGAATCTCGAAACCGCCGGGATGTTCCTCCAGAACCGCCGAGAGACGACGGTGCAACTCGGGCAGACTTTCCGCAGCACGGTAGACGGGGACGACCACACTGAGAGCAGGCATTCGATTTTATCTCGCGATGATACTCGTAGTAACACTATTACCTGAATACCGAGGGTTGTTTCGATGGTCCCCAGATTCTGGGTCCGGAGGATGAGTTGCGACTACAGCTCCTACTGGCGCCGGGACAAGCCATTGGCGCCATCCTGGGGTGGTCATCGCCGCCAGCAGGCGTCGGACCCTAGCGCCAGGGCCGGCATTTATGCCACAGTTTAACTGCCCATCGCTGTCACTGCACCAGCCGTAACCCCGGCGGCAAGAGATTCACCAAACACCCGCTTCTCACCCGCTTCTCATCCGCCTCGTCTAGTTCGACCACCTGCTCCACCAGCCGTACCCAGGACTCCGGGGCCTTGACCGAGTGCAGCTTCTGCACCACCTGACGGCACAGTTCCTCCGGCAGATCCTGCTCCCGGTCGCCGCTCAACCGCGCCAGCAGGGTCGCCGCGAACGCCGCTAGCTCCACCGTCTTCCAGTTCAGCGCCAGCCCCTACCGCAGCCAAGCCGCCGCCACTTCACGCGGCACCATGAAGAATCGCTCGACCCGTTCGGGCTTGCATAGATAGGTATCCTTCAAGCTGAAGCCGTGGGTTTTACAGTAGACAACCAGGGTTTCAATGCGCCTTCTGTGAAGATCATCCGCCAGCGCGATCGCGGGAGCCCCTTCAGTGGCGATGATATGCCCACTCTCCAGTCGGATCTCTATGTAAACCGCTTATTTACTATCCGGACTCAAGGGGGGCGTCTGAAAACAGAATATACGGAACCGTCCGGCCCAACGAATTCCATCGAATAAACCAAGCCTATTTTTTCTAAAGCTTTTTCTCCAAGGCGCCGAATATCCGCCTTATCGAGAACTGCCGTGGCGACAGGGTACTTCTCGTGCAGCAGATAAAGATTCTGCTCATTTGCCGGTACGAATGCCCATTTGGCAGGATAATTCTTATAGACATAGAAGGGCCCCCATTGCAAATCACTTACTAGGACACCACTGGGATCGGGACTGACTGTGCTTAATATAGGGGAGAACGCCGCCAGTTGCGCCTCATTAACACGTCTTACAGACCCCGCTTTTATGAGCGATAAGGGTAATGCCAGGAGTGCAAGTACACAGAGTATCGCAGCACGCTGCAGACAATATCCGGCACCAATAATCGAAAGCACATGCCACCACGATGACCTCAAGAGGAAAGAGCATTAGAAGCAGCCGAACTCCAGTAAATGAATCCCACACATAAAGAACAGAGAGAGAAGCGAACATAATGAAGGCCATCAGAATATAAGCAGCTATGAAATTTCTGAGCGATGACACCCATCGGAGAGCGACAAGCGCGAGAAACGGTGGCCAGAAAAGCACATTCAGCAACACCGCTTCCAAGGAGGTACGATGGAGAAGCCACCACAGTTCTTTTAGATTCTGGATGGTTCGTGCGCTGAGTATATCGAGCCATTCCGCCAGTGATTCCGGCCACTTCGACTCGACAAAGAATGCATCCATATACCATTCTTGAAAATTTTTAGCAAGCAGGTTCAGATAAAACCGCGAGGGTCTATCCTTAATGACATCGAGTTGAAAAATTAGGGTAGTGTTCCAGATTTGGACATTATACAAGTACTCCAAATTCGTATCGGTTGATAAATAAACCAATGACAATATCATGCATTTTCTTGAGTTTGGAGAAACAAATCGTTTTTCTGACTAACCGCTTTATTCGCGTCCGTAGCGTCAGATGTTTCCTTTCTATTTTTTGGGTATTGTGTTTACCAATGATATGCTCCTCAGAAGATAGGTGACGTTCATACGCACCCCAATCATCAGTATAAAATCGGGTGATTCCAAATGGTTCAAGCAACGCTTTTAACTGTAAAAACACTGCATCTTTATGATCACCAAATACATAAGCAAGCACTTTTCCACTCTCATGGTCGATGGCATGCCATAACCATCTTGGGTTGTCTTTGCTGCCAACATAACTCCACATTTCATCTAGTTCTGCCTCATCAACTCGTTGAATTTTAACAATTACTTTACTATGATTTAGGTTCTCCAACAAGGCTCTATTGACCGATTCTAGGGAGAATTCTTTTTTTTTAATTCATTAATTACTGTAGTTGGGCTAATCTCTAGTACTCGGGCTGTATCTCTGATACCGCTCCCATTAAGCGCCATCTCAATAATCTGTTGCTTTACTTCAAGCAAACAACCATTATAATCATAATCTAAAATAAACGTCTTGATGGGACAGTCCTGCTGTTGACAAAGATAGCGCTGTTTGACATTCTCGGTTTTTCCGCGTTTCACAATTTGATTACTACCACAGTGAGGACAACGTACAGCTATTAAAACCACAACTGTCTCCTTCTAACAGCAAAGTGCCTGTAATTTCAGGCTCAAATTATACAATATCCAATTCTAGAACACTACCGAAAATTAGCATGAGTAAGGCCATACTCAGGCCAAGGAGTACAAGCAATTCCCCATAGCGTTTTGACCCTCGTGATTCCTGCAATACCACAGCAGCCATGGGAATTATCCAGAGCACCCCTGTCTCCCGGAAGAGCACAGGTACACATACCAGAACCGGACCTAGCCAGGGCCGAAGTTGAGTGGGTAGATACAGGAATACAGCAAAGGCGATCAGGCCAGCGCAAACAAAAGTCATTTCGGACATGGCGCTCACTCCATAGATAATGTTGGCCGGGAAAATAGCGAATAGGAAGCCCGCCATAAACCCGACATTACGGTTTACAAGCCGAGAACCAATCCAGTAGAGTAATATAATGCACAAAAGGTAAGCCAGCATGTTTGGAAGCAGGCTGGCCACCACGCTGTCTCCTATAAGCCAGAGGGACAAGGCGATCGCCAGAGCATGTCCCGGCATATAAAAGTAATTATGGGAGTAATTTTGGCGAAGGGACGATGGGTAAATGACTCCCGTAGTTAGCTGGCCTTCGTGCAGCACATGGCGGGCGGCGTCGATATAGTTGACCTGATCATTCATCCCAAAGATAGGCAGCCTGGTGATGCCCAGTATGGCTGCGTAACTGGTAAGACAAACGATACCGACAATCACCAGAACGAGAATCGACCGAAGTGCTTTGGTTTCTGAAGGATACATATAAATTTTCTTAACTCTTCCAATGTAACCGTTTAGCCCCCCTTTGCCATCACCCTAAATTAGGCGGTAGCCGGTAGCGGGGGCGCTGGATTGCCTTTGCGTCGCTCGGCAATAACTTATTTTAGCACCGCCTATCTGGGAGCCCAAAATGGCCAAAGTCAAGGGCTCTGCCATGTACTTAATCTCCCAGACAACCGTGCAAGGAATCGGCCAGACCGGTCATCAACTGGAAATACGCCTCCGGTCCCGCCGGCAGGTCGGCGCCTAACGGATCCAGCACGCCGCTTTTCGCCGGCGTGTCCTGGAGCAGCATTTTGACCAGCGCCGGCTCGAACTGCGGTTCGCTGAAGACGCAGACGATCTGATTGGCGACAATCTGCCGGCGGATGTCCTGCACCCGCCGGGCGCCTGGCTGCTGTTCCGGACTGAGGGTAATCAACCCGGCCGCTGCCAACCCGTAGTGTTTCTCGAAATATTGATAGGCATCGTGAAAGACGATATAGGGCTGGTATCTGGCCGATCCCAGCTTGCCGGCCAGCGTTATGTCCAGCGCCGCCAGCCGCTTCAGCATCGCCGCCGTATTCTTTTCGTAAACCACCTGGTGGGTCGGATCGACGTCGCTCAGCACGGCGGCGATCTGCCGGACCAGCGCCATGGCGTTGTGCGGGTTCAGCCAGATATGGGTGTCCACGGCGCCCTGCTCATGTTCATCCTGGTTGTCCCGCTCTGCGCCTTCATGGGTATGGGGCTCCCAGGCACCGCCGGCGCGCAGCGGCAGCTGCTGCAGTCCGGACGCTTGCAGCAACGGCGCTGAGCGCACCCGGGGGGCGTTGCCCAGCGGCTTGACCAGAAAGCTTTCCAGTTCCGGACCGATCCAGAACACTACCTGGGCACTGTTGAGCGCGCGTACGTCGGAAGGACGCAGGCTGTAGTCGTGTGGCGAGACATTGCCCTGGAGCAGCAGCACGGGTTCGCCAACTCCCTGCATAATCCCGGCAACCAGCGAATGCAGTGGCTTGATGCTGGCTACCACCCGGGGTCCGGTTTCAGTGGCGCCTGCCGCCGCCGCCAGCAGATACACCAGCAGCAATCTTAATATCAGCATGACTGTATTTTCCTAATGGTTTCTTAACGCGGCTTATGATACAACAAGACTTTCTCTACAGGCTGCAGTAGCGATGACCCTTTTCTCCCCGCTCGAACAGCGGCCGGCGGCCGCCGCGCCGCTGTTGCAGGTTGAGGACGTCACAGTAACGATCCACGATCAGACTATTCTGCGCGCTGTGTCCCTCAGCGTCGCACCTGGCGAAATCGTCACACTGATCGGCCCGAACGGCGCCGGCAAGACCACCTTGCTGCGGGTGATTCTGGGCCTGCTGAAGCCGGATCGCGGCGCCGTGCGGCTGCGACCGGGCTTGCGCTGCGGCTATATGCCGCAGCGGCTGACGGTGGAGGAGACCCTGCCGCTCACCGTGCGGCGCTTTATTACGCTGGGCATGCGCGCCTCCCGGCAAGAGGTGGAGGCGGCACTGGCGGAAACGGGAGCGGCTCATATTCTGGAGCGGCCCTTGCAGGCTATCTCCGGCGGCGAGCTGCAGCGCGCCCTGCTAGCCCGCGCCTTGCTGCGCCAGCCCGAATTGCTGGTGCTGGACGAGCCGGTGCAGGCGGTGGACGTCGGTGGACAGTATGAAATGTACGACCTGCTCGACCGCATCCGCAAAGCACACGACTGCGGTGTGCTGATGGTGTCTCACGATCTGCACCTGGTGATGGCGACGGCGGATCGAGTGATCTGCCTTAACCGCCATGTGTGCTGCGACGGACGACCGGACGCCGTCAGCATCGATCCCGCCTACCTGGAATTGTTCGGTCACGAAATCAGCGGACGGCTGGCGGTCTATCAGCATCATCACGACCACCGCCACGATCTGCACGGCAATGTGGTGAACCAGCGCCGGGATTGCTCCAATGGATGATTTTCTGGTGCGCGCGCTGGCGGCCGGCATGGGCGTGGCGCTGGCGGCCGGACCGCTGGGTTCACTGATCGTGTGGCGGCGCATGGCTTATTTCGGCGATACCCTGTCGCATTCCGGCTTGCTGGGCGTGGCCCTGGGCGTCGCGCTGGGAGTGCAGAAGGGCCTGGCGGTAATCGCCACCTGTCTGCTGCTGGCGGTGCTGCTGGTGTTCCTGGAACAGCACCAGCGTCGTCTCGCCACCGATACACTGCTCGGCATCCTGGCGCATACCGCTCTGTCCCTGGGCCTGGTGGCGCTGGCCTTCATGGAAACCGTGCGGGTGGATCTGGTCGGCTATCTGTTCGGCGATATTCTGGCGGTCACCGACGGCGATCTGTACGAGATCTGGGGCGGCGGTGTGCTGGCGCTCGGCGTGCTGGCGCTCATCTGGCGGCCGTTGCTGTCGATCACCGTGCACGAAGATCTGGCCCGGGTGGAAGGTGTACCGGTGTTTGCCGTGCGGCTGAATTTCATGATGCTGATCGCCGTGGTGATCGGCGGGGCGATGAAGGTGGTGGGCATTCTGCTGATTACTTCGTTGATGATCATCCCGGCGGCGACGGCCCGACGCTTCTCCCGTACCCCGGAAATGATGGCGGGACTGGCTGGTCTGTTGGGTTGCGCGGCGGTGGCGGTGGGGATTTGGGCCTCGCTGCGCTGGGATACTCCGACCGGTCCTTCGATCGTGATGGCGGCGACGCTGCTGTTTGTGGTGACTTTCGCCCTACCGTCCCGCGGGCGGACCAAACCGGCCTGACGGCGCTGGCGGCGGCTTTCCCTAACCATGCGCCAACCTGATCCCAGTGCCTCAGGCCGGCCGGCAGCGGTTACGGTTCCACCGCTAGGGGCCGTCGCCCTGCTGTCCGCGACCGCCCTGGCTTACGAGGTGCTGCTGACGCGGCTGTTCGCCATTATTCAGTGGCACCACTTTTCCTATATGGTTATCAGCCTGGCGCTGCTCGGCTACGGCGCCTCCGGCAGCTTTCTAACCCTGCTGGAAACGCGGCTGAGGCAGCATTTCCCCCGTTTTTTTGTGGCCAACGCGACGCTGTTCGCCCTCTCCGCTGTGGCCAGTTTTCTCATCGCCCAGCGGACGCCGTTCAATCCGTTGGAAATTGGCTGGGACTGGCGGGAGTTGGGTTATCTGCTGATCCTCTATCTGCTGCTGGCGATCCCCTTCTTCTGCGTTGCCAATTGCCTGGGACTGATCCTGTTGTGTTGCGGCCAGCAGATTCACCGTATCTATGCCGCTGATCTGACCGGCGCCGGCGCCGGCGCGCTGGGCATCATTGTGCTACTGTTTCTGGCGCCGCCGGCGCTGGCCTTAGCGATCCTGAGCGCACTGGGTCTGCTGGCCGCCGGCATGGCCGTGATGGAGCTGCGACAGCCGCGTTGGAGTCTGATCGGGATTGCGGCGTTGCTGGGCGCGCTGGCGCTTATCCCGTCGCAGTGGACCGCGCTGCGTCTGTCGGATTACAAAGGGTTGAGCCAGGCGCTGCGGGTGCTGGGCGCGGAACCGGTCGCCGAACGTTCCAGTCCGCTGGGTTGGTTGATGGTGGTGCGCAATCCACAAGTGCCGTTCCGCTATGCGCCAGGACTGAGCCTCGCGGTCACCACGCCGCTGCCGCAACAGTTGGGTCTGTTCAGCGACGGCGATGCGCTGGGGGCGATCACCCGCTTTACCGGCCGCCGCGAGGAACTGGCTTGGCTGGACGGATTGACGGCCGCATTGCCCTATCATCTGTTGCGCCAGCCGCGGGTGCTGGTGCTGGGCGCGGGCGGCGGCGCCGAGGTATTACAGGCGCTGTATTTCGCTGCGCGGCAGGTGGACGCGGTCGAGTTGAATCCCCAGGTGGTGGCGCTGCTGCGCGAGGATTTTAAAGAATTCAGCGGCGGGCTGTACGACCGGCCAGAGGTCCGCATCCAGGTGGCCGAAGCGCGTGGCTTCGTAGTTGGCGGCGCGGCGCGTTACGATCTGATTCAGGTGGCTTTGCTGGATGCCTTCGGCACCACGGCGGCAGGACTGTACGCGCTCAGCGAGAGTTATTTGTATACCGTGGAAGCGTTCGTCCAATACCTGACGCATTTGCAGCCCGGTGGTCTGCTGGCCGTCACCCGCTGGTTACAGACACCGCCACGCGACAGCCTCAAATTGTTCGCCACGGCGGTCGCGGCGTTGGAGCGGCTGGGCGTGCGCGATCCCGGCCAGCGACTGGCGCTGATCCGCGGCTGGAAGACCGCTACGCTGCTGGTGAAGAACGGTCCTTTCACACCGCAAGACAGCGAGGCGCTCAGAGCGTTTTGCCGGGAGCGGTGGTTCGATCCCGCCTGGTATCCGGGCATCCACCCAGACGAAGTCAACCGCTTCAATGTGCTGGAGCGGCCCTCTCTGTATGAGGGCGCTGCGGCGCTGCTGGGACCGGAGCGGGAGACGTTTCTGGAACGCTATAAATTCGATGTGCGACCCGCCACCGACGACCAGCCGTATTTTTTCCACTTTTTCAAATGGCGAACCTTGCCGGAATTGCTGTCCCTGCGGGCGCGCAGCGGGCTGGGGCAACTGGAATGGGGTTATCTGATCGTGGTGGCGACGCTGCTACAGGCGCTGCTGGCCGCCGTGGTGTTGATTCTGCTGCCGCTGTGGCTGGGTGGTCGCCGGATGGCCGCTGTGGCGCGCACGCAGCGCTGGCGGGTGCTGACCTATTTCGCTGCCATCGGCGTGGGTTTCATGTTCCTGGAAATCGCCTTTATTCAGAAATTCATCCTGTTCCTCAGTCATCCCCTTTATGCGGTGGCGGTGGTGTTATGCGCCTTTCTGATATTCGCCGGCCTGGGCAGTCACATTTCCCAACGATGGGACAGCCGCCGCTCGGCGGTCGTCCAGGCAGTGAGTGGCATTGCCGGGGTAACGGGGGTCTATCTGTGGCTGCTGCCGCCCTTTTTCCAAGCGGCGCTGGCCTGGCCCGATCCGGTCAAGATTCTGTGCGCCGTGGTGTTGATTGCGCCGCTGGCACTGTGCATGGGCATGCCGTTTCCGCTGGGCCTGATGCGGGTGTCCGCAGCGACGCCTGGTCTGCTTCCCTGGGCTTGGGCGATCAACGGTTGTGCCTCCGTGGTCAGCGCCGTGCTGGCGACGCTGCTGGCGGTGCATATCGGGTTCAGCGGCGTGGTGGTAGCGGCCCTGCTGGTATACGGGCTGGCGGCGGTGGCGGCGCCACGGTCGGCGGCCATGATGAGCGACGGATAAAGGCGTTAACAAAACCGTTAACAGGACTGCTGGCAGATTGCAAAATCCTCTGCGCAGTCCTGGATGCATTCGGCTGTCGGCTGGCGATCGGTATCGCCATATTCGGTATCCCGGTCTCTCGCTTTGGTTTCTTCACAGATGCTTTTGCATAATTGGAGCACCTGCTGACAATCCGCCAGACAGGGATTGTCTCCTGCCGCCTGCGCCAGAATCGTGCGGGCAGGTATTGCAAAGTCCGATTGGCCAACAGCCACCCAGGGGGCGAGCAGGACCGAAAGCAGTAGCCCTACAAGTTTTTTCACCGTTTTATCCTCCTACTCGACATCCGGACAAGGGACGCAAACCACGTGCTTCTCATTGTAACCGGGCGGGGTTGGGCGTCCGTGTAGTAAAACCAGTCTTGCAGCCAGGGCAGTAAATAAAAACCTACCAGCAGGCTGGCTACGGCCACCAGCAACCAACCGGCGGACGACCGCCGTTCCCCATGCGGGTTAGTAGTCTGCATTGCTTTTATGGACTTATTTATTGAATCAATGGTTATAATACCTGACTATAGGCCGGAATCAGCACAGGCAATGCTGGTCAAATTGCCTTACCTGTTTTTCACCCATGTCTGTAAACTCAAGTTACACTTGAATTTTTGAGGAGAGCGTCATGAAACGCACTTTGATCATACTGGCGATGCTGTCTTGTGGTTCCCTGGCGGTGGCTCAGCAGTGGGGCACCAAGGAATCGACCGTGATCGATTTGTCCGGGAACAAAGTGGTTGGGGCCAAGCAGGAACAGGTGCCTCTGCAGGAAGCGTTTCCCACCTTTGCCGAAGCAGACGCCAACGGCGACGGTTGCGTCACCTACCAGGAAGCTTTCGACGTCGGCATATTGAACTTCGCCAAATTCGCCAAGAAAGGCTGCTTGAACGAAGAGCAATATTATGCGGCGTCTCAGGCACCCAATTACAGCCGTTAATCACTGCGCCAGCCGGTCCGGAGCGGCGCTTCGGACCGGCTATCCCACTGCCCCTCTCACCACGCTATTTAGTGCCGTCCGCCGTCCATCTCTGCCTCTTTCCAGGGCAACAGTAGACGCGCTTTAACTACGCATCAGCGTCCCACTGCCCTGATCAGTGAACAGTTCCAGCAGCACCGCATGTTCCACCCGGCCGTCGATGATATTGGCGGTTTTTACGCCGCCCTGCACGGCGTCCAGGGCGCATTTGATCTTGGGCAGCATGCCGCCGTGGATAGTCCCATCTGCGATCAATTGCTGCACCTGGCGGGCATTCAACTTAGCAATCAGGTTGCCTTCCTTATCCAGCAGGCCGACGGTATTGGTCAGCAGAATCAGTTTCTCTGCTCCCAGCACTTCGGCCATCTTGCCGGCCACCAGATCGGCGTTGATGTTGTAGGCGTGGCCGTCCTTACCCGTTCCGATCGGGGCGATGACGGGGATGAAATTCCCTTGCGTCAGCGTTTCCACCACCCCTTTGTCGATGCTGGCCACTTCCCCGACATGACCGATGTCGATAATCTCCGGCTCCTGCAGATCCGGCGTCTGACGGGTGATCGTCAGTTTGCGGGCACGGATCAGATCGCCATCCTTGCCGGTCAGTCCCACCGCGCAACCACCGTGGCGGTTGATGTTGTTGACGATCTCCTTGTTGACTAGACCGCCCAGCACCATTTCCACTACGTCCATGGTCTCGCTGTCGGTGACTCGCATGCCCTCGACAAAGCGGCTTTCCTTGCCAATACGCTTGAGCAACTGGCTGATCTGCGGACCGCCGCCGTGCACCACCACCGGCTTGATGCCGACCAGCTTCATCAGCACGATGTCACGGGCGAAGCCACTTTTTAAGGTCTCGTTCTCCATGGCGTTGCCACCGTATTTGATCACGATGGTCTGGCCAGTGTACCGACGGATATAAGGAAGGGCTTCGACCAGTACGTGGGCAACGCTGGAAGTTCTGTGGGGTTCTAGGGTCATAGCTACGGCTCTATGGAATGGAATGGCTGGGAAGCCGCTGGTCCGTCCCCTACCGGCGGCCGGAATGACCGAAACCACCGGCGCCCCGGGGGCTGGCCGCGAAGTCGGTGACGATCGTGAACTGCGCCTGTACTACCGGCACGATGACCATCTGAGCGATACGTTCGCCGCTCTCGATGGTAAACGGCGCGTTGCCGCGATTCCAGCACGAGATCAACAACTGTCCCTGGTAATCGCTGTCGATCAGCCCGACCAGATTGCCGAGCACAATGCCGTGCCGGTGGCCCAGGCCGGAACGGGGCAGGATCAGCGCCGCCAGTCCCGGATCGGCGATATGGATGGCGATGCCGGTGGGTATCAGCACCGTCTCGCCGGGGCGCACGGTCAGCGGCGCGTCCAGGCAGGCGCGCAAATCCAGCCCGGCGGAGCCTGCCGTGGCGTAATGCGGCAGGGGAATTTCCTGACCGATGCGGGCATCGAGGATTTTCACTTCAATGTCGGGCATGGAAACGCTCCGCGATCAGGGCCACCAAATCCTGCCCCAGGCGGGTTTTGTCCGCCTGGGGCAGCGCTTTTTCACCGCCTTCCCAGAGCACATGCAAGGCGTTTTGCTCGCTCTCGAACCCGCTGCCCGGCAGGCCGACCTGATTGGCGGCGATCATGTCCAGGCACTTGTGGCGGCGCTTGTCTGCCGCGTATTGCAGCACGTCGTGGGTTTCGGCGGCGAACCCAACAGTAAAGGGACCCTGATCCAGCGCCGCCACAGTGGCCAGAATATCGGGATTGCGCTCCAGGGTGATAGTCAGCGTCTGCCGGTCTTTTTTGATCTTCTGTCCAACCCGCTGAACAGGGCGGTAATCGGCCACGGCGGCAGTGGCGATGAAAATGTCGGTCTGGGCGGCTATCGCCATGACCGCATCGTACATTTGCAAAGCGCTGTTCACGTCGATGCGCGCCGCTCCGGCCGGGGTCGGCAACTGTACCGGGCCGGCGACCAGCGTTACTCGCGCGCCCGACTGAGCGGCGGCGGCGGCCACCGCGAAGCCCATCCTGCCGCTGCTGCGATTGCTGATGAAGCGCACGGGATCGATATCTTCGCGGGTGGGGCCGGCGGTGAGCACTACGTGCAGGCCCTGCAGCGCGCCAGCGGCAGTGAACAATGCGGTCGCCTGGTCGCGCAGCTCCAGCGGCTCCAGCATGCGGCCCTCGCCGACTTCGCCGCAGGCCTGCTCGCCGGCGGCCGGTCCCCATAACAGGATGCCGCGTTCTTGCAGCAACTGGCAGTTGCGTCGGGTGGCGGGGTTGCGCCACATCAGGCGATTCATGGCCGGCGCCACGGCGATGGGTTGGTCGCTGGCCAGACAGAGCGTGCTCAACAAATCGTTGGCGCAACCGTGCGCCAGGCGGGCGATAAAATCGGCGCTGGCCGGCGCGATCAGGATCAGGTCGGCCCAGCGCGCCAGTTCAATGTGACCCATGCCGGCTTCGGCGGCAGGGTCCAGCAATTCCAACCGCACCGATCTGCCGGACACGGCCTGCAAGGTCAGCGGCCCGACGAACTGAGTGGCAGCCGGCGTCATGACCACCTGGACCTCCGCGCCCATTTCCTTGAGGCGGCGGACCAGATCGGCGCTCTTGTAGGCGGCGATACCGCCGGTTACGCCGAGCAGGATGTGTTTGTCGGCCAGCGAGTGCATGCGAGCAATACCGGTTGGGGTCAAGGCTGCCAAGCTTACCGTAACTGACCGGGCGCTTGAAGGGCTAAAGGCAGGCGGTTGGCGCGACTGGCGAGCAGACAGGCGCGGCTGCCCGTATAATCGACGGCGCTATCCAACCATGCAAGCCATCAGTCAGCCGTTTGCGACCACTACGCATGTCCGCCGTTCCCCATCTGTTCGCCGCCCTGTCCGGGCATGGTTTCGGGCATCTGGCCCAGGCGGCACCCGTGCTTAACGCCCTGCGCCGCCGCTTGCCAACTTTGGCGCTGACCATCCAGAGTCCTTTGCCCGCCGCGGTGCTGCGCTCGCGTATCGAGGGAGAATTCACGCAGTTGCGCGAGGCCGCCGATAGCGGGCTGGTGATGGCGAACGCTATCGACGTGCTGGCCGCTGCAAGCCGGGCGGCCTACCGGGCTTTCCACATTGACTGGGAGGCGCGTCTGGCCCGTGAGGAACAGCGGCTGGACGAACTGGCTCCGCAACTGGTGTTCGCGGACATTCCCTATCTGCCCCTGGCCGCCGCCGCCAGACGAGGCATTACGGCGGTGGCACTGTGTTCCTTGAACTGGGCCGATATTGTGCAAGCTTGCTGGCCCGACGATGCGGAACTGGCGACGTACTGCATGCTCATGCGGGAGGCTTACAACAGCGCCGCCGTATTCCTGCAGCCGGCGCCGTCCATGCCCATGCCCGAATTGCGCAATACCGAGGCAATCGGCCCCATCGCCTTGTTGGGTCGCAACCGCCGGGTCGCGCTGAACGAGCGCCTGGGCTTGCAAGGCCACGAGACCTTGGTGCTGGCCAGTCTGGGGGGTTTCGATCTGCCCCTGCCGGTGGAGCGCTGGCCGTTGGCGCCGGACGTCCAGTGGGTGATACCCGCCGCCTGGGGCGGCGGACGGCAGGATTTTTCTCACCGGGAACAAGTGGCGGACCTGCCTTTCATCGATCTGCTGTGTTCCTGCGATGTGCTGCTGACCAAACCGGGGTATGGGGTGTTCAGCGAAGCGGCCTGTCACGGTAAGCCGGTGCTCTACATCGACCGGCCGCACTGGCCGGAAACTCCGTGGCTGGTGCGCTGGCTCGCTGCTCACGGCAATGCGCTGCTGCTGCGGCGGGAGATGCTGGCCAGCGGCGCCGTGCTGGAGCCCTTGCGGATGCTGTTGGCGCAGCCGCGTAAACCGGCGCTGCAGCCAACCGGCGTCGCGGCGGCCGCGGATTACCTGTATGACGCTCTGGTCGGCCGCTAGCAGAGCGCCGCAGCGCTGCTCAAGCCTGCTGGAACAGACGCCAGATTGCCCGCATGCCGTCCGCGGCGCCCAGCGACAGTTTATAGTCCACCAACCGGGAGACCGTGGTTTCGGTCGGATTGATTTCCACCGTGGGAATGCCTGTCCGTCTGGCCTCCATCACCGGTCCGGCGATATAGGGAAAGACGCTGGTGGTGCCGATGCTGAACACCATATCGAAACCCCGCTCCAGTTCTTCGTACAGCCGATCGACGGCAGGCGTCGGTAGCAGTTCGCCGAACAGCACCACGCGCTGCCGCAGCACGGCGCCGCAGGCAGGGCAGGGCGGCGGGATGGTCAGTTCGCCGTAATGCGGCACCCAGGTTTCGTACTCACAGGCGGTGCAGTACAGTTCGTGGATATCGCCGTGAATCTCGATCAGGTTACGGCTGCCGGCCTGGCGGTGGAAACCGTCAACGTTCTGGGTAAGCACGCAGACATTATCGAAAATCTGCTGCAATTCGGCGATGATATGATGGGCGTCGTTAAAAGTGGCCGAGCGGCAGCACTGCTCGATCTGATGGATGTATTTCCAGGTGATATGAGGCGCCACGGCCAGCATATCGCCGGATAGGGCGTCTTCGATCGCCAGGTTTTCATCGGTCATGCCGTTGTTATACAGGCCGCCGATGCCGCGATAGGTAGGCAGGCCCGAATCGGCGGAAATGCCGGCGCCGGTGATGAACAGCAGGCGGCGGCAACGGCGCATCTGGTCGGCGATCCGGGAGATAAGTTCGAGATGGTTGGGCGCCAGCATGATTTGCTCCTCCCCTAAGTGGACAAAGGGATAACTGTAATCAGTAATAATCGCAGTTTGACATAGCATTCCCTCGGATACCAAGGGTGATTGATAGACGAACCGCCGGACCTGACTGATGAACGACGACTATTTTGCCACAACGCCGGAACCGCCTTATTACGCGGTCATTTTCACTTCCCGGCGCATGCCGGGGGACAATGGTTACGACCGAATGGCCGGGCGCATGGCTGAACTGGCGGCGCAGCAACCCGGTTATCTGGGCATGGAGAGCGTCCGGCAGGGTAACGGCTGCGGGATGACGGTCTCCTACTGGACTTCCCTCGACGCTATCGCCGCCTGGAAAGCCCATGCCGTACATCGGTTGGCGCAGGAGACCGGAAAACGGATGTGGTACGAGCACTACCAAATACGGATCGCCCAAGTCGAACGGGCCTACAGCAAGGAGCCGCGGTGATCCGCCTTCAGCCCTGCGCCGTGGCGGCCTAAAGCCATGTCACGCTGCCTGTTCTCCCTGACGAAACGGAGTCTGGACGCCACGGAACCGGCGGAGAAAGCGGCCTTGCTCCAGGAATTGCGGGCGGCTTGGCGGTCTGGCGATCTGGTCAGCAGCGACGCGCCGCCACCGCAACCTATCGGTCCGCCAGGACGGCCGCTACGGCCACGCTTGGTCTCTCCCCGGACCGTGCCCCGCCGGCGCCTGCATAGCGAAAACGGCCGGGCGGCGCTGATTCACGCCATCGCCCATATCGAATTTAATGCCATCAATCTGGCGCTGGACGCCGTGTACCGGTTCCGCGGCCTGCCGGCGCCGTACTACGACGACTGGTTGCGGGTCGCCGCCGAGGAAGCCCGTCATTTCGCTCTGTTGCAAGAACGGCTGGGTGAATTGGGCTATGCGTATGGCGCTTTCGATGCCCATGACGGGCTGTGGCAAATGGCGGTTGCGACCGCCGGTGATCCGTTGGCGCGCATGGCGCTGGTGCCGCGCGTGCTGGAAGCGCGTGGACTGGATGTCACGCCGGGTATTATCCAGCGTCTCAGCGACGCCGGTGATGCTCGGACCGTGACCATTCTGACCATCATTCTGCGGGAAGAAATCGGCCACGTGGCGCTCGGTTCGCGCTGGTTCCGCTACTGTTGCGCGCAGGCCGGTCTACTGGCCGAAGAGACTTTTGTGGAACTGATTCGTACCTATTACCAGGGGCGGATTGGACAGCCGCTCAATAAAGCCGCGCGTCGGTCCGCCGGATTTACCGACAGGGAACTCGAGCTGTTGCAGGACCTGTAGCACACGCCATCCAGGGTGCGTCCCGAGCACTGCGGTGGGTTCCCCACCGCGTCCTGCGCAGCGCCTGTTAAGCCCGTCCGCCTACTCCCCGGCAAGGGTCATCCGGCCGATCAGCAAAGACCCGCAGCGGATATTGCCGCGCCGGTCGACATCATTGCCTACCGCCGTGATGCCGAGGAACATGTCCTTGAGATTGCCGGCGATGGTAATTTCCTCCACCGGATAGCGGCTCTCTCCACCCTCCACCCAGAAACCGGCGGCGCCACGGGAATAATCACCGGTCACCAGATTGACGCCGTGCCCCATGAGGTGAGTGACCACGAGACCGGTATCCAGATGTGCCAGCAGGCCCGCAAAATCCAACGGACCCGGTTGCACCGTCAAATTGTGCACGCCGCCGGCGTTGCCCGTGGTCTGCATGCCCAGGCGGCGGGCAGAGTAGCTGTCCAGCACATAGCCTTGCAACACGCCGTGACGCACCAGTTCCCGCTCCTGTGTGGCAACGCCTTCCGCATCGAAGGGAGCGCTGCCCAGGGCACCCGGCAGATGGGGTTGCTCGCGCAGGTCGAGGAAATCCGGAAAAATGCGCTGTCCCAGATGATCCAGCAGGAAGCTGGCCTTACGGTACAGTGCGCCGCCACGAATCGCGCCGACGAAGTGTCCGATCAGGCCCCGCGCCAGTTCAGGGACGAACAGCACCGGCGCCTCGCGGGTGCTCAGCCGGCGGCTGTGCAACCGTTGTAAAGCGCGTTCGGCCGCCCGCCGGCCCACCGTCTCGGCCGGCTCCAGCGCCTGGTGGCTGCGGTCCAGCGTGTACCAGTAGTCCCGCTGCATGCCGTTGTCGTCCTGGGCGATCACCGAGCAACTGAGCGAATGCCGGGTGCTAGAATAGCCGCCGCAGAAGCCGTGCGAGTTGCCGTACACGCTGCAGCCGCTCTGCGTGGAGACGCTGCCGCCTTCGGAGTTACTAATCTGTGCGTCCAACTCCAGCGCCGCGGTTTCGCAGCGCCGGGCCAGGGCGATAGCCTGTTCGGCGCCCAGTTCCCAGGGATGATACAGATCCAGATTCGGTATTTCTCTGGCCAGACGGTCTGGATCGGCGAGTCCGGCGCAGGGATCGGCGGCGGTATAGCAGGCGATATCACAGGCGGCGCGCACGGTCTCGCGGATGGCATCGCTCCCCCAGTCGGAGGTGCTGGCCGAGCCCTTGCGCTGTTCAAAGTAGACCGTCACGCCCAGACCCCGGCTGCGATGATGCTCCAAAGTCTCGACTTCGCTCAGGCGCACGGTGACTGACAGCGCATGACCGTAGTTGACCGCTGCTTCGGCCGCCGCAGCGCCCTGCGCGGCGGCTTCCGCCAGAATCATGGCGACCAGCGATTCCAACCGGGATTGTTCCGGCAGCACCGGGTTTACCGAGGGTAGCGACATACGTTTTACCTGATTGTGAACTGGACGGATTTTACGGGATACTACCCGGCAACCATTACTCGACCCATCGTTCCATGCACCGCGATCATTTTGAACCACTGCCGCCAGAGTCTTACGACCGTCCCAGCAAGAGCCAGCGCAAGCGCGAAGCCCTCGCTTTGCAAGCTCTGGGAGAAACGCTGGTCGGGCTGAAACCGCCGCAACTGGGCAAACTCCCTTTACCGGATGAACTGCGTGAAGCCGTGCTGGCCGCCCGGCAAATGCCTCAACGCGGCGCCCGCAAGCGGCAGTTGCAGTATATCGGTAGGCTGATGCGGGAGATTGATCCAGAGCCGATTCGCGCGGCGTTGGGCTCAGTAGGGCGATGAGAAACTAGTTTCCCGGTGGCGAGGATGCAGTACGGTTGCAGCATCAGCCAAGTTCATCACGAGAGTTGCGGGACACCACCCTAATGGTTACAGATTACGTTGCAGCCCGTCGAGATAAGCCTTTACCCCCTCCTCCACGGTCTTGAACGGCGCATCATAGCCTAGCTTGCGGAGCGCGCCGATATCGGCCTCGGTAAAACTCTGATAACGTCCGCGAAGCTGGTCGGGGAAGGGAATGTACTCGATGTCGCCCTGTCCATGCCAGGCGAGGACTGCGCGAGCCACGTCATTGAAAGTCTGGGCCCGCCCGGTGCCTACGTTGAAAATCCCGGAGCAGTCGGGATGGTCCAGCAACCACAGGTTGACCGCCACAGTGTCTTGAACGTAAACGAAATCGCGCCGCTGTTCACCATCGCCATAGCCGTCGCAACCCTCGAACAGTCGCACCCGGCCCTCAGCCAGCAGTTGGTTGTTGAGATGAAAGGCGACGCTGGCCATGCTGCCTTTGTGCGCCTCGCGCGGGCCGTAGACATTGAAGTAGCGTAAACCCACCACCTGACTTTGCGCCATCGGCAGTAAACGACGCACATATTGATCGAACAGCAACTTGGAATAGGCATAGACATTTAACGGCCGTTCGGCGGCGCGCTCCTCGCGAAACCGGGGACCGGCGCCATAGACCGAGGCGCTGGACGCATAGAGATAAGGAATGCGGCGCTCCAGACAGTAATGCAGCAGCGCTTTCGAGTATTGGTAGTTATTGTCCAGCATGTAGCGCCCGTCCCACTCGGTGGTGGTGGAGCAGGCGCCTTGGTGGCAGATTGCCGTGACTGGTCCGAAATCGAAGCCAGTCTGGATGCGTTCCAGAAAAACCGCTTTGTCCAGATAATCGGCAATTTCGCAGTCGGCGATATTCTTGAATTTGACGCCCCTGCTCAGGTTGTCCACCACCATCACCTCGTCGCGGCCACTCTCGTTCAAGGCGTTGACGATGTTGCTGCCGATGAAGCCGGCGCCTCCCGTTACAATAATCACGTGTCAACCGCTCCCCGCCAGATAAATCGTACTCAGTGATGCAAAATAGTGTCGATGATGGAACTGGTGGACCAGCCTTGCTGGAATTGCAATACCGCCACCCGCCCGCCACCCGCTTCCACGCATTCCCGGCCCACGATCTGCTCGGGACGGTAATCGCCTCCCTTGACCAGCACCTCGGGGCGGATGGCGCAGATCAAGCGTTCCGGCGTATCTTCGGTAAAAGGTGCCACCCAATCCACCGCGGCCAGCGCGGCCAACACCGCCATGCGTTGCTCCAGGGGAACCACGGGCCGTCCTTTACCTTTCAGTCGCTCTACCGAGGCGTCATCGTTGACCGCGACGATCAGGCGGTCGCCCAGGGCACGCGCTTCGCTAAGATAGGCGACATGTCCCGCATGGAGAATATCAAAGCAGCCATTGGTCATGACGATACGCTCGCCACGTCCCCGGGCGGCCTGCACAGCGATGTTGAGTTGCTCTTCGGTCATCACGCCACGACCGGGCTCCCCACTCTCATCCATAGCATTGACCAACTCCAGGACGCTGACGGTCGCCGTACCCAGCTTGCCGACCACGATTCCAGCGGCGACATTGGCCAAAGCCACAGCGGTGGGCAGCGATTCCCCGGCCGCCAGCGCAGTCGCCAGAGTAGCAACGACGGTGTCACCAGCGCCGGTGACATCGTAGACTTCGCGTGCCACAGCCGGTAGATGCAATTCCTGCTGACCATCCTGAAGTAGGGTCATGCCATGTTCGCCGCGGGTGATCAGCAGCGCATCCAACTCGTGGGCGTGCAGCAACGCCCGACCGCGCTCCACCAGGAGCGGCTCATTGGCACACGGTCCAACCACCGCCTCAAACTCACTGAGATTGGGTGTCACCAGCGAAGCGCCGGCATAGATTGAAAAATCCCGGCTTTTAGGATCGACCACCACTGCTTTGCCGGCGGCGCGCGCCGCCTCGATCAGGACGCGGCTGTCGCGTAAGGTCCCCTTACCGTAATCGGACAGGACCACCACCTGGCTAGCGGAGAGCAAAGCTCTAAAGCGAGCCAGCAGACCGTCACTATCGAAGCCTGGGAAGCCCTGCTCGAAGTCCAGTCGGAGCAACTGTTGATGTCGGCTCAGCACCCGCAACTTGGTGATAGTGGGCACACTCGGTACCCGCTGAAACACACAACTGACACCGGCGCCAGTCAACCGGGATTCGAGCGCCCCGCTGGCGGCATCGTCCCCGGTCAGCCCGAGCAAGCTAGCTTGTCCCCCCAGCATGGCTACATTCAAGGCGACATTCGCCGCGCCGCCTGGCCGGTCTTCGCTATGTTCCACCCGCACGACCGGCACCGGCGCTTCTGGTGATATCCTTTCGGTGGGTCCCTGCCAATAGCGATCCAGCATCACATCGCCCACGATCAGCACGCGGGCGGCGCTGAAGTCAGGTATGTTGACCTTCATGAAGACCCGTTATCCGCCATAAATTCGGGTCAGGATCATACCACAACTGCACCTGCGCCAGCTTTGAGACCAGCGAGGCGCGACAGCAGCAATTCGCGGCACGCAGCGGTTACCTGTTCTACAGTAATACGCCGCAGACACTCCATATTCTGTTCCTTGCATTCCACCAGCATGCAGCCAGCACAGTCGATCTGGGTGCGCAACACGCGGTGTCTGGGACCATAGGGGTCCCATTTACCTGGTTCGTCGCGCGCTGAAAAGATAGCTACACAAGGCGTCTGAACCGCCGTAGCCAGATGCATGGTGCCGGTGTCGTTGCCCAGATACAGCACACAGCGTTTGAGGGCAACGGCGGCAGGGCGGATTCCCAGTGCACCGGCGGCAACATAGCCTCTACCCCACTGATTGATCATTCGTTGTCCTATTGCGCTATCCTCAGGCCCTCCGAATACGACGGGCCATAAATCGTACTCGTCAATCAACCGGCGCACGACAGCGATAAAACGCTCAGAAAACCAGACCTTGGCCGGCATCTTCGAGCCGGGTCCTATACCTAACCAGAGACGGCCTCCATCGGGCGGCAATTCTTTGAGCCAAACCATGACTTTTTTTTCATCCTGCTCATTGAGGCTGAGATCCATCTTGCCCGAACCGGGTGGTGGCACGGGAATTCCATCGGCAGCAAGCCGGCCCAGCAGTTGATCGGCCACAGGAGGAACCGCGTGAGCCGATGATGACAGGGACTCATCCGGCCCTGCTCGCAGTGCTCGCATGCCGATAAAATGACGAATACCGGCCAGCTCGAAGAACCGACGGTCACGCTCGACCCGTGGATATCTCTTCTCAGTAGGCGCCAGATAAACCAGCGTGTCGAAATGACGCCGCCTGAGCCTGACAGCCAGGCTCAGATAGTTAAATGATTTCAGCAGCTTGTCCAAGAGCCAGGAATCGCTGGTTGGATAGCTGATGAAATCATCAATAACGCCTATATCCTGAACCACATCCTGCGTCAGAACATAGGATTTGCCGTGATAACGACTGCACAAGAGCGTGCTATGCGCCTCGGGGAAGTGCTCACGAATCGCCCAGAAGGCGGGCAAAGCTACCAGCGTATCGCCCAGGGAGCCGATCCTGAAGATAAGAATATTTCGAGGGTAAACAGGCATAGGAACTCTATTTATCGATCAAAGCGGCCTCAATCCATTCGCACAGGGTGTGTCCGATGAAGATATGCGCCTCTTGAATTCGGGGCGTATTGGAGGAGGGAACCCTCAAACATATGTCCACCAAATCCCGTAATTTACCACCCGATTCTCCTGTCATTCCTATAGTGTAGGCGCCTATTTCCCGGGCTGCCTGTATGCCGGCGATCACGTTGTCGCTGTTGCCCGAGGTGGAAATACCTACCACGATATCCTGCGGTTGACACAATGCCTGTATCTGACGGGCGAAGACAGTAGCGAAGGAGTAGTCGTTCGCCACTGCGGTGAGTATAGAAGTGTCGGTCGTTAGAGCGATGGAGGGCAATGCCCTACGTTCCTTAGCGAATCGGCCTACCAGTTCGGCAGCCAAGTGCTGGCAGTCGGCGGCGCTGCCGCCGTTACCCATCCAGAGGATTTTGCCATTTTGTCGTAGACTATCAGTCATACGTTCACAGATGAGATTCATCTGAGGAATAAGATCCTTTAAATGAACCATAATTGTATTATGCTCGTCGAGACGGGACTCAGTAAAAATAAAAAATTTGTCTTTCCTCATCAGTCAACACCTCTACAGTTTCTGATCATTGTCAAAATCCTCTATGCGACTCTTCGAAGGATGATTAAATATCTTTTTCAAATTCAAACTCTTATCCCATTAAGTTGGCTTATATGAGAGGATGGAGTAATTAGCCTCTCTGCCCACTGGATCAAACATTCTCAACCAGGGGCTGTTCATAAGCAGAATAACACCAAGCAAATAATAATATAAATAGGCAGTTAAACCGGTATTCAAGTAAAATGTGTTTTCCAGTACAGCAACTGACAATAAACCTATCATAACCGCCATAATTCTTTCTCCTAAATCACCAAATTTCTGCCTAAACATAGATGATTTAATCAATCGGTATAATAGATAAAAAGCAATCACGTGAATACATAGATATACAAATAAAGCAATCAATCCATAGCTCACCCATATACCTAATATGACATTATGAAGCGCACTAATTTCATCCGAACCAAACAATATAGAATTATCTGAATAAGTAATAATATTTATTCCTTCTGTCCACAATTTAGTTCGACCTGAGGTTAGTTCTTCTCCTTCTTCTCGAGTTAATTGAATATCAGCTATATGACCTGTTATCATTAATAACAATAATGAACTTACGATGGGAATTACAATAAACATATTCTTTCGATAAAAAAACAAAAAAGTTAAAATTAATCCAAAGATAAGGTCCTCTTGAAAAAGTAATAAACATTGTAAAAAAAGAACTAATAAATAAAAGAATTTCGAGAGCCACAAAAAAAATTTTTTTACCCTGTACATAACAGGGAACAGCATTACTAAGAAAAATTAAATAAAGAGGTATCAAATAATTAGAACCGACCCCAGTCTCAACTGTTGCTCCAAATAGCAAACGCTCCATTTGGAATAAATTAAAATTTATCAGATCCCATCCTCGTGTTATAAATAAGTAAATCAAAGAAAAAAAGATGACTAAATATATTGCTCCCATTATTAATTTGAAATTTTTGGCGACAAAAATCGTACAAGCAATTGAAATAAATATCTCATTGATATATCTAATTACTGTGCCGATATTAAAAATAATTGTTTGTGGATTACGTATTGTAGAAAATGCAATTAAAAATATGAAAAAAATAATAAAACTAATCATTATCAAATTCAATTTTGTTTTGATATAACTGAAGTATCGTGGTAAGAATAATATTCCTATAAGAAAAATAAATATGTTGATATTTTTAGACAATGAATTTTTGAAAGAACTTTCTAGTACTTCGTAATATATTTCCTTTCCAACCAATCCTCTAGAGTAAAAAAACCAATCAGTATAAAGGCCTGTAATATAACTGTTCGAAAAAAACATTATCAACAACAATCCTGCAATAAACACACTGATTTTATGTATTAGTGAATGCAACATGAATTAACTCTCTGGTAAACTTTTGGTGCTAGTTTTCTGAGTTGAAGAAGCTTAATCGTTCAGTCCCCTCTTCCCCTGTTAAGGAGGAGATGGCAAGGGTGATGGGGTAAGTCGTTGAAATCACCGCCCTCCCCCCCACCTCCCCCCCACCTCCCCAACCCCTCTCCCGCAAGCGAGCGAGGGGAGTAAACGGTTACTTATTGTTTTACTACAAGTATAGAACCACTTTTATCTGGCATCGGTATTGGTAATTCACTCTTTGTCAAAAAAAAATCATCTACTGCCTTTCTTGCACCAGGCCATGCATTATAGTCATGAACAACTATTAGACCCCTTGTACTCATACGTGGATAAAAGAATTTTAATCCTTCCAAGGTTGGTTCATATAGATCTGCATCCAAATGGACAAAAGCGAACATCAATTGATTAAAATTTTCAGGGATGCTTTCTGGAAAGTAGCCTTTGTAATATAAAACATTACTGTTCTTTTGAGATATAAAATTTTTTACACGATCTAATGATGTATCTGCAAAATGTGACTCTGATATAGAGAAATTAGTGTTTTCTTTTTCCGCAGCGACACCTCTATCTGTAAAACCTTCAAAAGTATCAAATAAATGAAGCTTTCGTTCAGGTGTATAGTAATGAATTAATTTTGCAGTATGCCCTTTATATATTCCAAGTTCCGCAATATCACCTACAATATTTTTTTCTGTTATTGTTCGAAGCAGAAGAATCAACATATCTCGCCTTGTATTATCCCATGGTTCCAAGTTACATATCTCTCTGTTTTTGTAGTCGTTTTTAGGATAGAATCCGCCTGTTAAACTTCTAAAATCATCACTATGCCATAAAGATTTTGGGTTAATATCCATTTGCCCCTGCATAAAGAAAGACGTATTCTGAAATAGTGAACACATTTGTTGTTGCACTCTCTTGATTGCAAAGGGGAAATATTTTTTAGGATTAAGAACTAACTTTGCTATTTTTTGAATCATTCTTTGCTCCGTACATGTGTAAACAAGTGATTGGCTCTCTGGTAATTCGCGTTGCTGGTTACCAGCTTTATGCTATTGATAATTAAGCATATTTTTCATAGCCTGTCAGATCGATAAAGAGGTGCTGAAACAAATGACCCACATTGAAAATCCCATAGCAACGTCTTTTGAGCACCTTGATCTTATTATTTAACCCTTCGACAAATCCACTGTTCTTTCGAGCCACAAAATAATTCGTAATCTCATCCAGCCGTTTGTCTAACGTTGACAAGAAACTATCAAAACAGTTTAACTTACTCTCCTGGACCAACTGCTTCCATGCCCGTAAGTGTCGCTTCGCTTCCGCTTTAGTCAGGGGGAGTTCAAAAATACTCGTTAACGTATAGCAAAAGACATAGGCTGACCCTAACAGCGGGGTATGCTTGAACAAACGGCTGAGGACTTCTAACTCTTCTGGCTTTAACTCCGCCGGATTTTTACGGAGCAGCCACATTACCCCCTTGAATTCTTTATAATCCGCTTCAGGAATCTCTTTCTTTAAGCGTTTTAATTCTTTCGTGCGCAGCTTGTCCAACCCTTTCCGATACAGCTTAGCTACATGAAAACGATCCACTACCACCTGTACCTTTTTGCCTAAAACCGCTTTCACCGCGTTAATATAACCCTTGTACATATCGCTACAAACCACTCGAATCGTTTTACGTAACTTCTTGGGAATACTAGAAAAAAATTTCTTTACCGTCGCTTTCTCCCGACCTTCCAACACTGCCAACACCCGAATGACCCCCGTCGCTAACCGGGTCGTTACAATCGTGAAAAAATCCTGATGTCCTTTCTTACAGGCGATTTCATCTATCCCCACTTGTTCTAATTCCTTGAACTCATTCCACTCAACTTTATTACTCACCCGCCGGTCTATTATCCCTTGCATCGCTTCATAGCCCAACCCCTCCTTAATACTGATATCCGCTACCGTACTATTCACTAAACTGAGTAAGACATGCGTTTCATAGGCCTTCGTATGGGGACTGCGCGCATCATACCACAATACCGTCTGGGTCGTCGTTGGGTGATCTCCGCAATAACGACATTGATATCTTTTAGGCTTAATCCGAATATACGTCGGCTTCCCTAAAATGGGTAAATGACGCAGCGTAATCTCCCTCCCACAGCCATAAGCAGCCGTGATTTTCTGGCCACAGCAACGACAATGAGTACCTTCTAATGTACTCTTCACTGTGATAATAATTTCATTATTTTTGGTGAAGTCTACACGTTCAATTTTGACATCGTCGATGTCTAATGGAATTTCAAAACGGTCCATAAGCATTTCATTACCTCTTGACTTGAATCTGCACCGTAGGTCATAACTTGTTGTTTATATTATAATTGATTACCCCGCAAGATACCAGAGAGCCTATTTTTTAGTTTCTTATAATGTTTCAGTAATTCCCGGCCTCTTGATTTATAAGGATTTTTTCTGTACCAATAAGATATTACATGTTTAAAAAATATCTTTTAAAATTATGTCTTTGAAAAAATTGACCGGGAATTGCTGATAATGTTTATTATCTACCTAAAATAACAAGCCTTATCTTTTTATAACCATTTTCACCAATCAAAAATTTCATTATTTTAATAATAATTGTTTTAGTATTTCTTATTATACCCTTATAGTAAATTACTTGTAAAAAAACTCTAGACCCTAAAAAATACCTTTTGTACTTACTCAAATCAGCAAAAACAGGATTTTTCCAAACAATGTCCGAAAAAGCGCTTGTAGCTACAGACGTATATGGAAAAAATTGCTGATATGTAGGGAGATTTAGAGTAGTTCGTATTTTCTTAATACTCGAAGAGGAGGAAAATTCTCTATTTCGATGAACCGAAACGGAATTTAATGTTTTTAGCTTTCCTATAAAAGCCAATGCAGCAACTAATAACCAATCGCCACCCATTGTATTACGCATTTTAATTCTAAGTAATTGCTCTTTTCTAGTAACGCCTAACAGAATAGAATTATCACTAACTTCTGCATAATGGGCTAAGATTCTATTTATTGCTTTAGGTTGGTTTAGGTTCATTGGCCTACATTGATGAAGAAATTTATCACCATGATAATACTTTCCAATCCCAGCAACCAAAACTAACATTGGATCAGAATTCAATTCAGTTACACAAGCACTGATGTAAGAAGGATCTATCCAATCGTCATCGCATAGCCACATAAAAAAATCACCTTTTGATTCTAACAATACTTTGACAAAATTGTTTGTAGGACCTATATTATAAAGTTGCCGAATATATCTAACCCGATTGTCTTTTCTACAAGCTTCTTGACATATCATCATTGTTTCATCAGTGGATGCATTATCAGAAATAATTAACTCAATGTTAGGATAATCTTGATTCAGAGCAGATTCTATAGCACCTTTTAGCAAAAAATCCCTGTTATAAGTAGGTAACCCAATACTTACCAAGGGAAGGGGTAATTTTTTACTTTCAAATTTTATTGACATATAAGCACCTCATTTCAATGATACTATCGATTTTAATAACTTACGATTTGTTTATTACATTCTGTAATTTTTTCAACATCCACTCTCTAGTTGTAGTAGTTACAAGAAAGGTTATACCAATAGTCAACAGAAAAACAGTAAGGAGCATAAAAAATATTTGTAGCTGTATCATAGATTCAATGAATAGCATACGCGCGAGCCCTGCAGTTGAAAATGCAGCTAACAGGGGTAAACCTACATCTTTCCCATACCAACGCCACATCTCACCAGGCAGCAATCGCTGGTGCATTACTGGAACAATAAAAAATATACCAAATGCATTTACGATAACCCAAACACTGGCCCCTCCGACAGCACCATAATGAGTTGCAAGCAAGATAGTCAAAGGAACCAACAGAAAACTTTCAATACTGAGCACATAAAAAGATAATGTTGTCCAACCATTTGCCAGTTGTAAAGCCCAGGGAATATGAAGCAGTCCATTCATTGCTGTACCAACAACTAGGATACTGACTAATAGGTGAGTATTATCTACCGTAACAGGATTCTGGGTCCAAAGCAACAATATTTCATATGAAAAAAAAGATAACGTACAAGCAATAGGTAGTATCAATACCGACATAAGCTGGCTGCCACGGTGATAAAGACGCTTTAGCTCTTCTTGATTTTCTAAAGATACTAGTTGCGTTAAGCGGGGATAAAGGGACGAAAAAATAGGTCCAATAATTCGAGTAAGACTCATCGCTACTACACTCGCTAATATATAATAACCAAACATCTCCAAAGTAAGCAGTCTGCTTAATATAATCTTATCTAACTGAGTAAGCAACAATCCAACCAGTGTGATTCCGCTCATTCCAGCAGCAAAGCGCCAGATATTGCTTAACAGCTCTTTTTTGGAAAGTCGCTTTAGTCTTGCTCGGCGGCAGGCTATACCATAGGTAATAAGCTACAGTAATAGTATTCAATAAACTGATTAGGATTTGCCAGGTAAAGAAAGCCTGAATCGATGGGGAAACCAACCACAAGATCAATACAGCACCAACGCCACGCAACGTTGCTATAGTGACGGTGATGCCATTAAGCAGTACCTGACGCTGTAGTCCCATCAATCCTCCGGAATAAAAACTGAGGGGCCATTGACAAGCTATTGCTAAACCCATGATGGTAACAGCTTGCTGGATGGTGCTGGTGGGTAACTGTCCGGATCGAACCCAGTAATATGCGATAAGAGGAGCTGCAAAGATAATTATTATGCCGATGAAGAGAGCGACACTCCAATAGATAATCTCCAATGTACGAACCAAATTACGCATATCCTGCGCGCTGTCCGGAAGTACGGACAGTCGTGCCATTTCCCGGTTCATAGTGGGACTCAACCCCATATCAAGGAGACCGAACATTGCCTGAATAGTTAAGAATATCCCTACCAATCCATATGCTTCAATACCCATGAAATGAATATAAAGAGGAACGAAAGCCAGCGACATCAATGCCGTCCACAGATTTCCTGTGAAATTGGCTATGATATTACGTTTGATAATACTCATCAGTAAGGCAAGGCACTATGAAATCTGTCTGTCTATTTTACTTTCGATCAGGCTGATCCGGATAAGCGGAATTGGGTATTCGTGAGTACCGGTGCAGTGGATCAGCCAATCGATCTTTTTAAGGACTGTATATCCGATCAAAATCTCATCACCCAACACCAGAGGCTTCCTCAATTTCAGCGATGTTTTTTCAGTGCGGCAACGATTTCAGACATTTCTGCGACCATGCCAAAAGCGATTTCAAGCGTTACGATCAGTTCATCTGTATCCAGGCGGTATTCGTGGGTGATTTGATTACGGATTTCCCTGATTTCTTGCCAGCGCAAGGTAGAGGGCAAATACCGGTATCTCTCCAACAAATTCAGGATATCAATCACCGGCAGCGATTCAACGGGTTCGTGCAGCGCATCCAGCGCAAACCGCCGGAACAACTGGACGCTCATGACGTCTTGCAGTTTAGCAAAGCGGTAGGCGAATTGATCCAAGGCAGCAATCAAATCTGGATTTCTCGTGGCAAAGTGACCTACCGTCAGGGGTTGGGGACAGCGCGCCATCGCTTCCTGCAGCGCCAGGAGATGAAGCCCACATTCGTTCAGTAGCTCGTCCAAGGTTCTCATACGGGTTCTCCATGCAGTTTAGCCTGGTTCTGAATCGAAGAAGGTGCTTTATTTTCCACCACCACATCGATCTTCTGGTCGCCCAGGCGACGACGCAGTTCCACACACAAGCGCAGCCGTCGGGGAACGGCTTCCGACGGAGACCAGTCTCCCGGAATAAAGAGATCGATGTCGCCACCCCGCGCCGTGTCGTCCAGCCGCGATCCAAACAGCCACGGCACCACCCCGAAATGGCGCATGACTGCCTCCCGAATGATGTCCCTTTGCTGTTCGGTTAAACGCATTTCCGGTTCTTGTCGTGGCAGTTCAATGGCTTATCCTGGCGAGTAAGCTGCGCACAGCTTCAATATCCTAGCCATGAACCACACCTGTTCTCTCAGTCATTAATCGTTCACTCAATGATCCAATGTATGGGAGTATTGTGTGGCCTGGGCGCTCAATGTTTCGATGTCCAGCTCCGGCAGGCCAGTTTTGCGCCATTCGGTGTAATCGAATCGATCACGAGTCAGAGCCGCGACAAACCGTTCGGCCTCCACGGTACCCAAGGCTTGAATGAGGGCACGCATCCCCGCTTCCCGAATCTCAGCTTCAGTCTTCATACCAGTGTTCTACTTTGGTGAGTACATCGCCGGGCGGCAATGCCGCAATGTCTGGATGACCTTGTAGTTTACGTAGCAGAGTATCGTCGGTTGTGACGAAGAGATCGGAACCGGCCACGATCGCACAGGCCACATGCAGAGCGTCGAAAGGCTTAATGCCCAGCAACATCAGCGAGCGCACTTTGTCTAGCCAGTTCGGTTTCGCCGACCCGCACCTCAGCCAGATTCCGCCAGAGCAGGATCGAAGCGGCGCGTTCGGGAAAGGGATTATGCTTGTTTTCAAAATCCAGCACGTAAGACCACACCAGCCCCACTTTTCTCTGACGGACCCGTTCCTGTAACTCCAGCTTGGCTTCGGTTTCAAAGCGGGTGCGCGTCTGGCTTTGATCGTCGAAAGGGCGGTTGAAGCAGCAGGTGTCCAGATGAATCAGCATGGCCCGGAGCGCTCGTCGTGAACTTCATGTCGCCGTCGGCGCACGTTTTTCGCTCGGCGCAAAGGTCACCCGCAGTCGGGCCATGATTATCGTTTCGGCCAGCACCCTCCTTTGCATCGCTATCAATCTTGGCAAGCTGGCTTTCCTGTAGATTGCTATGGCCCAAACGATGATCATGGCCGCCAGCGACATCAATGCCGTCCACAGATTCCCTACGAAATTGGCTATGATATTGCGTTTAATGATACTCATCAGCAAATTGGACTTTGGACAAAAATCAACAAAAGTTTTTTAAATCAACAGGTTGAATAATATCCCAAATTTCTTTAAGTGTTTGATTTAAAATAGAAATCCGATTTTTTGTCCAAAGTCCAGAGCAAAGCAAGGCCTATTAAATTTGTCTGCTACTTTACTTTCGATACAGGCTGATCAGGATGGGCGGGATTGGGTATTACACGAGTACCGGTGCAATCGACCAGCATATCGATCTTCTCCAGGACTGTCTGCCCGATCAATACCTCATCCCCCAATACCAGAGCTTCCTCTATGGTATCCCGCCCCGCCACACTGATCACCACTGGCCCGGTTACTCCAACCATCTCTTTACGACCGTCTGCATATTCAGCTACCCGTTGTCCCCGCAGGCTTAGACCGAGTTGTTCGACAACATAAGGTGGCAAACAAGAGCGCACTGCACCTGTATCTACAAGAGCTTGCGCTTCATACTGGACTTTGGCCATTTGAGCGGTTCTTGAAGCAAGAAGCAGAGGCGACGATGGGGTAAGCTAACGGGGTGACCAAACCAACCGGAGCGTCCCATGCCCCCTCTGCCTGAAATGATTATAGCGGTTTTAGCCCCGTTTGCCGGGTTGTTTTCCTCAACAGTCTGGAGTCACGCCCAGGTGTTGATAATCGGCGCCATGCTCTGCCAAGGCCCCCGCACGGTCGCGGCGGCCCTGCGGGTGATGGGGTTGGGACAGGAACCCCGGTTTGAGCGCTATCATCGGGTCTTGAATCGGGCGCGCTGGTCGGGGTTGCAGGCGGCGAAGATCTTGTTAGGCCTGTTGATCCGGTTACTCCCGCCGCCGTGGGTGCCGCTGATAGTGGTGGATGATACGGTGGAGCGACGGCAGGGGAAACGAATTAAGGCCAAGGGCTGCTACCGGGATGCGGTGCGCTCGACCCAGAAGCACGTGGTGAAGTGTTTTGGCTTGAAATGGGTTTGCCTGATGCTGTTGGTGCGGCTGCCCTGGAGTTCGCGGCTCTGGGCCTTGCCGTTTTTGACGGTGTTGGCGCCCTCGAAAGCGGCCAACCAGGCAGCGAAAAAACGCCATAAGACCACGATAGACTGGACCTGCCAGATGGTCAAGACGGTCTCCCGCTGGTTACGGCGGTCCTGGGTGTTGCTAGGGGATGGCAGCTTTGCCTGCTTGCGCTTGGCCTGGACCTGTGTCCAGCAGGAGGTGGTCTTGATCAGCCGGTTGCGGTTGGATGCTCAGTTATATGATTTCCCGGCTATCCCCCGGCGCCCGCGGCGCGGACCGAAGCCGCGCAAGGGGATGCGCTTGCCGGCGTTGCAGGACCGGGTGGCAGAGGCTCAACGGTCCGGTGAAGAGATGGAAATCTACTGGTATGGTGGGGAGACGCGGCGGGTGCGGCTATTGAGCGATGTCACTCTGTGGTATCGGCGGGGACAAAAGCCGTTGCCCATTCGCTGGGTGTTGGTAGTGAACGCCGAGGGTGACCCGGACCCCGCGGCGTTCTTTTGCACCTGCCCGGCCTGTGAACCCCACGGCATCGTCACTGCCTTCGTGCTCCGCTGGAACGTCGAGGTAACGTTCGAGGAAAGCCGCCGGCATTTGGGCCTCGAAACCCAGCGGCAGTGGTCCGACCTGGCCATCACCCGCATTACCCCCGTCCTGTTCGGGCTGTTCTCGCTGGTTTGCCTCATGGCGCACCGCTTGACGGCTGCAGGGGCGACACTGGCGCCACGCACCACCGCCTGGTATGCCAAGATCGAGGCCACGTTTTCCGATGTCTTAGCCTTCGTGCGGCGGACCTTATGGGCCCACCAGTATTTCGGCACTTCGGTAGGCAGCAACGAGTGTCTCCTATTTCCGCCAGCCACCTGGGAAGCAGTGCTCGATCAACTGGCTGCGACCGCTTAACACCATCCAGGATGGCCAAAGTCAAGTCATAACGGCGTACCTGATTCTTGTCAAGCTGATTGCGCCGTGCCAACTCTTCGTCCAAAGCGTTGATGAGACTCACCTGAATTCGGACCTCGCCCACTTTATTTTCTCCTTGTAAGACAAATGACCTGATTCGCCGCAGAAATCATAACCGATATTGATACTCAACAACGATAATATCACTTAAACTGGCTTGACCAAAAGCCCTTGGCCAGTCGGAAGTGAGGCGATCTTTAGACCTTTTTCACTTGCAAAGTTATCCATACCAATCTTTGAATATTGAAATCCAGGAAAACCATAGTCATCCATTAAAATAAATGCCCCAGGAACTAGACGATCCCAAAAGAAATTGGCCGCTGCTACTTCAGGTGGTGAACAGTTCATATCCAAATGCAAATAAGCAATTCTCGTGGAATCAACTTTAGAGAGTGTTTCAGGAATTGCTCCCTGAATAATACGTACATCCTTCCATTCAGAGAAATTTAATTGTACGCTTTCAATTCCAGAAACATAGTGTCCGCTTTCCAAGGATTTCTTGTTCCTATCTAATGCTCCTGCTCTGATTTCTTCCTCAGACAAAAAACGTTCATCTAGACCTGAAAAAGTGTCTAATAAGTAGAATTTCTTATTAAGTGAATTCCAGTCTAAATATTCCATTATAGCACTGCTTAAGAAACCTTTGTTCACACCACATTCCACAAAATCACCATCTAGTTTGCTAGCCGAAAAGGCAACCCATAATCCAATGTGAACGCGCCAGTGCCATGGATAATAGAAATTAGTAGCACGTACACCTCTATCATAAGCACGCATGAAAGATGGGTCATGCATAAAATCATGGTTATGCCAACTAATCAAGCAATCCGCATTATAAACTGTTGGACCCATCTTGTAAATGGAATAACCTGTAGCCTCGATAAGACGCTTAACAAGTTGACGCACATGCATATGTATTACCTCATTAACTCGATTTTAGCCGTCCAACTCTGTCAGACAGCGTGATAATTTGATCTCTACATCAATTACCTGATCCGCCGCAGATACCCATCCGGCGCGACGCTGATCAGCAGTTTATGATCCATCTGCTTGTCGATCTCGAACTCGGGATGAGTCTTGAGGTATTCCCGCACCGCCGTTTTGGGATTATTGCCCGGTCCCCAGGGTCGGTCAGGGAACATCTCGGCGGGCATGTCTTCGACGATAGTGTCGAACACTACGCAATAGCTTCCCACCGATACCAACGGCGCATAAGCGTTGAGTTCAGCTAATACGTGGTTATGGGTATGATTAGAATCGAGGCAAACTAAAATGCGGTCTTTGCCCCGGGCGAATTTATGCACTTTAGCTATCATCACTGGATCAATGGAAGATCCTTCAAACATCGTGATGTGTTTGAAAAGCGGGTGGGCTTCGATAGCTTGGCGGTTATGTGGACGAATCTCTATATCAATCCCTAATACCTCACCTTTGCCAATTAGCTCCAGCAAAGAGGCGTAAAAGATCAAGGATCCTCCGTGCGCAATACCAGTTTCAATAATCAAATCTGGCTTGATCTGCCAGATGATCTCCTGAGTTGCAACCATGTCTTGTGGAAACTGTATTATCGGTCGACCCAACCATGAGAAATTATAAGAATATTTATATTTGGCTGTTTCCACTAGGAAATTGATAGCTAGTTCGTAAGCTGTTCTATCTTCTCCCTGCTCAGCAATCCTACTTATTTTCTCAAGTTCAAACTCAGTATCAAGATTCATTTTGGCAATGCCTTAAGATAGTTTATCAACCTATATATCTGGCAAGATCTGAGTATGTTTCCTCAGCCCAGGGATTGATCTGCAGAAACCGTGGGCGATCCAAAATCATTTCTAAATAACAAAAATTTATATTATCACCTTCATCTGAATCAATTCAATATCTAACTTCGCCATTATGCATGATTCTTGTTAATCTATGAGAACGTTCGATGTTAAAACCCACAGATTCATGTAAACTAATAGTTTTAAGATTATTTGAAAATACATGTAAATTAGCTCTAGGAACATCCAAACTTAAATATACCCAACTAAGCAGAGCAATTTCCGAGTAATAAATCAACCGAGTATCACCACCCTTTTCTCCACGGATTAAATTATCCAACTCAACCTGAGTTGAACTAATATTACACAGACCGAAATTACCAATGAGCTGTTTTTGGTCATCATATATTAAAAAAAACAGTCGATCATATGCGGGTATAATAGTTTGTGATAACCATGACTTAGTTCGATCTGAAGTAGCATTGAACTGTGTCAAAAAGAATTTCATATATTTTTGACGCCATCTTGTAAGAGCATCAATTATTATTTGATCATTAACTAAGTTTTTATCAATTAACACTAGTGATCCCAACTCTTTTTTCTCATCAGAATATATTGGTATAGAAAAGTGGTTTTCACCATCTTTAAGTATATGTATTAAAGACTTTAAATCTTGGTGATGCATTCTAAACCCCTTATGAGTTTAAATATTCTCTTAAAGCTGAAGCCACATAATCAATCTGGTCATCAGTCATATCAACAAAGAGAGGTAGAGTCACCATTAAAGGCCATATTTTATCTATAATAGGAGTTTTACTTCTGAAAGGTTTAAATAGTGGATGAAGCGTCAATGGCATGTAATGTACACCGGTAGCAATACCGCGTTTTTTCATATGCAAGATGAGGTGATTACGATTGGGGAAACGCACTCCAAAAAGCCAATATGAAGAGCTTTTGAGATCGTAAGGGAACAAAGGCTTAACATCTTCCAGATAACTGATCTTATCTAAATAACGTTGGATAACCTCACGTCGGCGCTGATTCATTCGGTCCAATTTTTTAAGTTGTACTAATCCAATAGCCGCCATAAGATCATTCATATTGTACTTATATCCCAGTGTCGCCACTTCATAGTACCAGTGCATCGGATCATTAAATGCAGTTTTAGTATATTTTGATTCGCGCTTCCAGGTATCTTTATCTATTCCTACCCAGCGTTTCGCGCGTAGCGGTTCGATCAACTCTGGATCACCTGAACATAACATCCCACCATCACCCGTTGTCATTCCCTTTTTTTCCTCAAAGCTGAAACAGCCAATATCTCCTATTGTGCCAAGTTTTCTGCCTTTATACTCGCCCCCTGGGCAATGCGCGCAGTCCTCTATAACTTTCAGATTGTGCAGACGGGCAAACGCCATTATTTCATCCATACGTGCCGGATGTCCACCTAAATGAACAACAACAATAGCTACGCAATCAGCCGTCAACTTCCGCTCCATGTCCTCCAGACTGATTGACAATGTATCTGGCTCTACATCTACAAAGATTGGTTCAAGCTGATTATATAATATACAGGTTGCAGAGGCAACAAAGGTTAATGCTGTGACTAGCACCTTCGATCCAGGCTTAAAACCGAATGCACCAACAGCTAGATGCAATGCTGCTGTACCCGAGTTTACCCCAATCGAAGCAGCAGAACCAATATAAGTTGTCCACTCTTTCTCAAATTCTGATACAAGCGGCCCTAACCCCAACCAAGAACGCTCGAAAACACCCTTGATATTATTCAGTTCTTCTTCCCCAACTGATGGTTTAAACAAGCGAACTTCCATCATTTTTTTACTCATGTTGACTCCATAGTAAAATCTGGATGATTGGCGTCTTTATCAGAAAGAATTGGATATAAGATCGGCCATTTAATTCTAAAAAGAGGATCGTTCCATCTCATCGCACGCTCATATTCAGGTGCATAATACTGAGTTACCATGTAAAAAACCTCAGTATTGTCCCCCAAGGATTGGTATCCATGTGCGAAGCCTTCTGGTACATAAAGAAGAGTACGGTTTTCAGCAGTCAGTTCCACTCCATACCACTTCAAGTAAGTTTTTGATTCAGGGCGAACATCAATAATAATATCATAAATTGTTCCACGGATACAACGCACCATCTTCACTTCAGCCATCGGTTGAAGTTGATAGTGCATTCCACGGAGCGTGCCGCGCTTAACATTATAAGATAGGTTACATTGTACAATATTTGTCTTCAAACCATGTTCAAGGAATTCCCGTTGACAAAAACCCCGTGCAAACATCCCACGCTCATCTGAACACGGTTCGATTTGTATCAAATAGGCACCTTGCAGTGGAGTTTCAACGAATATCATTTGAGAAGGAAACCATTGTATATGTTATCGACACTCAGTTTACAGACCATTCCAGACATACTCGGCAGCGCTGGCCAATACCGTGCTGGCGAACCCCGTCGTTTCTTGAAGCTTAGCAAGCGCCAAGTCATCACCGCTCAGCTCGACAGAAGGCCGAATTTCTTCCAAGTCCAGGACAATGACCTCCACCCTTGTACCGACTGGTTTGTCGAGGCGCAACTCCAACCGCCCGTTTTCACCTACTATTTCGATGGATCGAATCGTTTGCATAAGTCCAGAGACTGGGAAACGTTAACCGTTTGCTTGGCTTGGGCATGGTGTTTATGCTATTAATCGAACAATTCACGATGCGAACCAATACGAGCTAGTTTCAAAGAAACCTGGATTGCGCTTCGCAAGCTCCGCTCCATCCAGGCTACGCCGGTTTTGGCCCAAACGATGATCATGGCCGAAATCGCTGTTACAAATTTACCGCCCCATGCCCTAATGTAGTCAAGCTGCCGCATCACTTCTGGCCATGATCATCGTTGCGGCCACCGCTCGGTGGGCAATGCCCACCCTACAAATCCAAGCTGTTGATTTCCGAGCTTTTGTAGGGTGCGCACTGCCCACAATTCTGTATCGGTGGGCGGCACGTGACCCGAACGATGATCAAGGCCTCACTTCTGCCTTAAGGTTCCACGGCAGGATGACCACATAATCCGGCTTTGCATTCCGCAGTCGGCTTTCGGCGACGATCGGAATCTGGCTGCCCGGCATGTATTTCCCCTGCTTGGCCGGGTTGCGATCCACCACGAACGGAAGCAGATCGGGCCGAATCCCGGCATAGTTCATCAGCGTATTGCCCTTGGCGGCGGCGCCGTAGCCGGCAACGGTCTTGCCCTGCCGGCTGGCGTCCAAGAGGAAAGAGATAAAGTCATCTTTCACTTTTTTTGGCACAGCGACCATGAACCGCCATTCGCAACCGTTCTTTCTACATCTCAACACAATCAGTACGCGCATCAAGACGATTGATCCAATGCCCTCAAGGCTCTGGCTCGCCCGGCGAGTGAGGCAACGGTCTCCCCATCCCATTGATGTTCGCGCCACTCGGTATAGTCAAAGCGCTCCCGATTGATCAGCGCGATAAAACGTTCCGCGTCCACTTCACCGAGGACCTGCAATAGGGCGCTCAGACCTTGGGCTCGCAGTTCAGTATCAGTTCTCATCGGTTGTCCCCTCAATCAGACGGATGAAATCCAACGGATCGACAACGCGAATACGTCGCTCAGCCACCATTTTTCGTAGTAGCGCTTTGTCAGTGGTCAAAAAATACGAGGCCCCCGCCTCTACGGCGCTGGCCACATGAAGCGCGTCCATCGGCTTGGCGCCCAACCCGGCATATTCATTCGCCAACGCTTCGATGCGATCGGTCAGCGCCAGATCAACGCTGGCAAAACGTCGCCATTTAGCGATGGCTTCCCGACGGGTCATGTCCGGATTGGCGCTATTTTCCAAGTCGATCACTGCCGACCACGCCAGTTGGAAGACACCCTCGCGAATTGCATTTTGCACGGACAGCTTAGCCTCCGTTTGCAGGCGCACGACAAGCTGGCTCTGATCGTCAAACGGCCGGTTGTAGCAGCAAACATCAAGGTAGAATCCGCATGTTCGCCCACCTGAAATTGCCCGTTTGACGCCTCCATCCTAGATGGTTTAAACAAGCGAACTTCCATCATTTTTTTACTCATGTTGACTCCATAGTAAAATCTGGATGATTGGCGTCTTTATCAGAAAGAATTGGATCTAAGATCGGCCATTTAATTCTAAAAAGAGGATCGTTCCATCTCATCGCACGCTCATATTCAGGTGCATAATACTGAGTTACCATGTAAAAAACCTCAGTATTGTCCCCCAAGGATTGGTATCCATGTGCGAAGCCTTCTGGTACATAAAGAAGAGTACGGTTTTCAGCAGTCAGTTCCACTCCATACCACTTCAAGTAAGTTTTTGATTCAGGGCGAACATCAATAATAATATCATAAATTGTTCCACGGATACAACGCACCATCTTCACTTCAGCCATCGGTTGAAGTTGATAGTGCATTCCACGGAGCGTGCCGCGCTTAACATTATAAGATAGGTTACATTGTACAATATTTGTCTTCAAACCATGTTCAAGGAATTCCCGTTGACAAAAACCCCGTGCAAACATCCCACGCTCATCTGAACACGGTTCGATTTGTATCAAATAGGCACCTTGCAGTGGAGTTTCAACGAATATCATTTGAGAAGGAAACCATTGTATATGTTATCGACACTCAGTTTACAGACCATTCCAGACATACTCGGCAGCGCTGGCCAATACCGTGCTGGCGAACCCCGTCGTTTCTTGAAGCTTAGCAAGCGCCAAGTCATCACCGCTCAGCTCGACAGAAGGCCGAATTTCTTCCAAGTCCAGGACAATGACCTCCACCCTTGTACCGACTGGTTTGTCGAGGCGCAACTCCAACCGCCCGTTTTCACCTACTATTTCGATGGATCGAATCGTTTGCATAAGTCCAGAGACTGGGAAACGTTAACCGTTTGCTTGGCTTGGGCATGGTGTTTATGCTATTAATCGAACAATTCACGATGCGAACCAATACGAGCTATAGCAATCCTATTTGAGTTATGGATTTTCCCCTTCTTGGATAACGAGGGGTGGCGCGCAGCACCGGGGTGGTTCGAATCGGCGATTCCACAAATCAGATAGGAGCGCTATAGTTTCAAAGAAACCTGGATTGCGTTTCGCAAGCTCCGCTCCATCCAGGCTACGCCGGTTGGCTAGCCACAGAGATAGCGCTCCCAGATCGCGTCTTCCTCCGGATCGTCCTCGGTCACCGCCGCCAGCGCCCCCAACTGGAACCATTCCTCCTCGGTCAAGGGCCGACCGACCGCCGCCGATTCCGCCGCCTCCAGCACGATCACCCGCACTCGCGACCCGACCGGTTGGGACACTTGCAACTCAACCCGGCCGCCTTCGCCGACCGTGACGATTTGCTGAGTGGCTTTCATTCACAGATCTCCTGAAATTGCTCGATCTGATCCAGCGTCGCCGCCCGCCAATCCGAATAATTCGGGACCGACTCTGTTTCTGCTTTCATCTTGCGCCTTGTACCTCAGAGCGTCTCCACTTCGATCGAGTCGCCGTAAGTTTCGATCCCCAGCCGTTCCGCCACCTGTTGCGCCTGCGCGTCGATCATCGGCGAAATCACGATCAATCGGTTGGCCTGGCCGCTGGTGTCGCCGTTCGTAGAACCGCGCCTTACGCTCGATAGTGACTCTTTTCATAGATTGTCCTCTTTGGGCACGGCGTCCAAAACCTTCTGTGCCAGCCGCCGCATTTCCTGATTCCCCGAACCGATGATCGCCAGGTAGATTTTTTCCAACTCGCCGGGCAGATACCTTCGTGTGCGATCCGGTTGCGCACATCACGCAACTGCAACCAGCGACCCGCATCAGAGATGAAGCCCAGCTTTTCCATACGCAGCAGCAAATCCCGAAACGACTCCGATGGCGCGGCTTCACGCATCCGTTCCCAGGTGCGGAAAAACTTCAGGCTGGACTCGAACGCCCGGAGATAGCAGTCCGACAGTGCGTCAAAAGGCTCGCGCTCCTGCGGCGTGTAGGTCCGTTGCGGATCGAATCCCGAATAAGCTTCGACCGAGGCGAACAGCAGTTCCAGCGCCGCCATCAGCTTGTCGCGGGAACCGGCCAGCAAAGGCTCGACGCTCATTGCAGCCGCACCCGCGTGATCCGGTTGAGAAAATCCTGCTGCTCGGGCGTGATCGTGTTCGGGTTGATTACCACCACGTCGATCTTCTCCTCGCAGCGGGAAAAGAACCGGACCGCCATCGCCTGCGAGGTCTCAAACGCCGGCGCGTCGGTCAGCAGCAGCACGTCGATATCGCCGCCGCGGCGGTTCGGCTCGACCCGCGAACCGAACAGCGCAATCTCTCCCGACGGAACTGCACTCAGCGCATACGCCAGGGCGGCGGATTCGTCCGCATCCAGTCGCATCTGTCCGCTGCGGCGTAACGCCTCCAGCTGGTTGATCAGATCGGATCGGCGGTTGCGTTCTTTTTCGGTCATGGAAGTTCCAACCTTCTACGTCGCTTTACGGTTTTTTGATTGATTTTGCTCCCAGCTTTATCAACCTACGCCGCCTTCTTCAATAGCCATTTAGTCCGCTTGCTCACGTAGAGCACTTCGAGGAATAATTGGAGACAGACCACGTTTTTGTGAAATAATTTTAAATAATTTGAATAACTTGGGGACAGACCACGTTTTTGTGAGGCGTGAGGCGAATCAGTTCGCTTGCCGCACCAGTATCGCCAGCCACGCCTCCCCATCGGCGCAATCCAGCATCATTTCTCCCAACTCCTCCAGCACTGCCATCTCCTCAACCCGCTCCAGCAGCGCCTGACTCCGCTCTATCACCGCCTCGCCAAACCGTTTTCGCACCAGCCGCAACAGCAGCTGCCGTTCAGAAAACAAGCCCTCCTGTCGGCCCTCCTGTCGGCCCTCCTGTCGGCCTTCTTGAACCCACTGTTCCGTAATCGTCATCATCAGTTCACCTCCACCGCTCAAGGCTTGCGTCACTGCTCGACGCAGCTCGTCCGCATTCAACCGCTCCGTGCTCGTGCCCTGCGCCAGATAGCGCAGCAGCGTCAGTACATAGTCCAGCCCGCTCGAACTCTGCTCCAACTCCCGCAGCAGTCCTAAAATCTCCGCCAGCCGCCCCCGCAATTCGTCCCGGAAGATGTATTTCAAGGTCAGCAACGCGGTGTGCAGCATCACCGCACCGCGCAATTCCTCATCCCGATAGCCGCTCAAATCCACCAGATGATAGACACAGTCCGGCACATACGCCCGCAGCTCCGGCACAGCAGCGACGCCATCGGCAAATTGCCGGCTCACTCGCCAGGCTGCAGCGCCATGATAAACCACCACCGGTACGATTACCGGCAACCGTCCGGTATGGCCAGCGTGCAACCACTGTTCCCACATCCGCACGCGATAGCGTAGCAAGGCCAGCCCGATCCGCGATTCCACATAACTCTCTGGTCAGTGCCTGTTCCAGATTCCAGCGCGGGCGCCAGTCTAACCGCATTGTTGCCTTGGAACAATCCAGTTTCAAATAATGCGCCTCATGCGGGTGATCGCCTGCATCCAGCAGCCAGCGGGCCGGTCCTCCTTTCTGATGCCTGTTGTGCACAGATAGGTTTGAGCCGTTCGGCCTCGGCCACGATCGCACGAGTTCTGCCAGGGCGGCGGATTCGTCCACATCCAGTTAGTCATCCAGGGGGTCATGATCAAGCTCATACGCCTCAATCAAATCACCGACCACCGAAACCAACGAATAGAGCGGATGGCCTGCATCATCACGCACGGCATCCAGTAGGCTGTTGAGCAACACGATGGTCTGCTCATACTCAGCCTCGGAGTCAATATGCGCTACCCGGGCGACAGACTGAAGTGACTCCCACGCGGGAACAAGCCGCTGGACATCAAGCAATGCGTTCATGGATTCCTCCAATCGTTTCGGTCATATTCCGAATGAGCCATCACCTGCCGCACGTAAAGCCTCTGCTTATCGTAGTGAATGATCGCTGCGATCCAGTATCGATTTCCGCCAACATCAAAAATCGTGAAGCCATCCACATAGTCTGCAGAGACAAATATCTGGCGAAGCACGGGAAAAGACGTTGCTTGCGCCTTGCTTGCTTTCTTGAACCAGTCTTCCAGCATGGGCCTCGACTCTGGATGGCAGGTCCAAAAATCCCGCAGAGGTTTTTGGGAGATGACTCTCATAGCGCACGTCCCACACGAACTTCGACCCCGAAGCCTGGTTTCCTTAATGCAGAGACTCATCCTGTCACCAGTACCTGATAAAAACTCACACAGGTTCCACGGGAGCACCAGCAGCCAATCCGCGAGACCTTGTTTTTAACCCATCTCTCGAATTTTGGCAGCCACCCCGGGAATCAGCACAGAATCAGTCAACAGCCCCTTCGTTCCCTGTATTTCCAGTCCATTACTTTCATTCACGAGCCATACCTCTTCTGCGCCGGCTTCGAGAAAAAGCCGGACTTTTGCCAACATTTCAGCATGACTATTGGATGGCGAAACGATTTCCACGCAGATTTCCGGAGCGGCGGGAAACGGCGTCGCCCAATTGTATCGGTCCAGATATTCCTGCGATGCCCATACCACGTCGGGCACGCGCACACCGTCGGAGGTCTGCACGCTGCATTCGGTCAATGTCTCACCTTGGCCGATACAGGCTCTGATCAGTTGCGCCAACCGGGATTGTATGAATGCATGGCGGTTGCTGGCGGGACTCATTTCAACGTTTCCCCACCGGTTGAGTTCGATTTTGAAGGGCAGGTTTTTCAGGTAGGGGTTGTCGATCACTTCTTGCCACTGCATGGCGCCTCTCCCTACAGTAAGGTTGGACTTGGAATAATTGAGGACAGGCCACGTTTTTGCCGCCTCTCTTTTCCCATCACATCAGACATGTTCCACCTCGAAGCCGACGATGTTGCGGTTTTCCCTGCTGAACTCCACGCCGATGAATAAGTGGGGATAGTTCACGTGGTAGTGCTCCAGACATGGATATCGACTTAATTAAATATTTTATAATCAAAGAGTTATTTATCTATATATCGACATCTGGCACGTTACCGCGGTTTTGCTCCTGGGTAAAGTCCTTCCATTGCTGATTCTGCTCCTCCCGCTTGCGGGTCTGTTCTTCCCGGTCGCGGCGCAATTCGGCCAGGATGTCGTAAAACCGGTCCTGGGTCTCCGCGCGGCCGGCGTATTCCTGTCGGGTCAGTTCCAGAATGTAGGCGCGCAAGTCCGGGTCCTCCCGCAGCCAACCCGGCAATTCCCGCTTGATCGCTTCTTTCAGAGATTCCGCGTTCATCGGTCAACACGCCTCATAACCGCTAATCTGTCCAAGCGTCACCGCCCGCAGATCCTCATGCGCCGCATAAGCTTTATACCAGTCCACAGTTCTGGTCAGCGCCTGTTCCAGATTCCAGCGCGGGCGCCAGTCTAACCGCATCGTTGCCTTGGAACAATCCAGTTTCAAATAATGCGCCTCATGCGGGTGATCGCCTGCATCCAGCAGCCAGCGGGCCTGTCCTCCCCACAATGTGGTCAAGTGTTCGACTATCCAAGAGACCGGCTTGGCATCGCCATCGTTCGGGCCGAAATTCCAGCCCTCCGCATAGTCCGGACCTTGCCGCCAGAGCTTTTCGGCTAACTCCAGGTAGCCGCACAGCGGATCCAGCACATGCTGCCACGGACGTATTGCATGGGGATTACGAATGGTCACCGACTGGCCTGCCAAAAACGCCTTCATGATATCGGGTATCAGGCGATCCCTGGCCCAGTCGCCGCCGCCGATCACGTTACCCGCCCGTACTGAAGCGAGCGCCACACCATGACGTTGAAAATCTGCCGGATTAAAAAAGGAATTTCGATAAGACGAGGTGACCAGTTCAGCGCAACCTTTGCTGTTGCTATAAGGATCGTAGCCGCCGAGCGGCTCGGTTTCACGGTAACCCCAGTATCCACTCGCGGTTCTCATAGCATTTGTCGCTGGTGATGTTAACCACCACCCGGACTCCGCCGGTTTGCCGCACGGCCTCCAGCAGGTGCACAGTACCCATGACATTGGTGGCGTAGGTTTCCACTGGAAACTGATAAGAATCTCGCACCAGGGGTTGGGCAGCCAGATGGAATACAATTTCGGGACAAGAACGGGCGAAGACAGTTTGCAAGTGCGCCAGATCGCGCACATCGCCGATCACCGACTCTATGCCCTGTTCCACCTGGGCCAACTCGAACAGGCTGGGCTGGGTTGGCGGTTCCAGCGCGTAACCTACGATTTCGGCACCCCATTGTTGCAACCACAAGGACAGCCAACCACCCTTGAAACCGGTATGGCCGGTGATCAGAACCCGTTTGCCCGCCCAGAAAGCCGGTGTCATTCCCATACTTTCCACGGCGCTTTGCCACTGGCCCACAACTCTTCCAGATAAATTTTATCCCGCAAGTGATCCATCGGCTGCCAGAAACCCCGATGCAGATACGCGGAAAGCTGCTCTGCCTGGGCCAACCGTTCCAGCGGTTCGCGCTCCCAGAGGGTATCGTCACCTTCAATGTTATCGATCACTTTAGGCGACAACACGAAAAAACCCCCATTGATCCAACCACCATCACCCTGCGGTTTCTCCTGAAAAGAGGTAATCCGAGCGCCGCGCAGATTCAACGCTCCGAACCGTCCGGGCGGCTGGGTCGCGGTGAGCGTCCCTAACGTGCCTTGCTGCCGATGGAAAGCGATAAGTTGGCTGATATCAATATCACCAACGCCATCGCCGTAGGTGAAACAGAAATCTTCATTCCCCAGATAATCTCTGACCCGTTTCAGCCGACCACCGGTCATGGTGTGCTCGCCGGTATCCACCAAGGTGACGCGCCAAGGCTCGGCATGCCGTTCATGCACCTCCATCCCGTTATGGCGCATATCGAAGGTGACATCGGACATGTGCAGAAAATAATTGGCAAAGTATTCCTTGATCATATAGCCCTTGTAGCCGCAGCAGATGATGAAATCGTTGATGCCGTGGGCCGAGTAAATTTTCATGATATGCCACAGGATCGGCCTGCCGCCAATCTCCACCATCGGCTTGGGGCGTAGGATGGTTTCCTCGCTTAGGCGTGTTCCCAGTCCGCCGGCCAGAATGATTGCTTTCATGCGAGACTGCTCCAGTCGCTACCTTAGGTTTAAGCACCAGTGATCGGGCGCGGAGTATACACTTATTGAGGCTTTTTGATGCAAGCCCCTTCTATAATTGCAGGTGAGTAGACTCACCCGGTCACAAGCTCTTTCTCTGCATGGTTGAACTCCTGGTTCGGCGTTCTGAGACAACAAAATGGGGTTCAGGCGATAGCCTGAACCCCATTTTAACTGGTGCCGGAAGGCAGACTCGAACTGCCGACCTACCGATTACGAATCGGTTGCTCTACCAACTGAGCTACCCCGGCTTGGAAACCCTGTTTGCTGACGGGCGGCACCAGGGCACAGGTAACCCGCCTATCGAAGGCGCCTCATTATACCTTGTGAAGCCTGTTCCGTAACCATGGGCAAGCTGCGCTTGAAATTTCCTGCCAATAGCCCCCCCACGCTAAAAAAATGGGCGACTGTGCGTCGCCCCAAGGGGTATCCCACGGAACCGGCTTGACCCGGTTTCTTCTATGGGATTCTAAAGAATTACATGTAGATGCCGCCGTTGACGTTGATCTGCTGGCCGGTGATGTACGCGCCGCTGCTGTCAGCCGCCAGAAACAGCACGGCCTCGGCCACTTCTGCCGGCGTACCGAAACGTCCCATCGGCACCTGGGTCAACAGTTTCTGCTGCACCTCTTCCTTGATGCTCAGCACCATCTCGGTGCCCATGAAGCCGGGATTAATGGTGTTGACCGTAATGTTGTTTCTGGCCAGTTCCAGGGCGAGCGACTTGCTGAAACCGATCAGCCCGGCCTTGGTGGCGGCGTAGTTGGTCTGGGCCAGATTGCCTTTCTGGCCAACGAAGGAACTGATGCTGATGATGCGGCCGTAGTTTTTGGCCAGCATGGCCGGCACCGCGGCGCTGGTGATGTAATAGACGCTGTCCAGGTTGGTCTTGATGACCTCGTGCCAGGCTTCGTCGGTAAGCTTTTTGAAGAAGGAATCGCGGGTGATGCCCGCGTTGTTGACCAGAATATCGATGGTGCCGAAATGCTCCAGCACCTGCTTGACCAGACCGCGGGCGGCTGTGGCGTCACTCACATCAGCCTGTGCCACGAAGGCTTCGCTGCCCAGTGCTCTGATTTGGTCGGCAACCGCGTTGGCTTCATCGGCGCTGCGGTTGTAGTTAAGGCCGACTTTGGCGCCTTCTTTGGCTAACAGTAGCGCAATAGCCTTACCGATGCCTCTCGAACCACCGGTTACCAGCGCCACCTTGTTGTCCAATTTCCCCATCAAACACCCCCTCGCTGCTAAGGTTAATGTATCCAGCGTTACGGCTGCTTAGTTTAGGGTTATACCCGAACGGAGTCAATTGCGACCAGCACCCGTCTGAGATTGAGCGGAGAGTACGACGCCAGCAGTCAACTGGTTTTTTTCTCCAGGGCGATTGGAACCCCCTATGGCGCCGGTTACGGCGTCATCCGCGGCACGCACCAGAAGATATCCGCCGTTCCACGATGCAACTCCTCCTTGCGCTCCCGCCAGTCCGACAACGCGCGCTCCAGCATGCGCCAGAACTCGGGGCGGTGGCTGGGCTCGACCAAGTGACATAACTCATGGATTACTACGTAGTCCACCACCCTGATCGGGAGCTGAAGCAGACGCCAGTTCAGGTAGAGCGCGCCGTCGCGTCCGCACGAACCCCAGCGGAAGCCGAGCTCCCGCACCGCCACTCGCGCCGGCGCGGGACCCGTACGCGAGCGCAACAGTGCGACCCGTTGTGGTAACCATGCTTTCCCGGCGGCAATATACCAGCGCTTGAAGTGGGCGTCGGCCGGCCGCGCATCGTGCCGCAGCAGAAAGCGCGTGCCATCGAAATGCAGCGCTTCTGGTTGCTCAGTCACCAGCAGCAGGCGATAGCGCCTGCCCAGGTAGGCAAAGGTTTCGCCGGTCACGTACTCCGGGGATCGCACCGGTAGCATGATCGCCTTCTTCAGCGCCAGCTTGCGGTGCACCCACAGAAGCTTGGAGCGCGCCCAGGCGGCTATCTCATCGCCGCCGGCAGTGAGCGGTGTGTGCAGCACCAGTTCGCCGCCCCGGTCCACGGTCAGGCTCAGGGTCCGCCGCCGGGCACTGCGACGGATCTCGACAGTCAATCCCTGCAGTTCCAGCGTCTCGCTCATCGCCGTGTCAGAGACTCGTGGTTTTCTTTCGCCAGGGCGACCAACCGCTGCGCCAGGTCGCGCTCGCCGCCGGGTCTGCCAAGGGCCGCCTCATCGAGGTCGCGAACCAGGCGCTTGGTCAGCAGCTCCCTGGCGTGGGCGTTTTTCCAGAAGCCCACCACACGGATTTCCTGTTGAATCCGGTCCACCATGTCCAGCGTGGTGGAGATTGCGGTCTTGCGCTGTGCTTCGGTAAGCTCTCTTCCCTTGCTGCATTCCTCGATAACCAGCCGGACGAACGGTACCTGCACCTGGGGATCGAGGTCGGGATAGTCATTGCGATCGCCCCGCTTCAGTTCGTCGATAAACTGACGCAGTTCGCGCTCCAGCGCGTCCCAATCGTCCTTGAACCGTTGCAGAATTTCCTCCAGTTTCTCGCTCATCCGGTGGGCGTAGATCGGATTCTGATTGGAAAAGCCGATGATGTGAAAGCGCGCGGCGTGCTGCATCTGCACCGCCCGGGCGCGGCTGCTGTTCTGTCCGGCGAGGACCTGTTCGAACTGTGCATCGGTGATGGTCGTGGGCGGAATTTTCGGGTCCACCCCGCGCGCCATGACGTGGACATCGATCAGCGCCTTCACCTTTTCCGCTACTCCGAGCAGATCGAGCGCCGGGTCGCGATAGAGATTGGCCGCAACCTGGTTGATAAAACCGAGCAGTTTCGCGTCGCGGAACACGTCGCCGGGTACCTCGGGGCGATGCTCCAGGCGATTCAGTGTTGCGTAGAACTGGCGCAATTTGTTCATGAAATCAGCCCGGATTTTCAGGTCGGCGAGCAGTTCGACGCACTCGTCCACCTGGCCGAACAGGTCCTTGACGCCACGCTCCGTAAAGAGCGCGACGGCCCGCGTCCGGCGGTCGAGCAGTTTCGGTAATTCCATGCCGATATCGAGCAGTGTCCCTTCGGTGTCCTCGCCGTCGTAATCCTTGAGCGCCTCGTTCAGATGGCGGGCCACGCCGATGTAGTCCACCACATAGCCGCAGGTTTTGGAGCCACAGGTGCGATTCACCCGGGCGATGGCCTGTAACAGGTCGTGGGCGACCATCTTGCGGTCGAGATAAAGCACCTGCTCCACCGGCGCGTCGAAGCCGGTCAACAGCATGTTGTTGACCACCAGAATCGACAGCGGGTCGGTCTTGTCCGTCTTTTCAATCGCCAGCCGGCGCTTGAAGCGGCGGATGCGCTCGTTCTGTCGGTCTTTATCGGACCAGTTCCACCAGGATTCCGGGTCGTTGTGATTGCTTGAGAAAACCGCCGCGATTTCCAGGACGCGAAGCTGGGGCAGCAGGGGGTGCGCGCGCAGCAGGAACCGCCGGTCTGGGTCGAGTTGCTCCACCGCGTCAGCGGAGAGCGCCAGCAGGGCGGCGGGAAGTGCCTCGAGCGCCGCCACCAGTTCATTGCGCGCCTTGAGCAGTTGTTCATAATAGGTCACCGCCGCCTGCCGGCTGGTCGCCACCACCTGGGCCTTGTAGCCTTCGGGCAGCACCACGCCGACGTAGTGACGGATCATGTCGCGCGCCTTCTGCTCGATCAGCAAAGGCGCTTCCAGCACGTCGCCCTCGGTCGCATATTTGGCCTTGATGACCGCCAGTTCAGCGGGCGTGTAGTCGCGGAACAGATCGACGAACAGTTCGTCGAGTCCCACCGCATCCTTGACGAAGCCGTCCGCCGTGCGGCCTTCGTAGAGAATCGGCACGGTGGCGCCGTCGAGTTCGGCGTCCTGCAGCAGGTATTTGTCGATGAATTCGCCGAAGATCTCGCGAGTTTCAGTTTTCTCCCGGCTCAGGATCGGTGTGCCGGTGAAGCCGATGATCGCAGCGTTGGGCAACGCCTTGCGCAGGTTGCGGTGCAGACTTCGAGTATGCGAGCGGTGCGCCTCGTCCACCAGCACGAGAATCTGCTCGGATTCGTTGAGCACCGGGAAGTCCTCGAAGTGGATATTTTCTTCGAGCGTGATGGACTTATCGACGACAGGCTGGTCTCTGCCGGGCTTTTTCTCCTGGCGCACGATGGTCATGGCGACCGTCTCGCCGCTCTCGCGCCGGGTCGCATCCTGATACTTCTGAAGCATGGCGAAGACGATATCCGGCGTCGTCTCCCGTAGAATCCGTTGGGTGCGCGCCGTGGGCGATTCGCGCCGCAGGCTGTCGTTATCGCTCGGGCGCAGGGTTTCACCGGAGAGTCGCGCCGTCTCGCGCAACTGGCCTTCCAGGTCGGTACGGTCGGTGACCACCACCACCTTGAAGCGGTTCAGTTCCGGCATCATCCGCATTTTGCGCACCAGGAACACCATGCTGAGGCTTTTGCCCGAACCCTGGGTGTGCCAGATAATGCCGCCGCGCTCGTCGCGCAGCGCGCCCTGGGCGTGGGTCCGACCTTCGAGCAAGCGCGCCACGGCTTTGTGAATGCCGCGGAACTGCTGGTAGCGCGCCATCACCTTGCGGGTTTTGCCGTCCACCTGCTGGAACACGGTGAAGTTGCGCATCAGGTCGAGCAGATGGGCCGGGCGCAGCATGCCGGCCACCAGAATCTGCTGGCTGTGCAGTCCGCCGGTTGGTGTGCGCATGACGGCGGGTTGCTTATCGGGCGCGCGAAAGAACAGCGGCGTTCCCACGCGCTCGGCCTGCTCCGGGCCGACTTCGGCCAGTTCCCGTGCCGCCTCGTCCAGATCGGGTGCGGCGGACAGCAGGCCCAGTTCCTCGGCGACGGTGCTCAGCGGCACGGGGCTGGTATCGGCCCATTCCAGATAGGCTTCGGGCGGGGCGCCGACGGTGGCGGCGCGAGCTTCGAAGAAGTCGCTGGCGATTAATAGCTGATTGGTATGAAACAGGCGCTCGACGCCCTCGTTATCGCTGTAGCGGGTCGGCCGGAGTTCGCGGCGCTGGTTGGAGTAGCGCAGCAGTTGGTTGATCGGCCTCCCGTAGCGGGTTCTGGATGCCGGGGCTTTTGAATTCCGCGATCACCAGCGGGATACCGTTGACGAACAGCACGGCGTCGGGGATTACATGCCCGCATCCGCTGGTCAGTTCGACCTTGAATTGGGTGATGGCAAGGAAATCGTTGTTCGCCGGGTTTTCGAAATCGATATAGCGCAGCGGCTGCGGTCGGCCTCGGTTCCAGTCGGGCAGCCCATCGGTCACCGTTCCCTTGAGCAGCAGTTCCGTCGCCGACTGGTTGATTTCCATCAGCCGGTGGCCGGCGGTCTGTTCCAGGTCGCGGATGGCCCGGGTAATGCGGCCCTCGTCCAGCCAGGGTTGGCCGTCGCGCCGGTTGAGCTTTTTCAGCGCCGCCGCGAGCCGTCCCTTGAGCAGTACTTCGCGTGAATTGGCACGCTCCGTCGTCTCCGGCAGATCGGGATCGGCTTCGATCCACTGCCAGCCCAGGCGTTCGAGCTGCCGGCAGAAAGGCCGCTCGACGAGTTCGCGTTCCCAGTGGATCGGCTTGTTCACGGTTTGCGGTCCGAATCAAAGCTTGGTCGATAGGCCAGCCGGACCGCGCCTCTGCCAAGATCAAGATTTGTCATCCCATTCTCCTGCCATCAGTCGCCCCAGACGCCGCTCTATAACGCAGATTCGACTTTCGACGCTCATCCGGCTAAGCACTGCGTTAGGAGGCAGTGTTTCAAGTTGCCGACGCAAGAATGTCAATTCGGAGCGAAAGCCCAGCTCCTGATGTTTCTTCTCTTCAGGCGTCATACTATGGCATTTTCCTGGATCATTGTGAGTGTTAAGAAGCCGTTTTGTACAGAAAACGAAGCGTGCTCATCGTACCCAGTAGGTGGGAGCAGGAGATGATGGACACGCTTCGCTTGGCCCATCCTACCTACTTATCCACCTCTTGATTTGATGTCCAATCCGCCGCTGCGGGTATGTGACAAGGCGGGCGAATGCCAAGCTGATTGGCACGGCGGGCAAACTTGCGGTCATCGAACGTCAGCATTACAGCGCACTGGCTGGACAAGGCAAGATGAAGGGCATCTTGAAACTCCAAACCAGCCCGGCACCAAACTACTGCATTCCTCACGGCGGATTCATCTTCGATCACTATGTTAGAAAGACCCAGAAAATGGTCGAATACAGACAAAACCAGGGCTTTTTCAAAGCGAAACTTCTCAGCTTGGGTTAGCACCCACCTAGGCTGTTGAATCTGGCTAATTTTAATCAGCATTTGTTCATGCATAAATCATGTTATAGTCTCGCTAATGGTTATCCAGACATTCGTTGCCGTTGGCACCCTGGGAGCGCCGCACCCCAGTGCGGCTTTTAAATGCCGCACTGGGGTGCGGCGCTCCCAGGGATATCACTGCATAGGTCCGGTTCTCAATTAGCCGAACTATAATCTAGGGTGCGTCCTACGCACCAAAGCCTGCTTGATCAGTGCAGCAAAGTTGCATGAAGAAAATCCAGAGGAATTGGTACAAATTCAACAGCCTAGCACCCACCAAAATTCGATAAGTACCGTTTTGGCGACGAATAATGATTGTTCATCCGCGAACAGGCGCGTTGCTATCAAGGATTGTCCCGGGTCATCCTGGGCGTAATAGCGAACTAAAACATTCGTGTCGAGAGACTTCATAGGGAGTCCTCAGCACCTTTTTTAATGGCTTCTTCCATTTCTTCCAGAGTTACCGTCGGACCGTGATAGTTTAAAATTTTTGGACCATCTTCCGGACGCGACACTTTTCTAGGTTTAACCACACGCATCACCAGTAAATTACCCTGTTGCTCGAAATCCACTTCTGTGCCTGGAGTAATGTTGAGTGATCGTAACAATGGCTCAGGGATGCGTACTTCACCTTGGCTGGAAACAGTTGGCATGGATACCTCATGAGTTAATCAATCAAAGTCTAAATTAGCCGGCACACGCCCCCGACTGATGAAAGACCGATCATTAGACAGGATTCGTCGTGTTCTCATCATAACCGATCCAGCCACCCCAGGGTTCACCAGCCATGTAGGCTGTTGAATCTGGCTAATTTTAATCAGCATTTGTTCATGCATAAATCATGTTATAGTCTCGCTAATGGTTATCCAGACATTCGTTGCCGTTGGCACCCTGGGAGCGCCGCACCCCAGTGCGGCATTTAAAAGCCGCACTGGGGTGCGGCGCTCCCAGGGATATCACTGCATAGGTCCGGTTCTCAATTAGCCGAACTATAATCTAGGGTGCGTCCTACGCACCAAAGCCTGCTTGATCAGTGCAGCAAAGTTGCATGAAGAAAATCCAGAGGAATTGGTACAAATTCAACAGCCTACCAGCCATGTCGTAAGCTTGTCGCAAGTTTGTCGCAAGTTTGTCGCAAGATTCAACAGCCGGATTTTGGGGCCGGCAACCGGCGCCGGTGCTCACGAATGCACTTCCACGCCCTCGGGCACACGGACACGACCGGTTAGCAGGTCGGTCATTAGGGCGGATTTTAAAGCACGAAGCTTGGGCAGTAATTCCTCTTCGCTTCGGATGCAATCTGTTGCTCCCAATAAGAAACCTTCAATCATCCTCAATTCTTCTTGTTGCGGCACTGGCAGCAAGAGCATGCGAAGTGTTTCTGATCGAATAGCGCTCATTACGCCGCCTTGCTCATCCTTTCTAAGTTGCTTAAGCACCCAGGGTGCAAAATTCATCTGCCAGCAAGCCAATATCGGCGAATACCGGTTCTGGTCAAATGTGATGGTCCATACGTGCTTAGAGGATAAGGCGCGTCCGATGGATGCAGGCACCACGCAACAACGACCAACTGTGCCCATTATTGTGATCATTACGTCCAAAGGACGTACTGCATAACAACTTAGTTCCACAAATTTAGCATCATCAACAAAGCGAGTGTAGTCAGCAGAAAAACGCTCAACGTGGACGTTATCAATGCCGAGAAGGGGAATACCCTGGGGTTTGAGTTCCTGCTTGAGAAGTGCGCTACCGAAGGGTCCGCTACGGAGTGCATTTGGAACTCGGGCCAGCAATGCCTCTAACGTCGAAATTTCCCACTCCCTCGGAATCTTACCCAGAGGCGAATCCTGATAAAGATTCGGTGCTTCGGCAGGCGGGGGGCGGAGTTGGCCGTGTTCATCGAGGCCACGGGTAAGCAGGTCATGTAGCAGGCCGGCGCGCACCTGCTTGAGCTTGGCAATTATTGCTTCCGTTTGCGCAATTGCTGCGTCTACTGTGTCCAGTACTGCTGCGATGCGGGATTGTGCGATTTCTGAATCTGGAATTGGAATCGTAAGTATTGAGGCAATGTCTTTGGGAACGTGCGGAACTCCTGTCCCTGTTCGCCTCGCTTGAATCCAGCCAAAGTAGCTCGAAAGTTGATGGTAGAGAAAGCGACCGTCTATTCCCGATTTCGGTCGTAATCGAGCCACAGTTGAGCCTATCGCACCAATTAGACCGGAGGCGCATAACCCAGAGCGTTCACCGTCCCAGAGCATCAATACGTCGGTAGGCTTGCAAAAAACTGCTGCGGGTGAGGCAGTGAATTGAGAATAATTACCCCTAAAGCTGTCGGCTCCAATATAAGGGACAGTTTCTGCATTAGGGAATGGCTGAGTCTGCACGACATGCCCTTTGTCGATGGTGGCGAGTTCACCAAGACGCCGTGATATCCAGGTGCCTTGATCGCTAATTAGAGAAGTCATGTGTATTTCAGCCCTGTAAAGACTATGTTGAGTCGCTTTTCAATTCCCGAACGCGCCTCGCGTAAATCCATTAGCGTCACCCGATACTTATCCCACAACCCCTCGATAAACCGCACCAGCGTCTGCCGCCTCTCGGCCACGGCGGATTCCAGCGCACTCTGCACATCCTGGGCGAATAGTTCGAGCACCAGAGACTCCTTTTCGTCGTCGCTGAGGACGCTGCAGCGGAATTTGAGTTCTTCCACGAAGCGGTTTATCAGTTCACGATAGCGGGCGCGGGCGGCGGTGAGCTCGGTCTTGATCTGCTCGTAGGGTGCGAGTGCCGCTTCGAGTTGCGCGATTTGGTCGAGCGCCGGCTGGACCCTGGCTCTGGCCTCGGCGGCGTCCTGCCGGTCGAAAAAGGTGGCGCGGATTTTGGCAGTGGCTTTCTCCAATTTGGTCAGTTCCTTGAGCGCCTCCCGGTTGTCCGCTTTCAATTCCTTGATCTGCCGTTCCAGGTCTTTGGCGTAGTTCCAGGCGGCCAGTTCTTCCTCGTCCAGATCATCGGGCACGTTGCTCTGCTCGAAGGCTTCCTTCTCGCCCTTCAGCCGGGCAATATCGGCGCGGGCGGCGGCGATGCGCTCCAGATAATCGGCCATTATCCGGCGGACCAACTTGTGGCCGAAAGGATCGAAGGCGGGGCCGGCATTATCGTCATCATCGACCGCGTCGGCGACGGCATCCACCCAACCGTCGATCACGCCGGGAAACCGGTTTTCCAGCAGCGTTTTGAAGTCGGGCAGCGTATCGGTCCACCAGGCGGCGATGACACCGGCCAGCTTGAAGCGGTCGAGTGCATCCAGCGGCGCAAGCGCGGCTACGAAGGTATCCAGAAATTCGCCGCGCACGACATTAAGACAGCGATGCACGGGCAAATCCGCCAGCCGCGGCGCATGAGTGCTCCACCACGCGGCCAGCGCCTCGCGCAGCACCTGGGCGCGGGCCTGTACGCCGGCATCGTTCTCCACCAAGGGGCGAATCGCGGCGCGCTCCATCAGCGTCGGGGCGAAGTTGAGATAAGCCATGTCCCTTTCCCGCCGGGCGAAGGCATGGGTCGGATTAAAACCCAGCGCCTCGAACAACTCCCGCTGTGCTTCCACTTCCGCCACCGGCACGCCTCCCAACAGGTGCGCGCGCACATCGTGCGGCTCGGGCGGCGGGGAGTTGTCCACATAGCGGCGGATGTTGAGATTCCAGTCATTGGCCGGACCGCCGATTTCCTCCAATGACACCACTCTCGCATAGCTTGGCACGTCCTCGAAGCGCTCGAAGGTGGAGGCGATTTTCTCGACGTGCTCGGGCCGGAGATAGTTCTGAGCGCGACCGGCGTGAAACTCCGCATCGGCGTTGATAAAAAGCACCTGACCCCGGCGCACTTCCGGCTTATGAGGATTGGACGACCGACCGGAGAGATTGGGCCGCAGCACCAGAATGCAGGCCGGAATACCCGCGCCATAGAAAAGATTCGGCGGCAAACCGATGACCGCCTCGATCAAATCCTCCTGCAGAAACTTACGCCGAATCTCCTTCTCCGCACCGCCACGGAACAACACGCCGTGCGGCATCACCGTCGCCACCATCCCGCCGGGCCGACACACGGCCAGCATGTGCTGAGCGAACATCAGATCGCCCTTCTTGCCGGTGGTCGGGCACCAGCCCCAACGGAAACGCTCCGGGTACTCCATGTTGGAGCGGGTATAGTTCTGACTGAAGGGCGGATTGGCGATGACGCGGTTGAAGCGCTCCAACTCGCTGCTTTCCCGATGTTGCGGCTGGAGCAGCGTATCCGCCAGTTGAATATCCGCGTCCGGCACGCCGTGCAACAGCATATTGAGCTTGCAGATCGACCAGGCGGAGGCATCGTTCACCTGACCGCACAGGCGCAGATTTTTAGTATCGCCGCCGGACTGCTCGACAAACTCCCGACTGATGATCAGCATGCCGCCCGAACCGCAGGTAGGATCGTAAATGGACATGCCCGACGCGGGCTTCAACAGCCGCACCATCAGGCGGATTACGTCGCGGGGCGTATAAAAATCACCGCCCTTCTTGCCCGCCGACTCGGCGAACATGTTGATCAGAAACTCGTAGGCGCTGCCCAGCAGGTCGGAGAACTGGAAATCTTCGTTGCGCAAGCGATGACGGCTGAAGTGGCGGACCAGATCCTTACAGGCGTCGTCGGAGATAATGCGCTTGTTACCCTGCACCCGCATGAACTGAATGTGATCCAGCACGTGTTCGAGCGAGGCATTATGCTCGGAGAGGGCGCCGAGCGCCTTGTCGAGCACCGCGCCGAACGGCTCAGCGGCGGCGGCGAGCTTCGCTTGCAGATACGACCAGCGGGCGCGTTCGGGAACGAAAAACGTGTCGTAGAAGTCCGGGTTCTCGCCATACTCGGACTCGGCGACATCCTGCACCATGCCCTGTTCGACCTTACGCCCGACAATGCGCTCGCGCTCGGCGTCGAAGACGTCGGAACTGCGCTTCAGAAACAGCAGGCCGAAGATGTAATCCTTATACGTGGCCGCGTCCAGACCCTCCTGCCGGAGACGGTCGGCGGCGCTGTAAAGATGGCGTTCGAGCTTGGCGAGGGAGAGCTTGGGCATGAGGTTCTTGCCATTAAGCGGGGTGACCGCTCCGACGTTGTCCGCGCCCTCGGTGGCGGCCGATTGTCATGAGACCGACGGCACGGCCGCCAAACGATGATTTCAAGGACGGCTTAATTCCGGAATGGCGGCGAACAGGTCCAGCGCTTCCGGATTGGCCAGCGCCTCCTTGTTTTTCACGGCTCTGCCGTGCACCACATCGCGCACCGCCAGTTCCACGATCTTGCCGCTCTTGGTGCGGGGAATATCGGCCACCTGCACGATCTTGGCGGGTACGTGACGCGGCGTGGCGTTGCGCCGGATCTGCTCCTTGATGCGGGCGGTCAGCGCCTCGTCCAGCGCGAGTCCTTCCCGCAGCCGCACGAACAGCACCACCCGCACGTCGTTGTCCCAGTCCTGGCCGATCACCAGCGCCTCCACTACCTGCGGCAATTGCTCCACCTGCCGATAAATCTCCGCCGTGCCGATGCGCACTCCACCGGGATTGAGCACCGTATCGGAGCGGCCGTAAATAATCAGCCCATCGTGTTCGGTCAGCTCTACATAATCGCCGTGCCGCCAGACGTTGGGATAGACCTCGAAATAGGCGGCACGGTATCTGGCGCCGTCCGGATCGTTCCAGAAGCCGATCGGCATGCAGGGAAACGGCGCCGTGCACACCAGTTCGCCTTTTTCGCCGCGCACCGGCCGGCCGCGTTCGTCCCAGACTTCGACCTTCATCCCCAGTCCCCGGCATTGCAGCTCGCCGCGCCAGACCGGCAATACCGGATTGCCCAGGGCGAAGCAGGAAATGATGTCGGTGCCGCCGGAAATGGAAGACAGGCAGAGGTCCGCTTTGATTTCCTGGTAGACGAAATCGAAACTTTCCGGAGCCAGCGGCGAGCCGGTGGACAGCAGCGCCTTGACCGTCGCCAGGCTGTGGGTGCGGCGCGGCGTCAGCCCGGCCTTGCTGATGGCGTCGATAAACTTGGCGGACGTGCCGAACACGGTCATCGCTTCGGCGTCGGCATAGTCGAACAGCACATTGCCGTCCGGATAGAAGGGCGAGCCATCGTAAAGCAGCAGCGTCGCTTCCGAGGCCAGCGCGGACACCAACCAGTTCCACATCATCCAGCCGCAGGTGGTGAAATAGAAAATCCGCTCACCGGGCTTGAGGTCCACATGCAGCCGATGTTCCTTGAGATGCTGCAGCAGGGTGCCGCCGGCGCCGTGCACGATGCACTTGGGCGCGCCGGTCGTGCCGGAGGAATACATGATGTACAGCGGATGATCGAACGGCAGTTGCTCGAAGTCGATAGTCCGCTCTGCATAAGGGGCTACGCACTCCGCCCACAGCCGGGCCTGCGGCAGCTGCGATAGCTCGGGCTGCAGGTTGGTGTACGGCGCGACGATCAGCCGCTGCAGGCTGGGCAGCCCGGCCACGATGTCTTGCAGCCGTGCTAGGCAGTCGTGGGCCTTGCCGTTGTAGAAATAGCCGTCGACGCTGAACAGCACCTTGGGCTCGATCTGGCCGAAGCGGTCGAGCACCCCCTGCACACCGAAATCCGGCGAACAGGACGACCAGATGGCGCCCAGACTCACGGCGGCCAGCATGGCGACGACGGTTTCCGGCATATTGGGCATGAAGCCGGCCACCCGGTCACCGGGCACCACGCCCAGTTCGCGCAGACCTTGCGCTAACCGCGACACTTCGCTGTAAAGTTCGGCGTAGCTCAGCGAGCGGCGCACCCGGTCTTCGCCCCAAAAGACGAGGGCTGGCGTTGCATCGCGGCGGCGCAGCAGGTTCTCCGCAAAATTCAAGCGGGCTTGCGGAAACCAGCGGGCGCCGGGCATGCGATCGCCATTATCGAGCACGATCTCCCCCTGAGTAGCGGCGAGCACGCTGCCGAAGGACCAGATGGAGCACCAGAATTTTTCCGGCTCGCCGATAGACCACTCGTACAGGGCGGGATAATCGGCCAACTCCACTCCCCAGTCGGCCGCAATGGCGCGTCTGAAGGCCGTGATATTGGTTTGGCTTATACGTTCCTGCGAGGGTTGCCAGAGCATTGCGGACATGATTTTTCCTCAGTTACCAACCTTATATTCGCACCGGTAGCGGCTGGCGCCGCCCTAAGGCAATGTCGTTGGTGCGCCGCCAGGGCGCACAGAGCAGCTTCTTTCTACAAGATTGCCGTCATAGCTGTAAGTTATTATTATAAATTCAATTAGTTATAAATTCCAAAAAACCCTCTCGAGGAAAACTGAATGACTGATTTTAATGGTAAAAATGTACTGATTACCGGTGCCGCCAGCGGCATCGGCCGGCTGATGGCCGTCCGGATCGCCGCCCTGGGCGGACGTCTGATTCTGTGGGATGTCAATCAGCAGGGTCTGGAGACGCTCGCGGCGGAGCTTAAACAAAAGAATTATCCGGTAGCTATCTACACCTGCGACCTCAGCGATAAGGACGCTATTTATGCGGCGGCTGATAAAGCGCGTGCGGAAAATGGCCCGATCGACGTGCTGATCAACAACGCCGGCATCGTCTCCGGCAAGCCGCTGCTGGAAGCCAGCGATGCGGATATTACCCGCACCTTCGCCGTCAACAGCATGGCGCTATTCTGGACCACCCGTGCTTTTATGCCCGATATGATCAAGCGCAACAGTGGGCATATCGTCACCATCGCCTCTGCCGCCGGTCTGGTGGGAACGCCCCGGTTGATCGATTACTGCTCCAGCAAGTTCGCCGCCGTCGGCTACGACGACGCCCTGCGCATGGAAATCAAACGGCAGGGTTATAACATTAACACCACGGTGGTCTGCCCTTATTTCATCAACACCGGCATGTTCCAGGGCGCTAAGACGCGTTTTCCTCTGTTGTTGCCGATACTCGAACCCGACTATGTGGCAGACAAGATCATCAAAGCCATCCAGAGCAACCGCCATCGCCTGATCATGCCGCGTTTCGTCCATACCACTTACCTGGTCCGGCTGTTCCCGATGTCGGTATTCGATGCGTTGATGGGCTTTTTCGGCATTAACAAGAGCATGGATGAATTTACCGGTCGCCCGGGCCATTGACGGCCGGCGCGGTGCAGCGCCTGGCGCTGAAGCCTGGCAATAACAGCCCCGGTAGAGTTGTTGATGAACATCAATGCAGCCATCCCTTAACGGTCTATTGTTAAGCCATTTCCCGGCCGCTTCGATCCCCGCTTCCTGATCACTTCCATCGCCGGAGCGGTTGTCGAAGCGCCGCTCCTGAGCGCTCCCGCAGCCGTATCATGCGGATTGGATCTCCGGCTGACGCGCTGCGCCGACCACCCGCCGAGTTCGCAAGGCCAGACCAACATGACGGCAGTTTCCACGTTCTCCAGCGTCAGGGCGGTTCTCGACTGCGCCGCGCTCGATTCGTTGATCGGCGCGCTGAGCGGCGAAGGCTATCAGGTTATCGGCCCGACGGTGAAAGACAGCGCCGTCGTCTACGAACCCCTGAGCGCGGCCGCCGGCCTGCCGTTCGGCTGGTCCGACGAGCAGGATGGAGGCCGCTACCGGCTGGTCCGCTCCGGGCGCAACGCCGCCTTCGATCACGTCGTCGGTCCCCATAGCTGGAAACGCTATCTGTTTCCACCCACCCAGCGTTTATGGCAGGGGCAGCGGCGGGGCAAGGGCTTTCTGAGCGTTACGCCGGAGGCGCCGCCGCCGCGTTACGCCTTTTTCGGAGTGCGTAGTTGCGACCTGCACGCCATCCAGATCCAGGACCGGGTATTCGATAACGGCATCTTCGTCGACCCCGGCTATGTGGCCCGGCGGGCCGCCGCCTTTATCGTCGCCGTCAATTGCGTGCGCCCGGCCGGGACCTGTTTCTGCGCCTCCATGCACACCGGTCCCCGAGTGACCCTGGGTTTCGATCTGGCGCTGACTGAGCTGCTTGGGGATGAACGCCACGAATTCCTGGCGGAAGCGGGCTCAGAACGTGGCGCAGCGCTGCTGGCCGGACTGCCGCAGCGGCCGGCCGCAGCAGGCGATCTGGCCGCCGCTGACCGGTTACTGCACGCCGCCGCGCAGGCCATGCGGCGGAGCATGATTCCGCAAGTGGATACGCTGCTTAAAAGCAACCTGGAGCATCCGCACTGGGATGTGGTGGCGCAACGTTGCCTTAATTGTGCCAACTGCACTCTGGTCTGTCCCACCTGTTTCTGCACTACGGTGGAGGACGCCACCGATCTGAGCGGGCAAACGGCGGAGCGTCGACGCCGCTGGGATTCCTGCTTTACGCTGGATTTCAGCTATATCCACGGAGGCGGTATCCGGCGCGAAAGCCGCTCCCGCTATCGCCAGTGGCTGACTCACAAGCTGGCCCACTGGCATGACCAGTTCGGTTCATCGGGCTGCGTCGGCTGCGGCCGCTGCATCGCCTGGTGCCCCGTCGGCATCGACATTACAGAAGAAGCCCGGACGATCCGGGATAGCGGAGGCGGCTCCGATGGATGACAACGAGGAATTGGCAACCCTATTGCAGGCACATCCTTTTTTTGCGGACATGGGCCGGGAGGTAGGTGCGACCCTGGCCGAATGCGCCCACAGCGAGCGGTTCAAAGAAGGCGACTGTATTTTCCGGGAGGGATCTCCCGCCAATCGGCTCTACCTGATCGTGCAGGGCGGCGTCGCCCTGGAAGTCCACGTACCGGGCCGCGAACCGATCGTCATCGACACGCTGACGGACGGCGAGGTGCTGGGCGTATCCTGGCTGGTGGCCCCCTATCAATGGGCCTATGACGCCCGCGCCACTCGCGCCACCCGCCTGATCGCCATGAGCGCCGCCTGCCTGCGCGGCAAGTATGATAACGACCCGGCGCTGGCTTTCGAGCTGTTCCAGCGTTATATCCCTATGATGGCCGACCGTTTGGCCGCCACCCGGCGCAAAATCATCGAAAAAATTCAGGCCAGTCGGCGCAAGCATCCGGAGAAAGCGCATGGATCCAAAAGAGGAATTCGATCGCCTGCTTAAAGAACATCCCTTTTTCAAGGGGTTGGAGGCGGCGCTGCGGCACGAAATCGCCGGCTGCGCCAGGAACAAGCGTTTTGCGGCGAACCAGTATATCCACCGGGAAGGCGATGCGGCGGACCAGTTCTATCTGATCCGCCACGGCGTCGTGGCGCAGGAACTGCGCATCCCGGACCAGGAGCCGATCATCATACAGACCCTGCATGCCGGCGATATCCTGGGCTGGTCGTGGCTGGTTCCGCCTTACCGCTGGACCAATGACGCCCGTGCCATGCAACTGACCCGGGTCATCACCCTGGATGCCCGCTGTCTGCGTGGCGAATGTGCCGTCAATCCGACGCTGGCTTACGAACTGCTCAAGCGGTTTATCCCGGTTATCGCCAACCGGCTGGAGGCGGCGCGGTTGCAGTTGATCGATGTGTACGGCGAACCTATCCACTAAGAAAAGCTTCATGACCAGCCTTGTCGAGCCTGTCGCGCCGGGGCGCGCCCTTTTGCCACAAAGCGGAGAGTTCGGGGAAACGGTCCGTGCCAATCCCATGTGGCCGGTTCCCTATCGCATTGCAAGGGTGCGCCGGGAACTGAGCGACACCTTTACCCTGGAGCTGATCCCTGCCGACAGTGCCGCCAGCCTGCGCTTCGCGCCGGGGCAGTTTAATATGCTGTATGCCTTCGGGGTGGGAGAAGTCCCTATCAGCATCAGCGGCGATCCAGCGGACGGCGCCTGCCTGATTCATACCATTCGCGCGGTGGGACCGGTAACCGAGGCCCTGTGGAAACTGCGGGACTGGCGACATGCTGGGGGTGCGCGGTCCGTTCGGTACGGCTTGGCCGGTGGAGGACGCGGAAGGCAACGATGTGGTCATCGTGGCCGGTGGCATCGGTCTGGCACCGTTACGTCCGGCCATTTATCACGTTCTCAGCCACCGCGAGCGCTACGGCAATGTCTGCATTTACTACGGCGCCCGCACGCCGGAGGATATTCTCTATCGCACCGAGTTGGAGAAATGGCGCGGTCAGTTCGATCTGAACGTGGAAGCGACCGTGGACCGCGCCACCGGCCGCTGGGCCGGGCGGGTGGGCGTGGTCACCCGGTTGCTGACGCGGGGCGGTTTCGACCCGCTGCAATCGATGGCGCTGGTGTGCGGCCCGGAAATCATGATGCGCTACGCCATCAAAACGCTGAACCAGCAGGGCGTCAGCAATGATCGCGTGTATGTGTCGATGGAACGGAATATGAAATGCGCGCTAGGCTTCTGCGGCCATTGCCAACTGGGTCCTTATTTCATCTGCAAGGACGGGCCGGTATTCCGCTTCGACCGGCTCGAACCCATTTTCGAGATCAGAGAGCTGTAAGATGGCGACCGGTAAAAAACCCAAGCTGGCGGTATGGAAGTTTTCATCCTGCGACGGCTGTCAGACTCAGCCTGCTGGATTGCGAGGATGAGCTGTTGCGCCTCGCCGACACGGTAGAGATTGCCTATTTCCTGGAGGCAACCCGGGCCCAAAGCCGGGGACCTTACGCTATTTCCCTGGTCGAAGGCTCCATTACCACGCCCGCCGATGTGGAGCGCATCCGCCGGGTGCGCAGTCAGTCCAAAACCTTGATCACCATCGGCGCCTGCGCCACCGCCGGCGGCATCCAGGCGCTGCGCAATTTCAAGGACGTGAATCAGTTTATCCAAGCGGTTTACGCCCATCCCGAATACATCGACACCCTGGCCCAGTCGCAGCCTATCGATCAGTATGTGCCGGTCGATTTCGAGTTGCGCGGCTGTCCGGTCAATAAAAATCAGTTGCTGGAAGTGCTGAACGCTTTTCTAAACGACCGTCGCCCCACTGTTTCCCACCATAGCCAGTGCGTCGAGTGCAAGCTGACCGGGACGGTTTGCGTCATGGTCGCCCAGGGCATCCCCTGCCTGGGACCGGTGACCCAGGCCGGTTGTGGCAATCTCTGTCCCCGTTGTAACCGGGGCTGCTACGGCTGCTTCGGCCCCAAGGAAATGCCGAACACCCGGAGTTTGAGTGCCTGGTTCGAACAGACTCGGCCTGACGCCGCGCGCCATCAAGCACGGTTACCGCCTGTACAACGCCAACGCCGCGGAATTCCGTAAGGAGAGCCAGCGGTATGAGTAAATCCAAGACCCGCACCATCAAGGTGGACGCGCTGGCCCGCGTGGAAGGGGAGGGCGCGTTGTACGTCCAGATCAAGGGCGATGTCGTCCACGAGGTCAGATTCAAAATCTTCGAGCCGCCACGCTTTTTCGAGGCTCTGTTGCAGGGACGCCGGTACAGTGACGCGCCTGACATTACGGCGCGGATCTGCGGCATCTGCCCGGTGGCGTATATGCTGGGCGCCTGTCAGGCGATGGAGGATGCGCTGGGCATTACGTTGCCGCAGCCCTTGCAGGATCTGCGCCGTCTGATCTATTGCGGCGAATGGATACAGAGCCATGTGCTGCATACCTATCTGCTGCACGCGCCGGATTTTCTGGGCTATGAAGACGCTATCCGGCTGTCCCACCACCACCCCGGCGTGGTGGAAAGAGCGTTAGAGCTTAAGAAAACCGGCAACCGGATCATGGAAGTCATCGGCGGGCGGGCGGTGCATCCGGTGAATCTGCAAGTGGGTGGTTTCTACCAGGCACCCGGCAAGACCGCCGTGCGCGCGCTGCTCGAACCTTTGCAATGGGCTATCGAGGCGGCTCGCGAGACTATTCGCTGGTTTGCCGGCTTCAGTTTCCCGGACTATCGCCATGACTATACCTGCCTGTCCCTGCGGCATCCTCATGACTATCCAATCACGCAGGGACGGCTGGTATCCAATCGCGGTCTGGATATCGCCATCCGGCAGTTTTCCGATTATGTGAGCGAAGAGCATGTGGCGCACTCCAACGCTCTGCACGGGCGGTTGCGTGACAGCGATACTTATCTAGTCGGGCCGCTCGCCCGCTATAACAATAACTATGACCGGCTGCCGCCATCGGTCCAGACGGTGGCCGGAGAGGCCGGCCTGGGACGCACTTGTGACAATCCTTTCCAGAGTATTCTGGTGCGCGCCGTGGAGACGCTGTACGCCTGCGAGGAAGCGTTGCGCCTGGCGCAGGCTTACGAGGAGCCGGATTATTCCAGCGTGGCGATCATTCCCCATGCCGGCGAAGGTCACGGCTGTACCGAAGCTCCGCGTGGCCTCTGTTACCATCGCTATAAACTGGATGAAGAAGGGCGGATTGTGGAAGCCTGCATTATCCCGCCCACCTCTCAGAACCAGAAGCAGATTGAATTCGATCTGCGCACTCTGGTTGCCGGCAATCTGCATCTGGCCGAGGATGTATTGAAGTGGCGCTGCGAGCAGATGATTCGCAATTACGATCCCTGTATTTCCTGTGCGACGCATTTGTTGAAATTAACGGTGGAACGGATCTGAAATTGCACCCCATGCAGGTAAATCATTGTTTTTTTATTTCCGATAAATTCAGAAATTCTATATAAAAAAGCAGAATGAAATCAGGCGCAACCGGCAGGCACAACCGCTTGCTGGGTGAGCGGCTGGACCTGTACTCAACCCGAAACCAGCCGAGTAGTCCGGGCATAGGAGGATACTATGCTCCAGGCTATTGAATTGGAAACCGTTATTGCTCCCGATGGCAAGTTGCCCGAGGCATTTCGGGAAGCATTCGGTCGTAAGGCGCAGGTGATCGTATTGTTGCCGGAAGAGGCTGGCTTCTCAACCGGAGAAAAAAGGACAATCGGAACGACTGATGGAATTGGCCGGCAAAATTGACGCTTTCAAGGATATTGAAGACCCTGTAGCGTTTCAGCGCCAGTTGCGGGATGAATAGACACAGGAATGGGATAAATGATAGCTAAATGTTTCTTTGTTCAAGATGTATGATAAGCGATGGCCAATTCATATACTTCGTTGCATTACCATGCCGTGTTCAGCACTAAGAAACGCGAGCGCCTGATTGCCCCAGCGATTGAGCAACGCATTTGGGAATATCTCAGCGGTATCGCTCGCAATAATGGCATCAAGGCATTGTGTATCGGTGGAGTGGACGATTATGTTCATATTCTGTTTGGTTTACCCCCTACCTTGACTGTGAGCAAGGCGATGCAAACTCAGCTACCCTCATCTCCATAAGCCAATGAAAAATAAGAGGAATATCATCTACCCGCTCAATTTTGCTGGTGCTCATGGGGTGGTCCATCTCGATGAAAAATGCTACACTACTGCTAATTTTACAGGTTTAATTTTATCAAGTAAAATGAGTATATTTCCTAATTGAAAGACAAGGTTACTTTCATTATTATTTTTGCTGTAAGACCTATATAATTCGACTAATAAATTAGCTAATATTTAAAAAAATTTAATGTAATAAAAAATGAGCGAAAGGACAGTAGTATAATTTGTTAAATTAAAAAATAGTAGACTGATAAAAAATGTTATGAAGATCAATTAGTTTCATAAAGCATTAGATTTCAGAATTTCTGGAAATAGAATCATATTATAATGACTTATGCGTATGACTATAAATGCCGGCCATACTGGACGATTGCCGGTGATCGTGCCGGTGGTGGTTTATCATGGCGCTGCAGCCTGGCGGGTGAGCCGGCAATTTGCCGATGGCGTCGCGGATGTGCCAGTGCTGCGAGCGTATGTGCCGGACTGTGTCTATCATCTGGTGGATTTGAGCGACTATCGGGATGAGGACTTGCGCGGTGCGGTGATGCTGCATACCGCGCTGCTGACCTTGAAATACATCTTCCGGGACGAGTTGCGGGAGCGGCTGGCGGGGATTTTGGGACTGCTGCGGGACTTGGAGCAGAGTTCGAGCGGGCTGGACTACGTGCTGACGCTGCTGCGTTATCTGGCGCAGGGTGCGAGCACGGATCGGTTGAATGCGGATGAGTTGCGTCGAGCGGTGACGCAGACTTTGAGCGGTGGAGGTGAGCTGATGATGACGATTGCAGAGCAGTGGGTGCAAGAGGGCCGGCAAGAGGGCCGGCAAGAGGGCCGACAAGAGGGCCGGCAAGAAGGCCGGCAAGAGGGTGAGGCGCTGCTATTGCGACGGCTGTTGATTCGCCGATTTGGATCGTTGCCAGGGTGGGTGGAGGCGAAGTTGGCGGGCGCGGAGCCGGCGCAATTGGAGGCGTGGGGGGAACGGGTGCTGGACGTGAGGACACTGGAGGCGGTGTTCGCGGACGAGTAGGTGAAAGGTTGAGAGGTGCAAAGTGATAATGAAGGCGTGGTGTTCGGCCGTCCCGACCAAGTGGAACTGGACGTGATCATCAAGAATGGTCTGCTGCTGATTGGCGAGTTGAAGTCGTCGATCGATAAAGCGGGCATGTATATCTTCGAGCGCAAGGCGCGTAAGGTAGCGGAACAGTTGGGAATCGAGCTCTACAGCGATGCGGATGAGGTGGAGACGCTCTGAGGCGTAAGGCGCAAGATGGGTATCCTCAATGAGGCCCTCAGGAGAGTGTGTAATGACGACGTTGAACACTCCGCACGACCGGTTTTTTAAGGCGGTGTTCGGACGGACCGACGTGGCGGCAGAATTTCTGGCGCGCTATCTGCCGTTGGACGTGGCCGCGGCACTGGATTGGAGAACGCTGCGAGCGGGCAAGGACTCATTTCTGGACCCCGATCTGGCGCAGCATCCGGCGGATTTGTTGTACGCGGTGGACCTGCACGGCGGCGGAACCGGTTATGTCCACGTCCTGTTTGAGCACAAAAGCTACGTGGAATCGCGGCTTGGGCTGGACCTGCTGCGCTATCGGGTGCGGATTTGGGAGCAATGGTTAAATGCCGGCCATACCGGACGATTGCCGGTGATCGTGCCGGTGGTGGTTTATCATGGCGCTGCAGCCTGGCGGGTCAGCCGACAATTTGCCGATGGAGTCGCGGATGTGCCAGTGCTGCGAGCGTATGTGCCGGACTGTGTCTATCATCTGGTGGATTTGAGCGGCTATCGGGATGAGGACTTGCGCGGTGCGGTGATGCTGCACACCGCGCTGCTGACCTTGAAATACATCTTCCGGGACGAGTTGCGGGAGCGGCTAGCGGGGATTTTGGGACTGCTGCGGGACTTGGAGCAGAGTTCGAGCGGGCTGGACTACGTGCTGACGCTGCTGCGTTATCTGGCGCAGGGTGCGAGTACGGAGCGGTTGAATGCGGATGAGTTGCGTCGAGCGGTGACGCAGACTTTGAGCGGTGGAGGTGGAGCTGATGATGACGATTGCAGAGCAGTGGGTGCAAGAGGGCCGGCAAGAGGGCCGGCAAGAGGGCCGGCAAGAGGGCCGGCAAGAGGGTGAGGTGCTGCTATTGCGGCGGCTGTTGATTCGCCGGTTTGGATCGTTGCCAGGATGGGTGGAGGCGAAGTTGGCGGGCGCGGAGGTGGCGCAATTGGAGGCGTGGGGGGAACGAGTGCTGGACGTGAGGACACTGGAGGCGGTGTTCGCGGAAGAGTAGGTGAAAGGTGAGAGGTGCAAAGTGATAAGCAAGGCGTGGTGGGTAGTGTTCCAAATGTGGATATAAGCGGTTCTAAAGTTAAGTAGATCAATATCTTAGAAATCATAATATCCAAATCTGGAATACCACCGGCGTGGTGTTCGGGCGTCCTGACCAGGTGGAGCTGGACTTGATCATCAAGAATGGTCTGCTGCTGATTGGCTAACCCAAGTCATCGATCGACAAAGCAGGCATGTATATTTTCGAGCGCAAGGCGCGGTTCTATGACCGGTGGCGTAATCACCAGGCCGACCGCCGGCTGGTAATTGCGCCGATGATCGACGCCAAGGCGCGTAAGGTGGCGGAACAATTGGGCATCGAGATGTACAGCGATGCGGACGAGGTGGAAACGCTCTGAGGCGTAAGGCGCAAGATGGGGATCCTCTAATGATGGCCTCAAGGAGAGTGTGTAATGACTATAATGGTCCCCAATTTTCGGACAGGAATTTAAGGTGGTACTCTGCGAGCTAGCTGTTGAGTCATGAGGTTAACCATGCAGAGAAAGAGTTTTACCGCTGAGTTCAAGGCGAAAGTGGCGTTGGAAGCGTTGCGGTCAGAGAAGACCGTCAACGAGCTGGCTGGCGCCTATGACGTGCATCCGAACCAAGTCTCGAACTGGAAACGCGAAGCCCAGGCGGGTTTGGTGGATATCTTTTCCACCAAACGCGGGCGTCAGGCGGCGCACGAGCTGGCCGAGCAGGAGCGGTTATACAGCCAGATCGGGCGGCTGCAGGTGGAACTGGACTGGTTGAAAAAAAAGTCTGGGCTGAGCCGCTAGCGCAGCGCCAAGCCTGGCTGGAGCGGGAGGCTGGGGTGCTGCCGGTGAGTCGCCAGTGTGAACTCCTCGGGCTAGCGCGCAGTACGGTCTATTACCGGCCGGTCGCGCCACCCGCCTTAGACGAGATGCTGAAACGGCGGTTGGATGAACTGTACACCGCCCATCCGTTCTATGGTAGCCGGCGGATGACGGCGGTGCTCCGGCGCGAGGGGTACGCCGTTAACCGCAAGCGGGTTCGGCGGCTGCTGCAGGAGTTAGGCTTACAGACGATTTACCCCAAGGCTAACCTGAGTGAGCCGCATCCGACGCATCGGCTGTATCCTTACTTGCTGCGGGACGTGCCTATCGTGCGCCCGAACCAAGTCTGGAGCAGCGACATTACCTATGTCCGCCTGGCCCATGGATTTGCTTACCTGGTGGCGGTCATCGACTGGTACAGCCGCAAGGTGGTAGCCTTTCGCTTGTCGAACACCTTGGATGGGGCGTTTTGCCAGGACTGCTTGGAGGCGGCGCTGGCCATGGGCCAGCCGGAGATCTTTAATACGGACCAGGGCAGCCAGTTTACCAGTTTGGCTTTCACCGGCCGGTTGGCAACGGCGGGCATCCGTATCAGCATGGATGGCCGCGGGCGAGCCCTGGACAACGTCTTCGTCGAGCGGCTGTGGCGGTCGGTGAAGTACGAGGATATCTACCCCAATGGCTATGCGACCCTGATGGACGCTAAACAAGGGCTGACCCGTTATTTTGCCTTTTATAATGACGAACGCCCGCACCAGGCATTGAAGTATTGCACGCCGGCCGAAGTTCATGCCGACGTGCTACACCTGAACCAGGGTATCCTGGTTCACTAACGGCAGGAGGCCACCTTAATTTCATCGAAAAATTGTCTTGACAAGGGGGGCCACCTCAGACGGCGTTGAACACTCCGCACGACCGGTTTTTTAAGGCGGTGTTCGGACGGGCCGACGTGGCGGCAGAATTCCTGGCGCGCTATCTGCCGTTGGACGTGGCCGCGGCACTGGATTGGAGAACGCTGCGGGCGGGCAAGGACTCATTTCTGGACCCCGATCTGGCGCAGCATCCGGCGGATTTGTTGTACGCGGTGGACCTGCACGGCGGCAGAGTATGTGCCGGACTGTGTCTATCATCTGGTGGATTTGAGCGGCTATCGGGATGAGGACTTGCGCGGTGCGGTGATGCTGCACACCGCGCTGCTGACCTTGAAATACATCTTCCGGGACGAGTTGCGGGAGCGGCTAGCGGGGATTTTGGGACTGCTGCGGGACTTGGAGCAGAGTTCGAGCGGGCTGGACTATGTACTGACGCTGCTGCGTTATCTGGCGCAGGGTGCGAGTACGGAGCGGTTGAATGCAGATGAGTTGCGTCGAGCGGTGACGCAGGCTTTGAGCGGTGGAGGTGAGCTGATGATGACGATTGCAGAGCAGTGGGTGCAAGAGGGTCGGCAAGAGGGTCGGCAAGAGGGTCGGCAAGAGGGCCGGCAAGAGGGTGAGGTGCTGCTATTGCGGCGGCTGTTGATTCGCCGGTTTGGATCGTTGCCAGGATGGGTGGAGGCGAAGTTGGCGGGCGCGGAGCCGGTGCAATTGGAGGTATGGGGGGAACGGGTACTGGACAGCAATTCCCGCTCTAATGCAGCGGCGCCAGTAGCTAATTGATCAGTAATTACACAAGAATCATAACAACAAAAACTACCCTGACTTCCTCGGAAGCCATAATGAACGACTCTCATTTTAACCACTTTCTTTCAACACACTCAGTCATCAAAACAACTATGGCCTTGATCAGCAATTATGATGTATCGGGTTCCAATACTCCACCCTTATGCCCATAAATCATCGCTAACCATAAGCTCTCCCAACTAGTAATAAAATACTCTTTAAATAACCCCTTTAACTTGCTCCATAACGAGGTTCTAGAACGGAATTGTTGTCGCGCCGCTTGAAATAAACTACAGCACAGCTCTTGCACTTGATCGACGAAAAAGGCTAGCATCATCAGTATCCCAAACACCGTCGTCAAATGCTTTTGCCCATGTCCATAGTTGTGCTCTAACTGATAGCCCTGATTTTTGAGTGTGTTGAACGTCTCGTTTTCAATCTTCCACCAACCCCGACCTCCTCTCATCACCTGGTAGATATTATCTCGCCGTAGTTCCAGATCCGTTATCCACGAAAAAGGCTCAATATGGATTCCAGTCAGTTCACCGCATCAGGCGACCAGCACTTCCGAGAGGAAGGTAAGAAAACCTTCTATTACAATAGCTTAAGATAGAGTCTGCATGGCTACCAAGCCCCTGCCAAGGCAACCCGTTCGCAGCAGTCCGGAATCCATATTGAGCCAAAATCAATTTCTTATAAGATCATTAAATTTTCCAAATTTTTGGGGAAAGAATCATATTATAGTGACTTATGCATATGATTACAAACGCGACAGCTTTTGGACATCAGAGGTTGTGCCACATTTAGGCGAACGGATAATAAAAAAATCTGGCTTTTTCATTAAGCTTTTCTCAGAATTATGGTATGTAAAATGCTGTAGAGTTAATCTGAAGTTTTTGCCTTACCCATAAAGCTGATAGCACATTCCATGTAACCATGCTGACCGAATTGGCTATCGCCGCCCCCTCAATACCCCAGAATGGAATCAATAAAGCATTCAAGCAAACATTGAGGACGGTGGCAATCGCCCTGCCGCGTGCCGTATCCCCTTCATGCCCCGTCATGTTCAGTAAAACCCCCACAGAACCCATGCTCGCATTGACTAACTGGCCTACACAAAGGATAGCTAATGCCGGGTAAGTCGGCGCGAACTCTGGCCCAAACATAATTGCAATCAACTGCTTGCCGAACAGTACCAGGATCAAGGCGACCGGCAAAGATGAGAGCAGAGTGACACGCGCACTCAAGGTGACTATCCGTTGCAGGCGGACTGGATCATTTTGTGTATAGAGTTGCGAGACTGTCGGAGCAAGTATGCTATTGACCGCCGTTAGCGTAAAAGCCACCAGAGAGGCGCCGGTCACTGCAACCCGAAAGTTACCAACTTCTTCAGCAGTCCGTAGCAGCCCTAACACAACTATATTGGCTTGGTTATTGATAATCATCATACCCCCTACCAAGAATAGGGGGAAGGCACTGCGCAACCACTCCCGAGTCTGATAGGCCGGCCCGCTTTGTTTGACGAATTCAGGCAAGCGTACCCACAGCCACCATGTTCCCAAGGCGAAAGCGATGGCGGTAGCTATCACGTTCATTGCCATGGTCCAATAGGACGTAGCGGCAACTGGGCCTAGTCCAAGATAAGTCCCCCCCATCAGCACGAGAAGAAACACGGGCCGAATCAGCAGTTCCGGTATCTGTCCTAGAATTACCTGATGCAATCCCACTAAAGCAGCACTACGAAGTGCTCCTAGAGCTAATAATGGGATCAAACAAAGCGCCCAGCCAAACGTGGTCGATGATAATTTGTTGAGATGACTTGCCTGCAGCCAGACCACTGCCCCGCTAACCATCATAGTCATCAGAGACAGAATCAGCACTACTTGATTGGTACGCCGTAGTAGGCCACACAATAAAGACCATTTCTGCTGAATCCGGTAGGCGGCTACTTGCCGGATGACCATGGTCGGTAAGCCAAATTGGCTCGGTACGGTCAATATCGTGATAAGCGCGATGGCAAACGCATAAACCCCATAACCCTCAGTGCCCAGCAGTCGGGCCAAAAGGATACCTGTGACTAGGTTCAGAAGAGTATTGGCGACCTTGAGAGCAAAACTGCCCACGGCGCCACGCACCAGACGAGCACGCAGACCGTCATTACGGCTGTTTACAACTATCCATAGTGACTTTAAAGATTTCAAATTTACCTCTTTTCAATACCATTCGGGAGGTAATTTTAGTTGTAATAGTTTTTCAAGTTTGTTATTAGGTTCCTTATAATATTCTTTTAACCGAATACGAATGGTTTCAGGCATTTTCTCATATCCTTCACGATTGAGATTAATTTTTTTGTAAAGCTTAACAAATTGTCGTTTTAAAATAAAATGGTGCCGAAAAATTCTTTCTAACTGATCATTTATTATTGCAAATTTATGTAGCCAAGCATGACGTGCACTGAAAGTTTTATTAATTTTCATAAATTCATAGTTTTCAAAAAAATTGGGTCAACATCTAAAAAGTGGCAAATATTCGTCATAAACTGTTTAGGGTCACATCTAAAGTCTTCGTAAAATCCTACCCACAAACGATCGAATGGTATAATTTCTAGATACTCTTCTAATTTATCCGCATAACAACTATTCTTTAAAACTCTAAGATGGCTGCGATTAATATTCGAATTAGTTGAAGATTCATTATTTTCTTCGTGTATACAAAGATTAATATAATTTTCAAAAGTTAATTTTCTTGGTAACGAAAAACGTGAGATATTATAGTTATAGTAAGAATAAATTCTATCAACAGGATTACGTAAAATAAAAAGAACTTTTGGTCTATCAAGAAGTTTCTCTATTCGCATCGCTACTGTACGTCCACCTACCATATAGCTAGGCGAAATCTCAAAGCAAACTCGGATTGATTCATTACAGTGATCAAAATATTTACTATAAGATATTATATCTCTCTGTAATTGATCAGTATATTTGTAAAGGAAAAAATTTGTCTCTTTGACTAAAGAGCCACATGCTTGAGGATGGGCATTCAGATACTCAAATAGAGATGTTGTACCCGATTTAGCAGCACCTGCAATTATAGCGTTTGGTAGTCTCATATTTGTACCTTAGAAATACAATTTAATTCGAATTGATATTTCCTACTTACAATATAGGCTCTTAGCCCTATATCTAGTAGATAAATATTTCTATTCAAACAATCTTAAGATAGTATTAGCTTAGAACCTATGGATTTTTGAATGGCTAGCATTTGCATTTTTTTAGCCTCGATTCTTAAATAAGCTAAAAGGGCACCTGTCAGCATAGTACCCCCTATGAACGAAGTTTTACTAAACATACCGGAAACAACTGCAGTAGTCAATAGGAAAACAAAGCCAAAACCTACTAACAGACGACCCACATAACATATACTGGGTTCACGTGCCTGTGAATAGTGGTAGCCACGATGAATCAGAAAAGCGAGGAGTAAGAGATACCAAAGAATACCAATCACGCCAGTTTTTACGAGTAGCTCCATGTAAGCATTATGTAATCCTGAAGCAATTTTGTTCCATCCTTCACCGAGAAATAAAACGTATATGTCTAAATTTACACCTGTCCCGAATCCCTGTCCAAAAAAATATTCTAAAAAATTACCTTTCAAATAAGTCTTTAGAGCTTGCTGTGATTCGTAGCCACGCCAATTAGTATAAATATCAGCCGTAGTGGAGTAATTACTTTGGATTGTTATTTCATGGGGAATACGCATAAATTTTTCTAACAGTGTGCCCTTTTGCAGGCTTTCATAAGGGGGAGCAAACATGATCAGCAGGGTAACCGAAATAGCAAAGCATCCCAGCAGAAGTGCGAAGTTAAGACCATGATTCCTAGGATCTATCCAGCCGAATATGGCAGCAACTAAAATCAAAGTAACTAAATACCATGTTCTGGAGAAGGATAGAGACAGAGAAGCCAAACAAAGCGCAAACACCAGCCATTTCACCCATAGCCAGTTGAAGAGCTTCAAATGGCAAAGCCGAGCCATAATGAAAAGAACGACACTCACACAAGGCATTAGATAACCATGCCCAGCTTCTTCGCGAATCTTTTGCACGTTCGTCAACAATAATACTTCAGGATGCCGGATAAAATCCTGAAGGTGGAAGAGAGCGACCGCTCCTCCAGCCAAAAAAAATGCTTGCATTAATCGCTTTAAGTCTCGAAGATTGAGCATAAGCATGTATCCACTTAAAAGTGTAATCCATGCATTGCCTATATACCATATATCTTTACCAAAATCATAGCGATCATTACTTAGCACACCATGAAAACCAGTCATTATAATCATTATAAAAGGAATACTGATAGCAAATATTTCACTAGGAAAAGTTTTATTCCGCATAACCCAAGAATAAAAAACAAAAAATAACGAAAGCGCTAGCAGTAGCGAAAATACGTTGATCGGTAGGATAACAGGCATCACTGCAAAAAGGAAAAATAACCAGACAGGCCATGAAGGGATATGCCTGTAAATAGTTGGAGCATAAATAACAGTTTGCATGGCTGTATTTCAGCTATTACTTTTATTCACGATTATTTCCGCGTAAATCCGCTCGAAGGAAGAAACATAGCTTCTGGTGGAAAAAACTTTTAGCGCGCGTTCCCGTCCTGCTTTCCCAAATGCAAGCCGCTTTTCCTTATTCTCAATGAGTTGACGTAAGGCATTGACAAGAGCATAGGCATTGTTTGGCTCGAAGTAAATGCCGGTAGTTTCATCTTCCACAATGTCAAGCAACCCTCCTTGAGCCGAAGCCACTACAGGTTTACCGGCTAACATTGCTTCCAATGCTACCATTCCGAATGACTCCGGTTCGGTTGAAGGAACCACGGCAATGTCCGTGGCATCCCAGATAGGCCAGATTTCGTTCTGAAAGCCAAGTAGCGTAACATGGCGATCCAGAGCGAGGTTTTCAATCTCCTTGACCAACTGGGTACGGAAATAATCCTGCCCTGGCAGCGGGCTACCAACAAACAGAAAATGAATATTATCTAAACCGTTTTCCCGTTGAAGAATCTTAGCTGCGTTTAAAAAAAGGATATGCCCTTTCAATCGGTTGATCCTACCCATGAGCGTCACCAACACTGTTGTTTCCGATAACCCCAATCGTTGACGAAACTCGTCAGCATAGTCAATTGATGGAGGGTATTCCCTGTCGAGACCATTCCAGATAGTGATAGTCTTATTGATAAGTTTCGGCTGAATCTTGAGCAGATTTTCCATCGTTGCGCGGGAATTACAGACCACTCTATCCGCAAACAGATTAATCAAACGAGGGAAGAGTAGTCGTGCCGCTTTGGGGTGGACGATAATCTCATGCACATGCCACAGGTGAGGAACCTGATTAATCTTAGCCCATAGTGCTCCACCCAATACAGCAAGCGTATTTGAGTGTACTAAGTCAATGCGCCGTTCAACTAGAGCCCGATTCATGGCGCGTATAGCTTGTAAGGTTTCAATGGGTAGCTTCAGCAGTCGATGGAAGCTTAATGAGGCACGACTCAGTTTGACAACAGGAACAATATATACTGTTACTCCACTCATTCGTAAGGCCTCGCTCAGAGGACCTTCTTCCGGCAACATAACTATTGACTCATACTGTCGTCGATCCAGTCCCCGAACTAAAGTAAGCAAAATCTTATCCGAGCCGTAAAGCTCAGCCGATTGATGCACAAACAACAAGCTGTACATCAAAATTTCTTCCTGAAAAGTAACTGCGCGGCGGTAAAGTAGCCTCTGCGCTTTTCCACAAGGACCAGAGAAGGTTTTAATAATAGTTGGATCGCATATATCGTAGATCGCGCCAACATAACGATGCCGAGGCAAAGACGCATGATTGATGCACTGAAGGGACCATAGAATTTCCTGGTATAAAGAATATAGGAGGTCATCGAATTCATCAGTGCTTTCTCGCCAATCCAGGATCTCCCGGCGCCCTCATAATGGGTCACTTGGACGGCTGGCGTATAGCAAATGACATATCCGGCATGGCGGACCATCTTACAATAATCCACATCCTCAAGATACATGAAATAGCGCGCATCCAGACCCTCCAGCTTGTTCCAGAGGGCTTTCGGTGTGAAAAGACCGGCGCCCGACACCCAGGCTACGCCACACTGGGCACGCTCATAAAATATAAATTGCTCCTCCGCCCTGCGAAAAACCGTCGGTAGCCAGCTATATCTGCTCAGCCCCAACCATGAAAGCACTAGCCTGATAGGGGTATGTTCGTAGCCGATACTAGCCTGTTGGCGACCATCACCGTAAAACAACCTGCAACCCACAACACCGACTAAAGGATTTTTAAACATCTCTAATGCAGGGGTGACATCATTCCGAAGATACGTGTCATTATTCAGCAAAAGAAAATAATCGCCACAGGCAAGTTGAGCTCCCAGATTGTTACCGCCAGTAAAACCCGTATTGACAGGGCTCACATGCAGGCGAACGTGAGGAAAATAGGTACGAATATAATCGACGCTGCTGTCGGTGGAGGCATTGTCCACAACGATGACTTCATGAGGATAGGAAACATGCTCTTGAATTGAACGTAAGCAGTCATTGAGAAAAGGCCTGCCGTTGAAATTAACGATAATTATGGAAAGTATCACATGTTGAGTAGCCGGTATTGACATGTTGTATGATTTTGTTAAGTATGCTCTAACCAGTCATCTAATCTCAAGCCAGTCAGGTGGCGCAATTGCGAGTATCTCTTCACAAACACGGTTGCGAATCACTACCGGTATATCGTGTGGGGAGTAGCTATTCTGGCCGGTTAGAGGCTTCTGGTTAATACGATCGAGCATTATCCCGATACGTAAGCGTAGGTTCTTAGAAGGAATGAGCCGACCAATTATTTTACGCCAAGGGGAGGGCCGATAGAGCAAATCTCTCAGCAACCGAGAGCGGCTTGCACTAGCTTGGTTGCTTTTCCTGCTGCGATCCGCTAGCGTGGGAGACGAAGATAAGCCGATGAAACGGCAGATGCTGGCGTAAGTCTCCAAATCGGTGGAGGGATTGATCAGATCGTCAAATTTAACGAATAAACAATCCGAGTCATCTAAAACTGTTACAAAGTGGTTGATTTGGGCAGTGTAGAACCCACGAGACAAATAGCTATAGTGCTCCAGCGCCATCATAGCATCAGGACTGGCAAGCCGTTCTTGCTCAGCTTCCAACGCAGCCTGGAAGGGGAGGGCCTCGAAGCCACGTCGTACCGACATCAGGTAATGGGAATAGGCTCGATCCAATGGATGTCGCAACAGGAAAATAAGTTTAGCGGTTGGATTGACATCTCGGATCCGATGCGCCGATGCGCTGAGGAACATGTATTCTGGGTCGATTTCGCCATAAATGATAGCATCTTCGGTCCTCGGAAACTGATCTCTATACCAATGTAATCCATTTGAATAGCGATCGTCGTGGCTGAAGAAATGGGTTTCCTTAATAGTCGGTAGACACACATCCGGCTGTTGGCGCAACCAGTCATGGAGAGTAGTAGTGCCTGCTTTTTGCGCACCGACTACAAAAAAACTGGGAATAATATTCAAATTAGTTATGTCATTAGAACATAACAGTATTTTTCTGTTAAAATTATTGATATTATGATACATTGTGCTCAAATACTATCTCCTATCTGTTAAAAGAAAAACATTCTATCATAAAACCATGTCGAATCAGAATTCTGTAAAAGTCATCAAAAAAACACCCGTAGTCTTCCACATCGGTTACCACAAGACAGGAACCACGTGGCTCCAGGAGGTTTTCTTCAAACAACATCCAGAGATTGTTCTTCTGTCCAACTCGGCTCATCCTTGGGATGATCCACTACTATATTATATTATAACGACTCCCGATGCAAAATTTGACGCGGCTATTGGGCGCAACCTGCTGACCGAACAAATCAGCGCCGCTTTTGAGAAGCATACGGCGCGTGTATTCGTTATCTCGGCGGAGCGGCTCAGCGGCTATCCGTTATATGGCGGCTATGATAATCATAGGATCGCGGAACGTCTCCATAGCATTTGGCCAGAAGCAAAGGTGCTCTGTCTGGTGCGTGAACAATCAGCTATGATCGTTTCCGTTTACAAGCAATTGGTGGCGGAAGGATATCCTGGCGGCGTCGAAACCTTTCTCCAGGGATGGCATTGGAAGGCGCCCGGTTTCGACTGGAGCTTTTATGAATTCGATCTACTGCTTGCCAAATATTGCACTCTGTTCCGGCAGGAACAGGTGCGTTTTCTGAACTATAAAATGATGTCCATCGATATTAAAGGTTTTCTAGACAATATGATGGATTTTATCGAGGTTTCCTCCGTAATGCCCGCAGCAATTTCCCGTGTCAATATCAGTTTGCCTGATAGCAGCGTCAACCTTATTCGCCGTTTGAACTATTTCAGGAAGACGGAGCTGAATCCATATCCTATCGTTGCCTTGCCTGAGGTCATCCACGCCAAGCTAAGCGGTGCGCTCCGGAGACTCTGCATGCACTTGCCTCCTCAACACATTTTATCTGAACAACTTGCTGTTAAAATTCGCGAGCATTATTATGAGTCTAATGACCGGCTGCGCGCAATGACGAACGGTATGGTGGACCTTTATGGCCTTAGCAAGTGAGTGAACATGTGTACAGAGATACTTATTCCCCCAAGGATGGGGTAAAATCACTTATTAGTTCATACTAATGGAGGTACCCATAGCTCTCAATCTTGAGACCTTACAGTACCTTGAAAACTCTAAACAGCTGATGAACGTTTTTCTACAATTTTATGGAGAATGAAATGAACACTCCACTAGTTTGTCCCGTATGTTGTAGCATTATGCAGATGGAAGAACATTATTTTATATGCCTTAAATGTAAAAAAGTATATGAAAAATACAATGGCCATTTCAATTTTTTAGTTGAAGAAAATTTTGACCCTGGACATGTTCAGGATGAACAGTATATTGAACATCAAAAATCTTATCCAATGCGTGTGTATCACGAATTTCTGAAACCATTGATTGTAAGATACGGGGCCAAACGGTTGTTAGATGTTGGCTGCGGACTGGGAACAGAAGTAAATCTGGCATTGAAAGACGGTAGCGATGTGTATGGTGTCGATCTACCCAATATGAGTTCTTATTGGCGTAGTGTACAAAATGACTCCACAAGGTTCTTCAGTTGTAGTGCAGTACGATTACCTTTTCAGAGTGATTATTTTGACTTTGTGTGGTCGTTTGGCGTTATTGAACACATTGGCACCACATCCGATACAGCAAATTTAGTCCCTGACTACCAAAGGTTTCGGCTCGATTATATCAATGAGCTTGTGCGTGTGACTAGGCCAGGGGGTAAGATAGTTGTGAGTTGCCCGAATAAATCATTCCCAATCGATATTCATCATGGTCCGACATGTGGTAAGCACTTGAAAAAGCTTCGATGGTGGATTTTTAATAAAACAAGACTTAATGTCCACAAAACATGGGGTGAGTATCACTTACTATCCTACTCTGAGGTAAGGAGACTGTTCTCTGAAACATCATCTGCATGTAGTGTTCAACCACTCCCGTTACGCAACTATTTTAGCTTCCAAGCATTTCAGGGAGGCTATCTTAGGTTCATTAGATCTGGTATTCAGTTTTATGTTAATCACCTCCCTAGCCGGCTTTTGCCTACTTTTCTGAATCCTTATGTGCTGATAATAGCAGAGAAGATAACAGAAAGCAGAGCCGACGAATCGAAACAAGGTTGAACTCGCGACAGATTCAACAGATGACGGACGGTACGGTGGATATGCCCTGGTCATCACGTGGCGCACAGCTGCTACTTGCGGTGCGCCACCAACGGTTCTCCTACCACCCACTCAGTTCCAGTGGCGCCATGCTGATGGGCCATTTCTCAGCCCCGATCCGCACGCGATCGGACTGTTCAGGGATGTCAAGCTCTAGTTTGAGCGTTGCTCCTGGCGGTAAATTGAAATCAAATCCATCCCATCCATTACCTGTAAGCTGCATACGAAAATCGATCCGTCCGGAGTCTGCGCTATTGAGCAAGTCTCCGCCACTGCCGAATTCCATGGAGAGCGAGGTTACGGCGGTGGCTGGCTGATCGGAGACAAAGCGACCAGATATTTTCCACGTTGTGCCTCCACCTCCAGTTCCGCGTACATGCCATAAACCTCCCTTGTCCTTCCAAACAAAAAGGCCCTTCTCCTTGCCGGTATCGTAAACCGGTTTACCATATGGCTCCGCCCGCGGCAACCAGTAGGCGTTCGGCATGCTCAGCCCACCGCTTTTGGCATTGACGCGGCGATAGGCAAACAACTCGTCCTGTCGGTAGGCGATGCCAACGTCACTATCAGACTCCAGGATGAAATTGGCGCCATCGTGAGCCGCCGCCACCCAGCCATCCACGCTCAGTGAGTTGGCCGTTTGGAATTGCTTATCATCCTGTTCCAAAGAAAAGGGCTGCATCTTCTTCTTGAAAGGACGCGAGGCGAGCAAATCGAAAGCCGCCTTGCGGTGCGGCCCATTGCCAGTCCAGCGGGCTTCCAGGCTATTCGCCGCCGTTCCAGCGCCAATGAACAAGCCGGCATCCACTCCCAGGACATAATCCGGACGGGTCGCCAGACTTCCCGCAGGGAGTACCCAACCTGCCGGTGAGAGTGGTTTAGCAGTGGCCCCTACCCCCAACTGTCGGGGATTAGCTACGCTGTCTTTATTAACTGCTAGTAAACCACGGGAACCCGATTGCAGGCGGAAATCGGCGCCCACCTCGGTATTATTGAGATTGGCGTTGAGATTGAAGCCATGCGTGGTCTGCGTCCATGGGCTAACGTCACCCACCGATTTGGCCTCTACCAATGGCTGATCAGAGAGCAATTTGACCGCGTACTGGGTATCCTGACCGCCACCATTGGCGCGCAGGTGATAGGGACCATCGAAGGTTTCTCGCCACACGAACACCCGAGCATCTCCGCCTACTGTATAGGCGGGTTTGTCTTTGGGAGAGGGTAGGGACGGCTCGATCATTCGAATCAATTGATTGGCGACAATATCCTGAACGGTTTGAACGATCCCGTTTGGCCACCGAATCTCCAGTTTCGCTACCTTGGTGTTAGGGCCTAACCCAAAATGAATGCGTTGGTGGTTTTGTGAGATGCGATGCATGCCACCATTTTGCTCGCGCAACTGAACTTTACCATCCGGAGTGGTAAGGAATAAGCGGGCGCCAATCCCATCTCGATTGGAGACAACACCCTCTAAATCGATTTCTATCCAGTGATTAATATTACCAGTATTATGGAATAATTGATGGGGACCGTGGAATGTCAGCATCCTCCTATCAGAATTAACTACAAATAAATCCAGGAATCCATCCATATCATAATCCGCTACTGTCACGCTATCAACAGAGCCTAAAGGGCTCGCTAAGGCGCCACCTGATAGGGAAACAAGATCGAAGACACCATCACCGCGATTGGCATAGAGGAAATGTGCTGTGTTACCAGCCGGGCGGCCACATGACACGTACAAATCCATATCCATATCATTATCCAAATCGCCTGCTGCTGCCGAATAGCAGTTGGCCTTTATACCTAGTCCTGCCTGATCTGTGACTTTGGTGAAACCATCCGCACTGTTTACCAGCATGAGATTGGTCGTATTTACTACAAAGGGCGTAATACCGATTGGTGTCACTTCACTTATAGCACCTTCTGCCATGATAGTGGCTCCCAGCCAGGCACCCGAAGATCCGCTGGATACAACAATTGTCCACAATTTAGTCACAGGGTCATAGCCAATGTAGATTCCATTGCTGCTCCCCGGTATATGTTCCTTCAGGCCGAAGTTCTGTGGATCATCAGGTGATAAAGTGATGTCTGGCAATCCTGAACGAAGGCTCGTGCTAGGTACACGATAACCGCTGGAACCGATATAAGTGGGTGTCCAGAATGGCTCTAAGTCAAAAGTTACTTTACCTGTCGCTTTAAAAGTAATTCCTTTTTCCTCCTTATTGACAGAGGTGCGAACATTGATCTGATTAACGGCCGGTTGGTAAATATCCGAAGTAGTCTTTCCAATGGCTAGAAAAATGTCATTTTTCAAGTCACCACTGAAATCCGCAATGATCGCATCCATAACATTGCTGTTTTTGGGCAGGAGTGAGGTAATCTCGGTAAAAGGTATAGTAGCAACAGAATAGATCTTGTTGGGATAAGTACCGGCATGTACTAAAATATCCATCGAGTCATTTCCAGTAATGTCTCCTATTTGAGCAAACGCTGCTGGAGTGGTTACCTCGAACATAGCCTGGTTCGATGCGTCCTCGAAGTGCGAGCCTGCCCTACGATACAATTTTGTCGGTTGGTCGTTGTTTGTCGTATTTGCAATGATTAGATCAAGCAAGCCATCCTGATTCCAGTCCAGCCACAGTGGAGTACTTGCGCGCATCACTGGACAGGGATTGTTTGATGCTGGGCAGTCCTCTAGACCATAAATATTAGCACGATCATCTAATTTGCTGCTGTCATTAATGTAAAATAGGTTAAAATAATCACCGGAGGTCTCAAACAGATCCTTGGTCACCATCATTATCGAAGTCTGCCCAGGCGGCACCATGGCTATCGTCTTTTCTCCAATCCCAGTTAATTACATTGGCAATAACATTTATGAATGTACCATTGCATTGGTTGATATAAAGCGAGGGACATTCATAGTGATTCGATGTCCATAAATCAGGACAATCATCCCCGTTAAATTCACCCCAGGATGCTCCACTCCCTGCCCATACCGGGCAAGGCCACTGGTTTGAGTGACGTCATTGAACCAGATAGGTAAACGAGTCAGCGTAGCCACCCCGACACCATCGGCAATACCGACATTTTGGTAGTCATACAGTTTCATCACAAAGTTAATATCTGCTGCTGACGTACAGTGCAAAAGGTCTACTTCGACGGTCTTGATCTGTTCGCCCGGGTTAAACGTCAACTGGCCGCTCACGGCGGTATAGCAAACACCCGCCGCTGCCGTTCCATCCGCTGTTGCATAATTGACTGTAATTATTTCTTTGGCCGGCTCAGAGAGGGAAACAGTAAATACTACCTTATTGGCCCGATTGTCGATGGTGACATCCTCTATAGCAACGGTAGGCGATTGCACTTCTGTGATACGCAGGATCTGATCAGCCGGCACATCCCGTAATTCCTGCACCTGACCGCTCGGCCAATGGACGACCAGGCGCTGAATGGCTGTGTTGCCGCCCAATCCGAAGTGAATCCGTTGATGATTTTGTGCATAGCGGTGGATACCGCCGTTCTGTTCGCGCAGTTGTATCTTACCATCAGGCGTCGTGGCAAATATCTGTGCACCGATACCATCCCGATTGGAGAGAACGCCTTGCAGGTCGATCTCCAGCCAGTGATTGCCATTACCCCGGTTATGAAATAACTGGTCCGGCCCCGCGTCGAGATTGAACGGTCCGCTATAAAACCCGTTGGTTACATACAGGTCCAGAAAGCCATCCCGGTCGTAGTCCGCTGCCGCGACGCTTTCTCCCCGTCCGAGCAGGCTGCCGACCGCACCCCCTGCATCCGGCACGGTGACAAAACGCCCGTCTCCAAGATTTTCATAGAGCATATTCGGGAGATTGGCGGTTGTGCGGGTACACACCATGTACAGATCGACGTCCATATCATTGTCGAAATCCCCGGCGATGACAGATTTGCACCAGGTTCGCTTGAGAGCACCATTTTCATCTTTAGGCAGAGCGGTTGCACTGGCATCGACAAACCCCGAATCCGATCCAAAGAAAATACGATCCTCCAGCGGAATTGCCGCCGGATCGAAATGGATGGCGGTGATCTGGGACACGGTAGATGGAGAGGGGGCTTCAACGCGTACCCATCTATCCTTTGACAGGGGGGATGAACTTAGAATAGTCCAAATCTGGGTCGCAGGTTCATAGCCCACATAAACAGCCTCATTTACGCCGGGTATATGGTTCGCTATACCCCAATTTTTCGAATCGGTCGGCGACAGAGAAACAATGGCACTGGGGTGCCATCCGCCTGTGCCTATGTAAATCAGCGAGGTTGATAGCTGTCCGGCGAACTTGAACTTGATATTGCCGCTCGCCTGGAAACTCACTCCATGCTCGTTGGCCGCCGTTACCAATCTGACGTGGATCACATTCGCGCCAAGCAGCGCCACGTCGGATTGCGCTTTGCGGAGATCAGGAAGGCGGGCGAGAAAGATATCCGGTTTCAGATCACCATTGAAATCGGCAATAGCCGAATCCAGCACGTGGGTAGTTTTCACCAAGCCCAACGAGGTTTGCAAATCGGTAAAAGGCTCTTTTCTTAAATCATAAACCCGATAAGGAAAACCTACATTGCTGCCGAAGTTACCGCCATGGACCAGGAGGTCCATCTGGCCATCCCCGTTGAGGTCCGAGATCTGAGTATAGGCGCTGCTATCGGAGACCTCGAATCCCACGTCCTGCCCGACATCGATAAAGCCGTTTTCCGTCTGCCGGAAGAGGGTGGAAGGCGCCTGGTGATCCGGTCGTAATTCGTTGGAAACCACCAAATCAAGTTTGCCGTCATTATTCTGGTCAACCCACAGGGCCGTGCGCATCCGTCCTAAAGGATAAACCACACCCAGCAGGGCAGCCTTGTCAATGAAAACACCCCCCTCATTCACGAGCAGTTGCTTCGGTAAACTGCCTACGCCCTCCTGGGCACCGATAGTTTGATAGATATCCTGATCGCCGTCGTTGTCGAAATCACCCCAGGCCGCCCCGTGGGTATCGTCATTTGCTTGGCCCGGCCACACCGAGGCGGCGATATCGGTAAACGCGCCATTACCGTTGTTGAGATACAGGCTCGGTAAGGTCAGGTGATTGGTCACCCAGGCATCTGGCCAGCCATCGCCGTTGAAGTCGCCCCAGGAAACTCCATAACTCTGCCCGGCATGGTGGATTCCTGCCGTCGTAGTGACTTCCTCAAATTGGGTGGCGGCAAAGCTTGGTAAGTGCAGCGAGAGAGAACTGATGAAGCCGATAAAAACAATAAGGAGATAACCACAGTACGTATGTCTGTTGTTGTCACATTTAATTCGATCTCGACTCAAAATACTCAATTGATTTTTCATCACAAAATTCCCATTAGAGTGAAAACGTTATTTACCGAAATGCCCCAGATATCCCAATTTAGTCTATTAGTGTACTCATTGTAGGCACCGATGACGATTGATTGATATTGATCTTTATTGGTAAATATATTTCTAATTGTTCTGGCATATTCTCTGCCTCTTGCTGAATAGGGTAAACAGTACCCATTGATGCCATCTTTAACGTAGAACTTCACCCCACCGGTATCTGTGGCCAAAATAGGAAGACCAAATGCACAGGATTCACAGGATACTATCGGACTGCATTCTGCGCGCGTAGGAAATATAAAGAAATCAGCATCCATATATAACTTATAAAATCGTTTCCGCTGTTCAGGGTCTCTCTTATCGAGATAAGGAATAACTACGAGATCGGGATCATCATATTTATCAGCAGGAGGTACACAGCCGACCACCGTCAACCTGGAAGGGATACCTATCTTCTTCAGTTCAAGGAGTGTTTCATAGGCTATATTTCCTCCCTTCCTTATCCAATCCTTACCAATAAACAGCAGTCTGCATTTGTCACTCTTGTGCTTATTAAGTATAGCAGCGAGAGTTGGAATATCTTCTTGATCAATATTGGCGCCAAAAGGGATTACGTGTATTTTATTTTTATCAACACCATAATCATTCATCGCTGAATTGGCAGCCCAACTTGAAGAATAAATAATAACCTTGGCTTTTTTTAAAGTTCGAGATACAATAATATTTCCACTCCGCTTGGAAATGTCGATTAGGTTAGTAAATGGTGTAGAGTAGTCAATCATTAATTTGAATGTAGTGTCGGATAAAAATATAACAGGTAGCTTTGTTCTTAAAAAAGCTATTCTTGAGCTGGCTATTGCACAGAATATCACATCTACCCCACTCTTTTTGACCAAGGCACCGTACACGAATCCATATAGCATGCTCAGCACTACCGACATAGAAACATTAAAGCGTTTGCCGGTTGTTTTATAGAGAGTTGTTGCAAATACTTTAAGCAATAGTTCTACTAATTTTAGGAAGAGCGCAATCATGCCTTTCGGGTGTATGACTATCACATCTCCTACATGTTTTTGCAGCGCATGCATCATCGAGAAGGGGGTTCCCGAATTTTTGTCTCTATCTCTTGGATTTTCAGAAGCAATAAAAGCGATCTTAGGTCTGTTTTGCATAGTTATACCCGTAAACTTAGAATATCTGAGACGTGATCATAATGCAAGCCAGAGAACGCTGCTGGTAGAAGCGGAGCCATCCTGACTATTTGCCGATTTTAGTCAGAGAGTAGGGCGGAAGAACGATAGCCTCCTGAAGCTTACCTTCAATCCTGCTCGGCCCAGAGTCGGCGCTTATTTCTTTTCTGGGATCGGCAGCCAGTTGTATCCAAGGATCTCCGCGCTCACCGAGGTTACCAGCAGCAATGCGAACCGTGTCGCTCGATAGGTTCATCAACACCACTGCCGAGTTTTCCTTATTCTTGAAAGCCCAGCCCACCAAGGTGGGATATTCTTGTTTTTTCAAGGTATAAGCCTTGGGAGTCGGTTGGAACGCAATCGGTTGGGCTGAGGTCTTGCCACGCATCGCTGCTGCCAGCAGGGCAATCGTATGCCCGCTGGCTCTGAGGCCTACCCCCCGGCCGCCTTCACGAGGAATAAAACCAAAAGTTAATGAAACAATCGGCGGCCCACTTAATGTGTGTACACAAACTAATTCAACCCGCAGTATCTGTAACAGATTCAATGTCATCGTCGCAGTAAAGAGTCCATGCGCCCAGGTTCCCGCAGTAACTTCGCTGCGATCGAGCAGGTTATATTCGGTAATCCACCATCTTAAGTTACCGGGAATCTCCTTCTCCGCCTGTTCAATCCATAGAGCCAGGTTAACAAAGGGCTGTCCAAGAAAGTTAGTTAATCCTTCAGGTGTTTTAAAAGCTTGGCTCAGCGTTTGCGATGCAATAAGATCAGGGCTGAACCATTCTTCAGGCATATTTTTCAATGGGTAACTCAATTGCGGTAGATTACTACCTGTATACCAGTGGAGGGTAATCGCATCCACGCCTTTAAGCTCACTCATTGAGCTTTTATTCCAAGTAGCTATACGCTCTTGTCTGTACCCAAGCTCGAAAGGAATAACGCCGATTGCAGCTATTTGTGCTTCAGGGAACTCAGCCTTGATAGCCGCTGTCCAACGGCTGGCTTCTTTTCCATAGTCTTTACCTGTCGGGAATCGTTCTTTAAACCTGGGACGCGGTTGCAGGTAGAGCTCATTACTTAATTCAACTCGCTTTATTGGAAGCCCCAGCTTGGCAGCTGCTCGCAGCATGTCTAACTGATAATCCAGATCCGAAGTCAACATATTGATTAGAAAAATTGGCTCGGCCCCCGTGCTCTCGTAAGCGAGTTTGAGATCTTCCAGAGTGAAATGATCAACTGGCAATTTAGCCTTACTCTCTGGCAAATCTTTCAGATCTTTAAAGAACCAGCCTGTTTTCCAGTCCCACCAGTTGAAGTTCGGATAACGAATCGTGGCACATAACTGTTTCGCTAACTCTACAAATCTCTTATCCTTCCAGTAACTACCTCTTGGACTCACGTTGCAACCCAGGAAGTGGGGATCGAGCAGGCGTACATCTTTGCTAAGGGTGGCCTTGACCTCCACAACAGCGGGTTCAGTCCGAGAAGTCTCTTGAGTCCATGCCGAACTGGTTATTCCTAAGCTAAAGAGTAGAATCAGGATACTCCAATTCTGGTGATTATGCCTAACAATAAGTGGATACATCGGATGCCTTACGAAGGTGGCGTTGGAATATTTAGGATGTCGTAGAAACAACCCTGTGCAGAGTGTTCCAATGTCTAACATGGTTTAGTTGTATACCTTCTGACCATTGGTGTTTTATGCTAAAACGCTCCATACGGACAGAGGCCATATCTAATCGACATAAAGGCTGTATCCTAATTTATTGATCCGTTTTTCATAAAGTAATTCAGATAAACGTCGTTCAATTCCCTTGCTTGCCCACAGACTGAAATACTTCTCATTTACCCCTGTTTTTATTTCATGTTCACTATCGGGAAGACATCGATCATCAAGGTTCTCTAGTCCTACAAACTGGCCAATTATGTCGAGAGTGTGGCTGGAATCATTCGTGAAATCCTCATATTTTATCTCAAGGTACTCTTTAATATACTCGCGATCCCTCTCCCAGATCTCATGGCAGTGAACCCAATGTCTGATCAATGATGGTAGCCATGATTTATTCCACTTTTTTGTCGCCAATGACACGGCTATCGGATGTCTCTTGACGATTATGAATTTCGAATTCGGAAAAACTGTCTGAAGAAAACGGGTCTTCAACAAATTAGGGGGACTTTTCTCTAAATAGTATTTTTTATTAGACGACAGATACCGGCTCCATTGTCTTGCCAGTTTCCGTCGCTTCGGCTCTGTCAGGTTGGAGGATTCAGTTAAATGAGCTTCCGGAGCAAAGCCGAACGCCCCTGGACCCCCGAACTCTCCATCTGGTGGATATACTGATTGCAGATGTTGACCCTCATCCTCGATAGCGTGAGTTCGTTCGAAGCCTCTTATGTCCTCACAACGCTGAAGAACCTTGGTCAATAATGAAGTGCCACTCCTGTGCAATCCACACACGAAAATCATCGGGCTATCCATATTTATAGCATCATGGCTTGTGTTATCTGCTCTTCGTATCCGCTGAATTTTTTGCTGCAACGACTCGAGTGCTGGAGAAGGCGGCTGCATCTGAGTCAACATGGAAAGCGCATTCTGTTATCTCGTCCAATAACTTCTGGGTTCTCTTGTAGTCTTCATAATCCACCTTCTCAGCAAAAAGCTCATAGATACGCTGATTGATTCGGCTAATGCCCAAGTGGTCTCTAAAAATTTTCCTCAAGCGCAGTGGATTATAGATCCGCATAATAATTCCCGGCTGTCGTAGGAAAACATAATGCATGAGATATCCATGATGAGGCAGCAATTCGCCAGCCTCCTAAGGATTTCTGTGGATGCCATTCATCCATTTACCTTTTCCAATCGTTTGAAAGAATATCAAAGATTAATCCATCCATCCCAACAGTAATTGCTCATACTGTCTCAGGATGGTGTCCCAGGTGAACGCTTCCCGAAAGCGAGCCCGGCTCGCAGCGCGCAGGCGTTCGAGTTCAACGTCGTCCGGCAGCAACCGGTCCAACTGTTGGGCACAACTGTCCTCATCGACGAAAAAACGGGCGCCCACGCCGGCAACCCAGCGGTTGAAACGGTTGTCGTGCGCCAGGACCGCCGAGCCAGCACCGAGCGCTTCGACCAGGGACGGATTGGTGCCGCCCACCTGGTGACCATGAATGTAGAGACGACCGTATAAACGCAGGGCGTCGACCAGGCTTCGGTCATAGATCGCTCCAGGAAACAGCACTTCATCGCTGGCGGCTGCTACAACAGCCCGATGGTAAGCATTTCTATCCGGTTGGTATTGTCCTAGCATAACCAGCTTCAGGCCACGCTGATGGCGGGAGAAGGCCCGCACGATTTCCAGCATCGAGTTTTCCGGTTCCGGCCGCGCGATGACGGTGACAAAATGCCCCGGTTCAAGCCCCAGCGCCTGCAATCCGCTTGCAGCGGCGGCAGTCACTTCAGTCGCACCATAGGGAATCATGGTGATTTTGTCGGGCCTTACACGAGTGCTCAGGTGCTGCTTGATTTCCGGATGATCGGCGATCAGATGATCGCCGAACCAACAGCCGCAACGCTCGTTCAGCCACAGCCAGGCACGTTCGTGCAAACGCCATTTGGCGCGCCGCCACTCGATCCCGTCCATGTTGATCAGGTTACGGATGCCGTGCAGCCGATACCGGAGGCAAAAAGCTGCGGTATTATAACCCAGCGTTAACGCCAGCTTGTGCTGGGCGTTCAGCGCATGCTGGATCGCCAGCCAATCGAAGATGACGGTGCCCCGTGCGCCGTGCTGCTTAACCGGAATGATCACGCGGTTTACGTTACGCCAGGTATCCTCGCGAATGGGACCACTTACCCCCTCTTCTTGACAATAAACAGTGACTTCCCAATCATGTTCCACCAGGTACAGCGCCAACTGTTCAGCAAAGGTCTCGAAGCCGCCATGACGGGCCGGTACGCCACGAATGCCCATGATGCAGATGCGTTTGCTCACCTAACACCCGTCCGCCTTTACCGCCGTTCTCCCTTGATTTGCATGCTTGCTCAGTGCCTTCATGATCATGTTCACTCGTTGGTCTGCCATCATCACGGCCATGGCCTGCAGTTGATTCAAGAGGCATAGTATGAACTTACAGGGTGGCCTGCGATGATGATTCGCTTTAAGATAAATATAATCTACAAATTTTTACACATAGATAATATTAACTTGACGTATAAATACATCGTAAATAACTATGCCATGTCGGTTGGAATGTTGATATCACTAAATGCATACAGGGGAGAATAGTACTTGTACAAGCACGGAATAATCCAAGCCTACGCCGATATCTGGAGCGCATTTATGCGTGCGCTCGATCCTTTGCTGGTAGTACTGATAACCTGGTTATCATATTACTTCTACTATCACGTTTGGCCGCTACCACAGCACTATTTTGGACTGCTTGTCCTGACGACAATACTGATTGTCACTGTATTTCCTTCCTTCAATCTCTACAGCAGCCGTCGCGGCGAAAGAATCGACGTTGAATTGCAAACCTTGCTGTCGGCCTGGGTAACCACACTGCTCTTGCTGATTGTTATAGGCGTAGCGACCAAAACTACCCATCTGTTTTCCCGTCTGTGGTTCACCTGCTGGGCATTGGGTGCGCTGGGTTCGATGATGGCGGCGCGCATAGCCTTGCGGTACGGCCTGCGGCAACTACGACTGCATGGCCGTAATCAGCGTCGCATCGTGATCGTGGGTGCCGGTGAGTTGGGCAGCACCGTGGTCAGGCGGTTGCTGGATTCTCCGTGGATTGGCCTCAAAGTGGACGGTTTTTTCGATGATAGGTCGACTGACGCCGGTGAGGATCTCATGCCATGTCCATTACTGGGCAACTTTGACCAAATCGCCGACTACGTGCACCGCCACTATGTCGATCAGATTTGGCTGACCATACCTTTGTCGCACGCAGAGACAATCGAGCGGGTGCTCTACTATCTACGTTACAGTATAGCCGATATACGCCTGGTGCCGGATCTTTTCAGCTATCGCCTGCTCAATGCCTCTTTAATCGAGGTGGCCGGGCTGCCGGTATTCAACCTGTGTGCTTCGCCTATCCATGGTTTCAATCGGTTGCTGAAAATCCTGGAGGATAGGCTGGTGGCGGGCATGCTTTTGCTGCTGATTAGCCCGCTGGTACTGGTGATCGCGATCGGCGTGAAACTGTCATCGCCTGGCCCGGTCATTTTCCGGCAAAAACGTCATGGCTATGACGGTAGAGTGGTGGAAGTCTGGAAATTCCGCACCATGAAAGTACATCAGGAACAAACAGACGAAGTCACTCAGGCCACTCGCAACGATGCCAGAGTGACGCCTTTCGGTCGCTTTCTCAGGAAGACCAGCCTGGACGAATTGCCGCAGTTTTTCAATGTGCTGCAGGGTCAAATGTCCGTCGTCGGTCCCCGACCCCACGCCCTGGTGCACAATGAGTACTATAAACACCAGATCGACCACTACATGCTGCGACACAAGGTCAAACCCGGCATTACCGGCTGGGCTCAGGTCAACGGCTTCCGCGGGGAAACGGAAACGTTGGAAAAAATGCAAAAACGGGTGGAATACGATTTGTACTACATTGAACACTGGTCATTGTGGTTCGATATTAAGATTATCCTGCTGACCCTGTTCAGAGGGTTCCTGAATAAAAACGCCTATTAAATCAGTGCCGGCAGGCCAGCTTCCTTTATGGACTTCATGGGGTCATGCAGCACAGAAGGGCTCAGAGGAAACGACCATTTCCCGTAACACCGCCGTCGCATAAGCCCCTGCCGGCAGTCGAAACCACACCGTCACACTCTCATCATGATGGAATTCCCAAACCAGATCTCGCACCCGCACCCGCAAAGCCCGCCGTTCCTGTCTCATTCCCGCCTGTTCCAGTCCCTGGCGAAATAGCGCCAATTCGTCCGCCACGGCGCACTCTAGAGCGGCTACATTACCCCGGCTCATTAGCTCGCCCGATCCCCACAGCGGACCAGTCGGGTGAATATCCATTGCAGCGACACGCTCCACGCTGTCCTGTTCGACCGCGTCGATGGGAAATACGCTGTGACTGCCATCCAGCAGCATCACATCGCCGGCCAATGGTCGGTTCCAGGAGCCGTCCGCCACGCGCCGGGACAGCACCTGATTGAATAGCTGAGCGCGGGCGGCAGATAGATACAGGCCCTTTTTCCGCCGATCCTTGACCCGCTCCCGACCGGCGAACAGCGCCGCGGCCCGATCCAGATTGCCGCCTTCCAGGCCGAAGCGCTGCTCGCCGAAGTAATTGGGCGCGCCCAGCACGGCGAGCCGTTGCAGGCGTTCCTCCCACTCCGCCCGATCTCCCCGCAGTTCGCGGATGGTGATGGCAAAGGCATTGCCGCGCAGCGTGCCGCGCTTCAGCTTGCGGTCATGCCGGCCATGCTCCAAGATCTTAAATTCCTCATCATGACACGCGCTCCAGTCGGGATCGGGTCGTCCCGGCAGATGCACCGAAAACCACTGCTCGGCGACGGCCTGACGGTCCTTAAGCCCGGCATAGCTCACCGCTCTAGCGTCCACCTGGGCGAAGGCCGCAATGCGCCGGGCCACCCAGTCGGTATTGGCGGCGCGCTTGCGCACCTTCAGTAGGACATGCTCGCCGCTGCCCGACGGCGCGAAGCCTACTTCCTCCTGCACCACAAAATCGTCAGGTGTAGCGCGCAGCCGACCGCTGAGACCGGGAATCCCGGCGACATAACTCAGTCCCTGCATATCAATTCACGGTCGGGGAGCGCTGGACGATTGCGGCTCGCGTCACGACCGCCTCCAGCGAATAGATGCGTTCGCCTGCGACATCCACGTTCCACGGCCGATCCATCAGCAGGGTTGGAATGCCGGCCTGTTCATAACGCAGGGTGTTGTGGGGATGATCGTCGACCGCCAGCACGATGTTGTCGTAGCCAGTCAAAGCCGCCAGTTTGTCGGAGCCCAGCGGCACGATCAGCAGCCGGTCGTAAGGAATCAGAATGTTCCTCCAGCCAATCGCGGGTTAGCGTTTCCGCACTGGGATGCCAGCCGCGCGCGGTGACGATAATGACCTCGAAACCGAGCTGGCCGAGCGTCCGGGTGGTCGCGGCGGCGCCGGGTTCCGGCTGACAGGTTTCCATGGTCCGGTCGGCGATGAGGATTTCCTGCAGCCAGTTATCGCCGACGTGGTAATGACAGCGCAGGTCGTAATGGGTCCAGTGGCGCCAGTGCAGATCCACCCCGGTTGCCCGGCTCAGGGTTCGATAAAGGGACTCGCGCAGATTGGCGAGCACATCATCTAAGTCGAGAATGATAGTCATCGGGCGGATCGCACCGGCGCGGTGAAGTGGCAGGTTTATTTAGAACTCTGAGCGTTCGGGAAGAAAAGCTGCTGGCCGTCGATCTTATAGGCGGCGATGGCTTGCTGGCCTTCAGGCGAGATTAGCCAGTCGATGAACGCCTGTCCATCCTTGGTTTTGACATGCGGGTGTTTTTCAGGATTGACCAGAATCACGCCATACTGATTGAACAGACGCGGGTCGCTGTCCACCAGGATAGTCAGATCACCCCGGTTTTTGAAGTTGAGCCAGGTACCCCGATCGGTCAGGGTGTAGCCGTTCAGTCCGCTGGTGGTGTTCAGCGTCGGGCCCATGCCGGAGCCGGTCTCCCGATACCACTGGCCGCTGACGGCTTTGACGTCGATACCTAGATCCTGCCAGAGGGTCTTTTCCAGTTTATGCGTGCCGCTGTCGTCCCCCCGCGAGACGAACACCGCTTTGCTGTCCGCGATCTTGCGCAGAGCGGCAGACGCATCCTTCGCGCCGCCTATTTTGGCGGGGTCAGATTTGGGTCCTACGATGATGAAATCGTTGTACATGACGTCGTAACGCTTGACCCCGTCCCGGTCCTGAATGAATTTTTCCTCGGAGGGCTTGTGGTGGACGAACAGCACATCGGCATCGCCCCGCTTGGCGACGTCGATGGCCTGACCGGTGCCGACCGCAACGACTCTGACCTCGATGCCGGTCTGGTCCTTGAACAGCGGCAGCAGATAATCGAACAACCCCAGAATTCTGGGTGGACGTGGTCGAGGCGACTGTAATGAAGCGTTCGTCAGCGACTACCGGTCCGGCGACGACGCTCGCCAGCGCCACCAGGAGCAGGGTAGAGCAGGTGAACAGTTTGAATCTTTTAACGTTTAACATAACAGTCCTCCATTGAGGAAGGTGCTTGCTTCGGGTGTGCGAGGTTGGTTGAAAAATTCCTTGGCGGGCGTTTGCTCGAGCAAACGGCCCCGGTGCAGGAATACGATTTCGCTGGCCAGCCGCTGCGCCTGACCCAGGTTGTGGGTGGTCATCATAATGGTGGTGCCGACCCTATGAATAGTGTGCAGCAATGCCTCGATGGCTTGAGTGGCGGCTGGATCCAGCTTGGAGGTGGGCTCGTCCAGCAGCAGCGCCTGTGGCTGCAGCGCCCAGGCGCGGGCAATCGCCAGGCGCTGCTGTTCGCCGCCGGACAATACCCGGGCGGGGCGATTCGCCAGATGGGCCAGATCGGTGCGCGCCAGCGCTTCGGCCACGCGCTGCCGCCGTTCCCGCCGCCATTCCTCGGAGGCTGAGCGCGTAAGCCACGTTGGCGGCTGCCGAGCGCCGCAACAGCACCGGTTGCTGAAAGACCATCGCCATCTGCGGTCTGGCCGCCCGGGGCGACAGTCCCGCCCAGTCGATAAGCCCTGCAGTCGGTTGCAGCAGTCCGTGACAGAGCCGCAACAGCAGGCTCTTGCCGGCGCCGTTCGGCCCCAGGATCACCATGAAGGCGCCTGACTGCAAAGATAAAAAGACATTCTCGAGTAGCGGACGGTCGGCGGCTGTGAAGCACAGCCCGCTCACGGTCAGCGGCAGAATGGATGGTTGTCTGGAGGCGACGGTAAAGGGCGCTGCGCTTGGCAAGCCGGCAGTCGCGTACACCGTATCTGGTATGCTCATTGTCAGCGCCTTTGCCGAAGCTGAATTTAATTCTACCGTCACGGTGCGATTTTAGCCATTTTGGGTTCCCAAGCAGCCGATACTCACCATAACATATTGATTTTAATGAATTTAACAGTTTTTAGTCTGGTTCTTTAAGTTATTGATTTTTAAAGAATTGTTAAAGTGCAAACGGGTGATGTGCCGCCTTCCTGTTGGTAGCTTGGAATGTCATTTGCCTTACCAAAACCACCACCATTTTCCCGATTCCGCAACGCCGAACTGTTGGCGTAATTGTGCATAATTCACTCGCACCAGGCGCGGATTTTTAGCGGGGTTCTGCCAGGGGGTGGGCGGCGTTTCCAGGATCGCGTCGCCATATTTCTTCCAGTTGCCACTGCTGCAATGAATCACCCGAGTGATGCGGCCTTGATTGACGGCGCTCACTAGGCCGATGTGGCCTTCGCCCCAGGTTCCATCGGGATAGACGATCAGGTCGCCGGGTTGCGCGCTGTACGGTGAAACGGCAGTAAACAGCCCTTTGCCTACGGGCGGCCCACCGGCCCAGAACGTGTCGCTCTGCAGCCAGCGGCCGGAATTCGGTGGCAATTCACGCGGCACGCCGATAGTCCACGCGATAAAGCCGGAGCAGTCACAACGTCGCGGCGTCGATGCGGTGGGATCGAAACCGCCCTTGCCCAACTGATAGGGCGTGTTGTGGCCGATACTGCCGTGCGCGCGTTGCAGCGTGCGGCGCGGATTGGCCTGCGCCAGCGATTCTTGCCACGGTTGCGAGCTGCACCCTGCCGCCAGGACGATCACCAGTAGCGGCGGCAATGACCGGATTGACCGAAGTAGGCCAGTATTTTGGGGCATGACGGTCAGCGGCGGACGTGAAAACTTATTCCGGTTGATACTGGAACGTTTTGCTCAACGTCGTTATCCGCCAAAGTCGATCCCTTGTTGTGGCAGCAAAGCCCGCAGACGCGCCAGCTCGGACTCGGCCGCAGCCGCCCGTTGGGCTTCCTGCTCGGCCCGTTGTTCCGCGCTGGCGGCCCGCTGAGCTACTTCCAGGTAACTGACAAAGCGCTGGCCATCCGGCCCGGTCAAACACAGGTCCATCCCGTCCAAATCGAAATGCACGCCCAACCGGGGGCTGACCCAGCCGCGCATCCGGGCGATTTCCACCAACTGTCCTCCTTGCCGCAGCCAGCCTTGCAGATGCCCGTGGTCAGGATCGTACAGATAATATTCCTCGACGCCGTAACGCTCGTACCACGCCAGTTTGTTGGCCATCTCTTTGCGGGTGTTGCCCGGTGACAGCACTTCGAACACAACCTGGGGCGCCACACCGCCTTCTTCCCATTGCTGGTAGGAACCCCGGTGTCCCTGGGGACGCCCGAACGCCACCAGCGCATCCGGGGCAATGCGGGTTTTGTTATCCCCTTCGACCGGATACCAGAGCAGATCGCCAGCAACGAAGACGTTGGGATTGTCGGCAAACAGGGCCTGGAGACCGCCCACCAGCGTGACGATCCAATCAAATTGCTTGGTGTTATCGGCCATTGGCTTGCCGTCGCTGTCGGGGTAGATGATGGGTTTGACGGGGGCTTCCAGTGGATTCACGCTCATGGCCGCTACCCAAGGTTGAGAATGGTAATGGAGGAAGTGTAGCGCGGCGCCGCTGCACTCGACATCGGTTGGTACCGGTAAGTTTGGGAGCTACAACTGCCGCCAGTGGCGACCACGGGAATCGCTTTGGCCATAAGCCCGGACCTATTCCTGACTGACCGGTTCGTCCAGATCGACGTTCCAGTCGGCGGCCGGTTCGGGATAACGGTGGCGCCATTGCTGTAACAGCTCGGCATGCTGGCGCTCTTCCTCAGCCATCCGCCCGGCGGTCGCACGCACCATGAGATCGGTCTGGTCGTGGGCCACGGCTTCGAAAAAGCGCTGCGCCCGTTCCTCGCAGGCGATCATCAGGCTCAGGGCATGATAAGGGGTCAGCCGATAATGACTTTGCCCCACCGGCACGCTCTCCGGGGCTTCCGCCGTGGGCCAGTGGTAATCCCAGGGCGCCAGGCGGGGCAGTTCGACAGCGACCGCCAGTTGCTCCACTTTATCGACGTGCTTGCGCTCGATGGCCGCCATTTGATGAAACAGCCCGGCCAGTTCGGGATTGTTGTGCGCCTCCATCTGCTCAGCCAGTTCCTCGTAACGCTCGACCGCTTCGCTCTCCAGGGCGTGGGCATGCGCCAGCAGTGCTTCCAGGGTTTGTATCGTTGCGCTCATAACACGAAGCTCTCCTCGATCGGGTTCAAGTCGATGGTGGCCGGATACTCATGGGCGGCGTAGGGTGGCCGCCGGCCCGTGTACAGAATACCGGTGCTCAGGCTGTCGTCATCCGCCAGCAGCCGAGCGGCCACGACCGGGTCGTCGGTCGGCCCGGCGGCGGCGGCGTGCACGGTTTTTTTCCACTCCTTCTCTTCGGGGCGGAAGGTGATGCACTGGCTGAGCGCCTGGACGAAGGAAAACCCCGGATGGCGGATGGCCTCGACCAGGATGCGGGCGACTTCGTTGGGTTCACCGGCATAACCGCGGGCGATAAAATTCGCTCCGGAGGCCAGCGCCACCGCCAGCGGCAGGAACGGATTCACGCCGCTGCCGCCGGGAGCGATTTTACTGTCCCAGTCACAGGGCGTGGTCGGCGAAGGCTGACCCTTGGTCATCCCATAGACTTCGTTATCCATCACGATATAGGTCATATCCACATTGCGCCGGCAGGCGTGCATAAAGTGGTTGCCGCCGATGGAGAAGCCATCGCCGTCGCCGCCGACCACCAGCACAGTAAGCTCCGGTCGGGCCAGCTTCAGCCCGGTGGCCACTGCCAGCGCGCGGCCGTGCACTCCGTGGAAGCCGTAGCAGTTGGTGTAGGCCGGCAGTCGCGAGGAACAGCCGATGCCGGAGACGACAGCCACCTGTTCGGGCGGCAGGTTAAGGAAAGCCAAGGCCTTGAACAGGGCCGACTGAATGCCGAAATGACCGCAGCCCGGACACCAGATCGGCTTGACCGCGGATTTGTAATCCTTGGCGGTGTGCTGTTGCTTGATAAGGACTTCGGATTGGCCCATGGTTTAGCTCCAGGCGAGCAGTCGGTCGAGCACCTCTCCCGGACGGATGGGCAGAGGGCCGGGATGGTTGAGCACGCTGACCGCCGCCGGCAAATCGTAGAACGCCCGCAGATAGCGATAGAACTGGGCGGAGTGGCTCTGTTCCACGATCAGGATCCGCTCGATCCCCTGCAGGGCGGCGTTCAACCGCTGTGGCTGGGGCGGCGACAGCAGGCGCAGCGAGACCGTTTTGACGGCATGACCGGCGACCCGCGCCCGGGCGGCTGCTTCGCGTACCGGCGCAGTGGCCGAGCCCCAGGTCAGGATGGCGACCGGGCCGGTACCTTCGCTGTCGGCCCAGTCCCCGCCGTAGTCGAAGCACGTCAGCTTGGCGTGGCGCTTGTCGAGCTGCGTCCCATGATCTTGGGCCCGGCTGGACGGCGTGCCGTGGGGATTGTGCTCCAGGCCCTCGGCGGTGTATTGGCGGCCGGGCATGCCGGGAAGGGCCATGGGGGAAATACCAGCGGCCGTCACGGCATAGCGGTCGTAGCGATCGGTCTCAGCAGCGGCGACCAGCCGGGAGGGGGCGGCGGCGGGTGGAGTGGGCCGGTCGCAGACGCTGCGGGTCTGCCCCAGGAACTGATCGCTGAGCACAATGGCCGGGCATTGCAGCATCTCCGCCAATTGCACCGCCCAATGAGTGGTGTACAGGCAGTCAGCCACCGAGTTGGCCGCCAGCACCAGATGGGGGGCGTCGCCGTGCAGTCCGTAGAGCGCGATGTTGAGATCGGACTGCTCCGATTTGGTGGGAATACCGGTGGAAGGCCCGCCACGCATGACATCGACGATCAGCGCCGGTACCTCGGCGGTTACCGCCAGCCCGATGGTTTCGGTCATTAGCGCCAGCCCCGGTCCGGAGGTGACGGTCATGGCCGGCACACCGCCGTAGGAAGCTCCCAACACCATGTTGATGGCAGCGATCTCGTCCTCGGCCTGGAGCAGATGGCCGCCCAACTGTTGCAGTTGCGCCGCCATCCATTCCGACAGATCCGTAGCCGGCGTGATCGGGTAGACCGCGGCGAAGCGCACGCCGGCCTGCAAGGCACCCAGCGCCGTGGCTTCGTTGCCGGTGATCCCCCAACGCGGGCCGGCGACGGGAACGGCTGGCGCCAGTGGCGGCGGGGCGGGGATGGCAGCGGCCGCCTCAATGCCGGCGGCGACCGCGGCGGCGATATGCGCGCTGCCCAATCCCTTGCGTCCCAGGGTGCGGGCGATCGCCGCTGCTACAATATCCGCCGGCAACCCGAACAGACCAGCCAGCAGGCCAAGGGCGATGATGTTGGGGCGTGCGCCAGGAATAGCTTTGCTGAGCTGCGCCAGCGGCAGACTCATGATGCGGGCGCCGCTGGCGATGATGGCGGGGGGTGGGTCGCCTTCGGCAGCGTCGGCAATCACCAGGCTGGCAGCGTCGAGTGGAACCTCGTCGGTAAAGCGGTCGGCATTCTGCCAGTCGAGCGCCACCAGCACGTGGAAACGGTCGCCGTGGCCGTACACCGGAGTCGCCGCCAGCCGCACCATGGCGAGCGCCTTGCCGCCGCGAATCTGTGGTCCTACCGAACGGGTCATCAAGCCGTACCAGCCGGCCTTGCCCGCCGCCTCCAGCAGCAGGCCGCCGGCGGTGATGGCGCCGGCTCCGCCGCTGCCCATGATGGCAATCGCAATCGGTTCGGCGCGAGCTGTGTCTGGGTTCATTACCAATCTCACCGGTGGAAAAAAATGCTGTCAACTGAGGGATTAAACCTTAAAGTTTTGGCTCAATATGGATTCCAGTCAGTTCACTGCGTTATGCGACCAGCAGTTCCAAGAGGGGTCTGAGCAGGCCTTTGCCCCGAATGCGAGTGTTGTGCACGAACTGAAAGAAGCCCAGGTAGAGCGGCAGTTTTTCTTGCGAGATCCCACGATGGGGTCGCAGCCAAGAGCGCAGCAGCGACCAGAAGCCCTCAGCCGTGTTGACATGGATCTCATGGAAGCCATCCCCATCTTCGTCACGGGCGTATTCGCCCTGGCTGTGACACACCGTATGATGGTCAAAGCCCCAATCCTTCAACGGGTTATAGATCGCGTATTCATCGGTATGAACTCGGGTTCCCGGGGCGATAAACGCCTGGATGAGGGGACGGAGGGTGGCTTGCTGGACGTTCTCCAGCATCCGGACGACTACCGCGCCGCCGCGCTGAATCATGCCGAGAATGGGCGGCTTTTCCTTCTCCAAGGTGCCCCGACCCCGTGCCCCCTTCAGCCGCCGCCGCCGCCCCCGACGGCCTTTTTTTTCACCGCCTCCGGAAACCCTTTATGACCGGCCACCACGTAGACCTCGTCGCATTCCACGTCCCCCGACAGGACCGGTTCGGGCTGGCGGGCGACGATCCCTTCCCTGAGCTGTTCAGTCATCCGCTGTACATCGTTCGAATTCAAGCCCAGCTCGTGGGCGATCTGCGCGTTAGACAGATTCAACCCCATGAAATACAGGCACAAAATCCAAACCCCCAGCGGTTGATGATGCCCCGCTAACACCGTACCCGTGAGATCATCAAAGTAGCGATGGCAGCTTTCACAGCGATATTTCTGCCGCGCCGGCTGGGTCGTATCCCGCCCCTGCTTCGTGATCTCCGCTATGCTACAGTGGGGACAGTGGACCCCGTCCGGCCAGCGGAGCTGGCGAATAGTTTCATAGCACCGGACATCATCCAGCAGATTTTGAAGGTTGATCATCGTCGGGGGGCCTTCGGTCGCAGCGGCTCAGAACCCGTTCAGTGTAGCCGCCGATCGCCATCGGGGCGAGCGGTCCTCAACAGTCTGGAATCCATATTGAGCCAAAGTTTATACAAAATCTCATCTCACTCGACAGGATGAAGAGTACCAAACCAGCCACGGCGACCGGCAGTACGCTTAGCGGATGCGAAAATACCTGACCTGATTGCGGGCATCGTTCGCCTGGACGGCGCGAAATCCGCGGCTGTCCGGCTTCACATAGAAAGTCGCTTCCCCCAGGCGTAACTGCTGGCCGCTGAGCGAGCCCTGGAGCGGTCTGTTCTGGGCATAACCGGAGACACTGCCGTTGGGATTGATGGTCAACTCCACGTCCATGTTATAGACCTGATCGAAGCCACGGAAAGTGCCTACGGCCCAGGCGGGCGCGGCAGTGGCTGGAGAAGGGGTGCCGGCGGGAGGATAGGGCGGGTTGCCGGGAGAATAATCCGGATTGGCGCTGCTGTCAGCCGGCTGGCCGGTGCCGCCGCCCAGCAACCCGCCCAGCACGGCGGCTCCAATCGCGGCGGCGCCCCCCAGCAGAGCGGCGTTGCCACCGCTGTTCTTGCCTGTGCCGACCTCGAATTCGGCCGCGCAGCCGCTGGTGACCCACACGCCGCGCTGGTCGTAACCCCAGGTCTGCCCTTCGATGCAGGGGGAGCGGGAAATCTGATCCTTCAGTTTGACGCGGTTGTCGGTATCGACTTTACAGTAGTGGTAGCGATAATTCTGACTCTCGCAGGTAATGCGTTCTTTGGCCAGGCTGACGGGTGGTAGGGCCAGGGTGGCGATCAGCACGGATATCAGCAGGGAAGTGGCTCTATGGGTCGGGTTATGCATGGAGTGCGCGCCTCCGAATTGGGCATGCTGGAGTAGGCATTGCTATTTTTTGACAATGATTTACGGTTTGCCATCGACGGGTGGATGCCGGGCCGGCAACCGGGACACGGACGCCGGCCCCGACGTTCAGGTCATCTATAATAACCCCTGGGTTTCAGTCTGCCGGTTGTATCTGCATCGCGGCGGCGCTCTGCCTGTCCACCTTCGAGTAGCACGATGATGGAATTCAATAAGCCGATAGAGGTTATTATAGCGCCGGGCGAAGTGGAGCGCCTCCGCGCCCGGTTGGCGGAATTGGAAAATGCCGAGCGGCAGTGGCGCCAGACCGAACAGGCGCTGCGCGACAGCGAACAGAAATTCCGCCTGATTTTCGAACAGTCCAGGGACGCGGTATTGTGGGCGGACGCCGCTACTGGAATCGTGGTTAATTGCAACCGCCAGGCCGAGTTGCTGCTGGGCAGGGAGCGCGCGGAGATCATCGGCCACCCTCAAACCCTGCTGCATCCGCCCGAAGAAGCCGCTCATTACGCGGCTCTTTTCCGCCAGGCCGCGGCCTGTGGCAGCGTGGATGATATCGAGGCGCAAGTGAGCACGCGGACCGGGGAGCGGCGTTGGGTGCATATTTCGACCAGCGTGGTAGTTTTGCCGACGGGCGAAATCGTGCAGGGCATCTTTCACGATATTGCTGCGCACAAGCAGGCGGAAGCGGCGCTGCGCGTATCCGAAGAGAGACTGCGCAAGCTGTTTGACGAGGCCATCGACGGGATCGCCGTGGCCGATCTGGAGACGGGCCTGCTGCTGGATTGCAACCAGGCACTGGCGAGCCTGGTCGACAGAGACCGCGGCGAACTGCTCGGCCGCCATCAGAAAATACTCCATCCACCTGCCCCTCCTGACGCTGCATTCTCGCCCACCTTTCAGTTGCATCGTACTCAAAGGAACGGGCAGGTGCTGGAGACTCAGGTAATCACCCGGACGGGCGCCATCAGGGAGGTCGAGGTCAAGTCCAATATCCTGGAACTACACGGCAGACGGCTGATGCAGGGCATTTTTCGCGATATCACCGAGCGCAAGCGGATGGAACAGGCGTTGCGGGAGAGCGAAGAAAAATACCGTCAGTACATTGAGAACGCGCCTTTGGGCGTGTTCGTGGCGGATTATCAGGGCCGCTTTCTGGAAACCAATCCTACCGTCTGCCGGGTGACGGGTCATAGCGCTGAGCAATTGCAACAGCTTACCATTCCCGATCTGCTGGCGCCCGAATCGCTGCAAGATGGACTCGCACATTTTCAACAGCTCAAGGAACACGGCAAGACGGCGGGAGAATTGCTGATCAAGCGCAGCGACGGGACCCACCGCGTCATGACGGTGGATGCCGTCAGACTGTCCGCAGACCGCTATCTCGGCTTTTGCCTGGATGTAACGCGCAGCCGCTGGGCGGAACAGGAGCGCCTGACCATGGAGCGGCAATTGCTACGCGCCCAGAAGCTGGAGAGTCTGGGCGTGCTGGCCGGCGGCATTGCGCATGACTTCAATAACATTCTGGCGGTGATTGTCGGCCAGCTCGACATGGCTATCGAAGATGTGCCGCCGTTTTCGCCCTTGCTGCGGCCGTTGCTGGAGGCGCAGCAGGCGTCGCTGCGGGCGGCGGATTTGTGCAGACAGTTGCTGATCTATGCCGGTAAAGAACGCATTTTCATCCAGCAACTGAATCTGAACGAATTGATCCGGGAAATGACCCATCTGTTGCAGGTGTCTATTGCCAAAAGGGCGGTGTTAACGCAGCACCTGGCTGAGCAGTTGCCTGCTTTCGCCGGTGATGCGACCCAGCTCCGGCAGATTCTGATGAATCTCATCATCAATGCGTCGGAAGCATTGGGCGAAGACGCAGGCACTATCACGGTGAGCACCGGTGTCATGGCGTGCGAGCGCGCCAGCCTGGATCAGGCCAATCCGGCCTATCAGGCGGGCTTCGATGAGCCTTTGCCGGAAGGTCTGTATGTCTATTGCGAAGTGGCGGATAGCGGCTGCGGCATGGATGTGGAGACCCAGACCAGAATTTTCGAGCCGTTCTTTAGCACCAAATTCACCGGTCGTGGTCTGGGACTGGCTGCTTTGTTGGGCATTGTGCGCAGCCATAGAGGCGTCATCAAGCTGCACAGCGAGCCGGGTCGGGGAACCACGATCAAGGTACTGTTTCCGGTTAGCGCGGTAGCTGCGCCGCCGGCGCCGGCGCCCGTCCCAGTGGCGACACCCGTACCGCGATCGGCGTGGCGGGGCAGCGGCACGATTCTGGTGGCTGACGATGAACCGGCCGTGCGCGCCTCAACCAGCAAGTTGCTGCAACGGCTCGGGTTCACCGTCCTGACCGCGGCCGGCGGTCGTGAGGCAGTGGCCCTGTTTGAGCAACAGGCGGACGACATCGTCTGCGTGCTGCTCGATCGTACGATGCCTGGATTGGACGGCGTGCAGACCTTTCGCGAACTGCGTCGCCTGCGTCCTGCCGTCAAAGTCATCCTGTGCAGCGGCTACAATCGGCAGGCAGCGATCGGCCATCTGGCCGACGAAGGACTGGCCGGCTTTCTACAGAAACCGTATCAATTCGCCACGCTGCGGGAAAAAATCCGCGCCGTGCTGGGTGCTTGACAAGGGTTTGGCGGGGATCTGAAGGCGGCTTTATCAACGAGGATAACCGTATGCATATCCAGCGACTGTCGCTGTCCGAGGGAGCCGAAAACGCCGTCGGAACGGCGGTGATCATTGATGTCTTCCGGGCCTTTACCTGCGAAGCGTTGCTGCATCATTACGGCGTGCGGCAGTTGCTGCTGCAAGGCGATATCGAGCGTTGTCTGACGGAGCGGGGAGACGCCCTGCTGGTGGGCGAACAGAACGAACTGCCGATAGCGGGTTTCGATCTGACCAACTCGCCTTATCTGATCATGCAACGGGGCAGGCCGAGGTGGCAGGGCCGCCGGGTGATTCACCGTACTACCTCCGGCGTTACCGGCGCGTTGGCGGCTCTGGAGCACTGCGAGGACGTGCTGCTGGCCTCGTTTTTGACCGCCCGCGCCACGGCCGATTATATCCGGCGGCGGCAACCGGCTCTGGTCAGCATCGTGGCGATGGGCATTCGCTCCCAGGCGGAAGCACCTGAAGATCAATACTGTGGGGATTATATCGCCAGCTTGCTGACCGGCAGCCCTTACGATCACGTCCAGGCCGTGTATGACATTCTCGCTCATGAGACCGCGCAGAAATTTCTGCGCGGCGACAAGGCTTATCTGCCCAGAGAGGACCCCGCGATCTGTCTGCAGCGCGATCTGTTCGCTTTTGCGTTGCGCGCCCGGCGCACTGGCGATGGGGTGGAGTCGGTTAGGGTGGTTCCGGACCGTTAACGCGTCGTCGGTAGGGTGAATCCGTCCCTGCTGGCTTATCCGCGCGCTGGACAGGAACGAGACTTCAATTACAATTTGATCCGTCCAGTTTTCAACATACTGTTCGCCCGAGGTCGCGCTATGATCGCGGGCGCCTGCTCACCGCAGTTCCTGACCGTTACAGCCGTCCATCCAAAGGAGGAGACCATGGCGATTAAAATCTTGAAGAAAACCGGTAACATCGAGTTATGTCACGCCCTGCTTAGGGAGAGACTGCATTACGATGCCTATCAGAAATACCATGTCCGTCTGCAACGCCGGGCCGATCAGCCCGAGGGAGAGGATGAATATGCCGATATCGCCTGGATGCAACAGTTCGGCTTCTGGATGGAGCTGAGCAATGCCTGGCGCTTGAACACCTTCGGCCAGTGCGACCATGCGCCCGGTACCTGGGAAACCCAACAGGTGCTGTGCGAGTTCGATTTCCGTCCCGGTCACTCCGGCGCCTTCTGCCGCGATCAGTACAGCGGTATTCTGCTGTTGCACAGTGGCAATATCCGCTCCGCCAGCGGAGCGAACCTCAACGACACTTTCTGGCGGGACTACCGCGGTCCCCAGTTGACGGGAGCGGAACAGCAGGAACAGCCTCTGGCCGTGGTGGCCCATCTCGGTTGCATCGATGTCGCCCGGCAGATCAAGGAATTTTTGCAGGAAGTTGCCCGCATCCGGGCTGCTGCCGGCTGAGCGGACGCTGCGTCGGGTATCCTGCCATTCAAACCGGTCAACGCGCTAAGCGCCCGACTGTTGCCAGAACGGCATATCCAGCGGCGGCGTGCTGGGATGGGCCAGGTCGCGAGGTTGCAAGGGGCCGGCCAGATACGCCAGCCGGCCGGCCTGCACCGCCAGGGCAAAACCCTGCGCCATGCCTACCGGGTCATCGGCCAGCGCGATGGCGCTGTTCAACAACACGCCGTCGCAGCCCATTTCCATCGCCTGGGCGGCCTGCGAGGGCAGGCCCAGACCGGCGTCGACGATCAGGGGAATGTCCGGTAAACGCCGGCGCAAGGTCCGCAAGGCGAACGGATTCAGTATGCCCTGGGCCGACCCGATAGGCGCGGCCCAAGGCATCAGGATGTCGCAGCCCGCGTCCACCAGCCGCTGGCACAGCACCAGATCGTCGGTGCAGTAAGGAAATACAGTGAAGCCGTCCGCGCTCAGTTGCCCGGCGGCTTCCACCAGACCGAAAGGGTCCGGTTGCAGATTGTAATCGTCGCCGATCACCTCCAGCTTGATCCAGGTCGTGGCGAATACGTCGCGCGCCATCTGGGCGATGGTGATCGCTTCTCTGGCCGTGCGACAGCCGGCGGTGTTGGGCAGCAGGTGTTTACCCAGGTCTTTGACGTAGTCCCAGAAAGCTGCCCCGGCCGCGGGGGTGGGCGCCTGCCGGCGTAACGAGATCGTGATCACTGCGGCGCCGGAAGCAAGGATGGCCTGCCGCATGATATCCAGGGAAGGGTACAGCGCGGTGCCGATCAACAGCCGGCTGTGCAAAAGCTGTCCGGCGACGGTCCAGTCGGTGATGGGGTTCATGGCGCTCTAGCCTCCACTCAGCGGCGTCAGGATATCGATAACGTCGCCGTCTTGCAGCTCGGTCTGGGCGTAACGGCTGCGGGCGACGAAAGCACCGTTGAGAGCCACGGCGAAGGCCTTGCCCTGGTAGTAGCCCCAGTCGGCCAGCGCCTGTTGCAGCGGCGTGGGTTTTTCTAAAAATTTTTCCTGATCATTCAGTTTAACCTTCAGCATGATGCCTCCTCGCGGGCCAGTTCCGGAAAGCGCAGGGCGCCCGCTCCCTGTTCCAGCAGTCGGACCGCGTCCTCGATGACCGCCGGCCCCTGAAGATAGCCGTGGCGGTACAAGCCATTGATGCGCACCAGTCCGGCACGGTGGAACAGGCGCGGCAGATGATCCGGCAGCGCCGGGCGTAACTGGGTGGCGGTTTTGAGCAGCCGCGCTTCGGCGAAACCGCTGTGGACGGTATAGGCGGCGGACAACAGACTCCAGCAGCGAGCGCACGGAGATGGGGCTGAGGTCCTCGCTCTCGATGCTGGTGGCGCCGATCATGAAGATCTGTCGGGGTCGGGGAACGATATAAATCGCATAACGGGGATGCAACAGCCGGATCAGGCGGTTGAAGTGCACTTCGGGCGCCTGAACGGTGACGATTTCACCCCGGACGCCGCGCAGTTCCGCCACATCCTGCTTGGCGCCCAGACCGCGGGTATCCGCCACCCAGTCGAAGCGCCACTCTTCCCCACCCGCCCGGCAGGTTCCCGGCGCCAGCGTGTCGATGGTGACGCCCTCGCGCCAACTGACACCGCCCTGCAGCAGGGTGGTCGCGATAGCCGGCAGCACGTCGTCCGGTGCCACCTGCCCTTCGGTCGGAAACCAGACGCCGCGTTGAAACCGCCCGGCCAGTTCTGGCTCCAGTTCTGCCACTTGCGCAGCGTCCAGCGTGCGCAACTCGGCGCGGTCGCCCAGCTTGGCGCCCACCCGCCCGATGCAGCGTTCCAGCTCCGCCCGCTCCTGGCGGTGGGCGACCAGCAGGGTTCCGGTTTGCTGAAAGAACACCGGAGCGGCCAGCTCACCCAACCACTGCGGCCACAGTTCCAGGGAACGCCGGCCCAGCGCGAACACCAGCGGTTCGGCGCTATCCAGTTCGGCGTAAGGAGCCAGCATGCCCGCCGCCGCCACAGCGCAACTGCGGCTGCCGGCTTGCTGGTCGCTGTCGAACAGGGTGATCTGCCATCCCCGGCGCAGCAATGCGAAGGCCAGCAAGCGTCCCGCCAGGCCGGCGCCAACGATGCCGATGCTAGGCATAGCGATGGTCCGGCAGTGGCCGTGTGGCGCAGGGGGTACACGTAGAGATGGGCATCAGACAGGCCTCCAGAAAAAGGCGTAGCAGGCGCAAGCAGGGAAAAAGCTCGCTCATTGGACTCCCTACGCCGGTGTTAACCGGATCAGGTTCAAAGGGTATTTTTCAGCTCCGCCGGGCGGAGCACCCCTGCAACAGGCTCCTGCCTGCAAGCAACGCCGCCAGGACAGCGACGTAGGCAGGAACGATTTAATTTTATGCTAGTTATACTGTTAGGGCTAGTGGTCTAATGTATTGATTTTGACAGATTATCTACTGCATCAGGCCGGCGCGGACCTGGTCCTGGGTCAGCAGCTCGATGGTGACGGGTGGCGCCCGCCAGATGTCGGTGTTGTACTCGCGGATACTGCGGTCCGATGAAAATTTGCCCATGCGGGCGACATTGAGGATAGCCATCCGGGTCCAGTGTTCCGGGTCCCGGTACGCCTGATCCACCTGCGCCTGACAAGCCACGTAATCCTGATAATCGGCGAGCAGCATATAGGGATCGCCGTACAGCAGGGAATCGACCAGCGGCTGGAACAGCCCGGGGTCGCCCCGCGAAAAGTAGCCCGAACGGATGAGCTCCAGCACTTCCCGCAATTCCGGATTGGCGCGGTAGATGCTCATCGGGTCGTAACCGGCGGCCCGCTGCGCCTCGACCTCCTGCGCCGTCAGTCCGAATAGAAAGAAATTCTCCGCGCCAACTTCCTGGCGGATTTCGATATTGGCCCCGTCCAACGTGCCGATGGTGAGTGCGCCGTTCATGGAAAACTTCATATTGCCGGTGCCGGACGCTTCCTTGCCGGCGGTGGATAGTTGCTCCGACAGATCGGCCGCCGGATAAACCCGCTGGCCGTTGGTGACGTTGTAGTTAGGCAGGAACACTACTTTCAAGCGGTCGCGCACTGCCGGATCGCTGTTGATCACATCGCCGACCGCGGTGATGAGCTTGATCATCAGTTTGGCCAGATGATAGCCGGGCGCGGCCTTGCCACCGAAGATAAAGGTACGCGGCTGGATGTCGAGGTCGGAGTCGGATTTGATCCGATGGTACAGGGTGACGATGTGCAGCACGTTGAGGTGCTGGCGCTTGTACTCATGAATACGCTTGACCTGCACATCGAATAGTGTGGCTGGATCGATGGTGACACCGGTGCTGCGGCGCACGTAGCTGACGAAATCTTCTTTGATAGCGCGCTTGATGAAGCGCCATTCGCGCCGGAATCCCGGCTGGTCGGCGGAGGGTTCGAGTTGCGCCAGTTCGCTGAGATCCCGAATCCAGCCGTCGCCGATCAGAGTGCTGATGAGGCGGGTCAGCCGGGGATTGCTCAGCACGATCCAGCGGCGCGGGGTCACGCCGTTGGTTTTGTTGCTGAACTTGTGCGGCCACAGCGCGTGGAAGTCGGCCAGCACGTCCTGCTGGAGCAGTTCGGAGTGCAGTTCGGCCACGCCGTTGATCGCATGGCTGCCGACGCAGGCGAGATGGGCCATGCGCAGGTAGCGTTCGCCCGTTTCGTCGATCAGCGACAGGCGGGCGAGTCGGGCGGCGTCGCCGCAGCAATGAATCCGCGCTGCCTCGAGGAAACGGGCATTGATTTCGTAGCTCAATTCGAGATGGCGCGGCAGCGTCCGGGCGAACAGGGCGAGCGGCCAGCGTTCCAGCGCCTCGGGTAGCAGCGTGTGGTTGGTGTAGGCGAAGGTCTGGCGGGTGATGGACCAGGCCGTGTTCCAGGGCAAGGCGTGCTCATCCAGCAGCAGTCGCAGCAGTTCGGTGATGGCGACGGCGGGATGGGTGTCGTTCAACTGTGCGGCGAACTTTTCATGAAAGCGCTCCAGCGGGATTTGCTGCCCGCGCATGATACGCAGCATGTCCTGCAGCGAGCAGGACACGAAGAAGTATTGCTGTTCGAGCCGCAATTCCTTGCCCTGAATCTGCTCGTCGTTGGGGTAGAGGATCTTGGTGATGTTTTCCGACACCACTTTCTGCTGCACGGCGCCGTAGTAATCGCCGCGATTGAAAGTGCTCAGGTCGAGGGATTCGGGCGCCTCGGCACGCCACAGGCGCAGCGTGTTGGCGGTGTTGTTGCGGTAGCCGAGGATGGGGGTGTCGTAGGGGATGCCCACCACGGTTTTTTGGGGAATCCAGCGCACGCGGGGACGGCCCTGGTCGTCCTGATAGCTTGCAGTGCGTCCCCCCAGCTTGACTTCGACCCGCCATTCCGGCCGGGGAATCTCCCAAGGATTGCCGAAGCGCAGCCATTTATCGGTTTTTTCCACCTGCCAGCCGGCGACGATCTCCTGGGCGAAGATGCCGAATTCGTAGCGGATGCCGTAGCCCAGCGAGGGGATTTCGAGCGTGGCGAGCGAATCCAGGAAACAGGCGGCCAGTCGTCCCAGCCCGCCGTTGCCCAGGCCGGGTTCTTCTTCCCTGGCCAGCAGTTCTTCGAAGTTCAGTCCCAGCTCCTGGATCGCCTGACGGGCGAGGGGGTAGATGCCGAGATTGATCAAATTATTGCCCAGGTGTGGTCCGAGCAGGAATTCGGCGGAGAAATAGGCGACGGTACGCGCGCCCTGGCGGGTGTAGGCGGCGGCGGTGCTGATCCAGCGTTGCAGCAGGCGGTCGCGCACGGTGTAGGCCAGTGCCATGTAATAGTCATTGCGGGTCGCCAGGGCCGGAAACTTGCCCTGGATATAGAACAGGTTATCCAGGAAAGCGCGTTTGAAGGCTTCCTTGCCCAAACCGGTGCGGTCGTCTTCGATGTTGGGCTGAGGGACGAGGGCAAGCGGCGCGGCGCTCATCGTTATACTTCTCCAGGATGGTAGTTTGGTGATCTGGTTCAACAAAGCAATAACTGTGCCTTGGAGCGGAGGAAGCGCGGCAAATGAACGCAGGCTTTGCCGCGGTCAGTCTGGCCGACCATGGGAGCGCCGGCGTCCTCGCCGGCCGGTTGCGGTCAACCTGCGAAGTGTCCCGGCTTAAGTGGATCCCCCGCCGATAATTATCAGGAAACCGACGCCATCGATCGGCATGTGGACTGCCGTGTTGCGCTAAAAAAAATGCATTGTTGCACCAGATTGGGTTACCGTGAAAGCTTTTTATACCATCATCTTTATTTTTATCGGTATCTGACATAATAAACAGCAGAGGCTACGACGTAAGCGTTCGCCCGCGCCGGCGTCCCAGCCGGCCCGTTGCGGACAGTCTGGCCGACCCTGGGAGCGCCGGCGTCCTCGCCGGCCCGTTGCGGTCAACCTGCAAAGTGTCCCGGCTTAAGTGAGAGCAATACCTACCCTCATCAGCCTTGTGGGGAAGGATTGGAAAACCACCATCAGCAGTAAAACATACGATGAAAGAACCAGAGCTTGAAAATTTAAGTCCCGACCAGTTGGAGCGCCTGAAAAAGCGGATTGAAGCGCTGGAATCTCGTCGAGAGGGGACAGCGCCGGCTACCCGGATCGACGGTGATGTAGAGATTCGTAACGGAGATATGGTCAACCGCGACAAAATCACCTACAACATCCAGTACGGCGTCTACCAAGGCGCCGCGCCGCGCGAGCCGGCGGAAGCCAGGGCCATTTACCTCGATGTCATTGCCGATCAGTGCGGCGCCATTCCCTTGACCGGGCTGGATCGGCAAGCGGATGACGCCGGTTCACGCTACCGGCCGCTGGGTCTGGAGCGCGTGTATGTCGATCTGGATACCCTGACATCGGTCTCCGACAAGGCTGTAAAAAAGGCGCTGACTGCCCGTAAACAAACCACTCCGGCGCTAAACGCCACCGCTGTCGTAGTTGCCAGAGACGAGCGCGCCGACGATTTACGGCCACTGTCCGCTCTCGAAGCCGCCGCGCTGCACCGGCGGCTGGTGCTGGTCGGCGAACCTGGCTCCGGCAAAACCACGTTCGTGAATCGGCTGTGTCTGGCACTGGCTCGCGCCGAGTGGCAGGGCCTGGAACGCTGGCCGGAACAGGAGCGGCAGCGCCTGCCCGTGTTGATCATATTGCGGGACTTCGCCCGCTGGCTGGCGAACCGCGCTGAACCGACGGAGGCGTGCGCAGGCTTGCTGTGGGAATTTATCGAGTACGATCTTCAGCAGCGTCGGTTGGGCTTCGCCGCCAAGATAGTGGAGCAGGCGCTGGATCATAACGCCCAGGTGTTTCTGGATGGACTGGACGAGGTGCCGCCGGCGCTGGGCGCCCTTGTCTTGGCGACGATTGACCAATTCGCCGGGCGTTATGGCAATGCCTGGCTGCTGGTCACCTGCCGGGTGGCGTCCTATCAGCAGGCCGAGTGGCGGTTGCCCGAGGAACGCTTTCCCAAGCTCGAACTGGCGCCGTTCGACACCGATAAAATCCAGCGTTTTATAACGGCCTGGTATGACGAAATGGCCGAACGCTGGAAGGAGCCGCTGGAGCGCACCCGCGAACTGGCGGCGAAGCTCAACGAACAAGCTCTGCGGCGTCCCGATCTGGCGCGGCTGGCGCCCAATCCGCTGTTGCTGACCGTCATGGCGCTGGTGCACACCCATGACAAGGTGCTGCCCGACCATCGGGCGGTGTTGTACGAGCGCATCGTCGAACTGCTGTTGTGGCGCTGGGAAGGGCGCAAGCAGGACCGGGGCGAGGAGCCGGAGTTGCTGGCCTGGTTGCGACAGGCGGGTTGCACTCAGGTGGACCTGCTGCGGGAACTGCGGCGTATCGCGTATGAAGTCCATGCCCAGGTGAAAGACAGCGATAATCCCGACCAGGTGGCGGGCATTGCCGACGACGTGCTGTGGAAGGCGCTGGCCGGTCTGAACAAACAGGATCTCAACTGGGCGCGTGCTCTGGTCGAGCATATCCGGAAACGGGCCGGTCTGCTGGTGGAGCGGAAGCCGGGCGTATTCACCTTTCCGCATCGCACGTTTCAGGAGTATCTGGCCGGCGTCCATCTGGCGGTGGAACTGGACTTTATCGACGCGGCGATGAAGCTGGCGGAAAGCGGTGCGTTCTGGCGGGAGGTGATATTGCTCGCCGTGGGTTATCTGGTGCACAGCGTGGGCAAATACTCGCAGCCGCTGGCCTTGCTGGAACGGTTGTGCCCGTCCCGGCAACCGGGCAATGCCGCCGGCTGGCGCAAGGCGCTGCTGGCCGGGGATGTGGCGCTGGAGATCGGGCCGAACCGGATCGGGCGGCAGACACAGGACCGGGCCTTGCTGGAGCGGGTGCGCAAGCGGCTGACGGCGCTGCTGGAGCGCGGCCTGCTCGATCCGGCGGAGCGCGATCAGGCGGGCGAACTGCTGGGCGCTTTGGGCGATCCCCGTTTTGACGCGGAACGGTTGTTTCTGCCCTGCCGGTATCGGGATAAAGCGGAGGCCGACTGGGGATTCGTGAAAATTCCAGCGGGTGAATTCTGGATGGGCAGCGAACGAAACGACAAGGAAGCTTATGATGACGAATTCGGCAATTCCAACCCTCTCCTGATTCCCTATGACTATTGGATGGCGCGCTACCCGGTTACAGTGGCGCAGTTTGGCTGTTTCGTCAGGGCGGAGGGCTATGCGCGGAAAGACTGGTGGCGGACCAAGGCAGCGCGGGCATGGCTGCGAGAGAGCGAGCGGACTGCGCCTGATCGGTGGGATGCTCAATGCCTGCATCCCAATCGGCCGGTAACGAATATAACCTGGTACGAAGCGATGGCCTATTGCGCCTGGCTGGATACGCGGATACGGCAGTTGCACGGCGCTCTGATCCCGGAGACTTACGAGATTCGCCTGCCCACCGAAGCGGAATGGGAAAAGGCCGCGCGTAGCGGCGAGCGGCGGCGCTATCCCTGGGGCGATGAGAATTGGGACAGGCAAAAAGCGAATATCGATGACAGCGGTTTTGGTCGTCCCACGCCGGTCGGCCTGTATCCAAAAGGTGCGACGCCGTCAGGCTTGCACGACATGGCCGGCAATGTCTGGGAATGGACCTTAACCCAAAGGGGCGCTTATCCTTACGATCCGCAACGGAATAAGCGGGAAAGGTCTGAATCGTGCGTCCTGCGCGGCGGCTCCTGGCTCGACATTTCCAGGGCGGCGCGCGGCGCGTTTCGCCTCAGGCACGGTCCCAACTTCTGGCTCGACGTCAGGGGGTTGCGGGTGGTGGTGTCCCTGGCGAATTCTGAATTCTGAATTCTGAATTCTGTAAATTTTTGATTTCTGAAGTTTTTTTCTTTTTTTCTTTTTTTGTGAATGGGACTGGCGATGGCGAAATCGTTCGATAATCTCTATCCGCAGGTCACGTCTTTTAAAAATCTCTGGCTCGCTTTTCACAAAGCCGCCAAGGGCAAGCGGGGACAGGAAGGTGTGGCGGCTTTCGAGTACCGGCTGGAATCCAATTTATTCGTTCTGCAGCAGAGGTTGCTGAATAAGACCTATCGGCCCGGCGCTTATTATTCCTTCTACATTTTCGATCCCAAACGGCGGCTGATTTCGGCGGCGCCGTTCCGGGATAGGGTGGCGCATCATGCGCTTTGTAATGTCATCGAACCGTTGTTCGAGCGCACGTTTATCGGCGATTCTTACGCTAATCGTCTTGGCAAGGGTGCGCATGCGGCATTGGACCGCGCTCAAGCCTGGGCTCGCACGTATCCCTATGTGTTGCAGTGTGACTTGCGGCAGTTTTTTCCCAGCGTGGACCATGCTGTGCTGCGCACCATTCTGGCTCGTAAAATTGCCGATCCCGATGTTATGTGGCTGATCGACCGCATTCTGACAAGCGGGCAGGGCGTGCTGGAGGCGGAATACGACATGGTTTACTTTCCGGGAGACGATCTGTTCGCCGCGCTGCGCCCACGCGGTTTGCCCATCGGCAATCTGACCAGCCAGTTTTGGGCGAACGTCTATCTCAATGAACTGGATCAATTCATCAAGCGGCGGCTGGGCTGCCGGGCTTATGTGCGCTACGTGGATGACTTCCTGTTCTTCAGTCGCGACAAGGACCAACTTTGGGTTTGGAAGGAGGCGCTGCGGGAATTTCTGACGGGTTTGCGCGTGACCCTGCATGAACGCGAGAGCACCGTCTATCCGGTGAACAACGGCATACCTTTCCTGGGCTTTCGGGTTTATCCCACCCATCGTCGTCTGAAGCGTCGCAACGGGATGGCGTTCGCCCGTCGGCTGCGGCGTCATTACCAGGCCGTGGGGCGGGGCGAACTGAGCTTTGCCGAGTTGGGTGAACGGGTGCGCGGTTGGATTACGCATGCCGCGCATGGCGATACCTGGGGTTTGCGGCGGGCGTTGCTGGCGCGACCGGTGCTATCGCATCGCCCGAAGGCGCCGTGAATATCCCATGAAAGAATCGCCCATTTTTACCCGCACCTATGATTTCCTGCGCTGGCTGTTGCCTGCCACGCTGAAGTTTCCCCGCCAACAGCGTTTTGTTCTGGCGGAGGCCATGCAGCGCAAAGCCTTCGAATTGCAGGAAGCCTTGATCGAGGCCGGTCAGGGGCATGCCGGCAGAAATGCCTTGCAACAGGCTGACAGCGCCCTGGCGGCCTTGCGGATTTATCTGCGTCTGGCGCGCGATTTGGCGATCCTCAGCGATAAATCCTATGAGCATGGCGCGCGGCTACTGGAGGAAATAGGCCGCTTGCTTGGCGGCTGGCTGAAGCGGCAGAATGAGAGGTGATGGCGTCAGTCGGCGCCATCGGGGGCAGGCTGCCCAGTGCGCGGCGGCTCCTGGATCAACAATTCCAGGGCGGCGCGCGGCGCGTATCGCAACAGGAACAATCCCGACAACTGGAACGACAACAGGGGGTTGCGGGTGGTGGTGTCCATAGCTTTGTAACAGGCGGGCGGATATCCGTGTCTGCCTGTGGGGCCGGTAGATCTCGTTCTTTACGGAGGCGGGACGGCGCCCGGAAAACAAAGCCAGCCCAGCCTGTTCCCGGTCGCGTCCTTCGGGCCGGCCGAATACTAAAACTGCCCCGCGTCCTGCCATGCACGGCGCGGGGTCTTTCGCGTGAGTTGGAGGATGTGTCAATGGCGTCTAAACAAGCGGTTACGGTCTTCTATTCCTACTCCCATAAAGATGAAGCCCTGCGGGATGAATTGGATAAACATTTGAGTTCGTTGAAACACGAAGGATTGATCAAAGCTTGGCATGATCGCCGTATCACGCCAGGAGACGAGTGGAAAAATAAGATCGATCAGAATTTGAAAACGGCCCAGTTGATTTTATTACTGGTCAGTTCGGATTTTATGTTTTCGGGTTATTGCTACGATATCGAAATGCAGGAAGCAATGAAACTGCATAAAGCCCGCAAAGCGCGGATCATTCCAATCATCCTGCGACCTGTAGATTGGACCCAAGCACTTTTTGCCTCTCTGCAAGCCTTGCCAACTGATGGTAAGCCGGTAACGGAGTGGCCGAATCAGGACAGGGCTTTTCTGAATGTAGCGCAGGGGATACGATTAGCGGTGGAGAAAATGCGATCCGGGACTGCTCCGCTGAAGCAGGTTCCAATCGAAAAGCCATCATCAGAAAATACCCCTGCTACTTCAGGCCGGAGTACTAAGACCGTTATTAAGGGCAACATCAGCGTCAAGAATGGCGATTTTGTGATAGGCAATAAGACGGAATATCATGGGCAATAATCAACACGATATTTTCATCAGCTATGCGCGGGAAGATCAATCCCAGGCGCAGCGGCTGGCACGGGCGTTGGAAGAGCAAGACTGGTCTGTCTGGTGGGATTTGAAGTTACGCCCAGGAGAACGCTTCGATGAAGTCATTGAACAGGTTATCGATAGTTCCGGCTGTGTGATCGTTATCTGGTCAAGCCATTCTGTCAAATCCCGCTACGTCAAGGATGAAGCTGCTTACGCGCTCGATTTAAACAAACTGGTTCCGATATCTATCGAAGCTGTTGAAAATGTTAAAATTCCGTTTCGTTTTAGGGGGTTGCATACGCCCTCCCTATCGAATTGGGATGGAGCAAGGAACTCGTATCATTTCACAAGCCTTGTCGAAGCAATTGCCGACTTGCTTGGAGCCAAACCTAAAGTAACTTCAACTACTCCAGAAGTTTCCAACAAAAAGCCTCTGAAAACCAACAGCAAATCTCCAGAAATCCAGAACACTGAAATTACCAGGCTGATTCAGATAATGCAGAGTGAGGATAGACCGGCAAAGGAACGTCTTGAAGCCGGCCTCAAATTGGATAGTCTCGGCTGGCGTTCCGACGATCTGGATGAATTTGTGGCAGTGGAGCCGGGTACATTTCTATATGGGCATGATAATAAGACCCAAACGATCAACCATCGTTATTGGATTGCTAAATATCCGGTCACCAATAGCCAATACACCCGTTTTTTAGCAACCGGATACCATAAACCCAATTATTGGGGCGACACGCGATTCAATAATACGCTGGCGCCGGTGGTGGGGGTTTCCTGGGACGACGCACGCGCTTATTGCCAATGGTTGAATGAACTAATTAAGAAGGAAGGATTTCAGGTTGCCAGTAGCAAAGAGCGAATGCCGGATGGCTATGTGGTTCGATTGCCTACGGAGGAAGAGTGGGAACGTGCTGCACGTGGAACGGATGGACGGGAATATCCGTGGGGTAGTGAATTTAAAGCCAGTTGTGCTAATACCGATGAGAGCGAATTAAAAAGAACCACGCCTGTCTGCACGTATCCTTCCGGAGTGAGTCCGGTAGGGGCATGGGATATGGCGGGTAATGTCTGGGAATGGACGGCGTCGAAAGCAGACCGGTGGCGCGTAATGCGCGGCGGCTCCTGGTTCAACGATTCCTGGGCGGCGCGCGGCGCGATTCGCAACTGGTACGATCCCGGCTTCTGGGACGCCGACTGGGGGTTGCGGGTGGTGGTGTCCCTGGCGAATTCTGATTTCTGAATTTCTGAATGCTGTGTCTTTTCCGCGCGATTTTTTGGAATTTTATATCATCTTCTTAATACTCAAGCTACCTAACGTTTAAGAGGCTGTACAAAAACTAAAACTTTGATGTTATTAATAAATTTTTCAAAAAATGCGTCCCCTACCCCCTTGTGGGGGAGGTGTATGGACCGGAGAGATAGGTAACAGGTGTTCGGAGACATAGGTAACACTTTGAGGTTTGTAAGTTCATGTTTAAAAACAAAAATCTTATCATTCAGGTTTAAAGCAATTAACATACCTATATAGCTAATTTCCTAGTTTAAAGTAGAAAAAACCATATAATACAGTTACTTATGCCATTTTTTACCTATCTCTCCGGTCCATACAAGAGGGACAGGGTGGGGGGTAAAGCGCCAGACTTTACCGAAGCAACAGATTCTACTGGCAATTTTCCAACCCCCCACCCCAACCCTCCTGTATGGACCGGAGAGATAGGTAACAGGTGTTCGGAGACATCGGTAACACCTGTTCGGAGACATAGGTAACACTGAAAAACTATCATGAGATGATGTGTATTGACTTCATGCCGGTGTCCTAAGATCAATCCGAGTGACCTTATGGTGACAGAAGTAGATATTAAACTGGCCCTCGGTGTTAACGGGCCGCAATGCCACCGGGTAACCTTGCAAGGCGCTACTGACGGTAAACAACCGCCCTTGGAAGTGCACCACCCCTTTGTTTTGCACCCTGCGGACCCGATCATCCGGACCGTACTCAATTGGCGGCAGGGTTTCAGGAAAGGAACAGGGACTGGGTTGATAGCGGCTGATCGGGACAGCCATGTCCAGAGCCTGATGGGGGCGCTCCCGGTTGTACACCTCCCGCCACCGATCAAAGGCCCCTTGACACACCGACAACGACGCAAAGTACTGGTCACGCAACACCTCTGCCTTGAGGGTACGATGAAACCGCTCATCCTTTCCCTGGGTCTGCGGATGATAGGGATGACTATGACTGATGCGAACCCCCAAGCGGATCAGCCACAGGACCAGGGCCGACAGGGTTTGCTGGCCCTCGCCCCCCCAGGGTGGGCCATTATCCATGAGCATCCGTTCCGGCAAGCCATAGCGCCGAAAGGTCGCGGTCAGGGCCGCTTGCACCGTGGCGCCCTGTTCGTCCCCACACGCCTGCAGGCAGACCGCGAAGCGGGAATGGTCATCCAACACCGTCAAGGGATGGCAGCGGCCTTGGGCAATGGCAAAGTGGCCTTTGAAGTCCATCTGCCACAAGCGATTGGGGGCTACCTGTTCAAAGCGATGCCACGGCTGATGCTTACGCCCGTCTGCTGCACTCAACCGCTGATGGCGCCGCAAAATAGCCGTCATGGTGCTCGCACTGGGCAAGGCCGTCTGCCCCTGGGCCTGCAGGTAGGCGCGGAGTTTGCGCCCACCCCAGGCGGGATGGGCATCCCGCACCGCTACGATCATCTGCTCGAGCGCCGCCACCGTTTGACGCGGCGACCGGTATGGCCGGTGGTCACGCTCGACCAACGCTTCCAGACCCCCGGCACGAAACCGCTTCAGCCATTGGTAACCGGTCTTGGTACTGATGCCATACCGGTGGCACAAGGTTCTCATCTCGATCTGCGCTTGGTTGGCCAACAGGACAAACTCTTACCGTACTGCCAGCGACACTCTCTGTTGCGACATCAACATTCTCCTCTAGGAAAATGCTGGTCAGCTTAAAAGAATGTTACCGATGTCTCCGAACAGGTGTTACCGATGTCTCCGAACAGTGTTACCCATCTCTCCGAACAGGTGTTACCGATGTCTCCGAACACCTGTTACCTATCTCTCCGGTCCATACACCTCCCCCACAAGGGGGGAGTTAGTTTTTGTACAGCCTCTAAGGTATGCGATAAAACTACTACTGTGAAGAACGACCGCATGATTACCCTGGCCGATATCGAAGCCGCCTGCCGCCGCATCAGAGACCGAGTGTTTCTCTCGCCCTGCGCCTACACGGAAACACTCAGCCGGAGGACTGGCTGCCGGTTGTCCCTCAAGCTGGAAAACCTGCAAATGACCGGCTCGTTCAAGGAACGCGGCGCGCTGAACAAAATGCTGTCGCTGACCGAGTCGCAGCGAGCCGCCGGTGTCATTGCGGCCTCAGCGGGCAATCATGCTCAGGGCGTCGCCCGCGCCGCCCAGGTGCTGGGGGGCAAAGCCGTCATCGTGATGCCGGAAACCGCGCCGCTCGCCAAAATTCAGGGCGTGCGGGAATTCGGCGCGGAAATCGTGCTGCACGGCAGTGGCTACGACGAGGCTTTCGTTCAGGCGCAAGTCCTGCAAGAGCAGCACGGTTATACTCTTATCCATGCCTTCGACGACCCGCTGGTGATCGCCGGGCAGGGGACCATCGGTCTGGAACTGCTGGAGCAGGCGCCGGACATGGACGTGGTGGTGGTTCCGGTGGGCGGTGGTGGCCTGATCGCCGGGATTGCGATCGCCATCAAAGCCCTGCGGCCGGAAGTGCGCATTATCGGCGTCGAAACCCAATTGCTGCCCGCCATGCGGGAAAGTCTGACCGCAGGCTGCGTCAAGCCGCTGGCGACGGTGAAAACCCTGGCCGACGGCATTGCAGTGGCAAAAATTGGTAACTATACCTTGCCCATCGTGCAGGAACTGGTAGAAACGGTGGTCACCGTCAGCGAGGAAGAAATCGCCAACGCCATTCTGGTGCTGCTGGAGCGGGAAAAGACCGTTGCAGAAGGCGCCGGCGCGGTGGGCGTTGCGGCGCTGCTGGCCGGTCGAATCCCGGACAGCGCCGGCAGACAGGTCGTCGTGGTGATCAGCGGCGGCAATATCGACATGACCTTGCTGGCGCGGATTATCGAACGCGGCCTGGAACTCGACCAGCGGCTGGCCCGCATCCGGGTAGTCGCGCCGGACACGCCCGGCAGCGTAGCCAAACTGACCGCCCTGATCGCCCGGCAGCGGGCCAATATCTTCGATTTGTCGCAGAGTCGCCCGGCCAGCGACGTGCAACTCGGCCAGGCGGAAATCGCCTTGCGGCTGGAGACACGCGGCCGCGACCATGTGGAGGAAATCCTGGCCGCGCTGCGGGAGGCCGGCTTCACCGTGCTGTAAAACAGCACGTAGAACGTGCTTGAATGAGGACGGTTGCGGTATCCTAAAAAAACCTACTCTCACGACACTGCCAGAGGAGCTTCGATGATCGAACATACCGGCCCGTTAGCCAGGACTCCCCTCAATGCGCTGCATAAGGAACTCGGCGCCCGCCTGACGCCCTTCGCCGGCTACGAGATGCCGGTGCATTACCCCGGCGGCATTCTCAAGGAGCATCAGCATACCCGCAGCCGCGCCAGCCTGTTCGACGTCTCCCACATGGGACAGGTGCGGCTGCACGGAGAAGGCGCAGCCCAGGCGCTGGAAAGCCTGACGCCGGTGGCCGTCATCGGCCTGCCCGTCGGCCAGCAACGCTATGCGCTGTTCACCAACGAGCAGGGCGGCATTCTCGACGATCTGATGATCACCAACGCCGGCAACCATCTGTTCATTGTGGTCAACGCCGCCTGCAAGGAACAGGATATCGGCCTGCTGCGCACGCTGGCGGACCGCTGCACTATCGAAGTGTTGAGCAATCAGGCGCTGCTCGCTTTGCAGGGTCCGCAGGCGGTGCAGGTTATGGCACGGCTGGCGCCGCAGTTGCCCCGACTGGTGTTTATGAGGGGCATGTCCACCGTCATCGCCGGGATTCCCTGCTTCGTCACCCGTTCTGGCTACACCGGTGAGGACGGCTTTGAGATTTCGGCGCCGGCGGAGCGGGCGGAGGCGCTGGCCCGGCTGCTGCTGGAGCAGGAGGAAGTGGCACCGGCGGGTCTGGGGGCGCGCGATTCGCTGCGACTGGAAGCCGGCCTGTGCCTGTACGGTCATGATATCGACGCCACCACGACGCCAGTGGAAGCGAATCTAAGCTGGGCGCTGTCCACAGCGCGGCGCGCCGACGGTGAACGGGCAGGCGGCTATCCCGGCGCGGCGGTCATACTCAGGCAACTGGCCGAAGGCGTGCCGCGGCTACGGGTCGGCCTGCGGCCGGAGGGCAAGGCGCCGGTGCGTGACGGCGCGGCACTGGTGGGCGCGGACGGCGCTACCGTTGGCAAGGTGACCAGTGGCGGCTTCGGGCCGACGGTGGCCTGGCCGGTGGCGATGGGTTATGTGGCAACCGCCTGCACCCAGGTCGGAGCGGAACTCCAGGCGCTGGTGCGCGGCAAACCCCTGCCGGTGCGGGTGGCGCCGCTGCCGTTTGCGCCGCATCGGTATTTCCGGGGATAAACAGAGCCGGCATGGTTGTGATCGAACTGCTGATCGTCATTCTGCTGATTGTCCTGAACGGTTTTTTCGCCATGTCCGAGCTGGCAGTGGTGTCGCTGCGCCGGGCACGGCTGGTGCCGCTGGCCGAGGAAGGTCACCGCGGCGCCCAGGCGGCGCTGGCGCTGAACGCCGACCCTGGCCGTTTTCTATCCACCGTGCAGATCGGCATCACGTTAATTGGTATCTTCGCCGGCGCTTTCAGCGGCGCCACGCTGGCCCACGTACTAGCTGACAAATTGCGGCAGGCGCCGGCGCTCGCCGCTTTCGCCGAAGGACTGGCGCTGGCGCTGGTGGTGGCCGGCATTACCTACCTATCCCTGGTGGTGGGCGAACTGACGCCCAAACACCTGGCGCTGCGCAATCCGGAACGCTTGGCGATGGCGGTGGCCCGACCGATGATCGTGCTGTCCTGGCTGGCGTCGCCGCTGGTGTGGCTGCTGGACGTCTCGACCCAGCTAGCGATCCGCCTGCTGGGACGGAGCGACGATACCGGGCAGAAGATCACCGACGAGGAAATCCGCACGCTGATCGCCGAAGCGACCACGGCCGGCGTGGTGGAAGAGGTCGAGCGGGAAATGATCTCCGGCGTCATGCGGTTGGCGGACCGGCCGGTGCGGATGGTGATGACGCCGCGTCCGGACATCGTCTGGCTGGATCTCGACAACGATGCCCAGGAAACCAGGGATATCTTACGGGAAAGCCGCTTTTCCCGTTATCCGGTCGGACGCAGGCAGATCGATGAGATGCTGGGCATCGTACAGACCAAGGATCTGCTGGCCGCCAGTCTGGAAGGCAAACCGCTGGATCTGGAAAGCGCGTTGCGGGAACCGGTGGTGGTACCCGATACGGCCGGCGCTTTGCATGTGCTGGAGATGCTGAAACAGTCCAGCCTGAAAATAGCGCTGGTGGTGGATGAATATGGCAATACCGAGGGACTGGTCACGGCGACCGATATTCTGGAGTCCATCGTGGGCGCCATGGCCGAGGAAGGGGAGGGCGCAAGCATGGAAATCACCACCCGCGAGGACGGCTCCTGGCTGGTGGACGGCGGCCTGCCGATCGATGAACTGAAGGAACTATTGAAGCTGCGTGTCCTGTCCCAGGAGGAGGATTTCCATACCGTCGCCGGCCTGATGCTGAATCACTTCTCTGAAATACCCAAAGCGGGCGATTATTTCGTACTGGGCGACTACCGTTTCGAGGTGGTGGATATGGATGGCTTGCGCATCGACAAAGTGCTGATCATGCCCTGGGAAGACAAGGCCGCGGCTGCTGAGAAAAACGAATAATCTATTTTTCCCTTCCTTAAATCTCTCTTTTCGCTCGAATCTAAAAAGTTTTGGCTCAATATGGATTCCAGACTGTTGAGGACCGCTCGCCCCGATGGCGATCGGCGGCTACACTGAACGGGTTCTGAGCCGCTGCGACCGAAGGCCCCCCGACGATGATCAACCTTCAAAATCTGCTGGATGATGTCCGGTGCTATGAAACTATTCGCCAGCTCCGCTGGCCGGACGGGGTCCACTGTCCCCACTGTAGCATAGCGGAGATCACGAAGCAGGGGCGGGATACGACCCAGCCGGCGCGGCAGAAATATCGCTGTGAAAGCTGCCATCGCTACTTTGATGATCTCACGGGTACGGTGTTAGCGGGGCATCATCAACCGCTGGGGGTTTGGATTTTGTGCCTGTATTTCATGGGGTTGAATCTGTCTAACGCGCAGATCGCCCACGAGCTGGGCTTGAATTCGAACGATGTACAGCGGATGACTGAACAGCTCAGGGAAGGGATCGTCGCCCGCCAGCCCGAACCGGTCCTGTCGGGGGACGTGGAATGCGACGAGGTCTACGTGGTGGCCGGTCATAAAGGGTTTCCGGAGGCGGTGAAAAAAAAGGCCGTCGGGGGCGGCGGCGGCGGCTGAAGGGGGCACGGGGTCGGGGCACCTTGGAGAAGGAAAAGCCGCCCATTCTCGGCATGATTCAGCGCGGCGGCGCGGTAGTCGTCCGGATGCTGGAGAACGTCCAGCAAGCCACCCTCCGTCCCCTCATCCAGGCGTTTATCGCCCCGGGAACCCGAGTTCATACCGATGAATACGCGATCTATAACCCGTTGAAGGATTGGGGCTTTGACCATCATACGGTGTGTCACAGCCAGGGCGAATACGCCCGTGACGAAGATGGGGATGGCTTCCATGAGATCCATGTCAACACGGCTGAGGGCTTCTGGTCGCTGCTGCGCTCTTGGCTGCGACCCCATCGTGGGATCTCGCAAGAAAAACTGCCGCTCTACCTGGGCTTCTTTCAGTTCGTGCACAACACTCGCATTCGGGGCAAAGGCCTGCTCAGACCCCTCTTGGAACTGCTGGTCGCATAACGCAGTGAACTGACTGGAATCCATATTGAGCCAAAGTTTTTATATTCATCAGGCAACATGTCTGGATAGAACTTCATCACTCAATTCGAGACTGTAGGATAAAATGGTGTGGATATCCATTTTTTTAGACGCCTCTATAATTTCTATACCCACTAATTTACCATCCTTGGTTAAGTCCACATTGACTCCTTCACCTATTTCATCGACTCCCTCGGGCTTTCCATCACCAAGCTGTAGATACAGGGCATCGACTTCTGGATCGTAGAATACTCTCATTTTCTACCTCTTTTCAAAGGATATGCCGTTATGACTACAATGGCATCCGCTTGAACATCGAAAACGACTTTAATAGGAAAGTTAAAGCCAGGAATATGATTAAGTATTGCTTGTTTCCCTCCAGAAAAAGAGCCTGCCTTTTTTAAGACAACCGCTCCACCTCATAAATCCCCCCGATCACCACATACTCATCCTCTCCCTTGAGCATCCCCGGTAGCAACTGGTTGTAAAAGAAAATCTTCGCCAAGGGCACCGGAGTCCGCAGTATATGGTCGCCGAATTCATCCGCCCGTTCCCAGGAGGAGGTGAATGAATTGAGATTATTGAGCAGCACCCACCATTGGTGGGGACTGGGTTTGGCTAGGATTTCGTCATCTCCCAGCCGGTTGACACCCCGAAACAGATTAAAATGCTGACAGTCGGAAAACTGCCGGTGGAGTTCGTACTGACTGTATGTATAAAGCAGATCCAGTTGCGCCTCCAGGGCATTGGTGTTGTAGAGACCCTGACACCGTGCCTCCAGATAGCGCCGGTAATTGGCGCCGGAACGATCCTCGAGGTTACCACCGTGGTAGGTCGGCAACAGGCCGAAACGCGACTCCACCCAGGCTTTGAGCACCGCCCCTTCCCGACAATCCGGGTCGAAAGCCCAGCCCCGCATCATCCTTAAATAATCCGCCCGTCCCCGCAAATTCTTCCTGCCCGGCGTCAGGCCGACATCCTCCAGCGCCTCCAGCCGGAAATACACCGTCATGTAATCCATAAACCGCTGCGAGCGCTCCAGTGGCGTTTCCAGCGATTCCAGCATGGCGAACAGGCGCCGGTGCAATTCCATCACCCCATCCAGCACCAGCGGCGCCGGATGCCGCTGAAAGCTCAAACTGCCCAGAATCGTCGCGGGCAGATTGCAGCGATTGATCGGTAAGCGAGCCGTTCTGGGCAGGGCGGGCCAGGGAGCCGGATTGTCGTCAACCGTACAAGTCACAGCCGCCTTTGTCATCTATCGAACCTGCTCGAGACACTCGAGAAATAATTATTAAGCATTTAATTATCAGTTACTTATAAAAGTATTGCTGGTTGGCACAGGGTTTGCTGAACACTTGCCCGGAGATGCACTTCTGCGTCTGCTTCTGAGGAGAAGATTCGATGATACGGCAATGCGCGATTTATGGGAAAGGTGGTATCGGCAAGTCCACCACCACCCAGAACCTGGTGGCCGGTCTGGCCTCTCTTGGTAATAAAATCATGATCGTCGGTTGCGACCCCAAAGCCGACGCCACCCGCCTGATCCTGCACAGCAAGTCCCAGGAGACCGTCATGCACCTGGCGGCGGAAACTGGCAGCGTCGAAGACCTGGAACTGGAAGATGTGCTCCGGGTCGGCTTCGGCGGCGTCCGCTGCGTCGAATCCGGTGGCCCCGAACCCGGCGTCGGCTGCGCCGGTCGCGGCGTGATCACCGCCATCAACTTCCTGGAAGAAGAAGGCGCCTACGACGAAGAACTCGACTTCGTCTTCTACGACGTGCTGGGCGATGTGGTGTGCGGCGGTTTCGCTATGCCCATCCGCGAAAACAAGGCCCAGGAAATCTACATCGTCGTTTCCGGCGAAATGATGGCCATGTACGCCGCCAACAATATCTGCAAAGGCATCGTGAAGTACGCCACCTCCGGCAGCGTGCGACTGGCCGGCTTGATCTGCAACTCCCGCAAGACCGACCGCGAAGCCGATCTGATCGAAGCCCTGGCCGCCCGTCTCGGCACCCAGATGATTCATTTCGTGCCGCGCGACAATGTGGTGCAGCGGGCCGAAATCCGCCGCATGACCGTGATCGAGTACGACCCGAACTGCAAGCAGGCCGATGAATACCGCGCCTTGGCGCAGAAAATCGTCGCCAACAAGAAACTGGTCATTCCCAAGCCGCTCACCATGGACGAACTCGAAGAACTGATGACGGAATTCGGGCTTATGGATGAGGATGAGAGCATCGTCGGCAAGACAGCGGCGCAGGAAGCGGTCCTCTGCAACGCCGTGGCGGCCTGAACCGATAAGGAGCAATGTCATGGGTACGATGAATCGTGAAGCCACCGAGCAACTGATCCAGGAAGTATTACAAGTCTATCCCGAGGCAACCGGCAAACAACGGGCGAAGCACTTGATGGCCAATGACCCGGCCCTGGAGAAATCCAACAAGTGCATCGTCGCCAACAAGAAAGCCCTGCCTGGCGTGATGACCGCACGCGGTTGTGCCTACGCCGGCTCCAAGGGCGTGGTGTGGGGACCGGTCAAGGATGTGGTCAATATCTCCCACGGCCCGGTCGGCTGCGGTCAGTTCTCCCGTGGTGGACGCCGTAACTATGTAACCGGCTACAGTGGCGTGACGGTGTTCAACGATATGAACTTCACCTCCGACTTTCAAGAGAAGGATGTGGTGTTCGGCGGCGACAAGAAACTCGCCAAGATCATCGACGAGATCGATCTGCTGTTCCCCCTGGCCAAGGGCATCACGATCCAGTCCGAATGTCCCATCGGTCTGATCGGCGACGATATCGAGGCGGTCGCCAAGCAGAAAGCGGCGGCTATCGGCAAGGTGGTGGTGCCGGTGCGCTGCGAAGGTTTTCGGGGCGTATCCCAATCCCTGGGCCACCATGTCGCCAACGACTCCCTGCGGGACTGGGTGCTGTCGAATCGCGATGGCCAAGAGTTCGAAAGCACGCCTTATGACGTGGCCATCACCGGCGATTACAACATCGGCGGCGATGCCTGGTCTTCCCGGATTCTGTTGGAAAAGATCGGTTTGCGGGTGGTCGCGCAATGGTCCGGCGACGGCTCCATCCCCGAGTTCGAGACCACTCCCAAGGTCAGGCTGAATCTGCTGCACTGCTACCGCTCGATGAACTACATCAGCCGCCATATAGAAGAGAAGTACGGCATTCCCTGGCTGGAGTACAACTTCTTCGGCCCGACCAAGATCGCCGAGAGCCTGCGCAAAATCGCCGCCCGCTTCGATGCGACGATTCAGGAAAACGCCGAGCGGCTGATCGCCGAGGTCCAGCCTGAGATGGATGCAATCATCGCCAAATACCGGCCTCGGCTGGAAGGCAAGCGGGTTCTGCTGTTCGTGGGTGGCCTGCGGCCACGCCATATCATCGGCGCTTACGAGGACCTCGGCATGGAAGTCATCGGCGCCGGTTACGAGTTCGCCCATAACGACGACTACGACCGCACCTTCAAGGAATTGCAGGATGGCGCGTTGATCTACGACGACGCCACCAGTTTCGAGCTGGAGTCTTTCGTCGAGCGGCTGAAGCCCGATCTGATCGGTTCCGGCATCAAGGAAAAATACGTCTTCCACAAGATGGGCGTGCCCTTCCGGCAACTGCACTCCTGGGACTATTCCGGCCCCTATCACGGCTATGACGGTTTCGCCATTTTCGCCCGCGATATGGATATGGCCGTCAACAATCCCTGCTGGAAAAACATGCAGGCGCCCTGGAAGAAAGCCGCCGTAGAACCCTTGGCGCGAGCGGCCTGAGCCGTTTGTTGAGTAGTAGAGATGTGGGAGCGGCGCCCCCGCCGCGATAATAACGTGGTGGGTGCGTCGTAACCCGACCCATTCAGAGCCTATACGAAATCTCTTCCTGCCCTAAAGTTAACCGATAGCGGTGTAGCGGTGTAAGGTGCGTTTCACGCACCTTTACCTTTCCCCCGGCAGCAAAAACGGTGCGTAGGACCCACCCTACTGTTACTGCCTATCCGGCAGTGAATCTGCCTGTAACGTTTACAATCCCTTGTCTCCATCAACGCAGTTTATGTACCAGACTGGGCGGGCTTTGGCATCCGGTTAGCTGAAACCAGCTTACTACCTGAAAGACTTCCAGTTTGCTGTTCAGGTCTGGCGGTGCACTCGCTGCCAACCAGTATTATGCCGGCTGCAATGCGACGTTTTACGGCATCCCGTGCCCTGCTGTCGACATAAAAAATATTGGCTCAATATGGATTCCAGTCAGTTCACTGCGTTATGCGACCAGCAGTTCCAAGAGGGGTCTGAGCAGGCCTTTGCCCCGAATGCGAGTGTTGTGCACGAACTGAAAGAAGCCCAGGTAGAGCGGCAGTTTTTCTTGCGAGATCCCACGATGGGGTCGCAGCCAAGAGCGCAGCAGCGACCAGAAGCCCTCAGCCGTGTTGACATGGATCTCATGGAAGCCATCCCCATCTTCGTCACGGGCGTATTCGCCCTGGCTGTGACACACCGTATGATGGTCAAAGCCCCAATCCTTCAACGGGTTATAGATCGCGTATTCATCGGTATGAACTCGGGTTCCCGGGGCGATAAACGCCTGGATGAGGGGACGGAGGGTGGCTTGCTGGACGTTCTCCAGCATCCGGACGACTACCGCGCCGCCGCGCTGAATCATGCCGAGAATGGGCGGCTTTTCCTTCTCCAAGGTGCCCCGACCCCGTGCCCCCTTCAGCCGCCGCCGCCGCCCCCGACGGCCTTTTTTTTCACCGCCTCCGGAAACCCTTTATGACCGGCCACCACGTAGACCTCGTCGCATTCCACGTCCCCCGACAGGACCGGTTCGGGCTGGCGGGCGACGATCCCTTCCCTGAGCTGTTCAGTCATCCGCTGTACATCGTTCGAATTCAAGCCCAGCTCGTGGGCGATCTGCGCGTTAGACAGATTCAACCCCATGAAATACAGGCACAAAATCCAAACCCCCAGCGGTTGATGATGCCCCGCTAACACCGTACCCGTGAGATCATCAAAGTAGCGATGGCAGCTTTCACAGCGATATTTCTGCCGCGCCGGCTGGGTCGTATCTCGCCCCTGCTTCGTGATCTCCGCTATGCTACAGTGGGGACAGTGGACCCCGTCCGGCCAGCGGAGCTGGCGAATAGTTTCATAGCACCGGACATCATCCAGCAGATTTTGAAGGTTGATCATCGTCGGGGGGCCTTCGGTCGCAGCGGCTCAGAACCCGTTCAGTGTAGCCGCCGATCGCCATCGGGGCGAGCGGTCCTCAACAGTCTGGAATCCATATTGAGCCAAAATATTTTTGCGGCTGTTCAAAAGTATTTGACGGCTACCCACTTAAGGCGGGACGATTCGACCCTGGGATCGCCGGCGTCCTCGCCGGCACTTTCAAAAGGCCGGCGGGGACGCCAGCGCTCCCAGGTAAACCCTTCTGCGGTCAGACTGCAAAGTGTCCCGGCTTAAGTGGATACCTTTTTGATGGTTCAGCATCATGGTAAGCTCCGAGATTATAAGTGCTGTTCCCAACTTATCCCTCATCCGTCATCATCTAAACAAGAAGAGCAGACCTAACATGAACATGCAAACGCATTTCCTCCGATTGTTAACAGTCCTTTGGATCGCTACCTTTGCGCTCGCGTTTTTTCTTTCGACGCGAGCGTCGGCAGAGGTGGGCCTCGCCTGGGTTCAACCCACCCGTGGCGTGTCTGTCGCGCTGGATGCGGCCGACAACGTCTACACGGTGGACTATGAACAGGCGCTCGGCGCCGAGATGACCCTGACCAAGCGCGACGCCAACGGCCTGTTGCTCTGGGTTGCGTCTCACAATCAAACCGATTCGACCAAGTGGGAACGAGCGAGTTGGGTCGCCACCGACAGCATTGGCAACGCCATCGTCTGCGGCACGCTGATGTCCGGCTACTCGAACCCGGTCGAGGCGGCCAGCATCGTCATGAAGTTCGACCCCAGCGGGAACCTACTCTGGCGGCGCGTGTATGAGAGCAACTTCGATGGCTCATCCGTCAGAAAGTGTCTCGTCGACGCCAACAACAACGCCTACGTGCTGGGTATGGGCAGCGGACCTGCCGGGTATGTGACGAAGGTCAAGAAATTCGCCCCCGACGGCAAACCCTTGTGGTCTTACTTCGACGCTGCTGGCATCGGCGCCGTACTCAACTTCAAGCTCACCCCGGACGGAGCCATCCTGATCACCGGCAAGTCGATCACTGGCAGCTTAATGGGCTACGCCAAGATCAACCTTGATGGCCAACTGCTTTGGAGCTACCCGGGTGTCTACAGCCTGACCGCCGGCGACAGCGCCGGCGATGCCATCGGAAACACCTACCTGGTTCACGGCGAGTATGTGGCCAACGGCGGCACCGTCATCAAGAAACTCGATGCTTCAGGCACTCTGATCTGGCAGCAGGTTTATCGGCTATCCGGGTTCAGGGTGGAGGTGGGCAGCGACAACTATGCGGTGGTGAGCGGCTTCCCCAACACCGGTAGCGGCGGGGCTGCGTTCATCAAGGTGGACGACAACAGCAATCTGATCTGGTCGAACCTCGATGCGGACGGCCCGCTCGCCGTCCTGGCGCATGCGCACATGCGCCTCGACCGGAACAACAATGCCTACCTCGCCGCTGGAACCATGTCGGATATGGCCGTGTGCAAGGTGAACAGCGACGGCACCTCCGGCTGGACCCAGACCATTGCGTTTGGCTACGCCCAAGCCATTGCCCTCGCGAACACCGACGACAGTGTTTACGTCGTCGGCGGCACCACAGCACGTTTAGGCCAAGGCAGCGTGCCGACGCTGCCAGCCGCCCCTTCGGGGCTGACCTACTCGCTCCTCACCGCCAACAGCGTGGATCTGAGCTGGACCGACAATTCATCCAACGAAACTGGCTTCAAGCTCGAACGGTGTACCGGGACGTTACTTTTCTGCGGCGGTAATCCGAGCGCCTGGTCGGTGAGGGCCACGCTGGCCGCCGATGTCACCCGTTTCAATGACACCGGTCTTGCCGCAGGTACTACCTACAGCTGGCGGGTGCAGGCTTTCAATGCCATCGGTAATTCGGGCTACTCCAACTTCCTGTCGGCGACCACGCCGGCGCAACCCGCGATTCCCGCCGCGCCGATCAATCTCCAGGCCCAGGCCAAGCGGGTTGGGTCGAAGGCCGAGGTGCGTCTGAGTTGGATCGATAACGCCACGAATGAGACCGGTTACACCGTCGAGCGCTGCAGGGGCAGCACGTGCACCAACTTCAGCGCGATTGCATCCCTGACGGCCAACGCCGTGCAGTACACCGACAGTGGCCTTGCGCGCGCCACGAACTACCGTTATCGCGTGAGGGCCACGGGCAGTGGTGGAAACTCGCCCTATTCGAACATCGCGACAGTGAAGACACCTTAGATCGTGTCGTTGCCCACAACTCGAACGGTCCAAGGCACGCTGAGCTTCCATCGCTAAGACGCAAGAGATAAGGAGGATGGACCACGTTCTTTGGTGAACGGAAATGCAACCGAATGGAAATCGTGGTCTGTCCCGAATGGCACTAACTTTTCACATAACTCATTGTTTTCTCTAATGTGTTAGGCGGCTAGCTTTGCTCTCAGCACACTTCTCGGCTGAGTCATCAGAGAATATTTCTTTGGCCCACGTTTGATAACACACGGCACTACCTCAGCATACATAGGTGGGATCAGTACCGTATCTTGGCATGAATACTTTTTTAAAATCAAGCGCTTATGTAAAAAGTTAGTGCCATTCTGGTCTGTCCCCTTTTTCCGTGGGATTATTCCGGCCCCTATCACGGCTATGACGGTTTCGCCATTTTCGCCCGCGATATGGATATGGCCGTCAACAATCTCTGCTGGAAAAACATGCAGGCGCCCTGGAAGAAAGTCGCCGTGGAGCCGATGGCGAAAGCCGCCTGAGGAAAAGTTTCCGTAGGATGGGTAGAGCGAAGCGTAGCATAGCGAAACCCATCTAAGACCGGCTTAATGGTAAGGTAGTCGTAGGCCGGAATAAGCGGAGCTTGCGGAGCGTTTCCGGCATTACTGGGGATTCCGGAAACGGCCGCCGTTGGCAGCCTTATTCCGGCCTACGAATGCTATGGCCTGATTGAAGGGCCATGATCATCATTTCGGCCAGAAGAACCTGGATTACGCTTCGCAAGCTCCGCTCCATCCAGGCTACGCCAGCTGTGGCCCAAACGATGATCATGGCCGTACCATCATGTACTGCGTCGCCCGGAAAAAAGTACGCAATGCAACCCTACCCGGCTGACTACGCACTAAGCAGGATGGCAAGGCAAGATTTGAAATCCGGCTTGCATGAAGTGCCGGTCAAATGCCAATGCGATATTGATACCGAGTTTGCGCATGGTTGCAAACGAAATGCAGTCGGTCAGCGAATATCGTTTATCTTGATATTGCTGGAAAACCTTCCAGCCTTGTTGGAAAAGGGCTTCATCCACATGAATAAATTGAACCGAAGGGCTATAAAGTAGATTGTTGCCCACTTCGACAGCCTTAGCATGGTAGCCTCGACTATTGAAGAACGTCACGGTTTCATCGAAGACGTAGCTGGTCGTGATGAGTGGAGGTAGGGCATCGAGTAATGATTGCCAGTGTTGTTTGGCAACTGGATGGTTTTGATCGTGAGCCAGTTCCAAGGCTAGCAGGTAGCCGGTGTCCATGAATAAAGGTCTCATGATGGATAGAGATAATTATCATGATGCTCGGAGGCATCGGTTTCGTCGACGTCAAGCGGGGTTTGACCCAGGTTCCGAATGGGGTCCCCACCCAGTGGGATGATAGTAATTCTTTGTTGTTCTTGACGAATTTCGACCTCGTCGAAGCCTCCCAATAAAGATTTGGGAATGAGCAATCCGCTCTGAGTAACTCTGGCCCTCATACACATATCTCCGTCACTGGTAAATTATCAAGCAGTGTACCACCGGTACCTGCATCATTCATCGGCACTTTCCAGCCAGAGCGGTTCAACCCCCGAATTGTCGTTAACCGTACAAGTCACAGCCGCCTTTGTCATAGATCAAACCTGATCGAAACGCTCCGAAAGTAGTTATTAAAATTTTAATTATCAATTGCTTATAAGATTATTACGGTTTGGCACAGGGCTTGCTGAACATTCGACAGTAGCTGCGCTAACTCGATCTACAAACAGCTTAGGCAGGATGGATAGTGCGCAGTGAAACCCATCCCACCCAATGTATGCAGTGCCAAGAGTCGTCGTAACGCAGTTCGTTGTTCACGGCTAAGTGACGCGGATGAGGAATTCCAGATGCAAGACCTAGACAACATCAAACCGGGTTATCCCCTATTCACCGGGAAGGAGTATCAGGAAGCCTTCGCTCGTAAGCGGGTGTTCGAGGAGGCCTATCCCCCGGAAAAGATCGAAGAGGTATTCCGGTGGACCACCACCGAGGAATACAAGGAGCTTAATTTCAAGCGGGAAACGCTGACGATCAACCCGGCCAAGACCTGCCAGCCGCTCGGCGCGGTGTTATGCGCCCTCGGCTTCCACAAGACGCTGCCCTATGTGCACGGCTCCCAGGGTTGCGTGGCCTATTTCCGCACCTATTTCAATCGTCATTTCCGCGAACCGGTCGCCGCCGTCTCCGATTCGATGACCGAAGATGCGGCGGTGTTCGGCGGCCAGAAGAATATATTCGAGGGCATGGAAAACGCCAGGACGCTGTATCAGCCGGAGATGATGGCGGTCTCCACCACCTGCATGGCCGAGGTGATCGGCGACGATCTCAACGCCTTTATCGGCAACGCGAAGAAGGAGGGGCGGGTACCGGTGGACTATCCCACCCCGTTCGCCCATACCCCCAGTTTCGTCGGCAGCCATATCAACGGCTGGGACAATATGCTGGAAGGCATCCTGCGCTATTTCACCCTAAACGAGATGGAAGGCAAGACGCCAGGCAGCAACGGCAAGCTCAATCTGGTGATGGGCTTCGAGACTTATCTGGGCAATTTCCGGGTGATCAAGCGGATGCTGCGGGACATGGGCGTGGACTTCACCCTACTCAGCGACCCGGAGGAAATCCTCGACACCCCCGCCGACGGTCAGTTCCGGATGTATGCCGGTGGCACCCGGCAGGAAGAGGTCAAGGAGGCGCCCAACGCCATCGATACCCTGCTGCTGCAACCCTGGCAGTTAAGCAAAACCAGGAAATACGTTCAGGAAACCTGGAAGCATCCGGCTTCCGCCATCGATATCCCGATGGGCCTGGCCGGCACCGACGCTTTGCTGATGAAGGTCGCCGATCTTACCGGTAAGCCGATTCCCGATTCGCTGGAACGGGAGCGGGGCCGGCTGGTGGATATGATGACTGATTCCCATTCCTGGCTGCATGGCAAGAAATATTCGCTGTTCGGCGATCCCGATTTCGTCATGGGCCTGAGTCAGTTCCTGATGGAGCTGGGCGCCGAGCCGTTACATGTGCTCTGCCACAACGGCAGTAAGCGCTGGACCAAGGCCATGACCAAGGTGCTCAAGGATTCCCCTTACGGCCAGGAGGCCGAAGTTTATATCGGCAAGGATCTCTGGCATCTGCGCTCGCTGGTGTTCAGCAAAAAACCCGATTTCCTGATCGGCAGCTCCTATGGCAAGTCCATCCAGCGCGATACCCTGCACAAGGGCAAAGAGTTTGAGGTGCCCTTGATCCGGATCGGCTTTCCTATCTTCGACCGTCACCATCTCCACTACGAAGCCACCATGGGTTATGAGGGCGCTATCTACATCCTCAAGACCCTGGTCAATGCGGTGATGGAACGGTTGGATCAGGAAACGATGGTGATGGGCGAGACCGATTTCGGGTTCGATCTGGTGCGCTAACTGCCATGCCCAATGTAATGTTACGCCATAACGACGCCGGCGAGCTGGTGTTCTACGTCGCCAAGAAGGATCAGGAAGAAACCGTAGTGGCGATGGAACATCAGGGGCCGCAGCAGTGGGGCGGTGAATTGGAGTTGAGAGACGGCTCCCGTTTCTATCTCGAACCGTTCGAGAAGCCGCCCAAGCTGCCGCTGACTGTGAGGGTAAGGCGGCTATGAATCAGGACCTTTCCCGCCCCGTGGCGCTACGTATCGGGTTGGCGGCCCGGGCGTTGCCGGAAACGTCTCCCCAGCGCTTGCTGCACGTCCTGGTCAGCGCCCTGAACCTGCCGGTTACCGAGGAAAAACTGAGCGGGCTGAATGTCAAGACCCTGAAGACGGCGCTGGACGGAGAATTCTCCGAGGTCGAGCCGGTCTATCTGAAACAAGCTGTCCGCTATCTCAAGGGTGAAGAGAGCGTCGTTGCGGATGAGACTCCACTGCCGCAACCGCAGCCCTATAGTGAAGGCGAATTGCCCGGCTCTATCCGGGTGGCTTTCGCCTCCAACAGCGGCGAGCGACTGGACGGCCATTTCGGTTCCTGCGCCCGCTTCCTGATCTATCAGGTCACGGCGGTGGCTTCACGTCTGATCGCAGTGCGTCCGGTAGTGGAGCCGGACACCGCCATCAAGGATGAAAGAAACGCCTATCGCGCCGGTCTGATCAGCGACTGCCATATCCTCTATGTCGTTGCCATCGGTGGCCCGCCCGCCGCCAAGGTGATCAGGGCGGGCGTCCATCCGCTCAAACATCCCCAGGAAACCGCAATTTCCGAGCTGCTGCCGCAATTGCAGGCTGTGCTGGCCAGCAGACCGCCGCCTTGGCTCGCCAGGATCATCGCCGGTCGGACCGCTCCCGTGGAGACCGAGGCATGATCGGCCCACAGCAGCTCACCACGATTGTCCGGCTGGTGGAAGACCACGGCCTGAACAGCGCCATGATTGCGCGTCTGCGGGGTATGTATCCAGGGGTGCATTTCACCCATTGCCTGGACGAGGAAATCAACCATATCGCGCCGGTACAGGAACGGCCGGGTTTCAACGTCTATCTGGTGGATTCCCGCCAGCATTGCCTGCGCCTTACCGGAGATTTCGAGAGCGCCAGCGGGTTGGTGCTGGCGGAAGTGATCGATTAGTTGAATTTAAGCTATTCCATTCCAATGCAGCAACAGCAACGGTGACCACGATGAAAATAGGTTTGTTTTACGCCACCGATACCGGCAACACGCGCACGGTGGCCAAGCTGATCAAACAGCAACTCGCCGAGGCCGAGGTAAAACTGTACAACGTCACCAAGGCCGGCGCCGAGGATTTGGAGAGCTGCGATGCCTTGATCTTCGGCACCTCCACGCTGGGCGATGGTGAGTTGCCGGAGACGCTGGAAGCCTTTCTGCCGACGTTGGAAAGCGCCGAGTTGAGCGACAAGCCCGTCGCCCTGTTCGGCTTGGGCGATCAGGTCAACTATCCCAAGGAATTTGTCGATGCGCTGGGCATTCTGTACCGCAAGCTCAAGAAGCTGGGTGTCAGATTCGACGGTTTCTGGCCGCTCGATGGCTATAAATTCGAGAAGTCCCGCGCCGTGGTGGATGGGAAATTCGTCGGTCTGGTGATCGATCAGGACAACCAGGAGGATCTGACCGAAGGCCGGGTGAGCGCCTGGGTGAAACAGGTCAAGCCGGTGCTGTTGGGCGCCGCGGCGGTGGCGGGATAAAGCCTTTAGCCTTTATAGCCTTTGGGTTACTGACCGAGGAACTCCGATGAAGGCTCATGACATTGCCGTGCTGCTCGACGAACCGGCCTGCGCTCATAATCTGAAGTCCAAAGCCGGTTGCGCCCGAACCAAGCCCGGCGCGACCGCAGGTGGTTGTGCTTTCGACGGCGCTCAGATCGTCCTGCTACCGGTGGCCGACGTAGCCCACATCGTCCACGGCCCCATCGCCTGCGCCGGCAGTTCCTGGGACACGCGCGGCGCCCGTTCCAGCGGTCCCACCCTGTACCGGATCGGCATGACCACCGATCTGAACGAGCAGGATATCATCATGGGACGGGGTGAAAAGCGCCTGTTCCACGCGATCAAGCAGGCCATCGATACCTATTCGCCGCCGGCGGTGTTCGTCTATAACACCTGTGTGCCGGCGTTAACGGGGGATGATCTGGAAGCGGTCTGCAAGGCGGCGCAAAGCCGCTGGAGCGTGCCGGTCGTTCCCGTCGATGCCGCTGGCTTTTACGGCACCAAGAATCTGGGCAACCGCATCGCCGGCGAAACCATGCTCAACTATGTCATCGGCACCCGCGAACCGGAACCGCCACCGGTCGATCCCCGCCGACCCTTGCTCAGGGTGCACGATATCAATCTGATCGGTGAATACAACATCGCCGGCGAATTCTGGCAGGTGCTGCCGCTGTTCGACGAGTTGGGTCTGCGGGTGCTGGGTTCCCTGTCCGGCGACGCTCGTTTCCGCGATATCCAGACCATGCACCGGGCCGAAGTCAGCATGGTGGTGTGTTCGCGCGCCATGCTTAACGTCGCCCGCAAGTTGCAGGAGCAGTACGGTATTCCCTGGTTCGAGGGCAGCTTCTACGGTATCCAGGATACCTCCAATTCCCTGCGCAGCTTTGCCCGGCTGCTCGACGATCCTGAATTGACAGCCCGCACCGAAACCCTGATCGCCCGCGAAGAAGCGCGTATCGAACTCGCGCTGGAACCCTGGCGGCAGCGGCTGCATGGCAAGCGCGCCCTGCTGTACACCGGCGGCGTCAAATCCTGGTCGGTGGTCTCGGCCTTGCAGGATCTGGGGATGGATGTGGTCGCCACCGGTACCAAGAAATCGACTGAGGAAGATAAGGAAAGAATCAGGCAGTTGATGGGCGAGGACGCCCGCATGCTGGATGACGGCAATCCCCGGCTGTTATTGGACTGTGTCCGCGATTACCGGGCCGATCTGCTCATCGCCGGCGGCCGCAATAGGTATACCGCCCTGAAGGCGCGACTGCCCTTCCTGGATATCAATCAGGAGCGCGAATTCGGCTATGCCGGTTATCCGGGCATGGTGGCGCTGGCCCGGCAGTTGGTCCGTACCCTGGAAAGCCCTATCTGGCAGGCCGTGCGCCAGCCGGCGCCCTGGTCCATAGGAGATCGTTCCCATGGCTGAAGTCCTTACCCGCGGCAAAGCGCTGTCGATCAATCCCCTCAAAACCAGCCAGCCGATGGGCGCCAGCCTGGCGCTGTTGGGTCTGCATCGCGCCATGCCCATGCTGCATGGCTCGCAGGGCTGCACCGCCTTTGCCAAGGTGTTCTTCGTGCGCCATTTCCGCGAGCCGATTCCGCTGCAAACCACCGCCATGGATCAGGTCTCCAGCATCATGGGCGCGGACGACAATATCATCGAGGGGCTGCGGACGGTCTGCGACAAGGCCAGACCCGCCGTGATCGGTCTGCTCACCACCAGTCTCTCGGAAGTGCAGGGCAGCGATATCCATCGCATCGTCAAGCTCTTCCGGGGTCGCTATCCCGAATTTCAGGGCATCAGAATCCTGCCGGTCAATACGCCGGATTTCGACGGCTGTCTGGAGACCGGCTTTGCCGCCGCCGTTTGCGCCATGATCGGCGAATGGGTACCCAGCGGTGGCCGTCCGGGTCGCCACCCGCGCCAGGTGAATGTACTGCCCGGCTCCTTCCTGACACCGGGCGATCTGGAAGCGCTGAAGGACATTATCGCCAGCTTCGAGCTGCATCCGGTGGTGATTCCGGATATTTCCGATTCGCTGGACGGTCATCTGCCCGTCGGTGACTTCTCGCCCGTCACCACCGGCGGCACGCCGGTCGCCGCCTTCGCCACTCTGGGCGAGGCGGCGGCGACCCTGGTGATCGGTGCCTCGATGAATCCCGCCGCGGATCTGTTGCAGCAGCGCACCGGCGTGCCCGACCATCGCTTTGCCCACCTGTTCGGGCTGGAGGCGATGGATACGCTGCTCATGACCCTGGCTGGAATTTCCGGCAGGCTCATCCCGCCGCAACTGGAGCGGCAGCGCGCCCAGTTGCAGGACGCCATGCTGGATACCCATTTTCTGCTCGGTCAGGCGCGCTTTGCGGTGGCCGCCGATGTCGATCTGTTGAACGCTTTCTGCTGCCTGCTCAAGGAGATGGGCGCCGAAGTGGTGGCCGCCGTGGCCTCCAGCCGGGGGCCGCTGTTGGAACAGATTCCCATTGCCCAGGTGCAGATCGGCGATCTGGACGATCTGGAGCGACTCGCCCGCGACCGGCAGGCGGAAGTAATCATCAGCAACTCGCACGCCGCCGAGACTGCCCGCCGGCTGGAATTGCCGCTGGTGCGGGCCGGATTTCCGCTTTACGACCGGATCGGCGCCTATCGGCAAACCTGGATCGGCTATCAGGGCAGCCGTCAGACCCTGTTCGAGCTGGCCAATAGCCTGCTGAGCCACAGTCAGCACGACATCGCGCCCTATCATTCGATTTATTCCTGCAAACCCGATTACCGGCAGGAGGTGTCTGCTCATGGGATTGCAACGGCATCTGCGGATTCTGCCCGGCCGCACTGAGGCGCCTGCCATGCTGCCGACGCTGAAGGTGGCCTTCGCCACCACCGATAGAAAACACGTGGACCAGCATTTCGGCTCGGCCAGCGCCTTCGTGATTTACGCGGTTACTCCGGAACAGGCGGTTTTGCTGGAAGTAGCTCAGTTTGAAAACCGGTTGCAGGACGGTCATGAAGACAAACTGGCCGCCAAGTTGGATTTATTGGAGGGTTGCGCCGCCGTTTACTGTCAGGCGGTGGGCGGTTCCGCCATCCGCCAGTTGCTGCAACGGGGCATTCAGCCGCTGCGGATCGAGGAAGGTGCGGTGATCGACCGCTTGCTAGGTGAGCTGCAACAGGAACTGCGAACCGGCGGCTTGGGCTGGCTGACCCAGGCGCCGCGCCGCCAGGCCGATGGCCTGGATCGGTTTGCAGCGATGGAGGCGGAAGGCTGGCAGGAGTGAATGCAGCGCTTGGTAGGAGCGGCGCTCCGCCGCGATTCAAACCTAGTGTGACCAATTCTGTGATAACCGAGGTGTACAAGATGGCGATGGAGAATATTATTGGTTTAACCCGCGGTGGAACCCAGTGGGTGCCACAGTTCGCAATCGCACTGGACGAGGAAAAATGCATCGGCTGCGGCCGTTGCTTCAAGGTCTGTCCGCGGGATGTGCTGGAAATCGTGCAGCGTGCCCTGGATGTAGCCGCCAACGAGGATACTGGATGACGATGACGACGATGACGATGGGGACGACAGCGACAATTCCTACATGCGGCTGGCGAACGCCATGGACTGCATCGGTTGTGAAGCCTGTTCCCGGGTCTGCCCCAAGAAATGCTTTACTCATGCCCCGTTGCCGCTGGCGGCCTGAAGCGGATAATCGCCTTCGACCGGCTCCGCTCAGGCGCTCGCCTGGTGAACAGCCGGCGTCTGGTCGAGCTTACCGGCCGCGAGCAGTTCCCGATAGACCGCTGTCAGGGCGTCCTCGATCGGTTCCAGAGCATGTTCGCTGTTCGGCTGGATGCCGGCGCTTTCCAGTTTTTGCCAAGGCGTATAGCCGATCCTGGCGCAGAGCAGCAGCTCGCAGCCGGCCAGCGCCCGGATAATGCCGTTCAGGTTGGACTCGGCATCTCCACAGTTGGCGGGACCGGTGCAGTACAGGTCCGTCTGCCTGCGGCCCAGCAGGCGCGCGCTGGCGGTCGTAACCTCATAAAGCAGGAATTCGTGGGCTTGGCCGAAGTGTTCATCGATCAGACCGCCGCCTTTACTGGCCACAGCCATCAGGACCGCGCGGGGAGCGGGCGCGCTCGACTGGCGTGAGGGCAGGGTGGTAGGCGCAGCAATCTTGCCTTGGCGTTCGGCCAATCGTTGGCGGATAGCCTCATGAGTCTCGGCGCGCTTCGCCATGGCGGCCTGGGGATCGATCTGTAGGTGCCGGACCTTATCCAGGCTGAATTCCTCGCTGCGGTTCTGACCCAGCAGCCCCACAGCATCGGCGCGGCATTGCCGGCAATGGCGCATCGTTTTGAGCTGCGCGCCGCAGGTCTCTCGCAGGGCATGCAGTTCCTGAAAGTCAGGCTCACGCTGTCTGGTAAGCCCGTAGTGCGTACCGTGTTCCGGCCTGGCGAGCAGGGGCATGATGTTATGCAGAAAGGCGCCTTTTTGCTTGACGACCCGGTTGACCTCTTTAAGGTGTTCGTCGTTGACGCCGGGGATCATCACCGAGTTAATCTTGACCAGAATTTCTCTGGCCACCAGCATCTCCAGTCCCTTGAGTTGTTGGGCGATCAGGATTTCGGCGGCCTGGCGACCCCGAATCCGGCGGCGATCCCAAAGAATCCAGGGATAGATATTGGCGCCGATGTCCGGATCGAGACAGTTGATGGTGATGGTGACGTGGCCGATGTTGTGCTTGACCAGTTCTTCCACATACTCTGGCAGGACCAGGCCGTTGGTGGATAAACACAGCTTTAAATCGGGCGCTTGTGCCGCCAGGGTGCGGAAGGTGGCGAAGGTGCGGGCGGGATTGGCCAGCGGATCGCCGGGTCCGGCGATGCCGATCACCGCCAGTTCGGGAATGGCGGCGGCCACAGCCAGGGTTTTCTGTACCGCCTGTTCCGGGGTCAGCAGTTCCGACACCACGCCGGGGCGAGACTCGTTGGCGCAGTCGTACTTGCGGTTGCAATAATTGCATTGGATATTGCAGGCTGGCGCCACCGCCAGATGCATCCGGGCGAAATAATGATGGGCCTGTTCGGAATAACAGGGATGATTCTCGATCCGCTGCCGTAGGGCTTCGGGCAACGGCTCTCCCTGGGCAAGGGCGCCCCCGCAAGTCGCGCCGCCGCCGCAGCCCTCCCGAGGAGCGGTTACTAAGGTTTGACCTGCTTGCTTGAGCATGGAGTGTCTCCCACTAGGCGTTATCGGTTAAGTCTGCTGAGGTTTTAGCAATTCCTGTGCCTGCCGGGAAAAATCCTGCCAGTGATTGTTTTATCAGCTTTTTTCCTGGGTGAAGCTGGCGCTGTGTCGGGATTGCCACAGGTCGGCCAAAGAGGGTTGTCGGCAAGCTCACAGGGCAGCCGCTACGCTCCGTAGGGTGGGTCTCGCAGGCGTTTCTGGAATTAGTTGTACTAACAATTTGCTTGGCTTCCTTCTGCAGCATTACTACAATTCGTCCATGATCACTTGGGGCGAATCGAAACGGCAGAGCAACCTCCGCGACCACAAGCTGGATTTCGTGGAGTGTGACGCGGTATTCGACGCTCCGGTGTTCACTTGGAACGACGATCGGGAAGCCTATGGCGAGTTGCGCATCAACCTGCTGGGCTGGCTAAATGGCGTCGTGGTACGCATGACCTATACGGAGCGCGGCGATGATCTGCACGTCATCAGTCTGCGCAAGGCGGAAAAACATGAAATCAGACGTTACATCGCGGCAATTTCCCACTAGCCCGGAAGAGTGGGAGGCGATTATTGCCGAGGCTCCTGGGGAAGATCGTCCGCTCACGCCGGAAGAAGAGGCTGCCTGGTCCAACGGGGTAGTGGTGAAAGAAGGCGGATATCCCGCCGTGCGTGCGGCCTTGGCGGAAAAGCGCCGCTGGCGTGGGATGCAGAAAGCGCCACTCAAGGTGTCCACGACGTTGCGCTTGCCACCGGAGGTGCTGGCCTACTTCAAAGCCACCGGCCCAGGCTGGCAAACCCGCATCGGGGAGGCGCTCAAGGAATGGATTAAGTCACATCCTCCGGCGTAATGGGACCGTGCTCACTGCTGGTATCTCCGCCGCAGTTCTGTCTTAATTTTGTTGCCCATGCCGCTTTCAGGTTTTAGGCATCGCTAACAGCGCCGCCTGACAAGCAAGCCGAGGGTGCGTTCTACGCACCACAACCCGGTGTGAGGATGCGTACAACGCCCCCTACGACACTACAACCGCCGCAGCTTGATATGCAGCGTCTGAATCCGATAGGCGATCTGGCGGGGCGTCATGCCCAGCAGCCGGGCGGCCTTGGCCTGCACCCAGCCGGCCTGCTCCAGTGCGGCGATGACCCGCTCCCGTTCGTCCAGATCGGGAGCTTCCAGATGCACCGGGTTCTGCATGGAGGGACTGACAAAAATAGGACTCTCCGGGCCGCCAAGCTCGATCACCGCCTGATCAATGATCCCGGATTCGCTCATGATGGCGCTCCGCTCCAGACAGTTCTCCAGTTCCCGCACATTGCCCGGCCAGTGATGGCGCATCAACAGCCGGATGGCGCTGTCGGTGATGCTCAGCGACCGGTTCTGGCGTTTGCCGATCTTGTCCACCAGAAACCGGGCCAGATCGGGAATGTCTTCCGGGCGCTGCTGCAGGGCCGGCATGAAGATCGGCATGACATTGAGGCGATAATACAGATCCTCGCGAAAATCACCCGCTTCCACCGCAGCTTCCAACTCCCGGTTGGTGGCGGCGATGATGCGCACGTCCACTTTCAGAGTCTGGCTGCTGCCCACCCGCTCCAGCTCGCCTTCCTGTAACACCCGCAGTAACTTCACCTGGAACGCCGGCGAGACATCGCCGATTTCGTCCAGAAACAGGGTGCCGCCGTGGGCCTGCTCGAACCGGCCCTTGCGCTGATTGAGAGCGCCGGTGAAAGCCCCTTTCTCATGACCGAACAGCTCGGATTCCAGCAGGTTATCCGGCAGGGCGGCGCAGTTCAGCTTGACGAAAGGGCCGCTGGAACGCGAGGAGTTGTAATGAATAGCGCTGGCGATCAGTTCCTTGCCGGTGCCGGATTCGCCCCGGATCAGCACCGTGGTGTGCCATTTCGCCACCTGCCGCACCTGCTCGAAAATCCGCTGCATCGGCCGGCTATGACCGACGATGTTGTCGAAGCCGTAGCGCTCCCGCACCGCCCAGCGCAGGTTGTCCCGCTCCGCCGTCAGGTCCTGCCGCTCCCGCTCCACTTCCCAGGCCAGTTGCACGCTGCGGGCGATCAGATTGGCGACCATCTCCAGAAAGTGGGCGTGCTCGTACAGCAGGTCGTCGCAGCAGAGCGGTTGCGCGGTCAAGACACCGGTCGGCCCAGCCTCGCCCACGCAGATAGGCACGCCGATGAAGGGCAACTCCCGATCGTACAGTTGCAGCCGATCCAGAAAGCGGGGATCGTCGGCAATCCGGCGCAACACGATCAATTCGCCGCTTGCCAGAATGCGGCCGATGATGCCCTCTCCTGCCTGGTAACGAATATCCTTGCTCTGTTGCGGATCCTGCCCGTAGACCGCGCTGACCAGCAGTTCGCCGCGTTGTGCATCCAGCAGGGTGACCATGCCCTGGTGCAAACCGCCGTGTTCATGCAGCACCTGCAACAGTGCCTGTAAGGTGTCCTGCAATTTAAAGGGGCGGCTCAGCACCTGGCTGACCTGAAACAGGGCTTCCAGTTGAATTTCCAGCAATTCCGAGCGGCGCACAGCGGCGCTGCCGCAATGCACTGAAGAAGCAGCCGTCATACCTCGAGCCCGGCGTTGAGTTCCAGCGGCAACCGTACCCGCACGCGACAGCCTTCGCTGTAATCGGGATCGATGCAGATCATGCCGCGATGCTCGTTGACCACTTCTTGCACCATGGTCAGCCCCATGCCGGTGCGATCGGCCGAAGGCTTGCTGGTGAAAAACGGTTCGAAAATCTTCCAATGCAGATCCCTGGGTACGCCCGGCCCGGTATCTTCGATCGTGACCAGCACCGCCTTATCCTGAGCCCAGGTGACGATCCGTAGCTCCCGCCGCTGCGAGCGGTGGTTTTCCATGGCGTCCATGGCATTGTCCACCAGTTGCTTGAACATGCCCCGCAGCCGTCCCTCCTGGCCCGGCACCGCCGGCAGCACCGGCGCTGGTTTCCACTCCACCACCATGCCGCCGGCCAGCAGCCGCTGGGTGCACAGCGTCAGCACTTCGCGCAGGATCTGGTTGATATTGACCGGCGAAATCGCTTCCGGAGGCACGGCCGGCATGGAGTTGGCGAGCTTGGCCAGCGCTTCCCGGCCGGAATCCAGGGCCTGCCGCAGCACCTTGCGCAGGGGCGCGAATTCGGGGTTTTCCCGGCGCCGTTCCAGCATCTCGTTGGCGGCGGTGATCAGGTTGAGTGGACCCTGCATCTGGAAAATCGCCGCCTGCAGCGCTTCGCGCATGCTGCGCACCCGTTCCTGTTCGGCGATCAGGGCGCGCATGGCGTTGGTCCTGACTTCCTCCTGCTGCCGCTTGAGGTTAGTGATTTCATTGGCCATCAGCAGCAGATAGGTCTGCCGGACCGGTTGAAAAAACGCATCGGCGCGGTCGTCGCATTCCTTGAACCAGACGCCGGAGCAGGAAAACCAGCGGGTCGGTTCAGCGCCGCCCGGCTCGAAGCTGACCTCCTTGTTCTGGAACCCCTGACCGATGCGATAGCCTTCCTGGAACGATTCGCCCATAGACTCCCGCAGCGTCCGCAGCAACTCGACGGCAGGCTCGCGTCCCTGCATGGCGGCGGCGAGCTTCTTGTATTCGTGATTTTGCAGGATGACCTGGCCATCCCCGTTCAGCAGCGCGATCACCGCTGGCGCGGCGTCCACCATCGACTCGATCAGTTCTTTTTGATTGTGGACCTGCTGCTCCAGTCGGTGCACCGGAGTGACATCGCGATGCATTCCCAAGTAATAGACCGTTTTATCGTGTTCATTCACCAGGGGCGCGACGGTCAACTCGGCCAGGTAAACGGCGCCGTATTTATGGCGGTTCACCAGCAGGCCGGTCCAGGAACGGCTGTGCACCAGGCGATCCCACATTTGCTCATAGATTCGGGGCGGGGTGCATTGGTGGGATAACAGCGAGGTCTTTTTGCCGATCACCTCGCTAACCGAATAGCCGGTTACTTCGGTAAAGGCAGGGTTGGCATAGACGATATTGGAGTCTACGTCGGAAATACACACCGCCACCGGCAACTGTTGCACGGCGTTGACGTAGATCCAATCAGGCAGATTGCAGTCTTCGCTCAGCCGCGTCGATGCAAGGATTGCAGCGCTGGCGGCGGCGGTGTTAACGAGGTCTTGCTCGCTCATGGAATCCACTCCTAAAGTGCAGGCAGGGCGGTTTTCCGAAGCTTGGCAGTATCCGTGCCATGCTTATTCGCGATGAGCATGGCCGGAGGAACCTGGATTACGCTTCGCAAGCTCCGCTTCATCCGGGCTACGCCGGCTGAGCGGGTGTCTGTCGGATTGGCGCCATAGGCGCTTCAACCAAAGCGCCTTCAGGCACTTGCAGAACCCGCTCGCCGAAGCAGACGTGATACGCCACTGCTTCGGGATTATTGCGCAGGACTTGCAACACCTCTCCGCTGGCACCCACTGCGACCAGCACGGTTCCGTCAATCGCCAGCGCCAGGCGGGCAACGACTTTATCGCGCACTTCAAACCGGCTGTGCACCCAGGGCGCCGCCGCCGGGATCAATTCCTGTTCCCGACACCCGATCAGACGTTTGCCGTCATCGATGAAATGCACCGCATAGATGATCTGATCCTGGAGAAATATACCAATATGGTGCACATAACCCACGCTGCCGCGCCGCACCAACAGCGTGCCGGTCGCGATACCAGGATAAGTGCCGTCATTACGGATAGTGCGGATTACCCTGACCGCCTCACCGTAATCGAAGCGGGGCTGCATGATTACGCTCCCGATCTTTTACCGAGCTGTTCCAGAGGAATAAAAACGGTGTGCGGCTCATTCCGATGGAACACCTTGAATACTTTTTCCGTCAGGGCATCCGATTGCACGAAATCCTGATAAGCCTGTTGCAATAAACCGGCATAGACCGCTTTTTTGGCGATCGCAGCGGCGGGCATGGTCGGCTCGGCGGTATGCAGATAATCGTGAAAGCGCTGCAGGATATGCAGCCGGTAAACCTGCACCACGGCGGGGTCGAAAGCAATACCGAAATAATCCAGAAAGTCTTCGGCCGATTCCAGTTCCGTCAACTCTTCCAGCAGCGTCGAGGTCGTCATAGCGTGCACTCGCTGTGGTTCGATTCTTGATAGACCGCCTGGTAGAACCGTCTGAGTTCAGGCCCTTCCGGGGGACGCTTACGGCGGCTGACGAAAGCGCGCACCTGTTGCAATATGGCAGCGGCCTGGCGACGGTTCAGGTCGATGCCGAGGTCGCTGTAGACCTTGACGACCGACCGGGTGCCGGAGTGCTTGCCCAACACCAGCCGGTGGGTTCTGCCCAGTTCTGCCGGATCCACTCCCTGATAATTCAGGGGGTGCTTGAGCAGGCCGTCAACATGGATACCGGCCTCGTGGGTAAAGACGCCTTCTCCCACCAGACTCTTATGCCAGGACAGAGGACGCCCGGCGGCGGCGGAAACCCGGTTCGACAGACCGGCGCAGCGGGTGAGATCGACGTTCTACTTTAAAACCGTACAGCTTTCTCAATCCCAGCACCACTTCCTCCAGCGCGGCATTACCGGCCCGCTCGCCCAGGCCGTTCACCGTGGTGTTCACATGGGTGGCGCCGCCGACCACGGCGGCCAGAGTATTGGCGGTGGCCAGTCCCAGATCGTCATGAGCGTGCATTTCCAGTTCCAGATCGACCGCCGAACGCAGGCGCTGGAACAGGGCCAGCACCCCGAAAGGCTCCATCACGCCCACCGTATCGGCGAAGCGGAAACGGCGGGCGCCGGCTGCCTGAGCGGCTGCCGCCACCTGAATGAGAAAGTCCTGATCGGCGCGGGAAGCGTCCTCACCACCGACGATCACCTCCAGCCCCAGCTCCAGGGCCAGGGGAACATAAGCGCGAATGGCCTGTAGCACCCGTTCCCGCGTCCAGCCCAGCTTATGGCGGATCTGTTGATCGGAGACCGGGATCGACAGATCGATCACGTGCACCCCCAGGTGGCGGCAGTGATTCAGGTCCTGGGCCTGCATCCGGCTCCACACGACCAAGCGTGCCTGCAAGCCCAGTTCGGCCACGGCCCGGATACCTTCCCGTTCTTCCGCGCCCATGCCGGGAATGCCGATCTCCAGTTCCGGCACGCCCAGGGCATCCAGTTCATGGGCGATAGCCAGCTTTTCCTCACGGGTAAAGGCCACGCCCGCCGATTGCTCGCCGTCGCGCAGAGTGGTGTCGTCGATTACGATAGTGCGTGCGTTGCAGCCCATACTCGGCACCTTTGCAGCCAGATTCTGCAAGGTTCTACGCAAGTATCGCGCCAATCTTAAAAATAATTCTAAAACAGTCGATTAGGATTTATTTCAGAGCGCAAGGCGCCGTCTTCCTACACGCTGAAAAACGGGATTGTCAGGTTTCCGACAGGGTACTTGTCGGGTATCCAAGCGCTGGCTTTGCTGGAATTGGCGCAACGCCATACCGTTCACCATCAATCGTTCGGACAGTTTTGGGGAGGAGCAAGGTCAGGGGTAGCCGCATTCGGGTCCGCTTAGGGTAGGGGGAAGTTGTCCATCAGGTTTCACGTCCCTTCAGCAGCCAACCCGAGATCACCAGAATCACCACGCAGGCGCTGGAGGTGAGCAGCACCATCGTCTGTGCCAGCGTATCGTTGCCGGCCTGAACCGCGTCGTAAATCGCCAGTGACAGGGTCTGGGTCTTGCCCGGCAGATTGCCGGCCACCATCAGCGTGGCGCCGAATTCGCCCATGGCTCGGGCGAAAGCCAGCAGCGTGCCGGCCAGAATGCCGCGCCAGGCGAGTGGAAAGGTGATCCGCAAAAATACCGCCAGTTCGCTTTGGCCCAGAGTGCGGGCGGCGGCTTCCAGATTAGGCTCCACCCCCTCGATTGCGGCCCGCGCCGATTTCAGGATCAAGGGAAACGATACCGCCGCCGCCGCCAGCACCGCACCCTGCCAGGTGAACATCAACGGAAAGCCGAATACCTCCTCCCACCATTGCCCCAGCCAGCCACGCCGTCCCACCAGTACGATCAGGTAATAGCCCAGCACCGTGGGCGGTAATACCAGCGGCAGGGTCAATATCGCTTCCAGCCAGTCCTTGCCGGGAAAGCGGCTGCGCGCCAGCAGCAGCGCCAGCATGATGCTGAACACGAAGGCCAGCAGCGTCGCCAGGCTGGCAACCTTCAGGGTCAGCCACAGTGGGGTCAATTCAGCCGTGGGCATCGCACAGTTGCCAGACTTTGTTCGCCACGGCCAGCAGGGGCTGGCCCGGCTCGTGGCTGAAGCAGTGGCGATAATCGGAACAAACCCCGCAACTCGGCGCCCGGCACAGGTCGATCCCGGCTTTCTCGCACAACTGCTTATAGAAGAACTTCTTCCATTTCATATCGCCGACATTGCGCAGAAACAGCGTGCTGAAGTACTCGCCGAGCAGCGCCGACAACATGCCCCGGTTGAGCAATCCCAAGTCCTCCCAGAGATGGTTGCGACCCATGCAACCGGTGGCGATGGTGTGCGCCAGCCAGCGCGTTTCCTGTCCTGAAAAAGGGCTATGCTCCAGCAGCAATTCCAGCAGATCGGGAAACTCGTCCCCCACAGCGGGCGTGTAGACGGGGTAGCGGTCGAGCGGCAGCCAGGTTGCTGCCTGTGCCTGGTCGAGCGCCGGGAAGAACCGGCGCAGCAACCGGCGGAATTCCGGCCCGTTCAGACCGACGATAGGCGCCTGATAGGCGGGCAGGCGGTGTTCACGCAGGCTGATGACTCCGGCGATGGCCAGCGTTACCGGCTCGTCGGGTACGACGGCGCCGGTCAACAGGAGTTCATGGAGCGCATTCACGGGACTCGAGCCTCCGGAAAAAGCCTGTACTCAGTAACCTAATTCGCCGCACAGCCCAGCCGGATTCGGCCCGAAGCTAGGTTGTTCAGCCCGAAATTTCTTGAACGGGAATACCTGTTTGACCCGGCCATTATCGTAGACCACCAGGGTCTTGGCGAAGGCTTCGACATCCTGCTGATCGTGCGTGATCAGTACCACCGGGATATTGAAGCGGTTGTGCAGATCCAGCAGTTCCAAGCGCAACCGGGCGCGTAACAGCGGATTCAGCGCAGCGAAGGGCTCGTCCAGCAACAGCAAGTCAGGCTTGTGGGCGAGGGCGCGGGCGAGCGCCACTCGCTGCCGCTGGCCGCCGGACAGCTCACGCGGACGCCGCTCGGCCAGTTCGGCAATCTCGAATATCTCCAGCATTTCCTGCACCCGTTGCCGCGCTGCTCTGGGCATGCTCGGATACCACCAGGCCTTGAGTGCGAAACCGATATTTTCGGCGACGCTCAGATGCGGGAACAGCGCATAATCTTGAAAAACGTAGCCGATGCCGCGGTTGCGAACGGGCAGGTTGATACCCCGACCGGAGTCGAACAGTATCCGTCGGTTGGCGACGATCCGACCGCGATCGGGAACCAGCAAACCGGCAATCGACTGCAAGGTAAGGGTTTTGCCGGCGCCGGAAGGACCGAATAGCACCACGAAGTCTTCGTCGGAGCGGAACTTGGCCTGGAGGGTAAACCGTTGCCGGCCCTGGCGCAGGGTTTTCTCGATATCGATCTCGAGGTGCATGGGCGGCATTTTGATCCTTAATTCAGGGTAAGGTGAAGCCATAGGCGCTGAGTATCCGGCGTCCTTCCGATCCTGTTACGAAGCGGATGAAGCGGGCGGCCAATGCCGACTGCCTGGAAGCGGCTACCACGGCTATGGGATAGCGGATCGGTTGATCCGGTTGCAGATTGGCATCCGCTACCTGGCTCAGCTTGTCCCTGGCGACCAGCGCATCGGTACGATAGACGAAGCCGGCATCCACCTCGCCGCGGCTGACATAGTCCACGACTTGGCGCACGCTGTCGGCGTTGATGAATTTGACTTGTAAAGGTTCCAGTAAATTCAACCGGGTCAAGGCCTGCCGGGTGTAACGACCGAGCGGTACGGTTGCCGGATTGCCGATGGCGATCCGTTTGACCTCCGCTTGGGTCAGATCCTGGAGACGACGAATGCCGAGCTTGCTGCCGGCGGGCATCACCAGCACCAGTTGATTGGCGGCGAAGTCGTTGCGCGTGTCGGGTTGGATCAGCCCTTTAGCTGCTGCCTGATTCAGGGTGTCCTGATCGGCGGTGGCGAACACGTCCACCGGCGCGCCGCGCTCGATCTGCGCCAGCAGCGGTCCCGAGGCGGCGAAATTGAAGATGACCTTGGTGTCGGGTTCGGTCTGCTCGAAGGCGCTGCCGATGTCCTTGAAGGCGTTGGTCAGGCTGGCAGCAGCCGATACCAGCAGTTCGGCGGCGTCAGCGCAGGCGCTGCAACCCAGCCACCCTATAGCGAGCCAAGCGACCAATCGTCTCCGGGACGAGCGTAGGATCATGTAGGGAATGCCTCGTATTAGTGCCGATTGTAGCTTAAGTGACGAACAAGGCTGTGGTCTACTGCTGTTCTACGGCGCTTTTTCGCCGCTATCGACTTTATCGGTATGCAAAATCTTAGCCAGGGGGGTAGGGTAGATTACCGGGAAAATCCCCGTAGGTCGGGTTAGGCGCGCCTCCCATGACGATTTCTGGCTTTATTAGTTGTCGCTGACCCGCAGGCAATAGTAAGGTAGAATTGGCAGTGTAGGGGAATCCGGGTGTAAGATAATGACTATTGTTTCACGGATGGAGGGAACAGCGTGGAAGTGGTCAGGAGGAACATGGATTGCGCTTCGCAAGCTGCGCTCCAGCCGAGTTACACTGGCTGTGCATTATTGCTAGAGTTGACCCCGTGTGCAGAGGCAATTTGATATGGCATTAATCGAGGGATTTCGTGTCCAGAATTTTCGAGTATTGCATGATATCACTATAGGCAAATTATGGAATCAGCGCAGCACACCTCCCTTGACTCCATTGGTAGCCGTTATTGGCAAAAACGGTTCAGGTAAAAGCACATTATTCGATGCTTTTGGATTTATTGCCGATTGCTTGGCATATGATGTCGAAACAGCCTGTGATCTCAAACAACGTGGCGGTTTTCTGCGTCTTCGATCAATGGCAACCCAAGAGCCTATACGTTTCGAGGTTTATTACCGTGAAGCGCCAGGTGAGCGTCCTATAACTTATGAACTCGTGATTGGTATCGACCAGAACGGTCGTCCGATAGTGGAGGAAGAGCGCCTACGGCAGAGACGCAAAGGAGAAAGCAGGGGTAGGCCATTCTCATTCCTCGATTTGCGTCACAATATTGGGGACGCATGGACTGGTGATGAAAGTCTCGAAGGTGAAGATTCAGCCAAGGTACATGTGGAATTAACCGATCCGCGCCAATTAGGTATTGCGACACTCGGAACATTGAAAGAACATCCGCGGATTTCTCGTTTTCGGAATTTTTTACGCAACTGGTATCTCTCCTATTTCACACCGGATGCGGCTCGCAGTCTACCCATGGCCGGACCACAAAAACATCTTAATATGCATGGGGATAACTTAGGCAATGTAGTGCAATATCTAGAACGTGAGCACAAGACACGTTTCCGGGCAATTCTGGAGCGCATTGCCAACAAGATTCCTGGGATCAAAAACATCGATACGCATCGAACGGAAGATAACCGCTTGTTGTTACGCTTTAACGACGACGCATTCAAAGACCCCTTCTTCGCCCAGCAGATGTCCGATGGAACATTGAAAATTTTTGCTTATTTATTGATGCTGGAAGATCCCGATCCACCACCATTTATCTGTATCGAAGAGCCGGAAAACGGTCTCTATCACAAGCTGCTCGAAGCGTTGGCGCAAGAGTTTAGAACCCATGCAACAGGTGGAAAAAGTGCTCCGCAGATATTTGTTACAACCCATCAACCTTACTTCGTTGATGCCCTAATCCCAGAAGAAGTTTGGGTATTAGAGCGAGGGGATGACGGATTTTCCACTATTCGCCGAGCCGCCGACGATCCATTAATTCAGAATTTGGTTCAGGAAGGCTTGCCATTGGGAGGTCTTTGGTACAGCGATTATCTGGATGCGAGGTAGACCATGCATTTGGAAGTACTGGTTGAGGATGCCTCGGGAAAAATTCTACTCGATTATCTGTTACCAAAGATACTGGGTGAGCAGGGAGAAAATCATACCTGGCGCATACACAATTATAAGGGAGTGGGGCGACTTCCAAAAAATTTGCAAACCTCCGGCGACCCGGCAAAGCGTATATTGCTGGAACAGTTGCCGAAGCTGTTGAGGGGTTACGGTAGAACTCCTGGAATCGATGCTGTAGTTGTTGTGCTAGATAACGACAAGCACAACTGTGTCCAATTCCTGAATGAATTGGCCAATCTTCTTGCTTCGTGCGATCCTGCACCGAATACCCTGTTCCGTCTGGCTATAGAGGAAGTTGAAGCTTGGTATTTTGGTGATCGGCATGCGCTCCTGGCGGCATACCCTCAAGCCAAGGTCAGAGTATTGGATGAATATGTGCAGGATAGCCTCTGCGATACGTGGGAAAAATTAGCGGATGCTATCCATCCCGGCGGACGCTCAGCCATAAAGAAAATCGGCTGGCCGAAGTCGGGTGAAGTGAAATGCCGGTGGGCAGAAAAAATCGGTCCAAGAATGATAGTGGAACACAATTACTCCCAGAGTTTTCGCAAGCTCTATGATGGTTTACTTCGACTTACTGGCATAACAGGCAATCGAGCTAAATGAGGCCATGATCATCATTTCAGCCAGTCGGAGAAACCTGGATTACGCTTCGCAAGCTTCGCTCCATCCAGGCTACGCCACTAAGAGAAACCGCCATGAGATCACAGGAACCTAACCGCACCGCTCGCCTTGAAGCGCGTGTTTCGCCGGAAGCGTTGGCCATCATCAAACGCGCTGCCGAAATCCAGGGCCGTAGCGTCAGCGACTTCGTCGTTACCGCCGCCCAGCAGGTCGCCCATCAGACCATTGAGGAGATCGGCATCATCCGTCTTTCGGTCGAGGATCAGCGCGCGATTGCCGAGGCGATCCTCAATCCGCCGCCCCTGTCGCCTGCCCTGGAGCAGGCCATTGCGCGACATCGGTCCATCGTCAAAGCTTCACGATGACGGGGGCGTTTCTTATCGAGCCACTGTCCGGCGTCCACGACCGCCGCACGTTCGACTCCGGTAACACCGCACTTGATCGTTATTTCCGTGAGCAGGTGACGCAAGACATACGTCGCCGCATCACCAACTGCTTTGTTGCGCTCGACCCGGAGGCGCGCCTTGCCGGGTACTACACGCTGTCGGCGGCAAGCCTGCCGATCACCGCGCTCTCGGCGGACGAGATCAAGCGCCTCCCCCGTTATCCTCTCTTACCCGCCGGGTTGATCGGCAGACTTGCCGTCGATCGAAGATTCCAGGGCCAGGGTTTGGGCGGTTCGTTGATCGTGAATGCCATCAACAGGGCCATGCGCGCCGAACCGGCAATCTTCACCTTAATCGTCGATGCTAAGGACAACGAGGCCGCGGGTTTTTACCGGCATTACGGCTTCCGTCCACTAGCCAGCCGCCCGCTGAGCTTTTTCCTACCGCTTGCCGAAGCGGCTCGTCAACTGAAAACCCGAAAGTCAGCGTAGCCCGGATGAAGCGGAGTAGGATCACTCTCTTCTGTGCGCAGCAAGCGCATGTCGGGCACGTCCTGTGCTGACCCCATACGCATCAATTTAAGCGAATTTGTAACCGTTTTTCAGTTGCTGACAGGTGTTGGGTTTCTTTTTCCGGGTGTTCAATGAGCAGCCATGCTGGAAGCGTCCGGCCAGTTCCTCCAGCAACCGGACCAGGGCGGGCAGGTCGTCGATGCAGCAGGCCAGGCGCGCGGACTGCTCCTTGATCATTTGGCAGCCCTTGACCAGGCTGCGTTGCGGCACATGCCAAAGCCCTGTCAGGATCAGCCAATGCTGGATTAGCACGCCCAGCAGCTTGGCGTACAGTTCGCACAGCAGGTGATGCGGGTTGGCGCTGCGCGAACGCCCCAGGTTCGCATGGCTTTTCCAAAGCTTGAACAGCAACTCGATTTGCCAGCGGACCGCGTAGAGCAAGAAGCACTCCGGCAGGCTCAACTGGTCGCCTTCCACGTTCGTGACCAGCAGGTTCCAGTCGCACAGGGCCAGGCTCTCGGCGGTGGCGGTGCGGCATTGCTTCCGCGCGTTGTCCTTCATCTTGGCCCGCCGCCGCGCGGCGGCCTCCTCGGGTAGCCGCCACAACAGCAGGCGCACGGGCAGGCGCTCCTCGGCTCCGATTTCCACCGCCACTTCGTGCCTGACCACGTCTTGCCGAGCCAGCATCCCCAGCCAGCGCGGCCAGTCGATGCATGCCCCGTCCAGATGGAACGCCACGGTCCGCGGCTGCAGGCGGCTGATCCAGTACTCGCCGCGCGCGCCCTGCGCCCGCATCCGGGCCAGGTTGAAGTAGCCGAGATCCTGGATGCGCAGAACCCCTTTCGCGTGAACCGCCTCGGCCAGCGGGCTGCGGCTGTCCGAGTGTCGCCCCGGTAACAGCCCCAGGCTCAGCCGCCCCGTCCGCAGTTCAAGGTCGGCGTCCAGTTTCAGCGCGGCCTTGCCGGCCTCTCCGGCACCGCCAGTCCCGCGCCAAAGGTGCTCCCATTCGGCGGGCAGCGGGACGACGCTACAATCGGCGATGTGGACCGCCTCGAAGCGATTGAGGATCGCCACGTCTACCGGGCGGCCGGCCGTGACGGCCTGCGCCATGGCCTCTTCCAGGACGCTTTTCACAAACGCGCAAGCCGGCTCCGTGAAGCGCTGGTCCAAGCCCTGCGCGGACACCTTCAGGCCGTGGCTGAAGCCCGCCCTGGCAAGCCCCTCCGCCGACGGCGGGCTGTTTTGCATCCATCCGAAGACCAGCGTCCTGATGAAGTTCGCGCCGCTGACCTTGCGCTGGCGCCGGATGAACCCACTGGTCTTGGCCAGGACCTCAGCCCGGACGGTCAAAATGGTTTGCAACGCAAGGGCGACTGTTGAACAAATATTCATCACGGTTCATCTGGGTTTGCCAATCGAAGTTGGCCTCCCATCTTACCGGCATCTGCCTGGTTTCGCTCCAAATCCCGTTAAATTGATGCGTATGGGGCACGTCCTGTGCTGACCTACCGGACTTAGAATATGTCCTTAAGGCCGAGGAGGCCGGCTTCTCTCGCCCAACGCTGCCAGTCGACTTCTTCGCTTGAAATAATCTCAAGCTTGCTCGTTAAAGCATGGTTTTCGGTAAAAAGCACCAAGTTCTCACAGTCCCACCGGGCGCAAGGAACCAGCAGGCCATCAAAGCCAAGGAAGGCCACAGCCGCATGGATCACCGGGCGTCCGTTCCTTAAATGAACACACCATCACGAAGCTGCTTGATAACCGTGAGAACCTCTTCAGTTCGGCCTTGTTGAATCAATTCGGCCGGTTTCTCACCATTAAGCAGCTTCTGCCGCGAAAACAGCCAAAGCCGGGCCTCTTGCGGTTCATAAAAATCCGATAATTGATCAACAATGTACTCAAGTTCAAGGATTGTTTTTTCTGCCCTTGACTGTGGAAATGCACGCCCCTGGTTCCACCGTGATACGGTTTCTGGACGCAGTCCAAGCACATTGGCAATATCGATATTTTTCATTCCTCCTTTTGAACGGATGGAATCAAGCTTTCTTGCAACGGCGTTGCTCATGGTTGCTCATAGTCCTTGCTGTTTGGTTTCGACCTGCTCTTACATATAGTCTCGCTAATGGTTATCCAGACATTCGTTGCCGTTGGCGCCCTGGGAACGCCGCACCCCAGTGCGGCCCTCAAATGCCGCACTGGGGTGCGGCGCTCCCAGGGATATCACTGCATAGGTCCGGTTCTCAATTAGCCGAACTATAAAACCCTAGTGGTTCCGGCGCTGGCCGGAGTACTCTCGGAAATGGCGGCAAATAGATCACGTTGTCAACCATCAGATACTCCCTACCATAACTATGGGAGCTTGACTATAGCATTGACATTAATATTGCGTAAGGTATTGAGCTTTAGATTGCTGTTTGGCAACTTGTATGTAACTGAAGCCCCTTAACAATCCAGTCCTTGTCAGATTCCCCACAAACCCACCCTGAACCAGGTAGGGAAACTTGCATTGTACGGATTCACAAATTCTAAGTTCTTATTCTTTATAAGATTTATATTTGGCACGAGGTATGCTCTCTAAAGGCTGACAGAACAGCCAGGGTATTGGTTTACGGTTGATGGAAACCGGCCGATACCCAAAGGAAAGCCTACATGAGCAGCAATCTTCAACATGCCAAGCAGCCATCCAGCCTGGCCGGCGAGATCCAGCAGGCGACCGGCGTTGCACTCAACCACTGTTACCAGTGCGGCAAGTGCGCGGCGGGTTGTCCGGTGGCGGACGCCATGGACCATGCCCCCTGCCAGACTCTGCGATTGTTGCAGTACGAATCTTCCGACTTCGACCGGCAGGTGCTCCAGAGTGAGGCCATCTGGCTGTGCCTGGCGTGCGCGACCTGCCACACCCGCTGCCCCCAGACCATCGATATTCCCAAGGTCATGGATTTCCTACGTGCTGCGGCTGTACAGCAGGGGCTGGCGCATCCCAAGAGCAAGGATCTGCTGGCCTTCCATCAGGTTTTCCTGAAGTCCGTCGAAGCGCACGGTCGCCTGTACGAAGTCGGCCTGATGGGAAGCTACAAGCTGCGCACCGGGCATCTTTTCCAGGATTTGGCGCTGGGACCCAAACTGCACAGCAAAGGCAAGCTTGGACTTCTTCCGCACAACATCCAGGGCAAAGCGGCCTTGCAGCGCCTGTTCAAGCGCGTCGGCGGACGCAAAGAGTAAAGCCATGCGCATGGGCTACTATCCCGGCTGTTCCCTGCTGGGCTCCGCCAGAGAATTCAATGAATCCGTGCGGGCCGTGTGTGAGGCGATCGACCTGAGGCTCGAAGAAGTCCCCGACTGGAACTGTTGCGGGGCATCCTCGGCCCATGTGTTGAATCGTGATCTGGCGTTGGCGCTGCCCGCCCGGATTCTGGCCCAGGCCGAAGCCGCCGGTCTTGAGGACATACTCGCCCCCTGCGCGGCCTGCTTCAACCGCCTGGCCTCGACGCGGGCCGCGCTGGCGGCCGATCCCGCCAAGCGGCAGGAAATCGTCGAACTGATCGAACTGCCTTATAGCGGCCGGGTACGGGTGCTGAACGTGCTGGAAGTGCTGGAGCGCTATCGCGACCGGATCGAGGCAAAGACGGTCAACGCCTTCCGTTACAAGGTGGCCTGCTACTACGGCTGCCTGCTGGTGCGCCCGCCGGACGTGGTCAAGTTCGACCGGCCGGAGAATCCGCAGAGTATGGACCGGCTGCTGGCAGCCGTCGGCGCCAAACCCATCGATTGGGCCTGCAAGACCGAATGCTGCGGCGCCTCTTTCTCGGTCACTCGCACCGATCTGGTGGCGCAGTTGGGTGGCCGCATCGTCGCCGACGCGACCCGACGCAACGCTGCGGCCATCGTGGTTGCCTGCCCGATGTGCCAGTCCAATCTGGACATGCGCCGTCCCGAGATCAACCGTCAGTTGCAGCAGGAGCAGCGGATCCCGGTGCTGTTCGTCACCCAGGCGCTGGGCCTGGCGATGGGCATCGACGCGCAGCGACTGGGTTTGCAGCGGCATTTGGTGCCGGTCGAATTACCTGAACCGGAACTCGAAGTCGTCGGCGACGATGACGACGAAGACGACGACTGAGGGAGACCGCCATGTCACGTATCGGTGTCTTTGTCTGCCACTGCGGCGAGAACATCGGCTCGACCGTGGACTGCCAGGAAGTCGCGGCGCGGTGCAAGCGCATGCCGGGCGTAGTCCACAGCGAGGACTACAACTATATGTGCTCCGATCCCGGCCAGAGCATGATCAAGCAGGCTATCAAGGAACAGCAACTGGATGGCGTGGTGGTGGCCGCCTGCTCGCCGCGGATGCACGAGCCGACCTTTCGCCGCGCCGTGTCCGAGGCGGGACTGAATCCGTATCTGTGCGAAATGGCCAATCTGCGGGAGCATTGCTCCTGGGTGCACGAAGAGGCCGACAGCACCACCGACAAGGCCGCCGACCTGGTCTATCTCCAGGTGGAGAAAGTCAAGCGCAACAAGCCGCTGCAACCGATCCAGGTGCCGATCACCAAGACGGCCCTGGTGATCGGCGGCGGCGTGGCCGGTATCCAGGCGGCGCTCAATATCGCCGATTCTGACCGTAAGGTGATCCTGCTGGAGCGCTCGCCCTCGCTGGGCGGCCATATGGCGCAGTTGTCCGAGACCTTCCCGACGCTGGATTGCTCCCAGTGCATTCTCACCCCCAAAATGGTGGAGGCCGCGCGGCATCCCAATATCACTCTGATGACCTATTCCGAGTTGGAGCATCTGGAAGGCTTTATCGGCAACTTCAAGGCCACTATCCGCCAGCGCGCCCGCAAGATCGATGAGAAGCTGTGCACCGGCTGCGGGCTGTGCTTGCAAAAATGTCCCACCCGCAAGATCAGCGATGGCTTTAACGAAGGACTGGGAATGCGCCGGGCGATCTATGTGCCGTTCCCGCAGGCGGTGCCCAATACGCCGGTGATCGACGTGCAGAACTGCTCGCATTTCCGGAAAAAGAAATGCGACCGCTGCGTCAAAGCCTGCCCCACCGAGGCGATTCGCTTCGATCAGCAGGATGAACTGATCACCGTGGACGTGGGCGCCATCGTGCTCGCCACGGGCTTCAAGATCATGCGCACCGATCAGTTCCCGGAGTACGGCTACGGCGCCTATCCGGATATCATTGACGGTTTGCAGTTCGAGCGCCTGGCCTCCGCTTCCGGCCCCACCCAGGGTGTGATCAAGCGGCCCAGCGACGGCAAGGAACCGGAAACCATCGTGTTCCTCGCCTGCGCCGGCAGCCGCGACGCCGCCAAGGGGGTTAAGTATTGCAGCAAGATTTGCTGCATGTACACCGCCAAGCACGCCATGCTCTACAAGCACAAGGCGCCTCACGGCAAGGCCTACGTGTTCTATATGGATATCCGCGCCACCGGCAAGAATTACGACGAGTTCGTGCGCCGGGCGATCGAAGAGGACGGCGTCAAGTACATTCGTGGCCGGGTGTCCCGGATTTATGAAGAGGACGGCCAGCTGATCGTCAAGGGCGCAGATACGCTGCTGGGCGGTCGGCCGGTCGAAATCAAAGCCGATATGGTGGTGCTGGCCACCGCCGTCCAGCCCAACGACGGCCAGACCGACCTGGCCCACAAGATCCATGTCGGCTGCGACGAATACGGTTTCTTTGCCGAAGCCCATCCCAAGCTGCGCCCGGTGGAGACCAACACCGCTGGCATCTATCTGGCCGGCGCCTGCCAATCCCCGCGCGACATTCCCGAAACGGTGGCCCAAGCCAGCGGTGCCGCCGCCAAGGTGGTGGCGCTGTTCAGCCGCGACCGCCTGACCCGCGAGCCGCTGGTGGCCGAGGTGAACCGCCGGCCATCGCCCATTTACAGCGATTGCGTCGGCTGTTTCCTGTGCGAGTCCGCCTGTCCCTATCAGGCCATCGGCCAGGAGGAAGTCACCGATCACAACGGCAAGGTTTACAAGACCATGGCCAAAATCAACCCAGGGCTGTGCCAGGGTTGCGGCACCTGCGTCGCCACCTGCCGCACCAAGGCCATCGATCTGCACGGCTACTCTAACGAGCAGATCTACGCCGAAATCATGAGCCTGTAGCGGAGTTCACGATGGCTGACTCATTCGAACCCAAGATCACCGCGTTCGTGTGCAACTGGTGCACCTACGCGGGCGCCGACCTGACCGGTACCAGCCGCCTCAAGTATCAACCCAACATCCGCATCATCCGCCTGCCCTGCACCGGCCGCATCGATTTCATGCTGTTGCAGAAGGCTTTCGCCCGTGGCGCGGACGGCATCATCGTCTCCGGCTGCCATCCGAACGATTGTCACTACAGCAGCGGCAATTACCACGCACGGCGGCGCTGGATGGTGTTCAACGACCTGATGGAGTTCATGGGCGTCGATAGGCGCCGCGTGACCTTCTCCTGGGTATCGGCGGCGCAAGGCGCCAAGTGGGCCACGCTGGTGAACGAGGTCACCGACACCGTCCGCCAACTGGGGCCCTATACCGAATACCAGCGCTTGATCGGCGCTGGCGTCGCCTGAAAAGGAGCATAGCGTGGAAGCCTTGAGGACTAAAGCCAAAGAGTTGCTCGTCCAGAACAATATCCAGGTCGTGATCGGCTACGAAGCCGGCACCGCCGGCGCGCGCCGTCCCTGCTTCGCCCGCACGGTTGAAACGGCCGCCCGGCTGGTCTGGGATACGAATTGTACCGGTAATCTCGCCGGCTACCTGACCCGGCCCGAAATCAAGCGGTTCGGCAAGCCCGCCATCGCCGCCAATAACGCGGTGTTGCGCTCCCTGTTGCAACTGGTGGCCGAGCGGCAGCTTCAAAACGATGCGGTTCTGGCTCTGGCGGTGACGCAGGATGGTGAGGTGACGGAACTGCCCACTGCCCAGGCTGTGGAGGACTATCTGACCCACTCGCCTGGCGGCCTGTCCACGGTGGACCGGGAGAAAATGAACCAACTGGCGCAACTGTCCCGCGAAGAGCGCTGGGCCTTCTGGCAGCGGGAATTGGAGCGCTGTATCAAGTGCTATGCCTGCCGGAGTTCCTGTCCGATGTGCTATTGCGGTCAGTGCACCATGGACTGCAATCGGCCACAGTGGGTGCCCGTTGCCAGCCACGCCCTCGGCAATCTGGAGTATCACACCGTGCGCGCCATGCATTTCGCCGGCCGCTGCGTGCAATGCGGCGAATGTGGCCGCGCCTGCCCCGTCGGGATTCCGATACATCTGCTCACCGGCTACGCGGAAGAGAGCGTCCATCGGCAGTTCGGCCAGCAGGCCGGGACCCGCGCCAAACTGGATTACGCCTTGGGCGTCTTCCGGCCTGATGACAAAGAAGCCTTCATCCGCTAGGGGATCGTCATGACGACCACACTGAAGATTTCCGAAACCTCGCTGGCGGCGCTGTTCGCGGCGTTGGGCGATACCGAGCGGCGTATTCTGGGACCTGTCGAAGTCGATGGACGGATCGAGCTTAAGCCGGTGCGGACGCTGGCCGAGGTGGCTGGGGATCAAATTCAGCCGGTGCTGAGCGCCAAGGAGGCGGCTTTCCCCAGGGTAGAGCGGTTGCTGAGCTACCGCCTGGCGCCCGGCAAGGTGGAATTACAGGACCACGATCCCGAGATTCAGCCGACGGTGCTGTTCGGTCTGCGACCCTGCGAGGCGGCGGGCTTTCACTCCCTGGACGCGGTGTTCAACTGGGACACCCGCGATAAATTCTTCAATGCGCGGCGGGAACAACTGACTGTGGTCGGCCTGAGTTGTACCCAGGCCGATGACGCCTGCTTCTGCACCTCCGTAGGCGGCGGTCCCGGCTCCACCAAAGGCAGCGATATGCTGCTCACCCCACTGCGGGAGGGCGGCTATCTGGCCGAGATTCTTACTGAAAAAGGTGAAGCGCTCAAAGACCTGGTCCCTGCTTTGTTCCAACCGGCGAATGGCGAAGATAAGCAAGCCCTGCTCGCCAAGGTAGAGCCAAATTTCGAGCATCAGATTCTTGCCGCTAAGCTGCCTGGATTGTTCACTAGCGAGATCTGGGCGGAGCAGAGTCTGCGCTGTATCGGTTGCGGCGCCTGCGCCTTCGTCTGCCCCACCTGCATCTGCTTCGACATTCAAGAGGAAGCCGACACTCAACAGGGCCAGCGGCTACGCTGCTGGGATTCCTGCGGTCTGCGTCAGTTCACTCTGCATGCCTCGGGTCACAATCCACGCAGTGCGCAGAGCGAGCGCTGGCGGCAGCGGATCTACCATAAGTTCGGTTACTTCGCCGAGCGCTTTGGCGGGCCGATGTGCGTGGGCTGCGGCAAATGCACCCGGGCCTGTCCGGTGGACATGAATCTGAAGGAACATCTCACCCAGGTCTACGAGGGGTAGCGATGGCCGAGCCAAATATCTATCTGCCTTATCTGATGCGCATTGCCAAAGTCACGGACGAGGCGCCCGCCGTGAAGACCTTCCGGCTGGAGTTCGTCAATCCAGAGGATGCCGATCACTTCGATTTCAAGACCGGTCAGTTCGGCCTGTACAGCGCCTTCGGCGAAGGTGAAAGCACTTTCTGCATCGCCTCTAGTCCGACCCGCAAGGGTTATATCGAATGCACCTTCCGCGCGGTCGGTCGGGTCACCACCGCGCTGGCGGCCAAGGAGGAAGGCAATATCATCGGCTTCCGCGGTCCTTATGGGAACCTGTTTCCCATCGAAGAGTGGCGGGGCAAGAATTTGCTGTTCGTGGCCGGCGGCATCGCCCTGCCACCGCTGCGCAGCGTCATCTGGAACTGTCTCGACCAACGCGACGGGTTTCAAGACATCACCGTGGTCTACGGCGCCCGCAGCGTGGCGGATCTGGTGTACAAATACGAGTTGCAGGATTGGCAGGAACGGTCCAATATCGAACTGGCCGTCACCGTGGACCCCGGCGGCGAGACTCACGACTGGAAAGGCAAGGTCGGTTTCGTTCCCCCTGTTGTCGAGCAGCTTGCGCCGCGGAGCGAAAACACCATTGCCGTTGTCTGTGGTCCGCCCATCATGATCAAACACACCCTGCCTCTGCTGGAGACGCTCGGCTTTACCTCGGATTGTATTTACACGACGCTGGAAAATCGGATGAAGTGCGGACTGGGCAAATGCGGCCGCTGCAACACCGGCAAGAGCTTTATCTGCAAGGACGGTCCAGTCTACACCCTGGCTCAGTTACAAGAATTGCCGGCGGAGTATTAGTCGATGGCGGCAGGTCGGGCAACAGCGTAAGCGTTGCTTGCCATTTCCCCGATTCGGCGCGGTGCAGGTCGGGTACATGCGTGCCCGACCTGCCGAACCCCGGTACCTCTTATCAGGGGTGGAGGCTCACTGCGGCTTCTGGTATCTTGCGGGGTATACCAGAGAGCCAAAATCCTTGATAGTCGAGTTAAACAACTATTTTTATACCATCATCTTTTTAAATCCAAAAAATCAGGAATCATGCTTTCCACCATGCATAAGCCTTTCCATTAAAGCAAACAAAACGCCAGAAAAAGTCAAAGTCAGGTGAATCGCCACTAGACTATATACTTTTTCCTGCGAAATGTTATGAATATTGAAAAGGACCTTCAACAATTCAATAGCAGAAATAGCGACAATAGAACCGATAATCTTCAATTTTATATCGCTATAGGTGATTTTACCCATCCACTCCAGACGGTCGACAGTCGGGAGTTCACCCTCAATCGTATCGAACTTAGACACAAAATTTTCATAGCCGCTGAACATGACCATAACGACCAGATTGGCGATCAGGACAATATCGACCAGGCTGAGCACATTGACCATTACTGCGGTATAATCCAACTCAAAAAAATCGCGAGTGAATCCGAGTTTCTGAATAAATTCAAGAACCAGAATCATCAGTGTGGAAACCAGTCCCAGATACAGAGGAGCCAAAAGCCAGCGGCTTTTGAAGATAAAGCTTTCTACAAACCCCTCGAAGGTTCTGCGCATAACAACCAACCTCTAGTAAGCAGCAGGAAACTTTGCAATAGTACCAAAATTCCAGACTCCGTCGCCTGCAGCACGAGCCTGCGAGGAGGGAACAGCCACCGCGTCTGCGCCCATCCGCTACCCTGAATCTGACACCTAATCTATTGACACCCTGCTGGAGATACCGATGTCGTACACCAAGCGCCCACTGACCGAGTTAGAACAGCGCCACGATTTCATCCGCCGCCATATCGGCCCCGGAGCCGCCGAACAGGCCGCCATGCTGGCGACCCTGGGGGTCGAGTCACTGGATGCCCTGACAACCAAAGTGGTGCCGGCGGCAATTCTTGCGGCAGATTCGCTGGCCCTGCCACAAGGCCGGACGGAAGCGGAGGCGCTAATCGGGCTGCGCGCCATCGCCGGCCGCAACAAGGTCTACAAGTCACTGATCGGACTGGGTTATTACAATTGCCACACGCCAGCAGTAATTACTCGCAATATTCTGGAAAATCCAGCCTGGTATACCGCGTATACACCCTATCAACCGGAAATCTCCCAGGGGCGTCTGGAAGCGCTGCTGAATTTTCAGACTATGGTGACGGAGCTGACCGGCATGGAAATCGCCAATGCGTCGCTGCTGGACGAGGCCACCGCCGCCGCCGAGGCGATGGCGCTGTGCCACCGGGTCAGCAAGAGCCGCAGCCAGCTGTTTTTCGTGGCGCAGGATTGTTTTCCTCAGACCATCGAAGTCATCCTCACCCGCGCCAAACCCCTGGGGCTGGAGGTCGTGGTGGGCGATCCGCTGACCGATCTGGCTGGGCTGGAGGTATTCGGCGCACTGCTGCAGTACCCGAACGCCAAGGGGGAGATCAACGATTACAGCGGGGTCATCACGGCACTGCAGCAGCGCGGCGCTCTGGTCACCATCGCCGCCGATCTGCTCAGCCTGACACTGCTGCGGCCGCCGGGGGAATGGGGAGCCGATGTGGTCATCGGCTCGACCCAGCGGTTCGGAATACCGCTGGGGTTCGGCGGTCCGCATGCCGCTTACATGGCGACCCGCGATGCCTACAAGCGCTCCATGCCGGGACGGCTGGTGGGCGTGTCGATCGACCGCCACGGTCGTCCCGCCTACCGGCTGGCTTTGCAAACGCGCGAACAGCATATCCGCCGCGAAAAGGCGACCAGCAATATCTGCACTGCGCAGGTGCTGTTAGCGGTCATGGCGGGTATGTACGCCGTTTACCACGGTCCCGAGGGCTTGCGGACCATCGCGCAGCGTATCCATCGGCTGACAGTGATTCTGGCGGAGGGTTTGCAGCGACTGGGATGGACGATTCCGAATCAGGCGTTCTTCGATACCATCACGGTGCGCAGCGGCGACCATACCGAGGCTTTGCTGCAGGCGGCGTTGGCTGAAGGGATCAATCTGCGTCGGGTGGATGACACGACTATAGGGATTGCGCTGGACGAAACCACGACTGGCCGCGAGGTGGAGACCTTATGGAAAACCTTCGGGGCGGACAGCGGCAAGGAGCTGACGATAGCAGCGCTGGATGCGGTGGTCGCCGACCGGTTACCGCCGGCTTTGCAGCGCAGCAGCCCGTTGCTGACGCAGCCGGTGTTTCACCGCTATCGTTCGGAAACCGAGATGCTGCGCTATCTCCGCTCGCTGGCGGATAAGGATATCGCGCTGGACCGGGCGATGATTCCGTTGGGCTCCTGCACCATGAAGCTGAACGCCACCACGGAAATGATCCCGATCAGTTGGCAGGAATTCAGCGCCATTCATCCGTTCGCGCCCCCGGCGCAGACGCAGGGTTACCGGCAACTGATCGATGAACTGGAACAGTGGCTGTGCGAGTGCACCGGGTACGCCGCCGTGTCGTTGCAACCGAACGCCGGTTCCCAGGGGGAATTCACCGGGCTGCTGATCATCCGCGCCTATCACGACAGTCGGGGCGAAGCTCACCGCAATGTGTGCCTGATTCCCAGTTCGGCGCACGGCACCAATCCGGCCTCCGCGCAGATGGCCGGCATGCAGGTGGTGGTGACGCAGTGCGACAAGGCCGGCAATGTGGATATTGCTGATTTGCGCGCCAAGGCGGAGCAGTACAGCGACCGGCTGGCGGCCCTGATGGTGACCTATCCGTCGACCCACGGCGTGTTCGAGGAAGGAATTACCGAAATTTGCGACATCGTCCATCGCCACGGCGGCCAGGTTTATATCGACGGCGCCAACCTGAATGCGCTGGTCGGTCTGTGCAAACCTGGCCGCTGCGGCGGCGATGTCTCGCATTTGAATCTGCACAAGACCTTCTGCATCCCGCACGGCGGCGGCGGTCCCGGCGTCGGACCGGTGGCGGTGGCAGCGCATCTGGCGCCGTTTCTACCCGGACACGGGCATCTGCCCGCCAGGGCGGGCGCGCGCCAGGTCGGTGCAGTGGCGGCGGCCCCCTGGGGCAGTGCCGGCATTCTGCCGATCAGTTGGACCTACATCGCGCTGATGGGACCGGAAGGGCTGAAACAGGCTACGCAGTGCGCCATTCTCAATGCCAATTACATCGCCCGGTGTCTCGATCCCTATTATCCGGTGCTGTATACCGGCCCTGGCGGCCTGGTGGCGCACGAGTGCATCATCGACCTGCGGCCGCTGCAGGAGGCCACCGGCATCGGCGCCGAGGATGTGGCCAAACGCTTGATCGATTATGGTTTCCATGCGCCGACGATGGCGTTTCCGGTGCCCGGCACGCTGATGATCGAGCCGACCGAGAGCGAACCCAAGGCGGAACTGGATCGCTTTATCGAAGCGATGATCCTGATCCGCGAGGAGATCCGGGCGGTCGAGCAGGGTGTGCTGGATCCGCAGGACAATCCATTACGCAATGCGCCGCATACCGCCGAGGAACTGCTGGTGGAGGAATGGAACCATCCCTATTCACGGGAACAGGCAGCTTATCCGGTGGCTGCGCTGCGCGGGCGGAAATACTGGGTGCCGGTGAGCCGGATCGATAATGTCTATGGAGACCGCCATCTGATCTGCTCCTGTCCGCCACTAGCGGATTATGCGGAATAGCAGGCCCGCTCTCCACCTTAAACAGCACGCCGAACTGGCACGCCCCTACGGGCCTGTCCGCGGACAGGTAGCGTGATATAACTCACCCTTCAAATATTTATCCCATTCAGCAAGCGATAAATTATTCTGGGTGTACTTGCAAGCCAACTGACTGAGTTCTGTTAACTGGGTGCGCCAGACAAAAACGGCGCGATCGGCCCCGGCGGAGGCGAGAAAACGTCCATCGGGGCTGAAAGCGAGCGTAAGGACGCTGCCTTCATGACCCCGCAGCACGCGGGCTTGCGGCTTGGCGCTGCCCAGATCCCAAAGTCGAACCGTGTTATCCATACCGCCTGAAGCCAGTGTCTTACCGTCGGGACTGAAGGCAATAGCCATAACAGGCCCCTCATGGTCGACTAAAGTGCGGTCATCCTCGGCATTGTCCGGGTTCCACAGGCGCACGGTCTTATCCCGGCTGGCGGAGGCCAGCGTACGGCCATCGGGACTGAAGGCGACCGCCGTGACGCTCTGCCTATGGGGAGTGAAGCTGCGGGGTTCGGTGTTCAGATGGGTCAAATCCCAGATGAGCACCTTGCCGCTGTCATCAGCGGACGCGAGGGTATGGCCATCGGCGCTGAAGGCCACCGCCGTGGCGGAGGCTGCATGCCGGTTGAGAACCTGAGGTTTGGCCGTCCAATCGTGCAGATCCCAGAGGCGCACCGTTCTGTCCCTGGCGGCGGAAGCCAGGGTATGACCGTTCGGGCTGAAGGCCACTGCCGTAACGGCATCGCCATGCCCGGTGAGCAGGCGGGGTTCGGCCGCCGGGGCGTTCAGATCCCACAGGCGCACGGCATTATCTTCGCCGCCGGCGGCCAGCAGACGACCGTCGGGACTGACCGCCAGATGGCCGGTCAGCGCTTTAAATCCTTTTGCTGTCTGATCAGCCGAATCGCTGTGCGCAGTGGCGTCATTGTCCCGATCCAGCGATCCAGCGCCGCTGAGTTCGATGGGTTCGGTGGTCGGTTGGCTGATATCCCAGAGGCGAATAGTATTGTCCCTGCCGGCGGAAGCCAGCCGCGGTCCGGCAGCCGTCGGCACGAACGCCAGGGCCAGGATCGGGAGATCGTGCCCCCATAGTTTTACAGGTTCAACGGTGGTCGACGAATCCAGATCCCAGAGGCGGATAATGCGATCCCTCCAACCGGCGGAAAACAGCCTGTGGTCATCCTGCGCCAGCGCCAGCGCGGAGATCGGGTCCTGACGCACGAAAATGCGCGGCTTGGGCGGTAACGCGGGTTGCGCCGCAGCGGCGGTGTCCCAAATACGGATGGCGCCGTCGCGACTGGCCGAAATCAGGGTGCGCGCATCTTTGCGGAACGCGATACCGGTGACAGCGTCCTCATGCTCTTTCCGACAGCGTGCTTCGACCGATTTATTGGCAGGGTCCGGGTCCCACAGGCAAATGACGCCTTCCCAATCGGAGGAGGCCAGCCAGTAATTGTGGGGATTGAACGCCAGCGCCAGAACCCAATTGTTATGCTTGCTAAACTCATTGAGCAGAGCACCGCTGTGGGGGTCCCAGATACGGACGATTTTGTCCATGCCGGCCGCAGCCAGGAACCGCCCATCGGGACTGAACGCCAGGGCGTTGATGCGATTCTGATCGGATTTATTCAAAGCGCGCGGTCCGGCCGTGCGATTGGTCATATCCCAGAGACGGATGGCGCCCACCTCGCTACCGGCGGCGAGCAGACGACCATCCGGACTAAAAGCTATCGCGGAGAAAGGTTCCTTGGGTCCCCCCACATAAGTCGTCAGGATCTCCGGTTCGGCTTGCAGATCGGTCAAGTCCCAAAGGCTAATAAAACCGTCCCTGCCGGCGGTCGCCAGCCAGCGTCCATCCGGACTGAAAGCCACCCCAGTGACCACATCTTTATGCCCGGTCAATACCCGGGATTCAATAGATGGGTTGGTCAGATCCCAAAGACGCACGGTGCGGTCCCAACTGGAGGAGGCCAGCCAGTGGCCGTCCAGACTCACCGCCATCTTCGACACCGGACCTTGATGGCCGCTCAAGGGCTGGCTGCCGGCGGCGGCGAGCGCCCAGCGTAATGTTTCTTCGGCCGCATTACGTTCGGCGTAGCCCATTTGCGCGTTATCGCTCAGGTGTACAGCCTCCAAGGCCAACAACAGGCTGCGCTCCAGCGCGGTATTGCGATTGTTCTGGGATTCGAGCGTCAGATAAGCGATGCGCGCGCTCTTTTTGTAAATTTCCGCCCGCTCGGCAGCTTGTCGCGCCGTATCCCGTTCCCTTTGCGCTTCATTCCTTTGGTGCCACGCATAGATGCTGAGTCCGGACAGCAGCGTTAACGCTACCAGTCCTAGCGGTATGAAATAAAGCAGCCGTCGCTTGAGCATTTCACTTTGCTCGCGTCTGTTGTTCTCTTTTAAACTGTAGTTGAGAAAATCTATGGCCTTATCGAAGTCGCCGCCATAACGCTGCGCCCATTTTGGATTGGGATGTTCTTTATTTTGCCATGCCAGGGCGGTGCTCAGTTCCACGCCACGCCACGGTTCCGCCTCGCCTTTATCGAAACGTTGTTTTGCATCCACGAGGCGCAAGTAGAGGGCAGCCGACGTGGCTTCTTGCTCGGCCCATTGATTCAGGTGGGGCCAGCGGCAGATCAGGCTTTCATGGCTGATGTCCAGCACCGTTTCGCCGGTCAGCGGCGTCGGCGCGGGCGGCATGATGAAACTGCGGTCGGGACGGCGAAACGCCTCCACCACCAGGAGGAGCGCATTAATAGCCACTCCGGCGACGGCCGCCACCTGCTTGAGCTTGACCGGGCGACGGGTATCGCGCTTGCTGGCGCTGCGCTCGGAGAGGCAGCGGAACAGGATTTCCGCCAGATCCTGCTGCTGCGGGGTCAATTCATTCAATGCTTCATCGGCATGCCGCGACAGCGCCTCGGCCAATCCACCGACCGCTTCATAATCAGCCAGCGTCAAGCGCTGTTCCGCCCTGGGGGCGGCGTTGGCCCACGTCCACATCCGCATCAGCGCGTGCTGCAGCAACGGCAATTGATCGGGTGAATCGCTCAGGTCGTTGAGCAGGCGGTTGACCAGAGCAGGCTCCAAATCCCAGCCGAATACCCGCGCCGGTTGCAAGATAGCGTCCTGGTATTGGGCGCGGGTCATCTTGGGGGTCAGAAAATCGGTTTCACTGACCAATTCGGGCAAACCGATGAACAGGGCGCAGTCGCCGATGAAATCGGAACGCATGGTGATCACGATGAACAGCGGCGGATCCAGTGACGTCGGGTTACCCGCTGGCGGGCGGGCTGCGGCGATCAGCAGGTTGACGAAGGCATCGGCGTCGTTAACATTGTCGGCCTGCTGGCGGTAGCGGAAGATCTCCTCGAACTGATCCACGACCAGCAGCACATTGGTCTCAGCCGGCAGCTGGGTTTCCCGAATCGCTTCCAATAGTCCCAGCGGACCCCGCCGCAGTGTAGCTTCCAGGAATGCCGCGGCGCGGGGATCGTTACCGCGCTCCTGCAGCGCTGCGGATTCGAGCAGGGCCGTGGTCAGGGATTCAAACGGGGCATTACCCGGCCGCAGCACGGCGATGCGCCAGTTCGGATAGGCTCCGGAGAGCAGTCCCTGCTCCAACGCCGGAATCAGACCGGCACGCACCAGGGAGGATTTACCGCAACCGCTGGTTCCCACCACCGCCATAAAGCGATGGGTCTCCAGGCGGGTCAGCATGTGCTCGACCTGCTCCTCGCGCCCGAAGAAAATACCCGCCTCTTCATCATCAAACGGCCGCAGGCCGGGATAGGGAGCTTTGATAGATGCGGCCGCGGTGCCAGGTTTATTCATTGCCGGCAACTCCCCCTACCTTGGTCTGCACATCAGTAATAAATCTATTAAAGGCTTCTTCGCGGTAATTTTTGAAGTAATGAAACCTGGGCACCATGATGGGTAAGGATTTTTTATCCGATGGAGGCCCGATATAAAGGGCGCAGATCGGTGCTTTATCTTTTTTGCTCATCACGATGGTGCGGCAGGTTCGCAGTTGCTTCTGCACCCAGCCGGGCTCGCATTCACCGTAAACGAAGACCAGGGCGTTATAGCTGTTGATGTAATCTTCCTTGACCAGATCTGTCAGCGGTGTCTCCTCGTCAAAAATCCGATCGTAGCCAATGTTATGGTCTTTCAGCGTCTGACAGACATCGTCAGCCACCGCCTGATCGATCTGCGCGGCATTCACCAGTGCAAACGCATCCCCAGGGATGTAACCGTCCTCGCGTTGCGAGTCCAGCTTCTGTTTTGCCGCCAGGGAGCGGGCTCGCGCTGCTACATCCCGCTTGAAGTCCCCGAAGGCCATAACCATGATGTCGTCGCTCTGTAACTCCGCGTTTTTGGAGGAATCGACGTTTAGCGCAGGATCGCGCCAGCGCATCATGGTTTTATTCGCCGCGCGGGCCAGTTCCAATTGTAAGCCCTCGTATCCTTTGGGAAGGTCGGCTGTTTTAGCGGTGGTATAAGGTCCCAGTAACTGCACAAACAGCATGCATTGCTGTAAATCCGTGTTCATGGCGGCGGCAAAATCAGTCGGTGAACGGGGGTAGTAAGTAGCGGGCAGCACCCGCAGACCGGCTTGTTCAAGCTGGCGCTTGATGTCATCGCGCCAGTTTTCCAGATCGGGCGTGGTCTCAGCCAGGAAAACCGGGATGCCGTCAGGCGGCGCGGCGGTGGCGGCAGTCTGACGGGGCTGCTGGCGCTGCTGCAACGGGTGTTGCCACCACTGGAACGACGGTGACTGCCGGCACCGGCATCTCAGGACGCATGGCCTTCAGGCGTTTTGCAATCCCCTGGCTGAGATCGTCCATGCGTTGCGCATAGTAGCGATCCTTGGGATCGTCGGCATTGAATCCTAAGGTGCGAGGTACGCCATTCTGGTCTGTCAGGAAGAATTCGTAACCCAGCAGATCGGTGAAGGGCGCGGGCCAGCGGCTGCGGTCGATAGGGGCCAATTGCACGACGAACAGACGACCCTGCGCGCCGCTACTCTGGGCCGCTTGAAGAAACAGTTCTCTTTCCTGGCGGCACCAGTCCGATTGCAGGTAGCCTTCGGACAGAATGACCACCAGCGTGGCTGAACGAGCGACGGACTGCTGAATGTCCGGCGTGAGGGGTTCATTACCGGTCAGTCGGCGGTGATCGATCCAGACGTTACCCCATTCCGGACGTCCCAGTTTCTGCGGCAGGAGAGTTCTCAAATCATTGACCAGATTGTGAACCCAACCTGGCGCAGTTTCCTCCTCGCTCAATTTGAAGTTGTCTACATGGGCATAACTGACAAAGACATCGTAATCGCAACCGGTGACATAAGTGGCCATGCGTGTTTCCTCCTGCTCAGCCGCGGGATTTTCCCAAGTTCTGCCTACTTAAAAGCTAGTTCATAAATGTACGTTTGTCATTCCACATAGAGCTTTGACCATTGGCAATGACAGTGAGCATCAGTTCGGCTGAGAGACTGATACCTGCACCTGGGAGAGCCGGCGGGCTCGCCGGTTGCGACAGCACAGGCAATTTACTGGCCTGGCTCAATAGTACTGCCGGATATAGCCATAAGCCTTCTCGAACAGCTCTTCATCCTGGTGCAGCTTGTACTTGAACAGCGCTTTCCGCAGCGCTTTCTTGACCTCCCGTTCGCCGGCGAGGGTGTTTTGCCAGCCGGGGAAGCGCACCAGCCGGACGATTGCGTCGATGTCGGCGACGATGCGCTCGACGATGATCGGTGTCTGCTCGGTTTTGACTTCGTTGAACAGTTCCGTCAGGGCCGCTTTGCCGCGATCCTCGTCTTCCTGGGGCGGGGTTTCCCGTTCCGCTTGCAGCAGTTCTTTTGCCAATTGCAGTAGCTGTTTCAGAAACTCGACGCTGTTGAGCAGGCCCGCCTCGAACCGGTCCTTGAGAGCGTCCAGGCGCTCGGACAGTGCTTTGAACTTGGGATTGCCAAGGTGTTTCCGCAGCCGCCGGGCGACTTTGATTTCGATTTCCTTGGCTTTCTTGGGGTCCGGGTTGCTCAACACCGCTTCCAGCAGATCGGCGTCGAGCACCAGCGTGTCCAGGTCGTCTCTGACGGCATCGACGTGCACGTTTTGATGGATCATCTCGATGGTTTTGGCGCCCATTCAAAATGCGTTGTTGATGCTCAGGCTTGAGAAAACTTTGCGCCCGCTCGCGGGCGACTTCATGCAACGCATCGATGAACAACACCTTACCCTGGCGGGCCGGCGGTTTGCGGCGATTGCAGACGACGACGCAGGACTCCATCGGCGAGTTATAAAACAGGTTCGGCCCCAGGCCGAGCACCGCCTCGACCCAGTCCTGCTCGACCATTCTGGCGCGCATGGCCTGCTCCTCGTTACGGAACAACACGCCGTGCGGCCAAAGAATCGCGCACCGGCCTTTAGGCGAAAGGCTCATCAGAATGTGCTGCCAAAAAGCATAGTCGGCCCGGCCTTGCGGCGGCGTGCCGAGGAAGTTGCGGCCCCATTTGTCCTTTTCGAAAGCGGTCCGGTCCCACTGCTTGATGGAATAAGGCGGATTGGCCAGGATCACGTCGAATCGGCGCAGTCGGTCGCCTTCAATGTGTTTGGGATCGGTGAGCGTATCGCCGCGAATGATTTGAAAATCCTCCACCCCATGAAGAAACAGGTTCATCCGTGTGGCCGGAATCGTCGGCAAACTTCTTGATCAGGAATTCATAGGCGTTGCCGAGCTCGTCTTCCGGCACGTTGGCCACCGACAGCGTCAGGGTGGAGAAGTGCTCGATCAAATCCTTGAGGGTGCGATCGGGTAAGCGTTCGCGGTTAGTCCAGAGCGCGTCGCCGAATATCCCCGTCAGCAGCTCGGGATTCGCGGCCTCGATGGTTCGCATGGCGGTCTGAATCGCCATGCCGACATTTTGGGCCGTTTGACGTACGTCGTTCCAGTGCGCCCCTGCCGGTATCTGGAACCGGTGGTTTTCCGCAAACGCGGCGTAGGACAGATCCCCGCCGGATTCCGCCAGCGCGGACTGATGCTCCTCATCCCAGACATCGGAAATGCGCTTGAAAAACAGCAGTGGGAAGATGAACTGCTTGTAGTCTCCCGCATCGATCAGACCTCGCAGTAACACGGCGGCGCCCCAGAGGTACGATTCGAGTTCTTGTTGGGTGAGGCGCCCGGCCGGGATCTGCCCCAGCGTCTTTTTGAATCGCTCCAAGGCAGCGACGGCCATTTCCGGCGTGAACACCTTGTCCGCACCACGCTGCGCGGCGTGTAGAACTCACCAGCTTTTTTGTTGGTGGCGTCGGCAAACTTTTTGATCAAGTACTCGTAGGCGTCCCCCAGCAGATCGGACGTGACGTTGTGATTGCCGAGCGGCAAGCGGGAAAAGTGTTCGATCAGATCTTTAAGCAACGCATCCGACAGCCGCTCTTTATTGGACCATTGCGCATCGCCGAACACCCCGTACAGGGTGTCGGGGTTGGCCTTCTCGATGTCGCGCAGCGCCCGTTGCAGCGCGGCGCCGACGTTGACCGCCTTGGAGCGAACGTCGTTCCAGTGGCAATCCTCCGGGATCTGGAAGCGGTGCGCTTCCGGAAACAAGGCCAATTGCGCGTCACCGGCGTCGTCGATGATGTCCTGATACTCCTCATCCCAAACGTCACAGATGCGTTTGAAGAACAGCAGGGGGAAGATGTAGGTCTTGAAATCGGCCGCATCCACCGGGCCGCGCAGTATGTTGGCGGACTCCCACAGATGGGATTCGAGCATTGCTAACGTGACTGCCATTATTCTGACCCGAAATTATTCACAAAAATAAGATGATGTTAGCTTAAGTACCCACAATTTTCCTACCAGGTGGTAAGGTTGACTAGGTCTTCTATTCCCATAACAAAGGGCCTGCAAATTGCTTTGCAGGCCCTTATTCAACTGCAGTCGTCAGCGCCAACTACAATACTTTTACCCGATTAATCTCCCTGCCACTTTTACGCTGCGGCAAGAGGGAACCGGCGCAGCGGCCGGTTCAGGTTTTATCCTTGAAGCGGGCGAACAGCAGGTCGCGGCGGGACAGGGTACGGCCGGATTCAGTGGCTTTTACAGCGGGGGCTTCCGGCGTGGCAGGAGGTTGCAGCAGCGCCTCCAGCACGGCGACCGCCGCCGCCCGGGCCGACTCGTGATCGCTGAAAGACGACAGGGGAGAACAGAGTGAGCAGGTGAGATAAGCGCCTATTGTATCCTCCTCGCTGACGAGGAATTCATAGTCGCCGAAGGGAAAAGAACAGGTGATTTTTTCGCCCGGTTGTCCGAGCGGTTGCTTGCCATCGGCGGGGAGCCATAGCAATCCCATGAACCAGGGCGTGACCAGCACGCCCAGCCAGCCATCGCGCCAGGGCCGGAAGCCGACGGCTTCCACCCGTAGCGCATCATTCAGGATAGGCAGCCCGGCCATGCGGGTGCGCCAGATGTCGTTGAAACGTGCTTCCAGGCGGGCAATCGGCGCAGCAGTGGGGGTAGCAGGTTGACTCATCAAGTCCTCGTGTTTAACGCCGGTTCGCCGCAGCCGGTGCAAAGCGCTTTCCGGATTGCCTTGGGGAAGTAATATATTGATGCAAATCAACATCCTTTTGATGTTCAACGATATTATAGGCTGCTAAAGCAGCATGTGACTGCAATATGCTGAATAGCAAACAATAAATAGTCAATTCAAACAACAGCTTTTGTACAATTTTCAGCCTAATTGTACAAAAATAATCTTGCTTGGGCAGGTGTCCACCCATCTCCGGAGGCATCCGACTTTATGAAGTCCGACACTATTTTGCACGACTGTTTCGGTCTGTCACGGCGTGATTTTCTCAAATTCTGCGCCGGCGTCGCCGCTACGCTGGGCCTTCCTGCGAGCGCGGCTTTCGATATAGCCCATGCGGTAACCAACTCTGCCCGGAGGCCGCCGGTCATCTGGCTGTCCGCCCAGGAATGCACCGGTTGCACCGAGTCGCTGCTGCGCTCCAACCATCCCACCCTGGAAACCCTGATCCTGGAGCTGATTTCCCTGGATTACCACGAGGCTCTCAGCGTGCCTTCCGGCCATCTGGCGGAAGAGGCCAAGCATAAGTCCATGGAGGAAAATTATGGCCAGTACCTGCTGGTGGTCGACGGCGCTATTCCAACCAAAGATGAGGGCATTTATTGCAAAATTGCCGGCAAGACGGCGCTGGAACTGTTGCATGAAGGCGCCAAAGGGGCGGCGGCCATCGTGGCGATCGGCTCCTGCGCTGGCTGGGGCGGGATTCCCTCCAGCGGGCCGAATCCTACCCACGCCAAGCCGGTGGCGGAGATCATCAAGGACAAGCCGATCATCAATATCCCCGGTTGCCCGCCGAATCCGTACAACTTCCTGAGCACCGTGTTGTATTACGTCACGTTTAAGAAACTCCCCGAACTGGACCAGAAAGGGCGTCCCAAATTCGCTTATGGCCGCCTGATTCACGAGAACTGCGAACGCCGCCCGCATTTCGACGCCGGGCGCTTCGCCACTGAATTCGGCGACGCCGGCCACCGGCAGGGCTGGTGCCTGTACAAACTGGGCTGCAAAGGGCCGGAAACCTACGCCAACTGTCCCACCATACTGTTCAATGACGTGGGCTCTGGCGCTTGGCCGGTCGGGACCGGGCATCCCTGTTTCGGCTGCACCGAGCAGGGCGTGGGTTTCACCAAACCTATCCATGCGCTGGCGGAAGTCAAGACGGTCGCACCGCCGGTCACCTACGCCAGCGTGTACGAACCCGAAGGCAAGGGCGTTTCTCCGGGGGCCGCGGCCTTGGCGGGCGGCTTGATCGGAGCGGCAGCCGGCGCCGGCGCGGTGGTGCTCAATATCCTGAGCCGGGCTAAGAAGCAGAAACAGGCGCAAGCCGGCGGTGCGGCCACCCCTCCGCAACAGCCCGCTCCGAAGGAGTAAGCTGGCATGACCATCAAGCGCAGAGATTTCCTCAAGCTGAGCGGCGGCAGCGCCGCTTTGTTGGGGACGGCCGGCGTGGTGGAGGCGCGTCTCAATAAAGAACCGTCGCCGGACGCCGTGGGCATGCTGTACGATTCCACCATCTGCATCGGCTGCAAAGCCTGCATGGTGGGCTGTAAAGAGGCGAACGGCATGCCAGTCGACAACAATCTAGTTGCCGACGACCAGCCGGTGGTGTGGGACACGCCACGCGATATTTCCGCCCGAACCTTGAACATCATCAAGGTTTACAAGAACGGCGCGGCGGAAGTCAAAGACCGCCCCATCAATGGTTTCGCCTTCATCAAGCGCCACTGCATGCATTGCGTGGACGCCAGTTGCGTGTCGGTCTGTCCGGTCAATGCGATGCAGCAAGATCCGGTGAGCGGTGTGGTCACTTACCATCCCGAGGTGTGCATCGGCTGTCGCTATTGTGCCTTCGCCTGCCCTTACAATGTGCCGGCTTATGAATTCGACAAAGCGTTCGGGCAGATTCGCAAGTGTCAGTTCTGTGATCACCGCCTCAAGCAGGGCCAGTTACCGGGCTGCGTGGAGCATTGTCCTACCGGCGCGTCGCTGTTTGGGACCCGCAAGGAGATTCTGGAAGAGGCCAACCGCCGTCTGGGGATGCGGCCGGGCGAGGAATACGCCTATCCGATGGGTACGGTCAATTCCGGGCATTGGCATGTGGCCACGGTCAAGCCGTACGTGAAACGGATTTATGGTGTGAAAGAAGGGGGCGGCACCCAGGTGGTCATGCTGTCCGCGGTGCCGTTCGAGCAACTGGGGTTGCCGGATTTACCCGAGGTATCCGCCGCCAGCCGGTCGGAAACCGTGCAGCACTCGGTCTACAAAAATTTTATGGCGCCTTCGCTGTTGCTGCTGTTTCTGCTGTACATCACCCGCAAGACGATCAAGCGGGTCCAGCAGCAGGAAGAGCGCCAGCAGTTGGAAGAAGAGTAACCCGGTATCGGCTAAAGGTGCACCATGAGCAAACCTCAACCGCTGGGCGGCAAAATCTGGACGAAACCTTTTACAGCGTTTGCCCTCATTGCCGCCATCGCTTTGATAATCATCGTCTTCCGCCTCCTGTTCGGACTGGGCGCGGTCACCCACATGAACAATGGCTATCCGATGGGACTGTGGATCGTGATGGATCTGGTGTCCGGCACCGCCTTCGCCTGCGGCGGTTACGCGCTGGCGTTGACCGTCTACATCGCCAACCGCTGGGAATACCATGAACTGGTCCGACCGGCGCTGATGACCAGCGTATTCGGTTACACCCTGGGCGGCATCGCCGTGCTGCTGGATCTGGGTCGTTACTGGAACGCCTACAATATTTTCCTGCCCTGGCAGGTCAACCCGAATTCGGTCATGCTGGAACTGGCCGTGTGCGTGCTGCTGTACATCGGCGTGCTGTGGATTGAATTTTCCCCGACCCTGTTGGAAAAACTCGGTTTCAAGCGCGGCTTGCGCTTCATCAACCATGCGCTGTTTTTCTTCATCGCCGTCGGCGTGTGGTTGCCGACTATGCATCAATCATCGATGGGTTCGATGCTGATTGCACTGGGAACCAAGGTATCGCCACTGTGGCAGACGGATCTGTTGCCGCTGCTGTTTCTGATCTCGGCTCTGATCATGGGCTTTTCGGTGGTGATCTTCGAGGGCGCCCTGTCGGCGCTGGGCTTCTGGCGGCCCATGGAGACGCCGCTATTCTATCGCCTGGCGCGGATCATCCGCTGGGTGCTGGCGGGTTTCCTGATTATCCGCTTTTCCGATCTGATCGGCCGCGGCCAACTGGGGCTGGCCTTCAACGGCGACCTGAGGGGCACTATGTTTCTGCTGGAGGCATTCCTGTTCGCATTCCCGCTGGTGGTATTGGCCAACGCCAGGCTGAGGGAAAACCGGCAGATGCTGTTCGCCGCCGCCAGCAGCATGCTGGTAGCCGGCGTCGTCTACCGGTTCAATGCCTTTCTGGTCGGGTATTCGCCGCGTCCGGGTTATGTGTATTTCCCGGCCACCACCGAAATCCTGGTATCGATCGGCATGATTTCCATCCAAATCCTGGCGTTCCTGTATTTCGTCAAACGTTTCCCGGTGTTGAGTCTGCCCGAGCAGCGGGCGATGGCGCCAGCGCACTAACGAATTCGACGGTTTGGAGACATTACTGTGGCAACAAGAATTACAGTCGATCCAATCACCAGAATCGAGGGGCATTTGCGTATCGACTGCGAAGTCGATGGCGGCAAGATCACCAATGCCTGGTCTTCGGGGCAGATGTGGCGCGGTATCGAGCTGATCCTGAAGGACCGGGACCCACGCGACGCCTGGGTGTTCGCGCAACGGATCTGCGGCGTCTGCACCACGGTGCACGCCGTGGCCTCGGTCCGGGCGGTGGAGAACGCCCTGAACCTGGAAGTGCCGTTGAACGCTCAGTACATCCGCAATCTGATCATCGGCGCGCATTGCGTGCACGACCATATCGTGCATTTCTATCACCTGTCGGCCCTGGACTGGGTGGATGTGGTGTCGGCGCTCAAAGCCGATCCCGTGAAAGCCGCGCAGCTCGCCGAGAGCCTGTCGCCCTGGCCGCTCAACAGCGCTCCGGTACTCAAGACGGTCCAGGATAAATTAAAGGCGCTGGTCGAATCCGGCCAGTTAGGCATTTTCGCCAATGGCTACTGGGGCCATCCGGCGATGAAACTGCCGCCGGAGATCAATCTGATCGCCGCCGCCCATTATTTGCAGGCGCTGGATTATCAGCGCCGCATCAACCGGGTGGTGGCCATTCTGGGCAGCAAGACGCCGCACATCCAGAACCTGGCGGTCGGCGGCGTGGCCAACCCGATCAATCTGGAAAGCCAGTCCACCTTGACGCTGGAGCGGCTGTTCTACGTTAAGCGCTTGATCGACGAGGTTGGCGATTTTATCAAGCAGGTCTATCTGGTCGACATAGCGGCGGTGGCCGCTCATTATCCGGAGTGGACCACTTACGGCAAGGGCGTGACCCATTATCTATGCGTGCCGGAAATGCCGCTGGACACCAAGGGTACTGAATTCGAACTGCCGGGCGGCTATATTCCGGGCGGTGATCTCAACGCCCTCAAACCCATCAGCAGCTTCCAGGACGAGTTCTTCCGCAAGGGCGTGAAGGAAAGCACCAAGCATGCCTGGTACAAGGACCGGGGGGCGCTGCATCCGTGGGATGGCGAGACCAAACCGGAATACACGGATTTTCAGGATAATGGCAAGTATTCCTGGGTCAAAGCACCCACTTTCCATGATAAACGGGCACAGGTGGGGCCGCTGGCGAACGTGCTGGTGATGTACGTCGCCGGCCACGAGCCGACCAAACGCTATCTGAACCAATTGGTGGAGAGCATCAGCGGCCTGCTGGGTTCGCCACTGCCGTTGACCGCCCTGCATTCCACCCTCGGCCGGCACGCCGCCCGGGCGGTGCGCTGCGCCGTGATGTACGAGACCTTGGACAAGCAATGGAATCTGCTGGTGAACAATATCGCCAAGGGCGACACCACTACCTTCAACCGTCCGGAGTTCAAGAAAGGCGAGTTTCAGGGCGTGGGCTTCCACGAAGCGCCGCGTGGCACGCTGTCCCACTGGGTGGTGATCGAAGGCAACGGCAAGACCGCCAAGATCAAGAATTATCAGGCCGTGGTGCCTTCAACCTGGAATGCCGGCCCGCGCGACGACAAGGACGAACTGGGCCCCTACGAGGCGTCGTTGCTGGACAATCCGGTGGCCGATCCCAATCGCCCGCTGGAGGTGATCCGGACGGTGCATTCCTTCGATCCCTGTCTGGCGTGTGCGATCCATCTGGCGGACACCGACCGGCGGGAAATCGTCCGGGTGAAAGCGCTGTAAGCGCTGGGTGAAGCGGGAGGCGGCCATGCAGGTCCTGGTGCTGGGCGTTGGCAATATTCTGTTGCAGGACGAAGGGGTGGGAGTGCGTGTCGTGGAGGAGATGCAGCGGCGGTTCCAGGCGCCTGCAGGCGTCGAGATCTTGGACGGCGGTACAGCGGGCATGGGTCTGATCGACGATCTGCTGGACAAGGACGCCGTGATCATCGTGGATGCGGTGCGCACCGGCGCGCCACCGGGGACGGTGGTGCGGCTGGCCGGCGATGAAGTCCCCGTGTTTCTGCAACAGCGCATCTCACCGCATCAACTCGGGCTGTCCGATGTGCTGGCTACGCTGACTTTGATCGGCAAACGGCCGGCGCATCTGGTGTTGTTCGGGGTAGTTCCGCAGTCGCTGGAACTGTCCCTGGAACTGACCGCCGCTATCGAGCGAATGGTGGCTGTGCTGGTCGATAAGGTGGTGGCGGAACTGGACAGCCTGGGGGTGCAACTGAAACCTGCCGTGGCTGCCCCGGCGCCGGCCTGATCCACTGGAGGCGGTTAGCGATGACGGTGATGACGACGGCGGCTGGCGACAGCCCCGGTTTCGAGCCGGTGGCGGCCGAGCACAAGGTGCAGATTGAACTGCTGACCGCGTTGCGGCGAGCCCTGGAACAGGGTCGGGAACGGGCGCTGGTGGAGGGCATTCTGGAGCAACTGGTCTCTTATACCAATGCGCATTTCATGTCCGAGCAACTGCTGATGCGGTTGTACGCCTATCCTTATTTCGAATCCCACGACCAGGATCACGACCGCCTGATGGAGCAGGTGCAGGACTTGCAGGCGCGCTATCGTGGCGGGGATGTGGACTTGACGCTCCAGGCCGGCGCCACCTTGAGAGACGGGTTGATCGATCACATCGAAGGCCTGGATCGCGGTCTGGAGGATTATCTGCTCAGGCACGCGCGCCAGGCGGCTGCCCCCGGTGAATACCCGTGACGCCTCAGTGGCGCTGTTCGGCCACCAGATTTTCCAAAATCAACCCGTAAAAACCCTCGCCGGCGCGGTTGCGATAACGCCAGCCCAGGTGCATGCCGCAACTGCCGCATACGACGACCTGCCAACTGTAACCTGGAAACCAGGTCCATTGTTCGCTCGCTTCGCCGACGTGGCCACAACCCGGCGCGGCAGCGAAACAGCCGATTTCAAACATAAAGCCGTGCGGGTTGCGGAAGCGGTGCTCGTGCCGGTCCTGGATGAGAATACGTTGATCCTCACTGGTGACTGGCCAGCGGCAACCGGCGCAGTACAGGCGTTTGCCCTGACGCAATGGCTCCTCTTCGGCGTCCGCCTCATGGAGCCGGTTTGCAAGCTGCGACCAGTTCAAACTGTCGAGCCGTAGCGTGCTGATTGACCCTGTCATCGCGGTAAAACTGCTATCAAACCAACGCTTTGCAGAAAATGATCTTATCATCGCCGGGCGCATAAAAATCCGGCAATACCGCCTCCCGCCGATAGCCGCAGTGCGCGTAGAAAGTGCGCGTGGGCGCGTAGTGCGCCCGGCCTGAGGTGTCGATATACAGTCGCCGGCCACCTGCTTGTCGGATCGCTGCCTCGCAGCCGGCCAGCAGTTCCCTGCCAAGACCGGTTCGCTGCTGTTCTGGTTGGACCGCAATCCAGTACAAATCATAGCAGCCGTGCGCGCCGGGTATGGGACCAAAACAGGCATAACCCAACAGTCGAGCATCTGCGTCCGCCAATATAAACTCATAGCCACTGGCCAGACCTTTTTGCAGGCGCTCTTCCAGCAGTTCCACGGCGATAACTATTTCGTCGGACGAGAAAAAACCGGTCGCGGCAACCAGTTCGGCAATCCTGTCGCGGTCCGCCGGACAGGGTTCGATACGAAAGCGCCAGTTCGACCGTTGCACCGTTCAGTCTGCGGCCCGGGCGGCGGTCATGATCCGTTCGATGACGGTGTGGGACGACAGCCCGGCCTGCCGGGCGGCAGCCATGAAACCGGCATCGGCAGCAAGGCAAGGATTGGCGTTGATTTCCAACACCCAGGGATTGCCGGCGGTGTCCACCCGGAAATCGACCCTGGCGTAGCCACGCAGTCGGAACAACACGGCACACTGACCGGCCAGTTGCCGCAACCGTTGCAGCAGCGGCTGGTCACCGGCAGGAAAATCAAAACGGCGCGCCGTGTGGTGATACTCGAATGACTCGCTGTCCCATTTGGCGGCGTACCCGACCAGGCGCGGCTTGTCCGGCGGGAAGTCGATAAAGCAGGTTTCAGCCGGCGGCAAGACAGCCAGTTTGCCACCGTCCACCAGCAGCGAGAGGTTAAATTCGCGTCCCTCGATATAGGTTTCGGCGAACCAGTCCCCACCCAGCCGGGCATGGCGGTCGGCGAGCAGGCGCTGGACTGCCGCCGGCGTGTGCGCCAGCGCGCTATCGTCGAGCGCATAGGAAGCTTCCTCCCATACCGATTTGACGATCCAGGGACCGGGCGGGGAGGGCGGTGGAGAGTCGGGAGCAACTGTCCAGACCGGTGTCGGTATGCCTTCCGCCTGTAGCAACTGCTTGGCAAGGCATTTGTTGGCGGTGACCAACAGGCTGGTGGCGGAGCAGCCGGTATAAGGAATATCCAGGGTTTCCGCCAGCAGGGCGCCCAGATGACTGAAGCGGCCGCTGCCGCCGAGTGATTCCACTAGATTGAAGATGGTGCATGGACGCTGTTGCTGCAACTGCTGGCGGGCGCTTTCCAGATCCAGCGTTACCGGGAGATGAACGCTTGGATAACCCAATGCCTGTAAAACGCCGGCTATCTCTTCGACTTGCGTCAGCACGTCCTGTTCGTCCGGCGGCGCATTCTCCGGGACCGCGCCGTGCAGCAGGACGATCGGCCCGGATAAGGTTTTCATGCAGCGGTGTGAACCGGGAAGGGAGACAGAGAGCAGCGCTCCCGGGCGGATTCCACGATGTGCTCGATCAGGTTGCGGTAGGGAATGCCCGCCAGCCGACAGAGGATTGCCAGATCGGAGCGGATCGGGTGCAGCCCGGCCAGCGGGTTGACTTCCAGAAAATACGGCTTTCCCTGCGCATCCAGCCGCAAGTCCACCCGCCCGCCGTCACGACAACCCCAGGCTGCGCCAACAGGCCAGCGCCAGTTCTCCGAGTTCCTCCGCCAACGGTCCGGCGATCAGCCGGTAATCCACCAGGGTCTCGTAGTATTCCTTGGTGTGATAGGAATAGACCTCGGACTCTGCCGCTTCTTTCAGCAGGACTTCCAAGATGCCTAATACGGTCGCTCGCGCGTCGGTTCCAATGATACCGACCGTGAATTCCCGCCCCGGAAGATAGGTTTCCACCAGTACCGGCTGGCGATGGCGCGCCAGCAACGCGCGGCAGGCGGCGGCGAGTTCAGCGGCGGAATGTACTTTGGAAGCAGCGTCGATGCCTTTGCTGGTGCCTTCGGCTACCGGCTTGACGAACAGCGGTCCGGGCAGATCGATGGTCGCGATATCCGCTGCGGTTGCCACTACGGCGAAAGCCGGCGTCGCCAGACCACAATCGCGGACGATCCGCTTTGCCATGCCCTTGTGCAGCGTCAGACACAGCGTCAGCGGATCGGAAAAGGTATAAACAATGCCGTAGGCGTCCAGCAGAGCTGGAACCTGCGCCTCCCGCCCAAAGCCGTACCAACCTTCGGCGATGTTGAACACCAGATCCCAGCGTTCGCCTGCCGCCAATCGTTCGGTCAATCGATGGATAGAGCCGACGGCTATCGGTTCGTGCCCGAGTTCACGGAGCGCGGCGGCGATGGCCGCGAGGGTCTCCGGCCGGTCGAATTCAGCGGTTTCCTCCTCGCTGTAACCGGCCTGGAGATAATCCTCGCGCAGATCATAGGTCAGCCCTACGCGCATGCGGCGGTCTCCAGGGGCAGGGATTGGTCCGCGCCCAGACTGCCGCCCGGATCAGGATAGCGGTAGATACCGCCAGCATAGTTGCGCACCAACAGATCGTCGCCGTCCCGGCCCACCACGTAGTCGGGTAGGAGGGGAATCTTGCCACCGCCGCCGGGGGCGTCGATGACATAGTTCGGAATCGCGTAACCGCTGATATGTCCGCGCAGACCCTGCATGATTTCCAGGCCGCGTTCCACGGGGGTCCGAAAATGGGCGGAACCGGCGATGGGATCGCACTGGTAGAGGTAATAGGGTTTGACGCGCAGCGTCAGCAGTCCCAGGAATAACTGCCGCAGCGTGGTGACGTCATCGTTGACGCCTTGCAGCAGTACGGTCTGACTGCCGAGCGGCAGGCCGGCGTCGGCCAGCCGATTGCAGGCTGCACTGGCTTCCGGGGTCAGTTCGTCGGGATGGGTGAAATGCAGGCTCAGCCAAGGCTTGTAGCGTTTTAATACGCGCACCAGCGCCGGGGTGATGCGCTGCGGCAGGACAGCGGGCATCTTGCTGCCCATGCGTAGGAATTCGACATGCGGTATGCGCCGCAGTCGCGCCAGCAGCCAGTCGAGCCGGTCATCGTCCAGACTGAGCGGATCGCCGCCCGAAATCAGTACATCGCGAATGGCGGGCGTCGCTTCGATGTAGGCAATCGCCTGTTCAAGCTGGCTTCTCTTGACGCTCTGTTCACCGGTGGCGCCGACCATGCGGGAGCGGGTGCAGTAACGGCAATAGGTCGAGCAGACGCCGGTCGCCAGCAGCAGCACCCGGTCGGGATAGCGATGCACCAGGCCGGGCACGGGACGGTCGTCGTCCTCGCCCAGCGGGTCGGCCGATTCGCCAGGCGCGAGATAGGATTCCGCCGTCGCCGGTACGACCGTACGCCGCAGACCTTGCGTGGGATCGTGCCCGTCCAGCAGGCTGGCGTAGTAGGGAGTGACGCCCACCGGCAAGGGACCGCGCAGCCGGCGCAGCGCCGCGTTCTCATCGTCGGACAGGTCGATAATCCGAGCCAGTTCTTCGCAGGTGCGGATGCGGCGGCTGTTCTGCCAGCGCCAGTCGTTCCAGTCGGAGGTTGGAACCGCCGGGTAAAAGCGCTGGCGGAACGCCTGAGCGCACGGGCCGATGGTCAGGCGCGGTGCCTTGCGGGCCACTCTGGACGGGGAGGGTAACGGCTGGGGAAAACGGGAGGTGGGGGGGTGAATGGGGCTGACAGTGGGGATAAAGAGCGCCGGGACGGACGGCGCCCAACCGGGAGGTTCGCTGTCGTCAGCGGATACGTGTGCTTCGCTCATGGTGAATAGCCTCTAGTGCAGTGTCGAGTCAATTTGGCGCCTGCGGTTTGCCCAGCCGGCCAGGGGCCTGCGGCAAAGAGGCGGAGCGCGGAGCGCCGGTCAGTCCGCATCAGCCGTGCTGCCCAAGGGCATGGACGCGCTGATGAAGTGGGCGCATAGTTTGCCGAGTTTGAGACAAAATACAATAGGCAGAAGGCGTATCCGGTGAAAAAATGCTTGGGGCGATATTTCTGTACGAGTGATGCACTTTGGCCTGGCGAGATCGGGATTAAGTCCTGGGAGCGCCGGCGTCCTCGCCGGCCAGGACGTGGACTGGACCACCGTCCGCTCCAGGCAAACCCAGCCGTCGCTGTGGTCCTGTCGGAGCCGGCGGGGACGCCGGCGCTCCCAGGCCGTTTCCGGCTGCTTGATTGGCCACGTAGTTCAAACCGGTCAACGCTCTAGGGAGAGGCGTTTCTTTTTTCCTCTCCCTGGATAACCATCAACGCTTTAAAACAGTCATTCATGGGTTTTATTTTCCAGCATGCGCAAGGTATTTTTAAGCTCCACCGCCCGCGACCTGACCGCCTATCGTGACGCGGTCGCCACCGCCATCGACCGCCTGGATGGTTTCCAGTGCGTGCGCATGGAGAACTTCGGCGCCCGCGCCGCCCCGGCGGATGAGTTCTGCCGGGCGAACATTACCGAATCCGATGTCGCCGTATTTATCGTGGGGCTGTGTTACGGCAGCAGTCCGGAAGGCATCGATCAATCCTATACGGTCCGGGAATACGAGGCGGCGAAGGAGGCTGATAAGCCGCGGTTGGTTTTTCTGTCGGCTGAGGGCAAGTCGTACGAGGGTTTTGATCCAACTAAACGTGAACCTGATGCGATCTGGAATAAGCAAAAGACGTTTCGGGATTTGCTCAATCAGGAACTGATTAGAGACGAATTTACGACCCCTGTTGAATTGGCCGGCAAGGTGGCCACGGCGCTCAGCAACTGGGCGCAAGGCGAGCAGGGAAACCAAACGACAGCCGCTATCCCGCCTGCCCAACGCGCCCTGCGCAACGACTATCTGAACCGGGTGATGGAACGCTGTGGTTATCTGTCCCTGGCGGGCATCGATCCGGCGGCGGCGCAAAGCGACGATGACAGGCGACTTAATCTGAATGCGGTGTATACCGCTTTGCTGACCCGCTCGCCTCGGCAGGAGGAGGGCAGGCGCGGCATGGAGTCACTGTCTTCGACTCGTGAGGAGCAATTGCTTTCCGCCTTGGAGCAACTCGACCGTCACCCTCATTTGGTGTTGCAGGGTGATCCCGGTAGCGGCAAGAGCACCTTCGTGAACTTCGTAGCGTCAGCAATTCCCGCTGCTCTAGAAATTTTAGTATAATCAGTATATTATATACGATGCTTCGGTAGGTCTGGCAAGGTATTTGGGCTTCAAATTCAATCGATTTGGGTGGTCATGATGGTAAAAGCAAACTGTATTCCACTTCGCCCTCAGCGGCCGCAATTAAATAAACACTGTTCAGCGCCGGCCTTGTTAGGTCAAATCAGAGAGGATTTTGGGAAGATCACTGACCCTCGTCATGGCGGTCAGCAGTTTTCCTTACCGGATGTCTTGATGTCAGGCTTGGCGGTCTTTGGACTGAAATATCCGTCGTTATTAAAGTTTGATGAGCAACGTCATGAAGAGCGGGTTCGAGCGAATTTAAAAAGTCTTTATGGTGTTTCACAAGCCCCCTGTGATACCCAGATGCGGAAAGTGTTGGATGAGGTGTCACCCACTGAGTTACGAGCCCCCTTTATTCATATTCATCAGCACTTGCAATCGCACGGGATATTGAAAGCGTATCGGTATTTAGGAGGATTTCTAGTTAACCTGGATGGGACCGGTCATTTTTCTTCTTCCAATATCCGTTGTGCCGATTGCTGTGAAAAGCATCATCGAAATGGCACGGTCGAGTATTATCATCAATTAGTAGGAGCGGTGATAGTTCATCCGGATAAAAGTCAAGTCTTACCTTTATTTCCTGAGGCCATTACGCGCCAAGATGGGGCGAGCAAGAATGATTGTGAAAGTAATGCCAGTAAACGGCTGTTACTGGCACTACGTGAAGCGTTTCCGCAATGGCCCATGATTGTGGTGGAGGACAGCTTGTCGGCCGACGGTCCTCACATTAAGTTATTGAAAAAATTAAAGTATCATTACATCCTGGTGGCGAAGCCGAGCGACCAGCCGTCGCTGTTCGAGGAGGTGCGGAAGCGATTAAATAGCGCTGAGTATGAAGAATTTGAGGAACTGGGAGAGGATGGCGTTTTACGGGGCTATCGCTGGATGAAGGGGTTGCCTTTGAATAAATCTCATCCTGATATTCTGGTGAATTACCTGGATTATTGGGAAATGCGGGAGGGTAAAGAGTACAATTTTTCGTGGATAACGGATCTGGAACTACGGCGAGATAATGTCTACCAGGTGATGAGAGGAGGTCGGGGTTGGTGGAAGATTGAAAACGAGACGTTCAACACACTCAAAAATCAGGGCTATGAGTTAGAGCACAACTATGGACATGGGCAAAAGCATTTGACGACGGTGTTTGGGATGCTGATGATGCTAGCCTTTTTCGTCGATCAAGTGCAAGAGCTGTGCTGTAGTTTATTTCAAGTGGCGCGGCAACAATTCCGTTCCAGAACCTCGTTATGGAGCAAGTTAAAGGGATTATTTAAGGAGTATTTTATTACCAGTTGGGAGAGCTTATGGTTAGCGATAATTTATGGGCATAAGGGTGGGGTATTGGAACCTGATACATCATAATTTCTGATAAAGTCCATAGTTGTTTTGATGAATGAGTGTGTTGAAAGAAAGTGGTTAAAATGAGAGTCGTTCATTATGGCTTCCGAGGAAGTCAGGGTGGTTTTTGTCGTTATGATTCTTGTGTAATTACTGATCAATTAACTACTGGCGCCGCTGCATTAGAGCGGGAATTGCTGTCGTAGCGTTGTGTCTGGCCGGGGAATTATTGGGGAAGGAACACGCTAATCTGTCCCGTTTGACCGCGCCGCTGCCGGCTGAGAATGGCGAGGATGGCAAGGAGCCGCAATCCTGGAGCCGGGCCGCCTTGTTGCCGGCGCCGGTGGTGTTGCGTGATTTCGCCGCTGTCGGTCTGCCGGAGCACGGCGAGGCGAACGCCACTCATCTGTGGAGCTTTATCGAAACTCAATTGCAAGAGGCGCTACTGGGCGAGTATGCGCCCCTATTGCAACAAGAACTGCGCGACCCTGGCGGTTTACTGTTGCTGGATGGCCTGGATGAAGTCCCCGAAGCGGAGGGACGACGGCGGCAGGTCAAGCAGGCGGTCGAGGATTTCACGCGCTGCTTCGGCGCCTGCCGGGTGTTGGTGACCAGCCGCACCTACGCCTATCAGAATCAGGGTTGGAAGCTGCACGATTTCGCCGAAGCCGCGCTGGCGCCGTTTTCCGCTGGTCAGATCCGGCGCTTTATCAGTCGCTGGTACGACTTGACCGCCGACTTGGGGCGCTTGGGTCGGCAGGACGCCGCTGGGCGAGCGGGAGCTGCTGAAGCGGGCGATTTTCGATCGGCCCATGCTGTACGAGTTGGCGCAGCGTCCTTTGTTGTTGACCTTGATGGCCAGCCTGCACGCTTGGCGCGGCAGCGATTTGCCGGAAAAGCGGGAAGAGCTGTATGCCCATACGGTCGAACTGCTGCTCAACCGGTGGGAGCAGGGACGCTACCAGCGTGATGCGCAAGGCCAATACCGCTTGATCCAGCCCAGCTTGACGGAATATCTGCGAGTCGAGAAAACCGATAAAACCAAAGTCCGCAAGGTGCTGGAGGATCTGGCCTTCGAGGCGCATAGCGCGCAGCCGGAACTGACCGGCACGGCGGATCTGGCGGAGGATATGCTGGTCAACCGACTGAGGCAACTCAGCCCCAGAGACCTTGATGTGAAACCGGGGCGGCTAGTGGAGTTTCTCCAGGAGCGAGCCGGTTTGCTTTATCGACGAGGCGATCGTATTTACACCTTTCCTCATCGCAGCTTTCAGGAATACCTGGCGGCCTGTCATCTGACCGACGATGAGTATCCTGTCAAAGTTGCCGCACTCGCTCGAACGGCGCCTGACCGCTGGCGGGAAGTGGCCTTGTTGGCCGGCGCCAAGGCTGCCGGAGGCGCCACCTCGACGCTGTGGCAACTGGCTGGTGAATTGTGCTTCCGGGAGCCAACAGACGCCACCGCTGAAACAGCCGACGAGTGGGGTGCGCAGATTGCAGCGCAGGCATTGGTCGAGAGCGCTGATTTATCGAAGGTGAGTCAAGGCAATGAACGCAAGCTGAAACAGATCAAGCAATGGTTGGTCCGACTACTGCGCAGCGAGCATTTGCCGGCCACCGAGCGGGCGCTGGCGGGCGACAACTTGGCGGTCCTGGGCGATCCGCGTTTCAACCCGGACTGTTGGCATCTGCCTGCCGAGCCGCTGCTAGGTTTCATCGAAATCCCCGCCGGCGAGTTCACGATGGGGAGTGATGAAGAAGGCCCGTGGGGTGATGAACGGCCCCGGCATCCGGTGTCCCTGCCGCGTTACTATCTGGCCCGTTGGCCGGTGACGGTGGCGCAATTCAGCGCTTTTGTCGAAGTCAGCGGCTTTGAACCGGGATATCCGGACGCGCTGAAAGGCGTAGCCAACCATCCAGTGGTCCTGGTGAGTTGGCATGAGGCGGTTGCGTATTGCCGCTGGCTGCACGAGCGCTTGCGGCAATTAGCCCCCTTGCGTTTGAGCGAAGGACAACCCCTGTCCGCAGCGGAACGGTCATTTTGGCAGGGGCTGGCGGACGGTTCCCTGGGTATTGGGTTGCCCTCTGAAGCGGAATGGGAAAAGGCCGCGCGGGGTACGGATGGGCGAATCTATCCTTGGGGGGAAAAGCTTGACCCGGACCGGGCCAACTATGGCGATACGGGCCTGAACTCGACCAGCGCGGTAGGCTGTTTCCCGCGTGGCGCGAGTCCCTACGGCTGCGAGGAGATGAGCGGCAATGTGTGGGAATGGACGTGCAGCCTTTATGGAAAATATCCCTATCCTGAAGCCGGCCAAAAACGACAGGCAAGAGAAGACCTTGAGGCCAAAGGCCGCCGGGTGGTGCGGGGCGGCTCGTTCCGCCTTCTTCTACGGCGTCCGCTGCGCCGCGCGCCTCGTCTACGGCCCCGGCCTCCGCGGCGACTGCAGCGGTTTTCGGGTGGTGGTGTCCCCATTGGTTTTCTCTGATCGATGAAAACTCTGACCTCTGTCCACACTTTTAAAATCAATGATATAGCTTTCTATATCATCATCTTTCTAAATAGCATCACAAACCACCAACCAAGCCACAAAACAAGAAAGCCATAAAAATAGACAGAAACATGCTTTGCAATTACTATGCAACGCCATCATGACTCCGACCGAGATGCCCATTTTTACCCGCACTTTCGATCTTCTCAGTTGGCTGTTGCAGGTAAGCAACCACTTTCCACGAACGCGCCGGCACGATGTCACCAAGCGCCTGTTGGATGCAGCCTTCGATTTACGGGAATATCTGGAAGAAGCCAACGTGCGCCGTGGGGAGGCGCGGCGGGAGCGGTTGACGCGGGCCGACGAGGCACTGGCCAAGCTGCGATTGTACCTGCGGCTGACGAGCCGCCTGGGCTGGTTGTCAACTAGTCAGCATGGATACGCCGCCGAGCTGATCGCGGAAATCGGGCGCCTGTTAGGCGGCTGGCAGAAGGCGAGTCATGGCTGAGCAATGGCCGGTTCACGCGCGGTGGGCCGTGCCTTGCGGGGACAGACCCGAAACGCCGCCGGGTGGTGCGGGGCGGCTCGTTCGGCAACAACTTCAACAACGTCCGCTGCGCCGCGCGCAACGACAACGACACCGACAACCGCAACGACAACAACGGTTTTCGGGTGGTGGTGTCCACGTTCTTCAACTCCGGAAATGCCTGGCGGGGCATCATACCCTTCCGGGCCGAGGAGAATGGCAGGGTCTGTTCCTGGCCGCGTCTTTCCTGATTGCAGGGGACCGGGCAAATAGCAACCGTCCCGCCCCCTGGGTTTCCTGGGGCGGGACTTTCTATAGCAGGCCGAGGGGCGTGAACGGTTACGCATAAACGCCTTACTGGCCGAGTTTTGGCAACCACCCCGGCGCTGCGCGCCACCCCTCCTTGAAAAAGGAGGGGAAAACTCATAAACGCCTTTACTGCCTATGGGTTTTTACGAGGCTCTTGCAATATGTCTTGCCTGCTCGCCCAAATCGCCACTTGGGAGAATCTGCTAACGGCTTTCTACCAGGCCAGTCGGGGCAAACGCGGTTGTCCCGAAGTCGCCGCCTTCGAACATCGACTGGAAGATAATCTGATCGCTTTGCGGCAGGAATTATTGGAACGCTGTTACCAGCCCGGAACCTACGACAGTTTTTATATCCACGACCCCAAAAAACGGTTGATCAGCGCAGCGCCTTTTCGAGATCGGGTAACGCATCACGCCCTCTGCCAGGTGATTGAACCTGTTTTTGAACGTCGCTTTGTGGCCGACAGTTACGCTAACCGGATCGGCAAAGGCACGCATCGCGCCCTCGATCAAACTCAACAGTACGCCCGCCGCTTTTCTTATGTGCTCCAACTGGACGTGCGACAGTTCTTTCCTAGCATCGATCACGCCATTCTGCGCGCTATCCTGGCCCGTCAGATTCAGGACGCCGGCGTGCTCTGGTTGATCGACCGGATACTGGAAAGTGGCGTCGGCGTGCTCACGGAAGAGTACCAAATGGTCTATTTTCCAGGAGACGATCTATTCGCCGTCAATCGCCCGCGTGGTCTGCCCATCGGCAATCTGACCAGCCAGTTCTGGGGCAATGTCTATCTCGATCCGCTGGATCACTGCATCAAGCGGGAACTGCGCTGTGCAGGCTATGTGCGCTATGTCGATGACCTGCTGCTGTTCGCCGATAATAAAGCCTGCTTGTGGAACTGGCTGCAGATTCTGGAGCAGCGCCTATTCCTGCTGCGCCTGACCCTGCATCCGGGCGCTCAGCCGAGACCCGTCACCGAAGGAATTCCATTTCTTGGATTCACTGTCTTTCCCGATAAGCGCCGTCTTAAACGGCGCAAGGGCATACATTTTCAGGTTAAGCTGCGGGACATGATCAACGCCTGGCAGGCAGGAACCATTTCCACCGATAGGCTGGCGGCCAGCATCAGCGGTTGGGTCAATCATGTCCGGTATGGCAATACCACCGGCTTGAGAAAGAAGATGCTGAACCTAGTTCCGGCGGAGGTGCTGCAATCGGTCCGTCATCTCGATTGAGGCAGCCAGCCACTGGCATAATTGCCTTAAATTTCCTGCATTAAGACCACCTTGGTTAGTGCTGCTCATGCGCAAGGTATTTTTAAGCTCCACCGCCCGCGACCTGACCGCCTATCGTGACGCGGTCGCCGCCGCCATCGACCGCCTGGATGGTTTCCAGTGCGTGCACATGGAGAACTTCGGCGCTCGGAATGCCCCGGCGGATGAGTTCTGCCGGGAGAACATTACCGAATCCGATGTCGCTGTGTTTATCGTGGGGCTCTGTTACGGCAGTAGCCCGGCGGGAGCTAAAGAATCCTATACGCAGCGCGAATACCTGACGGCTAAGGACGCAGGGAAACCGAGACTGGTCTTTCTTTCCGCCGAAGGTGAGTTTTATAAAGGCTTTGTCCGCGAGTCGGATCGTCTTTGGAAAAGACAACAAGTGTTCCGCAAACTGCTCAACGAAGAACAGATTCGGGACGAATTCAGCCAGCCTGATGAGTTGGCGACCAAAGTCACCGCCGCGCTCAGCAATCTGCTGCGCGATACGACGGAAAGCCAGCCGGCGTCCGGCATGACATCCTCCGAGCGTATGCTGCGCGACGCCTATCTGAATCAAGTGATGGAACGCTACGGCTATCTCTCGCTGGCGGGCATCGATCCGGCGACGGCGCAAGGGGATGCCGACACGCGGCTGAATTTGAATTCTGTCTATACTGCCCTGCTGACCCGCTCGCCTCGACGGGAGGAGAGTCGGGAAGCGCTGAACCCCCGCTCAGCCGCTGGCGAGGAAAAACTACGCTCGGCGCTGGAGCAACTGGACCGCCATAAGCGGCTGGTGCTGCAAGGCGACCCCGGCAGCGGCAAGACCACCTTCGTGAATTTCGTGGCGCTGTGCCTGGCTGGGGAGATACTCCACGATCCACAAACCAACCTGGCGCGCCTGACCGCGCCGCTGCCGAATGAAGATGGCGGTGACGGTGAGGAACTTCAGCCCTGGAGTCGCCAGGCGCTGTTGCCGGTGCCGGTAGTGCTGCGGGATTTCGCCGCTGTCGGTCTGCCGGAGCGCGGTCAGGCCAACGCCGGCCACCTGTGGAATTTTATCGAGCAGGGGCTGAAGGAAGCCGCAGCGACGGCCGAGTATGCGCCCTGGCTGAAAAAGGAATTGCTGGAGCGTGGTGGCCTGCTGCTACTGGATGGGCTGGACGAGGTTCCCGAAGCGGAGCAACGGCGGGAACAGGTCAAGCAGGCGGTGGAGGATTTCACGCGCGGCTTCGGCAAGTGCCGGGCGCTGGTGACCAGCCGCACCTACGCCTATCAGAATCAGGGCTGGCGGCTGCAAGGCTTCGCCGAAGCGGTGCTGGCGCCGTTCTCCGATGGCCAGATCCGGCGCTTTATCAATCGCTGGTATGAGCTGACCGCCAGCTTGGAACAAATGAGCGCGCAGGACGCCGCCGGGCGGGCGGAATCGCTGAAGCGGGCCATTTTCAGTCGGCCCACGCTGTACGAATTAGCGCAACGGCCGCTGCTGTTGACCTTGATGGCCAGCCTGCACGCCTGGCGTCGGGGCGATTTGCCGGAAAAGCGGGAACTGTTGTATTACGACACAGTGGATCTGCTGCTCAATCGCTGGGAAAAACGTCTGGTCAAGAACGATGCACAAGGACGGTCGGTGTCGAGCCAACCCAGTATCGCCGAGTATCTGAAGGCGGATAAAGCCAAAATCCGCACCGTGCTGGAAGGGCTGGCGTTCGAGGCGCATCAGTCGCAGCCGGAGTTGACCGGCACGGCCGATCTGTCGGAGGACAGGCTGGCGGGTCGGTTGCTGCGACTCAGTGACAACCCGGACGAGAAGCATGGGCGGCTGGTGGAATATCTACGCGACCGGGCCGGGTTGCTTTATCCGCGGGGCGTCGGCGTCTATACGTTTCCTCATCGCAGCTTTCAGGAATACCTGGCGGCCTGTCACCTGACGGGAGCGACCTACCCGGATGAAGTGGCGAGACTGGCTCGTGACGACCCGGACCGCTGGCGGGAAGTGGCGTTGCTGGCCGGCGCTAAAGCAGCCCGAGGCGCCGCCGCCGGCATCTGGAACCTGGCCGATGCACTTTGCTGTCTCGAAGCCGATGACCCCGATGTAAGCCAGAAAGATGAGTGGGGCGCCCAGATCGCCGCGCAGGCGCTGGTCGAGACGGCCGATCTTTCCCTGAACTTCGCTGAGCAGCCCCGGCTGAAACGGGTATTCGAGCGGGTGCAGACCTGGCTGGTCCGACTGCTCCGCTCGGCAAGATTGCCGGCCACTGAGCGGGCGCTGGCGGGTGACAACCTGGCGGTTCTGGGCGATCCGCGTTTCAACCCGGACTGTTGGCATCTGCCCGATGAGCCGTTGCTGGGTTTTATCGAAATTCCCGCCGGCGAGTTCACGATGGGCAGTGATGAAGAAGGCCGGTGGGATGATGAACGGCCCCGGCATCGGGTATCCCTGCCGCGTTACTATCTGGCTCGCTGGCCGGTGACGGTGGCGCAATTCAGCGCTTTTGTCGAAGCCAGCGGCTTTGAACCTGGAGATCGGGACGCGCTGAAAGGCGCGGCCAACCATCCAGTGGTCCTGGTGAGTTGGCATGAAGCGGTCGCCTATTGCCACTGGCTGCATGAGCGCTTGCGGCAATTAGCCCCCACGCGCCTGAGCGAAGGGCAATCCCTGTCCGCAGCGGAACGGTCATTTTGGCAGGGGCTGGCGGATGGTTCCCTGGGTATTGGGTTGCCCTCTGAAGCGGAATGGGAAAAAGCTGCGCGGGGTACAGATGGGCGAATCTATCCTTGGGTGGAAGAGCTTGATCCGGATCGGGCTAACTATGCCGATACGGGCCTGAACTCGACCAGTGCGGTAGGCTGTTTCCCGCGTGGCGCGAGTCCTTACGGCTGCGAGGAGATGAGCGGCAATGTGTGGGAATGGACGTGCACCCTTTGGGGCAGGGAATTAGATAAATCCGATTTCAATTATCCCTACGATCCGACCGACGGGCGTGAGAACCTGAGTGCCTCTGATGAAATCCGCCGGGTGGTGCGGGGCGGCTCGTTCGGCGACGGCTTCGGCCGCGTCCGCTGCGCCGCGCGCGGCGGCGGCGGCGCCGTCGACCGCGTCGTCGACGGCGGTGTTCGGGTGGTGGTGTCCCCATTGGTTTTCTCTGATCGATGAAAACTCTGAACTCTGTACCAGTTTTTGGGGTTGAACTGCTCTGGCGCCTGCTGAACTTTGGTGTTGGTTAAATTTGGCAACGCCTGAAATAGTAACCCCTCTAGAATTATTCTCGGAGTCTATAGATGATTATCAATGAGTTATTGACTGAGAAATATCAGACGCAGAAAAGGCTTGACGAAATAGCCCATCATAACCTGATTAACTATGTTGAGAATGCCCATGCAAGAGTTCAACAAGTGTCGGCTCAGCTTGGGCTAAAACTGAAGTACGGCAAACCTACTGAGGCAATAAAAATGACAGGTTAGCGAACGTGGCCAGCGTAGGTAGCGCCGCAATGGACCAATTGCCTTCATTCAAATCCGAACATTCACGCCACGGAGGTAAACCTAATGCACTGCGATGTATGTGGAGCAACCCAGTTTCACACCGAATTAGTATCCGAGGTTTTCTTGGTGGACAGTAAACGCATGCTGGTGGAACCGATTCCGGCGCGGGTGTGCGACCACTGTGGCGAGGCGACGTTCAGTCGGGAGACGACCGAAAAGGTGCGCCGTATGGTTCACGGTGAGGCGCGGCCCGTCGGTAGGGTGACGCTGGAAGTTTACGAATTTGCATAATTCTACTGGCACGTGTGAAGCCCGGTGAGTTTACTCACCTGCCGCAAGGGCACGGCTTACTTTACATCGGACGGGTAAACTGAGAATGAGTGAATTTGCTGTGACGGCTGTTACCACACTGGGTTTGGTCGCTCTTGCCGAGGTAGGCGACAAGACCCAGTTGGTGTGTATGGCCCTGGCTGCCCGGCATCGGGCCTTACCTGTCTGGCTGGGCGCCGTGTCCGCTTTCGCAGCGCTGAATCTGCTGGCGGTGCTGTTCGGCGCTGCAATCGCGTTACGGGTACCGGAATGGATTCTGAGCGCTGTGGTGGCGCTGCTATTTGCGCTGTTCGGCGTGCAGGCCCTGACCGCCGCTGGCGAGGAACAGGCCGAGGTGGAAGAGCGCGCCGGCCGTAGCATCCTGCTGTCGACCTTGTTGCTTATCTTCGTGGCCGAATTCGGCGACAAGACCCAACTGGTGGTGGCGGGTCTGGCCTGCACTCATCATCCGGCGCCGGTCTGGCTAGGCGCTACCGTGGCGCTGGCGTTAACCACTGCGGCAGGCGTGCTGGCAGGTCGCACGCTGTTGCAACGTCTGCCCAGGAAATGGCTGCACCGTTTGACAGGGGCGCTGTTCCTGATCCTGGCTGCGCTGGCAGGTTGGCGCGCGGCGGCCCTCAATCCCTATATATAGCGCTCCTATCCGATTGGTGGAATCGCCGCTTCGAACCACCCCGGCGCTGCGCGCCACCCCTCCTTATCCAAGGAGGGGAAAATCCATAACTCAAATAGGATTGCTCTATTTATGTAGAGGCAGGCTGTGCGCCTGCCCTGGTTGCAAGGGACAACCACGACGATTGTCCCGGCGTTTTTAATGACTGCACCACAGTTATCTGGAGGGCGTCTTGAAGCGCAGCATTTCCTGTTCGGCTTCGAACAGAATGCTGGCCAGTTCGTGCAGACCTTCCTCTTCGGCGCATTCGGAAATTTCTTCCCAGGGGGCGGCCCGGTCGATAGCCTGAGCGGTTCTGCTGCCATCGGGCAGATTGGCGCGGAAAGTGCGGATTCGCTCCCGCGCCAGCGACACCAGATCGTCGCCGGGTTCGGTCGATTCCCGCAATTCTTCCTGTTCCGCCTCGAACAGGACGGAGGCCAATTGATGCAGACCTTCCTCTTCGGCGTATTCCGAGATCTCCTCGATGAGAGCGCCCCGGTCGATGGCCTGCGCCGTTTTGCTCGTGTTGGGTAAATCTTTACGAAACGATTGCAGGATGGAATCGATATTTTTCATTTCCATCAGGAAAATTCCTCGCATTGAAAAACAATTAGGATGGGAACGATTGAAGTGAATTGTTAACGCGGTTTCTTGCTCAGCAACCGCTCCTGACCGGCTTCGAACATAATCGAGGCGATCTGCCCCTGCCGCAGGCCCTCTTCTTCGGCGCACTGGGAAATCTCTTCCCAGGCAGCGCCCCGGTCGATGGCCTGCGCCGTCTTGCTGCTGTTCGGGATGCTGCGGCGGAATTTACGCAAGGCGTCGCTGCCCATGTCCTCGAAGGTCGTGGGCAGCGCCGTATTATCGAACTCCTCCTGCTGCGCCTCGAACAGTAACGCCGCCAGATGGTTCAGGCCTTCCTCTTGCGCGCATTCGGATATCTCTTCCAGAGACTCCTCGTGATCGATGGCCTGGGCTGTTTTGCTGCTATTGGGCAACTCCTTACGGAGATGTTTTAGGATTTCTTGGATATTGCTCAATTCCATCAGAATAACCCCTTGGTTCGATGAGGGTGGACAACCGGCTTAGAGGCGCTCGAACGCCGCCGCGATCCCCTGACCGCCGCCGATGCACATACTGACCAGACCGTAGCGACCGCTCGTGCGCTGCAATTCATAGATGGCCTTGATGCTGATGATAGCGCCGGTAGCGCCGATCGGGTGGCCCAGCGAAATGCCGCTGCCATTAGGGTTGGTGCGTTCGTCGGGCAATTCCAGTTCACGTTTGACCGCTAGAGCCTGGGCAGCGAAAGCCTCGTTGATCTCGAACACATCGAAATCTTCGATGCGCATGCCGGTTTTCTGCAGCAGATTGCGGATCGCCGGCACCGGTCCGATCCCCATGTAGCGCGGGTCTACGCCGGCGAAGGCGTAATCGATTAGGCGGGCCAACGGCTTGAGGCCGCGTTGTGCGGCGATCTTGCCGTCCATGAGGATGACGGCGGCGGCGGCGTCGTTGACGCCGGACGCATTACCGGCGGTAACCGTGCCGTCGTGTTTGAACGCCGGGCGCAGTTTGGCCATCTCTTCCAGGTTAGCGATGGGCCGCACATGTTCATCCGTGTCGAACTGGATAGTGTTGCGCCGCGACTTGAGCGTGATCGGCAATATCTGCGATTGGAAGTAGCCATGGTGGATGGCGTTGCCGGCGCGGCGATGGCTTTCCACCGCCAGCTTATCCTGATCTTCCCGGCTGATGTTCCATTGCTCAGCCACGTTCTCGGCGGTGACGCCCATGTGATAATCATGGAAAGGATCGGTCAGGGCGCTGACCATGACATCGATCGTGCGGCCATCACCCATCCGCTGCCCGAAGCGCATGCCCGGCAGCCAGTACTGGCTGCGACTCATGCATTCGGCGCCGCCCGCCACGGCGGCGTCGCAATCGCCCAGCTTGATCAGTTGGGCGGCCGATACGATGGCTTGCAGTCCGCTGCCGCACAGCCGGTTGAGCGTAAATGCCGGAATGTGATGGGGCAGGCCGGCATTCACCGCCGCCACCCGTGCCAGGTACATATCACGTTGTTCGGTATGGATAACATTGCCGAAAACCGAATGCCCGATATCTTCGGGCAGGATGCTGGCTCGGTTGACAGCTTCTCGCACGACGGTGGCGGCAAGATCACAGGGTGATATATCCTTCAGACTACCGCCATAAGTGCCAATGGCGGTGCGTACGCCGCTTAAGACAACGATTTCACGTTCGTTGGTCATAACAAACCTCTCGAGTGCCGCTACGCCTGTTGCGATTGTTGTGACGCTCGCAGCCAGTGGCTTTGAGTTACTGAAACGCCGGCAGTGTTGCAATTAGCTTTACCTTAGTCAAGGTATTGAGCTAATTTTTTAGTAACAAGCACTTAGTATTGATATCAACTAATCTTATATCATCTTACTTCTAAATAACCTAAACTTAACGTATAATGCCAACACACAAAGTGATTACCCCAAGCCAGAGTCATTTCATGTTAGATCCTAGACTGTTGCGAACTGAACTGCAGGAAACAGCCACGCAACTGGCGCGGCGTGGTTACGTACTCGACGTGAAGAGCATCCGCACACTGGAAGATCGGCGTAAAGAATTGCAAGTGCGCACCCAGGAACTACAGAATCTGCGCAACAGCCGTTCCAAGGCGATCGGCAAAGCCAAATCCACCGGTCAGGATATTCAGCCATTGCTGGACGAAATAGCCGATTGGGGTGATGAACTTAACAGGATCGAGCAGCTGCTGACGGAAACTCAGGAGCACTTGCGGCGGATTTACCTGGAGATTCCGAACCTTCCCGCTGCGGCGGTACCCGACGGCCGGGATGAAAACGATAACGTAGAGCTCCGCCATTGGGGAGAACCACGCCACTGCGACTTCACGCCACGCGATCATGTGGACTTGGGAGGACCCTGGCTGGATTTCGAGGCGGCTGCCCGGTTGACCGGCGCCCGCTTCGTGGTCATGAGGGGCCCGTTGGCCAGGCTGCATCGGGCGTTGATTCAGTTCATGCTGGATCTGCACAGCCGCGAGCATGGCTATCAGGAGGTCTATGTCCCGTATCTGGTGAATGCCGATACCTTGCGTGGGACCGGACAACTGCCAAAGTTCGAAGAGGATTTGTTCGGTGTAAAAGGGGAGTGGGGGTATTATCTTATTCCTACCGCTGAAGTGCCACTAACCAATCTGGCCCGCGACGTAATTATGGAAGCGGCGGCGCTGCCGCGCCGCTATGTGGCGCATACGCCCTGTTTTCGCAGCGAAGCCGGTTCTTATGGCAAAGACGTGCGTGGCATGATCCGCCAGCATCAATTCGAGAAAGTCGAACTGGTACAGTGGGCGCGACCGCAGGATTCCTGTCAGGCGCTGGAAGAACTGACCGGCCACGCTGAGAAGGTGCTGCAGCGGCTGGAGTTACCCTATCGGGTGATCGCTCTGTGCACCGGAGATATAGGGTTTGCCGCCGCCAAGACCTACGACCTGGAGGTCTGGTTGCCGGGACAACAGCGTTATCGAGAGATTTCTTCATGCAGCAACTGTACGGATTTCCAGGCCCGCCGCATGCAGGCCCGCTGGCGCAATCCGGAAACCGGCCGCCCGGAATTGCTGCACACGTTAAACGGTTCGGGGCTGGCCGTAGGGCGGACTCTGGTGGCGGTTATGGAAAACTACCAGGATGCTCAGGGGCGTATTCGGACGCCGGCTGCATTGCGACCTTATCTGGGCGGCCTGGAACTGCTTGAACTCTGCTAAGGGATTGGTCGGTCGCGAAAGCGGACGCGATAACGGTAGGCCCGGATCGAAGGTAGAAATACGTCTTCCTCGATGCGCACATCGGAGCGTTGCAAGCGCAGACTGCCCACCGGAACCGGTGGTATGGGGACGAATTCCGGCAGGCGCTCGCCAGGCTGCAGGGGCACCAGGATAGGCAGTGGGGCTTGCATAAGGCGGCGCCGCACCTGGCCATTGGGGTTTACAAATACGATATTGGCGCGCAAATGCGGGCAGACGCTGCGTACCCGGGCCAGCACCTCGTTGGGTGGAATTCCGGTTAATTGTCGCAGTTCCAGTAGCACTTGTGGCGTTTCCCGTCGCCGTTCCAGCAAGCGGCGTGCTTCCGCCGGCGTGGTCCGTTGTATGGTGCGTCCCTGCTTGGACCAGGTGAAGCCGATCTTTTCCGGTCGTCGGTCGAGCAGCGGTATCCGCCGGTAAGCCTGTTTCAAATTGAGCCGGGCTGCGCCCATCCGTTTCATGGTGGCGGCGACCTCCTCATGCCGCTTGTGTAAATCCAGCAGCACAGCACGAGCATTGGGTTTGGTCAGCGTTTTAAGAGCCAGTACCGAGGTTTTAAACGCATCCTTGCTTTCATTGCATGCTTGCGCAGCGGTAAGCGTTGCAGCGCCGGCACCGATGATGCCGGGGCAGGTAAGCGTTTCTCGACCATCCTGGCTGTCCTCGTACCACAGAGCTTGATAAAGACCGACTGCTTTGATACGTACATCCAGCCCGTCGTGTACTTCCTCCTCGGTGCGAGCAACCCAGGCCGGTAATACGGCATCCTGGCGCAGATGCATGCAAAAATCATTTAAAGAAGCCAGCAGATGCTCAAAGTTTTCCAGCAATCCGATTCGCAACAAAGCCGTACTCATAGCAGTATCTCAAGTTTTAAATTGTCTTTTTATACCATCTTCTTTATTACTATACAACCACAATACATCCCACACATCACAGCTACCTACTCAAAACAAAATAACCACACAAATAAAACTTAAATCCAAGGTATAGAATGCTTAGTAACTGCAACAAAAACCACATAAGCAAACACCATCATAGCCGCAAGCCACGCCCAAAACCTAACCCACTTGGTCTTACCATAATGCAAAGCGACCATTCCCAAGGCAATATAAACCAACAATCCACAAACCTTGGCTGTCAGCCACCCGTTAATAAAAGGATACTGATGAAGCGTAAACGTAAGTGCCACCGCGCTTGCCAGAAGAACCGTATCTATAATATGCGGCACGAACCTCACCCAACGCTGCTGCACCAAAGCAAAATCAAACAACATCCAGACACCACGTACAAAAAACAGAACAGCCGTCAACACAACGGCTGTAATATGAATATGCTTCAAAATCAAGTACATTTTTACCTCCATCAGACGCCATAGGAGCACTACAACCGACAGGTTGACCCAACAACCGTTGTCAACTAAATTTGTCCAGACAGCAATAATTGCTATAATCTTGACTGACTATTACCAGCGGAGACAACAATTGATGAATACAAATATAGGTAGTATCGATAAAATCCTACGCATCATAGTTGGGCTGATCCTGATCAGTCTAGTGTTCATAGGACCGCAGACACGATGGGGATGGATTGGCATAATCCCCCTAGCCACAGCCCTGATCAACTGGTGTCCACTGTACTCCCTGTTGGGAATCAGCACCTGTCCCCTGCACAAGGATATATAGAAGGGTTACCAGTCGTCAGTCAACCTCAGGCAAGGAGCACACAGGAACGAGGATGAAGTAGAGACCGTCTGGGGCCAGGTTGGCCCCAGACGGTAAGTATACAACATGCCCAAAGATCACTAAAAAGCCAAGTAAGCCATCCTGGGGCTTACATTCGACAAAAATTCCTATAAATTTTTTCCAAACAGAAGTCTCATATTACTAATCCAGTTGAACCTAGTAGGAAATATACCTTAACTTCTCAAGAAAATAGAGCCTGCTTCCCGATAACAGGAAGCGAGTTAATACAACCACCACTGTATACATCTGTACGCATGATAACGGCAGATTCCTTTGAATTGCCCGTCTTGTACGTAGATGATGATCCACAGTTATTACGGAGCATCAGCACTATCTTGCGCTCATCGGGTATCAAACAGGTGCTGACACTACAAGACAGTCGATTGGTGCTGCCCTTCCTAACCGAGCAGGCAGTAAGCATGATCGTACTCGATCTCAGAATGCCCTACATCTCCGGGCAGGCACTGTTAGAACGGATCACCACCAGCCACCCAGATATCCCAGTGATTATCATGACCGCTACAGATGAACTAAGTACAGCGGTCGAATGCATGAAGATAGGAGCTTTCGACTATCTAGTTAAACCCGTGGAGCGTAGCCGTCTGATTGCTTCCGTCAACCGCGCTATCGAAGTACGCGCCCTGCGTGATGAAGTGCTATCACTCAAAGAGCGCCTGCTAAGCGATAAACTCAGCCATAAAGATGCTTTCAAAGAGATCATTACTCATGATAAAGCAATGCTAGCGCTTTTCCGTTACATAGAAGCTATCGGTGCTTCGCAGCAACCAGTATTGATCACCGGAGAGACCGGTACAGGTAAGGAATTTATCGCCAAATCGATCCATCAGGTTTCCAGACCAACTACCGATTTTGTAGCAGTAAACGTAGCCGGCCTGGATGATAATGTTTTTTCGGATACTCTGTTCGGTCATAAAAAAGGCGCCTTCACTGGAGCAGATCAAAACCGTGAAGGTCTTATCGCCACAGCTGGTCAAGGAACATTATTTTTGGACGAAATCGGAGATTTAAAGGAAACCTCTCAAGTCAAGCTGCTACGATTATTGCAAGAGAATAAATACTATCCATTAGGTGCAGATCAACCCAAAAGCAGCAATGCTCGCATCGTAGTCGCTACAAATTGTGATATTGTCCAGCTAGTCAACCAAGGCAGATTCCGCAAGGATCTATTTTACCGGTTACGGGGACATCATATCCATATTCCAGCACTACGGGAGCGCCAGGACGATTTACCTCTACTAATCAACCATTTTGTGGAAAAATCAGCACGCTCTCTCAACAAACCAATCCCTGTCGTACCACCAGTATTGCATACCTTATTCAAAAATTATCGTTTTCCAGGAAATGTACGTGAACTGGAAGCGATGATTCATGACGCCATAGCCCGTCATCAGAAAGGTATTCTTGGACTTACCAGTTTTCGCGAAGCAATAAGGCATGAATTACCGCTGGATGAGCATGAAACCGAAGGAGAAACACCGGTAACAGCACTAGTGAAGCTGTTTACAGAGCGCCTACCAACATTACGGGAAGCTGAGCAGTTTTTAATCAGAGAAGCACTACAACGGGCAGAAGGCAATCAGGGAATAGCCGCTGGTATCCTGGGCTTGACCCGACAAGCTCTAAATAAACGCCTCATTCGTAGCCGTTACTAACATCTTGACCTATTTGAACCAGGCAAAAATAGGCTATATTACTGACAAGACAACCAGGAAAAGGGGTGCGACATAAGTTGCACTAGGGACAATCAGGTACTAACATAAGTGTTTAAAAATAAAGATATTTATAATAAATCACGGTGATAAATTGGACATTTGTCGCAACCACCACCCTATCATCAACTTAAGGGTTTAAAGTTAGTTCATTGAATAATAAGAAAAATCTGCTATATTCTCTGATTGGCATGAATTCTGCTTTCTATAATGATCAAATTGACAATTGTTTACATACTCCTAAATAAATATAACGGGATAGTGCGGTTTGCGGCCAGGCAGGTTGTGAGAACAAATTGGTCAACGAAATTTGGTGCAGGTGGCAGGCTTTGAGAAACTGCTGCTCCCGGAATAAGCGGAGGTGGTGTCATGATATACAACATGAATCAAAGAACTCCATTGTCGGCAGGTCAGGAATCCGGCTGGAATGAGAAGAACTCCTCTGAAGCTTCTTTGGTTAACAACAATAATCTTGTAATGGATGATAAGGAGCATAAAAAGAAGGAGAGGGAACAGGTTTATTACCTGGACTGGAGTTAACTAACCGGGGGGTAAGCCGGCAGGCAGTACCTGTTGCTGCTTGCCGGTTTGTTTTTTAATGCTGCAATTCCCATCATTTTTCAATCCGTATAAAAGGGTTAGAAGTATCGCGCAGCAGTAACGCCTGGCGATAAACCTCGATTTCTTCTTGTAAAAGCTTTCGTTCCCGCTGGTGTATTCGAAGTTCGCTGCGCAGTGATTCCTGTTCGCGTAGACTCTCCAGATAGCGGGTCTCCTGTTCCTGCTGCACACTGCGGATTTGTACCAGCTCTGCCTCTAGGAGACGATTGCGTTCTTCGACGCCGGCCAGCGTCGAGCGAATAAGAGTATGTTCCTGTTGCACAACTTCCCATTGTTGCTGTACGTGTAGTTCTCGTTGTCGAGCAGCATCTAAAGCGGCGCTTAAGGTGTGCCGCTCAGCGGCATGGTCGGTACGATTTTGATCAATAATCCGCAGCAGGCGAGTTTCATTGGCTTCGCTACGTTCCTTTTCGTAAATCAGGCGCTGTTCCGCCTCAGTCAGTTGCACTTTAGCCTCTGCAAGGGTCTGGCAGAAGGCTTCTTTGAGACCCACAAGCCGGGACTGGGCTTCGGTCCGGGTCTGTTCCGCCAGTCGAGTGGCATCCAGCGCTCTCTGTTCAGCCGCTTCTATAGCAGCTTCAGCCTGTTTGCGGCGTTCCTTTTCGATCAGCAGACTTTCTTCAAGTTGTTTACTGTGCGTCTGGGCTTGCACTAATTGCTGTCGCCAATCAGCGGCCTGCTGTTGCGCCTGTTCGATTGCCTGAACAGCTTCGGTCCGCTTCTGTTCCGCGGCAGCAGCGGCTTGAGCCACTTGACTGCGTTGAATTTCATATAACTGTTCTGCGTGTTCGATGGCGACCTGCCAGAATGCTTCGACCGCCGCCATCACAGCTTCGGGTACGGCGGGCGGCAGTGCCGCTCGGGGAGTTGTCTCCAGTTCCTGCTGCCATCGCTTGAGATGTTCGGCAATGGTGGAGTTACTGCCGGTTCCAAGTACTGCCCGAACCCGCTGGATAGATGGACTCATGCCCTGTTCCAGTAAAACAGCGGCGGTTTTCTTTACATCCTCATAGCTAAGGCCAGGGCGCGCCATAGCAGTATCAGATTACAACTGTGCTTGAAAAGTATTGCAGTCTCGGATGTCGCCACTGGTCAGACCCTGCCTGAACCAGTACACCCGCTGCGCCGAACTGCCATGGGTGAAGCTTTCGGGTATTACATAGCCCATGGATCGCCGCTGCAAACGATCGTCGCCGATAGCGCTAGCGGCATTAAGGGCTTCCTCAACATCACCGGTTTCCAGGATATGACGGGTCCGGTCGGCATGGTGCGCCCAAACACCGGCGAAACAGTCGGCCTGTAACTCCATCATGACCGACAGTGCATTGGCCTGCACTTCGTCGACCTGCTCGCGGCGGGCTTGGATACGGGGGGCGATGCCCAGCAAATTTTGTACATGATGACCGATTTCATGAGCGATCACATAAGCCTGAGCGAAATCACCGGGCGCCTGGAAACGTTGTTTCATATCCTGGTAGAAACTAAGGTCGATGTAGAGCTTGCTGTCAGCAGGACAGTAAAAGGGTCCCACCGCTGCGCGCGCATAGCCGCAGGCTGAATTGACCGCATTGGAAAACAGCACCAAGGTTGGATCCTGGTAGGTCTTGTTCATCTGCCGGAACAACTCTCGCCAGGTATCCTCAGTGTCGGCCAGCACCACCGAAACAAAATCGCGCATGGCGTCATTGGTAGGGAGAGAAGAGGTCTGCGGTGGATACGATGTTGAAAGACTGGCGCCCGTCCTGCTCTGGAGCACGATACTTGGATCGACGCCCAGATACATAGCGACCAGCACGAGGATGACCGTGCCTATGCTACCTCCAGCCACCCTACGGCCAATGCGCTGACCGCGCCGATCTTCAACATTTCCGCTTCTTCTGCCTGTCTGCCAACGCATAAGAACTCCACAATCACACTATTGCACTGGTGGTCATTTCTCTGATTTAGGTTAGCGTAACATTAATTCATTGCGAACTGCTCTGCCAGATAATTATTTGAGCGTGAAAGCACATGAATACGAGTTAACTGACGATAGGGTAGATAGGGTAGATAGGGTAGATAGGGTAGCCGTACTTGTTACCGGACCAGGATATTGGAAATGTTTTACGTAATTATGTAATACGTAATATATAACATGAAACAAGACAATAATTCATGATTATGCTTATAATCATGAATATTTTTGGACCTTAAATAATTTGGCTCAATATGGATTCCAGTCAGTTCACTGCGTTATGCGACCAGCAGTTCCAAGAGGGGTCTGAGCAGGCCTTTGCCCCGAATGCGAGTGTTGTGCACGAACTGAAAGAAGCCCAGGTAGAGCGGCAGTTTTTCTTGCGAGATCCCACGATGGGGTCGCAGCCAAGAGCGCAGCAGCGACCAGAAGCCCTCAGCCGTGTTGACATGGATCTCATGGAAGCCATCCCCATCTTCGTCACGGGCGTATTCGCCCTGGCTGTGACACACCGTATGATGGTCAAAGCCCCAATCCTTCAACGGGTTATAGATCGCGTATTCATCGGTATGAACTCGGGTTCCCGGGGCGATAAACGCCTGGATGAGGGGACGGAGGGTGGCTTGCTGGACGTTCTCCAGCATCCGGACGACTACCGCGCCGCCGCGCTGAATCATGCCGAGAATGGGCGGCTTTTCCTTCTCCAAGGTGCCCCGACCCCGTGCCCCCTTCAGCCGCCGCCGCCGCCCCCGACGGCCTTTTTTTTCACCGCCTCCGGAAACCCTTTATGACCGGCCACCACGTAGACCTCGTCGCATTCCACGTCCCCCGACAGGACCGGTTCGGGCTGGCGGGCGACGATCCCTTCCCTGAGCTGTTCAGTCATCCGCTGTACATCGTTCGAATTCAAGCCCAGCTCGTGGGCGATCTGCGCGTTAGACAGATTCAACCCCATGAAATACAGGCACAAAATCCAAACCCCCAGCGGTTGATGATGCCCCGCTAACACCGTACCCGTGAGATCATCAAAGTAGCGATGGCAGCTTTCACAGCGATATTTCTGCCGCGCCGGCTGGGTCGTATCTCGCCCCTGCTTCGTGATCTCCGCTATGCTACAGTGGGGACAGTGGACCCCGTCCGGCCAGCGGAGCTGGCGAATAGTTTCATAGCACCGGACATCATCCAGCAGATTTTGAAGGTTGATCATCGTCGGGGGGCCTTCGGTCGCAGCGGCTCAGAACCCGTTCAGTGTAGCCGCCGATCGCCATCGGGGCGAGCGGTCCTCAACAGTCTGGAATCCATATTGAGCCAATAATTTTAGTAAAATTCTTTAAGAGAAGGAAAATACGGTAGAAGGGATACGGCTAAACGACAGGGTAAAATCTTTCGGGGCGCTCTGAATAGAGTACGCCCCGAAAAAAGATAGAGAGGACTCAGTCTGCTGAAGTTATTATTGCTGCACGCCTTCAGCGGTGACCGTTACTTCAACTCGACGATTGGGCTGCAGGCACTCGATCAGTGCCGCACGATTCCTGGAACCGGCACAGTCGGCTTCGGTGACCTTGAGTTGACTCTCGCCCCGACCCTCGGCGCGAATCCGATCAGCCGGCACACCCCGGCTTACCAGATAGTCCATCACCGCATTCGCCCGGCGGTCGGACAACTGCATGTTATACGCATCCGAACCCAGCGGATCGGTGTGACCGACCACTAGAATCGAACTGTAGGCCGCTCCACTCAACTCCTGCAGGAAACGATCAAGTTCCGCCATGCCCTGTTGCGACAACGTCGCCTTGTCAAAGGCGAACAACTTAACGGCCGACAGTTCAAAGGTACGGGTTACCGGCGCCGCCGCAGCGGTAGGCACCGGCGCCCGAGCTTTGGCTCCTATCGGAATCTGCAATCCAGCCGATATAACCCAATCTCCGAAGTTATCCTCATTAAGGATATCCCTGCTGTTAGTATCAAAGCGATACCGTCCATCGGCGCGGAATGCCATATTATCGGAGAAGGGCAAGAGGAAACCGGCACCGGCATTGGCCATGAAGCTCAAACCGTCCGTGTCGTTCGTATCTCTGCGCACATTGTCATGGATACCTCCGGCTCCGACCAGTAAGAAGGGTTGAAATCCTTCACGTCGAAAGAAAAACTGCAAATCAGCACCCATATCCCAGATTTTATAATCGCCAGGTACGTCAAGGTCGTCAGATTCCTGGTTAAGATAGGAATACGTACCGCGTAACTCAAAATTCATGTAACGATTTATCGGGCGGCCGATGGACAGTCCGCCTCCCCAGCCATTGTCGGCTTTACGGTCCTGGTCGGCTATCGTGTAGGTGCCGAAGGGCGCGATATAGAAACGGTCGTCGAACACGTCCTTATCTTGCGCCATAACAGAAGTGGAGACGGTCAGCGCCGTCAACACTGCCAGAGAAAGCTTTTTCATTGTTACCTCCCGATCAAGTGGGCAAAAATACCTGTAGTGATGTAAATGTTCAGCAAAGCAATCAAGGAAAGTTACGTTTGGAATCAATTACCTGCTAAGCAATTGAACCCGCGAGGCGGTTACTCATGGTGAACAATCACAAACTAATAATACAACAGTTGAACCCAAGTAAGTACTACCTACAACAAACGTTGTATGATTTGTATTATCAGAACAACAAATAGATGGCGGCCGTCAGCCCTACTCATCCGTCCGGTCAAACTCCAGGGTCGGGAGAAATTGCAACGCCAACCGGGGTCTGGCACCTTCCAAAAGCAGGCGATCGATATGCATCTCCGCTTCCAGCCAGTCACGGAGCAGGTCACCATCATGAAAGTTACGCTTTTCCGCCATGTAGTAGGCGGCCTCAACGATCATCTTATAGCGGATTGTCGGTGTAGCTGTCATTTGTCTCATATTGCGCTGGTTACTCTAAATCCTGTACGAAGTCTGGGCAATAGCTTGAAATTGTTGCATCAACCACTCTCCAGGATGTAGTCATAGAATGTATCCTGACGTTATCCGGAGCAGCGTTCGAGCCAAGCTAAATCAGCCTAGAATTGATAACCCACAATCCCAAGAGTCGTCAATACCATGCATCCACCCCAACCGCTGGAGCATTTGCAAATCCCAGAGAAGCTCGACGGCCGCAGCGGCGGCAACCGGGCCCAGAACAGACAGGCTTGCCAACTGGCAGCCGATAACGATATGCAAGCCATTACAGCTTGGCTGGCGGAATATCGCGACTCGCCACAGACCTGGCGCAATTACCGTAAGGAGGCCGAACGGCTGCTGCTGTGGGCACTGCTGGAACGCGGTAAGCCGCTATCTGGCCTGACACGCGAAGATTGTATTCTATATCAAGATTTTCTGGCTGACCCGCAGCCGCGCGAGCGCTGGTGCGGTCCCAAAGCGATCCGCTTGAGTTCCGCCTGGCGACCTTTCCAGGGACCCTTAAGCGACGCCAGCCGGCGCGCCGCTCTACTGGTCATCAATTCCATGTTCAGCTATCTGGTCAAAGCCGGTTATCTGGCAGGTAACCCGCTGGCCCTGATGCGACACCGTGGGTCCAGGCGCTTGCCGGTGCAGCAACGCATAGAACGTTACCTCGAAAACACGCAGTGGCAGGCGCTACTCGATACCGTCGCGGAACTGCCCAGGGAAACCGAACGTCAGCGCCAGCATTACGAGCGCGCCCGTTTCTTGCTCGCACTGCTTTACTTGCTGGGACCTCGGGTCAGCGAGGTATCCAGCCATACGATGGGCAGCTTCAACCAGGTGCGTGGACGCTGGTGGTGGAGCGTAACCGGTAAAGGCCACAAACAGGAAAGGGTCCCGGTCAATCAGGATATGCTGGACGCCTTGCATGCCTACCGTCTATCGTTGAATCTTGCCCCGTTACCGACCCCAGACGAATCGACCCCGCTGATCATGAGCCTCAAGGGAACCTCAGCTATCGGTGCCAATATGGTCTATCGCATTGTCAAGGAACTGGCGTTGCGGGCCGCCGCCCGTCTGGAGGCGAGCGATCCTTATCAGGCGGAAAAACTGCGTCAGGCATCCACTCACTGGTTACGCCACACCAGCATTACTCATCAGGCCGAAGCCGGCATCAGCTTGCGTCATGTGCAACGCAACGCCCGCCACTCCAAGCTGGAAACTACCAGTCTGTATCTCCATACCGAAGAGGATTGTTGGCATGAAGCGATGCAGCAACACCGCTTGAAGATTAAATAATGGCACACCCACTTAAGGCGGGACCATCGCGTCGGTGTCCTCGCCGGCCTTCTGCGGTCAGGTCTGCCCGACCCTGGGAGCGCCGGCGTCCTCGCCGGCCCTTTATGGTCAACCTGTGAGGTGTCCAGTTAAGCCAACAACAAGGAATTGATTTTTAATTCTTTATGCTCTCCGGGTTGTTTGCAATTAATTTGCAAATAAATGATTATGCACCATAGAGGTGCGATCGATTTCCATAGCGCACTTCAATAGTTTCAGTATCCTTGTCTAGAGTTCTAACTCTATGTTTTAGAATTTAAAATTTTTTTAAAAATCAAAGCAGCCTAAAAAGTCAATAGCATGGCATTGTTATTGCCTATCAGGGACAATCAGACCATGGAAAATATTTTATCTCCGGTTCTCCCCTTCTTTTCTGGAAGACCGCCATGAGCAATATCATGCAAGCGCTACGCACCGATCACAGTAACTTCACTCATCTGCTCGACCTGCTCCGGGATGCACTGGAAATCCTTCACGAAGGCGACCGACCCAACTATACCGCCATGCTGGACAGCGTCGATTATCTGCAAGACTATGCCGACCTTTACCATCATCCTAAAGAGGACTTTCTCTACCAGTACTACCTGGAGCGCAGCATCGAGGGACAAGAGGTGATCCAGGAACTGATGCAACAACATCTGGACCTCAAACAACGCACCACTCGCCTGCGTAAAACACTGGAAGGGTTGCTGCACGATGCCGTGGTCTCGAAAAAGCAACTTATGAACCAACTGAGCGATTTTATTGAACGTCAGACGGTGCATCTGCTTACTGAAGAAGCTAATATATTTCCTTTACTTGAACAGAAGCTCACGGCGCACGATTGGCGGCAGCTCGCAGCCATGTTGCCTACCCGCATCGACCCACTGTTCGGCAGTCGAGTAGCCAGCCAGTATGCAGCCCTGTACGAGCGCATTGCCGAGACAAGCTGACAATTCGATAACCTGACATCTCGATAACCTGACATCCGCTGCGGGGAGCACCGGCAACCCCCGTGCGGTTCTTGAAACTCTACAACGCACAGGGTCCATGCATGAGCGTTAGCGGTCACCCCTCCGGCGCAGGTCTCTACGACCCCCGCCACGATCACGATGCCTGCGGGATCGGCTTCGTTGTCGATATCAAAAATCGGCCCAGCCACAGCATCATCCAGCAAGGCCTGGAGATTCTAAACAACCTCAACCACCGCGGCGCCGTCGGCGCCGACCCCCTAGCCGGCGACGGCGCCGGCCTGCTACTGCAACTCCCCGACGCCCTGCTACGCGCCGAGTGTGACCGCTTGGGTATCCCGCTGCCGCCCTTGGGCGACTACGCCGTCGGGATGGTCTTCCTGCCGCGCGACCGGACCACCCTGGCGCGCTGCGAAGCCGCTTTTGCCCAGATCACGGAAGCCGAGGGCCAGACCCTGCTCGGCTGGCGCGAGGTCCCCACCGACAACACCTGCCTGGGCGACAGCGTCAAGCCCACCGAACCGCTGATGCGCCAGGTGTTCCTCGGTCGCGGCGCCGCCACCCCCGCCGGCGCCGCCTTCGAGCGCAAACTGTTCGTCCTCCGCAAACAGGTGCACCACGCCATCTGGGACCGGCCCGAACTGGCCGACACCGCCCGCTTCTACATCGCCTCGCTGTCGGCCCGCACCCTGGTCTACAAAGGCATGATGCTGGCCCCCCACCTGCCGGTGTACTACCGCGACCTGCAAGACCCGCGGCTGGCCTCCGCCCTCGCCCTGGTGCACCAGCGCTTCTCCACCAACACCTTCCCCTCCTGGAAACTGGCGCAGCCGTTCCGCTACCTCTGTCACAACGGCGAAATCAACACCCTGCGCGGCAACGTCAACTGGATGCAGGCCCGCCGCCACACCATGCAATCGGCGGTACTGGGGAAGGACCTGGATAAACTCTGGCCATTGATCGGCGACGGCAGCTCCGATTCGGCCATCTTCGACAATGCCCTGGAGTCTGCTGGTGGCCGGCGGCTATCCGCTGGTGCACGCCATGATGCTGATGATCCCCGAAGCCTGGGCCGACAACCCGCTGATGGACGAACCGCGCCGCGCCTTCTACGAATACCACGCCGCCCTGATGGAACCCTGGGACGGCCCGGCCGCGGTGGCCTTCACCGACGGCCTGCGCATCGGCGCCACCCTCGACCGCAACGGCCTGCGCCCGGCCCGCTACGTGGTCACCGCCGACGACCGGGTGATCCTGGCCTCCGAAGCCGGCGTGCTGGACATCCCCCCGGAGCGCATCGTCAAACAGTGGCGGCTGCAACCGGGCAAACTGTTCCTGATCGACCTAGCCCAGGGCCGGATCATCGACGACGCCGAGATCAAAGCCAAACTGGCCGCTGCCCGGCCCTATCGGGAGTGGCTGCGCAAGACCCAGATCCAGCTCACCGACCTGCCCGCCGAGATCGGCCCCATGCCGCCCGACCCCCGCACCCTGCTCGACCGGCAGCAGGCCTTCGGCTACACCCAGGAGGACCTCAAATTCTTCCTCGGCCCGATGGCCCTGAGCGGCCAGGAGCCGGTCGGGGCGATGGGCCGCGACATCCCCCAGGCCGTCCTGTCGCGCCGCCCCAAACTGCTGTTCGACTACTTCAAGCAGAACTTCGCCCAGGTCACCAACCCGCCGATCGACTCGATCCGCGAGGAACTGGTCATGTCGCTGGTGTCCCTCATCGGCCCCCGCCCCAACCTGCTCGAGCGGAACGAAGGCGGCACCCACAAGCGCCTCGAAGTGCGCCAGCCGGTGCTGGCCAACGTCGATCTGGAGCGCATCCGCCGCATCGAAAACCACGTCGATCAGGTATTCCGCACCGCCACCCTGCCCATCGTCTACCCCGCCAGCCGCGGTGCCACCGGCATGGATAAGGCGCTGGAGGCCCTCTGCCGCAAGGCCACCACGGTGGTGCGCGGCGGCTACAACATCCTGATCCTGTCCGACCGCGGCGTGGACGCCGACCACATCCCGATCCCCAGCCTGCTCGCCACCGCCGCGGTGCACCATCACCTGATCCGCGAGGGCCTGCGCACCTCGGTAGGATTAGTGGTCGAGACCGGCGAAGCGCGACAGTTGCACGACTTCTGCGTCCTGGCCGGCTACGGCGCCGAGGCGATCAACCCGTATCTCGCCTTCGACACCCTGTCCCGCCTGGCGCCGACCTTGAGCGAACCCCTGACCGAAGCGGAAGCCCACCAGCGCTACATCAAAGCGGTCAACAAGGGCATCCTCAAGGTCATGGCCAAGATGGGCATCTCCACCTACCAGTCCTACTGCGGCGCCCAGATCTTCGACGCCATCGGTCTGGCCACCCCCTTCGTCGAGCGCTACTTCACCGGCACTCATTCCCTGGTCGAGGGGGTCAGCCTGAAAGAGATCGCCGAGGAGAGCGCCCGCCGCCATCAGGCGGCCTACGGCGAGGCCTCGATCTACCGCGACGCCCTCGACGTCGGCGGCGAACTGGCCTGGCGCAGTCGCGGCGAAGATCACGTCTGGACCCCGGAGACCATCGCCTTATTACAACACGCGGTCCGCGCCGGCGATTACTCCTTATATAAGGAGTACGCCCGCGCGGTAGACGCCCGCGGCGACCGGTTACTCAACCTGCGCAGCCTGTTCGAGTTCAAACCCGCCGCCCAACCGCTGCCGCTGGCCGAGGTCGAACCGGTCAGCAGCATCGTCCAGCGCTTCGCCACCGGCGCCATGTCCTTCGGCGCGCTGTCCTGGGAGGCGCACGTCAACCTGGCCATCGCCATGAACCGGCTCGGCGGCCAGTCCAACACCGGCGAGGGCGGCGAAGACCCGGACCGCTACGTCCCCCTGGCCAACGGCGACTCGATGCGCTCGGCGGTCAAGCAGGTCGCCTCGGGCCGGTTCGGCGTCACCACCGAGTACCTGGTCAATGCCGATGCCATCCAGATCAAGATGGCGCAGGGCGCCAAGCCGGGGGAGGGCGGGCAACTGCCCGGTCACAAGGTCGACAAATGGATCGCCCAGGTGCGCCACTCCACCCCCGGCGTCGGGCTGATCTCGCCGCCGCCGCACCACGACATCTACTCCATCGAAAACCTGGCGCAACTGATCCACGACCTCAAGAACGTCAACCCCCAGGCCCGCATCAGCGTCAAACTGGTGTCCGAGGCCGGCGTGGGCACCATCGCCGCCGGGGTGGCCAAGGCCCACGCCGACCACGTGACGATTTCGGGCGACGACGGCGGCACCGGCGCCAGCCCGTTAAGCTCGATCTACCACGCCGGCGCTCCCTGGGAGTTGGGTCTGGCCGAAACCCACCAGACCCTGGTGGCCAACCGGCTGCGGGGCCGGATCGCGGTCGAGGCGGACGGCGGCCTGCGCACCGGGCGCGACGTGGTCATCGCCGCCCTGTTGGGGGCCGACGCCTTCGCCTTCGGCACCGTGGCGCTGATCGCCGAAGGCTGCCTGATGATGCGCAAATGCCACCTCAACACCTGCCCGGTGGGGATCGCCACCCAGAATCCCGAGCTGCGGCAACGCTTCCCCGGCGAGCCGGAACACGTCATTAATTACATGACCTTCCTGGCCCAGGAGGTGCGGGAGATCATGGCACAACTGGGCTTGCGCACGGTCAACGAGCTGATCGGCCGCACCGACAAACTCGACATGCGCCGTGCCATCCATCACTGGAAGGCGCAGGGACTGGACTTCAGCCGGCTGCTGTACCGGCCCGAAGCGGGACCCGCCACCGCCCGCTATCACTGCGAAGTGCAGGACCACGGCCTGGCCGGGGCGCTGGACCATACCCTGATCGACCAGGCCCAACCGGCGCTGGAGCGGGCCACGCCGGTCCAGATCGACACCGCCATCCGCAACACCAACCGCACCGTGGGCGCGATGCTCTCCGGCGAGGTAGCCAAACGCTACGGCTACCGGGGCCTACCGGACGACACCATCCACATCCGATTAAAGGGCACCGCCGGCCAGAGCTTCGGCGCCTTCCTGGCCCACGGCGTCACCCTGGAACTCATCGGTCAAGCCAACGACTACGTCGGCAAGGGCCTGTCCGGCGGCCAACTGATCATCTACCCGCCGCCCGAGGCCACCTTCGAGCCACATGCCAACATCCTCATCGGCAACACCGTCCTCTACGGCGCCACCGGCGGCGAGTGCTACTTCCGGGGCGTGGCCGGTGAACGGTTCGCGGTGCGCAACTCCGGCGCCACCGCGGTGGTGGAAGGAGTAGGCGACCACGGCTGCGAATACATGACCGGCGGGGTCGTGGTGGTGCTGGGTCCCACCGGCCGCAACTTCGCCGCCGCCATGAGCGGCGGCATCGCCTACGTCCTCGACGAGAAAGGTGACTTCGAGCGCCGGGTCAACTTAGGCATGGTCGAACTGGAGCCGATCGAAGCCGAGGACCTGGCGCTGGAGCGCAGCGACGCCCAGGGCGGCGACCTGGAGACCCGTGGCCGGGTGGACGTACTGCACGACCTGACCCGCTTCGACGCCCTGCGGCTGCAACACCTGATCGAGCGTCACCAGCAGACCACCGGCAGCCGCCGCGCCCGCCATATTCTCGACCACTGGAGCGAGACCCTGCCGAAATTTGTCAAGATCATGCCGGTGGAATACCGCCGCGCCCTGCAGGAAATGCAGCGGGCCAAAACGGTCCAACGACCGGAAATCAGCCTCACCATGGGAGCGTAAGGTGATGGCTGGCAAAGGTGATACCGACAGCTCGGGCAGGAGCCGGTATGAATTCCCCTCCTTAGCTAAGGAGGGGTGGCGCGCAGCGCCGGGGTGGTTAGACCCGGCGGACTTAACCCCCCCCGCCCTTCGGGCACCCCCCCTTGGCAGGGGGGGAATAAAACAGGGATTCTGAGCGCCCCCCTTGGCAGGGGGGGAATAAAACAGGGATTCTGAGCGCCCCCTTTGACAGGGGGGGAATCAAGACTGGACCCACAGGTATAAATCTTTTCAGGAAATCACCCACCATGGGTAAACCCACCGGCTTTTTAGAGATTCCCCGCCACGACCGCGACTACGCGCCCCCCGAGGAGCGCATCCGCCATTTCCACGAATTCGTTCAGCCGCTGACCGAGCCCGACATCCGGCAACAGGCGGCGCGCTGCATGGACTGCGGCATCCCCTTCTGTCACCGCGGCTGTCCGCTGGATAACCTCATCCCCGACTGGAACGACCTGGTGTACAAGGGCCAGTGGCGGGAAGCACTGGAGGCGCTGCACGCCACCAACAACTTCCCCGAATTCACCGGCCGGGTCTGTCCGGCGCCGTGCGAGGCGGCCTGCACCCTCAACTTGAGCGATGCCCCGGTGACCATCAAGACGATCGAATGTGCCATCATCGACCAGGGCTGGCAGGAGGGCTGGATCACCCCGCAGATCCCAGCCCATCGCACCGGCAAGCGGGTGGTGGTGGTCGGCTCCGGTCCGGCCGGCCTGGCCTGCGCGCAGCAACTGGCGCGGGCCGGCCACGCGGTGGTGGTCTACGAAAAGAGCCCCCGGATCGGCGGCCTGCTGGCCTACGGCATCCCCGACTTCAAGCTCGGCAATCAGTTGATCGACCGGCGGCTGGCGCAACTGCAGGCCGAAGGGGTCGAATTCCGCCCCAACAGTCACGTCGGCGTCAACGTGGCGGTGGCCAAACTGCTGGACGAAGCCGACGCCATCGTCCTCGCCGGCGGCTGCGAGACCCCGCGTGACCTGGCCCTGCCCGGGCGGGAACTGTTCGGGATCGAGTTCGCCATGGACTACCTGACGCAGCAGAACCGCCGCGATGAAGGCCGGCCCATCCCCCGCGACGAGGAAATCCTGGCCCGGGGCCGGGACGTGGTGGTGCTCGGCGGCGGCGACACCGGCGCCGACTGCATCGGCACCGCGATCCGCCAGGGCGCCCGCTCGGTGGCGCAACTGGAACTGCTGCCCAAGCCGCCGGCGCGGGAGAACAAATGGCTCACCTGGCCGCACTGGCCGCTGAAGCTCCGGACCTCGACCTCGCACGAAGAAGGCGGCGAACGCGACTGGGCCATCGGCGCCAAGGCCTTCCTGGGGGACAACGGCTGGGTCACCGGGGTGCGGACCGCGCGGCTGGACTGGCGCCAGGAGGCGGATGGCCGCTGGACGATGCAGGAGATCGCGGGGAGCGACGCGGTGATCCCGGCGGAACTGGTGCTACTGGCGCTGGGCTTCGTCCATCCCATCCACGACGGGATGCTCGCCCAACTGGGAGTGGCGCTGGACGCCCAGGGCAATGTCCGCGCCAATACCGACAACTACCAAACCTCGCTCAACCAGGTGTTCAGCGCCGGCGACATGCGGCGGGGGCAATCGCTGGTGGTGTGGGCGATTCGCGAAGGGCGGCAGTGCGCCCGGGCGGTGGATGAGTTCTTGATGGGGGGGTCGGATTTGGCGGGGTAAGGGCGCGATTCATCGCGCCCTTACTGGGAGCGCCGGCGTCCCCGCCGGCCTGTTCAGAAGATGGCTCTTCTCAACGTCTTTGGAACTTACGGCTGGGCGTGCAAGCGACTTGTTAGCCGTCAGTGGAAGGCGTAATATTGTTAACGGTGATTCAGCGTGTTGGACGATGATCCAGGCGGCCTGCCATGCCTTGGGATCGAGAGGAAAAATGGGTCCAAACTCGATTTATTCCGACGCGCAAAGGGAAATAGCGGAGAAATAGCGGACAGACCACGTTTAATTCTTTCTCGGCTCTCTTACGTTTGCTGGCAAATAAACGTGGTCTGTCCCCGTTAACCTTTACCGTTAACCTCATTAACCCTCGTTAACCCTGCGTTAACCCTGGCGGGAGCCTGAGATGGGCAAACGTAATCGTACACTACCCGCTATACGAACTGATAGGTGTTAAGCAAGCCCTAATAGGTTTTGGCGCTCGAGGGTACGCAAGGCGTACTCTGCAAAGAGACCGCATCAGCCAGGCTCCTAATCCGCCGGGTCGATACAGACCAAGCACGTTCACGTAAAAACACTTCATCGAACCCAACTTGGTACAATCCTAGACTCCAATGGACATCAGCTTAATCCTCTCCAATCTGTTAACCCCCCCGATTCTGTTCTTCTTTCTAGGCATGCTGGCAGTATTTCTCCACTCGGATCTGGAGATCCCTCAACCGCTGCCGAAATTTCTATCGCTGTACCTCCTGCTGGCGATCGGCTTCAAAGGCGGGGTGGAACTCCATCAAAGCGGCATCAGCCGGGACGTGGTCCTGACCATCGGACTGGCGATGCTGATAGCCGCGGTGGTGCCGTTTTACAGCTTTTTTATTCTACGGCTCAAGCTGACGGTGCCCGATGCAGCGGCGATCGCCGCAACTTACGGCTCGGTCAGCGCGGTGACTTTCATCACCGCAACGGCCTTTCTGCAGGATATGAATATCGCCTACAGCGGTTACATGGTGGCAACCATGGCCCTGATGGAGTCACCGGCGATTATCATCGGGGTGCTGCTGTATCGTATGTCCGATAGCAGCAACCGTGGTGGATTCTCCTGGTCCGAGCTACTGCGGGATGCCTTCTTCAATGGTTCCGTGCTACTGCTGATCGGCAGCCTGCTGGTCGGGGTGCTGACCGGCGAGGCGGGCAAGAAGGAGCTACAACCGTTTACCCATGGGCTGTTCAAGGGTCTACTGGCCTTTTTCCTACTCGATATGGGTCTGGTGGCGGCGCGGCGCCTGCGAGATTTGCGCAAAGCCGGGGTTTTCCTGGTGTTCTTCGCCATCCTGATACCGCTGCTCAACGCCGCGCTGGGCATGGGACTGGCCTATCTGGTCGATATACCGCGCGGCGATGCGCTATTGTTCACCGTGCTTTGCGCCAGCGCCTCCTATATCGCCGTGCCCGCGGCGGTCCGCCTGGCCATCCCGGAAGCCAATCCCAGCCTCTATGTCCCGATGGCGCTAGCAATTACCTTCCCGTTCAACATTATCGTTGGCCTGCCGCTCTATCTGTACGGCATCGACTTCTTGTGGAGATTAACTCATGCAACCGGTTAAGCGTATCGAGGTTATCATCGATTCACCCCACCTGGACTCAGTGTTGAAAGCCATCGAACAGGCCAGTATCTCTGGCTATACCGTGATCCGCGATGTGATCGGAATGGGCGATCGGGGGGTGCGCAGTGGGGATGAACTGACCGATGTGTTCAAGAACTGCTATGTCATGACCGCCTGTTCGGAGGACAAGTCATTGCAACTCATGACGGCGATTCGGCCTTTACTCAAGCGTTTTGGTGGGGTCTGCCTGGTATCCGACGCCCAGTGGATCATTCATTAGCAGGAGGTAATCATTCACTCCCCTCGCCCGCTGGTGGGCGAGGGGTTGGGGGTGGAAGGAAGGTACGAACCCCAACATGACACGCTCTCACGTTGCGTTAACCGTTGGGGTTCGCTCCGCTCACCCCAACCTACGCCTGCGACATCCCCTTCTGTCACCAGGGCTGTCCGCTAGGAGTTTGTCTGACTTGCCCAGCATAATGAGGTAAGATGACCTAACGTACCTGATGAGCCTGGCGATGAGCAACCAATTTATCCCCATAGAACGTGACCAGCCGGTGGTGATCCCGGTGCAGGAGTGGCTGGCAGAGGATCATCTGGCGCGCTTCATTGTCGAGATCGTGGAGAGTCTGGATGTCACCCCGCTGGAAGCGGCGTACAGTGGTGGCGGCTCGGCGCCCTATCCACCGAAGATGATGCTGGCACTGTTGTTTTATGGCTATGCCACTGGCATTTTTTCCAGTCGGGCGTTGGAGCGAGCCACCTATGAGCTGATCCCGGTGATTTATATCACGGGTAACACGCACCCGGATCACAACAGCATCAATACGTTCCGGAAGCGGTTTCTGGGGGAACTGAAGGGTCTGTTGGTGCAGATTTTGCTACGGGCGTATGCGCTGGGGGTGTTGCAGTTAGGCAACGTGAGTTTGGATGGGAGCAAAGTGCACGCCAACGCCAGCAAACATAAGGCGATGAGCTGGGACTATGCCAACCGGTTGGAGGAGCAGTTGCAGGCGGAGGTAGAGGCGTTATTACAGCAGGCCGAGGCGAGTCACACCGAGCCGGTCCCCGGGCTGAAGGTGGCCGACGAAGTGGCGCTCCGGCAGGCCCGGTTGCAGCAGATCGGGGAGGTGAAAGCGGAACTGGAGGCTCGTGCCCAAGCCCGGTATGCGCAGGAGCAAGCGGCCTATGAAGCGAAGCTGGCCGAGCGGCGGGCGAAGGAACAGGCCCGTGGTCGCAAGTTAGGGGGCCGTCCCCCCAAGCCGCCGGAACCGGGTCCACAGGACAAGGATCAAGTCAATTTTACCGACCCGGAGTCGCGCATTATGCCGGTGAGCGGCGGCGGGTTTGAGCAGAGCTACAATGCGCAGGCCGGGGTGGATCATGGCAGTCGCCTGATCGTGGAAAACCACGTCAGCCCGAACCCGAACGATAAACAGGAACTGCAACCGGCGCTGGACAACTTCAGCCAGTTACCGGAGGAACTCGGTCAGGTCGACCATCTGCTGGCGGACACTGGCTATTTCAGTGAGGCCAACGTCAAGGCTTGTGAACACGCTACCATTACCCCGCTGCTCGCCACGGGTCGTGCGGAGCATCATCCCACCCTGGAAGAACGCTTTGCTGACCCGGGTAAAGCCCCAGACACCGCTGATCCGGTAGTCCGGATGGAACACCGATTGCAAACCCCCGAAGGCAAGGCACTGTATGCCAAACGCAAGTCCACCGTCGAGCCGGTGTTTGGCATCATCAAGCACGTGATGGGGTTTCGGCAATTTCTGTTACGGGGTTTGCAAGCCGTGCAGGGCGAGTGGAATTTGGTGTGCATCGCCTACAATTTAAAACGGCTGCAAGTATTGGTGGCAGGATAGGTCTGCCTGCAGGGAGGATAAAGGCGCTCTGAGGGCGATAAATGCCCTCGGAAAGGGCGATAGAAACGCAAAATGTGCGTTTTTTCGGCCTCGTGATAGGAAAATTGAAGTTCCGACCCTAAGTCAGACAAACTCCTAGATAATCTCATTCCCGACTGAATAGTACGCGAAATAGCGCGAAATAGCGAAATAGCGAAATAGGGGACACGAAATAGGGGACAGTGCGGCCTGGCAAGGCCGCGTGTTCTAGCGGGTGGGACTCCCGCCTGGGTAATCGTGCGCCGCGAGCCCAGTATCGAGCCTTGCGGCGGGGCTGGTAACAACCGCGTCGATGCGTAGGCACGAAAGCAGGCGAGGTGCAAAGGTCACGGGTGAGGCCGACCTTGAAGGTGTTGAGCCCCGAAAAATTTGCGTCGGGAGTGCCGACGGGTTTGTCCCTCCGGCAGGCTACAATCCGTGTCGCGTTGTGGCGAGCGGCACGGGTACTCCCCGGGGTCCGAGGCCGTATCGAGCCTGACATCGAGAGCACGTGGTAACCAGGGAGATCCAAGCATTGGTCCGCCGGAGGCGGGCACCCGTGAACAAGTGTCAGAAGCGAGGACACGGGCGGTGGTGCTTGGAAGTCGGAGCCCTCCATACGAGCGATGACGCCCGGTAATACGGGTCGAGCAAAGGGATGGCGGCTTGAGACAACGTACGCGTGATACACGGCCCTACCCCAGTGAGGACTCTGTCCGTGGCAACGCAGCGCGCACGTTTTACCCAGAGGGCGCGATCTGGCCGTTGGGCGGGTCGCGGAAGCGCCGGCATGGCGGTGGATACCGGATGTACGGCGTCGATGGGGCTGCGGAGCATTACCTGTCTCTCTGTGAATGACTCAAGCGGGGAGCCGGATGGTGTAACACTCCAAGTCCGGTTCTGCGAGGAGCCGGGTCCGAACCGTCGCATGGCAGAGATATCGTGGCACCGCCGGGAAACTAGGCGGCAAACAGAGAACACAAACGTCTGCCTAAACGGCGGAGCGAAATAGGGCGAAATAGGGCGAAATAGGGGCGAAATAGGGCGAAATAGCGAAATAGGGGACAGCGAAATAGGGGACAGACCACGTTTTCTCGTCTATAGTAACCTGTACCAGAGCAAGACGATAAGGGTTCATTTCGTGCCGAGACGAGCGAGGCTCCTCCTTCCGGAGGTTCCTATCCACGTGATCCAACGTGGCATTGACCGCGCCGCCTGCTTTTTCAGTGACGAGGACCATCAAGTCTATCTCGACGCGCTGGGGGGACTGGCGCGGTCATGCGGCGTGGCGATCCATGCCTATGTGCTGATGACTAACCACGTCCATCTGCTGGTGACAGCGTCCGCCCAACCGAATCTCTCCGCGCTGATGAAGGGGCTTGGGCAACGCTACGTGCAGTACGTCAACCGGACCTATTATCGCACCGGCACGCTGTGGGAGGGTCGGTTCCGGTCCTGTCTGGTGGAAGCGGAAACGTATTTCTTCGCCTGTCAGCGCTATGTCGAATTGAACCCGGTGCGTGCCGGCATGTCGCCTGATCCTGCCGCCTATCCCTGGTCCAGCTTCACCGCGAACGCCGGTGCGCAACCCGATCCCGTGATTACACCTCACCCACTCTATCTTGCGTTGGGCCCGACGCCAGCGACGAGGGCAACCGCGTATCAGGCGCTGTTTACCGAGGCGCTCGACCCAGCCTGGGTCGATTCCCTCCGGGCGTGCACCAACGGCGGCTTCGTGCTGGGCAACGACCGCTTCCAAAAACAGGTCGCCGCCCTGCTGGGACGCCGCACGTGGAAAGGCTCGTCGGGCCGGCCGGCAAAACCGGCTGCCGATCCCGCGCAGCAAACGCTGCCGCTTTAGCGCGTAGGTTGGGGTGAGGAACGAACCCCAACATTCAAGGTGGGGGGATCACGTTGGGGTTCCTTCGTCACCCCAACCTACGGACTGCGCTAACGGTTAAGAGAAAACTATAAGTTTCAAAATAGACACGGTTTAGGAATCGGATAGATGCCGTTCCACGTCCATGCGGTCATGAAGGATTCGGACAATTTCAATGGTATCGATGGGAATCTGGTGGTAGAAAATAACGTGCCTTCCGGCACTATATTTGCGGTAGCCGTCCCGGATGTCGCTACAGTCCCGGCCCTTCAGGGGTTCATCCGCCAAGTCCTGAAAACAGCCGTCCAGCATCGCCAGATATTTATCCCGCTGCGCCCGGCCCCATTTGTTTTGGGTATACCGACCAATATCCTTCAAATCGGTCTTGGCCGCTTGGGTAAGATGGAAACCTGGCATCAGTTAGGACTGTCGCTATCAAGCTCGTCCAGCAACCCATTGAGGGAATAATCAGCCCTGCCACTTTCCTCACCTTCCTTGAGCGCCCGCCGCAAGGCGGCCAGTCTGATCTCGCGCTCCTCCAGAAGCCGTAAACCGGCCCGGATCGTTTCACTGGCTGACCCAAAGCGGCCTTCCAGAACCTGTTGCGTGACGAAATTTTCGAAGTGTGCGCCAAGCGTAACACTGGTGTTCTTTTGCATGATGTCCTCCTGCCAAAATTCTTAAAGTGCCAATATATAATATTTTTTGGTATTTTCAATAGAGAAGAAATAAGGGACTAAAAATATAGGGGACATAAGAAATGAAGCGCTCAACCCAGTCTGGGTCGATTCCCTCCGGACGTGCACCCATGGCGGCTTCGTGCTGGGCAGCGACCACTTCCAGAGACAGATCGCCGCCCTGCTGGGACACCGCACGTGGAAGGGCTCGCCGGGCCGGCCGGAAAAACCGGTTGCCGATCCCGCGCAGCAAGCGCTGCCGCTTTGAAATCTGAGCCAGCGATTCCATTGTACAGGCCGAAAGTTTGGAAGTTTGAAGGGCCACAACTTTGATTCAATTCGATTTGTGTTGTGGTTGTATACACAACAGTGTTATATATTGTATACACAGATATTGAGGAATAGCGATGTCACAATCTGCTTTAGATACAGAAACGGCAGCGGCACAGAATGTAGTGATTAACATCCGGGCCAAGAAAGGTCAGCGCGATTTGATTGACCAGGCGGCTTTCGCGCTTGGCAAGAATCGGTCGGATTTCATGTTGGAGACGGCCTGCCGTGAGGCAGAGACGGTACTGCTTGACCGCCGCGTGTTTCCGGTGGATGAAGCCACCTGGGAACGGTTCAATGCACTCCTTGATGCACCGGCGCGTGATCTTCCTCAACTCCGTAAATTGCTCTCAACCACAGCACCGTGGGAGAAATGAGTAACGGCACCGACCACCAAACCACACTGACAGCGCCACAGAGACTCGCCGTAGCGCATGAACTGGAACCCTTCGATTGTGGGGTACCTTCGCTTGATGACTGGTTAAAGCGCCGTGCCCGGCACAATGAGCAGAAAGGGGCTTCCCGGACTTACGTCGTGTGCGTGGGGCAGCAAGTGGTGGGGTATTACTGTCTGGCTGCAGGCTCCCTGCTATATGCGGAAGCGCCGGGTGGGTGCGGCGCAATATGCCTGATCCGGTTCCGGTGATGATTTTAGGTCGGCTCGCCGTGGATCGGGCCTGGCAAGGCCAAGGGCTAGGAGTTTGTCTGACTTGCCCAGCATAATGAGGTAAGATGACCTAACGTACCTGATGAGCCTGGCGATGAGCAACCAATTTATCCCCATAGAACGTGACCAGCCGGTGGTGATCCCGGTGCAGGAGTGGCTGGCAGAGGATCATCTGGCGCGCTTCATTGTCGAGATCGTGGAGAGTCTGGATGTCACCCCGCTGGAAGCGGCGTACAGTGGTGGCGGCTCGGCGCCCTATCCACCGAAGATGATGCTGGCACTGTTGTTTTATGGCTATGCCACTGGCATTTTTTCCAGTCGGGCGTTGGAGCGAGCCACCTATGAGCTGATCCCGGTGATTTATATCACGGGTAACACGCACCCGGATCACAACAGCATCAATACGTTCCGGAAGCGGTTTCTGGGGGAACTGAAGGGTCTGTTGGTGCAGATTTTGCTACGGGCGTATGCGCTGGGGGTGTTGCAGTTAGGCAACGTGAGTTTGGATGGGAGCAAAGTGCACGCCAACGCCAGCAAACATAAGGCGATGAGCTGGGACTATGCCAACCGGTTGGAGGAGCAGTTGCAGGCGGAGGTAGAGGCGTTATTACAGCAGGCCGAGGCGAGTCACACCGAGCCGGTCCCCGGGCTGAAGGTGGCCGACGAAGTGGCGCTCCGGCAGGCCCGGTTGCAGCAGATCGGGGAGGTGAAAGCGGAACTGGAGGCTCGTGCCCAAGCCCGGTATGCGCAGGAGCAAGCGGCCTATGAAGCGAAGCTGGCCGAGCGGCGGGCGAAGGAACAGGCCCGTGGTCGCAAGTTAGGGGGCCGTCCCCCCAAGCCGCCGGAACCGGGTCCACAGGACAAGGATCAAGTCAATTTTACCGACCCGGAGTCGCGCATTATGCCGGTGAGCGGCGGCGGGTTTGAGCAGAGCTACAATGCGCAGGCCGGGGTGGATCATGGCAGTCGCCTGATCGTGGAAAACCACGTCAGCCCGAACCCGAACGATAAACAGGAACTGCAACCGGCGCTGGACAACTTCAGCCAGTTACCGGAGGAACTCGGTCAGGTCGACCATCTGCTGGCGGACACTGGCTATTTCAGTGAGGCCAACGTCAAGGCTTGTGAACACGCTACCATTACCCCGCTGCTCGCCACGGGTCGTGCGGAGCATCATCCCACCCTGGAAGAACGCTTTGCTGACCCGGGTAAAGCCCCAGACACCGCTGATCCGGTAGTCCGGATGGAACACCGATTGCAAACCCCCGAAGGCAAGGCACTGTATGCCAAACGCAAGTCCACCGTCGAGCCGGTGTTTGGCATCATCAAGCACGTGATGGGGTTTCGGCAATTTCTGTTACGGGGTTTGCAAGCCGTGCAGGGCGAGTGGAATTTGGTGTGCATCGCCTACAATTTAAAACGGCTGCAAGTATTGGTGGCAGGATAGGTCTGCCTGCAGGGAGGATAAAGGCGCTCTGAGGGCGATAAATGCCCTCGGAAAGGGCGATAGAAACGCAAAATGTGCGTTTTTTCGGCCTCGTGATAGGAAAATTGAAGTTCCGACCCTAAGTCAGACAAACTCCTAGGGAGTGCGTTGTTACGTGATGCCGTGCTCAGGATACTCAATGTGGCAGAAATCGCCGGTGTGCGTGCCATCCTGGTGCACGCGATCTCTGAAGAAGCCAAGCGTTTTTACGCAAGCTACGACTTTATGGAATCCCCTACGAACCCCATGACGTTGGTGGTTACGCTCAAGGATATAAGGGCGGCACTCGATCTTTAAGACCTGCTCGCCAAGCGTGACCCCCCGAGCGCTTCAAACGATGGCGAGCGTCAGGTGACCAACCGGCTCGGCCGCCGGCTTCACCCTGATCTCAATGTCGTACTCAAGCCGGTTCAAGCAGTCCATCAGCTTGCGCTCGGACAGGTTGGCGAAGTCGCCACGCAGCAGCGCCGAGACTTTCGGTTGCGGAATGTCCATACGGCGGCCGGCCCCTTCTTGCGTCAGGCCGAGTTTACGCACGGCGCGGATGATTTCGATCACCAGACCGGACTTGATCTTGAGCTTTTCGGCATCGGGTAGACCCAGGTCGGCAAAAACGTTGCCGGAGCCCGTTTCGACATCGATACCTTCAACAAAGCGCATGAGTTGGGAATAAGAGCGGTCACATCTGGTCAGACTGTTGCAAGGCCCGGCGTACACCTTCCGGATCGCGGGCAATCACGGTGAGATAAGCTCGCGTCGGCTGATCCGGTTCCGTGCGGCCCTGTTCCCAATCGCGCAACGTTCCCAGCGGCACGTGATACCGTGCGGAAAATTCCTCCTGCGTGAGACCCAAGGCACGGCGCATGGTCTTGACGCGGGGAACGCGGCGGGCAGTCCGCCATTCATCCTCGGACAGGGGCCGTGCATCGGGATCGGCCTTGGCTGCCGCTTCGATCTCCGCCGCCGTCATCGGGCGCATGGGCGTAGCTGGAAACGGGCGTTCGGAACCGTTGTCCAGCACTTCGACAACCGTGCCGTCAGAATGCATTTTCGCGATAGTAACGGTCTTGCTCATAGTTTTTCCGCCCGTCGGGCCGAGATTAACCGAAGGCGGTCGCCGCGTTCGGTGTAAGTCACATGGAGAAGAACCTCCTCGCAAAGACCCATCACGTTCAGGCGCTCTTCGCCATAATCCTCGCGGTCGTCAATCCATTCAACCGCGAAAGGGTCGCGGAACACCTTGACGGCCTGGTGGAAGGCAACCCCATGGTCACGCCAGTTTATAGCCGCCTTGGTATTGTCCCATTCAAAAACACTGTCCTGCATAGGGTGTACTGATTATCAGTAGTTTTGTCAAGTGGCTGGCGAGCAGTGCCGCAAGGATACACGGTCATCGCAGAAAAAAACGTCACCAGCCAGCCGCTTTTTTGGCCCTTGGGAGGCTTCCACAGCGTACTTCTACAATCTTGTCCAACGTTAGGAGAGTTTGCAGGTGCATTTTGCAACCGGCATATGCAACATACAACCCCTTGATCCTGTCCGACCGCGGCGTGGACGCCGATCACATCCCGATCCCCAGCCTGCTGGCCACCGCCGCGGTGCACCATCACCTGATCCGCGAGGGCCTGCGCACCTCGGTAGGATTAGTGGTGGAGACCGGCGAAGCGCGGCAGTTGCACGACTTCTGCGTCCTGGCTGGCTACGGCGCCGAAGCGATCAACCCGTATCTCGCCTTCGACACCCTGTCCCGCCTGGCGCCCACCTTGAGCGAACCCCTGACCGAAGCGGAAGCGCACCAGCGCTACATCAAGGCGGTCAACAAGGGCATCCTCAAGGTGATGGCCAAGATGGGCATCTCCACCTACCAGTCCTACTGCGGCGCCCAGATCTTCGACGCCATCGGCCTGGCCACCCCCTTCGTCGAGCGCTACTTCACCGGCACCCATTCCCTGGTCGAGGGCGTCAGCCTCAAAGAGATCGCCGAGGAAAGCGCCCGCCGCCATCAGGCCGCCTACGGCAAGGCCTCGATCTACCGCGACGCCCTCGACGTCGGCGGCGAACTGGCCTGGCGCAGTCGCGGTGAAGATCACGTCTGGACCCCGGAGACCATCGCCTTGTTGCAGCACGCGGTCCGCGCCGGCGATTACAGTCAATATAAGGAGTACGCCCGCGCGGTGGACGAACGCGGCGAGCGGCTGCTCAACCTGCGCAGCCTGTTCGAGTTCAAGCCCGCCGCCCAACCGCTGCCGCTGGACGCGGTCGAACCGGTCAGCAGCATCGTCCAACGCTTCGCCACCGGCGCCATGTCCTTCGGCGCCCTGTCCTGGGAAGCCCACGTCAACCTGGCCATCGCCATGAACCGGCTCGGCGGCCAGTCCAACACCGGCGAGGGCGGCGAGGACCCGGACCGCTACGTGCCGCTGGCCAACGGCGACTCAATGCGCTCGGCGGTCAAGCAGGTCGCCTCCGGCCGCTTCGGCGTCACCACCGAGTACCTGGTTAACGCCGACGCCATCCAGATCAAGATGGCGCAGGGCGCCAAACCGGGGGAGGGCGGGCAACTGCCCGGCCACAAGGTGGACAAGTGGATTGCCCAGGTGCGCCACTCCACCCCCGGCGTCGGGCTGATCTCGCCGCCGCCGCACCACGACATCTACTCCATCGAAAACCTGGCGCAACTAATCCACGACCTCAAGAACGTCAACCCGCAGGCGCGGATCAGCGTCAAGCTGGTGTCCGAAGCCGGGGTGGGCACCATCGCCGCCGGGGTGGCCAAGGCCCACGCCGATCACGTGACGATCTCCGGCGACGACGGCGGCACCGGCGCCAGTCCGTTAAGCTCGATCTACCACGCCGGCGCCCCCTGGGAACTGGGCCTGGCCGAGACCCACCAGACCCTGGTGGCCAACCGGCTGCGGGGTCGGATCGCGGTGGAGGCGGACGGCGGCTTGCGCACCGGGCGCGACGTGGTCATCGCTGCCCTGTTGGGGGCCGACGCCTTCGCCTTCGGCACTGTCGCCCTGATCGCCGAGGGCTGCCTGATGATGCGCAAGTGTCATCTGAACACCTGCCCGGTGGGCATCGCCACCCAGAACCCGGCATTGCGGCAGCGCTTCCCCGGTGAGCCGGAACACGTCATTAACTACATGACTTTCCTGGCCCAGGAAGTGCGGGAACTCATGGCGCAACTGGGCTTGCGCACGGTCAACGAGCTGATCGGCCGCACCGACAAACTCGACATGCGCCGCGCCATCCACCACTGGAAAGCGCAGGGGCTGGACTTCAGTCGGCTGCTGTACCGGCCTGAAGCGGGACCCGCCACCGCCCGCTATCACTGCGAGGTCCAGGACCACGGCCTGGCCAGCGCGCTGGATCATGCCCTGATCGACCAGGCCCAACCGGCGCTGGAGCGAGCCACGCCGGTCCAGATCGACACCGTCATCCGCAACACGAACCGCACGGTGGGCGCGATGCTGTCCGGCGAGGTGGCCAAACGCTACGGCTACCGCGGCCTGCCGGACGACACCATCCACATCCGGCTAAAGGGCACCGCCGGCCAGAGCTTCGGCGCCTTCCTGGCCCACGGCGTCACCCTGGAACTGATCGGTCAAGCCAACGACTACGTCGGCAAGGGCCTGTCCGGCGGCCAACTGATCATCTACCCACCACCCGAAGCCACTTTCGAGCCGCATGACAATATCCTCATCGGCAACACCGTCCTCTACGGCGCCACTGGCGGCGAGTGCTACTTCCGCGGCGTGGCCGGTGAACGGTTCGCGGTGCGCAACTCCGGCGCCACCGCGGTGGTGGAAGGGGTGGGCGACCACGGCTGCGAGTACATGACCGGCGGGGTGGTGGTGGTGCTGGGCCCGACGGGCCGCAACTTCGCCGCCGCCATGAGCGGCGGCATCGCCTACGTCCTGGACGAGAAGGGCGACTTCGAGCGCCGGGTCAACTTAGGCATGGTCGAACTGGAGCCGATCGAAGCCGAGGACCTGGCCCTCGAGCGCAGCGACGCCCAGGGCGGCGACCTGGAGACCCGTGGGCTGGTGGACGTGCTACATGACCTCACCCGCTTCGACGCGCTGCGCTTGCAACACCTGATTGAGCGCCACCAGCAGTTCACCGGCAGCCGCCGCGCCCGCCACCTCCTCGATCACTGGGCCGAGACGCTACCGAAATTCGTCAAGGTGATGCCGGTCGAATACCGCCGCGCCCTGCAGGAAATGCAGCGGGCCAAAGCGATCCAGCGGCCCGAAGTCAGCCTGACGATGGGAGCTTAAATCCCCTCCCCCCTGGTGGGGGAGGTGTATGGACCGGAGAGATAGGTAACAGGTGTTCGGAGACATCGGTAACACCTGTTCGGAGAGATGGGTAACACTGTTCGGAGACATCGGTAACACCTGTTCGGAGACATCGGTAACATTCTTTTAAGCTGACCAGCATTTTCCTAGAGGAGAATGTTGATGTCGCAACAGAGAGTGTCGCTGGCAGTACGGCAAGAGTTTGTCCTGTTGGCCAACCAAGCGCAGATCGAGATGAGAACCTTGTGCCACCGGTATGGCATCAGTACCAAGACCGGTTACCAATGGCTGAAGCGGTTTCGTGCCGGGGGTCTGGAAGCGTTGGTCGAGCGTGACCACCGGCCATACCGGTCGCCGCGTCAAACGGTGGCGGCGCTCGAGCAGATGATCGTAGCGGTGCGGGATGCCCATCCCGCCTGGGGTGGGCGCAAACTCCGCGCCTACCTGCAGGCCCAGGGGCAGACGGCCTTGCCCAGTGCGAGCACCATGACGGCTATTTTGCGGCGCCATCAGCGGTTGAGTGCAGCAGACGGGCGTAAGCATCAGCCGTGGCATCGCTTTGAACAGGTAGCCCCCAATCGCTTGTGGCAGATGGACTTCAAAGGCCACTTTGCCATTGCCCAAGGCCGCTGCCATCCCTTGACGGTGTTGGATGACCATTCCCGCTTCGCGGTCTGCCTGCAGGCGTGTGGGGACGAACAGGGCGCCACGGTGCAAGCGGCCCTGACCGCGACCTTTCGGCGCTATGGCTTGCCGGAACGGATGCTCATGGATAATGGCCCACCCTGGGGGGGCGAGGGCCAGCAAACCCTGTCGGCCCTGGTCCTGTGGCTGATCCGCTTGGGGGTTCGCATCAGTCATAGTCATCCCTATCATCCGCAGACCCAGGGAAAGGATGAGCGGTTTCATCGTACCCTCAAGGCAGAGGTGTTGCGTGACCAGTACTTTGCGTCGTTGTCGGTGTGTCAAGGGGCCTTTGATCGGTGGCGGGAGGTGTACAACCGGGAGCGCCCCCATCAGGCTCTGGACATGGCTGTCCCGATCAGCCGCTATCAACCCAGTCCCTGTTCCTTTCCTGAAACCCTGCCGCCAATTGAGTACGGTCCGGATGATCGGGTCCGCAGGGTGCAAAACAAAGGGGTGGTGCACTTCCAAGGGCGGTTGTTTACCGTCAGTAGCGCCTTGCAAGGTTACCCGGTGGCATTGCGGCCCGTTAACACCGAGGGCCAGTTTGAATATCTACTTCTGTCACCATAAGGTCACTCGGATTGATCTTAGGACACCGGCATGAAGTCAATACACATCATCTCATGATAGTTTTTCAGTGTTACCTATGTCTCCGAACAGGTGTTACCGATGTCTCCGAACACCTGTTACCTATCTCTCCGGTCCATACAGGAGGGTTAGGGTGGGGGGGTAACATTCCCTCTCCGCAGGCATCGGTTAACAGCATCGCACTATCCGTTTTCGTACAGGTTCCAGCATGGGCAAACCCACCGGCTTTCTCGACATCCCCCGCCACGACCGCGACTACGCCCCGGTCGAGGAGCGCATCCGCCACTTCCAGGAATTCATCCAGCCGCTATCCGACCCGGAGGTGCGGCAACAGGCCGCCCGCTGCATGGACTGCGGCATCCCGTTCTGTCACCAGGGCTGTCCGCTGGATAATCTCATCCCCGACTGGAACGACCTGGTCTACAAGGGCCAGTGGCGGGAAGCGCTGGAGGCGCTGCACTCCACCAACAATTTCCCCGAATTCACCGGCCGGGTCTGTCCGGCCCCGTGCGAAGCCGCCTGCACCCTCAACCTGAGCGACGCCCCGGTCACCATCAAAACCATCGAATGCGCCATTATCGACAAAGGCTGGCAGGAAGGCTGGATCACCCCGCAGATTCCGGCCCACCGCAGCGGCAAGCGGGTCGCCATCGTCGGCTCCGGTCCGGCGGGCCTGGCCTGCGCGCAGCAACTGGCGCGGGCCGGTCACGCCGTGGTGGTGTACGAACGCCAGCCTCGGATCGGCGGCCTGCTGGCCTACGGCATCCCCAACTTCAAGCTCGGCAATCAGCTGATCGACCGCCGCCTGGCGCAACTCCAGGCCGAAGGGGTGGAATTTCGCCCCAACAGTCACGTCGGCGTCAACGTGCCGGTGGCCAAGCTGCTGGACGAAGCCGACGCCATTGTCCTGGCCGGTGGCTGCGAAGCCCCGCGCGACCTGGCCCTGCCCGGACGGGAACTGTTCGGCATCGAATTCGCTTTTGACTACCTGGTGCAGCAGAACCGCCGCGACGAAGGAAAACCCATCCCCAAAGACGACGTCATCCTGGCCCGCGGCCGGGACGTAGTGGTGCTCGGCGGTGGCGACACCGGCGCCGACTGCGTCGGCACCGCGATTCGCCAGGGCGCCCGCTCGGTGGTGCAACTGGAGCTCCTCCCCAAGCCGCCGGTAAAGGAGAACAAGTGGCTCACCTGGCCGCACTGGCCGCTGAAACTCAGAACCTCGACCTCCCACGAAGAAGGCTGCGAACGCGACTGGGCCATCGGCACGAAGGCCTTCCTGGGCGACAACGGCTGGGTCACCGGGGTGCAGACCGTGCGGCTGGAGTGGCGGCAAGAGGCAGACGGACGCTGGAGCATGCAGGAGATCGCGGGGAGCGACGCGGTGATCCCGGCGGAACTGGTGCTGCTGGCGCTGGGCTTCGTCCATCCGGTGTACGAAGGGATGCTCGCCCAACTGGGGGTGGCGCTGGACGCCCAGGGCAACGTCCACGCTAACACGGAGAACTACCAGACCTCGCTCAACCAGGTGTTCACCGCCGGCGACATGCGGCGGGGGCAATCGCTGGTGGTGTGGGCCATCCGCGAAGGGCGCCAGTGCGCCCGGGCGGTGGATGAGTTCTTGATGGGCGGGTCGGATTTGGCGGGGTAGGGGGCCGATTCATCGCGCCCTTACTGGGAGCGCCGGCGTCCACGCCGGCCTGTTCAACCTACGGCGCAATACGCCACCGCTATTGCGCGTCCTATGTGGGCCAATGCAAGGGCTTAAGAGAAAACGTGGTCTGTCCCCTATTTCCCCCCCCTATTTCCCCCCCCTATTTCCCCCCCTATTTCCCCTATTTCCCCATATCCCCTATTTCCCCATATAAATGCCAACAATCCAATGATCAACAATGCAATAGAGCTTGGTTCGGGCACAAACGTTATGCTATCAAAGACTATTGGCCGCCCCACCGCAAGTTCATTGCCAAAGGAATCGGATAGAATAATGTCGCGGACGACTACATAGGTTACGAGATTTCCAAGCCCCCCCCCTGGAAAATCAGATTGCGGAAGTGTATGAAAGCTAACTGTCAGAAGATCGAAGCTGGCTGGTTGCAAGCCCTCCAAATATGGCTCCGTGCAAAACACGCAAGTCGCACGATCCGACTCTAAGAACGAAACCTCGGAAAATGTGATCACCTTGAAATTCCCGATGTCAGAGAAGCTTATATTCGTGTTGGCTTCGCCCGAATGAACGTTTCCCAAGCCCGTCCCAAAACCGCCAGGGGCTCCACTGCTAAAATACAGAAAAGTTGGGTCATATAGCAAGTCGAACTGGAATGCGCCAAGTAAGGTATTAGCGGTATTATCTTGTAATCCAGAAATACCAACTTGCACCGTAACCAACCCTGGCAAACGACCATTGATCCGGTCGGGGGTGGCTTCGACGGACAAAAGTGGCAACGCCGATACTTGAGCACTGACCCCTACAAGAATGCTAAAAGCCAACATCAAAATCGAACCTTTCATGGCAGGTAAACTAAACATATCTGATTCTCCGAAAGAATATTTCAATTTATCAACTACCGAGAAAAATGACAGAGCACTACCGATGATTCTCAGTATCACACTCAATGGGTAATGATGCATGACACATCTTTATGGTCACCGGCCACCGACGCTCGGCAAGTATATTGGCCACTCGCAATCCCAGTGCTCGTATCGACTCTAATAATCGTACTCACACCTCCAGTCACCGCTGCCACAGCTTGCTTTAAAACTGCGTTCCCTGACATTACTTGAGCAGTTACATTCGTGCTCACATTAGTCGTGACGATAAAGTTGATAAACGAACTAGCCGGGTTTGGACCTGTCGTAAAACTTTCAATTTTTGGTGCCACGGGCTGGGGCGGAACATAGGGGTCGGGTATTCGGGGAGTGCGGCAAGCACGTTGTGCGCAAGGCTCACAACCCGCGTTAGTGCATTGTATAGTCAGTTTCCGGGCATCAGCTATGTTGACTTTGCCGTCACCATTGAGATCGTGTTTAGTCGGAGCTTGCGCCCCCCCGCTTGAGATATCGTCTTGCAGCACCTTTAAGATCTTGTTTATCGATGCACGCATTACCATCAAAGTCGACGGTTTCCAACACGGCTCGGCACGCATCGACACGTCCATATCCATGCGTGTTGCTGTAGCCTGTAGTCGCGTCATAATTCGCATTAGCACCATCGATCTTTTCAGCGGTCTGCTGCAACAAATCCTGTATATCATTCTTCGTCATGCCGCGATTGGCCGACAACATTAGTCCAACGATTCCAGCCGTCATGGGCGTGGCAGAGGAAGTACCAACAAAACAGTTCGTATAGTTAGTTGAGTTTGCTGGACCCGTGCACGATCCCACAGGGTCGGTGTTGTTATAGCCTGCGGCACCGGTCCGATCAGTCGTCGTTATTGATCGCGTACTGCCGTCAGGATTACGGGCACTGCCATCTGCATTCTGACCCCAATATCCGGGATTCGCGGACGTGCCATCACTCGGGGCCAATACGTCCAGGCAAGAACCAAAGCTACTGTAACCTGATCTTCTATCCACGTTGTTTGAAGCGCCTATGGCAATCACAGTGTCGAGAGAGGCTATATCCCAGGTGGAATTACATTGGTCTCTGTTACCGTTGCCGATTGCAAAGAGCACCACTACGCCGCGGCCATGTCTGCCGGTGGTCGAGATATCCTGTATTGCGTTTCTGAGATTGTCAGTGATTATCCATCCCCAACTATTGCTCACAATATCCGCCCCCATCAGTTGCGCATACCTGAATGCCTCGGCCATCCGATCCAACGTATCTCCCCAGCGCAATGGCAGAATCCGGCAATTCGGAACAGCTGCCTGCAACGCCCGTAGCATTATTCCATCGGGCGGCAGCCACACCAGTGACAGCAGTACCGTGATTGTCTTTACTATCAGCGGGTGGGCTTGGATCATTATCGTAGTCAGAGAAATCCCACCCCCGCACATCGTCCGCATAGCCATTTTCATCATCATCGTTGCGAAGGTCGTTAGTGTAACCAGGTTGCCCGGGCTGCCTGCCGGCCGAGTCTTCGTCAATGAGGCCGTCACCGTCATCGTCGACACCCTTCACACCGGGATAGCCATCGCCGTTGCCATCGCCAAGCACTTCGCGCGTATTGATGAAGATATTTCCGGCGAGATCCCTCATGATCACGCTCAATTGCGTTATCGATTATCGCGATGATGACAGGGGGGGAATTGGTCTTTGCCAGTTGCAGCCAAGCGCCAAAATGGTCGGAATCCGCTCCTACAACTCCCCCCCCTTGACCAGTATTGTGAAGATGCTGCTGATCGCCAAAGCGAGGATCGTTCGGCGGCAAACTGAACTGGAATATGGATTTTCTTAGAAAAAAGTTTGGATGGGCAAACTCGGTCAGAGAATTTTCATAATACCGATTCGCCATGGTAAGGGCGTTAGTGCCAGAATTGCGTGTTATTCTTAGCACGTACTCGTTACGCGAAAATTGATTTTGCCGGACAATCTCGACGGCGTTGGCGCTATTCATCCCAGCGATCTGCTGCGGGGTCACCCCGTTTTTGAATTTAACGATAAACTTATCGGTCATTACGACCGGTTCCATAGTATCCAACGGGTAAACCACTTCGCCGGCATTTGAGGTTTCTGAAAGTTCGGCAAGATCAAAAGCCAAACTCCTTAATTCATTGATACTTATCGAATTAGTCAAAGGCACCAAGAAGACCCGATCTGGTAGAAACACTTTGGCTGTATCAGCCCCCGATAGCTGTGGAAAAGCAGATCTTTGAGCGTCAAGGAGCCGAATAGAAATCCCTTTATTTACGACTACAGCTATTTGATCTTGAGCGATCACAACTGGTATTCTCTGACCCGCGGAATAGTAGTAATCATTTGCATGTGCAGGTATCCACACAAGAAGCAGAAGCAGCATATTCCATACCCAAATTCGCGGAAAATAATGTGCAGGTATTGACATAATTATGACCTTTTCTTTAAGCCAGGTAAGCCAGGTAGATCGACATATAAGGGTGGGCATGGCCCACGTTTTCCTTGCTTGCGGGGCGAAATAGGGGCGAAATAGAAAGGCGAAATAGGGGACAGACCACGTTTTCTTGTCTATAGTAACCTGTACCAGAGCAAGACGACAAGAGAAAATAGGGGACACGAGAAATAGGGGACGAGAAATAGGGACGAGAAATAGGACCGAGAAATAGGGAGAAATAGGGGACAGACCACGTTTTCCGTGCCTATGTTCTCATGACTAACCACGTCCACCTGGTTCCTCCTGACCACTTCCACACTGCTCCCTCCATCCGCTCACAGAAGCGCCAGCGCTCTAAATTTGTGTATAGCACAAGGATAGTCACAATTCAATCAAGCAAATAGCAAATTGGTCAGAGTAAGCTGAGCAGTGGGCTGCTGGGCGTGGGTCAGCACGGGGACAACAACGTGACTGATTGATCGTCTACATGGCAGCCCACCAGTACGGTAAATTCCATCAATCCTTTTTACGCCGTGATCGGGATAGCTGTCTGATTGCCTTTGGATATACGTCCCGCCGGTTGCCGATCCGCACCACAAGTACGCACACTCTATCGTCCTCAATGTGGGCAATCACCCGATAGTCACCCGCCCGATATTTCCAGAACTCGCTCAACTGGGAGCCTTTCAGGGCCTCACCGAGGCTGCGTGGATCATCCAGTCGCGCTACTCGCTCCAACAGAAAGGTTAAAATCCGCCTGGCATGCTGAGGATCAAGCTTATCCAAGTCGCGCTCGGCGTCACGCGATAGCTCAATCTGCCATGCCATAGCGTCTCATCACCTCCTCAAGCGATACGGTAGTGGTACGTCCGGCGCGGATATCCTCCAACCGCTTCTCAGCCAGGTAGATATCTTCCAGATCGGCCAAGTATTCCAGGATGGCCTCACGGGCGTAGAAGCTTTTCGTGCGGCCGGTGAGCTTGGCAAGATTTTCCAGCCGTGCCTCAATGTCGGGGGGCAATCGAATAGCCAGCATCGTCTATGCTCCAGGTATGATCACATACAAGTATAGCACCGCTGTTATTGCCTGATCAGTCGGGCAGCACCCCCATCTTGAATCCAAGATGGGCTGTTTCAAAAACCGGTTTGGCCGGGTGTGATTCAAAGTGATGCATCGACGAAATAGCTGGTTCACGCGGCTTCTTTTTCGACCCCTCGCCAATAGGCCTCCCACTCCCGGTTGACCCGGTTCAGCCGGAGCGCCAACATGAGGAAATGGGGGGACAGATCACGTTTTTTCACCTTATAGTAACCTGAGGTTCCTTAGGGCCTAAGTGTCTCATGTCACGGGGACGCTATATCACTCGTCCGGGTGAAAGATGGCTTCCAAGTCTCACGCGCCGTGCAACACGCGGACAATCTCGATCTTATCCGCAACAATGCGGTAGAGGATGAGGTAGCTTCCCACGGGAAAGTACCGCATCTCCGGCGCGATGTCAGGCCGGGCAGGGCCAAGCTGCGGGTTGGTGGCTAGCAGGGCGCACCTTTCGTCAATCGTAAGCAGTAGACGCGTTGCCGCATCAGGGTTGTCTTGGGCGATATAGTCCCAGATGGATAAAAGGTCGTTTTCGGCCTCGGCCGTGCGTTGAAAGTGCGGCACTATCAATCTCGGGATTCATGCCGACAACGGGCTTCGGCAAGAAGGGCTTCCATGCTCTCGAACCGGCCCGGCCCACTTTCTATGCCTTCATGCCAAAGTCGGCGTAAATCCTCGATCTGCCGCGCGCGTAGTGCGCGTTTGGCCTTCCAGTCGCGTAAGGCATCGCGCACGACCTCGCTGCTTGACGCATATTCCCCGCTTTCAACGACTTGCCGTACAAGGGCTGCCATGTCACGGGTTAAGGCAATACTGACCTTCTCGACAGTAGCCACAATCTCGCCTCCGTAGCGGTAGTAATATTTGCTACCGTAACAAGTTTTGCACCTCAAGACAAGATTTGCAACCCGATCCCACGATTACGCTCCACCCGCTCTATCTCGCGTTGGGCCCGACGCCAGCGATGATGGCAACCGCGTATTGGCGCTGTGATAGTGTTCTCGATGTGGATATAGCGACTCACAATTTATTGATTATAAAATGCTTGATGATGTCTATATCCACATTCTGAAGCACTACCGGATGTGGCAACCACTCGGTATCGACCGTTGCCGGATCATTTTTGAGGTTCCGCTGTTGGTCACTCCATATACGCTGATTTGCAAGTTCGTACTCCAGCCAATTGCTAAAATGGCTACTCAAGCAGCGCAAGAGTGACGCGACTATGGCAAGCCTGAGTACCTCACCGTTCGTAAAGACCTACACACTCGAACAGTTCTGGCAACTGCCCGACTATCCGGACAGATCCAAGTTGGAGTTGATCGCTGGAGTGCTCTACATGACACCGCCGCCGGACTATAAACACGACAACATCGTTGGCAGATTAATTCGCCTGTTGGACAGGCATCTACTTGAAATCGAAGATAAAGGCAATCTATACGTCCCACGTGCAGCCATCTGGACAGGACCGAATACCCATCTCGAACCCGATTTGTTCTATATATCGGCGGAGTTGGAAGCAAAACTCGATCCGGCACACCGCCACACAGCCGATCTAGTGATCGAAGTCACCTCACCCGGTTCGGCAGTTTACGACCGGAATACCAAAGCGGATACTTACGGCGCACTCGGCGTGCGCGAATTATGGCTGGTCGACGGGAATAGCAAAACAGTGGAAATTCGACTTCAAGCGGGCAACGGTTTTAGTCCGGCTACTGTATTTAACTTGGGTCAACCGCTGCAATCAGCGGTTTTCCCCAGATTGAATCTGATCGTCGATGCGCTGTTCGATGGCTGACTCAGGGACTCTACGGCCCTGCCGCCACCGGGAATTCAAATGGCCAAAGTCCAAAACAGCAAGGCCCCCACAACGGGGGCCTTGCTGTCCAGGGAGTAGAGGAGAAGAGGGATTAGCGAACTGCGGTCTGGGGCACCCCCGGCACGGCCGGTGGCGCGGGCGCCAACTGGGCGGCCGCCGCTTCGCTGGCCTGCGCCATTTGCCGGGTCAGGTCCTTCAGCACCAGGGTCACCGCCGCCACGCTCAGCAGAATGCCCGCTACCCCGAACGACAGCGTGAAATTGCCGGTGGCCGCCTTCATCATCTCCGCCGCCCGCACCAGCACAAAGCCGCCTACGCCCCACGCGGTAAACAGCAGCCCATAGTTGATGCCGAAGTTCTTCAAGCCCCAGAAATCCTTGGTCAGCGCCGGGAACAACGCCAGGTTGGTGCCGTAGTTGAAGCCAATCCCCGTTGCCAGCACCACCAGCAGCAGCGCGCTGTTGTACAGGGTAGTGATCGGAATGGCCACGAACATCAACACCGCCTGGAAGGCCAGCATCAGCGCCAGCGTCTGAGTACGACCGATACGGTCCGATAGCAACCCGGCGATGATCCGCCCGGCAGTGTTACCAAGGGCCAGAATCACCACCGCCAGAAAGGCTAGTTCGCCCATGCTCTGCTTGGCCATGCCGGCCACACTGCCGATCACCATCAGGCCCGCACCCGCGCCGATGAAGTAAACCCCCCACAGGATGTAAAAAGAGCTGGTCTTGAGCATCTGCGACGGCACCATGTCCACCACTTTAGCCGCCGGACTGGCAGCCGCTGCCTTCGCCTTCGCCACCGGCGCCCCAAACAGGTAACCAGCCGGCGGATTGACCAGCAACTGGGACAGCAGGCCGACCACCACGGCAAACGCTACCCCAAACACCAGCATGGCGCCCTGGATCCCCTGCGTCTTCAGCAGGTAGGTCGCCACGAACGCAATGTAGGCCGACGCCAGCCCGAAGCCGGACACCACGATGCCGGCAATCAGTCCGGTCTTGGCCGGTGGAAACCACTTCAGCGCCGGCGGCGTGGCTGAAGAGTAGCCAAAGCCAAAACCCATCCCGGTTAACACACCGAAACCCAGCACCCACACCCAGTAATTGGCGCTCAGCGACGTCACGATAAAGCCGGCGCCCACCAGTAGCCCGCCGGTCAACGCCGTCACCCGCGGCCCCCAGCGATCCTGACACTTGCCGGCCAGAATCATGGAAAAGGCAAATACCAGACAACATACCGCATAGGGGTCGTTGATTGAGGCTATGTCCCATTGGAACGGCCCACCCGCCTTGATCGAATCGCTGATCGCGCCCTTGAGAATGCTCCAGGTATACAGCACCCCCAACGCCAGATTGATGCCCGTCCCTGCCAGTACTACTATCCAGCCTCGCTTGCTCGTCGCACTCGCCATCGTCGGTCTCCTTAATTTAAGTGGTTTAACTGATTAGAGTTTGAGGAATTTTTGCAGCGGCGCTGTCGCCGGCTGACTGTGCTGTCGTTTCAGCACCGGAATCGGCTTTGCCGAATACCACATCCAGGTTTTGGGTAAGGCGTTTTGCTTCATCGTGAATGATTTGCACAAAACGTCGTTGCGCATCGGAATCGTCAATCGGGTAATTGAGCAAAATTTCGGAGAAGGAACAGATGCTCGTGAGCGGAGTGCGGAGGGCATGTTGAACCGCCGTGACCACGTCCCGGTCGAGCCGCAGTGGAAAGGGCGATCCGCCTGCCGGATTGTCCTCGACGAATAGATCGGTTTCCGGATTACATCCTGCCTGATTGCCTGCTGTCAAAGCCCGATACTTGCCGCACACTTCATAATTCGACAGGCAATGACGTACGATCACTTCCACATGATAGGGAGAAATGTAACCATAACCGACATCGCACTGTTCAATGTTCTGTCCATAGAACGGGCAAATCCGCTCACTGTTCATGCCGTACTCCAGCACAGTTGCCATTCTCCGTGCGCCTGGATGGCGCTTTGTCTGAACGATTCTGATCGCTTTTCCTGAACAGGTACTAGCAACCTTCGTGCCACGGAACTGCTGGGAGTGATTAATAATTTTTATATTCTAATCAATAACCTGTAATATACATTTGGATAGTTGCAAGGTAGTTGATAGGGAATTTCGCAATTCTGCGAACCGACCGGATGCGAATGGATGGATGGGTATTCGAGCGCTTGCAAGCCGGCTTGGCGTTCGAGATTTAATCAATTCAAAATCATCATCTTGTGACGCTGACTTTGGTGGAAAAGAGATTTTGCGGCAGTGCGAGTACCGGCATGCAGCGACGCCAGACCTATAGATTTAGCACAGAAATGCCGAGGTTAACTGTAGGTGTACCCCTGCATTTCTGCGTCTGCGGTTCATCGAGAGTCCACTCAAAACAGGATATAGCCGCCGTCGATCCGTATGGTATCCCCGGTGTGATAGGCACTGGCGTCGCTCATTAGATAAACGGCGATGGCGCCGAAATCCGCCGGCGCGCCCCAACGGCCCAGCGGGATGCGGGGTTTGACGGCACCGGCAAACTTAGGAGACGCAAAGAAAGGCGCGGTCATCTCAGTTTCGACCCAGCCTGGCAGTAGGGCATTGGCAGTGACGCCATAAGGAGCCAGTTCCACAGCCAGAGCATTGATCATGGAAATCAGTCCTCCCTTAGTGGCAGCGTAAGACTCATTGCGGGCCGCGCCGGCAATCGCAGCGATGCTGGCCGTGCCCACCAACCGCCCGCCGGCATCATTGTTTCTGGCGCGCCCGACCATATGCCGGGCGGCGGCGCGCAGCGTGTAGAACGCGCCATCCAGATTGATCTGGAGCACACGCTCCCAACTGGCGGCGGTGGTTTCCACAAACGAGGTCGGCGTACTGAGAATGCCAGCGTTGACGAAACAGGCATCGATCCTGCCGAATTCGGCCAGCGTGTTTTCGAAACAGCGCTCGACGGCGGCTTCATTGGCAACATCGCCAACCTGGGCCGCAACCTTGACCCCGGCAACGCCGAGTTTTTCCAGGGCAACCGCGTTTTTATCCGCATTCGTACCCCAAATGCACACAGCCGCCCCCGCAGCAGCTACCGCTTCCGCCATACCCAGTCCGATGCCACCATTGCCACCGGTGATCAATGCCACTTTGCCAGTTAGATCGAAGGCTTGGTAAGCCATGAGAAGGTCCTCTTGATAGTAACAAGCGCCGGTACATTGTCATGGGTACCGGCGGCAAAAGCAAAGGCCCCGTGTGGGGGCCTTGCTATGTCAAGTAGAGGAGTATAGTGGACCCCAATTTCCGGACAATCATTTAAGATGGGAGTTGGTGAGAAATCGGAGTTTATTGTGAGTGAGAAGAAACGCAAGATTTTCGGTGGTGAGTTCAAGGCGAAGGTTGCACTTGAAGCGATTCGGTGCCTCAAGACGGTCAATGAAATTGCCCAGGATTTTGGCGTACATCCGACGCAAGTCGGGCTGTGGAAGAAGGAATTGCAAGAGCAGGCGGCCAGCCTGTTCGAAGTCAAGCGTGGCGCCCAGCCGGTGGATCCGTCCGCCACCCCGGAGAGGCTCTACTCTGAGATAGGGCGGCTGAAGATGGAATTAGACTGGTTGAAAAAAAAGTCTGGGATCAGCCTCTAGACGACCGCAAGCGCTGGGTCGATGAGCCAGACCCGTTGGCGCTGAGTCGGCAATGCGAACTGGCGGGCATGGCCCGTTCCACGATCTACGCGCCCCGCCGCGGGGCGGAGCTGGGCCCGGACCCAGAGGAACTGGCGCTGCTGGAGCTGATTGATGCCGAATACACGCGGCGTCCGTTCTACGGCAGCCGTAAGATAACGGTCTATCTGCGTGGCCTGGGCTATCCGGTCAACCGCAAGCGGGTCCAGCGACTGATGGGAATACTGGGGTTGGCGGGCATGGCGCCGGGGCCGAACACCCGCCGCCCGCCCCAACACCAGGTCTATCCGTACCTGCTGCGAGGGGTGGAGATTGAGCGCCCGAACCAGGTCTGGAGCACCGACATCACGTCTATCCGGCTGGCACGCGGGTTCGTGTACCTGGTAGCCGTGATCGACGGGTACTCGCGCAAAGTGCTGGCTTGGCGGGTCTCCAATACGCTGGACAGCGGGTTCTGCGTGGATTGCTTGGAGCAGGCCTTACAGGTTTACGGTACCCCTGAAATCTTCAACAGCGATCAAGGGTGCCAGTTTACCTCAGAGACCTTCACTGAGATTCTCAAGGTGCAGGGCATCGCCATCAGCAGGGACGGGCGTGGGCGGGCGTTGGACAACATCTTCGTGGAGCGTCTCTGGCGAAGCGTCAAACACGAGGACGTGTACCTGAAAGGCTATGCCGACGTGCCGGAGTTGCTGCTGGGCCTGACGAACTATTTTGTGTTCTACAACACGGAAAGAAGCCACCAGTCGCTGAGCTACCGGACACCGGATGAGGTCTACCGGGCAGGCCATGGGGGTGGAGCCCGGATTGTGGATAAATTCAGCGAGAGAGAAACCTCTCGCACGGAAGCCGAAGCAATATCGGGGCAGCGCCGTTCCGCTGCATGTGATCCGCTACCCTCTTAAACTCGACTCAAAATTGTCTTGACTAAGGGGTCCACTTAATGGGGCACCCCCGGCACAGCCGGTGGCGCGGGCGCCAACTGGGCGGCGGCCGCTTCGCTGTCCTGCGCCATTTGCCGGGTCAGGTCCTTCAGCACCAGGGTCACCGCCGCCACGCTCAGTAGCATGCCCGCTACCCCGAACGACAGCGTGAAATTGCCGGTTTGCCGGCCAGAATCATGGAAAAGGCAAATACCAGACAACATACCGCATAGGGGTCGTTGATTGAGGCTATGTCCCATTGGAACGGCCCACCCACCTTGATCGAATCGCTGATCGCGCCCTTGAGAATGCTCCAGGTATACAGCACCCCCAACGCCAGATTGATGCCCGTCCCTGCCAGTACTACTATCCAGCCTCGCTTGCTCGTCGCACTCGCCATCGTTGCATCCTCTTTGAGCAGTGACACAGGTTTCTCTCGTATAGACCTTGAGCAACCTGCGCGCCATTTCGGATGGACCTGTAAAAATGGTAAATATGTTATTTTTTTAGTAGCTTGGGAATAATCGTTAGAGGCTATGTAGGAGTTCTGTGGGGAACGGTCTCGCAGATACGCAAACTCACCGGCGCCAGCCTGCCGGCCAACCCTCTGGAAGTCGCCGGTAGAATTGGACTATTCAGATTACTATCAGAGAGGATTTTGCATAAATGCATGCACGACTTTGCAGCAACGCCAATTCCGCGTGCGGCCGGCAGCCCGGCTACCACTACGAGCGCAGCCCGTATTTCTTCATCTTGCGGTAGATGGTGGCGACATTCATGCCGGCCTGATGGGCGATGTCTTCGACCACTCCACCGGTCTTTTTCAGCAACTGCCGCAAATAATCCACCTCGAAGCGTGCCAGCGCCGCCTCGTAGTCCATAGCATCGAAGTTGTTCGACACCGGTCTGTCCGGCAACTCGATGAACTGGGCCAGGATATCCAGTCCGATATAATCGCTGCCGGCGATCGCCATCGCCGCCTGGATAACATTGCTGAGCTGGCGGACATTGCCCTGCCAGTCGTATTGGTGTAGCGCCTCCATCGCTTCGGGGGTAAATCCCCTGATCCGGATGCCGAAGCGGCGGTTCTGTTCACCGATGAAGTGAGCCACCAGCAGCGGAATATCGTCGCGGTGCTCGCGCAACGGCGGCAGATGCAGATTGATCACGTTCAGTCGGTAATACAGGTCATCGCGGAAAGCGCCAGCCTGCACGGCTGCCTGCAGGTCTCTATTGGTGGCTGATATCACCCGCACATCGACCCGCATCGGAGTGGTGTCCCCAACCCGGTAGAATTCCTGTTCCTGCAAAAAACGCAGCAGGGTTTTCTGCACGTTAAGGGGGAGGGTGCCCACCTCATCCAGGAACAAGGTACCGCTATCGGCCGCCTCCAGTATGCCTTTGTGATCGCGGTCGGCGCTGGTGAAGGCTCCCTTGCGATGTCCGAACAGTTCACTTTCCAGTAGGGTCTCCGGAATGGCGCCGCAGTTGACGGCGAAGAACTTGCGCTCCCGGCGCGGCGACTGCTCGTGTAGAAAGCGGGCGACCAGTTCTTTGCCGGTGCCCGACTCGCCGGTAATGAGCACTGGAATATCACGCACAGCCACTTTCCGCGCGGTTTCGAGCACGGCGCGCAGTTTCGGGGATTCCCCTACTATGGTACCCTGGCGCCCCGCCAGTTCTTTTTTAAGATCCTGATTTTCTTTAATTAGTTCCGTCTGCCGCAAGGCATTGCGCACCCGCGACAGCAGACTCCTCGGGCTCGAACGGCTTAGTCAGCATATCGTAAGCGCCCCGGCGCAGTGCCTGGATCGACACCTCCACCGTGGCATAAGCGGTGATCACGATCACCGGTGTAGCGGGGGCTTTATCCTTAATCCGCCGCAACACTTCCATACCATCCATGACCGGCATCTTGACATCGGTGATGACCAGATCGAATTTATCCCGGACAAATGCTTCCACGGCTGCCGGCGACTGCGTATAGGCCGTCGCCTCGAAGCCCTGGTCGGTCAGCACCGCCTGCAACATGCGGCAAATTCCCTCCTCGTTATCGATCAACAGAATGCGCTTTTTCCGCATCGTCATCGGTCGGGCTCTCTAATGGTCGGTAATTCCAGTGTCACGGTCGTGCCGGTACCGACGGTGCTGTCGATGCTGATCTTGCCCTGGTGTTGCTCGATAATCGTTTTGGTGATCGCCAGCCCCAGACCGGTCCCCCGTGATTTAGTGGTGAAAAACGGTTCAAATACTTTTTCCAGGTTTTCCGGCGGGATACCGGCGCCATTGTCCTGGAAGATCAGCCTGACACGACCGTCAGCAGCCAGTGTGGTGCGAACCGTCAGCAGACCGCCACCGGTCATAGCGGCGCCCGCATTGAGCATCAGGTTGATCGCCACTTGGCGGATCTGGTCGGGATCGATCTGAATGGTGGGTAGAGTGGGGTCGAAATCTTTGACCAGAGTCACATGGTCCATATCCGTATGGTGGGCGGCAAAGTCCACGATTTGATCGAGTAGTGCGTTGATATCAGTGTCCTGCAGCGCCGGCTTGGGTACCCGGGCGTAGCTCAGCAAATCCTGCACAATGTTTTTACAGCGCTTGCTCTCGCGCTTGATTTCCTGAATGTATTTATAGTTGGGATCGGCGGCTTCCATTTTGCCTTCCAGGTAGGCCGCATACCCCATGATTACCCCCAGCGGATTGTTGATCTCGTGTGCGACTCCGGCCGACAGCACGCCCAGAGAGGCCATCTTGCCTTGCTGCGCCAGGCTGGCTTCCAGTTCCTTGTTCTGGCGCAACACCTCTGCCATCCGATTGAAATCCTGCGCCAGTTCGCCCAGTTCATCGTTGGAGGTCACCGGCAACCGGGTCGCCAGCCGGCCTTGTCTGACTTCGCGCACGCCGCTGATCAACTTACGGATAGGGTCAGTCAACACCTTGGAGGCGAAGTACACCAGCCCCACTGAAATCGCTCCGATCAGCAGCGTGAGCATCCCCACACTGGACAGGATATGGTGTTCTATCTGGTTAGCCTCTTTATAAAACTCATCTTCGTAGGAGCCGACGGCGATGATCCAATCCCAGGGCTCGAAGTAACGGTAGCGTACGATCTTCATGCGCGGAGTAGCGTCGGTTATGTTCTTCCAGGGATAGCGAATCCAGCCCTCTTTCTTCTCGGTCATCTCCCGGATGAAGTGGTGGCCGTCGGGGTCCTGGGCGTTATAGAGATTTTGGCCGGTCAGAAACGGATGTATCGTCAGCGTCCCGGCTGTGGTCATCGCATAAATATAGCCAGTGTCGCCGACTTTTTTACCTAGGATACTCTGTTTCAGTTCTTCGAGCGCCTGCTGCTCGAAGCGCGTGTCTTCAGAGGTCTCATCCAGGTAGCTGCCGGCGGCGATGATCCAATCCCAGGGCTGGAAGTACAGATAGGCGACCACCTTGCGCCGTGGGTATTGCTCACCCAATTGCTCATTGTGCCAGGGATAGCTGATGTACTGCACCTGACCGGATTCATCCTCGACCGCTGTCTTGCACATTTCCCGGATGAAATAGCGGCCGTTTTCATCCTGGGCATCGTAAATATTATCGCCTTCTCTGGCCACATGCATGACTAGGTTGCCTTTGGAGTCGATCACATAGATATAACCAGTTTCTCCAATGTTGATATTTCTGAGCGCCCGCTTGGCTCCGTTTTGAGCCGCCTCCAGATCGTGTTGGCTGTTCAGATATTCATAGTACTGAGTGTTCACAAGGTTATAGGCCAGCTCCACCAGGGTCGCCAGTTGCTTGTTGAGGGTGCGTCGCTTGTCTTCTTTATAAACCTGGAACTGCTGAAAATGAGCGTTGAGTAGATCCACTGAAAACTGCGCCATGTGTTCCAAGTCGGCCTCGCTGGTCTGCGTAATGCCCAGCCGAGCCTGTTGTGTGGAGACGTAGCTGACGATGCTGCCGACAATCAGAATAGGCAGCAGTACCAGGGGTAGCGCCACCAGTAGCAGCTTGCCTCGGATCTTGAGATTGCGCAGCAAACCGACGTATCGCATTACCGGGGATCAACCTGATTAAGAATAGTTAGTTATCAATGCTTAGGGCGCCTGTTCCTCCGGTCACCATCCCCCCCTTGCTTGTTTGTCAGCAGCGGGCGGGCATGGTGACTCAGGTCGCCACGCCGGCTTCAGCAGGCCGCTGCCGACGCTTTGGTGGGTGTCAACGCCTGATAGATTTTCAGATATTGGGCCGCGCTGTTACCCCAGCCGAATTCCCGGGTCATGCCGTTGTTTTGCAGCTTCTGCCAAGTTTTCCGATCCTGGTAAGCCAGCAGAGCGCGCAGCACGCACGCCAGTAGTTCGGCTTGAGTGGGATGCTCAAACACGAACCCGGTTGCCGTGCCTGCCGCCAGGGTGCGCGGAGTCGTATCCACGACCGAGTCGGCCAAGCCACCGGTGCGATGCACGAGGGGAGGGGTGCCGTAGCGCATGCTGTACATTTGATTGAGCCCGCAGGGTTCGAACCGGGAGGGCATCAGAAAGATATCCGCACCGGCTTCGATCAGGTGGGCCAGGGCGGTATCGTAGCCGATGGTGACGCTGACCCGGTCTGGATGGTCCCAGGCGAAGCGGCTCCAATCTAGCTCGTAATGCCGCTCGCCACTTCCCAACACCACCAGTTGCACGGGTTGATCCAACAACTCCTGCGCCACGTCCAGCGCCAGATCCACCCCTTTTTGATAAGTGAACCGGCCGATCATCCCCAATACTATTGTTTCGGCACCGACCTTCAATCCCAATCGCTCTTGTAGTAATTGCTTGTTGACCGCTTTGCCGACCAAATCCTGGGGACCGAAATGAGCGGGCAGGTAACTATCCTGGCATGGATCCCAGGTGACGGTGTCAATGCCGTTGAGAATGCCGGTCAAACGATTGCGCCGGAACGCCAGCAGGCCCTCCAGGCCGTAGCCGCCGGCGGGCGTCTGAATCTCCTGGGCATAGCCGGGACTGACGGTGGTGATATAGTCGGCATAATAAAGTCCCGCCTTGAGAAACGAGAGCTGACCATAAAACTCCACTCCGTCGGTGATGAAACAGGATTTAGGCAGGCCGAGGGGGGTCAGCAATTCCGCCGCATAAGTTCCCTGATAGGCAAGGTTATGGATACTGATGACCGAACGGGCCCAGGCCAGGCGGTCGTGCGCCAGATAGGCCGGCGCCAAGCCGGTATGCCAGTCATTGCAGTGCACGATATCGGCGGTCCAATCGAACAGACCGGTGGCGGTGCCGAACAGGGCGGCCACTTTACCGAGTACACCGAAGCGCAGCGCATTGTCCGGCCAGGCATCGCCGTTGGTGTCACTATAGGGGTCTCCTTCACGGTCATATAATGCTGGACAGTCGATGGCGTATACCGGTACGCCATTGGCCAGCACGCCCTTGATCAGTTGTACCGGCGCGGCTACGCCGGGTAGTGGTTGGAACGGTTCCCCCACTGGCTCCCCGCCGATGGCGGCCACCACCCCCCGGTAAGCCGGGAGTAGCAGGCGGACATCGAGTCCCAATTGTCGTAATGCTGGGGGCAGGGCGCCGCTTACCTCGCCCAGGCCGCCGATTGTGACCAGCGGGTCGGCTTCGGCGGTGCAGAACAACACCCGTAAACCCGGCGCAGGTCCCACGGATAGTGGCTTTTGTCGGCTCTCCGTGACGAAAGAGGGCAGGCGGGCGGCAGCCGTTTCGGTCGCATCCACGTTCTCGGCAGAGGTATGCATGTTCTTGTTGTTACTCATAAACTATCACCTTGATGTGTTTGGATGGCCTGCCAGCGACGCCAGGCCGGCAGCGCTGGTCGGCTGTCGAGTGCTAGTCGGTAGCAGGCGACATCGGTATGATACTACCTAATATCAGTCGGGTTTAGATAGCAGGCATAGGCCAGTCACGTCATCTTTGCCAATAAGCGCCTTCTTAGGCAACGGTAGGAGAACTGTTTAATGAGAATTGCCATTTTAACCAACGAGTATCCCCCCCATATTTACGGAGGAGCGGGCGTTCACGTGAGTTATCTCACGCGCGAGCTGGCCAGTCTGGAGGAACGGAAACATAGCGTCAAAGTCCTATGTTTCGGCACGCAGCGGGAACAGTTGAATAATCTTACCGTTGAAGGCATCGAACCGGAGTTTGCGACGCCCTATCAGGATTCCCGCCACCGCCGTTTCATGGATACCTTGCTCAGGGACATCATGATGGCGGGCAGTCTGGGTACTGCTGATATCGTGCATTGTCACACCTGGTACTCTCATCTGGCCGGCTGTCTACTCAAACAACTAGTAGGAGCGCGGCTGGTATTGACCACCCATTCCCTGGAGCCCCACCGTCCGTGGAAGGTCGAACAACTGGGCACAGCCTACAATGCCAGCACCTGGGTGGAACGAACGGCTTACGAGAACGCCGACGGCGTCATCGCCGTGTCGCAATCCATGAAAGCGGATGTGCATCAGCTTTATGGGGTTCCGCTCGATAAAATCCGTGTTATTTATAATGGCATCGATCAGAACGAATATCACTATTCGCCCGATCGCGAAGTGCTGGCGGCTTATCAGATCAATCCGGACCAACCCTATGTGTTGTTTGTAGGCAGAATCACCCGCCAGAAGGGGATTATTCACCTGGTGCGGGCCATCAAATACCTGCGTCCCGATACCCAGATCGTGCTCTGCGCCGGACAGCCGGATACTGAGGAAATCGGGCGGGAGATGACGCTGAACGTCGACCAGGCGCGGACGGAAAGTCGCAATAACATCGTCTGGATATCCAAAATTGTTCCCGCCCACGATCTGATCGCCATTTACAGCCAAGCGTCCGTATTCGTGTGTCCATCGGTTTATGAACCGTTCGGTATTATCAATCTGGAAGCCATGGCCTGCCAGACGCCAGTGGTGGCTTCCGCGGTCGGCGGGATTCCGGAAATTATCGTCAACGGTGAAACCGGCTTTCTGGTTCCTTTGCAACCAGTCAGTGCCGCTAACTTCGAACCGCGGGACCCTGAAACCTTTGCGCGTGCGCTAGCCGAACATACCAATCTTATTCTGGAGGACTCGGAAAAACGGCAGGCGATGGGCGTCAAAGCGCGCCAGCGGGTCGAGAAGTATTTCAGTTGGTCCAGCATTGCCAGACAGACGTTGGATTTCTATACCGAATTGGCGCGACTTGACCCCTGACCAGATTTCCTGGCGGCGCCGGCATGCTGTCCGCGCAGTGTGTCAGCAAGCCGGTGCGCCATTGCACAGGAAGAGTGCGGGTGACTATTCACTGATTTACTGTAATTTAACATAATATACATTATACCAACTAAATATAATGCAGCGATGCAGCGCTTGATCCAGGGTTTTCCAAAGATAGACATGCATAAAATAATGGCTCAATATGGATTCCAGTCAGTTCACTGCGTTATGCGACCAGCAGTTCCAAGAGGGGTCTGAGCAGGCCTTTGCCCCGAATGCGAGTGTTGTGCACGAACTGAAAGAAGCCCAGGTAGAGCGGCAGTTTTTCTTGCGAGATCCCACGATGGGGTCGCAGCCAAGAGCGCAGCAGCGACCAGAAGCCCTCAGCCGTGTTGACATGGATCTCATGGAAGCCATCCCCATCTTCGTCACGGGCGTATTCGCCCTGGCTGTGACACACCGTATGATGGTCAAAGCCCCAATCCTTCAACGGGTTATAGATCGCGTATTCATCGGTATGAACTCGGGTTCCCGGGGCGATAAACGCCTGGATAGGGGACGGAGGGTGGCTTGCTGGACGTTCTCCAGCATCCGGACGACTACCGCGCCGCCGCGCTGAATCATGCCGAGAATGGGCGGCTTTTCCTTCTCCAAGGTGCCCCGACCCCGTGCCCCCTTCAGCCGCCGCCGCCGCCCCCGACGGCCTTTTTTTTCACCGCCTCCGGAAACCCTTTATGACCGGCCACCACGTAGACCTCGTCGCATTCCACGTCCCCCGACAGGACCGGTTCGGGCTGGCGGGCGACGATCCCTTCCCTGAGCTGTTCAGTCATCCGCTGTACATCGTTCGAATTCAAGCCCAGCTCGTGGGCGATCTGCGCGTTAGACAGATTCAACCCCATGAAATACAGGCACAAAATCCAAACCCCCAGCGGTTGATGATGCCCCGCTAACACCGTACCCGTGAGATCATCAAAGTAGCGATGGCAGCTTTCACAGCGATATTTCTGCCGCGCCGGCTGGGTCGTATCCCGCCCCTGCTTCGTGATCTCCGCTATGCTACAGTGGGGACAGTGGACCCCGTCCGGCCAGCGGAGCTGGCGAATAGTTTCATAGCACCGGACATCATCCAGCAGATTTTGAAGGTTGATCATCGTCGGGGGGCCTTCGGTCGCAGCGGCTCAGAACCCGTTCAGTGTAGCCGCCGATCGCCATCGGGGCGAGCGGTCCTCAACAGTCTGGAATCCATATTGAGCCAAAATAATTTGTTTTTCAATTATATATGTTTAGTGTCTTCGCCAGCCTTCTGTGGTCAGGTCCGCCCAATCCTGGGAGCGCCGGCGTCCTCGCCGGCTCTTTGCAATCCTGGGAGCGCCGGCGTCCTCGCCGGCGCTTTGCGGTCACTCTGCGAAGTGTCCAGGCTTAAATGGATACTCCTTTCCGAAGATTTAACGCCACGATTTCCTAAACTGATAGGTGGTAAGGCTCTAAGGTTAAGGAGTTTGTTATTGAACGGGTAGTTACGCTACCCTATGTCGTATATCCGCTGGCGACAGAAGCGAGCACAGCTATGCAACTCACCTCCCCCGCCTTTCAACACAACGGCGCTATACCCGCCCGTTTCACTTGTGACGGCGACAACAGTTCACCCGCCCTGCACTGGCAGGATCTGCCCGCTGGCGCGCGCAGTCTGGCCCTGATTGTGGACGATCCGGACGCTCCTGATCCTCGCGCGCCACGCATGACCTGGGTGCATTGGGTGCTCTATAACATCCCCGTCGACACCGCTGGTCTGCCCGAAGCCGTAGTGGCAAACGCGCTGCCGGCCGGTACACGCGAGGGAGCCAACGACTGGAAGCGGACCGGCTATGGCGGTCCCTGTCCGCCGATCGGCCGCCACCGCTATTTCCATAAACTGTACGCTCTGGATACAGTCCTGCCGGATTTAGGCAAGCCGACCAAGGCCGCGCTGGAAAAAGCTATGCAGGGTTATATGCTGGCACAAGCTGAACTGCTCGGAACCTATCAACGTTCGCGCTGAGCTGAATATTATTAAATAAGTTAAATCAATTAATTACCTAGCGGATTCCCGGAACGCCGTAAATAGGAAAGTGTTTTGGGCAGCGGAATGTTGTTGCCGAAGCTATCCTCGCCATAACCGTTTTCTGCCAGCAGTGCGATATCGGCTAGAACGCGTTTGTCGCCCGTGAACTTAATAGTCAGACCGGTGCTGATATCGATCTGGCCGATAGCCAGCAGGCGTGCGATTTCGGCGTTAACACGCTCCAGTAGACTTTTCTCCTGACGGGACAGTTCGGTCAGCTCGGTGGACAGTTGCAGAGGCTGTTCGTAGATGATCAATTTGCCATCTTCCGCCAGCTTCAGCACTCTATCCAGAACCGCCGCCTTGATCTGATCCTGCCCGATGGCATCCTCGCGCAGTGGCAACCGGGCGATCTCCGCTGCCAGCCAGCGCCTTTTGCGGGCGTTGATTTTTTCATTGGCGCGAAACAGATCCAGCGGCGAACTGGCATCGTAGGTATCACCTTCTAGCTCCATGCGCACGGTACTGCCGTAATGCAGCACGATTCTGGCCACCAGTGTGGCCGGGCGCACGTGGAAACCCCGATAGTGCGGCGCTGGCACCTCGATCTGGCCGACTTCTGCATAGCGTTTGAGCATTTCCTGGCACAGCCGCTGGCCGCAGTCTAGATACAGATTGGAATAGGTCAGCGAGAAACCAATCAGGATATCCTGTAAAGCTGCACTATCGACCACCGGCCGCTGCCGCAAAGCCGAATCCCCGCTGTGCGGGTTGAGATGACGTTCATAGTAATGAGCTAGGTCGGTCGCAATGTCCAGCAGGTGATAGATGATGCTGGCATGGCCACGCAGGATCGGCAGATCGGCGTCCAGGCGCTCGATTTCGGTTTCGGACACATAAGTGTCGTATACCGATTGCAGATTGTGGAAGCGATGTTTGAGGTAGCGCAGATTTTCTTCGCTCACCGGATCCGGAAAACAGCTTGCATAGGTGGCGGGTTGCAGTTGTGCGATGTCGTGCAGCAGTTCGCTTTCGGCGGCTAGATTGAGAAACGCGGTGGCAAGATGGGTGACGATGGCGGCTACATTATCGATTTGTCGCTTGTCACGGTTGTAGGACAGACGACCGGGGATCAGTTGCTCGCGGTAATCGTGCGACGGGATCGGCCTGAACACCACCGGCAGGCCCAGGCGCTTAACTTGCTTCAACAGTCTGACGGCTGCCTCTTTTACTATGCCACTGGTGAACACTAAGGCCTGTTCGGTGGCGGCGACAAAATCTTTCTCGATGGGTAGCAATCGGTAATTCGGTAATACATGCTGTATATGCAACAGTTCGTAGCTCAGCTTGGTGAACAGCTTGATAGCTGCCGTGAGCCCCCGAAAGCGACACCAGTGACGGTTATTGCGGGCGCCATAGGCGTCCAGCAATTCCTCGAGATGCACCGCCTGTGCCAATAAATCACCTATAAACGGGCGGGTAAACGCCGGTCGAACCGGATCATGCGCCTGCATATAATCGATCAGCTTGAACAGCATGCTGGCGCGTCTGGCGATAAGGTTACGGAACAGTTCCTCATCGACGACAGTGACAGAGTCTGGCTGATCTTTCAGAATTGGATCGGATTTAGCAGTCATAACAGAGAATTCTGGAGTGTCCCGGTAGTGTAATTCTGCGGTTTTTCCAGATCGCTTTAGACAACAATTTTGGCTACAGTGACAGGAATCTGTCGGTGTCACACTGTAAAAAGGCAACGACTATAATGACTGGCGTCCGACAATACAACTATTCCGGAGACAATCATGAATATCGGTGCCTTGTTACCACGACATGCTCGCTACCAGCCGGATCGTATGGCCCTGGTGGTCGGCGGGCAACGTCTGACCTGGTGGGACTTTAACGCCCGTGTCAACCGCTTGGCGAATGCGCTGCTCGCCGCTGGCGTGCGCAAGGGTGAGAAAATGGCCACCATCCTGCCTAACTGCCTGGAACTTATGACCGCCTACTGGGTGGCGGCCAAGACCGGCATCGTGATAGTCCCCAGCAGTACCCTGCTTCAGGACAGCGGACTCGCCACCTTGTTGCGGGATTCCGATGCAGTTGTCGTGCTTGCCGATCCCGCTGCGGCGGAGGCGCTGGACCGGATTCGCGCTGATCTGCCGGCGGTCCGTAACTACGTGCTGGTCGGCGATACAGTGCAGCCGGGTTTTCAGACCTATGCTGATTTCATCGCCGCCGCCACTGCTGAAGAGCCGCCCGATGCTGGTCTCAAGGATGCTGATGTCTACAACATTATGTACTCTAGCGGCACCACCGGTGCCCCTAAGGGCATCGTGCATACTCATTATGTGCGTGCTATGTATTGTAGCCTGTTCGCCTCCGCCTGGCGGATGACGCCGGAAAGCGTGGTGCTGCATGCCGGTGCCATTGTCTTCAATGGCGCCATGCTGGACCTGATGCCCTGGATGTACCTGGGCTGTACCTATATCCTGCATCGGACTTTCGACGCCGAGGCGATGATCGGGGATATTGAGCGGGAAAAAGTCACCCATGTCATCCTGGTGCCGGCGCAGATCATCGCCATTCTCAATAGTCCTGCATTCGTTCCCCAAGCATTGCAATCGCTGCAAATGTTGCATAATGTCGGCGCTCCCCTGCACCTGGAATACAAACGGCGGATCAACGACTTATTGCCAGGCCGGTTTTACGAGTTGTACGGTTTGACTGAAGGCTTCGTCACCATCCTTGACAAGCATGATGCTGTGCGTAAAGTCGGCTCCGTGGGCGTGCCCCCGCCGTTCTTCGAAATGTGCATTCTCAATGAGTACGGCGAGCAATGTGCGCCTGGCGAAATCGGTGAGATCTGCGGACGGGGTCCTATCCTGATGCCCGGTTATTACAAGCGTCCTGATCTTACCGCCAAAGCGATAGTGGACGGCTGGCTGCACACCGGCGATGCTGGCTTTGTGGATGAGGATGGCTATCTGTTCCTGGTGGATCGCATCAAGGACATGATCATCAGTGGCGGTGTCAATGTCTATCCCAAAGATATTGAAGAGGTTATCGTTCGTCATCCCGCTGTCAGCGAAGCGGCCGTCTTCGGTGCGCCTGATGAGCGTTGGGGCGAAACTCCGGTCGCCGCTGTTACGCTGCGTTTGGGGCACACCGTTACCGCCATTGAACTGAAGGATTGGATCAATGTGCATGTCGATGCCAAATTTCAGCGCGTTAGCGCTGTGATGATCATGGAGGTGTTCCCGCACAATGTCGCTGGTAAAACGCTGAAGCGGGAAATGCGGGAGCAGTACCAGGCCAAATAGCCAGAGAATCTACGGCGTTAACAACAGCTTGCCACGCATATGACCACTTTCGCTCAGCTGGTGTGCCTCTTGGACCCGGCTCAGCGGTAGCACCTGACTGACGATAGGGTGTAGTCTGCCGGCGTCGATCAGGTCGGCTATTGCCTTCAGATAGCCGGCATTCGGCTGAATGAACACGAAGGCGCAGCGTACGCTCCATCGCTGCGCCTCGCGTTCCGCCGGTGGGTCGACGATGGATACCAGTAGTCCATCTGGCTTCAACACCTGCCAGGAGCGCGCCTGTATTTCCCCGCCCATCGTATCGAACACAAGATCGATATCCTTGACGATTGTTTCGAAGCGAGTCGAACGGTAGTCGATGCATTCATCGGCGCCTAGTGCTTGCAGGAATACCTGATTGTCGGCTGAAGCCGTGGCGATGACATAGGCCTCCTGGATTTTGGCCAACTGTACGGCCAGGCTTCCTACCCCGCCCGCCGCAGCATGGATTAACACCCGCTGTCCGGCGGTCAATTTTCCTGTCATTAGCAGTGCTTCCCAGGCTGTGATGCCGGCCAGTGGAATAGCGGCGGCCTGTTCGAAATCCACTGTCGTTGGCTTGTGGGCGACTTCGGCGGCTTTGACCACGATATAATCGGCGTAAGCTCCGTCGCGGGCCAAGTCCGGACGCGCATAAACTGCATCTCCTGGCTGTAGACTGGTGACTTGCGACCCTGCCTGTGTGACTACACCTGCGACATCCCAGCCTAGTATCAATGGTAGGCGGTGGGGAATGAAATTCTGCAGCCAGCCCTGGCGGATTTTCCAATCTACCGGATTGACCGAAGTCGCGCGAACTTCGATCAGAATCTCGTCGGCGGCGGGTTCTGGTCTCGGTGCCTCTTCGTAACGCAACACGTCGACACCGCCGTACTTGTGTATACGTACCGCCTTCATGGTGGCCATGTTCGCTCCTCAGCAAAATGGTGAGATGATTGGTTGCGATAAAAAATTGAAAGCAATACGCTAAGCTACCCTCTTGGACAACGTGAGACACCTAAATTTATGCCTCTCTCTAAACAACTGCAGCATTTTGCCACTACTGTCGCTGTTGGTTTCCGCAAGAACCAGCCACCGCTTTTGACTGACAAGATGATGGGCTATATGGATGATCATCCGCAAGAATTGCTGGATATGCTCGATGCTTTAGTGAACCAGGTTGCTACTGAGGGTGATGATAACCTGACTCAAGCCTATCTGATGCTGCTGGGCGTCCAATTGGAGCATATACGCTACCAGGTGGATCGGGACTACGACTGGGCCAAAGAGTTGATCGCGCGTTTTCAGCAGCAGGTCATTGAACTGGCGGATACAGGTCGGTTGTCGGATATGTTGCTACAGCAAATTATTGTGTCGCTGCGTGAAGCCAGATTGCAGGTGGATCCGCGTTTATTTCAGGCTGTGACTGCTGCCATGGAAACTGAAGCGAAGTCCAATGTCGAGGTACCCGATCTTGATGGGCTGTTGGCCTCCCTGGCTCGGGACGCGGGTAGCGATGAATTCCAGGTGGCTGCGATGGCTACTGAACTCACCTATCCCATGCCGGTGGAGATGCGTCTGACTTTGGCGGCGGCCATGTTGCACTCGTCTTATCCGATTCTTCAGAATACCGTTCCGTTGTTGCTGCTGGATGATATGGAGCCTATGCGGCAAGGAGTTATGCAAATGTTGCAGCAGGGAGTAAAACAACTGACGCCTGTTGGTTTACGCCGCTTGATCGCCATACGCAACTGGTTGTTCCCGCACGACCGGTCGCGGCTCGATCCTGTTATCAAAGTGGCCCGTCAGCGAGGTATCGAGTGTGCTCAATGGGAGTCAGGCAGGCAGGCTGAAATTTATGGAACGATGGTGGATGGTTCTGGTGCTATGGGTTTCATGATTGTCACTGTTATAAACCGTAAATACATGCTCTCCTCTATTCTGGTGAGACTGCATGCGGGGGTTCTTGACGCCTGGATTGACCCGGAGCCACATTCTAAGCGAACTATCAATCAATATCTGTCTCAAGTATCGCAAAGCCGGCCGTTAATAGTTTCGCGGGCTTATCTGGATCGTGCTGTGCAGCATCATCTGGCTGTCGGTGGTCACTATAATCGGCTCCCGTTGCCGGGTCTGCTGGCGGTGGCTGAACGGCTAGGAGCGACTGATTGGCAACCGGATGAACTTAATCTGGAAGCCACTATTGATCGTCTTTTTGAGGAACTTCCCGAGCAGCACAAACAGGCAGATGTTATCGAGTACTGTTTACAGGAAAGCCATTTCTGGAGCATCGTTTCTGGTGCCACTCACTCCTGGTTCGAGGATGATCAGCAAGTCGCCGAGCTGCTCGCCGCTAGTCGGGCGCGCAAGCAGCATACGCTGGTCAAGCAGGTGTTACGCGAAGTTATTGAACCGCATCGTCTGCGCTGGGCGGAAAAGTCGTTCTGGGCTGCTCTTTGGTTCCGGGACTCGCAGGGTCTGAACAATCCTTTTTGGATTAACTTCTTACAGGTGGCGCGGGCGTTGGTGAAGGGTCGTTCGGTTGAAACAATTCCAATGATGGAAAATATCGCTCGTCTGACGGTGCAGAATCTGGGTCACTGAAGTCTTTTGATTCTACAGATTTAAGACATGGTATTGTTTTTTTTACTGTTTATTGGTGGTAAGTGGAGTTATATATTGTTGTGAGATTGTTTTGTGTATTGGTAAAGATGATGATATAAAAACCTAATTGATTGCTCTGAAAACCGGAACAGAGTCCAGAGAGTTCATCGTTCAGAGAAAACCAATGGGATGACCTCGCGCCACCAGAGGTCGGACACTCGTTGCAGGGTATATAGATATTCCTGAGAGGTAAGGTGGGAGAACGCATAAACCCCCTCCCCCGCGCCACCAGTAGACCGGTATGCTCCTTGATCATCCGCAGGAAACGGTCGATTACTGTTTCGACCGCATGTGCCTCGTGCGCCAACCCTCTGAACCGAGTCTGCAAAAACTGCCGCAAATCGTCCGTCTCGATTTCCTTATATTCCTGCTCGTGCAGGGCGGATCCTTGGCTGTCTGATATTCCTACACGTTATAGGAGTCCTCGGAACTCTCCGGGTTGCTGCCGTAACACAGCCGGGAACCTGGATTACGCTTCGCAAGCTCCGCTCCATCCAGGCTACACCAGCTGAGGCAACTCATGATGGTGTTGGTAATCGTGTCGTGGAAAGCATGAGGCCCCTGTTTGTTCCCTGGGGGCTCTAGTAGTAAGAAAAGGTGATGATATAAAAACCCAATCTGTCAACCCCAAAACCGGTACAGAGTTCAGAGCTTTCATCGGTCAGAGAACAATGGGGACACCACCACCCGAAAACCGTGGTCGCCGCCATTCCCACACATTGCCGCTTATCTCCTCGCAATCATAAGGGCAAGACTTCAGCGAGGGCATTCGCCTCAAACGCGCTTGCGCCCGTTGATCATGGAGCGCGCCAAGTTTTCCTTGTGCAGAACGCTCTCCCAGATGACCCCGATAACGTGGATGCAAACCAACAATAGAGCGGTTATTAAATGGATGGAATACATTGCATTCAATAAAAATTTTACCTTTTCAAGTATTTTCAAATACTTACATTAATGTCTATGTTTCCACGCCGGGAATGACCGCTATAGTGAGAAGTTGGCGGCGAATTCATGGATTTCCTCCAGTATGTCGATCCATTCCTCGCTGGTGTCTTGCATGATTCCGGCTAGCGGCCCCTGCCAGGCATCTGCCCCATACAGCAGCAGACCGCTAACTGCAGTCAATGTCAAACTGAGCAGCAGGAACATAACCATCGCGCCGCCCGCCGGATTGTGACCGATATAGCGGGCGGCTTCGCCCCGCAAGGCTTGCAGCGTGTAAGACAGCGCCGTGGCAGGCGGATAAACAAAATCGGAAAATCGGGCATAGCGCGGGCCGACAAAACCCCACACCAAGCGAAACAGCAGCAATCCAGTCACCGTATAACCGGCGATGACATGCCAGCGCAGCCACTCGTCCTGAGTGAAATAAGCAATGAAAAAGGCCGCCACCAATGCCCAGTGGAACAGCCGGACCAGCGGGTCCCAAACTTTGATTTCAGCAAGAGCATTCATGGATTTATTCGTAAAATTTATCTTTCGAAGTAAGCGACCGGAGGTAAACCAGCCGCCTGAAGCTGTGCTTAGTCAGCCTTTTCCTTCAGCAGCTTACCATCCATCGTGTAGTAAAGTTCCCATTTTTTGCCGTCATCGCCTTCGATCTGCACCTCCCAGACTTCCTGACCTTTTTTAGTTTCCTGATAGGCTTTTTCGACTTTACCGGGGTGCGCCTGTAAAGCTCGCTCAATAGCCTGTTCCTTGGTAAACGCATCCGTCGCCAGAGCCAGACTGACAGACAACACCGTGACCACGGTCAAAGCCGCAACAGAGAGCCATTTGTTAGAAACACGCATTGCTTTCACCTTGCATTCAGAGATGGTTTTAAAGAGGCAGATTTTGAAGATTCTCAGACAGAACAGCGTTGCCGGGCGCCCCTGATCATGGAGTCGATCCGGCTGGCGTTGCAACGCCTGGGCGGCGTCTGCCTGATCGCAGATGGCCAGAGGTTGATTCATCAGGCGGCGGATAAAAAGACCCCCCCTCAGCAAGGGGGGTATATAAAATCTGAGGGGGGTGAGCAACCTGATGTTGCAAAGTGGTAATGATACCTCAAAATTCGGCTTTATACATGTTCGTGCAAACCGCATTCGCGCTTCAGACCGAAGAAGCGGGTTTCCTCTTCGGTCATGCCGTCCGCCAGCCGCCGGGTGGTATGGATATCGCCGATTGAGACATAGCCTTCATGCCAGAGCGGATGGTAGGGTAGATGGTAACGCAGCAGATACTGGTAGACATCGCGGTCGGTCCAATCGATGATCGGATGCGCCTTAACGCGGCCATTGCGCATGGCCAGCACCTCCAGGTGCTGGCGACTCGCCGCCTGCTGCCGGCGCAGACCGGCGATCCAGGCTGTGGCGCCCAGTTGTTCCAGCGCCCGCTGCATCGGCTCGACCTTGTTCATCTGGTTGTAGAATTCGATCCCCGCCAGGCCCTGCTCCCACAGCCGGCCGAACAGAGCCTCCTGCCGGGCGGGACTGAGTGCGGAATGGTAAACTTTTAAATTGAGCGCCAGCCGGTCGGTCAACTGCTCGACGAAACGGTAGGTTTCCGGGAACAGATAACCCGTATCAATGAGAATGACAGGAATATCCGGCTGCTGCCGGGTCACCATGTGCAGGGTCACGGCCGCCTGGGCGCCGAAACTGGAGGACATCACGATCTCACCGGCGAAACGTTCCAACGCCCACGCTACGCGCTCTTCGGCATCCATCTGTTCCAGCTTGGCATTAGCCTCTTGCAGATCCAGGTCCAGCCCGTCGGTGCAGACGCTGCCGGCTATTATCGGATATGCCTTAGTCATCACAGTGTCCCCATCGCTCTCGTGCGTCAAACCCATGCCCCTGCAAAACGACTTCTTGCATAAACTTAGCAAGACTCTACTCAAACAAAAAGGAATTAGTTCCTATATATTTATTATATTTCGTTATAAAAAACCAACTCAACCCGTGAGCTGCAAGGGTGCGGCGAAGAACGCCCGCTCGCACAGGAGAGCATAGCGATAAGCATCCCGGATAGCCGGCGTATCCGCCGCGACGACATCCAGCCAAGTTTCCAGCTCCACTGCCAGCGCCTCGAATGCTGGACTGCCATAGGTGTCGATCCAATCGCCGTAAGGATGATCTTCATGGCGGCGTGGCGCCAATATTCGACCCAGCCAGGCGTAGAGACGCATGCACGGGGTCATCGCGGCGATGGTCTCGGCCAGGCTGGCGCTCCAGGCGGTGCGCAACAGAAAATCCGTATAGGCCCGCGCCGCCGGCAAGGGCGTCGCTCGCTCCAACTCGATGCCGAGACTGGTGGCATAGCGGCCATGCAGTTCCAGTTCGTCCAAAACGCCGCCCATCAGGCGATGCAAACAACGCGCCTGCTCCAGGTTGGCGCTCTTAGCCGCCGCCAGCGCATAGGCCTGCAAAAAGGCCCGCAGAAAAAAGACGTCCTGCGCCACATAGCGTCTGAAAGCGGTTGCATCCAGACTGCCGTCGGCCAGACTCTGCACGAATGTATCGTACAGACAGCCCTGCGCCAGATCGCTGTTTGCTTCCCACAATAGTCGATGCAACATAAGTGTCCGCTCCACCTGTAATTTTGACTATAATCGCGGCTTCGCCAAGCGGGTTTGCCGCCCGCACGCCTACTTTGCAATACATGCCGCTCTCGATCCATTCCCCTGTTCCCGACCACCCCCAGGCGCTGGCAGTTAACCTGCGCGGCGCCCACCTGGCCTACGACAACGCTGTGCTGTTCGACCGGCTCGACCTCGACTTGCAGGGTGACTGCATCACCTGCCTGCTGGGACCCAGTGGAGTCGGCAAGAGCAGCCTGTTGCGCCTGCTGGCCGGGCTTGCCCCGGACGCCACGGCCACGGCGCTGACTTGCAGCGACGGTCTGCCGCTGCGCGGGCGGGTCGCCTACATGGCACAACAGCATCTGCTGCTACCCTGGCTCAGCGTGCTGGAAAACGTCATCCTGGGCAATCGTTTGCGTGGCGAGCAACCGGATTTGCTCAAGGCGGCCAGGCTGCTGCAACAGGTGGGCCTGGCCGCCGCGGCCACCGCCCGCCCCGCCGCCCTGTCCGGCGGCATGAGCCAGCGCGCCGCCCTGGCCCGGACGCTGTTCGAAGACCGTCCCGTGGTGCTGATGGACGAACCCTTTTCCGCCGTAGACGCCCTCACCCGCCTTAAGCTGCAAGCGCTGGCTGCCCACCTGCTCGCCCGGCGCACCGTGCTACTGGTCACCCACGATCCCATCGAGGCGCTGCGGCTGGGACAGCATATCCTGATCATGAGCGGCTGCCCCGCCAGTCTCCGCGCTCTGCCGGATTTACCGGGTGACCCGCCCCGCGACCCGGCCGACCCGGCGGTGCAGGCATCCTATCGGACACTGCTACAGAATCTGGAGGCGGTATGAGAGCAGTGGCGCGCGCCGCGCTCATTCTTATAGGATTGCTGGCAGCTTGGCAACTACTGGTCTGGCTCAGCGGCGTGCCTCCCTATATCCTGCCCGGTCCTGGACGGGTCGCCGTCAGTTTCTGGGACAACGCCAGCCTGCTGGCCCGCCATACCGGCGTCACCGCCCTGGAAATCCTGTTGGGAGCGATCCTGGGCGTGCTGCTCGGTTGCGCCAGCGCCCTGGCGCTAAGCTATTCGCAGCGGACGCGGGACTGGCTGCTGCCGCTGCTGATCGCATCCCAGGCGGTGCCGGTGTTCGCCATTGCACCGCTGCTGGTTCTCTGGCTGGGCTACGGCATCACCTCTAAGGTCGCTATGGCCACGCTGATTATCTACTTTCCGGTCACTGCCAATTTCTACGATGGCCTGCGCGCCATTCAGCGCGGCTGGCTGGATCTGGCTCACACCATGTTGCCGACCCCCCGGCGCTGGGCCATACTGCGCCATATCGCCATTCCGGCCGCTCTGCCCGCCCTGGCTTCCGGTCTGCGGGTGGCGGTCGCCGTCGCCCCTATCGGCGCCGTGGTCGGCGAATGGGTGGGCTCCAGCGCCGGCCTGGGCTATCTGATGCTACACGCTAACGCCCGGATGCAGGTGGATTTGCTGTTCGCTGCCCTGCTGACGCTGGCTTTCCTGGCCATTGCTCTGTATTTTGCGGTGGACCACGGGTTGCAGCGTCTGCTGCCATGGCATACCGAAATCACCGCCACTGTGGAGAAATTCTGATCATGCCGCTGCTACGGATTCTTGCCTTGACTCTGGTTTTGCTGTGCAGCCACAGCGTGATGGCGGCCGACAAGCTGACCGTTATCCTGGACTGGTTCGTCAATCCCGACCATGCCCCGCTGGTCATCGCCGCGGAAAAAGGTTATTTCGCCGCCCGCAATCTGGACGTGGAGCTCGATCGCACCGGCCGATCCCAACGATCCCCCTAAACTGGTGGCCGCCGGCAAAGCCGATATCGCCGTTTCCTATCAACCACAACTGCATCTTCAGGTCAATCAGGGCCTGCCCCTGAAACGCATCGGCACGCTGATCGCCACGCCGTTGAACTCGCTGGTGGTCCTGCAGAATGGTCCGGTCAAAACCATCGCCGATCTCAAAGGTCGCAAGATCGGTTATTCGATCGGCGGCTTCGAAGATACGCTGCTCAAGGTTATCCTGGAGAAGCACGGCCTCAAGCTCGACGACGTTACCCTGGTCAATGTGAATTTTTCCCTCTCTCCCGCCCTGCTGTCCGGTCAGGTGGACGCCGTGATCGGCGCTTACCGCAATTTCGAGCTCGAACCAGATGGCGTTGGTGAACAAGCCGGGACGGGCCTTTTATCTGGAGGAGGAAGGCATTCCGGTCTACGATGAGCTGGTGCTGGTGGCGCAACGCGACCGGCTGAACGACCCCCGCCTGCGGCGCTTTGTGGACGCCGTGGAGCAGGCCGTTCTTGTATGTGGTCAATCATCCGGACGACGCCTGGACGCTGTTCAGCAAGCGTTACCCGGAACTGAACGATGAACTGAACCGTCGCGCCTGGCGGGATACGCTGCCGCGTTTTGCGTTGCGCCCGGCCGCCCTGGACAGCGCCCGCTATAAGCGCTTTGCGCAATTCCTGGCCGCACAGGGATTGATCTCCAAGGCGCTGCCCGTGTCCGATTATGCCGTGGAACTGCCCGACTGAGGCAACCGCCGGGGAGCAGGCCGGTATGCTACAATGCGGTCCCGAACAGCGACTTCCCCTTACCCGTTGCCACGCCAATATCCTAACGAATCAGGAATGCGCGCCATGCATGAGATGAACTTCGAACAAGCCCGTTTCAACATGATCGAACAGCAGATCCGTCCCTGGGACGTGCTGGATCAACGGGTATTGGATGTCATGGCGCAGATTCCCCGCGAGGATTTCGTGCCGCCGCAATACCGCCAACTGGCTTTCGCCGACATAGCCATTCCCCTGGGACACGGGCAGTCGATGATGATCCCCAAGGTCGAGGCACGGATGCTGCAGGCGCTGGCGGTGCAGCCGGACGAGCGGGTCTTGGAAGTCGGCACCGGCAGCGGTTTTATCACCGCCTGTCTGGCCCGGTCAGGCTTCACGGTAGTCAGCGTGGACATCATCCCCGAATTTACCCGGGAGGCCCAACGCAAGCTGCAATTCCATGGCTTCAATAATGTGGTTCCGCACACTGGCGACGCCGCCTACGGCTGGGGCGAACAGCGTTACGACGTCATCGCCCTCACCGGCTCTGTGCCGCTCCGCCCCCGCCACTGGCCACAGCAACTCGAGCTCGGCGGGCGGTTGTTCGTCATCGTGGGCGAAGCGCCGGTCATGGAAGCCTTGCTGATCACCCGCCTGAGCGAGACCGAATGGTCCACCGACAGCCTGTTCGATACCGAACTGACGCCGTTGCTGAACGCTGCCAAACCGGTCGAGTTCGAGTTTTAGAGAGCTGCGCAAACCCGGCTTTAGTCACGCAGCCAGTTGCGGGTAATGCCGACGGCGCCCAGTAAAATAAAGCACACCAGCGTCCAGGCGGGGATGCTAAGCCCCAAAAAGGACCAGTTGATCAAAGCGCAATCTCCCGTTCCCTTGAGCACCTGCTTGAGCGTCTGCCAGGGCGACAGCACTTCCAGCATGTAATCCAGGGCCATCCCGCAGGTGGGCTTTTGGTCCTCGGGTATAAAATATTGAATCCAGACATGGCGCAGGGATAGCACCACGCCGCTGCCGATGGTCACCGCCAACAGCAGCGCATAGAGACGGGCGCCCCAGCCTCCGGGATGGTGGAGGGCAGCCGCCAGAAACACCAGGCCGGTGCTGAAAATCGCCACGCGTTGCAGGATACAGAGCGGACAGGGCTCCAGCTGTAGCACGAATTGCAGGTAGTAACCGAAGCTCAACATGCCTGCACAGGCAAGGAAGCCCAGGACATTGAGCAGGCGGCGCGAGGGCAATCCATACGTCAGCGGCGCGGCGGACATCAAGCCGTTATTGGACATCAGGCGGGAAACCTCTCTTCATACGAGTCATTGTTGGCGGCATTATACGGATAATCACCACCACGACCAGTCAGCCACAACTCCACTACCCAGCGAACCATGTATTTGCTATTCAAGCCCGCTCCGACCCGGATTCGGGATTTTCTGCACCGGCAAAGCCGCCTGCCCTTCGCCTATACTCCGGTCGGGATCACCCATCTGCAAACCGGCCAGACGCCCGCCCATCTACCCAGCGGCTATGTCATCGATCACCATCGCATCCAGTTGGGCTGCGGACAGCAGGTGTACGCCCGAGCCAGGCAAGCTCTTCGGGAGTGGCGGATGTTCCCCCGGAAATGGGTGCAAACCTACCCTTATCCCGCGCCGATTGCGGCCGATACGCCGGTCGCCATTCTGGCACAGTTGCCCGGCTTATGGTCTTTGAACGCGGCCCGGATCGTTTACGTACTGGAGCAAGCCGGCGCCGTGCAGCGGTATGGCTTTGCCTACGGCGCTTTACCGGATCATGCCGAGCAGGGAGAGGAACGGTTTTGCGTCGAATGGCGGCGCAACGACGACTCCGTCTGGTACGACATTCTGGCGTTTTCCAGGCCCAATCAAAGGCTGGCGCAACTGGCTTATCCAGTGGTGCGCGGGCTACAACATCGCTTTGCTGTCGACTCGTTGCAAGCGATGAAAAAAATCATCGCCTTGCCGGATGCGGACATTACCGTTGCCCGGTCTGATCGGGTAGGGTCTGGCCGTGATCACTATTCCTAAACCCCTGCGCGAGAGGCTTGTAATCAAGCCGGCGACGGTGCTTGACTTCAACGAGTCTGAAAGTCGATTAATCGCTGTGAAGGCGGTGTCGGCTGATCCCGTTAACCAGGTTTATGGTTGCCTGCGGTTAGACCGAAGCACAGACGAGGTCATGCAGGCATTGCGTGGCAATGGATGATCATTGCGGTAGACACAAATATCAGCTTCCAAGCTATCTGGGAGCGCTGGCGTCTTCGCCGGCTTGAGGGCACCGGCGCCAATCAACAGCCGGCAAGATACCAACGTTCCCAGAGGAATCCCTCTGTGGTCAGTCTGCAAAGCGTCCCGGCTTAAGTGGGTAGCCGGAACGCCCAGTTAGGCATGTATCTGTGCCTTCGTCATTCCGGATTCCGCTGCGCTCCATCCGAGCTACGCTGGCTACCTGGCTAAGGACCAGTGGCTCCAATATGCTGGTCATGTGCAGAGGGGGCAGAACAAAAAATTCACCGCGCAGCCGGGGCCCCGCGCCTCCCAGGTGACCGCGAAGGGCTGTGGTCCGTAAGGGACCTTCGTCCCGGTGACCACGGCTTTCCAGATGCCCGATAGCAACGGGGGAGGCGTGAAAGTGTCCCCTACCACGACCTGCTCGACGTTGTCGCGGGTGTTGACGCCCTGAACCGCATCCGTAGTCGGGTTGCTCGGGTCCAGGGTCAAGGGTAGGTAAACCGAACCGTTCGGGTCAACCAGATTGATATCCAGATTGTTTACGAGCGCCGCCGCCGCGTTTGGGGCACCCTCCCTGTCGGTGTACGCCAGCAGCACCTTGAACGAGCACTGCGGTCCCGTCACCGCGTTGAACCAGTATTCCTTGTTCTGTAGTAGACCGATCTCGTCGGTGAAAAAGCGGCTATCGCGCACGGTGTCAGCCGTTCGTAGTGCGTCAACTTCGCCGTAGCCGGTCTGGAAATCAGGTCCCTTAGAAAATAAATCTTTAGCCGTGTTAAGAAGGATCGCTTTGACCAGAGCGGGCGAAGGATCGCGGCCGACGTTTAGCTTGCGATAGTACTCCATGAGCAGCGCCGCCGTTCCGGAGATGGCAGGAGTTGACATCGACGTACCCGAGGCTGTGCAGTAGGTCGACGACAGACAGGTGGACTGCACGTTCACGCCGACGGCGACCACATCCGGCTTCAGCCGCCCGTCGTCCGTCGGCCCCCAGCCGCTAAAGGAGGCCACGGTGGGCGCCACGCCGATCCCGGTCTTGCTGACAGCGCCGACCGTGACGGCGTTCTTTGCCGTTGCATACGGGTCGATCGTGCCGTAGATCAGCGGAGCGCACGAGGTCCGCGTGTTACCCGCGCTGCGGTAGGTCGCGAAATTGTTGACGCGGACAAGCTGGTCGATTTCAATCGACCCAATGAAGTAGTCGCCGAGTAGAGCGCAACTATTGTTGTAGGCGTTGTTCGTATACGCACCCCACGAATTCTGTGAGATAACCGTTGCGTGGGTCGTCCAGACGATCAGCTGGCGGTACCCGTCGGCGGCTTGCATGGACCCTGAATACAAAGACGCCTTGGGCGCCATCCCGCGAAGGGTGCCACCGCTTAGCGTGCCATCGCCCGCCAACGTGCCCGCGACGTGCGTCGCGTGCTCGTGTGCCGCGAGGGTCGGATCGATGAGCGTGACGCGTCCGGCAAGGTCCGGATGGGCGTCGATGGCGCCGACGTCGAAAACCGCGACTCGAACACCCGCTCCCGTGAGGTTGTAGGGGAGCGCTTGCACCGCGTCGACGTTGATGCTCTGGCGAGAGCCGTCGTTGTGCACCACCGACGGCGGCGGGATGGTCTCGATCCACAGCACCCAGCTGTGCTCCGCCAATGTCCGCACGACGTTCACCGACATACGCGCCGTAAGCTGGCCAAACGGAGCCGCGGTACCCAGAACGGTACCGCCGAGAGCGGACACGGCGCTCATCGCCTCGGCCTCCGGGAAATCGGGATACCGCATGATGATGACGTCTACCTTACCCGTCGTTGGTGTCGCCCATGGGCCAATATCGCCACTGCGCAGATCCGCCGAGAGCCGGTCGTCCGGCTTCAACGGGAACCAGGCACGAACACCAAGCTGCGCGAGGTCCTGCGCGGTAAGTGTTGCGTCGATCGACGCCACGTAGGCCAAGTTGGGAAGATAATCATGGAGTGTGATGCCCGCGGCCTGAAGCTCGGCGTGGCGCTCCTGGGTAGGTAGTTCGCTAAACTGGAGCACCCCCCGCTGCTCACCCGAGCTGAGATACTCCTGAATATCGGATTTGGGCACGAAGGGGCCGGAGCGGAGCAACACCTCCTGACCCGTTCCTCTTTCCACCACATAGGTGGCGACAGGAACCTGCGATGTTTTGGATGCGAATACCTGGAAAGTATTCGCGCCGATCCGGAGTCCGGGCACTGTGCCCGTCATCGATCCCTCAGTCCCATCGGACCGCAAAACTGAATTTACGATCTGTCCGTTCAGCCTGACCGGCGCGCGCAGAACCATGGCGGTCGACGGACCCGTGACATTTATCCTCACCGTGTCGCCTGTGACAAACTTCGGCAAAGGCATATTCAGAACTTTTAATCGCATAGCCATCAGCAGCGAGCGAATTGAAGGCAATGAATGCCCCCATCCACACCACAGCAATGGTCCCGAGTGTTCTTGCAACGGTGGAAAAAGCCATGATCAACTCACTCCTCTTGTATTGAAGCAGCGTCAAAATTTTATCTACGACGCTTCATAATCCGCGTCCCCACTGCTTACGATGGCTTGCGGCACCGGCTCAGTCTAAGTGCGCCCAAACCCAAGCCGAACAGCGCGAGGCTCAGCGGTTCCGACACCTGTCTCACGCTGACATCATCCAAGTTGAAGAAACCGAGATCGTTTTGGAAGCCGATCCTCAGGGTTGTCGTCGCACTCGTCGCCAGTGGATCGATGATGATTTCGGTGTACCCGTGTGCACCATCGTTGACGATGCTATAAACGGTGTTTCCGACACCCCAGTCAACAAAGAATTGGTTCGGCGTACCTCCGTCGTTCTACAAAAACAGATGAATGTTGTATGACGCGCCGACTGTCGTCGCAAGGTCTTGCTGGATACCGCCCGTTGATTCAAAGGGTCCGGCAAATGCCGCGAAGTTGCCAAAGCAACCGTCGAAACAATCCACGCCGGTAAATCCTGGATTGCCCCATTGAGTCCAACTGCTGAAATTTCCGGTCTCAAAATCACCATTGACCACGAGATTGGGATCGTGCTCGAAGGTCACCGGGCCTGCGTGCGCCGAAACTGCGAATCCCAGACCCGACAGCAATGCCGCCGCTGCCACCGCTCTTTTTGCGATATTCATATCAAATTCCTTGCTGAGGATAGGAATTTCAATGGGCTTTTCGCCCATTGCATCCGAATGTTGCGCTTCGGATGATACTGGCGCTAACTTCTACCGTGCAGCGTCCACTGACCCCCTAGCAACAAGACACGACCGGCAATTTTGCTTTCGTTGGGACTGTTGCTCGATATCTTCGTAACCCGGCGGCCGTTCCGGCTTACGACCCAGCGCCTCCTCGATGGATCCTTGGGCGACTTTCCCGGCCAGGGCATGTTCCCGGCCGCCGCCGATGATGAGGATATTCATGGCAAGCCCCGGGGGGATGTGAGGAGGATTGCGGACTCGTTCAAGTCTGCCGAAGCTTGGCCAGGAACGCCTCACCGGTGTCACAAGTCACGATCCACTCGCCGACCTCGGCCAGCCGCTCCTGGTCGTCAAGATGTTCCAGCAGCGGCGCCAGAGTTTGAGCGCAGGCGGCGCCGAAGCGCTTGTCTACCAAGCGAAGCAATAACGTGCGTTCGGCAACGATACCTCGCTTTATCCCTTCTTGAAGACCTTCCTCCCGTCCCTGTTGTTTCCACTGTCGAGTCCAGTCGATGGTATCTTCGGCTAACATGGCTTTCACCTCCGCGAGAGTGTGTATGGCCGGAATTTCGGTTCCAGGCATACGGCTAGGCAGAAAAACCCGTTTGATCCACACCAGGAACGCCCGCGCCAGGCTGTCTTGTTCCGGCGTTTTCAACCAGGTGCTGAGCGCGTCCACCACCTGACCGAATTCCAGTGGACCCGGGCTGTTTTCCAGCCGGAACAGCGCAGCAGCCAGATTCTGCAACGGCGCCAGTTCAGTTTCAGTATAGCGGGCCTCTTCCAGCAATAAATAGTGTAGTTGCGGGCAGTACTGTTCCAATCCAGCCGGCGCCGGTTCGATCAGGTCAGCCAGATTCTGCGCGGCGGTCCAACGGCTACGCCCGTTGTACAGCACCAGGGGCAACACCGGTGGCAGCCGGCCGGGGGAAGGTAGCTGCTTGCTGCGGATCAGTTCCTGATACAGCAGCATGAGATAGGCCAGCAACCAGACCGCCATATAGGGATCGCTGGTAGATTGGAATTCCAGCAGCAGATAGATATACAGCCAGTCCCGCCCCCGCCAGCGTACCTGCCAGATCAGATCGTCATGGCGATCTTCCAAGTCATCGCTGACATAGCTGCTGCTGAACCGTTCCAGGGTGCCGAAGTCGAGTTCAGCCACCCAGGGTTCATGGACGAAGCCGCGCAGCAGATCGGCCACCAGGTCGGCGTGGGAGAATAGAAGCTTGTAGCTGTTGTCGTGTTCCATACCGTGAGTATAGAAAATCCGGCAGGTAGAGTCGGCGGTGATCATCAGACCAGTGTAGAGAAAACCGATGTAGGGATTTCCCCAATTCCTGCGCCAAATGAACGAACTCGCAGTCGTAGGCCGCACAGCCCGAGCGCTCGGCCAGGCGCAGCACCGGCATGGATTCAACTTGGTACTCACAGCCTTGTAGCAGCGTTTCGGCCGCCTCCATGAACAGCAACGCATCCACTATAGTCATCTACTCAATATGATATAATTTATTAACGTAAAACTCACTATCTCTTGTTAGAACAAGGAGAGATATAATGAAAGGTGAAAGATTATTCGTCGAAAGACAAACTGAGTTGCTTGAGCACTTAGCTGAAGAGAAAGATATTACTGTTAAATTTAAGTTAGCTTTCTTGAAATGTTTCTCGCCATTAGGTCGAGATTTAGAAGAAACGTGTCAAGACTTTGGGATAGCAGTGTCCACGGGTTATCTGTGGTTACGCACCTGGAATAATGCTGGCCATGCCGGGATTAGCGCTCAGGGACAACGGACGGGACGGCCACCCCAAATCGATGAATGGGATTTAGTTTTTTTAGACTACCTGTTACATCAGCAAGCCACGTGGACCACCGCCGCGGTGAGGGAGCTTATTCAGCGAGAATTCGGTATTGAGTATTCGTCAGCTCAAGTCATCCGGATCTTGCACAAGCGGCTGGGCATGCATTTTAGCAAGCCCTTTCCACGGGATTATCGGCGGCCCCCGGATGCCGAGGAGCGCCTGAAAGCGAACCTCCATCAGGTGTTTATGATCTTGAAAGAAAAGCAAATTAATAAGGACGACATTGCCCTGGGTTTCCTCGATGAAGCGAGTCCACAAAATCGAGCTAATACGGTACGGTTGTGGAGTTTCGAGGCGAGCCCGACGGTCGATAAGAACACAACACATTTTAAGAGTAACAAGATTAAATTTTACGCGATTCAAGGCGTCAGTGTGCAGGGGTTTCTGGCAAATTCAAAGGAAGACGCCATCGTCGATTTTCTCAAGCAAATTAAAGCGGTCAATACGACGGTCAAAGCGATTGTAATCGTCCTAGACAATTATAGTAGTCACTGGGCGGCTAAGGTAATAGAAACGGCCGAGGAACTCGGTATCTATTTAATTCATTTGCCACCTTATTCACCAGACCTGAATCCAATAGAATATATCTGGAAGAGTATAAAACGGATTTTATCCAGAGAGTTTGTTGATACACTGGATGAAATGAAGAGAAAAATAGCCGAGGGATGGAAAACGTTATCAGGATCAGTTGGTTTTGCAAAACATTGGATTTCTGAATTTTTGATGACAGAGTCATATTATAATGACTTATGTGTATGACTATAATGCAAGCTGGCTCTGACGCATGTATAAGGCCGGGATGTTACGGAACTCGCTGCGCCACAGGAACGGCGCTATCCAGGCAGGGTCCTGCTGGAATACGGCTTGCGCTAGTGCGGTTTTCTGTCCTGGGATAAGTAGATAGGCGATTAAATTGGTGTCCGCCACGATCACGAGCGGCCCTCGCGCCGGGCCCGCTCCAGCAGTTCGTCCGTAAGCGGTGGCAGCGGCACCCGCCGCTGCAAGGCCTGCAGCCGCGCCAGAAATGCCGCCGGATCGACAGGCGCGCTTTGCAGCGAGCGCTCGAGACGGATTAATATTTCACTGTTGAGACTGCGGCGGTGCTCGACAGCACTTTGCTTAAGCTGTTCCAGCAGCGCATCCGGAATACTTTTGATCGTCAGGTTGGCCATCGTTGCTGTCTGGTTGCATTAAGGAACCAAACGGATATTAGGATGCCGCCAGGAATCATGCAAGCGTGGCAATTGGCTGGGGTCAGCGCGCGTAGGGCGAAATAGACTTGTAGGACCTCCACCGACTTGTGGTGGTGGCTCCCCTTCATGCGGCGTATTACGCTTCGCTGCGCTCTACGCGGGTCCCCGTAGCCGGAGAAACCTGGATTGCGCTTCGCAAGCTCCGCGAAGGCAGTGTCGGCTGCCCCCGTTAACCAGGTTTATGGTTGCCTGCGGTTAGACCGAAGCACAGACGAGGTCATGCAGGCGTTGCGTGGTGACGAATGATCACCGCGGTAGACACGAAATATTGTTGGATCCGTCCCTTGCTTCACCATAACCAATAAAAAACACCACCGCCCCATGAACGAAGCCGACACCTGCCGCCAATACGTCGTCCCCAAGCTGCAAGCGGTGGGCTGGGACGATGAACCCTATTCGATGGCGGAACAGCGCACAATTACGGATGGGCGCATTGTGCCGCAGCGCCAAGGGTTTATCCGCAAGCCGCCGAAACGGGGTGTGAGAAGAAAGGTTTTGAAAGCACGAATCAATCAAAACAGATCACAAGTAACCCGCCAACTCAGGCGTAAGTTGATTTCCTGAAAAGATCATACCTGTAGGTTCAGTCTTTATTCTCTCCCTGCCAAGGGGTCGCGACCGAAGGGCGGGGGTCAGTCCGCCAGGTCGAACCACCCCGGCAACCACCCCGGCGCTTACGCGCCACCCCTCCTTGAAAAATATCGGCTTGGCCAAAACGCGGTTGCACCATCTTTTGGCCGCCACCGCCATCAACCTGCTGCGAATCGGCGCTTGGTTAGCCGGACGGCCGCGTGCCAAGACTCGGCGATCGGCCTTCGCCGCCCTGGCTCCGGTGCTCTCGTAACGACTACCCCCCTTCGGAGAATTCGCCAGCAGTATCTTGAAAAGGAGGGGAAAGCAACGCTACCTACCCTTGTCAGCCCTGCAAGCAAGGCAAAGGGGACGCAACGGTCACACGTCAATCGCACAATCTACCGACATCCCCGTGATAAGCCAGCGGCGTCCGCACTGCCGCATTGCAAATGTCGTATTGCAGCAACTGCTTGATTTCGGGCTGGCCCAATAGTCCCCGTTCGGACAGACCGAACAGATTGCCCAGCAATCCACCCCGCTCTATATGGGGCCGCACCAGTTGAAAATCCTCGCCCACCTTGGCCAACTCGGCCAGTTTGGCGATAGCACCGTCGCGGTTCAAAGTACCGTCGATCAACCCATATTCCTGAGCCGTTTTATTATCGAATATCTGGGCACCCATGCGGTCACGAATCAGATTCTCATCCATTTTACGGTTCACCGCCACGTGTTTTACGAAAGAGGCGTACTCAATATCGACACCGTTTTGCAGCACCTTCAATTCTTCCGGCGTCGCTCGCCGGTACGGATTACCCAGATCCTTGCCCGCAGGCGGAGACGATGACTTTCTCGATCCCAGCCTGAGTGGAGACGCCGCCGCCCCATATGCCGCCTTCGGTGGCCGTCGGCTTGTTGTAGTAGAGCCAGTTGGGTCCCAATATGCCGATGCTCCCTATCAGGCTGCCCAGATCCGCATAAATGGCGTTGGCGCCGACCATCGCCATGACGCCGCCCGAAGCAGACAGTCCCTCAATATAGGCCAGGACCGGTTTGCCCGTGGCTTGTTGATAGGCTTTGACGCCGTCGAAAATGGCATTCGAACCGTATATCGTGCCGCCCGGCGTTTCCATATGCAGCAGCACGCCTTTGACGCTGGGATCCTTGGCGGCCTGCTGCAACACATCCTGCACTCCATAACCAAAGGTGACGCCTGGAATACCCAGACTCGAACCGATATAGGTAGGCGCGCTACCCAGGATAACTCCCTCGATGGTCAAATAAAGCAAGCGATTGTGGCTTTCTTTTTTACCGGAGATGAACAGATAGGAAGTGCCTGACGCTGGCGAAGCACGGCTGAATACCATGGTGCTCAATCCCTGACCCAGGTTTGCAAAAAAGACGGTGGCCAGATACAGCAATACGATAAAGCTGAGCAGAGCAAAACAGGCCATACCGAAAATACGCAGCATGCTTTTTAATATAGCGGCCATAAATAACTCTCAAGGCAATAGTATGATTTTATGAGCGATACAGATCGTCAGGATCAACCAGCACAGCGTCTGTCACCTCGACCCGGTCGGCGCGTATGGCGTTATAGAAGCAACTGCGTCGTCCGGTGTGGCAGGCCGGGCCGGTTTGCTCCACCAGCAGCAGCACCGCATCGCCGTCGCAATCCAGCCGCATCTCCACCAGTCGCTGCACCTGACCGGAAGTCTCGCCCTTGCGCCAGAGCTGGCGGCGCGAGCGGGACCAGTAGCACACCCGCTGGGTGCGCAAGGTTTCCTCGATGGCCTCCCGATTCATCCAGGCCAGCATCAGCACCTCGCCGCTGTCGTGCTGCTGGGCAATGGCCGGTACCAGGCCAGCGGCGTTAAAAGGCAGGTTGGCGAGCACATCCGCCCAGGGCAGACTGGCGCCTACGGGCAGGCGTTCGGTTTGCTTGATCATAGACAGCTAATGGCACAGGGACTTGGTAAGGAAAGATGGATCGCAGCATCAGCCATGATTACCCAAGAAGATCCGCCGCTACAGGCAGGCAGGATTACCTTATAGTCATTATCGGACTTTTAATCAAGCAGGCGGCTACCCCCTTAAGGTGGGACCATCGCGTCGGTGTCCTCGCCAGCTTGCTGTGCGGTCAGGTCTGCCCGACTCTGGGAGCGCCGGCGTCCTCGCCGGCCCTGTTGTGGTCATGCTCGAGGGACTCGAACCCTTCACGGTCAACTCTGGATAGCATGCAATCCAAATTGAGAATTGCTGAAGGCATGCGTCACTATTCTGCAACGACAGCGACCTTCACCCGGGCGACCCGGTGCTTGCCCACCTGATAGATACAACTGGAGCCTGCCGGCAGTTGCAGAGTGTGGTCATAGATGCGCTCGCCATCGATCCGGACGGCGCCCTGCTTCAGCATACGCAAGGACTCGGAGGTGCTGGTGGTAAGGCCCGCTTCCTTGAGCAGATTGGCGATCGGCAAAACGCCGTCACGGGCGGCGACCTGGATATCAGGCAGATCTTCAGGCAGTTGTTTTTTCTGAAAACGGGCGATGAAATTTTCCAAGGCCCGTCCAGCAGCGGCCGGTCCGTGAAAGCGGGCGATGATCTCTTCCGCCAAGCGGAACTTGACATCGCGCGGGTTCATACCCTCGTCCACTGCACACCTCCAGGTCTCGACCTCGCTCATAGAGCGGGTACTCAGCAGCTCCAGATAGCGCCACATCAGTCCATCGGGGATGGACATGAGCTTGCCAAACATGGCATCTGGTTCATCCCGGATGGCAATGTAGTTGCCCAGGGACTTGGACATTTTCTGCCCGCCGTCCAGGCCTTCCAGGATAGGCACGGTGATCACCACCTGCGGCCGCTGGCCGTAATATTTTTGCAGTTCCCGCCCGACCAGCAGATTGAATTTCTGGTCAGTGCCGCCCAGTTCTACATCGGCCCGCATGGCGACCGAGTCATAGCCCTGGATCAGCGGATACAGGAATTCATGAATGGCGATCGGCTGGCCATTCACATAACGCTTATGGAAATCATCCCGCTCCAGCATGCGGGCCACCGTATAGCGGGCGGCCAGTTGGATCAGATCGCCGGGATGCATGTCGTTCATCCAACTCGAGTTGAACATCACCAGCGTCTTTTCCGGATCGAGAATCTTGAAGATCTGCTGTTCGTAAGTCTGTGCGTTTTCTATTATTTCATCGCGTGACAAGGGTTTGCGGGTGACATTCTTGCCGGTCGGATCGCCGATCATAGCGGTAAAATCACCGATCAAAAACATCACCTCATGGCCCAGATCCTGAAACTGCCGCAGTTTATTGATCAGCACCGTATGCCCCAGGTGCAGGTCCGGCGCAGTCGGATCGAAGCCCGCCTTGACCCGCAGCGGCCGGTTTTCCTTAAGGCGCTCCGCCAGTTCCTCTTCCAACAGGATTTCTTCGGCACCCCGCCTGAGCACCTGCAGGGTTGCAGTGACTGCATGCATAGCTACGCCTCTATGTTCGGATTGACTGAAGTCGATTCGCAGTGCTGATTTTACTGTTCCGCAGCGTCCAGCCGGAGTCCTGACGGATGACAGGCGCCCGCCGTCAACGGGTGATTGACCGACGCCGACCGTACCTGTTACAAGGAATGGTGAATCGCGCTGGACCGACCCCAGCACCCCGATATTCTGCACAGGCGATGTTATGACCGATTCGACACCCGAGCTGCCACTCGAGCACCGGCTGACGCTGCGCAATCTGCGGCTGGCCGATTACGACAATATCCGGCATATCATGGATACCGTCTATCCTACCATGCAGGGCGCCTGGAGCCGCGAGCAATTCGCCTCGCAACTGGCGCGCTTTCCGGAAGGTCGAGTATCTGCATCGAGGACAACGGCCGCGTGGTCGCCGCAGCGATCAGTCTGATCGTGGCTTACGCCCGCTACGGCGACCGGCATACCTACGAGCAGATCACCGGCAATGGCTATCTCACTACCCACGACCCCAACGGCGATACCCTCTATGGCATGGACCTGTTCGTGCATCCCGACTATCGCAGCATGCGGCTGGGGCGGCGTCTGTACGATGCCCGCAAAGAACTTTGCGACAAACTGAACCTGCGCGCCATGGTGATCGGCGGTCGCATTCCTGGCTACTGGAAATATTCTCAGGACATGACGCCGCAGCAGTACGTGGAACTGGTCAAGACCAAAGAACTGGTCGATCCTATCCTGACCTTTCAGTTGGCCAACGATTTCCACGTGCGCCGGATCCTTACCGGCTATCTGCCGGACGACACCGAATCTCAGGCTTATGCCGTCCTGCTGGAATGGTTGAATATTTATTATGAGGAAAAGGAGCTGTTGATCGGCGGGCGCAAAGCGGTGGTGCGGGTGGGCGCCGTGCAATGGCAGATGCGTCCCCTGCATTCGCTGCAAGAGGTGTTGCAGCAAGTGGAGTTTTTCGTCGACGCCGTCGCCGGTTACCAGAGTGATGTGATCCTGTTTCCAGAGTTCTTCAACGTCCCTCTGATGGCCCAGTTCAATCAGGGCAATCCGGCCGAGGCGGTGCGTCGCCTGTCCGAATACACCGAACCGTTGCGCCAGGAGATGGTCAAGCTGGCGTTAGCCTACAATATCAATATCATTGCCGGCAGCATGCCGGAATACTGCGACAACGCACTTTATAATGTTTCCTATGTCTGCCGCCGTGACGGCAGTTGGAACAAACAATACAAGCTGCATATCACTCCCGATGAGCATGCTCATTGGGGACTGAAAGGCGGAGGCGAACTCAAGGTGTTCGAACTCGATATAGGCAAGGTCGGCGTGCTGGTCTGTTACGACGTGGAATTTCCGGAACTGCCCCGGTTGCTGGCGGAACAAGGCATGCAGATTCTGTTCGTGCCGTTCTGGACCGATACTAAGAATGCCTACCTGCGGGTGCGCCGCTGCGCCCAGGCGCGGGCCATCGAAAACGAATGCTATGTGGTCATGTCGGGCAGCGTGGGTAACCTCCCTAATGTCGAAAATATGGACATCCAGTATTCCCAGGCTGCCATTTTTTCGCCGTCGGACTTCGCTTTCGCTCACGACGCCGTCGTCGCCGAAGCCACGCCCAATACGGAAATGACCCTGATCGCCGATCTGGATCTGGATAATCTCAAAGAACTACGCACCCACGGCAGCGTGCGCAATTTCCGCGACCGCCGGCTGGATTTGTACAAGATCAGTTGGCTGGGCGAAGCCAGCATTAAATGACCGACACGGCGATGAAACTGCGTTTCACCAAAATGCACGGTCTGGGCAACGACTTCGTGGTGTTCGACGGCGTCACTCAGACGGTGCAGTTGACCTCCACCCAGTTGCGCGCCATCGCCGCTCGGCATCACGGCGTCGGTTGCGACCAGATCCTGCTGGTGGAGCGTGCCCCCGATTACGTGACCGATTTTCGCTACCGGATATTCAATGCCGACGGCGACGAAGTGGAACAGTGCGGCAATGGCGCCCGCTGTTTCGCTCGTTTCGTGCGCGAGCAGGGCCTGACCGATAAGCAGCGAATCCGCGTGGCAACCCACACTGGGGTCCTCGAGTTGGCCATCGAGACCGACGGTCAGGTCACGGTCGATATGGGCAGACCCGGCTGGGAGCCGGCGGCCGTTCCGTTTGTGGCGCCCACCGAGTCTGACCGCTATGCCATCACGGTGGACAGAGATGAGTGCGTAATCGGCGTGGTGTCGATGGGCAATCCGCATGCCGTAATGCAAGTGGATTCGGTCGCCCAGGCGCCGGTCGCGCGGCTGGGACCGCTGCTGGAAAATCATCCGCGCTTTCCCCGGCGAGTCAATGTAGGCTTCATGGAAATAGTGACGCGCGCGCATATCCGGCTGCGGGTGTTCGAACGCGGCGTCGGCGAGACGCTGGCCTGTGGCAGCGGCGCCTGTGCCGCCGTGGCGGTCGGCCGGCGTTGGGGATTGCTGGATGCCACCGTGCAGGTCGAGTTGCCGGGCGGCCAGCTGTGCATCGCCTGGCCGGACGCTACTGCGTCGGTCGCCATGACGGGTCCAGCGACCCGGGTTTTCGAGGGATGGTGGGAACTATGAGCGACAAACCGCCGGGCCGCACGCTGAGCGAGGCTGAACAGGCCATCGTCAGATACCTGGCCGCCCATCCGGATTTCTTCAATCGCCACCCGGATCTGGTGGAGGGTCTGCGTATCCACCATCCCTGCCGCCCGGCGGTATCGCTGTTGGAGCACCAGGTACAGGTATTGCGGCAACGCCATGCGCACTTGCACAACAAGCTGCAAGAACTGGTGGAGGTGGCACGGGAAAACGGTCGTCTGATCGGCCGCCTGCAGCGACTGACGCTGGCGCTGCTCGACGCCCGGATGCTGCCGGAGATGCTGCGCAACATCCAGCTAGTCCTGCGCGAGGAATTCAGAGCCGAGTTCATTATGCTGCGGCTGACCGCTCCGGCATGGCAGACCGGCTGGGATGAAGAGCTCAGGCTCTCGGCCAAGGCGCATAGCCTGTTCGAAGCTTTGTTGCGCGCCGGGCGACCTGTATGCGGTCGGCTTACCCGGGAGCAGACGCAGGTGCTGTTCGGCGGAGCCGCCGCTGAGGTAGCGTCGGTCGCTCTGGCGCCGCTCCAGGGTAACGACTGGCAGGGCCTGCTGGCGGTGGGCAGCCGGGACGAGTTGCGCTTCCATCCCGGCATGGGCACGCTCATTTTGAGCTGTATGGGCGAACTGATCAGCCATGCGCTGCAAGCCTACCTGCCGCGCCCGGTCGCGACCCGCTCCTTGGGTTGCACCGGAGAAGGCGGTGATTGAATGACTATGGCGCAGACGGACTGGCTGGAACGTTATCTGGGATATCTTGCCCGGGAGCGGGGTTTGTCCGCTTTAACGGTCGCCCATTATCGGCGCGATCTAGCCCTGCTCGATGAATTTTGCAGCGCGCAGGGCATTGCAGCCTGGGACGCGGTCAGCGTACCGGATATCCGCAGGCTGGTGGCCGGCCGCCACCGGGTCGGTCTGTCCGGACGCAGCCTGCAACGACTGTTGTCCACCGTGCGTGGTTTCTTCGATTATCTGCTGCGTGAGCAACAGGTGGCCAACAACCCCGCCCGCCTGGTGCAGGCGCCCCGCAGTCCGCGCAAGCTGCCGCAAACCCTGGATGTCGATCAGTTGGAGCAGTTATTGAACCAAACGCCCGACGGCATCCTGGAAATTCGTGATCGCGCCATGCTGGAGCTGCTGTATTCGGCGGGATTACGCCTGTCCGAATTGATAGCGCTGCCGCTGCGCGCGCTGGATCTGGCGGATGGCAGCGTGCGGGTGACCGGCAAGGGCAATAAGGTCCGTCTGGCGCTGGTAGGCCGGAAAGCGGACGAAGCCCTGCGGCAGTGGCTGCAGGTGCGTGGCACACTGGCCAAACCGGAGGAGCCGGCGCTGTTCGTCAGCCGGCGGGGCCAGGCGCTCACGCCGGCCGCCGTGCAGCAACGCCTGGCGCGCTGGGGGCGGCGGCATGGCGCGGGCACGCCGCTGCACCCGCACCAGTTGCGTCATTCCTTCGCCAGCCACCTGCTCGAATCCAGTGGCGATCTGCGAGCCGTACAGGAATTGTTGGGGCATGCGGACATCGCCACCACACAAGTCTATACCCATCTGGATTTTCAATACCTCGCCAAGGTGTACGATGCCGCCCATCCACGAGCGAAGAAACGGCGGGAGTAAAAAAACCGGTTCGGGGCGTGGCGGAGGCACGCTGCCGGGGTGCATCGACCCGGGCTTGTCTATGGCGGCCACAACCTCCTGCAAGTGGTTCGAGACCCTCACGCCGCGATCGGCTACGGCGGATGCGAGTGCCAACCAGAGGGCAGTGTACAATAGGGTTGTCCATCAATTTAAACAGCAAAACCAAGCTCATTTAGCCAAGTTAACCTTAGTCTGCCTGTAGAGAGAATCTTCATGTCGAACGCGCGTTTTACCGGAACCGATACCTATATTGCCACCGACGATCTGATGATGGCGGTCAACGCAGCCATCACGCTGGGACGCCCCTTACTAGTCAAGGGCGAACCCGGCACCGGCAAGACCCAGTTGGCGGAAGAGATCGCCCGCGCCCTGGAGCGGCCACTGTTACGCTGGCATATTAAATCCACCATCAAGGCGCAGCAGGGACTGTACGAATACGACGCGGTTTCCCGGTTACGCGATTCCCAACTGGGCGACGCCCGCGTGCACGATATCGGCAACTATATCGTCAAAGGCAAACTGTGGGAGGCATTCGATGCCGACCAGCAGGCGGTGCTGTTGATCGACAAGATCGACAAGGCCGATATCGAGTTTCCCAACGACCTGCTGCTGGAACTCGACAAAATGGAGTTTTATATCTACGAGACCCGCCAGACGATCACCGCTAGACACCGGCCCATCATCGTGATCACCAGCAACAACGAAAAAGAACTGCCGGATGCGTTCCTGCGGCGCTGTTTCTTCCATTACATCCGTTTCCCGGATCGCGACACGATGGAAGAAATCGTCAACGTCCATTTCCCCAATCTGAAAAAACGCCTGCTTAACGAAGCCTTGCAAACCTTCTTCGAACTGCGTGACGTGCCTGGCCTGAAGAAGCGGCCGTCTACCTCGGAACTGCTGGATTGGATCAAGCTGCTGGTGGCCGAGGATATTCCGCCGGAAGCGCTGCACAGCACCGATCAGCGCAAGATCATCCCGCCGCTGCACGGCGCCCTGTTGAAGAACGAACAGGACGTGCATCTATTCGAGCGGCTGGTGTTCATGAACCGCCGTCAAGGCCGTTGAGATGCTCATAGAATTTTTTTATAAACTGCGCGAGGCCAAAATACCCGTCTCGATCACCGAGTATCTGACCTTGTTGCAGGCCCTGCAGGCTCAGGTGGCGAGCTACAGCGTGGATGATTTCTATTACCTGTCCCGCGCTGCCCTGGTCAAGGACGAGCGTCATTACGACCGCTTCGACCGGGTCTTCGGCGCCTATTTCAAAGGCATGGAAGAACTGTTCGACAAAGTGGTCGGCAAGATCCCGGAAGAATGGCTGCGCAAACAGCTGGAACTCGACCTGACTGAGGAGGAAAAACGCCTGGTCGAAGCGCTCGGCGGCTGGGAAAAGCTGATGGAGACCTTACGCCAGCGCCTGGAGGAACAGCAGGGGCGCCATCAAGGGGGCAACAAATGGATCGGCACCGGCGGCCGCTCGCCCTTTGGCGCGTTCGGCTACAATCCCGAAGGCATCCGTATCGGTCAGGACCGCTCCCGTCAGCGGCGGGCGGTCAAGGTGTGGGACCAGCGCGAGTTCCGCAACCTGGACGACACGGTGGAACTGGGCACCCGCAACATCAAACTGGCGTTGCGGCGACTGCGCAAGTTCGCCCGCCAGGGCGCGGCGGAGGAATTGGACCTGGACGACACCATTCGCAACACCGCTCGCAAAGCCGGTTGGCTGGATATCAAGATGGTGCCGGAGCGGCATAACGCCATCAAGGTCTTGTTATTCCTGGATATCGGTGGCTCTATGGACGATCACATTCGCAGTTGCGAGGAACTGTTTTCAGCGGCGAAAAGCGAATTCAAACACCTGGAGTATTTCTACTTCCACAATTTCCTGTACGAAGCGGTGTGGAAGAACAATTATCGCCGCCACACCGAGCGCGTTGGCACCCTGGAACTGATGCGCACTTTCGGTCACGATTACAAGCTGATCTTCGTCGGCGACGCCACCATGAGCCCGTATGAGATCGCCTATCCGGGCGGCAGCGTGGAGCACTACAATGACGAGGCCGGCACCGTGTGGATGGGCCGTTTGATCAGCGCCTACCCTTACGCCATCTGGCTGAATCCTCAGCCGGAATCTTATTGGGAGTACACACCGTCGGTCCAGATGGTGCGCGAACTGCTGCGCAACCGTATGTATCCTCTGACCCTGGAGGGCCTGGACCGTGGTATTAAAGCCTTGCAAAAACAGACTCACTAAACACAGAGGCAAGTGATGGCAAAAACCCTTTACCGTACTTCGGACAGAGACGATCTGCTCCAGCAACTCAAAGATCTATCCGGGAAGCTGTGGCTGGCTGGCATCGGCGCTTTCGTCACAGTGCAACGCAAAGGCGGCAAGTTACTGACCAATCTGATCGAGGAAGGCAAAAAACTCGAAAGCCGCTTAGTTTCCTCCTCCGCTGCCAACAGGTCGGCCGGACCGCCAAAGAAACAGCTCACCCCCGACCAGATGGAGCAACTGGAGGAATTGTTTCAGCAGCGGGTCGACCGGGCGCTACAGCGTCTGCAGGTGCCGACCCACCAGGAACTGCGAGTTCTACAGCGCCGCATGGACGAATTGAGCGCGGCCATCCAACTGCTCGGCGAGGAACTGGGCGATTGAGGCCGACGGCGGTTGGATACGGCGTTTACCGCAGCGTCGCTTCAGCGTCCTGCGCAGCACGATTCCTACCCCCATTTAGCAGACCACCCGATCTCCAGTTGCCTTCGATCAGGACTGGCCCAACCGGCCTCCGGCGGAATTCCGCAACGAGTTCTGCCGGCGGCCACGCGCAGCATTCCCTCTGTGCTCCGCGCTATTCAGTGAGACAGCAGCACGGGAACGGTCATGTGCTCCAGCAGATGGCGGGTGGCACCACCCAGAATGATTTCCCGTAGTCGCGCATGGCCATAGGCTCCCATGACGATCAGGTCGAAGTCCTCATCCGCCGCCCGATCCAGCAGCAGGTCACCCACATCGATATCATCCGCCGGCAAATGCGTCGCGGTGGCGGTGACACCGTAATGAGCTAGATGCGTGCCTAGTTCCCTAGCGGAGGCCTCGGCCTCGGTTCCACCCTCGGCGGCGATGCTCAACAACACCACCTGTTGCGCCAAGGTCAGCAGCGGCAACGCGTCGTGCACGGCGCGTGTCGCCTCTCGTGAACCGCTCCAGGCCACCAGCACCCGCTGCCCGAGGGTCGGACGGGTGCCGATGTAGGGAATGATCAGCACCGGCCGACCCGCTCCTAGCACCACATGACTGACGAATCCACCGCCAATCGCATGGGGATCTTCAAGATCGGTCTGGCCGATGATCAGCAAGTCGTGGAACCGGGCGTGATAGTTCAATTGATGGCCGGGCTCACCGCTGACGCAGCGCCATTCCGAATTCAGCCGCACCGCCGTCACCGCCTGTCTGAAAATCTCCTGCTGCTGGTCCGCTTTGTCTCTGACAGCCCGCCGCTCGGCCACGATGATTTCCGGCGTGACATAGGCGCGGGCGTTCGGCGGCAAATCGGGCGGCGGCATCACATACAGGCCCGTCAAGTGAGCGCCTACCGTCCGGGCCAGGTTTACCGCCGCCGTCAGTCGGGCCGGACAGCCGCGACTCTCGTCCAAGTGGATCAGAATGTCTTGATATCCCATGAAGATTTCCTCCGGAAATTACGAGAATAGTAAATACTACCGGGCGGCTAAACCGCAGGCGTTAATTATTGCCCAATGACAGGCGTAATTCATACTTCCAAAAATTTTGACTCCAGACAACAATTCTTAGCCAATTCCTCTACCATAATGGGCAGCGGCTGGAGATTTGCCCCCGCGATCAGTTCGGCCGATCACAACGCCGATGTTAATATAAACAGAGTAGGAGGAAATAAATGCTCGCAACCATCCTGAAAATTCTGGTCATAGGCGCAGCGGCATTGGCCGGCGCTGCCTACGCCGAAGAGCCCATCGTCATCAAATTCTCCCATGTAGTCGCGCCGGACACCCCCAAAGGCAAGGCGGCCGAGTATTTCAAGAAACTGGCCGAAGAGCGCACCGGCGGTAAAGTCAAGGTGGAAGTCTACCCCAACAGCCAGTTGTACAAGGACAAGGAGGAACTTGAAGCCTTGCAATTGGGCGCCGTGCAGATGCTGGCGCCGTCGCTGGCCAAGTTCGGGCCGATGGGCGTAAAAGAATTCGAGGCGTTCGACCTGCCCTATATCCTCCCCAACAAGGAAGTGCTGCGGCGAGTCACCGACGGCCCTGTCGGGGCAGGTCTGCTGAAGAAACTGGAACCCAAGGGCATGATCGGCCTGGCCTACTGGGACAATGGCTTCAAGATGATGAGCGCCAACAAGCCGCTGCATAAGCCGGCGGACTTTAAAGGACTGAAGATGCGCATCCAATCCTCCAAGGTGCTGGATGCGCAGATGCGGGCGCTGGGCGCCTTACCGCAGGTGATGGCCTTCTCGGAGGTATATCAGGCGTTGCAAACCGGCGTGGTGGACGGTACCGAAAACCCACCTTCCAATATGTATACCCAGAAGATGCAGGAAGTGCAGAAACACGCCACGGTATCCAACCACGGCTATCTCGGCTATGCCGTGATCGTGAATAAGAAATTCTGGGATGGCCTGCCGCCGGACATCCGCAGTCAGTTGGAAGGCGCGATGAAGGACGCGGCCCAGTACGCCAACGATATCGCCCAGAAGGAAAACGACGATTCGCTGGCGGCCATCAAAGCCTCCGGCAAGACTGACGTGTATAACCTGACTCCGGAAGAACTCGCGGAATGGCGTAAGGCGCTGTTACCGGTCCACCAGGAAATGGAAGGGCGCGTCGGTAAGGAAACCATCGAGGCCTTCTATAAAGAAGCGGCCGCGCTCGGCTTTAAATACTGATAACTGCTGCAAAACGCCCGTTCCGGCGGGCGTTTTCACTTTAAGTCCGGAGTCATCATGTTGCTGAGATTTCTCGATCATCTGGAGGAGTGGGTGATCACCTTCCTCATGGGAGCCGCGACGCTCCTTATTTTTGTGGCAGTGATGCACCGCTACACTTCCAGTATTCCCTTGGTGCAGGACTATACGACCGCCATCCACCTCGGTTGGGCACAGGAATTGTGCATCTACATGTTCATCTGGATGGCCAAATTCGGTGCGGCTTACGGGGTGCGCACCGGCATCCACGTCGGCGTCGATGTACTGATCAACCGGCTGGATCAGCCGATGCGCAGCAAATTCATCATCTTCGGTCTGCTGGCCGGCGCCCTGTTCACCGGCATCGTCGGCACCCTGGGCGCCTACTTCGTCTGGGAGATGGCGCACACCGAGCAGGTTTCGGCGGATATGGAAGTACCGATGTGGCTGGTCTATCTGGCCGTTCCATGCGGCTCCTACCTGATGTGCTTCCGCTTTCTCCAGGTCTGCTGGCGCTTCATCAGGACCGGCCATTTGCCGTTGCACGACTATGCCCATGTGGAAGGCATCGAAACCGAAGGCAATCGCTGAGACGGGAACAAGACCATGAATGCCGCTATTATTTTTGGATTATTGATTGCTCTCATGCTGACGGGCATGCCGATCTCCATTTCGCTCGGCCTGACCGTGTTGACCTTCCTGTTTACGATGACGCAGGTGCCGATCGAAAGCGTGGCGATGAAGCTGTTCACCGGCATCGAGAAGTTCGAGATCATGGCGATTCCGTTCTTCATCCTGGCCGGTAATTTTCTCACTCACGGCGGGGTGGCGCGACGGATGATCAATTTCGCCACCGCCATGGTGGGCCATTGGTACGGTGGGCTGGCGCTGGCGGGCGTGATCGCCTGCGCCCTGTTCGCGGCGGTGTCGGGCTCCAGCCCAGCGACCGTGGTCGCCATTGGCTCGATCATCCTGCCGGCCATGGTCAGGCAGGGGTTTCCCAAGGAGTTCGGAGCCGGCGTCATCACCACCTCGGGCGCGCTCGGTATCCTGATCCCACCCTCCATCGTGATGGTCATGTATGCGGTCGCCACCAACACCTCAGTCGGCCAATTGTTCATCGCCGGGATAATACCGGGGATAATGCTGGCGAGCATGCTGGGCGCCATCACCTGGTACCGCGCCCGCCATTTCGATTACCCGCGCATGCCCAAGGCGAGTTGGGGTGAACGGTGGCGCACCTTCCGCGAGAGCGTTTGGGGCCTGCTGCTGATCATTATCGTGATCGGCGGCATCTATGCCGGTTTCTTCACCCCGACCGAAGCGGCGGCGATGAGCGCGGTCTACGCTTTCATCGTCGCCGTGTTCGTCTACAAGGACATGCCTCTGAAGCAGGTGCCCAAAGTGCTGCTCAATTCGGCCAATTTGAGCGCAATGCTGCTTTACATCATCACCAACGCGGTGTTGTTCTCCTTCCTGATGACCTCGGAGCATATCCCACAGGCGATGGCCCAATGGATGCTGGACCGGGAACTGGGCGCCTGGCTGTTCCTGCTGATGGTCAATGTGCTGCTGTTATTGGCCGGCAACGTAATGGAGCCTTCCTCTATCGTCCTGATCATGGCGCCAATTCTGTTTCCGGTGGCAACCCGGCTCGGCATCGACCCGGTGCACTTCGGCATTCTGATCACCGTCAACATGGAGGTTGGCATGTGCCATCCGCCGGTCGGGCTCAATCTTTATGTATCCAGCGGCATCACCGGGATGGGCATTACCGAATTGACCGTGGCGGTGCTGCCGTGGCTGATCACGATGCTGATCTTCCTGGTGTTGGTGACTTATATCCCGATCATTTCGCTGTGGTTGCCGCATATGCTGGGGGTGCGTTAAAGACTACGGCGCCAGGTCGAACGGAGCCATTTCGACAGTGTACAAAACCTGGGTCTTGCTGCTGGCCGCCACCGGCCTCCTGCTCGGCGCCTGCGCCGGCTCTTCCTCGGGCCTGGTGCAGGAACCGCCGCGGTTCGGCAATGAGCGTGATACGTATATGCGGCGCAACGAGCGTTTGCTGGCGGATTTCGACGGCTGGCGAGTGTGGGAATTCACCGATGACGAAATCATCACCTGCATGGCGGTGAAACCGGCGCCCGGCGCGGATTGGCCCAGCTTCAGCGATTCCACTCTCCAGGAGCTGAAAAACCTGGGAGGGAACGTTATCGGCGGCAAGGACGTATCCGCCGTGGGCGGCAACGCCAGGTCGATGCAATTGAAAATAGTGCCGGATAACCGGGGAGCGCTGCGACGCCGGCAACTCGACGGTGGCGCCGGATTTTTCATGTACCTGCTGAACCAGGCCGAAACGCCTTATTTCGGTTTCTATGGCAAATACCCCTATCGGTTGCCTGCCGTGGCAACCGTGGCCGGCAGCACCGTCGCCGATCCCAACAGCCGTGACGCCGTACTCGCCTGGGAAGGGCAGTCGGTAAGCTTCCGGGTCAACACCAGACCCTCCGAAACCAGCACCACGCTGGACGAAACCAGCGGAACCATCGACTTTACGGGCGTTCGTCAAGCCTACGACATCATGCTTGCCTGCTACGCGCGCGGGCGTTCCTGAAGCGGGGTCGCCGCATCCCCGGGCCGGCAACCCTCTCCCGGTGCTACAGTCAAACCAAGGTGGCAGAGTGGTGGCCGCGTTCGGCCGCCACTCTGCCTGTCAAACTGCAGTCCCGCTCTTGCCAGCGGTGGCCGATCAGGCCATTATCATTCCCGCGCCGGGCACGCTGTGCGCCCGCAAATCCATCGCTGAGCCGCCCCGGCGGTTTCGCTGCCAGAGGATTTATTTCATGACTGCTATTTCCCGGTCCGATGTAGAGGCCGCCATCAAAGGGTATGTAGACCCCTATCTTGACACCGATCTGCTCACCGCCAAATCCATCAGGGATATTCGCGTGGTCGGCGACCGGGTCGAGGTGCAGGTGCAACTGGGTTTTCCCGCCACAGGCTATCAGGAGACGCTGAGCGCCGAATTGCAGCGTCGCATCCAGGTCCTGCCGGGCGTGCGCACGGCGACCGTCCAGGTAGATACCAAAATCATTCCCCACGAAGTGCAGAAGGGCTTGAAGCCGCTGCCGGATGTCAAGAACATCATCGCAGTCGCTTCGGGCAAGGGCGGCGTCGGCAAATCGACTGTAGCGGTCAATCTGGCGCTGGCCTTGCAGAGCGAAGGCGCCCGGGTGGGTATTCTGGATGCCGACATCTACGGACCCAGTCAGCCGCGCATGCTGGGGACCAGTCAGCGACCCACTTCCAGAGACGGCCACTCCATGGAGCCGGTGGTCAGCCACGGCCTGCAATCCATGTCCATCGGCTATCTGATCGAAGAGGAAACGCCGATGATCTGGCGCGGTCCGATGGTCACCCAGGCGCTGGAGCAACTGTTGCGGGAAACCCGCTGGGAAAACCTGGATTATCTGGTGATCGACCTGCCGCCAGGCACCGGCGACACGCAACTGACGCTATCGCAGAAGATTCCGGTCAGCGGCGCCGTCATCGTCACCACACCGCAGGACATCGCCCTGCTGGATGCGCGCAAGGGCTTGAAGATGTTCGAGAAAGTGGACGTGCCGGTGCTCGGTGTGGTGGAGAACATGAGCACCCACATTTGCAGCCAGTGCGGCCACGAAGAGCATATTTTCGGCGAGGGCGGCGGGCGGCGCATGGCCGAGCAGTATCAGGTCACCTTTCTCGGCGCGTTGCCGCTGGACATCCGCATCCGCGAGCAAACCGACGGCGGCAGGCCGACCGTGATCGCCGAACCGGACAGCCACATCGCTCAGATCTATCGGGAAATCGCCCGCAAGGTGGCCGCCCTGCTGGCGCTGCAGGCCAAGAGCTACAGCCAGTTGTTCCCGACTATCGTCATCCAGAAAACCTGACGCGCTACCGGCATGAGGCTCTGCGATCGCGATATCGAAGCGTGTCTGGAAGCGGGCAGGATCCGCATCGAGCCGCGCCCTCCGTCGGCGCGGATCAGCGGCGTCAGCGTCGATCTGCGGCTGGGCGACCGCTTCCGGGTGTTCAACGACCACGCCGCTCCCTATATCGATCTGAGCGGTCCCCGTGACGAGGTGGAGCGGGCTATCAACCGCATCATGGGCAAGGAAATCAGAATCGCGCCCGATGATGCGTTTTTCCTGCATCCCGGCGAGCTGGCGCTGGCCGTCACCGCCGAAGCGATTACCTTAGCGGATGATCTGGTCGGCTGGCTGGACGGCCGCTCCAGTCTGGCCCGCCTGGGCCTGATGGTCCACGTTACCGCTCACCGCATCGATCCGGGCTGGAGCGGCGCTATCGTGCTGGAATGCTTCAACAGCGGCAAGTTGCCGCTGGCGCTGCGGCCCGGCATGACCATCTGCGCCATCAACTTCGAAACCCTGTCGGGACCGGCGGCCCGCCCTTACAACAAACGCGCCGATGCCAAATATCGGCATCAGCGGGGACCGACGCCGAGCCGCATCGGCGACGACGGAGCGCTTTAAACCGCATCCACTTTGAGACCTGAAGCAGCGCCGACGGATTCATCTCCGGACTCCCCCTGGCGGTTCCACCATGTGGTGCTGCTACTGCCGCAAGGATCGCTAACATCGAGTGATGGAAATCATGAGCATGACGGCAGTTCGGGAGAGCTATTGCCCGGTGTCAACTATTTCACACGGAAAGCGTGAAAAATCACACTGCAGAGCAAAATGTTGAGTAATAAAGTAAACAATAGTTCTCAATAGCAGGCGCTGGATACCGTGCCACGCTGCTGTAGCAGTTGCTGGAATCGCCTCTATTGCAGGGCTGCCACATTATCTGCGGTTTTTTAAAGAGGAGTATCCGTTATGAAGCGTCTATTGATCACCACCTTAATGCTGAGCCTCGCTCCAGTGGTTTTTGCCAATCCCCCTCATTATCCCAACGTGACCCTTAACGGGAATCTCTGGTCAATTACAGCGTATAACGATTCCGCTCCTACCCATACGCAGTGGGCAACGCAAAACATCTGCTTTTTCCAACAGGGTGTCATCGGCACACATGCCTATGGCATCTGGTACTCGACGACTTTTTTCGACTGGAACGGCACCTGGCGGCAAGAGGGCGATCAGGTTTTCATGACCGGCGACTATGCCGGGGATTTTCAGGGCAATGCCGTGGGGCATGATGGCATGCAGTGGGAAGTCGTGACCAGCAACACAGCCAATGAAGGCTACGGACATTGGCATGAGTGGCGCGAAAACAAATTCTATGGCCAGGTCATTGGCTATGCCAATGCCAAGCTAAGGCGGATCGGCAACTGTCCATTTCAGCCCACCGCCGGCCTTCCTGCGGATCAGATCGAGAGACTGGTGATCGAACAATCGCTGGCGGCGCCGAGGCGGTATACCTCCGATGGCGCGGAAGCGCTCGGGCCCAGCGATCCAAAACAGGTGGCGATAAAGTAATCCGCTAGGAGTTTGTCTGACTTGCCCAGCATAATGAGGTAAGATGACCTAACGTACCTGATGAGCCTGGCGATGAGCAACCAATTTATCCCCATAGAACGTGACCAGCCGGTGGTGATCCCGGTGCAGGAGTGGCTGGCAGAGGATCATCTGGCGCGCTTCATTGTCGAGATCGTGGAGAGTCTGGATGTCACCCCGCTGGAAGCGGCGTACAGTGGTGGCGGCTCGGCGCCCTATCCACCGAAGATGATGCTGGCACTGTTGTTTTATGGCTATGCCACTGGCATTTTTTCCAGTCGGGCGTTGGAGCGAGCCACCTATGAGCTGATCCCGGTGATTTATATCACGGGTAACACGCACCCGGATCACAACAGCATCAATACGTTCCGGAAGCGGTTTCTGGGGGAACTGAAGGGTCTGTTGGTGCAGATTTTGCTACGGGCGTATGCGCTGGGGGTGTTGCAGTTAGGCAACGTGAGTTTGGATGGGAGCAAAGTGCACGCCAACGCCAGCAAACATAAGGCGATGAGCTGGGATTATGCCAACCGGTTGGAGGAGCAGTTGCAGGCGGAGGTAGAGGCGTTATTACAGCAGGCCGAGGCGAGTCACACCGAGCCGGTCCCCGGGCTGAAGGTGGCCGACGAAGTGGCGCTCCGGCAGGCCCGGTTGCAGCAGATCGGGGAGGTGAAAGCGGAACTGGAGGCTCGTGCCCAAGCCCGGTATGCGCAGGAGCAAGCGGCCTATGAAGCGAAGCTGGCCGAGCGGCGGGCGAAGGAACAGGCCCGTGGTCGCAAGTTAGGGGGCCGTCCCCCCAAGCCGCCGGAACCGGGTCCACAGGACAAGGATCAAGTCAATTTTACCGACCCGGAGTCGCGCATTATGCCGGTGAGCGGCGGCGGGTTTGAGCAGAGCTACAATGCGCAGGCCGGGGTGGATCATGGCAGTCGCCTGATCGTGGAAAACCACGTCAGCCCGAACCCGAACGATAAACAGGAACTGCAACCGGCGCTGGACAACTTCAGCCAGTTACCGGAGGAACTCGGTCAGGTCGACCATCTGCTGGCGGACACTGGCTATTTCAGTGAGGCCAACGTCAAGGCTTGTGAACACGCTACCATTACCCCGCTGCTCGCCACGGGTCGTGCGGAGCATCATCCCACCCTGGAAGAACGCTTTGCTGACCCGGGTAAAGCCCCAGACACCGCTGATCCGGTAGTCCGGATGGAACACCGATTGCAAACCCCCGAAGGCAAGGCACTGTATGCCAAACGCAAGTCCACCGTCGAGCCGGTGTTTGGCATCATCAAGCACGTGATGGGGTTTCGGCAATTTCTGTTACGGGGTTTGCAAGCCGTGCAGGGCGAGTGGAATTTGGTGTGCATCGCCTACAATTTAAAACGGCTGCAAGTATTGGTGGCAGGATAGGTCTGCCTGCAGGGAGGATAAAGGCGCTCTGAGGGCGATAAATGCCCTCGGAAAGGGCGATAGAAACGCAAAATGTGCGTTTTTTCGGCCTCGTGATAGGAAAATTGAAGTTCCGACCCTAAGTCAGACAAACTCCTAGCCGTTGTATTCTCCAGGGGCGGTTCGTGAACCGCCCCTGCTTAGCCGCTTCAGTTCAAGCAAGTCGAGACTGTTGCGGCGGCTCGGCGGAATCAACCGGTTCCACGTCTGCTCCAAAGTCGCCACCCCTTCGGTCGTGTCCTGAACGGGTCTTTATCCAAGACCCATAACAACGGGTCGAGCACCCGGCGTGGAGCAATACTGGTTTGAAGTTGCTGGTCCTTGGGCGATGCGCCCAGGGCGGACACAATACAAAACCGCACGCCGTCAAAATTATCATTGGCATTGTTCAAAAAAGCCTTCGCCTGCAAGTGTTCCGCTGTCAGTGTCTGTAATTGCTCGGAGATGGCGAACAACGATTTTTTATAGCTTGGATAATCGGCCAGGCCATCGAAGGTTCCAGCCTGAAGATAGTCCCGCAATTCGCTATATTGATCGTGAAACAACGCGATCCATTCATCGGCTTTGGTATACACCACCAGCAGGCGCTGAAGCCGGGTATTGCCGCCCAGGTCTGCGATGCCATTTCTGTAGACGGTCAACAGTCTTTCCATCTGTTGGGCCATGTGTTTCCTTTTCTTCTCTTGGGCCAAGTCGGCACATTCTCGCTCCAGATCCGGAATGCTCAGTAAAAACAAAACCGTCGTGCTGCGGGTTAGGAATTTTGTATAAGTCACCATCCGAGCAGACTTTTCAAAACTTTCCCCGGCGGCGTCGTAGCACAGCAAAGTCGCCCCTTTTCCGGTCAGAATTTTTTTCACCTGAACCAGGGTGGGTTTGGGAAAGTTCTGGGCGGTGGAATTGGGCAACTCCCCTTGCTCCAGCATCTTAATATTGGCGTCCAGCGTTTCCAGGCTGTGGTCACCCAGAGCAGTTTTATAAAAACCCGGCCAATACTGCGGCAGTTCGTGATGGGCCAGGACATGAAACAACGCAGCCAGATACACGGTTTTGCCGTGCCCGCGAAAGCCGACGGAACTCAATACTACCGGTGGATACTGGGAATAACCATCCACGTATAAGGCGGGAACGGATTCCTTGCATTCCGAGCAGGTATAACCGGTATTAGCGTTTTTGGTGAATTGACTTACTTGCGCCAGACAGAAAGGACATAACATCAGCTTAATTTTCCAGGACTTGTTTCAGTCGCCGCAGCAGTTCTTCCGGCCAGAAGCCTGTCACGGCCAGACCATTGGCGTCAAGGGATAACTCGACCTCAGCGGCCGGCGCGGGTTGGGGAGCGGCATCAGCGGCATAGCGCGTGCTCAGGAAATGCAACTGCTGGTTGGCGCTGCCGCGCCAGCGCAAGGGGGCCGTCTGAGTCTGGATAAAAGGCCCGTCAATCAACAGGTCCAGCCGCGTCAGGAGCGCCCGAACTCCAGGGTCGGGGTGGTCTTGCAGTTCCTGCAGGGTGTAACCGCTGTAGCAGACAATCCCTAATCCCTGCGCCTGTAAATGCGCACTGAGCAGCGCCAGCGGAGCGGCTTGCAAGAACGGTTCACCGCCGCTGTAGGTGACCCCCTCGATGCCCGTAACGGCGAGGATTCGGGTCGCCATCTGCTCGACAGCGATCAGGTGGCGGGGGGTTATGGGCAGGAATTCGGGATTGATACACCCTGGACAACGCCGGGGACAGCCTTGCAGCCACAGCACAAAGCGCTCGCCGGGACCGTTCACCACCGAACGGGCCTGCCAGGCGGCTACGTTCAACATCTCTGTCTTATGCAGTGACTCTGTGGACATCACGGGCGCAACCAGTGTTTAAGCCCGGCCAGGACCCCGCCGGTGGATTGCTCTTCCTGAACTGCATTCAGGGCTTCGGCAAACTCGGGCGGAATGTCCGCTGCGTGTGGAGCGATGATCTGCTCCAATGCCCGCTGTTCCCGAGGGCGCAACTCCTTCAGCAGCGGAGCCAGGGGAGCAAGGGCGGCGGCTTCCTGCTGCTGTAGCAGGGCGCTGACCAATTCCGGCAGGGACAGCGGCGCAGCGAACCGTTCAGCTAGCCAGCCGCGTACGAAGTGTTCGCCACGTTCGGGCAGCAGCAGGCACAGGGGCAGTGCGCCGCCGGCGCGCAGCAGGGGTGGGAGCAGTGCCTCGTAGGCAGCGGGTTCCAGACAGATCAGTTCAGCCCGCAAGTCTTGCCACTGGCCCTCCCAGATCAGGGACAACAACGCCAGGTGGGGATGGGGATGGCGGCGCAGCCATTCTGTAAGGGCGCGCTGCACGGCCGGCGCGGGTGGCTTCGCACCGGGCCGGGTCAGCCGGCTCCACAGCCATTCCGCCAATACCGGCGGCGCAAAGCCCTGGCGTAATTCCGCGTAGCGCTCGCGGTCGGTCCGTTGTGGTTGGACATCGGCCCGCACAATATCCGCCAAGACCGCCGGCAGCGCATCCGTCAGTCGTTCATACACCCGCTGTTCAGCCTGCGCCGGGGCGGCGCGGAACACCGCCGCCAGAACCGGCTCCGGCACGTCCGCCGGCAAGGCAGTGACCGGCAGGGTTCCCTCCAGCCAGCAGCAAAGGGAGTAAGCGGTTTCCCGCTCGTGCTCGATACCGGGTTCGCGGTCTTGCAGTCGCGCCACCGCCCAGCACTCGAAGGCGGTGCGGGGGACGGGCGGCGCGGCGTCATCGAGCAAGGCCCGCTGCGTTACGTCCACCCGAATGAACCGCCCCGGCGGCGGAGTTTCCGGCAGACCTATCGCCCAGAAAGGGGTGGCGATGAAATTGCCCTCATGGAAAAAGCTGTCGAAGCTGCACGCGGGGTTCAGAGCCACCGGCACTGCCATCAGCACCTCGGCGAGCGCCTGCTCGACCTCGGCGGGCGGGCCGATAAACGCCAGCGCTTGGCGTTCTCCAACCATCGTCTCGGCGCGCAGCGCGTAGAGGGTCAGGCGCTGCATGGCTACTACGGGCCATTGTCTGCGAGGGGCGCTCGTCGCTGCCAAGGTCAGAGTAAGCGGCGCAATATCGCCGCTGGCCTCTGTCGCCCGCAGCCAGCGCCTGATCCAGACTGGTCAGAAACGGAAAGCTTTGCAGCAGAGCGATAGGATTCAGACCCTCGGCGATCCAGTCGGTCCGGTCGAACACCAGGGCATGGGCCAGATAACGGCCTTTGCGGCCAAAGGCGTCGGTGTCTTCCAGGGGAACGATGCGCGCCAATACCAACTTGTCCTGTCCCAAAGGAAAAAACAGGCCCTTCGGCGGATTGCCGGCGCCGTGCGCGTAAAACAGGCGCGGCTCGATGGCGTCCACCTCCGCCTCGCTGAGACGCGACTGGCTGTAGAACAGGGTTTGAAAGCCGCTCCGCTGGTGGGGCGAGCGGTCTTTCTCGACATTGGCGTACAGCAGTTGCGCGGCGATGATCGGCATGGAGTTTTTTTCCTTCAGGCAGTTTTCTCTTTTCTCTAATGATGCCGAAGTTCAGACATGGATGCTCCCTAATTACACCAGCGGGACTGAATCGTCGTAGAGCGTCTCGGGCGCAACATCAATATCACCTGGCCACACCACCGTGCCGTAATCCACCCGTACCCGCTCGAACACGGTGGGCGACGCAATTCGGTTCCAAGGCTTTATTGCAAGGAGCGGTCGCATATCGAAACGGCGATGCTCGCCATTCTCGAATTCGAGATCGAGTTGAAACCCGGATCGAGGCACAACAGCAATTATGTCGAGCAACATGAGCAACCTCACTGAAGGGGAGCGATACGAAACGGCTCTTCACCATTGATAGCCAGTTCCCAATCCACCAATAATTCTTCCTTGTGTATCTCGATCCATGCTTGAACCATCTTGAGCTGCTTGGTTGGCAACGATCCGTCGAGAACCGAGCCATCGTCAATCGAAACTGCCGCGTTTTTCCCTTGGTACCGCACGTGAATGTGTGGAAGATGATGGCGGCGATTGTCACGGAAGTACATCAAGATCAATATACCGTAGAACATGCTGATGGTAGGCATGGTGAGTATTCCACACGTTGGATCCGAAAAGCGGTCTTAAGAACCATAAGAAAGAACCTTTACGCCACGCCAAGAGTTTCCTCAAGAGTGGTTGCAGTAAGCAATCGCACACTCCAAAGCTGCAATTCTTCCAAGGAAGCTTTCTCGATTCGCGCTATCGTCTCGGCAGGCAAAGGACCAAACTTGGTGGTCAATTGTTCAAGCAGAAAGGCTATGCTGCCGTCGAGTCTTCTCCTGGCTTCAATTTCGGCCCGGCCCTTGGCTTCGCCCTCAGCGCGTACCGCCTCCAGGTCGGCGTATCCCCGCCGTTGCAGCAAATTACGCAAAGTGACCGCATACGCTACTTCCGGTCATAGAGCGCCTCCACTGGGACTGGATTTTTGAGTATCCCAGGCGCCTCCAGCAGTTGTCCCGGCTGGTACAGTTGAACCGGTTGCTGCGGCCGGTGAACCTCTACATAAGGCGAATCACTCAAGCGAACAACCCAGACCAGGCGGGTTCCAGCCTTCAGCAGGTCCGCAATTTTCTCGGCAAGCTCCACCTCGTCCTGTCCAGAATCCGCGTATTCCAACGCTAGCAACGGCGCGCCCTGAACCCAGCCGGGCACATCGGGGATCTCACCCACTGCGACATCCGGCGCCCGCAAGGTATCGGGTTCGGGAGCAAAGCCGGTATCCACACCCGCTTCGGTTACGGCGGGGTCGCTATCAAGCACCATCCCTCCCAGCAGATTGGCGCGTGACCCGCGTCCTCCGGTCGGCAGACACAGGATAGCGTGGCCATTGGAAAGCTCATAAGGGTCGCCGGAACGCAGGTGTTCGGCTTTGAAGGGGCCTTTGGTCGTCGGTAAATTTTTCGTGCTCATCGGTCGGCTCCATTAGGAAGTCAAGAGGTTGAACCGGTCGGCCAACATGCGCCGGGTATTTTCGGGTAGCGATAGCTGATCGTGAATCCGCACTGGGATTTTCTTCAAGGCCCGGCTGCGGTGATGATCCTCACTCAGGGCATTCAATACGGAGTTTACCGCATAGTCGTAGTCGAGGGTTTGGCCCGGTGACGGCGGGTATAGGTCCAGGCGGTCGATGTCGGCGCTGCGTGCCTGACGGCTGGCTGGGTCAAAGAGCGAAATGCTTAGCTCGCCGGGGGCGGTGGCAGATGGCATAGCGCCGATTATCCCGACGAGGCGCTTTGCGGTCACAAAATCCCTTTGGCCACAGGACCGGCAGACGAAATAGTCGGCGAAATCCTGATGCTGGCGGGGTTCTTCGACCATCAGCAGCCGCCCACTCCAGCGTACCTGCCAGGGGAGGCCGGGCTCTAATCGAAAACGGTGATAATCCCTTTGGCACAGCCAGTGGGCCGCCTGTTTGCTCGCCTTAAGCCAAGGCAGAAAGCGGGCGCTGAGGAGTACGCTCACGAGACCCAAGACTGGCCACGCCAGCAGGACAGCGCCGATCAGGAGGAGGGAATCCAGGGCGGTGGTGGAAAAGTAATGGTTCCAGAAGTTGGTTTGGAGGTAAAGAAATCCAACCACTCCGCCAAGTACCCCGCCAAGCACCGCGCCAAGCCCCACGCCAAGCCTCGCGCCAGGCTTGGCGCCAAGCCTTGCGCCAAGCATCCCGCCAAGCACCGTGCCAAGCTCCGCACCAAGCACCGCGCTAATCCCCGCGCCAAACCCCGCGTCAAGCACCGCGCCAAGCACCGCGCCAAGCACCGTGCCAAGCCCCACGACAAATCCCACGACAAGCTCCCCGCCAACAAGCCCCACGACAAATCCCCCCGTGAAAAATCCCATGAGGCACTTGGCGGCAAGCACCTCCCTCGCGCCAAACTCCGCGCCAACCCCCGCGCCAAGCCCCGCGAAAGGCACCGCGACAATCACCGTGCCAAGCCCCGTATCATTCATCGCGATGCGAATCAAACTATCCTCCCAAAAACTCTTCTCCAATTTACTATGCCACGGAAGAGAAGGAACAGCCCACAAGATGACTAGACCCACCAGCAAGGCGATAAACCCCGCCCTCAGGTTCCAATAGAACAACCAGCCAATCGGCAAAGCGAGGATCAAGGACAAGGATCCAAGCCTGCCGAAGGTGGATAGCCACCATCCCCTATTCCAGAAGGCCAGCACAGCCCATATCAGCAGCAGCCAGAACCACGTCATGGGTGACAGGAGCCAATACATGGGAGAAGTGCGCGGAACCCAGAGCCATTCGGTGTTAGGCAGAGTCGGTGGGGTGGAATAGATAGCGCGCCAGAGTGCCAAGTCGCCCGATTGCGCTGCATCTACCAGGGCCGTGAACGCGGCGGGGTCGCCAATCTTTCGCAGCGTCTCGGCAACAAGTCGGCGCACACCTGGATGTAAATTGCGATCCTTCAGCAACTGCCCTAAAGCTGAGACTGCGGCAGGGCCGCCGATCTTTCGCAGCGTCTCGGCAACAAGTCGGCGCACACCTGGATGTAAATCGCGATCCTGCAGCAACTGCCCTAAAGCCGGGACTGCGGTTGGGCCGATGTTCACTAGCGCTCGGGCGGCTTCTTCATCATCTTCACTCCCAGGAAAACCCGTACTGGCTTTCAGTCGTTCCGCCCAGGTACGGATTTCTCTCTCCCGCAGCGCTTCCCCTTCCGTTCGGGAAGCGGCAACGGTCGGGGCTGGCTCCGGTTTCGCTGTCACCGGCGGCATGATCGCTGGCGGTGGTTGCTCCGACACTGCCGTTGCCGGGCGGTCGAGAGGTTGTAACGCCACCGCCAAGGTGAACGGCTGTTTTCCCAGGCGAATCCTTTGCCGAAGGGTTTGATAGCCTTTGTGGCTGACTTCGAGGTCGTAATCACCAGGGAGCAGCCGGATACCTGGCTGATAGGGAGAACGGATGTTGAGAATACGCACCCGGCTGTCAGCGGGGGTGGGCTGCACCGTGAGCGGGTAGCTTTCCCGAGCGAATGCGGTGGAAGCGATGAGCCACAACCCGATCCACACGCAACCGATGAGGAAGGGACGATTGGTTTTCTTCATGGGATTTTAGCCATATCGCGTACCAATCTCACGCCGAAGAAAGCCAGGCGCTGATTAGGCCTGATAGGGGGCACGGTGTCGCTAAGCGGATTCCACAGATTCGGCTTGAAGCTGGGCCGCGGCGCGCCCAGTCCCGTCCAGGCGTTGCGGTCACACACCCATTCCACCACTCCGCCGCGCAGTAGGCTGAAATCCAACAGGGTTTTTGGCCGCGCTTGCTCCTCCAGGCGGCGCAGCAAAGCGGCTGCGCGGACGCCGGGAGCGGGCGAAGCGACGGGCGGCGTGAATGTTGTGGACTGAAAACACCGATAGATCGCCCGCCATTCCGCCACAGTCGGCAGCCGGTAGCTGTCCCCCAGCCAGGCGGCGTAGGCTTCCGCTTCCGCCGGCAACAGCCCGGTAAGAAACAGCCGCTCCCGCTGCTCCGGGGTAAAGCGTTGCGGCGAGATGCGGGGATTGAGTGTCAGGAGTTCCTCATACCAGTTGTCTCCCTGCGGGGTAAGATCGGCCAGGTAATACTCGAACTGAAGCTTGGTCAGAGGCAGCAGGCTCACGGCCAAAGCCGGGTCTTTCAGCATAATGTATGGAAAGCCGGTGCGGTCAAAGCAGCAGTCCATAGCAGTTCATGCCCAAGGATTGATAAGGGGAAAATTCGCCGGTTTCGGGCAGCCAGCGGGCACTGGCAGAATCGAAGCGGACCAGGCGGGCGTGGGTGTCTTCCCGGAGGGCAACGAGACCATTGCCGAGAGGGAGGGCTTCGCCAATCAGCCGGTAATCCGCGCCCTCGGCGTCGCGGCAAAGCTGCACGAATCCGCGTTGATTCGATAGACTGGAAAAGACCGGCTGGGCAATGATCGCACGGCCCGCGCGACAGCGCAGCGTGTCCCAGGCGTGGGTTGCCCCGCAGTGCGGACAGATAAAATTAAGCCCTTGGCAAGCCCGGTCGAGGATAGCGACTTCCTCCAGGGTCAGCCGTCCGTCTGCCGGTCTGGAAGCGGCGGACAGCGGGGGCAGTTCGCGGCGGCTGACGTGGCCCGTGGCGTGATGGCGCTCCACCTGGAGATTCGCATCCCGGCACAGCAGGCAGCGAATAGTCAGCGTCGCGGTCGGCGGGTGCTCGCTTCGCAGGACGAAGGTGCCCTGGTCCTCGATGCGGCGATAAGCGGGACAGTCCCAGGCCAGCGGCAAGAATCCCGGACCGCGCAATGCGATAGCGGTCACCGGGTCGTACAGCGATTGGCGGAGAACCTGGGCGGTGGGGGTGGTGAGTTCTGGCAGCCTGGCGCCGGCAGGTTGCAGGGAAACGCCGAAGTTGACCAGCCGCAGCCGGTGCCAAAACGGTGAGTCCCGCCAATCTTCCAGATCGTAGATCAGCCCGTCACCCAGCACGAACAGGGTGGCGTCTTCCTGTGGGAAGAGCGTTTCCAGCACCGGACCGATCAGACTGACGCGCAAAGCATTGTCCTCGAACCAGACTGGCGCTTGAGCATCCAGGTCGTGCGCGGCGTAGGCTTGAGGGTTGCCGAGGAAATAAATCCGGACGCGGACAGCGGCAGGCAATCCGGCGAGCGTTTCCAGGCACAGGCGAATGATGGCGCCGCGCCGGGGGGCGGCGCTTTCCGAAGCGTCCAGAATCAGGATCAAATCTTCGCCCTGGTCGCCTTCAAGCTGGAAGGTGTATTCGCCGGGCATGGGGTGGTTCATCACATCACCTTGACCTCGATGCCGCCATCCCGTCCTGATAGTTCCAGTTGAAACTGCCGGTTTGTGGCATTCTCATATTCCGCCTCGAGGACCGCACGCGCCAGCGGCAGCATGACTTCATCGTTGATGGCGTTGGTAATGCCGCGCCCCCCAAACCGGCTGATACGCTCTCCATAACGCGCCACCAACAGATCGACCACGTCGTCGCTGACCTGCACCCGTTAGTTCTGCCGGCGGTACTTGTCGGCAAATTCGCCGGCGATGCGTTGCAGATGGGAGCGGATAATATTCTGCTGCACTTCGACGCCGTGGATGTAATTGAAGGGGATAATATTATTGCCGATGCGGTTGAGCAGTTCCGGGCGGGCGATTTCATACAGAAAGAAATTCTCCACCGCGCGGCGGAAGTGTTCGCGGAGGCGTTGTTGCCGCTCGTTGTCGGTCGCCTCGGTGGCGAGGAGAACATCCAAGGTTGACTGCTCGGCAATCGGATTGCCCCGGCTGTCGAGGGCGCGGGCGCCAATGTTGGAGGTGAAGATGATCACAGTCTCGGTAAAGAATACCGTCTGCCCGCGACTGTCCGTGAGGCGGCCTTCGTCGAGCAATTGCAGGAAAATATCGAAGATTTTCGGGTTGGCCTTTTCGATTTCGTCGAACAGCAACACGGCAAACGGTTTTTCCCGCACCGCATTGGTCAACAGGCCGCCGCGTTCGTAGCCCACATAGCCGGGCGGGGAGCCGATGAGCTTGGACACGGTGTGTTCTTCCTTGAATTCGCTCATATCGAAGCGAATAAAGGCTTCTTCCGTACTGAACAGGAATTTGGCCAGCTTTTTCGCCACAAAGGTTTTTCCGACCCCGGTCGGGCCGGCAAAGAACAGCACGCCCTTGGGCTTGGCGGCCGTGCCTCCGGCCATACCGGTCAGGCCGGCGCGGGCCAGCACCAACGTGTCGATCACCCGCTCGATGGCCTCTTTCTGCCCTTTGACGCCTTCCTGGTTGGTGAACCAGTCCTCGCCTTGCGCCAGCTTGGTAATGCTCAAACTGGCCCAGTGATCCTCCTGTTCGCCGATCCGGTAACGGTTGACCAAACGCCGCACTTCGCGGCTGTCCACATCGGTGTGGTCTTTCAGTTCCTTGGCGATGGCATCCAGATCATGCAGGTATAAACCATCGGTGAGATCGGCGGCCAGTTCCCGATGGGCATAGATGGCGCCGAGCCGATGGGACAGGTAGGCCAGGCGGTCGGTCTTGTCCGGCAACGGGATCGGTAGAACCCGGACTTTGGGCGCGTGGGTGTAAAGCTCCAGCGGCAGTTGGGTATCTTGCAGCGCCACCATGATCAGACGGTGGTTCGGGGTGATGTTTTCGATGATTTTTTCCAGCCGCAGCAGGATTTCTTTTTCATCGTCCTGGTAACCGCTCTTATAGGCGATGACTTTGTCCAGGTAGTAGAGCACGAACAGCCGATTCGTCGTCGGCTCTATCGCCTGCTCTGCCCAAATGGCGAATATCCGCGAGGGGGGATCCTCCCTCTGGCTGGTGCTTTGGGCGCGGGGTTCGGTACTGGCTAATTCGTCGTCAGCCCCCCGGTTTGTTGGCGCTGAATCGGGCGCTGTGGGGGGCGGATTTGCGGCAGTCAGCCGGGTACGGCGCTCCTGACCGACCGGATCGTAGATCACTCGCTCGCCAAAAGACAGCCCTATCTCCTGGGTGACCTGTTCCAGCAAGTCGTTGAGGTTGAGGTATACCCGGCCCGCCGAATCGATATAGCGATCCCGCACATTGCCGTAGAGGATGAGTACGGGTTTGTCCTGCAAGGCGCTGCGCAGATTCTGAATCCACACGGACATGCTCAGTCCCTCCTCCGCCAGTGGCTGTCGTTTGCTGTGCTCCGTCATCCGGCAGTTCTTTTTCACCCTTGCGGCGCAACTTGGGAGTGGATTTACCCGTGACCGGGCGGAATTGGGTTTGGATGCCGAATCGTTCATCCAATTGTTTGGAAAGTTCGCCGAATTCTACGGGGCACTGGTTATCGGCCATTTGCGAGAATGAACCCAGACCGTCCAGCGCGAGGTGAAAATCGATCCGCCCCCGGTCATGGGTATCCACCGAAAATACGATGCGGCTGCCACGCTCGCCGGGCTTTTCAAAGCGGGGTTGGGTGATTTCGGTAAAGCGTAGGTCTGCAGCAACCTGCCGCAGCGCTTTGAGCAAATACAATCGCCGCTGATGTTGTGCTTCCCAATTCGTAGCCTGAGAAGCCTTTGCTTGCAGTTCACTGTGTAAAGCGCTGAGTTGACCTTCGGCTTCGTGGTAGTGGTCCTTGTCAAGCCATTGCGCTGCCTGTTCGAGCCTCGATTCCCAGGCGGCCACCGCCTCTGCGCCGTACCATAATCGCAGCACCTCACTGTGTTGCAGTAGAAGCTGGGTTACGGTGACCCGTTGTTCCGCTACCGCTCGACCAAGGGCGTCAGCCTTCTGGGTCAGGGCAAGCTGCAAATTTTTCAGACAGGTTCGCCCGGCATTGACGAGTTGCTCCTGTTGGCGCTGCGCCTGGCGAACCTCATTCAAACTATGGTTCATGCTGTAGGTATGAACCGGCTTCGTTCCTTGCAGCCATTGCCGGGAGGTCGCTACTTCAGCAGTAAAGGTCGAGCGTAGACCTTCCGACATGCCATTGACCTGATCTGTCAATTGCTTTTGCAGCGCCGCGCTTTCCGACTGTAGGCTTTGCAGACTTTGCAGCAAGTCTAGTTTTTCCTGGCGTTCGCGTTGCAGTTGTATTTCAGTATATTTTTCTCCGCTCATGGGTCGCCCCTTTGGTGCATGAGAGTTTGGCTCAATGTGGATTCCGGATAGTTCGTAAGATATTCTACGCCGTCGATAGTGCTGAGAGGTGGAGTCCTGGAAATCACGCGGTCGACCAGGATATGCTTGCCGCTCGGCGGATTCATCTGGTGGCCAGAAATCGGTGGCCAGAAATCGGCGGAAATCAGGGACGGAAATCGGGGACAGACCACGATTTCCATCGCTTTCCATTTCCGTTCGCCGGAAAACGTGGTCTGTCCCCGATTTCTACGACTGGAACAGCACCTGGCGGCGGGAGGGTGATCAGGTTTTCATGACCGGTCCCTGCTTAGCCTGCTTCAGTTCAAAAGTCGGGCGCGTAGGCGCCCTACAGACGTCGTGACGAACCTCGCACGGGTCGGTCAACGCGGCGCTTTTACCCGGCCATCCTGCCCAAGTCATCAATATTCTGGTACCCGCTTTGGGCGGCGCTGCTACCGCGCGGCATGGACGGCGACGATGGTAGTCATGCTGTGCAGCGTGCAGGACTGTTGCGGCGGCTCGGTGGAATCAAACCCCATACAGCGCCTCGGCCCCAGTTCACCGTGGCAGAACATGCCGAAAATAGGAATACCGGGCAGCAGCCTGGCTACGGCGTCCGGCTCGACATTGTTGACGCCGTATTCGTTCTTGCCGCGCATGAAGCAGGGAAACAGCGCGACCACCTCGACTCTGGCTCCAGCGGGCGCTTGATCGAGCAACGTCTTGACGGAACCGGCGGCATCGGCTGTGAAAGAGCTGATCCCGACGGTGCTGTCGGGCTTGGCCAGCGTGCTGACGGAAAAATACGGGATCGGCTCGAACCGTTCTTCGTAAGGCACGTAGCGGTAAGTGGCCTTGGCGACGCCGCCGTAATAGGTCACCGCTGACTGTCTGGCCAATACGGCGCCGATATCGCTGCCGCCGCCAGCTACCACCAGGTGCGCCGTCACCCCCTCGGACGGAAGCGTCTCGGCGCTGGTGAGCACGCCGCCACCGGCAAAAGCGACGACCACCACACCCTGGCCGCCATCCCCACCGGTGCCGCCGTATTCCCTGCCCCGACCAGCCTCCATCAGCTCGATATTGCGTCCCTCGGTGGCGGAGAACCCCAGGATGCCGTAGCAATCCGCCAACAATACCTGCGGGCCGGGCGTAACTGCCTTGGCGAACGGAATAAAGGCGGCGGGTTCGATTCCCAGCGCCAACAGCACGATCACATCGCAACCGCCAGTCAGCCGGGGAGCGACGACGGTCCGAAGTTCCTCGACATCGGCGCAAAGTTGGGTTTGTATTTGCATCGTTACGGACTCCCTGCTCGAAATAGGAATAAAGGAAAGGATAGTATGCCGCGGTAGTAGCAGACACAAACAGTTTTCGTCGTCCCACGTTGCATCGGTAATAATCAACCGGTTCCACGTCTGCACCAAGGTCACCGTTGCTGTTGTGTACCTGACAGGTCTTTGTTCAAGACCCATAACGTTTGAACTCACCGGCCGCCATAGGCGGTCCGGTGCAATGAAGGGTTGGGCATCAGCTACACAAGGGATGGGGCCGAGGGTAATCGATGTGTCAATGTTCGGTTAGATGTCTTTGCGCGGCAATCCCGCAAAAGGTGCGGCAGCCGACTTGAGTTCTTGTTCTGCAGCATTTAACTCATTTTGCCGATCGGCGTCGATTCTGACCCCTGCCCGCTGAAGTGACGCCTGAGCGCTTCGTATTGTCTCAGATAGCTTCGGATATGATTGAGTATCTAGTGAACCGACGGCAAAACGTAGTGCTTTTGCTGCATGATATCCAACAAACGGCTTTTCCGCTGCAATGAGATCAGCCAGAAAATCAAGATGTATTTCAGAATGCGAACACTTGAAGTATCGAAACTGCCGCCAAGCGATCACCAGGCGATGGGCTGTTGACGAGTTCTTCGAGTAGAGGATATGAAGCAGTCGACAAATTTCGCATTTTTTGAAAGATGACCTCCATCTGATCAGTCCGCTCTTTTGAGGGTCGGAGTCAATATCGGATACTTTCGTAAATTCGGGAGTAAAAATGTATTTGCTGGCGAACTAGTGCGATTGAAGGACAGAGCCCCTCCGCTAGGTTGCTTTCATCAGTAATCTCGTTTGGCACAGGGAGCGCCACCGACACAATCGTTCTAATTTCGGCGGCTACCTCCTTGAATGCCTCTTCGGGTGATGAGCGTAGAGTGATTGGTTGGGCACCTCTTGGTAACATCTCCAATTCGCTAATCGGGGACTCCTCCCATAAGCATGGTGCTAACAGTACTGGTACAAGTTTCACCTCACCTTTCTTTAATCTAGCGAATGCCCTATCCACCTCTACACCTAAGCAATAGTCAGAATCAAAGAAATCTGGACTGAGCAAGAGAATTACGAGATTAGCGGAGTCGATTTTTGACTCAATCTCACTCCTCCAATGGGTTCCCGGTTCAATTTTTCGGTCATACCAGTCGACAATTTTCTTGTTCTGTCGAAGGGGAGCAAGGTGCGTGCTAAGCCGATCCCTGAATGGCGCATCCATGTGCGAATACGAATAGAAGATTTTCCAGGTCATTTGATAGCCTCCAAGGGGCTAGGAATGTCAAGGCATTTCGAAAAGGGTGGGGCTCTTTTCGGCCACGCTTTAGTGGCTATCAATCAGCCAATTTTCGCCCGCCGTTAGCTGCACGAGTTCCCTCTTGGCTGGGTAATACCTTCCCGACCGGTTACATGCCGCCTCCAGGTGATTTTCCCAAGCTATTGATACTTTTAGCATTTTATTCTCTTACGGTCCTTCGTGGCCGAAAAGACCCACAGCCGTTTCGAAATAGGTAGAGCTATTCTCGGTTCGCCTTGCTGATGCCCAACCGTGCAAGCTCAAGGACGCTGTGCGGCTTTATCGCGCAGCGTCCCTGGAGCGCCGGGTTGGGCGAAGAATTGGCAACTGGCCAGCCACTGCTGAGCAGCATGCCGACACGGCCACGGGTGAAACATCCCTGCCGACCGCGCGGTACCGCAAGGGCGTCAGCCAGCCAGGTTGCAGGGCAACGACGGCCGCCCACCCCTTCGGCCGCGACAGTGTAGGGTCATGATTTGGCCTCGCACGCCCAACCATAAGCTCAGCCGCCGGCGTTAGCCGGTCGGCTGGAGCGCCAAGTTAGGCATTTCACCTATATATGTCTCGTCTATTTCCAACACGCAACACCACAATCTCATCATTTTCAATGTCAAAAACTATCCTGTAATCTCCCACTCGAAATCTGTATGTCCCTATTTTTGCACTTGTTAGCTTTTTTGCATACTTTAATGGCTCTTGGGCATATTCTTGAAGCTTTTGACCAATCCTGCTTTTCTCGTCTTTGGAGATTTTGTCTAAATCCCTAAATGCCCTGCGAGTGAATACAATCTTATGCATCAAAAATATCCTCAAAGCTCTTTACTCTACCTTCCTTATAGTCTTTTCGGGCTTCTTCAATCGAGTTAATATACTCTTCACTAGAAAGAGCTAACATATCTTCAACAAGATCCTGCATACTGTCTTTTACTGTATCCGATATAAGAGCTTTCAATTCGTCAACCGTTAAGTCTTTTACTTGCATCATATCAAATAACCTTTTCTGCTTCTGCGGGAAAATCATTACGATCGTGGTGCTTAACGCTCAAGCTTAGCCGCCGGCGTCAGCCGGTCGGCTGGATCACCTTGTTAGCATGGTAAATTTACTTACCACAAGCCTCGCGCCAAAGATAATAAGCAATTGAGCCATCAACTAACGGCGCCATATTGGCATCGGGTTTTGACATGCTCATAGCCTCCAAACTATCTCCAGTGCCAAGGTATTTCACTGTGCCCGCACTACAGTCAAAAAGCCGCTTGGAGTAGCTTGTTCCGCTTGAACCGACCCGCTTTGTGACTAGAGTTGGATTATTGGTGCTACCACCCCTCTCAAGAATGAAATACTGAGCCTTTGCGTCGAATGGTATCTGTATCTGCTTCTCTTCCGCAAGTGCTATAGAGCAAGCAAGGAGACCGCACAAGGTAACAGGAAACAACTGCATAACTCCCTCCTTCGAATGCTAACCAGTGATTGAACAGTTCTATTTACCTTTACCACCATCCCCCATCCCCGGTCAAGCAAAAATTCTCGGTTAACAATAGCAGGTTGTCTTCAACAGTTGTTTTTATGCAATAAATCGATGAGATTTTTTAAATCTTTTTCTATTTCAACATCTTAAACAATGCTGATCAAGCGTCACGGCTTGGTAAGAACGCCTACTTCACTACCGCTGGCTGTCTGTTTATCATTACCTATCGCAAGATTAACAGTTTCTGGATAGCATGACATGCTTGCCATCCCCCTGAGCTGGGCCGTCGGTACGACACATTGCTGGAGCGCAAGGGCATTACCGTTGAGCCTTACCTCCTTTCATCGGTGAGGTCATGAGAAACTGATACGTGGTAAGGACTTCCCGTCATTTGCTGGACACCCATGTCTGCATCGAGATCGCCCGTGGACGTCTTCCCGGCATGCAAAAACGCATAGCAGGATTGTCTCACTTATTTCTCCATTGCATATCCTATTGCCAGGCGCGTTGCCGCACTGTCCACCCCAGGATATGCTGGCCACTCGGCGGATTCATTGCGGTGCTGCGCATAGAATTCCTGCTAACCACTTCGAGAAACCCGGCATGACCTTGCACACCTCCACCGACGATCGCTGGCAATTCTGGATCGACCGCGGCGGCACCTTCACCAATATCGTCGCCCGTCGTCCCGATGGTGGCTTGCTGACGCACAAGCTGTTGTCGGATAACCCGGAACACTACCCGGACGCCGCCTTGCAGGGCATCCGCGAGTTGCTGGGCGTTCCCTCGGACCAGCCTATACCGGCGGAACGGATCGCCGCCGTTAAAATGGGCACCACCGTAGCCACCAACGCCTTGCTGGAACGCAAGGGCGACCGTGTTCTGCTGCTGATCACCCGCGGCTTCGGAGACGCGCTGCGCATCGCCTATCAAAACCGTCCCGACCTGTTCGCCCTTCATATTGTGCTGCCGGAACTGCTGTACGAACGCGCCGCGGAGGTCACGGAGCGTTACAGCGCCCACGGCGAAGTACTCGTTCCGCTGGATCTGGACAGCGCCCGCGTCCCGCTCGAAGCAGCCTGGCGGGACGGCATTCGTTCGGTGGCTATCGTGTTCATGCACGGCTATCGCTATCCCGACCACGAACAGCAGGTCGCCGAACTTGCCCGCCAGATCGGCTATACCCAGATATCCGTTTCGCACACCGTCAGCCCGCTGCAGAAACTGGTTAGCCGGGGCGACACCACGGTGGTGGACGCCTATCTGTCTCCTATTCTGCGGCGTTATGTCGATCGGGTGGCCGGCGCACTGGGCGGCGCCCGTCTGCTGTTCATGCAATCCAACGGTGGACTGGTGGACGCCCGTTTCTTCCAGGGCAAGGACAGCATCCTGTCCGGACCGGCCGGCGGCATCGTCGGCGCCGTCGCCGTCTGCGCTCAGGCCGGCTACGACCGAATCATTACCTTCGACATGGGCGGCACCTCCACCGACGTCGCCCACTACGCCGGGGACTACGAACGCGCGTTCGAGACGCTGGTAGCCGGGGTGCGGATGCGGGCGCCGATGATGCACATCCATACGGTTGCGGCAGGCGGTGGCTCGCTGTGCCGCTTCGACGGCACCCGCCTGCGAGTGGGACCGGAATCCGCCGGCGCCAATCCGGGGCCAGCCTGTTACCGGCGCGGCGGACCGCTGGCGGTTACCGACTGCAACGTGCTGCTAGGCAGGCTACAGCCGGCCTTCTTTCCCCAGGTATTCGGCCCCCACCAGGATCAGCCACTGGACCGGGAGACGGTGACGGCGGCATTCGCCGCGCTGGCGCAGCAGATTGCCGCCGCCGGCCATGCTCCCCTATCGCCTGAAGTTATCGCCGCCGGGTTTCTCAAGATCGCCGTGGAGAACATGGCTAACGCCATCAAAAAGATCTCCACCCAGCGCGGTTACGACGTGACCGGCTATACGCTGTGCTGCTTCGGCGGCGCCGGCGGTCAGCATGCCTGCGGCGTGGCGGATGCGCTGGGCATGCAGCGGATTTTCATCCATCCTCTGGCCGGTGTACTGTCCGCCTACGGCATGGGGCTGGCGGACGTGCGCGCGCTCCGCGAACGGGCGGTAGAGGCGCCGCTAAGCGACGCCTCAATGCCGCAGGTGCAGGCGGCGTTGCAGCAATTGCAAACCGAAGGCAGAGAAGAGCTGCGACGGCAGGGGGTCGAAGGCGCCATCCAGACGGTCTGGAAAGTCCATCTACGCTATGAAGGCAGCGATACGATGCTGCCCGTGGAATTCGGCGCTATCCCCCAACTGCTGCAACGTTTCGAGCAGGCTCACCGCCAACGCTACGGTTTTACCCTGCCCGCCAAGCGCCTGATCGTCGAAGCAGTGACAGCGGAAGCCATCGCCGCCACCGGCCAGGTTCAGGAACGGGTGGAGACGCCGGCCCGTACCGGCCCGTTGCAACCGCTCGCCACCGTGGCCATGTACGCCGGCGGCCATTACCAGCCGACGCCGGTCTATCGGCGCGCCCAGCTCTGCCCTGGGGATAGCATCGACGGTCCGGCGATGGTGATCGAAACCGGCGCCACCACCGTGGTGGAACCGGGCTGGCGGGCGGCAGCGACCGCTGCGAACCATTTGATTTTGACGCGCGTCAGCCCGGCACCGGTAAGGCAGGCGGTCGGCGCCGCCGTGGACCCGGTGATGCTGGAAATCTTCAATAATCTGTTCATGTCCATCGCTGAACAGATGGGCGTGACGCTGGCGAACACCGCCAGTTCGGTGAACATCAAGGAACGGCTGGACTTTTCCTGCGCCCTGTTCGACCGGGCCGGTCAACTGATCGCCAACGCGCCTCATATACCGGTGCATCTCGGCTCCATGAGCGAATCGGTGCAGACCGTCAGGCGCCGCAATGCCGGTCGCATGCAACCCGGCGACGTTTACGTGCTCAACACGCCCTACGACGGCGGCACCCACCTGCCGGACGTGACGGCGATCACGCCTGTGTTCGACGAGGCGGGTGAGGTGATTCTGTTTTACGTCGGCTCGCGCGGCCACCATGCCGATATCGGTGGGATTACGCCTGGCTCCATGCCACCGTTCAGCACCACGATCGAAGAGGAAGGCGTACTGCTGGATAACTTCAAGCTGGTCGCACAAGGCCGGTTGCTCGAACAGGAACTGCTGCAACGGCTGACCGCCGCGCCCTATCCCGCCCGTGACCCCCACCAGAATCTGGCCGATCTGCAAGCACAAATCGCCGCCAACGAAAAAGGCGTACAGGAACTGCGGCGGATGGTGGCCCACTATGGTCTGGAGGTGGTGAACGCTTACATGCAGCACGTGCAGGATAACGCCGCGGAGCAGGTGCGGCGGGTGGTGGAGCAGCTGCGGGACGGCGCCTTCAGTTACGCCCTGGACGATGGCAGTACGATCCGGGTCGCCATCCGCAGCGACCGAACCCAGCGCGCCGTGACCGTGGATTTCACCGGCACGGCGCCGCAGCAGTCCGGCAATTGCAATGCCCCGACGGCGGTCTGTAAAGCGGCGGTGCTCTATGTGTTCCGCACCCTGGTGGACGACGCCATTCCCTTGAACGCCGGCTGCCTGAAGCCCATCGAGATCGTCATCCCCCCCGGCTGTCTACTCGATCCCCGCTATCCGGCGGCGGTGGTGGCGGGCAATGTGGAAACCTCGCAATGCATCACCGATGCGCTATACGGGGTGTTGGGCGTCATGGCCGCGTCGCAGGGCACGATGAACAATTTCACCTTCGGCAACGAGCGTTATCAGTATTACGAAACAATCTGCGGCGGCAGCGGCGCCGGGCCGGGCTTCGCCGGCACGGCGGCGGTGCACACCCACATGACCAACTCCCGGCTGACCGACCCGGAAGTGTTGGAGTGGCGTTTCCCGGTGATCGTGGAGGAGTTCCGCATTCGTCGGGGTAGCGGCGGTGACGGCCGCTGGCGCGGCGGCGACGGCGCCGTGCGGCGGATTCGTTTCCACGAGGCCATGCACGCCGCTATTCTCTCCAATCACCGGCGGGTAGCTCCCTATGGCTTGGCCGGCGGCGAACCGGGGCAGGTAGGGCGCAACGCCGTGGAGCGGGCCGATGGACGGGTGGAGGAACTGCCGGGCGCGGCCAGCGTCGCGCTGCAGCCCGGCGATGTGTTCGTGATCGAAACGCCGGGTGGCGGCGGCTATGGCGACCCGTCCCAGCGGTTGCCTGCCCCATCCGGGTGAACGCCGGCGGGAGCCGGTTTCACAAATAACCGGCAATCGCTGCCAACAGCCGCTCGTGAGAATCGGTGTGGAGAAAGCGATTGATGATATAACTCCGCCAGCCCTCGTCTTCCCGACAGACCATCGCCATGATCAGGCCGGTATGCTCGCCGCCTTCGACGGACAGCTCGACCCGGTCGATTTCCTCGTCACCGATAGCGTCCACCAGCACGCAGAACGCATGCGGGATGGCGGCGAAAGGTTCTTTCTCCGGGCTGGTGACGATAAAGACCAGCGTCTGCACCGTCGGATGGACCTGCTGCAGATCGACGCTAATCCGTTCGTTTTCCGTATCAGGGCCACCGCCGCCGCTGTTGTCGTCGCCGCTATGGGTAACCGCAGCGTCGCGGCTCGACAACTGCTCATACCAGACCTGATCCACCAGCTTGCCCGAGCGGTTGAACAGCAGACAGGCAACATCCAGATCAATATCCACTTCCTTGATACCGCCGCCGAAGCCCAGGAATCCCGGCGATTCCACTTTTTTCCTGCACCAGCCAACCCCCATGAAGACATCGGTCAGGCTGTAACCTATTTCCTGGTTGCGACTCTTCGATAGTTCGTCTTGCAGGTCGATAGACATGAATCCTCCCATTAACTGTAGCGCCGAAGTTAGGCCCTGCCGAGGAGTGGCCGCCTGCTATTGTCTGGACCGGCTCCAGGCATCCCCTGTAAGTCGGCAAATTAAATCACCGCTTAGCTTACCGGTGCAATTATAAAGCGTCCGGGTTGGGACTTGCGGCAAAGCTTCGGGTTACGCTGCGCCAATTCGATTTTGCATCCGGCGGGCGGCGGTCGCCGGCCAGGCGGGAAACGGTACGATCGCCTGACCACGGGGGATGCGCGGTCCTGCATCCTCCGTCGGGTAAAGGCGCAGACGCTGGACCGTTCTCAGAGCTTCTGCGTGTACATGAAGTTGGCGAAGGTCCCTTCGGCAATCCGGAACCACTGGTATTCCTCGGAGCGGAATTTCTTCCAGGGCTCATAAATGGTCTTGAAGGCGGGGTTCTTGCGGGCCTCTTCGTCATACAGTTCGTGGGTCGCTTTGAAGGCAGCCTCCAGCACATCCTTTGGATAAGGCAACAGCTTCGCCCCTTCGCGAATCAGCCGGGACATGGCCACCGGATTTTTAGCGTCGTAGTCAGCCAGCATCAGCACATTGGCCTCCGCCGCGGCGACCTCGAAGGCGTCCTTATAGAGCTGAGGCAGCTTTTCCCACTCCTTGCTGTTGACATAAAAAGACAGAGTGGGACCACCTTCCCACCAGCCAGGAAAGTAATAATACGGAGCGGCTTTGTAAAAACCGAGTTTTTCATCATCGTAAGGGCCGACCCATTCGGCGGCGTCGATGACGCCTTTCTCGAGCGCCGGATAGATTTCACCGCCGGCCAATTGCTGCGGCACCGCGCCGAGGCGCGCCATGACTTCGCCGCCGAGGCCGGCGATGCGCATTTTTAGCCCCTTCAAATCGTCAATGCTCTTGATTTCCTTGCGAAACCAGCCGCCCATCTGGGCACCGGTATTGCCACCCGGGAAGTTGATAACGCCGTATTCCTTGAAAAAATTGCGCATGAGACCCAAACCGCCGCCGTAATACAGCCAGGCGTTCTGCTGCCGGGCGGTGAGACCGAACGGCACGGCACAATCGAAGGCGAACGCTTTGTTCTTGCCGACGTAGTAATAGCTCGCCGTATGGCCGCACTCAACAGTGCCCTGCTGACAGGCGTCCAGCACCTGCAGGCCAGGCACAATCTCCCCGGCGGCGAACACCCGGATTTCGAATTTGCCGCCAGTCAGAGCGCCGACTCGTTTAGCAAGCACTTCCGCCGCGCCATAAATCGTATCCAGGCTCTTAGGGAAGCTGGACGCCATCCGCCATTTGACGGACGGCTCGGATTGGGCGACGGCCGGTGCGCCGAAGGTAGCAGCGGCCGCGAGACCCGCGGTCTGTAAGAATTTACGTCTTTCCATATCTGTGCACCTGAGCTGTTCTTGTCGAAACACGTTAGTGGTGGTGGAGGTGGTCTGGCGACCTGACAGTAAATTAGCATAATCAATCGTCGTCTGGCGCATTACGCGGCCCATCCCGCCGGTGCCGACACCACTCCGCGTATGCTATGGTAGCAGAAGCCGGCTCTCCGGCGAGTTATAGAGACGATAAGGCAAAGGCATGGGCGTCTATAGCTTTGTGGCGATCGGCAGCGGCGCCGCTCTGGGCGCCTGGCTGCGCTGGGGGCTGGGCATCCTGTTGAATCCGGTATTTCCGACCCTGCCATTGGGCACGCTGGCCGCCAATCTGGTGGGCGGCTATCTGATGGGCATGGTGATGGAGTTGATGCAATACACCACCCTGTCGCCAGAACTGCGGCTGGCGCTCACCACTGGTTTCCTGGGCGGCCTGACCACTTTCTCCACCTTCTCGGCGGAAACCGTCACTTTACTGCTGCGGCGTGAGTATCCGTGGGCTGTAGTGGCCATTCTGAGCCATGTGCTAGGCTCGCTCGCCATGACCTTGTTGGGAATCGGCGCTATGCAGTTGCTGGCTGCGCGGGGGCAATCATGAAGGGGAGCTGTTTGAAATTTTATATTCATGAGAACCGCCGGCACCACGGCATTCTACTGTACGAATGGCTGCTGGAACGGGCCCGACAGTTGGGCATTCAGGGCGGTTCGGCATTCCGCGCCGTCGCCGGTTATGGCCGTCACGGTGTCCTGCACGAAGCCCATTTTTTCGAGCTGGCGGGCGATTTGCCTATCGAGGTGCAATTCTTCGTCAGCGAGGACGAGGCAGGGCAGTTACTGGACCTGGTTCGGCTGGAGAAAATTCAGGTATTTTATGCCCTGTTCGAAGCGGATTATGGAATCCTCAACGGTGCCTGATCGCTATCTCCTGAATGATAATCGGGTTCGGGGGAACCGACGGCGGGAACGGCGCGAGCCGGCTCAAGGGAACCGCAACAGCATGGCTCCCCTGAGCCAGGGCAGAAATCACAATAAACGCTTACCGAATAGAGTGACTACTTGTAATAACCGACGCCGCAGAGCTGATCTTTGACTTTGGTGTAGTAAGTCGACTTGGCTACAGGCTCGGTCCCGCCCGGCCGTGGCCACAGGTAATCGATTTCCTTAATCTGTCCTTCGGCAGCCGACTTATACATTTCTTCGCCAATCGGTTTGCCCGTCTTGTCCTTGAGATTCTTCAGGCTCTGCTGGCCGACCAACTCGGGTTTGGCACCGTTAGCGCTAAAATTGCCGTCTGGACCACCACAGAAAACGTACAGATCCTTTTCCTTGAAACCGCCTTCGCCCTTGGTGAACATCCCCAGCGCTTTTGTTTCGTCCTGCTTAATGGCGGCAACGGCCTTATCGAGCATCGCTTTGGCTTCCGCCGCCGTGCCGGATTCCGCGGCCATAACCAGCGAACCCAACAACAACAGGACGGATCCAAGCAGACAGGCTTGCAACTTATACAGGGATGACAGCATGGAATTTCCCCCAGCAGTGGTAACTTTTAGAATTGCGCCTTGGTCGCAGGCTCAGCGAGGCTGGACCAGGCAAAAAGCAGGTTAATCGTCACAACAAGACGCTGTCAAGCTGCGGCAGCAGATAGGACGTAAGGTGAGGTACGAATCGCGTCGTGCCCAGGGAACTACGGGGCCCGCAGGTCGGAATAAGTGAGTGTTTCTGGCTGGTTGCCAGCCTCTTACCGAGGCAGGGAAACCGTGAATCCCGACGCTTGCTGCGGGTGGCGTCCCCAAGGGGAGTCGAACCCCTGTTGCCGCCGTGAAAGGGCGATGTCCTAGGCCTCTAGACGATGGGGACAGGATGATGCGGGCAACAAAAAACCGGTCTGTCAGGATTCCCGGCTGCGATGAGGTGGTGGAGCCAGGCGGGATCGAACCGCCGACCTCCTGCATGCCATGCAGGCGCTCTCCCAGCTGAGCTATGGCCCCCCCAAGCGAGACGCGCAATTTAAGTCACCGATCACTGGTTGTCAACGCTTTTTTAGCCCGGCCCACGCTCCGACCGCTGCCGCACGAAGGCCAGAGCGCGCCCGATTCGACGCAAGGTTTTTTCCCTGCCGAGCAACTCCAGGGTGATGTCGATCGGCGGCGACACAGCCCCACCGGATACGGCTACGCGCAGCGGCTGGGCCACCTTGCCGAGATTCAGATCCAGCCCTGCGGCGACTGCCTCGATGGCGGCATGAATAGGCTCCGCACGCCATTGCGGCACGTCGCCCAGACGCTCTTGCAGTCGCTGCAACGGCGCCTCCGCCTCTGCGTTCAAATGTTTTGCGGCGGCTTTATCTTCGTAGGAGTCGACTTCCTGGTAGAGAAAAGCGCTGGCCTGCGCCATGTCGTGCAGCGTCTTGCTGCGCTCCCGGAATGCCTTGACTACCTCCGTCAAGGCGGGACCCTGGGTGGGATCGATACCCAGGCGCCCCATAGGCCAGTTCAAATGGCGAGCCACGTGGGCCGGGTCGGAATTCTTCAGGTAATGCTGGTTCAACCACAGCAATTTGTCGGGATTGAACGTGGATGGCGCCTTGTTGACATCCTGCAGATCGAACAGTTGGACCAGGTCATCCAGCGTAAACACTTCCTGGTCGCCGTGCGACCAGCCCAGTCGCACCAGATAATTGAGCAACGCCTGCGGCAGAAAACCCTCATCCCGGTACTGCAACACACTGACTGCACCGTGGCGTTTGGACAGACGCCTGCCGTCGGCTCCCAGAATCATGGGCACATGGGCGTACTGCGGAATGGGCGCACTCAACGCCTGCAGAATATTCATCTGGCGAGGGGTGTTATTGATGTGATCGTCGCCGCGAATCACGTGAGTGACGCCCATATCCATGTCGTCCACCACCACACAGAAATTATAGGTCGGAGCGCCGTCGGCGCGGGCGATGATTACATCATCCAGTTCCCGGTTGTTGATCGCAATCCGGCCCCGGATCAGATCGTCGATAACCACCACGCCCTGCAGCGGGTTCTTGAAACGCACCACCGGCTCCACCCCTTCCCGTGGAGGTCCCTGATAATCCCGATAGCGACCGTCGTAGCGGGGTTTCTCCTTACGGGCCATCTGATCGCTGCGGAGGGATTCCAATTCCTCCTTGGTGCAGTAGCAATAATACGCTTTACCCAGCGCCAGCAACTGCTGCAACACCTCGCGGTAACGGTCGAAGCGCTGCGTCTGGAAAAATGGACCCTCTTCGTAATCCAGCCCCAGCCAGGCCATCGCTTCCAGAATCGCATTGACCGATTCCGGCGTGGAACGTTCCAGATCGGTATCCTCAATACGCAGCACGAAACGACCGCCATGCTTGCGGGCATACAGCCAGGAAAACAGGGCCGTACGGGCGCCGCCGATATGCAGATAGCCGGTAGGACTGGGAGCGAAACGGGTTTTGACCATGATTGCCGGAAATCCTGTTGCTATTGTTAAACTATTGTAACGATAATCTTAAGGATAACGTAATGTGCTACAGTGCCAAACTTGTAACATGTCCCCCAACTGCCTGGGTAAACTTGATAGCGTATCGGCCAGCATGGTTGTATGACGCCTGCTGCCTGGATTGAAATGACAATGAAAGTGACCGTGTTTGGCTCCGGTTATGTCGGTCTGGTGACAGGAGCCTGTTTTGCAGAAGTGGGTAACGAAGTTTTATGTGTCGATGTGGATCGTCAGAAAGTCGAGCGGTTGCAGCGTGGGGAAGTACCTCTCCACGAACCCGGCCTGGAAAATCTGGTCAGGCGCAACGCCGCCAATGGCCGTTTGTCTTTCACCACGACGATGGCCGACGGAGTGGCTCACGGCCCGCTCCAGTTCATCGCCGTCGGAACGCCACCCGACGAGGATGGCTCGGCCGACCTGCAACACGTGCTCGAGGTGGCCCGCCACATCGGCGAGCAGATGACCGAACTGCGCATTGTGGTGAACAAGTCCACGGTGCCTGTAGGCACCGCCGACCGGGTCCGGGAAAGCATCGCAACGGCCTTGCGGGAGCGCGGCGTCGCCATCCCGTTCGAGGTCGTCTCCAATCCGGAATTTCTCAAGGAAGGGGCGGCGGTCGAAGATTTCATGCGTCCCGACCGCATCATCGTGGGCATCGACGACAACCCGCACCCCCTGGCGCTGCTGCGCCGCCTGTATGCGCCTTTCAATCGCAGCCACGAACGGCTGTTGGTGATGGATGTACGCTCCGCGGAGTTGACCAAATACGCCGCTAACGCCATGCTGGCCACCCGTATCAGCTTTATGAACGAACTGGCTAATCTGGCCGAGCGCCTGGGCGCCAATATCGAACAGGTGCGCCTCGGCATAGGTTCCGATCCGCGCATCGGCTACCAGTTCATTTACCCCGGCTGCGGCTACGGCGGTTCCTGTTTCCCCAAAGACGTCAAGGCGCTGGTACGGACCGCACAGACGATCGGCTATACTCCACAACTGCTGTTGGCCGTGGAAGCCATCAACGAGCGCCAGAAACAAGTGTTGTTTGCCAGGATCCGGCAACATTTCGGCGACGATCTGCACGGTCTGCGCTTCGCCCTGTGGGGGCTGGCTTTCAAACCCAACACCGACGATATGCGCGAAGCGCCCAGCCGGGCTTTGCTGGAGGCGCTGTGGGCGGCCGGCGCCAAAGTGCAGGCTTACGATCCGGTTGCTCTGCAAGAAGCCCGCCGACTGTATGGCGACCGCACCGACTTATGGCTCTGTCAGCAGCCTATCGAGGCGCTGACAGGCGCCGATGCGCTGGTGATCGTTACCGAATGGAACGTTTTCCGCAGCCCGGACTTCGAGGCGATCAAGGCTACTCTGAAAACTCCCGTTATCTTCGACGGGCGCAACCTGTACGATCCGGCGGTCATGCGGCAATTGGGGATTCACTATTATTCGATTGGCCGGGGCAGCGCCGGCAGTGCATAATTCCTGAGACTCTGGTGTCGAGTGTATGATCGTACCCGTCATTTTATCCGGCGGCAGCGGCAGCCGCTTGTGGCCCCTGTCGCGCGAGCTGTATCCCAAGCAATTTCTACCTCTGCTCGGCGACTACACCTTGCTGCAAAATACCTTGCTGCGCTTGCAGGGCATTGCCAATATCGCGGCACCGTTACTGATCTGCAATCAGGAACACCGCTTTATGGTGGCCGAGCAGATGCGCGTCCTGGACATCAAGCCAGCGGCGGTGATCCTGGAGCCGGCAGGCCGCAATACCGCCCCGGCCGTCGCCGTGGCCGCCCTGCACGCCACGGCCAACGGTGCGGATCCACTGTTGCTGGTATTGCCCGCCGATCATGTCATTAGCGATGTGGCAGCGTTTCAGCGCGCGGTGCAGCAGGCCGTCGCCGGCGCCGAGGCGGATAAGCTGGTTACTTTCGGGATCGTGCCGGAGACGCCGGAAACCGGCTATGGCTACATTAAAGCAGGCAAGCGCCAGTCCGGCGCCGATCTCTATACGGTCGAGCGATTCGTGGAAAAGCCCGATCTGGCGACCGCCCAGGATTATCTGGCAACGGGTGGCTATTACTGGAACAGCGGCATGTTCCTGTTCCGCGCCTCCCACTTCCTGGAAGAACTGACCGTATTCGCTCCCGCGATCGCCGCCAGCTGCCGCCAAGCCTACGCGGACCGCCGGGTCGATCTCGATTTTCTGCGTCTGGACCCGGCCGCTTTCGAAGCCTGTCCCAGCGACTCCATCGACTACGCTGTCATGGAGAAAACCGCGAACGCGCTGATGTTACCTTTGCAGGGGGGATGGAACGATATCGGTGCCTGGTCGGCACTGTGGCAGGCAAGCAAACGCGACGCTGACGGCAATGCCCTGAGCGGCGATGTGCTGGCAGTGGCGACTCACGATTCCTACGTGCACGCGGAGCACCGGCTGGTGGCCACCATCGGTGTCAGCGACTTGGTGGTGGTGGAAACGGCGGATGCCGTACTGGTGGCGCATCGGGATCGGGTGCAGGAGGTCAAGACTGTGGTCAATCAGCTTAACGCCAGCGGCCGCGACGAGGCACGTAACCATCGCAAGGTCTATCGACCCTGGGGTTATTACGATTCCATCGACTATGCGCAACGCTTCCAGGTCAAACACATCATGGTCAATCCGGGCGCCAGTATCTCCTTGCAGATGCACCATCACCGTGCCGAGCACTGGACCGTGGTCAAGGGCACGGCCCGGGTCACCTGCGGCGAGGAAATCTCGCTACTGACCGAAAATCAATCGATTTATATCCCCGTCTGTACGTCGCATCGCCTGGAAAATCCCGGCAAGATCCCGCTCGAACTGATCGAGGTGCAATCCGGCAGTTATCTGGGCGAGGATGATATCGTGCGCTTCCAGGACAACTACGGCCGTGACAACAAAGGCTGAATGGGTGCAGCCAAGGGGCGCCGGTCAGCCCGGTGAGGTGATGGTGTGACGCTGTCCTGTTTCAAGGCTTACAATATCCGCGGTCAGATGCCCGCCGAGTTGAACGACGCTCTGGCCTACCGTATCGGCCGCGCCTATGCGGCGTTTCTACAGCCTGCCCGGGTGGCGGTCGGACATGATGTGCGGCTGACCAGTCCGGGACTGAGCGCGGCGCTGATCCGGGGGCTCAACGACAGCGGCGTGGCCGTCGTGGATATCGGCTTGTGTGGTACCGAAGAGGTCTACTTCGCCACCTTCCAGCAGCGGCTGGACGGCGGCATCATGGTGACCGCCAGCCACAATCCCATCGATTACAACGGCATGAAACTGGTGCGGGAGGATGCCCGGCCACTCAGCGGCGACAGCGGCCTGGACACCATCCGCCAACTGACCGAACGCAACCTGTTTGCTCCAGCCGTCCAGGTGGGCAATTGCAGCCTGCAAACTGATAAAGCAGTCTATATTGCGCACCTGCTGAGCTATGTGGAGCCGGCGCAGCTTGAACCCCTGACGATCGTGACCAATGCCGGCAACGGCGGCGCCGGGGCGATCATCGACCGGCTCGAAGCCTGCCTGCCGTTTCGGTTCATCAAAATCCAGCACGAGCCCGACGGGTGTTTTCCACATGGCATCCCCAATCCACTGCTGCCGCAATCCCGTCAAGCCACCCACGAGGCGGTGCTGGCCCATGGGGCAGACCTGGGGCTGGCCTGGGACGGGGATTTTGACCGCTGCTTCTTTTTCGACGAGCAGGGCCGCTTCATCGAGGGTTACTATCTGGTCGGTTTGCTGGCGACGGCGCTGCTGGAACGCTATCCGGGCGCCAGTATCATCCACGATCCGCGGCTGACCTGGAACACCATCGAGTGCGTGCAGGCTCATGGCGGCGTCCCGGTGCAGAGCAAGACCGGCCATGCCTTCATCAAGGAACGCATGCGCCAGGAGGACGCCGTATACGGTGGAGAAATGAGCGCCCATCACTATTTCCGGGAGTTTGCCTATTGCGACAGCGGCATGATCCCCTGGCTGCTGGTGACGGCACAGTTATGCCGCTGCCGGCTGCCCCTGTCGGCGCTGGTCGAAGCGCGTATGCGGGCGTTTCCCTGCAGTGGAGAGATCAATTTCCGGGTGGCGGACGCCGCCGCCAGCATCCGCGCTGTCCTGGCAGCCTATGCCGGACAGCACCCGCAATTGGACCATACGGACGGCATCAGCGTGGAATTCCCCGACTGGCGCTTCAATTTGCGCAGCTCCAACACCGAGCCGCTGCTGCGGTTGAATGTCGAAACCCGCGGCGATAGCGGGTTGCTGCAACGGCGCACCGCAGAATTGCGCCGGCTGATCGCCACCTGACTGGGCGGGCCGTCGGCTCCAGCGCGCCCCGTGGCCCCCACGCTCAACGGCTTACTGGTTCTGGCGTTGCTCGTCATGAGGACAGTCGCCTTTTGGGAACCCCAGCGTACCTGGTGGCGGCGTGGCGCGAGTGACTGGGCTGGCGCAATTTGCGCAGATTCTCTGTATTTCTGTACAGTACCCGCTTTGCTGCATTCCCGTTCAAAGTAGTGTTTAGGATTCTGTCATGACCCATCTGATTACGCCCCACGGGGGCACCCTGAAGGAACTGTATCTGTCTCCCGAAGCCGCTGCATTGGAAAAGCAGCAGGCCGGTGAATACCCCTCCTGGCATCTGACCTACCGCCAGTTATGCGATGTGGAATTGCTGCTCAATGGCGGCTTTTCGCCACTGGAAGGTTTCCTAAGCCAGGCCGACTATCAGCGGGTGCTGAGCGACCTGCACCTGAGCAACGGCATCCTGTGGCCGATGCCGATCACCCTGGACGTGTCCGAGACCTTCGCCGAAAGCATAGCGCCCGGCAGCCGCGTCGCGCTGCGTGACCCGGAAGGCGTACTGCTTGCAGTGCTGGACGTGGCCGATATCTGGCGTCCGGACAAGACGGCGGAAGCGCTGCAGGTGTTCGGCAGCGACGACCCCCATCATCCGGGCGTCGATTACCTGCTGCACAAAGCCCAGCCGGTCTACCTGGGCGGTCGCCTGAGCGGGATCGAGCCTCCTATCCACTATGACTTCAAGCATCTACGCGACACCCCACGGGAACTGCGGGATAAGTTCCGCAAATGGGGCTGGCGCCGGGTAGTTGCCTTTCAGACCCGCAATCCGATGCATCGCGCCCATTACGAACTGACCTTCCGGGCGGCGCAACTCACGGAAGCCAATCTGCTGTTGCAACCGGTAGTGGGTATGACCAAACCGGGCGATATCGATCACTATTCCCGGGTGCGCTGCTACGAGCGTTTGCTGACCTATTATCCGGAGCAAACGACCACGCTGAGCCTGCTGCATCTGGCGATGCGTATGGGGGGACCGCGGGAAGCAGTGTGGCATGCCATTATCCGTAAGAACCACGGCTGCACCCATTTTATCGTCGGCCGCGACCACGCCGGGCCGGGCAATGACAGCCACGGCAGGCCGTTTTACGATCCCTATGCTGCCCAGGAACTGGTGGCCCGTTACCAGGATGAACTCGGCATTCAAATGGTGCCGTTCCAGGAAATGGTCTACGTGCAGGAGCGGGCTGAGTACGCGCCCGGCAACGAGATGCAAGCGGGGGAAACGGTGCTGAATATCTCCGGCACGGAGTTCCGCCGGCGTTTGCAGGAAGGGCTGGATATTCCGGACTGGTTCTCCTATCCGGATGTGGTGGCGGAATTGCGCAAAGCCTATCCGCCGCGCCGCCGTCAGGGGTTTACGGTGTTTTTCACCGGTCTGTCGGGTGCCGGCAAGTCCACCATTGCCAACGCCTTGCAAATCAAGCTGATGGAGTTGGGCGGGCGTTCCGTGTCGTTGCTGGACGGCGATATCGTGCGCAAGCACCTGTCGAGCGAACTGGGATTCTCCCGGGAGCATCGCAACATCAACATCCTGCGCATCGGTTATGTCGCCAGCGAGATCACCAAGAACGGCGGCATCGCCATCTGCGCACCGATTGCGCCGTATGCGGCCACCCGCCGCGAAGTGCGGCAGATGATCGCGGCGGTCGGCGGCTTCATCGAAGTCTATGTGGCCACCGCCCTGGCCGTGTGCGAAGCGCGAGACCGCAAAGGGCTGTACGCCCAGGCACGGGCCGGGCTGATCAAGGAATTCACCGGCATCAGCGATCCTTACGAGACGCCGGAAAATCCGGAAGTTACGCTCGACACCACCGAATGCCCCCCGGACGAGGCCGCCCAGCGGATTATCCTTAAGCTGGAGAATCTGGGTTACATCAAATAAACCGCGGCGGCGGGTACGTCCGCCGCCACCAAAAGGATTCACTTGCTAGGCACTCTGGTCAATACCGGCGCCATTCTCATCGGCGCCGCCACTGGCCTGGCCATCGGCACCCGGCTGCCGGGACGCATGAAAAAAACCCTCATGCAGGGACTGGGCCTCGCCGTGGTCGTTATCGGCCTGGATATGGCGCTGGCGGCCCGGCAGCGGCTGTTGCTGGCCGTCGGCTGCCTGCTGCTCGGCGGCCTGCTGGGCGAATGGCTGGCTCTCGAACAGCGCCTGAGCCAAGCGGGCGACTGGCTGAAAACCCGCCTGCGCACCACTGCCGCCAACTTCACCGAAGGGTTCGTCTCCGCCACGCTGCTCTATCTGACCGGCGCCATGACCATCGTCGGCTCCATTCAGGACGGCACGGTCGGCGACCAACGCACCCTGTTTCTCAAAGCCCTGCTGGACGGCGTCGCCTCCATCGCCCTGGCCTCCTCGCTCGGTGTGGGGGTACTTTTTTCCGCCCTGCCCGTGTTGGTCGTCCAGGGTGGCATCACGGTGCTGGCCGGGCAACTGCAATTCCTGTCCGAGCCCGCCGTGCTGGCGGCGGTGAACGCCACCGGCGGCATCCTGATTCTGGGTATTGGAATCAACCTGCTGGAAATCGGTCGTATTGCAGTAAGCAACCTGTTGCCCGCAATAGTTTGCGCCATTATCGGCGCTCTCGTGTTGTAATTCCTTTGGCGATCATAGAGTAACGATGCGAATCCTCATTACCATCCTGCTGACCGCTAATTTGTTAGTGTGCGCCCAGGCTCCGGCGCAGATGGCACCGATGACCGTGCAGGTCAAGGTGGCTCCGGTCATTCAGGACACGGTCAACGTCGAGATCACCGCACTCGGTACCTTGCGCTCCGAAGAAGCCATTATCGTCCGCCCGGAAGTCGCCGGCCGGGTACAGACCATTCATTTTCAGGAAAGCCAGTTGGTCAATAAGAACGATCCGCTGATTAGCCTGGATGCGGCCGAATACAAGGCGCAACTGGAGAGCAGCGCCGCCCAACTGAGAATGGAGGAACTCAACTTCGAGCGCACCCGCATGTTGTTTAGCAGACAATTGACCAGCCGGCAGAACCTGGACGAGGCCCAGGCGAAGCTGGATGCGGCGCGGGCCTGGCAGGAAAAGGACCAGGTGCGGCTGGACAAAATGGTGATCCGCGCGCCTTTCACCGGCGTGGTCGGGCTGCGTCAGGTGAGCCCCGGCGCCTACGTATCACCGGGTCAGGATCTCACCACGTTCGGCAGTATGGGCTCGATCAAGCTGGATTTCCAGGTTCCGGAAGTGTATCTCCCCAGGATCAAAACCGGCCAGCCAGTGAGCGTCCGGGTGGATGCCTATCCGGATCGACTGTTCAAGGGCAACGTCTACGCCATCGATCCCCGCGTCGATGAAGCCACGCGCACGGTGCAGGTGCGGGCCCGCCTGCCCAATCCCGATAGCCTGCTGCGCCCGGGCATGTTCGGGCGCATTGCCCTGACCCTGGAGCGGCGCGATAAGGCGCTGCTGGTGCCGGAACAGGCCATCGTGCCGCAGGGGCAGCGTACTTTTGTATTCCGCGTAGTGGACGGCAAGGTGGCGTTCACGGCGGTGACGCTGGGGCAACGCCGTCCCGGTCAGGTGGAGGTCACTGCCGGCCTGAACCCTGACGACCGGGTCGTGACCGACGGCCAGATCAAACTGCGCGACGGCGCGCCGGTGCAGGTGCTGCCGGCGGAGCCCGCCGGTCAGGACAAGTAACAGCGCATGTTGCTACCCGAAATTGCCGTCAGGCGACCGGTGCTGGCCACCGTCATGAGCCTGGTCATTCTGCTGATCGGCTTTATCGCCTTTCAGCGCCTGCCGGTGCGGGAATATCCCAACGTCGATACCCCGGTGGCGTCGGTGCGCACCGTGTATCCCGGTGCCAGCGCCGAAATCATCGAAAGCCAGGTCACCAAACCGCTGGAGGATTCCCTGGCCGGCATCGAGGGCGTCAAGACCCTCAAATCCGTCAGCCGCGAGGAAGTCAGCCAAATTACGGTGGAACTGGTCCCGGAACGCGATGTGGACGCTGCTGCCAACGACGTGCGCGACCGGGTAGCGCGGGTGCGCGGCATTCTGCCGGAAGACGTCGATGAGCCGGTGGTATCCAAGGTGGAAGCGGATGCCCAGGCCATCATCTGGCTGGCGTTCTACAGTGAACGTCACGACGCGCTGGCGATCACCGATTATGCCCGCCGCTTCGTAGTGGACCGGTTGCAAACCCTGCCGGGCGTGGCCCGGGTGATCATCGGCGGCGAGCGTCGTTACGCCATGCGCCTGTGGCTGGACCGGGACCGGCTGGCAGCTTACGGCCTTACCCCGCAGGACGTAGAGGATGCCCTGCGCCGCCAGAATGTCGAGATTCCCTCCGGGCGCATCGAAAGCCGGTTGCGGGAATTTTCCGTACTGACGGTTTCCGATCTGCAAACACCCGAGCAATTCAATAACTTGATCATCCGGGAAACCAACAACTATCCCATCCGGATGGGCGATGTGGGCCGCGCCGAGATCGGTGCTCAGGACGACCGCAACGCGGTGCGCGTCAACGGCCGGCCGGCGGTGGGCATGGGTGTGGTCAAACAATCCACCGCCAACACCCTGAGCGTCGCCCGGCAGGTCAAAGATATGATCCCCAAAATCCAGGCGGATTTGCCGCAGGGCATGGAGTTGCAGATCGCCTTCGACAGCGCGGTGTTCATCGAAAAAGCCATCGAAGCGGTCTATCGCGCCATGCTGGAAGCGCTGGCGCTGGTGGTAGCGGTCATCTTTCTGTTCCTGCGTTCCGGGCGGGCCACGCTGATTCCCTTCGTCACCATTCCGGTATCGCTGGTCGGGGCCTTCATTTTCCTGTACGCCTTCGGCTTTTCCATCAATATCCTGACCCTGCTGGGACTGGTGCTGGCTATCGGGCTGGTGGTGGATGACGCCATTGTGGTACTGGAGAATATCCATCGCCATATCGAAGCAGGCATGCCGCCCTTCCAGGCCGCCTTGCAGGGCTCCAGGGAAATCGCCTTCGCCGTGGTGGCCATGACCATCACCCTGGCCGCGGTATTCCTGCCGCTGACCTTCATGACCGGCAAAACCGGCCGGCTGTTTACCGAATTCGCGCTCACGGTCGCGTCCGCCGTACTGGTGTCGGGTTTCGTCGCGCTCACGCTTACCCCGATGATGTGCGCCCGCCTGCTGCACCATCAACAGAGCCGTTTCTATACGCTGAGCGAGCGATTTTTCGTGGCCATGAACAACGGCTACAGCCGTCTGCTGCAGAGCGCCTTGCGGCGGCGCTGGCTGGTGGTGTTATTGTTCGCCGCCACTGCCGGCGCGGGTGGCTGGTTATTTATGCACCTGAAAGCGGAACTGGCGCCGTTGGAGGATCGCGGTTTCATTCTCGGCGTGCTGGCAGCGCCGGAAGGCTCGACGCTGCAATACACCGACGGCTACGCCCGCAAAATCGAAAAGTTCCTCGAGGATATTCCAGAAATTCAATCTTATTTTTCGGTGGTGGCGCCCGGCCTGGAGCGGCCCAATCCGGTGACCAGCTCTTTGTTTTTCGTGCGCCTGAAGCCCTGGGACGAGCGGCAGCGCAGCCAGCAGGCGATCGCTGCCGCCCTGGCCCCCAGGCTGTTCAGTTTGCCGGGCGTGCTGGCCTTTGCCATCAACCCGCCCTCGCTGGGCCAGAGCTTCCGTGACCCGCCGGTGCAATTCGTGGTGCAGGCCAATGCCTATCCGGAATTGCAGGATAAGATGAATCGGCTGCTGGCCAGGGCCAGGGAATATCCGGGTATAGCCAATCCAGACACCGATCTGCGGCTGGACAAACCGCAGTTGTCGGTCACTCTGAAGCGCGACAAGATCGCCGATGTGGGCGTGCAGGTGGACGCCATCGGCCATGCGCTGGAAATCCTGCTGGGCGGCCGCCAGATCACCCGCTTTAAGCGCGAGGGCGAACAGTACGACGTGATCGTGCAACTGGAGCCCAAGGACCGTAATGTGCCCACTGATCTCACCGCCATTTTCGTGCGCGGCCGCGACGGCAGTCTGCTGCAGCTTGCCAATCTGGTCGAGGTCAAGGAGACCGTCGCGCCCAAGGAGTTGAACCATTTCAACCGCCTACGGGCGGCCATTCTGTCGGCTAATGTGGCGCCCGGTTATGCGCTGGGCGATGCGCTGGACTTTCTGGATCGGGCTGCGGACGAGACGCTGGGTGCCGGCACCCCGACGGCGCTGTACGGCCAGTCGCTGGAATTCAAGGAATCCGGCGCCACCCTGTACGTAACCTTTCTGCTGGCGCTGGCGTTTATCTACCTGGTGCTGGCGGCCCAGTTTGAAAGTTTCGTCTCTCCCTTCGTGATCATGCTCACCGTGCCGCTCGCCATAACCGGCGCGTTGCTGGCGCTGCGACTAACGGGGGGGACGCTGAACGTTTACAGCCAGATCGGCCTGGTAATGCTGGTGGGTCTGATCACCAAGCATGGCATTCTGATCGTCGAGTTCGCCAACCAGTTGCGGGAACAGGGGCTGGCCCTGCACGCAGCCGTGGTGCAGGCAGCCACGCTGCGGCTGCGACCGATCTTGATGACCACCGCGGCGATGGTGCTGGGCGCCATTCCGCTGGCCTTAGCCCACGGCGCCGGCGCCGAAAGCCGGCAGCAGATCGGCTGGGTGATCGTCGGTGGCCTGCTGCTGGGTACGTTGCTGACCTTGTTCGTGGTGCCCACGGCGTATACGCTGCTGGCGCGGCGAGCGCGGCCAGGAGCGGAATCTGTAGCGGAGCCCTTGTCAACCCTTACCCCCCACCCTGTCCCTCCCCCACAAAACTTTTCTTTACCCTGAAATACCCATATATTATGGAGAGGTAATAAGTAGAGGTTAAGAGTACCATGAGTCAGTGGGCGGAAGAGGAATTTGGCGAGGCTCACTTGGGCGATCCGCGCCGGACCCGGCGGTTGATCGCCATTGCCACCGCGCGGGCACAACGACCCAGTGTCTCGCTGCCCCAAAGTTTTGACGGTAAGGCCGGGCTGAAAGCGATGTACAAGTTCTGTGATAACGAGCACGTCAGTCGGGACGCGATCCTGCAGAGCCACTTCCAAGCGACCGCACGACGCGTGGCCACCGAGCGGGTGGTCCTGGCCGTGCAGGATACCACCTACGTGGATTACAGCCACCATCCGGCTACCCAAGGGTTAGGGATTCTGACGGATGAGCAGCAGCGCGGATTACTGTTGCACAGCACCTTGATGGTGACCCCGACGCGAGTGCCGTTGGGGTTGATTGATCAACAGGTCATTTATCGGGATCCGGCCGAGTTCGGCAAGAAACACCGCCGCAAACAACGCCCGATTGAGGAGAAAGAAAGCCGGAAATGGCTGGACAGTCTGCGGGCGACGGCGCGGCTGCAAGCGGCTTGTCCCGACACCCGCCTGCTGAGTGTGGGTGACCGGGAAGCGGATGTGTATGATGTTTTCGTCCTGGGCCGCGAACTGCAGCAGGACGTGCTGGTCCGGGCGGCCTGGAATCGGGCCGTCGACCACGAGGAACGAGACCTGTGGGACCTGCTGGAGCAGCAACCCGTGGCGGGCACCATCACCGTCACGGTGCCCCGGCACCGGACCCAACCCGGTCGCACCGCCACCCTCACGGTACGGTTTACCGCCGTCACGCTGAAACCGCCCCGCCACCGGGCGCGCGAACACCTGCCCACGCTCAGCGTGTACGGGGTCCTGGCGCGGGAAGCCTCACCGCCAGCGGGCGTGGAGCGGATTGAGTGGTTGCTGTTGACCACGGTCCCCGTGGTGACCTGGGCCGATGCCGGCGAGCGAATTCATTGGTATAATTGCCGCTGGGTCATTGAAATTTATCATAAAGTGCTGAAAAGTGGCTGCCGGATTGAAAACCGGCAGTGGGAAACGGCGGCGCGGGTGGAGCGGTATCTGGCGATTGACAGCGTAGTGGCCTGGCGAGTGCTGGGGTTAACCTTCCAGAGCCGGCAGACGCCTGATATGAGCTGTGAAGCCTTTCTCGACCGCGACGACTGGCAGGCCCTAGCGTGCTACATGAACCACACCCTCAGTCCACCCCAGCAACCGCCCACCCTCAAGCAGGCCGCCCGCTGGATTGCGCAGTTAGGTGGGTTTTTGGGTCGCAAAGGCGACGCTGATCCCGGCGTCACCGTGATGTGGCGGGGCCTGCAACGGTTGTATGACCTGGTGGCCATGTGGCGGTTGTTTAACTATTCTAATGATAGGGTTAATTGAGGGTAAAGAAAAGTTTTCAAGGAGGGGTGGCACGCAGCGCCGGGGTGGTTGCTATCCAGTACTGACCAGACCCAGCGAGCAGACAATCTGCGGCTCCTGAGATTTCTCCCCTTCGTGGATAACTGACAGCCGCCCATCCTCGCGCATTTGCAGCACCAGACTGGCCAGATCCCGGTCGCTGACGCTGCTGCGCAACTGCCGGTTGAGCCGATCGGTGGCCACCTGCCGCAACGGATAGTTATAGATATCTTCGATGGCCCGGCGCAATTCCTGACTGTCGAACAGCGTTCCCTGCCATTGCTCGGCATACCGCTTGAGCCGCTCATAGGCGCGAAAGCGGGCACCAGACGGTCGTCCCAACTGACCGCCAACCGCCTTCTCCTCAGCGGCGATCATTGCGACCGCTTGTCGCACCAGCTCATGATGCTTTGCCTGTCGCGGCAGAGCGGGTGTATCGGGCGCACACTCCGCCGCCTTCAGGATGATCGACTGCGACTCGGTGAGGGTCTGACCGTCCCGGTCGAGCCAGGCCAGCGCATCCTGACCCTCCGCCGTGCGCACATACGCCAATACGCCTTCCACCTGCCCTCCGGCAGGCGTATGCGCCTTGGTGGAATACACCACGTTGGGCAGCGCCGGGATAAGCTGCTGCAATTCCGGTTCGGCGTCGATGGCGTTTTTCCAAATCTGATAGGCGCGGGAACTCAGATCGATGTCGGCATCGGCGGCGTCGTCAAGAATGCCGGCCTTTTCCGTGAACAGGTCGCGCACCGCCTGATCGTTACGATCGTCCTCGAAAAACGCGTCGTCGGCGCCGACCACTTCGGCGTTCTCGCGTAAGCGCTGCCGCAACCGGGCGCGCAGGCGGATGATGCGCTCTACGCCCTCGGCAGGCAGAAAGGTATAGCAGCGGATAGCCTCGGCCTGCTGACCGATGCGGTCAACCCGGCCGGCCCGCTGGATCAGGCGGATGATAGCCCAGGGCAGATCGTAGTTGACGACAATCGCCCCATCCTGCAGGTTCTGCCCTTCGCTCAGCACATCGGTGGCGATCAGGATATCGAGTTCCTGCTCGGGTGAAATCTCCTGCCGTTTGGCGTTGCTGACCGGGCTGAAGCGCCAGACGCATTGGCTCGGATCCGCCGCCGCGCCAGTCACGGCCGCCAGCCGATCGCTGCCGCGGTGGCGCAATTGCTCGGCCAGATACTGCACCGTATCGGCGAACTGGGTGAAAATTAGAATTTTCTCACCGGCATGCTGCGCGATCAGCTCGATCAGTTTATTTAACTTGGCGTCACGGTCGGGCCGCCAAGCACCGCACCGCTGCAGCACATCCAGCAACATCCCGCTGTCCGCCTGCAAATCCGTCGCCAGTTGCGGCAGAAACCGCTCCGCCGGCAACCAGCGAAATCGCCGCCGCAACGGCCCGGCGTAAGCTCGATAGACTGCGGCGGCCCGCCGGCGGAAATCCGCCTCGGCACGCAGCGGAAGGTCGTGCAACGGAGGGCCGTTATTGTCCTCTTCGTCGCCGGCGAACCAGTCCCGGTCGTCATCCTCGAAGCGGCTGTCGAGCAGACTGGCATCCTGGGCGCCGATGGGTAGCGGCTGGCGCTGTTCCAGGGTGTGCAGATAAACGAAGTTGCGCAGAATGTGCCGCTCGATGGATTGGAGCAGCGCCTGACCGCTGCTTTCCAGCCGCTTAAACAGATTGGTGCGGCAGAAGCCCATCAGCCGCTTACCGGCGCGGGACAAGTCGGCGATGACCTTGGCTTCGACGGGCGGCGGTGGCTGGCGCGGTCGCGGGTCCAGGTAATTCCCCAGGCCGTAGCGCGGCAGGCTGAGCCGGTTGATGGCCTCGACGATGGCGTCCGAGTAAAGCAGTGCATACTGGTCGTGCGAGTCACAGTCGGCGAGGCTGAACTTGACGGTTCTGGGAACGCGACTGGGAAAGTAAGACCGTGAACCGTCGGCGAACGTCAGATAATGGCGCCCGTTGGCCGGGTCGACAGCGGCGTAGTTCTCCTGAATAAAGCGGCGGGTGCGGCGCACCAGATACAGCCGCATCAGCTCGCGCCAGTCGTCGGCGGAGTCGCTTTTCTCGAAGGCCGCCAGCGACCGGACCGCGCACTGGTGGCGGCGAATGAATTCAGTTTCACCGAGTTGCCGCAGCAGATTCTCCGGGCGAATGCCCATGTTGGCGTCTTCGGGAACGAACAGCCGCAACTGATTCGCCAGGTCCAGATAGGTTTTGTTGTAGGGTGTGGCCGACAACAGGATGACTTTGCTCTCGTTGGCGCGGATATAGTCCTGAATGGCCCGGTAGCGCTTGCCCTCGCGGTTGCGCAGATTATGGCTCTCGTCGATCAGCACCAACCGGAAGCGGCGCAGTTTAGGCAACTCGACCACGATCCGGCTGAGCGATAGCACCCTGGCGCGCAGCCGGTACTGTGTGCGGTAATCTTCCCACAGCGGGACCAGATTCTTCGGACAGATGATCAGCGTTTCGAGGTCGTAATCATCCTCGAAAATGCGCGCCACCGCGGTCGCCATCAAGGTCTTGCCCAGCCCGACCACATCGCCGATCAGCACCCCGCCGCGCCGGTTCAGATGGTGAGCGGCGATCTTGACGGCAGCGATCTGAAAGTCGAACAGCCGCTCGGCGAAATCGCGCGGCAGCCGGAACTCGGTCAGTCCGGCGCGGGCTTCCTGGGAGAGGTGATAGGCGATTTTCAGATACAGGTAATACGGCGGCAACAGGTCTTCCCGCGCCCAACTCGTCTCGATAATTTCCAGTAGTTCTGTGGAGATGTCCATGCACCAGCGGTCGTTCCAACGCGCCTCGAACCAGCGAGTGAGCTTGGCGCAGGCGTCCTGATCGAGCACATCGATATTCAATTCACCCTGCTGCGACAGGCCGGCAAAGGTAAGGTTACTGCTGCCCAGATAACCAACCACCGGGCTGATGGGGTCCGACCTGAACAGCAGATACAGCTTGGCGTGCAGTGGATGGCGCAGGAACAGCTTGACGATGACCTGGCCGGCCCGCAATTGCGCCGCCAGCCGCCGCAAACCGGCCTCGTCGGCATCGGTCGGAATGCCGACCATCAGTTGGTCCCGGAACTCGGCGGCCAGTTTTTTCTTCAGGCGCAGGGCGGTCTGGTTATCGACGCCGTCGTCGGTATTCCATATGCTCAGGGCCGCGCGCAGTTCTTCCTGCGGCAGACGCTGCATGCCGATGAGTAGCCGGCAACATTGCCCGGCACCGCCCGGCCAATGCGCCATGCTGTCGTCGAGCGCCTTCCAGCCGCGCAGATTGAAATAACCCACGCAGCAATCCGCCCGTTCCGCCAGCACCAACGTTTCCCGCAGCGCCGGCAGCAGGCTTTGATCGATGTTGTCGAATATTCTGGGCATGAGACCTGCGTAGCCGGACCCGGTCAGCCCGCGGCGTCTATCCCCTGCTGTTTCAGTAAGGCCCGCAGCCGCGCCAGTTCGGATTCCGCTGTAGCGGCCCGTTGCGCTTCACGCTCGGCTCGTTGCGTTTCATGCTCAGCCCGTTGCGTTTCACGCTCAGCCCGTTGTTCTTCATGCTCGGCCCGCTGCGCTTCATACTCAGCCCGCTGCGCTTCATGCTCAGCCCGTTGTGCTTCACGCTCAGCCCACTGCGTGGCGCTTTTGGCCTGCTGCACCACCTCCACATAGCTGACCAGGCGCTGACCACTCGGCGCGGTCAGACGCAGGTCCATCCCATCCAGGTCGAACCGCACTCCCAACCGCGGGCTGGTCCAGTCGCGCATCCGGGCAATGGGCGCCAACCGCCCGCCTTGCCGCAACCAGCCTTGCAGGGTCCCGCGGTCGGGATCGTACAGATAATATTCTTCGACGCCGTAACGGTCGTAGAACGCCAGTTTGTCGGCCATCTCTCGGCGGGTGTTACCCGGCGACATGACCTCGAACACGACCTGGGGCGCCACCCCGCCTTCTTCCCATTGCTTGTACGAACCCCGGTGTCCCTGGGGACGCCCGAAGGCCACCAGCGCATCGGGTGCGATTCGAGTCTTGTTATCGCCCTCCACCGGATACCAGAGCAGATCGCCGGCGACGAAGACATGGGGATTGTCGGCAAACAGGGCCTGAAGACCCCCCGCTATGGTGATAATCCACTCGAACTGTTTAGTGTTATCAGCCATCGGTTTACCGTCGCTGTCGGGGTAGATGATGGGGTTGGTGAGGGTTTCCGCTGGATTCACGCGCATGGCCGCTACCCAAGGTGGCGTAAGGATATGGCAGACAGTATAGCGTTGCGCCGCTGCGCCCGGAATGGAGACGCCACTGCACAGATGGTCCCTGACCTGCTATACCTAACTGGCGCTTCCAGGGACTATATTGGTTAATATCATCATAAGCTTCATCAAGGCAAGTTGACCGCAAAGGGCCGGCGAGGACGCCGGCGCTCCCAGGGTTGGGTAGACCGACCGCGGACAGCCGGCGAGGCCACCGACGCGATTGTCCCGCCGTAATGTGGGTAGCCGGTAGTCAACAGTTGGCGGGTAGCCAATCAACAGCGGAGATATCGTTTCCGCACAGTAACTATCGTTGTCATCCTCAAGGTGAATATCATGTTGCAAAGACAAACCGTAGGTATCGTGGGCACCGGCCAGGTCGGCATGGCGGCCGCTTACGCTATTTTTCTGCAGAAATCAGCCAGCCGACTGCTGTTGATCGACCTCAACCATCAGCGCGCCGAGGGTGAAGCCATCGATTTGATGCACGGTCAGGCTTATGTCGGCCGCTGCGATGTGGATGCCGGTGACTACGCGGTATCTCAGCGGGGCGCAGATGGTCGTCATCGCCGCCGGCGCCAGCCAGAAACCCGGTGAGACCCGGCTCGAACTGCTCAACCGCAACGCCGCCATCTTCAGGGATATTGTGGAGCAACTGGACCGGTACGCGCCGAGCGCCATTCTGCTGATCGCCACCAACCCCGTGGATATCCTGACTTATGTCATGCAGAAATTGAGCAAGCGCCCGCCGAACCTGATTATCGGCACCGGCACCATGCTCGACACCACCCGTTTCCGTACCCTGCTCGGCGAACATTACAATGTGGACCCCCGCTCCGTACACGCCCTTATCCTGGGCGAACACGGCGACTCCGAAGTGCCGATCTGGAGTTCGGCCGCCATCGCCGGCACGCGCCTGACGGACAACATCATCCTGGGCAAGCCTTTCGACCGCGCGGCGATGGACGTACTGTTTCAACGAGTCCGCCGGGCGGCTTATGAGATCATCGAGCGCAAGGGCTATACCAACTGGGCTATCGGGCTGGTGATCGCCCATCTGTGGCGCACCATCCAGGATGATCAGAACAGCGTCTTGCCCGTCAGCTTAAGATTAAATGGCGAATACGGCCTCGACGACGTCTGTCTGAGCGTTCCCGCCGCCATCGGCATCAACGGCGTGGGCGAACGGGTGCTGCCGGATCTGACCGAAGTGGAACTGCAAGCGCTGCAGCACTCGGCGGATGTGCTCAAACAAAGTCTGGCGGGCATCGCGCTCTAGCCCGACTGCTACTGCCCATTCTGCCGCAGCCTGCTGTTGCGGCAATTCCATAAAAACGTCAGACGCACCCTGCTCATCCAGAGTGCGTCTGGCGTATCATACGCTTGGACGGACAGCCTCTGTAGAACTGCGCGGATAGCCCAACAGCTAACACTCACCCTCAACGCCCTGACATTCAGCAACCAGGCTGGGCAACCCTATGCACGAGAATAAAGCGGGATTCGTGGTGTTCATCGGCGGTGCCACCGGATCGGGCAAGACGACCCTGGCCTGGCGTCTGGTCCGGGAGCATGGCTTCACGGCACTGGTCTCGGTCGATTATGTCAGGGAAGCGCTGCGTGCCCGCTCGCTCTGGCCGGCTGGGCGGATTCCTGCCGAATTGCAGGAGTCTTCCTATATCACCTCCGATTTCCTGGCCCAAAGCCAGTACCTGGTGGAATCGATAGGCCGTATTGCCGGGAGAATGGTGCAAAAAGGGGAAACTGGCGTGATCGAGGGTGTTAACCTGGTACCGTCGCAACTCCAGGATATCCTCGGCGGACCGCTGCAGGGCCGGCATCTGTTCGTCCTGTTGACCATGGAACTGGAGGAAAAACACAAGGAACGCTTGAGTTCGCGCGGCGCGCGCTACCTGCGGCACGCACCCACCATCGCAACCCTCGGCAAGCTGCTGCAGGCGGACGTTGCAGCACTGCAGCGGCTCGCGCCGGACATCCATATCGTCTGTATCGATGCCGCCGGTCCGGTGGTGGACACCGCCCAGGAAACGCTGCGACACCTCCAGCAGCGCTAAGTGGCGACGCAGGACGGTTGAACAGCTATAACTGCAGCGGCTGATTGACAATAGGGTCAACACTCGTTAATTAAGCGCAATTGCGCAATCAGACCGCTGGCCACCCCTACCCGGAGATTGGAGCAGGTGCATGCAGTGCCCCCATTGCCAGGCAGAAATGCCGGACAACCTGAAATTCTGCGGCGCTTGCGGTGGATCGCTGGCGACCTTCACTTGTCCCGGCTGTTTTCACAGCAACCCCGCCGGCTTCAAATTCTGCGGTCACTGCGGCGCGCTACTGCTCGCCCCGTCCGAGGTTAACGAACCCGCCTCCGTTATTCCCGTGCGCCCTGCGGAAAGGCGGCAATTAACCGTCCTGTTCTGCGATATTGTCGACTCCACGGCCATCGCCGCTAAGCTGGATCCCGAGGATCTCAGCGAACTGATCCGCGGCTATCGTCTGCTGTGCGCCGCCGTGGTGCAGCGCTTCGAAGGGTATATCGCGCAATATCAGGGCGACGGGTTTCTGGCCTATTTCTGTTATCCCCAGGCGCACGAAGACGACGCCGAGCGGGCGGTGCGCGCTGGTCTGGAAATCGTCGGGTCCCTTCAGTCGCTCAGCGCATTCCCCTCACAGTTCGAGGGGATGACCCTGGCGGTGCGAATCGGGATCGCCACCGGTATGGTAGTGGCCAGCGATTTGCTGTTCCAGGGTAATCCCGAAGACAAGATGGTCGTCGGCCAGACGCTCAATCTGGCGGCGCGCCTGCAGAACCTGGCGGCGCCCAACACGGTGGTTATCACGCCCCGGCTCCAGCGTCACCTGGGCAGCCTCTTCGAGTACGAGGATACTGGGTTTTTACACCCTCAAGGGTTTTCCTCAACCCATGCAGGCATGGCGGGTCCTGCGACCCAGAAGCGCGGCAACCCGCTTCGAGGCGCTCCATCAGGCCGCTTTGGCACCCCTGGTAAATCGCAACGACGAACTGGAGACGCTGCTGAGCGGCTGGCGGCGCGCCCGCCAGGGAGAAGGCCGGGTAGTGGTCATGACCGGCGAGCCCGGCATCGGCAAATCCAGAATCATCCAGACGCTGCGCGAGCGCATCGCGCCGGAGCGGTACCTGCGTCTTTTGTATCAATGTTCTCCTTATCACACCAACAGCGCCCTGTATCCATTCATCAGCCAGTTGGAACGGGCCGCCCGCTTCAACCGGCAGGACACGGCGGAGCAGAAACTCGAGAAACTGGAGCAACTGCTGTCACAAACGCCCGCCAACACCCCGGAGAAAATAGCCGTTGTCGCCGCCCTGCTGTCGCTGCCGACCAGCGGGCGTTATCCCACTCCGCTGCTCAGCACACAGCGCCGCAAGGAAAGAATTCTGCAGACGCTGCTGGACTATCTCATCGGACTGGCTGCGACGCAGCCAATTCTGGTGTTGTTCGAGGATATTCACTGGATCGATCCGACGTCCAGGGAGGCGCTGGACATGCTCGTACCGGCCGTAAGCCAACTGCAGGTGCTGTTTCTGATCACTTCCCGACTGGGCCTGGCGCCGTCATGGCGCGATCTGCCTCATGTGCAATCGCTGGAATTGGGACGGCTCGAAAACGAATACTGTCTGAGTCTGGTGCAGCAGATCGCCGTCGGCAATACTTTGCCGGCCGTGGTCCTGCAGCAAATCCTCGCCAAGACCGACGGGGTGCCCCTGTTCATAGAGGAACTCACCAAGACGCTGCTGTATACCGGACCGCTAAAGCAACGCCTGAACGCCGCGGACGCGCCGGAGACTGTGCTGCGGATCCCCTCCACGCTGAAGGACTCGCTGATGGCCCGGCTGGATCAGTTGTCCCCTGCCAAAGCCGTGGCTCAGGCCGGCAGCGTCATCGGCCGGGAATTCTCTTACGAGATGCTCGCAGCGCTGGCACCGCTGCCCGAAGAACAGCAGCTCCGGGACGCGCTGCAGCAACTGGCCGAAACCGGCCTGGTGTATTGCCAGGGCGCGCCGCCCTTGGCTACCTACACCTTCAAGCACGCCCTGGTGCGCGATGCCGCCTATGACAGCCTGGTACGCCACCGCCGCCAGCAGTTACATGCCCAGATTGCGGCAACCCTCGAGCAGCGCTTTGCCGAAACCTGCATCCGTCAGCCCGAACTGCTGGCGCAGCATTACAGCGCGGCCGGTGTGGTCGACAAAGCGGTGGATTACTGGATAAAAGCCGGCAAGCGGGCGTATGAACGCTCCGCCAACCTGGAAGCCGTGGCGCATTTTCACAAGGGACTGGAGGTGCTGAACAAGCTAACCGATTCGCGCTGGCGCAGGGAACAGGAACTGGCGCTGCAAATCAATCTGGGCACCGCACTCATCGTCACCGCCGGACCGGGCTCGCCGGAAGTCGAGCAGACCTACGCCAGAGCGCTGGAACTGTGCGCTCAATTGCCGGAATCGCCGCTGCATTTCGCCGCTTATTGGGGATGGTGGCGGATATCCGGCGATTTCCAGACTTTTCGCCAACGAGCGGATAAACTGCTCGGCCTGGCCGAAAGCCTGCGCGATCCGGGATTGCGCCTGCAAGCCCATCATTGTCAATGGGCCATCCTGTTCAACCTGGGCGACCACCTGAACTGTTGCCAGCATATCGAGCGCGGCCTGGCCATTTATGCGCAGGGCGATTATCGCTCCCATGCCGCCCTCTATGGGGGACACGATCCGGCGGTCTGCGGCCACGGCGAAATGGCCTTATCGCTGTGGTTACTGGGCTACCCGGAACGGGCTTTGCAGCATATGGGGCAGGCGCTGGCCCTGGCCCGTAAACTGACCGATGCCGGTAGCCGGGCTCATGCCCTGGATATCGCTCTGATGCTGCATTTCTACCGTCGCGATGCCGCCACCGTCCACACGCAGGCGGAAGCGCTGGGGCGGTTCGCCGAGGAACAGGGATTTCCCGATTATCAGGCCAAGCGCCGGTTGTTTCAGGGCTGGGCGGCGGCCATGCAGGGCCGACTGGCGGAGGGCATCGCCGCCCTGCGTGAGGGCATCGCCGCCTTGCGGACCATCGGCACGACAGAGGATTTTCCCATCTTTTTCGACATGCTGGCCGAAGCCTATGGGCTGGCCGGCCAGGCTCGACAGGGCCTGAGCGAACTCGAGGCCGCCTGCAGCGAAGCCGAGGAAAGCGGGATGCGTCACTGGGCGGCGGAACTGTACCGGCGGCGGGGCGAATTGCTGTTGCTGCTGGACGGCGACAGTGCGGCGGCCGCCGCAGGCTGTTTACATAAAGCATTGGACATCGCCCGCCAGCAACAGGCCAGGGCGCTGGAATTGCGGGCAGCCTTGAGCCTCACCCGCCTGTTGCTGTGCCAGCAGCAGGCGCAGGCGGCCTATGAGTTGCTGCACGCCGTCTACGGGCAGTTCAGCGAAGGTTTCGCCACGCCCGATTTACAGGAAGCGCAATATTTATTACAGAGGTTAGCAAGCTGATGGCTCTGGTCAAAACCTACCGCCTGGGCACCCATCGCACGGTCGCCCCCGAGGCCACCCTGGCGCGGGTGCGTCCGCTGCTGCGGGCGCTCGGCATCACCCGGATCGCCAATATCACCGGCCTGGACAGCATCGGCATTCCGGTCATTTTGGTGTGTCGTCCCAATGCCCGCTCCATCGCGGTTTCCCAGGGCAAGGGGCTGGAGCTGAGCGCCGCCCGCGCCTCGGGCGTCATGGAAGCAGTCGAAAGCTATCACGCCGAGCACATCAGCTTGCCGCTCAAGCTGGGCAGCTACCAGGAACTTTGCTACACCCATCCACTGACGGATATCGCCGGTTTACCTTTCTGCACTGACAGCCGTTTCCATCCTGATCTGCCCCTGCTGTGGATAATGGGACAGGAGTTGTACAGCGCCACGCCGTGCTGGCTGCCTTACGAACTGGTAAGCGCCGACTTCACTCTGCCCTTTCCGCCCGGCAGCGGTTGCTTCGCCGCCAATACCAACGGTCTGGCGTCCGGCAATCACTGGCTGGAAGCAGTGCTGCACGGGATCTACGAAGTCATCGAGCGGGATGCCAATACGCTGTGGCAGTTGTGCACTCCCGCTGCTCAGAGGCGCACCGGTATCGATCCCACCAGCATTACCGACCCGCTCTGCCAGCAGGCGCTGGAGCGCTATCGGCAGGCCGGCCTGGACATCAGGCTCTGGGAAACTACCACCGATATCGGCGTGGCCGCCTTCCTTTGCCAAGTGCAGGAACGCGCTGACCATCCGTTCCGACTGTGGCCCCTGCCCACCATCGGCAGCGGCTGCCATCCCACCCGCCGGATCGCCTTGCTGCGGGCGCTGACCGAAGCGGCCCAGGTCCGCCTGACTTTTATTGCCGGCTCCCGCGATGATCTCAGTCCGGCGGAATATCCCTCTCAGGCGGCCGCCGGCGCCGACCTGGCCAGTGACCGCTATGAACCGCTCCGCCGCTTCGCCGACGTTCCCGATTGGGAGGCGGATACCTTTGAGGAAGACCTCGACTGGGCGCTGCAGAAGTTGCAAGCCGTCGGCATTCACCAGGTCATCGCGGTGGATCTGACTCACGCTGCGCTGCAAATCCCGGTGGCCAAAGTGGTGATACCGGGATTGGAAGGTGCCGACGAGGACGGCGATTACGTCCCTGGCGCGCGCGCTGCCCGGCTGCTGGAATCGCCAGCATGACGGTTTATGTGTTCACCGGTCCCACCCTGACGCCCGCCGAAGCCCGCCGGGAGCTGGCGGCCGTGTGTTTGCCGCCGGTCAGCCAGGGGGATGTTTACCGCGTGGCATTGCGACGCCCGCGCGCCATCGGCCTCATCGACGGCTATTTTCAGGGCGTTCCATCGGCCTGGCACAAGGAAATCCTATGGGCTATGTCGCAGGGAATTCACGTATTCGGCAGCGCCAGTATGGGAGCACTGCGGGCGGCTGAACTGGCCCAGTTCGGCATGGTGGGCGTGGGCCGCATCTTTACGGCCTATCAGGAAGGGATTTTGGAAGACGACGATGAGGTCGCCGTACGCCACGGTCAGGCCGGTGTCAATTACGCCGCCGTTAGCGAAGCGTTGGTCAATATCCGCTTTACTCTGCTCGAAGCCGAACGGCAGGGGATCGTCGGTGCGGCTACGCGGGAAAGTCTGATCGCTCTCGGCAAAGACCGGTTCCACTACCAGCGCAGTTACGAACGGCTGTTACAGGACGGTGTCCGCCAGGGGTTACCGGTGCAGGAACTGGATGCGCTGCGGGCTTGGTTGCCGGCCGGCAGAATCAATCAAAAACGCCTGGATGCGCTGGCCATGCTGAGCGAGTTGCGGGAATTTCTGGACGGCGCCCCCGTCGCCAAACGAATTCCCTATCGCTTTCGAAGCCACTAGCGCCTGGGAAAAAATCCGCATTCCCGTCGTACCAGTGGCAGCCGCTGCGGTGCCAACCGCCGCTGTCGGGCTGCCACTCGACGAGTTGCTGGACGAATTGCGGCTGGCCGGCATTTGCCTGAACAGCGCCCAGGAAACCCGGTTGCGGGCGCTCGCCCTGCTGGACGAACCGCTGTTCACCGACCATCTGGTCGAGTATCTCAACACCCTCTGCGACTATCCACAGTTCGCCGCCCGGACGTTGGACAAACAGCAGACGCTGGCCAGAAAAGGTGTGCTGCAACCGTCCCTGGACGATCTCCCGCTGGACAGCAGCGCGCTGGTCACCTGGTATCGCCAACGGCAGCGGCGCCCCCTGCCCCAGGACCCGGACGCCTGTAGCCTGGCCTTGGGCTTTGCCGACGCGGTGGCCTTTTATCGCGCCCTGGCAGGCGAATATCTGTATATTACTTAATGAGTGATGTTATGCTTTAAAATAATCCATACTCATCAGGACATAGCACAGGAGAATCAGAGATGCCGTTGCAGCATGACGCCGATCTCCAAGGCAAGGGCACCCGCTTTAAGCTATACGCGCAGATGCCGGCATTGACAGCCTTCAAACGACCGGAAGTCGTCTGGGTTTCACCGCCGCCGGGCAGGATTCGGGCCGGACCGGCCGACGAGCTGATGTATCTGGTCGATCCCAAAGAATCCAAAAAGCCGTATGAATATCCCCATATGCCCCCCTATCGCGGCCCCACCTGGCCCGCGGCGCAACCCGACGAGGAAGGGCATTTCGACTATCTGGATGACGCGGACAGCCGTGAATTCCGGGCGGCTCATATGTACGGCACGCTGCGGCGGGTCCTCGATATCTGGGAAGGTTATTTCGGCGGGCCAGTCGAATGGCATTTTCGCCGGTACTTGGCGCGGCTGGAGCTGATCCCGCAACTGGACTGGGATAACGCCCAGGCCGGCTATGGTTTTCTGGAGACCGGCTACGGCGAGGATGACCAAGGCCAGAAACAGCCCTATTGCCTGAACTTCGATGTGCTTGCCCACGAATTCGGGCACATGATGCTGTATTCCAAGGTAGGCATCCCGCTGGCAACTACGCTGTCGGCCGCTTATGTCGGCTTTCAGGAATCCGCCGCCGATCTGGTCGCACTCATTGCGGTGCTGCATTACGATTCCTTCGTCACTCATCTGCTGGAACGCACGCAGGGCAATCTGTATGCGCTCAACGAGTTGAACCGTATCGGCGAACTGTCCGAAACCCAGCAGATCCGGATCGCCTCGAATGCCGACCGCATGATCGATGTGCCCGATATTACGGTCCCACCGGACCAGTTGAGCCACGGCGAGCAGCACAAAATAGCTCAGCCCCTGACGGGCGCCATTTTCGATGTGCTGGTGTATCTGTTCCAGCAGCTTTTGTTAGACAAGCATCTGATCAGCCAGGAGCTGGCCGATCTCTCCTTCCGGGTGACGACGAACAGCAATATCGATACGCTCGATCTACATCAGCGCTTCAGCGCAACCTATCAGCGCGACCCCGCAGGTTTCAAGCTCGCCTTGCTGCAGGCGCGTGACGCCGTCGGCGCCCGCCTGGCCGGGACCTGGAGCGGTCTTTCCGCGAATTTCCTGACTTATCAGAAGATCGCCGCCGCCTTCCTGTCCACGGATCGGCGGTTGAGCGGCCGTAAGTATCAGGACAGTATCCGCGATTGCTTCCTGTGGCGCCGCATCGGCTATGGTTTCAGCCATTGAACCACCGCCCGACGGCGTCGGTTCGAGCTTTCATCCGTGTCCGACTGACTTTTCAACAGCGAGGATAACAATATGCAAATTCAAGAGATTTTCGCCATTAAACTGTATGGAAAAATACTCGTAGGCATCGGTTTGAACAAGGACAATCTGGGTCCCCGTATCAAAGCGTGGCTGGATCGGTACAACGAAAAAGATAGTCAGCCCCAACCGGCCTATATCTACGGCTATTCCCATCAGGGCGTGAACTATGCGTTGCCCGACCCCGTCATTTTCATCGTGCCCGGCTCCGGCATAGAGGATGACGGTTTCAGGGAACTGCCCAAGGGCAAGTATCAAACCTGGCAGGTCGATCCGGCAGACCCGGCGATGCAGTTCATGATCGAAACCAGCACGTTTGAAGACTTACTGCTCGAGCCCGAGGACCCGGGCACCGAGTCGGTCAGCGGCGGCGCCACGCTGATCCACGGCGACGATGGCCGGATTTATCTGATCCAGCCGGGTCTGGACGCCTTTGAAGTGGTTGATGAAGATGCCAAGTCGGAGCTGCTACTGGCCGAAGGCATGGATCAACCCGATCTGCGTGTCCGAGCCTTGTCCGCCAGAGCGGTGATGGCCTCGCGGGCAGTGATGGCCTCACGGGCGGTGATGGCTTCACGGGCGGTGATGGCCTCGCGCGCCGTCATGTCATCGCGGGCTGTCATGGCTTTCAGAGCCGTCATGACCAAACCGCATCGTATCAAGTAAAGTCCTGGTCAACAGCGATCTCGACAACAGGCTGCCTAGCCGCCTGACAAACTCACGGGAGGGCGCGTTTCCCTCCCGGCATCCCGGTGCCCTCCACGTTATGCTGTCTGTAACCGCCCTATACATAATTAACTGATATAATTTTGCTGGTTCATTATTCTTTTTTGCTATTTTGATGCGCATCTGGCGGCAGCGACGGGGACACTTGGTGAAGCTTCAGCAATTGCGTTATCTCACGGCGATTGTCAAACACAACCTGAATATTTCCGCCGCGGCTGAGAGTCTCTACACGTCACAGCCGGGCGTCAGCAAACAAATCCGGCTGCTGGAGGATGAACTCGGGATCGAACTGTTCAGCCGCAGTGGCAAGCATCTGACCCACATTACCCCCGTAGGTCGGCAGATCGTCGAAAAAGCCGACGGCATTCTGCGGGATATCCGCAATATCCAGACGCTGGCGGCGGAATTCCGCGATGACCGGATCGGCAGCCTGTCCATTGCCACCACCCATACCCAGGCCCGCTACGCGCTGCCGCCGGTTATTAAAATGTTCCGCCAGCGCTATCCCGGTGTCGTTCTGCAAATCCACCAGGGCTCACCGGTGCAGATCGCCGAACTGGTGGCGTCAGGAGAAGTGGATTTCGCCATCGCCACCGAGGCGAACGAATTGTTCGAAGATTTGTTGATGCTGCCCTGTTATCGCTGGAACCGCAGCCTGGTCACTCCCCGCGACCATCCCCTGACCTGCCTGTCCCAGATTACCTTGGAGGATGTCGCCCGGTATCCGCTGGTGACCTATGTATTCGGGTTCACCGGACGCTCCAAGCTGGATGAAGCTTTCAAAAACGCCAACCTGAACCCCAAAGTCGCCTTTACTGCCACCGATACCGATGTCATCAAAACCTATGTGCGGCTCGGCCTGGGCGTGGGCATCGTCGCCGGCATGGCTTACGATCCGGAGCACGACCAAGATCTGGTAAAAATCGACGCCAGCCACTTGTTCTCCTCCAGTCTGACCCGGATCGGATTCCGCCGCAGCACCTTGCTGCGCGGTTATATGTACGATTTTATTACGCTGTTCGCGCCGCATCTGAGCCCGGAGAGGGTACAGGCGGCCGAGCGCACCCAGTCGCCTGAGGAATTGGCGGTATTGTTCGCCACCGTACAGTTGCCGGTTTATTAGCTGCCGTCGCGCCTGGCTGCGACGCTGCAACTGGACGGGCATACAGCGGTCTTAACTTGACGCCGATCGACCCGATCCTTAGGCCAGGAGGTTGCCATGTTTCAGTTGCGCCATAAATTGACCCTGCTGACGCCGGAGCGCGCCCTGCCGGGGCGCGCCGGGCCGCTGGCCACCGCCAGCTCACATTATGTCAATGGCCATTCGCTGCACCCCCCTTTCCCCGCCACCCTGGAGCGCGCGCTGTTCGGATTGGGCTGTTTCTGGGGAGCAGAGCGGAAATTCTGGCCGATCGAAGGAGTCTATGTGACCGCGGTCGGCTATGCCGGCGGTTATACCCACAATCCCACTTACGAGGAAGTCTGCACCGGCCTGACCGGGCACGCGGAAGTCGTGCTGGTGGTGTACGATCCGCAGGTAGTCGCTTACGAGACCCTGTTGCAGATCTTCTGGGAGGCTCACGACCCTACCCAGGGGATGCGCCAGGGCAATGATGTCGGTACGCAGTATCGCTCGGCCCTCTATACCTACAGTACCGCGCAGCAGACGGCCGCCGAGGTGACGCGCGACCGCTATCAGCAGGCGCTGACGGCTGCCGGTTATCCGCCTGTTACGAGCACAATAACCACCGCGCCCGAGTTTTACTATGCGGAAGGATATCACCAGCAGTACCTGGCTAAAAATCCTGGCGGTTACTGTGGCCTGGGCGGGACCGGGGTAGTCTGTCCCAGGTAGGACTGCGCCGCAGCCGTTGCCGCTGCAGCTATCTGCTCGCCGCCTGCACCAGGGCCTGGAACAGCTTGAAGTGCGGGTTGCGGCGTGGCTCGCCACGCAGCGCCAACAACTCTGGATGCCATTGCACGCCCAGCGCAAAGCGCCTGCCGGGGATTTCGATGCCTTCGATCACGCCGTCAGGCGCCCGGGCATTGACCCGCACCCGCTCCGACCCATCCACAATGGCCTCGTTATGGGCTGAATTGACAGTCAGGCTGGAAATTCCCAGCAAACGCTGCAACTGAGTTCCTGCTGTCAGACTGACCTCGTGGCGGGACTGTTCCAGAGCCGCCGGGCGATGCTCGACAGCCATGCCCTCACAGCGACGGATACAGTTGGTTAGTCGGCAGCCGCACACCGCCCCCAGGACCTGCATCCCGGCGCAGATGCCCAGCACGGGCAAGTCGCTGGCGACCAGCGCCGCAATCATCCGGGCATCGAAAACGGCGCGATCAGAGGCGGATGCAGCATAAGGCGAAGCCTGGGGTCCTGTACCGGCTGCATACCAGGCGTCCGGAAAAGGATAATCGCCGCCCGGCACCAGCACTCCTGCGAGGCGCTGCAGATAGTCCGGCAGTCCGTCCGCCAGCCACGGTATGGCCACTGGCAAGCCACCGGCTCTAAAGACGGCCTCGAAATAATGACTGCGCAAGGCATAATGGGGATAAACCGAAAATCCGCCCGGCCCGCCGGCAGACCAGTCCAGCACGATGCCGATCAGAGGACGTCGCATAACCGCCGGCGTCGCCTGCTCAGGCGGACAGGATTCAGGGAAGAAGCGAGCGCATCAGGCGGGATCCACCATCCCTGGCGAGCTCGTCTGCAAATACCGCCTGGATAAAGTTGAGCGCGTCGGGATGCCGCGGCCAGGGCGAACGGCCGACGGGATAGACGCCGATTCCCAGGCCATAGAGATTCATTTGGGTATGGATATCGTCGATTCGGCGGCGCGCATCGTGCGACGCAATAATGAGACGCTCCGCAACCACGTAGGGAAACGTAGTCATCGCAGCGCGATAAGCCTCTACATGGGCACGGTTGATTTCATCATACAACAGGCGTTGCATGGCGGGTCCGGCGCTTTCCTCTCCCTGCGACAATACGGCGCCAACCGAGCAGGCCAAGGCAGCGGTGTGTTGCAGCAGGGTTTGAGTAGCCAGTTCCGCCGGTTTGTGCCCGGTCCGTCGCCAAGCCACCTGCAACGGCCGCCCGGCCTGCTCTCCCAGAGCGATCTGTTGCAGCAGGGTGTCGGCGACCAGCCGGCGGGTTTGCTGCTCCAACCGGGCCAGACGATCGGCCAGTTTGCGTCCTTGATCGTCCTGGCGGGATTGCACATACCTGACTGCTGCTTCGGCCAACTGCCGGGGCGCCATCTTTAAACCGGACAGATACCACCAATCCGTACCAATTTCTGCTGCGCTCAGCAACCCATTAAGGAGCAGTTCCTGAATGGCGTGATGCAGTTCAACCAGAGTGTCATCCACCTTGGTCAGCAATTCCGGTAAATTGCGGGCGGTAAGATTGCCTTCGGCATCGGTGTACAGCAGCAGATCGTCCCCAATCTGCAGGCGGGTATCCTCGTACAGCAGCCGTAATTCCCGCCCGGTGCGGGAAGTGAGCCGATGCATATCGGCGCGCGCTTCGGCGGAATGCTGGCGGATGACCACCGCGATCGGATTTTCTTTCAGCAGGGACAACATAGATGGGCCAGACGGTTGCCAATAAACTCTGTTCTTTGCATGCAAAAAGCATGCTCAAGGAGCAGAATTATTTTTTCTTTATTCTCAATCAGATACTGTCATGCTTTAAAAACGGACAGTTGTCCAGCGCACAAAACCCAGGCACACGGTCGGCAATAAGCACAACAGTAGTGCAGCAGCGCTGTCGGTTACCTCCTCGTAACCGCCCAAAGTGCCGCCGACAACAACGGAGGCGCGGTACAGAGCTACCCACTTAAGGCGGGACAATCGCGTCAGTGTCCTCTCCGGCCTGCTGCGGTCAGTGGGTCTGCCCACCCTGGGAGCGCCGGCGTCCTCGCCGGCCCTTTGCGGTCAACCTGCGCAGTGTCCCAGCTTAAGTGGATACCCCGGTAAAGTGGTCTGACGCATTGATTGTGAAAGGTTATTGAGTAGCTTGGCTTACCATGAAAATCCCCGTAGGCCGGGTTAGGCGCGCCCTGTGCTTTTAGTTTTTATACAGTCTCCTGGAAGAACGATATCGGGGAGCACCCGATTAATTAAGTTGCAGCATGAAATACGTCGGTAATTCTTCGTTTTCCAGCAATCCAACGACCGGAGAAGGATCGGCTCGCTCCTCACCTGGATTCAAGGTATCCACCTGCATAAAAGAATCTTTTTCGACACCGACCTGAATAAAATTCATCTGCAGACCATGCTTGTTGAAAAAATTGATTTTGATTTTAGGCCATATTGTCGATAGCGTATCGTTTCGCATCGTCACCCGAAATTCATAACCTCTAATATTTCTATTATTCACTCGGTTGAAAGAAATATTATTGAGATAATTTTGATTGATAGGAATAACCCGATCGTAATCTATCTTGGTCAACCCAGGCAATTGACCCTTCAGCAAAGCATCCAGGTCCTTTTGAAATTTCTCTACATCCGCCTTCAATTTACGCACTTCTTCCTGGCTATTAGTCAGATTTGAGCGCAGATCCGAATTATCTTTATTTAAAGAATACAGGCGGTAGCCGAATAGCGACACCACAGCAATGATAGTAAAGACCACAGCCAGCAGGACTACCGCCAATAACCCGCTTCGCTGGCTCCAATGAGGCAGCTCAAATTCTTCGCGATACGATTGAAAATCGAAATCGTCATCGAGAGGCCTGTTTTTTCCTGCAACAGGATCGACAGCACCGTCTTCCATAATTCTTTTCTCATCCCCCGGCGCTGCCGCAGGTTCCATATCATTCTGGGTGTCCTCGCCCGGACGGTCTGGCATCTGCAACTGATCGCCTGCTTTCAGCGGCTCCAGACCTATTTTATATTTACGGTTGAATTCCAGTAACTTACCCAGGGAAATTCTATGCATCCTGGCGATATTCGCCAAAGTATCTCCCGGTTTAATGGTATACAACATGAACTTAAACACCTCGTCGGATTCAGGCGTGCTGTCTCGATCAGACAGGCAACTTAAAAAATACTTATAAAATTAAAAACTTACAGGTAAGCTGCAATAAGGGTCAGCTAATGACTTTAGCAAGTTCAGGTTAATAATTTTATCATAAAATAAACAGGTAGTTCTTCATTATCCAGCAATTTGATGACGGGTGAGGAATCGGAACGCTCTTCGGCTGGATTCAATGTGTCTATTTTCATAAGGGCGTCCTTCCCTACCCCGATCTCTATAGAGTTCATCTGGATTCCGCTTTTATCAAAGAAACTCATTTTAATTTTAGGCCATATTGTCGCCAGAGTTTCATTCTTGATAAGAATTCTAAACTCATAACCTCTGGTGGTCTTATTGTTTACTTTATTAAAGACAATGTTTACCAAATAGCCATTATTCAGAGTAATGATCTGATTATATTGTATATTGATTAAACCAGGTAACTGACTTTTTAACAAGGATTGAATATTTTGTTGTAGTTTTTCAGTCTCTCCTCTGGCGAGATCCAGCTCTCCGCGATTTTTAACCAAATTTTCCTGTATCTCGATATTTTCTTTCTTCAAATTCATGATCAGTTTATTTAAATTGTGAATCCTGATAGTCATGAACAATAAAGCACAACAGCTAAACACAATAATCACCGCCAATACGCCCCCCAATAACTTGCTACGCTCACTCCAGTGAGCGCTGCCATGCTTGGAGCGCCGATGTCGATGCGAACGATGTCTTCTTTTTGAAGTTCCGCTGCCGGCACCGGACTCTTCTTCCGTCAGAACGGGTACCGTCTGGGACGCTTCGGCTGGTGCTATCTCATCTGCCGCCGCGGTGGCATCGTTCCTCGTGTCCAGGTTGTCTGCATCCCTGGAATCGACAGGCTGTTCCAAATTCAATTCTCGAATTCCCCGTTGTTGACCCCTACCCGATCAGGCATCACGTCAAGCGCTGCCTTATTCAGGCCATTCGTCATCCGCTTCCAGCGAATCGCTTTGCGGATGCAGCAGCAGCAGTTCTTCCGGGAACAGGGCGGCCAGTTTCAAGGCCGCCTCGCGCGGCAGGATAGGATAATCATAGCGATTGTCGGCATTGCGGACGATGCCCAGGTGCCCGGTCGCCAGTTGCCGTTGCCGCTGCTGGCTGACCCATACGTAACGGATGAAACGGCCCTCCATGAAGCTGTAGCGGATCGTGGCATCCGCTTCTTTCGGGCGCCTGCTGTCGAGCAACTGGCGGGCCCGCGCCCGGTTTTCATTTTGTTTTTTGTGCGCCTCGCGCTCGAGATTCAACCGCCGGTCCTGTTCCTGCTTACGGGCGATTTCGCGTTGCCGTTGCTGTGCTTCTTCGGCCTTACGAGCCGCCTCCGCCGCGGCGACGGCTTTGCTCTTTTTGGCTTGATGGCGCTGCTTGCGCTCTTCCGTTTCCATCTGCTTGAGCCGGTCGGCAGAAACCAAACCGGCTTTCAACAACTGTTCTTGCAAGGACATGCCCGATTCCCCTTCTCTAACGTCATGATCTGTTCGGCGCGGCCTCAGTACAGGATACGGGCGCGGATGGTCCCGGCAACCTGCCGCAGGTTCTTGAGAATCCGCTCGCCCGTGTCCTCATCGCCGTCGATATCGATAACTACATAGCCGATCCGCTCGTTGGTTTGCAGATACTGCGCGGCGATGTTGATCCGGTTTCGGAGAACACCCGGTTGATGGCGGATAGGACACCGGGCTCATTGCGGTGAATATGCAGCAGCCGATGTTTGCCGGGATGTTCAGGTAGTGCCACTTCGGGAAAGTTGACCGATGACAGAGTGGAGCCGTTGTTGCTGTATTTGATCAGCTTCAGCGTCACTTCGACACCGATATTGTGTTGCGCTTCCAGGGTGCTGCCGCCGATATGGGGCGTCAGGATCACGTTGTCGAAGCGTCGCAGCGGCGAACTGAATTGCTCTTCGTGGGATTTAGGCTCGACCGGAAACACATCGACCGCCGCGCCCGCCAGATGCCCATCCGCCAGTGCCACCGCCAGCGCCTCCACATCCACGACCTTGCCGCGCGCGGCATTGATCAGCACTGCGCCGGGGCGCAGCCGGGCCAGTTGCTGCGCGCCGATCATGTGGCGGGTCGCCGGCGTTTCGGGCACATGCAGGCTCAGCACATCGGCCCGATCCAGCAGCGCTTCCAGGGAATCAACCGCCGTGGCGTTGCCCAGAGCCAGCTTGGATTCGATATCGTAATAGACCACGTGCATACCCAACGCTTCGGCCAGCAGCCCGGTCTGGGTGCCGATATGGCCGTAACCGACGATGCCCATGCACTTGCCACGCGCCTCGTAACAACCGGTCGCCGACTTCAGCCAGCCGCCCTGATGGGTGTGCGCATTGCGGCGCGGAATATCGCGCAACAGCAGCACCGCTTCGGCGACCACCAGTTCGGCCACGCTGCGGGTATTGGAAAACGGCGCGTTAAATACCGGGACGCCGAGCTGCTGCGCCGCCTGCAGATCCACTTGATCGGTACCGATGCAGAAGCAGCCAATGCCGATCAGCTTGCGGGCCTGCTCCAGCACCGGCGCAGTCAACTGGGTGCGGGAGCGGATGCCCACCAAATGAGCGTCGCGCAGCCGCTCCCGCAACTGCTCTTCGGGCAGCGCTTCGGCATGATATTCAATAGTGCTATACCCATCGGCCTCGAAACTCTGCACGGCACTGCGATGGACACCCTCCAGCAGCAGAATTCGAATGTTATGTTTGGGAAGCGAGATTTTTTTCATGCTGTGCAGTCGGACAACCGGTGTAAGATACCGCCCTCGGACCGGCCATGCGCCGGGGAATGGCAACCATACCCGCTTTGAATTTGCTTGACAACTGTCGCCAGACCGCCTTAATGCCTACCCCTGTTAACGCCGCCGCACTCGACGGCATCCGCGCTTTTATCGAGCCTGCCTATGTGCGCACCGACCCGGACAGCCTGCTGGTCTATGGCCGCGACTGGACCCGGATTTACACCCCCGATCCGCTGGCCGTGGTGTTTCCCAGCGACCTGCAGCAGGCGCAGCAATTGGTGCGTTATGCCAACGCTCAGCATTTGCCGCTGGTGCCGTCCGGTGGGCGCACCGGGCTGAGCGGCGCGGCGGTCGCCACCAACGGCGAGATCGTGGTGTCGTTCGAGCGCATGAACCGCATGCTGGCCTTCGATCCGATCGACCGTAGCGTGACCTGCGAGCCGGGCGTCATCACCGAAAACCTGCAACGCTTCGCCCGCGAGCAGGGTTTATTTTATCCGATTGATTTTGCCGCCAGAGGCTCCAGTCACATCGGCGGCAACATCGCCACCAACGCCGGCGGCATCAAAGTCATCCGTTACGGTATGACCCGTGATTGGGTGACCGGTCTTAAAGTGATCACCGGCAAAGGCGATCTGCTGGACCTTAACAAGGGCTTGATCAAGAACGCCAGCGGTTACGATCTACGCCATCTGTTCATCGGCAGCGAGGGCACCCTGGGCCTGATCGTGGAGGCCACGCTCAAGCTCACTACGCCGCCCTGCGAACCCAGTGTCATGGTGTTAGGCGTGGCGACGCTGGACGGCGTCATGGCGATCTTCGACGCCTGCCGCCGCCGGCTGCCGCTGACGGCTTTCGAGTTTTTCTCGGCGCGGGCCCTGGAGCATGTGCTGCGCAAGGGCTGGCAGCGGCCGTTCGAGACTGAGACGCCTTACTATGCACTGCTGGAATTCGAGACCCCATCCGCCACCGTCATGGATGCAGCTCTGGAGTTGTTCGCCACGTGCAGCGAACAGGGTTGGCTGCTCGATGGCGTGATCAGCCAGAGCGAGACGCAAGCGCAGGAATTATGGGCGCTGCGCGAGAATATCACTGAATCCATCGCCCACTATCTGCCTTATAAAAACGATATTTCGGTCAGAATAGCGCGGGCGCCGGCGTTTCTGCACGAGATCGACGAGTTATTGGGTCGGGAATATCCCGATTTCGAGGTCATCTGGTTCGGCCATATCGGCGATGGCAATCTGCACATCAGCGTGCTCAAGCCGGACGGACTGGAGCAGGCGACGTTTCTGGATAAATGCCGCACGGTCAACGAACTGCTGTTTGGCACCCTGCAAAAGCATGGCGGCAGCATTTCCGCCGAACACGGGGTGGGATTGGTGAAAAAGCCTTATCTGCATTACACCCGTGATCCCATCGAGATCGACTATCTACGTCAATTGAAGCGCGTATTCGACCCCAATGGCATTATGAATCCGGGCAAGATTTTCGACTGAAGCGGTCAAGCTCCAGTCCCGTAGCAGCCTGCTGAACCTGCCGTCGCCAGCGTTGCTGGCTTATACTGATGCCCTCAACCATCCTGAGGGAGAGCCGCAACACGATGAAACTGATCAGTCCAAGCTTTCACGACGGACGCGCCATTCCCGATGAATACGCCCTCTGCGCACCCCGCTCCGAAGCGCACCTGACCCTGGCCCCCAATCGCAATCCGGCGCTGGTGTGGAGCGAGTTGCCGGTAGGTGTCCGCTCCCTGGTGTTAATCTGCCACGACGAGGACGCTCCTACCCAACTGCAAGACATCAATATAGAGGGTCGAGTGATTCCCCCTGACCTGCCGCGCGGCCGCTTCTATCACTGGGTGCTGGTGGATATTCCTCCGGAACTGGGCGCCATCCGGGGAGGCGAGTTTTCCGAAGGGTTAAGCCGCCACGATAAGCAGGGTCCGCCAGCGCGTCACGGCACCCGGCAGGGGCTGAACGGTTATACCGAGTGGTTTTCCCATGACCCCGAAATGGCCGGCCAGTATTTCGGCTACGACGGCCCCTGTCCTCCCTGGAACGACACCATTCCGCACCGGTTTGTTTTTACGCTGTACGCGCTGGATGTGGCGCGCTGTCCGGTCGAAGGGGAATTCCGGGCCACCGACGTGCTGGCCGCCATCGAAGGACACGTGCTGGAGCAAGCCAGCATCACCGGGCTTTACAGCATGAATCCAGAAGTCAAAATGAGTTTTGCCGTGCATCAACCTTGATTTGAGGAGAAAAAGCCATGCAACTGACCAGTTCCGCTTTGCAAGCTAACCAACCCATTCCCGGTGAATACGCCTTCGCGGTGCCCGATCCGCAGCAGCACGTCGCGCTGAGCGCCAATCGCAATCCGCCGCTGGCCTGGAGCGATCTGCCGGTAGGGACCCAATCGCTGGCGCTGATCTGCCACGACCCGGATGTGCCCAGCAAACCCGACGATGTCAACCAGGAAGGCCGGCAGGTGCCCGCTGATCTGCCCAGGGTGGATTTCTATCATTGGGTGTTGGTGGACCTGCCGCCGCAACCGACGCAGATCGAGGCTGGCGAGTTTTCTGATGGCGTCACCGCCAAGGGCAAGCCGGGACCGGCCGGACCACGCGGCACGCGCCAGGGCATCAATAGTTACACCGACTGGTTTGGTAGCGATGAGCAGATGGGTGGCCAGTACTTCGGCTACGACGGTCCCTGTCCACCCTGGAATGACAGCCTGGTGCATCACTACAGCTTTACGCTGTATGCGCTGAACGTGGCGCGCTGTCCGGTCGAAGGGGAGTTCACCGGCCCGGACGTGCTCAAGGCGATTGCAGGGCATGTACTGGCCAAGGCCAGTTTAATGGGGACGTATAGCTTGAATCCGGCGGTCAAGGCGTAAAATTTGAAAGACCTCACCGGTCTTCGAGACGTAAGGTGATTTCTGGCAAAGGCTATACCGGAAAGTCGGGTATGGGTGGGTATGGGTAGGTATGGGTGGGTATGGATTCCCCTCCTTAGATAAGATACTGCTGGCGAATTCAAAACCCGCGTAGGGCGGAACCAGGGACGGGTTCCGCCGGATGGGAACCCCGTGTAACCGGAGGGGAAACGGGCCCTGATCGGGGAGGGGTTCGCTGGCGTACCGCCCGGTCAGACCCCACTTTATAGGGAGCGGCAGCTGTACTGGCCAGATGCTGCAGGGAGTAAGATAACCCGTAGACGGGTTAGTCGCCCATGTGAGGAGGAATTATCATGTCACTGAAGCCGAGGTGTTTTGATCTGATTCCCGAGGAGACGGTACGGGCCGCTCAGGCGGCGTTTCCCAAGGGCAACGTGTACTTACGGATGCGCGATGAATTCGGCATGCTTTATGCCGACGAGACCTTTGCGGAGTTATTCTCCACCCGGGGCCAGCCGGCGGAGGCGCCGGGGTGTCTGGCGCTGGTGATGGTGATGCAATTTGCTGAGGGCTTGTCCGATCGGCAGGCGGCCGACGCAGTTCGAGCGCGGATTGACTGGAAGTATGCCTTGGGGTTGGAACTCACGGACGCGGGCTTTGAGGCGTCGGTGCTCAGTGAGTTTCGGGGTCGGTTAGTGGCCGGTGGTGCGGAGGCGGTGCTGTTCGAGACCCTCTTAGAGCGCTGTCGGCAAGCCGGTCTGATCAAGGCACGCACGCGACAACGCACGGACTCGACCCACGTGCTGGCGGCGATTCAGATGCTAAATCGACTGGAATGTGTGGGCGAGACCCTGCGTCATGCGCTCAATGTGCTGGCGGTAGTCGAGCCGGACTGGTTACCAGCTCACGTGCCACCGCTGTGGTTTGAGTGCTACGGCCAGCGTTTTGCCGACTATCGACTGCCCGCTGAGCGCACCGAGCGCTATGCCTTGGCGGAGACCATCGGTACCGATGGCTTTGCCCTGCTGGACAGGATCTACGCGGCGACGGCGCCGCGTTGGTTGCGCGAAGTGCCCGCCGTGGAGGTGTTGCGCCAAGTCTGGGTCCAACAGTTTTACGGCCCCGACGAGGGGGTGCGCTGGCGCGCGGCGTCAGATCTGCCCCCGTCGGCCGGGTTGATCTGTTCGCCCTATGATGCCGAAGCACGCTACGCCAAGAAGCGCAGCGTGGTCTGGGTCGGTTATAAAGTGCATCTCACCGAAACGTGCGACGAGGACACGGTGCACCTGATCACCGATGTCCAGACTACCCCGGCCACCCGGGCCGACAGCGACTGGTTGCCCACGATTCAGGCCGACCTGGCCGCCCGCCAACTGCTCCCAGCCGAACAGATCGTGGATGCCGGTTACGTGACCGCCGAGCACTTGGTCACGAGCCAACAGACCCATCAGATCAACCTCTTAGGACCGGTAATGCCAGACACCAGTTGGCAGGCTCAGGCCCCCGACAGGTTCGACGTGGCCACGTTCGTGATCGATTGGGAGGCCCAGACGGCGACCTGCCCACAAGGCCAGGTCAGCCGTCAATGGCAGCCCAGCCAGAGTCAGCATGACCAGCCGGTGATCCGCATTCAGTTTGCGCGTACCGATTGTCAGGCCTGTCCGGTACGCCCCCAGTGTACCCAGTCGCCTCACCAAGGGCGCCGTCTGACGGTTCGCCCTCGCGACCAGCACGAAGCGCTTCAGGCCGCCCGGCAGCGACAAACCACTGAGCCCTTCAAAGACGCTTATACGGCTCGGGCCGGTGTGGAGGGGACCCTCTCGCAAGGCGTCCGGACCTGTGATCTGCGCCGTTCGCGATATATCGGCTTGGCCAAAACGCGGTTGCACCATCTTTTGGCCGCCACCGCCATCAACCTGCTGCGAATCGGCGCTTGGTTAGCCGGACGGCCGCGTGCCAAGACTCGGCGATCGGCCTTCGCCGCCCTGGCTCCGGTGCTCTCGTAACGACTACCCCCCTTCGGAGAATTCGCCAGCAGTATCTTAGATAAGGAGGGGTGGCGCGTAGCGCCGGGGTGGTTTGATCTTGCGGACTACCCCCCTACCCTTCGGGCACCCCCGCTTGGCAGGGGGGAATAAAGACTGAATCCACAGGTATAAGCTTTTCAGGAAATCACCTAACGATATTACAGGCGCCAATCCATGACTACCACAGTGAGAGTTTTTGTCAGTTACAGCCATGCAGACGTCCGGTATCTGGGGAAAGATTCTCTACTGGGTTTTCTGCGCGGCCTGGAACAGGAAGACGTTACCTTCTGGACGGATAAAGAGATCCAGGCAGGTGAATTCTGGGACGACGTGATCAAAGCGGAAATCCAGCAAGCCGATATTGCGCTGGCGCTGGTCAGCCAGGCTTTTCTGAATTCCCCTTATTGCAAGAACGTAGAAATCCAGAGCTTCCTGGTGCAGCAGAAGCATCTGTTTCCGATCATTCTGTCGCCGTGCGAATGGCAGCGGCATGAGTGGCTGAGCAAACGGCAGTTTCTGCCCGGCGGCGATGAGACCATCGAGGAGCATTACACCGATGACGGTACCCGCAAAGGTTTGTTCCTGACCATCCACGAGCAACTGCGACACCGGGTCGAACTGATTCGACAAGCCGCTCAAGATCGGGCAACACCACTGCCGCCCGCGCTGCAAGCACTCCGGGACATCGTGTGCTCTGCTGATCATCCAGCCGATCTCAACCTGTTGCCTGATACCCTGGCGGAGATTCGGCGTCATGCGTCGCGTAATCTGACCGAATATCGCTTGAACCGGATCGCCGACTGGTCGCAGCCGCGGTACGAACTGGACAAACGTTTTGTCCAACTGACTCTGCTGCTGGACAAGGGCGAGGACACTCAAGGTCCACGGTGGGAATCCAGCCGTCAGTTCCAGGATTTGCGGGATGTGTTGCAGGAAACCTTGGAGTCACCGGCGCTGGTGCTGCTCGGTCCGCCGGGTTCGGGGAAGAGCACGCTGCTGCGACGGCTGGAATGGGATCTGGCGGTGGATGCGCTGCGCGACCCGACGGCGGAGCAAACCCGGTTAAGCTTTTTTGTGCCGTTGAATCAGTACCAGCCGACCCGATCCGGCGGTCCTTTGCCGGAGCCGCGCCAGTGGCTGGCCGAACGGTGGGTGCAGCGCTTTCCTGGTCTGCCGCCGGTGGATGACTGGCTGCGGGCGGGTCGGGGCATTCTGTTGCTGGATGCCCTTAACGAAATGCCCTCCGCCGGGCGGGATGCTATCGGCCTGTGGAAAGAATTTCTGCGGGAGATGGCGCAGACCTGTCCAGGCAGCCGCTTCATCTTCTCCTGCCGCAGCCTGGATTACAGTAGTTCGCTCTCCAGCAAGGACCTGACCGTGCCGCATGTGCGCATCGAATCACTCAGTGATGCCCAGGTGGAGCACTTTCTCCAGGTCTACAGTCGTCACGGCGCCACCCTCTGGCGGCATCTCAAGGGAACGCCGCAACTAGACCTTTATCGCACGCCGATCTATCTCAAGATGTTGGTCAATCAGGCGGACGCCGAAGGTCATATTCCCGCAGGCCGGGCGGCCCTGTTCACCGGCTTCGTGCGGCAGGCGCTGCAACGGGAACGGAAGGCGGACAATCCGCGCTTCCAGCCGGATAACCTGTTGACCCAATTCGACTACGATCGGCTGACGCAACACCGCTGGAAGCATGCCTACGACCTGCCCGGTCGAGGTGTGCTGATTCCCAAGCTGGCCGGCTTGGCCCATCGGATGCAGCAGCAGCGCATCGCCACTGAAGCCTCGCAGGTGCGCATTGACTACGACCAGGCGCTGGCGCTGCTGGACCATGCCAAAGCGGAAGATATTCTCAAAGCCGGGGTGGATTTGGGCGTGTTGGACATGGATGTCGATGACGTGCTCTACATCCACCAGTTGATGCAGGAATATTTTGCCGCCCGCTGTCTCGCGGCGGCGCCCGATGCCGAACGGGTCCGCACTGAATGGCGGGCCGACTGGATCAATCCGTCCCTGGAGCAAGTGCTGGTGAAACTGGCCGACGCCGATCCGCTGCCACCGGCGCCCGCAACCGGTTGGGAGGAAACCACCGTGCTGGCCGTGGCGATGAGCGCCAATCCCGAAGCCTTCGTCACCGCGCTGATGGCAACCAATCTACCGCTGGCGGGCCGCTGCGCGGCGCAACCCGATGTGCGCATTTCGGATGAGTTAAAAACCCGCCTTCGTTGGGCGCTGGTGGAGCGCACTCAGGACAGCACCGCCGATCTGCGCGCCCGCATCGCCGCCGGGTTGAGCTTGGGGCCACTCGGTGATCCTCGCTTCGAGCGGCGCAAAGGGCCTTATGGGGATTATCTGTTGCCGCCACTGGTGGTGATTCCGGGTGGGACTTATACCCTTGGCAGTGAGGAGGAAGAAACAGGTTACGTCCTTGATAAAAACCGTGAACGCCCTATTCATCAGGTTCAATTGGCGTCTTTTCAGATCGGCAAATTCTCCTTGACCAATGCTGAATGGAAGCTATTCATGGAGGCCGGGGGTTACGAGGATGAACGCTGGTGGGATACGGAAGCGGCCAAAGCGTGGCGGCGGGGTGAGGGAACGGCCGAAGGACCAAAGCAGCAGGCACGGCAAGATCGCAAATGGTTCCAGGATCATCTCGACAGTTTGCATGAGCATAAGCAGTTTACTACTGAAATCATCAAAGAATGGACGAAATACGCGCAGATGAGCGATGAGGAATTCGAAGCGTTGCTGAGCCAAGAGATTCCATCTGGCCGGCAGACGCAGCCTGCTGAGTGGAACAATGATGCCTTCAACAATCCGGCGCAGCCGGTAGTGGGCGTCTGCTGGTACGAAGCGCGGGCTTATTGCGCCTGGCTGAGCGCCCAGACGGAGCAATCTTTCCGGTTGCCGACGGAGGCGGAATGGGAAGCGGCGGCGCGGGGTGAAACAGGTCGCCGTTATGCCTACGGAGATGACTTCGATGTCACCCGCTGTAATACTTTTGAGACACACATTCGCCGTACTACGCCGGTTGGCGTATTCCCCAGTGGCGAGACATCGGAAGGTCTGGTCGATATAACCGGTAATACCTGGGATTGGACTGGCAGCTTATATCGACCCTATCCATATGGAGCAACTGATGGTCGGGAAGATCTAACGGCTGAAGACCGCCGGGTGGTTCGCGGCGGCGCGTGGCACGATACCGCTATCGGCGCGCGCGCCGCTTACCGCGACCACCGCCATCCCGACTATCGCTACGACGACCTGGGCGCGCGCGTGGTGGTTGGTTCGTCCCCCATTTCTGAACACTGATTTACTGGACACTGAAAAAAAGGGGCGCGCAGCGCTCCTTTTTTCCGCGCGATTTTTTGAAGGGTCGGTGGTGTTAACATGACTCAATCTAAACACAAATATTTGATCGAAGTATTTTGGAGCGATGAAGACGGCGGCTACATTGCGATAGCGCCCGATTTACCGGGTTGCAGCGCGTATGGCGATACGCCTACCGAAACGATCCAGGAAATGGAAGATGCGATGGCGTCATGGCTGCAAGCTTGGGCTAGCCTGGGTAGAGCCCTGCCGGAACCTAAAACCATGCCACAGCAAGCGGCCTGAATCGAGTCCCGTAGGCCAGAATACACTTAAGCCAGGACAGTTCGCAGGCTAACCGCAACAGGCCGGCGAGGACGCCGGCGCTCCCAGGATCCGGCAGACTGACTGCAACAGGCCGGCGAGGACGCCGGCGCTCCCAGGATCCGGCAGACTGACTGCAACAGGCCGGCGAGGACGCCGGCGCTCCCAGGATCCGGCAGACTGACCGCAGCAGGCCGGCGAGGACATCGGCACGATGGTCCCGTAAGTGAGTAGCCTCTCGTCAGGTAATTGAATCATCATCAAAAATCAACCAACGGCTAACGCCCTTGTAACATAATTGTAGTATTACATCGCTATAGTTTCGCGGGTTAAATGATCCTTCACCTGCGATTTCAAGCGGAGGTTTTTGTGATTCACAAGAAACTGATTGTCGCTGCCGCCGTGGCAGCGGCTCTGTCCACGGGCGTCGTTTCCGGGCAGGCCGCCCGCGATTCAATCAATATCGTGGGTTCATCCACGGTTTACCCATTCGCCACAGTAGTGGCCGAGCAGTTCGGCAAAAGCTCCCATTTCAAAACGCCCAAAATCGAATCCACCGGCACCGGCGGCGGTCTGAAACTGTTCTGCAATGGGGTCGGCGTGGAGCATCCGGATATCGCCAACGCCTCCCGCCGTATCAAGGACACGGAGTTGCAAACCTGCGCCAAGAATGGCGTCAAGGATATCGTCGAGGTGGAGATCGGTTACGACGGCATTGCGCTGGCCAACTCCAAAAAAGCTAAGCATTACAGCCTGACGATCAAGGAAATTTATCAGGCGCTGGCCAAGGATGTCCCGGACCCGGGCGGTCAGCCCAAACTCATCCCCAACCCCTATAAAAAATGGAAGGAAATCAATCCCACCTTGCCTGATGTCAAGATCGAAGTACTCGGCCCACCGCCGACCTCGGGCACCCGCGATGCGTTCGTGGAGTTGGTGATGACGCCGGGCTGCCAGGCTTTTCCTTTCCTGAAGGCGATGGAAAAGAGCGACGAAAAAGCGTTTAAGGCGGCCTGCCACACCGTGCGCGAGGATGGCGCCTATATCGAAGCCGGCGAGAACGATAACCTGATCGTGCAAAAACTGGAGGCGAATCCCGATGCTTTGGGCATCTTCGGCTTTAGTTTCCTGGAAGAGAACCTGGACAAGATTCAGGGCTCGCACATCGGCGGCATGCAGCCGACCTTCGAGAACATCGCCAGTGGCCAATATCCCGTTTCCCGGGCGCTGTTCTTCTATGTGAAGAAAGCCCACGTGGGCGTGATTCCAGGGATCAAGGAATACATCGCCGAGTTTACCTCGGATAAAGCGGTCGGCCCCGAAGGCTATCTGACCGACAAGGGTCTGATTCCTCTGCCGGACGCCAAACGCAAGGCGGCCCGCGAGCGGGCGCTCAACCTGTCCAACCTGGACCTCTCCATCGCGCCTTGATTGTCCAAGCCGGCCTGATCGCAGCACCCCACCCCAACCCTCCTCCCTAAGGGGGGAGGGAGTTTTTGTACCGGCTGTAACCTCAATAATCTGATCCCATAAAAGTACCACCCATGCTCTTCTACCTGGTTTTGACGCTGCTGGCCCTGAGCGCCTGGGGCTACTACTGGGGGCGCAACCGGTCGCTGGCCGTGGCCGGCGGCCATATCAGCAACCTTCACTCCCTGCCCGGCTACTACGGTTTTTACACGGCGCTGTGGTGCGGCATCCCGGCGCTGCTTATCTTCATGCTGTGGGTTGCCTTGGGACCTGCGCTGATTACCCACCTGGTGGTGGCCGGACTGCCGCCGGAACTGCAGGCCGAGTCGCCCGACAAGCTCGCGCTGCTGGTCAACAACATCAAGAACCTGGTACATGGCAATATCGTGTCGCAGACGGCCGACCCGATCATGGTGGTGGCGGCCGACCATTATCGCCGCGTGCAAACCATCGGCAATGCCGCGATGTGGTTAGTGGCGCTGTCCCTGGCCATCGGCGGCGTGCTGTACGCTCGCAATAAGATCTCCCCCACACTGCGCGCCCGCAATAACGTGGAGCGGGTGGTCACGGTGTTCCTGGTGGTCAGTTCCACCATCGCTATCGTCACCACCATCGGCATTATCTTGTCGGTGCTGTTCGAATCCATCCGCTTTTTCCACCAAGTGCCACTCACCGAGTTTATCTTCGGTCTGCGCTGGAGTCCCCAGATCGGTATACGCGCCGATCAGGTAGGTTCTTCCGGCGCTTTCGGCGCCGTGCCGTTGTTCACCGGCACGCTGCTGATTTCCTTTATCGCCCTGCTGGTGGCCGTGCCCATCGGCTTGATGACGGCGCTGTATCTGTCCGAATACGCCCATCCGAACTTCCGCGCCATCGCCAAGCCGCTATTGGAGATTCTGGCCGGCATTCCCACGGTAGTGTATGGTTTTTTCGCCGCCCTCACCGTGGCGCCGCTGATCCGCCAGGCCGGCACAGCGCTGGGTCTGGATGTGTCGTCGGAAAGCGCCCTGGCCGCCGGTCTGGTCATGGGCATCATGATCATACCGTTCGTCTCGTCGTTGTCCGACGATGTGATCAACGCCGTGCCCCAGGCCATGCGGGACGGCTCCTATGCGTTGGGCGCCACCCATTCCGAAACCATCAAACTGGTGATTTTGCCGGCAGCGCTGCCGGGCATCGTGGGCGGCGTGCTGCTGGCGGCCTCCCGCGCCATCGGCGAGACCATGATCGTGGTCATGGCAGCCGGGCTGGCGGCCAATCTGACCGCCAATCCGTTGCAGGCGGTCACCACCATTACGGTGCAGATCGTCACCCTGTTGGTCGGCGACCAGGAATTCGACAGTCCTAAAACGCTGGCGGCCTTCGCGCTCGGCTTGGTGCTGTTTCTCAGCACTCTGGCGTTGAATGTCCTCGCGCTCCATATCGTCCGCAAATACCGGGAGCAGTATGAGTAATCCCAACGCGCCGGCCCGTAAAGACACGCTGGCCCTTATTCAGGCCGGCATCAAAAAGCGGCACGCCGCCGAAAGGCGCTTTAAATGGTATGGGTTGATCGCCAGCAGCATCGGCATTCTGGCGGTCATCTTTTTGTTTATCGACATTTTCAGCAAAGGGTTGCCGGCTTTTACCCAAACCTCTATTCGCCTGGATATCGACTACGATCCAGCAGTGATCTACGAGGATGGCCAGCAGGATCCGCAGGCACTGGCAACGGCCGATTACAGCCAGCTTTGGAAACGCGCCCTGCGGCAACAGTTTCCGGAGGCGACCGAGCGCAGTCAACTACGCTCGCTGTACGCCCTGGTCAGTTCAGGGGCCACCTTCCAATTGCGCGATGCGGTGCTGGCTGATCCCGCCTTGGTCGGCCAGACCCGTCGGGTCTGGGTGGCGGCGGATGACACGGTGGATACCTTAATGAAGGGGCAGAGCGACACCACTGCGCCGGAAGCCAACCGCTCCTTGAAGGATGAGCAACTGGCCTGGATCGACCGCTGGCAGAAAAAGGGCGATATCGAACGGCGTTTCAATACCACCTTTTTCACTAACGGCGACTCGCGCGAGCCGGAACAGGCGGGCATCCGGGCGGCACTGATGGGTACACTGTACACCCTGATGATCACCCTGGCCTTGTCGTTTCCCATCGGCGTGGCGGCGGCGGTCTATCTGGAGGAATTCGCGCCCAAGAACCGCTGGACGGATATTATCGAAGTCAATATCAACAACCTGGCGGCGGTGCCTTCCATCGTCTTCGGATTGTTGGGATTGGCGGTGTTCATCAACTTTTTCGGCCTGCCGCGCTCGACCCCGCTGGTGGGTGCGCTGGTGCTGACGTTGATGAACCTGCCGATCATGATCATCGCCAGCCGGGCAGCGCTGAAATCCGTACCGCCATCGATTCGCGAGGCGGCGCTGGGCATGGGAGCGTCCCACCTGCAAATGGTGACTCACCATGTCTTACCGCTGGCGATGCCCGGCATCCTGACCGGCTCGATTCTAAGCATGGCTCACGCCCTGGGCGAGACCGCGCCGTTGCTGATGATCGGCATGGTCGCCTTCATCGTGGATATTCCCACCAGCCCGCTTAAATCTGCTACGGTATTGCCGGTGCAAATCTTCTTATGGGCGGACCTACCGGAACGGGCGTTCGTGGAGCGCACCTCGGCGGCGATTATCGTGCTGCTGGCGTTTCTGGCCTTAATGAACGCCACTGCCATTATCTTGCGCAAGCGCTTCGAGCGGCGCTGGTAAGGAACAGCTAGAGAGGTTTTACATGAGTACGACGGCAACAACTCTTGGCACGCGCGCGCCGGGCCCATTGATGGCGGCGACCGAGGTCGATATTACCCTTAAAACCGGTCATCGGGTGACGGATTATAACGACCAACGCACCGTGGGAGCGATTGAGGTGGCGGACCCCAAGATGGTCTGCCGTACCGTCAACGTGTACTACGGCGACAAGCAAGCCATCCAAGATGTCAGCATCGACATCGGCAACCAGCAGGTGACGTCCTTTATCGGTCCTTCGGGTTGTGGCAAATCCACCTTTCTGCGCTGCCTGAACCGTATGAACGATACCATCGCCGGTTGCCGGGTGACCGGCGATATCAGCATCGACGGCGAGAATATCTACGACAAAAGTCTGGACGTGGTGCAGTTGCGTGCCCGGGTCGGCATGGTGTTTCAAAAACCCAATCCCTTCCCCAAGTCGATTTATGAGAATATTGCCTACGGTCCGCGCATTCACGGGCTGGTGGCCAACAAGGCGGAAATGGACCAACGGGTGCAGGAATGCCTGCAACGGGCCGGCCTGTGGGAGGAGGTCAAAGACCGGCTGCTCCAGCCGGGCACGGGGCTGTCCGGCGGCCAGCAGCAGCGTCTGTGCATCGCCCGGGCCATTTCCGTCAATCCCGAAGTCATCCTGATGGATGAGCCCTGTTCAGCCCTCGACCCGATCGCCACCGCCAAAATCGAGGAACTGATCGACGAGTTGCGGCAGAATTACGCCATTGTGATCGTGACCCATTCGATGCAGCAGGCCGCGCGGGTTTCCCAGCGCACCGCGTATTTCCATCTGGGCGATCTGATCGAAGTGGGCGAGACGGAGCAGATTTTCACCAATCCCCATCACCGCCTGACCGAGGATTACATCACCGGCCGCTTCGGCTGAGCCGTTTACCGAGTTTGTAGAGGATGTCATGAACACTGCCAAAGAAGAGCATATCGTCAAGCGCTACGATCAGGAACTCAATCACCTGCGCAACCTGGTGTTGGAAATGGGCGGACTGGTGGAAGAGCAGATGACGCGGGCCATGCAGGCGCTGGACGAAGAGGACGTCCAGGCCGCTCGCGAGGTGATTGCCCGCGACCAGATCGTAAACGGTCTCGAAGTCAAGGCCGACGAAATGAGCGTCAATCTGGTGGCGCTGCGCCAACCACTGGCCAGCGATCTGCGGTTGATCATGTCGATGCACAAGGCGGTCACCGACCTGGAGCGCATCGGCGACGAGGCGGAGCGGATCGCCCGGATGGTGGTGCATCTGTACGATTCCTCGGTCAGTCCACCCAACAACCGGATGTTCCGGGATGCCGAGGCGATGTATGGCCTGGCCAAGGACATGCTGCACAGCGCGCTGGATGCCCTGGCCCGGCTGGATGTCGATCAGGCGGTGATGGTCGCCCAGTGCGATCAGGAACTGGACAACCAGTTCCAGGACGGCATGCGGCGCCTGATTACGTTCATGATGGAAGATCCGCGTATCGTCGGGCAAGCCATCGATGTGATGTTCATGCTGCGCAGCTTCGAGCGCATTGGCGACCACGCCAAGAATATCGCCGAGTATGTCATCTATCTGGTCAAGGGCAAGGATATACGCCATACCGCCGCGCTGAGCCAGCAGCACAAGCCGACCGCAGCGGCCGATTGATAACCGCCGCAAACCCTACAGCTAATCGCCCACAGGGTGGTTTACCGCCGTCCCGTGATGGCTCTCCTGACCGTGCTTCCCCGTCCAAACTGCGGTAGAATGACGGGCGCGTTTTCATGCTGACACACGTCCAGTGCGTATTGGTCCGATCCGCAGGAGTTACTGATGAGCAACACCGAAGAATACGTCGCCCAGGTGAGTCACGACATGGTCAAGAATTCCTCACTGGGTGCGGAATTGACCGATGCAGAGTGCGCGATACTGGGCAAGATTATTACCGTCCGCGGCCTGAAGGAAGGCGACTATCTGTTCAAGGAAGGAGATGTGGACAACACGCTGTACGTCATCGTCAAGGGCAGTCTGGAAGCCTTGCGCCTGACCGGTGATGACGAGTGGGTGAGCCTGTATGTGCTGCGTGAGGGCGAGATGGCCGGAGTGCTGGGATTCATCGATGGACAGGGCCACAGCGCCAGTATCAGGGCGATCAACGATTGCGAAGTGTTCTGCGTAATCCGCACTGATTTCGAGAAACTGATCATGCAGGACCCGATGCTGGTCTATAAGGTCATGCGTTCGCTATTCCGCACGCTGCATATCATTTTGCGGCGCATGCACATGCACTATACGGAACTGAACAACTATATCTTCAAGCAGCACGGCCGGTATTGACAGACCCTCAGCTATCGACTGCCGTCCAGCGGCCCTCGCTGAAGAGCTGATGGGGGCGAAAATTCGCCTTGTAAGCCATCTTCCTGCATTGCTCCACCCAATAACCCAGATAGACCCAGGTCAGTCCCAGCCGGCGGGCAGCGTCGATCTGCCAGAGAATGGCGTACGTGCCCAGGCTGCGCGCGGCCGCGGCGGGATCGAAAAAGGTATAGACGGCGGACAGGCCATCCTCCAGCCGGTCGATGACGGCCACCGCCAGCAGACGATCATCCAGCCGGAATTCGCATAACCGCGTGTCGCTCCACGGGGCGCTCACAAAGCCCAGATAGCTTTCCGGCGTGCCGGCATCCATGCCGCCGTCGGGATGGCGGCGCCGCAAATACCGCGCGAACAGCCGATAGTGCTCCGGTGCGAAGTGAGCCCGCTGGCAACTTACCGTGAGCTCCTCATTGTTGCGCCAGACCCGGCGTTGGGCGCGATTAGGCTGGAATGCCGCCACGGGAATGCGCAGCGACAGGCAGGCCCGGCAACCCCGGCAATGGGGTCGATAGACGTAGTCGCCGTTGCGACGGAAACCGAGCGTCGCCAGGTGGCTGTAAACGCGGTTGCTGACGGCGGCAGGATCGGCGACCAGATGGCGGGCCAGCCGGTTCGGCAGATAGCTGCACGGATGGTCGGCGCTTAAAAATAACCGTAACCCATGCACAGGGTCGAGACGGGCGTTCATGATGCTCTTGCCGCCAGAGGCAGGTCTGCATCGAAAAGCCAGGGTCCCTTCGGGCCCGGCGCCGCGCAGCAACGACGCAGCAGTTCCAGAAACAAGGCGCGTGGAATATTCTCGGCGCCCATACTGGCCAGATGCGTGGTAGGCAGCTGGCAGTCGATAAAAGGGAATCCCCAGCGCTGCAACTGCTGACAAAGCGCCACCAAAGCGATTTTGGAGGCATCGCTCATCCGGCTGAACATGGATTCACCGTAGAACACCCGTCCGACGGCGACCCCATACAAGCCACCCGCCAGTTGCCCCTGATGCCACGTTTCCACCGAATGGGCGTAACCCAACTCGTGCAGGCGATGATAGGCGGCGCGCATCGCGGGGTTGATCCAGGTGCCTGGCGGCTGATTGGGCCGTGGTTCGCTGCACTGCTGCAGCACCGGGATGAAAGCCTGATCAAAGGTGACGGAGAATACCCGCTTGCTGATCGTCTTGCGCAGACTGCGGGAAATCCTGCTGCGCTCGGTGAACAGGACCGTGCGCGGGTCCGGCGACCACCATAGAATCGGCTGACCGCTCGAGTACCAGGGAAAAATGCCGTTGCGATAAGCGCGCAGCAGCCGCCGCGGCGTCAGACTGCCGCCGGCAGCCAGCAGTCCGTCCGGTTCATCCAGCGCATATTCAGGATTGGGAAAGGGTTGGCTGTCATCGAAAGGATCGAGCCAGGGAAGACGGTTCATAGCGCCTCTTGCCGATAGGGGGAATGCCGGGTCAGTTCAGCAATGTAATGGGTAACGGTTGGCGTTTCCCGCTGCAAGAAGTCGGCAATGGCGGCGCGAAAACCGGGATGAGCGATCCAGTGGGCCGACTGGGTCAGCGTCGGCAGAAAGCCCCGGTAGAATCTTATGCTCGCCCTGGGCGCCGGGTTCGAAACGCTGCAGGCCCAGCCGGATGCAGTAATCGATGCCCTGATAATAACAGGTCTCGAAATGCAGGTTGTCGTAGTGCGCCGCGCAGCCCCAGTGCCTGCCATAAAGGGTGTGGGCACTGCAAAAGCTGAGGGCGCCGGCTACCTCGCGGGCGCCGGCGCGGGCCAGCATCAGCACCACCTGATCGCCGAGCGTGATGCCGATTTCCTGAAAAAACGGCAGGGTCAGGGTGGCGCTGCCGCCCAGCCGCTGGAACGTGGAGCGATAGAAGCGATGGAACGTATGCCATTGGGCTTCGCTGACGGCATGGCCGGGCAGGGTTTCCAGGGTCAGACCGGCTGCCTGCACCAGGCGGCGCTCGCGCCGGATATTCTTGCGTCGTTTGGCGGTCAGGCTATCCAGAAAATCGTCGAAATCGCGGTAGCCCGGGTTGTGCCAGTGAAACTGACAATCCACCCGGCGCAGCAGACCCTGGGCGCCCAGAACAGCCAGGTCGCTGTCGGTGAGGAACAGCCAGTGGATAGAGGACAGGCGCTGGCGGCGGGCCTCCTCGACGATCTGTTCGGCGAGCGCGGTGGCGACCGCCTGGGCCTGCGGCCCCGGCGCCAGCAGCAGGCGCGGTCCGGTGGCGGGCGTGTACGGAATAGCGCCGACCAGCTTGGGATAGTAGCGCAGGCCGTGGCGCTCATAGGCTTGCGCCCAGTTCCAGTTCGAACACGAATTCGCCATAGGAATTGAACTTGAGATACAGCGGCGCTGCGCCGAGCAGGCGCCCGTCGTCAGCCAGACAAACCCTATGCTGCGGCAGCCAGCCGGTGCGTTCGCCGACGCACTGGTGGCGCTCCAGGGCGCTCAGAAACTCATGCCGCAGGAAGGGATATCCCTCCAGCACCAGAGCGTTCCACTCAGCAGCGGGGATTGCAGCCAGGGATTCGAGCCGTCGAATGCGCATAGCATAAAATAGTAGCAGAATAATTCCTGTTGCTTGGAGCTTTAGGCGCTTAACCGGTTCAAACGGCAAGCGGTGCAAAGTCGCCGGGTATGCTATGCTCCGGGCCGTTACAGCGGTTTCGCGCTTCACCTGCCACGCCAGGAATGGGACAATAAGCGCCTCGACAGAATGGCGCTATAGCATCTATCCAGGCGCCTCTTCAACAGGCTGGATTGTTCAACTCTAGAACAGGATTACATCGTTGGCTCAGGCAAGCAGAATCAAACCCTCGCGCAAGTTGAACCTGATACCTTATGTCAAAAGGGCCTTAGGGGATGTCAGCTTTTTCATCTGCCTGCTGGCTGCTCTCTATCTGCTGGTCGCCCTGGTGACGTTCCATCCCGCCGACGCCGGCTGGACTCATACCGGTCCGGCGCAGGTCCGGAACTGGACCGGCACCGCCGGAGCCTGGCTGGCCGATATCGGTCTGCATTTTTTCGGCTATCTGGCCTATCTGTTTCCTCTCGCTATCGCGTTCAGCGGCTGGCGCCTGTTCCGCCGGGGCGAACTGGCCGAACTGGATGCCGAGATCGTGGTCTACCGCATCCTCGGTCTGGTGGTGGCTGTGGGTGCCGGCTGCGGTCTGGCGTCCCTGCATCTGCGCAATGTTCCGGACGTGGGCGCCGGCGGCGGCATCCTCGGCGACATGATAGGACCGGGCTTGATCGGCGCGTTTGCTTCCCTGGGAGGCAACAGCTATCCGATCGCCAATCTGTTCATGAGCATTCTGTTTGTGACGGCGATCACTCTGGCGACGGGCCGCTCCTGGCTGGATCTGCTGGAGTTGGTGGGCAAAGCGGTGACCCTGCCGATCACCTTGCTGGGCAAGCTGGCCGGCATCAGGGAGCACGCGCTGACGAATGCCACTGCAGCGCCGGCCGATCCGGCAGCGGCAGCGCAGACGGTGGAGGCCGAGCGCACAGCAATGAGGGAGCCGCAGTCTCCGGCTCCTCAGGAACAGGCGCAGAATCCGGTTCCCCGGCTTTCCATCGTTAAAAAGCAGACCGGCAGCGATCAGCCAGCCGAACGTAGCGAGCCGGTTATCCGGCTGCCTCAAGAGGAAAACCCGCTGCTCGAGCAGCCGGTGGCAACGCGGCGGCAGGAGGCCGAAGCCTCCTTGCGCAACGTATCCCCGCTGCCCATAGTCCGCCTCGCCGCCGTCTCCTCTACCGTCGTCGAACCTATGGAGCCAGCGGTCGTCACAGCGGCGACGACTCCACCGCCGCGACCGGAGTCGTCGCTGCTGCGGGTGGTGCGCTCCAAACCGGCGGCGATACTGCCGGATGCCCTGCCGCCACTGGACCTGCTCGATCCGGCCCCACCGGAACGGCCGGGTTACTCGCTGGACGATCTGGATTCGATGTCCCGTCACCTGGAGACCCTGCTCGGCCATTTCGGCATCGAAGCGCGGGTCGTGGCCATCGAGCCCGGACCGGTGATCACCTGCTTCGAAGTGGAGCCGGCGCCCGGCGTGAAGGTCAGTCAGATCAGTGGCCTCGCCAAAGATCTGGCGCGTGGTCTGTCAGTCACCAGCGTGCGGGTGGTGGAGGTGATTCCCGGCAAATCGGTGGTGGGGCTGGAGATTCCCAACAAACAGCGGCAGGTCGTCTATCTCAGCGAAATCCTGAACTCGTCGGCTTATCACCATTCCACGGCGCCGATGACCATCGCTCTGGGCAAGGATATCGGCGGCAAACCCAACGTAGCTAATCTGTCCAAGATGCCGCATCTGCTGGTGGCTGGCACCACCGGTTCCGGCAAGTCGGTGGCTATCAACGCGATGCTGCTCAGCATGATCTATAAGTCCACGCCGCGCCAAGTGCGGATGATTCTGGTGGACCCGAAAATGCTGGAGCTGTCGGTGTATGAGGACATTCCCCACCTGCTGGCGCCGGTGGTGACCGATATGAAGGAGGCGGCCAACGCGCTGCGCTGGTGCGTGGGCGAAATGGAACGTCGCTATCGACTGATGGCGGCCTTGAAAGTGCGCAATATCACCGGTTTCAACGACAAGGTGAGCGCGGCCAACGCGGCGGGCGAGCCGATTCCCGATCCGCTGTTCAAGCTGGCGGATCATCCGGAAGCGACTACCATCCCCGGTCTGGAGCCGCTGCCTTATATCGTCGTGGTCATCGACGAACTGGCCGATATGATGATGGTGGTCGGCAAGAAGGTGGAGGAGCTGATTGCCCGGCTGGCGCAGAAGGCGCGAGCGGCGGGCCTCCATCTGATTCTCGCCACGCAGCGGCCCTCGGTCGACGTAATCACCGGCCTGATCAAAGCCAACATTCCCACCCGCATCGCCTTCCAGGTATCGTCCAAAGTGGATTCCCGCACCATTCTGGATCAGATGGGGGCGGAGCAGCTACTGGGGCATGGCGATATGCTGTTTCTGCCCCCCGGCACCGGTTTCACCAGGCGGTTGCACGGCGCATTCGTATCGGATCAGGAAGTGCTGCGGGTGGTAGAGTATCTGCGTCGCACCGGCGAACCCGATTACAGCGATGATATTTTGCAGGAAAGCGGCGAATCCATACCCGGCCTGCCGGCCACCAACAGCGATTACAGCGATGGCGCCGGGGAGTCGGACCCGCTGTACGATCAGGCGGTGCGGATCGTCACCGAAAGCCGGCGGGCGTCCATTTCCGGAGTGCAGCGCCGGTTGAAGATCGGTTACAACCGGGCGGCGCGGATGATCGAGGAGATGGAGACGGCGGGCATCGTGGGACCGTTGCAGTCCAACGGCAATCGCGAGGTGTTGGCGCCGCCGCCGCCGGAACTGTAGCGGCAATGATGCTGGCCAATAAACGCCTGTCCTAACACCCCTAAGAGGAGAAGAGACCATGTTGTATCTGCTCGATTTCAATGTTGAATATCCAGCGACCATGACCCAGCAGGAGTTGTTTGCGATCTGGGCGCGCGAGGCCGACGCCGCGCTGGCGGCCAAGGATGCCGGCGCCGTGGTGGATTTGTGGAAATGTGTGGGAGCCCGGCGAGTGGTTGCCGTGGTCGATGTGGATAGTCCCGACACCTTGGATCAAATCCTGCTGGATTTACCCATCATGAAGGAACATGGCCAGCACGTTCAGGTCCAGGTGACGCCGCTACGTCGCTACGAGGACTTCGCCAAGGATGTGAAGCAGCGCGTAGTGGTTTGATCTGTGCATTCGTTGCTTCCCCCTGCCAGGGGCCTCCTGCCAGAGGGAAGGGATCGACAGTGGACGAGGGGAAGATGTCGTGATTGACTGCAGATCTTAAAACGGACGCGGTTTAATGCGCAGCCGCCGCGCATCAGGAGTGATGCATGGCCCATTCCAGATCGGCAAAGGTAGTCGCGCGCTGCGTCGGACTGATCTCCAACCCCAGTTGACGGCCAATCTGTGACAGGGAGAAGATGCCGCGTACTGCCAATTCGCCGGTATACGGGTCGTGATCGACCACGATGGCATGCTGGCGGTCCACCTCCTTCAAAGTGGCGATAATATCCCCCACCTTGGAGCGCAGCACATCCCCTATCATCAACACTTCCAGCCGGTTCTTCAGGGTCATCAGATCGCCTACCGCCAGATCCCGCCGGGTGCCGCCGGTTTTTTCCAGAATTTTCATCGGCTTCTCCCCCTGGATATCGCGACTGGTGATAATTCCCTGTATCCTGCCATCGGCATCGGTCACCAGCAGCATGCGCACCTCGCTCTTGATCATCCGCTCCAGCGCCATATCCAGTGGCGTGGTCAACGAGACCATGACAGGCATCACTTGACGCAGATCGGTCATGGTATCGACCGCCGGACTGGTCAATTTGACCCGATCCGGCAAATCCTGACGGGGCCTGAAATAGCTGATGCTGCTATCCAGGTGGTGAAACTTGAGGGCTGTAAAGTTCTTTTCCACAACATTCCTCCGCTGCTCATACCGGTGGTTGAGAATAAACAACTGCCACTGCCTGGAGGTTCTGCTAGCGCTGCAAGGGTTTCAATCCGAGCACCTCGTCGGCCCATTCCAAAACCATCCGCACCCGGAGCGTCAACAGACGCCATGCCTCCGCCCGTCTGACCCAGCGGTAGGCGCTATGTTCCGGTCGCCCCAGCAAGGGATTGACCGGCAGCAGCACCCCGCTGGCGCCGGTTTCCGCAATGTAATAACGCGCTACCTTGCGGCCCTGATTGTAAGGCGGCGTCTCCCGATAGACCTCACCCCAGCGAAATTGCAGGTCGCAGATGCCGGTTTCCTCCTGCACTTCGCGAATGGCCGCTTGCAGCGGGGTTTCTCCCGACTCCACGATGCCTTTCGGGAAATCCCAGTAGTTATAAGCGCGCAGCAGCAAGTAATCATAGTGATCGCGGTTCCAGCGCACGACCACCACCCCTGCCGACAGGATTCTGACTATCATCGCTTATGCTCTGATCCGACGCCATAGGTAGCGCACTACGCCCAAGTTCCTACCGGTGGTAGGGAACGCTGCATTCGTGCACCGCCTCGATCATGACGGCGACCTGCTCGGGATCGACCTGAGGGTGAATGCCGTGTCCCAGATTGAAGATATGGCCGGCGCCGGCGCCGAAGTCAGCCAGGACCGCGGCCACTTCCGCGCGAATGCGCTCCGGCGGAGCATACAGCACGCATGGATCGAGATTACCCTGCAGCGCAACCTGCTCCCCTACCCGCTGGCGGGCGGCGCCGATGTTGATCGTCCAATCCAGGCCCAGGGCGGTGCAACCCGTCGCCGCCATCGCTTCCAGCCAGCCGCCGCCACCTTTGGTAAACAGGATAGTCGGGATGCGCTGGTCGCCAGCGGTGGCGGACCTCAGTCCGGCGACGATCTGCGCCATGTAGCGCAACGAAAACGCCTGGTAAGCCTGCGGCGTCAGAATACCACCCCAGGTATCAAACAGCATCACCGCCTGCACCCCGGCGGCAATCTGGGCGTTGAGATACTCGGTCACGCTGCGGGCCAGTAGATCCAACAGCCGGTGCAGCAACTCCGGTCGCGCATACAGCATGCCTTTGCTCAAGGCATAGTCACGACTTGCCCCGCCCTCGATCATATAGGTGGCCAGCGTCCAGGGGCTGCCGGCGAAACCAAGCAACGGCACCCGTCCCGCCAGTTCACCGCGGATCAGGCGGACGGCATCCATGACATAACGCAGTTCCACTTCGGGATCGGGTACGGTCAGGCGCTGGACGTCCGCTGCCGCCCGAATCGGGCGCGCCAGTTGCGGGCCTTCACCCTCGGTAAAGGACAGACCCAGCCCCAGCGCATCCGGAATGGTAAGGATGTCGGAAAACAGGATCGCCGCATCCAGCGCCGGAAAGCGCAACAGCGGTTGCAGGGTCACCTCGCAAGCCAATTCCGGCGTCTGACACAGTTTCATAAAGCTGCCAGCCCGGCACCGGATTTGCCGATATTCAGGCAAATAGCGACCCGCCTGACGCATTAACCAGACCGGCGTAACATCCACAGGCTGGCGTCGCAGCGCGCGCAGCAGGCGGTCGTTTATGCTCATAGCGTCAACCCGGATAGCACCTGACGCCGCTCAGACCTCAAGATAATCCAAAATGCCCTCGGCCGCCTGGCGCCCCTCGAACACTGCAGTGACCACCAGATCGGAGCCACGCACCATATCCCCGCCGGCGAACACCTGGGGATTGGTGGTCTGGTATTTATAGCGGCTGGCCGGTGAAGCTCTGACCCGTCCCGACTGATCGATCTGAATACCAAGGTCCTCGAACCAGGGCGCAGGATTGGGACGGAAACCGAAGGCGATGATCACCCGGTCAGCCGGTACGACTTCTTCCGAACCCGGCGCCACTTCGGGGCTGCGCCGGCCGCGGATATCGGGAGCGCCGAGCCGGGTAGTGCACACTTTGACCCCTTCGACCTTGTTATTGCCGATGATTTCTATCGGTTGGCGGTTCCACAGGAACTGCACCCCCTCCTCCCGGGCATTGGCCACTTCCCGCCTGGAACCGGGCATATTGTCCTCATCGCGACGGTAAGCACAGATCACGCTCGCCGCCCCCTGGCGCAGCGCCGTACGGTTGCAGTCCATGGCGGTATCGCCGCCGCCCAGCACCACCACCCGCTGTCCCTTCATGTCGATGAAATCGGCGGGGCTGTTCTCGATCCCCAACACCCGGTTGACGTTGGCGATCAGATAGGGCAACGCATCGTAAACACCGGGCAGATCCTCACCGGCGAAACCGCCCTTCATATAAGTATAGGCGCCCATTCCCAGGAAGACCGCAGGGTAGTCGTCCAGCAACTGCTGCATGGGAAGGTCACGGCCAATCTCGGTATTGAGCACAAATTCCACCCCCATGCCTGCCATCAACTCACGGCGGATTTGCATGATTTCCTTTTCCAATTTAAAGGGTGGAATACCAAAGGTCAGCAAACCGCCAATCTGACCGTATTTGTCGAAGACCACCGGTTTGACGCCGTTGCGCGCCAGCACATCGGCGCACCCCAGGCCGGCTGGACCGGCTCCGATAATGGCCACGCGCTTGGCGGTCGGAACGACGCTGGACATATCGGGACGCCAGCCTTGTTTAAGTGCTTCGTCCGTAATGTACTTTTCTATAGCCCCGATGGTGACGGCGCCGAAACCATCGTTCAAGGTGCAGGCGCCTTCACACAAACGGTCTTGCGGGCAAACCCGGCCGCAGACTTCCGGCAGCGAATTGGTGCGGTGCGACAACTCCGCCGCGGCAAACAGATTGCCTTCATCGATGAGCTGTAACCAGTTGGGAATAAAGTTGTGTACCGGGCATTTCCATTCGCAATAGGGATTGCCGCAGTGCAGACAGCGGCCGGCCTGGGTGGCGGCGGTCGCCGCGTCGAACGGGTCGTAAATTTCCTTGAATTCGGCGACCCGTTCCTGCGCGTTCTTTTTTTCCGGATCCTGCCGGGGCACATCGACGAACAACAGCGGCTTGGCTTTGGACATAGGACATAGCACATGGCTGACGGTTACGGTTACCAACCGCTGCATTATAACCCTCTGCTGTGCCGACGACGCTAAACCTGCAAGCAGTGCAGACAACACGACAACCGGCAGCTTAACAAAGCATCAACCGAAAGTGGCGCCGTTCCAGCCCCAATGATCGGCGGCTACATCCATAAAATTGATATACACTCTGGCCGGTGGAATACGCACAGTATTTTCCAGCAGCGCACATAATTGTTGTGCGATCCGCTTGTTCACCTGAGCGTTAAGGCCCCCAATGCTGCGCACTTCAGCCAAAGCCGCAGGTCCGACCTTACCGGACATCAGCACGGCCTCTGTTTGCAGCGTAACCATGACATAGTGCTCCGGTTTGCCAATACCCTTCCCCACCAGTTCGGACAGGGCCGGCAACAGCGCCGCGCGCTGCTCATCGGAAACGGGCTCAGTGATTATCAGTTTCAGCAATGGCATCAGGTTTCTCCCAGCTTAGGTGTATGCCCGGATAGATTACAACGCAACAGTGGACCTTACCACCTATCAGTTTGGGAAATCACGGAGTTAACGCTTCGGAAAGGGGTATCTATTTAAGCCGGGACACTGCGCAGGTTGATCGCAAAGGGCCGGCGAGAACGCCGGCGCTCCCAGGGTCGGGCAGACTGACCGCAGCAAGCCGGCGAGGACACCGCCGCGATGGTCCCGCCTTAAGTGGGTAGCCGGATTTCCAGTTACAAGCCCTTCCAAAACAGCGTAAAGTTAAGCCGTCGCGATGAACGCTTCCGCCGTCCGCCGTAAGGAAAGACCTCATGAAAACCGTACCTGTCGAAACCCTGCAATTACCGCCGGACGTGCTCAAAGCCTTGCGCGAAGACCAGGAAGTGATCCTGCTCACTGACCAGGGCAAGCCGTTGGCGCGCGTCTTGCCGTTGCGGGCTCCAACCAGCAATCCATTAAAGGATTCGATTGTCTTTGAAACCGACCTCATCAGTCCGATTGACGAGCGCTGGAGCACAATGTTAGGTCATCGCTATATGGTGCTCTTCGGCATATTTGCGAAGAGCACGATTGACGGCTTCTGAATCTGGAAAGAGTCTATGCAAATCGGGTTCTATTAGTACCATGTTAGTGTCTTCCCGATAACGCTTAGCATATTTTCCCCGCTCTCCAGATTTGATCAGATCGGCCGGATACTCCGGCCTCAAGGTATCTTCATTGTCCATAAGCTTTACGCTCTTGGCGGGTCATGGGCACCCGATTACCCACAACTGCCAACTAATTGTATAATATAAGTTTTTATAACCTTGTGGGGTGGTGGGATGAGCTGGGCGCAACAAGAGTTTGAGACCCTGGAGATAGGAGATGCGCGACGGACCCAACGCTTGATCAAGCTGGTGGACGATCTGTCGGCTCAACCGACAGGGAGCATTCCGTTGGCCTGCGGCGGCTGGGCGGAGACCAAGGCGGCTTATCGGTTGCTGAATAACCCGGCGTTGGAGTGGCGCGAGATCCTGGAGGTGCATACCGAGCGGACGGTTGAGCGGATGCAGGGCCAGGCGGTCTTGTTGTGCATTCAAGATACCACCGAGTTGGATTTCACCTCGCAACCGGGGATTGCCGGGCTGGGGCGGTTGAGCTACGAGGCTCAGCATGGCCTGTACGTGCATCCGACCCTGGTGGTGACGCCGGCGGGGGTGGCCTTGGGGGTGGTGGATGCCTGGATCTGGGCCCGCCCACCCAAGGACGTACCGCAGGTCAAGGAAAGTACGCGCTGGCTGGAAGGCTACGCGATCGTCGCCGAGTTGGCCGAGCGGGTGCCCGCGAGCCGGCTGGTCTACGTCACCGACCGGGAAGGCGATATCCGGGCGTTGATGGACCTGGCCGCCGAGCGCGGCCACCCGGCGGACTGGCTGGTGCGAGCCCAGCACAACCGCAACACGACCACAGGCGAGAAGCTGTGGGATCGGCTGGCGCGGGATGAACCGCTGGGGGAAGTGGAATTCCGGCTGCCGGCGGCACCGGACCGCCCGGCCCGTCTCGTGCGGCAAACGCTGTACCGGCAAGCGGTGACGCTGCCGGCGCATCACGGCACATCGGCGGTGACCGTGACGGCTGTCCTGGCCCGCGAGGAACACCCGCCGGCGGGCGAGAAGGCAATCGAATGGCGACTGCTGACGAATCGGACGGCGGAGACGCTCGAAGCCGTAGTGGAACTCATTGATGGGTATCGTCGCCGCTGGCTGGTGGAAATTTTTTTCAGGATTTTGAAATCGGGTTGCCGGGTCGAGGCGCTGCAACTGGGTACCCTGGAGCGGTTGGAACGGGCCTTGGTCATTTACCTCATTATCGCCTGGCGGATTCTGCACTTGGTGACCTGGGGGCGCGACTGCCCGAACTTGCCGTGTGACGTCGTCTTTGATCCCGAGGAATGGCAGGCGGCCTGGATCGTGGCCCATCGTGGCCCGCCACCGGAAACGCCCCCACCCCTGGGCCAGATGGTGCGGCTGATCGCGGGCTTTGGCGGGTTTCTCGGCCGCAAGCACGACGGTCACCCCGGTCCCAAGGCGATCTGGGAAGGCCTACAGAAGGTCAGAGCGTTTGCCATCGCCTTTGAGTCTCACCAATTGGCTTACGCCGAGGATGGATAAAATTGTGGGTAAACGGGTGGGTCATGGGCCGTGCTGAAATGGTGAGAATTGTGTCTGAGCTTTGGGTATACGACACAACAAGAAAATTTCCTTTTGAGGAAACACCAAAGAGCAGGAATCGCTCCTCGCCATGCGAATGATCCGGATCGTAGACACACGAGGAGTAGTCGTCACCGAATACTTCAGCGGCTTCGAGGAACGAAACGCCATGTTTCTTGTCGTTGGCATGTGCCTTTATTTCGTTCCATTCGAAATCCATTACTATTTTCCAATCACTATCTAACGATTAGCATCAGCCGCCGGCATCAGCCGCCGGTGTCAGCCGGTCGGCTGGGGCGTTCAGTTAGGCGAGAGGTACGTTCATCCAGCCACTTCTTTAAAGAGGTATGGCTTTCACCCGAGGGTCTACCTGCCAGTAGACCTTCAACACTGATATCCTCATCAAGGTCTTCCCAGTGGATACCATGCCCCCTACCAATCAACCTCCAGTGGTTTCGTTCCTCTGGGGTAGCATGTAAAAGCCTGGGGAACCAGCCAAGCGGAACAGCAATAGTCCGCCCGTCGCTCAAGTCAACACTAAGCATATCATCGGTTACCATTAGACTTTCCGCAGCAGGGGCCGTAATTTCAATCGCGGAAGTACGCATTCCAAACCTCCATTAACCGCAAGTGGTGTTCAGTGATGAGTGTCTGAATTCGACTAATTTCTGTCCGCTTAAATCCATCGCTACTTTGCAGCCTAACTGGGTCAAGCCAAAACTTCGCAATTCTGTCATCACGTTCAACGTGAATATGAGAAGGTTCATTGCGGTCACCCGCATAAAAGAAGAAACGATAGGGGCCGACTCTCAATACTGTTGGCATTCGCTTCAGGTTTACAGGTGGTTTTTTAGCCTAACGTTCAGCATCAGCCGCGCAGGTAGCGTGTCGGCTGCATGCTTTTGTTAGGGCTATCGGAACAAATCGAGCCTGGCCTCTTTTTCTGCCTTCTTTTTCTGCCTTTTTCACCTTCCTCGCTTCCTCTCTGACGCTGAGGCATCCTCACGCGGCCCGCTTGTCTTCCGCAGCACGGACATACCGGTAGAGCGTCTTAGGTTCTATATCCACTCGGCCATTCAAGAATTCCAAACACCCCCATTCTGGATCTATGTGTGCAGTGAGCAACGAATCTACTGCAACATGCTGGCCGATCAAATCTTGTAGATCAGCCTCCTTAACTTCCCCGTTCTCGAAGGTCAGCACAAACCGGTAAGCTTCTTGATGTTCAAAATGCGTAAGCTTCATTTGTCACTCCAAAGGCTGGATGGGATGGAAGTTTTGCGTCTCCCACATTTCGATTAACTCATCTTGATGAATTTCTGCCCATTTGCGAACTAGCTGGCGACACTTCTTTGGCATATTGCCTTCGATGATATTAAGATTCAGTAATTCCATGACCGCTTCGTGCTCACCATACTTGACATGAATATGTTTCGGCGGATGCTCCCGATCAATCAAGTACATCCTGATAACTATTCCATAGAATCGACAGAATATCAGGCATTGCATATCTCCTGTGCCGGCAAGAAGTTACGTCTTGCAATACGGCATTCACTTGATTGCAAGACCTGACCCCATATCTCTACCCCCCTTTCCTCCCTTCCCGGATATCTTTACATTTAGTGGTTCCAATATCATCGAATTTGGCCGCTTCAAAAACATTCGCAAGATGGTTTTCAATTCTGTTTTTGCGTTTTGCATCACTTGCATCAATTGAGTTCTGCGCTTCGAGAAACTCGTCGTATAGATACTGGTATTGATACCCACGGTTACCGTCTCTCCGAAAAAAGGCTACGGCTCTGGCCTCGCTAACAGGGTCACCTGACCAGAATAAGTCTTCGTATCGCTGATAGGTGGCAACATTACGGGTGTCAAGAGTTTCTCGACGTAGTGTATCATTAATATTATTCGATGCCGTCGTTAATCTGAAGCCTATGATAGCAAGCATTACGCCAACCAGAAACGTCAGAAAAGCAATGGTGTCTGATATAGATATGTCTTTCAGGTTGACTTTCATTTATTTTCTCCCGCAGAGTATTCTTATAGCAATGTAGCAACCAGATTGGGGGTAGCGAAGGAATTCCATTACGATCCCGTGGGCCGACGTATTTTGGAGTTCATAGCTCATCATCATCAAGGGCGAGCGCCATCGAGGTAGGACAGCCGGTTACCCGACTGCCCCCTCGCGGATCCCGGCGTGCGGAATTACCGCACCGGGCTCTTCAAAGTGATTCACTTCGCACTCGACCACTTGCGCGGTCGCTTCGTTATTCCCCGCAGTGAGGTTGGCATCGTATCTCCGGCTCGACAAGTCCGGTACGTGTTTCCTTTGCGGGCTACATCACTTTGCTGACCCCTTCCCCCTGTACGCGGCTTTCCCGCGCTCCGAGTACTATGAGTCAGTCTGACTCCCCATGAGTTTTCAGTCCGCCTTCTTTCAGTTGGCATAACTTACCTGCATAAAAGCCATTCCGGTTCCGGTCTAATTCCGTTTCCGGGTTTCCCCTTCAGTGTCTCAATAACCGTATACCGTTGGTCTTTTCAGGAACCCATGAGGCCTCTCAAGTTCCTGACGCTTCTCTGCCGACATGCCAGGCGCTCGGACCCCGGCAGGCCCTCGGGCGTCTCACCCTACCGACGCCTTCGTGTGGGCTTCCGTCACGTTAACAACGTCGCCACCTGCTTGGTTGCTTTTGACGAGGCTGAAATCGCTTCAGAGTGGTGCGGACACCCCTCTGGCCTATCGGTTGCTCTGTCTACGCTTCACCTCTTTTGTTCGCTTGAGGCCGCAGATTCCTTTCCGCCGCTTCCGCTCCGCCAGAGGCGCAAGACTCGATACGGGTGGGTGGTTAGCCCTTACCCGACGGGGACTTTCACCCCGCCAGAAGCGTCAAGCTTCGCTTGACGCACTAACGACCAAGCTCACCGGCAGCAATGGAGCGCAGCGGAATTGCCGTCCGGTGCAGCGCCTTGTTAGGGGCTTCTTGCTACGACCAAGCAACTACCTCCAAAATTCATCGCGTTATTAGTTTTGAGATTCTCGATTTCTGAATTCAAGACAAAACCCATAATTCTAGTAATCACCCCGCCTTTCACAGCGTGATCACGGGCGATATTTTGATCTTTGCTCTTTACTCGTGATAAACCCATTCGGTAGGGAAGCGCGCGTAAGAGCGCAATTGGGATTGGCAGAAAACGAAATATGTACGAGGAAAACTCCACTTCAAACCCTGCATACTCGATAACTTTACAAATATTCTTTAGCGTATACCTTCTGAAATGTCCCGCTGAGAACATCCTCCTCTGACCACAGAAAAGAATATGCGGGTACAGTCATATAAAGGCGACCTCCTTGTTTCAATAGACTCCTAAAAAATCTCAGAAATGACAGATCATCTTCAATATGTTCTACCACGTCGAACAATCCAACAGCGGACAGAGAGTGTGGCTTGAACCGTGCAGATTCGGTTGTTGCGCAAATTACAGTCTTCAATCCTCTGCGCTTAGCGTTCGATGCGCCTGTCCGTCCCGGCTCCACCAGAGCAACGTCGAAGCCCGAATTTGCCAACCCCAATGACACAAACCCATTACCACCTCCAATATCGAAAATTGTTCCTTTGTTTTCTGGGGGGTACGATCTCACAGCGGAAATAATGCAGTTGTTCCGATGCCTGAACCAAAACGAGCTATCTTCAATAGCAAAGCAAGCCTCATTGCCGTCTGGGGGATAGGATATGTCTTGAGTGTCGATGCCATACCAAATTCCATCTTTACCCAATTTGAGTCCTGTAGTTATTGACTGTATGTCTGCCATTGTTACTCCTGAGAGTGCCCCTAACGAGGAGATGAGCGGCGCAAGTCCGCTCGATAGCTTATCCATAGGCTGTCGGAATGAACCAGTGATTGAACAGTTCTGTTTATCTCTACCACCATCCCTCACCTCCGGTCAAGCCAAAATTCTCGGTTAACGATAGCAGGTTGTTTTCAACAGTTGTTTTTATGCAATAAATCGAGGAGATTTTTTAAATCATTTTGTATTTCAACATTTTAAACAATGCTGATCAAGCGTCAAGACTTGGCAAGAACGCCTACTTCGCGACCGCCGGCTGTCTGTTTATCATTACCTACCGCAAGATAAACAGTTTCTGGACAGCATGACATGCTTGCCATCCCCCCTGAACATGGGCCGTCGGTACGACACGTTGCTGGAGCGCCAGGGCGTTGTTACCGTTGAGCCTTAACCTCCTTTCATCGGAGGTCATAAGAAACTGATAGGTGGTAAGGCAGTGGACATCCATTGTTGCGTCGCAACATAAACTATGCTATGTTGCAATATGACAACATTTTTGTATTTTTACAAAAAAACGGGATTCCTTAGCCTAATGGTTGGGATGCTTCGGCCAGGCGGATGCCGCTCACGCCCGATTAACGGGCTCCGGATTACGGCAAGTCGCCACTCGAAGGCGTTCTTGACCACTGGCAGTACTTGATATCAGGCCATGATGACTATTTTTGAAAAAACCAGCCGGGATTCGCCCGACGAACTGTTGAGCATCGTCAGAACGACACTGGATGCGTTACAGCACACTGTTGAACAGATCGAGGCTGGCGGTCAATCCGCCGCCACTGAACGGGCGACGTTGCACCGCTTGCAGGCCCGGTTGAGCCGGCTGGAACCCGGCGCCAACGCCGCCTCTGGCTACCGCCTCCATTAGATCGCTCGGTCTCAGACAGCCGATGGGTAGCGAGCCGGCTCGCACAGCCGTGGCCGGTAACCGCCGTCAGATACTCAACTGTCTGTCGGGCAGGCTCCAGGCAATAGTGTGGAGACGCGACACCGTTTCACGATCCGACAGCAACTCTCTTTTTTCCACTGCGCTCAAGCTTTCCTCTCCCTCTTCCAGCAGCTTGAAAATCAAACTTTCCAGATAAAGACGCCGCCTTGTGCTGGAGGAAGGCGGCGGCAGCATCGACAGATGGAGCGCATTGACTATCGGCTCGATGATGACTTTATGGAAACCGTTGCCCTGACCATAAGTCAACCGGCTATCCTGGCGTAGATAGGTTTGCAGCAACGTCAGAATGAGCGGTGGCTGGGTTTCCTCGGGCGTCAGAAACAGGCCAAACCGGCGTGCCGCCCGTCCCAGCGAGATATGACTCGATAGCATGGACAGCGGAATGGACAGCACCAATCCCAGCAGCACCGGGGTAAACCACCAGAAAAATGTAGGCACATAGGTATAGGCTACGGCGCCGGCAGCCACGCCGAGCAGGGTCTGGCCGCCGTGGGTGAGTACCGCTTCCCGCCATCCGGTAGCATGGTCTTCCCGCTGCTGTTCGGGCCAACCGATAGCGCGCCGCATCAGGATGGCCAACACAAACTTGCTTTGGAACAGCATCAGAATGGGCGCGAGCAGCGCCGAGAACAGAGTTTCGAGCAGCACGCTCAAACTGGCCTTGACGGCGCCGCCGTAGGCTTGCAGCCGTTCCGGCTCCCTGAATAACAGCAGCAGCGCCAATAACTTGGGCAGGAACAGGATGATCAGCGTGACCGCCAGTACGGTGATCATCTCGACCGCATAGGAAACTGGCCATACCGGAAACAGCGTATCGCCAAAGAAATAGACCGGCTCCATCAGGGAGCGCACATAGGCTTCGATGCCGGTCACCACCAGGAATAGTAGCCACAGCGGCGACGCCATATAGGACATGACCCCCATGAGCAGATGCAACCGGCTGATGGCATGCCAGCCGCGCGCGAACGAAATCCGTAAATGCTGTAAATTGCCCTGGCACCAGCGGCGGTCCCGTTTGGCGTAGTCGATCAGGGTGGGCGGTATTTCTTCGTAACTGCCACCCAGATCGTAAGCCAGCCAGATTTCCCAGCCGGCCCGGCGCAACATCGCGGCTTCCACAAAATCGTGACTCAGAATCTCGCCGCCGAAGGGTTCTCTGCCAGACAGCTTGGGCAGACCGCAGTGCTGGATGAAAGGCTCCACCCGGATAATCGCATTATGGCCCCAGTAGTTGCTCTCGCCGAGTTGCCAGAAACTCAGGCCCGCGGTAAAGATGCGACCGTAGACGCTGCCGGCGAACTGCAAGATACGGGCGAACAGAGATTCCTTGTTCACAGGGACCGGCGGCGCCTGAATCAGCGCCGAGCGGGGATTGACTTCCATCAGCCGCACCAGGGTGACCAGGGTCGAGCCACTGATAATGCTGTCCGCATCGGCTCCGATCATGTAGCGGTAATGGCCGCCCCACTGCTCGCAGAAATCGGTGATATTGCCGACCTTGCGGCTGATGTTGCGCTCCCGATTACGATAATAAATTCCTATTTTCCCGCCAAATTCGTGGGCCAGTGCCTGCCAGTGCATCTCTTCCTCGACCCAGACATCCGGGTCGCGGGTATCGCTCAGCACGAAGAAATCGAAACATTCCTGTTGCCCGGTCTCCAGCAACGACTGGCACATCGCCCTCAGTCCGGCGAAAACCCGGCGGGTATCCTCGTTATAAATAGGCATGATGACCGCTGTTTTGACAGCAGCCGGGATAGCGGCCGGCGCCCGGGACAAAGTGGCAGTGATCGCGAATCGGTCGCGCCTCAACAGACAGACCAGAAAACCCATCAGCGCCGTCCAGAAGGAGCCGCAAATCCAGGCGAACAGCACTGCATACAGCAGGACCAGCAACAGTTCCAGCGGGCTGAGGCCGTCCTGGATGAACACGCTGGTCAACAGACCGATGGCGCCCAAGGTGGTGAGCGCAATCAGTGAGAAAAATAAATAGTGTCTAACAAAAATGGCTGGCGTCATGGCAGGGGTATACAGGATCAGGAGTGGCTGCGACCCTTGAACAGAGTCGTGAAGACAGTCTTAAACAGGTGATGGAATTCGATCGGTTGCATCTCCATCCGCAGTTGCCGGCGCGGCGGCACAGACTGCGCCGGTGCAGCCTGCAAAACAGCGCGCACCGCAGCGTCCGATTCGGTAGTGAGAAACGCCGCTGGCCAGTGCGGCGTTGCAGCGCCGAAGCGCAGCGCGGCGCGCGCCGCTGCCGCCGTCTGCGGGGACGCATCCTGCAGCTCCAGCAGCGTCTGTAACCATCCATCGATCAGTCCCTGGGCTGTTTCGATAGCCACCTGCACCGGATTAGCAACGGCCTGCGCATCGGTTCGCGCGGCAAGGCGTTGCGCCACCTGCTGCACCAGTGCCTCGAGGCGCGTTTCGGTGTCGATACCGTAAGCGCGAAAATACGCCTTCAACTGGACCTCGGCCTCAGCCGGCAATCCCGACGGCGGCGCCGGTTCTTTCGCCTGGTCAGAGGCCGGGTTCGCCGCGGCAGCCTGGTGGGCCGTCAGGCTGCTGTCCTGGCCTGGCATCAGCGCCGCTCCCAATGGTAACTCCACGTCTCCGTCAATACGTTGTCCTTCAATTTGAGGAAAGCCCGTAAATCGGCCGGATTGTTCTTGTCGGGAACCAATTCAAAGAAGGCCCGCCAGCCGCCGGTAACCAGGTTTTTATGGTCGATGACATTAATGATCTTGCCGGATGAAGTGGTGATGTCGATCTGCACCGGTGCCTCCGTATCCAGTTCCTCCAAAGCTTTACCCCCGAAATCCACCACAAAGCGCCGGATGTTATGGTCGATGTTATCGACTGTCCCCCCGGCTACGATCCGGGTCGCCAGGATTCTGCCCGCCGGCGGCCGACCGGGATCGTCCAGTTCAAAATGCAGCCGGTATTCGAAACCCAATTGCTGGCCGGCTTCGGTGGGTTTATCGGGTACCCAGAAGGCGGCTATGTTGTCGTATCTTTCCGCATCGCTGGGAATTTCAACAAGCTGCACCACACCCTTGCCCCAATCACCAAGAGGCTCCACCCAGATGCTGGGGCGTTTCTCGTAATGGACTTCCAGATCCTGATAATGATCGAATTCACGGTCCCGTTGGCGCAGACCGAAGCCGTGCGGGTTGTTGTCCATGAAGGAACTGATGACCAGCCTGGCCGGATTGCTGAGCGGCCGCCAGAGCCATTCACCGGCGCCGTTGGCCATCAACAGCCCGTCAGAATCATGCACTTCAGGGCGATAATCGTCGCTGCGCACTTCGTTGTTCTCGCCGAACATATACATGCTGGTCAGCGGGGCCACGCCGAGTTTTTCCACCGCTTTTCTGATGAACAGATCATTCTTGATCTCCATCGTGGTCGCCCGGCCAGGTCGGATAATAAAACGGAAGGCGCCGGTCACGCTGTCACTGTCCAGCAGCGCGTAGACGGTCAGTTCGGTGGCATCCTTGTCCGGTTTGACGATCCAGAATTCCCGAAATATCGGAAATTCCTCAGGCTTGGGCAGCCCAGTGTTAATCGCCAGGCCTCGTGCGGACAGGCCCCAGGCCTGATCCTGGCCGACGGCGCGGAAATAGCTGGCCCCCAGGAAGACGGCGATTTCATCGTAGTAGCTATCCTGATGGATGGGATAGAACAGGCGGAACCCGGCAAAGCTCAGATCGGCCGGCGGATTCTCCGGTGCCGTATTGCGCCCGTAATCGAACAGATCATTGGAATAGTTAACCGGTTTGGTCTCGCCGCCATCGACGATATTGATCAGTACCTGCTTGGAATAATAGAAGCCGCGCGGGAAAAACTGCACCTCGAAAGGCAAGCCCTCGTTTCTCCACAAGGATTTATCCGGACGGAAGCGGATGTCCCGATACAGGTCGTAAGTCAGGTTCTGCAAACTCGGCGGCAGTGCCTCGGTGGGCGCTTTATAGGAATCCGCCGCCAGCACTTCCGCCCGCCGCCGCACATCCGCAAACGAGAACCGCTTGGGCGCATCCGGGCTGGGGGTCGGCGGTTCGGTAGTCAACGCGCGCACCGGGACTGCCAGGATTAGGCAGATAAGCATCAGAAGAGTTGTTGTCAATGTTTTTGGATTCACTGCCGGGATCTCGCTATATCTTTAACGAAAAATGTTCCAACGAGAGGATGCCGGGCAAGGCGCCGCAACCGCCAGAGGTTAGCGCCATCATCAGGTTATTTTGCCAACGGGCATCCATCCAGCCGGTTGCATCGTGTTTATTATTCTATCACCGATTGCCCTGGCTGAGCGTCAGGCTGACGCGCTGCGCGTGTGCCGCAACAACCATTCATACAAGGCGGGATGGGCATAAGCGTCCTCCCAGGTGGCCACATGATCGAGCGTGCTATAGCGGGTATAAGTCACCTCGGCATTGCAGCGCTGCAAAGCGGCGAACATCCGGTCGGATTCCTCGACCGGCACCACCTCGTCGGCGGCGCTGTGGAACATCCAGATCGGCAACTGCTGCAAGCGGCCGGCGCACTCCGGCAGGCTCCATCCACAGATGGGGGCTAGCGCGGCGAAGCGTTGCGGCTGTTCCAGGGCCAGGCTCCAGGCGCCATGCCCTCCCATGCTGATGCCGGTCAGATAAAGGCGCTGCGGATCGCTACGCAGTCCGTGGAGCACGGTCTCCAGCAGCACGCCCAAGGTTTGCGCCGACCAGTCGCAGCCGGCCGGGCACTGGGGAGATAGTATGATGAAGCGGTCGAGCAGCGCAGGCTTTACAGTGCCCACCGCCAGCCGGGGAGGGCCATGCCGTCGGACCAGAGCGAGATCGGCGCCGCATTCGCCCCGCCCGTGTAAAAACAGCAGCAAAGGATAAATTAGAGAGCTGCGCTCATAGGCCGAGGGCAGGATCAGATCGAAGGGATAGGAGGCGGCTGAATTCATGGACGTTCGGACTCACCAGTTGCGCCAGAGGGTCATTTATAGTGCGGAGTCGGCGTCGCGGTGAAGGCCTACCGCGGCTATTCACTGAAGGCGGGACAATCTCGCCCCTGGGAGCGCCGGCGTCCTCGCCGGCCCTTTACGGTTACGCTGCGCAGTTCGGCCCTGGGAGCGCCGGCGTCCTCGCCGGCCCTTTAACGCGAACCACGCAAGCTGGCATGCACGATCGGCGCTGCCGGCGGCGCCGTTTCAGCCACGGTAACAGCTTGCTGCAAAATCCTAGCCGCCGCTGCGGCCTGTTCTTCAGTACGCGCATGCACCAGCGCCAGCGGTTGCTGCCCGTCGACCCGCTCGCCAAGTTGACAAACACGGCTCAGACCCACGGCATAATCGATGTGGTCACCGGGCTGCCGCCGCCCGCCGCCCAGGCCGACAATCGCCAGACCGATAGCGCGGGTGTCCATGCATCCGACCACCCCGTCCACCAAAGGCAGGACAGCTTTGATCACCGGTGCCGCTGGCAGACGCCGCGCCGGACAGGTCAATAAATCCGCCGGGCCGCCTAATAACTGGACCATGTGGGCGAAGCGTTCGGCGGCTTGACCGCTGTCCAGGGCGGTCTGCAGCTGCTCACGCGCACCCTCCGCGTCCGTCGCTAAACCGCCTAGCAGCAGCATTTCAGCGCCCAGCGCCAGCACCAATTCGTGCAGCCGCAGGTCACGCTCCGCGCCGTTCAGATAAGCGACCGCTTCTGTCACTTCCAGTGCATTGCCGGCGCTGCGTCCCAGCACCTGATCCATATCGGTCAATAAGGCTGTGGTCGGCAGGCCGGCGCCCCAGGCCACCGTCACCAGACTTTCCGCCAGCGCGCGGGCTTCGTCCAGCGTGGTCAGGAACGCGCCGGACCCGGTTTTGACATCCATCACCAGCCCCTGCAAGCCCTCCGCCAGCTTCTTGGAGAGAATGGACGCCGTAATCAGGCCGATGGACTCCACGGTCGCCGTCACATCGCGCACGGCGTACAAGCGCCGGTCGGCGGGCGCCAGGTCCACCGTCTGGCCGATCACGGCGCAACCGGCCTGCCTGACCACCCGCCGGAACCGCTCCAGAGGGGGGGCCGTGTCATAACCGGGAATGCTGGCCAGCTTGTCCAGCGTGCCGCCGGTATGGCCCAATCCCCGGCCCGAAATCATCGGCACATAAGCCCCGCAGGCGGCCGCCAGCGGGGCCAGAATCAGGCTCACCTTGTCCCCCACCCCGCCGGTGGAATGCTTGTCCAGCACCGGTCCGGGCAGTGCCAGGTCCGACCAATCCAGCACAGCGCCGGTGCGCGTCATCGCCTGAGTCAAAACGATTCGTTCGTCCAGATTCAATCCCTGGAAATAGACGGCCATCGCAAACGCCGCCAGTTGCGCCTCACCGACCGAACCGTCCGCCATCCCCTGTGCCATAAAGTCCAGTTCGGCAGGACGGAGGACATGGCCATCACGCTTGTGGCGGATAATTTCCTGCGGCAGCAGTGGCACAGTCATGGCTCAATACCAGCAGCAGATCGTCGAGCAGCGCCGAGGCGCCGATGCGGAAGGTGTGCGGACCCACCCAGGCACTGCCCATGACGCCTTCCGCCAGAGCGAGATAAGGCAGGGCGTCTCGCACAGTGCGAAGGCCGCCGGCCGCCTTAAAGCCGACCGTCCCGCCGGTCTCCTTGATGGCGGCGAGCATGACCGTGGCGGCGGCCAGGGTAGCGCCGCCATGGGCCTTGCCGGTGGAGGTCTTGAGAAAAGCGGCGCCGGCCGCGATGGCGTCCCGGCTGGCGGCGGCGATCTGCGCCGGCGTCGGTAGCGCGCCGGTTTCCAGGATGACTTTTAAAATCACCTGAGAGCCGCAAGCCTGCTTGCAAGTGTGGATCAGCTCGCAGGCCCGGTCGCGTTCACCGGCCAGCCAGTGGCGATAGGGGAATACCAGATCCACCTCGTCGGACCCGGCCGCGATGGCCTGCTGTGTCTCCCGCAGCGCGCGTGCCGAAGCGGCGCCGCCGTGGGGAAAATTGGCGACGCTCGCCACCCGCACGCCGCTACCCTGCAATCGTTCCCGGCAGAGCGCCGCAAAGCGCGGCCAGACACACACCGCCGCCACCTTGCCGAACGGCGTGATCGCCCGTTCGCACAGGCGCACGATGGTCGTTGCGTCATCGGTCTCGTTCAAGCTGGTCAGATCCAGCAAACCCAGCAATTGCCGCAGTCGCTGAGTCATCGCAGTTGCTCCGGGCCGAACGCCAGCGGCAGCAATTCGCCCAGCGCGACGGTCCGACGCACGCCAGCGCAATCGCACAGATGCACCGGCGTCTCGGCGGAGGAGAATTCCCATAACCGTTGTCGGCAGGCGCCGCACGGAGTGATTAACCCAGCGCCTGATCCCATGACTGCCACTTCGATAATGTGTTGCTCTCCTGCCATCATCATGGCGGCGATAGCGGCTGTTTCGGCGCAGCATCCCAAGGGATAGCAGGCATTCTCGATATTACAGCCCGCGTACAATCGGCCGGAAGCGCCGCGCACCACGGCGCCCACGGAAAAGCGGGAATACGGTGCATACGCCTGCTGCATGGCCCACTGGACCAGGTCGAGCAGAGCAGCTTCTATCGCCATAATCGCACGCCTGATTCCGGTTTGGATGGACGGTCAGCGTAGGGCAAGCTCAGCAGCCACGCGGTAGCGCGGTCGGCTGCAACGCTTCGTTAGGATGTACTCTGCCTCCGAGAGGTGAACATTCGTTGTCATCCTTTTAACGCTTTCGGTAAATTTCCCTGCGGTGACCAATGGCATGAATCACAACCGTCTGTTCGTCGTGAACTATCTCGTAAACGACACGGTAATCGCCCGCACGGAGTTTATAGAGTCCCGCAAGATTACCCGTCAATGCTTCAGGTTTGATCTGGTCTAGATTTGCAGCCAGCCAACGGATACGCTCAACGATACGATGTCCAACAGGTTTATCCAACTGTGCCAACTCACGAGTGGCTGTATCCAGGATGCAGAATGCGATGCACGACGATTACTCCAAGTCAAGTCGTCGCACCACATCTTCAAATGACTCGCCACGTTCACCCTCTGTAACAGCCTGTTTCTGACGCAAGAGCCTATCATGCACCACCTTTCTAATCGGCAATCCTTCATCGGGATCACCAAATAGCTCCAGTAACTTCTGCTCAATGGTGGTTTCAATCATTTCCTTGAGTTCGCCTTTTGTCATCTGAGCCACTGTGATAGCCATATTATCCTCGGTAAATTTGCTGGCTAATAAGTTTCTGTTTGATACGCACTAACTAGATTGTAGCCCGGATGAAGCGCAGCGAAATCCGGGAAAACCCTGGATTCCGGCCTATCGGCCTGCATCCAGGCTACAAGTTTTTATACAGCCTCTGAGTTTATCCCTGCCAAGCGGTGGACGACCGGGGTTGCCAAGGCAGGGACACGGTAAACCGGCTGCCCTCCCCCGGCGTGCTGTCCACCGCCACGCTGCCGCCATGCATCTCGGTCAGCCGCCGCACCAACGCCAGCCCCAGTCCGGTGCCGGAATAGACTCTTTGCAAGCGGCCATCCAGTTGCACGAAGGGCTCGAACAACTGGCTCAGATTGTCCGACGCGATCCCTATCCCCTTATCCCAGACGCTGAACTGCGCCTGCTGTTGGGTTGCTTCAACCCACGCCTCCAGACCGAGTTGGCCGCCCGCCGGGGTGAACTTGACGGCGTTGCTCAGCAGGTTCACCAGGATCTGCACCAGCCGGCGCGGATCGGCCCGCAGCAGGAATCCCTGCGCCGGCTCCAGGCGACAGAGCACTTCCTGCTGCTTGCCTTGCGCCTGTTCCTTGATCGATTCCAGACTGGCCTGACAGACATCCATTGCCGACACCGGACCGACCTGCAATTCCAGCTTGCCGGCTTCGATCTTGGACAGATCAAGCAAATCGTCGATCAGACCGAGCAGTTGCTGCCCGCTGGTCTCGATGGCGCGAACAGCACGCAACTGCTTCTCCGTCAACGGACCGTAAATGCCTTTCTGCAAAATGTCGGAAAAACCCAGGATGCCGGTCAGCGGGGTGCGCAATTCGTGGCTCATGCTGGCGAGAAATTCGTCCTTCAGGCGCGCCGCCCTGGCCAGTTCGGCGTTGGCGCTGCTCAATTCCTCGCTGTGCTCGCGCAAGGCTGCCTCGCCCCGCTTGCGCTCGGTGATGTCGTACATCGTGGCGCGGCTGGTCAGGAAATTGCCCCCGGCGTCCCGGTCCGAGGTAGCGTTCACCAGCACTTGCAAGACTGTGCCGTCCTTGCGGACCAGCTCGAATTCCTGACCTTCCACCCAGCCGCGCTCCTTGAACAGGGGGAAGCGCTGCTCGAACACCGCTCGGCTTGCCGCAGTCAGCAGCGTGGCGAAGCACCTGCGGCCGATCAGTTCCTCGCGGGCATAGCCTAACCAGCGCAATTCGGTCTCGTTGATGCGCACGTAGACCCCGTCGGCATCGAGGGAGTGATAGCCGCAAGGAGCGGTGTTATAGAGATACGCCAGTTCAGCGGTGCGTTGTTGCACCCGCTGCTCCAGTTCTTCGTTCAGACGGTGCAGCTCTTCCTGCGCCTGGCGCCGGATGGTGATGTCGCGGCTGTTGGCGACGATGGCGCGCACCGCCGGATCACCCAGGCGGTTGACGGCGATGCTTTCCATCCACAGCCAATGTCCGTCCTTATGCCGGGTCCGTAACTCGCACCGTTTAGGGACATCGGGTTCGCGCAGCAATTCGGTCAGCAGTTGCTGCGCTTTAATCAAATCGGCGGGATGCACCCGCTCCAGGATGTTGTGCTCCAGGTAATCAGCAACGCTATAGCCCTGGATATGGACGACCGATTCGCTGACGTATTTCACCCGTCCCTGAGCATCCGTCAGGGTCATGATGTCCCAACTGTGCTCCACCAGATAGCGGTATTTCTCCTCGCTCTGAGGTCGGGATTCAGCCAGTGGCGTTGCAAGCTCGGCAAGACGCCGGCGCAAAGTGGCGTTTTCGGTGCGTAATGCGTGGATTTCGTCGCTCATGATGTTGTTGATATTTTTTTAACCCCCCACCGCAACCCTCGCCCACCAGGGGAGAGGGAGTTTTTGTACAGGCTTTCAGTTTACTCCCCATGCCGCATCCGGCGTAGTAGCTGGGGTTGTAAAAAAACGCTATTTCATGCTTTTTTAGCGGTTCAGTATACTGTTCCTATGAACATCCCCGAGGCCTCCTGTTGTTCCAAGAAAAGCACCCTCCGGGATACAACTCGGCCCCTACGGGATTGTCACGATAACCTTGGGTAACGGCCATGAGCGTGAATCAACTGGAAGCCCCCGTCAAACCCATCATCTACCCCGACAGCGACGGCAAGCCGATGGCGGATAACACCCAACAATTTCGCTGGATCGCCACTCTGGTCGGCGGTCTTGAAACTCTGTTCGCCGACGATCCCGATGTGTTCGTCGCCGGGGATTTACTTTGGTATCCGGTGGAAGGCGATAACAAGACCCGCATCGCGCCGGATGCGCTGGTGACGTTCGGACGTCCCAAGGGCGACCGCGGCTCCTACAAGCAATGGGAAGAAGCCGGCCTTGCGCCGCAGGTCGTGTTCGAGGTGTTGTCACCCGGCAATACCAGCAAAGAGATGGCCGACAAGCTGGCCTTCTATGACCGCTTTGGGGTTGAAGAGTATTACGTGTACGACCCCGACCACGGCCGTCTGCAAGGCTGGCGGCGGCAAGGCGGACGGCTGGTACCGATCGCCCGGATGCAGGGCTGGATCAGTCCCCGCTTAGGAGTGCGGTTCGAGCTGGAAGGAATAGACCTGGGCCTGACCGGGCCGGATGGGCGGCGTTTTGTCAGCTACGTAGCGGTAGCGCAACAGGCCGAGCAGGAGAGACAGCGAGCCGAGCAGGAGAAACAGCGGGCCGAGCAGGAGAAACACCGGGCCGAAACCGCCGAGCAGCGGGCCGCAACCGCCGAATCCGAACTGGCGCGGCTGCGGGCCTTGCTGCAACAGCAAGGGATCGACTTTGCCGGATAAGGGCATTTGGCGTTGGTCTCAGGAGCCGCTTGCCGGAGTCGTTATAAGCAATCCCGCTGCCCGTAGACGGTCAAGCAGGCGTGGCTTGTTGGCGTGCTGCTGGCGAAGCTGTGCGAGGCGGGCTTCAGCCACCTGTTGCCGTCCGGCCCGTTGGGCGACTTCGTACAGATCCTTGAGTAACTGCACGGCGGCGTCGTACTTGGCCGCCTGCTTGGCGGCAATGAGCGTATCGACCTCACGCCACGCTTCTGGTTCGCGCAGGGCGAGCGTGGCGAGAAGCTGCTCGCGCGCTGCTTGCGCCTCACGCTCCCGCCGGGCCTGCTCGCGCGCCGCTCGCTCGGCCTCGCGCCGACGCCGCTCGTCGGCATGCTGCTCAGCCGCCTGGAGCAGCTCACCCACAGTGCGGGACTTGACCGCTGCGGTGGGCGAGACGGCGGTTGCTTCACGAAACCGGCGGATAATAGCCGCGCGCAGATGCGGTTCATTCCCCTCAATGAAGCGCGTCAGCAGGGCAGTCTTCTCGGCGTCCGGCCAGCTCGAGACCCAGCGCGCCACCTCCTGGATAGGAACATCTCCCCCAGTCTGCGGGCTGCCCGCCGCAGCCGCCTCGAGCAAATCCGGATCGAGGCGCAGGAACTCGAACCAAGGCCTCCAGCGGCGCGGTGAGCTGGTCAAGGCCGGGCGGACAGGCCGGTTCCAGGTCGGCCTCATCCAACTCGTCGGTCTGCGCGCTGGCAAGCCAGGCCAGATAGAGCGCCCGGTGATCGCCGCTGGCGATGTCCGCCCGCAAGGGAATCAGCGACGCCAGGCTATACGAATCCTCTTCGACCCACTCGCCTTCCTCATCGTCCGAGCGGAACTCGAGGATAACGTAATCGCCCCGCGCGTGCGCCGAGGCTGACTCGCTGACGCAGTACAACTGCGCCGTCGCCACGTCCAGCACGGTCTGGGGAAGGCGGAGCATCAGACTCATGCGCGCCCCAGTTCGCCACATAAATAAAGGCGTCGAAGTATTTTTCCATCCAGGCTAGCGAATTCCCTTTGAAGCTTCCCCATTGGTAGTGGTTTACGAACCGGGTGGGCGTGATGACGGCGCGCGAAGAGTAGGACCGAAGTTCGCTCATCTCCTGTTCGGTCAGCGGTCGGTCAATGGCCTGGAATTCGTAGTATTGATACTCGCTCATGTGATTACTTGCTCATACGAGAAATTAGGAATATCGGCGCGTTCTCGCGCATGTTCAATGGTAATACCGCAAATATGGCCATTGCTGTCGAGGTCAAGGAGCGTATTCTCATCCAGGTCCTTAGTCTCGGCCACCGCAGTGGTTTTAAACTCAATATAGAGTGTGTCTGTGTCTTGAAAGTATTTAATCTTCATGGCCTAAACGAGCGATCAAAGAAAGCATTATGCACGGTCTCGCCATCGGGAAGCAGGATAACGCGCAGGTATCTACCCTCCATTTCCTGAATGAGCGCCCAACGACGGCTACGGCCATCCTGTTGGATAACTTGCTTCACTGTAACCGTTCAGACCCCCCACCCCAACCCTCCTGTATGGACCGGAGAGATAGGTAACAGGTGTTCGGAGACATAGGTAACACCTGTTCGGAGAGATGGGTAACACTGTTCGGAGACATCGGTAACACCTGTTCGGAGACATCGGTAACATTCTTTTAAGCTGACCAGCATTTTCCTAGAGGAGAATGTTGATGTCGCAACAGAGAGTGTCGCTGGCAGTACGGCAAGAGTTTGTCCTGTTGGCCAACCAAGCGCAGATCGAGATGAGAACCTTGTGCCACCGGTATGGCATCAGTACCAAGACCGGTTATCAATGGCTGAAGCGGTTTCGTGCCGGGGGTCTGGAAGCGTTGGTCGAGCGTGACCACCGGCCATACCGGTCGCCGCGTCAAACGGTGGCGGCGCTCGAGCAGATGATCGTAGCGGTGCGGGATGCCCATCCCGCCTGGGGTGGGCGCAAACTCCGCGCCTACCTGCAGGCCCAGGGGCAGACGGCCTTGCCCAGTGCGAGCACCATGACGGCTATTTTGCGGCGCCATCAGCGGTTGAGTGCAGCAGACGGGCGTAAGCATCAGCCGTGGCATCGCTTTGAACAGGTAGCCCCCAATCGCTTGTGGCAGATGGACTTCAAAGGCCACTTTGCCATTGCCCAAGGCCGCTGCCATCCCTTGACGGTGTTGGATGACCATTCCCGCTTCGCGGTCTGCCTGCAGGCGTGTGGGGACGAACAGGGCGCCACGGTGCAAGCGGCCCTGACCGCGACCTTTCGGCGCTATGGCTTGCGGAACGGATGCTCATGGATAATGGCCCACCCTGGGGGGGCGAGGGCCAGCAAACCCTGTCGGCCCTGGTCCTGTGGCTGATCCGCTTGGGGGTTCGCATCAGTCATAGTCATCCCTATCATCCGCAGACCCAGGGAAAGGATGAGCGGTTTCATCGTACCCTCAAGGCAGAGGTGTTGCGTGACCAGTACTTTGCGTCGTTGTCGGTGTGTCAAGGGGCCTTTGATCGGTGGCGGGAGGTGTACAACCGGGAGCGCCCCCATCAGGCTCTGGACATGGCTGTCCCGATCAGCCGCTATCAACCCAGTCCCTGTTCCTTTCCTGAAACCCTGCCGCCAATTGAGTACGGTCCGGATGATCGGGTCCGCAGGGTGCAAAACAAAGGGGTGGTGCACTTCCAAGGGCGGTTGTTTACCGTCAGTAGCGCCTTGCAAGGTTACCCGGTGGCATTGCGGCCCGTTAACACCGAGGGCCAGTTTGATATCTACTTCTGTCACCATAAGGTCACTCGGATTGATCTTAGGACACCGGCATGAAGTCAATACACATCATCTCATGATAGTTTTTCAGTGTTACCTATGTCTCCGAACAGGTGTTACCGATGTCTCCGAACACCTGTTACCTATCTCTCCGGTCCATACACCTCCCCCACAAGGGGGGAGGGGACGTATTTTTTGAAAAATTTATTAATACCATCATAGCTTTAGTTTTTGTACAGCCTCTAAAATAAGAATTGCTTTTATTTTATCTTATTGATGTATTCTAAAATTCGGCATGGATTACTGATACACAACTTATCGATTCGACCAAGGAGAACGGTTTGTGAACGCCATCACCATTATCCTACTGCTTTTCGCTCTGCCCTTGGCGGCAGCGGCGGACGAGTGTTTCTGTCTGGTGAACAAGGACGATCATTTACGCCATAGCTGTGAAATGCAGCAGCAGGGTATCCGGCAGGTGTTCATTGTCTGGACGATCAGGGAAAGCCGTACACTTTCGCCAACCTGAACGGCTGGAACAAACTCCTCGACGGCCAGGGCCGCTGCAACCCTTGCAGGCAGTCAGGAAACCTCAGCAGAGGCGGCGATATTCGCGGCAAAGACAACCAACAACCCGTCAAAAACACCGCCGATGAGCGCGTCAAGTGATAAAGCGTCCGGTCCATTGCTGTTCGATCTCGCTACGGTCACGGTGCTGATCACCGCCCTGGTGTACTTCACCGGCTGGACTTACGCCTACCATTACTTCGATCATTTCAAACTGGGACTGCTGACGCTGGAGATTCCCACCGAAGTATTTTCTGGTGTACGGCTTTTGGGTCTTTAAAAGATGGTAGTGGCTGATAGTGCCATACAGCCTCGGTAACCTGGTATATTCCAATGGTGCATTTTCAACCGGAGGCGACCACCATGCACGCCAACGAACTCGAAGCCCCTGTACAAACCGTTATCTACCCCGACAGCGACGGCAAACCGATGGCCGATAACACCTTACAATTCCGCTGGATCGCGACGCTTGTCGGCAACCTGGAGACCCTGTATGCCGACAACCCCAATGTCTTCATCGCCGGGGATCTGCTGTGGTATCCCGTCGAAGGCAACAACAAGATTCGCAGTGCGCCGGATGCGCTGTTGGCCTTCGGCCGACCCAAGGGCGATCGCGGTTCCTACAAGCAATGGGAAGAAGGCGACATCGCGCCGCAAGTGGTGTTCGAGGTGCTGTCGCCGGGCAATACCCGGCGGGAGATGGAGGAGAAGCTGGCGTTCTATGACCGCTATGGGGTGGAGGAATACTATCTTTATGACCCGGATCGTGGCCGGCTGCGGGGCTGGTGGCGACAGCAGAGCCAGTTGGTGGAAATCACGCCGATGCGTGGCTGGATCAGTCCGCGTCTCGGCGTGCGATTCGACCTGGACGGACTGGATCTCTGCCTGACCGGACCGGATGGTGAACGCTTCGCTTCATTTCTTGAGATTGCCCAGGAAGCCAGGGGAGCCAAGCAACGCGCCGTCGCCGAGTTTATGGCGCGCCAAGCGGCCGAACAGCGCGCCGAGGCCGAAGCCGCTGCCCGCCGGGAAGCGGAACAACGCGCCGCCGCTGCCGAAGCTGCCGCCCGCTGGGAAGCTGAACAACGCGCCGCCGCCGAAACGGAACTCGTCCGATTGCGTGCCCTACTCGAAAGTCAGGCCGGCGGTCGTTCCATCTGATACCGGCCTTATGAAAGGAGAACGAATAATGAAACGCTACGGTTATTGGGTAATAGTGGGATTACTGTGCTTAAGTACTATGGCTTGTAATCAATATTCACAAATTGCCGCACAGAATCGCTTCGTTTTGCAAGCTTACAAGAAGGGTAATTATCAGCAGGGTCTGGAACTCGCTGAAAAAACCCTCCCTCTCGCCGAGCAGAAACTCGGCCCCGAGCACCCGGATACCCTGAGCAGTGTCAACAACCTCGCGGTGTTATATCAAGCCCAAGGGCGCTACGGGGAAGCAGAACCACTCTGTCAGCGGGCGCTGGCGGCCCTTGAGAAAGTGCTCGGCCCCGAACACCCGGCTACCCTGAGCAGTGTCAACAACCTCGCGTTTTTATATCAAGCCCAAGGGCGCTACGGGGACGCGGAACCGCTCTATCAGCGGGCGCTGGCGGCCAGTGAGAAAGTGCTCGGCCCCGAACACCCGGATACCCTGACCAGTGTCAACAACCTCGCGTTTTTATATCAAGCCCAAGGGCGCTACGGGGACGCGGAACCGCTCCATCAGCGGGCGCTGGCGGCCCGTGAGAAAGTGCTCGGTCCCGAGCACCCGGATACCCTGCAAAGTGTCAATAACCTCGCGACTTTATATCAAGCCCAAGGGCGCTACGGGGACGCGGAACCGCTCTTGCAGCGGGCGCTGGCGGCCCGTGAGAAAGTGCTCGGTCCCGAACACCCGGATACCCTGCAAAGTGTCAATAACCTCGCGGCTTTATATCAAGCCCAAGGGCGCTACGGGGACGCGGAACCGCTCCATCAGCGGGCGCTGGCGGCCCGTGAGAAAGTGCTCGGTCCCGAGCACCCGGATACCCTGCAAAGTGTCAATAACCTCGCGGGTTTATATCAAGACCAAGGGCGCTACGGGGACGCGGAACCGCTCCATCAGCGGGCGCTGGCGGCCCGTGAGAAAGTGCTCGGTCCCGAACACCCGGCTACCCTGATCAGTGTCAACAACCTCGCGTTTTTATATCAAGCCCAAGGGCGCTACGGGGAAGCGGAACCGTTATTTCAACGGGCGCTGGCGGCTAGGGAGAAAGTGCTCGGCCCCGAGCACACGGCTACTCTGCGTAGTGTCGGCAACCTCGCGGCTTTATATAAAGCCCAAGGGCGCTACGGGGAAGCGGAACCGCTCTTGCAGCGGGCGCGGGCGCCTGGTGCGGGCATTTCACACCGCCGGCGCTCGCCATGCGCTGATGTCGCTCTGGCCACTGGGCGATCGCTCGGCGCGCGAATTCATGGCCCGGTTCTATCGCACCTGGTTGAACGGCCCGAAACCCAAGGATCTGGCGGTGGCGTTACGCGACACACAGCTTTCCTTCATCAAGGATGAAAACGAGTCACTCCGCAATCCCAACGTCTGGGCGCCGTTCGTGCTGGTGGAAGGACCGTAGCCCGGCTGGAGCGGAGCTGGCGGAGCGCAATCCGGGTTCCTCCCCCGAACCTCGGATTCCGGCCTTCGGCCTGCATCTGCTCTACCTCTACTCGCTGGCTTAGGGCATAAGGTGCGTACCGTGCACCCTATGACCGCCTTGATAGACCAACTTCTCATGATCATGATTATTCCATGATTACGACAGTCACCCAGAAAAATATGGTTACCATACCGGCTGAAATTGCCCGGAAACTCGGCATCAAACCAGGCTATAAGCTCGACTGGCAAGCGGTAGAGGGGAAGGACGAAATTGTGGTCAAGATCATTCCGGATCGCGGCGAACTGGCGCGCCGGTTGTGCGGCATGGGCGCCGATCTGGCGCCGGGGCGCGATATCATCGCCGAACTGGATGATGAGCGCGAACAGGAAGACCGCGAGCGGATGCAGGAACTGGGAGGATGACCTATCTCCTGGATACCTCGGCGCTGCTGGCGCTTTATCTGAAAGGAACCGGAAGCAGACCAGATGTTGGCGCTGTTCGATGATCCGCAGCGCGACATCCTGCTTTCTTCGCTATCGATAGCGGAATTCGGACGCAAGCTCCGCGACCTGGGCAGGGATCAGGAGGCCATCGGGCATACGCTCGATTTGTTTCTGCAGCTATTCACCCGCGTCGTTCCTGTGGACGCAGCGGTGGCAAGAACTTCGCTCCGGTTGACGGCAAGCGTCCCTCTCCGACTGCCGATGGTCGATTCGCTGATCGCCGCTTCGGCGCTGGCACATGGGGCCTGCCTGGTCCACAAAGACAAACACATGGCGGCTATCTCCCCGGAAATACTGCCTACGCTGAACCTTGCCCAGCCCTGAGAGTTCGTGAATCTCATAGGTCAAGCCCGCGTAGCCCGGATGAAGCGGAGCGGGCGAAGTGCAATCCGGGTTCCTCCGCCGACGCCAGATTCCGGCCTTCGGCCTGCATCCGGGCTACCACTACCACTGAAACGAGGAGAGCATAAACATAGTCAAAGAAATCATAGAAAGACCTTCGCTTGGACGAGACGGTGCCAAGTCACGTCATATCATCGAAAAATTGGATGATGAGACCATCTCGGTGACGCACCAGGTAGAACATAATAGCGAGATCATACATCAACATCAGAGACACATCGGTAAGCATGGTTCTGAGCGCCAGTTTCCTAATGAATGGGTCGAACATCCAGACAGGTGATCTATGTCGGATTATTCCTTGATCAGCCGTTGCGAGCAGCAATTGCTTGAAGTGACTAAAATCATACTTGCAAGATACCAACAAGAATTGAAAAAAACCGATTTAACTGTAGCCGTCAAAAGGATAGGTGAGCTTCCGTTGTCAGAGCCAAAGTATTGTTCAGAAGTTGTCGTCGAGTTCTATTCAAATAGAATGCTTGTCGATATTCTGGAATTTTTCGCCTGGAAAAATGGAGCGCCGCACGCCTCCTTGCAGGAAGCAGAAGAATGGCTAGACCTCAATGTGCAAGACGTTATCCAGAAACAGCGAGAGCGTCTGAAAAATCAGAACAAAGTTGCGGTATGACGAAGCAAAGGAGTAGATCGGGTTAGCCGCCATAGCCTGGATTGCGCTTCGCCAGCTCTGCCCCATCCAGGCTACATCTATTACCACCAAGAAAAACCAAGCTTTGACAGGCACTTGCCAGTAAATATATCGTGTGATATAAAGCCAAAATACAAACACACGATGCGGCTATGAAGCCCGACCAGATCCGCCAACTTCGCAAAACGCTAGACCTCACTCAGCAGCAGTTCGCCGAGCGGTTGGGGGTCTCGTTCGTCACGCTCAACCGCTGGGAAAACGGGCAGTCCAGGCCCTCGGCGCTGGGGCTGGCCAAACTCCAGGAACTGGCGGCACGGGAAACCGGTCCGTCAACCGAACAAAGTGTCGCTTCGGGAGCGACGATCGACACGCAAGCCGAGATTCCCCGATTGGACTTTCTGGGTGACGCCAACGCGCTGCGGGTGCTCGTAGAGGGTGAGCGGCTTTCCTATGGCCACTTGTTCAACCCCGCCTTCGCCACCGAAATCAGCGAAATCGATCCCCTGCCGCACCAGCGCATCGCCGTCTATCAGCGCCTGCTGCCCCAGTCCAGGCTGCGCTTTCTGTTGGCGGATGACGCCGGGGCGGGCAAGACGATCATGACGGGCCTCTATGTCCGGGAGAGCCTGTCACGCCGCCGGATCCGACGGATGATGGTCGTCGCCCCGGCGGGCCTCGTGGGGAACTGGTACCGGGAACTGCACACGCTGTTCCAACTGCGATTCAAGATCGTCACCGGGTCCGACGCCAGGGACGGCAACCCTTTCGTCGGGGCGGACAGCGACCGGGTCGTCGTCAGCGTCGACAGTTTGCGCAGCCCGCGACTGTTCGACTGCCTGCGCGACACCGCAGTCCAGCCCTACGATCTCGTGGTGTTCGACGAGGCGCACAAGCTCTCCGCCAACCGCGATCCCGACGGTACGTTTCGACCGACCGACCGCTACCGTTTGGCCGAGGCCATTGCCGGCGTGCGCGAGCTGCCGGATGACTGGCGCCTGCCCTGGGCGGCGCATCACCTGCTGCTGCTGACAGCCACACCGCACATGGGCAAGGAGTTCCCCTACTACTGCCTGTGGCGGCTGCTGGAGCCCGATCTCTTCAGCACCGAGACCGCCTTCGCTAAGTTCCCCCGCGAGTCACGCGACCGCTACTTTATTCGGCGGGTCAAGGAGGAGATGGTCGATCTGCGCGGCCAGCCGCTGTATCCGGAGCGGGTGTGCGATACGGTCAGCTACGACTTGAGCCAGGGTGAAAGCAGCGAACAGGCGCTGTACGACCGCACTACAAGCTATATTCGATACTACTACAACCAGTCCCGCTGGCTGAACCGCCAAGCTGCGCGCTTTGCGATGACGATCTTCCAACGACGACTGGCCAGTAGCACGTGGGCGCTGCTGTGCTCGTTCCGCAAGCGCCTGGACAAGCTGAATGCGCTGATCGACGACCTTCAGTCCGGCCGCATGCCAGAGGAAGACCTGCGTGCCCGGCAGGAGCACCTCAATCGCAAAGTCCGTGAGGGGCGTCTGGTCGATGTGCTGGCGGTCAAGACGGCCGATGAGGAAGCCACCAGCGCCGATGCGGAAGAGCACGAGGACAACGAAGCGGAGGCGCTGGGCGCATTCATCGCCACGAGCCTGGCCGAGTTGACGATCGAGCGGGAGCAGGTCCAAGCACTGATCGCGCTCGCCGAAGCCGTGCACAGCAGCGGCCGCGAGTCCAAATTCGAGCGCATGGCCGAGCTGCTACGGGCACCGCAATACCGCGACCAGAAGGTCATCGTCTACACCGAGCACAAGGATACGCTCGATTTCCTGACGCGCCGGCTTGAAGGCATGGGTTACGCCGACCAGGTGGCTTTCATCCACGGGGGCTTAAGTTTCGAGGAGCGCGACGCCCAGGTCGAGCGCTTCCGCGCACCGCACGATGCCGCGCACAACGGGGCGCGCTTCTTCATCGGCACGGACGCGGCGGCTGAAGGCATCAATCTCCAGTTCTGCTGGATTCTCTGCAACTACGACGTGCCCTGGAATCCTGCCCGGCTGGAGCAGCGTATGGGTCGCATCCACCGCTACGGGCAAAAACGCGACCGCGTGGCGATCATCAACCTGGTGGCTGGCAAGACTCGAGAAGGCAAGGTGATCAAGATCTTGCTCGACAAGCTGGAGGAGATCCGCAAACAGCTTGGTTCGGACAAAGTGTTCGACGTGGTCGGCCGCCTGTTCGAGGGCATGGCCATCACCGAGTACCTGCAGCGCGCCGTCGAGTCGGACGACGAGGCGGACAGGGAAGCGCTTGATCTTGCCGGCGAGCTCACCGTGGAACAGGTGCGCGCCCTCGCGGCGCGCGAGCAAGCGATCTACGGCCAGGGAGGTGAAGTCGTGGCCGAGCTGTCCAAGCTGCGTGACGCCATGGCCATCGAGGAGTTGCGCCGCCTCCTCCCCGGCTACGTGCGCCGCTACCTGGAGCACGCCGCGCCCCTGATCGGAGTGGACTTGGTCGGCGACCTGGATGGGCAGTTCTTCATGCGGTTCCGCAAGCATGGCGTGTTGGAGAGCCTCCTGCCACTGCTCGAGACTTATCCGGAAGCCGCGCGTAACCGGTTCACGGTTTATCGGCCTGACGACAGCCGCGACGCGATCTTTCTGCACCCGGGCGAGCCGATCTTCGAGCGGCTGTCTGCCATCGCTATCGAACAGTCTCGCGCGGCGGGCCGGCGCGGTGCCCTGTTCACCGACGTCAGTGCGACGGCGCCGTACCTCTTCCACGTGGCCCGGATCACGGTCGTGCGCGGCATCGACCCTGGTGTTCCGGCGTTGCACACGCAAGAACTTATCGAGCAGCGGCTGGTAGGCATCGAGCAGTTTGCGGACGGACGCCTGATCGAGACGCCTGTCGAGCACCTGCTGCTGCTCAAACCCACGACGAAGACCCATTCGGGCAGCGTCGTTTTTCTGGCGCGGAGCGGCGCCTGGCGCCTGGCTGCACAGGGACATCTGCAGCGGGAGGTGGCGGCCAGTCTTGCCGAGCTGCAGCGGCTGAACGCCGGCCATCGGTTGCAGGAAACCGAGGACTACCTGGGTCGGGCGTTCGATTACCAGGAATCCGAACTCGCAGCGGCACGTAAGCGCTATACCGGGAAGGCACGACAGGGTAACCGCACCGCCTACCTGGAGCTGGAGCGCATCAAGCAGCAGCAAAGGACGCTGGCCGAGCGCCGCGCGCAGGCGTTGCAGCAGGCGCGCCGTGAAGTCGAGCTGATCCAACCGGGGGTCGTCGAGGTGCTGGCGACAGCGCTGGTTCAGCCCTCGCAAGACCCCCAAGACATCGAGGCTCGCGACGCCGAAGTCGAGCGCATGGCGATGGAAGTGGCTATCGCGTTCGAGGCGGCGCGAGGCGCCGATGTGCGGGATGTCTCGACACCACCCAAGGCGAAGCTTGCCGGACTGAACGACTACCCCGGGTTTGATCTGTTCTCCAGGCGCGCCCACGAGGAGCGGGGCATCGAAGTCAAGGGTCGCGTTGGCGTCAGCGAGATCGAGCTGACCGAAAACGAATGGGCCCGGGCCTGCAATCTGCGCGAAAAGTACTGGCTATATGCCGTTTTCGATTGCGGCTCCAGCACGCCACAGTTGCTCAGGGTTCAGGACCCGTTCGCCAAACTGATCGCCAAAGCCCGCGGCGGCGTGGTCATCGCTTATGGCGACATTGCCGCTTCGGCGGAGGTGACGGAATGAGTGTAGAAGTCCGGAAAGAGAAACGCCTCCACGAGGGAGGCGTCGGGCCGGAGATGCGATCTCCGGCGGGGTTAGCGACATGCATCCTCTTTGAGATCGCCCGGCTTGTCAAGGGTAGTCTTTCAGACGGGGTTCTGCTCAAGCCAGGGCAGCAGCTCGAGGTGGTTCACTACTTCACTACTCGTATCCGTGCCAACGGTAATAACACCAGGGACATGCGACGGCAGACCGCTTACCTGGAGGCATTGGCGACGCTGCCTGGCATGACTCTTCACTTCGGTCATTACCTCGACAAGCCCCGGCAGTGCCGAGTATGTGATGCGCAATGGATGGATTATGAGGAAAAGATGACCGACGTGAACATAGCGGTACAGCTCCTGGCCGATGCGTTCGAGAACCGCTTCGACACGGCGCTGTTGGTCTCTGCGGACAGCGACCTCACGACGCCCGTTCGTCAAGTGCTGTCACGGTTTCCCCAGAAGCGCATCGTCATCGCGCAACCACCGGGCCGCAACTCGGTCGCCCTGTGCCGCGTTGCAAGCGGCTATTTCACGATCGGCGAGGCCAAGCTGCGCGGCGCCCAACTTCCTGACCATGTTGCACGTGCCGACGGATATGTCCTGACGCGGCCCGCTCACTGGCGATGAACAAAGAACCCACATGAACCACCACGACAAACGCCTGATCGAGGTCGCCTTTCCACTCAAGCAAGTATCTATCGATTCGGTGCACGAGAAGAACGTGCGCCACGGCCATATCTCGACGCTGCACATCTGGCCGGCCCGGCGTCCGTTGGCCGCCAGCCGGGCGGCGCTAATCGCCACCTTGCTGCCCGACCCCGGCGACAAGGAACAACGGGACGCCATCCTCAAACGCCTGGGGGGTACACTGAAAAAGACGCTCAAGAAAAAGAAGATGCCCAACGGTCGCATCGAGGAAATCGAGGCGCTGGAAACGGAAGGCGGCGTGCTGCACTGGGGGCGTGAGGCGAGCCCGGATCTGGACTGGTTCCGAGAGGAGATTCGCAAGGCTTACGGCGGCCGTGCGCCAAAGGTGCTGGACCCGTTCGCGGGCGGCGGCGCCATTCCACTCGAAGCCATGCGGCTGGGCTGCGAGGTAACGGCGGTCGATATCAACCCGGTCGCCTGGTTCATTCTGAAGTGCACGCTGGAATATCCGCAACAGCTCGCCGGTCAGCAGCGCCGGTTGCCCGATTTCGTGCTGGCCGACGAAGAGTTCATGACGGCCTATCTGAAAGCCAAGGGTATGACGCCGGCGCAGATCAATCGCCATCTGCGCACGTTGACCAACGAACGCGCGGTGCTCCCTGTCTCGAAGGCCGACGCAGTGGAGTATGGTGAGAATTTCAGTTTGCTGGATCACCCCGATCTCGATGCGGAACTGCTGGAAGCCGATCTGGCCTGGCACGTGCGTGCCTGGGGGCGGTGGGTACTGAAGGAGGCGCGCAAGGACCTCGCGCGCTTCTACCCGACCTATGCCGAGTATTGCTCGCTCAAGCCCTACCAGCGCGTGAAGCTCGATACCGACGAACCGCTGAAGCTCGTGCCAGTTAACGAATCTGGTGAGGCACAGATCGAGTTGCTCAATGCTGGATTCGATGCCGACTATCTCGCCAACCCGGCCAATCCGCGCTGGATCGCCAAACCGACGGTGGCCTATCTCTGGGCGCGCACGGTGCGCTGCAAAGCCTGTCGCGCAACAGTGCCATTGCTCAAAACACGGTGGTTGGCCAAGAAAGACAACAAGCGCGTCGTGCTGACAATGCGTCCGCTGGACGACAAGATCGGCGTTGAGTTCGGTATCGAGGACAACGCCAAATCCCAAGGCGGAAACGCCGCGCAACGACGCGAGTACGATAAGCGACTGGGGGCAGGAACGATGAGTCGCGCCGGCGTCACCTGTCCATGCTGCGGGACCATTATGACAATGGACGATTTGAAGCTCGAAGGCATGGCGGGTCGTCTCGGAGAGGTGCTGACTGCGGTGATTTCAGATGGGCCGTCGGGCAAGGAATACCGATTGCCAACGCAACTTGAGGTCAATCAATTGCGTGCGGCACAGGCGCAGCTCGATGAAACCTTCTCTGCGCTCCCTTTCGGACTGCCAACCGAGCCTATCATTGAGGATGCCAAGCGAAATACGTGGTGTGTGACCTACGGCGTAGATCAATGGCAGAAGTTGTTCAGTTCGCGACAGCTTCTCTCCACGGCAACATACATCAAGGCACTGAGACGTGCCGTTGAAAACGCGCGAGGGTTATACCCAGTCGAGTGGCTTGAGGCCTTGGCGAGCTACTTGGCCGCGTGCATAAGTCGACTTGTTGATCGTGGAAGCATGATCACAACTTGGCAAACGGATGCAGAGAAGCTAAGAAATACCTTCGCACGATTTGCTCTACCGATGGCTTGGGACTATGCCGAGTTGCAACCCGACGCCGACTCGTCGGGCGGCTTCGTCCAGGCAGTTGAGTGGGTGGCAGAAGTCGTTGAGCATGGTCTGTCTGCTGCTGTGCAGACGCTTTCCCCAAGCGTCCTTCGTGCTTCCGCGATTTCACAGCGGTTGACCGATCTGGACTTAGTCTTGACTGACCCACCGTATTACGACGCTATCGGATACGCGGTCCTCATGGACTTCTTCTACGTTTGGCTTCGGCGATCTCTACACGGACTTTCGCCTGAGATTGATGCAGCATTCTCCGAACCGCTCACGCCCAAGTGGAATCATGAAACCGGGGATGGAGAATTGATCGATGACGCGTCGCGTTTTGCTGGCGATAAAGAGATATCCAAACGGAACTATGAAGAGGGAATGGCACGCGCGTTCAAGGCGTGTCACGCCGCGCTGAAGCCAGAAGGCCGACTGGTAATCGTCTTCGCACACAAGCATCCTGACGCCTGGGAGACTCTAGTGGCCGCGATCATCAAAACAGGATTTGTGGTGGATGGAAGCTGGCCGATTCAGACTGAACGAGAAGCTCGCACGCGCTCGTTGTCTTCCGCGGCGCTCTCGTCTTCTGTCTGGCTCGTCTGCAAAAAGCGTGACCCCCTGGCCAAAGCGGGCTGGGACACTCAAGTGCTGAAGGAAATGGAAACCAGTATCGTCACCAAGCTCCGTGACTTCTGGGATGCCGGCATTCGCGGGCCGGACTTCGTCTGGGCGGCGACCGGACCGGCGCTGGAATCCTACAGCCGTTACCCGGCGGTGAAGAAAGCCTCCGAGACGGGGCGGTTGATGTCGGTCACCGAGTTCCTCGGCCATGTGCGCCGCATGGTGGTGGATTTCGTGGTCGGGCGTGTTCTCTCCCACGGACAGGGCGATGCGCCAGTGGGCGACCACCCGCTGGACGACATCACCACCTACTACCTGCTCCATCGCCACGATTTCGGACTGAAGGAGGCGCCGGCCGGGCCGTGCATCCTGTACGCCGTGTCGTGCGGATTGTCTGAGCGCGAGCTGGCCGACCAGTACGAACTGCTGGCGCGCAGTGGTGGGACGGCCGCGCCCGACGAGGATGAGGCCGATGCGGAGGAGGAAGACAGCGAGGACGCCGGAACTTCGGGCGGCGGCAAGTACCAGCTCAAAGCGTGGAACGCGCGTAAGCAGCGATCGCTGGGGCTGGAAACGGCCAGCGGCCGTACCATTCCACTGATCGACCAGGTGCACAAACTAATGCAGCTCTGGGTGGCCGGCGACGTGATCAAGGTGAACGATTACCTGGACAGCCGAGGGTTGCGCCGCAACCCACTATTCGCCCAACTGATCCAGGCGCTGATCGAGAAGAGTCGCGCCGAGGGGAGCACCGAGGAGTGCTCGATCCTGGAACGCCTGCAGAACTACCTCAAGTCAGTGGGCAGCACAGCGCAAACCGCGCTCGGACTCGAATAAGGCATCGGAGAACAAGATGGCCAAGACAACCGCAAAACCGTGGCACCAGGTGGTGCAACTGCGCGACGACATCACCAACCAGGAACTGTCGCAAAAGCAGTTTGCCGCCGATCTCTACGACGTGGTGATGGGGATTAACCCGGGGGTGTATCACGACGCCGCTGAGTTCTTCGCGCTGACCTACCCCACGGTGAAGCTGCGCGACCTCGCGCGCGACGTGACGCACCGGCTGGCCGGCAAGTCCGAGAAGGCCGTGCGCCAGTTGCACATGACCTTTGGCGGCGGCAAGACGCACTCACTGATCACTCTGGTGCATCTGGTACGTGAACCGGCGCTGCCCGACATCCCGGCGGTGCAGCAGTTCAAAGCGCACTGCGCCCTGGAGGGAGGCTTCCCCAAGGCGCGCATCGCGGCCGTCGTGTTCGACCGGCTGGATGCCGAGGTGGGCATGGAAGTCAAGGCGCCGGACGGGACCCGGGCAATGCTCAAGATGCCTTGGAGCGTCATTGCCTGGCAGCTCGCCGGTCCGGCGGGTTTGAAGCTGTTGAAGGAAGACGGTAGCGAACGCCTCAGTCCACCGGCGACCGGGGTGATGGAGGAGCTGCTGCAGCTTGCACGTCAGGACGTCGCCGGCGTGTTGCTCCTGTTCGACGAGGTGCTGTGGTTCGTGCGGGTGATGGCCGACATTGATCCGGCCTGGATTGGCCGCATGGGCGAGTTCATGCACAGCCTGACTCAGGCAGTGGCCAAGGTGCCGCAATGTTGCCTGGTGGCTTCCCTGCTGGCCTCCGATCCCCACAAGATGGACGGAGTGGGCAAGCAGATCAGCAAGGAGCTTTACGACGAGTTCAAGCGCGTGGCCGATGAAGGCATTCAACCCGTCGAAAGCCAGGACGTGCCGGAAATCCTGCGCCGGCGGCTGCTCAAGCTGGAGAGCTACACCGATGGTTCGCAATGGCCGAGCCAGGTGTTCGGCGCGCTCAACGGCATTCAGGCCATCGACGATTACACGGCTAAGAACCGCGCGGTGGAGGAAAAGCGTTACACCGATGCTTACCCCTTCCATCCGGCCTTGATCGAGACGCTATACCAGAAGTGGACGCAACTGGAAGGTTTCCAGCAGACGCGCGGCATTCTGAAAACGCTGGCCTCGGCACTGCGGGACGCGGTGCCGTGGGATCGGCAATCTCTCATTGGCGCGCAGGTCTTCCTGACTGACCCGCAAACCGAGGGCTTGAGCGTGGCCGCCCGCGAACTGGCCAATGTGGCGCAGTTGGAGCAGTACGATGGCCGTCGCCAGAACTGGACCGCCATCCTCGAAGCGGAACTCAGCCATGCGCGCAAGGCGCAGGACGGCTTGCTGGGCGTGCGGCAGCGCGAGATCGAACAGGCGGTGATGGCGACGTTCCTGCATTCGCAGCCCATCGGCCAGCGGGCGACGACCCGGGAGCTGAAAGTGCTGATCGGCGTGGGATCACCCGACCGTATCGAGCTGGATAAGGGACTGGCGCGCTGGTCGGATGTGTCCTGGTATCTGGACGACACCTTCACGACTGACCGTGAAGGCGGCCTGCCCAAGGTGTGGCGGCTGGGATCGAAACCCAATCTCAAGCAGATGCACCACGACGCGCGCCAGAACGTGAACACTACCCTGGTGGATGAGGTGCTGGAGAAGGAAATCCGGAGCGCAGGCAAGCTCACCGAGGGTGCGCGTGGCGCCGGGGCCAGGGTGCATCTGTTGCCGGCACGGCCCGCGGACATTGAGGACGACGGTGAATTTCACTATGCGGTGTTAGGGCCGAAAGCGGCATCGGAGGGCAAGCCGAGCGCCGCGGCCAGACGCTTCATCGATGAGACGACCGGTCCGGAAAAGCCGCGTGCCCAGAACCGCAACGCGGTGGTGCTGGCGGTTCCTTCCAGGGACGGCATTGAAATCGCCCGGGAGAAGGTGCGCGATCTGCTCGGTTGGGAGAAGGTGCGCGAGCTGCTCAAGGAGCGGAGCGATATCGACACTGCGGCGACCACGCGCCTGGAGGCCAATCTGCGCGCCGCCCGCGGTGATATGGTTGCACAGATCGTGATGGCCTACGGCATCGCCGTGACGGTGAACGATAGCAACGAGGTGGCGGCGTACCGCATCAACGTCGACAACGACCCCCTGTTCACCAAGCTGGTGGCCGACAAGCGCTTGCGCATCGAGAGCACGGCCGTGAATGCCGAGGCGTTGTTGCCGGGTGGCCCATTCGATCTGTGGAGCGCCGGCGACCAAGCCCGATTCGTGAAGGATCTGGTGGGCGCCTTCGCCGCCACCGCCCGGCTGCCGAAGATGCTGAACCGCGCGGCGATTCTGGAGACCTTGCTACAAGGTTGCGAAGCCGGTGATTTCGTGCTGCGCGTGACGCGCGCCGACAAGTCCACGCGCACCTTCTGGAAGTGTAGGCCCGACGACACCGCGACCCAGGACTCCAGTCTGGAAGTGGTGTTGTCGGACGCCGCCGTGCTCACCGAACTGGATGCCACACTGCTGGCGCCGGGCAGCCTGCCGGCGCTTTGGACCACGGACGCGATCACGCTGCCAATCTTGAACTCGTATTTCTCGGGTAAGCATTTCGTAGCGGTCGACAAAGGGGAGTGCTACACCGAAAACCTCCTGATCCCCCGCGCCGAGCCGCAGGCCGTGACGGGCGCGGTGGCCAGCGCGGTGAAGACCAGCCGGGTGTGGCTGATCAATGGCACGATCAGTGTGCTGGGCGAAGACATGCCGCCCGGCTTCATCAACGATGCAGCACAACTGCTGCCGCCGCCGCCACCGGTTGCCGGCGTCGACCTGCTCCCTGCCCAGTTGCCGGCGGCATGGAGCGGGGATGAGAGCACTGCGCATCGCATCCACGCGGCTCTGTCAGCCAAGGCAGGCAAGCCCTTGCCCTGGTCCCGAATCGCGCACGCGCTGGAGGAAGCGTTCCGCCTTGGACTCATCGAGCGCACCCTGGACTCAGGGGCATGGCCCTGCGACAGGGGCGGTACGTCGGCCGTCAAAGTGCGCATCGGCAAGAACGAAGCGAAGGAACCATCGCCGCCGAAGCACTACGGCTCCAAGGTAGCCACCGCAGAGCTGCAGACGCACGAAGTGCAGGACCTGGCTGATCATATCGACACCTTGCGCGAAGCCACCGCCGGCCATCCGTTGCGCATCCACGTGACGCTGGAGATCGGCGAGAACGGCCAGATCGATCAAGCCGTAGTGGACAAGGTCAATGCCGTCCTGTCGCAAATCAAGACGGGCTGGAAGGCGGAGTAGTTCGCCGACGGGAACAGAGGGGCGAATGCGGCAGAGTGGCTATGACCCTTTGGTGTAATACTTTTGTATCCTACATTCCGCACACCCTTTCGGAATTGGAATATAAGGCTTTAGCTTCTGTGCAGGGGATTCATCGCTCAATCCCACCCGTACCAGCCATCAACGAACTCGCCCACCTCTGCGAGAGCGACCTCGGCACGCTCATGGAGCCACGCAAGGACGGCCTGCCGATCTTCCTCCGATGGCGAGCCCCGACCCCAAGCCGAGATTATCCCGTCCGTTTCGGTCAGCGGCAGCCGACCTCCCAAGCCGCCGATGGCGAGCTGGCGCGATTCGATGAACTCGATGAATGCATCGAGAAACGGATCGTAGGCCGCATCATCCAGTGGCTGGTGGAAACGAACACGAATCTCAAAGACGAATTCCTGAAATTCGCCCAGCCGCAACTTCTTGCGCTGACGGCGGTTGAGGCGGCGCAAGCGGCCAGACGACATGGGGTTCTTGTTCATGGCGTTACCTCGAAAATTGCATCGGTCACGTTCGACTGCATCATCGTACCCAGTAGCAACTGGTCCAGCACGGAAAAGAAGCTGCGCGCAGCGGCATTCTTGATCGACAGCAGGCGGACGTAGGCCGACCACGGCAAGGGGAAGCAAGCGACCAACGTGGCAAGGTCGGACGATTTACGGGCAGGACCGTAGGACCGTAGCCCGGATGGAGCGGAGCTTGCGAAGCGCAATCCGGGTTCCTCCCCCGAACCTCGGATTCCGGCCTTCGGCCTGCATCCGGGCGGTTTTAGGCCGGCGGGGACGCCGGCGCTCCCAGGGACAAGCGCACGAACGATACGCTTCCTACCGCAGTGCATCCTACAAGTCCTATAAGTCCTTGCTTACGCGCTTCCCGCTTGAGAGTCATTCGTGCGCCGCTGTTTGAACCCGGCGAGCAGGAGCGAACCTAGCCCCAGCAGAATTTCATCGACCCACGGCACCAGGTCGGGAACGAAAAGGTCCAGAACAAATAATCCCACTGTCAACGCCAGCAGTTTCGGATAACGAAGCCCGGCTGCATATTGCATCAGCCGACTTTTAATAGCCCTTGTGGGTGTCTGCGTGATTCACCTCCATCAGTTATAAAATTCTCACCAATACGCCGGTAACCTTGGGATTCACTGCATACTTCCCTGTAAATCCAGCAGCGCCTGGTCGAAGGCATCGACCCGGATCAAGCCCAGGCGTGGGAACTCGAGGTCGAGAATAACGTAGATCGCCACTGCCATGACGGCCGCGAAGCCGAGAATGTGGAGCCAAGCCACGGGAGCGCCGGAATCCATTCAAGAACCGTCCTACGCTGACAGAATAACCCGCTTAAAAATGATAAATGGCTAATATCGCGCTGAAGAACTGGCCTTTAGACCCGACATCGCCACTGGTAAGCGAGCTGTCGGCATCACCCACGAGCCGCATATAAGCCGCATTGGCCGTCAAGGTCCAGTCCCTAGTCCAGTCATAAGTGAGTTTGGCGTTCAGGCCCACGTCTCGGAAACCGGCCTCGGCGTCATACGTTTTGAGACCACTACGTCTGGAGTTGGCCGAATTGACCCCGAAATAGGCATTCATATAATCATCGCTGCCATAGCTCGTCTCCAGGCCCAACCGCAGCTTCAGCGTCGGGTCGAATGCCAGGGTGTAGCCACCTCCCAGGGTGCCTAACGCGCCCTGATTACCCTTGACATCCCCTACCACCTGCAGTCGCAAGTCCCACGCATCGAACTGGGCGCCGACGAAACCACCGAGGTTGAGCGCACTGCCTGGCCCATTCAGGCGGTCGACCTGATTGTTTTTGACATTGTTAAAGGGATCGGGACGAAACTGCACCACTGGACCGAATAACCAGGTCTTGTCGCCGAGCAGATTGGCCTCCAGGGTGGTGCCCCGTAACCGGACATAGCGGTTAGCATCAAGGGCTGCGTTGAAATAAGGGATGAAGGTCGCTTTGTAATTTTGTGACCCCAGGTAGTCTGGTACAGCGCCCACTCCCAAACCCACGCTATAGGCCGTAGTCGCGGTGGTTTCCGTTATCGACTGCGAGCCATATTCATCCTGTACTCCTGAGGTTGCCGGATCCAAAGCACCTGCCCAGCCGGTGCTACTAACAACGGTAGCCAACAGCAGGGTTGCCGTCAGCGGAGGAACAACAGGTTGCAGCGTAACCATTAGGATTCTCCCATTTTTAAACAATGCGAACGGTTTGATGATTCTTGCTCCTGCCCATGGAGCAGCACGAGGGGTTATCTACAAAACAGACTCAGTGGTCTTCGGGAGCGTACAACCTCACCGTGTCCCATGTAGTGGTAGCTAATCATCACAGCGCTTAAGATACAAGGGTGTGTGGTTTCATGAGCATTGGATGGGCTTCGTGAGCGCCTCCATCGGCTGGTCGATGGTGAAGCTCGCGGGCTTCTGGCGCGGCGGGAAATCCTTGAAGGACATGAGCGTCGGTCAAAAGTTGCGTAAATATAATCCAATAAAGAGGCATGATGTTATGCATTTTTCGCAACCGCGGTGACGGCGTGACAAGAATGGATACCGGCAATCATCATTGCAATTATTGGAAGCTCAATCCCGCGTCGCTAAATCGATGCCCTCCCGCGCCACGTCAGCCAGGAAGTCGAGTTGTTCCGGTGTAATCACATAGGGCGGCATGAAATAGATCACATTACCCAAGGGACGCAGCAGCGCACCGCGCTTGAGCGCGTGCTGGTAGACCCGTAAGCCGCGCCGCTCCTGCCAGGGATAGGGTTCCCGCGTGCGCTTGTCCCGCACCATTTCGATGGCCAGGATCATACCGGTCTGGCGCACGTCGGCGACGTGCGAGTGGTCCTGCAGAGGGGCTGCGGCCTGCGCCATGCGCTGCGCCAGCAGGCGGTTGTTTTGCAGCACCGGCTCAGTAGCGAAAATATCGAGCGTGGCCAGCGCCGCCCGGCAGCACAGCGGATTGCCGGTATAGCTGTGGGAGTGCAAAAAGGCAGTGAGATGCTGGTAATCATCGTAAAAAGCGCGGTAGACGGCATCCGTGGTCAGTACGGCGCACAACGGCAGATAGCCGCCGGTCAGCCCTTTGGATAAGGCCATGAAATCGGGACTGACGCCGGCCTGTTCGCAGGCGAACAGTGTGCCGGTGCGACCGAAACCCACCGCGATTTCATCGGCGATCAGATGCACGCCGTAACGGTCGCAGGCGTTCCGCAGCCGCGTTAAATAAATCGGGTCGTACATCCGCATGCCTCCGGCGCATTGCACCAGCGGTTCGACGATGACCGCCGCCGTTTCTGCCGCATGCCGCTCCAGCAGCGCCTGCATCTCCTCGAAGCGCCGGCAGGCGAACCCGGCCGCCGTTTCGCCGGGCTCCCGCTGATAGGCGTCGGGCGACGGCGCGGTAATGGCTTCCATTAATAGCGGCTGGTAGGTTTCCTTGTACAGCGCGACATCGCCCACCGCCAGCGCGCCCAGGGTCTCGCCGTGATAGCTGTTAGCCAAGGTGATAAAGCGCGTCTTGTGCGGATGACCGCAGTTGCGCCAGTAGTGATAGCTCATCTTGAGCGCCACTTCGATGCCGGCGGAACCGTTGTCGGCGAAAAAGACCCGCTCCAGACCAGGCGGAGTCAGTCTGACCAGACGTTCGGCCAGTTCGATGGCGGGCTGGTGCGAAAAACCGGCTAGCAGCACATGCTCCAGATTGTCGAGCTGGTCCTTTAGGGCGGCGCTGATGCGGGGGTTGGCATGGCCAAACAGATTGACCCACCAGGAACTGATGGCGTCCAGATAGCGGTTGCCGTCGAAGTCCTCCAGCCAGACGCCCTCGCCCCGGCGGATCGGCAGCAACGGCAGCCATTCGTGATCTTTCATCTGCGTGCAGGGATGCCAGAGGGCGGCGAGGTCGCGTTGGATCAGGGTGGCGTTGGTAGTCGACATGACGGCGGTTCTTTCAGCAGGCGGATGACCCGGTTGCCGGTCGCGGCCGGCGCCGGGCTGACTCCGGTGGATATGGCATACATATACATACATATAATGGATACGATAAACTAATCAGAACATCGCATTGACTGCAATATCGCAGGTATACCCTGAAAGTAATGATTATAGCGGTTATTCTGATTAAGTCGCCGCTCTTTCTGGAGTAGCAAGACCCAACCAGGCGCCAGGAGCGCTGTTCACCTTGGTTGCAAATTAGATGCCCACAGTCCAAACGCCAACTTGCTTTTATTTGCTTTAAGCACGATAAATGGAGAGTAAAAAATGAACTACAAGTCTTTACTAGCGCTGATGTTATGTCTATTAATTTTCGGATGCAGCGATTTTGACGAGCTTGATAATGATAATAATAACGAAAATAATGGCGATAACAACAACAATAACAATAACAATAATAACAATAATTGGCCAAAAATGATGGAGCGAGTCAATATCTCGTCGGATGGGAAAGAGTATTATCAACCGTTCAGTCCTGCTGTCAATGAAAACGGTGACTATGTGGCGTTTTATTCGATAGGAACCGATCCTAACAGGAAAGGCTTACCCAATATATATGTCCTTAATCGAAAAACAAAGGCAATAAAACCGATTGAACTGAATCTCAATGCAGGTGATTATCGTAAAGCCGACTATAATAGTTATATTGCCATCACCTCGAATGGAGGATATATTGCTTTTGAGACGCCACCCGCACAGATCGCCGGTAATGAAACTTCATTTATCTACGTGTACAATGTTAATACAGATCAATCGATAAAAATTGGTCAGGATATATCTCCTTTCAGCGATGGCAATAATCGCGCCGTGGCTATCAGCGCAGACGGTAATGCTGTAGCTTTCATATCGGCCGATAGCAATCTAGTATCGGGCGACACCAACAACAGCAAAGATATTTTTTTATGGAGGCGCTCGGAACAGATTGAACGAGTCAACCTGAATTCTGCCGGCGCCGAAGCCAACGCCGGTTCCGGCGCGCCGGCCCTTACCGCGGACGCCCGCTATGTGGCTTTTACGTCGACGGCGACTAATTTAGTCGACGCCGATAATAATACGGTCCAGGATGTGTTTGTACGCGATCGTCAATCCAATGTCACCGTGCGGGTCAGCAATGGTAATCGTTCATCCGGAACGCCCGCCATCAGCGCAACTAATGGACGATATATTGCATTTGCTATCGAAGACAGCAGCGTCTATCTGCACGATACCGTGACAGCATCGACCAGCCTGGTTAGCGTAAATTCCGATGGCGTCGAGGGCAATGGCCAGTCTATAAAACCTGCTATCAGCGCAGGTGGACGCTATGTCGCGTTTACATCGGCCGCCACCAATCTGGTAACGAATGACGCCAATAATAAGACGGATGTGTTTGTCTATGACCGTGACAACAGAAAAATTGTAAGAGTCAGTATATCGACAAAAGGCGTCGAAGGCAATGGTGATTCGTATTTCTCCGCCATCAGCGATGATGGCGAATATATCGCTTTTATATCGGGCGCGGACAATTTAGTGGAAGGCGATGACAACCAGGAAGAGGATCTATTTATAGCCTCCAATCCATTCTTTTCATCGAACTAGAGCAGCTGATTAATGGAGGATATAAAATCCATTGGCGAAGACGATATAGACCGTGGCAAGGCTGTTGCCTGGGCCCTGTACGACTGGGCCAATTCCGCCTTCGCTACCACTGTCATGGCCGGTTTCTTTCCGATTTTCTTCAAGGAATACTGGAGCAATCACAGCACCGCCACGGCAAGTACCTTCTGGCTGGGAGCGGCCAATTCCCTGTCCAGCCTGTTCATCATGGCGCTATCGCCGTTGCTGGGGGCCATCGCCGACCGGGGCAGTGCCAAAAAACGTCTATTGTTATTGTTCACGGCGCTGGGGGTCAGCGCCACCGGAGCGCTGTATTTTGTGGCGCAGGGCCAGTGGCCACTGGCGCTGCTGCTCTATGGCGTCGGCGTATTCGGGTTTTCCGGGGCCAATACTTTTTACGACGCGCTGATCGTGGTCGTGGCTGGGGAACGCAAGCTGGACATGGTTTCCGCTCTGGGTTTTTCCCTGGGTTATCTGGGCGGTGGCTTGCTGTTTGCCTGCAATGTGCTGATGACCTTGTATCCGCAGGTCTTCGGGTTGCCGGACGCCACCGTCGCGGTGCGGATTTCCTTTCTGTCAGTGGCCATCTGGTGGGCGGTATTCTCGCTGCCGCTCATGCTGTTCGTGCCAGAACCGCCCAATCGTCAACCGCTGGGAGGTTTGGCGGCAGTGCGCGCAGGGCTCAATCAGTTGCGGGGAACGCTGGCCGAAATCCGTCGCCTGCGAATGGTCGGCACATTTCTGCTGGCTTACTGGCTGTACATCGACGGCGTGGACACCATTGTCCGGATGGCGGTGGACTACGGTCTTTCGCTGGGATTTTCGGCGGATGATTTGATCACCGCATTGCTGCTCACCCAATTCGTAGGCTTCCCAGCCGCCCTGGCTTTCGGCAAGTTGGGCGAGCGCATAGGCGCCCTCAACGGAATTTTCATCGCTATCGGCGCCTATATCCTGATCACCGTGGGAGGTTACTTTATCGACCGGCCGTGGCAGTTCTATGCCCTGGCGGTTGCCATTGGTCTGGTGCAGGGAGGTATTCAGTCTTTGAGCCGGTCATTTTTCGCCCGCATCATTCCGGCGGACAAAGCCGGCGAGTACTTCGGCTTTTATAACATGTTGGGTCGGTTCGCGGCCGTTATCGGCCCGGTGCTGATGGGCTGGGTCGGTCTGCTCACCGGCAAGCCACGCACCGCCATTCTGGCGCTGCTGGTGCTGTTTATCGCGGGCGCGTGGCTGCTGTCGCGGGTGAATGAGCAAGCAGCGCAACGGATGGTGCAGTCGCTATGAAACCGGAACGCCGGTCACACATGCTTGTCGCGTCCAAGCGCCAACACCACGCCAGCCAGCAGCACCACGGTGGTAGCGCTAAGCGCCCAGCCCAACCACTGCGCCGGCGTGGTCAACTGGGTAATCTCGACGCTTTGTGTGCCGGCGGGGGCCACGAGGATGAGCTGGCCGTCCTGAGAAGAGGAAATGGTCTTGAGACGCCGGCCTCGCGGCGCAGCCCTGGCCCACCAGTGCGAGTGGTAAGGGTGAGCCACTTGCAAAGTGACCTCTTCCTCGGCGCTGAGACTGATTTTGATTCTGCCCTGCCGGAAGCTGACGGCGGTGATCGCGCCTTGGCCGGCGATGATTTCTGCCAGGGCGTGGTTAGGTTCGGCGTACATGGATGGCATCCTTGAATTAGGAATAATTCTCAATTAATACATTATAAATCGCTTCCGTGCTTTGCGGAATGGGTCATGAATACCTGCTTAATTCACAGTCTGGATCACCTAATCAGTGAGGATTACTGGCCGGTATGCAATCCGGCCGAAATCCTGGGTCAAGCGAAGCGGTCACGCCCCCCGCACGAATCGGCTCTGCTTGCGCAAATCCAGTGTATGCGGAAAATCCGGATCGATCTCTTCCTGCGGCGCCTCCATCGGTCCCGGCGTATGACCGTAATCCCAGAATCGTGAAATGCGCCGAGTCTCGGCCTCATAGGGGTTCACCGGGAACACCTCGTAATGGCGACCGCCGGGATGGGCCACATGATAGGTGCAGCCGCCGATGGAGCGCCCGTTCCAAGTATCCACCAGGTCGAACACCAACGGGCTATGCACGGGAATGGTCGGGTGTAAGGCCGAAGGCGGCTGCCAGGCGCGGTAACGGACCCCGGCCACGAATTCGCCCGGTTTGCCGGTCGGCTGCAACGGCGCCCGCCGCCCGTTGCAGACCACCACATGGCGATCCTCCGTCATATTGTTGACTTTGACCTGCAAGCGTTCCAGCGAGGAATCCACATAACGGGCGGTACCACCCTGCACCAGTTCCTCGCCCAATACATGCCACGGCTCGATAGCCTGGCGCAGTTCCAGTTCAATGTCCTGCTGTATGATATTGCCGTAGTGCGGGAAGCGGAATTCGAAGAAGGGGGAGAACCATTCCAAATCGAAGGGCAGCTCGTGGCGGTTGAGATCTGCGACGACATCTTTGAAATCCTGCCAGACATAATGCGGCAGCATGCAACGATCGTGCATCTCATTGCCCCAGCGCACCAGGCGATGTTCATACGGCTCCTCCCACAGACGGGCGATCAGGGCGCGCACCAGCAGGGCCTGAATCAGACTCATGCGAGGGTGCGGCGGCATCTCGAAGGCGCGCATTTCCACCAAACCCAGCCGCCCGGCCGCCGACTCCGGCGAGTACAGCTTGTCGATGCAGAACTCCGCGCGATGGGTATTGCCGGTTACATCAATCAAAAGATTGCGCAATAACCGGTCTACCAGCCAGGGCTGGGGTATCTCTCCCGGTGGCATCTGCTGAAAAGCGATTTCCAGTTCGTACAGACTTTCGTGACGCGCCGCGTCTACCCGGGGCGCCTGACTGGTGGGACCCACGAACAGGCCGGAGAACAGATAGGACAGGCTGGGATGGTGCTGCCAGTAGGTAATCAGGCTGCGCAGCAGATCAGGACGACGCAGGAACGGACTGTCCGCCGGCGTGGCGCCGCCCACCGTGATATGGTTGCCGCCACCAGTGCCGGTATGGCGGCCGTCCAGCATGAATTTCTCCGTTCCCAGACGGGACAGCCGGGCGTCTTCGTACAGGGTGGTGGTGGTGTGGACCAGTTCGCTCCAATGGTGAGCAGGATGGATATTCACCTCGATCACGCCGGGGTCGGGAGTGACCACGATTTGCTTGAGTCGCCAGTCGGAAGGCGGGGCATAGCCTTCGATCAGCACCGGCATGGCCAGCTCGTCCGCCGTATGTTCGATGCTGGCCAGCAGGTCGAGATAATGCTCCAGCCGGCCCAGCGGCGGCATAAAGATAAACACCTGACCTTCGCGGGCTTCGACGCACAGGGCGGTGTGAATCACCTCGAAGGAATCGTTCGTCGGCGCTAAACCGGCGGGCTGTCCCTGTCCTTGCAGCCACTGGCTAGGGCCCCGCCCCGCCCCGCTCTGCGCAGCGGCCGGGCTAAGCGGTTGCTCCACCCCGGTGTAGTCTTGCAGGAGCTGCTCCTGAAAATCGGGACGCTGCTGCTGCGCTTTCAGCCATTCGCTGTAGCGGCGCATCACCTCCCCGTGGGTATCGTCCAGCGCCGCCCGGAATTCGAACAGGGATTGCTCATGTGGCATCTCGCGATGCGACTCCTCCACCCAGGGAAGGGCAGCCAGCGGCAGCCGGAAACCCATCGGCGAATCACCGGGGATTAAGAACAGGTGATCGCGACGCGATACCCACAGGCCGCTCAGCCAGTGGCCGCCGTCGCCGCTCTCCTGCCAGCGCACGGGCAGCGCATAGCCCACGACCTCGCCCAGACCCCGCTCCAGCAAGCGGCTCAGGCGCACACGCTCCTCATCGTCATTCAGATCGTATTCGCGGGGATCGATGTTCACCGGCAGAGTGCGTTCTTTCCAGAGGTAATAATAAGCGTCTTCATAGCCAGGGATGGCGCGTTCCGGACGCACGCCCAGACGCTGGCATAAGGCGGTGATAAAACGCCGGGCGTCTTGCGGACCGTAACCCAGCGGCTTTTCCTCATCCGCGATCAGTTCCTGGTTGCGCCATAAGGGCTGGCCGTCGCTGCGCCAGAAACAGGACAAGGCCCAGCGCGGCAGGGATTCACCCGGATACCATTTGCCCTGGCTGTAGTGCAACAAACCGTTGGCGGCGAAACTTTGCTGCAGCCGCTTGAGCAATTTGCCGGCCAGCTTGCGCTTGGTGGGCCCCTGCGCCGCCACCGTCCACTCCACGCCATCCATATCGTCGATGGAGACGAAGGTCGGCTCGCCCCCCAGAGTTAATCTGACATCGCCCTGTTGCAGGCGCCGATCGACGCTATGGCCCAGACTCTCGATGTGTTCCCACTGCGGGTCGCTATAGGGTTTGGTGACCCTGGGATCCTCGTGGATGCGGGTGACGTGCATCTCGAACCCGAAATCCACTTCACAGACTTGGTGCGCACCGGTGATCGGCGACGCGCTGCCCGGATTGGGCGTGCACGCCAGAGGAATATGGCCTTCGCCGGCGAACAGTCCGGAGGTGGGGTCCAATCCCAACCAGCCGGCGCCCGGCACGAACACCTCCGCCCAGGCATGCAGGTCGGTGAAATCGCGCTCGGCGCCGGAAGGACCATCCAGGGATTTGACATCCGGCGTTAATTGAATCAGGTAACCGGATACGAAACGCGCAGCGAGTCCCAGATGGCGCAGGATCTGCACCAGCAGCCAGGCGGAGTCGCGGCAGGATCCGCTGCCTTTGGCCAGGGTTTCCTCACTGCTCTGTACGCCCGGCTCCAGCCGGATAAGGTAGACGATGTCCTGGTTTAACTGCCGGTTGAGGTCCACCAGAAAATCGACGGTGGGTCTGTGGCCCCGATATACCCCTTGCAGCCAGTCCATCAGCAACGGTCCCTGCTCCTTGATCTCCAGGTAAGGCGCCAGTTCCTGACGCAACTCCGGCTCGTACTGAAAGCCGTAGTGCTCAGCGTAACTTTCGATGAAGAAATCGAAGGGATTGATGATCACCATTGCGGCGAGCAAATCCACTTCGATGAGCAGTTCGTGAATCTTTTCCGGAAACACCAGCCGCGCCTGAAAATTGCCGAAGGGGTCCTGCAGCCAGTTGATAAAATGCTCGGCAGGATGCGCCTTGAGGGAATAGGCGTGGATCGGCGTGCGGGTATGCGCCGCTGGCCGCAGCCGGACGACCTGAGGAGATACGCTCACCAGCCGGTCATAGCGATACGTGGTTTTATGATTCAGTGCGACGCGAATGGCCATGAATTGTCCTTCTTGCAAAGAGTAACCGTAGTGCTGCTATTGGGCGATGTGATGCAACAACCATTCCTGTCTTGGCAGCGGTTCCATCCATAAGAATCGCCAGCCCTGCGCTGGCAGCGGCAAGTTTGCTGTAGAAAATAATGCACAAAATCGGTGCAGCCGATGCTGTATTTTGTATCATTCAGAGGATCAGAGCCTTTTATGGAGCTTTGATTAAGGCTTATTATGAAGGTTTACCATGCGGCTGGTACAAGCTTTGCTAAGCATCGTTGGAATCGGCCGTCCTCGACCATGCCGATGAGTCCCAGAGGCAAGTTGCTAAATGACAATAGACTGGCGCGCTTATCACCTCGACGCGTTTTATGACGAACTGCTGAGCAGTTCAGGCGAGCCGCGTCCCGCGGCGCGGGTATTATGCGAACACCTGGCCCGCTTGAGCGACGAAGAATTGAGCGAGCGTAAGACCGCCGCCGAAATCGCTATCCAGGTCATGGGTATCACCTTCACCGTCTATTCCGAAGGCGGCAGCATCGACCGCGCCTGGCCGTTCGATATTATCCCCCGCATCATTCCCAAACGTGAATGGAATAAAACCGAGGCGGGACTGAAACAGCGGGTCCGCGCTCTGAATATGTTCATCGACGATATTTACCACGGGCAGCGGATTATCAAGGACAAGGTGTTTCCCGCCGAGCTGCTGGCACAGTCGGTGAATTTCCGGCCGCAATGCGTCGACGTCACTGCACCACGCGGCGTCTGGGCACACATTTGCGGCTCCGACCTGGTGCGCGACCGCGACGGAACCCTGTATGTCCTGGAGGATAATCTGCGCATTCCTTCAGGGGTTTCCTACATGCTGGAAAACCGCGTGGTCACCAAGCGGGTGTTTCCGGAACTGTTCGAAAACCAGCGCATCCTGCCGGTGGACGATTACCCTTCGCAGTTGTATGACATGCTGGCCTCGCTGTCGCCGCGTCCCGGCGAGGACCCCCATGTGGTCGTGCTGACGCCGGGTATCTACAACTCGGCTTATTTCGAGCACGCCTATCTGGCGCAACAGATGGGCGTGGAGCTGGTGGAAGGCTCCGACCTGGAGGTCGGGGACGACGATTGCGTCTATATGCGCACCATCGAAGGTCCGCAACGAGTGGACGTGATCTATCGCCGCGTCGACGATCTGTTTCTGGATCCGCAAGCATTCAATCCGGAATCGGCATTGGGCGTGCCGGGTGTATTGCGGGCTTGGCGCAAAGGCAAGGTGGCGCTGGCCAATGCGCCGGGCGCCGGCGTCGCCGATGACAAGGTGGTGTATGCCTATGTGCCCGACATGATCAGATATTACCTGGGCGAAGACGCGATCATTCCCAACGTCCCCAGCTATCTGTGCATGCGCGACCAGGATCGGGATTACGTGCTCCATAATCTCGACAAGCTGGTGGTGAAGCCCGCCAATGAATCCGGCGGCTACGGCATGCTGGTCGGTCCCCACGCTAAACCGGCCGAGCGCAAGCGTTTCGCCGGGCTGATACAGCAAAACCCGCGCAATTACATGGCCCAGCCGACGCTGACCTTGTCCACGGCGCCCACGCTCTGCGGCCAGGCCCACGAGCCCCGTTACGCCGAACTGCTGCGCTTCCAGACGGCAGCACAACATGCCAGCCATATGACCTATCACGTGGAGCCCCGCCATCTCGATCTGCGCCCTTTTATCCTGTCGGGCGCGGATACCTATGTCACCACCGGTGGCTTGACCCGGGTGGCCATGAAACGGGGTTCGCTGGTGGTCAATTCCTCCCAGGGCGGAGGAAGCAAGGATACCTGGATCGTTGACGAGGACTAAACCATGCTGTCACGTGTCGCGCAAAATATTTACTGGCTGGCCCGCTATATCGAACGGGTGGAAGATACGGCCCGCCTGATCAGCGTCAACTCCAATCTGCTGTTGGATCTGCCCCGCAATACCACCTTCGGTTGGGAGCCGCTGATTTTCATCATCGGCAATCAGGAACTGTTTTTCGAGCATTGTCAGAAGTCGGATGAATTCAACGTAGTCAAGTTCCTGATCGGCGACCACGACAATCCCGGCTCCATCCTGTCCTCGCTGGCCTACGCCCGCGAAAATCTGCGCATCACCCGCGACGTGGTGCCGCGCGAAGCGTGGGAACAGGTTAACAGTCTGCATATGTACGTCCGCGAACATCTGGAAATGGGCATGTCGCGACGGGGTCGCTACGAATTCCTGCGGCGTATCATTTTAGCCACCCAGCAATTCGCCGGTCTGCTGGCCGGCACCATGAGCCATACCAACGCCTACGATTTCGTACGGCTGGGTCGTCATCTGGAAAGGGCTGATATGACCACCCGTATCATCGATGTACGTTCGGCCAATCTGTTGATCGGTCAGCGGCAAACCCAGGGATCACAGGATCAGGAACAGATGGAGTTGAATCCATTCGAGAACATTCAATGGATGAGCGTGCTGAAGTCGCTGAGCGCCTATCAGATGTACCGGCAGCAGATTCGCTTACGGGTGCGCGGACCGGATGTGGTGAAGTTTCTGTTGCAGGATCCGCTGTTCCCCCGGACGGTATATCACTGTCTTGACCAGATGGAATTCTGCCTACAAAAACTGCCAGCGCCGAAGAATGCGGAAATCCTGGCAAGCATTGCAGAGTTGAAAAAACACCTGACCGAGGTGAATATTCCCGAACTCACCAAGGGAGGGTTACACGAGTTTATCGACGAATTTCAGATCGGCCTGGGACAGATTCATGAACAGATTGCGGCGGCTTATTTCGCCCATTAAAACCACTGTCGCTGTACCCACTCAACGCTCTGATCTACCTGGACTCGTCCGCGCTGGCCAAGTGATACCTGAACACACTACATTCGGAAGACTTCGCCGCTGGGTGAGCTTTCCATAGCCCTGGAACAAGAGGAATTCGTAACCTTGCAGGATGATTCAGTGCGCTCGGCGCTTATCTGGCCAACAGGACGTCACCGCAATAAACCAGACAGGCAACCAGGATACCGACCAGGATGCCGGCGCTTATCTCGATAAGCGTATGCCCCATGGTCTCCCTGAGCGGTTGGGCATCAGGGTCTTGACGCAGCAGACGGTTAATCGCTGCCGCCTGCTTGCCCACCTGGCGGCGCAGGCTATTGGCATCCAACATGACGATAAAGGCCAGTGTGACCGCCACGCCGAAAACCGGGTGGCCGATGCCTTCCCGTAGCGCAATCAACGCCGCCATGCTGCTGACGATGGCGCTGTGATTGCTGGGTAATCCGCCATAACCGATCTTCCCGAAGGCCAACTGCCCGGCGCTGAGACTGTTGACGACAAATTTGGTAAAACCCGCGATAAACCAAGCGACAAAGGGGGTAATGGCATAGCTCATGTCCATGCTTCATGCTCCCACAGGCCAGAGAGCCCACAGGCAGGCGCCTGCCCACATAACAACGGTCAGCAGCAACTGCCAATCGGACAGCAATGCGTCGGTGGGCGACTCGCCACCCTCCAGCGACTCCACAATGTACCAATAGCGAAACAAGCCATAAATAACCACGGGAATCGTCATGACCAGTTCCGGTCTGACGGACATCACGAATAAACTGTAGAACACCACCGCGCCGGTGGCCGACATCTCGGCGTAACGCTCCACCAGAGCAATATTGTAGTGTTCCAGCACTTTGCGCCCAGCCTCGCCGCTCATGAGCAGTTCCTGCCGGCGCTTGACTGAGGCCAGGTAGAGCGCGAGGCACAGGGTGGTGATCAGCATCCAGGACGATGTGCCTATGTTAAATGCCTTGGCTCCCGCATAAATCCGGAGAACGAAGCCGAGGGCGATAGTGAAAATGTCGATTACTGGTTGGTGCTTCAGAACGAAGGTATAGGCTATGTTCAGTGCCATGTACACCAGAATAACCAGCACCACTTCAGGAAGCAGGAAGTAACCCCCAATAAGCAGGAAGTAAAGGAAACTCAACAACACTAGCGCCTGCGGAACTTTGATCGCCCCGGAAGCCAGCGGCCGCTGTTTGGCTTTGAGGGGGTGTTGGCGGTCCCGCTCCATGTCGTGTATGTCGTTGACGATATAGGTGGCGGAAGAACCCACACAGAACAACAGGACGGCCAGGAATGCATGGGCAACCGCGCTCGGGTCCAAGAACTTTCCGGAGAACATCAGGGGGGCCAGCACGAATCCGTTCTTAACCCACTGGCGGGGGCGGAGCAACCGCACCAGTCCATGCAGAGTCGATTCACGCTCTTGCGCTGCAATGATAGAATCTGGCGAATTCATGTAGAACTGAATCCTGATGGTAGGTAGGCTTATGAAATTGGCGCTAACTTACACAAATCTGGTCGTCTTCGCCACCGCCGCCCCTATCAATACACACATTACTTCTTGTGCAAAGCGAGCCTTGAATGGAGCTGACAGGTTGGGGTAAATACCCGGTTATTGATTCGGATATCAGCACACCTCTTACACGAACTGCGATCAAAAATATTCTTACCGGCCATCGTCCGTTCAGGGGAATTGCCCGCGGTCTGGGCCGCAGCTATGGGGACAGTGCACTTGCCAGGCAGGTGGTGAGCACTGCTTATCTGGATCATCTGCTTGCCTTTGACGACAGCGCCGGGTTGCTGACCTGCGCCGCCGGCCTGAGTCTGGCGGAAATTCTGCGAATTTTCGTGCCTCGCGGCTGGTTCTTAGCGGTTACTCCCGGCACCAAGTTCGTGACCGTAGGCGGGGCCATCGCCAGCGACGTCCACGGCAAAAACCATCATGGCGAGGGTAGTTTCAGTGACCATGTGGAGTCATTCCACCTGGTACTCGCCGATGGCAACACAGTTAATTGCTCGCGTGAGGAAAACTCGGAACTGTTCCATGCCACCTGTGGCGGCATGGGACTTACTGGCATCATCGTAGATGCCACCTTCAGGCTTAGACCCGTGAGCAGCGCCTACATCGATGCAACCCTCATCAAGGCCGCTAACTTGCAGGAAGCCCTGGAGTTGTTCGAGACCTACCACCAAAGCACTTACTCAGTGGCCTGGATCGATTGCCTGGCCACCGGCAGCAAACTGGGCCGTTCTCTGCTGATGTTGGGCGAACATGCCGGGGATGGCCCTCTGCTGCCTGGGAAGCAAGGCGCGCTGACGGTGCCCATGGACATGCCCGGCTGTCTGCTGAATCACTACTCTATTCAGGCTTTCAATACGCTCTATTATCACCGTATGCGGCAGCAGCGCACCCAGCGTGTCGTACACTATGAGCCATTCTTCTATCCCCTCGATAGTATTCATTACTGGAATCGCATTTACGGCAAGGGTGGCTTTACCCAGTATCAGTTCGTGGTGCCCCGTGAAGCCGGACTCACCGGGATGACCACCATCCTGAACCGGATCGCGCAATCCAAACGCGGTTCATTTCTGGCGGTATTGAAAACCTTTGGCGTCGCTAACGCCAATCATCTCTCCTTCCCTATGGAAGGCTACACGCTCGCCCTTGACTTCAAGCTCGATCGCGAGTTGTTTCCTCTGCTCGATGAGTTGGACCGCAGTGTCCTGGATTTTGATGGGCGGCTGTACTTATGTAAGGATGTACGGATGAGCGAGGCCACTTTCAAGCAAGGTTATCCCCGCTGGGAGCAATTTGCAGGGGTGCGCAGACGCTATGGGGCTGACACGGTGTTCAATTCCTTACAGTCGCAACGATTGGGACTTTGAAATTGTATGCAAAAGATACTCATGATTGGCGCCACGTCGGCCCTAGCGGAAGCCACAGCGCGACTGTTCGCCCAACGCGGCGACCGCTTGTACCTGCTGGCGCGCAACCAGGAGCGCTTGCAGGCCATGACCAGCGACCTCAAAATCCGAGGGGCGGAGTCAGTCCAGTTCGCGCTCCTTGATGTCAATGACTTCGACCAACATCGACACGTACTGGCAACGGCTGTTAAAGCGCTGGAGGGTATCGATGTCGTGCTGATCGCCCACGGCACGCTGCCCGACCAGAAAGCCTGCGAACAATCCGGTGATCTCACCTTACAGGAGCTGAACACCAACGCCATCAGCACCATTGCCTTGCTGACTCACCTGGCGAACAGCTTCGAGCGACAGGGCCACGGCGTCATCGCCGTGATCAGTTCGGTGGCGGGCGACCGGGGCCGCCAGTCCAATTATATCTACGGAGCGGCCAAGGGCGCCGTGACAGTCTTTCTGCAAGGCCTTCGCAACCGTCTGTATAAATCGGGCGTGCAGGTGCTCACTATCAAGCCGGGTTTTGTGGATACACCCATGACAGCCAATTTTAAAAAAGGACTGCTCTGGGCACAGCCTGAAACAATTGCTAAAGGTATTAGCAGCGCTATCGACAAACGTAAGGATGTGGTTTACCTGCCCTGGTTCTGGCTTTTTATCATGCTGATTATTAAAGCTATTCCCGAGCGATTCTTCAAACGACTGAAGCTTTAGAGAAAGCGCCCGCGTAATAAAAGCGCACGATGCATTTATCGAAACACGGATACATAACTGCCGCGTCTTTACTCGCAGCAAGGAATAACCGCACTCTGCTCGAAAGGTTTGGCTAGGATAGAAATGATAGACAAAAACGCTAAAATCGTACTCACCGGCGCCGCCGGCCTGGTAGGGCAAAACCTGATCGTCGAATTGAAGGCACAGGGTTACACCTGCCTGACAGCGATCGACAAACATGAATACAATCTCGGCATTCTGCGGAAACTGCATCCTGATGTGGAGGCGATTCAGGCTGATCTGGCCGAACCCGGTTCCTGGATAGACGCCTTGGCCGGCGCCGCCTGCGTAGTGCAGTTGCACGCGCAAATCACGGGCAAGTTCCCGGATCTGTTCGTGCGCAATAACATCGAGGCGACCCAACAGGTGCTGGAAGCCATGCACCGGCACCAGACGCCTTATCTGGTCCACATCAGTTCCTCCGTCGTCAATTCCGTCGCCGATGACGATTACACCAATACCAAAAAGGCGCAGGAAGCTCTAGTCAGAGGCAGCGGCATCCGCCACTGTGTGTTGCGTCCAACACTAATGTTCGGCTGGTTCGATCCCAAGCATTCTGGGATGGCTCGCCCGGTTCATGGAAAAAACGCCGATCTTTCCCATCCCGGGTCATGGCCGCTATATGCGGCAACCACTGTACGAGCGCGACTTCTGCCGCTGCGTCATCAAATGCATCGAACGCGAGCCGGAAGGTGAGATTTACGATATCGTCGGCGACACCCGTATCGACTACGTGGACATCATCCGCACCATCAAGCAGGTCAAGGGCTTGCGCACACCGATTGTGCACATTCCCTACCCGCTCTTTGTCGGGTTGCTACGGGTCTATGCTTTGTTCAGTCAAAAGCCCCCCTTCACCGCCGATCAACTCAAGGCGCTCAGCGCCGGCGATGAGTTCCACGGCATCGATACGGCAGCCGTGTTCGGGGTGCGGCAGACGCCGTTCGAACAGGCGATCGGCGAGAGTTACTGCGACCCGCGTTACAGCCACATTATTCTAAAGCGATAAGCACCAAGGAAAGAGCGTGAATAAGAAACAATTCGCCGTGATCGGCGCCGGCCCGATGGGCCTGATGTGCGCCATAGAGTTGTTACAGCGGGGTCATGCAGTCGACCTGTGGGAGCGCGACGACCGCATTGGCGGCATGTCCGCCAGTTTCGACTTCGACGGGTTGGAAATCGAACGCTATTATCATTTCATCTGTAAGACCGATTTCCCGCTGTTCGAACTGCTGGACGAACTGGGTGTCAGCCATGCCCTGCGCTGGAGCGACACCCGGATGGGCTTCTACTACAACGGCCGCCTCTACCGCTGGGGCACGCCCTTCGCGCTGCTCGGTTTCAACGGCCTGGATATGCTCAGCAAGGCGCGCTACGCCCTGCATGTCATGTACACTAAAGGCATCAAGGACTGGACCACGTTGGACAAGGTCAGCGCCACGCACTGGCTTAAAAAATGGCTTGGCGAACGGGGTTACAACGTGCTCTGGAAGCGCCTGTTCGAGCTCAAATTCTACGAGTATACGGACGCGCTCTCGGCGGCCTGGATCGGCACCCGCGTCAAGCGCGTGGCGCTGTCGCGCAACAGCCTGCTCCAGGAAAGTCTGGGCTATCTGGAAGGCGGATCGGCGACCCTGCTCCGGGCTATGGAGAATTTCATCCTGGAACATGGCGGACGCATCCATCTCAAGGCGGGCATCGAGCAGGTGGTGACTACTCAAGGTCGGGTGCAGGGACTGCGCGCCAGTGGGGAAATCCGTCCCTACGACGCAGTGTTATCGACCGTTCCGATCCAGTATGTGCCCCGCCTGGTCCCGGACCTGCCCGAAGCTTTTGTGGCGCGCATCCGGGCCATCCACAACATACCTGTCGCCTGCGTCATTCTGAAGCTGCGGCAACCGCTCAGTGAGAATTTCTGGACCAACATCAATGACCCTGCCATCGCAATCCCGGGCGTGATCGAATACTCCAACCTCAACCGGGTAGGCCCGGCTATCCTGTATGCGCCTTTCTACATGCCGAAGACCCATCCCAAATGGAGCTATTCGAATGACGTCCTGATCGATGAAGTCATCGGCTACCTGTCCAAGCTGAATCCTGCGTTCCAACCCGACTGGGTACTCGGGCGGCACTGCCATCGCTACGATTTCGCTCAGACCGTGTGCCCGCCCGGCTTTTATGACCTGCTGCCGCCGATGCAGACGCCCGTGGAAGGCTTTTTCATGGCCGACACGTCTTATTATTATCCTGAGGATCGCTCCATTTCGGAGAGCGTGCGGGTAGGGAAAGCACTGGTCGGTGCGGCGCTCGGCACAACGGTATGATTTCCGGCCGCTTCATGAAATTCGTTATTGCTGGCGGCTTAGCGGCCCTGGCCAATTTCAGTTCCCGCATCCTGCTGAGCACGCTATTTCCGTACGTCGTGGCCATCATTCTGGCCTACGGTATTGGCATGGTGACCGCATTTATCCTTGTGCGCCTGTTCGTCTTCGAGCGCAGCGACAATCCACTGCATCATCAGGCTTTTTGGTTCACCCTGGTCAATTTCGCGGCGGTGCTGCAAACCATTGGCATCAGTCTACTGTTCGCTCACCTGATTTTTCCCCACTTGGGCTTCGCTTGGCATTCCGAAACCGTCGCTCATGGGATCGGCGTGATCTTTCCGGTATTCACCAGCTACCTGGGGCATAAGCATTGGTCATTCCGGTCGAACACCCGTTGAGCAGCGCCTCTTGTTGCTGACCCTCATTCCTTGAGCAGCATCTCCCTGGCTGCTGCCAGTTCCTGGCGCTGGTCGTCGTCGACTTCGGGGTAATGCAGATCGAGCCCCTCCAGCGCGTCCACGATGGCAGCGGCGACCATCAGGCGGGTGAACCACTTGTTGTCCGCTGGGACCACATACCAGGGAGCATGCCGGGTGGCCGTATTGCGGATCATGTCTTCGTAAGCCGTCATGTAATCGTCCCAGTAATGCCGTTCCCGGGTGTCAGCGGTGGAAAATTTCCAGTTCTTCTCCGGCTGATCGAGCCGTTCCAGAAAGCGTTGCTTCTGCTCTTCCCTGGAGACATGCAGGAAGAATTTAAGTATCAGGTAACCATTGCGAGCGAGATAACGCTCCACGGCGCTGATGTCCTCGAAGCGTTCCTTCCAGATGCGCTTGGTGACCACCTGTGACGGGAGTTGCTGTTGCTCCAGTATTTCCTTGTGCACGCGTACCACCAGCACTTCCTCGTAATAGGAACGGTTGAAGATGCCGATCCGGCCTCGTTCTGGCAGCGCTTTCATGCAGCGCCACAGAAAATCGTGATCGAGGTCCTCCTGGGAGGGCGCTTTGAACGAGTACACCTGACAGCCTTGTGGATTTACTCCGGACATGACGTACTTGAGGGTCCCATCCTTGCCGGCGGCATCCATCGCCTGCAGGATGAGCAGCACACCCCAACGGTCCTGCGCATACAGCATATCCTGCAATTCGCTGAGCCGTTTGACGCCTTGTTGCAGTAGTTCCCTGGCCTCGTCCTTGAACTCCGATTCCAGGCCGTGCGTATCCCCGGGATCGATGTGCTTGAGCCGGAACTTATCGCCAGCAGTAATACAATAGGGCTCGATGAATTTTGCGATCTTCTCGCGATTGATTTTCGCCACTGGGAATTCCTCCACACCAACTGGATTGCCGGTCGTCGCGCCCACTCGGCGGCATTTCTTTAATTTAACTTCCTGTATTCACGCTCAGTTTTTATACTACGGAGGCCGTCGTTAGAGAGAACTATCCAGAGGATTGCGAGGTCTCTACCGATAACCACCCTCTGGCAGCAGCGCTGCCACAATCAGCGGAAAACAACAATGCCTGAACGTCCTGATAAAGTCTATTACTTCGGCACCTGTGTGGTCGATCTCTGCTATCCCCAGGCAGGTATGGCGGGCATCGAACTGCTTCAGCGGCAGGGCATCAAGGTGATTTTCCCCCAGGAGCAATCCTGCTGCGGCCAGCCGGCCTACAACTCCGGTTTCCCGGTCCAGGCGAAAGCGGTCGCCCGGCAGCAGCTCAAAGCCTTCCCTAACGACTACCCTATCATCGCGCCGTCGGGTTCCTGCGCCGGCATGCTGAAACACCACTATCCCCGCCTGTTCGCCGGCGAACCTGAAGAAGCGGAGGCCGGACGCTTCGCCGGTTGCGTCTACGAGCTGACCGAATTCCTGGTGCGGGTTCTCGACCTCCAGTTGGAGGACCGGGGACAGCCAATCAAAGTCACCTGGCATTCCTCTTGTCACGCTTTGCGCGAGATGGGCAGTATCGACTATTCCAAGTCACTCATCCGGCAATTGCACAATGTCGATCTGGTAGAATTGCAAAACGAGCGGGAGTGCTGCGGTTTCGGCGGGACGTTCGCGATCAAAATGCCAGCAGTTTCAGGCGCGATCGTCAGGGACAAGGTCGAAGATATCCGCCAAACCGGCGCCGCGCTGCTGCTGTCCAGCGATTGCGGTTGCCTGCTCAATATCTCAGGCGCCCTGGAATATCAGAACATTCCCATTCCCGCGAAGCACATCGCCGAATTTATTCTGGAGCGGACCCATGGGTGAACATGCCGTCGTCGATTTTCAGCAGAACTTCGCCAAGGCGCTGAGCGATCAGCAACTGCGGCGCAACCTTAAAACCGCCATGAGCAGCCTGAGCCTGAAGCGCAAGGCAGTGTTTCCCGACAAGGCAGAATTCGAGCAGCTGCGCGCCGTCGGTCAAGCCATCCGGCAACGCTCCCTGCGCAAGCTGCCGGAACTGCTGGAACAGCTCGAACGCAACTGCACCGCCAACGGCATCCAGGTGCATTGGGCTGAAACGCCAGCGGAGGGCAATCGGATCTTTCTGGACATCATCCGTCGCCACCAGGCGCGCCGAGTCATCAAAGGCAAGTCGATGGTCTCGGAGGAAATGCACCTGAACCATTTCCTCGAGCAGAACGACATCGAAGCGCTGGAAACCGATCTGGGCGAATACATCATCCAACTGGATCACGAAACGCCCTCCCATATCATCGTCCCGGCCATTCATAAGAACAAGGATCAGATCGCCAAGCTGTTCCACGAACGCATCCCTGACACGCCCTATACCGAAGTCATCGAGGAACTGAACGCGATTGCCCGGCAGACACTGCGGCGGAAATTCTTCAACGGGGAAATCGGCGTGAGCGGCGTGAATTTCGCCGTGGCCGAAACCGGCACCCTGTGCCTGGTGGAAAACGAAGGCAACGGCCGCATGTGCACCACCGTGCCGCCGGTGCATATCGCCGTGATGGGGCTGGAGAAGGTAGTGGAACACCTGGCGGATGTACCGCCCCTGCTGCGCCTGCTCACCGGCTCCGCCACTGGACAGGTGATCACTACCTATTTCAACATGATCACTTCGCCGCGCAAGCCGGGTGAAAAGGATGGTCCCCAAGAAGTCCATCTGGTGATTCTCGACAACGGCCGCTCGCGCATTCTGGCCGACCCCGAGCGGCGGCAGACCTTGCAGTGCATCCGTTGTGGCGCCTGCCTGAACCATTGCCCGGTCTACACCCGCCTGGGCGGCCATGCGTATGGCTATGTCTACCCCGGCCCCATCGGCTCGATCCTGACACCACAGATGGAAGGGCTGGATATGGCCGGCGCGATGGCCTTCGCCTCCAGTCTGTGCGGCGCCTGCGACGAGGTCTGTCCGGTCAAGATCCCCATTACCCAGATTCTGCGGCGACTGCGCAACGAAAGTTATGGCAATGCGCCCGGTCCAAACCCGGTGGCGGGCAACGGCTATAAGTATAACTTTGTCGAAAGTATGGCCTGGAAAGGCTGGTCGCTCATGAGCACCCATCCCGCTCTCAACGCCCTCGGCAGCCGAGCGCTCGGCCTGCTGGGTTCGCATCTGCCCAAGACCGGCCCGTTGAAACCATGGACCAGCGTCCGCACCGTTCCCAAACTGACCAACAAGAGCCTGCACCAATTAGCCAAAGAAAAGGGTCTCGACGATGAATGACAGCGCCCGCGAGCGGATTTTTGCCAATCTGCGCGCCGCCCTGCGCCAAGGTGGGTTCGACGCGCCTCCCGCCGCATCCCCGGCGCTGTTGACGCTCAACCGACAGGAGCGCATCGACCGCCTGATCAAGCTGATGGAGAATATGCACACCCAAGTGCAGCTGGTTAAGCGGGATACCTGGCTGGAGGCGCTCAAAGCGTTAGTCAAGGAACGGCGGTTCAACAACCTGCTCTATGGACCGGGCAGTCCGTTCGGCGCAACTCTGGAAAACCACTGGGCCGACGATCTGCCGCCGCTGCTTCCTTATAGTGAATCTATCGAAAGCTTTAAGGAAACACTGTTCGGGATCGACGCCGCTATCACCTCGACTAAAGGCGGCATCGCGGAAACGGGCGCCTTGATCCTGTGGCCGGATATCCATGAACCCCGCCTGATGTCGCTGGTCCCGACAGTGCATATCGCCGTGCTGGACGCTGACCGCATCTACAGCACTTTTCTCGACGCCATGACTGCCGAACGCTGGCAGGACGGCATGCCGACCAATGCGCTGCTGATTTCCGGACCGTCCAAAACGGCGGATATCGAACTAACCCTGACCTTCGGCGTGCACGGACCCAAGGAACTGGCGTTGTTCATTGTGGACGGCTAAACGCCGTCCCTGGGCTCGCCGGCACCCCCGCCGGTGACCCGTAAATTCCAACGATAAGGCCTAACCCCTCCCCCTATCCTCTCCGGCTTCAGGGCGTACTGGAGAGGATTCGTTCACACCCAGAGCGAGGTTTACCGCATGCTACCGACAGCTCATGAAAATCTCTATCGAGAGATTCAATCGTTCATTCCTGCAGAGCGGCTGGTCCGCGATCCTTTGCGCACCCTGGCTTACGGCACCGACGCCAGCATGTACCGGCTGATTCCCAAGCTGGTGGTGAGCACCGCTAACGAAGAAGAAGTCCGCCGCATCCTCACTCTGGCGCGCCAGCACAAAACCCCGGTGACGTTCCGTGCGGCGGGCACCAGTCTGTCCGGTCAGGCGATCACAGATTCGATTCTGCTGACACTGGGAGACGGCTGGCGGGGCTGGCGGATCGATGCAGAGGCGGCGGCTATCAGCCTACAACCGGCGGTGATCGGCAGCCATGCCAACCGCTATCTGGCTGCTTACAACAAAAAGATTGGCCCCGATCCGGCCTCTATCAACGCCTGCCAGATCGGTGGCATCGCCGCCAATAACGCCAGCGGCATGTGCTGCGGCACGGCGCAGAACAGCTACAACACCCTGAAAAGCATGCGGCTGATTCTGGCGGACGGCACCCTGGTGGATACCGGCGACGAGACCAGCCGTCAATCGTTCGCCCAAAGCCACGGCGAGCTGCTGAATGGACTGGCCGAACTGGGTCGCCGCACCCGCGACAATACCGCGCTGGCCGAGCGTATCCGCAGTAAATTCAAGATCAAGAACACCTGTGGCTACAGCCTCAACGCACTGGTGGATTTCGAAGATCCTTTCGAGATCCTGCAGCATTTAATGATTGGTTCTGAAGGAACCCTCGGTTTTATCGCCGAGATCACCTACCACACGGTGGTGGAGCACACGCACAAAGCCAGCGCGCTGCTGTTCTTCCCGGATGTCAAAACTGCTTGCGAGGCCGTGACCATCCTCAAATCGCAACCGGTGGCGGCGGCGGAACTGATGGATCGCGCCTCGCTGCGGGCGGTGGAGGAAAAGCCGGGCATGCCGGACTTTCTGAAAACCCTGTCCAAAACCGCCGCCGCGGTGCTGGTCGAAACGCGCGCGCTGGACGCCGCCAGCCTCCAGATCCAGGCGAATGCCATTCGGCAGGCGCTGGCGCCGATAGCCATGCTGTTCCCGGCCGAGTTTACCGACAAGCCAGAGGAGTTCGGCAAGCTCTGGGCCGTGCGCCAGGGATTGTTCACCTCGGTCGGCTCGGTGCGCGAAACCGGCAGCACGGTGATCATCGAAGACGTCGCCTTCCCCATTCCCCGCCTGGCAGAGGCGACCGTAGAGCTGCAGGATCTATTCGAGCAACATGGCTACCACGAGGCCATCATCTTCGGCCACGCGCTGGAGGGCAACCTGCACTTTGTCATTACGCCGAATTTCGGCAAGCCCGGCGAAGTGGAACGTTACCAGCGCTTCATGGATGAGATTTGCGCTATGGTGGTCAACCAATACGACGGCTCTCTCAAAGCGGAACACGGTACCGGCCGCAACATGGCGCCCTTCGTGGAAATGGAATGGGGGGAACAGGCGTATGGCCTGATGCAGGCCATCAAGGCACTGTTTGATCCCGACGCTATTCTCAATCCCGGCGTCATCCTCAATAGCGACCCGCTGGTGCACACCAAAGACATCAAAGCGATGTACGCCGTCGACCCGCTGGTGGATAAATGCATCGAGTGCGGCTTCTGCGAATCGACTTGTCCCTCCCACGCGATTACCCTGTCACCGCGCCAGCGCATCGTGAGCTTGCGGGAAATAGCACGCCTGGAGGCGCTGGGGACAGAACCTCTGCGATATAAACAGATCCAGGCCGACTACCCTTATCAGGGCATCGACACCTGCGCGGTGGACAGCCTGTGCTGGCTGAGCTGTCCGGTGGGTATCGACACCGGCAAGATGACCAAGAAACTGCGCGCCGGACAGCACGGGGAAAAAGCCCAGAAGGTGGCGGACTGGGCAGCCAATCATTTCGGCGGCGTAGCGCGCGCCGTGCGCGCCGGCCTGGCGACCGCCGACGTGGCTCACGCCATGCTGGGCACCGCCGCCATGAGCCGGCTGACTGGTGGCATGCGCGCCCTGTCCGGCAAACGCATGCCGTTGTGGAATCCGTCTATGCCCAGGCCGGCCAGGGCGGTGGTCTCGCCGGGCGATGGCGGCGGCCGGGACCGGGTAGTGTATTTTCCCAGTTGCGCCAGCCGCACCATGGGGCCGGCCCGGGGCGACCCCGAAAACGACGCGCTGCCGGCCAGAACCATGGCGCTGCTGCAGAAAGCCGGTTTCCAGGTGGTGATTCCAGATCGCTGTGATGCGCTGTGCTGCGGCCAGCCGTTCGATAGTAAGGGCCTACCCGAACAGGCGGATTTCAAGCTGCACGAACTGGAGCAGGCCTTGCTCCAGGCCAGCCGTGACGGCCAGGACGCGATCGTGTTCGACACCAGTCCCTGCGCCTTTCGGGCCAGAACCCATCAACAGGCGGATCTCAAGGTCTACGATATCACCGAATTCCTACACGACCACGTGCTGGAGCGCCTGGAGATCGAGAAACTGCCGGACACCGTGGCGATCCACTCCACGTGCAGCCATATTAAAATGGGCTTGCAGGCCAAGCTCCAGGCGGTTGCCGAAGCCTGCGCCGACAAGGTGGTTGTGCCCGACAAGGTCAGTTGCTGCGGCTGGTCCGGGGACCGGGGCTTCACTCACCCTGAATTGAACGCCAGCGCCCTGCGGGACCTCAAGGCGTCCTTGCCACAGGAGTGCAACGCCGGCTATTCCACCAGCCGCACCTGCGAAATCGGCCTGTCGCTGCACAGCGGACGGTATTATCGCTCCATCGTGTACCTGCTGGATCGCTGCTCGCGGGGTAAAGTCGGCTGATTCGAGGCGCCATCGGGGGGCATATTACGGTACGCCCCCCACTTCCTAAAAAGAGAGGACTGAGCGCTTACCGCCGTACCACCTGTCATCGACCCCAACCGGCAACCACCCGCAAATAATGCACGCTGAACAGATGTTTCTTGTCCACCCACACCCGCTCCGTCCGATAGCCGGCGCTTTCCGCCAGTATGCGGAAATCCTGTAAATCATATTTATATGAATTTTCAGTATGAATCGTCTCACCGGCAGCGAACTGGAAATAGCGATCCTCTACCCTCACCTGCTGCGCGACAGTGCTGGCCAGATGCATTTCAATTCTGCCCGCCCGTGCGTTGTAAAAAGCCCGATGGGTGAAACCAGTCGGGTCCAGATCGGTATCCAGTTCGTTGCGGATGCGTCGTAACAGGTTAAGGTTGAACTCGGCCGTCACTCCCTGGGCATCGTTGTAGGCCGCATGCAGCACGTGGGGATCTTTTTGAGATCCACCCCGATCAACAACGCACCCCGGGGATGCAGGTTTGCAGCCAACTGCCGCAAAAACTCCACCGCCTCATGCGGATGAAAATTGCCGATGCTGGAGCCGGGGAAGAACGCCAGCCTGTTGAACGAGGGCGGACAATAGGACAGCTCCAGCATCTGGCTGAAATCCGCGCAGGCCGCATGCACCTCCAGCCAGGGATAATCCGCTGCCAACCGTTGAGTGGAGCGCAGTAGGAAATCCCTGGAAATATCTACGCCCAGGTACAGCGCGGGCTGCAAGGCGTCCAGCAGCAGCCGGACTTTTTTGCTGGCGCCGCTGCCTAGTTCAATCAACAGGCACTCCGACCCAGCCAGGGCGGCGATTTCCCGGACATTAGCCTGGAGGATGGCGGTTTCGGTTCGGGTCGGATAGTACTCGGGCAATTCGCAGATAGCGTCGAACAGGTGCGAGCCGCGCTCATCGTAGAAAAACTTGGGTGGAATCGCCTTGGGTCGGGCCGCCAGACCGCGCAGCACGTCCTCGCACAGGCTGGCAACGCCAGGATGGTAGTCGTAAAAAATAACGGAGTCGGCTGCTGTCATCGGTCGTCCGCCAGCCGTATCCCGGTAAACTGCCAGCGATCGCCGGGATAAAAGAAATTCCGATAGCTAGGCCGGATATGAGCGGCAGGCGTGACGCAGGAGCCGCCGCGCAGCACCAGTTGGCTGCACATGAACTTGCCGTTGTATTCCCCCAGCGTCCCGGCCAGCGGGCGAAAGCCGGGATAGGGCGCATAGGCACTGCGGGTCCATTCCCATACATCCCCATACAGTTGCTGCAAGCCGCCAGCCCCGGCGGGGGTGGGATGCAGCCGACCCGATTCGCACAGATTGCCTGTCGGCGGTTGCGGTGTGGCCGCCGACTCCCATTCCGCTTCGGTCGGCAGCCGCTTACCTGCCCAGCGGGCGAAGGCATCGGCTTCGTAACAGCTCACATGGCAGACTGGCTCCTGCTCCGCCACCGGGCACAGGCCAGCCAGAGTCATCGACCACCAGCGCCCGTCCTGCTGTTCCCAATACAGCGGCGCCTGCCAGTCCTGCTGGCGGATCATGTTCCAGCCGTCGGCCAGCCAGTAGTCCGGCCGCCGATACCCGCCTGCCTCAATAAATTCTAAATACTCGCCGTTGGTGACCAAGCGCGAGGCCAGCGCATAGCCATCGAGCCAGACCCGATGGCGCGGAGTCTCATTATCGAAACAAAACTCCCCACCTGCGTGGCCGATAGCCCGTACGTCGCCGGTGAATTCGAGCCACTCCAGAGGTAGGGGCCGGCCGGCGGCGACCCGCGGCGCCGCTTCCTGATAGACCGGCCGCAGCGGATTGAACGCGAAAATATGCTTGATATCGGTATACAACAGTTCCTGATGCTGCTGCTCGTGGTGCAGACCGAGTAGCAAACGAGGATAAAGCACGTCCCAATCTGCCTCGGACGCGGTGGCGATCAACTCCAGCAGGGCGGCATCGACATGGGCGCGATAGCGATACACCTCCGCTACGGTGGGACGCGCCAGCAGGCCGCGCTGCGGGCGCGGAAAGGGCTGGCCATGGGTGACGTAATAAGAATTGAACAGATAATCGAAACGCGGATGGAATACTCTATACCCAGGCGAGAAAGGCAGCAGCAGAAAGGTCTCGAAAAACCAACTGACATGAGCAAGATGCCACTTGGGCGGACTGACATCCAGCATCGTCTGAATGCAATAATCCTCGGTCGCCAGCGGACGGCAAATTTCCTCCGTCTGCCGCCGTATCCGGCGATACCGTTCCAGCAGTTCCCTGCGGTCGATGCGAGACTGGGCCTGGGTGAAGGAGTGAACCGGGGAGGCCATGCGTTCTCCTCTAACTGTTTAGTAATACAAAAACTATGACAGGCAAGGTGGATGCGGTGTTGCATCGCTTATTCTGTTTCAGAATCGAGCAGAATCTGCATGTATTGACGGTTTGAAGGCAGATTATGGCGAACGACAACAGTTACTACACGCGCTGGCAGCGGCTACTATGGGAAACGCCCCTGAAACAGCATGACCGGCTGCAACGCCCGGCCATCCGCATAGGGCAGTTGCTCGATGGCATTATCCGGCAATTCGATAACGGTCAGATGAATCTGCGGATTATGGGGCTCGCCTATACCACCCTGCTCTCCCTGGTTCCCCTGCTGGCCGTGAGCTTTTCCGTGCTCAAAGCGTTCGGCGTACAGGAACAGATCGATCCTCTGATCGTGGAGTTTCTGCAACCGCTGGGCGCACAGGCCGAGCAGATTCACGAGCGTATTCTAAGCTTCGTCGACAGCCTGCAGGTCGGCGTACTCGGTTCGGTGGGTTTCGCCATGCTGTTCTATACCGCTGTTTCGCTGCTTGCCAACATCGAACAGACTTTCAATACCATCTGGCAGGTCAATAGCGGCCGCAACCTGGCCCGCCGTTTCAGCGACTACCTGAGCGTCATTTTGGTGGGGCCGGTGCTGGTCTTCACCGCGATCGGGCTGGCCAACACCGCCCTGGGCAGCCAATCCATCCAGGATCTGACCCAGATCGAAACGCTGAATATGCTGCTCGGCTGGGTCCGGCGCCTGGGTTATTATCTGGCGATCAGCTGCGCCTTCGCCTTTCTGTACGGTTTCCTACCCAATACCCGGGTCCGGCTGGGGCCGGCTCTGCTCGGCGGTCTGGTAGCCGGTGTGCTCTGGTCCACCATCAGTCGGCTGTTCGCCACGTTCGTCGCCACGTCTTCCAAATATTCGGCGATCTATTCCGGGTTTGCCGGGGCCGTGCTGTTCGTGATCTGGATTTACGTAAACTGGACGATCATCATCATCGGCGCGCAGATCGCGGCTTACGCCCAGAACCCACGGCTGCTGCAGCCCGGCTCGCCCGGCAATATGGGAAACAACCGCTGGCGCGAGCGACTGGCGCTGGAGCTCATGACCTTGATCGGTGGCGCGCATTACCATAACCAGCCTTTCTGGACGCTGGACACCTTGCAGGCCCGCTATCAGGGCTTTCAGTCCGTCGCCATCGGGCAACTGGTGGGACTGCTGGAGGACCACCGTCTGATCGTCGCCAGTCAGGACGAGCCGCCGGGGTATCTTCCTGCCCGTGCTAGCGACACTATCCGTTTAACCGCTGTCCTGGCCGTGGTGCGCGACGGCGGCAAAAATGTGGCTGCGCTGCCGGCGGTAGCCGCTGTGCTGAATAATATGGATATGGCGATAGCCCAGGCGGTCGGGGAAAAAACCTTGCGGGATCTGATTCTGGAAAGTGATTTCAATCACTTATAAACTACGTCCATGTTGATATCTGAAGTTAACCATGACGCTTCGTTAGTCGTCTGGGAGGGATGTTCCCGCAGATACGCTTCGCGGGTATAACGATGCGCACTCAGTGCACTGTTCAATTTGATTTAATATTGCCCTATTATATTTACGATAACTCAATTGATCACAACAACGAGGAACCCTGTATGAAAGCTGTTAAGCCTGTTGTACTGGCTGTCGCGTTTGCCGGCACGCTCCTGACAGCCGACGCCGCCGACTGGGAGGCCCTGCCCGACAAGGCCCCGGCCCCCGCCGATAACCCGTCTACGGTGGAGAAGATTGAACTGGGCAAAATGTTGTATTTCGACCCCCGTTTCTCTCTCACCGGCACTGTTTCCTGCTTCTCCTGCCATAACGTGATGGAGGGCGGCGATGACCATCGTCCCACCTCCATCGGCGTGCACGGCCAGATCGGGCCGCGCAATTCACCCACCGTATGGAACGCCGCCTTCCTGTCGGCGCAATTCTGGGACGGCCGGGCTGCCACTCTGGAGGATCAGGCCAAAGGGCCGATGGTGAATCCAATAGAAATGGGCATGAAAGACCTGAACAGCGCCATTGACCGCCTCAAAGCGATTCCTGGTTATCAAGTCTATTTCGAGAAAGTCTTCGGCAAGGGCGATATGATCAACGCCGATAATGCCGCCAAAGCCATCGCCGCCTATGAGCGCACCTTGATCACTCCCGACAGTCCGTATGACAAATACGTCAAGGGCGACAAGAAAGCGCTCACCGAGCAACAGGTGCGTGGCATGGAGACCTTCGCGCAGGTCGGCTGCACTTCCTGCCATTCCGGCGCTGTGTTTGCCGGCCCCCAATTGCCTACGGGGCAGCCGTTCCTGATGAAGTTTCCGACCTATGCCGACAACGACTACGTGAAGAAATACCATTTCCTGGAAGATCCAGGCCGCTTCAACACCACGATGGAAGAAAAAGACAAGCACCTGTGGCGGGTGCCGACCCTGCGCAATCTGGTCTACACCGCGCCCTATTTCCACAACGGTGCCGTCAAAACACTGGACGAAGCTGTGCGGGTGATGGCTAAGACGCAGCTTAACAAGGCTCTGACCGACGAGCAGGTCAAGAATATCGTCGCCTTTCTGCAATCGCTTACCGGCGAATTCCCGCAGCAGATCATGCCGCGGCTGCCGCCGACGCCGGGCGATCTGCTGACCGAGAATTGAGTACAGCAATCCCTCGGATCTACTGGCAGCAGGATGCGCGCTGGTTCTACGAGCTTACCTGGTCAGCGTAAAAAAGCGCCCCGGGGAAGCAAAATCGGCTCCCACGTCGGGTTACGATGCGCCCGTAACGTCCCTGCTATTGGCTGGCTCGGTAGCGGGTGCATCTAACCTGACCTACAGGGATTTTCACGGTAACTCGATCTGCAGAAACTGCTTACAACTAGACTTTACCAGGAGACTACCGACAATGAACGACTCTATCCCTGTCATCCCCAACCTGAGCCGGCGCGGTTTTCTGACGCTGGCTGTCAGCGGCGTTTCGCTGTTCGCACTGCAACGCATCGCGCCGGCGCTGGCCCAGGGTGCACCGGCGATCGTGCTGCCTCCCCTGCCCTATCCGGACAACGCGCTGGCACCAGTGATTTCCGCCAACACCATCGGCTTTCATTACGCTAAGCATCATCAGGCTTACGTCGACAATCTGCACAAATTGATTGCCGGTACGGAACTCGCCGCTCAACCGCTGGAGAAAATCATCGCCGCCACGGCGGGAGTCGCTGATAAGCAAAGTATTTTCAATAACGCCGCCCAGGTCTGGAACCACACCTTTTACTGGAACAGCATGAAACCGAATGGCGGCGGCAAGCCCGGCGGCGAATTGGGGCAGAAGATCGACGCGGCGTTTGGCAGTTTCGATAACTTCAAGCAAGAACTAGCCACGGCGGCCACCACCCAGTTCGGCAGCGGCTGGGCCTGGCTGGTGGTGGATAACGGCAAGCTGAAAGTCGTCAAGACGGCCAATGCCGATCTGCCCGTGATTCACGGTCAGCAGCCGCTGTTGACCGTCGACGTGTGGGAACATGCTTATTATCTGGATTATCAGAACCGCCGTGCCGATTATGTCAACGCGGTCATCGATAAGCTGTTGAACTGGGATTTCGCCGCCGCCAATCTGGCAAAGTCCGGTTGAGAGCTAAATCGTGGCAGGAAGCTAGCCGGCAGGGCCGGCGTTCCCAGGACTCATAACGTAAAATTCAGCTCCGCCACCAGCGCGCCCGGCAACCGGGCGCTGCGCGTCGAACGGGCCCCGTAGCTGGTCGGGTCGAGCAGCAACTCCTGCTCCTGCGTCAAACCCAACAACTGATCTCCGAGCAGATGATAGAGCGTCTCGTCGAAGCGCAACACGTTCAGCGGCGCCTGGATCTGGCCGTGCTCCACCCAGAAGGTGGCGAAACGGGTCATGCCGGTGATGCGGGCGGCGTTGCGGTCCGAGTAATTCAGATACCACAGGTTGCCGATATACAGGCCCGTATCCAATGCCTTTAAGACTTCGTTTGTCGCCAGAATGCCCGGCGCCACTTCCAGCGATACAGGCGCCTCCAGCGCATTGGCGCCGTTACACGACAGGTTGTATTCCGCCGCGGAACGCGGCGACACCAGACACTCTCTATAGCTGCCCTGGTCGATCAGCACGATCTGTCGGGGCCGGATAAAGCCGGCCTCCTGAAAATCCGGCGCTATGCCGGCGGCGGTGTGCTCGCTGATCGTCAGTTCCGGGTGCAGCCGGGCGCCCTCCTCCACCATTTTCACGAGCGGCGTATTGCCGGTGCGATGGGCGCGCGCGCTGAAACCGTTCCAGCCGAGCAGCCCCATAACTTCCTCCAGCGCCACCGGCGTCAAATAGGCCCGATAGCGACCGGGCGGCACGCTGCGTGACGGTCGCGCCAGCGCCTGCAGCTGTGCGACGGCGCCCGCCATGCGCGCCTGCAAATCGTCCTCCCGCCATTCGAAACCGGCATAGCGCGACTTGACCGCCTTGTCGGCGCGCAGGTAGAGGCTCCAGTCCAGATTGAAACTGTGGCGGGTGTACCAGTTGCGCTGCCCCAGCGAATTGGCAAAGCCGGCATGCACCGCGCCGCTCGCCAGAATTCCAACCAGATCGTGCTCCCGCCCAGCCGTCAGTACAGCTTCCGCCAGCACCTGGCCTGGGGGCAAGCCGTTGGGATGCAGTCGTTCGCTGCAATGGAGCGTGGTCGCATAATGCAGCCAAGGATCGTCGGGCGCATGAACCCGCACGGCGCGCAGTTCTGCCACCAGACCAGCCAGCCGCGCCCGGTCCAGCGCCGGGTCGCCGCTCAAAGTCAGTTCGGCGGCGGCATGGCGGCGGCCAGCGATCAAATCCAACCCGACGGTCTGCTGGACGACATGACCGGCCTGACGTATCCGACTGCGGTTGAAGCGCACGAAGTCGGAATCCTCACCCTGAAACGCGCAGGTATAAATCTCTTCGCTGCGGAGCAGGCCGGTCAAGTGGTCGGCCAGACTATAGAAATAATCCTGCATGGCTCATTCTCCGCCGAACACGGCAACGTTGCGGAACAGGCAGGGCGGCGCCGCATGGCCCACCCGGATCGCCTGATTGGGTTCGCCCTTGCCACAGTTGGCGACTCCCAACACGCACCAGGTGGAGGCGTCGCCGACCCCGGCCAGATGGCGCCAGAATTCAGCCGAGATACCGCGATAATTGGGATTTTTTACCACCCTAGTCAGTTCGCCATGCTCGATCAGCCGCGACCACTCGCAGCCGAACTGGAACTTGTTGCGGGAATCGTCGATCGACCAGGAACAGTTGGTCTCCATATAGACGCCGTTTTCCACCGCGCCGATCAGCTCCTGCAAGCTGGACGTGCCCGGCTCCAGATTAAGATTGGCCATGCGGTCGATGGGCGGGCGGTTCCAGTTGCAGGCGCGGGCGTTGGCAACGCCCGGCAAACCGGCGCGGGCCTGCGAAAGACCGCCACCCAGAGGACGCAGCAGGATGCCGTTGCGGATTAGATAGTCGCGAATTGCAGGCCGGCCTTCGTCGTCGAAAGCATAGCTGGCGATTTGTTCCGGGTGAGTGGGGTCGAACGTCACATTCAGCCACTCCGAACCGTAGCGGTAACTGCCGAACATGTCCGGCGTGACGAAACTGGTGCCGGCGTAGTTGCGTTCATCACCGAGGATACGGTCCAGTTCCAGCGGATGGCCGATGGACTCGTGGATTTGCAGAATCATCTGATCGGGCGCCAGCACCACATCCATGCTGCCCGTCGGGCAATTGGGTGCCGCCAGCAGTTCCAGCGCCTGCCGGGCGATGTCCGGCGCGACAGTGTAGAAACCGGACTCGTCCAGGATTTCCAGCCCGCCTTGGCGAAAATAAGCCCCGCCGCCGAAGCTGCGGGTCTGGCTTTCGCCGTGACGATGGGCGGTGGCGCCCAGAGACGGGAGCAGGGCTTCAGAGGTCTGCACAATGCGCCCACCGTCGGCAGTCAAATACAGCGTCTCGACGGCGCTATGCCATAGCGCGGCCCGCCATTCGACGATGGCCTCGTCAATCTTCAGACGGGCGCACTCGCGCCGCAGCCGTTCGAGTTTTTCCGCCAGCGGCAGCGAGGACCAGGGCTGTCGCAGCGGCGTGTGGCGTTCCCCGGTGCGCGGCTCCCGGTCCAGCATCGCCGGCTCCACCAGACCCCGGCCGGCGGTAGCACGCGCCCAGTCGCGGGCCTGCCGCAATGCCCGTTGCAGGCCCGCGCTGCTCAAATCCGGCGTGGCAGCATAACCCAGCCCGCCGTCGTACACGGTGATCATGGCGCCCAGATCGTCCGAGTAGCGTACCGGCTCCACAATATCGCGTCGCACGCTGAGGGCTTCCCGGCGCTCCCGCACCAGCCGCAGCGAGCAGAAAGCGACTGCCGGAGCGAGTTTGCGGAAATGCTGTTCTATCTCGGTAAACATGACCCTTTCCTCATTCAAGCCAACAGCAGAGTCGGTGCTGGAGAGCATCCAGTCGCAATAAGCTCTAACCTTGCAACGAGTTCTCTCCATTCCGCCTACTATCAGTATAATTGTCAACACTGCTCCCAAAGGAGGTAGCAACGATGCAAGACTGGTTAAAAGACAATTTTTCTACAGCCTGGGTCGAAACGCAAAAGCGCTTCATGCAAGGCCTCTATACTTTGGCGTCGCCACCCCAGACGCCGGTCGGCATAAGCTGGTGGCAGGAGGCGTATCTTCAGCAGCTTGCTCAGTGGGAAACCACGGTAAAGCAAACCCTGCAAACCGAAGCAAACTTAATAGAACGTTGGGCTGGCCAGTCATCCAGGGAATCGCAGGACACGCCACAGGCTCTTTCCTTCTGGACCGGCCACATGCAAGGTCTGCTGCAGCAATGGATGAGTATTCAGCACCAGCTCTGGGACGAGTTTTTCTCCCTGCTGCGCGGCGGCGCTATTGCCTTGCAGGAGCCGACGGTGGACAACGATCTCAAGCAGAGCGGTGCACCGGATGCTGTCGCAGCCGACCCCAACGCCTCCGTCATGCCCTCTGCGCCAGCCGCTACAAGCCGGAAGACCGCCGCGACTGCTGATGATCTGCAACTAATCACCGGCATCGGTCCCGCCACCGCCCAGAAATTACAGGCCGCCGGCATCGTCAGTTACCGTCGACCTCGCGGTGCTGAACGGTGAAGCTATCGAACGGATCGAAACCACCGTTATCAAATGGCCGGGGCGTATCCGCCGCGACCGCTGGATCGAGCAGGCTAAAGTTCTGCATTGGCAGAAATACCAGGAAAATCCCTGAGCCAAGGATCACTGCTTCCTCGAGTCTCATTAGCCTGTCCACGGGAAAACAGCCGTATGTCCATCTCCACCATCGCCACCCTGCTCAGTGGTCAGGTTCCTGTCGGCAGCGCTGTGACCGTGCAAGGCTGGGTGCGCACCCGGCGGGACTCCAAGGCGGGCTTGTCCTTCATCGGCCTGCACGACGGTTCCTGCTTCGCCGCCTTGCAGGTCGTGGCACCTGCCGCTCTGGCCAACTATCAGGATGAGATTGTGCGGCTGAACGCCGGCTGCTCGGTAGTCGTTCGCGGTGTCCTGACGGCCTCTCAGGGCAAGGGTCAGACGGTGGAAGTACAGGCCGAAGCAGTCGCGGTGCTCGGCTGGGTGGATGATCCTGAAAGCTATCCCATCGCCCCTAAAGCGCACAGCTTCGAGTATCTACGCACGGTGGCGCATCTGCGGCCACGCAGCAACAGCCTGGGGGCTGTCACCCGGGTACGCCACTGTCTGGCGCAGGCTGTACACCGCTTCTTTCACGAACGTGGTTTTTTCTGGATCCACACCCCGATCATCACCGCCAGCGATTGCGAGGGCGCCGGGGAACTGTTCCGGGTCAGTGCGCTGGATCTGGCCAATCTGCCGCGCACCCCAACAGGTGCAGTGGATTTCAGTCAGGACTTTTTCGGGCGCGAGACCTTTCTGACGGTGTCCGGGCAGTTGAACGTCGAGTCCTACTGCCTGGCCATGTCCAAAGTTTACACCTTCGGCCCCACTTTCCGGGCGGAGAATTCCAACACCAGCCGCCATTTGGCGGAGTTCTGGATGGTGGAGCCGGAAATCGCCTTCGCCGATCTGCACGCCGACGCCGACCTGGCGGAGGTGATGCTGAAAGCGATTTTTCAGGCCGTGCTGGAAGAACGGGCCGACGATATGGCCTTTTTCGCCGAACGCATCGACAAGACCTGCATCCAGCGTCTGGAGCAGGTGATCGTCGCACCGTTTGAACGCATGGACTACGGCGAAGCCGTGCGGATACTGGAGCGGTCCGGCAAAGCGTTCGACTATCCGATCCGCTGGGGCCTGGATCTGCACTCTGAGCACGAACGCTATCTGGCCGAGGAGCATGTCGGCCGGCCGCTGATCGTGATGAACTATCCCAAAACGATCAAGAGCTTTTACATGCGGCTGAATGACGACGAGCGGACTGTGGCGGCGTTGGACGTGCTTGCCCCCGGCATCGGCGAAATCATCGGCGGCAGTCAGCGCGAGGAGCGGCTGGACGTGCTGGACCGGCGGCTGGAGGAACAGGGGATGAACAAGGAACTGTATGGCTGGTATCGGGACCTGCGCCGCTACGGCACCGTGCCGCACGCCGGTTTTGGATTGGGCTTCGAGCGCACGGTGAGTTACGTGACCGGTATGGCTAACGTGCGGGACGTGATTCCTTTTCCCCGCACGCCGGGAAGCGCAGAGTTTTAAGCGCGCCGGACTCTGAGCGTTGACCGGTTTGAATGAAGGCAGCGCTCCCAGGGACCCGCAGTTTACTGACCTCGGTAAGAGGCTACTGTCTTGCCATGCAAACTGGTTACCGCTGTAGCGGCAGGCGGCGGGTGGGATCGGGTGCGGCGGGAACTTAACTGGCAGTTTATAAGGTGGGCAAATGCCTGATTAAGCATTGCCCACCGTTTTTTTATAACTTAATGCTACGCCCATTGCGGGCGTTGTTCCTTTTTGTTACAGACTCTCCACGGTGGTTATAGCGTTGGGTCCCCTCTCTCACAGCGTCCGGTTGCCGTTGGCATCTGCCGGAGCAGGCGCGACAAGCCGGCGCGCAGCACATTCTATGCTCAATCATTGCTCAATACCAGCAGTCTGATTGGAATAATTTAGGACTCTGTTTCCAAAAAACAGAGCACCGAGAATCAGCAAAGATTTCGCAAGGAACTCGCCCGCTACGTCCGGCAGTACAACTTCATCAGCCAGATCATGACCTTCGTGGACACGGCCCTGGAGAAGTTCTACCTGTTCGCTAAGCTGCTGCTGAAGCAACTGCCCTACCAAAAACAGACCCTGCCGCTGCAAGTCGTCGCCATGATCGACAGGGATAAGTACCTCCTCCTTACCCAAGGAACGGAAAAACCGATATCTCCTTCCTGTTTTTGCAAGCGGGGAAGAGGGGGCTAAACGGTTGTTACAGCGCAACAGCTCAGGGCGGGAAGGGAGCGCTGCCGCTGCGCACCGAGCGCATGGCGGCTGATAGCAGGTTCAGGAAAGCTGCTGGCGGCTGTGGAGGGCCTGGTGCAATTGCCGGCTGAGATGTTGCAGCAGGCGCAGGTTATGACGAGCCTCCTCAGACCGCTCATACGGCCCGAAACACTCGTCGAATGCCTTGAACCACCATCCATTCAGTTCGAACCAAACGAAGGGATAACACGTTCGGTCGCGGTCCACCATCACCGTATACCTTAATTCAACTTTTGGTTGATGAGTTTTGTATAAGCATTGAATTTTAGCGGAATATAGTAGAACAATCACACTAACTTCCCGGTAGCATAGCGTGCATTGTATTACGGCTCCGAGCAGGCGTTCAGCGGAGCGGAGACTTCCGAAAGGAAATGGCTGCCTGATTTCGGGAGTCACGACCGCTATCTGCGCGAAGCTATGTTCGGCCCCGTGCATCCATGCAAAGCCGGTGTCGTAAGCCGGCGCACTCCTGCTGAAGATGAACTTGTCTCCACGCCTTATTCTGTTCAGAATGAATCCGTTTGCCGGGTATTTTTTACTGTTTCCCACCGTGAGCCGCTTATGAAAGACGCACATCGCATCGAATGCCTCAAGGAATTGCTGGAACAGCGCATTCTGATTCTGGACGGTGCCATGGGCACCATGATCCAGAGCTACCAATTGCAGGAAGAGGATTACCGGGGTGCGCGTTTCCGCGACTGGCCCTGCGATCTCAAGGGCAATAACGATCTGCTGTGCCTGACCCAGCCGGAGCTGATCCGCGAGATTCACACCCGCTATCTGCAAGCCGGCGCTGATATCATCGAAACCAACAGCTTTAACTCCACCGCTATTGCGATGGCGGATTATAAGATGGCAGGGCTGGCGTACGAGTTGAATCGGGCAGCGGCGCAACTGGCGCGGGTCGCCGCCGATGACGTGGGACGCGATACCGGCCAAATCCACTTCGTAGCCGGCGTACTCGGCCCCACCAACCGCACCGCCTCACTGTCGCCGGATGTCAATGATCCGGGGATGCGCAATATCACGTTCGATCAACTGGTCGCCGCCTACCTGGAAGCGGTGCGCGGCCTGGTGGACGGCGGCGCCGATGTGCTGCTGGTGGAAACGATTTTCGACACCCTGAACGCCAAGGCGGCCCTGTTCGCCATTGAGCAGTTCAAGGAAGAGCAGCGCTGCGCCCTGCCGATCATGATTTCCGGCACCATCACCGACGCCTCCGGGCGCACCCTGTCGGGGCAGGTCACCGAGGCGTTCTGGAACTCGCTGCGCCACGTCCAGCCCTTGAGCATCGGGCTGAACTGCGCGCTCGGCGCCCGCCAGTTGCGCCCTTATGTCGAGGAACTGGCGCGGATCGCAGACACCTATGTGTCCGCCCATCCCAACGCCGGTTTGCCGAACGAGTTCGGCGAGTACGACGAAAGTCCGGAGGACATGGCCGCCGTCATCCGGGAATTCGCCGCGAGCGGTTTCATCAACATCGTCGGCGGTTGTTGCGGCACCACGCCGGCGCATATCGCCGCCATCGCCGCAGCCGTGCGTGAGCTGCCACGGCGCCGCATTCCCGCCATCCCGCCGGCCTGCCGGCTGGCCGGCCTGGAGCCGTGCACTATCGGCCCCGCTTCGCTGTTCGTCAACGTCGGGGAACGGACCAACGTCACCGGCTCCGCCGGATTCCGCAAGCTAATTCAGGCCGGCGACTATCCGGCCGCTCTGGATATTGCCCGCCAGCAGGTGGACAACGGTGCGCAGATCATCGACATCAACATGGACGAAGGCATGCTGGATTCCGAACAGGCGATGGTCACCTTCCTCAATCTCATTGCCGTCGAGCCGGATATCGCCCGCGTGCCGGTCATGCTCGACTCATCCAAATGGTCAGTGCTGGAAGCCGGCCTGAAATGCGTCCAGGGCAAGCCGGTGGTGAACTCCATCAGCCTGAAGGAGGGCGAGGAGGCATTTATCCGTCAGGCCAGACTGATCCGCCACTACGGCGCCGCCGCCATCGTGATGGCCTTCGACGAACGGGGTCAGGCGGACACCTGTGAGCGCAAGGTAAACATCTGTAAGCGGGCTTACCGGATTCTGACCGAACAGGTCGGCTTCCCGGCGGAAGACATCATCTTCGACCCGAATATCTTCGCGGTGGCCACCGGCATCGAAGAGCACAACAACTATGCGGTGGACTTCATCGCAGCCACCCGCGCCATCCACCGGGCCCTACCGCAGGTGCTGGTATCCGGCGGCGTGTCCAATGTCTCCTTCTCGTTTCGGGGTAATGACTCGGTGCGCGAGGCCATGCACTCGGTGTTCCTTTACCACGCCATCCAGTCGGGCATGAACATGGGCATCGTCAACGCCGGGCAACTGGCGATCTATGCAGAGATTCCGGCGGAGCTGCGGGAACGGGTGGAGGAGGTAATTCTCAACCGCCGGCCCGACGCTACCGAGCGGCTGCTGGAGATCGCCGCACGCTACAAGGGCGAGGGCGGCGGCCCTGCTAAAAAAGAAGATCCGAGCTGGCGGGAATGGCCGGTCCAGCAGCGCCTGGAGCACGCCCTGATCAAGGGCATCGACGAATACATCCAAGCCGATACCGAAGCAGCCCGGCGGCAATACGAGCGGCCTTTGCAGGTGATCGAAGGGCCGCTGATGGACGGCATGAACGTGGTCGGCGATCTGTTCGGCGCCGGCAAGATGTTTCTGCCGCAAGTGGTCAAGTCGGCGCGGGTGATGAAAAAGGCGGTGGCCTGGCTGATTCCTTATATCGAAGCTGCAAAAGCCGCCGGCGCGAGCCGCTCCAACGGCACAATTGTGCTGGCCACCGTCAAGGGCGACGTGCACGACATCGGTAAGAATATCGTCGGCGTGGTGTTGCAATGCAATAACTTCGAAATCATCGATTTGGGGGTGATGGTCCCGGCACAGAAGATTCTGGATACGGCGGTGCAGGAAGGGGCCGACATGATCGGGCTTTCCGGCCTGATCACGCCTTCGCTGGACGAAATGGCGCACGTCGCCAGGGAAATGCAGCGGCAGGGCTTCACCCTGCCCTTACTGATCGGCGGCGCCACCACCTCGCTGATGCACACGGCGGTGAAGATCGATCCGCATTACCAGCAGCCGGTGGTGTACGTGAAGGACGCCTCCCGGGCGGTCGGTGTGGCCCAGAACCTGGTAAGCGTAGCGCAGCGCGCCGGCTATGTCGCCGGCCTCAAGGCCGACTACGCCGCCAAACGTGAGCAGCACCAGGGCCGCCGAGCACGCGCAAGGGGGTTATCACTGGCGGAAGCCCGGCGCAACAAACTGGCACTGGACTGGAGCGCTTATGCGCCATCCCGACCGCGTTTGCTAGGGATCGAAACCTTCAGCGATTACCCACTGCAAGAATTGGTGGAACGCATCGACTGGACGCCGTTTTTCCAGGTGTGGGAATTACACGGCCGCTTTCCGAAGATTCTGGACGACGCTGTCGTAGGCGAACATGCCCGGCAGCTCTATCAGGATGCACAGGCGCTGTTGCACAAGATCGTTGCGGAACAATGGCTGCGTGCCCGGGCCGTCATCGGCTTTTTCCCTGCCAATCAGATCAACGAGGACGATATCGAACTGTACGTCGACGACGAGCGCCGGCAGGCGCTGCTGGTGTTGCATCATCTACGCCAGCAAAGTCGCCGTCCGGTGGGTAAGCCCAACCGCTGTCTGGCCGATTTCATCGCCCCCAAAGCCAGCGGCGGCGGCGATTACCTGGGCGCGTTCGCGGTTACCACAGGCATCGGCGTGGACGAACGGGTCAAAGAATTCGAGCGGCAGCACGATGATTACCATGCGATTATGCTCAAGGCGCTGGCCGATCGGCTGGCGGAAGCGTTCGCCGAGCGCCTGCACGAGCGGGTACGCAAGGAATTCTGGGGATACGACCCCGACGAAAGCTTGGATAACCAAACCTTGATCGAGGAACGCTATCGCGGCATCCGGCCGGCGCCGGGTTATCCGGCCTGTCCGGACCATACCGAGAAAGGCCTGCTGTGGCGCCTGCTGGAAGTGGAGCGCAACACCGGCATGCGGCTTACCGAGAGCTATGCGATGGCGCCGGCGGCGTCGGTGTCGGGCTGGTATTTCGCCCATCCGCAAGCGAGCTATTTCGGCCTGGGTAAGATCGAGCGCGATCAGGTGGAAGATTACGCCCGCCGTAAGGGAATGAGCCTGAAGGAGGCGGAACGCTGGCTGGGACCGTGTTTGAATTATGAACCGGAAGAGGGAGGGAATGCGGTTCAGGCGGCTGCAACTTGAAGGTCAGTAAGCCGGAGGGGCGCCGCGGGCGTTGGCGCCTAGTGTTTCAACCGACCTTAGTTGACTTTAAGCAGCGTATTGGTTTTCCTGTAGGGGTATCCCGACCAGGACCGTGACCATGCCGCTACCCAAATACATTGTTCGCCTGACCGCCGACGAGCGCGCCCAGCTTGATAACCTGATCCGCACCGGCAAGCAGGCAGCGTCCGGGTTGATCCACGCCCGCATTTTGCTCAAGGCCGATGCCGGCGCGGGCGGGCCGGGCTGGGACGATGAGCCGATTGCCGAGGCGGTGGAGTGTGGAGCCTCGACGGTGTACCGGGTGCGCCAGGCGTTCGTAGAGGAGGGGCTGACGGCGGCGCTGTTCCGGAAGAAGCCCAGCGGTCGCCAGTATCGCAAGCTCGACGGCGCCCAGGAGGCCCACCTGATCGCGCTGGCGTGCGGCGCGCCCCCGGAGGGACGGACCCACTGGACCTTGCGGCTGCTGGCCGACCGGCTGGTCGAACTGGAGATGGTGGAGTCGATCAGCCCGGAAGGCGTGCGCATGACTTTAAAAAAAACGAACTCAAGCCGTGGTTGCGGAAGCAGTGGGTGATCCCGCCGCAGGCCAATGCCGAGTTCGTGTGCGCCATGGAGGACGTGCTGGAGGTGTATACCCGGCCGTACGATCCCGCCCGTCCGGTGGTGTGCCTGGACGAGATCAGCAAGCAGTTGGTGGCCGAAACCCGCACGCCACTGCCGGCCGAACCGGGCCAGCCCGAGCGGGTGGACTACGAATACGAACGGTGCGGGACGGCCAATCTGTTCCTGACCTGCGAACCCTTGGCCGGGCACCGCCATGTCACGGTCACCAAGCAGCGCACTGCGGTCGATTTCGCCGAGGAGGTGCGCGACTTGCTGGAGGTCCGCTATCCGCATGTCGAGCGGGTGGTCCTGGTGATGGACAACCTCAACACCCACAAACCGGCCGCGCTGTATCAAGCGTTCGAGCCCGCCGTGGCTCGGTCGCTGATCGAACGGCTGGAGATTCATCACACCCCCAAGCATGGCAGTTGGTTGAACATGGCCGAGATCGAACTGAGCGTCCTGAGCCGGCAGTGCCTGGACCGCCGCATCCCCGATGTGGACACCCTGACCCAGGAGGTGGCCGCTTGGGAGCAGGCGCGCAACACCAATGCCCGGCCGGTGAATTGGCGCTTCACCACCCCTGATGCCCGCATCAAGCTCAAGCGCCTCTACCCGTCAATTCAGGACGGGTGAAGCACTAGGAGTTTGTCTGACTTAGGGTCGGAACTTCAATTTTCCTATCACGAGGCCGAAAAAACGCACATTTTGCGTTTCTATCGCCCTTTCCGAGGGCATTTATCGCCCTCAGAGCGCCTTTATCCTCCCTGCAGGCAGACCTATCCTGCCACCAATACTTGCAGCCGTTTTAAATTGTAGGCGATGCACACCAAATTCCACTCGCCCTGCACGGCTTGCAAACCCCGTAACAGAAATTGCCGAAACCCCATCACGTGCTTGATGATGCCAAACACCGGCTCGACGGTGGACTTGCGTTTGGCATACAGTGCCTTGCCTTCGGGGGTTTGCAATCGGTGTTCCATCCGGACTACCGGATCAGCGGTGTCTGGGGCTTTACCCGGGTCAGCAAAGCGTTCTTCCAGGGTGGGATGATGCTCCGCACGACCCGTGGCGAGCAGCGGGGTAATGGTAGCGTGTTCACAAGCCTTGACGTTGGCCTCACTGAAATAGCCAGTGTCCGCCAGCAGATGGTCGACCTGACCGAGTTCCTCCGGTAACTGGCTGAAGTTGTCCAGCGCCGGTTGCAGTTCCTGTTTATCGTTCGGGTTCGGGCTGACGTGGTTTTCCACGATCAGGCGACTGCCATGATCCACCCCGGCCTGCGCATTGTAGCTCTGCTCAAACCCGCCGCCGCTCACCGGCATAATGCGCGACTCCGGGTCGGTAAAATTGACTTGATCCTTGTCCTGTGGACCCGGTTCCGGCGGCTTGGGGGGACGGCCCCCTAACTTGCGACCACGGGCCTGTTCCTTCGCCCGCCGCTCGGCCAGCTTCGCTTCATAGGCCGCTTGCTCCTGCGCATACCGGGCTTGGGCACGAGCCTCCAGTTCCGCTTTCACCTCCCCGATCTGCTGCAACCGGGCCTGCCGGAGCGCCACTTCGTCGGCCACCTTCAGCCCGGGGACCGGCTCGGTGTGACTCGCCTCGGCCTGCTGTAATAACGCCTCTACCTCCGCCTGCAACTGCTCCTCCAACCGGTTGGCATAGTCCCAGCTCATCGCCTTATGTTTGCTGGCGTTGGCGTGCACTTTGCTCCCATCCAAACTCACGTTGCCTAACTGCAACACCCCCAGCGCATACGCCCGTAGCAAAATCTGCACCAACAGACCCTTCAGTTCCCCCAGAAACCGCTTCCGGAACGTATTGATGCTGTTGTGATCCGGGTGCGTGTTACCCGTGATATAAATCACCGGGATCAGCTCATAGGTGGCTCGCTCCAACGCCCGACTGGAAAAAATGCCAGTGGCATAGCCATAAAACAACAGTGCCAGCATCATCTTCGGTGGATAGGGCGCCGAGCCGCCACCACTGTACGCCGCTTCCAGCGGGGTGACATCCAGACTCTCCACGATCTCGACAATGAAGCGCGCCAGATGATCCTCTGCCAGCCACTCCTGCACCGGGATCACCACCGGCTGGTCACGTTCTATGGGGATAAATTGGTTGCTCATCGCCAGGCTCATCAGGTACGTTAGGTCATCTTACCTCATTATGCTGGGCAAGTCAGACAAACTCCTAGAGCGTTGACCGGTTTGCAGGGCAAGACAGTAGGCTGAATAAGGCCGAAGGCCGTTTCCGGCGTCTTGCCGAGACAGCTTCTCAGAACGTTACGCCGCCCGCAGCAGGAAATCGACGTGGATAGCGTCATAGGGGAACACGATTTTACCGTCGTCGGTTTTGTCTAACAGCCCCGCGTTCAGCAATGCCCGCACGTCGCCATGCACCGCTTTCACGTCGCGCCCCACCCGCCGCGCCGCCTCGCGGATCGCCACCGGTCCGACGCCGGTCAACGTCTTCAGAATCGCCCAGCGTTTCGCTGTTAGCACCTTCCAGAGCAATTCGGGAGACGTGAAGCTGATCCGCGGTGCCGACGGCGTGAGCGTCTCCATCGCCATCGCGGTATCTTCCAGGGTATCCGCTAGCGAGCGGACATCAATCGTCACTATGTTCAAGGCGCCACCTCGTCACCTCGTTGAAAAAATCCACCATCAACTGGCGGGGGGTCGAAAACACATAAGGCGACTCCGCATCGCCAACATGCCGGTGATCGCCCTTACCCGCTTCGTTGTCGTAGCGCAGCACACATACACCATCAACCACGAACGCCAGGCGATACTTGAAGCTATGCACGCTCCCGGGCACCGGCTGTGAAACTTGCCACACCACCAAGTCAGCGAAAGCATTTTCGGCCACGTCCACACGGCGACGGATCAATTCTTGTGCTTTCATGTTGGACATAATAACAACATTTATAATGCTGTCAATCACTCCAACGCCTTAGCCCATCAGTCCTGTCCGACTGATCCCGGCCGCGCCTGCCTTTGCCCTTTCGGGCAAGCCGCATTGCCCTTTCGTCCAATGGTCTCGTTACCATGCCGGCGTGATAATACAAAATCGCGGCGCCGCGCTGCTGGATGTCGTCAAACCGGTGATAGAATCCGCGAAGCCACGATGAAGGCAGCCACCCGATCCCGCCGAATGTCGCCGACTGCAGAGTGTCGAGACCTTTTAACAGGCTTCAATCCCACAACCACCCAACCTAACCTCATGAGGATATTGCAAATGCAACTCAAGAAAACATTGTTCTCGAAATCGCCCTTCACCAGGGGGCTCAAAACCTCCTGCTCAGTCCTGGCCCTGACCGCCTGTCTGGCTGCCGGCAGCGCCCAGGCCGCCGACAAGGGATCGCGCAACCACGCGCGCGGCCAGTACGACACCGTCACCGCCACCTATATAGTGGTCGAGGGCGACGATCTGGTCGCGATCAGCGAGCGCTTCGAGTATCCCCGTGGGTGCGCTGAAGGAGCAGAACAGGCTGCGCTCGAACGAGGTCGGGGCGGGCCAGAGGCTGGTCATCGCCGCCGCCGGCGCCGCCGCGGCCGACGAGAAAAAGCCCAACATCCTGTTCATCATGGGCGACGACATCGGCATCATGAACGTGGGCGCCTACCACCGCGGCCTGATGGTCGGGGAAACGCCCAACATCGACCGCATCGGTGCTGAGGGCGCGATCTTCATGGACTATGTCGCCATGCAGAGCTGCACCTCGGGGCGCAACGCCTTCTTCACCGGCATGTATCCGCTGCGCACCGGCATGATCCCGCCGCAACTGCCCGGCAGCCCGTCCTGGCTGCGGCCGGGCACGCCGGCGCTGGCCAAGTTCCTGCACGACCTGGGCTACAGCACCGGCGAGTTCGGCAAGAACCATCTGGGTGACAACCCCGAGGCCCTGCCGACGGCGCACGGCTTCCAGGAATACTGGGGCTGGCTGTATCACCTGGACGCGATGCAGCAGGTCAGCTTCCCGGACATCAACAGCAGCCCGGCCGTTCAGGCCATCGCGCCGCCGTGCAAGGCCGTCCCGGTGCCCGGACTGCCCGAGGTCCCCGGCACGGTCGATCCCAAGACCGGCACCTGCCTGACCCCGCCGCGCCCCGTGATCTGGTGCAAGTCCTCCGACGGTACGCAGAAGAACCAGAGCTGCAAGGACGAGGGTCCGCTGACGCTGGACCGGTCGAAGACGGTGGACGAAGAGACCTCGGCCAAGGTCATCGACTTCCTCGACCGCAACGACCCGAAGAAGACCAACAAGCCCTTCTTCGTCTGGTACAACCCGGCACGCATGCACGTCACCACCGTGCTGTCGCCGAAGTACGAGGCGATGATCGGTACGACGGGTGGCAAGGATTGGGGCTCCAACGAAGCCGGCATGAAGCAGATGGACGACAACATCGGCTACGTGATGAAGAAGCTCGAGGACATGGGCCAGCTCGACAACACCATCGTCGTCTTCACCACCGACAACGGCGCCCAGCAGGTCACCTACCCCGACGGCGGCGTCACGCCGTTCAAGGGCCAGAAGGGCGAGGCCTGGGAAGGCGGCTACCGCGTTCCGCTCGTTATCCGCTGGCCGGGGGTCATCAAGCCGGGCACGATCAAGAAGGAGCTGTTCGCATCCTTCGACTGGCTGCCGACCTTTGTCGAAATCGCTGGTGGGCCGAAGGGCAATGCACTGAACGAGCAGATCATGGCGGGCAAGTACCCCGGCATCGTCAAGACCAAGCTCGACGGGTTCAATCAGACTCGACTATCTGACCGGCAAGTCGGAGAAATCGGCGCGTGAGGTCTTCTTCTATTACTCGGGCTCGACGCCGTCCGCGGTGCGCTACAAGAACTGGAAGTTCTATTACACGATGGCACCGTCAGGCGGGACCGGCTGGTTCGAACCCCTCACGACCTTTCACTGGACGCTCGTCGCGAACATCAAACGTGATCCGTTCGAGCAGTCCGTCGGCTTCGGGGACACCAAGTCGAACGCGTTCTTGACCGGTCAAATGGCTTCCCCAAGCACGTCCTACCTGTTCGACTGGAACATGCTTCCCGTTGGGCAATTGCTGTGGGAGAAAGAACTGATGTCGTACCAGGAATTCCCGCCGCTGCAGGCCCCGGAGACCTACAACCTGAGTGGCATCCTGAAGGCAATTCAGGCGGGCAATCACCCGAGCGACTAGCCGCCTGAGACGGGCATGATGTAACGGAGCGGGCGGCCCGACAGGGTCGCCCGTTTACTGTTGACTTGTAAAGGTGAAACCACCCATGAAACCCATTCCCTATTTTTCAGCGTTCGCCCGCCTCTTTGCGCTGGGCGCACTGCTCGTCCTCGGCGCGCAGGCGCACGCCCAGACCGATCCGCTGCCCTCGTGGAACGACGGCCCCGCCAAGCAGGCCATCGTCACCTTCGTGCAGGAAACCACCGACCAGGCCAGCCCCAAGTTCGTGCCGCCCGCCGAGCGCATCGCCACCTTCGATCAGGACGGCACGCTGTGGGTCTCGCACCCGATGTACACCCAGGTGATGTACTGCCTGGAACGGGTCCCGGCGGTGGTCAAGGCGAAGCCGGAACTGGCGAAGGTCGAGCCGTTCAAGACTGTGCTGTCCGGTAACCGCGAAGCGATGGCGAAGCTCTCGATGAAGGACCTTGAGAAGATTCTCGCCGCCACTCTTACCGGCATGAGTGTCGACCAGTTCCAAGCCGAGGTGAAGCAGTGGATCGAAACGGCTAAGGACCCGCGCTGGAAGCGACCCTACACCGAACTCACCTACCAGCCGATGCAGGAAGTGCTGCAATACCTGCGTGCCAACGGCTACCAGACCTACATCGTCACCGGCGGCGGTCAGGACTTCGTGCGGGTGTATTCGGAGCAGGTCTACGGCATCCCGCCCGAGCAGGTGGTCGGTACCGCCGGCGGGACTAAGTACGGCTACGACAAGAGCGGCAAGCCGTTCCTGACCAAAGAACCCAAGCTGCTGCTCAACGACAACAACGCCGGCAAGCCCGAGGGTATTCATCTCATGATCGGTCGCCGGCCCTACGCGGCGTTCGGCAACTCGACCGGCGACCGGCAGATGCTCGAGTACACCCAGGCCGGCGACGAAGCGCGGCTGTCGATGATCGTGCTGCACGACGATGCCAAGCGCGAGTATGCCTACGGACCGGCCCAGGGACTGCCCGATACCAGGGTCGGCACGTTTACCCAGGCGCTGTACGACGAGGCGAAGAAGGACGGCTGGTTCGTCATCAGCATGAAGAACGACTGGAAGCGCATCTTCGCGTTCGAGCCGTGAGCGACGGGCGCAACCTTTATCACAACGGGCAATCACCGGCAGCCTTCGTTCCCGGCCGCCGGCGTGAAGAAGGTCTTGGTGATCATTGACCGAATCCGGATGCTGGTAAGGCTCTAACGTGCTCCCGGATGCTGGCCAGCAGCTTCGCGGCGCGCCGACGCCGCGCATCGACCAACTCGGTGGGTCTGGCACGTCCCGTGCCCGACCCACGGGGATACCTTATTGCGAAATGGTATAACGTGATGTGCAACTTTCTTGAGGTAGATTGATGAAAGCAGCGACTATACAGCAGGCGCTGACGGCGTTCGGGCTTCTCGCTATCGGCGCGACTTTTGCCGCGCCGGTCCAGGCGCAGCAAAGTACTGAAGATCTGGCCAAGCAGACCCAGAACCCGGTTGCCAACCTGATCAGCGTGCCGTTCCAGAACAACACCAATTTCAATGTCGGGCCGCTCAACAAAACCCAGAATATCCTGAATATCCAGCCCGTCATCCCGATCCACCTGAACTCCGACTGGAACCTCATCACCCGCACCATCGTGCCGGTCATTTCTCAGCCCGAGTTCTTTGAGGGAGAAGGGCGCACCAACGGTCTGGGCGATACCCAGTTCACCGCCTTTCTTTCTCCAGCCAAGTCCGAGGGGCTGATCTGGGGCGTAGGACCCATCGTGCAACTGCCGACCAATACCAATAACCTGGCCAGCGACAAGTGGGGCCTCGGCCCCTCCGCCGTAGCCTTGCGCATGGACGGTCCCTGGGTTTACGGTGCGCTGGTCAACAACGTCTGGTCGATTGCCTCCGGTGGACCGAACGGTCCTAATGCCCGTCCCTATAATCAATTCCTGCTGCAGCCGTTCATCAACTACAATTTCCCCGATGGCCTGTATATGGTGTCGGCGCCGATCATCACCGCTAACTGGAAGGCGGAGCGGGACAAGGATACCTGGACCGTGCCGCTCGGCGGCGGCGTAGGCAAGCTTTGGCGAATCGACAGGCTGCCGGTGAACACCCAGGTACAGGCGTTCTATAACGTCAAAACGCCGCAGTACGGCCCAAATTGGACGTTACGTCTGCAAGTCCAGTTCCTGTTCCCACAGTGACCGGCGAACGGGGCACAGTGGATCGAACCGCCATCTCAGGTGGCGGGTAGTTTCTAAAAGCGAGGTCGAATAATGATGTACTTACCACGTACCCTTCCCATCTTGTTGCTAGCCTCGGCGTATGCCGCACCACTCTGGGCCGGCGGGCCGGCGCCGTATGAAATCGGCACACCCGATCTGGGTTTGGCCTCGGCCGGCTGGGCGGCGCGCGCCCAGGATGCGGCTACGGTGGCGACCAATCCGGCCGGGATGACCCGCCTGGATCGTTCCCAGTTGCTGATCGGCGTACAGGCGGCCTACGTGGACATTCATTTCGACACCGCTTTCGCCACCTACGGGGGTAGCGATGGGGGCAATGCGGGTGGGTTTGCCCCCTCCGGCGGCCTCTACCATGTCGTCAGCCTGACACCCGATCTCAAGCTGGGGATAGGAACCATTGCCTATGCCGCTGGTTCTCTGAATTACGATAAGGACTGGGCCGGACGTTACTTCAGCCAGCGTTCGGTACTGACGGTTTCGGGCATTACCGTACCGCTGGCCTATCGGGTGAATGAGTGGTTATCTGTGGGCGCCGGTCCCAATATCCTGCGCGGCCACCTGGACGAAAAAGCGGCGGTCAATAATCCGGATCCCCGTCTGGGAGATGGGCGGGTCGAATATGAGGATTCTCAGGTGGGTTACGGGGGTAATTTCGGTATCCTGGTCGAGCCGGGCGCCGGTACCCGCTTCGGCCTGCAATATCTGACACAAGTGAATATGAATTTTCGGGACCATGTGCAACTGGGGGGGCTTGGACCCGGCCTGGAATATGCGTTGGACAGACGTGATCTGCTGAATCCCCGGCTGCGCCTCGACCTCAATATTCCCCAGATGCTCATGGTCAGCGGCTACCATGAACTCACCGACCGGTTGGCTATTCTGGGCGACGTCGGCTGGCAGGACTGGTCGAAATTCGGCTATTTCGGCGTCACCGTCTCTTCCGAGGACACCACCAGCCTCACCGTTAAAGAACATTACCAGGACACCTGGCATGTGGCCCTCGGGACGCAGTACCGGCTTACCCCGCTGTGGTTGTTGTCCGCGGGGGTCGCCTACGACAGCTCGATGGTAAAAACTGCCGACCGGAAAGCGTGGTTGCCGATGGACCGGCAGATCCGGCTGGGCACGGGCGCTCAGTACCAGTGGAGCGAGGATGTGACGGTCGGTTTCGCCTATGAATACGCGGACCTGGGGCAGAACAAACTGCGGCAAAACGGGGGGCCGTTACAAGGCGACCTGAGAGGGAATTATTCCAGCTTCCATGCGCATTTCTTCAACGCCACTCTCATCTGGAAGTTTTAATCGTTCGATCATGTTCATTGAAAACCGCCCAGTCAAGTGATGATTTTCAAGAAAATAAGTCGAAGCTGTTCCGATTGACTGACTGACTGACTGACCCGGGTCAGCCAGCCAACTTGGCGCTGGCCAAGCGGTTCAGGCTGACACCTTGCTCCGCCGCTTGCAACGCTAACGCACGGTGGACTTCAGGGGGAATCCGAACCCGAAATTCGCCGCTGTAGCGTCTTTCAGCCAACGGCTCAGGAACGGTCTCCCCGGCCGTTTGCATATCCGCCACCGCTTCGGAAACTATCTGCCGAATGCCAAGCAATGCCGCCTCCGGTGTAGCGGCCAGCCAGGACAGAGAAGGAAACTCCACGCATAAACCGACATGCTCACCGTCCTCCGGTGACCAAGTAACGCGATAGGTGTAATGATCAGGGTTCATTGTGCATCCTCTCCAGCTTATCGATGGCCAGCAACACTTGTCGGACTTGATAGGCCTTAGCCTTACCCCTGTCATTCTGGATGTTTATCCGTGGATCACCCGCCCACGGGGTCTTGAAAATGGCATGGCTACCGCCCGACTGGCGCGGCTTTCCAAAATACGCCTCGCAGAGGTTCAGCAGATCATTGAACCGTACGTTGGCCGGTTCGCGTCGCATTTGGTCCAGAATCTTCTTGTGAGGCGTCATATAAGTAATGGTACCATTAATGACACCATTATTTCAAGAGTAGCCGGATCGCTTGCAAGCTCGTAGGTTAGGGTGAGGTACGAACCCCAACCGACACGCTCCCTCACCGCATTGGCTGTTGGGGTTCGCGACGCTCACTCTAACCTACGGAACTAAAATCGCCTGGCCTTTCAGGTCGCATCCATTTGCGAGGTATCATATGAACATTGTTCTTAGCCCCGACGCACAGGCCAAGGCTCAACAAATTCCTGATTTTATTGAACGGCTGGAGCGTTTTATCAACGATCAATACCGGATGGAGCAATGGCGGCGGCAACGGTTGACCGTCATCCAGACCGCTATATCTACCGAGACTGAGACCGGTTTGGCTTGCCAGGAGGGGCACTGGGTGGCGACGGGCGAGTTGCCTGCGGATTTTGACTTGGAACGCTTCATTCAAGAGCAACGCAAAATGCGCATTGACCAGGTTGCTGGCCCATGAATGCCGTTTTGTTCGACACGTCGGTGCTGGTTCCTTACTGCGTCGCTGCGCATCCGCATCGAGCGCGGGCGCTGGCTATTGTTGCGGAATCCACGCAGTCCGGCCTTGAATGCTGGATAGCACTGCATTCGCTTGCGGAAACCTTTGCGGTACTCAGCGCCATGCCCCTAAACCCGCGCCTTGCCCCGGATTAGGCCCTGTTGTTGATCGAAATGGCGGGCCTGCGCTTGGGGCCGTCAGGGTTGACGACTTCAAGTTCATCTTCATCCAGCAGCCGGGCGGTTGGCCCGGCCAGAAGGTTCAAACCGACATGCCCATTCTCGTGAACCTCCGCCAGGACCCGTTCGAGCGCACCCCAATGCTGCTCGGCGAAACCTCCGCGACCGGCGCCTGGGGCTACGGCAATGATTTCTTCGGCCGCGAAGCCTGGCGCTTCGTCGCTGTTCAGCAGGCAGTCATGAAACTGGCCCTGACGGCGATTGATTACCCGCCAATGCAGGACCCGGCTTCCTTCAACCTCGATGCGGTGAAGAGGCAGGTTGAGGCGATGATCAAGGCCCACGAGGGCAAGTAACAGCGTTCGCCGGACGGCCCGAAAGGGCCGCCCTTCTACTAAGAGGCGGTATAAGAACTAATCTATTAATTGTATTAACTATTTGCATGAACTGATTGGCGAGCGGCAGCAACAATCATCGCCCGCAAGCGAACTCGTACAGGTAAAATGCTGACTTTAAAAGCAGTCGTTTTTACACAGCTTCTGTAACAACGATTCAACCCTGACAACCTGCATTGAGGATACGAATCATGCTGAACCCACTAAGAAGTAAACTGCTGGCGGCCCCCCTGTTTGCACTCCTGCTGTTGGTGGGGTGCGTGTCGCAGTCTCAGTATAACCAGGAGGCTCAACTGGCTGCTCTCTATCAGCAGCTCAACCAGAGCCTGCAGACCGAGGTGAACGCGGACCAGGCTGAGATCACGCAATTGCAGGGAAAGCTGAAGGTAACGCTCCTGAATGAGATCCTGTTCCCCGAGGGTGGCTGGCAGCTCAACCAGCGGGGCGAGCAGACGCTCAACAAGATTGCGCCCACGCTAAAGACCCTGACGCAGACACGGATTGTGGTGGATGGCTACACCGACAACCTGCCGATCGGACCGGAGCTGAAGGCGCGGTTCCCCTCGAATTGGCAACTGTCGGCGGCGCGGGCCACCGGCGTGGTGCAGTACCTGCAGTCGCAGGGCGTCAACCCCAACCTGATGTCGGCCCAGGGCTATGGGGACACGCACCCCATCGCCTCCAACGACACACCGCAGGGCCGGGCGAAGAACCGGCGGATCGAGCTTACGCTGGTGGGCCCGGGTAACTGAGCGGCACAGCGAAGGCCATGATGACCGATAAATACCATGCGCCCCAACAGCTTGGGGCGCGGGCCACCCGGCGGTTCCACGCCATGATCAAGCCCGCCGGATCCACCTGCAACCTGGATTGCGCGTACTGTTTCTATTTAAGCAAGGAGCACCTGCCCCAGGGTCCCGGCCGCGGCCGCATGGACGATGCAACCCTGGAACTGTTCATCCAGCAGTATATCCAGGGCGTCACCGGCCCGGAGGTGGTGTTTTCCTGGCAGGGCGGGGAACCGATGCTGCGCGGGCTGGACTTTTTCCGCAAGGTGGTGGCGCTCGAGAAAAAGTACGCCAAGCCCGGCCAGCGCATCGAGAACGATCTGCAAACCAACGGGGTGCTGTTGAACGACGAGTGGGCCCGGTTTCTCAAGGAAAACCGCTTTCTGGTGGGACTCAGCATCGACGGCCCGCGCGAACTACACGACCGGTTCCGGGTGACCAAAGGCGGCGCACCGACCTTCGACCAGGTGGTGGCCGCCGCGAAACTGTTGAAGCGCTTCGGTGTGCCGTTTAACACCCTGACCTGCGTGCACCGCTTCAACGCCTCGCGCCCGCTGGACGTGTACCGGTTTCTCCGGCGCGAACTGGGTTCCACGTTCCTGCAGTTCATCCCGATCGTGCAGATCAAGGATTTTGAAACGACCGCCCCGCAGACCTGGGACCCCGCCCGGCTGCCGGTGCTGGGCAGTCCCGAAGCCAGGCCGGGGCACCCGAATGCGGTGGTCACCGAGTGGTCGGTGGATCCCGAGGAGTACGGCACCTTTCTCTGCAAGGTGTTCGATGAGTGGTATCGGAAAGATTTAGGCAAGGTGCTGGTCAATCATTTCGAGACGCTGGTGGCGCAACATCTGGGGCTGCCGGCGCAGAATTGCATCCAGCACGAATTCTGCGGCAAGGGCGTGGCAGTGGAGCACGACGGCAGCGTTTACTCGTGCGACCATTACGTCTATCCCGAGTATCGGTTGGGAAATATCCGGGAACAACCGCTAGCCGATCTGGTATTTTCACCCACGCAGGTCAAATTCGGCTACGCCAAATCCGAGACGCTCCCCCGGTATTGCCGGGAGTGCGCGTATCTGCGCGATTGCTGGGGGGAATGCCCGAAGAACCGCCTGATTCGCACCCCGGACGGGGAGCCGGGCTTGAATTACCTGTGCGCGGGGTTCAAGCGCTTCTTCCAACACGCCCTTCCCACCGTGGATCGGATCGCCGCGGTATTGCGGAAAGACGCTCCGATACGCTGATAAGATCTATGTTGACTTCACTGATGCAGCAACACCTGCAAGCGATTGTCACCGTGCTTTCTCTGGTTAATCCACTGATGTGTGGAGCTCTATTCGCGCGAATCGAAGGCGAACAATCCCGCAATACCCAGCTAGCCGACGCGGCAAAGGCGGTGCTGGCAGTGCTGGTCATTCTCGTGCTGGCAGCACTCTTCGGAACCAAAGTCCTGCACCTGTTCGGCGTGTCTTTGGATGCATTTTCCGTAGCCGGCGGCGGTGTGTTGTCCTGGATCGGATTTTCCATGTTGAGTGGCAACCCGACCATGGACAAACCCTCAAGCAATGACGGCGCAAAAGATAAAAGGTCGCTCACCCCACTGATTCTCTTTGCCGCCAGTCCCGGCACGATGACCGGGGTCATCACCTTGGCCGTCGCCCATGGCCCGCTCGGATTTCCGGTCACCGCGCTGGTGGCCATCGTCGTGGCGGTGCTGGTCATGGGGATTGTGCTCCTGCTCGTTGCCCGCAGGGGCAGTCCCTCAAACGGCGGTGGCTTCGTCCGGGATACCGTGACCCGTTTCATGGGTTTGATTGTGATCGCGATGGGTATTCAGTTTGCTCTTTCGGGCCTGCGCGCATTCATGATTGGAAGCGAATGATGCATTAGGTGATTTCTGGCAAAGGCTATACCGGCAAGTAGGGCATAGGTGGTGGGCATGAATTCCCCTCTTTGGATAAGGAGGGGTGGCGCGCAGCGCCGGGGTGGTTCGATCTTGCGGACTTGACCCCCCCCCTTTCGGTGGGGCTGGGGCTCGCCGCCGCGGGTCTTCTCTACGTTATGCCCGTCGTGCATGCCCCGATCATGGTCGCGTTCGCACTGATCACGACGGCCCTCGGAACGCTGTTGCCCGTCTTTCGCGATTCCGGTCAGCTCGGCACCCCGTTCGGGCGACTGTTCCTGGCCGCGGGTACGGTCGGTGAGGTCGGACCCATTGTCGCGATCTCCTTGGCGCTGTCCCACGAGTACAACACATGGCAGGAGCTTGGGCTCCTGCTGGCCTTCCTGGCGGTCGTTGCCATAGCGGCCGCCATTGGCCTGGGGGTCAGGCCGCCGAAGGTACTGGCGTTGCTCGGCCGCACCATGAGGTCGAGCACGCAGTTGCCGGTGCGCATGGCGCTGTTGATCCTGGCCGCCTTCTTCGTGCTGTCCGAGAAATTCGGCCTCGAAAATATCCTCGGCGCCTTCGCGGCGGGGATGGTCGTGGGGCTGGCCACCCGTGGCGAGGTGGGCGAGCCGTTGCGCGAAAAGATCGATGCCGTGTGCTTTGGCTGGTTCATGCCCTTCTTCTTCGTCGGCATGGGCATCAAATTCAATTTCGATGCGCTCGTGCAAAGCGTGACGACTCTGCTCCTGGTGCCCACATTCGGCGGACTGTTTCTGCTGGTGCGCGGCCTGCCGGTGTTCCTCTATCGCCACGACCTCGCACGTGGGGAGCGGCTGCCGTTCGCACTCTTCGCCGCAGTGCCGTCGTTGTCGCTGGTGGTCGTCATCACCGAGATCGGGCTTCGGACGCACCGCATGAGTCCCGACATCGCGGCCGCTCTCGTCGGAGCCGGGGTGCTCGCTGTGCTGCTGTTTCCAACGATTGCCGGGGCGCTGTGTTCCAAGCGGGGATGAAACGCCCACTGTTACCCGGCCTGGAAAGTCAGGTACACCACCATGGCGACTGGGTATTAGCTGTAACCCATTGAATTGCTACAAAGGAGATTGAACAGTGAACGAAGAAAAACACCAGCGGCGTCACCGTGCCCATATAGCCAGCCTCGTACCAGGGCGACTCCGTATCAAGCTGCACCCGACCAGCCGGGACCCGCAGACGATGCAGGGACTCAAGGGCAGTCTTGAGTCTCAGGAAGGAATTCATAACGTCAGAGTAAACCCGGCAAGAGGGAGTGTCACCGTCCAATACGACCACGAGCGCCACAGTACCGCCGGGATGCTGCGCCTGCTCGAGGATCTCGATGTCGTGGTCGAGTCACTCGGGCATTTGCCAACCGTTGAAGGCCAGGAGAGTGAGGGCGGGGATCGCCTGGAGACAAAGGGCTTCCTGGCCGCCGTTGACGATCTCAATCGGCTCATCTACGAGACGGCGGGTATCCCCATTGACCTGAAGCTTGCGCTACCGCTCGTCTTTGTTGGCGCCGGACTCTGGTCCATTGGCAAGAAGGGACTCATGATTGAAAGCGTTCCTGGGTGGCTGTTTCTGTGGTTTGCGTTCGACATGCTGGTGAAATTACATCCGACTGATCGCTAGAAAGCATGGCCGACCTGCCGGAGATCACCGCCAGCAGCTACTTTCTGCCGGAAGTGTTCTACCTGCGCGGAAGACGTCGAGATCGTTGACTACCACTGACGGAGAACTGCGATGACCAAAAACGGCATGCGGCCGGTTCATCCCGGCGAAGTATTGCGAGAGGATTTTCTGGTTCCGCTCGGTTTAAGCGCCAATGCGCTGGCGAAGGCCCTGAACGTGCCTGCTCCGCGCATCAACGACATCGTTCGCGAGCGGCGTGGTGTCAGCGCCGATACTGCCATGCGGCTTGCGCGCTACTTTGGTGGCGATGCGCGCTCGTGGCTGAACCTCCAAACCGCATATGACCTGCGAGTTGCCGAGATCGAAAATGCGAAGCGCATCGAGCGGGAGATCGCTCCGGCGACAACGTGAACGCGTGAGCCAGTCGCTCAGGAAGCGATAGGCGATCGCTTCTGGGTCTATGCGCTCGTATGACGCGCGCACCGATGAGTTCTCGAAGATCGGCCAGGGCCTACGGCACCCTTCGGAGCCACAGTCCTGAACCTGTTCGGCGTGTCTTTGGATGCATTCTCCGTAGCCGGCGGCGGTGTGTTGTCCTGGATCGGATTTTCGATGTTAAGTGGCGCCCCGACCATGGACAAAACCTCGAGCAATGACGGCGCAAAAGACAAAAGGTCGCTCACCCCACTGAGCGCACTGAGCCCGCTAAATTCCATATTGACGAGAAGAAGACATAATCACGGCCACTGCCAAGAAAAAACGGCTCTCTGGTATCTTGCGGGGTAATCAATTATAATATAAACAACAAGTTATGACCTACGGTGCAGATTCAAGTTAAGAGGTAATGAAATGCTTATGGATCGTTTTGAAATTCCATTAGACATCGACGATGTCAAAATCGAACGTGTAGAATTCATCAAAAATAATGAAATTATTATCACAGTGAAGAGTACATTAGAAGGAACTCATTGCCATCGCTGTGGCAAGAAAATCACGGCGTCTTATGGTTTTGGGAGAGAAATTACGTTGCGTCATTTATCGATTTTAGGGAAGCCGACGTATATTCGGATTAAGCCTAAAAGATATCAATGTCCTTATTGCAGAGATCACCCAACGACGACTCAGAAGGTATCGTGGTATGATACTCGGAGTCCCCATACGAAGGCATATGAGACGCATGTGTTACTCAATTTAGTGAATAGTACAGTGGCCGATGTAAGTATTAAACAGGGATTAGGTTATGAAGCGGTGGAGGGAATCATTAATCGGAGGGTGAGTGAGAAAGTGGATTGGAATGAGTTTAAGGAATTAGCGCAGGTAGGGATAGATGAAATTGCCTCCAAGAAAGGACATCAGGATTTTTTCACGATTGTAACGACCCGGTTAGCGACCGGGGCAATACGGGTGCTGGGGGTACTGGAAGGTCGTGAGAAAGCGACGGTAAAGAAATTTTTTTCCACTATTCCCAAGAAGTTACGTAAAACGATTCGAGTGGTTTGTAGCGATATGTACAAGGGTTATATTAACGCGGTGAAAGAGGTTTTAGGCAAAAAGGTACAGGTGGTAGTGGATCGTTTTCATGTAGCCAAGCTGTACCGAAAAGGGTTGGATGAGTTGCGCAAGAAAGAGCTAAAACGCTTAAAGAAAGAGTTACCTAAGGCGGATTATAAAGCGTTCAAAGGGGTGATGTGGTTACTGCGTAAAAATCCAGCGGAGTTGAAACCAGAAGAGTTAGAAGTGCTAAGCGGTTTGTTCAAGCATACTCCCCTATTAGGATCAGCGTATGTTTTTTGCTATACATTAACCAGTATTTTTGAACTTCCCCTGAGTAAAGCAGAAGCGAAGCAACGGTTACGGGCGTGGAAGCAGTTGGTCCAGGAGAGTAAGTTAGACTGTTTTGATAGTTTCTTATCAACGTTAGACAAGCAACTGGAAGAGATTACGAATTATTTTGTCGATCGTAAAAACAGTGGATTTGTCGAAGGATTGAATAATAAAATCAAGGTGATTAAAAGACGTTGCTATGGGATTTTCAATGTAGATCATTTATTTCAGCGCCTCTTTATCGATCTGACAGGCTATGAAAAATATGCTTAATTATCAATAGCATAAAGCTGGTAACCAGCAACGCGAATTACCAGAGAGCCGAAAAAACCTGAGAAGGCTAAGACTGAAGTCAGTAAAGCAGAGGACGTCCCTGTTTTTCGCTAGCGAAATTGCTTTCATGGCGGTCCAATAATTTAGCGCCATGCCGGTCGTGTTAGGATATTGTTAGGCGGTTGTTAATACATCCATCCAGGCCAATCCAGAAATCATAATTCCCGGAGAGCACAGTGATTAACCTGACAGCGAAAGACCTCATGGTTGCCGAGATCATGGCGGCACGGGCGGACTGGCCGTTGGACCGGCTGGCGGAATTCCTGACCGACAACTATATTTCAGGCGCGCCGGTGGTCTCCGAGGAGGAGGAACTGATCGGGGTGGTTTCTCTGACCAATATCGTGCGGCACGACAGCTTTCACGCCCATGACGGGGGCGACGATATTCCCGACTACTACCTGCGCGGACTGGAGAACCGCTATGCCCGTGAGGAGATCGCCGCCCTGGGCCTGAAGCCGGAACTGGCGGCGACGGTGCGCGATATCATGACTCCCATGATTTTCGAGGTCGGCGAAGACACGCCCGTGACGGCGGTCGCCGACGTCATGGTGCGGGGGCATATTCACCGTGTCTTCGTCACCCGCGACCGCAAGATCGTGGGCATCATCACGGCTTTGGATATGCTGCAAGTGATCCGGGATTATGGTTGAAGCGACGGGCTAGCGCTTCGGACACTCGCCCACCAGCTCCACCTTGCCGTGTTCGTCCACCGATTCCAGCCGCACCGTGAAACCCCACAGCCGATGCAGATGCTTGAGCACTTCCAGCATGGAGTCCGCCAGCGGTTTGCGGTTGTACTGGGTGTGTCGCAGCGTCAGCGAGCGGTCGCCGCGATGGTCCACTGAATAGACCTGAATATTCGGCTCCCGGCTACCCAGATTGTACTGATCGGCCAGCGCCTGCCGCACGTAACGATAGCCATCTTCGTTATGAATGGCGGCGATTTCCAAATCCGGATTCATCTCATCGTCCGTCACAGCGAACAGCTTGAAATCGCGGATTACCTGGGGCGACAGATACTGGGCGATAAAACTTTCGTCCTTGAAATTGCGCATGGCGAAATCCAGCACCTTGATCCAGTCTGCGCCGGCAATATCGGGAAACCAGTAGCGATCCTCGGCGGTGGGCTGCTCGCAGATGCGGCGGATATCGCTCATCATGGCGAAACCCAGCGCATAGGGATTGATGCCGGAATAGAAGTTGCTGTCGAACGGCGGCTGATAGATCACGCTGGTATGGGATTGCAGGAATTCGATGATGAAGCCGTCGCTGATATAACCCCGGTTGTACAGCTCGTTCAGCAGGGTGTAATGCCAGAAGGTCGCCCAGCCCTCGTTCATCACCTGGGTCTGGCGCTGCGGATAGAAATATTGAGCCATCTTGCGCACGATGCGCACGATCTCCCGCTGCCAGGGCTCCAGCAGCGGCGCATTCTTCTCGATGAAATACAGCAGATTTTCCTGCGGCTCGGCCGGGAAACGCTGGCTGGTCCTGGGATCATCCGGCGCGGCCTCTTTAGTGGGAATCGTGCGCCATAACTCGTTGACCTGATATTGCAGATAGGCTTCCCGCTCCAACTGCCGCTGGCGTTCCTTCTGCATGGACAGCGGCGAGGGACGCTTGTAGCGGTCGACGCCGTAATTCATCAGCGTGTGGCAGGAGTCCAGGAACAACTCCACGGTTTCCTCGCCGTATTTCTCTTCGCACTCGGTGATGTAATTGCGGGCGAACAATAGATAGTCGATGATGGCGTCGGCGCTGGTCCACGCCCGAAACAGATAATTGCCCTTGAAGAAGGAATTGTGGCCGTAAGCGGCGTGTGCGATGACCAGGGCCTGCATGATCATGGTGTTCTCTTCCATGAGATAGGCGATGCAGGGATTGGAGTTGATGACGATTTCGTAAGCCAGGCCCATCTGGCCGCGCTTGTAATTCTGTTCGACCGACACGAAATGCTTGCCGTAGGACCAGTGCTTGTAGCCGAGCGGCATGCCCACCGAGGAATAGGCATCCATCATCTGTTCGGCGGTAATGACTTCTATCTGATTCGGGTAGGTGTCCAGCCCGAAGTCGGCGGCGATTGTGCCGATCTCGGCGTCGTAGCGATCCAGCAGAGTAAAGGTCCACTCGGAAGAATCGGAAATCAGTCGATGCGTCATGAGTGCGCCCGTTTTTTGAAGAGGTCCCTGAAGACCGGATAGATATCCGCCGGCCCATCGATCTGCCGCATGGCGAACTGAGCAAAGCTCTGCCGCACTTCCTCGTAGGCTTCCCACAGGCTTTGATGGCGGTCCGGGGTGATCTCGATATAGGCGAAATAGCGCACGAACGGCATGATGTGCTTGACCAGCAGATCTCCGCAGGTGGGGGAATCGTGATGCCAGTTGTCGCCGTCCGAGGCCTGAGCGGCATAGATATTCCAGCTCGCTACGGGATAACGCTCGCGCATGATGTCGCGCATCAGCGACAGCGCGCTGGACACCACCGTGCCGCCGGTTTCACGGGAATAGAAGAATTCCTCCTCGTTGACCTCTTTGGCGACCGTGTGATGGCGAATGAACACGACTTCGATGCGCTCGTAATTACGCTTCAGGAACAGATACAGCAGGGTGAAAAAGCGTTTGGCCAGATCCTTGCGCGCCCGGTCCATCGAGCCGGATACATCCATGAGACAGAACATCACCGCCTGGGTGGTAGGCTGCGGCTGGCGGATGCGGTTGGCGTAGCGCAGGTCGAAGGTGTCGATGAAGGGAATGGCGTTGATGCGGGCGCGCAGACCGCTGATTGCCTCGCGCAACGCCAGCACCCGGGGATCGGTTTCATCGACCCCCTCCTCCTGCAGTAGCGCCTCCAGTTCCTGTTCCTTTTCCCGCAGGCGCGACTGATGCGGGTTGGACAGCGCGATGCGCCGGGCCAGTGCCCCTTTCAGAGAGCGCACCACATCGATATTGGGCGGGATCCCGGCTGAGGAATAACCAGCCCGCACCAATTTGAATTCCTGCACTTTGGCCAACTCGGTCTTGACCAGATTGGGCAGCTCCAGGTCCTCGAAGAACAGCTCCAGGAACTCCTCGCGCGACAGCGTAAACACGAAATCGTCATCGCCACTGCCCGAGTTGCCGGCCTGACCGCTGCCGCCGCCGCCCTTGCCGCCACGGGGGCGCGGCGCCCGGTCGCCAGGGATGAATTCCTTGTTGCCGGGGTGCACGATTTCGCGCCGGCCACCGGGACCGTGGCTGAACACCGGCTCGGAAATATCCCTGGCCGGGATGCTGACCTTCTCGCCGCTGTCCATGTCCATGATCGAGCGACCGTTCATGGCTTCGTTCACGGCTTTTTTCAACTGGTTCTTGAAACGCCGGATAAAGCGCTGCCGGTTGACTGCGCTTTTGTTCCTGCCGTCCAGCCGTCTATCGATGAACGTCGGCATAGCGATTCCTCGGGTTTAAGACGCTTTGCGCACCCGTAAGTACCATTCAGACAACAGGCGCACCTGCTTGGGCGTATAGCCTTTCGTCACCATGCGGTTGACGAATTCCTCGTGCTTTTTCTGATCCTCCGTCGACGCCTTGGCGTTGAAGGAGATCACCGGCAGCAGTTCCTCGGTGCTGGAGAACATTTTCTTTTCGATGACGGCGCGCAGCTTCTCGTAACTGGTCCAGGTCGGATTGTGGCCCGCGTTGTTAGCCCGTGCCCGTAGCACGAAGTTGACGATTTCATTGCGGAAATCCTTGGGATTGCTGATGCCGGCCGGTTTCTCAATCTTCTCCAGTTCGGCGTTGAGCGCGCCCCGGTCGAAGATTTCGCCGGTATCGGGATCGCGGAATTCCTGATCCTGAATCCAGAAGTCGGCATAGGTCACGTAACGGTCGAAAATATTCTGACCGTATTCGGCGTAGGATTCCAGATAGGCGGTCTGCAGTTCCTTGCCGATGAACTCCGCATAGCGCGGGGCCAGATAGCCCTTGAGGTAGCCGAGATACTTCTCTTCCTGTTCTGGGGGGAACTGCTCGCGCTCGATCTGTCGCTCCAGCACGTACAGCAGGTGCACCGGATTGGCCGCCACTTCGGAATGGTCGAAGTTGAACACCTGCGACAGGATCTTGAAAGCAAAGCGGGTGGAAATGCCGGTCATACCTTCGTCCACGCCGGCATAATCGCGGTATTCCTGGATGGACTTGGCTTTGGGATCGGTATCCTTGAGATTCTCGCCGTCGTACACCCGCATCTTGGAGAAAATGTTGGAGTTTTCCGGTTCCTTCAGGCGTGACAGCACGGTGAACTGGGCCAGCATGTCCAGGGTGCTGGGCGCGCAGTGGGCGCTGTGCAGCGAGCTTTCCCGCAGCAGCTTATCGTAGATCTTGACTTCCTCGGACACCCGCAGACAGTAGGGCACCTTGACGATATAGACGCGGTCGAGGAACGCTTCGTTGTTCTTGTTGTTCTTGAACGCCTGCCATTCGGATTCGTTGGAGTGGGCCAGGATGATCCCTTCATAAGGCAGGGCGGACAGCCCTTCGGTGCCGTTGTAATTGCCTTCCTGGGTGGCAGTCAGCAGCGGATGCAGCACCTTAATGGGGGCCTTAAACATTTCCACGAATTCCATCAACCCGCGGTTGGCCCGGCACAGGGCGCCGGAGTAGCTGTAGGCGTCCGTATCGTTCTGGGCGTAATGCTCCAGCATGCGGATATCCACCTTGCCGACCAGCGAAGAGATATCCTGATTGTTCTCATCGCCCGGCTCGGTCTTGGCGACGGCCACCTGATTGAGAATGGACGGATACAGCTTGATCACCTTGAACTTGGTGATGTCGCCGTTATATTCGTGCAGGCGCTTGACTGCCCACGGCGACATGATGGTCTTCAGACAGCGGGGGGGAATGCCGTAATCGTCTTCCAGAATCGGACCGTCCTCGTCTGGCGAAAACAGGCTGAGCGGCGAATCGAACACCGGCGAACCCTGGATGGCGTAGAAAGGCGCCCGCTCCATCAGCGACTTGAGCCGCTCGGCCAGCGAGGATTTGCCGCCACCAACCGGACCCAGCAGATAGAGTATCTGCTTTCTTTCTTCCAGTCCCTGGGCAGCATGCTTGAGATAGGACACGATCTGCTCGATGGCTTCCTCCATGCCGTAGAATTCATCGAACGCAGGGTATTTTTTGATGATTTTATTGGAAAAGATACGGCTCAGGCGGGCGTCCAGACGGGTGTCGATCATGTCCGGTTCGCCAATGGCCATCAGCAGGCGTTCGGCCGCCGAGGCATAAGCGCTGCGGTCGCTCTTGCACAGTTCCAGATATTCCTGGATGGTATACACTTCTTCCCGCGTCTTCTCGTAACGGGATTGAAAGCTGCTGAATATGCTCATGGAGTGCTAACCTCGTTCGGCACAGGTCATCGTTCACTTGCTGAGTTTCACTCACAGCAATTTACGGACCAACTCCGTATGATTTAGTTCATCTTAAAAAAATATAAGATTCAAAAGCTTAACTTTATCGCCCGGTTTTTTTTATTATTATTTATCAGCAAGTTAATATCGCCTTTCGCGCACGGGAAGGCAAGGTGGGCGACAATGATGGTATTAGCAAAATCGTCTTGCACTGTCATGGTTAAGGCATTGCGCTATTGCAGTGCAATATTCATCAATCCTGCTCCGGCGGCTGCGGCGTCGAGCGACGGCGTTACGACAGGGGTCTGGATCAACGTCACTGCCGCCGGTTCGGGCGGCACCCAGGCCGCCGTCTGCTCAGGCACGCGGGTTACCTGACAAGGCGTAACGCCAAAGTTAGACAGCGATGCCCCCGTTTTGTTGAGCGTCTGCAATGTTACCCGAACACGAGTGTCATTCCGGTGACAACCGGGCCTGGCATCTGGCTCCGGCTCATGATAGCAAAGGAACTTATATTTTGGTGCTTCACCTGCCCCAGGACAGTGCATTGACGGTGGGCAGACTAGGCCGCCGCCTTTTTGCGCAGGGCTATTACGCCTATGTGGGCAGTGCTCTGGGAACAGGCGGTCTAAGAGGCAGATTGCGCCATCACGCGCTTTTAGGTCCGATAAGGTCTCTTGAGGAGAAAATCTGTATGGCCCGAGTACAACTCGAATTACCGGCTGACTTCCTGTTCGCCACCGAACTGGAGGTGCGGATCACCGACATGAACTATGCGGGACACTTGGCCGGCGATGCCGTGCTGGCGCTACTGCACGAGGCCCGGGTGCGTTTTTTCACTCACTATGGTTGCCGGGAGATGGATCTGTTCGGAGCCAGCCTGATCATTACCGATGCGGTCCTGGTCTATGAATCCGAGGCGTTCCAGGGAGAGCTGCTGCGGATCGACGTGGCGCTGGCCGATTTCAACCGCTATGGTTGCGATCTGGTCTACCGGGTGACCGAAAAGAACAGCGGTCGCGCCGTGGCGCGCGCCAAGACCGGCATGGTTTTTTTCGACTACGCCACCCGCAAAGTGCAGCCGACACCGGCGCCTTTCCGGGCGTTGTTCGGCATTGCTGTGACGTCGGACTGATCCGCTCACCCGTCCCTGCGTGGTTGCAGATGCCCTTGGAGCCGACGACCGGTCTGTGGCTGCTGCTGTTGCTGGGCTTGCTCGCCTGGCTGTGGCAGAACAATCTGCGTGCCTGGGAAAACGCCCGCGAAACCAGTGCCCGGGCATGCCAGCGGTGCAGCGTGCAACTGTTGGACGACACCGTGGTCTTGCAGCGGCTGTGGTGGAGCAGAGACCGGCAGGGACGGCTGTGCGCCGAGCGCGTCTACCATTTCGAGTTCACCGTGACGGGCGCGACCCGCCAGCAGGGACGGCTGGTCATGCTGCGCCAACAGGTGGAGTCCCTGTATATGGAGGGATACGATCTGCTGGTTCTCTGAACCGGGGTCCTGACAATCAGTCGCGGTCCTGCCCCACATGTCGGGCGATATACTCCTTCACCGCCGCCGCATCGACTGGCATGACCACGAACACCTGCGGTTGCTGTTCGAGCGCCTCGTAACCGGGAGGCCGTTCCAGTTTGTGCCCTAGCGCCTCCTCGATGGTTGCCTCGAACTTGACCGGCAGAGCGGTCTCCAGACAGACCAGCGGAATGCCTGCTTCCTGATGTTCCAGTCCCACCTTCACGCCATCGGCGGTATGGGTATCGATAATGACGCCGGCTTCGGTGTAGATCCGGCGGATGGTTTGCAGACGGTCGCGATGAGTGCTGCTGCCGGAGACGAAGCCGCAGCGGCCAAGAGCGTCAAAGTAAGGGGTCGCAGTGAAGTCGAAATAGCCCTGGCGCTCCAATTGCCGCCACAACGCGCGCACCACGGCAGGGTCGCGATCTACGGCGTCGTAGATGAAACGCTCGAAATTGGAAGCTTTAGAAATATCCATCGAGGGACTGCTGGTCTTGACCACCTGCTCCGCTGGCCGCACCCGGTAGACGCCGCTGCGGAAGAACTCATCGAGCACGTTGTTTTCATTGGTGGCCAGGATAAGCCGGTGGATCGGCAGCCCCATCTGGCGGGCGATATGGCCGGCGCAGATATTGCCGAAATTGCCGGACGGCACGGCGAAGGAGACCGTTTGGTCGTTGTTACGGGTGACGGCGAAATAGCCCTTGAAGTAGTACACCACCTGCGCGGCGACCCGCGCCCAATTGATGGAGTTAACCGTGCCGATGTGATGTTTGGCCTTGAATCCGGCATCGCTGCTCACCGCCTTGACGATATCCTGACAATCGTCGAACACGCCCTCGATGGCGATATTGAAGATATTCGGTTCCTGCAGGGAAAACATCTGGGCGGTCTGGAAGGGGCTCATTTTCTGATGGGGCGAGAGCATGAACACCCGGATATGGCGCTTGCCCAGCATGGCGTACTCGGCGCTGGAGCCGGTGTCGCCGGAGGTGGCGCCCAGGATGTTCAGATGATCCCCGCTTTTGTCCAGCACGTATTCGAAGATATTGCCCAGGAACTGCATAGCGATATCCTTGAAGGCCAGGGTGGGACCATTGGCCAGTTCCAGCAGCCAGACCCCTTCGGTCAGTGGCTTGATCGGGGTAATGGCGTCGCTGCGGAAGATCCGGGCGCTATAGGTCCGGTCGATCAGGGCGCGCAAATCGGCGGCGGGAATATCGGTCGCGAATTTAGCGATAATCGCGTAAGCCAGTTGGCGGTAATCATAATGGCGCCATTCCTCGAGTTCGCGGGCCTCGACGCGGGGATAGGTTTCCGGCACCACCAGTCCACCGTCCGGGGCCAGACCGCCGATCAGGATATCCGAAAATGATGTGGGCGCCATCCCGCCACGGGTGCTGATGTACTGCATGCGCGAGGTCCTCGCCTGAAGAGAAACGCTATTATAGCCGGTGGCGCGACGCCGCCTGCAGCGGTTCGTCTGTCCCTATTTTCCCCTATGCCATTTTCCCGAACGGGTTGAGGACCCGCACACCGGTCGCTTCAAAGTCGCGCTGATTCCGGGTGACCACCGTTAGACTATGGATGAGGGCCGTGGCGGCAATCTGCTTATCCAGCGCATGCTCCGGATGGGGTACCCGCAACCGGCCCCAGAGCTGGGCAATCTCCTCGTCCATCGGCAGAATGCAGTCGGCATACTCTGTCAGTACGGTCTGAAGCCAAGCTTCCAACTGCTGGGCTGGTGATGCATCGCCGCGATGGCGGATCAGCTCGATGCCACGCCGCAGCTCGCCGATGGTCACCACGGACAGATAAACCGGCGTCTGCTCCGCCTCTACCTGTGCAAAGAAGCGCCGGAGGCCCGGATCGGCCTTATCTTTCTTCCTGGCTTCGCTGATGATGTTGGTATCAATCAAGTACACGTGGCGCGGCCTCGTCGTCCACGCGCCCGAAGTCCTCATCGCGCCCCACGTCCGGCATGGATGCAAGCACCTGGGCGAAGCTCTTGCGCCTTGGTCGTAACAAGACGTGCTCCAGAATGGCGCGATGCTCCGCTTCGGCACTGCGCTGATGGCGGGCGGCGCGCTCCTTGAGCGCCTGGACGATTTCGTCATCCAGATTGCGCACTACTAAACTGGCCATGGTCAGTGGACCTCCTCAGGCGGTGAGGGCGGTTGGTGGGGTAGTTCCTGGGAGTGTCGGCGTCCTCGCCGGCCTGTTGAGTAAGTAGTGTCTGGGAGCGCCGGCGTCCTCGCCGGCCTGTTCACGGAAAATGGGCATGGCCATGATGAGATCCTGGCCACGAGTGCCGATATTCTCGTCGAGCTTGAATCTCATGCAACCCGCTCTATCGGCACCGAAATGATGCGCTCCCGCGCCGCCTCAGCCCCGTAGGCAATAGCAGCCAGGATATCCTCATGAGTCAAATACGGATATTCCTCGATGATTTCCTCTATCGTCATGCCGGAGGCAAGATAATCAAGTATCAGGAATACCCAGATACGGGTACCTCGGATGCAAGGTTTGCCGAAGCAGACATTAGGATTGATGCTGATGCGCTCAAGCAACTGATTCATGGTCGGTTTACCTTGTGCACAGGGTCAGGTCTATCAATGAAGCAAAACCAGCGTATAGTTCATATGGAGTACAGCTTGTGGAGCACCATCCAGGTTCCTCCTGCCCACTTCCATGCAACTCAATCCTGCAATTTGATTTTAAATCGGCAACCAACCGGATCCCCGCGCTTGAATGAAGGGAAGATTGCTAGTTAATTGAGCATCACTTCGTTGCTTAAGCAACTCAAAGTCGTGTTTTAATGCAGCATCGCTATTATTTATTAAATCATTTATCCACTTGTGACGCCTTTCAAAATACTCCTTTTTATAATCAATCACATACGCATAAAAACCGTCTTTAAACTCTTTTAACCATTTTTCATAAAATGCTAATTCTCCAGCGGCTTCCTCATGCCGTTTGGTCAATGCTAAGGCCAAACCGTAACTGTCATGAAAAGCAGGATTGTTGTTATCTAAACTGACAGCACGTTCGCCTGCCGGTAAGACAATCTCAGCAAACCCATAGATGCTTCCGCTGCGACAGATAGCGCTGTTCATCATAGCTGCATTGTTTTCCTTGCTTCCCCAAGCAACGGCTTGTTTATAAAATTCATCCGCTTTATCTTTATTGTTTACTTTGGCAAAAGATTCCGCTTGTTTGAGCACCAACTCAATGATTACGCTCTTGATTTCGAATTCTTCTGTTTTTTGGTATAAATCAAGCACAGGTTCGATATTACCTTTTTCCAGAGAAGATTTTACCTCTTTGATTTTTTCTTGCATGACTGTATGAGGAAAAGGATATCTATGGCAGGTTTTATGATAGGACTGCTTATAGAAATACTTATCCCACTCCTTTTGAGTGAGGTTACGTCCAACCATGGAATATGCTAGTTTTTTCAACTCATCCAAGCGTAGATTCCACAGACGAGCAACGCCATCTTCACCACCGCTGACCAGCCAATAGTTATCAGAACTGATGGCCATAATTATGACAGGGCTTTGTTGTTCACCTATAACAATCCATTCAGGATTAAAATCCGGTTTTATAGCTTCTATATCCCAACGGCAGATATCACCATCCTCACTGCCCGTGTACAACCAGCGATTTTCACTAATGATCACAGCACGGATGCGACCCTTGTGACCGCTCAGGACAGCATAGGGCTTTATAGTATAGGGTTTTACATCAACACTCGGTAGAGACGAGAGATCCCAGAGGCAAGCTGTTTTATCCTCGCTGCCGGTCACCAGCCAGCGGTTATTCGAACTGAGCGCCATCGTCCAAATTCTCGCTCTGGTGGGATTTGTTTCATCACCGATATTATGGCCACGTAAAATAAAATCAGGTTGCGGTTTAGTTCCTGCATCCTGGTCTGTTAATAATTCCAGGTTCCACAAACGGATGGTTCCATCATCATGGCCTGTGATCAACCATTTTTCTTCATCGAAGAGTACCACATGAATGCCCCATGCATGAGGATCTAAGACGAAAGGGATAGCTTCGCTTTTTTCTGTTATCTCGATGAACTTCCACAGACGAGCAGTTCCATCCTCACCACCGGTTACCAGCCATTTGTTATTAGGACTAATGGCTACAGCCCAAACAGCGCTTTGATGACCTTTCAAAATCTTAAAAGGTTTATTAAGTTTTTTAGGTTTAATGGTGGAAAGATCCCAAAGACAAGCAGTTTTATTCTCGGTACCGGTCACCAGCCAGCGCTTATCGGAACTAAGCGACATCATCCAAATTTTTCCTTTATCGGAATCATGACCGTGTAAAATAAAGTCAGGTTTTCGATCAGTTCCAGCATCCTGGCCTGTTAATAATTTCAGATTCCATAGGAGAACGGTTCCATTATCATGGCTGGTGATCAACCATGTCTCTTCCTTAAAATATCTGAAAGCTACATCTGGGATTTCTGATTTCGGATTTAAAACAAGAGGATCAGCCAATATATCTTTTTTCGTCAATCCCCATAAAAGAGCAGTCTTATCCTTACCGCCGGTTACTAACCATTTGTTATCAGGGCTGACAGCCAAGGTCCAGATAGCTCCTTCTTTATACTTGTGACCACTTAAAATGATGGGATAAGTAGCCGATCTTGACAGCAAATCCCACTTGCGAACAGCGCCATCATCACTGCCAGTGAACACCCATTGATTACCGTGATTATCGTAAGTGAATGCCGCGACACGTATTTGTTTCTCATGGCCATGTAAAATGAGAGGAGGTCTATCCAGATTATTTAAATCCCATCGACGGGCAATATTATCTCCACCTGCAGTAACTAACCAGCGGCTATCGGAACTGATAGCTAAGGCGCTGATCCAGTTGGCATGGCTAGAAAACTTAAGGGTAGGTTCTTGATTGGCAGTTATGGCCGATAACTCCCATAAATAGATGTTACCTTCACCCTTTTCTTTAGTCCCCAAGTCCCCGGCAATCAACCAATGATTATCAGGGCTGATAGTTATTATACTAATTGGCTGCTTGTCCCGCTTGTGTTCGTTCAGGGGAATAAGTTGTTTATCTAATTCACCGTTAGAAGAAAATTTCCAAAGATAAACGAGGCCATCATTATCCCCGGCTACTATCCAGTCTTCTTTAGGACTGATAACTACGGACCGAATCATTATTTTGGAACGATGCTTTAAAACTACCGGTTCAAGAGTGGCAGATGGATTGTCATTTAAATGGCTTAAATTCCATAAACATGTTCCTCCTTCATCATGACCGCTGACCAACCACCGGCCTGTCTCACTTATTGCTAATGCTTCTACCCCCCACTCCTGAGTCTCTAACGGGTAAATTTGATCATGGAATTGACCTTCAGAGCTGAATTTCCATAGTCGAACTGTTGGGGATGCACTGCCAACGATGAGCCAGTAGCCGGAGTTTGCACATCGTCCAAAGATAATGGTGTGAATACGCCCGAAATCCCGGCTTAAAGTTTTGGGAACTGGTACAGCCTCTTCCAAGTTCCATAAGAGAACCCGTGTATCATCACCACCCGTAACCAACCACTTGCTATCTGGGCTGATGGCCAGCACATTGACCCATCCTTTGTGGCCAATTTCACTTTGGTCACTGCATAAAACGCTCGGAGAATAGGATCTGCGGCCATGATCATCGTTTCGGCCAGCACCCTCCTTTGCATCGCTATCAACTTTGGCAAGCTGGCTCTCCGGTAGATTGCTATGGCCGGATCTGCCATCTATGGACAAATTCCATCTGCAAACCACCCCATCCTTACCACCTGTAACCAGCCAGCTTCCATTCGGGCTGATAGCCAGGGCATTGATTTGACCCCAGTGCTGATCCTGGTAGCTGCAAAGACAGTACCCTCCCGAAGCCATCATGGCTTGCCGCAGCACTTCTTCAGCGGTAGGAACGCTTAGTTCGGTATGAAGTTGCTCTTCCGCTAACTTAAGAGCACTCAATGATTCAAGAGCAAGCAGTAAGCGAAGCTGTAACTCCCCAGAGGTTTCTTCTGATGTTGCTTCAAGCGCCAAGTATCTTGATCTTGCAATAGTTATATCCTCAATCCAACGTCTGTTTTCTTCTTTTTGGGTTTGTTGCTGTTCTTTACTTTTATCAAGAAACTCCATTGCTAACTCAAAGTCGCCACCGTAGCGCTGTGCCCACTGTTTATTCGGTTTCTCTTTTTCTCTCCATTGCAAGGCGAGATCGAATTCAGGCGAACGCCACAACCAGATATTATTTTTATTATTCTCTTGCCATCGATTTGCAGCTTTTTTCAAGCTCTCGTATTGTTCCGCTGATTTAATTTCATCCGTTACCCATCCATTCAAGCTATGCCATTTATTAATTAGGCTTTCATGACTAATATCCAACTTAATATCTACATTATCTAGGGATTCAGATTCGGGTCGTGATGTCAGAAAACTACGATCGGGGCGACGAAAGGCTTCAATGACTTCAATCAACGGCCTCATCTTGTCATTATTAACTCCTGCTTTGATAGCATCATCGCCTATCCCGACGACTTCCGCCACATCCTTGAGGCTTACCGGTCTACGGATGTCAGATTTTTTCAATCTGCGTTCACATAAACAGCGAAACAGAATTTCGGTCAAACGTTTCCTCGGCAACGGTGATTCAACTGAAGAGGATTTATCCCGTGTTATCAATTCATCCAGCACTTCATCGGCATGTTTCGAGAGAGCATTTTCCAGTCTTCCAACTTGCTCGTAATGATCCTGATTTAGAACTTTTCTTCCTGATTCATCTGGCTTAGCCAAGTTCCACATCCGCATCAAAGCGTGCTGTAACAAGGGTAACGCATCAGGGGATTGATCCATGTCATTAAGCAATTGGTTGACTAGCTTCTCATCTACCTGACCGCCCATCACTTGAGCAGGTTTTTCGATTGCGGACTGATACTGAGAGCGCTTCATACGCGGCGTCAAAAACAGGCTATCACTGATCCTTTCGGGTAGATCGATGAAAAGCGCGCAATCACCTAAAAAATCCACGCGCATGGTGATGACTACGTAAATCGGTGTACCTGCTAAAGCATCATTTTGTATTGGTTGGGTAGTAGCCAGCAGCAGCTTGACGAAAGCATCGGCATCCTTGACATCTTTGGCTTGTGACCGGTAGCGGAAAATTTCCTCGAATTGATCCACGACTAGAAGCAGGTTGACGCCTTCAGGGAGCCGAGTTTCCTGGACTGCCTTAATCAGACCCTTTTCACCTGTCCGCAGCGTCGCTCCTAGCAACCCTAACGCCACAGGATCGACATCAGGTTTCTGTCCCAGAGCACCTTCCTTAATCAGTTCCTTAGCCAACTCGTCCAAAGGAGCGTCGCCCGGGCGCATTACCGCTATCCGCCAACCAGTCCCGGCACCCAGTAGATAACCCTCTTCCAAAGCCGGTCGTAAACCCGCCATCACTAATGAGGATTTACCACAACCACTGACGCCAAGCACAGCCAAAAAACGCTTCTCTTCCAGTCGCGTTAGCATGTCATCAATCTGTTGTCCGCGGCCAAAAAACAGATCTGCCTCTTCTCGGCGGAACGGCCGCAAGCCTGGATAAGGGCAACTTTGATTACTATTCATTGACTGTGCACCTCTGGGGGTTGTAATCATCAATTTTGGTTGACACTCTCTCTGATCGATTTTATAAGTTTATCAAGTGCTTTTTTCCATTGGACAGAAGAAATTTCAGAATAAATATTAATATGTTGGATGTCGCTTAGCTTCATACTAGAATTGATCCTATAATCTGGGGTTTTGCACTCTGAAAATCTTATCGGAATCAGAAAAATACTATCTGGCGGTCGCTCTTTATAACACTCGATTGCATGGTCGATTTCGGTATAAACACCTGAGTTATTTCGCATTTCTAACTCTTTTGATAGGCACAGCACTACCGCGTTGCTTCGTTTTATAGCTTTGGGTATTTCTTGTTTCCAATTTCGACCGCCTGAAATATCATCTTCATCCCAATATACTCTAATTCTAGCTTTCATAAGTTCATCATGTAGTTGCTTAGCTTTGTCAAAATTTTCGTGGCAATAGGAGAGAAAAACAAAGGGTAAGGGGGGAACCTCAGGAGGTCTTACAATATTCTCAGCATTTTTTCTCACAGCATCAACAAACTGGGGAAGTTGTGAGGTTTCTGTAGTAGTATAAATCGGGTCCAATGGAAAAAAATTAATAGGTGAAACCTTATTATCGGGTAAGGGTGGCTGTGGCGGTGGGCCAATATATATTACGCAAACCGGTTTTTGATTTTTTTCATCGATTAAAATTCGACGATATTGCTTGATGCGTTGCTTAAACCAATCCTTTTCACATTCACCATATACCACCATTGCACCATGATATTGTTCATTTCTAATTGAACTAGCTAGAGAATATTTATCTTTTGGATAGTCTTTATCTTTTGTACAAATTATTTCATAACCAATACCAAGCTTGTTCAATTTTATACATAAATTATTAGCAACATCTTCATCTTTAGAATTAGCGTCGACTAATGCATATGCACTCTTAACCGTCTGTTTTGGTCGATATGCTACCAATTCTAGTGCCTTCCTTTTCACTTGCTCCTTAAACTCCTCATAAGGCATTCTCATATAGGGTTTCTGTGCCAATAGTGCCTTTAGTGGCTTGTCCTCCATAGACGCTAGATCTAAATTGGGATCAAGCCAGCGCAAGATGTCTTTGCCCATCTTATCAGCAAAATCGAGCTCAAAGCCTTCATAATTTTTTAATAATTCTTCAGTTGTCTGAGTTAGATACCGGCCAAGCAGTTGTACAAACAAATCGCTTCTATTCAGGTCTTCAGTCAAGGATTTCTCAAGGGCGGCTGGCGAGCGTCTGTAACAGGTGTCCGGCAATACTCGCCAGCCATCTGTTTCCATCTCTCTCCTGAATTTATCCCGATCCTCCAAATATCCTGAAACCTCTGCAAGAAAGATTGTGCCTTTGCTTTCTGGTAGTGAAGTTCCTTTTTGGTATCGTAAGCACTCTATCAAATACCGGCTCAGGTCACCTAGCCTATCAAAGTAGAGCGTATCGTTGGGATCAAACTCAGGCATTCCCAAAGTAAGAGCTGGCGCATCTTCGTTGGCTTTTTTATATATGGAGAAAACACGTATATCGTCAAACTCCGCAGGCCAATTTTCACGGTCAGTTTCGGTTTGTTGCACCAAAACAATACGCCTTTTGGCGTCATTCTGTTTGGCGATATTTAAGATAAATTCTCTTTCTTGCTTGCACGATTCTTGTTTCAAATAATGATCAGAAAGGATTACCAAAAAAACGGCATGGTTTATTACAGGCTCCTCAATACCTTGCGAAACAGATGCAGTATTATCTTTTAGTAGTTTCAGCGAAATTTCTATGTCTTTATCATTTAATTTCCTTGCAAAGTCTTTTTGAAGATTGTCGATTAAATCATTAACCCATTGGTTTGTTTTTTGTAAGATATATATTTCTTGACTAATGATCTCTTTCTCTTTTTTAAAGTAATTAATTTCCTCTTGTCCTAATGGTTGTGAAAGAGTTTTATCATAGATATTTCTTTTTCCCTCCAGCTCGGCAAGCTTTTTTTGCTGCTGACCCGTGCTGGCATAACTGACAAAAATGTCAAAATTTAAAGAGGCGCTTTCATTACCATTAACCATTGGTCATACTCCACATTAATATTCTTCCATCACGCACTTAACCTAATTGAGTTGGCGAATGGTAACCAGCGCGTGTGGAGTTTGTGTTATGCAGGGGCTGTTACTTCCATTCCCTGCCATGTAATCAGTTTAGCTCTGTAGACACTTTGGCTTTGTAAAAAATATCACAAGAAAAATAGGATTTCAATCGAAAAACCTTTGTCCCCATCAAATAACGCTATGCCCATCACCCCTCCACCAATGGCACGAAAGCCACTGTCAGCAGATTGCGGATATCGATGTCTCCCCAGGCATCCTTGCAGACCAGTTGCAGGTGTTGAGTTCGATACGGCAGGCCCACCGGGATCACCAGCCGGCCACCGGGCTTGAGCTGCTCGATCAGGGTGGGCGGGATACGGGCGGCGGCAGCCGTCACGAGGATGCCGTCGAAAGGCGCCTGCTCGGGCCAGCCGGCATGGCCGTCGCCCAGTCTCACCTCCACGTTGTCGATGTGCAGAACCTGCAACCGCTGCATGGCCTGTTCCGCCAAGGCCGCAATCCGCTCCACCGAATACACCCGGCGCACCAACTGCGCCAGCACCGCCGCCTGATAGCCGGAACCCGTGCCGATTTCCAGAACCCTATGCTGCGGCTGCGGGCGCAACTGGTCGGTCATGAAGGCCACGATAAACGGTTGCGAGATGGTCTGACCCTGGCCGATATGCAGGGGCATGTCTTCATAAGCCGCTGGTTGGCAATCGTTCGGCACGAAGACATGACGTGGGACCGCGGCTAGCGCCGCCAGCACCCGTGGGTCCAGCACGCGGTCCTCACAACTGCGCTGATGCGCCCGGATTGTCGCCAGCATACGCTCGCGCTCGGCGCGATAGGTGTCAGCCGACATTATTGCCCCTGACTATGCAGCATGGTTTCCACCTGATTGCCGGCCTCACCACGTGTCAGAATGCGGGCCATCAGATCGCCTTCGCACAGCAGCGGCTGGCGGCGCAGGCTGCCGAGCAGTCCCGCCACCGGCACCTGCACCTCGGCGTGAATGACGCCGCTGAAGCCATCGTAGATATGGCCGAGCAAGTCGCCGGCCTGCACCCAGCGCCCTACTTCCAGCCGAGAAACGAAGATGCCGGCATGATCGGCCAGCAGGGCGAAACTCTGATTGAGGCCGAAATAATGCAGGTGCTCCTCGTCCTCGGGCAGGGTGATGCCGCTGACGATGCCGGTGCGATCCAGGAACGCGACCAGCCCGCGAAACAGGGTTTCGCAATGGACCGTTTGCAGATTGCCGGCGCGCCCGGCCTGAATGACGAAATTCTCGCCGCCGTAGCGTCGCCAGGCGTGCGCCAGATTGGTGGTGAAAATCGGATTGACGGGCCGCTCGATCACCGCCGGCAGGCCGAACAGGCAGGCACTGGCGCGCTCGTCGTCGTTCGGCGCATACAGCCGCACCTGCGGCAATTCCTCGATATCCTGATTGGAGCTGTGAATATCCACCCGGTAATAGGCGGTCCGCGTGGCCTCCAGCACGGCGGCGGCGATGCGTTGCGCGGTGTCGCCTTCAGTCTGGCCGGGAAAACAGCGGTTGATATCGACCTTGTCGAACGGCCAGGTGCGCGAGCGGCTGTTGACGCCCAGCACGTTGACCGCCGGAATCAGCAGCACCCGTTCGCGCAGGCTCTGACCGCGCCCTTCGCCAGCCTGGATGCGCGTCAGGAAATCCGCCAGCCGGGCCAGCACGAACACGCCGTTCAGCTCGTTGCCGTGCAGTCCCGCTACCAGCGCCAGCCGTGGCGGCCGCTCCGCAGGGCCGATAGCATGATAGGGAATGGTGAAGCTATCCCGCAAAGGGGCGGTCATGGCGAGCAGGATCGGATCACTCATGGGGCGGCTCCAGTGGGGTGACGGCGGCGACGCGGGCCAGCAGGGAACCTTCGTAGACCAGCGGATAATGGCGCAGCGTGAACAGTACACCTTCCACCGGGGAATCGATGGCGGCCAGGGGCTGGCCCGCGAACGGCGCTACAATCTGGCCCAGCGGCTCGCCGGCCTGCACCCACGCTCCCGGCTGTGCCGCCAAGGGGACGAATAAACCCGAAATGCTGGCGCTGAGACTGTGCACGGCGGCGTCTTCGACCACCCAGGGATGGCGCCGGGGAGCCGGCAATGGCAACTCCGCGGATAGCACTCCCAGCGTCTGCCAGAGGTGCAGAATGCCAGTCAGCAGTTGTTCGGCGTACACCGGAGTCAGCCCCATGCCGGCCCCCATCTCCACCAGCAGACAAGGCTCGCCGCGCGCATTCAGGCTGTAGGCCAGCGTGGTCTCGAAGACTTTCTGCCCCTGCTGCAACCAGATCACAGCCACGTTCAGGTGCCTAGCGAGAGGCAGCAGCCGGTCCGCAAACCGGCGGTCGATGCGCACCTGGGGCGTTTCCCGCAGATAGATAGTGCTGGCGTGGACATCGATCACCAGATCCGCACCTTGCAGTTGCGCCATGATGGCGGCCGCCATGCGCTGCGGCAGCAGCCCTTCGGCATGACCGGGAAAATTGCGATCCAGGTCGCTGTCGTAGACCGGCACGGCGCGCTGCAGGGTGTCCAGACCGAGCGGATTCAACGCCGGGTACAGCTCGATCTGACCCAGCAGCGCCTGGGGTTGGGTCTGCGCCAGGTCCTCCAGCCAGGCCGCCAGTCGATGGCAAAGGTACAGACCTTCCAGTTCATCGCCATGCAGGCCGGCGGTCAAGGCCACCCGGGGACCCGCGCCGCCCCGATATAAGCAGCGCCGCAGGGTGAGCGTTTCCCGGTACGGCAAGGCGATGGAAAGGATGGTCTCGAGTCGTTTTTCCATGAGGGTGGACGCCAAAGTAATGCGGAATCTAGCGAAACCTATTATAGACCAGCCATCGGGACGCCAAGGATATTGCGAAAAATGTTGCACTGCAACATAAAATCCGTTATATTGCACTGCAACAAAGTTCGTTTAATCAACCCTCATGAGGCATTCGCCATGAAAGATGTCAAAGACCTGTTCTCACCCTTGCTGCAAAACGCTGCCCTGCCGGCGCCTATGGTCAAGGCTAACAAGCTGCTGGTGGCCGAGTTGGAAAGGCTGGTTAATTTCCAGGTGGGCGTTATGAAGTACTACACCGAGATGGTGTTGAACCAACTCAAGGCGGCTGCCGAAATCAGCGACGGCAACAGTTTGCAGGAATTCGTCAAGGCCCAGGCTGACGTAGCCAACACGATCCGGGATCGGATGGTGACCGACGCCAAGTCCCTGACTGAGCTGGGCATGGGCTTCAAGGCCGATTTCGACACGCTGGCTAAAGACAGCGCCGAGGATCTGACGGCGAGAAAAGCCGCGTAAACCGCTTAAGTCATAGTTTCTAAATTTCTAAGACCGTCCGCCCCCGCCGGGGCGGACGTTTTTTTTATTGACGAACCACCCCGGCGCTGCGCGCCACCCCTCCTTGACCAAGGAGGGGAAAAAACCACCCCGGTGCTGCGCGCCACCCCTCCTTGGATAAGGAGAGGAAAAAAACCGGGAAGCGGGTGTTATGCTTAACCCTGACATTGACCCGCGAGACAAACCCGCTATGCAAGGCAAGCTGTTCAGTCAGGATTTTCTGTGGGAAGGGATCAAGGAGACCCCTGCCTGGAAACAAATCGACGCCGCCGCTTGGCAGCGGTTGCGGCAACGCCTGAACGGTATTTTTGCGCCCTTCGCCGCCGCCGGTCAGGTGAACGAAGCAGTCACCGAAGCCGAAATTATCTACCCCGTATTACAGGCGCTGGGCTGGGAGCATTATCTGCCGCAGCAGACCGCCTCCGGCAAGGGCCGTCAGGACGTGCCGGATATCCTGCTGTTCGCTGACGCCGCCGGCAAGCAGACGGCGCTGGCGGAGCGCAAGGATGACTCTCGTTATCGTCACGGCATCGCCATCGTCGAGTCCAAGCGCTGGCAGCGACCGTTGGATCGCGGCGACCAGAGCGACCTGCTGGACGCCGCCACGCCGTCGAACCAGATGTTGCGTTATCTGAGCCGGGTGGAAGTGGCGTCCGAGCGCGCCATCCAATGGGGAATTCTGACCAACGGCCAGCGTTGGCGGCTGTACTTTCAGGGCGCCCGTTCGCGCGCGGAGGAGTTTCTGGAAATCGATCTGGCGCTGCTGGCCGGTCTGTCGGGATTGCAGCCCGAGCTGTTCAGTCTGGAAAGCCAGGATACGACGCATGGGTTGCAGGTTTTCTATCTGCTGTTCGGGCGTAACGGCTTTATGCCCCAGCCCGATGACGCTGCCGGTCGTAGTTTTCAGCAGATTGCCCTGGCGGAGAGTCGTTATTGGGAAGAGCGCGTTTCCCAGGATTTGGGCGAACGGATTTTCACGCAGTTATTTCCGCAACTGGCGGCCGCTCTGGCCTGGCGCGATCCGACCCAGTCGGCGTCCCTTGCGGCGGATGATCTGGAAACCGTGCGCCGCGAGGCGCTGATCCTGCTCTACCGGCTGCTGTTCCTGTTGTATGCCGAGGACCGCCAGTTGCTGCCGGTTTATGACCGCCGCTACGACGATTACTCGCTCCGCAAAATACGGCTGGAACTGGCCGACCGCATCGATGCCGCCGACGTATTCAGCGCCGGCGCCAACCGCTATTACAATCACCTCAAGGATCTGTTCCGTATTATCAACTACGGCGACGCGGCTCTCGGCGTGCCGCCTTACAACGGCGGCCTGTTCGACGATCAGGATCATCCGTTGCTGCAACAGGCCAATCTGCCCGATGCGCTGTTGGCGCCGTTGATCGACGGTCTGTCGCGCCGCGCCGCCGGCGCCAAGCGCCAATGGATCAATTATCGCGATCTGTCGGTGCAGCATCTGGGTTCCATTTATGAGCGGCTGCTCGAATACAGCGTGGTAGTCGATGCCGCCGGTCAGATCGGTATCCGCCCCGCGGTTTTCGTCCGCCGCAACAGTGGCAGTTACTACACGCATGACTCCCTGGTCCAGTTGCTCATCGGGCAGACCGTCGGCCCGCTGCTCCAGGAATTCGCCCACACCTTTCAAGCTAAAGCGGCCGAACTGGCCAGGTCGCGCGCGCCGCTGCCCCAGCGCTTACAGGCGTTGCAGGCGCTCGACCCCGCCGCACAGATGCTGAATCTGAAAATCTGCGATCCGGCGATGGGTAGTGGCCATTTCCTGGTCAGTCTGGTGGACTACCTGGCCGATCAGATCCTGGAGCATATCGCCGACAGCGCCGTCCAGGTCGACTGGGCCCCTGCCGATAACCCCTATGTATCGCCGCTGACGTTGCGGATTGCCGCCATTCGCGAGCGCCTGCTGGCCTCGTGCCGGGACAACGGCTGGACGGTCGATCCCGCGCACCTGGACGACCGCCATATCGTGCGGCGGATGATCTTAAAGCGGGTGATTCACGGCGTGGACAAGAATCCCATGGCGGTGGAATTGGCCAAAGTGGCCCTGTGGCTGCATACCTTTACCGTGGGTGCGCCGCTATCGTTCCTGGATCACAATCTGCGCACCGGCGATGCGCTGTACGGAGAACGGGTGCAGCGGATGCTGGACGAATTCCGTCGTTTCGGCGCCATTTTCCAGCAGCACGAGCTGACCCGCATCGCGGTGGCCACCCAGAGCATGAATCAGTTGGCCGATCTGACCGATGTGGACATTGCCGAAGTGCATCTGTCCCGGCGGCTGTTCGAGCAGATCGATGCCACTCTGGCGCCGCTCAGCAGGCTGCTGGATTTCTGGCATGCCTTGCGCTGGCTGACGCCTGCCCGAGCCTCCCAGGACAGCGTGGTGCAGCGGGGCCTGGCGGAATTGCTGTCCGGGCGCTTCGGGGACCTGCTGGATGTCATCAACGCTGGTACGGTCAACGTCAATGACGCCGCCGCGCAGGCGGTGCAAAGCCTGCTGGAACGGACGCGCCGCCTGACTGAGGAGGAGCATTTTCTCCATTGGGAAATCGCTTTTCCCACGGTCTGGCGACGGCTGGAAAGCGGTTATCCCCAAGGCGGCTTCGACGCGATTATCGGCAATCCGCCTTGGGATCGGTTAAAGCTGCAGGAAGTGGAATGGTTCGCCGCCCGCCAGCCGGACATTGCGCAAGCCGCCCGCGCCACCGACCGCAAGCGCCTGATCGCCCAGTTGGAAAAGTCCGGGGACCGGTTATGGACCGATTACCAGCAGGCCAGACAGCAGGCGGAGACCGCTGCCCGCATCGCCAGGGAAAACGGCGAGTATCCGCTGTTGTCCGGTGGCGATGTGAATCTGTACTCGCTGTTCGTGGAGCGCGCCCAGAGCCTGATTAAATCGAACGGCATTGTCGGGTTGCTGACGCCTTCCGGCATCGCTTCGGATAAAGGCGCCAGCGAATTTTTTAAAAGCATCGCCACGGAGGGACGGCTGGGCGCGCTGCTGGACTTCGAGAACAAAAAAGTTTTCTTTCCGGATGTCCATGCCAGCTTCAAATTCTGCGCCTTGATCTTCGGCGGTCCACAGCGATTGTTTCCCGTTGCCCGCTGCGCTTTTTTTCTGCATGCGGTCGATGAACTGGCCGACCCTGAGCGTTCCTTTACCTTGAGCGCCGCCGATTTCGCCGCCGTCAATCCCAATACCGGCACCGCGCCCATCTTCCGCCGCCACCGTGACGCCGAGCTCACCAAGGCCATTTACAGCCGCTGTCCGGTGTTGGTGGACCGGCGCGCCGATCCGCCCAAGCAGGTCTGGCCGGTGCGGTATACGACGATGTTCCATATGACCAACGACTCTCATCTGTTCAAACGTCGGGATGAACTGGAGGCGGACGGTTTTTATCCGATAGGCGCTAATGTCTGGCGCAAGGGCGGCGAAACGTATGTGCCGCTGTATGAAGGCAAGATGGCGCAGGCTTACGATCACCGGGCGGCTGGCATCGTGGTCAACCCGGACAATCTTCATCGTCCGGCGCAGCCCGAACCGGCCAGCCTGGCGCAGCATCAGGATATGAATTGGCTACCTACGCCGCAGTTCTGGGTCGATCAACAAACGCTTAAAAATATAAGCAAGCTCGAATGGACGCTCACCTTCAAGGATGTGACAGCGCCTACCAATATGCGCACCATGATTGCCACGATCATGCTGTCATACGGGTTTGGCAATACATTACCTGTGTTGCTACCAATGGCGAATCAAGAGCAGGAATACCGCTGCTTTGCTCCCCTATTGCTCGCCAATTTGAATTCATTCGTTTTCGATTTTATTGCCCGTCAAAAGGTGCAGGGACAGCATTTGAATCTTTATATCGTGGAACAGATTCCAGTCATACCGGCGGAGCAATTTCAAAAGTTAATTGGCAATCACCCCATCGCCGATTTCATCCGCGACCAGGTCCTCCACCTCGTCTACACCGCCGTGGATATGCAGCCTTTTGCCGAAGACATGGGTTATGCCGGCGGGCCTTTCGTCTGGGATGAGGACGACCGTCGCCACCGACTGGCCCGGCTGGATGCGTTGTTCTTCCATCTGTACGGCCTGGACCGCAACGACGCCGCCTACATCCTCGAGCAGTTTCCTATCGTCCGGGAACAGGACGAGCGGCAATTCGGCCGCTATCTCACCCGCGATTTGATTCTGGCCTATATGAACGCGGTGGCGGCGGGTGATTTGAATATACGAGTTGCGTGATTGCTGCGCTGAAGTCTGCCGCCGCCGGCAGACCGGGAAGCACACAATCGGGCTCGTGCCGCGCCAGTGATTCGGCTGAATGCGAGCCGCTGGCGACGGCGGCGACCCGGGCGCCGATGAACCGGGCTGCCGCGATATCTCTGGGCGTATCGCCAATCACCAGCAGTTGCGCCGTCTCGCCCCAAGTGGCGGTCGCCAGTTGCCGGGCGACGGCGGCCACCTGGTTGCGTTCCGGTCCGCATTCTCCGAAAGCGCCATCCCAGCAGAACCCGCCCAGTCCGCAGGATGTCAGCTTGGCGTGCGCCCCCCGGCGCAGATTGCCGGTCAGCAGTAGATTAGCAAAGGCCGGACTGGCGTCCACGTGGGCGAGCACCGCGCTGACATTGGGCAGGGCGACCGCCGGCCTGGCCTGCAAATGGGTGGGTAACTCGTCGAGATAGCGCGCCAGCAAGGCGGCGACCGCCTGGCCGTCTTTGCCGACCTGAGCGCAGATCTGGATGGCGATGGCTACATCGGTCGCGCCCGAAGTATCCAGCGCTCGCCAATCGATAACGCAGGCCAGTTCCGCCCGCACCGCCGCCCGCCAGGCAGCGATGGCGCCCTCCCCCCCGTGCAACAAGGTGCCGTCGATATCCCATAACAGCACCACCGGACCAGGCCCCCCGTTCAACTGGAGGACTCCTGCCCCTTACCCAGGGGTGGAATGACGCCCAACTGCTGCAACAGCCCGAATTGGTCAATACTGGCGATGCAGCGCTCCACAATCTTGCCGTCAGCGAAGCGCCAGATGTCCACCGCCTTGAAAACCACGGGCCTGCCGGTCGGTGCAATAGCGCCGTACCAGCCCTGATGGGTGCCGCGGATGGTGAAAGCACCGACCACCTTGTCGCCCTCGGCTACCAGATGATCGATGGTGAAATGGATATCGGGAAAAGCGCTGCGCAACCGCATGACGTAGTCCTTGATGTCTGCCGGACCGCGCAGCAACCGGTCGGGATCGTCGGTATCGACAGCGCGGTAATCGGCAGCGTAGAACTCAGCAGCCAGTTCCAGCCTGCCCTGGTTCCAGGCTTCTTCAATCCAACGCCGGATGATCGCTTTGTGTCGTTCTGCCGACATCACATTGCTCCTGTAAAGGCTTGATAATTAAAGATATTTTGGCACACCGTGCAGATTCCGGATTAGAGGCTGTGTAAAAACTAACATTATGATATAGCGCTCCTATCTGATTTGTGGAATCGCTGCTTCGATTCGAACCACCCCGGCGCTGCGCGCCACCCCTCCTTATCCAAGGAGGGGAAAATCCATAACTCAAATAGGATTGCTATAGTAATAATTAATTTTCCAGCAATGCGTCCCCTCCCTCCTTGTGGGGGAGGGCCAGGGTGGGGGGTAAGGCGTCATGGTCATCAACCTGCAATGCTATTGGCGCACAGGAATAGCAAGGTCAGCCACAGTGGCCGTCAAAGCGGCTCCAGCTTCGCATACGACAGCACCAGCCACTTGGTGCCCTCGATGGCGAAGCGCACCTGCACACGGGTATGCGCACCTTGTCCCTCCAGCGCCTGTACGACACCCTCGCCAAAGCGGTGATGGCGCACCCGCTGGCCGGGACGTAGACCGTCCTCGTCCGTCGGGTCGCAGGCCGCCGGCCGCAGCGCCGCCGGCCCACGGATAGTGGCGCGGGCGCGCACGTCGTGGGTCAGCTCGGCGGGAATCTCCGCCACGAACCGGGATGCCCGTGGATAGACCTCCCGTCCATGAATATGCCGCCTTTCGGCATAGCTCAGAAACAGCTTGCGGCGGGCGCGGGTGATGCCGACATAAGCCAGACGGCGCTCTTCCTCCAACCGCTTCGGCTCGTTGATCGACTGTATGTGGGGAAACAGACCTTCTTCGATGCCCACGATGAACACCACCGGAAATTCCAGCCCTTTGGCCGAATGCAGGGTCATCAACTGGACGCAATCTTCCCAGGTGGTGGCCTGACCTTCGCCCGCTTCCAGCGCGGCATGGGCCAGAAAAACCGTCAGTGGGCTCAGTGGCTCCTCGTCGGCGACGGCGACCGGTGCCGGCAGCGGCCGGGCGGCGGCGTTAACCAGTTCCTGCAGATTCTCCACCCGCGCCTCGCCCCGGTCGCTTTTTTCCTTAGCGTACATCTGCAGCAGGCCGCTGTGCGTGAGCACATGATCCACCTGTTCCGGCAACGCCAGTGCCAAGGTATCCCGCTCCAGGTGATCGATCAGCAGCAAAAAACCGTTCAAGGCATGGCAGGCGCGTGCCGACAACAGCCGCTGGCTGATTACCCGCTGGGCGGCCTGCCACAGCGACAGCGTCAGTTCACGGGCCAGTTGCCGGACGGCCTCCAGACTGCGTTCGCCGATGCCCCGCGGCGGCGTGTTCACCGCCCGTTCGAAAGAAGGATCATCGTTGCGGTTAAGCAGCAGGCGCAGGTAAGCGAGGGCGTCCTTGATTTCGGCTCGTTCGAAATAGCGCAGCCCGCCGTAGACCCGATAGGGCATACCGATCCCGACCAGGGTTTCCTCGAACACGCGGGACTGGGCGTTGGAGCGGTACAGGATGGCCACCTCGCTGCGGCGGCCGCCCTGTTCGACCCACTGGCGGATGCGCTCCGCCACGAAGCGGGCTTCGTCGTATTCGTTGAAGGCGACGTAAATATCGATCGAATCGCCGGCGCTATCCTCGGTCCAGAGCTGCTTGCCCAGCCGTTCGGCGTTGTGGGCGATCAAGGCGTTGGCGGCGTCCAGAATGGTTCCGCTGGAGCGGTAGTTCTGCTCCAGGCGGATGGTGCAGGCGCCGGGAAAATCGTCGCTGAAGCGATGGATGTTATCGATGCGCGCACCTCTCCAGCCGTAGATGGACTGATCGTCGTCCCCGACGATGAAGATATCCCCCCGTCCGCCGGTGAGTTGCCGCAGCCAGTTGTACTGGATGGTGTTGGTATCCTGGAATTCGTCCACCAGCACATGGTGAAACCGTTCCCGATAGTGTTGCAGCAGGGTAGGGCTGTCGCGGAACAGTTCATAGGAGCGCAGCAGCAGTTCGCCGAAATCCACCAGACCGGCACGCTCGCAATGGTTTTGATAAGCCTGATAGAGGCTCACCAGCCGCCGCTGCACCGGATCGCCCGAATCGGGCATCTGGTCGGGCCGCAAACCTTCATCCTTGCGGGCATTAATAAACGAGGCCACATAGGATGCCGGCCATTTTTTCTCATCCAGATTGAATTCGCGAACGATGCGCTTGACCAGGCGCTGCTGATCGTCGGCATCCAGAATCTGAAACCCCTGCACCAGACCGGCCTCCTGCCAGTGCAGGCGCAGCAGGCGGTGAGCGATGCCATGAAAGGTGCCGATCCACAGCCGGGTGACCGGCAGCTCCAGCAGTGTCTCGACGCGGGTGCGCATTTCGCCGGCGGCTTTGTTGGTGAAGGTCACCGCCAGGATCGACCAGGGGGAGGCGCCTTCCACCGCCAGCAGCCAGGCGATGCGCTGCACCAGCACGCGGGTCTTGCCGCTGCCGGCTCCGGCCAGCACGCGCAGTGGACCGGGCGGCGCGGTGACGGCCTCCCGCTGGGCTTCGTTAAGGGATGCGAGAATGTGGGATACGTCCATGAGGGGCGATTGTAGCAGAGTTGAATTCAATAAATTTTGGCTCAATATGGATTCCAGTCAGTTCACTGCGTTATGCGACCAGCAGTTCCAAGAGGGGTCTGAGCAGGCCTTTGCCCCGAATGCGAGTGTTGTGCACGAACTGAAAGAAGCCCAGGTAGAGCGGCAGTTTTTCTTGCGAGATCCCACGATGGGGTCGCAGCCAAGAGCGCAGCAGCGACCAGAAGCCCTCAGCCGTGTTGACATGGATCTCATGGAAGCCATCCCCATCTTCGTCACGGGCGTATTCGCCCTGGCTGTGACACACCGTATGATGGTCAAAGCCCCAATCCTTCAACGGGTTATAGATCGCGTATTCATCGGTATGAACTCGGGTTCCCGGGGCGATAAACGCCTGGATGAGGGGACGGAGGGTGGCTTGCTGGACGTTCTCCAGCATCCGGACGACTACCGCGCCGCCGCGCTGAATCATGCCGAGAATGGGCGGCTTTTCCTTCTCCAAGGTGCCCCGACCCCGTGCCCCCTTCAGCCGCCGCCGCCGCCCCCGACGGCCTTTTTTTTCACCGCCTCCGGAAACCCTTTATGACCGGCCACCACGTAGACCTCGTCGCATTCCACGTCCCCCGACAGGACCGGTTCGGGCTGGCGGGCGACGATCCCTTCCCTGAGCTGTTCAGTCATCCGCTGTACATCGTTCGAATTCAAGCCCAGCTCGTGGGCGATCTGCGCGTTAGACAGATTCAACCCCATGAAATACAGGCACAAAATCCAAACCCCCAGCGGTTGATGATGCCCCGCTAACACCGTACCCGTGAGATCATCAAAGTAGCGATGGCAGCTTTCACAGCGATATTTCTGCCGCGCCGGCTGGGTCGTATCTCGCCCCTGCTTCGTGATCTCCGCTATGCTACAGTGGGGACAGTGGACCCCGTCCGGCCAGCGGAGCTGGCGAATAGTTTCATAGCACCGGACATCATCCAGCAGATTTTGAAGGTTGATCATCGTCGGGGGGCCTTCGGTCGCAGCGGCTCAGAACCCGTTCAGTGTAGCCGCCGATCGCCATCGGGGCGAGCGGTCCTCAACAGTCTGGAATCCATATTGAGCCAAAATTTTTACGCTGTTCCAGCGGCATGGGCATAACCCGTCGCCCGCTCTCGTACAGGAGCGAGCTGGCTCGTGCAGGGTGCGTTCGCCGGCTGCAGCGTTGACCGCAGCCGGGAACAGGTCCCTGGGAGCGCCGGCGTCCTCGCCGGCCACGGGGTTTACATGACTACCCGTCCGCTTCAGGTAAACCCAGCCGTCGCTGCTGTGCTGTCGGAGCCGGCGAGGACGCCGGCGCTCCCAGGGTCAGATTATTTTCACGCTAACCCAGTCTGCCTGGCTCAGGGCTGCGCCTGATCGTTGGGATGGATTTTGACCTCGCCGCGCCGGCGGCGGACATAGTCTTCCAGTTGCCGCTGCAAGGCATTGAAGGCGTCGCGGATCACCACATAGGCGTCTTCGTGCGACTGCTGGTCGTGACGCTCGCGGCTGACCACCAGTTCCTCGTCGGGTACGGTGAGATCGATGCGCACGTGAAACAGATTGCCCTGATGATGGTGCTTATGCGGCGCCTGCACAACTACCCGGCAGCCCATGATGTTCTCCGAAAATCTTTCCAGTTTAGAAGCTTCCTGACGAATTCTCGTTTCGATCGCTGCCGATGGCGGCATGTGACGGAAAGTGATTTGAAGTGGTAGTTGCATCTTTGAGTCTCTCTTCATGTTATTGAAAGAGCACGACGCTGGGAGTCCCCGCCGTCGGGATGACGGCTGCAAGGACGGTTGGCGGGCGGGTTGTGACGGACGCCTGGCCCGCCCTCGGTTATAGGGCCTTAGCCCTTGATACAAATCAACGGCTCCAGCCGGGCCACGGGGCGGGCCAGACCAGCCTGGCTGGCGGCATCCACCACGGCGGCGACGTCTTTGTAGGCGCCGGGCGCTTCCTCGGCGATCCCGCGCAGGGAGTGACTGCGGATCAGCACCCCCCGGAGCGCCAGTTCGTCGATCACGGCCCGCCCCTGCCACTGCCGGGTCGCCTGATGGCGGCTCATGGCCCGCCCGGCGCCATGACAGGCCGAACTGAAGCTCAATTGTTCGCCCTCGCCGGCGCCGACCAGAATATAAGAGGCCGTGCCCATCGTGCCGCCGATCAGCACCGGTTGCCCGACGGCGCGCAGCGCTGCAGGCACGGCCGGATGAGCCGGACCAAAAGCGCGGGTCGCTCCCTTGCGGTGCACGAACAGGCGCCGGGAAACGCCGTCTACCTCATGGGTTTCGACCTTGCAGGTATTGTGGGATACATCATACAACAAGGTCAAACGGGCCTGTGGCGCTACCTCGGCGAACACGTCCCTGACCAGTTGGGTGATGATCTGACGGTTGGCCAGGGCGCAGTTGATACCGGCCCGCATCGCGCCCAGATAGGATTCGCCCAGCGGCGATTCGATAGGCGCGCAGGCCAGCTCGCGATCGGGCAGCGTGATGCCGTACTGACCGGCGCTGATCACCATTTTCTTCAGATACTCGGTGCCAATCTGGTGTCCCAGTCCGCGCGAACCGCAGTGAATGCTCAGCACCACAGCGCCTTGCTGCAAGCCGAAGACGGCCGCCGCCTGGACATCGTAAACTGCAGCGATATGCTGCACTTCCAGATAATGATTGCCTGAACCCAGCGTGCCCATTTCCTTGCGCTGGCGGTTTTTAGCCTTGTCTGATACTTCCACCGGCCGGGCACCGGTCATGCAGCCATGTTCTTCGATGCGCTCCAGATCGGCTGCGTCGCCGTAACCGCGTTGGACGGCCCAGGTGGCGCCGCCGGACAGCATGGCGTCCAGTTCCGGGTTACTGAGATGGATCCAGCCGGTGCTGCCCACACCACTGGGAATACGGTCGAACAAACGGTCGGCGAGTTGGGTTTTGACCGCTTCGATGGCGGCGCGCTCGAGGCCGGTATGCAGGGTGCGCACTCCGCAGGAGATATTGAAACCGACGCCGCCGGCGGAGACGACGCCGCCTTCCGCCGGATCGAAGGCGGCCACCCCGCCAATGGGAAAGCCGTAACCCCAGTGAGCGTCGGGCATGGCGTAAGCCGCCTTGACGATGCCGGGCAGGGCCGCTACGTTGGCGAGCTGTTCGCGGACTTTCTCGTCCATCGCGCGCAGCAGATTCTCATCCGCATAAATGACGGCGGGGACGCGCATCTTGCCACGCGGGGCGATTTCCCAGGCGAATTCACTGCGCCGGGTGAATAAGGAAGTATCCATTGCGGCCGCCTTATCGATGGTGGACCCTGCCGGCGGAGGAAAGGCGCTACAGGCTCGGATGGCCCATCTGAGGATACCGTTGCTCGTACCGCGCCTGACACTTGATGCAACGCTGCGCTGCCGGGTTGACTTCCAGGCGTTTGAGCGCAATCGGGTCGTTGCAATCGCTGCATTCGCCATAGGCGCCCTGACGCAGGCGCAGCAAAGCGGCTTCGACGTCTCGCAGTTCCTGCAAGTCGCGGTCGATTTCAGCCAGGTTGAGATCGACCAACAGATCGGCGACGGATTCTTCCTCGCTGTCGTGCACCCGGCCTGCCAGGTCGATGTACTGCTCGTTGTCGTATTTCAGCAAATCCTGGCGGATTTCCTCACGCAACTGCCCGGAACGTTCCTCCAGACGCTGCTGGAATGCCTGGATCTGTGGTGCGGATAGCTCGGCCATGTCGAAACTCCTTCTCCGTAACAGGATGGAAAAAGTCTGGATGACAAAACCATTGTAACGCAATCAGCCGGCTGCACGCCGGCTCGATCGGCAATAGCCCGCTGCGGGGCGCCCTCAACGGTTGCGTCCGTAACGCTCGTGGCTGGACACCCAATCCGAAGAGGAAATGGCCGAGGCCAGCGACAGTTCACCGGCCAGCACCACGCCGCTGATGATTTCCGCCAACTTGTTCACCTTGTCTTTGCCGTTACAGCCCAGGATTTCCAGACACTCGCGCTGGGTGGCCAGGCCGGTGCCGCCGCCATGGGTTCCCACGATCAGCGAGGGAATCGTAAAGGAAATGTACAGATCCCGCGCCGGTGTCAGCTCGGTGTACACCAAGCCGGTGGAAGATTCCGCCACGTTGGCGACATCCTGGCCGGTGGCGATGAACAGCGCGGTAATGGCGTTGGCAGAGTGCAGACCGTTGTTATTGACGCCTGACATCAGGGCACCCACGTTGGCCACACCGTTATGGTAGGTCAGGCTTTCCGGCTCCACCCGCATGTTTTGAATAAGGATGTCGCGCTGGATCACGGCCTCGGCGGTGACGCGCCGGCCGCGTGTGCGCATCGTGTTGATCAGCGACGCTTTCTTATCGGTGGCTAGGAGTTTGTCTGACTTAGGGTCGGAACTTCAATTTTCCTATCACGAGGCCGAAAAAACGCACATTTTGCGTTTCTATCGCCCTTTCCGAGGGCATTTATCGCCCTCAGAGCGCCTTTATCCTCCCTGCAGGCAGACCTATCCTGCCACCAATACTTGCAGCCGTTTTAAATTGTAGGCGATGCACACCAAATTCCACTCGCCCTGCACGGCTTGCAAACCCCGTAACAGAAATTGCCGAAACCCCATCACGTGCTTGATGATGCCAAACACCGGCTCGACGGTGGACTTGCGTTTGGCATACAGTGCCTTGCCTTCGGGGGTTTGCAATCGGTGTTCCATCCGGACTACCGGATCAGCGGTGTCTGGGGCTTTACCCGGGTCAGCAAAGCGTTCTTCCAGGGTGGGATGATGCTCCGCACGACCCGTGGCGAGCAGCGGGGTAATGGTAGCGTGTTCACAAGCCTTGACGTTGGCCTCACTGAAATAGCCAGTGTCCGCCAGCAGATGGTCGACCTGACCGAGTTCCTCCGGTAACTGGCTGAAGTTGTCCAGCGCCGGTTGCAGTTCCTGTTTATCGTTCGGGTTCGGGCTGACGTGGTTTTCCACGATCAGGCGACTGCCATGATCCACCCCGGCCTGCGCATTGTAGCTCTGCTCAAACCCGCCGCCGCTCACCGGCATAATGCGCGACTCCGGGTCGGTAAAATTGACTTGATCCTTGTCCTGTGGACCCGGTTCCGGCGGCTTGGGGGGACGGCCCCCTAACTTGCGACCACGGGCCTGTTCCTTCGCCCGCCGCTCGGCCAGCTTCGCTTCATAGGCCGCTTGCTCCTGCGCATACCGGGCTTGGGCACGAGCCTCCAGTTCCGCTTTCACCTCCCCGATCTGCTGCAACCGGGCCTGCCGGAGCGCCACTTCGTCGGCCACCTTCAGCCCGGGGACCGGCTCGGTGTGACTCGCCTCGGCCTGCTGTAATAACGCCTCTACCTCCGCCTGCAACTGCTCCTCCAACCGGTTGGCATAGTCCCAGCTCATCGCCTTATGTTTGCTGGCGTTGGCGTGCACTTTGCTCCCATCCAAACTCACGTTGCCTAACTGCAACACCCCCAGCGCATACGCCCGTAGCAAAATCTGCACCAACAGACCCTTCAGTTCCCCCAGAAACCGCTTCCGGAACGTATTGATGCTGTTGTGATCCGGGTGCGTGTTACCCGTGATATAAATCACCGGGATCAGCTCATAGGTGGCTCGCTCCAACGCCCGACTGGAAAAAATGCCAGTGGCATAGCCATAAAACAACAGTGCCAGCATCATCTTCGGTGGATAGGGCGCCGAGCCGCCACCACTGTACGCCGCTTCCAGCGGGGTGACATCCAGACTCTCCACGATCTCGACAATGAAGCGCGCCAGATGATCCTCTGCCAGCCACTCCTGCACCGGGATCACCACCGGCTGGTCACGTTCTATGGGGATAAATTGGTTGCTCATCGCCAGGCTCATCAGGTACGTTAGGTCATCTTACCTCATTATGCTGGGCAAGTCAGACAAACTCCTAGATTGGATTCCAGGTAGAAGTGGCGGATGCCGGGATAGTGGTCGATGATCCAGCCGCAGGCGGCGAAGGTAGCGCGCCCGCTCATGTTCTGGCCAGCGGCGTCGCCGGTGGAGAAATTGAAGCGCAGGTAAGCGAATTTGCTGGCCAGGAAGGTATCGACATACAGCAGCCTGGCCACGCTGGAGGTCGCCTCAGCCTCTTCCTTGAGGTGGGCGTAATTGACCGGCTCCTTCACCCATTTGACGAATTCCCGCGCCTCGCGGGCGTCACTGAACACGAATACCGGTGCCCGCTGCATGGCGCTGTCGGCTACCGTGCAGGTGACGCCACCGCACAGATTCAGCAGTTTGATGCCCCGGTTGTAGGAGGCCACCAGCGAGCCCTCGGTCGCCGCCAGGGGAATGAGGAAATCGCCGTGAGCGTGTTCGCCGTTGATCCGGAGGGGTCCGGCGAATCCCAGCGGGATCTGGGCGACGCCGCTGAAATGCTCGATATTGCCGCGGACGGTATGGGGGTCCAGTGAATAATGAGTGATATGTTGCAGGTTGACGCCGGCGAATTGCTCGATGAACTGCTGGCGCTTGCGGATGGCGCTGTCGGCATAATCGTCCGCGGAGTCGCGGGGGATACGCACCAGATGTTCGGCGGATGCGGAGATAGCGTCTTCCACTTCAAAATTGAGCTCCCCGAATGGAGCCGCCTTGAAGCCGATCTGGAGACGGTGTTTGCCGATCCCGAGCGTTTCGTGGTTGGCCTGGATGGTGACGGTCTGCCGCAGTGGAAACGGCAGGGGATTGTGTGCGGAGATCTCGGTAGCGGGGATGATCCTGCCATCGCCGATATCCATCAGAATGGCATCCGGGGGTATTTCTTTGCCGTTGATGCGGATACCCAGCCACTGGGTTAACTGAGCGTCGCTGAGCCGGTTCTTGAGAGTGAACTGTACGCCGCTTGCGATGTTTTGCAGGCTGGAAAAATTGTAGAGTTGCTTGAGTAACAAGCTGGGTACTGGCATGCAGCGTGCTCCGCGATGGATAGTGATAATGCCGGCTTGCGCCGCCGCAGGCAGCGGCCGTGGGCGCGGGTAAGCCTTGCAGCGGAGGCCGTCAGCATCCCTGGAAACGGGCTTCCCGTCTTTCGATAAAGGCTTGCACGCCTTCTTTGACATCGTCGCTCTGCATAATCGGCATTAGGTCGGGAAGCAGTCGGGCGAGCGCCGCCTTGTCTCCGTAGATCCGGGCGATCCGGGCCGAACGCAGGCTGGCCTGCACCCCCAGGGGTGCCTGCGCGGCGATAGTAGCGGCGATAGCCAGGGCCCGCTCCAGTTGCTGGCCGGGGGGCGTGACTTCCTGCACCAGACCCAGGCGATAGGCTTCGTCGGCGTGGATTTCATCGGCGGTCAGCAGATAGCGCATGGCGTTGCCCCAGCCGATTTCCTGAATGAAGCGCACGGTCGCGCCGCCTACGGGATAGATGCCGCGTTTGACTTCGATCTGGCCGAGACGGAGATCGGTAGCGGCCACGCGGATGTCGGTCGCCAGCAGAAACTCGATGCCGATGGTAAAGCAGATGCCCTGTACCGCCATCACCAGCGGCTTGGCGAGCCGGTTATCCTCGTCCAGCCCCAGCGGATCGATGGCCCCTGGCGGCAGTTCGGGAAAATGTCCCTGGCTGAAACACGGCGCCCACACAGGCAGATCCAGTCCCCCGGTGAAGTGGGCGCCGTGGGCGAACAGCACGCCGCAGCGCAGCTGCGGGTCGCGGTGCAGGCGGCCGTAGGCGGCACCCATATCGCGGTACATGTCCAGATCGAACGCATTGCGCTTGTCCGGACGGTTGATGCCGATCAGCAACACATGACCGCGCTCTTCGACAGAGATGGAGCTCATGATGGTTGTCTCTCCGCTGGTTGGAATTTGGCTTGGGGTTATAGGAAGGCTGGCTGTTGTTTCGGCAACCAATCTCACGCAGCACAAGCGTGGAACCGCCGGCTGGCTCGCGTCCCCAGTTGTTAGAGCATGGGGTATTTGTCGGTGGTCATATCACTCAACCTTGTCGGTTGCTATTCTCGCGGCCGATCATGATGCTGTGGAGTTGATAGCTGAGATTCCTGCGGTCCAGCGCCCTCACGCAAATCCCAGAAACACGGCCAGCGCCCGATTCACGGCCAGCAGGGTGGTATCGTCCAGCCGTCCGACGGTCTCACCCACCTTCTCGCGGGGTACAGTCGTGGCCTTGTCCACCATCACTTGCGAGCGCTTTTTCAGACCATTGTCCGCGCTGGGCTCCACGTCGATGCGAAACAACACCGTGTTCCGTAGCTCGCTCGTCACCGGCAACACCGTTGCCGAAGGATGCTCGGTAAACAGATCGGATTGGATGATCAGCGCCGGGCGAGGTTTGCCGTAGTCGCCCGGCAAGGCCACCCTCACCAGATCACCCCGCCTCACGTCCAGCCTTCCGTATCCGCAACCGCCTCGATCCAGTCCAGGATCTCCTGCTCATGGGGATCGTCGCGCAGCGACAGCGACTGGCGGCGGCATTCCTCGGCAAAACCGGGACGGCGGGTGTCCGGTACCCAGATTTGGACAGGCCGCAGGCCAGCGGCCCGTAGCCTATCACGGTGGCGCTTGACACGTTCGACAACATTCGCTCTCAAGAGTGATTCTCCACTCAAGCCTGGTAACATGTAACGAATATAGCCCTCATCCGAAGGAGCGTCAATGACTTCAGCGCGACCCCAAATCGGCTACCCACTCAAGGCGAGACAATTCGACCCTGGGAGCGCCGGCGTCCTCGCCGGCCTCAAGGCAGCGACGCCAGCTAACAGCCGGCCAGATGCCGGCGCTCCCGGGTGAGCCCCTCTGCAGTCAGCAGGCAAAGCGTCCTGCCTTAAGTGGGTAGCCTGGATGGAGAAAGAATGATGTTAAAATGCGTCATTGTAGCCACATTGACGGAGTAACGATCATGCCTACCACACTTTCACACCCTCTCAAAGTTGCTGAAATCCGTTCCCGCATCGAACTCGATTTGAAGGAGGAAGCGACTCGGGTGCTGGCTGCTTGCGGACTGAATGTATCGGATGCGATCCGTCTATTCCTGCGTCAGGTGGTTGCCCAGAACGGCCTGCCGTTTGAAATTAAAGTGCCTAATGCCTTAACCCGCGCAGCGATAGAAGAAGCCCGCTCTGGCAACCTGCCGCACTTTGGATCGGTTCAGGAATTGTTCGATGACCTTGAAAAAAACAGCGAAGAGTAAACGCGCCAACCCCCCGCGAGAGTTTTCCCGGACGAAGGAATTCAAAAAGGACTGGCAACGCCTCACGCATAGCGGCCGTTACGACATGAACCGCCTCAAAGAGGCGATGCTGTTGCTCATTGAGAACACCGTGCCATTACCGCCGGAATGGCTCGATCATGCGCTGGCTGGAAATTGGACGAATCATCGTGAGTGGCCATATCGGAGGGGCATGCGCTGGGTCAAGCATGCGCTGCATGCGCTGGGTCAGGTCTTGCAATCACGCACCTGTGTTATTGCAAGACCTGTGTTATTGCAAGACCTGACCCCTTTATTGTGTGTGACCCCTTTATGTGACCCCTTTATGACCTTACATGTAATTAGAAAGGGGCTTGTCTTATGTTGACACGCATCAGCATCCGCAACTTCAAGCGTTTTAAAGATTCAGACATCGAGCTTGGCAAAGCAGTGGTCCTGATCGGTCCCAACAATTCCGGCAAGACGACGGCTTTGCAGGCGCTCGCTCTGTGGAACATCGGCCTACGACGCTGGAACGAGAAATGGAAGAGCAAATCCTCGTCGGAGAAAAGACCGGGCGTCACCATCAACCGACGCGACCTGGTTTCCATTCCCGTGCCAGTTGCCAACCTGCTCTGGCGCAATCTGCACGTTCGGAACACTTCGCGGAGTAAAGAAAACGGCAAGCTCCGGACCGAGAATATCCGCGTGGACATCGTCGTGGAAGGCGTAACCCGAGACAAGGCTTGGTCCTGCGGCCTCGAATTCGATTACGCCAACGAGGAGTCGTTCTATTGCCGGCCCCTTCGCATCGATAAAGAGGGGAAAAATCGGATGCCCGTTCCCGACGAAGCGGGTAGCGCCCGCGTTGCATTCCTTCCCCCCATGTCGGGCTTGGCGGACCGTGAGTTTGTAAAGCAGCCGGGGGAAATCGGCGTACTTATCGGCCAAGGCCAAACGGCCCAAGTGCTACGTAACCTTTGTTACCAAATCTATGAGCACAAGGATGCAGGGCATTGGGATGATTTACTGAGGCACATCAGAGCCTTGTTTGGTGTGGAACTGCTGGCGCCACAATACATCGCTGAGCGCAGCGAAATCACCATGGCCTACAACGATGAGGGAAATAATACGCTCGACCTGTCATCATCGGGACGTGGGCTACAGCAGACGTTGCTCTTGCTCGCACACCTTTATAGCAACCCTGGAGCGGTGCTACTTCTCGACGAGCCGGACGCCCACCTGGAGATGTTGCGGCAGCGCCAAACCTACAACCTCCTGATCCAGGTCGCCGAGCAGCAAGGCTCACAAATCATCGCAGCCAGCCATTCCGAAGTGGTCCTCAACGAGGCCGCCGAGCGGGATACTGTCATCGCCTTTGTTGGCAAGCCCCATCGCATTGATGATCGAGGCTCCCAGGTCTTGAAGGCTCTGCGGGACATCGGCTTCGAGCAATACTACCAGGCGGAACAAACCGGCTGGGTACTGTATTTGGAGAACGCCACCGATCTTGCCATTGTTCAGGAGTTTGCCAAATCACTTGACCACGAAGCGCAGCATTTCCTGGCGCGGCCCTTTGTGAAGTACGTCGAGACCAATCTGCCGCAGAAGGCGCGGGACCATTTCCACGGATTGCGGGAAGCCAAGAATGATCTGGTGGGCATTGCCATCTTCGACCGTCTCGACAAGGAACTTCAAGCCGAAGCCGCGCTCGTCGAAATGATGTGGCGTCGCAGGGAGATCGAAAACTATTTCTGCAGAGAAGAGGTGTTGCTTGCCTACGCCAGACACGACCAGCCCGATGATCTTTTCGGCAGAGCCGAGATTGAACAGCGCGAGCGGGCGATGCGTGCGGTCATAGCGGAAGTGACAGAAGCGCTGCAAACTCTCGACCGGCCTAATCCCTGGTCTCCAGAAATCAAGGCAACCGACGAGTTTCTCGATCCGCTGTTCAAGAAATATTTCCAGAAACTCGGACTGCCGCTCCAATTGCGAAAATCCGACTATCACACCCTTGCGAGCCTGGTACCTAAGGAAAATCTAGACAGGGAAATCACGGAGAAGCTTGATGCCATAGTAACTGTGGCCAGGAAAGCAAAGCCGAGGACGGAATGTTCCGCCGCATGTTCTTTACGATGCCGACGTACTTCGGCAACGATGGGGTCTGCAATCATTTGACGTTCCTCCGATTTCTTCGGGCGAACAAATTCGTGGATAAACAAACCCGCATGACTCCACGAGTTTGACGATTGCTGATTTCATTTCGGCATTGTTTATGTGCTTGAAGTTCCACGTAAGAAGGAAGTCGACGCCTTGTGCAGCAGCGATGCCGATATGAAGCGCATCTTCTTCACTGCCTTTTGGAACCGCGCCTTGCGCCACCAGCAACTCAGCCAATTCTGCTGCTTCATCCGAGACGGTCAGGCTTGGAATCACTGGTTAGGAAGAACCCGGATTGCGCTCCGCAAGCTCCGCTCCATCCGGGCTACGCCGGCTGATTACCATTTGCTCGTAGCGCGCTCATCACATCGTTATGCTGATGAATGGAGTCAGTTCTCAGGCACGCCGTCGATTTCCTCAAGCATGGCATAATGGTACACTTACGAACATGCCGCTGACCCCGTCCAGCCCCCCCAGCCCAACAGTCCCGTCGTCTTGCAGACCCCAATTGAATCGGTAAAGAGAAAACGCATGAGTAAGAATACAATAGTGATTATATCGGTGCTTGCCGCGTCATGGTTTGAACTATCATCTTTTTCGGTATGGGCCGATGAGGTGGTTTCCATTGATCAGGCCGCTGCAATGACAGGAGGAGTAACTCCTGGCGATGCGCCGGCCTTTCCAATAACTATCAGCCGATCCGGTAAATATAAGTTAAAAGGAAATCTTATGATAGACATGCCGGGTAAAAATGTCATTGAAATAACAGCCCATAATGTCACTATTGATCTCAATAACTATACCATCAGCGGTTCCCAGGGAGCGCAAGGCGGGGCAACGGTCGGTATTGTGAACCTCATGGGCAGCGCTTACACCACCGTGCTTAATGGCACTGTAACGAGTATGAGTTCGGATGGTTTGAATCTATCCTTCGCCGCCCATGTTGAGAATATAAAGGCCATTGCAAATGGCGGCTCCGGCATTGCTGCCGGCCCCGATAGTTTCATAAAAAACTGCATGGTTTTATATAATAATCCTGGTATTTTCTGCCATAGCGGTTGTGTTCTTACTAATAATCACGTCGCTGGAAACAGCAATGCGGGAATCAGTATCAGCGATGGCGGTTTGGTTAAAGAAAATATAGTCAGCAATAATACCTATGGAATTATCGACCGCAATGAGGATGCTTATTTGGGAGGGAGTTTGATTTTTAATAATGTGGTGCATCATAATAAAAACTATGGGTTGCTTATGAATCAGAATTCAAGGTATATGAAAAATATTCTTGTAGGTAATAATGGTGAAGAGCCTGATTTACAAACGCTAGGCGGTAGTAAGCTCAGCAGAGATTTACGCTCTATTGAAAACGAATAAAATACAAGCAAGATTCAGAAATTATTGTTCGATATGGCATGGCTGTCCAGCCGTAGCCTGGGGAGCGAAACTGGCGAAGCGCAATCCAGGTTGGGTGCTGCCCTTACAGGAGTGGCTCGATCCGATCCGCTACCTGGCTCTGCGCTTGCTGCTGGATGTCTTCCGGCAAGGATTGGGCATAAAACACCTCAAAGTCGTGTGCCGCGGTGGCGACGATCTCTTCAACTTGGCGCTTGCCAATGTGCATGCCGGTTTCCGCTTCAATGTCTTTGACGACCTCCTCAAACGACTCCTTGGCCGCCTGGCGGGCGACCCGCTGCTGCAACCGATGGAATGACACGGCTGGTCAAACGCTACCGCTTGTGCTTTCATAGTACAGGACCTCGCGTCTCAGAAGGCGAGTGGATAAGATTCTTATTTACCCCTTGAGAGGTTCTTTTTCAAATCCTACACGCTATAACGTGTTGATTTTTGGTAACCCTCCGTCGTAAAAAAAGAGCCGCACCCATTTCACTATCTAATCCATCAGGCTACTGGCTTATGAAGCAACGACCGGTTATCATAGGAACTGTTACATTTCTGATACTCCTGGCATGGGTGGCCCCGGCTGCCGCCGGAGATCCCTGGGGCCAGGTAGCCGCTGCGCTGCCTGGGCCGCCGCAGGTCATCGGTTTCTACAGCGCCGGCTGTCTGGCGGGCGCAGCCCGAGCACCCTTGCAGGGCGAAGGTTTTCAAGTAATGCGGCCGAGCCGTAACCGGATTTATGGACATCCTGATCTCATCGCTTTCATCCGGCGGCTCGGTCAGCAGTCTGCAACGCGGGGCGAAAAGCTCCTGATCGGTGACCTCTCCCAACCGCGCGGTGGTCCCATGAGCTACGGCCACGGCAGCCACCAGAGCGGTCTGGACGTAGACATCTGGTTTACCCAGGTTCCCCGGCAGCGTTCGCTGAGTTGGTCCGAGACCGAACAACTGCCGATGCTGCCGGTCATTCTGGCGGAACAAGGCCGCCTGGATTCCACCCGCTGGTCTCCCCGTCTGCGCGATACGCTCAAACTGGCCGCCGGCATGCCGGAGGTGGAGCGCATCTTCGTCAATCCCATCATCAAACGGGCGCTCTGTCGCAGCCAGTCCGGCGACCGCGACTGGCTGCGCAAACTCCGTCCCTGGTGGGGACACGATGAGCATTTCCATGTGCGCCTGTACTGTCCCGCCGGCAGCCCTGCCTGCAACTCGCAAAAGCCACTGCCATCGGGAGACGGCTGCGACGAAGGTCTGGACCGTTGGGCCTGGGAGGTGCAACAGATCGCGCTGGGGTTGATGACCCGCAAACCGCCCGGCGAGCGGCGCGAACCGGAATTGCCGGCGCTGTGCCGGAGCGTGCTAAACGGCTATGCGACCCGCTGAACAGCGGGCCAGCGCAGGCGCTTTGCGGCAGCCACGGACAGCGGGGAAACTTAATCCCGAGGCTCCAGTTGCAGCGCCGCCGAATTGATGCAATAGCGCAGACCGGTCGGTTGCGGACCATCCTCGAACACATGCCCCAGATGGGCGCCGCACTGGCTGCAGAGCACTTCGGTGCGCCGCATGAGCCAACTGTTATCGGGTTCGGTCGCCACGTTATCCTGCCGGGCAGGTTTCCAAAAACTGGGCCAGCCGCTGCCGGAATCGTATTTGGCTGCGGAGTCGAACAATTCGGCGCCGCAGCACACGCAGCGATAGGCACCGGGCATCTTGCAGTTGTGGTATTGTCCGGTGAAAGCCTGTTCCGTGCCCTTCTGGCGGCTCACGGCGTATTGCTCAGGGGTCAACTGCGACCGCCATTCGGCGTCGGTCTTGTCGATTTTGAACTTCATGCCCGTCTCCTCAATGTCAAAGTTAGGTCTCGATGTAGACAACACAGACGTTGAGTTATCGTTGTGCCTCCACCCGCGCAACCCCGGTTCTGGCTGCCGGTCATTAGGTTGACAGCGAATTACGGGCCTTCCACTTATCTTTAAATCAGCTCGATATCCATCGCCATGACGTGCTTACAAGAAACCATTGAAGTTCCCCGTCCTCTTGAAGAGGTGTTTTTCTACACCAGTAACTTCGGCCATATCGCCGACTGGGATCCCGGCGTCGCCGCCTCCCGTAAGATCACCCCAGGACCTATCGGCATCGACACCGAGTTCGAGGTGCTGGTCAGGGTCTGGCCACGCACCATCCCGATGAACTATATCGTCAGGGTCTACGAACCGCCGCAGCGGGTGGTGCTGGAAGGCAGAAGCGACTCCATCCATGCGCTTGACGATATCCGCTTCAACGCCACGGCTCAGGGCGCCCGCATCGACTATACGGCTGATATTTCCTTGATGGGGGTGCTGGGTTACGTGGAGCCTTATCTCCAGGGTATGCTCGACAAGGTAGGCAAAAATGCCATGCGGGGCTTGCAGACCGTCCTTACCGCAGACCTGCCAGCGCCCTCAAGCAGCCTGTTTACCTATGTACAAGACCGCCTGGTGTTGCCGGGCATGCTGGGATTCACCCATCTGGGTTACCGCTGGCATAAGCGCTCCTGGAAGCCGCTGGCGGTTTACTTAGGGGGCAAAACGGCCGTGGTCACGGGGGCCACCTCCGGTCTGGGACAGGTCGCCGCCCGACAACTGGCCGAACTCGGCGCCCGGGTAATCCTGGTCGGTCGTAACCCGGAAAAGGCGGCAAACGTTCGGCGGCAGATCGTCTCCGACACGGGCAATGACACGGTAACCCTAGCAATCGCCGATCTCAGTCTGCTGGCGGACATCCGCAAGCTGGCGGACCGGTTGCTGCAAAGCGAAAACCACATCCATATTCTGATTAATAATGCCGGCGTGCTGCTGAACGAGCGCTCCACCACGACCGAGGGACTGGAGACCACGCTCGCCACCAATCTGCTGGCGCCATTTCTGCTCACCAATCTGCTGCTGCCGCGCCTCAGAGAATCGGCGCCGGCGCGCATCGTCAATGTATCGTCGGGCGGCATGTACACCGCTGGCATCCAGGTGGACGATTTGCAGTACGAGCGGGACGCCTATAAAGGCAGCGTGGCCTATGCCCGCACCAAGCGCGGTCTGGTTATTCTGACTGAACTGTGGGCTGACCGACTCAAGGACAGCGGCGTGGTCGTGCATGCCATGCATCCCGGCTGGGCGGATACGCCGGGCGTGGAGACCTCGCTGCCGGCATTCCATCGGCTGACCCGCTCCGTATTGCGCACTGCCGAGCAGGGAGCGGACACGATCACCTGGTTGGCGGCGTCGCGGGAAGCGGGCAAGACCAGCGGCGGTTTCTGGCTGGACCGGGAGCCGCATACCACGCATATTTTTCCGGGACCCGGGAATCGCCGCAGCAGCGGCAGCAGTTATGGAACGCGCTGGCGGCGTTGACGGGCTGGCCGGAGACCTTGACCTGAGCCGCCGCGCAGCGTTTCCGGCAGTTTCTACCACTATAGATGTCACACCCCGCCTTCGGGTATCCACTTAAGCCGGGAGACACCTCGCAGAGTAACCGCAAAGGGCCGGCGAGGACGTCGGCGCTCCCAGGGACCTGCATCCAATTGCAGTTCCAGTCTCGTATCGTGGATAAATGCAGGCGTGGCTAGCGCGCCTGCCACCTTGATCAACCCTTCCGAGGCGGGAACGCATGCGCCAGATGATATTGCGCAGCCATATTCGGCTATTGCTGGTCATTACCGGTCTGCTGGCGCTGGCGGCGGACGCGGTGATGCAGCCGGGATTGTTCAGCCATGCCGCGACTGCGCCGCCGGCTGCTGCCAGCGCCGGGCTGCGCCAGCGGACGGGCGGCGACACGGAGCGGCTTATCGCTACCTTGCAAACGCGCCTGCGAACGGTGCCCGACGATGCGCAAGCCTACGTCCAACTCGGTCTGGCCTATCTACAACGAGTGCGGGAGACTGGCGATCCGGTCTATTACCCCAAAGCCGAAGGGGTCCTGCAACGCGCTCTCGAACTGCAACCTGACAATTACCTTGCTACCGGCGGTAGGGGCGCGCTGGCGCTGGCGCGTCACCAGTTCGCCCAAGCGCTTGTCTGGGGCGAGCACGCCCGCGAGCTCGATCCCCGGCGAACCTATGCCTACGGCGTGATCGCCGATGCCCAGAGCGAACTGGGCCGGTACGAGGAAGCCGTGACCACTCTACAAACTTGGGTGGAGCTGCGTCCCGATGCGAACGCCTATGCTCGTGTCGCCTGGCTACGGGAACTGCACGGTGATATCCCCGGCGCCGCCGAGATGCTGCAACGCGCTATCGTCGGTGTCGGTCCCAACGCCGAGCATCACGCCTGGCTGCTGACGCAACTCGGCCAGTTGCGCTTCAATCACGGCGCTTTGCTTCAGGCCGAGGAAGAATACCGGCGTGCCCTCGCCGTCCTGCCCGAATACGCGCCGGCGCTGGCCGGTCTGGCGCGGGTGCGCTTCGCTCAGGGAGACAACGGACAGGCCGAACAATTGCTTACCCAAGCCGTGCAGATTCTGCCGCTGCCGGAGTTCGCGATTATGCTGGGCGAGCTGTGCGCCGCTGCCGGCAGGAGCGAACAGGCCCGCCACCACTACGAGCTGGTTCGAGTCATGCAGCGCCTGTATCAAGCGAACGGCGTCAATCTCGACCTGGAGCTGGCGCTGTTCGCGGCGGATCACGGTGATGCTCCACAAGCCGTTGCGCAGCAGGCGCGGGCGGCCTATGCGCAGCGGCCCAGCATCCAGGCGGCGGATATGCTGGCGTGGGCGCTGTACCGGGCCGGCGAGTTCGACGAGGCGCGCCGCTATGCCGGCCAGGCTCTGCGTCTGGGCACGCAGGACTCGCTGCTTTTTTTCCATGCCGGCATGATCTTCCGGCAGTCGGGCGACACCGCTCGGGCCCGCTATTACCTGGAACGGGCATTGGCATTGAATCCGCATTTCTCCATCCGGTTTGCAATGGAAGCGCGCCGGACTTTGGAAGAACTCCAGACCGTCGCCCTGGCGGCCGACCACTGACTGGCAATCCCCACCCTGCCCTGCTTTCCACCTGTCACTCTGGAGTTGAATGATGCGCTTCCCGTTTGCAACACTCGGCCGTCTGATGCTGCTGGTGCTATGGATTATTGCGCTCACCCCTTGCACCGGCTGGACCCATCCGCTGGGCAATTTCACTATCAACCGTTACAGCCGGCTGGAAGTCGGCTCTACCGAAATACGGCTGTATTACGTAGTCGATATGGCGGAAATTCCAACCTTCCAGGAGCGCGCCCGCATCGACCGTGACCAGGACGGCGCTGTTGACCCCACTGAAGAAGCGGCCGGGCTGGAGAAAATGGCCGCCACCGTGCAGCCGCAGTTGCAGCTTGTCGTCAACGGCGACCCACTATCGCTGCGCTTGCAGGAGCGGCGCTGGGAATGGCCGCCGGGCCAGGGCGGTCTGCCGACGTTGCGGCTGAGCCTGGATTTCACCGCCGCGCTGCCACCGGGCGCGCTGCGGCAGGCCGAGTATCGCGATACCAGTTTCGCCGGTCGTCTGGGCTGGCGAGAGATCGTGGTGCAGGCGGCAGACGATACAGACCTGCTCGAATCCAGTGCGCCGAGCCGGGATCTGAGCGCTGCGCTGCGCCGCTATCCCGACGATTTCCTGCAAAGCCCGCTCAACGTCGAGCGCGCTGTTTTCCGCTTCACCCCGCTTGCAGCCGGCGCCCAGTCGGCGGCATCCGGTCATGTCCTAATGGCGACCGCCACTCCAGCTGCAACCGGCTCCCGTTCCAACCCTTTCGCGCAACTGGTGGCGCTACCCGAGCTTTCGCCCGGAGTAGTGGCGCTGGCGCTGCTGCTAGCGTTGGTCTGGGGCGCGGCCCACGCGCTTACGCCGGGGCATGGCAAAACGCTGTTGGCTGCCTATCTGGTCGGTTCCCGCGCCACCGTCCGCCATGCCCTGTTTCTTGGTGCAACCACCACGGTCACGCATACGGCCAGCGTGTTCGCGCTGGGCTTGATCACTCTGGGCGCTTCGCATTGGCTACTGCCGGAGCAACTCTATCCCTGGCTGGAAACGGCGGCGGGTGTGCTGGTGGTGGGCGTCGGCGCGGTCTTGTTACGTGGGCGTCTGCGAGACTGGCGTACTACCCAACCGGTTCACGCTCATGACCACCCTCATGATGACCACGACCCTGGCCACGATCACGACTGCGCGCCTCATCACGGACACAGCCACGAGCATGACCACGATTATCCTCATACCCATGCGCATAACCATCATCATGCCGGTCACAGCCCTCTACCGGCGGGAGGCGACGGCAGCGCGATTACCTGGCGCAGTCTGCTCGCCCTTGGCGTTTCTGGCGGCCTGTTGCCGTGCCCGGCGGCGCTGGTGGTCATGCTGGGCGCCATTGCCCTTGACCGGGTAGGCTTCGGTCTGGCGCTGATCGCGCTGTTCAGCCTGGGGCTGGCGGGCGCGCTGACGACGCTCGGCGTGCTGCTGGTGCGCGCCCGCTCCCTGCTGGAGCGCCTCGGCCAGGAAGGCCGGCTGCCGCGCCGTTTTCTACTGAATCGCCCGCTGCTGCAAGCCCTGCCTACTATCAGCGCGCTGCTCATCCTGCTGGTCGGCATCGGCATGACGTTCACGGCGCTGATCCAGACGGGCTGGTTGCGGCTGTAGTCGCGAGTCGCTCGGGTCGAACCGCTAACGTTAGGCATTCATACCCAGTCGCATAATATAATAACGGCAGGGCTCGATCGTGGGCCCACCACCTGAGGAACACTATAACTATGCATATCCCCGACGGTTATCTGAGCCTGTCCACCTGCGCCGCGACCTATGCGGCGGCGGCGCCGTTCTGGGCCATCGCGCTGCGGCGCGTGCAACGGCTGCTAAATACCCGCCTGGTGCCCTTACTAGCGGTTTTCTCCGCTTTTTCGTTCGTCATCATGATGTTCAATCTGCCGCTGCCGGGCGGCACCACGGGCCACGCCGTGGGTGTGGGCATCGCCACGGTTGTGCTGGGACCGTGGGCGGCGATGCTGGCGATTTCGATTGCGCTGCTGATTCAGGCCGTGTTCTTCGGCGACGGCGGCATCACCACGTTGGGCGCCAACTGCTTCAACATGGCGATTGTCGGCTCGCTGGTCGCCTACGGCCTCTACCGTCTCGTCGCCGGCCGGGCGACACTCACGTCCACGCGCCGTATGCTGGCAGGGGCACTGGCCGGTTATGCGGCCATCAACCTGGCTGCCCTGCTCACGGCGCTGGAATTCGGTATTCAACCGATGCTGTTTCACGATGCGGCGGGCACTCCTCTCTATGCGCCCTACCCTCTGTACATCGCGATCCCGGCCATGATGATCGGGCACCTGGGCTTCGCCGGGTTGGCCGAAGCACTCATCACCGGCGGCCTGGTGGCCTATCTGCAACGAACCGATCCTACGCTGTTGCGCTTGACCGCTCCTGGCGCCGGCGCTCCTGATGAGCATGCCGTGCAGAAAGTAGCTTCGCGGGGCGGTTGGCTGGCTACGCGCACCCTGTGGGCCACGCTGGCAATCCTGCTGATTCTGACCCCGTTGGGATTGCTGGCCGCCGGCGTTGCCTGGGGTGAGTGGGGCGTTCGAAGACTTCGCCGACCCGGAGATGCGCCAGCAGATCGCAGTGGCGTCGGGTAATCAACCACCGCCCGAACAGATACCCGCCGGATTGGAACGTCTGGCATCGCTATGGACGGCGCCCATTCCGGATTATGCCCCCTCTTTCATACGTAGCCCCGCTCTCGGCTATATGCTGTCGGCGATGGTGGGCGCCGGGTCGATCATCCTCAGCTTCCTGCTGGTCGGCTGGCTCGCGGCAAAGCTCAAGGGTCGCGCGTTACCTGCCGCCAAGTCGGGTTAGGGCAGCGTATCCGGCAGTCGCACCTACGACTGCCGCCACGTCGGGTTACCCGCGCCGGTAACATCCCTGCTCTTGCCCGGCTCGGTAGCGGGCGCGTCCAACCCAACCTCCGATCACCACTCCAGGCAGTGCGCATGTCAGAGCAGTCTTTCATCGTCCATTCCCACGCCCGCCGGCGCCGCTTCAGCGAACGGCTGGTCGCCGATCTGCTGGCGGCGCTGGAGCACGCGCTGTACGCCGAACGCTCGGCGCAGAGCACCGGCCTGTTGCAGCGCCTCGATCCGCGCGTCAAGGTGACCGGCGCGTTGTTACTGATCGGAACCACCGTCCTGGTTCATCGTTTGCCGGTTCTGCTGGGCCTCTTCCTGGTCGCTGTGGCCGCCGCCCACCAGTCGCATATTGCGCTTCGCACCCTGGCCACCGGGATCTGGAGCAGCGTGCTGTTGTTCACCGGAACCATCGCTCTGCCGGCGGTCTTCATCGTACCCGGAGAGACTCTGTACCGGCTGCCGTTGCTGGACTGGCCGATCACCCGCCAGGGAGTGGAGAGCGCTGCTTTTCTGCTGAGCCGCGCCGAGACGGCTGCAACCCTGGCGGCACTGCTGATCCTGAGTACGCCCTGGACCCACGTGCTCAAGGCGCTGCGGACGCTGGGTGTACCGGCGGTGCTGCTGGTCATTCTGGGCATGACGCACCGTTATATTTTCCTGCTGCTGCAAACCGCTCAGGCCATGTTCGAGGCCCGCCAGAGCCGCCTGGTCGGCCACCTGTCGCAGCGTGAGCACCGCCGCATCATGATCGCCGGTGCCGGCGTGCTGTTGAACAAGAGCTTCCATCTCGCCAATGAAGTGTTCCTGGCCATGCAGTCGCGTGGCTACCGGGGAGAACACTTCATTCTCGATGAATTCCGATTGCAGTGGTGCGACGGGGTAGCCGGCGTGGTCATAGTCGTCCTGGCGGCGTCCGCTGTGTGGTTCGGTTCCTGAAAAGCTGGCCGGCAATGGAAAAAACCGTTTTCGCAGTTCACGACGTCAAGTACAGCTATCAGGGCGTTACCGCACTCGACGGCCTGTCCTTAACCATCGAGCAGGGTCGGCGGGTGGCGCTGTTAGGCGCCAACGGATCAGGTAAATCGACGTTGCTGCGGCTGCTCGATGCGCTCTACTTCGCGCAAGCCGGCAGCGTGTACGCCTTCGGTGAACCGTTGACCGAGGAACGGCTACAGGATGAAGATGTCGCCTTCCGTTTCCGCCGTCGGGTCGGCCTGGTGTTCCAGAATCCGGATGTGCAACTGTTCAATCCTACTGTTTTCGACGAGGTGGCTTTCGGACCTTTACAACTGCGCTGGCCGAGTGAGCAGATCCGCCGGCGCGTCACCGACATACTGGAGCTTATGGGCATCCCCCATCTGAGAGACCGCTCACCGCACCGTCTGTCGGGCGGCGAGAAAAAGCGGGTGGCGCTCGCGGCGGTGCTGGTGCTCGATCCCGAAGTGCTGCTGCTGGACGAACCGACCGCCGCGCTGGACCCGCAGAGCCACAGTCAGTTGATCGAGTTCATGATCGGCTGGAGCGGCGGCGCCAAAACGGTGGTCACCGCGACCCACGATCTGGACAGCATCGAAGACATCGCCGATGAATGTCTGGTGTTGCAGAACGGCCGCGTGGTCGCTCGCGGCCAACCCGCCGCGATTCTGTACGACGAGGCGCTGCTGCGGCGCACCGGCCTGATTCACGCGCACCGTCACGGCCACGGCCACGGCGGAACGCACGTTCACCATCATCTGCATCGCAGTGCCCCGGACTGAAACTCGGCAGTTTGGCCGCATCCAATCCGCGTTCTGGCTACGTATTCACGAGTGAGGGGAATCCCTCCTTCGACCACCAAATGTCTACTTGACACAGAGGATAACCGCGATGCGCTACAAAGCCGGATTAATTAGCCTGTTGTTGGCCGGTTTGGCGGCGGCCTGGGGAGACTTGTCTCAGGGAGCCAGTCACCGGGAGGCGCCGTTGATCGCCAACGATCCGACGGCCGATATCACCGATGTCTACCTGTTCCGCAGTTGGAATGATCCTAACAAGGTCGTGTTCATCATGAACGTGATTCCGAGTCAGGAACCCAGTTCGGGACCCAATTACTTCAATTTCGGCGACGATGTGCTGTATGCCTTCCATTTCGATGTCAACGGCGATGGCGACGCCGACGACCTCGTCTACGAAGTCCGCTTCAAGACCGAAGTGCGCGGGGTCGTCAAGGACCTCAAGCTACCGCTCTCCTACGTCGCCCTGCCGCCGATCACCGCGCTCGATGGAACCGGTTCGGAAGGGTTGGGATTACGTCAGAGCTATACGGTGACCGAGGTGAAAAACGGCGTGCGCACCACCGTGGGCGCCAACCCCATGTACGCAGTCCCGTCCAACGTGGGTCCACGCACCGTGGGCGCCACCATGCCTAACTATGAGGCTTTGGCCGCTCAGGGCATCTACCCCCTGAGCAATGGCGGGCGCGTTTTTGCCGGCCAGCGCGATGAGACCTTCTATATCGACTTGGGGGCTACGTTCGACACCCTCAACTTGCGCAGGTCGCCGCCTGTTCTGTCAGTGGTGGAGGATGCTAACGACGCCAGCAATCCGTTCGGCAACGACGCTTTCTCCGGTTTTAATATCAGCACCATCGCCATCGAAGTTCCGATCACGGCTGTCACCAGCAACCCCAATGCGGTGCTCGGCATGTACGCCTCCAGCAGCCGGCAGAAATTCAAGGTATTGAGCAATACCGGCACAGGCGTCAGTTCGGGTTCGTGGGTGCAGGTGGCGCGGCTGGCCAATCCACTGGTCAACGAATTGATCATCGGCACCGGCTCGAAAGATTTCTGGAATTCGGTCGATCCGAAGAACGAAGCCCAATTTCTGGATTTCTATCTGACTTCGCGCTTGGCGACGGCGATGAATATCGTATTCGGCACGTCCTTCCCGACAACGAATCGTACCGATCTGGTGAACGCTCTGCTCAAGTACCGAGCCCAGCCACAGAGCGGCGACTGCACCACCGCCAGCCCCTGCTCCGAACTGCTGCGGCTGGATCTGGCGGTAGCCCCCACCCAGTCGGCCGCTCAGAAGCGTCTGACCGTGCTCGCCGCGGATAACGCCGGTTGGCCGAACGGCCGCCGTCCGAACGACGATGTGACCGACATTGCCCTGCGGGTGGTGGCCGGTGCATTGCTGGGTCCCGTGCCGGCCTTGGGCGACGGTGTCAACTTCAACATCGGTGCGGTCGGCTCGAATATCACGGCCAACGGGATTTACACGATTTTCCCCTTCCTGCCCACGCCGCACGATGGCAGAGACCGCCGCCATATCGATTGTGGCGAGTCTGGCGCCAATCCCTGTTGAACGGCGTCGGCAATGGTATAGCGTGGAGAGATGACATGAGATACTTGTTCGCTCTGCTGCTGGGTCTATGGGTCAGCGGCCTGCCGGCCATGCCGCTGACCTTCACCAGCAGTCAGTCTCAAACCGATGCGTTCGCTCAGGTCGGTGCCGTGATGGACACCCCGCCATCGGACAGCAATCCGCCCTCGTCTTTTCCGCTGCTGACCACGGCCTCGGCCATATCCGGTGCTGACCAGGCCGATGCGGGGGGGACGGTGGATGACGGGTTCCTGGGGGCCTCGGCGGAAGTAACGAGCGTGACCCAGGATGCCTCGGCCCTGGCCAGCGCCGAGTTTACGGGAGACTTCGTCGCGTCCGGCGGACCGCTGCTGCTCACGCTCGACTTTGACTCGCAACTCCCGGTATTGAGCAACGGTCTGGCCGAAAACAGCCTGCTGGTCAGGTTGATCGGCAACGGTGTCACCCTGCTCCAAGAGACTTTCAGCGCGACGGAGCTTATCACGCGAGTGGTCGTTCTGCCGGCAGGCCTGACGCAGGGGACTCTGGATTTGCTGTTGACGAGCAGCGCAGAGGCGACCGCGGACACGACTGTTGGCCGCGCCCTCGGTCTGGCCACGGTCAGTTTCACTGCGGACATACCTGAACCGTCGGTTGGGCTATTGCTATTGCCAGGGCTGGCGTTGCTGGCACTATGGCAGCGGCGTCTCCGTACTCCCGATGGATAACTACACTTGACCGAACTGCACTACTGCTTTCCTCACGGCAAACGCAAGGCGCTGGTCATGAGTTATGACGACGGCAGCGAACATGACCGGCGCCTGGTCGATATTTTCAACCGCTACGGCATCCGCGCCAGCTTTAATCTCAATTCCGGCACGCTGGGCCAGCCCTGTAAAATCACGCCGCAGGAACTGCCCACGCTTTATCGGGGCCACGAAGTCTCCTGCCATACTGTCAACCACCCTGATCTGACCCTGCTTACGGACGAGGCGGTGCGGCGGGAAATCCTGGACGACCGCCGCCGGCTGGAAGATCTGACCGGTCAGCCGGTGCGTGGTCTGGCCTACCCCTTTGGAACCTGGGACGACCGCCTTGTCGCCCTGCTGCCGGACCTCGGCATCGCCTACGCCCGCACGGCGGTCTGTACCGACAGCTTCGCTATTCCGGAGCGGTTCCTGCTCTGGCATACCACCTGCCACCACAACCGCGCGCTGCATCTGGCCGGGCCGTTTCTGCAACACCCCGGCCCAGACCTGGCGTTGCTGTACGTCTGGGGACACAGTTACGAACTGGATGGCTTCATGAGTGGCGACCTTTCCAAAAACTGGGATTACCTGGAATCCCTGTGCCGTCTGCTGCACGGTCGCGAGGATATCTATTACTCCACCACCATCGAACTGGTCGATTATCTCGACGCCGTCCGCCGGCTAGTGATTGCAGCATCGACCGTGACCAATCCCAGCGCAGTGTCAGTCTGGTTAAAATGGCGAGAGGGCGCCATCGAACTGCCCGCGGGAACATCTTTTTCGCTGGCGACTGAACGATAATATGCCCGCTTTCCGTTTCCGGAGTGATTCATGACTACTCATTTTTCCAGATTCCTGCATATCGACCTCCCCTCATCCCTCAACTGCGACGATTCGGGCAGGAATCCCGCCTTCGTGATCGGTTTCAGTGTTGACGGCGTGATTCCCTTTCCGCAGGTGATCCTGCAAGCCCAGGGACGTCAGCATCTGCTCAAGGAGGCGGCTATCGAAAGGGTTCCCGGCGAGCGCGCGGAACAGAACTACGTGGTCAACGTGCCGGCCGGCCTGCTGAGTCCGGGGGAGATCACGGTACAAGTGGAAGGCTGTAAAAAAGCCGACTTCAGACAGGCGGGCGGCGATGATTGGATCAAGGAATTCCGCCGGCTGCAACTGACCGCGCCCGCCCGCCCGGCGCCACGGGTGACCGCTGCACCCGGCGGCGCGACGGTCAAGCTTTATTTCGGCATTCACAAGCACATGCACCAGCCGTACTACAACGCCACCGATCCCAACTACTGGGACGGCGAAAAGGACACCATTTTCGGTTCGCGAGTCGGACCTTACACCCACTTCATCCCGACGGCGGTGCAGCAGTATATCGACGGCGGTCTGCCCCACGCCGGCCTGTCCACCAGTTGGAGCGGCTCGCTGATCGAACAGCTCGAACGCTGCGGCCGGGAAGGGCTGGGCGACGGACGCTTCCACGACTGGAACAAGTCACTACACCGGATCGCCCGGGAAAAAACGGCACTCGGCAATCCGCGTGTGACTTTCACCGCCTTCGGCTTCTACCATCCGCTGATGGCGTTGATCCCGGAGCGGGACATCGTCCGGCAGATCGAATGGCATCGGGGCATCGTCGAAGCGACGTTCGGCGCGCCGGCCTCCACCATTCTGTTTCCGCCGGAGACCGCCTTTCACGTGCGCATGATCCCGGCTCTGCTCAAAGCCGGGGTGAACGCGGTGATCTACGACTCCCTCCACCGCTTCCGCGCCTGCCGGGACTATCCTTACGCCGGCGTCAACGAAGGCATGCTGCCGCCCAGTCCGGCCGAGCAGGTGAATCCGCCGGTGGACGACTGGCTGCAATTGCACAATATCTGGGCAGGCTCCAAAATTTCGCCCAGTGTGCTCAAACCGGAATACGTGCAGTACGTCGATCCACAGGGCGCCAGCTATAAAATCGTCGCGGTGCCGGCGGAACGCTATATCGGCAACGAAGACGCCCGCGGCGGCTTCGGCGCGCTGCAATACCCGGACGTGCTCGGCCAAGTCTACAACCACATCGTCGCTACCGGCAGCTTCGATCCCCGTCATCCGCCGTTTTTTCTGCTGCATTCCGACGGCGACAACCATGGCGGCGGTGCGGATAGCTATTACGGCCATAACACCGGCCGGCTGGTGCAATGGCTGCAGACCGATCCGCGCTTCGAATTCACCACTATTCAGGACTATCTGCAACGCTTCCCACCGGACCCCGCCAACACAGTCCATATCGAGCCGGGCGCCTGGAGCGGCGCGGATAACGGCGATCCACAATTCATGAAATGGTTCAGCCGCTACAACGAACCCTATTCCCCGGATCTGAACTCCTGGGCGGTGCTGACGGCGTTGCAGAACATGGTCCATACGCTGGAAGACGCCCACCCCGGCAGCGCCACGCTGGGCGCAGCGCAGCGCCTGCTGCTGACCGCCGAAACCAGTTGCTATTGGTACTGGACCGGTCAACCGGTCTGGGATCAGCAGGTCACCAACGCCGCCAATCTAGCCTATGGGCGGATCAGAGGCGAACTCAACGCCCTGCTCGCCGCCGGTCACGACCGCACCGGTCCCACCATCTTCGCGCCCTGGGTGACGCCGGAGAATCCGGGCGGCAAGCGTTGGGGTCAGGGCTGCCTGCTGGATGCGCCTCGCGAGGGCGTGGCGCATACCTTCGTGTACGACATTACCGGCCTCCGGCGAGTCTCACTGGTGCTGCGGACGGCTGCCGGCGAGACCACTCTGGCGATGCACGACCGGGGACCGTATCCTTCCCAGACCGGCGCCCAGGTCAGCGCCGGCTATTTCACCGCTGCGCTGCCCGTCGGCGCCGGCGACGTGCGTTACTTCATCGAGGCGGAGGACAACCGGGGTAATGTATCCCGCAGCGCGCTGGAACGGGTGTATCTGGCCTGAGAACAAAGTCGAATTCGCCAACAGAGTCAGGCCCACCGGAAGGACACGGCCGTTTTCAAACGTATTTTGCCCGATGGGGTGATGGACTGGCTGCTCGGGCGGTTGGGCGGCTAAGCAAAAACCCCTGTCCGGGGGACAGGGGTGGAGTGAGGGGTCTGGCGGTGACCTACTTTGACATGGGGAAGCCCCACACTATCATCGGCGCGGCGTCGTTTCACACACGAGTTCGGGATGGGATCGGGTGGGGCCAACGCGCTCTGGCCGCCAGACTAAAACTTGTGCACCGCAGTTGGTAACCGGATTGCATTCACCCACGCTTTGGGTGTTATATGGTCAAGCCGCACGGTCCATTAGTACGGGTTAGCTGCATACGTTGCCGCATGTCCACATCCCGCCTATCCACGTCGTCGTCTACGACGGACCTTAAGGAGCCTTAACGACTCGGGACAGTTTATCTTGGGGCAGGCTTCCCGCTTAGATGCTTTCAGCGGTTATCCCAGCCGATCATAGCTACCCGGCACTGCTCTTGGCAGAACAACCGGTCCACCAGGGGATCGTCCACGCCGGTCCTCTCGTACTAGGCGCAGCCCCCCGCAACTGTCCAACGCCCACGGCAGATAGGGACCGAACTGTCTCACGACGTTCTAAACCCAGCTCGCGTACCACTTTAAATGGCGAACAGCCATACCCTTGGGACCTGCTACAGCCCCAGGATGTGATGAGCCGACATCGAGGTGCCAAACACCGCCGTCGATATGGACTCTTGGGCGGTATCAGCCTGTTATCCCCGGAGTACCTTTTATCCGTTGAGCGATGGCCTTTCCATCCAGCACCACCGGATCACTAAGACCTGCTTTCGCACCTGGTCGACGCGTCGGTCTCCCAGTCAAGCACCCTTTTGCCTTTGCACGCACCGCGCGATTTCCGACCGCGCTGAGGGTACCTTCGTGCTCCTCCGTTACCTTTTCGGAGGAGACCGCCCCAGTCAAACTACCCACCATACACGGTCCCCCGACCGGATTACGGCCGTGGGTTAGAACCTCGCGTCTGCCAGGGTGGTATTTCAAGGTCGGCTCCCGCTGGACTGGCGTCCAACGTTCGCAGCCTCCCACCTATCCTACACAGGCATACGCCAAGTCCAGTGTAAAGCTGTAGTAAAGGTTCACGGGGTCTTTCCGTCTTGCCGCGGGTACACTGCATCTTCACAGCGAGTTCAATTTCACTGAGTCCCGGGTGGAGACAGTGTGGCCATCGTTACGCCATTCGTGCAGGTCGGAACTTACCCGACAAGGAATTTCGCTACCTTAGGACCGTTATAGTTACGGCCGCCGTTTACCGGGGCTTCGATCCAGAGCGTCGCTTGCGCTGACCCCATCACTTAACCTTCCGGCACCGGGCAGGCGTCACACCCTATACGTCCGCTTTCGCGTTGGCAGAGTGCTGTGTTTTTAGTAAACAGTCGCAGCCACCTGGTCACTGCAACCCCCGTCCGCTCCCGCCGCGTGGGCGTTCACGTACCAGGGGCGTACCTTATCCCGAAGTTACGGTACTATTTTGCCGAGTTCCTTCACCCGAGTTGTCTCATGCGCCTGAGGATTCTCTCCCCGCCCACCTGTGTCGGTTTGGGGTACGGCTGTCGGGTAGCTGACGCTTAGAGGCTTTTCTAGGGAGCTGAGCCTGAACTGCTTCGCCCCGAAGGGCTCGTCATCACGTCTCGGTATGAGCCCGGCGGATTTGCCAACCGGACCTACCTACGCGCTTAAACCGGGACGTCCAACACCCGGCCAGCGGAGCTTTCTCCGTCCCCCCTTCGCACTACCAGACAGTACCGGATTGTTGACCGGTTTCCCATCGACTACGCCTCGCGGCCTCGCCTTAGGGACCGACTGACCCTGCGTCGATTACCGTTGCGCAGGAACCCTTGGGCTTTCGGCGGGCAAGTTTGCACTTGCCTGATCGTTACTCATGTCAGCATTCGCACTTCCGATACCTCCAGCACGCCTAACGACGTGCCTTCACCGGCCTACGGAACGCTCCTCTACCACCCCCCCGGCGGGCCTCCCTTAGGAGGACCCGCCCGGCGGGTCCGCAGCTTCGGTCAACCGCTTGAGCCCCGTTACATCTGCCGCGCAGGCCGACTCGACCAGTGAGCTATTACGCTTTCTTTCAAGGATGGCTGCTTCTAAGCCAACCTCCTGGCTGTCTGTGCCTTCCCACTGCGTTTACCACTAAGCGGTTAGTTGGGGACCTTAGCTGGCGGTCTGGGTTGTTGCCCTTTCGACGACGGACCTTAGCGCTCGCCGTCTGTCTCCTGGCCTGCCACTTGCGCGTATTCGTAGTTTGCATCGGGTTGGTAAGCCGGGATGGCCCCCTAGCCGAGACAGTGCTCTACCCCACGCAGTGATAGCCAAGGCGCTACCTCAATAGCTTTCGAGGAGAACCAGCTATCGCCGAGCTTGATTAGCCTTTCACTCCGATCCACAGCTCATCCCCGTCTTTTTCAACAGACGTGGGTTCGGCCCTCCAGTGGGTGTTACCCCACCTTCAGCCTGGCCATGGATAGATCGCCCGGCTTCGGGTCTACTCCCAGCGACTCAACGCCCTGTTCAGACTCGCTTTCGCTACGCCTCCCCTACACGGTTAGGCTCGCCACTGAGAGTAACTCGCTGACCCATTATACAAAAGGTACGCAGTCACCCCCTGACGGGGGCTCCCACTGCTTGTACGCACACGGTTTCAGGATCTATTTCACTCCCCTCACCGGGGTTCTTTTCGCCTTTCCCTCACGGTACTGGTGCACTATCGGTCGACAACGAGTATTTAGCCTTGGAGGATGGTCCCCCCGTCTTCAGCCAGGGTTACTCGTGCCCCGGCTTACTCAGCGTGACCCACCGCCCGTCCCTTTCGTATACCGGGCTGTCACCGTCTGCGGCCGCCCTTTCCAGAGCGTTCTACTAGAGACGGACGGTTTGTTGTCACTGGGCTGGTCCGCGGTCGCTCGCCGCTACTGGCGGAATCTCGGTTGATTTCTGTTCCTCCGGGTACTGAGATGGTTCAATTCCCCGGGTTCGCTTCCGGTCCCTATGGATTCAGGACCGGATACCTCGTATGAGGTGGGTTTCCCCATTCGGATATCGCCGGATCAATGCGTGTTGGCCCGCTCCCCGACGCTTTTCGCAGGCTACCACGTCCTTCATCGCCTGTTGTCGCCTAGGCATCCACCGTGTGCGCTTGTTCGCTTGACCATATAACCCCAAAGCGTGGGCTTCGGCGTTATACAGCGTGTTGGTGCGAATGCAATCGTTCGCTACATAAGCTGACGCTTATGCAGTGTACTGTTACCAACTGCTGGTTAGGTTGTGAAAGAACGATCGCCGCTGGGCGGCGGTGCGGCGCCATCCGCACTCCCCAAGCCAACTCGA
>CAVPSQ010000010.1:1400000-1744964 GCA_963708455.1 uncultured Pseudomonadota bacterium
AAACCGCCTGCAAGATGCCAAACAGCCATAGCGACCGGTAAATGCCCAACCTGAGCATCAGCACACCGCCGAGCAGTCCACCGCCGACCAGCGCCCAGAAACCGAACAGTTTCACGACTGCACCGATTTCGGTCTTACTGAAACCGAGTTCCAGAAAGAACGGAGTAGTCATCTGGCTCGCCATCATGTCGCCAAGCTTGTAGAACACGATGAACAGCAGGATCAATACAGAATCCTGGCGGGCGAAATACTCCACGAACGGATGGACCACTGCTTCGTACAAAGTCTTGGGTGTACCGGCCGCCACCGCCGGCTCTGCGCACAGCAGTGTGGTCAGAATGCCGACCAGCATGGTCGCTGCCATGAGTAGAAAAACTACGGAAAACGGCAGGTAGTCGGCCAGAATCAAACCGCCACCAGAAGCCAGCAGCATTCCTATTCGATAACCGTTGACGGCCAGGGAGGCGCCCAGTCCCTGCTCTTCATCGGCCAGCGATTCTCGCCGGTAGGCGTCGATCACGATATCCTGTGAAGCTGAGAAGAAGGTCACCAGTAGAGCGGCGCAGGCGACGCCCCAGGAATTAACAGCAGGCTGGGTAAAACCGAGACCGGCAATCGCCAGAGTCAACAGCAACTGGATGAGCAGCATCCAGCCACGTCGCCTCCCCAATCGAGGCAAAAGGGTAAAACGATCCAGCAAAGGTGCCCACAGAAACTTCAGCGTATATGGCAAACCGACCAGCGCGAACAGACCGATAGTGCCCAAGTCTACTCCCTCCTCCGTCATCCACGCTTGCAACAACGTCACTGTCAATAACAACGGCAGACCAGAGGAAAAACCCATCAACAAGGCTACCAGCATGCGGCCGCTGAAGATAACCCGCAGCAAGCTTCCCGTTGCACGAGGAGCGGACTCAAAGGACATAATCGTAATCCACAATCAAAGGCGCATGATCGGAGAAACGCTGCTCTTTGTATATAGCAGCGGCGCGCACACTACCGGCCAGCGTCGGGGTGACCACCTGATAATCGATACGCCAACCGACGTTTTTGTCCCAGGCCCGGCCGCGATTGGACCACCAAGTGTAGCGTTCGGGATGAGGATCGACCCGCCGGAAGGCATCCACGAAGCCCAATGGACCGAACACCTGATCCAGCCAGGCCCGCTCCTGCGGCAGAAAGCCGGAATTCTTCTGATTGCCGCGCCAGTTCTTCAAGTCGATCGGCTTATGGGCGATATTCCAGTCTCCGCAAAGAATGTACTCGCGACCGTCGGCGCGCATGGCCTTGAACTGCTCCAGCAGGTAGTCCAGAGCAGCGAATTTGATCGTCTGCCGGAACTGCCCGGAGGAACCGGAAGGCAAATACAGCGAAGTCACGCTCAAGCGGCCGAAGCGGGCTTCCAGATAGCGTCCTTCGGCATCCATAGCTGTCCAGCCCAAACCTTCGATCAGCGCATCCGGCTCCCGGCGCGAATAGATCGCCACGCCGCTGTAACCTTTTCTGGACGACTCGACATAATGGCAATGGAAGTCGGGCGGGAAATACGGATCGGCTTGCAGTTGGCAGCGGTGGATACGGGTCTCCTGGATGCAGACCAGGTCGGCGTTCTGCGTCGTCAGCCAGTTAAAAAAGCCTTTGCGGGCGGCGGAGCGGATGCCGTTGGCGTTGAAGGTGATGATGCGCATTATCAGGAGGCCAAATAATCTTCCATAGAACGAGTGCAGGCCGGGAAGGCGGTCAGTAATTGGCGATCTGAGGTGATCACGGGAATTCCCAAATTTTCGGCAAGCGCGACAAACTCGCAATCGTAAGCGGCGCAATCCGATGTTGCCGCTAACCATAAAACCTGAGCCGAGTTAACCTGAATATTCACCGGCGCGCATCAATAACTCGGCTTCCTGCACCAGTTGCAGCGCCTGATTCAGGCCGAAGAAGCCGCCCTCATCGAGCAGTCGGCCATCGAGCTGCTCCAGACTCTCTTCTGCCGCAAATAAGAGGCTGTACAAAAACTAAGACTATGATGGTATTAATAAATTTTTCAAAAAATGCGTCCCCTCCCGCTTGTGGGGGAGGGAGTTTTTGTACAGCCTCTTAGCCCTGTTTTGTTTTCCCAAAAAACTCTCGCTGCGTGACCTTGACGATCGCGACAATGCCCGGGTGCGTCAGCCGACGCTCGGTCGTAATGGCATAGAGTTGCTCGGCCACCGAGTCAATTAGCCCGATTGCCTGGACACCGTATTGCTGGCTCACGTAGTCGGCAATCGCCGTGGGTGCCGCGAACAGACCGGCACCGGCCTGGCCGAAGGCCTTGAGCAAGGCGCTGTCATTGAATTCACCCACGATACGCGGATAAAGATGCTGCGCTTCGAACCACTGGACAAGTTTGGGCCGCATCGCAACATCCTCTCCCGGCAGGAGAAACGGCGCCTTGTCGAGTAGTGCCGGAAAGTTTCCCGACAAGGATTGCGCCAGCGCCGGTGTCGCGAACACCGTCAGATCGCTCTCCCCCAGGAGGTGGTTGTAGCCCCGCACATTCAGGTTGGTCGGCATAGGCCGATCGGCGATGACCAGATCAAGACGATGGACGGCCATCTCCGCCAGCAGGGACGCTAACTGGCCCTCCCGACAGATAAGCCGCACGGGTTCATCCATGCGCAGCGCCGGCTCGACCACCCGATAAGCCACCGATTTCGGCACTGAGTCGGCGATGCCGATCCGAAACGGTAGACTCTTTTTCACCCCCTGATCGGAAGCAACCTCCAGCAGTTCGTCACCGAGGGCGAAAATCTCGTCGGCGTAACTGAAGATACGCCGCCCCATGTCGGTGAGTTCCAAACCGCGCCCGATGCGGCGCAACAACTTGGTGCCGAGACTGTCCTCCAGTTCGCCCAGCTGACCGCTGATGGATTGCGGCGTTAGATGCAGTTGCTCGCTGGCGCGGGCGATGCTACCCGACTTGGCGACCATCCAGAAATAACGTAGATGCTTGAAGTTGAGGTTGGCCATAAGATGAGCCCAATACATCGAAAAGATCGAACTATTATTCAATATTATCCGAATTGTTGGATGTCTTTTTTCACCCTAGACTGCCTGCCGTGTTCAACTCGAATCAGGAGTGACTTCATGCAGATCAACATTCAGGCGCGGGGTTTCGAACTGACCGACGGCCTGCGCGAGCACACCGCGCGTCGCCTGCAATTCGCACTCGGCTGGGCCGGTTACCAGTTGCAAAGAGTCTCGGTCCGCCTTTCGGACGAGAACGGCCCTCGTGGGGGCAAGGACAAACGCTGCCGTATCCGGATCGATTTTCCCGGCGCGCAGGACGTGGTGATCGAGGATACGGAAGCCGATCTCTACGTCGCCATCGATCGGGCCACCGACCGGGCTGGCCGTTCCGTGGCACGCCGGTTGGAACGGCAGCGTGACCATCGTCATGGCCCGTTACCAAAGGTTAATCCGAACGATACGGCTGCCCTACTCCCTTCATTGAATCCAAATCCTGCTTATTCATGATAAACCCATACAACCGAGGAACTTGATGAAGTATCTGCCGGAACTGTTCAATGCCAACGCCCGCTGGGCCGAGGAGATGCGAGCCGCCGACCCCAACTTTTTCACCGGGCTGGCGGCTATTCAGAGCCCTGCCTACCTGTGGATTGGCTGCTCGGACAGCCGCGTACCGGCCAACCAGATCACCGGTCTGAAGCCAGGCGAAGTGTTCGTTCACCGCAACGTAGCCAACGTGGTGGTGCACACCGACCTCAACTGCCTGTCGGTGATGCAATACGCCATCGACGTGCTCAAGGTTCAGCACATCATCGTCTGCGGCCACTACGGCTGCGGCGGCGTCAAGGCGGCACTGGCGGGGCCGTCGCTGGGGCTGATCGACAACTGGCTGCGCCACATTCAGGACGTGCGCGACCGGCATCGGGCCTTCCTTGCCGCCCTGCCGGACGACGAAGCGCGCTGGCGCGCCCTGTGTGAACTCAACATCATCGAGCAAGTACGCAACGTCGCCCGTACCACCCTGGTGGGTGACGCCTGGAGCCGGGGGCAGCCACTGATGCTGCACGGCTGGATTTACGGCCTGGTGGATGGCCGCCTGCATGATCTCCAAGTCTCCATGAAGGAAGGCGCCGAACTGGACGTGGTGCTTGCCCAGGCGCTGGCGGCTGCGCGGTCGCGTTACGCGGTGGCTTGAGGTCGATTTGAATCTGTTAACAACCCCTAACCCCTAACCCCTAACCCCTAACCCCTAACCCCTAACCCCTAACCCCTAACCCCTAACCCCTAACCCCTAACCCTTAATTCCTCAAGAGAACGTAAAGATGGCTAAAGAACTCTACAATCTGGGCGAAATGCCTCCCCTGGGCGAGATTCCCGAAAAAATGCACGCCTGGCTGATCCGTCCCGAGCGGTTCGGCACCCCGATGGAGGCGTTTCAGAAGGAAGTCGTCGATATGCCGCCCATTGCCGACGACGAGGTGCTGGTCTATGTGATGGCGGCAGGCATCAACTACAACAACGTCTGGGCCGGGCTGGGCATTCCGATCGACGTTATCGGCGCCCGCAACAAGGCCTTTGCCCGGGGAGAACAAGGCGAACCGGAGCCCTTTCACATCGGCGGCAGCGACGCCTCCGGCATCGTCTACAAGGTCGGCAAGGATGTAACCAACGTCAAGGTCGGCGACGAGGTGGTAATCCACTGCGGCCGCTGGGACCGCAACTGCCCCTGGGTCAAGGGCGGCGGCGATCCCATGTACTCGCCGACCTACCGCATCTGGGCCTACGAGACCAACTGGGGCAGTTTCGCTCAGTTCGCCAAGGTGCAGGGCCAGCAGTGCATGCCCAAGCCCAAGCACATGACCTGGGAAGGGGCAGCGGCCTATACCCTGGTCGCGGCGACGGCCTGGCGCATGCTGCACGGCTGGGGCGTCAATTCGGTCAAGCAGGGCGATGTGGCGCTGATCTGGGGCGGCGCCGGCGGTCTGGGTTCGATGGCGATTCAAATCGCCAAGGCGGCAGGCGCGACCCCCATCGCCATCGTCTCCGGCGAGGACAAGTTCGATTACTGCATGAAGCTGGGCGCCAAGGGTTGCATCAACCGTAACGACTTCGATCACTGGGGGATGTTGCCGCACTGGAAGGACAATGTAGGCTACGCCAACTGGCTGAAGGGGGTGCGCAAGTTCGGCGTAGCGATCTGGGATGTGCTGGGTGAAAAGCGCGCGCCGAATATCGTCTTCGAGCATCCTGGGGAAACCACCATCCCGACCTCGATCTTTGTCTGCGACACGGGCGGCATGGTGGTGGTCTGTGCCGGCACTACCGGCTACAACGCCACGGTCGATCTGCGCTACCTGTGGATGCGGCAGAAGCGGCTGCAGGGCTCGCATTTCGCCAACGGCGTGCAGTCCAACCAGATGAATGAACTGGCGTTGCGCGGCCTGCTGGATCCCTGCATGTCGCAGGCGTTCACTTACGATGAGATACCCTACGTGCATCAGCTGATGTACGAAAACAAACACCCCCACGGCAATATGTCGGTGCTGGTCGGGGCCACCGAATTCGGTCTCGGCATCAGCGGCGAGCCGCCAATAGCGCTGCCGCATCCAACCCTACCCAAGGGTGATGTCCACACCACACCGCATCCGTACCCGATGTCCGAACCGCTGCCCAGCATCGCCGAAGCCGAAACAATCACGATCGTCGATGACGGCACCAAGGTCGAGAAGCTGATGCATCGCGGCATCATCGCCTGCGACCCGAACGACACAGTGGCTCAGGTGGCGAAAATCATGATTGACAAGGACATTCATGCTGTCGTGGTGATGGAAGGCGGCCAGGCAGTCGGCGTGGTGTCGCAGACCGACATGGTGCTGGCACGGCAGGGCCGAACCCCGGACGAGGCACGGGCTCTGTCGGCACGTGACATCATGACCCCCGGCTGCGCGACTTGCGATGCCGGCACGTTGCTAAGCGAGGCGGTCAGCCTGATGACCAGCCGACGAATGCATCGCCTGGTAGTTACTGAAAACGGCCAACCGGCTGGTGTGATTTCCATGACCGACATAGTCCGCAAGCTCATCTTGGAGTAAGCAAGCAGCACTAAGGTGATTTCCTGAAAAGCTGATACCTGTCGATCCAGTTTTTATTCCCCCTGCCAAGGGGGGGTGCCCGAAAGATGGGGGGTGGTAGTCCGCAAGATCAAACCACCCCGGCGCTACGCGCCACCCCTCCTTATCTAAGGCGGGGAATCCAGACCCACCCCTGCCCGGCTTTCCGGTATAGCCTTTGCCAGAAACCACCTAAGAAGTTCTTTGGCGACGGCGGAGTCTCAGGGTCGGCCCGGGCCCGCCGTTCCGGGCCCGGCATAGGAGGAACGCTTCGATGACTGCCGACTGGTCGAGTGGAAAGCGATGCTGGACAGCCACTATCCAAATTTTTATGGGACGAGAAGATGCAATGGGCTACTCGAACGGTGATCAAGCGAATGGAGCAGGGTGGGATTCCGGATGTTTTTATCCGATTCGGTATCCGCTACCTCCTCCGGCAACGCCTGGCCTCCTTGCCCTTGGATGATCCTGAAGCCGGCGAAACCTACCTCAGACATTTTCTCGAATCGATGGCGAGTAGCCCGGTCGCGCCTTTACCTGAAATGGCCAACGAGCAGCATTACGAGTTGCCACCCGTGTTTTTCGAACAGGTGCTCGGTGCGCGCCGCAAGTACAGCGGTTGCTATTGGTCCAAGGCGGTAAACACACTCGACGAGGCCGAGACACAAGCCTTGCAAGTGACCTGCACCAGGGCCGACATCGCCGATGGGCAGACCATCCTGGAATTGGGTTGCGGCTGGGGTTCCCTCAGCTTGTGGATGGCGGAGCACTATCCGGCCAGTCGCATTACCGCGGTTTCCAATTCCCACGCACAGCGGACGTACCTCCTCGACCGCGTGGCGCGGGCGGGATTGACCAACCTTGAGGTCATCACCGCTGACATGAACGACTTTCAACCCCCACGACAGTACGATCGGGTCGTGTCGGTGGAGATGTTCGAGCACATGCGCAATTGGCGGGAACTGTTCCACCGCATCGCCGACGGCTTGAATCCCGGCGGCAAGTTTTTCATGCACATCTTCTGTCAGCGCGCCCTCCCCTATGAATTCATCGCAGCGGACGAGCGTGATTGGATGAGCCGGTATTTCTTTTCAGGTGGCATGATGCCCAGTTGCGACCTGCCGCTCCATTTTCAGGATCGCCTCCAACTCGCCGCACGCTGGTGCTGGAACGGCCGGCATTACGAAAAGACCAGTAATGCCTGGCTTGCCAACATGGACCGACACAAGGCGGAAATCTGGCCGATCTTGGTGGCAACCTATGGCGCGGAACGGGCTCAAATCTGGTGGACACGCTGGCGGGTGTTCTTCATGGCCTGTGCCGAGCTCTTCGGTTATCGCGGTGGTAAGGAATGGCTAGTGGGTCACTATCTTTTTGAATCGCCCGCCGCGTGAGGCAGCCTCGATGTATCGCCCAGCGTCCCCAGCACCTTTCACGCACCGGGTCGTCGTCAACGTTGTCCTTGCGGTGACGGCGTTGAGCCTCGGCTGGAGGATGATGCTTTTTTCCAGCACCGCCCCATTCTCTCGATAAAACGCGCGAGTCCTTACCATGAACAGAGCGATTTTCCTGCTTTCACTATTGTTACTGACCCCCTTGAATCCCCTGCAAGCCGCTCCGGGCGTGGAGGAGTGGAACTTCAAGGTCTACCTTGACGACACGCCGGTGGGTTATCACCGTTTCACACTGACCGAGACGGCAGCGGGGCGCGAATTGCGCAGCGAGGCGCGCTTCGATGTGAAGTTGCTGCTGTTCACAGCTTACAGCTATCGGCATAAGGCCACCGAATCCTGGCGCGGGGATTGCCTCATCGGACTCGAGGCCAGCACCGATGACAACGGCGATGCGACGGCGGTGAGAGGCGTGCTCGAGGGGGGTCGTTTCCGGTTAACGACGAACCCGGCTCCAACCGATTTACCTGCTTGCGTCATGACCTTCGCCTACTGGCATCCGGACATGATCGCCCAGAAACGACTGCTGAACCCCCAGACCGGCGAATACACGGCAGTGACGGTCTCGCCGCAAGGGGAGGAGAAAATTCCAGTGAAGGGAGTGGCACAGGCCGCCCGGCGTTACCGGCTGGATGCCGGCAAAGTCCAGATCGATCTTTGGTATGGAACCGAGGATCGCCGCTGGCTGGCGCTGGATTCCAATCTGGACAACGGCCGTAAGCTGCTTTATCGGCTCGAGTAGATCAAAGAGACCATCATGCGTACCAGTGCCAGCAGCTTGTAACGCCTGTCTCAGGCATCACCAGTTAGCGGTACCTGGCTCGCCCTTGAAGGGACCCACTACCTCGCGGGTAACCCACCCACCGTAGAATCCTCCCGGTTGTGGCAGCACGCTTTCTCCGGAGACGTAGCACTCAACTTTGGATGGGTAGAACGATAGGTAGCGGCGAATCCTCTCGAACGCCGAGGTAGGCGAGTCGTAGCTCCAGCCAACAGCACCCAACTCGGGCGAGGAGAGGAGTGCCCAGTAAGTGGCTCTTCCTTTCCACTCGCAGAGGGAGCTTCCCTTCGCTCGAAGCAATTTGGTCCAGTCAACGGCATCGGGTGGAAGGTAAAAGGTAGGTGGGCTTGCCGTTTCAAGCACCCGGACGGTCGACGTGGAGGAGGCAATGACTGCACCTGCTCTCTTCACCTCGACTAAGCGCGAATCCGGCTCAATACGCGGCGGCCGCGGATAATCCCACACCGATTCCTGGCCGGGACCCGGTTGGTGCGCGAACGGTGGCCTCGATTGTCCGTGGAACAGCCACATGGCCTGTCGGTTGCTCGTCACGTGTCGTTTGCTCAATTCGGCCTGACTCCCGGCTTCAGCGGTAGCACGTTAGTACCGTCCGCTGCAAGCTTCAAGGTGACAGAGGACGCCTATAACTGGCGTCCTCCAGCGAAGCCACCGGGATTAGCTGCCCTGCCTCACGCCGAGCTTGGCCGCATTACCGGCGACCACTGCGGCAGGCTGAGAGGTCGTCTGCGCCGTGGTCAGGGTGTCTGCCGTCACCGCGTTACTGATCGTGGTGGCCATCACGGAGAGGGCCAGGACTACCGTCGCCAGAATGGAGGCCGGCAGCAGGGCGACTTTCAACAGGTTGACATCTTGGGTACGTGCGTTCATGAGTCTGTCCTCGTGGTGGTGAGTGGAAAGTAAAAGCCTGTATAAGATTTGTGCAGTATCTTAGCGATCTGTTCACTACTTGTCAACATATTTTTTGGACATGCACTCAAATTTTTTTGACAAGCCATGAACAAGACATAATTCTTCTTACCCAGGCTGCTATACACTCCCCTTAACGGCATCCGCCGACATGGCCCGGCCGCCATCCCGACAGCGGCGTTGGCCATGACCAGGTCGCTGATGCACCCCATGCGCAGGCAGTCCAGTCCGCTTCTTCTCTTCTGCTCCCTCATCAAATCCCTGGGGCGCCCGTCTACGGGGCGTCACCAGGCGGCGAAGACGGCGGCGCTCCCAGGGGCTATACTTACCGCCATCATCAGATTTCACCAAGGCAAGGATACCCCGATGTCCACCCTGCTCATCCGCCACCTGGAGAACAGCGACCCGCCGCGCTTTCAAGTCGTCCGCGCCGCCGATGTCAAAGCGACCGACCCGGTGCCCGTGCCCGATCCGCTGCGCCTGCCGTTGCCGGAGCGTCCGGATACGCCGCTGGGCGCGGAATTGCGCTGGTATCTGGAAGAGTTTCTGGAGTATCCCTTTCCACCTCAGATCGAGCGGGCCGAAACGGTTCAGGCCGCGCTGCAAGGCTGGGGCAAACAGGCGTTTACGACGCTGTTCGGGTCTGGCCTGGGACGGGATTTCTACAGCGACGCGGCCCGGCAGGGGCTGGAGCAACTGCATCTACAAATCGCCAGCGACGATCCCGGTATATTGGCCTGGCCGTGGGAAGCCTTGCACGATCCTCAAGTCGGGCCGCTGGCGCATCTCTGTCGGATCGAGCGGCGGCTGGATCAGTTGCGCGATCCGCTGGAACTGGCGGAAGGCTTGCCCCGCGACTGCATCCATATTCTGCTGCTCACCGCCCGACCGTATGAGGGCGATGTGCGTTACCGCTCGCTATCGCGCCCCTTGGTGGAATTGATCAAGAAGCAGCACTTGCCTGCACAGGTCACCGTGCTGCGGCCACCGACATTCGACACGCTGCGTCATCATTTGCGGGAACGACCCGCCTATTACCATATCGTCCATTTCGACGGTCACGGTGGTTACGGGCCGGCGGAGAGCGGTGGCGCTGTCGCGTCGGCGCATCTGTTTCGAGGCTATCAAGGGCGGCTGATCTTCGAGACCGAAGACGGTAAGCCGGACGCCATCACCGCCGAGCAGGTCAGCGCGCTGTTGCGGGAGTATCGCATTCCGGTGATGGTGCTGAACGCCTGTCAGTCGGCGATGGTGGACTCCCGCGCCGAAGACGCTTTTGCATCGGTGGCGGCGGCGCTGTTGCGGGCGGGGATTCGCAGCGTGGTGGCAATGGCCTATTCGCTGTACGTCAGCGGCGGTGAGGAATTTCTGCCGGGTTTCTATCAACGGCTGTTCGAGTCCGGCAATGTGGCCGAAGCGGTGCGGGCCGGGCGACAGGCGATGCTGCGCCAACCGGGGCGGGTGTGCGCACGGGGTCGGTTTCCGCTGGAGGACTGGCTGGTTCCGGTGGTGTATCAGCAGCAACCACTGGATTTGAGCTTTGTCGGTCAGCGGCGGGTGGAGACGCCGCCGGGACCGGCCTTGCCGGAGGAAGCGCAGGACAAGGAAAAACCCTATGGCTTTATCGGTCGCGATGGCGCGCTGCTGGCGCTGGAACGGGCCTTGCGGCGACCGCCGGCGGGCATCCTGATTCAGGGACTGGCCGGAGTGGGCAAGACCACGCTGGCCCGTGGGCTGACGCAGTGGCTGCGCGACACCGACGGCTTGGGCGAAGGCTGTTTCTGGTTCACCTTCAACGACATTCGCAGCAGCGACTATGTCGTCAACCGCCTGGTGGAAGGACTGTTCGGGACCCAGGCATTGGCGGCTGATGAGGCACAGAAACGGGCGGACTTGGTGAAGGCGTTACGGGAGCGTCCCTTTATCCTGGTCTGGGACAATTTCGAATCGGCGGCGGGCATTCCCGGCACGCCGCTGGAAGCGCGCCTGCCGCCGGAAGATCGGGACGCATTACGGACGTTTCTAACTGAGCTGCGCGGCGGGCGCAGCAAAGTGATCATCACCAGCCGCAGCCGGGAAAGCTGGCTCGGTGGTCCGACGCAGTGCTATGTGCTGCCTATCGGCGGCTTGCAGGGCGAGGAACGCTGGAGCTATGCCGCCGCCATTCTGCGGGATCTGGGCAAAAGCGCAGATCAGAACGATCCGGGACTGGTGGAGTTGATGAACCTGCTGGACGGTCATCCGCTGGCGATGCGGGTGATGCTGCCCCGGCTGGGTGAATTAAGCGCCACCGCGCTGGTGGAGCAATTGCGCGGGCGACTGCATGAACTGGAGGGCCATGACGATCCCTTGCAGGCCCGGCTGTTCGCGGCGTTGGGCTTTGCGACGGAAGCGCTGTCGGAGGATTTGCAGCCCTTGCTGGTCTCGCTGGCCTTGCATGAGCGGTTCGTAGATGCCAAGCTCCTGGAATACATGGCGCAACAGGCCGACAGCCGGTTCGACCGGACGACCATCGACCGCTTTATGAATACGCTGGAAATCGCCGGTCTGCTGCGTGGCTGGGGACAAGGGGTGTACGAACTGCACCCGGCGCTGACCGGTTTTCTGCGGAGTCGGTTGCCGGTCGTTCCGGCAGACGCCCAGCGGGACGCCTGGCTGCGGGCGTTTGTGGATGTCATGGGGCGGCTTGCCGATGCACTGGCGCCCAAGGAACTGCACGAGCAGCGGGTTCCGTTTCACTGGCACGGTGTCAATTTTGATACGGCCTTGGCGGAGGCGGAGACGTTGGGCATGGATGCTCACTTCGCCGCCCTGACTCAGGCGTTGGGCGAGTATACTCGTCAACAATGGGACTTTGCCAGCGCGGTTCGGCGTTTCGAGGCGTTGGCGGAACATAGCAAGCAACGCGGTGATGCAAAAGGCGAAGCCGGCGCTTATCACCAGTTGGGGATGATTGCCGAGGAGCGGCGGGACTTCGCGGCGGCCGAGCAGTGGTATCAGAAGTCCCTGGCGATTTCGGAAAAACTCGGCATTGAGCACTACGCGGCCAGCACCTATCACCAGTTGGGGATGATTGCCGAGGAGCGGCGGGACTTCGCGGCGGCCGAGCAGTGGTGTCAGAAGTCCCTGGCGATTTCGGAAAAACTCGGCATTGAGCACTACGCGGCCATCACCTATCACCAGTTGGGGATGATTGCCCAGGAGCGGCGGGACTTCGCGGCGGCCGAGCAGTGGTATCAGAAGTCCCTGGCGATTGAGGAAAAGCACGGCAACGAGCACGGCGCGGCCAGAGTCTATCACCAGTTGGGGATTATTGCCCAGGAGCGGCGGGACTTCGCGGCGGCCGAGCAGTGGTATCACAAGTCCCTGGCGATCAAGGAAAAGCACGGCAACGAGCACGGCGCGGCCATGACCTATCACCAGCTGGGGATGATTGCCGAGGAGCGGCGGGACTTCGCGGCGGCCGAGCAGTGGTATCAGAAGTCCCTGGCGATTGAGGAAAAGCACGGCAACGAGCACGGCGCGGCCCTCACCTATCACCAGTTGGGGATGATTGCCGAGGAGCGGCGGGACTTCGCGGCGGCCGAGCAGTGGTATCAGAAGTCCCTGGCGATTTCGGAAAAGCACGGCGACGAGCACGGCGCGGCCAGCGCCTGTGGTCAATTAGGCATTCTTGCCGGACTGCAAAACCATTTTCTGGAATCCGGACGCTGGCTGGTCCGGGCTATCGTGGGTTTCGCCCATCAGCGGGACCCGCACAATGTTGAACGGGGCGTTAACAATTTCATGATTAACTATTGCCAGGCCCCACCCGCCGACCAGGCGGCACTTCGGCAAATCTGGGAAGAAGCCGGGTTAGGGGCGTTTCCCGAGAGCGGGGATCAGACAGCCCCGGCGAAGCGAAGTTGGAAAGAGAAAATGTTTGGCTGGTTGGGACGGCGGCGGGGGAACTGACGGCCTTGATTGTTTATGTCCGTGATCAAAGTGCTGCGATTTGGTATTACGGGAAGCCGTGCCGCTATGAAAGATGAGTTTGTCTGATGCAATTCGAATGGGATGAACACAAGAACAAGCGTAACCAGCGCGAGCATGGCTTAAGCTTCGAGACAGCCGCGCTGGTGTTCCGTGATCCCGATGTACTCAGTGAGTTGGACAGACGTTATCAAGATATCGAAGAACGCTGGCACAGCATTGGTCGCATTGGAACAACAGTGATCTATGTATCTCATACCGTGGTGGAAAGCGAACATGGCGAAGAAATCATCCGTATCATCTCAGCCCGAAAAGCTACGTCGGTTGAACAACGAAACTATTACACTCGATGAACGAGCCAAAGCCGAATTAGCAGCCCTCGAAGGACGCCCTATCGATCTGACGGACCCGGATGCGCCCAGAATTACCGATTGGAGCACGGCGCAACGCGGTAAATTCTATAGGCCCGTCAAACAGCAAATTACCCTCCATCTGGATAGGGACGTGCTCGAATGGTTTATGAAACAATCGGGTGAATATCAATCTTTGATCAACGAAGCGTGCCGGGAATATATGCACCAACACGACAAGTAGAGCCATACACATGACGCTGCCACAATCCTCATTGACAGACCGCATTCAAACCCTGGACGACGTCACCGCCCGGCGGCTGCTCACCACCTTTGCCCGCGCCCAGACGCCGCCGGTTGCTACTCAGGTCACTCCTGCATTGGCGCAGGCGCTGCGTGAGTTGGCCCCGGAACCGGTCACCAGCCCCGTCACCGAAGGCGACGCCGCCCGCGCCGCTCTACTGCTGCTCGCGCAAGACCCGCAACAACGTCCAATGCTCACCGCTCTGCTCGACGGCCCGGCGCCGGAACGTTTCGGCGTGCTGGAAACCACCGCCCTGGTCAGCGCCCTGTTGATCGTGCTGCAAATCCACGTCCGCTTCGAGCGCCATAAGGACGGCAGTTACAGCTTCAAAATCGAAAAGAAACCGACCGATGCCACCGTACTGAAAGTAGTGGTGCAGAAACTGCTAACGTTGATGAAAATGGAGTAATTCTATGGTTTCGCTAATAGTTATCCAGACATTCGTTGCCACTGGCGCCCTGGGAGCGCCGCACCCCAGTGCGGCTCTCACTACAAATGCCGCACTGGGGTGCGGCGGTCCCAGGGGCGTCCTCCAGCGACGCCACCAGGATTACATCCGGGTCGGTCGGGACTGAACCGTGAAGCCAAAGCCGGTCTTCGGCTGCACGTTGAGTCCCCATCACCCATTATGCCCACCAAGACCCCTCTCATTAAGATTCGTGAGCTTCATAAGAGTTACCTGGAAGGCAAAAACCACCGCACCCTCTTTAGCCAGTTAGACCTGGACATCACCAGCGGCGAGTTTGTCGCTCTGGTGGGGCGTTCCGGCTCCGGTAAATCTACCCTGCTCAATCTGATCAGCGGCATTGATCTGCCTGACGCCGGTCAGATTCAAGTGGGCGATTGCGTGATCAATGCCCTCAATGAGACGGAGCGGACCCGGTTTCGGCGCCGGCAGATCGGATTCGTGTTCCAATTCTTCAACCTCATCCCCACGCTCACCGTTGAGGAAAATGTACTGCTGCCCCTGGAACTCAACCAACTGCAAGGCGCCGAGCAGCAGCAGCGCGTCTTCAGCCTGCTGGAGCAGGTTGGCCTCGTTGACCGCCGCGGCAGCTTTCCTGAGCAACTGTCCGGTGGTGAGCAGCAGCGCCTGGCCATCGTGCGCGCCCTGGCTCACGCCCCCGTGCTGGTATTGGCGGACGAACCCACCGGGAATCTGGACACTGACAATGGCAACCGCGTCATGGAATTGCTGCGGCAGCTTCATCAGCAAGTCGGCAGCACGGTGCTGATGGTCACTCACAGCCTGGAAATCGCGGCGCAGGCGGACCGTATCCTGCGCCTGGAAGCCGGCCAGATTCGGGAGCTCGCGCCTTGAGCCCACTGCTGTGGCGCAGCGTGCTGCGCCATCTAGCCCGCCATCCCTGGCAATTGGGCCTGTCCATCCTGGGCATTGCACTGGGGGTGGCGGTGGTACTGGCGGTGGACCTGGCTAATGCCAGCGCCCGTAAAGGCTTTGAACTGTCCATGGAGCAGGTTACCGGGCGCGCGACTCACCAGATTGCCGGCGGTCCGCAGGAGGTTCCCGAAGAGGTTTATGTCCGCCTGCGGCTGGAACTGGGCCTGCGGGATGCAGCCCCCGTGGTGTCCGGTTACGTGGCCCTGGCCGGGCAACCAGGCCGGCTACTGCAGGTGCTCGGCGTGGATCTGTTCGCAGAGGCGCCGTTGCGGGCCTATCTCAGTGACCTCGGCGACAGCGGCGCCGATCTGACTGCCTTACTGATTCAGCCGGGCGCCGCCCTCCTCCCGGCGGAGCTGGATTCAGAACCGGAGCTCCTCGCGGGCGAACAGCGGGTGCAACTCCACCGCGTCGGGCGGCTGCCCGACAGGCTGAAAGATATCGTTATTACCGACATCAGCACCGCCCAGGTGTTGCTCGGCAAAAAAGGCCGCCTCAGCCATATCGATCTGATCATACCCGCGGGCACCGAGGGTGAACGCCTGCACCTCCAGCTCAGGGACTGGCTGCCGCCGGGCCTGCGGCTCGAGCCGGTGGCCGCGCGTAACCAGGCCACGGCCGACCTGAGCGCCGCCTTCGCCCTGAACCTGACCGCCATGAGCCTGCTGGCCCTGGTGGTAGGCATGTTCCTGATCTACAACACCATGACCTTCTCCGTGGTGCAGCGCCGCGCCCTGCTGGGCATGCTGCGCGCCTTGGGCGTCAGCCGCCGGGAGATTTTCATGGTGGTCCTGGGGGAGGCGCTGCTCCTCGGCCTGGCCGGCGTCCTGCTGGGCAGTCTGCTCGGTCTGTGGCTCGGCACCGCCCTGGTGCACCTGGTCACCCGCACCATCAACGATCTGTACTACGTGCTGAGCGTCCGGGAGTTCTATCTCGCTCCCCTGTCGTTGCTCAAGGGCGCCACCCTGGGTATCCTGGCCACCCTGCTGGCGGCCTGGCTGCCCGCCTGGGAGGCCGCCAACGCACCGCCGGGGGCGGCCCTGAGCCGCGCTCATCTGGAATCCCGCTGGCGGGCCGCCCTGCCCCGGCTGGTCCTGGCAGGTCTGGTGCTGCTGGCGGCAAGCGGGCTGCTATTAGGGCTGTCCCGTGGGCTGGTGGCTGGCTTCACGGGTCTGTTCACTCTGATCCTGAGCTGCGCTTTACTCACTCCGGGCTGCATGATCCTGCTGATCCGCATCAACCGGCGGTTGAGCGTGCGTTTAGGTCTGTTGCCACGAATGGCTACCCGCGACTTGGCCAGACACCTGAGCCGCACTGGCGTGGCGGTGGCCGCGCTGATGGTGGCCTTTGCCACCACGGTGGGAGTCGGCATCATGGTGGACAGCTTCCGGAGTGGCGTCGCCTTGTGGATCAACGACCTGGTGAATGCGGATATCTATATGGCGCCGATCGCCCTGGAGACTGGCGCCGGCACACCGGACCTGCGTCCGGAAGTGATTGCGGCGGCGCGGGCTGTCCCCGGGGTGGCGGCCCTGTCCACCTACCGGCGCGTGGACGTGCCGGTGCAGGGCCGGCCGGCGCAACTGCTGGCGGTGGAACTGGCGCCTCAGGCGAAGCGCGGCTACCACCTGATAGCCGGCCGTCCGGATATCGCCTGGCAGGCATTCGAAGCGGGGGGTGCGGTCATTATCTCCGAGCCCTTGGCCTATCGTTATCGGTTGGGGGTTGGCGACAGGCTGGTTCTGGACACCGACCGGGGTTCCCAGGCTTTTCCCATTGCCGGCGTGTTCCTCGATTACGGCTCGGAGCACGGCCGGATTCTGATTCACCGCCACACGTATGACGCTCACTGGAACGACCGGATAGTGAACTCGTCGGCCCTCTATGCCGAGCCTGGTGTGGATCCCAACGTCGTACGCCAGCGATTGGAACATACGGTCGGGCCCCTGCAGGGGCTGGCGCTGCGCGGCAACCGGCATATTCAGGAATACACCCTGGACGTCTTCGACCGCACCTTCACCATCACCCGGGTGCTGCGCCTGCTGGCCGTGGCCGTGGCCTTCGTGGGCGTGCTGAGCGCCTTGATGGCCATGCAACTGGAGCGGGCGCGGGAGTTCGCCATCTTGCGAGCCATTGGTATGACCCCGGCCGAGATCGCTAGGCTGGTGTCCCTGGAAACCGGCTTCATGGGTCTCGTCGCCGGCCTGTTGGCTATCCCCGTAGGTCTGCTGCTCGCGGCCGTGCTGATTTTTGTCATCAACCGGCGGGCTTTCGGCTGGACTCTGCCCTATCAGGTCGATCCCTGGATTCTGGTCCAGGCGGTCGTGCTGGCGCTGTTCGCGGCCCTGCTGGCGGGGCTCTATCCCAGTTGGCGCATGGCCCGCTCCCGGCCCGCCGCTGCGTTGCGCACCGAGTAACCCATGAGTCGGTATCTGCTCTTTTTTCTGCTGGCCGCCGTCCTGCTGAGCTTCAGTCTGTATCGTTACCTGGCCGATCCAGCAACGCCTGCCGTCACGACCTCGGTGGGCTCAGCCCTGGGAGGCGGAGCGACTGAAGGCTACACCCGGGCCTATGCTCCCCGGCCGTTTGTTTTTCCCGACGACCACGGCCCCCACCCGGATTTTCGCACCGAATGGTGGTATGTCACCGGCAATCTGGCCGATTCCCAGGGCCGCCGTTTTGGCTACCAGCTCACCTTGTTCCGTATCGCCGTCTCTCCTGATCTGCCGGCAGCGGATTCGGCCTGGCGCACCCAGCAGATTTACATGGGCCATTTCGCCGTGACCGACGTGGCGGCGCAACGCCACTACGGTTTCGAACGCTTCAGCCGCGCGGCGGTGGGACTGGCCGGCGCCCAGGCCAGCCCGTTCCGGGTCTGGCTGGAAGACTGGTCGCTCACCGGAACGGCTCAGGCTGCTTTCCCGCTGCGGGTGCAGGCCCGGGAACAAGGTGTCGCCATCGAACTGACGCTGGAAACCGCTAAACCGCCCGTATTACAGGGAGAATCCGGCCTGAGCCAGAAGAGCGCCGAGCCGGGCAACGCGTCCTATTACTACTCCTACACCCACCTGCCAACCCGGGGCGTGGTCACCGTAGGAGCAGAGCGCTTCGAGGTCAGCGGCGCCAGTTGGCTGGACCGGGAATGGAGCACCAGCGCCCTCGGACCGGAGCAGAGTGGCTGGGACTGGTTCGCTTTGCAACTGGATGACGGCCGGGAACTCATGTTTTACCGGCTCCGCCGTAAGGACGGCGGCGTGGATCCTCACAGTAGCGGCGTGCTGGTCAGTAGGGAGGGTACTGCCCGGCGACTGCGGTCAGGAGAGGTGGAACTCAACGTTCTGGAGACCTGGACCAGCCCGCACAGCGGCGATGAGTATCCGGCCCGCTGGCGGTTGCGCCTGCCCGCTGAGGCGATGGAACTGACCATCACGCCCCGGGTAGCGGATCAGGAAATGCGGGTGCAGGTGCGGTATTGGGAAGGCGCGGTAGCTGTGGCCGGCCGTTCTGGCGGAGAACGGGTCAGTGGTCAAGGTTACCTGGAAATGACACGCTACGAGAGTAGACCCTAATGACTACCGGACAAAACCTCCTACGCTAGGTTTATAGGCAGGTAATCATTCAGTTTCCTCTCCCCCTGCTAAGGGGGAGAGGGCTAGGGTGAGGGGTAAGTCGTTGAAACTACTACCCTCACCCCCACCCCTCTCCCGCAAGCGGGCGAGGGGAGTGAACGGTTACAGTTTTTTTACACCTTTCAAATCCAGCCAGCAAATTATTCAAGTCTTTGTTGTTAAAATCATTTTTCTTCCTTCCAGGGCCGAATCAGGCGCTATTTACCATATTATCTCAGGATAATTGTGTAAAATTTTCCGACACCTCGGTAACTCTAGACTAAGTATTTATAACTATTAAATTTTAATTAATTTTCTGGCAAAACTACCAGCTTCGGGCCCGTATAAGTGTCAGCTTTTTTTACACTTTTAAACCAATGATTATTATATATAAATTTATAAATTTTTTAAATTCAATAACATAAATTTTCGGCTTAAATATTGCTTTTATTTTGCGCTGGATAAGCCCATTCAGCGGGCTTTGACCGGTGAACCTAACCCAAAGGCAATAAACCATGACTGAAAACACTTCCCTGCAACAAAAACTCGAGTAGTACAGCACGACCGCCAAGGGTCAGACCACCCATAGCCTGTCCGCCGCCGAAATCGCTGGCTACGCTGCCGCTACCGCCGCCGCCATGGCAATGGCCGGCGCCGCCGATGCCACCATCATCTACAGCGGGGTGCAGAACATTTCCGTCAGATCAACCCGAATGCGGTCGCGGCCGGCAGTACGTTCCATGACAGTTAAGTCAACCGCCATCGATATTGACGGTGGCGGGGCAGATATCAATGCTGCGTCGTTTTTAGCTTGCAAATATCAGGATCCCATCAAGCTAAATATTTCGGCTTAGGCGTTGTTGAGCCGATCGGCGGGGCGCAGTTGCTTCAGGGAACAGCGCCATTTCCTGTTGTACCCGCGGTAAATCTTCCCATCAGCAACCAGGCAGGCCCCGGCGGAACCTTCGGGACTAGCGCTGGCGGATTTTTACGCTTGGTGATCGCTGGCGGCACAGACCCAGGTAGCATTAATTTTGGCAACTTCGCTCTCGGCGTAACCGGCATCGCCGGCATCCAGCTCGCCAGCGGCAATTACGGCTGGATCCGCCTGCGTATCGACGATCTGGGACTCAATCAACCCTTTGGTGGGACCTACACCAACGGTCAGGGATTCCCCGACCAGGTGACCGTCATCGACTGGGCCTACGATAACAGCGGCGCCCCCATCCACGTGGCCGATACGGTCCCCGAACCATCATCCCTGCTTCTGCTCGCCAGCGGCGCCGCCGGCATCGCCGCCTTCCGTCGCCGCAAGGCGGAACGGCGGGTCTAAAGCCGTGTGCGCGGCGGCGCTCCAGCCTGAAAGCGTCCTGGTGCCGCCGCGTACCCCCATGATCCTTACCTTCCACGACTACCGGCTGGAAGCCGTCTATCTGGCGGTCGGCGCCACCCAGCGCGAGGAGATTATCCACTTCTGGCGCGAGCAGCGGGCCGTCCTGAACCCCACGGAAGCTGAACGCCGCAGCCGGCAAGTCGTGTTCATGGTTCGCAACGGCGCGGGGGAACTGGCCGGACTGAGCTCGGTCGGCCTGAAGCGACTGCCTGAAGAAGACCGGCCTTATTACGCCTATCGCATGTTTTTGCGCCAGCAGGACCGGGCACCTTACCTGATGCGGGTGGTCACCAATGCGACCCGTGATTTTCTTCGCGACTTCGACCATCCTCAAATCCAAGCGGCGGGGATGCTCATCGTCACCGAGAATCGTAAACTCATGCGCACCGGCATCCGCCGTTACCTGGAGCGCCACGGTTATCGCTATCGGGGCCGGAACCGGAAGGGACTGGATGTGTGGGTGGCGGAGTTTGGACAGGAGATGCAATGACGCCACTTCTTGAAAAACGCCGGCAGACCAAATGGGTGCATGCAGGAGTCTATGTTGCCGAAGTCGAAGTTGAACTGATTGACGACAGTGAAGGATGGTCACCCTATCTGTCAGTAGAGGACGCTTACCGGCTGGATGAGGTACGCACCGCGCTCCGGCGGGGCGATGTCGATGCCGCTGCGAAACTGGCGCGGGTATACGAGTTAACCCCGTTGGCAGTGGCGTAGAGTGAGGTAATTCATGGTAGACAGCAATCGCAAAGTCCTGATCATCGGCTGGGACGCCGCCGACTGGAAAGTTATCAACGCCCTGATCGAGCAGGACAAAATGCCCCACACCGCGGCGCTGATCGAGCGCGGCGTGATGGGCAATCTGACCACTCTGCAACCGGTGCTCTCGCCGATGCTGTGGACCTCCATCGCCACCGGCAAGTGGCCGTTCAAACACGGCATCCTGGGCTTTTCCGAGCCGACCCCGGACGGCGCCGGCGTGCAGCCGGTGTCGCAGCTCTCCCGCAAGACCAAGGCCGTGTGGAACATCCTCAATCAGGAAGGCTACCGCTGCAACGTCATCGGCTGGTGGCCCAGCCATCCGGTGGAGCCGCTCAACGGCGTCATGGTCTCCAACCATTACCACACTGCCCTCGGACCACCGGAGCAGCCCTGGCCCATCGCCCCCGGCATGATCCACCCCAAGCGGCTGGAAAGTACCCTGGCCGAACTGCGGCTCAATCCCAACGAACTCGTGCCCGAGCAGATCCTGCCCTTCATCCCCAAGGCCCTGGAAATCGACCAGGACAAGGACCGGCGCGTCGCTTCGGTGATGAAAATTCTGGCTGAATGCAGCACCGTCCACGCCGCCGCCACCTGGCTGATGGAGCACGAGCCCTGGGATTTCATGGGAGTCTACTACGACGCCATCGACCACTTCTGTCATGGCTTCATGAAATACCACCCGCCGCGGCGGGACCATATCCCCGAAAAAGACTATGAGCTGTATCACGGCGTGGTGGAGGCCGGCTACCGCTTCCACGATTTGATGCTCGGCGCCATGCTACGGCTGGCGCCTCCCGACACTACCGTCATCATCTGCTCCGACCACGGCTTCCATCCCGACCACCTCCGACCGCTGCAGATTCCCAATGAACCGGCAGGACCGGCGGTGGAGCACCGCGACCTGGGCATGCTCCTCATGGCGGGACCGGGACTGAAGCGGGACGCGCTGATCCACGGCGCCAACCTACTGGACATCACCCCCACCATCCTGACCCTCTACGGCCTGCCGGTGGGCGAGGACATGGACGGCAAACCGCTGCTGGACGCCTTCGAGCAGCCGCCGGAAGTTAAAACCATCCCCAGTTGGGACGCCGTTCCCGGCGCGGATGGACGGCTCTCCCGCGAGCAGCAATTCGATCCTCTGACTGCCAAGGAGGCGATGGACCAACTGGTGGCTCTGGGCTATATCGACAAGCCGGACGAAAACCGGGAAAAGGCGATTGCCAACACCCTCCGGGAGATGCGTTACAACCTGGCCCGCAGCTATATGAACGCCGGCCGGCACCGCGATGCCCAGCCCATCCTCAAGGAACTCTACGAAGCCTATCCCGACCAGTACCGCTTCGCCATGTCTCTGTCCCTGTGTTATCGCACCCTGAACGAGGTGGCGGCGCTGCGCGCCCTGATCGAAAAAGTGACCCTCGACCGGCAACAGGCGGCGCTCAAGGCGCGGGAAGATATCCAGACTCTCCAGGAAAAAATCCGCAAGCGGCAACAGGAAGCCGGCCAACTCAAGGAACAGGATGAAATCGACTTCGAAGTTCTGACCGACGAGGAACGAAACAAATACAACGAATTACGGTTGCTGACCCGGTTCAACACCTTCGATCTGGACTATGTCATGGGCTGGGTGCTGACCGCCGAGGGTGACCACCAGGGCGCACTGGTGCACCTGGGGCGGGCTGCGCAGGTCGAGCACCGCTGGCTCGGCCTGCATCTCCAAATCGGCCAGGTCTATCTCGTCCTGCGCCGCTGGCAGGACGCCGAAGCCGCCTTCCGCAAGGCCCTGGCGATCGATCCGCTCAATCCTCATGCCCACCTGGGTCTGGCCAGGGCCTGTCTTCCCCGGCGCCACACCGAGGAAGCCGTGGAGGAAGCCCTCGAAGCCGTGCGGCTGCTCTACCATAATCCCCTGGCGCATTATGTGCTGGCGCAGGGACTGCTGCGTCTCAATCAATATCCCCGCGCTGCCGAGGCCCTGCGGGTAGCGGTGGCGCTCAACCCCAACTTCGAGCGTGCCCACCGGCTGCTGGCGCGGTACTACCATCGGGTCACCCGTGAAGAAGATAAATCTCAGGAGCACTGGCGGATGGTCAAAGAGATCCGCGCCCAGGGTAAGAGTAGCGCCAAAGGAATCGAAAGCATCGCTCCGGATCTGGCCGAACTGGCGCCCGACGTAGACCAGGAAGGCCAACAGCTCGGCTTTGACGCTGCGCCCGCGCCGGTGGTGGACAAAAGCGCCGTGCCCGACGACCCGGCTGAATGTATCGTCATCGTCGCCGGTCTGCCCCGTTCCGGCACCTCGCTGCTGATGCAGATGCTCGCCGCCGGTCGGCTGCCGGTGCTTAGCGACGGCAAGCGCGCAGCCGATAACGATAACCCCAAAGGCTATTTCGAACTGGAGGCCGCCACCCGGCTGCGGCAGGACCGGGACTGGCTGCAAAACGCCAAGGGCAAGGCCGTCAAAATCGTAGCCCAGTTGCTGCCCTTTTTACCCAAAGAGCACGCCTACCGGGTGGTTTTTATGGAGCGGGAACTGAACGAGGTATTGAAATCGCAGCAGGTCATGCTGGACAACCTGGGCCGGGACCGGGCCAAGCTGAGCGATGAACAACTCAGGCAGGTCTATCGCCAGCAGTTATGCCAGATCAAGGTCTGGCTGGCCCGGCAGCCTAACATCAAGACTCTGTTCATCGGTCACCGCGACGCCATTCAGGACCCGGCCGGTGTAGCCGACAGAGTCAATGCCTTTCTGGGTGGAGACCTGGATGTGGAAGCTATGGCCGGTGTCGTGGATGGTTCGCTCTACCGGCAGCGGGTGGTTGTCTAAACAACCACCCTTGATGAATACTCAATGGTAGATCACCAGCAATTCCCGGCCTATTGATTTATAAGGATTTTTTCTGTACCAATAATGATACATGTTGAACAAATATCTTTTAAAATCAAGTTATTGAAAAAAATTGACCGGGAATTGCTGGTGTTTGGCGTTTGAGTGAAGCGCATAGTTAGTTTTTTTTAATAGACTTTTTGACGCTCAACAAACCGATCAGACCTGCAATCATCAACCATAGCGCTGCTGGTTCGGGAACCGTCATGATAGACGACGCATACCCGGTCGCACGAATTTCGCCAAACCAATCAATATAAATCGGCCCACGTACTTTATTCGTAAAGGTACGAGAATCAGAACCACTGCCGGCTGTATATTCAAGACCTCGCAATAGACTAAATTGAACCAGAGCGGATGCTGTTTCATCTGGTCCAGACACTGAGGTTATAATTAACCAATTCCAATCATATTGAATGGTATAGCTTAAAATTTCGTTCGTAGGATTAAACCCTCCCGCAGCCAAATCAACACTTGCACTGTCCTTAAAAATGACAGCTTCTCCTGGGAGCAAAGCAACTGCGCTTCCTGACACCTGCGTACATTGTTGTGGAAAGCCTGAAACTTCAAACCCAGGATCCACGGAAATAATTGTAGCACTGGCGCATATTTGCGCATTCACCATCGCTCCATTTGCAATGCTCGCAAATAGTAATGGAGTAGAAAAAAATAACATCAAATAAAAATGCCACAACGTGCACAAAAATTTTCGATACATTTTCTTCTTGCCCTTCTATAGTCATCTACTCAGCGTAGTATAATTTATCAAAGTAAAAAATACCAGATAGATAGAAAATGTTATAGGAATCAATCAGTTTTGTAAAGCATCAGATTGCAGAATTCCTGGGAACAGAGTGTATTATAATGATTTATGCATAGGACGTCACCGTTCACTCCCCTCGCCCGCTTGCGGGAGCTGTCCATTACACACATCTCTAACCGGTTGATTGGGAATGGAGATCAGACGCCAATTGCATACCCCAGGCAAGGTTGCGAGCTCGCTGTAGGCCGATCCAGAGGGCTTTGGGACCGGGTGGCCCATCATGCTTGCGCCCCAAATGGCCGCCCAGTTGGGCGATCCAACGGAGCATGACGGGCAGCGACGGTGGGGTCACCGGCGGCGGCCGGCGGTGAATTGCGACGTAGACGGCCTGCCATTCGGCCGGGTCCAGGACTGCATCACAAGGCAGGTCGGGGGTGGCCCGCCCCAGCAAGGTCAAATACTGAATCCGCCACGCGATGATCAGATACAAGGCTAAGGCCGGTTCCAGCCGCTCCAGGGTGCTCAGTTGCAACGCTTCCACGCGGCAGCCGGTTTTGAAAATTCTGAAAAAAACCTCGATGCTCCAACGAGTTGCGTACCATTGGAGCAACTCGGCCGCTGGGGCGAGAGTGTCGGCCGGGCGGTTGGTGAGCAGCCGCCAGTCGAGCGGCTCGACATCCGCTGGCGGGGCTTCTTCCCGCGCCCGTAACGCGGTCACGGTGACCGCTTCGCCACCCGTCGGTTGCAGGGTCACGCGTTCCGCGCGGACGGTCAGCACCACCGGCCGGCTGGGCCGTCCCGGCCGGGCGGGCAGGATGAAACGGACTTCACCCAACACCGCGCTTTTCGCCAGCCGGTCCCAGAGTTTATCACCCTCCGCCAGGCAGCGGTTGTGGGTGGCCCGAACCAGCCAGTCGATGCCCGGCCAGCGGCCGGCACGCACCATGAATTCATGAATATCGCATTCCCGATCGGCGATATAGACCAACCGGGTGTCCGGCAATGTGGCGGCCAGTTCCGCGCACCGCTCAAATCCTTCCAGCCAGCGCATGCTCTCTTTGGCCTCGATGGGCCAGTGGCGTTTGTCGTCGCCAAAGGTCTTCCGGTCGCGTGCCCACAACCACGCATCCAGCACTCCCAACGGCACCCCGTCCGGGGTCACCGCCAGGGTAGGATGCACATACACTCCGTGCTGTCGCAAATAGCTCAGCGGTCCCAGACCGCCAATTCCCGGCTGGGACGTGAAATCCAACTCGGTCGTGTCCTGTACGCACAGCACCACCCGATGCGCCCGCATCCGCTCGACGCTACCGTCCCAGTGCGGCGCCAGCACCGATTCCCAGTCGACGTTCTCGTGCGCCAGCAATCGATACGCCGCTTGCGTCTCCGCCCAGCCCCCGCACGCCACCGGAATGCTCGCGCCAGGCTGCGCGCCCAGTTGTTGCGCTACCTGCACCAGCCGCCGGTTCAGCCGGGCATCGCCCAAGTCCGCTCCCGCCAGTTCCGCCGCTGCCCAACTTCCCGCCGCCGTGTCCGTCATCACTTGTACCTCAGTCGTCTGCATCTACCTCCCTTAGATGGAGGCGGCGGTTCGTTCTACAAGATGTGTGTAATGGACAGCTTGCGGGAGAGGGGTGGGGGTGAGGGCGGAGAGGGGACTGGATGATTACGCGGGAGCTATACAATAGCACCGGATTCACTCACAGTTCTGCGTTAATCACGCGGCGACGGTATGGGCGCAGAACCTTGTGTAGAACCCCAATCTGTTCGACCCCATCAGCGTAGCTCGACAACTGACCAGCAGCACGCAACATGAATGGGGGGTTGCGTGCTTTTCCCTGAGCGACTAGCCTGACATTCGTGCCAGCAACCAAGCCCATCCCTGCCTCAATACAGGCGTTTACATTGTCATCTGTAATGTCAGCCAAAACCACAAACGCCTCGCAGACCTTCTTCATGATTGCTAAATGCAAAGATTCCCCTTGGATCTCGTTACCCACGATCGTAGGCATGCCGGTAATTCTTTCGATGAGGTGACGGATCGGGCCACCTGGAATAACCGCGCTGGATTCGAGATCCATCGCGCAAAAGACGTACTGAGGCTTCGATGGTTCCCGCCAATCGTCCCAAAGGGTATCAAGGGCAGAGACCACGGATTTAGGACACTCGCTCGCATCGGTCTCCATACGCAGCCAGTGGTCATCTGGGCCATCTACACGTTTTAAGCGCGGGTCCACCACTGCTACAGTGGGGATACCTAGTTGAGTGGCCCAATCCATCTCACGAATAAAGTATTTGTAGGGGTCTACGTCCGCTTTAGCTTCCTCAGTACCCCGGAAAGGAATGATTCCGACAAAAGCTCCGCAACTGGCGATGATCCGCTCTACCCGGTTACCGGTGCCGAATCCCTCTTGGTCTTTGGCATCGCCAATCAGGCGGAAACCTAAATCTGCTAAGGAAGTGCATACAGCACGCGCACTCGTGCTATCGGCGGTTTGCCAGGAACAACTGATGTAAACGTCACGTGCTGTAGCGGGATTCGGGAGTTTCTCCCCGGGGTAGAAAGCCCGTATAATCGCTAGCGCCGAGTCGGCATCGAGGCACGCTTCTGGAATATCAATCCAGGTAGTACCCTTCATAATACCTTTGACGTTGGCGTCGCCAAGGCGTAATGCCACAACCCGAAAGCCTTGGTGATTGGCGCTTTCGTCCATCGCGCAGTTGTATTCTTTCAGGACCCAGCCGCGGTCAAGCGAGTCGTTTGAGGCAACCAGTAAAACCCCGCGGCAACGCTCGATCGCTCTCTGGAGATCGGTCGCGAGGAGTGCCCCACCCGCAAGCTCCCTGGCATCGTACCAGACTCTAAAGCCAGCCCTCTCAGTGAGCCAGCGGTTTAGTTGCGCAACAAAAACATGATCCTTGTGCGCGTGGCTGAGAAACACGTCGAAGTCTCGCTTGTTAATTGGAAGTGTCATGCTATGGTTTCCGAACTTTAGGCAGGCGTCAATCGGTCTTCTTGCCTTTAAGCGGCAGGCGGATGGTGAAACAGGCGCCCTGGCCGGGAGTGGACGTCACGGCGATCGCGCCCTGATGCTGCTCGGTGATGATGAAATAGGACACCGACAACCCCAGACCGGTGCCCACGCCCGCCGCCTTGGTGGTATAGAAAGGCTCGAACACCCGCCGGCGGATGTCCTCGTCCATACCGGGACCGGTGTCCTCCACCTGAATGACGGCATCTTCGCCCTGCCGCCGGGTGCGCAGAATGATGCGGTGGGGCGGCGGAGACGCAGAATCCGCCATTGACTGGGCGGCATTGCGGACCAGATTCAGCAGCACCTGCTCGATCTCGGTATGGCCACAGACCAGCGCGCCCAGATTGGGATCGTAATCGCGAATAATCTCGATCTGCCGGAAGTCGTATTTCTTCTTCAAATCGTAATCGCTAGCCGCCAGGCGGATGACCGTATCCAGCATTTCATCGACTTTGGCCGGCGCCATTTCAGCCTTGCTGCGCCGGCTGAAAGCCAGCATATCGGTGACGATGCCGGCGGCGCGCACACCGGCATCCTGAATCCCTTGCAGGAAGCGCACAATACCCCGCTTCTCCAGATAGGCCCGAATCTGGTCCAGATCCACCTGCAATTCCCTGGCGGCCGCCTGGTTCGCCGGCAAATCGGTCGCCAGCCGCCGCAGGATATTCTGACAGCCCTGCAGGACGGCGCTGAGCGGATTGTTGATTTCATGGGCCATACCGGCCGCCAGCCCGCCGACGGAAAGCATTTTTTCGGTCTGCACCATCATCTGTTCGATGTGCACCCGGTTGGTCACATCGTCCACCCGGATCACCGCGCCCAGAGAGCCGTTGCCGACCAGCGGATAGACCATCACATCGGTGTAATACAAGCGGCTGTCCTGTTCGAAGGCGATGCGCTCGTTGCGCAGTGGCGTGCGGTTACGGATCGCCTCCTGCACCTGCTGGAATTGCGATTCCAGCACAGGCAATACTTCCGTGAACAGCCGTCCTCTGGCTTCGCTGTGAGACAGGCCGACAGCCTTTTCTGCTCCCAGGTTCCATTCGGTAACCCGGCCTGCGGCGTTCACACCGACCAGTATGGATGGCATCGAGTCGATGATATTCTTGAGATAGGAGCGCATCCGCTGCATTTCCTGATCGGCTTGCAGCCGGTCGGTGATGTCCCGGAAGCTGAGCACCGCCCCGACCAGATGGCCGCCTTCCAGAATGGGCGTCATGCTGTACGACACGGGAAAGCGGTTACCGTTGCGATGCAACAGCAGGCTGCCTTCCCCCCGGCAAATGATGCCGTCTTCCAGCACCCGATACAGCGGGCAGTCATGGGACGAGGACCAGATATCCGCCAGCCGCGACCCGATCAGGATATCCTCGTCTAGGCCCAACAGAGTGGTCGCCACTGGATTGGCGAAGGTGATCCGGCCTTCCGTATCCAAACCCAGGATGCCTTCCCCGATGGATTTCAGGATCAATTCCTGCCGGTGCTGCAAACGGGCGATCTGCTCTTCGGCCAGCTTGCGTTCGGTTAAATCCTGGACAATACCGGTGAACAGGCGGCGATCACCCAGGCTGACTTCCCCCACCGACAGGTACATCGGAAACACGCCGCCGTCCTTGCGCCGGCCGGCGACCTCCCGGCCGATGCCGATGATTTTGCGAATCCCCGTCTGGATATAATTGCTTAGATAGCCGTCGTGCTGGCTGCGGTAGGGTTCCGGCATCAGTTTGGATACATTGCTACCCAGCACTTCCTCGGCGGCATAGCCGAACAGGCGCTCCGCCGCGGGGTTCATCATCTTGACGATGCCCCGCTCGTTGATGACGATGATACCGTCCACTGCGCTTTCGACCATCGCGTCGATCAGCGCCGTGTCGCGCGTTCTCAGTTCCTCGCCGTTGCCGATGTCGGTCATAGCAGTGTCGATCAGGGCAGTGTTACCAGGATTTCGTTAAGCCGCTTGCGCGGTATCTGTGGGATTTCCGCCGGATAGCCGTACCACAGCAGACCAACGACTGTTTCCATGGCGGGATCGACCCAGATGAGATCATAAAATCCGGCTTCGCGGGTGACGGCGCCGGTCGTCCATTTGACGCCGACGCCTTCGCTCCACAGATACAGCGCGAAGTTCTGGATAGCGCAACAGCAGGCAGCGTAATCTTCGCGCGCCCGGATGAGATCGGCGGAGTTTTCGCAGGTCACCGCCAACCAACCGGGGATGCCGCGCCAGTGTTCCAGCTTGGCCTGACCGGCCGCCGGCCCCTGCTTGCGTGCTGTCAGGTCGGCGTTCAGCCGGGCGATGGCCTGAGCCGTTTCCGGCCCCAGCAGATAGAAGCGCCAGGGTTCGGTGAGCAGGTGATTGGGCGCCCAGCGGGCCAGATCCAGTCCGCGCAGGATAATATCGGTCGGCGGCGGTTCCGGGCGAAATTCGTGAATAGTGCGGCGCGAGCGGATCAGTGCGGCGGCGTCGAACGGGATTTCTGCGGAGCAGTTTTCCGGAGTTAACACAGGAGCGCCTTTTAGCAAACGGTGACAGACCTTTGGGGCCACAGGAAAAACGGACTGTTCCATTCCTGCCCAAGCGGCGGAGCGGACGCGGTCCTGCCAGCCGGTAGCCTGGCGGCGCTATCGCCGGCTGTCAAAAAATCATTTTACAATAGAGCGCATCTGGAGCCTTGCACGATCTGGCGGCATGCGGGGCGGCGCGGCAGCCGTTCCAGCAGGCACTGGAGTATTGGCGATCCCGGCAAGGTGGATTATCATATCGTCCCTTGAATGGGCCGTTAGCTCAGTTGGTAGAGCATCGGACTTTTAATCCGCTGGTCGGTGGTTCGAATCCACCACGGCCCACCAAAATTTAAAGACTTACGACACTATTTCACCGCCCGGAGGCGCGACTGCGCCAGATTTTGTGCCAGCGATGTTGCCGCTGGCAATCCGTTCGGCATGCTCCGCCAGATGCTCCGGCGCCTGATGCGCATAACGGCGCACCCTTATATGTCGATCTTGTCCCCCAAAAGAGTCAAGATCCCCGAGTGATCGTCGGGAGGGGGACGGGGAAGCCTTGCCCACCCTGAGGCTTCGAGCCTGTCACGTAGATTAGTCTCCCCGCCCCCCACACTCGCCTTGCAGTTCGGACGGTATGCGTAGGCCCCTGCTTTGCCGGGTGAGCCTGGATGTCCTAAGGCTGAACATCGGCGCGTGGCCTCGATGAATCGTATCCGTTTGATTTAAAATCAGATTCCTGTGGAGGAAGCCATGTCCCCAAGCCTGTTCCTGAGCGCTGTTGGCGTCGATATCGCCAAAGCCAGCTTCGATGCCGCCCGCCTCAGCGCGGACGGCAAGTACAAACACAAGAAATTCGACAATACCCCCGAGGGCTTCGCCCTCTTCGCCGCATGGCTGGCGAGCTTCGGCAGCGATGCCCCGCACGTCTGCATGGAGTCCACCGGCCCCTATAGCCTGCCGCTCGCAGACTATCTCATCGGGCAAGGCTTCCATGTCAGCGTTGTCAACCCCGCGAAAATCGCCGCCTTCGCCAAGAGCGAACTGAGCCGGGCCAAGACCGACCAGGCCGACGCCAAGCTGATCGCCCGCTACGCCCTGGCGATGCGCCCGTCCGCCTGGATGCCGCCGCCCCCGGAGATGCGCGAGTTGCAGGCCCTGCTGCGCCGTGTCGAACACCTCTTGGAGATGCAGCGCATGGAGCAGAACCGCCAGGACACCACCGATGCCACCATCGCCGACTCCATCAAGGCCGTCCTCGCCACCCTGGCAAAGGAGCTTGAGGCCACCCGCGACAAGATCCGCCGCCACATCGACAACCACCCGGATCTTAAGTGCCGCGCCGATCTGCTCGAATCCATCCCCGGTGTCGGCAAGGCCACCGCCGCCTGGCTGCTGACCCTGCTCAGCGAGCATCACGGCTTCACCGACGCCAAGCAGGCCGTCGCCTTCGCCGGCCTCGCCCCCAGGCTTCGCCAGTCGGGCCGGTGGGCCGGTCAAACCCGCATCGCCAAAACTGGTGACCGGCTACTGCGCAAGGCCCTTTACATGCCTATCCTGGCGGCCACGGTCTTCAATCCTGCCATTCGCGCCTTCGCCCAGCGCCTCAAGGCCAACGGCAAGCACGGCATGGCCGTCAACTGCGCCGCCATGCGCAAGCTGATCCACATCGCCTTTGCCATTCTCAAATCCGGCAAGCCGTTCGACCCTGAATTTAAACCTGCGTGACCGTCGAAAAAAACCCAAAATCGGGATTGACGGGGGGCGGCTAAGACGGTATCTATCTGGACTTTCCCAGCCGCCCAGTGCCCTGCAGGATTTGCCCCCGGCGAACTGCCGCGTTACGGCGCCCTCGGCGCCTTCGGTGCCCAGGGTCCGGGCATTTGCATCGAGTCCCTGCCGTTGCACCCTACCGACGTCCACGTCAGCGATCTACGCCGGCTCAACCTTTATGCCATCTCCTTCAACGGTGCCGGCGGTAAAGTAATGGGGTCAAAGTGCCGAGCCCCATTCGATAATCCACCCGCTGCGAATCATGGTCTGTTTGCTCTGCCATTCAAGCAAAAAATCGATGAGATAGCGTTGTCCATAGGCGTCACGCCGGCCCACGGCGGCGTCATGAGTTTTGATCACTTGCAGTAGTTCGCTGCGCAGATTCTCGGCATCATAAGCCATCATGCCTAACGCCGCTGCAAATAAACGTGCTTTGTGTTTGCCCTCGGGATGCGTAGGATTCAGGCAATAATCACCCAGTTTACGAATGTCGACGAGCGCTCGCTCTGCGTTCGGGATGAGCATTTTAGTGCCTAAGTGCTGACCGGTTTGTACGGCAAGTCGTAAGCCGGAATAAGGCTGAAGCTCGTTGCCGGCATCTTAGCGAGACCGGGATTGGGATTGCTGGGAGCACCGGCGTCCTCGCCGGCCAGGGCATGGACTGGATCACCCGTCCGCTCCAGGTAAACCCAGCCGTCGCTGCGGTCCTGTCGGAGCCGGCGGGGACGCCGGCGCTCCCAGGCTGTTTCCGGCTGCTTGATTGGCCACGTAGTTCAAACCGGTCAGCGCTCTAATAATCCCAGGTGATGTCGCTGGGTTTCTCTAATATCTTTAGCGCTTCCATAAAGTCACTCTCTTGCCCGATGGCCGGTTGGTAATACAAAGGGCAAAGCAGCGTGCTGCCAACCGCGCCCGCTTGACTTGCTTGTGACCGGACAGTGACAATCGACTCCCTCCAGAACAACGCCAACCGTTTATCTTACGACCACTCCATTCATGAACAGGTTAGGTTTTTTCCATTCACCCGACTTATTCCTTCGATTATTGCTGAAGGCGCTGACTGTCGGCGGCTATGCTGTGCGCCAGTCCCCAACACCCCACACCTTGACCGCGGCTGCGCGCGATCGCTCTGTGACGATGGCGCTGCAAATGGCTGGTTCAGCGCGACCGCAGCCGCGTTAGCGTGCCTTCGATACCGCCATGCAAACTTTGGTGCCAACTCCGTCGGAGCGCCTGACCGGCAGTCTGGAGCGTGTGACCTTTCACAGTCCCGACACCGGCTTCTGCGTGCTGCGCGTCAAGGTGACCGGCCATAAGGAGCTGATCACCGTGACCGGCGCGGCCGCCGCCGTCACCACCGGCGGCGTGGTCGAGTGCGAAGGCGTCTGGGTCAACGACCGCCGCTGGGGGCTGCAATTCAAGGCCAGTGCACTCACCATCGTGCCACCCGGCACCGCGGAGGGTATGGAAAAATACCTTGCCTCCGGACTGGTGCGCGGCATCGGCCGTCATTTCGCCCGGATGCTGGTGCGCGCCTTTGGCGACCAGGTGTTTGCGGTGATCGAGCAGACTCCACAGCGGCTGAGCGAACTGCCCGGCATCGGTCCCAAGCGGCAGGCACAGTTGACGGCGGCCTGGGCGGCGCAGCGGGTGATCCACGCCATCATGGTGTTTCTGCACTCGCATGGCCTGGGCACGGCGCGGGCAGTGCGTATTTACAAGACCTATGGCACGACCGCCGTCGAGCAGATTCGCGACAATCCCTATCGGCTGGCCCTGGATATTCGGGGCATCGGCTTTGCGACCGCCGACGCACTGGCCCTAAAACTGGGCATTCCCCGCGATTCCCTGCTGCGCGCCCAGGCGGGCGTGCGCCACGTGTTGCAGGAACGGGCCGGCCAGGGGCATTGCGCCGCGCTGCAGGAGGATCTGCTCGAAACGACCGCGCAACTGTTGGAGATTCCTCCTGCTATCATCGCTCAGGCGATTGCCGCGGAACTGCAGGCCGGGCGGCTGCAAGCGGACCTGATCGACGGCCAACCTTGCCTGTTCCTGACGCCGCTCTACCGGGCGGAAATCGCGGTCGCCCACCAGTTGCTACGACTGCTGAACGGCCGCCCGCCCTGGGGCGGGGTAGCCATGGATCAGGCTATTCCCTGGGTAGAAGCACAGACCGGACTCACGCTGTCCGACTCGCAACGGCGCGCGGTGGCGCGGGCCTGCAACAGCAAAGTTACCATCATCACCGGCGGTCCCGGAGTGGGCAAGACCACGGTGGTCAACAGCATTGTGCGGATCGTGCGCGCCCGTCAACTGCGCATCGCGCTCTGCGCCCCCACCGGCCGGGCCGCCAAACGGCTGTCCGAAACCACCGGGCTGGAAGCCAAGACCCTCCATCGGCTGCTGGAAGTGAACCCCGCCGAGGGTGGTTTCAAACGCGCTCGGGATAATCCCCTGGACGCCGATCTGGTGGTGCTAGACGAAACCTCGATGGTGGACGTGATACTGGCCAGTCAGTTACTGGAGGCCATTCCGGACCACGCGGCGCTGCTGCTGGTCGGCGATGTCGATCAACTGCCCTCGGTCGGGCCGGGGCTGGTGCTGGCGGACCTGATCGCCTCTGGACGCCTGCCCACCGTGCGTCTCACTGAAATCTTCCGTCAGGCGGCTACTTCCCAGATTATCGTCAACGCTCACCGCATCAATCGCGGCCAGTTGCCCGCCCAGGCGGACCGCCACGCGGAACCCGGCGATTTCTACTTCATACCCGCCGACACGCCGGAAAAGATCCATGCCAAGCTGCTTCAGGTCGTCGCAGAACGCCTGCCCCGCCGCTTCGGGCTGCACCCCATCCGGGACATTCAGGTGCTGACACCGATGCACCGGGGACCGCTAGGCTCACGGGCGCTGAACGCCGCGCTGCAGCAGCAACTCAATCCTCAGGCCGAGCCCAAGGTCTGCCGCTTCGGCTGGACCTTCGCGCCCGGCGACAAAGTCATGCAGATGGTGAACAACTACACCAAGGACGTGTTCAACGGCGATAGCGGCCGGGTGTCGCGCGTGGACCTGGACGAAGGGTTGATCACCATCGACTTCGACGGGCGGGCGGTAGACTACGAACTGGGTGAATTGGACGAAGTGGCGCTGGCCTATGCCGCCACCATTCACAAGAGCCAGGGATCGGAGTATCCCGCCGTGGTGATCCCGCTCGCCACTCAGCACTATCTGCTGCTGGAACGCAACCTGTTGTATACCGGGGTGACGCGCGGCAAACAGGTAGTGGTGCTGATTGGTCAACCCCAGGCCGTAGCGCTGGCCGTCAAAACGGTGCAGGCGCGCCGTCGGCTGACCCATCTGGCGGCGCGGCTGCGCGAGGAGCCGCCTGACGCGAGATGAAGAGGATAAAAAAACGGGCGCTGTCGCCAGCGCCCGGCGGTTTTGCAACCGCAATAAACTCAGGCAGGGGTGACGCGGTTGGCGATCAGATCCTCGACCACGGTTGGATCGGCCAGGGTGCTGGTGTCGCCCAGGGCGGCTACTTCGTTGGCGGCGATCTTGCGCAGGATGCGGCGCATGATCTTGCCGGAACGGGTCTTGGGCAGACCGGGCGCCCACTGGATGATGTCCGGCGTGGCGATCGGGCCGATCTCCTTGCGCACATGCTGCACCAGTATCTTGCGCAACTCGTCGCTGGGCTCGATGCCGACCATCAGGGTAACGTAGGCATACAGGCCCTGTCCCTTGATGTCGTGCGGGAAGCCGACCACCGCCGCTTCGGCCACGGACTCGTGCAGCACCAGCGCGCTTTCCACTTCGGCGGTGCCGATGCGATGACCGGAAACGTTGATCACGTCGTCCACGCGGCCGGTGATCCAGTAATAGCCGTCCTCGTCGCGGCGGGCGCCGTCGCCGGTGAAATAGACGTTGGGATAGGTGGAGAAATACGTCTCGATGAAGCGCTGATGGTTGCCGTACACGGTGCGCATGATGCCCGGCCAGGGATGGGTGATCACCAGGTTGCCCGCGCCGGCGCCCTTGAATTCCTTGCCCTCGGCGTCGTACAGCGCCGGCACCACTCCGAAGAACGGATGGGTGGCGGAACCGGGCTTCAGCGGCGTCGCGCCCGGCAGCGGTGTGATCAGAACGCCGCCAGTCTCGGTCTGCCACCAGGTATCCACGATGGGGCAGCGGTTGTCACCCACGGTCCGGTGATACCATTCCCAGGCTTCCGGGTTGATCGGCTCGCCCACCGTACCCAGCAGCCGCAGCGTCTTGCGGCTGGTTTTCTGGACCGGCCCATCGCCTTCCCGCATCAGCGAGCGGATGGCGGTCGGCGCGGTGTAGAAGATATTGACCTGGTGCTTGTCCACCACTTCCCAGAAGCGGGAGGACGAGGGATAGGTGGGTACGCCCTCGAACATGACGGTGGTGGCACCGTTGCACAAGGGACCGTACACGATATAGGAATGACCGGTCACCCAGCCCACGTCGGCGGTGCACCAGTAAATATCGCCGTCGTGGTAGTCGAAGATGTATTGGTGGGAGCAGCTCACATACAGCAGATAGCCGCCGGTGGTATGCAGCACACCCTTGGGCTTCCCGGTGGAGCCTGAGGTGTACAGGATAAACAGCGGATCCTCGGCATCCATTTCCTCGGCGGGGCAGTCGGGAGAGGCGGCGGCGACCAGTTCATGGAACCACAGGTCGCGGCCTTTGTGCCAGGACACCTTGCCACCGGTGCGTTTGACCACGACCACGTTGCGGACGCTGGGCGCATTCTCGCACGCCTTATCGGCGTTGGCTTTGAGCGGTACCGGACGGCCGCCGCGCAGCCCCTCGTCAGAGGTGATCACAACGCTGCATTCAGAGTCGTTGATGCGATCCCGCAATGCTTCCGGCGAGAAACCGCCAAACACAATCGAATGGATGGCGCCGATGCGGGTGCAGGCCAGCATGGCGATGGCGATTTCCGGAATCATCGGCAGATAGATGGAGACCCGGTCGCCTTTTTTAACGCCCAGCGATTTGAGTGCGTTGGCGAAGCGGCATACCTGCTCGTGCAGTTCCTTATAGGTGATTTTCTTATCATCCTTGGGATCGTCGCCTTCCCAGATGATGGCAACCTGGTCGCCACGGCTGTCCAGGTGCCGGTCCAGGCAGTTGTAGCTGACATTCAGTGTGGCGCCGTCGAACCAACGGATATGGCCCTTACTGAAATCCCAGTCGAGCACCTGATTCCATTTCTTGAACCAGGTGACGAACTTGTCGGCCTGTTCAGACCAGAATCCCTGTGGATCGGCGATCGAGCGCGCGTACATTTCCTCATATTGGGCTTGATTGATCCAGGCATGCTGGGCGAATTGCGCAGGAACCGGATACACTTTGTCAGACATAGTTGCGTTTTCTCCTCTGGTAGCTAGTGCCCATCATTTGATGGGACCCGCTGGCTGATTGCCAGCACAACTTAAAATTTATTCTGGTCGCGGCCACAGATTTAACGACTGGCTGGAAACCGCTGCATTTTCCCATTCTGTTAGACCGGAGTCAAAGCAGGACCGGTGCCGGCGGCGCAATTAACCATGTGGGGCAGCTTTGAGCGCCGGCGCCCAGCCGATAACCGGCACCTGGGGGATCCGTTCGGGCCGCCAGTGAGCGCAGGCCCAGGACCAGATTACCGCCGCCGGCGCGCCGGCCAGTTCCAGTGGCGGCTCCTGGCCCAGGAAGCGCAAGGCCGCCACCAGCGTCGGGCCGGGCCGCCGCCAGTTCAACGGGTCCGCATAGGTCTGCTTGCTGAGCTTGAAGCCATAACGGTCCACCGCCACCGGCAGATGGCTGTAGCCCGGCGTGGGCAGCCCCAGCAGGCGTTGCAGATAGAGTCTGACGGGGCGTCGAGTCCAACAGATCGCAGCCGCGCACGACCTGAGTGACGCCCTGGGCGGCGTCGTCCACCACGACCGCCAGTTGATAGGCGAACAGGCCATCGGCGCGGCGGATGATGAAGTCGCCGACAGCGGTTTCCAGGGACTGCCCGTAAGCGCCCTGGATGCGATCCTGAAACGCGATCGTCGGCTGCTCCGTCCGCAGCCGGATGGCGGTCGGCCGCTCCGGTCGTTGCGGTCCCTGGCGACAGGTTCCCGGATAGATGACGCCGCCGGCGCCCGGCGCAGCCGTCCGGGACACGTCCTGGCGGGAGCAGGAACAGGGATAGGCGCAGCCGGCATCCAGCAGGGCTTGCAAGGCCTGTTGGTAGCGGACCAGTCGCCGGCTCTGATAGACGACCGGGCCGTCCCAGTACAATCCGAACGACTCCAAGGTGCGCAGAATCAGCCCGGCGGCGCCGGGAACGACCCGGGGCGTATCGATATCCTCGATGCGGACCAGCCATTCGCCACCCTGAGTACGGGTCATCAGGAAACTGCCTAGCGCGGCGATCAGAGAGCCGAAATGCAGGGGACCGCTGGGAGAGGGGGCGAAGCGACCGCGCGGTGGCGCGCCAGCGAGGGAGGGAGGCGGCGGTGAAGCTGTAAGGTACACGGCGACAGCGGTTAAGGCTTACAGACTGGTGCGTTTTTCCTTGATTTCCTGCAGCGTTTTACAGTCGATGCACAGCGTCGCTGTCGGGCGGGCCTCCAGCCGGGGAAGGCCGATTTCCACACCACAGGTTCCACAGTAACCGTAATCGCCGGAATCGATGCGCGCCAGGGTAGCGTTGATCTTGTTGAGCAGCTTGCGCTCCCGGTCGCGGGTACGCAGCTCCAGGCTGAATTCTTCTTCCTGGGTGGCGCGGTCGTTGGGATCCGGGTAGGTGGCCGAATCGTCCTGCATATGGTTGACAGTGCGCCCGGCGCCCTCCAAAAGGTTGCGTTTCCATTCCAGCAGTAGGTTGCGGAAGTGCTCCAATTGGGCAGGATTCATGTACTCGTCGTCTGCCGGATCATAGGCCTTGGACTCCGGCGGGTGCTCGAGCTTTTGGGTGCGTGGCATCTTGATTTCCCTCACTAAAAAATCGTGTCTTTGTAGCAGAAATGATGCTGTTTAGCAAACTTTGATGACCGCATCAGGCGCCGACAAGCACGATGATAAAGCCGGTTAAACTATACTTGCCGGCACTCCTCCTCTCAGCGGAAATTCTCCATGCCCCGATTGTTACATGAGTTGATCGTTACTCAAGCGGAACGGCGGCCCGAGGCGGTCGCCCTGGTCCATCGCCAGCAGACGCTGTCTTACGCGGCACTGGCCACGCAAATCCAGGCTGTGGCGCAGGGTCTGCTGGAACTTGGATTGAGCCGTCAGGAGCGGGTCGCGGTATACCTGCCGAAACGCCTGGAAACGGTCGCTGCCCTGTTCGGCGCTGCCTTGGCCGGAGGCGTGTTCGTGCCGATCAATCCTCTGCTCAAGCCGGAACAGGTAGCCCATATTCTCAAGGACTGCAATGTGCGGGTGCTGGTCACGGCGCCCGAGCGGGCGGCGCTGCTGCAAGCGGCACTGGCCGAGTGCCACGATCTGCATTTTCTGGCGCTGGTGGACGCAGCGGAGCCGGTCGGTCTGCATCATATCGAGACGCTAAGCTGGCCGTCCCTGCTGGACAGCGGCCGCAGCCCGCGCGGCCATCGGGCCATCGACATGGACATGGCGGCGATTCTGTATACCTCCGGCAGCACCGGCAGACCCAAGGGCGTAGTGTTATCCCATCGCAACCTGCTGACCGGCGCTTACAGCGTGGCCGAGTATCTGGGCAATCACGGCGACGACCGGCTGCTGGCGGTGCTCCCATTGAGTTTCGATGCGGGCCTGAGCCAGTTGACCACGGCTTTCGCCAGCGGCGCGCGCGCCGTACTGATGGATTATCTGCTGCCCCGCGATGTGCTCGCCACCGTGGCCCGTGAAGGCGTCACTGGCCTGACCGCCGTGCCGCCGCTGTGGATTCAACTGGCGTCGCTGGACTGGCCCGTCGCGGCCCGGCAAAGCCTGCGCTACATCGCCAATACCGGCGGCCACATGCCGCGCACCACGCTAGCGACGCTGCGCCGCGCTTTGCCCGACACCCAGGTATTTTTAATGTACGGCCTGACCGAAGCCTTCCGCTCCACTTATCTACCGCCCGCCGAACTGGACCGCCGCCCGGATTCCATCGGCAAGGCCATTCCCAATGCGGAAATTCTGGTGGTGCGCGAGGATGGAATCCCTTGCGCGCCCGGTGAGCCGGGCGAACTGGTGCACCGCGGCTCGCTGGTGGGGCTGGGTTACTGGAACGATCCGGACAAGACCGCGCAGCGCTATCGTCCGGCGCCGGGCCAGCCGCCGGGTCTGCCACTACCGGAACTGGCGGTCTGGTCGGGGGACACCGTGCGCATGGACGAGGACGGCTTCCTCTATTTCATCGGTCGCAAGGACGACATGATCAAAACCTCCGGTTATCGGGTCAGCCCGACCGAGGTGGAGGAAGTGATTTACGGCAGCGGCCAGGCGGCGGAAGCGGCCGCCATCGGGGTTCCTCATCCCGTGCTGGGTCAGGGTATCGTAGTGGTGATCAAGCCGCTGCAACCGGAATCCTTCGACAGCGATGCCGTGCTCGATCACTGCCGGCGGGAGCTGCCGAACTTTATGGTGCCGCTGCAAATCGTCTACCGCGACAGCCTGCCGCGCAATCCCAACGGCAAGATCGACCGCAAGCAACTGGTCGGCGAACTGCAGGCTGTTTTTCAGGAGAACTCACGATGAGCGCGACCCGTCCCGTGCATGCGCCCATGACCCAGTTTCCGGTTGTGGATGATTGCCTGCACATCGGCGGCCTGCCCTTGCCGCAACTGGCGGCCCGGGTCGGCCGGACGCCGTTCTACGCCTACGACCGCCGGTTGTTGCGGGAACGGGTCGAACTGCTGCGCCACAAACTGCCCGTCGGCATCCAGTTGCACTACGCCGTCAAGGCCAATCCCATGCCGGCGCTGGTGAGCACCATGGCGGCGCTGGTCGATGGGCTGGATGTGGCGTCACTGGGTGAACTGAACATCGCCCTGGACAGCGGCATGACGGCGGCGGAAATCAGCTTTGCCGGTCCGGGCAAGTCGCCGGCGGAACTGGCTGCCGCGGTGGCCGCCGGCATCACCATCAATATGGAGTCGGAACGCGAGCTGGACATTATTAATCAACTCGCTGCACGGCAGGGAACCCAGCCCCGCGTAGCGATCCGGATCAATCCCGATTTCGAGTTGAAGGCCTCCGGCATGAAGATGGGCGGTGGGCCGAAGCCCTTCGGGGTGGACGCCGAGCGGGTTCCGGCCATGCTGCAACGGATCGGCGCACTGGATGTGGATTTCCAGGGCTTTCATATTTACAGCGGCTCGCAGAATCTGCGTGCCGAGGCGATTGTAGACGCGCAAAACCAGAGCCTGGAACTGGCCTTGCGGCTGGCGGAGCAGGCGCCGGGACCGGTCAAGTTATTGAATATCGGTGGCGGTTTCGGCATTCCCTATTTTCCCGGCGATGCGCCGCTGGATCTGGATCCCATCGGCGCCAATCTGGAGCGCTGGCTGCCCATTGTGGCCGAACGCCAGTCGCAGGCCCGCATCGTCATCGAACTGGGCCGCTATCTGGTCGGCGAAGCGGGCATCTACGTGGCTGAAGTGGTGGAACGCAAAGTGTCGCGCGGCCAGGTGTTTCTAATCACCAATGGCGGGCTGCACCACCATCTGGCGGCCTCTGGCAATTTCGGCCAGATCATCCGCAAGAACTATCCGGTGGTAGTGGGCAACCGGGTGACTGGCCAGGACCGGGAAATGGTCAGCGTGGTAGGGCCGCTGTGCACGCCGCTGGATCTGCTGGCGGAGCGGCTGGAAATGGCCCGGGCCGAGGTCGGCGATTTGATCGTGGTGTTGCAATCGGGCGCGTATGGTTTAACGGCCAGTCCCTGGGTTTTCTCAGTCATCCGCCACCGGCGGAGGTGTTGGTGTAAGAGGACGAAGGTTCCGCCGTCGCCAGTTCATCACCCGGCTGCGGCGGTTCCTGACCCAGGCGGTCAAGCACTTCAAGGAAGCGCGCCCGATCCGCCCGCGCTGCCCGCTGGGTAAATACTTCCTCCGTCGCCAGAGCAGCCACTTTCTCGGACAGCGCCGTGCAAATAAACTGATTTAAGCTAACGCCATCCCGTTGGGCAGCGCGGCGGGCCGCCGCCAGGATGCTGGCAGGGGCATGCAAGGCATAGTTACTCTTTCCCATCTCGTAAACTCCTGACTAGCTGTGCCGGGCGGCACACAAGGATACCAAAACGGTTCGGTACGATTCCGTAATCGCGCACGTTGAATGTAACGATATGGGATGCCCCCGCATTGGCGGCAGTTTCAAGCACCATGTCGTCATTGGGATCACGCAATTGAGGGCGCCAGAGATACCAGATTGTCACCCGCTGCACCACGGCGGCCAATTGATCCAAAATAACGTCCATATCAGCCACCGTGCCTCCAGATCGACTCAGCGTGGCAGGTCGTTTCAAAACCGCTTCATATTCCAGCATCAACGGCACGGAGGCCGCTGCGGGAAGCCGGCCTTGACCGATCTCACGCAAGAGAAAGCGGGATGCGCCTGCTGTACTGATCACAGCGGCGACAACCACATCGGTATCCATTACAATCAGCATATCCTATAGCATATGGTATGAATATCAGTTCATCAACGGTTGGGAAGCTGTTTACATTCCTGGAGGGTCAAGATGGCTAAAATCTACCTGTCCGCCACCTATGCGGATTTAAAAGCACACAGAGACGCTGTTTACCGTATTTTGCGCAAGCTGGGACACGACGTTAAATCGATGGAGGACTATGTCGCCACGGATATTTATCCGCTGCATAAATGTCTGGCGGATGTCGCCGCCTGTGACATTTATGTCGGTCTGATCGGCTGGCGTTACGGCTATATTCCGGACCGCGACAATCCGGAGCATAAATCCATCACCGAACTGGAATATCAGCGGGCTGGCGAGGCTAAGTTGCTGCGGCTGTTGTTTTTAGCGGATAAAAGCGCGCCCTGGCCGGATGAATTCAAGGATGCCGGCAAAAGCGAAGGCGGACAGCGTATCGCCGCGCTGCGGGCGGAAATGGAGCGGGACAAGCTGGTGAATTATTTCACCTCGCCGGACCAATTGGCCGGTCTGGTCAGCGTGGCGGTGCAGGAAAATCTTAAAACCCGGCCTGGCCTCACCAATCCCTTCAGCGGCAAAGCCAAAGTCGATTTCTGCGACAATCTGGGCGAGGATTGGAAAAACCTGGCGGATCATTTCAAGATTTCACCCCGAGAGCAACGGCGTTTTCAGGCCGGCGACGAGGGCCGGGGCATTTGGGAATGGCTGGAGATTCGCGGCCGGTTGAGAGAATTGCCGGGGATGCTGAGGATTATCGACCGGGATAATTTAGCCGATTTGTTACAGTAAAATTCGCTGTAGGAAAATCCCCATAGGTTAGGTTAGGTGCGTCTTGCGCCGAGTCAACAGCTAGCAGTGGCGGTACACGCGCACCGTAACCCAACATCGGAACTAACAAAGTAAAAGCACAATCACATGTCCTATTCAGGAGCCGGCAAAGACGAATTCTGTAATCGTCTGGGAAATGACTGGACAAGTCTGGCGGATCGGCTGGAGATTCCGACCGCCGCCCAGAGACAATTCCCAACAGGCGACGAAGGCCGGGGCATCTGGGCCTGGCTGGAACAGCGCGGGCAACTGCGCGCCCTGCCGGCGACGCTCGCCGCCATCGGGCGAGAGGAGTTAGCGGCGGCACTGGTCGAACGGCAGCAGACCGACGCCCGACGCTACTACGAGAACCGCATCCAGCACTGGTCACAGGAGCGTTTCAAGCTCGACCGGCGCTTCGTTCGACTGACGTTATGGCTCGATCAGGGCGAAGACGCCGCCGGCCAGCGCTGGCAACCGCAACCGCGCCAGTTTGAGGATTTACAGGCCGTGCTGGCGGCGGCGCGGGATTACCCAGCGCTGGTGCTGCTCGGACCGCCTGGCTCCGGCAAGACCACCCTGCTGGGTCACTTGGAACTGGACTCTGCCAACCAGGCGCTGGCGCAGCCCGACGAAAAGTTGACCACGGCGCAGTTGACCTTCTTCATCTCCTTGAATCTGTACCAGGCCGACAAACCCGGCGCGGCTCTGCCCTCTCCCCAGGACTGGCTGGAGGAGCAGTGGCGTAATCGCTGTCCTGATTTGCCGCCGCTGGACGCCGTGCTGCGGGAAGGACGGCTGCTGTTGCTGCTGGATGCGCTCAACGAAATGCCGCATCAGCGCACCGAGCATATCGAAAAGTGGCGGGATTTTCTGCGCCGCCTGGTGGAAGAGCGACCGGGCAACCGGGTGCTTGTTTCCTGCCGCACCCACGATTACGGCGCCAAGCTCTCCAGTGCGATGCTGACCGTGCCGCAGGTGCGCATCGAAGCCTTATCCGATGGGCAGGTGCGCGAGTTTCTGCAACAGTATTGCCTCCTGGCGACCGCCGGCAGGCTGTGGGAGGAGTTTCGCCATAATCCCCAGCAACTCGACCTGTACCGTTCACCGTATTACCTGGCGCTGCTGGTGGATCAGTTGGGGCCGGAGGGCGGGCTTCCCGCCGGACGGGCGGCCTTGTTCAGCGGCTTCGTGCGCGGTGCCTTGCACCATGAAATCGGCAGCGGCAATCCGCTGTTCAAACCGGATCGGTTGCTGACTCACGGCGATTGCGAGCGGCTGGCGCAGGATGGCTTCGTCGGCTGCGATTTGCCCGTTGAAGGCCGGCTGTTTCCCGCGCTCGGCGCGCTGGCCTATCGGATGCAGGAAACCAGCCGCAGCCCGGAAGCATCCCAGGTGCGTATTGCCAAGGATCAGGCGCTCCGCCTGCTGGTAGAGCCGAATCCCTCGGGGCGCGGTTTGCTCGCCCGGTTGCGTGATCGCTGGCGCGGCCGGCGGGATCAACCTGGTTTGGAGCGGGATTGCGCCGAAGCGGTGTTGCAGGCCGGGCTGGCGCTGCGGCTGGTGGAGCGGGATGTGCAGCGGCAGCAGGTGTTGTTCTATCACCAGTTGTTGCAGGAATACTTTGCTGCCCGGTTGCTGGCCTTGCAGCCGGATGCCGGATTAGTGCAAAGCGCCTGGCGGGTCGGGCGAGTGCAACCCAGTCTCGCCGCCACGCTGAAGCAATTGCCGGATTCCGAACCGTTGCCGCCGTTGCCGACCACCGGTTGGGAAGAGACGACCGTCATGGCGGCGGCGATGACCGCCGATCCCGAAGCATTCGTCAACGACTTGATGACGGCCAACCTGCCGCTGGCGGGGCGCTGCGCGGCGCAACCGGATGTGCGCCTTTCCGGTGAATTGAAGGTGCGGATTCAAGCGGCGCTGATCGCGCGCACGCAGGATGCCAAAGCCGATCTGCGGGCGCGGATTGCGGCGGGGCGGGCGCTGGGCGAACTGGGCGACCCGCGCTTCGAGCGGCGGCAGGGGCCGTATGGCGACTATCTGTTGCCACCGCTGGTGGTCATACCGGGCGGAACGTATCCCATCGGTAGCGACGAGGGACATTACGAGGACGAAAGGCCGGCGCATACGGTGGAGTTGGCGTCGTTTCAGATCGGTCAATTTCCGGTGACCAATGCGGAATGGGCCTTGTTCATGCAGGCAGGCGGTTACGAGGACGAGCGCTGGTGGGAAACGGCGGTGGCTAAAGCCTGGCGGCGGGGGGAGGGCACGGCGGAGGGGCCGAAGCAGGACGGCGCGGGAGTTTCGTAAGCAGTGGCAAGCATAATTTCGAGGCTTTCTGTCGTCGTCCCGATGTAACTTCTACTCATATCGAGGCAGCTAGAGCAGTTATCCAGATGACTGATAAGGATTTCGAGCACCAACTGGAGGAGTGGTATCCGTCCGGTCGCCAAGCTCAACCGGCTTACTGGAATGATGATGTCTACAATAACCCGGCCCAGCCGGTGGTTGGCATCAGTTGGTACGAAGCACGGGCCTATTGCGCCTGGCTGAGCGTGCAGACAGGGTTGCCGGTTCGCTTGCCGACCAAGGCGGAATGGGAAGCGGCGGCGCGGGGAGCCGAGGGACGCCGTTACGCCTACGGTGATGACTATGATGCCGGCTCGTTGCAATACGTTTGAAACCCATATCCGCCGCACCACGCCGATTGGGGTATTTCCAGGCGGTGAGACGTCGGAAGGCGTGGTGGATCTGACGGGGAATACCTGGGATTGGACCGGCAGTCTATATCGTTCGTACCCTATAACCCTTCGATGGCAGGGAAGATGTCGGGGCAGATGACCGCCGGGTGGTTCGCGGCGGCGCGTGGAACGATCCCGCTATCCTCGCGCGCGCCGCTTACCGCCACCACGCCCATCCCGACTCTCGCCTCAACCTCCTGGGCGCGCGCGTGGTGGTTGGTTCGTCCCCCATTTCTGATCACTGATTGACTGAACACTGCCAAAGACGCGCGCTAGCGCGTCTTTGGCGATTTTTTGGGGGTACCCCGATCGGCACTTATGGAATAATGGTCGCGCCGGTTACGACCGGTGGGGCTGCCTGTGATGGACCGCCGGGTGGTTCGCGGCGGCGCGTGGAACGATACCGCTATCAACGCGCGCGCCGCTTACCGCAACCACAACCATCCCGACAATCGCAACAACAACCTGGGCGCGCGCGTGGTGGTTGGTTCGTCCCACATCCTTGTCCCCCTTCTATGGCGCAGTGCGTCCGGCATGCCGGGCGGCTGTAGCGAGCGCTCCCACCGGCGACGCCGGCGCGGGAAACGCTTCCGGTATTGACCGCCGATCACGGTTTGCGGTCCAAGGCGAAGGGTTTAAAGATGGCGCAGGCAAGTCCCGTCCGCACGGCTGACCTTGAGGTCGGTCCGTCGGGCAGATATAGAATAGAGGCGCCTCCTGGGTTTCGTCCCTGAGGCGCCTCGCCTTTTTCTTCACCTGTAGGAGCGAGTTCGCTCCTACAACGGGGAAAATGACCACCCCGGCGCTACCGCGCCACCCCTCCTTGAAAAGATACTGCTGGCGAATTCAAAGTGAAGTCATTTCCATTCCACCTGATAGGGAATTCAGTAGGTCCCATAGGACATAATTCCCACATTGGTCCCTGTTTGCGCCAGTTTCAGGCAACCCTTTCCCACACGCTTGATTTCGCCAGCAGTATCTTGAAAAGGAGGGGAAAGCAGAAACAGGGGCCATCACCAGCCCTGTAAACAGAGGCAAAGGAGCCGCTTAATTACTGAGCTTCACGTTGCCTTGATCCAACCGCCCAACAACCGCCCCAATTCCGCCACCAGCGTGCTCACATGCTGGTATTGCCCATCGCTCAACCAATGCCAGCGATGCGCCAGACGCAGATACAGCCGCAGTTTATTGAGGGCGGCATCGGCTTGCCGCAGACATCGCCGCCGCTCGGCGCCGCTCTGAGTCTGAGCGTCGAACAGCGCTTCCTGAAAATCCAGGGCGGTATCCAGCAGGCGCTGCGTCAGAGTGCGCCGATACAGCTTCGGGAAGGTCTCGGCCTTGGGCAGCAGCCAGTCGAGCAAATCGAAAGTCCGGCTTAATATCACCATTTCTTCAGCCATGAACGATTCCTCCGCATTGACAAGCAGACCTGTTTCTGCGCCAAGCGCCGCCTTCACCCGACTTACCACCTGGGAAAACCTGCTGGACGCCTGGGGTAAGGCGGCTAAAGGTAAGCGCGGACGGGAAAGCACCGCCCGTTTTGAGCACCGGTTAGCCGATCATCTGCTGGAATTGCAGGATGAGCTTGGCAGCTACAGCTATCGACCCGGACCTTACTACCATTTCTATATTCACGAACCCAAGCAACGCCGCATCAGCGCCGCGCCGTTCCGGGACCGGGTCGTGCACCATGCGCTGTGCAACGTCATCGAACCCCGCTTCGAGCGGCGTTTTATCGCCGACAGTTACGCCAACCGCCCCGGCAAGGGCACGCATCGCGCCGTGGACCGCTTGCAACAGTTCGCACGCCGTTATCGCTATGTGCTCCGGCTCGATGTCATCAAGCATTTTCCTTCCATCGACCATGCCATTCTGCGGGACATCCTGGCGCGGGTGATTCCCGAAGACGACATACTGTGGCTGGTGGATAGAATTCTGGAAAGCGGTGTCGGCGTGCTGGATGAAGAATACACGATGGTCTGGTTTCCGGGTGACGATCTGCTGGCCGCCGCCCGTCCCCGCGGTTTGCCGATCGGTAATCTCACCTCTCAATTCTGGTCGAATTGCTATCTCGATCCCTTCGATCACTTCGTCAAGCGGGAACTGCGCTGTCTCGCGTATCTGCGCTACGTGGACGACCTCGCCCTGTTCAGCGACAGCAAGCGGGAACTGTGGCGATGGAAACAGGTGATCGAAGAACATCTGGCTGGGTTGCGGCTGACGGTGCATCAGGAAGCTCAGGTGACGCCCGTGACAGCAGGCATTCCCTGGCTGGGTTTTATCGTGTATCCCAACCATCGCCGGATCAAGGCGCGCAATGTCCATCATTTCAGCCGCCGCCTGCGGGAGCGTTGGACAGCGTACTGCGCGGGTGAGATCAGTTTCGCCGAATTCGACGCCAGCGTACAGGGTTGGATCGAGCATGTGCGTTATGGCGATACCTGGGGATTGCGTCGGCAACTGTTGAGTAAGCCGTTGCGTAGAGCCGGTTAGAGCGAACCTACCCCCCCCAAAAAAATCGCGAAAGACGCGCTAGCGCGCGTCTTTCAGTGTTCAGTCAATCAGTGATCAGAAATGGGGGACGAACCAACCACCACGCGCGCGCCCAGGTTGGAGTTGCGAGGGTCGGGATGGGCGTGGGCGCGGAAAGCGGCGCGCGCGTTGATAGCGGGATCGAGCCACGCGCCGCCGCGAACCACCCGGCGGTCATCCACCTCAACATCTTCCCTACCATCCAGAGGGTTGTAGGGATAGAAGCGATATAGACTGCTGGTCCAGTCCCAGGTATTTCCCGTCAGGTCCACCACGCCTTCCGGCGTCCCACCCCCCGGAAACACCCCAATCGGCGTGGTACGGCGGATATGGGTTTCAAACATATTGCAATGAGCCGCGTCATAGTCATCACCGTAGGCGTAACAGCGCCCCTTGGCTCCCCGCGCCACCGCTTCCCATTCGGCCTCAGTCGGCAAGCGGAACGGCAACCCCGCCTGTGCGCTCAGCCAGGCACAGTAGGCTCGCGCCTCGTACCAACTGATACCCACTACCGGCTGGGCCGGCTTGTTAAAAGCATCGTCGTTCCAGAAAGCCGGTTGAGCCTGACGACCGGACGGATACCACTCATCCAATTGACGCTCAAAATCCTTGTCAGACATCTTGATAACCGCTTTAGCAAACTCAATATTGACAGAAGTAACATCTGAACGACGACAGTAAGCTTCCAAATCAGCTTGCACGTACTCACGAAATTCCCGCAAGGTCTGCTTCGGTCCCTCCGCCGTCCCTTCCCCCCGCCGCCAGGCTTTGACCGCCGCCGTTTCCCACCAGCGCTCGTCCTCGTAACCACCCGCTTGCATGAACAACGCCCATTCCGCATTGGTAACGGGAAATTGACCGATCTGAAACGGCACCAGGTTCACCGTATGCGCCGGGCTTTCGTCCTCATAATGGCCCTCGTCGCTACCGATGGGATACGTTCCACCCGGTATGCTCACCAGTGACGGCAGTAGATACTCTCCATGTGGCCCCTGTCGCCGCTCGAAGCGCGGGTCGCCCAGCTCGCCCAGCGCCAGCCCCGCCGCAATCCGCGCCCGGAGATCAGCCTTGGCGTCCTGCGTGCGTTGCACCAGCGCTTGTTGAATCCGTGTCTTCAATTCACTGGAAAGAGGCACATCCGGCTGCGCCGCGCAGCGTCCCGCCAGCGGCAGATTGACTTCCAGCAAGCAGGTAACGAATCCAGCCGGATCGGGCGTCATGGCGGCCGCCAGCACCGTGGTCTCCTCCCAACCCGTGGTCGGCAGCAGCGGTAGCGGATCGGCATCCGCTAAACCGGCCAGCGTGTCCTGCAACGAACGCCCGACGGTTTCGACCCGCCACTCCACCCGCACCAGTGTCGGATCGGGCGCGCTGGCCAAACGCCGCCCGGCAAAGTATTCCTGCAAGAGCTGATGGACGAACAGCACTTCACCCCGCTCCAGGTCCTCCTCCAGCACGCCCAGCGCCTCGCCCGCTGCGAGGATATCCTGGTCCCGCTCCGAGTTCAGGATGGCCAGTGCCGCGTCGTAGTCGATCCGCACCTGAGACGCTTCCCCGGTCGGGCGCTGCACTTGCATCTGAAAGGCCAGCGCGCCGAGACTAGGAGTTTGTCTGACTTGCCCAGCATAATGAGGTAAGATGACCTAACGTACCTGATGAGCCTGGCGATGAGCAACCAATTTATCCCCATAGAACGTGACCAGCCGGTGGTGATCCCGGTGCAGGAGTGGCTGGCAGAGGATCAGCAATTCCCGCTCTAATGCAGCGGCGCCAGTAGTTAATTGATCAGTAATTACACAAGAATCATAACGACAAAAACCACCCTGACTTCCTCGGAAGCCATAATGAACGACTCTCATTTTAACCACTTTCTTTCAACACACTCATTCATCAAAACAACTATGGACTTTATCAGAAATTATGATGTATCAGGTTCCAATACCCCACCCTTATGCCCATAAATTATCGCTAACCATAAGCTCTCCCAACTGGTAATAAAATACTCCTTAAATAATCCCTTTAACTTGCTCCATAACGAGGTTCTGGAACGGAATTGTTGCCGCGCCACTTGAAATAAACTACAGCACAGCTCTTGCACTTGATCGACGAAAAAGGCTAGCATCATCAGCATCCCAAACACCGTCGTCAAATGCTTTTGCCCATGTCCATAGTTGTGCTCTAACTCATAGCCCTGATTTTTGAGTGTGTTGAACGTCTCGTTTTCAATCTTCCACCGACCCCGACCTCCTCTCATCACCTGGTAGACATTATCTCGCCGTAGTTCCAGATCCGTTATCCACGAAAAATTGTACTCTTTACCCTCCCGCATTTCCCAATAATCCAGGTAATTCACCAGAATATCAGGATGAGATTTATTCAAAGGCAACCCCTTCATCCAGCGATAGCCCCGTAAGACGCCATCCTCTCCCAGTTCCTCAAATTCTTCATACTCAGCGCTATTTAATCGCTTCCGCACCTCCTCGAACAGCGACGGCTGGTCGCTCGGCTTCGCCACCAGGATGTAATGATACTTTAATTTTTTCAATAACTTAATGTGAGGACCGTCGGCCGACAAGCTGTCCTCCACCACAATCATGGGCCATTGCGGAAACGCTTCACGTAGTGCCAGTAACAGCCGTTTACTGGCATTACTTTCACAATCATTCTTGCTCGCCCCATCTTGGCGCGTAATGGCCTCAGGAAATAAAGGTAAGACTTGACTTTTATCCGGATGAACTATCACCGCTCCTACTAATTGATGATAATACTCGACCGTGCCATTTCGATGATGCTTTTCACAGCAATCGGCACAACGGATATTGGAAGAAGAAAAATGACCGGTCCCATCCAGGTTAACTAGAAATCCTCCTAAATACCGATACGCTTTCAATATCCCGTGCGATTGCAAGTGCTGATGAATATGAATAAAGGGGGCTCGTAACTCAGTGGGTGACACCTCATCCAACACTTTCCGCATCTGGGTATCACAGGGGGCTTGTGAAACACCATAAAGACTTTTTAAATTGGCTCGAACCCGCTCTTCATGACGTTGCTCATCAAACTTTAATAACGACGGATATTTCAGTCCAAAGACCGCCAAGCCTGACATCAAGACATCCGGTAAGGAAAACTGCTGACCGCCATGACGAGGGTCAGTGATCTTCCCAAAATCCTCTCTGATTTGACCTAACAAGGCCGGCGCTGAACAGTGTTTATTTAATTGCGGCCGCTGAGGGCGAAGTGGAATACAGTTTGCTTTTACCATCATGACCACCCAAATCGATTGAATTTGAAGCCCAAATACCTTGCCAGACCTACCGAAGCATCGTATATAATATACTGATTATACTAAAATTTCTAGAGCAGCGGGAATTGCTGGCAGAGGATCATCTGGCGCGCTTCATTGTCGAGATCGTGGAGAGTCTGGATGTCACCCCGCTGGAAGCGGCGTACAGTGGTGGCGGCTCGGCGCCCTATCCACCGAAGATGATGCTGGCACTGTTGTTTTATGGCTATGCCACTGGCATTTTTTCCAGTCGGGCGTTGGAGCGAGCCACCTATGAGCTGATCCCGGTGATTTATATCACGGGTAACACGCACCCGGATCACAACAGCATCAATACGTTCCGGAAGCGGTTTCTGGGGGAACTGAAGGGTCTGTTGGTGCAGATTTTGCTACGGGCGTATGCGCTGGGGGTGTTGCAGTTAGGCAACGTGAGTTTGGATGGGAGCAAAGTGCACGCCAACGCCAGCAAACATAAGGCGATGAGCTGGGACTATGCCAACCGGTTGGAGGAGCAGTTGCAGGCGGAGGTAGAGGCGTTATTACAGCAGGCCGAGGCGAGTCACACCGAGCCGGTCCCCGGGCTGAAGGTGGCCGACGAAGTGGCGCTCCGGCAGGCCCGGTTGCAGCAGATCGGGGAGGTGAAAGCGGAACTGGAGGCTCGTGCCCAAGCCCGGTATGCGCAGGAGCAAGCGGCCTATGAAGCGAAGCTGGCCGAGCGGCGGGCGAAGGAACAGGCCCGTGGTCGCAAGTTAGGGGGCCGTCCCCCCAAGCCGCCGGAACCGGGTCCACAGGACAAGGATCAAGTCAATTTTACCGACCCGGAGTCGCGCATTATGCCGGTGAGCGGCGGCGGGTTTGAGCAGAGCTACAATGCGCAGGCCGGGGTGGATCATGGCAGTCGCCTGATCGTGGAAAACCACGTCAGCCCGAACCCGAACGATAAACAGGAACTGCAACCGGCGCTGGACAACTTCAGCCAGTTACCGGAGGAACTCGGTCAGGTCGACCATCTGCTGGCGGACACTGGCTATTTCAGTGAGGCCAACGTCAAGGCTTGTGAACACGCTACCATTACCCCGCTGCTCGCCACGGGTCGTGCGGAGCATCATCCCACCCTGGAAGAACGCTTTGCTGACCCGGGTAAAGCCCCAGACACCGCTGATCCGGTAGTCCGGATGGAACACCGATTGCAAACCCCCGAAGGCAAGGCACTGTATGCCAAACGCAAGTCCACCGTCGAGCCGGTGTTTGGCATCATCAAGCACGTGATGGGGTTTCGGCAATTTCTGTTACGGGGTTTGCAAGCCGTGCAGGGCGAGTGGAATTTGGTGTGCATCGCCTACAATTTAAAACGGCTGCAAGTATTGGTGGCAGGATAGGTCTGCCTGCAGGGAGGATAAAGGCGCTCTGAGGGCGATAAATGCCCTCGGAAAGGGCGATAGAAACGCAAAATGTGCGTTTTTTCGGCCTCGTGATAGGAAAATTGAAGTTCCGACCCTAAGTCAGACAAACTCCTAGGAAACAGAATGCCCCGTGAGGGCAATTCATGCGGCGTCTTCCAGCGCTTGACTTGCGCAATCCGCTTGCGGTCCTGTTCATCCAGCAGCATCCCCGGCTGAAACAGCCGATGATCGCCCTCCACTTCCCGTTTCAATGTCTGCCGCACGAAGCCGGTGAACAGCCCGGCGCGACCTTCAGGCACTTCGCCGGCCACGGTCTGCTCCACCAGCAGTCTCAGAAAATACGGCAGGCGTAGCAGTTCCAGTTGTGGCGTTTTTTCCAGATTGCGCCAGAGCGCCGCGGCGTGTTGCGGACAGTACAGTTCCAGAAACCGCTGCACCTGCGAATCGGACAGCCATTCGATCCGCACCTGCGGCACGGGCAGTTCCTTGGATGACAGCGTGGCGCCGTAATCCAGACTGCGACAGGAGAAGATCACCCGGTTGCCGGGAAAATCATGGTCCAGTTCCTGCAGAAATTCTTTCCAGCGACGGATCGGCTCATCGGTCCCGGAGGGCATTTCGTTAAGCGCATCCAGCAACAACGTTATCCGCTGTTGCCGCCAGAGCGTCACCAGATCGGGCAAATCCGGATCGACCTTTGCCCACTGTTCGACCAACCAGTCCCTGGGCAGCGGCAACGGCTCATCGGACCGACGGCGGCGGTACTCATTCAATTGGACGAAGAAGGTGAAGCGAGCCTGTGCCGAGGCCGGTGCCAGGCGGGCATTATCCAGCTCGAAATGGCGCAGCAGGGTGCTCTTGCCGGACCCCGGCGGTCCGAGCAGCACGATAGCTTGATCGGTAACGTCGTCCAGCACCTGACGCAGTTCCTGAAACTGTTTACCCGTCTGCCAGCGCGGTCCCTGCGCGTCCGGTCCCTGATCCACTAACAGGGTCAACTGCACGAAGCGCTTGTCGAGAGCAAAGCGAGGCTGCGACCAGCGGGTTTTGCAGGATTGGTAATAACGGTTAGCGCTTTCCTGTTGTCGCTGAAGCAGCAACTTGGCCAGTTCGTCCCGCCCGATAAAGCGCAACCCATCCGCCAGTTCGTCCAGCCGCTGGTGGCTTTCCAACCAGGCCCAGATGGCCCGGCTTTCATCGCCCCGCTCGAAACGCGCCTGCTCGTGCAGGGGAATCTTGAAATAGTCAGCCAGGTCGCGCCAGTCATTAATCAATCGGTTGCAGATTTCGATCTTGACCGGGCCGGCGGGAGCGGGATTGGAGGCGGGCATGCGGGTGTCCTATGCCGATTGCGGCGTCGCAGCGCTGGCTCACCGCACCGTAAAGCGCATGCTTTTACTGGTGGTAGACCCGGAGGAGTTCACGGTTTTCACCCACCAACTGGCAGGACCATCAGGCAGTCGGTTGGTCGCCCGCAGTACGCACGGGTTGACGCCGCTTTTACAGCCCACTTCAGTCGGTTTAAAGCTTCCCGATATTTGCTTTTTCCTGCCTTCGACCTCGAATTCCACCGACACCTGATAGCGAGTGGCGCCGGCTACCGCTTCCCAAGAGTATGCCGGCGTATTATCGATAATGTCGCCGCAAGGAGACCGCAACAGGGCAGCCGGCGGTTTCTTATTGGCGGCGATAACATCGTAAACATGAACCAGGCCGGCATTGATGGCCCTACAAGGGTCGCCGTAAGGATCACCGACGACTATGCGGTTGCCGCTGATTGCAACGGCCTGGCCAAATTTTGCGTGCATGGATTTCTCGTCGTAAAACTTGCTTTGTTGCCCCCAACGATTGGCGCCTCCCTGATGGCGGGCAAAGACGTAAGCGGCGTCAAGCGCCGGATCGCCGATCACCACCCGGTCGCCATAAATTGCCACCGACAGGCCGAAGTCCCGGTACGACGCCGCGTCAGCAGCAGTGAGTTTTTTTACCAACCCCCAGCGGTTCGATCCCCCCTGGTCACGGTAATAGAGGTAGGCGGCGCCAGCGTACCGAAATGATCCGCTTTGATTGGGAGCGCCGACGATCAAAGTATCGCCGTGGAGAGCAACAGCCGCACCAAAATTATCGCTCGGCGCCGCCTCGGGCGCTTGCAGCTTGGCCACCTGTCCCCAGTAATTGCTACCCCCCAGGTTGCGGGAAAACACATACACAGCACCTGCATTACTGCCGGTCGTATCGGCGTACTTGGCGCCGACCGCCACCGTGTCTCCAGCGATTGCGACGGCGTCGCCGAAACGGTCGGAACGGGCCGCATCGGCAGCACTCAGTTTGACGACCTCGCCCCAATAGTCCACGCCGCCCAGGTTGCGGGCAAAAATATAAGCGGCGCCGGCATCGGTCCCGGCAATGTCATCCCGTGGGGCACCCACGACCATGTGATCCCCGCTGATGCCTACCGCATAACCAAAATTATCGCCTTTGGAGTTAGCGGAGCCGGCCAACGGTTTCACCTCCCCCCAGCGATTGGAGCCGCCTTGATGACGCCCGAAGACATAAACCGCCCCGCTGGCCCTGCCCACGCCATCGTGTTCGGGATTGCCAATCACCGCGGTGTCACCGCTAATGGCGACGGCGGCACCGAATTCGCTGGTTACCCGTTGCGAGTTGAGATCGGAGGGAAAACGCCTGGCGACCTGCTTCCAGACCCCGCCGGAGTCGCGCCGAAACCAGTAAGCCACGCCGCCATTGTTCGGAGCGCCGGCTACTATCGTATCGCCGCCGATCGCCACAGCCGCTCCGAAATAATGAGACGCTGCACCGGTGGCGTTAAATCTGGCTACCTGAGAGAAAAGCGGCGCAGCGCTCATCGGAGAGACTGTAGGAGCGTCGCTGGTTAAGCCGGTCGCGCCCGGCTCTCCGGTTTGCTCGCCCTCGATCTGTTGCGGACTGTAGACCGGCGCAGCAGCGGCCGCCAGGGTGAGCGGCATGGCGCCGGCCAGAACGCAAACTAATGACAGGCTGTGCGGTAAGTTGCTAAGGCCATGATTCTTATAGAATAACATATATTTCTCCAGCTTCTCGAATTTATAGATACAACCCTTTATTTCATTATTATAGACCTGGATTATAGAATTCAAAGCTTGCCGGCAGAAACCCTGTCACTCTGGCGCCTAATCCCGCCGCAACCGGTCCGACGTGGCGATCGGGGTCGGGTAATTCATCACGATGTAATAAGTGGAGGCAATGAAGGTCAACAGTGTGGTCGCCTGCACCAGATAGGACGCCTCCTGCCCCACCATGCCGTTGTTCAGCGCCAGCACGGCGATCAACAGCGAAAACTCGCTGACCTGGCCCAGGCGCACGCCCATCTCTAATGCCAGCTTGGGCGTTTCCCCCAGGCGTTGCAGAAACCAGTTAAATACCAGAGGCTTGGCCAGCATTAACAGACCTGCCAGCAGCAAGGAGGGCAACAACACTTGCACCAGAATGCGCAAATCGAAGCCCGCGCCTAAGGAGAAAAAAAATAGAATCAGAAAAAAATCCCGCAGCGGTTTCAAACTTTCGGAGATATAAAACGCAATCGGACTGGTGGCCAGCGATACGCCGGCGATAAAAGCGCCGATTTCATAAGACAATCCCAGCGTCGAACCCAATTCGCCCAGACCCAGACACCAGCCAATAGCGATCAGAAAAATATATTCGCGAATCTTGTCGAAGCGGCGGATCAGCTTGAGCAGGATGTAACGGGAGAACACGAAAGCGAATCCCAACAGCACCGGCAGGGCGACTAGCAGCAGGCTGAATCCCTTAAGCCAGGACGAATCGCCGCTGAACCCTTGTAGCAGCAGCAATACTGCAATGGCGATCAGATCTTGCAACAGCAGAATGCTGATCATGATCTCGCCGGCATGCTGGTGATGCAGCGCCGTGGTAGGCAACAGTTTGATGCCGACGATGGTGCTGGAGAACATCATCGCCGCTCCGACCAGCCCTGACTCGGCCAGGGTGTAACCGAAGGTATAGGCGACTACGAAGCCGGTCAGCGCAAAAATGACCGATGCGCCAACCGTCACCACCGTGGTTTTGCGCAGCATGCTCAACAGATCGCCCGGCGCCAGATCCAGCCCCAGCAGGAACAGCAGGAAGATGATGCCTATCTCGGCCATTTGCCGGAAAATCTGCGGATCGGCCAGGATGGCGAAGCCGGACGGTCCGATAATAACCCCCAATACGATATAGGCCACCGGCAACGCCTGCCTGGCGTAAAGCGCCAGCGTGGCCAGCAGGGCCGCGCCGCTGAAGATCAGAAACAGCGAGAAGACGATCAGGTCCTCTCCAACTGGTTGTGTCATGAAGCCACCTGCTGTTCAAACTTAATTTATCAAATTCCAGTCCGCTTAATTCTGCATTAATAACCTTGATCATGCGATAATTTTGACCCTCTATCGTCCTCCCTGCCCATGATGTTGGTGCCTTGACAGCCGCCTGCTATTTCCCCGTCGCCCTGGAACCCCACTGGCAAGTCCGCGCCCGCCTGCGCCGGGCCGACTTGCCCCTGGGTCTGGACCAGTGGCTGCTCGATGCCGGCTCCCTGACCCGGCGTCTGCGGCGGGCCTGCGGCGGTTGCTTCCGGGTGCAGGTACTGGACCAGTTTTGGGGGCTGCCGCTGCCCAGCGAAGCGCGCTTGCTGCAACTGAGCAGCGGTCGTTATGCCTGGATCCGCGAGGTGCAGTTGTTATGCGCCGAGCAGCCCTGGGTGTTCGCCCGCACCGTCGTTCCGACGGCCACTTTGCAGGGCCGCGGCCGGCGGCTGCAACGCCTGGGAGCCCGGCCGCTGGGACAAGTGCTGTTCACCGCGCCGGGCATCCGGCGCGGCGCGGTGCAAATCGCCCGCATCACCCCCGGGCAACGCCTGCACCGGCGCGCTTTCGGCGCGGCCGCTGAAGCACCGGCGGCCATCTGGGGGCGGCGTTCGCTGTTTTACATCGACGGCAGGTCGCTGTTGGTCAGCGAAATTTTTCTACCCGATCTGCCCCTGCCCGGTCCCCTTCATAACCACCCTGATTGCTAGTCCACATGAACGCCGTACAACTGGAAAATCGTCTGCGGGAATATGCGTTGCTGATGCGGCTGGACCGGCCGATAGGCGCCTTTCTGCTGTTATGGCCCACCTTATGGGCGCTGTGGCTGGCCGGTCGCGGCCAGCCACAGAAAAAGGTGGTGGTGATTTTTGTGCTGGGCGTCTTGCTAATGCGCTCGGCCGGTTGCGTCATCAACGACATCGCTGACCGCAATCTGGACCCGCATGTGGAACGAACCCGGCAACGGCCGCTGGCGGCGCAACGGGTTGCGGTACGCGAGGCTTTCCTGCTGTTCGTGGCGCTGTGCCTGCTGGCTTTCATACTGGTCACTCTGACCAACACCCTGACCGTACTGTTATCCATAGCGGGCTTGGCTCTGGCCCTCAGCTATCCGTTCATGAAGCGTTTCCACCATCTGCCCCAAATCCATCTGGGCGCCGCCTTCGGCTGGTCCATCCCGATGGCGTTCGCGGCTTTGACCGGCACAACGCCGCTGCTGGGCTGGCTGTTGTTTACAGCCAACATCGTCTGGTCGGTGGTCTACGACACCCTGTACGCAATGGTGGACCGGGAGGACGATCGGCGTATGGGCGCCAAGTCCTCCGCCATCCTGTTCGGCGAGCGCGATAAAGCGATTATCGGTGGTTTGCAGGTGCTGCTGCTGGCGCTATTCCTGCTGATCGGCGTCCTGGCTGGCTTGGGCTGGGTCTATTACGCCGGCTTGTTCGCGGCCGCCTGGTTTGCGGTCTATCAGCAGTACCTGATCCGCAATCGCGAACCACAAGCGTGCTTCCGGGCGTTCCTCAACAACAACTGGTTCGGTCTGGCCGTCTTTTGCGGCCTGCTGGTGGATTTTCTGCCCAGTTGAATAGGCCGCCGCCAATATCATCTAAAACAGCTACCACGGGCTGCCCACTTAAGGCGGGACGATCCGACCCTGGGAGCGCCGGCGTCCTCGCCGGCCCTTTGCGGTCAGCCTGCAAAGTGTCCCACCTTAGGTGATTTCCTCAAAAGATTATACCTGTGGGTCCAGTCTTTATTCCCCCCCTGCCAAGGAACGGTGCCCGAAGGGCGGGGGCAGTCCGCCAGGTCGAACCACCCCGGCGCTGCGCGCCACCCCTCCTTATCCAAGGAGGGGAAATCCATACCCACCCCTGCCCGACTTGCCGGTATAGCCTTTGCCAGAAATCACCTTAAGTGCATATCCCTACCACGCCGCCCGCAAGGTCGCGCCGATGAGCCCGACCGCGGGATTGACTACGACGTGCACGGGGATCTGGTGCATGAGCGACCGCATGCGCCCCTTGTTATTGAAAGCGTTCAGGAAGTCGCCCTGCTGCAGCAGGGGCAGGATTTTGGCCGCGATGCCGCCGGCAATATAGAGTCCGCCATAGGACAGCAGCTTCAAGGCCAGATTGCCGGCCTCGGCACCATAGGCTGCGACGAATAGCTTCATCGTCTGTACACTCAGGTAGTCGCCGTCCAGCAGCGCGGCATTGGAGATTTCTACTGATAGATCAATGGATTGATCCTCCTGACCGGTTTCCTGCAGCCAGGCGCGGTAAAGTGGCCCCAGGCGCGGTGATTCCGCATCGGGGTTGTGATCGCGTAAAAATTGATAAACCGCAGCGATGCCCATGCCCGACACCACCCGCTCCACCGACACCCGGTCGAGCCGGTTTTTTTCCTGCAAGTACTGCAGTAGTTGGAATTCCAGTGGCGAACGGGGAGCGAAATCGGTATGGCCGCCCTGACTGGCGAACACCTGATGGGTGCCGTCGGAGCGCGGAATGACAAAGCACTCACCCAAACCGGTGCCGGCGCCTACCACTGCGATGGGCGCGTTGGGATCGGGTTCACCGGCCTGCAGGGTGACGATATCCTGTGGGGACAGTCCCAGAATCCCGTAGCCTATGGCGACGAAATCGTTGATCAGGCAGACCTGAGGAATAGCGAGTTCCCGTTGCAGGCGTTCCGCCGCCAGAAACCAGCTTAAATTGGTCAGTTCCGACGTATCGTTGACTACCGGGCCGGCGACGCCGAAGCAGGCTTGCGCCACTCGGGGCGTATAACCTAGCTGGGCAGCGGCCATCTGCAAGAACTGCTGCACCAGCGGCGTCAGATCAGCATACTCCTGGCTGGGATAGGTATCCTCGTAGCGCGTGGTCCACAAAAGCTTGGTGCCGCTCGCGGCAGCTTCCGCATCGACCAGCCGCAAACTCGTTTTAGTGCCGCCAATATCGCCGGCGAGCAGTACCGTTCCCATGAATTGATCCTCCGGTTAGCAGTGGTTACAAACCCGTTACCAGCAAGACGCCCACGCAATGATTGAATTGCTCCAGTGGGGGGGGGCGGCTAACGCCGTCCCTTGCCAGCCGCAATGCGCAGCCGCAAAGCATGTAGTTTAATGAAGCCTTCCGCGTCCTTCTGATTATAGGCACCGGCGTCTTCCTCGAAGGTGGCGATGTTCTGATCGAACAGGCTATCGTCGGATTTGCGGCCCACTACCAGCACATTACCCTTGTACAGCTTTAATCGCACGGTCCCGTTTACCGGCACTTGGGAGGCGTCGATCAGTTGCTGTAATAGCTTACGCTCCGGACTCCACCAGTAGCCGTTGTAAATCAGGCTGGCGTAGCGCGGCATCAGTTCGTCCTTGAGATGGGCTGCTTCCCGGTCCAGGGTCAGCGACTCGATGGCCCGATGGGCGCGCAGCATGATGAAGCCGCCGGGCGTCTCGTAGCAGCCCCGTGATTTCATACCGACATAGCGATTCTCGACGATGTCCACCCGGCCAATGCCGTTGGCGCCACCTATCTGGTTAAGTCGACTCATCACCTGGGCTGGGCTGAGCGCCGCGCCGTCGACAGCAACGATATCGCCATTTTTATACTCCAGTTCAATATAGGTCGGCCGGTCGGGTGCCTGTTCCGGGGACACGGTCCACAGCCACATGGATTCCTCCGGCTCCCACCAGGGATCCTCCAGCACCCCGCCCTCGTAGGAAATATGCAGCAAGTTAGCATCCATCGAATAGGGGGCTTTCGCACCGTGCTTCTTTTCGATAGGAATGCCATGTTTCCCGGCATAAGCCAGCAGCTTCTCCCGCGACAGCAAATCCCACTCCCGCCAGGGAGCAATAATCTTAACCCCCGGCATCAGGGCATAGGCGCCCAACTCGAACCGTACCTGATCGTTGCCCTTGCCGGTGGCGCCGTGCGCAATGGCGTCGGCGCCGCAGCGATGAGCAATTTCCACCAGCCGCTTGGCGATCAGCGGCCGGGCGATGGACGTACCCAACAGATATTCGCCTTCGTAGATGGCATTGGCGCGAAACATGGGAAAGACGAAATCGCGGGCGAATTCCTCGCGCAGGTCTTCGATATAAATGGTCTTGACGCCGAGCGCCTCCGCCTTCGCGCGGGCCGGTTCCAGATCTTCCGCCTGGCCGATATCGGCGGTAAAGGTGACGACCTCGCAACCGTAGGTTTCCTGCAGCCATTTCAAGATAACCGACGTATCCAGACCGCCCGAGTAGGCCAGCACCACTTTGTTGATTTCTGCCATCGACGTCCCCATTGGGTAAAGCGTGGAAAAGACAGGTCCCGGTCAACGCGCCGGACCCACGCAAGGAGCGTTAGCTTAAAGCTTTGCGGGCCCAGGTCAAGGCGCTGTCCTTACCGTATAATGTGCGCCAGTTCAGGCGCCCGCTGGCGACAGCGCCTCTGCCGCGCTTCCCCGCGGTCACGGCGCAGACAAAACGCCGGCTGCATCCGGCTTCCCGACCGTCCCGCCCCAGCCGGCGCATCAGGCAACCTAACTCTTGGAAACGCTGCCATGATGATCGACGACACCATTGCAATGCTGGCTTTCAATCTGAAGCTGGTCGGTCAGAAAACTCGGAAAAACGTACTGATCAGCGCCGGCAAGATGGCCGATAAAGAGAAATTACTACCCTCCATTGAAAGGCTCAGTAGATTAAGCGTCAACCTGTTCGCTACCCACGGCACTAGTCAGTTTCTTAATACTCACGGCGTAAAGAATCAGGAGCTTTACAAGATTGCCGGGCAGAAAGAACCCAATATCAAATCATTTTTGAGCGAGGACCGTTTCGATCTGGTCATTAATATTCTGGTAGGCAATTTTGACTATGACGAATCCACCGATAGTAATCTGATCAGAGCACTGTGTATAGAGAATGAAATACCGCTGATCACCGACGCCGATGTGGCTGTTCTCACTATTGAAGAAATGGAGAAAAAGCATAATCGTCAGACCTTCAGATATAAGATAGCCGATGAAACAACCCCCTGGGATATGCGCAAGGAATTCTTTCAACTGGTCAATAATTATGGTGGTTTAGCCTGCTATCACGCCCATTTCGACAAAGCATATCTCATATCCATGCAGAACCTGAAGCTAAGTCAGGTGGATATGCAGAAAAAGTGGGAACTTTATAAATATCTCAAGGAAAACTACACCTATGAAGATCTGCTCGAGCGGATCAGCCGCTGCGTGGAAAAAATGAAGCAACAGGGCGTCACTTACTGCCGCACCCATATCGACGCCGACAGCACAGTCAAGTTGCTGCCTATCAACGCCGCTCTGGAAGTGCGCGAAAAATACAAGGATGAAATACAGATGGAAATCGCTGTGCAGCCCCTGCAGGGCGTGATGGACCCGGAATCCAGGGACTACTTCGTGCAGGCCTGCGAAAAGGCGGATTTAATTGGCGGGCTTCCCTCCCGTGACCGGCCCACTCCCGAAAAACACCTGGATTTCATCATGACGCTTGCCAAGGATTTGAACAAGCGAGTGGATGTGCATATCGACCAGGAGAACAATCCCGATGAAAATGAATCCGAATTACTGGCGCTGAAAACCATTGAGCACGGTCTGCAAGGCAGGGTGTCCGGCATCCATGCAATTTCCCTGGCCAGCAAAAGCGAGCGCGAACAGGAAAAAATTCTCAAGCTTCTCAAAGAAGCTGACATCAGCATCATCATTTGTCCATCGGCAGCGATCAGCATGAAGCCGCTCAATAAAGCCGCACCCGTGCACAATTCCATAGCGCCACTGTCCAAACTGCTGCAATTTCAGATCCCCGTCTATCTGGGTGTCGATAATATTCACGATCTGTTCATGCCATTGGTGGATGGCGATATGTGGTTTCGAAAGCCGTTTAATGATGGAGTCTTGTCGCTATTATGATCTGAATAAAGTAGCCGCCATCGCCTGCGACAAAAATGGCTTTCAGGCGTCGGCGCAGCGATCAAATAAACAGCTCTACTATTGAGCTTTAGAGTCGTCGCGGTGTTAGGGTGTTTACTCTAATTCTGACTGTTATGGTAAATTTTATGTTTTTATTACAAATTATAATACAGCGTGGTTCATAGTATAGACCTCTATAGAGGAGCGCCTGCAATGGTCACAACAGCGAAGAGCAAACCCAGTGAGAAACAACTTGCCACAAGCATTATCGATTCCGCCAGTCAGATCTGGCTGGCCGGTTTAGGGGCATTCGCCACAACCCAGGAAGAGGGCGGCAGGCTGTTCGAGATACTGGTTAAGGAGGGTGAAGAGCTTGAAGCAGCCACTAAAAAAGTGGCTGATGATCTGTTCGAAGAGGTCAAGAGCAAGGTGGATGCAGTGAGAAGCAAAGCTACCGACAAGTTAGACAAACTGGAACAGGCTTTTCAGGATCGAGTCGCCCGGGCCCTGAGCCGTCTGAGCGTGCCTACCAACAACGATATTCAAACTATCGCCAGACGCTTGGAGGCGCTTAACGATAGCCTTCGGGAATTGTCGAGCGAAGATAGAAGGTAGGTGCCCGGCGGTGCCGCTGGCCGGCGCCTGCCTGCAAATCCGGTCAAATAAAAAATTTTCCTCGCCTTTCCTGGGGGAGGGAGAACCTTTCTCGCTGGACGGCAATGCCGCAAATTCTTTATCGTTATCATCCCCATACGGGTTAACCGCTAATGAGACCCCAGGTCGTCACTGCCCTATAGTCAAGAACCCAACTTCGCCGGCACGGTCTATGCGGTTGGCTATCATAATCACCCTACTCGCCGGCATCCCGCCGCACGTTGCACAGGAAAATACGTTCATGTCACCGTTCTCCTATAAACTGATTGGTCTGGTGATCCTGTTCGCCACCCTGGGTATTGCTTCCTGTCAGACGCTGTTTACTGTTTTAGCAAGCTGATAACCCGTTCATTCAAACGCCACGCTGTTACCTAAAAACTATGGCAGTCCGCTTTCAGAAACCCCCCGTGCAAATTCCCAGCAGTAAAGGACTGCTGCTGTTCCTGTTGCCTCTGCCGGTGCTACTCGCGGCCGTGCTGGCCCTTGCCAAGGGCAATCTGATCGGCGTGATCGGCGGTGCAGTCGGTTATTTCCTGTTCCTCGTCGGTGCCCTGCTGGTTCGGCGGGGCCTGCTCAACCAGGTCGAGTACGAGCGTCGCAAAATAACGCTGGCGCCCAAATACCCGCTTAAATTCGCAGGGTCCGTGATGGTTGCCCTGGCCACCGCCTTCACCGCCACGCTCGGCGGGGGGCACAATCCCGCTATCGGCATCTGCTTCGGTCTGGGCGCATGGCTAGGCTGCTACCTGGTCTATGGCTTTGATCCCCGCGCCGCCAAACGTGCTACTGATACCCTCGGTCTGGATACCACCGATCAGGTGCTGCAAACCCTGACGAACGCCGAGAAAACTATTGCTGCCCTGGAAACGGCCAGGAAAAACATCGGTAACCCGGAACTGCGTTCCCGGCTGGAGCACATCGTCACCCAGGCACGGCAGGTCATCAAAGTGCTGGAGGAAGACCCCCGTGATCTGCGCCGGGCGCGAAAGTTTCTCACCGTCTATCTGGAAGGTGCGCAACAGGTGACCGAAGGATATGTGCGCACCCACCAGAAAGCCCAGTCACAGGAACTGGAGGCCAATTTCCGCAGTGTGCTCACCACTATCGAGGAGGTTTTCAAGGAACAGCACCAGAAATTGCTGGACAGCGACGTGCTGGATCTCGACATAAAAATCGAGGTGCTGAACCAGCAACTGAAACGCGAGGGAGTGATTTAATGCATCGACCGGTTTGTATGGCGAGCCAGTATGGATCAATCAGCTTAGCGTAGGGTGCTCCGGTAGGCCGGTGCTGGCGCTGGCTCTGTTGGGTTAGGGCGTGGGCACACCTACGGGAACGCCATTGAAATGTAAAAGGATTGCTATAGATTGTGGAAATAATATTATTGTTCGCTCCACCCCATGACCGAGGAGGCCCCCGTTATGCCGCAAACCACCGATATCACCGCTACGCCAGCAGTTATCAACCCCCTTAACCTGCCGACGCCCGGCGCCGACATGATCGCAGAGGTCGGCCAGGATCTCGCCGCCCTGCCCCAATCGCCGCAGGAAGACCGGCAACGGATTGCGACTTTGATGAATGAAATCGACGTCAGAGACAGTAATTCCATTATTTTCTTTGGCAGCAAGGCGCAGGAACAGTTGACCCTGATCTCTGACCAGATGCTGGAAGGCGTGCGCGCCAAGGATGCCGGTTCCGCCGGCCAGTCGTTGAACAACATGGTGGCAGTGCTGCGCGGCTTCGACGCTGACGAACTGGACCCCAACAAGCAGGGCTTTTTCGCGCGCCTGTTCAGCTTCGGCAACCCCTTGGCCAAGGTTATCCAGCAATACGAAACGGTCCGCAATCAGGTTGAATCCATCTGCGATCAACTGGAACGCCACAAAACCACCCTGCTGACCGATATCGCCTCACTGGATCGCCTGTACGGGGCCAATCTGGAGTATTTCCATACGCTGGAGCTGTACATCCAGGCCGGCGAGGAAAAGCTCCGCCAGGTGGAAGCAGCAACGATTCCGGCGCTGGAAAAGGAAACAGGGGCGGCCAGTTCGGTCCTCAAAGCCCAGGAGTTGCGCGATATCCGCAGCACTCGCGACGAGCTGGAGCGCCGGGTGCACGATCTGAAACTGACCCGGCAGGTCACCATGCAGAGTCTACCCAGCATCCGCTTGGTGCAGGAAAACGACAAGGGGCTGGTGAACAAGATCAACTCGACCATGGTGAACACCATCCCTTTGTGGCGGCAGCAACTGGCCCAGGCCATCACTATTTTCCGCTCCGGCGAGGCAGCGAAAACCCTCAAAGCGGCCACCGATCTGACCAACGAGCTGCTGCAAGCCAATGCGGAGAATCTCAAGGAAGCCAACGCCCAGGTGCGGCAGCAGATCGAGCGCGGCGTGTTCGATATTGAAACAGTCAAGAAGGCCAACGATACCCTGATCGCCACCATCGAAGAAAGCCTCCAGATCGCCGACGAGGGCCGTCGTCACCGGCAGGAGGCGGCTACCCAGTTGCAGGCCTGTGAAGCCGAATTGCGCCAGTCCCTGGCGGCCGCCCATGCCCACGCCTCTGTCATCAAGCCACAGGAAAGGGGTTAAGTCATGGGCCTGCTGGATAAACTATTCGGCGAATTCGTCGATGTCATCGAATGGACCGATACCTCCAATGACACGCTGGTCTACCGCTTCGAGCGCTACGGCAACGAGATCAAATACGGCGCCATGCTGACGGTCCGCGAAGGTCAGGTCGCCGTCCTGGTCAACGAAGGCCAGCTCGCCGATGTGTTCGAACCTGGGCTTTACCAACTGCAGACCAGCAATTTGCCCCTCCTGGCCACGCTGCAAAGCTGGCGGCACGGCTACGAGAGCCCGTTCAAGGCGGAGGTGTATTTTTTCAACACCCGTCGCTTCACCGGACTCAAGTGGGGCACCAAGAATCCCGTGATGCTGCGCGACTCGGAATTCGGACCGGTACGACTGCGGGCTTTCGGCACTTATGCTATCCGCATCCGTGCCGCGGCCGTGTTCCTGCGCGAGATCGTGGGCACTGACGGCCGCTTTACCGCTGATGAAATCACCGATCAGTTGCGGGATATGATCGTGGCGCGGTTTTCCTCGATGCTGGGGGAATCGCGCATCCCGATTCTCGATCTGGCTGCGAATTATGACGCCCTGAGCAAATTCATCCTGGAGCGCATCATGCCCGAGTTCCAGGCGTTCGGCCTGGAACTGGCCAGCCTGCTGGTGGAAAATATCTCTCTGCCTAAAGAGGTGGAGGAGGCGCTGGACCGACGCACCAGCATGGGCATCGTCGGCGATCTGAGCAAATACACCCAATTCCAGGCCGCCGAATCGATGCGGGCGGCGGCGGCCAATCCGGGCAGCGGTTCCGACGCCATCGGCATGGGGATGGGGTACGTCATGGCGCAGAAACTCAATGAGACGCTGTCGTCCCGGCCGACGGCCGGCGGCCCGGTTCCGCCGCCGCCCGCGGAAACGCGCTATTTTACGGCGGTCAACAAGCAGCAGAACGGACCGTTCAGCCTGACGGAACTGGGCCAGCAAGTGAACGACGGGCGTCTCGCCCGCACGACCCTGGTATGGACGCAGGGCATGGCAACCTGGTCGCCAGCCAGCGACGTGGCGGAACTGAATCCGCTGTTCGTTCATCTGCCGCCGCCTTTACCCGGCGCCTGAGTTTTCACCCCCTTTCATTGCGAGAGGGCCTTTCATCCAGTCACTAGCATGAGGAAATCATCATGGGATTATTCGACTTCGCAGCGAATATCGGCAAGAAACTGTTCGGCGGTGGCGATGATCCAGCCGCCAAGATCAAACAGGAAATCGAGGCGTCCAATCCGGGCCTCAGCGGCCTTAACGTCGAATTCAAAGACGGCAAGGTCAGTCTTTCCGGCACAGCCGCCAGCGCGGAAGCGATGGAGAAAGCCGTGCTGATCGCCGGCAATGTCCAGGGCGTCAGTGAAGTGACGTCCGATGGAGTGACCGCGCCGCCGCCAACCGGCAAAGTGGAATACTATGTCATCCAGAAGGGGGACAATTTATCCAAGATTGCCCAACAGTATCTGGGCAACGCGGCAGCCTACACCAAAATTTTCGAGGCCAATCGGGAAGTCATCAAAGATCCAGATCTGATCTATCCCGGGCAGAAGATTCGCATTCCGCTCGATTAAAGCAGACTGCATCCTCCCTTTCCATTCAAGCTACAACCACCAGAGGTGCAATCGATGGATGCATTACAACTGTTAGGCAGTCTCTTAGGCAATAACGCCACTGCTTCCAGTAATGGCAATCAAATCCTCAGCCAACTGGTCAGCAGTCTGACCGGCGGCGGCGCTCCTGCCGCCAATGTCGGCGGCGGCGCCAATGTCGGCGGCGGCGCCAATGTCGGCGTATTGCTGGGCGGTCTGGCGATGACCGCATTGCAGGCTTTTTCGCAGCGCAGCACGCCCAATGCACAATCGCCGCTCTCCGCCCTGACGGGTCTGTTAGGTGGAGGCGGCGGCGGCTCCGCGCAGTCGCCGCTGGCCGCGCTGGCGGGCACGCTGGGCTTGGGAGGCGGCGCCGCCGCCGCCAGTGGCGGCGGTCAGACCGCCCACACCGAGCAACAGGCCGTGGCGCTGGTGCAGGCGATGATCAACGCCGCCAAGTCAGACGGGCAGATCGACGAGCAGGAAAAAGAGCAAATTGTTTCCAGACTATCCGGCCTCGGTTCGCAGGAAATCGCATTTGTGCAGCAGGAACTGGGCAAGCCACTGAACGTCGACTTTCTGCGCAGCATCGCTCCGTCCATGGCGACGGAGGTCTATACGGTATCGCTGATGGCGATCAACCTCGATACCCAGGCCGAAGCGCAGTATATGCAAAACCTGGCGCAACAGTTGGGTCTCAATCCGCAAGCCGTCAATAACATTCACCAGCAACTGGGGATTAATCCGCTGTTCGCCTGATACCCGGCAGCCACTCCAAGCGATGTCCCTACCCGTGTCTCCCGCGGCCGACGCAGCGCCTGCGGCGCAGCGTTTCACCTGCGCGCAGTGCGGCGCCGGTCTGCACTACGCGCCGGGAACCGTGGCGCTGCGCTGCGGGCATTGCGGGTATGAGAATCGCATCACCATCTCGCCGGCGCCGGTGGTGGAAATGGATTTCCACCAGGCGCTGCGCGAGCTGGCAGCGCACCGCATCATGCAGGACAACATCACCCATCACTGCGATTCCTGCGGTGCTGAATATACCTTCGATGCGGCCGTGCATGCCGACAGTTGTCCTTTCTGTGGCGGTTCCGTGGTAGAGCAGACCGGCCACCACCGCCAGCTTCAGCCGCAAGCCCTGTTACCTTTCAACATTGCAGTCGCCCAGGCCCGGTCCTCGTTCCGGCGATGGCTGCGGCACCTGTGGTTCGCGCCGGGCAAGCTCAAGCGTTACGGCCGCGACGACAGCAAACTCACCGGCATGTATGTACCTTATTGGACTTACGACGCCGCCACGACCACCACCTATCAGGGAGCGCGAGGTGACTATTATCAAGTGCCGGAAGACTATCAGACAGTAGAGAACGGCCAGGTGGTCATCCGCACCCGCAGGGTCACCAAAATCCGCTGGACTCCGACAGCGGGAACCGTATCCCGCCATTTCGACGATGTACTGGTGCTGGCCAGTCAATCCCTGCCCCGGCAGGTGACGGAACGGCTGGAGCCCTGGGATCTGCACAACCTGCAACCCTACCAGGAGCAGTACCTGAGCGGCTTCCGCAGCGAGATGTATCAGATCGATCTAGCCAAAGGGTTCGATTATGCACGGGAGATCATGGCGCGCATGATCGCCGCCGATGTCACCGGGGCTATCGGCGGCGACCAGCAACGTATCAGCCAACTGGAGACGCGCTTCGGCGCCGTTACCTGCAAGCATATTCTGCTGCCGATCTGGATCTCCACGTTGCTCTTCAGGAACAAATCCTACCGTTTCGTAGTGAACGGTCGCAGTGGCGAAACGCAGGGCGAACGCCCCTACAGTCCCTGGAAAATCGCCTTCGCTGCGCTCCTGCTGGCAGCGGCGGCGGGGCTGGCGATCTGGCTGACAAGTCAAGGCGAGATGGTGCAGCACTATCGCTATTAACAGTCGTACATCCGGACTGCGGTGAGCCGCTGAGAAATAATGTTCTAACGCCAGCGCATCAACAACAGGGCACCCGGGCCGCCGCCGGTTCAGGCGCCGTGCGGGACGATATCCAGCCCTAACAGCACTTTTTCAGTATTCGACAGATCACCGATCACCCGGCGCAGGGGCAGCGGCAATTCCTTGATCAGTGTGGGTGTGGCGATGATCTTCGCCTGTTCGGCCAGTTCGGGCCTTTCCAGCACGTCGATAATGACCAGATCGTACTGGTTGCTCAATTCGTCCTGGCAAATCCGCTTGATGTTGGCGATGGCGCGGTCGGCGCGCGGACTTTTACCAGTGATGTACAGTTTGAGCACGTAGTTATTCATCAAGCTCGGCCTTATCTGCTGATAGGTAATCCTTAACAACCTCTACTTGGGCTGAACCAGCTCGATTTCAACCCCCCGCCGTTGGACTCCGTCGCCATATTGCTTTAAGAACTGCCTCTCTGCAACCGTTTTACGGGTGACAGCGTTACTGTCACCCAGGGATAGCCAAACTCCAGTTCCCGCCAGCGCTGGCGTCCTCCACGACCAGGCAGCAGCGTGGTAGCATGCCGCTCCGCATCCTGGGATAATGGCCCGCCGTCGCCATTAAACACTCTGCAAACTCGCCATGCCCTCTGCCCATTCGCCTGTAAAACGCCGCCCCTGCCTGGCAGTCAAGATCGGTCAGGTCACCGTTGGCGGCGACGCCCCTATCGTCGTGCAATCCATGACCAATACCGACACCGCCGCCGCTGCCGTCACCGCCACCCAGGTGGCCGAACTGGCCCGGGCCGGCTCGGAACTAGTGCGCATCACCGTCAATACCGAAGAAGCCGCCGCCGCCGTGCCCACCATTCGTGACTGCCTCGAGAGGCTGGGGCTGGCTGTTCCTCTGATCGGCGATTTTCATTACAACGGTCATAAGCTGCTGAGCCGCTACCCGGACTGCGCGGCGGTGCTGGCCAAATACCGCATTAATCCCGGCAACGTAGGGCGGGGCCGGAAAAAGGACGAGCAGTTCGCCACTATCGTCGAACTGGCCTGCCGCTACGCGAAACCGGTGCGCATCGGCGTCAACTGGGGCAGCCTGGATCAGGAACTGGCGGTGCGACTCATGGATGAAAACGCTCGTTTGCCCGCACCCAGAACAGCCGCCGAGGTCACCCGCGAGGCGATGGTGGTGTCCGCCCTGGAAAGCGCCCGACGCGCCGAGGAAATCGGCCTGGCGCACGACCGGATCATCCTGTCCGTCAAGGTCAGTGACGTGCAGGATCTGATCGCCGTCTATCGCAATCTGGCGGTCCGCTGCGATTATCCCCTGCATCTGGGGCTTACCGAGGCCGGCATGGGCGTCAAAGGCATGGTGGCGTCCACGGCGGCTCTGGCGGTGCTGTTGCAGGAAGGCATCGGCGACACTATCCGTATTTCGCTGACCCCGGAACCAGGCGGCAGCCGCACCCAGGAAGTGCGGGTGGCCCAGGAAATCCTACAAGCGATGGGCTTGCGCTCGTTTACGCCGCAGGTTATCGCCTGTCCCGGCTGCGGGCGCACCAGCAGCGATTATTTCCAGCGGCTGGCGCAGGATATCCAGCGCTACCTGCGCGAGCGGATGCCGGTCTGGAGCCAACAGTATCCCGGCGTTGAGGCAATGACTGTGGCGGTGATGGGCTGCGTGGTCAACGGTCCCGGCGAAAGCAAAATGGCCAATATCGGCATCAGCCTGCCTGGCACCGGCGAATACCCGGTCGCTCCCGTTTATGTAGACGGGGAAAAGACGGTGACTCTGAAAGGCGACCATATCGCGGCGGAATTTCAGCAGATTGTCGATGACTATGTCGGACGCCGTTACGGCGGCGGGAATCGATCATTACATCTAAAGTGAAGCGCGCCCCCCGCCGGTCGCCACGCTATCATCCCTAAAGCCCCTACGTTATTATTGCCTGATTCGATTTGAGCGAGTTCAACGGAAGTTCTATAGATGGTTAATCTGTTCAGCAAAATTTTCGGCAGCCGCAACGACCGCGTGTTGAAAAACATGCGCACAGTGGTTGATAAGATCAACGCCCTGGAGCCTGCCTGCGCGGCGCTGACGGATGAGCAATTACGCGCCAAAACGCCAGAGTTCAAGAACCGACTGGCTCAGGGTGAGACCCTGGAGGCGCTACTACCCGACGCGTTCGCCGTGGTGCGCGAGACCAGCAAACGGGTGCTGGGCCTGCGCCATTTCGATGTGCAGTTGATCGGCGGCATAGTGCTGCACGAAGGCAAAATCGCCGAAATGCGCACCGGCGAAGGCAAGACCCTGGTCGCCACTCTGCCGGTCTATCTCAACGCACTGACCGGCAAAGGGGTGCACGTCATCACCGTGAACGATTACCTGGCACGGCGCGACGCCCAATGGATGGGCGGCATCTACAGCTTCCTGGGCATGAGCACCGGCGTCGTCGTTCCCGGCCTGAGCTTCGAGGAAAAGCGGGCTGCTTATCACGCCGATATTACCTACGGCACCAATAACGAATACGGCTTCGATTATCTGCGCGACAACATGGCTTTCAGCCTGGAGCAGAAAGTACAACGGCAACTCCATTTCGCTCTGGTGGACGAGGTCGACTCCATCCTGATCGACGAAGCGCGTACACCGCTGATCATCTCCGGGCCGGCCGAGGAAAGTTCCGATCTTTATCGGCGCATCAACGACATCGTCCCGCAACTCACCCGCCAGCAGATGGAGGAAGGACCGGGCGATTACTCGGTGGACGAGAAGCTGAAGCAGGTATATCTGACCGAGGAAGGTCACCAACACGTGGAAGATCTGTTCATCAAGGCGGACCTGTTCAGAGCCGGCGAAAGCCTGTACGACGCCGCTAATCTCAGCCTGGTGCATCACCTCGACGCCTGCCTGCGGGCGCAGGCGCTGTTCCAGAAGAACGTTGAATATATCGTGCGCAATGGCCAAGTGATCATCGTTGATGAATTCACCGGCCGCACCATGCCAGGACGGCGCTGGTCCGACGGTCTGCATCAGGCTATAGAAGCCAAGGAAGGGGTGGAGATCCAAGCGGAGAATCAGACACTGGCCTCGATCACTTTTCAGAACTACTTCCGACTCTACGACAAACTGGCCGGCATGACCGGCACGGCGGACACCGAGGCTTATGAATTCCAGCAAATCTATGGCCTCGAAGTGATCGTGATCCCCACTCACATGCAAATGATCCGCAAAGACTTTGGCGATCAGGTATTTCTCGCCGCCAGCGAAAAATTCGACGCCGTGCTGGCCGATATCCGCGACTGCCACCAGCGCGGCCAACCGGTGCTGGTCGGCACTACCTCCATCGAGACCTCGGAACTCGTCTCCAAGCTGCTGGAGCGGGAAACAATTGCTCATCAGGTGCTGAACGCCAAGCAGCACGAACGCGAAGCGGAAATCATCGTTCAGGCGGGCCGGCCCGGCACGGTGACTATCGCCACCAACATGGCCGGTCGCGGCACCGACATCGTGCTGGGCGGCAATCTCAAGGCGGAACTGGATCGTCTGGGAGTGGATAGCGATGAACTGGCCCGTGAGCAGGTAAAAGCGGACTGGCAGCAACGCCACGATCAAGTCATCGCCGCCGGCGGCCTGCATATCATCGGCACCGAACGGCATGAATCGCGCCGCATCGACAACCAGTTGCGCGGTCGTTCCGGCCGCCAGGGTGACTCCGGCTCCAGCCGTTTCTATCTGGCCCTGGAAGACAATCTCATGCGCATCTTCGCCTCTGACCGCATGGCCGGCCTGATGCAGAAACTGGGCATGGAGCAGGGTGAAGCCATCGAACATCCCTGGGTCACCAAAGCCATCGAGAACGCCCAGCGCAAGGTGGAAGCCCACAACTTCGATATCCGCAAGAACCTGCTGGAATATGACGACGTAGCCAACGACCAGCGCAAGGTAATCTACAACCAGCGCAACGAACTGATGGAGGCTGAAGACGTATCCGAGACCATCGCGTCGATGCGGCAGGAGGTGCTTGACCGCACCATCAGCGTCCATATCCCGCCGCAGAGTCTGGAGGAGCAATGGGATATTCCGGGGCTGGAGCAGGCGCTGGAGAACGAATGCGGACTGAAGCTGGATATCCGCGGCTGGCTGGAGCGCGAGCCTGCGCTGCACGAGGAGATGCTGCGTGAGCGTATCCGGGACGCCCTGAACCATGTTTATGCGGAGAAGGAAATCCAGGTGGGCGCGTCGGTGATGCGCTTCATCGAAAAGAAAATCCTGCTGGATATTCTGGATGCGCACTGGAAGGAGCATCTGGCGGCGATGGATTATCTGCGTCAGGGCATCCACCTGCGCGGTTACGCCCAGAAGAATCCCAAGCAGGAGTACAAGCGCGAAGCCTTCGAGATGTTCACGGCTATGCTGGAGCGCATCCAGCACGATGTCATCAGTCAGTTGTCCCGCTTGCAGTTCCAGTTACAGCCGCAGCCGGTAGTGGAAGCGCCGCGGCCGGCGCCGGTGATGCATTTCGAGCATGCCGAAGTATCGGCCCTGGCCGGCGAGGAGTCGGAGCAGTTGCAGGCCGAGGAGCAGGCCGCCCACACGCCTTATGTGCGGGAGGGACGCAAAGTTGGCCGTAACGAGCCCTGCTCTTGCGGTTCCGGAAAGAAATTCAAGCATTGTCACGGGCGGCTGAACTGATCAATAGACGCATTTTAATTTTCATGCCCGCGCAATCAGAAAATAACTGGTTGGCAATGATTATCGTACTATCAGGCAACTGAACCTGATTAGCATCAATTTCAATACACTTTAGTGAATGCTAATAAATGATCCCTTTGGTTAGCGTTATAATTCCCTCCTACAATCATGAGCAGTTTGTTTGCCAGGCTGTTCATAGCTGCCTTAATCAATCCTATCAAAATATAGAAGTGATTATTGTCGATGATGGATCTAAAGATAACAGTGTGTCTCTGTTGCATGAGATTTTTGGTAAGCACAAGAATGTGTTTATTATCTTACAGAAAAATAAGGGAGCCCATGATGCAATCAATCGTGCTATAAAAGAATCCAAGGGAAACTATATTACAATCCTCAATTCTGATGATATCTTCTCGGTTGATAGAATCGAGAAACTGGTAAGGGCTGCAAATGAAGTGGGACAAAACGTAACCAATATACTGTTCTTTAGCGAAATTGACTTTATTGACGATAAAGGAAACAAACTTATAGATCATGAGCGGGTTTGTTTTTATAAAGAACTATTATCTAAAACAACCAGTCTTGATGTTAATCAAGCCATGTTGATTGGAAATGTCGCCATGACAACTTCCAATTTCTTTTTTCATAGAAATTTATATGAAAAGATAGGGCCTTTCTTATCGCTTAGATATTGTCATGATTGGGAATGGGCATTGCGTGTCGTATTAAATGAAGGCAAATGTTTATGGCTACGAGAACCGCTGTTAAGTTACCGAGTGCACGCCAGTAATACTATCACCGAAAGTGATATTTGGCCACACATTCAGGAAAATGCTTATGTCTTTTCGCATTTTCTTTACCATAAACTAAAGTCAGGTATCTATAATAATAATCTTGATAATTTCCGAAAAGAATTTTCATTGTTATTACAGAATGATAGTTTTTTCCCCATTCCAGTTTTGATATTGCTAATATCCCATCTGACCGGTATTAAAAAGGAAGAGTTCCTGGCTAGATTGTCAGATGGAAGTATAAAAGAAAATATGAACGGCATACTCATCGACGCGAGAGCACCCCTCGATGTCATTTTGTCAGTGAAGGTCATAAAGAATCAGCAACGCTTGATCAAGCAGCGCTGGCAGGTTATCCAGCAAATGGAAGAGATGATCCGCCAACGGGATGAAACTATAGCCTCCCAGGGCCACCTACTGGAGGAACGCTGGGCTGCCATGCAACAGATGGAAGAGATGATCCGTCTACTGGATGAAACTATAGCCTCCCAGGGCCACCTACTGGAGGAACGCTGGAACACCATGCAACAGATGGAAGAGATGATCCGCCTACTGGATGAAACTATAGCCTCCCAAGGCCACCTACTGGAGGAACGCTGGAACACCATGCAACAGATGGAAGAAATGATCGGCCAACGGGATGGAACTATAGCCTCCCAGGGCCACCTACTGGAGGAACGCTGGAACACCATGCAACAGATGGAAGAAATGATCGGCCAACGGGATGAAACTATAGCCTCCCAGGGCCACCTACTGGAGGAACGCTGGACTGCCATGCAGCAGATGGAGGAGATGATCGGCCAACGGGATGAAACTATAGCCTCCCAGGGCCACCTACTGGAGGAACGCTGGAACACCTTTAACAAGACTGTTAAAATGATGAAAAAAGCACATAATTCTTTAAGAAAGATGATTAATAATCCAGTTGCTAAAAATACCAACGTAAAAGATAATGAAAAAATTGACGATCATTAAACAATTGTATGATATTTTAAACTTCACAGTAATAGCAATACAAAATTAGGAGATAACCTGACCATATGGCAAAAATCGCATGGCTTATACCTGACTTGATTGAAGGATCGGGAGGTCACCGTACCATTCTTCAGCAGGTGGATTTGCTGATTAAAGCCGGGCATGATTGTGTGATTTATTCTGAGGGAAATCAACATTTTTCCAACAGTTCCGCAAGAAAGCACATTCAACAACTGTTCGGCTATAATTTTGAAAAAGTAGAGATAGGGTGGGGGAAAATCCATCCGGCAGACTTGGTATTCGCAACGATATGGTATTCGGCGAAAGTGGTGCGGGATTTACCATTCTCATGTATCAAAGCCTATTTTGTTCAGGATTTTGAAGCCTATTTTAATCTGTTAGGTGACGCTTTCCTGATGGCAGAAAACTCCTACCGTTACGGTCTTCAGCCAATTACTATTGGGCGTTGGTTGACTGCTAAGCTTAAGCACGATTTTAATGTCAATGCGGCTTATTTTGATTTCTGTGCGGATCTTGCAACCTATCGGAACCTACCGGATATACAACGTCAAAAATCTGTTTGTTTTACTTATCAACCAGACAAGCCAAGACGCTGCGCTCAAATTGGTATTGAAGCTCTTGGCATTGTGAAGGATTATCGGCCAGAGGTGAGAATTTATTTATATGGATCTAATCAAAAAGGACATATCTGGTTCGATCATGAACATCTCGGTCTTCTCAATTTGGAGCAATGTAATCGCTTATATAACCAATGTCGAGTAGGATTATGCATCAGCACTTCCAATCCCTCGCGAATTCCTTTTGAAATGATGGCGTGCGGTCTGCCGGTGGTAGAGATTTATCGGGAAAACAATCTCTACGATTTTTCTCAGGAGGCCGCCAGATTGTGCGATTCTACCCCGGAATCGATAGCAGCGGGTATCCTGGAAGTGCTGTCTGATGACGCCTTGGCAGATCGTATGGAGCAGGCTGGGTTACAGTTTATGAGCGAGCGTCCTCTCGAAAAAGGCTTCAAACAGTTTCTGGCGGCAGTAGATCATCTGTTAGAGGGTAAAACCTTTAAGGATATGACGTTACAACCCATGTATCAGCATCCACCAGTGACTTCCGCCCACCTGAATCAACTCCCCTTATTAGATAAAAGCATTGCTGGACCAGACCACCCTGGCCGCCTGGCTTTTCTGCCTTCGCCTATCCGCTACCTGGTCCGCAGATGTTATTGGACAGTTAAACGGTTTCTGAATTGATTGTTAATGGAAAAGGATTCAGCACGATGCAGATCAATAAAACCAAAGCGGTGCAGCCTACTTACCAGTTGGCGACTGTCGATGTCTGGGATACGCTGCTGCGTCGGCGCTGTCATCCGGATGCGGTCAAATTACATGTTTGCCGCTATCTATTGAATCAGTATGGCCACTCCCTGTCTGGTGACTATAAAAATCATTGGAAATTACTGCGAGCACGTCAATTAGCGGAGAAAACACTGGCGGATATAAGCAGGGAAAATGGCTTCGATGATGAATATCTGCATCTCGAAGTCTACCAGCGCTGGCTGGAATTGATCCAGTTCGATAACCAAGGCAACTCGGCTGAGTTCCGGGAACAGTTACCCGCCATGCTGGAACGGATCGAATTGGACCAGGAACGCTATGTGACTTATCCCGACCCGCTGATTATGGAGACAATCGCTAGTTTCGATGCCCTTCAGGTGATCTTTCTATCGGATTTTTACCTCCCTGCCCGGCATGTTCAGGAACTGTTGCGTGCTCATGGACTTGCCGAACGGGTTGTGGCGGGTGTGGTGTCATGCGAAGTCAAGCTGAACAAAAAAAGCGGCAGACTGTTCCAGCATATTCATAAAACACATGGAATACGGCCGGAAGAGCATGTTCATGTTGGCGATAATCAATGGGCCGATGTCGATTCACCTCGCAGGCTGGGCATTCAGACGGTTCACTATGCTCCTGCATCTTTGCACAAGAAACGCATTGCACTGGAAGCCGGGTTTCATGACCGGCAGGGTTTTTTACGCAATGCCATTCGCAATCTGCTGGCTGATCCATCCCATCGGGCCGCGTCGGAGGGAACCCCGGCAGGATTCTTCTACGACCTGGGACGCCGGTCGTCACTGCTCTTATTCACTTATATTCTCTATATCATGGAGCACGCCGTAGCGGATAAGGTAGAGAAGTTGTTTTTCTTTACTCGGGAAGGTGAGTTTTTTTTACAGCTATACCAGCGAGTACAGGAACAAAATGCGCTTGGTCATCCCGTGCCGAACGCCGTGCTTCTCGAAGTCAGCCGGATATCCACTTTTGCAGGCTCTCTGCGCGAGTTTTCCTGCACAGAACTGATGCGCATCTGGAATCAGTACAGCACCCAATCGCTGGCGGCGTTGTTCTCTTCTTTGGATATCAAACCCGCTTCTTTTCAGAAAAAAATGCAGTCTTATGACCTCGATCTTCAGGAATCCATCCGCTATCCCTGGCTGGATCAGAGAGTTCAGTCCCTGTTTGCCGATATAGAGTTTCGGGATGCTATCGAAACACTGCTTCAGGAGAAAAAGTGTGCGCTCCTTTCCTATCTGGCATCGAAGGATCTGCCCGGCAATCATGCGGTGGTCGGTATCGTGGATATCGGTTGGCGCGGCACCATTCAGGATAATCTTGCCTATGTGCTGCCTGGCATCAAATTACAGGGTTATTACTTTGCGCTGAATCGTTTCCTGAACACGCAACCCGACAATTGTACGAAAAGCGCTTTCGGCCCCAATCTGAATACAGACAGCTCGCCCGTTGATTTTCTTTTAGATTACGTGGCGCCTATCGAGATGTTATGCAATTCACCTAATGGCAGTGTACAGTCATACAGGCTGACTGAATCCGGAGTGCGGGTATTAAAACTGATGGATGCTTCTGAAAACCAGATTCATGAAGCTTATATCCGTTATTTCCAGCAGGGAGTCCTCGATTCTATGGCATACTGGGCCGATTTCTCCAGAACCCATGCTTATCCCGCTGCCGAACTCAGGCCGAGCGCCCTACAGATATGGGGTGAATTAATTCAAAATCCTCATCCTTTTCTTGCTAAGGCATTCTTTGAACTAAACCACAATGAAATTTTTGGGACCGGCACTTTTGCCGATAAAAAGCAATTGCCTAATCTTAGTACAATATTAATGTCTTTTATTTCTCCGCAACATCGGGCGATGCTACGGAATTTTATGACTGAGGTAGGCTGGCTTCCTGGACTGCTGGCTAATCCGGAAATCAGTACGGCGTTGCGTGTAACCATACACGCACACATAAAAAAAAGTCGCATGAAGGCGGCGGCCCTTAGAAAACTACAAGCCATAAGGCGGCGGTAGTATGAGAGGAATTATCGTGATTTCCAAGGCAGATAATAACTCGAATGGTTATACAGGATAAAGATCGGCGCATGGTCGGTGCGGTCGTGGTCATTTATTTTCCGGAAGAGGAAATAGTGAGCCGCCAGTTGCTGGTGCTGGCAATGCAAGTGACTCACATTGTGATTATTGATAATGGTGCCTCGGAAAAGACACGCGCTTTGCTGAAGCGTTTAATGATAGAAAATTCTTCATTAGTAGTGCTTACTCAGCAACAGAATGTTGGAGTCGCTACTGCGCATAATTTGGGAATTGCTGAATTGAAAAACAGACAGTGCACTCATGTGCTCCTGCTGGATCAGGATAGTATCCCAGCGCCGGATATGGTGGAAACGTTATTGCGATACTGTATAGAGCTAGAGTCAGCGGGGAAACAGGTAGCGGCAGTGGGACCTACTTATCGAGATCCGCTTACCGGTCATGCCTCCTTCTTCGTGCAATTCGGTTGTTTGAGATTCAAACGCATCTATTGCGATCAGGGCAATAACGATACTCGCGTGATTCCCGCGGATTTTCTGATCTCTTCAGGATTGCTGATACCTGTCACCACTTTAGAACAAGTCGGTGGAATGGATGACCGACTGTTCATTGATCACGTCGATACGGACTGGCATTTGCGGGCAGTTTCGCTAGGGTATCGTGCGTATGGCATCTGCGCCGCCAGTATGGAACACAGCCTGGGCAGAGGGCCGGCGATTCGGGTTTGGCTTGGCCGCTGGCGTCATATTGCGGTCCACTCTCCCTTGCGTCATTATTATTTATTTCGCAACAGCATTCTTCTCTATCGGAGAAGCTATGCGCCTTGGCGGTGGATTATAACTGATATACTTCGACTTATTTCAACCTTTGTGTTTTTTCTGATAGTCTCTTCTAATCGCCGCAAGCATGTTTATATGATGCTAAAGGGATTAGGGGATGGATTTAAAGTTATTATAAAAGCTCCATAATATAAAGTATTGAAATTTTACTTTTGAGACAAGCTGGTTTTATTCAAAAGTTCTATCATTCTGCCATTTAATAAAAAACAGCGACAGAAAAACAGGAGCGATCAAAAATGCAGGATAATTATAGCGAGTTTCAAAAGTAAAAGACAGTAGCATAATGGTAACAGCATTAATAAATAGTGGTGCTCCAAGAAGCATGATTTTTGCAGAGCCAAATCGGAAAGCCAGGAGTCCAAGGCAATAAAAACTTAACCAATAGAAAAATGCAGGACGGTAAAGTAACCAGTTCAGATAACTCGAAGCTCCATCTTTGTTACGGAAAGGATTCGAATATTTTCCTTTTATTGGAAAAAATATCGAATCTATGATCAACTTATGGAAAGATGGCAACAAGGGAACTGCCTTGATACCCATATCATTAGGCATAATATACAAAATATTCGGATCTGAATCATATTCAATCACATAGGAATATGTATCACTAGGTAATTCACGAATCCTCCATTCATAAGATCCAACTTGTAAAAAATTGTTCCATACCATATCAAGATTACGAAGAATAAGATGAGTACAGGTTAATCTAAATTTTTTACTTTCAGATTTAGAAGCCAAGTATTTCCAATCAGGTTTAGCATGCCAAACTAAACTTACTACATCTTGTGGGTTATATTTATCTCGCCATGTTGCCATCGGCATAAAACCTGTTAGAATATTTTCCTCTTCACTGCTAATAGTCCGGCCAGCAGTCACTATGCTGCCGATTGTATAAATACAAGGAATAGAGTTTAAAATACGTTTATCTTTGGAATGACTGGGTACATTCAGAACTTCATAAAGAGGATATTTAATAACAAGAATGACTAAAAAGAAAGTTAATGTGACAGTTGAAATAATCTTCCAGTAGCTACGACAAATCAACAATAATGATAATATAAAAAGGATTGCTGGAAGTATTCCATTATGCCGGAATAATGCTACTCCGACCAAACAGGCTATTAGGAAGCCCCTGTGTGTCCTCGAATCCAGCCATTTGCCATTAGATAAGAAAATTTGGATGTTAAAAATAGTAAGCAATAACATACAGAAAGAGAACGGTGTATCCTTCCATAGCGTCATATTATATAAACCAATCAAGGGAAAAAAAGCAAAATAAATTGTCAATCCGATTATTGCAGCATGGGAGATTTTGATGCGCTGAAAAACAAATATGAGATAACTAAAAATAGCAAGAAGAAAAATAATTTGTGCTGCACTGACAGATGATAGTTTACCTGAACCAAGATATTGGATGAAAAAAAGATACAAGCTATGAAAAACAGGATGCCAATCATTGAAATTTTTTGATGTTACTTGTTCCCATTGGTTAATAACATCAAAGTTCATAATTGCGGGATAAAAAGCAAAGAAATAAAATCCCCAAATTAATGCGCAAGGTAACAGTGCAATCAGGATAATCTGGATAGACTTGGCTCTAGATTGAATTAAAGTAGATGGGAGTTTTCTGTAAATATCAGATCGAGTCCATAGAAATACAGAAAAAATTAACACCACAATAAATAATAATGGGACGGAAAGTAAAAAAGAAATAACAGAGGCATACCATGAATTAGATTGGTCAGGAACAATAGGGATGCAGAAAAAAAGAAAAACTGACCAGGCTACTGAATATAGAATAAGAATTCTAAATTCTCTGTAAGAAAGAGTGAACCTTGAATCTTTCAAAATAAAGTTTAAGTTCATGATATTAGGCATTATTGAAGATCTAGTTAACAATTGATGAATCTCTTCATTCGCTCAATAAGGACCCTGAAAACTGAATTTTCGGAAGGGCCTTCTGAAATTTGCCTGGGAATGTATTTTCAAACAATGAGTTGTTATCCTTAGCAGCACCCCCACGATGAGGATAGCGTCATGATAACCGAACTGGATGAACCCACCCAGACTGTGCTGAGCACGGCCGAACTGGTGATTACCACGGAGCGGGTGGATGATGTGGCGTTACTGTTAGGGCCTGTCAAAAAATAACTTGTACAAGTTTCAAGTAATCGGAAGGATGGTGTAGTTCCATTTACCATGAAAGTTTGCCCGCTGGATTTGGACCTTTTCGAGTTCTTCATCGGTCACCTGAATCCCTTTTGGATAGACGTTGGTATCGAGTTCAGCTTCAATTTTCAACCCCGTCCGGGTGGTCGTGCCCGCGATCAAATTGACGATCACTTCATGGCTGAACAAGGGTTTGCCCCGCCAATTCATGCTGATATGGCTGAACAGGCGGTGCTCGATCTTGTTCCACTTGCTGGTACCCGGCGGGAAATGACACACCGAGATCCGCAGTCCCGTCTGGTCGGCCAATCGCTGCAGAGCCACCTTCCCTAATCGCACTCTCGCGCCATTGCTGCCACCGCCATCGGCGGTCACGAGCAATTCCTGGGCCGCCGGGTAACGTGGGTGCCCCATTTTCTCCCACCACCGACGCAGCGTCTCCACGGCGAACTCGGCCGTGTCATGATCGACCCCGACACTCACCCAACCCACGTTGGCGGTCGGATCATAGACGCCATAGGGATTGGCTTTCCCCAACGTCTTGTCCACAAAGTCATACCCGCGTACCGGCTCGGGATCGCCCTTCGGACGCCATTCCCGTCCCCCATTCTTGAAGTCCCCAACGAGTTCCTTTTTGTTCGTGTCAACCGACACGACGGGCTGTCCCCGGCGCTGAAAATCCTCGATCCGGCCGTAAATATACCGAAACTGGGCGTCCCGATCCGGATGACCGGAGCCTTCCTTGGTCTTTTGATTGACCTGAAGGCTATAACCCAGCGCCTTCAGCAAAGACGCCACCGTCTGGTGGCTGATTCGATAGCCCTGTGCCGCCAAGGCGATTGCCAATTGGCGAGTACTCCGACAAGTCCAGCGGAGGGGGCTTTCCGGATCGCCCCGGGTCGTTGGCTCCACCAGGGCTTCCAGTGCCGATAACAAGCTCGACTCCTTCTGGGTCAGTTTCTTGCGACCACCGCCCGCTTGGCGCACTCGATCCGGCTGACCGGCTAATCGGTCTTGCTCTTTTTTGAATCCTTCACGATGCAGGGTCGCTCGCGATAGACCGGTGGCTTTGGCCACGATACTTTGCCCACCATACCCAAGCGCTTCCGCTTCCGCTGCCGCCCAAACTCGACAGCCACGCTCGTCCAGCACACCCGACACGCGTTCAAACTTCCTACGAACTTTTTCAATCACATCTTGGTTTGGCATGAGGATATCATGCGTTCATCACGTTAACTTGTACAACTTATTTTTTGACAGGCCCTTAAAGTTTCAACTGACGCGGCGGTGTTGCTGTTGGGGGACCGGTTCTATCTCTCCGCCGAGTTATTTGCCTGGTTGCCGCAGCACGGCTGGCAGTATCGCCTGCGGTTGAAAGGCAACCTGACGGTCGATACCGGCTGCTGTGAGGCGACCACGGGCGAGTTGGCCCAACGGGGTCACCGAACGCTACCTGCCCGATGTCAGGCCGTTTACCGGCGGAGTGCCGACCAACCTGGGGATTTGGCATGAAGCGGGGCATGAGGAACCGTGGATTATCGCGATGGAGTGTTCGCCGAGCAAAGCCGCGGTGCGGGATTACGGTTGACGGCATAACCCTCCCGCCGAAGCACCGCCGTCATCCGCCGGCTGCCATAGAACGGATGGGCGGTGTACAGTTCATCCAACCGCCGTTTCAGCACCTCGTCCAAGGCGGGCGGCGCGACCGGCCGATAATAGACCGTACTGCGTGCCATCCCGAGGAGTTCACACTGGCAACTCACCGGCAGCACCGCCGCCTCCCGCTCCAGCCAGGCCTGGCGCTGTGCTAGCGGCTCAGCCCAGACTTTTTTTTCAACCAGTCCAGTTCCACCTGCAGCCGCCCGATCTGGCTGTCTAACCGTTCCCGCTCGGCCACCTCGTGCGCCGCCTGACGCCCGCGTTTGGTGGAAAAGAGCGCCACCAAACCCGCTTGGGCTTCGCGTTTCCAGTTCGCAACTTGGTTCGGATGCACGTCATAAGTGCCCACCAGTTCGTTGACGGTCTTCTCCGACCGCAACGCTTCCAACGCCACTTTCGCCTTGAACTCAGCGGTAAAACTCTTTCTCTGCATGGTTGACCTCATTACTCAACAACTAGCTCGCAGAGTACCACCTTAAATTCCTGTCCGAAAACTGGGGACCATTATAAACCTACTTGGACCCCTTCGATCAGTGGCTCTCGACGGCCGTCAGCCGGGTCCGACAACCGATTGAATCCTTGTTTAACTGGCTGGAGGAGAAAACCGGTATTCAACGAGTGTCCAAAGTCCGGTCCTACAACGGGTTGTTGGTTCATGTCTTTGGGCGTCTAGCCGCTGCCCTGTGGCTCTTGTTAACCAAGGCTCAAAGCGCTTAATTCGCATTATAAATCATCAAATTATCTTTGCGCAGTTGCTAACCCGTTTCCTTCAGCCGCCACACCGGTCAACGCTCTAGTAGAGCGTTGACCGGTGTGCATGAAGGCAGTCAAACGGGTCCGACTGGGAGACAGAGGTTCCCGGAATCACTGTCCTGGGAGCGCCGGCGTCCTCGCCGGCTCCGACAGCACAGCAGTGACGGTTGGGTTTACCTGGGGCGGACGGTGGTTATTTCCACCCCGTGGCCGGCGAGGACGCCGGCGCTCCCAGGGACCGGTGTTCCTGGCCTCGGCAAGACGCTACTGTCTTGCCATTCAAACCGGTCAACACTCTAGGCCGGCGCTGAACCACGACGCCGCGGGTTCAGTCGGTCCACCCCAGCAAGTGGCAGCCCAGCGTGTCCAGGCGACCTGCGTGATCCTTCACGCTGAACTGGGTGGCGTCGTTCGATCCCGGCAACGCGCGCACATTGCGTGAGGTGGGCGGCGCATACCAGAGACTCGCAGATGCCCATGCAGCCGAGGGTGTTGCAGAAGTGGCCGGTGTCCACATCGAAGGCGATGTACTTGCCGTCGGGCGACCAATTGGCGTAGTGGGTCATCCTGGTTTGCGTCAGGCGTTCGAGCTGGCTGCCGTCGAGCCGGGCCACCCACAGGTCGGAGTCGTAAATATCGGCGATGCCGCTTGGGTGCCACACGAGCAGCGCCATCTGCGTGCCCTGGCGATTGACCCAGAAGGCCATCACCTCGTGGCCCGCGGGCAGGGCCAGTTGGCCGAGCGCTTGCCCGGCGCCGCCGACCTCGCTCGCCGTGATCCGGCCGTCGGTCGTGATGAGCATGTAGCGCCCGTCGGGCAACCAGTTGACCGAGACGCCCGCGGTGCTGACGCGGTACAGGATCTCCCCGGTGGCGAGGTCGAGCACGATGTACTCGGCCGCGGAAATGGAGTCTTTGCCCCAGGTGGCGATCACCAGCTTCTTGTTCACCGGCGAGGGCTTAACGGTACGCAGATAGTTGGGGACGCGCAGTTGGTAGCGGGTGGCACGGGTCGCGGTGTCGACCACGGTGACGTCGGTGTAGTGATTGTAGACATTCCGTTCGTCGATGACGTACTGCGAGCCGTCGGGCCAGGGCTTGGCGTACTCGTTGGTCGTGACGTAAACGGGCGCGGCCCCCGAGGGGAAAGCGATCTGGGTGCTGTTGCGGTAGTCGAGCGTGGAGTCGTTGTGCCACAGACGCCCGGCGATGGTCTCAGCGACGGTATTGACCACTTTATTGGTGACCAGGGTGGCGCCGTTCATGAGGTACATCCGGTACTGCCCGGTGGTGGCATGCCGCCACAGGATGTCGGCTTTGCCATCGCCGTCGAAGTCGGCGGCTTCCGCCACTTTCCAGTTCAGGTCAGCGACGGTATTGACCCCTTTATTGGTGACCAGGGTGGCGCCGTTCATGAGGTACATCCAATTCTGCCCGGTGGTGGCATGCCGCCACAGGATGTCGGCCTTGCCATCGCCGTTGAAGTCACCGACGCCCACCACTTTCCAGTTCAGGTCAGCGACGGTATTGACCACTTTATTGGTGACCAGGGTGGCGCCGTTCATGAGGTACATCCGGTTCAGTCCGGTGGTGGCATGCCGCCACAGGATGTCGGCTTTACCATCGCCGTCGAAGTCGCCGACGCCCACCACCTGCAAATTCAGGTCAGCGACGGTATTGACCCCTTTATTGGTGACCAGGGTGGCGCCATTCATGAGGTACATCCAGTTCTGCCCGCTGGTGGCGTGCCGCCACAGGATGTCGGCTTTGCCATCGCCGTTGAAATCGCCGACACCCACCACCTTCCAGTTCAGATCAGCGACGGTATTGACCACGGTGTCGGTGATAAGGGTGGCGCCGTTCATGAGGTACATCCGATTCTGCCCAGTGGTGGCATGCCGCCACAGGATGTCGGCCTTGCCATCGCCGTTGAAGTCACCGACGCCCACCACCTTCCAGTTCAGGTCCGCGACGGTATTGACCACGATGTCGGTGACCAGATTGGCGCCGTTCATGAGGTAAATCCGGTTCTGCCCGCTGGAAAATTCGGTGGCGGCATCCCGCCACAGGATGTCGGCTTTGCCATCGCCGTCGAAGTCGTATGGAGTTTTGACGATTGAAGTTAGGTTAAAGGCGGCCGTACAGGTCTTAGCGGCGCTCAGGGTGACTTGACCATCGGCGCAATCGGCGTCGCCACTCCAGCCGGCAAAGGTGGAACCCGTGGCCGGCGTGGCGGTCAGCGTCACTACCGTGCCGCTGGTATGGGCTTCGCTGCAGTACGCGCCGCAGTCGAGGCCCACCGGCGTGCTGGTCACCGTGCCCACGCCGGCGCCGGCTTTGGTGACGGCGAGCGTGTAAGTCACCGATGACGGGTTAAAGGTGGCCATACAGGTTCTGGCGGCGATCACGGCGACTCGGCCATCGGCGCAATCCGCATCGCCGCTCCAGCCCGTAAAAATGAAACCCGGGGCGGGGGTGGCCGTCAGGGTCACCACCGTGCCGCCGAGGTAGCTTTCGGTGCAGTCGATGCCGCAGGTGATGCCGGCCGGATTGCTGCTGACCGTGCCGGTGCCGGTCTTGGTCATCTTGAGGAGGAAGAAGCTGTTGGGGCGGTTGAAGATGGCGACAACGCGCCGTTGGGTGTCCATGGTGACCATGCAGGCGCCCGTGAGGTTGGTGCAGTCGCCGCTCCAGCCGGCGAAGCTGGAACCCGCCTCCGGGGTGGCGGTGAGTTCGACGGTGGTGGCGGCCAGTGGCGGGTAAGTAACGCACTCGTAGTTATCTAACCAAAAAGCCAATAATTTGCAACTAAAGATGCCCTCGGGACTGCGGCTGACACTGCCGCTGCCGGTGCCGGTCGTGTCCCAGAGGAGTTGCGTACCTGACTGGCCGGAGTTGTTATTCCCCCAGCAGGCGACGGCGCCGTCGCTCTTCACCCCGCAGGTGTGACTGACGCCCGCGCTGACCTGAGTGAAGGAGCCGGCCGGCGGGGTGGTGAAGCCGTCCTTGTTATCCCCCCAGCAGACGACAGTGCCGTCGTCCTTCAGCCCGCAGGTGTGCGCGAAGCCCGCGCTGACCTGGGTGAAAGCGCCGGCCGGCGGGGTGGCTTGGCCGTATTTGTTCCATCCCCAGCAGGCGACGGCGCCGTCGCTCTTCAGCCCGCAGTTATGATAGCTCCCCGCACTGAGCTGGGTGAAGGTGCCGGCCGGCGGGGTGACCTGGCCATTGTCGTTATACCCCCAGCAGGCGACGGCACCGTTGCTTTTCAGGCCGCAGGTGTGACTGCTGCCCGCGCTGATCTGGGTGAAGGCGCCGGCCGGTGGGGTGGTTTGACCCCAAGAGTCACGCCCCCAGCAGGCGACGGCGCCGTCGCTTTCCACTCCGCAGGTGTGATCGTCGCCCGCGCTGACCTGGGTGAAGGCGCCGGCCGGTGGGGTGGCCTGGCCGTAGTAGTCGTTCAATCCCCAGCAGGCGACGGCGCCGTCGCTTTCCACTCCGCAGGTGTGATCGTGGCCCGCGCTGACCTGGGTGAAGGCGCCGGCCGGCGCGTTGGTCTGGCCGTTGCCGTTTCGCCCCCAGCAGGCGAGGGTGCCGTCGCTTTTCAGCCCGCAGGTGTGACTGCCGCCCACGCTGACCACCATCCGCTGGAAGGTGCCGGCCGGTGCGTTGGCCTGGCCGTTGTCGTTCCATCCCCAGCAGGCGACGGCGCCGTCGCTCTTCACCCCGCAGGTGTGACCGTAGCCCGCACTGAGTTGGGTGACGGCGCCGGGCGGCGGGGTGGCCTGGCCCTTGCCGTTAAGTCCCCAGCAGGCGATGGCGCCGTCGCTCTTCCGCCCGCAAGTGTGCTCGCCGCCCGCGCTGAGCTGGGTGAAGGCGCCGGGCGGCGCGGTGGCCTGGCCGTTGCCGTTAAGCCCCCAGCAGGTGACGGCGCCGTTGCTGTACCCTGCGCAGGTGTGCGCGTAGCCCGCACTGAGCTGGGTGAAAGCGCCGGCCGGTGGGGTGGCTTGCTGGTAGTCGTTATTCCCCCAGCAGGCGATGGCGCCGTCGCTCTTCCGCCCGCAGGTGTGATAGCCCCCCGCGCTGACCTGGGTGAAGGCGCCGGCCGGCGCAGTGGCCTGGCCGTAGTTGGGGTCGCTGCCGGTGTTAGTAGTCCCCGCCCCCCAGCAGGCGATGGCGCCGTCGCTCTTCCGCCCGCAGGTGTGCTCGGCGCCCGCGCTGAGTCTGAGTGAAAAAGCCCGCCGGCGGGGTGGCCTGGCCTTGGTCGTTCCATCCCCAGCAGGCGACGGCGCCGTCGCTCTTCAGCCCGCAGCTGTGACCGAAGCCCGCGCTGACCTGGGTGAACGTGCCGGCCGGCGGGGTGGCCTGGCCGTAGCCGTTCCATCCCCAGCAGACGATGGCGCCGTCGTCCTTCAGGCCGCAAGTGTGAAGGCCGCCCGCGCTGAGGGTGGCGGGCCGAACCCCAGGCGGTGGAGTTTCCCCCGCCCAAGTCGCCGGGGCGAACCACAGTCCCAGCAGCAGAACCCACCCCAACGCCAGTATCCGGTACGGTTCAGTGTTTATAGTCATGAATAATTCCTTGATTAATAATGAGTTTCGATCCATTCGCTCGAATCGAGTGAGTAGCACGTTCCGCCTCCTGTTGGTGCGCAGGGGTACGCTATGGGCGTAGCCCGTCCTCCTTACCGGTTGCTTGAGCAGCGGGTGAGTTACACACAGACAGCACCTGACCTTAGTGTCTCTACCCTTGGGTCAAGTAGCGATTTACACTGCAACCTAGTGTTTCAACCGACCTTAGTTGACTTTAAGCAGCGTATTGGTTTTCCTGTAGGGGTATCCCGACCAGGACCGTGACCATGCCGCTACCCAAATACATTGTTCGCCTGACCGCCGACGAGCGCGCCCAGCTTGATAACCTGATCCGCACCGGCAAGCAGGCAGCGTCCGGGTTGATCCACGCCCGCATTTTGCTCAAGGCCGATGCCGGCGCGGGCGGGCCGGGCTGGGACGATGAGCCGATTGCCGAGGCGGTGGAGTGTGGAGCCTCGACGGTGTACCGGGTGCGCCAGGCGTTCGTAGAGGAGGGGCTGACGGCGGCGCTGTTCCGGAAGAAGCCCAGCGGTCGCCAGTATCGCAAGCTCGACGGCGCCCAGGAGGCCCACCTGATCGCGCTGGCGTGCGGCGCGCCCCCGGAGGGACGGACCCACTGGACCTTGCGGCTGCTGGCCGACCGGCTGGTCGAACTGGAGATGGTGGAGTCGATCAGCCCGGAAGGCGTGCGCATGACTTTAAAAAAAACGAACTCAAGCCGTGGTTGCGGAAGCAGTGGGTGATCCCGCCGCAGGCCAATGCCGAGTTCGTGTGCGCCATGGAGGACGTGCTGGAGGTGTATACCCGGCCGTACGATCCCGCCCGTCCGGTGGTGTGCCTGGACGAGATCAGCAAGCAGTTGGTGGCCGAAACCCGCACGCCACTGCCGGCCGAACCGGGCCAGCCCGAGCGGGTGGACTACGAATACGAACGGTGCGGGACGGCCAATCTGTTCCTGACCTGCGAACCCTTGGCCGGGCACCGCCATGTCACGGTCACCAAGCAGCGCACTGCGGTCGATTTCGCCGAGGAGGTGCGCGACTTGCTGGAGGTCCGCTATCCGCATGTCGAGCGGGTGGTCCTGGTGATGGACAACCTCAACACCCACAAACCGGCCGCGCTGTATCAAGCGTTCGAGCCCGCCGTGGCTCGGTCGCTGATCGAACGGCTGGAGATTCATCACACCCCCAAGCATGGCAGTTGGTTGAACATGGCCGAGATCGAACTGAGCGTCCTGAGCCGGCAGTGCCTGGACCGCCGCATCCCCGATGTGGACACCCTGACCCAGGAGGTGGCCGCTTGGGAGCAGGCGCGCAACACCAATGCCCGGCCGGTGAATTGGCGCTTCACCACCCCTGATGCCCGCATCAAGCTCAAGCGCCTCTACCCGTCAATTCAGGACGGGTGAAGCACTAGTGTAATGGTCAACAATTCAGGCAACAGTGAGATTTGCCTACCTGGCGAGGTGAAATATTCACACTCGGATCAAGCTGCCGGTGGGGGGCTTGCCGTAGCCGGCGTAGCCTGGATGGAGCGGAACGAGCCGGGGGTGGAGCGATTGGACTTCTTCATCCTCTGCGAAAAAATGGGTTTATTGAGGTTATCAAATAGAGAGTGACGCCATGACACCAGCAGAATTGCTCCAACGGGTAACGGCCGATCCGGCTGTTTGTTCGGGTAAACGATGAACACCTTTGAGTGAATCACTACAATGCTAAAGAGATATAGCGCTCCTATCCGATTTGTGGAATCGCCGCTTCGAACCACCCCGGCGCTGCGCGCCACCCCTCCTTATCCAAGGAGCAACTGTGTTGAAAACCTCAGGACCTGCACTCCTCGGGAGGCTGCCAGGGGGTCTTGGCCTTGAGCATCGCGTTTAAGATCGTCAGCAATTTACGCATGCACGCCGTCAGCGCCACCTTGGCCGGTTTACCCGCGGCACGCAAGCGCTGGTAAAACCCTTTGATCACCGGATTGAACCGGCTGGCGGTCACCGTCGCCATGTACAGCGCCGTCCGGACCAGAACGCGCCCACCGAAGATGCTTCGGTGTCCGCGACCCTGGCCGGAATCGCGGTTAAACGGGCAGACGCCGACCAAGGCGCTGATTTGGCGACGATCCAGGGTTCCCCGTTCCGGCAACGCCGCCAGCAACGTCACCGAGGTCACCGGGCCGATGCCCGGGACGCTGCGCAGCAGGTCATCCTGCGCGCGCCAGATCGGGCTGGCGCGGAGCCGGCTCGGGAGGTCGTCATCGAGGACCTTGATCCGTTCTTCAAGCCAGGTGATGGTCGTGCGGAGATCCGCCTGCACCTGGCGATGGGCGCTGGCCAAGCGGTTCTTCTCGGCGGTGAGCATCGTGATCAGTTGCCGACGGCGCTGCAGGAGCGCGGTCAGCGCCTGGGTCTCTTCGTCTTTCCACGGGCGGGGCGCCGGCTGGATGCTGTGACCGAAGCGCGCCAGCACCAAGGCATCCAAGGCGTCGGTCTTGGCCAGATACCCCAACGCCTTGGCAAAGTCGCGCGCCTGGCGGGGATTGACGACGGCGGTGGGGAAGTGCGCCTCGATCAGCGTCCCCGCCACCAGGGTCTCCAACCCGCCGGTCGCTTCCAAAACGATCAGCGCGGGCGTCCGGGGGCGCAACCAGGCGATCAACTCCGCCAAGCCGGCCTCATCGCGGGTGACGTGCAGGCACTCCTGGGTCGGCCAGAGGGCCACATCCAGGTGGGCCTTGGCGACGTCGATCCCCACCCAGCACTCGGCGGGCGTCGTGGCGTCCGCCGCGGTCATCGCCGGGGACACCATCACAGCGGCAGCCGGGTCCAGTGGACGGCTGACCGTCAATTCAGAGTGGATTGCGGCCTGGACGGCGACTGCGAGTTGGTTCTTCACCAGGATGTGTTCCTCATCCCAACCTTGCACGATACGGATTCAGGTCCAATCAACTGTTCGGGCTTGTGGTTCACAGAAACCGGAACGTGGCGCTTCAAGCTCCTTGACGGGATCGTGGGTCCCAGAGGGGATTCGTGCTACCACGTTTCGGGAAACTCTACCAAACTTCAAACATACAAGGCGAAATCCATAACTTAAATAGGATTGCTATATATTCAGTTTACTTTTTCTCGCGGGAAGAGCCGAGAATGCATGTGCATATTCAGAGCTAAAGCGGCGAGGCCAAGTTTTGGCTTGAGCCTACGATTGAAGAGTGTCGAGAGCAATTGGAAGAGGTTTTAGAAGAATGGATATTATTGCGCGTTTACAAAAATCTTGCCTTACCTGCAATTATAGTCAAACGCATAAGTCATCATAATATGAATCTGTTTCCAAAAATTTAGAAATCCAACGCTTTGCAAACCCAAGTGAGCCTGATAACGTTTTCCATTCATTGGCTATTTTTCTCTTCATTTCATCCAGTGTGTCAACAAACTCTCTGGATAAAATCCGTTTTATACTCTTCCAGATATACTCTATTGGGTTCAGGTCCGGCGAATAAGGTGGTAAATAAATTAAATAGATACCGAGTTCCTGGGCCGCCTCTGTTACCTTAGCCGCCCAGTGACTTCTATAATTATCTAGGATGATTATAATGGCTTTGGCCGTTGGATTGGCAGTTTTAATTTGGTTGAGAAAATCGACAATTGCGTCTTCCTTTGAATTCGCTAGAAATGCCTGCACACTGACCCCTTGAATCGCGTAAAATCCAATCGTGTTACTCTTAAAATGCGTCGTGTTCTTATCGACTACCGGGCTTTTCTCGAAACTCCATACCCGTACCGTGTTGGCCCGATTTTGCGGACTTGCTTCATCCAGGAAGCCCAGTACGATGTTGTCCTTCCCGATCTCCTGCTCTTGCAAGGTTGTAAACACCTGATGGAGTTTCCCTTTCAGTTGCTCCTCGGCATCCGAGGGCCGACGATAATCGCGTGGAAACGGCTTGCTGAAATGCATCCCTACCCGCTCACGCAAATCCGAATGACTTGATCCGGTGAATACTCAATCCCGAATTCTCGCTGAATCAATTCCCTTATCTCGGCCGTAGTCCAGGTGGCTGGTTGCTTTAACAGGTAGGTTAAAAATACTAGATCCCACTCATCGAGTCGCGGCGGACGCCCCGTGCGCTGCCCGGTGTCGCTAATCCCGGCATAGCCAGCATCATTCCAGGTGCGTAGCCACAGATAACCCGTGGACACCGCTATCCCAAAATCTTGACACGCTGCTTCTAAATCTCGACCTAATGGCGAGAAACATTTCAAGAAAGCCAATTTAAATTTAATTGGCATGTCTTTCTCTTCAGATAAATGCTCAAGCAACTCAGTTTGTCTTTCGACAAATAATCTTTCACCCTTCATGATATCTCTCCTTGTTCTAACAAGAGATAGTGAGTTTTACGCTAATAAATTATATCATATTAAGTAGATGACTATAACGCAACCGGCGTAGCCTGGAGCGGAGCTTGCGAAGCGCAATCCAGGTTCCTTCTTATTCAGGCCTACTGAAACTCATCGGTAAGCCGAATCATGATCAACCAGCGTAGGTTGCTGCGAGGGGCTGTGCGCGAGGGGCGGAAATAACGACGTAGACCGGGCAAAAGCGCCAGCGTTGCCCGACATTTCTCCGGTTCGGCGCGCGGGGCACGTCGTGCACGTCCCGTGCCCGACCTACCTGGCTAAACGATCAATTACGTCAATATAGCGGTTATTAGTTGCATAGAATACAAGGTTATTAGCTAACCTATTAATTAAATACGAGTATTGTATTATAATATTGCCATTGTAACAAATATGAGTACTAACTATGAAAGCTTATTCAAACGATTTACGAAAAAAATTGTCGAAGCTTATCAGAAAAAAGAAGAATCGCTACGTAAACTTGCTAAACGATTCTCCGTCAGTTTTAGTTTTGTATCGCGGTTGGTGAAGCGTTTCAGGAAGTCGGGTAGTGTCGCTCCTAAACCTCATGGAGGAGGGCCTAAGCCTAAACTGGATCCGGTCGATTTGATTATCCTACGAGAAGTATCTGATGCCAATAAAGACGCCACGCTTGCCGAACTGAGTGACTTATTTTTTAAGCGAACAGGAATTCGTATCAGTGGCTCAACGATCACACAAAAGCTGAGGCGATTGCGTATTTCACGGAAAAAGAAAACGATGCATGCGACCGAACGAGATACGCCCGAAGTAAAAAAGGAACGTGAGGAATTTCAACAGGATAGACCCAACATGCCAGTGGAAAAACTGATTATTATGGATGAATCCGGGATCAACATGGGGATGGTACGAACGTAGGGTCGTGCACCGATAGGAACCCGTGTGGAGGGGGATAAACCACGCAATACGGGTAGTAATATCAGTTTAGTGGGGGCGTTGGGATTATCGGGTATCACCGCGATCATGATGTTAGCAGGGGCCGTGGATGGAGTGGCATTCGAAACATTTCTAGAAAAAATGCTAGCACCGACGTTACGACCATGAGATATTGTGCTGATGGATAATATCAAAACCCATAAAGGCAAAAAAGTGGAAGAAATTATCCGTTCAACCGGTGCTCAGCTACGGTATCTACCCCGTTATTCTCCTGATTTTTCACCCCTTGAAAATTGTTGGTCAAAGCTTAAAGAATTACTTCGAGGGACAGCCGCTCGTACCGTAGATACCCTCGAAGAGGGCGTCAAAAATGCTTTAGATAAAATAACTGAAAAAGACATAAAAGCAGCAATTCCCGCTCTAATGCAGCGGCGCCAGTAGTTAATTGATCAGTAATTACACAAGAATCATAACGACAAAAACCACCCTGACTTCCTCGGAAGCCATAATGAACGACTCTCATTTTAACCACTTTCTTTCAACACACTCATTCATCAAAACAACTATGGACTTTATCAGAAATTATGATGTATCAGGTTCCAATACCCCACCCTTATGCCCATAAATTATTGCTAACCATAAGCTCTCCCAACTGGTAATAAAATACTCCTTAAATAATCCCTTTAACTTGCTCCATAACGAGGTTCTGGAACGGAATTGTTGCCGCGCCACTTGAAATAAACTACAGCACAGCTCTTGCACTTGATCGACGAAAAAGGCTAGCATCATCAGCATCCCAAACACCGTTGTCAAATGCTTTTGCCCATGTCCATAGTTGTGCTCTAACTCATAGCCCTGATTTTTGAGTGTGTTGAACGTCTCGTTTTCAATCTTCCACCGACCCCGACCTCCTCTCATCACCTGGTAGACATTATCTCGCCGTAGTTCCAGATCCGTTATCCACGAAAAATTGTACTCTTTACCCTCCCGCATTTCCCAATAATCCAGGTAATTCACCAGAATATCAGGATGAGATTTATTCAAAGGCAACCCCTTCATCCAGCGATAGCCCCGTAAGACGCCATCCTCTCCCAGTTCCTCAAATTCTTCATACTCAGCGCTATTTAATCGCTTCCGCACCTCCTCGAACAGCGACGGCTGGTCGCTCGGCTTCGCCACCAGGATGTAATGATACTTTAATTTTTTCAATAACTTAATGTGAGGACCGTCGGCCGACAAGCTGTCCTCCACCACAATCATGGGCCATTGCGGAAACGCTTCACGTAGTGCCAGTAACAGCCGTTTACTGGCATTACTTTCACAATCATTCTTGCTCGCCCCATCTTGGCGCGTAATGGCCTCAGGAAATAAAGGTAAGACTTGACTTTTATCCGGATGAACTATCACCGCTCCTACTAATTGATGATAATACTCGACCGTGCCATTTCGATGATGCTTTTCACAGCAATCGGCACAACGGATATTGGAAGAAGAAAAATGACCGGTCCCATCCAGGTTAACTAGAAATCCTCCTAAATACCGATACGCTTTCAATATCCCGTGCGATTGCAAGTGCTGATGAATATGAATAAAGGGGGCTCGTAACTCAGTGGGTGACACCTCATCCAACACTTTCCGCATCTGGGTATCACAGGGGGCTTGTGAAACACCATAAAGACTTTTTAAATTCGCTCGAACCCGCTCTTCATGACGTTGCTCATCAAACTTTAATAACGACGGATATTTCAGTCCAAAGACCGCCAAGCCTGACATCAAGACATCCGGTAAGGAAAACTGCTGACCGCCATGACGAGGGTCAGTGATCTTCCCAAAATCCTCTCTGATTTGACCTAACAAGGCCGGCGCTGAACAGTGTTTATTTAATTGCGGCCGCTGAGGGCGAAGTGGAATACAGTTTGCTTTTACCATCATGACCACCCAAATCGATTGAATTTGAAGCCCAAATACCTTGCCAGACCTACCGAAGCATCGTATATAATATACTGATTATACTAAAATTTCTAGAGCAGCGGGAATTGCTGACATAAAAGGATGGTTCAAACATTGTGGATATTGTATTCAACTCGAGTAAACATCGCTATAGGTGCGCCGCCGTGAGCGGCCTGATGCTGGGCATGAGCCGCGTGCTTCAGCACATCGGCTCCATGCTTTTGTTAGCCACGCCGGAATCACCGAAGACGTTTTTCAACCTCTTCTAGTGACATCGTTTTCTGCCCTTGTTTGAATGAATCGAGGAGTGTTAGGAAGGTATGATTCTGACGTAATAACTCCACTTCTGTCGCGAAGTCGTCTGCCATGCTCAATACAAAGAAAGTTCCGTCAGATGCCTTCACCATAATGGCTTCATTGCGAGCAGAATTCAAAAGCTCATTGACTGATATTTGCGTCATAGACGAATCTATGGTCTTCATAATGAGATTTCCTCTCCACCAATAAATAGCTTATTGTGTTCTTTATGACCAATAGCTACTATTCTCACAAGGTGACGGGCAGAATCGACTTCATAAAATACCCGATAATGCTCAATACGCAATTCCCAATCTGCGATAGGATTGGCCCGAAGAAATTTCCTATGGCGTGTTTCTTCCGTGGATTGATGAGGCAACTGTGCTTTAATGGCGTCAAGAATGATGTTTCTCTCAAACCTTCTAAACGACTCCAGATGAACAAATGCTTTTTCGGTGAATTCGACTCTGAACGTTGGAGTATCCATACTTCTGCTCGTGGTTTATACGCTTAACGCTTAGCATCAACCGCGCGCGTAGCGCGTCGGCTGCATGCTTTTGCTAGCGCTATCTTACCAGCTATGGTTGACCAGCCTCGTTTGTTCGATCAAGTCCGCGATAAAATCCGACTGAAACACTACAATATCCGCATCGAACAGGCTTACATAGATTGTTACAACGCCAGGCGGCAGTGCACCAGGTAGTTCACCTCCACCCCAGGTCCCAGCCAGTACTGCCCCGTTATCGGGTTGTAGTGCATGCCGGTCATGGCGCAGATGGTCAGGCCGGCCGCCCGGAGCCAGCCTTCGAGTTCCGAGGGACGGATGAATTTCTGATAATCGTGCGTACCCTGGGGCAGCAGGCGGAGGATATATTCGGCGCCGATAATGGCGAACAGATAGGCTTGGGGCGTGCGGTTGAGGGTGGCGAAAAAGGCCTGGCCGTCGGGCTTGAGCAGCCGGGCACAGGCTTGCACCACCGAGGCGGGGTCGGGCACGTGCTCCAGCATCTCCATGCAGGTCACTACGTCGTAGCTGGCGGGTTCGGCGTCCGCCAGGTCCTCGACCGTGATACAGCGATAATCCACTTCCAGACCCGACTCCAGCAGATGCAGACGGGCCACCGACAAGGGCGCTTCCCCCATGTCGATACCGACCACGGCGGCGCCCCGACCGGCCATGCTTTCGGCCAGAATGCCGCCACCGCACCCGACATCGAGCACCCGTTTGCCGGCCAGGCGGGCGCGCCGGTCGATGTAATCGAGGCGTAACGGATTGATATCGTGCAGGGGTTTGAATTCGCTGTCCGGGTCCCACCAGCGGCTGGCCAGCTCCGAGAATTTGGCGATTTCGCCCGGATCGACGTTAGGTTGGGTGGCTTTCATTGCAATTGCCGTAGCTCCAGGCAGATGGCTAGGTTCCACAGGCGTGGATTTTATCCCGCCAGGCGCGTACCCGTCCGGTAATAGCTTGCAGATCCAGTGTGGTCAGTTCGCGCCGTTGCAGCAGCCGCTGGCCGGCGACCCATACATCGGTCACCTGATGGCGGCCGGTGGCGTACACCAGTTGGGAAATCGGCTGATAGACCGGCTCCGCCTCTATCGTTGCCAGATCGACGGCGATGATATCAGCCCATTTACCCGGTTCCAGCGAGCCGATGTCCCGCTCCAGGCCCAGGGCGCGGGCGCCGTTCAGAGTGGCCATGCGCAACACCCGGTGCGCCGGCAGGGCGGCGGCGTCGCCCGCCACGGCCTTACCCAGTAGTGCGGCGCTGCGCATTTCGCCGAACAGATTCAGATCGTTATTGCTGGCGGCGCCGTCGGTCCCCAGAGCCACATTGACTCCTGCAGCCTGCAGCCTGGCGACCGGGCAGAAACCGCTGGCCAGCTTCATGTTGGATTCCGGGCAATGCACCACGTGGACTCCTGTCGCGGCGACACGATCAATCTCTACTGCGGTGAGCTGAGTCATGTGAACCGCCAGCAGGCGCGGCGACAGTAAACCCAGTTCATCCAGCAGCGCCAGCGGCCGCCGGCCATAGCGCGTCTGCATTTGCTCGACCTCGGCGGCGGTCTCGTGCACGTGCATGTGAATGGGCACATTCAGACTGTCGGCCAGTTCGCGTACCCGGGCCAGCGCCGCCGTACTGACCGTGTACGGTCCATGTGGCGCCAGCACGGCGCGCAGCAGCGGTTCGCCCTGCAAGGCGGCATGCAGTTCCAGCCCCTTGTCCAGGTAGCCCTGCGCATCGGCCGCCCAGGCGCTGGGAAAATCGACTACGATCAGGCCGACGCAGGCGCGCATGCCACAGGCGCGCGCCGTCGCGGCCACGACATCGGGGAAAAAATACATATCGTTGCAACAGGTGACACCGCCCCGCAGCATCTCGGCCAATGCCGCCTGCGTGCCATCGCGCACAAAGGCTTCGCACACCCAGCGGCTTTCCGCCGGCCAGATGTGACGCTGCAGCCATTCCATCAGCGGTAAATCATCCGCCAGACCGCGCAGCAGGTTCATCGCCGCATGGGTATGAGCGTTCACCAGGCCGGGCAGCAGGGCGTGCGTCGGCAGGTCCACGCGGGTGGCGGCGGCATAGCGACGCTCCGCCTGGGCTGTGGGCAGCAGGGCAATAATACGGCCGGCGGTAACCGCCAGCGCATGGTTTTCGAGCACTTGATTTTCCGGTTCCACCGGAATCATCCAGCGCGCACTAACCAGGAGATCGATTGCCTGCATCGCGGTGGTCTGTTAATAGCCGGAACGCATTATACCCGGCTGTGGGTCCCTGGCATCCCGCCCGCGAGCGGATAACAAAACGCCCCGGCGAAACCGGGGCGTCTTCCTGGTGTATCCGGATAATCCGATCAACCCTGTGGCGGCTGATTCTGCACCGAGTCGATGGTGATCTCCACGCGGCGGTTCTGGGCGCGGCCCTGAGCGGTATCGTTGGTGGCGATCGGATTGTGCTCGCCATCACCGCGTACGTTCAGGCTATTCGGGTTGACGCCTTTCTGCGCCAGGTAATCGGCTACGCTGCGGGCGCGCCGTTCGGACAGTGCCTGGTTGTATTCGTACGTACCGATGGCGTCGGTGTTGCCGACGATCGAGACGCCGGTAACGGCGGGTCCCAGTTGATTGAGCTTGGCGGCCAGTTCATCCAGTTTCTCAATGGCCGAGGGTTTGAGATCGTAGCGGTCGAAATAGAAGAAGGTATCAGCACCCAGTGTGATCTGCTCGCGCGCCGGCACAACGACCTGCTGCGGTTCGCATTCGGTGAACTTGCGCCCTCCCATGGTCAGCACGCAGCGGCCGAACGGGTCCTTGACCGAACCGCCGAAGCCATCCTGCAAGTACATATCACCTTCTGCGGCGATAGCCGATACTGCCAGCACGGCCGCTGCCGCGGTAAAACCAAACCTGATCTTCTGCAATTTTACATTCATCGTATAATCTCCTCGCACTTGTTTGCGCTGTGAGCCTGAGTCTGCCGGTTTGCCACCATCCGTCATAGGTGTGCATGAATCGCCGCTTATTATAGGTATAATCGTCAGGTGACTCACTACAACGGTAGGTGTTGTCGTAGATTATGATACACCTTTGTGTCAGAATTGCAAATAATGATACAGCTTTGTGTCAGAATTGCAAAAAGTGTTATATGGACAACAAAGGAGGCTAACCGTGCGTATCGCACTGCTTGAGGATGACCAGTTACAGGCCAAGATAATCCAGGAATGGCTGGCACAGGCGGGTGATGACTGCCAGGTATTCGGCTTGGCCAGTACCTTGATCTATCACCTATGCCAGGACACCTTCGACCTGATCGTGCTGGATTGGATGTTGCCGGACAAAGACGGCATCGAGGTGTTGCGCTGGATACGCGAGCATATCGACTGGCCGATACCCGTATTGTTCGTGACTGGCAAGGATGAAGAGGCCGATATCGTGCTGGCGCTGGAACAGGGCGCCGATGATTATATGATCAAACCAGTGAAGCGGCTGGAACTGCTGGCCCGCATCAAGGCACTCGGCCGGCGCGCTATTCCGCAGAACGACAAGCCGGTACTGGAATTCGGCGCCTACAAGCTGGATCTCGTCGCCCACAGGGCCTTTCTGCACGCAACGCCTATCGACCTGACCCAGAAAGAGTTCGATCTCGTGGTGTTCCTGTTCCGCTGCGCCGGCAGGGTGTTGTCGCGTGGCCACATCCTGGAGAGCGTGTGGGGACGCAGTCGCAATCTCAATACCCGCACCGTGGACACGCATATCAGCCGCATTCGTTCCAAACTGGATTTGCGCCCGGAAAACGGCTGGCAACTCAAGGCCATCTATCAGCACGGTTACCGCCTGGAGCCCACCGATCCGGACGCCTATTCTTCCTGACCGGGACGCCATTCCGCCGGTCTTCTCCCAAACCATGCCGACGCCCCCTTACCACCATGATCGTATCCGTGCCATCCGCTGGTGTGAGGGTGCGCTGGCGTTACTGGATCAGCGGCTGCTGCCCGGTCGCAGCGAATACCTGCTGTTACAGGAAGTTGCCGCCGTGGCGCACGCCATCGCCACGATGGTGGTGCGGGGCGCACCGGCGATCGGCATCACCGCCGCCTATGGCGTGGTCCTCGCGGCCCGCGCCCGCTATCGGCAGGACCCCGAGCGCTGGCGCGTGCTGTTGCAGGAAGATCTGGCGCTGCTGGCCGCCGCCCGTCCCACCGCCGTCAATCTGTGCTGGGCGCTGGCGCGCATGGAGCGGGTGGCCGCTGCACTGACGGGCGCTCCCGAAGCACGCCTGCTGGCTGAGGCCCAGGCCATTCATGCCGAGGATATCGCGGCCAATCATCGCATCGGCGAACTGGGCGCAGCCCTGGTGCAAGAGACTCCGGGGGCGGTGCTGACGCACTGCAATACCGGTTCTCTGGCCACCGGCGGCTACGGCACTGCGCTGGGCGTGATCCGCAGCGGCTTCGCTGCCGGGTCGTTCACGACGGTATATGCCGATGAGACCCGGCCCTGGTTGCAGGGCGCCCGACTGACCGCCTGGGAGTTGGTGCAGGACGGCATTCCGGTGACCCTGCTGGCCGACGGAGCGGCCTCCCATTTGCTGCGCCAGGGACAAGTCAAGTGGGTGATCGTCGGCGCCGACCGGATCGCCGCCAACGGCGACGTGGCCAACAAGATCGGCACCTACCATTCTGGCGGTTTCCGCTCGTTACCACGGCGTGCGTTTCATGGTGGCGGCGCCGACGTCGACCATCGACATGACCCTGGCCGACGGCGCCGCCATTCCTATCGAACAGCGCCCACCCGAGGAACTGCTGAGCCTGGCCGGCCAGCCGGTGGCGGCGCCGGGCTCGCTGGCCTGGAATCCGGTGTTCGATATCACCCCGGCGGCGCTGATCGATGCCCTGGTCACCGAGCGTGGCGTGGTGCTGCAACCTGACGCTGCCGGACTGCAACGCTTGCTCATGCAAGCGTAGTGAAACTTAGACTTTGACTGATAAACGATAATTGCGGAGTAACTATCATGAAAGATCTACACGGCTATTACCTCGAAGACCTGCAGGTAGGCATGAGCGATTCCTTCGCCAAAACGGTGACCGAAGCGGATGTGATTCTGTTCGCCGGCATCACTGGCGACAGCAATCCGATTCACATCAACGAGGAGTTCGCCGCCGGCACCATGTTCAAGGGACGGATTGTGCACGGCGAGTTTTCCGGTGGACTGATCTCCGCCGTACTGGGAACGCGGCTGCCGGGTCCCGGCTCGATCTTCATCACTCACAGCCTGCGTTTCAAAGCGCCGGTCCGTATCGGCGAGACGGTCACCGCCACCGTGACGGTCCGGGAGATCAACACGGAGCGCCGCCGGGTAATTCTGGACACCGAGTGCACGGTGAAGGACAAAGTGGTGGTGCAGGGTGAAGCCACCATGATGGTCGATTCCCGCACTCAATAACCGGCTGTTACAGCCTGACCACCAGGGAGGGAAGCACGACAATTCGCTCCCTGGGCGGCACCCACTTAGGTCATCCACGGGGTCCCGCTGTGTAACGGAGTCAATGTTCGAATTGAATATTTTCTGCATTAGGCGTACCTCAGACGTGGAGCTATTGTTGTGAGAATCCCTGTTATTTTTATGCTGGCTCTGCTGACGAGCGCCTGCAGTACGATGCAGGAATGGCGGCAACGACTGGAAGATGTGCTGCCCGGTTCGACCTCTGCTGCTACCCAGCCGGACGCCGTTCCACAAGAAACGGCGCGACCGGCGGCGGCCGGGACACCTACTGACGGCCCGGCAAGTCCGGCGACTGAGCCGGCGCCGCCGCCGGTCGAACCCGTCAAACCGGTCGCGCAGGTCTCGCCTGTACTGGGCGCATGGTGCGGCAAATTCACCAAGGCCGGAGCCGCCCTCCAGCCGGGCAACAAGGGCGACAAAGTGAAGGCCCTGCAAGAATTGCTTACCCAGGCGGGTTTCTACCGCAACGAGGTCGATGGCAAGTTCGATGCACCTACCGGCGCGGCGGTCATCGCCTTCCACAAGGCGCACGACCAGCCCCGGACAGCCACCTGGCGCAAGAGCGACTGGCCCCAGGTGTGCGCTTACACGGCGCCTTCGTTGCCACCACGGCAGGGTAAACCGGATCGGGTGGAGGTCGACCTGGACCGGCAACTACTGTATCTGGTCAAGCACAATAAAGTGCAGGCGATTCTGCCGGTCAGCAGTGGCAACGGCAAACCCTATCAGGAAGAAAAGGGTAACTGGGTAAAAGCGACCACGCCGCTGGGCGATTATGCCATTGCGCGGTTCTACAACGGCTGGCGGACCTCGTATCTGGGCGAGTTGTACCGACCGTGGTATTTCTATAATGGCTACGCTGTACACGGCTCTCCGAGCGTTCCCTCGACGCCGGCTTCGCATGGCTGCGTGCGGGTCACGATGTGGGACGCCGATTATCTGGCTGGGCATCTGGCGATCGGCATGCCGCTGTATATCTGGACAAAAAACCAGTTGGCGCAAGCGCAGTGAGCGCCGCCGCCCGCTGCTGGCAAAGACGCTCGGGTTAAACGTGACGGACGGCTACGACCTCATCGTGCTGGGCGGGGGTCCCGCCGGCGTCGTGGCGGCCCGGACGCTGGCCGGGTACGGCTATCGTAGCGCACTGCTTTCCAAACCCCGTCCTCTTCCCGCCGTGGAAGGCTTGTCCGAACGCGGGCGCGCCGGTCTGCGCTTCGCCGGTTGCCAGCAGGCGCTGGCCTGTAGCGGTCCCGAGGTAGTGCGCCATGCCTGCTGGAACGGCGCACAGTTCACCGGCAATCGCGAGTGGCTGGTGGAACGCGGCGCATTCGATGCGGCCCTGCGGGAGGATGCTCTGGCTGGCGGCGTGGCTTATCGCGAAGCTCGGGTTGTGAGTCTGCAACGCGACGGCGGCCGATGGTCAGTTGCGCTGGCGAATGGAGAAGTTCTGACAGCGGATTTCGCGATCGAGGCCCGCGGCCGCGCGGCGCCCCACGGGCGCGCCCGACTGCGCCGCGGTCCCGTCACCATCGCGCTGGGCCAGATTTGGGAATCGCCCCGCACCACCGCGCCGGGTACGCAAGTGGCGGCTTGCGCCGCAGGCTGGCTGTGGTTCGCCCGCTTGCCGACCGGCTCCGCTATCCTGCAACTGTTCATCAGTGCCGAATCCGATCCGCTGCCGCCCCGTCCCCGCCTGGAAGCCCACTATCACCAGTTGCTCTCCACCTGCCCGGAAACGCGGCAGTGGCTGGACGGTGCCCGTCCGAAGGGTGCGGTCTTCGCCCGCTATGCCCATCCGCAGTTCAATAAAGACCTGCTAAGCGAGGCTTATGCGCGGGTGGGGGATGCTGCCTTCGCCATCGATCCGCTGTCCGGTCACGGCATCTACGAGGCTATCGGCGGCGCTTTGGCGCTGGCGGCGACGGTCAACACGCTGCTGGCCCGACCTCAGGACGGCGAACTCGCGCTGCGTTTCTACCGGGAACGGAGCGAGCATGAGTTTCAGCGCCTGTGCCGGGTCGGTCGGGATTTCTACCGCCAGGAGCAGCGCTGGCCGGAGCAGCCGTTCTGGCGTGAACGCTGCGCCTGGCCGGACGAAGAACCGGCGCATGCGCCGCCGGACAGCGCCCCGGCGCGGATCGAACGGCGTCCGGTCAACGCCGACGGCTTTATCACTTCGCAGGCGGTGGTGGTGACGCCCGACCAGCCACGCGGCGTCTGGCAGGTAGCTGGTGTGGCGCTGGTGCCGTTGCTGGATTATCTGCGCAGCCGCCCAAGCGCTGACCTGGCCAGCCGTATCGACGACTATGCCGAGCACAGCAAGCTCAAGCCGGAGGATTGCCGCACGGCGCTGGCCTGGCTGGTCGCCCGGCGACTGCTGCGCGTCACTGCCACAACCGGATGCTAGCGCGTTGACCGGTTTGTACGGCAAGTCGTAAGCCAGAATAAGGCCGAAGCTCGTTTCCGGCCTCTGTAGCGAGACCGGGATTGAGTCCTGGGAGCGCCGGCGTCCCCGCCGGCCAGGGCATGGACTGGACCACCCGTCCGCTCCAGGTAAACCCAGCCGTCGCTGCGGTCCTGTCGGAGCCGGCGGGGACGCCGGCGGTCCCAGGCCGTTATTGTAAATTAACAACAACTCTCGAAAAACGGCGCGGACCGCGCTAACGCGCGGCCAAGAGTAAAAGGGTAAAAGGGCCAAGCTATACGCGCCTCGCCAGGCGAAAGCCCAGGACGCCGCTGCGGTAGCCGGGGTCGTACCAGAAGCGATACGCCGACCGGCAGAGGCCGGCAGAGTAGAACCAACTGCCGCCGCGGACGACCCGGCTGGAGCCTGACTCGGGGCCACTCGGGTTGTGCTGAGGCACCTTCGAGTCAACTCCGAATAAACCTCGGATTCTTCCCATTACACTACGAGATTCCTTCGGGTAATTACCATACCAGTCTCGAACCCACTCCCACACATTCCCATGCATATCGTACAGACCCCACAAATTTGCTCGTTTCTCTCCGACAGGATGCGTCCTCTGCTCGGCGTTCTTCGAGTACCACGCATACGCTTCGAGCAAGCGCTCGTCATCGCCGAAGCAATACGCAGCTTCATTCGAGGCTCTGCAAGCATACTCCCACTCCGCCTCAGAGGGCAGCGAGTATTGCTCATTTGTCTTTTCAGAGAGCCACTCGCAGTACGCTACCGCATCGTTCCAACTGACACAAACTACCGGGTGACGATCCTCCTGCGCGAAGTACGGGTTACACCAGTTCGCATCCGCCTTCTTTCCCCACTCCTTACCATCCCATACATAAGCTCCGCCTTCGCATTCCGCTTCGGTACGATAGTTAGTCGCCTCCACAAATCGCTGAAATTCGCCGACGGTCACCAGATACCGGCCGATGGCAAACGCATCCAACGTGACGTCGTGTACGGGTCTCTCATCCTCGTAGCCTTTTCCTTGACTATCTCCCATCTTGAACGTCCCGCCTGGCAGATACACCATTTCCGGTGAAGCCGTACCATCCTTCAAATGATCCTGGAAACCCTGGTAAGGCTGATAACGCGATTCCGGTGCGCTCGGCGCGGAAACCGGCTTCTCCTCCGCATGTTGCCGCGCGAGGGTAAAAGGGTAAGAGGACAAAGCGCCAGTCCTCGCCAGGCGAAAGCCCAGGGCGCTGCCGCGGCGGCCGGGGTCGCCCCAGTCGCGATACGCCGACCGGCAGCCGTCGGCAGAGCCGCCCCAACTGCCGCCGCGGAGGACCCGGATGGAGCCCGACTCGGGGCCACTCGGATCCTGCTGGGGCTTACTCGAATAGCTTCCATACCAGTCCTGCACCCATTCCCAGACATTGCCATGCAGATCGTGTAGCCCCCAGGCATTGGCTTGCTTGTTGCCGACTGGATGAGTGGAACCCTTCCCCCAGTCTTCACCGTACCAAGCGTACTGGCTGAGTTGATGTTCATCATCGCTAAAGCACCAAGCAGTTTCACTCCCCGCCCGGCAGGCATACTCCCACTGCGCTTCGGTCAGCAGGAGGTAATCCTGTCCCGTCCGTTGGTTCAGCCACTGACAGTACGCCTGCGCATCGTCCCAAGTGACATAAATCACTGGCCGGCGGTCCCGACCCCAACCACGGTCATCCGGTTTTTTCCTGCCGGTGGCCTTGCAGAAGGCATCGTATTCGTCGAAGGTCACCGGATATTTACCGACGGCGAAGTGGCTGAGAGTGACCTGATGGGCGGGTTTTTCGTCGCTCTGGTTACTCTTGTCATCGCCCATCGTAAACGTTCCGCCCGGCAGCCAGACCATCTCGGGGCCTTCAGTTTTGCTGTCGTGGAAGCGGTCGCGGAAGGGGGTGGGCTTGTCGGGTGCAACCAGGTCCTCCTCCGGGGAAGAGGCATCAGGTTCAGGGGGGACGACCAGCCGATCGGCCAAGCGCCGGTATTCCCCGCCCAGACGGCGTAAGACATTGGCGCCAAGCATGGCAAAATAGCGAACGTTGTCGTCGTCTACCGTCAGACCGCCCGTCGCCTTGGGGTCGGCCAACAACGCCCGAAAATTCAGACTCTGCCCCGTATGGCTGGCGATAAACTCGGACAGTAACAACAGAACCCTGATCGCGCTCACCGCCGGCACGAGCTTGATCAACGCATCCCGCACACCGGCGTGGAATTCGTAATACAACCACTGTGCATGGACGTCTTGCGGGGAGACCCGCCGCAACAGGCCGCTGACGACCAGCTCCGCCAAATCGGTTTGCCGGCTGTTCGGTAATAAGACCCGTTGCACCAAACGCATCACCGGCAGAGATAACGGCGCGGCCGACAAATAACCGGCCAGTTCCTGGGCCCGGGGAGAGGCTTCTTTCAAAAAGCGTTGCAGGCGTTGGTGAATCAGTTCCGGGGTGGGTTCGGGAGGTCTATTGGCGTGGGGATCGGCGTAGCGGCTACGGCTATCGAACAAAGCGCCCGCGATCCAGGCGCCGGCTTTCCCGTTAAGCACCTGCGCCCAGGCGGCAAAGGCTTCCGGCTCAAGGGTCAGAACTGGCAATTTGAGGGCGGTTTTGCCCTTGTCGGCGGCGACGTCCGTGGTCTTCATCAACTGCAGACGAGCGTTGACGCTATCCGGCGCGCGGGCAACCAGCCGCACGATGCGGCCCCGGCCCAGCGCACTGCCAGACCACATGTGGCGGGGCAACAGGTGCAACAGCGCCACCGGGCAGGCGGCGCTCCAAATCCGGAGCGATGCATTAACCGAACCGGTATGCCACGCCCGACCGACGCCGTCACTCGCCACCAGAATCAGGCGTCGACCGCCGGGCACGATCAGTTCTTCCGCCTTGCAGGGCCGCTGCGAGCGGCGCCCCGAGAGGAGTACGGCGGTGGGTCCTTCGGTGTCCAGATACCAGGTGCGAACACTGCGGAAGGCCCCATTGTACCCCAGCAGACGAGCCAACTCGTCCAGCGTGGGTTGCCAGATACTCATGCCGGCAGCGCGATCCACCACGAAAACGAGTTCGAACCAACGCTCTCGGACGCCCTTAAGTTCCGCGAGCAGCACACGCTGTTCGGCTATGCGCTCGACCGTGGCCTCTTCGTCCAGGGTCCACCGCTTGCTCGACAGCGCCCAGCGATGCAGCAGACGCAACGACCGCCCCAGATCGAGCACATCCGGTAATAGGGGCACGGCAGGCGCCCAATAAGGGTGCGCCGGCAGCGTGCCGGCTTGGCCCTTAACCACCGGGTAGACGGGCGCCCGATCCGGGAAAGGCAGCTTGCGCCGGTAACCACTGTCGGTGGAGCGAGGGGATGGCGCGGGCTTTTCCTCCGCGGCGACAGCGGGGGGCTGCGACGCTGGCCCGGTTTCACCCTTTTCAGCGGGGGTCGCTGTAGCTGGTTGCGCCCCCGCCGGCTCCATCCAGGCGGCCAGCCAAAGCACATCCGCCAACTCGTCCGGCTCGGGTTCCAAACCGGCGCCCTGCAACCGGATAAGCAGGCCCCTCACCTGCTGCTCCAGGTCAGGATGGCGCGGCGGGGGTTGTTCGAGACCGCTGCGCTCGCTGGACGTGCTCACTGTAAAAACCCGTGTGAGCCGCTTATTGGCCTAACGACTTCCACAAACTCTCCAACAGTTGGTCGCGGTTGTCGTAATGCTGTTGTGGATTGACGCCTTTCAAGACCAGGTAGATGGCGTTCAGCAACTGGTCGGTGGCGAGTTCGGCCTGACCTTCTTCCAGACGTTTCACGAAGGTATCCAGCAATTGGCTTATACGCGCTTCGTGCTCCGGCGCGTACTCCTCTTGCAAATGGGCGCGTACGATCCGGGCGAGTTTGTCCTTTTTCTTCTCAGCGTCCATCGGCCAATCCATCTCCAGTCGCAGGCAACGCCGCAAGAACGCCGGGGGAAACTCCCGCTCGCCGTTACTCGTCATGATCACTATCGGGAACTGGCGGCAATGGACTTTACCACGGGTAATAGAGATGGGCGGATCATCTTTTTCAGGCTCGTGCAGCAGAATGGGGACGCTCTCCCGCTCGTCGGACAGCCGGGACAGCTCGGGAATTTCGAACTCCCCTTCCTCGAAAATATGCAGCAGGTCGTTGGGCAAATCGATATCGCTCTTGTCGATTTCATCGATGAGCAGCACCCGTGGCCGCGAGATCGAATCCGCAAAAGCGGCGCCCAGTGGCCCCAAGCGGAGGAACTTTTCAATCGGTGGGGGTTTTTTGTCACTACCGGGCGCGGCGTCGGCGCCGCGGTCGCGCAGCGAGGTCTCCTGTAACCGACCCACCGGGTCGTAGCGGTAGAGCGCATCCTTGAGCGTGCTCTGCGTGGTGACCGACCAGCGGAGCACTTTACCCAGTTTCAACTCATGCGCCACCGCGTAGGCCAGGGTCGTCTTGCCGATGCCGGCGCGACCCGTTATCAGCAGCGGGCGGCGCAAGTAGATGGCGGCATTGACCAGCTCCACCTCGTGGTCTTCCGGTTCGAACACCGCGCCGCGCAGCGCCGCCGCCGTCGCCGTAAACTGTCGCCACTCTGGGGGCTTGGGCAATGTGGCGATGCCGTCATGCTCGGTCTTGTCGCCTTTGAATATCCACCACTTGGGTTTCGGGGTTGCGCTCATGGTTAGGTCATCGTTCAAAAGTAATCGACGCCGGGGAAAAATTCTTCATCTTGGACAGGGCGTCTGTTGGGCAGGCAGTAGTTGGGATCGTCCCAAAGGAGACTCACGTGGTAGCACAAATGCGCCATCTTATCTTCCGCCCAGAGCGTGCTGCGCATGCGGTAAACGGCTTGCGGCAGATCCGACATCCGAGCATGGCCGATCTGCTGCTCGAGTTCCGTGCAGAGGGCGTCCAGATCGTCACAGCGGCGGGGCCAGATAGCCGCCGTAATGCCTTGGTTTACGAGAAAACCGAGGAAATCCTGATCCGTCGGAATGAAATGTAACCCAATACAGACAAAGCCTTGCTTTGGGCGGATTAGCAATTGCTTTTTCTGCGTTTTTTCGAACCAGTACAGCGCCTCGTTAACACACCGGTCGTGATAGCGCTGCTGCCGTTGCCAGCCACTGCGCCAATCTTGCCGGAGCGGATCACCTTCACCACTGTATTGGCGCGAGCTCGGCCGCACTGTTACGGGGAAAACAGCGCCCAGCGGGCACTGCATACCATCTTGATCATAAGCCCAATGTTCTACGGGATAACTGAGCAGGTCGTCGGGGAGGATGAATTCCACCCTGAGCGATTCGCGGTCAATAGGGTATTTGTACAGCAAGTGGTTGACGTGCCCGGCGATGGCCGCGTTGTTCGCCGACTCCGCTGACAACGACGGATTGAACGGGGAGACCTGCCCGTCGGGCGCCAACTCAATCGACCTGCCGGCGGTAAAGTAAAAAAAACGGACTTGGGAAAGACTTTTCGAGTTGGTGCGCTCCCCTATTTCCACCAGCATGACGGGCGACTGAGCGGCGACGTCGGTCGATTTTTCCGCAATGATGAGCGGTTGTTCCCAGATCTGAGAAATCTTAAAGTGCTGGGCCGCCTGGTCTACCCAGCACCGGAGCGAGTCGCGAGTTGACTGCCGGGCGCGGCTATACAACTGTCGCGCGACGCTTAACAGGGGCACCCAGTCCTCCTCGCCGCCCCAGTCAGCGAGCCAGTCCACCAGGTCGTAGCACTGAAGCTCCGTCGGGACAGCATAGACCCCGCCCAGCGGCAAGGCGAGATGACAAAAGAAGCGCATCTGATCCCGGCTGATACCCATATCCTGAATCAGGCGTTTTAGCTGGGTGCGCTGTTCCGACGGCAGGCGCCGGTCCTCTTGCAGCAGGCCGGCCGCCCGCCGACAGAGATCGCCTACATGCGCAATATCGATGGCGTAGCCCCGCTCGCCCTTGTATTGCTCATGAGTGGCGACCGCCACCACCTCCAGGGCGCCGACGCGCACCACGGGCGACCCGCTATAGCCGCCCACCAGCGGTATATCGCCGGTGACCCGGAGTTGCCAGGCGTTCAGCCGCGGCCCTGCGGCTTTTTCCAGTGGGAATTGATTCCCCAGTCTGCCTTTTACAGGCTCAGCGGCGTAGTCGCCGGCCAGTTTAGCGAAACCGGGTATCTGAAAATCCTCACCCGTTTTACCGTCAGGACAAAGAGACAGCGTGGGTAACGCCAAGGCGTCGATCTGTAGCATCGCCAGATCGATCGTTGCCTTAGAGCCGCAGCAACCTTCGAGCAGCTCAACGTTACGTTGTTCTTTTCCGAATTTGATGAGGCTGTTGTTGGCTCCGCCCGCGTCTTCCACCACATGGGCGCACGTCAATATCCAGGTTTTGTCACCTTCGTGATGGATAGCAAAGCCCGTGCCCGTCACTTTCCCATCACGGCTTTGGATCAGCACCACCGCTTCGGCGGGCTGGTTTAGCTTTCTCATGGCTTCAACCGGTCATTGGGGATTCCGGATTGGGTTTTAGCGTTAACTTGATCACCAGATTGGCACTGCCTTTGGCTTTCGTAATGTACAAGTTGCCTTCGGCTTCGAAGCCCAAGCCTAGCTCAATTTCGGCTTGGTCGATCAACAAATCTTTGTTGAGCTCCCGCCACACGGCGCTGAGGGGTTTGCACACCTTCAAAATTGTATCGTGGATGCCGTCGATAGCCGCCTCTACTTTATCCGCCGCCCGATTAGAAATCGGCCTGGCTTCACGATCATCGACTTCCACCTCAACTAACGTGCCGTCTCGCAATTGAATGAGTTTGGGTAGTGTTCCAGATTTGGACATTATACAAGTACTCCAAATTCGTATCGGTTGATAAATAAACCAATGACAATATCATGCATTTTCTTGAGTTTGGAGAAACAAATCGTTTTTCTGACTAACCGCTTTATTCGCGTCCGTAGCGTCAGATGTTTCCTTTCTATTTTTTGGGTATTGTGTTTACCAATGATATGCTCCTCAGAAGATAGGTGACGTTCATACGCACCCCAATCATCAGTATAAAATCGGGTGATTCCAAATGGTTCAAGCAACGCTTTTAACTGTAAAAACACTGCATCTTTATGATCACCAAATACATAAGCAAGCACTTTTCCACTCTCATGGTCGATGGCATGCCATAACCATCTTGGGTTGTCTTTGCTGCCAACATAACTCCACATTTCATCAGCAATTCCCGCTGCTCTAGAAATTTTAGTATAATCAGTATATTATATACGATGCTTCGGTAGGTCTGGCAAGGTATTTGGGCTTCAAATTCAATCGATTTGGGTGGTCATGATGGTAAAAGCAAACTGTATTCCACTTCGCCCTCAGCGGCCGCAATTAAATAAACACTGTTCAGCGCCGGCCTTGTTAGGTCAAATCAGAGAGGATTTTGGGAAGATCACTGACCCTCGTCATGGCGGTCAGCAGTTTTCCTTACCGGATGTCTTGATGTCAGGCTTGGCGGTCTTTGGACTGAAATATCCGTCGTTATTAAAGTTTGATGAGCAACGTCATGAAGAGCGGGTTCGAGCGAATTTAAAAAGTCTTTATGGTGTTTCACAAGCCCCCTGTGATACCCAGATGCGGAAAGTGTTGGATGAGGTGTCACCCACTGAGTTACGAGCCCCCTTTATTCATATTCATCAGCACTTGCAATCGCACGGGATATTGAAAGCGTATCGGTATTTAGGAGGATTTCTAGTTAACCTGGATGGGACCGGTCATTTTTCTTCTTCCAATATCCGTTGTGCCGATTGCTGTGAAAAGCATCATCGAAATGGCACGGTCGAGTATTATCATCAATTAGTAGGAGCGGTGATAGTTCATCCGGATAAAAGTCAAGTCTTACCTTTATTTCCTGAGGCCATTACGCGCCAAGATGGGGCGAGCAAGAATGATTGTGAAAGTAATGCCAGTAAACGGCTGTTACTGGCACTACGTGAAGCGTTTCCGCAATGGCCCATGATTGTGGTGGAGGACAGCTTGTCGGCCGACGGTCCTCACATTAAGTTATTGAAAAAATTAAAGTATCATTACATCCTGGTGGCGAAGCCGAGCGACCAGCCGTCGCTGTTCGAGGAGGTGCGGAAGCGATTAAATAGCGCTGAGTATGAAGAATTTGAGGAACTGGGAGAGGATGGCGTTTTACGGGGCTATCGCTGGATGAAGGGGTTGCCTTTGAATAAATCTCATCCTGATATTCTGGTGAATTACCTGGATTATTGGGAAATGCGGGAGGGTAAAGAGTACAATTTTTCGTGGATAACGGATCTGGAACTACGGCGAGATAATGTCTACCAGGTGATGAGAGGAGGTCGGGGTTGGTGGAAGATTGAAAACGAGACGTTCAACACACTCAAAAATCAGGGCTATGAGTTAGAGCACAACTATGGACATGGGCAAAAGCATTTGACGACGGTGTTTGGGATGCTGATGATGCTAGCCTTTTTCGTCGATCAAGTGCAAGAGCTGTGCTGTAGTTTATTTCAAGTGGCGCGGCAACAATTCCGTTCCAGAACCTCGTTATGGAGCAAGTTAAAGGGATTATTTAAGGAGTATTTTATTACCAGTTGGGAGAGCTTATGGTTAGCGATAATTTATGGGCATAAGGGTGGGGTATTGGAACCTGATACATCATAATTTCTGATAAAGTCCATAGTTGTTTTGATGAATGAGTGTGTTGAAAGAAAGTGGTTAAAATGAGAGTCGTTCATTATGGCTTCCGAGGAAGTCAGGGTGGTTTTTGTCGTTATGATTCTTGTGTAATTACTGATCAATTAACTACTGGCGCCGCTGCATTAGAGCGGGAATTGCTGACATTTCATCTAGTTCTGCCTCATCAACTCGTTGAATTTTAACAATTACTTTACTATGATTTAGGTTCTCCAACAAGGCTCTATTGACCGATTCTAGGGAGAATTCTTTTTTTTAATTCATTAATTACTGTAGTTGGGCTAATCTCTAGTACTCGGGCTGTATCTCTGATACCGCTTCCATTAAGCGCCATCTCAATAATCTGTTGCTTTACTTCAAGCAAACAACCATTATAATCATAATCTAAAATAAACGTCTTGATGGGACAGTCCTGCTGTTGACAAAGATAGCGCTGTTTGACATTCTCGGTTTTTCCGCGTTTCACAATTTGATTACTACCACAGTGAGGACAACGTACAGCTATTAAAACCACAACTGTCTCCTTCTAACAGCAAAGTGCCTGTAATTTCAGGCTCAAATTATACAATATCCAATTCTAGAACACTACCCCTTGTGCCACCGGTATGGCATCAGTACCAAGACCGGTTATCAATGGCTGAAGCGGTTTCGTGCCGGGGGTCTGGAAGCGTTGGTCGAGCGTGACCACCGGCCATACCGGTCGCCGCGTCAAACGGTGGCGGCGCTCGAGCAGATGATCGTAGCGGTGCGGGATGCCCATCCCGCCTGGGGTGGGCGCAAACTCCGCGCCTACCTGCAGGCCCAGGGGCAGACGGCCTTGCCCAGTGCGAGCACCATGACGGCTATTTTGCGGCGCCATCAGCGGTTGAGTGCAGCAGACGGGCGTAAGCATCAGCCGTGGCATCGCTTTGAACAGGTAGCCCCCAATCGCTTGTGGCAGATGGACTTCAAAGGCCACTTTGCCATTGCCCAAGGCCGCTGCCATCCCTTGACGGTGTTGGATGACCATTCCCGCTTCGCGGTCTGCCTGCAGGCGTGTGGGGACGAACAGGGCGCCACGGTGCAAGCGGCCCTGACCGCGACCTTTCGGCGCTATGGCTTGCCGGAACGGATGCTCATGGATAATGGCCCACCCTGGGGGGGCGAGGGCCAGCAAACCCTGTCGGCCCTGGTCCTGTGGCTGATCCGCTTGGGGGTTCGCATCAGTCATAGTCATCCCTATCATCCGCAGACCCAGGGAAAGGATGAGCGGTTTCATCGTACCCTCAAGGCAGAGGTGTTGCGTGACCAGTACTTTGCGTCGTTGTCGGTGTGTCAAGGGGCCTTTGATCGGTGGCGGGAGGTGTACAACCGGGAGCGCCCCCATCAGGCTCTGGACATGGCTGTCCCGATCAGCCGCTATCAACCCAGTCCCTGTTCCTTTCCTGAAACCCTGCCGCCAATTGAGTACGGTCCGGATGATCGGGTCCGCAGGGTGCAAAACAAAGGGGTGGTGCACTTCCAAGGGCGGTTGTTTACCGTCAGTAGCGCCTTGCAAGGTTACCCGGTGGCATTGCGGCCCGTTAACACCGAGGGCCAGTTTGATATCTACTTCTGTCACCATAAGGTCACTCGGATTGATCTTAGGACACCGGCATGAAGTCAATACACATCATCTCATGATAGTTTTTCAGTGTTACCTATGTCTCCGAACAGGTGTTACCGATGTCTCCGAACACCTGTTACCTATCTCTCCGGTCCATACACCCTCCCCCACCAGGGGGGAGGGAGTTTTTGTACAGGCTCTTAGAGGCTGTATAAAAACTAATCCTTTGACAATCTATATCGACTTCGTGCCGGCGGGATTTACTTTGCCGGATAGACTCAGTACAGTTCACCGCACGAGGTAAGAGCGGGAAGGCTCGAATGCTGTTCTGTCAGCCGCATTACCAACACCTTAAACTTACTGACTGACGCTGATGTTCCGAGCCTTTCCTAAAGCGTTAATAATTTTGCTATTGCAGCCACGCCTGCTACTGGGGGCCTTAGCGGCCCTGTCGCTGCCGGCCTGGCCGGCGGAAACGCCCGCCGACACCGCCCGCTCAGAGAACCCCTATCCGGAAGCACCGCCTTTCACCGTTGCTCCTCCCCGTGTCTCGCCCAAGTATTATCCGTGCTCCCGCTGCCATGAGCACATGGACGTCGATTTAACCATCCGCCCCTTGAAGGCGCCCCATCCGAAGCTCCACCACGGCCAGGCGCGAATGTGGTGCTATAACTGCCACAATCCGAGCGATCAGGATACGCTGCGCACCCTGCTGGATGAAGCGGTCGCGTTTACCGACGGCCACATCATCTGCGCGCAGTGCCACGCTACCCAGGCCAGAGACTGGTATTTCGGCGCCCACGGCAAGCGGGTGGGTAATTGGGAGGGCAGCCGGGAATTGTATAGTTGCAGCGCCTGCCATGATCCGCACAGTCCCGCCCGCAAACCCCGCCGCGCCGAACCACCGCCCGCCGTGCGCGCCGGCCTGGAGCGTCAGGACGGCCACGCGCTCGAGGTGAAGCCGCTGTGGGAACACACGATCCAGCGTCTTCTGGAGGATATCGATGCACAACGATGACGAAATCCCTGCTCCCGGTCAGAGCCGGGTAGATGCTGCTCAGGAAGCGCCGGCAACCGCTCCTGTCGATCACTCGCGGCGCCGCTGGCTGAAAGGGCTGGGGGCCGTAGGTACGGCGGCCGTCGCGGCCGGCGTTGGCGCGGGCGCCTGGGGCGGCGCTACCCTCAAGGATGCCCTTGGCGATTTTTTTCAGGACCATTATCAGCGCCTGTCGCCGCAGGAAATCAAGGCGGCTTTGCGGCGCATCGAACGCAAGGCTCAAAGTCGCTATGGCGTCGCTATCCAGTGTGACAACACGCCGCCGCAGGCGGGCGTGATTTTCGGCTACGCCATCAATCTTTCCAAATGCCGGGGCTACCGCGATTGCGTGACCGCCTGCGTCCAGGAAAACAATCATGGCCGCGACCCCGCCAGCACCCAGTATATCCGCGTCCTGCAACTGGACCAGGGCGACAGCAATCTGGACCACGCCGACCATTACTATGCAGCGGAGAGCGTGCCGGTGCCGGGCAAATATTATCTGCCGGTGCAGTGCATGCAGTGCGGCGATCCGCCCTGCGTCAAAGCCTGCCCGGTGGACGCCACCTGGATGGAGCCGGACGGCATCGTGGTGGTGGATTACGACTGGTGCATCGGCTGCCGCTATTGCATGACCGCCTGCCCTTACTGGGCGCGGCACTTCAACTGGCGCACGCCGCAACTCCCCGCCGATGTAGTCAATCCGCACACCCATTACCTGGGCAACCGCCCGCGGCCGGTGGGCGTGGTGGAAAAATGCCACTTCTGCATCCAGCGGGTGCGCCAAGGCCGGCAGCCTGCCTGCGCGGAAGCCTGCACCACCGGCGCGCGGGTGTTCGGCAACCTGCTCGATGCCGCCAGTGAGATCCGCTATATCCTGGCGAACAAGCCGATCTTCCGGCTGAAGGAAGATCTCGGCGCGGAGCCTAAACTGTGGTACTACCACGACTGAGGCGCAGCGCATGGTGCTGAAAGCCTTTCTGCGGGACGGTCTGCGCGAAATGCTGCGCGGCGGCAGGCTGTACTGGAGCTGGCTGGCGCTGCTGCTGGCGCTGATCGCCGTGGGCCTGTGGTGCTACCTGGAACAGCTACAGCAGGGGCTGATCGTCACCGGCATGAGCGACCAGGTCTCCTGGGGCTATTACATTGCCAATTTCGCTTTTCTGGTGGGCATCGCGGCGGCCGCCGTGCTACTGGTGGTCCCGGCCTACATTTTCAATCGCAAGGATGTCGAGGAAGTGGTGCTGCTCGGTGAGGCGCTGGCGGTAGCGGCGGTGGTGACCGCCATTCTGTTCGTCATCATCGATCTGGGCCGCCCCGACCGGCTGTGGCATCTGCTGCCGGGACTGGGGCGGTTCAACTTTCCCAGGTCGCTGCTGGCCTGGGATGTGCTGGTGCTCAGCGGCTATCTACTGCTGAATGTGGCCATTCCCTTCTACCTGCTGTTCACTCATTACCAGGGCCGCCAACCCCGACTCTACCACTATTTCCCCTTCGTCCTGCTGGCTATTTTCTGGGCCATCGCCATCCATACAGTGACCGCCTTTCTGTTTTCCGCCAACAGCGCCCGCTCGTTCTGGCACGGCGCGCTGCTGGGGCCGCGTTTTATCGCCTCGGCCTTTGTCTCCGGACCGGCCTTGATCATCATCGCCTTGCAGATCATCCACCGGCTCGGCCATCTGGAGGTCAACCGCAGCGTGCTGGAGACGCTGGCCCTGATCATGACCTTCGCTCTGCAGGCCAGCCTGTTCTTCGTGGGCGCGGAACTGTTCACCGATTTCTACAACACCGGCGCGCATAACACCGCGTCCATCCGCTATCTGTACCTGGGATTGCAGGGCTTCGAAGGGCTGCGTCCGTGGATCTGGACCGCTCTGAGCTTGAATATCGTCGCCGTCATTATCCTGATGATTCATCCCCTGCGCCGCCATCTGGTCACCTTGAACAGCGCCTGTGTGCTGGCTTATGTCGGCGTGTGGATGGAAAAGGGCATGGCGTTGGTCGTGCCCGGTTTCATTCCCACGCCGCTGGGGGAAATCTTTGAATATATGCCGACCCAGCGGGAAATTTTAATCGCCACCGGTTGCTGGGCGATGGGGACTTTGATATTTACCTTACTGGTCAAAGCGGGCGTTCCGTTTGGACTGGGGCGCTTGCGATATCGCCAAGCGAGTTGCTCTTGATTTAGTATGTCCTAGCGCCGCGCATAACTATTTTTTAACGACGGGTGCGCCCGCTTCCCTGGCGTACCGCTAACCACTGGAGGTCGGAAATCGATGCAAGTCTTCAAGGCGTTTTGCGTCCTGTTGCTCTGCGGTCTGGGCGGCGCCGCCAGCGCCGCCGAACTCAATCCACAGAAAGTCATGATCAAGGCCTGCGCCGGCTGCCACGCCTTTACGGACGAGGGCAAGCTCAGCCGTATCAAGGACATACGAAAAACTCCGGAAGGCTGGGATATGACCCTGGTGCGGATGGGCATCTGGCACGATGTGCAACTCACGCCTGAGGAGCGGCGGCTACTGGTCAAGTATTTGGCCGACACCCAGGGGCTGGCGCCCGAGGAAACCGCCGACTACCGGGGCCTGCTGGAACGGCGTCCCAATATGCAGCCGCCGGCCGGCGTCGATGAGGAGATCAATATCATGTGCGCCCGCTGTCACAGCTACGGGCGGATCGCTTTGCAGCGTCGTGACGAGGCGGAGTGGCGCAAACTGGCCCATACCCATCTGGGCCAGATCCCCAGCGCCGAGTATCAGAACTTCGGCCGCGACCGGCAATGGTGGGAAATCGCCCGCGATCAGATGCCCCCCAAGCTGGCGGCGCTGTATCCCTTGCAGACCGACACGTGGCAACGCTGGCAGTCGCACCCGGCCGCCAACCCCGCCGGCACCTGGCGGGTGAGCGGCGAACGGCCGGGCAAGGGGCGTTACACCGGCATGCTCACCATCGAACCCCAGGGCAAAGACCACTATCGGACCCAGTATGAATTGACCTACGCCGACGGCAGCCGGGTCAGCGGTCAAGGCACGGCGGTGTTGTACACCGGTTATGAATGGCGGGGCGTCGCCAAATTGGGCGAAGAGAACACGCGCTCCGTGTATGCGCTATCCGCCGACGGCCAGCAGTTGACCGGTCGCTGGTTCCTCAAAGGAGCCGAAGAAACCGGCGCGGAGCTGAACGCCGTGCGTATCGACGAGCAGAAGTCCGGTATCGTTGCCGTCGAGCCGCCCTTTATCCGCCAGGGACAGACAACGCCGCTGACTATCTTCGGTTACGGTCTGCAAGGCGCTGTGCAACTAGGTCCGGGACTGACCGTCAAGCGCGTCATCCAGACCTCACCGGAGCAGGTGAGCGTCGAGGTTCAGGCCGGGACGGACGGACCCAGCGGCAGACAGGCGGTCGCCGTGGGGACCACCCGCGCCGCTGCCGCTCTGACCGTCTACAAAGCCATCGACACGCTGCGGGTCGAGCCGGAGTTCGCTATCGCCCGGATTGGCGGCGGCGCCATCGCGCCGGTCGAAGCGCAGTTGCAGGCGGTCGGCTATCTCAACGGCCCCGACGGCCAACCGGCCACCGCCGACGACATCCGCCTCGGCAGCTTCCCAGCCCGCTGGCGCACGGCTAATTTCAACGAGGTGGCCGCCGCCATGAAAGACGCTGATTTCGCCGGCCACATGACCGACACGGGGCTGTTCGTTCCTGCCGCCGGCGGTCCCAATCCGGCGCGCAAATACCGCGCCAACAATACCGGCGATCTCAAAATCACGGCCCAGGTTGAAGATGGCGGCCAGACCGTGCAGGGAGAGGGCCACCTGGTGGTGACCGTGCAGCGCTGGAACACGCCGCCGATCCGCTGAGGAGATGAGTGGTATGCCGGCCCTGCAGTTGTTCGAGCATAACTTCCATCAACTGAGTCTGGAAGGGCGCCAACTGTTGTTTCACATTCCCACCTCGGCCCTGTTCGAGCTGGATGGCGTAACCGGGACCGTGCTGGACTGGCTGCGGCAGCGCGGCCCGGCCCGGGCGGAGGACGTGCGCCAGCGCTTCGACGGCGTGTATGAACCCGAAACCGTGGTCCGGGTGCTGTGCGAACTGCGGGAGCTGGGAATCGTCGGCGAACCTTCCAGTCCGGCGCCCCGCGCGCTGCCCGCCATCCGCCATTATCCCCTGAGCACTATCGTGCTCAATGTCAACACCGGCTGCAATTTAAGCTGCACTTATTGCTACAAGGAAGATCTCGCCACGCCAGCGGGGGGCCGGAAAATGGACCCGGCGACGGCATTCGGCGGCATCGATCTGCTGCTTAAGGAAAGCGCCGGACGGGAGCGGATCAACGTGATTTTCTTCGGCGGCGAACCGCTCACCAACCTGCCGCTGATCAAGCAGGTGGTCGCCTACGCCGAAGAACGTTGTCGGACGGCAGGCGTAGCCGTGGATTTCTCCCTGACCACCAACGCCACGCTGCTGACCGAGGCCAGCATTGATTATTTGAACGCCCATCGCTTCGGCCTCAGCGTGAGCATGGACGGTCCCAAGGCCATGCACGACCGCCATCGTCTGAGTGTCGGCGGCAAAGGCACCTATGACCTGGTGGTCCGCAAGGTGCGTATGCTGCTGGCCCGCTACACAGCGCGGCCGGTGGGCGCGCGGGTGACCCTGAGCCGCGGCAATACGGACGTGGCCGCCATCCACCAGCATCTGCGTGAGGAACTGGGTTTCGCCGAAGTGGGCTTCGCCCCGACCACCGCCGCGGATCAGGCGGCGTTCAACCTGACCGAGGCCGAGCTGGCAGACGTCTTCGCCGGCCTGAAGGAGCTGGGACGGCGCTATCTGGAAGCCGCTCTGCGGGATGAAAATATCGGCTTCTCGAATATGCAGCAGTTAATGACCGATCTGTGGCAGGGCACCCGCAAGGCGCTGCCCTGCGGCGCTGGCGTCGGCCTGCTGGCGGTCGACAGCCAGGGCGGCCTTAATCTCTGCCATCGCTTCACGGGCTCCGCGCTGCCGACCTTCGGCACGGTCCAGAGCGGCATCGACAAGGACAATCTGGGCCACTTTCTGGACAACATGATGGACCGCAGCGGTTATCCCTGTGTCACCTGTCGGATTCGCACGCTGTGCGCCGGTGGTTGTTATCATGAGTCCTATGCCCGCTATGGCGATCCGGCCAAACCGGTCTATCACTACTGTGAATTGCTCCGCGACTGGGTGGATTTCGGCATCGCCGTCTACGCCCGCCTGCAGGCCGGCAATCCCGCCTTTTTCGCACACTCTATCGCACCTGGGAGGCGTCACTGATGAATCATCTCAAACCGCTCAATCAAAAAGCTGAATTGCTGGAACAGGCCGCCCGCGACGGCCGCGCTGAGGAAGTGTTCATGCTCGGCACGGTGGTCGGCTGCGCCACCACCTTCGATCCGGGTTGGGAGCTGGACGGCTTCGGCTCTGTCGCCAGCCTGTGCCAGCCGATGGAGGCTGATCTCTACGGCTGCACCGATCCCTGCTGGTGGCCGGCGCAGACGCCGGATACGCTCAACACCAGTCCCACCTGGACCCAGGGTAAGGATGCCGCGCAACGGGACTGGCGGCTGCTGCAAGCGGTGTTTCCGGACGACTGAGGAACCGCCCATGACCACTACGCTGTTACGTGCGCTGCTGTTGTTGACGCTGGGTCTGGGTGGCAGTCTGGAGGCGGTCGCCAAAGATTATCTGTTGGCGGTGACCCGGCCCAACAAGCTGTATCTGATCGATGCGGCGGCCCGCAAGGTGGAGCGGGTCTATGATATTCCCGGCGATGGCGTGCCCGCCACGGTCGCCGTTCCGGCTGACGGCAAGATCGCCTATGTGCTGACCAACCGCTGGGAAAGCATTTCCGGGATCGACCTGAAAACCGGTAAGGAAGTGTTCCGCGCTGACATGTCCGAGCGCCAGGACGACGCCGGGGCTGGCGCCAAGGCCAAGACCGCCGCGGACACCGCCGGCTCCCAGGAAGTCGAACGCCGGGTCAAGTCCATGTTCGCCATGAATGTCAGCCGCGACGGCAAGGAACTGTACGTGCATCAGTTACCGGTGAACCTCAAGCTGGACGAGTACGAGGTGCTGGATACCCAGATCGCTGTTTACGATACCGGCGCGGGGCTGAACGCCAAACCGAAGCGGGTGTTGCCCGCGCCGCGGCGGATCACCCTGCTGTTTCCCGGCATGGAGCGCAAGCGGCTCTATGCGATGGGCTGGGATCTGTACGCCATTAATACCGAAACCGGCAAAATCGAGCAAACCTGGGGCGTGCAGAACTGGCAGCGGCCTAACTATGCTGCACCGGATATCCTGGATTTCTGGTTGCTGTACGAGCAGAGCAATATTTTCTCGACGCCTTATTTCGTCGCCCGCACGGATGTGAAGCCCGACGATCCGGCGGCCCTGAAAACGGGCCTGCTGACCTTCGACCTGGGCAATGAGAACTTCCAGATGCGGGATTTCGAGAACACCGCCGTGGTGATCTTTTCCTCGGTCGTCAATCCGCTGCGCCACAACGAAGTCTATGGGGTCTACACCCAGTTGACCAAGGTGGATCTGGACAAGCCGGAAGTGGTTAAACGGGTGGATTTGGACCATACCTATTACGCCATCAATGTGTCCAGTGACGGCAAGGAAGTCTATCTGGGCGGGGCGCTGGACAACATCGCCGTCTACGATACCGCCACACTGCAGCGGATCGGCAATATCAAATTGCCCGGCGGTGCCGATCAATCGGTGGCCGGCATCCGGGTGGTGCAGCGGTAGGGAGCGTCCGCGTCCCGCCGCCGTCATGTCGGTCGCCCGGCTGACACAGCCAGACGGGTCCTCCGGATTCGTCTGGCTGTGGTCTTTCGTCCGCCCCCGTCTGGGCGGTCTGCTGGCCGTGCTGGCGCTGTCCCTGTTGGCCACCGGTTTGGCGCTCAGCCAGCCCTGGCTGACTAAGTGGTTGATCGACGACGGTCTGCTGGCCCGTTCGCTGCACACGGTCTGGCTGTGCTGCGGGCTGATAGTCGGCGCGGTGCTGGCCGGGATGGCGTGTGAGGCACTGAACCGGCTGTGGTACGTGCGCCTGTCCGCCCAGGTCCTGTTCGACCTGCGGGAGGCCGTGTACCGCCATCTGCAACGGCTTTCCCCCACGTATTACGCCCGCACCCACAGTGGCGACATTCTGTCCCGCCTCGATGGCGACGTGGCCGAAATCCAGCGCTTCGCCGTGGACGGTCCGCTGGGATTGCTCAACAGCCTGTTCGCGTTGACGGTGGCGTTGAGCCTGATGCTGGTGATGAGCTGGCGTCTGTCCCTGCTCGCCCTGCTGGTGCTGCCCCTGGAAGTGCTGGCGGTGCGGATGCTGCGCCCCACGATCGAACAGCGCACCCTGAACCTGCGGCGCAGCGCGGCGGCGATTTCCAGCTTTCTGGTGGAAACCCTGCGCGCCATGAAGTTCATCCAGTCCAGCGTCACCGAGCAGCGCGAAGCCGCGCGGCTGGGCGAACTGAACCGGGCCTATCTGGACAATTTGCAAGCGGTGCAGATCGCCAATCTGGCTGCCACCGGGATACCGCGGCTACTGGGCGCCACGGCCAGCGCGCTGGTGTTCGCGGTGGGCGGGTATTACATTTTGCAGGGTGCCATGACGGTCGGGACATTGATCGCCTTTTCGACCTATCTGAACCGCATTCTGGGGCCGGTGCAGACCCTGCTGGGGCTGTACCTGGGTCTGCAACGGGCCCGGGTCAGCCTGGAGCGGGTCAGGGAGATTGCCACCCAGTTGCCGGCAGTGACCACGCCGCCGCACCCGACACCACTGCCGCCGGATGCCCGCGGCCGCCTGCAACTGGCCGGAGTCTGCTTTGGCTACGACAGCGCCGGACCGCAGGTGCTGGACGGCGCTGACCTGATCGTGCCCGCCGGCGGCAAGTGGTGCGTCACGGGCGCTTCGGGCGTCGGCAAATCGACTTTGATCGACCTGCTGCAACGTCATTACGATCCGCAGGCTGGCTGCATTACCCTGGACGGTGTCGATCTGCGCTCACTGGATCTGGCCGAACTGCGGCGGCGCATCGTGGTGGTCAGCCAGGATACGGTGCTGTTTCCAGGCACGCTGGCCGAAAACCTGCGCTATGTCTGTCCCGAGGCTACGGAGGAACGGTTGCGCGCCGTGCTGGCGGCGGCGCAACTGGAGCCGTCCGCCGCCCTGGCCGCCGGACTGGCCACGCCCATCGGTCCGGGCGGTGCGGGCCTGTCCGGCGGCCAGAAGCAGCGCCTGGCGATTGCCCGCGCACTGTTGCAGGATCCGCTGGTGCTGATTCTGGATGAAGCAACCTCGGCGGTGGACCTGGAGGCCGCCCGGCGGATCGGCGTGGCCATCGACCGTCTGTTCGCCGGTCGTACCCGCCTGGTCATCAGCCATCGGCCCGAGGTCCTCGAAGGAGCCGATGCGGTGGTGGAATTGCGGGCAGGACGGCTGACGGTCCACACCCTGTCCACGGCCGGAGACACGGCGTGACGGTCCTGGTCGGCCTGCTCGATAGCGGTGTGGCGGCGGAGCAAGAGTGGGGCGGTGCTCGACGCCAGTGGTTTTACGCTGGATCGGCAGGGCAGGGTAGTAGCGTGTCCCGTGATGACCGATCCAGCGGCGCACGGTTCGGTCATGGCGGCTATCATTCTGGCACAGGCGCCTGAGGTGCGTTTGCTTAATGCTCAGGTGTTTTATGGAACAGAACCGGTTGCCCCGGCGGCGGTCGCCGCGGCACTGGACTGGCTGGCGCAAGCCGGCGCGCGGGTAATCAATCTGAGTTTCGGTTTACGCGAGGATCGTCCCGTGCTGCGCGCGGCCTGTGAGCAGGCCGTGGCTCACGGCGTGCTGCTGGTAGCGGCGATGCCGGTTCGGGGAGAGCCGGTGTTTCCGCCGGCTATCCCGGCGTATTGCGGGTCTGCGGAGACGCCCGCTGCGCGCCGGGGGAACTGTCGCTGCTGCCGGACGGCCCCGCCCATCTGGGCGCCTGTCCGCATCCTCCGCAAGCCGTGGCGGGTTGGGTAGCAGGCGGCGCCAGCGTCGGCGCCGCCCACGTCACCGGACGGCTGGCGGCTTTCTTGGCGACCTGCCCGACTGCTTCACGAGAAGAGGCACTGGCCTGGCTGGAAAGCAGGGCCTGCTGGCGCGGGCGGGAACGTCGGATTTTGGTGCCGGATGAGTAATGACTACTCTTAGACCCTGTACAAAAACTCCCTCCCCCCTGGTGGGGGAGGGTGTATGGACCGGAGAGATAGGTAACAGGTGTTCGGAGACATCGGTAACACCTGTTCGGAGACATAGGTAACACTGAAAAACTATCATGAGATGATGTGTATTGACTTCATGCCGGTGTCCTAAGATCAATCCGAGTGACCTTATGGTGACAGAAGTAGAATATCAAACTGGCCCTCGGTGTTAACGGGCCGCAATGCCACCGGGTAACCTTGCAAGGCGCTACTGACGGTAAACAACCGCCCTTGGAAGTGCACCACCCCTTTGTTTTGCACCCTGCGGACCCGATCATCCGGACCGTACTCAATTGGCGGCAGGGTTTCAGGAAAGGAACAGGGACTGGGTTGATAGCGGCTGATCGGGACAGCCATGTCCAGAGCCTGATGGGGGCGCTCCCGGTTGTACACCTCCCGCCACCGATCAAAGGCCCCTTGACACACCGACAACGACGCAAAGTACTGGTCACGCAACACCTCTGCCTTGAGGGTACGATGAAACCGCTCATCCTTTCCCTGGGTCTGCGGATGATAGGGATGACTATGACTGATGCGAACCCCCAAGCGGATCAGCCACAGGACCAGGGCCGACAGGGTTTGCTGGCCCTCGCCCCCCCAGGGTGGGCCATTATCCATGAGCATCCGTTCCGGCAAGCCATAGCGCCGAAAGGTCGCGGTCAGGGCCGCTTGCACCGTGGCGCCCTGTTCGTCCCCACACGCCTGCAGGCAGACCGCGAAGCGGGAATGGTCATCCAACACCGTCAAGGGATGGCAGCGGCCTTGGGCAATGGCAAAGTGGCCTTTGAAGTCCATCTGCCACAAGCGATTGGGGGCTACCTGTTCAAAGCGATGCCACGGCTGATGCTTACGCCCGTCTGCTGCACTCAACCGCTGATGGCGCCGCAAAATAGCCGTCATGGTGCTCGCACTGGGCAAGGCCGTCTGCCCCTGGGCCTGCAGGTAGGCGCGGAGTTTGCGCCCACCCCAGGCGGGATGGGCATCCCGCACCGCTACGATCATCTGCTCGAGCGCCGCCACCGTTTGACGCGGCGACCGGTATGGCCGGTGGTCACGCTCGACCAACGCTTCCAGACCCCCGGCACGAAACCGCTTCAGCCATTGGTAACCGGTCTTGGTACTGATGCCATACCGGTGGCACAAGGTTCTCATCTCGATCTGCGCTTGGTTGGCCAACAGGACAAACTCTTGCCGTACTGCCAGCGACACTCTCTGTTGCGACATCAACATTCTCCTCTAGGAAAATGCTGGTCAGCTTAAAAGAATGTTACCGATGTCTCCGAACAGGTGTTACCGATGTCTCCGAACAGTGTTACCCATCTCTCCGAACAGGTGTTACCGATGTCTCCGAACACCTGTTACCTATCTCTCCGGTCCATACACCTCCCCCACCAGGGGGGAGGGGACGCATTTTTTGAAAAATTTATTAATGCTATCATAGCTTTAGTTTTTGTACAGCCTCTAAAGGACCGTGAGTTAATGCCATGAAATCATTTTTCTGTACCCGCTTAAATCTCATTCTGGCTGTCATCACGTTACTGGGTCTGTTCCCTTCCGCTTACGGTGCAACCGATCAAGCTGGCGGCCTGGCCAAAGCGACCTTCGCCGGCGGCTGTTTCTGGTGTATGGAGCCACCCTTCGACCAACTGGCAGGCGTCGTCTCCACCACTGCTGGCTACACCGGCGGCCAGCAGGCCAATCCAACCTATAAGCAAGTCTCGGCAGGTGGAACGGGCCATGTCGAAGCGGTCGAGATCGTCTACGATCCGGCCAAAATCAGCTACTCCCAGTTACTGGAGGTTTTCTGGCATAACATCGACCCGCTTGATGCGACCGGGCAGTTCTGCGACAAGGGCGCTCAATACCGTGCGGCGATCTTTTTTCACGATGAAACCCAGCGGCGGCTGGCCGAGCAATCCAAACAGGCGTTGGAACAGTCCGCGCGGTTTAAACAAGCCATCGTCACCCTGCTCGCGCCGGCAACCACGTTCTATCCAGCGGAGGATTATCACCAGGATTATTATCAGAAAAACCCGGTGCGTTATAAGTTCTACCGTTACTCCTGCGGACGCGACCAGCGTCTGGAGGCGCTGTGGGGGAAGCCTTGACCCACCGGGCACGCCCATCGGTTTCCTGCTGTCTGGCATTGCCGCGGCATACCGCCGGCTGCGACGAAGCCGGGCGCGGTCCGCTGGCCGGTCCGGTCATCGCCGCTGCCGTCATTCTCGATCCCGCTAAAGCCATCGCCGGGCTGGCGGATTCGAAACGACTCACCGCATTACAGCGCGAACGATTGGCTGAACGGATCAGGGAATACGCCGTTTGCTGGGCTTTGGGGGAAGCGTCAGTGGTCGAAATCGACACGCTGAATATTCTGCAAGCCACGCTGCTGGCGATGCGGCGCGCCGTCGCAACGCTCAGCGTCCCGCCCTCACTGGTGCTGGTAGACGGCAACCGTGTACCGGCCGGCCTGCCCTGTCCCGCCGAAGCGGTTATCCGCGGCGATCAGACAGTAGCCTGCATCAGCGCCGCCTCCATCCTCGCCAAGACTCACCGCGATGCCCTGCTGCTGGAATTGGACCGGCTGTATCCGCACTACGGTTTCAAGGATCATAAGGGCTATGGCACCCGGCGACACCTGGAGGCGCTCACCCGCTTCGGGCCGACGCCAATCCATCGACGCAGTTTTGCGCCGGTGCGCAAGTGTCGGTAGTGTCCCTCAGTTGCCGTGATGAGCTTTCCCACTTTAGTGAGAGGTTGGCATTCTCGATGGAAGTTACGGTTCCATCGAGAAGGTCAGCGTGGACTGGGAAACGTTGTATTGTCCGAACGATCGGTGTGAGCACTACGGACTACCGACACCTGCTCAGCACGAGGGATCGAAGCTGTTGGATCAGGTACGAGATCGGGCATAGGCTGCGCCTGACCGACGTTGTCTGAACTGGGGTATCATCGAGCCATGCTGGGTATACTGTCGGGCACGTCCTGTGTCCGATCTACGGGTTTTCGGCCAGGCACTAACGCCAAGGCTAACCGGACCCGCGCGCCTTTGGCGCGGGGTCCGGTTTAGCCGCATGTTATAGCGGTTATTAGTTGCATAGAATACAAGGCTATTAGCTAATCTATTAATTAAATACGAGTATTATATTATAATATTGCCATTGTAACAAATATGAGTACTAACTATGAAAGCTTATTCAAACGATTTACGAAAAAAAATTGTCGAAGCTTATCAGAAAAAAGAAGGATCGCTACGTAAACTTGCTAAACGATTCTCCGTCAGTTTTAGTTTTGTATCGCGGTTGGTGAAGCGTTTCAGGAAGTCGGGTAGTGTCGCTCCTAAACCTCATGGAGGGGGGCTTAAGCCTAAACTGGATCCGGTCGATTTGATTATCCTACGAGAAGTATCTGATGCCAATAAAGACGCCACGCTTGCCGAACTGAGTGACTTATTTTTTAAGCGAACAGGAATTCGTATCAGTGGCTCAACGATCACACAAAAGCTGAGGCGATTGCGTATTTCACGGAAAAAGAAAACGATGCATGCGACCGAACGAGATACGCCCGAAGTAAAAAATGAACGTGAGGAATTTCAACAGGATAGACCCAACATGCCAGTGGAAAAACTGATTATTATTGATGAATCAGGGATCAACATTGGGATGGTACGAACGTATGGTCGTGCACCGATAGGAACCCGTGTGGAGGGGGATAAACCACGCAATACGGGTAGTAATATCAGTTTAGTGGGGGCGTTGGGATTATCGGGTATCACCGCGATCATGATGTTAGCAGGGGCCGTGGATGGAGTGGCCTTCGAAACATTTCTAGAAAAAATGTTAGCACCGACGTTACGACCAGGAGATATTGTGCTGATGGATAATGTCAAAACCCATAAAGGTAAAAAAGTGGAAGAAATTATTCGTTCAACCGGTGCTCAGCTACGGTATCTACCCCGTTATTCTCCTGATTTTTCACCCCTTGAAAATTGTTGGTCAAAGCTTAAAGAATTACTTTGAGGGACAGCCGCTCGTACCGTAGATACCCTCGAAGAGGGCGTCAAAAATGCTTTAGATAAAATAACTGAAAAAGACATAAAAGGATGGTTCAAACATTGCGGATATTGTATTCAACTCGAGTAAACACCGCTATAGGCCAAAAGCAGCCATTGAATAGAGGTAATAATACTCTCAACCGACCCAAGGCGAGCAATGATGAACATTATTTGTTTTCATCAACTTGAAGTTGATCAAATGTTACTCCGACAGCTACTCGAAAAGGCACTCTAAATTCTTCATTATTTGGGCTGCGAAACTTGATAAAACCACATTGCCATAATCTCTTCCACTGGAAAAACACATTTAACTTCGTGGAGCCAGGCACATCAATTTCAACTTCTTCTGAATAGATTTCGTTAGTTTCTTCCGAAATAGCAAATTGCTTCCTGATTTTTTCTTCAACACTTGTTCTAATACTTGTCTCTTCTATTCCAATGGTGAGCCCAGAACCCTCAGTCTGTATCTTTTCATATTCTATCGAATAAGTCCTTGTCCACTGTTTGCTAACTGTAAATTTGCGTTTCAAGCTAACAGAACTCATTGAGTTATCTATAATTCTCGTATCTGTCCCCATACTTTCTTCCATTCTGTCAGTTTCGGTAACACTCAATATTTCTAATTGGCTTTGAGGGGGTAGTTGACCACTACCTTTGATTTTCCAAAGGTAATTGCATTTTGGGCACTCTGCAAATTCGGCTCTATATATAGCAAATTTCCATAATGGTATTCTTTCTCTTTTGTCAGAATAAAAGTTTACCATAATATTCCCAAGACTATTCAATAGACGTTCATTGCATTTAGGACATCGATACCCTGAAGAATAAAATTTCTTGTATTCGTCAGACCATCCAGCCAATAGTGCTCCAGGAGGGAGCACTTTGGAACGTTCCCAGAGCCCTAAGAATCATGTCTTTCATACATTTGACCTTGTCCCATTAATTGGCCATCGAGGTAGGACAGCCGGTTACCCGACTGCCCCCTCGCGGATCCCGGCGTGCGGAATTACCGCACCGGGCTCTTCAAAGTGATTCACTTCGCACTCGACCACTTGCGCGGTCGCTTCGTTATTCCCCGCAGTGAGGTTGGCATCGTATCTCCGGCTCGACAAGTCCGGTACGTGTTTCCTTTGCGGGCTACATCACTTTGCTGACCCCTTCCCCCTGTACGCGGCTTTCCCGCGCTCCGAGTACTATGAGTCAGTCTGACTCCCCATGAGTTTTCAGTCCGCCTTCTTTCAGTTGGCATAACTTACCTGCATAAAAGCCATTCCGGTTCCGGTCTAATTCCGTTTCCGGGTTTCCCCTTCAGTGTCTCAATAACCGTATACCGTTGGTCTTTTCAGGAACCCATGAGGCCTCTCAAGTTCCTGACGCTTCTCTGCCGACATGCCAGGCGCTCGGACCCCGGCAGGCCCTCGGGCGTCTCACCCTACCGACGCCTTCGTGTGGGCTTCCGTCACGTTAACAACGTCGCCACCTGCTTGGTTGCTTTTGACGAGGCTGGAATCGCTTCAGAGTGGTGCGGACACCCCTCTGGCCTATCGGTTGCTCTGTCTACGCTTCACCTCTTTTGTTCGCTTGAGGCCGCCGATTCCTTTCCGCCGCTTCCGCTCCGCCAGAGGCGCAAGACTCGATACGGGTGGGTGGTTAGCCCTTACCCGACGGGGACTTTCACCCCGCCAGAAGCGTCAAGCTTCGCTTGACGCACTAACGCCTCAAGCTCAGCCGCCGGCGTAGCACGGTCGGCTGCAGCGCTGGGTTAGGGCCAACGCAGTTCCCAGAAACCCACCGTTTCCGAACCGTCGCCCTACCCAAACCATAGCACAACGGTTTCAACTTGCTACCCGCCGGGTGCTTCCGCCACACAAGGTCACCGCCAGGAGACACCCGAAGGGAAGGCAACTTAAGCAAAGACGGGATGGCGCTGAGCAGTCCAGGTGGTTGGTTGGGAGGAGAGAAATCCCACCCGCCCTAACGTTGAGAGTGAGGCGCGGCCTATTGGACGTCGCCTCCACTCGTCTTGTTGTGCCTCTACTGAAGTTTCTTCGCGAGCGCTACCAGATCATCAACAGCAAGGTGCTGGGACTTCTCCATGACCTTCAGGTTACATGTGTGCTTTGTCTGGAAATCTTGGCGCAAGCGCTTGAGGACTGTCTTTGCATGGCGATACCGCTCTGGTTCGGCATTAACGGTCTTCGGTGCAGAGGCGGCAAGTTGTCCAACGTTCAACTTCCCAAAGGTTCCTGCCTTCTTCTCAATATCGCTTCTGCCATTGACATACTTTTCTATCGAAGTATCCCGGGTGCTCGCGGTTGCGGCGTCCAGTAATTCCTGCATTTCCTCTTCGGGATCTGTTGTTCAACATAGCGAGGTGCTTTGCATTAAGGAAATGTGACTCGATATCAACCCCGTCCGTCAAGAACGGCTCTGTGCCCATCTTTCGAATATCGGTCGCCCAGTTCTCCGCCTCGACTCCTGTAAGGTAGTCGCGGTCACGGTGAACTACGATCTTGGCCTTGGGGTTGGAACCACGCATCAACTCCAAGAGTGGACGAAGATTATGCGGAGAAGTGCATCCGTAGTAGGCGAGGACAAGCGTTTCTACCATCTGGACACCGGATGAATCGAGGAGAAGTTCTAAGCCATGCTTAAGAGCGTCCTCTGTAAGGACGATGCATTTTGCTTGCGACTTGGAGAGCATTTCCTTGATGTCGAGTGCCCCGATGTCCAGCAACACAGCCAAATCGTGATCCTGTTCCATTTTCTCAACGGTTCCATTACGAACCCATAGAAATGCTGCCTGCCCACTGAGGGCATCAACGACATGACGAGAGTGAGTGGTTAGAAAAACCTGGGTGTCTCGTTCTTCTGCTACCCCCTGGAGAAGTTTGCAAAGGAGTCGCTGATTGTTTGGGTGAAGGTGGGAATCTGGCTCATCAAGAATGATAACAGAAGGATGGAAGTAGTGAACGTATGCAAGAATCTGTATGGCCTGCAGAACACCCGTGCCTGCAAGTTCAACGGGGACGCGTCCACTGCCGGTGTCGGTGAACACCATGATGTGTTCGTCAGTGTCGGCAGTGTAAATTACTTCTACTTTGATATCGTTGAATAGCTTCCGCAGATCATCAAGGAACTCTGACCACGCTGCAGTGTGTTCGGGGTCTGATAGACGAAGAAGAATGTTCCTAAAGACAAGATTGGCGTCGCCACGTGCAATAGTACGCAGGAGGACACCTTTTGAAATGAACTCTTCGCTTCTCGCGATGCCCGCAAGTCCCGGTGAGTAGATGGTGAAAGGCTTCTCAAGACTCGCAAGACTTTTCGCTGCCGTGACGTTGTCCACATTCACATGGATATTGCCGTTTCGTCCTTTCCGGATGGTCAGGTTGATCTTCTCACCATCGACGAGGACGAATGACACCTCTATCGCACTGTCAGGGTTCTCAAGTAGCTGACCACCCTGACCGAGTGCATACAAGTCTGCGCATGGATAATAAAGCAGTCTGCGTTGGACTCAAGCTTAGTGCAATAGTGTCTTTGTTCCCCCATCTTTTAGCAAGCTCGATCGATTGCAGCAATCCAATACTAAAGTGAATTACCTGCGCCAAGGTGCTCTTGCCGGAGTTGTTGGCGCCAATGAATACGTTTATCGCGGAGACGTCGAAAGGTGCATCTTTTATGCCCTTGAAACGTGTGACTCGAACCGATTGCAATTGGTTACTCATATTGTCTTCCCTATTCGGCACAACGACCAGCGTAACCGGGCGGCGACGTTACGCGTTGATTTCAGATTCCGCCGGATTCGCCGCTCCGGTTCACGCAATTGTTAGCTGCGGAATCATGCTGGAATCGCTTTCAATGCTCTTAAAATGTTTGCGAGCCCTGCATTCCAATCTGGAAACATATCAACCCATTGAAGTCCGGCCAACCTATCAGGAACGGTGCAGTCATCGAGCCGCACCGGAATTAAGTATGTCTTATCCTGCTGACGCTTGTCCATTTCGTCTAGCGCATACCTGATTTCCTTTTGAATGTATCCGGTCTTCTTCATGACATGTGATGACAACAACAAAAGGAAGACATTGCTGGAGCGAATGGCATGCACGATTTCGTGCTGCCAATCCTGACCGGGGAGCAAGTCGTTCACGTCGAGCCAAGTCCTCGCTCCGGCGTCCTTCAAGTTGAGGGAAAGTTGTCTCGCTGCCTGTCGGTCTTCCGGTGTGTAGCTGATGAATACGAGATGATCTGGGATTCGCTCAACGACTTCGGCTTCCGGCTCGACTTCTACATTTACCGGTGCGTGTGCGAGGTCCAAAATCTGCCGTAGCAGGTGCTCGCGAACAAACCGCTCGAATTCGATTGGAGTATCGTACTCCCAATACCGCACGCCAAGCTCTTCGAGTCGTTCTCTGAACTGAAATACCTGCCGGAACTGGTCGATTTCGTCAGAAGTCTTTGGATAGAAAGGAGTGGTACGAAAATAGAACATTATGCGTGGCACACGATGCTTCTTGTAGAGTTCAAAGGCACGCTCGAATTCTTCTCCGGTACCAGAACCAGATCGTTTAGTTGGTGTGCCGAATCGTTTCCACATCACGCCAACGAAAATGTCGAAATCAGAAAGCTGTTTATTGATTACGTCTTGAGGGTCAGCCCCAACATCGGGCCAAGTGTGTGTTTCCCAGCGGATGGCTTCGAGTTCGATGTCTTCGCCGTCACCAACAGCAGCGAATGCGTTGAGGATCCGTCCCAATTCTGGAACTACGACCTCGGCAAGCGTCTTTCGCTCATCGGCGACGTCTCCGGGCGACGCGTTGAAGAGGCGAAATTTGATCATGTTTGAGGTTCGCCTGTGGCAGCTAACGCTCTAAGCTCAGCCGCCGCGCGGTAGCGCGGTCGGCTGGAGCGTTCCGTTAGGGCCAATGCGGTTTCCAGAAACTCACCGTTTCCGAACCACCGCCCTACCCAAACCATAGCACACCTTTTTCAACTTGCCACCCGCCGGGTGTTTCCGCCACCCAAGGCCATCCGCCAAGAGACGCCCGAAGGGAGATCAGTTTAAGCAAAGACGGGGTGGTACTGAGTAGTCCAGTCGGTCGGTTGAGGGGAGAGAAAAATCCACCCGCCCTAACGTTTAATGGTGAGCGATGCCTGCGCCCGGCGTGACGGGTGCGCAAGCAACCGGCATGACGGGCGCAGGCGTTCGCTCGACCGCCTTGTTAGCTTTGTATTTTATAGCCCCAGTCACAAGATCAACATAGCCTTCACCTACATCATTGCGAAACCGAACAGCTTTCAAGTCTCTTTCGTAAGTAAGAGAGTAATGCTCTGGTGTATAATATCCAAAAGAGAAGTCTCTGTGACATCCTGGGATAGTGATTCTATTCACTATACTACGTCGATCAAATATCTCCAAGAACATATCTGCGCGCTCCCTGCTCGTAATATGATGAGCAATAAAGACCCATTTTTGTATATTCTCATCTCCTAATATTCTAGGTAGATAGTCTCTATCAGGAGTGTCTGACTCCTGAACATGCGCTAACCTTTCTGCAACATCTTTATTTACAAACCAATATTCGGATCGCAGGAAGTATGCTTTCTTGAACGCACCTTCTGGCGATAATAGTGCAACAAAATTATCGTGTAAACTTCTGCGCTCAATTCTAGATGTTCCTTCTTCCCATACAATCTCTGATTTATCTGGAGTGACTCCGATAGGAATACAGCCCGCAATAAAAGCGGCTAGCGATAATAGTACAGTTATCTTTATTCTCATTTCAGCTAACGATAAGCATCAGCCGCGCGCGTAGCGCGTCGGCTGCATGCGTTTGTTAGGGCTATCCCGGCCCTCTTTTTCCTTCCGCTTCAACGCCGTGTTAGCGGGTTCATCGACCGAGCACAACGTCAATGCCTTGAAGGATCTGAGCGAACAGTTTTGGTGGGAGCCGCCCAACCCGGTCGGCCAGAAAGGTTCGATCGATGGTGACAATCTGCGACGCATTGGCTACTGAATCTTTGGGCAGGCCGCCGGTCTTGACGGGTATTAATGTGTTCCCCGGCGCGTCAGCCCAAACGAGACTGCTTGTCAGCGGCACGCAGACGACCGTGGCAATACGGCTTCGATTCAGGGGATCACCCTGAACCACAACCACCGGTCGCCGAAACCCGGGACCGGACCCAGCAGGCTCGGGCAACTCCGCCCACCAAATCTCCCCCTGCCTGACCTCTACCACTCGGAGCGCTCGAACACTCGCCGCGCCGAACCCGTCAGAAATGGATCGGGCTGAGATTCACCGAGTTGTTCAATAACTCTATTCATAGCCTCTGTAACCCCATCCGGTGCATGTCGTGCGAGGTATTCGGTCAGGGCTTCGGCATAGATCTGGCTGCGGGATTTCCGCATCCACTTCGCTTGCCGCTCCGCAGCAAGAAAGACGTCGTCAGGCAGTGAGATAGCTGTTTTCATACCGAAAGTATAACCATCATAAAGTCGCTTCTCAAGAAACCCAAGACAGCGACGGTTCCGGCTAGCGACCGGTAGCAGCCGCGCGTGTAGCACGTCGGCTGCATGCTTTTGTTAGGGCTATCGGAATAAATCGAGCCTAGCCTCTTTCCTTTGGCCCGTGTGAACGCGGAGGGAAATCGTGGTCTGTCCCCGATTTCTCCCCGCCCCTTTAGCTCTTCGGAACCCGCTTAACTAGTTTAGTTTTAGGAACTATTTTCGGTTTCAGTTTCAGTTTCGGTGGTTTTGACACAGAAACTCTGATCACCCGGTCATCATTACGAATCTTTTCGACTTCAAAGTTCACATTTCCCCAAGGCTCAAGCCACTTGGTTTTACCACCTAGAACGGTGGGGACGAGCACTTCTCCAAGCAAAGAAGCTGTACCATCCTTTCGGCGTCGGATCACCAAACTTGCAGGGATTGACTGATTCCAGCCGATCGACCGTTGGTATTCTAGGTAATAGTCCCCGACACTATTGCCGTCATCCGCTGGCAAGATCACACCGATACAAGCATCGATCTTGCGGTCGCTCATCGGCGCTAGCATGAAGTTTGTCGCTGTAGTCGCATTCACCCAGTTCGAGTTCACGGTGAGCACCCGTCCCGGCAAAGTCCAATTCTTAATTGCCAATTGGGGGAAGCTCATCGTGGGTCCGAATAAGACGTTGTTCCATACAGGGTGAGCAAAACTTAGGACTCGCCCGGCGCTCATGATGCAGTATTTGTCGTTATAAACGTCATCATCAGGGAAACCTAAACCATGGCCCATCTCATGCGCCAAAACAGAACCGCTATGCATATGGGGCGGGGCAGATACGTTTCCGCCACTGAAGCTACCATCGAGCCAAAAGTGACCGCAAACGTTCGTACACTGTACATCTCGCGTGTAATTATGTGTGAAAACCGCAATTTTATTTGGGAAGCCAGTGATGTCAAAACCTGCCTTTTGCGTTGCTGCAATTGCCAGGTTGATCAATCCTGCACGAGAGTGATTTAAGTGATCTTTCTCCAAATCCATCCGCACCACATCGAGTTCTATCCATCCGAACACACGACTGCCACTGACATCAACCGCACCGAGGGAAACATCGTGCCAATACTCGATAAGACCTCCCGTTCCAGGAGTGAAAATTTCCCGGAAATATTTTTCGAGCTTGGGATCGGGCTGCTGGTCTTTAAATTTACATAACATGACTGCATAAGGCCTCTGCTCTGGGATGCGCACTGGCTCCACCACGATGCCGGATGTGTAGGCCCAGCAATAGGTCAGCTTACCTCGGTCTGGATCAAACCGGGCATCGGTGCGAATGATCTCGCAGGCAACGTCGTCGAAATAGATAATGTCGTCACGGGATTCTCCACGCTCATTTCGCAGTTCGGCCTCTCGCACTTTAGCTGCGGCAATTCGCCCAACATTGGGCTTTACAGGAAGTTGACCAAAGTCAATGTCGGTCGCTTCGATGAGGTTGCCGTCGTTGTACTCCAATTGAAATAGCTTGTATTGTCCAGTGTCGAAATTACGAACCATCAAACCATCCCTAACATCGCCAGAGAAATTGCTGATGACCAGTTCATCGTTGCTGCCAAACAGGTTCGAAATTTGAGGAGAATGCCCAACAGAATGTATTCGTACCATTGGGTTCGTTCGCAGTATCAAAGCGCATGATTTGTCCTGCGGCGCGGTCGATCACCAGTAAGTCCTTCCGTGAATATGCCTGGCCAAAATCACCGGCGAGGAGGAGTTTCTGTCTTAGATCAGGTCCGTTGAGATTGCCGAGGGAATAACCCGACATTTCCCCAAATAAGCCATTGCTTTGAAATTCGTAGAGCTTGATGGCACCAGTCGATGGCTCGTAGACCATGATTTCATCGGCTCCATCCCCATCGAAATCGCCCACAATAAAGTGTTCGCTATCATTGATAAACGTGGGTTGAGTGAACCACCACCACATTTGCTTGAGATCATCGCTGATTGCCCATCCTTGAATGGTGCCATCCTCCAAAATGGCAAGTATTTGATCCTTACCGTGCTCGCGACCGCTAGCAACGTAGTCACCAATGACAAGACGATTCACGCGCGATGAAAATACGTGTTCTAAAAGCGGGGGATGTTCGTAATTACATTTGAATATATAGAGATGCCGTCCGTCAACTTCGATTAGCTCGTCAAGGTGATCTCCATCAATGTCTCCAAGATAAAGTCGGGGTGAAAGTAGTATCTGTGAATTGGTTTTCATTTATCACCTTTAAGTTACCGTGAAAGCCAGCCTTGGGGAGAGCGAACGCCAGACCTTAACGTTCAAGCTCAGCCGCCGCACGGTAGCGCGGTCGGCTGGAGCGTTCAGTTAGGGCAAACACGGTTTCCAGAAACTCACCGTTTCCGAACCGCCGCCCTGCATTGAAACAGATTACAGCGGGTTCATTGCTATCAACCGGGCGCTCTTATTGCACCCCACTCGCCGATTTTTATCACCCCAACACTCGGTCGGGGGGAGAGAAAAATTCATTCGCCCTAACGCAAAGTTCAGCGGGCTGAGCGTAGCGAAGCTCCGCTGGAACGTTGGGTTAGGCTTGGTAACTCGATTGATGGGCTTCGTACCTCAGCCCATCCTATCGCACTACACGCCCAAAATTTGGCGCATCTTGTCAGCTATCTCGTTCGTGAGGTCGTTTTTCGGATTGAAGAAGACTCCGTTCCTTTGGGTAAGTCTAACTGTGAAGATGGCTCTGTTTTCTCTCCGCGAGTCATCCACGTTGAGTATCAGTTCCTCCGTGATAAGTACGAGTTCCAGCCCCTTTGCAGTGGCGACTTGGTCAACGGCCGTTTGGAAGGCGGGCACTGATTCCTTGAAAAGAGCTCACGGCCCACTCATACGTCGAGCCGTACCATGACATGTTGCCGCCTGATTTCTTCAGCTCGGCTTCTTGATTTTCCATATAGAGCTTTCCGAATGTAGTTCCCTGAAGAAGCTTGGCAATACTTACAAATCCGATATTCATTTAAATCTACTCCTCGTGTTGAAATTGCGTTGGGTTGTTGAAGGCAATTTTGACGGTTCTAGTTCGTGTCAAAACTTCTTCATTGTAACATCTTGTTCAGTTGCTGCGGGTTTTATTTTAAAACTATCGTCATTTATAATCTCCTTGATTACGGGTGGTTAAGAAAACTAACGATTAGCATCAGCCGCCGCGCATAGCGCGGTTGGCTGCATGCTTTTGTTAGGGCTATCGGAATAAATCGAGCTTAGCCCCTTTTTTCTCTTTAAGCCGGCATATTTGGTGGAAATGTCGGGCAACGATAGAGTTGTTGCCCAACCTATCTGGCTACGGATTACGCCTTACCGTGTTTTCGAATTCGCCATACACCTGTGAGTGCGAATAAACCGGTGATTCCCATAGCTAACGAACTCGGTTCTGGAACGGCAGTGCTAGTGCTAGATGCAGTTCCGTTTAGTACGACATTATCAATCCAACCCACCCGTTGCCCGGTTGCACCGTTCGTACCTGTGATACGATTCGGCGTGACACGGAAGGTAACTGGCGACGACTGTGTTGCCAGGCTCGAAAGATCAACCGTTAAGCCCGTAGTAACGGAAGGTCCGCCAATGCCACTGATTGAAGGACCGTCGAACGTTCCGAGTACGGAAATGAAGCTGTCAACACTCCAAGAAACATTGTAGTCCCAATTTGTTGCGCCGGTTATGCCACTTTGTACCCCTGCATCGAGAACCATAGATGTGAACTGTAGGCTGTAACCGGAATCAGGCGTGACGGTGAACTGCCACCAGGGATTGGCGGGGCTACCGTTCATGGAACGGGCAGAGGCACCGTTGACACCGGCAGGGATGAAACCAGTACTCTGAATGCCGAATTCTAATTGTTCCGTCCCGCCGGTTAGGTTCTCAATAAAATTACCTGCGGTTACGCCCAAAAGACTCGCGCCATTGGGGCTCATGCTCTGTGTGCCAGTGATGTTCAGCGTCGTCATGTCATATGAAGCGACAACTGCGGCATGGGTCGGTAAGATACTGGCTGCCGCAGAAAGTGCGGCTACTGCTGAAAATATGCGAACTAAATTGTGCACTGTGTGTTTCCTCTTGTTACTCTTGGAAGGCGCTAGCCCGTATGTCTTATGCGCCTAACGGTGAAGTTCAGCCGCCGCGCGTCAGCGCGGTCGGCTGCAACGTTCAGTTAGGGCAGACGCGACTCCCAAACACAAACCACCTCTGTAACACCGCCCTTGAATGGTGCGTAGAACGCACCCTACGCTTGCTTCACTGCTTCCCGACGGCGGGAGTATCCCAGTCCCATGGCTCCTATGGCACCAAGCCCCAGGAGTGCCAGCGTGGTAGGCTCTGGGATGGGATTAAGGCCAGGCACCCACGGTACATGCATACCTGGCGTGGGAACAATGTCGGTCTGGATATCGGACTGCCAAGTATGGAACCAGCCGTTATCATTGATAGCGACCAAACGTGGGTCAGTCGTGAAGCTGAAAATACCCACACTACTCGGCATGACCCCCAGACCGTCGCTGTTCCTAATATCCCACTCGGTGGGATTACCGGAGCAACAGTTGATTTCCCAGGGCGGAGTGCTGGTCGGGTTGGGAGTAATATCAGCAATTCCGGGTATTGGCGTCGGCAAGAAGAGTTCAAACCCGGAAAAACCATTGGAGGTACCCGGATTAGGATCGTAGCTGTTGTTGGTAACGGTATATTCCCAAAGATATCTACCACCAGGTTGACCGTCGAAGACCTTGAGATCGATGACAACAGCGCTTGGGTCTACACCGAAACCGTAAACGTGAGAAAAACTACCTATAAGGCTCGCATTAGCCACATGAGAACCTAGAAAAGCAGCGAAACCAAGTATCAATGAGTAGCAAAGTTTTTTCATGATTGTGTCTCCTCAGTAAGAAACAATTGAATGCCTAACTACGTATTAGACGCACTAATCAGCGTGTTACAACACGCACCTGCTCCCTTGCAGAAGCATTAAATTCCTTATACATCAAAGCTATGCTCAAATTCAAGAGAAATATTGGTGCGTGAAAAACGCAGTATGACGGCATCGCCTGGTTGCAATGTCAGCGGTGCGTGTTATAACACGCAGATAAGCTGGCTATTCTTTTTAAGTAATTGATATTAAAATTTAAAAATTGATTTTGATGAACCTGTCACTTGGAGATATACGCATGCAGACGCCTGCCCCACAAGAAGGGCCGAAGCTGTTGGATCAGGCACGAGGTCGGGCATAGGCTGCGCCTGACCCATACGCATCAATTTAACGGGATTTGGAGCGAAACCAGGCAGATGCCGGTAAGATGGGAGGCCAACTTCGATTGGCAAACCCAGATGAACCGTGATGAATATTTGTTCAACAGTCGCCCTTGCGTTGCAAACCATTTTGACCGTCCGGGCTGAGGTCCTGGCCAAGACCAGTGGGTTCATCCGGCGCCAGCGCAAGGTCAGCGGCGCGAACTTCATCAGGACGCTGGTCTTCGGATGGATGCAAAACAGCCCGCCGTCGGCGGAGGGGCTTGCCAGGGCGGGCTTCAGCCACGGCCTGAAGGTGTCCGCGCAGGGCTTGGACCAGCGCTTCACGGAGCCGGCTTGCGCGTTTGTGAAAAGCGTCCTGGAAGAGGCCATGGCGCAGGCCGTCACGGCCGGCCGCCCGGTAGACGTGGCGATCCTCAATCGCTTCGAGGCGGTCCACATCGCCGATTGTAGCGTCGTCCCGCTGCCCGCCGAATGGGAGCACCTTTGGCGCGGGACTGGCGGTGCCGGAGAGGCCGGCAAGGCCGCGCTGAAACTGGACGCCGACCTTGAACTGCGGACGGGGCGGCTGAGCCTGGGGCTGTTACCGGGGCGACACTCGGACAGCCGCAGCCCGCTGGCCGAGGCGGTTCACGCGAAAGGGGTTCTGCGCATCCAGGATCTCGGCTACTTCAACCTGGCCCGGATGCGGGCGCAGGGCGCGCGCGGCGAGTACTGGATCAGCCGCCTGCAGCCGCGGACCGTGGCGTTCCATCTGGACGGGGCATGCATCGACTGGCCGCGCTGGCTGGGGATGCTGGCCCGGCAAGACGTGGTCAGGCACGAAGTGGCGGTGGAAATCGGAGCCGAGGAGCGCCTGCCCGTGCGCCTGCTGTTGTGGCGGCTACCCGAGGAGGCCGCCGCGCGGCGGCGGGCCAAGATGAAGGACAACGCGCGGAAGCAATGCCGCACCGCCACCGCCGAGAGCCTGGCCCTGTGCGACTGGAACCTGCTGGTCACGAACGTGGAAGGCGACCAGTTGAGCCTGCCGGAGTGCTTCTTGCTCTACGCGGTCCGCTGGCAAATCGAGTTGCTGTTCAAGCTTTGGAAAAGCCATGCGAACCTGGGGCGTTCGCGCAGCGCCAACCCGCATCACCTGCTGTGCGAACTGTACGCCAAGCTGCTGGGCGTGCTAATCCAGCATTGGCTGATCCTGACAGGGCTTTGGCATGTGCCGCAACGCAGCCTGGTCAAGGGCTGCCAAATGATCAAGGAGCAGTCCGCGCGCCTGGCCTGCTGCATCGACGACCTGCCCGCCCTGGTCCGGTTGCTGGAGGAACTGGCCGGACGCTTCCAGCATGGCTGCTCATTGAACACCCGGAAAAAGAAACCCAACACCTGTCAGCAACTGAAAAACGGTTACAAATTCGCTTAAATTGATGCGTATGGGGCATAGGCTGCGCCTGACCGACGTTGTCTGAACTGGGGTATCGTCGCGCCCTGCGGGGTAGACGCTTAACGTGCCGGCGAGGACGCCGGCGCTCCCTTAAGGGCCTGTCCAAAAATACTGGAGCGTTTCAAGTTGCGGTAGAAGTTTTCATGCACCCCGACCGCTCGCAGGATGCGGAGTGTCGGATTCCATTCGTAGGCGAGCAGAAACTGTTGACCCCCACAGTCGAACTTGTAGACGTAAATCCCGGCTAAATCGCCCCGCTTGGCTTCACCAAGCTCAGGAGATTTCACAATGGCTGCAACCGCGGCGTCTACCGCCAGTTTCTGGTTATTATGGAGTTTTTTATAGGTCCGCTTAAACAGCGATGTCATGATGACGCGAACGTCATCCATTCAGGCTGCTCTCCGGCACGAAAGGCTCGGCGTCCGCCGGGTCTTCCATTCTGGCTATCAAAATATCGCGAATAAAATCGATCGGTAAATCCGGGTTATCGTAAGCAGCCCGGCCCAGTTTGGCCCAGAACTCGATCTGCTGGGGAATGGAACGAAGCTCGGCCTTGGCGGTGCGCCTGGCGGCTTCGTAAAGTTCGTCACTGATACGGACGGATACACTCATGACCGGTTCCTGCAACAACAACCACACGGGTAGCAAATTGCATCATAATGTCTCCGGTCGTCGCCTGCCAACGCTGCGGTATCGGCGGTATCGGGGACAGACCACATTTATCTGCCAGGGACAAGTTTATCTGAGTTTATCGCGGAGTTTATCGGGGCTCTAGGAATTTGTCTGACTTGCCCAGCATAATGAGGTAAGATGACCTAACGTACCTGATGAGCCTGGCGATGAGCAACCAATTTATCCCCATAGAACGTGACCAGCCGGTGGTGATCCCGGTGCAGGAGTGGCTGGCAGAGGATCATCTGGCGCGCTTCATTGTCGAGATCGTGGAGAGTCTGGATGTCACCCCGCTGGAAGCGGCGTACAGTGGTGGCGGCTCGGCGCCCTATCCACCGAAGATGATGCTGGCACTGTTGTTTTATGGCTATGCCACTGGCATTTTTTCCAGTCGGGCGTTGGAGCGAGCCACCTATGAGCTGATCCCGGTGATTTATATCACGGGTAACACGCACCCGGATCACAACAGCATCAATACGTTCCGGAAGCGGTTTCTGGGGGAACTGAAGGGTCTGTTGGTGCAGATTTTGCTACGGGCGTATGCGCTGGGGGTGTTGCAGTTAGGCAACGTGAGTTTGGATGGGAGCAAAGTGCACGCCAACGCCAGCAAACATAAGGCGATGAGTGGGATGATGCCAACCGGTTGGAGGAGCAGTTGCAGGCGGAGGTAGAGGCGTTATTACAGCAGGCCGAGGCGAGTCACACCGAGCCGGTCCCCGGGCTGAAGGTGGCCGACGAAGTGGCGCTCCGGCAGGCCCGGTTGCAGCAGATCGGGGAGGTGAAAGCGGAACTGGAGGCTCGTGCCCAAGCCCGGTATGCGCAGGAGCAAGCGGCCTATGAAGCGAAGCTGGCCGAGCGGCGGGCGAAGGAACAGGCCCGTGGTCGCAAGTTAGGGGGCCGTCCCCCCAAGCCGCCGGAACCGGGTCCACAGGACAAGGATCAAGTCAATTTTACCGACCCGGAGTCGCGCATTATGCCGGTGAGCGGCGGCGGGTTTGAGCAGAGCTACAATGCGCAGGCCGGGGTGGATCATGGCAGTCGCCTGATCGTGGAAAACCACGTCAGCCCGAACCCGAACGATAAACAGGAACTGCAACCGGCGCTGGACAACTTCAGCCAGTTACCGGAGGAACTCGGTCAGGTCGACCATCTGCTGGCGGACACTGGCTATTTCAGTGAGGCCAACGTCAAGGCTTGTGAACACGCTACCATTACCCCGCTGCTCGCCACGGGTCGTGCGGAGCATCATCCCACCCTGGAAGAACGCTTTGCTGACCCGGGTAAAGCCCCAGACACCGCTGATCCGGTAGTCCGGATGGAACACCGATTGCAAACCCCCGAAGGCAAGGCACTGTATGCCAAACGCAAGTCCACCGTCGAGCCGGTGTTTGGCATCATCAAGCACGTGATGGGGTTTCGGCAATTTCTGTTACGGGGTTTGCAAGCCGTGCAGGGCGAGTGGAATTTGGTGTGCATCGCCTACAATTTAAAACGGCTGCAAGTATTGGTGGCAGGATAGGTCTGCCTGCAGGGAGGATAAAGGCGCTCTGAGGGCGATAAATGCCCTCGGAAAGGGCGATAGAAACGCAAAATGTGCGTTTTTTCGGCCTCGTGATAGGAAAATTGAAGTTCCGACCCTAAGTCAGACAAACTCCTAGTGGATTAACGCATAAGTTCTGACAGGTCGTGCTCTAGCGCCTACGCAGCAAGTTGGGAACCAGAACCTGTCAAAACTTTTGCGGCAGCCCACTAGAGGATCGCGCCTCAATAAAAAATCAGGGTGGGCAATATACCCACCCTGCTCAACTCCCGAAGGGGTGTATTTTAATCCTGTAAGGCCTTGCGCACCGCTTCCAGTGAGTTCGGGTCATCCAGCGTGGACAGATCGCCCGGGTCGCGGCCTTCCGCCAGTGCCTGGATACTGCGCCGCAACAGCTTGCCGGAACGGGTTTTGGGCAAAGCATTCACGAAATACACTTTGGCCGGACGCGCCACCGCCCCCAGTCGCTTCACCACCACATCCAGAATCTCCTTCTCCAGCTTGATGCGATCGGCGTCGTTCTGGATCATGTCGGCGTTCTTCACGGTGGCGAACACATCCGCCACCTGGCCTTTCAACTCGTCATGGACGCCGACCACGGCCACCTCGGCAATCGCCGGATGGGTGCTGACGGCTTCCTCGATCTCACGGGTGCCCAGGCGGTGACCAGCCACGTTGATCACGTCGTCGGTGCGGCCCATGATGAAGAAATAGCCGTCCTGATCCTTCAGCGCCCAGTCGGAGGTGGTGTAGAGCAGTTGGTCCCTGAAGTCCGAGAAATAGCTCTTGATGAAGCGGGCGTCGTCGCCCCAGACCGTGGTCAGACAGCCCGGCGGCAGCGGCGGCTCCGCCACCAGCACGCCCTTCTCGTTGGGACCCAGTTCCTGGCCGGTGTTATCGCCGACGATCTTGAGATTGAAGCCCAGATTGCCGAAGCCCGGCGAACCGAAGCGGTTGGGCTTCAACTCCAACCCCGGCAGATAGGTCAGGATGGCCCAGCCTGTTTCGGTCTGCCAGTAGTGGTCGATGATGGGCACGCCCAGGCTGTCGTGCAGCCAGCGGGAAGTCGGCTCGTCCAAGGGCTCGCCCGCCAGGAACAGATAGCGCAGCGTGCTCAGGTCATACGCCTTCAGGAATTTGGGATCCTGTTTCTTCAGCACCCGCGCCGCCGTCGGCGAGGAGAACATGGTGGTGACCTGGTTGTCTTGCACGATCTTCCACCAGATGCCGGCGTCGGGGCGGATCGGCAGACCTTCGTAGACGATGGTGGTCATGCCGTAGATCAACGGCCCGTAGACGATATAGGAATGACCCACCACCCAGCCGATATCCGAGGTGGTCAGCATGGTCTCGCCCGGCTTGGCACCGTAGACATAGTCCATCGAGGTCGCCAGGGCCACCGCATAACCGCCGGTGTCGCGCTGCACGCCCTTGGGCTTGCCGGTGGTGCCGGAAGTGTAGAGGATATAACTGGGATCGGAGGATTCCAGCCAGGTCACCGGGACCTCGGCATCCCTATGCTGTTGGCGCAGGGCGGCGTAATCCAGATCGCGACCCTGGGTGATCGGCATAGTCTTGTCCAGGCCACGGTTATAGATGATCACATGCTGGGGTGGGAACTGGGCCAGCCGGCAGGCTTCATCCACCAGATGCTTGTAGGGCACCGGATTGCCGTTACGCATGCCGGCATCGGCGCTGATCAGCACCTTGGGCTTGGCGTCGTCGATGCGCACTGCCAGGTTATGCGCCGCGAACCCGCCGAACACCACCGAGTGGATCACGCCCAGCCGGGCGCAGGCCAGCATGGCGAACACCGCCTGCGCGATCATCGGCATGTAGATCACCGCCCGATCGCCCTTTTGCAACCCTAACGATTGCAGCGCCGCGGCGCAGCTGTTGACCTCCTGATACAGTTCCTTGAAGGTGTAGGTGACGGTCTCGTCGGTTTCGGTGGAAATGTAGATTAGTGCTTTCTGGTCAGCGCGCTCGGCTAGATGCCGGTCGATGGCGTTGTAGCAGAGATTGGTCTCGCCGCCCACGAACCACTTACAAAACGGTGGCTTGGAATAATCCAGCACCTTCTGCCAGGGTTTGTGCCAATAGATGCGCTTGGATTCTTCTCCCCAGAAACCATCGATATCTTCGACGGAACGGCGATGCACAGATTCATAACTCATGATCACTCCTTCAGGGTAAAGGTGGTTACAGATTAAGTGGATTGGCAAAGCGGATTTCGCCCCGCCTCCTCGTCGCTGATCAGGATGATGGTGGAATTCTCCTGCTCTCCCAGTGGGTTGGAGGGGAGGATCGGAGCACAGCGCCCGGGCTGCCGATCGCTCCCACCCCTGCCCTTCTCCCTTGAAAGAAGGGCTGGTTATTTTTTAATTCTTGAGCAGTTCTTCGACGGCAGCACGCTCCTCACGCAGTTCCTGCTCGGTGAGCTGCATTTTTTCGCGACTGAAGGCGTCGATGTCCAGTCCCTGGACGATCTCATACTGACCATTCTTGCAGACGCAGGGATAGGAATACATCACCCCGGCGCTGATGCCGTAGCTGCCATCGGAGGGCACCGCCATACTGACCCAATCGCCGGCCGGCGTGCCCAGCGCCCAGTCACGCATGTGGTCGATGGCTGCCGAAGCCGCCGAAGCCGCCGAGGAAGCACCACGGGCCTTGATGATGGCGGCGCCGCGCTGCTGCACGATAGGGATAAATTCATTGCGATACCAGTCCTGGGGGACCCATTCGGCAGCCGCCTTGCCCTTGACGGTGCACAGCCGGATGTCGGGATATTGGGTGGCGGAGTGGTTACCCCAGATGATCATCTTGTTGATGTCGTTAACGTGCGCGCCGGTCTTTTCAGCCAACTGGCTGAGAGCGCGGTTGTGATCCAACCGGGTCATGGCGTTGAACTGGCGAGGGTCCAGATCAGGGGCGTTGGAGGCGGCGATCAAAGAATTGGTGTTGGCCGGATTACCCACCACCAACACCTTCACGTCGCGGGCGGCATAGGCGTTCAGGGCCTTGCCCTGCGGACCGAAGATGGCGCCGTTGGCGGTCAGCAGATCCTTGCGCTCCATGCCGGGGCCCCGTGGCCGGGCGCCGACCAGCATGGCGCAATTGATGTCTTTGAAAGCCACGTTGACATCGTCGGTGGCGATGACGCTGTGCAGCAGCGGGAAGGCGCAATCATTCAATTCCATCACCACACCCTGCAGGGCGGGCAGCGCGGGCGTGATTTCCAGCAGTTGCAGGATAACGGGCTGATCCGGCCCCAGCATGTCGCCGGCGGCGATACGGAAAACCATGGCATAACCGAGATTGCCGGCAGCGCCGGTAACCGCTACGCGAACGGGTTGTTTCATGTGCTTTTCTCCCAACTTAAATTTTAGGCAGCGCCAACGATAATAAAAGACCGGTTCCGCGCCGGCGGCGCGTTCCGGTGGAATGGTCCCGTCCAGTTCGCTGACGGGTGGTCATCGGTCTCCTGCGTAACAAGATGGTAATTGTAAGGGAAGTGTCATGTATTCCGATAGCTTGGAACGGCCGTTGGCATCAGAGCGCGTAAAAATCGCGGATCAGAAATACCAATCCACCCCATCCACGAACAGATCGTACTGCGCTTCGATGGCTGCTTTAATCACGAAAGCCGGCAGACCGCTGACCAGGTTATTTTTGAACAGCATCCAGCCGACGCCGTCTCCGGGTCCAAGGCTGACGAAGTACCCTAACTCATTGTAAGCGTAGATATAGGGCAGACGCTCCTGCCGCAGGCGTTTGATATTGATTGCGATCTGCCGGCCTTTGCGGACAGCGGCCTGGGCGGACAGCGCATTCAGACCGCGCGAAGCGAACTGTACACAATCGCCGGCGGCGAAAATGTTCGGTAGTAGATGCTCGCCGGTCAGCACCTGGCCATAGCGATTTGCCTGAATAGCACACGGCTGCGGAGCCACGCCGGGAAAGAGCAGGGTCAGCCCTGATGCCCACGCAGTGACTGCACCGGTTCGGGTATTTTCCGCTTGCAGCGTCTCGCCCCGCTGGCTGAGATAGCGGGTCTGCGGCAGATAGTCGATGCCGGCTTTTTGCAGACGCGCATGGATGTAATCATGAAAGCCAGCGGCAAACCTGGGAAGTATCCTGGCGCTCTGGCTGAGCAGCCGCAGCCGGTATTGAATACCCCGGCTTTGCAGCACATGATCCAGCTCGAACAGGAATTGCAGACCGGTCGCGCCGGCGCCGACCACGCTGATGTGGCACTCCCGGCCGGCTGTGCGCTTGAGCAATTCTTCGATAATCGTCCGGCCCTCCTGCCGGCAAAAATCCGCCTGTGTGTACACGTGCCGGCCCCCAGGCAGGCGGCGCGGTCCGGCGCCGGTGGCGATAATCAGGTAGTCGAACGGCAACGAACCACCGGGCAGCGGCAGGGTTCTGTTCCATTGCCAGTCCACCAGCGTCTGCCGATCGAAAGCCAGCGCGACGCGGTGATGGATAAAGTCGAACTTGCGCGCCAGTTGTGCAAATGGCGTACAAAAGTCGCTCAGCGGACGGTGCAGCGTCTGGTGCAGATGAGTCAGCTTGAGGTGATGTAGACGGGGATCGACAACATGGATATCCGCTTCGGGCAGGGTGCGGCGCAGACCAATGACGGCGGCCAGACCCGCATAACCGCCGCCGATCACGATGACTCGCATGTTTATCAGAGCAGCTTCAGCACTTGCTCAGCATGATTGGCACAGTCCGGACTGTCGATGATATGGGCAATCCTGGCCTGCTCGTCGATGATAAAAGTGATGCGCTTGGCTACGCCCAATGTATCGAACAACAAGCCTTGCAGACCGCCGCTGCCGACCGCTCCATAGGCTTTGCCGACCGTCCGGTCAGTATCGGCCAGTAGCGGGAAATTAAGCCGGTATTTTTCGGTAAACCGCTGGTGCGCAGCGATATCCTGGGTGGAAACCCCCAGGATTTCCGCTCCGTGCGCTCGGATCTCGGCATTATGATCGCGCAGCGAGCAGGCTTGTCGGGTGCAACCCGGCGTATCGTCCTTGGGATAGAAATACAGCACCAGTTTCCGGCCGGCGTAGTCCGCCAGACTCACCGTGGCGCCATCGGTCGTCTTGCCGCTAAAAGCGGGAGCCGGATCGCCTACCTTCAGTTGCATGGCTATCTCTCCTGGGAATACTAAGGGCGGTTGGCGAACCGCCCTTACGATACCGCTTGTCAACTACTCAAATTCCAGAATCGGCTGGTCCACCGCCAGGCTGTCGCCCACCGCCGCCAGTACCTTCGCCACCTTGGTGTCCTGTTCGGCGCGTAGCACGTTCTCCATCTTCATCGCCTCAACGATAGCCAGATCCTGTCCGGCCTTCACCTCGTCGCCGACCTGCACCGTGACCTTGGACAACAGCCCAGGCATGGGCGAAAGCAGGAACTTGGACAAATCCGGCGGCACCTTGACCGGCATCAGCGCCAGCATGTCCGCGGCACGCGCATTCAGCACCATGACATCCAGTTGTGAACCCCAATGGAACAGCCGGTAGACCAGGTTACGCCGCTCCACCTGCATGCAGACCAGGTTACCGTTGATGGTACCTTTGAACAGCGGCTGGCCGAACTGCCAGTCGCTGCGCACCACGTAGGTCTCGCCGCCGTATTCCACGTCATAACCACCCTCCACCGGGCGCACCTTGGTCAAATGACGTTCGTCGCCGATGGCCACCACCCAGTCCTCATCCACGCGACGCTCATGACCTGGCATCTGGCCGCTGATCCGGGCAGCCCGGTCCATATAACGACGGTGGATAAAGCCCGCGACCACGATCAGCAGGGCGGGTTCGTCGTGCGGAATATCGGCCGGATGGAAGCCCTCCGGATACTCCTCGGCGATCATGTTGGTGGTCATGCGCCCGGTCACGAAACGGGGATGGATCAGCAGGGCCGCCAGGAAGCTGATGTTGTGCGACACACCGCGAATATAGAACTCGTTGAGCGCATCGCGCATATGGGCGATGGCGCGGTCGCGGTTGGCGCCGTAGGTCACCAGTTTGGCGATCATCGGGTCGTAATACATCGACACCTCGCCGCCCTCGTAGACGCCGGTATCCACCCGTACCACGTCGGTTTCCTGCGGCGGCAGATAGCGTACCAGTCGGCCGGTGGAAGGCAGGAATTTACGGAACGGGTCTTCCGCGTAAACGCGCGCCTCGATAGCCCAGCCCTTGAGCCTGACGCCCTCCTGGTTGAAGGGCAACGGCTCGCCGGCAGCGACGCGGATCATTTGCTCGACCAGATCCAGACCGGTGATGTATTCGGTAACCGGATGCTCTACCTGCAGGCGGGTGTTCATCTCCAGAAAATAAAAATGGCGTTTGGCATCCACCACGAACTCGACGGTGCCCGCCGATTCATAGCGCACCGCCCTGGCCAGAGCCACCGCTTGCTCGCCCATGGCGCGGCGGGTGGCCTCGTCCAGGAAAGGGGACGGGGCCTCTTCGATCACCTTCTGATGGCGCCGCTGCAAGGAGCATTCGCGTTCGCCCAGGTACACTACATTGCCATGCTTGTCGGCCAGCACCTGAATTTCGATGTGGCGCGGGTCCTGAATGTATTTCTCGATAAACACCCGCTCGTCGCCAAAGCTGGAGCGGGCTTCGCTGGTGGCGCGCTCGAAGCCGTCGCGACACTCGGCGTCGTTCCAGGCCAGCCGCATGCCCTTGCCGCCGCCACCGGCGCTGGCCTTGAGCATCACCGGATAGCCGATGCCCTGGGCGATTTCCACCGCCTGGTCACCGTCCCGGATGATATCCATATAACCTGGAATGGTGTTGACCCCCGCCGCGTTGGCCAGCTTTTTGGAGGTGATTTTGTCCCCCATGCTGTTGATGGCCTCGATGTTGGGACCGATGAAGGCGATTTCCTCCCGCGCCAGGGCTTCGGCGAAGGCGGCGTTTTCGGACAGGAAACCGTAACCCGGATGCACCGCCTCGGCCCCAGTGGACTTGCAGGCTTCGATGATGCGGTCCATGCGTAGATAGCTCTGGGCAGTGGGCGGCGGACCGATCAGCACAGCCTCGTCGGCCATATCCACGTGCAGGGCATTGCGATCGGCCTCGGAGAATACGGCCACGGTCTTGATGCCCATTTTGCGCGCGGTCTTGATCACCCGACAGGCGATCTCACCGCGATTGGCGATCAGAATTTTTTTGAACATGAACGGCTCCCTACAGCGGAAGATTACCGTGCTTGCGCCACGGATTTTCGAGTTTCTTATCCCTCAGCATGGCCAGGGAGCGGCAAATGCGCCGGCGGGTGCCGTGGGGCATGATGACATCGTCGATAAAGCCGCGATGCCCGGCGATGAACGGATTGGCGAATTTCTGCCGGTATTCCTCGGTGCGGGCCTCGATCTTGGCCGGGTCGCCAATATCCTGGCGGAAGATGATTTCCACCGCCCCTTTCGGTCCCATCACTGCGATTTCCGCGCTCGGCCAGGCGAAGTTGACATCGCCGCGCAGGTGCTTGGAACTCATCACGTCGTAAGCGCCGCCATAGGCTTTGCGGGTGATCAGGGTGATCTTGGGCACCGTGGCTTCGGCGTAGGCGTACAGCAGCTTGGCGCCGTGCTTGATGATGCCGCCATATTCCTGGGCGGTGCCGGGCAGAAAGCCAGGCACGTCCACGAAGGTGATGATCGGGATATTGAAGCAATCGCAGAAGCGCACGAAGCGCGCTCCCTTGATAGCGGACTTGATATCCAGACAGCCGGCCAGCACCAGCGGCTGGTTGGCCACGATGCCCACTGGATGCCCGTCCATGCGCGCCAGTCCGATGACGATGTTCTTGGCGTAATCCGGTTGCACCTCGAAGAAATCCATATCGTCCACGATCTTGATGATCAGTTCCTTCATATCGTAGGGCTTGTTGGGGTTGTCGGGCACCAGCGTGTCCAGCGAAACTTCATCGCGGTCGGCCGAATCGGGCGTCGGCCGATACGGCGGCTGTTGGCGGTTGTTGGCCGGCAGGAAGCCCATGAAGCGGCGCAGCATGACCAGCGCCTCCACGTCGTTTTCGAAGGCCCGGTCGGCCACCCCTGATTTGGAAGAGTGCGTGACCGCGCCGCCCAGTTCTTCGGCGGTGACTTCCTCGTGGGTTACGGTTTTGACCACGTCAGGACCGGTGACGAACATGTAGGAAGTATCCTTGACCATGAAGATAAAATCCGTCATGGCCGGCGAATACACCGCGCCGCCGGCGCACGGCCCCATGATCACCGAAATCTGCGGAATCACCCCGGAGGCCATCACATTGCGCTGGAAGACATCGGCGTAGCCGGCCAGCGAGGCCACCCCTTCCTGAATGCGCGCCCCGCCGGAGTCATTCAGGCCGATCACCGGCGCGCCCGCTTTAAGGGCGTGATCCATGATCTTGCAGATCTTTTCGGCGTGCGCTTCGGATAGCGAGCCACCGAACACGGTGAAGTCCTGACTGAAGACGAACACCAGCCGGCCGTTGATGGTGCCGTAGCCGGTCACCACGCCGTCGCCGGGAATGGTCTGCTCGGCCATGCCGAAATCGGTGCAACGGTGTTCGACGAACATATCCCATTCTTCGAAAGAATCGGGATCCAGCAGCAGTTCGACCCGCTCCCGGGCGCTCAATTTGCCTCTGGAATGCTGCCCATCAATCCGCCGTTGTCCGCCGCCGAGACGGGCGGCAGCTCGCTTTTCTTCTAACTGTCTAATAATGTCATACATATTGCTGCTTGCTCCTTAACTCGCGGCGGCGCTCAACCGCCACCGCTAACAAAAAACGTTCTGTTATCAATCCGGCGCTGCGGGTGGAAGACACTGTGCTGCAACCGCCTCTACAACCATGGGTCTCAATCCGGCGGCCCATCGTCCTCCGCTCGACAGCCTAGCGCGCCTTGCCCTCGCAAGGGGTGCAACGCTGTTGACTAGCGTTGCGGCGCCCGCTTTACTTCTCCGGCCTCGGCCGGCGTCCACCCACAGGCGCTACGCAGCCTGGCCGGATGCCGCTGTCGGGCCTCAGCCCGGTGACGATAAACGGCTTTTTCAACCCATGTATTTTAAGATAAACCACTGGCGATGGAGCGAAATATTTCGCCTTCAAGAAAGTGGCGTACCGCGCCGCGACTGCCACGGTGGGTTCCTTACTGCAGCCACCGGCTTTGAACCGGTCGAGGCGCTAGGGCGCCGTCTGGGTGCCCTGGCTGACGGGCTCCGTCACCAGGGGCAGGCGGGGCCGCTGTGCGGGACTGGGAGGCTCGGCGAACAGAATCGGGACACGCGGCGCCGGCTGTCCCTGTGGCAGGCGGCCCAGCAATCCGGCTAGATTCCGTTCAGCCCGGCCAACTGCCCATTCCCTGGCCGAGAGCCGCAGCAGCAGGTCGGACGTGGCGGCGCTGTCGGCCAGCAGCCAGACGGCTGCGTCGGTGGCGGCAACGGAATTCGTATCCAGCAGCTCCAGCCAGGTACCGGGCTGGCCCGTGGACGCCAGCAAATCGGTTGCATTCGTCTGCCCGGTTCCCGGCAAGGGACCTCGCCAGACGAACGTATCGGCGGCGGCCGGTCCCTGCTGCAAGTCGATCAGGATATGGCCCCAATTCTGTACCAGATCGGGCGATAATTGCACCGGCGGATCTGCCAGAACAAGGGTGATATCGCCAAAACCGGCAAGACCGGCGGCCAGCAACAACAGGGCTTTACAGAGTCTCATCGTGAATAGCAGTGTTGGGAACCGTAGGTTTAATGTTAACACGCTCAGCCAGGGTCGCCGGGATTACAATTCACCAGGGTGTTGCTTAACTCCTGCACCGCAGGCAGGCATCAGACCGATCCGTTAACTTGCCTATTGATTCTAAGGGGAACCGTTTGGCTAGTAAGCGTCGCCGGCACTTCATCGATTGGCTGGGCAGACATCTGTTAATTAGTAGCGTGGCCATGGTCGCGCTGATGGCTGGTCTCGCCACGGTCATCGCCTTCACAGCTCTGGGTGGTAAATTTTTCAGCGCCCGGCAGGCGCAGGGCAGCGCCCGCCTGACCGATGCCGACTATCTGCACCGGGGCACCTCCGCCTTCGCCGCCAGGCAGTTGCCTGACGCCATTGCCGCGCTGACGCGGGCGCTCGAAAAAAATCCCAACAATGACACTGCACGGTTGCTGTTGGCGCGCGCCTACCTGGGTATACGCGACGGCGCCGCTGCAGAAAACACTATCGCGCAACTGCGGGCTCAGGGAGCAGCGAAGACTCATGTCGTCTACCTGGCGCAGGCGCTGTCACAGCAAGGCAAATACCGGCAACTGCTGGAGCAGTTATCGCCCGATCCCAACCTGCCAGCCACGCAGCAGGCCGAACTGCTGGCCCTGCGCGGCCAGGCGTACCTTTATCAGGGCGATCTGGACAATGCCCGCCAGGAAATAGCAGCGGCCAGGGAAATCTCAGCAGATGAGACCGTGGTGCAGTTGGCGCTGGCGCGATTGTACGCGGTGCAAGGGCAGCCTAGCGCCGCGACCGAACTGTTGCAGCAGGCGCTCGACGCCACGCCGGAGGAAGCGGAAGCGTGGAGCCTCAAGGCCGAACTGGCCCTGGCGCAGGGCAATCCGCAGGCCGCCGAAGAAGCTTATTCTAAAGCTATCACCTATGGCTACAGCCGCGCCGATGACCTGCTCAACCGGGCGCTGCTGCGTATCCAGCGGGGTGATTATGCGGCGGCCACAGAGGACCTCGAGCAGGCGCGCACCCACTCTCAGGAGCACGATGGAATACTGTTCGCCGAAGGGCTTATGCGCCTCTATCGAGGCGATTATTCGGGTGCCTGGGACCGGCTGGGGCAGGCTGTACAGGCGAATCCGGCTTATCTGCCGGGCTATTTCTTTCTAGGACTGGCCGATTTCGCTCTAGGTCAATGGCAGCAGGGAGAACAGCACCTGGCACGCTACTTACAGGCGCTTCCCCACGACAGCACAGCCGCCATGGCACTGGCCAGCAGCCAGCTACTACAGGGCAATCCGGCCATCGCCGTGTCCACCTTGCGCAATCTGCTCGTTCAAAACCCCAGGGCGGCCGCCGCACTGGAATTGCTCGGTTACCTCTATCTGGCGGAGGATGCCGGGTTGCCGGCGGGTATCGAGACGCTGCAACGGGCGGTCGCGCTGCAACCGGACGCCCCCCTGCTGCGCGCCCGCCTCGGCTTCGCGCTGTGGCTGGATGGCCGCAACGAACAGGCCGCGCAGGAATTCCAGCGGTCGGCGGCCCTTCGCCCCGGTGACGACCAGCTTGCCGTAGTGCGGCTGCTGCAGCAGTTACGCACGGGTCGTTTCGGCGCTGCTCAGCAGCAGGTGGAGACCTGGCGTGCGCAACAGCCGGATAAGCCGCTACCCGAAGTATTGCAGGGCGTTATCCACCTGAAGACCGGCCAGAGCGCCGCGGCGCAGGCGGCTTTCGAGCGAGCTTTGCGGCTGCAACCCGGCCATTTCGCCGCCACCCTGGGCGCGGTCGGGCTGGCGCTGACCCAACAGCAGCCTGACCGCGCCCATGACCTGCTGCAGCAGGCCCTGCAAGCGCAACCGGCCAATCCCGTTTATCTGCTGCAAATGGCGGCATTGGAATACCGGCTCGGCCAGGTGCCGGAAGCAGGTCGCCACCTGGCCGCAGTCCTGCAACTCAAACCCGAAGCGCTGGCCATCCGGCTGACCCTTGCCCGACTCTGGTTGCAAATGGGCCAGGCGCGGGAAGCCGTTAAAGTCCTGCAGCAGGCACCGGACGCCGCTCCCGGCGACCAGGCCACCTTGCAGGAACTGCTGGGGCAGGCGCAACTGGCCGCTGGGGACTGGTTCGACGCTACCGAAACCTTGCGCGCGCTGTCCTGGAGCCAGGCTTCGGCCACCATCCATTACCTGCTGGCGGCCGCTTATAATGGTCAGGGCGAGCAGGACGCCGCCCAACGGGAACTGGACAAGGCGCTGGCTAGCGACCCGAATTACGCGCCGGCGCAACTGGTCAAAGCACGCCGGTTGCTGGCAGCCAAGCAGTGGCTCGAAGCACAGGTGCTGCTGGCGAAGCTGCGCAACGACCGTCCGGGTGATCGCAATGTAATCAGTCTGGAAGGCGATCTGGCGCTGGCCGGCAACGATACCCGCCGGGCGGTGGAGGCGTTCCAGCGCTTGCGGCGACTGGATCCCGACTCCAACCACTGGGTAGCGCAACTGGCTCAGGCACAGTTCGCCGCCGGGCAGACGGAGGTCGCCCTGAACACCTGTCGGGACTGGCTGACCGGCCACCCGGACGACCGCCAGGTATACGGCCAACTGGCAAAGTTTTATCTGCTGGCGGGACGCACCGACGAAGCGGCCGCCGCCTACGCCCGGTTGCTGCAATGGCAACCAGACCAACCCGTGCTGTTGATCAATCTGGCCTGGCTGCTACGGCAACGCGATCCGGCCAAGGCTCGGCAGTATGCAGAACAGGCGTTGCAATTGCAGCCCAATTCGGCCGTTTTCAAGGGCACACTGGCGCTGCTGCTGCTACAACAGGGTAAAACCGAACGTGCCATCGGGCTGCTGAAGGAATCCCTGGCGAACCTGGCGCAGAGTCTCGATACTCAGTTCCAGTTGGCGCAGGCGCTGGCGCAAACCGGCGACAAAGCGGGAGCCCGCCGCTATCTGCGCCGTATTGTGGAAGACCCCCGACTGTTTTCTGAACGACCCCGGGCTGAGGCCCTGCTGAAGGAATTGGCGGTCAGCCCTTAAACGCAGGCGCCTGTTCATAAAACTGTCATAGACTCTGTATAGGGTTTTGCCGCAGACCCGGCCATGTCGACCCCGCGGGCGCTACCGCGCCTCCACTCACCGACATCCCTTACGCAGCAGCACGGATAACTTTATGCCAACCGATCCCCTGTTCACTCCCTTGCAAACCCTGCTGGACGATGTCATGCAACTGCGGCGCCACGTCATGCAGAGCGCTGCCCAGGAGTTGGAACGCTACCAACCTTATTATCCCCATGGCGAATTCAGCTTCAGCGCGCTGAATCTGGCTCACTATTTGGCGCTGCGCCGGCAGGATCTGCGGCCGTTGCAGGATCGCCTGGCGGCGGTAGGTCTGTCTTCCCTGGCCCACGGCGAAGCCGATGTGCTGACCAATCTGAACCGGGTGATCGCTTTGTTACAGAAAGCGGTCGGCGCCGCTGCACCGGGGACGGAAACCGGGGCGGGCGCAGCAGCCGAATCGCCCGGCGCGCAGATTCTGGCGCAACGGACGGACGCCCTGTTCGGTCCCAAACCCGAACTCAGGACGGTGCGGATCATGGTCACGCTGCCCAGTGAAGCGGCCTGGAATTATCCACTGGCGCAGGGACTGCTGGATCGGGGCATGGATTGCGCCCGCATCAACTGCGCCCACGACGACCAGACCGCCTGGAAAGCCATGGTGGATAACATCCGGCGCGCCGCCCGGAAGAGTGGCCGTCCCTGCAAAATCCTGATGGATCTGGCCGGTCATAAGGTGCGTACCGGCGCCATCGCCACCGCGCCGGCCATCAAGCATATCAAGGTGCGGCGGGATGTGTACGGCGGCATCGTTGGAGCGACTAAAATTCTGCTCGCCGCCACCGGAGACACGGGCGTGCACGGCGCGACTCTGCCGGAGCTGGTGGATTATCGCTTTGAGCTGCCGCCGGAAGCGCACCGGCAGTTGACCCTGGGCGACCGGCTGTATTTCACCGACGGCCGGGGGAAAAAGCGCTTTATGGAAATCACGGCACAGATTTCCCCTTATTACTGGCTCGCCCAGTGTCCGGACAGCACTTATCTGGCCTCGGACACTCCGTTCGCCTGGCGGCGCCGTACCTCCAGTGGCGCTTACCAGATGCTGGACGAGTTCAGATTCAGCCCCTTCGCTGGCCAGCCCCTGACTATCCGTCTGCACAAGGGCGATCTGCTGCTGTTGACGCGGGCAGCCCTGCCCGGTCAGCCGCCCTGCCGCGATGAGGCTAGCGGACGGCTGATCGCTCCGGCGCGCATCAGTTGCACCTATGGGGGCCTGATCGACGATCTGCAGCCCGGCGTGCCCGTGTGGATCGACGACGGCAAGCTGGGCGCTGAGGTCGAGTCGATCACCGAAGAAGGCGCTTTGCTGAAAGTCACTCACGCCGGTCCCAAGGGGGTCGTCATTCGCAGTGACAAAGGCATCAATGTGCCCGAAACCCGGCTCAATCTGCCGCCGCTGAGCGACAAGGATCTGGTAGACCTGGACTTTGTCTGCCAGCATGCCGATATGGTGGGATTTTCGTTCGTGGAAACCGTCGATGATATGGAGTATCTGATGAACGCCCTGGCCCAGCGCGCCGCGGCGGAGTTGACGATCATCGCCAAAATCGAGACCAACCGGGCGTTCCGTCACCTGCCGGAAATTATCCTCGGCTCAATGGGGCGTCACCACAGTCTGGGAATCATGATCGCGCGCGGCGATCTCGCCGTCGAACTGGGCAGCGTGCGCATGTCGGAAATTCAGGAAGAAATTCTCTGGGTATGCGAGGCGGCCCACATTCCGGTGATCTGGGCGACCCAGGTGCTGGAAACCCTGGCTAAAAGCGGTCGGATATCGCGGCCGGAGATCACCGACGCCGCGTCCAGCGTACGGGCCGAGTGCGTGATGCTCAACAAAGGCCCCTATGTGCAGGACGCCGTGGAGGTGTTGGGCGATATTCTGTCCCGCATGCAGCAGCATCAGGAGAAAAAATTCGCCCGGCTGCGGGCACTGCATTTTTGATCGCCCGGACGCCTGTGATATATTCTTGGATCACCAGCACAGGCGAGTTGCGAATCACCCTCGCTGTCGCACCCATTCCCAGCCAGTTTTAGCAGCAGATTGAACGCCCCCATGGAATACACCGTTTTCATTCACACCAATCCCAAGCAGATGATCGGCGCGCTGGTCGCTGAATATGCGCTCCGCCGCAATGCCGCCCAGGCTGACAGCTTCAGTGTCCGCATCCTGAACACCCGCGATTATCCCTTTCTGCAGGCGCGCGAGGGCCAGCTTTATCTGCGCGGCGGGGATAAACGCCCCTGGCTCAACGACGACCTGCAATCATTCACACCGTTGCGCTTCATGCCGCCCGAACTGATGGGCTATCAGGGCCGCGCCGTGGTGGTCGATCCGGACGTGTTCGCGGTCGGCGATGTGGGGGGGCTGTTGTCCCGCGACATGCAGGGCAAGGCGCTGCTGTGCCGCGCCCGGCCGGGCCAGAAAGGGCTGGCCACCAGCGTCATGCTGTTGGATTGCGCCCGTCTGACCCACTGGCGTTGTCGCGAACAGTTCGACGAATTGTTCGAGTTCAAGCGCGACTATCTGGATTGGATCACCCTGAAGCTGGAGCCGCCGCAGAATATCGGCCGCTTCGAGGACGAATGGAACGATTTTGACCGTCTTACGCATGACACCAAGATGCTGCACAACACCAAGCGGCTCACCCAGCCCTGGAAGACCGGGCTACCGGTCGACTTCCGGCCTGCCGAGAAATTCCGCTGGTTTCCGCCCAAAGGCTGGCTGCAACAGGCCAGGAGACGGTTGCTAGGTGAATACGCCTTGCTCGGCCGTTACCAGACCCACCCCGATCCCAATCAGGAGCGGTTCTTTTTCGGCCTGCTGCGGGAGTGCCTGGACAAAGGCATCGTTACCGAGGATATGCTGCGCACCGAGATGCAACAGAACCACGTGCGCCATGACGCCCTCGAGGTGCTGGACCGCACGCCACCCTTAGCCGCCTGAAAGCGTTGCCACCCCGCCGTCAGCGGCGGGGTGAACGGCATAGCCCATCCAGCCAGCCGCTATGAATTCGCTGCTCATTCTGGGATCCAAACCAGATCCCGTGCTGCCGCCCCCCTCCAGTTACACCGACATAGCCTGTGCGAACGCCTCCGGCTACTCGGCAGCCCGGCAGGACCTGCCCTCCCCGGTCTATACCGTCATGTCGGCCATTTTGACCTACAGGGAGTCCGGCAGACAGAGTCTGGACGCCATTGCGGGACTTCAGACCGACACCGTATTTTTTCTGCCGCGTGGGGAAAAGCAACGCAATCCGCTGAATGCCACGATGCATTACTTAAAAACGTTTAAAATGAAGCCGCTGTATTTCAAATGGATATTGCAGTCCCTGGGCTATAAATACCAACGCTTTGTAAGCCCTAGTTATGAATATTATTACCGATTGGTGGTCGATTTATGCGACCATGACGAGCACATTCTGCAACAGCTTCAGCAAAAGCGCCCGTCGACCGGAATCCTTGCCCTGGCGATCGGCATTATGCAAAAGAAATACGATAGATTCATCATGAGCGGCTTCAGTTTCGAACTGACTCATGCGTATGCCGTCAATCCGGAAATCGAGGAGAAAGGCTCGGTCCTGAGCAAGCATACCGATACCGACGTGGCTATCATCAACTATCTTGCCAGGAAATACGGCAACATCTACACGACGGAGCTGATTGTCAACCAGCGCACCGGCGTTCCTTTGCTTGGCGGAGAGGCGGAGTAAAGTCTGATAGCAAAGTCAGCGGCGAGGATTTTGATAGTAGCCACCGTTCATACAGATACGCTCTCTCCCTCAGCTTCTCCCTCAAGTACTGAAGAGCTTTTTGTTTGCAGCCTCCAACCAATCCTGGTTCTCTAAATACCAGGCAACGGTTAAGTGCAGCGTCTGGTTAAAGTCGTATTGTGCTTCCCAGTCTAATTCTTTCTTAGCTTTTGAGGCATCCATCCAATAGCGCAGATCGTAACTTTTACGATCATCGACCTGCTCGATTGTTCCTCGACCCACTAACCGGCGAACCTGTTCGATCACATCTTCGGTCACGGCTTCCGATGCCGGCGCGGGCGCCACATTATAGATTTCACCTTTTCTACCACGCCGCAGCGCGGCTTCAATGCCGGCGGCATGATCGTATACATGCATCCACATTCTTTTCGCCGGGGTCCGAAACAGTGGAAATGGGCGATCCTTTAAAAAGCAGTAAACCGCTTTGGGGACAGCTTTTTCCGGGAACTGCCGGGGTCCAATGGTATTCGCGCCACGGGTGATAACCAGATCAAGCTCCCGGCTTTCGCAATAGACATGGAGGAGCATTTCCGCAGCCGCCTTGGTTACCGCATAGGCATTCTTCGGTGCCGGCGGTGAATTTTCCGTCCACGGCTCCGCGTTGGCGTTAGCATCGCCGTAGATTTCATCAGTGGAGACCTGCACCAGGCGAATGCCTAGTCGGCAGGCTTCCAGCCCCAGATTGCGCGCCCCCAGCACATTCGATTTCCAGAAGCAGGCATCGTCCTCATTGGCGCGGTCAACATGGCTTTCCGCCGCGAAATTGACAATCGCATCAGGTTTAACTGCTTCGACAATAGCCCGAATTCGGTTGTCGTCAGCAATATCGGCGTGGATATCCCGCACACCTGGCATCAAATTCTCTTCCATAGAACCCCATCCCGCGAAATCGATTCCGGCGATTTCATAACGATCTCGGAAAATCTCGCAAAATGCTGAGGCGATAAACCCTAAATGGCCGGTTACAAGCAGTTTCATGATTTCCTCTCTATCCTTTCAAAGGACACGTATTGGGTTGATACGTAAAAACAGCGACTTCATCAGGCGAATAAATTAACCAGGCTGGGAAAGTCAGGAATCAGCTTTGATTTATCAATCTCCCCGCTAAGCGTATAAAAATTGATTTTCCCTTCTTTCGAGCAAACCCAAACCTCTTTACAACCTTTCTCAAAATATAAAGTTTTCCTTTGATCTATTTCATTAGCCGTATTGGTTAAAGATAACACCTCAATGCAGATTTCAGGAGCAATCGAGCATTCGACTTCATTGATAATTTTATTGAATGTTTCTTTGGAAGCCCAGGCCACATCAGTGACTTTAGTACCCAGGCAAGTTGCAATCGCACATTCCGTCAATACATAATCTCCCGCCAGGTTATATAACAGTGAACTGATTTTTCCTTGAAAGGCGGAATGATATACTTTGACAGGCGACATGATTATTCTTCCCTGTTCATCCAGTTCTATCTTAAAGGGTAAATTTTGCAGATCCTGGTGATCACATACGTCTTGCCATTTCATCAAAATTCTCCGTCAAAATCATTTTTCATGCTCATGATAACCTTGCAAAACCTTAAAAGACAACACAAGTAAGGCCTCTCACCGCACAGTCCGCGTACAGGCCCACACCTCGATCTCCTCTACCCCCGCCGCCCGCAATACCCGCGCAATCTCATTGACGGTGCTGCCGGTGGTCACCACATCGTCCAGGATCGCCACATGCCGCAACGCAATAGGCCGGACGACGGCGAAAGCGCCGCGCACGTTGCCGCTGCGCTCGGCAGCCTTCAGTTCGACTTGCGGCACGGTGTGGCGAATCCGTCGCACCGTAGCGGAATCCAGCGCCACCTGCAGCCGACCCGCCACAAATCGCGCCAGTTCCAGCGACTGATTGAAGCTCCGCTCGCGCAAGCGCGACGCATGCAGGGGCACGGGGATAATCGCTTCCGGCCACGGCCCGCCGCGCCGTTCTAACGCTGCACCCAGCCATTCACCGAGCAATCGTGCGCAAGCCAACTGCCCTTTGAACTTCAACTGCTTGATCAGAAAATCCACCGGCGGCTGGTACAGCAACGGTGCGAACGAGCGTTCGATGGGCGGCGGCTGTTGCAGACAAGTGCCGCAGATTTCTGCGCCCAAGGCCAGCGGCATCCCGCAGCGCCGGCAGGCGGGATCGTTGCCAGGCAGGTCGGCGCGACAGCCGCCGCACAAATCCCGTTCACTCTCCCCCGGCGCGCCACACAACAGACAGGTGGGCGGCAGTAACTGCAATTGCAGTTTTTTTATCCATTGGTAAACCATAATGATTTCAGCAAGGTTGACAACAGATGATTTAAAATTAGCATGTTTCGTGCAATTCATTCTTTCAATGACGACTACGGCTTCCTCTCTATGAGTCATCTAAGCATAGCAGCACAATCCGAACATACGCCGATCGGCAATATCGTGCGCGGCTCATCGGCGCGCACCGCCGCGGCCCTGATGCACTATGGCAATATTGCAGCCATCATTCTGATTCCATTGATCATCTTCTGGTGGGGCGCATCCATGCTGGTGTACGCCATGAATCGCCATCATCCCAATCCCAAAGTAGGCCATTACACCCAACGGGCTGCCGTGCTGCTGTACGGCTTCAGCGGTTTCTTTATCGTGATCGCCAATGTCATCCCGCACGACGACTGGACCTACTACCTGTTGGCCTGGGCGGCGGCGGCCTTGACCATCATACCCTGGTCGGTTCGCGAGCTGATCCATATCTACCAGGACGAATGGCTGGATATCCGGCTCGACGACAACGGAGTGCCCGAATGATGATTGCTCCGGTTTCCCTGCGCCATGACTGGACCGTCGCCGAAGTGGGCGCGCTGTTCGCCCAACCGTTTAACGATTTACTGTTTCAGGCCCACGGCGTGCATCGGGCGCACTTCGACCCCAACGCCGTCCAGTTGAGTGCACTGCTGAGCATCAAGACCGGCGCCTGCCCGGAAGACTGCGGGTATTGCCCGCAAAGCGCCCGCTACGACACTGGATTGCAGCGGGAGCGCCTGCTGCCGCTGGAGGAAGTGCTCGCCGCCGCGCGGCTGGCCAGGGAAAACGGCGCCACCCGTTTCTGCATGGGAGCCGCCTGGCGCAGCCCCAAGGATCGGGATACTGGAGCAGGTGCTCCCGATGGTGGCGGGTGTCAAGGCGTTGGGACTGGAAACCTGCCTTACCCTGGGGATGCTCTCGGCGCCACAGGCGCAGCGCCTCAAAACTGCCGGACTGGATTATTACAACCACAATCTGGACACGTCGCCGGAGTTCTACGGCGAGATCATCACCACCCGCACCTATCAGGACCGCCTGGATACGCTGGAGCATGTGCGCAACGCCGGTATCCACGTCTGCTGCGGCGGCATCGTCGGCATGGGCGAGGACCGGCGTGACCGGGCCGGGCTGCTGGTCAATCTGGCTAATCTGCCCCAACATCCGGACAGCGTGCCCATCAATATGCTGGTGCAGGTGGAAGGCACACCGTTGTATGGAACCGAGGCGCTGGATCAGTTGGAATTCATCCGCACCATCGCCGTGGCACGGCTTCTGATGCCCAGATCGTACGTGCGCCTGTCGGCTGGCCGCAGCGCCATGAGCGACGCGGCGCAGGCGCTATGCTTCTTCGCCGGGGCCAATTCGATCTTCTACGGAGAAAAGCTGTTGACCACCGGCAATCCCGAAGCAGATCGGGATCGCGCCTTGTTTGAGCGGCTCGGTATCCAGCCACTGCACGAGGAAAAACACAAAATGGAAGCCGGTGAACTGGAAATGAAAGCCTGCCGCTGCGGAGCCCTCGAACAGCCCGCTGACACTTGAGAAAATCAGGACGGGCACAACGCTTGCCCCGGCAGCCAATCGCGCCACCCCCGATGCAAGATCTCGCTCCCCAACTGCGCCAATTGCAGGCACAGCACCTGTATCGCTCCCGCCGGGTGCTGCAAAGCGCTCAGGGCCCTGAAGTCCGCAGCGACGACCGTTGCTATGTTGCTTTTTGCAGCAACGATTATCTGGGGCTGGCCAACCATCCGGCGGTCATCCGCGCTGTGCAGACGGCGGTGGAACGCTACGGGGTCGGCAGCGGCGCCGCCCATCTGATTAGTGGCCACAGCTACGAGCATCATGCGCTGGAAGAGGAACTGGCGGAGTTCACCGGTAGACCCAGAGCGCTGCTGTTCTCCACCGGTTATATGGCCAACATGGGGGTCATAGCGGCGCTGTTGGGGCGCGGGGATACGGTTTACCAGGACCGCCTGAATCACGCCTCGTTGCTGGACGGCGGCCGGCTTTCCGGGGCGCGGCTGGTACGTTATCCCCATGCCGATACCGAGGCGCTGGCGCAGCGGCTGGCCGGTCACCCAGGTGGCGAAGCCTTGATCGCGACCGATGGCGTATTCAGCATGGACGGCGACCTGGCGCCGCTGCCGGCGTTGGCCCGCTTGGCCCGCGACCACGGCGCCTGGCTGATGGTGGACGATGCCCACGGTTTCGGCGTCATCGGCCGGGAAGGTAAAGGCAGCCTCGATCACTACGGATTGGGATTGGCCGATGCACCTATCGTCATCGGCACCCTGGGCAAGGCCTTTGGTGTGGCGGGCGCTTTCGTGGCCGGCAGCGATGCCTTGATCGAGACCCTGATTCAGCAAGCGCGCACTTATATCTTTACGACCGCGACACCACCCGCCCTGGCGGCCGCCACGCGGGCCAGTCTGCGGCTGGCGCGCGCCGAAGACTGGCGGCGGGAACACCTGCGGGCGCTGGTGCAGCGTTTCCGGACAGGCGCTCGGCAATTGGGTTTGAGTTTGATGGATTCGTGGACGCCTATCCAGCCGCTGTTGATCGGGGATTCCGCTCGGGTGATGGCCGTCAGTGACGCCTTGCGGGAGCGGGGCATGCTGATTGGCGCCATTCGTCCACCCACCGTGCCAGCGGGCACCGCCCGGTTGCGGATCACCTTTTCGGCGGCGCACGACGAGTCACAGGTCGACCGGTTGCTGGAAGCGCTGGCGAGCGTGCTGACCGGACCGGCGCTGCTCGGCAGTCCGCCGGCGTGATGGTGCGACAGCCTACCCCGCTTGGTTCGACGATGCCTGGGAGCACCGACGTTCTCGCCGGCACGTTAAGCAGTCTACCCCGCAGGGCGCGACGATACCCCAGTTCAGACAACGTCGGTCAGGCGCAGCCTGTGCCCCATACGCATCAATTTAAGCGAATTTGTAACCGTTTTTCAGTTGCTGACAGGTGTTGGGTTTCTTTTTCCGGGTGTTCAATGAGCAGCCATGCTGGAAGCGTCCGGCCAGTTCCTCCAGCAACCGGACCAGGGCGGGCAGGTCGTCGATGCAGCAGGCCAGGCGCGCGGACTGCTCCTTGATCATTTGGCAGCCCTTGACCAGGCTGCGTTGCGGCACATGCCAAAGCCCTGTCAGGATCAGCCAATGCTGGATTAGCACGCCCAGCAGCTTGGCGTACAGTTCGCACAGCAGGTGATGCGGGTTGGCGCTGCGCGAACGCCCCAGGTTCGCATGGCTTTTCCAAAGCTTGAACAGCAACTCGATTTGCCAGCGGACCGCGTAGAGCAAGAAGCACTCCGGCAGGCTCAACTGGTCGCCTTCCACGTTCGTGACCAGCAGGTTCCAGTCGCACAGGGCCAGGCTCTCGGCGGTGGCGGTGCGGCATTGCTTCCGCGCGTTGTCCTTCATCTTGGCCCGCCGCCGCGCGGCGGCCTCCTCGGGTAGCCGCCACAACAGCAGGCGCACGGGCAGGCGCTCCTCGGCTCCGATTTCCACCGCCACTTCGTGCCTGACCACGTCTTGCCGGGCCAGCATCCCCAGCCAGCGCGGCCAGTCGATGCATGCCCCGTCCAGATGGAACGCCACGGTCCGCGGCTGCAGGCGGCTGATCCAGTACTCGCCGCGCGCGCCCTGCGCCCGCATCCGGGCCAGGTTGAAGTAGCCGAGATCCTGGATGCGCAGAACCCCTTTCGCGTGAACCGCCTCGGCCAGCGGGCTGCGGCTGTCCGAGTGTCGCCCCGGTAACAGCCCCAGGCTCAGCCGCCCCGTCCGCAGTTCAAGGTCGGCGTCCAGTTTCAGCGCGGCCTTGCCGGCCTCTCCGGCACCGCCAGTCCCGCGCCAAAGGTGCTCCCATTCGGCGGGCAGCGGGACGACGCTACAATCGGCGATGTGGACCGCCTCGAAGCGATTGAGGATCGCCACGTCTACCGGGCGGCCGGCCGTGACGGCCTGCGCCATGGCCTCTTCCAGGACGCTTTTCACAAACGCGCAAGCCGGCTCCGTGAAGCGCTGGTCCAAGCCCTGCGCGGACACCTTCAGGCCGTGGCTGAAGCCCGCCCTGGCAAGCCCCTCCGCCGACGGCGGGCTGTTTTGCATCCATCCGAAGACCAGCGTCCTGATGAAGTTCGCGCCGCTGACCTTGCGCTGGCGCCGGATGAACCCACTGGTCTTGGCCAGGACCTCAGCCCGGACGGTCAAAATGGTTTGCAACGCAAGGGCGACTGTTGAACAAATATTCATCACGGTTCATCTGGGTTTGCCAATCGAAGTTGGCCTCCCATCTTACCGGCATCTGCCTGGTTTCGCTCCAAATCCCGTTAAATTGATGCGTATGGGTCAGGCGCAGCCTGTGCCCGACCTCGTATCTGATCCAACAGCTTCGGCCCTTCTTGTGGGGCAGGCGTCTGCATGCGTATATCTCCAGGTGACAGATTCATCAAAATCGCTTTTTAAATTTTAATATCAATTACTTAAAAAGAATAGCCAGCTTATCTGCGTGTTATAACACGCACCGCTGACGTTGCAAACAGGCGATGCCGTCAGACTGCGTCTTTCACGCACCAATATTTTCTTGAATTTCAGCAGGGTTTTGATGTATAAGGAATTTGATGCTTCTGTAAGGGAGCAGATGCGTGTTGTAACACGCTGATTAGTGCGTCTAATACGTAGTTAGGGCGGGTGGGATTTCTCTCCTCCCAACCAACTACCTGGACTGCTCAGCGCCATCCTGTCTTTGCTTAAGCTGCCTTCCCTTCGCGTCTCCTGGCGGTGACCTTGGGTGGTGGAAGCACCCTGCCGGTGGCAAGTTGAAAAAGTTGTGCTATGGTTCTGGGTAGGGCGGCGGTTCGGAAACAGTGGGTTTCTTGGAGTTGCGTTGGCCCTAACCCAGCGCTGCAGCCGACCGTGCTACGCCGGCGGCTGAGCTTGATGCGTTAGTGCGTCAAGCGAAGCTTGACGCTTCTGGCGGGGTGAAAGTCCCCGTCGGGTAAGGGCTAACCACCCACCCGTATCGAGTCTTGCGCCTCTGGCGGAGCGGAAGCGGCGGAAAGGAATCTGCGGCCTCAAGCGAACAAAAGAGGTGAAGCGTAGACAGAGCAACCGATAGGCCAGAGGGGTGTCCGCACCACTCTGAAGCGATTCCAGCCTCGTCAAAAGCAACCAAGCAGGTGGCGACGTTGTTAACGTGACGGAAGCCCACACGAAGGCGTCGGTAGGGTGAGACGCCCGAGGGCCTGCCGGGGTCCGAGCGCCTGGCATGTCGGTAGAGAAGCGTCAGGAACTTGAGAGGCCTCATGGGTTCCTGAAAAGACCAACGGTATACGGTTATTGAGACACTGAAGGGGAAACCCGGAAACGGAATTAGACCGGAACCGGAATGGCTTTTATGCAGGTAAGTTATGCCAACTGAAAGAAGGCGGACTGAAAACTCATGGGGAGTCAGACTGACTCATAGTACTCGGAGCGCGGGAAAGCCGCGTACAGGGGGAAGGGGTCAGCAAAGTGATGCAGCCCGCAAAGGCAACTTCAACCGGGCATGAAGGACCGGAGCAATGAAGCCAACCTCACTGCGGGGAATAACGAAGCGACCGCGCAAGTGGTCGAGTGCGAAGTGAATCACTTTGAAGAGCCCGGTGCGGTAATTCCGCACGCCGGGATCCGCGAGGGGGCAGTCGGGTAACCGGCTGTCCTACCTCGATGGCACTAGAAAACACCCTAGTAATCGCTAGGTGTATCACATTTTTTGATTTTGGAGATATATAATGTCCGACTTTGTTTCGAAAGTCATCCGCCGTATCCATAAAATCAGTTCCCTTCGTTATCTTCCTGTTTACTGGTGGTACCATAAAATTAAGTTTGGTATTACCAATACCAAATTTGATATCAGTTGGTGTGTCTTTAAAGAAAGTTTTATCGATGACCAATATGATATTCGACGCTTTCTGGATGTTGTAAAACAAGCAAACAATCTCTTCTTTCTCGACCTAGGACGCAACCATGGGTTTGTTTTTTACTATACAATGTATCATATTATGCGTACGGGTTTTTCTACATCAGTTATCAACTATGTTGGTATCGACCCTGCACCCCTAAAATTTGTTTACTTCAATTACTTCACGTTTTTGCGCAACAAAAACATACAGATTAATTACTTCTTAATAGACAAGGCCATTGTCTTTGATGATGAAAGCCATGTCAAACTCAAGTATGGTGAGAAAAACTTTGGGAATTTTAATATTAATGGGTCGAACTATGCTCAGAGATTCTCAAGCATACAAAGTCGATTCTCCTTTGTAGAAATCACTGTTGAAACAATTGATTTGAACAAAATTAAAGAAATTGTTATCAATCATAAAAATTCTGATGCAATGATCGTAAAGATTGACTGCAAAAATCAAACAACTCGACTATTTTTAGCAATGCTTGATATTCTAAGTGACTTTGATAAGCCATATTTGATTGCATGCGAGAAGGACTCTAGTGGAGATAAAGATGTATCAAGCTACATCAAACCAAGCTTTAATGTATTAACGATGTCAAATGTATTTACAAAATCAAATCTATCTGAGCCCGCGTAGGTGTGCGGTTCGTTCTAGTCCGAAAACAAGGGGTTATAAGACTAGCTGATTGATAGGGAGTGTCAACAGAACTGGGATTTTGATGCCGGTTAAACTCCGGCCACCTAGAGGCATGGTGAAGCCTATAACCTGCCCAGTCCGGGAAATAGAGTCCGGGAAATAGGGGACAGACCACGTTTTTTCAGAGAAAAAGAGCCGACCTCGATTCATTCTGATAGCCCTAACAAATGCATACAGCCGACGCGCTACGCGCGCGGCTGATGCTAATGTTAGGCAATTGAGAATTGCTGCGATTGCTCGTAATGATGAAAGTTGAGAGATGGTGATGAGATACAGAGTGGTTTTAGAAGAATCTGACGAAGGGATCGCTGTTTCAGTCCCTGGATTGCCAGGTTGTCATTCCCAGGGAGTTACCGAACAGGAAGCTTTGGAGAATATCGCCGTTGCCATCCACGAATACCTGGAGGTCGTCGCAGAGTTGAATCGCGACAAAGTTGTGCGCGAAGTCGAAGTTGAGGTTTAGTCATGCCTAAGTTGCCCGGCGTCAATCACCTTGATGCTGTGCGCGCCCTAGAGAAGTTGGGTTTCCGAATTGCGCGCCAAGGCAAGCATGTCATCATGACCGATGGGAATCGGGTCATAACGATTCCGCGTCATAATCCAGTCAATGCGATTACAATGGGTAACATTGTACGGGATGCGGGATTGACTAATGAGGAGTTTCGTAAGTTACTGTGAAACTTAGCCTAACCCAACGCTGCAGCCGACCGCGCTACCGCGCGGCGGCTGAGCTTAAGGCGTTGGGCGGTAGGTGAGAGGTCCTAGCAATCGACGGGAGGACTAGATGGCAGACGAACCGAGACCACGCGTGGCTGCAATCGGTGGTTTCTATGACTTGGACGCGGATCTGCAGTTGGGCCAGGAGGCGCGCGAGTACGCGCAGGCGCTCGGCCGCACACTTGCCGAGGCCGGTTTCGGCCTCGTTGTCTACTTCTCGAACGACAAATCGCTGGAGCCTCACGTCGTGCGTGGGTTCGTGGCTGCGCTACCTCCTGGCGAGTCCGCACCCTGCATCGACGTGCGCTACTCGGAGGCACAACGCGGGCAGGTGAGGTTCAAGGAACAAGACACACATCCGACGCTGTTTCACGAGGTCACATTTCCCGGTCCGAACTGGGAAGCCCCGTTCTATCGCTCCCTCGCGGCACGCGAGAGCGTGCACGCTGTGCTGCTCATGGCTGGGGGTCAGTCCACGCTCAACGCCGGCCAGGTCGCCGTGGGACGCGAATTGCCTCTACTGGCGATCGACAAGTACCCCGGTTCGGCACGGATACTCCGCACGGAGTTGGCCACGCGGAGCACCGGATACCCGTCCTCGCAGGGTTCGAGTCCATCTCAGCTGGTTGCCTGGCTTCGCGACCAGCACCTGAAAGAGGCGGAGCGCCTTCGTCAAGCGCGTGACCTCGAGCGTGAACTCGGGCGCATGAGGAGCCAAAAGCGCGGGGCAGCTTGGTTTGCAGTCGCGCTGATGGCCCTATTGGCAACGCTCGGCCTGGGCCTGCTGGGCGTCGACACCCCTCGTTGGTTCGTGGTGACCATGGGCGGGGCGCTCGTCTCGGCGGGCGCGACGGGCGCGCTCGTACGAGGCTTGACCACCACGACGATGACGCTGGAACCGAGGCTCGCTTCCCTGCTTGGCGTGGTGGCCGGCCTAGTGGTGGGACTCGCCTACCTCATCCCCCAGATGATCGGTGCGCCTCAGCTATTGGAGCCAGGCGCGTCAGTCGTGAGGGCGACGGACAAGATCCAATTCCTGTCGGTGGCGTTGGTCGCCTTCACTGCGGGCATCGGTTTCGACGCCATCTTCCGCAGAATGTTGCAGGAGGCCGAAAATGTGCCGGTGAGCGTCACACGATAGCCGGTGCTAGACTGGCGCCGGCCTAACAGCAGCATGCAGCGGACGGTCCGCTTCGCGGCCCGCCGCTGATGCTGAAGGTTAGGGCGTATCGAACAGAAACTTATTAGCCAGCAAATTTACAGAGGATGATATGGCTATTACAGTGGCTCAGATGACAAAAGGCGAACTCAAGGAAATGATTGAAACCACCATTGAGCAGAAGTTACTTGAGCTATTTGGTGATCCCGATGAAGGATTGCCGATTAGAAAGGTGGTGCATGATAGGCTCTTGCGTCAGAAACAGGCTGTTACAGAGGGTGAACGTGGCGAATCATTTGAAGATGTGGTGCGACGACTTGACTTGGAGTAATCATCGTGCATCGCATCTGCATCTTGGATACAGCCACCCGTGAGTTGGCACAGTTGGATAAACCTGTTGGACGCCGTATCATCGAGCGTATCCGTTGGCTGGCTGCAAATCTAGACCAGATCAAACCTGAAGCATTGACGGGTAATCTTGCGGGACTCTATAAACTCCGTGCGGGCGATTACTGTGTCGTTTACGAGATAGTTCACGACGAACAGATGGTTGTGATTCATGCCATTGGTCACCGTAAGGAGATTTACCGAAAGCGCTAAAAGGATGACAACGAAGGCAAAATAGGGGACAGACCACGTTTTTTCGTCTATAGTGGCTATGTACTGTAGTCTGGGGGAAAAGGGGCTGGGCTCGAATTATTCCGATAGCCCTAACAAAAGCATACAGCCGACCGGCTACGCCGGCGGCTGAGCTTGCGGCGTTAGCGCATAAACCACCTGGAAGAATAGGTCAATCGAACTAACGAAAGAACTCATTGCTCAGTCGCGTGTAATCGCGAAAGGTGAGCGTATCCGTGATATTCAAAGGCTCGTCGACCAATATGGCGGAAAAAGATCGAAATGGGTTAAGAAAAGCAGTCCATTATTCGAGAGTGGAGGAATGCTATATGAATACCATTGGTATGAGCATTATGGTGTTGGCAGGTTCGAAACGAAGCTCAAAGTGGTCGCTAAAAAATGATTGTCAAGCTTAAGTCAAAGAATACGAGTTACCCCGATCTTTCTGAAAATCAGCCATATTTCGTCATAGGGATAGAGGCTGATGACTACAGAATATTGAATGATGCTGGAAAACCATATCTCTATCCACCTGAACTTTTTGAGGTCATGGATTCACAGTATCCTCCGGATTGGGTAACGGAATTTGGTGACGATGGGGAGCAGTATTCCTACCCCGCACCATTAAACGAAGTCGGTTTTTTCGAAGATTTTTTTGAACAGAAGCATGAGCAAACGTCAATATTTTGGCATATTGTAAATCGAACGCTATCAAAGGCGGCATGAATCCATGAATCAATCAATCGCTAACAAAAGCATGCAGCCGACGCGCTACGCGCGCGGTTGATGCTGAACGTTAAGGGCAGGTGGGATTTCTCTCTACCCCGGCCGGCTGTCTGGGCTGCTCAGCACCACCCCGCCTTTGCTTAAGCTGCCTTCCCTTCGAGAGTCTCCTGGCGGTGACCTTGTGTGGCGGAAGCACCCGGCGGGTGGCAAGTTGAAACAGTTGGGCTATGGTTCTGGATAGGGCGGCGGTTCGGAAACGGTGGGTTTCTGGAAGCTGCGTTTGCCCTAACCCAGCGCTGCAGCCGACCGTGCTACGCCGGCGGCTGAGCTTGAGGCGTTAGGCTGAACACGATGAATACCTCACACGTTCATGAAAAGCGATCCGTCGCACTATGTAGTGGTCTAATCGCTGCTTGAAGGAGGGAGTGTTGCAACCCGTACTACTGTCGGCTCCGATCTGGTTGAAGATGCTGATCTTTTATCTCCTGATCGGCTGGTGCACCCAACTGCCTGGAGGTCTTTTCCGCTGCTACCCGCGGCGATGGGTCGTTCTCGACAACTTCGAGAGGCACGGTGCGCGTGCTTTGTTGGATACACCGTTTGCGTGGATCCCCTTTACGATCCTGCTTTGGCCAGTCCCCTTCCTCCGCGCCGGGCTGAATGTAGTCGCGCTTGCATTGATTGTGGTCGGCGTCCTCTCTTCCGTTGCGATTGTCGGCTACGTGACAACTGTCTTAGGAGCAGTTCTGGTGGTTCTCCTCGCCGGCCTAGTCTCTGTGTATCTTGCACGACCACGGGGACGGGCGCGATATTGACTCACGCCTCTAGACGAAAGCCTCACATATGAACCTTGCTGCCTTTGGAGTCGTCGCTCTGCTTGCAGTCTTGGCGATCGAGATTCTGTTGCGCGAGGTCTTGGGGGGCCGTCGTGTACGGCCTAGCAGACCGCTTCAGCAAACTGTCTTTGTAGTCGTCGCTCTGCTTGTGGTCTTGGCGATCGGTCAGCGCATGGTCATTGCGGCTTCAGTGGTGGTGCTCTTCCTTCTCATAATTATCATGGGGCAACTTTATGTGGCCCGCATCGGCCGGACGCCCTTCCAGCACGCTGCCACGCGCATACAGCGGCATACGAGATTCAGTGAACCGAAAGTTTACGACGTTTTTCTCAGTTACAAGAGTGAGGACTCGCTAGTCGCCCGTCAGCTTGCAGAGCTTCTCGTTGCTAACGGCCAGACGCCGTGGTTTGCCGAATACGCCATACCCATCCCCCAACGATCGAGCTTTCAGGATGCTATCGATGTAGGAGTGCGACACAGCCGTTTTGGTATATGTCTTACAAATGCAAGCTACTTTGCGTCAATTTATTGCCAGGACGAGCTTCAACAGATGCGACTTCCCCAGAACTGTGGGCCAAGTCGCCTGCTTGAGGTGAAGCTTGATCCTCGATACAGTTCGCCGTTAGCAGTCACATGGACCGTGTCACTGCACTACCGTACAGTACCACAGACTCTTCGAGACGTAAGTGCAATCACGGGTTTTCAACTCGAATTCACCGACAGGGACGATGATGACCGTCATTCTGTGCGAAGCACATTCTTTGGACCGGCTGGCTCCTATTCGCTGGACCTCAGCAATTGGGACTTCTGGCAAAAGCGAGTGCAGGATGCCGGCGGTGGTGACGTATGGGGGCCAGCGTTTAAGCGATGGTGTGGCTCTGATCTACTGTGGGGCCATCTCGTTATTGGTCCGCAGGATCGTCATGTTCGGCGAACGCTTATGCCGATGGGCCTATCCGACGATCGCGCATATTACGAGGAGGCATTGAGGTTTGCCGATATGTTCTATAAAATTCATCTCCCTCAGCGCTGCGTTGGTGTTCATCTCCTTTTTCTCAATGAATGGAGCCATGTTGCTCTGACCACGTTTTTCCGGGGCACATGGTCCAGAATGTACTCTCTTGTCTTTCCTGGAACCGACGGCGGGGTGGACTATGAGTTTACCTTCTTTTTCTTCTGCCAAGGGCCCTTCAGGCGGTTCTGCCACCACGCGTATCTGATGGACAATTTGGTCATGTCTTTTCAGCCCGCGTAGGGCGCAACGGAAAAGGGGTCAGACACCTTATTTTAGGCTCTGACTGGCGGGGTGAACCCACTTTGCTATATTTCATTGCTATATTTCAAGATAGGGCAGCGGCTCGGAAGCGGCGGGTTTCTTGGAACCGCGTTGGCCCTAACCCAGCGCTGCAGCCGACCGTGCTACGCCGGCGGCTGAGCTTGATTGTTAGGCAGGCAATGGAGGAAACATAGTTATGACAAACTTAGTTCCATATTTAGTATTAGGAAAAACAGAAGTTGAAGCCGATTGGAAGCTTCATGTTCTTCCAAAAGAGAAAAACAATGGAAGAAAAGTTCTCGTCAATGAAATTTATCCAAAGACAGAAGTTGAGGCTATAAAAAACGAGTGGAATTCTGTTCCACTACCAGACAAAACACCAGTTGTGGTAAATGGCATTGGCGGAATTGAAGTTGCGACTTTTACTCAAGAAGCAGGTCAAGACTGTCATAAACATCTTATTGGAACTGAAATTTATACAGTTTTAAGTGGCGAAATGAAAATACGGCTAAATGAAGAAGAACCGCCTGTAACGCTTTCACAAGGGGATGAAATCGTTATTTTTCCTGGAACTGTCCATGAGGTTCTTCCCGAAGGCTCGCAATTTCTTACCCGTGTTCACTCGATAAATTGTTATGGCGACAAAGACAAATATGTCAAGAAGGGGCAGGATTGGTGTCAAATCTTTACAGTGAAAAATCTGGAGTGCAATGCCTAACTCAACGTTCCAGCGGAGCTTCGCTTTCGCTTCGCCCGCTGAACTTTGCGTTAGGGCGGGTGGAATTTCTCTCCCCCTCAATTGATTGTTGGGGTAATAAAAATCGGCGGGTGGAGTGCGATAAGAGCAGTCGGTCGGTAGCAATGAACCCGCTATAGTTTGTTCCAGGGCAGAACGGCAATTCGGAAACGATGAGTTTCTGGAAACCGTGTTTGCCCTAACTAAACGCTCCAGCCGACCGCGCTTACGCGCGGCGGCTGAGCTTGAGACGTTAGGAAAGTTTAATTATGCGGGCTATATTAGAATACATTACCAATAGGTGCAGCTATGAAGACGATCAATTTGGCGCAAGAGACAGCCGATTTAGAGCAGTTACTTAACCTAGCCCGTAAAGAACCGGTGTTATTACTAACATTGGAAGGTGAGGAATTTTGTCTTGCCGAGGCGGATGATTTTGACCAAGAAGTGGAAGCACTACGCAACAGTCCAGTATTTCAGAAATTTCTTGATGAACGGTCGCAAGATCAACAAACTATTTCTCTGGAAGAACTTGAGGAGGAATTAAACGAAGAACTCGCAGAGCAAGAAAACCCGCTTAACCAAGCACTCCAGCGAACCCGCTAACGTAAGGGAAAAAGGAAGGGGAAAGAAAGGAAAAGGGGCCAAGCTCGATTTATTCTGATAGCCCTAACAAAAGCATGTAGCCGACGCGCTACCGCGCGGCGGCTGAACTTCCCTGTTAGGCTCGCTCAAATTTAAGGTATGAGAAAGAGTGAAATTTAATTAATTAGTTCGACTTTTTGAAGATAACGGATTTTGTATCGTGAAAAAAAAGGGTCAATCCGCTATTATGGAAAAAATGGCTATGACAAACTGATTAGAGTGGATTACCACGGTTCTAAAGAAGTACCCACAGGTACATGCCACGCTATCCTGAAAGCAGCAGGCATCAAAAATTAGGATATCATCATGATTAATCTGCAATACTCGCTTGTCATTGAAGCAACGAAAGAGCCTGATTTTTTTAGCTTTTACTCCCCTGAATTAGAAGGGTTTACGGGGGTAGGTCATTCTATTGAAGATTGTATCTATAAAGCCAAGTGGGGCATGATTGAACATATTGATCTTTTAAAGGAACACAAGCTGTCTATTCCTCCAACTAACTCAGTATCCAAAAATCACTATTCAAAATGAAAGCGATGTATCAATTGCAGCGTAACAGCCTAACTGAACGCTGCAGCCGACCGCGCTACCGCGCGGAGATGAAGAATGGGAGATTCTGTACAGCCTCTCAGTCTGGTATTACGGTTGTTTGGCTGATTTACTTCTCCAACCGTCGTTCGATCACCTCGCCCATTTTGCTTCCCGGCCGCACCCGTCCCTGATAGATCAGCGCCGTGCCTAGTTGCGGCTTGCCGGCACTGTCGAAAACAGTTTCGTTTTCTCCCCAGGTCCACAGATGTCCTTCCACGGTATCCAGTATCAACACCTTGGCGTTGATATTCGAACCCAGTCCGGACTTACTGCTTTCGGAAATGGAGACCGCCTGATAACGACCGCCTTCTGCCAGAACCATTGACGATGACGCCAGTAACACTATGAGGCTCAATATCGCTGTTTGCATGGTTGACTCTCGATGAATACACCGGCATGCGATTGCTGAAGAAAGCGCCCGAATACAGACGGTCGCTATTCGTGGACAGGAAAAAGCGACTGTTCCGCCGTGGTGCCGCCGCGATTTTTACCCTTAAACCACAACTGATTCCTCTCTACAATACCCGCTTTACCGACCGCGACGCCACTATGCCCCTGCTCAGTTTCGATAATGTATCTATCGCCTTCGGTCTGGACAAGTTGCTGGACGCGGCCCGCTTCCAGATCGACGCCGGCGAGCGCATCTGCCTGATCGGTCGCAACGGCGCCGGCAAATCGACCTTGCTTAAGCTGTGCGCCGGCGAACTGCAACCCGATGCCGGCGACATCTGGCGCCGACCTGGCCTGCGGGTGGCCCATCTGTCCCAGGAACTGCCCGAAGACAGCGGCGCGACGGTGTTCGAGATCGTGGCCGGCGGTCTGCAGGAACTGGCGGAGTTATTGACCGCCTATCATGCCGCTGTGCTGCAACTGGCCCAGGCACCTGCGCCGGAGCAGTTACAACGTCTGGAGCGGCTGCAGCACGAACTGGAAGCCCGCGACGGCTGGCAGGCGAACCAGCAGGTGGAAACCGTGCTGACCCGCCTGCAACTCCGCGCCGATGCGCCGCTGGCGCAACTGTCCGGCGGCTGGCGGCGGCGCGTGCTGCTGGGCCGGGCGCTGGTCAGCCGGCCGGAATTGCTGCTGCTGGATGAGCCGACCAACCACCTGGATATCGAAACCATCCAATGGCTGGAGGAAGAACTGCTGGCTTACCGCGGCGGTCTCCTGTTCGTCACCCACGACCGCGCCCTGCTGCGCCGGCTGGCCACCCGCCTGCTGGAACTGGACCGGGGACGGCTGAGTTCCTGGCCGGCGGATTACGATCGCTTTGTGGAAAAGAAAACCGCTGCCCTGCAAGCGGAACAGCGCCAGCAGGCCCGCTTCGACAAGAAACTGGCCCAGGAGGAAGCCTGGATACGGCAGGGTATCGAGGCGCGCCGCACCCGCAACGAGGGGCGGGTGCGCACTTTACTGTCGCTGCGGGAACAGCGCTGCCAGCGGCGGGAGCAACTCGACCGTCCCGGCTTTCAGTTGAGCAAAACCGAAACTTCCGGCCAACTGGTCATCGAGGCGGAGCACGTCGACTATAGCTGGCAGGGCGCACCGCTGCTGCGGGATTTCTCGATCCGTATCCTGCGTGGCGACCGCATCGGCCTGATCGGTCCGAACGGCTGCGGCAAGACCTCGTTGCTGAATATTTTGCTGGGACGCCGGCCGCCGGACGCCGGCTGGGTACGGCTGGGAACGCGCTTGCAGGTTGCTTATTTCGATCAACTGCGGGCACAACTGGATCCGGAGCGGACGGTCATCGACAACGTGGCCGACGGGCGGGAGTTCGTCGCGCTACACGGCCGGCGGCGTCATATCATCGGCTACCTGCAAGACTTTCTGTTCACCGCGGCGCGTGCTCAGACGCCGGTTAAAGCGCTGTCCGGCGGCGAGCGCAACCGCCTGCTGCTGGCCCGACTGTTCAGCCAGCCCGCCAATCTGCTGGTCATGGACGAGCCGACCAACGATCTGGATATGGAAACCCTGGAATTGCTGGAAGAACTGCTGCTGGAGTACAGCGGTACGTTGCTGCTGGTCAGCCATGACCGGGCTTTCCTGGACAATGTGGTGACTGGCTGTCTGGTGTTCGAAGGGCAGGGCAAGGTGCGGGACTATGTGGGGGGTTACAGCGACTGGTGGCGGCAACACCGTTCACCCCCGCCGGTGGTGCCGGTCAAACGGGTGACTCCACTGCCGCAACCTGCAACTCGACCCCGCGCGCCCGGCAAGTTGGGCTACAGGGAACAGCGGGAACTGGAGCAGTTGCCGGAACGCATCGAACGACTGGAAACCGAGCAGAGCGGACTGTTCGCACTGACCAGCCATCCTGACTTCTACCGCGGTGCGGCAACAGAGGTGCAGAAAGCCCTGGAGCGCCTGAAAACGCTGGAGCGGGAACTGGAGGCCGCCTATCAGCGCTGGGAGGACTTGGAAGCACAGCGCTCGGCCAGGGTGTAGGTTCTTTTAAGGATGAACCGCTGGAGCGGCCTGAACACGGCGAATGTGAGCAGGAGCAACCTGGATTGCGCTTCGCAAGCTCCGCTCCATCCAGGCTACGTCGGCTATACTGACTACATGAGTCAAGCGCTGCGAGGTGAACCGCATGGCTGAAGCAGTTTTAAACGACATTGCCCCTGAGATAGCGCTACCCCCTACCCAGGACGAGTTACCGTCCGATGATGGCATGCCCATGGAAACGTCCCGCCATAAACATCAAATGGATTTGCTGATTTATCCCCTGCGGCCCTGGCTGAAGCAGCATACCGAAGACGGCTACGTCGGCGGCAATATGTTCCTGTACTTCAGCCTGGCGCAGGTCAAGAACCAGGATTTCCGCGGGCCCGATGTGTTCGTGGTGCTCGGCGTTCCCTACCGGGAGCGCAAAAGCTGGGTGGTCTGGGAGGAAGGCAAAGGTCCCGACATCGTGATCGAGTTGCTGTCCGACAAAACCGCCGCCCGCGACAAGGGCGAGAAGAAGCGGATCTATCAGGATCAGGTCAGAGTAGCCGAATATTACTGGTTCGATCCATTCGATCCTGACGATTGGGCGGGATTCACCCTGCGGGAAGGCATATATGAGCCGATGGTGCCGGATGAACAGGGACGGCTGATCAGCAAACGGCTGGGCTTGGCGCTGATGCGCTGGTACGGGGTTTATGAGGATGCAGAAACAACCTGGCTGCGCTGGGCAACGCTGGACGGCGAGTTGCTACCTACCCCGCAGGAAGCGCTGCGACTGGAGTGGCAGCGGGCGGAGACTGAGCGGCAGCGGGCGGAGACTGAGCGGCAGCGGGCGGAGACCGAACGGCAGCGGGCGGAGACCGAACGGCAACAAACCGAAGCCGAACGGCAGCGGGCTGACGCTGCAGCTCAACGTGCCGAAGCCGAGCGACAACACGCCTTAGCCGAAGCTCAACGCGCTACCGCCGCGGAGGCGGAAGTCGCCCGGCTACAGGCACTGCTGGCCGCTATGAGAGATGATCAATAACGCGAACGATGCAGGTTCGCATCCTAATCGGACCGAGGAACACTGAATCATGCTGCAATCCTCGCTGACAGATCGTATCCATTTCCTCGATGACACCACCGCCCGGCGGGTGCTGACCACCTTCGCCCGCACCCAAGTGCCGCAAGCCGCTACCGAACTTACTGCGGCGCTCGTACAGGCGCTGCGGGATTTAGCCCCGGAGCCGGCGACAGTCCCCGTCAGCGAAGGCGATAAGACCTTGATGTCTCCGCAGCGGCCAGGCGGCTCCGGCAACTGCCGGCAGCGGTCATTCAACTGACCGAGCTGTTTCCCACCGTATAACCCCACTCGACCGGAACACGCCTGACAAGCGCAGCACGGGTGGTTTGTCTATAATGCAGGACTACTCCTGGACATAACAGAACGCCACGCATGCCAGGGAGCGTCGACGTGTTTTTACGCTGACTGCGACACCCTGTAACATTCCAAGCAGGACGGTTTACCCGATCCAAAGGTTGATCATGAACAATGCGATTCGCCCAGGCGCGGCGCCGCGCGCCACGCTCCGCCTTACGTCATTAATTACATGCTGGTGCTGCGCCGTTCTGCTGCTTGCGGCATTGCCGGCGCTGGCGCAATCCCCACCGACGGTGGAAGTCGGCGTCATCGAAGTTAAGCCGCAGGAGACGCCGGCTCTGTTTGAATACACCGGCCGGACCGAAAGCTCCCGTGAGGTGGAGATCCGGGCACGGGTGTCGGGCTATCTCGACCGCATCGCCTATGAGGAAGGTGCGATCGTGCGCCAGGGCGATCTGCTGTTCCAGCTCGACAAGCGGCCCTTTGTCGCGGCACTGGACAAAGCCAAGGGTCAGCTCGCCGTGGAACAGGCCAAGAACGAAAATGCCGTCGCTAATTACCGCCGGGTGGAGCCGCTGGCGCGGCAGAACGCGGTCAGCCTGCGCGATCTCGACGACGCCAAGGCGTTTCTGCTGGCCTCCAAAGCTGCGGTGCAGGCGGCCGCCGCCGAAGTGCAGCAGGCCGAAATCGATCTCGGCTACACCACCATCCGCACGCCTTCCACCGGGCTGATCGACCGGGCCCAGGTCAAGGAAGGCAGTCTGGTGAGCGCCGGCAGCACCTTGTTGGCGACGGTCTATCAACTGAATCCCATCTGGGTCAATTTCGGCGTCGGCGAAAACGAGGTGCTGAAATTCGAGGAGCAAGTGGCGAAAGGCACGTTGCGCACTCCCGGCAGGGGCAACATCGCGGTCGAACTGGTGTTCGCCGACGGCGCGGTGTATCCCACCAAGGGCCGCATCGATTACATCGCGCCCAGCGTCGATCAGACCACCGGCACGATCAACCTGCGGGCCGCGGTTCCCAATCCGCAGGGCCAGTTGCGACCGGGCCAGTTCGTCCGGGTACGGCTGCAGGCGCAGTGCGGCCCAATCAGATCATGGTGCCGCAGCGGGCGATATTGCAGGGCGCAACCAGTAAATTCGTGTTCGTGGTCGGCCCGGACAACAAAGCCGAGGTCCGCAACGTCAAGGTCGGCGACTGGTATGGTGACCAGTGGGTTATTACGTCCGGCTTGAGCTCCGGCGATAAAGTCGTGGTCGACGGCGCCGGCAAGCTGCAACCGGGTGCGCCCGTCAAGATCAAGGAAACCCCGCCGGCTGCTCAGCCCGCCAAATCCTGACGAGGCGCCCCCATGTCACGTTTCTTTATCGACCGGCCGATTTTCGCCACCGTGCTCGCCATCGTCATGGTGCTGGCGGGCCTGGTGGCCATGCTAACCTTACCCACTGCGCAATTTCCGGACATTGTCCCGCCGCAGATCAAGATCTCGGCCTCCTATCTGGGGGCCGACGCCGAAACCGTCGCCAAAACCGTCGCCGCGCCCATCGAACAGCAGGTCAACGGCGCTGATTACATGATTTACATGAACTCGCAGAACTCCTCCAACGGCGACATGCTACTCAATGTGTTCTTCGAGGTCGGCACCGATCTCAACACCGTGCTGACCGATGTCACCAACCGCTCTAATCTGGCCAGCCCGCAGTTGCCGGAAGACGTTCGCCGCAACGGGATCAATATCCAGAAATCCACGCCCAACATTTTGCTGGTCGTAGCGGTGCAGTCCGACGGCCGCTACGATCTGAATTACCTGAACAACTACGCCAGCATCAATGTGCTGGATGAGCTCAAGCGCATTCCCGGCGCCAATCAGGCGTCCATGTTCGGCACCCCCGATTACGCCATGCGCATCTGGCTGCGGCCCGACCGGATGGCGGAAAAGGGCGTCACCATCAACGACATTCGCAATGCCATCAAGGAACAGAACGCGCAATTCCCCGCCGGCAAGATCGGCCAAACGCCGACCGCTGAACCGGTCGAGCTGACCTTTGCGGTCAACACCCGCGGGCGCTTCAACGAACCGGAAGAGTTCGAGGCCATCATTCTGCGGGCCAATCCCGACGGCTCCACCCTGCGGATCAAGGATATCGGCCGGGTCGAACTGGGGGCCCGCAGTTACGACACGGACGGGCGGTTGGACGGCAAGAGCATGGCCATGATCCTGGTCTATCAACAAGCCGGCGCCAACGCCCTGGACGTTGCCGATCAGGTACGCGCCAAGATGAAGGAACTGGAGCAGAATTTCCCGGACGGCATCAGCTACACCGTGCCCTATGACACCACCGAATTCGTCAAGCTCTCCATCGAAGAAGTGATCCAAACCTTCTTTGAGGCGCTGCTGCTGGTGGTACTGGTGGTGTATCTGTTCCTGCAAAACTGGCGCGCCACGCTGATTCCCTGCCTGGTGGTGCCGGTGTCTATCGTCGGCGCCTTCGCCGGCATGTACCTGCTGGGCTTTTCGATCAACACCCTGACCCTGTTCGGCATGGTGCTCGCCATCGGCATCGTGGTGGACGACGCCATCGTGGTGATCGAAAACGTCGAGCGCAACATGGCCGAATTCAAGCTGGACCCCAAGGAGGCGGCGCGGCGGGCGATGGACGAGGTCACCGGCCCGGTGATCGCCATTGTGCTGGTGCTGTGCGCGGTGTTTATTCCATCGGCTTTTCTGGGCGGCATCACCGGCCAAATGTATAAGCAATTCGCCGTCACCATCGCCATTTCGGTGGTGATTTCCGGGCTGATGGCCCTGACGCTAACCCCGGCGCTGGCGGGCATCATGCTCAAGCCGACCCACGGTAAGAAATTCGTGTTCTTCCAGTGGTTCGACCGGGGCTTCGACTGGCTGACCGGCGGCTACGTCGCCGGCGCCGCCTGGCTGGTCAAGCGGTCACTGATCGCTCTGCTGCTGTTCGGCGGATTGTTATTTTTAACCTGGCACATGTTCCGCATCGTCCCGACCGGTTTCGTGCCGGACGAGGACCAAGGCTATGTGATTGCCTTGGCGCTGCTGCCGGACGGCGCCAGCTTGGACCGCACTAACAAAGTATCGGAACAGATCAGCGCCATCGCCCATAAGAATCCGGCCGTCAACGAGGTGCTGAACCTGGGCGGCTTCAGCACCCTGGACGGACTGAACAAGCCCAACGCCGCCACCCTGTTCATCACCCTCAAGCCCTGGAAAGAGCGTGAGACGCCGGAGCTGCATGCGTTTCAGGTGGTGCGCGAGCTGCAGCGGGAAACGGCGCAGGCGGTCAGCGACGCCCGCGTGCTGGTGTTCAACCCGCCGGCCATTCCAGGCCTCGGCGCCACCGCCGGCTTCGAGTTCTGGTTGCAGAATCGCGGCGAAGACAATCCGGCCAAGCTGGCCGAGGCGTTGCAGAAGTTTATGGAACAAGCCCGGCAACGGCCGGAACTGACCGGCCTGGCGGCGACTTTCAACGCCAACTCGCAGCAGTTATTCGTCGATCTGGATCGCGACAAAGCCCGCGCTCTGGGCATTAACATCAACGACGTGTTCGACCTGCTGCAAGGCTTGTTCGGCACGGTCTACGTCAACGACTTCAACAAGCTGGGGCGCACCTTCCGGGTGCTGCTGCAAGCCGAACCGGAATACCGCACCCGCCGGACGACATCAACCAGGTGTACGTTCGCTCCAGCCAGGGCGGCATGGTCCCACTCAGCACGCTGGTGCAGTTGCGCTACGTCACGGGTCCCGACATCGTCAGCCGCTTCAACGTCTTCCCGGCCGCCCGCATCAACGGCGGCCCCGCGCCCGGCTACAGTTCCGGCCAAGCCATCGCGGCGATGGAGCAGGTCGCTGGTGAGACCTTGCCGGAGGCCTTCACTCCCGCCTGGGCCGGCCAGGCGTTTCAGGAAAAACGCGCTGGCGCGTCCTCGGCGATCGCCTTTGTGTTCGGCATGATCATGGTGTTTCTGATTCTGGCGGCGCAATACGAAAAATGGTCGCTGCCGCTGAGCGTCATCATCGCTGTGCCATTCGGCCTGGTCGGGGCGCTGGCGGCGGTGTGGCTGCGGGGCCTGACTAACGACGTCTATTTTCAGATCGGGCTGGTGACTCTGGTCGCGCTGGCGGCCAAGAACGCCATTCTGATCGTCGAATTCGCGGTGCTCAAACACGAGGAGGGCATGGCCGTGCGCGAGGCGGCGCTGGAGGCGGCGCGGTTGCGCTTCCGCCCGATTCTAATGACCTCGCTGGCGTTTATCCTGGGCTGCGTGCCGCTGGCCATCAGCAGCGGCGCCGGCGCGGCTAGCCGCCATTCCATCGGTACCGGGGTCATCGGTGGCATGGTCGGAGCGACCGTGCTGGCGATTTTCTTCGTGCCGGTGTTCTACCTGCTGCTGTCGGGCGGACGCAAGCCCACCACGGCCGTGCCTGAGCCGGCTCTCGCCGGCGGCGCGCCGACCCCCGCTGTCCATGCCGAACGGCAAGGAGATTGAGCATGTATCGTCCGGCGCTTTCCGTCTGTATCGCCCTGACGCTGTCCGCCTGTGTGCTCGGCCCCGATTACGAACGTCCAGCGGTGGAAACGCCCAAGGACTGGCGGTTTCCAGCCACTCGAACTGCCGCCAATGCGGCCAACACCCGCTGGTGGCGGCAGTTTCAGGATCCCGTGCTGGAACAACTTATCCAAATAGCCTTGCAGCAAAATAAGGACGTGCTGATCGCCGCGGACCGCGTCCAGCAGGTCCTGGGGCGCTATCTGGTGACGCGAGCCGGTCAATTTCCCACGGCGGCCGGCGGCGCTGCGGCGCTGCGGGAAAAAAGGACCACCGAAACCAAGCCACCCTTACTGCCTCAATACGATAAGGCCTGGACTTATCAGGGGATTTTGCAGGCCTCCTATGAGATCGACCTATGGGGTCGCTACCAACGCGCGACCGAAGCCGCTCGGGCGGAGTTGCTGGCCTCGGAAGAGGCCCGCCGCACGGTCATTCTGTCGCTGGTCAGCGCCGTAGCCGATAGCTATATCCGACTGCGCACGCTGGACCAGCAATTACAGTTCGCCCGGCAGACGCTGGAGTCCCGCAGCGAGTGGCTGCGGATCATCAAGCTGCGCTATCAGGGCGGTATTGTGTCGCTGATGGAGGTGTCCCAGGCGCAATCGGATTATGAAAACGTGGCCAGCACCATTCCTGAATTCGAACGCCTGATTGCTCTGGAAGAGGATAATCTCAGCATCCTGCTGGGCCGCAACCCCACCCCTATCCGGCGCGGTCGCGACCTGGAGGAACTGGCCGTGCCGGCCGTGCCGGCGGGTCTGCCGTCGCAGTTGCTGGAGCAACGACCGGATGTCCAATTGGCGGAGCAACAGTTAATCGCCGCCAACGCCAATATCGGCGTCGCCAAGGCTTTATTCTTCCCCTCGATTTCGCTGACCGCCGCGTTGGGCACGGTGAGTTACACCCTGTCCAATCTGTTCACCGAGAACGCCAAAATCTGGCAACTGGGGGCCAGTGCGACCCAGCCGATCTTTCAGGGTGGCGCGCTGGTCGGCAATCTGCAAATCACCGAGGCGACGCAACAGGAGGCGCTGCACAATTACCTCCGCACGGTGCAAGGCGCTTTCCGGGATGTCAACGATGCGCTGGTCAATTATGAGAAGACGCAGCAGCGGCTGGATGTGCAGGTCCGGCAGTTGCAGGCCTTGCAAGACTATCAACGCCTGGCGCGGCTGCGTTACGACAATGGCTATGTCAGTTACATCGACGTGCTGATCGCCGATACCCAGCTGTTCAATGCACAGATCGCCTTCACCAACAATCAGGGCCAAGTATTTCAATCACTGGTCGGCATTTACAACTCAATAGGCGGTGGTTGGGTGGACATCGCCGAAGCCGGTGCGGCCCGCTATACGGGGCCGCGGGTGATTCCCAGCATCCTGCAACCGGATTTCACCGCCGCTGCCGGGGCCGAGTAGCTTTGGCAGGGCCGGCTGCAAGCCGGCCCTGCTTACCCCATGGAATCGCCGTGATATTTCTTAACGACTCTTTCCAGGACCACCGCCAGCACCGCCAGTACGATGCCAACCAGCACGATGAACAAAGCCGCCTGATCCACATAGCTGATCAGCAACGTACAGATCACGGTAAAAATTCCCACCAGCATCAGGCGCCAATCCAGATAAACGCCCGCCAGGAAGGTGCTGATGCTGATCGCAATCAGCAATATGACGCCCATATCGTCGCTATTCAGATCACGGCGCAGAACCGGTAGAAAAAACAACCACGTCGCCGCCAGAAATCCGCCCCAATGGAGCAACTGGGTGCGGATTAATTCCATCTTGTCATCATGTCGCGACCACTGGCTGATAATGCAGATTATGCCGAAAACAATCGCCATCAGCTGCCAGTACCAACGGCTGTCAGCAGGGCTCATATCGGTATAAGCAGCGCCAATTATGGCCAGCACGATCATGATAAAAAAATGCAGATTCGGCAGAATATTATTATGGAAAAAGCTACCATTATCAGCAGCTTCTTTTTGCAGATTCGAATCGTTAGGATTTGGCATGAGATATTTCCTGGGTTTTTCCAATTTACAGCAGTCATTGTAGGACGGGTAAAAGCGCAGCGCTGCCCGACGTTTTCCCAATTTGCAGCAGTGCCTGTTCGGACGCATCCTGCGCCTGACCTACTTGATTATGATAAGTGACCTGACACGCTTTCACAATTCGGCGCTATCCGACGATGAATTATTTTAATCATATAAAAATCATAGTCTTGCTGTGCGGCATTGGGGGCGGCGGCCGGGCATACGGGCAGCAGCCGGTTGCCACCCCAGCGCCTGGCTCCGAAGGCGCGCCGTTAACCACTCTGGAATCCGTGTCTTACGCCGCCGAACGCACGCTTGAGCATTCCATCGCCACAGTGCAACCCGCATTGGACCGTTATGGCTATGCGGCATCGTTCGTAGCCGTCATGGTGGAAGGCATGGGCATTCCGGCACCGGGGCAGACGCTGCTGGTCGCCAGCGCGCTGGACGCCGCCAAAGGCAGACTGAACATCAGTCTGTTATTGATGCTGGTCACGCTGGCGGCTGCTCTGGGAAACAGCGTGGGCTATCTGATTGGGCTGCGGCGGCAAGGCCCTGCTCGACCAGATCAATGTCAACAGGCGACATTGGCAACGGCTGGAAAATTGCTACAGCAAGTACGGCAGCGGGGTGCTCGTCGCCGGCCGTTTTGTGGACGGTCTGCGTCAGTTGAACGGCATGGCGTCGCCGGACCGGCGATCAGGCCATGCTTTAGAAAGCCACTTCTCCAGTTCAGCGCTGGCGTCGTTATTGCAATTTACGCACTGGAATGTGCTATATTTGCCCCGTGTTGGGATTTACAGCCGTAGTGGGCTTAGCCCAATTCTCAAACAACTATCCCCAGAGAGGTGCAAACATGGTAGCGCGAATTACAAAACTGTTCGGCCTGCTCCTGGCGCTGAGCCTGAGCATGACAGCGTTGGCTCAGTTCAACCAGCGCAATATGTTTCCCCCTGAAATGTCGGTCTACACTATCGTAGTTCCGGACGGCGCCTCCGTCACCACCAAAGCCGGTAAAACTTACACCGCCGGTCAGACCGTCGCCATACCGGCCCAATATGTCACTGTCGTGGAGCCTGCTGAAGTCACTCCCGTCATAAACCGCTATGGCCAGCATTTCATGAACAAGAACCAATACCAGGCCCTGCCTCCCGAACAGTTGCGTCAATACACCCTGCTCTCCCTGAAGGTTCCCGAAGGCGCCTCGGTGAAGAGGGCGGACGGTGAGGTCGAGAAAGGTCCCACCACTGTCCTTCTTATGGTCAAACCGGAATCCATGGGTCAATTTCAAATGAAAGAAACGCCTTCCGATTTTATGGCGCCTAGCGGCTTGCCGGGCTTCCAGCATTAATTGCAAGATTGCATCGCGTTCTTGGATTGATAAAGGGGATGGCAACATCCCCTTTATCGTTGTATAAGCGGCCAGTTACGATTGGCTGCTGACCGGCCCATCTGCCTGACTGTGCTTACAGCGCCAGCAGGCCTGACATGGCCTGTCGCTGTTCGGCCATTTGCGCATCCACCACCGCCACCGCCGTCATATTGACGATGCGCCGGACCGTGGACGCTCCGGTCAAAATATGCGCCGGTTTCCCCATACCGAGCAGAATCGGCCCGACAGCCACCCCGTCGGTGGTCATCTTCAACAGATTGAAAGCAATATTGGCGGCGTCCAGACTGGGCATGATCAGCAAATTGGCGGCGCCTTTCAGATGGGAATTGGGAAACAGCCGCTGCCGCAGGCTTTCGGACAGCGCGGTATCCGCCTGCATTTCTCCCTCGGCTTCCAGTTCCGGCGCGCGGGCATGAATCGAGCGCAGGGCCTCGGCCATCTTGCGGGCTTCATCGGTCCGATGGGAACCGAAGTTGGCATGCGACAGCAAGGCTACTTTGGGAACGATGCCGAAGCGCCGCACGGCCTCCGCCGCCAGCAAGGCCATATCGGCGATTTCGGCGGCGTCGGGGTTCGGGTTGACATCCGTATCGCAGATGAACAGCGGCCCCTTGGAGGTAATCAGTAGGTTCATGGCAGCCGGCATCCTGACGTCGGCGGCCAGACCCAGCACCTCAGTGATATGCTCCAGATGGCGGTGATAGCGGCCCGTGACGCCGCACAGCAGCACATCGCCATAACCCAGCCGCAACAGCAGGGCACCCAATACAGTCACCCGCGTACTGACCCGGATGCGGGCGCTGCTGGGATCCACGCCATAGCGTTCGCGCAGGCGATGATACTCGGCCCAGCATTCGCGGTAATAAGGATGGTTAAAAGGATCGATCAGTTGAAAATCATGGTCGCTGCGGATGTGCAGACCCAGTTCCTGGATGCGTTCCTCCACCCGCTGCGGACGGCCGATAACGAGCGGCTTGACTACCAGCCCATCCTCGATAGCCACCTGCACCGCGCGCAGCACCCGGACCTCTTCGCCCGCCGTGTAAATCACCCGCTTGGGAGCGGCCTTGGCGCGCTCGCTTAACGGCCGCATGATCATGCCGGAGCGGAAAATATATTGGTTGAGCTGGTGCCGGTACGCTTCAAAGTCCTTGATAGGACGGGTTGCCACGCCGCTGTCCATGGCGGCGCGGGCCACTGCCAGCGGCAGATCCACGATCAGACGCGGATCGAAGGGCTTGGGAATCAAATAATCCGGCCCGAAGCGCAGGCTCTGGTCGCCATAGGCTGTCGCCATCACATCGTCCTCATCGGAAGGCGGCGTCATCGCCAACCGGGCCAGCGCGTGCACGCAGGCCAGCTTCATGGCGTCGTTGATGGTGCTGGCTCCCACATCCAGCGCGCCCCTGAAAATATAGGGAAAGCACAGTACATTGTTGACCTGATTGGGATAATCAGAACGCCCGGTGGCGACGATAGCGTCGGGTCGGACTTCCCTGACCAGTTCCGGCATGATTTCCGGAACCGGATTGGCCAGCGCCAGGATGAGCGGCTTGTCGGCCATGCTCATGAGCATATCCTGGGTCAACAGGCCGGGACCCGACACCCCCAGAAAGATATCGGCGCCGACGATAGCTTCGGCCAGGGTGCGGGCCGCCGTGGTGGCGGCGTAGGGCGTTTTGGCGGCGTTCATATTGTCGTCGCGGCCGCTATAAATCACTCCGCGCCGGTCGCAGGCGATGATATGCTCTTTGCGCAGTCCCAGGCTGACCAGCATATCCAGACAGGCGATACCGGCCGCACCGACGCCGGAAATGACTAACCGGACCGCGGCGATAGCCTTGCCGACCAGATGCAGACCATTAAGCACGGCCGCCGCCGCGATAATGGCGGTGCCGTGCTGATCGTCGTGAAAGACGGGGATTTGCAGACGCTCGCGCAGCTTGCGCTCGATATAGAAGCATTCCGGCGCCTTGATGTCCTCCAGATTGATGCCGCCGAAACTGGGTTCGAGACTGGCGATGATATCCACCAGTTTGTCCGGGTCGCGCTCATCGATCTCGATGTCGAACACGTTGATCCCGGCGAATTTCTTGAACAGGACTCCCTTGCCTTCCATGACCGGCTTGGCCGCCAGCGGCCCGATGGACCCCAGTCCCAGCACCGCCGTGCCGTTGGTGATCACCGCCACCAGGTTGCCACGGATGGTGACATCGTCCACTGCGGCGGGATCGTCGACCACCACCCGGCAGGCGGCAGCCACGCCGGGCGAGTAGGCGAACGCCAGGTCGCGCTGGTTGGCCAGCGGCTTGGATGGCGTCACTTCGATCTTACCGGGATGGGGAAAACGATGGTAATGCAGGGCTTGGTCGTAGAGATCGTCGCTCATCGTGGAATCATTATGTGGTAGCAATTGCGTGATGGATGAAAACGCCGCCCATATTCCGGCAAATACGCCTGAAAAACTACCCTTGCGTTTGTTAGGTTAAACGCGGCCGGCTTGCGATGCCCTTCCGTATCCGCTTTCCCTGCTACAATGAGACGCCTTCAGGTTCCCTACGCGCGGAGACCCACCCATGACCCTGATTCGTCAAGAAGAGCTGATCCAGAGCGTTGCCGACGCTCTACAGTACATTTCTTATTATCACCCCAAGGATTACATTACCGCCTTGGCTAAAGCTTATGAACTGGAGCAATCCCCGGCTGCCAAGGACGCGATGGCGCAGATCCTGATCAATTCCCGGATGTGCGCCGAAGGACATCGCCCCATCTGTCAGGATACCGGCATCGTCAACGTATTTCTGAAGATCGGCATGCAGGTGCACTGGGACGCCACGCTGAGCGTGGAGGATATGGTCAACGAGGGCGTGCGGCGCGCTTATCTGAATCCCGATAACACGCTGCGCGCCTCTATTCTGAGCGATCCCGCCGGAGCCCGTAAGAACACCGGCGACAATACGCCGGCGGTGATCCACATGAGCGTGGTCCCCGGCGCCACGGTGGACGTGACCGTGGCGGCCAAGGGGGGTGGTTCGGAGAACAAATCCAAGTTCGTCATGCTGAATCCCTCCGATAATCTGGTGGACTGGGTGCTCAAGACGGTGCCGACGATGGGCGCCGGCTGGTGTCCGCCGGGTATGCTGGGGCTCGGCATCGGCGGCACTGCGGAAAAAGCCATGTTGCTCGCCAAAGAAGCGCTGATGGACCCTATCGATATTCAAGAACTGCAAGCGCGCGGTCCCGCCAACCGCAGCGAGGAATTGCGGCTGGAACTGTACGACAAGGTGAATGCGCTGGGCATCGGCGCGCAAGGTCTGGGCGGTCTGACCACGGTGCTGGATGTCAAAGTCAAAGATTACCCTACCCATGCGGCCTCCCTGCCGGTGGCGATGATTCCCAACTGCGCCGCCACCCGCCATGCCCATTTCGTACTGGACGGCTCCGGCGTGGCCGAACTGCCGCCACCTCAATTGGCAGACTGGCCGCAAATCACCTGGGAGGCGGCCGCTGGCGCCCGCCGCGTCAATCTGGATAGCGTCACCCGCGCCGACATAGCGACCTGGAAACCGGGCGAGCGCCTGCTGTTGACCGGCAAACTGCTGACCGGCCGCGATGCCGCCCACAAGCGGATCGCCGACCTGTTCGCGCAAGGCCAATCGCTCCCGGCAGGCGTCGATTTCACCAATCGCTTCATCTACTACGTCGGCCCGGTGAAGGCGGTGCGCGACGAGGTCGTCGGCCCCGCCGGACCGACCACCGCCACCCGGATGGACCAATTCACCGCCATGATGCTGGAGCGAACCGGACTGATCGGCATGGTGGGCAAAGCCGAGCGAGGTCCGGTCGCCATCGAGGCCATCAGCAAACACCGGGCGGTTTACCTGACCGCCGTGGGCGGCGCCGCCTACCTGGTCGCCAAGGCCATCCGCAAGGCCCGCATGGTGGCCTTCGAGGAGCTGGGGATGGAGGCGATCCGCGAATTCGAGGTGGAGGATATGCCGGTAACCGTGGCGGTAGACGTGAATGGTGTTTCGGTGCATCAGATCGGCCCGGCTGAGTGGCGGGTTAAAATCGGCAAGATTCCGGTAGCGGCAGCTTAGACCGTTATCTCTGCGACACTCCAGGGCGCGCGCCGGCGCGCCCTGCCATTTCATTCATGTGCGGCTGCCTAACTGACCCTGGATCGACGTTGGTGGATACTTTTTCCTGTTTGCAAATCTCTGTCAGCGACCATATCGCCCACCTTCAATTAGACCGGCCAGACAAGGCCAACGCCCTGAACGGTGTGTTATGGCGAGAAATCGAGGCGGCATTCCGCTGGGTCGATAGCGCCCCGGAGGTGCGGGTGGCGCTATTGAGCGGCGCCGGCGCGCATTTCTGCGCCGGCATCGACTTCGAGCTGTTGCAAGCAATCCTGCAGAACATCGATAGTCTTGCCGAAGGCCGCAAGCAGGAACAACTGCGCCGCTCTATCCTGGAACTTCAGGACTGCTTCACGGCGTTGGAAACCTGCCGCAAGCCGGTGCTGGCCGCGATTCATGGCGCGTGCATCGGCGCCGCGCTGGATCTGATCGCTGCCTGCGATATGCGGTATGCCTCGGCCGAGGCGATTTTTTCCCTGCGCGAAGTCGATCTGGGCATCGTCGCCGACTTGGGCAGTCTGCAGCGCCTGCCCCGTTTGATCGGTGAAGGGCGGACCCGTGAACTGGCGTTCACCGGACGAGATTGCGGCGCTACCGAAGCGCTGCAGATTGGCTTGGTCAATCGCGTGTTCGACAACCCCCGGCAGTTACTGGAAGAGGTACAAGCACTGGCAGCGACGATCGCCGCCAAATCGCCGCTGACGGTGCGGGGAATCAAAGCAATCATGAATTACAGCCGCGATCATAGCGTGGCCTCCGGCCTGAACTTTGTAGCCACCTGGAATGCCGCCACGGTACTGTCGGCAGATACGCAGGAAGCGCTGCGGGCCGCGCTGCAGAAGCGCAGCCCGCAGTTCCAAGATTAGCCCTGTTGCCACGTTTCAAGAATCCATCGGCCAGACGCTGAACAGCAGGAACATCCCCAATCCTGCCAACAGCCAGGCAATCAGCGGCGCTTCCGCGAGCGATGCCGGATGGGTGGCACCCGACACTAAAGCTGCGCTGATCAGCAAAGCCGCCCCGACAATGGCGTGGAAATTACGGCGATTGGCGCGGCGGATTTCGCGCCGTATTTCCTGCATTTCTTCCCGCTGGAAATGCACTCGGATTGCACCGCTGCCGACCTGGCGCAACAGGCCCTGGACCAGATTGGGCAGATCGGGCAACTGGTCCGCCCAACGCGGTAATTGGTATTTAAGCTTATTGGCGACGGAAACAGGACCTGCCCGTTCCCGCATCCAATTCTCCAGAAACGGCTTGGCCGTTTTCCACAGATCCAGTTCCGGATTCAATTGCCGGCCCAGACCCTCGATATGCAGCAGAGTCTTCTGCAACAGCACCAGTTGCGGTTGCACTTCCATGTTGAACCGCCGGGCGGTGCGGAACAGGCTCAGCAGAAACATGCCAAAAGAAATTTCCCGCAGAGGGCGTTGAAAGATCGGTTCGCACACCGTGCGAATGGCCGATTCGAATTCGTCCACCCGCGTACCCTCCGGCACCCAGCCGGATTCCAGGTGCAATTCCGCCACCCGCCGGTAATCGCGATAAAAAAAGGCCAGAATATTTTCGGCCAGATAGCGTTGATCATCCGGACTCAACGTACCCATGATGCCAAAATCCACGGCGATATAACTGGGATCATCGGGATTGCTGGCGTCCACGAAAATATTGCCGGGGTGCATATCGGCATGAAAAAAGCTGTCCCTGAACACCTGGGTGAAGAAAATCTCCACGCCCCGTTCGGACAGCAGATTCAGATTCACGTGGCGGCGCCGCAACTCGGCAAGATTGCCAATCGGAATACCGTGAATGCGCTCCATCACCAGCACATTGCGACGGCTCTGGCGCCAATAAATTTCGGGGATATAAAGAATAGTGGAGTTATCGAAGTTGCGCTTGAGCTGGCTGGCGTTGGCTGCTTCGCGCAACAGGTCCAGTTCGTCGAATATCGTTTTTTCGTACTCCGCCACCACTTCGCGGGGACGCAGCCGCCGGCCCTCTTTCCAATAGCGCTCAGCCAACGCAGCGATGATGTACAGCAGTTCGATGTCCCGCCGGATGATTCTTTCGATACCGGGACGCAATACCTTGACCACCACCTCGCGTCCGTCCAGCAGCCGGGCCAGATGGACCTGAGCAATCGAGGCCGAAGCGAGGGGCGCTTCCTGGAATTCGCTGAATACGGTAGTGAGTGGTTGCCCGTAGGCCCTCGCCACCAGAGCCATCGCTTCCTGGCCGGGATAGGGCGGCACCTGATCCTGCAATTTGGCCAGTTCCGCGGCGATGTCGTCGGGCAGCAGGTCGCGGCGGGTGGACAGGGTCTGGCCGAATTTGACGAAAATCGGTCCCAGCGCCTCCAGCGCCAGCCGGATGCGCTCGGCGCGCGGGCGGACAGAGATGTCGCGCACCCAGTTCCAGGGCAGCAGGTGGCGCAGAAAGGCCACTGGGCGGAACAGGTGGGTGGTCAGGACGATATCGTCCAGACCGTAACGAACCAGAATCAGGTTGATATGGAGCAGGCGGATGACCTGGCCGGGGCGGATCATGAGCTACGCCGGGGTTTGGAGCCTAAGGAGGTCTGTTTGGCGACGCTTTGTTGCAGGCGGGCAAGGCGGGCTTCCAGACGGTCGACATCGCTGTGCAGCCCGTCCACCGCGTCCAGAAAAGTGTGCAGGGCGCCGCTGGGAGGCAGGTCACGGCTCTCCTGTTGCAGGTATTCGGCGGCGTTTTGCAGCAGGGTATTGAACACCTGCCGGCCCCAGCCGCGCAGTTCGCGCACGGCGCTGCCAATCTGGTGGGCGGCCACGTCGCCGATCAAGTGGGCAAGCTGCTCCTCCCAGTCGATGTCGATGCCGTGCAGCAATTCCTGCAAGGCTTTGGCCACGTGAGCGTCGCCCTGTATTTCCACACCGCTCGCCATCCCTTCGTTAATGCTGCGGCTGAACTGTGCGGCCAGGGCGAACGGCGTACCGCGGATAAGCGCCTGGGGCGCGTCCGGACAATAGTCGGCAACCTGAATGCCGGCCGCGCCGGGCAGCAGATAGAAGCTCAGGCGGGGACCCGCCGCACCCGCCGGCGTAAACACCAGTTCCACCGCAATTGCCTTGCCTTCCAGCGCCGCCGCGTGCGGCAAACTGTCCGGATCGAGTTGCAGATAGGTGTTGAGGGCGGCTTCCAGACCGCTCAGCAGCAGCCGGGTCGGAGTGGACAGCAGGCCTTCGCCGGCGGACTCGTCAGGTTCGTTCAAAATTTATAACCCCGGTGGGCGGCGACGATGCCACCGCTCATGTTGAAATATTCGCAGCGTTCGAAGCCCGCCCGCTCCATCATCTTGCGCAACGTTTCCTGATCGGGGTGCATGCGGATGGATTCGGCCAGATAGCGATAGCTGGCGGCGTCGTTGGTGACCAGTTTGCCCACCAGCGGCATGAACGCGAAGGAATACAGATCGTACAGCGGTTTCAGGCCGGGGGCGGTCGGGTGCGAAAACTCCAGAATCAGCGCGCAGCCGCCCGGCTTCAACACCCGCTGCATGGCGGCCAGCGCGCGTTCCTTATGGGTGACGTTGCGCAGACCGAAAGCGATGGTGAGGCAATCGAAGGCGTTGTCCGCAAAGGGCAATTGCTCAGCGTCAGCCTGCACGTAGGCGATGTTGCCGACCAGTCCCTCGTCGGTCAGGCGGCGGCGGCCTTCTTCCAGCATGCTGGCGTTGATGTCGGCCAGCACCACCAGCCCCTGGGGGCCGGTCAGCGGCGCCAGCCGGGCGGCCAGATCGCCGGTGCCGCCGGCCAGATCGAGTACCCGGTCGCCCGCCTTGACACCGGTCAGTCCGATGGCGAAGCGCTTCCACCAGCGGTGGACGCCGAACGACAGCAGATCGTTCATCAGGTCGTATTTGTCGGCTACCGAGTCGAACACCCCGGCGACCTTTTTGACCTTCTCGTCGGCGGGAACCTGCTGATAGCCGAAATGGGTGGTTTCCCGCTGGTTGCTGTCGTCATTCATCGTGTTCAGCTCTTCCGTCGATAGCCGGCCTCGGCCAGCCGTTGCAGGTAGTTCCGCCAGTTGTCTTGGTAAGCGACGCCCAGTTGGTACAGCAGATGCCAGGAATACAGCCCGGTGTTATGGCCGTCGCTGAACTCCAGCCGCACGGCATAGTTGCCGATCGGCTCGATGTTAGCGATGTTTACGTCTTCCTTGCCGGTCTGCAGGACTTCCTGGCCGGGACCGTGGCCACGCACCTCCGCCGAGGGCGAGTATACCCGCAGATATTCGCAGGGCAGGTTGAAATAGGCGCCGTCGTCGAAATGAATTTCCAGCACGCGGGACACCTGATGCAGCTTGAGTTCGATCGGTTTGGGCATGGCGGAGTCGTAAAACTCAGAGAATATAGCGGCTCAGATCCTCGTTGGCGAGCAGGGCGCTGAGCTGCCGGTCTACGTACTCCCGGTCGATGGCGAGGGTATTGCCGGAGCGGTCCGGAGCCTCGAAGGAAATGGTTTCCAGCAGCCGCTCCAGCACCGTATGCAGGCGGCGGGCGCCGATGTTTTCGGTGCGCTCGTTGACCTGATAAGCGATTTCGGCGATGCGCCGCACCCCATCCGGGGTGAATTCCAGCCCGACCTCTTCGGTGGCGAGCAGCGCTGCGTATTGTTCGGTGAGGGAGGCATCCGGCTCGGTGAGAATGCGTTCAAAGTCTTCGACCGACAGCGCATTCAATTCCACCCGGATGGGCAGCCGGCCCTGCAATTCGGGTATCAGATCCGAGGGCTTGGACAGATGGAAGGCACCGGAGGCGATGAACAGAATATGATCGGTGCGGATCATGCCGTATTTGGTGGATACCGTACAGCCCTCCACCAAAGGCAGCAGATCGCGCTGCACGCCTTCGCGGGAGACGTCCGGACCGCTGTATTCGCCGCGCCGGGCCACCTTGTCGATTTCGTCCAGAAAGACGATGCCCTGCTGTTCCACCGCCCGCACCGCCCGCAGTTTGATCTCCTCTTCGTTGATCATCTTGGAGGCTTCCTCGTCGCACAGGATTTTCAGCGCATCCTTGACCTTGAGCTTGCGGGTCTTGGTGCGGCCGCTGGACAGATTCTGAAACAGGCTTTGCAGCTGATTGGTCATTTCCTCCATGCCGGGCGGTGCCATGATCTCCACGCCCACTGGATTGACCGCCACATCTACCTCGATCTCGCGCTCATCCAGATCGCCCCGCAGCAGGCGCTCGCGCATCTTCTGACGGGTATTGGAATGATCCGCGGCCGGCGGTTCGTTGGCGAAACCCACGCTGCGCGGCCGTGGCAACAGGGCGTCCAGCACCCGTTCATTAGCGGCTTCCTCGGCGCGATGGCGCACCTTGTGCATTTCCTCCTCGCGGACCAGTTTGACGGACACATCCATCAGATCGCGGATGATGGATTCCACGTCCCGGCCCACATAACCCACCTCGGTGAACTTGGTGGCTTCGACCTTGATGAAAGGAGCGTTGGCCAGCTTGGCCAGGCGGCGGGCGATTTCGGTTTTGCCCACCCCGGTCGGGCCGATCATCAGGATGTTCTTGGGGGTAATCTCGTTGCGCAGCGCCTCCGCGACCTGGGTGCGGCGCCAGCGGTTGCGCAGGGCGATAGCCACGGCGCGTTTGGCTTCGTGCTGGCCGATGATGTGCTTGTCCAGTTCCTGGGCGATTTCCCGGGGCGTCATGGTGGTGTCGGCCAGAGCCGGTCGGGTGGCGGCGATAAGGGCGGTAGTCACGCTAAAGCTCTTCGATAGTCAACTGTTGGTTACTGTAAATGCAGATGTCGGCAGCGATTTTCAAGGCCCGCTCGACGATGGTGCGGGCGTCGAGTTCGGTGTGCTCGAGCAGCGCCCGCGCCGCCGCCTGGGCATAAGGCGCACCGGAGCCGATGGCGGCCAGATCGAATTCCGGTTCGACCACGTCACCCGTACCGGACAGGATCAGCAGGGCGTTGGCGTCGGCCACGACCAACAGCGCCTCCAGTCGCCGCAACAGGCGGTCAGTGCGCCAATCCTTGGCCAACTCGACAGCGGCGCGGGTGAGGTTGCCGCCGTATTTTTCCAGCTTGCCTTCGAAGCGCTCGAACAGTGTGAAGGCGTCCGCCGTGCCGCCGGCGAAACCGGCGAGGATTTTGTTTTGATACAGGCGCCGCACCTTGCGGGCGTTGCCCTTCAAAATGGTGTTGCCCAGCGTGACCTGGCCGTCGCCACCGATCACCACCCGGCCGTTGCGGCGCACGGCCAGCACCGTGGTGCCTCGAAATTGCTCCATCGTGAATCCTCAATGAAATTTCAGAAATTGTACACGATCTTGAGCGCTTGCTTGATTCTAACGAGCGAGCGGTCGCGATGAACAGGCGATTTGTCCGGTTTTGGAACCGTTGGCTAGGGTGCGCGTAGTTTACCCTAGAGTGTTGACTGGTTTGCATGGCAAGAAACTGCTTTCATTCAAACCGGTCAACGCTCTATCTGTTCGCTTAGACATACACAATACTTTCCTTAATATTCTTGGCCACGCGTTTGATTCGGATGTTTTGAATACCCACTGGCGTCAGTACATCTATTTTTTGGCCCAACAATTCTTCCAAGTAGTCAATGAGTTGAAAGAAGCGGAATCCGATTGGATACCCGAATTCAACAATGATGTCAATATCGCTGGCCTTGTTAGCCCGCTCTTTGGCGTAAGAACCAAACAAGCCAATCTTGCTAACGCCAAATTCGGCGCCAAGATAAGGCTGTTTCTCTTGTAGCAACTCGATAATTTTCCTTCTGCTTAGCATAACAACCTCTAACGTAGGAGTATATAACCCTGTTTCTCAAACTGCATAGATTCTATAGTCGGACAGCGGCTTGATGACAGTAGCGTCTCAGCCCATAGGTTGAGAGGACGAAGGAACCCCAACGTTAACCCCCGACCGGAAAATGTTAGGGTTTGTTCCTCACCTCTTACATGCTTACCGCAAGAAACTGGCACAATCTTTTATTTCAGGCTCGTATCGGTTGATGTCTAGCATAAGTTTAATCTGCTCATATTAATATTCGATTTTCTTAGGGAAATTACAAAATAACTGGGAATTTTCAATTTCGCCTCGATACGTGTAGACTTTAATAAAACCCTCTTCGTCACAAACCCACACTTCTCTGGCGCCCTTGGATAGATATAAATTGATTTTTTCTTCGATTTCCTGTGCCGCGTTGGAAGGAGAAATGATCTCTACGCATAGCTCGGGGGCTTCTTGATAAGGTGTTTCGATATGATTCCTGTTGAAAAAGTCATCCGATCCCCAGGCGACATCAGCTACTTTTACCCCTTTTTGTGTATTAACTGAACACTCTGTTATTGCTTTGCCATTTTTTTTGTTCGCCCTGAGAAACCAGGATATTTCTGCCTGTAGGAGGCCGTGTTTGTTTGAAGCAGGACTCAAGACAATATTCCCCCATTCATTGAGCTCGATCTTATAAGGTAGATTCTGAAGATTTGGATCTTTGATGACTTGTGACCATCTCATCAAGGTTTCTCCACTGAATTAGCCCCGGTATTGAGGTGGCGCAACACGCTTACGCTATTGCGCCGTAATCGTTCAGCCCCCTCTCCCCCTGCTAAGAGGGAGAGGGCTAGGGTAAGGGGGTAAGTCTTTGAAACCACTGCCCTCACCCCCAAACCCTCTCCCACAAGCGGGCGCAGGGAGTGAACGGTTACACCGCAGATGTAACTGTGATGACATTTTCGATACCTGACGTTCATAATAGACTAACAGGAAATAATCTTTTAGGGTGGGTATGGCCCATCATTCACGGCAAGCCAGTCGGTTAAGGTCCGCCATACCCACTCTACTAAGCTGTCATTGGCCAAAAGAGTTCGATGCACGGTTTGGGATCGGCTTAAGCCTATTGTTAGGTGTTCTCGTAGTTCACCCAGTATTTCCCATAGGGACCTTCTTCTTCACCAAAAGACATTTTCACTTCAATGGCATAGTAGATTGAACAATAAATCAATGATGCTGCTTTCAAATCAAACAGAACTATATTGAAACCATCAGAAAAGACACTTTTGTATGCGATGCCATCATATCCCTTGGATTTGACAAGCTCGGCAATTACTTGAGTAGGAATATATTTGGTGGGGTCTTCATTGTTGGGAATCGGCTTAGAGAAGGCATTATCAATTCTAATCCATACGCTTTCTTGAATCTCCTCTTCTGTCGGTTCCTGGAGTAGGGACAAAATCAACGACGGCGAATGCGCTTTTCCATAGAACTTGGAGAAATCTACGAGTTTTAGATCTTTAACCACCTTGAATATGGCTGTAGAGAGCACGGAGCCCGTCCAAGGACGGACTTCGTGCATTGCTGTTTCCTTACTAGTAGATAAGTATAGGTAAGCAATGCCCCGGGGGTTGGTACGTCCTTCCCGAACTTTAGAAGCATCTGGGATCATGCGAGCTGGTGTCCAAGGCACAGGAATTTCTCCGTACGACTCACCATCATGCTCTTCTGTCTGAGTATCGCAGTCAAGTTGAGCCCGCCATAGATGGCAGCCCTTGGGAAGTGTTAGAACACGCCCGGAAAACGACGAAGCAACGAATTCGAGGAAATCTCGCATGTTTTCATCATGAAGATATCGATTCTCACGTATCACGCGATTGGCGAAAGCAGGATAAGAATGACGCTTCATAATATTCCGCGTGTCGGGCACATAACTTAAAGTAGGCACCCTAATTAATGTCACCTATTACCCCGGATGAGGTGTCTATTCGTGAACAAATTGTCAAAAATACTTGTTTTCACTATAACCATGACTGGGAAATACACCGCCTGTGAAAAGGTGTTATACATCTTCCCGCTATGGCTGGCAAGCCTCTTCTGTTGGATCGAGTCTTGTAGGATAGGCACAGCACGCTGCTCACATAGGGTTCACGAGAAAAAGTGGGACCAATGCTGGCCGCCGACTCAGCCCTGGTCGCGTTTAACCGAATCACAAAAATTATCACAGCAATAAAAAATCCCTCCCCCTCAGCGAAGGGGAGGGATTCTTTGCCAAACAAAGCCGCTTTAGGCGGTTCTTCTTGGTTAAGCCCTTACTTCGTCTTGAAAAACATCTTGCGGACCACGTCGGTCATCGACAGGATGCCGACCGGGGCGTTATTTTCCATCACCACCAGGCGGTGGATATGACGGCCCGCCATCTGGGTGATGGCGTCAGTCAGCTTGTCGTTCACCTGGCAGGTCGCATAACCCAGCGTCATCACGGCCCGCGCCGTCAGTTGCCGCGCTTCGTCGGCGGTCTTGCCCTGCCGCGCCAGCGCCATGTCGGTCTGGCTGACCACGCCGATCGGCTGGTTGTCATCCACCACGATGACCGAGTGGATCTTGTTATCCATCATGACACGGGCCACTGCTTCCAGGGTATCACCCGGCTTACAGGAGATTACGCCCCGGTGCATCAGGTCCTTGACCAAGGTGCCGTCGTCTTTGACGGTCAGTTCGATATCTTCCATGTGCTGCGACAGATAATCAGGAGCAGGTTCCAGCGGCATGGTGATCGCTACCGTGGCAGGTTCAGGGTGGGTATCGGTGGGGGCGATCGGCGGGTGCTCGACCGCGGCTCCCGGCGTGCTCGCGCTAATCCCCATGCCCATTGCAGTGGCGCCGATCAGAATCGACATGTTGCCGTGCGGATGCTTGTTCTGGTACATCAATTGATGCGCCAGGGGCAGTTCTGCGCAGGTGAAGGTGCGCGATAGGCAAGGATCGACCAACCCTTGCAACACCAGGTTGTTCAGACCTTCCGCTTGCCCGTCGTTGGCGAAATGCGAACCCTGCAACCGTTTCTGCCGCATCCATAGATAGCGCAGATCGACCGTGGCGTTATAGCCGGTGGTGCCGGCGCAGACCACCACCATGCCGCCAGTGTCGCACACGAAAATCGACGACGGAATGGTGGACTCGCCCGGATGCTCGAACACGATGCGCGGGCTGCGTTTGTCGCCCAGCACCTCCCAGATCGCCGCGCCGAATTTGCGCACCCCCTTCAGCCACTTGGCGTAGCCAGCGTTGTCCTTCCAGTGCGGCAGCATGCCCCAATGATCGAAATCATTGCGGTTGATGCAGCCCTTGGCCCCCAGGCTCTCGCAATATCCGCGTTTGTCTTCGCTGGAGATCAGCGCGATCGGCGTCGCCCCCAAGGCGCGGCTGATCTGAATCGCCATCGAGCCCAGGCCACCGGCCCCGCCCCAGATCAGCGTCACGTCGCCTTTTCTGACGGCATGCTCGCCCCAGCCGCACAGCATCCGGTAGGCGGTCGCGCCGACCAGCATATAGGCGGCTGACCCCTCCCAGGTCAGATGCTTCGGTTTAGGCAGACACTGGTGGGCCTGCACCTTGGTGAACTGCGCAAAGCTGCCCCAGTTGGTCTCATACCCCCAGATGCGGAAGGTGGGAGAATACATTGGGTCATTGCCGGCCTTGACCCAGGGGCAGTCGCGACTCCAGATGCCGCAGTGAATAACTACTTCATCGCCCACCTTCAAATTGCGCACATCCTTGCCCACTTTGTAGACGATGCCGGAGGCGTCGCTGCCGCCGATGTGGAAACGCTCCGGTTCGCCCTGCTTGTTGCGGGCGCCGATCACATCGACGGGAATGCCCAGCGCCGCCCAGACGTTGTTGTAGTTGACGCCTGCCGCCATGACGTACACCAGCACCTCGTCAGCGGCAATGGGGGGCACATCCATCACTTCCAATTGAAAGGCGTCCGTGGGTTCGCCGAAGCGCTCCGGGCGGATCAGCCAAGCGTGCATCTTGGCAGGCACTTCGCCCAGCGGCGGTGCCTCACCCATGTCATACAGTTCTTTTGCCATCGTTGTCTCCTGTGGTTAGCGACTAGAATCAATCAGGAATGCCGCCAGTTCGCCAGGAACTGGTCGCGCAGGGCGTCGTAGTCGTCGAAAGGCGAGCCCTGGCGCTGCGTTAAGGTCTCAAAAAGATGAGCTTCTCCTCCTAACTGCGCGATGCCGAAGCGGCCAAATTCCTCCCGCAGGCGCTTAAGGATCCATTCTGCCTGGAAGCGGCGGCGACGGGGAGCAAGCAGGTGGTGGTCGAGCAACCAGCGACGGTGTTCCTCCAGGGTGTCGGCCAACTGCTCGATACCGCTGCCGGTGGCCGCGCTCACCGACAAAGCCGGCGCCTGCCAGCCGTCCGGATCGGTCTGTTTTCTAAGGGTCTGGCGCAGCTCCGCCAGCGTCTTGCGGGCGGCCGCACCAATATCTTCTTTGTTTACGACGAGAATATGCGGGACTTCCATAATGCCCGCCTTGAGAAATTGAATGCTGTCGCCGGAGGCCGGCTGGGCAACGAAACAGGTGGTGTCGGACATTTTGGAAATGTCGATTTCCCGCTGCCCCACACCGACGGTCTCGATCAGCACGATATCGAAGGCCGCCAGCATCGCCAGGCTCATCGGCCAGACTTCGGCGCTTAAGCCCCCGTATTCACCGCGACAGGCCAGCGAGCGGATAAAAACATGGCTGTCGCCGGGATCGCGGTCGTGCGCCGCCATCCGCAGCCGGTCGCCCAGCAGCGCCCCGCCGCTCAGCGGGCTGGAGGGATCGACCGCCAGAATGCCGACCGTCAACTGGCGGCGCCGCCAGATACTGATCAAGGCCGAGGTCAGCGAGGATTTACCGGCTCCCGGCGGCCCGGTGATGCCGATCAGGTGCCCGGCGCCGTGCAGTCGCTCGCCGGGCAGGGTGGCCAGAAAATGCGCCGCGCAATGGCGCGCCTGAGGGCGCCTGTCGTCCAGCAGATTCAGCGACCGGGCCAGCGCGCCCCGGTCGCTGGCCGCCACGGCGGCGGCCAGCGCTTCCGGGTCCGGCAGGGCAGTCTGGACAGGCATTACGCCGCCTTCTTTTCGAAGGGCTGTAACCCGTTAGCCTGACGGATGATGTCCACGATCTCCAGCATGATGCCGTTCAGATCGCTATTCTTGGGGGTATAGACGGCCGCCACGCCCTTGGTGAGCAGCACCCGCTCGTCTTCGACCGGGATGATGCCGCCGACGATCACCGGAATATCAGCCAGACCGACCTGCTTGAGTTCCTTGAAAATTTCGTCCGCCAGCTCCATGTGGCTGCCGGACAGTACCGACAGACCGATCAAGTGCACGCCTTCTTCCAGCGACGCCTTGGCGATCTGCTGCGGCGTCAGGCGGATGCCCTCGTAGACGATTTCGAAGCCGACATCGCGCGCCTTGACGGCGATCTGTTCGGCACCGTTGCTGTGGCCGTCCAGACCCGGCTTGCCGACCAGAATACGCAACGGCCGTCCCAGTTCTTCGCCAGTGCTGCGCACCCGCTCGCGCACCAGTTGCACCACCGGGCTGGCCTTCTCCTCGTGCAGGGTGATATCGATGCCGGTTGGCGGCCGGTATTCGCCGAACACCTCACGCAGCACCTGGCTCCATTCGCCGGTAGTGACGCCGGCATGGGCGCAGCGGATGGAGGCCGGCATGATATTTTCCCCGGTTCTGGCGACCGCCGCCAGATTAGCCAGCGCGGCGTTGACCTCGGCCTGATTGCGCTGCGCCCGGAAGGTGGCGAGGCGCTCGATTTGCTCCCGCTCGGCGCGCGGATCGACCTTCATGATGCTGCTTTCCCCCTCCCCGACCAGCGGCGAAGGTTCAGTCTCGGTAAAGCAATTCAAGCCGACGATTTTGAGATCGCCGCGCTCGATGGCGCGCATCCGCTCGGTATGACTGGTGACCAGTTGCCGCTTGACGTAGCCGGTTTCGATGGCCTGGATCATGCTGCCGTTGTCACGCACCCGCTCCATTTCCGCTGCGGCGCCTTTGATCAGATGCTGCACTTTGGCGTCGATCACGGTCGAACCGTCGAAGATATCCTCGTACTCCAGCAGATCGGTTTCGATGGCTAGCACCTGCTGCATGCGCAAAGCCCACTGCTGATCCCAGCGGCGTGGCAGCCCCAGCGCCTCGTTCCAGGCCGGCAGTTGAATGGCGCGGGCACGGGCGTTCTTGGACAGACTCACCGCCAGCATCTCCAGGACGATCCGCTGCACGTTGTTCTCCGGCTGGGATTCGGTCAGACCCAGAGAATTGACCTGCACCCCGTAGCGGAAACGGCGCATTTTTTCATCTTTGACGCCGTAGCGTTCCTGGGTGATCCGGTCCCACAACTCGACGAAGGCGCGCATCTTGCAGCATTCTTCGATGAAGCGGATGCCCGCGTTGACGAAGAAGGAGATGCGGCCCACCACCTGCTCGAAGTCCTCGGGATTCACCTGACCGGAGTCGCGCACGGCGTCCAGTATGGTGACCGCCGTGGATAGCGCATAGGCCAGTTCCTGCACCGGCGTGGCGCCCGCCTCCTGCAGGTGATAGCTGCAAATGTTGGTCGGATTCCACTTGGGAATGTGCTTGACCGTGTAGCAGATGATGTCGGTGATCAGCCGGATCGACGGCCCGGGCGGGAAAATATAGGTGCCGCGTGACAGATATTCCTTGATGATGTCGTTCTGGGTAGTGCCTTCCAACTGGGGCGATGCAAAGCCCTGTCGTTCGGCGACCGCAACGTAGAGCGACAACAGCCAGGCCGCGGTGGCGTTGATGGTCATGGAAGTGTTCATCTTGCCTAGCGGGATCTGGTCGAACAGGGTCTCCATGTCGCCGATATGGCAGATGGGCACACCCACCTTGCCGACTTCGCCGTGCGCCAGCGGACTGTCGGAGTCGTAGCCGGTCTGGGTGGGCAGGTCGAAGGCCACCGACAGTCCGGTCTGACCCTTGGTCAGATTGGCGCGGTAGAGTTCGTTGGACAGTTTGGCCGAGGCGTAGCCGGAATAGGTCCGCATCAACCAGGGTTTATCGCGTTTGGCTTGGTCCACGGGATCGCTCCTTTCTTATTGGCTTATTGGGGACGGCGCTTAATGAGCAGCCGCCGCTCGATTTCGAAAATCTTGTTGCTGATCTTATCCTTGCCCAGCCCCTGTTTGTCATTCTCCTTGATGAACAGATCCGCGCCGTAAGCCTCCAGCGCGCTGGCCGAGGTGGTGTTCTTGACGCCGATAAACTGCAACGTGACGCTGCCGGCCAGATCGGTGTTGGGCAGGCTTTCCACCGCCAGCACCCGCGACAGTCCCGCCACCGTGTCGCCGGCGAACGTCGGCTGGGTATGGTAGCCTTCGGTGAAGCCCAGTTCCCACAGCGCATTCTCGCTCACGTCGCGGCTGGCCAGTCCCTCCAGCCAGGCGAACACCAGCCCGCCATAGACGATCGGTTCGCCGCTCATCTTGCCGGATTGCCCGGTGCTGTAGAGCCGGTCAAAGTGCAGGGGATGGGTGTTGCCGACCCTATAGGTCAGGGCCATGTGCTCGTCGGTGATGGTGCGGCCGTTGGCGTGCACAATGATGTCGCCCGGCGCAAAATCCTCGAAATAGGTATTGGGGCCGGTCAGCCGGGGAAAGGCCGCCACCGTCACCGGCAGGCTCGAGCGCCGGCTCCTTCACCCAGGGAAAGTCCACCGGATCGGTGGGCGCCGGGGTGGTGGGCGGCCGCTGACCGCGCCAGGACACCATGATCTTGCGCTCATATTGCAGCACCACTTGATCGTTCTGGTTGACGCCCAGGGTGCGGATCAGCACGATACCCGGCTTGTCCGCACCCCGTTCCTTGCGGTCAATGACCTGGGTGTAGGCCCGCAGGGTATCGCCGGGGTACACCGGCCGCAGAAACTGGGCGTTGTAATAGCCCAGATTGGCGATGGCCTTTTCAGAATCGTTCTGCACGCCCAGCGACAGCACCACGTTGAACACCATCTGCGGGCTGGCGGGCAGATCGCGGAAGCCGTGCGCCTTGGCGTAGTCGCTGTTCAGATACAGCGGATTGGTCTGCATGAAGATGCGGGCGAAATCCAGCATGGTCGCCCGCTCGAAACTCAGACCACGCGGATGGACGAACACCTGACCCGGCACGAATTCATCCAGATACCGCCCGTATTGCGGGGCGCGCACGCGCCCCAGCTCGACCGGCGCCGTAGGCGCCAGTTCTGCTTGTGGAGTCAAGGCCAGTGACAACGCCATGATTATGCCTCCAGCGCCTGAATGTCTTTGGCGTTCTTAGCCAGCGCCGGCGCAATGACCTTAAGCGCCAGCGTTTCTTCGGCGCCCTCGAAGATCGACAGCACGCGGGCATCAACGAAGTAGCGGCTGACCGGGGTTTCCTCGGCGTAGCCCATGCCGCCGTGAATTTGCAGCGCCTCGCGGGTGATCCATTCGGCGGTCTTGCAGGTGAAGAACTTCACCATGCTGGCCTCCATGTCGCCCTTGCCCTGATCCATCAGCCGTCCGACCGTATAGGTGAACTGGCGGCTGGCCACCAGATAGGTCGCCATGCGGGCCAGTTTGACCTGGGTCAGCGGATAGTCGGCGATGGGCTTGCCGAATACGACCCGATCCTTGGCGTAGGACACGGCGCGCTCGTAAGCCGCCTGCATTAAGCCGATGGCGCGGGCAGCGGTCTGGATGCGGCCGCCGGAGAAGCCAGCCATAGTGAAGTAAAAGCCCTTGCCCAAGCCTTCCGGACCACCCAGCAGGTTCTCGTCGGGAATAAAGAAATCATCGAAGAACAGATCGAAGGAGTGCATGCCCCGGTAGCCGATGGTGGCGATCGCCTTGGCGCTGAGGCTGCCGCCGCCATCCTGCTTGTATTCGAAGGCGTGACCGTCGTAGCTGGGCTTTTCCGCCAGGAACATCGACAGACCGCGATGTCCCAGCGAAGGATCGGGATTGGTGCGCGCCAGCACCAGCAGTACCCCGGCTTTGCCGCCAAAGGTGCACCAGGTCTTGGCGCCGTTCAACAGCCAGCCGCCTTCGGTCTTGGTGGCTTTCAGCTTCATGTTGGCCACGTCGGAGCCGTAGTTGGGCTCGGTCACCGCCACCGCGCACAAGGGATCGCCGGCTGCCAGCAGCGGCAACCATTTCTGCTTCTGTTCCTCGGTGCCGCCTTTCAGCAGCGCTCGCGCCAGAATTTCCGGCCGGGTGATCAGACTGCCGGCGGCGCCCAGCGAACCACGGGACAGTTCTTCGGTGACCACGATCATGCCCATGTTGTCTTCCTGCTCGTCGTCCTGCAGCCCGCCGTACTGCTGCGGAATCGACAGGCCGAAGCAACCCAGTTCCTTGACGTTTTCCAGAATTTCCTCGGGAATGATCAGATCTTTCTGATGGACATCCTTGGCCAGCGGCACAACCACATCGTTGGCGAAGCGGCGGAACTGTTCCCGCATCATCTCGTGATGGTCGTCCAGCAGATAGGCGCCGGTCTGGCCGTCCAGAGCGCACATCGCTTTGCCCAGCTCGGCGATGTTCTGCGCGGCCAGTTGAGCGTTGCAGAATTGCAGTACCTGGGCGCTCTCCAGCAGGGAAGCCAGCTTGCCCCGGCTGATGCCGAAATCGTCGGGTCTGGCCCCCAGACGGGAGCGGATGGAGTGGATGGCTTCCGCCGTGAACAGCACGGCGCAGCGTTCCTCGATGGTCGGCGCCGGATAAGAAGCACCCACTGCTTCGCGGGCTCTACCGGCATAGTCGAGGACAAAGCGGGCCGCGGCGGCTTCCGCCGACGACAGTGCCGCATCGTAGGCTACCAGTTGATGCTGATCGATCTTTACCGAGGAAATCTGGCCGTTTTCCAGGGTTCGCTGTTTAAGGCTAGCCAGAATAATGTCAACGGTTTTCTGTGCGGCTTCCAGCGCCTGTCCAGCCTGCCGCATGAGTTCTCCTGCCTGATTTTCGGACATGATGACCCCCCGTTAAGGTCGCCCTGAAGTGAATGGAAGATAGTGAGTGGATGGTGTGCCAGAGATAAGGATAAGCCGTGTTAAGATGAAACAGTTGCGCCCGGCGGCCCGCGACACAGGTTGGTCCCCGGCTAAGGGACAGAGCCGTCCCCCGCTTTGGTAACCGGACAATCCAGGGGTAAGCTGACGCGCCATGGGCTGCAGGGTGATGAAAAAAGATATGCGTATTTAATAACATGCTGCACTGCGCCATGTCAATCCTATAAAAGAATCAGGGAATTTTCGAGCGCCCTGCGTGTCCTTGTTAAGCTACTGATTGCTAAGCCTGAACCAGATCAAACCGACCGATGAATCCCTCTATCTTCAGCAAACTGGAGCAGCTCAAAATCCGGCAGGAGGAAATCAACGTCCTGCTCGCCGATCCCGGCGTCATCGGCGACCAGGAACGCTTTCGCGCCCTGTCCAGAGAATATGCGCAACTGGAGCCGGTGGCCGAGGCCTTCGTGGCGTATCGCCGCATCCGCCAGGATGAGGACGCCACCGGAGAAATGGCCGGAGAAGCCGATCCCGAACTGCGCGCGCTGGCGGAAGCCGAACTGACCGCTCTGGCGCAGCAACGCCTGGCGCTGGAAGGGGAACTGCAACTACTGTTGCTGCCCAGCGATCCTCACGATAATAACAATATTTTCCTGGAAATCCGCGCCGGCACCGGCGGGGATGAGGCCGCCCTGTTCGCTGGCGATCTGTTCCGCATGTATTCCCGCTACGCGGAAACCCGCCGCTGGCAGGTGGAGATTTTGAGCGTCAGCGAAGGCGAACACGGCGGTTATAAGGAAATCATCGCCCGGATCATCGGGCGTGGCGCCTATTCCCGGCTGAAATTCGAATCCGGCGCTCATCGCGTGCAACGGGTGCCGGAAACGGAGTCGCAGGGTCGCATCCACACTTCCGCCGCCACGGTGGCCATCCTGCCGGAACCCGCCACCATCGAGGAGATCGACATCAACCCGAACGAGCTGCGGATCGACACCTATCGTTCCTCCGGCGCCGGCGGGCAGCATGTCAACAAGACCGATTCGGCCATCCGGATCACCCATCTGCCGAGCGGCATCGTGGTGGAGTGCCAGGATGAACGCTCGCAGCATAAAAACCGGGCGCGGGCGATGGCGCTGCTGCAAGCCAGATTGCTGGCCAGCGAACAGCACAAGCAACGCACCGCCATCGCTCAGACTCGCCGTCTGCTGGTAGGCAGCGGCGACCGCTCCGAACGCATTCGCACCTACAACTTTCCGCAGGGACGGGTGACCGATCATCGCATCAACCTGACGCTCTACAAACTAGCTGAGATTCTGCTAGGCAATCTCGATCCAATTATCGAGCCTTTAAATCAGGAGTATCAGGCGGATCAATTGGCGACGCTGGCGGAATGAACAGTTTGCTTCATAAATCCTGGTTAAAATTAACATGAGTCCGGAACTTAGGTTAATTTTAGATAATCTTTAGTTATAACCATATTAAGAAAAAATGCTTTTCAGATATATAAGCGCATGGTAGTGTTCTACTCTGGACCCAATATAACCACTGGCGGAGCGGACAACACGGCGGGCGCTTATGTACCAATACGATCACTATGACCAGACGCTTGTGGATGAACGGGTGGCCCAGTTCCGGAGCCAGGTCCGCCGCTATCTGAGCGGAGACTTGACGGAGGACGAGTTCCGCCCCCTGCGTCTGATGAACGGCCTGTACCTGCAACGCCACGCCTATATGCTGCGCGTCGCCATTCCTTACGGTCTGCTGTCCTCCTCGCAAATGCGCATGCTGGCCCGTATCGCGCGTGCCTACGACCGGGGTTACGGCCACTTCACCACTCGCCAGAACATTCAATACAACTGGCCCCGGCTCGAAGACACGCCGGACATCCTGGCCGAGTTGGCCACCGTGCAGATGCATGCCATTCAAACCAGCGGCAATTGCGTGCGCAACGTGACCTCGGATCACCTGGCCGGCGTGGCGCCGGACGAACTGGAAGATCCGCGTATCTACTGCGAAATCATTCGCCAGTGGTCCACCTTCCATCCAGAATTTTCCTATCTGCCGCGCAAATTCAAGATCGCCGTGGCGGCCGGCGAGCACGACCGCGCCGCTGTTCAGGTTCATGACATCGGCCTGTATCTGGTGCACAACACCGCCGGCGAGAGTGGTTTTCAGGTACTGGTGGGCGGCGGTCTGGGCCGCACACCGATGATCGGCAAGAGCATCCGCGACTTTCTGGAGAAGGAGCATCTGCTCTCTTATCTGGAGGCGATTCTGCGGGTCTACAACCGCTTGGGCCGGCGCGATAACCTGAACAAAGCGCGCATCAAGATTCTGGTCAAAGCGCTGGGCGTAGAGCGATTCCGCTGGATGGTGGAACAGGAATGGGCGCAGCTCAAGGACGGCGCTTTACGGCTGGAGCAGGTGGAAATCGACCGCGTCAGCCGCTTCTTCACGCCGCCGCCCTACGATCCCACGGCCGCCGCCGACACCGGTTTTGCGGAGCAGCTTGCCAATGACAAGGCGTTTGCCACCTGGGTGCGCTACAACGTGGCCGAGCACAAAGTTCCCGGCTACCGCGCCGTGTATGTCTCGTTGAAAGCGCCGGACAGCGCGCCCGGCGACGCCACCCACGAACAGATGGACGGCGTCGCCGCACTGGCGGACCGCTACAGTTTCGGGGTGATCCGCACCACTCACACGCAGAACCTGCTGCTGGCCGACGTCCGTCAGGGCGATCTGTACGCGCTGTGGCGGGAACTGCGCGACCGGCAGTTGGCTGCGCCGACGATCGGCATGCTGACTGACATGATCTGCTGTCCGGGTCTGGATTTTTGCAGCCTGGCTAACGCCGCCTCGATCGCCATCGCCAAACAGATTCAGGAAAAATTCGACGCTATGGACTATCTGTACGATCTGGGCCCAATCCGCCTGAACATGTCCGGCTGCATGAACGCCTGCGGCCATCATCACGTCGGCCACATCGGCATTCTGGGCGTGGATAAGAAAGGCGAGGAATGGTATCAGATCAGCCTGGGCGGCAATTCCGGCAACGACGCCGCGCTGGGCGAGATTCTGGGGCCTTCCGTGCCCAAGCACGCCGTGGCCGACACGCTCGAACGGATTTTGCAGGTGTACGTGGAGCGACGCGAGGAAGACGAACGCTTTCTGGATACGGTGCGGCGGATCGGTCTCCAACCGTTCCGCGAGCGCGTCTACGTCAAAGCAGCCGGTCTGACCGAGGTGGCCTAGCATGCGGATTCTCAAAGACCGGCGGATTGTCGAAGACCCCTGGCGGCACGTGGCAGACGACGTGGCACTGCCAGCCGCTCCTGTCATTGTTTCCCTGGCCCGCTGGCAGGCGGAGCGTGACCTTCTGGCGGCACGCCCGGAGGCGCTCGGGGTGCGGCTGCCCAATGACGTCGATGTCGCGGCGCTGGCCGAGGATCTGCCCCACTTCGCGTTAATCGCGTTGGAGTTTCCCAGTTTCAAGGACGGCAGAGCGTACACCCAGGCCCGCCTGTTGCGGGAGCGTTACGGCTATCGGGGTGAAGTGCGGGCCGTGGGCGACGTGCTGCGGGATCAATTGTTTTTCATGCAGCGTTGCGGTTTCGACGCCTTCGAACTGCGCCCGGACCGCAGTCTGGAGGATGCTTTACACGCCTTGACCGAGTTTTCGGTGACCTATCAGCCGGCGGCGGACGAGCCGCTGCCTCTGTACCGGCGGGGCAGATGTGGTTAGTGGCTGGTGGCTGGTGGCTGGTGGCTGGTGGCTGGTGGCTGGTGGCTGGGCGGACGAGCCGCTGCCTTTGTACCGGCGGGGCAGATAGCGCGCCGTGTTCGCTGTAATCACCAGGATCTGGTTGAACCATTGGCGCGAACTCAGGACAAACTGACTCTAAATTAAAAATTCACCACCATCGCCAATTTAATTGATTGTTCATATTATTTATTTAGGCTATTAAGGAATTCAGAATTTCAGAATTGTCGCTGCCGGCGGCAGAAATCCACGGCTGCGCAGTTCTGAAGTTACACGTCGAAATGGTCGGCGATCCCGGCCTGAGGAATGAGGTAGCACCTATGGCGCTTTATATTCTGAGTGATGCTTATCGTAAACCGGCTGGCTGTGTAATCCGTATCGGCTCCACGCCGCGCACGATTGCCGAGCCATTCGCTTTCATGAAGGAAGTGACCGTCAAATGTCAGCGCAACCGGCCCGTCGTCGCCGCCTTGAAAATGACGACGCGCCCGTTGAGGACTGCGCAGGAGACGCGGGAAACCGGGCTTTTCAGTCTGGGCGAACCGGTCAGCATCCTGGCCCAATTCGGCGAGCACCGCGAAGAAATCATGCACGGCTTCGTGAGCGAACTGAAGGCCAGTTATGCGCGCAATTCTGGCCGTCTCATACAAACCACCGTAGTGTGTCAGGATGCCTCCCTGCGGCTCGACCGCGACCCTGTGCAGCGCACCTGGGGGGGCGACAGTCTGATTGACGATCGCAGCATCGCCACGACCATTCTGCAAGACTACGGGCTGCTGCTCGACCCCGACAGCGGCGCGGGCATTCATTACCCGGTGCTTCACCAGAACGACACCGATCTGCGTTTTCTGCGGACGCGGGCCAGAGCCAACGGCTACGAGCTGCTCTTCAATGTGGACAATGTCTACTTCGGCCCTATGCGTCTGCATGCGGAACCGCAGGGCAGTATCGAGGTACATCGAGGTGCGGCGGCCCATTGCCGGCGTTTTTCTTTTCAAAATCGCGGGCGGCAGGGCGACGCGCCAGCCTTCCATCAGGCCCGGGGAGAATTGAACAGTCGCTATTACGGACATGTATTGCGGGTGGGAGAGCCGGTGGAAGTGAATGGAGTGGGCGTAGCCCACGATGGCGTTTACTACGTCGATGCCGTGGCGCACCGTTTCAACGCCCAGGGCTATCGTCAGTTCTTCACCTTGCTGCGAGGGGCCGGGGACGATGACCTGAACCCTCTTATTGTCAATCACCCTGACAAGCCGGGCCTGGCTTACCAGGTACTGTGACCGTTTCCCATGCTGCGCATCGCAAGTTGCAGGGGCGGCGCCCGCGCCGCCCCTGCTCACATCCCCGCCCTCAGCAGCAACACGTTATCGGGTTAACCAGTTACGGTTCACGCACCCCCCACCCGTGGATTTTCTGCCGACCTTTTTAGTCATTCGCGACCGCCCCTGTCTGGTGGTGGGCGGCGGTGCAGTGGCCGCCCGCAAAGTCGAATTGTTGCTGCAGGCCGGCGGCCGGGTGACCGTGGTGGCGCCCGCCCTCTGCCCGATGCTGCTCGAATGGCGCGACGCCGGCCGCATCGTCTACCGGGCGGCGCCCTTCGTCCCGACCGATCTGGACGCCTGCCTACTGGCCATCGCCGCCACCGACGATCAAGCAATCAACCGCCAGGTTGCGGAGCTGGGCTGGGCGCGGGGTCTGCCGGTAAACGTCGTGGATCAGCCGGAACTGTGCAGTTTCATCATGCCCGCCATCATCGATCGCTCGCCGGTATTGATCGCTGTTTCCACCGGTGGCACCTCGCCGGTGCTGGCGCGACTGTTGCGGGGCCGGCTGGAATCGCTGCTTCCCGCCACGTATGGACGCCTGGCGCTCCTGGCAGCCGCCTTTCGCGACCGGGTGAAACAGTTGATTCCGGCCGCACAGCGGCGGGCGTTCTGGGAAAAAGTGCTGCAGGGTCCGGTGGCCGAACTGGCGTTGTCCGGACGGGAAGCGGCCGCCCGCGCCGCCCTGGAGACCGCCCTGGAACAGGGCGCCGAGCCGCAGCGCCTGGGCGAGGTCTATCTGGTGGGAGCCGGGCCGGGCGACCCCGATCTGCTCACCTTCCGGGCGTTGCGCCTGATGCAGCAGGCCGACGTGGTGCTGTACGACCGGCTGGTTGCGCCGGCCATTTTGGAACTCACCCGCCGCGACGCCGAACGTATCTACGTAGGCAAGGCGCGCGACCAGCATACCCTGCGGCAGGAGGATATGAACGAGCTGCTGGCGCGGCTGGCCCGCCAGGGCAAGCGGGTGTTGCGCCTCAAAGGCGGCGATCCTTTCATTTTCGGGCGCGGCGGCGAAGAAATTCAGACCCTGGCCCGCGAGGGCATTGCCTTTCAGGTGGTGCCGGGCATCACCGCCGCCTCCGGTTGCGCCGCCTATGCCGGTATTCCCCTTACTCACCGCGACTACGCCCACAGTTGCCTATTCGTCACCGGCAATTTAAAAGACGGCACCATCGATCTGAACTGGCCGGCTCTGGTGCAGCCCAAACAGACGGTGGTTTTCTATATGGGTCTGCACGGCGTCGGGATTATCTGCGCCAGGTTGATCGAGCACGGCCTGCCGGCGGACTATCCCGCTGCGCTGATCGAACAGGGCACGACCGCGCGCCAGCGCGTCCATGTCGGGACGCTGTCCACCCTGCCCGCCCAGGTCGAAGCCGCCGGGGCGCGCGCGCCCACTCTAATCATCGTGGGCGAGGTGGTGAAACTGCATGGAGAGCTGGCGTGGTTCGAGCCGGGAGAGGAGCGGCAGCAGTAGGCCGGGATAAGGGCCGCAGGGCGCCCGACGCCCCCGGCGTGACCAGGATGCGCCCGGCGGGCACGGCGACGCCGTAACGGCTGCGGTAATCATCGGCCAGCGCCTGGCGCAACTCCGCTATGCCCGCCGCCGGCGTATAGTGGGTGAGTGGGTGCGCCCCTCGCGCAGCGCGCGCTGACCGGCAGCGACGATGGGTGCGGCGGTAGGGAAATCCGGCTCGCCCACTTCCATAGAGATGATGGAACGACCCTGCGCCTGCAATTCCTGGGCGCGGGCCAGCACCTCCATCACCTGGAACGGCGCAATGCCGGCCATGCGGCTGGCCAGACGCACCGGATCGCCGGACATGTGCTAAACGCGGCCGGGCCGGCTGGCCGCCGACCGGCTGGTCATGGGTAATTGCTCCGCTTGACCTCGCGATCATCGCTGATGGAAAGCCCGGCCGCGGACCTGGAAGAGGTTACTCCCTCCGACAGGCGGATTTGCAGGCTGACATTGTTACGGGAATCGGCGTTCTTGACCGCTTCATCCTTAGATATCTTGCCTTCCTTGAACAGTTCGAACAGGGCCTGATCGAAAGTCTTCATACCCACTTCAGTGCCCTGCTCCATAGCGTCCTTGACAAAGTCGATCTTGCCTTTCTGAATCAGATCCGCCACATAAGGCGTATTGATCAATATCTCCACGGCCGGCACCAGACCGCCGCTCAGGCTTCTGATCAGGCGCTGCGACACGATAGCTCGCAGGTTCATGGAGAGATCCATCAGCAACTGATCGCGGGCTTCTTCGGGGAAAAAATTGACGATGCGCTCCAGGGCGCCGTTGGCGTTGCTGGCGTGCAGGGTGGACAGGCACAGGTGGCCGGTCTCGGCATAGGACAAAGCGAATTTCATCACCTCCCGCGAGCGAACCTCGCCGATCAGGATCACGTCCGGCGCTTCCCGCAAGGCGCTTTTGAGGGCATGCTCGTAGCTGTGGGTATCGATGCCGATCTCGCGCTGGCCGATGATGGACTTCTTATGGAAATGGGTAAATTCGATCGGATCCTCGACGGTCAGAATATGGCCTGGCGAAGTGGAGTTACGGTGATCGATGATCGCCGCCAGCGTGGTGGATTTGCCGGAGCCAGTGGAGCCCACCAGCAGCACCAGACCGCGTTTTTCCGCCACCAGTTGCTTGAGGGTCACTGGCAAGCCCAGTTCCTCCACCTGGGGAATATGCCCTTTGATATAGCGCACTACCAGGGCGACCTCGCCGCGCTGCTTGAACACATTGGCGCGGAACCGGCCGATGCCGCTCAAGGGAATGGCGAAGTTGCATTCCCATTCGCGCTCGAATTCCTTGATCTGGTCGTCCTTCATGACCGAATAGGCGATTTCCCGCACCCCGCCCGGCTGCAATGGCTTGCTGCCGACGGGCCGGACGATGCCGTTGATTTTGATATGCACCGGTGCTCCAACATAAAAGAACAGATCGGACGCCTCTTTGTCCACCATGAGCTTGAGATAGGGCGTTATATCCACCGACGTTTCCTCTGCGCGCAGAATAGGTTCGATTGTAAAACAGGGTAAGCGGCGATCAGCAAATTTAGAGAGTCATCTTACCCGATTCAAGCCATTCAAAGCCGCCACCCGATAGGCTTCCGCCATGGTCGGATAGTTGAACGTTGTGTTGACGAAGTATAACAATGAATTTGCCTCCCCTTGCTGAAACATGATCGCCTGCCCGATATGGACGATCTCGGAGGCCTGGTCGCCGAAGCAGTGGATGCCCAGGATTTCCAGGGTGTCGCGCTGGAACAGGATCTTCAGCATGCCCACCGTCTTGCCGGTGATCTGGGCGCGGGCCAGGTTCTTGAACCAGGAGTGCCCCACTTCATAGGGAATGCGCGCTTCGGTCAATTCCTTTTCGGTACGGCCCACCGAGCTGATTTCCGGCGAAGTATAAATGCCGGTGGGAATATATTCGACCAGATGGTAGTCGCAGCGTCCTTCCAGCAGATGGATGGCGGCGAAACGACCCTGATCGTAGGCGGCGCTGGCCAGACTGGGATAACCGATAACATCGCCCACAGCGTAGATATGCGGCTGCGCCGTCTGATAATTGTCGTTGATCGGCACCTGGCCGCGGCTGTTGGGAATGATGCCCAACGCCTCCAGACCCATGTCCTGGGTATTGCCGGTGCGTCCGTTGGCCCAGAGGATGATGTCGCTACGGATCTGCTTGCCTGATTTGAGTTGCAGCACTACCCCGTCGGGCTGGCATGCCAGCGTTTCATGGACCTCGTTGTGGCGGATCATCACCCCCTGGTCACGCAGATGGTAGCTCAGGGCGTGGGCGATTTCGTCGTCCAGAAAGGACAACAACTGCGAGCGGGTGTTGACCAGGTCCACCTTGCAGCCCAGGTTGCGGAAAATGCTGGCGTACTCGCAGCCGATCACCCCGGCGCCGTAGATGATGATGGAGCGCGGCGTGTGGGCCAGGTTCAGGATGGTGTCGCTGTCGAACACCTGTGGATGGGTGAAATCCACATCCGCCTGCCGGTAGGGCCGCGAGCCGGAGGCGATGACAAAAGCGTCGGCCTGCAAGCGCAGCGGCAACTGGTCCCCGGCGCGGCGGACTTCCACGGTATGCGGGTCCACAAAACAGGCCTGGCCAAAATACACCGGCGCCCGATTGCGGTCGTAGAAATCGCGCCGCATCGCCACCTGCTGGGCGATCACCGCCGTGGCGGTATGCAGCAGGGTCGGGTAGGCCAGACGCACCGGCTGACCGATAGGGCGGTACAGCGGGTTGCGGTTGAACTCGGTCATCTGGCTCAGGGCATGGCGTAACGCTTTGGACGGAATGGTGCCCCAGTGGGTGCAGCCGCCGCCGACTTCCACATGCCGCTCCACCAGCGCCACCGAGCGGTCCGCCTTGGCGATGCTCATGGTCGCGCCCTCCCCTCCCGGACCGGCGCCGATCACGATAACGTCGTACTTGGATGCATTCATAGAGGCGCCTTACAGTGGTGTGAACAGGTTGCGGAAATCGGCTACAGCGGACAACAATAAAAGTCATTTTACCGTGGATTGCCGCGGCGGTAATATTGCCCACCGGTCGCAGCCCCGGCGTTGACTTGCAGAGAGCGCTACCATGAACCCATCCCAGCAGCAGTTATCCCCCGTCTACGCCTACGAGTTGCACGGCGCCTGTTATCTGAATCTCACCAGCCGCTGCAATCTGCGCTGCAGCTTCTGTCCACGCCTAAACAATCAATGGCAGGTGCGGGACTACGACCTGCTGTTGAGCAAGCGACAGGAACCCGACGCCGGGGCGCTGTTGCAGGCCGTCGGCGATCCCCGCCGTTTCCAGGAGATAGTGTTCTGCGGCCTCGGCGAACCGACGCTGTGTCTCGCCACACTGCTGGAGGTAGGGGAAAACCTGCGGCGGCGCGGGGCGCGGGTGCGGCTTAACACCAACGGTCTGGCCAATCAATATCACGGCCGCGACGTCACGCCGGCGCTGGCTGAAGCGGTAGATGCCGTTTCCATTTCACTCAATGCCCAGGACGAGACGACCTACCAGCGCTACTGCCGGCCGCTGCGACCGGGCGCTTACGCCGCGGTGCTGGACTTCATCCGCCTGGCCCGCCGTCATATTGCCGAGGTCATTGTGACCGCCATCGACGGGTTGGAAGGTATCGATAGCGCGGCCTGTGCCCGGATCGCCGCGGAATTGGGCGTGGCTTTCCGCTGTCGCGTGCTGGATCAGATCGGCTGAAGGGCACCTCGCTCACCCATTTCGCCCTACCATAGACAGGCGGACCGGACACCGATGCGCTACGATTTCGACCATGTGCCGACACGGCGCGGCAGCGACAGCGCCAAATGGCGCCGCTATGGCTCTGAGGCACTGCCCATGTGGGTAGCCGACATGGATTTCCCGTCACCGCCGCCGATTGTCGCAGCCTTGCAACAACGAATCGCCCACGGCGTCTTCGGCTATGGCGACCCGCCGCCGGAACTGGCCGACACCCTCTGCGACCGGCTGTACCGTCTCTACCAGTGGCGGGTGACGCCGGCTGACATTCGGTATCTGCCGGGGCTGGTCTGCGGCCTCAATGTAGTCTGTAAAGCCATCGGTGAACCGGGCGATGGCGTGCTGGTGCAGACACCAGTCTACCCACCGTTCCTGACGGCACCCGCCGCCCAGCAGCGGCGCCTGCAAACGGTTGAGCTGGCGTGTCGCTCCACTGTGCCGCTGTATTACGAACCGGATTTTGACGCTCTCGAACGGGCCAGCGACGCGCGCACCCGTCTGTTGCTGCTGTGTCACCCTCACAACCCGGTAGGCCGGTATCTTCAGCGACCAGGAACTGAGCCGGCTGGCCGAGTTATGCAGCCGCCATGATATCGTCATCTGTTCTGACGAAATCCACTGTGAATTGCTGCTGGCGGGCAACCGCCACCAGCCGCTGGCCGCGCTCGCGCCGGAGATCGCCGCACGCTGCATCACTCTGCTGGCCCCCAGTAAAACCTTCAACATTGCCGGTCTGGGAGCAAGCTACGCCATCATTCAGAATCCGACCTTGCGCCGGCGTTGCCAGGCGGGCCGCCACGGGCATCGTTCCAGGGGTGAATCTACTGGGTTTCACAGCCGCGCTAGCCGCTTATCGGGAGTGCGACGACTGGCTGGCGGAGCTGCTCCTCTATCTGACGGTCAATCGGGATGTGCTGCTCGACGCCAGCGCTGCCCACCTGCCCGGCATCCGCATCACCTGTCCAGAGGCCACCTATCTGGCTTGGCTGGACTGCCGGCAGACCGAGATTCCCGGCAATCCACAGCGCTTTTTTCTCGAGCAAGCCAAAGTTGCGTTCAACGACGGGGCCGCGTTCGGACCCGGTGGGCAAGGTTTCGTGCGCTTGAATTTCGGCTGTCCGCGCGCGCTGCTGCAGGCAGGTCTGGAGCGGGTCGGACAGGCCTTGCGCAACCGGTCAATGTAATAGACATTATCAGAAACCTAATTCTTAATAACGAATTTCGTTCAGTTTTATACCCTCTTCGAGCACTTTTAAGCTCTATCAATAATTACAGAAAACTAACCTATTAACCCCCTTAAAGGCGGGTCAATAGTTAAAAAATAACTGTTGTATCTAATCCTTTAAAAATTTTTTAACCGCGTATGGCTTTCTGATCAAAAAACAAATTTTAATAACATAATAATCGCCTTTCACTTCGGAAATTATGTAAACCGCAGGCCAACTCCATCACCCTATCATCATACGCTTCTTTCGTGTTTCTAAAAATATCTTTAACAATCCGACACCGCTTCACACCAGCAATGATATGTTCTACTACCACCCGGATACTAGAAATCAACCGATTCTCTACTTTGTCTACCAAACTGAGTTCTCCACCGCGTGGTTTTTTCTTGGGTTGGTGAATAGTAACACCCGGTAAGTCATGACCCTGAAAGCCACTGTCACGATATAGGTCACTCTCCTCAGGGACCGTGATGCCCTCTTCATCACAAATGTTCTTATCATGCTTCTTACCTTCATGAGTTTTACCTAAGTATTTGATTTGTCTATCATCGAGCCCTACTACTAAGTTGTTCTTGAGCGTATGAGCTTTTTTTTCCACTATAATACCGTTTTTGATAGACGGAGTCTTTGGGCCTCTCTATCCTTCTTTCGGTACCATCTATGCCAAAATCTTGATCGTCTTCTTGAGCGAGTTTCGCTAACATCTCTTCCGGCATTCTAGCTGGTAGGTTATCCGTTTTTTCCAGCGTTTTTTGCAACACCGTACTGAGTTCATAAATCTGAAAATTAGCTTGCCCTTGACTCATGCTAAACAGATGTGCCAAGATTTCTTGCAAGGGATAAACTTTGAGATAGAACAAAATAAAAAACAGTCTATCTTGTATCGTTTTCAAAATTGGTTTCCGGCCACCCTTGGTGGGATCCTTATCATGCTGATGGGTATGTTCGTTCCAGACTTCACCAAACATATCACACAAATCCTCAAATTCAGACCGGTCTAAACTGGTCATCGCTCTAAGCGTCTTTGGCTTGTCTTTAATACTTTCATAATCTAACATCATCAGATTAATCTCCTATATAAAAAATTTTTCATATTATATCACATTTTTTTGTTTCCGATAATGTCTATTACCTATGTCCGCTTGGCGCATGGCTTTGCTTACCTGGTGGCGGTCATCGACTGGTACAGCCGCAAGGTGTTAGCCTTTCGCTTGTCGAACACCCTGGACGGGGCGTTTTGCCAGGAGTGTCTGGCCGCGGCGCTGGCCGGGGGCCAGCCGGAGATCTTTAACACGGACCAGGGTAGCCAGTTTACCAGTCTGGCATTCACGGGACGGTTGGCGGCGGCCGGCATTCGCATCAGTATGGATGGCCGCGGGCGGGCCGTGGACAACGTGTTCGTCGAGCGGCTGTGGCGGTCGGTGAAGTACGAGGATATCTACCCCAACGGCTATGCGACCCTGCTGGACGCTAAACAGGGGCTGCCCCGTTATTTTGCCTTTTATAATGACGAACGCCCGCACCAGGCATTGAAGTATCGCACGCCGGCTGAAGTTCATGCCGACGTGGTACACCTGAACCAGGGTATCCTGGTTCACTAACGGCAGGAGGCCACCTTAATTTCATCGAAAAATTGTCTTGACAAGGGGGTCCACTTCACAGACTAACTGGTCATGCTTTTCAGAAAAAGCACCTCCAGGGATGAAAATCGACTTCAGTGTCGGGTTACGGTGCGCCCACCAGATTGCTGCTATCTTCAGGCTTGGCGGAAGGGCGCAGACTGTAGACAGCAGCCCTTCTCCTGGAAAGCCCTCGGCGTGGACATCCGGGGACGCTCCCGCACCTTGCGCGTCAATTACCGCACCTCCCACCAGAGCCGCACGCAGGCGGACCGCCTGCTCGGCCCGGTCGTGACCGACGTCGATGGCAACAGCGAAGACCGGAGCGATACGGTTTCCGTGTTCAACGGCCCCCCGCCGACGATTCTCAAGTTCAAGAGCGAAAGCGAGGAAAGCAAGGCGGTCGGCAACTGGATTGCAGAACGGACAAAAGCTGGTGTGTTGCCACACGAGTTCGGCATCTTCGTCCGATCCGAAGCTCAACTGGAGCGTGCGCGAGCTGCCGTCAAGGAAGCCGGCATGGCTTTCAAAATTCTTGATGAACACGTCGAAACCACCAGTGGCCAGGTCTCGATCAGCACCATGCCCCTCGCCAAAGGTCTGGAGTTCCGCGCTGTAGTCGTGATGGCCTGCGATGACGAGATCATCCCCTTGCAGGAGCGCATCGAGACGGTCGGCGACGACGCCGATTTGCAGGAAGTCTACGACACCGAGCGCCACCTGCTGTACGTCGCCTGCACGCGGGCAAGAGACTATTTGCTGGTCACCAGTGTCGAGCCGGCGTCGGAGTTTGTCGATGACATGCAGGAGAGCTGCAACGACCCGTTCGGGAATATTTGCAATTCAGGCGTGAGAGTCTGCGCCGGTCTCGCTCTTTAATCATCGCCGCACGCAGGTCGCGTGCTCCCGCGCCCCACTTGGTGATGACCGACGCCGCCTTGGCGAAGAGGATATCGACCAGGTGCACCCGCTCCCTCGGCAGGATGTAGATCGCCCCCGCCGCCAAGTCTTGGCCCATGCCGGGCACACTAGGCGGGAGGATACCCCTCCCGCCGTTACCTCGCCGTGCCGGCGGTTTGCGAAGGCGCGGGGGCGATCAGTTGCTCGGCGACGAGAGGCTCTCCAACTGGTGCAACCGCTTCATGGCCTCCATCGCCTGGAGCGAATTGTAGTTGATGCCCGCGGCGTTCAGGCTGCTGCCCTGCTGGAAGGGATAATCCGGCAGGGTGGTGAGGAACTCCTTGAGCTTCTGCTGCACCGGCACGAACAGCCAGATGTTATCCGCATACCAGCGGACGTACATCCCTGACTCCTCCGGCGCCTTTTCATAGGGGTCGGCACGGAGGTTGACAATCACCGGCCAGCCGGGTACTTGCCGAACACCGGTGGCGATATTTCCATGGGTCGTGGCAAAGTGGACCTTCCAGTCATTCCAGCGGATGGCGTTCAACTCGCCGCCCTGCGCGAAGTAGAAGATCTCCTCGCGCGGGCCTTTCTTTACCTCGCCTTTGAAGTAGGGCAGGAAGTTGTAACCATCCGCATGGACCTTGAAAGTCCTGCCGTTGGCCGCGTAGCCCTGCTGCAATTTCTCGACGATGTCCGGTTCGCCCGCCGCTGCGAGCAGCGTCGGCAGCCAGTCCTCTTGCGAGAAGATGTCGTTGATGATTGTGCCCGGCTTGATGACGCCTGGCCAGCGGACGAGCATCGGTACCCGGAAGCCGCCCTCCCAGGTGGTGCCCTTCTCGCCTTTGAACGGCATCGTTCCGCCGTCTGGCCAGGTGACGGTTTCCGCGCCGTTGTCCGTGCCGTAGATAACAATGGTGTTATTGGCAATGCCAAGATCATCGAGCTGCTTCAACGCCTCGCCAACCATCTTGTCATGCTCCACCATGCCGTCGGGGTAAAGGCCGATGCCGGTCACGCCTTCGGATTCCTTTTTCAGATGAGTCCAGATGTGCATCCGGGTCGTGTTCAGCCATACGAAGAAGGGCTTGCCGTCCTTGACGGCCTGGTCGATGAACTTCGCTTCGGCGGCCTTGATTTCCTGATCGACGGTGGGCATGCGCGCCTGGGTGAGCGGGCCGGTGTCCTCGATCTTCTGTCCGCCCTTGCCGTCCGACCAGGTGTGCAGCACGCCGCGCGGGCCGTATTGCTTCTTAAATTCCGGGTCCTTCGGGTAGTAGTAGCTTTCCGGCTCTTCCTCCGCATTCAGGTGGTAGAGGTTGCCGAGAAACTCGTCGAAGCCATGCACCGTCGGCAGGTGCTTGTCCTGGTCGCCGAGGTGGTTCTTGCCGAACTGGCCGGTGACGTAGCCTTGCTGCTTGAGCAGGTCCGCAATCGTCGGCGACCAGTCGGGAATCCCCTGCGGCGAACCGGGCATGCCGATCGTCAGCAGTCCGGTGCGGAACGGATGTTGCCCGAGGATGAACGACGCACGGCCCGCTGTGCAGCTTTGCTGCGCGTAGGAATCGGTGAACAGCGCGCCCTCCTTCGCGAGGCGATCAATGTTGGGCGTTTTGTAGCCCATGATGCCCAGGCTATAGGCGCTGATGTTGTCCCGGCCGATGTCGTCACCCCAGATGACCAGGATATTGGGTTTTTTGCCCGTCCCCCCGGCGGGACCAGTGATTTGGGCCTGCTGGGCGAGCGCGGCTGCGCCGAACCCGGCCATGACCAGCATGACGGCCCCCCAGGCCAGCAGTGTTCTCACAATCAATCTTTGCATCGTCTCTCCTGCAGTCTCAAGTGTCGGATTTACCAGCCGTATTAAAGTAGGCTCAATATGGATTCCAGACTGTTGAGGACCGCTCGCCCCGATGGCGATCGGCGGCTACACTGAACGGGTTCTGAGCCGCTGCGACCGAAGGCCCCCCGACGATGATCAACCTTCAAAATCTGCTGGATGATGTCCGGTGCTATGAAACTATTCGCCACTCCGCTGGCCGGACGGGGTCCACTGTCCCCACTGTAGCATAGCGGAGATCACGAAGCAGGGGCGAGATACGACCCAGCCGGCGCGGCAGAAATATCGCTGTGAAAGCTGCCATCGCTACTTTGATGATCTCACGGGTACGGTGTTAGCGGGGCATCATCAACCGCTGGGGGTTTGGATTTTGTGCCTGTATTTCATGGGGTTGAATCTGTCTAACGCGCAGATCGCCCACGAGCTGGGCTTGAATTCGAACGATGTACAGCGGATGACTGAACAGCTCAGGGAAGGGATCGTCGCCCGCCAGCCCGAACCGGTCCTGTCGGGGGACGTGGAATGCGACGAGGTCTACGTGGTGGCCGGTCATAAAGGGTTTCCGGAGGCGGTGAAAAAAAAGGCCGTCGGGGGCGGCGGCGGCGGCTGAAGGGGGCACGGGGTCGGGGCACCTTGGAGAAGGAAAAGCCGCCCATTCTCGGCATGATTCAGCGCGGCGGCGCGGTAGTCGTCCGGATGCTGGAGAACGTCCAGCAAGCCACCCTCCGTCCCCTCATCCAGGCGTTTATCGCCCCGGGAACCCGAGTTCATACCGATGAATACGCGATCTATAACCCGTTGAAGGATTGGGGCTTTGACCATCATACGGTGTGTCACAGCCAGGGCGAATACGCCCGTGACGAAGATGGGGATGGCTTCCATGAGATCCATGTCAACACGGCTGAGGGCTTCTGGTCGCTGCTGCGCTCTTGGCTGCGACCCCATCGTGGGATCTCGCAAGAAAAACTGCCGCTCTACCTGGGCTTCTTTCAGTTCGTGCACAACACTCGCATTCGGGGCAAAGGCCTGCTCAGACCCCTCTTGGAACTGCTGGTCGCATAACGCAGTGAACTGACTGGAATCCATATTGAGCCTTAAAGTAAACTTACAAATATACTCAACAATGATCGCGGAGTTTACCGAGAATGGAAAGGAAAAATCTATCCGCTTTCCGAAACGAGCCAGGACCATCGCCTATGTAAAATAAATCATTTATATCAATTGCTTATAATTGTCGCCTTGACTACAAAATATCTATAAGTAATTGATAAATAAAACTATACTTCAAGATGGCACGATTACCCTGGAATCCCAATCAAGCCCTTGACAGCAGCGGCTTATCTCCCTATATTTCCGCGTCTTTGACAAGATAAAATCAGCACGATTGTCGTTCGCTACATCCTCAGTTTGCAGCGGAGTATCAGGACTTCATGGCCACAATCAATCAGTTGGTGCGTAAACCGCGCGTCTCCAAGCGCGACAAGAGCAACGTACCGGCGCTCGAAGGCTGCCCTCAGAAACGGGGGGTGTGCACCCGCGTCTATACCACGACGCCGAAAAAACCGAATTCGGCCTTGCGCAAGGTCGCGCGCGTGCGTCTGACCAACAGCCAGGAAGTCACCAGCTACATCGGCGGCGAAGGTCACAATCTGCAGGAGCATTCGGTGGTGCTGATTCGCGGCGGGCGCGTCAAGGATCTGCCCGGCGTCCGCTATCACGTCATCCGCGGCAGCCTGGACACCTCCGGCGTCGCCAAGCGGCGGCAGGGGCGCTCCAAGTACGGCGCCAAGCGGCCTAAAACCTGACGCCGCCCTTCCCAGCGCAGTTCGAGTGATTACTTATGCCCAGAAGAAGAGAAGTCATCCGCCGCCCCATTCTGGCCGACCCCAAATTCGGCAGCGAGATGCTGGCCAAATTTATCAATACCGTGATGGAGCGTGGCAAAAAAGCGGTCGCCGAGCGGATCGTTTATGGCGCGCTGGACCATATCGTCGACCGCACCAAGGGCGATCCGATGGAATTACTGCAACAGGCGCTGGAAAATGTCAAACCGGTGGTGGAAGTCAAATCCCGCCGCGTCGGCGGTGCCACCTATCAGGTGCCGATCGAGGTGCGGTCGGTGCGTCGCTCCAGTCTGGCCATGCGCTGGCTCATCGACTCGGCGCGCAAGCGCAATGAGAAATCCATGACGCGACGACTGGCCGGCGAACTGCTGGATGCCGCCGAAAATCGCGGCTCTGCGGTGAAAAAACGCGAAGATACCCACCGCATGGCGGACGCCAACAAGGCGTTCGCCCACTATCGTTGGTAACTGTCGAGGACCTGAGCGTGGCTCGCAAAACCCCCATCCAGCGCTATCGCAACCTGGGCATCATGGCCCATATCGACGCCGGCAAGACCACCACGACGGAACGCATTCTGTTCTATACCGGTGTGTCCCACAAAATGGGCGAGGTGCATGATGGCGCCGCCACCATGGACTGGATGGTGCAGGAACAGGAACGCGGCATTACGATCACGTCCGCGGCGACCACCTGTTTCTGGAGCGGCATGGGACAGGAGTTCGAGGAACATCGCATCAACATTATCGACACTCCCGGCCACGTGGATTTCACTATCGAAGTGGAGCGCTCGCTGCGCGTGCTGGACGGCGCCTGCGCCGTGTTCTGCGCCGTGGGTGGAGTGGAGCCACAGTCCGAAACCGTCTGGCGACAGGCCAACAAGTACGGCGTGCCGCGCCTGGCCTTCATCAACAAGATGGACCGCCCTGGCGCCGATTTCCTGCGTGTGGCACGACAAATCCGCGAGCGTCTGGGCGCTAATCCGGTGCCACTACAGCTGCCGATCGGCGCCGAAGATCATTTCAAGGGCGTGGTCGATCTGGTCAAGATGAAATCCATCTGGTGGGACGACGACAGCCTGGGCATGACCTTTGAGTACCGTGACATTCCCGCCGCCATGCTCGAGGAGTGTACGGAGTGGCGCGAAACGCTGATCGAGGCGGCCGCCGAATCGTCCGAAGAACTGATGGAGAAATACCTGGAAGGCGAAGCCCTGACCGAAGCCGAAATCGTCCAAGGACTGCGGACGCGCACCCTGAGCAATCAGATCGTGCCTACGCTGTGCGGCTCCGCGTTCAAGAACAAGGGCGTACAGGCCATGCTGGACGCCATGATCCAGTACCTGCCCTCCCCCATCGATATCCCCCCAGTCAAAGGCATAGCTGCGGACGGCGAGACTGAGTTGCAGCGGGGTCCCTCCGATGACCAGCCTTTCTCCGCTCTGGCCTTCAAGATTGCCACCGATCCCTACGTGGGCACCCTGACCTTCATCCGGATCTATTCCGGCGTTCTGAGCTCCGGCGACACCGTCTACAATTCCGTCCGGGAGCGACGCGAGCGCATCGGCCGCCTGCTGCAGATGCACGCCAACAGTCGCGAGGAAATCAAGGAAGTGTGGGCCGGCGATATCGCCGCCGTAGTGGGCTTGAAAGATGTGACCACGGGCGACACTCTGTGCGCGCTCGATAAGGTCATTACCCTGGAACGTATGGAATTCCCCGAACCGGTGATTGCCGTGGCGGTGGAGCCCAAGACCAAGAGCGACCAGGAAAAGATGGGAGTCGCCCTGAGCAAGCTGGCGCAGGAAGATCCTTCCTTCCGGGTGCATACCGATCAGGAAACCGGCCAGACCATCATTTCCGGCATGGGCGAGCTGCATCTGGAGATCATCGTCGACCGCCTGAAGCGGGAATTCAAAGTGGAAGCCAATGTCGGCGCGCCCCAGGTGGCCTATCGCGAGACCATCCGCAAAACCCTGGAACAGGAAGGCAAGTTTGTGCGGCAATCCGGCGGTCGCGGCCAATACGGCCATGTCTGGCTGCGGCTGGAGCCGCGCGAGCCGGGCTCCGGCTACGAATTCGTCAACGCCATCGTCGGCGGCGTGGTGCCCAGAGAATACATTCCGGCAGTGGACAAGGGTGTACAGGAACAGATGCAGAACGGCGTGCTTGCTGGCTATCCCGTGGTGGACGTGAAGGTCACTCTGTTCGACGGCTCCTACCACGAAGTGGATTCCAGCGAAATAGCCTTCAAGATCGCCGGCTCCATCGGCTTCAAGGAAGGCGCCCGCAAAGCCGGCGCGGCGCTGCTGGAGCCGATCATGAAAGTCGAGGTCGTCACCCCCGAAGAATATATGGGCGATGTAATGGGCGATCTCAATCGCCGGCGCGGTATCGTGCAGGGTATGGAGGATGCGCCTGCGGGCAAGATCATCCGGGCTGAAGTGCCGCTGGCGGAGATGTTCGGTTACGCCACCGATCTGCGGTCAGCCAGCCAGGGCCGGGCGACCTATTCAATGGAGTTCGCCAAATACCACGAAGCCCCCGCTAATATCGCTGACGCGGTGATTAGGAAAGCATCCTAGATTTTTCGATTCGAACGAGGTGTGACAGTGTCCAAAGAAAAATTCCAGCGTACCAAGCCGCATGTCAACGTAGGGACGATCGGCCATGTGGACCACGGCAAGACCACCCTGACGGCGGCGATCACCAAGATCATGGCGGCCCAATTTGGGGGTGAATTCAAGGCTTACGACCAGATTGACTCGGCGCCGGAAGAAAAGGCGCGCGGCATCACCATCGCCACGGCGCACGTAGAATACCAATCGCCGCTGCGCCACTACGCCCACGTGGACTGTCCGGGGCACGCCGACTACATCAAGAACATGATCACCGGGGCGGCGCAGATGGACGGTGCCATTCTGGTGGTCTCGGCGGCGGACGGGCCGATGCCACAGACGCGCGAGCACATTTTGCTGGCGCGCCAAGTGGGAGTGCCGTACATCGTGGTGTACATGAACAAAGCGGACATGGTGGACGACCCGGAGCTGCTGGAACTGGTGGAGATGGAAGTGCGGGAACTGCTGTCCAAGTACGATTTTCCGGGGGACGACATCCCGATCGTGATCGGCTCGGCGCTGAAAGCGCTGGATGGCGACCGCAGCGACCTCGGCGAACCCTCGGTGGTCAAGCTGGTGGACGCGATGGACGCCTACATCCCGCTGCCGCAGCGGGAGATCGACAAACCGTTCCTGATGCCGATTGAAGATGTGTTCTCGATTTCCGGGCGGGGCACGGTGGTCACCGGGCGGGTGGAGCGAGGTATCGTCAAGGTCGGTGAGGAAGTGGAAATTGTCGGCATCCGCGACACCAGCAAGACCATCTGTACCGGCGTGGAGATGTTCCGCAAGCTGCTCGACCAGGGGCAGGCGGGCGACAACATCGGGGTTCTGCTGCGCGGCACCAAGCGGGACGACGTAGAGCGCGGCCAGGTGCTGGCCAAGCCGGGGACGATCACGCCGCACACCCGCTTTCAGGCGGAAGTCTATGTACTGAGCAAAGAGGAAGGCGGTCGGCACACGCCCTTTTTCAAAGGGTATCGGCCGCAGTTCTACTTTCGAACCACGGACGTGACCGGGTCGGTAGACCTGCCGGAAGGGGTAGAGATGGTAATGCCGGGAGACAACATCACCGTCCACGTCAGTCTGATTGCGCCGATTGCGATGGAGGAAGGCTTGCGTTTCGCCATCCGCGAGGGTGGGCGCACCGTGGGCGCCGGCGTCGTCGCCAAAATCATCGAGTAAAACCCATAATCATGGCCAGCCAGCGCATTCGCATCCGTCTGAAAGCTTTCGATCACCGGCTGATTGATCAATCGGCGCGGGAGATTGTCGAAACCGCCAAGCGCACCGGCGCCCAGGTACGAGGTCCCATCCCTCTGCCGACCAAGACCGAGCGCTTTACGGTACTGATCTCGCCGCATGTCAATAAGGACGCCCGTGACCAGTACGAAATCCGCACCCACAAGCGGCTGATGGACATCGTGGATCCCACCGACAAAACCGTCGATGCGCTGATGAAGCTCGATCTGGCGGCCGGTGTCGATGTACAGATCAAGTTGAATTGAGCGGATGGGGGGGCGCAGCGCTCCCCCGTCCGCCGGCAAGATGAAAATAACCAGGTGATGAGGGGCTGCCACTCCTCCTCTCGCCCATTTGATGATGAGGCTTAACCCATGGCAATCGGAGTAGTCGGCCGTAAGGCTGGCATGACCCGCGTATTCACCGACGGCGGCGCATCCATACCGGTGACCGTCATCGAGGTCGAACCCAACCGGGTCACTCAGTTGAAAACCGTGCAGACCGATGGTTACCGCGCCCTGCAGGTGACCACCGGCAGCCGGCGTCCGAGTCGGGTCACCAAGCCGCTGGCCGGCCATTTCGCCAAAGCGAACGTCGAACCGGGCCGCGGTTTGTGGGAATTCCGTCTGGGTGACGGCGAAGGCGAAGATATCGCCGTCGGCGCCGAATTGAAGGTGGATCTGTTTCAGGCCGGGCAGCACGTGGACGTCGCCGGTATTTCCATCGGCAAAGGCTTCGCCGGCACCATCAAGCGCCACCATTTCAAGAGCCAGCGGGCCACCCACGGTAACTCCTTATCGCATCGCGCGCCCGGCTCCATCGGTCAGAATCAGAGTCCTGGCCGGGTATTCAAGGGCAAGCGCATGGCCGGACAGATGGGCGCTGTGCGCCGTACCGCCCTGAATCTGGAAATCGTCCGAGTCGATGCGGACCGCAATCTGCTACTGATCAAGGGCGCGGTGCCTGGCGCCAAGGGCGGCAATTTGATCGTCCGGCCCACCGTCAAAGCGCGCGGCTGAGGAGCACACCGATGGAACTGCAAGTCAAAGATAGCAGCGGTCAAACCGGGCGGACCATGGTGGCGCCGGACAGCGTATTTGGCCGCGAATTCAACGAACCGCTGGTGCACCAGATTGTCGTTGCCTATCTGGCGGGCGCACGGTCCGGTTCACGCGCCCAGAAAAATCGCGCCCAGGTGAGCGGCGGCGGCGCCAAACCCTGGCGACAGAAAGGCACCGGGCCGCGCCCGTGCCGGCAGCATCCGCAGCCCGCTCTGGCGGGGTGGCGGCGTTACCTTCGCCGCGCGCCCGCAGGATCACTCGCACAAGGTTAACAGGAAAATGTATCGCGCCGCCTTGCGGGCCATCTTCTCCGAGTTGCTCAGACAGGAGCGCCTGCTGGTGGTCGATGACCTGACCCTGGCCGAACCCAGAACCAAACTCATGACCGCCCGACTGGCCGACTGGGGCATCGCCGACAGCGTGCTGCTGATCGCCGAAGCGCCGGACAAAAACCTCTACCTGGCGGCGCGTAATTTGCCTGCTGTCGAGGTGCGTGCAGTACAGAGCCTGGATCCGGTAAGCCTGATCCGATGCGGCCGGGTTGTGATCACCGCCGGAGCAGTTGACCGGGTAGGAGAATGGCTGGCATGAACGAAGAGCGGCTGATGAAAATACTCTTGGCACCGCACGTGTCGGAGAAAACCACGGCGCTGGCCGAAGCCAGCAACCAGGTCGCTTTCCGGGTGCTGCGCGACGCCACCAAGCCGGAAATCAAGCAGGCCGTTGAATTACTGTTCAATGTCACAGTGCAGTCGGTCAACGTGCTTAACGTCAAGGGCAAGCGCAAGCGCTCCGGCGCGATCCGCGGCAAGCGCTCCGACTGGAAGAAAGCGTATGTCCGCCTGGCGGCCGGTCAACAGATCGATTTCCTTGGCGCCGCGGAGTAGGCGGCCCGCCGGGGACTAGCGTAAAGGTCAAAGCACATGGGGATTGTAGTCAAACAAAAACCGACTTCACCAGGACGCCGTTTCGTCGTCAAGGTGATGACGCCGGAGCTGCATAAGGGTGAGCCCTACCGGCCGCTGCTGGAAAAAAAGACCCGGACAGGCGGACGCAATAATCAGGGGCGCATCACCGTCCGGCATCAGGGCGGTGGCCACAAGCAGCATTACCGGATCATCGATTTCAAGCGCAACAAGGATAATATCCCGGCGCGGGTTGAGCGTTTGGAGTACGATCCCAACCGCAGTGCCCACATCGCCCTGTTGCTGTATACCGACGGCGAGCGCCGCTATATCATCGCGCCCAAAGGGATCGCTGCGGGAGCGACCGTACTGTCCGGCGCCGCCGCGCCTATCAAAGCGGGCAACGCCCTGCCGTTGCGCAACATCCCACTCGGCACCCAGGTGCATTGTGTCGAAATGAAGCCGGGCAAGGGCGCGCAACTGGCCCGTAGCGCTGGCGCCGCCGTACAGTTGCTGGCGCGCGAAGGCCGCTACGCTACGCTGCGGCTGCGTTCCGGCGAAGTGCGCAAGGTGCATGCGGATTGCAAAGCCACTATCGGCGAAGTGGGCAACGCGGAGCATTCGCTGCGCTCCCTGGGCAAGGCCGGTGCCAAACGCTGGCGCGGCGTCCGCCCCACCGTGCGTGGAGTGGCGATGAACCCTGTGGATCATCCCCACGGCGGCGGCGAAGGCCGCACCTCGGGCGGCCGTCACCCGGTATCCCCGTGGGGAGTGCCCACCAAGGGCCACAAGACCCGCGCCAACAAGCGCACCGATAAAATGATTGTGCGCCGCCGCAAAGTGACCTAAGAGGACAAGCCCGTGCCGCGTTCCGTAAAGAAAGGACCGTTTGTAGACCTGCACCTCATCAAGAAGGTGGGGCAGGCGGTGGCGACCAGCAGCAAGCGGCCCATCAAGACCTGGTCGCGCCGCTCGATGGTCGTGCCGCACATGATCGGCCTGACCATCGCCATTCATAATGGCCGCCAACATGTGCCAATTTTAATCACCGAAAATATGGTGGGTCATAAACTGGGTGAATTTGCCGCCACGCGCACCTTCAGGGGACATGCGGCGGATAAGAAATCCAAATAGGGTCGTCATGCAAGCATTCGCCAAACTCAAACAAGCCCGCATATCCCCTCAGAAAGCCCGTCTGGTGGCGGATCAGGTGCGCAGTCTGCCGGTGGACCGCGCCCTGGAGCTGTTGACCTTTAGTCCCAAGAAAGCAGCCCGTCTGATCAAGAAGACCCTGGAGTCCGCCATCGCTAACGCCGAGCACAATCAGGGAGCCGATATCGACGAGTTGAAGATCACCGCCATCTGCGTGGATGAAGGGCCGCGTTTCAAGCGTATGCACGCCCGTGCCAAGGGGCGCGGCAATCGCATCGTGAAACGCACCAGTCACATCACTGTGACGGTTGCCGAGTAAAGGAGCACACAGCATGGGTCAGAAAATCAGTCCGACTGGCTTCCGCTTGGGCATTGCGGCCGATTGGAATTCCAAATGGTTCGCCGATACCCGCCATTTTCCCGACTTTCTGGAGACCGACCTGAAAGTCCGCGCGTTTCTCAGAAAGAAACTGGCGAATGCATCGGTCAGCCGCATTCAAATCGAGCGTCCGGCCCGTACCGCCTATATCACCATCCATACGGCCCGGCCGGGGGTGGTGATCGGCAAGAAGGGCGAAGACATCGAGGCGGTGCGCAAGCAGATTTCGGATATGATGGGCATTCCGGTGCACCTCAACGTTGAGGAAATCCGCAAACCGGAACTGGACGCCCGCCTGGTGGCCGAAGGCGTCGCCCAGCAACTGGAGCGCCGCATCATGTTCCGCCGGGCGATGAAGCGCGCGGTCACCAATGCTATGCGTTTAGGGGCGCAGGGTATTAAAATACATGTTGCCGGCCGCTTGAACGGCGCCGAAATCGCCCGCAGCGAGTGGTATCGCGAAGGGCGGGTGCCACTGCACACCCTGCGGGCGGATATCGATTACGGTTTCGCGGAGGCGAAAACCACCTACGGCGTGATCGGCATCAAGGTTTGGATATTCAAGGGCGAAGTCTTCGGTCTCGGCAAATCGGGCGAAGCGAAAGCCGATAAAGCGCCTGCCAGTTGATAATCGAGCCCAGGGGTCGCTCCGGAACTCCGCGCTGTTACGTCGCGGAGTTCCTTTTTTCAGTGACGAGGACATACGATGTTACAGCCGAAAAGAACGAAATTCCGCAAACAGCGCAAAGCGCGCAATCGCGGTATCGCGACCAGCGGCGATAAGGTGAGTTTCGGCGAATACGGTCTGAAATGCATGACGCGGGGCAAGCTCACCGCCCGCCAAATCGAAGCCGCCCGGCGCGCCATCAATCGCTATATCCGGCGTGGCGGCAAGATCTGGATACGGATATTTCCGGACGTGCCGATCACCAAAAAACCGCTGGAAATACGCATGGGCAAGGGCAAAGGCAACGTGGAGTACTGGGTCGCCAAAGTGCAGCCAGGGCGCGTGCTCTACGAAATGGAGGGAGTTCCCGAGCAGGTCGCACGCGAAGCGTTTCGCTTGGCGGCTGCCAAGCTCCCGGTACGGACCGTATTTGTCAGTCGAACGGTGATGTGATGAAGGCTAGCGAACTACGCCAGAAAAATACCGAAGAGCTGCGCCAGGAACTGCGCGCGCTGCTGCGCGAGCAGTTCAATCTGCGCATGCAGCAGGCTGTCAGCCAGGCCGGCAGGCCCCATCTTATCAAGCAGGTGCGGCGTAACATTGCCCGGGTCAAGACCATTCTGGGCGAACACGAGGCAGGCAAGGCATGACCACGGAAAACAAGACCGGTCGTACGCTGTCGGGGCGGGTCGCCAGCGACAAGATGAATAAGACCATCACGGTGGTGATCGAGCGTGTGGTGCGCCATCCACTGTATGGCAAGTACGTGCGCCGCACCACCAAGCTACATGCGCACGATGAGCAGAACGAGTGCCGCACGGGCGACCTGGTGATGATCGAGCAGTGCCGTCCTCTGGCCAGGACCAAAGCATGGCGGCTCGTCAAGGTGCTGGAGCGGGCCGAATAGACCCGTGACGGCAGAGCGCATCAGCCGGGCAGACCCGCGTGTAATGACTGTGTAGGAACAACAACCATGATTCAGATGCAAACCGTGTTGGCAGTGGCCGACAACAGCGGTGCGCGCCGCCTGATGTGCATCAAGGTGCTGGGCGGCTCCCGCGCCCGTTACGCCAATATCGGCGACATTATCAAAGTCAGCGTCAAGGAAGCGATTCCGCGCGGCAAGGTCAAGAAAGGCGAAGTGTATAGCGCCTTGGTGGTGCGCACCCGCAAGGGAGTGCGCCGCAGCGACGGTTCGGCGATCCGCTTCGACGGCAACGCTGCCGTGTTGCTGAATAACAAACTCGAGCCTATCGGCACCCGCATTTTCGGGCCGGTAACGCGCGAGCTGCGCACCGAGCGCTTCATGAAGATCATTTCCCTGGCGCCAGAAGTGCTGTAACCGGAGAGTCAACGATGCAGAGGATCAAGAAAGGCGATGAAGTAATGGTCATCGCCGGCAAAGACAAAGGCCGACGGGGTCATGTCCTGCGCCTGCTCGACAACGGCCGGGTGATGGTGGAAGGCATCAACATCATCAAACGCCATACCAAACCCAATCCAGGGCGCGGCATCGCCGGCGGTATCATCGAGCGGGAAGCGGCTATCCATAACTCCAACGTCATGCTGTACAACCCCGGCACGCACAAAGGCGATCGCATCGGCTTCCGCACGCTGCAGGATGGCCGCAAGGTGCGTTATTTCAAATCCACCCGAGAAGTGGCGGACGTTTAAAGGATAACGGCGATGGCCAGATTGCACGATTACTATCGCGATACCGTGGCGCCCAGGCTGATGGCGCAATTCAATTATCGCAATGTGATGGAAATCCCCCGCCTGCTCAAGATCACCCTCAACATGGGCGTAGGCGAAGCGGTCAGCGACAAGAAGATCCTGGAGAACGCTCAGCGCGACATGGCGATGATTTCCGGACAGAAACCCATCGTCACCCACGCCCGCAAATCCATCGCTGGGTTCAAAATCCGAGAGGACTGGCCCATCGGCTGCAAAGTGACGTTGCGGCGGGAGCGCATGTACGAGTTTCTGGATCGGCTGATCACGATTGCCATACCCCGCATTCGCGATTTCCGTGGGCTGAATCCCCGCTCCTTCGACGGGCGTGGCAATTACAGCCTGGGAGTGCGGGAGCAAATTATCTTTCCGGAGATCGATTACGATCAGATCGATGTGCTGCGGGGAATGGACATCACCATCACCACCACGGCCCGCACCGATGAAGAGGGGCGCGCCCTGCTGGCGGCTTTTAATTTTCCGTTCAGGAGTTGAGAAACGACATGGCCAAGAAGTCCGTCGTCAATCGTGAATCCCTGCGCCGGCGGACGGTGCAGAAATACGCCACCAGACGGGTGGAATTGAAGGACGCCATCCGCAATCCGGCCAGTTCCGACGAGCAGCGCCGGGCCGCGCAGAGCCAGTTGCAACGGCTGCCGCGCGATGCCAGCCCGGTTCGGCTGCACAACCGCTGCCGTATGACCGGCCGGCCGCACGGTTATTACCGCAAATTCGGCCTGGCCCGCAACAAGCTGCGGGAAGCCGCCATGCGCGGCGATATCCCCGGTCTGCGCAAGGCCAGCTGGTAACGGCTGTGTCTATGCACCCAGGCTTACCCAGCGCAGTGACCCCTTCCGGTGCCTGCGCCACTGAGCAACGAGGATCATTCAAGTCATGAGTATGACGGACCCTATCGCGGACATGCTGACCCGCATTCGCAACGCCCAGGCGGTGGCCAAATCTCAGGTCGGTATGCCGTCTTCGAAAGTCAAGGTTGCGCTTGCGGAAGTCTTGAAGAACGAGGGCTATATTGCCGACTATGCGGTAAGCCCGCAGGGCCACAGGAAAGAATTGACCATCACCCTTAAATACTTCGAAGGCCAGCCGGTGATCGAGAACGTGCAGCGCGTCAGCCGGCCGGGTTTGCGGGTCTATCGGGGCAAAGATGGCTTGCCCAAAGTGCTCGGCGGCCTGGGCATCGCCATCGTGTCCACTTCGAAAGGGATGATGACCGATCGTGCCGCCCGCGCCAGTGGGCAGGGCGGCGAAGTTCTGTGTATCGTCGCTTAAGGGAGGCGAACCGATGTCACGCGTCGCCAAACAGCCCATTCCCATACCTGCCGGGGTGGATATCACCGTCGATGGACAGGTAATTATCGCCAAAGGTGCCAAGGGCGCCATGCAATTGACTCTGCATCCGACGGTCAAGGTGATACGGGAAGAGGACCAGTTGAAAGTGACCCCGGCTTCCGCAGCCGCTACGCACCGGGCGCTGGCGGGCACCATGCGCGCCCTGCTCAATAACATGGTGACCGGAGTCAGCGCCGGCTTCGAACGCCGCTTGCAACTGGTCGGCGTAGGCTATCGCGCCCAGGCGCAGGGTAAAATACTTAATCTCAGTCTGGGTTATTCACATCCCATCGAATATCCGGTGCCCGCAGAAATCACGGTGGAAACACCCAGCCAGACGGAGATTCTAGTCAAAGGCGCCGACCGGCAGAGAGTCGGTCAGGTGGCCGCCGAGATACGCGCCTTCCGCCCGCCGGAACCCTATAAGGGTAAAGGCGTCCGCTATGCGGATGAAGTCATCGTGATCAAAGAAGCGAAGAAAAAGTAAGCGTGATGAACAAGAAAGCAGCAGACAAGAAAACAATGCGTTTGCGGCGTGGGTTACGCGCCCGCATGAAAATCCGGGAACTGGGCGTCCATCGCCTGTGTGTGCACCGTACCCCGCACCATATTTATGCCCAGATCATCGCGCCCAATGCCACCCACGGCGCTGACTGCGTGCTGGCCACGGCTTCCACCCTGCAAGCTGCCGTGCGGGAAGGGTTACGCAGCACCGGCAACATCGAAGCAGCCAGAACGGTCGGCAAGACCATTGCGGAGAAGGCTGTGGCAGCCGGCATTACCCAGGTGGCTTTCGACCGTTCTGGATTTAAATATCACGGTCGCATCAAGGCCCTGGCCGATGCCGCCCGTGAACACGGCTTACAGTTTTGAGGTAACCCATGGCGACCACTATCGAAAACTCGCAGAATACCGACGGCCTGAATGAAAAGCTGATCGCAGTCAACCGGGTCGCCAAAGTCGTTAAAGGTGGCCGGCAGTTCGGTTTTACCGCTCTGACCGTAGTCGGCGACGGTAACGGCCGGGTCGGCTTCGGTTACGGTAAAGCACGCGAAGTGCCAACTGCCATTCAGAAGGCGATGGATAAAGCACGCCGCAATATGTGTAAAGTCCATCTCAAGGGCGTCACCCTGCAATATGCGGTGACGGCCCGGCACGGTGCTGCCCGGGTGCACATGTTGCCGGCCTCGCCAGGCACCGGTATTATCGCCGGAGGCCCCATGCGGGCCGTGTTCGATGTGCTCGGCATCAAGGATGTGCTCGCCAAGTGCCTGGGCTCGCGCAATCCCATCAACGTGGTGCGGGCGACGATCAAAGGCCTGACGGAAATGACCTCGCCCGAACGCATCGCCATCAAACGCGGTAAATCGATTCAGGATATCCTGGGAGGTGGCGATGGCCATGCTTAAAGTAACTCTGCTCAAAAGCCTGAACGGACGCCTGAAAACCCATAAAGACTGTGTTCACGGCCTGGGTTTGCGCCGTATACGGCACACCGTAACGGTGCTGGATACGCCCGAGAACCGGGGCATGATCAACAAGGTGGCTTATCTGTTGAAGGTGGAGGAGTTCTAAGCATGCGTTTAAACACCCTGAAGCCCGCCCCCGGCAGCAAATCAACTCCCAAGCGCGTCGGGCGCGGCATCGGTTCCGGTCTGGGCAAAACCAGCGGCCGCGGACACAAAGGCCAGCACGCCCGCGCCGGCGGCTATCACAAGATCGGTTTTGAAGGCGGCCAGATGCCGCTGCAGCGGCGTCTGCCCAAGCGGGGTTTCCGCTCCATGACGGCGCGGGACACGGCTCCGGTGCGGCTGCACGAACTGGCCCGGATCAGCGCCGCCGTCATCGACCTGGCAGCGCTCAAAGCGGCCAATATCGTTCCAGCCACCGCTAAACGGGCCAAAGTGATTCTTTCAGGCAAATTGACCAAAGCGGTGGTTCTGCGCGGCTTGCTATTGACCAAAGGGGCCCGGGCAGCCATAAAGGCGGCCGGCGGCCGGCTGGAAGAGTAGAGCGGGCATGTCCACTCCTCTGCCCAACCTTGCCAGGATGACGGAACTGCGCCAGCGCCTGTTATTCCTGCTGGGCGCGCTGGTGGTGTTCCGGATCGGCACCCATATTCCCGTGCCTGGGATAGATCCGCAGGCCATGGCCCGCCTGTTCGAGCAGCAGCGCGGCACCATCCTGGATATGTTCAACATGTTTTCCGGTGGTGCGCTGCAGCGGCTGAGCATTTTTGCCTTGGGGGTAATGCCCTATATCTCGGCATCCATTATCCTGCAGCTGATGTCCGTGGTGGTGCCGTGGCTGGAGCAGTTACGTAAGGAAGGCAATGCCGGACGGCGCAAGATCACGCAATATACGCGCTATCTCACCGTCGGCCTGGCCACATTCCAGTCCTTCGGGGTCAGCCTGGCACTGCAAAATCAACTGGTGGGAGGGTCTTCAGTCGTCATTGCACCGGGCATCAGCTTCCTCTTTACGGCGACCGTGACGCTGGTCACCGGCACGATGTTCCTGATGTGGCTGGGCGAGCAGATGACTGAACGCGGCATCGGCAACGGCATCTCGATGCTGATCTTCGCCGGCATCGTTGCGGGACTGCCCAATGCTGTTGGTGGCACGCTGGAGTTGGCGCGCACTGGCGAGCTGCATTGGATGCTGGTGTTGTTCATGCTGGCGCTGGTACTGGCCGTGACCGCTTTCGTGGTATTCGTCGAGCGCGGTCAGCGCCGCATCACCGTCAACTACGCCAGACGGCAGCAGGGGCGGCGTGTCTATGCCGCCCAGAGCAACCATCTGCCCTTCAAATTGAACATGTCGGGGGTGATTCCGCCGATCTTCGCCTCCAGCCTGATCTTATTCCCGGCTACCATAGGCCGCTGGTTCAGCAACACGCCCGGCATGAGTTGGCTGGCTGATCTCAGTTCGATGCTGTCGCCGGGACAGCCAATATACGTCGTCTGCTATGCCGGGCTGATTATCTTTTTCTGTTTCTTCTACACCGCACTGGTTTTCAATTCCAAGGAAACCGCCGATCAACTGAAGAAATCGGGCGCCTTCATACCCGGTATCCGGCCTGGGGTGCAGACGGCTGCGTATATCGACAAGGTATTGACTCGTCTCACCCTGGCCGGGGCGATCTATATCACCGCCGTCTGTCTCTTGCCGGAATTCCTGATCCTCTACTGGAACGTGCCGTTCTACTTCGGCGGCACGTCGTTATTGATCATCGTAGTCGTGGTCATGGATTTCATGGCTCAGGTCCAGGCCCATGCTGATGTCCCATCAGTACGAGAGCCTGATGAAGAAGGCCAGTTTCAAGGGCCAGGGCCGATCGGGCGTGCTGCGTTGACCCGGTTGACCGCTGGCGCGGTAGACCCTTGCCAGGGGCCTTGGCCGCTAACTCGAGGAGTGAATAATGAAAGTGCGCGCTTCCGTAAAAAGAATCTGCCGTCATTGCAAGGTCATCCGCCGCCACGGTGTTATCCGTGTGATTTGTAAGGATGGCCGCCACAAACAGCGGCAGGGCTAGTTTTCCATTGCGCTATCGAACGATATAGGCTAGATTGCTGAGTTTATTGCGCTTCCCTAGTGGACGCTATTTTTGGTGGAGTGATTACATGGCCCGTATTGCAGGCATCAATATTCCGGTGAACAAGCATGCGGTCATCGCCTTGCAGGCGATTTACGGCATCGGTATCACCCGCGCGCGGCAGATTTGTGCGGACGCCTCCGTGTCGCCTGAAAAAAAGATCAAAGAGCTGGATGACGCACAGGTCGAGGCGTTGCGTCTGGAAGTGGGTAAATACAGCGTCGAAGGCGATCTGCGCCGCGAAGTGGCCATGAATATCAAGCGCCTGATGGATCTGGGCTGCTATCGCGGCTTGCGTCATCGGCGCGGTCTGCCGGTGCGGGGACAGCGTACTCACACCAACGCGCGGACCCGCAAGGGTCCCCGGCGCACCATTCGCAAATAAGCCCGGCATAGACGACTGAGGTCAGTACATGGCAAAAGCCGCCGTTAGCAAGACGCGCAAGCGCGTCAAGAAGAACGTGGTGGATGGCATCGCGTTCATCCATGCGTCTTTCAACAACACCATCATCACCATCACTGACCGGCAAGGCAACGCGCTGGCTTGGTCGACCGCTGGTTCCTCAGGTTTTCGCGGCTCTCGCAAGAGCACGCCGTTCGCCGCCCAGGTAGCGGCAGAACGGGTGGGCAATACCGTCAAAGAGTACGGCGTCAAGAACCTGGAAGTGAACGTAAAAGGTCCCGGCCCTGGCCGCGAGTCCGCAGTGCGTGCCCTAAACGCCGCCGGTTTCAAGATTATCAGCATTATGGACGTTACACCCATTCCTCATAATGGCTGCCGTCCGCCGAAAAAACGTCGCGTTTAAGTCGCAGGAGCATGTTGTGGCGAGATATCTTGGTCCGAAATGCAAGCTGAGCCGGCGCGAGGGCGTCGATCTGGGTCTGAAGTCCGCCGCCCGGCCGCTGGAATCCAAGTGCAATCTGGAAAAGCCGCCGGGCCAGCACGGCGCCCGCCGTACCCGCCTATCCGACTACGGCCTGCAATTGCGGGAAAAACAAAAGCTGCGCCGTATGTATGGCGTGCTGGAGAGGCAGTTTGTGAACTACTACAAGGAGGCGGCGCGGCGTAAAGGCTCTACCGGTGAAAACCTGTTGAGGTTGTTGGAATGCCGGCTGGACAACGTGATCTACCGGATGGGCTTCGGCGCCACCCGCGCCGAAGCGCGGCAGATCGTGTCCCACCGGGCGGTGCTGATTAACGGCAAGAACGTCAACATCGCCTCCTATCAGGTCAGTCCCGCCGACGTGATCGCCATCCGCGAGAAAAGCCGTACCCAGACGCGCATTCAATACGCCCTGCAGCTGGCACAAAGCAAGGGGTTTGTCGAGTGGGTGGACGTGGACGCCAGCAAGATGTCCGGCGTCTTCAAGCGGGCTCCGGACCGCGTTGACCTGCCGGCGGACATCAACGAATCGCTGGTCGTCGAGTTGTACTCCAAGTAACCCTCAGAGGTCAGGGCGCAGATGTCGGGTTCTTTCGATTTGCTCAAACCGCGCACGGTCGATGTCGATATTATCAGCAAGTACCAGGCGCGCATCACCCTGGAGCCGCTGGAACGTGGGTTCGGCTATACGCTGGGCAATGCGTTGCGGCGTATCCTGTTATCGTCCATTCCGGGGGCCGCCATCGTGGAATGCGAAATCGATGGCGTGCTGCACGAATACTCGGCGATGGAAGGCGTGCAGGAAGACGTGATCAATATCCTGCTGAACCTCAAGGGGGTGGCGGTTATCCTGCATGGCGCCAGCGAAGCCACCGTAACGCTGGCCAAGAAAGGACCGGGGCCGGTGCTGGCGCGAGACATAGAGACCTCCCACGTGATCGAGATTGTCAATCCCGACTACGAGATCGCCAATCTGACCAGGGAAGTCGAATTGAAAATGAAGCTGAAGATCGAGAAAGGACGGGGTTATCAGCCCATCACCCAGCGCTTGGCCGCTGATGAAAGCCGCTCGATCGGCCGGCTGCAACTGGACGCCTCCTTCAGCCCCGTGGTCCGGGTCAGCTACAAAGTGGATAGCGCCCGGGTGGAACAGCGCACCGACCTGGACAAGCTGATCATCAACCTGGAGACCAACGGCACTATCGATCCCCAGGAAGCGATCCGCATGGCCGCCCGCATTCTGCTGGATCAATTGTCGGTCTTTGTCGATCTCAAAGGCAAGGAAGAAGCCCTGCCGCAACCGGAACCGATGGAGATCGATCCAATGCTGCTGCGCCCGGTGGATGATCTGGAGCTGACTGTGCGGTCGGCCAACTGTCTGAAAGCCGAGAATATCAATTACATCGGCGATTTGATCCAACGCACCGAGGTGGAGCTGCTGAAGACGCCCAATCTCGGCAAAAAGTCCCTGACTGAGATAAAGGATGTGCTGGCTTCTCATGGGCTATCGTTGGGCATGAAATTGGAGAACTGGCCGCCGCCCGGACTGGGCGGCGGCGAGTGCAAAGAGGACAAGACGCCGGCTGAGCCCTCGATACTTTGATTCTTTAAATTCAACCAAGGAATTACTGCCATGCGCCATCGCAAATCCGGTCGATCGCTGGGTCGGACAAGCAGCCATCGCAAAGCGATGTTCAGCAATATGACGGTTTCGCTGATCACCTATGAATTGATCAAGACTACGCTGCCTAAAGCCAAAGAGTTGCGGCGGGTAGCCGAACCCTTGATCACGCTCGCCAAAACCGATAGCGTGGCGCGGCGGCGACTGGCTTTCGCCCGCTTGCGGAGTCGCGTGGCGGTCACCAAGCTGTTCAATGAGTTGGGTCCGCGTTACAACGCCCGGCCGGGTGGCTATCTGCGCATCCTGAAGTGTGGCTTCCGAGTGGGCGACAACGCTCCGATGGCTTATGTAGAACTCGTAGACAGGCCGGCAGGCAGCGCGGCTGCTCACCAGTAACAATAACAATAACATCCTGTTCTACCTCTCTCCACGCCGGGTCAGCCCGGCTTTTTTATTGCGACATGATGAGCGTTATCGTTCTGTTTACCGATTTTGGCTGGCAAGGGCCTTACGTCGGTTTGCTGAAGCTGGCCATTGCTCGCTACGCACCCGCATTGCCGGTGATCGATCTGTTCCATGATGCACCGGCCTTCGATATCCAATGCTCCGCCTATCTGCTGGCTGCTTATGCCCAGGAATTCCCCGCAGGCGCCGCGTTCATCGCCGTGGTGGACCCTGGTGTGGGCAGTGAGCGGGCGCCGTGCATAATGCAAGCCGATGGGCGCTGGTTCGTCGGGCCGGACAACGGGCTGTTCGACCGGGTGGCGGCCCGCGCCCGCCAAGTGGAGCTGTGGCGAATCACCTGGCAGCCGGCGCGGCTGTCGGCTTCTTTTCACGGCAGGGATCTGTTCGCCCCGGTGGCCGCCATGCTGGCCGCCGGTCTGGCACAGCCGGATGAACTGGGCGAGGCTGCCTTGCCGGTGCAGCGCAATTGGCCCGACCAACTGGCGCGGATTATCTATATCGACCGTTACGGCAATCTCATCACCGGTATCCGGGCGGATGCGCTGGGTTCCGCCGCCACCCTCGTTATCGCCGGGCATTCCCTAACAAAAGCGCGCACCTTTTCCGATATGCCTGTGGGCCAGGGATTCTGGTATGAGAATTCCAGCGGGCTGGCGGAACTGGCGATCAATCAGGGCAATGCGGCGCAGCGGTTCAGCGCCAAAGTGGGGGACAACTTACAATTATCCCGCTAAAGAGCAATCCGCTGTACCAGGGTGCGGTCATACTCGGGCCAGCTCGTCACGCGGTATCGCGCTTTTCCGGTCGATGCTGCGGTCAGGGTATTAGTTGGAGTAGCCAAGGGTGGCTCTTCATCAGGGGGTCGTCAGGAACAAGGATAATCCAGAAGGGATTTGTGCATCAACGCCAACCTCGAATGCAATCTGAGTTAACAGCGTTTCCAAAATGACTCGTTCCAAGGACGAGCGTCCAGTTCATGTGTCCACATGCTAGGAGCCTGCTTATGGAGCGCATGTAACAATTCAAAGTAGCTTTCCGGTTTCGGAATGCCACCGTCAATAATCATGTGCACAACATGAATTCCTTTATCACTCAATTCTCTAGCCATGACCTGTGCGACCGCACGTAATCCAAATTTTCCCACAGCCAAGTTTAAATGCCCTGACTTACCAATTACTCCCGAAGCCGATCCAGTGAACACGATTGTGCCGCCGCCACTAGGAATCATCAGTCGTGCCGCTTCTCTACCCACAATAAACGCACCTAGACAGTTTTGACGCCACGCTTTTTCGAATGCAGCCACCTCGGTATCTAACAAGTCTCCAGGGAAAAAACCCTGAACACAGTATACTACGAGTTTCGGTGTCCCAAAATTCTTGTTAATCAATGACATGACTTTTTTGACAGAGTGCTCGTTGGTGGCGTCACAACCATAAGCCTGGGCATCTGTATAATTATTGAGTTCTGTCACTAATGGATCCAATTTACCCACATTCCTACACACCATAGCCACACGCATTCCGGATTTGGCAAATTGCCGTGCAAGTCCACTACCTAATCTTGGACCTACGCCTACAATAACAACAACCTCTGGAATAGCATTTTTCAACTTGTCGCCAAGTGGCACCATCGCGCTTTGTTGATATATTTGTTCCTGATGATTAGCTACCACCCGTTGATTTAGACGACGCTGGTTTATAAACATGGCTTTGAACCAATCATAGGTATAATTTTTGACGCGGACCGTGCGGGAAAATCGGAAAATAAAAGAAATCGGTCCTATGGGTATGGTCCGCCAACATTTAGCACTGTGCCATACACTTTGTATTAAGCTAGTCATCGCATATCACCGTAAAGGTTGGCGTTATCGTGTACTGGTTCAGCGTGAAACGGACAAAGGGGGGTCTGGTATAGTTCACAAAGGCTAAGATAAACCAGCGCTCCTGAACTGGGAGGGCTGGCAGGAAAAACGAGCGTGTTAATCGTTGCCGCCCGAGGCAACACAGCCATTGTGACACGGGCGGTAACGAGCGCCAAGGGGTCATGGCGACAGGGGTTCCTGGGGAGAGCATGCGGCTCTGGCCACCGGGGTGGTAAGCTCAGGCTGGGAAGTACCCAGGAGAGCAGCCCGGCGATTTTTACGGGTCTCACGGGCGGCTTCGAGTTTGCGGTCGCGTTCGGCCCCGATCAGGGCGGCGCGCCCTTCCAGCTTATCTTTAGGGGTGAGGTAGCCAATGGCACTGTGAAGCCGGATGGTATTGTAATGGCTCACGTAACTGCCGGCTACCCGCTGGGCATCCTCGAGAGAGAGTGGAGTCTTGGGACGGATCGCTTCACTTTTCAAGCTCTTATGTCAGCGTTCAAGTTTGCCGTTGCTCTGCGGATAAAACGGCGAGGTGCGCACGTGGGTCATCCCGGCGAGCCGGATAAATTCCTTGAACTCGCGGGCAATGAATTGCGGACCATTATCGCAGATGATCCGCGGGTGTGCCTGGGGAAAGGCTTCGTGGGCCCGCTGCAGGATGATTTCCACGTCGGCTTCGGTCATCTGGGGACGGACCTCCCAGTGCACATTGAGGTAGGCAATATCCACATGCCAGTGTTGATGCGGTGCCTCTGGCTGCTGAAAGCCGGTCCCCTTTTTGGACGGTGGCCGTGACCAGGTTGGCAGCAGTCCCGCCTGTTTCAGCACCCGGTAGACGGAGGCCGGCGAGACGGCAACCAGGTCGGCGTCCAGCATCATGAAGGTAATCCGCCGATAGCCTTCCAGGGGATGCGCCTGGTAGAAGTCGATAATGGCGTGTTTTTCCCAGTCTTCCAGCCAGAAGTCGCGGGGAATCCAAGCATTATGTTCGTTGACCTTGCCATAGCGGGTCTTCCAGGTGGCGTATTTACTGCGGGCCAACCCGATCCAGGCTAGCAACTTGACTACCGGGAACTCGCCCCGTGGCACCCACTGTTGGATGAAGTCGACGAACTGATCGCGGATGTCCGGGGGAACCCAGCGCCCCTTCAAGGTTCCCCACGTTCTTTTTTAACCGGACATAGTCCTCCATGAGTTCCGACAGGACTTCGTGCTTGCGGGCCAGTTTGGCTTGCAAGACGGCGATTTGCTGCTCCAAGGCGGCGGTAGCGGAGCGCGTGGAGGGAGTAAAAGCCACCGCCCCGTTTTCGAAAAACTGGCGCTGCCAACGGTAGAATTGGGTCGGGTGCAGTTGATACTGGTCACACAGGTCTGAGACCGGTGTTTGCTCAAGCAGATGCCGTCGCAGGATGGCGACTTTCTCTTCAGCGGTGTACGCCTTGCGGGTTTTGTGGGACATAGTTACCTCCAGTTAGGAGTGAACTATGCCAGATACTGCCGATGTCCGTTTCCGACTGAGGCAAAACAATAGGGGGAGTGCGAGGTGACGAAGCACTGCGTCGTTTCTTCGAGCAGATACTTCGCGATGCGTCGCTGTGTATGAGGTGGTAGCGCGATTTCTGGCTCCTCCATCGCGAAGATGACATTCTCTTTCTTGACTTCGGCAATGAACGAGAGCAGGGCAAAAACCAAGGTGTTGAGGGTGCCGGTGCCAGCATCTTGGAACGGAACTGGCCGCTGGTCCGGCGACATCGACAGGAAAAACGACATCGTTTTGCGCAGATGTTCGCGAGTCAGTTGTGAAACGAAGAGTTGGGTTGCGCGGCCACTGCTATTGATGGGTATGTATTGGGCCAGCCGCTTCTCGATGGAGTTAAGCACAGGAGTTAGGTCGGCCGCATCGGTGTCGATCGGTGGATTAAGTTCACGCAATCGCTTGATCGACTTCTCCCACAAACTAGTACGAACACTCTGCAATTTCAGAATGACGTCGAGAAGCGACCCGCGTTCCAAGCTCAGCGCACGAGACCCCGGTAGTTGTCAAGATAGTTGTCGCCTCTACTTAATTGGCCTGTGACTTGCTTGTGGATGAATCGATCACCTCGGCGCTGGGGTTGAGCCAGACTTCGGTGATCGGTTGCCAGTTACGCAGGCCTCCTGACCAGCGTTCCGGATGGCGCGCTCGGGCCTGTTCATAGATCGCCTGACGGTGGGCGAGAATGGCTTGACCAAGCCCCTCGTGGCGCTGTTGAGGCGTGACGAAGCGAATCCCACGGTGGCGGTGGACCGTGTTGTAGCCGTCCACGAACCGTGGCATCCAGGCGCGAGCCGCTTCCAGGGAGGCAAAGCCTGCGGCCGGATAGGCCGGACAGTACTTGCAGGTGCGAAACAGCGCTTCAGAATACGGGTTATCGTTGCTGGTTCGGGGCCGGCTATAGGAGGTCGCGATGCCCAATCGGTAGAGGGTCTCCAACCAGGTCTCACCCTTCATCGGGCTGCCGTTGTCCGCATGCCGCACCAGAGGCTGGTCGATACAGCGCTCGCTGAGCACGGCGCGGCTGACCACCGCGGCGGCGTGCGCGGCCGACTCGCAGGCATACCCTTCCCAGCCGACGATCTTACGGCTATAGATATCCAGGATCAGGTAGAGGTAGAAAAATAACCCCTTGACCGGTCCCGGCAGCCAGCTAATATCCCACGTCCACACGTGGTTGGGGGCGCGTGCTACCCGTCGTGGCGGCTCCGCCGGGGGCCGGGGCCGGCGGCCCCGGCCCCGATGGTGCTGCTCATCAGCCGCCCGGAGGAGCCGGTAGAAGCTCGATTCCGAGGCGAGATACCGGCCTTCATCCGCCAACCGCGGAACGATTTGCCCCGCTGGTAAGCTGGCATAGGCCGGCTCATGGCAGACGGCGAGCACCTGTGCCCGCTCCGCCACGCTCAGCTGGTTGGCCGGTTCGGGACGCACGGCGTCGGGACGACCATCCACTGGGAGCGCCTCGCCGGCGGTCCAGCGCGGGTAGGTGCGTACGTCAATCCCCACCTCGGCACACGCCCGGCTCCAGCGCGCTCCCGCACCGTGGGCCTCCTCGATCAGCGCTAGGGCGTGCTGGCGATCGGGGGTGCTGATCATGCGGCCTCGTCCTCCCCCCAGATCGCCTGCGCTTTTTTTCGCAGCACCAGCAAGGCCGCCGTTTCCGCCAACGCTTTCTCCTTACGCCGCAGTTCACGTTCCAACGCTTGAATCCGGCGCCGTTCGGCCGACCGCTCGCCGTGAATCCTGGGCGACAACTCCCCATTGGCCTGTTCGCAGGCCCGGCGCCAGACCTGGAGGTGCTCGGGATAAATCCCCCGCTTACGGCAATACTCGCCCCGTTCCACCTCGCTCAACGCCGCGGTTTCTACCACCATGGCAAATTTCTCAGTGCTGCTCCAGCGCTCTCCACCGCCCGCGGCCGGCGCTGTGCTCAGGCCCCGCGCCTGGAGCGCTTGACGACGCCAACCGTAGAGTGTGTCCCGTGGAATGCCGGTCTCCTTTGCCAGCCTGGGTACGTTCGCCTGGCCTGGCGGTAACATCCGCTCAATCAGACGTGCTTTCTGTTCATCAGGATAAATCGTCATCGGTTCTCACCTTCGCTCTCTTCAAACTATAAACTTACTGTGAGGCGACAACTATCCTGACACAGAGGGCTCGCGGGTAATGTGGTCGGCCTTACCGTCCTTCACATCACGGCTGGTGGTGCTCCACTGGAAATTGCTGTTGCATTTGATGCCATAGGGCGGATCGAGGTAGATGCATTGAACCTTCCCACGAAGCCCCTCGCGCTCGGCCAGGCTGGCCATGACTTGGAGCGAGTCGCCGAGGATCATGCGATTGCTCCAGTTCTGGTCGTGCTGGTAGAACTCGGTCTTGTCCGCGCCCTTGGGAATGCCGTTGAAGTCGCTGAACAAATCAAGCTGCTATGCAGCTTGATTTGAGTGATGAGTGGCTAGTGACTTGTGGCTAGAAGACGAAGACGGTTCCCCACTAGCCACTAGCCACTGAGCACTAGCCACTAGGTCATCAATCAGCACCTTGGGATGGACCTTCTCCTGGATGTAAAGCGGCGGGGCGTGGACGACCAGGTCGCTCCAGTCCTGCTCATCCTTCCCGCGCCAGACGAGTTGCGGATCGACGTCGGTATTGCGCGGGTAGCGCTTCTCCACGGGCTTTTGCTCGTCCGGCTTGAGGATGGACTGAAACTCCGCCGTCGGGATGTTCTTGCGGGTCGCTTCGTCGTGCGTCAGCGTTGCAACGGTTTTGTTGCCTGATTTCTGCTGCTTCGCCATTTCCTTGTGGGTCTCTCAATGTCGGGTTACTCGGCACTCAAGGTGATGTTTTTCATGGCACAAACCTCTCTATCCGCTGGCTTTTTGCGAAAAACTCAGGCCGAGCTTTACCGCCAACGCAGCCAAGCGTTTATCTCTTGTCCATAACAGCGCATCGCCCTGAAGCATAACGGCCGCAAGCAAGTGGATGTCGATATAACCGACACCTTTGCCCATCAGTTGATGGCGTTCGATAAAATACAGGACTTCGGCATCGGTCGCCGCGCCAATACGAGACAAATTTCGCCACAAGCTCAATAGCTCCGTGCGGTTTTTCAGATTCCCGCAAGCCAGTTCGCCGATGATCATCGGATGCATTCCCACCGTGCCCCGTGCGAGCAATGCAGCCAGCTTCGTATCCGCGACGCGCAGATGATCGATCCAAACCGAGGTATCGACCAGGATCACGGTTCGGATTCGCTGCGCCGGCGAGGGATGGGTTCCAACTGAGGTTCCGACCCCCCCAGCTTAGCCAGGCGCTTGGCGCTTTCCCGCTCAATCAGTGCTTTCAAACCCTCGCGTATCAAGGCCGTCTTCTCCTGTAGACCCGATAAGTCGCGCGCCTGCTGAAATAATTCATCGTCAATGTTGAGAGTGGTTCGCATGCGAAACTCCATTGCATACAATGTGGCCATTTAGATAGGCATCATAATACGACTATGAATTCGTTGAATCACTTGGTTTTCACACTCCACCCTTCAAAGCGCCCTCGATCATCTTGTTGAACTCGCTTTCGACCTTGGCCTTGAAATCCACCTCGATCTGGTAAACCTCGGTGAACTCGGCGAACGCCTTAAGTGGACCCCTTAGTCAAGACAATTTTGAGTCGAGTTTAAGAGGGTAGCGGATCACATGCAGCGGAACGGCGCTGCCCCGATATCGCTTCGGCTTCCGTGCGAGAGGTTTCTCTCTCGCTGAATTTATCCACAATCCGGGCTCCACCCCCCTGGCCGGCCCGGTAGACCTCATCCGGTGTCCGGTAGTCCAGTGACTGGTGGCTTCTTTCCGTGTTGTAGAACACAAAATAGTCCGTCAGTCCCAGCAGCAACTCCGGCACGTCGGCATAGCCTTTCAGGTACACGTCCTCGTGTTTGACACTTCGCCAGAGACGCTCCACGAAGATGTTGTCCAGCGCCCGCCCACGCCCGTCCCTGCTGATGGCGATGCCCTGCCCCTTGAGAACCTCAGTGAAGGTCTCCGTGGTAAATTGGCACCCTTGATCGCTGTTGAAGATGTCAGGGGCACCGTAACCCTGTAGGGCCTGCTCCAAGCAATCCACGCAGAACCCACTGTCCAGCGTATTGGAGACCCGCCAAGCCAGCACTTGGCGCGAGTACCCGTCGATCACGGCTACCAGGTACACGAACCCGCGTGCCAGCCGGATAGACGTGATGTCGGTGCTCCAGACTTGGTTCGGGCGCTCAATCTCCACTCCTCGCAGTAGGTACGGATAGACCTGGTGTTGAGGGTGCGGGCGGCTGGTGTTCGGCCCTGGCGCCATGCCCGCCAACCCCAGTATTCCCATCAGTCGCTGGACCCGCTTGCGGTTGACCTGATAGCCCAGGCCACGCAGATAGACCGTTATCTTGCGGCTGCCGTAGAACGGCCGCCGCGTGTATTCGGTATCAATCAGATCCAGCAGCGCCAGTTCCTCTGGGTCCGGGTTCAGCTTCGCCACGCGGCGGGCCACATAGACCGTGGAACGGGCCATGCCCGCCAGCTCGCATTGCCGACTCAGCGCCAACGGGTCTGGCTCGTCGACCCAACGCTTGCGGTCGTCTAGAGGCTGATCCCGGACTTTTTTTTCAACCAGTCTAATTCCATCTTCAGCCGCCCTATCTCAGAGTAGAGCCTCTCCGGGGTGGCGGACGGATCCACCGGCTGGGCGCCACGCTTGACTTCGAACAGGCTGGCCGCCTGCTCTTGCAATTCCTTCTTCCACAGCCCGACTTGCGTCGGATGTACGCCAAAATTCTGGGCAATTTCATTGACCGTCTTGAGGCACCGAATCGCTTCAAGTGCAACCTTCGCCTTGAACTCACCACCGAAAATCTTGCGTTTCTTCTCACTCACAATAAACTCCGATTTCTCACCAACTCCCATCTTAAATGATTGTCCGGAAATTGGGGTCCACTATAGCCCAGCGGCCATAGGCGCCGAGATGATTCACTCCAGACACCCAGTAGGTATCCATGGCGGCTTTCTTCTCGTTCGCGTCCTCGCGCCGGTAGCCCTTGATCTCGACCACGAGATGCAGCGGGTCAGCCGGGCCGTGGCCGTTATCTACCAGCACGATGAAGTCGGGCAGGTAGTGTTCCAGATTTGGACATTATACAAGCACTCCAAATTCGTATCGGTTGATAAATAAACCAATGACAATATCATGTATTATCCAATTCTAGAACACTACCCAAATCCGGTTTCTCCCCGCACGCCGGGGGAGACGTGGCGAACCGCCAAGCTCCACATTGCGCCCCCAACCCAAGTGCGGTATAGTGCCTCCCCTTTCCGGAGAGGTGTCCGAGCGGCTTAAGGAGCACGCCTGGAAAGTGTGTATACGTTAATAGCGTATCGAGGGTTCGAATCCCTCCCTCTCCGCCAATCTATCCCCTATCTCGCCGTGGAGCCGTCCGTTCCCGGCGTTCCGCTCGATGGCGGCCTATATCGGTCCCCTCGCGACGACAAGCTGTGAACCCCGTCAGGCCCGGAAGGGAGCAGCGGCAGCAGTGGCCTCGGGCGCCGGGGTGCGGCTGGTATGGGCCGCCGCCCATTGTCGCGCTTTGCATCCTGTTGCGGTATAGTCGCAGCCTCTGTCACCGATCCCGACGAGCCTTATGAGTTATCAGGTGCTGGCACGCAAATGGCGTCCCCGCAATTTTGCCGAACTGGTGGGACAGGAGCATGTGGTGCGCGCCCTGGTCAACGCGCTGCAACACGACCGCCTGCATCACGCCTATCTGTTCACCGGCACCCGCGGCGTGGGCAAGACCACCATCGCCCGCATTCTGGCCAAGTCCTTGAACTGCATGCAGGGCGTCAGCGCCACTCCCTGCGGCGTCTGCGCGGCCTGCCAGGAGATTGACGAAGGCCGGTTCGTGGATCTGCTCGAAGTGGACGCCGCCTCCCGCACCAAGGTGGAAGACACCCGCGAACTGCTGGAAAACGTGCAGTACGCTCCCACCCATGGCCGCTACAAGGTGTACCTCATCGACGAGGTGCACATGCTCTCGACCCACAGTTTCAACGCGTTGTTGAAGACCCTGGAGGAACCGCCGCCGCACGTCAAATTCCTGCTGGCCACCACCGACCCGCAACGCCTGCCGATCACAGTGCTGTCCCGCTGTCTGCAATTCAATCTCAAGCGGTTGCCCACTGCGTTGATCGCCGCACGGCTCGGCGCCATTCTGGCGCAGGAAGGCATCGACTATGAACCCGGCGCCCTGCAACTGCTGGCACGGGCGGGCGACGGCAGCCTGCGCGACGCCTTGAGCCTGCTGGATCAGGCCATCGCCTACGGTGGCGGCCGAGTGACGCTGGCGGACGTGAGCACCATGCTGGGCAGCATCGAGCAGCGCCACGTGCTGCATATCCTGGAGGCGCTGGCTGCCGGGGACGCCGCCGCCGTACTCCAGGCGGTCACCGCGCTGGACGAGATGGCGCCCGATTACGGCACCGCGCTGGCGGAGATCGAGCTCGCTGTTGCAGCGCATCGCCCTGCTGCAACAGCTTCCTGCTGCACCCATGGACGACCATCTGCTCGACCCGGAGGCGGTGCGGGAACTGGCCGGACGGCTGGCTCCGGAAGATGTGCAACTGTTTTATCAGATCGCCCTGATCGGGCGGCGCGACCTGCCACTGTCGCCCGAACCCCGCAGTGGCTTCGAAATGATCCTGCTGCGCATGTTGTGTTTCCGCCGGCGGGACCGGCGCCGACGCCGGTGACGGCCAGATATGCACCCGCGCCCACGCCGGCGGCCCCCCTGCCGACGCCAGTCCCGGTAGCGACTCTGGCGGGCGCAGCCGACTGGAACGCGGTGGTCGCCGCGCTGGATCTCGGCGGCGCGGTCAAACAACTGGCGCTGCACTGCGCCCTGCAAAGCCGCGATGGCGCCACGCTGCACTTGCTGCTGGCGCCTGAAAACGCCCATCTGCGCAGCAAGAATTTCGAGGAGCGGTTGTGTGCCGCCCTGCGTGAGTATTACGGGGAGCCCGCACTGCGGCTGCATATTCAAATCGTAGACGACGCCATTGCGACGCCGGCCCACCGCCAGGCCGAGCACGCGGCGGAACAGCGGCAGACCGCCCTGGAGACCATCCAGCGCGACCCTAACGTGCGCGCCTTGTGCGATACCTTCGATGGCCAGGTAAAACCCGATTCCATCACCCGGCTCAAGTAGTCCCGGCGCCGCCCGGTCAGATCTCAAGCTCAGCATGAGGACAAGGTAATGAAAGGCAATCTAGGCAATCTGATGAAACAGGCGCAGAAGGTGCAGGAGAACCTGAAGAAAGCGCAAGAGGAAATCAACCAGATCGAGGTCACCGGCGAGTCTGGCGGCGGTCTCGTCAAGGTGACGCTCACGGGGCGCTACGAGGCGCGCCGGGTCAGCATCGACAACACTCTCCTCGGGGGATGACAAGGATATGCTGGAGGACCTGGTGGCCGCCGCCATCAACGACGCCACCCGCAAGGTGGAAAAGGCGACCCAGGATAAAATCGCCGGCGCAACCGGAGGAATGGGTCTGCCTATGGGCGGAGATTTCAAGCTGCCCTTCTAATGTCCCACTCGCCGCTGCTCAACCGTCTGCTGGACGCCCTGCGTTGTCTGCCGGGAGTGGGCCCCAAATCCGCCCAACGCATGGCCCTGCATCTGCTGGAGCGGGACCGGGAAGGCGCCCGCCGGTTGGCCGAGGCGATGCAGGCTGCCCTGGCTGGCATCGGTCGCTGCCGCCTGTGCCGCAACCTGAGTGAAACCGAGGTGTGCGCCCTGTGCGCCAACCCCAAGCGTGACCATGCGCTGCTGTGCGTGGTGGAAACGCCGGCGGACGTGCTGGCACTGGAACAGGCGACGGGTTTCCGGGGCGTCTACTTCGTGCTGATGGGGCATCTTTCGCCCCTCGATGGCATCGGTCCGGCAGAACTGGGGCTGGAGCAACTGGTGGAACGGCTGGACCAGGGCGAGGTCCACGAGGTGATTCTGGCCACCAATCCGACCGTCGAAGGCGGAGCAACCGCCTATTACATCGCCGAACTGGCCCGCGAACGAGGCATCCGCGCCACCCGCATCGCTCACGGCGTGCCGCTGGGCGGAGAACTGGAGTATATCGACAGCGGCACCCTGTCGCAGGCATTTTCCGGACGGCGGGAATTCTAATCAGACCCCACAGGACTACTTATGACCGATTGCATCTTCTGCAAAATCGTCGCCGGGGAAATCCCCGCCTCCGTAGTGTACGACGACGACCAGGTGCTGGCGTTTCGCGATATTCAACCGGAAGCCCCAGTGCATATCATTATTATTCCCAAGCGCCATATCGCCACCTTGAACGATCTCACTCCTGCCGACGCCGAACTGATCGGCCGTCTGCATCTCGCCGCCCGTCAGGCGGCGCTCGATCTGGGCGTGGCGGAAAGCGGTTATCGCACCCTGATCAACTGCAACCGCGACGCCGGCCAGTATGTATTTCACATCCATATGCACCTGCTGGCCGGACGGACCCTGGGCTGGCCACCGGGCTGATCTAAGGTTTTGCAGGCGCAGTTAAAATATAACTGTTGTATTTAATCCTTTAAAATTTTTTCCGATAACGTCTAATGTCTATTACCAAATAATCTGCAATCCCAACGGCTTATAATCCACCAAGCGATCCTCCTTGGATATCAGGCAAAGCTGCTGATATATGGCCTGCCATACCAGCATACGATCGAACGGATATTTATGGGCGAGTTTAGGTAAGCGATGAAAAGAAGCCGCTTCCACCGCTCCAGGGGAAATAAATCTTAACTGCATGTCAAGGGCAACATCAGGTAGGTCATCGGGTACACAATTGACCAGATCCAATTTACCCAGAGCATATTTTAGGGAGATTTCCCAAAAAGAGATTGTGCTCAGATAAATCAAGTGAGCAGGATCACGGATAATCGTCTGAGCGGCTGAACTCAGCTTATCAGGCGTAAATATAGCCCATAAAAATGTATGCGTATCGAGCAGGTAGTTCATGCACCAAGCAACTCATCATCATCGATAGCAAAGTCATCGTGCAGAATGAAGGATGACTTCCTTTGCAATAACCCCAGAGGACGCTCCTTTGCGGAAGCAAGCTGGTCATAAGGGATAATCGCAGCAACTTTATTTTTCTGTTTGCCATAGCAAATTACCACAGTCTCACCCTGTTTGACCTGTTCCAATACTTCGGAAAAATGGGTTTTCAGTTCGCCGATCGTCATCATCTTCATATAGCCGCTATATCCTAGCAGGAAAGCATTAGGTGGCAGCTATCTAACAGTCGTCTTGACAAAGTTGTCAAGTAACTATGCAAAGATGAACCAGGATTCCACCTGGGTGCGGTTGGAAGACAGCGACGCCAGCTCCAACGTCAGCGCCAGCGTCACCAGGAAGCTTACGTCGCCCGACAGTCTGGGCACACTGCGCACTTCGGCGCCCATTTCCCGGTCGATCACCTGTGGCCTCAGTCGTTGTCGGCCGGCTGGGTTGCGTCCGGTGGCCTGGCTCCTTCGGGCCAGCGGCGCTTGGAGCAGAACCACTGTTCGGGATTTTGCCGAATCCAATCCTCGAAGATGGCGTTAAGCTTGCGCGTCATCTGCAAGACCTGGGTTCGAGTGTCCGCCCCGTCGTCGTCCGGCTCGACCGGCGGATGGAAGGTGACTCGAAAGTGTGCGCCCTGCAAACGCTCCACCTGCGATGGAATCAAGTCGCAGCCGAACTTGAGCGCCAATCGCGCTGGACTGGAGGTGGTGGCGGCCGCGATGCCGAAGAAGGGAATTGGGTCGCCACTATCGACCCGCTGGTCCACCAACAGGCCGATGGACTGGCCGCTGGTCAGCAACTTCACGGTGGCCCGCATGCTGTCGTTTTTAGTCAAAAAATTACAACCCAGCGCCTGTCGCTTGCGCAACAGCATGCGATCGAGCAGGGGGTTTTTCTGTGGAGAATAAATCACGGTAACCGGCAGCCCCAGCCGCGATCCGGCGATGGGGCAGAATTCCCAATTGCCCAGATGAGCCGCCGCGAAAACCGCCGACTTCCTGGCTTCGCAATAAGGTTGCAGATCGGTTTTGGCGACGACTTCGACCCGCTGACCGTCGCGATTATCGGCAAGCGCCGCAAGATGGGGGTACTCGGCCAGGACGGCGCCGAAGTTGCCCCATATCCGCCGGGCCAGCGCATCAATCTCAGCGGAACTCTTCTCCGGAAAGGCCAGCGCCAGATTGGCCCGGACATGGCGGTTCTTGGGCAGATACGGGCCGATGCCGTGGAACAGCCGGTAACCCAGGGCAGACGCCCAATCCGGGGGCAGACACCAGGAAATAGACCAGAATCCACCCAGAATCGCTGCTTCCAGCGTCCACAGCGGATAGAGCAATAGCGGGAACCGTGCGGCGGCTTTTTGCAGCTTATCTCCCAGCAGTAACTGCGGCACTGTCGGTGACTCCGTAATATGGATGCATGAAAATGCGCCCCTGCGGAACCGGGTCCGGGACGCTGCAGGAGCGTCGGGAAAGTCAGGAGCGTCTACCGGGTGGACGCCCTGGGCAACCTGCTGGACAGTCTGAGTGGGAACACGACCGCCCGGTCGATGGTGGAGGTTAAACCCTAACGCACCCTCGACGGGCAGTATAGCAGCCTGCACAGTGGGGCGGATAACCTGGGGCTGACAGGCGCGTCATGCTGGCCAGAGAAGACGACCGGCCGGCAGCTCCGGTCACCGCTCCGGACTGCCTCCGTCTGCGGTCGCGTCGGGCCGCTGGCGACCGGCGTTCAGGCCGTGAACAAGCGTCCTTGCGGCGTCCAGATGGCGCGCACGTCCACCACCGCCATGCCGGCCCGCTGGGCGGCCAGAATACCGCCGTCGGCATCATCGAAGGCGCAGCAGCGCTCGGGCGTCACGCCCAGCCGGCGGGCGACTTCCAGATACACATCCGGTTCCGGCTTGTGGCGGCTGACCTGATCGGCGCCCACGATGGCGGCGAACAGATGGGCTATCTGCAAGGCGTCGAGCATGGCGACGGCCACCGGCGTCGCGCTGCCGGTCGCCACACCCAAAGGTTTCAAGCCGTGATAACGGCGCGCAATATCGACCATCGGCTTGATTTCACCCAGGGTGGCGAAGATCAACTCCTGGAAACGTGCTTCCTTCGCTCTGGCTACCACCGCCACGTCTACCTTCATGCCCGCCTCTTGCGCCAGAATGCTGACGGTTGCCGCGGTAGGCACGCCACCCAATTGATTCATCCGCACCGCCGTATAGGGAATGCCGTAGCGCTGCAACACCTCGATCCAGGCGGTTTCATGAGCATACAGCGAATCCACCAGCGTGCCATCGCAGTCGAAAATCAGCGCTTGATAACCATCGTAGTCAGTCGTCACTGGCGGCCTCCTTGGCAATCAAGCCGGTGGCGTTCGGCGAGAGATCGGCAGCGCCTTGCCGGATTCGGCCTCGGCCGCCTCGGCCCGTACCGCGATGGCGCGGGTCAATCCTCGGAACAGGAAACCATGCGTCGGCGCCAGTGCATACCAGTACAACAGCCCCCAGACGCCCGCCGGATGGAAATAGGCGGTGACCGTCACGCGGGCGCCTCCCTCTGGCTGCGGCGACACTTCGAATTCCAGCACGCCCGACCCTGGCGATTTCATGCCGAACAGCAGCGTCAAACTCCGTTCCGGCTCCAGTCCGATCACCTTCCAGGAGTCGATGGCGTCGTCCAGCCGCAGTTCGGTGGGATGGCGACGCCCGCGATTGAATCCCGGCCCGCCGACCAGCCAGTCGAGCAACTCCCGCAGTGTCCACAAAAAATTCATATAGTAATAGCGGTTCCTGCCGCCGATAGCCGCCACCTGCCGCCATACCGCTTGGGGGGAGGCGGTGGACAGCGCCGACCCGCTCGCCTTCTTGGCGTAAAAAGCGTAATCGGGCCGGTCGTTGCGAAACAGCAGCACCCCTTCCGTCCAGCGGGCTGTTACGACATTGCGCCGCTCGGCCTCCAGCGCGGCGGCGACCGCTTCCTTGAAATTCAACAGCCGCTGCGGAATCAACTCCCGCAGCCGGAAATCGGTCTGTAGAATATCGTGCTTCAACCCTTCCACCAGGGCGCGGGCGATGTTGGTGGGCACGGCGGTGATCAGGCTCAGCCACCGGGAAGACAGACCGGGGCTAAGCACCGGCACTGGAATGATCCGCGGTTTTTTACCCACCACATCGCCGAACTGCCGCATCAACTCGGCGTAAGTCAGTACCTCCGGGCCACCGGCTTCGTAAATTTCACCGGCCGCGCTCTCCAGTTCGGGCACGCGGATCAGGTATTCCAGCAGATCGTCCAGCGCGATAGGCACCGATTTAGACTGCACCCAGCGGGGCGTCACCATCACCGGCAGGTTGTAGACCAGATCGCGGATGACCTCGAAGGCTGCCGAACCGGGACCGACGATGACGCCGGCGCGGATTTCGGTGACCGGCGTCCTGCCGGCGCGCAGCCGGTCGCCGGTCTCACGGCGCGACAGCAGATGTTCCGAAGCAGCGTCCGGCGGCGTCAGACCGCCCAGATACACGATCCGCCCGACCGCCATGCGTTCGGCGGCGTGGGCAAAATTGTCCGCCGCCTGCAAATCCAGTTGTCCGAAGCGGCGTCCCGCGGCCATCGAATGGACCAGGTAATAGGCCACATCGATATCCTTGAGGGCCGCTGCCAGAGTCTCCGGCTGGAGTGCGTCGGCCTGCACCCGCTCCACCTCCGGCCAGTCGCGGGCCTCCAGAACCTTGCTATTACGGGCGGCGGCCCGCACCCGGTAACCCCGTGCCACCAGACGCGGCGTCAGGTTGGCGCCGATATAACCGCTGGCGCCGAAGACCAGAGCGCGCAGGGGCTGTTGGCGGGGATTGGATACAGTGGCGATGGAGGCGTTGTCGGCAGTCATGAGCGATGGCGTTGCTATTCGGTGGTGACAGTTATACTCCTAGACTCCTCTTGCTGGCGGCAAGTTTCAGAGCGGTTCAGATTCAGGCCGGACTACTGTCATTGACTCAAATCAAAGAGACAGCCTGAAAGCAGTCTTATTATTTGCCTGCATTTCACTATCCAAGAAAACTTACGGGAGGCACAAGAAATGCGTCTGAAGAAAACGACCCTGGCTTGGTTGGGATTGAGCACCACCCTGTTGACGGCGCCGGCGCTGGCTGTGGATCCAGGCGATGTCCTGATCCGTCTGGGCGCAGCGGGAGTCTATCCCAACGATCGCAGCACCGACCTCAACAATCTGGACATCATCCACGCCAAGGTCGGCGTGAGCAATGCCTGGTCGGCCGGTCTTACCGTGAGCTACATGGCCACGGAAAATATCGGCGTCGGTGTAGTGGCTGCCTGGCCGTTCAAACACGATATTAGAGGCGAGAGAGGGATTTCCGGTCTGGGAAAAATCGGGGACACCAAGCAACTGCCGCCGACGCTACTGGCGGAATATCATTTCTTCCCGAAGGAAATAATGAAGCCCTACGTCGGCATCGGGCTCAATTACACGTGGTTCTTCGACACCAACGCGGAAGCGCCGCTGGACAGTCTGGATCTGGAGAACTCCTGGGGCCTGGCCGTTGAAGCGGGCGTCGACGTGTTCCTGAAGGACGACTGGTTCATTAACATAGCCGGCTGGTACATGGATATCGATACCGACGCCAAAGCTAAAATCGGCTCCACCACCACCAAGAGCCATGTGAACATCGACCCGGCTGTGGTGATGTTTGCCATCGGCAAGCGTTTCTAAGTAACCTGCCGGACCTCAGCCGGTTTCCGGCTTAGGGTCTCTGGCCAGGAGGATTTCCACCGCCCGGCGTGGGTTCTGCCCCTGGTGGAGCACCGCATCCACCTGTTCGGTGATCGGCATTTCCACCCGATAGCGCCGGGCCAGACGGATGATTTCGCGGGTTGTCTCCGCACCTTCTATCACTTGGCCGATGGCGGCGCGCGCCACCTCGGCCGTCTGGCCCCGGCCGATGGCCAGTCCAAAGCGCCGATTGCGCGACTGGTCGTCAGTGCAGGTCAGCACCAGATCGCCGACGCCGGCCAGACCCATCAGGGTATCGCGCCGTCCGCCCACCGCTTCCCCCAGCCGCGCCAGTTCCGCCAGCCCACGGGTGATCAATGCCGCTCGGGCATTGGCGCCGAAGCCCAGGCCGTCGGCGATGCCCGTCGCGATGGCCAGCACGTTCTTCACCGCCCCTCCCAGCTCCACGCCGATGACATCGTCGCTACTGTAGGCTCTTACCCCGGAACCGTGCAGCAGCGCCGCCACCCGGCCGGCATAGCGGACATCGTGCGCCGCCACGGTAATCGCCGTAGGCAGCCCCAAAGCCACTTCGCGCGCAAAGCTGGGGCCGGCGATAACGGCCAGCGCTCGTTGTTCGCCCAGCCACTCGGCGGTGACTTCATGCAGGAACCGCCCGGCGCCCAGTTCCAGGCCCTTGGTGGCGCAGGCGATGCCGGTCGCCGGTGACAGATACGGCTGGAGGCGGCTCAGCGTGGCACCATAGGCCACGCTGGGAACGGCTACCACCACCACCTGTGCGTCGTGCACAGCGGCGGCCAGTTCCCCTGCAGGCTCCAGACCGGCGGGCAGGGGAATGCCCGGCAGATAGCGGCGATTTTCCTGGTCCTGGCACAGCCGCTCCATTTTGGCGGGGTCGTGGCCCCACAGCCGGGTCGGCCAGCCATTGCGGACCAGCAGGATGGCCAGTGCCGTACCCCATGAACCCGCTCCCAGCACAGCCAGCGGATCGCGGCGGACTGCCCCCGTCAATGCTGGGTGTCCGTCTGCGGGGTCTGTTGTTCCTGTTGCAGACGCTGCATATACAGCGCGTCGAAATTCACCGGATTCAGGTACAGCGCTGGAAAACCGGCTTTGCCAATGCAGGTGGCCAGCGTTTCGCGAGCGAACGGAAACAGGGTGGCCGGACAGAATGAGCCCAGCACATGGCCGAGCTGTTGCTGGTCGAAGCCACGGACGCCGAACAGGCCGGCCTGCTGGACTTCTATCAGATAGGCGGTCTTGTCGTTGACCTTGGCGGTCACCGTCAGGGTGAGCACCACTTCATGAACGTCCGGCGCTATGGAGAAGGCTCCACTGCCCAGTTGCACGTTGATTTGCGGCTGTCCCTGCTCGTTGAAAATCTGCGGCGCTCCCGGACATTCCAGCGAGGCGTCTTTAAGATAGATCTTCAGGATTTCCAGTTGCTGCTGGACCGGCGTGTCGTCGCTCATCGCGGTTCCTCGTTGCGGTTGAAAGCGCGGTTATACCCGGATTGCGGGCGCAACGCAAAGAATATAAGGGATGTCCGGCAGCAGGCAGTTGACCACCTCGCAGTGAGGACAGCCGATAGGCACGGCTAGGTGATGTCCAGCAGTTTGTCCAGCCGGCCGCTTTTATCCAGCAACGCCAGATCGTCGGAGCCGCCGAGGTGATAATCGTCGATGAAAATCTGCGGCACAGTGGAGCGCTTGCTGCGTTCTTCCATTGCCCGCCACAAATCAGGCTCACGGTCCACATCCAGCACCGTATAGGTGACTCCCTTGCTGTCCAGCAAGGCGAGTGCTCTGCGGCAGTAAGGGCATCGGGCCGACGCATAGACGATCACTTTGGGCATAGTTCAACTCCCGCCGATTCGATCATTTCCTGGTCAGGGGCAGACTGGCGCTCTGCCAAGCACCCACGCCGCCGCTCAGGCTGTGAACCGCCGCAAAACCATGCTGCTTGAGCAGTGCGCATACTCCTTCGGACACCATGCCGGTGCGACAGTAGACAATGATCGGTTTGTCCTTGTATTTCTGTAATTGGTTAAGTCGGTTCTGTACATCGTTGGCGGGAATATGCTGGGCCTGGGGTATATGGCCGTTTTTGTAGTCGCCACCGTCGCGGATATCCAGCACCACCGCATCCTGATGGTTGATCAATTGCAAGGCTTCGACCGGCGTGACGCTGCTCACGCCGCGCAGCCGACGCATGACCTCGGCGCCGATCAGCCAACCTAGAATGCCCGCCAGGGCGAGGAACAGATACCAGTTTTCTTTGGCAAATTCGACAAAGTCCGCCATAAAGCTCCTTTAAGCCGGCAGAGAACGAAGGGGAATCAGGTGGTCTGGGAACAGAACATTTCCTGCATCAGACCGATCAGCCGCAAGGTGCGGGCGTCCCCGATCCGATAATAAACCCGGTTGGCATCCTTGCGCGCCGCTAGCATGCCCTTATTCCGCAGAATGGCCAGATGCTGGGAGATATTGCTTTGGGAAGTGCCTACCTGGTCGACGATCTGCTGCACGCTGATTTCCTGATTGCCCAGTGTGCAGAGTATTTTCAGGCGCAACGGATGGGACAGGGCTTTGAGAGAACGCGAGGCCTGCTCGATGTCTTCATCCCGCGTCAGCAGCAAAGCCTGGCCAGACTCGCCCTCGTCCGCTGTCGGGTTGCGCTCCTGCTGGACATACCTGCTGAGTATCGACATTGTGGCCGCCACGGTTCGATCTGTAAGTCGTCTCGAAAATAAGCATACAGTAATATTCCGCGAGTCCACAATAGCAGGTGGGACTGGCTTCCAGCCGGCTTGTCCGACCCTGGAAGCCAGTCCCACAGCCAACGACTACACCTGCAGGAACGCGCCCTGCAAGGGGGGAACGAGAATCGAGTGCTGGTGATAGGCGGCCTTCATGGTGTTGAACAACAGACAGGCGATGGTCACGGGACCCACGCCGCCGGGTACGGGTGTGATAGCGCCGGCCACGTCCACAGCGGAGTCGAAATCCACGTCACCCACCAGCATGGTTTTGCCGTCACCGGCGTCGATGCGGTTGATGCCGACGTCGATGACAGTGGCGCCGGGCTTGAGCCATGCGCCTTTGATCATGCGCGGCTGTCCCACGGCGGCGACCAGAATATCGGCGCGGGCGCATTCTTCAGCCAGATCGCGAGTCTGGGAATGGGCCACGGTGATGGTGCAGTTTTCCCGCAGCAACAGGGCAGCCATCGGTTTGCCGACGATGTTGGAGCGCCCCACCACCAGCGCATGCAGGCCGCTCAGATCGTTCAGTCGGCTTTTCAACAGCATCAGGCAGCCCTGCGGCGTGCAGGGGATCATGCCCTCGCCGCCGATCAGCAGGCGGCCCATGTTCACCGGCTTGAAACCGTCCACATCCTTGGCCGGATGGATGGCGTCGATCACCGCCTCGACTTCGATCTGCCTGGGCAAAGGCAATTGCACCAGGATGCCGTTGACGTTGGCATCTTTATTCAGGCGGTTGATCAGTTCCAGCAATTGCTGCTGCGAGGTGCCGGCCGGCAGGCGATGCTCGAACGAAACCATACCGGTTTCCCGGGCCTGGCGGGTTTTGTTGCGGGTGTAGATCAAACTGGCCGGATCGTCGCCCACCAGCACGACAGCCAGACCCGGAGTCACGCCGTAGACTACCCGTATATCCGCCACCTGCAAGGCAATCGCGATGCGCAGGTTTTCAGCAAACGCTTTGCCGTCGATGATATTTGCCATAGAGGTTATTATTTGCTCGATTTGGTTCGCTTATTGTAGGGAGCCAATCAGGATTTATCAGCCTGTTCGTAAGGGGTAGGCCGGACATGGGCGCTGCATTATTCAATCATTTTAGGTTACAACTAGCGTCGCCACTTCGGTAAACTGGATCCAAGGTGGTGCTGGTAACGTCACCAGTATAATGCAGCCAATAGCGGATTACCCTGATCACGACACTACCTGAGAACAGGAAAAAGGCCGCCAGCGCGATGAGGTTAGTCTTGCGCTCGATTTCCAGACCCAGGGGAAAAAATACGCTTAAGCCACATCGAAGCGTTCAAAGCGCATGGTGAACTGTCCCCGCCCGCGCGTCAGGCTGCGCAGCTCGGTGATATAGCCGAGCAACCGGTCCAGCGCGCAATCACAGGTGATCGCGGTGACGCCACTCAAGGTGGTGGTAGCATGAATCATGGCATGACGGGCCTGCAAATCACCCAGCACCGCGCCGATATCCTCCTCCGGCGCGATCACTTCGGTGAACATGATCGGCCGCAACACCACCTCCCCCGCCTGTACTATCGCCCGCCGCACTGCTTCGGCCACTGCCACCCGCAGCGCCTGGGCGTTGGAGGCGGCGCCGAACAACTCCACCTCGTCCACGCGCACGTCCAGATCCTGCAAGGGTGCGCCTTCGGTCGGGCCGCTGAGCGCGCCATCCTGAGCGCCGGCGGCGATGGCTTCCGCCTGAACCGGCGTCAGCGCCGCGCCCGGCGGGAGTACGGTCGGCTGCGCGGTTACGGTGACGCCCGCGCCGCGCGGCAGCGGACTGGCGGTGACCCGGGCGCGAGCTTTCAGTTCCAGGGTCTTGCCGTCCTGCTCGAACACCCGCTGGAACAGCGCCTCGGCGCTGGCACTCTGAGCAATGGTTTCGCGCACAACCACCGACGGTTTGCCTACCCGCACCGATTGATTGAACTCCCGTTGCAGTCGCTCGCAAGCGATCTGCAAATGCAGCTCCCCCATGCCGCGCAGTATCCGCTGGCCAGTCTCCTTGTCCTCCTCCAGCCGCAGCGTGGGATCCTCCTGTTGCAGTTTGTCCAGCGCCTCCAGCAGGCGCTCCTCGTCCTCGCTGGAGACCGGCTCGATGGCCAGCCCCAGTACGGGCTCACGCGCCTCGATCCGCTCCAGCAGCAGCGGATGCTCCGGAGCGCACAGGGTATCGCCGGTGGTGGCGTGGCGCAGGCCGGCCAACAGCACGATCTCGCCGGCGAACGCCTGCTCGATGCGGGTCTTGTGGTTGGCGTCCACGTCGAACAGTCGCGCCACCCGTTCCTCTTCCACCTTGCCGCCAGGACCGGGAATCGCCACCTTATCGCCGGACTTGAGAACACCTCGATACAGGCGGACGAATACATGCCGCCGTCCTTCCCACAGCTGCACCTTGAAGGCTACGGCCACTAAAGGCCCGTTGGCGTCCATCACAATGGGTTCTTCGCCGCCATCCAGCCGTTGGGCGATCGCGGGCGGCCGTTCGGTCGGCGCCGGCAACAGCTTGACGACCGCATCCATGAGCGGCTGCACCCCCTGATTGCGCAGCGCACTGCCGGAGAAACAGGGATACGCCTTGCCGTGCAGCGTGGCCTGCCGCAAAGCCGCCCACACCGCCGCCGCCGTCGGTTCCTGCTCGCTCAGCACCTGCTCGGCCAGAACGTCGTCCATTTCCGCCACCGTCAACAGCAAGCTTTCCCGCAGCGGCCGCAGCGCCTCCCAGACTGCATCCGGACAGGGCGTGGTCTCCACCCGTTCGCCCTTGTCGCCACCGAAGGTCAGCAGGGTTTTATCGATCAGATGGACCACTCCGCCCTGCTGTGGCAGCGGCACGGTCACCGCCACCGGCTCGCCGCCCAGGCGGGTGCGGATGGTCTCCAGCGCGCGCTCGAAATCCGCTCCCGGGCGGTCCATCTTGTTGATGAAAAACAACGTCGGCAACTGAAAACGGGTGCGCTGGCGCCACACGGTCTCGGTCTGCGGCTCCACGCCGCGCACCCCGTCGAGGACAATGATGCAGCCGTCCAGCACCCGCATGGAGCGCTCCACCTCGACGGTGAAATCCACATGGCCGGGGGTATCGATCAACTGGATGATATGGTCCTGCCAGGGCAGCCGGGTCAGCGCCGACATGATAGTGATGCCGTGCGCCTGCTCCTCGGCCAGATAATCCATATGGGCGGCGCCTTCGTGGACTTCGCCGATCTTGTGAGAAACGCCGGCATAGTAGAGCGCCCGTTCGGTCAGGGTAGTCTTGCCGGCGTCTACGTGGGCGGCGATACCGATATTGCGCACGCGCGTGAGGTCTGGAGCCTTCATAAATTTATCGAGAATTGCTGGGGTCAGAATTGCGCCGGCATTATAGCGCGCCAGGCAGCCGGCCACCGGGCCTGCCTATGGTGCCTGTGGGCAAGCCTGAGTTAAGATGCGCGTCATCATTAGCCATAGCATCGACAGGAGAGAGATTACCAATGAGTTATGAGAATATCCTGGTGGAAACCCGCGGCAAGGTGGGATTAATCAGCTTGAATCGTCCCAAGACGCTCAACGCCCTGAACACGGCGATGATGCGGGAACTCGGCAAGGCGCTGGACGCCTTCGAGGCGGATGACGGCATCGGTGCCGTGGTGCTGACCGGCAGCGAGAAAGCCTTCGCCGCCGGCGCCGACATCAAAGACATGCAGGACAAAGAATACATGCATCTGTTCCTGGCCGACTTTCCTCACGGCCGGCATGAAGGCTGGCATAGCCTGAACACCATGCGCAAACCGGTGGTTGCCGCGGTGGCCGGTTTCGCCCTGGGCGGCGGCTGCGAAATGGCCATGGCCTGCGACTTCATCATCGCCGCCGACAACGCCAAATTCGGTCAGCCGGAAATCAATCTCGGCACCATGCCCGGCGCCGGTGGCACGCAGCGGCTGGCGCGCGCCGTGGGCAAGGCCAAGGCGATGGATCTGTGCCTGACCGGGCGGATGATGGATGTGCAGGAGGCGGAACGCTCCGGTTTGGTCAGCCGGATCGTGCCGGCTGCCAGTCTGCTGGAAGAGGCCATCAAAGCCGCCGCAGTCATTGCCAACCAGTCGCGGCCGGTGGTCTATATGATCAAAGAGGCGGTGAACGTGGCCTTCTCGTCCTCGTTGCAGGAAGGACTGCGCTTCGAAAGTCGCGCCTTCCATTCCACCTTCGCTACCGAAGACCGCAAGGAAGGCATGGCGGCCTTTGTCGAAAAGCGGCCGCCGCAGTTCAAAAACTGTTGATCGTCGTCAGCCAGCGCAATCCCGGCCGCTGCGCCGGGGTGCAAGCTTTTTACAAGCGCTGCAAGCACCGACTCTAACCGCCGAAGGAGACTCCCGATGGACGACCAGACCCGCATCGAACTGGAAGCCGCCGTTTTCCGCCATCTGGCGCAACATCTGCGGGAACGCGCCGATGTGCAAAATATCGATCTGATGAATCTGGCCGGGTTTTGCCGCAACTGCCTGTCCAAATGGTACATGGCGGCGGCGGCGGACAAAGGCATGGAAATGGATTACGAACAGGCCCGCCAAATTATCTACGGCATGCCTTACGAGGAATGGAAGGCGCAACACCAGCAGGAAGCCAGTCCCGACCAGTTGGTCGCCTTCGCCGAGGCCAGCAAGCACGCCCCGATCTGACTGTTCACCGCTGAGGTAAGCTGCCGTGGATATCGACCGCCCTGTTCCCGCCGCTCCCCGCCTGGTCGATCGGTTTGGACGCCCTGTTACCTATGTGCGCCTGTCGGTAACCGATCGCTGCGATTTTCGTTGCGTTTACTGCATGGGCGACGACATGGTGTTTTTGCCACGAGCGCAGATTCTGACCCTGGAAGAAATGGCGCAGTTGGGGCGAGCCTTCGTCGCTCTGGGGGTGCACAAGATCCGCCTTACCGGCGGCGAGCCGCTGGTGCGCAAGAACGTGCTCTGGCTGTTGCAGGAACTGGGCAACCTGCCGGGATTGAAGGAACTGGTGCTGACCAGCAACGGTTCGCAACTGGAAAAACTGGCGCCGGCGCTGCGGGAAGCCGGCGTGCAGCGCATCAATATCAGCCTGGACAGTTTGCAACCGGAGCGCTTCCGCCGCATTACCCGTGTGGGCGATCTGGACAAGGTACTGCGCGGTATTCGCGCGGCATTGGCCGCTGGTTTCCAGCGTTTAAAAATCAATGCGGTGATCCTGAAGAACCGCAATCACGACGAGGTGCTCGGGCTGGCCCGCTTCGCCCTCGACAACGGTATGGACATCAGCTACATCGAGGAAATGCCGCTGGGCGCGGTCGGCGACCATGACCGAGCCGAGGCGTACTATTCCAGCGACCGGATCAAGGAAGATCTGGCCAGGGAATTCCCGCTGTTGCCCACCGCCGAAACGACCGGCGGGCCGTCCCGCTATTACCGCATTCCCGGTTACGCCGGGCGTATCGGCTTTATCTCCCCGCACAGCCATAACTTTTGCGGCCATTGCAACCGGGTGCGGGTCACTGCCGAAGGGCGGCTGCTGCTATGCCTGGGACAGGAGCATTCGGTGGATCTGCGGCAGGTGGTGCGCGCCCATCCGGGCGACCAGGAACGCCTGCAACAAACGCTGCTGCGGGCGATGGATATCAAGCCCAGAGGCCATGATTTCAATCTTCAGGCGCAAGTGGTAATTCAGCGGCACATGAACCTGACCGGCGGCTAATGCTTGGTAAGTCCCATTCCTCGTAAAGTTTCACCAAGGCGTCGGGTGATTTCTGGCAAAGGGCCTGTCCAAAAATAAGTTGTACAAGTTAACACAATGAACGTATGAGTGAATGGAATTACACCAACCTCTTTCTGGGGTAGGTATTTTTTGAGAGCGGTCGATTTTCGCTCCTATTAGCTTGATTATTCATAACTTTTACTGTATCTGGCTGACTGGGTTTCAGGCCGCTTGCAGTAACTCCACGAGGGGTTGGATAGTCCCCTGCTGGTGTCGCGGCGGTCGGGTCGGCCACGGTTCGGGAACCAAGTGCCCGCGGGGCAACGGGGTTTGGTTGAGTAACGTCGCGAGGATGAGGTTCCAGCCACGCCGAAACACACTCACCAGGCGTAGGTGGGCCGCCTGATGGGAGCGTGGCGGGGGTGGCAGGGAAAGAGCGTCTCCACCAGCGTGCACAGCGCCTGTTCTTGTTTTGATCTTGCCATTTTATCTGTCCCCCTCCTCGCCACCCGACAATTTTCCATCCCTACTAATGATCTTTGAAAATTTGATCCGGTACTTTAAGACCCACGTAGCGCAGCAGCTCGGGTGATCCCTGGGCGAATTGTTCAAGGAACTGATCGACATGCTTACGCAGCGCGGTCAGGTCGTCGGCGCAGCGATGCAAGTGGGTGACTTCCTGGCGGAGTTTGCGCCAGAGTTTTTCAATGGGATTGCACGCAAGAGGCATACGTGGGCAAGGGCACGATCTGGATCGGAAGTTGAAGCGCTCCCCACTTTTTGCGGGCGGCGGCGCTGGGTGTGGTCGGCCAATTGGGCGGGCGATACCAGGGCCACCGGGTCGATTGTGGTTGCAAGGCCACCAAAACATCCGGATGGGTATGGACTGGCCAGTTATCTTCAATGACCTGGATCTGTTCCGCTTCGGGGTAAGCGGCCCGGAGCGCTTGATAAAACTGAACCAACACCGCCACGGTGATTTTAGCCGCCCACCGGTAGATCACGCGGCCGGTCAAGGCATCGAGAGCCGCCACGACGCGCATTTCCGTATTAGCGCGATGGCTCAGGGACGCACGCGCTTGGTCATGACCGGTGGGGGCGTAGGCGTGGGCCAGAGTCGGTTGCCGCTCGACCGTGACCTCATCCAGGTAGACGGCCACTAGCCGTCCCGGTGCGGCGCGGGCGGCCGCACCGGCGGCCGTCGCCTCGGCCCATTTCGCCTCGTAGTCCGGGTCGGGACTGCGAATCGCGGCGCGCGCTCGTTTCCAGACGACCTTCAGGCGTTTGAGCACCCGCTGGACGCCACTTAGCGTGCAGTCGTTTAGCCACTGGCAGGCCCCACGCGGGGTTGCCAGGGTCGACCGCGTGCGGTCAATGCCGCAGGCCCGGGGTCGCGCTGGCACAGGTGCTGCAATTCGCTCTGGGCCGCCGCCCGCGTCGGGTGTACTGGGGGAAAAAGCGGGTTTACGCCCGCGTCCGGTGCGAACCGTCAGCCCGGCGAGGCCCTCGCCCTGATACCGGTCGAGCCAGGCATAGACGGTGTCCGGCTCGCGGGGCCGCAACAAGCCCTCGCGCGCGACCACCGCCGCCGGAATCCCGTCCGCGACCTTGATTAACGCGGCCGCCCGCTCACGCACATAGGGCAACAAGGCGTGATCGCGCAGATTCAGCAGTGCTTGGCGCTCCTCGGCCATGAGCGTGAGCTGACGTCGGGGCATAGCGACCTCCACGGGCTGGTCGATAGTGCCGCCAAGTATACCGGATTAAATTTTCAAAGATCATTAGCCGGTAGTCATTGAGTTATCCATTCGCATGGTTGGGAATTCCCCCTGGGTCGGAGATTTGTGTACTGTAACCGTAAACAGAGGTGATTCCGCCAAATTCAAGGGTTCGGCTTGTTTTCCACAGCTATAAAATGTATAACTTTGATCAGTTCAACCAAATTAGAAGGAAACCGTCATGTTTTGGGAATTCTGGAAAAGTACACCAGACGAAGTAGAAACCCGCATTATCGAGATGCGCGAGGCAAAAGCCTCGGTCTATATCGAAATTCCACCGGCGAAGGTCTGGGAACATCTCAGCGACGTCCGTAACTATAATCAATGGGTCAAGTGGTTTAAAGTGACCAATCCCGAGCAGGCGAGCCGGTTGGAAAAGGCGGGTGATTGTTTCGATTATGAAACCACCGTTATGGGCCTCCGCTTCACGGGACGGATGGTTTCGGTAGAGAGAATCGCTCCGCAGCGCAGCGTTTTTTGTCTGGTGGCGTTCTATCAAGGCGGTGGGGAGTATCTCCTGGAACCCCTGCTTAATGGCACGCGGGTGCATTATACGATCTGGGGTGAGATTCCCTCTTCCTATCTGGGTAAAATCATCGATCGGGTGCTGTTCGCCAGCGAAATCAAACAGCACATGCAGGATCACCTGAACCGCCTTAAAGCCTGGTGTGAGGGCACACCTTTACCATGATGTGGCAATTACTGGCCAGGGCCAGAGGTCGCGGCATCGATCGCAATCTACGCAATCCACAACCGGCCCAGGAACAGGTACTGCGCAAGATACTGAGGACGCTCCAAGGTTGCGAGCTTGGCCGGACGTTGGGCCTGGAGGCGGTAACCGGCATCGACAGCTTTCGGCGCACCGTTCCAGTTACCGATTACCCCTTTTACCAGCCCTACGTTCGGAGAATTTTGCAGGGACACGAAGGAGTTCTGTTTCCAGGCAAGCCCGCTTATATCGCCCAGACCGGTGGCACCACGGCAGAGCCGAAACGGTTACCTTTGAGCAAAGCGCTGATACGCTCCTATCGTCAATTCAATCTCGATATGGTGTTTCGCTACATGCTGGACAGCGGCCATACCGATATTTTCAGCGGCAAAATTTTTCTGGTAGCGGCTAATCCAGTAGCTGCCCATACCGAGCAGGGTACTCCAATCGGTTTTATCACCGGCGTCATGGCGCAGATTGCACCAGTACTACTCCGCTATCGTTATGTTCCCACCTTGGAGGTCATTAGAAACCCACAGATGGCTGAGAAGATTCAGCAGATTACCCGGCAAGGTTACGCTCAGCGTCACAATATACGGGTCGCTGCCGGTCTGACACCTTATCTGATGGCTGCCTGGCGTAATCTTATCGACTATAGCCGTGAACAAAAGAGTGACTACCAAAATATCAGTGAGATCTTTCCGAGGTTAAGAGTAGCTTTCCATGGCGGCAGTACCTATAACCTCTACCTGGACAGAATGCGTGAACTGGCTGGCGAGAGAGTGCAACATCGGAATGTCTATTCCGCTGCCGAAGGACCTATCGCCTTCCAGTATACCGGCAGTTCCCCCGGGTTGGCACCGGCCTTGGATGGTGTTTTTTTCGAGTTTTTGAGTGCAGAACAATTGCAGAATGAGCACTCCCACAGCGTGTTGGTCAGTGAGGTGGAATGTGGCGTACCCTACTATATCCTCCTGACTACCCAGGGTGGCCTACTGCGCTACAAGATCGGCGATCGGGTGGAGTTTATTCACAAGGATCCGCCGCTCTTCCAGGTGCTGGGCAAAAGCGACGACCAGATTGATCTCTCGGCGGAAAAGATCGGAGTGGATCAAGCGGTCAAAGTACTGCAGGAAACCGGTCACGCCCTGGGTGTCAAAATTTTGAATTTTCTGGTCTGTCCAGCCGCCGGTGTACCCACCGAAAGACAGATTGCTCATGAATGGATTATCGAGTGTGAACCTATACCCGCTGATTCCGCTGCTTTTCAGGATGAGCTGGAGCGCCGTTTGAGTCAATACAATACGATGTACCGGGAACTACGGGCCCACGACTTCGCGCTGGCACAACCGGTGATTACCTTTGTAACCAGCGGAACTTTTCAGCGTTTTATGGAAGCTGAATTCAATTACGGTCAGCAAAAACTGTTACATCTGCGTCACGACCGCACTGCTGCCGAGCGCCTGCTCTATTATGCCGGGGCCCTGCAACATTAAAGGCCGTTGGATCGATCGTTGGCTATGCTCCGATGCCGTAGAACTGTTGGAGCAGGAGGGGGCGACGCCGCAAGGAATCCGGATCATCGATGAGTTGAATCGGGTTTACCGCCGTACCGGAATATGGCAGAAGATGATTGACAAACTCCTATCCTCAGCCAGATGCTTTGCCACCTTACAGCAACCGGTCAAAGTATTGGAAATCGGCATGCGGGATGGGACTTTGTTGCGTGAGTTGGGAGACTGTGGACAGGTTGAGGATATCCCGCTGGAGCTTCACGGTGTGGAGTTCCAGGCCAACCTGGTGGAATTGGCCTGTCGACAACAAGCTTCCGCCCCTAGCGCTATCCAGTTTCATTATGCCGCCACCAGAGACCTGCGTATATTTACCGACCACAGCTTCGATCTGGTGTACAGCGTTTTTGTCCTGCATCATCAGTCACCTTCGGAATTGCGCGAATTATTGACTGCCAGCTTGCGCCTTACCCGGGGACTGGTGTTTCATCTCGACCTATCCCGCTCGCTGAGTGCCGTTATGCTGATCTGGAGCTATTACACCCTGCTGGGATTCCGGCACAGTCGGCGGGATGCGGTGCTGTCGTGTCGCAGAGCCTACCGGCCAGCGGAGATTGCTTGTGTGCTGCGCGAACTGGGTGTGCCGCAGCCGCTGGGTGTAGTCCGTCTTCCTCCCTGTTATTGGTATATGCAGTATCCGTTACCTATGGAAATTATATGAAAATCGGTCTTATCGCCATGAGTGGTGTGCGCGCCTATAACCCCGAGCTCACAGCACTGGGGTTGACTCTGCCGGGTTTTGTCGAACGCAACAAGATCATCGCATCCCTGCCCAGCCTGGGGTTACTTACCCTGGCAGGGCTGACGCCGGCCGATATTGCGCTCGAATATATCGAAGTGCCTGATGTGCCTGAACCGGCCATGCTGGAACGGGATTTCGATCTGGTGGCTATCGCCAGTTTCAGCGCGCGTATCAAGGACGCTTATGCTCTCGCCGATGCCTATCGACAGCGTGGCGTCAAGGTAATACTGGGTGGATTACACGTCAGCGCCCTGCCGGAAGAAGCGTTGCGACATGCCGATAGCATTGTGATCGGCGAGGGCGAACCGGCCTGGCCTCGTGTGCTCGCCGATTTACGCCGGAACCGGCTACAACGCATTTACGATTCCCGCCCTGCCAAGTTCGATCTGGCGGATGCACCGATGCCCCGCTTTGAGTTACTCGAGCCGGAGCACTATAACCGTCTGACAGTCCAGACCCAGCGCGGCTGTCCATTCCGCTGCGAGTTTTGCGCTGCTTCCATTCGCATTTCACCGATTTACAAGATAAAACCGGTAGAAAAGGTGATTGCGGAAATCCGCCGCATTAAGGAAATCTGGCAGGACCCTTTTATTGAATTCGCCGACGATAACAGCTTTGTTAACAAGCCGCATGTAAAAAAGCTATTACAGGCGCTAGCCAGGGAAAACATTCGCTGGTTCACTGAGACGGATCTGTCCGTGGCTGAGGACGAGGAATTATTGCAATTACTGCGGGACAGCGGCTGCCTGCAAGTCCTCATCGGCTTTGAAAGCCCCACTTTGGCTGGACTCGACGGTCTGGAGCAACTGACTAATTGGAAGGCTAAAAAATTTGGCGAATACCGGCGGGCCATCGAGCGTATTCAGGATCATGGTGTCACCGTGAATGGTTGTTTTGTACTGGGTTTGGACGGTACTGGACTGGAGAGTTTTAATGAGGTCTGCCGATTTGTCCGCAATAGTGGTCTATACGAAGTACAGATAACGATCCTGACGCCCTTTCCAGGAACACCACTGTATGAACGTCTGGCAGCGGAAGGTCGCCTGCTCCGCCAGAACGCCTGGGAGTATTGTACCCTGTTCGATGTCAATTTTCGTCCTGACAGCATGAGTGTTGCCGAATTGGAAACAGGTTTCAGGGATTTAGCAGAGCGATTATACAGCGCAGAATTTACTCAGGAGCGCAGAGGCCGCTTTCGGCGGCGATTACGAACTCTGCAAGCACAGTAATAGTAATGAACGTATGAGTGAATGGAATTACACCAACCTCCCGACTACATGAAAGTTGTACAGGTTAATTTTTGACAGGCCCAAAGGCTATACCGGAAGGCTCAATATGGATTCCAGTCAGGGCTGCCCGCCGACAAGCGGACACCCGATGAAATCATCGGCTATGACGAACATGGCCTACCCTGTTGACCTTGTTGTTGATACCAGCGCACTGGTCGCCATTCTCCTGAACGAACCGGACGGCCCCCTGTATTTCAAACGCATTGCGAGTGCGCAGGCTGTGCTGAGCGCCGTCGGCAAGGTGGAAACGCCAATGGTCGTACTTTCCCGTGCACCCGACAGAAGGACGGGAGCGATTCGATTTCATGCTGGAAAAATTGGGCGTGGGAATCATCGGGATCGATGATCGTCTCGCCGAGATAGCCATCGCAGCCTTCTTGCACTTCGGCAAAGGTCGCCATCCGGCCAAGCTGAATTTCGGCGATTGTTTTTCTTACGCCCTAGCTAGGCTATTAAATGTGCCCTTGCTGTTCAAGGGCGAGGACTTCTCGCAAACGGACATCCGTAGCGCGTTCGGCCATGATCATCGTTTGGGCCAAAACCGGTGTAGCCTGGATGGAGCGGAGCTTGCGAAGCGTAATCCAGGTTCTTCTGGCCGAAAGGATGATCATGGCCGCGCGTTCACTTCATAGATGGCAGAAGGCAAGACCTGACCCTTTTCTTCTCGTACCCTACCGGGTTCCGCCCAGATCAGGATTCCCAAGATCGAGCCAGGGGATGGTAGAACACTTACGAAGATCGGGGGTAGACCACGATTTCTACTGGTATCCCATTTCCGCTCGCTGGAAAACGTGGTCTGTCTCCTATTCCGCCCTATTCCGATGCTTCACCTCCTATTATCTTCCAAAAATGGTAATTTTTCACAGACAGAAGCACTGGCCATAGGACATAATAGGCACAAACTCAGACTGTGATATAGATGCAGCGCAGCGTAACTTAGCGCTACGCTTATCAAGCGAACATCACTTTTTATGAACAGGTAGGAAAACAAATGATAAACGAGATGCGCGAACTTGCCTTGCTCGACTTAAACCACCGGTTTGGATGTAGTGCCTGCACCCTTGATACAATTCGTATGGAACACGGCCAGGAGATCGCTCCTCTTCTGGTGGAAGCATCCGAGAAGATACCCCGTGTCTACCTGCTACAGGAAATATCCGGCCAAACCGGTGCAGTGCGCATGTGGTCCGAGGACTTGGACGATAACAAGCGCCTGAGATTACCATTCAATAAACCCAGTGGCGCACAATCAGCAGCGATTGGCCCGGTTATAAAGCGTACATTCAAAAAAGATGCTAATCCTCCTTATGGGCCTACCTTAAAAATTCAGAACACTACAAAAATGTCATTTGAAAACCATTCCAATGAAAATTATCAATGGAATGTATATTTCAAAGAAATCTGCAACATTTTATTTAATTGCTCTACTTTATATTATAATGCACAGACTTATGAGGTGGGTAATGATAAACAAGACTGTCACCTATTGGCAGCCGCCCTTCGACTGATTCCAGACAAGGAAACCGTTTTCTTGAGCGTCGCTGACAATGCAGGTCGATGGCCGGGTGATCGCGTGGACTATCAGGCCTATCTTGCACACTCACTGGCTGAAATCAAGTATGTCACTGGAGAAGCCCCTGCTTATCAAGCGGCTGATTGTCCGCTATGCGGCAAATCGTCAACTCTACTTTATCCCAACGCTCTGAAAGGCGCTGGCCTTAACTTCAGCAATATGGATCGCGCTGGCGCTTTTCCCGGCTTGGAGACAGAACAAGCCTGGAAAGGTTACGGTTTGTGTCTGGACTGTGCTGACCTACTCTATATCTTCAAGAACCATTTACTTAATAAATTCCTGGGACAGATTGCGGGGGAAAAGGCGTTACTTTTACCCGGACTTCTGGGCGAGGGCATCGACAAACAGAAATTTATAAAAAGCTGGAACGGCTATATACGGAACCTTGAAGGCCAGAGAATTAGCAGCAGGGAAAAACTGCTAATGAAGTTTTTCCAGGACCAGGATGATGCCCATCTTGTCTTGCACATTCTCTGGGCTAAATTCGCCCAGGTTGTTGAAGACGTACAAGGTTATGTAACGGATATTTTACCGTCGCGCCTGCAACAAATGATCGAATTCAACAAGCTTGCCAATGATTGGAAGCATCCTTTAGCTCCTCAACATCCCTTGGAAGAAGCTGAATTCGATCTTCCACTGTCGATGTTTAAACCTCTTTTCAAAAGACCCGGTGGGAAAAAGGCAGGCGCCGCCAACGACAGCGCCCGACTGTTCGAACTGAAACGACAACTCACCGATGCGTTATATCACAGCAGCCCGTTGGACGGCATGCAAAAAACTTTGTGGAAAGAACTGCTGATCACGGCCCGTTTTTACTTGGATGACATCGCCTCCACTGACCGTACCTGGGGTCTATTACACGAAGGTTTCAGCGACAAAGCCAACAAACAGATTCACTACTGGACCCTGGCTGGATGGGTACGCCATCTGGCACGGTTCCTTTACTACCTCGACATCACGGGAATAGTAGCGATGGAGCAAACACCATTCGTTTTTCAATCGCAGTTGGAAACACTCCAACCCTTCTTTCAACCCGGCTCCGGCATCAACAATGCGGAGAAGGCATTTACCTTCCTGCTGGGCATCCTGTACGGTAAGCTCTTGCAGGTACAGGGCGCGCGTCGCGTCAATGTAACAACCAATGCTCTAACATGGCTGAAGCGGCTGGAACTCGCCGGGCGCGATTTGCCCGAACTGTACACCAAAATCCGGGAGAAATTGCTGGTCTACGAGACTGAAGCGAATCCCGATGTCCGACTCTTGATTCAGGATATCGGTCGTCTCGGCGCTTTATTGGGTGACCGGATCAATCTCGACTCTACCGCAACCTGCTACTTTCTGCTGCTGGGGCAATCCGTAAGCATTCAAGTGTTACCTTCCAAACCGAAAAAAGAAGAGGAATAACCATGAATACCACATCTGCAATAACCACTCTTTCCAGCCGTCGAGAAATCTTGTTTCTTTACGATATCCGCATGGGCAATCCCAACGGTGATCCGGATGAAAACCGTCCGCGCTGTCTACCGGATGGACGCTTTTATGTTACCGATGTGCGGCTGAAACGGTTCGTCAGAGATTATATCGCCTCGCAGGGGCGGGAAATTCTGGTCGGCAATATCGAAGGAAAAGTGACTAATCTCACTGGCCGAGTGGCCGATTATCTCCACAAGCATGGACAGTCCAAAACAGACGGAGAAGAGTTGGTAAAAATCCTGCTGGATGTGTTTATCGATGCCCGCTGGTTTGGCTCCTCTCTGGCTTTCAAAAAACTCGAGGGATGGGAACCGAAGCCCATTCCAAAAACGCTCACGGGTGCGGTACAGTTCAACATGGGTGAGGTTCTGCACGAAGCTGAGGAAATTCAAATACAAGGTACATCGGTATTCGCCAGCGACGAAGCCAAAGCACAAGGCACATTCACCAGCTATGCCGCTCTACGATACGCCTTGATCGCTTTCCACGGCGTCGCCAACGAGCATTCGGCAAAGAAATCCAGAATGACCGATGACGACTACGAGTTATTGCTGCAAGCGCTATGGAATGGGGTGCGCTCCGCCGGCAATACCCGCACTAAGATAGGTCAGGTTCCGCGTCTGCTCATTTCGGTCGAGTATCAGCCTGGACAGGAGTTTCAATTCGGCAATTTGATGGACTATGTCAAAACTCAGACTGCCAACGACAAGCCTGCAACGGCGTGGTCTTCCCCCGATGACTACTGCTTGAATATGGAGCGTTTGCTGGATCGTATGGCAGGGCAAAAAGGGCGCATCGCCAAGATTCGTTATGAGGTTTCGCCGGACATCCAGTTCAGCGAGGGCGCTGCGCCACCCCCTGAATGGGAATCGCTGGGCATTGATACTCCTGGCAAGGAATCCTGATGTGGACGTGCTCAGTTTTCGCTGGCGAGCTAAATACGGCCACTTTCTGCGTGCCGAAGCCAATGTGAATGCCTTGACTTATCCGGTACCGCCACGGACATCGGTATTGGGACTTATCGCCGCTTTATTCGGCCTGGAAAAAGACGCACTGGCCAGTGAACTGGCCGACACACAGGTGGCGATAACCGGCACGGCGTTACGGCGGTTCTGGCATCGGGTCAAATTTCGCAAGGACCCGCCCGCCCCTTTACCCTGGGAAATTTCCAAGCAGCAGAAGGGTACTGAAGCGCCAGAAAAGGCTACCCTGATTCTGCAGGAATGGCTTATCGATCCGGATTTCGTGATTCACATCGCCCTACCTGAACAGCCACAACGTTTTGCCGAACTGGTCAGCCGCATCCGTGAACACCGCTGGCATTTCACGCCCTGCATGGGGCTGTCGGAGTTGCTGTGCGATATAGATTATCTAGCCTGTCAGCCGGCCCGCCCTCTACCCGATGGTCATTACGAGATCCAGGGCGTCTGTCCGGAGTCGCAGGTCCGCCTGCTGACGGGTAACGGTATCGGGGTGCAGTTGCTGCGCATGCCGCGCAGTGTCAGTGCGGCCCGGGTATTCACCCATGCCGGTTATTATCTGGAGCATCGCGGCAGACCTTATCCTGTCACAACCGCTACCGCCTGGCAGGTCGGCCAACAAGTGGTGGTATTCTCATGATCGAAGCAGAAGCCGAGGTATTGTTCTCCCATTACGAACCCACCTTGCAATTAAAGGAACACATCGCTCAGGTGGACGCCGCGGCGCAATTCCTGCTGGCCTCCCATTCGTCCCAGGTGCGCCAGCGTCGTCCGCAGACGGTGGAATTGCTGAATGCGCTGGTGCGCAGCCACGATCTAGGTAAAGGAAGTCCCGCCTTTCAAACCTACATCAGCAACCCCAAACGCTATGCCGGCAAGCTCCGCGCCAAGGAGCATTCCGCCCTGTCCGCGGCACTGGCTATCCTGTGGGCTAAAGAACGCGCCTGGCCGCCCTTGCAGACACTCGCTCTGGGTCAGGCCGTCGCTGGGCACCATGCCGGTTTCGCCACGCTCGACCATCTGGAAGAACGACTGTTGCCGGATGATGACGATGTGCTGAATGAACAATGGGCCGGGTTGTCATTAACCGCGCTGGCGCGGGCCACCGGTTTACCACTGGCCGGCGTGAGCGGCGACTTCGAGGATGGGCATGGCTGGCTGTTCGACCATGAACAAGTCGCCGACCAACTGCACGCCATGCCTTTGACCGAAGCAGTACAGTTCCGGCTGTGGACCCAATTGCTGTTCTCCATTCTGCTGGAAGCAGACAAGGCATTCCTGGCCTTGCAGCAGGAAAAACTGCAGCGCTATTTTCACTCAGCCCGCCCGCAACTCCCTGCGCACTGGGTGGATACGTATCTTGCCGGACTGCCCGAGACGCCGGTCAACCCGCTGCGTCGGCAAATCCGGACGCATATTCTGCAACGCCTGGACCTGGATCACCCCTGCTGCACCCTGACGCTGCCGACCGGCGTGGGCAAAACCCTGCTGGCGGCGAGTTGGGCCTTGCAGTTGCGGGAACGTATGGCGCAAGCGGCCACAGCAACGCCGCCGAAGATTATCATCGTGCTGCCCTTTCTTGCCATCATCGACCAGACCGAACAGGAGTATCGCAAACTGTTTGGACTTAATCAGGAAGCAGATGCCCAATCGGAATGGCTGATGGCGAGTCATTCACTGTCGCAGCGGCTGTACGAATTGGAAGGCGAACGACTGGGACAGCAGACCAGCTCCTTTTTTCTGGATACCTGGCGCGCGGAAGTCATATTGACCACTTTCGATCAATTGCTGCTGGCGTTGTTTTCCGACCGGACTCGTCATCTGATGCGCTTCCATCAGTTACTGGATGCGCTGATCATTCTGGACGAAGTGCAGACCTTGCCCTGCCAGCTCTGGGATCTGGCGGATCACGCGCTGCACGCGCTCACTCAGGAAGGCAACAGCCGAGTGTTATTGATGTCCGCCACCCTGCCGGCGCTGTTGAGCGGCGGCGTCGAACTGGCAGGCGACGAGCGGCAGGTTAGTGCCATTTTCGCCGCCTTCAAACGCTATCGCATCGCCTTGCGCCACCCTCAGGAGCAGGACCTCGACGAGTTCTCACCGGTCTGTATCCCCGCCTGGATCAGTGGCTGGCAGCCGGCAAGCGGGTATTGATTACTTTGAACACCCGCGCCTCGGCGAAGCTAGTCTGGCGTGCGCTTGCCGATTATCTGTCGGACCTGCCGGTCTATCTGATCAGTGCCGATGTCACCCCGCTCGACCGGTTGGCCAGAATCGCCGCCATCAAAACGGGGCAGCCTTGCGTCGTGGTGTCCACCCAGACGATTGAGGCCGGCGTCGATATCGACATGGATGTGGCTATCCGGGATTTCGCGCCTCTGGATGCGCTGATCCAGGTGGCGGGCCGATGCAACCGCAACAACCGGCAGGGTGATCACGGCGGGGTAGTCGAAGTCGTCTCGTTGCTTTCGTCCAAGGGCCGGCGTTATGCTGAAATGATTTACGATTCAGTGCTGCTGAATATCACTCGCGAGGCGCTGGAGAATCGGGAGACTATTGGTGAGGAAGATGTTCTGGAATTAAGCCGGCTGTATTTTGACCTGGTGAAAGCTCGTAAGAATACCGGCAGGCAGATCACTGAAGCCTTTGCCCGCTGGCAGCAAATGCCCGATATCCGAACCTTGTTGCGAGGTGGAAAACGCAAGCAGATTGCTTTTCTGATATTGACCGAAAACGATGACGGGCTGCAGGAAAGAATTGCCGCAGCACTGGCTATTGAGGAGCATTGGGAAAAGCGCAATGCATTGCGCGAATTGGCGGCAGAAATTCAGAAACGCACAGTCAGTGTCTATGCACGGGCTGATTGCGATCCCGGTGATTATGCGGACCCGCTGGGCCCCTTCTGGCTGTTACGGGAAGGTTATTACCATCCACAAAGCGGATTGGATTTACAAGTAGAGGAGGATCATCCCACATGCATCCTATAGCCAAAGTACCCTATGCCTGTCTGCAATTCACCTGGGACAAGACGCTGGCTGGTCCTCCTCTCCGGCGGGCCGAGCAATTGCGTGGCGCGTTGGGGCGAACCTTTGTCGATGACGACTCTTTTCATCAGCATGACGAGCAGGGGCGGCCCCTGTATCGCTATCCCCGCATCCAGTATCGCTGGCGCAATGGACATGGGATCGTAGCCGGCTGGGGCGAGGCGGCAGGCCGGTTGTTGCAATTGCCCTGGCTGGATTTGAATCTCAATCTGGGCGGTGAGGCTGTGCAGATTGTCGATGCGCTGCTGACCACCAATCACAGTCTGTTCGCCGTTGCTGAAACGCTGCGTTATTACCACTGGGTCAGCCCCGTACTGATGTTCAATCAGAAAAACTATCCGCGCTATCAGGGCATGAATTCGTTGGAGCAGCAATATGAGCGGGATCGGTTATTGGTGGCGCAGTTGCTGACGGCGATGCGCGGCCTGGAGGTGGAGTTTCCAGTGCAGTTGTATGCGGCTTTCACCGTTATTAAGACACTGACCTGCCCTTACAAAAATCAGCAACTACTCGGCCTATTGGGCAGTTTCGTGTGCAATGCCGTATTGCCTTCGGGTTTCGCTATCGGGCATGGGGTCAGTCATGGCTTCGGGTGGATTACGCCCGAAGAGGAAATCGGATAAAGGGGCAATGACATGGATCTGATATTGACGACTTTTGGCGCCTATCTGCACCGCGAAGGCGAGTTGTTCATCATTAATATCAAGGAGCAGAAACAGCAGGTCTCTTCGCGTAAGGTCCGCACCATTATGATTACCACGGGCGCCAGTCTGTCGACGGATGCGATTGCGCTTGCCTTGGAAAAGAATATCGATATTGTATTTCTCGACAAATACGGCGATCCTTACGGACGGATATGGCACGGGCGGCCGGGTTCCACGACGGCGATCCGCCGGGCGCAATTGCGGCTGGCGGATACCCGTGACGGGTTGCAGTTAGCGTTATCCTGGCTGTTGCGCAAGCTGGACAATCAATTGGAATTTTTGCAAGAGGCGCGTACCCGACGTACTCGATTGTCGGCGCCGTTGACTGAAAAAACGGACGCTTTGCGACAGGTTCGGCGGCAGATCGAAGTGTTGGAAGGGGAATTGGATGGGGTGCGCGGGACCTTAATGGGATTCGAGGGCAAAGCCGGGCGGATTTACTGGGATGCCGTCAACCTGTTGTTGCCAGAAAATTTCCGCTTCGAGTCCCGTTCGCGTAATCCGGCCAAGGATGAGTTCAATTGTCTGTTGAATTATTCGTATGGAGTGCTTTACAGTCTGGTGGAACGTGCCTGCGTTCTGGCCGGTCTGGATCCGTATGTGGGTTTCGTGCATACCGATCATTATCAGAAGCTGTCGCTGGTATTCGATCTGATCGAGTGTTATCGCATTTGGGCGGATGCAACCGTGGTCGGTCTGTTCGCAGCACGGCTGGTCAAACAGGATATGTTCGATAAGCTGCATAACGGTTTGACTTTGAATAAAGAGGGTAAGGCCGTTTTAATGGAAAAATTCGGGGCCTATCTGGATGAGGGAATGCGTTACGGTAATCGTAATATCAAGCGGCGCGAGACGGTGCAATTGGACTGTCACCGGATCGCTAATGAATTGATCGGCCAGTGAGCATGAAACAGAACGAGACGCTGGTTTGGATTCTGTACGATATTTCCTTGAATAAGCCACGTTCTAAAGTGGCCAAATTATGCAAGGAAGCCGGGTTATATCGGGTGCAGAAGTCGGTTTTTCTGGGTACGATTGCGCGCAATCGTCTGGATGAATTGAGCCTTGCCGTCGAAGATTTCATGGATAAAGATACCGATTCGATTTATATCTTTCCGATGTGCGAGACGGATTTTAAGAAGGTGAATCTGTTAGGGCAGGCTTTTGATCAGAAGCTGGTGACGGATGAAGTCAGGGCGCTATTTGTATGAATGACTGGAATGATACCGAGAGCACACCGATGCTCACGCCGTCGGAGGTGCTGGAGCATGTATTCTGTCCGCGTTTTACGTGGTTCATGAATGTGCAGCATATCGATCAGCACGAGGATCAGCGGTACAAGGTGTTGAAAGGGCGTGAAGTTCACCAGCGGCGGGAAGCGGAAAACAAGACCTATCTACGGCGCAAGATCGGCGTCACTAAGCGGGAGAACGAGGTTTATCTGGCGTGTCCCAAGCTGCGGATGCGAGGGATTGTGGATGAGGTTCTCTGGTTGAATGATGGGACGATGGCGCCGCTGGATTATAAGTATACCGAGTCGCGGGAGGAGGCTTTCAAGACGCATCGTATGCAGATCATCATGTATGCGATGCTGATTGCTGAAACGCACCAGGCGGAAGTCAATCGAGGCTATGTGGCCTACATCCGGGGCGGCAGTCAGTTGCTGGAAATCCCGATCACCGATCAGGGCAGGCTTGAGGTCAAAGGTATGGTCGATGAGATTTTCGACATCATCAAGACGGGCAGGTTACCGAAGCGCACGCCTAACCGTAACCGTTGCCTGGACTGCTGTTACAAAAATATTTGTGTGTAGCCGGTGCGGCTTTTCAAGCTCTTGATGCAGCGAACAAACTTGACTTTTGAAGGATGTAAAGACTATGCTTGTCAAGCAGTTTGGAGGTGATCTGATGGGGCTGAATATATCAAAATCTGGTGTCTTTTTTAGACTTATCACTTTGATAGTCCAAAAGATTACTGAAAACGGCGGCTTAAGCTCTTAATCCAAGAGAATAAGGATTGAAACTCTGACAGTTTCCGCGCGCTATCAAGGGCGGCGGTAAGGCTTAAGCTCTTAATCCAAGAGAATAAGGATTGAAACCATCTTAACGCTCACCGTGTCTGAAGGGGTTTCGTCGCTTAAGCTCTTAATCCAAGAGAATAAGGATTGAAACATCTTCCAAGTTGCGTCTTATCGCCTGCTCTCGGACGCTTAAGCTCTTAATCCAAGAGAATAAGGATTGAAACATGGCGATGGGATTCGAAAGAACCCCATTAAGGCTTAAGCTCTTAATCCAAGAGAATAAGGATTGAAACCGGACAAAATCTAGCGCATCATGATGCCCGCAGGCTTAAGCTCTTAATCCAAGAGAATAAGGATTGAAACACGGATCGACTTGGCTAATCCGAGTAGATTGCATTGCATGACATCAGGCCGCGCTAATCAGGGCTTAAGCTCTTAATCCAAGAGAATAAGGATTGAAACACTTCTACCGTACTGACTTCAGGCGCGTGCGTGCGTTGCTTAAGCTCTTAATCCAAGAGAATAAGGATTGAAACGTATCTGGTCAGCAGTCAGTGATAGATCGCGGGTCTGTTTCTGCTTAAGCTCTTAATCCAAGAGAATAAGGATTGAAACGCCGTTTAGCAGCGTAGGAAGCTGGAATTGATACCGTGGCTTAAGCTCTTAATCCAAGAGAATAAGGATTGAAACGCTGATCGATGGGGGTCGTGGTGCCAAGACCGTTGCTTAAGCTCTTAATCCAAGAGAATAAGGATTGAAACCGCTAATGTCAGGCGTCTTAGAAACCGATTTTGTGCTTAAGCTCTTAATCCAAGAGAATAAGGATTGAAACACGCTCAGGGAAAGCTCTTGCAGAAGAAGGTCATCGGTGCTTAAGCTCTTAATCCAAGAGAATAAGGATTGAAACATCTCGGCCTGCAGTGGCCCGCCGTCCTTGCCGGTAGCTTAAGCTCTTAATCCAAGAGAATAAGGATTGAAACTCCGTTGGGTGCTGCGTGGGCGCCGATGCTGCTGTTCTGGCTTAAGCTCTTAATCCAAGAGAATAAGGATTGAAACAGATGGAAGAAGTGAAAAGCCAGACCAGCCTAAAAAAGGCTTAAGCTCTTAATCCAAGAGAATAAGGATTGAAACAAAATCAATACGTAAACGTATAAAAAGACAAAAAAAGCTTAAGCTCTTAATCCAAGAGAATAAGGATTGAAACGGTGACGGCGACGCCACACCAGATTGGACCGACCCGGGCTTAAGCTCTTAATCCAAGAGAATAAGGATTGAAACATCGGATTTCATTACTGACCCCTTAACGAAAAGTCGGGCTTAAGCTCTTAATCCAAGAGAATAAGGATTGAAACCCTGTCCCCCATGACTATAACAAGCCGGGGATTGCTTGCTTAAGCTCTTAATCCAAGAGAATAAGGATTGAAACATCGCGACGAGGAAACAGGTGATCCCCCTCCGCCAGGCTTAAGCTCTTAATCCAAGAGAATAAGGATTGAAACCCGCCACTCAGAGCGGAAAATACAAGACTCGTAGCGCTTAAGCTCTTAATCCAAGAGAATAAGGATTGAAACAGGTGGCTTTAGGGACTATATCCGCGCCAGCCGCAGGCTTAAGCTCTTAATCCAAGAGAATAAGGATTGAAACTACAGGAACGGTAGCTACCATGCAAGAAAAAAGGCAAGCTTAAGCTCTTAATCCAAGAGAATAAGGATTGAAACTTCATTACTTTACTCCAACAAAGTTAAAAATATCAAAGGCTTAAGCTCTTAATCCAAGAGAATAAGGATTGAAACAGCAGCGTCTGAAGCTGGTTGCTTGTCGGGGAAGTGGCTTAAGCTCTTAATCCAAGAGAATAAGGATTGAAACCCGCTGGAAGCGATGCCATGAGTACGTTTCGGCTGGGCTTAAGCTCTTAATCCAAGAGAATAAGGATTGAAACATGCCTTGCGACAATTGTCGCAGGTGCGCGTGTGCGGCTTAAGCTCTTAATCCAAGAGAATAAGGATTGAAACCTGCCTACACTTGATCTAGTCGAAAACCTTTTTCTTTGGCTTAAGCTCTTAATCCAAGAGAATAAGGATTGAAACTCCGCAGGCATGCTGCATGCGGGCATGAAAATTGTTTGCTTAAGCTCTTAATCCAAGAGAATAAGGATTGAAACCTAGAGAATCTAGCAATGCTATTATATCAACCAATGGCTTAAGCTCTTAATCCAAGAGAATAAGGATTGAAACCGGTGACGGCGTATTCGGCATCAGCACTTTTAGGCGCGCTTAAGCTCTTAATCCAAGAGAATAAGGATTGAAACATTCCAGTGTGCTGGTGATTGTCATAACTGAGGGGAAAGCTTAAGCTCTTAATCCAAGAGAATAAGGATTGAAACTCCGATTGCTGTGCTGAATAGCAACGCCATTACGGAGGCTTAAGCTCTTAATCCAAGAGAATAAGGATTGAAACTGGAAATGCTTTCTTACACCGACAAAGCCCTGCCAGCGCTTAAGCTCTTAATCCAAGAGAATAAGGATTGAAACCCGACTATATCGGTTGTAGCCCGGAGTGTCATATAAGCTTAAGCTCTTAATCCAAGAGAATAAGGATTGAAACCTGGCGGGGGTATCCGATATGCCGAGCCTGACCCGCAGGCTTAAGCTCTTAATCCAAGAGAATAAGGATTGAAACATTATATGGTAGTCACGGGCGGCGACTGCGGGGTGGCTTAAGCTCTTAATCCAAGAGAATAAGGATTGAAACGTTCTCCGCCCACGCGACGGCGCGAGCGCCACAGAGCTTAAGCTCTTAATCCAAGAGAATAAGGATTGAAACCCGCAGACGTAAAGGCCAGGGTGAAATACTCGGAAAGCTTAAGCTCTTAATCCAAGAGAATAAGGATTGAAACGTAGTGTCGGTCAATGTTATTAGCGCCCGACCGCGCAAGCTTAAGCTCTTAATCCAAGAGAATAAGGATTGAAACTCCAACCGCCCCGGCGTTCCGGGAGTGAGGAGTACGCTTAAGCTCTTAATCCAAGAGAATAAGGATTGAAACGCAATACGATTCGTGACAATATCCAGAGAGGCACTATAGCTTAAGCTCTTAATCCAAGAGAATAAGGATTGAAACCAGGGGTAATCTGGATTCGGCTGGATGCCGACCCGAGCTTAAGCTCTTAATCCAAGAGAATAAGGATTGAAACCCGTAAGGGACGGCAAGAGTCTCTTTAAGCTGGAGAGCTTAAGCTCTTAATCCAAGAGAATAAGGATTGAAACATATCTCTCAGCTTTCGTCAGTTTTCGTCAGTTTTGCTTAAGCTCTTAATCCAAGAGAATAAGGATTGAAACAAGATGGACTGATTTGGCTGCCGGCCCATCCCGATATTGCTTAAGCTCTTAATCCAAGAGAATAAGGATTGAAACTATGGTTACGCGGTGGCCGAGTGCCTGTGGGCGCCGGGCTTAAGCTCTTAATCCAAGAGAATAAGGATTGAAACATACCTCCCTTGACCGCCGTCCGCGCCATGCGCCCATGCTTAAGCTCTTAATCCAAGAGAATAAGGATTGAAACTCGATTACGAGCGCAGACCAACCCGGACATTCGATAGGCTTAAGCTCTTAATCCAAGAGAATAAGGATTGAAACGAGGCGGACCTGGCCCTGCAGGAGCGCACGCTCCATGCTTAAGCTCTTAATCCAAGAGAATAAGGATTGAAACATAAAACGGGCCGGCGGGGACGCCGGCGCTCCCAGGGCTTAAGCTCTTAATCCAAGAGAATAAGGATTGAAACGGTGACCAGAGGGTGAGGAACGAATCCTAACATTTTCCGGTCTGGCGTTAATATTGGGGTTCCTTCGTCACCCCAACGGTCATGTTCTTTGGCAACGACACTCCTGCCGATGAAAACACTGCTGTACTTTCATGGCAACCTACAGGTCCTGTATGAATAACTGGAGATTTAAATGAACGCACATCGAGTTGAGACAACTATAAATCAAGATGGGACATTAACGCTCAAGGACATTCCTTTCCAAGCCGGGGATGAGGTTGAAGTCATTATCTTAGAACGCTTGCCAAAACCGAGCGGTGATAACCCTTATCCACTTCGCGGCCAGCCTGTGCAATATGCTGCGCCTACTGAGCCTGTCGCAGAAAATGATTGGAGCGCTCTGCAATGATTGTTCTTGACACTCATATCTGGGTGTGGTGGGTGTATGGTGATTCGCGATTAACTAATTAACTACTCAATGACTACCGGCTAAAGCCGGTAGGTTGTTGAGGGCGTGAACGCCTATTACGACTAAAGTCATCTGTAAGTTTTCGGATGAATCCGACTTAAGATTCCGGCTTCGGCGGTTTCTCTTCATCCCAAACCTGGAACACATCGGCACCCTCTTCATCTTGCTGCTCGATATACTGTTTGATCTGCTCCTCGGTGACCGCACCGACCGTCGCACAGAAATAGCCACGCCCCCACAGATGTTGCCCCCAGTAACGCTTCTGTAACTCTCCAAACTCACGTTGGAGCCGATACGATGACTTTCCCTTGAGATATTGGGCTATCTTTGCCGGTGACAGGTGGGTTGGTGCACTCACCAGCAGATGGACGTGATTGGGACGGATGTTACCCTGCACAATGGTCATCCCCTGCTCCACGCAGATCATTCTGAGCACCTCTCGCAACCGCAACCCAATTTCCCCACGCACTACCGGGTAGCTGTATTTCGTCTTCCATACCAAGTGATACTTCAGTTCCGCGACGGTATGCGCCCCTCGACGATAGCGTTCCCGATCCACCATGTTCGACTAGCTCAAGCTGTTGCCCTTGATGAAGGGCAATATGCTAAAGACTTTTCCGCCTAAAGGCATTGGTCACAAGTTAAGGATTCTCTAACAATGTCAAGGCCCATGAGCACATGCCGGTTGCTGCTGACGAGTGGGCTTACGGGGACGCTTCAGAATGCCCAATAGTTTAGCGTTAGCGGCCAGGTAGATGACGACATCGGTGGCTTCGCCCCGGTGGTAGGCTTGGGTAAAGAAATACAGACCGCGATAGACCATCTCCAGGGATACCTTGGCAAAGGGCTGTTCCAGCACTTCGGCCACGGCATCGGTGAGGTCCACCAACACGGCATAGAGTAGCCAGGTTGCCCACAGTTGCAGCTCCACCGCGTTCTGGGCACCACACCAGAAATAGGCCAGTCCCAGCAGCCGTTTTACGATCGCGTAGGAGTCCTCAATCCGCCACCGTTGCCGGTAGAGGGCCACGATAGACTCGACGGGAAGGCGTTGCGGGTTGAGTTCGTTGGTCAGGTAGCGATACCACACGCCATGATACAGGACCTCAATCAGGCGCACTTGTTGTCGGTCGGCGCCGCACCCGATCCAGACCCGCAGATCACGGACCGTGTCGCGGTGTTGGAGCGCCGTCTCGAGATGATAGGCCAAGTTAGTCTTGGCACGGGTGATGAACGTGACCTGTGCTTGGGTCAGTTGCAGAAACCTCGTGAAGTGGGTGTAACCCAAGTCAAACAGGAGTAACGCGCCGGCCGGGAGCGCCGCTAGAATCTGGGGCCAGCAGCGCTGGTCGCTGGCGTTAGGATCGGGTTCGTACCACAGCTTCCACGGTAACCGCGAGGCGAGGTCGAGCAAGACGGTCATGCGGCCGGCGAGAGGATGGGTGGGGAGCTCGCGCAGTAACCCCACCTTCCGGATCAGGGCATCCAGGGTGGAGCCATCACAGATCAGGAGTCGGGTGTAGTGGCTGCACGCCCAGGCGATGACCGTGGGACAGGACGCTGACGGGCTTGCCAGCGGGCGTGGAAGACGGGCAGGAGGTCGCGCAACAGGCGTAGAAACAACTCGGCTGGCAAGGTGCGCAACCGTTGGTCGAGGGCCTGTTGGCTGAGCTTCCGCAAGGACGGTACCCACAGCAGCGTTTCGGTGCGAATGAGCCGTACCAACTCGCTGACCCCACTGAACTGCCGCCAAATCAGGCTGAGAACGAACGCCACCATCACCGGCAAGGTGAGGATGCGCTCGCGCAGCCCTAACTGGTGGTAGTAGCTGACCAACCGCAACGTTGCCGGGTGAACCAACTCGGTGAGCCGAGCGACAATGTGTTCATCGGCGGGTGCGCTTGGGGAGCGTTTAGTCCGATCCCGCTGCACGGCGCGCGTGTGGCGCACTGAACTGGGTTTCTTCTTAGCCGGTTTTGACATAGCTATCGTGGTCAGGGTGGTTGCTGAACATCAACAGAACCGTATCTTACCGCCGCTGACCACTCAAGTTGGAGGGCTTGACAAGGCCGGAAAAAGCTTAACTTGTGACCAATGGCCTAAAGGCGAAGGTTTATACCCTGCCGCTTGGAAATGAACGTCAGCGCCTGTTCGATCATAGCAACCCCCCTATCGATGGTTCGGTGCTCCTTCAATCCTTCCAGAAGTCCTTGAACCGGTCCGGCGCCAGTTGGGTGTAGCGGACCGTGTGCTGAATATTCTTATGCCCCAGGTAATCCTGGATAGCGCGGGTATCCTGGCCCTGGTTGGCCAGATAGAACCCGGTGGCGTGGCGCAGCATGTGCGGATGTACCGGAAAGCTTAAGCCCGCCTCCTCGCCGGCGCGGGCGACGATCTTGCGCACCGTGCTGGTGGTGAGCGGTGCTTTCCGCTCCGAGACGAAGATATAAGGCGTCTCCGGGTAATCTCGCTGGAGCTTGCGCAGCGCCCGCAACTCAGGACCGCGCAACGGGTGGGTCCCAGCCGTGCCGTGCTTGAGCCGGTTCACATGCAGCAGGCCCTGCTTCAAGTCCACCTGGTCCCATCGTAGCGCCACCAACTCGGCGACCCGCAGGCCATGTCGATACGCCAGCAGGATCAGGGTCATGTCCCGGTGCCCGTGCCGTCCGATCTGGTGGGCACCCTCCATCAGCGCGGCCACCTCCGTGGCCGTGAGGTATTCCCGGCTACGCCGCTCTGGATTCTTCAGCCGGCGCGGCGGCACGTTGACCAACTTTCCCATTTTCGATGGTTGGCGCCATTGCACAATCTCCGCCATGCTCGACCTCGAAATCAGCTTTCAATACGGCTACTGTACCATTAACAGCCCAAAATGGGAAAGTTTAGAGCTAATTTTTCCTGGTGTTCTTGGTCACTCCTTTTCCGGGGAAGTCCTACCGGTCGGGCTGACCCCACGACCGACGGGTGTGATGAGTGGTTCTACCGGTTCCAGAGGAGTAGAGTCGAGCGGTAGCCGATCCGTACGCCGGTAATAACCGCTTACGAGTGCCGCTGGGCCCACAACCGGGCAATTTCATCTTCACCGAGCGGCTTCGGGTGCTTGACCCGTAAGCTATCCACCCATTCCCGAGCGAAGTCGCGTTGCAGGTAACTGTTCAGCAGGGCGGTGATGGTCATGGCCACCACGGCCCCAAGACTGGCGAGCAACATATCCTTGTGCGCGTCCCAGGGGTCGCCTTGCGTCCCCAAATACGCGGCGCCCAACTCACCGCCGAGCCGGACGGCAGCCAGCCACTCAATCAGTTCATACGTCATCGATGTCGACATGGTCAGATCGAGTGGCAGGAAATAGCCCCAGAAGCCGCGTACCTCGGCCACCCGCAGGAACACTTCCCGCACCGGATACGCCAGCAGCAAGCCATAACAGAAATGGACCGCGCGATCATAGTGGTTGCGGTTCCACCCCATCCAGACGTTCAATGACCGGCCGGTCAGCGCCTGGAACCAGGCATCGTAAGGCACTTCCGAATAGGTGTAATGCGCGCCGATCTCGTGCAGGCACAGGAACAGAAAAATCAGCGTATAGGAAATGCGTGAGAGTGGCAGGCGTCGACCAGACAGCAGCAGCGCAAGCACCAAGGCAACCGACAGGGCGTTCTCCAGGGCCCAATCGTGGCGATCATAGGGAGCGATGGCCAGATAAATCCACAGCAGGAGGAATAGGACAGCCAGGCTCAGCAGATAAAACCGACGCGGCATGAGGATTGACCAATAAACTGTTCGGGCTTGTGGTTCACAGAAACCGGAACGTGGCGCTTCAAGCTCCTTGACGGGATCGTGGGTCCCAGAGGGGATTCGTGCTACCACGTTTCGGGAAACTCTACCAAACTTCAAACATACAAGGGGAAATCCATACCTACCCATGCCCGACTTTCCGGTATAGTCTTTGCCAGAAATTACCTTACTAGCCGAAGCGGTTGACTCATCGGGGCTGCTCCATGATGGGCTGCAGAATCATTCCCCGATCCGGTGGGTCACACCGGTGCCTGTCAGCCTGCGAACTCGCCTTTGGCCTGCAAATCGGCGTGATAGGAGGAACGCACCATCGGCGCGGAGGCGACGTGGGTAAAGCCCAACGTATGCCCCACTGCCCGCAGGTGGTCAAATTCGGTGGGTAGCGCGTACCGCTCCACCCGCAGATGATGGGCGCTGGGTTGCAGATATTGCCCCAGGGTCAGCATGCTGACCTGGTGGTCACGCAGATCCTGCATCACCGCCTCCACCTCGGCCAGCGTCTCGCCCAGCCCCAGCATCAGCCCGGATTTGGTGGGAATCGCCGGCTGGCGCTCCTTGAAACGCCGCAGCAGTTCCAGGGAATGCCGGTAATCCGCGCCGGGACGGGCCTGCCGGTACAGCCGCGGCACGGTTTCCAGATTGTGATTGAACACGTCCGGCGGCGCCTGCTGCAGAATGTCCAGGGCCGGGTCCAGCCGGCCGCGGAAATCAGGCGTCAGGATTTCAATCTGAAGGGCCGGGTTGCGCTCCCGCACGGCCCGGATGCAGGCGACGAAATGACCGGCTCCGCCGTCGCGCAGATCGTCCCGATCCACCGAAGTGATCACTACGTAGCGCAGTCCCATCGCAGCGATGGTGGCGGCCAGATTGGCGGGTTCTGCCGAGTCCAGCGGATTGGGACGGCCGTGGCCGACGTCGCAGAACGGACAGCGTCGGGTGCAGATATCGCCCATGATCATGAAAGTGGCTGTGCCGTGGCCGAAGCATTCCCCCAGGTTGGGACAACTGGCCTCCTCGCAGACCGTGTGCAGACGGTTCTCCCGCAGGATGTGTTTCAGCCGCAGTACTTCGGGCGTGCCGGGGAAGCGGGCGCGTATCCACGGCGGCTTGCGCAACCGCTCTTCCGGTAGCGTGGGGGCAATTTTCACCGGAATCCGGGCCATTTTTTCCGCGCCGCGTAGTTTTTCGCCCTGGGCCACGGAAGGCTTGCGGGTGGACGCCTCGGACGCGGGCATCCGCAGGTCATCGGCTGGTTGTTCAGAGGTAGGCATGGCCCGTTTCCCGGCTGAGTGACTGAGGCAGCGCCGTCGTCGCCGTCCAGTGGGTATAGCCCAACTGCCGGCGCAACGCGCGCACGAGTACTTCCTGAACGGCGTCCGGCGCGGCGCTTATCCCCAGATCGCGCAATTGCGTGACTGGCAAGCCGGGATAACCGCAGGGATTGATGCGCCGGAAAGGCTCCAGATTCATGGCGACGTTCAGGCTGAGACCGTGATAGCAACAGCCACGCCGCACCCGCAGGCCGAGGGCGGCGATTTTCGCCCCGTCCACGTAGACGCCGGGAGCTTCGGGACGCGCATAGCCCTGAATGCCGTAGCACGCCAGCAGCTCGAGTGCCGCCTGTTCCAGGATCGTGACCAACTGGCGTACTCCCAGTTGCGCCCGGCGCAGATCGACCAGCACATAAATCACTACCTGACCCGGCCCGTGATAGGTCACCTGACCGCCGCGATCCACCGGGATGACCGGGATGTCGCCCGGCGCCAGCAGATGTTCCGGCTTGCCGTTCATGCCCAAGGTAAACACCGGTGGGTGCTGCAGCGCCCACAATTCGTCCACGGTGGCGGCGTCACGGGTATCGGTAAAGGTCTGCATCGCCGCCAGCGCGGCTGCATAGTCGATTTGCCCTAAACGGCGGTCGATACAATGACGGGGCGCCGTTGCTGCTATAGGATTACAAGGCCACGAGGATGCGCTCATGCCCGCTCAGTTCCTGATAAATAGCGTCCAACTGCTCGCGGCTGCGGGCGCGGATGGTCAGCGTGATCGACTGATAGCGGCCGTTGCGGCTGGCCTGCATACGCAGCGTGGCGAGGTCCAGATCGGGCGCATGGCGGCTGATGATGTCCGTCACCAGCGCCTGGAAATCGCCGCCGCTGGGTCCCATCGCCTTGATTGGAAAGTCGCAGGGAAACTGCAATAGAGAGGCAGCGTTCATGACCGGTAGCCCGCCGACGGTAATAAAGAAGTCTCAGGCTAAGACAACGGGACAGGTGGCTTGTTTATAGGCTTGATAGAGCGTCGTTATGCGCCGCCACAACGGACCCGGCGCACCGCTTCCCACCGGCTGCCCGTCCAGGGTGGTGACCGGAATGATTTCCTTGGTGGAACTGGTCAGCCAGATCTCGTCGGCGCCTGCCAGCAGCGCTGCCGGCAGATCCCGCTCTTCGCAGGGAATGCCGGCAGCCGCCGCCAACTCCAGCACCAGTTCACGGGTAATGCCCGGCAGAATGCGCCAGTCTTTTACAGCGGTCAGCAGCACCCCGTCGCGGACCAGGAAGACATTGCTGGCGGACCCTTCAGTCAAGTAGCCATCCCGCACCAGGATGGCGTCGGCGGCGCCCTGCCGGACCGCCTGCTGCCGCGCCAGCACATTGGCCAGCAAGGCGATGCTTTTGATATGGCAGGCACCCCAGCGGATATCCGGACAGGTGATGGCGCCGATCCCCAGGCGGTAGATACTGTCCGGCAGAGGTTTGAGCGGCGTGGCCATGACGAATACGGTCGGGGCGGTGTCCGGCGGCGGGAAATTATGATCGCGCAAGGCCGGGGCGCCACGGGTGACTTGCAGATAGACGGCCAGGTCGCCGCCGCCGTTGCGCGTAACCAGTTCAGTCAGCAGCGTTTCCCAGCCGGCGGCTTCGAGCCCACTGTGCAGGTCAATGGCGGCCAGGCTGGCGGCCAGCCGCTGCACATGCCCGGCCAGCCGGAACAGCCGCCCGTGGTAGACGGGAATCACCTCGTAGACGCCGTCGGCGAGCAGAAATCCCCGATCCAGAGGCGAGATCCGGACCTCGGCCAGGGGCAGGAAAACACCGTTCAGGTAAGCGATGCTGGCAGACATCGGCTCACCAGTGGAACAGCCGCCAGAGCGGATACCAGAGGGTATCCCACAGGCGCCCGAAAAAACCGGCTTGGGGTACATCCTGCAAAGCCTCCAGGGGGACGGTTTGCAGCACTTTGTCGCCCTGGGCAACGGTAATCTGTCCCAGGGGACTGCCTCTGCTCACCGGCGCCGTGAGCTTGCCCTTGTTTACCTCGAAGGCGGCTTTCACGTTCTGAAAGGTGCCTTTGGGGACGGTGACGAACAGAGTCGTGGTCACGCCGAGCGGCAACTGGTTCACGGTGCCCTTCCAGATCCGGGCCGTGGTCACGGCTTTGTCGGCCTCATAGATCGGCTCCGCTGCGTAGAAACTGAAACCGTAATTGAGCAACGACTGGGTGGCACTGACCCGCTCCTTTTCCGTTTTGGCGCCCAGCACCACGCTGATCAGACGGGTATTGTCCCTTTTGGCGGACACGGTGAGACAGTAGCCGGCGGAATGGGTATGGCCGGTCTTGCCGCCATCCACCGAAGGATCCAGATCCAGCAGCCGGTTGCGGTTCTGCTGCTTGATCTTGTTGAAGGTGAATTCGCGCACCGAATAGCGCTTATAGTCCTCCGGAAAGTCCTTGATGATGGCGCGCAGCAGCAGGGCGATATCCTTCGCTGTGGTGTAGTGATTGGGATCGGGCAGGCCGCTGGAGTTGGTGAAATGGGTATCGACCATGCCTAAAGCGGCGGCTTGCTTGTTCATCAGTTCCACGAAGCTGCCTTCGCTACCGCCGACATATTCCGCCAGCGCTACCGTGGCGTCGTTGCCAGATTGCACGTCCATACCCATGATCAGATCCTCCACCGGCACCTGGCTGTTGATCGGCACGAACATCCGCGAGCCTTCCATGCGCCAGGCTTTCTCGCTGATGGACACCTGATCAGTCAGCTTGATGCGGTTTTCCTGGAGCGCTTGGTAAACCAGATAGCCGGTCATCAGCTTGGTGATGCTGGCGGGCTCCATGCGCACATCAGCGTTTTCCTGCCCCAGGATAGCGCCGCTGTAAAAATCCATCAGCACGTAAGCGCGCACCGGTACCTTGGGAGGAGGCGGGATTTCCACTGCCTGGGCCGGCATCCAGGCCAGACCGAACAGCAATAACGGCACAAAAAAACGCAGCAGAATCGGATGTCTCATGGCTTAAAAGGATATTAGAGACTATGGAGGCGGTGAGGGGAAGGCCGTTCCCCTGTTTCCAGGGGAACGGAAAATCGTAGCAGCGTCAATCGAGAACCACATGCGGAGCGGTGAAACCCAGACCGGCCAGCCGGCCCTTCAAACGACTGGCTTCGACCGGATCGTTGAGCGGCCCGACACGCACCGTATGCAGGTTGTTCCTGCCCGGATCGATGCGCACCTGGTAGCCCAGGGTCTTAGCCAAACGCTTACGCACTTCTTCGGCATTGCCGATCTGGCTGAAAGCACCTACCTGTAGATATATCTGACCGGAGGCGTCAGCCGCCTGCGTCCCCGGCCGCTGTCCTTTGACTGAAGTCGCCGCCCGTTCCTTGATCGGCATCTTGTCGGCGGGTTTGGCGGACGCCAACACCAACTGACTATCCTTGCCCTTGGCGGCGACAATGTCAGCCTTGCTGGGCCTGGACGGGCGCGCATTCACCTTGACTTCCTCCGGCGCTGCCGCCGCCATACGCACGTTCTGAGCTTCCTTGGCTGGCTGAACCGGGGCTGGTTTAGCGCGGGTTACCGGCGGCTGGCGGACCGCGGCTTCACGCTGGATTTCAGCCGGCCGGGCAGGCGCTGCGGTAACCGCCGGCGCCGGATGTTGGAAGCGGCGCCAATCGGCTGGCGGCGCTGCCGGAGTCTCCACCCGCGCCGTTGCAGTAGCTACAGGGGCGAGCACAGCCAGCTGCACGCTATGCTCGGCCGGGCGGACGGGAGCCGTGGGCCGGAGTGTCGGAGCGGTCGTCAGAACCGGCGCGGCGACCGCGTTCTGCAGCGGCCGGTCTGGCACCGGAATCGGACTGCTACCGGTATCGGCCAACTGGCTGGAGGCGGCGAAAGCTTCCCGCCCGTCCGGGATCGCCGGCCGGGCCGCAGCAGCAGTCACCACCGGGGACGGCGGCGCAACCGAGGCCGCCCTAACCGGGTCAGCCAGGGCGCTGTTGAAGCTGGTGTTGACCCTGAGCGGAGCGGCCGGGACAGCCCGGCGCTCTGAGTTAAGCAATTGATTGGCAGAAGAAAATGACTCCCGTTCCACCAGCGTCGGCGAACCGCTCGGCAGCGACGCAGCCGGCGCGACAGCCGGCCGGCTGTTGGCCGCCACCGGCGTCGGACGCGGCGCGGTTCTGGCTGGCTGGGTAAAGGCATAGGCCGGCCGGTTGGCGGCGGCGGCGCCCTGGCCGGTTTTCGCGAGTCTGGTATCGGGTTGGAATCCGGGCAGGTATTGATACGGCGCCAGCGCCTCAACCTCCACATAGGCCGTTCCCTGTTGCAGCATATCCAGCTTGGCAGCGGCACCGTAGGACAGATCGATCACACGGTCGCCGACAAAGGGGCCGCGGTCGTCGACTTTGACTATTATGCTGCGGCCGTTGCTCAGATCGAGTGACCCGGGCATAGGTGGGGATCGGCAGGTTCTTGTGCGCGGCCGACACGCCGTACATGTTGTAGCGGTCACCGCTGGAGGTCTTTCTGCCATGAAAGCCGGGACCGTACCAGGAGGCAAGGCCGCGCTGACGGTAGCCAGCGCTGCTGCCCATCACGTAATAGCGCTTACCGAACACCACATAGGATGGGGAATTGCCGGTGCGGCTGGGGAGCTCCCGTCTGGGTGTTATCTGCCCGCCGCCGGGCTGGACGCCGACGGTGGTGTCGGTAGAACCCCGTTCTCCTGAGAACGCGGCGGCGCTGTGCTGCAACCGGCGAATACACCGATTACCAGGGTTCCCAACAGCGCGTTTCTAACAGCTTTTGCTTGCATCATTCCCCCTCTATTCACCACGATTGCAACTCTTCGTTGCAAAGGCCTACAGGAATATCGCTCATGCCTACCCGTTTTCCCTGATGGTTCGACTGAGTTGATAGACAGCCATGGCATAAAGCGGGCTTTGATTATAACGCGTGATTACATAGAAATTGTCAAACCCAAGCCAATATTCTGGACTATAACTCCCATCGAATTCCAGGAGTATCGCTTTCTGTTCATCGCTGACGGCGCTGGACGGGATGACGCCCCGCTGCCGGAAACTGGCCACGGTGCGCGCGGGCGGCTGCGCTTTACGGCTGACCAGGTCGCCATAGTACGCGCCCCCCACGGCGGCGCGCACGGTGACCGGTTCGCCGCGCTGCCAGCGGTGCTTGCTTAAATAGTTGGCTACACTGCCGATGGCGTCCACCGGGTTAGTCCATAAATTCCGCTGGCCATCGCCGTCGAAATCGACGGCGTAGTTCAAATAGCTGCCGGGCATGAACTGCCCCAGTCCCATGGCGCCGGCATAGGAGCCTTTTACGGCCATGGGATCGATGCCTTCCTCGCGGGTCAGCAGCAGGTAATTTTCCAGTTCCTTGCGGAAATAGGGGGCACGGCGAGGATAGTCGAAAGCCAGCGTGGCCAGGGCTTCCAGGACATTGTATTTGCCGGTGTTCTTACCGTAGGAGGTCTCCACCCCGATGATCGCGACGACGATTTCGGCCGGCACGCCGTAAACCTGTTCGGCACGCACCAGCGCCTGCCGATGGGTTTGCCAGAACTGCACGCCACCCTGCACCCGTTGCGGAGTCAGGAAGATTTGGCGGTAGGCGTACCAGGGTTTGGCTTCGGCGGGACGGTTCATCGCTTGGATGATGGAGGGCTGGGTGCGGGCCCGGCTGAAGGTGGCGTACAACTGGTTGCTGTCGAAACCGCGGCGGGCGACCAGGTCGCGGATGAACGCCTGCACCTCGGCACGCTCCGCCAGGGGACCGCCACTGGGCGCGACCGGCGGCGCGCTCGGCGCCGCCGGCGTGGCGGGCACCGGCTGGGATGGTTCCGTACCGGCACGCTGGTCGACTGGCGCCGGTCGCTGCGGCGCGCTGCTGCAGGCGCCAAGCGCCAGCAGGGTGAGCATCACGGAAAGTTTTTTCATAGATCCTTACTGCTGCCTTGGTAAAGCGGTTGTTCAATAAAGCGTGACTTTGCGCCGCGCAGAGATGTTCATCAGCATACCGAATCCCGCCATGATCGTCACCAACGATGAGCCGCCGTAGCTGATCAGGGGCAGGGGCAGCCCCACTACCGGCAACAGGCCACACACCATCCCGGCGTTGACGAATACGTAGACGAAAAAAGTCAGCGCCAGGCTGCCCACCAGCAGCCGCTCGTAGGTGGTCGGCGCCTGCACTGCCATGTACAGACAGCGGGCGATGATGAAGAAATACAGCGCCAACAGGGCACACAGGCCCAGCAGTCCGAATTCCTCCGCATAGACAGCCAGGATGAAATCGGTAGCGCTTTCGGGTAGAAAATCAAGATGGGCCTGGGTGCTGTTCAGCCAGCCTTTGCCGTACAGCCCGCCGGAGCCGATGGCGATCTGCGACTGGATGATGTGATAGCCCGACCCCAACGGATCGGACTGCGGATCGAGAAAGGTCCAGATGCGCTGACGCTGATAGTCGTGCAGGCCAAAGCGCCAGACCAAGGGCAGCCCGGCGGCCAGCGCGCCGCCCAGTCCCACAATAATCGTCCAGCTCAGGCCGCCGAGGAACAGCGCGAAGACCCCGGCACAGCCCACCAGCAGGGCGGTGCCCAGATCGGGTTGCCGGGCGATCAGCAGCACGGGCGCCAGCACGATCAGGACGCCGACCGCGAGCGCGCCGAGGCGCGGCGGCAACGGGCGGTCGGCGAAATGCCAGGCCAGCATCATGGGCACGGCCAGCCGCATGATCTCCGACGGCTGAAAACGTAACAGACCCAGATCCAGCCAGCGGCGCGCGCCTTTGGATACATCGCCTATCAGCAGCACGCCAATGAGCAGCACCAGTCCGCCGCCGTACAACCAGGGAGTCCACTGACGCAGGTGGCGGGACGGGATCTGCGCCAGACCGGCCAGAATCAGGAAGCCCAATGCCAGCCGCCACGCCTGCCGCAGCACCAGCTCCAGGTCCGCCCGACCGGCGCTGTAGAGGATGGTCAGCCCCAGGCCCGCCACGATCAGCAAGGCGAACAGCAGCGGCGCATCCAGGTGGTGGCGCTCCAGCAGGCCGCGTTCGTCGGCTGCCTGGACAGCCCCCAGGGGGTCGGACCAGGCCGCTTTCATGGGTTATTATTCAGCAGGTAAGCATCCAGCACCTGGCGGGCGATCGGTGCCGCCGTGGCACTGCCGCCGCCGCCGTGTTCGGCGATGACGGCGATCGCGATGCGGGGGTCCTCCGCCGGCGCGAAGGCGATGAACAGGGCATGATCATGCAGGTTCTTGGCCAGCCGCTTGGCGTTGTACTTCTGATTGCGATCCAGTGAGAACACCTGCGCCGTGCCGGTTTTGCCGGCGATGGTGTAGGGCGCTCCGCCGATTTTGGCGGCCGTGCCCCCTTTGACGACGTGGATCATGCCGGCGATCACCGCATCCCAGTGGCGCCCCTCCTTGATCGGCAGTGGCGGCAGAACGCGGGGCACTTCCGGCTGGACAGCGTCGCTGCTCTGTTCCTGGGTGGCATGCAGCAGGCGCGGCTGGAAATGCCGGCCATGCTGCGCCAGCGTGGCGGTCGCGCTGGCCAGTTGCAAAGGCGTGGTCTGCATATAGCCCTGGCCAATGCCGATATTCAGGGTTTCGCCGCCGTACCACGGCTGTTTAAAGCGGGTTTGCTTCCACTGCTGCGACGGCATCAAGCCGGGGTTTTCCGCGGTCAGATCGACCCCGGTCTTTTCTCCCAGGCTGAACAAGGTCAGATAATCGTGCAGGCGGTCTATCCCCAGCAGTCTGGCGACATTGTAGAAATAGACATCGCAGGATTGGCTGATACCCCGGTCCAGGCTGACGCCGCCATGACCGCTGTGTTTCCAGCAGCGGAACAGATGCGCTTCTCCCGCCAGATGATAGGCGCCACCGCAGTTGAAGGCGGTGCGGCTGGTGATGACGCCGTTTTCCAGGGCGGCCAGCGCCACAAACGGCTTGATGGTGGAGCCGGGCGGATAGATGCCGCGCAGGGCGCGGTTGTAGAGCGGCCGGTCGGGCGATGTGCTGAGCGCCTTATAGCGGGCGCTGTCGATGCCATTGACGAAAGGGTTGGGATCGTAGACCGGCATGCTGACCAGCGCCAGGATTTCACCGTTGCGGGGATCGAGGGCGACCAGAGCGCCGTTGTGGCCCGCCAGCGCCTGCTCCGCCAGTGCCTGGAGGCGGATATCGAGGCTGAGATAAATGTTCTTGCCGGGCGTCGGCGGCACCTGTTGCAACAGGCGCAGGGTCCGTCCCTGAGCGTTGGTTTCCACCTGCTGATAGCCAGCCTGGCCGCGCAGCAGCGCTTCGTAGGAGCGCTCCACCCCGGCCTTGCCGATGTGGGTGATGCCGGCGTACTGGGCAGAGTCGATGCGTTGCAGTTCGGCTTCATCGATGCGGCCGACGTAGCCGATGGCATGGACCGCCTGGGAACCCAGCGGATAATACCGGTTTAGATCCGCCATGATGTCCACGCCAGGAAAGCGATACAGATCGACGGCCAGGCGGGCGACTTCCTCATCGCTCAGATTGAAGCGCAACGGCACGCCGCTATTGGGCGGACTGCGCCGGACCAGCCGCTGGAAGCGCGCCAGATCCTGGTCGCTCAGCGCGATGCGCTGTTGCAACTGCGCCAGCATGGTGTCCAGGTCTCCGGCATCGGCGGGGGTGACTTCCAGATGGCGCGAGGACAGGTTATCGGCCAGCAGTACGCCGTTGCGGTCGAAAATGCGGCCCCGCGTGGGCGGCAGCGGTTTCAGCCTGACCCGGTTGTTGTCGGACAGGCTGGCGAAGCGCTCGTGGTTGATAACCTGCAGATAGGCCATGCGGCCGGTCAGCGCCAGCATGCCACCCAGCACCAGCACCAGGGCGAACAGGGCGCGCCGGTAAAACAGCCGCTTCTCGGCCACCGGGTCTTTCAGCCGGGTTCCGGTGGCGACGGGCTGGCGCAGCCGATGCATCGGCTACACCACCTGAAAGCGCCGGCTCAGGTCGCCCAGCACGATGGTTATCCAGGGCCACAGCAGCATCCCGCTGACCGCCGGCGCCAGATACCACAGGTCGCGTGGCGGATAACCGCTGATGCCGTCCACCCAGAATACCAGCACCTGATTGATGAACAGCAGTCCCAGCACGGCCAGCGACTGTTGCCACAGGGGGAACAACCGCAGGCGGCGGTGTGTCTTCAAGGTAATGAAGGCCACGATCACCAGCGCCAGAGCGTGCTGACCGAGCAAGGCGCCGTGGGAGACGTCCAGCAGCAGGCCCAGTACCCAGGCGCTCCCCATGCCCACTCGCGGCGACAGGAACAGGCACCAGTAAACCAGCGCCAGGCACACCCAGTCAGGCTGCAATACGGCGATCCGGGGCGGCAGCGGCATACTGTTCAAGACCAGCGCGAGTACCAAGCTGCCCACGATCAGCCAGCCACCCGCATGACGGGTCCTCATGGCGGGCCGGCCATGCGGGGAGTGGCGGGAGCGGGCGGCGGCGGCGGAGCGCCGGGTTCGCTGACCAGCACCAGCGTTTCGCGCACGCGGTCCAACTGAGCAATGGGTTTGGCACTGATCCGGGCGAAGGGGCGGGTCGGGTCAAAGCTCACCTGAGTCACCGTCGCCACCGGATAACCGCGGGGAAAGCGGCCGTCCAGCCCGGAGGTAACCAGGACGTCGCCCACCCGAACGTCTTCATTGTTGAGGATATGGGACAGTTCCAGCGCCTGGAAATTGCCGGTGCCCATCGCCAGGGTGCGCAGGCCGTTACGCACGATCTGCACGGGCAGAGCGTGGTTGGGGTCGGTGATCAGGATGGCCCGCGCGGTAAAGGCGTTGGCCTCGATGATCTGGCCGATAACGCCGTGCTGGTCCAGCAGCGGTTGTCCTATCCGGACGCCCTGCTGCGTGCCCCGGTTGAGCAGAATCTGATGGCGGTAGGGATCGAATTCGATCTGCAGCAATTCCGCGATCAGAAAGCGTTCGCCCTGGTTGACCGAGGATTCCAGCAAAGTCCGCAGGCGGCGGTTTTCCGCCTCCAGCGCCGTCAGCTTCTGCAGTTCGACGTTGATGAATACCTGCTTGCGGTGCAGTTCGGCGTTCTCGGCCAGCAGCGCCTCGCGGCTGGCCAGATTGGCCGTCAGCCAATCCCAGGTTTTGACAGGCGTCTGGACGGCATACTGCAACGGATAAATCAAAGTGGCCAGCACGTTACGCACAGCCTCCATCTGATGGTAGCGGTGGTCGGCCAGCATGGTCGCAATGGCCAGCAGCACGAACACCAGCAGACGGACGTTGTTGACTGTCTCGACGAACAACGGCCGGCGATGATCGGATTTAAGTATGCTCAAGCCTATACCTGCTGCAGATCGTCCAGCAATCGGGTTCTACCCTAAAATCTTTTTCCAAGCCGTTCATTCCAGCGCGAAGGTCTGGGGACCCAGCTGGTCGATCAACTCCAGTACTCGGCCACCCCCGCGCGCCACGCAGGTTAGCGGATCCTCAGCCACGGTGGCATTCAAACCGGTTTCTTCCATGATTAATTGGTCGATGCCCCGCAACAGCGCACCGCCGCCAGTCAGTACGATGCCGCGCTCGGCTACGTCTCCGGCCAACTCGGGCGGGGTAGCTTCCAGCGCCATGCGGATGGCATCGACGATGCCACCCAAAGGCTCCTGCAGAGCTTCCAGAATTTCGTTGCTGTTGAGAATGAAACCGCGCGGCACGCCTTCAGCCAGATTGCGCCCCTTGATGGCGATTTCCAGCACTTCTTCAGAGGGAAAGGCGGTGCCGATCTCCAGTTTGATGCGTTCGGCGGTAGGTTCGCCGATCAGCACACCGCAAGAGCGTCGCACATAGTTGATGATGCTTTCGTCGAAACGGTCGCCACCCACCCGCACCGAGGCGGAATAGACGATGCCATTCAAGGACAGCACCGCCACTTCCGAAGTGCCGCCGCCGATGTCCAGCACCATCGAACCGCGTGCCTGGTCCACCGGCATGCCGGCGCCGATGGCGGCTGCCAGCGGCTCCTGGATCAGGTAGACCTCGCGCGCCCCGGCGTTGTAGGCGGAATCCCGGATTGCCCGGCGCTCTACCTGGGTAGAGCCGGAGGGCACCCCGATCAGCACGCGCGGGCTGGGACTGAAATGCAACCAGCGGCGCGCATGCACCTGCTTGATGAAATACTGCAACATCTTCTCGGTCACGTTGAAATCGGCGATCACCCCGTCCTTGAGCGGACGCACCGTGGTCAGATTGCCGGGGGTGCGGCCGAGCATGCGTTTGGCGTCGCCGCCGACCGCAGCGATGCGCGGTCGGCCGCCGCCGGGGTCCTGATAGATGGCGACGATAGAGGGCTCGTTCAGCACGACGCCTTCGTTGCGCACATAAATCAATGTATTGGCGGTACCGAGATCGATGGAGAGATCGTTCGAGAACATACCGCGCAGTCGTTTAAACATGAGTGATTTTCGGCATAGTTATTAAAACGGTCAATCCTAGCAAGCGGTGGGGATTGGGAGCAAGGGTCTAAATGTGGTACGGTGTGCTCGTTTTTTGTTGCCGAGAGACAAACGATGTTAGGACCTGCCGAAGTTGCCAAGATCGCCTACCTGGCGCGTCTGGCCATCAGTGAGGCGGATAGTGCCGGTTATGCCCGCAATCTGTCCAGCATTCTGGAACTGGTCGAACAGATGAACGCCGTGGACACGACCGGCGTCGAACCGCTGGCGCACCCGCTGCAAATGGCGCAGCGGCTGCGTCCCGATGTGGTTGGCGAAGGCGATCAACGCGAGCTGTTCCAGTCTATCGCGCCCAGCGTCGCGGCGGGCTTTTATCTGGTTCCCCAGGTGATCGAATAGTATCCCGCCGTCGCCCCTCATCGAAGTAGCCCGGACAGTCATGCATACCAAGACTATCGCCTCACTGGCCGCCGGCCTGCGGGCCAGAGCGTTCTCCAGCGTAGAACTGACCCGCGTCTTGCTGGAGCGCATCGCCCGTCTGGACGAGCGCTTGAACGCGTTCATCACCGTGACCGCCGAGCAGGCGCTGGCGCAGGCCCGGGCGGCCGACCGCCGCATCGCCGCCGGTGCCGGCGGCGCGCTCACTGGCGTGCCCATCGCCCACAAGGATATCTTCTGCACCCGCGGGGTGCGTACTTCCTGCGCCTCGAAAATACTGGACAATTTCATCGCCCCCTATGACGCCGCGGTGATCGAAAAATGCAACGCCGCGGGGCTGGTGATGCTGGGCAAAACCAATATGGACGAATTCGCCATGGGTTCCTCCAGCGAAACCAGTTATTACGGCCCGGTGAAAAATCCCTGGGATTTGAACGCCGTGCCGGGCGGTTCCTCCGGCGGCTCCGCCGCCGCGGTGGCGGCGCGACTGGCACCGGGCGCGACCGGCACCGACACCGGCGGCTCCATCCGCCAGCCGGCCGCTCTGTGCGGCATCAGCGGTCTCAAACCCACCTATGGGCGGGTGTCGCGCTGGGGCATGATCGCTTATGCCTCCAGCCTGGACCAGGGCGGCGTCATGGCCCGGACCGCCGAGGACGTGGCGCTGCTGCTGCAGATCATCGCCGGCTTCGACCCGCGCGATTCGACCTCGTCGCAACAGCCCGTGCCGGATTACCCGGCACTGCTGAACACCAGCCTGGACGGTCTCAAAATCGGCCTGCCCAGGGAATACTTCGAAGCCGGACTGGACGGACAGGTCGCTGCCGCAATCGCGGCGGCACTGGCCGAATACCGCCGCTTGGGAGCCACAACCATTGAAATCAGCCTGCCCAACTCCCGGCTGGCGATTCCGGCCTATTACGTGGTGGCGCCGGCGGAATGCTCCTCCAATCTGGCCCGCTTCGACGGGGTGCGCTACGGCTACCGCTGCCCCAATCCGCAGGATCTGCTGGATCTGTATACCCGCTCCCGCGGCGCAGGCTTCGGCGCCGAGGTCAAGCGCCGTATCATGATCGGCACCTATGCACTGTCCGCCGGCTACTACGATGCCTACTATCTGAAGGCGCAGCGGATCCGCCGTCTGATCAGCGAGGATTTCCGCCAGGCGTTCGAGCAGGTCGATGTGATCATGGGGCCCACCGCGCCGACGGTGGCTTTCAATCTGGGCGACAAGATCGATGATCCGGTGACCATGTACCTGTCCGATATCTACACGATTGCGGTGAATCTGGCGGGTCTGCCGGGCATGTCGATTCCGGTTGGCTTCGGCGGCGACCGGCCGGTCGGTTTACAGCTCATCGGCGATTACTTTACCGAAGCGCGGTTGTTGAATGCGGCGCACCGCTACCAGCAGGTCAGCGACTGGCACGAGCGCCTGCCGGCGGGTTTCTGAGCGCCGGTGGTTTTTGTTTTGGTCAGCCAAAGGTTCAGTGTATATGGAATGGGAAACGGTCATCGGACTTGAAATCCACGCCCAGTTGTCCACGCGCAGCAAGATTTTTTCCGCCGCCGCCACGGCCTACGGCGCTGCCCCCAACACCCAGGCCTGCGCCATCGATCTGGGCCTGCCCGGCGTGCTGCCGGTGCTCAACCGGGAAGCGGCGCGGATGGCCGTCATGTTCGGCCTGGCCATCGAGGCGACCGTAGCGCGCCGCTCCGTGTTCGCCCGCAAGAATTATTTCTATCCGGATCTGCCCAAGGGCTACCAGATCAGTCAGTACGAGCTGCCCATCGTCCATCACGGCCGGCTCGGCATCGACCTGGAGGACGGTAGCAGCAAGGTAATCGGCATCACCCGCGCTCATCTGGAGGAGGATGCCGGTAAATCCCTGCACGAGGATTTCCACGGCATGACCGGAGTGGATTTAAACCGCGCCGGCACGCCGCTGCTGGAAATCGTCTCCGAGCCGGACCTGCGCTCCTCCCGCGAAGCCATCGCCTACATGAAAAAACTCCATACGCTGGTGCGCTATCTGGGGATCTGCGACGGCAATATGCAGGAGGGCTCGTTCCGCTGCGACGCTAACGTATCGGTGCGACCCCAAGGGCAGACGGCCTTCGGTACCCGCGCCGAGATCAAGAATCTGAATTCCTTCCGCTTCGTGGAGCGGGCCATCGAATTCGAAGTGCAGCGCCAGATCGAGCTGCTCGAAGACGGCGGGGTGGTAGCCCAGGAAACCCGCCTGTACGACCCGGACAAGGGCGAAACCCGCTCCATGCGCAGCAAGGAGGAAGCCAACGATTACCGCTACTTCCCCGATCCTGACCTGCTGCCGCTGCTGCTGGAGGACGCCTTTATCGAGGCGGCCCGCGCCGCCCTGCCGGAACTGCCGGACGCCAAAAAACAGCGCTTCATGGAGCAGTACGAGGCTGAGCGCTTACGACGCCGGCGTGCTGACCGCCAGCCGCGAACTGGCGGATTACTACGAGGCGCTGGCGGCGGCACTGGGCAGCGAACCCAAGCTGTGCGCCAACTGGGTCATGGGCGATCTGGCCGCCGCGCTGAATAAAGCCGGCCTGGATATCACTCAGAGTCCGGTGAGCGCGGACCGGCTGGCGGGTCTGCTCCGACGCATTCAGGATCGGACCATCTCCGGCAAGATCGCCAAAGAGGTGTTCGAAGCCGTGTGGAGCGGCGCCGGCGACGCTGACGCCGTCATCAGCCAGCGCGGTCTGCAACAGATTACCGATACGGCCGCCATCGAACAGGCGATCGACGCGGTGTTGCAGGCGCATCCGGAACAACTGGCGCAATACCGGGCCGGCAGGGACAAATTGCTGGGCTTTTTCGTCGGGCGGGTGATGCAAGCCACTCAGGGCAAAGCCAACCCGCAGCAGCTGAACGAGCTGCTGACGCGCAAGCTGAAGGGCTAGCGTCCGGTGAGAGACGGCGACCGTCCGCAGCGGCATATCGGAGCCTGGAACCGTACTGTCAGGCCCGGCGTCACCTGGAGCGCCGCCATAGGCGGGTTCGTCGGCAGGCAGCCGACGGTTCTTCCCAGCGCCCACCACTGAGCCCGCGATGCGCGCCCTGTTTAAACTGTTCCTGGATATTTGTCTGCTGCGCAAAGGCCCTCAGGATATCCCCGCCGCGGCGGTGCTGTTGCGGCTGACGCTGGCGTGCTACGGCCTGACCGCACTGCTGGGGCTGCCGGCTATGCTGGGCTTTGGCGTGGCGCTCGCGCTGCTGGCGATCGACATGGCGTTGCAGGCGGGCCTGACCTATGGCGCCCTGTACCTGCGCGGCTCTATCGGACGCTTCCAGCAGACGCTGACCGCTTTGTATGGCTGCGGCGCCTTGCTGCAGATCTTGTTCGCGCCGGTGCAGCTCTGGCTGGACCGGGAGATCGCCGGACAGGGTTCCCCCGCCTTGCCCCAACTGGTGTGGCTGGGCCTGTTCGCCTGGAGCATCGCCGTCATGTCCCATATTCTGCGCCACGCCCTGTCAATTCCTTTGTGGGGAGGGGTGTTGTGCAGCAGCGCCTATATCTTCGTTTACTGGACCCTCTCGGATTGGTTATATCCGCTAAGCTGACATGCATATTCACATTCTCGGTATCTGCGGTACTTTCATGGCGGGCCTGGCGGTGCTGGCCCGCGAGCTGGGCCATACGGTGAGCGGTTGCGACGCGAACGTCTATCCTCCCATGAGCACGCAACTGGAGGCCGCCGGTATCCGGGTGCTGGAAGGCTATTCGCCCGGGCATCTGCAGCCGGCGCCCGATTGCGTCGTGGTGGGCAATGTGATGACGCGCGGTAAGCCTATCGTCGAATATCTGTTGAATTCCTCCATTCCCTATCTATCCGGACCGCAATGGCTGGCCGAACAGGTACTGCGGGATCGCTGGGTGCTGGCAGCGGCAGGCACTCATGGCAAGACCACGGTCGCCAGCATGCTGGCGTGGATACTTGAACAGGCCGGTTTGCAGCCCGGTTTTCTGATCGGCGGGATTCCAACCGATTTCGGTAGGTCCGCGCGCCTGGGCGCGGGGCTGTTGTTCGTGGTGGAAGCGGACGAATACGATACGGCGTTCTTCGACAAGCGCTCGAAATTCGTCCATTACCGGCCGCGCACGCTGATCCTCAACAATCTGGAGTTCGATCACGCCGATATCTTCCCGGATCTGGCCGCGATTCAGCGGCAGTTTCACCATCTGGTGCGCACCCTACCGGGGCAGGGCCTGATCGTGGTCAACGGCGACGATGCCAATCTGGCGGCGGTGCTGGAGCTGGGCTGCTGGACGCCGGTGCAAAGTTGCGGCGAGCGGGGCGATTGGCAGGCGCGTGAGCGGCGGGCCGCTGACGCCGTCTTCGCCGTGTATTTCCAGGGCCACCGGCAGGGGCAGGTAGAGTGGTCGCAGTACGGCGCTCATAATGTGCATAATGCGCTGGCGGCCATCGCCGCCGCCCGCCATGCCGGGGTTCCGCCGCTGCAGGCCATGCGCGCGTTGCGCAGTTTCCAAGGGGTCAGACGGCGCATGGAACAGCGCGGCGTGGTGAACGGGGTCACGGTTTACGACGATTTCGCCCATCATCCCACCGCCATAGCGCTCACCGTGGCGGGGCTGCGCGCCCGGCTGAACGGCGGGCGTCTTCTCGCTGTGCTGGAGCCGCGCTCCAACACCATGCGGATGGGCGTGTTCCAGGACCAGTTGGCGAGTGCGTTGGCCGGGGCCGACCGGGTGGTGCTGTATCGGGCGCCCGATCTGGGTTGGGACCCGGGCAGAGTGATGGCGGAATTGGACGGCCGGGGACAGGTGTGCGCGTCCATTGAAGACACCATCGCCACCGTCTGCGCCCAGGTCCGCCAGGGCGATCACGTGCTGATTATGAGCAACGGCGGTTTCGGGGGAATTCACGCCCGGTTGCTGGCAGCGTTGAACCGGGGCTGATTGGAGGGCGGGTCAATCATTTTTCGCTGTTAAGCCAGCGCGGCGCTTTTATCCCGGCCGTCCCAGTCCCCTACCCCGCCGCCCGCACCGCTGTCAGAAACGCCTGTACGATGGGAGAGGCATCGGCGGCGCGCCAGATCACGGCGAGATCGTATTGTGGCGCGGTCTGGCTGGCCGTGTACAGTTCCCGGTAAACCACCTCGGTCTGATTCGAGTCGTGCAGCGAAGCCGGCACGATCGTGAGGCCGATCTCGGCAGCGACCAGGCCGATCAGCGTGCGCATATGATGCGCCTCCTGCACGATCCGGGGCGTGAAGCCGGCGCGGGCGCAGGCGATCATGATGTGCGCGTACAGACCCGGCCCTCGGGTGGCGTTGAACATCACGAACGGCTCGTCCGCCAAATCCTCGAGGAATATCCGCCAACTGGTAGCCAGCCGGTGCTGCTGCGGCAGCACCACGATCAGATTTTCCTGAAACACGGTCTCTACCTCGAGACCGCGGGCGTCCAGCAGCGGTGGCATGAGAAAGCCCACATCGGCGCGCTCCGCCTGGAGTTCCTTCACCTGCTGCGCCGTGTGGCGCTCGTGTAATTCCAGCACCACGTCCGGGTGCTGCTGATGGAAAGCCCGCAGCACCGGCGGCAAATAGGCATGCATGGCGTTGCTGACGAACACGATGCGCAGCGAGCCGATAAAACCCTGGCCGGCCCGGCGGGCCGCGGCGATGGCCCGCTCCGCCTGGGTCACCGCGCGGCGGACTTCCTCCAGAAAAATGCTGCCTGCTTCGGTGAGGCGCACGGCCCGGTTGCTGCGTTCGAACAGTTGCACACCCAGGATCCTCTTCCATCCGCTGGATGGCCTGCGTGAGCGGAGGCTGCGACATGTGTAGCCGTTCGGCCGCGCGCCGGTAGTTCAACTCTTCCGCGAGCACGATAAATTGTCGGAATTGCCGCAGCTCTAACATCGCCGGTAGTGATATGACTTAAATATCAAACGTTCGCTATAAAAGTATTGGCCATATCATAAGCCACTCCATAAACTGTTTTCAAAAGGAAGTTGCGAGAGACCCTGCAAACGGGTTGATCGGGTCCAGGTCATTGTCACCATGTAGTGCATCGAAAGGGTTGGAGCAATGAACAGTAAATATGCTGAAGAAGTCACGTTGAGCGCCATTGCTTTGCTGGGTATAGGCGGTTTCTATCTGTTTATGGAACTTTTCTATATCTGGGCGCAGCGTTAAAACCTGTTGGCCAGCGCAATTCAACGGCTCCCCACCTCGGTGCTGGCGCGAATCTCGTGCCGTTCTTCCCCCCGGCGCACCACCAGCACCAGGTCCCATAGACCGGCGGCAGGCAGGCTCAAGGGAGCCTGATAGACGCCGGGCTCCCCTTCCGGCAGAGAAAAAGTCCGATCCAGCCGGCTGTCCGCCGGCCGCAGAAACTGCCCTTCGACCGTAGCACCGGTCAGGGGATCGCTCTCGCGAGTGCGGGCGACCACCTTGAACACGGTCAGCTGATCCATGACCGGACGGCCCAGCCAGCCTTTCTGAATCTGCCAGCCGCGCGCTTGCTGCTGCTGCACCTGTTGCAGATAAGCATTGTAGAGCGTTTCCTTTTGCTGGAAATCGTGGGAGATCACGCCCGGAAAACCGGAGGATACCGGCCCCTTGCCGGGCACCGCAGGCAACAAATAAACGCTCAGGGAAGGCGCCAGACCCTGCTCCGCCAGTACGATGAAAAACACATTCAGGGCCAGCAGCGCGACGAAAAAGCCGACGATGGCCGCCGGTATCCAATGCAGCCGGCCGGTGCGGTACTGTTCGCGGCGGTGCAGCGCTATTCCGCAAACGCAGGCGGCCAGCAGCCAGCTCGCCAGATGGAGCGCCACTACAGCGCCGCCATGCCAGTGCGGCAACATGAATGGCAGATAGCAACCCACTACCAGCAGCGCCGCCAGAGCAGCCGCCCAGCCGGCGTCCAAGCGGATGCCATGCGCCAGGCCCCAGGCGGTCACAGCAATTAGAACGACGCTGACCGCGAGATCGACCAGAGAACCGTCCATGTCTTACTCCGGCAGATAGAATACCGATGGCCGGCGGATAGCGGGGACCTCCGTTCCGGCCTCCGGCGTGATGACGAAGATGAAATGCTGTTGTCCCGCCAGCCCACCCGGCAGCATCCGGATCCGCGCCATCATCCGCAGGCGCTGCTGCGGTTCCAGCATGATGCGCTCCAGCCCGTCCAGGCTCAGTTCCGCGCCCGGCAGATCCTCCAGACCGGCGCGCAGCGCCAGCGTGTGAGTGGTCTTGTTGTTCAACTTGATCTCATAGCTGTTCTGGATGCGGCCGTCGGACAACGTCGCGTACAGCGGCTGCCGGACCTGGACCACGGTGGCGTTATACGGCGTCTGATGGGCGATGCTCCAACCCAGCAGGGCCATGGCGGCGCACAGGATGACGCCGTAACCGATGGTCTTGGGCTTGACGATCCGGGTGGGTTTGCCTTGTTGGGCGTCGTCGGACGTGTATTTGATCAGGCCGCGCGGCCACTTCAGATTGTCCATGATGGCATCGCAGGCATCGATGCACAGGGCACAGGAAATGCACTGCAATTGCAGCCCGTTGCGGATATCGATGCCGGTCGGACAGACCTGGACACAATAGCCACAGTCGACACAATCGCCCATCCCCTGAGCCTGGCGCTGTTCCCGGCTTTTCATGCCCTTGCCGATCTTATGACGGCCCCGGTCACCTTCGCCCCGGCGCTCGTCGTAGGCAATGATCAGCGTATCGCGGTCGAACATGGCGCTCTGGAAGCGGGCGTAAGGGCACATGTAGGTGCACACCTGTTCTCTGGCCAGACCCGCCATGACGAACGTGGTCGCGGTCAGGAACAGAGTGGCGGCGTAAGCCGGAAAGGGCGCCGCGCCGCGCGCCATCGCCACGATCAGCTCAGGCGCATTGCCCCAATAAAGCGTGAAAGTGAGACCGGTCAGCAAGGCGACCAGCAGCCAGGCGCCGTAGGTTGCCGCCATCCGCAGCAGTTTTCCCCCCCTCCAGGGAGCCTGGTAGAGGCGGATCCGGGCCGGCCGTTCCCCCTGGATCAGCCGCTCGATGAGTATAAAGACATCAGTCCACAAGGTCTGGAAACAGAAATAGCCGCAGAACACCCGCCCGGCGATGCCGGTGACGAAGAACAACAGCATGGCGGCGACCACCAGCAGACCACCGATCCAGATCACGTCCTGGGGCTCCATGGTGAGTCCAAAAAGGTAGTAATGACGCCCTGGAATATCGAACAGCACGGCCTGATCGGGGATGCCCGGAGCGCGCTCCCAGCGCACCCAGGGGAGCAGGTAATAAATACTGTAAGCCAGGATCAATATCCCGTATTTAACGGTGCGGAACGCGCCCTTGACGGAGCGGGGATAGATTGGAATGCGCTTTTGGTAGAAGACCTCGGAAGCTGCTTCGGACATGGCTGTTGAATCGCGCCTGAAAGGAAAGGCCCAGAACAGTGGGTCAGGGAAGCCCGGCGATACCTAGTCAATGCGGAAAATCGCCGGGCGCAAGGGATGGAGTCAACGCGCCTGAGAAGCGGCAAAAGAGGATTTACTGGCCACCGCCCAGTTGATGGACATAAACCGCCAGCAACTTGATTTCATCGGGACTAAGGCGCTCCTTCCAGGCCGGCATCAGCCGGATATTCTGCACGCCGTTGGCGATGACTTTTTTAACCTGTTCCTTGTTCTGCTCAGGCGTATCCTGGGCGGACACGTTGGCAATGGTCCAGATTTTATCGGTCAGATTGGCCGAACCCTGCGATTGCAAACCCTTGCCGTCCTTGCCATGGCACAGGTAGCAACCGCCGCCTGCGCCCTGAAACAGCGCGTGCCCCCGTTCGGACGCCTCGCTGTTGGAGGCTTCGTTCGACAGCGTCAGCACATAGGTCGCTACGTCATCCAGTTGCTGTGGATTGAAGGTCTCCTGGAACGATGGCATGAAGCCGTTGCGGCCGTTAACGAGGGTCTCCTGGATCTTCTCCAGGCTGCCGCCCCACAGCCAATCATCATCGGTCAGATTGGGATACAGACTGACTACCCCCTGGCCACCGCGACCGTGGCAGGCGGCGCAGTTGGCGCCGAACACTCCTCGACCCACCGACCGGGCGAAGGCCAGCATTTCCGGGTTTTTGCGGATAGTCTCGAAATCGGCCTTGGCGATCTGCTCCATGTATTGCCGTTGCCGTTTGGCGCCGGCGCCTTCCTCGAGTTCGTTAATCAACACCGCCCGGGTATTCCAATCGGTGGTGACCGGCTGGCCGTTAACGGTAAAACTCACGGTCTTCAAGCCGGGCAGCCAGGAATCCCGCCATGGCCAGGAAGGGTATAACACCCAATAGATCAACGCGAACACCACGGTGGCGTAGAAAGTCCATAACCACCAGCGCGGCAGCGGATTGTTGAATTCCTGCACATCCCCGTCCCAGGCATGGCCGGTGGTCTGGACTGCGGCAGGTTTCTGTGATTGCGTTGTTTTTTCAGTCATCGTCCGTCACCTTGCGGAAAGCATCCGACTCGTCGGCCTCGTCCTGGAGTGGAATGTATTTATAGGACTCCAGGCGCGCGGCGCGCCGTTTGCCGGTGAATACATAGAGCAGGATTGCACAGAAAGCCGTGAAGAACAGCAGCAGCGCAACGGGCTTGCTGTTCTCCAGGTGCGTGAACCAGGAAAACCAGTCGAACATCGCTGTTATCTCCAACCTGGCGGCCCGGCCGGCCGGCCGGGCGACGGGCTTAGCGGAATTCCGCGAAATAACCTTCGCCGTATTTATCGAAATCGACCTGGGTCCCGAGCATCTGCAGATAAGCGACCAGCGCATCCATTTCCGTCAGTCTGTTGGGATTGCCATCGTAATTGCCGGCGCGGGCCTGGGCGAACAGGTTGTCCTGGGCTGTGGTGATTTCCAGCATAGCGGCGGTTTGCTTGCCGAAATTTTGCACATTGGCGTCGTATTCCGCCTGGGTGGCGGAATACGGTACGCCGGTGACTCGCAGTGCCCGCATGCGCTCGGCCACATCCTGGTATTGCAGGTTGTTATCCTGCAACCAGGGATAGTTGGGCATGATGGATTCCGGCACCACCGAACGGGGCGCGGCCAGATGCTGCGCGTGCCAGGTGTTGGAGTATCTACCGCCGACCCGGGCCAGATCCGGACCGGTGCGCTTGGAACCCCACTGGAACGGATGATCGTACTGCGACTCTGCCGCCAGCGAGTAATGGCCGTAGCGCAGCCACTCGTCACGGAACGGACGGATCATCTGCGAATGGCACAGGTAGCAACCTTCGCGGATGTAAATATCGCGACCGCGCAGCTCCAGCGGGGTGTAAGGATATACGCCTGCGACCTTTTCCACGGTCTTGTTGATGTAGAACAGCGGTACGATTTCCACCAGACCGCCGATACTGACTACCACCAGGACCAGCAGGATCATCAAGGCCGCATTGATTTCGATTTGTTCATGACGCATGGCTGGGTCTCCGTTCAGGTGGCGCGGGCCAGCTTGGCCTGCAACTTGGCTTCCAACGCGGCTTGCTCGCGGTGGGCCATGAACCAGGTCAGCGCCAGGTTGTAGACCATGACGAAGGCGCCGACCACGAAGAAAGCACCGCCGATAGCGCGCCAGACATAAGGCGTATGCAGGAATTCCACGGTTTCGATGAAGGTGTAAGCCAGGTTGCCGTACTCGTCGAAGCCGCGCAACATCAGGCCCTGGCCGATGCCGGCCACCCACATGGCGGTGATGTACAACACGATGCCAATGGTCGCCAGCCAAAAGTGCACGTAAATCAGCTTCTCGCTGTACATACGCGTGTTGTACAGACGCGGGAACATGTGGTACAGGGAGCCAAAGGACACCAGCGCCACCCAACCGAGCGCCCCAGAGTGAACGTGGCCGATGGTCCAGTCGGTATAATGGGACAGGGCGTTGACGCTCTTCAGGGACATCAGCGGTCCTTCGAAGGTGGACATGCCATAGAATGACAGCGACGTGATCAGGAATAGCATGATCGGGTCGGAGCGCAGTTTATTCCAAGCCCCGGACAGGGTCATGATGCCGTTGATCATGCCACCCCAGGAGGGCAGCAGCAACAGGATGGAAAAGGCGGCCGCCAACGTGGACACCCAGTCCGGCAGCGCGGTCCAGTGCAGATGGTGCCCCCCGGCCCACATATAAAGGAATATCAGCGCCCAGAAGTGGATAATCGACAGCCGGTAAGAATAGATAGGACGCCCCGCCTGTTTAGGCACGAAATAATACATCATCCCTAAAAAGGCGGCGGTCAGGAAGAAGCCCACCGCGTTATGGCCGTACCACCACTGGGTCATGGCATCCTGCACGCCGGAGAACAGGCTGTAGGATTTGGTCAGGCTGATTGGGACCGCCAAGTTGTTGAAGATGTGCAGAATGGCGACGGTCAGGATGAACGCCAGGTAGAACCAGTTGGCCACGTAGATATGGGGCTGGGTGCGGCGCCGCAAAGTTTCCACGAAGATCAGCAGGTAGCACACCCACACCAGGGTGATGGCGATGTCCAGCGGCCATTCAAATTCGGCGTATTCCCGACCCTGGGTGATGCCACCCATATAACTCAACGGGCCTAAAGCGATGCCGGCCAGCCAGCCCCAGAACGTGAATTCAGCCAACCAGGGAAACGCCAGTCGCGCCTGGCAGGTGCGCTGCACCACATAGTACGAGGTGGCGAACAGGGCGCTGCCGCCGAAACCAAAAATGACCAGGGTAGTATGCACCGGCCGCAGGCGGCCGAAGGTCAGCCACGGCAGGTTGAAATTGAGTTCCGGGTAGGCTAGTTCGAGCGCCGCGTACAGGCCGACGCCCATGCCGAGGACGCCCCAGACCACGGCCATAATGGTGAATTTGCGAATAATGTCATAGTTATACTGCTCCGCAGGGAGTGCTGCGCTTGCTGCCATATCTCAATCTCCAGGGTAATTGATCGTTCTAAGCTTGAGCGGGCGCATCCCCACAAGGCAGATTGGCAGTCCAGGCGACGTGGTCAGGCGTCGGCATCAAATGGCGACGGCGGAGTGCGCAGCGGAGACGCCCGCCCTGCAACGCTAGTGGAGAAACTAAAGAAGAATAGCGCGCTAATTCGGCGTGCATTTTAACACAGGGCCGGCATAAATCAGAATGTCCTAATATTCATGGTAGGGTGTGACCGGAGCGCTCGATCTGATGGTGTTGACGACCCCTGGGACAGCAGGTACTTTAGCGGGCGCGCTGCCCGCAGGCTTCGGCATCCGCGGCAACTCCCGGGCCGACCGCCAACCTGCGCAAAGCTAACATCCGCGTCTCCCGCTTTGCTACCGGCAGGACACCGCCTTGGAGTGAGGAGACGCCGATAATCATCATGGAATCGGTCCAAAGCCATTTATGCTGACACCCTGGGTACGATTTTATCTGAGTTTTTACCGGAAGGCCTTATGGTCTTTAGCGCTGTGTTCAATCGCTCTCATCGCGCAACCCGCCATTCTCATCGCAACCTTCTGGATTATCCGTTATGTGTTTGATAACCTGATTGCCCAGGGGAAGCTGCTTTTCCTGTTATTCACGGGGTGCGGCATTATCGGACTGCTTCTGCTCAGCAGTAGCGTGTACCTGCTGGTGCGGTATTTTTCTACACGAATCACCAATACATCTGTCCAAGCATTTCATGAAGAAGTTCTTAAACGGGTTTATTCTTTGTCGCGCCTGTATTACAGTCAAGCTGATCGCAAGGAATTGCATACCATCCTGGTAAATGATCTAATTCATGTGGACATAATGACTAATGCTGTGGTTGGAAAATTAATTCCGGCGACGATCGTAACTCTGCTAATTACTCTTATCCTGTTGTACTTCCAGCCACTGTTGTTTATATCGGTATTCAGTATTTTTCCACTGCTCTATATCATGCAGCGCGCGATCAAGCCTGCACTGAACAAATTCATTCGCAAGCAGCGTAACGCCTATGGCACCCTGAGTTCAAAAGTCATGTTTGCACTGGAGGCTTTGGACCTGACTCATTTGCGGGCGGCGCAGCAGGAAGAAATCATGGAGCAACTGTCGACTGCTGCCCGGTTCCGCGCCATTAGTTTAAAACTGATGCTTTTCAAGGAAGGTCACGCCTTTATTCAGGATATGTTGACCATCGCTTCGAGCATGGTCTGTCTGCTACTGGGCGGCGTTATCGTCGCCAGAGGGGGAATGACTCTAGGTGAACTGTTCTCATTCTATACCGCCACCCTTTTATTACGTCCCTATCTACGTACCCTCTGGGCTACCATACCCGGTATACTGGAGGGCATCGAGTCCCTGCAAAGATTGTACGATCTGTTGCAGGTGGCCAACCTGTCACCCTATGCCGGCAGAGAAAAAATTACTTTTTCCGGTAACATCACACTGGAGAATGTGAGTTTCGGCTATAACCACAGAACTATACTGCAGGATGTAAATCTGAGCATAAGACCGCAAAGCATAGTAGTGATAATGGGTCCTAACGGCGCCGGGAAAAGTACTATCGTCAATTTGATTTTAGGGTTCTATCGCCCGCAAACAGGGCGATTGCTGGCAGATGGACAGCCTTTCGATGTACTCGATATCAATCATTTGCGGCAATTTATAGGGGTTGCGCCGCAGAATCCATTCATTTTTTCCGGCACAGTATTGGAAAATATCAGCTATGGTTGTCCGGAAGTTGGTGAGGCCGAAGTATGGCGAGCAACCCGGTTAGCCACGGCGGATGCTTTCATCGCCGAACTGCCCAATGGCTATGACACACTGATCGGTCATAACGGACTGCTGCTTTCTGGCGGTCAATGTCAGCGCATCGCGCTGGCGCGGGCCCTGCTGCGGCATCCCCGCCTGCTTATCCTGGACGAGCCGACCAATCACCTGGATGCGACGGCTATTCATCGGTTCATACAGAATCTGAAGAATCTTGAAGACATGCCAGCCTGTATAATGATTACCCATAACATCGATATTATCAATGAAGCCGACTACATTTATTTCTTGGAAGAAGGCAAAATTGTTGCCAGAGGAAATGATGGTGTTTTTGCCGATTTACGCGACCTATATAGTCCAGAGTTCAATGAAATATAGTATCGATTGACAGTAATAAAGGTTATCCGATGTCTCAAACACCCCATACTGATGAAATTGAACTGCTGCTAAGCTGTTCCAGAGTGCGGCTCGAGCCTGTCGATGTCGAGCGTATCAGAAGCTTGCTGCAAAAGAATCTAAACTGGGATTATTTACTGGATACCGCGCGTCGCAATGCTGTCGTACCGCTGTTATACAGTAATCTGCAAAAGCTCGCACCAGTCGCTATTCCCAACGTTATACTGGAACAGTTACAACATCAGTTTCTGCTCGGTGCTGCCTATAATTTGATGTGCACCAATCAATTATTTAAACTTGTAAAATTACTGGAAGCACATGATATTTCTCCTATACCTTTCAAAGGACCGGTGTTGGCCGACACGGTGTATGGTAATATTGCTCTGAGAGAGTTTCGCGACCTGGATATTCTGGTGCGGGAACAGGACTTTGAGAAAGCCCGGCAATTGCTTATTTCACAGGGCTATGAACCTGTCAGTCCATACCAGATTGGGCCGGAAACAAAAGGGCAGGATTTACTGAACAGGAAATATAATATACTGGTCGATCTTATTTACCGGGTTGCTGAAGAAACGTATTCGTTTCCAATCGATCATGAGTCCTTATGGTCCCACGCCATGTCTATTTCTCTAAACGATAACAGGGTTTTGCATTTCACAGCAGAGGATCTGCTGCTGTTGCTCAGCATGCACGGCTGTAAGCACGCCTGGGCAAAATTAAAGTGGGTATGTGATATTAATGAACTGCTGCAGGTCAATCCATCATTGAACTGGGCGGACGTTGTGAGCCATGCCCAGGCGCTGCACAGTGAACGCACACTGCTGGTTACTGTGGCTATCGCCCACGATCTTCTGGGAACTCCCCTTCCTGAAATAATATTACAACGGATAAGAACCGATAAAACAGTCGGTCAACTCGTTACATGGGCAAGGAAAAGAATTTTGCAGCAGTCGAAAAGTGAATTCAATCGAAGATTCCAAAATTTCACCTTTTATCTCAGGACACGGCAACGCCAACGTGATAAGTTCGGGTTGTATAAGTACTTGATAACTCCTAATGAAAAAGACTTGGCTTTTGTAAAATTCCCAAAATCTCTTTCTTTTCTTTATTATTTAGTTCGTCCAATACGGATTTTTTTAGAATATCGTTGATTATCAGGGATTATCAGTGGAATTAATTGTTAATAATAAATTTTGTTCAATTTTACTGGACTTTGGTCATTCTTTAAAAATCAATGACTTACAGAATCAGACTAAAAATTAACGAATCTGATTGCACCCGCTACAATGACAATTAGTGGCGCAGTGGCCGTGCGCCCGGCGGTTACCGTTGACCGTGCACCTGCATCCCACATTCACCCAGCAGCCATGGAGACTATTGTGGCATGACCGCAAGCATCGAATTTCGCAAAGAACTCAAACAGGGTCGGCAATACGATCCACGCCGGAATTTCGAACTCAGCACTATCGATAGCGAAATCCGCTACGACCCTTTGACGGGCGATAGCGCTCGCCTCTGTCATTTTGCCTTGAGCACTGCTATTCCGCCGGATCTGGCCCAGATGGTGACCACAACGGCCGCGACCTGTCCCTTCTGTCCGGACAAGGTGTTGCGGGTAACGCCACGCTTTACCGAGGCGCTGCTGCCGGAAGGCAGGCTGCGGCGCGGCGGCGCGGTACTGTTTCCCAATCTATTTCCCTACGACGATATTTCCGCCGTGGCGACGCTCACGGAGCGCCACTTCATTCCCCTGGATGATGTGCCGCTGCCAGTTATCGAGGATGGGATAGGCATAGCCCGGGATTTCTTCCAGCGCCTCGCAGCGGACGGCGTCCAGCCCGGTTACGGCATCGTCACCTGGAATTACATGCCGCCGGCGGGCGGCACCCAGATACATCCCCATATCCAGGTGATTCACACCAGCAATCCGGGCAACCGGCTGCGGCGCGAGTTGGCCGCCGAATACGCCTGGCGGCAGCGTCATGGAAGCAACTACTGGGCCGAACTGCTGGCCGCCGAACGGCGGGAGGGCGTGCGCTGGATTGGTGAGAGCGGTCCGGTGCAGTGGTATGTGCCGTTTACCCCGACCGGGATATTAGGAGACTGTAACGGTGTCCTGCCGGAACGGGCCACGCTGACGGCGCTGAGCAACAGTGATATCCACGCCGTCGCCGTCGGGCTGCGGCGCATACTGCGCGGCTTTGCCGCTCTTGGCCTATGGAGTTTCAATCTGACTTTCTTTCCAGACCGCAGCGACGCCGGTGCCGACTGCCACTGGTTGAATGTCCGGGTGGTGCCACGCCTGTATCTGAACCCGATCACTCATATTCCGGATGTCTCCTACATGCAACTGTTGCTGGAAGAACGCTTCGCCATGGTGTATCCGGAAGAAACCGCCGCCCGGTTGCGGGCGGTGCTCTGATGGCGGAGTACGTTGATCCGGCGGCTTGCCGCTATGCACAGGCACCTGCCGGGCCGCTGCGCCCGCGCGCCTCCTGGTAAGCATCGGCCATGTACGCTAAACTGCGAGACCTTGTAAAGCCGTTCTGCTGAAATTCGTTTTGGAGAGGTACCGAAGCGGTCATAACGGCGCCGACTCGAAATCGGATGGGGGGCGAGAGCTCCCACGCGGGTTCGAATCCCGCCCTCTCCGCCATCTAAACGGCTCCCTATTCAGGCAGGCTCCGTGCGGGCGTGCGTGTGCAAGAAGAACTATGAGCCGCCCCCTGAAAGCCGGGGATTGGAGTGTCGGCGGCTGTCTTGAGCACCTCTCTTTCCAAAGCGCCGTTCATGTTCTAAAGTGAAAGCGCAAGCAAGCCTGTTGGTAACTTCCTGCTTCTATTTGCATAATAAAATCTCATGGCTATGACCATCTCTGACAAAGGCGGCCCGACCAGTGCGAAACTAACCGGTCTGGCGAGACAGTTGGTGCGCGCCGGGCTGCTCGATGATAATTCCGCCCTGCGCGCGGTCGAGCAGGCTCACAAGAGCAATACCCCTTTCGTGACTTATCTGGTCGAAAACAAGCTGGCACCGGCCGCCAACGTGGCAAGTGTCGCCGCACGCGAATTCGGCCTGCCACTGTTCGATCTGAACGCGCTGGAGATAGACGCCTCCCTGGTCCAGTTGGTGGATGAGAAACTGATCCGTCAGCATCATGCGTTGCCGCTGTGGAAACGCGGCAACCGCCTGTTTGTAGGGCTGACCGATCCCGGCAACCGGCGGGCCCTGGAAGATATCAAATTCAAAACCAGCCTGAATACCGAACCCGTCATCGTTGTCGAGACCCAGTTGACCCAGGTTATCGAGCGCGCGCTGGGCAGCGCCATGCAGCGCATTCAAGGACTGCTCAGCGAGAATCTGGAGGATCTCGAAGTTAGCAGCGGTGAAGACAACCGTGAACAGGATTTTGTCTTCAATCACGATACCGAAGAAGATGCACCGGTGGTGCGCTTCGTCAACCGCGCGTTGCTGGACGCCGTCAACCGGAACGCCTCCGATTTACATTTCGAGCCTTACGAAAAAACCTACCGGGTGCGTTTCCGGCAGGACGGCATTCTCCACGAAGTGGCCAAGCCGCCGCTCAGCATGGCGGTGCGCATCGCCGCTCGTCTCAAGGTCATGTCGCAGTTGAATATCGCCGAGCGCCGGGTGCCCCAGGACGGCCGCATGCGCCTGCACCTGTCCAAGCAGCGCGCCATCGACTTTCGTGTTAACGTCCTGCCCACCCTGTGGGGCGAAAAAGTGGTGCTGCGCATCCTCGACCCGACCAGCGCCCAGATGGGCATCGATGCGCTGGGTTATGAAGCCCACCAGCGCGAGGCGTTCCTGAACGCTATTCGCAAGCCGCAGGGAATGGTGCTGGTCACCGGTCCCACCGGCAGCGGCAAGACGGTATCCCTGTACACAGCGCTGAATATCCTGAACACGGAGGAAGTCAATATCTCCACCGCCGAAGACCCGGTGGAAATCAATCTACCTGGCGTCAATCAGGTCAGTGTCAATATCAGGACGGGGATGACCTTCGCCGAAACTCTGCGCGCTTTTCTCCGGCAGGACCCGGATATCATCATGGTCGGTGAGGTGCGCGATCTGGAAACCGCCGAAATCGCCGTCAAAGCCGCCCAGACCGGCCACCTGGTGTTATCCACGCTGCATACCAACAGCGCCGCCGAAACCATCACCCGCATGATGAATATGGGCGTAGCGCCTTTCAATATCGCCTCCAGCGTGATCCTGATCATCGCCCAGCGATTGGCGCGCAAGCTGTGCGAGCAGTGCAAGGAGGAAGCGCGCAAGCTCCCTCCCGAAACCCTGCTCAAGGAAGGCTTCCGCGAAGATGAATTGGACAAGCTGGTCATTTACCGGCCGTCAGGCTGCGAGCACTGCAATAACGGCTACAAGGGCCGCACCGGCATTTACGAAGTCATGCCCATTTCCAAGGCGATGGAGCATATCATCATGGCGGCGGGCAACGCGCTCCAGATTGCCGCCCAGTCGCAGCAGGAAAATATCCTCGACCTGCGCCAGGCGGGCCTCAACAAAGTGCGCCAGGGCATCACCAGCCTCGAAGAAATCAATCGCATCACCAAGGAATAACGTTATGGCCAAGCAACGCACGCCGACCAAAACGGCAGAGCTGCTCTTTCTGTGGGAAGGCAACGACAAGCGGGGAATCCGCATCAAGGGCGAGATGCGCGGGGCCAATATCAACCTCATCAAAGCCGAATTGCGCCGCCAGGGAATCATCCCGCTGCGCATCAGGAAAAAATCCAAACCCCTGCTCAATCTCGGCAATACCATCAAGCCCAAGGATATTATGCTGTTCAGTCGGCAGTTGTGCACCATGCTCAATTCCGGGATCGCGTTGGTACAGGCGTTGGATATGGTGGGCCACAGCAGCAGGAATCCCAAACTCAAGGAAATGGTGCTGTCCATCAAGACGGATGTGGAAGGCGGCGCCAGTCTGGCTGAAGCCCTGGGCAAGCAGCCGCTGTATTTCAACGAGCTGTATCGCAGCCTGATCCGCGCCGGCGAGGAAGCGGGCGTCCTGGAAATCCTGCTGGATAAGATTTCGATCTATATGGAAAAAGCGGAAGCCCTCAAAGCCAAGGTCAAAAAAGCGTTCACCTATCCTGCCATCGTGTTGTTTTTTGCCTTCGTGGTCACGACGATTCTGTTGCTTTACGTTATTCCCACGTTCCAGGACCTGTTCAGAGACTTCGGCGCCGATCTGCCCGCGCTGACCAAGCTGGTGATCGAAATTTCCCAGATCTTTCAGAGTTACTGGTATCTCATCCTGGGCATTCCTGTCGCTGTTATCCTGGGTTTGATTCAATTGCGCAAACGCTCGCGCACGTTCTATCAACTGGTGGATCGCTGGCTGCTGCGGTTGCCCTTGCTGGGTCCCCTGACGGCCACGGCGGCCAACGCCCGGTTTGCGCGCACCCTGGCCACCATGTTCGAGGGTGGCGTGCCGCTGGTGGACGCCATGGCGTCGGTGGCCGGCGCCACCGGCAATTATGTGTATGAACAGGCAGTGCTGCAAATGCGCGATGCGGTTTCCATCGGTCAGCAATTACACTTCGCCATGCGGCAAAGCGGATTGTTTCCCGATATGGTGGTGCAAATGGTCGCCATCGGCGAGGAAGCCGGCTCCTTAGGGTCGATGTTGAACAAGGTCGCTGAGTTCTACGAGGCCGAGGTCGATCAGCGCATTGATACGTTGACCACCTTTATCGAGCCGGCGCTGATGGGCTTCCTGGCGGTGGTCGTGGGTGGCCTGGTGGTGGCGATGTATCTGCCTATTTTCAAAATGGCCAGCGCGGTCTGACAGCCCATGCCACTGATCGATCTACTGGCGGCCTCGCCGCTGCTGTGTGTTGTGGCATCGGGATTGCTGGGGCTGGTCGTCGGCAGTTTTCTGAATGTGGTGATCCACCGCCTGCCGCTCATGCTGGAGCGGCACTGGCGCACGCAATGTGCGGACCTGTTGGGACAGACTGCGCCGCAGGGGCCGACGCTGAATCTGTGGACGCCCCGGTCCCGTTGCCCCGCCTGCCAGCAGCCGCTGCGCGGGCTGCACAATATTCCACTGCTGAGTTTTATCGTGCTGCGCGGCCGCTGCGCTTATTGCCAGGCGTCGATCTCCTGGCAGTATCCGGCCGTTGAAGCCGCTGGCGCCCTGCTGGCGGCGCTGACGGCCTGGCGTTTCGGTTGCGGCTGGCAGACGGCGGCGGCCCTGCTGCTCACCTGGGCTTTGCTGGCGCTCAGCGTCATCGACCTGCAGCGGCAGTTATTACCGGACTGCATCACGTTGCCGTTGCTGTGGCTGGGGCTGGGGCTGGCCTTGGGAGGCATCTTCACCGACCTGCCCGCCAGTGTGCTCGGCGCCATGGCGGGTTATCTCAGCTTGTGGTCGGTCTATTGGGTATTTCGCCTGCTGACTGGCAAGGAAGGCATGGGGGCGGGAGATTTCAAGCTGCTGGCCATGCTGGGCGCCTGGCAGGGCTGGCAGTCGCTGCCAGCCATTGTGATTCTGGCGGCCGGCAGCGGGTCCATCGTGGGCGGCGCCTTGATTCTGCTGCGGCGACGGGATCACAACATTCCCATCCCTTTCGGTCCTTTTCTGGCGGCCGCCGGTTGGGTCACGCTGCTGTGGGGGCCGGCGTTGCAGCAGGCCTATCTACGTTGGTTGGGTCTATGAGCTTATGCTGGTCATCGCCCTGACCGGTGGCATCGGCAGCGGCAAGACCGCCGTCGGCGCGGCTTTCGCACGGCACGGCGCACCGCTGATCGACACCGATGCGCTGGCCCGTGACGTGGTCCAACCCGGCCAGCCGGCGTTGCAGGAGATCGTCGCGGCTTTCGGCTCCGCCTGTCTGGACGCCACGGGCTGCCTGGATCGGGCTTACCTGCGGCGGATCGTGTTCGCCGCTCCGGCCTTGCGACAGCGGCTGGAAGCGCTGCTCCATCCCCGCATTCTGGCCGCTTTGCGGCAGCGGCTGGCGGCTGTGCAGGCGCCGTATTGCCTGGTGGCGGTGCCGTTACTGGTGGAAACCGGCATGGACAAGCTGTTCGAGCGCATCCTGGTGGTGGATGTCCCGGAAGAGCTGCAAATCACCCGGGTCATGGCCCGCGACCGGGTGGATGCTACCCACGCCCGCGGCATGCTGAGCCAACAGGCGAGCCGCGACCAGCGCCTGGCGGTGGCTGATGATGTGCTCGATAACAGCGGCGATCTGGCCGGGTTGGACACCCAGGTGGCGGTGCTGCATCAACGCTATCTGGCGCTCGCCAACGGCCGGGCCTGTCCTGTGCAGCGCAGCGACGAGTAGGGTGCAGCATGGCGGCTACCTTGTGTTACGAATACCCTCTCAACGAGCGGATCAAGCTGCTGCGGCGGCTCGAGTCTGTGTTCGCCAGCATCGCGCAGACGGCCTCCGGCCGCTCCACCTGGGACAGCCTGAGCGCCCTGCACAGTTTGTCCGAACTCGTCACTCTGACCGGCCGCGCCGAACTCCGCTCAGAGCTGTTCAAGGAACTGGACCGCCACCATACGGCACTGGACCGGCTGCGGCAAAATCCCGCTGTCGATGGCAGTCTGCTGGAGGCCACCCTGCAGACTATCGCCGCTGCGCTGGACCGCCTGCGCAACCTGGACCGGTCTACCCTGGAGACGTTGCGAGGCAACGATTTGCTTGGCGCGGTGCGGCAGCGCGGCGGCCTGCCGGGGAGCGTCTGCCCGTTCGATCAGCCCGCGCTGCATCACTGGCTGCATCGGGATAGCGACGTGCGCGCCGCGCACATCGGGCGCTGGCTGGAGCCTTTTCAGCCCGTGCAGCAGGCGCTCGATCTGACGTTGAGCCTGCTGCGCGACAGCGCCGCACCCCGTCAGGCCGTGGCAGAGCGCGGCTTTTTTCAGCAAGCGTTGAGCAGCCATGCGCCCGTGCAACTGGTGCGGGTATTCGTGCCGACCGAGTACGGGGTGTTTCCTGAAATCAACGGCCGCCGGCACCGCCTGACCATCCGCTTCATGACCCAGCCTGACCCCGATCAACGGGCCGCGCAGACCAGTGCAGATATCGACTTCTGGGTGGCGTATTGCATGCTGTAGCAAGGCTCGCCGCAGCGCTCACGCCCGCCGTGGCGCCATTGCGGCCAGGCGACGGCGCATGACCTTGCCGTTGGCGGTCCGGGGCAGGCTGGAAGTGAAAATGATTTCCCGTGGACATTTGTACGCCGCCAGATGGCGATGGGCGTAACTTAATAACGGCTCGGCGTCGGCTTCGTCCGCATCCCTGGGCACCACGAAGGCGGCGATGACCTTGACATCCTCGCGCACCGCCAGTTCGGTCACCGCCACTTCCGCCACCGCCGGGTGGTGGCTGAGGCACTGCTCCACCTCCAGCGGCGAGACCCGGTAGCCCATGGCGTTCATCATGTCGTCGTTGCGGCCGTGATAGGTCATATAGCCGGCAGCGTCGAAACTGGCCAGATCGCCGCCCGTGAACCAGTCGCCGCGATACACCAGTTCCTCCTCCTCAGGACGATTCCAATAACCCAGCATCAAGCCCGGGTCGCTGCGATGCACCGCCAGCAGGCCGATGGCGCCGGCCGGCAGTGGCTCTTCGCCACCCTCGACCGGCAGGACCGCGACACAACGACCCGGCTGCGGTTTGCCCGGACTGCCGGCTTGGACGGGCGTTTCGGGGGAAGACGATACGTAAGTGGAGCATTCGCTCATGCCCAGGGCTTCGTACAGTTCCTTACCTACGGCCTCCCGCCAGGCGGACAGCAGCGCCGGGCTGAGCGCTTCGCCCGCGGTCAGTCCGTGCCGCAGGCTGGACAGATCACAGCCACCGAGGTCGCAGTATTTGAGTAGCTGCCGGTACAGACCCGGCACAGTGGCGAACAGCGTCGCCTTGAAGCGTTGCAACAGGCGCGGCCAGACGGCGACCTCGCGGGGACCGTTGTACAGCACCGCCGTGGCGCCGTTGGCCCAGGGATCGGTCAGCCCCACGCCCAGGGTATAGGTCCAATTGAAAGCGCCGGCATGCAACACCACGTCGGCGGGACCTAGGCCGCCATACCAGCCTTGGTACATCGGCCGCCGGCCCAGGCGGCGCGCTGCGCGTGCAGCACCCCCTTGGGCCGGCTGGTGGTGCCGGAGGTATAGATCAGAAACGCCGGATCGGCGGCGGCGGTAGCGGCATAATCCAGCGGGCTGCACGTGGCCCGCAGCCGGGCGAGGGTCGCAGGCTCCAGCACGATGACCCCCGGCGGCGGGGCAATGCGCAGCTCTGCCGACACCGCCAGTACGCTGGCGCCGGAATCTTCCAGCAGGAAATCCGCCTCCTCTTCGGTCAACTGCGCCGACGACGGCAGCGGCACCAGTCCCGCCGCGATGGCGCCGAAAAACAGCAGGGCATACTCGCTGGTATTGCCCATGCGGATCATGACCCGCGCGCCGGACGCCAGTCCCAGGCTGCGCAGTCCCGCCGCCACCCGCCGCACCGCATCGTCCAGTTGCCGGTAGGTCCAGCGTTCCACCCCGGCCTCGGCCGCGTCGGGATCGGAAACCAGCCAGCCTGGTGTTACTGCTGCGTTTCGGGCTGGTGGTGCTGAACCAGGTCAGCCCGGCGGATTGGGCTGCGGTGGTCGGCAGCCGGCTGGACGCCCAGGCGGCGCTGACCAGCACGCGGGGCAACATCGCCACCATCGGAATGCTGTTTGTCTTCGTGATCTATCCGTTGGGCTACATCGGCTTGCTGCTCAACCGTTTTCTGCGCAACCCCAAGCCGCTGTACAACCTCGGGTTGGAAGCCGGCGACGTGCTCCAGCGCCTGCGCACCCGGGAGTGAGGCACTTTTACAGTTGAACATGTCAGGGCCGCGAAGCCCTCACCCCCAGCCCCTCTCCCAACGCTGGGCGAGGGGAGTAGCAGCCCCCTCTCCACGAATGTGGGGAGGGGGACAGGGGGTGAGGGTATTCGACCTTGAGATGTGTCACTCAATCCATGTATTGGGTGGCCACCTGCGCCATGTCGTAGGATTGCACGTGGACTGCGGTCCAATTGCACGGGAGCAGCACTTAACCATGCTTTGGAGTTTGGCCTTTCGCCAGATCCAGGAGCTTGATGCTCAGGGAATGGAAGGAGAGGCCAAACTCCCGAGCCCCCTGCGGGGTGACTTATCCCGCAGATGTGTAGGCAGATGAAAGGAGCTCCGATGCCTGCAAACTTCTTTACCATCGCCTGGCCACTTGCCTTCACCATCATCCTCCTGGCCGGCATCATCGTGATCCTCGCCGTGGTCACCACTCTGGTCGCCGCTATCACGAGAGCCAGACAGGTCGCCAATGGTTTGAAGAGCCAGGCACAGCAGGGAATGGATAGTGTGGACGAGAATGACCACCCATCCAGGAAAGCCTCCCACCGCACGGACGCCTGGGCCGGTCCAGAGTTCGGGGTGGTGGAGACGTTTACCACGGATGGCGTCCACTTCATCCCCGTTCCCTGACCCGTGAGGGAGCCGGTGTCTACGCCGGCCCCTCACCCTGCAGGGTTGTCCGCCTTCCTGAGCCCGGGACACACTTCCTGGACTGAGGAAAACGTACAACCAGGCAATAAGGATAGCTTAATGAGCGCATTCTTCATCGACCGCTGGATCGAAACCAGCACCACAAAAGTCTCCCAGGCCATCAGCCGGGCGATGCCCCACATCCGGGACACGTTTACGGGTGGTTTATTGCTGACCCCGGACAACCTGGAAGTGCTGGACAACGGCCTGGTTTACGAAGAAGGCAATACTGAGCGCTTGAAAATCATGTGGTTCAAGGTGCTCGAGCGCGAGGGCGGTCAGGTATACCCCAGTATCGTGTGATCTGCCTGATGCAGCTTCGCCTGATCCCGATGGATGTGCGCGCTGACCCGGGTGTACTGGCCCGCATGCGCAGCGTCTTGCGCGGGTTGTACGGGGCCGAGGTCGAGTTGGTTTACCTGGTGGCAGGGATGTTCCATCCCCGGCGGCTGGGGATCGTCCAGCTCTACGGTGTGGTGGGCAGGAGCAGCGACCTTGAAGAGGCAGAACAACTGGCGCTCAACAGCGCTGGCTGCCCTGGAGGCCGAGCATGTCGGCGGCTTACCCGCAGATCCGCCTGGGGGATGTGGATATGGACATGGCCCGTTGGCTGGATGACGCCTTGAAGCACATGCCGCACTGTCTGCTGGCGGTCGGTCATCCCGACCCCCGCGAGAACGCGCGTGGAGGGCTGTCCGAGATCACCCCTTACCTTTCGAAGGGAACTCATGGCCAGGATCAATACACTCTTCAGCAGAACGAGCTGGTGATGCGCGGCATGAGCCAGTTGGAAGAGGATTTCCTGTTGCAGGTGCTCCTTTCGCCGGTATCCATGCGCGCCGCCAGCCGCATGCTAGCCGGGCTGGCTGAATACACTTCTACATGGGCAGCCTGGCAGACTGGTCACCGTTCGTTCAACTTTGGCCTGTCCATCCCACTGCTGCTGTCGGGATCGCTGGCGCGCAGCATTGGCACTGGCTACACCCAATCCCAGGGGGAGAGCGTCTCGGATGGCGTTTCCAGCTCGGAGAGCGTTGCCCACACCGATGGGCAGGCGCAGGCTCACACCGAAGGCGTAGCGCATACAAGGGGAAGCTCCGTCACCCACACCGAAGGCATCAGTGTGATCGAGTTCGTACGAGGTCAGCACCGGTAAAAGCCACAGCGTGGCTGAAGGCATCAGCCAGAGCCGGGCGATCACTGATGGGGTGATGGAGAGCCACGGGGTCAGCGACGGCGTCAACTCTTTCAGCTCGCTCAGCGCCGGCATCAACGGCTCGCTGGGCGTACCGGCGGTCGCCAGCGTGGGTCGCAGCGTGAGCGGGACGGTGGGCGGCGGTAGCTCGCATTCGCAATCCCACACCCAGGGGACGTCGCACTCGGTTACGGAGACGGAGGGCAGCATCGCGCGTCGAGACGAATGGGATTTCCACCGGAGAGTCCGTCGGGCTGAGCATCGCCCGCTCGGAGAGCAAGTCGGTGGGCAGCATGGTCTCGGATACGCAGATGTCATCCGATTCGGAGACCAAATCCCAGTCCGACACGACCGGCTCGTCTCAAGGGAAATCGCATGTCGACTCCCTCTCCAAAGGGAGCGCTGTCGCCAGGGGCATCAGCCAGGGCTTCTCGGATGGGATCGCCATCGGGCTGGCGCCCTCAGCCAGCCTGGGGGAGGCCAACCAGTGGCAGTTCGATCCCGCCATCCTGCTCACCAGCCATCCTGAGAAAACAGCAGGAAATCCTGAACACGATCACGCTCGAAGGCGGCTTCTACACGGACGTGTACGCCCTGGCGCGCTCCGAGCGCGGCCGGCAGGCTCTGCTGACGCTCATCCCCGAAGCCTTTCACGGCGTGGAGGATGTGGTCATGGGCGTGCAGACCCGCACGCTGACCCCTGAAGAAGACGACTACCTGCGCCTGCATGCCAAGGCGATGGTGCCATCCACGCGCGAGATCCGCATCCCGGAGGCCATGACCGCTTACGCCGACTCGACCCTGCTGACCATGCTGCAGGCCTCGGCCTACATGACGCCCGGGCTCTTCGAAGAAGGCCTGGCACGCACCGTCCAGGAGGCCATCCCGCCCTTTGCCTTCGATCCCCGATCTGCGAGGGCGACGTCCCTTTGGCGCGGTTGTACTCCACCGAACGCGGAGCCCTGACCGAAACCCTGCTGCGCCTGACGCCGGAGCGCCACTTCCACACGGCCTTCGTCGGCCGACACCGGCTTCGGCAAATCGGTGGCAGCCGAGAGGCTGGCCTATGAGACCACCCTGCACTGGCACTACCGGACGATCGTGCTGGATTTCGGGCAGGGCTGGCGCAAGGCGCTGAACTGGCCGGGCATGCCCGGGCGGGTGGACATCCGCCAGCTGCATCCCGGCGGCGTGCGCCCGCTGCGCTGGAACCCGCTGCAGATCCCCAAACGTGTGGACCCGTCCCGCTACCGCACGCTGGTGTGCGAGCTGTTCGCCAACGCCGGGCGGATGGGTCCGCGCCAGCTGGGCTTCATGCGCGACCGGCTGACCTGGCTGTACCAGCTCACGGCGTGCTGCCGGTGGAAGAAGACTCGCGCGTGCTGGAGGAGACCTGGAAGTGAAAATCGTGCTGACCCAGACGAAAGTCGATCTCAGTCCATGTGGAGAAGGTGCGCAGTAGACGAGACCGAAGAGGAGGTCATCAACGCCTCCCGGCGAGAGAAAGGCTGCCGAGCGCAGCGCGACCACGCTCGACGCGCCTTGATGCACCTGGCACCCTTCGAACGCCAGGCGCTGGTCGTGTACCGCAGCAAGAGCGGTCGCCTGGCGCAGTGGGTGGCGCCTGCTGCGCGTCGAGTTCGACCGCGCCCGCACGCGCGACCAGGCCAGCCGCTCCTCCCTGCAGGGTGTGCTGCTGCGGCTGGAGCCCTGGCCGAAGGCGAGATGCGGCCCATGTACGGGCAGGGCTACGACACCATGGCCATCGAAGACCTGGGCCTGCTCGGGCCTGGTAGCATGACCCGTGGGGCGTGACCGTCATCGAAGGCGGCGCGGAGATGGACGAGTTCTCCAAGTCCGCCCTGCTCTCGCTGATCGCCTCCATCCTTTATCTGGATGCGGTGGTCCGGCGGCGGGAAGTTGCTGGGCGGCAGGCGCTTTCCGCCCACTGCAGATCTTCTTCGAGGAGGCCAACAAGGTCCTGACCGGCATCGCCTCGGGCGCAGCCTGCCGAACAGGACGCCGCAGCCGGCGCCAACCAGACCGCGCAGATCTTCCTGGACATGTGGCGGGACGGGCGCAAGTACCAGTGCTTCCTGCACGTTCTGGCCCAGACCGTCTCGGAACTGCCCGCGGGCATCCTGTCCTCCTGCAACAACGGCTTCTTCGGGCAGACCAAGAACGACCGCGACCGGGCAGCGATCCTGGCGCACATCGCCCGCAACACGAAGGGCTTTGTCAACAGCGAGTACGACCGCTTCATCGCCCGCATGCCGATCGGCATGGCGGTGGCCAAGCTGGGCTACACCCAGGACATCCTCGAGATGGAGCCTTACCTGATCCGCTCCCTGATGCTGGCAGTGGCCGAGCCAACGACCGGGAGATCTTCAATCATTACCAGACGCTTGGCACTTTTTCTTAGGCTGTGGATTATCGAAACCATTAACTGGAGGCTAATCCATGAAAAAATCCTTGATCATCATTATCGGTCTGGCGCTGCTGGCTGGTGGGCTGACCCTATCCCTGCTGACCTTGTACGTCCAGCCCACCACAATAGTGGCAGCCCGGCAGGATTTGGCCGGCCGGGACGCGCCTGACAGCTGACCTGTTGGAAGAGAGCCGTGTCCCCAAAGCAGCTGTCCCAGAAGGAGTTTTTACAGCGGTGGAAGAGGCAGTGGGATGGTATTGACCGCTGACCGCGTCCACGGGGATGCCATCACAACTTATGTGGCCGGCGACAGCACTGCCGCGGCAGGTATCCCAGCCAAGCTATCACCGGACAGCGTGGCCATCGCTGTGGACGTGGACCAGGCGACCGGGCTGGCAGGCATCGTGCGCACCGGGCAGCGGGTGGCGGTGATCGCCATCCTCGACCCGCAAGCCATCCAGCGTGACGTAGGCGGCAGCGTGATCCCGGCTTATCTGCCCACAGAGGTGGCCCCGTTTGGGGAGGGTGATACGCCCGAGAGCGCACAACCTACGCCGACCCCAGCCCCGACGGCCACACCCCAGCCGCCGTTATCGCCGGTGGCCAGCATCACCATCAAGGGGCTGCGCGTGCTGGTGGTGCCCCAATCCTTCCGCTACGAAGAGCTGCCGGCGACCAGTGGGGAAGCCGAGCTGTTCGCCAGCGCCCGCACCAGCCAGGTCGCCCAGGCCGGCAGCGTGGTGCTGCTCGAAGCTCCGCTGGCCCCGGTGCAGGTAGCCCCGGGTTACCAGGTCAGCCCAGCGGAGCTGCTGGCCTTGCTCAACCAGGTCGCCACCATCCACCTGGTCCTGGAGCCGAGCGACGGATTGACGATCGAGACCGCCAGCCTGGAGCCGGTCGATCTGGCTAACCTGTATGAACGCATTACCGGATACGAGTTGAACCCATAGGATCGGAGGAGTTGCCATGAGCATTACCGTTGGATTTGCCAGCCCCGACCTCCAGCTCATTGCCCGGGATTATGTGGGCATGGTGGGCGAGTTCCAGATGACCTTGATGATGATGCAGAACAACTGGGAGCTGTTCCAGCGCAATTTGAAGGACGGTGAGCCGGATTTGCTGATCATCTTTGCCGACGTCGCTCCGGGCATCGACGCGCTGGTCGACCAGCTTGCCAGATTGAATAGCGCAGTGGCGATTGTCTTGCTCCCGCCGGGCTGGGCTGACCTGCAGGGTGGTCGAGCAGGTCGATACGGTGCGCGGCGCCTACATCCAGCCAGCAGCTCCTGCTGAAGTGCTCAAGCGCGGCAACAGCGCGGTGCAGACTGAGCGCGCCCGGCGCCAGGCGATCTCGCCCATGGAAAAATCCTTCACCCGGGCTGACCGCTCGGCGGCGGTGGTGGGCACACGGGTGATCGCCTTCGTCTCAGCGCAAGGCGGGGTGGGTAAGTCTACCCTGGCTGAAGGGCTGGGCTTTGAGCTGGCTGCCCGCCGCAACATCCAATCGTTGCTGTTCTCCTTCGATTTGCCGCCTACCGCCAGCCTGCGGCTGGATCTGCACTACCAGCCCAGCGCCCAGGAATTCTTCGCCCATCCCGGCTCGCCCGGCTTCAAGGAGTCCCATTCAGACCAGCAAGGAAGGCCTGGACGTGGTGGTCGCCCCTTGCGAGTCGTACACTTATGCCAACGCAGCCACCACCAGCCCGGGGAGCCAGGTTCGATTCGCTCGCTGGTTATCACCTCATATGCCTTCAACTATGGCGCGATCTTGCTCGATCTGCCCTCCGGCGAAGGCGCCTGGACGATGCAGCCCCTGCTGGCAGCCAACCTGGTGATCATCGTTGCCCGGCCGACGCTGGAGCGGCGTGCGCGCCACGGCGCACGTCGCCAAATTGCTGACCGAGAGCCTGCAGAGCAACCACCGCATCCCCAAGGAGAACATTTTCGTCGTGCTCAACCAGCGCACCAAGCAATCCAATTACACGGCTTCCAGCTTCCACCAGAAAGGGGCAAACCAGTTTGGCTGGTTCCCGCCGGTGATGACTACCATCGACTACGACCCGGTCATCCCCCAGGCGCAGGACCAGGCGCGGCCGGCAGTCAACGTCTCCGAGGATCTGGGCAAAAACATCACCGCCCTGGCGGATACTTTCTATGGCAACCTGCACAACCCATCCACCAACGGCCGGCACAAAGGCCGCAGTTTCATGGGTATCCGTGTCCGCATGGAGGCTGAGCGATGGTTTTAGGAATGTTAGATGAGTTTGCCCAGCCGCACGCGTCCTGAACGACCGGGATATCCAGCGCCAGATCATCGACGAGGTGATCGAGGCCATCAACCGTGAATTCGAACTCGTCCATCCTGCGCTCCCCGGATCAGACGGACCAGGAGAAGATCAAAAGCCGCATCCACGTCCTGGCCGGCAAGGCCCACCGCCTCCGCGGGATCGTGCCTTCTGCACAGGATCACACCAGCCTGACAGAGGAGATCGCCCGGCGGGTTTTAGGTTTGGGTTTCCTGGACCTGCTCCTGCCGCCAGCGCGCAGCGATCTGACTGAGATCACATCTACTCTTCGGGCCTGGTGCAGGTGATGCCTAAGGGCAGCGTGCGCTGGGAGACGATCGATTTACAGGTGGAGGCCAGCGAAGTGTGGCGGGTCATCAACCTGCTGTTGGGAGGCCAGTCGAAGGCGCTCAACGAAGCCACGCCCAGCGTGAATGCCCGTCTGCCGGTAACGCCACAACCCGGGCGGTGGGCGGATCAAGGTATTGCACCCGGTCATCGCCCCAGGAGAGGGCTACCCGTCGATCAACATCCGCCTGTACGAGCAGAAACCGGTGCTGCCGGAATGGCTGCTGGAACGGGGTCTGATGGCGCCAGAGATCATGGAGTTCCTGGGGGCGGCGATGCGGGCTGGCCAGGGATTGCTGATCACCGGCGGGACGCGCACCGGCAAGACCACCCTGCTCTCGGCGCTGTGCAACTTCCTGCCCAAAGGCTGGCGCATCGTCAAGATCGAGGACCCGGCGGAGATCTGGATCGACCGCCCGACAGTGCAGACCGTCGAAGCCAGGCCGGTGCCCCGGGATCGGAAGTGCCGCCCTACACCCTGGCGGATGGGGTGGATGACGCCATGCGCATGTCGCCGGATTACCTGATCGTGGGCGAGGTGCGCGACGGGCGAGCGGCTATGGCCATGTTCCGCGCCATGCTGACTGGCCATTCGGGCGCCTGCACCTTCCACGCCGACTCGCCCGCGCGAGGCCTTCCGCCGCCTGGCGACGATTATGGGGGCTGACGAAGGCGTGCGCCCGCACGAAGCTGCCCAGGTGATGGCGGACAGCCTCGACATGCTGGTGCAGATCGGTCTGCGACACGAGGTGCGCCGGGTGACTGAGATCGTGCAGATCAGCCGGGTTTCCCAGGGTCAGCGGGTGCGCTACGAACACCTGTGGCGTTTCGACGAAAGCTCAACTCCAAACGAGCCACGCTGGATCCATGTCCAGGGTAACGGCTCAGAACCACAAGAAGTGGATGAACTTTTAACCATTTACACAGGAGGATAAAGTCATGGATATGATGACCACCATCTTTTTGATCGCCGGGATTGTGCTATCGATTGTGGCGCTCATCGGCTGGGAGCTTTCCGGGCGCTGGGCATACCTGATGTCCCGCAGCGCCCGCCGCTTGAAGGACGCCGAGACGGTCGAGTTCGTCGAAGGATTATCCGATCTTCCCAGGGGATCCCTGCAGTACCGCTTGAGGGAAGCCCAGGTGGAGCTGACCCCGACCCAATTCATCCTGCTGGCGCTGGGATTGGGCATTGCCGGCGCGCTGCTGAGCTGGGCGTTCTTCATCCCCGGGCTGCCCTCCCTGGCGGTGGGCGGCATGTTGGCTTATCTGCCATTCGCCTATATTCAGGAGAAAGGGCGCAGCCGGGGGAGGATGATCGACGAGAAGCTGGCCATCGCCCTGTCGCGCATCGCCCCGGGCTTGCAGGTCAACCGGGGCCTGGATGACGTGCTGGAGGAGGTTGCCCGCTCGCTGAGCTCGGAGGGATCCAACCCATTGACGCCTGAGCTGCTCAAGACCGCCAAGGACATTCGCAGCCGCAGCGCCGAGCAGGCGCTGCGCGACCTGGCAAAGCGCTCACCGTCGCTCTCGCTTTCCAACGTAGCCATGCTGCTGGAGAGCTACCACCGGGCAGGGGGCGGGCAGTATGCGCTGGTGTTCAGCGAGACTGCCTCATCGATCCAGCGCATCATCGCCGTGCGCACCCACGCCCAGGCCAAGGCTGCCCAGCCGCTGCAGTCGGCGCGGCTGATCCCGTTGATGCTGGCTCTCGTCCTGCTGGTGATGATCGGCGATCCGGCTACCCGTGCTTCATTCAGCCATCCGCTGGTGCAGGTGGCCCTGGCCGTAGCAGTCGGGGTGATGGTGATTGGGTACCTGTACATGCGCAGCGAAGTGATGAAGGTCGTGTAAGGAGGGCAAGCATGGAAGGCATGATCCTGTTGATTGCACTACTTACGATGGTCGCTGTAGGTTATGCGGCGAACAAATTCATCACCATCGCCGACCCCGGCGTAGCGAAGCGGCTGGGAAAAGCTGAGCAGCCGGCGGTGAAACGGGAGGCGCTGGAATGGGTGGGCTTGCCGCTCGCCCGGGTGATCCCGCGCTACTTCAAGCGCATCGAGCTGGACCTGTACTGGGCGGCATTCTCCGATCCATCCTGGTCAGGCAAGACGGCTGCCTGGGTGGTCGGTCGCCAGGTGCTGGCCGCGGCTGCCATGGGCGCCCTAACCGCCTGGGCGCTGCGCAGCAATCTGGGGTTGCTGATCGGGGGACTGGCCGGCTGGACCCTGATGCAGGCCGACCTGGCCGGGAAGGCTGCCAGCGCCCGCAAGCGCATCTCGCAGGAGCTGCCCGAGTTCCTGCAGTTGATGGCGGCCAAGTCCGCCAGCGGGGCCGGGCTGGAAGCTGTGCTTTCTCGCGCCGCCCAGGGCGAGGGCTACCTGCCAGCCTGGCTGCGGCGTGTGTTAGCCATCGCCCACGGGCGCAGCCTGCTGCCCACCCGGGAGACGGGGGCCGGCATTTTATTAGTGGAGGCGGAGCGCAGCGGGCACCCTGACCTGGTCAGCTTCGCCATCCAGATGGGTTTTGCCCGCCAGGGCAGCCAGGTGCAGGAGATCTTGACCCGCCTGGCAATCCAGTTCTCGGATACCTATATCGGGCAGGCGGAGATCCGCACCGAGCGCCTGGCCAACACCTTGGGAGTCCTGGTGGCGGTCTTTTACTTCCTACCTTTCCTGATCGTAATTTTATTCGTGGTCGGCGTGCCGCTGATCGAGGCATTTTAGCAGATCGACAACCATACATTTCAAGGAGGTTACCCATGTTCGCACCAATCAAATCCATCGGTTCAAACCTATCCAAAAGCGCGTCGAGATTGCAAGTGTTCACGCACAGCCGGCGCAGCCAGCGCGGCGAGGAGTCAGCCAGCGTGGCGGCCATCACCGGGCTGGTGCTGCTGATCATCCTGGTGGTAATGGGCATCTTCCGCGGTGCCCTGATTGCGGCCTTCGAGCGCATCGCTGGCCTGCTCGGGTTCTAGGAAACAGGATCAAGATCAATGACACGCGGACACTTCGACAAGCTCAGTGCAAGCTACGGAAGTGCGCGGAGAAGAACATTTCACTATTCTCGTTTCTCTACTCCGCTTTAACCTGGCGGTATTGATGGCAAAACGCGAAAGAGTGCCAGCACAGTCGAGTTCGCCGCCAGCGTGGTGCTGGTGATCCTGATGTTCCTGGGCATGGTGCAGTTTGGGGCTTACCTGTGGGCGTCTTCTGTGGTGGAGAATGCTGCCCGGCACGGGGCGCGCATGGGCTCGGTGGCTCAGAGCTGCGCCGCCTGCCAGGCGGTCAGCGCCGCGCAGGCAGCGCTGAAAGGCCAGCCGGTGATCCAAGACCCATCGGTTTCGGTGCTGGCTCCAGGGGGCGTGGTGGGATCGACGGTCAAGATCCGCGTCTCGGCGCGCATCCGCTCTTCCTGCCGGCCGGCGACACGCTGGGATTGGATAAGCTGACCACGGTGCAGGCTGAGGCGACCTTTCGCC